>CAWGKE010000001.1:0-2300534 GCA_963823075.1 uncultured Planctomycetaceae bacterium
GGAGGCCAAGGCCGTGAACTTCTGCGGCCCCCGAAACGCCTCGTCGAGCTGCGCGGGTGCGAGAAAATGGGGCTATTCAGGGCCGCCGTCGCCCCCTGATGCGACAGCAACCCTCAATGGACCCGTTTTCCTCCCCGTTTTTGGCCCGAGGAGAATAGATCGAACGCCGGGTTTTCCCCAGTATTCACCGCCGGTCACTCGGCCATCCCCTGGGAGAGCAGTCGCCGCAACGTGGCCAGCGACTGTGTCACGATCTTTCCCTGCTCCTCAATGCTTTGGATCACCTCCTCGGGCGTGCGCTCGTCCATCTTCATGATGGCGTTGGGGTTCACGGCCTTGAGATCGAACACCGCGGCGTCGATGGCGTCCGCCTTTGCCTGGAGGTCCCGTGCGGCCTTCTCCTGCTCCCGAATGCCGGCTTCCAGCGTCTCAATCTTACCGTGGTCCCGGCCGTCGGCCTTCATCGCCTTGAGCTTTTCCTTCAGCGACACCACCTCGGCCTTGGCCCGCTCGACTTCCGGCTGGTGCGGCTTCATGTCCTCGCGGGCCTGTCGCCTCCGGGCGGCGAAGTCCACGGTCCACGAGTACCGGCTTTCGCCGGCCTTCGTGCCGCGCTTCGTCAGCAGGCGGGCGTAGCTGGGAAAGGGCTGGCCGGCGTTCGCCTCATCCTCCCGCCAGGCATCGGTGAGCGAGGCGGGCAGGTCCGCGTCGTCCAGTGCGTCGCCGTTCTTGCCGAAGCCGAAGTGGGCCAGCGTCATCGGCGACTTCTTGCCGACCTTCACGTGCGTCAAGTCGTAGTACCAGATCTTGCTGGTCTTTTTTCCCTTGGTGAAGAACAGCAGGTTCGTCTTGACCGCCGCGCCGGCGCCGACGAAGACGCCGCCCGGCAGGCTGGCGATGGCCCACAGGTCGCACTCGTCCACCAGCTTGCGCTTCGTCTCGACAAAGGCCGCCTCGTCCTTGCGAAACAGGAAGCCGTCGTCGAGGACGATGGCGCAGCGGCCGTCGGCGGCCAGCTCGCCCAGGATGTGCTGCACGAAGAGCACCTGCGTGCTGCTCGTGGCGTAGGCGTAGTTCTTCTGCGCGTCCTTGCCTTCCTTGCCGCCGAAGGGCGGGTTGGTCAGGATCACGTCGAACGTCTTGGGGGCCTTGTCGAACAGCGCGCCGTAGCTGGGGCGCCGGGTCAGCGTGTTGCCGTGCCACAAGTTCGGCTGGTCGATGCCGTGCAGCACGAGGTTGGCCAGCGCGATGGGGAAAACCAGGTTCTCCTTTTCGCGGCCGAAGAAGCTGTCGTGCTTGAGCCGGTCAATGTCGGTGCTGGCGGGGGCGCTGCCGAGGTTGCGGGCGATGTGCTCGTAGGCCACGGCGAGGAAGCCGCCCGTCCCGCAGCAGGGGTCGTAGACCGTCTCGCCCAGCTTCGGCCCGACCGTGTGGACCATCGCCCGGATCACCTCCCGCGGCGTGAAGAATTGGCCGCCATCGGAGTTCTTCTCGCCCATCTTCAGGAGCAGGTCCTCGTACACCTGGGAGAGCGTGAAGAAGTGCGTATCGTCCACGTGGTCGATGCTGATCTCATCGACCTTGTCGAGGATGTCGCGGAGGTTGGTCTCGCTATCGACGCGCACACGCTCCACGGCGGTCATGATCCGGCCGATGACGCGCTGCTTGCGGCTGACGGTCGGGTTGGGCAGCTTGGTCCTGGGATCGATGTCGAGCGCGTGCAGGTGCGGCAACAGCTCGGTGTTGATGAAGTCGAAGAGCTTGCCGTCCCCTTTCGAGAAGAGTTCCTGCCGCTTCCAGCCGTAGGGCTTGCCCTCGTCGGTTCGTGTGTGCGTCAGGTCGTCCTTGTACGGGGCGGCCCAGTCTTGCCAGCGGTACGGGCTGCGCAGGGCCGGCGTGAACGATTCGCCGACGGCTTCGGCGGCCTCGCGGTCGCGCTTCTCCTGCGCATCGAGGATGCGCAGGAAGAGAATCCACGTCAGCTCCGGCACGTACTGCAAGGCGCTGGCGCAGTTCGACCGCCGCAGGATGTCGCAGATCGACTTGACGAATGTCGAGAGGGAGCGCGTGCCGGCAATGGGCCGAGGCGATTTCTGTTTCCATTCCTTCTTGATCTTGCCCATAAGTATTCCATCCCGCCACGCACCAACCCGACGCGTCAGCGAGGGTCTGACCGCATCCGCTCGCTGACGCGTCGGGTTGGTGCGTGGCCCTCGCTGACGCGTCGGGTTGGTCAGTACCTGTCGATGTCCTGTCCCTCGCGGACGTAGACGATCGCGCCGTGCAAGTCATCGTCGCTGTTCAGATAGCGGATGCTGCCCCGCTCCGCCCACCAGTTCTCGCGATTTCGGTCAAACTTATTCTTCAGCGCTCGGGTGGACCATGCCTTGAGGTCGATGCGGACCTTCCTGGGGTTGGCAACATCTGCCGTGACCACGACGTGGGCGTGGTTGGTGCGACAGTTCACCGCGTGAAGCGTCCAGCCACGATGGGCGCAGGTCTCGGCAATTTGCGCTTCGACCGCCCGACGCTGCTCGCCCGTCAGAATGCACGCGTCCTCCGTCATGCGGGCCTTCGCTTCCAGCTCGCGGATCGGATCGGGGAGTCGCCAGCCGACCCGATACTCGACCCAACCGCGCGCGTCCCCTGGAAGCCAGGTGCCGTAGGTCACCCAGGTGAGGAAGTAACCGATGGGGTCTCCGTGCATGGGATTCTCCGTTTGCTCGTCCTCTTCGCCGACGCGTCGGGTTGCTGCGGGCCAATCCTCGCTGACGCGTCGGGTTGATGCACACCTGGTTTTGCCATTTCGGTACGTCTCGCCGCCTGCACCAACCCGACGCGTCAGCGAGGGACCATCCCGCCGTGCATGGTCCGCCGCACCAACCCGACGCGTCAGCGAGGGGTGACGGTCCTCCCTCGCTCACGCGTCGGGTTGGTGCAGAACACCTGGGCCAGGAGCTTCTGCGGCATGAGTTCAAGTTCCTCAAGTTGAATCTCAGCGGCTCTGATTGCCCTTTGAACCTCGTCCAACTGGCCGGTGAGCTGCGCGGCTACCCGGCGCTGCTCGGTGAGCGGAACCCAAGGAATGCACTTGGCCATCACCTGTCGATCCGTCACAGCCGGATAAAGCGCACCTTGAACGAGTTCCACAAGCGAATCGACAAACTGACGCGATCGGACGAAGGTGAAAAGGTATCCGGGGTCCAACTCAGGCCCGCATCGCAGAACGCAGAAGCCTGTGCTGCAAATCTCGCCATCGAGCTCCCGCGGGACCAAAGCAACCGCGTTAAGATTCGGTCGCACGGTAGAAACCAAGACATCTCTTGCTCGAACGACTTGCCGCGCACGAACCGATGCCTTTGCAGTTTCCACAACCTGAGGAGCTTCGATTTGTTTTGTTCGAGCGTCTATCGATCCGATATCAACATATCGGAAAGTGCCGCCGGGTTTCGCAGCGGGATCGCGTTGCTCGATGCGCGGGTCGCAGAGTTCAGACAAAGGACGCAGGGTTGCATTCATGCCGCAAACAACCTCCCCTTCGCGTCCTTCATCACGGCAGACGGCGTCCCCAGCGTTTGCAGCGCTTCGTGGCCGCCGGCGACCTTGATTTCCGGCACCTCCCACAGCGCCGGCGTTTCCAGCGCCTCGGTGCCGCCGACCTCGAATTGATGGCCGAGCCCTCGCAGCACGGCGGCGGCCTTCGGGTCCATCGCCTCGAACCACGCCCGGTTGTCGGCCAGGTAAACGCCCTTGCGCTCGGGACGCTTCAGGGCGCGGGCGCGGTAGCCGTGGTGGGCGAACAGGTCGTAGATGTCGTAGTCCGTCATCTGCTCGACCTCGCGGAGCATGTCGGGACTGTAGTTGTCGCCGAGCAGGTGGTCAATGAGCTTCTTGCGTTTCTGGGCCTCGATCCACAGTTGGCGGAAGTCGTCGAGGTTGTGCGCCTCGCGCAGGACGCGCTGGATCATCTCGCGGCGGTAGTCCTCGACGGGGATGGGCACGTCGCGGCCGTCGCGGCAGCCGAGGATGAACCGGCCCTGCGGGGTGATGAACGTCCGCCCCGGAATCTCCGGCACGGTCGGCGCCCCGCCGCCGCCGTCGTCGCCATCATCGTCGCCGCCGCCCCCCCGCGGCCGCGGCGGCTTGGTGATGAAGTCGGTCCCGAAGAGGTCGGTGACCCCGGTGTAGTCGTACAACCAGAACTTGTACTTATGCGTCTCTTCGTGGATGCGCGTGCCGCGGCCGACCATCTGGTAGAACTTGATGGCGGGTAACCGTCCAGCGGAATTCGCAAAGCAGCGCAGCTGCGCCGAGAGCCGACTGCTAAAATCGTGGCATGGACGCTTCCGTGTGCCCGGGATGCTGCGAACGCGATAGGCGCATCGCCGAGTTGGAACGCCGCGTCGCCGAGTTGGAAGCCCGACTCGGCACCAACAGTTCCAACTCCTCGCTGCCGCCGTCCGCCAATCCCCCCGGCGCACCCAAGCCGGTCCAGAAAAAGAAGTCCAAACGTCCAGCCGGCGGACAACTGGGCCATCCCCCGCAGCTGCGGCGGTTGCTTCCCGCCGAGCGGGTCAACCATTTCAAGCACTTGGTCCCCAAGCGGTGTGAGCGCTGTGCCGCGGCCCTGCCCGCCCAGCCCTCGCCGGGCGATCCCGAGCCCACCCGCTTCCAAACCATCGAACTGCCCCCGGTCATAGCCGAGGTCACCGAGTACCAGGGCCACGCCCGCACCTGCCCCTGCTGCGGCCACCGGACGCATGCGGTCATCCCGGCGGCGGTTCGCGCCCACAGTGTCGGGCCGCGGCTGACCGGCACGCTGTCCTACTTCTCCGGCTGTCACGGCCTGAGCAAGCGCGGCGTCGAGGAGATCGCCGACGCGGTCTTCGACGCCCCGATCGCCTTGGGCACGGTCTGCAACCTCGAGCAAGAAGTCGGCGCCGCCCTGGAGACGGCCCACCAGGAGGCGGTGGCGGCGGTGCGCCAGGCGGCGGTCAAGAACGCCGACGAGACCAGTTGGAAACTCGCGGGGGCGTTGTGCTGGCTGTGGGCGGCGGCCACCACCCGGGTGGTGGCCTTCGTGATCCACGCCCGCCGAAGCGCGGCGGGCCTGACGGCGATCCTGGGCCTGGAGATCCTGGGGATCCTGTGCAGCGACCGCTGGGGCCCGTACAACCGGGTGCCGCCCCAGCGGCGGCAGATCTGCTGGGCGCACCTGAAACGGGATTTCCAGAAGATCATCGACCGGGGCGGCCCCGAAGAGTGGGTCGGACGGGAGGGGCGGCGACTGGTCAGGAAGGTCTTCGCCGCGTGGCACGGGTTCCGGGACGGACAGGTCACGCGGGCACAACTGGAAGCGCGGCTGGCCCCGGTGATGCGACGGATGAACCGGGTGCTGCTGGAAGGCGCGATCCTCGGCGCCGACCCAACGGTGGTGCGGTTCTGCGAGAACGTGCTGGCGTTGGAGCCTGCGCTGTGGACGTTCGTGACGACGGAGGGAGTGGAGCCGACGAACAACCACGTGGAACGACTGCTGCGTCGGGCGGTGCTGTGGCGCAGGCGGAGTTTCGGCTGCTGGAGTGGGAACGGCTGTCGCTTCGTCGAGCGGATTCTGACCGTGGTGCAAACCCGGCGGTTGCAGGCGAAGAATGTCCTGGATTACCTGCATGAGCCTGTCCTCGCCCATCGCACCGGCCAACCCTGCCCCTCACTGCTCTCGTAGCGTTGAACGATTACGATGGCGGATTTCAGGTAGCGGAAGAAGACGACCGCGTTGAGCCGTTCGATGTCCACTCCCGCCTCCAGCAGATCCACCGTGCAGGCGATGAACGCCCGCTCGCCGGAGCCGCGCATCGGCTCGATCATGTCCGCGCCGTTGTTGGCGCCGCCCATGCACTTGAAGGCGTAATGGTCTTTCGGTTCGCGGCGGTTGGCGTGGCACCAGCGGATGTAGAGGTTGTTCATCTGCATGGCGACGCGGTCGGCGTGAAGCTCGCGGGTGCAGAAGATGATGACTTTCTGCTCCGGCCCGCCGTTCCGGCAGAGCAGGTTGAACAGGTCCTCGCACATGGCCGGGGTGCGCATGTCGATGAACAGTTCGTCGTCGAAGTCTTTGCCGGTGTACTCGTCCCGGGTCAGGTCCGCCTCCGTGATGGGCTGGCCGGTCTTGATGTTGGCCGGCTTGGCGGCGAGCACTTCCGCTTTCGTGAATACGCGGGCGTCGATGGCGGCCTTGCGCTTGATGATCTCGCAGGCGGCGAGGTAGCCGTCTTCCTGGGCCTGGATGAGCGTGTATTCGTACACCGGCTCGCCGAAATAGCGGAGGTTGTTCGCGGTGATCTCGGCGTCCTCCTCCGTCCGCCCCGGCGATTCCCGCAGCTGGCGCGGCGTCGCGGTGAGGCCGATGTGGATGGCCGAGGGGTTGCGCCGGAGGACTTCCGACCACCGGCCCCAGGCGGAGCGGTGGCACTCGTCGATGATGATGACGCTTAAGGCGTCGTTGGGATAGTGCTCGGTGAGGAAGCTGGCGAACTCGGCCGCGTCGTCATCCAGGCCCAGCGTCTGGTAGGTCGCGACGTGGACGCGGGCGTTCTTGGCGGCGTTCTGCTCCTTCTCGGTCTTCACGATGCGGGCGTTGTCGCCAAACACGGCCTTGAGCTTGGTGTAGGCCTGCTCGCGCAGCTCGTCCCGGTCGCACAGGAACAGCGCGGGCTTGGGAAGCCGCTCCGCCTCGCCGAGCCGCCAGAGAAGGTTGGCGGCGATGACGGTCTTGCCCGAGCCGGTGGCCAGGGACAGCAGGACGCGGGCCGCTGCCCCCTCGGCCTCGCTCGTGAGGATCTTTTCAAAGGCCCCCCGGATCGCGGCGTCCTGAAAGTAGTGCGACTGGAACGCCGGGCTGTCCGCCTGGAAGAGCAGTCCGGCCGGCGGTTCGTCGAGCTTGATGCCGGTGTGGCGGTGGTAGCACGCGGTGAGGCGCCGATGCTCGGGGAAGTCCCCGAAGGGGAATGGCCCCGTGTACTCCTGCGTGAACTTGTTGAACTTGGCATAGCGGCAGCCGTTCGTCGAGAAGATGTATTTGGCGTCGAAGCGTTTGCACTCGGCGTAGTCCTTCGCCTGCTGCATGCCTTTGAGCGGGTCGTCATCCTCCTTCTTGGCTTCGAGAATGGCGACGGGAAGGGGCTTTTTGCCGTTCGGGACTTCGATGCAGAGAAGGTAGTCCGTTCTGCCTGGTCCGGGACGGCGCCGCCCCTTCCACCCGGTCGGTTCAGTGGGCGCCGGCGTCTCCAGCCGGATGTAGGGCATGCGGTAGCCCTTGTCCCGTAGCACCGGGTCGATCAGCTCGTAACGGGTCTCAGCTTCGTTCTTGGGCATGATCACCTCGCCCATCTCGCCCGGGGCTTCTTGGCGGGGACCTGGCGGACGCCGACTCTGGTCGCGCCTTCGCCGCGTGCTGTGATAATACAGCACTCTTCGACCGAAAGCACGGCGGCCGCCGCGGAGGCGTCGGGGACGTTCACGGTTACCCTTGCACCAGCGGCGATACCAACCCTGAATTTCCCCGATCCCCCAGTCAGGGAACACGCGGCGTGGGCCTTGGTCGCGCGCCGTCCGCGAGAAATTGCCTGGCGGCGCCGGAGACGGCGAGGGCCGGCGTTTCCGGCCCGGCGAGTTGAGGCGACGGCGCGGAGGGTTCCCCGCGGCCCGCCGCTCATATCCTACCCGGAGCAACGGGGAGGGGAACGATGGGCAAGGTGCTGGTGCTGTACGACTCGGCCAGCGGCAACACGGCGAAGATGGCCGATCTGGTCGCCGAGGGGGCCGCGGGCATTCGAGGCATCGAGGTCCGGCTGCGCCAGGTCGAGGAAGCGACGCCGGACGACGTGCTGTGGTGCGACGGGCTGGCGCTGGGCAGCCCGACCAACATGGGCCTGCTGTCCTGGAAGATGAAGCGATTCTGGGACGGGCCGATGGCCCCGCACTGGATGAAGGTGGACGGCAAGATCGCCTGCGCTTTCTCGTCCTCGGGCGGCTGGGGCGGGGGCACGGAGCTGGCCTGCCAGTCGCTGCTCACCGTGCTGATGAACTTCGGCTTCCTGGTGTTCGGCGTGACCGACTATGCCAGCAAGCTGATGACGGCCCACTACGGCGCGATCACCGCCCGCGAGCCGCGCGAGGAGGGCACGCAGGCGGCCTGTCGGTTGCTGGGCAAGCGGCTGGCCGAGTGGGTCGCTGTCTTCTGCGACGGCCGCAGGGACCAGCACCCCCTCGACAAGTCGGACGTGCGTTTGCCGCCCGGTTGATTGGCCGCACGCATCAGCAGGCCGGGGAGGGACAGCGGGTGAGCTTCACCTTGCCCGCGCTGTCGGCGGGGGGCGCCACCATCGGCGGCAAGCCGAACGGCGGCAGGAATGATACCTGTAGCCGCATTCGCCAGAATGCGGGCCGACAGCCATTCACCCGCATTCTGGCGAATGCGGCTACTGTCGGCGGGGGGCCACCATCAGCGGCAAGCCATGACGAGCAATTCCCGTTGCGTCTGGGAACAGCGCTGGCATCCCCTCCGCGAGGAGTGGGTGCTGTTCACCTCCCACCGGGGCGGGCGCCCCTGGATCGGCGACACGCACCCGCCGGCTGAGGTCGCGCCGCCGTCCTACGACCCGACCTGCGCCCTGTGTCCGGGCAACCAGCGCATCAAGGGAGCGAACCCGCCCTACACCGGCGTGTACTGGTTCACCAACGACCTGCCCTGCTTTTCGGCGGAGGCCCCCGACCCGCCGCGCGGAGAAGCGCTTTATCAAACGCGGCCGGCGTGGGGCACGGCGGAAGTGGTCTGTTACCACCCCGACCACGGCAAGACCTTCGTGGACCTCAGCGACGAGGAGACCCGCGCCGTCGTGGACCTGTGGGCCGAGCGCTACGCGGTGCTGGGGGCCCGTCCCGAGGTGGATCACGTCTTGATCTTCGAGAACAAAGGCTCCCTGGTGGGCACCTCGAACCCGCACCCCCACTGCCAGATTTATGCGGGCAACCTGGTCTACGGCTTCATCGCCCGCGAGGCGGCGAGCGGCCGGCGGTTCTTTCTGCGGACGGGCCGCTTCCTCGGCCAGGAGATCCTGCGGCGCGAGGCCGACGGGCCGCGCGTGGTGGCGGCCAACGACAGCTTCCTGGCCTGCGTGCCCTGGTTCGCGCGCTACGCCTACGAGGTCTTCATCCTGCCCCGACGTCAGGCCGCCTCCCTGGCCGACCTGACGGCCGCGGAGCGCGCCGACCTCGGCCTGATGATCCGCGAGGTCGCCGTCCGGTACGACAACCTGTGGCGGATGCCGATGCCTTACGTCATGGCCGTCCACCAGGCCCCCACGGACGGCGAGGATCACGCGGCCTTTCCCTTCCACCTGGAGTTCCACCCGCCGCTGCGCAAGCCGGACACCCTGAAATACCTGGCCGGCCCGGAGATCGGAGGCGGCTCCATGACGAACGAGTCCAACCCCGACGAAAAGGCGGCCGAGCTGCGGGCAGCCGCCGGCCCTCATTACAAGAGGGCGCCGTCATGACCCCGCGCCAGCTCCATCAGGTGCGCCGGCTGCTCTGCGGGCTGCAGGATGCCATCCGCGACACGCTCCTCGCCGCCCGGGACTCGCGGGCGGCGGCCGACTTCGCCCGGATCGCCTCGGTCACCGCCGCGGACACCATCTACCAGGTGGACCGGATCAGCGAGAAGGCAATCCTGGACTGGTTCGAGGCCCACTGGCCCGCCGCCTGGCCGGTGGAGCTGGTGATGGAGGGCCTTGAGGGCGAGGCGGTCACGTTCCCGCGCGGGACGCCGGTCGCCGGAACCCTGTTCAAGTGCATCCTGGACCCGATCGACGGCACCCGCAACCTGATGTATGACAAGCGCTCGGCCTGGGCGCTGGCGGCGGTCGCGCCGCAGCGCGGCCGGAAGACGCACCTGGGCGACCTGGTTGTGGCCGCCATGACCGAGCTGCCGACGAGCAAGCAGTGGGCGGCCGACCAGGTCAGCGGCGTCCGGGGCTGCGGCCCCAAAGGCCTGGTCGCCGAACGGGTGGACGTGCGCGGGGACGGACGTTCCCGACTGGCGCTTCGGCCGTCGCGGGCCGCCGACTTCAGGCACGGCTTCGCCTCGCTGGCCCGCTTCTTCCCCGAGGGCAAGGCGTTGCTGGCCCGGGTCGAGGAGGGCCTCTGGGAGGCCCTCTACGGCCGGGGAGGCAATTCCTCGCCGCTGGTCTTCGACGACCAGTACATCAGCACGGGGGGTCAGATTTACGAGCTGCTGGTCGGCCACGACCGCATGCTGGGCGACCTGCGCCCGCCGGCGTTCCGGAAGCTGGGACTGGCGTCCTCGCTGGTGTGCCACCCTTATGACATCTGCACGGCGCTGCTGCTGCAGGAGGCGGGCGGCGTGGTGGAGACGCCGGAGGGGACGGCGCTGCGCGCGCCGCTGGACACCACCTCACCCGTGGCGTGGATGGGGTACGCCAACCCCGGCCTGGCGCGCCAGGTCCGCCCCGTGCTGAAGCGGCTGATGAAGGAGCATTTCGGATGAGTACCCCGCGCTGGCAGGGCGAGGCCCCCGGCCGTCTCGACTTCCTGGGCGGCGTCGCCGACTACAGCGGCTCGCTGGTCTTGCAGACGCCCATCAAGGCCGTGACCCGCGTGACCCTTACGCCCCTCTCCGAACCGCGCCTTGAGCTGATCAGCGAACAGGAAGGCGCGGCCATGCTGCCCCTGCCTCCCCACGCCCTCATGGAACGGGCCGGGGAAGTCGCGTCCCTGCGCGCCTGGCTGGACGAACACCAGGCCCCGCGCTGGACCCGCTACCCCGTCGGCTGCTTCCTGTTGTTCTGTCAGGCCCAGCAGTGGCGGCCGGCGGGTGGATTGCAATTCACCATCGCCTCCGAGGTGCCGACGTCGATGGGGGTCAGCAGCAGCGCGGCCCTCGAAGTAGCCACGCTCCGCGCCCTGGAGGAGATGTCGGGGCGGCGCTTCCAGGGAACGGCCCTGGCGCGCCTGGCCCAGCGGGCGGAAAACGACCTGGTCGGGGCGCCGTGCGGGTTGATGGATCAGCTGGCGGCGGCGCACGGCGTTCGCGGCGCCCTGCTGCCGATCCTGTGCCGGCCCGACGTGCTGGACGAACCGGCGCCGCTGCCCGCCGGCGCGGCGGCGGTCGGCTGGCCCAGCGGCGTGCGCCACGCCGTATCCGCTTCTCCCTACGCCGCGGCGCGGGCGGCCGCCTTCATGGGCAAGAAGATTTTGGAGGCGGCTCTGACGCGCCCGCTGGCCCACGTCACGGAATTAACGCCCTCAGAGGTCGCCGATGTGGACAAAAGCGTTTTGCCGCCGGCCCTGCTCGGCCGGGACTTCCTGGCCCGCCACAGCGGGGTAGACGACCCCCTTTCCCAGATCGATCCCGCGCGCCTCTACCCGGTGCGGGCGGCCGTCCTCTTTCCCGTCGAGGAGAACCACCGAGCCGCGCAGGCGATTTGCCTGCTGCGCGGCGTCCGGCCGGACGACCGCCGCCGGACCCTGCAAGCCGTGGGCGAGCTGTTGTACCATTCCCACGCCGGCTACGGCGCGATGGGCCTGGGCTGCCCGGAAACGGACGCCATGGTTTCGGCCGTGCGCGAGCGGGGGCCGGACCACGGCTTTTATGGGGCGCGGGTGAGCGGCGGCGGCAGCGGCGGGACCGTCGTGGTCCTCCTGGAGGCGGCCGCCTTGCCCGAACTCGAAAGACTGGCGGCCGACCCGTCCCTGGACGGCGTCCGGCCGGCCCCGTTGATCGTCTGACGTTTCGCGGCCGCCGACGCACCGATTGCCGCCGCAACCGGCGCTCTCCCCTGATCGCAGCCCATTCCGGTCTGCCGCTCGGCATGGCCCGGCGGGGATCCCTTTCCCGTTCCGTTTCCCCCACCGGACGCTTCTCATCCATTTTTCATTTGGCAACGGGCCGACCTCTCGCTACAGTAACGTGCGGATTTGCTACGTATACGTAAATCCTGTGAGGTCATGATGACGTCGGGGCGTGAGATACCCAGGGCGCTGCGGGCCGCTTACCTAGCCCTGCACCGCCAGACCAACGATTGCTTCGCGAAGGACGGGGTGACGGCCGACCAGTTCGTGCTGCTCTCCGCCCTGACGGACGCGGACGCGGTGACCCAGCAGGAGCTGGTCCGGCGGGTCGGCTCGGACCCCAACACGGTGCGGGCCATGCTCCTGCTGCTGGAGGGCCGCGGCCTCGTCGCCCGGGAGCGCCATCCCGCCGACGGCCGGGCGCGCTCCGTAACGTTGACGGCCAAGGGGCGGCAGGTTTTCACGAGGTTGTTGGCGAAGAGCGAACCGCTGCGGGTGCGGCTGCTGACCGTCCTGCGGCCGAAAGAGGCGACCGCTTTGGTGGAGCTGTTGCACCGCGTCGCCGAAGCGATGGCGCCGCACGCGAGCGACGGCGGCCGCGCGACCAGGCGAATGGGAGCAAACAGATGAAGATCATGAAGCCATGGGGCGCGGCTCACTGGGTCCGCGGTGCGCTGGCCGTTCTGCTCGTCGGCGCGTCGGGCCTGTTCTTGCCGGCGGTCTCCTGCGCGGCGGACGACGGTTCCGCCGAGCCGGTCGCCGAGGGGCCGTTCAAGCCGGAATGGGACTCGCTGAAGCAGTACCAGTGCCCCGACTGGTTCCGCGACGCCAAGTTCGGCATCTGGGCCCATTGGTCCGCCCAGTGCGTCCCCGAGCAGGGCGACTGGTACGCCCGCCGGATGTACGTCCAGGGCGATCCCGATTACCGCTACCAGTGCGACCACTACGGCCACCCGTCCAAGGTCGGCTTCAAGGACATCGACAACCTCTGGCACGCCGAACACTGGGATCCCGAGAAGCTGATGGCGCTGTACAAGCGGGCCGGCGCCAAGTATTTCGTCGCCCTGGCCAACCACCACGACAACTTCGACTGCTACGACAGCAAGTATCAGCCGTGGAACTCCGTCAAGATCGGCCCCAAGAAGGACATCGTCGGCACGTGGGAGAAGGCGGCGCGGGACGCGGGGCTGCGGTTCGGCGTGACGGTTCATGCGGCCCGGGCCTGGAACTGGTTCGAGCCGGCCCAGGGGGCCGACAAGGACGGCCCGCTCGCTGGCTTCCCCTACGACGGCAAGCTGACGAAGGCCGACGGCAAGGGGACCTGGTGGGAAGGCCTCGACCCCCAGGATCTGTACGCGCAAGACCACGCCCCGGGGCGGAAGCCGGACGCCGCCTACTGCACGAAGTTCTACAACCGTACCGTCGATCTGATCAACAAGTATCACCCCGACCTGCTTTACTTCGACGACGACTACACCAACACCGGCCTGCCGCTCTACGACACGGACCCCACGGTCGGGTTACGCATCGCCGCCCATTACTACAACTCGAACCGCAGCCGGCACGACGGCAAGCTGGAGGCGGTCCTCAACGCCAAGAAAGTCAGCCCGGACAAGCGCGGCTGCGTGGTGCTGGACATCGAGCGCGGCGGCGCCCGCGACCTCCAGCCGCAGCCGTGGCAGACCGACACCTGCATCGGCAACTGGCATTACGAGCGGGCGATCGCCGAGCGCCACGGCTACAAGAAATCGGGCGCCGTCCTGCGCACGCTGGCCGACATCGTGAGCAAGAACGGCAACCTGCTCCTGAACATCCCGGTCCGCGGCGACGGCACGATCGACGATGACGAGGTGAAGTTCCTCGAAGAGATGGCCGCCTGGATGGACGTCAACGGCGAGGCCATTTTCGGCACGCGGCCGTGGGCCGTCTACGGCGAAGGCCCGTCCACGACCTCGCAGGGAGGGGGCAGGCCCTTCAACGATGGCCGGACGCGGTACACCCCGCAGGACCTGCGCTTCACCACAAAGGGAGACGCGCTCTACGCCATCGGCTTGGTCTGGCCGGCGGACGGCGGCAAGGTGACGATCAAGTCGCTGGCCTCCGATTCCCCGCAGGTGAAGGGGGAGATCGGGGCCGTTCGCCTGCTCGGCCAGGACGCCCCGCTGGCCGCGACGAGGGACGCCAACGGGCTGACGGTCGAGCTGCCCGCGCCGAAGCCGGACAGCGCCAATGCGCCGTTCGTCCTCAAGATCGCTCTGGGACGCTAAGTCGGATTTAACACCTTTCACTGTCCGGTATACGCTTTTCACAAGGGAGACGCCACATGCACAAGGGGAACCTATCCCGCCGCGGATTCATGCAGCGGTCGCTGGCCGCGCTGACGTTCGGCGCCGGCCTGCCGGCCTGGTTCGCACGCCAGGCCTTGCGCCGACGACAAGAAGGCGCCGGAGCAGCCCGGCGACAAGCTCCTGATGGGCGCCATCGGTATCGGCAGCCCGGCCAGCCGCCAGCTCGCCATCTACGGCGCCGCCAAGGGCCACAAGGGCATCGAATACGTCGCCGCCTGTGACGTGGACAAGCGCCACCTCGACCGCGGCCTGGCCATCATGAAAAAGGACGGCTTCGACGCCAAGGGCTACGAGGACTTCCGCCAGCTGCTGGACGACCCCGCCATCAACGCCGTCACCATCGCCGTGCCCGACCACTGGCACGCCCTCATCGCCATCGAGGCGATGCGCAAGAAGAAGGACGTCTACTGCGAGAAGCCGCTGACCCTCACCATCGATGAGGGCAAGGCCCTGGTCAAAGTCGCCAAAGACACCGGCCGGGTTTTCCAGGTCGGCAGCCAGCAGCGCAGCGAGTTCGGCGGTCGGTTCCGCCTGGCCTGCGAGCTGGTGCGCAACGGCCGCATCGGCAAGGTCAAGCAGGTCGAGACGCGCGTCGGCGGCAACCCCACCTGCGCCCCGATCCCCAAGGTCGATGTGCCCGCAGGGCTGAACTGGGACTTCTGGCTCGGGCCGGCCCCGATGGCCGACTATGTGGAACGCAAGCAGGGCGACCGGATGGTCAACTGCCGGACGCCGTACGAGTTCCGCTGGTTCTACGAGTACTCCGGCGGCAAGATGACCGACTGGGGCGCGCACCACAACGACATCGCGCAGTGGGGCCTGGGCATGGACGGCAGCGGCCCGGTCGCGGTCGAGGCCGAGGGCAAGGAACCGTCGAAGGACCCCAACGCCTACAACGTCCACCCGACCTTCAAGATCACCTACACCTACGCCAACGGCGCCAAGCTGATCTGCTCGAACACCATGCTGCCGGACGCGACTCGACGCCAACATGGACGCCAAGCAGAAGGGGCACGACAACGGCGTGCTGTTCCTCGGCGAAGGACGACAAATGGATCTTCGTCAACCGCGGCGTCGATCACGGCCAGCGACAAGAAGCTGATCGACGAGCCGCCGGGCAAGGACTGGGTCGCCTTGCAGGACACGCACAACGACCACATGGGCAACTTCCTGGACGCCGTCCGTAAGGGCGACCCCAAGCTGTGCATCTGCACGCCGGAGGTCGGCCACCGCTCGGTGACGGTGTGCCACCTCGGCAACATCGCCCTGCGCTCCGGCAAGAAGCTCAAGTGGGACCCGGTCAAGGAGGAGTTCGACGACGCCGAGGCCAACAAGTGGCTGCGGCGCGAGATGCGGGCGCCGTGGAAGCTGGAGGCGTAGCCGGGCCGTTTAGCCGCGGTTCGCAGAACCGCGCTCGCTCCAAGGCCCCGATTCAACCGACAAGGGAGACCCACGAATGAGATGTATGTTGTTCGTCGGCCTGCTGCCGCTTCTCGCGGCCGCGGCCCCCGACCAGGCGGAGACCCCGAAGTCCGACGACGGCGTCCCCGCGCCCACCAACATTCAGGGCAAGGATTATCCCCGCATCCATGACGACCTGCGGGTGACGTTCCGCATCAAGGCGCCCGACGCCAACAAGGTCGAGTTCGCCTTCTTCACGCCCAAGCGCTATCCCGCGGAGAAGGACAAGGACGGCTTCTGGACCGCGACGACGGACCCGCAGGCGCCGGGGTTCCATTACTACCGGGTGTTCATCGACGGCGTGGAAGTCAGCGACCCCTCCAGCGAGGCGTTCTACGGCACCGGCAAGGAGACGAGCGGCATCGAGGTCCCGGAGAAAGGGGTCGATTACTACCTCCCCAAGGACGTGCCGCACGGCGAGGTCCGCGAGCGCTGGTACCACTCCGCGACAACCCAGGATTGGCGACGCGCCTTCGTCTACACGCCGCCAGGCTACGACACGGATCGCAATACGCGCTATCCCGTCCTCTACCTGCAGCACGGCTCCGGCGAGGACGAGCGCGGCTGGTCGAACCAGGGGCACATGGCCTTCATCCTGGACAACCTGATCGCCGAGAAGAAGGCGAAGCCGATGATCGTGGTCATGGAGCGGGGCTATGCGCGGAAGGCCGGCGAGGCGCCGCCGGCCCCGCCCCAGCCGGGGGCGCCGCGCGACTTCAGCAAGGCCTTTTCCGCGTTCGAGGAGGTGATGGTCAAGGATCTGATCCCGATGATCGACGCGACCTACCGCACCATTCCGGATCGCGAGCACCGGGCGATGGCCGGCCTCTCCATGGGCGGCGGGCAGACGTTCCAGATCACGCTCGACCATCTGGACCTGTTCTCGTACATCGGCGGCTTCAGCGGGGCCGGCGGCGGCTTCGGCGGCGCGCCCGTGGACGTGAAGACGGCCCACAACGGCGTCATGGCGGACGCGGACGGCTTCAACAAGAAGGTGCATCTGGTGTGGATCGGCGTCGGCACTGCCGAGGGGCGGATGTACGACGGCATCAAGGGCTATCACGAGGCGCTGGACAAGGCCGGCGTCAAGAACGTGTTCTACGAATCGCCCGGCACGGCGCACGAGTGGCTGACCTGGCGCCGCTGCCTGCACGAGTTCGCCCCGCTGCTGTTCATCGACGCGCCGGCCGCCGCCCCGAACGGGGACAAGACGCCGGCCGCCGCGCCGAAGGGCGACGACACGGCCGAGATTCCCGACCCGCCGGCCGGCTTTGACCAGGAGCGCAAGGACGTTCCGCACGGGCAGCTGGAACTGGTTTCCTACGAGTCCAAGTCCGTCGGCACGACGCGCAAGATGAACGTCTACACGCCGCCGGGCTACACCAAGGATAAAAAGTATCCGGTGCTGTATTTGCTGCACGGCATCGGCGGCGACGAGAACGAATGGAAGCGCGGGGGCAAGCCCAACGTCATCCTCGACAACCTCCTTGCCGACGGGAAGGTCGTGCCGATGATCGTGGTCATGCCCAACGGCCGGGCGCAGAAGGACGACCGGGCGCAGGGGAACGTCATGGCCTCCGCGCCGGCGTTCGCGGCCTTCGAGAAGGACCTGCTGGAAGACGTGATCCCGACGATCGAGGCAAAGTACTCGGTGCAGGCGGACCGCGAGCACCGGGCGCTGGCCGGCCTGTCGATGGGCGGCGGCCAGTCGCTCAACTTCGGGCTGGCGCACCTGGACACATTCGCCTGGGTCGGGGCATTCTCCGCGGCGCCCAACACGAAGAAGCCGGAGGAACTAATTCCCGACCCGGCGGCCGCCAAGGAGAAGCTGAAGCTGCTCTGGATCGGCGTCGGCACGAAAGACAACCTGATGCGCATCAGCCAGGGCGTGCATGACTACCTGAAGGACAAGGACGTGCCGCACGTCTATCGCGTGGACGGCAACGCCCACGACTTTACCGAGTGGAAGAACAACCTGTACCTGTTCTCTCAGCGCATTTTCCGCTGACCGACCGTCGAAGTGGGGCGGGCGGCAGGGACGCCGCCGCCCACGATCATCCCATGTCGGCGGCTGGCGGAGGTCCGCGTCGGACCGCTTCCCACCCGCCATTTCCTGTGGAGGCGATTATGAAGGCGATCCTTTCGGCGGCGTTGGTGCTCGGGGTCTGCGGCGCAGCCGTCGCGGCGGAAGCAGACCCGGTCGGCACGTGGAAGTGCGAATATGAGATCGGCGGGCAGAAGCGGACGGCCACTTTGGTGATGAAGAAGGACGGGGACAAACTCGTCGGGACAATGAGCTGGCCCGACCAAAAGGACACGATGGTCAAGGACCTGACGCAAAAGGACGGCACCCTGACGTTCTCGGTCGAGCGGCAATTCAATGACAACAAATTCACCGTCGAGTACAAGCTGACGCTGGACGGAGACACGCTCAAGGGCAAAGGCGCGGCCGAGTTCGGGGGCCAGAAGCGCGAATATGACGTGGAAGGGAAGCGGGAGAAGGCGGACAAGTAGCGGCTGACGCCAAGAAAAACCAACGGGGACGCCCACCCCTTAAAATCCTCCCAAGGAGGCACCCCATGCGTCGGCTCCTGATCTCCCCCCTGCTCTCGACCTCGGCCCTGGCCCTGCCGGCTCTGGCCGCCGTCCTGGCCCTCTGCCCCGGCCTGTCGGCCGGCGACGAAGCGGCGGCCGAGACGCTGCGACACGCCGTGAACGGCCGATTCCTCATCGGGACGGCGGTCATGTCCCGGCAGCTCGACAACCCCGCGACGGCGGACCTGGTCGCGAAGCAGTTCGACTGCGTCACCGGGGAGAACGAGTTCAAGCCTCAGTCCCTGCAACCGCAGCCGGGCAAGTTCAACTTCGCCGCGGCGGACAAAATCGTCGATTTCGCCCAGCGCCACGACATGAAGGTGGTCGGCCACAACCTCTGCTGGCACAGCCAGACGCCCGCCTGGATGTTCCGGGGCGAGGACGGCAAGCCGCTGTCGCGCGACGACGCGCTGAAGAACCTCAAGGACCACATCGACGGGGTCATGGGGCACTTCAAGGGCAAAGTGATCGGCTGGGACGTGGTCAACGAGGCGATCAGCGACGCGGGGGGACGACTACCTCCGCGACACGCCGGCGCGACGCGCCATCGGCGACGACTACATCGTCAAGGCGTTCGAGTTCGCCCACGCGGCCGACCCGGACGCCGAGCTGTATTACAACGACTACAGCAACGAAAACCCCGCGAAGCTCAAGAAAACGATCCGTTTGATCCGCGAGCTGAAGGACAAGGGCGCACACCTCGACGCGATCGGGATGCAGTGCCACTTCCGGCTGGAGGATTCCGACGCGCCGGAGCGGCTGGACAAGGCGATCCAGGCCTACGCCGACGAGGGCGTGAACGTCATGCTCACGGAGCTGGACGTGGACGTCCTGCCGCGCCGGGGCCGAGGCGCCGACGCCGACCCATATGCGAAAGGCCTGCCGCCGGACGTGGCCGACGCGCAGGCCCGGTATTACAAGCGGATTTTCGAGGTCGTCCTCAAGCACCCCAAGGTGGTGACGCGCGTCACCCTGTGGGGAACGCAGGACGGAACGTCCTGGCTGAACGGCGGCTTTGGGGGACGCCGCACCAATTACCCGCTGCTCTTCGACCGGGACCTCAAGCCCAAGCCCGCCGTCGCGGCCGTACTGGACGCCCTGGCCGCGCCCTGACCGGGCCGGCGACGACCGACCAACAGGAGAGAATACCGATGCGGCGCATGGCACTGGCGGCCCTGACGCTCCTGACGCTGGTCGCGCCGACGCGCGTCGCGGCCCAGGATAACGGGGACGGGACGTACACCAACCCGCCGCTCCAGGCGGACTACCCCGACCCGGACATCATCCGCGTCGGCGACGACTTCTACTTCGCCTCGACTACCTTCGTCAACTCGCCGGGGCTGGTCCTCCTGCACTCGAAGGATCTGGTCAACTGGGAGACAGTCGGGTATGTCATCGACCGCCTGGACGGCGATCGGAAGTACGACATGGACGGCGGGACGGCCTACCGGGGCGGCGTCTTCGCCCCCTCGCTGCGTTACCACAAGGGGATCTTCTACGTCGCCGTGACGCCCAACGGCAAACCCACCCGCATCTACTACGCCAAGGACGTCCGCGGGCCGTGGAAGCGCCACGTGCTCGACGACTCGGCGTTCGACCCCGGCCTGTTCTTCGACGACGACGGCGCCCCGTACATCTTCACGTCGGGCGGCTGGGACGGGCAGGTCACCCTCAAGACGCTCAGCCCGGAGCTGGACAGGGTCGTCGCCAGCAAGAAGCTGTTCTACGTCAAGGGGATCGAGGGGAGCAAGGCGTTGAAGATCAACGGATGGTACTACGTGTTCAACGCCCTGCCGGCGCGGATGGCCCTGATGTGTTCGCGGGCGAAACAGCTCGACGGGCCGTGGGAAACGATCCGCTTGCTCGACGACGCGCACGGCGGCCACCAGGGCGCGATCGTCGATCTGCCGGACGGCGGATGGTACGGCTTCGTGATGCGCGACAGCGGCCCGATCGGGCGCGTGACCAACATCTGCCCCGTCGCGTGGAAGGACGATTGGCCCGTGTGGGGCGATTCGGACGACCCCGGCCGCGTGCCGAAGAAGGCCAAAAAGCCGATCGCCGGCCAGAGCGCGATCGTGCGGCCCGTCTCGACCGACTTCGACGGGCCGAACCTGCCGCTCGACTGGCAGTGGAACCACAACCCCGACGACGCGCGCTGGTCCCTGACCGAGCGGCCCGGCTACCTGCGCCTCAAGGCGACGGTCGCGCCGGGCTTCTGGAACGCGCGGAACTCGTTGACCCACAAAGGCTGGGGCCCGACGAGCTGCGCGGTCGCCAAGCTGGACATCGCGCACCTCCAACCGGGCGACGCGGCCGGCCTGGGGATGCTCGGCAAGTCGCTCGTGACGCTGGCGGTGCAGCGGTCGGCCGACGGACAGGCCAAGCTGATCTTCAGCGCCGGAGTCGAGCATGACAGCGAGGTGGCCCCGAAGACATCGATCGACATCGGCAAGACCGAGGTGATCCATCTCGCCTTGCAGATGGACTTCACCCGCGGCAAGGGACGTTGCGGCTACAGCCCGGACGGCAAGGACTTCACGGCCATCGGCGACGAGTTTCCCCTGATGTTCGATTGGCGGACGGGGACGTTCCAGGGAGAGCAGTACGCCCTCTTCTGTTACAACCCAAAGCCAAGCGAGGGCTGCCTGGATGTGGACAGCGTCCACTTCGAGAAGGTGCAGCTGGCGGCGGCCCCATAGGAAGGACGGATGGTATTTTCTCATCGCCGGGGAAGGCGGCGCGGGGCCGGGCCATTCCGGAGTGGCCTTTCGCCCCGTCCAATTGGCCCGCGGCTAACCCATCACCCCCAATGCCGAAGGCAATCGTCATGAGAACGAAACTGGCCTCCGCCTTACTCGCGGCGTCCTTCGTCGTCGCGGTCGTCACGACTGCCTCGGCGCAAGATCCGGATCCGAATTTCTACATCTTCCTCTGCTTCGGGCAGTCCAACATGGAGGGCTTTCCCGGGGTCGAGGAGCAGGACAAGGCCGAGGTCGAGCGCTTCAAGCTCCTGGCGGCGGTCGATTTTCCGAAGCTGGATCGGAAAAAGGGCGAGTGGTACCCGGCGGTCCCCCCCCTGTGCCGAGGCTCGACCGGCCTCTGCCCGGCCGACGCCTTCGGCCGGACCCTGGTCGCCCACTTGCCGAAGGACATCAAGGTGGGTGTTGTGAACGTCTCGGTGGCCGGGTGCAAGATCGAGCTGTTCGACAAGACGAACTACGAGACGTATGCCAAGACGGCCCCGGGGTGGATGACCGGCATCATCAAGGAGTACGGCGGAAACCCCTACGCCCGCCTGGTCGAGATGGGGAAGCTGGCTCAGAAGGCGGGCGTCATCAAGGGGATGCTGTTGCACCAGGGAGAGTCAAACGCCGGCGACAAGGAATGGCCCGCGAAGGTGAAGGCCGTCTACGACAACCTGATCAAGGACCTGGACCTCAAACCCGAGGACGTACCGCTGCTCGCGGGCGAACTCGTCAACGCGGACCAGAACGGCGCCTGCGCGGGGATGAACGAGATCATCGCCGGGCTGCCGAAGTCGATCCCCAACGCCTACGTCATCTCCTCGGCCGGTTGCAAGGCTCGCCGCGACCACCTGCACTTCACCGCCGAGGGCTACCGGGAGCTGGGCAAGCGCTACGGGGAGAAGATGCTCTCGCTCCTGGGTTACGAGGTCGAGAAACCGAAGGAGCCTGAGACGCCAGGGCCGACGACGTATTGCAACCCGATTTCCCTGCCGGATTATCCGCTGGGCCGGCGGGCGCGGGACGTGACGGTGGGCGCGCCGACGCCCCCGGACGACCCCCTGTGGTTGGTGGACAAGCAGCAGCAGTTCCGTGAACTGGCGGACGTGTCGGTGCTGTGGCACGAGGGCGCCTGGTACATGTACCCCTCGGTGGACATGGCATGGGTGAGCAAGGACGGCGGGGCGACCTGGCGACACCACCCGCTGAACATTCGCGACATCGGATACGCGCCGACGATCGTGAAGCACAAGGGGCAGTTCCTGCTCATGGCGTCGGAGTCGTCGGTGTACACGGCCGACGCGCCGCTGGGGCCGTTCAAGGAGGTCGGCCCGATCAAGCTGCCGGAGGGGTTGCCGGCGCAAATCGACCCGATGCTGTTTTCGGATGACGACGGCCGGCTGTTTTACTACTGGGGCTGCACGCCCACGCAGGGGATTTTCGGCGTGGAGCTGGATGCGGACGACCCGACCCGCGCCATCGGCAAGCCGGTGAAACTGATTGCCTTCGAGCCGGACAAATTCCCCTGGCAGCGGGTGGGCGACTGGAACGAGCAGCCCGCGCGGGGATGGATCGAAGGCGCCTGGATGTTCAAGCGGAACGGGACGTACTACCTGACGTATTCGGCGGCGGGGACGGAGAACCGGACATACGCGATGGGCTGCGCCGTGAGCAAGTCGCCGCTGGGGCCCTTTGTACCGCAGAAGAACAACCCGATCTTGCGCTCGACGACCGGACTGATCACGGGCACGGGGCACGGGTGCGTGGTGGAGGGCCCACATGACTCGCTGTGGGTGTTCTACACCGTGAGGGCCGCGGTGGTGCACGGGTTCGAGCGACGGTTGGGGATGGACCCGGCGACCATCGGGGAGGACGGGGAGCTGCACGTCAACGGGGCCAGTTCGTTGCCGCAGCGGCTGCCAACGGCGTCGAAGGGGGCCGAGCCGACGGGATGGCTGCCGTTGAACGCAGGGCCGAGGACTGTGGGCTCCAGCGACGCGCCGAACCTTTCCGGGCGGCTGGCGACGGATGACGACCTGCGCACGTGGTGGCAGCCGGCGGCAGACGATAAGACGCCGACGCTGACAAGCAATTTGACGACTCCCAACGCCGTGGTACGGGCGGTGCGGGTGATCTGGCGGGACGTGGGTCTGAACACGAAGCAGGGGGCCAGGGCGGGGGCTTTCCGCTACAAGGTGGAGGTTGAGACGGCGGCCGACGCGTGGACGACGGTGATCGACCGCAGCCGGAGCACGGAAGACCTGCTGATCGACTACCGCGAGTGCCCGGCGACGCCGGGGACGGCGGCGCGCCTGGTGATCGTCGGGGCGCCGGCCGGCATCACGCCGGGCGTGGCGGAGTTTACGGTGTTTGGCGAGGTGCGGAAGCCATGACGAATGGCGACGGGCGGGTCTGATTTCGATACTCTGACGGGCCAATGACCAAAGGAGCGCCCGCGGCATGGCGGCTCTGAAGGACGAAGGTGCAGCGATCCGGAACGCCTCCGCGCGCATCGCAATGCCGCCAACCTGCTGCGGTCACATCGGCGAATGGCACGTAGTTCGTAAGCATTCGGCGATCCCGTGTTCCGAATTCTCGCGGATGGGGATCGGCGTCGGCGCGCACCCTGGCTCGCTTCCCGGCTGGTAAGGCAGGGATCGTTGGTAGGTTTGGACGCCGGGGAACGGAGGGATGGTCCGCCGGTTACGAGGTGTTCCGGGGCGGCGGTTGGCTACGCCCCTGCTGCTTCTGCTCCTCCGTCACGTTCCAGGGCAGGTAAGCGGCCGCGTCCGCAGGCGCTCGGCCGCCCGCGGCGGCGCAGGCCTCCAAGTAGGCCGTCAGCCATAAACGCGGGTTGAGACGTCGCTAACGCCAGCGTTTGAAACAACGAAAACAGGATCGCCGCCAGCCGGCCGCTCCATTGGGCGCCCGAACCGTAGCAGTTCTTGCGGCCCACCACCGGACCCCGCTGCATCCGCTCGGCCGTGTTGTTGTCCATCGGCACGTCGGGATGATCCACGAACACCGTCAGGCCCTGCCAGTGCTGTTGCAGGCTTTCCAGCGTCTTGCGTCGGGCCGGGTGCAGGTCGTCCTCCTGCAGTTCGGCGGCGTTTTGCTCGGCCAACGCGGCCATCTGCCGACGCAACGCCTCATCGGCCTCGGGCGAACGCCGCCGGGTCGTCTCGCACCGCTAGCCGGGCGTCGTTGCAGCGATACGCCGCCCCGATCCGCTCCACCCAGTCCAGACCCCAGCGTTCCAACGCCGGCCAGGAGCGGGCCGCTTCCACGAAGTCGCGGCGAACGTGCGCCCAGCAAAAGGCCAGGACGATCCGGCCGTCCTTCACCTGCGTCAACGCCTTGTAGGCCGCATAGCGATCCACCACCAGGATGCCTTCGGCCAGGGGACCCAGATGCTCCTCCGGCACGTCGTGGACGCGGCCGCTGGCCAGCACGAACACCACCACGTCGCCGCCGTGGAAGACCCACAGATACCAGCGATAGCCGACCTTGCCTTCCACGCTGGCGTACACCAGCCAACGCGTCTCGTCGGCGTGCCACAGGGTTTGCTGCCGCGACCGCTCGACCAGGGCGTCGTACAACGGTTCCACAAGCGGCAGCAGGCGTTGCAGGCCGTCGGTGATCGTTCCCAACGACAGCGGCAGGCCTTCGGTCGCCAGATCTTCCAGCAGGCGGTAGGTGGGCCGGTAAAACAGGTACTTGTCCAGAAGCACGCGCACCCAGATGGACACGCCCAGGAGACTCTTGGGCAGGACCTTGGGCGGCGGCGGAGCGGCGATAATGCCGGGATTGCAGCCGCAGCCACAGGTGGGCCGATAGCGTCGTCGGCGAAGGAGCCGGCGATGGGCCCGAACCTCGACTTCCAGGACGGTGCTGTCGTCGGTTGTGGGGAAGGGAGCGAACGCTTGACCGCACTGGGGGCAGTGCTGCTGATCGGCGGGCACGTCGAGGGTTTCCTCGACGACCGGCAGGTGGGTGTAGTCGCGGCGTTGGGGTCCGGGGCGTCCGCGTTGTTGGCCGCGAGGTCGCGGGGGTTGGGGTGGCGGGGTCGCGAGTGGCGGCGTCGGGCAGGCGTAGCGGCGTGTTCGGTCTTGCGTCCGAAGAGGCGTTGTTCCAGGGAGCGAATGCGAGCTTGGAGGGTTTGGTTTTCTTGTTGCAGACGTTGCTCCCGCTGCACGGCGCGTTGGTGCATTCCTTGCCAGTAGGCGGCTTGCCGCCACGGTTCAAACTCGGCGGCCAGGCGAGGGCAGACGGGGCACGGCTCGGTGGGCAGCAGGCGGCGCCGAGCAAGAACGGGGCGGCACCAGAGATCGGCAAAAGGGCTTCCCTGCAGCTGGAAGCCTACGAAACACCTTCCCCGACGTCCACGGAATGCGAAACCAGCAACGCACACGACAAACAAGCGGGAGATGGGATCACCGAATGCTTACGGTCGTCGGGCCCGTCAGCGAGCTGGCCAGCCATGCCGACGCCATCAAAGCCTCGCTGAGCGAAACGCCGGTCCGCACCGTCGCCGAAGCCGCCGACCGCATCGCCCAACTCACGGGTCTTCGCCGCGGCCTGACGCAAACGCGCGTGTTCCTGAAGGAACTCGGCTTCCAGTGGCAGCGGACGCGGGCCGTGCCCGTGCCCCCAAAAAGTCGCTGACTGAGCACGTCGCCACCCAGCGGGAGTTCCTGGCCACCGAACTGCAACCCGCCCTCGACGCCGCCGCCGCGGGAACCGGCCACGTCTTTTTCGTCGATGCCGCGCACTTCGTCTTCGGCACCTTCCTCTGCTGCCTCTGGAGCATCGCCCGCATCTTCGTCCGCGCCGCCTCCGGCCGGCAGCGGTTCAACGTCCTGGGCGCCTGGAACGCCATGCCCCGGCGACTGCTCGCCGTCACCAACACCACCGTGGTGAACACCGACACCATGTGCGAACTGCTGCGCCAGATCGCCGCCGAGCAACTGACCGGCCCCATCAGCGTGCGTCCAGGGCAGCCCCTACGTCTTCGCGGCCTACAATGCCCAGCTGCGTCAGTTCTACGAGGGCGGAAGCCGCCCCGGGACGGCGAAGGTGGTCGCCGGGGCGTTCGACCCCGCCGCCTTCGGCGACTGGTTCTCCAATCGACTGACCGCCTGGGCGAAAGGACTGCCGGGCGGCCACGCCTGCATTCATGTCTTCCGGAAGACCGCCTTACAATTCGCCCGAGAAGGGGAGGACGCCAGCCGCCGTGTGGCCGAGGACGCGCATATCGGAGAAGTGGTCATGCTGGGCCACTACGTCACGGAGAAGGACGAGCAGCTGCGGGCTAAGAGCAATAAGGCGTTCGGGCGGCTGGCGGCCGTCCTGCCGTCAGTCGTGGCCTCCCGCTTCGGGTACGACCCAACCCCGATTGTCCTGCTGACGGAGCGGATCATAGCCGCGACGAGAGCCGGGAACCTGGACGAGGCGGCCCGACTGATCGCCAGGGCGCGGGAGCTGCAAATCCAGCAGCAACAGGCGGCCGGATGAAGTCGCCACAAGGTCGGGAATCCAGGGCGGGCCGGCCCTGCGTTGTGCTTGTGAAATCCTGTGAACTCTATTTGCCACGCTTTTTGTCGCCAACCTGGCGTCGCCGCAAGTGCTTGCCTTTGAAATGACTTCCAAGTACACCTGGCAGGGGCTCGAACCTGCAACCTTCGGTTCCGTAGACCGATGCTCTATCCAGTTGAGCTACAGGTGCTTACGTCCCGCGACCGCCCGGCAAATGGCACGGCCCAGGTGTAATGCTACTATAGAAAGCGCGGCTCTGCCTGTCAACGCGGCGCGCGTCACGAACTCGTGCCCGCGTCCACGCTCTGCTCGTTGTTTCGCCGTTCACTCTCCCGTAAGGAAAAGGACAAGGGGCCAAGGGGCGGCGCCCTCCGGTTTTTCGTTGAATCCTCGCCACGAACGGGTTACAGTAAACTACCTAGCCTTCCCGCCTCCCGCGGCGCGTCGCCATCCTCCGAGTGGAGCCGTCATCGTATGTTGCGACTGGACGCACCTCGCCCCGTTTCCTTCTGCGACGGATTCACGCGCCGCGACTTCCTGCACGCCGGCGCCCTGTCCGCCCTCGGTCTGACGCTGCCCGGCTACCTGGCACAGAAGGCGGCCGGGGCGGTCACGGACACCGACGTCAACTGCATCATGCTGTTCCTCGTCGGCGGCCCCAGCCAGATCGACACCTGGGACCCTAAGCCGAACGCCCCGGACGAAATCCGCGGCCCCTTCAAAGCCATCGATACGAACGCGCCCGGGATGCAGATCACCGAAATCTTCCCGCAGATGGCCCGGCACGCCGACAAGTTTTCGCTGATCCGCAGCGTCTATCACACGGCGACGGCCGTCCACGACACCGGCCACCAGATGATGCAGACGGGCCGGCTGTTCACCGGCGGCGTGGAGCATCCGCACGTCGGCTGCGTCCTCGGCTACCTCAAGGGCGGTCGCGGCGAGATGCCGGCCCACGTGCTGCTTCCCAAGCCGATCGGCCGCACCGGCGGCAACCTGCCGCACGGCCAGACGGCCGGCTACCTCGGCAAGCGCTACGACCCGTTCGTGCTGAACGCCGACCCGAACGACAAGAATTTCACCGTCCCCGATCTGCTTCCGCCGGATTACATCTCCGCAGTGCGAGCCGGCCGCCGCCAGCGGATGCGCGACGCCGTCGAGGGCGAGCTGGGCGCCTTCGAGGACCAGGCCCAGGCCAAGCAGATGGACGACAATTTCAACCTGGCCTACCGCCTCATGTCCAGCGCCCAGGCCCGCGCGGCGTTTGCGCTGGACAGGGAGCCGGCCTCGGTGCGTGACCGCTACGGCCGGACGCGCTTCGGCCAGGGCTGTCTGCTCGCGCCGGCTGATCGAGAGCGGCGTCCGCTTCGTGACGGTCAACATGTTCGAGACCGTCTTCGACGAGAAGACGTGGGACATCCACGGCTCGGCCCCATTCACGGACATCGTGGAGATGAAAAATCTCATTGCGCCGAACTTCGACCAGGCGTATAGCGCCCTGCTGGAGGACCTGTCGGATCGCGGCCTGCTGAAGACGACGGTGGTGACGGCGCTGGGCGAATTCGGCCGGACGCCGAAGATCAACCCGGCCGGCGGCCGCGATCACCACCCCGGCGTGTGGACGATCATCATGGGCGGCGGCCCGATCCAGGGCGGCCGGATCGTCGGCGAGTCGGACGAACTGGGCTACTTCCCGAAGAGCCGGCCGGTGTCGCCGGGCGAAGTGGCGGCGACGCTGTACCAGGCGCTGGGTCTCGACCCGCACCACGACCTGCCGGGTCCGCAGAACCGGCCGCTGCCGCTGGCGGATTACAACGCCCGGCCGATCAAGGAGCTGTTTTGAAGCGAAGGAGAGGGGCCGCATGGGCTTTGCCGCCACGAGCAATTTGCCGCCGGAGCAAGCGGAGCTGGGCGATCTTTACGAGATCGTCAATGGAAAGAGAGTCTGGCCGCGCGTCGGCGAGCCGGAGACGGACGCGCTGTACGAGATCGTGAACGGCGAGCGCAAGGAGATACCACGCATGGGGGCGCTGGCGGCCACGATCGCCTCGTTTCTGGTCACGCACCTTAACAACTACGGCTGGTCGAAGCAGCTTGGCTTCGCCGTCGCCGAGGCGATGCTTCAACTCGCCCCGGATCGTCCCCAGCGACGGCCGGACGTAGCATTCATCGCCTACGCGAACTGGCAACCGTCTTCGCACGAGGACCCGCCGGCATGGCCGGTCGTGCCGCTGCTGGCGGCGGAAGTCGTCAGCCCGACGAACACCGCCGACGACATGGAGCAGAAGCTGCAGGAGTACTTCGCCGCCGGCGTGCGAACGGTTTGGGTGGTGTATCCGGTGCTGCGCCGCGTCTACGTCTACGAATCGCTGACGCAGGTACGCATTGTGACCGAAACGGACGACCTGGACGGGGCGCCGCGCTGCCGGGCTTCCGCGTCGGCGTCGCCTCGCTCTTTGCGGCGCTGGCCAAGACGAACTGAGGGCGCCGACCCGTGAGCCGCGACGACTTTCAAACGGCGAATTCGGGCGGCGTCAGGGATCGGCCGGCGCCACGGACGGGCGACGAGTCGGCGACGAAGCATGATTGCACTCCGCCGATCCCCGACCTTCGGATGCCTCTGCCGGACGGGAACGCGCCGCGCGGCTCTCCTTCTTTTGCGGACTCTTCGCCCTCCTGGTCGCAGTCGGCGGATACTTGGCCGCCTGCGACAGCCCGCACTGGTTGGCCCGCATTCTCGATTGCTGTCCTGTGGGCACGGGGACGGCAGGGCTGCTGGCAGTGGCAGCGTTGCTGTTTGGCGTCTTTGGCACGGTCGAGCGCGTTTGGTATCCCACAGCCGGAGGGCTGCCGTGGGCGCTGGGCGGCTTGGCGACGAGCGGCCTGGCCCTCTGTACAGTCCTCGCAACATTCGGTGAGTTGGCTTCCCACTGGTCGTAGCGCTGGCAGTGAGACTTACGCATGTTTAACCGGATACGCTTCTTACACGCGCTGTTATGGTGGTGTTTCTGCCTGCCCGGAGTCGTGTCCGGCGCCGATCTCAAGGTCATCCCCGGCGAAATCACCGTGACCGGCCCGCACGCCGCACAGCGGTTGCTCGTCGTCGCCGAGGAGGCCGGCGTCGTGGTCGGCGACCGCAGCGCACAGGCGCAATTCACCTCCGCCAACCCCGCCGTGGCCGTGGTGAACGGCGGCGTAGTGCGCCCGGCCGGCGACGGCGAAACCACGATCACCGCCGTCGTGGACGGCAAACAGGCGACCGTGAAGGTCAAAGTGGCGCGCTCGAAGGAGCCGATCGACTGGAGCTTCCGTAACCACGTCATTCCGATGATGACAAAGATCGGCTGCAACTCCGGCGCCTGTCACGGGGCCCTGGCCGGCAAGGGCGGCCAGAAGCTGTCGTTGCGCGGCTACAACCCCGAAGCCGATTACTTCGTCCTCACCCGCCAGGCGCTCGGCCGGCGCGTCAACCTCATCGAACCGAACAAGAGCCTCGTACTGCGCAAGCCGACCCTCGCCGTGCCGCACGGCGGCGGCCTCAAACTGGAGGTCGGCTCTCCCGATTACAACCTTCTCGCCGACTGGATCGCCGCCGGCGCCCCCGGCCCGAGCGCCGACGACCTGGCCATTCAGCGACTTGAAGTGCTGCCGGCGGTCGCCGTGCTGAAACCCAAGGACACGCTGCAAGTGCTGGTGCGGGCGTGGTACTCCGACGGCCATTCCGAGGATGTGACGCGCTGGGCCAAGTTCAGCAGCAGCGAGGACCTCGTCGCCGCCGTGGACGCCGACGGCAAGGCGACCGTGGCCGGCTACGGCGAAACCGCGATCACCGTCTGGTACTCGAACCTCGTCGCCGCCGGCCGCATCGCCTCGCCGCTGGCCAACACAGTTGATCCGAAGGTCTTCGCGTCGGCGCCGCGCAACAACTTCATCGACGATCTGGTTTTGAGGAAACTCGAAAGTCTCCACATTCCGCCGTCGCCGCCTTGCGACGACGCCGAGTTCATCCGCCGCGCCTATCTCGACGCGGCCGGAATCCTGCCCACGCCGGGCGAAACAACTCGGTTCCTCGCCGACCCGGCGCCGGACAAGCGGGCGAAGCTGATCGACGCTCTGCTGGAGCGGCCCGAGTACGTCGATGCGTGGGCGCACAAATGGTCGGACCTGCTGCTCATCAGTACGCGACGGCTGCCGCAGCCGGCCGTGTGGGCGTTCTACGAGGACGTGCGCCGCAGCGTGGCCGACGACAAGCCGTGGGACCACTTCGCCCGCCACGTCCTCACGGCCAGCGGCAGCTCGCTCGACAACGGCGCGACCAACTACTTCGTCATCCACAAGGACGTCAGCGACCTGAGCGAGGCGACGGCCGTAACGTTCATGGGCATGTCGATCACCTGCTGCCGCTGCCACAACCACCCGCTGGAGAAGTGGACGCAGGACCAATACTGGAGTTTTGCTAACCTCTTTTCGCGCGTCGGCCTGAAGAACGGCGACCGTCCCGGCGAGGTGTTCGTGCAGTCGCTGCCGGACGGCGAGGCGCTGCACCTGCGCCGCGGGATCGCCATGCCGCCGACGCCGCTGGACGGCAAGCCGCTGCCGCTCGATTCGACGATGGACCGCCGCCAGTACTTCGCCGACTGGTTGACCGCGCCGGACAATCCGTATTTCGCCAAGGCGCTGGTCAACCGCGTCTGGCGCAACTTCATGGGCCGCGGCCTGGTCGAGCCGGAAGACGACCTGCGCCAGACCAACCCGCCGACCAACCCCGAGCTGTTCGACGCTTTGGCGAAGGACTTCATCGACCATAAATACGATGTCAAATACCTGATTCGCCGGGTCATGAACTCGGCGGCGTATCAGCGATCCTCGAAGGCGACGGCCGGGAATGAATCCGACGATCGGTTCTACTCGCACTACATCGTCCGCCGGCTTCCCGCTGAGGTGATGCTGGATGCCTACTCGCAGGTGACGGACGTGGCGACGCCGTTCACGAAGCTGGACTCCGCGGCCGGCGACTCGACGACGGACTACAACGGCTACCCGCTGGGCACGCGGGCGCTGCAGCTGCCGGATTCGTTGGTGGCGTCGCGGTTTCTGGAGGCGTTCGGCCGGCCGGAGCGCGTGGCGGTCTGCTCCTGCGAGCGGCAGGACGATTCCAGCGTCGGCCAGGCCTTGCACGTCAACAACGGCCAGACGCTCAACGACAAGCTGCGCGACCCCAAGGGCCGCGTGGCGGCCTGGCTGAAGGAGAACGTGTCTGACGACGAGGCGGTGCGGCGGCTGTACCTGCTGGCGCTGAGCCGCGAACCGACTGCGGCGGAGGCGAAGAAGTTCCACAACCTGCTGGCGGAGTCGGCGGCCGACGGCAAGACGACGCGAGCGGAGGCGCTGGAGGACCTGTTCTGGGCGGTGCTAGCGTCGAAGGAGTTTGTGTTCAACCATTAAGAGACGGTTCCGGGAGGGACGGCGTTGGAGGGCTGGTCAAGATGAGCCCGTCATTCGAGTGGGATGAAGAGAAGGCGCTGGCCAATCAGCAGAAGCATGGCGTGTCCTTCGAGGAAGCCGCGACCGTATTTGCGAACCCGCTCGCGGCCATCTTTGACGACCCGGACCATTCTCAGGATGAACTGCGTGAAATCGTCGTGGGCCATTCGGATCGGAATCGTGTTTTGATCGTGAGCTTCACCGAGCGCGGCGGGGCGGTGCGAATCATCAGCGCCAGGGCGGCGACACCGCGTGAGCGCAAGGACTATGAAGAGAACCCGCTGGGAGGTCGGGGGACATGAGCGATGAAGTGAGGGCGGAATACGAGTTCGATTACCGTCAGGCCAAGCCGAACCGCTTCGCCGCCGGTCTGAAGAAAGGCGGCCGCGTGGTCCGTGCTGGACCCGGAGGTGGCGGAAGTATTTCAGAGTTCGCAGGACGTCAACGCGGTGCTGCGGGCGCTGCTTCAAACGATGCCCGCGAACGGCGGCAAGCGCGAGGGAGCGGCGAGCAGTTGAGAATGCAAACAAGCGGGAGGTGAAATGATCGAGCCCAGGTTCCCGGCCGGATGGGACGCCGAACGGGTGAAACGGCTGATTGACCACTACGGGTTGATGTCCGAGGAGGAACAGGCGGCGGATGATGAGGCGGCCGTGTGCAGGAAACCGGGCATGAGCCAAGAGCCGCGGTACCTACCTTGGGTCGGCGATCACTACTGCTCCGGTGGCGTGTTCGGCGTCCGACTGCTCTTACTCGGCGAATCCATGTATGAGCGACCGTCAGCCCCTCTGCCTTCGTCAATCGTCCCAGACATGATCAGCAGTATCTTGCGAGGACAATGGGCTCATCGTTTCTATACGACCACACACCGGACGATCGGTGGAGTGTATGATCTACGAACGTTTTGGCACTCGGTAATGTTCTACAATTTCGTCCAGTGTCCGGTCGGAGAACGAGCGCGGCAGCGACCATCCACTGAAGCATGGTTAGGCTCGCGGGCGGCGCTAGTGTCGGTTGTCGATCGCCATAAACCACAAGCGGTCCTGGTACTCGGGAAACAGCTATGGAAGTGGTTGGTCGGTCTCGGGCTGGTTCAGCCAACCGGCGAACAAGTTGGAAAGCTGGCAGTTGGAATGAGGGCGGATGCGGCGTATATTCATCATCCCTCATCGCGGGGCTTCTCGCGGCAGCGGTGGACTGGCCCGGCAGTGGCGTTCATTGCCGCAGTCCGTCAGCAGCTGAGCCTTGCCTAACATCGGAGGCGCAAATGAGCCGTGAAGCAATCAGGCTTCCAAACGGGCACACCTTGGGCTACATCGAGACCAGATCTAACGGCGAGGTGGTTGCCAAGCTGGCGAACGGCCGCACCGTAGGGACTTACGATCCCCGCACTGACAAGACCAAGCTGCCCAACGGACGGGAGTACGGCAAAGGGAACTTGCTCGCAGCCCTCATCATCCAGAATCAAGATTAGAATGAATCACCGGGGTTCCTCGATGAGTCCTTCCCGCCTCTCTGTACTCGCTCTTTTTCTTGCGTGTGCCATGACCAGCTCGGTGGTCGCCGCCGAGCCGCCCAGCTACTCCAAGCAAATCCGCCCTTTCCTCGCGCGCTACTGTCTGGAATGCCACAACGCCAAGGAATTCCAGGGCGGCCTCAACCTGGAATCCTACGCCACGCTGATGGAAGGCGGTCAGCACGGCCCCGTCCTCGTCGCCGGCAAGGCCGACGACAGCCGCATCGTCTTGCAGGTGGAAGGCAAGATGAAGCCGACCATGCCGCCCAAGAAGGCGACGCGCCGGCCGACGCCGGAGGAGTTCGCCGTCCTCCGCGCCTGGATCGACGCCGGGGCCAAGGACGACGGCGGCTCGACGATCATTGCGCTGCCGGACATCAAGGCGCGCGCGCCGCACGCCGCCCCGGTCGCCGCGCTGGCGTACCGGCCGGACGGCAAACTGCTCGCCGCCGCCGGCTACCGCGAGGTCGAGTTGATCGATCCCAACAGCGGCGACGTGGTCGGCAAGCTGCCGGGACAGACCGGCGACGTGACGGCCCTGGCCTTCAGCCGCGACGGCTCCGTGCTGGCCGTCGCCAGCGGGTCGCCCGATGTCGTCGGGGAGGTGCGCATCTACAAGGCCGCCGCCGGCGCCGTTCCCGCCGACCCGCCGGCGAAAACCATCGCCGCCCACAAGGACGCCATTCTGGATCTCGCCTTCAGCCCCGACGGCAAGACGCTGGCGACCTGCGGCTACGACCGGCTCATCAAGCTCTGGGACGTGGAAACCGGCCAGCTGGTCCGCGAGCTGAAGGACCACAGCGATGCGGTTTACGGCGTCGCCTTCAGCCCGGACGGGGCGCTGCTCGCCAGCGGTTCCGCCGACCGGGCCGTGAAGGTCTGGCAGGTCGCCGACGGCAAGCGCCTCTACACCCTCAGCGATTCCACCGACTGGGTGTATAGCGTCGCCTGGAGTCCCGACGGTCATCGGCTCGCCGCCGCCGGAGTGGATAAGAGCGTTCGCGTTTGGGACGTGTCGGCGCAGGGCGGCAAGCTGGTTCACGCCGTCTTCGCCCACGAAGGGCCGGTCGTCCGCGTCGCGTGGTCCGCGGACAGCCAAACTCTTTATTCCCTGAGCGAGGACCGCGTCGCCAAGGCGTGGGACGCGGGCCGAATGGTGGAGCGCATCGTCTATCCGACGCAGCCCGAGGCGCCGCTGGCGCTGGCGGTGCGGAAGGATCAGAAGCAGATCGCCATTGGGCGTTATGACGGCGTCCTCGTCTTGCTGGAGGAACCGACCGGCAAGGTGCAAAGTCAACCGCTGCCGGCCAAGCCGAAGCCGCCCGTGCTGAACAAGGCGACGCCGGCTTCCGCCGTGCGCGGCCAGACCGTCCGCGTCCGCCTTGATGGGCAGAATCTCGATGGCGGCGCGGAGGTGACGGCCAGCCCGCCCGGCCTCAAGGTCGCCGTCGCGCCCGGCGGGACGGCCGCAACCCTGGACGTGGACGTGACGATTCCCGCCGACGCGCCGCCCGGCGCCTATCCGCTCACCGTGAAGACGTCGGGAGGCGCGTCCGGCCCGACAACATTTATTGTCGATCGCTTTAGTCCGATCCTGGAGGTCGAGCCGAACGATTCGCCGCGAACCGGCCAGGCGATCCTGCTGCCCGCCACCGTCGTCGGCGCTATCGGCAAGGCGGGCGACGGCGATTACTACCGCTTCGAGGCGAAGGCCGGCCAGGAAATCGGTGTGCAGCTTCTGACGGCCGCCATCCGCTCGAAGCTGGAGCCGGTCCTGGAGCTGGTCGGCCCGGATGACCGTGTCGTGGCGGAAAGCGAAAACGGCCTGCTCGGCTACACCTGCCCAGCGGCCGGCGTCTACGCCGTCGGCGTCCGCGACCGTGAGTACCGCGGCGACGCCACGATGTTTTACCGATTGAACATCGGCGACATCCCCATTGTGACCGGCGTCTTCCCCCTGGGGGTCCAGCGCGGGACTGAAGTCGATGTGCAAGTCGAGGGCGTCCATCTCGGCCCGACGCGCACGGTCCACGTCAAGGCGCCGGCCGACGCCGCCCGCGGCAGCCGACTGCCCGTGTCGCTCGCGCCGCCCAACGGCCCGCCGCTCGGCGACTCGTCGGTGCTGGTCGGCGAGTTTCCGGAGGTCACACCGACCGCGGAGGGCGCCTTGCTTCCGGTGCCGGGGACGGCGAACGGACGCATCGACCATGCCGGCGCGACCGCGACCTACCGCTTCCAGGCGAAAAAGGGCCAGACGCTGTTGCTGGAAGTCAACGCCCGCCGCCTGGGCTCGTCGCTGGATTCGACCATTGAGGTCCTGGATGGGCAAGGCAAACCCTTGCCGCGCGCCACGCTGCGCTGCCTGTCGAAAACCATCGTCGTCTTCCGCGACCACGACTCGGCCGGCTCCGGCATCCGCATCGAGAACTGGAACGACCTGGCGACCAACGATTACCTCTTGGTCGGCGACGAACTGATGCGGATCGACCAGCTGCCCAAGAACCCGGACGACGATTGCCAGTTCTTCTCCCGCAACGGCCAGCGACTCGGCTACCTCGGCACGACGCCGACGGCCCATCCGATGGGCCAGCCGATGTACAAGGTGGCGATCCACCCTCCCGGGACAGTGTTCCCGCCGAACGGCCTGCCGGTCGTGACGTTGTACTGGCGCAACGACGACGGCGGCCCTGGCTTCGGCAAGGACTCGCGCCTCGTCTTTGACGCCCCGGCCGACGGCGACTATCAGGTCCGCGTCGGCGACGTGCGCGGCCAGGGCGGGCCGCTGTACGCCTTCCGCCTGACCGTCCGTGAGCCAAGGCCGAGCTTTAATATCTCTTTCAGTCCGACCGCGCCGGCCGTGACGAAGGGCGGCGCGGCCGCGATCACCGTGAACGCCGACCGCATCGACGACTTCGACGGCCCGATCGAGGTGCAGCTGGACAACTTGCCGCCGGGCTTCAGCGCCCCGCCGACGACGGTGCCCGCCGGCGAAACCAGCACCAGTTTCGCCTTGTTCGCCGAACCGACGGCGTCCGTGCCGGCTCGGGCGAAGGCGCTGAAGCTGACGGCCCATGCGACCATCGACGGCCAGGACGTGGTGCGCGAGGCGGCCGGCGGTCTGCCGAAGGTGGAGGCGCCGGGAGACATTTTGACGACGACGGACGTGGCGGAGGCGACAGTCGCGCCCGGCGGCGAGGTGCGCGTGACGGTGAAGGTGGAGCGGCGCAACGGCTTCGCCGGGCGCATCCCGTTGGAGGTGCGCGGCCTGCCGCACGGCGTTCGCGTACTGGACGTGGGCCTCAACGGCATCCTCATCACGGAAAAGGATACGGAGCGGACCTTCGTTATCCACGTCGAACCGTGGGTGGAACCGATGGAGCATCCCTTCGTGGTGGCGGCGCGGGAGGAGGGCAAGAACGCCGAGTTCGCGGCGAAGTCGGTGCTGCTGCGGGTGAAGAAATAGAGGACGAAGTTCGTGGCTAGAATTCGCCAACTGCCGCCGCTGGTCGTCAACAAGATCGCCGCCGGCGAGGTCATCGAACGGCCGGCCAGCGTTCTCAAGGAGCTGCTCGAAAACTCCCTCGACGCCGGCGCCCGCCGCATCAACGTGGACGTGGAGCAGGGCGGCGTCGAGCTGATCCGCGTCGTGGACGACGGCTGCGGCGTCCACGCCGATGACCTGCCGCTGGCCTTCGCCAGCCACGCCACCAGCAAGCTCCACGACGCCGACGACCTCTTCCGCGTCCGGACGCTCGGCTTCCGCGGCGAGGCCCTCGCCTCCATCGGCGGCGTCGCCCAGGCGTCCCTGCAATCGCGGCCGCCGGACGAACCCTGCGGCGCCGAGATCGCCTGCAACGGCGGCGAGCTTGGCCCCGTCCGCCCCTGGAACGGCTCGCCCGGCACACGCATCGAGGTCAAGCACCTCTTCTTCAACACGCCCGTCCGCCGCAAGTTCCTGCGGACAACGACAACGGAGATGGGTCACGTCTCCGAGGCGTTCACGCGGCTGGCCCTGGCGCACGGCCGGCCGGCGGGGGCGGCGCCGCACCTGACGCTGCGGCACAACAACAAGCCGGTCTACGACCTGCCGCCGTCGATGACGCTGCTCGACCGCGTGGGCGCCTTCTTCGGACTGGAGGTGGGCGGCGCCCTGTACGCCGTCGAGGGCCGCAAGGGCGACGCCCGCCTCACGGGCTACGTCGCCGACCCGTCCTGCGAGCGCGGCACGGCCAAAATGCAGTACCTTTTCGTCAACGGCCGTTGGGTGCGTGACCGCGCCCTCGGCCACGCCGTTCAGGAGGCGTACCGCGGCCTGGTCATGACGGGACGTTACGCGGTCGTCTTTCTCTTTATCGACCTGCCGCCGGATCTGGTGGACGTAAACGTGCATCCGACCAAGTCCGAGGTGCGTTTCCGCGACGCCCAGGCACTGTATCATCTGGTATTCAGCACAGTGCGCCAGCGGCTGAGCGCCGAGAACCTGACCGCCCGCCTTCAGGCGCCCTCGACGATCCGTCCAACCGCCCCGGAGCCGTGGTCGCTGTCGCCGCCCCCGCCGCCGGAACCGATGTTGCCGTTTCTCGGTGGGGCGCCGACTCCGTCGGCGCCCGCATCCCTGGCCTCCCAGGCTGCAGCGCCCCCAGACCCCGTTCCGCCGCCCGGTTTCGCCGCTCCCGATGCGCCGACGGAATCGGCGCCCCCCTATCCCGAATTCCCCCTGAATCTCCCGTCGCCCGGGCCGAACAAGGTCATCCAGCTGTACGACGCCTATCTGGTGATGGAGACGGAAAAGGGGATGCTCGTCATCGACCAGCACGCGCTGCACGAGCGCATCCTGTTCGACCAGCTCCAGCGCCGGCTGCGGTCAGGGTCGCTGGAGACGCAACGACTGCTGATCCCCGAGCCGGTGGAGCTGACGGCGGAGCAAGCGGCGCGGGCGCTGGAACACCGCGAGGCGCTGGCGGAGCTGGGCCTGGGCGTGGAGGACTTCGGCGGCGGCACGGTGCTGGTGACGAACGTGCCGACGCTCCTGAGCCGGCGCCCGCCGCAGGCGATCCTGCGGGCCGTTGTCGATCATCTGACGGCGAAGGACCGGCCGCCGACGCGAGAAGTCTTGTTTAACGACCTTTTAAGTCTAATGGCCTGCCACGCCGCGGTTCGGGCCGGCGACCGCCTGACGCCGGAGCAGATCGCCGCGCTGGTGGAACAGTGCGCCCTGGCCGACGACGCCCACCACTGCCCGCACGGCCGGCCGACCTCGCTCCTGTTCAGCCGCCACGACCTCGACCGGCAGTTCCGGCGAATCTAGCCATAGAGATCGCAGAGAAAGCGGAAGCCCGGCGGTAAGGCCTTTGCCCACCTTCCCCATGCCTCTTGCTTTCTATACTCTCTGTGTTCTCTGTGATCTCTGTGGCCAACGTTCTGATTGGCCTTTCCAAAATCCTCGAAATCGATTCCAATCCGCGGTCAGTCGCCCCGGTCATGGATGGCCCTTGCGCGGATGCTCCGTATGCCCCAAGCCTCAGCGAAATCGGCCCGGTCGGCCGTCCCCGATGTCTCGGTCGCCGGCCTGCCGGTCGTCCGCCTCGAAGTGCGGTCGGGCGGCGGCCGGCCCACCGTCTACGAGGTCGGGGACGGCGGCTTCCTCATCGGCGGCGTCCCCGGCTGCGACCTGCGCTTGCCCGGCGGCGCCGTCGCTCCGGTGGTCTGCCTCATCTCGCGCCACGCCCGCGGCGCCAGCCTCCGCAAGCTCGCTCCGGTGCAGGTCGTCGCCGTCAACGGCCGGCCCTCCGGTTCGACGTACCTTGGCCACGGCGACCGCGTCACCCTTGGGACCGTCGAGATCACGGCGTCGGTGGCGCCCGCCGCGGCGCCCCCGCCCGGCGGCGAACCGGCGGCGGTTTCCGGGGAGCGGTTGCAGGAAATCGCGGCGCGCGAGGCGGAGTTGCGGGCGCGGGCCGAGGCGCTGGAGCAGGAGCAGGAACAGTGGCGGCGGCTCCGGGGCGAGTTTGAGGCGGAATGCCGCCGGCAAACCGAGTCGGCCGAGGCGGCCAACCGCCGGCTGCAGGAGAAGGAGGGCGAGCTGGCCGCCGCCCGCGCCGACCTGGAGCGGCGCGAGCAGGCGCAACAAATCGGTACGGAGGAAATGGATCGCCTAAGACTGCAATGTGGGGAGGCGGACAAGCAGCATCAAGAGGCCCGCGCCATCCGCCGCCAGATGGTCCAGATCCGCGAACAGCTCTACGAGCGCTACCGCGGCCGCCGCGACCGTCTCCGCCAAAAGCAGAAAGCCATTGCCCATGCCGCGAAGCAGCTGCAGGACCGCAAGCGCGAGATCGACGAGTTCGCAGTGCAGGCCGACGCCGTGCGCAAAGAGCTGGAACTGGGCCGATCCGAGAACGAGGCCCGCGCCGAACAGCTCGCGCGCGACCGGATGGTCCTCGAAGAGGAACATCGGAGGATCGCGACCCGCCAGGTGGATTTACAGAGTCAGCTCGCGGAGCGGGTGAAGGAGTGCGAGGAGCGCGAGCAGAAGGTCGTGGAGGACCGCGCGGCGCTGGAGCGGGGGCAGAAGCAGCACCAGGGCGACCTGGTGCGGCTCGACCGCATCCAGGCCCAGCTGGAACAGCGGCAAAAGCAACTCGAAACGCGGGCGCTGGAGGTTGACAAGCGCTACGAACAGCTCCAGCGCGACCTGCGCGACCTCGAAGAGCAGGCCGTGCAGATGGACGATTTCCACGAAAAACAATCCCTGGAGATGGAGAAACTCGCCAAGCAAAAGGAGTCCTACGAGGCGGCCGCGGCCCAGGTGGAGCAGCGGGCGGCGGCGCTGGAAGGACAGCAGGCGATGTTGGCCACGCTGCGGACGCGCGTGGAGCGAATGCGCGAAGAGGTGCGGCGGCAGGAAGAGGCGCTGAGCGACCAGCGGGCCATGCAGGAGGCGTCGGAAACAGACCTCAAGGCGCGGCAAGACGAGGCCAGGCGGCTGCGCGAGGAGCTGGACAACGACCGCCTGCTGCACCAGGAGGAGCGGCGCCGGTTCGAGGAGAGCCGGGCGACGATGGACGCGGCCGTGGGGCAGCTGCGACAGGCGCAGGAGTCTTTGGAAGCTCAGCAAAAGGAGCTGGACCAGCGCCAGGGGCGGCAGGAAACGACGGCGGCGGAGCAGGCGGAGCAAGCCGGGCTGGTCACGGCCCGCACCGCCCAGCTGGAGGAATTGCAGAACCGACTGGCGGCCGATCGGCGGACGCTGCGCGACCGCGAAACGGCGCTGGCCAAGGCGGAGCAGACGCTCACGTCGTTGCAGGAGCAGCTGCGGCGCCGCTCCGAGGAGTTGAGCGAGCGGCAAAAGGCGTTGGCCGAGCAGGAGCAGAAGCTGCGGGCCGACGTCGCCCGGCTGGAGGAGCTGACGCGGGCCGCCGAGGAGGAGCGTCAGCGCAAGGTCGCCGAGCTGGAACAAGTCCGCAAGGACCTGGACGACCGGGCCGCCGAGTTGAACGCGATGACCCGGGACCTGGCCGACCGCGAGGAGGGGCTGCGGGCGGATGCGGAGCGGCTGCGCGAGGACATGCACTCGCTGAACGGTCAGCGGCAGGCGCTGGTCGCGCAGCGGATGGCGCTCGACGCGGATCGCCAGGCGGCCAGCGAGGCTGCCGAGCAGACGCGGCGGGAATTCGAGACGACCCGCGCGGAAGCGCTGGAGCTGATGCGCGGCTTGCCGGACCTCGAAACGCGGGCGGCGGTCGGGATGGACCGGCTCTTGCGGGCGCGCGAGCAGCTGCGCGAGCACCTATCGGAGGTCCACGGCTATGCCCGCCAGAGCCGCGACGACCTGGAGGCGGCGCGGCAGCAGGTCCAGGGCCAGGCCGACCGCGTCCGCGCCGAGGAGCTGGCCCTGCACGTGGCGCGCGACGAGCACCGCCTGGCGGTCGCCGCGTTCCGGCAGCAGCTGGTCGAGTGGCAGGGTCGCGTCGCCGAGATGAAGCAGGCGCTCTTGCATGGCGAGAACCGACTGGAGCGGAAGCAAGCGGAGGTGCAGGAAAAGGCCGAGGAGGTGGCGTCCACGTCGGCCCGGCTGGCGCAGCAGGCTGAACAGTTGCAGGAGAAGGAGCGCGAGGTGGCAGAACGGCGGTCGGAGATGGAAGGCCACCTCAGCGACATGAGACAGTGGTATCGCCGCAAGATGCGCGAGCTGTCGGGCGTCGATGCGGCGCAGGAAGCGCCGGTCGTGGGGGCGGACGCCGTGTTCACGCTGCTGGGGCCGCGGCGCGAGCGGCCGGCGGCGGCCGAAGGGGAGACGCCGGGCGTCCTGCCGATGAGCGGCGAGGCGGAGCCAGCCGACCGGCGGCTCGGCGACCTGCTGCGCTCGCTGGAGCTGGTGGACGCCGACGCGTTGGCCGCCCTCTTGCAGGAAGCCCGGCGGCAGCGGCGCTCGCTGCGGCAACTGCTGCTGGCGGGAAACTATCTTACGCTCTACCAAATGGCGTTGATCGAGGCGGGCAACCTCGATGGGTTGGTGCTTGGGCCGGCGCGCGTGATCGACCGGCTGCAATCGGGGCCGCGCGAGGCCGTCTACCGCGTCTTCGACCCGCGCCGCAACGGCGAGGCGCTGCTGCGCTGCCTGGCCGAGTCGGAGATGCACGACGCGGTCCATCCGGACGAGTTCCGGCAGCGTTTCGCGGCCGCGGCCGCCGTCCATCATGTCCACGTCGCGGCGACTTACGAGGTCCTCGAAATCGCCGGCCGGCCGGCCGTGCTTCAGGAGTGGCTGACGGGTTTGCCCGGCTCCGATTGGCCGGCGCTGGCGGCGGCGCCGGGCGTGTGGTTCCGGCTGCTGTCGCAGGCGGCGCTCGGCCTTCGGACGGCCCACGACGCCGGCCTGGTCCACGGGGCGCTCGAGGCGTCGTCGTTCGTCTGCACGCCGGAGGGGATCGTGAAACTGTGCGGCCTGGGCGAGCCGCGCTGGCTGGCCGCCGCCCCGCCGGCCGACGCCGAGCCGGACGCGGCCGCCGACCTGCGGGCGCTGGGTCGCGTCGCCGCCGGCTGGGCCGTCTCCGCGTCGGCCGCCCCGCGCAAGGGCAAGAACAAGGCGATGCCCGAGGCGCTGGACGGCGTGCTGGCCCGGCTGACCGGCCAGGCGGAACCGCCTTACGCCAGCGCGGCCGAGCTGCTCGAAGACCTCGACCGCGTCAGCGGCGAGGCGCCGGCCAACGCCACGGCCTGGGAGCGCTTCGTCCGCGAGGTGCGCGAACAGGCCGCCGACGCCGCCTGGCGGCGCTCCGCCTAGCTCAGGCGAGCGGCGGGGTTTATCCCCGTCGTTGGGGCGAAATCCGCCGGGACAAGCCCATTGGTATCTACACAACGCAGAAGTCGTTGCGGCGTCGGGTCTTCTCCCTCCCCCACAAGGGGGGAGGGAGTCGTTGTGCAGATACCGATGGGCGCTTACCCCCGCGGCTTCCGCCGCAGCAGCGCCGCCACGCGCCGCACCGCCGCCGGCAGGTCCTTCTCGACCTGATGCCCCCACAGCCGCAGCACGCGCCAGCCGAGCCGCCGCAGCCGGCGGAAGTTGAGCCGGTCGCGGCGGCGGTTGCGCTCGATCTTCCGCTTCCAGTACGGCGTCAGCTTGTCGCACCACAGCGGGAACCGCCAGCCGTGCCAGAAATCGCCGTCCACGAACACCACCAGCCGGGCCTCCTCGAACACGAAATCCGGCTTGCCCGGCAGCTCAGCGACATGGCGCTGACAGATCCAGCCCCGCTCCAGAAAGGCCGCCTCCACCGCGCGCTCCAGCGACGTGTTGCTGCCCTTGACGGCCTGCATCGTTTTGCGGCGGTCCTCAGGACTCAGGTTATCCGGCATGTCCGTTCCTTCGGGCCGTCCGGGCTGATTCGTATAACGGCGTCAGCACGTGCTGGTCCACCCAGCGGACGGCCGGGACGCAGACGGCGTCTCCAAACGCGAACAGCTGTTGGTTGCGTCCGCCCGCCAGCGGAAAGTCGGGCGCCCCTTGCAGCCGGGCGTACTCGCGCGGACTCATCCAGCGCATCCGCAGCCGTCCCTCGCCGACCGCGACCACGATCTGCTTGCCGCTGCCGCCGCGCGGCGTCCGCAGGCAGCCCGCCAGGCCGTCGAAACGCACCTCCGCCCGCTGACCGTCGCGCCGCACCCGCCGGAACGCTGTGCCCACTCGCGAGAACAGGCCGCGGCGGTAAGCGTCCACTTCCCGACGGTGGCCGTGGCTCATCATGCGATAATGCCGGTCCACTTCCGATTCTTTCCACCATTCCTGCGCATCGTCCAGGTCGATCACCTCTTCCAGGCGGACGCGGCGCTGCGGCGGGTCGGGCAGGTCGAGGTTGAGCCAGCCGGTCGGCAGGCGCAGCGTGGAAAGGATGCTGACAAGATTGGGCGGCCGAAGCAACCCCGGCGGCGGCGTCGGCCTTTCGGTCGCCGGGATGGCGCCAACCGCCCCGACGACGAAGACGCGGCGACGGCTCTGCGGCGTGAAGTGGCGGGCGTCCAGCACAAAGGCGTCGAGGCGGTAGCCAAGGCCCGCCAGCGTTTCGGCGGCGGTCGTGAAGTCGCGGCCCTGGTGCGAGCTCAGGAACCCCGGCACGTTTTCCAGCAGCACCAGCGGCGGCCGGCGTTCTCCCAGCGTGCGCAGCGCCTCGGCGAATGCGAAGAACGTCGAGGATTCCCGACCTTCCAGCCCGCGATAGTGTCCGGCCAGGCTCAGATCCACGCACGGGAACGACGCCGTCGCCAGGGCGGGCCGCCCGCGGATGCGATCGACCACCTCGGCCGTCCGGTTTACGTCTTCGAGATGGTAGTGCGGGCTGGGGCCGTTGCGGGCCTCGTACAGCTCCTGCTTTCGCGGATCGACGTCGTTGGCGTAGACGCACGACCAGCCGGACGGCCGCAACCCCTCGCCGACGAGACCGATGCCGGCGAAGAACTCGCAGAAGGTCTTATCGGCGTCCATGCGGATTCTCCCGTTTCCTTGATCGGCCGGTCGCCGCACCGGCGCTCATCTCACGCGACTCAGCCCGTTGAAAGCGCGCCCGCCCGCCCGCTACAATAAACACAAATGACACCGCCTCCCAACTCCGCCGTTGATTCCCCCGGCCTCGCCGTCCTCGTCAGCGGCGGGTTGGACAGCGCCGTGCTGCTCGCGCAGGAGCTGGAAATCCGACCCTCGGTGCAGCCGCTGTACGTCCACTGCGGGCTGTTCTGGGAGCCGGTGGAGATGGAGCACCTGCGGCGGTTCCTCGCCGCCGTGGCCGCCCCCAACCTGCGGCCGCTGCACGTCCTGGAAATGCCGGTGCGCGACCTCTACCCGCCGCACTGGAGCATTACCGGCGAGGGGACGCCCGGCGCCGACACGCCCGACGCGGCCGTCTTTTTGCCCGGCCGCAACGTGCTGCTGCTGGCCAAGGCGATCCTCTGGTGCCACCTGCACGGAGTCGCCGAGCTGGCCCTGGCGCCGCTGGAGAGCAACCCGTTCCCCGACGCCACGCCGGAATTCTTCGCGGACTTCCAGGCCGTCGTCAACCGGGCCGTCGCCGGCCGCGTCCGCCTCCTTCAGCCTTATTTGAACTTGCACAAGGCGGAAATCGTGCAGCGCGGCCGCGCCTTGCCGCTGGAGCTGACGTTTTCGTGCATCCGGCCGCGCGAGGGCCGCCACTGCGGGGCGTGCAACAAGTGCGCCGAGCGGCGAAAGGCCTTCGCCGACGCCGGAGTGCCGGATCGGACGCCCTACCACACGGAGCCGCCATGTTCAGCGTGACGCGCGAAATCCCCTTTTGCTACGGCCATCGGCTGCTCAATTACGACGGCAAATGCCGCCACTTGCACGGCCACAACGGCAAGGCCGTCATCACCCTGGCCGGCGCGGCGCTGGACGACCTCGGCATGGTGATGGACTTCACCCGGCTCAAGCGCGTCGTCGGCGGCTGGATCGACGAGACACTCGACCACAAGATGCTCTTGCATAAAGACGATCCGGTGTTGCCATTTCTTCGGAAGCTCGGCGAACCCGTTCATGTCTTGGACGTCAATCCGACGGCGGAGAACATCGCCCGGCTCATCTTCGACTACGCGGCCGGCCAGGGCTTCCCCGTGGTCGAGGTGAAGCTGTGGGAGACGGAGTCGTGCTTCGCGGCGTATTCCGGCGGGCGGTAGGGCGGCCGCTCTGGGCCGCCGTCGGCCCAGATTGCGTTCGCCGACCGGCAGCGTTCGGCATCGGCCGTGCGCCAAATGGCGCATGGTTGGCGCATCGTAAGTCATTGATCCGCCTCGTTTTTCTGACCGTGCGCCACTGCGCCAAACTTTCCTCTCTCCCCCGATAAACGGGATGAGCGGCCGTCATGGGCACGCACGCCGCCGGCCATGGCCGCCCGGCGGCGCGGCCGGAAAGAGCAGGAAAGACGCTCGGACATGACGCACCTCAACCTTGTGGGGGACGCGTGGCGACGCCGAGTGTACCATGCCAAGGGGGCGTCTGGGCAGGGGAAGTGGGAGGGGAAATGTCTGCGGATGAGGGCCGGTGGGCGCCATCCGGAGCGGGCTTGGCGTACAAACTGCTGCGCAAGTACAATCTGAGAGGGAACGAGGCGCCCGCCTCGTCGTCCGAGCGGTTACGGAGGACATGTTATGGCCACAACGCCTGTCAAGCCGCCGCCGGGAGCGCCGGCGGAGACGGTGGAGGCGCGTTTCCGCCGCCTCGCCACCGTGTGGCACAGGGAAACGGACTACCTGTCGTCCATGGAAGATGCGGAAAGCCACCCCGCGTACCAGGAGGTTATTGGACTGGGGCCCTTGGTCGTACCGTTGCTCTTGCGCGACCTTGAGGAGAACCACACGCACTGGTTCGCCGCCTTGAAAGCGATCACCGGAGCATGGCCGGCGCCGGAGTCGGCAGCCGGCGACATCCCGAAGATGGCGGAAGCCTGGCTCCGCTGGGCCAAGGACAACGGCTACCGATGGTGACGCCGCTGGAAGAAGCGTTCCCCGGGCTGGCCAAGGGCGGCTACCGCGTGACCAGCCCACGGGACAGCGATTACAACTGCATCGCCTGGGCCGCCGGTCAGACGCGCGCCTGGTGGTGGCCCGGCCGGGATGCAAAGCGGGAATACTGGCCGGCCGGAGTGCCGCGCGAGCGAACGCGGGACGCCTTCGTGGCGGCCTTCGCTTCGCTCGGCTACGCGGTTTGCGAGGATGAGGGTCTGGAAGCGGGTTACGAGAAGGTCGCTCTGTTCGCGGACGCGACCGGCAGGCCGACGCACGCCGCCCGACAACTGTCCGGCGGCCGTTGGACCAGCAAGCTCGGTACCGCGGAAGATATCGACCACGGGCTGTACGATCTGGAGGGAGCCATTTACGGCGCGGTGGTGCTCGTCATGAAGCGGGCTGCGCCGCCGGGGGCGGAACGAGCGGCTGTGGGGCAACTCGGGTAGTCACAGGGCAGGGCAGCCGGCCGGACCCGCGGGGCTTTGTGCGAGATAAATGAACGACCGCTTTTACCTAAAAATGATCTGACGCCGCCATGCACCCTTCGAGGTGGCCAATGAGCAACGATCAAGGACGACTATTGGACATTTCGCAGTGCGGTAATCCGGTGATCCGTGACGCCTTCCACTACTTCTGCCGCCATCTGGTCTGCCTTGGCGGCAACCTTCAAGACCTGGATGAAAAGGGCAAGGCGAAGGGCGGGATCAGGTCATTTGCCTGCTCGGCGTTCGTGCTGGTAATCCGGGACAGGTGGTTCCTCCTGACGGCGGGCCACTGCATGAAAGACATCGACTACGGCCTGAAGAACCGCCTGTTCCGGCTGGTCGATTGCTTCGTCCTGTCCGGGTTCGGGCCGAAAGTAACGACGCACCCGGTAGCGAAGGAGCCGATTTACTTCGGCTACGAGGAGACCCCGAAGGGCTACCTCGATCAGGACGGCCTGGACTTCGGCCTGCTGGATCTGGGTGGACCCGGCGACTACCTTCGGACGCACCTGGAAAAGAACGAAGTCGAGCCGGTGCGGGAAGAGAACTGGCGGGTGCCGCTCGACCTGCATTTCGACTGGTACATCATGCTGGGCTTCCCGCAAGAGTTCACGGATGTCGGGGAGCTTTCCCCGACGATGGTGTACGTGCATAAGCTCGATGAACTGCCAGACGACGTCGAGCCGACCGAATGGCCGAGGTTCCCCGGCCGTCTCAGCGAAAACTTCTCGTTGAAAAGCCTCAAGGGGATGAGCGGCGGTCCCATTTACGGATTCAACCGCAGCTGCTCCGACCACTACTGGATAGCCGCCATCCAGAGCAGTTGGCGAGAAGACCGCAAGATCACGTTCGGCTGCCCTGTTCCTCTGCTGGCCCACCTCACGGAAGCCCTTCTATTTGGGGACCATGAAGGCAACGGTGAGGGAGGAAGCGGGGGAGAGAGCTACGGCAGGCCGTAGCGCGAACCTCGACCTGTTTGTCCGCGGCTCCCCCACGGGTATGCTCGACCCGTGTACAGGGTACCGAAAACGGGACTAGGATAAATGGTGTCAGTTCATTTTAATAGTAGAAATATAAACTGAATTGCGCCGCCATGCCAGTCGGCGTGAGCCGCTGACAGGCCGCTCCCCAAATTCCCCCGTTCCCTCCCGCCCATCGATCGTGCTATGCTCCCATTCGGAACAATGTGCCGGAGACCCACGCCCATGCGACGGACGGATGTGTCCAACAGCGAAGCGGCCATCCTCAGCCGCGTGATCCAGCCCGACCGCGACGGGTTGTCCGCGGCGGCGGCGCGGGCCCTCCTGAAGCTCGAATTCACCGCCGACGACCGGGGGCGAATGCACGAACTCGCGGTCAAGAACCAGGCTAAGGACGCCCGAAACAATAACTTGAGCAAGTGTCAGTTGGGCGCAATGGTGTAGTTCCAATCGCCGTGGAAGTCGGCCTTGGTGATCTGAAGGGATGCCATCTCTTCGTCACTCACCTTGGCTCCTGTCTCATAGCAGTTGGTGTCCAGCGCCGCCTGAACTTCGAGTCCCGCTTCGGTGGTGGTATGGGCAATCAGGCTTACGATCACCTCATGGCTCACCAGCGGTCGTCCCCGCCAGTTCTGCGTGATGTGGCAGAACAGCCGGTGTTCGATCTTGTTCCACTTGCTCGTCCCCGGCGGCAGGTGGCTCACGCTCAGCGGCAGCCCGACGGCGTCGGCCAGCCCTTGCAACGCCATCTTCCACAGCCGCGACCGACTGCCGTTGCTCCCCCCGCCGTCCGCCGTGATCAGCAACTTCCGGGCGCGTGGGAACCTCTTGGCGCCCATCCCTGCCCACCAGCGCCGCAGCGTCTCGGCCGCGAACCGCGCCGTGTCGTGGTCGATGCCCACGCTCACCCAACCCTGGTTGTGGGTCAGGTCGTAGACCCCGTAGGGAATCGCCTTGCCCAGAGCCGGATCTTGGAAGTCGTGGACCCGGACCTCTTGCGGCTGGCCTTTGGGCCGCCACTCCCGGCCGCCGTTCTTGAAATCCCCGACCAATTCCTTCTTCTTGGTGTCCACCGACACCACCGGCTGCCCCTGGCACTGGAACAGCCGCACCCGGTCGTTGATGTACTCGAACTGGGCGTTGCGATCCGGGTGCGCCGACCCCTCACGGGTCTTGCGGTTGGACTGGAGGCTGTAGCCCGCCTCGTACAGCAGCTTGGCCACGGTTCGGTCGCTGACCGCGTGCCCCTGCCGGTGCAACTCCTCGGCCAGCTTCGCTGTGCTCTTGCACGTCCAGCGCAAGGGCGATTCGGGGTGCCCCCGCGTCACCGGCTCGACCAAGGCCTCCAGCGCCTCTGCCAGACCGGGGTCGGTCTCGGTCAGCGGTTTGCGCCCGCCGCCCGGTCGCCGCACCCGCGGGCTGGGAGGAACGGGCGTGGTCTGCCGCGACCGCTCGCCGATCTCCGCAATGCCGGCGGCAATGGTATTGCGCGACAGCCCGGTGGCGCTGGCAACCGCCGAGACGCCACCCCAGCCCAGGGCGAGAGCTTCCGTGGCAGCCCACTGGCGACGGAGACGCTCGTCCATGATCGGCTGAAGAGTTCCATACTTGGTCCGCAGTCCTTGGAGGATGGTTGCATCGTGCATCCTCACAGACTACGAACTCAGAAAAACTTGCTCAAGTTGTTCTTTCGGGCGTCCTAACGAACTCACCGCGGCCGAACGCCGCGAGTAGGACGATTACATCCGCGTTGGTCGATTGCTCGATCTGCTCGCGGCCAAGGGCCGCCTCTCCCTAAAGAACCGCGGCAACGGCGCCTGACTTCACGGACGAAGAACTGACGCAACTCGTCTGGCGCCGTGCCCGGCACAGGTGCGAATACCGCCAGCCGCATCAGGATTCCAGCCGGGTCCCGTTCGAGATCGACCACAATCATCGCCCGGAAGCAGGGCGGCCAGACGCCTCTATAGTTCCGCCCCCTTGACGCCCCGTGCCAACCCCCCTACCATAATCTTTTATTTTTCCGCCGCCGGCGCGTCCGTGGCGCGGCCGGCCCCGAGTGAACCGACGACGATGGACGACGCCATTCGCAAGGCCGAGGCCCTCATCGAGGCCGGCAGCTACATCCGGATGTTCCGCGATAAGCTGACGGTCCTCAAGCTGGGCGGCAGCGCGATGGAAGACCCGGCCGCCCTCGAGGCCACCCTCCAGGACGTGGTCTTCATGGAGACGGTCGGCCTGCGTCCCGTCCTCGTCCACGGCGGCGGCAAGGCTATCGACCGCGCCATGGCCTCGGCCGGTTTGCAACCGCGCAAGATCCAGGGCCGGCGCGTCACCGACGACGCCGCGCTGGAAATCGTCGTCCGCATCCTGACCCAGGAATCCGACGGCCTCGTCGAACAGATCCGTCTGCTCGGCGGTCAGGCGTTGCCGCTTTTCGACCGCGGCTTGCAGTGCCTGTTCGGCGAACGGCTGACGCTGCCCGGCCCGGAAGGCCGGGCGCTCGACCTGGGCCACGTCGGCCGCGTCACCGGAGTCAACGCCGCCCTCCTCGAAGCCCTCGGCGCCGGCGGCGTCGTGCCCGTCATCCCGTCGCTGGCCCAGACGAAGGACGGCCGCTGGCTCAACGTCAACGCCGACACCGCCGCCGCCGCCGTCGCCGCTCACCTGCGGGCCGAGAAGCTCGTCTTCCTCACCGACACGCCCGGCGTTCTCCTCGACCGCAAAGACCCGTCCTCTCTCCAGACCAGTCTCAACGCCTCGCGCTGCCGCCAGCTGATCGCCGAGGGAGTCATCGACTCCGGCATGATCCCCAAGGTCGAGGCCTGTCTCGACAGCCTCCGCGGCGGCGTCCGCAAGACCCACATGATCGACGGCCGACTGAGGCATTCTCTCCTCCTCGAAATCTACACCGACCGCGGCGTCGGCACCGAGATCGTTCTTGAATGACAGGAGTCAGGAGTCAGGAGTCAGGGGTCAAAGAGAAGCGGCGCCGGTTTCCTCTGACCCCTGACTCCTGACTCCTGACCCCTTGGGGAAAGACATGAACCCGGCCACCTTCGACCTCTATCAGCGGTACGTCATTCCCAACTACACGCGCTATCCGGTTTGTCTGGTGCGCGGCGAGGGATCGCATGTCTGGGACGACGAAGGCAATCGCTACCTCGACTTTTTCCCCGGCTGGGGCTGCAACCTCCTCGGCCACTGTCCGCCGCGCGTCGTCGAGGCGGTGCGCGAGCAGGTCGGTCGGCTCATCCATGTGCCCAATACCTGGCACACCGAGCCGCAGGGGAAGCTCGCCCAGGCGCTCGCCGAGCGCACCGGCTGGGGCGGTCAGAGTTTCTTCTGCAACAGCGGAGCGGAGGCCAACGAGGCGGCCATCAAGGTCGCGCGCCTCAACGGCAAACCGGGCCGTTACAAGATCGTCACCATGTTCAACGGCTTCCACGGCCGCACCTACGGCGCCCTCAGCGCGACGGCCCAGCCTAAATACCATCAGGGCCTGGAGCCGCTCCTGGCCGGTTTCTCTTACGTCCCGTTCGGCGATCTCGACGCCGCGGCGAAACTCATCGACTCCGAAACGTGCGCCATTCTCGTCGAGCCGATCCAGGGCGAGGGCGGGATCAACCTGCCGCCGGCCGGCTACCTCGAAGGGCTGCGCGAGCTGTCCGACCGCCACAAGCTGATGCTGATCTTCGACGAGGTGCAGGCCGGCATGGGCCGCACCGGGCGATGGTTCTCCTACCAGCACGGCGGCGTCCTGCCCGACGCGATCACTCTGGCGAAAGCGCTGGCCGGCGGCGTGGCGTGCGGCGCCCTGATCGCCCGGCCGGAGTTCGCCGCCAAGCTGCGGCCCGGCACGCACGCGGCCACGTTCGGCGGCAATCCCCTGGCCTGCGCCGCCGCTTTGGCCACGATCGAGACGATCGAATCGGACGGCCTGCTGGCCCGCGGCGTCGAGATCGGCGAGCACTTCCGCCGTCGCTTCGAGGCATTGCGCGGCCGCTGCCCGTTCGTCCGCGAGGTGCGCGTCAAAGGCTGCATGGTCGGCGTCGAGCTGTCCATCGACGGCGCCCCGATCGTGCAGAAGTGCCTGGAACGGCGGCTGCTGATCAACTGCACGCATTCCACCGTGTTGCGCCTGCTGCCGGCCCTCACGCTCAGCGACGCCGAGGTGGACGAGGGCTGCGACATCCTGGAGGAAGCAGTCGGCAGGCATTCGTAGGGTTGCTCCTCTGCTTCTCGTTCCCAAGCAGAGCTTGGGAACGAGGGCGACGAGGGCGACGGCTTGGCTTGGCGATATGCATTATGGACCAATGACATGCGACATTTTCTCGACCTGTCGGATTTGGATACGAATGAACTCCATCACGTCCTGGCGGAGGCCGCCCGGATGAAGGCCGCGTTCCAGGGCGGCGACCGGACGCCGCTCTTGCCCGGCCGCGTCCTCGGCCTGGTCTTCGAGAAGCCGTCGCTGCGCACGCGCGTCAGCTTCGAGGCGGGCATGGCCCAGCTCGGCGGCCGCAGCATCTTCCTCGGCGCCAGCGACGGCGCCATCGGCCAGCGCGAGAGCGTCGCTGACTTCGCCCGCACCCTCAGCGAGTACGTGGACGTTGTCGCCCTGCGCGTTTTCAGCCACCGCACCCTGGAGGAGTTCGTCGCCCACTCGCGCATCCCCGTCGTCAACGCCCTGTCCGACCAGGCCCACCCCTGCCAGGCGCTCGCCGACCTCCTCACCATTCAGGAAGTATTCGGCTCCGTCAAGGGGCGAACTGTCGTCTTCGTCGGCGACGGCAACAACGTGGCACGGTCGCTGGCGCTGGCCTGCGGCAAGGCCGGGGCGCGGTTCGTCCTGTCGGCGCCGGAGGGATACCGCTTCGAGGAGTCGTTCTTGCAAGAGTTCGGCCGCCAGGCGCCCGGCGCGGCGCTGACGCAGGACGGCGACCCGGGCCGCGCCGCCGCCGCCGCCGACGTGATCTACACCGACGTCTGGACGAGCATGGGCCAGGAGGCGGAGCGCGAGAAGCGGCTGCGGCAGTTCGCCGGCTATCAGGTGGATGCGGCGCTGATGGCGAAGGCGCCGAAGCACGCCCGGCTGATGCACTGCCTGCCGGCCCACCGCGGCGAGGAGGTCAGCGCCGACGCGATCGACGGCGACCGCAGCGTCGTGTTCCAGCAGGCCGGCAACCGGATGCACGCCCAGAAGGCGGTGCTGACGTGGCTGCTGGCGTGAGGCGAGGTCCTCGGCATGTCCCGGTCGCCGTCCGACCTCGCCGCACCGTTGCCGAGGATCCGCGGCACACAAATCGGCTTGAAGAAACCGTGGCTGGTCGATCAAATCAAGGCCGACATGCGCCACGGCCGTTACGCCTACGAAGAACCCAGAGGCCAGATCGGCGGGGTGCGCGACCGGCGCGGATGCTATCATGTGGTGGAAGGACATCATCGGATGGCGTCGGCCCTGGAAATCTATGACGAGACGGGCGACCAACGGCACATCCGCGACTTGCTGCGCCACGGCCGTTGGGACCCGCGGGACCGCCGCCCCCTTTTCAGCCGGCCGATGCCGTCTCGGAGTTGGTGGGGCGCCTTTCGGAACTGGATCGGGCTGTGAGGGGAGGAGAGTCATGGCGGACTTGCGGCTGGTCTGCACGGGTGCCCGAGCGGGGACGCTCTTCCTTCCTCCGTTCCAACTTCGCCTTGGCGAACTGGTCTGTCTGCACCTGCCGCACCCCCTGCCGGACGAGTCCGAGGACGATCTGGTCCGAGCCCTCACCGGCCAACAGGGGGTAAATGGACTGCGCCTTTACGGACGGGTGCTTTCTGCGTTCCCCGCAAGTGACGACCGAAACGGTTTCCTCCGGTTGCTCCGACCCTTGCGGGCGACGGCGTGGCTGCGCCGGATGGGAGGCCTGTCTCCGAAGGAGGCGAGTGCGGTCTTGCGACGCCTTTGCCTGGAGCGCGACTGGCTCTTGACCCAGCTGGCCGGAAACCCAAGAACCTTGCTCGGCCTGGAAGCCGCCTGGGCTGCCGGTGCGGAAGCAATCATTTTCCGCACATGCGGAATCGACTATTCTGGGAAGCAGACCGCCTATGCCGCCGTCGTTTCACGACTCGCTGACTGTCCGGCGATTCACCTGTCCCGGTTCTTCTTTCAAAACGGTCAGGCGATCCGAGACTGTGTTCCCGGCGCCCGGTGCATCGACCTGACCCGCCTTTCCGCGGCGCCCCGCCCCGCGGAATCGGCTTGAGGCGAGCAACCCCTGCGTCCCGGCGGCCGACGCGAGGACGACCCCGGCGTCTTCCGTGCAAAAGGTGAGCTACATTTGCATACCCCACACCTCTCCGCGAAGGACCAGGCCATGAACACATTCTTCGATCTCTTTACGCTGAATACCGTCGGGGGCGGCGCGGACCATGCTTTCCCGGCGGCGGTCGAGAACAGTCCGCTCCAGCTGTGGGGGCCGGGCGACCCGATTCCGCAGCACGCCGTCCGGCTGCTGATCGGCGTCGCGACCTCGTCCGCGTCCGACATGCGGCTCCTCGACGTCATCGCGGAAGCGATGGCCCGCGGGCCGTCGGCCCTGCCCATCGTGGACGTATTCAACACGGCTTATTGCCCACGCCCGGAGGACTACCGGCGCTACATCCCCACATTGCGGGAGGTCGCGCAAAGCCCCGTCGCGGGCGTCTGGTTCGGCGGCCAGCTCACCTGGCTCGGCCAGGGCGACCCGGCGCGGGATCAGATCGCACGGATGTTCGGATCCACTTCCGAACGAATCCGGGACTACGTGCAACAGTGGACCCCGACCCGGACCAGCCCGCAAGGAGCCTGACCCTGTCCCTCACCCGTCACGACGGCCGCCGTCCCGACCAGCTACGCCCTCTCACCTTCGAGCGCGGCTATACCCGCCAGGCGCCCGGCAGCGTCCTGGTGCGCATGGGCCGCACGGCCGTCCTCTGCACCTGCTCCGTCGAGGATTCCGTCCCGCCGTTCCTCGTCGGCCGCGGCAAGGGCTGGCTCACCGCCGAGTACGCCATGCTGCCCGGAAGCACCCAGACCCGCAAGCCGCGCGACCGCGGCGGCAAGATCGACGGCCGCGGCGTCGAGATCCAGCGGCTGATCGGGCGCAGTCTGCGGGCCGTGGTCGATCTGGCGAAGCTGGGGGAGCGCACCCTCTGGATCGACTGCGACGTGCTGGAAGCCGACGGCGGCACCCGCACCGCGTCGATCAACGGCGCCTTCGTCGCACTCATCGACGCCTTGGCGGCCCCACCGCGGAACCCCTTGGCCGGCCCGATGCCCGCCCCGTCCGCCGTGGTGCGCGGCAGCGTCGCGGCGGTCAGCGTCGGCCTGCTGGACGGGACCGAGCTGCTCGACCTGGATTACGGGGAAGACAAGGACGCCGACGTGGACCTGAACCTCGTGATGACCGGCGGCGGCGACTTCATTGAGGTGCAGGCCGGCGGCGAGGAAGCGACCTTCCGCCGCGACCAGCTCGACCGCCTGCTCAACCTCGGCAAGCTCGGCGTGGACGCCGTCACCGTCCTCCAACGGCAGGCGCTCGGCCCGAAATGGCCTCTGGACTGATTGCGTTTCCTTTGGTATGAACCGCCGCCATTCCAGCGGACAGCGGAGGGTGGACAGTTCCCCAAGGGAGGACGGATCCTCATGAACAAGCGGATGTGGGCGCCGGCCTTGTGCCTGGCGCTGGGCGCGGCGGGCTTGGCCGGCGCCGCCCCACCGGCGGACGCCGAACCCGGCCTGGACTACTCCGTCACGCCAGAGGCGGGGCCGTGGATGATCTCCGCCGCCTATTTCACCGGGCCGTCGGCCCCGGACCTGGCCCGCCAGCTGGCGGTGCAGATCCGCGGCCGCTACCACGCGCCGGCCTGGGTGTTCAATTACGCGGATGAGGAGCGGAAAAAGCAGCAAGCGATCATCGATCAGCAGCGCCAGGCCCTGCCGTTCGACGCCTCGCCGGACGGCGCGGACAAGGTCGTGCCGATCCCGCACCACCATCTGGTCGTCCACATCGAGGAGCAATGCGCCGTGCTGATCGGCGGCTATCCCGATGAGGTCACGGCGCACAAGGTATTGCTCGGCGTGAAGAAATGGCCCAAGCCCGACTTGGTGGTTCAGGAGGGCGGCAAGCCGTTCGAGTGGGTCGCCTACGATAACGGCAAGGAAGTGGTGCTGAACCCGTTCGAGAAGATGAGCATGGTGGTGCGCAACCCGGCCGTGCCGCACGACGGCGCCGGCCCCGATCCTTCGAGAGACAAGTTCCTCCTGACGCTGAACGCCGACGAGGAATACAGCATGTTGCGCTGTCCGGCCAAGTACACGCTGGCGGTCAAGGAATACGTCGGCACTTCGGTCGTGAAGCCCGAGCAGTCGGAGTCGAGCGGCCTCATGAAGATGATCGGGCTTGGCAATCGCCATGAAGGCGAGTCGCTGGCCCTGGCCGCGAACAACGCGCACGAGCTGGCCCGGACGTTGCGCCAGCTGAAGTTCGACGCCTACGTTCTGCACACGCGAACGAGCAGCGTCGTCTCGGTCGGCGCCTTCAACGGACCCACCGACCCGGAGGTGGACCGGCTGCGCGGGCGCTCGCCGCCTTGCAGCAGCGGGTCGCCAGCGCCCAAACCGACCCGTCGAAGAAGGACCTGTTCGGCCTCTTCCCGACGCCGGTGCCGATCGAGGTGCCACATCCCTAACGGGGCGAAGCGAGCCGGGTCGCGTCAGCGCCCGGCTCGCCATGCTCCTGCTGAGTCCGCGGCGTGCGCCCGTGGACAGACAATTCGTCGTCGTGGTCGCCGAGATGACAGCCGTGGCAGACCGCCGCTAGGCCGAGCAGCAGCCCAAAGGCGACGCCGAACCAGCGGCGCGATTTCGTCGGCGGGGGGATCGTGCGGGTCATGGCTTCGGCTTCAACTGGCTGTCGAAAAACGCCATCATTTGCCGTATGCAAAGAAGCAATTTGTCTTCCGAGGGGTCGTGCCCCTCGCCCTCCAGGACGAAGACGCGGGCGACGCCTCCCGCCGCGGTGATCTTGGCGGTCAGCTTCCGCGACTGTTCCAGGGGAACGATTTTATCCTTGTCCCCGTGGAATATCATCAGCGCGGCGGCGTTCTTGCCGGCGTAGGTCAGCGGCGACGCCTTGCGGTAGGCCTCCGGTTTCTGCTGCAACGTGCCGCCGATCAGGGGGACGAGGTTTTTCGCCGTCATGACGGGGTTCCAGTCCGGCACGGTCAGGTCGGTCGGGGCGAAGAAGCTGACCACGGCCTGAACGCGGCTCGACTCGTCCCCATTGCCGCCGCTCCCCTCCAGCCCGTCGTCCTTGTCGGTGACGCCGAGCATACAGGCCAGGTGCCCGCCGGACGCGAAGCCGACCGCGCCGATGTGGTCGGGGTCGATTTTATAGGCGCCGGCGTTGGCCCGCAGCCAGCGCACGGCCGCCTTGCAATCCTCGACCTGGGCGGGGAAGGGGTCCTTCGGCGCCAGGCGGTAGTCCGGCGACACGGCGACGTAGCCGCACCGGGCCAGCGCCCGGATGGTGTTCGCCATGTCCTTGCGGTCGCCGCCGACCCAGCCGCCGCCGTGGATGCACACCACGGCGGGGAACGGCCCCGCGCCCTCGGCAGGCATCGCCACGTCCAGCATGAGGTTGGCGCCGCCGCCCGTCCCGAAGACTAGGCCCGTTTCCTCCCGAATCGGCGGATCGTCCGCGGCGACGACCACAGCCGGCAGGCCGACGCCCGCCAACAGGCCCAGGACAAGCGATCGCATGGGAACCTCCGTGTTCCTCGAAAGCGGACACGAAAAACATTTCACCGCGGAGAGCGCGGAGAGCGCAGAGAGAAGACAAAAGAGAGTTCCATAGGAACTGCACTGCTTCCGTGTTTCGTTCTTTCTTCTCTCCGCGCTCTCTGCGTTCTCCGCGGTGAGACTTCCGCCCTCGCTACTATGGGAAGGGACTGGCTAAAATACAATACGGGAGCAAGACAACAGTCGAGGGGGGCGGTTCATGGCCGATGGTGTGATAGAGCAAGCGATTTATGGCGCGCGGGACTCCGGCGGCCCGGCGTGTCTGGCGCGCTCGTCCGGCTTTCTCGACGACTGGCGCCCTATCGCGGAGCGCCTTTGCACGAACTTCGGCGAGCGCCCGGCCGGCGTGGCTTGCCCCGGCTGCGTGTTCGCCCAGCCTTTCGGCGACCGCCGCGTCGCCGTCGTGCAGGTTGCCGACCAGGGCGAGACGGGACCGCTGGGATTTCGTCTGCTGATTCTGCCGGCCGCCCTGTATGACCGTCTCGGCGGCGATCCTTTCTCCATTGCGGACCAGTTTTCACCGAATTGGATGGCGCGGGGCGAGCTGCCGGCGCTGGAGGCGCCGGGGCCGGCGCCGGTGCGCACCGTGGAAGAGGTGCAACAGGTCCTGAACGTGCCAAACAGCGCCACGCTCCTGGGCGGCGTCCAGGCCCTTCTCGAAGGCGGCCGTTTGGCCTTCGAGCGTCCGGCGCCCGACCCGCGCCTGATCCGCGGGCTATGGGCCTTGCTGCCGACGGGCCGGCGCAGCGGCCTCTGGCCGGCGTCCTTCGCCTTCGCCAACGCCAACGGCTTCGACGTGCTGGTCGTGCCGCGCGCCGCGGGGCCGGCCTTCGACGGCTATCTCACCGAGGAGCAGGCCAGCGACTACCCCGAAGGCGCCTACGAGCTGCGGTTGCAAACCGTCGTCGAGGCGGGCGACCAGCGGCGCATGGACGACCTCTTCGCCGGCCGCACGCGGGGCCGATGGATTCGGATCGCCTTTCTCCTGTGCGCTCTGGCCATCCTCAACGCCCCCTTCGTCCTGATGCTCCTGAAGCCGGCGTCGCCGCCGCCCCCAAGGCCGCCAGCCGCCCAGGGGCTGAGCCTGCCGGCCGCCGACGCCTGTCCGGCGCTGGACGACGGCGAACGCCGGCAGCTCGCCGACGGCCTGCAACAGCTCGCTCGCCAGCGCGGAATCGACGTGCCCCGCGACACGACCGCCGCGGCCCTGACCGACGGCATCGAGAAGATCGACCAATCGCTGGGCGGCGGTGAACCGGGCCGCGACCCCGGACGGCTGCGTACGCTCGGGCCGGTGCAGCGGCAGTTGCGGGCGCTGCTGTGGAAGCACGGCGTCGCCGACTACGATGATCCGGGACTTCGTCCCGCCGAAATGGTGGAAAAGCTGCAACAGAAGGTCGGGGCGAAATAGGACGACCTCATGGCGAACGAGTGGCACTTCACACTGAACGGCCAGCCCGCGGACAGTCCCGTGTCCGCGGCCCAGCTCAAGCAGCTGGCCGTCGCCGGCCAGTTGCAGCCGACCGACATGGTATGGCAGGAAGGCATGACCGGCTGGGTCCCGGCCACCTCCATCAAGGGGCTTTTCCCGCCGTCGAAGGTCGCTCCGCCCGCGCCGCCGCCCAAGAAGGACAAGGACGGCGGGAAAAAGACCGGCGAGTTTCCCGCCCTCGGCGCCCCCGCGGCCAAGGAGCCGCGCGGCGGGCTGACCGACATGCACCCGCTGCTCGTCCTGCTGCTCACGCTGTTGACCCTCGGCCTCTTCGGCCTCTTCTACGCCTTCCGCGTCGCCGCCGTCTACACGGCCCGCGCCGCCGTGCGCAAGACCGACGCGGCCGGCCGCACGCTGGGCCGCGCCCGCCACCCCATCGCCGTGCTGCTGCTTTCGTACCTGACCTTCGGCTTCTACTTTGCCTACTGGACCTACCGGGCCATGCAGGAGTGCAGCGTCTACGCCAGCGGCCGCGATTATGCGTCGCGCTCCGAGCTGACGTTGATGCTGTTGATCCCCGGCTACGCGATTTACGTCGCGCTGTTCCGCCTGCCGGACCTCATCAAGGGCGTCCGCAAAACGGCCGGCGCCCCGGAATTCGGCGCCCTGTCCGCCGCCACGCTGTTCATCATCCCCTGCCTGTGGCCGTGGATGCCGTTCCTGGCCATGCTCTACCAGGACGCTCTCAATCAGGTCTGGTTCACGGCCCCATGATGGGGCAGTTTATGGATCTTTAGTGGATGTTATTCCGGTTAGCCGCGACGCGCCAGCGGAGCGCTCGGGGAGGAGCGCTCCGCTGGCGCGTCGCGGCTAACCGATTTGAGGGGGCCTTTTCATGCTCCGCGAAGAACAGATCGACATCCGCCGCAAGCGCGCCGCCACGGAGGGGTTCCGCATCCAGAACCTCGGCCGCAACCGCGTTTTCAGCGATTATCAGGTCAGCAATCCGACGACCGGCGGCCAGTACCGCGTCTCCATCCGCGGCTTCGACGTGGGCGACAACCATTGCGACTGCCCCGACTTCCGCACCAACACGCTCGGCACCTGCAAGCACGTCGAGGCGGTGCTGGCCGCCCTGCGCGACGAGACGCCGCCGCAGCTCCGGCGCCGTAAGGCCGTCGTCACCTTTCCTGAAATCTATCTGCAATATACCGAACATCAGCGCGTCGGCCTTCATCTGCCGCCGCGCCACTCCGACCCGCTGCACGCGCTGGCCGAAACCTATTTCGACGGCCAGGGGTTGTGGAAGGCCGGCGACCACTACCAGAACCTCATCGAGGCGGTCGAGGGCGTGCCGGAGCAGGTGACGATCTTTTCCGACGCGATGGAGTTCATGGAGCGGGAGATCGAGCGCAAGGAGATGGCGGAGCGCGAGCGCACCTGGCTGAACGAGTTGGAGCGCGAGGAGCCGTCGCCGGCGCTGTGGGACCTGCTGAAGGCGCCCCTTTATCGCTATCAAATGCGCGGAGCGGTGTTCCTGGCGTGCCGCGGCCGCGCCATCCTCGGCGACGACATGGGCCTGGGCAAGACCGTCCAGGCGCTGGCGGCGACGGAGCTGCTGGCCCGCGAGCGCGGCATCGAGCGCGTGCTGGTGGCGGCCCCCACGTCGGTCAAGTACCAGTGGGAGACGGAAATCCGCAAGTACACCGGCCGGGCGGTGCAGGTGATCGAGGGCAGCAGCCAGGAGCGGCGGGCGCTCTACAAGCAGCCGACGTTTTTCCGCCTTATCAACTACGAAACGGCGGTGCGCGACCTGGACGAGCTGAACGCCTGGCAGCCGGACCTGATCGTCCTGGACGAGGCCCAGCGCATCAAAAACTGGGAGGCCAAGACGACGCGGGCCGTCAAAAAGCTCCGCAGCCGATACGCGATGGTGCTGACCGGGACGCCGCTGGAGAACAAGCTGGAGGAGCTGTACAGCATCGTGCAGTTCGTGGACGACCGGCGGTTGGGGCCGGCCTTCCAGTTCCTGCACGACCACCGCGTGCTGGACGAAGAGGGCAAGCTGCTGGGCTACCGCAACCTCGACGCTCTGCGCGAGAAGCTGGGGCCGATCCTGCTGCGGCGGACGCGGGCCGAGGTGCTGTCGCAGCTGCCGGCCCGCACCGACACCACCGTTTACGTGGAGATGGCCGAGGCCCAACGTCCGCTGTACGCCGAGAACCAGGCGACGCTCGCCCGGCTGTTGCAGAAGAAGTACCTGACGGAGGTGGATCGCCGCCGGATTCTCTGCTGCCTCGCCAACCTGCGGATGCTGTGCGACAGCACGTTTCTGCTGGACCGCCAGACGAACGTGTCGCCCAAGCTGGAAGAGCTGGAGGAGCTGCTGCGCGATTTGCTCGGTGCGGGGCCGCACAAGGTCGTCATTTTCAGTCAGTGGGAGCAGATGCTGCGCAAGGCGGCGGAGGTCGTGGAGAAAATCGGCGCCGGCTGCACGATGCTGCACGGCAACGTTCCCGGCAAGGAGCGGCGCGGCCTGCTGGAAAAGTTCCGCGACGATCCGAATTGTCGCGTGTTCCTCAGCACCGACGCCGGCGGCACGGGCCTGAACTTGCAAGCGGCGGACACGGTCGTCAATCTCGAAATCCCGTGGAACCCGGCGGTGCTGGACCAGCGCATCGCGCGCGTCCACCGCATGGGCCAGCACCGGCCGGTGCAGGTGTTCAATCTGGTGATGCGCGACAGCATCGAGGAGCGCGTGCTGAAGACGCTGGAACAAAAGCGGTCGCTTTTTGAGCAGATTTTCACGGGCGGCGACGACGAGACGGCGTTGGGGTCGTTGGGGCGCCAGGCTTTTCTGGAGGCGGTGCGGGCCGTGATCGGCGAGGAAGCGTCGCCGCAGGCGCCGGCGGCGGCGGTCGCGCCGTGCGTCCCGGCGGAGGACGCGCGGCTGAAACTGGTGCAGGCAGGCGTGCAATTGCTGGAGGCGCTGGCGGCGGTGATGGCGGAGTCGGGCCAGGGGAAGAATGGAACGCCGCCTCTGTCGGCGGAGACGCTGCAACGCGGGACGGCGGCGCTGCAAACGATCTTGCGGGGCCTCGGGGCGACGGGGGAAGTAAAGGTGGCGGGTCCGGCAGTCAAAGCAAATGCCGAATCAGCCAGTCGATGAGGTCGCCGATCGTCCGAATCCTTTCGGCCTCGGCGTCGGGAATGGTGAACTCGAATTCCTCCTCCAGCTCCATTACCAGTTCCACGACGTCCAGCGAATAGAGTCCGAAATCCTCAATGGAAGAGAAGGAGCGGGTCAACTCATCCGTGCGGATGCGGAGCAATCGGCCGAGCGCGCCCGCGACCCGTTCGCGGATGGGGGCGATCCGGTTCGTCTCATAGAGGCGCACGCCGTCCGACGTCCGCAGGAACCAGAGCAGCACGCCGCAGCTCGGACAGGGTGCGTCGCCGGACGGCCCCGACGGGTCGATGCAAATCAAAGCGTCGCAAACCGGGCAGAGGTTTGGCTCGCCTTCGGGCGTCCGGGAAGAGACGATTCCGGCCATGCCCTCATTCTAGGCGAAAGGCTGGGCGCCAGCAGCGGAGCGGCAGGCGACGCGCCTTCGCGGGATTCGCAGTTGCGGGCGATCGGGAAAGGCGCCATAATTCTCCCAACCCGATCCCAGGAGGGAGCGATGCCCGACCTCAGCCAGAACGAGGCGGAGTCCATTCTCCGACAGCTGGCCGGCGACCCCGCCGCGCCTTCGGACGGCGCCCCGCGCGACGATCCGCCGTCGGCCGCGTCTCGGCGCGTCCCCGAGCCGAACGCCGATGGGATGGGCCGGGAGGCGTGCCTTCGGACGCTGGGCGCCGACGTCCTCGACGGTCTGGTGGAGGCCGTGCCCGACGCGCTTGTCGTGGTCGATGACCGCGGCCGCATGGTCCGGGTCAACGCCCAGACCGAGCGGCTGTTCGGCTACCGGCGCGAGGAGATGCTGGGTCGGCCGATCGAGCTGCTCGTGCCGGAGCGCTTCCGCGGGCGCCACGCCGGCCAGCGCGACGCCTACGGGGCGGCGCCGCACGTCCGGCTGATGGGTAAGGGCCTTGAGCTGTACGGCCGCCGCAAGGACGGCGGCGAGGTTCCCGTCGAGATCGGCCTCAGCCCCCTGCGCACCACCGCGGGGCTGCTCGTCGTCGCCAGCGTCCGCGATATCAGCGAGCGGAAACGGGCTGATATCCGCTACCGCACGCTGGTCGAGGGCATCCCGGCCGTCACCTTCATGGCGGCCCTGGACGGCGGGCGCAACGAACTGTACGTCAGCCCGCAGATCGAGGCGCTGCTCGGCTTCACGCAGCAGGAGTGGCGGGAGAACCCAATCCTCTGGTACACACAGCTGCACCCCGACGACCGCGAGCGCTGGAACACGGAGTTCGCGCCCACCTGCGCCGAGGGTCGGCCGTTCTCATCCGTGTACCGCTTCATCGCCCGCGACGGACGCGTGATCTGGGTGCAAGGCGAGGCCCAGCTGGTGCGCGACGACGCGGGCCGGCCGCTGTTCCTCCAGGGGGTGGCCTTCGACGTCACCGGCATCAAGGAGGCGAACCAGATGCTGGAGCAGAAAGTGGCCAAGCGCACCAAGGCCCTCGCCATGTCCAACACCTACCTGAACGATTACATCCACGTGGCCAACCACGACCTGACCCAGCCGCTCGGCAACATCAACATGTACGCCCAGAAGCTGGCCGAACGCCTCCGGGACCAACTCGACGACCAGAGCCGGGAAAGGTTGGGGAGGATCATCGATCTGGGGCGCGGCATGTCGGACCTGATAAAAAAACTGCGCGAGTACTCCAAAGTCGGAACGGATCCAGGGTCTTTCAAGGTCGTGGACTTGTCCCAGGTGTTCGCGGCCGCCTGCGCCCGCCTGGCCGCGGAAATCGAGGAGAGCGAGGCGCAGGTCGCCAGCGGGGCCTTGCCGTTGCTGTGGGGCGTGGGGTGGCAACTGACTCAGCTGCTGCAAAACCTGATCGGCAACGCGCTGAAGTTCCGTGCCGCGCGACCACCCCGCATCCACGTCGAAGCGCGGGAGCAGGGTGGCGACTGGCTGGTCAGCGTGGCGGACAACGGTATCGGCATCGAGTCGAAGTACCTCCCGAAGGTCCCCGAGCCCGCGGCAGGCCTCGACGAGTTTGCGCAGGCCGGTTTCATCGAGTCGAAATACTTCCAGAAGGAGAATGTGAAGGAGACGGAGAGAAAGATATTCGGGCTGGGCATCAATTCGCGCCTTCATGGCGTCCGGGAGTACCCGGGCGACGGCATCGGCTTGGCCTTTTGTGAGAAGATCGTGCAATATCACCGCGGCCGCATCGGGGTCAAATCGCCCGGCCCGGACCAGGGGTCCACCTTCGCTTTCACGCTGCCGGCCCGGCCGCCCGCCGCCGGCTGAGGCGGCGGATCAGGCGGCCGGCAGCTTCACGATGCTGAACCAGAAATGCTCGATCGACCGGACGACGTGCAGGAACTGGTCCAGGTCCACCGGCTTGGTCACATAGCAATTCACGTGCAGGTCGTACGCGCGCAGAATGTCTTTCTCGTCGTCGGATCTGGTCATGACGACGATGGGGATGCGCCGCAACGCGGGATCCTGCTTGACCTCCGCCAGCACCTCGCGGCCGTTCTTCCGCGGCAGGGTCAGGTCGAGCAGGATGAGGTCCGGCCGGGGCGCCGACGCGAAGCAGCCCTCACGGCGCAGGAAGGCCATGGCCGCCTCCCCGTCCTCCACCAGCGACACGTTGTTGCGAACGCGCCCCTCGCGCAGCGCGTCCATCGTGTTGTCGGCGTCGTCGGGGTTGTCTTCCACCAGCAGGATCTCGATGGGCACGCCGTGGTTCGGGTTTGCCATGGGTCTCTCAACTTCGTGAGGTCGCAACGGGATAGATCGGCTCGCCGGCATGAGCAGCCTCCAGATTCAGGGTTTCCTGGGGTCCAGGGCGCAAGAAATCGCCTACGTGGGCCAAAGCGACAGGGCGCGGAGCAGAGCGGCCAGGAAGGGGCGAGGGCCCGCGCCTGCTGGCCGGGCGGCCGGGTGAACCCGCTCGCGTCGGGCCGCCGACGCCGTGACGGCGCCGCTCGGGCCGCGGTCGTTCGTCGAGGGGGCGGCGCCGCTCTCGTCGGCCGGCCATACCTCCGTATCGTCCGTGGTGGACATGGGCTCCTCCCATTGACGGCGACATCGGGGTGCATGCTCACGCGCCGAAGACGGCCAGCGCGCGCAGCAAGGACGCAAGGAATGTTTTCATGGCTCGAAACTCCATGTCGGGGGGTCAGGGATCGGGCGGCCGGTCGATTGGCGATTTTTCGGGGGGCGAAAGGCGCTGTCTCAGACGCACAGGGCGCCGAGCGAACGCAGCAGGGCGGTCAGGAACTTACGCATGGTGGTCTCCTTGGATGGGAAGCCGGGGCGTCGGAGAAACGGTTGGTTGACTTGATTGCGGCTGGCCGCCGCTCACATGCAGAACACGCTCAGGGAACGCAGCAGGGAGATGAGGAACTTCTTCATGACTCGCCTCATTGAGTGCGTAGCCGTGGATCGGTCGAGAAGGCCCCTTGCCCTCTCCATCTTCCGTCCCCGGCGACGGCATATCCCTATTGCACGGCCCGCGCCGAAACCGCCGCGCGGGGCCGTTTCGCTCCGCGGCTCCATCCGCAACATGCTGCCGGATAAGGAGATAAAAAATCGAAAACAATTCAGGAGAGCGCCGAAGGAGGGGTGCAATCCGCCGCGCCGGGCCGGCCGCCGTTCATCCGGCGAGCGCTCAGCGCTCGCCGTGCAAGCGCCTCTTTTTTGCCGAAGGGTTGAGGCCCATCATTCCATGCCGTGGGCCTGCAGGCGCTTGATAACGGTGCCGCGGCTCAGGTTGAGGCGCACGGCGATTTGCGTCTTGTTGCCGTCCAGCTCGCTCAAGGCGTGTTTCAGCAGTTCTCGCTCCAGCATGTCCTGCAACTTCGGCCACAGGTTGCTTTCGCCGGCGCTAAAGGCCCAACGGACGGCCCGGCGCAGCCCGGCCAGGGCCTCTTCCTCGGGCGTCTCCGGCGAGGCGTCGGATCGACGCAGCTCCACGTCGTCCGGCGTCACCTGGGCGCCGCGGCACATCAGGACGGCTCGCAGGATCACATGGCGCAGCTCCCGGATGTTGCCGGACCAGGAGTGGGAGGCGCAGCTTGTCCCACGCGGCGGGGTGGAGGGTCAGCGCCCGCCTCCCCGTGCCCTCCGCGGCCCTTTCGAGGAAGTGGTTCGTGAGCAACTGCAGGTCGTTCCCGCGCTTGCGCAGCGGCGGCAGCTCGATGGTCACGCCGTTGAGGCGGAAGAACAGGTCTTCCCGGAACGTCCCCGCACGGATGGCGGCGTCGAGGTCGCGGCGCGTGGCCGACAGCACTCGCACGTCCACCCGGATCGGCTCGTTGCCGCCGATGCGTGTGACTTCCTGATTCTCCAGCACGCGTAGGAGCTTGGCCTGGAGCGACGCGGGCATGTCTCCGATCTCATCGAGGAACAGCGTGCCGCCGCTGGCGTGCTCGAAAAGCCCCTTGCGCAGCTTGACGGCGTCGGTGAAAGCGCCCTTCTCGTGGCCGAACAGCTCGTCCTCCTGCAGGTTCTCCGCGAGGGCCGCGACGTTCATGGCGACGAAGGGCTTGTTCTTGCGGGGGCTGTGTGTGTGGACGGCCTGGGCGACCAGCTCCTTTCCGGTTCCGGTTTCTCCCAGGATGAGGACCGGGGCGTGGCTGCCGGCGACACGGCCGATCAGCGCCGACACTTCCAGCATGACCCGGCTCTTGCCGATCATCAGAGGCCGGGAAGCCCCTTCCGGGCACGCCTCCTCGGGCGTCAGCACCCGCGGGGGCGGCCAGGCGATCTGCAACGCCTTCTCGATCAGTTTGATCAGCTCTAAAATCAGCGCGCCATAGTCGTCCGGCTTCGCCAGGTAATCGAAGGCGCCGAGGTTGACGGCCTGAATGGCGGTGTCGGAGTCGGCGTCGCCGGTCATGACGATGACGGGAACCCGAATCTCGCGCTCCTTCAGGACGGCCAGAAACTCGATTCCGGACATCCCGGGCATGCGATTGTCCAGGAGGACGACATCGAACTTCTGCGCGGCCAGCAGGTCCGGCCCGGGCGCCGCCCGCTCCAGGCACGTGACGCAATGCCCGGCCCTTTCCAGGGCTTCGTGGAGCGCCTCGGCCAGGTCCACGTTGTCGTCGATCAGCAGGATGCGAGCCATGGGCGTTCTCCTGTCGCCGCGCGGCCCGACGGGACGACCGGCCGCCGAACCGTTGCGAAGATGGGCCGAGTTTGCCAGGCGGAAGAGTACGACTCTTGACGTTGAGTAGGGGCATTCTCCCAGAAGCCGCGCCCGGAAGCAAGCGCGCGGCGCGCGAAGCGCCGCACGCCTGTTCCTGTCGCACCCGCGCCAGCCAAGGAGGAGCGTCCTACGGCCGGTTCAACTGGTCGATGAGGTCGGCGACTTCCTTGGCGTCCTTCACCGGGTCCACCTTCGTGTTCATGTAGACGATCCGGCCCTCCTTGCCGAGGATGAACGTCCAGCGCGCCGCCGTGACGGCCCGCTTCACCGTCACCGGCTGGCCGTCCGCGTCCTTCGTCTTCACCTCGGCGCCTTTCCCGACCGGCACGCCGAACGTCCCGGCCAGCTTTCCTTCCTCGTCGGACAGCAGGGTGAAGTTCAGCTTCTGGGCCTTCTTGAACATCTGATGCGTTTGGACCGAGTCCCCGCTGACGCCCACCACCTCGACGCCCTCGTCGTTCAACTTGTTCATGGCGTCGCGGAAGTTCTGGGCCTGCCGGGTGCAGCCCGGCGTGAAATCGCCGGGAAAGAAGTAGACGACCACGTACTTCGCGCCGACGTGGTCGGCCGACTTCCACGGCTGTCCCAGGTCGTCCACCGCCTCGAAGGCCGGCGCCGGGTCGCCCAGCTTGAGGTCCACCTTCGGTTCGTCGGCCGCCCGGCCGCCGGCCGTCGCCAGGGCCAGGACGGCCAACATCGCCCCTGCAAGAATCCAATGGATCGTCGATCTCATTCGTGGCACTCCTTCCCCGGTGTTTCCGGGTTCGTCGAAACGCTGATGTCTGGAACCCATAGGTCCACGCCGTGGGGCGGCGAAGCCGTCGCCAGCACCGCGCGAATCCGGTCCAGCGTCGCCGCCCAGGCCGCAAGCCCCGGATCGGGAGGCGGGTTGGCTCGAAAGAGGCGGGTCAGAGCGCCGCCCGCCATATGCCTTCGGCTGTTCCGCCTCATTCCACCTCCGGGGCGAAGACCGCGACAGCCCGTCGTCGTTTGCACGGCCCGCGCCGAAGCGGTGGAGTGGACCGGCGCCCCGCCTCCTCCCTCTCCCCAAGGGCCGCGGGTAGAAGGAGTTGCAAAGTCGAAAAAACAGCCGCGGCCCGCCGATCCACGGGTGGGATCGGCGGCGGTTCGTCGGCCGCCGTCCGTCCGGCGAGCGCCGGGCGCTTGATGCGCGAGCGCCCGGCGCTCGCCTCGGCAGCGATTTTTCCCTCTTTTCGCGCTTGACACCCCAGCGGACGCCTTCGTATGATACCCACGTGGCGGGGATATGCCGCCGCACATCCTGTCTGGTTTTTCCGGCCCCGTTCCTTCACATAACCGGAATGATGGGCCGAACCGGGAGGTTTCCTGGCGGTTGCAATGACGTGAGTCCGACTTCTTCCCGTCCATCGGTTCTCACGACGCACGATTTCTCCGGAAGTGAAACCGGAGGCGATCCCTCGAACGGATTCCACTCTCTCCCACCGCTCCCTTGCCCCGGTCGTCTGCCCGACCGGAATGAGAATATGGTTCACGCGAACGCGATCCGGTTTCGCGCGGACCCTGAGCCATCCGGAGGCGTCGCACGGTCCCGAGCCCCCTGGGATCTGCGCGCTTCCGGATCTTTTTTTGCGCCGCCCCCACCCTGCCCTCCCCCCGGGGCGGGGGAGGGTTGGGAGGCGGGCCGCCCGCATGACCAAATCACCAGACGCCGAAGCCGCCGCCTCCCTGCCGATCCGCTGGTGGCGGAGCTTCGTCTTCGCCCCTCTGCGGCGCGCCAACGACGAGTCGCGCGTTTACCTCGAATCCCCCGCCGGCCGCGGTGTGGACCGCAAAGTCATCGCCGTGCTGCTGGTGACGGCCCTGGTCGTCACGTTGCACCAGTACCAGGGCGAGGTGAATCAGCTCGTCTGGATACCGTGGCTGCTGGACCGGCTCGGCCTGGCGGGTGCGGCCGCCTCGGTGGGCGGTTGGCTCGCCGTCGTCAGGGCCAGCCCCATCGACTGGTGGACCTTCTGGGCCTTGGCCGGCTTCGTCTGCTATGGCGTTCTTCCCGCGCTGATGGTCAAATTCGTCTTCCGCGAGCGGCTGGCCGACTACGGACTCAAGCTGCGCGGCGCCTTCACCGACGGCTGGGTCTACCTCGTCATGCTGGCGGTGATGGGACCGCTGGTGTTCGCCATGTCGTTCAACGCCCACTTCCAGGCGACCTATCCCTTTTACACCCACCCCAAAGGGACGCCGCTGTGGCCGGACTTCTGGCGCTGGGAGCTGGCTTACGGGATGCAGTTCGTCGGCGTCGAGTTCCTTTTCCGCGGCTTCATGGTCCACGGCCTGCGCCGCCGCTTCGGCGCCTACAGCATCGTCGTCATGACGCTGCCCTACTGCATGATCCACTTCGCCAAGCCCCTCCCCGAGACGCTGGCGTCGATCGTCGCCGGCCTGGTGCTGGGCTTCATGAGCCTGCGCACGCGCTCCGTCGTCCTCGGCGTGGCCATTCACATGTCGGTTGCGATGTCGATGGATTTCGCGTCGATGTGGCAGAAGGGCTGGTTCGGCTGATTGGGCGGGGCAGCCGTCGCATGGGTCCTATAGGACTTATATGACCTATACGACCTATAAGAACTCGCGCCGCCCGCCGCGCCCGTATCATGAAGGTATGAAACCCCGGCCCCGGCCCGCCCCCGACGAAACGTCTCCCTCCGTCCTCGACGGCCGCCTGTGGCGCGAGGCGTTGACCTGTTTCCGGCCCTATCGCGGGGTCGTGATTCTGACCGCCCTGGCTATCCTCGTCGGCTGCCTGCTCAACCTGGCGCCGCCGCTGCTGGTGCGCGGCCTGATCGACGACGCCATTCCCGCCGGCCGGGCGTCCGGCTCGGCCGATCCGCTGCTGTTCTACGTCGTCGCCCTGGTGCTGCTGCCGCTGACCGCCAGCCTTATCAGCCTCGGCCAGGACTACCTGTCCACGCGCATCGGCCAGGGCATCCTGTCGGACCTGCGCAACCGGCTGTTCCGCCATTTGCAGAGCCAGTCGCTCCGCTTCTTCACCACCACGCGGGCCGGCGAGATCACCTCGCGCGTCTCCAGCGACGTGGCCCAGATTCGCTGGGCGGTCGAGGACACGCTGCCGGAGATCCTCAGCAACCTGGCGACCGTGATCGGCACGCTGGCCGTGCTGTTCTGGATGTCGTGGCCGCTCGCGCTGGCCGCGTGCGCCACGGTGCCGGTCTTCCTGCTGCCGGCCCGCGGGGTCGGCCGCTGGCGGCGGAAGCTGTCCGAACAGACGCAGGAACAGCACGCCCAGATGCTGGCCCTGCTCTCCGACGTGCTCAACGTCGGCGGCTACGTCCTGATGCGCCTGTTCAACCGCACCGACGAGGAGGCGCGGCGCTTCGCCGAACGCAACGCCGAGCTGCTGCGCCTGCGGCTCAAGCTGGTGATGGTCGGGCAGTGGATGACGATGTTCGTCACACTTTTCGGCGCCATCGGCCCGGCGGTGGTCTACTGGTACGGCGGCATGTTGGTGATCGAGGGCCGGCTGAGCATCGGGGCCGTCGTGGCCTTCGTCGCCTACCTGACCGGCCTCTATCGGCCGGTGACGCGCCTCGCCGGCGTCTACACCAGCATCCAGGAGGCGATGGGCGTGTTCCAGCGCATCGTTTCCTGGCTGGACCAGACGCCGGAAGTGCGCGACCTGGACGGCGCCAAGGAACTCAGCCCCGTGCGCGGCGAGATCCAGTTCGACAACGTCGCCTTCACGTACAACGCGGAGCATCGGCCGGCCCTGGAGGGTGTGAGCTTTACGGTGCGGCCCGGTCAGCTGGCCGCTCTCGTCGGCCCTAGCGGGGCGGGGAAAACCACTGTTACCTATCTGGTTCCACGCTTTTACGATCCGCAGTCCGGAGCGATCCGCATCGACGGCATGGACGTGCGTTCGGTGACGCAGCGGTCGCTGGCGGCGCAGGTCGGCATGGTGACGCAGGACACGTACCTGTTCCACAACACCGTCCGCGCCAATCTGGAGTACGCCCGGCCCGGCGCGACGGCGGCGGAGCTGGAGGCCGCTTGCCGCGCCGCCCACATCCACGACTTCATCTCCCGGCTGCCGGACGGCTACGACACGGTGGTCGGCGAGCGCGGCGTCAAGCTGTCCGGCGGCGAGCGGCAGCGGCTGGCCATCGCCCGCGCCATCCTCAAGGACCCGCGCATCCTGATCCTGGACGAAGCCACGAGCGCCCTGGATTCCACCTCGGAACGGCTGATCCAGGAGGCGCTGGCGCCGCTGATGCGCGGACGGACGACATTGGCGATCGCTCATCGGCTATCGACGATCCTGGCGGCGGACGTGATCCTGGTGCTGGACGAGGGCCGGCTGGTGGAGAGCGGCACGCACGCGGAACTGCTGGGCCGCGACGGGCTTTATGCGCGGCTGTATCACGAGCAGTTCGAGCGGGCCGCGGCGGTGTAGGTCGCCGTCCGCGCCTCCCTGGAGAGAAACCCTACGGCGGCGCCGCCTGGAGTTCCTCAGCCTTCCGCACGTCTGCCTCGGCCGCTTCGTCGTCGCCGTCGCGGAGGCGGGCGGCGGCCCGGTTGCGGTACAGCACGGGGTCGGCGGGATCGTTGTCGATGGCGCGGCTGTAGTCGGCCTCGGCCTCGGTGTATCTCCCCAGCCGCGCGAGGGCGACGCCGCGCCGGTCGTACACGTCGGCCAGGGCGGCGCGATCGGTCGGCGCCGTGCGCGCCAGCGCCCGCGTGAAGTCCCCAACGGCGCTCTCATATTCCTCCATCTGGATATAGGCGTCGCCGCGGCCGGCGTAGGCCAGGGCGTCGTCGGGCGCCTGCGCCAGCACCTCGCTGTAGGTCCGGGCGGCGTCGCCGGGCCGTCCGCGGGCCAGCGACAGGGCCGCGCGCTCGCCGGACAGCAGCGCGTCCGCCGGCAGCAGCCGCAGCGCCGCATCCAGATGGACGGCGGCCCGGTCGTACTGCTTAAGGTTGCGGCGCGCGTGGGCCAGCTCGCGGTGGACTTCTCCCGATCGCAGGCCGAGGGCGAGCGCCTTTTCCAGGTCGTCGGCCGCCCGGCCGTGGTCGCCGATTTCGTTCAAGAGCCATGCCCGGTCGAAATAGTCGGCGGCGAAGCGCGGCGCCAGGCCGGCGGCCGCCGCGCGGCAATCGGCGCCGGCGCCGGCGTGGTCCTTGTGGGCGCGGCAGGCGGCGCCACGCTGGCGGAAGGCCGCCGGCAGACCGGGCGCCAGTTCCAGCGCACGGCCGGCGTCGGCCAGCGCCCCGTCCGGGTCGCCGGCGCGTTCGCGGAGGACGGAGCGGTCCAGGTAGTCGCGCCGCCAGCGCGGGTTCAGAAGCGCGGCCGCCCGGCGGAAGTCGGCCGCCGCACCATCGCGATCCCCCTGGCGCAGCCGCGCTTGCGCTCGCGCCTCGCAGGCGTCCGACGATCGGGCGTCGCACCGCAGCGCTTCCTCGCAACACCGCAGGGCGTCATCGGGCCGGTCCAGGGCGAGGGCGATCCGCGAGAGGTCGGCGTACTGCTCGGCGGATGTGGCGTGAACGGCGTTCCAGGCGTCGGTGCAGGTGCGTTGTTCCTCGTCGCGCCGTCCTCGGTCGTGCCATACCCGGACCGACAGCAGCCAGGCGGCGGTGCAGCCGGGATCGAGCCGGAGGGCGGCGGCGCAGTCCGCCAGCGCCTCGTCGCGGCGGTCGATCCGCCAATAGCCCCATGCCCGATCGGCGTAATCTCGCGCGCCGATGGCGCGTCCGCCGCGCCCTGTTTGAACCGCCGATGCGCTTCCAGGAAATCGGCGTCGGCCGCCGCGTCCGCCCCCTGGCGGTATTCGGCCCGGCCGCGGAGGACGAGCGCCGCAACCAGCGCGGGCCGGCGGCGCACGGCCTCCGTCGCCTCGCGGATCGCCTCGGGCATGTCGTTCTCGGCGAAACAGTCGCGCGCGCGGTCGAGATGCGCCTCCGCCGCATTCATCCCGTGGACGGCGATCGGCGGCGCGGCGGTGGGATTTTGCAGATATCGCATCTGCGTCGAGACGTAAGCGGCGCCGGCCATGACGGCCATGCCGGCGGCGCCGACGGCGACCAGCCGCCACGGCCAGGGAGACGGCCGGGGCGGAGGTTCAGAGGATTTACCGCGCCCGGTTACGGGATGAATGTCTCCGCTCGTGGACAGCGGAAGCGACCAACTTTCCTCCTTGCGTTCGGCGCGAGCCGCCGCGCCGAACGGGGCCAGCGCCGCGGCGAAGGCGGCCATGTCCGGGTAGCGCTCGGCCGGGTAGCGAGCGGTGGCGGTTCGGCAGAGCGCGTCGAAGCGCGGGTCGAGGTCCGGGACGTGGGCGGACGGCGGCGCCGGCTCGTTGTGGAGAATGCGGTCGAACAGGGCGCTCTCCGTGGGACCCCCTCCCAACCCTCCCCCAGCGTCGGGGGAGGGCAGGGTGGGGGGCGGCCGGCCGGTCAGCAGCTCGTACAGAATCACGCCAAGGCTGTACACGTCGGCGGCGCGGCCGTCCGGGTCGGCTTCGCCGTGGACCCGTTCGGGCGGCAGGTAAGCCGGCGTGCCGAGCGAGGCCGCACCGAAGTCGGTCAGGATCGGCTCACCGCGCCGGTTGATGAGGATGTTGGACGGCTTGAGATCGCGGTGGAACACGCCGCTGTCGTGGGCCTCTGCCAGGGCGAGCGCCAGGGTGCGGACCAACGCCGCCGCTTCCGCGGACGGCAGGCGGCCCAGGCGGAGCCGCTCCGCCAGCGTAGTGCCGTCGATGTAGGCCATCGTCAAAAACGGCGTGCCGTCGATGACGCCGGCTTCGTAGAGGGGGCAGATGTTCGGATGGTGCAGCGACGCCGCGGCGCGGGCGGCCCGGCGGAAACGCACGGCGGCGTCCGTTTCGCCTTCGTCCAGCGGTACCTTGAGGGCGACGAGCCGGTTGAGTTCCGGGTCGTGGGCCAGGTAAACCGCGCCCATGCCGCCCTGGCCGAGCTTCATCAGGATGCGGTAGCGCCCGAATTGTTTCGGCGGCTCCCCCGTCCCGAGGGTGAGATTGGTCATCATGACCTGAGCCTCGCGATCCGAACGCCCGCGCTTAGGCGAGCGGCAGCAGGAATGGTACCCGTAGCCGCATTCGCCAGAATGCGGGCCGACAACCGTTCACCCGCATTCTGGCGAATGCGGCTACGGGTAAAGTATTTCCCGCCCCTCGCCTTACTTCGCGATTTCGAGGATCAGCTGGCGGGCGACCTTGTAGGCGTTGCGGAGGGTCACGGAGCGGAGTTCCATCTGTCCCTCGTTGAAGTGCCGGCCGAGTTCGCAGTCCGGCAGTCCGGCGATGGCCGCGGTAAGCGGCAGCAGTCGCAGGAACTCGTTGATCTTTTGCTGCTGGCGGTCGATGCCTTCGTTGCTCATGGTGCGCACCCGCAGAAAGGACGCAGACATAGCCGTAGCCACGCCGTCCAGAATACCCCGACCGGCCGGCGCCCTCAAGACCGTCTCGCCGGCGACTTACAGGACGCCCTTTGTCGAAGGCACGCCCGGCGAGCGCGGGTCCAGCTCCACCGCCTCGCGCAGGGCGCGGGCCGTCGCCTTGAAGATCGCCTCGATGATGTGATGCGTGTTGCGGCCGTGGTGGACGACGACGTGCAGGGCGAAGGCCCCGCTGGACGAGACGGCGCGCCAGAACTCCTCCGCCAGCGTCGAGCTGAACGTCCCCAGCGTCTCCAGCGGCACGTCGGCCTTCCAGACGCAGAACGGCCGGCCGCACAGGTCCACCGCCGCCGTCGCCAGCGTCTCGTCCATCGGCACGGTGGCGCTCGCCGTAGCGGCGGATTCCGGCCTTGCTGCCGAGGGCCTCCGCCAGCGCCTTGCCGAAACAGATGCCCACGTCTTCCACTGTGTGATGGGCGTCCACGTGCAGGTCGCCAGTCGCCTGCACGGTCAGGTCGATGAGGCTGTGCCGCGACAGCAGCGTCAGCATGTGGTCGAAGAAGCCGACGCCGGTGGCGATGGCGGACTTGCCGGAGCCGTCGAGGGCCAGGCTCAGCTCGATCTTCGTTTCGCCGGTTTGGCGGTCGATGGAGGCCTTGCGCGGATCGAGGGGGCGATAGTTGGGGCTGTCCTTCGGCAGCAAATGCGGGGGCACGGGGCGAACCGTGGTGTCCTCCTCGCCTTCGATCACGATGGGCTTGATCCACCGGAAGGGGCCAGTAGAGGGAGTGAGGGTTTCCGGGGAATCCCGCAGCTTGTCGTTCATGGCGCCGTCTCCTCTGCCTGGACGTCCAGGTAACGCTGGCTCAACTCCTCCCCGTCGAATCGCAGTTTCAGCAGGTAACGCCCGGGCGCCGGAAAGATGCACTTCCGCACCCGCCATTCCAGGGGGAATGTGAGCCCGCGATCCGAGGAGACGAACCAGCGCGGCTGGACATAGATCTCCTTCTCCGTTTCCAGCTGCATCACAGCCAATTCCATTATACCCTCGGCCAAGGCGTCGAACACCTCCGTATAGACGGTGAAAGGCTCCGCCAGGGCGGGCCACGTCGAAAACGACAGGGTGTGAAACAGCCCGGCCAGGCACAACTCCACCGTCGCCGTGTTGACCTCCATCCGGTGGCAGAGAATCAACCCGGCGACCTCCGGCAGCTTCTTCATCGTCTCGCCCCCGTCAAACCAGTGCGGCTATCTCCGCCAGCAGCCGGTCGATCTCCGCGTCCGTCCCGACCGAGATCCGCAGCCCGTCGTCGCTCCCTTCATAGTTCATGTACCGCACAAGGATACCGCGCCGTTTCAGCTCCTCATAGATCGGCTTCACCGCCCGGTCGTCGCGGCGGCACCAGACGAAGTTCGCCCGGCTCGGCGGCACGACAAATCCCAGCCGGGCCAGCGCCTCCATCATCCGGCTGCGCGTCGCCAGCACCTTCGCCCGGATCGTGCGGAAATGCTCCTGGTCCTCCAGCGCCGCGGCCGCCGCCGTCAGACTCAGGACATCGCAGTTGTACGAATCCTTCACCTTGAGCAGCTCGCGCACCACCGCCGGGTCGGCCACGGCGAAGCCGAAGCGGACGCCGGCCAGCGCATACGACTTGCTGAACGTCCGCGTGACGATGACGCCCCGCGATCGCGTCAGCTCCAGCGCATCGTCTTCGGCGAAATCGGCGTAGGCCTCATCGACGACGAGCGGGCCGTTCCGCTCCGCCGCAAACCGTTCCAGCCGCGCCCGGCCGACTGTGGTTCCTGACGGGGAATTGGGATTGGCAAGGAAGGTGAGATGGGCCTTTTCGACCGGCCACGACTCGGGCAAGGCCCAGTCGGCGGTGAACGGCACGGTCTGGAAGCGGGCGCCCTGGATCTCAGCAAGAGTGCGGTAGAGCAGGTAACTCGGCGTCGGCGAAACGATCAGACCGCCCTCGGGGACGAAGGCACGGGTGACGATGGTAAGGATGTCGTCGGAGCCGTTGCCGATCAGAACGCCGTCGGGATCGACGCCGAGGACGCGGCCGGCCGTCTGGCGGAAATGCACGCCGGTCGGGTCGGGATAGCGACGCAGGCGGTCGCTGGTCAGCGCCTCGCGGAGCGCCTCGAAGACGCGCGGAGATGGGGGATAGGGATTCTCGTTGGTATTGAGCTTGACGAAGGCGCCGTCGCGCGGCTGTTCGCCGGGAACGTAGCCGGACATGGCGCGGACGCCCGGACGCAGATGTTCGATCAACGGAAGAGTTCTCCTGTCGGGCCGGCCGGCTTCTGTGTACGAGACCGCGCCCGCTGCGGCGAGGTTCGCGGCGCCGCTCCTTTCTCATCCGCCAACCGAACCTCGATGCTGGCGGCGTGGGCGGTCAGCCCCTCGACGTTGGCCAGCCGCCGCACGTCGTCGGCCATCCGCGCCAGGCCGTCGCGCGTGAACGACAGCACGCTGGTGCGGCGCTGGAAGTCGTTGGCCGACAGGCCGCTCGACCAGCGGGCGGCGCCGCCGGTCGGCAAGACGTGCGACGGCCCCGCCGCGTAGTCGCCGACCGCCACCGGCGAGTACGGGCCGAGGAAGATCGCGCCGGCGTTGCCGATCGCGGCGCACAGGTCCTCGGCGTCCTCGGCGACGATTTCCAGATGTTCGGGAGCGATTTGGTTGACGATATCCACGGCCTCATCCGCGTCGCGCGCCAGAACCAGGGCGCCGAACTGCTCCAGGCTCTCGCGCGTCAGGTCGGCCCGCGACAGGCCGGCCAGCTGCGTCTCCAGGGCCGCGGCGACGGCGTCCAGCAGCGGGGCGTGCCACGACACCAGGATGCTGGCGCCGGGCGCGTGTTCGGCCTGGGCCAGCAGGTCGGCGGCGATGAAGGCGGGCGAGGCGGTTGCGTCGGCCAGCACGACGACCTCGCTGGGGCCGGCGATGCAGTCGATGGCGACCTGGCCGAAGACGTGCCGCTTGGCGAGGGCCACGAACAGGTTGCCCGGCCCGACGATCATGTCCACGGCCGGCAGCCCCTCGACGCCGTAGGCCAGCGCCGCCACCGCCTGGGCGCCGCCGACGCGATAGACCTCGGTGACGCCGAGTTCGTGGCAGACGGCCAGCAGGTCCTTGTTGTAGGCCCCGGCCGGCGTCGGCGGCATGACGACGGCCAGCTCCGGCACGCCGGCCGCCCGCGCCGGGCAGACGGTCATGAGCAGCGTCGAGGGGTACGACGCCGCTCCGCCGGGAATCATGACGCCGACGCGCCGCAGCGGCCGGTAGCGCACGCGCAGCTCGTGCCGCCCCGCCACGGTCATCACGGCGTCGCGGTGCAAGAGGCCGGACTGGAACGACAGCACGTTGGTCCGCACGCGGCGCACCGTCTCCAGGAATGCGGGGTCGGCGGCGGCGTGGGCCAGCGACATTTCCGCTCGCGTGACGCGCAAACTCTGCGCGTCGAGGCGAACACGGTCGAACTGTTCGGTGTAGTGGAAGAGGGCGTCGGCGCCGCGCTCGCGCACGTCCTCGCAGACGCGCTCGACGACGCGCACCGGCGGCAGGGGTTCGCCGAAGACTTTTTGCGTCAGCTCCCGGCCGCGCGCCGAGACGACGTTGCCCTGAGCGCTGAGCTGGGCGCGGAGGGCGGCGAGCTGGGCGGCCGCGTCGCCGGCGGCGCAGTCGATCCGCCGGATTTTGAGGGAGGGCATGGCAGTCCTCGGCGGGGCGATGCGGGGCGTCGGACTGTTGATTTATAGAAGGGGGCGGGGCGGAGTGCAAGAAAGCGGGGCCGCGCTCACGTAGTGCTGGTACGGGCATTCCGGCAGTAACGGATTCATGGCGAAAGTGCTGGCCGCCGCCCGTTGCAATTGGAGGTATTTCAAATCGTCATCAGTGTGCCAGCCGGCGTCCGTCAAAGAATCCGGCTGGCGGCGCAGTTTCATCCGCCGAGAGGTCGTGATACATGGCATACCTGCATCACGCCTGCTCGAATGGCTCGGGCATGACGCTGGCAAGGAGCTCGTTTTTATTTGACGTAGGAACATGCCGGGTTGAGGACGTAGTTAGTCCTGGGTTCTATGCCGGCCCGAATGATCCCCTTCAAGTCCACGGGCGAGATTTCCGTGACCATCCTGCCTATCGCATCACGGCTTTCGATCCATATGCGATGTCCTCGTACGCAGTGAGTGCCAGGCCATTGCTTTGGCGATGGCGTTCACAACTGTCTATTACCCGCGTCGAGTGGTGGCATGCGGTAGACGGCCGTCCTCATCCCCCGATGCACTTCGCGATCATGCTACTCTGTCAGAAGGACTCCGGCCTTCTCCGCGTAGACCAAGTGGGTGCGAACGTCGGTATCGTGGCCGAAGCAACATGGAAGCGGCATCCACTTCATTCTCCGAACTGCAAGTGAGCGTCAGGAGCAACGGACGGCCATCGTTTCGGCTGCGGCGGCGTATGCGGATTTGACTCCTTTCGCCGAGATGGGTGGCGTGCAACCGCGACCTCGGTGCAAGCCCGCAAGGTCGAGTCATTCCGCCCCGAAACTCCAGCGCCCCCAGCACCCAATCCCGCACCGCCGTCATCGCCAATTCCCCCTCCGCCGGCGCCGGCCCCTCGCCGATCAGCAGCGGCCGATCCCGTGCATCGGCCGCCGCCAAGCCGTGACTGCCGCGCACCAGCCCCGCGTCCAGCGGCACGACATCGAACAGCGTGCGAAAGCCGAGTTTCTTCTGCAACAGCCGCCACGCCGCCCGGCCCTTCGGCCACAGCAGTTTCGGGTCGAAAAACAGCTCGCACGGATCGTACCCCGGCTTGCGGTGGATGTCGATGGTGCGCGCGTAGTCCGGCGCCCGCCGGTCGTCGAGCCAGAATGGGTACGCGAACCACACGTCCGGCGCCGCCAGCACCACCAATTCTCCGGATCGCGGATGTCGCAGTTGTACCTCACCGCGCTCCTCGCCTTCGAGCACGCGGCCCACGCCCTTCAGCCCCGCCAGCACCTCCCGCACGCGCGGCCGGTCGGCGGGGTCGGCGACGTAGACGTGGGCCAGCTGGTGGTCGCAGACGGCGAAGGCCTTGCTGTGGAACGTCTCCAGCGTCTCGCCGAATGGGCCGTCGCGCACCGTCAGCAGCCCCGCCTCGCGCAGCGCCCGATTGAGATAAACCGGACGGCTTACATCGACGTGGCCGTATTCGCTCACCACCCACGCCCGCGCCCCGCCGCCTGAGCCGCGTCCAGCAGCGGGGCGCAGGCGTCGTCCAGTTCGCGGACCAGGCGCGGCATGTCGCAGCCGGAGGGTCCGAAGCGCTGCGGGTCGTAATCCAGGTGCGGCAGGTACACCAGCGTCAGGTCGGGCCGCTCGTCGCGCAGCACCTCGGCGGCGCACCGCGCGATCCACTGCGTACACGGCAGGCCGCTCATCGGTCCCCAGAACGTCTGGAACGGGAACCGTCCCAGCCGGCGTTCCAGGCGCTCCGTCAGCCCTTCCGGCGCAGCCGTGGACGCCGAACACCTTGTTGCCGTCCGCCCCGTACCACGGCTTGGGCGTCACGCTCCAATCGACCGCCGCCCCCTGGTTGAACCACCAGAACAGCTTGGCGCAGCGGAACGGCCGGCCGCGCTCCGCCGCCCGCCGCCGGGCCGTCGCGTACAGCGGCTCCGCCTGGATCAGCCGGTTCGACTGCTGCCAGAAGCGGATCTCGCCGGTGTCGCGGAACAGCCAGCCGTTGCCGACGATGCCGTGCTCCTCCGGCGTCCGGCCGGTCAGGAGGGTCGCCTGGGCGGTGCAGGTGACGGCGGGAACGACCTCGCGCAACGGCCGCATCCAGCCGGCCGCCGCCAGCGCGCTCAGCCGGGGGGCGTGCGGCAGCAGCCGGGGCGTCAAGCCGACCGCGTTGATCAGTACCAGCGGCGACATGAGGTTTCCGAGAAGGAGTTCCGATTGCCACGATTCCCCCCCATATCCTATAATCCCCCCAACAGCAGGCGCGGCGTCGTGATTAATCTCCACCCTCAAGGAAGGGTCTTATCCGTGAGCGAAGATCGATACCTCTTCACCAGCGAATCCGTCTCCATGGGCCATCCCGACAAGGTGGCGGACCAGATCAGCGACGCCATCCTCGATCACTGCCTCCAGGCCGACGACAAAAGCCGCGTCGCCTGCGAGACCCTCGTCACCACCGACCTCGTCGTCGTGGCTGGCGAAATCACCACTCGCGCCGACCTCTCGCCGCGCCGTCGTGGACGGCATCGTCCGCGAGGTCGTCCGCGAGATCGGCTACGTCGATCCGACCATCGGCTTCGCGGCCGACACCTGCCAGGTCATTTGCAAGATCCATTCCCAGTCGCCGAACATCGCGGCCGGCGTGGACGTCGGCGGGGCCGGCGACCAGGGCATGATGTTCGGCTTCGCGTGCAAGGAAACGCACACGCTGATGCCGATGCCCATCTACCTGGCCCACCGCCTCGTCGAGAACCATGCGACGATGCGCGGCAACGGCGAGCTGCCCTTCCTCCGCCCCGACGCCAAGAGCCAGGTCACCATCGAGTACAACGCCGACGGCTCGCCGAACCGCATCCACACCATCGTCCTCTCGACCCAGCACGACCCGTCCGTCATGGTCCAGAAGGACGGCAAGGACTATTTCTCCGATAAAGCCCGTCAGCAGCTCGTCGATATGCTGATCCTGCCGACGCTGCGTGAAGAGCTGAAGAAAGAACGCCATTACGAGCTGCTGGAGGGCAAGGACCGGATCGCCCTGGTGATCCCCGGCGAGAGGCCGCCGCGGGCCGACGACCGCACCATCCTTTGCCATCTCAACCCGACCGGCTGCTTCCTCGAAGGCGGGCCGCACGGCGACTGCGGCCTGACCGGCCGCAAGATCATCGTGGACACTTACGGCGGCCGCGGCCGGCACGGCGGCGGCGCCTTCAGCGGCAAGGACCCGACCAAGGTGGACCGCTCCGCCGCCTACATGTGCCGCTACATCGCCAAGAACATCGTGGCCGCCGACCTGGCCGACCAGTGCGAGGTCCAGCTTTCCTACGCCATCGGCTATCCCGAACCGATCAATATCTGGGTTTCGACGTTCGGCACGGCCAAGCGCGGCCTGACGGACGACCGCATCGCCCGCCTGGTCCGCGACCACTTCCAGCTGACGCCGCGCGGCATCATCGAGACGCTGAAGCTGCGCCGGCCGATCTACCGCGAAACGGCCCGCCACGGCCACTTCGGCCGCGAACTGGACGCTTTCACCTGGGAGAAGACCGACAAGGCGGAGGAGCTGCGCCGGGCGGTGGGGCTGGCCGCGGCGTGAACCATTCTCAAGCTGCGGAGACTGCCCATGCCCGTCGTTGTCACCTGCCCCACGTGCGGCGCCCGGGTCCGAATGGCGGCCGCCGGGAAAGTCGCGCGATGCCCCCGCTGTAAGGAGCCGCTGAAAGCCCCTCAGTCTGCTTTCGCCGTCGGCCCCACGCCCGAACGGCCACAGCCGATGGTCGCGCCGCCAGCGCTGGAAGCAAGACTGCCGCGGCCCGGCTTTCCCTGGCTTCCCGTCGTCCTGATATCCGCTCCGGTCGTGCTGCTGCTGGTCGGCGGTGCGGCCTTTCTCATCGGCCTGCTGGTTTCGCGCCCACCACCGACGCCGGCGCTGTCGGTCGCACCGACCTCATCCCAACCCGTCATCCCGCCGCCCGCACCACCGCCAGGACCGGCGCCCGCGCCGTCTCCCGCCCCCGCGCCCGCCAAGGAGCAAACGGAGTTCGACGCATCGAGAGGAGCGGCGCCGTTCCGCTACGCCCGCATCGGCGTGAACGTGGCCGTCGATCATATCCCTGTCCGAGACGACATTCTGGGAACCGTGAACAATTCCCCTGAGCCTCACCTGCTGGCGGCGATTCGGATCACCAACACAAGCCAGGTCCGAACGATTCACTACGACGGATGGTCCGACGGGTTCAACACGGCCGTCGTCCACGACGAATTCGGCAACACCCTTCGGAAAATCGATTTCGGGTTCGGCAGCCACGCCGTAGGGCAGATCCAACAGGCCACCATCCCGCCCGGCCAATTCGTCGATGACCTCATCGTTTTTGAAGCCCCCCTTGCCCAGGCACGAACGTTCACGTTGAAACTCCCCCTGCGCCAGCTCGATCTGGACGGCGACGACACGGAAGACCTGACGTTTGTGATCCCCGCTTCGATGTTTCGCCGTTGACCGTCTAGCCAATACGCTAACGCGGCGCCACGGCCGGCAACACGCAGCGCGGGTTGACAAGGCAGTGCAAATTGACCGGGTTCCGCACCGCTTCGCCGCGCAGCAGCCGCAGCGCCTCCTCCGCCCCCTTGGTGCGCATCTCCGCGAAGCCCTCGACCGAATAGAACGCGGCGTGCGGCGTCAGCAGGACGCGCGGATGCAAACGCAGCCGCGCGTCGTCGAGCGGCTCGCGCTCCACCACGTCGAGGCCGGCGAAGGCGACGCGGCCCGAATCGAGGGCCGCCAGCAGGGCGTTCCCGTCGATGCACGGCCCGCGCGCCGTGTTGACGACGTGGGCGCCGGACGGCAGCTGCGCTAGCGTCTCGGCGTTGAGGATGTGATGCGTCTCGGCCGTCAGCGGGCAGTGCAGGCTCAGGAAGTCCGACCGGGACAGCAGCTCATCCAGCCGGCGGCAGCGCTCCAGGCCCAACGCCTTCTCCAGGCCGTCCGGCTTATACGGATCGTAAAAGGCGACGTGCAGGCCGAGCGCCTTCGCCCGCAGGGCGGTGGCGGTGCCGATGCGGCCGCAGCCGATCAGTCCCAGCGTCCGGCCGCGCAGCCGCGGCGCCCCGAACACCGTCGTCACGTCCCACCGCCCTTCGCGCACGGCCCGCTCCGAGGGCAGCACTCGCCGCGCCAAGACGAGCAGCATCATCAGGGCGTGGTCGGCCACCTCCTCCGTCCCGTAATCCGGCACGTTGCACACCACCACGCCGCGACTGCCGGCCGCCCGCAGATCGACGTTGTCGAAGCCGACGCCGCAGCGGACGATGCCCCGGCACCTCGGCAGCGCCGCGATCGACTGCTCGGTCAGCCGGATGTCGTGAAACACCAGCAGCGCGTCAGCGTCGGCGCCGCGGCGGATCACGTCCGCCTCGTCGCTGGTCTGCAACAGCCGGACCTCGGCCGCGGGATCGAGGACGGCGCGCTCGACGCCGGCCTCCGCCAGGTGATCGGTGACGACGACGAGGGGACGTTTGCTCATCCGGGCCATGCTCCCTTCTTGCGGTCGTTTGACAGGCTGGCGATCCGAACCTACGCTTTTTAACAATTTGGTCCGCCGCAACAAGCAGAGGCAATCTATGTCCGAACAGACGGGTTCCGTGGTGCTGGAGTTCGCGCCGTGGTTTCCGGGCGAGGAGCGCCGGGCGTCGAAGCGCGTCCCGGCGACGCTGCGCGCGCTCTACCGCTTGCTTGGTGGAAAGGGTTCCGGGCGGGCGGCGGTGCGAGACCTGTCGCCGCTGGGCGTGGGCCTGGCGCCGGAGCAGCCGCTTCCGGCCGGCGCTTTGCTGCACATCGACTTTCCGGGCGCCGCCGGCCAGGTGGTTTGCGGCACGCTGGCCCGAGTGGTGCATGTCGCCGCCGAAGAGGGCGGCCCGGTCGGCTGTGCGTTTGTGCGGGAGATGAACGACGCCACGTTGCAGCTCTTCCACGCCCACCGTCTGCCCACGACGGCCGGCGACGACCGCCGCTGGGTGCGCTTCCCGTGCAACGTCGAGACGGCCTGCTACGCCGCGGACGCCGCCCCCGGCGAGCAGTCGCCGGCCCGGATCATCAACATCTCAGCCGGCGGCATGGGGCTGCTGCTGCCCTGCGAGTTCAGCCCTGGGACGCTCCTGAACCTCGACCTGGAGGGGACGCCGGCCCACGCGGCGGGGCCGGTGCTGCTGCGCGTGGTGCGGGCCGCCGGCCGACCCGACGGCGACTGGTTCCTGGGCTGCGAATTCGCCCACCGGCTCGGCGACGAGGAAATGGCCGCGCTATTCCAGTGATTCGCGCTCTTGTTCAGCCGCTCTTCGCAGAAGAGCGCGTCGCTCTTCTGCGAAGAGCGGCTAAACAAGATTCAATCTAGTTTCATCGTTTACTTATCCTTCTTATCCGCCACAAAGCGCTGAATCCGGTACTTCTCCACATTGTCCTTGACCCACTGCTTCGCCGCATCCGGGATCTCCTTGGCGTCCTGCGGCTGCATCCAGCCGTCCTGCGGCGTCACGCCCAGCCGGAAGAACGCGGTCATCGGGGTCATCTGGAAGCCGTTGAACACCGGCCCCGGCGCCGGCTTGGCGTTCCAGTCGGCGTCGGCCAGGGCCTGCAAAATCTGCTTGCTCTCCTCGGCGTCGATCGCCTCCGTCTTCGTCTCGCCGGGCCTCGCCGTGCGGTAGCGCGCGATTAGCATGGCGGCGGTCAGCAAGCGGTCGTCGGCGTTCTTGCCCTTGAGAGACCCCATCGGATCGGCCAGCAGCTTGACGCAGCGCTTGACTTCGCCCATCGACTTGTCGAAGTCGGGGGTGTTCTTGTTGATTATGTCGAAATAGCCTTGGCCGACGTAGAAATCCTCGGTCGGGTGCTTGACCAGGAACAGGCAGGCTTCCTGGTCGAGGGTGAGGTTGAACTGAGGGTAGCGCTTGCGGATGATGATGGGACGACCTGGGGCCGGCGGCGGGTCGGGCGGAGGCGGCGGGATGAAGCCGACCTTGATCTCCTTCACGTCCTTGAGGCCGGAGATGGGATCGACCACCTGGACGGTCGCAATCTGATAATCCACCTTGGCGCCCCCGCCCGGCGGCGCCGCGGAGACCAGTTTGTCGCCGAAGCCCGTCACCTTGCCGATCACGATCGCGTCGGCCGTGGCCGCCCGCTGGCTGAGCGGCGGCGGCGCGATCATCATCGCCTTGGCCAGGACCGGCGCGGCCATCAGGGCCAGGCACGACAGGCCGGCCATTCCGGCCGACAACGGCTGTTTCATGAGAGGCTCTCCGTGAAGGAATGCGGCGGGCGGCGCCGACGGTTGCAGTATCCCTTTCCGACGAAACAGAACCCACAACAGATTGGCGGATTCGGACGGCCGCGCCGTCGGGCGGCGAATTCGTTGCGGCTCGGCTGGGAAGCCGCGAAGGCGAAGCTGAGCGAGGAACGCGGCAAGACGCCGCCCAAGTGAGAACCTATTCTAGAAGGAGTCCAACCACGGCTGACACAGCCGGGGCGCACCGTTATTCCGCGTGTGCCCCGGCTGTGTCAGCCGTGCGTCTTGCTTCGCGCTCCATCGCTGGGGGTTCCCATGTCCGACGCACCCGACTTTTTCCGCGATTTCGGCATCCTCCCCTACGGCCATGCTTCTCCCGCCGGCCGGGTCCGGGCGTTCCTGCCGTGGGGCCACGTCGTCGGCCAGTACATCGCCACGGGCCTGATGTCGGCGTTCGGCCTGGGGATCGCCGCCCTCTTCGCTTTCACGCTGATGCTTCCGCTCAACGTGATCGCGGCCGCGACCACGCTCGCCCTCTTCGGCTGGCTGATCTGCTTTGCTACGCGCAACGATTACGTCTGGGTGGAGTTGGACGGCGACGTGCTGCGGGCGAAACATCTCTACACGCGCCGCGTCGTCGAACGGCCTCTTGAGGAGATTCAAGACCTGCTAACGATGGTGATCCAGATTCGGACGCTGGCAGTGGTGCTGACGGAGGCGTGGCTCGGCCGGATTCGCGGCGTCGAAATCCGCTTTCGGGATCGACGCACCCCCTGGCGGATCTCGCGAACCGATCCGGCCATGCGCAACGCCAAGGAGCTCGTGGAGGCCATTATCTATCGGATGTGGGAAAAGGGGCCGGTCGGCGCGGAAATCGTGGCGCTCAACGGGAAGCCGCTCGTCCGGCGGATCTACTGGGAGAACGCGCCCGCATAGGAGAGCAATATCCGTCGCCGGCTCGGGTTGGCACACGGTTCGCAGCAAGGAATGGCAGTGCGCCGAACGCCCGCTGGCGCCAATACCTGCCGCCCGACTCCCGGGAGATGCTGCGATGAAACGGATGCTGATGATAGTGCCAACGCTGTTGTTGCTCGCGGTCCCCGCCGCGGCCCAGCGCTGGGACGACGGCCGGCGCGACCTCGTCCCGAATCTGAATGGGACATGGTACATGAACGGCGACGCGGATTTGCCCTGCTCCATCGAATTGCGGCCGGGCGGCCGCGCGTTGTTCACGAACGAGAACGGATCCGCGGCCTGGGGCCAATTGCGCGGCGACCGCGTCTGGATTCCCGATTGGAGCGCCGGCGACGGCGAACAGGGCCTGGAGGGACGAATTCGCGGCGATCGGATCGTCTGGCCGGACGGCCATTTCTGGTCCCGCTGGGCCAGATGAGCGGCGAACAGCCCGAAGCGTGAGCAAGGAATGGCTCGACATCCATCGCTCGCGCCTCGGGCGGGTAACCTGGTTTCTTTACTTTTCAAAATAATCCTTGCATCTCTTCCCGCCGTCTGCGAAGATAATTCTTGGGTTGCCCACCCCCCGCCTGCCCGCTGCCGCCCGGCGCTTGCCGGACTCGTTCAATGCGCCGTGCGTCCCTGATGGATTTCGTTTGGACGACGCGGCCGGCCCTGTTACGCTTGACCCGCCGGAACCCGATGAGCGTCCGCCTGTTCAACCGCTGAGGTGCCTCTCCATGACATGGGCCCGACCGCTGGTCATTGCCGGCGCCGTGCTGGCGTTTCTCGCGCCGACGATGCGCGCTGCCGACCCGCCGCCGCCCAGCGCCGATAAGCCCAAGGAGCCTGCCGACGTCAGCTACTACCGCGACGTGCGCCGCATCTTCCAGCAACACTGCCAGGGCTGCCACCAGCCCGCCAAGCCGCTCGGCAGCTTCGTCATGACCGACTACGCCGACCTCCTCAAGAGCGGCGATCACAAGCTCCCCGGCGTCGTCCCCGGCCAGCCCGACAAGAGCTTCATCGTCGAGCAGATCACCTCCAAGGACGGCGGCAAGACGGCGACCATGCCCAAGAACAACGACCCGCTCGCCCCCGCCGACGTTGCTGCCATCAAGAAATGGATCGCCGAAGGGGCCAAGGACGACACGCCGCTGAGCGTCCGCGACCCCATCGACGCCGAGCATCCCCCGGTCTATGAGCTGCCGCCGGTGATCGCCTCCGTCGCCTTCTCGCCGGACGGCTCGCTGCTGGCCGTGGCCGGCTACCACGAAGTGCTGCTGCACAAGGCCGACGGCTCCGGCCTCGTCGGCCGGCTGGTCGGTCTGTCCGAGCGCGTCCAGTCGGTCGCCTTCTCGCCCGACGGCGCCTACCTGGCCGTGGCCGGCGGGTCGCCGGGACGCTTCGGCGAACTGCAAATCTGGGACGTGGGTCGCAAGAAGCTCAAGCAATCGCAGTCTATCACCTTCGACACGCTCTATGGCGTCAGCTGGTCGCCCGACGGCACGAAGGTCGCCTTCGGCTGCGCCGACGACACGCTGCGGGCCATCGACGCGGCCACCGGCAAGCAGGTCCTCTTCCAGGGCGCCCACAACGAATGGGTGCTGGGTACGGCTTTCTCCAAGGATTCGCGCTTCCTCGCCTCGGTCAGCCGCGACGGCACCATGAAGCTGACCGAGGTCGAGACGCAGCGCTTCCTCGACAACGTCACCAGCATCACGCCCGGCGTACTTAAGGGCGGTCTGCTGGCCGTCGCGCTCAACCCGGTGAAGCGCGACCAGAAGGTCAACGTCAGCGCCGCCGGCATCGACAAGTCCGACCGCTGGTACGACGAGCTGCTCATCGCCGGTTCCGACGGCGTGCCGCGGCTGTACAAGATGCACCGCGAGACGAAGCGCGTCATCGGCGACGACGCCAACAAGGTCCGCGAGTATGCCGAGATGCCCGGCCGCGTCTTCGCGCTGGCGTTCAGCAAGGACGGCGGCCAGTTCGCGGCCGGCAGCAGCCTCGACGGCACGGGCGAGGTGCGCGTTTACAAGACCGGCAACGGAGAGATTGTGTCGAAGTTCCAGGGCCAGCCGGGGCCGGTGTACAGCGTGGCTTACGCACCGGACGGCAAGAGCATCGCCGCGGCCGGCTTCGACGGCGTGGTGCGGCTCATCGACCCCGCGACCGGCAAGCTCATCAAGGAATTCACGCCTGTGCCGCTCAAGGGCGCCGCCGAGGCGCAGGCGAAGACGCCATGAGTGGCGAGCCGGGGGGTTTACCCCCGCGGTACAAGGTGCAATCGCTGAAACAAGACCGGGGGGATCAACCCCCCGGCTCGCCCCGAAACGAGACGCCCCCTGATCGCCGGAGACCGTAGCATCATGAGAATAGACCGCCGCCTGTTGGGACTTGCACTCACGGCCGCCGCGGCCCTCTGCTGCGCCGCCGCCCGCGCCGACGACGCCCGGGAGACGCTGCCGCCCGGCGCCAAGCTCGTCAAGATCGAGGCCCAGCCCGCCAGCATCGCCCTCACCACCCCCTTCCAGTACGCCCAGGTCGTTCTGACCGGCGTCCTGGACACCGGCGAGCGCATCGACGTGACGCGGATGGCGGACGTCGAGAAGCCGGCCAACGTGAAAGTGAGCCAGTCCGTGCTGGTGCGGCCCGCGGCCGACGGCGACGGCGTCCTCAAATTCACCCTCGCCGGGCAGGCGGCGGCCATCCCCGTCAAGGTGACGGGACTGAAAGACAAATATGAGGTCAGCTTCATCCGCGACGTGATGCCGACGATGTCGCGCGTCGGCTGCAACGCCGGCACCTGCCACGGCAGCGCCAACGGCAAGAACGGCTTCAAGCTCTCGCTCCGCGGTTACGACCCCGTCCTCGATCACCGCTCGCTGACCGACGACCTGGAGGGCCGCCGCTTCAACCGCGCCGCGCCGGACACGAGCCTCATGCTGCTCAAGCCGTCCGGCGAAGTGCCGCACGTCGGCGGCGCCCTGATGCAGCCCGGCGAGCCGTATTACGAATTGCTGCGTCTGTGGATCGCTCAAGGCGTCAAGCTCGACGGGAACAGTCCGCGCGTGGCGAAGCTCGAAGTCTTCCCGAAAAGCTCCGTCATCCCGCTGCCGCAAATGAAGCAGCAGATGGCCGTCTACGCCACGTTCACCGACGGCAAGGTGCGCGACGTGACGGCCGAGGCGTTTTTGGACAGCAGCAACAACGAGGTCGCCCTGGTCAGTCGCCAGGGCACGGCCACGGCCATCCGCCGCGGCGAAGCGACGGTGTTGGCCCGCTACGAAGGCGCGTACGCCGCCTCGGGCATCGTCGTCATGGGCGACCGCACCGGCTACGGCTGGAAGGACGTGGAGGCGTACAACTACATCGACGGGCTGGTCTACGACAAGCTGCGCCTGGTCAAGGAGCTGCCCAGCGGCGTTTGCACCGACGCCGAATTCATCCGCCGCGTCACCCTCGACCTGACCGGCCTGCCGCCGCAGCCGGACGAGGTCCGCGCCTTCCTCGCCGACGCCCGGCCGCAGCGCGTCAAGCGCGACGAGCTGGTGGACAAGCTGATCGGCAGCCCCGAGTACATCGAATACTGGACCAACAAATGGTCCGACCTGCTGGACGTAAACCCCAAGTTCCTGGGCGGGCAGGGGGCGCAGAAGTACCGCGAATGGATCCACAAGGCCGTCGCCGACAACATGCCCTACGACCAGTTCGCCCACGCCATCCTGACGGCGTCCGGCTCGAACATCGACAACCCGCCGGCCAGCTATTACAAGATCCTCCGCGAGCCGGACGCGGTGATGGAGAACACGACGCAGCTCTTCCTGGCCGTGCGCTTCAACTGCAACAAATGCCACGACCACCCGTTCGAGCGCTGGACGCAGAACCAGTACTACGACCTGGCCGCCTTCTTCGCCCAGGTCGATCGGCAGGAGGACCCGCGCTTCAAGGGCCAGAAGGTCGGCGGCACCGACGTCGAGGGCGCCAAGCCGCTCGTCGAGGTCATCTCCGACAAGAAGGACGGCGAGGTGAAGCACCTGCGCACCGGCGCCGTCGCCAAGCCGACGTTCCCCTTCGTCGTCAACGACGCGGCGCCGGCCGGCGCCACGCGGCGCGAGCAGCTGGCCCACTGGATCACGTCGAAGGAGAACCCGTACTTCGCCAAAAGCTATGTCAATCGTCTGTGGAGCTACATGCTCGGCGTCGGGATCATCGAGCCGGTGGACGACATCCGTGCCGGCAACCCGCCGAGCAACCCGCCGCTGCTCGACCGGCTGACGCAGGAGTTCATCGCCGGCGGCTTCAACACGCGCGAGATGCTGCGCGTCATCTGCAAGTCGCGGACGTATCAGCTCTCGATTCAGACCAACCCGTGGAACAAGGGCGACGACTCCAACTACGCCCACGCCGTGCCGCGGCGGCTGCCGGCCGAGGTGATGTACGATGCGATCGTGCGGGCCACGGGCTCCGCCAGCCGCCTGCCCAACGGCGAGCGGGCCGACCAGCTGCTCGATTCCGCGCCGGGCGCGCCGGGCGGCTTCCTCGACCTGTTCGGCAAGCCGCCGCGCGAGAGCGTCTGCGAGTGCGAGCGCTCCAGCAGCATGATGCTCGGGCCGGTGCTGAACATGGTCAACGGCCCCGTCGTCGGCGAGGCCGTCAAGGACCCCAATAACCGGATCGCCAAACTCTGCGCCACACAGAAGGACGACGCGAAGGTCGTCGAGGAGCTGTACCTAGCCGTGCTGTGCCGGCCGCCGACGCCGGCCGAGCTGAAGGAAGGCCTCCAGGCGCTCAAGGACGGCGAACCCGACTACGCCGCGGCCGTCGCGGAGCACGACAAGCGCGCCGCGGAACTGGCGGCCTACGAGAAGGCATTGGACGCCAAGCAAGCGCAGTGGGAGAAGGACCTGAGGACGGCGCCGGTCTGGACCGTTCTGGACGTGGACAGCGCCAAGGCGGCCGGCGGGGCGACGCTGACCAAGCAGGCCGACGGCTCGATCCTGGCCTCGGGGACGAACCCCTTCCCGGAGACGTACACGCTGACGGCCAAGGTGAAGCTGGCCGGCGTGACGGCGATCCGGCTGGAGGCGCTGCCCGACGCCAGCCTGCCGGCGCAGGGGCCGGGCCGGGCGCCTAATGGCAACTTCGTCCTGAACGAGTTCAAGGCCGCGGTGAAGCCGCAGGCCGAGGGCGGTTTCAAGGCGGAGGGGCTGCAAAACCCCCAGGCCGACTTCTCGCAGGAGAGTTGGGCGGTGGCCGGCGCCATCGACGGCAACGAGGCGACCGGCTGGGCGATCGCGCCGGAGTTCGGCAAGCCTCATACGGCCGTCTTCGAGTTCAAGGCCCCGGTCGCCTTCGGCGACAAGGGGGAGATCCAGATCACGATGGTCCAGAAGTTCCCCGGCAAGGAACACAACCTCGGCAAATTCCGGCTGTCCGTCACCACGGCGAAGACGCCGATCCTGCTCAACGGCCCGCCGGCGCCGATCGCCCAGATCCTGAACACGGAGCCGGACAAACGAACGCCGGAGCAGAAGGCCGAAATCACGCGCCATTTCCGCGCCCAGGACCCGGAGTACAACCGCCTGGCCCAGCGCGTGACCGAGTTCGCCGCGCCGGTCGATAAGCGGCACCCTGGGGCGCAGGACCTCGTGTGGGCGCTGCTGAACTCGAAGGCGTTCCAGTTCAACCACTGATCGGCGACCGTCGGAGCCGCAACCGTCGGTCAGGGCCGCGACCGTAAGGGAGCGGGCAAGGTTCCTGTACCTCGCCCGCTCCCTCACGGTCGCGGCCCTGTTTTGTCCGGTGGGGTCGTTCCCCGCAAATCATGCAATCCAGAGGGGAATCAGGGCAGTTCCGGCAATTGGACGCCGCCGTCGCGCCGGCGGCACTCGTCGAGTTCCGCCTCCAGGCGGCGGACGATCGCCTCGGAACGTTCGGCCGAATCCACGTGCGCCGTCGTGCCGGCCCAGCGGATCGCCTGACGGCAGAAGCGTTCCGCCTCCGGTTCGTCCTCTTCTCCAGGCGCGGGGAAGTTACCGGCCGAGGCGGTCGTCCGGGTGATGTAGCGGAACCACGCCGCCGCTTCCAACAGCGTCAGCTCGCCGTCGATCAACCGCTGCGCCACGGCGCTCTTGGCCTCCAGGCGGTGGACGGCTGCTTCGTTTCCGGCGCAAAGGACTGTGCTGCCGTGGGCCGGGCCGCCGTCCAGACCACGCTGGCGCAAGGACGTGAGACCGACCGACGCAACGAGCAGCAGGGCGACGCCGACGAAAAGATAAGATGCGAAACGCATGGGGGTTGCTCCTCTGGCAAGCAGGGGTGGGCGAAACCGTGTGGGCGCGACGAGGCGGCGGCGCAGCGTCGCGCCAGGGGTCGCGGTTGACAGACGCAGGGGAGAGGCAAGGATCGCGGCGGGGGGCGAACAACGCTCAGGTCAGGGGAATCCTACCGTACCGGCCGAGAAGGGTCCACCGTGAAAGCATGAATAACTCAAGATGATTCGTGGCTCCGTGTCCTTCTTCGCCGGCTGTGCTTTCCAGAGCAATCGGCGTGCCGAGCCGAGTGCGCGGACGACCTGCCCGGCCGAAGCCCTTGCTGTTCTTGACCTTGCGAGGGGGCCGTGAGACGTGGCGCGGGGCGGCGCCGCGCGCGACGCCCGCCCCGTAAGCAAATCGTGCTGCAATCCGGGCGGGAAATGAAGAGAAGACATCTCACGCAAAGACGCCAAGGCACAAAGAAGATAATAAGGGGAGTTTGAGGACGTTATACCTCGGAACCCATGCTTTGCGTCTTTGCGTGAGATTCGCCGGTCACGGCCGTCCGGTCAGCTCGTCGGCCAGCTTGTCGGCGTCGTACACCTTGCGCAGGGCTTCGACGATGCCCGGCGAGCAAACGGAGACGGCCCGCGCCTGCACGTCGCTGTAGGCGAAGTCGAGCGCCAGCGACTGGATGTTGCCGTCGAAGATGATGCCGACCAACTCGGCGTCGCGGTTGACGACCGGGCTGCCGGAGTTGCCGCCGATGATGTCGGCCGTGCAAACGAAGTTCAGCGGCGTTTTCAGGTCCAGTTTGTCCTTTCGCTCCACCCAGCGCGGCGGAAGATTGAACGGGACGGCGTCGTGATGCTCCGCCGAGCGCTCGTACAACCCCGCAAACGTCGTCTGGAAGGGGACGTGCTTGCCGTTCTCCTCGTAGCCCTTGACCGTGCCGAACGACAGCCGCAGCGTGAACGTGGCGTCGGGGTAGACGTCGGCACCCTCGACGGCGAACTTGGCCTTGGCCAGATCGGCGTAGGCCGACCGTTTCGGCTCATCCACCTCCGTCTCCATCTTCTTCCGCACCTCGCGCGACGCCGGGTCCACCAGCTCGGCAAGCGCGATCATGGGGTCCTTCGCCTCTTCCAGCGCCTTTTTGCCGCCCTCAAAGAGTTTTTTCCGCAGCTCCACGCTCTGCAGCTTGCTGCCCGTCACAAGCTCAAAGGCGCGGTCGTGCGGCGCCTTGCCGTCCAGCACCTTCTGCACCAGCGGGTCGTCGTAACCCAGCTGCTCCGCCAGGAACGTCAGGCCGTCGGTCATTTTGACGACCTCGTAATCGTCATAAATCTTCTCGTCGGCCAGCAGATGGAACTTCAGCTCGTCCAGGCCGCTGTCGCGGAACTCGCGCAGCCGGTCCTGGCTCTTCTTGGGCAGCTCTTCCGCGGCCCGCGCCAGGGTCCGAGCGATCGAGAACAGCTGCGACTTGAAGCCCGAGCCGCCCTCCAGCATGGTGTAGCGGCGCAGCAGCTCCGACCGCGTTTTCTCGGCCCTGGCGATGCGCTCCCAGGCGTCGGCCGTGCTTTTCAGCTTGTCGTCCTTCGCCACGGCGTCGCGCAGCTTCGTCTCGTCGGTCGTCTTGCGTTCGAGCAGGGCCGGATCTTGCAGGCCGGCCAGGCGGCCGATGTAGGCCTTGCGGCTGTTCTGCACGCTGAAAAAGTCCTCTCGCGCCATGCGCGCGTTCTCATCGCTGCGGCCGCTGAACGTGTCCAGCATCACCTCGGCGCGGAAGAGCCGCTGCAGCGCGAACGGCGTCTCCACGTCGCGCAGCTCTTTCAGTGAGGCCACGGTGTTCAGCCGGTCGGTGCGGCCGGGGTGGCCGGACACGAACACCAGCTCGTCGTCCTTCGCCCCGGTCTTGCTCCATTTGAGGTAGTGTTCCGGGTGGATCGGCTTGCCGTCCTCGTAGACGCGGAAGAAGCAGATGTCCATGTCGAAGCGCGGGTACTCGAAGTTGTCGGGGTCGCCGCCGTAGAAGGCCGCCTGCTGCTCGGGGGCGAACACCAGCCGCACATCGGTGTACTTTTTGTAGAGATAAAGGTTGTAGACGCCGCCCTGGTAGAGCGTCACCACGTCGCTGCGCAGGCCGGTCGCTTTGAGCGATTCCTGCTCGATTTCGCCCATGACGGCCCGGCGGGCGACGAACGCCTCGGCCGGCTTCATGTCCGCCTTGACGGCGTCGTTGACGCGCTGCGTCACATCTTTGATGTCCATGAGGACGTTGATTTCGAGTCCGATGCTCTTCTTTTCGTCTTCGGGAGTGCGGGCGTAGAAGCCGTCGCGGACGTAGGTGGTCTTGCTGTCGTTGTCGATCAGCTGGAGCGTGGCGGCGCCGACGTGGTGGTTGGTCATCACCAGGCCGTCGGCCGAGACGAAGGAACCGGAGCCGCCGGTGTTGAAGCGCACCGAGGATTTCTGGACGTGTTCCAGCCACTTCGGGCTGGCGTCGAAGCCGTATTTCTTCTGGAGGTAGGCGGTGGGCGGCTTGTTGAAGAGCCACATGCCTTCGTCGCCGAAGACGGCGGGCGCCATCGTCAGGGCGGCGAGGCACACGGCGGCGATCAGGGCCGCACGGCAGCCGGGGTTCATGAGGGGTCTCCTTGAGGAATGCGGGGCGAGCGGGGGGCGTCGGCCCCCTGATGTTGGAACACGGTCACCGATGGCAAGCAGCCGTCAGGGGGCCGGCGCCCCCCGCTCGCCGTTCTCGGAAGGCGCCGGCCGCAGGAACTTACCCATGCCGACCAGGACGAGCAGCGCGATCAGCACGCCGAACATGACGAGGGCCAGGACGCTCGACCAGTCGTGCGTGCCGATGAACGATTCGCTGTTGGGGTCGAAGGGCGTTCCCTTGAGCCGCGTCGTGAAATCCAGGGCGTACTTCAGGCCCGGCGCGAACTCCAGGAAGGCGATCGTGACGCCCGCCAGGCTGCCGCCGGCGATCAGCCCTGACGCCAGCAGCACGCCGGGGCTGGTTTCGGTCTTGGCGATGGCCTCGACCTCGGCCCGCGCCCGCTCCTCGGCCGTACGCGCTTCCGCCGCCGCCTTGCGTTGCGCCCGCGTCGTCCAGCGGTCCACGGCCAGGCGCACCAGGCCGCCCAGGAAGATCGGCGTCGAATACTCCATCGGGATGTAGACGCCGACGGCGAACGCCAGCGACGAGACGCCGCACAGTTCCATCGTCACGGCGATGCACGCCCCGATCATAATCAGCGTCCAGTTGAGGTTGTTGTTCAGGAGGCCGTTGATGATGATGCCCATCACCTGCGTCTTGGGCGCCTCGAACTTCATCTTCACCTGCGTGGGGGCATCGAGGTAGCGCACGGCCCCGGCGCCGTCCACCAGGTATTCGCCCTCGGGGACGGAGGAATAGTCGCCCTTGAGCTTGGCCTTGTCCTTGCCCTCGCCGGCCGCCTCCTTGCTGTTGTTCCAGACGAAAAATGTCTGCAAAGGCGAGTTGGCGGCGCCCTCCGGCAGCCGAACCGTCTCTTTCAGATTATCGAGGTCGTCCTTGAGGCTCACGCCGGCCAGTTCTTTCGCCTGCCAGTCGTCGCGCTGGTGGAGCGTGCCGGTGATCGTCGGGTCGATGCGGAAGCAGATTTGCCCGGCCTCGTCCACCAGATACTTGCCTGGCTTGACCTGGACCGGCGGCACGGCGAGCGCGGCCAGCACCTGCAGCGGGCCGCCGAGGGCCATCGCCAGGACGGGCGACGCCTCGCGGTTCACCTTGAGCGACAGGATCGTTGGGTCGTCGGCGCGGCCGGCCGGCCGCCAGACCGTGTACGTCTGGCCCTCATAGGTTTCCTTCTCGGACAGTTCCTCGGCCCCGAGCCGGTACTTGAGATTCACGTCGGGCAGGTCGCGGCGGCTGTACACATTGCCGGCCGAGTTGAACAGCAGAAGCGTGAAGCCGATGACCACGGCCGAGGTCAGGGCGCCGACGATGATGGCCCACTGCTGCCAGCGCGGCGTACCGCCGACCAGGAAGCCGGTCTTGAGGTCCTGCGACGTGGTGCCGCCGTTGGACGCGGCGATGCAGACCACGCCGCCGATCGACAGGGCCAGCACCGCGTCCTGCGGGCTGGTCCGCCCCACGGCCAGGAAGATGAGGCAGGTCATCAGCAGCGTCGCCACTGTCATGCCGGAAATCGGGTTGGACGATGAGCCGATCTCGCCCGTCAGCCGCGACGACACCGTGACGAACAGGAAACCGAACAGCAGCACCATGAGCGCTCCCAGCAGGGCGCCGAAAACGCCGACGTCCCGGCTCATGAAGGCCGTCAGCAGGAGGAGCAGCAGGAGGCAGCCGACCAGCACGAAGCGCATCGACAAGTCATCCTCGGTGCGCCGCCGATGCACGACGGTCAGGCCGCGCACGTCGCGCACGCCGCCGACGCCGGAGGTAAAGGAGCGAATAATCATCGGCAATGTCCGGCACATGCTGATGATGCCGGCCGCAGCCACGCAGCCGGCCCCGATGAACCGGGTGTAGCCGCCGTGGATGTCGTCGATGGTCATCTGGGAAATCGGCTTGTCTCCGGGCGCCACGATGCCGGGGATGCTCTCGCCGAAGAAGTAAATCGTCGGCGCGATGACGAGCGAGCCGAGCACGGCGCCGGCCATCATGATGGAGCTGGTGCGGGCGCCGATGATGTAGCCGACGCCGAGCAGTTCCGAGGCCATGTCGCCGGTGAACGCGGCCACCTTGCTGAACTGCCGCAGCGGGATCGCCACGGTGGTCTTGAGCAGGTTCATGCCCTCGGTGATGAACTTGTGCGCGAACGCAATGCCGAAGCCGAAGAAGACCGTCGCCCCGCTCGTGCCGCCCTTCTCGCCGGACATCAGCACCTGGGCGCAGGCCGTGCCCTCCGGGTAGAGCAGCTTGCCCTCTTCGCCGGGTTTGCCGTGCAGCTTGACGATGAACGCCCTCCGCAAAGGGATCATCATCAGGATGCCGAGCAGGCCGCCGAGGATGGACACGACCATGATGCGCGTCAGGTCCATCTCGAAGCCGATCAGCATCAGGGCTGGCATGGTGACGCCGACGCCGAAGGCGATGGATTCGCCGGCCGACCCGGCCGTCTGCATGATGTTGTTTTCGAGGATAGTCGGCGCCCGGATGGGCAGGATGCGCGACAGGCCGCGGAACAGCGTGATGGCCAGCACGGCGACGGGGATCGACGCGGAAACCGTCATGCCGACTTTCAGCACGAGGTAGAGGGACGACGCCCCGAAGACGATGCCGAGGGCCGAGCCGACGATCACAGCCCGCCAGGTGAATTCGGGCATCCGCGTCACGTCGGCGGGGACGTACGGCTTGTGTTCCCCGCCGTTGAGCGGCGCCGAAGGCGCGCCCGCCACGGCGACGACGCCGGTGGACGGCGAACCGGAGGGCGTTTCGGAAATGCCAGTCGGCTCGGCCATCGCGGCGTCTCCGGGGTTGCGATCGGAATGCGTCGAAGCGATTCAGGGTAGATTGGCGGGTGAGAGGGTGAAATGCAAGCCCTTGGCGCGGTCTTCCGCAAAATCCGCCGTCCCGGACCTCCGCGCGATTTCATCCGGCCCTCACTGGACGCTCACGATTCGATGGTAAAGAGGAGGAATTAACTCGCCATCGCGCATGGAGAACGTCGCGCATGTTCGACGCCGTCCTGCTCTCCGACATTCACCTCGGCAGCGACAATTGCCAGGCGAAGCGAATCTGCGAACTGCTCGAGCGCATCGCCGACGGCGACCTCGCCACGGCCCGGCTCATCCTCAACGGCGACGTTTTCGACTCCATCGACTTCCGCCGGCTGAAGAAGTCGCACTGGAAGATCCTTTCGCTGATCCGCAAACTCTCCGACCAGATCGAGATCCTCTGGCTGTGCGGCAACCACGACGGCTCGGCGGAGATCGTGTCGCACCTGCTGGGCGTCGCCGTGAGGGACGACGTGGTGCTGGAGAGCGGCGGCCGGCGCATCCTGATCCTGCACGGCCACGTTTTCGACGAGTTCATCGACAACCACCCGGTCCTTACCTGGCTGGCCGACTCGGTCTATGGTCTTTTGCAATGGATCGACCGGACGCACTATTTCGCCAAGTTGGCCAAGCGCGGCAGCAAGACGTTCCTGCGCTGCGCGATGAAGATCGAGGAGCGCTCCATCGAGGCGGCGCACGGCGCGACTGCGCCGCGGTCTGCTGCGGCCACACCCACGCTGCGGCGTCCCGTGAGGAAACCCCCGTGGCTTATTACAACAGCGGTTGCTGGACGGAATTGCCCTGCACGTATCTCACCGTCCGCGCCGGCGTGGTACAGCTGCATGAATTCCGGCCAAGTCCGCTGGTTCTCGACCGGGAGAAAGCGTCTGCCGATCGACTGTAATCCTGGCAGGACCGTTGAGACGGCCCAGACGGTTTTTTCGCTGCAGTGTGCGGGAATTGCCCAGCGGACTGTTCTTTTTTGCCGCAAGGACGGGAAAATGGCTTACCCATATTGCCCAAACTGCCGATAGAACGGGCAACCGAATCCCTGGCACCGCATTTGCTCAGAAAAACGCATAGTGTCGCTCAAGGAGGGGCCGGCTGACTGGCCATCCAGGAAGCGACGGGGTCTGAACGAATCACAACATCTATGGAGGGACTGACCCATGCTCGTTCTCAGCCGCAAGATTGGCGAACGGATCATCATCAACGACCACATCACCGTGGAAGTGCTCCAGATCGTCGGCAACCGCGTCCGCCTGGGCGTGACCGCGCCGTCGGGCGTCCCGATCCTCCGCGAGGAGCTGGTCGCCTCCCCGGCGAAGATCGTCGAGAAGAAGGACACGACCCTCGAAGCCGCCGGCACCCGGTAATCGCCGGGAAGGCGGAACCCAGCAACCCCACGAACCAACGCCCTTAACGCCGAGGGGCGTTTCCTTCTTCGCAGGGACGCTCCTTTCTGCCCTTTCATTCACTCCGTCCCCAGACGGAGAGCAAGAGGAAGCTGGCCGCCGCTTTTTGACTTTTTTTGGTTTTTTCTGAATTCCCTCTTGCAAAGCGCTTCAAAGCGGGTATGATTTAAATTGTTCCGCCGTATGACGGCTTCGGTGACTGGGCGACGCCGAAGAAGCCAACGGCGGAACTTTTTTTATCTCTTCGTTTCCCCTCCTCCCTCCATCCCTTCCCTAACTTCCTTCAGCCGAGCGAGTTTCGCATCCTCCGCGCGCCAGGCGCTCAGCGCCAGCCCCAGGTAAACCAGGGCCGCCACACTCTGCACCAGCGCCACGGCAACGTACAGGGTATGCGCGACGGCAAATGCGGAACGATCCGACGGCCCGGCGCCGTCTGGCGGGTCGAGTCGATCCATCCAGTAGTGCAGGGCGAACAGGGCCGCCAGCGTGATGAACAGGACCGCCCAAGAGCCGCCGCGGCCTCGGTTCCGCCGCGCGGAAGCATCGACCGAGGAAGCCACGTCCCACAGCAACAGAGCGAGGACCGCGACGCCGACGCCGTTGAGCCATTTGGTGGCCTCTCCGGTTATTTGCGCTCGCAGATGGAGCTTCCCTTCCAGAACCCGGCCCGCGACCGGGATGACCACGGCCGTATAGAAGAGGAAGCCGCCCTGCCAGAACAGCAGCGCGCACAGCGTAAGATACCGCCGCAGCGTAGCCATGACTCTGCGTCCGGGATCGCTTGGTGGGTCACGAATCCGCGGCCACGCCGCCGTGGAGGAAACCGCTGTCGGCCGGCGCCGCGTATGAAACGTCCAGCTCCGGCGTCTCGACCCGGTCGTCCCGCCGCGCGTGGCTTTCCAGGATCGCGTCGAGAACGCCGGTCGTCAGGAGGGTGCGCTGGACCGGATAGGGCGTCTTGCCGGTTTCCAGCATCTTTTCAATGTTCCAGGTCAGGGCGTCGAAGTACTTCGCGCCGGGCGGGGCCGGCAAAAGGAAGAGACACGAGACCGGCTTCGCCTCGCCCTTGATGCGGCCGGCGAAGCAGAAATCCTGAACGTGGCCGTTGAGCAGCAGCACCGTGCCGCGCGAGCCGTCGCGGTACTCGATCAGGAAGGCGGTGGCCGGCGCCTGCGGCATCCCCTGAACGCTCATGCTGCCGACGTTCTTGCGGACGTCGCCGGGGTTGACCGTCTCGCTGCGGCTGAGGGCGGCGTCCAGCAGGTCCCAGCTCCAGCGGCCGGCGTCGCCGGCTTTCCACACGTCCTTGCCGGTCAGACACGTCACCGCCTTGACGCCCGTTTCGCCGCCTTTGCGCCTCTCCATCATCCCCTGGAGCGCTTCCAGGCCATGAAAGCCGTACACCTCGATGGGGCCGTAGCCGGCGACGAGGCCCTCGTCGAAGGGTGTCTCCAGGCGGGCTTCCAACTCCGGCCGGCGCCACGTCACTGGCAGGCTGGAGCCGGCCATCAGCGGGAACTTCAGCTCCTCCGACCAGCCGATCATTTTCTTCGCGCTCGCGAAGGTGTACGACAGGTGCTTGTCGTTGAAGACGGGCACGCTGCGGCCGGCCTTACGGAAGGCCGCGACGATCTGCTCCATCATCTCCAGTCGCGGATAGAGAATCTGCCCCTTGTCGTTGCGCGGGTAGTTGCCATGCTCGCCGATGAGCAGCACGCCCTCGACGGCCAGCTTGCCGTCCACCAGCAGGGCGTCGGCCACGTTGCGGGCCGTGCGGACGCCGAAATCTCGGGCGGCATCGCGCGACAGGTCGTTGTCCGGTGCCTGATCGGCGTACAGCGACGCGACGTAGAACTTGGGCGTGTGCGGCTTGCCGGCGAGGGTGTAGCCGCAGAGGAAGCGGCCGGCGATGTGGTACGAATGCGACAGCGGCCGGTAGACGGTGGTGACGACGGCGAGGGGCTTGCGGCCCTGGATGGGGGGCGGGATGAAGCCGCGGTTGACGGCCGGCGGCGCATCGGGTCCGTCGGCCCGGCTGATGCCGCCAGCGAGGGTGAGGGCGGCCGCGGAGGCCAGGAACTTGCGGCGTGAGCAACGCATTTGGCGGTCGAGCATGAGTCGGTCCCAAGGCGGGGTTCGGCGGATCCTCTTGAACATACCACGGCCGAAGGTGGATTGCCAGGGTTTCTCAAGGCTGCCGGTCGGGCGGGGCCGGCGGCTGCTTCTCCTTCTTCCATCGGTCCAGCGCGGCCCTTGCTTCATGGGTGAGCGCGTCGTCGGCCGCACCGTCCGCCAGCTTTTCCAGCACCGCCCGCGCGTCGGGCGAGTCGGCCCACGCCAGCGCCCGCACGGCGCGCAGGCCGCGCAGCGTCTCCGTCGGCGGCGCGGCGGGCAGCGAGGCCAGCGCCTTGCCGATGCGGCTCCGCTGCTCGGGCGTCAGGTCGTCGGCGGTCAGGGCATTGTGCAGGGTCGGCTCGACCTGTTCCGCGATGTCCGCAAGCTGCCGCGAGGCGGCCTCGCGGGCGTCGAAGTCGTCGGCGTCCAGGGCGGCGATCAAGCGATGAACGCGATCCTTCGAGACGCCGACTGCCGGCCGCAGCCGGTCGCCGAGCAGGGCCGCCGCGTCGTCCGGGCGCGCCGCCAGCCGGTCGATCGCCGCATAGGCTTTGGCCGCGTCGGCGTCGGCCAGGTCGGCCCATAAGGCGTTGCGATCCGCGGCGGTCCAGGGCGGCGCGATCCGGTCGTGCCGCATCGCCGCCGACAGATCGAATACGAGGACGGTCGTATCGGTGCAGGGGACGGCGATGCGGCGGCCGTCGGGGGAGAAGGCCAAAGGCGGGCGAGAGCCGAGGAGACGGTTCGCCATCGGCCGACGGTACACTTCCTTTGCGCTGACAACGTCCCACACGCGAAGGTCGTCCTCGTCTGCCACGGCGATGGTTCGCCCATCCGGCGAAAAGGCGAAGCCGCCGAATTGGGTTTCCGGGATTTCCGCCACGGACTTGCCAGTGGCCGCCTCCCAAACCTGAATGCCGCGGCAAACTGTATCAAAGCACACCGGCTTGGCGATGTTTTCTTGGGTAAAGGAGGCGAATAGAGCGCCGTCCGGAGAGCAGACTCCGACGGGGGTTCCGAAAGCCCAAAGTTCGTGCCGGGCGCTCAGCGTGAAGCGCACGCTCCCTGTCCACTCGTCGCACACCTCGCCGTTCCAGTGGTACCGCAAACGGCCGTTTGGCGAAAACACGTCCCGATCACTAGCCTGCTCGACGGCCCAAATTTGCTCGCGCGCCCCCGTCGCGGCGTTCCAAACAATTGTTTCCCCCGAACAGGGCCAGCTGTGTTGCGACAACCGGGTGGTGAAAAGGTGCTCGCCGTCCGCAGACACCTGCAGCTTCGCGAGCAACGGCTCGCGGTCCTTCGGATCGGGGTCGAAGGGATCTTGGCTCCATATTTCCTTGCCGGTTTCCACGTCGTAGCAACGCATCTTGCCGAATGGGAACGCCGTGAACACATGCTTGCCGTCCGGCGAAAACGCGACCCAGGAGCCCCACCATTGCGCCCCATCCGGCTGGGGAAGCGCTCGAAGCAGGCGGCCCGAGTCGGCATCCCAGATGCGGAGGCCGGCGTCAAGGCTTTGGCTCATGGAGGCGATGCGTTTGCCGTCGGGGGACCATGCCAGGGCGTGGACGAAGCCGTCTGACCCGCGCAAACTCACGTCGGGGTAGAGGTCCTTACCGCTTGAAAGGTCCCAGCGGTGGAGTTCGGTTCCGACCAGGGCCGTCAGCGTCTTGCCGTCGGGGGCGAAGAGAAGAGGTTCCCGCGAATAGTAGCCAGTGGGCGACAGGGGAAATCTGCGCCGCGCCCGCTTCGCCTCAAGGTCCCAAAGGACGATCTCATTCTTCGTGCGCAAGGCCAACGTCGCGCCGTCCGGGCTGAATTGAAGATCAACCAAGTCCGAGTCTTGGGCCACAGGGTCGCGGCCCGATGGCGTGCCGTCGGCGGCATTGAGGAATCGGATAGTTCCTCCTGAATGCTTCTCTTTACCCTCTTCCTTCGGTGATTCAAAGTAGGCGGCAACGGCGGCGCTATCCGGCGCCCAAGCGAAAGGCGTCGGACGCTCGGCGAGACGCCACAGCTCGCGGCCGGTGGCCGTTTCCAGGCCGACCCATGCTTCCTGCGTCAACACGGCCATGCGCGCCCCGTCGGGAGAAAGCGAAATCTGCCAGGATTTGTACGGCGCGGCGAACGCCCGCTTTTCCTTGCCGGAGCGTACATCCATCAGGTGAATGACGCCCATTCCGTCCACGGCCACGACCGTGGCGCCGTCGGGTGTGAAGGCCGCCCCGCAGCACTGCAGCCCAGGGAATTGGACCATGCGCTGGCCGGAACTCACGTCCCAGACGGCCGACCCGCCTTCGCCGTCGTTGGAGAAAAAGGCCGATCCGCTAGGAGATAGACGTTCCGGCGACCAGTAAGGGCGCGGCAGAGCGAAGGACTGCTGCAGGCGCCCGTCCTCCGCGTTCCAGCGCCGGACCATGCGTCCGCTTTCCAACGTGATGAGCGTTTTGCCGTCCGGCGTGAAGAGCATTTGCGACGCGCTGCTTTTCAGGCGGGCCGTGCCCAGGCGCAGGACGACGCCTTCCGGCAGCGGGTCGCCGTACAGGTCGGTGGGCGGTGGGCCGGCGTGGGCCAGGCCGGCGACGACGGCAAGCGCCAGGAGCGACGACCGGTAAGACATGGACCATTCCTCCTTGAGGGCGACGCCAGGCTGTTCATCCTGTCGTCACGGCGCCGCGGCGGCCGGCGGAGTTTCGCGCAAGCCTGCCGCGCGGAGCGTCTGTTCGACCCATTCCGTCTGGTTGGGGTGCAGCGGCGGGGGCGGCGGCGCTTCGCGATAATGAACGCGCCTGCGGTACTGGCCGCTGTCGTAAGCCCGATCCAGGACCGCCTTCAAATCGACGACGACGGGCCGGTCGTCCGGCAGCAGCGGGATAGTCACGACGGGCAGCCGGCCTTGCAGCTGAATCGGGTAGAGAAAGCAGACGTTCGGCCGGTCCCAGCGGTGGACGCAGACGTGATAATCGAAGAAGCCGGCGTCTCGGACGGCGGCGCTCATCGGCACGACTGTGGTGGGGGCGCCGGCGCGGAGCAAATCGATTTCAACAAGATGGATCTGGCTCTGGAGAACCTCATCCTGCTTTTGCAGATAGAGGGTTCGTCCCGGACCCGCCGTCTTGTTGGCCGGGCTTAGAATCTCGATCGTGGTCACCAGGCGCTCGCCGGGCTGAGCGCGGATTTCCAGAAATGCTTGCCGCACCTCCTCCCGCACGAACGGGATGACGATCGGCTCCGTCGCCACGGCTTCGGCCACGGCGACGCCGCCCGCGCCGCTGCCGGCGTGTACGCCGCCGTTCAGGGTTTCCGCCGGACGCAGGACGTTCACGTCCGGCTCAATCCGGCGCCGGGACGTTTCGACCCACACGCGCGAGGCGATGCCCGTGAAATATAGCGCCGGCAACAGCGCGTTTAGGACTTCGCTCAGATATGTTATGAGGCGACCGTGCAGGTCTGGAAAGACGGACGGGTCTTCCAGAAACGGGTCCATTCCGGGAAACGGCGACGGCATGATGCGTCCTCCTTCCCACGGGGCGATTTTTTCACCGCGGAGATCGCGGAGATCACAGAGAGAACCACGGCCTTCTCATTCTATCTTTTCTCCGCGCTCTCCGCGTTCTCCGCGGTGAAACCGTTTCGTCACTTCTTCGGCGGCGCCTTCTCCTCTTTCCGCGCATCCAGGAAGGCGATCACGTCCGCGAAGTCTTGCAGCGTCATGCCGTCGTTGAGGCCGTTCGGCATCGTGGACACCGGCGAGAATTTCCGCTCGTCTATTTCCTTTTTCGGCACCGAGATCAGCTTGCCGTCCTTGTCGGCCAGGCTCACGGCGTCGGCCGTCTCGCCCTTGAACACGCCGGTCAGCGTCACGCCCTTGTCGGTCGTGATGAGGATCGTTTCGTAGCCCTGGGCGATCACCTTCGACGGCTCCAGCACCGAGGTCATCAGGTCGTCGCGCTTGTATTTCAGCGCGATCCCCGCCAGGTCGGGGCCGACCTGGCCGCCCTGGCCCCCGACGGCGTGGCATTTGATACAGGCCAGACCCTTGAGGTCGCGGAACAGCTTCTCGCCGTGGGCCGCGTCGCCGGCGTTTTTGTGGGCGAAGGCGCGGAAGTCATCCAGGTTGAACTTCTTCGTCCCGCCCTTCAGCCAGGCGTATTGGTCTGCCTCGCCGGTCACGGCCACGCTGAACTCCCACGGCCCGGCGCTATTGCCGCAGCGGATCAGCACCTTGTTCACTCCCTTGTCGAGGTGAACCGGGACGTGATCCTGGTCGTAATTCCAGCCGCGGTCGCCCTGCGTCTCGTGGACCTTCTTACCGTTGATCCAGATGGTAATGGTGTCGTCGCTGCCGACCAGCAGCTCGGCGTCCCGCGCGGCCGCCGACTCCAGTTCGGTGTAGCCGTAGGCGACCACGTCGCTGCTCGGCGAGTAGAGGTGGTCGAGCGTCATCCGGCCGTGCTGCTTGGCGTCGGCCTTGTGGTCGGTCCACTTCACGGTCTTGTCGAAGCTCTTGTAGGAGGCGTCGAACTTCTGCTCCATCTCCGGGGGGTACGCCTTGCCGTCGCGCGGGAACGGGCCGATCAGCTTCCATTGCAGGATCGGCACATGCGCGGAGTAAATGGAGCGTAATTCGGGCAATAGCTGCTGCGGAACCTCGTTGCCCTTGACCAGCTGCTCCAGGGCCGGCGCCGCCTCGTCACGGATGGAGGCGAGGGCCGTCTTGCAGGCGGTGCGCAGGTCGGCGTTCTTGGAACCAAGGCCGGTCAGGTAGGGCGTCAGGGCGCGGGCGTCCGGCGTCTGGGCCAGCGCCTTGATCGCGTCGAACTCCGTCGCCTCGTCGCCGGCCGCCTTCACCAGGGCCGGGACGGCCGCCTTGCTCTTGAGAGAGCCGAGGCCCTGCACGGCGGCGACGCGCACCGTGCCGTCCTTTTCGTCGAGCAGCGGCGTCAGCAAAGGGACGGCGTCGCCGCCGGCGAGTTGCGCGACGGCGTGCGCCGCGGCGGCGCGGACGCTCGGCTGGTCGTTCCTGTGGAGCGCCTCGATGCAAACGGCCTTGCCGGCCGGCTGCTTCAGCCGGCCCAGCGCCTCCAGCGCCTGCACCTGTACGTTCACCGGCTCCGACGGGGCGGCCAGCGCCGCCAGCGTCTCGGCCGAGGCGGGCCCGATCTTCTCCAGGCCAGTCATGGCCCCCAACCGCACGGATTCCACCTCCTTGCCGTCCTTCGCTATGGCCGCGAGGAAATCCGCCGCCTTCGGCGACGCCAGGCCCGACACCGCCCGCACGAGGACGGATCGGGCGCTGTAATCCTTTTCGGAGGCGAATTGTTTCTCCAGCGGTTCCAGCGTGGCCAGATCGTTGACCGCCAGCAGGCCGTCCGTCGCCGCCCGGCGGACGTTCGCGTCCTTGTCGGACAGCGCGGCGAGGACCGCCTCGCGCACGGCCGGCGTGCCCTCCCAATCGACCTCGCGCGGCGGCGGGCCGTGGGCGGCCGGCTGCGTGCCCCACCAGCCGCCGGCGTAGGGCTTGCGGTCGCGGTAGACGCGGGCCAGGTCCGCGACGGCCTTCTGACGCACGGCGGGGTTGTCGTGTTTGGCGAGCTTCGTCAGGATGGCGACGGCACCGGAGTCGTATTCGTCGGCCAGTGCCAGGAATAGACCGTCCTGTGCGGGGCCAGGCTGCTCAACATAGGCTTTCATATGGGCTTGCGGATCGTCCAAGACTTTGTAATTCTTGCTCCAGTCCGCGGTGCGCTTCATTGCCTTGACGAGTGCGAACCGAACAAGCGGATCCTTCTCCTTGGCCAAAGGTATCAACAGCACTCTCGCGCTGGGGATGGACTGGAGTTGTGCGATCGCCATCACCGCATGAAGCCGCACTTGGGGGTCGGAATCCTCATCCAACGCTGTCATAAGAGCCTGATGCCAATTGCCATTCGTATCGTCTTGCGGTCTCTCAAGGGGCGTATCGGCTCGCACGGCCTCCAAACGCACTCCAGCGTCTTTGTCTTGCATCAATGACTCAATTTCCACCAAATTTCCTTGAAGAATCCAGGCCATGCGGCTCTTGGCTTGGGCTGACGGCGCTCCTTCAGCAAGTGCTTTCTTGACAGCTTCGACCGCGTCTTTCCCCTTGGCCTGCAGCGCCCGTTGCGCCCGCAGCCGCTCCGTGTACGCCGGGTGATCCAGGGCCTTGATGAGATCCTCGATGGAGTCCGTATCCTTGCCGCGCGGCGCCGGCTTCACGTCGTCCTTGGTGTACGTCACCTTGTAAATGCGGCCGACCTTCTTGTTTTGCAGCCAACCGCTGAAGCCCCAATCGGTGACGTAGAAGCCGCGGCCGTCGGCCGTCGGCCGGATCGAGAACGGCCGAAAATCCTTCACGCCGACCGGGTCCATGAAGGCGATCTGATCGACGTACTTGAAGCCGGCGCCGTCCGGCTCGACCTTGACGGCCCACACCTTGCCCTGGCCCCATTCGCAATGAAAGATGCGGCCGCGGTAGGTCTCCGGCAGGCCGTCATCTTCGTAGACCCAGCCGCCGCACGGGGCGCCGCCGCCGAAGTCGTGGATGATCGGCAGCGTCTCGGCCGGCCGCATCGTGTAGGCCCACGGGTAGCCCATGAAGCCGCCCGGCGGCAGGTACATCAGCCGCGCCCACCAACCGCGGCCGTCGTCGGTGTTGTCGCGCACGAAGATGCGGTCGTGGTCGTCCAGCGGAACGTCGAGGTGGTTGCGCGTGCCGCTGCAAAAGACCTCCAAATGCGACCCGTCGGGGCGGAAACGGATCACGCCGCCGCCCTCCAGGCTGATGTACTGTCCGTCCTTGGTGCGGCGCTCGCGGCCCTCCGTGACGTAGACGGAACCCTCGTTGGCCTCCTTGCGGGTCATCTTCGGAATGCCCTTGTCGCCGATGCTGACGTAGAGCCAGCCGTCGGCGCCGTAGCGGATGCCGCTGGGGATGTGGTCGTTGAAGCTCGGCACGCCGGCCATCGGCGGGCCAAGGTCCGAAAAGAGGTCCGTCTTGTCCTTGGCCGTGCCGTCGGCGTTGAGCGAAAAGACGGTGACGTGCGGGGCGTTGACGCAATAAAGCTTGTCGCCGACCAGCTCCAGGCCCATGACGGCCCACATGTTCTCGGCGAAGAGGATTTTCTTGTGCGGGTCGCCGCCCTTGAGCAGCCAGATGCGGTCGAGGTTCTTGGTGGGCGGGCCGGCCATGTCCATCGGATCCTCGGCGAAATACACGTCGCCGTTGGGCGCGACGCACAGGGCGGTCGGCGCCTCGATGTCGGGGGCCTGGAGGACGATTTCGCACTTGAATCCGTCGGGCACTTTCGGCAACGGCTCGTCGGCGAAGAGCGGCGTGGCGAGCGCGAGGAGGCAGGCGGGCGCGAGGAGGAGGCGGGATGTCACGGGGGACCCTTTCACGGCTGGCGGGATCAACGGCGACGCAGGAGTCACGATAACCGGCGGGGCGTCCGAAGGCCAGGGGCGAGGCGTCTGGGCAGGCGAGATGGAGGGGATGATCCGGGAGGGCCGGCGGACATACAATTCGATGAGGATGGGAAATGGGAATGCGGCTTTGCTCTCCCCGCCGCCGGACTTCCGGGAGGACGTATGACGCACGACCTGGACAGAATCTTCCACATTCATTCCATGAACGCGGCCGACTCGATCAAACTGGTCCGCATCCGGGAGGCCGCCCAGGCGTTCGCCGCCGTGGTGCTGGCCAACACGCCGCCCGGCCCCGACCAGGATGAGGCCGTCCGCAAGATTCGGGAGGCGGTCTGGACGGCGAACGCCGCCGTGGCGATGATCTGCTGATCGCCGAAGGGATGAGTGGCCGGCTTTGTAATCGACTTATTCGATCTGGTTTATCGCCTTGAACGGCGGTTCGACATCCGACTTCGCCGGTCGGATTTCCGCGCCTCTTGGGCCGAGAGGTCCGTCGGGTGCTTTACCTGTCCCATTTGACAAACCACAGGGGGTGTCTGAGACTATCTTGCGGTCGTGGTGCGGATTCGTTGTCCTTACGGGCGGTCACCATGTTCAATGGCAGCACATGCGCTACTTGCAGTCCGGGGAAACGATCTGAACGGCGGACGCGGACGAGCGCCCGCCTCGTCGTGAAGGTCGCGGGCCTGTTGATTCTGTCTTCTATGGCCCCGGTACTGGGCGAGCCTCCGGCTGACAAGCAGGACGACGCGCCCGCGCCGCCGCGCTGGACTTGCCTGTTTCGCGCGGACGACCCCTCCGTGTGGGACACGAATGCGAAGGGAACCAAAGGAGAGCAGATCGCCGTTCCGCTGAAGTTCGCGCCGGCCACGTTCCGCTATCTGCGCCTGCGCCGCATGGACACCGGGGAGGCGCTGATCCTGCCGCTGACCCCCGACGACCTTCAGAACGGCAAGCCGGCCATTCCCGAGGATGGCTTCTGGTGGCAGGGTGAGAACAAGGACGACTACAAGGGACATCACCTCGGCATCGTTCAGGGGCCGCGACACAAGTTCCCCGCGCAGCACGGTATGATCTGCGTCATGTACGACGGGTGGGACGGCTTCACCGGCTCCGGCTTCGGCCACAAATACGGCGTCAACGACGCCCAGGGCTATTCCTGGCGCGGCAAGGAAATCCCGAAAACCGTCTTTGAAATCGCCGTCTCCGACGGCCCGCTGAGCAAGGAGGAAAAGCGCTGCCTGGTCGGCGAACCCTGAGCGCCGCGCCGGGTGGGATCGGGGCTGAGTTTTCGACCCCCGGCCGACGGATCAATGACGACCCCCCGCACGATAACCGGCCGGGCGCCCCGTTAGGGCCGGGCCGCCGGATCGTCGATAGTCGGGGAGTGGTCAACGATCCGAGGGGACGGACATGGTACGCGCGGCCCTGGCGGAGGGACGGCGGCGCGGCTGCGGCGAGATGTTGCTGCGCGCCTTCTCGGAAGCGCGCGCCGACCTCCTCAACGCCCTGACGATGCTGCTGGGCAGCCGCGACGACGCGCAGGACGCCGTCCAGGAAGCCTTCCTCAAGTGCTGGCGCAAACGCGACCAGATCGGCGGGATTTACAACCTCCGCGCGTGGATTTTCCGCGTCGGCCTCAACAGCGGCCGCGACCTGCGGCGCAACGTCTGGCGACAGCGCTCCCGCCCGCTGCTCGGCCTGGAGCCGTCAGTCGAGCGGCCGGCCCCTTCCCCCGCCGACCAACTCGTCCGCCTGGAAGCGCTCGACCGCCTGCGCACGGCCCTGCAACAGCTGCGCCCGAGGAGCGCGAGGTCTTCCTGCTGCGGCAGAACACCGACCGCACCTACGACGAGATCGCCCGGCTGCGGCGCGTCCCGGTCGGCACCGTTAAAACGCAGATGCGGGCGGCCCTGCAAAAGCTGCGCGGGGTGCTTCAGGAGGCGCCGGAGTCGTGAGGGCCGCCTGATGATCGGGCCAGTCCACCTATCCTATCCTCAGTTTCACCAGGATCTGAGGACCGTGGCATGAACCTCAACGACCGCGCCCTCCGCCTCGCCGACCGCCTCGCCGCCGACGCCGAAACCCTGCGCATCGCCGTGTCGCAAGACCCCGGCGGCGCCCGCGTCCTCGACTGCGGCGTGCGAACCGACGGCGGCCTCGCGGCCGGCCTCGGCATGGCCCGCGTCTGCCTCGCAGACCTCGCCGACGTGGGGCTGTTGCCGCCGGGAATCGCGGACCTTCCTTGTCCTCTGGTGCAGGTTGCCACCGATCACCCCGTCCTGGCCTGCATGGCGTCGCAGTACGCCGGCTGGCAAATCTCCGTCGGCAAGTTCTTCGCGATGGGGTCCGGCCCCATGCGCGCCGCTCACGGCAAGGAACCCCTTTTCGACCACATCCCCGGACGCGAACGGCCGAACGCCGCGGTCGGCGTACTGGAGACGCGCAAACTGCCGACGCCGGAAGTGACGGCCCATCTCGCCGAGAAGCTGCAACTGCCCCCGGAACGACTGACGCTGCTGATCGCCCCGACGGCCAGCTTCGCGGGCACGGTGCAGGTGGTAGCCCGCGCCCTGGAAACCGCCCTGCACAAGCTGCACGAGCTGAAATTCGATCTGAAGCAGGTGGTTTCCGGCGTCGGCCTCGCGCCGCTGCCGCCGGTCGCGGCGGACGATCTGACGGGCATCGGCCGCACCAACGACGCCGTTCTCTACGGCGGCCGCGTCCTGCTCTGGGTCCGGGCCGACGACGACGTGCTGGCGGCCGTCGGGCCGCGTGTGCCGTCGTCGGCGTCACCCGACCACGGGGCCCCGTTCGCGGAGATTTTCGAGCGCTATAACCGGGATTTCTACAAGATCGACCCGCTGCTCTTCAGCCCCGCCGAGGTCGTCTTCCACAATCTGCGCACCGGCCGCAGCCACGCTTTCGGCCGCATGGAACCGGCCGTGCTGCGCCGGTCGTTCTTCGGCTGAGAGCAGCGGGCAGTCCGAGCCGCGACCGTAAGGGAGCGATTTCAGCCAAAACCGCTCCCTCATGGTCGCGGCTCGGATCGTTCCCTTACGGACCCGGCGGTGCGGCAGGGTACAACGCCACGCCGGTCACCACGTTATTTTCAATCTCGAAACCCAGGCCGAGATGCGGGTACGTCCGGACCAGCGTCGCCGGCTGGCGGCCCGGCAGCTCCGCCTGGTTGAAGGACTCCCCATAGGCCGCGCTGACGGCCGACAGTGCGCTGGACACGCCGACGCCCCCGCGCAACGCGGCCGCCTCGTTGCGGTGGACGGCCATGCCGCGCACCTTGCCGTCCACGAACACGACGCACACTTTGTCGTCCTTGGTGCGTCGGACGTCCAGTCGTTGCTGCTCGTCGGCAGTCAGCCCGAGCCGTTCCGGTGTCAGGACGCGGCCGAGGTAATCGGGCGGTGCGGCGCCATTCTCCCACGGGTTCTCGCCGGGGCCGCCGCGGGAGAGGCTAAGACTGTCCGCCACGTCCTGTTGCGGATCGCCGACCTTGACGCCGAGCAGCGATTCCGGACCCGGCTTGGCGGCCGGCTGCGAGGACCAAGGCCACACCAGCGTCTTGACCAGCACGGCCGCCCCCGCCAGCGCCAGCAGGACGCATAGCCCGATCAGCCAAAGCCGCGCCGCCTTCGACGGCCGCCCGCCGGCCGGCGGCTGCGTCTTTGTCGTCGCCAGGTCCGGCGTAACGGTCGGCTGGCCGGCGTTGCGGCGCGCGGCCGCCAGCTTTTCCAGGGCGCCGGGCGGCAGCAGCAGCACGCCACTGGCCTTGCCCAGCTCCTGCAATCGCAGGTACACCTCCAGGGCGCCCTCCGGCCGCTCGCCCGGGTTCGGCTTCAAACACTGATCGACCAACGCCTGCATTTCCGCCGTCGCCTCGGGACAAAGCTCGCCCAGCTTCTTGCCGCTGATGTAGGGCAGCTGGCCGGTCAGCGCCTCGTGGATCACCACGGCCGCGCTGTACAGGTCCGTGCGGGCGTCCACCGTCTGGCCGGCCAGCTGTTCCGGCGACATGTAGCGCGGCGTCCCCAGCACCGCTCCGGGGCTGGTCAGCGTCTCCTGCCGGCTCGGGTCGTCGCGCCGGAAGATCCGCGCGATGCCGAAGTCCAGGACGCGCAGGTGCAGACGGACGCCGCTCTGATTGAGCAGGAAGATGTTGTCGGGCTTGATGTCGCGGTGGACGATGTTCTTGTCGTGGGCGTGGATCAGCGCCAGCAGCAATTGTGCGCTCGAGCTGCAAGCCGGCCTTGTACGGCAGCGGCCCCTTCGTGTGCAGCCGCTCGCGCAGCGTCTCCCCAATGAGATATTCCATCACCAAAAAGGGGCCGTAGCTCGGATCGATGCCGTAGTCGTGGACGACGACGATGTGCGGATCGGCGAGCTGGCTGGCGATGCGGGCCTCGCGCTGGAAGCGGGCGTCGAACTCCTCCTCCTGGCGCAACTCCTGGTTAATCAGCTTGACCGCCACGTCGCGTTCCAGCGTCACGTCGATGGCCCGGTAGACCTTGGCCATGCCGCCGCCGCCGCGCTTCTCCTCCAGCCGATAGCGGCCGCCGACCACCACCGGCAGGGCGATCTCCGCCGACCTCGGCCGTGCGCCGGACGGCGTCGGCACCGTCACCTGGGCCGAGGTCTCCGTCAACGGCGTGCCGTCGTGCGGGCAGAAGCGGACGCCGGTTTCGAGCATCTGTTTGCAGATCGGACACTGAATCACAGGTCGCCCTCAAACAGGGGTCAGGGGTCAGGGGTCAGGAGTCAGACAAGCCGCAGGATGATTCTTCTCTGACTCCTGACCCCTGACTCCTGACCCCTGATCCCTGACCCCTGACCCCTGACCTCTCTCCGTTTCACGGCCGCCAGAAGTCGTCGAACAGCCCCGCCTCCTGTACTTCGACGGCGAGGGGGTCTTTCTTGTCGCCCTTCAGTTTCAGCAGGGCGTAATCCCCTAAACGGGGGTACAGCAGGGCGTTCGTGCCCTTGAAGTCGTCGGCGTGGAAGGTGTGACCCGAGTTCACCACGACGTAATGGTCCGGCGAGAACGGGCTGGGATAGATCAGCGCCGGCACGGTGTCACCCGCTGCAAAGACGCGGCCTTCCTTGCCGTTCCAGGTTATTTTGTCCTTCGTCCACTGCAACGGCAGTCCCGGCAGGGCCTGCGCCAGAAGGCGGTTCGATCCGGGATCGCCGAACAGGATCAGGTTGTGCGTGGCGATGTCGGCCGGCGTCACTTCGTCGTCGTCCTTGACCGGCAGCTCGCCGCGCAGGTACTTCGACCATTCCTCCTGGAAGCGCCGCAGGTCGGCTTCGGCGTACTGCTGCACGGCGTCGTTCCACGGCTTCCCCCGGCCCCGGACGCACAGAAAGCTCGTCGTGAAGGCGTCGTCGATCGGCCCTTGCAGACCGGCGGTTTTCTGCGGCTTGCGCAGGCGATCCATCACGAGCCGTTCCGGCAACACTTCGCCCCATTGGCCGTCGCGTTTCTCCAAATAAAGCTGCAACTCTCCATCCGCGGTCTGGTAAGGCGTGATCTCCAGGTTCTGCCCGTCGATGGCCACGGCCTTCGCTTCCCGGAGGGCGTGCGGCGGCACGCCGAGATGCAGCACGCGGACGTTCTCCGTCTTCACCGTCGCGCCCTTGTCGTCCCACTCGGCGTCCACCAGGGCGCGCTGGTAATGATGCTCCAGCCCGAGAACCTCCACCCAGTCACATGAAGGATACTTCAAGGTGTACGTGACGAAATGGACGTGCGCGGGGAACTCCGGCCGGCCCTTCGTCGTATACTTCTCGTATTCCATCTCGGCCTTCTTCTGCCACTCGGCGGGGAACTCGTGCTTCAAGCCCGGCGCCACGAGCAGCGTCATGGGAATGCCGAGCGGCTTGATCTTCTCCTCGATGTTGCGGGACGCCTGCAATTGCGAATCGTCGGCGCCGTCGTAGGCGACGACGGGAACGTCGGAGGCGTTCTCGGCGTAATCGACGGCGTCGTAGATGCTCAGGCAGGCTTCCTGATACGGCGGCAGCTTGTCGGGAAGGCCCCGGTAGCCGTGCGTCGTGGTGAAGCCGGCGCCGGGGCCGATGACGCACCACTGCGACGGCCGATGCAAGCCGAGGTGCCACGTCCCCGCGCCGCCCATCGAGAAGCCGCGCAGCACGAAACGGTCGCGGTCGATCAGCGCGCCCCGGCCCAGCATCTGCTCGACGGCCAGGAAGTTCTCGATGGCCTCTTCCACGTCGGTTTCGCCGGCCCAGCGGTAGGCGTTGTTGCCGCGGCCGTAAATGTCGATCTGGACCCAGCTCTGGTCGGCAGGAGCGGGGCGGTCGCCGTTGTGCTGGTGCAGGAAGGCGACCTCGGTAAGATCGTCGTTGCGGCCGTGCAGCACCACGTCCACGCGCCAGCGGGTCTTGTCCTTGCCGTAGTCGGCGGGGAAGGTGACGGCGTAGGGCTGCACGGAGCCGTCCACGCGCGAGCGGTAGGCGCGGACGACGGCCTGGCCGGTCTGGCCGAGCCACGGCTGCTCGCCGCGGGCCTGCTGGCTGGCGCGGAGCAGGCCGCGGTCGAGGGCCTCGCGCACGGCGTCGGGGCCGGCCCCCTTCTGGGTGAACTCGTCGTGCAGAAGCACCCACTCGGCGGCCTTGTGGTAGATCTCCATGTCGGCCAGGGCGGGATCGCCGACGCCCTGACTGCGGAGATGATCGATCTGTTTACGCAGTTTCACCGCCTCACCGGCGATCGCCTTGAGGGTCTCCGCATCGGGCGCGGCCGGCGGCGGTGCGACCGTTGGCGGCGCGGCCGCGGCCAGCGCGGCCGCGAGACACGCGGCCGGGAGGAGGATGCGGAACGACTTCATGACGCACCGTTCGGGTTCGATGATCGACTCCACGGGGGACGCGTCCTTGACGATACTGCGTCGGCGCACGGTGGGCAAGGGTGTAATGGGCCGCCCTGTCCGCATATCATGACGATGGGCCGTCCCCGCGCGGGGGCACGGAACCGGAGGACGACTCGATGAAGTTCGATCTGCACATGCACACCACGCGGCACTCGCCGGACAGCGTCATGGATCCCTTTGCGATGTGCCGCCGGCGCGCGTGCTCGGACTGGACGGGATCGTCATCACCGAACACGATTGGCTGTGGCCGGAGTCGGAGCTGGACTCGCTGCGGGAGGTCCATCCCAATCTGGTCATTCTGTCCGGCATCGAGGTGTCAGCCCGCGAGGGGCACATCCTGGTCTACGGCGTGACGAACCCCTTCGCCGTGGCGCGCGGCATCCGCGTGACCGACCTTTGTCACGAGGTCCACGCCCAGGGCGGGGCCGTGGTCGCGGCCCACCCCTTCCGTTGGGGGCAGCCGTTCGCGGAGATTCTGGAGCGCGAAAAACCGGACCTCGACGGCCTGGAGCTGATGACCAACAACATGGACGCCGACTGCCGGAGGCGGGCGGCTGAAGTGCAGACGCAACGTTCTCTGGCCGGCCTCGGCTCCAGCGACGCCCACCACGAAGACACGCTCGGCGTTTGCTACACGGAGTTCCCGGACGGCACAAAGACCATGACGGAACTGGTGCGGGCGATTCGTGGCCGGCAAACGTCCGCCCACGAACGGGACGCGAAATGACGGCCGTGGCGCACGGGCGATTGCTCTTATGAACACCACTTCTCCGTTCGACGTGCGGCCCGAGGCGGCCGAGGCCCTGCGGGCCGGCCGGCCGGTCGTGGCGTTGGAATCGACGCTGATCGTTCACGGCCTGCCGTGGCCGATGAACCTGGAGACGGCCCGCGCCGCCGAGGCCACCGTCCGCGCCGCCGGCGCCGCGCCCGCGACCATCGCGGTCTGGAAGGGCCGGCCGACCGTCGGCCTGACCGACGCCGAGCTGGAAGAACTGGCGCAGGCGAAAGACGTGCGCAAGGCCAGCCGCCGCGACCTGGCCGCCGCTGTCGCGCAAGGGGCCACCGCCGCAACGACCGTCGCCGCCACAATGGCGCTGGCCCATCGGGCTGGCATCCGCGTCTTCGCCACCGGCGGCATCGGCGGCGTCCATCCCGTCGCGCCCGGCTTCCGCTGGGGCCTGGCCTGGCCGCAGGTCCCGGACGTGTCCGCCGACCTCACTGAGCTGGCCCGCACGCCGGTCGCCGTGGTGTGCGCCGGCGCCAAGGGCATTCTCGACCTGTCCGGCACGCTGGAAGTTCTGGAGACTTACGCGGTCCCCGTGGTCGGCTACGGCACGGACGATTTCCCGGCCTTCTACGTCCGCTCCAGCGGGCTGCCGGTCGCGGCCCGCGTCGATTCGCCGTCGGAGGCGGCCGTCCTGCTCGCGGCCCACTGGGCGCTCGACGGGGCCGGCGTCGTGCTGGCCCAACCGCTGCCGGAGGACGAGGCGCTCCACCCCGGCGCCCTGGCCATGCACCTGGAACAGGCGGAGCGGCAGGCCTCGGAAAAGGCCATCCGCGGCCCAGCGCTGACGCCGTTCTTGCTGGCGCGGCTGGCCGAACTCAGCAACGGCGCCACGCTGCGGGCCAACCGGGCGCTGGTCGTCGCCAACGCCCACCTGGCGGCGCAGGTCGCCGTCGGCTCCTCGCCGCCGGGGGAGGGCAGAGCATGCGCACCTTAGCCATCGGCGACATCCACGGATGCTTGACCGCCCTCAAGACGCTGCTGGATTTCGTGGCGCCCGCGTCCGACGACCGCCTCATCGCGCTCGGCGATTACGTCGATCGCGGCCCCGACTCGCGCGGCGTCCTCGATTTCCTCATCGCCCTGCACGCCAGCGGCCGGCTCGTCGCTTTGCGCGGCAACCACGACGAGATGATGGCCGACGCCCACATCAACCCGAAAGGCGATCACTCCCTGTGGCTGGCCTGCGGCGGCCTGGAGACGCTGCAATCCTATGGCGTTGAGGCCGCGGAGACGTCCGACCTGACGGAGGTGCCGCAAAGTCACTGGACTTTTCTGGACCGCGATTGCCTGGACTGGTACGAGACCGAAACCCACTTCTTCGTCCACGCCAACGCCTACCCCGACTTGCCGCTGGACGACCAGCCGCGCTACATGCTCTTGTGGGAGAAACTGTACGAGCCGTGCCGGCACGCTTCCGGCAAGGTGATGGTGTGCGGCCACACCCGGCAAGTCAGCGGCCAGCCGCGCAACTGGGGCGCCACCGTTTGCATCGACACCGGCGCCTACGATCCGCAAGGTTGGCTCACCTGCCTGGACGTGGCGACCGGCCGTTACTGGCAGGCCGATCAGGAGGGCCGGCGGCGCATGGGCTTGCTGGAAGACGCGGCGGACGCGGATTACTAATGGCATCCGGTTACGCGGGTAACGATTCTTCCTATCTTTCGGAAACCTCCTAATTTACCTTTGACGGCAAGGCGTTTGCTTCTTATCGTCAACAGGGGATCTGTTCAGTTTGCCTGAACGGAACATCTTGGCGCAAGCGCCTGGGTTGACAGCGCGATCCGGGCGGGTGCATCACAAGCGGGAGGTGCAAACGCATGTACAGCGTCGTTCTGGCGGCGATGTTGACGACCGGCCCGGCCCAGGCGCCGGCCTGGGGATTTGGCTGTCACGGGTGCTGCGGCGGCTACAACGCCTTCAGCTGCTGCGGCGGCTATTCGTGCTGCGGCGGCTGGTCTTCGTGCTGCGGCGGCCACTCGTGCTGTGGCGGCTATTCGTGCTGCGGCGGCGGCTGGTACTCCGGCTGCTGCGGCGGCGGGTACACGGCCGGCTACAACTACCCGGCCTACTGGGGCTGCTGCGGCTCGGCGAGCGCGTTCGGCTGCTGCGGCTACTCCAGCTGCTGCGGCGGCTACGGCTGGGGCGGCTACTCCTGCTGCGGCGGCGGGTGGTATCGCAGTTCCTCCGGCTGGGTTCCCGCCTACACCACCTGCTGCGGCGGAACGGTCGTCGCGCCGGGAACGCCCGCGCCCCCGACCATGCCGAAACTGCCGGAACCCAAGGAGAAGCAGTCGGCCACGGCGCCCGCCCCGGCGACGGTCGTCCTCAAGGCCCCGATGGACGTCCGCATCACGGTCAACGGCCAGCCGACCGAGCGCCAGTCGGCGGAGCAGGTTTTCACGACGCCGGACCTTCAACCGGGCAAAACCTACTCCTACGACTTCCGGGCGGAGGCGACGCGCGACGGCAAGACCGTGACGCGCACGCAGACGGTGATCGTGAAGGCCGGCCAGGAGTCGCGGGCCGACTTCGGCGACCTGATGGCGGCCGGCGCTCCCGCTCACGTTACCATCACGGCCCCGGCCGACGCCCGCCTGACGGTGGACGGCGCCGAGGTCCCCGGCTCGGCGCGCACGTTCAGCACGCCGACGTTGGAGGCGGGGCGGACGTTTTACTACACGGTGACGGCGGAGATGACGCGCGAGGGCCGCAAGGTCAGCGACAGCCGGCGCGTGCTGGTTTCGGCCGGCCAGGACGTGTCGGTGGAGTTCACCGAGGCCGGCGTGGCGACGGCCGGCAAGTAGTGTGACGAGGGCAAGTGGGCCGCCCGTCCGGCATCGTGTCGGACGGACGGCCCTGCCAGCGGACGCCTCTTCCGCTGTCCACAGGGGGAACGGGGCGTCCGACGGGACTTGCGCGAAGCGACACAGCACCAGCCCGAAGCGTGAGCGAGGGGTTTTGTCGAAATCCCTCGCTCGCGTTTCGGGCTGGTTTGTCAGCGAACCCGCCATAAGAGATCGTCTTCGCGTCCCACCCGCACCGCCCGCCCCTCCCGTTCCAGCTTCAGCAGCCCCGCCAGCACCTGCTTTTCCGCATACGGCATCACCTCCGCTGGCGCTCCCCGGTACATCTCTTGCGCCAGCTCCGCCACGCGGCGCGGCGCCGACGCCAGCGCCTGCACCAGCTGCTCCTCGCGCTTGCGGCGGTGGTTGACCGCCTCGTCGAGGACGAAGTGCGGCCGGGCGCTTACCGAGCCGTGGGCCGGCAGCAGCAGCCGGACAGGCAGCGCCCGCAACCGATGCAGCGACTCCAGATACTCCGTTATGTCGCCTTCCGGCGGCGCGATCACCACCGACGACATCGTGGAGGCCATATCGCCTGCGAAAAGGAGGCGATATGTCGGCTCGAAAAAACAGAGATGGCCGGGCGCATGGCCCGGCGTGAGGAGCGCTTCCAGCCGCCACGGGCCGCCGTGCGGCGCCGTGCCGAGGTCCAGGACGGCGCCGTCGTTGATCTCGCGGTCCACGGCGACCCGGCCCGCCAGCGCCGCGCCGTCCGCGGATGCGCGATCACCGGCACGCTGTACCGTCGGGCGACGGCGTCGGCCGCGCCGATATGATCGGGATGGTGGTGCGTGAGAAGAATCCCGGCGAGACGGGCGCCCGCTTCCCGGCGGGCGTCGAGCAGCGTGAAGAGGCGGCGCTGCTCGTCGGCCTCGATGGGGCCGGGGTCGATCAGATAGGCGGGGTCGTGACCGACGAGAAAGGCGTTGGTGTAGTAGGTCGGCGGGAGTCCGTTGCAGAAGAGCGGCATCATCTGCACGTGCGGGCTGAAATAGATCACCTCCGGCGAACCGGCGGCCAGCGTCTCGAACAGCGGCCGGGCGCGGCGGGCCAGCTCCTCCACAGGCCGACCGCGGATCGTTTGCAGCAGCGACACTGTCGGCGGCGAGATGAGAATGCGGCCGTCTTCCCAAACCCGCACGGCCGCATCGGCGCTCAGCCATTCCCCCGCCTCCAGCTCGCCCGGCTGCACCAAGGGCGTCTGTCGCGGGGGCGCGACGGCCGTGAAAAAGGCGGTGTCGAAGCGAACCGACGAGAACGGCGGCGTGACCAGATTGCCGACGTGGGAGAGGTCAGTTGGGCGAATCGTCAGGCTGAGGCGGCGGAGCAGCGCCGGAAACGCTCCGCCGTCGGCGAGCAGTTCGGCCCGCGGCCCGGCGAGTTCGGCGTCGGTCGGGAAGGCGCCGTCGGGCCGCCGCGCCAGCAGGACGCCGGTTTCCTCGAACAGCTCGCGGACGGCGGCGACGGGCTGGGCGGTCGCGGCGTCGGGGCCGTCGGCGGGCATGGCGCGGCCGCCGGGGAAGGCGTGGAAGCCGCCCATGAAACGCAGCGTCTCGGCCCGGCGCACGAGGAAGCCCTCCGGCGAGCCGGGGCCGCGCGCAGCAGCACGGTCGCCGCCAGGGGCGCGACGGTTGCGGACGAACTCACTCTTTTTTTTCCGGGGTTTCGGGGGCCTTTTCGCCCTTGAGGCCGCGCTCGACGGCCTCCAGCAGGCGTTCCATGGCGAACGGCTTGCGGATGTAATCGACGACGCCGAGGTATTCGGCGTAGGCCTTGTGCCGGCTGCCCTCGTTGGCGGTGATCATGATGATCGGCGGGGCGTCCGGTTTGCCGCGGAAGTGCTCCAGGACGGGGTAGCCGCCCATGCGCGGCATCATCATGTCGAGGATGACCAGATCGGGCCGCTGCTGGTAGACCAGGCGCTGGCCCTGCTGGCCGTCGCGGGCCTGGATGACGCGGTGGCCCTGTTTCTCCAGCACCATGCGCAGGCCGTCGCTCAGCTCGACGTCATCGTCTACCACGAGGATGGTTTTTGGTTCCGACATGAAGCTCAGTCCTCTCTCAGGCGCGGATATCGTCCGGTGGGGAGGCGCAAAGCAATCATATCAACGGGGGGGCGGCGTCACAAGAAGCATCGGCTCGCCGCTCCGGGAACCTCGTCTTGTTCTTTTTCCCCCGAGAATCTAAGGTGGCCCCGTTCGCGGCGGTCCCCTGCCAGGAGGGCAAGGGACGCAAGGCCGGCCCGCACCGCGCCTACCCCGCCGCGATCCCGCGTGTGATCGGTTCGCCGCAACGACCTTCCCCCTTAGCCCCACCACCGACGACCCAACGACGACGGGCCTGATCGCTCGCCGCACCGACCCGTTCGCCCGGACCCATGGCGCAAGGATGCCCCCATGGCCCGCAAAGGCCCCTGTCTGCTGCTGGCCGCCGCGCTGCTGCTCGCCGCGCCCCTTCGCGTGGTGGCATGGTCTCCAGACCATGCCCCAACCGCCCGCGACGACGACAGCCAAAAGAAGATCCTCAATCTCCTTGCGGTTCAGAAGGCGCTCCAGGAGGGCCGCGACGCCCTCAAGCGCGGCGACTTCCAGGCGGCCGTCACCGTCCTCGAAGCCCGCATCGCCTACATCGACGGCAATAAGGAGTATCTCGACGCGCTCCGCGACGCCTATCTCGGCTACATCCGCGAGCTGAAAAAGAACAAGCGCGGCGCCGACGTGCCGACCTACGTGCGCCGCCTGGAGTGCTGCGACCCCGGCGCCCTCCTCGAACTCGACGCTTCGGCCCACAGCACGCCCGCCGCGGCGCCGACCGGCGTGCAGCCGGCCGCCGCGGCGCCGACGGCCAAGACGAACGACGTGGCGGCGGTCCCCCCCGCCGCGCCGCCGCCCGACGACCATGCGAGGGCGAAGGGCCTTCTCGACCAGGCGGACAAGGAATTCGCCGCCAAGCATTATGGCGAGGCCGGCCGACTCTACGAACAGTGCAGCCTGGCCGACCCGTCCGCCGTCGCCGACGCCAAGGAGCGCTGGGCCTACTGCAAGCTCTTCGCGGTGGTCGAGGCGTACAAGAGTGCACCGGCCAACGCGCCGGCGCCGCCCGAGTGGGAGCGCGACGTTCGCCTGGCCCTGAGCATGGCGCCCGACAACAAGGCGTTGGGCGTCTTCGCCGGCGACCTGCTCAACAAGCTCCAGGATCGCCGCGGCCCGACCGTCCGCGCCGCGCCGAGGATGCGCCTGCGGACATCGAAATCCGGCACACGCCGCGTCAGGCCGGGCAGGCCTGGGCTGTCGCCGAAACCGCCAACTTCCGCATCTTCCATAACCAGAGCCGGGATATCGCTGAAAAGGCCGCGCGCATCGCCGAGGCGATGCGGGCGACGGCCGCCAAGAAGTGGTTCGGCGAGCCGGCCGCGCCGTGGAACGCGCGCTGCGACATCTACCTGCACGCCACGGCCCAGGACTACAGCCTGGCCACGAAAATGCCGCCCGGCCTGGCCGGCCACTCGACCTTCGGCCGCAAGGGCGATCAGGTCGTCTCGCGCCGCATCGACCTGCATTGCGACGACCCCAACATCTTCGTCGGCGTCCTGCCGCACGAAACCACACACGTCGTCTTGGCGGATCGCTTCGGCCAGCCGCTGCCGCACTGGGCCGACGAAGGCATGGCCGTGCTGTCCGAGCCGCGCGACCGCATCGACCTGCACCTGCACAACCTGCCGCAGCACCGCGCCAGCGGCGAGCTGTTCCCGGTGGCCGAGTTGATGCGTATGGACGACTACCCGGACAAGGGCCGCATCGGCGCCTTCTACGCCGAAAGCGTGTCGCTGGTCGAGTTCTTGGCGAAGGAGAAGGGATACCCAACGTTCGCGCTGTTCATGCGTGACGCCATGCAGGGCGGCTTCGAGCCGGCCTTGCAGAAGCATTACGACATTCGCGGCTTTGACGATCTGCAACAGCGCTGGCAGCACTATGCGCTGGGCGTGGCGCAGCGCGATCCGTGAGGGAAATCGCCGACATAACAGAGTCGCGACCGTGAACGAGCGGTGGAACTGTCCACCGCTCCCTTGCGAGCAAGTTGCATCAGGCGACGTAAGTCTGTTTTCTCACCCACATTCGGAGGGCGTTAGAGATCAGTTTGGCCTGGACCCAGAGGCCGCTACTGCACCGTCCCCTCCGTTGACCGCCCGCGCGCAACACTGTACTGTAACAGTGGGGGACGCGGGCCTCCCCGGAGGGCCTGCGGACTTCGCCCTACCGGAGCATCGCGGTGCAGAAACGAGGCAACAGCCGCAGCCGCTTCTGGCTGACCAGCGGTCCCGCGGCGCTCTTCGCCGTCCTGGCGTGCAGCATCTTCCTGTATTGGCTCCTCACCCGAGAAGCCCCTTATACCAACCTCAAATACGGTGAATTCATCCAGGTGCTGCAGGCCGCCCGGCGCGATCCTGGCGTCGGCCTGCGCGACGTGAAGGTCGGCCACAGCGACATCCGCGGCGAAATCGTCCTGACCGACCCCGTCCTCGGCGGTCGGCCCGACGCCTTCCACTCGCAGACTGTGACCTTCCGCGCCCAGCGGCTCGGCCTGGAGGACGACCCGGAGTTGCCTCAGCTGCTCCGCGAATCCATCGGCGGCGCGTGGCAGGGCGAGGAAGAAGAGTCGGCGCTGAAAAGCATCGCCGTGATGATGCTGCCCATCGTCATGCTGTTGGCGGCCGGCGTCGCACTGCTGCTGCTGGTGCGCTGGGTCACCGGCGCCTCGCCGCTGACCTTCGGCCGCAGCAAGGCCAAAATCTACGCCCAGAAAGCCCTGCAAGTCTCCTTTCAGGACGTGGCCGGCATTGACGAGGCGGTAGCCGAGCTGCGCGAGGTCGTGGATTTCCTCAAGACGCCGGAAAAGTACCAGGCGCTCGGCGGCCGCATCCCCAAGGGCGTGCTGCTGGTCGGCCCGCCCGGCACCGGCAAGACGCTGCTGGCCAAGGCCGTGGCCGGCGAGGCCGAGGCGCCATTTTTCAGTCTCAGCGGATCCGAATTCGTGGAAATGTTCGTCGGCGTCGGCGCCGCTCGCGTGCGCGACCTGTTCGCCCAGGCCGAGACCCGCGCCCCCTGCATCATCTTCATCGACGAGCTGGACGCCCTGGGCAAGACGCGCTCCGGCATCGCCGTCGGCGGCCACGACGAGCGCGAGCAGACGCTCAATCAGCTCCTGGTCGAGATGGACGGCTTCGACTCCGACCGCGGCGTCATCATCATGGCCGCCACCAACCGGCCGGAGACGCTCGACGCGGCCCTCTTGCGGCCGGGGCGTTTCGACCGCCAGGTGGTCGTCGATCGGCCGGACATCAACGGCCGCGAGGCCATTCTCAAAGTCCACACGCGCCACGTCCCCCTCGGGCCGAACGTGGACCTGCGCCGCATCGCCGCCCTGACGCCGGGCGCGGTCGGCGCCGACCTGGCCAACCTCGTCAACGAGGCCGCCCTCATGGCCGCCCGAGGCGGCAAGGCGGAGGCGACGATGGCCGAGTTTGAGGAGGCGGTGGAGCGCGGCGCGGTCGGCCTGGAGCGCAAGAGCCGCATCATGAGCGCCGAGGAAAAGCAGCGCGTCGCCTACCACGAGGCGGGCCACGCCCTCGTCTCCGTGTCGCTTTCTAACACGCATCCGGTCCACAAAATCTCGATCATCCCGCGCGGCGTCGGCGCCCTCGGCTATGTCCTCAGCCGGCCGGACGAGGACCGCTATCTCATCACCCAGAAGGAGCTGGAGAGCAAGATCAAGGTGGCGCTCGGCGGCACGCTGGCGGAGGAATTGGTCTTTGAAGAGATCTCCAATGGGGCGACGAGCGACCTGGAGCAGGTGAGCCGGATCGCCCGGAGCATGGTGAAGGAATTCGGCATGAGCCGGCTGGGCCGCGTCAACTTCCATGGTCGCTCGGGGCCGATGTTCCTGGCCAACGGCGACGGCGACGGTGATCGGCAATACAGCGAACGGACGGCCCGCGAGATCGACGTGGAGGTCCACAAGATCATTGACGACGCCACCAACGAGGTGCGCGAGGTGCTGAAGGCGCGGCGGCCCTTCCTGGAGGCGGTGGCGCGGCGGCTGATGGAAAAAGAGGTCATGGACGGCGCGGAGCTGCGGCAGATGATGGAGCAGTATGGGTCTGGGCCGTCGGCGCCGCAGGAAGACAAGGCGACGACGGTGCTGGAGCCAGGTGGGCCGGGAAGCGGCGAGCCGTGCATCCATACCGGATGAGGAATTGGGAGTTTTCGGAGCCGTGACCGTAAGGGAGCGGGGCTAAGACCGCTTCCTCACGGTCGCGGCTCCGACGGATACAATGGCGGCGTGATGGAACGCGCCGCTTCCGACTTGCAGGAACATCTCACACACCCCGCCGCCGCGGACGACGCCCTGTCCGCGCTGGCGCCGCCCGCCGCGGAATGGTTTCATCGGCGCTTCGGCGCGCCCACCGCCGCCCAACGTTTGGCGTGGCCGGCCATCGTCGCCGGCCGTCACCTGCTGCTCAGCGCCCCCACCGGCGCGGGCAAAACGCTGGCCGCCTTCCTGCCGATCCTCGGCCGTCTCCTCGACCCCGCCGTTGCACTGGCCGCCGCGTCCGTCCGTTGTCTCTATATCGCCCCTCTCAAGGCGCTAACCAACGACGTTTGCCGCAACCTCTCCGATTGCCTCGACGGGCTCTCCGCGTTCCTGCCCGACGGGGCGACGCTGCCGCGCCTGGCCGTCCGCACCGGCGACACGGCCGGCCCCGAACGGCAGGCGTTGCGCCACGACCCGCCGGAGGTGCTGCTGACGACGCCGGAAAGCCTGGCCGTCCTGCTCAGCCAGGCGGCCCTGCACCCTGTCTTCGCCGGCCTGCGCTGGGTCGTCGTCGATGAGGTTCACGCCCTGGCGCCCACCAAGCGCGGCGCCGACCTCGCCGTGAGCCTGGAACGGTTGTCCGTTCTGACGTCGGGACCGCTGCAACGGATCGGCCTGTCGGCGACGGCCGCGCCGCTGAGCGAGGCCGCCCGTTTCCTGACCGGCATGGATCGGCCTTGTGCCATCGCCGAAGTGCGCGAGGAAACGCCGCTGGATTTGCGCATCGTACCGCTGGCCGACGGCCCCGCGTTCATCGCCGATCTGGTCCGGCGGCTGGTCCCGGAAGTGCGGGCGTGTCGGGCCGCGCTGATCTTCACCAACACGCGCCGGTTGGCGGAGCGGCTGGCGTGGGTGCTGCGCCAGCGGCTGCCGGACTGGGACGATCAAATCGCCGTTCATCATTCATCGGTCGCGGCCGATCGGCGCCGCGAAGTCGAGGGGCGGTTCAAGCGCGGTGAGCTGCGGGTGGTGGTCAGCAGCACCAGCCTCGAACTCGGCATCGATGTCGGCTCGGTGGACTTGGTGGTGCTGGTGCATCCGCCGGGCGGCGTGGTGCGGCTGCTGCAGCGCGTCGGCCGGGCGGGGCACGGGCCGGGGCGCGTGCGGCGCGGCCTGGTGCTGACATCCTCGGCGGCGGAACTGCTGGAGGCCGTCGTCACCGGCGCATCGGGCCGGGCGGCGCAGTGCGAAGCCCTGCAAGTCCCCGCGCGCCCGCTGGACGTGCTTTGCCAGCAGATCGTCGGCATGGCGTCGGCCGGGGCGTGGTCGGCGGACGAGGCGTTCGCGCTCGATGCGCCGCTCCTACCCCTACCGCGATCTCTCACGAGAAGATTTCGACGACTGCCTCGACTACCTGCACGGCCTCGACCCCGACGGCCGGCCCTGGCTGCCGCCACGGCTGCGCGGCGACGCCGGCGCCTTCTCCATCCGGGATGAGCGCACCGCCCGCCTCCTGCGCCGGAACCTCGGCACGATCCTCGCCGAGGAGCGGGCGACGGTCGTGGCGCCGCTTAACCGCGACCCCCCACCCCAACCCTCCCCCACCCGCGGGCGGAGGGCAGGGAGGGGGGAGCTGGCCTGGCAGCAAATCGGCGACGTGGATCAGGCGTTCGCGGATCGCTTGCAGCCCGGCGACCGCTTCCTGCTGGACGGCCGCTGCCTGGAGTTCCGCCGCCGCGAGTGCGAAACGGTGTTCGTGGAAGAAATTGCGGGCCGGCCGGCGACGCCGCGCTGGGGCGGCGACGGCTGGCCGCTGTCCACGGAGCTGGCGCGTCGGCTGTTCCTGCTGCGCGGACAGGCGGCCGACGCTCTGCGTAGCGGCCCGCTGGCGCTGGCCGAACTGCTGCGGCTCGACTACGGCCTGGACGGCGAGGCGGCAGCCCTGCTGCTCGATTACTTCCAGCGGCAGGAGTGCGTCAGCGAAATTCCTGATTCTGCATCTCTGCTAATCGAGGAAGTCGTTTGCGATCAGGGGGCGGATTACTATCTCCACACGCCGCTGAATCGCAAGGGCAACGACGCTCTGGCGCGCGTCGCGGTGCATCGCCTGGCGCGAGACGCCGACCAGGCCGCGGCGGCGGTCGTGGCCGACCTGGGCCTGGCGCTGCGGTTGCGCGGCCCGCTGGCCGACCCGCCGGCGCTGGTGCGGACGATCCTGAACGCCGCCCAAATCGGCGCCGACTTGGACGCGGCGCTGGCGGATGGACCATCGTTGCGGCAGCGGTTCGGGCGGACGGCGCTGACCGGACTGATGCTGCTGCGCAACCCGCTGGGCCGGGGGCGGAAGGTCGGCGGCCGCGATTGGGGCGAGCGACGGCTGTTCGATCAAGTGCGGGCGCGCGACGCAGATTTCGTGCTGCTGCGCCAGGCGGCGCGGGAAATCCGCGCGGACCTGTGCGACCTGGAAGCGGGGCGGCGTTACGCCGAGGAACTGGCCCGGCAGCCGATCCGTTGCCGGCGGTTGTCGCGGCCGTCGCCGTTCGCCGAGGGCTGGACGCAGGCGGCCGACGGGCCGGCCGAACCGCTGGAGACCCCGGGGGAAGTGCTGCGGCGGCTGCATGAGGCGCTCACCGGCGGGGCGCCGGCGTAGAAAAGCCCGCGCGGCAGGCGGCCGATAGAACGACATCATGGCGAAGATGCGCACCATCCCTGTCTCGCAGGTCCAGCCGTGTTGAGGGGTGGTTCTGCACGGTCGGCCCCCGCTCGGGGGCGAACTCAGGGAGGCGTTCATGAGCAAAGGCGACAGTCCCGCCGGCCCTGGCGGGGAAGACCCGCGCGTGCGGCTGGCGGCCGAGCGGACGCTGCTGGCCTGGATACGGACCGGTCTGGCCATGATGGGGTTCGGCTTCGTGGTCGCTCGGTTCGGCCTGTTCCTGCGCGAGTTGGCGCGGGTTGGCGGTATGGCCCCGATCCCACACACCGGCTGGTCCCTGGGCATGGGTACGGCACTGGTCCTCGTGGGCGTCGCGGCCACGCTGCTGGCGGCGGTCCAGCACGTCCGCTTTCTGCTCCGACTCAGCCGGGGCGAGCCGTATCGCCCGCCCCGGTGGTCCTTCGGCGTCATCGTGTCCGTTGTGCTGGCAGCGCTCGGCGCGGCGATGGCCGCTTACCTGATCGTCGTCAGCGGCTAACGGCGGCGCCAGACGTTCCGCGAGGCGGTAGAGAAAGCGGTCGGCCGGGTCTTCCCCACGGACCCGCTGGCCGCTGGATTCCAAGAGGGTCATGCTGTGGGCGCCGTTGTTCGCCGCTGCGGTTCACCGCGCGGCCCAGTATAATTGACCCAAACGCCCAATCGTGCGGAGGACGAGCTATGCCCGTTCACGACTGGAAGCAGGTGGACGCCGGAACGTTTCATGCGTTCCACACGGCGTGGATCACCCACCTCAGTGAAGCGTTGAATGGCGGCGTATTGCCGTCTGGCTACTACGCCTTGCCCGAACAACATGCGGGGCGGTTTATTGCCGACGTACTGACCCTTCAAGCGCCCAGGATCGCCGTGCCGCAGGCGCCGGCAGGGAAAGGGGGCGTGGCGGTTGCGGAATCTCAACCCAAGGTGCGCCGCAAAATGTCCGCATCCTCGGCGACCCGGGGGGCGCGGCGCACTCTTACGATCCGCCATGTCAGCGGTAATCGCGTCGTCGCCCTGGTGGAGATCGTCTCGCCAGCCAACAAGGATCGAAAGGCGCACGTCGAGGAATTCATTGACAAGGCGGAAATCGCCCTGTTGCACGGCATCCACCTGCTGCTTGTGGACCTCTTCCCGCCCGGCGCGCACGACCCCCAGGGGATGCCCGGCGCGCTCTGGGAACGATTCGACGACGAGCCGTATCGTCTACCTCCCGGCGAGCCGCTGACGCTGGCATCGTATGTCGCCGGACCATGTCCGGACGCCTACGTGGAACACCTCGCCGCAGGATCGCCGCTGGCCGAGATGCCACTGTTCCTGAACCCGGACTACTACGTCAACATGCCCCTGGAATTGACGTATCAGGCGGCCTTTCGCGGTCTGCCGGCGTTCCTGCGCGAGGGCCTCGAAGGGCGCAGCGCGCCATAACCTTGACCCCGCCGCCGCCCGGCCTAAACTGCCTCCAACCGAAACCATTCCCGCGCATGGTGTCCGTCCATTCTCACCAAGAGGGTTTGCCGTCATGGCGCAAGCGACGCTGAAACGCCCCGCTCCCCCGGCCGTCAAGGAGACGCGCCTCTTCATCAACAACGAATGGGTCGACCCGGCCGAGGGCAAGCACTTCGACGCAATCAACCCGGCCACCGGCGAGGTGATCGCCAAGGTGGCCGCGGCCACGGCCGCCGACGTGGACAAGGCCGTCAAGGCCGCCCGCCGGCGCTCTGGAATCCGGCCCCTGGAGCACGATGGACGCCGCCGACCGCGGCAAGCTGCTGTTCAAGCTGGCCGACCTCGTCGAAAAGGAATCGCCGACGAGCTGGCCGCTCTGGAATCGCTCAACTGCGGCAAGACCATCACGCGACTCGAACGGCGACATGGAGGGCGTCGGCAACACGCTCCGCTACTACGCCGGCTGGGCCGACAAGATCGAAGGCCGGACGGTGCCGGTGCGCGGCATCTTCCTGTCGTACACGCTGCGGCAGCCGGTCGGCGTCGTCGGCCAGATCATCCCGTGGAACTTCCCGCTGCTGATGCTGGCGTGGAAGTGGGGCCCGGCCCTGGCGTGCGGCAACACCGTCGTGATGAAGCCGGCCGAGCAGACGCCGCTGACGGCTCTGCGCATCGCCGAGCTGGCGCTCGAAGCCGGCTTCCCGCGCCGGCGTCGTCAACATCCTCAACGGCTTCGGCGAGACGACCGGCGCCGCGCTGGTCGTCCACCCGGACGTCGACAAGATCGCCTTCACCGGCCACGTCGACACGGCCAAGATCATCCAGAAGGCCGCGGCCGACACGCTCAAGCGCACCACCTTCGAGCTGGGCGGCAAGAGCCCCAACGTCGTCTTCGCCGACGCCGACATGGAGCAGGCCGTCGCCGGCGCGTTCCACGCCATCTACTTCCACGGCGGCCAGTGCTGCACCGCCGGCAGCCGGCTCTTCGTCGAGAAGAAGATCCACCAGGAGTTCGTCGAACGTCTGGCCGAGAAAGCCGAAGGAGCGCAAGCTCGGCGATCCGCTCGACCCGAAGACCGAGCAGGGGCCGCAGGTCTCGCAGGAGCAGATGGACAAGATCCTCGGCTACGTCGAGCTCGGCCAGAAGCAAGGCGCCACGCTGCTGACCGGCGGCCAGCGCGTCGGCAAGAAGGGCTTCTTCGTCGAGCCGACCGATCTTCGACAACGTCAAGGACGACATGGCGATCGCCAAGGACGAAATCTTCGGGCCGGTCGTCAGCGTGCTGCCGTTCAAGGCCGTGGACGAGGTGATCGAGCGGGCCAACAAGACGACCTACGGCCTGGCCGCCGCCGTCTGGACGAAGGACATCGACAAGGCCCACCTGTTCGCCAAGCAGGTGAAGGCGGGCACGGTGTGGGTGAACTGCTACCACGTCGTCGACACGACGACGCCGTTCGGCGGCTTCAAGATGTCCGGCCAGGGCCGCGAGAACGGCGAGGCGGCGCTGGAGCACTACACCGAGATCAAGACGGTGACGGTCAAGCTGGGCTGAAAGAAAGCCAAATCTCACCGCAGAGACCGCGGAGAGCGCCGAGAGAAGACAAGGAAAGGCTTTCACCTGTTTTCTCTCTGCGCTCTCCGCGTTCTCTGCGGTGAAATCTCTTCATTCCGCGGGGACGCCATGCTCGTCGTCATGCACAGCCACGCCACGCCGCAGCAGATCGAGCAGGTGATCGGCGTCATCCGCTCCATGAACCTGACGCCGCATCCCATGCCCGGCGCCACCCGCACCGCCATCGGCATCACGGGCAACGTCGGCGCCGTCGATCCGCGCTCGCTCGAAGTCCTGCCCGGCGTGTCCGAGCTGATCCGCGTCACCAAGCCGTACAAGCTCGCCAGCCGCGAGATGCACGAGGACGACACCTTCGTCCGGCTGCCGCAAACCATCGTCGGCCCCGGCACGTTCACGATCATCGCCGGACCTTGCTCGGTCGAAAACGAGACGATGATCCTGCGCACGGCCGAGTTCCTGCGCGAGCACGGCGTCCGTCTGATGCGGGCCGGCGCCTTCAAGCCGCGCAGCAGTCCTTATTCCTTCCAGGGCATGGGCCTGGAGGGACTCGACATCCTCGCGCGCGTCCGCGAGAAGACCGGCATCGGCATCGTCACCGAGTTGATGGACACGGAAAACGCCGACGCGGTCGAGGCGGCGGCCGACGTGATCCAGATCGGCGCCCGCAACATGCAGAATTTCAGCCTGCTCAAGCGAGTCGCCAAGGCGTCGAAGCCCGTGCTGCTGAAGCGCGGCCTGTCGGCGACGCTGGAAGAATGGCTGATGTCGGCCGAGTACGTCATGGCCGGCGGCAATTACAACGTGATCCTCTGCGAGCGCGGCGTGCGCACCTTCTCCGACCACAGCCGCAACACGCTGGACCTGTCGGTGATCCCGCCGGCCAAGAAGCTGTCGCACCTGCCGATCCTGGTGGACCCCAGCCACGGCACCGGCAAGCGCGACTACGTGCCGCCGATGGCCCTGGCGGCGCTGGCGGCCGGCGCCGACGGCCTGCTCATCGAGGTCCACCCCGACCCCGACCGCGCCCTGTCCGACGGGGCGCAGTCGCTGGACTTCGCCGGCTTCACGCGCCTGCTGGAGTCGCTGCGCCGCCTGGCCGAGCCGCTGGGCCGCACCCTGAATTGACTGTACGCAGATACGCAGAATTTCGTGCGTTTTTCACTTGCTTTGGAGAAGAGGGGACTGTAGGTTGTGAGACAAGAGATTGCGTTCTCTGAGGTTCCGTGACCGCCACGGTGGTCGGGGATCTCGCTGTGAAAGACGGTACGCAATGATCCGCCTGAGCATCACCAATGCTTGAATGGGCACAGGTTACTGCTCTGGCTGAAGCAAAGCCTCCCCACTATGACGTGGCGGAAAGCCATTTGGCCTGCGCCGTTGGTCTTCGAGGTGCGGAAAACCTAGACATTCCCGCTTGTCTGCGGAAGCTCGACCAGTGGGCGTGGAGGGTACGGAAGGCCACGGAACGGCTCTTGCCGCTGTTCGAGCGGCAGCCGGAGAAGTTCAAAGGCTCACGGGCCTACTTCCGGGCGATGGCGATGGCCACCGTACTCCAGCGCGACTTGAGGGTGCGAACTACCGACAAGCTGAACGGGAATAACCCAGATTTCTCCGACTCCCGTGACTTGTTCCTTCACGGCATCCTAGAGGGACAAGCAGGAACGTGTTCCTCGCTGCCGATCCTGTATGCAGCAATCGCTCAGCGGTTAAACTACCCTCTACGTCTGCTTCAACGTCCAGACCACCTCTTCGCACGGTGGGAAGGCCCTGACGGAGAACGGTTCAACATCGAGTGTACGTCGGTGGGGTTTTTCAGCCCTCCAGACGAATACTACCAGACCTGGCCGACGCCGATCACGCATTATGGGATGTTGATCGCCGGTCCAAGCGGAATGGCCCACTGCGGCCTTGACGAGACGTACTACCTACGAGCGCTGACGCCGCGTGAGGTGCTTTCGGGGTGCTTGATCCAGAGGGCATACTGCTTGTTGCACAACCGGCGTTACAGAGAGGCGGTACTGGCGAGCTGCTGGAGCCATGAGCTGGCCCCCAGTCACCGACCGCATGAAGGGACTCTATGGCGTCTCGTGCATCAGTGGCGAGCAAGGATGAATGAACGGTTACCTCCACCGCGACCGGCGCTGACCGTCATACCGCCGCCTCGGCGGTTTCCGACGATTTCTGTAGAAGCCGAACAGGAGATCATTCACCTGGAGGTTTTGGAAGACCTCTCGCAAGTTCCTGAGATTCAGGCGGCATACCGGCCGCCCATACGCCGCTCGCCACGGAACGGGATACCGCTGGGTCTGCCCGAAAGAATCCAGGTTCGCTGTTCGCAGAGTCGAACCGAGAAATCGGAAGGTCGCCAACATCTGAGGAGACTATGACGAACCCACAGATCGGCGTGTGGCTGTCGGAAAACGGCGAGATCGGGACACCCGATCCTAGCAACCTCTACCGCTACTGCGGCAACGACCCGATCAACCGGGTGGACCCGAGCGGATTGGGAGTTGAAACCGAGGAGCAGGCCCTGTCGATTCTCAACGAGGAAATCAAGGTATGGCGAGGAAAAGGATGGAATCTGGCGGCAAATCTACTCCAACACTTCATCGATAAAAAGGGACCGAAAGAGTACACCTTGACGGCTGAAGACAAATCTGAACTGATCGATCAGTCGGAGAATCTCGTCAAGCAGGCCGTCTATCAAGCAATCTGGGATGACGAGTCCATTACGTGCGGGAACCTCAAAGACGCCTCGTTCAAATTCAAAGGCCATGTGAGGTGGAATCCGACAAGCCCAGGCGAAAGCACGCCAGGATTCCTCAACAGCGCGATCGCCAAAGAGCGTGTTAAAGATGCCAACGACGACCTCTTCTATGCATACGGCGGGGCTGACCTTGAAATCGAGGGTAAGGTAGTCCATTTGGAGACGATGCAAACCCAATCCGGACGTGTTTATTTCAAGTTCAGCATCAGTGCTACAGTAACAATATCGGATGATTATACTTTCTTGGAAGAGGGCCCCTTAGGCGCTCGCCTTTGGATCGAGGCCTATCAGGCTGGCAACTTTCTCGAAAAGCTTGAGAAAGGAAAGAAGTACCAAAAATACGTTCATACGGTCACGTTTAGGCAATATTATGCTGGTCTAAGGAGCGATGAGATCAACGGATACTTGTTTCACGTCGAGAGGCCAATCAAATAGTTTCGGCAGTCGTTTCTATCGCAAGTGGCGATCAACTGTGGGGTGGGCAATGACCATTCGCCGAGCCATCTTCCTTCTCGTGATTGGCGCCGTCAGCCTTTGCGTATGGTCTTGCTGGCGGGACGATGTGGCCCATAATGATTTTAAGCGTCTCTTGACGGGAAACAAAGATATAGAACTTCGCGCCCTTGAAATTGAATTGCAAGGAAAGCGGATCGTTGTGGACGATTCCAGCTCGATGGGCTATCTTTCCAAGGCGCTTCGGCTCGCCAAGGCGCTTCGGTTCGGCGAGCGCGGCAAGGTGGAGTCGAGTAGCTCATACGACCTGACTGTCCGACTTTCTACTGGCGCGAGTCAGATGCGTCCTGTGCGTTCCCCAGGCGAAAGACCACATCACACTTTTCTTCCCTATCGATTCTGTCGAGGATGGCGTCAACTACTCGGTGTCTCTTCCCGAGCCTGTTCCGAAACTATTGTCGGACGTTCATTCTCAACTGATGGAGAATTGACTTCCATGAGAGGTGCCTAGATATACATCGGTTTGCGAAGCTCTCTAATTGTGGCTGGGGGTTTCATGTGACCTCAAGCGCCGCGCTGCCTTGCCCCCTTGTTCCCAAACAGGAGCTTACGTACAAGGGGGGCAATGGATAGAAAGGGATGTGAGGGATATCGGATGCGCACCGAAACCGACACGATGGGTCCGATCGAGGTGCCCGACGACCGCTACTACGGGGCGCAGACCGCCCGCTCGCTGATCCACTTCGACATCGGCGACGACGTGATGCCGCGGCCCGTGATCCGCGCGTTCGGCGTGCTGAAAAAGGCCGCCGCTCTCGTCAACCGCGACCTCGGCCTGCTGCCCAAGGACAAGGCCGACCGGATCATCGCGGCCGCCGACGAGGTGATCGCCGGCAAGCTCGACGGCCATTTCCCCCTGCGCGTCTGGCAGACTGGCAGCGGCACGCAGAGCAACATGAACGTCAACGAAGTCATTTCCAACCGCGCCATCGAGGCGTCCGGCGGCAAGATGGGGAGCAAAAACCCCATCCACCCGAATGACCACGTGAACATGTCGCAATCCTCCAACGACACTTTCCCGACCGCCATGCACATCGCCGCGGCCGAGGAAGTCGAGCGCCGCCTGCTGCCGCGCGTGAAGGAGCTGCGCGACGCTTTGCACGCTAAATCCGAGGCGTTCCGCGACGTGGTGAAGATCGGCCGGACGCACCTGATGGACGCCGTGCCGCTGACCTTGGGGCAGGAGTTCTCCGGCTACGTCGCCCAGCTGGACGCGGGGATCAAGCGCATCCAGGCGGTCATGCCGGAGATTTACGAGCTGGCTTTGGGGGGAACGGCGGTCGGCACCGGCCTGAACACGCACCCCGAGTTCGCGGGGCGCGTGGCGAAGAAGATCGCCGAGGAGACGGGGCTGCCGTTCGTCTCGGCGCCGAACAAGTTCGCGGCCCTGGCGGCCCACGACGGGTTGGTCATGCTCAGCGGGGCGCTGCGGACGCTGGCTTGTGGGCTAATGAAGATCGCCAATGACATCCGCTGGATGGGTTCGGGGCCGCGCTGCGGGCTGGGCGAGCTGTCGCTGCCGGAGAACGAACCCGGCTCGTCGATCATGCCGGGCAAGGTCAACCCGACCCAGTGCGAGGCGATGACGATGGTGTGCGTGCAGGTGATCGGCGAGGACACCGCCGTGGCGATCGCCGGCTCGCAAGGCAATTTCGAGCTGAACGTCTTCAAGCCGCTCATCATCCACAACGTCCTGCACTCGACGCGACTGCTGGGCGACGCCTGCCGGTCGTTCACGGAACATTGTGTGGAGGGGTTGGAGCCGAACCGCGAGCAGATCAAGCGGCACGTCAACAACTCACTGATGCTGGTGACGGCGCTCAACCCGCGCATCGGATACGACAAAGCGGCGAAGACGGCCAAGAAGGCGCACGCGGAAGGCAAGACGCTGCGCGAGGCATGCCTGGAGCTGGGCTACCTGAGCGGCGAGGAGTTCGACGCGCTGGTGCGGCCGGAGAAGATGATTGGGCCGGGGGTGTGAAAGGCGATTTCACCGCGGAGAACGCGGAGAACGCGGAGAAGACATAGATCAGTGCCAGAGGTATGACACGGGCGCTATGTTTTTCTTTCTCTTCTCTCCGCGTTCTCCGCGTTCTCCGCGGTAAAATGCTTCTTCACTTCGTCGGAACCTGCACGCAGATCAGCTCCTTGTCGTCGCGCAAATAGACCCGGCCGTCCGACAGCGCGGGATGCGCCAGGTCGCGCCGCACACCTTGCTCTTGGCCAGCTCCTTGTACTCCTTCGCGTCCGGGTCGATCAGCGTCAGGTTGCCGAAGTCGTCGAGCATCAGCAACTTGTCGTCGCCGGTGCGCAGCAGGGCCGCGTGGTACTTGCCAACTTTCTCCTTCTTCCACAGCTCATGTCCTGTTTTCGTCTCGACGCAGTGCAGCGTCGAGGTCGCCGCCGTCAGCACGCCGAACTCGCCGGTCACCAGATAAATCTGATCAGGGCCGACGGCCACCGGCGTGGAGAAGTAGCAGTTCAGGTCGGGGTTCTTCCACACCTGGCTCACGGCCGGCTTGCCGTCTTTCGTCTCCACCTTTAACGCCACGCCGCCGAACTTGATGGTGCTGGCCACGAGCAGGTCGCCGGCCCGCACCGGCGTCGCCGAGTTCTCGCCGGACACGTCCTTCACCGGGAACTGCCAGATCACGTCGCCGTTCGACGGGTCCAACGACGACAAGCTGTCGCCGGTCAGGTAGACCAGCTGCCGTTCCTTGTCCTTGCCCAACAAGATCGGCGACGCATAGCTGGCGGGGCCGTCGATTTTCTTCCATGCAACCTCGCCCTTATCCGAGGTGAAGGCGGCCGCCGCCGGGCCTTCGGCGCCGGCCGCCACGTACAGCTTGTCGCCGTCCACCAGCGGCGACGACGCCTCGCCGAAGAAGAGGTTCTTGGCCTTCAGCTCGTTCAGCGCGTCGATGCGCCAGCGCTCCGTCCCGTCGTCGGCGCTCCAGCAGGCCAGCACGCCAGTGATCCCGTAGGTGTAGAGGCGTCCGTCGGCCACGGCCGGCGTCGCCTGCGGCCCGACGCCGAAGAGACTGGCGAACGGGGCGCGATCGTAGGCCTTGTGCCAGAGCAGCTCGCCGCTCTTGGCGTCGTAGGCGCTGATTTCCTCCTGGTCCTGGTCCTTGACCTTGGTGTGCAAGAAGACCTTGCCGCCGGCGACGACCGGCGACGAGTGACCCTCGCCGACCGGCTTGTGCCAGACGATCTTGAGCGGCTCCTTCCAGGGGACGACGATTTCGGAAGAGCTGCCGTCGCGGTTAGGACCGAGCCACTGCGGCCAGTCCGCCGCCGGGGCCGATGCGACGCAGAGCGCCGCCAGGAGCAGGGATCGCCGCCAGGGCATGGGAAAGCCTCCTCGGGGCCAGGACGAAGCGGGGCGACTGCTGTTATGGATAGCAACGGAACGGGTGAGCGGCCGGCGCCGCGTCTGATCATTGCCGGGACGCCGGCGTATGTAATCCTCGCATCCGCTGCTGGACTTTCTGCGGCAGGTAAGGACGCTCGCTTGAACAGAGCAGAGTCGCGACCATAGGAAAGCGAACTTTCAGAGCCGCGACCGTAAGGGAGTGGGGGATAAAACCGCTCCCTTACGGTCGCGGCTCTGACGACGCGCGGCGCGAGAGGGTCGGGGCAAAGGCCGCTCGCTCCGCGAGCGGCCTACCGGAGCAAGACCCGTATTCCTGGCCCTTGCCTGTCGCCTATAATGCCTTTTTCCCGATGAGCCGTGTTCCGCGCGAAAGGGCGCTGGGCGCCGCCCTCTCTTATCAGGAAAAAACAGCCCCCGGCTCCGTCCCGAACGCGGCGCGGGGACCGGCCGAAGCGGTGAAGGCGACCCGTGACCGGCAAACCCTCGGCTAGAAACGACCATGAGCGATACGCATTTGCTGCAAGCGCTGCGGCCCCAGCTGGAAGAACTCAACGCCAAGGGCCTCTGGAAGCGCCAAGCGCCAGATCCAGGGGCCGCAGGGCGCGGACGTCCGCGTCGGCGGTCGGGATGTCGTCAACTTTTGCGCCAACAATTATCTGGGATTGGCGAACCACCCCGCCGTCGTCGAGGCGGCGCACGAGGGGCTGAGGCGCTACGGCTACGGCGTCGCCTCGGTTCGCTTCATCTGCGGCACACAGGAAATCCACAAACAACTCGAAGCGTCCATCGCCCGCTTCCTGCGGAAGGACGACGCCATCCTCTACGTCGCCTGCTGGGACGCCAACGGCGGCCTGTTCGAGACGATCCTCGGCGACCAGGACGCCGTGCTGAGCGACGAGCTGAACCATGCCAGCATCATCGACGGCGTCCGCCTGTGCAAGGCGCGGCGCGTCCGCTACCGCAACGGCGATATGGCCGAGCTGGAAAAGGGTTTGAAGGACGCGCGGGATTGCCGCCTGCGGCTGATCGCCACGGACGGCGTCTTCTCGATGGACGGCTCGTTGGCCAAGCTGCCGGAGATCTGCGACCTGGCCGACAGGTACGACGCCGTCGTCATGGTGGACGACAGCCACGCCACGGGCGTCCTCGGCCCGACCGGGCGCGGTACGGCGGAGCAACTCGGCGTGCTGGAGCGGGTGGACATTATCACCAGCACGCTGGGCAAGGCGCTCGGCGGCGCGTCGGGCGGCTTCACCTGTGCGCGGGCGGAGGTGGTGGACATGCTCCGTCAGCGCTCGCGGACGTATTTGTTTTCCAACGCCCTGCCGCCGCCGATCGTCATGGCCGCAATGAAAGCGCTGGAGTTGGCCGGCCAGAGCAGCGACCTGCGCGACCGCCTGCACGCCAACGCCGCCCGTCTGCGAGCCGGCCTGGAGAAGGCCGGGTTCACGGTCAAGCCGGGCGGCCACCCGATTCTGCCGGTGATGCTCGGCGACGCCGCCCTGGCGACGCGCATGGCGGACAGGCTGCTGGAGCGCGGCATCTACGTCATCGGTTTCAGCTACCCGGTGGTGCCGCTGGGGCAGGCGCGCATCCGCATTCAGGTGTCGGCAGCCCACACGCCAGAACAGCTGGACCGGGCGATCGAGGCGTTCACGGCGGTCGGCAAGGAGTTGGCTGTGATCGGCGGATGAGATGCGCCGCGCGTTCCGGGAATGCGGCGGCCGGCGGGGCGGCGGATGGTGAGGAAGCGCGGCGATTCGGAAGGCAGCGGCGCCCGGCTGCCGATGGTTTGCAGGGGCGGGGTTTCTCCGCCCCCACACCCACCGGGAGCAAACCGCCATGTCCACGTTCTATGTCTTGCCGCCGCGTCCCGTCTTTGGCGACCACCTCGCCGCCTTCCTGCAAACCTATCTTCCCGGCCTGGACTGGGACGCCGCCGCCCGCGCCGGCCTGGCCGACGCTGTGGCCGACGTGGCGGTCAGCGAGACGGACGCCTACCTCATTTTCCGCGACGACCTGCCCGACGGCGAGCGCATCGCCCGGGCGCTGGCCGACGGCTATGGAGCGGAGGACGACGACGAAGTGGTGGAGGTGCGGCTGGGCGGCCGGGCGGCCGAGGTCGTCGCCCCGCGCTGGCGGGTCGGCGACCGGCGGGCGCCGGCGAAAGCGGCGTGAGGGGGCGCCCATGCTACGCCGCCGGCCGTGCCGCCACGGTCGGCGGATCGCTCCGCGAGTCCTGGCGGAACCGCGGGTCATACCGATCCAGCCCGAACGGCGGCCGGTAATCGTGGAGGGAATTAACCCCTTCAAAGGGAGTCAAAGTCATAAACAGCCGGGAGCTTGTCTCCACCAGCCTTGCCGGGCGCTGCTCGGGCGCCGGGGCCGGCGGTTCGGTTCGCGCGATCTCTTCGCGGATTCCGGAGGAGGAGCCGCTCATCGCGTGCCAGCACAGGCGCAGCCGGCGCCTCCACTCCAACCGCGTGGGCGCCGGCGCCGGCCGCGGCGGGTTCATGAAAACGTGGCTGGCGTCGCTGAAATAGGCGGCGCGCAGGATCTGCCTCAACGCCCCGAGGGACGGCAGCACCTCGCAGGCGTGATTGGAGAAGTTGCACAGCAGCTCGCCCTGACCCAGCTCGGTCGCCGCCGACCCCTCGACCACGACTACAGTGTCGCGGCGGCAACAATGGCGGATCTGGGTAAATGCATAAAACAGGTCGTGAAGGTGGTAGAAGACGCAGAGGAAGAGGATGACGTCGAACTTTTCGTTCAGCGAGGCCAGCTGGTAGACCGAGACGTCCTGCCGGACCTTCACCGACGACCGCAGCAGCTCCTTGGCCAAATGAACGCCCTGGCCGTCGGCCCAGTTCTGCGAGCAATCGTCCGTGGCCAGGACGCTTTTCGCCCCGCGCCGCTCCGCCTGGAAGCTCCAGTAGCCGTCCCAGCAACCGATGTCCAGAACGCTCTTGTCACGGAAATCCACCCGGTCCAGCTGCCGTTCGATGAACTTCCAGACCAGGCGGTGGCCGGGGGCGTGCGGCGACCGGGAACGCGCGTGCAAGCCGTCGCCGAAGTCGAACTCGTGATACCAGGGCAGCGCGTCAATCCGCTCCTGAAGCGACCGGACGACCATTGGCAAGCTCCGAAATGAGGACGGTGCGCCCGCCGGACGGGCGGACGCCGATCGGAGGGGGATTAGACCGGCCAACCGCGCGGCGGTCAAGGCGACCTTCGCGCCCGCTTCCTTCTCCCCTGCTTCTTCGGCCCGCTCGGGGCCGGAAAACCCTTGCAATCGGGCCCTCCCGGCCGCAGACTGATCCCGCATCGCCCGCAGGCCGTGGAACGCTGCGATGTCTGCTTCCTGGCTCACCGACTGCGCCGAGGCCGGCCGCGAGTTCGGCCGCGGCCTGTTGCATCTCGTATACCCGGCGTGCTGCCATCTCTGCGGCCGCTCGCTGCCGGCCGTCGCGCCATTCTGCGACGGCTGCCGGGCGGCATTCATCGCGGATTCAACTCCGGCTTGTCCTCGCTGCTGCGCCGCGGTCGGCCCGTTCGCCGTGATCGACGGCCGCTGCGCATATTGCCGGGATGAGGCATTCCCTTTCGACGCCGCCGTCCGACTCGGCCCATACGAAGGGTCGCTGCGCGAGGCGGTGCTGCGTATGAAGAGCCACAGCGGCGAGATCCTGGCCGAGCTGATGGGCGAACTGTGGGCCGACCACGCAGGCCCGGCGCTCCAAGCGAGCGGGGCCGACGTACTGGTTCCGGTGCCTCTGCACTGGCGGCGGCGATGGCTGCGCGGCTACAACCAGAGCGAGGCTCTGGCGCATGGCCTGGCCGCGAGGCTGCGCCTTCCGTGCGGCCCGTGCGGTCTGCGCCGAATCCGCGCCACGCCGATGCAGACATCGCAGACGCTCGCCGGCCGGCGCGACAACGTGCGCGGCGCGTTCGCCGCCCACCGCAATCCTCGCACCGCCGGCAAGACCGTCCTGCTCGTCGATGACGTGATGACGACCGGGGCCACCGCCTCGGAAGCGGCCCGCGCGCTGAAGGCGGCCGGGGCGCGCCGCGTGGTGGCAGCCGTGTTGACACGCGCTCATGGGACGACGTGAACCTGGGCAGGTGGGGAGAATCTCGCACCCTTGGGGCCGGGAAAACACGGCCGGTTGCGCCGGGCATACCCTCCCAGCGCGCCTCCGCCAGAGGCGGTTCCACGGTTGGCCCTTTGACAGACCGGCCCCCCCGGTGAAATAATAGAAGCGACCCAAACGGGTCCGTCCCCGTGTTTCCGGCGCTGGCCGCCGACGCGGACCCCGGGTCGAGCAGGTACGTTTCACCATGTCTCGGTACTGTTTCGTTCTGCTGGCCGGGTTGGTCGTGGCCGCGCCCGTCGGCGCCGCGACCTGGGCCGACTCGATGTTCGACGAGATGTCCAAGGATTTCGGGTCCGTACCGCACGGCTCCCTCCAGACCAACAACTTCCGTCTCGTCAACAACACCAAGCAGCCCGTCAACATCACCGGCGTCCACGTATCGTGTGGTTGCACCAGCGCGTACGCGGCCAAGACCTACCTCAACGCCGGCGAGGAAACGGCGATCGTGGCCCAAATGGACACATCCCGTTTCATCGGCCCCCGAACCGTCACCGTCACCGTCCAGTTCGACCGCCCCGCCTTTGAAGAGGCCCGCCTCTTCGTAACCGCCAACTCGCGCAGCGACTTCAGCGTCTCGCCCGACGGCCTTGCCTTCGGCGAAGTCAAGCGCGCCGATACCCCGTCCGTTTCCACCACGGTCACGTTCTACGGCGCCGCCACCCAGATCACCGACGCCAAGAGCGAGAGCAGCTACGTCCAAACCACGATCACCAGCGCGAAAACGCCCGACGGCCAGGCGGCGTACCAGCTGACGGCCAAGCTGCGCGGCGATGTGCCGGTCGGCCGTTGGTACACGGACGTGTGGCTGAAGACGAACAATCCAGAGATCCCGCAAATCCGCGTGCCGGTGACGGTCGAGATCGCGTCGGCCCTGAGCGTCAGTCCCGATGCGGTGGCGCTGGGCCAGGTGGCCGTGAACGGCGAGAGCGAGCGGCGCGTCGTCATCCGGGGCGCCAAGGCCTTCAAAATCACTGCTGTGAAGGGCGGCGACGACGAGCTGACCGTGCGCGACAGCACCGAGGACAGCAAGCCGGTCCACGTGCTGACCGTCAAGCTGAAGCCCGCCAAGGCCGGCGATCTGAACCGCAGCGTTCGCGTCGAGACCGACCTGCCCGACGACGGAACGATTGAGTTCCAGGTTAGCGCCCAAGTGACGCAGCAATGACGCCGTTCAGCCGCGGTTCGCAGAACCGCGCTCGCTCCGAGCGCGGTTCTATGAACCGCGGCTGAACTCATGCCGTCACGCGCTTTTGGAATTTCAGGCAGCTGTACACCAGGACCACCGCCGCCATCCCACTGAGAACGAGGGCGTGCGGCCACAGCTCGCGCCAGCCGGCCCCGCGAAGGATGACGCCGCGGGCCGCGTCGATCATCCAGGTCGTCGGCACGATCTGCGCCACCCACCAGAAGAACGGCGGCATCGAGTCCAGCGGGAAGACGTAGCCGGACAGGAAAATGCTCGGCATCAGCGTGGCCATGGCTGTCTGCATGGCGGCCTCGCGCGTCGAGACGCGCGTCGAAACCCACAGGCCCCAGGCCAGCATGGTAAGAATGAACGGCAGCGTCAGGACCAGCAGCGTGAAGAACGGCCCGTTGATTGGCACCTGAAAGACAACGCGCATCAGGAAAGCGATGCCGCAGAACTCCGCCGTGGTCAGGATCAGGTACGGCAGCATCTTGCCGACGATCAGCTCGCCGGGTCGCACCGGCGTCATGAACAGTTGTTCCAGCGTTCCTTTCTCTTTTTCTCGGACGATGGCGCCGGCCGAGAGGGTCACGGCCATGAACTGGCACAGCACGCACATGAGGCCGGGGATAAAGAAGTTGGCGGAGCGCGTATCGGGATTGAAGAGGACGCGCGGCCGGGCGTCCACGGGCAGCGCCTTGTCGCCCAGGATGCGCAGCAACGAGTCGCGCAGGGCGATGGCGTTGCCGACATTGACCGCCTCGCCGGCCGTGGTGGACAAGCTGCCGTCCACGAGGATCTGGACCTGGGCCGTGTCGCCGGCCTGGAGGCGGCGCGAGTAATCCTCCGGGATCTTGACGCCGACGCGCGCCCGTCCGGCCACGATCGCCTCGGTCAGCTCCGCGTCGGAACGGACCACACCGACGAACTTGAAGTCCTCGGAGTTTCTCAGGCTTTGCAGCAGCTCGCGGCTCTCCTGCGTGTTCGCCTGGTCGAGCGCCACCGTCGGGATGAAACGGACGTTGACGTCGATGGCGTAGCCGAGCATGATCAGCTCGACGATGGGAAAGAACATCGTCATCATCAGCGTTTGGCGATCGCGAAAGATGTGCAAGACCTCTTTGCGGGCCACGGAGGCGGTGCGCTGAAGGGATGCGGCGAAGGACATGGATATTCCCGGTAGGGATTGGATGGTTCAGCGGATCGGCGAGCGGCCGGCGTGAGCCGGCCGCTCGCCGGCCTCCGATTGCGCCCGCGACAGGGCGACGAAAACGTCCTCGAGGCTCGGGTCGGCCGGCCGCACCTGCCGTTCGTCGAGGCCGAGGTCGGTCGCTGTGCGGTCCTCGGCGACGAGTGCGTGGATGGCCTCGCCGAATATGGTGGCCTGCAACACCCCCCGCCGTTTGCGCAGCAGCTCCAGCAAGCCGGCGATGTCGGCCGCGCCGCCCGGACGGTCGTGCGGCGGCAGGATCTCCAGCCGCCGCGTGCCGGGCGGCGTCACCACCGGCAGGCGCTTCAGCTCCTGCGGCGTGCCCAGCGCCAGCAGCTTGCCCAGGTAGATGTAGCCGACGCGGCCGCAGCGCTCCGCCTCGTCCATGTAGTGCGTCGTCACCAGCAGCGTCACGCCCGCGGCGGATAGCTGAAAGAGCAGGTCCCACAAGTCCCGCCTCGCCACCGGGTCGATGCCGGCCGTCGGCTCGTCGAGGAAAACCAGCCGCGGCCGGTGCAGCACCGAACACGCCAGCGCCAGCCGCTGCTTCCAGCCGCCCGACAGCCGCCCCGCCCGCCGGTCGAGGTACGGCCCCAGGCCCACCTGGGCGGCCAGTTCGTCCTGCCGCCGGCGAGCGTCGGCGCGGCTGAGACCGTAGATGCCGCTGTAGAAATCCATGTTCTCTCGGGCGGTCAAATCCTCGTACAGCGAGAATTTCTGGGACATATAGCCGATCGCCGAACGAATCTTTTCCGCGTCGCGCGCCACGTCGCGGCCCAGCACCCGGGCCGAGCCGGTGGCCAGCGGTAAGAGACCGCACAGGGCGCGGATCAGCGTCGTCTTGCCCGAGCCGTTGGGACCGAGCAGCCCGAACACCTCGCCGGCCGACACGCCGAGGCTGAGGTGGTCCACCGCCGTGACGGGACCGAAGCGGATGGTCACGTCCCGCACGTCCATCACGTCGCCCGCTTCGCCGGCCGGCGTCGGCTGCTCCATGATCGTCCCTACGGCGCCAGCGGAATGACGACGTCCGCCGCCATGCCCGATTTGAAGATGCCTTCCGGATCGGCCACGCGGACGCGGACGCCGAAGACCTGATGCCGCCGCTCTTCCATGCTCTGCACGTTGCGCGGCGTGAACTCGGCCTCGGCGTTGATCTGTTCGATGCGGCCCTTCAGAAGACGGCCGGGGTAGGCGTCCACGGTCGCCGCCACGTCCTGGTTCAGCCGCACCTTGCCCAGGTCGGTTTCCGCCACGTAGACCTTGATCCACAGGTCGCCGGTGCGCAGCACGCGGAGGATCGGCTGATTCGGTGCGACGAGGTCGCCGGGCCGCACGGCCACGACCTCCACCAGCGCCGGCTCCGGCGCCTTGACTTCCAGCTCCCGCAGGTCGGATTCGACGGCATCCACCTTGCCCCTGGCCTCCTCGACTTTCGCTTCCGCCGCCTTCACGTCGAGCGGCGTTTGCTCGACGAGCAGCTGGTGGTTGGCCCTGGCCTGGCGCCACAGAGCGGCCATTTCCTCCATGTCCTCGATGCGATTTCCTGCCTCTGCGAGGGTCAGTTTGGCTTCCACGGCGGCCAGCTCGCTGCGGGCACGATCCAGGGCCGTTTGGGAGTCGTCGAGTTCCTCTTTCTTGATGGCCTGCTTCTCGTAGAGGGCCGTGTTGCGATCGAAGTGGACGCGGGCGTTGGCCGCGTCGGCCTTGGCCGCCTGGACGTTGGCACGGGCCTCCGCGATCTCCTCCGGCCGGCTGCCCGTGCGCGACCGGATCAGACGCGCGTGGGCGGCGTCCTCCGCGGCGGCGGCCGCCGCGAGTTCCTGATACCGCGGCCCTTGTTTCACCCGCTCCAGCTCCGCCTCGGCTTGTTGCAGCTGGCCCTGCCACTCGGTCAATTGCGCGTCCAGTTCCGGCGCCTGCAATTTCACCAGCAATTGATTGGCTTTGACCGTGGCGCCCTCGACGACGTTTACTTCGTAGACCCGTCCGCCGACGCGAGGCCCCAGGCGCACCTCCTGGATCTCGACGACGCCCGGCAGCCGCAGCTCGCCGGCCGAGCCGCCGAACGGCCAGAAGTACCACAGAGCGGCCGCGCCCGCAGCGGCCGCCAGCACCGATACGCCGGACAGAATCAATTTCCAGCGCACGCCTGCCTCCTCCGAGAACGAGCTTCATTTCGCTGTTCCGGTCCCGCACAAGCCGATGCGCCCGGGCCGGAACCCCTAATAATCTTATCAGACCCCGGCCGGCCTTCACACGGCAGCCGCCGCGGCTCAGGTGAATGAGGCCAGAGTCCTGGCCTCGGCGCGGAGGGGTAACGATGGGCAGCAGAACGCCCGCCAAGGCGGAGGTTGGCGGAAGGGGCTTGGCGGGAGGATGTTGATTCACAGCAACAGGTTACGGAACGTCCGCCAACCCGCCAAACGCGGCGGCGGCCGGCGTGCGGCGATGCGCCGCGCCATCAAGGGTTCGGCGGCGACGAGACGGCTGGTACAATACCCGACGGAATGGAGAAGCAGCGATGACTCAAACGGTGGATGCCGTCTGCGACGGCGCCGTTCTGCAAGAGGAAGTCAACGGGGCGCATCGCCCTTTCCCCCCTTTTCCACCGACCGATCGTCTCAGCATTCAAACCTGCACCGTCATCCCCTCGTACGGGATCGACACGGCGCACTCGTCCGCCGGCCGCCCCTGCCGGGCCAGCTCCTCGCGGGCCAGCCTTTGCAGGTAGCGCTCGCATTCGGCGATCTGGTCGTCGCCGCGCCGGGGCTCGCGGTGGCCGACGTGCAGCTGACGCACCCGCGCCGCCAGCGCCGTCGTTACGCACGCCTCCATCGGGCTGTGGCCCCAGCCGCGCCGGCGCAGCGGGAAGTCGCCGGGAACCGCCGCCGTCCCGTCGTACTCCGTTTGCAGATACTGCCCCTCCGTGTAAAGAAGGTCCGCCTTGTGGGCGAAGGAGGCCAGGCCGGGGTCGGGGACCTGCGGCTGCTCGTGGTCGGTGGCGAAGACGAAGACGCGGCCGGCGTTCTCCAGCCGAAACGCCAGGCAGCCGCCGGGGTGGTTCAGCGCGTAGGTTCGGATGCGCGTCGAGCCGACGGCGAACTCGTCGCCCGGCTGCAGCTCGTGGAAGTCCTTCAGCGCCTTCATCAGGTCGTAACTGGGCGGGAAGTAGGTGTGACTCAGCGGCGCCTCCGGGCTGAGCACGGCCGACAGGCTGTTCAGCACCGCGCGGCTGGTCCACAGGCTGAAGTGGTTGCGCGGGTCGAAGTACGGCGACGTGTACGGGATGCCGAAGGTGTGGTCCATGTGCGGGTGCGTGATGAGCACGTGGGCGGTGCGCGGGCCGTCGTAACCGGGGGCGTTCCAGCGCCGGTCCAGCTCGATGCCCAGCTCGCGCAGGCCGCTGCCGCAGTCCAGAATGATCAGGGCGTCCGGCGTCCGCACCTCCACGCAGGTCGTGTTGCCGCCGTAAGTGGCGCGGAGGTTGAAAGGGAGTTTGGCGATCTTCTTCTGAACGACATCGCGCAGGCCGGGGCCGGGCCGCAGGTCCGCCAGCCCTCCCTGCGCGGCCAGCTCCTCGACGGCCCGGACGAGCTTGTCGGTCACTTCCGGCGGCCGCAGGGGGGCGCACAGGGTGCCGGTGACGCCCCAGTAGGTGATGGTGAACGCGCTCTCGGCCGCCATGACGCTTGTCCTTTCCTCAAGGTTCGTCCATAAACCGCCGTCCACGGCAGCAGACCGACTTGTCTTGCCAGGGACCGTGGGCCGCCGCTGGCCGACGGCGGCCCCTCATCATACCGCGGAGGCGGCCGGCCGACAGCCCATTTCCGAGATACAGCGCGACTGGCGCCAAAACCGGCATCCCGGACAGTGTTCCTCTGAGAAAGATTGGACTATAACAGCAACCAGTCCCCGCCGCACAGTTCGCGGCGGGGCGCCCGGCATTGCCACCCGCTGGCGCCTCAATCTCTCGGGAGAATGAACTGGTGAAAAGCCAAGCATCCGGCCGACTCGCGGCGTGTCTCGTTGTGATCGGCTCGCTGTCCGCCGCGCCGGCGCTGCTGGCGCGGGACCAGGGCGCCTGGTGGCCGGACGAGGTCGAACAGGCCCTGAAAAAGGCGGGCGACAACCGCGACGAGCTGCAAAACGCGCTGACCAAGACGCCGGAAGAGCAGCGCAAGGGAATGGCCTTCCTCATTGCCAACATGCCCGACCGCGATCTGAAATCGCTCCACGCCGACTTCCTGCTCGAAAACGTGGACCTCGCTTACAAGGCGCGGAACGAAACGGCCTGGGGCAAGCAGGTCCCCGAGGAGGTGTTCCTCAACAACGTCCTTCCCTACGCCAACGTCGATGAGTCGCGGGACCCGTGGCGGAAGGACCTGTACGAATTGTGCCTGCCGCTCGTCAAGGACTGCAAGACGCCGAGCGAGGCGGCCATGAAACTGAACTCGACCGTTTTCACGAAGCTCAAGGTTCGCTATTCCACGCAGCGCAAGCAGGCCAACCAAAGCCCCAAGGAGTCGATCGATCAGGGCCTGGCGTCCTGCACCGGCCTGTCCATTCTGCTGAGCGACGCCTGCCGCAGCGTGGGCGTTCCCACTCGCATCGCCGGCACCCCGCTGTGGTCGAACAATTCCGGCAACCACACCTGGCTCGAAATCTGGGACGACGGCTGGCACTTCACTGGCGCCTGCGAGCCGGACCCCAAGGGACTCGACCGCGGCTGGTTCGTGCAGAACGCCTCCGAGGCCAAGAAAGACGTGCCGGAGCACGCGATCTACGCCGCGAGCTTTCGCAGGACGCCGCTGTCCTTTCCGCTCGTCTGGGCGCGGGATCGCAAGGACGTTTTCGCCGAAAACGTCACGGAGCGATACGCAAAGAAGGAGAAGCCGGCTCTGAATAAGGAGGATGCAGAGCAGATCGAGAAGGAGGCCGGGGCGTTCTTCGGCGCCAGCGATGAGGACCGGGCGAAGTGGAAATTCGACGCCAAGCTCGACGCGCTGCTGGTCGATCACGAAGCGGCCGTCCGGAGCGCCGTCTGGAAGGCGTATCAGGCCTCGGCGGTCCCGGCCGCGCTGAAGAAGGATTTCGAGGACAAGCAGGTGCGCTTCAAGGATTACGTCAGCGCCTACGTGGTGCGCGAGGTGGGCAAGAAACCGGAGACGGGCTGGCCGTTGGTCATCGCCATGCACGGCGGCGGCGGGGCGCCGAAGGCGGTGAACGACAGCCAGTGGGAGATCATGCAGCGCTACTACAAGGACCACCCGGAGATCACGGGGTACAAGTACCTGGCCCTGCGGGCGCCGAACGATTCCTGGAACGGTTTCTACGACGACTACGTGCCGCCCCTGATCGTCAACCTGATCCGCCAGTTCACGCTGCTCGGCGAGGTCGATGCCGACAAGGTCTCTCTGATCGGCTACTCGCACGGCGGCTACGGCGCCTTCTTCATCGGGCCGAAGATCCCCGACCGCTTCGCGGCGATTCACAGCAGCGCCGCCGCCCCGACCGACGGCACGATCTCGCCGCTCAGCCTGCGCAACACCCATTTCTCATTCATGGTCGGCGAGGACGACAACGCCTATGGCCGGCGGGAACGCTGCCTCAAGTTCAATGACGAAATCGAGAAGCTCAAGAAGGAGAACCCCGGCGATTTCCCGGTGGATTTCGAGCTGAAGAAGGGCTTCGGTCACGGCAACTTGCCCGACCGGGACGAACTCCAGGAGATGCTGCCGCTCACGCGCAACCCGGCGCCGCGCCGCCTGACGTGGGAACCGACCGACTCGCTCATCACGGACTTCTTCTGGCTGACCGTGCCCAAGCCGGAGAAGGGCCAGAGCATCGACGTGGCCCTCCGCGACGACACGGCGCGGATCACGACGCGGAACGTGAAGGAATTCGAGCTCGATCTGGACGGCCGGCTGGCGCCGCTCGACAAGCCGTTGCACGTCGTCCTGAACGACAAGGAAGAGGTCGTGACGCTGCACCCGCAACTGCTGACGCTGGTCCAGTCCGTCCTCGACCGCGGCGACCCAGAGCTGGCGTTTACGTGCCGGGTCCACCTCGTCGCCGAGAAAAAGGCGGATTGAGGTGCGGAAATCGTCTATCGAAATCGCGACCAGCGAAGTCCGTTTCGTTGCGGCCGCATCGCGGTGAAGGCGGAGCGCGAAACAGGCGTTTCGCGGGCAGGGGTTCCCGTACAGGAGTTCGAGAACGAGGAGATGAGCCGCACAATGACCACGCCGACGGAAGGGCGCCCGGAGTCCCGATGAGCGAAGCAACGGCGTGGCACCGGCTCTTCGGCCTGTCCTTGGTGGACTTCTTCCGGGGCATGCCCGTCACGGTGGAGCTGGAGAAGGATCTGTCGCTGAAGCAGCAGCTGCTCGACGTGGTGCTCATCCGCAAGGAGGCGGGACTCCTCTCCTGCCGGCTGCCCGACGGGTTTGAGGAGTTGGCCGCACACAACCTGATCAGCTTCAAGTCGTATCAGGAGGCGCTGGACGGCTGGGCGCTCAACGAGCTGATCGGCCACTACGTCAACTACCGCAAGCAGATCAGCCCGTCGATGCAGGACCTTCTGCCGGAAACGGACTTCCGCCTGTTCGCCGTGAGCGTCCGCTTCCCACAGGGCCTGGCGCGGCAGGGGCGCTGACGCTGGTGCAGCCGGGCGTCTACGAGGTCCGCCACTTCACGGGGCCGGTTCGCCTCGTTGTGGTGCATGAGCTGCCGCAACAGGAACACAACGCCCTGCTGCACCTGTTCAGCGCCCGGACGGACCTGTTACGATACGGGACGGCCCACACCGGCTGCGATCGGAGGAGACGAGTAAACTACTGCTGCAACTCTTTGAACGGTATCGCCTGGGAGCGACACTCATGCCGGACTCACTGGACCAGTTGAAACAGTTCGTCGAAGAATCAACGAAGCGGTTTCTGAAAGAACTGCCCGCCGAGGAGCGCGTCGAGGGGCTGTCCCCGGACGAGTTGCTGGCGGCCCTGTCCGCGGAAATGCGGGCGGCGTTGGCCCAGCGGCTCAAGGATTACGACTCGCCCGCCCACCCAGCGACGCGAGAGCCGGGACACGGCAACGGCGAACAATGAGGCGCCGGCCGACGGCGGCGAGAATCCCGGCGCGCCGCCTCGCCCGCCCATGACGGCAGGACCGCCGCGGCCCCGGCGGGTTGCATCGCGCCCCCTTTCCGGTACAATCCCATTTAACCTACCGACCCTCGCCCCGGCCCGACGCGCCTCCCTGGGAGACTCTCCGTGAAATCCATCCGCCTCTTGGCCCCGCTGTGGGGCGTGGCCGTTCTCGCGGCCCCGGCGGTCGCCGCCGACGCCTTCGACCTGAAGGACGGCGACCGCGTCGTCCTCGTCGGCGCCGCCCTCATCGAACAGGAGCAGCGCTACGGCACCTGGGAGGCGGCCCTCACCAGCCGCTGGCCCGACCGCAATGTCACCTTCCGCAACCTCGGCTGGAGCGGCGACAACGTCTGGGGCGACGCCCGCGCCGGCTTCGGGACCCGCGCCGACGGCTTCAAGCTCCTCAAGGACCATGTTTTGTCGCTCAATCCCACCGTCATCATCGTGGCTTACGGCGGCAACGAGGCATTCGACGGTGAACGGGGCCTGCCGCAGTTCGTGGACGGGCTGAACGTGCTGTTGGACACGCTGGCCCCGGCCAAGGCCCGTATCGTGCTGCTGGCGCCGCTGCGGCTGGAAGACCTTGGCCGGCCGCTGCCCGACCCGGCGTCGGAGAACCAGAACATTCGCCTCTACGCCAAGGCCATTCAGGATGTCGCGGGGAAGCGAGGCCTGGTCTATGCGGATATGAATGAATTCCTCGGCGACGGGCCGAAGACGGTGCCGCTGACCGACGACGGGATGCACCTGACCGGGGCGGGGTACTGGCGCTCGGCGTTCGCCTTGGAGCGGGCGCTGGGCCTTCCAGAGCGGCGCGAAGACTATGCGGTTGACGCCGGCAAGTCGGGCCTCCGCTTTTCCCTGACGAATCAGATGCTGCCGCTGGCCGCACCGCACGCCAAGGAGGCCGCCCGACCAGCGCCGGTCCCGACTGTGTTGACCGTCAAGGGACTCGCGGCCGGCCAGTACATCTTGACCATTGACGGCCAGGAGGCCGGCAGGGCTTCCGCCGACGAGTGGGGCAAGGGCGTGGCACTGGACCGCGGCCCGGACTTCGACCAGGCCGAGAAACTCCGCCAGGCCATCGTCGCCAAGAACCGCCTTTACTTCTACCGCTGGCGGCCCGCCAACGAGACGTATCTGTTCGGCTTCCGCAAGGCCGAGCAGGGCAAGAACGCCGTCGAAATCCCCGAGTTCGACCCGCTCGTCGTGGAAAAAGAAAAAGAGATCGCCAAACTCCGCGTTCCGACGACCCACACCTATGAGCTGAAGCCGGAGGCCAAGTGATGACCGCTCCCCGCAGCCGCGCCGCCCTCGCTCTTGGCCTCCTGCTTGTCGCAGCTCCGGCGTTCGCGCAGAAGGACGCGCCGAAGGACGTGGACCCCGACCCGGAGATCGAGCGCAAATCGTTCCAGGTGGCCGACGGCTTCGAGGTCAACCTGTTCGCGGCCGACCCGCTGCTGGCCAAGCCGATCCAGATGAACTTCGACCCGGCCGGCCGGCTCTGGGTCGCCACCAGCGAGGTCTATCCGCAGATCAAGCCCGGCGAGAAGCCGAACGACAAGATCATCGTCCTCGAAGACACCAACGGCGACGGCGTCGCCGACAAGACCACCGTCTTCGCCGAGGGCCTGCTGATCCCGACCGGCGTTGAGCCCGGCGACGGCGGCGCCTACGTCGCCGACAGCACGGATCTCCTGTATCTCAAAGACACCGACGGCGACGGCAAGGCCGACAAACGCGAGGTCATTCTGTCCGGCTTCGGCACCGAGGACACGCACCACATCCTCCACACCCTGCGCTGGGGTCCCGACGGGCGGCTGTATTTCAACCAGTCGGTCTACATTCACAGCCACATCGAGACGCCGCACGGCGTCCGCGTCCTGAACGGCGGCGGCATCTGGCAATTCCGGCCGGAGACGCGCGAGCTGGACGTCTTCTGCCGCGGCCTGTGGAACCCGTGGGGCATCGCCTTCGACCGCTGGGGCCAGTCGTTCGCGACCGACGGCGCCGGCGGCGAAGGGATCAACTACACCTTCCCCGGCGCCGCCTTCGCCACCGCCGTCGGCACGACGCGCGTCCTCCAGGGCCTCAACCCCGGCAGCCCCAAGGATTGCGGCCTGGAGATCGTCAGCGGCCGGGCCTTCCCCGACGACTGGCAGGGGAACCTGATCACCAACGACTTCCGCGGCAACCGCGTCTGCCGTTTCGTCGTCACGCCGGAGGGGTCGGGATATACGTCAAAGGAGATGCCGGAGCTGATCAAGACGAACCACCCGGCGTTTCGGCCCATCGACGTCAAGATGGGGCCGGACGGGGCGATCTACATCGCCGACTGGTACAACCCGATCATCCAGCACGGCGAGGTCGATTTCCGCGACCCGCGCCGCGACGAGACGCACGGCCGCATCTGGCGCGTCACGGCCAAGGGCCGCAAGACCGTGGACCGGCCCAAGCTGGTCGATGCCAAAATCGAGGATCTGCTGGAGGCGCTGAAGGCGCCGGAAGATTGGACGCGGCGGTCGGCCCGGCGCGTGATGCAGGAGCGCGGGGCCGACGCCGTCGCGCCGGCCCTGGCGGCGTGGACGGCCAAGCTCGACCCCGCTGTCCCGGCCAACGAGCCGGCCCTCCTCGAAGCATTGTGGACATACCAGGCCTTTGACATCGTTGAACCGAAACTGCTCGCGGAGATGCTCAACGCCCAGGACTACCGCGTCCGGGCGGCGGCCGTGCGCGTCGCCTCGGCCTGGAGCGCCCGGCTGCCGGACGCGCCCGACCTGCTGGCGCCGCGCGTCCGGGACGACGAGGCGCAGGTGCGGTTGGAGGCGGTGCGGGCGCTGGCCGAGGTTCCAAGCGCCCGTTCCGCCGAGGCGGCGCTGGAGGCGCTGGATCGTCCGATGGACAAGTGGCTCGATTACGCTCTGTGGCTGACCATGCGCGAGCTGGAGCCGGAGTGGACGCCGGCGTTGCAGCAGGGCCGGTTCAACTACGGCGGCAGCCCGCGGCGGCTGCTGTTCGCGCTGGAAGCGGCGGGGACGAAAGACGCGCTGGGGCCGCTGGTGAAGCTGGTCCGGGAGGGCAAGGCGCCGCCCGACCAGGAGGAGGCCGTTTTCACGCTGATCGCCACGCTGGGCGGGCCGAAGGAGCTGGCCCTGGTGCTGGACCGGGCGGTCGATGGCAAGGCCCCGGCGGCCGAGCGGGCCGGCCTGCTGGCGGCCCTGACGCGGGCCGCGGAGGAACGGCACGTCAAGCCGGACGGCGACCGCGGCCGCATCCTGCCGCTGCTCCAGAGCGACGACGACGCGCTTCGCGCCGGCGCCGCGCGCCTCGCTGGCGACTGGGGCCTGGCGGACGCGACCAAGCAACTCGGGGAGTACGCCAACGGCCCGAACACGAGCGACGCCCTGCGCCAGGCGGCCATCGACGGCCTGGCCGCGCTGAACGATGCGGCCCTGCTCGACCAGCTATCACGCGACGACTCGGCGGCCGCCGGCCGGCGCATGGCCCTGGTCGCGCTGGCGGGCGTGGACCTGGAGAAGGCGGCGAAGAACGCGCCCGGCGTGCTGCGGGCGGTGAAGGCGGAAGAGGCCGCCGACGTGTTCAACGCCTTTCTGGAGCGCAAAAACGGGGCGAAGCTGCTGGCGGCGGCGCTGTCCGACCAGCAGCTGAAGCCGGACGTGGCCAAGGTCGGCGTGCGGGCCGTGCGCATCTCCGGCCGCGAGGCGCCGGAGCTGGTGCAGGCGCTGACGAAGGCCGGCGGGCTGAAGTTCGGCGCCCGGACGGTCAGCGAGGCGGAGATGAAGGCGATGGTCGCCGACGTGCGCCAGTTCGGCGACCCGGCCCGCGGCGAAGCCATTTTCCGCCGCAAGGACCAGCTGTGCATGAAATGCCACGCCATCGCCGGCGCCGGCGGCCAGGTCGGCCCCGACCTCAGCAGCGTCGGCGCCAGCGCCCAGATCGACTACCTCATCGACTCGGTCATCACGCCGAACAAGCAGGTCAAGGAGAACTACCACGCTGTCCTGGTGACGACGCAGCAGGGCCTGTCCTACACCGGCATCAAGGTGGCGGAGTCGGCCGACAAGCTGGTGCTGCGCACCGCGGACGACAAGGAGATCAGCATCCCCATCAAGGACATCGACGACCGGAAAATGGGCGGTTCGCTGATGCCAGACGGCCTGACCGACGTGCTGACGCGCAACGAGCTGCTGGACCTGGTGCGGTTCCTGTCGGAGCTGGGCCGGGTGGGGCCGTACTCGGTGAGCAAGGCCCGGCTGGTGCGGCGCTGGCAGGCGCTGGACGCGACGCCGGAAGCGCGGCAATTGCTGTCGTCGTCCGGCCCCGGCGCGACGCTGGACGCGGCGGCCCTGCGCTGGGAGCCGGAGTACAGCACGGTGGCGGGCGTGTTGCCGCTGGAGGACGCGCCCCGTCTGGACATCGGCGGGAATGCGGACGCGGCGGCCGTGGTGCGTTGCCAGGTCGAGGCGTCCACGCCCGGCCCGGTGGTGCTGCGGCTGAACGGGGCGAAGGGATTGCGGCTATGGCTCGACCGAAAGCCGGTTGAGGTGAAGGAGACGACGGCGCTGGACGTGCCGGCCGGCGTCCACACGCTGACGTTCGCGGTGGATCTTGGACGGCGGAAGGAGCCGTTGCGGTGCGAGCTGGAGGACCAGCCGGGGTCGCCGGCGCGGGTGCGCGTGGTCGGGGGGAAGTGATAGAGCGCGCCTCGACACCGCCGCGCCGTCGTGATACCGTGGGGCGTCCCCCACGAGGAACCCGCCGATGACGCGCCGCTTGCTCCCGCTGCTGCTGTCGCTGTTTCTTCTGCCGCTTCCCGCCCTCCGGCCCGAGGAGACGCAGGCTCCCATCGGCGCCAAGGTCGGCGATCTGTCTTTCAAGGATATTCGCTATCTGTCGCGCTCGCTGAGCGACTTTCCCAAGGCCAAGGCGTTCGTCCTTGTCTTCACCAACACGTCCTGCCCCGTGGCTCGGCGTTACTTCCCGACGCTGCGCCGGCTCGACAAGGACTACCGCGACCGGGGCGTGCAGTTCCTGGCCGTCAACGCCGGCGAGGAGGACACGATCACGGCGATGGCGGCCCAGGCCGTCGAGTACGAGGTCGAGTTCCCCTTCGTCAAGGACGCGCCCTGCAAGTGCGTCGCGGCGCTGGGCGTGCGGCGGACGCCGGAAGTCGTGGTGCTGGACGCCGACCGGCGACTGCGCTACCGCGGCCGCATCGACGACCAGTACCGCCCCGGCGGCGGCCGGGCCGAGCCGACGCGCAACGACTTGAAGGAAGTGCTCGACGACGTGCTGGCCGGCCGTGACGTGGCCGTGCCGGAAACGCCGGTGGATGGCTGCCTCATCACACTGCCCGAAGCCCGCAAACCGGAGACGCCGCCGACCTACATCGAGCAGGTCGGGCCGATCTTGCGCAAGCACTGTGCGGAGTGCCATCGGCCCAACACGACGGCCCCGTTCTCCCTGACGAACTACGAGTCGGCGCGGACCAAGGCGAAGATGATCGCGGAGGTCGTGACGGAAGGGCGAATGCCGCCGTGGTTTGCCGCCCCCGGCCACGGCGAATTCAGCAACAAGCGCGGCCTGTCGGCCGACGAGCGCGAGACCGTCCTGGATTGGGTCGCATCGGGTTCCCCGCGCGGCAAGGGCGACGAGCCGCCGGCGCCGGCGGGCGACGACGGCAAATGGCGGATCGGCGAGCCGGACCTGACGCTCACCACCGAGGTCTTCGAGCTGCCGGCCGATGGCGACGTGCCGTACAAGTACGCCATCCTGCCGCACGTCTTTCTCCAGGAAACTTGGGTGCAGGGCCTCCAGATTCTGCCGGAGAACCCGGCCGTGGTGCATCACTGCAACATGGCCTTCGCCTCCCTCGGCGACGGCTTTTCGGAGGACAACTTCCTCACCGGCTTCGTGCCCGGCGGCGAGCCGATGAACCTGGACGACGGCACGGCCTGCCGCATCCCGGCGGGGTCGGTGCTTGGCTTACAGATTCATTTCGTGACGACCGGCAAGCCGGAGAAGTGCCGCATCTCGGTCGGCCTCCGCTACCCACGGACGGCCGTGCAAAAGCGGCTGCGCTTCGCCCTGCTGGAGGAGACGCGCATCGCCATCCCCGGCGGCGCGCCGGCGTTTCCGATCACGGCGGGCGACACGTTGGATGAAGACGCGATCGGCGTCGGCCTGTTCACCCACATGCACCTGCGCGGCAAGGCGATGACGTTCACGGCCAAGCCGCCCGACGCCGACGCCGAGACGCTGCTGATGGTCCCCAACTACAGCTTCCAGTGGCAGATGGCCTACCACCTCCCGCCGGGCAAGGTGCGCTGGCCCAAAGGGACGCGCCTGGAATGCACCGCCCTGTACGACAACTCGCCGTTCAACCCGTACAATCCCGACCCGAACAAGACGGTGAGGTACGGCCCGCAGACGTGGCAGGAGATGATGAACGGCTTCGTGTTCTACGTCGCCGCCGACGAGAAACTGAACCTGAACGTCGATCCGAAGACGGGGACGATGCGCGACCCCGACGGGAAGAAGTAAGAAGATTCACCACAAAGAACACAAAGGAAACACAAAGGAAGAGGAGGGGTTCCAAGGCGCGCCCGTCTCGAACCCTAATTCTTGTCCTCTTTGTCTTTTTTTGTGTTCTTTGTGTCTTTGTGGCGAATCTGCTTACCGACCCTGCCGAACGAGGGCCGGAGAAAAAGCGAGCTTTGCCATTTTCCGGAGGCCGGGTGGAGGGGTAGAATGAGTTATCCTTCCAGGGGGAGGCTCGATGGCCGCCATCCGGCTTCATTCTTCTCCGTCGGGGACCGGCATCGGACTCTTCTGGCGAGAGGAGTCTCTCCTTGTGAGCCGTGAAGGCAGCTTCGGCTGCCTTCACGGCTTTTTCGTTTTGAACATGTGTTCATATACCGTAGAGGGCAGAATCTCAGAGGGCACGCGGTTCCCTCCCTCCCTGTTTTTCGCGGAACTACCGCTTGACACAAACTACTTTGCATGGCAAAGTATCTTGGTCATTCGCCCCTCGACGAGGAGACTGTCATGACCGTGGTCCCGATGAAGTACTGGTGGGTCATTCAGGCGACGTACTTGGCCTGCGGCTTCCTGCTCGGTCTGGCGGATCCTCTGCTCGGTCAGGGGGCTCGCGGACTAGGCGTAAAGCCGGGTGTGGCCACCGCCGTCAGCGTGAACCTGCTCCTGCCCTTGGCGGCGCTCGTCCTGGCGTTGCTTACGCTCGACTGGCAGCGCTGGCTGGGCGCGGCCGTCATGACCGCCGGCATCACGACCGGCCTGGCCGTTCGCATCGCCAGGACTGGACGGTCGCCGGTTTGGTGAATGCGTTCCCGCCCTCCTGGCGGAGGCCGCCGTCGGCTACGCGGTGGTAGGCACGGCGGCGGTGCTTGCGGTGAAGGCGCTGCGGCGCTAGGGAGAGACGCGGGAAAACTCATTCGGATAAGATAGGGTTGGTTGCCGCACTCGTGCCCGGAGGGGAAATGGCTGCCCTAGAGACATGCCGCCTGCAACAGGATGCCTTGGCGGCGTTCCAGCGGGACTTGCTTTCGCTTTGGGCCGAGTGCCCTGGCGAGTGGGTGGCTTACCAGGGCTCCCGGCGGCTGGGCTTCGCTCTTCACAAGCATGAACTCTATCAAGAGTGTTTCCGGTAGGGACTGACGCGGGAGGAATTCGTCATCTTCTGCATCGAGCCGCAAGAAACGGAGATTACGATCGGCCCGCCCGTCCTGCACTGAGCTTTCCCGCTTTTCATGACCGATGCCGTTGAGCCAGTCGTCGACACTCCGCCAAAATGTCCTTGCCGTACTTGTCCTCAAGGAATCGCTCGGAGACACGTTGTAGCCGTCGGCGTACCCCACCAATTCATCTGTGAGTACACACCCGGCGACGGAGTGTAGCTCCACGCCGTAGCGTTCCTTCAACAGCTTTTGAAACTCCACTTCCTCCTTCAGCTTTTCGGGCGGAAGGGGCGGGCCCCGTACACCTGCACTTCGTAATGGCCGCGTGATTGGTCGATGGACGCTTGGCGCATGCCCCGCTGGTAGGGCGTCGGGGCAAGCCAAATGGCTAACGCGGCGGCGACCGAGGCAAAGACGACTGTGACGACCACGACCCAGGCCCAGCGCGACCGAAGCAGGCGAATGGCGAAGGACGCTGGCATCACCGGCCTCCTGAAGAGCGGCAAGCCCATGCCGTCATCATAGCATGAACGGCATGAACCCGATCTACCTCGACTACAACGCCACCACGCCGCTCGATTCCGGCGTGGTTGAGGCGATGCTGCCGTACTTGCGGGAACATTTCGGCAACCCCTCCAGCGCGCATGCGCCTGGCAAGAAGGCCCACGAAGCCGTCGAGCAGGCCCGGCGACAGGTCGCGGAGTTGCTCAACGCCCAACCCGATGAAATCGTGTTCACCGGCGGCGGCAGCGAGGCCAGCAACCTCGCTATCAAAGGCGTCGCCTTCGCCCGGCTGCGCGGCGTCTTCGGCCGCTGGGCGCGCGGGCCGCACATCGTCATCAGCGCCGTGGAGCATCCCGCCACGACCCAGCCGTGCGAGTTCCTCAAGCGGCTCGGCTGCCGCGTCACCGTCGTGCCGGTGGACGGCTGCGGCTGCGTCGATCCCGACGCTGTGGGAAAGGCGATCGCGAAAGGGGCCGATCTGGTCAGCGTCATGCACTCCAACAACGAGGTCGGCTCGTTGCAGCCCATCCGGGAGATCGCCGCTCTCACACGGGCCAAAGGCGTGCTGCTGCATACCGACGCCGCCCAGTCCACGGGCAAGCTGCCGCTGGACGTGCAGGAACTCGGCGTCGAGCTGCTGACCGTGGCGGGGCACAAGCTGTACGCCCCGAAGGGGGTGGGCGTGCTGTACGTCCGCCGCGGCGTGCGGCTGGAGCCGCTCATCCACGGCGCCGGCCACGAGGGCGGACGGCGGGCCGGCACGGAAAACGTGCCCTACATCGTCGGCCTCGGCGCCGCGTGCGAGATCGCCCGGCGGTCGCTGCCGGGGGCGTCGGCGCGATTGAGGCAGTTGCGCGATCGGCTATGGGAGCGATTGCGGGCCGGCCTCGGCGAGCGCATCAGCCTTAACGGCCATCCGGAAAAACGCTTGCCGAACACACTCAACGTCAACTTCGCCGGCTGCGTCGGGTCGGAATTGCTGGAGCGGACGCCGGAGGTGGCGGCCTCGACGGGGTCGGCCTGTCACGAGGGCAAGGTGAGTCAGTCGCCGGTGCTGTGCGCGATGGGCGTGCCGCCGGCGCTGGGCCGTGGGGCGCTGCGGCTGACGGTCGGCCGCTTCACCACGGAGGACGAAATCGACCGCGCCGCGGCCGCCCTGATCCGCGGCGCCCGGTAAGAAGAATTCACCACGAAGACACAAAGAACACAAAGAAGAAAGACAAAGAAGACAAAACCCAAGGTTCGAGATCGTGACGACCCCGAACCCTGGTTTTTGTCTTCTTTGTGCCTCTTTGTGGTGAATCTTACTTCCTCACGGCCTGGATGCGGTAGCTGCCGTCCCACTGGCCCCAGTCGGCCGTCGCGACGCCGTTTTTCTCAGACCCCTGGTAGCTCGCCGCGCCCGGCACGATGGTCACCTTGACGACCCCCGTTTGGCCGTCGGCCAGGACGCCCGCATGGACCACGGCCGCGGCCAGCATCGAGTCGTCGGTGTACGGGCCGCTGCCCCAGACGGAGCCGGCGTTCTTGTTGCCCGTCACCTCGAAGAGGAACGACTTGTCGTTTTGACCGCGCAGGCCGACCAGATTGCCCGGGTCGGGCTGGATGTCGGCCGCCGCGGTCTTCGCGCCAACGGCCTGGAAGCGGTAGCTGCCGTCCCAGTTGTTCCAACCGACGGAGGAGACGCCATTGCGGTCGGACGCCGTGTAGCTGGCGGCGCCCGGCAGGATGGTCACCTTGACGACGCCCTTCTGGCCGTCGGCCAGGACGCCGGCGTGGACCGCCGCCGCGGCCAGCGTTGAGTCGTCGGTGTACAGGTCGGTGCCGTAGACCGTGCCGGCCCCCTTGTTGGCGGTCACCTCGAAGTAGAACGCCTTGCCGTTCTGACCGCGGTAGTTGACCAGATTGCCCGGGTCGGCCTCGGCCTTGATTGCGCCCGTCGCCAGCGCGTCGATTTGCTGGGCGACGGCGTCCGCCTCCGCGGTCTGGCCGGCCTTGGCGTAGCGCTGGCGCAGCTCCCGCAGCCGGGCGACGACTTCCTCGCGGCGCTGCTGGATGAGCCGGTCGGCCCGTCCCTGGATCTCGGCCGCGTCCTTGTCGAAGTTGTCCACCAGTTTCTGGGCGTCGGCGGGCAGGTCGTCGCCGCGCACGGACCCCAACGCCCCGAGCGCCAGGAGAACGGCGCCGACGACGAACACACGGTTCACGCGCATCGTTGTTCCCCATCAGAGAGTGGAAATGAACGAGGGGAGGATGGCACGATGATCCTCGTGCCTCGTGTACCCCTCTATATACGGAAAGGACGGACTTTGCGGACACGCGGACGGCTTTTTCACTTCCCGGCCGCGGGCAGGCCGACGCGATCGGGGTCGTTCTTCCACGAATAGGTCTCGGCGAACTCCCCGGGCGCCAGCGTCTGCATCCCGGCGTCGGTTTGCACCACGTACACCACGTCCGACTCCAGGTCCTTCGCGGCGGCGTAGTGACCGTCGCCCGACACGGCCAGCCACTGGACGGCGCCGCCCTGCTGCATCAGGACGACCGTCGTTTCCGGGCGGAGGTCGTCCACGTCCCAGAAACGCACGGAGAACGCGAAGGAAGTCGAGGCGCCGTGACCGCGCTCCGGCAGGAAGTATTCCAGCCCCGGCTGGGGCGGCAGCGCGTGCGTCACCTCGCCCGTCTCGGTGTTCCAGAAGCGCAAGGCGCCGTCCTCGCCGCGGCCGGCCATCGTCCTGCCGTCGGCCAGCCAGGTCAGCTCGCCGACGGCGACGCCCGGCCCGCGGAGGTTCTGGTACGGCCGCTCCGATGTGACGTTGAACAGCCGCGCCGCGTGGTCGGCGGAACGCCCCAGCCCGGCCGCGAACGACTTGCCGTCGGGGGCGAGGGCCAGGGCGGTCACCGGCCGCTGCGCCTCGGGCATTCCGGGATGGATCGTCCGAGTGAACTTGCCGGTCTCGGCGTTCCAGAAGACGCCGCTGTTGTCCGCGCTGCCGGTGACGATGGTCTTCGCGTCGATCCAGAGCAGGGCGTTGACGGCGGCGACGTGCTGACCTTTGAGCACGATCGGCGCCTTGCCGTCGTCCACGTCCCAGAGCGGGACCTCGACCGGCCGGTCCACGCCGACGGCCAGCGTGCGGTCGTCCGGCGACCAGGCCAGGGCCGTGATGTCGCAGTCCGGGTGCGGCGAGGTGTAGGTCTTCACCGGCTTGCCGGCGCCGGCGTCCCAGACGCAAACCTGACGGTCCCATCCGCCCGCGGCGGCGATCCGTTTGCCGTCGGCAGACCACGCCAGCGCGGTGATCTCCCGCGTCGGGCCGTGCAGCGTCTGCGCCAGCCGGGCCGGCGCCGCCGAGAACAGCCAGACCGTTTGCTCGCCCTGCAGCGCGACCTGTTTGCCGTCCGGCGCCACGTGTTCCGCCCGAATCCGCTCCGCTTTATAGACAGGCAGCGTGGCGAGGAGGAAGGGCCGACCGAACAACGGCATGTCCCAGACATGCACGCCCGTTTCCTCGTCGGCGGTCGCCAGGCGCTTGCCGTCGGCCGACCACGACGCGGCCGTCCCCGGCGCCGCGATGCTGCGAATCGGCTTATCGAAAGGCGGCGCCCACGTGTGGGCGCCGGCCGGCCCGATCACGGCCAGCGTCCGCCCCTTCGCCGTCCAGGCCAACCCGGGCGCGGCGGGACGGTCCTTGTCCGGCGGGGCGGGGGCGGGCAGCAGTTTCAGCAGCTTTTCCGTGGCGGCCATGTCCCAGACCTGCACGGAGAGGTCCGCCCGGCCGACCGCCAGCAGCTTGCCGTCCGCCGACCAGGCCAGCGACACGGCCTCGGCCGCGGCGTCCGCCGGCAGGGCGCGGGGGTCGCGGACCCGGTCCACGTCCCACAGGCGCACCGTCCGGTCGGCGCCCAGGGCGGCCACGGTCTTGCCCTCCGCCGACCAGGCCAGGGCGCGGGTTTCGCCGACCTGTTCTTCCAGTGCGGCGAGATGTTTTCCCGTTTTCGCATCCCATAAATGGATTTTCTTGTCGCCCCCCGTGGCCAGGCGCACGCCGTCGGGCGACCAGGCCAGGGCGCGGCACGGCCCGACGTGGATGGACCGAAGCAGCCGGCCCGAGTCCGGATCCCAAAGGTCCACCGCCCCGTCGGCGCCGAGCGAGGCCAGCATCTTGCCGTCGGCCGACCAGGCGACGGCGCGGACGGCGTTCTCGTGCGCCAGCAGGATGCGGAGCAGTTTGCCGCTTTCCAGGTTCCACAGCCGCACCGAGCCGTCGGCGCCAGCCGTCGCCAGCACACGGCCGGCCGGACTGCACGCGGCGTCGTGGACCGGGCCGCGGTGGCCGCGCGTCTCCACCGTCCAGCTGCGCACGCCGGGGAGGGGCGCCGGTCGGCTGACCAGCGCCGCGCCGGTCAGCGGGTCGCCCGCCTTGTCCACAGGCGGCGGGACGGCGACGTTCGGAGCGGACGAGCCGGCGAACATCCCCGCGAGCTGGGGGGCGTACCGCCAGGCGACGACCGCAAACATGCCGAGAAGAAGGAGGAACAGAAAGAGCGCGACGAGCGACCGGCTGCGCGGGCGGCGAGCCGGGTCGTGCAAGCGCCCGGAAACCGGGACAGCCTCCGTCGGCTGCCGGGCCTCCTCAATGGCCGTGATCCGATCCGCGACTTCGCGCGCCGAGTCGGGGCGCGCCCCGGGTCCTTGGCCAGCAGCTGCACGATCAGGTCGGCCAGGGCGGGCGGCGTCCCAGGTTCGAGCGCGGTCGGCCGCGGCGGCTCCACGGTGTTGACGGCCAGCATGAGGCTGAAGGCGTTGGCCCCCTGGAAGGCGTTGCGGCCTGTGGCCATGCGGTAGAGGATGCAACCCAGGCTGAACAGGTCGCTGCGCGGGTCCACCGGCCGCCCCATCGCCTGTTCCGGCGCCATGAACGCCGGCGTGCCCATGACGAGGCCTTCCTGCGTCAGCTGCTTGTCGCTCTCGTCCTGGACGCGGGCCAGGCCGAAATCGAGGATCTTCACCCGGCCGCGACCCGCCTCCAGCCAGACGTTGGACGGCTTGACGTCCCGGTGGATCAGGCCGTGCGAGTGGGCCGCCTCCAGACCCTCGGCGATCTCCCGGCCGATGCGCAGCACGTCGGCCGACGGCGGCTTCGGCTCGCGCATCAGCCGGTCTTCCAGCGTCTCGCCGCGCAGCAGCGGCATGGCGAGGAACAGCACGCCGCGGTCCTCATCGACCTGATAGATCGGGACGACGTGGTCGTGTTCCAGACGGGCGGCCGCCCGCGCTTTGCGCAGGAATCGCTCTCGAAAGACGGCCTGCTGCGCTCCCGCCGGCCGCATCACCTTGAGGGCGACGCGGCGCTGCAATTTGGGATCTTCCGCCTCGAAAACGACGCCCATGCCGCCGGCGCCGAGAACGCGGAGGACGCGATAGGGGCCGAGCCGGCCCATCTCGTCGCCGGCCTGCGGCGGGGCCAGGAAGGGGAAAGCCTCTGCGCCGCCGACGGTCGGCGCGGGCGGTGGGAGGGTCGCCTCCTCGGAGGGGCGGGGGGGTTCCTCGCCGACGCCCCTCGTCGTCGGTTCCCCGCCACGGAGAGCGTCGAGCGCGCGCCGGCAGTCCACGCAGACCGGCAGGTGGTCGTTGACGAACCGGGCCTCGTCGGTGGACGCGCGGCCGAGCAGGAATCGTTCCAGCAGGCCGGCGTCGGGGCAGACGGAAGAGTCGTTCACGCGCGGTTCCTCTTCCAGCGCAGCTTCCCCCATCCCGAAAAGCGTAGCTGCGCCAACGGAGGTCGGCAAAGAGAAATGGCGAATGGGAACGACGCCGTTTACAGCGTCTCAACCGCGGAACAGCTCCTCGATCGGCTGGGCCTCAGCGATCGGCGTCGGCCGGTTCTCCGGGCCGGGCAGCCGGGCATTGAGATTCACGCCCAGGCCGTAGTAGACGCTGGCCGCCACCTCGGCCGGCGTCACGGGCCGGTCCTTCGGCTCGCCGCCGATCTTGTCCGAGGCGCCGACCACCTGGCCGCCGCGCACCCCGGCGCCGGCGAACAGCACCGACCAGACGCCCGGCCAGTGGTCGCGGCCGCCGCGCGGGTTCAGCTGCGGCGTCCGCCCGAACTCACCCATCGCCAAAACCAGCGTCGTGTCCAGCATCCCGCGCTGCTTGAGGTCGTCCAACAGGGCCGTGTACGCCCGGTCGAACATCGGACACAAAGCCTCTTTGTAATCGTCGAGACGGACGGCCAGCGAGCCGCCGTCGGCGTGGGCGTCCCAGGTGATCTCGTTGAAGACCGTGTCGAACATGTTGATCGTGACGAAGCGGACGCCGTGTTCCACGAGGCGGCGGGCCAGGAGGCACGATTGGCCGAACGTATTGCGGCCGTAGCGCGAGCGCAGGCCGTCCGTCTCGGCAGTGACGTCGAACGCCTTCTTGGCCTTCTCGGCGAAAACAAGGTGGAAGGCGTCGTTCGCATCGGCGTTCGCGGTTTTGTCGAAGGCGCGGTGAGCGGCGTCCACGACGTCGATCAGTTCCGTGCGCGTGTTGAGGCGTGCCGGGTCGCCGCGCAGGACCAGCGGCCCGTGGCGGGCGTCGAGGTAGCCGGCCGTCTGGCCGTGGCTGACGCTGACGCCGGTGGCGCCGATCGGCGCCGGCAGGACGACGAACGGCGGCAGGCCGTCCGGCCGCCGGCCGCGCAAATGCGATATCACCGAGCCGTAATGCGGGTATTCCTGACCGCCGCGGAAGAGGAAGCCCGTCTGCATCATCTGATGGCCGGTTTCGTGGATCGGCGCCGCCTTGTGGTGGACCGAGCGCAGGATGGCATAGCGGTCGGCCGTCTTGGCCATGAGGGGGAAGTGCTCGCAGATTTCGACGCCGGGCACGTTGGTCCTGATCGGCCGGAACGGCCCGCGCACGTTGTCGGGAGCGTCGGGCTTGAGGTCCCAGGTGTCGAGCTGGCTGGGACCGCCGACGAGGAAGAGGAGGATGCAGTTGACGTCCTTCGACCTCTCGGCCGCGTGGAGGTCGGTCAGCGACAGGGCGACGGCGCCGGCGCTCAGGGCGCCGACTTTGAGGAAGTCGCGCCGCGTCAGGCCGTCGCAGAACCGAACACCTTTCCCACCTTCAAAGTTCAACATGATCGCTCACCCCCGGTTGCGCCCGGCGCGGGGCCGCGCCGCTCCCCCCATCGTAACCGGGACGGGCCGCGATGCAACAAGAAAGACACTGGCGCAACGGACAAAGATGAGGGAGGATGTGTTGAGCCGGGCTTCTCAGGAGGGGCCGTCGCGCAGCTCGACGCCGTGGCGCTTCAGCAGCGGTCGCATCTCGGCGAAATAGGCCGTCCCGTCCGCCGTCCGCCCGGAGGTGGCGACGACCGAGCAAGCCGTCGTTTTCGCCGCGGCGACCAGCAGGGCGGCGGCGAGGCCCCGTTTCCGGTGCGCCTCGGTCACGAAGATGTTCCGGGTGTAAAGGCGCTTCTCGGCGTCGATGAAATCGACGTCCAGCCGGCCGACCTCGCGCCCCAGGCACCGGGCGACGAAGGCGTAGTACACGAATCGTTTCGCCTTGGGTTCCTGCCGGAAGCAGAGTTCATACCCTTGCCGACCGGCCTTCTCCACCTCGGGAGCCGTCCTCGCCGCGGCGCCGACCGGGGCGAGAGGGCTTCCGCCGGCCCGCGCCGCGGCGGCCCCGCCGGCCGTTCCCGCCAGGACAAAGACGGGAAACGCGGCCGGCCGGCCGCACCAAACGGCGGCGCAAGCGAACCCCACGCCCACCGTCGTCCCCACGAACAGAAACCATCCCGCCCGCCTCGCCATTTGCCGCCCTCCGCACTCCGGGAATGCGGGGCGGAAGGCAACCGGGGCGCCAGGGTCGGACGGTCGGCGCAAGCTGTTTCGCTGCGGCGTCTTGCGGAAGTAAGCCGGATTGGGTCGGAAACGGAAATCGTGCAATACGCCGGAACGGCCTTGCAGAATGCAAGACGGATTAGCGGAGATCGGCCGCGGATCAGGCCGCCACGCCTTGCAGGTGGAAGGCGGCGTTGAGGGTGGTGACCGTGGTCGCATCGCGGTCGCGGACCACCACGGAAATGCCGCAGTTGTCCAGCGACACCTGCCGCGCCTGGCCGGGCGCCAGCCCCAGCAGGCCGGCGAGGTAGGTGCGATTGACGACATGGTGCGCGACGACCAGGATCGACTCGCCGCGGTGGCGTTCGAGGAGTTCCTCCAGGACGGGAAGGACGCGCTCATGGACCGCGGCGAACGACTCGCCGCCGGGGTAGCCGAAGGCGGCGGGGTCGGCGTGGAAGCGCTGGTAGCCGTCGGCGTCGAGGCCGCGTACGGTTGGCCAGTCGAGTCCCTCCCAGCGGCCGACGTCGCACTCGGTCAGGCCGTCCAGCGGGACCGGCGCCAGGCCGTGCGGCTCGGCCATCAGGGCCGCGGTCTGCACGGCGCGGAGCATGGGACTGGTATAGCAGTGGTCGATGGGCCGGATGGCGAGCAAGTCGCGGGTGGCCTCCGCCTGACGGACGCCGAGACGGGCCAGCGGTGGGTCGTGACGGCGACCCTGGATGCGCGGCGGCCGGGCCAGGTTGGCTTCCGTGGCCCCGTGACGGATCAGGTACAGGACGGTCTGCGGCTCCGCAATTTGCAGCATCTCTTAACCTAACCTTCCTCGCCGGGTACGGCGAGCGCGGATGATGCGCCGACCCCCGCGAAAAAGCAAGACCGGCCGGTGGCAGTGCGGCGCCGACCCGCTAGAACAACCCCGTCGGGAGGCGTCCTCCCGGCCGTCACGGAGCCGTGCCCCCTATGGCCACGCCGCGCGTCCTGATCCTTCGCGCCCCCGGCGCCAACTGCGACGGCGAAGCGCAGTTCGCCTTCGAGGCGGCCGGCGCCGTCGCCGAGCGCGTCCACATCAACCGTCTGCGCGAACAACCTGCCCTGTTGCAGCGTTACCAGATCCTCGTTGTGCCCGGCGGCTTCACCTATGGCGACGACGTGGCGGCCGGCAAGATCCTCGCCAACCAGCTGAGCTGCTTCCTCGGCGACGCCCTGCGGCGCTTCCGCGACGCCGAGAAACTCATCCTCGGCGTCTGCAACGGCTTTCAGGCCCTGCTCAAGGCTGGCCTGCTGATCCCGCCCGACGAGGAAGGTCCCCTCGCCACGCTGGCCCACAACGAGTCGGGCCGCTTCCAGGACCGCTGGCTGACGCTCCAGGCCTTCCCCGGTCGCTGCCCGTTCCTGACGGGAATCGACCGGATGCTCGTGCCGATCGCCCACGGCGAGGGCCGCTTTCTGTGCCGTGAGGAGTGGATCTTGCAGGGGCTGGAGCAGGCGGGGCAGGTGGTGTTGAAGTACACGCCGGCGCCGGACGACGATGACCGGCCGTACAACCCCAACGGCTCGCAGGGCGACGTGGCCGGCCTGTGCGACGCCACCGGCCGCGTCCTCGGCCTGATGCCGCACCCGGAGCGCCACGTCCTGCCGACGCAGCACCCGCGCTGGACGCGGCTCGGCCTGGCTGCCGAGGGCGACGGCCTGGCCCTGTTCCGCAACGCGGTCCAATTTTTCTCTGAATAAGATGTTTAATGATACTGAGACCAATGCCTGCCGCCGGCTGATCGACCTCGCGCTGGAGGAAGACCTCGGCGCCGAGGGCGACCTGACGAGTCAGGCCATCATCCCGCCGGACCTGCCCGGCCGGGCCGCCCTCGTCGCGCGATCCGCCGGTGTAGTCGCTGGCCTGCCGGCCGCGCAACAAACCTTCGCTGTCATCGACCCGCAATTGTCGTTTCAGACGCTCATCCCCGACGGAACGGCCGTGGCGCCGGGCGCCGTGCTGGCCGTGGTGAGCGGCCGGATGCGCGCCATCCTGACCGGCGAGCGGACGGCGCTGAATTTCGTGCAGCGGCTAAGCGGCGTGGCGACGCAGACGGCCAAGTACGTCCAGACCGTGGCCGGGCTGCCGTGCCAGGTGCTGGACACGCGCAAGACGGCACCGGGCTGGCGGCTTCTGGAGAAATACGCGGTTCGCTGCGGCGGCGGCCATAACCACCGCATGGGCCTCGGCGACGGCGTCCTCATTAAAGACAACCACCTCGCCGCGGTCGGCGGCGGCGTCGCGGCCGTGTCGGAGGCCGTGCGCCTGGCCCGCGCTCAATACGGCTCGTGTTTCCCGCTGGAAATCGAGGTGGACGACCTGGAGGAGTTCGACGCGGCGCTGGTCGCCCGGCCGGACATCGTATTGCTGGACAACATGAAGCCGGACCTGCTGCGCGAGGCGGTGCGGCGGCGGAACGCGACGGCGCCGGCCGTCCGGCTGGAGGCGTCCGGCGGCGTGACGCTGGCGACGATCCGGGCGATCGCCGAAACCGGCGTGGACCGCGTCAGCGTCGGCGCCCTGACGCATTCCGCGGTCGCGCTCGACATCGCCCTGGACTATCAGCATGTTACATGAGGAACAGAGTCTGAATACCCGTCATATCGGCCGTCGCATCCTGTTCTTCGATTCCGTGGATAGCACGAACAGCGTGGCGGCGGGACTGGCGGACGACCCGGCCAACGACGGCGTGGCCGTGCTGGCGGCGGAGCAGACGGCCGGGCGCGGCCAGCACGGCCGGCGCTGGCAGTGCCGTCCTGGCGACGGGGTGCTGCTGTCGGTGCTGCTCTTTCCACCGCCGGCCCTGCGCCGGCCGGCGGTGCTGACCGCGTGGGCCGCGGTCGCCGTGTGCGAGACGGTTCAAGGCCTGACCGGATTGCAGGCCCGCATCAAGTGGCCCAACGATGTGCTGCTGCGCGGCCGGAAGGTGTGCGGCATCCTCATCGAGCAGGGCCGGGCCGCGGTGGTCGGCGTCGGCCTCAACGTCCGCCAACCCGCGGCGTATTTCGCCGAGGCCGGCTTGCCGCACGGCGCGTCGCTGGCCCAGTTCACCGACGCCGACCTCGACGCCCATTTGGCGGCCGAGGCGTTGCTGTTCCGCATGGACGAGGAATACGGCCGGCTGCGCGACGGCGACCTGGCGACGCTGGAGGCGTGCTGGAAGCGGCACATAGGCCTGCTCGGCCGGGAGGTAATCGCCGAGCGCTACGACGGCCCGCGCTGCCGCGGCCGGTTGCTGGAACTCGGCTTCGATGGAATGCGACTGGAGGGGCCTGGGGCGGCGGCCATGACGCTGGCGCCCGAGAAGGTGCGACAGCTCGAAGCAGCGGTGGATGAGGCATGAGCAGAAGGCGGCAAGGCGATTCGCTTCAGCGTTTGGTTCGGCGCCTCGTGCCGCCGTCCGCATCCTCGATCGGGCGGGGTCGCGGGGCCGTGCGCCGCGAAGCAGGCCTTCGGTGCTAATGCAGGATCAAGCGGCCTTTTGCTCCAGGGGTTCCACTTGCTCGCAGCCGTCCAGGAGGCGTTGTCCCAGACCAGCAGCAGCGCCTTCTTGCCCTCCGCAGCCAGCTGCTCGCACACCCAGGCCAGGTAGTCCTCGGTGACCTGACTCACCGGCCGACCCTCGACGAAACGCAGCAGCATCTGGTCCGTGTCCTGCCGCAGCAAGCCGTAGCAGCACAGCGCCTTGGGGTCCGGATCGGTGCGGTCGGTGTTCCGTTCCACCAGGCGGAGCGGTTCGGCGCCGGTCCAGGCGCGACAACGCGGCAGGGCGAGGCGGCTCCACCAGGTCTCGTCCTGGAAACCCAAGACCCAGTCCGGGTGACTCTCGACCAGACGGATCAAGCGATCGCGGGCTTCTTTCTTTCGCGCGTAGGCCGGGTCGGGGCTGGTGATCCAGTGCTTGCGCACCGCCAGCCGATGTTCAGGCGTTTCAGGGCCAGGCGAACGGCTTCGCCGCTGAGTCGCCGGGGGGTCCAGCCCTTGCCGTGGCAGACCTCGGCGAGCAGCTCCAGGGTCCACAGGCCGGTGGGTTTGCCGAACAGACGGGGACTGTGATGCAGCAGGTCCTTCAGGGCGTCGGCGTGGCGTTGGTCCAGGAACGGCCGGGCCGAATGCGGCCGAGAGGATTTCTCCTGGAGACAGTCCAGTCCCTCGCGCCGGAAGGCGTGCAGGGCGTAGTGAACGGTGCGGGCGGCGCAGCCCAAGTTGCGGGCGATCTGCGGCGGCCGCAGACCGGCGGCGCTGGCCAGGAGAATCTGGCAACGGCGGACGGTAAAGGCGTCGGCGGCGCGCCGCCCCGCCTGCAACCGCAGCCGTTCGGCGGCGCTGAGCGTGCGAACAAAGATGGGTGGTTTCATACCTCATTGTTCGCTTCCAGCTGCGCACAGGCAAGACCTTGCTTGGCCCTGCACTAGGGGCCGCATGGCGCCGGGACTTTCTCTTTCTTCTCTCCGCGCTCTCTGCGTTCTCTGCGGTGAAGCTATTTGCGTTCCCGGCCGCCGAAGTCCATTTCTTCGCACATCCGTTCCAGCGCCTCACGGGCGAGCTGGGCCACGTCCGCGTCCTCGGCGTCGGCCAGGTGATCGAGGTCGGGCCACAGCAGCGTAAGGCCCTCGACGGCTATGGCCTGGATGGCCTCGTGGATGCGGTGCGGATCTTCGCTGGTCAAGGTCTGCCGGAACCACTGCAGCGCCTGGCGTTCGCCGAGGCGGGCCAGGGCGGCGCGGGCCGCGTGCCGCACGTCGGGGCTGCCGTCGCGCCGCGCCTCCTGCAAGGTCAGCAACACCGGCCGGCGCTGCATCGGCTCCCACCAGCCCAAGCTGCTCAGCGCGGCGGCGCGGTAAGTCGGGTCCCAGTCGCGCGCCGCCGCCAGCAGAAAATCTTCCGTCAGCTTGCCGGGACAGGCCCGCAAGGCCCGCAGGAGCGATCGATAAGGGAAGTCCGGCGGGACGGACGGCCGCTGCGGCGGCAGGGCGGAGCGGCGGCACCGGCCGCGGCGCGCCACCGCCACGTGCTGGAGAGCCAGGTCGCGCAGGACCGGCCCCGTGCGCGGATCGGCGGACCAGACGAGACTTTCCATCGCCAGCTCGGCGAGCGGGAAGCGCGGCTGGGCCAGCAGGAGCAACACGACCGGCGCCGTCTCGCGCGCAGGTCGATCAGGGCCAGCAACAGCTCGCGCTGCTCCAGAACCGCCGACCGTGGCAGGCCGGCCCGCAGCGCGGCCGGCGCCTCGGCCAGGTACTCCGCCAGCGCCGGTTCCAGCGCTGCCATGCGCGACATCTGCCAGCTGAACGCCTCCTGCTCGGACGCCTCCCCCGCCAGAACCGTCTCAGCGTGGGGCGCGCCGCAGCACGCGCAGCGCCTCGACGAAGACGCGCACGACCAGCGGATCGACTGCGCGGTCGCGGCAGTCCCAGAGCGTTTCGACCATCTCGCCGACGCGGGCCTCGGCCACCAACGTCGGCTGGACGCCGAAGCGCAGTCCCTCCAAGGCGCGGTGCAGCACCCGAAGGGCGGCGCGGCCGAGTGGCGTGTTGGTCTGACGCAGGTAGCCGGCGAAACCGAGGAAGCAGATGGTTTCGGCGGCGAAGAAGTGGCCCAGCGGCAGCTCGGCGGCCGATTCGGCGCAGCGCAGCAGATGCGGCAGGCTCTGGGAGCGGTTGAGCGTGCGAAGCCCGTTGGCCAGGTCGATCCAGTACCACGCCTGTTCGAGGGCGTCGTCGGTCAGCCGGCGCTGGAGCTGACGCTCCAGAATGCGTCCGGCGTCGTCGGTGCCGATCTCGGCCAGGGCGCGGACCTGCACGACGTACTGCATCCCGGCGCGCAGACTGGCCTCGACGACGGCCACCTCGCCGCGTTCCAGCAGGTCGCGGAAGCGGGCCTTGGCCGACTCCACCGCCGCCTCGCTCAACTGGACGCCCTGGTAGATGTCGATGTGCTGCCGGCTGATCGGCGACAATTCCTCGCGGAAAAGCTGACGACGACGCCAGTGGCGGACGAGCAAAATGAACGTCGCCGCCATCAGCATCGGCAGGATCACGGCCAGGATCAACACGGCGTGCATTTCCTTCGTCCCGCGGCGTCATCCGCTCCCGGCGAGCGGCCCGGCCGTTCGCCCCTTCACTCGCCCCGCACCTGCCCATCCCCGTGGACCACGTATTTGTAGCTCGTCAATTCTAACAAACCACAAGGGCCGCGCGCGTGAAATTTATCCGTGCTGATTCCGATTTCCGCGCCGAGGCCCAGTTCGCCGCCGTCGTTGAAGCGCGTGCTGGCGTTGACCATCACGGCCGACGAATCGACGGCCGCCGTGAAACGCCGCGCCGCCGTCAGGTCGTTGGTCACGATCGCATCGGTGTGGCCCGATCCGTAATGATTGATGTGGGCGATCGCTTGTTCCAGTCCTTCCACGACCTTGACGGACAGGATCAGATCGAGATATTCCGCCGCGTAATCCTCCTCTGACGCGGCGACGGCGTCCGTTACGAGCCGGCGTGTGATGGGACAGCCCCGAACCTCGACGCCGCGCCGCCGCAGGGCGGAAATCGCCCGCGGCAGGAAGGCCGGCGCCGCGGCTTCATCGACCAGCAGGCCCTCCACGGCATTGCAAACGCCGGGTCGCTGACACTTGCCGTTCACCACGATCCGCTCCGCCATGTCCAGGTCGGCGCTCTTCTCAACATAGACATGGCAGTTGCCCTTGTAGTGCTTCAGCACCGGCATCCGCGCCTCCTCGGCCACGCGGCGAATCAGGCCCTCGCCGCCGCGCGGAACGGCCAGGTCGATCCACTCCTTCAGCCGGAGGAAGTGGCCCACGGCCGCCCGGTCCGGCGTCTCGACGAGTTGCACGGCGTCGGCCGGCAGCCCGGCGTCGTGCAAACTGTCGGCGAGAATGCGATGAAGCGCGATGTTGGAACGCAGCGCCTCACGGCCGCCGCGGAGGATGACGGCGTTGCCGCTCTTGACGCACAGGCCGGCCGCGTCCACCGTCACATTGGGCCGCGATTCGTAGATGAAGAAGATCACGCCCAGCGGGCAACCGACTTTGTGGACCTCCAATCCATTGGGCCGCACCGTGCTGGACCGGACCTGCCCCACCGGGTCCGGCTGCGCCGCCACCTCGCGCAGCCCGTCGGCAGCCGCGCAGCCGCGCCGGCGTCAGCCGCAGCCGGTCCACCTGCGCGGCGCCCAGGCCGGCCTGCGCCGCGCCGGCCACGTCCATTTCGTTGGCAGCCAGCAGCTCGGCGGTGCGCGCTTCGAGCGCCGTCGCCGCGGCGCGTAGCCAGGCGTTCTTACGGGCGCCAGGGACGATAGCCAGCGCCCGCGAGGCCGCCCGGGCGCGGCGAGCCAGGTCGGTGCAATAGGCGGAGAGGTCGGGCGCGGCGGGTAGGTTCATGGCTCCGTCTCGGTCACGGCGGCGAACTGCGGAAGCCCTTGGGGATGAAGTCCGCCGGCTGCAGGTTGAAGGTGACGATGCGCGGCTGGTCGTCCACCAGTTGAAAATCCCTTTGCAGGAATTGTACTTGAAGCGGCTCGTGATTGCTGCCCGATTCGTAGTGGCCGTGGGTCAAGTCGATGAAGGCGAACACCTTCGGGTCTTCGCCCTGCTTCGGTCCCGTGACAGTGAGCGCGAGGTGACTGTCGCGGTCGTTGAAGAACTCCGGCCGCAGCGTGAAATCGGGCGGGCAAAGGAAGTGGATCGGCACATCGTGCAGGATGCGCTGCTCGCGCGCCTGGGCCGGCGCCTTGATTGTCACCTTGCCAGGGTCGGCCCGGACGGGCAAGCCGTCCATTTCCTGGACGAGGGCGATGCGACCGACGGCCACGGCGTCTGCGGGCGCGTCGGCCGGCCGCGTCGGCAGCACCGATGGGACCGTCGGGATGGACCGATGGTTGTCGAACACTTCCTGCGGCGCCGTGACGCGGACCACCTGGGGGTCGATCATTACCGGCCCCGGCGGCTCTTCCTGGAGCGGGTCGAACGTGACGGGCAGCTCGCGCGTCACCAGATGGCGGACGGTGACGGGGATGTGGGTGCGCCCTTCGGAGACGATGGGCGTGACGCCGGGCGGCGCGTACACCTGGGACGCTTCGACGTGGACCGTGTCGGAGTAGCGGGCCTGGTTGCGCCGCTCCTCGGGGATGGATAGAACGACGTCGATGTGCAGTTCATTGCGCTGGACCTCGCCGCGCAACTCATTGATGCGGTCGGCGGGGCCGCTGAAGGAGACGACGGCCTGGGCGGGGCCGTTGACCTCCAGGCTGTAGTGGTCGGCGTCCGCCTGGGCGAGGCTGATCTGCACCGGGAGGGTGACGTTGTCGAGAATCTCCTGATCGCGGCTGCGGGCGTACAGCCACACCAGCAGAGCCAGACTCAGAGCGACCAGGGAGGAGAGAATGCGATCGATCATGAGCACTCTCCGGGGATTCTCGGAGCCGCGACCGTCAGGGAGCGGTCTTCTCTCCGCTCCCTGACGGTCGCGGCTCCGCAATGAGTTACGCCGCCGATTTCTGAATGCCGCTCCCGGATCGCTTGGCGGCGTCGGACTGCTGTTCGCGGTCGCGGAGCAGCGACGCCAGGCGCCGCGACAGGTTCTCGCGCGGCACCGGCTCCAGCCGGCCGCCGACCGCCACGGAGATGCGCCCCGTCTCCTCGCTGACCACCAGCAGCACGGCGTCGGTTTCCTCGCTGAGTCCCAGCGCCGCCCGATGGCGCATGCCCATGTGAACGCCCGGCCCTTCCGGCGGCTGACTGAGCGGCAGCTGGCAGGCGGCGGCGGCAAGGCGGCCGGAGCAGAGGACGACCGCTCCGTCGTGCAGCGGACTGCGCTTCGAGAAATCGCGCGCAGCAGCGCCGGCGACGCCTCGGCGTCGATGACCTCGCCGGTGTGGACGTAGGTACTCAGCGCCATCTCGCGCTCGACGGCGATCAGGGCTCCGACGCACTCGCGCGACAGGGCCGCGGCGGCGTCGGCCAGCTTGTCGGCTACCGGGTGCTGCGGGTCGTGGCCGAACAGCCGCCAGACGCGGTAGCGGCCCAGCACCATCAGGCCGCGGCGCAATTCCGGCTGGAAAATTACCACGAGGCCGATCAAAAAAGTCGTCAGCAGATAGTCGAGGACGTTGCCGAGGATGGTGAGGTCGAAGCTGACGACGACGACCTGGACGACGAGGAAGAGGGCGACGACGATGAGACCGAGGCCGCGCACCAGGCCGGCGCCGCGCGTCTTGCCCAGCAAACGCAGGGCGACGAAGATCACCAGGGCGAGGATGCCGATCGACACCAGATCGCGCACGCCCACGGATTGGTACAGCTGGGTCAGGCGTTCCTGCAACGGTCGGCCTCCCTACCTAAACGGATTACCGCAATCGTTCCTTCAGCGCCTGAAACACGCGCACGGCGTCGCGGGTTTCGGCCACGTCGTGGACGCGGACCACCTGGGCCGCGCCGCAGGCCAGTGCATGGCAGACCGCCGCGACGGAAGCGGCCAGGCGTTCCGCGACCGGCCGGTCGAGGAGCTTGCCGAGGAATCCCTTGCGGGAGACTCCCAGGCAAACCGGCCGGCCGAGGCGCTGCAATTCAGCGAGACGGGCCAACAGCTCCAGGTTGTGTTCGGCCGTCTTGCCGAAGCCGACGCCGGGGTCGAGCACCACCCGCGCCCCTGCTATACCGACATCCGCCGCCGCCTGCAACCTCGCCTCCAGGAACCGGCCGACCTCCGCTGTCACGTCGCCGTAAACGGGGTTCGCCTGCATGGTTGGGGGCGTTCCCTGCATGTGCATGAGAACGACGCCGGCCCCGGAATCGCGCACCACGGCGGCCATGTCCGGGTCGCCGAGCAGCGCCGTCACGTCGTTGACGACATGGGCGCCGGCCGCCAAAGCCTGACGAGCCGTCTCCGCTTTGCAGGTGTCCACGGACAGGGGGACCGTCGTGCGTTCGGCCAGCTCGCGCACGACGGGGACGACGCGACGCAGCTCCTCGTCGAGGTCGATGGGCTGGGCGCCGGGTCGGGTGGATTCGCCGCCGACGTCGAGGAGGTCCGCGCCCTGTCGGACCAGCTCCAGACCGTGGGCCACGGCGGCGGCGGTCGCGGCGAAGCGGCCGCCATCGGAGAAGCTGTCGGGGGTGACGTTGACGATTCCCATGACGAGGGCCGCCCGCCCCGGGTGCAAGACCCGGTCGCGGAGGCGCCACTCGTCGCGGCCGTCGGACATGGCGGACTACCAGGGCTTTTCCATCATCGAAATGATCTGCACCGCGAGGCGATCGACGTTCTGCTGCTCGGCCGTCGTCAGCGACTGGCCGATTTCGGGAATGAAATCCCCGGTGGACGCGATGAGGATTTTACCCGACGCCGGGACGGGCAACGGCTTGCCGTCCGGCCCGAGCAGAGGCTTGCCGTCCGGTCCGAGCAACGGAGCGGCGGCCGGCGTCGCCGCGGCGGCGATCGCGCCCGGCGCCGTCGGCGCGGAAATCGCGCCCGACGGCACGAGGCCGGGCATGCCGCCGATCGGCGCCGCGCCCGGCAGCGCCGGCAGCGCCGGGCCGGACGTGCCAGGCGTCCGCCGGGTCGGGTCGGACAGAATCTCGCCGGTTCGCAGGTTGCGCCAGACCACCTCGACGGCCATGTCCGTCTCTTGCTCGCGCACCTCGCCAAGCGGGTTGACGTTGAGCGTGCCCTTGGTGATCGTGAGGATGGTGCCGCTCAACTCCGTATCTGCGTCCTGGTCGGGGCCGACCACTTTGTACGGCGTTTTCTGTTCGATCTCGCGCACCACCGCGCGGGTCAGGTCGAACTCCAGGCCGCGGGCGAAGGTGCGGTTCTGGAAGATCGGCACGCGGACGGTGTGGATGCTGCAATCGTAGAGGGCGCCCTGCCCGACCTGATAGCCGAAGAGGCTGCAGCCCCGCTCGGATTCGCACGACGGCAGCGCGAGGACGGCGGCCGCACAGGCCAGCAGCGCCAACCGGGATATCGCCTTCATGCCTCGTCTCCGTGTCTCGCCCACGCGCTTCGCCGTCACGGTCGGAACCCCGACGGCATCGACGCCGGAATCACCGGGCGGGCCGGCCCGGGGTCCGTCGCCGGCGTATGCGGCGGCTCCTGGCCGCCGGTCTTCTGCATCGTCGCGGCCAGCGACTGCATCCTCTTCTCGGCGTCGGCCGCGTACGTCGTGTTAGGATAGCGCTGCCGGACCACGCCATACTGGAAGTAGGCCGCTCCCGGATGTCCCTGTCTCTCCCAGAACTCCGCCATCCCGTAGTCCTTCGCCGCCTGCTGCAGGGTGATGCCCTGGAGCTGCCGAACCAGGAACTGGTTCTTTTTCTCGTCGTTGGCCAGCTCCGGGTAGTTGCGGAGGGCGGCGTCCACCAGCTTGCGGGCTTCCGCGGCCTTGCGACCGTCGTACTCGGGGCCGCCGGTGCTGAGGTTCTTGGCCATGATGGCGTACTCGATGGCCTTCGGCGCCAGGGGGCTGTTGGGGTGGTGCTCGTAAATCTGGCTGAAGTAGTTGTCGGCTTCTCTCCAGTCGTTGTTGTACATCGCCACGCTGCCGGCGTAGAAGAGGGCCTGATCGGCCAGCGGCCCGTTGATGTCGTTGAGGCGCACCTGTTCCAGCTTCTCGACCGCGCGGCCCTGCGTGTCGAGGACCGGCTTGGTCTTGTCCCAGTTGAACACGTGCGGCCACACGAACCAGCGCTTGCCGTCCTTGCACTCCTGATATGCTTCCATGTCCTGGCGCGTGTCGTCCAACCAGTAGTTGGCGATGTCGAACATGTGCTGGACGGCCTGGTCGCGGTACGGCGTGGTGGCGAACTTGTTGAGCAGGTCGTTGTAGGTGTCGGCGGCGCGGGGATAGATGCCCTGCATTCGCAGGCACTCCGCCTCGTAGAACAGCCCCTCCTGGACGTTGGCGGACCCTGCCTTGGCGTCGTTGGCGACTGCGTGATAGAGGGCCTCAGCCTTGGCGTATTCGGCGCGGCGGTAGAGGTCGCGGGCGCCGGCCAGCTGAGCGTCGGCGGTGCCGGCTTCGGGCGCCTTCTCTGCCGTGAGGCCGTCGGGCCGCACGACGAAGCTGTCCACCGGCGGCGGCGGCGGCTTGGGCACGGCCCACAGGCCGAAGCCGTTCAGGAAAGTCGGCTCCGAGGGGTCCTGCTTGGGAACGGGTTTGAGGTCCGGGTTGGCCGGCGCGGGGTCCACGGCCTGGGCCTGCTGTACGCCGTCCGAGCCCCGTGCGGCGGCGGGCGGCGGCGCGTCCTTGCTGGCCTGAGCCAGCCCGGAGGAGGCACAACCGCCGAGTGCGATCAGCATCAGGGCGAGCGGCGCGGGGTCAGCCCGCCGGTGCGGCCGAAACCGGCGGGCTGACGCCGCGCCGCTCGCCATGAAGTTCCGGGCTGTTTTCGTCACGGCCTCAACTCCCCAGGTAAGGCAACAGGCGCGGACGCCGTCCCAGCAGGTACGTGATGTACTGCCCCAGTACCAAGCGCGCCTCGCGGCGGGCGCCGGCGTCCCACGGCCGGCGCCGGGCGTCCTCGGCCGGCCCCTCAGCCGGCTGCAACGCCCGCAGCATTTCGCGGGCGCCCGGCGCCAGCGGCCGGCGGTCGCGGCAGCCGACCGCACAATTCGGACAAATCAGACCGCCGGCGGCGCAACTGAAGGCCGGCCGGCGCTCGTCGATCGGTCCACCGCAGGTAGCACACCGCTGCAAGGCGGGGCTATAGCCGACTTCCTGCAACAAAACCAGTTCAAACCGCACGATGCACGGCCCGACGGGCGGCGGCGCCTCCGCGCCCGGAGAGCCAAGCAAGTCGAGCGTTTCCACAGCCGCGTCGAACAGCAGTGGATGCGGATCGTGTTCCTCGGTCATGACTTCCAGCAGCTCCGCGACGTAGTAGGCGGCGTACAGGGCCGCGAGGTCGGAGCGCAGGCGCGGGAAGCGCCGCACCACCTGCGCCTCCGTCAATAGGTCGAGACTGCCGGGTGACTTGCGGAGGAAGACGATACGGCAGTGCGTCAGCAAATCAAGAGCGTTTTCAAAGTTGGACTTGAGGCGCCGGCCGCCCTTCGCCAGGGCGCGCACCTTGCCGAACTCGCGGGTCCAAAGGGTGGCGATGCGGCTGGTTTCGCTCCAGTCCGTGGTCCGCAGCACCAGGGCCTGGGCCTTCTCCGCCGCCATGACCTGCCCCTCCGCCCCTCACGGCCCGGTCGCGCCCGGGACGATGGACATCCTACTGAGTCCGGCGTGGAGAACGCTGCCTTTCGGAGCCGCGACCGTGAGGGAGCGGTTGGGACGAAACGGTTCCCTCACGGTCGCGGCTCCGAAAGGGAGGGAGCGCGAGCGGGTGGGAACTCCAGCCAGGCCGCCTCGCCGTCGAGATAGGGATAAGGCGTGTCAATACCGTAGATGGTCCAGTGTTCTGTGGTCCGCACCCACCGCAGCGCCGTGGAAGGCAGATCGACCGGATCGACGCGGTGAGGGTCGCCCCCGGGGCGCCAGCAGCAGGAGTGGAAGATGAACGGGCGGTCGTACTGCGAGTTCCCTTTCTCCCCGCGCCAGACGGCCAGGAGCATCCCGCTCAGGCCGGACTCGCGGAGCGTCCCGTTCAAACCGAGCTGCGCGTAGCACAGGCGGCCGGCGACCACGAAGCCGCCGGGCTGGGCGACGTTGACGTAACGGACGCGCACGGCGTCGCTCGTCGGGCCTGCGCCCGGCTGGTCCGGGACGGCCTTGCGAAGGGCGTCGGCGTCCGTGGACGGCGCCAGGACGTCGGCCAGGCGCGTGTGGGTATGGCAGCAATAGAAATAGACGTCGCCCTTGTACTGGCCCCACGGGTAGAGCCGGTCGGCCACCAAGACGCCTCCGGGCGCGACGCCCCGCAGCAGGCCGGCGTCAACGACTTCTTCGATCTCACAGCGGGGATGCAAGAGCGGCACGCGCAGGACGTGCACCACCAGAATGTTGCCGGCGTAGTCAAACACCGCGAACGCCGCGCAGGGGGCCGCGACCGCCAGCGCCAGCAGACCGGCCGGGACGCGCCGCCCCAGCCGACCGAGCGCCGCGACTCCCGCCGCGAGCAGCAGCGCCACGCCGAAGTATTCGACATAGACCGGCAGGTATCCGAAGCCGTAATGGAACGCCCCCTGGTACTTGGCGCAGATGCAGAGCATGGGGACGGGAAGGACGGCCAGGAGCAGACCGAGGGCCGTCCACCAACGCAGTTCCAGACCGCCCTGGCGGGCGCGGCGGATCAACCGCGCCCCCAACAGCCCGAACAGCAGCAAGCCGAACACCGCCAGCGGCCAGTAATGGGCGAGCGTGGTCCACGAAAACACCCCGGTCGCCGGGACGGTCGAGTCAAGGGCGGCGCTGGAGCAGGGCAAGGCGGCGACGAGCTGCTTGACGAAGGTGTCGGCCATCGGCCCGGCGGCGAGCCGGGCGCGATATTCCCTGCCCTGGGCGGCCGGCCGCGTCCGCAGGACCATCGAGCCGAGCGTGAGCAGGACAGGCACGGCCACGAAGGGCAGCAGCGTCCGGGCGCCGCGCCTCCAGCCGGCGCGGCCGCGCAGCAGCACCCAGGCGTGGAAGACCCAGAAGACGTAGGTCATCTCGTAGGTGAGGGCGGCGACGGCATAGAGCAGGACGCTGCCGGCCAGGGCGAGGCGGCCGCCGCCGACCCGGTGGCGGTGCAGCAGCAGCAGCGACAGGGCGGTCAACACCAGCAACATCGGCAGCAGGCCGCTGAAGGCGATCACGGGGTCAGCGAGGGCGCGGAATTGGATGAGGCCGGCCGTGAGCAGGCAGCCCAGCCCGGCGAAGTCGGCGTCGGCGCCCATGCCGCGGAGGCAGCCGTAGAAGACCAGCAGCGACACGAGGACGGCGGCCACCTCCGCCCATTTATACCAGTAGAGATCGCGTATCATCCAGAAACTGACGTTCTTCCAGATATGGATCACGGGGTTGATGCGGGCGGACTGGAACGTCCAGGTGACGATCTCGGACCACGATTCACTGAGGGGCGTCGTGCCGTTATGGAGCCAGGCGCCGGGCAGGGAGGCGTTGAAGGCGTCGTCCTGGAGCCAGCCGGTCTCTCGGACGGGGTAGAGCAGGGCCAGCCCCCAGGCCGTGATGAGCAGCGGCCGCCAGTCGATGCGGCTGAGGACGCCGGCCCACCCTCGCCAGGAGGGAGGAATGAACTTTACCACGGCTTCGCTCCGAGATCGGACAGGTGCGACGGCGCGGATCGTGGAGGTGCGCGGCCTATAGCACGCGGGCGGCGGGCGGAGCAAGGGGAGCTATTCGTCGTCCGGCCGCGGCGCCACGTCCGGCAGCCCCAGCTCGCGCAGATACCGCCGTTCCCGCTCGCGCATGGCCGAGGCGCCGGCCTCGTCGTGGTCGTCGTGGCCGCACAGGTGCAGCAGGCCGTGGATGACGTACAGCGCCAGCTCCGCCTGCACGTCATGACCGCGGGCCGTGGCCTGGGCCTGGGCGACCTCCGCCCCGATCACCAGCTCGCCGGCGAGGCGCTTCGTGTTCGGCTCCGACAGGGGAAAGCTGAGCACGTCGGTCGGCTCGTCGTGCTGGAGGTAGCGTTTGTTCAGAGTATGAATGGTGGGATTGTCTACGAAAGCGAGGCTGATCTCGGCGTCGGCGACGCCTTCGCCGGCCAGGACGGCGCGCACGGCCTCGCGCATCCGGCCGCGGTCGATGGGGACGCTCTCCTGGGGGACGGCGATGGATATGCGGCTCATGGGACCTCGCAAGGTTTAGCCGCGGTTCGCAGAACCGCGGTTCTGCGAACCGCGGCTAAACGTCATTCTATGTTCACGTCGCCGCCGGCTGCTCCTGCCGCTCGACGCTGAGTACGCTGGTCTGGCCGCGCTCGTCCATCTCGACGCGGGCCGACAGCACCGTCGGCGTCACTCCCAGCACTTCCCGCGCCAGCGCCGCGTAGTCCTCGGCGCCGTTGCAGTGCCGCGAGTAGCCGAAGATCGGCGTGCCGAAGCTGGGGCACTCGGCCAGCTTGATGTTGCGGCGGATACGCGTGCCGAAGATCCGCGCCTTGGACCACGGGGCGTTGGTGTTCCGGCTTTTGTCCAGGTAGTCTTGCAAGTCCGCGATCACCTCCTGGGCCAGCCGCGTCGTCGATTCGTACAGTGACAGCACGATCCCCGTCACCTTGAGCGACGGGTTGATGCGCTTGGCCACCAGGGCCGTCGTCTCGAACAGCTTGCCCATGCCGTGCAAGGCCAGGAAGTGCGGCTGCAGCGGGATGAACACCTCGTTGGAGGCCGAAAGTGCGTTCAGCGTCAGCACGCCGAGCGACGGGCCGCAATCCATGAACACGAAATCGAACGCGCCTTCCTCCTGCAACAAGAGGTCGCGGAGGATCACTTCGCGCCCGACCACGCCGGCCAGTTCCACCTCGGCGGCGGCGAGGTTGATGTCGGAGGCCGCCACCCAAAGGTTGTCGGCCACTTTGCGCCGCACTTCCGCCAGCGGCCGCGAGTGGACCAGCACGTCGTACATCGACGGCGACTTGCCGTCCGGCTCGATGCCGAGGTGGGTGGTGGCGTGGGCCTGGGGGTCCAGGTCGAGCGACGCAGACGCGCTGGCCGCACTCGGCCAGGGCGGCGGCGAGGTTCACCGCGGTCGTCGTCTTGCCGACGCCGCCCTTCTGATTGATGATCGCAATCCGTCGCATGACTTCTCCTCGAAAGACACCGTCCCTGGTTTCTTCCATCGAGAAGGGATTATACGGCGGCCGGGCAAAGGCGCGAACCCCAAGCCTCGCCCCGGTCACGCCCGGACGCCGCGGACGGCGAAGCCGCCGGCGCCCGGTTCCAGGGTGGAGTCGAACGCCACCGGCTCGGGGGCCGGATCGACGCGGAGCAGGGCCTCGATTCGGAAGCGCAACGTGCGATCGAGCGGCTCGGCGCCGGCCAGCGGGCGCACCTCGACGCTCTTGAAGCGCGGCTCGTAGAGACGGAGAAGTGTTTGCAGGACTCGGCAATATTCTTCGCTGGCCCGGGCGGCGCCGAGGGCGCCGGCCGCGAGGTCGGGGAGACCGTAGCCGACGACGGAACGGTCCAGCTCTTTCAGCTCGGGCGGCCAGGCGAAGATGCGGCGCCGCGTGTTGAGCAGGTTTTCCAGATCGCGGCGCACCGACTCCTTGATCTCGCGCAGCACCTGATCGCGGCCGCGCGCCGGCTCCCGACTCACGGCCGGGTCGTCGTCGAGCAGACGGTCCAGCACCGAGGGCAGCAGCGGCGCTTCGGCGCGTTGGGAGGACATGAAGGAATCTCCGTGGGCGAGCGGGGGCGTCAGCCCCCTGATCTTTGGCGCCATCAGGGGGCTGACGCACCCGCTCACCTATCAACTCGGTCGCCCAGGCCCCAGCTCCGTCACCAGCTTGAGGCCGGCCGAAAGCTGATCGAGCTGGAAGTGCGGCCGCAGGTGCGCCACGCAAAGATAGCTTCCCGGCCGGTCGGGCCGCTCGCGCACCTGAATCCGCGCCTTGCGCAAGGGGTGCTTCGCCTTGAGGTCCGGGCCGGCGTCGTCGTTGGCCGTCGTGTAGTTTTGCAGCCAGCGTCGCAGGTAGTCCTCGCACTCGGCGGGGCCGGTGAAGGAGCCGAGCTTCTCGCGGCTGATTACCTTCACATAATGGGCGAACCGCGCCGCACAAAGGACGTACTGCAGCATCGCCGACAGCCGGGCGTTGGCGCTGGCCGCCGGCTCGTCGAACGCGGCCGGCTTCTGCACGGACTGGTTGCCGTGGAAGGCGGCCGCGCCCGCATCCTGGCAGGCGCACAACGGGATGAAACCGAGTTCTCCGACCTCCTTTTCCATGGCGTCGGCGACGACGGCGTCGGTCGGCGGACGCGGCGCCACGCCCGGCCGGTCGAGGCCGAACGATGGGGCCGGCAGCCCGGGGACCAGGCCGTCTTCGCCGCGGATCGCCGCGAACCAGCCGGAGTCGGCGAACGCCCGCACCAGCACCGCCCCAAAAGCGTAGGCGGCGTTGCCCCACAGGTAGTCGTCGCGGCCGGGGCCGCCCACTTCCTCTCGGAAGCGGAAACCGTCCGCCCGCGCGCCGTCGTCCGGGTACGGCGCCCGCATCAGCACGCGCGGCAGCGTCAGGCCGACGAAGCGGGCGTCCTCGGTGTCGCGGAAGGCGTTCCACGCCAGATATTCCGCCTGGTCGAACGTCCGCGCCAGGTTCAGCGGCAATTCCAGCTCCGCGAACTCCGTCAGGTCGAGCAGGGCCGGGTGGGCGGCGGCGACGAAGGGGGCGAAGGCGGCGGCCGCCACGCCGGCCGCGGCCCGCAGTGCGGCCAGGTCGTCGGTACGGTAATCCGAATCGGTTCGATGGCGGACCTCATAATCGGCCAGCAAGACGCCGAACGGCTCGCCGCCCGGCGTGTCGTACTCCTCGGAGTAGACCTTCTTGAACAGCTGGCTCTGGTCGAACTCGATGGCGCGGCCCAGGTCGCGGGCCAGCTCCTTCCAGGAAACGTCCAAGACGCGAACCTTGATATTCACTCCTTCGGGGACCTGCGATGTGAGATACTGGAGGCCGCGCCACGAGGCTTCGAGCTTCTGCACGGTGGGATGGTGGAGGATGGCGTTGACCTGCGTGGAAATTGCCGCATCCAGCCGGGCGATTTCCCGGCCGATGCGGCGGACGAGTTCGTCGCGGTTCGCTGCGGCCGGGCGGGCGGCAGGGGCGGAGGGCGCGTCCGTGAGGCCGACCGTCGCCGCTGGTCGAAGGGTTGACCCGACGGTCGCCTCCGCGGCCCGCCCCTGCCGCCCGCCCGGCCGAAACCAGCCCCCGGATGACATGGTGGTGGCGCCTGTTTTCACGGTGGTTGCCTCTCATGCGCTGCGCATCGGTTAGCCGCGACGCGCAGCGGAGCGCTTGATGGAGAGCGCTCCGCTGCGCGTCGCGGCTAACCGACGCGCCCTGCTCACCCGCCCAGCGTCGGAATGCGGGCCACCATCCGCAGCGAGGCGGTCAGCTCCTCGAACTGCAGCCACGGCCGCAGCCAGGCCACCGCGTTGTACGACCCCGGCTTGCCGGGGATCTCCTTGACCTGCACCTTTGCCTCCGCCAAGGGGTAGCGGGCCTTCATCTCCTGCCCCGCTTCCGGGTTGGCGTTGACGTAGTTCTTGATCCAGCGGTTCAGCCACGCCTCGCAGTCCGTGGCTTCCAGGAACGAGCCGATCTTGTCGCGGGCCATCACTTTGAGGTAATGAGCGAACCGCGAACGTCGCCATGATGTACGGCAGCCGGGCGGAGATGGCCGCGTTGGCCGTCGCCTCCGGCCGGTCGTACTTCTTGGGCTTCTGCGTCGTCTGGGCGCCGAAGAACACCGCGTAGTCGGTGTTCTTGTAGTGGCACAGCGGCAGGAAGCCGAGCTTGCTCAGTTCCGCCTCGCGGCGGTCGGTGATGCCGATCTCGGTCGGGCACTTCAGATCCGGGTCGCCGTCGTCGCTGGTGAAGATGTGGGCCGGCAGCCCCTCGACCTTGCCGCCGCCCTCCGCCCCGCGGATGGCCGTGCACAAGCCGTACTTGGCGAAGGCGTCGGTCAGCTTCGTGCCGCAGACGTAACGCGGCGTTCATCCAGGTGTAGTGGTCGTGGGCCACCGGCTTGGCCCGGCCGGCCGCGTCCAGCTCCACCTCCTCAAAGTCGAATTCCTCGATCGGCTTCGTCGTCGATCCGTAGGGCAGCCGGGCCAGCACGCGCGGCATGACCAGGGTCACGAAACGGGAGTCCTCCGACTCGCGGAACGACCGCCATTTCGCGTACTCGACGGTGTCGAAGATCTTCTCCAGGTCGCGCGGCTTGGACAGCTCCGTCCAGCTGTCGAAGCCGAACAGCTTGGGCGACGCGGCGGCGACGAACGGGCAGAACGCGGCGGCCGCCACGTTGGACATCTTGCCCAGCAGCTCGACGTCTTCGGGGTGGTTGGTGAATTCGTAGTCGCCGATCAGGGCGCCGTACGGCTCGCCGCCGGGCGTGCCGAACTCGTTCTCGTACAGCTTCTTGAAGATCTGGCTCTGGTCGAACTCGACGGCCTTGTCCACGTCCTTGAACAGCTCGCGCTTGGAGATGTTCAGGACCTTGATCTTCAGTTTCGCGCTGGTCTCGCTGTTCATGACCAGGTGGTGCAGGCCGCGCCAGCTGCCCTCCAGCTTCTGCAAGGCCGGCTGGTGCAGGATGGCCGCGAGCTGCTTCGACATGGCGCCGTCGATGGCGGCCATCGCCTGCTTGATGGTGTGGGTGACGTTCTTGCTGTAGGTGACGGTCCCGGCCAGCGCCTCCTCGCGTCAGCGTGCGGATGAGGTCCTCCGTGCGCGAGCGCTCGGTCTGGCGAGTGGCGACGATGGCCTGCTCCAGCAGGCTGTCGCCTGCGGCCTGCGTCTCGGCGACGGGGGCCGCGGCGGGTTGAATCGGTTGCGCTGCGCTCATGGCGCACCCCCTTCCTTGCCCTCGGCCGCCGGAACGCCCAGGTCCGTGCAGAGCTTCTTCAGGTCGTCCTTGTTTTGCAGGACGCGGTCCAGCAGACTTTCCAGGTCCTCGGAGCGGTCGATCTTGGTGAGCAGGTCGCGGAGCTTGTCGCGCGTCGCCAGCAGCTTGCTCAGCGACTCGACTTGCTGCACGATGCGGCCCGGCTCGAAGTCGTCCATCGACTTGAACTGCAGGTTCACCGCCATCTCGCTGCCGTCGTCTGGCCAGCGTGTTCTCGACGCGCATTTGCACGCCGGGCGTCATGCGACCCATCACGTCGTTGAAGTTGTCGCGGTCGATCTGGATGAATTTGCGGTCCTTCAAGGGCTTGAGCGGCTGAGCCGGCTTGCCCGAGAAGTCGCCCAGGACGCCGACCACGAAGGGCAGTTCTTTTTCGACGACCGCCCCTTCGGTCTCGACCTGGTAGCTGATGTGGACGCGCGGCTTGCGGACGCGCTCCAGCTTGTCGTGGACGCTGCTGCTTGCCATGAATCGTCACCTTCCCTTCGCTTCGCGGTTGAGAATTCGCCCGGCGGCGGGCGGTCACTTCTTGGCGGCTTCCGGTTTCGTCTCGGGCCGGATGCCCACTTGCTTGAACAGGTTTTTGCGCGGCGCCTCGTCCGGGATCAGTTCCAGCATCAGTTCCGGCAGCGACAGCCGGCCCCAGCGCACCACCTGCTCCAGGGCGTAGGACAGGACGGCCTGCGGCTCGGTGCGGCGGAAGAAGTCGGCCAGCTTCAGCAGCTCGCGGAAGGCGTCCTCGCGCGTGCCGACCTCGTTGGGCGGAGCGGTAGTGGGCGACTCGCTCCGCGAGTCGCCGGCCGATCGCGGAGCGATCGGCCCACTATGGCCGCTGGCGGGCGCCTGGAGCTTCTCCCGCGCCGCGTCCTTGATGACGTCGAGGCAGGTCGCCAGCGCGTTGCGGATGTTGGAGGAGGGCGGCGCCCGATCGGGACCGCAGCGCTTCTCCAGGGCGGCGCACAACTTGGCGAACTCCTCCTGGCACTGGGTCAAATCCTCGACGAGCGTGCGGAAGAAAGCGGGCGGCGTCTCGGCCACGGCCTTCTGAAAGGCCTCCGGCGTGGTCGCGCCGGCGGCGACCTTCTTCTCGCGCACCTTGGCGTCGGTGGTCTTGGCCAGCGCCGCGCCTCCTGATAATGGGAGCAGGACAGTTGGCCGGCCGCGCCGTCGGTGATGAAGACGCGGAGGATGGGTCCCGACAGCGTGCCCTCGGCGTCGGCGCCGTTGAGACCCGTCAGCGGGGCCAGCCGCGTCTCGACGCCGTCCTCGTCGGGAAGCGGATAAAGACCATCCCAGAATGCGTCGATCAATTCCCGCGTCAGGCGGAAGCCGTCGCGGAGGCCGGCGAAGCCGTGCAGGCGGACCAGCGCCTCGACGAGATAGGCGGCGATTTCCAGGTCCTTCGACTTCTCGGCGAGGGCCTCGGCGCCGTGTTGCAGCACGGGCCGCCAGTCGGCCGGCGGCGCGTCCGCGTCGCCGGCCGACTCGCGGCGCTCGGCGGCGCGGGCGGCGGTGCGGGCGTCCTTGACGCGGTAGTACGCGGAGCCGGGGCCGGCCTCGGCCCGCAGATCGGCGCCCGCCGGGTTCGCTCCCGCGATCGGGGCGGCGAGTCGCTTCAGGTCCAGGGTTTCGGCGGATGGCATGGCGGCTCCTGTCGAAGAGCGGCTCGCCGCTCATTTCTCGCTCCACAAGCCCATACGGGAACGCGCCGAGGAATCTGGCGCCGCGCCGCGTTATTCGCGCCCTACCCTTGCATCAACGGCATCCGATAGGAGAGAATGGCGCCAGATTTCGTCCCCATGCGGAGTATGAGCGTATGGCAGGCGCACACGACTCGGAAACGCGCGTCACCTTGCTCGGCCGACTGCAGCGCGATCCGGGCAACCAGGGGGCGTGGGCGGAGTTCGTCGAGCACTACGGCCGCCGCGTCTATGACTGGTGCCGCAAATGGAGGCTGCAAGAGGCGGACGCGGAAGACGTCACGCAAACGGTCCTTCTCAAACTGGCCGACAAGATGAAGACGTTCGCCTACGACCCGTCGCGCAGCTTCCGCGGCTGGCTCAAGACCGTGGCCCACAACGCCTGGGTGGACTTCCAGGAGAGCCGCGCCCGCGGCGGGCGGGGCAGCGGCGATTCGCACGTCGCCGAGATGCTCGACTCCGTGGCCGCCCGCGAGGACCTCGTGCGGGCGCTGGAGGAGCAATTCGACCACGAGCTGCTGGCGGAGGCCAGCGCCCTGGTGCGGCTGCGCGTGGCGCCGCAGACGTGGGAGGCGTTCCGCCTCACCGCCGTGGAAGGCCTGTCCGGCGCGGAAGCGGCGGAGCGCATCGGCATGCAGGTGGCGCAGGTCTACGTGGCCAAGCGGCGCGTCCAAAACATGCTGCGGGAAGAAATTCAGAAACTTGAAGGAGCCTAGAAGGGGTTGGCCAGTGCGCGAGCGGCGCGGCGTCAGCCCGCCGCTTTTGGGGCGGCCCCACCGGCGGGCTGACGCCGCGCCGCTCGCCACGGACCTACGACGAGGACCGACGTTATGGACGTTGCCCGCTGTCCGGCGCGCCAGGAACTTGAAAACCTGCTCGACGAGCGCCTGACCCCGACCGACTTGCGGCGGGTGTCGGCGCACGTCGCCGGCTGCCCCGAATGTCAGAACGCGCTGGATGGGTTGACGGCGGACGCCGGCTCCGGGCCGTCATCGTGGCGCGGCGAGAAGGACGCCGATTCGTCGCCGCCTAACCCGGTGTTCCTGGACCGGATCAAGCAGGCGCTGCCGGCCACCCAGCATCCGGGGCCGGCCCCGAACGCCAGCACCGCGGCCGCCCATCCGGCAGAGGGCGATGAGGCGGAGGCGTTCCCGGATCTGCCCGACTACAAGGTCCTGGAGGTACTGGGGCGCGGCGGCGAGGGCGTCGTGTACAAAGCGCGTCACCGGCCGCTGGCCCGCCTGGTAGCGCTGAAGATGCTGCGCGACACGGAACACGCCCAGCCCCAGGCGCTGGCACGATTCCGTCTGGAGGCGGAGACGCTGGCGCGGCTGCACCACCCCAACATCGTGCAGGTCTACGAGGTCGGCAGCGCCGGGGGCCGGCCGTTCTTCGCCATGGAGTACGTCGAAGGCGGCAACCTATCCGCGCGTCTGCGGGGCCAGCCGCAGCCGGCGCGCGAGTCGGCGGCCTTGGTGGAGGCGTTGGCCCGCGCCGTCCACGCGGCGCACCAGGCCGGCGTCATCCACCGCGACCTCAAGCCGGCCAACGTCCTGCTCGCCGAACGCCACCCCGGAGAACCTTTTGGGACCCCGAAGGTAACCGATTTCGGCCTGGCCAAGCGGGTGCAAGTGGACAGCAGCCTGACGCGGACGGGCATGGTCCTCGGCACGCCCGGCTACATGGCGCCGGAGCAGGCGCGGGCGGAGGGCAAAGAGGTCGGCCCGGCCTGCGACGTGTACGCGCTGGGGTCGATCCTGTACCACCTGCTGACAGGACGGCCGCCGTTCGTCGGCAGCCGTTCGATGGACGTGTTGTTGCAGGTGGTCCATGACGAGCCGGTGTCGGTGCGTCGGTTGTTCCCGCAGGCGCCGCGCGACCTGGAAACCATCTGTCTCAAATGTCTGCAAAAGGAGCCGCGTCGGCGCTATGCGACGGCGGAGGCGCTGGCGGAAGACCTGCGCCGCTACTTGGACGGCCGATCCGTGCTGGCGCGCCCGACGCCCGTTTGGGAGCGGGGGTGGAAGGCGGCGCGGCGGCGGCCGGTGATCGCCACGCTGATCGCGGCTTGCACCGTAGCCCTGCTGCTGCTGCTGGGCGGCGGCGCCTACTACAACAGCCGGCTGACCGCGGCGGTAAAGAAGGCCGACGAGAAGGCGCTCGACGCCAGCCGGGCGGAGCAGAAGGCCGGCGACGAGGCGGCGGCGGCCCGCGCCGCGGAGAAGAAGAAGGACGACGAGGCCGCCGCCGCCCGCACGGCGGAAAAGCATGCGACCGACGAGGCCGCCGCCGCCCGCGCCGCGGAACAAACCGCGCAAGCCAGCGCCGCGGAGGCCGAACGGCAGCGCGGCCTGACCCTGGCCGCGTATGACAAGCTCGTCTTCGAGGTCCAGGACAGACTGGGCCACACAGCGGCCACGCAGGCGATGCGGCAGAGCCTGCTCAAGACGGCCGCGGATGGATTAAAAGAGATGGCAAAAGGCATGGACGCCGCCCCCGACCGGGTCCGCGCCGCCGCCCTCATGAAGGCGGGCAGGATTCTCTACACCATCAGCGACGACGAAGGAGCGGCCGCCCAGTTCAAGACCTGCCGCGACATCGCGCTGGACCTCCTGAAGGCGAATCCGCGCGACGGCCAGGCGCGCGATCTCCTTTGCCAAGCCTACTCCGGCTTCGCCAACCTGGCCGCGCGCGCCGGCCGGTCCTGGGAGGCGTCGGCCAACTTCAACCGGGAAGCGGACTGCGCCAAGGACTGGTACGACGACGAACCGGCCAACCCGGCGGCCCGCGAACGGCTCGCGGAGAGCTACGACTGGCTGGCGGGCGACGTCCCGAGTGCGATCGGCCCGACGGCGAGCGAGGATTACAGCAAGCGGCTGCTGGCCCTCGTCGAGCCGTGGAGCAAGGCGGATCCGAAAAACCCGATTGCGCGCTACTATCGGGCGGCGGCCCAGAACGGTTGCGGCCGCATCCGCCTGGCCAAGGGCGACCCCGTCGGAGCGCGAGACTGCTTCCTCCAGTCGAAAGCGCTGATGGACGGCCTGATCGCGGAAAGCCCCAACGAACCGAAATACACCAACTCCCTGATGAGCGCGTTGCAGGCGCTCGCTGGCGTGTGCGTCGAGTTGGGGGAACCGGGGAAGGCCTTGCCCTATGCGACGGCGGAAGCCGAATGCTACCGCCACACGCTGGAATCGGGCATAAACGATCCGAATAACGTCGAATTCCAGTGGCAGTGCGGCGAGGCCTTCGTCACGCGGGCCGCGGTGCTGATGCGCCTGATGCGGCACGACGAAGCGGTGCAGGAGCTGACCGCGGCCGCGGAGCGGTTTCGCGCGCTCCAGCCCAAACTGCAGCCGGGCGTGCTGGCGACCAAGGTTCGCGACCGGCTGCCGCAGGTGGAGGAAGAGCTGGCATTCTGCAAGGCCGTGCCTCTCGCCGTCAAGGATCCGGCGTGGGCCTTGCGACAGCAGCCCGCGGCTTGCCAGGACCTGCTGATTATCCGCGTCTGTTTGCTGATGCAGCAGGGCCGTATCGAGGAGGCGCAAAAGGCCGCCGAACTCGTGGACGACCTGAAACCGGCCACGATCGACGATTGCCTCTCCCTGGCTCGCTTCCTGTCCGGCGATACCGGCGGCCTCACGGCCGGCAAGGAAACGGCCGCGTACGCCGACGCCGAGCGAGCCATGCGCCAGCGATTCATGGACCGGGCGCTCGCCGCGCTGAAGCAGGCCGCCGACCTTGGCTTCCGGGACGCGGCCCGGCTCAAGGCCGACGACGATCTGTGGGTCCTCCGCCAGGAACCGGCCTTCCAAACCCTCGTCGAGCGTCTGGAAAAGACTCCGTGACCTCGCCAGCCTGTCTCGGCCGCCGCTGGCGGCGCCAGATCGGGAATGCCGCCGGAGTAATTCCTCCAATGACCTGGCCGTGCAAAGGCGCAGGACTGAGCCTTCGATGGGTTCAGACGTTTGGAAGAACGGGGCGCCCGGTTCGGTTTGGGCGCCGAGGTGGATCATCATGACCTCGTCTCGTTGCCCCGCGCGAGGAACTCGAACAGCTGCTCAACGAACAGCTCGGCGCGGCCGATCTGCAGCGGGTGTCCAGTCATGTGACGACCTGCGCCGCTTGCCAGAAGGCCCTGGAGTCGCTGACGGCCGACTCCGGGCCTGATTTGCCCTCCGTTCACGGCTGGACGCCCGGCGATTCCGACGCGCCGCCGCCGGATTTCCTGGACCGAATGAAGCAGGAACCACCGCAGGCGGGGCCGCGCCGCCGTTCCATCCGCCCCTGGGACAAGGACGCCGCCTCGCCGCCGTCGGACGGGACCGTCATGCTGGCGGAGGACGACGACGCGGCCGAATCGTTCCCGCTGCTGGACGACTATGAGATCCTGGCGTTTCTCGGGCGCGGCGGCGAGGGCGTGGTATATCAAGCGCGGCATCGGCCGCTGGGCCGGGTGGTGGCGCTCGAAGATGCTGCGCGACGCGGATCGGGCGCAGCCGCAGGCGCTGCTGCGCTTTCGTCTGGAGGCGGAGACGCTGGCGCGGCTGCACCACCCGAATATCGTGCAGGTCTACGAGGTCGGCAGCGCCGGCGGCCGGCCGTTCTTCGCCATGGAATGCGTCGAAGGCGGGACGCTGTCGGCTCGCCTGACAGGGGGCCAGCCGCAGCCGGCGCGGGACTCGGCGGCCTTGGTGGAGGCGTTGGCCCGCGCCGTCCACGCGGCGCACCAGGCCGGCGTCATCCACCGCGACCTCAAGCCGGCCAACGTCCTGCTCGCCGAGGGGCCATCGGACAGGACTTTTGGGATACCCAAAATCAGCGACTTCGGACTGGCCAAGCGGGTACAGGTGGACACGAGCCTGACGCGCACGGGCGTGGTGATGGGGACGCCGGGCTACATGGCGCCCGAGCAGGCGCGGGCCGAAGACAAGGAGGTCGGTGCGGCGTGCGACGTGTACGCGCTGGGGTCGATCCTGTATCACCTGCTGACGGGACGGCCCCCGTTCGTCGGCCCGCGTGCGATGGACGTGCTGCTGCAGGTGGTCCATGACGAGCCGGTGTCGGTGCGGCGGCTGTTCCCGCAGGCGCCGCGCGACCTGGAAACCATCTGTCTCAAATGTCTGCACAAGGAGCCGCGGCGCCGCTACGCGACGGCGGCGGCGCTGGCGGAAGACCTCCGCCGCTATCGGGACGGCCGGCCATTGCTCGCCCGGCCGACGCCGGTCTGGGAACGGGCGTGGAAGGCGGCCCGGCGTCGGCCGGTGGTCGCCACGCTGATCGCGGCCTGCACCGTGGCCCTGCTGCTGCTGGCGGGCGGCGGCGCCTACTACAACACCCGGCTGACGGCCGCGCTGATGGCGTCCGATCGGAACGCGCAGAATGCGGCCGGTCAGGCGCGGAGGGCGGACGAGAAGGCCGCCGCCGCGCGGGCCGCTCAGAAGAATGCGGACGACGAGGCCGCCGTCGCCCGCGCCGCCGGGAAGAAGGAGGCGGAAGAGGCGGCGGAGGCCAAGCGCCAGCAGGCGCTGTCTCTCGATGCCTATCGCCATCTGGTTTTCGACGTTCAGAACAGCATGAGCGGCAAGCCCGGTCTGATCGAGCTGAAAAAGAAGCTGCTCCAGACGGCCGTCGAAGGGCTGCGGGCGGTCGTCCAGGGCGAAAAGTCCCCGATCCGCGATCAGACGCAGGCCGCGGCCCACTTCCAACTGGCGACGCTGTTCGCCGAAGCCGACGACCTGACAGACGCGGAAAAGGAGTTCGAGGCGTGCCGGACGATCGCGGAGGAGCTGGGGCACGACGCCGCGGCGCAGGAACTCCTGTGCCGCGTGTACGCCGGCCTCGCCGACACGCTCCGACGCGCCGGCCGCACCGACGACGCCGTCGGCGCCTGCCGCAAGGAAATCGAGCAGGCTCGCGCCTGGCTCAGGGACGAGCCGGGCAGCGCCGCCGCCCACGAGCATCTGGCCGAGGCCTGCGACTGGGCGGCGGACGCCGCGATGCAAGGGCGGAGGCTCGACGAGGTGAAAGACTGGAACCGGCGCCTGGAGGAAACGGCCGAGGAGTGGCACAAAGCCGATCCGAAAAGCAATCGCGCCCGCTTTTACCTCGGTTCCGCGGACGAACGCCGCGGCCGAATGCTGGTGATTTCCGGCGACTTGGCCGCGGCCCGTGACGCCTTCCACGAGGCACGGGCCGTCCTCGACGAGGTCCTCGCCGCCGAACCGGGCGACGAGACGTACACCAGCGCCTCGCGGGAGCTGGACGTGGACTACGGCGAGACGCTCTCTCGGCTGGGCGACGCCGCCGGCGCCCAGCCTTATTTCCAGCGCGGGGCCGATTACTACTGGAACCAGCGGCAGTCGGGCGCCGACGACCCCCAGGACTTCGTGAACGAACTGCTGGCGTCCCGGAGCTTCACCGATTGCGCCGCCGCGCACCAGCGGCTGTTCCACTTCGACGAGGCCCTGCTCTGGTACGGCCGCGCGGCGGAGCCGCTCTTGCCGTTTCAGCACCGGCCGCCGTCCCCGGACGCCGCGGAAGCCGTCCGCCAGCGCCTGGCCGAGATTCAGGGGCGCGCCACCTTCTGCAAGGCGACCGTCCAAGCCCTTCAGGATCCGTCCATCGCTTCGAGGGTCGTCCCAGCGTCGGAAGGCCAGGCCCTTCTGGCCCTCCGCGCCTGCGTCTTCATGAGTCAGGGCCGCACCGAGGAGGCCCAGAAGGCCGTCGATCTCCTGGACGGAATCCGGCCGAAAAACGCCGACGAGTATTACGGCCTGGCCGTCGCCTATGCCACCGGCGCCGCCGGCGTCCTCCCCGCCAAGGCGCCGGACGCCTACAGCGCGGAGGAAAAGGCGCTGCGGAAGCGATTCGTGGACGGGGCCTTGACCGCGCTCGACCGGGCCGCCGCCTCCGGGTATAAGGATGTGGAAAGCCTCAAAACAGAGCCGAGACTGGAGCCTCTTCGTCAGGAGCCTGCCTTCCGCGCCTTGATGGAACGCCTGGGGAAGTCCCCCTGACCGCGCCGGCCGCCGGCGGCGGCGCCCTGTTCCATCCGCTTATCGCCGATGCGGCACGAGAGCGACGGAACGACAAAACAAATCCCGGCGCCAGATTCGGCCGGCCTCGGCCGTAAGGCTCTGCACGGACGCGGCCCCCGCGAACGCCGTCAAAGACGACGGATGACTACCCGCCGGATCGTGCTTCCCCCGAACGAACGGAACGTGCCGATCGCTGGCGCCCCACGGAGCGCCGAGCCGTCCCATCGCGCCCCATGACGACATTCACGACCCTTTTATTCTCAGGAGCTTTGCCATGTTCGACCGTCTCCGCCGCACCTGGGGCCGCGAACCCGCCGCCCGCCGCCGGCCCCACCTGGGCCTGGAACAGCTCGAAGATCGGGCCGTTCCCGCCGTCATCAACGTCAACAGCCTGGCCGACGTTCTAGCCCCCGGCCCCGGCGTCGTCACGCTCCGCTCCGCCATCCAGCAGGTGGACACCGGCACGGACACGACCAACACCATCAACCTCACCCTGGCCGGCGACTACAAGATCGCCCTGCCCGGCACGCCGGGCGAGACCGACAACGCCGCCGGCGAGTTCGCCATCACCCCCACGGCTGGCAATCTCACCATCATCAACGCCAGCGGCGGCCAGGTCGTCGTGGACGGCAACCACCTGTCGCGCGTCTTCGACGTCAACCCCGGCGACACGGACAACGCCGCCACGAAATTCACCGTGACGCTGCAAGGCTTCACGATCGCCAACGGCGTGGCGGTCGATCCCGCCAACCTCGACGGCCCCAACTCCAGCGGCGGCGGCGTCCGCGACCAGGGCAACACCAGCCTGACGCTCAACAACGTGACCGTCACCGGCAACACGGCCAGCGCCGACGGCGGCGGCGTGTCGATGGAGAACGTGGTCAGCGCCCCGTGGACGCTCACGGTCAACAACAGCGTCATCAGCAACAACCACGCCGGCGACGCGGGCGGCGGCATCGAAACCGACGGCTCGGGCAAGGTCTTCATCAACAGCGGGACGATCATCACCGGCAACACCACCAACAACCAGGGCGGCGGCATCTGGCTCGACGCCGTCGCCGACGGCGTGAGCAGCGTTCTCCTCACCAACCCCGGCGGCGGCTACCTCACGGCGCCGACCGTCACCTTCAGCGCCCCCAGATGGCCGGCGGCACGACGGCCACGGGCGTCGCCGTCATCAGCGGCGGCTCCGTCACCGGCGTGACCATCACCAACCCCGGCTCCGGCTACTCGGCCGCGCCGACCGTCACCTTCAGCCCCCCGCCGGCCGGTGCGACGGCGAACGGCATCGTCAACCTGGGCTTCTTCAACAGCGCCAACCTGACTGTTACCGAGACGCTCATCAGCGACAACGCGGCCCTGAACACGGGCGCCAACGACGGCGGCGGCGTCGGCAACGCCGGCGGCGGCCTTGTCAAGATCGTCAGCAGCACGATCGAATACAACTCCACCGGCGGCATCGGCGGCGGTTATGGCTTCTTCGCCGGCCAGGCCACCGGCGCCTTGCAGGTCTTCGACAGCATCTTCCTCGGCAACTATGCCGCGGGCGGCGGCGGCGGCATCGCCACGGGCGGGACAACCAGCCTCATCGTCTCCTCGCTCATCCAGGGCAACTCGACGGCCGCTCGGGGCGGCGGCGTGTCCGCGACCGGCGGCCAGCTCCTCATCGAGAACAGCGCCATCGCCGGCAACGCCTCGCAGTCCGACGGCGGCGGCGTCGATGTCGAGACGACCGGCACGGGCGCCAACGCCTCGCTGATCATCAACACCACCATCGCCCTCAACAGCGCCGTCAACGCCAACGGCGGCCAGATCGGCGGCGGCATCGACGTCGGCAACGCCGGCGGCTTCACCGGCGCCTGACGCTGCTCAACGACACCATCAACGGCAACTACGCCATCACCGGCGGCGGCGTCGCCAACGCCAGCATGGTACTCGTCGATGTCCAGAACACGATCGTCGCCGGCAACAACGCGACGAACACAGGCCCCGACATCACCAATACGAACGGCGCCGGATTCACCAGCCTTGGCGGCAACATCATCGGCGCCGGCAACGGGAACTTCAGCCAGCCCTCCGACCAGAACGGCACGCCCGCGAACCCCCTGAACCCGCTGCTCGGCCCGCTCCAGGACAACGGCGGGCCGACGATCGGCTCGCCCGGCATGAGCGTGGTCCTCTATACCGAGGCGTTCCAGCGCGGCAGTGTGGCCCTCGGCAAGGGCGTGGCCACCGGCGCCCCGCCGGTGGACGCTCGCGGCTTCGCCCGCCCCGATCTCGCCGGCGAAGCGGTGGACGTCGGCGCCTACGAGTTCCAGGCCGGCGCCCAGAATGTCGTCTTCTACGTCGGGACCGACCACTCCCTCACCGAGTCCGGCCCCGGCGGTATGGTCCCGCTGTCGCCGGCCGGCACCATCCTCAGCGTCAGCGCCGTCACCGACAACGCCGGCAACGACGACGTGTACGCCATCACGGCGAACCATCAGCTCTGGGAACACTCGGCGGCCGGCTGGGCGATGATTTCCGCCGGCAGCTACCAGCAGCTCAGCGCCACCACCAACGCGCACGGCTACGCGGAAGTGTTCGCGGTCGGGACCGACTTCTCGCTGTCCGTGTTCACTCCGGCCGGCTCGGCGGTCCTGTCGCCGGCCGGCACGATCCTGTCGATCAGCGCCGTCACCGACGCCTTCGGCAACGACGACGTCTTCGCCATCACGGCCAACAGCAACCTGTGGGAGCACACGCCGGCCGGGTGGGTGGAGTTGTCGCCCGGCTCCTTCCAGCAGATCAGCGCCGGCCTGAACGCTGACGGCCAGGCCGAGGCGTTCGCCGTGCTGACCGACGGCTCGCTGTATGAATACAACCCGGAGATCGGCGGCTCCGGCTTCTTGCAGCTGTCCGGGCCGCACACTTACCTGAGCGTCTCGGCGGGAGCGGCCGACGCGGCCTTCGCCATCATGGCCAACCACCAGCTGCAGGAGTTCCAGGCGGGCGTCGGCTCCTTGGTCTCCGTCGGCGCCTGGGACCAGATCAGCGGCACGCAGACCTCGGACGCCCAGAGCGAGGTCTTCGGGGTGCTGGGCGATTCGTCGCTGTGGGAGTTCAGTCCCCACCTTGGCGGGAGCCACTTCCAGCAGCTTGTCCCGTCGGGCGTCCTGTCCGCGGCCGCCCCCTTGCGGCGGTAAGCCGGCTTTCCGGGCCGGAAGCATGAGTAACGGGACCTCAACCGTCGCTCATGCTTCCGGCCCGGATCGCTTGCGCGTCAGTCGCCGTAGGTCAGGCCGAAACCGTATTTGAACAGCGGATCGTAATGGGCCTCGTCGCCGTTGCTGGTGAGCGGGACCTGGGCCATCGACCGCGGCCAGGTGCGCGAGAGCTTGCCGGTCGGCTTGCAGTCGCCGAACAGCACGTCCGCCACGCCCTGCCCTTCCGACCCCGGCAGCCATGCGGCCACGAGCGCGTCGGACTGATCCAGCACGTCGCCGAGGATCAGCGGCCGGCCGGACAACAGCACGACCACCACCGGAACGCCCGCCTTCTTCAGGTTGCGAACCGCCTCCACGTCGTCCGGCGCCAGCGACAGGTCCGCCCGATCCCCCTGGAACTCGGCATACGGCGCCTCGCCGATCACGACGACGGCCACGTCCGCCCCCTCGACGCCCATGCCGTCCCTGGAGTACGTCACCTTCGTGTCCTTCGACGCCGTGTTCTTGATGGCGGCGAGGATGGACGTGCCGCCGGGGACGACGTTGTCCATTTTGCCCTGCCAGTCGATGGTCCAGCCGCCGCACTGCATCCCCAGGCTGTCGGCGCCGCGGCCGGCGACGTGAATGCGGCGAGCCGATTTTGCCAGCGGCAGAGTCTTCTTGTCGTTTTTGAGCAGCACGAGCGATTCGCGCACCGCCTGCCGCGCTACTTTGCGATGCTCGTCGGAACCGAACGACTTGTGCAAGCCGTGGTCGGCCAGCGGCGAACGGTCCTTGTCCATCAGCCCCAGCGCGAACTTGACGCGGAGGATGCGCGTGACGGCGTCGTCGATGCGTTCCATCGGCACCTTCTTCTCCTCGACGAGCTGCTTGAGGTCCCGGAAACACTCGGGGTACCTGTCCGTCAGCATCACCATATCGACGCCGGCGTTGACCCCGATTTCGATCGCCTTCTTGTAATCCGGTGAGAGTTGGTCGAGGGCGTTGTAATCGGAGATGAGGAACCCCTCAAATCCCATCTCTTTCTTGAGGATTTCCGTGAGGAGATGTTTGTCGGCCGAGCATTTAACGCCGTTCCAGCTGCTGTAGGACGGCATGATCGCGCCGACGCCGGCCCGCACGGTGGAGACGTAGCCCGGCAGGTGGACCTTGCGGAGGGTCGCCTCATCGACGCGCGTATCGCCCTGGTCGAGACCGGGTTTGTCGTCGCGCTTGACCGAGCCGAAGGTCGTGCCGCCGTCGCCGGCGAAGTGCTTGGCGCAGGCCAGGACCGAGAGCGGGTCGGAAAGCCGGGCGCCCTGGAAGCCGCGGACGGCCGCCTCGCCGAGTTCCTTGACGAGCTGCGGATCTTCCGAGAAGCCCTCGTAGGTGCGGCCCCAGCGCTCGTCCTGCGGCACGGCGACGCACGGCGCGAAGACCCAGTTGACGCCGACGGCGCGGACCTCTTCCGCCGTAACGCGCTCGCATTTTTCCACGAGGGCGGCGTCGCGCGTGCAGCCGAGGCCAATCTGGTGCGGAAAGATCACGGCGCCGGGTATGTTGTGGTTGCCGTGGACCGCGTCGATGCCGTACAGCAGGGGGATGCCGAGGCGCGTCTTGAGCGCATGCTTCTGGTAGCCGTCCACCATGTCGGCCCAGCCCTGGAGGTTGTATTCGTCCTTGTTCTTGGGTCCCGACCCGCCGCCGCTGAGCAGCGAACCGAGGAAATACTTCTCGACGTCGACCGGATCCTTCAGCGCTCCCTGATCGGGCTGAATCATCTGGCCGATCTTCTCGTCCAGCGTCATCTTGGCCAACAGCTCCTTGGCCTGGGCGTCGCAGGCGGTGAAGACGGATTGTTCCGAGTCGGCTTGTGCATGGGAAAACAGGATGACCAAGGCGCCCACGACGGCCAGGGCCGGGAAGACGACGCGGACGACGGAAGGAAACGTCATGAGGATGGCGTCCAGGGGGAAGAGGCGAACGGCGCACCGGAACGGCCGCCGCGGATTGGTGTATGAGATGCGAGGAACGCTTGGCAAGGCGCCGGCGGCCGGCGAAGATCATCGCGCGGCCCGGGCGAGTTCGAGAATGCGATCTTCGGGGACCTGGGCGGTCGGGATGAGCGACGGCTCCGTCTGGATTGGTACGATTTCGCGTTCGCGGATGAGGCAGAACTGGCCGGTTTTCTGTCCCGCCAGTTTGGCGGCGTCCATGCGGCCGGCGGGATTCGCAGTTTTCGCGCTTTTCAGGCGCATCTGCTCAGCGAACATATTACAGTGGGTGGGCGAGATCGTACCTTGCGGCTTGGCGGAGAGCGAGCGGCATGCCGAAGAAGAAGCCGGACCCCGCGGCGGAGTTGTCCGCGAAGATGACCCGGGCGCTCGAGGCCCTGCGCGCCGAAGGGGGCGGCGTCTACCCGACGACGGTGGCCCGGCTGCGCGAGCTGGCCGACCCGGGCGCGTCAGACCAACTGGCTACTAAAGCGGTCGGCAAACCGCCCTTGTGTGAGCAAGCGGTCGTCGCCAAAAAGAAGAATCTGTCGGCCCCCATCGCCCTGTGCGATGACCTGGAATCGTTCGCTGGCAGCTCGCAGCTGCTGGAATTCGCGCTGTGCGCCGCCTGCACTGAAGCGAAACCGACCGTAACGCTGCCGCAACTCAAGAAGAAGATCGACGCCGGGCTGGGCGAGGCGTTCGAGCGAGATGTGCGACGGCGGATTGCAGAGAATGTCTTGCCGCCAGATGTCGAGTGGCTGCCGAAGGCCAAGGCCTTGCACCCGCTCTGGCTCCCGATGCCGAAGCCGCCCCAGGTCGAGATGGCCGAGCGATTGGTGCGGGTGCTGGAGGCGCAACGCCGCCTCGGTTCCGAATCCTATCCGGTGCGTTTGAATCGCCTGGTTGAACTGACCGGACTGGCGGCGAACAAAAAGCTCACGAGTGCGTTGAAAGCGGAGCCGTTCGCCAGCCGCGCCGTACGGCTGGTGACGAAGCATCACGCGCCGCCGGTGATCCTGGCGGAGGACGTGGAGCAGGCGGTCGATCACCCGGGTCTCCTCGGTTTCCTGCTGGAGACCGGGCGCGACGCCGGCGTGCAGGCGTTTTCCGTGGCGGAGCTGAAGGCCCGGCTGGACACGCGGGCGCAGGTGCTGTTCGGCGACGCCGTCGCCCGGCGGATGGAGGCAGGGGCGTTGCCGAACGGCGTCGGCTGGATCGGCGCGAATATCGGTAAGAAAAAGGATCGGCTACTGTTCCGCCTGGAAGACGTCCACGGCGGCCGGCCGGCTGCCGCCGCGCCGCGGGAACAGCGCGCCCCGGGCACGGACGTGCGGGCGGGCGGCTCTGACTTCGATGCGGCCTTTGACGAGGCGTTCACCCGGCTGGACCGCGAGGGCGGGTCGTATAATTTCGTCAGCTTGGTGGACCTGCGACGAGTTCTCCCGTTCGACCGCGCTGCGTTCGATGTCCACTTGCGACGGCTTCGCGAGGCCCGCCGATACAGCCTCAGCGCGGCTGAGGGAAGGGACGGCCTTGCCGCGGAACAGCGCGCCGCCGGCATCCTGGAGGAAGGAACTCTTTTACTGTTCGTCTCCCGGAGAGAACCATGACGCCCTCCGTCCAGGCTCCTTCCGTCGCTTCCGCGGACTCCCTTGAAAGGTTCGCCCAGCAGTTGCGCGCGACCAACCCTTTCGCAGTCAACCGGGTGGCCCGCCTGTCCGACGCGGGCGTGGACGTGAGCGCCATTCACCGCGGCCCCTACGAGAGGATCATCGCCCTGGCGCGGCAGGCGTGCGAGAGCAACCGCGGCGTCGGCGCCGTGCTGTGGGGGGAAGCCGGCGCCGGCAAGAGCCACCTGCTGTCCCGATTGGCCGGCTGGGCCGGCAGGGAGCACCACGCTAGCTTCGTCTACCTCCCCAACCCCTTGGTCGCTCCCGACCAGCTGCCGCGCTACGTCCTCAAGTACGTCGTCAGCTACCTGACCGGAGGAATGGTCGGCCCGCTCGACCGCTGTACCCTGTTCCGCCTGATCAATGCCGCCGTCCGCGAGGCGCTGGAGCACGACGGGGTGTCGTCCCCAACCTGGCCCAACCTTGAGGCCTCCTATCACCGTCTGATCGACCGGTTGGCCACCGGCGACCCTGCCCATGCGGCGCTGATCGACCGCGACGTGTACCGGGTGCTATTCCTCTTCTTTCGCTCCGCGCATCCCTCCCGACAAAAGGCCGCGGACGGGCTCGCGCCCTTGGCCGTACGATGGTTGTCGGGCGACCCCCTCGACCCGGAGGAGGCCGCCCGCCTCGGGCTGCGGGTGGGCCGAGCGGTGGAGGAAGGCGTGCTGCTGGCCGACGACCAGCAGGTCAAGCAGGTGGTGGTGGCCCTCACTCAACTGGCGCTGAGCCGCCGCCAGCCGTTCCTGCTCTGCTTTGACCAAGTGGAGAACCTGGGGACCGACCGGGCCAAGGCGCTGACGCAGTTCCTCCACGACCTGCTGGACAACGCCGGCAACCTACTCGTCGTCCTCTGCGGGGTGAAGCATGACCTGAGGGACCTGCGCCAGACGCACGTCATCCACGAAGCGGCCTGGCGCCGCTTAGCTCAGTACCAGATCGACCTGCCCCGCATCCAACAGGATGAGGGCCGGAACATCTTGGAGGCCCGACTGGAAAGGTTCGTCGAACCGTTCGTCGAGGTGCCGAGGATCAAGGAGCGGTTGTTGCAAGACGGCCTGTTCCCGCTGGGGAGCGCCTGGTACGACGATCGGGTGAAAGAAATCCCCGAGATCCAGCCAGGGCGTGTGATCGATTGGGGGCGAGAACGTTGGGACCAGCAGCAAGAGCGGCTTGCCGCGGAGTCGGCGGCCGATTGGCTGAAGACCTGGGACCAGTGGCGTCCGCGGCGGCCTCCGCCGCCGCGAGAGCAGGCCATCGACGACTTGGTTGACGCAAAGATCGCCGAGCTAGTCGCGCGTCACAAGCAAGAACCCCACACCCTCCCGTCCAGCGCCGAGAACCTGTCCGGACTTGCCTACGCGCTGCTGGAGCAGTGCCGAAACCGGCCGGAGCAGTACGACCTCGCCGGACTGACCAGGACGGCGGCGCCTCGGAAGACGCAACGACCGTCCCACGATTTCGAGGTTCGCAAACAGGTCGCGCCAGGCGGCAAGCAGTCCGGCACTGGTGTACTGTTCGTCGGCACGTCCAGCGCCACCTCGGCGGCGGCCTCTCTCCGTCGGCTCCTCCAGGCCTCCGCATTAGGAATACCGGACCGCCTGCTGCTCGTCACCGAAGAACGCCAGCCGCTCAAGCTCGCCCGAGCGGGGCAGGATTACCTCAACCAGCTTTCCGCACGCGCCCTCCCCACCTTGGGGCGGATGGCGCTGACCTTCGAGCAATACGCCGAGCTGGACGCGCTTCAGGCCGTCGTCGGCCTGGCCCGCTCCGGCGACCTGGAGGTCGAAGCCGAACCGCCGGAATCGCGCACCGTGCGCGAGGAAGAGGTCATCGCGTCGCATCACCGCCGGGGCCGCTACCTCGCGCATCCTCTGCTCCGTGAACTACTCGGCAGCCGAGCCGCGCCGACGCCCAATCCGCATCCCAATCCAACCGTTACTCCTCCGGTGGATGAGAAGGACCTGCGCGAATTCATCATGGGCCAGCTGTCGTTCAAGATGGGCGCCTCCAGCCATGAGATGGCGGAATGGTATCGCGATTTCCGCGGGAACAAAGACACGCCGCCCCTCACCGCGGAGGCCTGCAAGGCGGCCGTCGGAGCCGTTGCGAAGAAACTGCACGCCGAAGGCAAAATCCAGGCGACCCCAGGCTCGGACGGCACCATCTACCTGCTGTGGAGGTGACCGCAATGCCGCTCGCCCACTTCAGCGTTACCCAGGTGCGGATCGCGGCCGCCTGCCCGCGCATCCTCTACTTCGACCATTCCCACACGCGGGCGAACCGGCTCAAACAGCCGACCGTCACCCGCATCTGGAAGGCCGGCGACGCTGACGAGGTCGGCGCCTGCGGCACGCTGTTCCACGCCGCCGTCGAGAAATTCAACCGCGAGGCGGCGGCCGAGCCGGCCGTCCGGCAACTCGTCGCCGGGGCCGGGGACCCCGGCGCGTTGGCGCAGGGGCTGCTGGCCCACTTCTACCGCAGCTGCGTCAACCGCGACGCCCTCTTCGCCAAGGCCGCCCCCCAGCAGCAGGCCTTCATGGCCGCCCTCCGCCGCTACCTGGCCGAGCTGGCCGAGATCCTGCTGCACGCCCTCAAGCTCGGCAAGCCGCTCGACGAGGTGCTCGACCAGATGTTCGGCGACCGGCGCCGGCGCGTGGATGTCACTTTCCCGGTCGGGCCGGCCGGCGAGGGCGTCCACGTCAGCGGCGTGCTCGACTATGTCTTCTACGACTGGCGGACCGCCCATCACCGCATCCTGGACTACAAGCTCACGCCGGCCCTCCAACCGTCCGGCGACCTGTTCCAGGTTTGCGTCTACGCTCTGATGCACCACGTCCAGCACCGCAGCGAGCCGGACGTGGGCGTGCTCTACCTGCACCCCGAACGCAGCATGGTCGAGAAGCCGTGGGAGCAGGTCTACGCCGAGCGACACAAGGTCTACAACCTGCTGGCCTCAATGCGGGAGTGGATCGATTACGACCAGCAGGAGCGAAAGGGCCTCCAGCCGCCGGGCGACCCGCTCTACTGCGACGGCTGCCGCTGGCGCAACGAGTGCGTCGCGCGGCTCGGGCCGAAGCACGAGGGTACCCGGCTGAATCACTGGACTGACCGGATTGCGGAGCCGCCGGCGGAGGTCAATGAGCCAGCGCCCGCCGCCTCCGAGTCGCCCGCGTCCTCCATGGGGGGGCCGGACGCCCTGCGCATCGGCACGGCGGAGGACGACCGCCGGCCGGTTGAGCTGCCCGCCGCGGCCCTGACGACGCACGTGGCCGTCGTCGGGGCGGCCGGCAGCGGCAAGAGCTGGCTGGCCAAGGTGCTGGCCGAGGAAGCCGTTCTGCACGGAACGCCGGTGCTGGCAGTGGATCCACAGGGCGATCTGGTGCAGTTCCTCCGGTCGCGCGCCCGCCAGGACGTGCCCGAGCCGGAGCGAGGCCGTTACGACCGCTTCTGGGAGTCGGCGGAACCACGGGTATGGACGCCCGGCTCGTCACACGGCACGCGCGTCAGCCTCGATCCGATGAGACTGCCCTCCGAGGCCGACCTGCGAGCCGTAGAGGATCCGCGCCGCCGGGCGGAGGAGCGCGACGGCATGTTGGCCGCGGTCGCCAGCAACCTGGTGCGACTGGCGCAGGCCAGGGGCGAGATCGACTCGCAACAGACCTTCGTCCTTCAGGTGCTGCGCCGACTCACGGCCGGGGTGGCGTCGGGGCGGCTGGGTCTGAAGGACGTGGCCGAAGCCTTGCACGACCCGGAGGCGGCCGGCCTGGAAGACGCCGATGCCTTCGTGAAGAAGGCCGAGCGAGAGCGGCTAGCCCGTAAACTCAACGGCCTACTGCACGGCCCGGCCGCCGGCCTGTTCACCGGCGGCGCACCGCTGGACGTGGATACGCTGCGCACGCCCTCCCAGCCAGAGAAGGTGCCCTTGAACGTGTTCTATCTGAACGCCCTCACCGACGACGAGCAGAAGCAATTCTTCGTGGCGTCGTTGGCCGCTGAAGTATACCGCTGGATGGTCACGTCCGGCTCGTCCGGCGGCGTACGGCTGCTGTTCTACCTGGACGAGGCGCGCGACTACATCCCGGCAGGGGGCCGAAAACCGACGGCCAAGGAGCCGCTGATCCGCCTGTTCACGCAGGGGCGTAAGTACGGCGTCGCCTGTCTGTTGTGTACGCAGAGTCCCCGTTCGGTGGATTACAACGTTTTCGGCAACTGCAGTACCAAGGCGGTCGGCCGGCTGGAGAGCGCCCAGGACGTGGAGCGCGTCGCGGAATGGTTCGCGGTTCAAGGCCCGGCCCCTGCCTGGCTGCGTGGCAGGGCGGGGGCGCCGTCCGGTACGTTCGTGGGCCGCTGGCCGGGTATGCCCACGGAGTTTGAAGGCCAGACGTTCCGCAGCCGCATGCTCTACTCGGCCCATGAGGGGGCGTGGTCGCCCGACCGTGTCGAACAGGAAGTGCGGGCCAGAACCGCGACATGATGCACGAAGGACCGCCGCGAGCCGCCACACCGCCCTCAACGCTTCACCTCCAGCACCAGCACCCAATCCCCCTCCACTCCCGCCGGCGGCGCCGCCGTCCACGAACCATCCACATCCGGCCGCGCCAGCCCAATCTCCTTCCGGCGGCCACTCGTCGGGTCGAAGCTGCTGGCGACGTACCGCACGTCCGCCTCCAGCTTCCGCACCGTGACCGCCTCGGCCCGCGGCAGGTAGACGATGCGCACCAAGCCCGGCACGCCAGCAGCGTACGGCGTCAGGAATTCGTCCCGCACCGTCCCGCCCACCATATGCCCCCAGGGGCCTTCGCCGAACTTCGCCGCCACCCGCGCCTTCGCCCAATCGCGGTCGTCGAAATCCGTCTTCTGCCAGCCGTCCGCCTCGTCGCGGGAGCAGCGCCAGGCGTCGTCGGAACGGACGGACGCCTTCGCGTCTCCCGACAGCACGACCTCCAGGTCGCACGACAGGCCGGCGGGGTTGGCGTCCTTCGGGCCGGGGGCGTTCTCGCCGCGAACCGCCAGCACGTTCTTGCCCGGCTTCAGCAGCCGGCCGACGTCCGTGAACTCCCGTCCCGTCATCCAGTCGGCGTGTGAACCCACCTTTTCGCCGTTCAAATAGGCGGTGAATTTGTCATCGACCGTCAGATGCAGGACGGCCCGCACGACGGTTTTCCTCTCGGGCAGCTCGAAGGTCCGGCGGAAGAAGCGCGCCGCCACGGGCGCGTCCTTCGCCGGGTCGCCCTCGGGATACCAGATCCAGTCGCCCCAGGAGACGGCCGCCGCGGGACCGCCCTCCCAGGCCGCCCATTCGGGGTGCGGCTCGAACCGTTGCCACGGGTACTTCTCCAGCAGGCGCTTCGCCATGCCCAGCTGCCCCGATCCCGGCAGCTTCATCGCCTCGTCCCACGGTAAATGTCCGTAATCGCCGCCGTGCGGCGACTTGCCGTAGGGCCGGTCCTTGCGGTTGACCTGCCAGATTCCGTTGGCGCCGTAGGTGTGGCCGGCCGCCCCCGACATCACGCTGGCCCAGAACATCAGCCGCGGGACTTCCGCCGGTATCCGGTCCAGCAGCGCCTCGTAGCAGACCTCGCCGTTGACCACCGGCATCGTCGGCCGCGAATCATAGGAGGTCCGCAATGTGCGGATCGACGGGGCCAGCACCTCTCGACCGCCGTGCCCCGTCTGGAGCATGTCGAAGTCCAGCAGCTCCTGGTCCTTGTACAAGGCCCGGCCGCTCAGCGGCGGCAGGCCGGTTGGATGGACCGTCACCAGCCGGCCGAACGCGTTCACCTTCCGCACGTAGCGGATCACTTCTTCCCAGTCGGCCGTCTGCTTCTCGCCGCCCTTTGGAAAGCCCTTGTCCAGGTAATAGGGCAGGTTGATTTCGCCCGCCACGCACCACACCACCGGCAGCGCCCCATACCGCGCGACGAGGTAGCGCCAGTGCTTCTTCATCTTCTCGACGCCCATCCACGGCAGGTGATAGCCCCAGGCGCCGACGACGCACGGCACGACGCCCTGGTCGGCGAGGTAGAAGAGGCGGTCGTCGGCCTTGTCGAAGTATTCCGGTCGGATACGGCTGTAATCCCCCTCCCAGGGGAAGCCGGCCTCGTTGCGGCCGCGGTCGTCGAATGCCGGCATGTCCGGGTAGAGGCCGGCCACGATCTGGACGACGTTGAACCCCTTCTCGCGGCGATCGGCGGCCAGCGCCTTGAAGTCGTCGGGCCACTTCAGCCGGTCGCACAGGCCCATCCACCACGTGTCGCCGAGCCAGAAGAACGGCGTGCCGTCGGCGTGCATGAAGTGGCGGTGGTCCTCCGCGACGCGGATCGGCCCGTGCTTGTACAGCGGGTTTTCGCCCTCGTAGGGCCGGATCGTCACCTTGCCCTCACGGCCATGCAGCCCCTCGTCGGCGGGATCGGAGCATTGCGCGCGGTAGGTGTGCGTGCCGATCTGCGGTGAGGCGTAGCGGACGCGCCACACGTCGCCACCGGCCCAGAACGCGGGGACGACGATGGTCTTGCCGTCCGGGGCGGTGAAGGTCACGTCCAAGTCGATGGCGTCAAAGGGGTCGTCGTGCTTCTTCTGGGCGGTGAAGGTCAGCTCTACGACGCGGTTGGCCTCCGCGGTCGGCGTCTCCGCGGCGCTTAGGGAACAGGGAACAGGGAACAGGGAACAGAGGAGCAGAGACGCCAGGAACGATAGAGATCGGCGGGGCGAGGCAGCGCCGCCCGCGGAGTACATGAACCAGCCCATTGGCGTCTCCCGTTTCTGCTGTGTCCTGTTCCCTGCCTGCCGCCGAGAGTAGCACCCCGCAGCCGCGGTGGAAAGGAAAAACGGGGGACGACTCCGCCCGCTTGTGACTCTGTGGTCCTGGCCGGGAGCAGAAGCGGGCTCCGGCTGCAGTAGGCGCAAGGAGAACACGGCCATGCCGTTGTGCGACCTGGCGGCGCCGGCAAGAGGCGGCCACAGGGCAACGCCGCTGCCGCCACGCCGGCTGATTACAGACCGCGTCGCGCGCCCCCCACGCCCGCCGTCCACGCTCCTGTCGTTGTTTCGCCGTCCACCCTCCCTCAAGAAAGGGACATGGAGACGCGAAGTGTGAGGAGGTATTTGACTTCACCCGCCCGGCGGCGTTACAATCAACCCAAACGGCACGCCAGCGGACTCCGCCGTTTCAGGACGAGGTGCGGTGAGTCCATCCCATCTTCATCGGAGGGCTTGACATGCTCGGCAAAGGGTTCCTGGCGGGCGCACTGACGGCGGCCGGCCTCGCAATGTGCGCGCTCCCGGTTCGCGCCGGCGACACCGTCAAACTGAACATGCCGCGAGGAGCGGCCGACGTCCCGACCGTGCGACTGGTGAATCGCGGCCAGGCGGCCGACTCGATCGATGTGGCCTACCGCGGCGGCGGCCGCGGCGGCTACGGCGGCTACGGCGGCTACCGCGGCTACCGCGGCGGCTACGGCGGCTATCGCGGCGGCTACGGCTACCGTGGGGGGTATGGGTACCGGGGCGGCTATGGCTACCGCGGCGGCTACGGCTACCGTGGTTTCTATGGCTATCGCGGCTGGTACGGCGGCTACCGTGGCTACTATGGCTACCGCGGATTCTATGGCTACCCCGGCTTCTACGGCTACGGGGGCTACTACAACCCGTACTACTACGCGCCGTCCTACTACTACTCGGCGCCGGCGTATTACAGCGACCCGTGTCTCTACCCGACCAGCGGCGTCTCCGTCTCGGCGCCCTTCGTCAACCTGAGCATTAGCCGGGGCGCGGTCGCTCAGCAAGCGGGCGCCGAAACCCTCCCGCCGCCGCTGACGGGGCCTGCGCCGCCGATCATGCCGCCGCCGGCCGATCAGCAGTCGTTCCCCTATGACGGCGGCCCGCGCAACCCGGCGCCTATGCCCAACGCCGACCCGCCGGCTGTCCCCCTGCCGATCGACGCCAAGCCTGCGTCGATCCCGTTCAAGGTCGCCGGCAGGATCGTCTACCCGGCCTACGGCGAGCGGCCGGCGCCCGCGAGCGACCAAACGGTCATCGTCAAGATCGAGCCGGGCAAGAACGTGAACAAGTAAGTCCAGTCGCCTTCCGATCCGAGAAACGACCAAGGCCGTGCGCCGCTTTCCCAGGCGGCGCGCGGCCTTCGTCGTTGTTGGGCTTCCGAGGCGCCGGCCGTGCCGACTTTGCCGGCGCCACGGTGGGGATTCTTCCTCCCGCATTCTGTTTTTCGGTGATGCGTCGCGCACCCTGTGCGACAATGCCGGGGTTCCCTGTTCCCCGCCATTTGGGAGGTCCCATTCATGCGCACGTCCGCGCTCGGGGCGGTCCTGTTGCTCAGCCTGTCGGCCGTCCTGGCCGCCGCCGACGAACCGGCGGCCGAACCCGCGCCGCTGCTGCTCTTGCCGCCGCCGGCCGTCCTCAACCCCCAGTGGGGCCGCGTCGGCCGCTACGCCGCGTGGCAGAACTATGGCGTCGATCGTCTCGGCCGCTGGAGGCCGCGCGTCCTGTACACGCCCGACGGCGCCTTCTACTACTACGACGGCCGACCGTTCCCGTTTACGACCGTCCATCCTCTTGAATTCATGCCCTACGCCAACGATTGAACCCGCCAATGAGACGGATGGGACCAATGAGACCCATAAGAGGTCTTGCAAACATCTCTTATGGGTCTCATTGGTCCCATCCGTCCCAGGCGCAATCGGCTTACCGGAAGAAGCCCAGCCAGAAGCTGAAGACCTGCGTGTTGTCGCTCGCCGCCTTGACCACCGGGATGCCGAAGTCCAGCGCGATCGGCACCTGGCCCAGCATCGGCACCACGATCCGCAAACCGACGCCGGCCGAGACGCGGTAGTCTTTGATCTCGACGTTCGATTCCACCGTGCCGCTGTCGATGAAGGCCACCGCGTAGATGGCGTCCTTGGCCACGAGCGGCACCTGATACTCCAGGCTGTTGAGCACCATGAAGTCGCCGCCGACCTTGAAGCCGTTGATGTCCGGGCCGACGCCGCGGAACTCGAAGCCGCGCATGCTGCGGAAGCCGCCGCCGTAAAACCGTTCGTAGACCGGCGTGTCCGGGCCGGCGTATCCGACGGAGCTGTGCAGCGCCAGCACCTGCCGGCCGGTCCCGTCCGCCCGCTGCCACAGCGTCATGTACTTGTTATAGTCCACATTCAGGAGCGGGAAGGTGGCAGCCCCGGTGCATTGTTCGGCCGAGACGTCCAGCAGGCTGCCCTCCGTCGCCCGCAGCACCGAGTCGCGGTCGTCGTAGGTGAGGTCGCCGCGGACGCCGAACAGGAAGTTGTTGCCTTCCACGCTGGTGTAGTCCACCGGGGCGCCGGGCGTAATGGAGTTGACGCCGACGTTCTCGACGCGCGTGCTGACCGAGGCGTTCCAGTACTTGTCGAGCTGTCGGCCGAGCGTGACGCGCAGGCCGGTGCGCGATTCCGTGTCCTCGTTGAACAGCTCATCGTAGTAGTAGCCGCTGACGCCCAGGCTGAACTTGCTGTCGAACAGAAACGGCTCGCGCCAGCTGGCGGTGTAGCGCTGAAGGTCGATGCCGGGCACGGCCTCAATGCGGAACTCCTGACCGGCGCCGCGGAAGGCGTTGCCGCTGAGCAGGTCGTCCATGCTGGTCGGCAGGCGCGTGATGTCGAAGTTGCGCTCGTTGAGCACGATGCTGCCGGTCAGGCCGGCGTCGGAGTTGACGCCGACGCCGAACAGCAGACTGCCAGTGTTGTCCTCCTCCACTTTGACGAGGACGTCCTTGTACTCGCTGTCGGGGTTGTTCGGGTCGTCCATGGCCGTGACTTCCACGCTGCCGGGCTTGAAGATGCCCAGCCGCTCCAGGTCGTGGGTAGCCACGCGCAGATCGGGGAAGCTGAGGACCTGTCCGGGGTAGAACGGCACCTGACGCAGGATCACGTGATCCTGGGTGCGAAGGTTGCCGGCGATGATGACCTGTCCGACGCGGGCCGGCGGCCGTTCCACCACCTCGTACTGGACGGTGCAGACGCCGGGCGTGCTCTTGTCGAACAGCGGCACGGCCTGGGCGCGCGCCTCGTGGCCCGTCCCGCCCAGGTAGTCCTTGATGTAATTGACGTCCTTGTCGATGTCCATCTGGTTGTAGTACTGGCCCGGCTTGACCTTCACGCCCTGCTCCAGCTGCTCCACGGGCACCGAGGTGGCGCCGCTGACGTGCGGCCGGTCCTTGATCTGGTAGCGCAGGCCCTCCTCGACGTGGAAGGCCAGCGTCAGGGTCCGGCCGTCCTCGTTCCAGTGCAGCTCGCGCGACACCCGGGCGTCGAGGTAGCCGAACGACTTGTAGTACTCTTCCAGTTTGGCGATGTCGGCCTCCACCATCTGCGGATTGAGAGTACCGAGGAAAAGGCCGAGGCCCGGCAGGGCGCTGTTCGAGTTGATGTGCGTCTTGAGGACGGAGCCAGGCTCGAAGGTGTTGCCCTCGAACTCGATGCTGGTGATTTTGACCTTATCCCCCTCGCCTATATTGAAAATGACCTCCGTGTCGGACGGCTTATCGCCGCGGACCAGCTCACAGGAGGCGAAGGGCCGGCCGTCCTCGTTGAGCTTCTTGACGATGGCCAGGCAGGCGGCCCGGTTGGTGATGGGATCGAGCGGCATTCCAATCCGCAGGCCGGTGATCTGGTTGATGTCGTCGTCAGTGCGGCCGAGGTGCTTGGCGCCGTTGTAGACGATGTGCTGGACGAGGTTGGCCTGGTCCTGGACGATGAAAATGACCGTCATTTTGCCGTCGGCCTCGGGGCGGTAGTCAGCCTTGACGTTGGCGAACTGGCGAGAGCCGACGAGGGTGCGAACGTCTTCCTGCACGGTTTCCGCGCTGTAAAGGGCGCCGGGCCGCGTCTTGATCTGGGCCATGATTTGCTGGGTGGGGATCAGCCGGTTGCCCTGGACCAGCACATCGCCGACGATGACGCGGCCGGCCGGGGCCGACGCCGATTGGGCGAAGCCGGCCGCGCCGCACAGGAACACGCCCAGCCACACGCCTACCCAGCGCACCGCCGGCGGGAAGAAGCGATCCGTCGCTCGCATGGGTTGGTCCCTGTGGTCCCCGAAAAAATCCGACTTTCGCTCAAGGGAGGGGAATGGATAGCCGAGAGGGCGCGCACTGTCAAGGCGGCTTTGGCCGCCGCGCCGCGGCCCTGGGCCGGGCCGGCTTGTTCCCACCTTTCCCAGCCGCCCCGGCCCCACTATGATGACGGTTTAGTCGTCGCCGATCGCACGGACCCGGATTCATGCCGTCAAAGACCTTCGCCTTCGTCAGCCTCGGCTGCCCGAAAAACCTGGTGGACTCCGAGCGCATGCTCGGCAAGCTGGCCCGGGACGGCTACTCCCTCACGCCCGACGCCGACGGCGCCGACGTGGTGGTCGTCAACACCTGCGGCTTCATCGAGCCGGCCCGCCAGGAATCGCTCGGCGTCATCCGCGAGATGCTGGAGCTGAAGCGCCAGGGCCGCGTCGGCGCCGTCGTCGTGGCCGGCTGCCTGGCCGAGCGCAAGAAAGACGACCTTCTCAAGGAAGTACCCGAGGTCGATCACATCGTCGGCGTCTACGGCCGCGAGGAGATCGCTCAGGTCGTTGATCGGGCCATTTACAAGAACCGGGCGGACGAGCAGCGCAGCCTCTTCCGCCCCGCCCCCATCAAGGCGCAGCAGGACACCGAGCGGCTGCGCATCACGCCGCGCCATTATGCCTATTTGAAGATATCCGAAGGATGCGACCGGCTGTGTACGTTTTGCGCGATTCCGGGGATGCGCGGCAAACACGTCACCAAGCCGATGGAGGAAGTGCTGCGCGAGGCCCGCGAGCTGGCGGCCGACGGCGTGCGCGAGCTGATCGTGGTGGCCCAGGACACGACGTATTACGGACTCGACCTGTACGGCAAAGTGCGGCTGGCGGAGCTGCTGCGCGAGCTGGACCGCATCGACGGCCTGGAGTGGATCCGCATCCTCTACGCCTACCCGATCCACTTCACCGACGAGCTGATCGAGACGATGGCGACGGCGAAGAAGATCATTCCGTATCTGGACATGCCGCTGCAGCACATCAACGACCACACGCTGCGGCGCATGTCGCGCAAGGTGGATCGTGCCGGGACGGAGGACCTGCTCGGCCGGCTGCGGAAGGCGATGCCGCACTTGACCATGCGAACGACGTTCATCGTCGGCTTCCCCGGCGAGACGGAGGCGGAGTTCGCGGATCTGGCCGAGTTCGTACAGGCGGCGCGGTTCGAGCGCGTCGGCGTTTTCCCCTACTCGCTGGAGCCGGGGACGCCGGCCGCGCGGCTGCCGGATCAGGTCGCAGAAGAGGTGAAAGTGGAGCGGAGAAATCGGCTGATGGAGATCCAGCAGGGGATCGCCTTCGCCCACGCCGCGGGGCAGGTCGGCAAGGAATGCGAAGCGATCGTGGACGGGCCGGACGCCGAGGTTCCCGGCTGTTTCGCGGCCCGCGGCCACGCCGACGCCCCAGACATCGACTGCACCGTGCGCCTCAAGGGCAAGGGGCTGCGGCCCGGCGATCTGGTCCGCGCCCGCGTCACCGGGGCGGACGGCTACGACCTGCTGGCGCGGGCGATCAAGATCCGGTAGGGAGGCGCCCATGGCGGCAACGACTCCCGATTCCGCCCGCCTCGTGCCGTGGTGGAACCTGGCGAACCAGCTCACGTTCAGCCGCTTCGGCATGGCCGTCCTGCTGTTCGTGCTGATCTCGTTCCAACAGTGGCTGGCCTGTCTGCTCGTCTTCCTCGTGGCGGCCGTTACGGACTGGCTCGACGGCTACGTCGCCCGCCGCTGGAAAATGGGCACGGCGCTGGGCCGCAACCTCGATCCCCTGGCCGACAAGGTGCTGAACTGCGGCGCCTTCATATTCCTCCTTCCCGAAGGCGAAAAGGGCGGTTGGTTGCTGCCGTGGATGGCGGCGGCAATCGTGCTGCGCGAACTCATCATCACCAGCCTGCGCAGTTTCATGGAGACGGCGGGGTCGAAATTCGGGGCCGACTGGTTCGGCAAGCTCAAGACGGTGTTGCAATTCGCGGCCCTCATCGCCATCTTTAGCATGTTAATGCTGCGCCCGGATCGACCGTGCCGGACTGGGTGTGTCTCGGCCTGGTCTACGCCACCGTGATCGCCACGGTGCTGAGCGGCCTGCAATACATCTGGCGGGCGATCGTCCTGTTTCGGACGGCGCCGGGGACGTGACGCGGAGACGACCGCCGTGACGAGCGATATGGGCTTTTGCATCGTCGGCGTCGGCATGATCGCGCGCTTCCACGCCCGTGCCCTGGCGCAAGTCCCCGGCGCCCGCGTCGCCGCGCTGGTCAGCCGCAACCCCGACAACGCCCGCAAGCTCGCCGCCGACCTCGGACTCGACTGCCCGACCTATACGGACCTGTCCGCGGCCCTGGCCCGGCCGGACGTCCACGCCCTCATCGTGACGACGCCGAGCGGCGCCCACCTGGAGCCGGCCGTCGCCGCCGCGAACGCCGGCAAACACGTCGTCGTTGAGAAGCCGCTGGAGATCACGGCCGAGCGCTGCGACCACATCATCGAGGCGTGCGACCGGAACGGCGTGCAGCTCTGCGCCATCTTCCCGTCGCGCTTCGCCGACGCCAACCGGGCGCTGAAGGCGGCGGTGGATGCGGGCCGGTTCGGCCGCTTGACGCTGGCCGAGACGGCCTGCAAATGGCAGCGGGCGCAGTCGTACTACGACCAGGGCGGCTGGAAGGGCACGCAGGCCCTCGACGGCGGCGGCGCCCTCATGAATCAGGCCATTCACAACGTCGATCTCTTATTGTGGTTGATGGGTCCGGCGACGCACGTCACCGGCTTCACCGCCATGCTGGCCCACGAACGGATCGAGGTGGAGGACACGGCGACGGCCTGCTTGCGCTTCGCCAGCGGGGCGCTCGGCGTCATCCAGGCGGCGACCAGCGTTTACCCCGGCCTGCCTAAGACGATCGCGGTCCACGGCGACCGCGGCACGGCCGTGGTGGAGCAGGACGACATTTTGCGCTGGGACTTCACGCCGGAGACGGCGGAGGACCGGGCGGTGAAGGAGCGTTTCGCGCAGGGTGGGGGTGTCGGGCGGCGCCAGCGACCCGGCCGCGATCTCGCACCAGGGCCATGCCCGCCAGCTGGCCGATTTTGTCCACGCCGTCCGCGGCGGCGGCAAGCCGCAGGTGGACGGCCGCGAGGGGCGGCGGTCGGTCGAGGTGATCGAGGCGGTGTACCGCTCCGCACGGACGGGGCGAACCGTGGAATTGAAGGCGAGCGGCGCGGCGTAAGCCCGCCGGTGCAGCCGACACCGGCGGCCTTACGCCGCGCCGCTCGCCTCGGTAATGCGAGTCAAAGGAGTGGCCGCATGTCCAAACCGCGTTCCGCCGTCGCCGACTACGCCGTCTATCTCATCCTGCGCGTGGTGCTGTGCGTGGTGCAGATGCTGACGCTGCCCGCGGCGCGCCGCCTCGCCGGCGTCCTGGCCTGGCTGGCGTACCATGTAGACCGGCGCCACCGGCTCGTCGCCGACGAGAACCTCAAGCAGGCCTTTCCCGGACAATACGACGACGGCGAGCGCGACCGCATGGTGCGAGCGGTTTACCGCCATTTCTGCTCGGTTGTGATCGAAATCGCCCACCTGCCGCGGAAGCTGAACCCCGAGACCTGGCGGCGATACGTGACGCTGGAGAACGGCCGGGCCGTCGTCGAGGCGCTGCTGTGCGGGCGGCCGTTGCTGTTCGTGACCGGCCACCTCGGCAACTGGGAGCTGGGCGGCTACGTCCTCGGCCTGCTCGGCTTCACCACCCACGCCATCGCCCGCCAACTGGACAATCCGTATCTGAATGATTTCCTTCTCTACCGCTTCCGGCAGCGGACGGGCCAGCGGATTCTCTACAAGGACGGCGATTTCGAGCGGATTCAGGGCGTTTTGGCGTCCGGCGGCGTGATCGCGACGCTGGGCGACCAGGACGCCGGCCGGCGCGGCCAGTTCGTGGACTTTTTCGGCCGGCCGGCGTCCACGCACAAGGCCGTCGCGCTTTGGCGCTGGAGTTCAACGCGCCGATGGTGGTGATCGGCGTGCCGCGCGTCGGCGAGCCAATGCGGTATCGGATCGTCGCGGAGGAGGTGATCCTGCCGGAGGAGTACGCCGGTCGGCCGGACGCCGTGCCAGCCATCACGCAGCGGTTCACGACGGCGCTGGAGCGGCTGGCGCGGCGGACGCCGGAGCAGTATCTCTGGCTGCACCGCCGCTGGAAGCATGAGCCGCCGGTGCGAAAAGGGAAGCGGGCGGCGTAGGCCCCGGCTCGCGCCAGCGGCGTCAGTCCAGCGACACCCCGCACATCCGCAGGGCATGCCGCAGCCGTTCCACCTCCGCCTTCAGCGATCGGATTTGCTCTTGTTCCACCGACGCCTCGCGCTCGGCCTGGACGGCGTCGAGCTGCTCCGTCACACGGCCGCTCGACGCCTGGGAGGCGGCCAATTCGTCCTGCAACCGGGAAGCCCGTTCCTCAGCAACCTGGAGCTGGGCCGCCTGCCGCTCGGCGGCCAGCATCCGGGCCTCCGCCGCCTCCTTGGCCCCCGCCTTCAGCGAACGCACCTGCTCCTCGACGCGCGCGAGCTGCTCGCTGGCGCCGCGCCGTTCCTGTTCATCGATGGCAGCCTGGTCCTTCAGCGCCCGGATTTGCTCGGCCGCCGCCTCGCGTTCCGCCCGAACGGCTGCGAGCTGTTCCGTCAGGCGACCGCACGACTCCTGAGAAGCGACCAGCTCGTCGTGCAAACGGGCGCCCCGCTCCTCGGCGGCCTGCAACCGGACGGCCTGTTCCTCGGTCCCCTTCTGCAACGCTCGGCGTTGCTCGGCCGTCGCTTCGTGTTCCGTCCGAACGGCGTCGAGCTGTACCGTTAGACTGCCGTGCGACGCCCGGGAGGCGGCCAACTCATCCTGCAACCGCGATGCTCGCTCCTCGGCGGCGTACAGACGAACCGCCGTTTCCGCAGCCCCCGCATTCAGGGCACGCACCTGCTCCTCCAGGTGCGTGACTTGCTGATGGGCGTCGGCAAGTTCCCGGGCCGCGGCGGCCGCCTCCGCTATTAGCGCTCGCGCCTGCTCGGCCGTCCCGTCGCGCTCGGCCCGAAGGGCGTCGAACTGTTCCGTCAGACGGGCAGAGGACGCCTGAGAGGCGGCCAACTCGTTCTGCAACCGGGCGGCCTGATCCTCGGCGTTCCGCAACCGAGTCGCCGATTCCTCGGCCCCCTTTTGCAGCACCTGGCCCTGCTCCGCCAAGGCGTCACGCTCCGCAAAGACGGCTTCGAGCTGTTCCGTCAGTTGACGGCACGACGCGCGGGAAGCCGCCACTTCATCCAGCAGTCGGGAGGCCTGTTCCTCGGCGGCCTGCAGCCGGCCCGTCGTTTCCACCGTCCCCTGCTGACGGGAACGCACCTGTTCCTCCAGGCGCGCCAGTTGCTCGCGGGCGCCGCGAAGATCCTGATCGGCGGCGGCGGCCTGCGTCCTCATCGCCTGAACCTGCTCCATCGAGGCTCCGTGCTCGGCCTGGACGGCATTGAACTGTTCCGTCAGACGGGCGCAGGACGCCTGAGAGGCAGTCAACTCGCCCTGCAACCGGGACGCTCGTTCCTCGGCCCCTTGCAGCCGGGCCGCCGTTTCCTCGCTTCCCTTTTGCAGCGCTTGCAGCTGTTCCTCCAGGCGCGCGACCTGCTCCAGGGCGCTGCGGGCCTGCCTGTCCGGAGTTTCCGACCGGAAGACGTGTTTGCAGTGGGGACAGGCGATCCGCTTGCCCACGAAGTCCGGCAACAACCGCACTCGCTTCCGGCATTGGGGGCAACGAACATCGACATGGGTCGTCACGGATTGTCCTCGCGGGACCTGATCGCTGGTCAAACCATCTTAGCTCGCCGGCGCAAGGAAAGGAAGAATTGCGGCCCAGGCCTGGACGTGGTGCGCGACGGGGGCCGCCGTCATTTCTGGAACCGCTTCACCCGCGTCGCCCCGCCCTCCAGCTCGAAGTGGTAGCCGTCGCTGAAGGCGTCGGCAAACTCCTCCTGATGCGACACCAAAAGGATGCAACGCATCTGGCTGCGCAGGTTCTGCAATTCCTGGATCATCACCTGGCGGCCGTGGCGGTCGAGACAGCCGAAACCCTCGTCGATGATGACCGATTCGATCGGCCGGTGCTGGCGGCTGGCGTACTGGCCGATGCCCAGCGCCAGGCTCACCGCCACCCGGAACTTCTGGCTGCCCGACAGGAAGGCCACGTTGATCGGCTTCTCGCCGGTCTCGCGGTTGTACGCCTCCAGCTCCAGCGCCTTCCCTGTGGCGCCGTCGCCCTCCGCCTCGCCGCTCAGCTTCAAGTACAATTGCCCTCCCGATAGACGGTCCAGCACCGCGTTGGCGTGTTCCACCACCTGCCGCTCCGCCTGCCGCACGAGGTACAGCTGCAATCGGTCCTTGCCCAGCAGCTCCGCCAGCGTCCGCTGTACCACCAGCTCGCCGTCTTTATCCCGACATTCCTCCTCGATTTTCTCCCGCTCCTGGCGGTCGTGGTCCAGCTTGTCCTTGCAGCTGTGCGCTTTGCGAAGCTCCTCCTCGGCGGCCCGATCCGCGGTGCGGGCCGCCGACAAGGCTTGCGTCAGCGCCGCCGGCTCCTGCCGCGCCTCGGCGGGGAACGCTTCGGCCTTTCCCTCCAGCTCCTCCCTGACCTGCCGCAGCGCGTCGCGGTTGAGCCTGGCCCCGTGCAGCTCTCGGCCGCGCCGGTCGGTGTCGGCCTCTTCCAGCCGCGCCTTCTCGCCCTTCCAGTCGAACAGCTCGCTCGTGCCGACCTTCTCCGCCGCCGCCTGCCAGGCCGAAGGCAGCAGCGCCCGCGTCCGTGCCAGCGTCTTCTGCGCTTCCTGCCGCAGGAACTCCTGCTGTTTCAGCGCGGCTTCGCACTTGCCCAGCTCGGATTGTCCTTGCTCGCGCTCCTTCGTCAGCCGCTCCAACTCCGACTCGACCTCTTTCCATTCCAACCGTCGGGCGGTCAGGTTCTTTTCCAGAGACTTTTCCTCCGCCTCCAGCCGGGCGTGCTCGCGGCGGACCTCCTGCGGCTCGCTCGGCAGCTCCTTGCGGAGGCGCGTCAATTCCTGGAGTTTTGCGGCCTCCTGAGTCGTCAGTTCCAGCCACTTCTTCTGAACCTGCTCCGCCTGCTGCAACAGCTGCCGCGCCGCCGACAGGCCGGCCGCCTCGGCCCGCAGCGCGGCCAGGTCGGGCGCCGTGGGATATTCCGTCGCCGACCAGTCGGCCGGCAGCGACGCGGCCACACGCGTGCGAAAGATCGGCGGCAGCTCGCCGTAAGTCTGGCCGCACTCCTCCCGCAGACGCGCCGCCTCCGCCTGCGCCTGATCGGTCTTCTCCTTGAGCGCCTGATATTCGACGCGCAAATCCTGCCGGGCGCCCTCCGCCTGGTCGTGTTCCGCCCGCGCCTGCCGCTCGGATTGCTGCGCCGCCTGGTGGGCCTGCGTCGCCTGCTTGAGCTTCGCCTCGGCTTCCGCGACGGCCGTGGTGCGGCGGCGTTTCTCCTCCTTGAGGTGGCCTTCCGTCAGCTCCTGGCCGCAGTGGCGGCAGACCTTCGAGCCGTCCAGCCGCGTCAGCTCCTGTAGCGAGTCGCGCGCCTGCTGCACGATGGTTCGCGCCTCCGCCGCCTGGTCGGCGGCCCGGCGCAATGCCTCCTCCGCCTGCTGCAAACGCGGTCGCATCTTTTCCAGATCCGCCTTGATCTGAATGCCCTTCGCCTCGACCGCTTCTCGATCCTGCCGCGCCGCCTGTCCGCGCTCCTGCGCCTGGCGCAGCTCGTCGCGCCGCGACGCCAGCCGGGCCAGCAGCGGCACGGTCTGCGCCAGGGCCGTCAGCGCCTCGAAGGCCTCGCGGGCGCGCGCAACCGCCGCCGCCGGGTCGTCCGGCAATCGCTTCTTCTCCTCGCGCAGCCGGTCCAGGTCGCCCTCGTGCCGCTCAAACTCCTTGAGCTTTTCGAGCTGGACGCTGCGCTGACGCAGCTGGGCGGACACGTCGCGCTGTCGGGCGGCGTCGGCGTCGATAAGCCTCTGCGTCGAAACCTTCTTGTCGCGGGCCAGGTCCAGGGCGTGGGCGCGCCGCTCCAGCTCTTCGGCGTGTTTTTGCCTCTGCTTCGTCCACTCCTTGACCTTCTCCTCCGCCTTGTGGGCCTCGTTTCGCTGCTCCGCGATCACCTGCATCCGCGGCAGCACTTCGCGCAGCTCGGCCAACCGCGCCACGTCCTTCTCGATGTCCGCCGCGGCCTCCAGCAGCCGCTCCGCCTCCCGCCAGCGTCCGGAGGCGTCCGCCAGCCGGCCCTGCAAATCGACCCACTCCCGCGCCCGCGCCTCCAGACCCAGCAGCCGTTCCACCGCGGCCCGCGCCTGGCCCGCGCCTCCTCCGCCTCCTGGATGCGCCCCACGGCCGCCGCCAGCGCCAGCGGCTCGACGACCGGGACGGCGTTCAGACGATTATTCAGGCCTTTCAACTCTCCTTCCAGCAGCTTGCGCTTCTCGTCCGCCGCCCGGTGCAGCTTCTCGTAACGCTCCAGGTCCACGATGCCGGCCAACACCTCGCGGCGGCCCTCCGGCTTGGAGTCGAGCAGCTTGTCCGCCTTACCCTGCAACAGCAGCACCGACGACGTGAACGTCTCGTAGTTCAGGCCGACGTGGTCCGCCACCCAGCCGTCGAACTCGCGCTTCTGGCTCGTCCCCTCGATCGGAATCCATTTGCTATCGCCGTTGTCGCCCTCGCGCCGGAAGATCTGCTGCGTGCCGGTGGCGCCGCCTCGGGTATTGCGGCGCAGCGTCCGCTTGGCCCGGTAGAGGCGGCCGTCGAGCAGGAAGTCGAACACCACCAGCAGCGCCTCGCTGTCCTTGTTGATGAGTTCAAGGGCGTGCTGACCGCCGCCGCGGTGGTGGCCGAACAGCGCGTAGGTGACGGCGTCGAAAACAGACGACTTGCCGGAGCCGTTGAGACCGGACAGCATCCAGAGCGTGGCGGCGCCGTCGAAACGGACCTCCTGCTCGTCCTTGTAACAGAGGAAGCCCTTCAGCTCGATGCGATGCGGGATCATGCCTGCACCTCCCCCAACAGGGCCTCGGCCCGCGCCAGCACGGCGTCGCGCAGGGACTCTTCCTGGTTGCACAATTCCTGACGCAGGTAGTCGCGCACCGTGTCCTCGAAGCTCTTGGTCCGCGACGCCTCGCCCACGGTCAGCGTCCGCCCCAGCGCCCCCGACTCAATCACCTCGCGGTCGTACCAGCGCGGGAAAATCTCCTCCAGCCGCCGCAGCATCTCCTCGCGGTTGTCCACGCCGGCCGTGTAGGTGCAGCGGATCCGCGCCAGCGCACGCTTCGCCTCGGGATGGTCCTGTTCCAGCGTGGGAATCTGCGCTTGCGGAGAGGTGATTTCCACGTCCAGCATCGGCGTGGCGTCCAGCGGCAAGACCTTCGGTTCGCCGCGCAGCCCCTCCGGGCCGACCTCGAACAGGACGACGCCCTTGTCGTCGGCCTTCTCGCCCAGGTCCAGCCGCTCGATGCTTCCGCAGTAGCGGACGTGCGCCCGGCCGCCGAGAGACTGCGGCCGGTGGATGTGGCCGAGCGCGACGTAGGCGTACTCGTCCAGCAGGCTCGTCTCCTCGAAGAGAATGTCTTCCTCGGCGGAGAGGCGGAAGCGCGTCGAGAGGTCGCTGCCCTGCATGGCCACGTGGGCGGCGAGGACCGTCGGCAGGGCCGGGTCGAAGCCCGGCGAGGTCCGCACCCCGCGCAGCCACTCGGTGAAGGCGTGCATCAGGTTGCGGTTCTTCTCGTCGAAACCCTGGTATGCCTGGGCCGTCTCGTCGGTCAAGTAACGCGCCGGCGTCGGGTACGGCATCAGCACGAACTGGACTTCCGCCCCGGTCGTGCGGTCGGGCAGGCGCAGCCAGGTGGGGCCGGTGGCCAGGTGCAGCCGGCCGGTCGGCACGAGTTCGCCGGGCCGGCCGCCGGCGGGCGCGGCCAGGTGCATGGCGTGCCGCAGCGTCTGGCAGAAGTTCTCCTTGTCGTGGTTGCCGGTCAGGGCCAGGATGGATCCGCCGCCGGCGAGGAAGCCGCCGAAGGTTTCCTGCAAATGGCGGATGGCCTCGCGCAAGCCCTCCGGCGGCGCCAGCTCGCTGAACAGGTCGCCGGCCACCAGCAGCACGTCCACCTTTTCGGAGGTGCAATAGTCGGCCACGCGCTCGACGGCCCGGCGGAGGTCGTCGGTGCGGTCCTGGCGGCCGAGGCGGTCGCCGAGGTGCCAGTCGGCCGTGTGCAAGATGCGCATGGAGACCCTCCGTGTGGGCGCGGACCTTCCGCGCCTTACCATCAATGGGCATTTTGGCACAAGAGGGCCTCAGTGGGCAAACTCAGTAGCCGTCGGCTGGCGCGGAGGAGGCCAGGACCGGCTTTGCCGGCCCAAGCGTTCGGTCCTACAACGGCAGGAGAACTTCGCCCCTTCATTCGGCGCAAGTCCAAGGCGGGATGGGGCATGGCCGCTCCTCCATTCACTCCCGAAGAACTCCAGGATATGCGTAATGTGGCGGCCCGCTGGGGCAAGATCGTGGCCCGACGCGCCTTCGGCGACGCCGGCCCCGGCCTCGACGCCGACCTGGCCACCCTGGAACGGGTCGCCGTCGCCGCCGCGCGCGGGCTGCTGGACGGCACGCTCGCCACCCTTCTGGAGCAACAAGCCGTTGGCCGCCGACGTGCCGTTGACCGGCCGACGCGTCCAGCGTCTGACTCAGGAAGTGGGGGCCGACCTGGCCCGGCGGCGGGACGAGCAGGCCGAGCGTTACCGGCGCCGCGACCTGCCGGCCGGCGGCAGCCGCCACCGGTGGCGGTCGTCGAAGGGGACGGCGGCCGTCTGGGCACGCGGCGGAGCGGGGCCGGGCCGGGGGTGCATCAGCCCCAGGCCAAGGAAGACAAGATCGCTTGCCTGGTCGGCGTGCGCAGCGCCGTCCACGCCGCCGACCCGCAACCGGAGCCGCCGGCGTCGTTCCGCGACGCCCGCCGGGTGGCTCGGCTGGTGCGTCCCCAGGGCCAGGCGCCGCCGGCCGACGAGGCCGCGGCGGACGCCCCGACGGCGGCGTCGGACGCCGACGACCGGCCGGAGCGGCCGGAGCGGCTGGTGCGGACCTGCGTGGCCAGCATGAGCGACAGCCGGGCGTTCGGCCCGCTGGCGGCGGCCGAGGCGCAGGCGCGTGGCTTTTTCGACTCGCCCCGGCAGGCGTTCCTGGGGGACGGGCAGCAGTACAACTGGCGCATCCAACGGGCCTACTTCCCGCACTTCGAGGCCGTCGCGGATTTCCTCCACGTCCTGTGTTACCTGTACCGGGGCGCCTGGGCGGTCGGCGGCGACGAGGCGTCGCGCTGGCCGCAGTTCGAGACGTGGATGCGGGCGTGCTGGCAGGGTCGGGTGGGGGAGGTGCTCTCGGAGTTGGCCGCCTGGCAGGAGCGTTTGGGCCGTCCGCCGCCGCAGGCCGACGAGCCGAACCCGCGGCGGGTGGTGCAGGACGTGGAGCGGTATTTGGGGAACAACCGGGGGCGGATGGACTACCCGCGTTACCGGCGGGCGGGATTGCCGGTGACGAGCAGTTGGGTGGAGTCGCTGGTGGGGGAGTTCAATGGCCGGGTGAAGGGTCGGGACAAGTACGGGAATCGGTCGGCGGGCGCGGAGGCGATCCTCCAGGTGCGTGCGGCCGTGCTGAGCGAGGGCGGCCGGCTGGCGCGGTATTTCGCGGAGCGGCCGGGCAACCCGTACCGCCGACGCCAGCCCATCCCATGAGAAAAATACCCCGAGGCCAAAAAACAAAGCCGGTCCTGGCTTCAAATGCAGTCGGCTACGAGCGGATTGAAGTCCGCCCCCGTCCCCGGAACGGCATCGCAGAGGTGGTTGAATCGCGACCGGCCGAAATCGGCAAGGCGGTGCGCGGTTCTGGACCATTTGGGGGCGCGCGGATGGAAAAGTCCGCCTCAGCGACCTTCCCGGTCGAATGGCGGAGGACTCTTCGGCCAAGGAGCTTGCGTGCAACCGCATTGCGTGAGGCCCTTCGGTCAACCGAGCGTCGCGGCACGCCGGGAGAAAGCGGCCACGGTACACGGTTTGCCCCAATATGAGCTTATAGAGGCAAAAATTGTAGCGGATAAAGGCCACCGCCGTTATCGCTTGGCGGCCCATTCCGCGTCAAAGCGGGCAAGAACCCAAAGGAGATGTCTCATGGCTGTGTTGCACAAGGTACGCTCTTTCGCCCTCATGGGCCTGACGCTCGCGACGGCCCTGTTCCTGGTGACCGGCCCCGCAACGCCCCAAACCACGGAACCCAGTCGGTCGAAGTTTTTCATGCCATGGGAGGCCCCGAATTTCCCCGGCAACGCCGAAACCGTCCGTCCCACCCAGCCGCCGCCGGCCGTCATTAACGCCGCGCCTGTGAGTCACCGCGTGGCGGCGGCGGCAGTCCCTCAGCCGGCCGGACCAGAAAACGCCGACCGCGTCGTGCCGATGGCCCACGTCGCCGAGGGCGCCCTCGTGTGGATCGACGGGAACCCGACCACCGCGACGGGCGTGGAGCGCCTCTACCGCTCCCCTGCCCTGGAACCCGGCAAGGAGTTCCACTACGCGGTTCGCGTGGCCTGGGCCGAGGACGGCCACTGGGTCAGCAAGGAGATCTCCATCCCGGTCAAGGCGGGTGAGGAACACTGCGTCTTCCTCCAAAGGGCGGTGAAGCCGACCGAGCAGGACGCGGAAGCCGAGACTAACCCGGCCAAGCTGTCGTCGGAAGACCGCAAGCTCGCGGAGCGCAGAAGTTCTGCGTCGTGGAGAGCGACACGCGGTTCGGGGCGGTGGGCGTGCCGGTGAAGGTGATGATCAAGGACCAGCTGGTGTTCGTCTGCTGCGAGGCATGCCTGAAGCAAGCTGAGGCGGATCCGGCCAAGATCCTGGCCAAGGTCAAGGAACTGAAGGCCAAGAGCGCCGAACAGTCCCAGAAGTAAAGCGGACGTGGCCCTGAGGGCGGTCGAGAGACCGCCCCACCTTTCCTTGGGCGAAACCAAGCCCGAATGACGGACCAAGTATTTCCGGTGCTGACCATGTGGGGAAGAGGGACGGACGGCGAGCCGTTCTGGCCCTCTTCTCGTGTGGCCCGCCCCGCGCCGCCTCGGTCGGGCGCCGCTCGCGGAAATAGGGAGTAAAGCGATGTGGAACTTCGGATTTATGACCAAGTCCCGTCTGCCCCTGTTGCTGGCCGTCCTGGCGTTGGCCGCCCTCGGCGTCGGCCTGGCCTGGCCCCTGGCAGGCGCGGCGCAGGACCAGACGGATAAGCCCGATCCGCACGCCGCGCACGCCCAGCCCCAGGACAAGCCCGATCCGCACGCCGACAAGGACCTGGTCGCCCAGGTCGCCGAGTTGAATGACAAAGTGGCCAAACTTAAATAGCAAGAAGGTGGCGGGCCAGCCGCACGCACTGGTCAACCAGTGCTACCTGTGCCACCAGACGACCGCCTGGAACGACATCAAGAGGGTGGGCTGGTTCCAGTGTCATTAGGATGCGGAGCTGCTTGGCGGACGCCTGGGGTTTCGGGTGTTTTCCTGCTCCTGTCTGGCTCTCTGTTGCATACACGCGAATTCGGCGTTGGGCCGCTCATTCTCCGTCAATCAAGTCCGAAATGCCGGCCACGTCAGCCGCGGCGGGTTCGTCCCCGGAACGCAAGCGTAGCCGCCGAAGTCTGTCACGCCCTCTGCCCGCAGGAAGTCCTCGTCCAGCAGCGCCCGGCCGGTGATCTCGCCCGGGTCCTTGCGCACCAGCCGCAGTACGCAGTCCACCAGGATGTCGGGTTTACGCCACGTCTCGCGCTTGCCAAGGCCCCAGTTGATGCTCGCCTGGCTCTCGATGATCGTGACCGGCCACAGCGAGTTGACGGCGACGTGGTGCGGACGGACTTCCTCCGCCAGGCCGTGCGTCAGCAGCGTCACGCCGAGTTTGGAGATCGCATAAGCGATGCGGCCGGGGACCATGGCGAGGTCGAACGGCGGCGACATGTTGATGATGTGGCCCCCATGTTGCTGGATCATGGTGGGCAGCACGGCCCGACAGCACAGGAACGCCGCGCGGGCGTTCACCGCCATGACAAGGTCGAACTTCTTGGCCGGCGTCTCCAGCAGCCCCTGCCAGTGCAAGGCGCCGGCATTGTTCACCAGCACGTCAATCCGGCCGAAGCGTTCCACCGTGCGAGCGGCCATCTCTTCGATCTGCCGCTCGTCGCGGACATCGACTTGCAAGGGCAACGCTTCGCCGCCGAGCGCCTCCACCTCGCGGGCCACGGTATGAATGGAACCGGGCAGCCGGTCGGTGGACTCGACGCTCTTGGCGGCGATCACGACGCGAAAGCCTTCGCGGGCCAAGCCGAGGACGCTCGCCCGGCCGATGCCGCGGCTCGCCCCGGCGACGACGGCGACCTTCCCTTCGGCGGGCATTTCGTCTCCTTAACCATTCCGCCTTCTCGTTAACGCCGGCGCAGCCGTTACCCTGCGACGTGACCGGGGGAACTGTTTTCTTTTGACTTGGGCAACTTTGCAGAGGTTCGGCGCCGCCCTTTTTTGCCCTTGCTCGCGTCCTCGCGGCTTTCCGCCGCCACCTCGCACCAAAAATCATCGTGGGGAATGCCCCCGGTCTCTTCGATCTGGCGCCGGGACTTGTCGAGGAGCGCCTGGAACTTGGGCGAGTGCGCCAACACCAGACGCTCCAATTCGTCCTCGTCGGTGACCGCCAGCAACACTGCGACCGCTTTGCCGTTCCGGGTGACGATCACCGGTCCTTCCCGGGTCTCTTTGAGGTAGGCGCTCAAGTGAGCCTTCACGTCTGCGACTGAGGCAATCTTCATCCCTCAAGCTCCTCTCCCCCGATAAACAGACGGTTCCGATCTTTGACGCCGACCGCCAGGACACGGACCTCACGGCTCTCCGCCTTGACCTGATAGAAAACGCGGAAGCGGTTCTCCGGGCCGAGGCGAAGCTCCCAGTCCGCCCCGAACGCGATCGGCCGTTTCAACGGCTTCCGGTTTCGGGTTTCCACGTCGGGGTCGAAGAGCAGTTGAGCCTCGGCCTCCGCCTGGATCAAGGAATGGTACTTGGTTTCGATGGCCCGCAAATGACGCTTGACCTCGGCGGCGTACACCAAGGCGAAAGGGGTTCGCTTTGCCATGATGACCATAATTATGGTCGAAACGCTCCCGTCGTCAACCCTACCGCCTGCCTGCCCCGCAAGGCGTCGTTCCTTGCCCGAAAGACGTCGCCCAAGTAAGATCGCGGCAGGAACAACCGCCTTCCCCAAAGGAGCCGTGGTATGAAAATGCGTCTCGCGTCGCTGGTCGTCGGCCTCGCGCTGTCCGCTGTTCTGGCCCCACAACTCCGCGCCGCCGATCAAGCACAGGTCCAGCCGGACGTCGTCTATGGGCACAAGGATGGGATGGCGCTGACTTTCGACGTGGTTAAGCCCGTGAAGCCCAACGGAGCGGCCATCGTGTGGATACAGAGCGGTGGATGGTACTCGGTGTGGGTGGACCCGAATGTTTGGCCGGTGATCGCCAAGCCGTTCCTCGACAAGGGCTACACGGTCTTCATCGTCCGGCACGGCAGCGCGCCGAAGTACGCCATCCCCGAAGCTGTCGAGGACGTGCGCCGCAGCATTCGGTTCATCCACCTGCACGCGAAGGACTGGAACGTGGACCCCGACCGGGTGGGCGTGACGGGCGGAAGCGCTGGCGGCCATCTAACGCTCATGCTGGCGACGACGGCCGACGACGGCGACCCCAACGCCAAGGACGAAGTGCTGCGCCAGAGCGACCGCATCGCCGCGGCCGTGGCCCTCTATCCGCCGACCGACATCAGCGATTGGGTGACGAACCCGCCGGACGCGATCAAGAACATCCCCGCCCTGAAGCCGCCGCTGACCTTCGACGCGAAGAAAGCGCCGGACTACTCGCCGCTGCTGCACGTCACCGACAAGACGGCCCCGTCCCTGATGATCCACGGCGACAAAGACGAACTGGTGCCCATCGAACACAGCCGAAAGATGTTGGCGGCGCTGGAGAAAGCGAAGGTGGACGCCAAGCTGGTCGTCATCGAGGGGGCGGGCCACGGCTTCAACGACGCTCAGAACAAGGAGCAGGCCTTGCCCGCCATGCTCGACTGGTTCGACACGCACCTGGCGGCGAAGGACAGCAAATGACGGGCGGGCCGCCGCTTTGAAAAGACAAAGGGACATCGTATTGGCGCTAACGGCTGACGAGCGGGTCGCCGGGGTGAAGTTCACGAAGGACTCCTTGTGCGTATCGCTTCGGGACGGGCGGACCATTACCGTTCCGCTCGCTTGGTACCCGCGCCTGTTCAACGCGACCGCCGCCCAGCGGAAGAACTGGCACGTCGCGGGGGCGGCTACGGCATTCATTGGCCGGACCTCGATGAGGATCTAGAACGCGGCGAGCGGATGCCGAGCCTGGAAGTTGTGCGGAAGCTGGCCGCTGCCCTCGAAACCTCAATGGCGTCCCTGATGACGGAACTGGAGGCACAGAGGGAGGAGTCGCCCGACCGGCCGACCGCAAGCGAAACGAGTCGGACGAGAGGTGGGAGACCGAAGAAGCCTCCACAATCCGGATAACGGCGGCAACAGGCCTATCGCACACTCTCGGGTAGGTTCCCAGACGGTTCCGCCAGCGCGTCTGGCGCTATCGGTCGCTCAGCCGCCTCTCCATGTCGCTGGGCCAAGGCTTCCATCGCTTCGCCGTCGGCGACCATTCGGCGCCGAATTCCCCCTGCACAATCGCAGGGAGCGCTCCGGGACGGATACTGCGCCACCGCCTTACTTCCTCGCCAGTTCCACCGCCATGTCCTTCAGCCGCTTCAAATCGAGTTTGCCGCTCCCCAAATGCGGAAGTTCCGGCGCCGCGTAGAAGTCGCGCGAGACGCTCGGACGATGAAATATCCGGGCTGGAACGCCACGGCCTGAAGCTGGTAATGGACGGGCAGTTGCAGCACATTGTCGATGACAACATGGCCATCAGCGACTTCGTGGTTTCGCTGCTGGCGGACAAGATCAAGAAAGACGGCAAGTCGGTCGGGCGCGACCAGGCGCAGAAGCGGCTGGACGAGTTGAAGTCCAAGGACGGCGGCCAGTTTGCGGCGGCAGCCAAGAAGGTCGTCGAGGACAAGTACCGCGGGCAGCAGTTGTTCAGCGACCGAGTGGGAAAGCTGAGGGTCCGCTTCCTCGGTCTATACCCGCCTGTGATCGCCTCTCGGGACTTCCATTACGTCTCGTGGGGCGGCCGCGGAGCCGCTGTCCCGCCCGGGCGCATCACCGCAATTCCCCGCGGCGGGCGTCCACGCCCAAGCCCATCATGAGGATGGCGACGAGAACGTGCTTGGCCACCATCAGGCCGATGATGGCGGGCAGGATTCCCAGGGTACACGTCCAGCCGGTCGCCACCACGGTCACCGAGGCAGCCATGACGAGGGTCAGCCGCCGGCGGAAGTGACGCATGCGGTCGTCGTCCGCGGCGCCGACCTGCGGCGGGGCGGGCGGGGGTGGAGCTATCACGGCCATGCGACATTCCCTGGCGGGACAACGAACCGGGAGGCGGCCAAATGGCCGGGCCGTCTCCGACTTGGTGTAGTCTATCAATAGCGGGGTCGAAAGGTCCACCTCCAAAGCCCGCGCAGTCACTGGGCCACCGCGGGCGCATCTGGCTCCGGGTCGATGGTCTGCACGGTTTTCGCGACCCCGTCGTGAAGGCCGACCATGAATACGCGCCGGCGGGCGCGGCCGTCCTTGAACCGGAGCGGCCCGGTCAGGCCATCAAAGTCCGATGCGGCCGCGAGTTGGTCCCGCACGTGATCGGGGGCGACCCCCTTCGCCTGCCCCATCGCATCGAACAATACCCGCGCGGCGTCATACGCCTGACACGCAGGCAAACCCGGCGGCTCATGAAAGCGCTCCTGGTACCTTTTCACAAATTCCTTTCCGCGATCCGTGAAATCTTCCATGGTCGCGACGGTGGCTGTGACGAGGTTCCCGCCGCCGGCCGCCAGCGGTCCCACGCCCACGTCCTCGCCGCCATAGAGCAGCGGCGCGGAAAGGGCGCCGCTCAGCTGGCCGGCCGCCTGGCGGAAATCGGGGACAGACGCCGCGATCAGCACCACGTCCGGCTTCGCGGCCGCCGCGCGAACCGACCGCTCCGGCAGGTCGGCATCGGCCTGGTACGCTGCCTGCTCCACCGCCGACCCCTCGCCGGTCGGCCATTCCCGGACGAAGCCGGCCGCCAGCTCGACGGCGATGGGGTTGCTGTCATCGGTCAGTACCAAGCGCGCTTCGCCTTGAGAACGCCGGAGGCGTAGCGAGCCAGAACCTGACCGCGCCATCCCGGCCGTACGCCGAGGGTGAAGACGGCGTCGCCGGGAAGGGGACCGGCGATTTCACAGGGCAGAAGCACCGGCGCCCCGTACGGTTGGGCGGCTCGCGCCAGGCGGAGAGCGCGGCCGGGGGTCGCCCCGCCGATCAGCGCGGCGACGTGATTGACGGCCAGCAGCCGCACGGCTTCGGCCCCGGCCATTTCGTCGGCGCCGCGATCGTCGGCCGCGACCACGGTCAGGCGCCGCCCCTCGACTCGCAAGTCAGGCGAATCGTCCATCGCCAGCGCGACACCCTGCTTCACGGCGACGCCGGGCGCTTGATCGCCGCCGCTGAACGAGGCGATGCAGCCGATCCAGACGGGTTCTTCCTCGGCCTTCGGCCCGCAGCCGCAGAGAAGTATGGAGATTATAAGGCTGGCAAAAGTGCGTCGGAGTGGCATGGGACGCGCCCCGGAGAAGAGAAGAACGCCGAGCCGGCGCTGGCTCGTCCTGTTGTTATTCTAGCAGCAAGGGAAAAGCGGGACCCCCGGCAGGTTTGCCCTGTCGGGGGTCCGTAAATTCCCGGCGACGACCTACTCTCGCCCGCGAAGGACTACCATCGGCCCCGGATGCTTAACGGCCGTGTTCGGGATGGGAACGGGTGGGGCCATCCGGGTATGCTCACCGAGAAAGCTCAGATGTAACCAAAGAGGGTGCGCGTTAGAGGTTGCCTCTCTGCCGGGACCTGTTTGGGTTAGGTCGAGGAGGGGGTCAATGCGGCGAAGCGTTCGGCTGTTAGTACCGGTCAGCTGAGTGCATTGCTGCACTTGCACACCCGGCCTATCGACCCGGTGGTCTTCCGGGAGCCTTCATCCTTGCGGAAAGGAGACCTGGTCTTGCGGGGGGTTTCACGCTTAGATGCCTTCAGCGTTTATCCGGGCCGCACATGGCTACCCAGCGCTGCCGTTAGCACGACAACTGGCACACCAGAGGTGCGTCCCTCCCAATCCTCTCGTACTAGGGAGAAAGCCGCGCAAGTCTCCTGCGCCCGCAACAGATAGGGACCGACCTGTCTCACGACGGTCTAAACCCAGCTCACGTACCGCTTTCATTGGCGAACAGCCAAACCCTTGGGAGCTTCTCCACCCCCAGGATGCGATGAGCCGACATCGAGGTGCCAAACCTCCCCGCCGCTGTGAACGCTCAGGGGAGATAAGCCTGTTATCCCCGGAGTACCTTTTATCTGTTGAGCGACGGCCCTTCCATCCGGGACCGCCGGATCACTAAGTCCTGCTTTCACATCTGCTCGACTGATGGGTCTCGCAGTCAAGCGTCCTTCTACCTTTACGCTCGTTGCCCGATTGCCGACCGGGCTGAGGACGCCTTTGAACTCCTCCGTTACCTTTTAGGAGGAGACCGCCCCAGTCAAACTGCCCACTTCGCACTGTCCGCCGCCCGGATTCACGGGACGGGGTTAGAACTCAAGCACAACAAGGGTGGTGTTTCATTGGCCGGCTCCCCCCTGGCCGGGGCCAGGGGTTCAACGCCTCCCACCTACGCTACGCATGCTGGGCCTAAGCCCAATACGAAGCTGCAGTAAAGGTTCACGGGGTCTTTCCGTCTAGTTGCGGGTATGTTGCATCTTCACAACAACTACAGTTTCACCGAGCCGCTCGTGGAGACAGTGATCCGGTCGTTACGCCATTCATGCAGGTCGGAACTTACCCGACAAGGAACTTCGCTACCTTAGGACCGTCATAGTTACGGCCGCCGTTTACCGGAGCTTCAGTCGCGGGCTTCACCCTTGCGGGCTAACCCCCTTCCTTAACTTGCCGGCACCGGGCAGGCGTCAGTCTGTATACGTCCTCTTACGAGTTGGCACAGACCTGTGTTTTTAGTAAACAGTCGCCAGATCCCTTTCACTGCGGCCCCCAAGAGCTTGCACCCCCAGGGGCGCCCCTTCTCCCGAAGTTACGGGGCTAATTTGCCGAGTTCCTTCACGAGCGTTCTCTCGAGCGCCTTGGAATCTTCTTCGCGCCTACCTGTGTCGGTTTTAGTACGGACATGCTGGTCGTCCCTTGCCGGCTTTTCTCGTCTGTCGTTCCGATGACTTCGGGATCGTATGCGCCCTCGCCCTTGCGGGACGGCCGCGTCTAGCGGGCCGATCACCTTCACGCCAGCGTCCTGACAAGATCAACCTTCCAACATGGTGCAGGAATATTAACCTGCCGTCCATCGACTACGCCTTTCGGCCTCGTCTTAGGGTCCGACTCACCCTGGGCGGATTTACCTTCCCCAGGAAACCTTAGGCTTTCGGCGAACGGGATTCTCACCCGTTTTATCGTTACTCGTTCCGGCATGATCACTCGCGCCTCGTCCAGGGCTCGTTGTCCGTGCCCCTTCGACCTGTCGCGCGACGCTCTCCTACCACGCAAGGGCGAGGAAACCTCGCCCCTGCATCCGCCGCTTCGGTGTCACGCTTAGTCCCGTTCATTATCGGCGCAGGACCCCTCGACCAGTAAGCTATTACGCACTTTTTAAATGGTGGCTGCTTCTAAGCCAACATCCTGGCTGTCCCCGGAGTCCAACTTCCTTTCGCACTGAGCGTGATTGAGGGACCTTAGCGGGCGGTCTGGGTTGTTCCCCTCTCGACGACGAAGCTTATCCCCCGCCGTCTAGCTGCCGGACCTTGGAATCGTGGTATTCGGAGTTTGGTTCGGAAGGGTAGCCGGGTAGGCCCCCTAGCCGATTCAGTCGCTCTACCCCCACGCCCAACTAGTCCGACGTTAACCCTAAAGTTATTTCGGAGAGAACGAGCTATCTCCACGTTTGATGATACTTTCAATCCTCCACACAGGTCATCCCCTAGTTTTTCAACACTAGTGAGTTCGGACCTCCATGGGGTGTTACCCCCACTTCATCCTGCCCATGCGTAGGTCACGTGGTTTCGCGTCTACCGCCGCCCACTGAAACGCCCGTTTCAGACTCGCTTTCGCTTCGGCTCCAGTGCATAGCACCTTAACCTCGCGGACGACGGTAAGTCGCCGGATCATTATGCAAAAGGCACACCGTCACACGGCCCTTGCGGGCATCGTGCTCCGATCGCTTGTAGGCATGTGGTTTCAGGTTCACTGTCCTCCCCTTGGTGGGGGTTCTTCCCATCGTTCGCTCGCGCTACTGGGTTCGCTATCGGTCGCCAAGGAGTACTTAGCCTTGCGGGATGGGCCCCGCAGATTCGAGCCGGCTTTCACGTGTCCGGCCCTACTCAGGAACTCGGCGGGAGACTCCCTTCCGACGCGTACGGGACTATCACCCTCTACGGTCGAACTTTCCAGATCGCTTCCGCTGGAAGGAAGTTTGGTAACTCCCATGCGCCGGTCCTACAACCCCTCCCGGACGAGTCCAGGAGGTTTGGGCTGATCCGCGTTCGCTCGCCGCTACTGACGGAGTCGCTTTTGCTTTCCTTTCCTCGGGGTACTGAGATGTTTCAGTTCCCCCGGTGGGCCACATACGCCTATGGATTCAGCGTATGTTAATTCAGGGACCCCGGCCTCAACGCCCGGTTGACGGCTCCGCCGGGATTATCGCAGTCTTCCACGCCCTTCATCGCCTCTTGGCGCCAAGACATCCCCCACATGCCCTTAGTAGCTTGGCCGCATTGGCCCCATCCTCCAACCCCGGCTTGCGCCAGGCCTGGCGGACACGACCGCCAAACCACCCCCGAGCGTGCATCCGCTCGGGAGAGTAACGACCCTTCTCTCTACCTTCAGGCTCTGCAGAGATCGCAAAAACTAAACGCGCCTCCATCAGCCCGGTCGCCCGAGCCGACGAAAACGCGGCAGTTCTCGTGATTGCAACTTCTACCGCGCACCCTGATTGTCAAAGAACGACAGCCGCCCCAGTGGGGCGGCTTCCTCATTCGCGGCAAGTTAGACGTTGCTCCTCCGCGAAGGATTCACATTTTTTACTCGTCGCGGCCCGGCCGTCAAGGGCCGGCCGCGCTTTTCTTTCGCGTCACTCCTCCGGCTTCGCGTCGGCGTCCTTGTCCTCGATCTCGGTCAGCCTCACATTGTCGATCGAGTAGACGCCGGGCGGCCAGGTCGGAAGGATCATCACCCGAACATATTTCACGTTCGGCGTGTGAGCGGTCGGCCGGAACGGCGTCTTGTCGCGCGAATACGTCTTCCACTGGTCGGAGCCGCCCAGCGTCGAGAGCTGGCCCTTCCAGACGTAGTTGTGGATGAACGACTCGTGGCCCCGCTTCACGTCCTTGGGCTTGCCGGTCAGCTTCGCCTGGAGGAAATCCTGAAACGCCCCCTCGTCGGCGCCGAAATCCGTCTTGGGCTTGTCCGGGTAGCCGAACAGCCACGCCAACATGCCCGGCCCCTTGGCGTCGATCGTCAGCCAGTAGGCCTTGCCCTTCTCGACGGGAATGGGGTCGCTCCAGAACCAGACGCCGTCATTGCCGGCCAGCGTGTCGTATTTGTCGCCGACGGTCGGCGTCTTCTTCGGCGCGTCCTTGGCCGACGCCCCCTGAGCGATTTTCGCCCACCATTCATAGCCCTCGGATTGGTACACGTCCGTGTCGAAGCGGATGACCTTGCCGTGCTTGGGGTCGTCGTCCTTGACCCAGAACGTGGTCAGGCCGTCGATCGTCTGCCAGCCGGTCGGCGTCGCGTCGCCGGCCTCGAAGTCGCCGTTAGGGACCAAATTCGGCGCGTCCGCCTTCACCGCCGGCTTGTCGTCCGCCTTCGGCCTGTCCGGCTCGACCGCCGCAAAGCCCAGGCCGACGGCCGCGACCGCGGGTGCAAGAATCCAGGCTGCCCGCATGACTGCTCCTATTTCTTCAGTTTCTCGATCGCTTTTTTCGCAAATTCATCGTTGACGCCGACGGCGATCAGCCGGGCCAGCTCGCGTTTCGCTTCGTCCTTGCGGCCCAGCTGCTCCAGCGCCTCGGCCAGCAGCCACCGGGCCTCCGTCTCGAACGGCGCCCCCACCGTCAGGCGCACCGCCTCGTCCAGGCAGCGGGCCGCGTTCTGCGGCTGGCCCCGCGCCGCTAGCACCTTGCCGCGCCAGAACAGGCTGTGGCCGTTCGGCTTGTCCGTCGGAAACTTCTCGTCCCACTTGTCCACCAAGTCCAACGCCGCCCCGGTGTTCCCGGAGTCGAGATATTCCTGAAGCGAGTCGGGATAGGCGCCGAGACGAGCAGCCCGCACCTGCGGAGGGATGGGGTCGGCGAGCTGCTCGGCTTTGGCGTAGGACTCGCGGGCCTCGACTAGCTCCCCCTGCCAGAGCCGCACGTCGCCCATCGCGATCAGCGCCTGCCGGTACGCCTGCCGCACCGCCTCCCGCTCGTCCGCCATCGGCTTCGCCGCCTTGTACACCTCCTCCGCCCGCGCGAAGATCGGCGCCGCCTTGTCCGGCTGCTCGCGCTCCACGCCGACCAGGCGGATCAGGCGGGCCAGCACGTCCAGCGCCTCGGCCGGCGGCGTCTCCTTCACCAGCGACGCCTCGTAATGGGCGATCGCCTCTTCCAGGCTGCCCTGACCGCCGCGCACCGCGCAGTCGGCCATGAGCCGGCGGACGCGGGCCTGCGTCAGGGCGTCGGCGTTGGGGAAGCGCTGCAGAAATGTCTTGCCGACCTCGACCGACTCGGCCGGTTCTTCGCCCTCCGCCAGAAGATATTGAAGCTCCCGCAAGGCATCGGAACTCAGCTTCGCCCGGTCGTAGCCCTTCGCCAATTTCGCGTATTCCTTCGGCCGGCCTTCCTTGAATTGATCGGTGATGTGTTCGATCTCGAAAATCGTCAACGGCCAGCGGGCCGTCTGCGTCCCGGCCGGCCCCTGCGCCGTCAGCGTTACGGGGAACGTCTCTTTCGTCAGGTAGACGTGATCGGCCTCGGCGCCGTCGGCCGCCTGGCCGTCGCCGAAATCCCAGTGGCATTTCGTCCCGTCCGGCAGGGGCGGCGCCTTGCCGGCGGCGAAGTGGACGCGGGTGTACTGGCCCTCGTCGCGCTCCACCGGCCACACGGAATCGACGATGACCGGCTCGAAGTGGAGGAGCGGCCCTTTCGGATCTTCATACGCCGTTATGACGGCGGCGTGCGGGGCGGTGAAAAACGACTCCGGTATGGCGGAGAAATTGCCGGCGTCGCCGGACGGCCGCCAGCCGAGGTAGGCCATGTGTTCCAGCGGCGTCGCTTCGTGGTAGTATTCCAGGTAGTGCGGCCCGGCCGTCAGCTCGACCTTGGCGTTGACCTCGCCGTGCATCCCGCGCTCGACGGTGTGATAGCCGGGCCAGTGGATCAGCGGCTTGCCGTCCAGGAACGAGAACGAAGCTTTGTTGGAGACGGTGCAGAACTGGTACGGCCCCGCCTTGGGGACGCGCACCCAGCCGCGATAGATGCTGATGTAATAATCCGACGATCCGAACGGATTGCAGCCGTCGGCGACGCGGCGCTGCCAGCGGGCGCCGTCCTTGGCCTTGCTGGCGGCGATCAGCTTGGCCATTTCGTCGATGGCGTCCGGGTCGTGTTCCTTGGCCGGGTCGTCGGCGTGCGGCCGGTCGATGGTCTGGTAGACGAATCCGCAGTGAGGCGCCCAGCCGCCGGTCGGCGGCCCGCCGCCCGGCGCTGGGAAGTCGCCCGTCTGTTCCGTGGCCCGCGCCGCCTTGGGATTGCCGAAGTAGACGAAAAACCTCTGCTTGGGGTTATCGACTTTGAAGGTCAGCAGCGAGTAATGGTCGGCGTCGTGGAAGTCGAGCTGGAAGGGGACCGGCTTGCCGTCGGCGTCGAGGACGCGGTAATCGGAGCCGTCGGGCTTGGCGCGGCCCTGGCAGAGGATTTTCACGCCGGCCGCATCCACACCTTCCTCGCTGGAGGGCGTGGGGATTTCGACGACGGCCCGCGCCGTCCAGTCGGGCAGACGCCAGGGGTCGGCGGCGAGGGCCGTGGCCGCAAGGAGCGACAAGCCGAGCAGGGATATGCAGCCGCGTGCTAGCACCGCAACTCTCCGGGTGGGGGCGGGCGTTCTCCCGCGCTGGCATTCTAGGCCTCGCGCCCGCGCCGGCCCGCGCCGCCGGCGATTCGCATAGGGGCGGTGCGACCGTAACGCCGATGATAAGCTAGGATTGTGGGCCGCTTCCGGATGCGCCGGGATGACGCATTCCGCCGGCCGTGGGAATACTGCCAGCCCGAAGAATCGGATTGCGCGTCCATTCCCCCTTGACCCGCCGCGCCGGTCGGGAGAATATGGAAAAACTGCGGAGAGTCTGACTTCCCTCCGGAACGCCCCAATGCGACATCCCTCATGCCGCGCGTCGAACATGTCCGGTACAACCGGCACAAACGGATGTTATGGTTGAGAAGAAACGGCGTAGCGTTTGGACCCGTGTTGCTCCGACCCGTGAGCGCTGCCCATGAATGAGGCTGGACAGGGCGGTTGGCTGGACGAGTTCCTTCGACCCCTCGCCAAGCGGCGTCGGCGTCCGACGAAGCGGCGCAGGGTCCGGCTGGAGCTTGAACGGTTAGAGGACCGGCTCGCCCCGGCCACTACGATCAACATCCTCCATGCCGCCTTCGGCGCCGGAAGCCTCGACAACATCCTCGCGTCCATAAAGCACGGCACCATCTCCCCCTCGGACGGCGGGAATGTGCCGGGAACGCTGTCGGACGGCGCACTGGCCCAGGTCGGCTCTGTTTTCGGCCTCAACATCACGGCCCAGAACTCCATCACCTTCAACGACCTGCAGGGGCCCCTCCACGTGACCAGCAACCCCGTGGCGTTCATCGCCAACAAGGGGGACATAACCTTCGCGAACCCGTCCAACACCTTCACGCTTGACGGCCTCGGGGGTGGGTCCTTTTTCTTCAAGGCGAGCGGCAACCTGGCCCTCGGCAATCTGAACGCCGCCACCTTCGACAGCATCAACTTGCAGGCCGGCGGCTCCCTGTCCGTCGGAGCGCTCACCGCGGTCAACGGCTTCATTTCTGTAGCGGCCGGCGGCGCCGTGGCCCTTAACGGCGCCGTAACCGCTGGCACACAGTCCGGCAGCCTCTTCCAGCTCACGGCCGGCGGGCCGGTGGTCCAGGCAGCGCCGATCCAGGCTTCTCAGCTGACGCTGGACGGCTCCGCCTCTTTCACCCTGACAAACGCAGGGAACGCCGTGGGCGTTCTGGCGGACGCCGCCGTCAACGACGGATTCACCGGCGGCGCCGTCGATTTTGTCGATTCGACCGCCTTGACGCTCGGCGTTGCCAGCGATGTCAATATCGGCGTTGTCACCAGCAGTGCCCCCATCTCCATTGTCGCCGGCGGTCCTCTGACGGTGGACTACAACGTGTCGGCCGGCGCCGCGCCTGTGAACCTGGCGGTGAACGCCCCGGGCCAGACGCTGGTGCTGGATCCGAATCCGATGGCAACCCCCGCCATCAGCGGCGCATCCGTGACGCTGATCGCCGATGTGATGAGCCTGTCCGCCGGGCCGATCAACGCCGGCGCCGTCTTGCTGCAGCCGTTTACCCCGTCACTGGGCATCGACCTGGGCGCCGGCTCCAACGGCCTGGTGCTATCGCAGGCCGACCTGAACACAATCACCGCCGGCGCCCTATCCATCGGCGGCGCGGGCTTCGCGGGCGACATCACGATCGACGGACTCGTCTCGGATTCATCGGCCGGCTGGAACACGCTGGTGCTTGTCACCGGCGGCCACATCGACGAAACCGCAGGCGCCGGCTTTCTGCAGGTGGAAAACCTGGCCCTCGTGGCCGGCGAGGGCATCGGCGACGACGGGCCTCTGCTCACCATCGCGTCCAACCTGGCGTTCGACAACGCCTCCGGCGCGGTGGACATCGAGAACACCGGCGCGCTGACCGTCACGGACGTGGACGGCCTGGCCGCCTCGTCGAACGGCGGCCCGACGACCCTGGCCGCGGACAGCCCGATCACCTTCGCCGAGGATGTCGTCAGCGCCGGAACCCTGACGGCCGCGACGGGGGAATCCAGCTCCGGCAACGATTCGCCCGAGGACGATATCACGGTCCTTTCGGGCGTCACGGTCGAGTCTACAGGCGGCGATGTCGTCCTCCAGGCCGCCGACAGCGTCGTCCTGCCAGCGGGCAGCCTCGTCCAATCCGACACCGGCGCGGTGGACATCGCGGTGGGCGTCAATGACGCGGACCAGGATGGCGTGCTCCAAATCCAGGGCGACATCGTTGCGCCGAACGGCGTCAACCTAAGCCCCGTCCCCAGCGACCTCAAGCTGGCGCTCAGCGGCCTGGCGACCCCCGGGGCCTTGCCGACCACTCTCAGCGGCTCCTTTACCGACGCAGCGACGGCCGAACCGCACACGGTCGTCATCGCCTGGGGCGACAATTCCCCCAACACGGTCCTGACCCTGGCGGCGGGCGTGGACACGTTCAGCAGCTCGCACGTCTACGCCGCACAGGGCAATTTCGCGGCGACGGTCCAGGTCGTCAACGCCTCGCTGGGGTCGGCGTCCGGCGGCATCATCGTGCCCGTGTTGCCGGCCACATTCGGGCCGATCGTCGCCGTGGACGCCCAACCCGGACAGACGGTGACAGCCAGCGTCGTCGATCCCGACACCGGCGCCGTCACGAGCATCACGCTGGTGCGGGCGCCAGGTCCCGGAACGGGCGGGGAACTGCTGGCCGCCCAGCTTCTGAATGCGTTTTTCCCCCCCTCGCCGGGCACGGTCGAGATCCTGGCCGCCTTTGACTTCCGCGAGTTCAACTTGAACGCCGCCGACCAGGCGTTCGTTTCGGTTACGTTCCCGGCGATCGTGCCTCCCGGTACGATCCCCATCGTCCAGTACCTGGATCCAGAGACGGGGCAGCTGGAGTTTTTCAACCCCGCCAACCCGCCCGGTTACTTGACAATCACCATAGGCGCGAACAGCGTGACGGTGACGCTCATCCTGGACAACACGACCATCCCGAAGCTGACGGAGCTGACTGGGACGGAGTTCACGGTATCGGCGGCAGTCCCGGCGACGGCGGCGACGGCGACTGTCAGCCAGTCCCTGGCGTCGAGCGACACCGCGACAACGGCTCCAGGCCGAGAAGCGGTGTTCCAGAGCACCAGCCAGCTGACCTTCGGCCTGGCGGCGTCGCAGGCCGTCCAGATCAGCTCCACCCTGGTGACGACGGACGCCGCGACCTCCGGCGGCGACGCCGGGACGCCGGACGATCCGGGCGCGGCGGCGGCCCGCGCGGCCTGGGCGCAGTTCGTGGCCGACGAGTTCGCCGACGACCCGCAGACCGTCTGGCAGTACGGCGGCGACGACGCGATCCGGCTCTGGCTCGTCAGGCACCCGCGCGGCGTCGCCGCGCCCCCACCCGTTCGGCCGGCGCCGGACCCCACTCCCCCGCCGCAGCCGGCGCAGCCGCACGAGGAAGCGCGGCTCCAGGCGTTCGAGTTCTTCCTCCTCGAAGCAGTGGACGCAGCACCGGGGTCGCCGCAGGCCGGGCGGCCCGTCGTAGCGCCTCCGGCCGCCGCGACGAAGGACGGCCGGCGACTGCGCGCCCAACCCGGCGCGACGACGCCCCTGGCAACGCCGTATGTTTTGGGGGCGGCCCTCGGCGGCCTGCTTCTTGCAAAACCGGAGAGGAAAAGAAAACTGAAGGTCGAAGGCCCCCCCGAGGGCTGGCGACGGTAGGAATGCGCAGGCGCATCGGCATCGGGAATTTGCAGGGAACGTTTTCCGCGCGGCCCGAGATTCCGTCTCGCCGGTCCTTGCAACCGCCATGCGCAACTGCCAAACTGGAGACGGCAATCCGGTTCCCGAGCGTCGCTCTATGCGCCCCCGCTTCTCGCGCGGGAGGCCGATTCGTTCTTTCCCGGAATGGTCGCAATGGCTGCGCCAGCCTCCGCCGACGACCTGCTCCATCTCGTCCAAGAGAGTCTGCCGCTGGACCCGACCCGGCTGGCCGCGTATGTCGCCGGCCTGCGCCAGGCCGCCGCCCTGCCGCGCGGATCGGGCGACCTGGCCGCCCTGCTCGTCCGCGACGGTTTTCTCACGCCGTTCCAGGCCGACCACCTGATGTGCGGCCGGCGGCCGAGGTTCCTTATCGGCAAATACCTGATCCTCGACCGCATCGGCGCCGGCGGTATGGGGGCGGTCTACTTCTGCGAACACCTCCAGCTCGGGCGGCAGGTCGCGCTCAAGGTGCTGCCCGCCGATCAGGCCCAGGATTCGGCGGCCTTGGTCCGCTTCCAGCGCGAGGCCCGGGCCGTGGCCGCGCTGGACCATCCCAACATCGTCCGGGCCTACGACGTGGACATGGAAGGCCGCACCTATTTCCTCGTCATGGAGTACGTGGACGGCGTCGATCTGCAGGAGTTGGTTGCGCGGCGCGGCCGGCTCGACCCGGCCCGCGCCGCCGACTATGTCCGCCAGGCCGCCGTAGGCTTGCAGCACGCCCACGCGGCCCGGCTGGTCCATCGCGACGTGAAGCCGGCCAACCTGCTGCTGAGCCGAACCGGAGTCGTCAAGATCCTGGACCTGGGCCTGGCCCGTTTCTTTCACGAGGGCGCGGCCTCGGTGACGGATCGGCGCTCCGACGACGCGGTGCTGGGCACGGCCGACTACGTGGCGCCCGAACAGGCCCGCGACAGCGGCGACGTGGACGTGCGAGCCGACATTTACAGCCTGGGCGCGACGTTCTACTTCCTGCTGGCCGGCCGGGCGCCGTTCGCCGACGGCACGCTGAACCAGAAGCTGCTCTGGCACCAGATGAAGGCGCCGCCGCCGCTGCGCCGACTGCGGCCGGAAGTGACCGAGGCGATGGCGGCCGTCGTGGCGCGGATGATGGCGAAAGCGCCGGCCGATCGCTACCAGACGCCGGCCGATGTCGCGGCGGCGCTGGCCCCGTGGACGCGGTCGCCGCCGGTCCTGCCGGCGTCGGACTTCCCGCCGCCGAGGTCCACCGTCCGCGCCGGCCGGCCGTGGCGCACGGGTCTGCCCTCATCCGGGTCCACCGTGGTGGAGCGGCCCAACCGAGCCTCGGCCGCGACGGGAGCGTCCACCGTCCCCAACCGGGCGCCGGCCGTCACGGTTGCGGTCCCGACCCTGCCCTGCGCGGTCCCGCTCGCCGCTCCCGTCACGGCCGCGGCGCCCGCGGCGCAGCTCCCGGCCGACGACGACTGGTCCAACCTCTTCGACGACTCCGGCGCCGGCAAGCCCTCTTCCGCGCGCCGTCGCCGGGGCAAGGCAATCTCACCCCTGCGCCGCGTCGCCGACCTTGTTCGGCGGCGCTGGCGCTATCTGGCAGGCGGCGGCGCGGCCGTGCTGCTGATGGCCGGCGTCTGCCTGGTGATTGCGCTGCTTCCCATCGGACGCAAGCCCGCCATTCCGGCGACCGGACCCGGCGCGGAAACCCCAAGCCGACCGCGCGGCCCCGCCCATCTGCGGGCGCTGATGAAAGGAGCGGACGCGATCGAACTGACCTGGGAAGATCCCGACGGGCCGTCCAGCGGCTTCCGCATCGACCGGGCGGCCGACGCCTATTTCACGAAGGACCTGCACAGCTTCTCGGTAGGTCCGGTGCGGAGTTGTACCGACGCCGAATTGAAGCCGGGCGCCACGTATTACTACAGGGTGCGGGCACTGCGAACGGCCGGCGAGTCGAGCGTTTCCAACACCGCCTGGCCGCTGCCGAACTACGGCCCGGACGGCTTCACGACGATCGGCCTCGACCTCAACGGCGGCGCCACAGTGGCCGACAAGGTGCTGCACCTGACCGACCTGAATCCCAACGAGGCCCGCAGCGCCTTCTACCGGCAGGAGGTGGACGTCCACGCCTTTCGGACGAAGTTCCGCTTCCGCATCGGCGGCGGTCCGCAGACGGCTGACGGCTTCACCTTCTGCATCCAGAGCGGCGACTCTACCCTGTTGGGGCAGCCCGGTGGCGGCCTGGGCTACCAGGACATCCCGAAAAGCGTGGCCGTGAAGTTCGACCTGTGGAACAACGACGGCGAGGGCCAGAATTCGACCGGCCTGTTCCGCAACGGCGACAAGCCGTCCAACCCCGGCGCCCTCGACCTGACGCCGAGCGGGATCGACCTGCACAGCGGCCGCCCGTGCGACGCCGCCATCGACTACAAGGACGGCAAACTGACTCTGCTTATCACCGACGCGGAGGACGCGAAGAAGAGGTTCGCCGCGGCGTTTGACGTGGACGTGCCGAATGCGGTCGGCGACACGAAGGCGCACGTCGGCTTCACGGGCGGCACCGGCGGCGTGGGGGCGGCGCAGGACGTGCTGTCGTGGAGCTGGGAATCGACCGCATCCGGGGATTGAACACGGGCGGTTGCCTGCTCCCGGAGCGGAAGAACAGCGAACGACTCCGCCGCCGCTTCGAGAGGATGGGCCGACGCCCTCGCGCTTTGCCGTTCACCGCTCAACCCGACCCCCGTAGTGTGTGGAAACGCGCCGAGACAAGCCTCGCCTTGGGGAACCAGGGCTGACGGTCCTCCGGGCGCCGCTGCGCGATGCAACCCATTTACACATCATCCTACTTTCATAGGAGAATATGATTGGCGTCGGGGCCTGGGGGCTTGAGATAAGGCGATGCGGCGGATAATATGCGTCGGCCCTCTCTTTTCTCAATGACAGTGAGGTACATCGTGATCTGGACGACCGTGGTTTTGGCCGCCGCTTTGGCCGCCGCTCCCGACGACAAGGACAAACTCACCATCAGCGACGTGCGCGACACGCTCGGCATGATGGGGCCGACGCGCTCCGCGGACAAGGTCCTGCCCGGCGGCGAGCTCTTCCTCTGCTTCAACGTCGAGGGCGTCACCGTCGATGACGCGGGCAAGGTCCATTACAGCATGGCCGTCGAGGTGGCCGACGCCAAGGGCAAGGTCCTGTTCAAGCAGGACCCGAAGGACCTGGAGGCGCCGGCGTCGCTCGGCGGCGACCGCATCCCAGCCTACGCCCATCTCGACGTGGGGCTGCAATCACCCCCCGGCGAATACACCGTCACGGTGACGGTGGTCGATCTGCCCAGCAAGCGCAGCCAGGAATTGAAGCGCACAGTCGAGGTATTGGCCAAGGATTTCGGTCTGGTCCGCGTCAAGACCACCAGCGACCAGGAAAGCCAGATCCCCGTGGCCGTGGCCGGCGCGGGCGAGGGCCTCTGGATCACCTTCGGCGTCGTCGGCTTCGGCCGCGGCGGCGACGGCAAGCAGCCCGATCTGACCTTCGAGATGCGCGTCCTCGACGAGGCCGGCAAGCCGACTCGCGCCAAGCCGTTCACGTTGCAGGTCAACAAGGACGTTCCGGCCGACGCGGTGCTAGTGCCCGGCCAGTTCTTTCTGTCACTCAATCGCCCCGGAAAGTTCACGGTCGAACTGACCGCGACGGACGCGACCGGCGGCAAGAAGGCTCAGCTGACCTTCCCGCTCAACGTCGCGGACCCGAAATGACGGCCGGCCCGGGCGACATCCGAACCCTTATGAGCAATCCCACCATGAAAGACATTCGGAGATGGTTTCTCGCGCCGGCCGCGCTGCTGGTGCTTCTCGCGCTGCCGCACGGCGCGGCGCGGGCGGACGGCCCGGCGGACGAGCCGGCGACGATCACCATCGTCCTGCCGGCTGACGCCGACGTGTTCTTCGACGGGGCGCCCACCATGCAAAAGGGCGCCGAGCGCGTGTACTTCTCTCCGCCGCTGCCGGTGGGGAAACTGTTTCATTACAACGTCCTCGCCCGCTGGAACGAGGGCGGCAAAGCGGTCGAGCAAACGCGCCGCGTCCAGGTGACTGGCGGCTCCGCGGTCAAGGTCGATTTCCTGGCGCCGCCCCCCGAGATCAAGGACGATCGGAACGCGGTCGGCAAGTCGGTCGGCTTGCCCGGCCGGCTGTACAGCCGCGAGGGCGGCCCTGGAAATCCCTGGCAGGTGGTCGGCGACCAGGGGGCGGTCTACTCCGACGATCTGCTGATCGGTCTGCTCGGCAGCGAGGTCGCATCGCAGGACGGCGGCGTACATTTACGACTCTTGAGATACTTCAACTCGCCTTTGCCGGTCCTGGAGCCGGCCGTGACTCTGCACAAGAGCGCCGATTACGACCTGGATTTCACGCTGGAGCGTGGCATGGTCGAGTTCTGGAACGCCAAACCGACCGGGAGCGCCCGCGTTCGGATCCACGCTCGCGGCGAGACGTGGGAAACGGTCCTGGAGGAGCCGGGCGCGCGGGTCCTCGTGGAGTTTTACAGCTGCTGGCCCAAGGGCGCCCGCTTCACGAAGACGCCGGGGCCGAAGAACGTGCCGCTCGCCCAGATGACGTTTCTCGTCCTCAAGGGCCAGGTGAACCTCAAGCACTCCGGCAAGGAGCTTGCCATGTCGGCCCCGCCGGGGCTGGCGTTCATCGAGTGGGATAGCGTCACGGGCATGGACGACAGCCCGCAGCAGCTGGAGAAACTGCCGGACTGGGTGCTTCCGCCCACGGACGAGGCCGGCAAGGCGGCCGCCGGGAAAATCGAGGCGGTGGTCGGCCGCTTCGCCGACGAGGTGCTGAAAACAAATTCGATCGACGCCGCCATCGACAAGTTTCTGGCGTCGAACGACCCGCTCGACCGCCGCCTGGCGGTGATCGGCCTGGCGGCCACGGACCAGCTGCCGCGCCTGGCGAAGGTCCTGAAAGAAAGCGATCAGCCCGACGTGTGGGACAACGCCGTGCTGTCGCTGCGGCACTGGATCGGCCGCGCCCCCGGCCAGGACCAGCGGCTCTACCAGGGCATCCTCGACACCAAGGTCTTCACGCCGCGCGAGGCGGAAACCGCGATGGAGCTGCTCCACGACTTCAGCGACGACGACCTGGCCCGTCCCGTCACCTACGAGGAACTGATTAACCTTCTCGGCAGCGACAAGCGGTTCATCCGCGGCCTGGCCTACTGGCACCTGTCGCGCCTGGTCCCCGCGGGGAAATCGTTCGGCTACGACCCCTTCGGCCCGCAGGAGGCGCGGGACGCCGCCGTGAAGAAGTGGAAGGAATACATCCCGGCCGGCAAGCTGCCGCCGCCACCGAAGGAGGACGGCAAGTGATTTCCCCGCACCCGACCCTCACCTTGGAGCATTCACCGATGGCTTCTATCTATCGCTCCGTTTTCGCCGTCCTCGTCGCCGCCGCGTTCGTCGCGCCGGCGGCCTTCGGCCAGCCGCCGCCCGGCTACCCGCTCACCCCGCCGCCCATCAACGTGCCGCAGCCGCCGGCCCAGACGTCGGTGAACGGCGGCGCCGCCCTGCCGCCCAGCGCCGTGTCCGCGCCGCCGCCGGCGACCTACCCGCCGGGCGTCTACTCGCCGTTCGGCTACCCCTCATACCAGGGGGCGGTCGGCGGGGCCCTGACCGGCGCCGCCAACGTGATCGGCGCCCAGGGTCAATTTGAGATCCAGAATCAGCAGGCTCGGCTCGCCCAGACGCAGGCGGACATGGCCCGCATCGACTACCGCCGGGCCATCCAGGCGGAGCGGAAATACGAACAGGACCAGATGCCGACCACCCTGGAGCTGCGGCAGCAGGAACAGTGGCGAAAGCTCCAAAGCGCCCGCAACAACCCGACCAACACGGAGATCTGGTCGGGCGACGCGCTCAACGCCCTGTTCACGGCGCTCCAGGGAGCGGAGCGGCAGGGCCTGCGGGCCGATCCGATCCCGATCGACCCGGACGTACTCAAGCACATCAACCTCACCACGGGTCAGGCGGCCGGCGCCGGCGCCGGAATGCTCAAGAACATCACGAACCTCGACTGGCCCTTCGCCATGCAAGCCGCCCCCTATGTGAGCAATGCGGCGACGGTCAACATGCTGGCGCAGAAGGCGGTGGATGAGATCCAGGCCAACGGCCGCGTGACCGCCGCCACGTTCAACGCGCTGAACAACGCCGTACAGGGGATGGACGATGCGGTGGCGAGCGACCAGACCCTCAGCCCGACGGACTACATCGAGTCCAAGGGCTTCCTGGACAACCTCCTCAGTTCCGTCCAGAGCCTGCGCGACCCCAACGTCGCCAAGTACCTGAACGGCGCCTATGCCGCGAAGGGACCGACCGTGGCCGACCTCGTGACGCAGATGACCTCGCAGGGTCTGCACTTCGCCCCCGCGACGCAGGACGACCAGCCGGCCTACACCGTCCTGTACCAGGCGCTGGTGGGCTACGACTACCGGCTGGCCCAGCTGGCCAGCCGATGAGCGCGAAGGCGAGCGGCGCGGCGTCGGGCCGCCGGTAAGGCGGGTTGTGGCATGGTCTCAGACCATGCCACAACGCGGCGCTGCGCCGCTCGCCAAACTCTTACAGACCCCAAGGAGAAGCGACAATGTCTCAAGAAAGCGTGGTGGGCGTCTACAACACCCTCGACATGGCCGAGGCGGCCGTGCGGGCGCTGGACGCTGGCAAATTTCCGGTCCACCAGATCTCCATTCTCGCCAAGGACATCCACGACGAGAAGAAGGTCCACGGCTATGTGACGGCCTGCGACGTATCGATGACCGGGGCCAAGACGGGGGCCTGGGTGGGCGGCATCTTCGGGCTGCTGGTCGGCTCGGCGTTCCTATGGGTGCCCGGCCTCGGCCCGGTCATTATCGCCGGCTCGCTGGCCGCCGTGCTGGCGGGGAGCGCGGAAGGCGCCCTGATCGGGGCCGCGGCCGGCGGCATCCTGAGCGGCCTGGCCGCCTGGGGCATATCCAAGAAGCACATCCTCAAGTACGAGGAGACGATCAAGGCGGGCAAGTACGTGCTGGTCGCCCACGGCACGCCAGAGGAAGCCGCCAAGGCCAAGGCCATTCTGAGCGGCACCGGGGCCGCCGAGCTGACCGCCCATGCCCCAACCGCGGCGTGAGGCGCGGCGCCGGATTGGCTTATCGGGACAGGCCGTGGGCCTGTCCCGCCCTTCACCTCCGAGACGCAACAAAGGAGAAACCAACATGAATGCAAGAGTCCTGCTCGGGGTCGTCGGCCTCGGGCTGGCGGCGCTCCTTTGGGCGGCTCCCGCCGCCCGCCCGGCCGGTTCGGTGGAAGAGGAGGCGCCGGCGCAAATCACCATCTTCGTGCCGCCCGACGCCGAGATCTTCTTCAACGGGCAACCCACCGTGCAGAAGGGCGGCGAACGGCTCTTCATCTCCCCGGCGCTGCCGGTCGGAAAGAAAGCCTATTACACCGTCCTCGCCCGCTGGAAGCAGGGCGACAAGACGGTCGAGCAGACGCGCCGAGTCGATGTCACCGGCGGCACCGCAGTCAAGGTCGATTTCTTGACGGCGGCCCCCGTCGCGGACGACAAGGGCAAGCTGACCGAAGAGGAAGCCCTCCAGATCGGAACGGACGCCTACGTCTACGGCTACCCGCTGGTGACGATGGAGATGACCCGGCGGGTGATGACCAACGCGGAAGAGCCAAAAGACAACCATGCCCCTATGGGCCAGTTCTTCAACGCCCGGACCTACCCGGACGCCTCCTTCCGCGACGTGACGGCCCCCAACGCGGACACGCTCTACTCGACCGCCTGGCTGGACGTGTCGAAGGAGCCGTACGTCCTGAGCCTGCCGGATGAAGGCGATCGCTATTACCTGATTCCGATGCTCGACGCCTACACGAACGTCTTCCAGGTTCCGGGCAAGCGCACCACCGGCGGCAAGGCCCAGACCTACGCGATCACCGGCCCGAACTGGAAGGGAACGCTGCCGGAAGGCGTCACGGAGTACAAATCGCCGACGAGCATGGTGTGGATCCTCGGCCGCACCTACTGCACCGGCACGCCGGAGGATTACAACGCGGTCCACGCCCTCCAGGACAAGTACAAGCTGGTCCCGCTCAGCGCCTACGGCAAGGACTACACCCCGCCCAAGGGCAAGGTCGATCCGGCCATCGACATGAAGACGGCGGTGCGCGACCAGGTGAATAAGATGGGCGCGGGAGCCTACTTCAAGCTGATGGCGGCGCTGATGAAGGACAACCCGCCGGCCAAGGCGGACGCCCCGATCATCGAGAAGATGGCGAAGATCGGCGTCGTGCCGGGCAAGGACTTCGACATGAGCAAGCTCGACCCGGCCGTGGCCAAGGCGCTGCAGGGCGCCCCCAAGGCGGCGGTCGAGAAAGTCATGGCCCAGGAAGCGAAGGCCGGCGAGGTCGTCAACGGCTGGGTCATCATGCTGAAAACCGGCGAGTACGGCACGGACTACGTGCAACGGGCGTTCGTCACCGCCGTCGGCCTCGGCGCCAACCGGCCGCAGGACGCGGTGTATCCGATGTTGAAGGTGGACGGCGCCGGCAAGCCGCTGAACGGCGCCAACAAGTACACGATGCACTTCGCCAAGGGCGAAACGCCGCCGGCCGACGGCTTCTGGTCGCTGACGATGTACGACGGCGACTACTTCTTCGTGGCGAACCCCCTCAACAAGTACACCGTCAGCCCGCGCAACGAACTCAAGTCCAACGAGGACGGCTCGATCGACCTCTACCTCCAAAACGAGTCGCCCGGCAAGGACAAGGAATCGAACTGGCTGCCGGCGCCCAAGGGCGACTTCCAGCTCATGCTGCGGCTGTACTGGCCGAAGGAGAAAGACCCGTCGATCCTCAACGGGTCGTGGAAGCCGCCGGCCGTGAAGCGGGCGGGGTGAGATTCGGTTCCGAAAGCCCCTCTCCCCAAATCGCCGGGGAGAGGGGGAAGAACCTGCAAGGAGAAACCGACGTGGCTTACGCCCTGTTCGCGCTGGTCTGGGTGCTGAATTTCGGCATCTCGGTCTGGAACGCCTACGCCGTCGGCAAGGTGTGGGTCGAGGCCCGGCACGCGGGCGGCTGGCGCCGCTTCATGTGCTGGATGGGCGCCGTCATGTCGGCGTCCGGCTTCACCTGGTGCTACCTGAGCTTCCTGGTGCTGACGGCCAACTACTTCCAGTGGATCACCCAGGAAGAAACGGCGGCGGCCCTCGACCTGGGTTATGTCCTGCTGATCCCCTTCATTCTGTTCGCCGGCTACGCGATCACGCTGGACTCCTGGGCGAACGCCTACCGCAACGGCGGCTTCCTGAACTGGGGGGCGGCGGCGTGGAACACCTACGCCAGCATTCACAACACCTACTCCGCCTGGCGCAACCTGGGCGGCGCCTTCACCGGCCTCGGCGAGTTGTTCCGAGGCCGCCGCAGCCGGGACGGCGGCGACAACACAAACGCGATCGTCGTTGTCGTGCTCCTGGTGGCGCTCGCTTTGTTTGCGGGCGTCATCACCACGGCGGTAATCATCCGGCGGATGGCCGCCAGCGACCCGCTGCCGCCGCGGCCGACCGACAGCCCGGAGAACGTGCGCTGAAGGCGGGCGCCACGACGAAGGAGAGTGTGAAGGTCCTTAAACTCTGCGCCGTTCAGGGCGTTCGGGCGCGCAATCTCGGCGTGCCGATTCTGGCAGAGGAGTTGGAACGCGTCGAGCAGTCGGCAACGCTCGTGGTGAAGTGAAATGGTCGCGTTACTGGGTCATCGTGTCCGCCGGGGTTCGCCCCCTTGCATGGGAGTGAGCAACATGAGGAAGCGCTGGAGACTGCTGGGCCTCGTCGCCGTGGCGATCGGGGCGCTGCTCGGCTACCTGACGGCGACCGGCAAGTTGTCGGCTCTGCTGTCCGCCGACGTGAAGGAGCCTGCCGCACCGGCCAAGGCCGCCGACGCCGGCCCCGCCCCCGGCTCGCCGGCCTACTCCGCACCCATCGACGGCAAGCAACTGCCGGCGCCCGACCCGAAGTTCGGCGGCGTCATCAAGGACAACGCCGCCCAGTCGAAGGCATGGTGGGCGCCGCGCGTCGTGCCGCCCAAGGGAGCGCCCAACGTGCTGCTCATCATGACCGACGACGTGGGCTTCGGCGCGCCGAGCACCTTCGGCGGCGTCATTCCGACGCCGGCGCTGGATCGCGTCGCTCAAACGGGGCTGCGGTACACGTGCATTCCACTCCACGCGCGCTATGCTCGCCGACGCGCGCGGCGCTCATCACCGGGCGCAACCACCACTCGGCCGGCTTCGGCGTGGTCTCGGAGCAGTCCACGGGCTTCCCCGGCTACAACAGCATCATCGCGAAGGACAAAGCCACCATCGGCACGGTCCTGAGGGACAACGGCTTTGGCACCTCGTGGTTCGGCAAGGACCACAACACGCCGACCTTCACAGCGAGCCAGGCCGGCCCGTTCGACCAGTGGCCCATCGGCATGGGCTTCGAGTACTTCTACGGCTTCGTCGGCGGCGACACCAGCCAGTGGGAGCCGAACCTGTTCCGCAACACCACGGCGATCTATCCCTACGTCGGCAAACCCGGCTGGAACCTGACCACCGCGATGGCGGACGACGCCATCGACTGGATGAACCAGCTCAACCAGATCGATCCCAGCAAGCCGTTCTTCTGCTACTACGTCCCCGGCGGCACGCACGCGCCGCACCACCCGACGCAGGAATGGGTCGACAAGATTCAGCGACATGCACCTGTTCGACAAGGGCTGGAACGACCTGCGCGAGACCATCTTCGCCAACCAGAAGAGGCTCGGCGTGATCCCGCCGGACGCGAAGATGACGCCCTGGCCGGACGACCTGCTCAAGAAGTGGGACCAGCTCAACGCCGACGAGAAGAAGATGTTCATCCGCCAGGTCGAGGTGTACGCCGCCTACCTCGCCTACACCGACCACGAGATCGGCCGGGTGATTCAGGCCGTCGAGGACATGGGCAAGCTCGACAACACGCTGATCATCTACATCAGCGGCGACAACGGGTCGAGCGCCGAAGGCACGCTGATCGGCACGCCCGAACGAGGTCGCCATGTTCAACGGCGTTGACGTCCCGGTCGCGGTCCAGTTGAAAGACTTCTACGACGCCTGGGGCACCGACCGGACCTACAACCACATGGCGGTTCCCTGGACCTGGGCGTTCGACACGCCGTTCAGCTGGACCAAGCAGATCGCCTCGCACTTCGGCGGCACCCGCCAGGGCATGTGCGTGTCGTGGCCCGGCCGCATCAAGGACCTCGGCGGCATCCGCAACCAGTTCCATCACGTCATCGACGTGGTGCCGACGATCCTCGAAGTCTGCGGCATCCCCGCCCCCGAGTACGTGGACGGCATCAAGCAGGCGCCCATCGAGGGCGTGAGCTTCGCTTACACCTTCGACAAGGCCAACGCCAACGCCCCGTCCCGGCACAAGACGCAGTACTTCGAAATGATGGGCGACCACGCCATCTATCACGAGGGCTGGATCGCCAGCACGAAAGTGATCCGGCCGCCCTGGGACGTGGCGGGGCCGGTCAACCAGGATCCGTTCAACAACGTGACGTGGGAGCTGTACGACCTGACCAAGGACTGGACGCAGTTTAAGGACGTGGCGGCCAAGAATCCTGAAAAGGTGAAGGAGCTGACGGAGATCTTCCGCAAGGAAGCGGAAAAGTACCAGGTGCTGCCGCTCGACGCCTCCGTGGCGACGCGCCTGGTGGCGCCGCGCCCGAACATCACGGCGGGCCGCACCGAGTTCGTCTACACGAGGCCGATGACCGGCATCCCGCAAGGCGACTCGCCGCTGCTGCTCAACACGTCCTACACCATCACCGCGGACATTGAGGTTCCGAAGGACGGCGCCGAAGGCATGATCCTGACCTCGGGCGGCCGGTTCGGCGGCTACGGTTTCTACCTGCTCAAGGGCAAGCCCGTCTTCCTCTGGAACCTGGTTGACCTGAAGCGCGTTCGCTGGGAAGGCCCGGAGGCGGTGACGCCCGGCAAGCACACCCTGGAATTCGACTTCAAGTACGACGGCCTCGGCGCGGGCACGTTGGCCTTCAACAACATGAGCGGCATCGGCCGCAGCGGCACCGGCGTGCTCAAGGTGGACGGCAAGGAGGTCGCCAACGCAGAAGATGGAGCGCACGCTGCCCGCTCATCATGCAGTGGGACGAGACCTTCGACATCGGCTCCGACACCGGCACGCCGGTGGACGACAAGGACTACCAGTGCCCGTTCCCGCTTCACCGGCCAAGCTGAACAAGCTGACCATCAAGCTGGATCCGCCGAAGCTGACGCCGGAGGACATCAAGAAGCTGGAAGCCGCCAAGCAGTGGGCCGGATTGATGGGCCGATCGCACCGTCCGGCGATTCGCGTGGGCGGCCCATGGCCGCCCGCATCGCCGCTATTTGCCAGCCGTTTTGTACTGTGCGGTTTTGCCCGCCGGTGTGCGGCGGCCGCACACCGACCGGAGAAGCGCCGCGGCCCTCGAGCGCAAGTCGCTCGCATTGACGAGCTTGCTAACGCAAGCGGCGGTGGGCACGGAAAGTGCTACGCAGTGGCGGTTTCAACATTTCCAACGGCAACCGGAGAGGCGTCAAGGAGAACCGACGGATGAAACGTCGAATTTGGCTGACCGTCCTTGCGATGCTTGCCTGCGGCGTGGGCATCGCGCTCTTTGGCGGGCCGCAGCGTCCACAGACGGCCGCGGCCGCGGAGAACCCCCGAAGAACTATTCGCCCTACGCGAACCGGGACTATGCCACCCGCGTCTACTGGGGCGAAACACACCTGCACACCTCCTATTCGCCTGACGCCGGCCTGGTGGGCGACCGCCTGGGCCCCGATGACGCATTCCACTTCGCCCGGGGCGAGCAAGTCCGGTCCTCCGGCGGGCAGCTCGTGCAGCTGGAGCGCCCGTACGACTGGATGGTCGTGTCCGACCACGCCGAGTACCTGGGCCTCCCCCAGGCGTTCGCGGAGGGCGACCCGGACATCCTGAAAACCGAGTCCGGCAAGAAGTGGGCCGAGGCCCTCAAGAAGGGCGGCAAGGCCGGCTACGACGCCTTCGTCCAGATGACGGCCGAATTCGCCAAGGCCGATCCGAGCATTCCCCCCGCGGCCCTGGCGAAGTTGTATCGCACCGTCTGGGACGGGTCGATCGAGGCCGCCGAGCGCAACAACAAGCCCGGCGTGTTCACCGCCTTCAACGGCTTCGAGTGGACGCAATCCATCAAGGGCAACAACCTGCACCGAACCGTCGTGTTCCGCGACGGCCCCGACCGCACCAAGCAGGTCCGGCCGTTCTCGGAGTTCGACGGGACCGACCCCGAGGACTTGTGGAAGTACATGGCCGACTACGAGGCGAAAACCGGCGGCCGCGTCCTCGCCATCGAACACAACCCCAACCTCTCGTGCGGGCAGATGTTCGCCCCCACGACCTTTAGCGGCAAGCCCTTTGACGCGAAATACGCGGCCATGCGGGCCCGCTTCGAGCCGCTCGTCGAAGCCAGCCAGTCCAAGGGCGACAGCGAGACGACGCCGCAGTTGTCGCCCCAGGACCAGTTCGCCGATTTCGAGCGCTGGAACAAGGCCAACATCTTCGGCCTGGTCGCGACCACGCCGGAAATGCTCCCCTTCAACTACGTCCGCTCCGCACTCAAGATGGGCCTGCAGCACGAAGCGAAGCTCGGCGTCAACCCGTTCAAGTTCGGCATGATCGGCGCCAGCGACGAGCACACCAGCCTGTCCACCACCCGCCCGGAGAACTATTTCGGCGTGGCCACCATCGCCGACCCGAAACCCGAGCGCTGGAAGGAGCCCTTTCTCCGATCCGACGTCTCCCCAAAGCTGGACACCTACATGTGGGAGATGGCGCCGGGCGGCCTGACCGGCGTGTACGCGCGCGAGAACACCCGCGAAGCCATCTGGGACGCGCTGTATCGCCGGGAGGTGTACTGCACCAGCGGGACGCGGCCCACGGTGCGCGTCTTCGGCGGCTGGGACTTCACGGCCAAGGAGCTGGACAATCCCGAGCCGGTTTGGGTGGAGCACGGCTACGCCCGCGGCGTGCCGATGGGCGGCGACCTGACCAAGGCCCCTGCGGGCAAGGCGCCGAGTTTCATGATCAAGGCGACCTACGACGCGGAAGGCGCCTATCTCGACCGCGTCCAGATCATCAAGGGATGGCTCGACGGCAGGGGGGACACGCACGAGAAGGTAATCGACGTGGCGTGGTCGGGCGACCGCAAGCCGGATGCGAAGACCGGCCAGGTTCCCCTGGTCGGCAGCACGGTGGACGTCAAGAACGCGACGTGGACGAACACGATCGGCGCCCCGCTGCTGACCGGCTTCTGGCAGGACCCGGATTTCGACCCGAGCCAGCGCGCGTTCTACTACGTGCGTGTGATCGAGATCCCCACACCGCGATGGACCGCCTACGACTGCAAGCGCTTCGGCATCAAGATGGACGACAAGGTGCCGATGACGGTAACGAATCGCGCCTACACGTCCCCGATCTGGTATAGCCCGGAGACGAAATAGAGCGGCAATTTGGGGCTGCGGCGCCGCCTGTCGGCCCCGCAGCCGCCGGCTCGACAACGCAGGAAGGGAGCGGACCAGCATGATTGAGCAGCTCCCCGGACTTGCCGATGATGTTCTGTGTGTCCGGGCCTCCGGCAAGCTCGGGCATGAGGACTTCGGGAAGCTGTTCTCGCTCATCGACGCCGCCGCGGACGAGCGGGGCAAGCTCCGAATCCTGATCGAACTCCACGACTTCCACGGCTGGGACCTGCACGGCCTCTGGGACGACTTCAAGTTTCACGCCGTGCATTGCTCCGCCGTCGAACGGATCGCCTATGTCGGCGACAAGGCGTGGGAGAGGTGGGTGGTCAGCGCGGCCAAGGTCTTTCCCGGGGCCGCCGTACGTTACTTCGACGCATCCGAGACGGACGCCGTCCGGGCGTGGCTCGAAGCGCGCTGACCTTCAGCGGGGCGGCATGTACGAGCCCACTGCCTGTTGTGGCAGGGTCTCCCGACCATGCCACAAGGGCCCGGGTCGGGAGACCCTGATACAACGACCAAGATCAGCAACGTCGGTCAGTCGCGCGGTGCGACCGGCTCGACGCCCGCGAAGGAGAAATCTGTCATGATCGAGCAACTGGCCGGAAGCACCGGCAAAATCCTCGGATTCAAGCTGTCCGGAAAACTCCATGACGCGGACTACAAGACGTTCGTCCCGCTGATCGACGACGCCATCGCGAAGCAGGGCAAGGTCCGGCTGCTGGCCCAGTTCCACGATTTCCACGGCTGGGACCTGCACGCCCTGTGGGACGACATCAAGTTTGCGACCACGCACTGCACCAAGATCGAGCGCATCGCCGTGGTCGGCGAGAAGGCGTGGGAGAAGTGGATGGCCGCGGTGTGCAAACCATTCACGATGGCCAAAATCCGCTACTTCGACGCGGCCCAAATCGACGCGGCCTGGAAGTGGCTCCAGGAAGCGTAAGAAGAACAAGGCAAAGGCGAGCGGCGCGGCGTCAGCCCGCCGGTTTCCGCTGCTGCACCGGCAGGCTGACGCCGCGCCGCTCACAAGCAAGTCCGTGTCCTCCGAAAGGATGGTCCTATGAGATCGACAATGTTCTGGCTCATCGCTCCGCTGGCCCTGGCGGCCAGCGTGGGCGCGCGGCCCGCCTTGGCCGCGGACAACGCCGCGGACGAGGCGGCGATCAAGAAGAACGCCGAGGCGTTCATCACCGCATTCGACAAGGGCGACGCCAAGGCCGTGGCCGCCTTCTGGACGGCCGACGGCGACTACGTGGACGAGACCGGCCGCCACATGAAGGGGCGCGACGAGATCGAGAAGGCGTTCACGGAGTTCTTCGCCGAGAACAAGGGCTTGAAGGTGGAAATCCACACCGAGTCCCTGCGCTTCGTCACGCCGGACGTGGCGGTCGAGGACGGCGTCACGTCGGTCGCCGAGCCGGACGGCGGGCCGCCGAGCCGCGCCCGCTACACCGTCGTCCACGTCAAGAAGGGTGGGCAATGGCAGCTCAGCAGCGTCCGCGACACGCCCTACGCCCCGCCTAGCAACTACGAGCACCTGAAGGAGCTGGAATGGGCCGTCGGCGACTGGGCCGATGAAGGCGAAAACGGACCCGCCGCTCGGGTTTCGTTCGAGTGGTCGGAGAGCCAGAATTTCATCCTCGGCACATTCACGGCGACCTTCAAGAACATCGAGGTGACCGGGGGGCGCAAACGATCGGCTGGGACCCGACCGCCAAGCGCATCCGCTCCTGGAGCTTCTACGACGACGGCGGCTTCGGCGAAGCGACCTGGAGCAAGGACGGCGACCGCTGGGTCGTCAAGTCGGAGCAGGTCCTCCCGGACGGCAAGAAGGTCGCCGCGACGAACATCGTCACGCGCATCGACGCGGACACCATCAGCTGGCAGTCGAAGGATCGGACCGTGGACGGCAAGCCGGCCCCGGACATCAAGGAAATCAAGATGAAGCGGGTCAAATGAATGAATTCCCACCTGATAACGCTTGAAAGGAGAAAACAAATGCTGCGAAAGATCCTCTGCCTCGCCTTGATGGCAGCGGCAGCGACGCTGATAACATCCGCCAAGGCCCACGCATGGGGCGCCTATCACGTCGGCTACACCCACGTCGGGCCGGACGGCGTCCAGCACTACGGCCATACCTCCGCCTCCGGCCCGTATGGGTCGTACTCCGGCGGCCACTACGGCTCCTCCAGCTCGTACGGCGGCTACCACTCAAGCTACGGCTACGGCTCCCGCTACGGCGGGTCGTCCGGCGCCGGCTACCACTACAGCTCGTACGACCGCTACGGCTCGTACGACCGCTACGGCGGCTACCGCCGTTGGTAGTTCCCGCCGAGCCTGCCTGGACGGTTCGGGGTCAAGAACACTCCGATTCCACCCCGAATTGTCCGGGTCAATTCGTGGGCGTTTCGCCCCGAATGGGTCGATTCGCGGTCTGGTCCGGAAGACGACCCACGCAGCTGGGGGGGAGAGACGCATGAGTGCAATCCTGACCGCGGTGGACGCATGGGTGCTGGCGACCATGCTGGCTGCGGCGATGCTGGCGGGTTGGGGGGCCGGGTGGTGGAGGGGACGGCGATTGGCGAAGGGGGGTCGCCAGGCCGACGCGAGCAAGTTCTCTGACGCCAGTGTGGCGCTGCTCGGCCTGCTGCTGGGGTTCACTTTTTCGATGGCGCTGTCCAAACACGAACAGCGGCGTCTCATGGTCGTGACTGACAGCAACGCGATCGGCGACTTCTACACCTGCGCGAGTCTGGTGAAAGAGCCGGTGCGCGGCAAGCTGCGGGGCCTGATCCGCACCTACGTCGAGCGTCGCCTGGCGCTGACGACGGAAAACCTGGACGCGGCGAGCTTGGAGAAGAGACTGGCCGAGTTCCAGGACATGCACAACCAGATGCAAGCCCTGGTCGGCGAAGCGCTGGACGGCGGCACGCCGGTCGCCGTGCCGCTGGTCAACACGCTCAACGAGGTGACCAGCAGCCACGCGGCCCGGCTGGCGGCCTTTCGTGACCGGCTGCCTGCCGACGTCGTGGTGCTGTTGGTTCTGGCGGCCGTCGTGACCATTGCACTGATGGGGGGCCAGCAGGGTGCGTCTGGAGAGCGGCGACTCGGCTCGATGATCGCTTTCGTGACGCTGGTGAGCCTGGTGGTTTGGGTGACGCTGGACCTGAACCAGCCGCAGCGCGGCTTGATCACGGTGAGCCAGGAGCCGTTGCAGCGGCTGCTTTCGGGAATGGACCGATAAGGGCCGCCGCCTGCAGTGCGGGCTGCGCGGACGGCGCCGCCCGTTTTGGTCGATGCGTCCGCCGTCCGTTCGGCGCCACCGGAATCCCTTGCCCGGATGATGCGGCGGCCGGCGACAATCTCCAAATGCACGTCATGACCACTTCTTGATCCACTCGATAAGCGAAACAGCCCAATTTATCCGAGCCGCGCCCGTGAGGGAGCGGGGGCGAAGACCGCTCCCTCACGGTCGCGGCTCGGACAACCCCTCGTAGGAATGCGAGGTCGAAAGGAGTATATCGACATGCACAGCAGGAAGCGGAGCATACTTCTCTCGGTCGCGTTGACCGCCGGCCACATCGCGGGTTTTGGGGCCGCCCGAGCCGCGGCGGAAGGGCCGCCCGCCAACGCCCCCGCGGCCGTGAGCGTCCCGCCGAGCGTCGTTCATCTGACCCTGGATGAGGCCAAGCAGCGGGCGCTGGCGAACAACAAGCTGCTGAACCTCGCCGCCCTGAACGCCCAGAGCAAGGCGTTCGCGGTCAAGGCCGCCCAGGCGGATTATTTCCCGAAGGTGATCGGATCCGCGGTTTACTTGCACTTCAACGACGACCTGGGAACGGTTTTGGCCACCCAGGGAAGGACCATCAGCGGGCCGAGGGGCAGGCCGCTGGCGACGTTCCCCGCCACCGCGGTTGATCTACCCGTCCTGAATCAGGACACCTCCTTCGCCAACGTGGGAGTGGTGCAACCGCTCACGGACCTGCTCAAGGTCCGTCAGGGGGTGAAGATCGCCCGCGCGGACGAGCAGATCGCACAAGCGCAGCAGGAGGAAGGGATTCGCAAAGTGGCGAGCGGCGTCGAGCAGCTCTACTGGGGCCTGCTGGCGGTTCGGCGGATTCAGGCGGGGGCCGCGGAAGGCCTTCGGGGCGCCGAGATGGTCGCCAAGACGGGGTCGCTTGAGGCGCGAACCGCCCTGGTGGAGGCGAGGCAGGCGGTCCAGGAAGTCGATAAACAAGCCGTGGACCTGCAGGAGCAACTGGACGGCCTTCTCGATCTGCCGTCTTGCACCACGCTGGATCTGGTCGAGCCGCCGCTCCCCTTGCTGCCGTTCCGTTGCGCGGACGACGTAACGGGGCTGGCCCTGGCGTCCAGTCCCGAGGTCCGCGAAGCCCAAGAGACGGTCGGCAAGGCCCAGGCCGCCCTCGCGGCCGGCAAGCTGGATTATGTGCCCAGCATTGGCCTGGTGGGAGGCTACGTCAATCAAACCGGCGCCTCCTACGTCCAGCAGGACATCGGCTACGTCGGGGTGGTAGGCTCCTATACGTTCGTCGATTGGGGCAAGCGCCGCAACGTGGTGCGCGAGCGCGAGAATCTTGTCGCCATGGCGACGTTGAAACTTGCGCAGACCCAGGACGACGTGCGCCAGAAGGCGGAGAAGGCTTTCCGGGAGCTGGGGGAGAGTCAGGAAGCGTTGAAGACCGCCGAGGAGATGGTGGGCCTGCGCAAGGAGGCCGAAAAGAAGGCGACCACGCCGGAAGCCATGACCAACCCGGCGGCCCTGGACGCCCTCCTGAAGGCGACGAAGAAGCGCGCGGAGGCGGAGGTGGACGCCGTGAAGGCGGACCTCGCGTACCGGCAGGCGTACGTGGACCTGATGAACATGGTCGGGAGGTAGTCGCGTCGTTGCGGACGCCGGCCGCACCGCGAACATGCACTTCCGACAGCAGGGGCGGGACGATTCCCGCCCCTGAGCCATGTGGCCCGCTCACGGGTCACGGGTAGCGGACGACGGCGGCGCCGTATCCATGGTCAACTCCGGCGGCGGAGTAGCCGCTGTACATGGTGGGCGAGTAGGCGTGAACATCCGAGGTATGGTAGGCGTCGTATCCACCGCTGCCCGAGACGCTGGCGCTGTGGTAGGCGCCGTTGGGGCCGACGGCCGTGGATTCGTTGACCGTTGCGGATCTGCCCGTGTTTGGGTTGGTGTAGGTTTCGGTCCTGTGGTACGCGCCATAGGCGTGGACCGGGGTGGTCGTCGCCAGCGCCAGCAAGGCGGCGAGGACCGCCGGGACGAGGATCTTTCGCATCATGATGTGCTCCTGTGTTAGGCGATCAGTTTCATTCGCTTTCCGCCGTTCGGGCGACGTCCTGTGTTGTTGATCGCATTCTATGCGAGCCGACTCACTTGACGCGCTTCATCTTGATGGGCTTGTCGTCAGGAATTGGCTTGCCGTCCTTCGTCCGGTCGGTGAACTGGAAGGAGAAGTGGTCGGCGTCGATTTTCGTGAAGACGTTCGTCGCGGTCACTTTGACGCCGTCGCGCGTCATGCCGACGACAGCGATCTTCCACTTATTGTCTCCGTCCGGGGTCCAGACGCCTTCGGCGAAGCCGCCGTTGAACAGGAAGGACCACGCCCGCGGCTTCTTGGCCGCCGCGTCCCAGCCGATCCACTGCGTTCCGCTGGCGACGGAAACCTCCTTTAGCGTCACATCGAAGGTGTTCAGAATGAAGTTCTGGTTCGCGTCCCACGAGTACGACGCCCTGGCCGACCCGCCCTTGGCCACGTCCTCGGTCCAGTCGCCGATAAGGAAGGCCAGGCCTTCCAGGTTTTCGGTGTTGTTCGGGGGGACCGCGGTCGCCTCGCGGACGCTCTCCAAACGCCACTCCCCGTCCTGCTTGACGTGAACGACGGTGTAGCGGGCGGCGGAGGGCGGGCCGCCGTCGGCCGGCACGACCTCGGTCAGGCCGTCCTCCAGGGCGAGGTCCGGCCTCACTACACGCATGGAGGTGATCTTTATGTAGAGCTTCGCGCCCTTCGTGTCGGCGAAGAGCTTCGTGTAGACCTCCTCGATGGCCTTGCGGCCCTTGATCTGATGGCCGTCCTGGTCGATCATGTCGCCGTCGTCCGTGAAGAAGGCGGCCAGGGCCTTGGCGTCGCCCTTGTTGAACGCTTCGACGAATGCTTCGGCGTTCTTCTGCAGCGCCGCCTCTTCCTTCGCCGTGTCGATAGGCTCCGCGGCCGGCGCGGGCCGGGCGGACAGGCCGGCCGCCAGGGCCAGCGCGGCGATGAACCACAACGTTGCCGATCTCATGAGAACATCCTTTCTGAGGACACGAAGTTGCCTGCCACGTGCGGGCAGGTTACTTGCCCAGCACCGACAGCGCGTCGCGCAGCGGGCCGCTGGAAATCCGCATCATCCCCGCGAACGGCGTGGACAGCTCCAGAAGCAGAAAGATCGCCGCGGCCACCGAGAGCGTACAGAAGAACAACACCGCCACGACGGTGGTGTTGCGGGGGGCCACGAGGCCGTAGCCGGCGAACAGAATGACGAGCCAGGCCGCCAGCACGATCAGGAACGGCAGCGGAAGTGAACCGTCCTGTCGGGCGAACAGGCGAAGGCGTTCCTGAGCCAGATCGACCGTCGTTTCCAGCGCACGAGTCTTCAGGCGCGCTGGGCGTCGTTCTGCGGCGCGAGGTCCGCGATCTTGTCGTACATGGCTTCCCCCGCCGCCCGGGCCTCGCCGGGCGCCAGGTTCGCCGCTTGAGCGCCCTCGCCGGGCCAGAAACGGTCCAGGGTGGCCTGGACGGCGGTGCGCAGCAGCTCGCTGGCCTCCTTCGTTTCCGGGCCGTATTTGGCCAGGACGCGGTCGAGCAGCATGACCTTGGCAGCGTATTCCTGAACGGCGCCGCTCTGCGCGTCGTACGTCCCCTTGGCGGTGGCGATCAGCAGACCGAGGACGATGGCGGCGAGCGTCGCCATCGTCCCCATCCCCAGCTTCACAACGTCCTTCGAGTCCGCACTCAGGTGGTGTTCGGGCAAGAATCCCTTGAGGAACATCGCGACCAGCGCGACGCCGAAGATGCACGCGAACACGATGGAGCTGATCGCCAGCGGACTCATGATTTCTCCCAGTCCTCCAGATCGCGGCTCCATCCAAACCGGGCCGCCGCCCCCTCGTTTGGTTCGTTTAACGAGGGAATAGTTCGTAGTTGACGTAACCCGCCTCGCCGTCCCGCGCCGCCAGGTAGCGGTCTCCCTGCTTGTAGATGCGCGAGGAGATCTGCGAACCGTCATCCAACCGGGACGAGAGCTTGCCGTCTTTGATCTCATATGGGTTCTTCGCCGCCCCTTGCCCGTGCGCGGAGGCAAAGGCCGCGGTCGCCGCCAAGGTACGCATGCCATCCTCGCCGTACGCGGCGGAGTACTCCTCTCCCGTCGCCAGGTTCTTGATGCGAACCTCCTTGCCCACCAGCAGCTGCTTGATCTCCTCGGTCGAAAGGGCCTTGGCCTTGTCCTTCTCCAGGCCGGCCACGGTGAGCGCCGTCTCCCGGTCCTTGGCCAACTCGGCTTCCGTCGGCGTGTACCAGATCGGCGACGTCCACGCCCGCTCCTGAAGCGAGGCCGGGTCGGGGGCGGTGATCTCCAGTTTCTTGGCGTCGAAGGTGCTATATCGCGGCGTGGGGATCTCCAGGACGCGAACGTAGTAGAAGGCCCGCTGCGCGGGGTCGAACTCGGGGTCCTGCCACACGGCCGACAGTTTTTCGGCGCCGATGGTGTTGGTGTAGGCGGCCTCGGCGACGTTCACCGTGTTGCCGACCGGAGGCAACCGGCCGGTCTTGGCGTCCAGCGACCGGGCGCCCGACCAGGCCACGTTGAAGATCTTCTCGAAGCTCTGGCCGTGCCTGGCCCAGCCCTTGACGACCTGGATGCGGTCGAGGTTGGCGGCGTCGGGGTCCTTCTCCGCCTGGACCAGGAAGGTCGGCGCCTTGGCTTTGTCCGGCCGCGCGGCCAGGTCGCCGCCCATCGGCACGCCCTTTTCGTAGCCGTTCTTGGCGAAGTTTTCGCCCCTGTCGTCGCCGGGCTTGTAGTCCCAGCCGCCGAAGAAGCGGGCGCGGATGCGCGTGCCGCTGGTGCCGAACGTCTCCTTGCGCTGGAGGCCGTCGAAGATCGCCTCGCGGGTGTTCTCCTCCGCCCACACCCCGGCCAGGCCGGAAGTGCCCCAGGTCTTGATGATGTTGGACAGTTGCGTATGGTTCTGTAGTCGTTTCTCGGGCGTGTCGTCCTCCTCGCCCATATGCCCGTGGAAGTTGTCATTGCCGGTACGGGCCGGCGGCGGTGTGCGTGTCCCCCGAGGCGATGACCCCGAACTTGTACGGGTTGACGCCGAGCTGTTCCTCGAGCACCAGCCCCATCCGGTAGGCATCGCGCACGTAACCGCCCTTGGGCTTGGACCGGGCGGTTCCGATGGCACTCAAATCTATCGAGTAGTCGCTGATCTCGAAGCCGGCGAACTCATCGTCCGGAGAAAGCATCGGATGCGTTTCGGACGTCCCCTTGACTTGCTTGATCTCGACCAGGGGCTCGTTGAGCATGCGGCGTTCGGCATAGGCCCTGTCGATCGGCTGGCCGTCGGAGTACTGGGGCCGGAACATCAGGCCGTCGCTCATGTTCGGGTTGTGGGGAATGGCGAGCAGCTGAAACCCCTGCTTGCGGCCGCCTTCCAGGTAGGTCCACAGGTCCTCCGGCTTGACCGAATCGAACGTGGTGAAGGGGAGGTCCGTCGCCTTGTCGCCACGGAAAATGAGGTTGCGATGCAGGTTCTGATTTCCCGCGGGGCCGTTCGACGACCACTCCACGCCGATGAACGCCGTGAACTTGCCTGGGTTGTTGTGTTTGTTGGCCGTCTTGACGATGTCTTGCCAGATTTCCCCGACGACCTTCTTGTCCACGAACTCGGGGATGGGCTTCCCGCTCATGACCGTCTGCATGATCGCAATCGTCGCCTTGGTTCGGACCTCGTTGTCCTTGCTTCTCAGCTCCTTGGCAAACGGGTGGTTGAACAGAGGGCTTTTCGGGTCTTGCAGCCTGCCCATGATGCCCTGATATTCGGCGTGCTCGGTCACGCCCATGAAGTCCAGCGGCTTGATCAGCTGGACCATTTCGTCGTTTGGGAGTCGGATCCCTTCCCCCTTGGCGTAGTGGTAGGCGTCGTCCGGCGTGGCGCGGACGCCCAGGTTGTACGCGTCGTTCGACCAGCCGGTGTGGACGTGCAGGTCGCCGAAGTAGGCGTTGCGGACGGGGCTCGCCGGGGCGGGCTTGTCTGGCGGGGCTGCGCCTGCAGCCGGGGCCGCAGAATCACGAACCTGCGCCGCCAGCACGGCCACGGCGGCGATCGCCGCAACGGAAACCAGCGCCAGGGTCGCCTTCTTTAGATGACGTGAAGCTTTCATTTGCGCGAACCTCTTTGGCCGCCGATGCGGGACGGCCAGATAAGGAGTACCTTGCTTCCACCCGCATCGCCCGCCCGCCGAGAGGCATGGCAATCCGCGCCAGGAGCAGTCACAGTCGAGTCCACGCTGGACGTGGAAAGGAAGACTAGGGCGTGTCTGGCGAATCGGTATTCTCCCTGTTTTCAGGGGGTAGGACCTCGACAATTCCGGGCTTTTTTCGATTCACCAGACACGCCCTAGAGGCTTGAGGGGACAAGAATTGCCGTCGGGCGCCGCCTCGCATCCCAGGCTGCCCCGAAATCCCCAAACCCGCGTTGGCCTTTGTTGAGAAGCTATTTGGCCTCCGCCCCACTGTCAAGCATCTCGTCTGCCACTTCACGGGAATTCGTTGAACAATAAAGATACTGCATTTATTTTTAGTGCATCATGATGGGTGCGTCCCCTTGGTGTGCGTGGCCGCCTGGCGGCCCTTGCCAAGATCGACGACCAGAATGTAGCCGCTCAAGAGAAGCACCCACGAGGGGAAGACCAACGCAATCCAGGCGAAGCTGGTGATCGTCAGCAACATCACCAACGCAATCAGGTAGCCGACGAAAGCCATCCAACGCGGGAAAACCGCCGTCCGCAGTCCGATTGTGGAGGTCACAAGGATGAAGACGGCCGCCATCTTCACGGCGAACGTGTTCATTAACGCGTAGCCCATATCCCGGCCGACTGCATACGATTCGCTCTGGGCAGGGAACTTGCCCTCGGCGGCGAAGGTGTCCAGCAGTCCCTGGAAATCAGCCGCGGCGACAAACAGCATCGCGACAAACAGCAATCCGCTGCCAAGGAACACCGTCGCAAAGAACCGATCTTCGAGGCCGCCGATACGGTTGCGCAGCACCGCCATGAACCAGAGGAAGGCGATTCCCGTGAATGGGATCAGATTCAGCGCGAAGCTGACCCACCCCCTCAACGTGGGGTCGGCGAGCCAGGCGCCGGGATCCGTCGGATCGGCCGGAACTGCGAGCCGGGCGAAGACCAGACTGCCGATATATAGCGCGGCGAAGATCATGCCGCTGACGGCGACGACCCGCGGGGGCGCCGGCGGCGGTTTTCCCGCGGTGCTCATACGCAAAGACTCCCGATCACCAGGGGATTTTGCAATTATTCCCGTTCGATCATCGCTTCAAGGCGTCCCGCGCGCACGGCCTTGACGACTGCTTCGTGGTCGCGCTCGCTCTGGTCGGCATACGCAATGGAGAAGGCCTCGATCGCCTTGTCAAAGGCATCGCTCTCGCCGAGGTAGCCGGCGATCACCGCGGGTTCACCGGAGCGGGCGTGGGCGCGGGCGAGGGTCCAGCCACACACTCCGGCGAATAGGGGCATCTGGGCAGAACCGAACGTCTCGATGGGGAACTTGATCTTCGCATCGCGAAGCTGGCGGACATAGAAATGCCGGCCCAGCTTGCCCTCGGTCCAGCCGAGAAACACGTCGCTGGATGATTGCATGAGCCGATGGCCCTGGACGACTCGCTGACCATGGTTGGCGTAAACGCTCTTGCCGGCGCATCCTTCCAGCACGGACGGACCTGCCTCCTTGAACTGGAGGAAAAGCGGATCGTGCTCGCCGGCCATCAACAGGCCGATGGCGCAGACGGTGCCGACGCTGCCGACGCCGACCACCTTGATCGTGACGTCCATGAGTTCGTAGCGATCGAGAAGCACACGCCGGTCGTCGGACAGGCTGTCCCGGTAACCAGTGTAAATACCCCGCACGATCTCGGAGAACTCATCCGTACCGTGTTCGCGCCAGTGATAGATCGTGGGCGGATTGTCGCGGATGGTCGGCGTCTCGGTGGTTGTGTCCGCGAGCTTGGGGAAATCGTACTCCAGGGCGCTCAGCGCCATGGCCTTGGCAAGACGCTTCTTGCCGCGGCGGCGCAATTCCTCATCCTCGACGCTGTCAACGAACTTGTCGGCATCGACGCTGTGATACCACAGTTCCAGCGCCCCCATTTCGCTGAACTCGGCCATGTGCTCGCGATAGGAACGGGCGCAGGTCGAGCACCGCCTCCCGGGCGCGCTTGTCGCTCAGTCCGTTGTTGCGCGAGGCGATGACGAAGCTGGCCGCCAGCCTTTTGAGGTCCCACTCCCAGGGGGCAGGCAGCGTTTCGTCGAGGTCGTGGATGTCGAAAATCATCCGGCGTTCCGGCGTGGCGAAGCAGCGGAAGTTGCCCAGATGCGCGTCGCCGCACGCCTGGACGCGCACGCCGGTGCTCGGCAGGCCCGCCAGGTCCACGGCCATGGCAAGGGCCGCCCCGCGGTAATACGTGAACGGCGATTGCATCATGCGCCCATGGCGAAGGGGAATCAACTGCGGGATGCGACCCTTGTCGCCCTCCTCGACCAGTTGCACCGGATCGGGTCGAGCGGGTTGCGCCTGCCAAACGGCATGTGAGCGGCGCGGACAGGTTTTCCGCAAGTGTTCGCCGCGGGCGATGAGTTCTGCTCGCGAAGGACGCATCCCGGACTCCGCGCTTGTCTCGGCGGCGGGCTGCTGTTCGGAATTCTTGACGGCGGTTTTGAGCTTGGTCACGATGATGTCTCATTTCCACTTGGATCGGGTTCGCCGATGGTTGGGGTAGATGGACGCCAGCTCCTGTATCGGCGAGCCGCCGATCGCAGCACTTGCGGGGGCGGCATTCCACGTGGGCGAGCGGCGGGCGGCCCTTGCGAGCCGCCCGCCGTGAAGATCCTTCCGGTTACTGGCTCGGGCCTTTGCTGGCCGCCTCCGCCTCTTGCATCCTTTTCGCCATCTCCGCTTTGATGGCGTCGAGGTTGAAGCTCGCGCCCCGCTGCATCGGCGGGAAATCGATGAAGGTCTGGAGTTCCTTGCCCATCACCTGCTGGACGAACACGAAGCGCCAGAATTCGTACTTGAACCAATCGAAGTATTGCTGTGACCCTTCCTTCGTCCCATCGTTGGGCCAGCCCATGCGCTCGAACGGATCGAGACGCAGGTTGGTGATCGTGGGCACGTCGGGATGGGTCTTTTCCCCCAGCCAGCCCTTGGGTTGGTGGATGAAGCGTGAACTTGTAATCGTCGATCCGCACCGCGCCGACGGTGCTTTCGCCGAGGTAGAAGATTTCGTGACGATTGGACGGGCCTTTGCCGGTGATCATGTCCATCTGGTTGTAGCCGTCCAGATGGTTCTTGTAAGTCCGGTCGCCGAGCTTCACGCCCTTGAGCAACTGCTCGGTGATGTCCGGATTGCCCGCCGCGGCGAGGAAGGTGGGGAACCAGTCCATGCCTGACATGATGCCGTTCTGCACCGTGTCCGCCGGGACGTGGCCGGGCCAGCGCAGGATGCATGGCACGCGGAAGCCGCCTTCCATGATCGTCCCCTTGCACTGCGCGAACGGGGTCGTTCCGCCGTCGGGCCAAGTGAAGAGTTCGGTGCCGTTGTCCGTCGTGAACACGACGATCGTGTTCTCGTCCTCGCCAATGTCCTTGAGCTTTTTCAGGACCAGGCCGACGTCGTCATCGAGCTGGGCCATGCCGGCTTCCTGTTCCGACCAGCCATTCTTCGAGTTGCGCAGTCGCTTCGTACTTCGGCGAGAGATGCGTGACGATGTGCATGCGCGTCGGATTGAGCCAAACGAAGAACGGTTTGCCGTCCTTTTTGGCCTTGTCCATGAAGTTGATGGCGAGGTCGCGGATCTCGTCGTCCACCGTCTCCATCCGCTTGGGATAGAGTGTGCCGGCATCCTCGATCTTCTGCTTGCCGATCTTGCCCCAACGCGGCATCTCGGTCGCATCGTCCACGTCGGTAGCCCAGGAATGCACCATGTTGCGGGGGCCGACTTCGTTCAGCAGGTCCTGCGGATAGTCAGGATGCGCAGGATCTTCCATCGCGTCCAGGTGATACAGGTAGCCGAAGAACTCGTCGAAGCCGTGGACGGTGGGCAGAAACTCGTTGCGGTCGCCGAGGTGGTTCTTGCCGAACTGGCCGGTGGCGTAGCCCAGTGACTTGAGCGCCGTGGCGATCGTGCAGGCTTCAGCAGGTATGCCCATCTTGGCGCCCGCCTGGCCGACCGTGGTCATGCCGGTGCGGATCGGCAGCTCGCCGGTGATGAAGTTGGCCCGGCCCGCCGTGCAGCTGGCCTCGGCGTAGTAGTCGGTAAAGATCATGCCTTCCTTGGCCATTTTGTCGAGGTTCGGCGTCCGGCCAGCCATCAAGCCGCGATGGTAGGCGCCGATGTTCCACATGCCGATGTCGTCGCCCATGATGACGACGATGTTCGGTTTCTTGCCGTCCGCGGCGGCCTTCGCGGCGACGACGTCGTTGTGGCTGGCCAGGGCGACCATTCCGGCCTTGGACAGTCCGTCCGAGCAGCAGCCCGGTGTGGCCGGGGCCGCCGCCGTCGGGGCGGCCGCCTTCGGTTGATCCGGCTGTCCCGCGTCCGCTTTCTGGAACGGGTTCAGCTTGCCCGATGCTGCGGCGAAGCCGAGCAGCGCGCTCACTCCCGCGACGAGCAGGAATTGGAGCCTGACGTTCTTCCACATACGGTCTCTCCATTGTGACATTCCTAAGCGGGGCCTGGATACGTTCTCCGCCCGAGGCCTCCGCGTCGTTCCCGACTCTTGCTATGAGTCGCCGTCTCGTGCGTCCAGCGCCGCCCGCCGGCATGGCCGAAGGGGTGGAAGGCGCGCCTCGGATAGGACCCGAGCCAGCGCCCTCTTTCGGGGCGCTCGCTCGGGCCGGCCGACTACTGGCCCTCGTGGGACTTGATCAACGCGTCGATCTCCTTCTTCACCTGCTCCAGGTTGAAGGAGGCGGGGTCCTGCATCGGCGGGTAGTCGATGGCGGTCTTGCCGAGCTTCGCCACTTCGTCCTGGACGAGGACGAACCGCCAGAACTCCCGGGCGAAGAAATCATTGCCGTAGCCGAAGGCGCCGTTCGCCGGCGTCTGGCCGTCGATCATGGCGAACCGCTCGAACGGGTCCTGGCGGATGTTGTAGAGGTACGGCATATCCGTCACGACCTTCGGGCCGGTCCAGCCGCTTGGCTGCTGAAAGAAGGCGACCTTGAAGTCGTCGATACGAAGGGCGCCCAGCTTGGGCCCGGCGAAGTAGAAGAGCTCGTGCCGCTTGGATGGTCCCTTCCCCAGGAGCAGGTCCGTCTGGTCGTAGCCGTCGAGGTGATTCTTGTAGTCGCGATCGCCGAGCTTGACCCCCTTCAGGAGCTGCTGGGTGATGTCGGGGTTGCCGGCAGCGGCCACGAGGGTGGGGAACCAATCGAGACCGGAGAAAATACCGTTCTCGACCGTGCCCGGCTTGATGTGGCCCGGCCAGCGGGCGATGCACGGCACGCGGAAGGCGCCCTCCGTGGCCATTCCCTTGCATCCCTTGAACGGCGTGTTGCCGCCGTCCGGCCAGGTGAACGTCTCGGCGCCGTTGTCGGTGGTGAAAATGACGATGGTGTTGTCGGCCTCGCCGATGTCATCGAGGTGCTTCAGCAAGGCGCCGATGTCGTCGTCCAGCTGAGCCATGCCGGCCTCTTCCAGGCCGTAATTGCTCTTGCTGTTCATCAGGGCCTGGTACTTCGGCGAGAGGTACGTAAAGACGTGCATGCGCGTCGTGTTGTGCCAGAGGAAGAACGGCTTGCCGTCTTTCTTGGCCTTGTCCATGAAGGCCTTCGAGTGCTCGACCAGCACCGAGTCGAAGCTCTCCATATCATATTTGGCCTTTTTACCCTCCTGCCAGTTCTGGCGGCCGGCCATGTTCGGGAACGGCGGCAGCGGTCCCTCATCCTCGATCTTTTGCTTGCCGACCTTGCCCCAGCGCGGCTCGACGGTGGGGTCGTCCTTGTCGGTCGCAAAGCAATGCACCAGATTGCGCGGTCCGTACTTGTCGATCCAGTCCTGGGGGTAGTCGAACCAGTACGGATCCGACATCGCGTCCAGGTGGTACAGGTAGCCGAAGAACTCGTCGAAGCCGTGCAGCGTCGGCAGGTACTTGTTCAGGTCGCCAAGGTGGTTCTTGCCGAATTGGCCGGTGGCGTAGCCCTGCTCCTTGAGGGCGGTGGCGAGGGTGCAGGCCTGGTCCGGGATGCCGACGTCGGCGCCGGCCTGGCCCACGGTCGTCAGGCCGGTGCGCAGGGGAATCTCGCCGGTGATGAAGTTGGCCCGGCCCGCGGTGCAGCTGGCCTCGGCGTAGTAGTCGGTGAACAGCACGCCTCCCGCGGCCAGTTTGTCGAGGTTCGGCGTCTTGCCAGACATGATGCCGCGGTGGTAGGCGCCGATGTTGAACCAGCCGACGTCGTCGCCCATGATGAAGAGGATGTTCGGCTTCTTGCCGGCGACGGCGGCCTTCGCGGCGACGTCGTCGTTGTGGTTCGCCAGGGCGACCATTCCGGCCTTGGACAGGCCGTCCGAGCAGCAGCCCGGCGCGGCCGGGGCCGCCGCCGTCGGGGCGGCCGCCGTCGGTTGCTCCGGCTGTCCGCCGTCCGCATTCGCGAACGGGTTCAGTTTGCCCGACGCTGCGGCGAAGCCGAGCAGCGCCCCCAGTCCCAGCACGAGCAGGAACTGGAGCTTGACGTTCTTCAGAAACATGCGGTCTCTCCTTTGTGGCATAGCTCGCCGCTGCGATCCCGGAACGCCCGGTTTGCGGCGCAACCTCTGAAGACAGGGACATTTGCACGCGCCGTCGCGCGGCGAGGTGCTACTTCTCAAGTGCGCCCAACAGGCCGACCAGAAGCATCCCATACAGCGCCGCCATTACGCCGTCGGCAAGCGCTATGACCATCACCGACGGCCGCCGACGGAGGGGCGAGCTTAGCATGACGACCGCGAAGGCCGCCTTTTCCACGACGGCGACGATCAGCGTCGGGACGCGGATTTCGGGGCGGTAGGCGGCGTAAACGATCAGACCGCCGACCAGAAAAACCAGCAGCGCCCAGTGGCGCGCGATGTTGAGGCCGAGCGCGTCGGCCGGCGACTGCCCGAACAGCACCTTCATCATCGTGACCGGCGCCACGACCAGTACCATCGCGCCGGCCGTCGCCAGGCCCGTGATGAGCAGGATCAGCCATTCAACCTGCGCGGTCATCATGCTCCTTTGCCTATCGACCCTTCCAGAGAGGTGGGCAGCCCGCGGTGGCAGGGTCTGCTGACCCTGCCACCGCCGCCGACCGAAGGTCTCCTCTTCGCGCGGCGCTGGAGACCTTCGGTCGGGCCGCGTGGCGCGGTCGGATACCGTGCCACAACAGCCCGGCGATCTAATGCCCCACTGTGGCAGGGTCGCCTGCATCGTCGAGCTTCACGGCCGCCGATTGTTTGAAAAACAACTCAAACAACCTTCCCTCTCCCAGAAGGCGACCCGTTTCCCAGATGGCAAATAAAGGCCCCAAGGCCATGAACAACACCAACACGTGAGCCAGGATTTCCCATATGCCTTCGTTGAGGATCTTTTCGACGACGGCCTTGAAGTCTTCTCCTCGCAGCAAGCCGGTAAGGAGGTGCTCCAGGATGGTGAACGCCAGCACGAATACGCTGAAGCACAGCGTCTTGTAAACGGTCGGAACGATCAAAGGAGCGCGGCCGAATCTCTCGCCGAGGCGCAGCATCCGTCCGACCACAATCACCTTGGCCAGCACCATCGCTTCGACAAGCGCATAGCCATATCGAAAGTACGCGATTCGATACTCGGCCGACAGCAGCAGCCGGTAGGTCGTAAAGGCACCGAAAAGCGCGGCCAGGTAGACGAACAGAAGCAGGAACGTCTTCGTCTCTGACACCAGTCTGGCCCTTAGGCCCGTTTTCTTTTCGCCCATGACCATCGACCTCCGTTTGTGTTGCGTCCCCCGTTGCGGCCGGGTCTCCTGACCCTGGCGCCGCCGCCGACCGCAGGTCTCGCGCGGCGGCGGAGACCTTCGGTCGGGCGGCGCGTTTCCGCGCGGCGCCTTGCTTCTCAAGTCCGCCCTACAGGCCGGCCAGAAGCATCAAGTACAGCGCCGCCATTCCGGCGTCGGCCAGCGCTATGACCATCACCGCCGGCCGTCAGCGGAGAGGCGAAGTTAGCATGCAGACCGCAAAGGCGGCCTTTTCCACGTCGGCGACGATGAGCGCCGGGACGCGGATTTCGGGGCGGTGCGCGGCGTAAACGATCAGCCCTCCCACCAGAAAAATCAGCAGCGTCCAATGGCGGATGATGTTGACGCCGAGCGGGTCGGCCGGCGACTGCCCGAACACCAGCCTCATCATCGTGACCGGCGCCACGACCAGCGTCAGCGAACCGGCTGTCGCCAGGCCCGTGATCAACAGGATCGGCCCAACATACGCGGCCAACATGCTTGTTTGCCTACCGATCCTTCACGCACCAGAACCCGACGGCGGGCCGCACCCGGCTGGGACGGATGCGGCCCAGCGAGCTGAACCTTACGGCTGGCGCACCTTGCCTATGCGCGGCGTCTTTACCGGGGCCGCCACTCCGTAGATGACGGTGAAGTTAGAGCCGCCGCCCCAGGTCGAGGTGCGACGTATCGGATTTTCACTGGTGTCCGCCTCAAGACTGTTCCAGTTGTTCGCGGCCCAGACGTTTCCAGCCGGGTCAATGGACACGTCGGTGACCATCTGGATGCTGCCGCTCTGGAACACATGGATGACGTCGCCGGTTTTCGTGCCGGCCGGATGCCCCTTGGTGTCGTCCCCGGCAAGGAGCGTGACGCAGCGGCCCCACATATTGCCGACCCAGATGTCGTCATTGCCGTCCACATTCAAGCCCCATGGGATGTTGATCGCCTCGCCCGTATAACCCATCGGCGCGGGCTGGGTGCCATCCGGGCGGATCATGTTGACCGCACCGGTGGGCCGCGGCGGCGGCCCGCTGACATACTTGAACATGTGCGCGGTAATGAGCTTGAACTGCTCCATGATGGAGATGCCGTCGGGCAGCTTCGGCTGTGGAGTTTTCAGGTCCATGTTGCTCGCCACCCAGACGTTCTCCTTCGAGTCCAAGGCGAGGGCGCGGACGCCGATGCCGGCCCGGAAGCTTTCCACCTTGGTGGGATCATTGGCCGGGAACCGGACGACCGTGTCCGACGAGGAGTTGGCGACCCAGACGCGATTCTGGGAGTCGATGACGATGTCGAATGGCGATTTCAGCCCAGCGACCTTGACGATGCGGCCTTCCTTGATCACTCCCTCGGGAAAGAACAGCAACTGGTTGTCCGAGCCATCGGCAATCCAAACATCGCCGTTCGCCGCGACGCCAATGCCCATCAGGCCGAGGAATTTCTCCTTGAAGGGGAAATCACTTTCCGTCGCGACGGGTTTGCCGTCGAAATCCATCACGAGGATCTTCCCGTTGAAGCTGCTGATCCAGACCTGGTCTTTGGTCACGGCGGTGCCCCAGCCGACGCCGTCGATGCCCATGCCGGTGAAGCCAGTAATCGCCGGCGACAGAGCGGTTCCATTGGGGGTGAACTTGCCCACGCCGCCGCCGATGCTCTTGTTGACGCCGGACTGCGAGCCGGGCATCCAGTTCATGCCGCACCATAGGTTGCCTTCCGCATCAAACATAAGCCGGCCAGAGGCATAACACCCGCCGCCCGCGAAGCTCAGCGAGAGACAGAAGTCGTCCGGGACATAGGCGAGATACGGCACGAAGGGCGCACCGCGACGGGCGCCGTCTTTCGGTTGCGGGTAGGCTTCGTCGAACAACGCGTAGAGATCCTTGGGCGCGGCCCACGGCGTGCGGGCGATGCCGGCCATCGCTTCGAGGGTGTTCCTCGGCGTCGCTCCGCCGGTCGGAGTTGCAGCTTTGAGGAAGCGGGCGCGCCAATCGTCGTCGGCCGTGGTGGCGAAGGCGGAGATGAGCGAGCCCAGCGTGTCCAAGTTGGCCATCGTCGTGGTCATTGAACTATTGAGCGGATCGAGCAGCACCTTGCCCCATTTGCCCGTCGTCGGATCAACCAAGTTGGGCACGTTGCCGGCGGCGATCTTCAGGCCGAGCGGCTTGCCGGAAATCGCTTCCCCGTCGATGAACCGGGCGGCGGTGAACGTAGAGGCTACGGTCGTGAGTTCGTTGACCGTGACCGTCTTCGGCAGCTGCGTGCCCAGCAGCCCCATCAGGACGATCGTGTCACTGGGACCCTTGGCCGCGCCGGCCTTCGGCGTGCCTCCCCGGGCTGTCAGGTAGAACACCTTGCCTTCCGAGGCTTTGAGCTGGTCGGGGCCGACGTCCAATGCAAAGGCACCCTCATCGCTGGTTTTGGCCTGGGCCAGCTCCACGGGCTTGCCGTCGCTCGCCGCGTACAAGGTCACGGCGGAGCCGGCGATGGGGCCGCCGGCGCACTGGACCTTGCCGGCGAACCCGCCGGGTCCGCCTGGGGCCGCCTCGGCATTCGGCGGCCGAGTCCAGCTGGTTGTCATCAGAACGGCCGCCAGCAGCGCGCTCACTCCCGCGACGAGCAGGAATGGGAGCTTGACGTACTTCAACATGACGTGTCTCCTTGGGGTTGCTCCAACGCCGGGCCGCGATACGTCCCGGCCTCGAGCCGCCTTCCCGATCCTGTTGCTTGGCCTTGGTCGCCGTATGCTTCTGTCCCTACCGATCCTTCACGCACCGGAACCCGACGTGCGACATGCCGGTGTCGGGCGTGCAGCCCATGCGAGCGCTGGGCCGGTAGTTGAAGCAGTAGCCGACGCAGCAGAGAAAGGAGCCGCCGCGCTGGACCCGCTCGGCGGGGCGCTGCCGCGGGTCGAAGCTGTGTTCCGGGCCGGTCGGGTTGACGGGCACGCCCTTGTCGGCGGTGAGGGCGTAGGCCTCGGGAAGGTACCAGTCGCCGCACCACTGCCAGACGTTGCCGGCCATGTCGAACAGGCCGTAGCCGTTGGCCGGGAACGCCTTCACCGGAGACGTGCGCGCGTAGCCGTCTTTCGCCGTATTTTTATCCGGGAAGTGGCCCTGGAAATTGTTGCATTGCGGATGGTCTTCGTCGAACGGTTCGTCGCCCCAGACGTACTTCTTGCCTTCCAGGCCGCCGCGGGCGGCGCGCTCCCACTCGGCTTCGGTTGGCAGCCGTTTGCCGGCCCATTGGGCATAGGCGACGGCGTCGTCCCAGGACACCTGCACGACGGGGTGGTCGTCCTGGCCGTCGATGTTGCTGCCGGGGCCTTCGGGATGGCGCCAGTCGGTGCCCGGCGTCCACTTCCACCAGCCGCGCACGTCGTCCAGCGGCACGGGGTGGTCCGGCGGCGTGAACACCAGCGAGCCGGCGACGAGGTCCTCTTTCTTCGGCGGGGTGGCGCCCGGGGGCAGCTGCCGCACGATCTCTTCGAGCGTCGGGGCTTTTTCCGCCGTGGTGACGTAGCCAGCAGCCTTGACGAAGGCGCGGAACTGAGCGTTGGTGACGTCGGTCTCGTCCATCCAGAAGCCATCGACGCGGACGCGGTGGGCGGGATGCTCGACGCGCGAAACGTCGGCGTCGTCGCTGCCCATCGTGAACTCGCCGCCGGGGACCCAGCGCATGCCCGGAGGCGGCGCGGGTTCAAACCACTGCCGCCAGTTCACGGCGGCGAGCAGGTAGGCGACCCCGAACGCGCAGGCGCCCAGCGTGGCGAGTATAAGGATGCGCTTTATCGGTATTCGTGAGGCTTTCTGCGGCGCCGCGGGGACGGCCTTCGGATGGCCGGATCGACGACCGGGTCTGGCCTTGAAAAGAGTCTTACGCATGAGTGCATCATCCTGTCGGTGTAAGAATCTGTTCCAGGATTCTCCCCTCTCCCCCCGAAGCGGGGGAGAGGGGCTTCCGGAACAGGTTCGCAGTCGCCCCGCGTTGGGGTATGGTCTCAGACATGCTCCAACAGGGCGGCGCCCCGCATCAAGTCAGTTTCGCCGCCACGTCGCGGACGGAGAGGGCCGTCATTACCCAGGCCAAGCCGGCGAACACCATGTCGATGCCGACGAAGAGACCAATGACCCAGAAGGCCGAATCGGGCCAGTCCCTCCAGATCATCACCCCCAGGACCACGGAAATGACGCCGTTGAGGAGGCCCCACACCCAGCCGTGATATCGCTCGGTCACAGCGATGGCGATGCGGAACAACCCGCCGATGAAGAGCACGGCCGCGATCATGAGTGTGAAGGTTGCAGCGGACGCGAGCGGCCGCTGCACCATCAGGAATCCCAAGACCAGATACAGGATTCCAGCCAGCAGGTGGATCCAGAAGCCGCGCCAGCGGCGCGCCGAGAAGGCGCTGGCGACTGCCACGACGCCCCCCGTCAAAAACAGGACGCCCAGGACGAAGACGGCGGCCAGCGTGGCGATCCACGCGGCGCTCATGGCCACGAGGCCCACGGCGATAAGAAGGAAGCCGAGGACCAACATCAGGAGCCAGGCTTTGCGCAGGTGTTCCCGTTCCGGGCTCAGCGCATGCGGCGGACCAGATTGCGTTTCTAGCGACATGGTTGTCCTTTCTCAGAAGCCGTGTTCGCGTTGCCGTGGCTGAATTCGCAGACATTTCCCATGCAAGTCTTGCGCATGGGGCGGCCGCATTGTCCCATTCACAGTCCGCGTAAGGCTGTCCGCTTGCTTTCTCCCCTCTCCCTGTGCTCAGGGGAGAGGGGCCGGGGGTAAGGGGTTCTGTATACCCGAGCAAGTCGTCCCCTTCACCCCCCAACCCCTCTCCCCCGCTTCCGGGGAGAGGGGAGAACGGGCACGATCCACCGGATCATGTATCAGGGTCGATCCTTCGTCGCAGTGTCCGTCTGCGCGGACGCGCTCGCGCCCAGCCGCACGGCTTCCAGGTATTCCATCCCTTTGAACTCGGAAACCGTTTGGAACCGCAGCACCGGCGGCCGGGCCGAGATTTCCATGACCGCCAGCAACCGCTCATAACGGGCGGAGCGCATGTGCCGCTCCATCTCTTCCCGCGTCTCCCACTCTTCCACATAAAGGAGCGCGTCGCCGTCGCAAAGCTCCGCGTACAGTCGGCACGCGAGGCAGCCCGGCTCGACCCGGAGCGGGCCTAGGACCGTCCAGAAGACCTCGACCATCTCGTCGCGCCGGTTCGGCGGCGCGGAGATGTTTAGGGTGACGAGGATCATGAACCCTCGCAGTGGCCCCTTGGCGTTGACGGACTGCCTGGATCGAAACTAACGATGCTGTAGAAGGAAGCGCATTTCAGGCCGATTCGAGAGTAGATCGCGCGAAGAGTTGTAAGGCCTAATGTGGACATGCTTTAGGCCGCAGCGCGGGGGAAGGCCCCGCGCGATAACGCCAGGAAAAACTCCGATTAGTCGGAGGACGCACGAAATGCCGGGGATTTGTCGGGCCGGCGGATGCCGAGTTTGGCCATTCGGCTTTCAAGCGTGGTCGGCTTGAGCCGGAGGAGTGCGGCCGCACCATCCTTGCCCCGGACGCGCCACTGCGTCAGCTCCAGGATATGAAGGATATGCCCCCGCTCGACATCCTCCATCGTCATGCTCCTGGCCGCGGTTGAATCCGAGGCGCCCGGCGCCGCCACACAAAGCGTCGGGCTGGCGCTGACGATCATTGCCCGCTCGATGACGTTCCTCAGCTCGCGGACGTTGCCCGGCCACGCGTAGCTCTGCAGTGCATCCATGCTCTCCTTCGTTACGGCCCGGACGGTCCTTCCCAGCGCCTTGGAAAACTCCTCCACGAAGGCCCAGACCATAAGCGGGATGTCCTGCCGTCGTTCGCGCAGCGGCGGCACGGTGATCGGAAAGACGTTTAGCCGGTAGAAGAGGTCCTCGCGGAACCGTCCCTCGCGCACCAGGCGGGCGAGATCCCGGTTGGTTGCGGCGATGACGCGCACGTTGACGTGGATCGGTTTGGGACTGCCGAGGTGCTCCAGCTGGCCTTCTTGCAGCACGCGCAGCAGCTTGACTTGTACTTCCTGCGGGAGTTCGCCGACCTCGTCCAGGAAGATCGTCGAGTTGTGGGCCAGCTCGAAACGGCCAATCTGCTTGGCCAGCGCTCCGGTATAGGCGCCTTTCTCGCGGCCGAACAGCTCGCTCTCCACCAGCGTCGCCGGCAGGGCCGCGCAGTTGACCTTCACCATCGTGCGCTCTCGGCGCGTACTCAGGTTATGGATGGCCGTCGCCATCAACTCCTTGCCGGTCCCGGTCTCGCCGAACAGCAGCACGGTGGCGTCGGTGCGCGCCACCTGCCCCACCTGGGCGAGGGTTTGCTTGATGGCCGGGCTGCGCCCGATGACGTGCTCCTGGCCGTGCAGCACGTTGGCCTCCTGGCGCAGGTAGACGTTCTCCTGGTGCAGCTGCTCCTTGAGCTGTTTGATTTCGGCGAGCGCCTGCCGGAGCTTCTGCTCCGAGCGCTTGCGCAGCAGGGCGTTGGCCAGGATTTGCGCGACCAGCTGGAGGCGCTGGACCAGATTGTCCGGCCAGGCCCTTTCCCGAGCCATCTGCCCGAACGCCAAGGCCCCAAACACCGCCCCTCCGCCCGCGGTCAGGGGGAACGTAACGTTGGACTTCGGCCCGACCCTGCGCACGGTCGCCTTGTCTCGGGCGGCCTCCTCGGGCAAATCCTCCACGCTTGAAAAGAGGATCGTCTCGCCGTGGAACACTTTGCGGAGCGCCCACGGAAGCACGTCCCGCGGGATCAGCCCCTTCAACGGCTCGAACCCTGGGGCCGCCCAGCAGTGCGAAACCAGCAGGGTGGTTTCGTCTTCGGAGAGTTGAAAGAGCGTGCTGCGATCCAGGCCGAGAAACTGGACAAGGCGGCCCAGTGCGGCCTCGATTTCCTTGTCCACGTCGTCCGCGGGCAGGTTGATAAAGCGAGCGGAGAGGTCGGAAACCAACGTCTCGAACCGCAGCCGTTCATCGGGATCGGCGACGAGCCGCCAGCGCTCGGAGACGTCGCTCAGCCAGCCCCTGACGGCTTGCTGCGGCTCGCCGACGTCGGACGCGGCTGCGTTGGGGGTGTTTCGATGAAAGCGCATTGCGCTGACGACCTGTTCGTCCTCGTCGCCGCGCGGCAGCCTGGCCTGCAATCCGTTTGGGGGCTTCTCCTGGATGTCAGCGCCCATGTCTCATCCTTTCGGCCTCGCCACACCCCGTTAGAGGAGGGCTTGCGCGATCATCCGCGAAGATGTGTGGGCGGCGGACGGCAGCGGCAGCCAGGCCCTGTAACTTACCTTCCGGACTACAGGAATCTTTGTACCGCTCTTTTTAGCGGCCCAAGGCGACGCGACAAGTACCGTCTCTCTTCGTCCGGGCGACGCATTGAAGTCGCCGCTCCGCCGCGGTCATTTGCCGGCCGGCAGCGTCAGCACCGGGCCGACGGAGGGATGACGGCGGCCGAAATCCAGCCGGCTGAATTGCAGCATCAGCTCGAACGTCGCCTTGCTCTCCCCGTCGCGGTCGTCGATGTAGTACCAGAAGTCGCGGTACTTCACGGCCACGTAGGCCGTGGGCGGCGGCTTGCGGCCGTGGCAAACGTGGACCGCGAACAGCCCGGCCGTGGTCGCCGAGGCGTCGAAGGGTTGCCCGTCGGCGTCCAGACGCGGGCGGGCGACGCCGCACTGGAAGTGCTGCGGCGGCACTTCGACGCCATTGGCCAGAAAGGCGATGACCTCGGCGGTGGAACGCGGCGTGATCCGGAAGTCCGCTGACGGCGGGCCGGGCCGGAGCAGCGGGTCGGGTACGCCGCCGACGCCCACCATCAGCTCGTAACGCCCGCGGCCCTTTTGGAGATTGAGAATATCCTCTAACTCCTGGAGTTCGGGCGAGCCTTCAGCCCCCGGGCTGACTTGCATCACCAGCCGCCGCTCCTTGCGGATCACCGAATAGGTCTTCCCATCGTCGGCGGGGCGGACTTCGAGGCCGTTGCGGGCGGCGTCCACGGCCCCCGCGACGCTGACGGCCGACGCGGGCAGCGGGCCGCCCGCCTCGACGACCCGATCCTCGGCGTGGACCGACAGCAAGTCGTGTTCCTGGGCCGACTGGACCAGCTGCACCGCGCGCTGGAAGCGGCCGCCGTCCGGCTCAGCCGGCACGCCGTTGAGGCGCTCCACCCAGAGGCGCAGGATGGTGGACAGCGAGCCGGTCGATTGAGTCAGGAACAGAATGGCGTCCGCGTTGGCTGGAGTGAGGGACGCGCGGATCGAGTCGTCGTCCAAGTCCGGCGTATAGGTGATGGTCGGGCGATTCGCCCCGCTCAACAGCAGGTCCGGCAGGACGGTGGAGAACTCGGCGTAAGGAGGAGGCCCCGAGACACGCGCCGCCTGGCTGGAGTTGAACGGCCGCGCCTCGGCCTGACCCGACAGCTCGTACTGGGCCGCGATGCCCGATACGTCCAGCTCGGTCGGGGTTTCATCGTAGCGCTGGTGGACGATGTTGAGCAGCAGCTGCTCCTCGTAGACCCGCCGCACCGTCTCGTTGTAGCGGCCGTGCGTCCCTTCCAGTGCCCGAGGGCCGAACGAACAGCCGCCCACTGCCAGCGCGAAGACAAGGCCGCCAACCACGGCCGCCGTCCGGCTTGGCTTTCTCGAGCGCTTCGCCATGCCGCCCTCCCTCTCGTCGAGCGCGGCCAGGCTCCGCCGCCTTCAGAAGCGGTGATGGAGGTGCGCGGGCGCCTCGAAATCGAACGGTTCGGGTTCGTCGCCGGGACCACGAAGCCAATGCCGAGGGCGGCGCGTCCGGTTGCGCCGAGAATAGCGGTTCTCCCGGCCGTCGTCGTACTTCATCGGCACGACCGCAGAAGAACCTCCAAGGAATTCCGGCGGCCCATCCGCCGCGCGACCGCCCGCATCACTGTCGCCCACTCACTTCCCCTCGTCCGCCGCCTCGAATTGCACCTCGCGGATCGTGTGAGCCGGGAACAGCTTGTACCCCGCCGGCACGCGGCCGAGCAGGCCTTCCAGTTCGGCCGGCTTGCCGTCGATCGTCGTCTTGAGCAGCGGCGTCAGCGTCTGCTCGCCGTCCTGGTCCGTCACCGTCCAGGCCGGCTCGTCCTCTGAATCGTTCGCGGCGATCTTGCGGATCTTCGACAGGTCCACTTTCAGCGTCTTCTTGAACCACAGCACCGGCGACAGCTGCTCGCCGCCGGCCGTCCGATACAGCGGCTGCAAATCGGCGACCTTGTGCGTCGTCTTTTTCTCCTTGTACTCCGTCGTCACCGTGGCCGTCCGGCCGGGCGGGACGGTCGGCGGCGCCTTGGCCGACGGGAAGCGCAGGCCGCGGATTCCCTTGGGCACGCCGCCGAGGTACTTGAACTCGGCGACGCCCATGTCGCCCTTGTCCACCTCCGCCGCAAGAACGATTTTGTTGATCCCTTTATATCCTGTCGGCCCCGTCAGCGTCGCGTCGTCGTCGGCCTTCGCTCCGACGGCGACGTGGGCCGTCACTTCCTCCTTGTCGTTGTCCCAGTCCAGGGAGCGCAGCCGGTCGAGCGGGATCAGAGTGAGGATGCCGTCCTCGTAGAGCGTCGAGTCGTCGTCGCGGAACTCCAGCGCCTCCGGGCCGGCCGGCGCCGCCGGTTTCTCCGGCTTCTCCCCGCCGGCGGCCGGCCCCAGCCATGTCAGTCGCCGCGTGCCGACGACGAACTTCCAGCCCGTCACCTTCTGTTCCTTGCCGGTCGCGTCCACCACGACCAGCGCCCCCGCCGCGTCCGGCTTCGGCGGCTCGTCGGCCTGCACGGCCCACCATCCCAGGGCGCCGGCCGCACACACCGCCAGCGCCAACCACCCCCATTTGTCGCGTCGCATCGGACTTGCCCCCTGTGATGTTGTCTTTCGACCCAATGGGAGCATCGTCGGGGCGGGGCGGCCCAAGATCAAGGGGAAAGTGGGCCGCTCTCCCCGCCAACGGCCCACCGGGCGCCCGCATTGCCTGAACGGGTCCGGCCGTCTAAGATCATAAAGCGGACGCGAACCGCGGGGTTCGCGTCGCGCCTTTTCGTCACGACCCCGCGACCCGCCCCCAGGAGGCCGCCGCCATGCAAGCACGCCCCCGCAAAAAAAAGGTCCGTCAGTCCCGCTACAGCCGTTGCCCCAAGTGCAACAAGCAGATTCGCAAGCACCAGAAGCGCTGCACGACGTGCCACCGCTTGCAGCCGACCTGACGAGGGGCGGGGTTGCCCCGCCCGTACCGCGGGCCGTCGTGAAGTCGGTCCTTGCTTCGCCCGCCGGGGTCGGCCATAATCATACGGTTAGACTCCTCCGTCGCTTCTGGAAGGGCCTGGTCCCATGGCGACCCCTGACGACTCCGTGGACGACATTTTTCTTCCGGGCGGCCGGCTTCGCCACGAGCTGTTCACCGACCCGGCCCTCGAAACCCTGAAAGAATCGATCCGCCTGGCCAGGGAGACGCGCTGGGACAGCGTGCGCAGCCCCCACGTCTTCATGGGCCTCCTGTCCAAGCCCGACGCCAGCGTCCACAACTGGGGCGAGCGCCTCCAGGCCGACCTCTCCAAGCTCCTCGGCCAGTTCCAGGAGCTCTTCCACCAGGAAGAGGGCGAGGACGAGGCCGTCCTCGTACTCAATCGAGAATTCCTTTCCGACAACGTCATTCGTCTGCTGCGCGAGGCGTTCAACCGCGCCGTCGATCACCGCCGCGCCAAAATCACGCCGATGGACCTGCTCATCAGCCTGCTGACGGCGTCCAACAGCATCGTGGCGGAGTGCTTCGAGCGCATCGGCGTCACGGCGGCGAAGCTGACCGAGTTGGCCGTCATGGCGGAACACAACGGCCGCGGTGAAAAGAGATGAGGTTAGCCGCGACGCGCCAGCGGAGCGCTTGGGACGGAGCGCTCCGCTGGCGCGTCGCGGCTAACCGGGGAACTGTGCTGAATCTTTACAGTCCAGACGCCGGCTTGACCTGGAGGGTCTTTTGCTTGCCGTCGCGCTTGACCACGACCAGGGCCGTCGCGCCCGGCCTGACGTACCCGGCCGCGGTGTACAGATCGACGAGGGTGTCGGTCCAGCGGCCGTCGATCGTCAGCAGGCGGTCGCCGGCCCTCAGCCCGGCGGTCTCGGCGGGACTGCCGGCCAGGACCGTCTTCACGCCGACGCCCGGTTCCTCGTCCTTGGCGTCCTTCTCGGCGACGACGCCCCACTGGCCGGCCGCCGCCAGCACCTTCGGCTCGTCCGAGCTGTTCGCAAGGATGGCCGTCATCATCGCTTCCATCACGTTCGGCGGCTTATAGCCGTTGGGAAGCAGCGTCACCGTCTTGGCCTGGTAGTCGAGCGTCATCTTGAACCGCGCGAAGAACGGGAAGCCGACGATGCCGTCGATCGGGCCGCCGAGCTTCTTCTCGAAGGCGTCCGAGATCGCCTGGACCGTCGGATGGTCCATGACGATGGCCGTCAGGTCCTGCACCGCCTCCTCGCCGACTTGCAGCTCCTTGACCTTCACCTCCCCACGCGACCCGAAAACGGTGAAAAGCGGCTCCGGCATGCCCTTGAGCAGGCCCGCCGCGTTGGCCACCTTGTTGTCCAGCAGCAGAATCGGGGCGCCGGTGTCGAAGATCAGCCAGTACGGCCCCGCGTCGTTCACCTTCACCTTAACCGCCATGTGCCCGCTCGGCAGCAGCTCGAAGGGCACCACCACCGACTTGGCCGGGGCGTCGGTCTTCGGGGCGTCGGCGTGAACCACGGGGCCGGCCAGGACGAACAGCAGGGCCGGCGCCAACAGGAGTCGTTTCATGGTCACAGGCCCTCCCCCGTCTTGAAGGTCACGTCCACCGTCTCCTTGCCGCGCTTCACGGTCAGCTTCACGTCGTCGCCGGGCGCCAGCTTCAGCGCGAACTTCTGCACGTCTTCCACGCTCGTGACGCTGCGGTCCTGGATGCGCGTGATCTTATCGCCGGCCTTGAGGCCGGACTCGCCGGCCGGGCCGCCGACCAGCACCGATTTGATAATCGGAGCATCGCCGTCCTCGACGTCCGCCAACTGCACGCCGAGGAAGCCGCGCAGGGCGTAATCCGGCTCAGCCTTGGCGCCGGTCAGCGCGCCGAAGAACTTCATCAGCGTCCCCATCACCTCCAGGCCGCCGGCCGCGCTGTTGACGTTGTTCCCCAGGCCCAGCGGCGGTTTCGGGTCGAAATCGGCGATCGGCGTCCAGACCATCTTGTCCTTGGTGAAGTCGATTTCCATGCGGTAGTGGGCCAGGATGTTGTACCCGATCATGCCGTGCAGCTCGACGCCGCCAAGCCCCAGGCCGTTCATGCCCTCCAGCTGGAACGGCTTCTCGACGCGGGCCTTGGCCTTGGGCAGCACCACGCCGCCCTCGATCTCGAACGTGCCGCAGACGCCCCAGTGCTTGTCGTCGGGAACGAGGCCGGCCTTCTTGGCCGCGTCGGGCGCGATGAACAGGGCCGGCGCCCCGTGTCGAGGATGAAATTGAACGGTCCCTTGCCGTTGATCTTGGCGCGGACGACGATGTGCTTGACCGCCGTGAGGCGATACGGCACTTCAAACGACTGCTCCGCCTTCGGCGGGTCGTCGGCCCGCGCCCGCGGCGCCAGGCACAACACCGCCAGCGCGGCGCAGGACCAAAACGGTTTCATCGAGGATCTCCAAAGGGGAATTCGCAGCCGAACGCGGCGGTCGAACCGCCTGGTGGATTATACCATGTTGCGAAGGGCGAGCGGGGGGCGTCAGCCCCCTGATGCTACCTGCGGTCGCGGATCGGATCCAAAATCAGGGGGCTGACGCCCCCCGCTCGCCCGCTTCACGGATTCGCCTCCGCCGCCTTCGGTCGTCCGCCGTACGGCTTGCCGCCCGGCGGGCCGAACGGGATGCGACCCGGAACGTCCGACGTGGCGCCGATGAAGATGAAGCACATCTCATTCGTCGTCTGTTCGCCGGGGAACACGAAGCTTGGCGGACTGAACGGGTTTTGCGGGTTCTTGTCGCTGTTGTCGTAAACCGCGTCCACGGACAGGATCGTCCCCTTCTTGATCGCCATCGGCTCCTTCAGGAAGTAGGTCTCTTGCCAGTTGTAGTCCCAGTCGTTGATGGCGATCATCGTGGTCGGCGTGCCGTCCGGCGGCGCCACTGTCACCTTGATTTCCCGGCCGAGCATGTGCATGTGGGGCATCACGTCGTGGATGACGCAGTCCTGCATCACCTCGATCTCGCCGTGGACCTTGTAGTGTTCGGCGCCGGGCGGGATAACCAGGAACAGGCCGGGAATGATGAGTCCCTTGAACGGCTGCGTGCCCGGCTTCTTGGCGAAATAAAGGCCGATCGACGAGCGATCCTTTTCGACGCGGCCGGTGCGGTGGTAGTGGACCTGGATCACCACGTCGGCGTCCTTGGGCAGCCGCCAGCCGTAGCCGTCGGGCAGCTTGTGGGCGAGCTGGCCCGGCGCCCAGCCGCCCAGCACGCCCTGCGGGTTGAAGCCGACGCCCATATGCACCGTGTAGCCGGGGCCGTGGTCCTGTTCGTCGTCGGCCTTCGGGCGGTCGCGCTCCGCCTGTTCGAGCTTGCGGCCCTTGCCCATCAGATCGACGAAATTCAGCGTGTGGTGCAGGACGCGGTTGTTGCCCGGCTTGACCTCGATGGCCGTGACGAACTGGTCCTCGTCGAGGTTCGTCGGCAGGACGAAGCAGCGGAACAGGTCGCGGCCGGCCGGGCCGATGGTCATCTCCTCGGGCACGGTCAGCACCAGGTCCGGCTCGCCGAGCTGCCAGCCCTCGACGAACTGCCGAGGCGGCGGGGCGTCCTTGGGGTCGCCCTCGGGGGCGCCGCCGGCCGCCCAGGCCGCTAACGTAGCCAAGTCCTTGTCGGACATGTGGCGCTCGTTGTGGAACGGCACGCCCTCGACCGGCTTCCACGGCGGCATCTTTCGGCTCTGAGTGTAATCTTTAATGTCCGAAGACCAGTTGGCAGCCTGCTGGTAGGTCATGAGTGAGAACGGGCCGATCTCGTTGGGTCGGTGGCACTGCTGGCAGTTCTCTTGCAGGATCGGCTCCACGTCGCGGTGGAAAGTCACCGCTCCCGTCGCCTTCGCCGTGTCCGCGCCGGCGATGGGGCATCCGATCGCCTTCGTGACCGGCGTGGTCACATCCTTTCCGGCCAGTACCTCGTCGAGGGCGTCGCGCAGGTCGTGATGCGTCACCTCGCGGCTGCGTTTGAGACGGGCGTAGTAGCCGTCGTCGATGCGACCGCGGTAGCAGAGGACGAGGTCGCCGTCGAGGACGAACGCTTCCGGCGTGACCTCGGCGTGCAGGGCGTCGGCCGCGGCGCGGCGCTCGTCCTTCAGCACTGGGAAGGGGAGGTTGAAATCGGCGGCGCGTTTGGCGACGGCGGCGGCGGCGCCCTCGTCGCTGCCGTCCACGCCGAGGAAGGCGACGCCCTTGCCGGCGTAGGTCTTGGCCATCTCGGCCAGGGCGGGGGCGTAGCTGGTGGAGACGGGGCAGTCGAACGACAGGAAGACGACGACGATGGCCTTCTTGTCCTTGAAGTCGTGGAGGGCGGCCGTCTTGCCGTCGGCGGTCTGGAGCGAGAAGTCGGCGATTTTCTCGTGGAGCTTGTCTGCGCCGGGGCGGTCGTCAGGACGGGCCGCGCCAGCGAGCTGGGCGGCGAGGAGGGCCAGGGGGACGGCGAAGCGGCGTGCATCGATGCGGTGCATGAATCCCCTCCGGGTACACGGTCTCCTTGCCGCGGCTGCGAGTGACGCGCGGCGGGCCGTCCAGAATTGTACCGAATCCGGGGCGGTCGGGTTTCAACCGAAGTGGCGACGCGATCGGACGCCGATTAGAATGCAGGGGCGATCCGCCCATCGACCGCACACGGGAGGGAACATTGCCATGCCCGTCGAAACCAGCCATCCACCCTTCGCTCCGCTGCCGGAGCCGATCCCGCCGCTGCGCGACGGCGACCGGCTCACGCGGGCCGAGTTCGAGCGCCGCTATCATGCAATGCCGCACATCAAAAAAGCCGAACTACTGGAAGGGGTGGTCTACATGCCGTCGCCGGTTTCGAGTCGTCACAGCAGCCCCCACTTCCGCTTGATCGCCTGGCTGGGGCTTTACGAGTCGGCCACGCCCGGCGTCGTGGGAGACGACAACGCGAGCCTGCGCCTGGATCTTGCCAGTGAACCACAGCCCGACGCGCTCTTGCGGATTCTCGAATCGCACGGCGGCCAGGCTCGGGTTGATGCAGAGGGGTATGTGGAAGGCACGCCGGAACTGGCTGCGGAGGTCGCCGTCAGCTCAATTCCCATCGATCTGAACGTGAAATTGCCGATCTACCGGCGGAACGGCATCCGTGAGTACGTTATCTGGCGCGTTCCGGATCGGGAAATCGACTGGTTCGTGCTACGCGGCGCGGAGTACGAGCGTCTGTCGCCGGGCGCAGACGGGCTCTGCCGCAGTGAGGTCTTGCCGGGGCTGTGGCTGGACACAGCGGCGCTGGTGCGCGGCGACCTGGCCGCGGTCTTCCGTGCAGCCCAACCAGGACTGGCCAGCCCGGAACATGCGGCGTTCGTTCGGCGGCTGGAGGAAGAAGCGGCGCGGCAGGGCGGGTGAGGCGTCAGACCTCGGCCTCTTCCCACACGGTTTGATACGCCCCCGTCGCCTCGAAATGCTCGAACAATCGCCGGTAAAACGGCAGCGCGGACAGAGTAGCGCTGTCGCCCACCAGGAGGAGCTTGCGGCGCGCCCGCGTCAGAGCCACGTTGGTCCGTCGCACGTCGGCGAGGAAACCGATCTCATTTTCGGTGTTGCTGCGCACCAGCGACAGGACGACGGCCTCCTTCTCGCGGCCCTGGAAGCCGTCCACGCTGTCGATCTCCAGCCCCGCGACCGGCAGCAGCTCCCGCAGCCGCCGCACCTGGGCCGCGTAAGGGGCGATCACCGCCACGTCCTCCGGCCGCACGCCGGCGTCGAGCAGCGCCTGTACTTTCCGCGCGACCAGCGCCGCCTCCTGCGGGTTCAGCCGGCTCTCGCCGTCCGGCTCACGCTCTTCGTCGTAGCCCGCTCCCGCCGTGTCGATGAACTGCACCGGCGCCTCCGTCAGGGCTTCACGCCGCACGCCGGGCAGCCCGTACAGCCGATGCGCCGCGACCGAGGCGTCGGCCCGCAGCGAACCGCCGTAGAACTCGATCGATGGGAATGCCATGATCGCCTCATTCATGCGATACTGCACGTCGAGAAGGCGTGTTATGCGATCGCCAAATAGTTCAATCAATCGCTCCAGCAGGCTGACGCCGAAGCCCTGGCGCGGCCTCCTGAGACAGGACCGTCGGCGGCAGCTGGCAGGGATCGCCGGCCAGGACGACGCGGTTGCAGCGCAGCAGCGGCGCCCAGCAACCCGGCTCCGTGGTCTGGCACGCCTCGTCGAGGACGAGCAGATCGAAGCGCCGGCCGCCCAGCACTTCGGGGTCGAGGCCCGTGGCCGTGGCGCAGAGGATGGGCGCCGCGTTGAGGATGCGATCGACGGCCTGGTCCTCCAGGCGACGGGCGTCGGCGAGGAGGGCGCGGGCCTCCTGGCGCATGTCGCGGCGGCCGCCGGGTTCCGGCTTGGCGCGCGTCCACTTGGCGGCCTTACGGAACAGGGAGAACGCCTCCTTCTGGAACTTGCGGGCCTGGCGCATGTCGGGGTGGTCGTCCACCATCAGATCAAGCGTATGTTCGCGCAGCTGCGGCAGGACGCGGGCGGGGTGTCCCAGGCGAACCGCGTGTTCGCCGTGGGCCAGCAGCCGTTCGAGGAGGTTGTCCACCGCGAGGTTGCTGGGGGCGCAGACCAGCACCCGGTCGCCGCGGCGCACGGCCTGGCGGATCAGCTCCACCAGCGTTGTGGTCTTCCCGGTCCCCGGCGGCCCGTGGACCGCGGCCACATCGGACGCCGACAAAGCGAAGCGCACCGCCTCGCACTGCGATGGGTTCAGGGTTTCATCGAGAGGGGTAAAGTCGCATAAGGGCGCGAACGCCGGTGCGGCCTCGCCCAGCAGGACGCGCCGCAACTCGGCGAGGCGGTCGCCCTTGGCCGACGCCGCCCGGTCGAGCGCCTGCCGCTGGCGCAACCGGGCCGTCTCGTCGTCGGCGCGGTCCACGCGGAAAATCGCGTCTTCGTCCGCGTCGAGAGGGTCGTTGACGGCGATGCGCAGCAGCGATTCGTCTCGCTCGCAGACGACGCCGCGTCGGCCGGCGTCCCGCGCTTTGCCCTGCAGCGACAGCAGCACGGGCGATCCGACCTGCAACCGGGTCCACGGCAGCGCCGCCCCACCGCGCTTGGTCAGCGCCACGACGACGCGCCCGCCCAGCCCGGAAACCTCGTCGCGCACGACGAGGTCAAGCAGACAGTCGCCGCCGCGCTCGGCCTCGGCGGGGGAGAGCCGGCGGACGCGCTCCAATGTCTGCCGGGCCTCCGCCTCCGACTCCATTTGCAGCATGGCGGCCAGGCGCCGAAAGTGTTCGTCCGGTGGGATCATGGGAGGATCAAAGGACCTCACGCAAAGACGCAAAGGCGCAAAGAGGTCTTCTTTGCGCCTTTGCGTCTTTGCGTGAGATTAAGAAGTCTTCACTTGTTCGGGGCGTAGTCCGTCGGCGTGAGGTAGACCGAGTCCACCTTCGTCACCAGCGGCCCGTCCTTTTCGGAATCGGCCTTGGCCTTCATCCAATCGGGGTCGTCGCGGAACCCATTCCAGGCCTTGTCGGCCGCGTCCTTGCTGGGGAACGACAGGAGGTAAACGAGCGTCTCCTCGGCCGCCTTGTCGTCGAGCGGCTTCCAGAAGGCCTCGACCTTCATGCCGTGCTTCTCGAAGATCTTGAGGGTGTGGTCGCGGAAGCGGGCGTGCAGCGCGTCCGCCTTGCCCGGTGCGATGTGGTACGTTCGCAGCTCGTAGACGCGCTGTTCCACTGGCTTGTCTCCCTTGTCCGCGCTGGCGGCACGCACGGCCAGGGCGGTCGCGCCGGCGCCGATCCCCAGCGTCAGCACCCCGGCCAGCAGCCAGGTCCACCCACCGCCCATCTTGCTGAACATGCAACACGCCATGATTCGTCACTCCTCTCGCCGGCCGGCGCGCTCGAACCAGCGCCGCACCGACAATGTAAAGCCCGGCAGCACCGCGCCGCCGGTCAGGGTTTCGTCCTCGCCAATTTCCTCGAAGCGGTCCACGGCCGTGTAAATTCTCACCCGGCGCGTGTCTGGGTAGACCTGCCAGACGAGGTCGGCGCCGCCGGCGAAATACTCCCCGCGTTTGCGTTCCATTTCCTGTTCCGTGTTGCTCGCGCTGATGACCTCGACGGCCAAGTCCGGCCTACGACCGAGGATTCTGGTGCGAGGCAGAAGCCGGCTGGTGAATTGATGCCAGCCGAAGAAGGAAACGTCCGGCAGACGCACCTGCCTAGGCTCCATTTGGATCATGGCGTCCGCCCCCAGCACGATGCCGAGGTCGTGGCTCCCGAGGAACTCCTCCAGGAAGAAGCCTAAGACGACCGCCAGCCGCGACTCGTAATAGCTCATCGGCTTTTCCACCAGCACGCCGTCCACTAGCTCGCACAAATGGCGTTTCCCTTCCACCGCCGCGATGACATCTTGCTCTGTCGCCGTGCCGGGACGCGGATCCAGAAGGATTCGGGACGGGGGAATATACTTCAGGCGTTCCAAAAGCTCCGCCACCGTCTCCGGCGGGGCCGCCGGGACCGGGCCGGACGGCACGGGCACAGTCGCGATGTTCATCGCCTCGCTCCTTTCTCGGATCGGGCCGCATCCGTCACTGCCCCGCCGATTTGCCCGACTTGCCGATGCAGATGAGGTCGCTCTTGCCCCGAATATAAAGCCGGTTGTTCGACACCGCCGGCGAGGCGATCACGCCCTCGCCGAGGCTGTTCTTCGCCAACAGCTTGTACTCCTTCGGGTTCGCTTCAAACACATACGCGTCGCCGTCCTCGTTGACCGCGTAGATCTTGCCGTCAATCAGCACGGGAGACGAGCTGAAATGTCCGCCGAGCCGCTTCGTCCACTTTTCGTCGCCGGTTTTCGGGTCGTGGCAGGAGGCGAAGCCGTCGTCGTTGACGCAGTAGAGGTAGTCGCCGGAGGCCAGCAGCGTCGGCACGTAGGAATAGGACTTCTGGTCCTTCCAGACGAGGCCCGTCTTCGTCACGTCCCCCTTGCCGGGCTGCAGCGCGATCAGACTGCGGCCCGCGCCGCCCTCGCCAGCATTGGCGATGACCAGGCCGCCCGCCAGGATCGGCGACGCCACAGTTCGCAGCGGGTGGCTGGGGAAGCTCCAAACGTAGTTCCAGTTTTCCGCGCCGCCGGCCGGGTCGTAGCCGGCGACGCCCGCCGTACTGGCTACGATCAGCTCCGGTTGGCCCTTCGCGTCCTCCCGGATGAACGGCGTCGAGTAGCAGGCGCGAAACGACTTGCGCCGGGCTTTCCAGGCGTCCGTGCCGTCCTTGGCGTTGAAGGCCATCACGGTCGAGGGAGCGGTCGTATCGTAATTCTGCGACGCGCCTTGATCGTCGGCCACGTACACGCGCCCGTCGTAGACCATCGGCGAGACGCCGGCGCCGTGTTCGCTCTCGTAACTGCCGAGATCGCGGTTCCAGACCTTCTCTCCCTTGAAATCGTAAGCGGTCAGCTGCAAATCCTTGCCGTCCCAAAAGACGGCGTAGACGCGCTCGCCGTCCGTCGCCGGGGTGGACGAGGACAACGTGTTCTTGGGGTGGGTGTGGGCGGCCGAGCCGGGTGCGGTCTTCTTCCAGAGGACTTCGCCGGAGTCGGCGTTGAGGCAGAACAGCCAGCGCTCGGCCCCGTCCTCGGCGGCCGACTGAACGAACAGCCTGTCGCCCCAGACGATCGGCGACGAGTTGCCTCGGCCGGGGATCGGAACTTTCCAGAGGACGCCGTCCTTGTCGGACCACTGGACGGGCACGTCTTTGTCGGTCGAAACGCCCGCCCCGTTGGGGCCGCGGAAGCGCGGCCAGTCGTCAGCGGCGTGGGAGGCGGCCGCGCACAGCAGGCCGCAGAGGGCCGGGAGAATCCACATTGCAGTCGGTCGTCGGTGCATGGCAGTCGTTGCTCCGGCGCGAGGAAACGGGGAGTAGGCGCTAGGGAATAGCGTAATGCAGCGGGAGGCGTTTGTCTTGCCTTTTTCGTCCGCCTTCCTACGAGGATTTCGGCCGGAACGCTTTGACCACTGCTTCATTGGTCGTCAGGTACGGCCCTTCGATCAGGTCGATGCAATACGGGATCGCCGGAAAGACGGCGAGCAGGCAGTCGCGGATGGCGCTGGGCTTGCCCGGCAGGTTGACGATCAGCGAGCGGCCGCGAATCCCGGCGATCTGCCGCGACAGGATGGCCGTCGGCACCACCTTCAGCGACACGGCCCGCATCAGCTCGCCGAAGCCGTCCAGCAATTTGTCGCAGACGGCCTCCGTCGCTTCCGGCGTCACGTCGCGGCCGGCCGGCCCCGTGCCGCCGGTCGTCACCACGAGACAGCAATTTTCGCGGTCGCACAACTCCTTCAAGGTCGATTCGATCAGCGGCCGCTCGTCCGGGATGAGTCGGGCGACCGGCTCCCAGGGACACGACAGGATCTCAGTGAGGCAGGAATGAATGGCGGGGCCGCCGAGATCCTGGTAGACGCCGCGGCTGGCTCGGTCGGACACGGTCACGACGCCGATGCGGATGGGGGGAGTCATGGCGCTATCTTACGACGAGGAAGGAAAGCAGGCGAGCCGCGCAAGAATCGGATAGACGGTTTGCTCGCCGCCGTTTTATGCTGGCCGTCGGAGGTCAAAGCGATGGCGAAATCGGAGATGAGCGAGGCCCACGTCGAGGCGGTGCCGCCGCACCTGCCGCTACATCGAGACCAACCTGGAAACGCCGCTCACTCTCGCCGCCCTCGGCGAACGCGCCGGGGTCAGCCCGTCGCACCTCCAGCGTCTGTTCAAGCGCGTCACGGGGATCACGCCGCGCCAGTACGCCGACGCCTGCCGCCTCGGCCGGCTCAAGTCGCGGCTCAAGGAACGGAGGACGGTGACAATGGCCCTCTTTGAAGCGGGATATGGATCGACCAGCCGCCTGTACGAGCGCTCGTCCGGCCAGCTTGGCATGACGCCTGCCGCCTACCAGCGCGGCGGCCCCGCCGTGAAAATCCGCTACACCCTCATCTCGTGCCCGTTGGGCCGGCTGCTGCTGGCGGCCACCGAGCGCGGCGTGTGCAGCGTTTGCCTCGGCGACGAGGACGGCCCCCTCGAAGCCGCGCTGCGGGCCGAATACCCCGCCGCCGAGGTGCGCCGCGACGACGCCGGACTCAATCCGTGGGCCGGCGATCTGCTCGGCCATCTCGACGGCCGGTTGCCGCACCTGCATTTGCCGATCGACGTGCGCGCCACCGCCTTCCAACGGCGTGTCTGGCAGGAATTGCTCGCCATTCCCTACGGCGGCACCCGGACCTATTCGGAGATCGCCAGGGCGCTGGGCGAACCGACGGCGGCGCGGGCGGTGGCGCGGGCCTGCGCGACCAATCCGGTGGCCGTGCTGATCCCGTGTCATCGGGTGGTGCGCGAGGGCGGCGCGCTCGGCGGGTACCGATGGGGGCTGGAACGCAAGAAGGCGCTGCTGGATCGGGAGCGAAACGCCGATCAAGGGATCAGTTAGCCGCGACGCGCAGCGGAGCGCTCTTCCCCGAGCGCTCCGCTGCGCGTCGCGGCTAACCCTACGGCGCCAGCCGATCGGCCGTCGCCGCGCAACGGAGCGTCACCGTCCGCCCCTCGCGGTGGGTTGTTCCCGTACCCAGCAGCCGGAGCAACGGCGCCAGCGCAGGCTCGACGCCTGGCAGCAGGTCAACCCCCTGGGCGATCTCGCAAGCCGCCTGAATGTTCTGATCGAGTTCACTGGCGTCGGCCTCGGTGGGCGCGCGGAAGACGAACTCGCCGCGAACCTCGTCGCCGAAGCGGACGCCGCCCTGCACGCTCTCGGCGTGGCGCAGCACCGGCCGCAGCACTGTCTCCAGGCCAAAGTCGGTCAGCCGTGGGATGGGGCCGAGCTTCCGAAGGGAGACGGCCAGCCAGACGGTCTGGTCGCGGTCCACCTCCCGCAGCAGATCGCTCAAGCAGGCGTCTTGCAACTCCGCGGCATTCGGAGAAACGGCGTAATTCAGGGCCGCCAGCAGCCTCGGGCGCGAAGTCGAAGCGGCAAGCACATCGCCGACCGGCGCCAGGTCGGTCGCGGGGCCGTGAGCCGGGCCAGGCGCCTCGTAGAACCGGAACGGCCCGTCCGACGCCTCCCGCAGCAGGCCCCGTCCAGCCCGGAGCCGCGATGCGTCGAACCGGCCCTTCAGCAGCACCAACGGCTGGTTCAGGTCCGGCGGCGCGAAGACGAATTGCAGCCGTTCCACATCATGGAGCGGGTCGGCGCCGAGGCAATCCAGCCAGGGGCGAACCGTCCCTTCGCCTTCGAGGAACCGGCGCAGCGGAGCGACGAGGCCGCGGCCGGCCGGCGTTTCGAGGGCCTGCCGCAGGTGGATCGTGTACACCGCGCCGGCGTCCGGCGGCAGGTAGCCGTCGAGGGCGCCGTCGGCGAACGCAGGGCCGGCCGCCGCCTCCGCCGGGTGCGGCGCCGCCGTCCCGGAACAGCCCGCCGCGCCCAGCAGCGCGGCGGCCGGAAAGATACATCCATACCAGAGAAATGAACGCTTTTTCATGACATCGGCCACGGCGACCCGCTTCCCCTATCTCCATTCTACCGCGCGGAAGGCGGCGACGATTCGGGCGGCGGGTTCCGTGGCAGGACGAAGCCGAATGTGCTCCCCTCGCCGACCTTGCTTTCCACCCAGATTTCGCCGCCCATCCGCCGGACCAGGCGATGCGACACCGCCAGACCCAGCCCCGCGCCCGTCGGCGCCCGGAACTCGTCCCAGACGCGCCCCTGCTCCTCCGGCGCGACGCCGGCGCCCGTGTCCGTCACCTCGACCCGCAGCGCCGGCGCCGCCGCCGAAACCGGGGCGGCGTCGCGGGCGGGGCGGTCCACCCACTGACATCGGATCGTCACCGTGCCGTTCGGCGGCGTGAACTTGACCGCGTTGGAAAGCAGGTTGTAGACCACTTGCTTGAACCGCACCGGGTCCGCGGCCATCTCGCCCGGACCCGGCGGCTCGAAATGCACCGACAAGTTCTTCTCCACCGCCAGCGGCTCCAGGGCCGACAGCACCGCCCGTACCGCATCGCCGGGCGCGAACCCCTCCGGCCGCAAGCGCATCCGCCCCGTCTCCGTCTCCGCCACGTCGAGCACGTCGATAATCAGCGCCAGCAGCTGCTCGCCGGCCCGCAGCACGTCATTGACGTAATCGGCCTGCTTCGCGTTCAGCAGGCCGAACCGCTGCGCGGCCAGCAGGCGCGACATGCCGATGATCGCGTTCAGCGGCGTGCGCAGCTCGTGGCTGACCCGCGCCAAAAACTCGCTCTTGGCCTCGTTCGCCGCCTCGGCCGCCTCCTTGTCCTGGCGCAGCCTTTCACGCTCTTTACGCTCCGTAATGTCCGTACACGTCCCGATCCACTCTCGCACCGAGCCGTCCGGGTTGACGATCGGCACGCCGCGGCAGACGAAGCAGCGGTGGTCGCCGCCCGCCGAACGCAGTCGGCATTCCGCCTCGAACAAGTGCTGCTCCCGCACCGCCCGCCCCCACTGCTCCAGCACGCCCGGCCGGTCCTCGGGGTGGACCGCGTCCAGCCAGCCGGCCCCGCGCACCTGTTCGCCGCTCTGCCCGGTGAACGTCTGCCACGCGGGCAGGTCGGCCACCACCTCGCCCTCCGCGTTGGTTCGCCACATCAGCTGCGACACCGCCCCGATGTACTGGCGATAGCCCTCTTCCTGCTCGCGCAGGCTGCTCAGGCTCTGCGCCAGCGACAGGCCGATCTGGTTGAAATCGACGATGAGTTGGGCGATCTCATTCGGCCCTTTGACCCGCTCCATCTCGAATCGCCCGGCCAGCAGGTGGCCGGCCGCGTGGCGCAGCCGGTCGATCGGCCGCGTCACGCTCCGCGCCACGCGCCAGGCGATCACCAGCGACGCCAGGGTAACGACCACCAGGGCGCCGGCAATGACCCAGCCGCTCTGCCACGCCTGCCGCTCCGCCTGCTCGCGTCGGCTGGCCAGAATCGCTTCCTCGTCGGACAGGATAGCCGCGAGCTGTCGCTGGATGGGGTCAGTCGTCTCCTGAGCCGGCGGCCGCGGCTCCTTCTCAATCCGTTGATGCCACTGATCCTCCTGGTCGCGCAGGGTCCGCAGGCGTTCCTCCTGTTTCGGCTCGCCGCGCGCCAGTTCCTGTGCCGCGTGATTGCCCTCCAGGAGGGCCTGACGGCTGGCTTCGTAGCGTGATTTCCATCGATCCGGGTCGCTGACAGGGCCGTATTGCACCGTCAGGATCATACGATCCAGCTGATCCTGCTGCTGCAAGACGTTGACGACGAGTTGATGACTGCGCCGCTCCTGGCTGAGGGCGTCGAGGAGTTGGTAGAGGACGCTCAGGGAGATCAGCGCGACGCCGACGAACAGCGCCAGCGGAATGCCCGACCCGATCAGTAGCCGCGCCCGCAGCGAGTTCAGAGGCGGCGGGCGCGGGGTCATGGCGGGGGCTCCAGCCGAAGGGCGGCGGGCGGCCCACTCAGCGGACCCCGTTGGGGGGCCTCGCGGGCGCCGCCATTCCACGGGCGATCCGTTCCAGGAACGTGTAGGGATCGTCGGTGATCGGCTTGGTGATGAAGTCCACGCATCCCGCCTCACGGGCCTGCTGGATGTCGCGCGACAGCGCATGGGCGGACAGGACCACAATCGGGATCGACGCCGTCGTCCAGTCGGCCTTGAGCCGTCGGGCCAGGGTCAGGCCGTCCATGCCGGGCAGCTGAATGTCCATCAAGATCAGGTCGGGGCGGCGCGTTCGCAGGAACTCCAGCGCCGCCTCGGCGGACTCGACCTCCTGCACCTCGAACTGAAACTGGAGCAGGTCGCGAACCAGCTTCCGGTTGAGCGGGTGGTCTTCGACCACCAGAACAAAGGCCATGAGAGGTGTCCTTCCAGTTCTCCGGGCCAATTCCTGACGCGGAGCTCGCCGCGCTGGCGGCGGGACGGTTTCCAGACGGGAATGGCAATCGCGGAATCGCTCGCGCTGCGACCCCTCAAACGATCGACGGGAGCTTTGAGCCAAGTTCCGGGAAACCCAGGGTCGAAGGAAAGGCCGGCGCCGTCACTCCGCGCCCTGGATGTTGCCCGGTTCCAGGGCTTCCGTCAGGAAGCTCGCCGCGGCCAGGGCAAGACAAAGAAAACAGGCGAACCGGGCGGCCGGGAATGCCAGGTCCGCCACCCAGCCGAAGCCCATCAAGGCGGCCATGAAAGCGACCACCAGGAAGAGCAAACCGAGGCGGCCCATGATTCTCCCTCCCCATCCGAAAGGCGCAGTCGCAGGCTTTCCGAACGGCCGAAGCCGTCGGATGCTGATAGAATGTCAAGCACAGGGCGTGCCAACGACGGCCCGCCGGGCTTGCCGGTTGCGCCGAGCGCGCCGCCCGAGTCCGCCGCGTCGGCGCGTCCGCTGCGCTTGTAACGCAATCCGTTTCTCAGTAACCTGCATGTTATTTCCCAACGGTGAATCCCGAGGCCGGCATGGAAAGGCGCATTCTGATCGCCGAGGACTCGAAGCACACCAGCGAACAACTGCGTACGCTACTCCAAGCTGACGACCAACTTACGGTGGATACCGTGGCGGACGGCCAGGCCGCCCTGCAGGCGCTCGCGCAGCACAGTTACAGCGTTCTCCTGACCGACTTGCAGATGCCGCATCTCGACGGTATGCACCTGATCGAACGCATTCAGGAGAAGCAGCTCCCGGTCACCGTCATCGTAATGAGCGGCTTCGGCAGCATCGATCAGGCGGTCAAGGCCATGCGCATGGGCGCGTACGATTTCCTGACCAAGCCGGTAGCGCCCGACCATCTGCGGCTGGTGATCGAGCGCGTGCTGCGGGAGCGGACGTTGCAGGACGAGGTGATCCAGCTGCGCGAACGGCTGCACAAGCAATTCGCGTTCGGCAACGTCCTCAGCGCCAATCCGAAGATGCACGCGGTCTTCGAGCTGATTCGCAGCGTGGCCCAGACGACGACGACGGTGCTGATCGAGGGCAAGACGGGGACCGGCAAGGAGGTGGTGGCGCGGGCGATCCACACGGCGTCGGCGGCCGTGCGTTCCGGCGAGTTCGTGGCCATCAACTGCGCCGCCTTGCCGGAGACGCTGCTGGAGAGCGAGCTATTCGGCCACGAGAAAGGCTCCTTCACCGGCGCGATCGGTCAGCGCAAGGGCCGTTTCGAGCAGGCCGACGGCGGCACGATGTTCCTGGACGAGGTCGGCGACATGCCGCTGGCGCTTCAGGCCAAGCTCTTGCGCGTGCTGCAGGAACGCCGCTTCGAGCGCATCGGCGGCTCGACCGGCGTCGAGGTGGACGTCCGCGTGATCGCCGCCACGAACCGCCGGTTGCCGAAGCTGGTGCGCGAGGGCAAATTCCGCGAAGATCTGTATTACCGTCTCAACGTGGTGAAGATCGAGCTGCCGCCGCTGAGCGAGCGACCGGAGGACATCCCGCTGCTGGCGACGCATTTCACGGCGAAGTACGCCCGGCGCGGCGAGGCGGCCAAGGCGATCTCGCCGGAGGCGATGGAGAAGCTGCTCAAACACGGCTGGCGGGGCAACATCCGCGAGTTGGAGAACGCCATCGAACATGCCTGCGTGACGGCCCGCGGCTCGGCCATCCTGGCGGAGGACCTGCCGGCGGAGGTTCTGGAGGCGCGGGCGGGCCAGTCGCCGGTGCCGATCGACCTGACGCGGCCGCTGCCGGAGGTGCTGCGCGAGCTGACGGTGACGGTGGAGCGGCAGTATCTGTTGCGAGCGTTGAAGAAGAGTCGAGGCAACGTGGGCCGGTGTGCCCGCATCTGCGGCATGTCGCGCCGCAGCGTCTCCGCGAAGCTGGCCGAATACAACATCAAGAAGGAGCCGTTCAAGGAAGAGTAGGGGCGGGGTCGCCCCGCCCCGTTCCGAGGGTAATCCCGTCCCGTTCAGAGTACGGGCGGGGCGACCCCGCCCCTACCATCGTCGCGCTTCGGGCGGATGCCCTTCCAAACTCCGCCGCCCCTCCGCTCGTCTGTTAAACGTACGTCCCGTGCAGAATACTTCCGAACGTCCTCCGCGATCGAAAGGACCAGTCATGCGTCGCGCCATTTTGCTGGCGTCGGGAACGGCCCTGGCGGCCGTCGTCGGCCTGACCGCCTACCTCGCCAAGACCCCCGCCGACCCGCCCAAGCCGCCTCCCCCGCCGGTCGTCGCCGATGGGCCGCCGCCCGCCGCCGCCGCCCCGTCGGAAACTTCGGTGCAATTGCCGATCGGGCAAGTCGTGCTGTTCAGCAGCGGCGTCGGCTATTTCCAGCGCGAGGGCCAGATCGAGGGCGACGCTCGCGTGGATCTCTCCTTCCCCGTCCAGGACATCAACGATCTCATCAAGAGCATGGTGCTGCGCGACCTGGACGGCGGCCACGTCTCCGCCGTCAGCTACGACAGCAACGCGCCGGTCGAGAAGACGTTGCAGAGCTTCGCGGTGAACCTGTCGGCCAACCCGACGTTCGGCCAGATCCTGAACCAGGCCCGCGGCGAAAAAGTCGAGGTGGTGTTGCAGCAGGCCAACGCCGCCCAGCCCGGTACGATGACCGGAAGCATCATCGGCGTCGAGCAGAAGCAGGAAACCGTCGGCAAGGATATCGTGAACGTCGAACAACTGAATATGTGGTGCGCCGACGGCATGAGGAGCGTGAAGCTGTCCGAATTGCAGCGGGTGCGCTTCCTGAACCCGATCATGGACAACGAGGTCAGGAAGGCGCTGGAGACGCTGACGCTATCGCACGACACGCAGAAGAAGGCGGTCAGCCTGAACTTCGTGGGCGAGGGCAAGCGGAACGTGCGCGTCGGCTACGTCATCGAGAACCCGATCTGGAAGACGAGCTACCGGCTGGTGCTGGGCAAGGAGAAGGAAGACAAGCCGTTCCTGCAAGGCTGGGCGGTGGTGGAGAACGCCACCGACGAGGACTGGAAGGACGTAAGGATGGCGCTGGTGAGCGGGCGGCCCATCAGCTTCCAAATGGATCTGTATACACCGCTGTACGTACCGCGTCCGACGGTCGTGCCCGAGCTGTTCGCCTCCCTCCGACCCGTCACCTACAACGACGATCTCCATGAAAGGGAAAAGACACTGGCCGACCAGCTGAAGAGCGCCAACGGTGCGCAGCAGCGGCAGCTGGCCCTTCGAGACGCGGCGGCCGCCCCGGACGCGGCCTCATTAGGCCGCGGCGAAGGCAGGGGCGGCGAGGCCAAGAGGGCCGAGAGCGACGGCGAATTCTTCGCCAACATGAAGCAGGGCGTGACGTCCATGGCGACGGCGACCAAGCTGGGCGACTTCTTCCAGTACGCCATCGACAAGCCGGTCACGCTGCCGCGCCAGAAATCGGCGCTGCTGCCCATCGTGAACAAGGACGTGGAGGGCGTGCGCTGCAGCATCTACAACGAACGCACCCAGGCCAAGTTCCCCCTGCTCGGACTCAAGTTCAAGAATACCAGCGGCCTGCACCTGATGCAAGGACCGATCACGGTCTTTGAAGGCTCCAACTACGCCGGCGACGCCCGCATCCTGGACGTCGAGCCGAACGAGGAGCGTCTGCTCTCCTACGCCGTGGACCTCGGAACCGAGGTCAACCCGGTCCCGTCGAGCGACAATGGCCGGCTCGTCCAGGTCAAGGTCGTAAAGGGCATCCTGCACAGCCAGACCAAGATCCGCGAGACGAAGACCTACACCATCGTCAACCGCAACGACGCCGAGCGGCTGGTTCTGGTGGAGCATCCCGTCCGCAACGACTTCCATCTCACCGACGACACGAGCAAGCCCGCCGAGACGGCCTCCGACGTGTACCGCTTCGAGGTGAAGGTCCCGGCGGGCAAGACGGCGACGCAGGCCGTCACCGAGGAGAAGGTGGTCAACGAGCAGGTGCAGCTGACCAACAGCAACGACGACCAGATGCGCTTCTTCCTCAACAGCACGATCAGCAGCCAAAAGGTGAAGGACGGCCTCAAGCAGGCGCTGGACCTGCGCTTTGCGCTGGGCAAGACGCAGCGCGACCGGGCCGAGCTGGAGCGCCAGCTCAAGGACATTACGGACGATCAGGTCCGTCTGCGGGCGAACCTGAAGGAGATGCCGCCCACCGCGGCCGCCTACAAGCGTTACCTGGATAAGTTCGACGCCCAGGAGACGCAAATCGAGAAGTACCAGGCGGACATCAAGAAGCTGCAGGACGTGGAGCATCAGCAGCAGAAGGAGTTCGAGGACTTCCTCAACAACTTCTCCGCCGAGTAAGTTATAAAGGGCCTCTCGCAAAGACGCAAAGAGCGCAAAGAAGAGTTCTTCTTTGCGCTCTTTGCGTCTTTGCGAGAGACGGTTTTCGCCGTAACATGGAAACGATTTCTTCGCCCCAGGGAAAAGCGGGTGCAGACGTGGGTTATCCGAAATTCGTTCGTCTCCGTCAGCGTTTCGACAGGCCGCGCGTCGAGGACGTCGGCGCTGCCGTCGCGTCCGCCCTGGAACGGCTCGACCTCGGCCGGACCATCCGGCCCGGCCAGACCGTCGCGCTCACGGCCGGCAGTCGCGGCATCGCCAACATTCCCGTGGTGCTGCGCGAAACGGCCGCGTTCCTCAAGAAGCTCGGCGCCCGACCCTTCCTCATCCCGGCGATGGGCAGCCACGGCGGCGGCACGGCCGACGGCCAGCGGCGCATCCTCGAAAGCTACGGCATTACCGAAGCCTTTATCGGCGTCCCCCTCCGCGCTTCGATGGACGTCGTCTCGCTGGGGACCACGCCGGAGGGCTTTCCCGTCTTCCTCGACCGCCACGCTTCCGAGGCCGATCACATCGGCGTCGTGGCCCGCGTCAAGCCGCACACCGGCTTTCATGGGACGATTGAGAGCGGCCTTCTCAAGATGATGATGATCGGCTTGGGGAAACACGCCGGCGCCCTGGCCTGCCACCGCATTCTTCTCGAACAACCCTTCGACCTCGTCGTGCGATCCATCGGGCGTGTCCTGCGCGACCGCGCCCCCGTCGCGTTCGGCTTGGCCCTCGTGGAGAACGCTTACGACGAAACGGCCGTCGTCGAGGCCGTCGCCCCGGACGACTTTGAAGCCCGCGAGGAGCAGCTGCTCCGTGAGGCGCGACGACTCTTGCCCCGTCTGCCCTGGCGGCGGGCCGACCTGCTCATCGTCGATGAGATCGGCAAAGACATTAGCGGGTCGGGAATGGATACCAATGTCGTGGGCCGCAAGCGCGCGTTCCGGCAGAAGCCGCCGGAGGACCAGCCGGCCATGCACCTGATCTTCGTGCGCGGCCTCAGCGAGCGCACGCACGGCAACGCCACCGGGATCGGCCTGGCCGACTTCACCACCACGCGGCTCGTCCAGACCATGAACTACCGCGCCACTGTCGTCAACTGTCTGACGGCCGGATACCCGGACGGTGCCTTCCTGCCGGTCCACTTCGAGGCGGATCGGGAGGTTATCGACGCGGCCCTGGCCATCATCGGCACGCGGCCGCCGGAAGAGGCTCGCGTCCTGCACATTCGCAATACGCTGCAAGTGGAAGAAGTCGAGGCTTCGGAGGCGTGTTTTGAGGAGCCGCCGGGGACGGATGTGACACGCCTCGGCGCGGCGCTGCCGCTCACATTCGACGAGCGCGGCGACCTGCCGCCGCTGTGAGGGGCCGCCGCCTTACTCTTCGTCGGACGGGAAGTGCGTCTGCAGGTCGCGCAGCTTGACGATGCGCCGGGCCACCGCCGACTGGGTGTCGCGGACGTGCTGCACGGCGGCCTCGAACTTCTTGACGCATTCGTCCAGGTCGCCGCCGCCGCCCGCGCCGGCGTTCAGCAGGGAACTCGACAGGTCCTTGATCGAAGGCTCGACTTCCTTCTCCAGGAGCTGCTGCAGCAGCCGGCCCGCATCCATGGCGTCGATCGTGGCCTGGTGCAAGCCGGTCAAGAGGGTGGCGTGGACGGTGGGATCGACCGTCTGGTCGAGGGCGTTGCCGCCGCCCTTGACGATTCGGCCGCTCGATCCGATGGCGAGGTTGGACGAGCCTTTGTTTTCCTGCAAGGCGGCGGCCTCCCGCGCCGCCTCCAGGCCGTCGATGGCCTTCTCCCAGCCGGGCCGCAATTCCAGCGCCTTCTGGTAGTTGGTTTCCGCCAGGCGATATTGCTCCTTCTCGAAGAGCAGATTTGCCAGGTTCAAGTGGGCGTCCGACATGCGCGGGTTGAGGCGGATCGCCTCGCGGTACGCCTGGATGGCGAGGTCGATCTGGCCTTTGCGGCGATAGACCAGGCCGAGGTTGTAGTAACCCTCGACGCGCTTGGCGTCGAGCTGGATGCTGCGCCGCAGGGCGACGACGGCCTCGTCGAGCTGGTCGAGCAGGTTCATCACGGCGCCGAGATTGACGTAGGCGCCGACCCGCTGCGGGTCCAGGCGCGTCACCTCCTTGAAATGGTGGGCGGCGCTGGTCAGCTCGCGGAGCTGGAAATATACCGTGGCCAGGCCGTAATGCACGTCCGGCAGGTCCGACTTCAGACCCAGCGCCTGGAGGTACATCATCTTGGCCGTTCCCCAGTCGCGCTGCTCAATAGCTTGCCGCGCCTTGAGAAACAACCCTTCGATGGATTCCGCACTCATGAGACGCCCCCGACCGGGCCGCGGGCCAAGCCAAACGACTTGCTGACTCCACAATTCCCCACGGCAATTATAAACGCAGCCGCGTCTTTCCCTCAACGGGAAATGCCGCAAGGAGCAAGAACCTGAGCGAAAGCCGCGCAACCGTCCGGCAGGTCGGACAACGCGGAGAATGATGATGCAGGGAAAAGGCGCGAGTCACCCTCCAGCCGATTTGTACCATGCCGGAGCGCGGAGGGGAAAACAAAAACGGGAGATTTGAGAAACGGGGAATGGAAAGAAAGGAAAGCCGATAAGACTTTCCTTGCTTCCCACCCCGCACGGTTTGCTTCTTAGGCGAGGCGCGGGAAATACCTTACCCGTAGCCGCATTCGCCGGAATGCGGGTGAATGGCTGTCGGCCCGCATTCTGGCGAATGCGGCTGCGGGTATCATTCCCGCTGCCGCTCGCCCAACTCTTTGTTCGCCGCGGGCGTCAGGGGCAAACCGGGCATGGCCGTGGCCGCCTCGGTCTTGCGATAACCCAGCGCGCGCAGCACTTCCAGAACCTCGCTCCAGGTCGGGAACGGCCGGCGATTGGCGCGCTTGTACTGGTCCATCGCCTTCATGAACACGATCTCTTCGTCGCTGTATTCCTTCTCGCAGGTGGTCGGGTCCACCTGGCGGCGGCGCTCGCCCTGCAGCCGGCGGTCCTTGCCGCTGCGGCGTTCGACGGCCACGGGAATGTCGCGCTTGCGACGGTCGGGCCGGCCGCGGCGGTCCTGGGCGCGGCGATCGGTGACCACGAATTCAGTGGCGGGGATCGGTTCGTCGCTCATGTCGGCGCGCCTCGTTGCAGCCACAAGCCTATCCGGCGTGCGATCCGGTCGGCCGTGGGAATCCGGGGAAAGAACAAGGGCCTTTCGGAGTATAGCTCATGCGCGGAAGATGACAAATGCTCCGGCGAAAAAACGGCGTTGTGGCATGGCCTCAGACATGCCACAACCCGCCGTCAGGTCCGATTCTTCCGACGGCGCTCGTCCAGGTAGGCCGCCAGCGCCGGGCGCCAGGCTCGCATCGGCGGCAGCCCCAGCCGTTCGTACGCCGTCCCGGACAGCACGCTGTACGCCGGCCGACGGGCCGCCGCTCCGAATTCGCGGCTCGTGATCGGCGCCAGGTCGGCTCGCACTCCCGCCGTCTCGAAGATCGCCTGCGCGAACTCGTACCAGGAACAGGATTCGGAACTGGTGAGATGATAGAGTCCGTAGCGGTTCGTCGCCGGAAGGATGGCGGCGGCCGCGGCCAGGTCGGCGGTGTACGTCGGCGTACACGTCTGGTCGTGTACGACGCGCAATGGCTTCCCCTCCGCCGCGAGGCGCAGCATCGTCTCCACGAAGTTGCCGCCCTTGCCGCCGGCGCCCCAGACGCCGTACAAACCGCAGGTGCGAACGACGAAATGACGCGGACAGAGGGATCGAACGAGGTATTCGCCGCACAGCTTGCTCAGGCCGTAGACGCTCACCGGGCCGGGCGGGTCCGTCTCGATCCAGGGCACGCGACGGGTTTCGTCCAAACCGAACACGTAATCGGTGCTGAAATGAACCAGCACACAACCCAGGTCGCGGCAGACCAGGGCCAGGTCGCGCACGCCCCAGGCGTTGACTGCGAACGCCGCCGCGGGGTCGGACTCGGCGCGGTCCACAAGGTTGTACGCGGCGCAGTTGACCACCACGTCGGGTCGCAACGCCTCCAGAGCCGCCCGCAGCTCCACCGGCCGCGTGAGGTCCGCCTGCTGGCGCGTCCAGGCGACGACCTCGCCGGGAAGGCGCGGCTGCAGATCGCGGCCGAGCTGGCCGCCGGCGCCGAGAAGAGCGTATTTCACGTCATAATCCTTCCGCTAGAGACAGGACCGCCAGGGTTCCGATAAAATGAGACGACGCCCCCCGCGGACCCCAGCCAAGGATACTCACGGACCATGCTGCGCCACCGCCTTCTCGCCGTCGCCTGGCTCGCGCTCTTCCCGTTGGCGGCGCCCCGGCCCGCGCGGGCGAGCCGTTCCGTTACCCGGCCGGCAAACTTCCCGGCGGGGCCGAGCTGAAGTACGTCAACGACCTGCCGGTGCTGACCGTGGCCGGCAGCCCGGAGCAAATCGGCGCCGCGATCGGCGGCCTGGCCCTCAAGCCGGATGAACGGATTCTGTCCTACACGCGCGATCTGCTCAAGGCTGACCGGATCGAGCTGACCTGGCCGCTGTTCGTCTTCGGCGGCAAGGGGATGCTCAAACACTTCCCGACCGACTACCGCACCGAGATGGACGCCATCACCCGGTCGTCCGGCGCCGACCCGGACACAATCACCGTCGCCAACACCTTTTTCGACCTGAAAAACACCTTTGAATGCTCGGCCCTCATGGTCGAGGGGTCGCGCAGCGCCACCGGCGGCGTGCTGTTCGGCCGCAACCTCGATTATCCGTCGCTTGGCTACATTCACGAACATACGCTGGTGACGGTCTACCGGCCGGCCGGCAAGCACGCCTTCGTCTCGGTCGGCTTCCCCGGACTGGTCGGCGTCCTGTCCGGCATGAACGACGCCGGCCTGTGCCTGGCGGTGCTGGAGGTCTACGACGCCAAGGACGGCGAGCCGCGCTTCGACGGCCAAGGCGTCCCCTACGCGCTCTGTCACCGCCGGCTCCTGGAGGAATGCACGACCATTGCGGAGGCGAAAAAGCTCCTGGAAAGTATGCCCCGCACGTCGCTGCTCAACCTGGCCGTCGCGGATCGCACGGGGACCGCGGTTTTCGAGATAACGCCCAAGCAGGTGGTGATGCGGCCGTCGGAGAGGGGCGTGTGTACTTGCACGAACCATTTTTGCAGCGAAGCCGTTCGGCCGGCCGACTTCACGGACGTGGTCGATTCCGTCAACCGGCTGGCGACGCTGGACCGGGTGTGCGCCGGCAAGGCGAAGCTCGGCGTCGAGGACCTCCACCGGCAGCTCCACGCCGTCAACCAGGGCGACCAGACGCTCCAGACGATGGTGTTCGATCCCGAGAACCTGCGGCTGCACCTGGCGTTCGGCAAGATCCCGGCGTCGGCCGGGGAGCTGCGCGAGCTGGACCTGGCGCCGCTGTTCAAAGGGGAGGCGAAGAAGTCGGATTGAGGCGGTCACGCGGGCGGCTGCTCCATGCAGCGAATCACGGATCGGTTGCGGCCCGCGTCCTTGGCCTGCTGCACGCCGCTGGCGGCCACCTTGAGCATTTCCAGGAAGTCCACCGGCACGCCCACCTCGGCCACCGCGAAGCCGATGCTTACGGTGATGGAAATGGAATGGTTCATGTACGCGATCGGCGTCTGTTCCACGGTCGAGCGGATACGCTCCGCCAGGATGAGGGCGCCTTCATGGTTCGTTTCGCGCGCGATGACCAGGAACTCCTCGCCGCCGATTCGGCCGACCGAATCCGCCTCGCCCAGCGCGGTGCCGAAGGCCTCCGCGATGGCGGGGCTGGGGGCGCCGACGCGGCCGACCGAGTCCACCTCGCGCAGTGTGCCGGTCAGGATGCGGCCCAGGCCGCGCAACACCTCGTCGCCGCCGGTCAGGTGGTAAAGCGTGTTCACTTGCTTAAAGTGATCCACGTCGATGTAACCCAGCGTCAGCGGGCTGGGGTAGCGCGCGTGGCGCTTCAGCTCGAAGCGGGCCAGCTCCTCCAGCGCCCGCCGGTTGAACAACCCCGTCAGCGGGTCGGTCAGGGCCAGCCGCTCCAGCTCGCGGCTGCGCTGTTCCAGCAGGCGGTTGCTCTCCTCCAACTCGCGCGTGCGCTCTGCCACGCGCCGTTCCAGGTCGCGGTTGAGCTGGCGCGTCTGTTCCACCAGCTCGTCGCGGTTGCGCTCCAGCTCGACCTTCTCGGCCGCATGACGCAACACCTGCCGCAACTCCTCCGCCCGCCACGGCTTGAGGAGATAGTGGTAGACGTGGCCGCGGTTGATGGCGGCGATGGCGTCCTCCAGTTCCACGTAGCCGGTCATCAGCAGGCGCACGGTGCGCGGATGGTGCTCGCGGACCCACTCCAGGAGGTGAACTCCGGTGGTGCGCGGCATTTTTTGGTCGCTGAGGATGACGTCAATGGGTTGGCGTGCGAACGCTTCCCGCGCGGCCTCGGCGGAATCGGCGGTGAGAACGACGAAATCCGCCGCCAGCAGATGGCTCAGCGTGGTCAGGATGTAATGCTCGTCATCGACGACGAGGAGCGTGCATTGGGGAACGCTCACGACCGAACTCCCTGCGCACGACCCCGGAGGGTCGGTACGGTTCGGGTCGCCGATGACCATCGGGCGTGACCTCGCCGCATCCTGGCGCGGGAAAGGCAAAAGGGGCGCGGAATCACTATGGGATCTTATAGCTCATCCGAGGTCGAATGGCCAACCGATTCGGCGCCGGCCGGCGCCGCGCCGGCCGCACGCCCCGGAGAAGCAGAAAAAAAGTCAATCGCAACTTTTCGATAATAACTCTTGATATGCTCTTCCGCGGTCTTTACAATGGGCCGACGTGTAAGCCATGAGTGACAGGACCGCCCCAACTCAGGGAGGAGCGGTCGGAATGCCGGGAGGCCGTGTCCCCCGGCGCAAGAGGCAGGGAGTCGGCCCCGAACGCCGAACGGAACCGTGTCGCACCCGCCGGGAGTCGGTCCTCAGCGACCGCTTACCCCGACGAGGTCCGGCGGGCTTCGGCGTTTTTTTCGTTTCTTGGGGTCGGCCCGGCCGCGAGGCCGGACGCTTGACGATGGGGGAGGGGCGGGGAAACCTCCGCCCCTGCGACTCGCCCCACAATACGGCGCCAGGATGGCGGTCCAACGACGATCTCCCGGACCAGCGCGCCGGGAGCGGATTGACAAATGGGGAAAGACGGCCATGAAGACGAAGCGTCGGAAGCTGCAGACCGAGATCGAAGACGGGCCGGGAACGGCCCCCACCACGATCTTTTCTTCGGACCTGTTGACGCCGGAAGAGGAGAGGGAGCTGCTGGCGGACTTCTGGGAGACGAAAAGCGAGTTGGTGCGCGTGCTGATCCGCAACTTCCCCCGGCTCCGGCAGCACCGGCCGCCGCTGGAACCGTGGCCGATGGCCCAGTTCATCCGCGACCAGGACAACGACGAGGCCCGCACCGTCCCGGCCATCCGGCGGCTGCACGACCGTTACATCCACCTGAAGCACCGCCTGGCCTCGGCCAACATCCGTCTGGCCGCCCACGTAGCCAAGCGTTTCCGGCACCACGCCCTGAGCTACGCCGACCTCTTGCAGGAAGCCGTCTGCGGCCTGATGCAGGCCATCGACCGCTTTGACGTCAGCCACGGCACCCGGCTGGCGACCTACGCCACCTGGTGGATTCGGCAGACGCTGCAGATCGCCGTCGCCCGGCAGAGCCATCTGGTCAGCCTGTCGCCGCACCATCTCCAGGAACTGGGCCTGCTCCAGCAGGAGTCGGAGGCCCTGGCCCACGGCGGCAAGCACCTGCCCAGCCCGCAAGAGCTGGCCTCGCGCACCGGCAGCAGCCTGGAGCATCTGACCCACCTCCAGACCGCCACGCGCACGCCCGTCTCGCTGAACGCCGTCCTCGACGACGACAGCGACTTCAAGCTGACCGAGGCGATGCCGGACAACGAGAGCTCCACGCTCCGGCAAAACTCGGAACGGCAGGAGGCGCTCGGCTTCCTGATGGAGAACCTGCGGCCGCGCGAGCGGAAGGTGCTGGACCTGCGTTTCGGCCTGACCGGCCACGGCACGCACAGCCTCCGTCAGATCGGCCATCTGCTGCGCATCAGCAAGGAGCGCGTCCGCCAGATCCAGAACCGCGCCCTGGAAAAGCTCCGCTCGTCCGCCGAGCGCGTCGGCTGGGAGCCGAGCCTGCTGCTTGGATAGGCGAGCGGCAGCAGGAATGACACCCGTAGCCGCATTCGCCAGAATGCGGACCGACAGCCATTCTGGCGAATGCGGCTACGGGTAAGGTATTTCCCGCACCTCGCCATAGTCCGCAGTCCACAGTCCATAGCGAAGACGAGCCGGTCTGCCGCTATGGACTGTGGGCTGCGGACTTTTTTCCGATTTTTCGCTGGAACCGCCGCTCCGATCGTTTACAATGCAGAAATGATGGATCGTTCGGCTACGATCCAGCAAGTGTCCCGCATCATCCGTTCTCCACCGAGGAAAGGAGTCCTCTCATGGTCAAGGCCCCCACCACCATCCGCATCGGCATCTACGGCGAAGACTATCCCGTCGGTCGGGAGCGCCACGGCTGCGGCCTGTGGCCGGCCGGCATCGCCGCCTCCGTGACCGCGTCCGAGGCGGTCCCCGTCCCACTCCGCGAGCAGCGCGGCCGATCGTGGGATGACCTCATGGACGGCCTGCACGGCCTGATCCTGGCCGGTCACGACGGCTCCTCGCGCCGCCAGGCCGCCGAAGGCGAACAACTCTGCGCCTGGTGCCACGACCACAAGATGCCGGTCCTCGGCATCGACCACGGCCTGCACGTCCTCAACACCACCCACGGCGGCACCGTCTTTTTCGACCTGCCGCGCGACCTGCCGGAGGCCTTGCAGCACCGCTGCCCGCCGGAGCCGGGCCTGCGCCACGCCATCAACGTGCTGCCCGACACCCATCTGGCGGAGCTGTACGGCGAGGGCGAGGTGGTGGTCAACAGCGAGCATCGCCGGGCCGTGCAGCGGGTGGCGCGCGGCTTCCGCGTCAGCGCCCAGGCGCTGGACGGCGTGATCGAGGCGATCGAGGCCGACGACGGCAGCGAGTGGTTCGCGCTGGGCGTCCAGTGGCAGCCGGCCTCGGCCACGGCGTCCGGCCTGGACATCCAGGTCTTCCGCGGACTGATCACCGCTTGCGTCCGCCGCCTGACGGGGGTGGAGCCGCTGGCGTACGCCGCGGCGTGAACCACCCTCGGTTAGCCACGACGCGCAGCGGAGCGCTCTACCCTCCGACCGCTCCGCTGCGCGTCGCGGCTAACCGATGTCCTCTCGTGCGCCGCTCACCATTTGCGGACGCATCGCCCCCCACTTCCGATAATGACGACAGACCGGCTCGAACCCGGTCCCTGCCCGATCGTCAACGGGTCCCCTGGTGAAAGGACGGCGGAATCGTGGGTGAGATCAAGCGCGCGCACATCCTACCGGCCCTGTTCGTCGCGGCGGCGGCGAGCCTGGCCTGCGTCTCGGCGAGGGCCGACGACAACCCTTGGGTCGTCTACCCTGGCGGCGACGGCCCCGGCAAAGGCAAACACATCGTCTTCGTCAGCGGCGACGAGGAGTACCGCTCCGAGGAGGGGCTGCCGCAGCTGGCCAAAATCCTGTCCCATCGGGACGGCTTCACCTGCACCATCCTGTTCGCCATCGACCTCAAGGACGGAACGATCAATCCCAACGAAACGCACAACATCCCCGGTCTGGAGGCGCTCAAGACGGCCGACCTCATGGTCATCCAGACGCGCTTCCGCGACTTGCCGGATGAACAGATGAAATATATCGTCGATTACGTCGAATCCGGCCGGCCGGTGGTCGGCCTGCGCACCGCCACACACGCTTTCAGCATCGGCGCGGGCAAGACGTACGCCAAATACAGCTGGGCCAACAAGGACAAGGACTACGAGGGCGGCTTCGGCAAGCAGGTGCTGGGCGAGACGTGGGTCAACCACTGGGGGTCGCACATGCACCAGAGCACGCGCGGCATTATCGTCAAGGGGGAGGAAGACCACCCGATCCTGCGCGGCATCAAGGACGGCGACATTTGGGGGCCGACCGACGTGTACGAGGTCCATCTGCCGCTGCGGGACAGCTGCACGCCGCTGGTCTTAGGCGCGGTGCTGGAGAACATGAAGCCGGACGACAAGCCGATCGAGGGCAAGAAGAACGACCCGATGATGCCGGTGGCGTGGACCAACAGCTACAAGAGCGAGTCGGGAAAGACGAGCCGCGTCTTCACCACGACGATGGGGGCGGCCACCGACCTGGAGCGCGAGGGCACGCGCCGGATGGTAATCAACGCCTGCTTCTGGTCGATGGGGATGGAGGACAAAGTCCCGGCCACGGGAACCAACGTGGATCTGGTCGGCGAGTACAAGCCGCACCCCTATGCGGGCAACGGCTTCCAGAAGGGCGTCAAGCCGTCGGACTTGCAGGGGAAGTAAAGCATCATCGCGGCGAGCGGCGCGGCGTCAGCCCGCCGGTGCGGCACAATGACAGCGACCGTGTGCCGCACCGGCGGGCTGACGCCGCGCCGCTCGCCGGATCTTGCAACGGTTTCAAGGGCCAGGCCGATGCCCGATAAACTCGTGGAAGTGGCGGCGTACAGCATCCCGGTGGAGGCCCACGCGGCGCGCGGCCTGCTGGAGGCGGAAGGAATCCGGGCGGTGCTGGAGGGCGAGGGCGCGGTGAACGTTTTCTCGGGCGTTCAAGGCCTCGGCGGCAAGATCACCCTGAACGTCGCCGAGTCCGACGCCGAGCGGGCGGTCGCGCTCCTGGCCGACGTCGTCGAGGGTCCGCCGCCGGACGATTCCCGCCTCTGGCTCTGCCCGTTGTGCGGCGACGCCGTGGACGTCGATCGGCCCGTATGCCCGGCGTGCCAGACGCCCCGACCGGATACCTGGCAAGTGCGCTCCGCGATGTCATCGTCACCGTTCAAGTCCGGATCGGATGATATTCAGACTGAGCCGCCCCCGAACCGTTCGACGGTGACGTCCGATACGCCGATCGAGGCGGTGCCGTGGGCGCGGGAGGAGGAAGAGGACCGACCGGCGCCGGAAACGTCCATCAGCGACGATCTTGTCCGCCGGGCCTTCCGCTCGGCCTTGTTTGGGTTGCTGTTCTTCCCGCTGACTTTCTACGCCGTCTGGCTGCTGTGGCGGCTGGTGGGGTGTGCGGGCAAGATCAGCCCGCAGCTCATGCCCCGCCTGTACGCGGCGATTGCGATGGTGGCGCCGCTGTGCCTCGCCTGCCTGCTGATCGTGATGGTCGTCCTCCGGCTGCTCCTTTTTTACCGTTGAGCAGATACGGTCTACCGCGACGTCGGACCCATGCGGTCGTCGGGTTCGTAGCCTGGCGGCAGGTCGCCGTAGGCGCGCGGCGGTCCCTCGGCGGCACCGGTCCCGGCCGCGTCGCCGGACTCCACGTCGCCGGCCGCGATCAGCTTCGGCCGCCGGAACGCCTTCTGCGTCACCGCGAGCATGATGAGAACGAAGATGGGGTAGGTCAGCCCAACCACTGTCAGCGCGGCGTCGATGACGTTGGCAATTTTCATGGCGTCCCGATAGGCCTGCGGCTGGATCCCGGACGCGGCACCCTGGGGCGGGAGGGGTAGGTTCTCAAGAGCCGCCATGACGACCGGCTGCACGACCAGAAACAGATACGCCAACCAGACCACTTGATAGACGATGCTGAGCCAGCCGTAGAGGACGCCCAGGTTGTACGCCCAGCGGCGGAGCAGGATCAGGCCGATCCCGTCCACGATCAGGACGACGGAGAGGACCAGTCCCATCAACGCGGCCGCCGATTGCACCTCCAGAAAGTAGGGGGCCTGGAGGGTCACGCCGGCCACGGGGTTGGCGTCCGCCACCACCTTCATCAGGGACGGATTGGCCAGGAAGACAAGCGAGCCGCCGGCCTTGAAGAGTTCGTAAACCAGGCCGACGCCGCCGACGATCAGCTGGGAGACGGCCAGGACCGTTATAGACGCGGGACGCCGCGGGCGCTCGAAGCTTGCCATGATGCACCTGAGAGGAGATGTTCGGCGGGACCGACCGGCCCGTTCGCCGCTGCGGGGCTGTTGTAGCATCCCGCAGGCGGTCCTTCAACCGGCCGGGCCGATTACTCGCCGCCCTTCTCCTCCCGCACCGCCTGATGAAAGCGCTCGCGCAGCCGCCGCGTGATCGGCCCCGGTTTGCCCGTGCCGATGACGCGGCCGTCGCACTTCACGACAGGGATGATCTCGGCGCCGGTGCCGGTCAGGAAGCACTCGTCGGCGGAGTAGACGTCGTGCCGCGTCAGGGTGATCTCCTGCACCGGGACGCTGGCGTCGCGCGCCAGCTCCATGACGAAGCCGCGCGTGATCCCTTCGAGGATGCCGGCGTGGGTCGGCGGCGTCTGGAGAACGCCGCGCTTGACGAAGAAGATGTTGTCGGCCGTGCATTCGGCCACCTCGCCGTTGACGTTAAGCATGAGGGCCTCCAGGCAGCCGGCCCGGACTGCCTCCATCTTGGCGAGGATGTTGTTGAGATAGTTCAGCGACTTGATGCGCGGCTCGAGCGCGTTGGGGTGGTTGCGGACGTAGCTGGAGGTGATGATCTCCAGCCCGTTCTCATACAATTCGGCGGGATAAAGGCTGATGTCATCGACGATGACGATCACCTGGGGGTCGGTCGTCTTGCGCGGGTCGATGCCGAGACTGCCGGCCCCGCGCGTCACGATCAGGCGGATGTAGCCGTCCTTCTTGCTGTTGACCTGGACGGTGCGGAGGACCGCTTCGCTCATCGGCTCCGGCGACAGGGGGATTTCCAGGCCGATGTCTTTGGCGCTCTCGTAGAGGCGTTCGAGGTGCTCCCGGAGGCGGAAGACCTTGCCGGCGTAGATGCGGATGCCCTCGAAGACGCCGTCGCCGTAGAGGAGGCCGTGGTCGTAGACGCTGATGTGGGCGTCGGCCTTGTCGAAGAACTTGCCGTTGATGTAGACCTTCGTCATCGGTCGGCCCTCCGAGGGTGTGTCTAGGATGAGGGCCGCGGTGCGGCTGGGGTTCGGCCTGTGGCCCCGAGAATCATGCGCCCCCGACCGGCGTGGGGGCCAGGACGCGGTCGGCGTAGTTGGGGGGTTCCGCGCCCATCTCCACGCGCCCCTGGGCGAGCCGAACCACGCGATCCGTGCCGGCGACGATGTCCATGTTGTGCGTAACCATGATGATAGTCAGCTTCTCGTGGCGGTTCAAGTCGCGGAGGAGGCCGACGACGGCGTCGCCGTTTTCGGCGTCGAGGTTGCCGGTCGGCTCGTCGGCGAAGAGGACGCGCGGCCGGTTGATCAGCGCCCGGGCGACGGCGGCCCGCTGCATCTCGCCGCCGGACAGCTCGCGCGGCCGGTGATGCAGCCGCCGGCCGAGGCCGACGCGGTCGAGCAGCTCGACGGCGCGCTGACGCAGCTCGCGGCGCCGGCGCCACCACGACGACACCGAGTTCGCGATCATCTGGGGCATCAGCACATTTTCCAGCGCGGTCAGCTCCGGCAGCAGGTGGTAGAACTGGAAGATGAAGCCGAAGGTCTGGTTGCGCAGCTGGTCGCGGCGCCGGGCCGGCAGATCGTCGATGCGTTTGTCGTCGAGATAGATCTCGCCCTTGTCCGGCCGATCGAGGATGCCGAGCAGGTGCAGCAGCGTGCTCTTGCCGGAGCCGGAGGCGCCGACGACGCTGAGGAACTCGCCGTCGTGGACGTGCAAGTCGAGGCCGCGCAGCACCTCGGTCTGGATCTTGTACTTGCGGTACGCCTTGCAGAGGTCGATAGCGCTTAGCAGCATGTGTTTTGGTCCTCTCCTACCTTGGCGAGCGGCGCGGCGTCAGCCCGCCGGTGAACCGGCAACCGGCGGGCTGACGCCGCGCCGCTCGCCTGTCTATTCATACCGCAGCGCCCGCACCGGGTGCAGCATGGCCGCCCGCAGCGCCGGCAGGACGCTGAACAGCACGGCGATGCCCACGGCGCCGACGTTGACGAGCAGCACCGTCAGCGGCTGCAAATCCGTCGGAATCGTGTCGAAATAGTAGATGTTGCGGTCGAAGATTTCATGGCCGGTCAAGAGGGCTAGGCCGTGCTCGATCGGGTTGATGTAAGTGGTGATCGTCACGCCGAGGGCCGTGCCCAGCCCGGCGCCGACCAGGCCGAGCAGCAGCCCGTAGCCGAGAAAGATTTTCAGCACCCCGCCGTTGGAGGCGCCCAGCGCCTTGAGGACGCCGATGTCGCGCGTCTTCTCGACGACGATCATGGAGAAGATGGCGAGGATGCCGAAGCCGGCCACGCCGATGATCATAAACAGCAGTACGTTGAGGATGCCGCGTTCCACGTTGATGGCCGCAAGCAGCGGGCCTTGCAGGTCCTCCCACGTCTGGACCTGTATGCCCTCGATGCTGAACAGCTTTTGCAGCCGCCCTTTCACGAACTTCGCGTCTCGATCGAAGTCCTTGAGCCGAATCTGGATGGCCGTGGCGCGGTCGCCCATGTTGCGCAGCCGCTGCAAGTGCTGGATCGGCACGAAGACGTACTGGGAGTCGTATTCGCTCATTTCGGAGCGATAATAGTCGGTGACGACGTAACGGTAGCTGACGGGCCGGACCTCGCCGTCGGTGATGGTGGTGAGGACGACGTCGTCGCCGGGGTTGAGGATCTGGATGTCGGGTTTGGGATGCTCCGGCGTAGATTCCGGATCGCGGACGTGGGCGATGGCGTAGCCGAGGAAGGCGCCCATCGGGACCGCGATCGGCGGGCTGGGCGGCGGGTCGGGCGGCGGCAGGCCGTTCTCGTCCCAGATCGGCTGCAAGCGCGGGGCGGCCGCCACGTCGTGGCGCTCCTTGTAGCGGGCGAGGGCTTCAGCGTTGAGGTCGAAGGACGGCCGTTGCTGGTCGGCCGGGTCTACGAGATGCTCCTTGAAGCCGCCCAGCGCGGCCCGACCGTCGGGATCGACGCCGACCAGCCGGACGACCCGTATGATGGGGGCGTCGCCCAATTTGAACCGGATCATGGCGAAGATTTCGACGGTCGGCGTCATGGCCACGATCCGGCTGGCGAGTTCCGGGTCGGCGCGGATCAGGCGCATCTTGCCTTCGGGATCGGCGAAGCCCTGGTAGTCGTCGGACTGGATCAGGAGATCGGAGAGGGCGCCGTGCAGGCGGTCACGCAGCTTGGTGCTGAAGCCGGCCATGACGCTGTTGACCACGATGAGCGTGCCCACGCCCAGCAGGACGCTGACAATGCACACCAGCGCCAGGTAGCGCGTCCGCAGATATCGCCAGCAGAGCAGCAGCTTGTACACGAACTACCCCTTCATCCGGGTGGTTTAGCCGCGGTTCGCAGAACCGCGGCTAAACGGGTCATTTCTTTTCCGGCCGCAACAGCGGGAATAGGATCACATCGCGGATCGTCTGAGTATTGGTAAGCAGCATGGTCAGCCGGTCGATGCCGACGCCGAGACCGCCGGCCGGCGGCATTCCGTGCCGCAGCGCCCGCACGAAATCGTCGTCCATCTTCGCCATCGAGTCTTCCTCGGGCAGCCCGGCCAGCTGCGTGCGGAACGTCGCCTCCTGCGTCACCGGGTCGTTCAGCTCGGTGTAGGCGTTGGCCAGCTCCATGCCGCGGACGTACAGCTCGAACCGCTCCGCGACGTTCGGATCGGAGCGTTTGCGCTTGGTCAGCGGACAAAGCGACGCGGGATAGTCGTACACGAACACCGGCCCGACCAGCTTGTCCTCGACGTGTTCGTCGAACAGGTGATTCACGATCACGTCGGGATGCTTGCCGGCTGTCGGGAAGCCCTCCGCCTCCGCCTTCTTGCGCACGGCCTCGGCGTCGCGCATAGGGACGCCGACGTGCCGGGCGAACAGTTCGGCGTAGGATTCGCGCTGCCAGGGCGGCGTGAAATCGACGGCGTGTTCGCCGAACGGCAGCTTCACGCCGCCGCCCAGCGCCTCGACGCAGGCGACGATCATGCCCTCGGTCAGGTCCATCATGGAGCGGTAATCGCCGTAGGCCTGGTACAGCTCCATCATGGTGAATTCCGGGTTGTGCCGTGGGCTGATGCCCTCGTTGCGGAAGACCCGGCCGATCTCGTAGACCTTTTCGACGCCGCCCACCAGAAGCCGCTTCAGATGCAGTTCCAGGGCGATGCGCAGATACAGCTCGATGTCCAGCGCGTTGTGGTGCGTGACGAACGGCCGGGCCGCGGCGCCGCCGGCGATGGCGTGCAGCGTCGGCGTCTCCACCTCGAAAAATCCCTTATCGTCGAGGTAGCGGCGCATGGTGCGAACGATCAACACGCGCTTGCGGGCGCGGTCGAGCGTCTCCGGGTTGTAGATCAAATCGAGGTAGCGATGGCGCAGGCGGAATTCCATGTCCTGCATCCCGCCCCACTTGTCCGGGTGCGGTTGCAGCGACTTCGCCAGCATGGTCAGGCCGTCCGCGAACACGGTCGGCTCGCCGCGGCGCGTCTTGCCGTAGGCGCCGTCCACGCCGATCAGATCGCCGAGGTCGAGGAGCTGGGCCAGCTGCCAGCCGGTTTCGCCGACCTGCTTCTGGCCGATCATCACCTGAATGCGGCTCGACAGGTCGGGCACCTTTTCGATTTCGCCCTCGCGCTCGCCCTTGATTTCCCGTTGCGTCGGCTTGCCGGACCAGTCTTTCACGTCGAGAAAGTGGACCTTGCCGCCCTCGCGGCGACTGACGATCCGGCCGGCGATGCGCACGCGCGGCCGTTGATCTTCCGGCACGTCGGCCGGCAGCGCGAGGACTTCCTGAATCGGCCGGTGGGCGTCAAAACGGCCGCCCCACGGGTCGAGGCCCAGCGCCTCGACGGCCCGCAGCTTCTCGGTACGGCTGGCCTCGTAAGTATCCTGGGGTTCGTCCACGGTTGCTCGGCTTTCGTTCCAAGGAGAATCGGAGGATGGGGACTCAAGGGTGAGACATGGATTGTAATGGGAGGGTTCGGTGTGTCAATTGCAACGGCTGCGGCGAGCGGCCGGCGCAAGCCCGCCGGTGCGACATACAATCAGCTATGGCATCGCGCATCAGCCGGCTTACGCCGGCCGCTCGCCCAATGGCAAACCCGAGAGGCTGGGCAAGCCGTGAAACCGACCGACGTTCGCATCGAGTCCGTGCAGCACCGCTATGAGGACTATCTCTATCGCACGCCGATCAAATTCGGCGGCACGGCCCTCGACCGCGTGACGCTGGTGAACGTGGAATGCACCGTTCGCACCGCGTCCGGCAAGACGGCGCGCGGCTTCGGCTCGATGCCGCTCGGCAACGTCTGGTCGTTCCCGTCGCGCGTCCTCGGCTACGACGCCACCCTGGCCGCCATGAAGGCGCTGGTGGAGCACATCGGCCGTAGCGTCGGCGACTGCACGGAAAGCGGGCACCCGATCGACCAGGCCTTCGCGCTGGAGCCGGAACATCACAAGGCCGCCGCCGACGTAACGCGCGCGTTGCGGCTGGCGGAGCCGATCCCGCCGCTGTGTACGCTCGTCGCCGCCAGCGCCTTCGACGCCGCGGTCCATGACGCTTATGGCAAGGTTCACGGCCTCAACTGCTACCAGACTTACGGCCCCGATTTTCTGTCCCACGATCTCGGTCATTACCTCGGCCGCGAGTTCGCCGGAGAACGGCTCGACCAGTACCTTTCGCGCACGCCCCAGCCGCGGATGCCGCTCTATCACCTGATCGGCGCTCTCGACCCGATCGAGAGTTCCGACATCCAAAAGCGTCTGGATGACGGCCTGCCGGAGACGCTGCCGGAATGGATCCGATTCAACGGCCTGACGCATCTCAAGATCAAGCTGAACGGCGACGACCTCGGCTGGGACGTGGAGCGCGTCGTCCGCATCGACCGCGTGACGGCGGAGACGTTGGGGCATGGTCTGAGACCATGCCCCAACTGGTGGTATTCGCTCGATTTCAACGAGCGCTGTCAAAACGTCGGCTACCTGCTGGAGTTCCTGGCGAAGGTGCGGGAGCGGGCGCCAGGGGGCTATGAGCGCATCGCCTATATCGAGCAGCCGACGGCCCGCGACCTGGCGGCGCACCGCGAGAACGTCATGCACGAGGCGGCGCGTCTGCGGCCGGTGGTGATCGACGAATCGTTGCTGGACCTTGAAAGTCTGCGCCTGGCCCGCGAGATGGGCTACACGGGGGCGGCGCTGAAGGCCTGCAAGGGACAGAGCCAATCGCTGCTGCTGGCGGCGGCCGCGCGGAAATACGGCCTGTTCCTGTGCGTGCAGGACCTGACGTGTCCGGGGGCGTCGCTGATCCACTCGGCGGGGCTGGCGGCGCATGTGCCGGGCGTGACGGCCATCGAGTCCAACGCGCGCCAGTATGTCCCAGCGGCGAACCAGCCGTGGGCAGCGCGCTTTCCGGGGATCTTCCACATTACCGATGGTACGATGGAAACGGGATGCCTAACCGGCGCGGGCCTCGGGGCCGTCGCGCCGTGAGCGGAGGACGGTTGTGGCCTCGATCAGTACGGGTCCGCCGGGCCGGCGCGTGCAGCTGCACCGTGCCCTCTCGAAGCTGGGATGGGGGTCGCGCGGTCAAGCGTGGGACTGGATCGTCGGCGGCGAGGTGTGCGTGGACGGCCGGCGCGTCACCGACCCGCTGACCTGGGTGGACCTGGACCGCCAGCGGATCACGCGGGCCGGCGAGGCGCCGCCGGCCGCCGCCCGCACAACGCTGGCCCTGAACAAGCCGCGCGGCGTCGTCACCACGCGCAGCGATGAGCGCGGCCGGCGCACCGTGTACGACCTGTTGCCGGCGGGGCTGCCGTGGGTTTTCCCCGCCGGCCGACTCGACGCCGATTCCGAGGGCCTTCTGATCCTCACCAACGACGCCGATCTGTCGGTGCGCCTCACCGAACCCGAGCATCACACGCCGAAGACCTACCACGCCACGCTGGCGGGCGAGCTGACCGCGGAGGCGCTTGACCGACTGCGCCGCGGTGTGGATCTGCCGGACGGCCGGACGCGGCCGGCGCGGGTGCGCGCGCTGGGGGCGGAACCGAAGGGGTCGCTGGTGGAATTCATCCTGACGGAGGGGCGCAACCGCCAGGTGCGGCGCATGGCGGCGGCGGTGGGATGCAAGGTGCAGCGGCTGGTGCGCGTGGCGATCGGGAGTTACACTCTAGGGGACCTGGCCGTCGGGGCGCATTGCGTTTTGGATGAAAACGATTGCAAAAAGCTGTTGATAAGGAGGAGGCCGTGACTTCAGAACTAGGCGCCGTCTTGACTGCGGCACTGGCCTTGCCGCCCGCCGATCGGGCCGTGGTCGTCGAGAAGCTGCTGGACAGTCTCAACGACGCTGACCAAGCGGGCCTCGACGCGGCGTGGGCGGAGGAGGCGCAGCGAAGGCTGAAAGGGTTTGACGAGGGGACGGTGAAGGCGACCCCGGCGGCGGAGGTCTTCCGGGAGTTGTCCCTGCGGAAGAAGCCATGACCGTCGTCTTTCTCGATCCGGCAAAAGAAGAGTTGAAGGAGGCCGTCGCCTGCTACGACCGCCAGAGGGAAGGCCTCGGAGATGAATTCGCCGCGGAGGCGGCGGCCACGATCGACAGGATCGCCGCCTCGCCCGGCGCGGGCAGCCCGTTGGCTCCTGGGATCCGGCGCTGCAGAACCGACCGCTTTCCTTACGGTGTGGTCTACACCGTTCGAGGTGAGGACTTGATCCTCATCGCGGTCATGCACCTGCGCCGTAGACCGGATTACTGGGCCGGCCGTTTGAAGGAATAAGGGGGGGCATATACCGACGCGCCGGGTCGGTCGTGAAGGCCGTCAAAGCCCCTTACCCGATCGGCAAATGCCGCAGCACGTCCAGCGAGCTGATGACGCCGACCAGCGCCAGGTCCTCGTCCACCACGAACAGCCGGTGGACCTTCAGATTCAGCATCTGTTCTACTACCTTGGCCGCCGCGGTTCGCAGACCGACCGTGAACACCACCGGCGTCATGATGTCGCGCACCCGTGTGGGGTCCACCACCTCGACCGAGAAGCCCTCGTGGCAAGGTCGCTGCGGCTTTTCCTCCCAGTCCTCGTTGGTGGTCAGCGCGGCGTGGCGGCCCTGCTCGCGCTCGTGAATGAGGATGTCGCCGCGGCTCAGGACGCCGACCGGCCGGCCGGCGTCGTCGATCACCGGGGCGGCGCCGAAGCCGCGGTCGGTCAACAGGGCGATCGCCTCTTGGATCGAGGCGCCCTGGTAGAGCGACACCGGGTTGGGACTCATCAAGTCCTCGGCCGTCACCTGCGCCAGGCTCAGCCGCTTCGCCGTCGGGGTGGTGACGTGGTTCATGGTTTTGCTCCTTGTTCGATCGGCAAACGCCCCGCAGGCGCAGTGCGCCCGATCCCTGCGTGCACGCGAGAATGGTTGCGGGTCGCCCGGCGCCGTTGAAGCTGCGAACGCCGTGCCGGACGGGCTGGGGGTTAGTTTACCCAGCGGAAAGCAGAGTTCCAGCGAAATCCGGCGACCAATGCGGTGCTTCCCTCGCACAGCGACCGTGCGAATCCGCACGGGTTCGGCGTGCGGCGCCGGCGCGGCAAGCTGTTCCTGCCGCGCCGCGGACACCGGATGGCCCATCCGCGCGGCCGGATCTGAAAAAAGAAGGTACCGGCGCGGCCCCGCGCAGTTTGACCGGCGGCGAACCGGCGGCAATAGTTGACCGTCGCCCGCCCACCGCACAGCGTCAGGAGGATGTTTGCCGTGACCTTCCGTTCCCAATACTGGCTGGCGGCCGCGCTGGGAGTGTGCATGGCGCATTCCTCGGGCGCATGCGCTGCCGAGCCGCCTCGCCTCGGTCCCCTTCCCGGCCAGCCGCTCCCCGCCGTCACCGACAATCAGCGAATCGCCAATGTCATCGCCGACCAGCTGCGGCAGAGCGCGGAGCTGCATGGTTATAACGTCGATGTGGTCTTCCAGAACGGCACGGCCCGCCTGACCGGCACGGTGGGCGATGCGGCCCAGCGTGAGGAAGTGCTGCGGGTCGCGCATGGCGTGCCCGGCGTGGATCGCGTGCAGGACCGCCTGACGCTGACCGGGGCCGTCACCCCGGCGCACGCCGACGAGCCGCCGCCGATCGCGCAGCCGCCGTCGCCGATCGCCGAGACGCCGCCTATTCGTCGCAACGACGGCCCGCCGCCCGGCGCCGCCCTCGCACCGCCGGCCGAGCCGGTCCCCATGTTCCAGGCCCCGGCGCCGTCGCCGTACGACCTGAATCCGCCGAAGATGCCGCCTTACGCCTGGCCGACCTACGCCCCGTACAACAACTACTCCCGCGTGGCCTATCCGCTGGCCTACCCCTACAACGCCTGGCCGTTCATCGGCCCCAACTACCCCTTCCCCAAGGTGCCGCTGGGCTGGCACTCGGTGAAGCTGGAATGGGACGACGGATACTGGTGGTTCAGCAAGACCGCGACGAAATACAACTGGTGGCACCTGCGCTACTGGTAACAGGCCCGGCTCGGATGACGGAGCCGCGACCGTGAGAGGGCGGGGCGAAGACCGCTCCCTCACGGTCGCGGCTCGGATGTTTTTCCAAGTCGTTTCCGGAGCGCCGCCAGCTCGCCGAAATCCAGCACGCGATCGCCGGCGACGACGCCGCAGCGGAATTTCTGCCATTTCCGAGCGTTGATGACGTTGACGCCGGCCGCATCCTGCGAGAACGCCGGCAGCACGATCCGTTCTTCCCCGACAAGATAGCACGGCCCGGCGGCGCGGCTGGACCAGCGGACGCAGGGATGTTCATGACCGTGGATCACGGGGCCGTCCGGCAAGTGGCCGTCGCCGTGGACCACGCGCCACCGGCCGACGCCGCAGCCGCCAGCGTGGATCGGCAGTCCCTGCCCGCCGCCTGCAACAACGCCACGGTCGTGGTTGCCGGGGACGACAGCGGCCAGTTCCACGCCGGCGCCGGTCATCCAGGCCCGAAGGTCCGCGGCCAGGTTGCCGAGGGGGCCGGCCTCGAACAGGTCGCCGGCGATTACGACTTGCCGCACCGCATGAGCCGTAATCACCGACCGCAGCGGCGCTAGAATGAAACGCAGATCGGCGGGCGGAACGGCTTCACCGTCACGTCGGCGAGCCTCGTTATATCCGAGGTGCAAGTCGGCCAGCACCGCGGTCGCCGTCGGCCGGTGGACGGCGACGCGCTGCGGCGTCAGCAGCCATTCGTCGTGGACAAGCATGATGTTTTCGTCTTACGTACCGTTTGAGCCGTAGAGCGGAGGACCGAGCCGCGCCCGTACTCGTGCTCTCCCCTGTTCGGCTTCATCATCCTAGGTAGAGTCGGCGGTCCATGAAAACGGTGGCCAAGTCCGGCCGCCGCGCCGACTCACCACGCCGCGGTTCAAGCGTCCCCATCGGCAGGGCCGAAAACCGTAGAATAAACCGCGTCCCCCGACCTCACGGACACGGCCATGAACCTCCTCGTCACCGCCGGCAACACCCTCGCCCCCATTGACCGCGTGCGCGGCCTCACCAACGTCTTCACCGGACGCACCGGCGCCGCCTTCGCCCTGCACGCCCACGACCGCGGCCACCGCGTCGTCCTCCTTACCTCCCGACCCGAGGCCGTCGCCGCTCTCCGCACCGACGCCGCCGAAATCGCCGAGCGCTGGACGCAGCTCCGCTACAGCACCTTCGACGAGCTGCATCATCTCATGAAAAAGCACGTCCGCGACGGCGGATTGGACGCCGTCGTTCACTCCGCGGCCATCAGCGACTACCTCCCGGCCGGCGTCTACGCCCCCGCCGAAGGCACGCGCTTCTTTCCCGACGACGGCGTGTGGACCGGCCCCGCCGATGAGCCGCCCCGCCTCGACGACCGGGCCGCCCCAAAGGTCAAGAGCGACGAGCCGGAACTCTGGCTCCGCCTCGTGCGGGCGCCCAAGCTGATCGACCACATCCGCGCCGACTGGGGCTTCCGCGGCGTTCTCGTCAAGTTCAAGCTGGAAGTCGGCCTCGACGAGAAACAGCTCCTGGAACTCGCCGAGTCGTCGCGCGTCTTTTCCGGCGCCAACCTCATGGTCGCCAACACCCTGGAAGGCGCCGGCTCCCACGCCTACCTCGGACCGCTGCCCGACGGCTACCAGTACGTCCGCCGCGCCGACCTGCCCACCCGCCTCCTCGACGCCGTGGAAGTCCTTCATGGAGAGCGGAAGGATGGCTAACGTCCTGCTCGGCGTCACCGGCTCCGTCGCCGCTCTCAAAACGCCGATTCTCCACGCACGATTGAAGGGCCTTGGTCATGCGATCAAGATCGTCGCCACGCAGGCGTCGCTCTACTTCTTCGACCCCGCCGCCGTCGATCCGCTCGACCCCGACCGGCCGGAGCGCAACCCCGCCGTCGTCGTCCTGGACGAGGACGAATGGCCGGGCCGCGACGCCGGCGGCCGCTATGAGCGCGGCGACGACGTGCTGCACATCGAATTGCGGCGCTGGGCCGACCTGCTGCTGATCGCGCCGTTGGACGCAAACACGCTCGGCAAGCTGGCGGCCGGCCTGGCCGACAACTGCCTCACCTGCGTCTGGCGCGCCTGGGACCCCGACCGGCCCGTCGTGCTGGCCCCGGCCATGAATACGCTGATGTGGCGGCACCCGCTGACGGCCCGCTGCCTGCGCCAGCTCGCCCTCGACGCCGGCGCCCTGCCGGCCCCGCCGGACATGCGCGAGGACGACCTCGTCGATTGGATCAACGCCCGCTGTCCGCGCCTGCGCGTGGCCGGGCCGGAGAACCGGCGGCTGGCCTGCGGCGACGTGGGCGTCGGCGCCCTGGCGGACCCGGAGGCCGTCGTGGCTGTCGTCCAGTCTCTTCTCGATGGGGGCGGCCAATAGAATGATGAGCGATGAACGATGAACGATGAGTTTAGAGAGTCTTTGATTCATCATTCATCGTTCCTCGCTCATCATTCCGACGGGGACAGCCCACGCATGAAAACCTGTTCCATCTGCCGCACCGAGAACGCCGACGCGAACAAGTTCTGCCAGCAATGCGGCCGTTCGCTGGACGCCGACGCCGACGCCCCCCTCGAAGCCACCGTCCGCTGGACCGGCGGCCCGCTGTCGGCCCGGCTCGGTCCCGTCCCCGCCATGCCGGTCGAGAAGCTGTTCGCCGCCAAGGCCCGCATCGTCATCGGCCGCGGCGCCGATTGCGACGTCGTCCTGCCGCACCCCCTCGTCTCGCGCTACCATGCTCTCGTCGAGCGCCGGCCGGAAGGGCTGCGCCTGAGCGACCTGTCCAGCGTCAACGGCGTCTTCGTCGCCGGCCGCCGCATCGCCGACCCCGTTCTCATCAAGGAAGGCGAACAGGTCGGCATCGGGCCGTTCCTTTTTTCGCTCCGCGAAGGGGTGATTCATTCGCTCGACAACGGCCGCAGCCTCCGCCTGGAGGCGCGCGGCCTGGAAAAGGTCGTGCCGGTGGGCCGCGGCCAGACGCGCAAACTGCTCGACGGCATCGACCTGATCGTGCAGCCCGGCGAGTTCGTCAGCCTGCTCGGGCCGAGCGGCTCCGGCAAGAGCACGCTCATGGATTGCCTCAACGGCCGGCGCCGCGCCACCGGCGGCAAGGTGCTGGCCAACGGCGAGGATTTCTACCGCCACTTCGACAACTTCCGCCAGTCGCTCGGCTACGTTCCGCAGAAGGACATCGTCCACAACGGCCTCACCGTCAAGCGGGCTCTACTACACCGCCCGTCTGCGCCTGCCGACCGACACCGGCCGCGACGAGCTGCGCCATCGCATCGAATCGGTCATGAAAGAGATGGAATTAGGGCCTCACGCCGACACGCTCATCGCCAACCTCAGCGGCGGCCAGATCAAGCGCGTCAGCCTCGGCGCCGAGCTGCTGGCCAAGCCGTGCCTGCTCTACATCGACGAGGCCACCAGCGGCCTCGACGCCGGCACCGAGTCGCGCATGATGCGCCTGTTCCGCCGCCTGGCCGACGACGGCCGCTCCATCCTCTGCATCACGCACAACGTCGATAACGTCGAGCAATGCCACCTCGCGCTGGTGCTGGCCCGCGGCAAGCTCGTCTACCTCGGGCCGCCGGGCGAGGCGCCGAAATACTTCGGGGTCTCCCGCATCAGCGAGATTTACGACTGCATTGGTAGAAAATCCGTGGAGGAGTGGGAGAAGGACTATCGGGCCAGCGACCTGCACAAGGAGTTCGTGGCCAGGCGGCAGGCTGAGTCCGCGGCGCCGCCCGCGGCGGCGGTGGCGCCGCGGCTGTCGCCGCAGCTGGGCGAGAGCAGCGCGACGCACAAGCCGGCGCCGGGCAAGCCGCTGGCGGATCGCTTCCGCCGGCTGACCGAGCAGTACCTCCACTTCCGGCAAATGCTGACGCCGATCCTGGACCAGTGGCGGCAGTTCCGCGTCCTGACGGCCCGTTACGTCGAACTGCTTTGGGGCGACCGGCGCGGCCTGGTGCTGCTGCTGTTGCAGGCGCCCATCGTGGCCGCGGTCATTCTCGTCGGCTTCTGGGACATGCCGTTCCGCGGCGTCGTCAGCCCCTTCGACGCCTATGTCGGCGGCGACGGCGAGCTGACCGGGGACGCGAAAAAAGTCCTCGGCGAGTGGAAAATGGTGGTCCACATGGGCGGCAAGCCCGTCGAGATGACGGGGGCGGACGCCTACGACGTCTACCGCCAGGCGACGAAAAAGCTGTCCGCGCTGGGGTCGGTCCCCGGGCGAGAGGCGCTGGCGAAGATGGTGCAGGAGAACAGCCCGATTGAGATCGACTTCAGAGGCCAAAAGTTCACGCTGACCGACGCCGAGTGGCGACAGGTGCGGCAGGACTTCGAGCGGCTGAACCCGCGCAACAGCTACATGCTGCTCTTCATGGTGGTCGTGGTGGTGATGTGGTTCGGCTGCAACAACGCCGCCAAGGAGATCGTCAAGGAGGAGGCGATTTACAGCCGCGAGCGGGCGGTCAACCTCGGCGTGGCGCCGTACCTGGCGAGCAAGTTCGTGGTGATGAGCGTCGTCACCCTGCTGCACGCACTGATTCTGATGGCGGTGGTGTTCGGAGTGCTGGAGGGGCGGGCAGCGCTGTTCGCGGGCTACGCCGCGCCGCCGCCGGACTTCCAGATCGGCTACCCGGCCATGTTCGGCGTGCTGGCGCTTCTGTCGATGACCGGCGTGGCGTCCGGCCTGTTGCTGTCGGCGGTCGTCGCCACGCCGGACCGCGCCAACGCGCTTCTGCCCTATGTGCTGATCCCGCAGTTCATTCTCGGCGGCGGCTTTTTGAGCGTGAAGGAAGGGATGCTGCCGGTGCTGGCGTGGTTCTTGTCGCCGGTCTACTGGGCCTACCGCGCCGTCCACCTCGGCGCCAACCAGCTGCCCGAGACGTTCCCCGGCCGCGTCGATTACGTGGACGAGCTGGGGCTGCCGTGCGCGGCGCTGGTCGGCATGACGGTCGTGCTGCTGGCGCTGACCTTCTGGGCGCTGCGCGGCAAGGAAGCGTGAATCGTTTAGCCGCTCTTCGCAGAAGAGCGCGTCGGCGAGAAACGCTCTTCTGCGAAGAGCGGCTAAACCGCCGCTCACTTGGTCGGGTCGGCCAACCGGCCGAGGAAGAGGATGCTCCCGGAGCGCGTATCGCGGATCAGGAACAGGAACGGGTGGTCCGCCCGAAAGACCGGCTTGGGCGGCTCGACCCGCACGGCCGACGCCTCGGCGACGGTGACGGCGGTGGCGCCGGCCGCTTCCGTGCCTTCCTCGTTGACGTCGATGTACGCCTGGTGAATCACCTTGGAGATGTAGAGGTCGCCCGGTTTGCCCGCCATGCCGGACAGGTCGGCCTTCTGGTCGTCGAACGCCAGCTTCATGCCCATTGCGGAGAGGGTATCCGCCAGCAGGACGCGCTGCTCCGTCCTGAACTTCGGCAGCGACACGATCACTTCCTGCTTTTGCAGCTTGCCGATCCAGCCGTCCAGCTTATCGGCCGTGAGGTCTTTCTCCAGGTCGGCCACGCCTTCGATCTTCTTGGGCAGCAGCACCACCATCGACAGCTCGCCCTTGGCGTACGGCATCTCCAGCGCCTGGAGCGTGGCGTTTTCCAGGTAGCCGTACTTCCCGGTCTGGTTCATCATCGGGGCCTTGATCTGCCAGTCGGAGGCGCGGTGGAACAGCTCGTCGTGGGTGGCGTCCTTCTTGAACGGGCTGGTCCAGTCGCCCTTGAAGTAGATCGCGTTGGTCAGCACCAGCCGGGTCAGGTCCGTGAGATCGCCTTCGTGGAGGAGGTCCTTGATCTTGTCGTTGGTCTGCTTTTCCACCCAGGCGTTGATCGTCTTCCGCGCCGCCTCGTGGGCGGTCTTGAAATCCACCTCGTTGAGTCCGGCGCCGTAGTCGTCGTTGAGCAGCTGGATGAAGTCGGCCTTGAATCCATAATCCTTCTGGCCCCACAGGGCGTTGGCCGTGGTGAGCTGGCAGCCGCGCTTCTTGTCGGCCGGGTCGCCGTTGACCTCCTTGATGAGAGCGGCGAAAGCCGCGTGCAGCTTGTCCTGGGGCAGGGTGAAATGCAGAACCTTGTCCATCTCGGCGGCGGTGTCGCCCTTCGCGCCAGCGCGGGTCATGGCCAGCGCCGTTGAGATGCTGTACGGCGAGAAGAACAGGTTACCGTCCTGCCCGCGCAGTTTGGCGTAGAGGTCGAGGGCGAACTGCGTGTCGCCCTGGACGATGGCGGTGTAATCGGGCTTGGCGTTGTCGGGCTTTTCGGCGGCCGCGACGGTCACGACCGCCAGGGCCGACACGGTCAGTAAGCCCGCGATGATGATCTGTTTCATATCATTCTCCGGTTCGGTGAGAGACGGGATGCGGGGCGCCCGGTGTTGTTCAGACGGTTTGGAGCGCACGATAGTTTTCCCGAAATGAGACGACCGGCCCCCAATCGACGGCGGGCCGCCCCCCCTATGCGAACTCGGCCTTGCACGCCAAGGCAGTGCGCAGCCGCGCGAGATACTGGCGGCGCGGAATCTCCACGGCCCCGAGACGCGCCGTGTGGTCGTTGAGATATTGCACGTCGAACAGCCGAAAGCCGTGCTCGCGCAGCCGTTGCACGAGATGCACCAGCGCCACCTTGGAGCCGTCGCGGATGCGCGTGAACATCGACTCGCCGGCGAACAGGCCGCCCACCGCCACGCCGTAGACGCCGCCGGCCAGCTCGCCGTCGCGCCACGCCTCGACGCTGTGCGCCCAGCCGAGGCGGTGCAGCGTGGTGTAGGCCTCGATCATGGCCGGCGTGATCCAGATCCCCTGGCCGGGACGGTCGGCGCAACCGCGAATCACGGCGCCGAAGGCCGTGTCGATGGTGGTGGTGAAGCGGCCGGAGCGGATGGTGTGGGCCAAGCGGCGAGAGACGTGAAGGCCGTCCAGCTCAAAGATCGCGCGGGTCGGGCGACCACCACAAGATCGGCGTGGTTTCATCGAACCACGGGAAGATGCCGCGACGGTACGCCTCCAGCAGGCGCGTCGGGCCGAGGTCGCCGCCCACGCCCACCAGACCGTCGGCGTCGGCCCGCTCGGGGTCGAGAAAGAGGCTCTTGGGCATGATAGAAGAAAGGATGAAAGATGAAGGATGAAGGATGAATCAGAACCATTGCGGTTCATCCTTCATCCTTCATCCTTCATCCTTCGGAGGTCACTTGCCCGCGTCCGCCGGGAAGCCGCGCTCCTTGCCGCCGCGAATCATGACGACGCCGTCGTAGGCGTTGCCCTTCTGCGAGGTCACGACGTAGCCCCAGTCGATGGGGCCGAACATCTTGTCCAGGGCCTCGGCCACGGGGATCGGCTCATCCTTCTTCGTCTTCTTGTCCACGGTCGAGAAGGTGAAGTTGTGATTCAGCTTGATGGTGCCGTCGGTGGCGGTCTTGAACTTCAGCCCCGGCACCTGGCTCTCCAGGTCGTCGAGCATATCGCGCGTCGGCGTGTCCGTGTAGTCGCAGGACACCTTGGTCTGAAGCAGCTCCCGCGTCTTCTTGGCCTTGGGCGTGTCGTCGTCGCCCTTGTCGGCGCGGAGGCCGGCGGAGAGGCCGATCAGGGCCGCCACGGCGGCGCAGAGGACAATCAAACGGCGCACGGTCATACCTCCGATTGGCGCGGGCGAGTCGTGGGGTCATCCTACACGGTTTTAGTCCCGCGCGGAAGGAAAATGGTTCCGTCGCCGGCCGCAACCGCCGTGGTGGGAAGGCCTCCATTCTGGTAAGATAAACCCTGTGAATTGAAGCGACAATGCCGCCCCTCCAGCGACCCCGAGGACTGTATCTGTGCCGGACGACCTCACCCCTCCAGGCGCCCCGCCTCCTCCCCCCGACGCGCCCGCTGTTGCCACCGCCGACGGCGACGGACACGCCCCGCTCAACATCGCCGACGAGTTGAAGGACAGCTACCTCACCTACGCGATGAGCGTCATCATCAGCCGCGCCCTGCCGGACGTGCGCGACGGCCTCAAGCCGTCGCAGCGCCGCATCCTCGTGGCGATGAACGACCTGCACCTCGGCCCCAACGCCGGCCGGGTCAAGTGCGCGAAAATCTGCGGCGACACCAGCGGCAACTACCACCCGCACGGCGAGGCCAGCGTCTATCCCACCCTGGTGCGCATGGCCCAGGAGTGGAACCTCCGCTACGTCCTCATCGACAAGCAGGGCAACTTCGGCTCCATCGCCGGGTTGCCTCCAGCCGCCATGCGTTACACCGAGGCTCGCTTATCCGCGGTGGCCGCGGAGATGCTCACGGACCTCGACCACGAAACCGTGGACATGATCCCCAACTACGACGGCCGACACCTGGAGCCGACCGTCCTGCCGAGCAAGTTCCCCAACCTGCTGGTCAACGGTTGCGACGGCATCGCCGTCGGCATGGCCACCGACATTCCGCCGCACAACCTCCGCGAGGTCTGCGACGCGGCCGTGCTGCTCATCGACAATCCGCAGGCTAACCTGCTCGACCTGCTGGAAGTGCTGCCGGGTCCCGACTTCCCCACCGGCGGCATCATCTGCGGCCGCCAGGGCATCCTCGACGCCTACTCCACCGGCCGCGGCCGCATCACGCTCCGCGCCTGCGCCGACATCAACGAGGAGGGTTCGCGGGCGCAAATCATCATCCGCGAGGTGCCGTACCAGCAGACGCGCATCCGCCTCGCCGAGGCCATCGGCGAGCTGGTCAAGGACGAACGCATCAAGGGCATCCACGACATCAAGGACGAGAGCAGCCAGCGCACCGGGGAGCCGGTGCGCATCGTCGTCTACCTCAAGCAGGGCGCCGACCCGAACTTCGTCCTGAGCCAGCTGTACGCCCTGTCGCCGCTGCAAAAGACGGTGAGCATGATCCAGCTGGCCCTCGTGCATGGGCGGCCCCGTTACCTATCCGTCAAGGAGATGATCGAGGAGTTCCTGCGCCACCGCGTCCAGGTGATCCGCCGCCGCACCGAGTACCTGATGCGCGAGGCCAAGCGGCGCGGCCACGTCCTGGAGGGCCAGCTCATCGCCATCTCGTCCTTGGACGAGGTGATTCGGGTTTGCCGCGAGGCGCCGAGCCGCGACGAGGCCAAGCGCTCGTTGCAGGGCATGGCGGTCAGCGCGGCCGTGCTGGCGCGGGCGCTGGGCGAGGCGCATTTCGCCGCGCTGCAGCGCGAGATCGGCGTGCAGACGGCCTACCACATGACCGAGGCCCAGGCCGAGGCCGTGGTGCGGATGCAGCTCGGCCAGCTGGCCCGGCTGCAGCGCGACGAGATCCTCAAGGAGTACAACGACCTGCGCGAGAAGATCGTCGGCTACGAACGGCTGGTGAGCAGCGAGGCCAACATTCTGGCCCTGGTGCGGAGCGATCTGGTCGAGCTGCGGAACAAGTACGGCGACGACCGGCGGACGGAGATCACCGGCGAAGTCGGCCGCGTCAACATGGAGGACCTGATCGAGGAGGAGGACAACGCCGTCACCATCAGCCACAACGGCTACATCAAACGTCTGCCTCTGAACACCTACCGCGCCCAGCACCGCGGCGGCAAGGGCGTCTCCGGCGGGGCGTCGCGCGAAGACGACTTCATCGAGCATTTCTTCGTCGCCTCGACGCACGCCTATTTGCTCTGCTTCACCAACAGCGGCCGGGTCTACTGGCTGAAGGTCTACGACATCCCGCAGGGCAGCCGGACGGCCTCGGGGCGGTCGATCGCCAACGTGCTGTCGCTGGCGGCGGAGGAGAAGATCGCCAGCGTCGTCCCGGTGCGGCGCTTCGAGGGCGACCGCTGCCTCTTCATGGCGACGCGCCGCGGCGTGGTGAAGAAGACGCCGTTGGAGGACTACAGCCGGCCCCGGACGGGCGGCATCATCGGCATCAACCTGGACGAGGGCGACGCGCTGATCGACGTGGCCCTGACGCAGCCGGGCGACGAGGTGCTGCTGTGTACGCGGCGCGGCATGGCGATCCGCTTCGACGAGGCCGACGCCCGCGCGATGGGCCGCAACACGCGCGGCGTCAAGGGCATCGCCTTGCAGGGCGACGACGCCGTGGTCGGCATGGTGGTTGCGGACGAGGCGGGCTATCTGCTGACGGTGTGCGAGAACGGCTACGGCAAGCGGACGCCGTTCGGCGCCAACACGCACGGCGTCGAGCCGGCGGAGGCCGACGGCGAGGAGCCGACCGAAACGGCGGAGCCGGCGGAGGAGCCGGCGGTCGAGGCCGAGACCGGCGAGGAGGCGCCGGCGACCGGCCAGATGCGCTACCGCAAGCAGCGGCGCGGCGGCAAGGGCGTCCGCGACATCCGCACCAGCGAGCGGAACGGCCCGGTGGTGGGCGTGTCGGCGGTGCGCGACACCGACGACATCATGTTCATCACGACGGGCGGCATGGTGAACCGGACGCACGTGCGCGAGATCCGCGTGACCGGCCGCAACACGCAGGGCGTGCGCGTCATGGGGCTGCGGGAGAACGACAAGATGGCGTCGATCGCCAAGGTGGCGCAGGAGGAGGGCGAGGCGGAGGAGGCGAACGGTGCGCCGGAAGGGACGCCGACGCCGCCCACCGTTTAGCCGCTCCTCGAAGAGGAGCGCGCGCGCCGATCCCGCGGGGACCAGGGCGATGGAAGTCGAATACGAACTGACGACCGAAGACCTGACGGCGTTCCAGCGCTACCACCAGAAGCACCCGCTCGTGCCGGCGAAGCGGGGCTTGGAATCCATCCTCATCTGGGTCGCCGTCCTCTTCGTCGTCATCGCCTTCTTCGCCCTGCGCAGCTTCCTGGACTTGCCCCTGCTCGACGAACTGACCGACTCCGTCCCGGCCGTCTTAGCCGGCGTCGGCCTGGGTGCGGCCGGCATCATCCTGTACGTTCGTTTCATTCAGCCCAACCTGACTCGCAAGGCGTTGCAGGAAGGCCGCAACGCCGAAAAGACGCTTGCCCCACGTCGCACGACCATCGATCCGCACTCGATCCGCACGACCACAACCTTCGGCGCCGGAGAAACCTTCTGGGAGGGGGTCGATGCGGTCGTCGCAACGCGCGACCACGTCTTCGTCTACATCACGACGCGGACGGCCCATGTCGTGCCTCGGCGCGGCTTCGCCAGCGACCGGGATTTCGACGATTTCGTAGACATGGCCCGACGGTATCACCGGATGGGCGGCGTCGCGCCGGCGCCGAGTAGTGAGTGGCATCGGTCGCGACCGACCGGCGTTTTGCCGCCCGCGGCGCCGGGAGAGCCTAAACCCGACGAGGGGATCGTCGCCGGGACGCCATCCGAGGAGCCGCGCGAAGGGGAGCTATAGAGGAGGGATCGTCATGCAAGTCGAAGCCGACGCCGACCGAAGGCGGCGGGTTGGCGGAAGCCCCCCTTGTCTACCCCCCCGCCGCGCTCGTATGCTGAATGTCTGAGAAATGAAAAGCGAAAAGCGAAAGACCCTCATCGTGAGGGGTTGATATCATGCACGCCAGTTTACGGAACGGACCCGGCACGAAGCCGCGGCCCCAGGAGAACCTTTCCCCTTTCCCGCTGTCCGCGGAACAGGTCTTCCAGGATTACGCGCCGCGCGTCTACCACACGGCCCGCCGGATGCTTCGCAGCGACGTGGACGCCGAGGACGTCACCCAGGACGTGCTGCTCCAGGTGGTGCGGAAGCTGCGGTCGTTTCGCGGCGAATCGGCTTTCCCGACGTGGCTGCACCGCGTCACGGTCAACACGGCCCTGTCCCATCGCCGCAAGCGGGCCGTCCGCGAGGAGCGGCGCGCGGAGGGACCGCCGCACGCCTACCTGGACGACAGCGCCCCGGAAAGCCTCGTCCGCAGCTGGACGCTCGGCCCCGACGCGCAGGCGCTGGCCCGCGAACAGCGGCGGTGCATCGAACGCGCCATCGCCTCCTTGCCGGAGGTTTATCGACGGGTTTTCATCCTGGCCGATGTGGAGGACCGCCCGAATCAGCACGTCGCCGAGGCGATGGGTCTGAGCGTGCCAGCCGTCAAGAGCCGGCTGCACCGCGCCCGCTTGCTGATGCGCGAGGCCCTCGCCCCCTATTTCGAGGAAGGCGCCGTTTGACCCGGCCGCGCCCCTCTGATACAAGGATGAAGGATGAGGCGAATGCCGAACGCTTTTTTATCCTTCATCCTTCCGCTTGGGCGATGTCGCCCCGGGGAGCCTATGGCCAACTCTCCCATCTCGGGCCTGCCGCCGCTGAATCCGGAACAGCGCCGGATCGGGGTCAGCCAGTTTGAGCACGCCAATCAGGCCGTGGCTTCCGGCAACTACGACTACGCCATCCGTCTGCTCCAGATGTGCTGCAAGCTCGACCCGGCCACCCTCGGCTATCGGCAGAAACTGCGCGCCACCGAAAAGCTCAAGTACCGCAACAACCTGCGCGGCGCCTGGCTGGCATGGCTGACCACCTGGCCGGGCAAGGCGCGCACGAAGACGGCCCTGAAGATGAGCGACTATCTCGGCGTCCTGGTGCATGGCGAGCGCGTGCTGGCGCGCAACCCGTGGGACGTGGGCGTTCAGATGGACATGGCCGAGGCCGCCGACTCGCTGGGCCAACTCGATTTGGCGGTGTGGCTGCTGGAGCAGGCCCGGCAGAAGTCGCAGACGCTGTGGTCGCTCAACCGCGCCCTGGCCCAACTCTACGAGAAGCGCGGCAACTTCAATCAGGCGATCGCGCTGTGGAACCTGGTGCGCAAGGTCCGGCCGTCCGACAAGGAGGCCGACCGCAAGCTCAAGGACCTGGCCGTCCACGAAACCATCGCCCGCGGCAACTACGAGGAGGCCGTGGCCGACGCCGAGGGCGAGGAGAAGGCGTCGGCCAGCGGCGTCGAACCGTCGTCGGACCAGGCCAAGGGCAAGACCAAGGAATACCGCGTCGCGGTGTCGGCGCCTCAGCCGGACGGGGCGGCGGCCCCGACGGATCGCACCGGCCGCGAGGCCGCCCCCATCCGCGCCCGCCTTCAGGCCGACCTCACCAACGCCGGACTGTACTTGCAGCTGGCGGCCGTCTATCGGCGGCACAATGAGCTGGAACTGGCCCGCGCCGTCCTGCAAGAGGGGCTGGGGCCGACCGGCAACGCCTTTGAGCTGATTGCGGAGATGACGGACCTGGAAATCGAGCCGTTCCGCCAGAACCTCGCCTTGACGGAGGAGCGCTACAAGGCCCACCCCGACGACGAGGAATTGCGCAACCCTGCGCATCCGGCTCCGCAAGGAGGTCAACACGCGCGAGCTGGAGCTGCACCGCCGGAAGGCCGAGCGCTTCCCGACGGAGATGGGCCACCGCTACGAGGTCGGCGTTCGGCTGCTGCGCGCCGGCCTGATCGACGAGGCCATTCAGGAATTGCAGTCGGCCCGCGGCGACCCCAGGCTGCGCTGGCAGTCGCTGATCCAGTTGGGCCACTGTTTCAAGGCCCGCAACAACTGGCGGCTGGCGCAGCGCAACTTCGAGGAGGCGCTGCGGCTGTTGCCGGTGGCGGAGGCGGTGCGCAAGAAGGAGGTGCTGTTCCTTCTGGCGCAGGGCTGCGCCGAGGCCGGCGACCTGGGCCACGCCATCGACCTTGGCAATGAGCTCGCCAACATCGACTTTTCCTATCGGGAAATCGGCCGCCTGCTGGACGAGTGGCAGTCGCGCCTGGAACAGGCCGACGCGAAGAAGTAGCGCCTCAAATCCCTATCGGCGTTGCGTCCATGCTCCGTCGTCCAGCCCTGATACATGATCCGGTGGATCGTGTCCATTCTCCCCTCTCCCCCGCTTCGGGGGAGAGGGGAGAAGGAAAGCGGACAGCCTCACCCGGACAGTGAATGAGGCGTGAACAACGCCAACGCCTCCCGCGTTCGCCGCCACGCCTGCTCCACCATTTGGCGCATCCGCCAAAACGGCAGACGGCCAGCGCGGGTGCCGCCGGCCGATGAATAGTGGACCTATGATGGGCGACGAAGGCTGCGGCAGAAACAGGATAGCGCGCATGACCCTCTGGAAAATCGCCTCCGTGCAGATCGACAGCCGCCTCGGCGACGTGCCGTTCAACTTGAGGGCGATCCGGTTCGGCCTGCGCGACGCCGCGCGTCTCGGCGCCCGCCTGGCCGTCTTCCCCGAGTGCGCCCTGACCGGCTACTGCTTCGAGGGCCGCGCCGAGGCGCTGCCGTTCGCCGAGCCGGCGCCCGGCCCGTCGGTGGATGCGATCGCCGCCGACTGCCGCGAGCTGGGCGTCTGGGCCGTCGTCGGCATGTTGGAGCGCCCCCTCACCCCCGCCCCTCTCCCTCCAGGGGAGAGGGGAGATGGGAGCGGCCTGTTCAACGCCTGCGCCCTGATCGGCCCCGGCGGTTTCGTGGCGACCTATCGCAAAATCCACTTGCCGTATCTCGGAGTGGACCGTTTCACCACGCCGGGCGACCGCCCCTTCGCCGTCCACGACCTCGGCGGCCTCCGCGTCGGGATGCACATCTGCTACGACGGCAGTTTCCCCGAGTCGGCCCGCGTGCTGACCGTGTTGGGGGCCGACCTCGTCGTGCTGCCGACCAACTGGCCGACCGGCGCCGAGCCGACCATCCGCCATCTGACCGCCGCCCGCGCCCTGGAGAACCACGTCTATTACGCCGCCTGCAACCGCGTCGGCGAGGAGCGCGGCTTCCGCTTCATCGGCCAGAGCCGCATCCTCGATTGCAACGGCGAACTGCTGGCCAGCGCCGGCGCCGACGCGCCGGAAATCGTCACGGCGGAGATCGACCCGGCCGTCGCTCGCAACAAGCGGCTGGTCAAGATTCCAGGAAAGTATGAGCTGGATCGAGTCGCCCACCGCCGGCCGGAGATGTATCGACCGCTGGCAGAGCCGCGGCTTCCCCCTCGCCCGCCGCTGCCAGAGTCAGAGCGGTGAGCGGGCGGTACGGCGTCACCACCTGCAGTACGAACCAGTAATGGCAAGCGCTGCCGGCCATCACCCACAGATGGAACAGCTCATGAAAGCCGACCACCTTCGGCCAGGGGTCCGGCCAGCCCGCAACGTTGATCGCGGCGCCGATGGTGTAGCAGACGCCGCCCGCCCACAGCGACAGCAGCGCCTTGTGGCTCACGCGCCTTGCCAGCTCGAAATAGGCGACGACGCCCACCCAGCCCATCGCCAGGTAGAAGCCCGTGCCGAGCCACGACGGCATCCCCACCGTCAGCCGCAGCACGGCGCCGGCCGCGGCCAGCACCCAGAGCTGAATCAGCAGCCAGCGGCGCCACCGGCCGCGGAGGACGCCAAGCGCGATCGGCGTGCCCGAGCCGGCGATGAGCAGGTAGATGCCGACGTAATCCAAGGTGTGCAGGGCGTTGCGCCGCGGCCCTTCCGGGGCGGCGTGGAAGAAGGCGCTGGCGGCGAAGCAAGCAACAAGAGTGATCGAAAAAATCGTCATGCCGACCCACTTGGCGGGGTCGTGACGATTCCTCCACATCAGCAGGGCGCCGGCGGGGATGGCCGCCAGCATCCAGAGGCCGTGCGTCCAGGCGCTGACGGGTTCGTGGGGAGACAGCCAATCCATGCAGGGATTCCAAGGTTAAGCCGCGACCCGACAGGGGGCGCGGCGGGGACATGCTCCTCTCTGGGGCCGCGACAGTACGGCCCGCATTCGCCGGAGGACGCATGAGGGCGCCGGCAGTTAAACGTAGCAGGTTTTGTCGCCCATCACCAGCGGGTTCCGGCCCTCCGTGTGAACGAATGAACGATCCGTCACTTCGGCTTGTGGGCGGCCTGGAAATGGTCCAGCGCCTGGCGAGGCCGGGCGTCGCCGGGGGCGGCCAGGTCGCAGGCGTACTGCAGCTGGACGAGCGCCTCGGCCTCCTGACCATCCTCCGCCAGCGCCTCCCCCAATTCCAGGTGGGCGGCCGCGTCCTCCGGCCGGCGCCGCAGCGCCGCGCGGAACGCCTCGATCGCCTCCGAACGGCGTCCCAGCTGCTTGAGAGCCACGCCGAGCAACGCCTGGGCCTGGGCGTCGTCGGGCTTGATCTCCACGGCCTGCCGGGCGGCGTCGGCCGCCTGGCGGAACTTCTCGGCGGCCGCCGACCCGTCGCCGGTCCCGCGTAGTTGCATCCCTTCCGCGTACAGCGCCATGCTCAAGTAATAGGCGGGGTCCATCGACTTGGGGGCCAGGGCGGCGGCCTTCCGAAGCCCTGCTCCGCTCCCGCAAGGTCGCCGGATCGGGTCAGCGTGGCGCCCAGCAGGACGAGCGTGTGATCGTCGGAAGGATCGTCGGCCGTCATTTGCTGGAGCAACGGGATCGCCTCCCGCAACCGCCCCTGCGCCTCCAGTTGATCGACCTGGCGGCGCCGGCCCGTGCGCCCCGTCGTCAGCTCCTGCATCGGGTCCACGTAGGGATCGCTCCAGGCCTCGTCGGGAGGTGCCTGCCGCGCCCGCCGTGCGTAGTCGGCCGCCGCCGTCTCGTTCCCCTGGCGCTGATACACCGCCGCCAGCTGAGTGTAGGCGGTGTGGCGCGTGGTAGGGCTTTCGGCGGCCCGCAGCAGGTGGGGGACGCACCCGGCCAGGTCGTTGTCCGTCAAGGCGATCAATCCCAGGTCAAGGTGGGCGCGGAAGTGGTTCGGCTCCGTATCCAGGACGCGCCGGCAAAGCTCCGCGGCCGGCGCCAGGTCGCCCCGTTCGACGTCCAGCTCGGCCAGGAACAGATACGGCGTCGCTTCGATCCTGCCTGTGCGCTGGCAGGCCGCCACCGCACGGCCGGCGGCGGCAAACGCGGCGTCGCGGTCGCGGGAGAGGCCGTAGGCCCGCAGATAGGGCCAGCGCGGCTCGTCGGGTTCCAGAGCTTCGGCCCGTCCCAGGCAGACGTCGGCGTCGGGTTCAAAACCATTGGCGAGCAGCACCTGGCCCAGCAGGCCCCAGGCCTCGGCGGAGCGCGGCTCGCGCAGCACCCGCTCGCGGGCCGTGCGGACGGCGGCCGCCGCCTCGGGATCGGCGGCGGCCAGCGCCGCGTCGGACGGCCCCGGCGGCGCTTCAACGGGGCGCGTCCACCACCAGGCCCCCGCCGCCAGGCCCAGCGCCGCCGCCCCCGCGACAGCCCATCGCAACGGCCGGCGGGACAGGGACGAGAAAAGACGCATCGGAGTTGTTCTCTCTCTCTTGACGGTTTCCATCTCTCGCCGCCTGTCCTGGCTTCCGTCACATCGGCTTCTGGGCCGCACGAAGGCGGTCCAGCGCCTGGCGGGGCGCAAATCGCCGGGGGCGGCCAGGTCGCAGGCGTATTGCAGCTGGACGAGCGCCTCGGCATCCTGACCGTCCTCCGCCAGCGCCTCCCCCAGCACCCGATGGGCCTCGGCGTCCTCGGGACGGCATCGCAGCGCGGCCCGAAACGCCTCGATCGCTTCCGATCGGCGGCCTAGCTGTTTCAGGGCCAGCCCGAGGAACTCCTGCGCCTGGGCATGGTCCGGCTTCAGCTGCACGGCCCGCCGGGCGGCGTCGGCGGCCGCCTGGAACTTGTCGGCGGCGGTCCTGTCGCCGGCCGTCTGCAACCGCTCCCCCTGCATGGTGAGCGCCACGGCCAGGTAATACGCCGGGTCCACGGACTGCGGCGCCAGGGCCGCGGCCTTGCGCAGGGCCTGCTCCGCCCCCGACAGGTCTCCGTTGCGGGTCAGCAGGACGCCGAGTTTGAGGAACGCCTCCTGATCGGACGGATCGTCGTCCGTCATTTGCCGGTACATCCCGGCCGCCTCCTGCCACCGGCCCGCCGCGGCCAGCTGCTCAATGCGATGGAGGCGCAACGCCCGCCCCACCGCCAGGCCTTGCACTTGCTCGTAATAGGGATCGCGCCACGGCGGATCGGCCGGCGCCTGCTGCGCCCGCCGGGCGTAGTCCGCCGCCGCTGCGTCGTCGCCCTGCCGCTGATACGCCGCCGCCAGTTGCGTCCAGGCGTGCTGACGGTAGGCGGGGCCGGCGGCGGCGCGGAGCAGGTGCGCGATGGCCCTCGCCGCATCATCTCGCGCCAGCGCGATCAGTCCCAGGTCGAGGTGGGCGCGGGCGTTGTCTGGCTCCCGTTCCAGAACGCGGCGGCACAGACTCTCGGCCTGGTCGCGGTCGTCGCGTTCGATGCACAGTTCGGCGATCAGCAGATACGGCGTCGTATCGTCCTGCTGCGCCCGGTCGAAGGCTGCCACGGCGCGGCGGAGGGCGGCCAGACCGGCGTCCCGGTCGGAGGAGAGCAGGCAGAAAGCTTGCAGGTAGGGCCAGCGCGGCTCGTCGGGTTCCAGAGATTCGGCCCGTCCCAGGCAGGCGTCGGCGTCGGCGTCAAAACCGTTGGCGAGAAGCACCTCGCCCAGATGGCCCCAACCCTCCGCCGAGCGCGGCTCGCGCATCACCGGCTCGCGGGCCGTTCGGATCGCAGCGGCGACCTCGGGATCGGCGGCGGCCAGCGCGGCGTCGGACGGCCCCGGCGGCGGTTCAGCGCGGCGGGTCCACCACCAGGCGGCGCCTGCCAGCGTTGCCAGGCCCAGCACGGCCAGCCCAGCGACCACCCATCGCAACGGCCGGCGGCCGACCGTCCTCGCGCCGCTCATTCGCCCTTCCCCCCTTGCGGTACGGGATTTCCCTCCCCCTTGCGCAGCACCACCAGGCGATCCACCGGCCGATCCGCCGGGCCGCGCACGAACTCCTCGCGCGACCCATCGACCGGACCGTGAGGCCAACGCACCACGATGGAATCCACCGCCGTCGCGTCGCCCAGCCCGAACAGGGCGCGCGGGTCGCCGCTGCACAGGTAGCTGCCGCCCGGATCGGCGCGACGCACCCAACGGCGGTCGCCGGCTCGCACCGTGACCTCCGCCCCGATCGCGTCGCGGTTCCGCTCCGGGTCGAAGGCACGCACGGTCAGCCAATGGCCGCGGTGGGGCGCCCGGTTGAGCAGCAGCCGCGCCCGTCCCTCCACCGTCGTCACCAGCAAGTCGGGCGCCCCGTCGCCGTCCACGTCGCCGACCACCAGGCCCCGACCCACGTTCACCGTCCCGCAAAGCGATCCTTGCCCCTCCGATAAGTCCTTGAAGTGTCCCGCCCCGTCGCCGGCGAACAGCTGGTTGCGCCCCGCATAGGCCGACCAGTACGGACCCAGCGCCGCCGCCCCCGGCGCCGCCGCGCCGCCCCGACGCACGCCGCCATTGACCACCGCCAAATCGAGGGCGCCGTCCAGGTCGAAATCGGCCAGGACCGTGCCGAAGCCGGTGCCGCGCCAGTGCGGCGTGGTCAGGCCGGCCGCTCCGCTCTTGTCGAGGAACAGGCCGCGCGGGCCTTGCAGCCAAAGCGTGTTGGTCTCCTCGCCGAGGTGCGTGACGAAGAAGTCCTCCATGCCGTCGCCGTTCACGTCGCCCAGCGCCACGCCCATGCCGGCCTGCGACAGGCCCAGGCCGCTGCAGGCCACGCCGCGGCGCACCGCCTCTTCCTTGAACGTGCCGTTCTTCTGGTTGATCCAGAGGTGATTGGGCTTGCCGTCGTTGGCCACGAAAATGTCGGGCCAGCCGTCGCCGTCGAAGTCGGCGCAGAGGACGCCGAGGCCCGGCCCCGGCCGCCGGCCCAGCCCCGACGGCAGCGTCACGTCCTCGAAACGCGGCCGACCGTCCGGCCCGGTTACGTTGTGGTACAGCACGCCGGCCATGCCGCGGAACGTGGCCGGGTTGCAGTAGTCCGGCGCCCCGCTCGACCCGGCGCACGGCGTGGAGGGATCGTAATCCACATAGCGGGCGATGACCAAATCGAGCCGGCCGTCGCGGTCGTAATCGAAGAAGGCGGCGGACGTGCGACCAGCCGGGCGCGTCGAGTCCGGCCTCCTTCGTCACGTCCCGGAATTTGCCGCCGCCCTCGTTGAGGAAGAGCTTGGCGCCGCCGTATTGGGTGATGAGTACGTCGGGCTTGCCGTCGTTGTTGACGTCGCCGACCGCGACGCCCATGTTCCAGCCGGCGAAGTCGAGGCCCGAGCCGGCGCTGACGTCCTGGAAACGGCCGCCGTCCACCTGTTTGTAGAGCTTGTTTTTGGAGGGTGAATCGGGGCCGGCGTTCTGGAGCAGGAGGATGCCGAGCCGGCCGTCGCCGTCGAAGTCGAAGAGGGCGCCGCCGGAACCCATGATCTGCGGCATGAAGTGGGCGCCGTCGGTGGGGCCGGGGTCGTGGACGAAGTCGAGGCCGACGTGGTCGGTGACGTCCTCGAACCAGCCGGGGGCGGCCGGCGGCGGGTCCGCAGGGGGCGTCGGCCCGGATGGCCGGCAGCCGGCCGCGCCGAACAGGACCGCCGCCAGGATCGCGGCGCGGGGAGGATGCATACGGCCTCGGTGGCTGCGACGGGAGGGGTGGAATAGAGGGATGATAAACCACGGCGCGGGCGGAATGCAAGAAGCATCACGCGCGCAATGTCCTCATGGGGCCTGCCGTTGTGGGGCGGCGGGGCCGTTCACCTGCTACCTGAAGCGCTTCCTGGGGTTTCCAGAGAGGGCGGCGTTCGCCCGAGGGGCGTCCACAAGGAATGAACGGGGAGCGACCATGAAAACGGCGAATCCGACGAAGGCCGTGACGACGGCGATGTGCGTGGTGCTGCTCGGCGCAGCTGCGTCCACGCGGACGATTGGCCCCAGTGGCGTGGGCCAAACCGCGACAACAAGGTGACGGGCTTCACCGCGCCTTCGACGTGGCCCAAGGAGCTGACGCAGAAGTGGAAGGTTCCCGTCGGCGTCGGCGACGCATCGCCGGTCCTGGTCGGCGACAAAATCTATGTCTTTACGCGGCAGGGCGGGGATGAGGTCACGCTCTGCCTCGACGCGGGCAACGGCCAGGAAATCTGGCACGACAAGTACGCGGCCCAGGAAGTGACCCGTCCCGCCAACGCGCATCCGGGGCCGCGAGCTCGCCCGTCGTGGCCGAGGGCAAGGTCTGCACGCTCGGCGTCGGCGACGTTCTTTCCTGCCTGGACGCGGACAAGGGCACGGTCGTGTGGCGCAAGGAATCCAAGGCCTGGCCCAAGTTCTTTGCCTCGTCCTCGCCCATCGTCGTGGACGGAAAGTGCATCGCCCAGCTTGGCACGGACGGCGCCGGCGCGATCGTCGCCTACGACCTGACCACCGGCGACGAGAAATGGAAATGGCCCGGCGCCGGCCCGGCGTACGCCTCGCCCGTCCTGATGACCGTGGACGGCGTGAAACAAATCGTGGCGCTGACGGAGAAGTCCGTGGTGGGCGTCGGCGCGGCCGACGGGAAACTCCTGTGGCAAATCCCGTTCGAGGGGAAGGGCATGGGATCGTACAACTCGATCACGCCCATTATCGACGGACAAACGGTGATTTATGCGCGGGAAGGGACCGGCACGACGGCGATCAAGGTGGAGAAGAAAGACGACGGTTTCGCGGCCAAGCAGGTGTGGCAGAAAGACAAGTCCGCCGGGAAGTACAACACGCCGGTGCTGAAAGACGGCCTGCTCTACGGCCTGTCCTCCGCCGGCCGGGGAGCGACCAACATCTTCTGCATGAAGGCCGACACGGGCGAGGTGGCCTGGACCGACCCGGCCAAGCGCGGCGAGTGCGGGGCCGTTTTCGACGCCGGCGACGTTCTCCTGGGCCTGAGCAGCGACTCCCAGCTGGTGGTCTTCAAGCCCAGCGACAAGGGATACATGGAATTGGCTAAATACAAGGTCGCCGACAGCCCGACCTGGGCCTGCCCGATCATCGCGGGCAACCGCGTCTTCGTGAAGGACAAGGACTCGCTGATGTTGTGGACGATGGAATGAACGGCGGACGGTTTGGCGGCCGCCGCTGCTTCGTCAGGTTCCCGTCCGGCGGCGGTCGCCTCCTCTTAGCCGCCGCCCGGCGGCTTCCCCAATGGATCGGGCGGCTGCGGAGGACCTTGCTCAAACCCGCCCGGCCCCCGGCCAGGCGGCGGCGGGCCAAATGGCCGCGGCGATTCCTTGAACGGTTCGCCCGTCATGTCCTTCCAGCGCCGCTTCTGATCTTCGGTCAACACTGCGAGAACCTTTTCGGTGGGCGGCCGGAATCCCGGCTCCGGCCCTTTCCCCGAACCGCGCCGAGAATCCGGTCCCGGGAAGAACGAATCGGCCTCGATGGCCCGGAGACTTTCTTTTTGCGCGGTCGTCAACTTCAGGGCTTCAACGACGTCGGGGTCGTGGAAGGCCGACAGTCCGGGCTTGAGCTGCAAGGCGATTTGTTTGAGGCGACCTTGCTGCTGCGGAGTCAGCAGTTTGTCCAGGGCGTCCTCCTTGGCGCGGGCGTCGTCGAGCAGCCGTTGCTGTCGGTCGTCCCGGGCCAGTTGGAGAAAGGCGGGAAAGCCCTCCCTCCGTCGGCGGTCCAGGTCGTCCAGCTGGGCTTGTTGTTCCGCGGTCACGCCCAGACCATTTGCGTCCAGGTCCTTCTTCACGTCCTCCCGGTGCAGCAAGTCCAGCCGCGCGCCTCCTTGCAGCACGGCGAGGTCGGAGAGGATCTTGTTGACGTGTTCCCGCGCCGAAGCCAGGTCCGCCTGGGCCGCCGGGTCGTCGCCGCTCAGCGCGATCAGGCCCTGGTAGTACACGAGGGCCGACGTCAGCATCCGCTTCCGGGCCGCGTCGGTGAACGGCTTGCCGGCCAGCTCCTGCTCGCTGATCTCGATCATCTCATCCGCGGACTGGCGGGCGAGCTTCAGCCCCTTCTCGGCCTGCTCGGCCCGCATCCGCTCCCGATCGTACGCCTGGTGAATCAGGGCGGCGCTCACCAGCGAAACCGCCGCCGTCAGCACGCACAGCACCAGGCCGGAGACGACGACGGTCGGGTGCCGCCGCGCCAGCTTGCGCAGCCTCTGGGCCACGCTCGGCGGCCGCGCCAGGATCGGCCGGTGGTCCAGAAAACGGCGCAGGTCGTCGGCCATCTCGCGGGCCGTGGCGTAGCGGTCGGCCGGGTTCTTGCTGATCGTCTTGAGTACGATGGTTTCCAGCTCGGCGGGGATGGAGCGGTCCACGGAGCGCGGCGGGCGCGGCTCGTCGTGCAGGATCTGCCGCAGCAGACGCTGCGCATCGGCGCCGTCGAACATGGGTCGAAGCGTCAGCAGCTCGTAGAAGGTCGCCCCCAGGGAGTAGACGTCGGCGCGCGCATCGAGGACGGCGTGCTGGCCGCCGGCCTGCTCGGGACTCATGTAGCGCAGCGTCCCCATCATATCGCCGGTTCGCGTCAAGCCCTGGCCGGTGTGGAACTGGGCCAGGCCGAAGTCCGTCACCCAGACGTTGCCGCGCTCGTCCACGATCAGGTTGGCGGGCTTGACGTCGCGGTGGATGACGCCGAACTGATGGGCGTGTTCCAGGGCGTCGGCCGCCTGGACGACGATCCGCGCGGCCGACTGGTAGAAGCGGGCCGAGCGGGTGGCGTGCTGCGTCGATAGCTCGGCGGCCGGGGCGTGGACGGTGGAAGGCGCCGGCGGCGAGCCGCCGGGTTTATCCCGGCGGTTTTCGTCCCCACGGCGGCAGTCGGGCCGGCGTAAATCCACCTCGCTGCTCGTCGGCCGGTACGACCCGGTGGCGCCGCCGTTCGGCGTCGTGGCCCGCAGCGCGCCGATCAGATCGGCGAGGTTCTGGCCGTCGATGAGCTGCATGGCGTAGAAGTGGGTGCCGCGCTCGCAGCCGACCGCGTAGACCGGCACGATGTTGGTGTGGTGCAGCTGGGCCGCTGCCTGGGCCTCGTTCTTGAAGCGCTGCAGCTGGCGGGCGTCCAGGGCTGCGGCGAACGGCAGTACCTTGAGGGCCACGCGCCGGCCCAGCGACAGCTGCACCGCCTCGTAGACGACGCCCATGCCGCCGCGGCCGATCTCGCGCAGGATGTGGAAATCGCCGAGGGCCTCGGCGGGCAGGCTGTCCGCCGTGCGAGCCGGCGCACGAACAGCCGCCGGACCGGCGCCGTGAACCATGTCGAGGGCGTCCAGGTACGGCGCCAGCTGCCCCGTGAGATCGGGGAAGCGCGCCGTGAACTCCGCGCGATCCGGCCGGCGACCGGCCTCCAGCTCCGCGAGGTACTCCTGCGCCGCGCGGACCAGGCGCGGGTCGTCCTCCGTTTCGGCGTCGGGCCGGTCGGGCGTCGGGTTCACGTCGCACCTCCCATGATCTGCCGCAGCCGGGCCAGGCCGCGCATCCAGAGCTTCTCGACGCTGTCCTGGCTGCGGCCCATGCGGCGGGCGACCTCGGGGAACGGCAGCCCCTCCAGGTGGCGCAGCACGAGGGCCTCGCGGTAGTCTTCCGGCAGCTGATCCAGGGCGTCGGCCAGCAGCACGCCCTGTTCACGGCGCACGGCCTGCTGGCTCGGCGACGACTGCGGCGACGCCAGAGCGCGATCGAGCAGGACGGAGGACTGGTCAAGGGCGTCCTGGATCTCGCGCTCCAGGCGCACGTCGCGCCCCTGGGCAGCGAGGTAACGGCGGAGCAGGTCGGCCAGGTTGGCCGCGAGAATCTGACGCAGCCAGGCGACGAACTCCGCCTCGCTGCCGCCGCGGAAGCCGGCGAAGTTCTTGTGGGCGTCCAGGAATGTCTCCTGAACGAGGTCGGACGCATCGACCTTGCCCTGGAGGCGGCGGCCGATCTGCACGCGGGCCAGCAGCGACAGGTAGCGCCGGTACAGCTCCAGGAGCCGCCCGAGCGTGGCGGCGTCGCCGGCTTTCGCTTCGCGCAGCAGGATTTCCGGTTCTTCGGTCATGGCCGCGAACCCCGCACGGTCCTTCTACCCAATTCGTCGCGGCCCGCGGCGGACCACTGCCGCGGGCGCGATCGCTGGGAAGCATTTTACCAACGGGAATGCGGGGACTCATTCTGTCGGAACCGCGACGGTGAGGGAGCGGGGCGACGCCCCCGCTCCCTCACCGTCGCGGCTCCGATAGAGCGGAATCGGGGAGGCGGAACGTCCCCTCCTGGAGCCGGTCGTACAGTTCGGCTTCCAGGACGCAGGTAACGTCGGCAACGTCGTCACTCTGATCTTCAAGCGCGACGGTCCCGACGTACCCAATCACGGAGCGGCAATAGGCTTCTTCTTCCGAGCCGGCCAACGGAAAGGCGTCGCGCACCCGGTCGGGCCGGCCCTGGAGGCCGAGGCCCCGGTAGTCGGCGGCGGCCTGCCACAGCGACAGGCGGCCGGCGATCAGCTCCTGGGCGATTGCTCTCTTGGCCCTGATCCGGGCATTGACCAGTGCGACCTCCGGGCAGCCCGGAGTGACTTCCGCTCCGGCGCCGGCTTGCGGCCTCCGGGGATGCGTAGCCGCATGATAGGCCGTCGCGCCGGCGAAGGCGAGGGCCGCCGCGCCCATGCACGCCCCTTGCGTCATCCATTTCATCGACCGTTCCTCCCCAAGCCTGGCGCACCGGGTTGAGCGAAGCCGAGCGGCCTCGCCAGCCCTTGCTATTCCCCTTGTCGGGACGGAGGACGGAACACCGCCGCGCGATTCCGGTTATTTCGGAGGGCCGGCGAGGTTCCAGAGGAAGGAGGGGACGAACCTCGTTGCCGCGCAGAGCGTGGCGACGAGCGCCCATTCATCACACCGGCTTGATGTTCCAGATTTCGCGCGCGTAGTCGCGGATGGTGCGGTCGCTGGAAAACTGGCCGACGCGGGCCACGTTGAGGATCGCCTTGGCGGCCCAGGCCGGGCGGTCCTTGTAGACGCGCGACGCCTTCTCGTGCGCCTCAATGTACGATTCCAGGTCCGCCAGGTGGAAATACGGCTCGCCCGCCGCCAGCAGCCGCTGGGCGACCCAGCCGTGCCGGCCGGTCTCGCGCGGGCAGAAGCGGCCCTGGCCGATGGCGTCCAGCACGCGCCGCACCGCGGGCCGCGACTGGTACAGTTCCATTGGCCGATAGCCCGGCCCCCCTCGGATGCGCCGCACCTCGTCCACCGTCAGGCCGAAGATGAAAATGTTGTCGGCGCCGACCTCGTCGCGGATCTCGATGTTGGCCCCGTCCAGCGTGCCGATGGTCAGGGCGCCGTTCAGCGCGAACTTCATGTTGCCTGTGCCCGACGCCTCCGTCCCGGCCGTGGAAATCTGCTCGCTCAGTTCCGCGGCCGGGATGACGACCTCGGCCAGCGACACGCGGTAGTCCGGCACGAACACGACCTGCAACCGGCCCCGGCAGCGCGGGTCGCGGTTGACCACGGCCGCCACGTCGTTGATGAGCCGGATGATCTGCTTGGCCGCCTGGTAGCCCGGCGCCGCCTTGCCGGCGAACACGTAGGCGCGCGGCTGCGACGGCGGCCGGCCGTCGTCCGCCAGGAGGAGGTAATCGTAAACGACGTGCAGCACATTCAGCAGCTGCCGCTTGTATTCGTGGATGCGCTTGACCTGCACGTCGAACAGCGCCTCCACGTCGAGCGCGACGCCGGTGGTTTCCTGGACCCGCTGCGCCAGCCGCCGCTTGTTGTCCTGCTTGACCGCCAAGAACCGCTGCTGAAACGAGGCGTCGTGGGCGAACTGCTCCAGGCCGTGCAGCTTGTCGAGGTCCGTGACCCAGCCGGGGCCGACGGCCTCCGTCGCCAGCGCCGACAGGCCGGGGTTGGCGACCAGCAGCCAGCGCCGCGGCGTGACGCCGTTGGTCTTGTTGTTGAATCGACCCGGAAAGAGGGCGTAAAAGTCGGGGAACAGCTCCGTCTTGACCAGCTCGCTGTGGATGGCGGCGACGCCGTTGACGGAGTGGCCGCCAACGACGGCCAGGTTGGCCATGCGCACCTGCTTGGGGTCGCCCTCCTCGATCACCGACGTGCGCCGCAGCAACTCCTCGTCGCCGGGCCGTTGGAGCGCCGCCGTTTCCAGGAAACGGCGGTTGATCTCGTAGATGATTTGCAGGTGGCGCGGCAGTACGCGCTCGATCAGCGGGACGGGCCACTTTTCCAGCGCCTCCGCCATCAGCGTGTGGTTCGTGTAGGCGAACACGGCGGTGCAGATCTCCCAGGCCCGGTCCCAGGCCATGTCGTTCTCGTCCACCAGGATGCGCATCAGCTCCGTGACGGCCAGCGTCGGGTGGGTGTCGTTGAGCTGGACGGCGACCTTGTCGGCGAACTGGTCGAAGGTCGCGTGGTCGCGCCGGTAGCGGCGGACGATGTCGCGGACGGCGCAGGCGGCGAGGAAGTATTCCTGGACGAGGCGCAGCTCGCGGCCGGCGGCGAACTCGTGCGCGGATAGAGGACTTTGGAGATCGTTTCCGACAGCACCTTTTGCTGGACGGCGTGGAAGTAGTCGCCCTGGTTGAAGACGTCCATGTCCACGTCCTGCGAGGCGCGGGCGGAGAAGAGGCGCAGGGTGTTGACGGTGCGGCCGCCGTAACCGGGAATGAGCATGTCGTGCGGCACGCCGACGACGACCTTCCAGTCGAGCCACATGGGGTTGTAGCCGCCGGAGCGGTCGGAGGCGTGCTCGACCCGGCCGTACAGCGGCACGACGACGGCGTCCTGCTCGCGCTCGATCTCCCAGGGGGTGGCGTAGGTGCGCCAGTTGTCGGCCTTCTCGATCTGCTCGCCGTGGCGAACCTCCTGGCGGAACAGGCCGTATTCGTAGTTGATGCCGTAGCCGAAGCCGGGCATTCCGAGGGTGGCCAGCGAGTCGAGGAAGCAGGCGGCCAGCCGGCCGAGGCCGCCGTTGCCCAGGGCGGCGTCCGGCTCGCACTCGTCGAGGTCGGCCAGCGACACGCCCATCTCGGCCAGCACGGCGCGGGCCGGCTCCAGCAGCCCCAGGTTCACGAGGTTGTTGACGAGCGACCGGCCGATGAGGAACTCCATCGACAGGTAATAGAGACGCTTGGCGTCGGCCTGGCGGTACCGTTGCTCCGTCTGGAACAGATGCTCGATCATCCGGTCGCGGACGGCGAGCGCCAGGGCCAGGAACCGCTCGCGCGGCGCCAAGGCGTCCACGGTCGCGCCCAGCGAAAAGGTGAGGTGGCGAAGGACGGCCTGGTGCAGACGGTCGCGTTCGGCGTCGGACGACATGGCGGTTTCTCGGCGGGGCCTCGCGGGCGCTTCCCGTTGAGTTATACGCATCCGCCGTCCGGCCGACGAACGCGCCGCGCCCTTGACGAGTCGGGGGAACCCCTTATGATAATTCTTTCCGCATGAGGTTTCCTTGAGAGATGAAGTCGTCATGACCACATTTATGGCGAAAGCGAATCAGGTGGAGCAGCGCTGGTTCGTGATTGACGCGACCGATCAGGTGGTCGGCCGGTTGGCCGTCCAGATCGCGACCATCCTGCGCGGCAAGCACCGCCCCGTATACACGCCGCACATCGACACGGGCGAGTACGTCGTCGTCGTCAACGCCTCGAAGATGCGCTTCACGGGGACGAAGCTGCAGACGAAGACGTACCACTGGTACACGCGCTATCCGGGCGGCCAGAAGACGGCGACGGCCCGCGACTGGATGGAAACGCACCCCGAGCGCATCCTGGAAGCGGCGGTGCGGCGCATGGTGCCGCGCACCAAACTCGGCCGGAAGCAGATGGCCAAACTCAAGATCTACGGCGGCCCGACGCACCAGCATCAGGCGCAGCGGCCCCAGGAATTCAAACCGGCGTCCTGACCAGGGAGAGACAGACCGTGGCCGAATCGAAAGCCAAGCCCACCCAGTACCTCGGCACCGGCCGGCGCAAGACTTCCGTGGCCCGCGTCCGCCTGGCGGAGGGGACGGGCCAGATCCGCATCAACGGCCGGACGCTGGAAGACTTCTTCACCGAGCACAAGGACCGCAACGCCGTGATCGGCCCGCTGCAGGTGACGGAGATGCGCAACCGCATCGACCTGACGGCCAGCGTGAACGGCGGCGGCATCACCGGCCAGGCCGGGGCCGTCTGCCAGGGCGTGGCCCGCGCGCTCAAGACGATGTTCGGCCCGACCAGCGCAGGCCCGGAAACCGACGGAGAGAGCAGCGAGAGCGCGATGGCCAAGAAGCTCCGCGACTCCGGCTTCCTCACCCGCGACGGCCGCATGAAGGAACGGAAGAAGTACGGCCGCAAGGGCGCCCGCAAGAGCTTCCAGTTCTCGAAGCGATAATCGGCGAATCGACCCGATTCTCACAGGCCCACGATCCCGCAGTTGGCGGGAACGTGGGCCTGTATTGATTTGTATTGGCGCCTTTTTGTCCCTTATGGCCAGTCCTCGCGCACCTGGCGTTCCCCCCGTTCAGCACGGCCTGCCAAAATGACGGCCCGATTGGTATTCAGCCGGAAAACTCCGCCCATTTGACCTATCAGCGGGCCTGAATGCCTGCGGCACGCTATCTGCACTACCCACCCTTGAAAAGAGACCAGGCGAAGGCGACGCCGCCGCGCCTCATTCACCGAGACCCACCACGAAGCCGGCCCGTGCACCTGCGGCCGGCCAAGGAGACATTTGCTATGTTCGGTCAAAGTTTTTCGCTTCCCAAGATCATCCTTGGGACAGTCATCGCCCTAACGCTAACCGCGGCCCCGGCCCTGGCGGCTGGACATGGGGGTGGCCATGCTGGCGGCGGCCACGCAGGCGGTGGTCATGCCGGCGGCGGTCATGCCGGCGGCGGCTACCACGGCGGCGGCGGCTATCATGGAGGCGGCGGCTACCACGGCGGCTATGCCGGCAGCGGCTACCGTGGCGGCGCCTACCGGGGCGGCTATGCCGGCGGCTACCGCGGCGGGAACTACGGCTACCGCGGCGGGAACTACGGCTACCGCGGCGGCTACTACGGTGGCCGCGGCTACTACGGGGGGTACGGCCTTGGGGGGCTGGGGCTTGGGCTTGGCTACTACGGGCTGGGACTCGGCGGATATTCGGGCTATGACAACTCGTACTACGACAACTACTACACGCCGCCGGTGGTGGACTACTCGCCGTCCACCTACTACGTGACGCCGCCCGCGGCAACCGTCGTGATCCCGGACACGGCGGACTATTACACGCCGGCCCCCGTGGACAACAGCGCCCACGTCGATGTAATGGTTCCGTCGCCGGACGCCCAGGTTCTCTTCAACGGCAGCCCGACGCGGCAGACGGGGACCGACCGTGCGTTCGTCTCCCCGCCGCTGACGCCGGGCCAGACGTACCACTACACCATCGAAGCGCGCTGGAATGAGGGCGGGCGGATGGTCGATGAGACGCGCACCGTGGCGGTGACCGCCGGACAGACGGCGACGGCGGATTTCACGCACTAACCGTTTCATCCGGGCGGCAGCCCCCCAGCAGCCCGGTTCGGCCCCCGGCGACGCCCGCGTCACCGGGGGCTTTTTCGTCGGCAGGCATCTTCACATCACGCGGTCATACGCCCACGGGTAGCGCTTGCCGGCCCCGAATTCCTTGTACTCCGCATCAATCGCTTGATGGATCGTCTCCGGGTTGAACGCCGTGTTGAGGTTCTGGAGCAGCGGCACGACATCGGCGTCGAGGTAGCCGACGCCGCGCACCTCGAAGTAATCGTGGTTGACGTCGATGACGTGCAAATGGTCTTTCCAGACGCGCACCCAGCGCAGCGTCCGCAGCTCGTTGCGCGTGCGCTTCAGGAACTCCAGGGCCGCCGGCAGTCCGCCTTGGGCGTAGTCGTGGGTGGCTCGTGGTGTGGTCATGATGAGGTGACACGGTGACACGGTGACAACGTGACAAGGTGAACCCGCTGTTCACCTTGTCACGTTGTCACCGTGTCACCGTGTCATGGGTTATCGGATTCCCGCCAACTCCTGCAACAACCGCCAGTTCTCCAGCCGGTCCTGCTTGGCGTACAGCAGCGTCTCCGACGGGTTGCCGTCCGCGTCGAAGTGCTTGGCGAAGCGGCCCTCGCTGCGGGCGAAGTCGATAAACGTCACCTCTTCCTTCGTCTTGGGGTTGACATACCAGTCGTCCTTCACCGCCGGGTTGCCCTGCAACGACAACCGCTCCTTCACCCGGTCGCCCTTGCGCGGGTCGTGGATCAGAAGCGGGAACGCCCGCGCGTCCACCGCCAGCCGCGCCTGCTCGCCGGCCATGTTGTCGCCGACGCCGTGCTCCGGCTGGCAGGTCGTGTAGCACACCACCACCGCCGGCCCGTCGAATTCCAGCGCCCCCAGCACCGACTTGTAGAAGTGGTTGATGTGGGCGCACGTCGTCTGGGCCACGAAGGTCCGCGGGTGCATCATGGCGATCTGGGCGATCTCCTTTCTCCGTTCTTGTTTGCCGGACACCGTCTTGCCATGCACCGACATTTTCGTGTTCTGTCCGGTGTAGCTCGCCGTGGACGCCTGCCCGCCCGTGTTCGAGTAGACCTGCGTGTCCAGCACGAACACCTTGATGTTCATGCCGCTGGCCAGCAGCCGCGACAGCGCCTGGAAGCCGATGTCGAACATCGCGCCGTCGCCGCCGATGCACCAGATCGGCTTGTCCTGCCAACCCATCTGGTCCCAGCGCAGCCGCACGCCGATGGCGTCGGCCGGCGCGTTCTCGAACAGCGAGTTGGTCCACGGCACCAGGTACGGATTATACGGATAGGTGGACGTGTACACGGTGTTGCAGCCGGTGGCGGCGACGAGGCCCCACTGGTCGCCGTACTTCGAGCCGGTCGCGGCGCACATCATCCGCAGCGCCGTCCCCTCGCCGCAGCCGGCGCAGGAGCCGGCCCCGCCGACGTAAATGTGCGTCTGCTCCTTGAGCATCATGTCGATCAGCAGGCTGTCGCTGATGTACTTGGAGTTGGACGGGCCGATGCTCTTGAAATAGCGGTGCGACTTGCGCGACCGCAGCATCACGTCGTCGGTCTTCTCGATCATCTTGAGGGCGAGGTCGTCGCAGACCGTGACGCACTCGGCGCAGCCCTTGCACTTCGACGGGTCGATGATGATCTGGAACATCCCGCCGACGCCCTGTTTCTTCTTGCCGGCGTCGTAGTACTTTTTCGTCTTCGACCACTGGGCGGCGTACATCGCCCGATCCGGCTCCGGGAATGGCCTTGAGCTTCTCCTCCAGCTCGGTTTCGGACAGCACCTTGCCGAGGATGGCGGTGTCGGGGCACTCGGTGACGCAGTCCATGCAGCCGGTGCAGTTCTCGGTGATGTACTCGGGGATTTCCGGGGAGATGTTGCTGAAGTCGCGCAGCGTGGCGGTGCCGGCCGGGATGAGCGACCGGGCGGTGGTGAGGTCGGCCGGCAGGTCGCGTTCGCCCCAGCCTTCCTCGTAGCCGCGAATGATGCGCTCGTTGAAGTCGTGTACGTCCAGCACCGGCAGGCTGACCATCTTGTAGCCGCCGTCGATGAGGGTGCCGTAGGAGTTATTGTTGAACGGGTCGCGCTCGTTGGCCTCGTTCATTGAGGGTCTGGTCGCGCCGTTGGTCGTTGCGGTCGTCATGGCTGGCTCCGATTGTGCGTTTCATGGAGTGCGCCGTTTAGCCGCTCTTCGCAGAAGAGCGCGGAGAAGCGCTCTTCTGCGAAGAGCGGCTAAACGGGTGGTATTCACGCGCCGATCACCGCCGCCGGGATCTCCTTCATCTCGCTGTAACCCCGCCGCACGCAGGTCACGTTGTCCTTGACCACCTGCTCGCCCTGCTTGCCGAAATACTTGCGCAGCGCCTTTTCCACGCCGGCGAACACCTGCTCGTCGGTCATGTCGCTTTCCCGGGCGTACGGCGTCAGCCGCAGGAACGCACCCAGCAGCACGATGCCCTGCATCCGCATCTGGAGGTCGGCCCGCGTCGCCACCTCGCGCGCGATCTTCACCATGTCGGCGTAGCAGACGCGCACTTGGCGGTCGCGGATGATCTTCTGCACCGCCGCCGGGATGCGCTTCCACACCTCGGCCGGCTCGGCGTACGCCGACTGCATGAAGATGACCCCCTTGGGTTGCAGGCCGCTCAGCGTGTGCGGGTCGAGGATTGCCGTCGTGTCGTTGATGCACAGCAGGTCCACGTGCTCCAGCTCGCTGTGCATCATGATGTGCGAGTCGGCGATCGTCAGATAGTACGTCGTCGGCAGGCCCTTCTTCTCCGAGCCGTACTTGGGGTACGCCTGCACGTCCTTGCCGAAGACGTTGCCGCCGATGGTGGCGATGATCTTGTTGGTCGTCACCGAGCCGAAGCCGCCGACCGAGTGGCCGCGCATCGAGAAGCCGCCCTTAGGCCGCAGGTCCGGGTCCTCCGTCCGCTTCAGCGCCAGCGCGTGGTCGATGCCGACGCAGAAGAAATCCTGGCCGTTCGGCTTCATCATGTTGTGGAAGGCGGCGATCACGTCGCCCGGCCGCACGTCGCGGCTGCCCAGGCCGGCCGCCGCGCTGTGGATGCGCGGCACGCGGTCGATCTTCGCCTGGCCGTTCTGGCCGGTCATGGCGTCGCAGAACGCCGCCTTGATCTCGCGCGTCAGGTGGTTGCCCGTCGTCGATAGCGGATCGTCCATGCGCTCGAAGATCGTGAACGCCTTGCAGTCCTGCAGCGCCTCGACGATCTGCCGGGCCGGGAACGGCCGGAACACGAACACCGTCAGCACGCCGGCCTTGATTCCCTTGCCGCGCAGGTAGTCCACCGTCGCCTTGGCCGTCTCCATGTAGCAGCCCATGCCGATCAGGACGTACTCGGCGTCCTCGCAGCGGTACGGCTCGACGAAGCCGTACTTGCGGCCGGTCTTCAGCGCGAACAGCTCGAACGCTTCTTCCAGGGCCGGCTCGACGCGATCGTAGTACCAGCGCTGGGCGATCTTGCCCTTCATGTAGGAGTCCTGGTTCTGGACCACGCCGGACATCATCGGGTTGGCCGTGTCCATCAAGTTGACCAGCTTCTCTTTCGGATCGCCAATGTACTCTTTCATGAAGGCCGGCTCGGGCAACAGGGCCGTTTCGACGGTGTGCGTGGTGAGGAAGCCGTCCTGGACGCTGAAGAACGGCGTCTGCGTGGCCTCGGCGGCGCGGCGTGCGATGAGGCAGAAGTCGCCGGCCTCCTGGGCGTTGCGGGCGACGATCATGCCCCACCCGACGTCGGCTACCGACATGATGTCGTCGTGGCCGGCGTGGACGTTGAGGCCCTGGCTGGTCAGGGCGCGGGCGCCGATGTTCATCAGCACCGGCAGCCGCTTGCCGGAAATGGTGTAAAGGACCTCCTTCATGAGGACGAGGCCCTGGCCGGAGGTGAAGTTGGTGACGCGGCCGCCGGCGACGGCGAAGCCCTCGCAGACGGTGGCGGCGGAGTGCTCGCTTTCCGGCTCGAAGAACACCAGCGGGTCGCCCCAGAGGTTCTTGCCGCCGTTCATGACGGCGGCGTTGAAGCCGCCGCCCATCGTGGTCGAGCTGGTGATCGGATAGGCGCCCGCGGCCTGGGCCACCTGGATCTCGACGTGTACGACGGCCTCCGCGCCGTCGCAGGTCGTGGGAATGCCGGGATATTCGTACTTGGTTTCCGCCGCTTCACGAACCGGTTCCGGCGTCCTTGGGGGGGCTTGTGCGATCACACTGCTCATGTCGGCGTGCCTTTCCGTCCGCGCAGTCCGGCACCCGGTCCTGCGCGGGCCTTGCGACCAGGATGAGAAAGCGAAGGGGCGATGCGCCCGCCGGTCACTCCGGCCCGGACGCATTGCGGGATCGATCTTGATTGCGACAATTTGATTGTACCCCGTCGGGCCGTCGCAGCAAGCAGTTTCACGGCGAGCCGAGTCGCATTATCCTGCCGACCCGGCTCGCCAGGGGTTAGGCTCCAGAGCGCCGGAACACCAGGGAGAGATATTTCGGGTCGTCGGGGGTGGGAAAACTCTTCAGCCGCTGCGTGGTCCCCGGCTCGGTGGGGCACCAGCGCAGCTGGTCGCCGTCCAGGTCGTAGACGCACAGCGCCACCTTGGCGCGGTGCTTGCCCGGCCCCTCGTCGATGCGCATGTCCATGGCCCGCGGGGCCCGGCTGGGGTCGAGCCAGAACGCTCCCATGTACACCTCGCCGCCCTTGTAGCGGAAGGTGAAGAGTCGGCCGGCCACCAGCAGTTCGGCCTCGCGCCGGCCGGCCGTGGAAACCCAGGTCCCTTGCAGCCGTTGCAGGTCGGTGTGCAGGGTCGATTCCGCCTCCGCAATGTGCGGAAGAACGTGCGTCGCCATTCTCGGTGCCTCCGCGTCGGCGGCCGCCCATGGGCGGGCCGCCCAAGGAGAGTTGGCGCCGGCTGGGCGCCCGGTGCGTCCAGTCCAGCCGCGGCAAAGCAACCGGATTATCCTCTCGCGCGGTCGGCCGCAAGTAGGTACTTCACGGAATTTCGTCGCCTGGCCGCGTCGGCGCCCATCGTCTACACCAACGGCAGCGATGTGCCCGCGCCTTCTTTCGTCGGAATTCGGGAGACGACTTCATGCCGAAAACGCCTCTTCGCGTCGGCCTGTTCGGGGCCGGCGGCAATACGCGGAGTAAACACATCCCCGGACTCCGCGCTTTGTCCGGCGTGGAAATCACGGCCGTTTGCAACCGCCGGCCCGAGTCCACGGCCGCGGCCGCGCGTGAGTTCGGCATCCCGCGCACCTTCGAGCGCTGGCAAGACCTCGTCGCCGACCCGGAGGTCGATGCGGTGGTGATCGGCGCCTGGCCGTACATCCATTGCCCCGTCACGGTGGCAGCGCTGGAAGCGGGCAAGCACGTCCTCACCGAAGCCCGCATGGCGTGCAACGCCGCCGAGGCCCGCCTCATGCTGGCCGCATCGCAGCGACATCCGAACCTCGTGGCCCAAATCGTGCCCAGCCCCTATGGCCTCAAGGGCGACGCGGTGATGCGCGACCTCATCGCGTCCCGCTGGCTCGGCGAGCTGCGCGAGGTGCGCGTCGTCGGCCTCGGCGGAGCGCTGGCCGACCCGGCCGCGCCGCTGTCGTGGCGCCAGGACGCCGTGCTGTCCGGCGTGAACATGCTCTCGCTGGGCATCGTGCAGGAGACGCTGATGCGCTGGGCGCCGCGGCCGGTGCGCGTGGCGGCCCAGGCCCACGCCTTCATCCCGACGCGCATCGACCCCGACAGCGGCGTCCGCCGGGCCGTCGAGACGCCGGACAGCGTTCAGGTGCTGGCCGTGCTGGACGGCGGCGCGCGGGCGGTGTACCAGTTCAGCGGCGTGGCACCGTTCGGACAGGACATGAGCATCGGGCTGTACGGGTCGGCCGGCGTCCTGCATTACGACCTTGCGACCGACTGCATCACCGGGGCGTCCTCATCGTCTCCGACGTTAAAAGAGGTCCCGATTCCCGCCGAGAAGGCGGACGGCTGGCGCGTCGAAGCCGATTTCGCGGCGTCGATCCGCGAGGGGTCCCCGGTGCAGCTGACGCACTTCGCAACCGGCGTCGCCTACATGGAGTTCACGGAGGCCGTGGCGGTCAGCGCGCAAAAGGGCGAGGTCGTGGAAATGCCGGATAGCGGCGAGCGGCCGGCGTGAGCCGTTGGTCCTCCCTTGCCAACGATCCCCTTGTCAGCGATGATGGCCGTTCGCCCATCCCGAGGAGCGAGGAAACCATGTCCACGCCGAACACCCGCAAGACCGCTCGCAAGCGCCGCCGCATCCGCAACAAACGGCTGCGCCACCTCAAGCGGACAAGAAGGGGCTGGAAAATCCACTAAACCGCAACCCGATAAGGACCCACCACGATGACGACTTCGCGCATCAACCGCCGGGCCGCCCTGAAGCGCATGGCGGCGGCCGGCCTGGTCGCCCCGTTCGTTTTCCGCACCAGCGTTGGCGCCGTCCCGAGCGAGACGGTTCGCCACGCCAGCTTCGGGGCCAACGGCCAGGCCCTGTCCGACATCAAGGCGCTGACGGGCGGCAAGCACCTGAAACTCGTGGCCGTGGCCGAGGTGGACCTCGCCCGCGCCGCCGATGTCAAGAAACTGTTCCCCGACGTGAAGGTCTATCAGGACTGGCGCGAACTGCTCGACAAGGAAAAGGGCCTCGACTCGGTCAACGTCACCACGCCGGACCACATGCACGCCCCCATCACCATGCGGGCCATGCAGCAGGGGCTGAACGTCTACACCCAGAAGCCGCTGACACAGACGATTTACGAGACCCGGCAACTCACGAAAGCGGCGAAGGACAAGAAGCTCGTCACGCAGATGGGCATCCAGATCCATTCGTACTCGGACCACAAGATGGTCGTGGTGCTGGTCCAGGCTGGGGCGATCGGCAAGGTGAAGGAGGTCCACAGCTGGAGCGGCAAGGGCTGGGGCGACAAGAACCCGCGGCCCGACCGCAGCGACCCGATCCCGCCGGACCTCGACTGGCAGGGCTGGCTCGGCGTCGCCGCGGAGCGGCCGTTCATCAAGGGATATTACCACCCTGCGGAGTGGCGGAAGCGGCTGGACTTCGGCTCCGGCACGTTCGGCGACATGGGCTGCCACATTCTCGACCCCGTGTTCGGGTCGCTGGCCCTGACGGCCCCGACGACGGTGCGGTCGGAAGCGGAGGGGCCGAACGCCGACAGCTGGCCGCTGGAGGCGCAGGTGACGTTCGAGTTCCCCGGCACGAAGCACACGACCGAAACCCTCACGCTGAACTGGTATCACGGCGGCCGCCGGCCGCCGGAGGAGGTAGTGAAGCAGATCGGCGCCCAGAAGCTGAACGATCAGGGTTCGATCTACCTCGGCACGCAAGGCGTTCTCTACTCGCCGTACATCGCCTTACCGGTTCTGCTGCCGGCCGACAAGTTCAAGGATTACAAGGTCCCGAAAGAAGGCGACGAGCGACTACCAGCAATTCGTCGAAGCGGTGCGCGGCAACGACGACCACTACCTGCAGTTCGTCGAGGCGGTTCGCGGCAACGGCAAGACGTCGGCGCCGTTCGAGTATTCCGGGCCACTGACGGAGGTGGTGCTGCTGGGCTGCCTGGCCACGCGCTTCCCGAAGACGACGCTGGAATGGAACGCGGCCGACATGAAAATCACGAACGTGAAGGAGGCCGATGCGTTCGTGCGGAAGCAGTACCGCAAGGGGTGGGAAGTGGAGGGACTGTAAGCGCGGCCTGCCAGCCCGAAGCGCGAGCGAGGGTTTCGACGGAATCCCTCGCTCACGCTTCGGGCTGGCAGGTCACACATCCAGCTCCTCCGCCACCGCCCGCCCCGACGACTCCAGGATGAACTTCGCCCGGAAAGCCGGGTCCTTGCCCAGCAGTTCCCCGAAACAGCGGTCCACATCCAGCAACGATTCGATCTCCACGCGCAGCAGGGTGCGCTTGCGCGGGTCGAGCGTCGTCTCCTTCAGCACCGGCGGGTCCATTTCACCCAGGCCCTTGAAGCGCGACACCTCCGGTTTGGCGTTGGTCCGCAGCCCGGCCAGGATCTCCTCCTTGTGGGCGTCGTCGCGCGCCCAGTGGCGCTCCTTGCCTACCTCGATCTTGTAGAGCGGCGGCTGCGCGATGTAGAGCCGGCCCTTCTTGATCAGCTCCGGCAGGTGGCGGAAGAAAAACGCCAATAGAAGAGTCGAAATGTGGTAGCCGTCCGCGTCGGCGTCCATCAGGAGGATAATCTTGCCGTAGCGCAGGCCGCTCAGGTCGAACTTGTCGCCGGCCCCTGTGCCGATCGCCGATACGAGGTCGTTCAACTCCGCGTTGGCCAGCACCTTGTTGAGGGCCAGTCCCTCGGCGTTGAGGATCTTGCCGCGCAGCGGCAGGACGGCCTGCGTGCGGTTGTCGCGGCCCTGCTTGGCCGAGCCGCCGGCCGAGTCGCCTTCCACGATAAACAGCTCGGTTTCATCCAAATTGGTCGCCTTGCAGTCGGCCAGCTTGCCCGGCAGGTTGAGCCGCCGTTGCGTCGCCGACTTGCGCTTGACCTCCGACGCCGCCTCGCGCGATGCCAGACGCGCCCTGGCGGCCAGCACGATCCGGCCGACGATCTGGTCGGCGGCCGTCATGTTCGCGTTGAGCCACGACTCCAGGGCCGGCCGCAGCCAGGCGTCCACCAGGTTCGTCATCTCCTCGTTGTTCAGCCGCTCCTTCGTCTGCCCCTGGAACAGCGGGTCGCGCACGAACACCGACAGGACGCCGACCAGGCCCTCGCGGACGTCGTCGGCGGTGATGTTGAGGCCCTTGGTCTTGACCTCGTGCGTGGCCATGAAGTTGCGGATCGCCTTGACGACGCCGGCCTTGAAGCCGCTTTCGTGCGTGCCGCCGGACGAGGTGCGGATGCCGTTGACGTAAGAGCGGATCGCCTCGTCGGTGGACTCGGTCCATTGCAGCGCCGCCTCCATGCGGTCGCCCTCCGGGCGCACCAGATGGAAGGCCGCCTCCGTCACCTTCGCCTTCTGGCCCTCCGCGATCAGGCGCTCCAGAAACTCCGGAATACCGCCGGGATGGGAGAGTTCGACGACCTCTTTCGTCGCGTCGTTCTTGAACGTGATCTTGAGGCCGCTGTGGACGTACGACATGTCCTCCAGGTGCGTGCGGATCAGGTGCGGGTCGAACTGCGTCGTCTTGAAAACGTCGGGGTCCGGCTCGAACCAGATGGTGGTTCCGTGCCCGCGGAAGGGGCCGATCTGCTCCAGGTCGGTCGCCGGTTTGCCGCGCTTGTAGGTCTGCTGCCACTCGAAGCCGTCGCGGCGGATCGTCGCCACGAGCTTGCGCGACAGGGCGTTGACGACGGAGGCGCCGACGCCGTGCAGCCCGCCGGAGTACTTGTAGCCCTCGCCCTCGCCGAACTTGCCGCCGGCGTGCAGCGTCGTCAGCACCAGCTCGACGCCGGTTTTGTGATATTTCGGATGGACGTCCACCGGAATGCCGCGTCCGTTGTCGCTCACGGTCACGGCGTCGCCGTTCTTGTGGAGCACGACGATGATGGCGTCGGCGTGGCCGTTGAGGTACTCGTCCACGGAGTTATCGACGATCTCCCAGACGAGGTGGTGCAGCCCCTTGGCGTCCACGCCGCCGATGTACATGGAGGGGCGCTTGCGCACGGCCTCCAGGCCTTCGAGGACCTGGATGGAGTCGGCGGCGGTGTATTTGCTGGAGGGGGATAGGGTCGCTCATGCGAATTCTCTTCGACTCAACAGATCAGCCAAATGCATCGTCGAGGGCGTGCTAGGCCGTAAGGCCGACACGGCGCGCCCCTGGGGTCTGTCGGCCTTACCCTCACGGGCGTCATCCGGCGCTGTGGGGCAGGGCCTCGGAAAGCCATGCCGGGCCTTCGCTGACGCCCAGCCCCGGCCACAGCCGCCGTTAAAGCCTATCCCAAAACCACCGTCGATCATGACTGGGCCGTTCCAGGTCCGCCTTCCAATCCGCCAGGTTCCCGAACTTCACGACTGTGTCGATGCCGATGGTTTCGAGAAGCATCCCCAGCACCATGAACCGTTCGGAGTCGCTGGCGAAAATCCCGCCCACGAACTCGATTTTTTCCGGGGCCTCGACTGCATGCGGAGCTTCGATTCCTCTCGTCCAGCGACGTCCTTGGCGGCGAATGTCCCATCGTTCCTGAGTCATGAAGAGCCTCCGGTGGTTTCGACCTACGGCCGTTCCGTGCCGAGTGGTCACGGGAAGATTGAGCAAGAGCCTCAATTTCGCTTGAACGTCGCCCCATACCGCCGCGGACACTTGCCCCAAGTGGCGATACACGTCGGTGTCGTGGATCGTCGCCAGCTTGTGCAACCGCAGGAGCGTCAACTGCTTCAAGCCCGTACTTGCGTAGCGCGCTTGTTTCGGGTCCATCAGGATGTCGGTCGGCAGGAACGACGCCGGGATGACGGAGGTCATGTACGCGGCCAACACCTCCGGCACGGAGCCGAGCGGCCCCGTCAGCAGCAAGACGGGCCGCGGCTTCGCCCCGACCGTTCCTCCGAACGGAAAATTCGCCAGGTGAACCTCACCGGGGCTCATGGCTGGGCTTCCCGTCCTCGAAGGTGTAAATGTCCTCGCGCGGGTCGCTCCAGTCCTGCGCCCAGGACTTGTTAATCAACGCCCGCCAGCCGTCGGTCCTCGCCCTCCTCCGTCACGGGCTGCACCGTGACTTTCACGGGCCCCGGCTTCACGTCGGCGGGCAGCTCGACGTGCAACTGGTGCTGCTCGTCAACGTGGCCGATCACTTCGATGGCGTCCATTATTTATCGCTCCTCGCCGCCTTCGACGGCCTTGCACGCCCTCAATCAAACAGCCCCTTCTGCTCCCCCTCCGCATCCTTCCCGTCCCCGTTCCGCTCCGCCGACCTCTCTTTTGGCTTCTCGCGCCCCTCCACCTGGTCCCAGTCCACCAACTCGATCGGCGGCGGCACGACGCGCACGAAGCTCGTCCGCTTCACCGCTTCGATGCCCTTGCCGCCGCGGCCGGCCATCTCGCGGCTGCCGTAGAACTCCATCTGTTTGCCGCCGCTCGTCTCCATCACCAGGGCGTCGGTCTGATTGCGCACCAGGGCGCCGCCCAGGCACACGTCGTCCTTGCCCAACTTGACGCCGATGACGCCCTTGCCTACGCCGGAGAGGATGTTGATCTCCTCCAGCGGGAAGTGCAGCACGTGCCCGTTCGCCGACGCCAAAAAGATACTCCGCTGCTCCGGTTTAATCACCGTCGCCAGCACAACCTTGTCACCCTCCTCCAGCCGGACGTAACGGCGGCCCACCTTCGTGGACGCCGTGCGGAACGGCGCCAGCGGCGTCCTGCAGCGCGTAGCCGTGTGATGTGACCACCAGCAGGTACGGCCCGGCCGGTTCGCCGTTCGACGGGGGGACTTCGGCCGGCGTGAAGCGCTCGTCCGTCGTCGCCATCGCAATGACCTTCACCTGATCGGCCAGGCGGAAAAACTTGGCGATCGGCTCGCCGTAGCCGGAGCTGGCCGGCGTCTCGTTGATGCGCATCGTGTAGGCTGTGCCGTCGTCGGCGAAGAAGATCGACGTGGTCCAGCGTGCTGGCCGGGACCACCGCGATCACTTCGTCGCCCTCCCGTACCCGCGTCCCCTCCACCGATGCCAGCCGGCCCACGCGCTTGATCCAGCCGTCGCGCGTCAGCACCACGTTGGTGTTCTCGCGGACGATGTATGCCTCCGGGTCGAACTCGACGGCGTCTTCCGACGAACCCATCTTCGTCCGCCGCCGGTCGCCGTACTGGACGCCCACCTCCGTCAGCTCCGCCTTTACCACGCCCCACAGCTTCTTTTCCGACGCCAGGATCGCCTCGATCTTCGCCGCCTCCGCCTTCTTCTCCTTCAGCTCGTCGAGGATTTTCTGGATCTCCATTTGCGCGATCTTGTACAGCTGCGCGTCCAGCACCGCCGTCGCCTGCTCCTCGTCCAGGTCGAAGGCCGCTCGCAGCTTCTCCGAGGCGTCGGCCTTGCCGGAGCTTTCGCGGATCAGTTTGATCGCCTTATCCAGGGCGTTGAAGATGATGCGGAAGCCTTCGAGGAGATGGATGCGCCGCCGCAGCTGCTCCAACTCGTACTCGAACCGCCGCCGCACCGTCGCCAGGCGGAAGTCGAGGAAGTAGCGCAGCATCTCCTTCAAACCCAGCCGTCGCGCCTGCGGCGTCCGCTCCTTGCCGTCCTCGTCGTACACCGGAACCAGGCACGTCAGGTTGACCGGAAAACCCTCCTGCAACGAGGTGTGCTTGTACAGGTAGGCCATCACCAGATTCGGGTCGGTCCCCGGTTTGATCTCCAGGACCGTGCGGACGCCTTCCTTCTCGTTCATCTCGTTGGTGACGTTGAGCAGCTGCGGCAGCTTGCGTTCGTTGATGAGGACGCCGATGTCGGATTCGAGCTTGCCCTTGTCCACGCCGTAGGGGATGGACGTGACGACGATCTGCTCCTTCTTGCCCACTTCCTCCAGCTTCCATTCGCCCTGCACTTTGACGCTGCCGGTCCCCTCTTCGTAGATCTTGCGGAGCGTGGCGCGGTCGGTGATGATGCGGCCGCCGAGCGGGAAGTCCGGCCCCTTGATCTTTTCCATCAGCTGCGCGGTCGTCGCCTCGGGGCTGTCGATCAGCAGGACCGCCGCCCGCACCACCTCGCCGAGGTTGTGCGGCGGGATGTTCGTCGCCAGGCCGACCGCGATGCCGGCCGCGCCGTTGACCAGCAGGTTCGGGAACTGGGCCGGCAGTACGACCGGCTCATCGCATTTGTTTTCGTAGTTGGGCCGCATCGAGACGGTGCGCTGGCGCAGCTCCGACATCAGCCGTTCGGAGACGGCCGTCAGTTTGGCCTCGGTGTAACGCTGGTGGGCCGGCGTGTCACCGTCCACGGAGCCGAAGTTGCCCTGCCCCTGGATCAGCGGCACGCGCATCATCCAGTCCTGGGCCAACCGCACCAGGGCCTCGTAGGCGGCGATGTCGCCGTGCGGGTGGTAGTTGCCGATCACGTCGCCGACGATCTTCGCGCACTTGCGCGTTCGGCCCTCGAAGGTCAGGTGCAGGTCGTGATACATCGTGTAGAGGATGCGCCGCTGCACCGGCTTGAGGCCGTCGCGCACGTCCGGCAAGGCGCGGGACGTGATGACGGAGACGGCGTAGGTGAGATAACGGTGTTCCGTCTCTTCCTGGATCGATACGTTCTGAATGGTTTCGGCCATTTCGGCCCGCCTCCGCGAACGGATGAATGCCCTGTCGCTTTGGAATTGTAGCAGCCGGCGGCCCGGATTCCCAGGCCAGTTCCGATGGCGTGCCGTGAACGCAAGTCCTATGGCTGAAACGTCTTGCGTTGGATCGAAGCGGCGCGGATGTGAACAAAAGATCAGATGGCGAACGACAGCAGGAATGGTACCCGTAGCCGCATTCGCCAGAATGCGGGCTGACAGCCTTTCACCCGCATTCTGGCGAATGCGGCTACGGGTAAGGTATTTCCCGCCCCTCGCCTTACTTCGCCGCCGCCGGCGGATACGCCTTGAGGATGTCCACCAGCTCCTGATTGTAATCGGAGGGAACCGACTCGAAGCCGGTGATGTGGTTGACCCGCAGCAGCGGCAGGGCGTCCGGGTTGTCCTTGGCCTTGAGCAGGCCGTTGCGGAACGCCTGGAGCTGCTGTTCGGTCAGGGCGCCGGGCTGGTAGGCGATCACGGCGCACGGGAACGATTCGGACTGCTGCAGAACCTTGAGCCGGGCGCAGCGGCCGGGCTTGTTCTTGCGGTAGGCCTCGAACGCCACCTCATCGACGACGGCGGCCTGGAAACGGTCGTCCACCACGTCGTCCAGAGCGTCGTCCACGTCGCCGGTTTGGTTGTACTCGCCGAAGAATGCTTCGGGCGCCTCGCCGGGCGGGCAGCAGCGCCGCTCCAGGAACAGCCGGCAGTGTTCTCGGCTCATGCGCGGCAGGGCGACGGCCTTGCCCTGGAGGTTGGCGGCGGCCCCGATCTTGCCCTCGGTTCGCACGACCAGGAGGGCGCGCAGGTAGGGGTGTTCGTTGACCGCGATGACCAGCGGCTTGAGGGTGGGGTAGTTCGCATGGACCCACGCAAACTCGACGCCGTGGAAGACGCCGAGTTGCAGGTCGTCGTTCTTGATCTGATGGGCCAGGTGGTCGGCGTCGCCCGAGGGGACCAGGTCGCCGCTGAGGCCGGTTTGCCCCTCCATCAGGGCCTTCATCGGCTGGAGCGCGATCGGTATCAGCAGCTCGGGCATGTCGCGGAACAGGGTTTTCACCAACCCGATGCGGATCGCCGACGGGTGCGCGTCCTCCGCGGCCGGCGCCGAGGCGAGGCCGAGGACCGCGAGCAAGCCGGCCGCCGCGGCGGCGGCGCCGATTCTCAGCCGCATCAACGACCTCATGAGTCTCTTGCTCCTTTGCTGCCGCTGTGCGGCCGCGACGCCTGCTGAGAGGCGTCCGGGACATATCGGAACTGTTTTGTAAAGTCCAGACCGTTCGGCGAGCGGGGGGCGTCAGCCCCCTGACAGCCGCATCTTGTCGGCGACCGCAGGAAGAATCGGGGGGCTGACGCCCCCGCTCGCCATTCTGTTACAGCGCCATTAGCGCTTCGGTTTGTTGCCGCCGGTCGCGGCCGGTTCCACGTGGGCGCAGAAACCGCCGGCGGTGAGCCGCTCCAGGTTGGCCAGGACGGCCAGGCGGCGGAACCGCGCCTCGACGGCCTCGATGCGGACCTGCGTGGCCTTCTGCTGGGCGGCGAGAACGTCATCGACGGTGGGATAGCCCGGCTTGTCCAGCGCGAACTTGGAGGAAACGTCGCGGCCGTAATCGTCGAAGCCGGTGGCGGCCTCGCCGAGCTTTTTGGCCTCGGTGTCGTATTGCACCCAGCGCAGGTAGGCGTCTTCCGCCTCCAGCGCGATAAGGTTGCGCGTCTTCTCGGCGACGGCCGCGGCGCGGGCGTGGTACACCTCGGCCTGGTCCTTGCGCTCGGGGCGGGTGCCGACGAGGTTGCCCGGCATCTCCGGCCCGATCGGGCCGGGCCGGTAGTCCGGGTCGTACTGGGGCGCGGGCAAAACATGGGAATGGAGATCGCCGCCCGAGGCGAAGGTCCGGGCCGAGGGCATCAGCAGCCGACCTTGGGCGTCCACCTCCAGGCAGAAGACCTGTTCGGCGACGGCCGTCTCGATCACTTCGCCGCGGCGCTCGACGGCCAGTTGCACGACCTGAGCCTTGTCCGGCACGGCGTCGCTGTGGGGCAACTGCTGGTCGGCCAGTTCGATCGGGCAGTCCGGCCCGAGATTCATCGCCTCGCGCAGCGCCGCGATCGCCCGCTCATACCCGAGGTCCGCCTCCGCCTTCCGGCCGGCCACCAGGGCGCGGTAGGCGTCCACGAGTTCCTGCTGCTTCTCGGTGACGTCCTTGCGCGACCCGGCCTTGATGATCGTCTGGACGGTGTCGTGCAGATAGTTCAGGCCGAGCGGCTTTTCGAGGATGTCGCGGGCGGTTCGCTGCTGCTCCTTCGCGTACAGGGCGGCGAGGTAGCAGTAGGTCGCGCTGTAGCGGGCGTCCCACTCGGCCGCGTCCACTTCCGCCTGGGCGATGGTGACCCCGAGCGCGGCCTGCTGACGGCGGATGGGCAGATCGCGGGCCAGCAAGGCGGACAGCCCGCGCAGGTTTTGCACGGCGTCGGCCTTCAGCTGGGCGGCCGCAAGGGAGGCGCGGGCGGCGGCGACGGCCGGCTGGTGCTCGACGGCGTAGTCGCCGCAGGCGTGGAGGTCGAAGACCTGGGCAGCGGCCGGGGCCGGTGCGGTCAGGGCGACGGGCGGAGGCGGCTCCGCCGCGGGGGCGTGGGGGGTGAGGGAGAACAACACCGGCGCGGCGAGGCCGCCCAGGAAGCGGGCGCGGCGCCCCACACCGAACGCAATTCTCGCATGGGGTCCATCCTCAGAGGTCTTGGGTCGGAGAGAAGGCGCCGGCGGGGCCGTTCGCACGGCGGCCGGCGTCATTCGCGGCCGGCGGCTCCGGTTAAGATCATCGGCCTAGGCCGCAGACAATCTGGAAGATATGCGGCGATTCCGCGCCGCGGTCGGCGGGCCGCCGCGAAGGTGGTGTCGGCTGGGCAAGATGCGCGGCGAGCCGGGTCGCGTCAGCGCCCGGAGATGGCGAGCCCAAGGTCGGGCAGGTCGTAGAGGCTGCCGCGGTTCCGTCGTCGCGGGGAACGAAATGGCGTATGGCGAGCGGCAGCAGGAATGCTACCCGTAGCCGCATTCGCCAGAATGCGGGCCGACAGCCATTCACCCGCATTCTGGCGAATGCGGCTACGGGTAAGGTATTTCCCGCCCCTCGCCTCTGCCGGTTGCGGCGCCGCAGCGGCCCCGACAATCTTGCGGAAATGCTGGCGTGCGCCCGCCGCGGCGAGTATACCTAGCATCGCCCGGATTCCTTCCTCGAAACGGACGCGCCCGCCGAACCATCATGCACGACGACGCATTCCCTCCCACACCGCCGGAAAAGAACCCGGCCGCCCTTCCCTCCGGCGCCGACGCGAGCCAAGCGCGCCTGACCTCCTACCATTGGTTCGTGCTGTTCGTGGCCATCCTCGGCTGGCTGTTCGACACGATGGACCAGCAGCTGTTCGCCCTGGCCCGTCAGCCGGCGATGAAGCAGCTGCTCTCGCCGGGCCAGGACGTTTCGTTTTACGGCGGCGTCGCCACTTCCATCTTTCTCATCGGCTGGGCGCTGGGCGGCCTGGCCTTCGGCGTCCTCGGCGACCGCATCGGCCGCGCCCGCACCATGCTCCTGACCATCCTGATTTATTCGCTGTTCACCGGCCTGAGCTTTCTGTCGTTCAGCTTCTGGGACTTCGCGGCCTACCGCTTCCTGACCGGCCTCGGCGTCGGCGGCGAGTTCGCCGTCGGCGTCTCCCTCGTGGCCGAGGTCTGGCCCGACCGCCTGCGCCCCACCGCGCTGGGCTGGCTGCAAGCCTGCTCCGCCATCGGCAACATTACCGCCGCATTCGTCTCCTTCGCACTGGCCTACCTCCCGACCGCGGCCCTGGAACATCTCTCCATCTTCGGGCTGCAAATCCAGCCCTGGCGCGTCATGTTCCTGGTGGGCACGGTCCCCGCCCTGCTGACGCTGCTCATCATCGGCCGGCTCCGGGAGCCGGAACGCTGGAAGGCCGTGGCCGTGTCCAGCGATTTGAACAAGCGTCTCGGATCGTACAAGGAGATGTTCACCGATCCGCGCTGGCGCCGCAACGCCTTGGTGGGCCTGGGCCTGGCCTTCTCCGGCGTGGTCGGCCTGTGGGGCGTCGGCTTCTTCAGCTACGACCTGTTGCGGCTCGTCTTCCCCGACGACCCGCACGCGATGGCCAAGGCCCTGGGGCTGGAAGGCTGGGTTTCTCTCACGCCGTACCTTACGCAGAACAACCTCGTCAGCCTCGCCTCGGTCTTGCAAAACCTGGGCGGCTTCCTGGGAATTCAGGCCTTCCTGTGGTTCACCCAGCGCACGTCGCGCCGCCTGGCTTTCGGCGTCTCCTTCCTCCTGGCCCTCGTCAGCACGGCCTTCACCTTCCTGTTGGTCGGCCGACTTGCCGGCGTCTGGGACGTGTTCTGGATGATCCCCATCATGGGCTTTTGCCAGCTGACGCTGTTCGGCGGCTACGCGATTTACTTCCCGGAGCTGTTCCCCACGCGGCTGCGCAGCACCGGCACGTCGTTCTGCTACAACGTCGGTCGGCTGGTGGCGGCCGTCGGCCCGTTCACGCTGGGGGCGCTGACCGCGTCGGTGTTCAAGGGCTACGAAGAGCCGATGCGCTACGCCGGCGCCGTGGTGTGCGTGGTGTTCCTGGTGGGCCTGATCGCCTTGCCGTTCGCCCCGGAGACAAAGGGCCGGCCTCTGCCGGAGTAAAGGGAGAGGATTACGCCATGACGAACCCGGATTGGCTGGCGCAGCACGGCGGCGAGGCGCGAGTCAGCAAGGACGGCCGTTCCGCGACGGTCTATCTCGGCGGTGAGCCGCAGTACCTGCTTATGCTGGCGCCGACGACCGGACGATTCGGCTGCAAGGTGGTGCAGTCGAACAACGGCAAGCGGCTCGACGGCGGCGCGGCGTTCCCGTCGCCGGACGCGGCGTTCCAGGGCGGGCTGGAGGATCTGCGGAAGGCGCTGGGGTGGTGAAGTTTAGCCGCGGATCGAAGATCCGCGGCTGACCGGCTCACACGTCCACCCACTCCCCCGGCTTCAGCACCACCGGCTCCGTCGCCGTCTCGCGCCGCACGCGCTGCGCCCAGGCGGCGCCGTCCTGCGCGATCAGCGGCCACGTGTTGTAATGGATCGGCACGACCTTTTTCGGCCGGATCAGATGGACCGCACGCAGCGCGTCGTCCGGCCCCATCGTGTAGTTGTCGCCGATCGGCAACAGCGCCAGGTCGATCCCCTCCTCGCCAATCAGCCTCATGTCGCCGAACAGCCCGGTGTCGGCCGCATCGTAGACCTTCTTGCCGTCGTTGCAATAGATCAGGAAGCCGCACGGGTTGCCGCCATAGGTTCCGTCGGGCAGGAGGGAGCCGTGAAACGCCAGCGTCAGCTTCACCCGGCCGAACGGGTAGCCGTGGCCGCCGCCGTGCTGCTGACCGTGGACCTTCTTCAGCCCCTTTTTCTGAAACCACTCGCTGATCTCGTAATTGCAGACGACCTCCGCCCCGGTGCGTTTGGCGATCTCAATAGTATCGCCGACGTGATCGTCGTGGCCGTGCGACACCAGGATGGCGTCGGCCTGCACCTTGTCGGCCGTCGTCGCGGCCGCCGGGTTGCCCGTCAGGAACGGGTCGATCAGCACCCGCTTGCCGTCGCTCTCCAGCAGCAGACAGGCATGACCCAGCCAGCAGAGTCGTGTGGACATGATTTCATGCTCCCAAACGAGGAGGGTTGAGACGCGCTCGTTGAGGTTGTTTTCCGCCGGCTGGCGGCGACGGTCAAGGGCTGCCCCGACCGACGCAAGCATTACTTCGTGCATTTTTCCTCTGGACAAACCCTACCATTGGACGATAATTACTAACATGATAAACATGGGAAACAATGTGGCGTGTTGCTGTACGGAATCCGGTGTGGTACTTCCGGGTGGGACGGACCATCTTCGGGGGGCGACTTGAGGGAGAGCAGGTCGCAACCGAGGGTGGTTCCCCGGGACCCGGGAGCGAAGGCTCTCGGGTCCCTTTTTTTCTAGGACGGCAAACTCAACTTGAGACCCTCGGCGGACAAGCGATTTCTGGCGTTTTCCTGGGCCGCCCAGTTCAAGAACAGGCCGTTTTCGGGGCCTCTCAAGTTAAGTTTGCCATCCTAGTTTTTTTTCGGCGAGGCGATCTTTCCTTCCAGAGAACAGGAGTCGGAAGTCATGAGGTACGCGAACCCGGCCGTAGCGTCGGAAGAAGTGCTGGCGGATCTGACCTCGGCCGCCTACCACGTGGTGCTGCGCCACGGCGGCGTGCGGTCGCCGTTCATCGACGTGGAACTCGACCTGTGGCGGGAACTGCGGCGCGTGCTGCACGCCGGCAAGGAGCAGACGAGCCGCGACAGTGAGGGAGCGGGGGCGTGAGGCAGCCGAACCAACATGACCGATTTCGACGCCGGCTGGCTGCAAAGCCTGGACGACTACGCCGCCCGGTTCCGCGACGCTTTCCGCCGCCGCGACCAGGCGAGCTGGGCCGCCGTGTACCTGCAAGGACTGCTGCGCCACGACGGCCGCAAAACCATCGGCGGCCTGGCGCGGCAGGTAGTGCTGCCGCCGGACCTGACGGTGGAGGACGCGGCCCAAGGGCTGCAAAACTTCATCAACCAGAGTCCATGGGACGAGGGTCGGGTGTGGCGGCGCTACCGCGGCCTGATGGCGGAGCGCCTGGCCGAGGCGGACGCCGCTTTCGTGCTGGACGACCCGGCCTTCGTCAAGCAGGGGCGGCACTCGGTCGGCGTGCAGCGGCAGTACAGCGGCGCGCTGGGCCGTAAGACGAATTGTCAGATCGCCATTGCGCTCTATCGCGCCGGCTCAGCCGGCTGCTGTCCGCTGGGCCTGCGGCTCTACCTGCCGCGCGGCTGGTCGCAGCACCCGCACCGGCTGGACGCGGCGGGGGTGCCGGAGGGGCGGCGGCGCGGCCAGGGCAAGGGCGCCATCGCGCTGGAGCTGCTGGACGAGGCGCGGGCCGAAGGCTGGCCGGCCGGGCTGCTGACGGGCGGCGCCGCTTTCGGGGCCGACCGCGAATTCCGCGTGGGTCTGGCGGCGCGGGGCTGGCCGTACCTGCTGGAGGCGCCGGCGGATGTGGATTTGGCGGAGGGTGAAACAATTCATCCGGCGGAAGGCGGCCGCGTGCTGGTGGGCGACGCCGGCGCGGCGGCGGGGCGGGCGGCCTCGGCCCGGCGGTCGGCGACCGAGGCGGGCGCCGTGCTGACGAAGGAGCTGGGTCTGGATCATTTCGAGGGGCGGTCGTGGCGCGGCTTCCACCACCACGCGTGCCTGGTGATGCTGGCGTATGGATTCCGGTTTTTTCGGAGCTGCTAAGAAGAAATCCGGGCCGCCGGGGCCGTAGCCGTGTAGAAGGTGCGGGCGAAAGGCGAGCGGGGGCGTCAGCCCCCTGATGGAAGGTTCAAGTGCTGAACCTATCACCAGGGGGCTGACGCCCCCCGCTCGCCGTGTTGCAGTATGGAAAGCCGGAAGCGACGCGACCCTCCACCGACGCTCTCTCATTCCTATCATGATGCTAGGGGGCGGCGGTCGTCGCCCTCGCCCCACACCCCGATTGGAGGACGGCAACGCCATGGCGGACCCAATGATGCAGTGGAAGGAACTGGCGGCGCAGCTCCGCGTGGACAGCATCCGCTGCACCACCGCGGCCGGTTCGGGACATCCCACCTCCTCAATGTCCGCGGCGGACCTCATGGCCGTGCTGCTGGCCAAGTACCTCCGCTACGACTGGTCCCAGCCGCACTTTCCCAACAACGACCGCCTCATCTTCAGCAAGGGCCATGCCTGCCCCCTCCTCTACGCCATGTTCAAGGCGGCCGGCGCCATCACCGACCAGGAGCTGCTCACCCTCCGCAAGTTCGGCAGCCGCCTTCAGGGTCACCCCAACCCGCACGTCCTCCCCTACGTCGATGTCGCCACCGGCTCGCTCGGCCAGGGGTTGCCCATCGGCGTCGGTATGGGGCTGAACGGCAAGTACCTCGACAAGCTGCCCTACCGCATCTACGTCGTCCTAGGCGACAGCGAATGCGCGGAGGGATCCAACTGGGAGGCCTTTGACAAGGCATCCTACTACAAGCTCGACAACCTCACGGCCGTCCTCGACATGAACCGGCTCGGCCAGCGCGGCGAGACCGACCTCGGCTGGAACGGCGGCGCCTATGCCGCCCGTGCCCGCGCCTTCGGCTGGCACGCCATCGAGCTGGACGGCCACGACCTCGCCGCCATCGACCGGGCCTACGCCGAGGCCGAGAAGACGAAGGGCAAGCCCACCCTCCTCGTCGCCAAGACGATCAAGGGCAGCGGCGTATCGTTCGTCGCCAACAAGGACGGCTGGCACGGCAAGGCGCTCACGCCGGACCAGGCCAAGCAGGCCATCGCCGAGCTGGGCGGCGAACGGAAGGTCGCCATCCAGTCGCCCAAACCGTCGAAGCAGATCCCCGACAACGTTATGACATCGACGGCTGCTCTGCCGCCGTCCTACGAACTCGGCGGCAAGGAGGCGACGCGCAAGGCCTACGGCGACGCCATCACCGCGCTCGGCGCCCGCCGGCCCGACGTGGTCGCGCTGGACGCCGAGGTGTCCAACTCGACGCACGCCGACGAGTTCAAGAAGGCCCACCCCGACCGCTTCTTCGAGATGTTCATCGCGGAGCAGCAGCTCCTCGGCGCGGCCGTCGGCCTCGGCGTCCTCGGCAAGTGTGCCTTCGCCTCGACCTTCGCCGCCTTCTTCACCCGCGCCTACGACCAGATTCGGATGGCGGCGATCTCCAATGCGACCATCCACCTCAGCGGCTCCCACGCCGGTTGCAGCATCGGCGAGGACGGCCCCTCGCAGATGGCGCTCGAAGACCTGGCCATGATGCGGGCGGTCTGGGGCAGCACCGTCCTGTACCCCTGCGACGCCAATCAGACGGCGGCGCTGGTGGAGCAGATGGCCGACCTGGCCGGCATCTCCTACATCCGCACGACGCGCGAGAAGACGCCGATCCTCTACAGCCCCGGCGAGCTGTTCCCCGTCGGCGGCGCCCGCGTGGTCCGCCGCGGCGACAATGACCGGGTCGCCGTCATCGCCGCGGGCATCACCGTCCACGAGGCGCTGAAGGCAGCCGACAAGCTGAAGGCCGAAGGGATCGAAGTCCGCGTCATCGACGCCTACACGGTCAAGCCGATCGACAAAACGACGATCATGGAGACAGTGAAGGCGGTGGGCGGCAAGCTGGTGACGGCCGAGGACCACTGGCCGGAGGGCGGTCTGGGCGACGCGGTGCTGGACGCGCTGGCGACGGAACCGCTCAACAACCTGCGCGTCGTCAAGCTGGCCGTGAAGGCCCTGCCCGGTTCCGGCACGCCGGCCGAACTGCTCCACGCGGCCGGCATCGACGCGGATGCGATCATCCAGGCGGTGAAATCTCTTCTTTAGGAATCAGGGGTTAGGGGTCAGGAGTCAGGAGCCAACGGCATCGGCTCCTGACCCCTGACTCCTGACTCCTGACCCCTGAGCCCTGACCCCTGACGCCTATGACCATGCTGCGCTCCCTGGCGCATCGCAACTTCCGCCTGTTCTTCATCGGACAGGGGCTGTCGCTGATCGGCACCTGGATGCAGACGACGGCCATGGCGTGGCTGGTCAACCGGCTGACGGCGCCGCCGGGAAGCGACGAGGGCAGCCCCTTCTGGCTGACCATGATCGTCTTCGCCAACCAGATCCCCGGCCTCCTCCTCGGGCCGTTTTCCGGCGTCGTCGCCGACCGCTTCCGCCGCCGACCCATCCTCTACCTCACGCAGACGCTCATGATGCTCCAGGCCTTCGCCCTCGCCTGGCTGGCCTACAGCGGTCGAATTGAGATCTGGCATTTGCTGGCCCTGGGAGCGTTTCTCGGCGTGGTCAGCACGTTCGACGTGACGGCCCGGCAGGCGTTCCTGACGCAGATGGTCGGCGGCAAGGAGGACCTCGCCAACGCCATCGCGCTGAACTCGTCGCTGTTCAACGGGGCGCGGCTGGTGGGGCCGGCCCTGGCGGGATTGCTGCTCTGGCTCGGCGGCGGCCGGAACGAAGGCCAGTGTTTCCTTCTCAACGGCCTGAGCTATTTCGCCGTGCTGGCGGGGCTGTGGATGATGCGGCTGCACGAGGCCCGCCCGACCCTCATCTCGCGCGGATGGTACGCGATGGTGGAAGGCGCCCGCTACGCCTTCGGCTTCCGGCCCATTCGCGCCATCCTCCTGCTGGTGGCGGTCGTCAGTCTCGTCGGCACGCCCTATTCCGCGCTATTGCCGATCTTCGCGGTTCGCAATCTGCAAGGCGGGGCGGGGATGCTCGGCCTTCTGACGGCGTCGGCCGGCGTCGGGGCGCTGGCGGGGCGCTCTACATGGCCGCGCGTCAGACGGTTCGAGGCCTGGGCCGTCTCATCGCCGCGGGGCCGGCGGCCTACGGCGCTGGCCTGATCGTCTTCGCGCTCTCGACGACGGTTTGGCTGTCCATGCCGGCCCTGGCGGTGATGGGCTTCGCCATGATGGTGCAGATGGCGTCCAGCAACACGATCCTGCAAACCATCGTGGAGGAGGACAAACGCGGTCGCGTGATGAGTTTTTACGCGACGGCGTTCCTCGGCCTGGCGCCGGTGGGGGCGCTGGCGGGCGGCCTGCTGGCTGAGGCCATTGGGGCGTCGCCGTGGGCCGGCGGGGCGCCCGACCTGACCGCTTTCCTCGCGCTATCACGTCGGGGCGTCGGCGACGGTGGCCGTCGGCGGCGTGGTGTGCATTCTGGCGGCCGCCGTCTTCGCCTGGCAGCTGGAGGCCATCCGCGAACACATCCGGCCGATCTACCGGCGCATCGGCATCCTGCCGGAGGTGGCCCGCGGCATTCAGACGGCGAGCGACCCGCGGACGGGCGTCGTCGCCGCCGTGGCGGCGGACGGCGAGCCGGAAGAAGGGATTCAACGGGCCGGAGAAGTGCGTCAACCGCCGAAGGGGTAAGAAGGGGTTTCACAGCCCGGCGAGCCGGCGGGTTTATCCCGCCGGGACAAGCCCGGCGGCTCGCCAAGTGGGGTGGGGCAACCCCGTCTGGCGGCGCGCCCCGCGCGGGGTATGCTTCAAGAACGCCGGATAGGGCGGGTGGAAGGGGTCGCGCCGGCCCTCGCACGTGCAGGAGGTCCCGCGGTGGACGATCGTCTCACGAAACTGGAACAGGCCGCGCCGCTCTCCGGCTTGCTGGGCTGGCTGAACTTCTCCGACGGCCGACCGGACGCCCGCTGGCAGAAGCAGTTCAACGACGCCTACGCCTTCCTCGCCGAGAGCGGTGAACAGGCTCCGTGGCAGTCGCTGATCGACGCGCTGACCGCAGGGCTGCAAAAGCTGCACGGAAGCGCCGCCGCTTTCCGCGACGTGCATCAGGCCGAGGCCGCGCTTGCCCTGGCCGCGAAGGTCCTGCCGGCCTACCGGGCGCATCACGCCGACCTCCTCGCTCATCTCGACGACCGCGATCTGTTCACGCCGTTTTTCCTGGTCCGCGTCTTCGAGGCCGTGCTGGCCCAAGGCGTCCCCGTCGATGAGGAGGCCGGGGCCGTCGCCGGCGTCCTGCACCGTCTCAACGATTTCGTCGGCCATCGGCCGATCGCCTTGCTGGAGACGCGGCCGCAAGGAGAGCCTTACGACCACGAACGCCATCGGCCCGTGCCGCTCCACATCCGCGGCGCCGGCACGGCATGGGGCCGGTATCACGATCTTACAAACACGGCTTTGGAGATCCTGAAAGCATCCGATCCGTCCCTGCTGGCCGAGGCCGAGTTCGACCCCGAGCTGCTGGACGAATTGGCGGCGGACGTGCGGGCCTACGACCACGGCCACCCGGTCAACCGCCGGCCCAACTACGTCTTCGGCGAATGGGACCCGCACCACATCGACAACAACGGCCGTTATCGCCGGTTCGTCGTCCGCAAGATCACCCTCGACGCCCTGCTCGACCGGGTCGAGCAGCCCGGATCGCTGGACCGCGGCGAGCTGCTGTGGGAGGCGGCGGCCGTGCTGGCCGGCGTCGTGCTGATGGCGTCGGGCGTCAGCGGCTGGGGGCCGTCGGCGCACGATTCCGTCACGACGCTAGGCGTGCTGACGCCGCGCATCGCGCGCTATCGGGATGCCTTTTATGAACAATTGCTGCGCCGCGCACCGGCGCCTACGGGGAGCGCCTGCGCCAGGAACGGGAGACGGCGCGGCAGCCGTTCGGCGGCGCCCGGCAGCACCTCAACGCCTACCTGGCGCGCCACCGGGCGGTCCAGCTGCAACAACGCCACCTCGCCCTGATTTACGCCCAGATGGGCCATCCCGAGGCCAGCCGCGAGGAGGCGGAGCGCATCCCGGCCGTTTCGGTGCGCCTGGTCAGCGAGATGCTCAGCCGGTTGACGAGCGGTCATCTGGAAGCGGAGCGCGGCGATCTGAAGCGCGCGGCGGCGCGGCTGCCGGAGGTGGAAAACCTGCTGCACCGCGGGATCGCCTGCGGGGCGCTGGCCGACCCGTGGAACATCCTGGGGTTCCAGGGCTTGTTCCCGCTGTCGCCGGCCCGCGAGGACAGCACGCCCGACGCGCGGCTGGGCGAGCTGGTGCAGGTGGTGGAGCAGACGTTCAACCTGTACGCCCGGCTCAGCAGCGAGGCGGCGGCGGCCGGCGACGAGGAGTTGGCCCGCTCGCTGACGGAGGGCATGGAGCGGTTGGCGGCGTGGTGGGACCCGTTCGCCACGGTGGAGGTGAGCGACATGCGCCGGGTCCACGGCGGCGAGGCGGCGGCGTCGGCGCGGCAGGTGGCGTCGGCGCTGGCCGGCTGGCGGCAGCGCGGCGAAGCGGCCGCCGACCTGGCCTTCTGGCGCGGCCAACTCGATCAATTCCGCTCCGCCAAGGCGTTCTCACTGGTCGTGGACGCGCTCTTGCGGAAAGGCGACTTCCGCGCCGCGATGGCCCTGCTGGTCAGCTGGGTGGGCCAAGCCGAGCAGGTCCCGCTGGAAGAGGGGGCGTATTCGTTCCACGCGCTGGCCCTGCGCTGGCTGCTGGCGCTGACGCAGCCGGCCGGCGAGACGGAAGGGGCGGCCCTGCCGCCGGCGGAGGAGCGCCGCGCCCTCATCATCAAATTCTTCGACTATCTGGAGGCGAATGCGGAGGAATTCTGGGAGGTCCCGACGCTGGACGTGGTCGGCCCGGAGGCGCCGGACGAGGAGGAAGAGGACCTTTACGGGGCGGCGTACGAGGGCGTCACCTACGAGGACAGCACCGACGATTCCGAGGGCTCGGTATCGGACGGCGGCGGTCCGCGGGAGGAGTTCGACCTGGAGCGCGAGGGCGAACGGCTGGACCGCCGGCTGCGCTTCCAGACGACGCTGGCCCGGCTGTGGCAGGTGGCGGCGCGGCTGCCGGATTCCCCCCCTCCCAACCCTCCCCCCGCCGGTGGGGGAGGGCAGGGTGGGGGGCCGGCGGCGGCCTGGCTGCGGGCGGCCCGCGACAAGCGGCGGCGGATGCTGCGCCTGCTCGACGCGGTTCACGCCCAGCCGCTGCCGGACCCCGGCGGCGCCTACGACGCACTGGTGGAGTACGACCGGCGCCGCGTCCTCAAGGACCAGCTCCTGTACGCCACGATCGGCGCCTGCTTGCACCTGACGCTGGCGGTCGGCGCCTGCGCGGGGCGACTGGCGCCGACGACGCGGAGGACGCGGAGGAGCCAGCGCCGCCGTGGGAACCGGCCGCGTTGCTCCTGGAAAAGGCGCTGTTTCGGGGCGAGCCGGCGGAGGCCCGCGAGGCGCTGCCGTCGTTCACGGAAGGCTTCCGCCGGGAGATGCTGGAGGTGCTGCCGCTGGCCGACGGCGGCGCGCCGCGGCCGGTCCTGCGGCTGCGGGCGGCCCAGACCGTCCTTCTGGCGGTGCTGGCCAACCTGCCGCGGCTGGGGCTGCTGCGTGAGACGTTCGAGCTGCTGCGGGCGGCGCGGGCGGTGGAGCAGGCGCAGCCGGCGCGCGCCCGTGGCCTGCGGGAATTCAATCACTTCTTTCAAGCCTCTTTCCAGGCCGTGATCGAGAGCGTGGTCGAGTCGGCGGCCGGCTGGCCGGAGGAGCAAGCCGGCGACCGGGAGCTGGTCGCGGTGCTGGAGCGGCTGACGGGGCCGTTTTTGACCCTGTGGGCGGAGTACAGCCGGACGACGCCGCTGTCCGTGCTGGAAACGCTGCCGTCGGAGGCGGACTGGCAGGCGCTGCAAGAGTTCGTGCGGAAGTACGGCGGCGAGTTGTTCCATGTCCGCTTCATGACGCTGGCGAACCTGCGCGGCGTGCTGCACCGCGGCGCCGGCGCCTACCTGGACTACCTCCGCGACAATCCCGATCCGCTTCGCCCGATAAAGCTGCTGGACGATCTCGGCCGGTCGGTTCGCCGCGAGGACGCGGTGCGACGCCTGGAGATCGTGCTGCACGCCGTCGTCGAGAACTACGAGGAGTTCAAGGACTACAACACGACGACGACGCAATCGGATTACGGCGAGAACCTGAACATTCTGCTGGAGTTCTTGCGTCTGAAGGCGGTGTACGAGCGGCACGCCTGGCAGATGCGGCCGCTGATTTTGCGCATGAGGTTTTGGCGCGGTGCGGCCGGGACGCGGCGGCGGTGCGCTGGGAACAGACGCTGGCGCAGTTCACGCGCGAGCGCGCCGACCGCCTGCTGGAAGAGTTGGCCCGGCTGGAGCGGGCGCGCGGCGTGCGCCTCGGCACGGTGGCCGACCGGCTGGGCGAGCGGTTCACGCGGCCGCTGGCGCTGGATCGATTGTGCGCCCTGGTTGAGCCGGCGATGGCCGAGGCGCGGCGCGAGAACGGCCGGCCGGCCTTCGCGCGGCTGCGGAAAGAAGTCGAGGCGTTCACGGCGACGCCGGCGGGCGTGGGCCTGGACGTGCCGGCGTGGTTGCGTCGGCTGGAGCTGGAGGTGCAGCGCGTGCAGGCGGCGCAGACGACGATCGCGGTGTTGGCGGAGGGCTTTTCTCGCATCCCGCGGCGGCCGCTGAGCTATGAGGAGCTGCAACGGCAGTTGCGCGAGTGGGAGCGGCCGGCGCTGCCGCAGTGAGGTGATTGTCAGGCGGGCGGGGTCGGTGTGACGATGTGCCTGCCGGTGCGGAAAGCATCAATCAACTGCTGAAGGCTGGTGTCCAGATGCTGGAACCAGCGAAGATTTCGATGGCGAATTACGTCGAGATCGACCATCCCAATCAACGGCGCTTGATGGCTTGTCGGTTTATAGCCACGTAGCATGACGCCTCCAAGCCAGCCTTTGGCGTCGCGAGGATTCAGTTCCAGGTCGCCTGAAGGGGCGGTGGTTCCGGGGCGAACTCCATGATCCGGCTGACTGGGCAAAGGTTTGCCTGCTAGCGATTCGATCCCTGCGAGCAACCAGGACTCGAATTCCTGGCAGGCAAATACGACAGCTACAGAAAACTGGATCCCCGCGCGGCGGCTCGCGCTTGATTGGCGAGGAGACGGGCCGTGTCATCCGCGGAGAACGGTTTGCCCCTCCTCGGCTTCAGGTCGCCGTCCAAGAGAAGCAAGATCGCTCCCAGCTGGGGCCTTTTCTTCGCGGCTTCCAGCCAGCGAATCCAGTTCGGTTGCTTTGCGTCGATCACGTTTGTCACGTCACCGACTTCAAAGGGCCTATCGTCCAGCACGACGACATCCCATCCCATATGCTCCGTGAGCAAGCGCTTGGCGAGGACGGGGACGGCGAGCTTGTCGCCGGGCCCCTCCACGAAAAGCACAAGACGCCTCTTTGCAGCCATGCCTCACCCTATGGGCGTCAGGGTATCTGGTAAGCGAGCGGCATCGACCGTGAGAAGTTCGCCGGGGCGAAGCAATTGCTCCTTTAACGCTTCCACCTGTTCGGGTGCAACGGGGCCGATGGCCGTCAACAGCCCTTTCTGCTCGACTACTCGAAGCATGTCGGGAGAGAAATGGTTCAGCAGCTGTGGACTGTGAGTCGTGAGAACCACTTGCCCACGATTCGCTTGCGGGCAACCGATGAATTCTTCAGCCAACGCCGCTAGGGCGCCAGGATGAATCCCCTTTTCCGGCTCCTCAAACACCAGCGTCTGTTTGGGCGGCGTCTGATAGACCGCCAGGAGGTGGGCGAGGAAACGGCGAAAACCCTCGGATTCTTGGCTCAGGTCGAAGACGAGGGTTCCCGACCCCACGTCATGGCCCACCTGAAGGATGTCGCGCTGGGGCAGGCGGAGGTCCAAGGCTGTGACGGAGGAGTTGATTTGTTTGAGGGCGGCGGTGATGTCGCGCCAGTTAGCGAGTGCGCTCAGGTTGCCGAGGAGCGCACCGAAGACCTGAAGGAAATTATTCCCGTTGTCGGCCAGGCCCCGCGTCTGCGACCCCGGCGGCTGATTCTGCTGCGGCACAGTAAGGACTGTGCTTGGGAAATCATAGCAGCCTAATCCGTCCGTCAGGGCGATATAGGCTACGATGATTTCCTGCACACCCGTAATGGTTCCCAGCCGCAGTCCGCCGGCCGGCGGCGGGTAGAGTACGGCCGGCTGCTTGATCCACTGTCCGCCTCGTTGGTGAAACAGAACCTTACCCCCGAGAACCAGCTTCTCTTCGGCAAACTGAAACGCGACCACCTGGGGGTGCGGGTTGGGCTGTCGGTCGTACCTGAAGTGATACTCATAATCACCCGGAATGCCCTGTACGGTGAATGAAACCTCGCACAGCAGGTCGCCCGGTTTGACCGGCGTCGCACAATATGTGCGTGGCCAACCATCCGGCGGTGCGCCGAAAGGTCATGAGCGATCAGCGTGTCTCGTAGGAACCGCAGCGCCTGCACAAAGTTCGTTTTCCCCGTGCCGCTGCGGCCGATCAACACGGTCACCGGCTCAAGATTGACCGTAACGTCGCCGAGGCTCTTGAAATTCCGGATGTGGACGCGCTTGAGCATGATCGCCTCTCAGGGCGCGAAGCACCTGCCTTCCCCGCCGGTATGCTACCCCCTCCGCACGCTCTGGGCAATTATTCTTCCGATCGATTCGCCGGCGCCGGGAATTGCTCGCACAATTCCCGCACATCCGCACGCACCTTTTCCTGGTGTGCCGCGTCCGCCGGGTCCTTCAGCACTTCGCCGATCCACGCCGCGATTTGACGCATCTCCGGCTCGCGCATGCCGCGCGTCGTCAGCGCCGGCGTGCCGATCCGCACGCCCGACGGGTCCAGCGGCGGCCGTGCGTCGAACGGGATGCCGTTGCGGTTGACCGTGATGCCGGCCGCGTCCAGGCGCGCTTCTCGGCCGTCTTGCCGCGCCATGCCGCGTGAGGCCACATCCACCAGCAGCAGGTGAGTGTCCGTGCCGCCCGACACCAGCCGGAAGCCGCGCGACGTGCAGTTCGTGCGCCAGCGTGCGGGCGTTGGCGACGATCTGGGCCGCGTAGGAGCGGAAGGCCGGCTGCAGCGCCTCGCCGAAGCCGATCGCCTTGGCCGCGACGACGTGCATCAGCGGGCCGCCCTGCATTCCGGGGAACACCGCCTGGTTCACCTTCGCCGCCCATTCCTTCTTGCACAGGATGAAGCCGCTGCGCGGGCCGCGCAGCGTCTTGTGCGTCGTCGAGGTCACGAACTCCGCCCACGGCACAGGGCTGGGGTGCTGGTCGCCCGCCACCAGACCCGGCGATGTGGGCCATGTCCACCATCAAGAGCGCCCCGACCTCCTTGCAGATCTCGGCGAAGCGGCTGAAGTCGATGGTGCGCGGATAGGCGCTGGCCCCGGCCACCACCAGTTTCGGCTTGTGTTCGCGGGCCAGGGCCGCGACCTGATCGAAGTCGATCCGCTCGTCCTCCTTGCGCACGCCGTAGGGGACCACCTTGTACAACTTGCCGGAGAAGTTAAGGTGCATTCCGTGCGTCAGATGGCCGCCGTGCGACAGGTTCATGGCCAGCATCATGTCGCCCGGATTCAGACAGGCGAAGTAGACGCCCATGTTGGCCTGGGCCCCGGAGTGCGGCTGCACGTTGGCGTGTTCGGCGCCGAACAGCTTGCAGGCCCGCTCGATCGCCAGCCGCTCCGCGACGTCCACGCAGTCGCAGCCGCCGTAATAGCGCCTGCCCGGATAGCCTTCGGCGTATTTGTTGGTGAGGACGGAGCCTTGCGCCGCCAGCACGGCGGGGCTGGTGTAGTTCTCCGAGGCGATCATCTCCAGCCCGTCCTGCTGGCGGCGCCGCTCGGCGGCAATCGCCTGCCACACCTCGAGGTCGGCCTGCTCAATGGGGTTCATGCGCTCCTCGGTTCTCGTGCATTTATCAGAAATCGGTTAGCCGCGACGCGTCGTCGAAGCGCTCCGCCGGCGCGTCGCGGCTAACCGGGACGTCGATGACGACCCCCGCCTCGGCCAGCTCGCGCCGCAGGTCGTCGCCGCGGCGGTTGACGATCCCGCGCCAGCCGCACGCGCGGGCGGCCTCGACGTTGCTCGGCAAGTCGTCGATGAACAGGCACTCCTCCGCCGGCCGCCCCGCCAACCGCCGGCATTGCTCGTAGATGCGCGGGTCCGGCTTGCGAATGCCAACCTCATGCGACATTACCAGCGCGTCGAACGGCGCCAGCACGTCGGCGAATTGCCGCCGGAACTGGCGGGCGTGCAGCTCGTTGGTGTTGCTCAGGAGCAGCACGCGATAGCGAGGTTTCAGCAGGGCGGGCAGCGGGCACACGTCGGGATTCGGAGTAAACATGTCGGCGAAGGCGGCGTCGAACTGGGCGTCGGTGCAAGCCAGCCGAAACGTCTCGCGCACCAGGCCGCGAAGCACGCCGGCGCTCAGGCGGCCGGACTCGAAATCGCCTTCCAGCTTGCCGCCGAAGAGATAGGCCTGGATCGCCTCCGGCGCGGCGTCGGTGTAAGCGGCCAGCTGCACGGCGGCCCGGCGGTGGCTGAAGAAGCCCAGCACGTTGCCGAAGTCGAAGACGACAGTGGAGACGCTCATACCTTCTTGCTATGAACGCCGCCGCCGGCCGCAAGACCCAGTAAGGAGTGAGGCGTGGGGAGTGAGGAGAAAGACCCACCCCGCGGGCTTGTCTTTTCTCCTCACTCCCCACGCCTCACTCCTCACTCATCTCGTCCGGCGGGGCGTCGAGTTCCACCCAGCCCTTGAGCTTGGGGTCGTCGGCCAGGTCGGCGAACTCCTCCAGCCAGCGTTGCGTCTCCTCGGCCGAGACGCCCTGCGGCTTGGCCAGCCCGTCGCCGGCCGGGGCCGCCGCAGGGGGGCGGCCGGCCTGTTCGAGATAATCGAGACAACCCAGCGACGGGCACTGCCGGCGGCGGGCGGCCTCCTTCAATCGGCGGTCGTCGGAAACGACGGTGAGCTGGCGCGGCGACGACTCGCGGCGGATGATCGCCTCGATCGCGTCGTCGGCCTCCTCGGCCAAAGCGAAGAGGACGTGAACGCCCTCATGTTCCAGTTCGCGCTCGGCGCCGGGCGGGGGATTGGCGGCGTCGAAGACGACGGTGACGCGGCCGGGGTCGTCGGCGTGCAGGGCCAGCAGCCGGCCGAGCAGGGCGAGACGGGCCTTTTCCAGCCCGTGCGGCCCGACCCGGCCGGTCAGCACGCCCATCGCGTGCAGCAGGTTGTAGCCGTCGATGAGGTAGCGCATGCGACCCCCCCGCCGGCGGCGCGGGTCATCCCCGCTTCGGCGCCGCCCAATCCACCGCGTTGCGCAGCACCTGGCGCACTTCTTCCTGGAAGAAGATCGGATACGTCTCGTGTCCGGGTTGGAAGTAGAAGACGCGGCCCTTGCCGACCGTCCACGTCAGGCCCTGGCGCGATTCCTGCGTCGTCTTGTCGGGCAGCGTGTACAGGCCGTCGAAGACCAGCGCTTCCGGCTCGGGGCACTCGAACGGCTCGCCGTAGCGCTCCGTGTGCGGGATCACGAAGTCTTTCATGCCCTTCACGATGGGATGGTCGGGGCTTTTGATGGTCATGTCCAGCCGGCTGCCGTCCTCGACGTAGCCGCCCTTCCAGCCGCAGGGCGTGCCCATCAGCTTCTTGTACGGCTTGGAGTAGTGGGCGGAGTGCAAACCGATGAAGCCCATGCCGCCTTCCTTGACTCGCTTGACGATGCGGTCCACCGTCTCGTCCTTCACGTCGCCATGCTTCTGGTGGCCCCACCAGATCAGGACGTCGGTCTTGTCGAGCGCGTCCTGCGGCACGCCCTGGTCGGCGTCCGTGATGGTCGCGGTCATGATGTCCCAGCCGTCGAGCTTCTTCAGCCCTTCGGCGACGGCGCCGCGGATGTCGTCGGGGTAGACCTTCTTGGGTGCGGTCCCCTCCGACCAGACGATGACGCGGCGGCTCGGCTGATCGGCCCGGGCGCGGCCGCCCAGCAGCAGCCCGACCCCCGCGGCCGCCCCCACGCCCAGCGCGGCGCGGCGAGTGATCGTTTCTCTCATGGCACAAACCCTCCCCTTGTGGCATCACATTGCAGGAACCAGCGGCCGGCAGTCGGCGGCGGCCCTGATGGGCGCATTCTATGAGTCCGCGGCGGAAGTGTGGATTCCGATGTTGGGGCGCAGACGCTTCGCAGTTGCCGTTATTCCAGCGCATGCACGTAACCCCGCGGGTCCAACGGCCGCCTCACGCCCCGTTCCTCCAGCCACAACCCCTTTTCCGATACGAATTCCCCGATCCGTGTCACGGCGGCGCCCGATAGGGGCTGCATCTCCAGCAACCTGCGCCCATCCTCCGCCGCCACGGCGAACACCAGCTCGAAATCCTCGCCGTCGCCGAGCGCATGATCCAGCGCCGACCGCCCATCGTTCATGCTCCGCGCCGCGTCGGCGATGGGGATCGTCTCCGCCCGCAGCACCGCCCCGCAGCCGCTCTCCTCGCACAGGTGAAACACGTCCGCCGCCAGGCCGTCGCTCACGTCGATCATCGCGTGCAGCGGCGCCGCTTCGTGCAGTTGCAGCGCCTCCCGCACCCGCGGCGTGAAATCGAGGTGCTTGCCGAGGATGCTGCCGCCGAAGGCGCCGGTCGCCATCAGCCAGTCGCCCGGCCGCGCCCCGTTCCGCCGCACCACGCCGCGCTCGGTCGCCTCGCCCAGCACGGTCACGTTGATGACAAGTGGGCCGTCCCAGCTGTTGGTGTCGCCGCCGACGATCGGCGTGTCGAAGGCGTCGGCGATTTCGCGCATCCCGGAATACAGCTCTTCCGCCAATGCGCGGCCGCCGTGGCGCGGCAAGCCCACGCTGACCAGCGCCGCGACCGGCCGGCCGGCCATCGCCGCGATGTCGCTGAGGTTGACGGCCATCGCCTTGCGGCCGACGCGCCGCGGGCCGGCCTCCGCCAACCGGAAGCAACTGCCATCCAGCAGCATGTCCGTCGTGGCGATGCAGCCGGCGCCGGTGGACCAGTCCAGCAGCGCCGCGTCGTCGCCGGGGCCGATCTGCACCCGCCCCGCGGCCGGCGTCCGCCGACGCAGCCAGTCGATGAACGCAAATTCGCCGCGCGACACTTCCGTGGACATGAGGAATAACGCCCCTCCTCCGGGGAATCGCCGCCGACGCGGGCCGGCGAAGGCGCACGGACGGAAAAACTGTTGTAAACTTATCCATCGGATCGTGAAGCGGCAGCGTCTCCGCATTCGGTCGGATTCCCCTCAAGTTTCGCGAAGAGATGCTCATGAGCCGGACTACCCTTCCTGCGTCGTTCAACGCCCCGTCCAGCCACGTGACCCGCGTATTCGGCGCCCATCCGTTCCACACCGACGGCGATGTCCTCGCCCTGGCCTTCACCGCCGACGGAACGCTCTGGTCGGTCGAGGAGCCGGGCGTGCTGCGCCGCTGGGACCTCGACGGTCGCCGTCAGCTCGGCTGGCATCATCTGGAAGAGCTGGCCGTCGTCTGGGCGTTCAGCGCGGGGGCGAGCCGCCTCGCCTCCGCGACCGACGACCTGTCGGTCTGGGACGTGGCCGCGGGCGAGCTGGAGGCGAACTGGCCGCAGCCGTGCTGGGTAACGGCCGTCGCCTTCTCGCCGGACGGCGATTGGCTCGCCGCCGGATACGACGACGGCTTCATCCGCCTTTGGGACTGGCGCCGCCAGACCCGGCTCTGGGAAGTTCGCGCGCACCGATGCCCCGTCAGCGCCCTGGCCTTCAGCGCGGACGGCGGCCGCCTGGCCGGCGCCGGCGAAGACCGGGCCATTCATCTGTGGAACGCGAAGACGGCGCGGCCGCTCGGCAGCCTGATCGGCCACACTGACCGCATTCCCGGCCTGGTCTGGCGCCCCGACGGCCGCCGGCTCTACTCGGCCGGATGGGACACCACCGTCCGCGTCTGGGACGTGGATAAGTGCGAACCGATCATCCTGCTCAACAGCCACATGGGCCAGGTCCACGCGCTGGCCCTGAGCGGCGACGGCGGCCGGCTGGCCTGCAGCGATTCGTCCTATGCGATCCACTTTTGGGATACGAATCGCCACCGTGAACTGCACATCACGGCGTCGCAGGCCCGCGACGTCCGCGCCCTGGCCTTCGCGCCAGACGGCGGGCGGCTGGCGTCGGGCGGGAACGAGCGCATCATCCATCTTTGGGACTCGGAAAAATCGCAACCAGAGGGCGCGGCCGACGATCCGCGGGCCACGCGGGCCGGCGTCGCGCTCAGCCCGGACAGCCGGCGGTTGGTGGTGCTGGGCGCCGGCGCGACGCTGGGCGCCTGGCGGACGGAGGACGCGGCGCCCGGTCCCGCGCTGGAGGGCGCGGGGGAGCTGCGGGCCTTCGCCGCCAGCCCGGACGGCCGGTGGATCGCCGGCAGTCGGGCCGGAGACGACGACGAACGGTGCGAGACGGCCCTGGGCCTGTGGGACGCCGCCAGCGGCCGCCGCGCCGCGCCGCTGGAAGGGCAGGCCAGCCCCGTCACCGCGCTGGCCTTCTCCGCCGACTCGGCCCTGCTGGCGACGGGCGGCCTGCGCAGCAGCGACGTCTGGATCTGGAGCGTCGCCGACGCCCGGCCGGTCCTGATCGTGCCCGACGCGGCCGACGCCTGCTCCGTCGAGGCGCTGGCGTTCCATCCGAGCCGGCCCGTGCTGGCAGTCGGCGGCATCGACTGGATGGCGACCAGCGGCGCCGACGGCTGCGTCGCGCTGTGGGACGTGCAGCGGCGGAAGGCGATCGCCTCCTTCCGCGGAGGCGCGGTCGGCCTCGCGTTCCATCCCGGCGGTCGGCGGCTGGCCGTCGCCGCGCTGGGGCAGACCATTCGCATCTTCGATCTGGATGAATTGGCCCTGGCGGCCGAGTGGCCCGGCCACACCGACGCCGTGGCGTGTACGGCCTACAGTCCCGACGGTTCGCTGCTGGCGACCGGCGGCGACGACCACACCGTCCGGCTGTGGGACGCCGACACCGGCGCCGCGCGGGCCACGGCCGACCTGGACACGCAGGTCAAGGCGCTCTGCTTCTCGCCCGACGGCCGGCGGCTCTACACCGGCAACGGCAACGGCAGCTGCTACGAGATGGACGTGCCGGGGCTGCTGGCCGAAGGAAGGTGAATGGGCCGTTCGTAGAGTTCCTCAATCATTTCTTCTCGACGATCATCTCTCCGTGCGGCGCACCCACGGTCGCGTTCTTGTCGAACAAGAAGCGCAATCGGTCCAGCAACGCCAGCGGCTGAAGAAGGGCCCTTGGGAGGACGCCGGGAGGTCCGCTGGGAGGCGTGTTCGGGTCGCCGAGAAAAAAACAGGACGCCCCGTACTCGGTCAGGTCCATCCCGGCGATGCGGAATCGGAGCAGGCCGGAGCGAATCGCCAGACCTGTCTGGGTGTGAGCGGCGCCCCGGCACGCCTGTTGCGGCATGGGAAGACCCAGTTGGCTTGCCCCGAACGCCGGGAACGTGGTTATTTCCGTCCCCGTGTCCACCCGGAAGATAAATGGATTCCAGTTGCCCGCATAGTCCTTGAGAAGAAGCTCCAGCTCCAACCAGAGGCGAATGTCGCCGGTGGACCAGAGGATTTGGCCCTGAATCGGAATGACGAGTCGGCTCATTAGGCCATCCACGACTTGAGTTTCAGCTGCTCTTCGAGGGGCCAGGTTTTCTTGAGGCGGATGACCTCCTCCCACCCAACGGCGAGGACGTCGGGCCCTTCCGGCGTTTGCCGATAAATCACATCATGTCCGAGATAGTCGAAGTAGTAATCGAGGGTGTACTGGTTCAAGATCCGCTCGTCGGTCGCGGCGTCGAAGACGTGGGGGGGGTGCTTGGCCTTTTCCTTGGCCAGCAATTCACGCACCGCTGCCGGCGGGGAGATCAGACCGTGCGGCAGGCTGTCGGGCCGGCGTGGATACCCGCCCTGCATCGAGGGGGCGTTGCTGTCGATGAATTGGCTCGACATGACATGGTCCTCCTTCCGAGGGTAGTGTACCGCGCTTCCGCGACCGCTCCAAGAACAGAGCGTCGCCGTGTCGCCGTTGCTTCATTGGTCACGCCACGACCACCAGATTATCGCGATGCACGATCTCCTCATACGGCAGCTCGCCGAGCGCTTCGCGGATTTGTTCCGTGCGCAATCCGCGCAGGCGCTCGGCCGCCGCCGAGGAGTAATTGGTCAGCCCGCGGGCGAACTCCACGCCCTCGGCGTCGCACAGCGCCACCACGTCGCCCTTGTGGAACGCGCCCACCACCTCCACCACGCCGATCGGCAACAGGCTGCGGCCCCGCGCCTGCACCGCCTGCCGGGCGCCGGCGTCCACCACGAATCGGCCGCGCGGCCGGGCCGCGTAGCCCAGCCAGCGCTTCCAGGCTGGCATCGTCGTGTTGTGCGGCAAAAACAGCGTCCCCACCGGCTCCGCCCGAAAGATTGCGTCCAGCACGTCGGGCCGTTCGCCGCTGGCCATCACCACCGATTCGCCGGCCGACGTGGCCAGGCGGGCGGCGCGCAGCTTGCTCTTCATTCCGCCCGATCCGAGAGCGCTGCGGCTGGCGCCCGCTCGGTCCAGCACCTCCGCGTCGATGGATGGGACCGTGCCGACCAGCTCCGCGGCGGGGTTGGTCTTCGGGTCCGCGGTGTATAGGCCCTCCACCACCGACAACAGGATCAGAAGCGGGGCCTGCAACAGGTTCGTGACCAGGGCCGCCAAGTGGTCGTTGTCGCCGAAGCGGATCTCGGCCACGCTGACGGTGTCGTTTTCGTTGATGATCGGCAGACAGCCCCACTCGAACAGCGTGACGATGGTGTTACGGGCGTTGAGGTAGCGCGTCCGACTGTCGAAGTCGCCGGCCGTCAGCAGCAGCTGAGCCGTTGGGATCTGATGTTTGGCGAGGCAGTCCTCGTAGGCGCGCATCAGGAAGGTCTGGCCGACCGCGGCGCACGCCTGGAGCTGGCGCAGGTCGGTGGGGCGCGAGCCAAGCCCCAGCCGGCCCATGCCGGCGCCGATGGCTCCGGAGCTGACCAGGGCGACCTTGCGGCCGGTGGCGCGCAGCCGATGCAGCTGGTCCGCCAAAGCCTGCACGCGGGCGGGTTCCAAGGCCCCGTCACGCCGCGTCAGCACGTTGGTGCCGACCTTGACGACGACCGTGTGGGCCAGGGCGACGACCTCTTGGCGAACCGGGTCGATCATGCGTTCCTCGTTGCGCGGAAGTGACAGCCCCGGTATTTCTATGGATCGGTCCCGCCAGGCGGCCGACGGATTGGCTTCCACGAAACCGGCCGTTTGGGTGTAAAGAGACGATAAAGGAGAGCAGAGGCGTTTGGGGCGCCGTCCCATCCGTCCGCGACGAGTGAAACATCTTTGTAACTTTTACCCAAGGATCGTTTGACCGGACGCGAACGGTTTTTTATACTCAATCCCAGGTCGTGTGTTTTCGGTGTCGGTGGAGAGGGTAGGCTGTGACGCCCGGGAAGGAACCGGGCCGGGATCGAACCCAACAACACGGTGGGGAGGTTTCCCCGTGCCATTCACCTTGCGCTTTGGGCGTCTGTCGGCGGTCGCGCTGCTGATCGCGGCCTGTCTTCCGGCCTTTCTCCCTCAAACCGCCCGAGCCGACGAGTTCAAGGACAAGGCCCTCGCCGCCGAGAAGCGCCACGACTGGCTCGAAGCCTGCCGCTGGTACGACAAGGACCTCCGCAAGGATCGCAACCAGCCCGACGTCCGCGACGCCTACCAGCGCTGCCTGCGCCGCCTCTATTTGGTCCGCCGCTGCCAGGATCATGTCTACCGCGAAGCCGTCGCCAAGCTGACGCCGGCGCAGGCCCTCGACGTGTATGAGCAAGTGCTGGGAGTCGTCGGCTCCGCCTATGTCGATCCGTCGCGCACCGATGTCAATTCGCTGTTCCAGCAGGGCGTCCAGGAGCTGCGCTACGACTTTGACGAGGACGTGTTCGTCCAGGAGTACCTGGCGGGCGCCAAGCCGGGGGCCGTGGCCAAGTTCCGGAAGGCGCTCGACGACTGGCAGACGCACAAGGTCAAGAGCCGTTTCGACGCGCATGAGGAAGTGCTTGCGCTGATCCAGGCCGCCCGGAGCGCGGGGCTGGACCTCAAGCCGTCGTTGCAGACGGCGATCGGCCTGGAGTTTTCGGCCGGGGCCTGCAACGCCCTCGACGAATACACCCTGTTCCTGACGCCCGGCTACTGCAACGACGTGCAGGCGATGTTGCAGGGCAAGTACGTCAGCATCGGCGTCGATCTGGGCCTGACCGCCGACGGCCAGGTCGAAATCGTCCGCATCTATCCGAAAAGCCCGGCCGAGGCCAAGCTGCTGCCGCACGACCGCATCGTCAGCATCAACCGCCAGGGCGACTTGACCCCCGACCAGGCCGCCGACCTGCTGCGCGGCGACGCCGGGACGGTCGTGGACGTCGAGTACCAGAGGGAGGGCCGCAAGGACACGGTCCAGGTCCAGCGGCAGCCGGTGTACCTGCCGAGCGTCACGGACCCGCTGGTGCTGAACGTGGCGACCGAAATGGGAACGATTTCGATCGGCTACATCCAGATCAACCACTTCCAGGATTCGACCGTCCAGGACGTGAAGGAGGCGCTGGCCCGCGTCCAGACGGACGGGGTGCAGGCGCTGATCCTGGATCTGCGCGGCAACCCGGGCGGCTCGTTCAAGGCGGGCGTCCAGGTGGCCGAGCTGTTCCTCAACGAGGGCGTGATCGTCTACTCCGAAAGTCCGCTGGACGACTTCAACCACCCGTTCAAGGTGGAGTCGCGCAACCCGGTGACGCTGCCGGTCGTGGTGCTGGTGGACCGCGACACGGCCAGCGCCGCCGAAGTGGTGGCCGGCGCCCTCAAGGAGCATCGGCCGGGCGACACGCTCATCGTCGGCCAAACGACCTTTGGCAAGGGTTCCATCCAGGGCGTCATCCCGCTCGACAAGCCGCCGCTGGACAAGTCGCCCGGCGGCATCCGCATCACCATCGCCAAGCTGTTCTCGCCCGGCAAGCACCAGCCGTACACCGGCCGCGGCGTGACGCCGGACGTCCTGGTCGATCAGGAAGGCGCCGCCGTGACGACGGCCGGCATTCAGGCGGCGGTGCAGCTGCTCAAGAGCGGCGCGATGAACCCGGGCATGATGATGCGTTGAATCGCTGCTCACCAGCCCAAAGCGCCTGCGAGGGACGCCGCCCCTCGCAGGCGCTTCGGGCTGGTCGTTTCCGCCCACTCTTACAAGGTTTCTCCGTGCAGGTGCGCTGGTCCCGCAAACTCGCCGCGCCGCCGCGCGGCCTGGCGCTGGCCCGCGAACGCGGCTGGCTCCTCGTTTGGGACTCCGAACACAACCTCCACCTTTTCAACCGCTCCGGCGACGTGCAGGCCCGCTGGCAGGCGGCTGACGCCCTGGCCGACGCCTGCTGCGCAGACGACGGCGGCGGTTTCGCGGCCGTTGGCGCCGGCGGCCAGGTCTGGATGCTGGCGCCGGACTTGACGCCGCGCTGGGAGCGCCTGCTGCCGCAGAGCGGCACGGCCGTGGCTTTGGATCCGTTCGGCCAGTACCTGGCGGCGGCGGACGGCCGCGGCGGGCTGACCCTCTTCGATCGAACCGGCCGTACCCGCTGGAACGCCGCCAACGCCCGGCCGCTGCAACACCTGGCTTTCATCCCCAGCGCCCCGCCCTGGCGGCGGCGGCCGACTTCGGCCTGGTCGCTTGTTACGGCGTGGCGGGGAACGTCCTGTGGCGCGACGCACCGATGGTTCACACCGGCTCCGTGGCGGTCAGCGGCGACGGCGCGCTGATTGTGCTGGCTTGTTTCAGCGATGGCCTGAGCTGCTGCTCCTGGGACGATGCGAAGCGGCGCGGGCTGGACGGGACGGGGCCGTGCCGCCTGGTTTCGGCTTCCTACGACGGCGACGCTCTCCTGACCGCCGACCTGGAGCAACGGTTGCACCTGCGCGACGCCGCCGGCGCCGTGCGCGGCCAATGGCCGCTGGACAGCGCCCCGGTGGGCCTGGCCCTGTCCGCGCTCGGCGATGAGGGTTACGTCGCGCTGGCGGACGGGCGCATTCTGGGACTGCGGATGGCGTAAGGCGAGCGGCAGCAGGCATGATACCCGTAGCCGCATTCGCCAGAATGCGGGCCGACAGCCATTCGCCCGCATTCTGGCGAATGCGGCTACGGGTAAGGTATTTCCCGCCCCTCGCCTAACCGTCCGCCGGCGTCACGCGATCACGCGGTTGCGGCCGTCGTGCTTGGCCCGGAAGAGCTTTTCGTCGGCCTTGTTGATGAGGTCGTTCGGCGTGAGCGATTCCTCGCCGGTGGTGGCGGCCACGCCGACGCTGATGGTGACGGGGTAGGCCTTGCCCTCGTACTGGAAGCGGCGCTGTTCCACCTGGCTGCGAATGCGCTCGGCCACGACCGTCGCGCCTTCCAGCGTGGTTTCCGGCAGGACGACGGCGAACTCCTCGCCGCCGTAGCGGGCGAACAGCTCCTCCTTGCGGACGTTGCCCTTGATGCATCCGGCCACCTCGCGGAGCGTAAAATCGCCGCCGAGATGGCCGAGTTCCTCGTTGATCGCCTTGAAACGGTCGAGGTCCATCATGATGAGCGCCAGCGGTCGGCCGTAGCGGGCCGAGCGCGCCAGCTCGCGGTCGAGGAACTCCAGCAGGTAGCGCTTGTTGTGGATGTCGGTGAGGGCGTCGATGATGGTAAGGCGGTAGATTTCTTCGTGGTACTCCGCCTCGACGTTGCCGCCGGCCAGGAAGCGGTAAATGCAGTTGCCGACGCGGAGGTAGTCGCCGTCCTTGAGCTTGCAGATGGAGGCGGGCACGTCGTTGACGAAGGTGCCGTTGGTGCTTTGCAGATCGACGGCGTAGTAGCCGTCGGCGCCCGGCTGGATGCGGGCGTGGCGCCGCGAGACGGAGTGGTCGTTGATGCGGATGTCGCAGTCGTTGCCGCGGCCGAGCACCATGGGCGTGTCGGTGAGGGCGTAGCGCGCCCCCATGCCCGGCCCGGTGGGGTAAATGTGAACCACGCAGGCATCGCGGCGGGTCGAGGAGACCAGCCGGTCCGGCGCCGTCACCCAGGTTTCGGTCGCCTTTTCCATGAAGTCGTCGTCCTCACGGCCCCAGCCCGTGGCACCCTCACGGGCGTGAAGGGCCGTCGATTCGATTGTAGATTATGAAAGGACGCCACGCCAACGAATCCGGCGAGCGACCGGCGTGAGCCGGCTGATTGTCTCATCAGCCGGCTCACGCCGGCCGCTCGCCGATTCGCCCTGGCCCCGCTACGCTTCACTCCAGGGTGGAGCCGCTTCCGCCCCGCCTTCCCCCCGACGAGCAATCGCATGGCCCCCTCGCGCGACGACCTGGCCGGACGCTACCTCGACCAGCTGCCGTACACGCCCTACCCCGTCCAGGAAAGCGCCCTCCTGGCCTGGTTCACCGCCGAGCAGGGCGTTCTCGTCTGCGCCCGACCGGCACCGGCAAGACGCTCATCGCCCAGGCCGCCCTTTTCGAGGGACTGCACACCGGCAGCGTCGTCTATTACACCACGCCTCTCATCGCACTGACTGAACAGAAGTTCCACGAGATGCAGGAATCGGCCGTGCGCTGGGGCTTTCAGGCCGACGACGTCGGCCTCGTCACCGGCAATCGCCGCGTCAATCCCAACGCCCGCGTCCTGGTCGTCGTGGCCGAGATCCTCCTGAATCGCCTCCTCAATCCCGAAGCCTTCGACTTCAGCCACGTCTCCGCCGTCGTCATGGACGAGTTCCACAACTTCGCCGACCTCGAGCGCGGCATCGTCTGGGAGCTGGCGTTGGGGATGCTGCCGGCCCACGTCCGCCTCTTGCTGCTGTCCGCCACGGTCGGCAACGCGCCGGAGTTCCTCGCCTGGCTGGAGCGCGCCCACGGCCGAAAACTGGAGTTGGTGGAGGGCAAGGATCGCAAGGTGCCGCTGACCTTCCGCTGGGTCCCCGACGAGTTCCTCGGCGACCAGCTGGTGCGAATGGCCAAGGGCGAGGGCGACGGCCGCACCATCCCGGCCCTGGTCTTCTGCTTCAACCGCGACGAGTGCTGGAGCGTGGCCGAGATGCTCAAGGGGCTGGACCTTTTCCCCCCACCCCACCCTCCCCCACCCGCGGGGGGAGGGAAGGGAGGGGGCCGCTCAATGACGAGGTGGACAAGCTGGAATGGACGCAGGGCGTCGGGCCGAAGCTGAAGCAGATGCTCCGCCGCGGCGTCGGCGTCCACCACGCCGGCCTGCTGCCCAAGTACCGCCGCGTCGTCGAGGGGCTGTTCACGCGGAAGCTGCTGACGGTCGTGGTCTGCACGGAGACGCTGGCGGCCGGCATCAACCTGCCGGCCCGGTCGGTGGTGTTCACGTCGCTGGTGAAGGGGCCGCGCGGCAAGGAGCGGTTGATCGACGCCAGTACGGCCCACCAGATCTTCGGCCGGGCCGGTCGGCCGCAGTTCGACGACCGCGGCTTCGTCTACGTCCTGGCCCACGAGGACGACGTGCGCATCCTGCGCTGGAAGGAGAAATACGACCGCATCCCCGAGGACACGCGCGACCCGGGCCTTCTCAAGGCGAAAAAAGCTCTCAAAAAGAAGAAGCCGACGCGGCGCGACAACGCCGTCTACTGGAGCGAGTCGCAGTTCGTCGGATTGCAGGGCGCCCCGCCGGGCAAACTCTACAGCAAGGGGCCGCTGCCGTGGCGGCTGCTGGCGTACCTCTTGAAGATTTCGCCGGAAGTGTCGAAGGTGCGGACGGTGCTGCGCAAGCGGCTCATGGATGCGCCACGGCTGGCGGCCAGCGAGAAGCAGCTCGACCGCATGTTGCTGACGCTGGCGGAGCGCGGGTTCGTGACGCTGGACCCGCCGCCGGTCGAGGCGAGCGGGGGACGTCAGCCCCCTGATGGGTCGCAAAATCAGGGGGCTGACGCCCCCCGCGCGCCCGTTCCCGACGATTATCACGCCATCCGCGCCACGCCGACGCCTGCGCTCGACAAGCTGCTGGTCTTCCGCAGCGTCCATCCCCTGTACGGCGCCTTCCTCATCGAGCAGCTCGGGATCGCCGACCGCAACGAGCGGCTCCAGGCGTTGGAAAGCGTGCTGGAGATGCCGCGGCCGCTGCTGCGCTATCTGCGCGTGCCGCGGCCGGACGAGCTGCCGCCGGGGCCGCTGGCGACCACGCGACTCGACGCCGATCTGATTCGCCGCGGCCTTATTCTCGCCCCCGTTCCGAAGGCCGAGGACGAGGAAGAAGACGATGAAGAGGAGGAAGAATATCCTCCGACGCTGGCCGACAAGCTGCGCCTCCTGTTCGACGCTCTGCACCCGAACGTCGCCGAGTTCCCTACGCAATCGGTGTGGGCGGCCGGCGCGCTGCTGGGGCACTTCAACGGCAACTTCAACCTGTACGTCCGCACGCGCGATCTGGTGAAGCAGGAGGGCATCGTGTTCCGCCACCTGCTGCGGCTGATCCTGCTGCTGGGCGAGTTCGCGCAGGTGACGCCGCCGGAAGCGGACGCAGCCGCATGGCAGGCCGAGCTGCGTGAACTGGCCGACCGGCTGACGGCCAGCTGCCGTGAGGTCGATCCGGCCAGCACGGACATGATGATCGAGCAGGCCCACGCCGCCGACGTGGTGGAGGGCGAGACGGCGGCGCAGACGGCCGTCGAGGCGGCGCCGCCCAAGGAGGAAGAACAGCCCGGCTTCGACGCGGGGATCTTTTGAGTGACTTCGGCTTGCCGATAGTTCGTCGCTCGCTCTGCAAACGATCTTGGCTTGACGCGCCATTGCGCCAAATGCCGCATGCGGCCTCAAGAGTGAGACAGGACAACGATTTAGGCGAGGGGCGGGAAATACCTTACCCGTAGCCGCATTCGCCAGAATGCGGGTGAATGGCTGTCGGCCCGCATTCTGGCGAATGCGGCTACGGGTATCATTTCTGCTGCCGCTCGCCTTACGGTGCGCCAAACCCTTGCGCCATTTGGCGCACTGGCGCAGCCGCCAGGCACAAGCCAACAAGGGGTCGGCACATGGCCTCACCCCGGTTCCCGCATCCTTCCCGATCCCCGTCCATTCTGCTATCGTGAACCCATCGCCCGCGCCTCCGCCTCGATTCACGAGACCGCTTTCATGACCGATCCGTATGCTCCCTGCCCGTGCGGCAGCGGCAAGAAATTCAAGTGGTGCTGTCAGCCCATTTACACCCAGATCAACCGCGCCTTCGAGCAGGACGCGCAGGGACAGCACGAGGCAGCCCTGCGCATCATGGACGAGGTGACAACCGAACACGGCGGCAACCCCGAAGCCTGGGGCCAGAAGGCCAAGCTCCTCTACGGACACGGCAAGGTCGAAGAGGCCGAGGAAGCCCTCGAAAAGGCCTTCGCCGTCAACCGCAACTATCCCTACGGCCTGCTCCTCAAGGCCGCCTTCCGCTTCCAGGAGGGCGAAATTCCCGGCGCCCTGCTGCTGGCCCGCCGCGCCGCCGACGCCTACGACCCCGAGGCCCGCGACTACCTCGCCGAGGCCTATTCGCTCGTTTATGAATGCGAAATGAAGCTCAATCGGCCGGTCGCCGCACGGGCCGCGCTCAAGATCGTTCTGCATCTCCAGCCGGCCGCCGAGGAGATCCGCGAGGCGTTCGACCAGACCTTCGGCGAGAAGTCGCGTCTGCCGGCCGCCGCCCGCCATGAATACACGTTGATGAAGCCGACCGCGGCCCCGGCGGGGACAAGCCCCGCCGCTCGCCGCACCGCGTGGGACCGCGCCCTCGCGGCCGGCCGGTCGCCGCGCCTCACGGAGTTGGCCCGCGCCTTCGACGAGCTGACCAAGGAGGACGCGGCCGACGGCGCCGCCTGGTTCAACCTCGGCGTGGCCCGCGCCTGGCTCGGCGACAACGCCGCCGCGCTCGACGCCCTTAATCAATACATCGAACGGGAGCCGGATGAGACGAAGGCGACGCCGGCCGCGACGCTGACCGAGGTGCTGCGCTGCGGCCAGGGCATGGAGGAATCCTGCGACTACCACGAATACGCCTTCGCCTTCCAGTTCCGCGAGCCGCAGGCGGTGGTCGGCCTGGTGGAGGAATGGCAGCGGGCCGGCCGGCTGATGATGCCGCAGCAGCAGCAAGAAGGAATGCTGTTCGCGATGCTGCTGGAGCTGAGCCACCGCCGGCGTCATCACGGTGGGCCGGCCGGCGGCCGACGTCGGCCGGCTGGCCGCCTACCTGCTGATCGCCGGGCCGCTGTTCCGCATGTGGGGGCCGAACCGAGAGGCGGTCGGCCGGGTGCGCGAGGAGGTCCGCACGCGGCTGGGCCTGGCCATCGGCGAGGCCCCGGAAGTCCCCGGGCCGATCCAGTTCCACGATGTCGTCACCGAGGCGATGGTCTACCCCACGAACCTGCGCGACCCCGGCGCCCCGGCCAAAGTCGTCGAGCACGCCCAGCGCTACTACGAGGAGACGTGGATCCACCAGCCGCGCCGGTCGCTGGCCGGCACGCCGCCGATCGACGCGGCCGGCCACACGAACCTGCGGAAGAAGCTGCGCGGCGTGATCCAGTTCATCCAGGACTGCGCGGCGGGCGGCCCGGTGGTCGGCTATGATTTCGATCGTCTGCGTCGCAAAGTCGGCCTGACGGCGAGCGGTGGGCGTCAGCCCCCTGATGGCGCGATCAATCAGGGGGCTGACGCCCACCGCTCGCCGGCTCCGGACGTGAGCGCGATGAGCGCCGCCGAGCTGGCCGGGCTGAAGGCGGAGTCGCTGAGCGACCAGCAGCTGGAACAGGCGTTCCAGGCGGCGCAGAAGCTGGACGCCGCGGACCTGGCGGCGTCGTTTGCGGTCGGCCTGACGGCCCGTCCGCCGCGGCCGGATCGCGCCGACAAGTACCCGTGGTATGCGTTCCTGACGCAGCACGCCTTGAAGAACGGGCAACTGGACGCGGCGCTGGACCACATCAACGAGGGCGAGCGGGCGGACTGCGAACAGAACGAGGGCCGCCGCCGCAACGACTTCGAGCTGCAACGGGGCAAAGTCCACGTGAAGCGCGGCGAGGCGGACGCGGCGGCGGACGTGTTCCAGCGGTTGATCGAGCGGGCGCCGGACGAGCTGAAGTACCGCGGCAGCGCGGCGGAGGCGATGCTGACGCTGAAGCAGGGGGCGCGGCGCTGAAGTTCGCGGAGGACGGCCTGGCGGCGGCGCGGCAGCGCGGCGACCGGGACACGGAGCAGTACCTGCAAGAGCTGGCAGGGGCGGCGAGGAAGCAGATGGGATAAGGCGAGCATCCCCGGCCGGTTCGAGAGCGCCGGAGGGCGTCCCGCGGCGCCCGCGCATGTAAGGCCGTAAGGCCGACACGGCGCGCGCCTGGGGTGTGTCGGCCTTACGCCGTCGGGCAAGGATCGGCGCGGAAGGGCAGGCATGACGGGCCAGGGCGAAGGCGCATGGCGCCGTCCCGTCGGCTCGACCGACCGCGGGCGGGGCTGGGGGAGGGGATGCTTCGACATGATGCACCTCGCCGTTCCGGGGACGCGGGGGAACCACGAGTGTACCATGCGAAGGGGGCGTCTGGGCAGGCGAAGGGGAGGGGAAATGGTCGGGCTGGAAACGCTGGAGGAGCGTACAACGGCGGCGCCGCGACGGGAAGGGGGCTGGAGATCGGAACGGGGGAAGGACCGGAGTGGGACGGCGTGCTGCGCTGGGGGCGCCGGCGCTGACATTCGCGGCGAACTGTCTGGCGGCGCGGTGTGCGCGGGGATCGAGATACGAAGCAGTACCTGCAAGAACTGGTGAGGGCGGCATTGCGTTACCTACGTCCCGTGACTGCAGTGCGCCGGAGTTTTCCGTGGCGGGGAAGTGTAGAGCCGCGGCTCGCGACTCGCCGCCGCAATTTTCCCGCCCGACATCTTGCTCTGCCCGCCTATTGAGTCCAGCGTGAGAAAAGCCACCTCTCATCTGGACGCCTGTATAATAACAGTCATGAGACCCAAAGGAACAGCAGCCGAACTGTAACGCCGCCGCGCGGTCGAGTTGGTCGAACAGGGCGAACCCCCGAGCGTGGTGGCCCGCATCCTCGGCGTCCGCCCCTCCTGCCTGCATCGCTGGCGGCGCATGGCCTCCCGGCCCCAGGGACTCGACGCCCGGCCCGTCCCCGGCCCTACACCCGGGCTCTCCGACTATCACCTTTGCAAGCTCGAACGCTTCCTCCTGCAAGGGGCCCACAAGCACGGCTGGCCCAACCAACGGTGGACCGCCGACCGCGTCGCCCTAGTCCGCTGGTCCAGGACCGACGCGGCCAGGTTGAGCTGCTGGAGGTCCAGGAAGCGTTTCGCCGAGGGAAGTCGTTGCCGGCCGAATGGCTTCGCAAGGCGGACGAGGTGTGGAAGAAACACCGCAAGTCGTCCTCGGAACTGCTCCCCTGGTTGAACTGGCAAAACAAGCTGATACGCCAACGCCCCAGAGGTGGTGCGAAACTGGTGTACGGCAAAGTCAGGCACGCACATCTGCGCATGTGCGGTGGACGCCTGGGATGTCTCCACCTGGCGCGTTCACGGCCTGCCGGTTCGCGGCTTCATCGCCGACTACACGACCTACTGGTTCGAGACGGCCGATGTCGATGAGGCGCACTATACTCCGCATGGCCCGGACTGAGACGTTTTCCCGGCAGCTGCTTGGACTATAACCGCTGGATCGACGTAACGATCCAACCGGTTTGCCCGGGAGAGCCCGGATGGCATGGCATCGTGTGCAACGGACGGCTGCGGAACGGGAAGGGGTGAATGCCGAGCGGGAGTCTCACCCGCAGGCCCCCGTCCGCCGCAAGATGCAGGTCCTGTGGTTGCTCCATTGTGGTCTCACCCGGGCGAAGGCGGCGACCGTCGCCTGCCTCGGTCGAGCGACGGTTCAACGCTATGTCGCCGCCTATCGGGACGGCGGCCTGGACGGACTGCGCCAAGGGGACGTGACCGGCCCCGTCAGCGACCTGGCCTCCTTTACGGACGCCATTCGGGATTCGCTCACCGCCGCCCCGGTTCGGACGACCGCCGAGGCGTGCGACCGGATCGAGCAGTTGACTGGGCTACGGCGACCGCCGACTCAGGTCCGCACGTTTCTGAAGGGGTTGGGATTCCCGTGGCGTCGCATCCGGGCGTTGCCGATCCCGCCCAAAAAAACTAGGACGGCAAACTCAACTTGAGACCCTCGGCGGACAAGCGATTTCTGGCGTTTTCCTGGGCCGCCCAGTTCAAGAACAGGCCGTTTTCGGGGCCTCTCAAGTTAAGTTTGCCATCCTAGAAAAAAACTTGGCCGAGCACGTCCGGGAGCAACGGGAGTTCCTGGACGGCCAACGGAAGCCCCGATTGGACGCGGCGCGGGCCGGCCGGGAACACGTGTTCTTCGTGGACGCCGCCCACTTCGTGTTCGGTACGTTCCTGTGTTGCCTGGGGTCGATCGCGCGGGTGTTCGTGCGGGCGGCGTCCGGACGCCAGCGTTTCAACGTGCTGGGGGCCTGGAACGCCGTCACCCGGGAACTGGCAGCGATCACCAACACGACGGTGGTGAACAGCGAAACGATGTGCGACTTGCTGCGGGCCATCGCGGCCCGGGGACTGATCGGGCCTGTCACCCTGGTCCTGGACAACGCCCGGTATCAACGCAATGCACTGGCGCCAGGCTTGGCGAAGGAGTTGCGGATCGCCCTGTTGTTCTTGCCGTCGTACTCGCCGAACCTGAACCTGATCGAGCGGCTCTGGCGGTTCATGAAACGCAAGGCGGCGTACGGGCGCTATCACCCGACGTTCGCCGACTTCCGAGCCGCCATTGAAGATGTCCTTGGTGGGATATCTACGACGCACGCGGGCAAGCTGGCCACCCTCATGACACTCCACTTCCAGGAGTTTGAAGATGTCTCACTCCTGGCCGCGTGAAGTATATACGGTTCGGACGGCCGGAAAGGATAAGGACTTATCGGATCGACATATCTCCTATCGCTACTAACGGAAAAAAACCTTGCCTACGGCGGTAGGTCGGCCTTACCATGTCGTGATTCTCGCCCGGCCAACCAACCCGCCCTCCGCCGCATCGGCTCCCCGGCCGGCGCGAGCGACCTGCCTTCACTCTCCAACGACAGGCGCCGTCATGAAAATCCTGGTGGGATGGGACGACCCGCAAGAGGCCCAGTTGATCGAATTGTATCTCTCCGCCGGAGACAGCGAGGCCAAGGTCTGCCTGGCGGCCGACGAGCTGAAGGCCCGCGCCCGCGAAGGCGGCTGGGACGTGATGTTCCTGGCCATGACCTTCCCGCGCACCGCCGACGAGGGCTACGCCGTCTTCGCCGAGCTGCAGGACGACCCGAACCCGCTGCCGGTCGTGCTGGGCTGCCGCTCCACGGAAATGATGGGGCTGGTAAAGTTCCTGACCCACGGCCTGCGCTTCTACCTGATCCGCGACGAGCGCGGCGACTTCGTCTTTCTGGCGATGTCGAGCCTGGAGTCGGCGGTGGCGGCGGTGCGGGCGGAGCGCTCCCGGCAGTTGGCGGCCCTGCTGCGCGAGGAGATGGACGGCGTCCGCCGGCTGCAGGAGTCGATCATCCCGCAGGGCATCTCCATGCCGCAGGGCTACTCCATCGCCGCCCGCTACGAGCCGGCCCAGGTCAGCGTGGTCGGCGATCACCCGGTCGTGCTGGCCGGCGGCGACTACTACAACGTCTTCCGCCCCGACGAGCGCACCCTCGTCGTGCTGATCGGCGACGCTTCCGGCCACGGTCTCAAGGCGTGCATGTCGATCATGGCCATGCACACGCTGATCCGCATGTTGGGCGGCGACCGCTACCGCGACACGGCCGCCTTCGTCACCGATATCAACGAGCGTCTTTGTGAGAATTCTATCGTGCAGGGCGGCGGGGGCTTCATCACGCTGTTCTACGCGGCGCTGGACGTGGAGACGCACGTCCTGCAGTGGACGACGGCCGGCCACCCGCTGCCGCTGCTGCACGCGGCGGACGACGAGGTGCGGCCCATCGGCGACGGCTCCGAGGGCGGCCTGCCCCTGGGGGTGACGTCGGGCGTGCCGTACGACTCCGCCCGGCTGACGCTGGCGCCCGGCGGCCGGGTGCTGCTCTATACGGACGGCCTGGCCGACGCCTTTCCGATGAACTCGAAAGAGGGCCACGCGGCCTTCGGCGTCGGCGGCATCGTCGCGGCGCTGCGGGCCAGCCGCGGCCGGCCGACGGCGGAGACGCTCGCCCATCTCTTCGAGGCGTCCAACGCCTTCACGTGCGGCGCCGGCCGCGTCGATGACACCTCCGTGGTGCTGGTCGAGCGGACGGAGTGACGGCGCTCCCACTACAATAGACGGGGCGAAACGGCCCGCCGACAACCAAGGCAAAAAGGAGGATGGACGATGAAGAAAGTGGTGATCCGCGAATGCCCGATTTGAGGCTCGATTCGTGAACACGCCGCCCGTGTGGCGGCCTCCCTCAAGAAGGAACCCGGGCTGCATGTCGAGGTGGTGAACGGGGACCGTGGCGAGTTCACGGTCTCGGTGGACGGAAAGGCGGTCGCCCGCAAGGGCGAAACGCTGCCGGACGTCGCAGAGGTCTTGGCCCTCGTCCGAAAGGCAGGGCCGGGCGACGACGGTTGAAGGATCGGCTCATGGGGGTGAGTCGCCTCAACCGTTGAGATGGCGACCTGCCCCCGTCACGGTCATCCGTTCGCCGCCGCCAGGAGTCACGGCGGCATCTGCACGAAGTTCTGGATCGGCCCTTCCCCCTGTACGCCCAGGCCGCGCATCCGCCATCCGTGCGCCGCGTCATAGTCGAAGGTCGCGTCGCAATGGACGGTCGCCGCTTCCACGCCGTTGGGGAACGAGCCGATGACCTTCGCCCGGAACACGGCCGCCGCCGTGTTCTTTTCGCGTGAGATCTCCCCGCTGTGGAATTCGATGATCTTGACTTCAGTGATGCCTGAAGTCTGGATATACTGCTGCGCCAGGTTGCGGAGCGCTTGCTTGTCGTCGGCGTAGGAGCTGTGGAAGTGGTCGGAGACGTTGTCGAAAACGGCGTCGAGGTTGGCCGGCGCCTTGAAGCCGGCGGCCATCGCGTCCACCTTGCGCTCGATCTGCTCGGAGTCGGTTTCGACGGCGACGTCGAGGAGGTAGTACAACCCGGCCAGGGCCGCGGGGACGGCCGCCACGGCGACCCAGCGGCGCCGGCGCGTCCGCATCCAGACGACCAGACACAGCACCGCCGCGGCGGCCAGCAGCAGATGGACGGCGGGGTGACGGTGGCCTTCAAAGAGCCAGTCGAACATGGCCGTTTTCACCGTCGCCCCGCCGGCCACATCTCCGCCCCGTAGCGGGCGGCGTCGCCGAGGTCTTCCTCGATGCGCAGGAGCTGGTTGTACTTGGCCACGCGGTCGGTGCGGCTGGCCGAGCCGGTCTTGATCTGGCCGGCGTTCGTCGCCACCGCCAGGTCGGCGATCGTCGCGTCCTCCGTCTCGCCGCTGCGGTGGCTGATGATCGTCGTGTAGCCGTGCAGCCGCGCCAGGCCGATCGCGTCCAGCGTCTCGGTCAGCGTGCCGATCTGATTCACCTTCACCAGGATGCTGTTGGCCGCCCCCTTGTCGATGCCTTCCTGCAGCCGCTTCGTGTTGGTGACGAACAGGTCGTCGCCCACCAGCTGCACCTTGCCGCCCAGCTCCTTCGTCAGCTTCACCCAGCCCGTCCAGTCGTCCTCGGCCAGGCCGTCCTCGATCGAGCGGATCGGCCACTTGGCGCAAAGGCCCTTCCAGAGATCGATCATCTCGTCGGAACTGGCGATGCGGTTCGGGTTGCTCTTGAAGAAGCAGTAGCCCGGCTTGCCCTTCTTCTTGGCCTCGTCGTACAGCTCCGTCGTGGCGGGGTCGAGCGCGAAGACGATTTGGTCGCCAAGCTTGTAGCCGGCCTTCTCCACCGCTGTCGCCAGCACTTCCAGCGCCTCGTCGCTGCTCTTGAGGTCGGGGGCGAAGCCGCCCTCGTCGCCGACGGCGGTGCTGAGGCCGCGGTCGTGCAGCACCTTTTTGAGATGGTGAAAGGTCTCCGCTCCCATCCGCAGCGCCTCGCGGAACGAGGGGGCGCCCAGCGGCATAATCATGAATTCCTGGAAATCGACGTTGTTGTCCGCATGCTTGCCGCCGTTGAGGAAGTTCATCATCGGCACGGGCAGGACGCGGGCGCCGACGCCGCCGAGGTAGCGGTAGAGAGGCAGTCCGACCGAGGCCGCCGCCGCGTGGGCCGCCGCCAGCGACACGCCCAGCATGGCGTTGGCGCCCAGCTCCGCCTTGTTCTCGGTGCCGTCCAGCTGCAAGAGGACCTCGTCGATCTCGACCTGTTCCGTGGCGTCCTCGCCGTGAAGGCGCGGGGCGATCTTGTCGTTGACGTTGGCGACGGCCGTCAGCACGCCGCGGCCGAGGAAGCGGCCGGCGTCCTTGTCGCGCAGCTCGAGCGCTTCGTGGGCGCCGGTGCTGGCGCCGCTGGGCACGGCGGCCCGGCCGCTGGCGCCGTCGGCCAGGATCATCTCCACTTCCAGCGTCGGGTTGCCGCGGCTGTCCAGGATCTCGCGCGCATGAATGCTTTCAATCGTACTCATCGTCGGTCTTGCAACTCCGTTTAGGGGCCGCTGGGCCGGGGCGGACGACGCCCTCGGTGGAGATGGCATAGGCGGCGCGGGCCGGATTTCAAGGAGGCGAGCTGGTTCGCCCTAATTGCTCTTTACATCGACCTGGAGGACTTTGCCGCCCCTCTCAGTGATGGTAACGATGCTGTTCACCTTGATGTCTTGCACCGTACCAGCCCGGCCATTGACCGTCACGAGGGCGTCGTCCGGGACGATGACGACGTTGTCCACACCGCCGGGGACGTTGGACTTGATGGTCAGCCGGTTCCAAGCTGTTTGGCTGACTTTTCCTGTGGTCATCGTCGCCTTCATCGGGGGCGGCGCCAGGAGAGGCGGATTCGCCGGGAAACGCACCGAGTTGAAGAACTTGACCACGTCGGCGCCGTCGAGCTTGACCCGCGGCCCCACCGCCGTAAGCGTAATCACCTTGCCGTTGACGAGGTAGACGCGCGCCGCCACGGACTTCCCGGCGTACGACCCGCTGCCGTAGCCGCCGGACGGGAGCTGGTAATAGAGTTCACGGTAGGCCAGGCCGCCCTGGCTGCCGCGCCGGGTGGTGCTCGGGTAGGAATAGGTGAGATCCAACTCGCGGCTGAGGAGGGCCTGGGCCTCTGCGACGGCCTGCTCGACGGCGGCGCCGCCCCCAACGACGGCGACGTTGTTGGCCATCGTCGGGGGCGCGACGTAGACGACGAAGTGGATTTCCGGGCTGACCACATCGACCTGATATCGCTTTGTGGCGACGTCCGCGACGAGTGGAGCGCCGGACGCCGGCACCGTGCCTGGCATCAGGACGGTGAATTCGCCGCTGGCCGGCTTGAATGGCGCCCAGAGCGCGGGATCGACGGTGTAAGCCGGCGTCAGGGGAATGGCCAGCAGAGGCAGCGCGGCGCCGACGCCGAGCAGGGACAGTCCCGTGATGAGGCGGCGCGCGGCCGGAGCCGGGCCTGCGCGGCGACAATCCACGCCGCGACTCCCAGCGCCGCAGCGATGACGGTCCAGAGGAAGGCGCCCAGGCAGCCGTCGGTCAGCAGGCCGAACGGCGCGGCCGCGAACGGCAGGGCGATAAACAGCGGCGGGATGGCGTAGAGGAACCACGGCAGGTTATAGGTCCGGCCATTGGGGAAGGGGCCTTGGGCGTTGAGGTAGGCTGCGGTGTCGCGGGCCAGGTGATAGTTGGAGGCCCATGGCTTCTTGACGGCCAGCTCGACCTCGCGGCCCTCGACGGTGACGACGAGGCGGTTCGTCCCGAGGTAGCGCGCCCGGGCGCCGACCGCGGCGAAGGCCGGCGGCTGGCGCGTCTTCCGCAGGTAGAGGCCCTCGGCGGTCAGCTCGCCGTCCATGACGCCTCGTAGGACGCGGTCGGGGTCGCGCGTCACGATCACGGGAAAGACGAAGGCGCGTTTGGGGCCGCCCCCCGCGGCGGCCGGCGCCGGCGGCACGGCCTCCAGAATCGGCGCCGCCGAGACCGGGTGTTCCTCGATGATTTCCGCGAGGGGCGCCGGCTCCGCCGCAATCTCGGCTCGGCTGACGGCGACGGGCTGCGGCCGGGCGGCCCGACGGGGCGGCCCGGCGGCGCGGGCGGCGGCCTCGGCGGCCGGGTCGGCACGGGCGACAAACTCGTCCAGGCACAGGGGACACTGTACCGTCTGGCCGAGTACGCTCTCGGGCACGCGCAGGGGCCGGTTGCAACTGGCGCACGTTATGGCGGCGGACATGCGGCTTTCTACCTCGGCGGGTGCGATCCGGGACGGTAGTAGATTGTAAACCGCGGCGGCCCTCCTGTAAATCAACGCCGCCGACGAATCGGCAACTACAATGGCGGTTAGCCGCGACGCACAGCGGAGCGCTGGGAGAGAAGCGCTCCGCTGGCGCGTCGCGGCTAACCGAAAACGAGGGGTCGTCATGAAAGCGATGCGAATCCACCAGATGGGCGAAATCGACGCCCTGCGCCTGGAGGAGCTGCCGGAACCGCGGCCGGGGCCGGGCCAGGTGCGCATCCGGGTGCGAGCGGCGTCGCTGAACTACCGCGATCTCCTCGTCGTCAAGGGCCTCTACAGCCGCAGCCTGCCCCTGCCGCTCACGCCGCTGTCCGACGGGGCCGGCGAGGTCGTCGAGGGGGGGCCGGGCGCGACGCGCTTCGCCGTCGGCGCCCGCGTGGCCGGCATTTTCATGCAGACATGGCTGGAAGGCACCCTCACCGAAGCGAAAGGCAAGTCCGCCCTCGGCGGCGCCATCGACGGCGTTCTCGCCGAACAGGTCGTCCTCCACGAGGACGGCCTCGTCGCCGTGCCCGCCCACCTCTCCTTTGAAGAAGCCGCGACGCTGCCGTGCGCCGCCGTCACCGCCTGGAACGCGCTCGTCGAGGGCGGCGGCGTCCGGCCCGGCGAAACCGTGCTGACGCTCGGCACCGGCGGCGTGTCGCTGTTCGCCCTGCAATTCGCCCGCATGGCCGGGGCGCGGGTGATTATCACCTCGGGAAGCGATGCGAAACTGGAGCGGGCGAAGCAGCTCGGCGCGTCCGATGGCATCAACTACAAAACCGCGCCGGAATGGGACAAGAAGGTGCGCGAGCTGACCGGCGGCGTCGGCGTCGATCACGTCGTCGAGGTCGGCGGCGCCGGCACACTGCCGCGGTCGCTCAAGGCGGTGCGCACGGGGGGCCACGTCGCCCTGATCGGTGTGCTGTCCGGCGGCGGCGAGTGCAATCCGATGGCGGTGCTGATGAAGGCGATCCGCTTGCAGGGCGTCTTCGTCGGTTCGCGCGCGATGTTCAAGGCGATGAACCAAGCCCTTGCGCTTCATGCCCTGAAGCCGGTGATCGACCGGGTCTTTCCCTTCGACGAGGCTCGCGCCGCTTACCGGCACTTGGAAAGCGGCGCCCATTTCGGCAAGATCGTCCTTCGATTCTGAGCGGGTCAGCCGGGTCACCTCGCCAATCCGTTTGACGGGGCGCGACGCCGCGCCTTACAATACCTCTCACAACCACGGAATCGATGGGTTCGTTTTCGGCTCTCGGGCGGCCCACGTCAATCCTCACGTGTGGAAGCGGCGTCCATAGGAGTCGGCTCATGAACGAGCGAAACCTCGCCAACGCCCTGAAAGCCCTCAAGGAGCGCGTCGAGGCGTGGGCGCGGTCGGACGACTCACGCCCGATCACCGCGCGCCTGGCCGAGGCCGACGCGGAGTTGAGCATCGCGCTGGAAGAGTTGCAGGCGGCGGACGAGGAGTTGCGTCGCCAGAACCGGGCGCTGGAGCTGGCCGGCCAGGCGACGGAGGCGGAACGGCGCCACTACCAGGACCTGTTCCAGTTCGCCCCGGACGGCTACCTTGTGACCGACCTGGACGGGACGGTCCACGAGGCGAACCAGGCCGCCGCGCGGCTGCTCGGCGTACACGAGCGGCTCCTCCGCGGCAAGCCGCTGGCCGTGTTCGTGGCGCCGGAAGACCGTCGGGCCTTCCGCGCCGAGTTGATGCAGCGCCTCGCCGAGGCCAGTCGAGTGGAGGAAATGCTGGTGCGCTTCAAGCCGCGCGACGGCGCGGCGTTCCCAGCGGCGCTGACCGTCGGGGTGATGACCACGGACGGCGGCGCCCCGTCCGGCCTCCGGTGGCTGATGCGCGACGCCTCGCAGCGGACCGCCGAGCCGGCCCTGCGAATGACCGCGGCCGTGGAGACGGCGCCGCCTCTGATCGACGAGCGGCGGCACGTGCTGGAGGCGGCGCTGCCGGCCCCGCCGGTGGTCGTGGACGCGGACCCCGGCCGCCCGCCGGAACGGCCCACCGTCGTCCTCATCGTGGAGGACAACCGGGACGCCGCGGACAGCCTGGCCTATCTGATCCGTCTATGGGGGTTTCAGGCGGTCCCCGCGTACGACGGAGCGTCCGCGCTCGCCGCGGCCTCTCAGAATCCGCCGGACGTGGCCTTGATCGACCTCGCCATGCCGGCCATGGACGGCTACGAAGTGCTGCGCCGGCTGCGCGGCGACCTGGGCCTGGCGCCGCTGGCGGTGGCCGTGACCGGCTTCGCCGGCGAAGAGGACCACGCTCGCATTTGCGCGGCGGGTTTTTCGCGGCGCATGGTCAAGCCGGTGGACCTGAAGGAATTGCAAACGCTGCTGGCGCGGGCGCCGGTGGGGCGCTGATCCGCCGCGAGGACGCATCATGCTGACTATTCCGGGCCGGCCCTACCGCCTCTGCGACCATGTATCGCGCCGCTCCTTCCTCCGCATCGGCGGCCTGGCCCTGGGCGGCCTGTCGCTGCCGCAGCTGCTGCGGGCCGAAGCCGAATCCGGTGTAACGCGGTCGCATAAATCCATCATCATGGTCTTCCTGTCCGGCGGGCCGCCGCATCAGGACATGGTGGACCTCAAACCCGACGCGCCCGTCGAGGTGCGCGGCGAGTTCAAGCCGATTCCCTCCAACGTCCCCGGCATTAACCTGTGCGAATTGCTGCCGCGCCTTGCCGCCAGGACCGACCGCCTGGCGATCCTGCGGTCGGTGGTCGGCTCCGAGGGGGCGCACGCTGCGTTCCAGTGCATGACCGGCCGGTCGTCGGCCCGGCAACCGCAGGGCGGTTGGCCCTCTCTCGGTTCCACCGTGGCGAAGCTGCAAGGGCCGGTGGTGGAGACCGTGCCGCCGTTCGTCAGCCTGTCGCCGCGGATGAAGACGGCGACCTGGGCCGACCCCGGCCGGCCCGGCTTCCTCGGCCCGAGCTACGCCCCGTTCCTGCCCAACGCCGACGGCCTGGCCGACATGACGCTTCAGGGCGTCAGCATGGAACAGTTGGACGACCGCAAGAATCTTCTGACCGGCTTCGACGGCCTGCGCCGCGCCGTGGACACGACCGGCGACGTGGAGGGGGCCGACCAGTTCCGGCGGCAGGCGTTGAACATCCTGACGTCGAGCCGGCTGGTGGAGGCCCTGGAGCTGGAGCGCGAAGACCCGCGGCTGCGCGACCGCTACGGCCGCGGCTCGCCGGACCCGGCGGGCTACGGCGACGCCGGCCCGCTGCTCAACGACTACTTCCTGGCGGCGCGGCGGCTGGTGGAAGCCGGGGTCCGCGTCGTCACGCTGGCCTACGGCCGGTGGGACTGGCACGGCAAGCCCTACGGCACCAACTTCGAGAACGCCCGCAATCACATGCCGATGCTCGACATCGGCCTGTCGGCCCTGCTGGACGACCTGTACGATCGCGGCCTGGAAAAGGACGTTTCGGTGATCGTCTGGGGCGAATTCGGCCGCACGCCGAAGATCAACGGCAACGGCGGCCGCGACCACTGGCCGGCGGTGTCGTGCGCCCTGCTGGCCGGCGGCGGGATGCGCACCGGCCAGGTGATCGGCTCGACCGACCGCCAGGCGGGGCAGCCGAAGGACCGGCCCGTGACGTTCCAGGAAATCTTCGCCACGCTGTACCACAACCTCGGCATCGACCCGGCGACGGCGACGGTCGCCGACCTGACCGGCCGGCCGCGCTACGTCGTCGATGACGTGGGGCCGATCCGCGAGTTGGTTTAGAAGATCAAGCGGATGCTTCCGATGGGACGTATAGGTCCTATGGCACCTATGCGTCCTATGGGATCCATTTCCCGCGCCGTCTCTGCTCGGTGCCCTCATGCCGCGCCTGGACTTCTGGTTTCGCCTGTTCCACCACGCCGCCCTCGGTCTGGCGTCGGTCTGCTTGCTCTATGCCGAGGCGTTCTTCTTGCCGGGGCCGTTGCTGCTGGGCCTCTACGTCCTGGCCGGCTTGCAGGTGCTGGCCTTCGGCGCCGACGGCCGCCGCTGGGTGCTGCCCGGATGGGCCGCCAACCTCCTGGCCGGGGCCGTCGCCGGCGGCGGCGCCGCCTGGATCGTGATGGAGCTGAACTCGCCGGACTCCGTGCTTTCCGACCTGCCGCTGCCGGCCGGCCTGTTGCCTTACGTCGGCCCCCTCCTCATCGGCCTGCTCGTCGTCAAGCTGTTCCGGCCGCGCACGCCGCGCGACTTCTGGCTGCTGCAGGGCGTCGGCGCCCTCCAGGTCGCGCTGGCCTGCGTCCTGGCCACCAACCCCCAGTCCGGGCTGCTGTTCGGCGTCCTCCTGGTGGCCTACCTCGCCTTCACGCTGGGCTGTCTGGCCTTGCGCTACTTTCAGGAGGAACAAGGCGCGGCCAAAAGCCCCGCGGCCGGCCGTCTGCCGTTCGCTTACCGCATGGCGCCCTTCTGTCTGCGCTGGACACTGGCAGTGGCGGTGCTGGCCGTGCCGCTGTTTCTGCTCACGCCGCGGATCGAAGGGCCGAAGTGGGACTCGTCGGCGCTGGCCGTACCAGGGCCGCACGGTGAGGCCGGCGGTCGCGTCGGCTATTCCCCGAGCATCGACCTCAACCGCGGCGGCGCCGTGCGTCTTGGCGGCGAAGAGGTGTTCCGCGTCGTCGTGGTCGCGGCGCCCGGCGAAGCGGCGCCCGATCTCCACGCCGGCCAGCGCTGGCGCGGCGGCGTGCTGGACTCGTACGCGGACGGCCGCTGGTCCAACGAGGAGATCAAGCAGCAAATGGACCTGGGCTTCCGCCGCAAGCCGCCGCCCCTGGCGCCGCCCCTCGGGCCGGGGCGCTATCGCCTCGACTTCACCGTCGGGCCGCACGCCGACGGCTTCTTCCTGTCGGAACCCGTGCATCGGGGCGACGCCCCCGACTCCGACCACCCGACGCGCGTCGATCAGGTCGAGGGTTCCGACAAGCTGTCTCCGCTCGTCGTCTCTCTGCGCGGCCCGGTCCTGCCGCTGCTCAGCCGGAGTTTGTACGAGGTCCACTATCGCCAGACCGTCTGGACCGGCGACGCCCCTGACCGATCGGCGGCCGAGAATTACGATGGCTTTTATGATGAATCACTCAAGGGCGTCACCGTGCCCGGGCTGACCGACTGGACGGACGCGCTGTTGAAGCGCCTCGCCGCGGACCCCGCCAACGGGTTGTCCAAGGCCGACATAACGCGGGCGCCGCCGGAAATAGGCTCTGTGCCCATGCAACCCATGCCGACCATGATCCAGACGCGACCTGTCACGCCTCCCGGCAGTGCGGGGCCTCCGGCAGGCCCGCTTCCGGCCAATTCGTTCATAGCGTCGCCGCCGGGGCCGCCTCCGCCGCCCGTGCTGCCGAGGGCGAGCTGGGAGCGCGTGGGCCGGGCGCTGACGGCCTATCTGGCCCGCTCGGGCGAATACACCTACACGCTGGACCTCCGCCGCCAGGACATGAGCCTCGACCCGGTGATGGACTTCCTCGTCAAAGTCAAGGCGGGCCACTGCGAGCGCTTCGCCTCGGCCCTCGCGCTGATGCTGCGCTCGGAGGGCATTCCGTCGCGGGTGGTGGTGGGGTTCCGGGACGCCGGGGAGCGTTCGGCCGACGGCGCCTACGTCATCCGCCAGAATCAGGCCCATGCCTGGGTGGAAATGCTGGTCCCGGTTCGCACGCCGGCGGACGCGCCGAAGGAGCCGTCCCGTCCGCCGCGCTGTGAGTGGGTGACGCTGGACCCGACGCCGGCGTCCGACCTTCCGCCGCCGTCTCCGTACACGTTGTGGGACTGGTGGCAGGACGGCCAGAAGACAGGTGAGGAGCTGTGGGGCGGCCTCGTGGTCAACTACGGCGCCGACCAGCAGGCCGACCTGTGGGCCGGCCTGCAATCGCCCCGAATGCTCTCCGCGCTGACTGCGATCGGATTGGGACTGCCGGCGCTGGCCGCGGTGGGCGGCCTGACGTACATCGGCCTTCGCCGGCGCCGACGGACGCGCGGCGCGGGGACGAAGCGGGCGTCGCCGGCGGCGGCCGGATACGCCCGGCTGCTGGCGCTGCTGGCGCGGCACGACGGCCCGCGGCCAGGGACCGGCCAGACGCCGCGCGAGTTCGCGGCCGACGCCCGGCGCTTCTTGCTGGGCCGGCCCGCGGCCGCGGCGTTCGCGGATTTGCCGGGCGACATGGTGGATCGTTTGTATCGCGTGCGCTTCGGCGGCCAGCCGCCCGCCGTCGGGGAGGAAGGCGCCGCCGAGGCGCGGCTGGACGAGCTGGCGGCGGCGCTGCGGAGTGGCGAGCGGCGCGGCGTCAGCCCGCCGGTGCAGGCGCAACCGGCGGGCTGACGCCGCGCCGCTCGCCTCCGCCGACTTTTCCCTTTCTCCCGGCCCGCCAGCGCCGTATATAGTCCCTCATCGTTGGGAACAGGACTCACCATCCACGAGGAGACGAGAAATGTCGATGTTCATCGGCGAAGCGCTGGTTGGAGACGGCAATGAGATCGCTCACATTGATCTGCTGATCGGGTCGAAGGACGGCCCGGTGGGCACGGCCTTCGCCAACGCGCTGGCCGGCCAGTCGCGCGGGCACTCCAATCTGCTGGCCGTGCTGGCGCCCAATCTGATCTGCAAGCCGGCTACAGTGCTCATCACCAAGGTGACGATCCAGGGCGCCAAGCAGGCCGTGCAGATGTTCGGGCCAGCCCAGGCGGCGGTCGCCAAGGCCGTGGCCGACTCCGTCGCGGCCGGCGTCTTCACCAAGGCCCAGGCCGAGGAGTTGGTGATCGTCTGCGGCGTCTTCATCCACTGGGAAGCCGCCGACGACAACAAGATCTACCAGTACAACTACGAGGCGACCAAGCGCGCCATCCAGTCCGCCATGAAGGGCGAGCCGAAGATCGACGAGATCCTCGCCAAGAAGGACACCGCCAAGCATCCGTTTTCCCCGAAATAACAGAGGACAGAGGACAGAAGACAGAAGACAGAAGCTTGTATTGCTGTCCTCTGTCCTCTGTCCTCTGTCCTCTGACGTCTGATGGACAAACGCAAGATCCTGATCCAACTCGACACCGACCCCGATCCGAGCGTGTTCGACCGGGTGGTGGCCATCGACGCCGGCGCCGACGAGGTGTTCAGCTACGGCGGCGCCAAGCCGGAGACGGTGCGCGAGAAGGTCCACGGGGCCGTCTTCACGCGCGGGCCGAAGGATCTGGCCCGCACCGCCCTGTTCATCGGCGGCGGCGACGTGGGCGCCGGCGAGCGGCTGCTGGCCGAGGTGCAGCGGCACATGATCCCGCAGTACGGGCTGCGCGTGTCGGTGCTGCTGGACTCCAACGGCGCCAACACGACGGCGGCCGCCGCCGTGCGATCGGCCGCGCGGCATCTCGACCTGTCGCAGGCGCGGGCGCTGATCCTGGCCGGCACCGGGCCGGTGGGGCAGCGCGTGGCCCTGCTGCTGCGCGCGAAGGGGCGGAGGTGCGTCTGGCGTCGCGGCAACGTGAACGGGCCTCGCTCACCGTGATGGCCGTTCAGGCCAAGGTTCCCGGCGCCCGCTTGGAGGCGGCCGCCGTCGCCGGGCCGGACGACCTGGCGGCCGCGCTGGACGGGCGGACGCTGGTTTTCGCCGCCGGGGCCGCCGGCGTCGTACTCCTGCCGAAGTCCGCCCGGCTGGAGTGCCCGACGCTGCGGGTAACAGTCGATCTCAACGCTGTGCCGCCGCTCGGCGTCGAGGGCGTCGAGGCCGGCGACAAGGGCAAGGAACGCGACGGCGTCATTGGCTATGGCGCGCTCGGCGTCGGCGATCTGAAGATGAAGGTGCATCGCGCGGCCGTCGCCCGCCTATTCGAGAGCAACGATCAGATACTGGACGCGGAACAGGTCTACGCCCTGGCCAAGGCGTTTTGACGCATGTCTTCACCCATTCGCGTGGCCGGCTGCGACCCCGGCACCAGCAGCCTCGACCTGCTCATCCTCCAGGACGGAGAGGTATCCGATCAAACCCGTTTTTCTCCGCAAGACTTGCCGCCGACTCCGCCGCCCCGGTGCGCTGGCTGACGGAGCGCGGCCCGTTCGCGCTCGTCGCCGGGCCGTCGGGGTACGGTCTGCCGCTAATCCCCGCCCGCGAATGCACCGACCGCGAAATCTCCCTGATGACGCTGGTGCGGCCCGACGAGCGCGGCCGCGATCAGGGCGTCGCCGGCTTGAGCGCTCTGCTAAAGGCGTTGTGTACGTCGAACCTGCCCGGCGTCTTCCTGCCCGGCGTGATCCACCTGCCGACCGTGCCCGAACATCGCAAGATCAACCGCATCGACCTCGGCACGCCGGACAAGCTGTGCGTGGCGGCGCTGGCCCTGGCGACTCGGCCGGCGGGCTCGGCTTGCGTCGTGGAACTGGGGTCGGCGTTTACGGCCTGTATAGTGATCGACGACGGCCGCGTCGTGGACGGCCTGGGCGGGACGAGCGGCCCGTGCGGTTGGGGCAGCGGCGGGGCGTGGGACGGCGAGTTGGCGTATCTGCTTTCACCGCTGAGGAAAGTTGATCTGTTCACCGGCGGCGCTTCATCCGTGCCTGACGCCGTGCTGGCCCGACGCTGGTTTCAGGAGGAGCTGGTCCGGGCCGTCGCCGGGCGGCGGGCGGTCACGCCGTTCGAGGAAATCGTCCTGTCGGGCCGGCTGCTGGAGATCGAACCGGCGCTGACGACCAACGTCGCGGCGGCCCTAGGCGAGCTGGCAAGCGTGGCGCGGCTGGGTTCGCTGCCGGGCGCGTGGGTGAAGCACGCGGCGCAGGGGGCGGCCGTACTGGCAGACGGCCTGGCGGGCGGGCGCTGACGCGCCGCTGGTGGAGGGGCTGCGTCTGCGGGACGCAGCCGGGACGGTGCTGGACTGGTTGCACCATCCAAGGGCAGCGGACGTTCGCGCCCTCTTTACTCCTTGACGGCCTCACGCGCCCGCTCTTCCACCGCGTCCAGGAGCAATGGATGGCGGCCCAGGGCTTCCGCCAGCCGAAACTCGACGCCGGGGAAGCGCGCTTCCAGCCGGTCGCGCGCCGCCGTCAGGTCGCGGCGCACGTGGACGCCGGCCGACAGGAAATACGGCACGAGTACGATGCGGCCGGCTCCCCGCGCCGCGCACCGCGCCGCGGCCTCGTCAATGTCCGGGTCGGCCAGCTCCAGAAACGCCGCCTCGACCACCGCATGACCGCGCCGCCGCAGGCCGTCGGCGACGTGGTGCAGATCGGCGTTGGCTTCCGTCTGCCGGCTGCCGTGGGCAATGAGAAGCAGCGCGGTTTCCACGACAAGCGCCCTCCGTTCGAGCTTCATGACACGCCGATCAAGATGCCGGTGGCAAACACCAGCACGCCGCCGACGACCACCTGGAGAACCGCCTGCCAGAGCGGCGTGTCCATGTAACGGTTGCGAATCCACGCGATCACCAGCAGTTCGACCACCACGACGGCCACCGCCACGCCGATCGCCACGAGAAATCCGTCCCCGGGAGACGATCGGGATGAGAAACGGCAGCGTATGGCCCAGGCCGCCGAGCGCCGTCATCAGGCCGCACACGGCGCCTCGAATAATTGGCCGACCACGGCCCGTCAGGCTGCCGTCGTCGGACAGCGCCTCGGCAAAGCCCATGCTGATCCCCGCCCCGATGCTAGCCGCCAGGCCGACGAGGAACGTCTGCCAGCGTCGGGTGCGTGGCGAACGCCGCCGCGAAGATCGGCGCCAGCGTCGAAACGGAGCCGTCCATCAGCCCCGCCAGGCCCGGCTGCACCACCTGCAAGACGAACAGCCGCCGCCGCGCCGCCGCCTCTTCCTGCTCGTGCGGCTCGGCCGCCTTTTCCAGTTCCTCCGCGATGCGTTCGTGCCTCCGCTCTTCCTCGGCCAGGTCGCCCAGCAGCTGGCGCATCCCCGCGTCGGTCGTCCTACGGATGGCGGCCTCGTAGAAGCGCCGGGTCTCCACCTCCATCGACTCGGCTGCCTTGCGCACCGCGTCCAGCCCCAGCGGCCGCGTCAGCCAGACCGGCTGACGCCGCACGAAGCCCTTGACGTCCTGCCGCCGGATCAGCGGGATGTGGTCGCCGAACTTTTTCTGGTACAGGTCCAGCAGCCGATGGCGGTGGCCGTCCTCCTCCGCGCGCATCTGGCGGAACTGCTCCGCGTGCGAGGGGTGACTATCCTTTAGTCCCTCCGCGAAGTCGGCGTAAACGCGGGCGTCCTCCTCCTCCAGGGAGATCGCCAGGGCCAGCACTTCCTGCTCGCTCAGACTCTTAAACGATCGCATGGGACTGTGTCCTTTCACAGGGTCGCGCGGGCGCGCCGACCGCCTGTCCCAATGATAGGTGCGTGGTTTGCGGCCGGCCAACGGCGCGTCATTCCAAACGCCCGCACGCCGCCTCGACCGCCTCCAGCAGCGTCCCGGTGCGGATGAGCCGTTCGACCGCCTCCAGGTCACGGTGCAGCGTGCGGTCGCGGCCAAGCGGCCGGACGTGCCGGCGAACGCACTGGTACGCCGCCTCGACGCCCTTGCCGGGCCGCAGCGGCAGGTGGAACTCCAGCCCCTGGGCCGCGCACAGCACCTCGCAGGCCAGCACCCGCGTGGCGTTGGCGACGACGGCCCGGCATTTGCGAGCCGCCAGGGTGGACATGGAGACGTGGTCCTCGCGGTTGGCGGAGGTCGGGATGGAATCGACGCCGGCGGGGAACGACGCCGCTTTGTTCTCGGAGACGAGGGCGGCCGCCAGGACCTGCACGAGCATGGCGCCGGAGTTGAGTCCGGGGTGCGGCGTCAGGAAGCCGGGCAGGCCGCTCAGGTCAGGGTTGACCAGATTCTCCACGCGCCGCTCGCTGATGCTGCTAAGATCGGCCAGGGAGGCGCAAACGAGATCGGCGGCCACGGCCACCGGCTGGCCGTGGAAGTTTCCCCCTGAAAGGACCTCTCCGGTGTCCGTGAAAACGAGCGGGTTGTCGGTGGCGCTGTTCATCTCGCGCTCGACGACGGCGGCGGCGTAATCGAGGGCGTCGCGGTGGGCGCCGTGGACCTGCGGCATACAGCGGAGACTGTAGGCGTCCTGGACTTTGCCGCATTCGGCGTGCGAAACCATGACCGCGCTGTCGGCCAGCAGCCGGCGCAGGTTGGCGGCGCACGCGGCCTGTCCGGGGTGCGGCCGCACGGCCTGGATGCGCGGGTCGAAGGGAACCTGGGAACTCTTGGTCGCCTCGACAGTCATGGCGCCGGCCACGTCGGCGACGCGAAGCAATTTGCGGGCGCGGACCAGGGCGTCGGCGAGAATGGCGGTGCTGATCTGCGTGCCGTTGATGAGCGACAGGCCTTCTTTCGCTTGCAACTGGTACGGCTTGAGACGGACACGGCGGAGGGCGGCGCGGCCGCTCATCGACCGGGGCCGGCGTCCGGCGTGGGGGTCGGCGTCGCCCTCCGGCCGGGCGACGAAGGCATGACCCTCGCCGATGACGACGAGGGCGAGGTGGGCCAGCGGAGCGAGATCGCCGCTGGCCCCGACGCTGCCCTGCTCCGGGATCGCCGGCGCGACGCCGCGGTTGTACATCTCCAATAACGCATCAATGAGATCAACCGTCACTCCCGAATATCCCTTGGCGAGCGCCTGGATGCGCAGGGCGAGGGCGAGGCGGCTGACGCCGACGCCGAGGAGAGGCCCGACGCCGACGGCGTGGCTGCGGAGGAGGTTTTCCTGGAGCGCCAGCACGTCGTTCGGGGCGATGCGCTGGTTGGCGAGCTTGCCGAAGCCGGTGTTGACGCCGTAGAGAGTGGCGCCCTGTTCGAGGAGATCGACGACGCACCGGCGGGACTGTTCGACGCGACGGCGGGCGGCGGGCGCGAGGCTGAGGCGCTCGACGCGGCCGTGCAGGATGGCGTCGGCGTCGGCGAGGGTGAGATCGTCGCCGGTCAGCGGCGAGGCGCGGCGGAGTTTCGGACGGCGCGGGTCATGGGGGTATGATACCAGCCCGAAGCGCCAGCGAGGGATGCGATAGAAACCCTCGCTGGCGCTTCGGGCTGGTTGGGAAGCCGCATTTAGACGGACAAGCCCATCCGTTACGCCAGCAACTCCTTGACCACGTTCGCCGGCTCGACGCCGATCAGGCGCTGGTCCAGTCCCTGATAGCGGTAGGTGAACTTCGCCGGGTTGAAGCCCAGCAGGTCCAGCACCGTGGCGTGGAACTCGTGGACGTGGACCGGATCCTTCACGATGTTGTAGGAGAAATCATCGGTTTCCCCGTGGATGCAGCCGGGCTTCGAGCCGCCGCCGGCCATCCACATCGTGTAGCAGCGCGGGTGGTGGTCGCGGCCGTAGTTCTGCTTCGTCAGGCCGCCCTGCGAGTAGATCGTCCGGCCGAACTCGCCGCCCCAGATCACCAACGTCGAGTCGTAAAGTCCCTTGTTCTTCAGGTCCTGGATGAGGCCGTAGCAGGCCTGGTCCACGTCGCGGCACTGGTCGGGCAGCCGACCGGCCACGTTGCCATGCACGTCCCAGTTGTTGTGGTAGATCTGCACGAAGCGCACGCCGCGCTCCACCATGCGCCGGGCCAGCAGGGCGGTGTTGGCGAACGTGCCGGGCTTCTTCGCCGCGTCGCCGTACAGCTTGAACGTGCCCTCCGGCTCCTTGGCCAGGTCGGTCAGGTCGGGGACGCTGGCCTGCATCCGGTAGGCCATCTCGAACTGCTCGATGCGCGTGTGCGTCTCGGGATCGCCGACCGTCTGGTAGTTCATCTGGTTGAGGGCGTTGATGCCGTCGAGCGTCTTGCGGCGGACTTCGGGAGAAACGCCATCCGGGTTGTCGATGTAGAGGATCGGATCGCCGGCGGTGCGGAAGGAGACGCCGGCGTGTTCGCCAGGCAGGTAGCCGGCCGACCAGAGGCGGGCGGAGATGGCCTGCACCTGCTCGGTGTTGGTCGGCTGGGCGACCATCACCACGAACGTCGGCAGGTTCTTGTTGAGCGAGCCGAGGCCGTAGGACGTCCAGGAGCCGAGGCAGGGCCGGCCCGTCACCTGATTGCCGGTCTGCATCATGGTGATGGCCGGCTCGTGGTTGATGGCGTCGGTGTGCATGCGAGCGGATGAAGCACATGTCATCGACCGCCTTGGCCGTCCACGGCAGCAGCTCCGACACCCACATGCCGCTCTTGCCGTACTGCGCGAACTTGAACTTCGACGGGGCGACGGGGAAGCGCGCCTGGCCGCTGGTCATGCCCGTGAGCCGCTGGCCCATGCGGATGGAGTCGGGCAGATCCTTGTCGAACATCTCGTTCATCTTGGGCTTGTAATCGTAGAGGTCCATCTGCGGCGGCCCGCCGACCATGTGCAGGTAGATGACCTGCTTGGCCTTGGCGGGGTGGTCGAGCGGAATGGGGTTCGCCATGCCCTTGCCGTCGTCGCCGCGGGCCATCCCCTCACCGAGCAGCGAGGCCAGGGCCGCCCAGCCGACGGCGTTGACCCCACGGCCGAGGAACTGGCGACGGGTTTCGGAACGGATGGTGTCGTTGAAGAGGCTCATCGGATTGCTCGTTGATATCGGGCGGTGTGTGCAGGGTTCACTTGTTCAACACTTCATCCAAATTCATCAGCTCATTCGCCGTCATCGTCCACGCGGCCAGCGCCGCCGGGTCCAGCGACGCATCCGCCTTCGACTCGCCGACGGCGATCAGCTTCTTCGCCTCGTCGGCGTGGGCCTTGTAGTAGGTGAGCAGGTCGTCCAGCGACCCCTCCACCACCTTCGTCTCTTCCGGCCGCAGCGGACGGCACAGCACGCGCTTCGCCATGAAGTCGATGCCCGACGCCGGTTTGTCGCCGGCCTGCTTCAGCGCCGATTGCGCCAGGAAGCGGGCCGCCTCCACGAACTGCGGGTCGTTCAGCGTCACCAGCGCTTGCAGCGGCGTGTCGGTCCGCTCGCGCCGCACCGTGCAGACCTCGCGCGTCGGCGCGTTCAGGATGTCCATCGACGCCGGCGGCGCCGCCCGCTTCCAGAGAGTGTACATGCTTCGGCGATACAATTTGTCGCCGTTATCCTGCTTGTAATTGCGGGTGTCGCTGCCGATCATGGCGACCGCTTCCCAGACGCCCGGCGGCTGGTACGGCCTCACGCTCGGACCGCCGATCTTTCGCACCAAAAGGCCGCTCGACGCCAGGGCGTAGTCGCGGATCATCTCGGCGTCCATGCGGAAGCGCGGGCCGCGCGAGATCAGGCGATTGCCCGGGTCTTTCTCCAGTTTCTCCTTTGTGACGACCGCCGACTGGCGGTACGCGGCGGACATAACCATGAGTTTGAACAAGTGTTTCACGTCCCAGCCCGACTCGCGGAACTCCACCGCCAGCCAGTCGAGCAGCGCCTGGTTCGACGGCGCATCGCCGGTCACGCCGAAGTCCTCCGACGTGCGGACGATGCCCGTGCCGAACAGCTCCTGCCAGTAGCGGTTGACCGTGACGCGGGCCGTCAGCGGGTTCTCCGGCCGCATCAGCCACTCGGCGAAGCCGAGCCGGTTGCGCGGCAGGTCCGGCGGCATCGGAGGCAGCGCGGCCGGCGTCGCCGGCGTCACCCGGTCGCGCCGCTTGTCGTAATCGCCGCGGTATAGGACGTAGGCCGTCGGCGGCTCCGGCTTCTCCTGCATGACGTAGGCCGTCTCGCCGCGCGACTTGATCGCCGCCTCCTCCGTTTGCAGATCGCTTAACCTCTTGGACAGGTCCTTGTACGCCGGGTCCATCGTCGGCAGCCACCAGTCGAACAGTTCATTTTTCTCCGCGTCCGTGCGCTGGGCGGCCGGCCGCGTCGCCAGCCAGGCGGCGCGCGGCGTCCGCATCAGTCGCTCCACTTCTTCGGCCGACAGGGTGCGGCCGTAGATGCGCAGGTCCTGGATTTCCAGGCCGTCGATCCGGGAGGTGCTGTGACGCTGGGCGAACTTCAGCGGCACCGTCGTGCGGATGCTGCTCTTGAGCTGGTCAGCCTCGACGTTCGTCTCCTGCGGGACGCCGTTGATGTAGACGTGGACGCCAGACGCCTTGGCCGATCCGTCATAGGCGATGAACACGTGGTTCCATTCGCCCACCTTGATGGGGTTCTTGGACACCACCTTGAGGGCGTCCGTCGGCCACTTGTCGATGATGTGGGCGCCGACGCGGTCGTTCTGAATCCACAGGTCCCAGCCGCGGAAGTCGTGCTGATCGTCCATGCGGGCGATCACGGCGCCGCCGGGAATGTTCTTCGGGATCTTCACCCACGCGCCGTAGGAAAAGCCCTGGTCCTTCTCGAAGTCGCCCACGTCGGCCAATTCCACGGCCGCGCCCTGGTCGCACTTGAAGGCCTTGGCCGCGATGTGTCCGCCGGCCCAGGCGACGCCGGACGCCAGCGGGACCGCCCGCGATTTGCCGTCCACGGTCAGGTTGAGCGTCGTGCCCTGCCCCTCGCTGAGCGGCGCATGAAGGCGCAGGCCGTCGGTCGGGACGAGCGGCGCCATGCCGTCCGGCGTCGCGGATGACAACCACTTGTCGAAGTCGGCGCGGGCCGCCTGCTTGCGGCCGTCGGCCAGCTTGCGGGCCTCCGCCAGCTCCTTCGTCACGGCGTCCCAGCGCGGTCGGTCCTGCGGCGCCGGCACGAGGATGACCGGCGGCGTGTTCGGGATGTTGCCGTCCATCGCGCCTTGCGTCGTGTTATTGAAGAAAGCGGACAGCGAATAGAACTCTTTCTGGCTGATCGGGTCGAACTTGTGATCGTGGCAGACCGCACAGCCGACCGTCATGCCGAGCCAGACGCGCCCCGTCGTCTCGGTGCGGTCGCGCGTGTAGAGGACGAGGTACTCCTCCGGGATGAGGCCGCCCTCGTTGGAGGTGATGTTGCAGCGGTTGAAGCCGGTGGCGACGCGCTGGTCCAGCGTCGGGTTCGGAAGCAGGTCGCCGGCCAGCTGCTCGATCGTGAACTGGTCGAACGGCTTGTTCTGGTTGAAGGCGTTGATGACCCAGTCGCGGTAGGCCCAGATGTCGCGGTAGTTGTCGAAGTGGATGCCGTGCGTGTCGGCGTAGCGGGCCGCGTCCAGCCAGTAGCGCGCCGCGGTGCTCGCCGTAGGCCGGCGACGCCAGCAGCTTATCCACATACTTTTCGTAAGCGTCGGCCGCCGGGTCGTTCACGAACGCCTCCAGCTCTTCCGGCGCCGGCGGCAGGCCGGTCAGGTCGAGGCTCACGCGCCGCCCCAGCGTCCAGCGGTCGGCCTCCGGCGACGGCGCCAGGCCCTGCTTTTCCAGGTCCGCGAGGATGAAACTATCGATGGGGTTGCGCGCCCAGGCCGCGTTCTTCACGGCCGGCGGCTGCGTGCGCTTCGGCGGGATCAGCGACCAGGTGGGTTGATATTCGGCCCCTTCCGCGATCCAGCGCCGCAGGGTTTCCTTCTGGGCGGCGGTGAGCTTCTTGCCGGTCTTGGGCGGCGGCATCAACCGGCTGGTCATGTCCGAGTTGATACGGTCGATCATCTCGCTGTCGTCGGGCTTGCTGGGGACGTAAGCCTTGGCTTTGACGGCGTCGTCGTGCCGGTCGAGGCGCAGGTCGGCCTTGCGGGACGCGCTGTCGGCGCCGTGGCAGGCGAAGCAGTTCTCCATCAGGATCGGCCGCACGTCGCGGTTGTACTCCAGCTTGTCGGCCGCCCGGGAAGACGAGACAAGGAGACAAGGAGACAAGGAGACAAGGAGAACGACTGCCCATCCCCTGGTCCACCGCGCCCTCGCAGGTTTACTAGCAGCTGCCATTTCGTTTGCTCTCCCGGTGGCCATGATGCGTGGTCTCCGTGTCTCCGTGTCTCCGTGTCTCCTTGTCTCCCCTCGGCACGGCCCGACTCCAGTAGCGCAAACCGGATCGGATATGGCGGGCCATGGCGCGGGCGGCCGCCTTCGGATCGCCGGCCAAGAGCGCCTCGACGATGGCGAGATGCTCGTGGGCCTCCTCGGCCAGCCGATGATAATCGTTGCAGGCGGTGTCATGCTCCCAGGCCACGTCGCGGAAGACGCGGAACAGCGTCTTGAGCCGGCTGATTTCCTGGGCCAGGAAGTCGTTGCCGCACGAATCGGCGATCAGGTCGTGGAGCCGGCTGTCCACGTCGCGGGCCTCGGCGACGTAGCGGGCGCCCGACGGCGTCTTGACGCCGATCATCCGCCGCAGGTCGTCGGCCAGGGCGTGCAGCGCGGCCAGGTCGGTGCGGCCGCAGGCGGAGCGAGTCGCCTCGCACTCCAGCGCCCGCCTCACTTGGCAGACTTCCCGGACCTCTTTCGGCGACACCCGCCGCACCACGGCGCCACGGTTGGGCAGCAGGTCGATGACGCCGACGCCGGCCAGGGCGATAGCGCCTCGCGGATCGGCGTATGGCTGACGCCGAAGCGTTGCGCCAACTCCTGCGTGACCAGATGGTCGCCCGCCCGGAGGCGGCCGTGGACCACGTCGGCCATCAGCGACTGAACGATGGTCTGGCGGCGCAATCCGCGGCGGGAGGAAAGCGCTTCGGTTCGGCGGACATCGGACAAGGGCTGTACTCCGGCGGGCAGTTCGGCGGCTGGGCGGGAAACGGCGGGGCTGGGGGACGGCGCTGCTCGCTCGCGGCACCTATAACCACCATACCGGGCGAGAATCGGGTGTCAAGGAGATTCTGTAGAATTTGGGCGCGGTTGTATAGAACCGCGCCGGAGGACGGTGTCAGCAGCGCCCGCTCAACACGTCCGGTTGAGAGAGATTGACGATCTTCGCACCGTCGATTGCGAACCATTCGGGATGACAGGTGAGGACGATGATTTGCAGCGGTCCCGCGGGTGGCGTTGAGTCGTGATCGCCGGCCGAGGCGCTTTTCAGAACGGCGCGCATCCGATCGAGCCGCACCACGTCGCTGTGCGTCAAGGGGTCGTCCAGCACGGCCACCGCCGGGTCGTCTGGCGTTGAGAGCATCGACCCGAGGGCAAGCCGCACCATCATGGCGATCTGCTCGATCGTCCCGGTGGACTCTTCCCCGAACATCCATTCGGTCGCGCCGTCGCCGGCCACCAGCTTCTCCGGCAGCAACTGATCGTTGAAGCGGATCGATTGATAACCGCCGATGCGCAAGAGACGCATCCAGCGCAGCACGCGATCATGAATCGGCCCCATGACGGAGCCAAGTTGCTTCTCGCGGCACTCCTCGAAAAGGGCGTAGAGCCGGTCGTAGGCTTCGCTCTCCAGGGCCTCGCGCTCCGTCTGGCGCGCCAACTCCTCAACGCGGGCGGCGGCGGCGGCGCGCTTCTGGTGCAGGCCTTCACTCTGGCTCATGGCGCCCTTGATTTGGTTGAACTCCTTCTCAGCTTCCGTCAGCTGCGTGTTGAGTGCGCGCAACCCTTCCGCGGCGGCGTCGAGGCGTTCACGAATGGTTGCTTCACTCTCGCTCAGCGTGGCCGATTCAAGCTCGTCGCGCGCCTTGTCAAGCGCGGCTTCGGCGGCGCGAACGGCGTCCTCGATCTGTGACGCCGTCAACATCCGACCGAGTTCATCGCGATGGACGACCACCGTGGCGTTGAGGCCCGCCAGCGCCACCTTCGCATCCGCCTCTTGTCGCCGAAGTCCCGGCGCGGCGCTCTTGCTTTTGTCCGCCCTACGGCCTCTCCTAACCGCGGCGGAGTCAGTGTCTGGATCGCCGTCGATTTCGCGCTCGGCTTCTGCGACTTGTTGTTCGGCCGCGCGGATCTTCTCTTCGTTCTCGTCGATTTCCGTCTTGAGTTGACCGGCGAGCTGATCCAAACCGTCTGCAGCCGTCGGAAGGTCATTGCTCGAAAGTGATGTTCCTGCATCGGAATCACTTGCTGACAGGAGCTTCTCAAGCCGTGCGACTTCCTCCCGCAGAGGGTCGAGGCCGTTCGGGGCCAGCAGATGGATCTCGTCCTGCTTGTTCTTCAGTATGGGATCGCGCACCTTTTTCTCCGCCGCCAGGTCGCGCAGCTGGCCAATGGCGGTGGGATCGCTGGCGGCCAGGCCGAACGTCGCGAGCACTTCGGCGAACCCGCCATCCAGTTCACTCAGATTGCTTTCGATCTCATCGAGGCTGGGCGCGTCCGAGCCGCGGGTGAGTTCCACCCGGCCCCAGTCCGGAATAATGATCTCAGCCTGACGACGGACCAGGCGCCGGATGGGCGTCTCATCGTTCGCGCGTCCGGCTTCCGCCGTAGGCGCGCCGTCGATCATCAGACCGGGACCTGCGCCGCCTGCTTTGGGAAAGATGGTGAGCACAATGGCTGCGGCTTCGAGGGCAGCCCTCGCCTGGCCGGCCTTCCTGCGGTTCTCTTCCAACTCGTCAATGGTTCCTGCATCCGGCGCGGGGCGTTCGCGTGCATGCTTCTTGAGCCTTTCGATTTCGCCCGCCATCCTTTCCACCTGTTCCAAGTTCTTCGCGGCGGTCTTTGCATTTTCCTTCAGCGTCAACACCTTGAGTCGCTTGTCCACGGCGTTGAGGCGGCCCTGTAATCCACGTTCCGCATCCTTCAATGCTAGAATCTCGCCCCGCAGATCGCGGAGACCTTGCTCGGCGGCCCGGAGCAGCTGCCCCTTTTTCTCAACTTCGCCGCCGGCCTTTTCTGCAAGCCGCTCCGCCTCGTGCACGCGTCCCTCTTTTTCCGCGCGCTCCCGCTGCCGCTCCTGGGCGCCGGCCAACTCCTTCTCGGCCGCCTCCACTTGCGCCGCCGCGAGCCGATGGGCCTGAAGACGCTTCAGGCTTGTCTCGTATTCCTCCTGAAGAAGACGGTGCTCGCGCGTCTTGTCCGCCAGTTGTCGCCGCAAATCGCGAGACAGGATTTCCAGGTTCCCCGATTTCTCCATCATCTTCTCGAAGGACCGGTATTCCTCCTCAATCTTGGTCAATTCGTCCTTGTGCTGTTCGAGGGCCGCCAGCGCCTTGTCGTGCGGGCAATCCTTCTTCAATTTGGGCTTTTCGCCCGGTTTGCTCCGCGCCGAACCAGCGAGACCATTCCGCCTTGACGCGGCGGAGGAAGCGGTCGTCCAGCGGCGTCTGGAGCACCCCGAGAACGGTGCGAAGCTGGGACTGTACGTCCGAATCGAACTTTTTCGGATCGGGCAACTGGAATTCCGCCTGATTCAACCACAGCAGCTGTTGCAAGCCGGCGTCCGAATCCTTGCCGCCGATCAGCTGCCTCACCCGCTCATGGGCGTCGGCCGCGGTCGATTGTTCCAGTTTCCATGCGCCTGCCGGGGTGCGGCTTTCCAGCTTGCTCTCTTTGCCGCCGAATTGCTTGGTGATCCGCCAGGAGGCGCCCTGCGCTCGAAAGGCGACGCTGACGCGCGGCTTGTCGCTGCCGTCCTTGGCGAACCAGCGCTTGAGGTCCTTTGCGACGGAATTCGCCGGATAATCCATCAAACACGCGCGCAGCGCGGCGACGATGCTGCTCTTTCCCGTGGCGTTCGGGCCGTGCAAGACGACGACGCCGGTGGGCGGCAGGCTATCCACCGCGACGTGCTTGATGCACGACCAGTTCTCGATTTCAAAGCCTTCGAGAATCATTGGGACAGCTCCTCCCAAGCGATGCGGTACAGCAGGTTCAGGGCGTGGTCCGCGACACGCTTGGCCGCGACGTCGGACGATCCCGATTCCTGCCGCAAGCGCTCGAGCATGCGCGATAGGACGCCGTCGCCGACGATCTTGCTCAACTGCTCGGGCGTCGGTTCCACCAGGAGTTCGTCGGTGTGAAAACTGGAACCGGGGCAGTACCGGCCGCAGACGATGTTCCGAAGCTCCGCATCGATGCGTTGATGCTTGTCGGGATCGAGGACACCGCAGAGAGTTAATCTCACGACCATCTGTCCTTGGCCGGCTCGCTTGGCATAGCTGGCGATGATTTCTCCGAGCGGCCGTGACGTTACGTCCAGTCGCTCCGCCGACCAGCGCAGCCAGGCGACCTCGATCGTCTTGATAGTGGGTGGCGCCCCCGCCTCTTCGATCGACACCAGCAGCGCCGTGCCAGTTCCTTCGTCCTGGAAGCGTTCGGCGTCGCCGTCCGCGGAATAGGAAGACCATCCCGTCGAAAGGGCCGCCCCCGATCCGGGGAACCGCATCGGCTCATGCGTGCCGCTATAGGCGGTGCGCTCGGCGCCGTCGGAGGAGTGGCAGCGCAGCGACTTGTGCCAGTGGCCGAGCGCCAGGTAATCCAGGCCATAGTGATCGGCCGCGTCCTTGCGGATGAGGTGATCGTCCAGAGGCAAGTTGGGCATGAGATTGAGGCTTCCATGCGCCAGACCGATGCGGATCGTTCGATCACCGTCGGCCCGCGGATGGTCGGAGATCCATTTCGTCGGGTCGTCGATTGAATTGCGATTCCGCAGCGGGCAGGGAAAAATCGTGACGGGCACGCCAGGGACGGCGACGGGCGAAGGTTCCCGCAGCAGATGGATGTGCTTCGTGGGTTGCTCGCGCGTCCACGGATCGCGATCCCAAACGCCGCCGGGAGCAAGCGGATCGTGATTGCCGGGAATGATGTACACCGGGCACGGGATCGTCTTTCCTTCAAAGAGCGCGAAGGCGCGTTCGGCGATCAACTTGGAAACGCTGTGATCGTCGAATACGTCGCCGGCGATGAGGACGAAGTGGACCTGATGCTCCGCGGCCTTGGTGCATATTTGCTCAAGCGCCTGGAACCGGGCCTCTTCTATCCGCTTGCAGGCGCTCTCCTCGAACCGGGTGATTCGTAAGCCGAGGTGCAGGTCGGCGACATGCAGGAATCGTATCATCGGATCGGCTCCGCCTCAGCCGCCGCGGCCTATGAAATCGGTGGTGGGCCGGCGGCATTCGGTCGATCAGTGTACCAGAAAGCACGTCCATGAATGGCGCATTTTGCAGAAATGCGCGGACGCCCACCCGCCGTGACAACTCCGCCGCCCCGCACTACGATGGCAATAGGCGTGCGATTCCTTCCGGCAAACGCAAGCGAGGCGAACCTTGGCGGAGACGGCGACCAGCGACGCGATCCCGCGCCGGGCCACGGCGTGGGGCGTCGTCCGCAAATACGTCAATATCTATCGCGTATCGCTGATGGAGCGCATGGCCTATCGCGGCGACTTCCTCCTGGCCAGCGTCCTCCGCTTCCTGCCGCTGGTGACGACCATCCTCCTCTGGCGGGCCGCCTACGACTGGGCGCCTGAACCGACCGGCGGCGGCGTCAAGAAGTTTCAGGGCTTCACCTTCGGCGAGATGGTGGCCTACCTGCTGCTGGTCCACATCAGCCGCATGTTTTCCAGTATGCCCGCCCTGGCTGGCGGCGTGGCCCGCGACATCCGCGAGGGCACGCTCAAAAAGTATCTGGTCCAGCCGCTCGACCTGATCGGCTACCTGCTCGCCTATCGCGCCGCCCACAAGACGGCGTACATCGCCACGTCGATCTTCGCCTATGCGATCCTTTTCGGGGTCTTTTTCGGCCTGCTCCAGGACGTCCACCTGCCCGACGCGCCGCGGCTGGCCGCCTACGTGGTCTCGCTGCTCCTGGCCTTCGGCGTCGGCTTCTTCTTCGAGACCTGCATCGGCATGATCGGCTTCTGGTTCCTGGAAATCTCCTCGTTCCTCTACGTCGTCAACACCGTCAACTTCTTCGTGTCCGGCCAACTGTTCCCGCTGGACCTGTTGCGGCCGCCGTGGCGCGAGCTGTTCAAATTGCTGCCGTTCCAGTACATGGCCTATTTCCCGGCGGCCGTCGTCCTGGGCAAGGTCCCGGACGGCGAATTGCTGCCGGGTCTGCTGATCGAGGCCGCGTGGGCGGCGGCGCTGGCCGTGCTGGCGCGTCTGCTGTACGCCCGCGGCCTGCGCCGTTACAGCGCCTTCGGAGGGTGAAGCCCCGTGCGTCGCATGGCCCGCTACTTCCGGTTGCTGGGCGCCTTCGGCCGCTTCTGCCTGACCAACGAAATGGCCTTTCGCGGCAACTTCGTCATGAAGGTGCTGGTCGAGGTCCTCTGGCTCGGCATCCTCCTCATCTTCTATCAGACGCTCTTCACCTACACGAGCCAGGTCGGCGGCTGGGACGCGCACCAGTATTTGTTCTTTCTCGGATGCTATTACACGCTGGAAGGACTGATCGAGACGCTGTTCCTGGAGAACGCCATCGACTTCGCCGACATGGTGCGGACGGGCAACCTCGACTTCTACCTGCTCAAGCCGATCGACGAGCAGTTCTTGGTGAGCCTGCGCAAGATCGACTGGTCCACGGCCACGAAGGTGCCGCTCGGCGTCGCCATCATGGCGTACGCGCTGGCGGGCATGGGCTGGACGTTCGACCCCGGCCGCCTCGCCGGCTTCGTCCTGCTGTTCGCGTGCGGCGCCGCCCTGGCCTACAGTTTCCTCCTCATCCTCTCCTCATTGTCCGTCTGGCTGGTCCGCAACGAAAACCTGATGGAATGGTGGTGGCTGTTCACCACGCTGATGCGTTACCCGCGCGAAAACTACATGCGGGGGTGGGCCTATCCGATTTACATCGCCTGCTGGTACGTCGTGCCGGTGCTGCTGGTGACGAACGTGCCGGCCCAGGAGATGGTGCGCGTGCTGGACCTGACGGTGGAGAACGTCGCCCTCCTGATCGCGGCGACGGCCGTGATGCTCTACCTCAGCCGCCGTTTCTTCTTCTACGCGCTGCGGTCTTATTCCAGCGCCAGCAGCTGACGGCCGGCAGGACGAACCGGCCGGAACCCGTGCGCATCCGGCGCGCGATTTCCTGGAAAATCCGGTCGCATTCCGCTGGCCCACTGGTTACACTGTCATCATTCGATGGCCTCGCTCGTCGCCCACCCGCCGATCGATTCCCGCCGTTTGAAACCCGCCAGGGTCCGCAAGGGGGCACGCATCATGTTCCGTCGTCTTCGCGATCTGGTTGCTCGCGCCCGCCCGCCGTTGCTCGCCGGCCTGCTTCTCGCCGTGTCCGCCGCGACCGCCGTGGCCGCCGTTCCAACCGACCCGCAGCAGCGAGCCGCCTTGGTCGGCCAGCCCGCGTCGCTGCTCATTCAGCCGGAGACGATCGCGCTCGCCGGACCCCGCGCCTATCAGCAGGTCGTCGTCACCGGCCGCTACGCCGACGGCACGGTGCGCGACCTGACGGCGTTCTGCGACTTCACCTGTGAAGCCCCCGACCTCGCCGACCCCGGCGCCGGCTTCGTGACGCCGCGGAAGAACGGCGCCGGCGCCCTCGTCGTCAAGGCCGGCGGCCAGACGGCCCGCGCCGCCCTGACCGTCAAGGACTTCGACAAGCCGCAGCCGATGTCGTTCCGCCGCGAGGTGATCGCGGCGCTGAACGTCGGCGGCTGCAACGCCGGCGCCTGCCACGGCACGCCCTCCGGCAAGAACGGCTTCAAGCTCAGCCTGCGCGGCTTCGACCCCGCCGCCGACTACCTCCAGCTCACGCGCGACGTGCTGGGCCGCCGCACCGACCGCGGCAGCCCCGACTCCAGCCTGATGATGGAGAAGGCCCTGGGCCGCGTGCCGCACGAGGGCAGCGTCCGCTTCGCCGCCAACAGTATTCCGGGGCGGGCCGTCCGCGGCTGGCTGGCCGAGGGATTGCAAGACGACCCGGCCGACCTGCCGGCGCTGAAGTCGATCCAGATTCTCCCCGGTGCGCGCCTGCTGACCGAGCCGAGCCGCTGGCAGCAGCTCGTCGTCCTGGGCACGTTCGCCGACGGCGGGGTCCGCGACGTGACGCGGCTGACCGTCTTCAGCAGCAGCGACACATCCGTGGCGACCATCACCCCGACCGGCCTCGTCGAATTCAAGAGCGCGGGCGAAATCGCCGTCCTCTGCCGCTACCTCGATGGAGCTGCAAACCGTCCGGCTGACCTTCCTCCAGCCGCGGGCCGGCTTCGTCTGGACCAACCCGCCGGAGAACAACTACGTCGATCACCACGTCTTCGCCAAGCTCAAGATGCTGAGCCTGCCGCCGTCGGACCTCTGCACCGACCAAGAGTTCATCCGCCGGGCGACGCTGGACGTGTGCGGCGTGGCGCCGACGGCCGCCGAGGTGCGTGCCTTCCTGGCCGACCCGGCGCCGGACAAGCGGGCCAAGCTGATCGACCGGCTCCTCGACCGGCCGGAATACGCCGACTTTTGGACGCTGAAATGGTCGGACATCTTCCGCAGCAGCCGCAAGGCGATCGAGGTGAAGGGCGTCTATGTCTTTCAGGAATGGCTGCGCGACCACGTCGCCGACAACGACGGCTTCGACGTGATCGTCAAGGAGCTTCTGACGGCCGACGGCAGCACGTTCGCCAACCCGCCGGCCAATTACTACCGCATCGCGCGCGACCCGCAGAACCTGGCCGAGACGACGGCGCAGCTGTTCTGCGGCGTGCGGATGCAGTGCGCCAAGTGCCACAATCACCCGTTCGAGCGCTGGACGCAGGACGACTACTACAGCTTCGCGGCGTTCTTCGCGCGGGTGAAGCAGAAGAAGGACCCCATGGAGCCGGGGCCGAACCCGGCGACGCCCGGCGGCGAGATCATTTACGCGGATCGCTCCGGCGAGGTCCAGCAGCCGCGCACCGGCCAGACGATGAAGCCGAAGTTCATGGGCGGCGCGACGCCGGAGATCCCGCCGGGCCAGGATCGCCGCGTCGCGCTGGCGGGGTGGGTCGCGTCGGCCGACAATCCCTTCTTCGCCAAATCGGTGGTGAACCGGATCTGGTTTCACTTGAACGGCAAGGGGATCGTCGATCCCGTGGACGACTTCCGCGACTCCAACCCGTCGGCCAACGACGAGCTGCTGGATGCGCTGGCGAAGGACTTCACCGCCAGCAAGTACGACGTGAAGCACATGATTAAGGTCATCATGACCTCGCGGACGTACCAGTTGAGCGCCCAGGCCAACGACTTCAACCGCGACGACAACAAGTACTTCTCGCACGCCGTGACGAAGATGCTGACGGCGGAGCAGCTCCTGGACGCGGTCTGCACGGCGACGGAGGTTCCCGAGAAGTTCACCGGCGAACCGGCCGGGATGCGGGCGATGCAGCTTCCCGACGGCGATCCGAATCATCCGTTTTTGAAGACGTTCGGCCAGCCGGCGCGGGAATTGGCCTGCGAATGCGAGCGCGAGAGCGACAGCAACCTCGCTCAGGCGCTGCAGCTCATCAACGGACAGACGATCAACGAGAAGCTGCGCACGCCGAACAACCGCATCGGCCGATTGCTGGCCGCGAAGACATCGGACCTGGAGATCCTCAACGAGCTGTACCTCGCCACGGTGTCGCGTCCGCCGACGGCGGCGGACATCAAGACGGCGATGGATTACGTGGCGAAGAGCCAGGACAAGCGCAAGGGGTGGGAGGACGTCCACTGGGCGCTGTTGAACTCGAAGGAGTTTTTGTTCCGGCATTGAGGCGGGCCCGGCCGCCGTCAGAGCTGCGACCGTAAGGGAGCGGGGAAGGTGCAGGAACCTTGTCCGCCCCTGGCTGTCGCAGCTCCGCAAGCCCCCGGTAATCCAGCGGGGTCACGTCCCGGAATAGAGGCGATTCACAGCGAGTTCGACTTCCTCGCGGTCGCCGTGAAACGTGGCGGTGAAGAACTGAAGGCAACCGGCGAAGCCGAGAATTGGGTAGCCAAGAGGCGCAGGAGTGAAGCCCACCCAGCCCGTCCACTCGCGCCGCTCCTGGCCGTCCGTGATTCGCAGTCCCACTTCTGCGTAGCGCACCGGCACGAGGCCCAGACCGATGCCTTTTCCCGTGCCGCTGGGTGCGTTCGTCAAATCGACGCCGAGAATCGGAGCGAGGTTTTCAGGGAAGAGCGTGTCGTCCCCTCCGGTGTCGAGGAGCGCCATACGGAGCCGGCTGTTCGACGACCCAATCACCGTAACGCCCACGACCGGGCGCGGTCGCACCCAGCGGCCGCCAAGCGGAACGATGACATGCGGCATGGCCTCAAGCCTATAGCGAAATCGCAGGGTCATAAGAATAAGGCCACATCGGAGGGCGGGACGTTTTCGCCGACCACCTGGCTCGGGTCGATTCCCATCGCGACGAGCTTTTCCTCGACCTCCTGCTCCGATTCGCCGCTCGCCACGATGCGCAAGCCGTCGGGACTCCAGGCCACGAATTTTCCGGCGTATTTCAGCCGCTCCTCGCGCGGGAAAGCGAGCCAGTTCTCATGGAAATTGCCGAGATCGGGCGGGGGCGGTGGCTTCCCATTGTCGTTCATGTTCGTATCCAGCGCAGGCGACCGAGCGACGGAATTTAGCCTACCTGCCGAGGCAGCGCGATTCAAGAGATTTCAAGGGGCAATCATGTCCTCGCTTCTCCTCCAAAACGGCCCCATCGTCCTGGCCGATCGGATGATCGTCTCTGGCTCCGTCCGCATCGACGACGGCCGCATCAGCGCCGTTTCCGCCTGCGGGAACGCACCGGCCTACGGCGCCGAAATCATCGACCTCCACGGCGCCACGCTCGCCCCCGGCTTCGTGGACCTCCACGTTCACGGTGGCGCCGGCGCCGACTTCATGGACGGCACGGAAGACGCCTTCCGATCCGTCTGCCGCGCCCACGCCCGTCACGGCACGACCAGCCTCCTGCCCACCACGACCGTCGCCCGCCACGACCAGCACCTCGCCTTCCTCGACCTGTGCCGCCGCGTCAAGGCCGAACGCCGCGACGGCGAGGCCCGCGTCCTCGGCGCCCATTTCTACGGCCCCTATTTCGCCGCCGAAGCCCGCGGCTGCCACCCCGCCGGCCCCGTCCGGCCGCCGCAGTCCGAAGAATACATGGCCTATCTGGATTACGCGGATTGCATCACGACGGCCACCGTGGCGCCGGAGCTGCCCGGCGCCGAGGCGTTCGTCCGCGCCTGCCGCCAGCGCGGGATTCGCTGCAACGCCGGCCATTCCTATGCCACGTTCGATCAGGTCGAAGCCGCCGTCGGCTGGGGCGTGCGGCACGTCGATCACCTCTTCTGCGCCATGTCCGATCGGGCGAGGCTGCGGCAGACGCAGACCTACCCCATGCGCGGCGGCCTGATGGAGGCGACGCTGTATTTCGACGAGCTGACCACCGAGATCATCGCCGACGGCAAGCACCTCCAGCGCGAGCTGCTGCTGCTGGCGCACAAGATCAAGGGGCCGGATCGCCTGGCACTGGTCACGGACTGCAACCGCGCTCTCGACATGCCGGATGGCGCCTACGTCTTCGGCCCGCTCGACGGCGGCGAGCCGATCTTGCGCCGCGACGGCGTCGGCCTCATGCCCGACGACCTGGCGCTGGCCTCCGGCGTCGTCGGCATGGATGACTGCGTGCGCGCCTTCCACCGCCTCACCGGGGCTCCGCTGCCAGAGGTGGTGCGCATGGCCAGCCTCACGCCAGCGCGGATCGCAGGGTTCGATGGCGAAATCGGCAGTATCGAGGTCGGCAAACGGGCCGATCTGGTCGTGCTGGACGCGGACTTGCAGGTGCGGCAAGTTTACGCGGGCGGCCGACCCTGCCTGTGAGCCGCTGGACAATCAGCCTCTATCCAGAGGATCGAACTCGTCTTCACGGCGCCCGGCCGCGTGCAGGTCGCGCAGGAGCTCCGCCGCCGCCCAATCCGCCTGGGCGTTCGGCACGGCCGGCGTCGGCTGGGCCGCGACGACGGCGGCGGCGGCGTGCGCGGACGTCGTGGAGGTGGACGATTTGGTCGTGCTGGTCTTCGAGGTGTGGTTGGATGAGACGGCGCCGTATTTCACGAGGTCGGCGATCACCAGATCGCGCGCGGCGAGCCGCGGCCGGTGGCGAGGTCGTAGCCGGACACGGCGGAATAGCCGTTGCCGCCGGAGGTGACGTCGTGGAAGTCGGTCGCCGGCACGCTGTACACGGCGGCCGCCGCATTGGTCAGCGCGCCGAGGCCGGCCGCCGCGCGTCCCTGGTCGGCCAGCGCGATCAGGGCGGCCCACTGCGGCGCCGGCGCTGGTGCCGCCGTAGGCGAACCAGCCGGTGTAGCCGCTCGAGTCGGGCACGGTGTCATAGACGTAGAATCCCGTATTCGGGTCGGCATTGTAGGCGACATCGGGGGAGGAGCGTTTGCCGGAATCCTGGGCCTGGCGCTGGAAGGACGGTTCCGCCTCGTACTGGCTGGGGCCGCCGCCGCTGTCGCTCCACGCTTTTTCGCTCGCATAGGCGGCCGCGGTCGTGATGGTCAGACTCGTGCCGCCGACCGCCAATACGCTCGGCGACACGGCGGGATACTGCGCCCCCGCCCCGCCGTCGCCGGACGACGCCACGAACGCGACGCCCGTGTGGCCGACCGGCGTGGTGAAGGCCGTGTCGTAGCCCGTCTCGCCGGAAAACTCGCCGCCGCCCCAGCTCATCGACACGACGGCCACGCCCGGCTGCTTGCGGGCGTAATCGACCGCGTTGATGAGGTCGGGCCAGGAACTCGTCGCCGCTTCCACCAGCAGGATCTTCGCCTTCGGCGCGATCGCGTGCGCCCACTCCACGTCCAGGGAGATTTCCCCCGCCCAGTTCGCGTCGGTCGCCGGCAGGCCCTGCGGCGTCGCCTTCACGAACGACGGCGGGTCCGCCAGGCCGAACGTGCGGTCGAACACCTTCAGGTCGGATGCGATGTTCCGGTCGTCGTAGGCGTCCACGACAGCGATGGTCTGGCCCGTGCCGTCATAGGACAGCTTGTCGAAGCCGTAGGCGTGGCGCACCTGCGCGGGTGTGTAAGGGGCTGTGGCGTCGGCGGTCATCGGGACGAGGGAAAAATCGGGGCCGGCGACGGAAGGCAGCGCCCGCGGCTCCAGTTCTTCGAGTTGAAGTCTCCGTGATGGAGCTTTCATCGGCGTCGGACGGTGGGGGGCGAGCAGCGACCGGACTTTCCGAAGTGCGGACCGCAACAAGGCATTCATGGCGGGGTCCCTCCCTTCGTCGGGTCGTCGTCCGCGCCCCGAACCGGCGGGAGGCGGGCCGGGCATTATGGCGGCCTGCCGCGGAGAATCAAGACGGACCACCCTCCCTTGGGGTGTACCTCTCGAATTTGGAGGCGGCGTGGGCCGGCCGGCCCGTGCTGAAGCACGGGCCTACAAGCAAAAGCCCGGTAAACCGGGCTGAAATCCCTGGCAGCCCGGTTCACCGGGCTTCGGCTTGTAGGCCCGCCGTTCACGGCGGGACGGGCCAGGTCCAAAATCGGGAGGCACACCCCCTCCCTTGTTTCGGATGATGGGCTGGACGACCGTTAAACCAAGCCATCGACTCCTCAAAACGGTGCAAAAAGGACCCTTTTCCTGCAGGCCGGCGACGGGATCGCCGCTCACTGGCAAACCTGGGGTTGTATTCGGCGCCGCGTTGGCAAGGAGGGTGCGATGATAGCGCGTTCTCCGCTGCTGGCGGCGCCCTGCGACTCCGTTCCGCGGCCTTTGAAAATACCGTGAATCGTTTCGGCCCGGGTCGCGTCTAACTTTTCACAACAACGCCGGTGCCCCTCTCAGGGCGCCGGCTTGGTCTTTGACAACTCGGCGAGCACCTAGCCAAAGCAGGGGTGTGGGAGCCTTTTACGGCCGACACATTCCTTGCCGGCCTTCCTTATGTCACCCTCTCCCTTGGCGGGAGAGGGCGGGGTGAGGGGGGCCGCGAGTTCTTTGAGTCGGCCCAAAAAGGCGATCTCAAACGCTTCGGTAGCGTTCATCAGCCGATCCGGTTTCGACCTTGCGTCGGGGCCGCGTCGGAGGAAGGCGGGGGCGAAAGCTTCCGCCGTCGCATACTTTTGAAGGGTTTGATCCTGGCTCAGAACGAACGTTGGCGGCGTGGATTAGGCATGCAAGTCGAACGAATCCCATCTGGGCAACTGGGTGGGGGAAGTGGCGAAAGGGGCAGTAAGGCGTGGGCAACCTACCCCGGGGACGGGCATAGCCGTCCTAACGGACGGGTAATTCCTGGCGATCCGGCGAGGGGGCATCTCCTTGCCGGGAAACGAGTTTCGCCTCGGGAGGGGCTCACGTAGTATTAGCTTGTTGGTGGGGTAACGGCCTACCAAGGCGAAGATGCTTAGCGGGTGTGAGAGCACGACCCGCGCCACTGGCACTGCGACACTGGCCAGACTCCTACGGGAGGCTGCAGTCGAGGATCTTCGGCAATGGGCGCAAGCCTGACCGAGCGACGCCGCGTGTGCGAAGAAGGCCTTCGGGTTGTAAAGCACTGTCGAGGGGAAGAAAGCCGCAAGGTTGATCGACCCCTGGAGGAAGCACGGGCTAAGTTCGTGCCAGCAGCCGCGGTAAGACGAACCGTGCGAACGTTGTTCGGATTCACTGGGCTTAAAGGGCGCGTAGGCGGGGGTTCAAGTCGGTGGTGAAATCTTTCGGCTCAACCGGAAAATCGCCTCCGATACTGGATCTCTCGAGGGGGGTAGGGGCATGCGGAACTTCGGGTGGAGCGGTGAAATGCGTAGATATCCGAAGGAACGCCGGTGGCGAAAGCGGCGTGCTGGACCCTTTCTGACGCTGAGGCGCGAAAGCCAGGGGAGCAAACGGGATTAGATACCCCGGTAGTCCTGGCCCTAAACGATGGGTACTGGGTTGTGGACTGGACATGGGTTCACAGCCGCAGCAAAAGTGTTAAGTACCCCGCCTGGGGAGTATGGTCGCAAGGCTGAAACTCAAAGGAATTGACGGGGGCTCACACAAGCGGTGGAGCATGTGGCTTAATTCGAGGCTACGCGAAGAACCTTATCCCGGGCTTGACATGTCCGAAAGGGGAGGGAAGTACCCGGCGGAAACGTTCGGGGAACGGTATCCAATCCGGAACCTTCCACAGGTGCTGCATGGCTGTCGTCAGCTCGTGTCGTGAGATGTTGGGTTAAGTCCCGTAACGAGCGAAACCCTTGTTTCCAGTTGCCAGCGGGTCATGCCGGGGACTCTGGAAAAACTGCCGGTGTTAAACCGGAGGAAGGCGGGGATGACGTCAAGTCCTCATGGCCTTTATGCCCAGGGCTGCACACGTGCTACAATGGCGTGAACAAAGGGAAGCCAACCCGCGAGGGGGCGCCAATCCCAAAAAGCACGCCCCAGTTCAGATTGCAGGCTGCAACTCGCCTGCATGAAGTTGGAATCGCTAGTAATCGCAGGTCAGCAACACTGCGGTGAATGTGTTCCTGAGCCTTGTACACACCGCCCGTCAAGCCACGAAAGATCGGGGCATCCGAAGTCGCCGTCACAAGCGTCGAAGATGAAACGGTCGATTGGGACTAAGTCGTAACAAGGTAACCGTAGGGGAACCTGCGGTTGGATCACCTCCTTTCTAAGGATGATTCTCTCCTCTTCTCCCGAAGAGGAAAACAAACATGTCCCCACCCTCGCGGTGGATAGGCGCCTCGCCGAGTCAGAGATACCCCGCCGGGTCGAATAGATCCGGCGGGGTTTTTTCTAGGACGGCAAACTCAACTTGAGACCCTCGGCGGACAAGCGATTTCTGGCGTTTTCCTGGGCCGCCCAGTTCAAGAACAGGCCGTTTTCGGGGCCTCTCAAGTTAAGTTTGCCATCCTAGTTTTTTTGCGCCGAACGTGGATTCGCCGCGCTCGGCCGCACTATTTGGCTTGACTAATATTCCTGTTCCTCTACACTAAGATTCGGACGAGGGACAAGGGCTTGCCATGCGCACGATGGACTCATCAATCGAGACGAAAAACATCCCGGGCCGTCCAATGACAGGCACGTCGCTGGAAGGCTTGAACGGTTCCGTTCCGGTGCCGGCGGCGAACGCCGGCTTCTGGCGGCAGATGCTTGCCTTCGCCGGCCCAGCCTTCCTCGTCAGCGTCGGCTACATGGACCCCGGCAACTGGGGCACGGACCTCCAGGCCGGGGCGCAGTATCGCTACGGCCTCCTCTGGGTGGTCGGCGTTGCCAGTCTCATGGCGATCGTCATGCAGGTCCTCTCCGCGCGGCTGGGCCTGGCGACGGGGAAGGACTTGGCCCAGGCCTGCCGCGACCATTACCCGCGCTGGACCCGCGTGCCGAACTGGCTGGCCTGCGAGGTCGCCATCGGAGCTTGCGACCTGGCCGAGGTCCTCGGCAGCGCCGTGGCGATCAACCTTCTCTTCCACGTCCCCCTATTCTGGGCCGTCCTCATCACCGCTTTCGACGTGCTGCTGCTGCTCAGCCTGCAAGGGATGGGCATGCGCGTCATCGAGGCGGTCATCGTGGTCCTCGTCGGCACCATCGGCGTTTGCTACTTCATCGAAATCTTCGTCCTGCCGCAAACGCAACCCAGCTTCTCGGAAATGGGGTCCGCCCTGCTGACGCCCGGGTTCCGCCAAGAAGGCATGCTCGTGCTGGCCATCGGCATCATCGGAGCGACGGTGATGCCGCACAACCTCTACCTGCATTCGGCCCTTGTCCACTCCCGCAAGTTGCAGGCCGAGGCGCCGATGGTCCGCCGGGCCGTCAAGTTCAACACCATCGACACGATCACGGCCCTGACGGTCGCCTTGTTCGTCAACGCGGCCATCCTGGTGCTGGCGGCCCTGGTGTTCAACGGCAAGGACGCGGTGCGGCTGCCGGGCGGCACGGTCCTGCAGTACGACGCGCAAACCAAAGTGTACACGGACCCGGCCAGCGGCCGGGAGATCGCGAAATACGACGAGGCGACCAAGAGCGTGATCGATCCCCAGACGGGCAAAGAAATCCCGGACGACCAACTTGCCGTTTTCAACCAGAATCCCGACTGGATCCGCGTGGCGTTCCTGACGCTGGCCCCGCTGTTGGGGGCTTCTCTGGCGAGCACGCTGTTTGCCGTGGCCCTGCTCGCCAGCGGCCAGAGCAGCACGATCACGGGGACGCTGGCCGGGCAGGTCGTCATGGAAGGGTTCATGCACTGGCGCATCCGGCCCTGGGTGCGCCGCCTGATTACGCGGTCCCTCGCCATCCTCCCCGCCGTCCTCATCATCGGCTGGCGCGGGGAACAGAGCAGTGTGACGGACCTGCTGGTCCTCAGCCAGGTGGTGCTGGCCCTCCAGCTCCCGCTGGCCATGTTCCCGCTCATGCACTTTACCAGCTCCAAAAAGTACATGGGCAAGTACGCCAACGGCTGGTTCCTGATGATCGCCGGGTGGGGGACCTGCCTGCTCATCACCGCCCTGGATCTGTACGGCCTGCCGGCCTCGCTTCAGGAAGCGTGGGCAGTCATCGTGGGCAGGTAGACGGTCGGAGCGCCGCTGCACCTGTTCTCCATTCTTTTTCCCCCTCCCACTTGCCAGCGGAAAGGCCCGTTTATAGGTTGCACTACGGTCTGTGATTAGGACGACCTAACTCACAGGAGTAGTGTCGCCTCAACCGTGATTCAGGAGGAGCTAAATGAGCCGTATCTCCCGTCGCCGCAACGCCTTCACGCTGATCGAGCTGCTGGTGGTGATCGCCATCATCGCCATCCTGATCGGCCTGCTGCTGCCCGCCGTCCAGAAGGTCCGCGAGGCCGCCGCACGCATGGCCTGCTCCAACAACCTCAAGCAGATCGGCCTGGCCTGCCACAACTACCACGCCGTTTTCGGCTACTTTCCGAGCGAGAATGCCGCGACGGCCCCTCCGTATCCGTATCCGAACACCTGCTGGAATTTGCAAACACTGGCCTACATGGAACAGCAAAAGCGGTGCTGGCGGTGCAGAATGGAGGCGGCGCTGGACGGGGAGCGGCGGGAACGCGAGCGGTACCGGGTACCTCGTCCCCGTCAATAACGGCAACATCCGGCTCAACTTCTATCTCTGCCCCAGTCGCGGCATTCGGGGCACTGGGTTGAGCATTACGGCTACCTCCAGCAAAATGGGCCGTCCTCTACGGTACGCCGGACGGCGTTTCCTTGGCGGCCATCACCAACGTCAACGGCTCCTCCAGTACGGCCATCGTGGCTCACCTCGGCTGCAATCCCCGGGACTATGCCATCGGCCCCACGCCGTGGTACAACTGCCTCCAACCGTTCTCTGGCCAGAGCATGGCGGACAGTCAAGTCCCCGTAGGGCAGTATTGCACAACCTTCAGTTCGCCGCATCCGGGCGGCAACACGGTGCTGTTTGCGGACGGTCACGTCCAAACGATCGATAACCAGTGGCTCACGGCCAACCAGTCGATCTGGTACCGGCAAAACACTACTCCCATCCAGTTCCCCTAAGTCTGGAATCCACAAAGAGGCCCGCATCGAGACTGCTCCGCCGGAGAGAAATTGAGGAGTTCCCATGAAGGAGCCGCTACCTCAGCCGCCAATGCCCGCCCAGGCGCCTCAAGGGCGCTGGTTCAAGTTGGGGCCGCCGGCATCGCCTTCCTGCTGGTCCTGCCGGCCGCCGGGCTCGGTCTGCTGGTGCGGACGGCGGTCCCGAACGCCCCCCTGCCCGGCGCGGAGGAAGATGGGGCTTGGGCAGCCAGGAACTACCTGCCCAGAGACCACGTCGCCTCCCGGTTCGGATCGCTCCAGGAGATCCTGGCCCATCCCGATATCATTCCTACCCATGGCCACCCGCTCTTGGGCCGGCAGGCACCCGACTTTGAACTCGCCGATCCCGAGGGCAAAGTCTGGAACCTTGGGGAATTACGGGACGGCCGTCCGGTGGTTTTGATCTTCTACTACGGCTACCACTGCGTTGCTTGCGTTCGGCAGCTTTTCGACGTCAACAGGGACCTGCCGCTCTTCCGCGAGGTTGGTGCGCGAGTGGTCGCCATCAGCCCCGACCCTCCGGAGTTGACGAGGCAACGGTTTCAGAGCACGGCCCGTTCGACTTCCCGGTCCTTTCGGATCCAGGAAACAAGGTGGCGCAAGCCTACGGGGTGTTCAAGCCGGTGCAGGATGGAACGACGGCGGACGTCCGCCGTCATGGGACTTTTGTCATCGACCGGGATGGCACGGTTCAGTGGGTCAATGTTGGGGACGCGCCGCTCCGTCGCAGTCCAGCGTTGCTCTACCAACTGGCCAAGATGGAAGACCGTTTGGGCGGCCTCGCTTTCGGTCATTAGGAGGTCATGACGTGAAAAAGTGCATGTTCTACCTGACGGCTGCGGCTGTTGCTGGCCTGCACCTCGTGCGGCACGGGAACATCTATCCGGTGTCTGGCAAGGTGACGTACAAAGGCCTGCCGGCGGCCGGCGCGGCCGTCTTTTTCCTTCGCCAGGGCGCTGACCTCATGAACGAGCCGATGATCATGGGCATCGTCCAGCAGGACGGATCCTTTTCCGTCGTCTGCGGCGACAAAGGCGCAGGCACCCCCCGGCGAATACGACGTTCTAATCGAATGGAGGCCGCCCTCCAGCCAGCCGAAGGGCCTGGCCCAAAGCGCATCCGACAGGCTCAGCGGCCGTTACGCCAACCCGAAGAACCCCCGATTGCATGCGGAAATCAAGGCCGGAACCAACACCCTGCCCCCCTTCGAGCTGACGGATTAGAGGGGCCTTTGGTGCGGCGAAAGCCTGGCGCGGCGAAGCCGCCCAAGGAGAAAGGAACCAGCCGACCCGCCGCACCTACTCCCGCAGTCGGAACAGCTTGTGCAGGGCGTCCAGCAGCGTATGGCCGGGGGCGTCGGCCTGCTGGTCCTCCGCCAGCGCACTGATGGGGCCGTGCAGGAATTGGTTCTGCAACTTCACGAAGGCATATTCGATATATTTGCGATCTTCCTCGCTGAGTCGGCCGTTGAGCCGGTCGAACAGCTTGCGCACCACTTCCTCGCGCTTGGCCTCCAGGTCCCGCGTCAGCCGTTCGATCACCGGGCCGTGCCGCCGCCGCCGCCACTCCTTGACGAAGCGCTGCGTCTCCTGCTCGACGACCGCCTCGGCCGGGGCGACGTGCCTGCGCCGGTCGGCCAGCGTCGCCTCTTGGATGCGCTTGAGATCGTCGATGTTGAATAAACAGGTGCGGTCGCCGTCGTGGATGCGCGGGTCGAAGTCGCGCGGCACGGCGATGTCGAGGATCACCACCGGCCCGCCGCTCCGCTGCGCCGCGACGCGCCGGTAGCGCTCCAGCGTCACGATCGGCTCCGCCGCCCCGGTGGTGCTCAGCACGATGTCGGCCCGCGCCAGCATCTCGTCGAGCCGATCCCACGGCACGGCCTCGCCGCCGCAGCCGCGGGCCACGGCCTGCGCCTTCTCCGGGCTGCGGTTCACCACGAAGATGCGCTTCGGTTCCAGCCGCCGCAGGTGCTTCAGCGTCAGCTCGCCCATCTTGCCGGCGCCGATGACGAGGATGGTCTTGTCGCCGAAGTGGTCGAAGACCTGGCGGACGTAATCGACGGCGGCGCTGGAAACGGAGACGTGGCCGCGGGCGATGCCGGTTTCGGTGCGGACGCGCTTGGCGACGCGGCGGGCGTGGGGGAACAGGGCGTGCAGCAGCGGGCCGGGGCCGTCGCATTTCTGGCCGAATTCGTAGGCTTTCGTCACCTGCCCGGCGATCTGCCCCTCGCCGACGATGAGGCTGTCGAGGCTGGCGGCGACGCGGAACAGGTGGCGCACGGCGTCGTCGTTCTGGCGGACGTACAGGTGCGGCCGGACCTCATCGACGGCCAGACCGTGGAACTCGGCGAGAAAGCGGCAAACGGCGTCGGCGTCGAGCGGCGTCGTGGCGCGGGTGGCGCGGTCGAGGACGCGGGCCAGGTACAGCTCGACGCGGTTGCAGGTGCTGAGGATGACGGCCTCGCAGTCGAGGCGGCGTGGTGAGGGCGTCGAGGGCGCGCGGCAGCTGGTCGTCGCGGAAGGCCAGCCGTTCGCGGACGGCGACGGGCGTGGTGCGGTGGCTGCAACCGACGGCGAGGAGGATCATGACGGCCCTCCCGCCGGGTGTTCGAGGACAAGGCAGAGCACCAGGAGAAGAAAAGCGGCGATGGTCAGGAGGGCGAAGACCCGGCCGCGCAGGTTCCAGCCGTAGCGGAGGACGAGGAGGACGAGGACGGCGAGCCACAGAACGCCGGCGCCGAGGACGCGGTGGTCGAACCAGGGCGGCAGCGGCTGCTGGACCATGAGGACGAGGCCGATGACGAGGCCGCCGGTCAGGAGCGGGAAGGCGAGATCGACGGCCCGGCGGTTCATTTGCTCCAGCTTTTCGAGGCTGAGCAGGCGGAGGCCCCAGCGCGGCGGCGTCTTGTTGCGGAGGCGGCGGGCCTGGACGAGGTACATGACGCTGGCGAGGAAGCCGACGCAGACGCCGACGGCGCCGAGCAGCAAAAGGCCGACGTGAAGGAAGCCCCAGAAGCGGTCGTTGGCCGGCGGCAGGGGGTCGGCCCGCGGCCCGATGAGGGCGCTGAGGCCGAGCAGGCCGAGCACCAGCGGCAGCACGAAGACGCCCCAGGTTAATTTACGATAATGAATAGATGCCATAGAGGTAGAATACGGCCAGGACCCAGGCGAGGAGGATCATCCAGCCGATCGGCCAGTGAACGGCGAGGTAGATGGACTGGGCGAGGAGGCCGGCCGCGCCGAAGCCGACGCCGAGCAAATACAAGATCCGGCGCGGACGGAACTGGCGCCATAGCTCCAGCCCCAGCGCGGCGGCGTAGCTGGACGCGAAACAGACGAGCGTGACTCCTCCGTACACGGGTTTCCTCGTTCGGCGGCGGGGCGTGTATTGCAATCCGGCAGGAGGGTATTATAGCGGATAAGGCGGTTCGTCGCCCGCCTCGCGCAATTGCCGCAACCATTCCGCCCGTACCGCCTCAACGCCGTCCCGCCGCAGCCGCTCCAGCCACAGCCATCGCGCCCACTCCTCGAACAGCAGCCGGCGGCGTTCGGCGTCGCGCACGCCCTGCAACACCAACGGCCGCAGCTCGGCCAGCAACGCCGCCCATCGGCCGAAATCGTCGTCGAACTGTTCTTCGAGCCGCCGACGGATTTCGCGCGCCAGGGCCGGCGCCGCACCGCCCGTACCTATGGCCAGGACGAGATCGCCGCGGCGGACCACGGCGGGAAGGAAGAAATCGCCCGTTTGCGGGTCGGATGCGGAGTTGACCCAGACGCCGCAAGCCCTGGCATCGGCGACGACGCGGGTGTTCACGACCGGCGTGGCGGCGGCGAAGGCGAGGGAGGCGCCGTCGAGGTGGGCGGCGCCGTAGGGTTCGGTGCGCCATTCGAGGGCGGGCGTGGTTTCATCGACGGGCCGCGGTTCCAGGCAGACGAGGCGGACGCGGGCGCCCGCGGCGAGGGCGGCGTCGGCCTTGCGCCGGCCGACGGGACCGCCGCCGACCACGAGGACGAGGCGGTCGGTCAGGTTCAGGAAGAGGGGGAACATGGAGGCTGCTGCGAAGATGGCCGATCACTTGGCGGGGTGCTGGCACAGACCTTTGTGGGAATCGGCTGCTCCCCTCGGGGTTGATCGAAAAGAGCGAAAACGGATGGATCGGGAAGTACCTGCGGGGGCGGGTACGCCGCCATGCCCCGCATGCCCTTGTCGCTCGCAAAGGAGGCAAAACACCCACCCGCGATGGCGAGCAGCACCATGCTTGCCAGCCAGACTATGTAACCCCTATAGAGACCCTCCTGCGATACTTGGAGCCAAATGCAGGCGCCGAGCGACGCCACGATTCCCACAATCATGGCCGACCAATTGCGGCGTACCATCAATAGGAGGCTGCCGATCGGGAACAGCAGATTCGGCAACCAGCCGCAAACCGTCTCAAGCAGATCCAGATTTGGAGGTAAAACCCCTTTGCCCCATAGCATTAGTCGCCAAAAAGCCAGCCACAAGAAGTAGCAAGCTTGCCAGCCAAGAAAATACTCTCCTGCTGGAGCGAAAGGCGCCTGACACGCGGGTAGGAAAAAGGACAGCACGAAAACGCCGACGACGACGGCGATGCACAGCCGTTGCCAGTGACGTTTGATCATGGTTCACCGACTCGCTCTGGGGCCTGAGTTTCCTGGGCGTCGCCATTCAGCGCCCCAGCACGGTCATCCGGGAGGCGGCAGCTGACGCCGCCGTCGCTCCAGATTTGCACGTCCGTCACGTCCACTTTTGCCGCGCCGCCGGTTTGCCCCAAGTATAAGCCAAGGGCGCTAATCGCAGCCTCGCACCTGTCTGCCGCAGGAATGGCCTGGAGGTTGACGGCCTCCTCGAACCGGCGGAAGAGCGGTTCCACGGCCGCAAAACCCGGCCCTGGCGCGAAGCTCCCGAGAAGCAGGTCGCCCTGCCGTTCTTCAAGCGTTATTTGCCCAAGCGCCCGTTCCTGTGCGTCGAGCAATTCCAGACGCTGGCCGATTTGCAGTTCCATGACTAACACCCCGTCGTCTCGGCAAGGATTTTTGCCAGGGCTGCCGTGTTCGCATCGGTGAACCCCGCAGCGCCGGCCGGATGGATCAACCGAGCATGGTTCGGTAAATGTCTGGATGGGTCTGGAATCACGTCGAAGCCCGCTTGCCTGATTGCAGCCACCGTGCCGGTTGCAACGGTCCCTGCGGTTTGTCGCCACTTCCGTGAGCGCGGGTACGCTGCGCGCATCTGTGCCGCCGCTTCCTGCGGCGTTCCGCCGAGCAGGACCGAAATCCCCGGCGGCGTTTCCTGGAGGTCGGGCGGCGACAGCCGCAGGTTGGCTATGCTCCCACCGCCGATGCGATGCACCACAACATCGTCTGCGATTCCCAGCGGCTTTCCGGTGGGCACGGCGTCCAGACCTCCATGACTTGGAATCCGTGTGTAGGGTATCCGGAACCACACGACAACGCAAAGCCAATTGCCTCCTCCAGCGGGTTTGAATCATCCCGCCGAATCCGTAAAACGGAGAAAATGCCCCAACCGCAACCCCGCGCCGCCACATGAACACCCACCCCCGCCCAATCGCCGTCTACCACGAACACCCCGACTGGTTCCGCCCCCTCTTCGCCGAGATGGACCGCCGCGGCCTGCCCTATGTCCGCCTCGATCCCCGCGCCCATTCCTACGACCCCGGCGCCGACGACGCCCCCTACTCGCTGCTGTTCAACCGCATGAGTCCGTCGGCCTACCTCCGCGGCGGCGTCCAGGGCATCTTCTTCACGCTTGGTTTCCTCGCCCACCTCGAACGGATCGGCGTGCCGGTCGTCAACGGTCGGCGGGCGTTCACCGTGGAAACGTCCAAGGCGCTGCAGCTGACGCTGCTGGAATCGCTCGGCCTTCCCTACCCGCTGGCGCGCGTCATCAATCATGCGTCGAAGGCTGTCACGGCGGCGGAGGGGCTGCGCTTCCCGGTCGTGGTCAAGGCCAACGTTGGCGGCAGCGGCGCCGGCATCGTCCGCTACGACCGGCCCGACGACCTCGCCCGCGCTGCCGACGAGGGCCGCCTCAACTTCGGCGTCGATCACACCGCCCTGGTGCAGGAATTCATCCCGGCCCGCGACGGCTGCATCACCCGCGTCGAGACGCTCGGCGGCAAGTTCCTCTACGCCATCAAAGTCCACACGACCGGCGATACCTTCAACCTCTGCCCCGCCGACATCTGCCAGCGCAGCGACGGCGTGGAACTGCAACGCTCCGCCTGCCCCATCGACGCTCCGAAAAGCGGCCTGAAGGTGGAGGCGTTCCAGCCCCCGGATCACGTCGTCGATGCCGTGGAACTGATCGCCCAGGCGGCCGGCGTCGATGTCGGCGGAATCGAGTACCTCATCGACGACCGCGACGGCCGGCTGATGTATTACGACATTAACGCCCTCTCAAATTTCGTGGCCGACGCGCGGAACGTGGTCGGGTTCGACCCGTTCGCCCGGCTGGTGGATTATCTGGTCGCAAAGGGGTCAGGGGTCAGGGGTCAGGGGTCAGAGAAGAAGACGGCGGGCGATCCGCCGGCCCCTTCTTTCGCTGACCTGCTGCCCTGACCCCTGACCCCTGACCCCTGACCCCTTGAGGCCAAATGCGATACGGCTACTGGCTCCCCGTCTTCGGCGGCTGGCTGCGCAACGTCGAAGACGAGAACATGGCGGCGACGTGGGATTATGTCAAGCGGCTGGCGCAACGCAGCGAGCAGATCGGCTACGACCTCACGCTGGTCGCCGAGCTGAACCTCAACGACATCAAGGGCGAGGAAGGGCCGGCCCTCGACGCCTGGTCCACCGCCGCCGCCCTCACGGCCGTCACCGAACAGCTCGAATTCATGGTGGCCGTGCGGCCGACGTTCCACAACCCGGCCCTCCTGGCCAAGCAGGCCGCTAACATCGACCACATCGGCGGCGGCGGCCGGCTGTCGCTCAACGTCGTCTCGTCGTGGTGGAAGGACGAGGCGAAAAAGTACGGCGTCGGCTTCGAGCAACACGACGACCGCTACGCCCGCACTTCCGAATGGCTCGATGTGGTCGAGAACCTCTGGCAGCGCGACCACTGGAGCTTCGAGGGCAAGTATTACCGCGTTGAGGACTCCGTATTGCAGCCCAAGCCGCTGTCGAAGCCGCGGCCGGTGATCTACGCCGGCGGCGAATCGGAGAAGGCCAAGGACCTCATCGCCCGCAAGTGCGACGCCTACGTCATGCACGGCGACCCGCCGGACGTGATCGGCCGCCGCATCGCCGACATGCGGGTGCGCCGCGAGAAGCTGGGCCTGCCGCCGATGATCTACGGCGTGGCGGCCTATTCCGTGGTGCGCGACACGGAGGCGGAGGCCCGCGCCGAGGTGGCCCGCATCACCGACGTGAAAGGGTCGGCGGCCGGCTACAAGAACTATCAGCAGTGGCTGGCGGGGACGCAGCTGGAACAGCGCGTGTCGCTGGAGGACTATTCGGTGTCCAATCGCGGCCTGCGTTCCGGCCTGGTCGGAACGGCGGGACAGGTGGCGGATCGCGTGGCGGCGTTCGAGGCGGTCGGCGTCGATCTGTTCCTGTTGCAGTGCAGCCCGCAGCTGGAGGAGATGGAGCGGTTCGCGGATCAGGTCATTCGGCCGACGAAGTCCGACCCGCGTTCAAACGCGGGTCTACACGCAAAAGCCCCGTGAACGGGGCTGCCATGCGTCCAGCCCCGTTCACGGGGCTTCGGCATTTAGCGCCGCCGTTGACGGCGGGGCGGTCGTCGCCATCCGCTCTTCGATGAGCAGTTTCAGCAACGTCCGGTGGCAATGCGACGCATCCGTACATGCCGATGAGCAGAGCAGCGTCAGCGTCGTCCCCGCCGCGACCTTTTCCGCCAGCAGCGCGATGCTCTCCTCCTGCTCTTTCATCTCATCCAGGTAGCGGCGGCAGTATTCCTCGAAGCCGATGGGCGGCCCGTGCTTGCCGTAGAAGTCGGCGTGCAGCTCCTTGCTGGGGCCGAGATGGCTCCACCAAAGGTCCCACGTCTCTTTTTTCTTCAGCAGGGCGCGCGGCCGGTAGCGGCAGATCAGCAACCGGAAGCCGTCGTCCGGCTCCTTCTTGTCGTCCCAGCGCTTGGTCTTGATTGGCATGGCGCTATTTTACCCATCCGAGCCGCTACCGTCAGGAAGCGGCTCGGATCGAAGGGTCGTATAATACGCCGACCGAGTTCCCCGTCCCGAAGGAAGGAGGCACCGATGCCGTACTACGCCGCCGTCTTCGCCGCCCTGGCCCTCCTGGCCGTGCCGGCCGCCGTCCACGCCGACGGCCCGGCCAAACGGCCGATGACGATCGACGACCTGTTCGCGTTCAAGCGCGTCAGCGACCCGCAAATCAGCCCCGACGGCAAGGCCGTCGTCTATGTCGTCGGCGAAGTAGATTTGCCGACCAACAAAATCACGTCGTCGCTGTGGCTTGCCGCCAGCGACGGCAAGTCTGAGCCGAAGCGCCTGACCAACGCAGCCGGCAAGAAGGACGGCCATCCGCGCTGGAGCCCCGACGGCAAGCGCATCCTGTTCGAGTCGAACCGCTCCGGCGACAGCCAGCTCTGGCTAATCGACGTGGACGGCGGCGAGGCCCGGCAGCTCACGAAGATCAGCAGCGAGGCGAGCGACGCCGTTTGGTCGCCGGATGGCAACATGATCGCCTTTGTGTCGGCGGTTTATCCAGAATACTCGGAGAAGCCGTTCCAGGAAAGCGACGAGCTGAACAAGAAACGCAAGGACGAAGCGGAGAAGAACCCGGTCAAGGCCCGCGTGTTCACGAAGCTGTTCTACCGCCACTGGGACGAGTGGGTCGAGGACAAGCGGCAACATCTCTTCGTGATGTCGGCCGACGGTGGCGAGCCGAAGGACGTGACGCCCGGCGACCGCGACGCCTTCCCGACCTCCGACACCTTCTCCACCGGCGACAACTTCACCTTCAGCCCGGACGGGAAATATCTGGTTTTCACGGCCGTGCCGGAGAAGAACGAGGCGTGGAGTACGAACTACGAGATTTGCCGCGTGCCGGTGACGGGCGGAGCGACGAAGTGGGAGTCGCTGACGAAGGACAACCCGGCGGCGAGCAGCGGGCCGGTGTTCTCGCCGGACGGCAAGCGAATGGCGTACCGGGCACAGAAGCGGGCAGGGTTCGAGGCGGATCGGTGGGATTTGATGGTGACCGACGTGCAACCGGATGGAACGTTCAAGGGGCCGCCGCACGGCATCCTCGGCAAGCGGGACTACTCCGTCGGCGACTTCGCCTGGTACGACTCGGACACTTTCCTGTTCATCGCCGACGTGGACGGTGCCACCGATATCCTGATGCTCCGTGTCGATGACGACCCAAAAGGATCCACGGGCAGGCCATTATTCGGCGGCCAAAGTTCGTCGCTGAGTGTCGGCCGGGGCGTGTTCGCCTTTGCCCACGCGAGCATGACCCACCCCAACGAGGTAATGACCGCCCTAGAGGCCATCCCGTCGATTTCGGCGGACTACGTGAGCCACGCCAACGACAAGCTCCTCTCCGAACTCGACCTGCCGCGCCCCGAAAGCGTCCAGGTCAAGGTCGAAGGCGGCGAAATGCAGATGTGGATCCTCAAGCCCCCCGGCTTCGACCGCGCAAAAAATGGCCGCTCGCCTTCCTCGTCCACGGCGGCCCGCAGGGCGCCTGGGAGGACGGCTGGAGCTATCGCTGGTGCCCCGAATTGTGGGCCGCGCAGGGCTACGTCGTCGCCCTGCCGAACCCGCGCGGCTCGACGGGCTTCGGCCAGAAGTTCGTGGACGAGATCAGCGGCGACTGGGGCGGCAAATGCTACGACGACCTCATGGCCGGCCTCGCGCACATGGAGAAGCAGGACTACATCGACAAGGACCGCATGGCCGCCGCCGGCGCCTCGTTCGGCGGCTACATGATGGATTGGTTTCAGGGACACACCACGAAGTTCAAGACGCTCATCACCCATGACGGAGTCTATAACTTCGACAGCATGTACGCCACCACGGACGAACTGTGGTTCGACGAGTGGGAACACGGCGGCGTGCCGTGGGACAAGGACAAGCGCGAGGCGTTCGAGAAGTTCTCGCCGAACCGCTACGCCGACAAGTTCCAGACGCCGATGCTCATCATCCACAACGACCTGGATTTCCGCGTGCCGGTCAGCGAGGGGTTGCAGCTGTTCGACACGCTCCAGCGCAAGGGAATCCCGTCGAAGATGATCAACTTCCCCGACGAGGGGCACTGGGTCCTCAAGCCGAAGAACAGCGAATTCTGGCACAAAGAAGTCTTCGCCTGGCTGGCGAAGTACGCGGCGCCGGGCGGGAAGTGACGGCGGCGCAAACACAGCGGGGCTTCGCGGAGGGCAATTCCTCCTCCGCGAAGCCCCGTTTTTTATGGATAAACCGGATCGTCAGGCGCAGAGGTCGATCCGGTGCTGCATGTCGGCCGTCGTTCCGGCGTCGCGTGCATCCTGCTCGCCCCCATACCAGCAGGGAACGCAGAGCGCCGCACGACTTGCGCGACCGCCTCACGGGAGCGTCTTTCCCCCCATCTCGGACAGCAGCTTGCGAAACTCTTCCCGCGCCCCCTGGAGGTCGGGGTGGGACGCATTCAGGATCATCTTCGCCTCGAACGATCCCCGCAATTCCGCCGCGTTGTGGTAGCCCGCCGCCACGGCTTTCCGCAGCAGCTGCACCGTCCGTTCGGCGTCGGCCTGTTCCCGTGCGGCCCTCTGTTCGGGGGACAGGTCCTTGCGCTCGCGGTCGATCAAAAGGCCGATGCAAACGTCGGTCGCGGCCTGACGAAAATAGGTCGCCGCGTCGCCCGGTTGGAACAGCGACGGCCAGGCCTCGGCGAGTTCCGCCTTCACGTCGGCGACGCGGCCGAACTCGTCGCCGGCGCGGCCCAGCCGAGCGGGGTCGCCGTTGCCGCGGATCGACCGCTCCAGCCCATCGGCCGCCGCGAAACGCCGCTGGGCGATCTCCCGCAGCAGGTCGGGCGGGAGACGGCCCTGCCCGCGCTTCCCGGCCTCGGTCAGCCGGTCCAGCGCCTTGTCGAACCGCTCCACGCCGGCCCACAACTCGGTCTGCGCCGACGCCTGCTGTCCGAAATATCCCTGGTACCCGCCCAGCGGGTTCGGAACCACGGTCAAGCCGACGGCCGGCAAATAGGCCACGATCCGGGCGCGCAGCAGCGACTGCTCGCCCTCAGTGCGCAAGACCTCGCCCAGCTGATAGAGCGTCAGGGCGTCCGCCGACGGCCGGCCGGCCAAATCCCGGAAAATGCGCTCCGCTTCGTCGTCCTTGCCGCTCAGGTGCAGCGCGAGGCCAAGGTGATACCGGCCGCCGTCGCGGGCGGTTTGGTAATCCCCGCCGGCGCCCGATCCCGCTCCGAGGCCGGCGTACAGCCCGTCGGCCTCGCGCAGGTAGGCCACGGCCTCGTCCAACTTCGCGGGGATGCAGAGCCGGCCCATCAGGCTCCGCGCCTCCGCGGCATGGAACTGGTAGAGCGGCACGTCGGGATGGGCGCGGTGCAATCGGTCCCAGATTTTCCAGGCCGCCTCGTAGTCCGCCAAGCCCTGCGCCGGCTCCGCGACGGACAGCAGCAAGGCCCGGTGATAATGCGCCCCGGCCAGGGAGTCCTGACAGGTCTCCTGCGCCAGGAGGTCCGGGTCGATCCGATCGTAGAGGGCCAGGGCCGCGTCGGCGTCCTCCCGGCCGCGCTCCGGCTCGCCCTTGAGGCGGTACAGGCCGCAGCGGTCGGCGTAGTTCTCGGCCAGCAGGGCCTTGTAGCGCCCGTCCTTCTCGTCCTCCGCGGCCAGCCCCTTGCAGAGATCGACGGCCTGGCCGAAGGCGTCCAGCGCCTCTTGCCAGCGCTGTTCATCGCGGCGCAGCAGCGCCAGATCGTGGTAGGCCGCCGCCAGGTCGCGGCGGAAGATCGGGTCAGTGCGGCCCTCGTCGATCAGCCCTTTCAGCAGACCGGCGCCGCGGTCGTACTGCCGGCCGGCCTCGTCCTGCCGGCCGCGCCCGCTCAAGAGAATGCCGAGCTGGATGCAGGCCCGCCCCAGGTCGTGGCGCAGCTCCGGCGTCGCGGAGGCGCCGGCGATCGCCGCTTCATCCAGACGAATCGCCTCGTTCAACTCCGTTTCCGGCGCGTCGGTTTCGCCGAGCTTCTGGCGAATCCGGGCGACCTCGAACAGGCCCCGCGCCTTGCGCTGCTGCAACCGCGGGTTGTCGGCCGACAGCTTCTCGAATGGGGCGAAGAACTCCAGCCGCTTTTCCAGCAGCGCCCGCCGCGCCGGCTCGCTGCCGGGCAGGGGGGCGACTGCCTCGTCCGTGGCGTCGCCGTAGTCGCTCATGGTGTCCACGGCCAGGACGATGAGGGCGTCGTTCTGGTCCTTCTCCTTCGTCAGGGCGGCGTTCTTCTGGTAAAGCTGGACCTGATACCAGGCGGCCAGGCCCAGCCCCGCCAGCACGGCCAACGCGCTGACGGCCAGCAGCGCGGCGACGGCCGGCCGGCGCCGCGCCCACTTGGCCAACCGCTCGGCGGGGCCGGCCGGCCGCGCCCGCACGGGCCGGCCGTCGAGGAACCGTTGCAGGTCGGCGGCCAGGGCCTCGGCCGACGGATAGCGCTGCCGCGGGTTCTTGCGGAGACAGTGGAGGCAAATCGTCTCCAGATCGCGGGGGACGCGGGCCTGGAGGCGCCGCGGCGGCACGGGGTCTTCCGTCATCACCAGCATCATCGTTTCCAGCGGCCCCTCGGCGAGGAAGGGCGGCCGGCCGGTCAGCATCTCGTAGAGGACCGCCCCCAGCGCATACACGTCGATGGCGGCGGTCGGCGCCCGCGTGACGCCGCTGGCCTGTTCCGGCGCCATGTAGCCGGGCGTGCCGAGGACCGCCCCGGTCGGCGTGGGCCGATCCGGCGCCGCGGCCGCCTCGGCTTCCAGAAAGCGGGCCAGGCCGAAGTCCGTGATCTTGGGCGTGCCGTCGGCGGTCAGCAGGACGTTGGCCGGTTTCAGGTCGCGGTGGAGAACGCCGCGCTCGTGGGCGAAGTGGACGGCGCGGGCCAGCACGGCGACCATTGCGGCGGCCTGGCGCGGCGGCTGCGGCGCGCGGGCCAGCTTCTGGGAAAGGCTGCCGCCCTCGACGTACTCCAGGACCAGGAACGGGCCGTGCGACTCGATTTCGCCGACTTCGTGGATCTGCACAATGTTGGGATGCGTCAGGCGAGCGACCACCTCGGCCTCGCGCCGGAAGCGCCGCAGCAGGTCCGATCCGGCATGGGCGCCGGCGGTGAGCATCTTAAGGGCGACGACGCGGTTCAGCCGGCGGTGGCGGGCCTTGTAGACGACGCCCATGCCGCCGCGGCCCAGCTCGCCGAGGAGATCGTAGCCCTCCACGATGGGGGTTCCCGCGGGCGGAGGCGCCGGCGCCGCGGGCGCGGTGGGGGCCATGTGCGGCGTCCAGTCGCCGGCGCGAGTCGGGGGCGCGGACCCTGCCGTACCGCATTCGGGACAAAGGGGAGCGGCTCCATCGAGATTGCCGTCGGCAACCTCCCACTGATGGCCTTGGGGACAGGTCAGCGTCTGCGCCATGGCGCTCGCCTCGGGAGGACGGGTTCCTATGGCGTATTATCCCCGGCGGGCGCGGCCGCACAAGGCGCCCTCCGGGATCCCAGAACTGACGGCTGAAATCGTCTACCGGGATTTCTCCAGCAGCCGTTCGCGGCGCCGGCGTTCTTCGCGTTCCAGGCCGGCGCCGCACAGACCGACCGCGGCCGGCACGGCGACGAGACCGATTTTCTCCAGCGGAATCGCCCCCATCCCCTTGCCAGGCGCCGCCGGCTGCGAGCCTTTCATCGGGGCGGGCTGGCTGCCGGGGCTGGCCGGGGACGGCGGCGCGGCAGGCCCCATCGGCGCGGCCGGCCAGTAGCCCGGCGGCGTGGTGAAGGGCGCCGTCAGCCGACGCACTGCTTCGGTGAACGCCGCGCCCAGCAGGGACGTTTCGCCGGGGGCGGCCGGCTGGGACGCGGCTTCTTCCTGCGGCAGCTCGCCCGACGAGCCGCCGCCTCCGTCCGCGAGGGCGGCGTGAACCGACCCGGTGGGGATGGAAACGACGGCGGGCGCCAGGTTCACGGACGCGGCTTGCGACTGCTGGACCGTGGCGCCGGACGGCGCCAGGAACGGCGCCGACGGCGGCGGAACGTCCAGGACGACCAGGGTCGTCGGGGTGACGCCGCTGGCGGCGCCCATCGTGGTGGAGACTTCCGAGTGCTTCGTGCCACTGACGGGATTGCTGGTCGTGGTCGTGGCGGCGACGGGGTTGCTTTTCGTGGTCGTGGCGGCGACGGGGCTGCTTTTCGTGGTCGTGGCGCCGAAGGGATTGCCGCTCGTGGTCAGGTTCGCCTTGGCCGTCACGTCGCGCCACTCGTAGTTGCCGGTTTTGCCGCGGACGACGGCGGTGTAGGCGACCGCGTTGCCGCCTTCCTGGTCGAGGCCGACGCCGTTGATCGTCGTGACGCCCGTGGCGATCGCGCCGTAACGGGCGCCGGGGTTGACGCCGTAGCCATAGTAATATGTGCTGTAATTCGGATCGACGTACTCGCCGAGGGCGCCGTTGGTGAGCAGGACGTAGGAGACGCCCTGGCCGGCCGCGGCTTGCTTGACGTTGCCGCCGAGCGAGGTCCACGGGAAGAACGACGGGTTGGCGACCGCGGTCGGGTTGCCGGCCGGGAAATCGTGATATTCGTAGGCCTGGTGGTCGGAGAACACCACGTCCACCAGGGGCTGGCCGAAGTCGTCGATGCTCGGCTGGCTGACGGCGGCGACTGTGCCGGTTTCCCCCGCCGGGTTGGCGGCCGCGACCCCGTTGACCGCCAGGGCGCCGCCCTGGATGGTGAACGTGTCCGAGTGGCTCGCCACGGCGCCCGTCGGGGTCAGAGGAAGGAAATTGTACAGCGAGGCCGGCAGCGATCCCTCGCGCTGGACCGCGTAGCCCTTGAGGTAGACCGTGGAGCCGTTGACGACGTCGCCGACCTCGTTGTGGCTGCGGTCGAAGTAGCCCGCGCCCGTGGGGTCGGTGACGGCCTCGGCCAGCTCGTGGCTGGCCGCCACGGTCATGCTGTCTTGCTGATTCAGCCACGGATCCTGGGCGTTGCCTGCCGTGCCGTGGAAAGGGACGACGGCATAGGGGACCGAGACGCCGCCGTCCAGGAACGAGGAGTGGTAGGCCAGGAACGTGTTGACGCTGGTTTCTCCGTTGCCGATGCTGACGACGGTCCCCGGCTGGACGAAGACGACATAGAGCGGGTTGACGTTGGGGCTGGTGGGGCTTTGCACCTTGCCGTCGGCGATGTCGATCTGCAAATCCGCCTGGATCTGGGCGTCCGTGATCGTGGACGGCACGGTCGTGGCGTCCGTGTAGCCCTGGAGGGCGTCGCCGGCGCCGGTGACGCCTGCGAAGCCGCCTTGGACCAGCATCCCCAGATAGGGGGCCGGGGCCGTCTTCGTGCCGGTGACGATCGTGCCGAGGAAGGCGTCGAACACGCTCGGCGCGATCGTCGAGCTGCTCCAGCCGGCGCCGAGGTAGACGGCCTGCGCCTGCACGTTGGCCAAGACCGCCCCCGCATGGGGCGTCAGGGTCGGGGTCAGACGATCCTCAAGCGCCTCCAGGCGCGGCCGTACCGACGCGGCGATCCGAGAACCCTTCTTCTGCGATCGCGGACGAATGAACCCGAGAAACCAGGACCTCATGGTTGCTCTCCATGTTGCGGCATCGGGTCGGGACGAAGGATGACGAAGAAATGGTACAGGAGACGCCCCGGAGGTGCAATTCCTTTCTCGCTGTCGCGGAAGTCCATGCCACCTTTCGGAGCCGCGACCGTAACAGTAGTTTCAACCCGCAACGGCTGCGGGGAACGGCAATTGGAGCGGCTGGGGCAGCGGGATGCGTCGCTGGGCGGGGTGGCGGCCTTTAAGCCACTCCGCCAGCCACTCCAGCAACGCCGCCAGCCGCAACGCCGCGCTCGGCGCCCAGCAGCGCCAGTTGATGCCGCGCGGAGTCAGGCGCTGCTGCAACCACACCCAGGCCTGGCGCAGCAAAAGCGCTAGGCCCAGCCACAACAGCCGCAGCCGACCGTCCCGCGTCGTGGTTCGCGCCTTGCCCTCGTTCATCTGCCGGTAGCTCGTCTCGATGCCGAAGCGCCGGGCGTTCAACGCCCGGTAGAACCGCGCCCGCTGATGCCGACGCACCGCCCCCTCCGGCGCCACCCCCTCGAAGGCGTACACCTCCCGCCGCCAGCGTCCCCGCACCCGCCGCCGCGCCGCCGTCACGCGCACGCGCACCGGCAGCGATCCCCGTTCCGTCTTCCAGGCGTGTTCCACCACCTGTCCGCTGGCCAACTCGAAGAGGCGGTTCAGCCGCCCCCCTTTGCGAGAGACGCCCAGCACGAAAGGCACGCGTCGTTGCTGGAGCAGACGCACGACGTGGCCCGAGAAGAAGCCCCGGTCCAAAAGCACGCAGCGCAGGCGGAGGTCGCGCCGCTGCAGCTGATCCAGCACGCGCTCCACCGCCTCTTCCCAGCGCGTGGTGGGGACGGGCGCCAGGGCCACGCACCAGCGTTGGCCCCGTTCCACGACCACGGCGGTGATATAGACGAAGAAGCGGTGCGTGCCGCCCTTCTTGGGGCCGCCCAGCGTGCCGGGCGTGCGTGCGGCGCCGTAGTAGGGCACGTAGTGCAGGTCCACGGCCACGTCCCGCGGCCGCCGCCGCAGGGCGCGGGGCAGGTAGCCGTGCAAGGCATCGACGAGGCCCTCGGCCAGCGCGTCCACGGGCGGCAGGTTGGCGTCGAGGGCCCGGCGGGCCGTCTCATGGCTGAAGCCGAAGGCGAAGCGTCGGGCCACGGCCGACAGGGACGAGCGCAGGGCGGCGGCCAGCAGGAGCAGATCGAGGAGGGCGGCGACGGGGACGGTTCGCCCGAAGGGGCGCCAGGCCAAGGCGGCGGCCAGGCCACGCGCGGCGGTGGCGCGGACAAGCGACGGGGTGATGCTAGAATACGAGTGGCGCATGGTTGGCTCCTCCGAAAGGTTGTTTGAGCGCAACTCTTTCAAGAAGCAAGCCATGCGCCACTCCTAAACTTTGAAACTACTGGTAAGGGAGCGGTCTTCGCCCCGCTCCCTTACGGTCGCGGCTCCGAAAGATGGATATTGAGGATCGCCGAGCGCCAGCAGTCGCGTCACACCCAGTTTTGCAGCAGAAACCCCAGCGCCGCCGGCCAGGCGTCGAAGGCGTCGCCCGCCTCTTCGGCGCCGGCCCCGACGATCTCCGGCCGCGGCCCGTCGATCCTCAGCGTCAAAAACTCCACGTCCCGCGCCTCCAACTGCGGCGGATCGACGGCCACGGCCAGGCCGCTGCACTCGCTGCGCCGCGCCTGCTCGGCGCAGTGCGCCGCGACGCGGTCGGCCGGCACGCTCTCCAGACGAGCCACGCCGTTGCCGATCGGCTCGCGCAGCAGGATTCGCAGCAGGTCGCGCTCCGCGGCCAACGCCGCCTCGTCGCCGACGAAGAGGATCTCGAAAGTCAGCGCGTCCGCGGACAGCCATTCCGTCAGCCTTTTCACGGCCGTCGTCAGCAGGGCCAGCAGCAGCACGCCGCGCTGGTAGGGCAGCTCGGGGTCCTTGAAGCGCGTGGCCGTCAGGTCCGGGTACAGCGCGAACACGAACGACCGCCGCCGCCGCAGGAACTGGTTCTCGTCGCGCGCATAGTACAGCAGCTCGTCGCGCAGGAACTTCACGTCGAACAGGTCGGGCCGCTCGTCCGGCTCCATGTACGCCAACTGCGAGTGCAAAAGGCTCTCGATGCTGCCGCGCGTGGAAATGGACGAGAAGCCGCCGACCGGGTAGGCGCTCTCGTCGAGAATGCGCGTGGGCGTCTCGCGCGGGCCGCGGCGGGGGCGCGGCCGGTGGCGCGGCAGGGCCGCCTCCAGGGCGACGGCCGCCTGGCGCACCTGGCGCCGCGCCAGCTGCTCGCCCTCGTCGGCCAGGGCGTCGCCCGCTTCAACCGCCGCCACGTCGTCCGTTCCCAGCACCTCGGGCGTGCGCCGCACCGCGTCGATCAGCGACTGGTACAGCCGCGTGTTCCATTCGTCGGCGCCTTCCTGCCGCAGCGACTCCCAGCCCTGGCGCAGCACGTCCTCGGGCGCCTGGTCCAGCAGGCCCTTGAGCAGGCCGGGGCTGAAATCCACCCCGTCGAAGCCGGAGGCGCTCGCGGAAGCGGTCCAGCACGAACGCCAGGCCGCGCGCCCGATCGCGGCCCTCGGTGCGCCGCAAGGCGTCGGCGGCCCGGCCGAACGAACCGTCGGTGCAGAATTTGCCGAGAACGTGGTCTTCATAGGTCCGCACCACCTGGAAGGGCAGACCCGGCACGGCGGCGACCCGGCCGGGCCGCGCGTCGCCCGCCGCACCGAACGCCGTCAGGCCGAGGTCGGCGATGAAGCCGAGCGGCGGCAGCGCCTGGCCGTTCGATGCGGCCTGAAACGCCCACTCCAGGGCCGGCCGCACCGTCGCGGCCGACGGCGCCGCCGCGCGCTGCCACCACAGCCCTTGCAGGAGGAATCGGCGCGCCTCATCCGAATGGCGCAGAGGGTAGATGTTCATGGCCGCCAGGTCCGTCGTGGGCAATCCACTTCGTCGCCTCTTGACCATTTTACCCGGCCGCAGCCGGAACGAACAAAGGGGCGGTCGTTACAACCGCTACAGCCCACATTCCAGTTAATTCCGGCAGTCCTTCCGTCCGAAGAATAGCAGGGATGCCTTGGCGCGGCCGAACCCCCACGCCCGCCGCCCCCCGCTTGGGGGGAAGGGCAGCGAGGGGGAAATGGGACGCCGGATCACGAAAGGGCGAGGGCGGCATGAACATGAAGCGCATCGGCCTGGGCGGTCTGCTCGCTACCTTGCTGTGCCTGGGCGCGGTTCGGGCGGAGGACATGCCCGCGCCGTCCCCCGGCGCGAGCGGATCGCTGTTCGCCGCTGCGCCGGCCGCGGCGCCGCCCGCGGTCGGGCCTGCGCCCCTCCTGCCCCCCGGCCCGGCGGTCCCGATCCCGGCCCAGCCGTCGAGCTGGATGGACTATCCGCGCTGCCTCGGCTGCTGCGGGCCGATCGGCGGCAACGGGCCGATCGGCTATGAGGTCTACGTCCGCAACGGCCTGGACTTCGCCCTCGGCGGCAATACGTTCGGGGCGCGCATGGACGCGGGTTGGGACATCGAGGCCGGCGCCCGCACGCTGTTCTTCAACCCGGAGGACGACGCCGCCTGGGCCGTCGATCTCGGCGTCAGCAACATCTACAACTCCAGCCGCGACCGGAATACGACTTACACCCTGCTCAATCTCCGAGATAAGGCCACCAACACGAACATCCCCTCGACGGTCGTCACGGTTCGGGACCTCAACCGGACGTACTTCAACGTCTCGGGCGGGCGCGAGTGGTATTTGTGGGGCCCCGCCGACGCCGCCAATTGCGACAAACCGGAAACCAATTTGCGGGTGGGGGTGGACGTGGGCGGCCGCTACGGCACGGAAAAACTGGACGTAACGAACTTCCATCATCTCACGGACGTCAACGCCGGCGTGTTCCTGGCGGTCCACTCCGATCTGGAAATCCCGTGCGGCTGCTGCATTCTTCTGGCGGGGCTTCGCAGCGAATACGGCTACACCTGGGCCGACATCCTGCAACGCCAGAACAACAGCGACGTGCAGGACATCAGCCTCCTGTTCAACCTCGGCGTGCGGTTCTGAGGTCGGCGGACGCTCGGTTCCAGCACTCCCCGTCTCCGATCCAACACTCCCAAAACGGCGCCGCCCGGGCGACGGCCGAAAACCTGCCGCCCGGGCTTGCGCCGATCAGGTCCGCGGCCGCGCGGCCTCCTTCGAGGTCGCGTAGGCTTGCGGGTTCTTGTCGAACTTTTGCTTGCAGCCAGTCGAGCAGAAGTAGTACGTCTGGCCGCCCTGCTCGCTCTTGCCGGCCGCCTGTTCGGGCTTGACGTTCATTCCGCACACGGGGTCTTTCGCCATAACAACTCACCTCCCTTCCTGGATGGAATAGGTCCGGCGGCCGCACCGGCCGCCGACAAACCGTTTGCACCCTACTCCAAAGAGCAACAATTGTACCGACGGCGCCCCGAAGAATGGGCTTTCCGCTGCCGCTTCGTCGGCCTCGAAGGGATTGCGAGACGGCATACGACGGCCGGTCCTGGCGGATTTGCCGAAGATGCGGTGGTTGGCGGGCCGATGACAAAGGCGAGGCGCCGGCCGAGCGGGCGGTTCGCCGGAGTTTTCCGCGCAACGGGGCCGAGGATGCGTGCCATGAGACGCTGCATGGATCTCTGGGCGACGCTGGCGTGCCTTGCCTTGCTGTCGCAAGCAATGGGCGCCGGGCCGCTGCCGGCCGGCTCCCCTCCCGCGGCGCCGGCCCCGTTCGCGGATTCGTCGCCGCTCACCGCCGACGCTTTGGTCGAACAGGTGCTGGCGCAACCCGTCTGTGGCCCAGATGGCCGCCGCCGCCGCCGCCGCCGCCGCTCGCTACCCGCAGGCCGTTTCCCTCGAAGACCCCATGCTCGGCGCCACCGGCAGCCCGCGCATCTTCAACCACACGGACGACGGCGGTTACCGCGTGGAATTGTCGCAGAAATACCCGTGGCCGGGGAAGCTCGCCCTCCGCGGCGAGAACGCCGCCGCGGAGGCCCGCGCCGCGGGGCAGGACGTCGAAGACACGCGCCTCCAGCTCGCCCAGGCGGCCCGCGAAGCCTTCGCCGACTATTACCTGGCGGGCCGCGGCCTGGCCGTGAACAAGGAGGCGCTGGACCTGCTGGCAAGCATCCAGAGCAACCAGGAGTCGCTCTTCAAGACGGGCAAGATCCCCGAGCCGGATCTGCTCCAGACCCGGGTGGAAATCGGCCGGCAGCGCGAGCGGCAACTGACCCTGGAGCGAATGCTTCAGGTGGCCCGCGCCCGCATCAACACCCTGCTGCATCTGCCGCCCGACGCCCCCCTGCCGCCGCCGCCCGAGCAAGTTCCCGCCGGCGGCCCGTTGCCGAACGAGGAGGCCCTCCGCGCCCTCGCGCTCGCCCAACGGCCGGACCTCAAGGCGCTGGCCGAACACATCGCGGCCGAACAGGCGTCGCTGGGGCTGGCCCACAAGGACTACTACCCCGACTTCGAGGTCATGGCGGCCTACGACGACTTCTGGAACGAACGGCAGCTGCGGCCGCAACTCGCCGTGCGCATGAACCTGCCCGTCCGACTGGCGAAGCGGGACGCCGCGGTGCAGGAGATGGAGGCGAAAATCGGCCAGCGCATCGCGGAGCTGAACCGGCTGACCGACGACGTGAACCTGGCGGTGGACCAGGCCTACCAGGAGACGGCGGAGAGCGACAAGACGGTGAACCTGTACGAGAAGACCATTTTGTCGGACGCCGAGCTGAACGTGAAATCCGCCCAAACGTCCTACACCACGGGGAAAATCCCCGCCGTGACCCTGCTCGACGCCGAGCGCAACCTCATCGACCTGCGCGACCGTCACTACGAGGCGCTGGCCGACGCCTTTCGGCGGCGGGCGGCGCTGGAGCGGGCCGTCGGTGGGCCGCTCGACCCGGCGGCGGCAGGCAAGCTTCCGGGCGTCCCCTGCAACTCGCCGTCCAGGCCCGTTCTCCAGCCGCTGCACTGACGATTATGCCGGCGTCACGGCCTCCGGCGGGGCGGGCGGCCGGGACGCGGCGGGATGCCCGGCCCCTCGGACCTCGGCCCACCATTTCCAGATCGTATAAATCGCCGGATAGATCAGCAGCTCCAGCAGGAACGACGTGACGATGCCGCCGACCATCGGAGCGGCGATGCGCTTCATCACGTCCGCCCCCGTCCCCGTGGACCACATGATGGGCAACAGGCCCATCAGGATCGCCATCACCGTCATCATCTTGGGCCGCACCCGCTGCACCGCCCCCTCCAGCACCGCGTCTTCCAGGTCTTTCAGCCCGTTCATCCGGCCTTCTTTTTTCCGGCGGTCGTAAGCGTGGTCCAGATAGAGCAGCATCACCACGCCGGTCTCGGCGTCCACCCCCGCCAGCGCGATGATTCCGACCCAGACCGCCACGCTCAGGTTGTAGCCCAGCAGCCACAGCAGCAGGAACGCCCCCGTCAGCGAGAACGGCACCGCCAGCAGCACGATCAGCACCTTGACCACCGAGCGCGTGTTGAAGTAGAGCAGCACAAAAATCGCCGCCAAGGTCACCGGGATGACGTAGGCGAGCCGCTCGCCGGCCCGTTGCATCGACTCGTAGTCGCCGCTCCACTCCAGGCGGTAGCCCGGCGGCAGCTTCACGTTTTTCTCCACCATCGCCTTGGCGTCTCGCATGTACCCGCCCACGTCCCGCCCGGCCACGTCGATGTAAACGTCGCCGACCAGCTGCGCCTCTTCGCTCTTGACCATGCCCGGCCCTTGGACCAGCTTCAGGTCGGCCAACTCGTCGAGCGGAACCTGGCCGCCGGCCGGCGTCTCCACCAGCACCCGCCGCAGCTCCCACAGGTCGCTGCGGAAGGCCCGGCCGTAGCGAACGTTGACTGGGTAGCGCTCCCGCCCCTCCACGGTCGTCGTCACGTCGGCCCCGCCCACCGCCGACTGAATCACCTCCTCCACGTCCGCAACGGTCAGGCCGTAGCGGGCGATGGCGTCGCGCTTGGGCGTGAAATCCAGATAATAGCCCTCCGCCACGCGCTCGGCAAAGGCGCTGCTCGTTCCGGGGACCATGCCGACGTGCATCTGCACCTCCTGGCTGATCCGGCTGATCTCCTGGAGGTCCGGGCCGTACACCTTGACGCCGATGGGGGTGCGCAAGCCGGTCGAGAGCATGTCGATGCGGTTCTTGATCGGCATGGTCCAGACGTTGGTGAAGCCGACCGGCCCCATCGCCCCCCGGCCGGCGCCAAGCTTCTCCTTCAGCAGCCGGTCCATCGCGGCCTTCAGCCGGTCGGGCGTCATGCCCGGCCGCCACTGCTCCGGCGGCTTGAGCGTGATGGTCGTCTCGATCATCTCCAGCGGCGCCGGGTCGGTGGCCGTCTCGGCCCGGCCCGCCTTGGCGAACACGCTCGCCACCTCGGGGACCGTCATCAGCACCTTGTCCTGCTCTTGGATCGCCGACCGCATCACGTCGATGGACGGCCCCGGCAGCGTCATCGGCATGTAGAGCAGCGACTCCTCCCACAAGGGCGGCATGAACTCCGACCCCAGCGCGAGGAAGACCGGCACGGCGGCCGCCACCGCCAGGACGGCCAGGAGCACCATCGTGTAGCGCCAGCGCAGGGCCAGGCGGGCGAAGGGGTGGTAGGCCCAGACCAGGAATCGGTTGATCGGGTTCTTCTCCTCCGGCGAGATGCGGCCGCGGATCAGCAGCGCCATCAGGAAGGGCGCCACGGTGAGGGACAGCAGGGCCGCGAAGAACATGGAGAACGTCTTCGTGTAGGCCAGCGGCTTGAATAGCCGGCCTTCCTGATCCTGGAGGGCGAAGACCGGCAGGAAGCTGACGGTGATGACCAGCAGCGAGAAGAACAGCGTCGGCCCCACCTCCTTCGCCGCCTCAATGATGACTTCCGTGCGGCCGCGCTGCCGTTCCTTGGGTTTGGTCTGTTCAAGCTCAATGTGCTTGTGGGCGTTCTCGATCATGATGATGGAAGCGTCCACCATCACCCCGATGGCGATGGCGATGCCGCCCAGGCTCATGATGTTCGAGGTCAGCCCCAGGACCTTCATGGCCAGCAGGGCCAGCAGCACCGCCAGCGGCAACGTCAGCACCGCCACGAGGGCGCTGCGCAGGTGGAACAGGAACACGACGCAGACCAGGCTGACGATGACGCTCTCCTCGATCAGCTTCTCGCGCAGCGTGGCGACGGAATGCTCGATCAACTCGGAGCGGTCGTAGACGACGTGGACCTCGACGCCCTCGGGCAGGGACGGCTGCACCGCGTCATGCAGCTTCTGTTTGACCCGCTGGATCACGTCGTAGACGTTCTCGCCGAAGCGGACGACGACCACGCCGCCGGCCGCGTCGCCCAGACCGTTGTAGTCCACCACGCCGCGGCGGATCTCCGGGCCGATCTGCACGAAACCCACGTCGCGGACGCGGATCGGCGTGCCGTCCGGCTGCGCCCCCAGGCTGACCTCCTCGATGTCCTTCGCGCCCTTGAAGTAGCCGCGCCCGCGCACCATGTACTCGCGGCCGGTGAACTCCAGCACGCGGCCGCCGGTCTCTTGATTGCCGGCCCGGACGCGCTCGACCACGCGGTTGATCGGGACCTTGTAGGCCAGCAGCTTGTCGGGGTCGAGCGTCACCTGATACTGCTTGACGAAGCCGCCCACGGAGGCGACCTCGGCGACGCCGGGCACGGCGCGGAGCTGGTACTGCACGTTCCAGTCCTGGAGGCTGCGCAGCGCGGCGAGGTCGTGCTTGCCGGACGTATCGGTAAGGACGTACTCCAGGCCCCAGCCGACGCCGGTGGCGTCAGGTCCGAGCCGGGGCGCGGCCTCCGCGGGCAGCTTGCCGGCCATGCCGCTGAGGTACTCCAGCACGCGGCTGCGCGCCCAATAGAGGTCCGTGCCGTCCTCGAAGATGACGTAGACGAGCGAGAAGCCGAAGAATGAGCTGGCCCGCACCGCCTTGACGCGCGGGGCGGAGAGGAGCTGGGTGACGATGGGGTAGGTGACCTGATCTTCGATCACGTTGGGGCTTTGGTCGGCCCATTCGGTGTAGACGATTACCTGCACGTCGGACAGGTCGGGGATGGCGTCCAGCGGCGTGTTGTAGACGGCCCAGACGCCGGCGGCGACGATGGCTGCGATGAGGAGGACGATCAGGAAGCGGTTGCGGGCGCTGAAGGCGATGATGCGTGCGAGCATAAAAGCCTATCCCAAAACCACCGTCGATCATGACGATTCTCGTCAAATTGGTGATGTTTCGACGGTTTTGGGATAGGCTCTAAGGCTCCCGTCGCAGGCGTCGGTAGGGACGGGGCGACCCCGCCCCTACTTCTTCCCGTCGTCCATTTTCATGCCCGGCATATCTTTCATGTCGTCCTTGCCGCCCTTTTGCTGCCCCTTCTTGCCGCCCATGTCCATGCCGGGCATGTTCATCATTCCCATCCCCACGCTCAGCCGGCTCTCAGAGTCGATCAGGAAGTTGGCCGAGGTCGCCACCGCGTCGCCCGCCTTGAGAGGGCCGTTCAGCACTTGAAAGCGCCCATCCTCGAACCGCAGCGGGCTGATCTTCACCTCCACCGGTATGAAACGACCTTCCGACTCCGCTTTGTAGGCGATGTCGCGGTCGCCGGTGCGGAGGACGGCGCCGGCCGGCACGAGAAGGCCGGTCCCCATCGTGTGCTGGATGACAAGGTTGGCGAACATGCCCGGCTTGAGCCGGCCGTCGGGGTTCGGCAGCTCGACGCGCACCTCGACAGTTCGCGCCGGCTCTTCCACGACGGCCTGGATGAACGCGACCTTGGCCGGTGGCAACGCCCGATCGGGCAGAGCGGGCAGCGTCACCGACACCGGCTGGCCGATCTCGATGTGCGGCAGCTCGTACTCGTAGACCTTGGCCTGCACCCAGACGGTCGAGAGGTCGGCCAGGGTGAACAGCTCCTCCTTGGAGGTGACGTACTGCCCCTCGAAAGCGTTGCGGGCCAGGACCGTCCCCTCCTGCGGGCTGCGCAGGGTCAGGATCGTCTCCGGCTTGCCGCTGTCTTCGATCTTCTTGATCTCGTCGGCGGGCACGTCCCACAATTCCAACCGCTGCCGGGCCAGGTCGGCCAGCGACGACTGCCCGGCCTTGCGAGCGTCCAGATATTGCTGCTGAGTGGTCACGAAGTCCGGGCTGTAGATGGACAGCAGTGGATCGCCCTTCTTCACGGGCTTGCCGATGTAATCCACGAACACCGTCTTGACCCAGCCCTCCGTGCGAAGGTGGACGTGGGCGATCCGGGTTTCGTCCGGCCGGACGATGCCGACGGTGCGGACGCTCATCCGCAGCGGCCCCTCCTCGACGCGGCCGACCGTCACGCCGATGCGCTGCTGGATTTCGTAGGGGATGCTCACGTCTTCATGGCCAGGCACGGGGGACGTTGCGTTAGGCCCCATGTCCATGCCGGCCATGTCGGTTCCGGCCGTTTCGGCGCCGGCGGCCGGGCGGCCGTGCCACAAACCAGTCACCCAGGCCTCGACCGGGGCCAGCCAGCCGCGGGCGTGCGCGAACCACAAGCCGGCCGCGGCTGCCAGCAGCGCGGCGGCGATTGCCGATCCGATCAGCCATTTCCGATGGTTCGCCGCCATTAAATTCCCCCTGTGAAGAGGCGCGTCAAGTCGCCGTCCCCGCCTTGGCGACATTATAGCGATCCGGATCCTCCTCAAACTGGCGCCGGCACTGCTCGGTGCAGAAGAAGTGCTTCACGCCCCGGTATTCTGCTTCCGACGCGGCATTGAGCTTGTTGATGCGCATGCCGCAGACCGGGTCGGTGACCAGGTTCTCGTCCTGATACTCCTGCACGGTTTCCGTCTTGAGGTAGGCGTCCACGAAAGCGAGGATCTGTTCCTCCACCCAGGCGGCGACCTTGGCTTCGTCCACAGCGTCATTCGGCATGACGAGGTGCGCCCGGGCGTTGACCGGGACGAAGGCGGGAAGGATGTGCAAGTCGTACTCCACGGCGACGTTGCGGGCGTCGCCGTCGCGCGTAACGCCGAACTCGACGGTCGCCGTGGCCGGAAACCGTGGACTGTGCGGGAAGCGGCAGACCAGGCTGTGCCGCGTCTGTTCCACCTGCGGCGGCGGCGCGTCGGTGAAGCAGTCGAGGAGCTTCCCCACCCGCGGCTGGATCACCGCGTTCATGAGCCGATCGGCCACGGCCGTGTAGCGCTTCAGGCGCTCGTCCAAGTGGTTCATTTCGACGGCCACTTGGTCGCGCCGCTCGCGGCGGCCGTTGCCGCTGATCGTGAGCTTGTCGCGGATTCGGGTCTCGAAATCGTTGATGGGGGTCATGACCCGCCTTCTTTCATGCTGTCGTTCAAGAGCGCGGCCGGATCGCGCCGACCGCGCGGCGGCCGACTCACTTCGGCGGCGGTTCGGCCGCCTTGGCCTTGAGTTCCTTGACCTTGGCAAGGGTCTTAAGCGGATCCGCCTTGGCTTCTTTCAGGCACGCCTCGCAGCAGACGAACACCGGCTCGTCCTTGAGCGTCACCTTCAGCGGCACGCCCACCGCGCCTAGCTGCGTGTCGCTCTCCACCACGCAGAACTTCTGGGCCTCCGCCAGCTTCCGGTCTTCCGGCGACAGCTTGGCCAGGTTGGCTTCGACTTCCGCGTTCTTCTCCGTCGGCTTCACCGCCTTTTGCAGGAAGATGCAGTGTTCCTCCCCGGCCTTGACCGGGACGGCGACCTCCTTGCTGACCCAGTGGCCGTCCTCGGCCCAAGCCACGCGAACCGTGTAGTAGTACTGCTTGCCGTCGGCTTCGAGGGCGGGAGAACGGTAGAGGCGCTCTACGCCGGTGGAGGTGGTCGGGTTCCCGTCGATCCACACGAGGGCGTCCTCGGCGACGTGGGCCATCAGCACGACGCGGTCGGCGTCCCCTGGCTCGGCCTTGACGGGGACGGACGTGACTACCAGCCGGTACTTCATGGGCTGGACGGTGATGGCCGCTGACGGCGGCACAGATGGTCGGACGGTTTCCGTATAGCCCGGGAAGTTGGGCTTCGTCCACGGGGGCGGCCAGTCGGACGGCTCGCCGGGGCCGGGGCGGCCGGCGCGGGCGGTTCCGGCCAGCACCAGGCCAGCCAGCAGGGCGACGAAGGCGAGCAGTTTTGCGTAATCGTTTTCTCCATGCGCGGGCGAAAGACTGCCCCGGTGTTCCGCATCTGTCGTGCCGTTCGCGCCGCCCCGGACGTGCTGGCGCTGTCCCGCGGCGGAATTCTGCTCAGATTAGCAACTTACGCGAGCGGCAGCAGGAATGATACCCGTAGCCGCATTCGCCAGAATGCGGGCCGACAGCCATTCACCCGCATTCCAGCGAATGCGGCTGCGGGTAAGGTATTTCCCGCCCCTCGCCTTACGCAATCGAGCTATCGGGGCATCCCTGTCGCTCGACGGCTACAGCCCGGCGACGGTGGAACGCGCCCCTTCCCGGTGTGCGGGAATGGTCCAGAACCGCACACCGCCTGACTCCCATCCGCACGCCGCTAGGAGTCTGTTCCGGAGCCCCTCCCCCCCAAGGAGAGAGGGGAGCCTTATGGAACAGACTCTAACGAGGCCGGTGGCGCCGACTCTGCGGACGGAGAACCTGCGGTCGGCGCCGTGATCCGGCAATTCCTGTGCGGCAGCAATTCTGCGACTCCGCTGGTGAGTTTTTTGAGGCCGCAGCTTTCGGCCGAGCGCTCCAGGGCGCCGGCGCGTCCTATAGTTGACACGTGGGGCGGACCCGGTGGGTCCGCCGAGACCCCGCCGGCATCCGCCCGGATGAAACGCATGGCATCCTTCATTTCCGATCGTCTGCTTGCGGCCCCTTCGCAGCCTCCCCCTGGTGCGACTGCGTACGCGACGCGACCGCGCATGGAACGGCGGCTGCAACGGGAAACGGCGGCGCTGTTCCTGGAAGAGTATCCGCAATGGCTGGCGGAAATGGGGGGCGACCTCCGCCTGGGGGATGTCGGCCGCCTCTGCTTCGCGGCCCACCGCGTCCGCGGCGCCCTGGGCTGCTTCGCCCGCCCCAGCGCGTATGAGCTGGCGCGGCAGCTGGAAGCGTGCGCCCGTGCGGGAGATCTGGCCGGCGCCGCGCGCGCCTTCGCCGCGCTGGAATCCGCCCTGCTCCAGATGGTCCCCGACCTGGCCGCCCAGGCGCGACCATCGACTCTCCATTTCGTCCTCAATACGGGGGCCGCGTCGTGAACAAGGTGCTGATCGCCGACGACGACCGGATCACGCGCCGGACGCTGGAATTGATCCTGGGCGAATGGGGATATGAAACCGTCGCCGTCCACGACGGCTTGACCGCCTGGGAGGCCCTGCAGCAGCCGGACGGCCCGCGGCTGGTCCTGCTGGACTGGCTCATGCCCGGCCTGGACGGTCTGGAGATCTGCCGGCGCGTCCGCGCCCTGCCGATGCGCCAGCCGCCGTACCTGATCCTTCTCACCGTCCGGGACAGCCGGCAGGACATGGTGGCCGGCCTGCAAAGCGGGGCCGACGATTACGTCGTCAAGCCATTCGACCAGGAGGAGCTGCACGCGCGGCTCCAGACCGGGCTGCGGATTCTTCGCTTGCAGCGGGACCTGGCCGAACAGCTCCGTAACAGCGAGGAGGCCCTGTCGCAGGTCAAACAGCTCCAGGGCCTGCTGCCCATTTGCAGCTATTGCAAGAAGATCCGCGACGACCAGAACTATTGGCGGCAAGTCGAGGAATACATCTCCGCCTACTCCGAAGCCCGCTTCAGCCACGGCATCTGTCCCGCGTGCTGGGAAGGCGCCGTGTTGCCTGAACTCGAAAGAGCGGGCGGCCGGCCTCGGAACGATGAATGATAAATAAAAGATCCTCTTAATTCATCATTCATCGTTCATCCTTCATCCTTGAGGACGCAGCTGGTAGCAGATCGAAGGCCCCATCTGAACCCGTTCGTAACCGTCGTGCAGGTTGAGCGTGGTCTCGGCCCCGCCCAGGAACAGATAGCCGTCCGGGCGGAGGACCTTGCGGACCCGTTCCAGGGTGTTCCGCTTGGCCGCCAGGTCGAAGTAGATGAGTACGTTCCGCAGCAGCACCACGTCGAGGACGGGGAAGGCGGGCCACGGCTCGATCAGGTTCATGGCGCGGAACTCCACCATTCGGCGGAGGTTGTCGCCGATCCGCCACTCCGCGCCGTCGCGGCGAAAGAACTTGTCCCGCAGCCGCGCGGACAGGCCCCGATGCACCTCGGCGTCAGTGTAGCGACCGAGCTGCACCGCGCCAGCACTTCCGTTGAGAGGTCGCTGGCCAGAATGCGAACGTTCCATTCGTCCAGCGCGGGGACGATTTCCCGCAGGAGCATCGCCACGCTGTACGGTTCCTGACCGCTCGAACAGCCGGCGCACCAGACGGTCAGGCTGCGCTCCGTGGTGCGGCGCCGCAGCAGCTGCGGGAACACCCCCTCATGCAGGGACCGAAACGGGTGGCCGTCGCGGAAAAAGGAGGTCTCGTTCGTGGTCATGGCCTCGACGACCTTGCGTTGGAGGCGGTCGTCGCCGCCGCAGCGCAGATGAGTCGCCAGGGCGCTGAGCGAAGGGAAGCCCTCTCGGTGAGACAGCAGCGACAGGCGCGATTCGACCAGATAGGCCTTTTCGTCTTCCAGCACGATCGCGGCGCGGCGTTGCACCAGACCGCGAAAGTAGTTGAAATCGTCGGGTTGCAGCGCCATGCCGGCCTCGGCGGGGATGGCGGGAGTTTTTGGCGTCATACCAGGCCTCCTCTGGACAGACCGGGGCCTGCGACCACGCCGGACGGGGCGCCGGCCGGCTGGGCGCGGCCCCGGTACACCCGGCGCACGATCTCCGCTCCCAGCTCCTCCAGCGGCAGCACGGCGTCCGCGCAACCCGCCCGCGCCACGGCACCGGGCATCCCCCATACCACGCTGCTGGCCGCGTCCTGGACGAGCACCTGACCGCCGGCCGCTCGAACTTGCTCGCAGCCACGCAGCCCGTCCTGTCCCATCCCGGTCAGCACGACGGCCAAGACGCCGGCGCCGTACACCTCGGCGGCCGAGCGCAGCAGCACATCGACGGAGGGACGGCACGAGTTTTCGGGCGGCCCCTGATGCGTGCGCAGCCGAACGCCTTCCGCGTCACGCGCCAGCGCCATGTGGAAATCTCCAGGGGCCAGCCACGCACGCCCCGGCCGCAGCACGACGCCCGATTCCGCCTCCTCCGCCTCGACCGCGCCCACCGACGTCAGCCGGCGGGCCAGCCGCGCGGTAAATACGGGCGGCATGTGCTGGACGATCACGATCGGCACCGGGAAATCGGCCGGCAGGGCAGGGAGCAGCTGGGCCAGCGCGTTGGGTCCGCCCGTGGACGCGCCGACGGCCAGCACCTCTACCGGCGGCCGGACAGCCAGGATCGTCGAACGGGAGGCGGCTCGCGCAACCGGCGAGGGCGCCGGCGGCGTGCTGCGGGCCTTGCGGAGCGCGAAACGCTTGATCTTGGGAATCAGCTGCTCCCGGACGTATTGCGCCGTTTCGGGAAGACCACCTCCGCGATCCGGCATGGCGACATAGTCGCTGGCGCCCAGCGCCAGCGCTTCCACGGTCGCCGGGGCGCCAGCCTGGGAGAACCGGCTCACCACCAGCACGGGCAGGTGCGGATGGCTGCGGCGAACGGCGGCCAGGGTTTCGAGGCCGCCCATCTCGGGCATCTCCAGATCCAGCGTCACCAGATCGGGTTGCAGCTGAGCGATCTTGGACAGGGCGATACGGCCGTTGGCGGCGGCGCCGACCACCTCGATGGCGTCGTCGGCCGCCAGCAGCTCCGCCAGCATCCGGCGGACCACCACCGCGTCGTCCACGACCAGCACGCGGATCTTGCTCATGGGGTCGCACCCACGGCGACGCCGAGGCGTTCCAGTTTCGCCAGGACCGTTTGCCGGTTGAAGGGCTTGGTAAGGAAGTCGTCGGCGCCGGCTTCCCTGGCCCGCGCCTGTTCGTCCGACTCGCCGGCGCTGGCCATGAGTACGGGAAGCCCGGCGTAACGGGCGTCGGCGCGGACCGGCGCAGGAACTCGAAGCCGTCCATTTCCGGCATGAAACAGTCCACGAAAACCACGTCCGGCCGGTCCATGCGCGCCAGCTGCTCCAGGCCCGCCCGTCCGTCGCCGGCCTCACTCACCGCGAAGCCGATTCCGCTCAAAACGTGCTTGAGAATCAACCGCATGGTCCGGGCGTCGTCGATCACGAGCGCACGCATCGGTCCCTCCTGCGCCGGCCGCGGGCCGGCGAGCTGTTCCAGAATGATCTCACGGGTGAACGGCTTGGCGACGTAAGCGTCGGCCCCGGCGGCCAGGCCCTCGGCGACGCGGGACGGGTCGGCTTCCGTTGTCACCAGGATCGCCCGGAAGCGGCCGCACGCCGGATCGGCCCGCGCCGCCCGCAGGAACGCGACGCCGTCCATTTCCGGCATGTTCCAGTCCACGAGGACCACCTCCGCCCCGCCGAGGCGACGGAGACGTTCCAATCCCACCCGGCCGTTTTCCGCCTCCTCCACGAGGAAGCCGGCCGCTTGCAGAATGCCGCGCAGGATTTTTCGCACCACCGTCGAGTCGTCGATTACCAGGGCTTTCATGGCTTTCTCCTTGCGAGCGGCGCGGCGTCAGCCTGCCGATTTCGGCCTTACCGGCGGGCGGACGCCGCGCCGATTGCCAGCAAATCCGCTTCGGGAGGACGGGCGTGGGTCGCGGCGCCGTTTCGTGGGGCGTTTCGGGAGGGCGCGACGGGCGGCGCCGCGGCCGGCTCCTCCTCGCCCGCCCCCCGGAAGCGGCCCACCAGCTGGCCCAGCTCCGCCGCCACCCGCGCCAGCTCCGCCGCCGCCTGACGAGTCTGCGACGCTCCCTCCGCCGTCCCGCGCAACGCCTGAGCCACCTCCGTTATCCCCCGGCTGATCTCCGATCCCCCCTGCGCCGCCTCCGCAATGTTCCGCGCGATCTCGTTCGTCGTCGCCGTCTGCTCCTCCACCGCGCTCGCAATCGTCGCCTGCATGTCGTGGATCTGGTGAACCACCGACGCGATCTGCGTGATGGCCCCCACCGCGCCCCGCGCGTTGCGCTGGATCGCCTCGATCTTCTGCCCGATGTCCTCCGTCGCCCGCGCCGTCTCCTTGGCCAACTCCTTGACCTCGTTGGCCACCACCGCGAAGCCCTTGCCCGCTTCCCCCGCCCGCGCCGCCTCGATCGTCGCGTTGAGGGCCAGCAGTTTCGTTTGTTCCGCCACGGAGGCGACGACCTTGACGACGTTGCCGACTTCGGCGCTGCTCTCGCCCAGTTTGGCGACGGTGGCGTTGGCGGCTTCCGCCGCACGCACGGCCCCGGCTGCCACCCGCGCCGCGTTGCCGGCGTTCTGCGCGATCTCGTTGACCGTGGCGCTCATCTCCTCCACGGCGGTGGCCACCGCCTGGGCGTTGCGGCTCACCTGCTCGGCCGCGGCCGAGACGCCGCCGGCCTGGCGGCTCGTCTCCTCCGCCCCGGCGCTCAGCTGCCGGCTCACCGCCGCCAGCTCCTCCGACGAGCCGACAAGGGTCAGGCCATTTGTCGTTATGGCTCCCACCGTGCGCTGCATGTGGTCGAGCATCTGATTCATCGCGGCACTCATCAGGCCCACCTCGTCCCTGGAGGTCACCGCGAGCCGTCGCGTCAGATCGCCGCGCGTCACGGCGTCCAAAAGCTCGCGGGTCCGACCCAAGGGCCGGGTGATGCTTCGTCCGATGAGGAAGGCGCCGGCGAAGACGGCCAGGAAGGCAACCGCGCACGACGCCCCCACCAGCCAACGCTCACGCGCCAACGCCGCCCCCTCCGCCGCCCGGCCCTCCTCCCCCTGTCGCACCAGCGCCGCCACTACCCGGTCGATCAGGTCCGTCGGCTCCCGGTCCTGCCCCCGCACGAGCTTGTCGGCCGGACCCGGATCAGCCCCCCCCGACTGCGTGAACAGGTCCAGAGCCGCCCGGTAGGACGTCCCCATGCGTCCATGCGCGGCGCCGAACTCGTCGAGCAGCGCCCGCGCCTGGGCGTCGCTGACCTCTCCTCGGAGTTCCTGAAGGCCCTGGCGCACGGCGGCCTCCTCCCGGAAGAAGTTGGCCTGGTACTTCTCCCGGTCCTGCGGGTCGTGGCCGCGCAGCAGGACGTCCTTCCACTCCTGCACCTGCTTCTTGAAGTCCACCTGCACGGTGCGCGCCCCGTCCTGGGCCTTGACCTGGGCGGCCAGCGCCCCTTCGTAGGAGGCGGCCACCCGACCCAGTTCGTACAACAGGAAGCCGACCGCCCCCAGTGAGAAGGCCAGGCTCAGGCCGATGATGGTGTGGATCTTCGTCGCCACCCGGAAGTTCTTCACGGTTTCTCCAGTGCGCGACGCCGGGCTTCCCCGCGCGTCAGCCGCGCTCGTCGGCGTTTCATAAACGACTTAAGCGAATCGGAAACTCTTCTAGTTTACTGACACGGCGCCACGCGCCGCCCCGTTACGGGCGTAGCCGTTGGTGCGAACGTCAGCGGCCGGCAGCGCACCGGCGGGCTTCGGCTGAGTACGTCGCTCCTCGTTTCGTTCACTGGTCAGGCCGACGAGACAGCCCAGTTCCGCGGCCACCCGCGCCAACTCCGCCGCCGCCTGGCGAGTCTGCGACGCTCCCTCCGCCGTCCCCCGCAACGCCTGGGCCACCTCCGTTATCCCCCGGCTGATCTCCGATCCCCCCTGAGCCGCCTCCGCAATATTCCGCGCGATCTCGTTCGTCGTCGCCGTCTGCTCCTCCACCGCGCTCGCAATCGTCGCCTGCATGTCGTGGATCTGATGCACCACCGACGCGATCTGCGTGATGGCCCCCGCCGCGCCCGCGCGTTGCGCTGGATCGCCTCGATCTTCTGGCCAATGTCCTCCGTCGCGCGGGCCGTCTCCTTGGCCAGCTCTTTCACTTCGTTGGCCACCACCGCGAAGCCCTTGCCCGCTTCCCCCGCCCGCGCCGCCTCGATCGTCGCGTTGAGGGCCAGGAGCTTGGTCTGCTCGGCCACGGAGGCGACGACCTTGACGACGTTGCCGACTTCGGCGCTGCTCTCGCCCAGTTTGGCGACGGTAATGTTGGCGGCCTCCGCCGCCCGCACGGCGCCGGCCGCGACGCGGGCGGCGTTGCCGGCGTTCTGCGCGATCTCGTTGACGGTGGCGCTCATCTCCTCCACGGCGGTGGCGACCGCCTGGGCGTTGCGGCTGACTTGCTCGGCTGCGGCGGAGACGGACCCCGCCTGACGGCTCGTTTCTTCGGCGCCGGCGCTGAGCTGGCGGCTGACGGCGGCTAGCTCATCCGACGAGCCGGTCAGATGATGGACGCTTCGGCCGATGGGCCGGGTGATGCTTCGTCCGATGAGGAAGGCACCGGCGAAGACGGCCAGGAAAGCGACCGCGCACGACGCCCCGACCAGCCAACGCTCACGCGCCAACGCCGCCCCCTCCGCCGCCCGGCCCTCCTCCCCCTGTCGCACCAGCGCCGTCACCACCCGGTCGATCAGGTCCGTCGGCTCCCGGTCCTGCCCCCGCACGAGCTTGTCGGCCGGACCCGGGTCAGCCCCCCCCGACTGCGTGAACAGATCCAGGGCCGCCCGGTAGGACGTCCCCATGCGTCCGTGCGCGGCGCCGAACTCGTCGAGCAGCGCCCGCGCCTGGGCGTCGCTGACCTCTCCCCGGAGTTCCTGAAGGCCATGGCGCACGGCGGCCTCCTCCCGGAAGAAGTTGGCCTGGTACTTCTCCCGGTCCTGCGGGTCGTGGCCGCGCAGCAGGACGTCCTTCCACTCCTGCACCTGCTTCTTAAAGTCCACCTGCACGGTGCGCGCCCCGTCCTGGGCCTTGACCTGGGCGGCCAGCGCCCCCTCGTAGGAGGCGGCCACCCGACCCAGTTCGTACAACAGGAAGCCGACCGCCCCCAGCGAGAAGGCCAGGCTCAGGCCGATGATGGTGTGGATCTTCGTCGCCACGCGAAAGTTCTTCACGGTTCGTCTCCAGGGGACGGCGGCGGTCGAGGCGCGACTCAATCGTCGTCTCGACCCACATCCACCACCTTTTCCACGTCCAGAACAAGCAAGAGCCGATCCTTCAGCTTGTAGGCGCCGCGGATCAGCTCCCGCGCCACGCCCTTGAGCGTTTCGGGCGGGCGCTCGAACGCCTCCTCCGAAACCTCCAGCACGTCCCCGATCCGGTCCACCAGCAGGCTCGTCGGCACGTCGTCCATACGCACCACCACGTTGACCGGCCTCGCCCCCGCCGGTCGATCGGGCAGCTCCAGGCGCCGCCGCAGCTCCAGGGCCGTCACGATCTGGCCGCGCAGGTTGATGAGGCCGCGCACCACCGGCGGCGCCAGCGGCACGCGCGTCATCTCCTGGCAGCAGACCACTTCCTGCACCTGCGCCACGTCCACCCCGAAAAACATGTCGTCGAGGTAGAAAGTGCAATACTGGCGGTCGTCGGCCACGGCGTCTCCTCAGGCGAGAACGGGTTGGTCGAAGAAGGTTGGGTCGGCGGCGCTCGAGCACCGCCCGCACGTCGAGCAGGTCGGTGACGCGCTGCTGCAAGACCACCGAGCCGAGGACGCCGTCGCGCCTCGTCCCCAGCTGCACGTCGGCCGCCGTCTCGACGACATCGAGGATGCGGCGGACGACGAGGCCGATGCTCCGGCCGTGGGCGGAGAAGACGAGAACCTGCAACGGGGCCTGGGTCGCTCCCGCATCCGCCGCGCCGGGGAAGACGTGGTCCAGGCGCACCAGAGGCAGGATCTGGTTCCCGTACTGCACCACCTCACGGCTGGCGGTTCGCTCGACCGCATCGGCCGGGAACTCCTCCAGCCGCGCCACCAGCGACATGGGGACGGCCATGCGCCGGCCGTCTTCAAGCTGAAACAGGACCAGCACCTGTTCCGGCCGTCCGCGGGACGCGGACGCGGGCGCCTCCGCGGGCTTGCGGCCGCGCACCTCGGAGATGACGCCGGCCCGCTGCGCCAGGCCGAGGATGTCCAGGATCAGGGCTACCCGGCCGTCGCCCATGATGGTCGCGCCCGCGAACAACGGCAGCCCCTTGAAGTGCTTGCTCAGCGGCTTGACGACGATTTCCTCCGTGTCGTTGACTGCTTCCACGACGAGGCCGAACGGCCGCTCGCCCGCCTGGAGGACGGCGACGTGGACCGGCCCGGCTTCCCCCCACCCCACCCTCCCCCACCCGCGGGGGGAGGGAAGGGAGGGGCGGGTTCGACGCGAAGTTCTCGGTGCAGGAACACCAGCGGCAAGAGGTTGCCGCGCAGCCGGTAGACCGGGACGCCGTGAATGTGTTCCAAGCCGCGCCGCGCCTTGTCGCCGTCGAGGCGGACCAGTTCCAGCAGGCTGACCTGGGGGATGGCGTAACGGTCGCCGCCGCTGCCGACGATCAGGGCGGGGATGATGGCCAGGGTCAGCGGGATCTTGATTTTCACCGTCGTTCCCTGGCCCGGCCGGCTGAGGACGTCCACGGCGCCGCCGATCTTTTCGATGTTGGTCTTGACCACGTCCATGCCCACGCCGCGGCCGGAAACGTTGGTGACGCTGTCGGCGGTGGAGAAACCGGGCAGGAAGATCAGCTGCGACAGCTCGCGCTCCGTGAGCCGGGCGGCCTGGTCGCGCGGAACCAGGCCGCGCTCCACGGCCTTGGCGCGGACGCGCTCTGGGTCGATGCCGCGGCCGTCGTCGGCGATGTCGATGTTGACCTGGCCGCCTTCGTGGAAGGCGTGCAGGGCGAGTCGGCCCTGCGCCGGCTTGCCGAGCGCGAGGCGCTCCTCCGGCGGCTCGACGCCGTGGTCCACGGCGTTGCGCACGAGGTGCGTGAGCGGGTCTTTAATGGCCTCCAGCAGCGTCTTGTCCAGCTCCGTCTCCTCGCCCTCCACGGTCACGTGGACTTGCTTGCCGCAGGCGACGGCGAGGTCGCGGACCTGGCGGGGGAGCTTGTTGAAGATGTTGCCGATCGGTTGCATCCGCGTTTTGAGGACGCCTTCCTGAAGCTCCGTGGTGATCTGGTTAAGGCGCTGGGTGGTCTGGAGGAAGGCCGGGTCGCGCCGTGTGGCCGTGAATTGCAGGACCTGATTGCGGGCCAGCACGAGTTCGCCGACGAGGTTGACCAGCCGGTCGAGCAGGCCGACGTCCACGCGGATGTTGGCGTCGATCCGCGCCGGCCTGGGGGTCGCGCCTCCGCGGGAGCTTCGGGAGAGGCGACGGGATTCGGATCGGGCGAAGGTGGAGCGGCTGGATGTGCCACGACGGACACGGACGGGGCGCACAAGCCCCTCTCGGGCGGAACGTCAGCGGCGTCGCGCAGCTGCACCACGCGGGCTATCACCGGGCCGTGGTCCTCCATCCCTTCCTGCCGCGTCGTTTCAATGTGAGCGAGGATGCGCCGAACCGCGTCCACCAGGGCCAGCAGGGCGCTGACAATGTCCGCATTCAGAATGAGTCGGCCGTCACGCAGACGGCTGAGCAGGCCCTCGCCGGCGTGGGCAACGGCTTCCAGACGGGGGAAGGAGAGGAATCCGCAGGCGCCCTTGATGGTGTGAAGCGTGCGGAAGACGCTGGCCAGGCGGTCGCGGTCCCCCGGCTGCTTCTCCAGGATCACCAGATCGCGGTCGAGCTGATCCAGGTTCTCCTGGCTTTCGACGAGGAACTCACGGACGATGTCGTCTTGGTCGTCCACCCGCGCCCTCCACAATTCCACCCGCCTGGCGCCTGCGCCGGCTCCGTTGCGGCCGCGTTCACTCTGGTATGAATTCAGCCTAGCTCAGAAAAGCGATGGGAATTGATGACTTGTTGTTATTTTTGGGGCTGAGAATTGCGCCGTGGCGTGAATTCCGTGCGCCGGGGCCGGCAGGTCGGCCGAACGGGGGCGTGAGTTATTTCCGCAGCGCACGGCGCGGCCGGTATCAGCGTGCTAGAGTGTCCGTAAAGAGCGGCCGGCACGTACAACGACCCGGCCGCGGCGGCCCGCGCCGTTGCGCGGGCGTTTTCTCGGCCGGCGCTCGCCGGTTCGGCTCCAGTACGAGGAGAGGGTTTCCATGACGATGCTGCTGACCCCCGAAGGCGACAAGGATACGAACACGGCCGCCGATATCGCCGAAGAGACGACGATCCTGGTGGTGGACGATTCGGTTGCGGCGCGGCGTTTCGTCGGCCGGCTGGTGGAGCGGCGGCCTGGCTTCCGCGCCTTGTTCGCCTGCAACGGCCGCGAGGCCCTGGATATGCTCAAAAAGGAGGCGTGCGCGCTGGTCGTCACCGATTTGCACATGCCGGGGATGGACGGTCTGGAGCTGGTGGAGGCGATCCGCGACCGCTGGCCGCTGACGCCGGTGGTCCTGATGACCGCCGAGGGGAGCGAGGACGTGGCCGTCCGCGCGCTCCAGGGCGGGGCGGCCAGCTACGTCTCCAAGCACGCCCTGGAGCGCGATCTGGCCGACACGCTGGATCGCGTCCTGGCCGCCGCCCGCGTCGATCGGCGCCGGCAGCATCTGCTGGAATGTATCCGCGATCTGGATTGTCGGTTCGTCCTGGAAAACGACCCCGCCCTGGTCCCGCTCCTGACGGCCCACTTGCAGGAGCATCTCGTCCGCATGGGCCTGTGCGACCCCAACGGCCGCATGCGCATCGGCGTGGCCCTGGAGGAGGCGTTGCTCAACGGCATGTACCACGGCAACCTGGAGCTGCATTCCGCGCTGCGGCACGATGGCGGCGACGCCTACGAGCGCCTGGCCGCGGAGCGGCGCCGGCAGGCGCCATACGCTGACCGCCGCTTGCACGTCCACGTCCAGCTGGACGAATCCACGGCCGTCATCGTGATCCGTGACGAGGGGCCGGGGTTCGACGTGTCCGCTGTGCCCGACCCGAGCGACCCGGCGAACCTCGTGAAACCGAGCGGCCGGGGCCTGCTCCTGATCCGCACGTTCATGGACGAGGCGACGCACAACGCGACCGGCAACGAGATCACGCTCGTCCGGCGGCGGAGGGCGGAGGGTGGGGGGAAGTAGAGAGACGGACGTTTCAACACATCTGATGGTGCAGGCGTCCCGCCCGCACCACAATTCATTCTCATGTCGCCGCCCCCCATCGTTTTTCCATTAACCTAATGGAAGGGCCGCCGCCGGGCTGAGCTTGTTATGCCGCCCGGCGCCCCTCGTCTTTCTTTATCGACCCGGCCGGTTGGTTTCCGCCGCATCTCGAAATGGAGGGTCCGTCATGCGATCCCGTCTCGGTTGGTTGGAACTCGGAGGCGTTCTCGGCGCCGGCGCCCTGGCCGCCGCCCTGTGGGTGGGCGTCTCCACGGCCAACGGCCGCGCCCCGGCCGGGGCCGCGGCCGCCGCAACGGCCGTCCCCAGCGACCTGGAGGCGGCCCTCCAGAAGGCCCGCGTCAACGGCAAGTACCGGATGCTCCTCCGCCAGTTCAAGGTGGAGAAGGACGCCGAAACCAACGGCGACTTCAAGGACATTGGCTACCGCAATACGCCGGAGTACGGCGGCCTCACCGACCTGCCGGCCGGCCACTGGGTCTACGCCGCCCCCTACTACTACATCTGGCGCGACCTGTCGGCGGTGCAGCGGCCGAAGCGCGACTGGGGCCCGGAGCAGGCCACCGGCGAGCCGGACACCAACATGGCGGGCGATATCGTAACCGCCTGGGCGTCCGCCAGCCAGGACAACCAGGAAGAATGGCTCATGCTCGAATATGAAGACATGGTCGCGCCGAGCGCCGTCCTCGTCTACGAAACCTTCAACCCCGGCGCCCTCTACCGCGTGACGGCGTTCAAACCCGACGGCGAGGAGGTCGAGCTGTGGAAGGGCACGGACCCCACGCCGACGGCGGACGGCATTGGCGTCTCGGAGATCCCGGTGAAGGCCAGTTTCAAAACCAACCGCGTCAAGCTCTACATCGACAGCCCGAGCGTCCCCGGCTGGAACGAGATCGACGCCGTCGGCCTGCGCGACAAGAACAAGACGATGCACTGGGCCGTCGCCGCCGAGGCCAGCACCACCTACGCCGCGCCCTATCCGCCGGAGGGCGCGACGACCGTCGCCGTCCCGGCCGAAGACGGGGCCGTGCTGACGCTGCGGGCGAGGGACCGGGCCAAGCTGCAGGAGGCGGAGGCGCGCATCCAGAAGCTGGAAGACGAGGTCCGCTCGCTCAAAGACGCTGTGGAAGAGCTGAAAAAGGGCAAGAACAGGGACAAGTGACCCTCCCTACGTCCTGGTTCCCATGCTCTGCGTGGGAACCTACGAGTGCGACGCTCTGCGTCGCGTCTCCTCGACAGACGGGACGCAGAGCGTCCCCGACCTGGGTTCCCACGCAGAGCGTGGGAACCCGGAAGTTAGCCCCGAAAGGAGAACCCTGTGAAGGCCCCCTCCCGGTTGGGTCTTTGTCTTGTGCTGTTGCCCTGGACGGCCGCGACGGCGTGGGCCGAGACGCCGCAGAAGGTCAAGGACGCCGACGCCGCGGCCGCCCGGCTCGACCAGCTCCTCGCCGCCCGCTGGGACGCCAACAAGGTCAAGCCCGCCGCCGCGGCCGACGACGCCGAATTCCTGCGCCGCCTCTACCTCGATCTGGCCGCGACGATTCCGCCGGTTTCCGAGGTCCGCGCGTTCCTGGCCGACCCGGCACCGGACAAGCGCCGCAAGCTGATCGACCGCCTGCTCAACAGCCCCGATTACGTCAGCCATTTCACGGACGTCTGGGCCTCGACCTGGCTGCCGGACGGCCCGGAAGTCGAAAACACGGGGCTGCGCGGCAATTTTGAAATATGGCTCCGCGCCCGGCTCGCGGAGAACGCCGGCTACGACCGGATGGCGCGGGAGGTCCTCACCAGCACGCCGGCCGCCGACCCCCGCCTTACGGACCTCGGCTCTCTTGCGACCGTCCAGCCCGGCGGCGTGTCGCCCGCCGCCTTCCAGGCCGCTTACGAGAACAAGCCGGAGAAGCTGGCCGGCGCCACGGCGCGACTGTTCCTCGGCGTGCGGCTGGAGTGCGCCCAGTGCCACAACCATCCCTTCGCCGAATGGACCCGCGAGCAGTTCTGGGAGTACGCCGCCTTTTTCGGCGGCCAGGGCGGCCGGCCGTCCATTGCCATCCCCCTTCTCGGCAAGGTCGTCCAGGCCCGCTTCCCGGACGGCACGCAGCCGAAATTCACGAACGGGGCCGGCCCGCGAGTCGTCCTGGCCGACTGGGCGACCTCGCCGAACAACAAGTATTTCGCCCGCGCCGCCGTCAACCGCGTCTGGTCGCTGTTCTTCGGGACCGGCTTGGCGGAGCCGGTCGATGACCTCCTCCGCGAGGGGGACAAAAACGAGATGCTCGACGAACTGGCCCATCAGTTCGCCGACCACAATTTCGATCTCAAATTTCTGATCCGGACGATCGTCAGCACGCGGGCCTACCAGCTGACGAGCCGGCGGACGGACGCCAGCCAGGACGAACCGCGGCTGTTCGGCCGCATGGCGGTCAAGGCCCTGTCCACGGAGCAAGTGATCGCGGCCCTGACGGAGGCGACCGGCGCGCTGCGCGGCCAGGCCGGCGGCGGCCTGCTGCGGGCCGAACTCGGCGGCAGCTTCGCCCGCCAGCCGAACAAGCCCACCGAGTTCCAGACGTCGATCCCGCAGGCCCTGGCCCTGATGAACGGCAAGTACGTCAACGACGCGACCGCCGTGGAGCGGAGCGGCACGCTGGCCGCCGTCGCCGGGGCGCCGTTCCTGGACACGCGCGGCCGTGTCGAGACGCTGTACTTCGCGGCGCTGGGCCGCAAGCCGACCGACGCGGAGAGCGCCAAACTGGTCGCCTACGTCGAGAAGGGCGGCCCCAGCGGCGACCCGAACCTGGCGCTGGCCGACGTGTTCTGGGCGCTGCTCAACAGCAGTGAATTCGTGTTCAACCACTGAAGAGAAACGATGAATGATGAATGATGAACGATGAATGCAAGCAGGAACTGGGCGTTTTGATTCATCATTCATCGTTCATCATTCATCATTTCCAATGGGAGTCCGCACATGCCGCATCTCCGTCTGTCGCGCCGCGACTGCCTGAAGCTGTCGGCGGCCGGCGTCGTCGGCTATTCCCTGTCCGGCTGGCTGCCGCTGCTGGCGGCCGATACGGCGACCAACCCGCACCGCAAGCGCTCGTGCATCCTCCTGTGGATGGACGGCGGCCCCAGCCAGACCGACACCTTCGACCTCAAGCCCGGCTCGGCCAACGGCGGCCCGTTCCGCGAGATCGACACCGCCGCTCCCGGCGTCCGCATCAGCGAGCATTTCCCGAAAATCGCCCAATTCACCGACCGCATGGCGATTATTCGCTCCATGACCACCAAGGAGGGCGAGCACCAGCGGGCGCACCAGCTGATGCACACCGGCACGCTGGCCCAGGACCAGATCCAGTACCCGGCCCTCGGCTCGCTGATCGCCAACGAGCTGAACGACCGCGACGCCGTGCTGCCGGGCTTCGTGAGCATCGCGCCGAACCGCGCCGTCGCCCCGGCCGCCCACAGCCCCGGCTTCCTCGGGCCGAACTTCGCCCCGCTGGTGGTCGGCGACGGCGGCGTTGCCACGCTGCGTCCGGGTCAGGCCGCCGAGCGCTCGCTCCGCGTGCAGAACATGGAGCCGCCGCGCGACGTGCCGCCGCAGCACCTCGACGCCCGCGTCGGCCTGCTCGAAGACATGGAGGCCGACTTCGTAACGAGCCGGCCGGGCGCCGCCGGGCGCAGCCACCAGGCCGCCTACGACCGGGCCGTCCGCCTCATGCACAGCGACGCCGGCCGGGCGTTCGAGCTGGACGAGGAGAAGGACGCGGTGCGCGACGCCTACGGCCGGAACCTCTTCGGCCAGGGCTGTCTGCTGGCCCGCCGACTGGTGGAGCGCGGCGTGCCCTTCATCGAGGTGGCGCTCGGCGGCCTCAACGGCGGCGGCCTCGGCTGGGACACGCACACGAACAATTTCGAGACGGTAAAGAGCCTGAGCCAGGTGCTCGACGCCGCGTGGTCCGCCCTGATGGGCGACCTCAAGGAGCGCGGGCTGCTCGACACGACGCTGATCGTCTGGATGGGCGAGTTCGGCCGCACGCCGGCGATCAACCCGCAGCAGGGCCGCGACCACTTCCCCAACGGCTGGAGCACCGTGCTGGCCGGCGGCGGGATCAAGGGCGGACAGGCGATCGGCAAGACCGGCAAGAACGGCGGCGTCGTGGAAGAGCGGCCGGTGATGGTGACGGACTTCCTTGCCACCGTCTGCCTGGCGCTCGGCGTGGACCCGATGAAGCAGAACAACTCCAACGTCGATCGGCCGATCCGAATTGTGGACAAATCGGCCGTCCCCGTCAAGGAGGTTCTGGCATGACGCGCCGACCGCCGCCGCACCGGCCGGCTTACGCCTGGCCGCTCACCGCCGTCCTGCTGGGCGGCTGGGCGCTCGCCGCGATGCCGGACGCCAAGCCGGCCGGATCTGCGGACGACGTACAGGATGTGGTCCTGCTCGCCGACGGCCGGCCGGTGTTCCTGCGGCTGCACATCGAGATCGACGGCAAGCCGTTTCGGGCCGTCCACGCCGAGGCGCTGCAGGCCTACCTCGACGGGCTGTTTACGCAGCTCGACTCCAACGGCGATGGCGTGCTGAGCGAGGAAGAAGCCAGGCGGATGCCTTCGCCGTTCAAGCCGCCGGCTGACGCTGGCGGCTCCACGGTCCACGTCGCCTTCAACTACCGCGTGGTGGACGCGGACGGCGACGGCAAGATCACGCGCGAGGAGATGGCGGCGTACCACCATGAGTTCAGCGGCGGTGCGGCCCAGGTCCAGCCGGCCGGACGGACGATCATTCCGCCCCAGGTGGACCAGGCGCTATTCAATCTTCTGGACACGAACAAGGACGGCAAACTCTCCAAAGAGGAATTGGCCGCGGCGGCGGACGTGCTGTTCCCGCTGGATCAGGACCGCGACGAGCTGATTTCGCCGCAGGAGATCGCTCCCGCCTTGTACGCGGTCGCCGCGCCGGACCCGAACGGTGCGCTGCCGTCGCAGCCGGACATGACGCAGCCGGCGGCGCGGGCCGCCTCGCTGTTCCTCGTGTCCATGGATGAAGACAAGACGGCCCTGGCGTCGGCCCTGCTGACCCGCTACGGCCACGGGAATCGGGATAAATTGGATGGCCATACGCTGGGATTGGACGCCGCGGCCTTCCAGCAGCTCGACGCGGACAAGGACGGCGCCCTCGACGCCGCGGAGCTGGCGAAGTTCACCGACCGGCCGGCGGACGCGGAACTGATCGTGCGGCTGGGTCAGCGCGCCGCCGGACTGGCCCCGCTGGTCGTGGTGCGGATGGGCGGCGCAGCGGCCACGGCCCAGCCGGTCGCGGACGGCGGACTGATGCTGACGTTCGGCGCCGTCCACCTCGACTTGCGGATCAACGGGGATCGCGCGGACCAGCCGGCCGGATCGCGGCAGCGTTTCCTGGAGTTGTTCCGCGGCGCGGCCGGCGACAAGGGCCGGCTCAGCGCCGACCAGGCCCGGCAGGCGGGATTCTTCCCCGCCCAGTTCGCGCTGCTGGACCGCAACGGCGACGGCGAGTTGACGGAGCGGGAATTCGCGGATTATCTGGACGGCGTGCAGGAACGGCAAGCCCGGCTGATCGGCGCGACGCCGTCGCAGCTGCTGTCGGGCCGGGCGCGCACCCTGTTCGAGTGGCTGGACCGCGACCGCGACGGCCGGCTCAGCCTCCGCGAGCTGCGCGAGGCGCCGAACCTCTTGACACGGATGGGGGTGGACGCCGTGTCCCGCGCGGACTCCCCCGAAGGATACCAGTTGGCGATCGGGGCGGGTCGAGCCAGCCTCGGCCGGGCGGGGCCGGACGCCTTTACGCCGCCCGAGGCGCCGATGCTGACGCTGGACTGGTCGGGGCCGGACCTCCTCTGGTTCCGCAAGATGGACCGCAACGGCGACGGCGACATTTCCCCTCGGGAATTCCTGGGCACGGCCGAGGACTTCAAGCGCCTCGACGCGGACGGCGACGGCCTCATCAGCCGCGAGGAGGCGGAGCGATTTAAGAAATGATGAATGATGAACGATGAATGATGAACGATGGAATCGGCATTTCCGCATTCATCGTTCATCATTCATCGTTCATCATTTCAGAAGGGGGGCGGCCGTGACGGCGCCCGACCATTCCTTCGACGACCTGATGACGCGCCTCCGGGCCGGCGACGGCGACGCGGCCGCGGAGGTGTTTCGTCGTTTCACCCACCGCCTCATCGGCCTGGCGCAGCCGGCTCGACCACCTGATCCGCGGCAAGCTCGACCCCGAAGACATCCTCCAGTCCGTCTACCGCACCTTCTTCAGCCGGCACGCCCGCGACGGTTTCGCCCTCGGCAGCTGGGACAGCCTGTGGGGAATGCTCACCGTCATCACGGTGCGCAAATGCGACTACCGCCGGAAGTTTTTCCGCGCGGCTCGCCGCGACGTGGGCCGCGAGGTCGCGGCGCCCAACGGCGACGGCGGCCCGGCGTGCCAGGCCGGCGCCCTGGCCCGCGACCCCACGCCGTCCGAGGCGGCCCGGCTGACCGAAACCGTCGAGCTGCTCATGCGGGAGCTGAGCGGTCGGGAAAGAGAAATGCTGGCCTTCGGCTTGCAGGGCTGCGACGCGCTGGAGATCAGCGCCCGCGTCGCCCGCAGCGAGCGGACGGTGCAGCGCGTCCTGAAGCGCGTGCGCGAGCGGCTGGAACAGATGCAGTCCGAGCCGGCGGCCCCCTGATTGCGGAGATTTCCCATGCTCCAAGCCGATAACACCCCGGCCCTCTCGTCCCCCGCGGCCGTCGCTCGGATCGAGGAGACCGTCGATCGTTTCGAGGAGGCGTGGCAGGCCGGCGGCCGTCCCGCCATCGACGACCATCTGCCCGCCGACGGCGAGGTCCGCGCCGCCCTCCTGGTCGAGCTGGTTCACGTCGATCTGGAGTACCGGCTCAAGGCCGGAGAGACGGTTCGCGTGGAGTCGTACCTGGAACGCTATCCGGAGCTGAGGCCCGACCGCGCGCGGTCCTGGATCTGCTGGCGGCCGAGTGGAAGCTGCGGCGCCGCTCCGACCCGTCGATCGAGGTCGAGGAGTACGTGCGCCGCTTCCCCGATTGCCGCGACGACCTGTTGGCGTCGGCCACCGTCTCTCTCCTTCCGGCCGGCGCTCTCGCCGAGACCTTGGCGGAGTCCGAACCGGGCGCCGCGGCGTCCACGCGGTCGCGCTACCGCATCCTGCGGCTGCACGCCCGCGGCGGCCTCGGTGAGATCCTCACCGCCCGCGACGAGGATTTGCACCGCGAGGTCGCGCTGAAGCGCCTGCAACCCCGCCTGGCCGGGGCCGCCGAGAGCCGCGGCCGCTTCCTGCGCGAGGCGGAGATCACCAGCCAGTTGGAGCATCCCGGCGTCGTGCCCGTCTACGGACTCGGCCAGACCGCCGATGGCAGCCCCGTCTACGCCATGCGCTTCATCCGCGGCGAGACGTTTCAGGAGGCGGTGGACCGATTCCACGCGGCCGCTTCACCCACTCCCCTGGCGCGAGAGGCGGGGGTGAGGGCGACCGCGGAACAGCGCATGGCCTTCCGCCGGCTGCTGGCCCGCTTCGTCAGCGTCTGCAACACCGTCGCCTACGCCCACAGCCGCGGCATCCTGCACCGCGACCTCAAGCCCGGCAATATCCTCCTTGGCGAGTACGGCGAGACGCTGGTCGTCGATTGGGGCCTGGCCAAGCCGGTCGGCGGGACGGAAGCCGCACTGACCTCCGCCGACCAGGCGACGTCCACGCCGGCCGCCGACTGGACCCAGGCCGGCGAGGTGATCGGCACGCCCGCCTACATGAGTCCCGAACAGGCCGACGGCCGCTGGGACGTGGTCGGCCCCGCCAGCGACGTGTACAGCCTTGGCGCCACCCTCTACGTCTTGCTGACGGGCCGGCCGCCGTTCGGGCCGGGCCTCGTCGGCGAGGTGCTGGAGAAGGTCCGCCGCGGCGATCTTCCTCCGGCCGCGCCAGGTCAAGAAAGAACTTTGCCCCTCTCTGGAGGCGATTTGTCTCAAGGCAATGGCCGCCGCGGCCGGAGCAGCGCTACTCCGACGGCCCTGGCGCTTGGCGGCCGACCTGGAACGGTGGCTGGCCGACGAGCCGGTCGGCGCCCGGCGCGAGCCGGTCAGCGGCTCGGCTTCGGCGCTGGACCGGCCGACACGCCACGCTGGTCGCCGCGGCCGGCGGTGGTGCTGGCGGCCGGCGCCGTCGTCGCCGTGACGACGGCCCTTTGGTTCGCCGCCGCCGACCGGGAACACTCGGCCAAGGCGGTGGCGGACGTGCGACAGCAGGCTCTAGACCGGGCGGATCGGGAGCGCTACCTCTTTCACGCAGCCGCCGCCGGTCAAGAGTGGTGGGCCGCCGAGTACGACCTGGCTGCGCAGCACCTGGCGGAATGCACCCGCCCAGAGCTGCGCGGCTGGGAGTGGAACTACCTGACCCGCTGCGTGCGCGACCGGGACGGCCAAACCGTGCTGACGCTGCGGGGCCATGAAAAAGAGGTCTGGAGCGTCGCTTTCAGCCCGGACGGCAAGGCGCTGGCGTCGGCCAGCCTGGACGGCACGGCGCGGGTTTGGGACGCCGCCGACGGGCGGTTGCTGTTCAAGATCGAGGGCCACAACGGGCCGGTCTGGGGCGTGGCCTTCAGCCCGGACGGCGCGGTCCTGGCCAGCGGCGGCGACGACGGCACGGTGCGGCTGTGGGACGCGAAGACGGGCCGGCCGCTGCGCGCGTTCGAGGACCTGGCCGGCGAGGTTCACGGCATTGCGTTCAGCCGTGACGGCAAGCTTCTGGCCGCGGCCGTGATGAATTCGACGCACGTCGGCGGCGAGGTGCGTCTCTGGGAGGTGCGGGACTGGACGGCGCGCGAGCCGCTGCGGATCGCCAACGGCGGGCCGACGAGCGTTGCCTTCAGCCCCGACGGCGACACCGTGGCGGCCGGGACCACCGAGTACATGGTGCGGCGCTGGGACCTGGCCGCGGCGAAGGAATTGAAACCTCTCACGGGCCAAAAAGGCCCTGTCCGAGCCGTCGCATTCAGCCCCGACGGCCTCTGGATCGCCGCGGCCGCCAACGACGGCCGGCTGGGCGTCTGGAATGCGCACACGGGGGCGGTGAAGTTCGTCGTGCTCGGCCACTACGCGCCGGCCTGGGGCGTGGCCTTCAGCCCCGACGGCCGGCGCATCGCCACCTCGGCCGACGACGCCACGATCCGCATCTGGGACGTCGCCTCGGGCTGCCGGCTGTTCACGCTGTACGGCCACTCGCAAGGGATCGCCAATGTCGTATTCAGCCCCGACGGCTCGCGCCTCGCGTCGGCCAGCGACGACCAGACGGTGAAGGTCTGGAACCCGCGTCCTCCAAATACGGCCGTGGCCCTTCTCGGACACAAGAACTCCGTCCGAGGCGTGGCGTTCAGCCCGGACGGCAAGCTCCTGGCCTCGGCGGGCGACGACGACGCGGTGCGGGTGTGGGACGCTGACGCGGGTAGGGGCGGAGGCGCCTCGCCCCTGCGCACGCTGGATGTGCCGGGCGGCGCCCACGGCGTGGCGTTCGGTGCAGCCGGCCGGCTCCTGGCGGCTGCCGGCGGCGATGGTACGATCCGGGTTTGGCACACGCAGACCGGCTGGGAAGAGCACGTCCTGCGCGGCCACGACGACAAAGTGCTGGCCGTCGCGTTCAGCCCCGACGGCCGGCTGATCGCCAGCGCGTCGGCGGACCATACGGTGAAGCTGTGGGACGCCGCGACCTGGACCGAAGTGCGGACGCTGCGAGGCCACACCGACGCGGTGCGCGCGGTCGCGTTCAGCCCCGACGGCCGGCGGCTGGCCTCGGGCGGCGACGACAAGACGGTCAAGGTGTGGGACGCGGCGACCGGCGCGGAGCAGCGAACGCTGTCGGGCTGCCCGGCGGCGGTACATGGCGTCGCGTTCAGCCCCGACGGCAAGCGCCTGGCCGCCGGCGCCGCCGCCTTCCGCAAGGCGCTGACCACCGACCTGGGAGAGATCCTTATTTGGGACCCGGATACAGGTCAAACGGTCCTGACCATGCGGGGCCACGCCGGCGACGTGCGCGCCCTGACGTACAGCCCCGACGGCAAGCGGCTGGTGTCGGCCGGCGCCGACTGGCAGTTGATCTTCTGGGAGCCGACGACGGGGCAGGAGATCCTTGCCATCCACGACGCCCATGTCAATTGCATCAACGCCGTGGCGTTCAGCCCCGACGGCGGCCGGCTGGCGTCGGCGAGCTGCGACCAGACGGTGATCCTCTGGGAAGGGACGCCGCCGGACGGCGGCCCGAAATAAGAGAAACCCCGGAACCCCGTTGCCCACCCGGCGACCAGAGCTGACAGCGGCGCTGCTAGAACCGGGATTCCATTTGTCCTCTCTCGGGCGCCGAGTAAACTATAGCGGGGTGAGTTGACAGGAGGGTTTAGTGGACGCTCTCACTATCTTCTTTACCATTTTCTGGGTAGCTGCTGGGATCGTCATTTTCGGCGGCATCGGAATGGCAATCTACAGCACCATCCTTCAGCGCCGCGGTCTGCGAACCGCTGAGGAACTGGCCTCTCGGCATCCGGAATCTGTTGAGCGGTCTCGACGGACGATCGAGCTTGCACAGGGAGAGTTTGAAGCGTCTAAACAAAGGCATGAGCAAGTCCTGGAAGCTCTCGCGCGGCAGACGGCCGTGCTGGAGAAGATCTTGGCGGCGATTGAGGGACCGCGAGAGGGAATCAAGCAACCTTGATCGTCCGGGCCGCCCCGAATTCCGTCTAATCCTACCGCAATTCGTGTGATTCGGTTGAAACGAACAAAAAAACGGGACATCGTGAATCAAGGCCCGCGATCTCCGATGTCCCCTTCTGTTTTTCAGCGCCGCTTCGCCTGCCCAGGTGGCCAACTGGCTGACCGGAAGGTTACGATTGGTTGCGTGATATGCACCAGCCTATAAGCCCGAAGACGGCCGCCCCGCACATCTCTACCGGGAAATCCAGGCCCCAGAACAAGACCGGATGGTCATCCTTTTGATCGCCCCTGACCCAAGAATCGGCAGGTTGACCTAAAAAACAAGCACTGCGGCGGTTGGGACGTTGGGACACGACGCGACTTGTCTTCACCTGCGCTGCCCCCCTGGCGGTGCGGCATCGTCGGCAGGAGACGTAACAGGGTCGGTCGGGGTGACGCCTGCGGAATACTGCACCGGCAATTGCCAATAGCCTTCGCTTGGCGCGGCGGCGCAGCTGGCCTTTCTTGGCATTGAAGCCAGGACGATGGGAAGGGTGACGGTGTCCCCGACGGCGCTGGCGGCGAAATCGCCGTAGCACAACCCCAATATGCCCGCCAAAACCAATGGCGAGTGACCGCTGACGCCTGGGTGCTGGGGTTCATTCTCTAACGACCCCTGGCGCGCGGCGGCGAATTCCACGTCCTTGGCGACGCCGCCGTAGGGCTGCGGCTGGCCGCCTGCGAGGTTGCAGACCGTGCCACAGCCGCTCATCAGAACAGTAAAGATCGCCAGCGGTACGAGCTGCTTCCTCCTCATAAGGCAGCTATAAGCGACAAGAGCGGGAAATGTCAAGAACGGGTTCGGATCGGTCGCCGGGAGGGCGGGACGCAAAACAGGGCCTCATGAATCAAGGCCCGCGATCCCCGATGTCCCCTTCCATTTTCCGCTCCACTTCCCCTGCCCAGACGCCTCCGCCGCGCGGTACACTCTACCCGCCGCGTCCCGGAAGCGTTGAGGAACGTCATGGCCCCTGTCCACCCGCCGCGATCCGTCCCGTCGCACCGCCAGATCGTCTTGTCGGCGGAGGGCGCCGCTCCGAACAGGATCAAGAAACGGGCCCCCGGAGACCTTGGCGCAATGGCGCAGGGCCAGGAAAAGTCTGACGTGCCAAGGACTTAAGTGTGCGCCAAGCCAACGCGCTATTCGGCGCACTGGCGCAGCGATTCGGCGCCGGCCAGCGCCGCACGCTGCCGCACCGGCGGGCGGCCCTTCGGAGAATGAACATCATGGCGCAAAGGTGGATCACTCCGGCGGTCCTGGCGATCAGTCTAGGGCTTGCCGCACTAAAAGCGGTCTCGTCGCCGGGCGGCGCCGGTGAGGGAACGGATCGTCTCTCGGTTCGCGTGGAGAGTCTCAAGAACCCGGGCTTTGAAGCCGGGACCGACGACTGGTCCGTTCACGTCTACGGGGCCAAACCCGCGATCGAGCCGGATGCGCAGACCGCCCACGAAGGCAAGCAATCGCTGCGAGTCTCCTCCGCCGAGCCGTCGGACGCGGCGCTCGGCCAGGAATTGATGCTGGCCCCCGGAAAGCTGTATCGCCTTCACGGCTGGGTGCGGACGCGCGGCCTCGACCCGCACGGGGCGCCGGTCTACGGCACGTTCCAGATACAAAAGCCGGGCGGAAGCGGCGTCATCGCCAGCGGGACGAACCACGGCGGCGATACGGACTGGACGGAAGTGGTCATCGACTTTGAAGCGCCGGCCGGCGGACGGACGCGCATTGCGCCGTTCTTCGTCGGGTTCGGCAAGGGCACGGGAACGGCCTGGTTCGACGATTTGAAGATCGAAGAAGTGGACGTCTCGAAGGCGCCGCTGCGCATCACGCGCGATTTCCTGCCGGGCGCGATCAATCCGATGCAGTACGGCCAGTTCATCGAATACCTCTGCGATCTCGTACCGGGCATGTGGGCGGAGAAGCTCTACGACGGCGGCTTCGAGGGGCTGAGTCCGTACAAGACCGTCTACCTCAAGGAAACCGATTTCCGCGAGAAGCCGTGGCATCCGTGCGGCGCGACCAACCGGGCGGAGTACGCCCTCGACCGCAACGACAAGGTCAGCGGCGAGACGGCCCAGCGCATCGCCGTGAAGGACGGGCCGCCCTGCACCGTGGGGATCGCGCAGGACGGCGTCGCCGTGGAGAAGGGGACGGCGTGCGAGTTCTCCTGTTACCTGCGCCAGCAGGGAATCGACGGGCCGGTGCGGGTGCGTCTGGAACGGGAAGGGAAGGAGCTGGCGTCCTGCACTTTCGAGCCGGGGGCTGACTGGAAGAAAGTCCACGCCCGCCTGTCGCCGGCGGAAACGGAGACGAACGCGACCCTTCGTATCGACTTCCGCGGGCCGGGGACGCTCTGGCTCGACGACGCCTCGCTCATGCCGGAAGACAACGTCGGCGGCTGGCGGCGCGACGTGGTCGAGGCGGTGAAGGCGCTCAAACCGGGCGTCATCCGCTTCGGCGGCAGCACGCTGGACGACGCGAACCTTGGCGATTTCGAGTGGAAAGACACGATCGGCGATCCCGATAAGCGGAAGCCGTTTCGCGCCTGGGGAGGCCTCCAGCCGACGGGGCCAGGGCTGGAGGAGATCGTCCAGTTCTGCCGGCTGGTCGATGCCGAGCCATTGATCTGCGTGCGGTTCTCGAAGCGCAAACCGGAGGACGCGGCGGAGGAAGTGCAGTACTTCAACGGCGCCGCCGACACGCCGATGGGCAAGCTGCGGGCGAAGAACGGTCATGCGGCGCCGTACCACATCAAGTATTGGCAGGTCGGCAACGAGCGGTCGGGGGCGGACTACGAGGCGCGGCTGGCGGCGTTCTGCAAGGCGATGAAGGAGGCCGATCCGTCGATTACGCTGCTGTCCAGTTTCCCGACGGAGGGCGTCCTCAAGGCGGCCGGCGACCAGCTCGGCTATGTCTGCCCGCACCAGTACGACTGCGCCAACCTGGCGGCGTGCGAGCGGGAGCTGGACGCGACGCGCGAGCTGATCCGCCAAATTCGGCGGCGGCCGGCCGATCAAGGTCGCGGTGACGGAGTGGAACACGACCGCCGGCGATTGGGGGCCGGGCCGGGCGAAGCTCTGGTCGCTGGAAAATGCGCTCGCGTGTTCACGCTATCATAACCTGCTGCACCGCCAGGCCGACCTCGTGGAGATCGCCAATCGGTCCAACCTCACCAACAGTTTTTGCTCCGGCATCATCCAGACGGACAACCACCGCCTTTACAAAACGCCGACGTACTACGCCCAGCAGCTCTACGCGACGCAGGCCGGCGCCAGGCCGCTGAAGATCGCGTCGGACGTCCCGGTGCGGGCGGCCCCGGACGTGAGTGCGACGCTTTCCGCGGACGGGTCCGCGGTGACGCTGTTCGCCGTGAACGCGACGCTCGATGAGGTGGTGCGGCCGCTCGACTTCTCGGCGTTCGGAGATCGCGGCCAGGAGGTTTCCATCTGGACGTTGGCGGATCGCCAAAAGGCGGGCGAACCGGACGCGACGAACGGCTTCGGCGATCCCGAGCGAGTGTCGCCCGTGGCGTCCACGTTCCGGGCGGAGGGGTCGCGGTTTGCGTATCGGTTTCCGCCCCTGTCGCTGACGGTGATTCGATGGAAAACCGGCTCCTGATTGCAGGGAGTTCGATCGGCGGAATCGACGTGGCGGAACGTTCCCTTGGCAGACTCCAAAGGCGATTACGTATCTTTGAATAGCCGAAAATAAAGGAATACCAACATGCACCCACACGCTCCCACCGCCAGAAAGCCCACCGACAGCAGCAGCCACGCCTTGCGGCTGTGGGCGTACCAGGGGAACACGAGCACTCCGCCGAAGCAGTCCGGTTCGGGCGCAGCCCGCCTCGGCCGTTCGAGAATCTGGCGATCCGCCTCGGAAGGCGGCGGCGCCGGTGGAGGCGGCGCCGACTGCCTCCGCCGCCAGGCCGTAGGCTTTGACCTTCCGCCGGGGCCGCGCCGGCGCCTTCGGCTGCGGCGCCGGCGGAGGCTCCGGCTCGTCCGGCACGGCCCACGGGTCCTGCACTTCGACGCCTGCGAGCTTCGGTCGCTTCATCTTGACGGCCTTGCGCTTGCCCGTTGGCAGGCGCCCCATCCGCGCGGCCAGCCGGCCCAGCAGGCGGGCGTAGATCAGAAACACCGCCGCCCAGCCCGCTGCGGCGACCGGGAGAACCAGGACCCAGCGGCTGACCACCACGGCGTAGCCCAGGGCCGCCGCGCCGGCCGCCAGGAGAGCGCTCAGAACATAGACGGCGAACGTGGACGGCGCGACGCGCAGCAGCTTCCAGACGACGACCGGCCGAAACACGAACCAGCGCGACGAGCCGCTCAGCGAGGAGAACAGGGCGACCGGGAACAACAGCCACAATCCCGGCACGGCAAGGAGCAGAAAGCGAAGAGCGTCCTGGTCCGGCAGCCACTCCTTCCGCAGCGCCCGCGCCAGGAGGCCGACCGGCGCCAGCCAGGCGGCGATCACCACGACGAGGTGCAGCGCCCCGCCGGCCCAGTCCTGGAACGGTTCGGACGGCCAGATCACCTCGTCGTTTCCGTCCGCGGTGTCGCGCACCACGACGAGCAGACAGTGCATGGCGTAGGCGACGACCAGCAGCGCGAGGATGGTCGTCGTGACGAGCGTGAGGACGAATTCGGCGGCGGTGACGACATCGCCCATCATGGCACGCCTCCCACGAGGTCAGGGATGCTGATTGTTGACCCAGCGGCCGCCGGCGCAAAGCGAAATGCCCTCGACGGATCGCTGATAGAGGTAACCGAAAACCGGCCCGTCGCATCCTTCCACGGCCACGGCTTCACGCCGGAACAGCCCCGGCGCCCCCTCCTCGGCGTCCAGCTCCAGAACCCGGCTCACGGCGACCCCATACAGCTCGCCGGCCACGGCCTGACCGTCGCCGTCGCGGCGAACCATGCCGGGGTACGCCCCGAGGTCGTGAAGTCTGTACTGCGGCAGGGTCCGCGCCTCACCGAGGAAGCGCTGGTCCGCGAGCAGCCAATGACGCACGCCGCCGCGCATCAGCGTGCCGTAGACGAACAGGAGGAAGGAGTCGCCGGACGCGTGGTTCATGTCGGCCCTGCGGACAGGGGCAATGGCGCGGAGCTACAACCGGCTTCGCCGCCGCGCCTCCGAATAAGTCGCTTCCAGATCCATCGGGACGGCGGCCGCCCCCCGCAGCGCCAGCGGCAGCACCGGCAGCGGCTGCCCGACGGCAAGTGGGACCGGCCACAGCTCCACGCGGTCGCCTTCCGACGGTCGGGTCGGCCGGTAGGCCGCGGCGTACACCGAAACGTCGGCCCGGAACCGGAACAACTCTCCGTGGCCGAGCAGCGCCATCAACTCGTTGTGGAGGTTGGCCGATCGCCCGGTGACGATGTCCACGACGATGAGGCCGACGCCCTGCGCCAGGTAACTGGCACACTTGGCGGCCAGGGCGCGCCGTGCTTCCGCGCGGTCCTTATTGCCCGGACTGACCAGCTCGACGGCGGCGACGAGGGTCGGCCCCGCGCGCGTGCTGAAGACGCGGACCTCCAACTCATCGGGAAACGCGGCGGGGAAAGCCAGCGTCGTCGCGGGCGGCGCCCAGGTCTGGACGGCCACGCCGCCGGCGCCGTTCGCGCCGGCCGGCTGCGTCTCGAACGTACCGACGTCCACCTCAAACCAGCCGCCGATATGCACCTGGGCTTGTGCCAGATAGCCCTCGGGGAGCAGCGTCTCATTCAGCCGCTCCACCATCGCCGCGATCCACAACGAATGGAACGACTCCCAAAACTGCGTGTCGCTCAACGGCGGATGAAAGTGATCCAGCAACGGCATGTTTGTGCCCTCCGGGACGACGCTTCTATTATCGCCGTCCCACGGCTTAGCACAAGCCGCCGATTGCCGCCGGTTCCTGCCGACGCTACAGTGACGAAGCCCCGCCCCGAGGAACCGCTTCCATGCCGTCCGACATGAATCGCACCAGCCGTCTCACCACCGAAGGCCCCGGCCGCGCCCCAACCGCGCCATGCTCCGGGCCGTCGGCTTCCACGACGACGATTTCGACCGCCCCATGATCGGCGTCGCCTCGCTGTTCAGCGACATCACGCCCTGCAACGCCCACCTCGACCGCCTGGCCCGCAAGGGCTGCGAGGGCGTCTTCGCCGCCGGCGGCGTGCCCCAGGTCTTCGGCGCCCCCACGGCCTCCGACGGCATCATGATGGGCCACCAAGGCATGCGCTACAGCCTCGTTTCGCGCGAGGTCATCGCCGACAGCCTCGAAGTCGTCGCCGGCGGCATGAACCACGACGGCTTGCTGGCCTTCGGCGGCTGCGACAAGAACATGCCCGGCTGCGTCATGGCTATGGCGCGTCTGAATATCCCCAGCGTCTTCGTTTACGGCGGCAGCATCCTTCCCGGCCTCGGCCCCGACGGCGAGGACGTGGACATCGTCTCCATTTTCGAGGCGGTGGGAAGGCGACAGGCCGGCAAGCTCGACGACAAGACGGTCCACAAGATCGAGTGCGAAGCGTGCCCCGGCGCCGGCTCGTGCGGCGGCATGTACACGGCCAACACCATGAGTTCGGCCATCGAGGCAATGGGCATGTCGCTGCCCTACGACGCCAGCCTGCCGGCCGTGTCGGCCGCCAAGGAGCGCGAGTCGTTCCTGGCCGGCCAGGCCCTCGTCCGCCTCATCGAGAAGAACGTCCGTCCCCGCGACATTATCACTCGCAAATCGCTGGAAAACGCCTACACGGTGGTGCTGGCGCTGGGCGGCTCGACCAACGCGGTGCTGCACCTCAAGGCGATCGCCCACGAGGCCGGCGTCGAGTGGTCGCTGGCCGACTTCGACCGTCTCGGGGCGAAAGTGCCGCATTTGGCGGACCTCAAACCAGGCGGCCGCTACGTCATGAACGACCTGCACCGGGCCGGCGGCACGGCGGCGGTGATGCGCGGTCTGCTCGACGCCGGCATGATGCACGGCGACTGCATGACCGTCACTGGCAGGACGATCGCCGAGAACCTGAAAGAAGTGGAGAGCATCTTCAAACGGCGTCAGGAAGTGGTGCGGCCGCTGAATCGGCCGCTGCACGGCACGGGGCATCTCGTCATCCTGCACGGCAACCTGGCGCCGGACGGCGCGGTGGCCAAGGTGGCGGGGCTGACGACGACGCGCATGACGGGGCCAGCCCGCGTCTTCGACGGCGAGGAGGCCTGTTTCGAGGCCATCCAGCGGCGCGCGATCAAGGCGGGCGACGTGGTCGTCATCCGCGGCGAAGGCCCGGTCGGCGGCCCCGGAATGCGCGAGATGCTGGCGGTGACGGCGGCGCTGGTCGGTCAGGGCTTAGGTGAGAGCGTCGGCCTCATCACCGACGGCCGCTTCTCCGGCGGCACGCACGGCCTGGTCGTAGGCCACGTCGCCCCGGAGGCGTGGGTGGGCGGGCCGATCGCCTTCCTCAAGGACGGCGACCGCGTGACCATCGACGCCGAGAAGAAGGCGGTGTCGGCGGAGTTGGACGAGGCGGAATGGGCGAAACGCAAAGCGGCGTGGAAGAAGCCGGAAGTGCGGGCGAAGAGCGGCGTGCTGGCCAAGTATGCCCGGCTGGCGCGGTCGGCGTCGGAGGGGGCGGTTACGACCTGAGGCTTGCCGCCCGGCCGGCTCACGGGCGGTCGTCGCCGCGCCGCTCCGGTTTCGTGGCCGTCACCACGAGGGTGGCGACCCAGGGACCGCACCACCAGAACCGCCAGCCAAGCCCCGGGCGGGCGACATCGGCCATGCCGAGCTTGGCAAGGCGCAGCTGGTACTGGCGGGTGGCTCGGACGTCGGCGATCAGGAGCCGGCCGCCCGGGCGCAGCACGCGCACCGCTTCGTCGATCGCTTTTTCCCGGCCGGCGCGCCCCGGGATGTTGTGGATCGCCAGGCTGGAGACGACCACGTCGAAGCTGTCGTTTTCAAAGGGCAGCGCCGTCATGTCGCCCGTGTGCAATTCGACGCGATCCGCCACCCCTTCCGCGACGGCGTTGCGTCGGGCGGCCTCGGCGGAGTTGCCGGACTGATCGGCCCGGCGCCACAGGTCCACGCCCACCGCCCGGCCGGTGGTCAGGTGCTGGGCGGCCATGAGCAGCACCGCACCCCGGCCGCACCCCAGGTCCAGGATTCGCTCATCGCCGCGAAGCTCCAACTGGTCGAGCAATTCGGCCCAGACCAGGAACTTGCCTCGAAGCGTGAAGTGGAGGTAGTAGGCCGCGAACGACGCGACGACCAGGGCGGCCAGATACGACCACCCTCTGCCCGAGAGGATTGCCATGACGAGCTCGATGACGGCCAGGCCAAGTATGAAGGCGGGCGCGTAGGGGGCGTCAATCCCGTACGAGCCGCGCCGTCGTGGGTTCACGCGTTGCGTCATGGGTTCCTCGGCCTGTGGAGCCTGGAAGAATTCTATCGAATGACTCCGGCGGCACGCACGGCCTGGTCGTAGGCCACATCGCCCCGGAGGCGTGGGTGGGCGGGCCGATCGCCTTCCTCAAGGACGGCGACCGCGTGACCATCGACGCCGAGAAGAAGGCGGTGTCGGCGGAGTTGGACGAGGCGGAATGGGCGAAACGCAAAGCGGCGTGGAAGAAGCCGGAAGTGCGGGCGAAGAGCGGCGTGCTGGCCAAGTACGCCCGGCTGGCGCGGTCGGCGTCGGAGGGGGCGGTTACGACGTGACCGGCCGCCGCGTGCCGGGCGGGTCGCAAGACCCACCCTGCCAAGCCCCACTCCGAGGAGCGGCAGGCCGATCCATCCGAGGGGACCGAACAATTACCGATTTCCGGATCGGATAAAGGCCACAGCCAGTGCCAGAATGCAGTCCTCGTCGTTCTGCCCCGGCCTCCCATTTGTTAAGGCGGGATAAAAGGGAAGGGTCCGCCGCGCCGCGAAGGGGGGCGACCGGCCCTACCCCCGCACCGCACGAGCCGCCGTCGGCGCTCAGCCGACCAGATGGCCGACGAAGTCGAGTACGTGAGTGTAGAAGGCCTGCACAACGTCGTCCGCGCTGCTCGTGTCCGAGCGGCCGCTGATGATAGGCAGGTCCGCCTGGCGGAAGGCCTCCAGTACGAGCTGGGAGCAGTAGAACTTGTTGCCCCTGCTGAAGACCCCGTAGTGGGCGGCGATGCACACAATCGGGCTGACCAAGCAAGACTTCCAGTTCGCGTCGATGCCGGCGCCCGCGGCGCCGCTGTAGTTGTACTCCTTCCCCACGTTGGACACGGCGAAGCGGACGACCTGCTCGGCCGCCCCCGCCGTTATGCCCCTGCGCCGGAAGGCGACCGCCAGGGAGGCCGTGGCGAACGCCGCGTCCAGTGTCGTTCGGACCACGCCCTCGCCGCTCGCCTCGATCAGCTCGCCGTTGCCGATGTAAACCGAGGCGTGGCTGACGGGCGAGCTGGTGGCCCAGCGGATGGCGCGCGAAATTCTCGCATCGGTGGTCGAAACAATGACATCAGCCGGCATCAAGGCGTCCTGGGTGACGGACACGCCGCCGACCTCCGGGGAAAGGGGAATGTCGTCTGCCATGATCGATCTCCTGAAAGGGAAAAACGCGTCTGGTTCGACGACCGGGCCGGATCCCGAGGACCGCACCCAGGCTGTTCCGGATCGGCTCCTTGCGCCGTCGCCTTGTACCTTGTCATGCGTAGTGGAGAGAAACAGCGGACCAATCGCTTTCGCGGAATTCCGCGCCGGGACCCTCGACGGGTCGTTTTCAATCCCCGGCGAGCAGAAAAACCGGCGCGCCGCCCAGCGGCGTAACGGCCTCGGTGCGGCCGTTGCGGACGTCGAGGACGTACAAGGCGTTCGAGGTCACACCGGCGCCGCAAAGGTAGCGGCCGTCCGGGGTCAGGATCATGCGAGCGAACGGCTCTTCCAGCGCCCATTCCAGCTGCCGCCGGCCAACGTCCAGGTCGTGGACGACCACCCGCTGGATGAACCCCTGGCTCCGAGCTTCGTGCTCGGCGGTCCCCACGTACAGCAGGCGCCCGTCCGGGTCGAGCTGGGCGGCGAAGATGGGCATGGCGTGGCCCGACGCAAAGCTCACCTGCTGCCGTCCCGTGCGGCGGAAGGCCACGGGGTCGATCAGGTGGACGGCCCCGTCGTTGCACACCACCACGCTCAACGGCCGTCGCGGGGCCGACAGGATCGCACGGGCGTGGCCGAGGTCGCTGTGCAGGCGCGGCGCGGGCCCAGGGGGACCGTCGGCCCCATGCCTTCCTCCGGGCCCAGCCAGAAGCCGATTTTCTGCTCCAGGTCCGCGACCGGCAGCCGGCCGACTTCCAGCCCGTCGGCGACGAACAGCATCTGTGCGTGGGCGCGGCCGCCGGCCGCGGACCAGCCGGCGACACATTCGGGGACCTTGAAACTCCATGGGGCGAACGTCAGCGTTTCCGTGTCCAGGCCGCACAGCCAGTCTTCCGCAAGGTGGTGGCCGAGTGTGCGCGCCTTGTACACGTAGATCTGCCGCCCGTCCGGCGCCTCGACGTAAGTGGACCAGGCGGGCCGCCTGTTGAAATGGGCGCGGCAATCCAGCAGCAGCCGGGCGCGCAGCGTCCAGTCGGAAAGCCGATAGACGTCCAGCCGCTCCTCCGGCGGCTTCCCCTCCTCCAACGCCAGATAGGAGATCAGGGCGCAATTCTGGCGGGGGAAGACGCCCGGGTTCGGCGAATCCGCAACGGCCAGGACGTGCTCGACCCGGCCGGCCAAGGCATCGATCCAGGCCAGCTGCGTTTGCGTCCCCGCGGCGGCCCGACGATAGACCAGGGCGGCGACTTTCATGGGAAGATCCCCCCTACCGTGAGCCAGGCCGCCGCGACGGTCAACAACCCGGCATTGACCCGGTACATCCAGCGCGAACGGCTGAACAGAGCGAAGGTCAATCGACTCGCCGCCGGAAACAGATTGCCCGGCGGGGCGGTCCACGCCAGCAGCCAGACGTGGCCGGAACGGGCCAATCCGTAACCGGCCCAGAGCGCGACGGATAAACTGAAGTTGTCAAGGAGGAAGGGCCAGGCGAATAGGAGGTAGAATGTGGGCACGATCACGCGCGTGTACAGCCCGCTGCCCAGCCCCAGACCGAAGAGCAGAGCAGTCACCGAGCGCGGATAATCGTAGGCCCAGCGGTGGGGAACCTGCCGGGTGCTTTGCAGCAGGGGGGGCCACGCGGCCCAGCCCATCACACGCGGCAGGTAAACCAGGGCGACGCAGACGCCGAACCACCGGGCCCAGGGCGAGACGGGCCACCCCAGCCGACCCGCCCCCCACGCGGCGCCGCCGACGAGGGCGCCGACCGCCGCGGCCGAGAGGGTTGTGCCCATGGAGTGCAGGACCGCCAGCCGGACCCAGAGCAGCCGCGCCGCACGTCGTGGAACCCCGTCGACCACGGGGGGGAGGATGCTCGTGAGCATCCCCGCGCCTCACGGCGACCACCAGGTTGCCATACCGGCGGCGATCGCCGCCGCCCAGGCCAGCGCCACAGACCCGCTGTTCATGGCCGGGACGCCCTTCTTAACTGCACGATTCAGGAAGGTTCATGTTGATGACCACCGTGCAGTAATATTGCTCCGTGTTGTAAGCGGGGAGTTCGTAGCCTGCACCCGTCGTCACGCCGGCCACAGTGGTGATGCACCAGCTCTTGGCTTGCGACCAGTTGTCGCACTCGGTGCGCCAGAGCGAGCAGTTGTTGAACGTCCAGGAGTGGCTCCCGCAGCAGTCGAGAAAGGCGATGAGCTGCCCTTTGCCCGAAGAAGGGTCCACGCAACACCCGTACCATGCCGAGCGGGCATGGGCACGTTCCCCGGATCGGAAACGGCCGCACAGATCCTGGCCGGCCCGGTCGAAGTTCGCGCCATACGGGTTTGGGACGTCCAGAGCGTTCTTGCCGTCGCACCACACGCACAGATCCCCTTTTACGTGGCAGTAGGCCCAGAAGCCGCAGTGCCGATCGTACGAGTAAGGGGCTCCTGTCTTGCTGTGCGCCTTGTCCGCATTTTCCATTCTGTTATAGTGCGTTTCGACGATGGCGGGGTCGAGTCGGCGATCGACCGGCAGCGGGGCGCCACTGTACACCCCGGCCAGGCCGCCGCCGATGTGCGCCAGCCGGTGTTTGCCCGACACGGCGTCGTTCAGCCAGTTGCAGAGCCGCTCGACCACCCCGTCGAGCCAGCGCGACAGTCGGTTCATTCGCTTGCTCCTTTCGGCTCCCTCGGGCCAAGGCGTGTGTCACCGAGGCGCCCCGGACGCTTCTCGTTGCCGCTTTTGTTCTTCTTCCTCGGCCAGGGCTGTAACGTAGCTCTGGATGGACGGGTGCCCGATCTCGGCCGCGTGCAGCAGGCTTTCCAGGTGTTCGCGGCGATCGACCATGCCCTTGGCCTTCACCTTGCCGTCGGCCCCAACCCAGAGGCCGAAAGGGGCGCCGCCCATGCGCCAGCTCGGCGGCAGGGCCTCTTCGGACACGCCGGGGAAGGACTCGAGACCTTTCTCACGGGCAAAGGCCCGCAGCGCCGCGGGCCTTACGCCCTGCGTCATCACCCAGACCGCGTCGGCGGCGGGCGCTATCTCCTTGAAGAAGTGCCGAGCCGACGGCAGCAGCCGCGCCAGGCCGTGCAGTGCGGCGCCAGGTAGAGCAAGAAGAGAGCGCGCTCGCGGGGGAACCGGAGGCTCAGGGGATCTCCCGACAGATCGACCCCCTCCCAGCTTTCCACCGTCGCGCCGATGTCGGGGCCGGGGTCGATGACGCGGGCGCCCGACATGGGGAAGCGCCGGCTCATGAGCTGTCCTACCAGGCGCGCCAGGGCCAGGACCAGGACCACCTGGAGGAGGACCATCACCCACAGCACCACGTAAGATACGTAGAAGACCTGCGCTCCCGTCCATCGGCGACTCCGCTATTTGTTGTCACGCGCGGCGGCACGCAGCAGCGTGACCGCCTCCGTCAATCGCCCTAGCAACACCCACGCCAGCATCAGGCCGAACACCGCCGACCCCGCCAGGAGCCACTCCGCTACCCCCCGACCAACCGCGTCCCGGGGACCGATCAGCAGCGGAGCCGCGAGGACCAACAGCAACCCGTTCCGCAGGATGAGAGGGACGGTCGCCGTCTTGCGCTCGAAATCGGCGAAGCAGCCGCAGACCAGCTCTTTGCCCCCGCGTAAACGATAGACGGCAAGGGCGAGGGTGAAACCGGCCAGCAAACCCAGGAGAGCCGGCCCGGTCAGGGCCAGCTGCCACCGGGCAAGCACCGCCGCGCCGAGGCCCACTTCCAGGGGCGGCAAGGCCCACCCGACGCCCCGCGCCAGCCGGGGCGGCAAAAGCTCCATCGCGGACAGTGTATCGCGGAATCGCGTCCAATAGACCAGCTTCAGCGCCCCCGAGAGCAGGAAGACCGTTCCCGCAAGGAGCGCCGACAGCCATTGCCAGTCTGTCGTCAGGGCGGTTAATGCGGCGCTCATGGGAGGCCCTTGGCCAGTGGGGCGGCCGGCGACCGGGTTATGGAGACGGAGAAGAAATCTCGTTAACGCATCCGCTTCAGCACAGCCCCTTTTCCCCTATAAACCGCCGCTGTACTCTCGAAAATCGTTTAACGCCGTTCCTTGAAGAGGCCCTCGACCTGCTCGTCGGCCCGACCCCTGGCGCCTTTGCGATCGGAGCGAGCCTCTACAGTTCGAGCTTGACGTAGAGCTGCGGGTCGCTCTGGTTTTTCGATATCTCGTCGAGCCGGAAATCCTGGAGACAGCGGCAGAGATGAATCACCACCTGCTCGCCCAGCTCCGCACGCTCGATCTTCCATAGAAACTCGATCGCGGCCTGGTCGGCGGCCTGGCCGGCATGGAAGAGGTGCGTGAGGAATGTTCTCGGCCCTCCCCAGACGACCAGATAGGCTTCGATCCCGAGATTGGCGGCGTCATACAGCAGGATTGCTTTGAACTGCGAGAAGAGGTTTTTGATGGCCCCGACCTCTTTCTTGGCAGGCTTACTGACGGCCCAGTTCACGAAGTAGCTGCTCCAAGCCGGTAGGGGCAGCTTGCGGGCGCTCAACGCAACCTCTGCAAACAACAGGCTCCCCTCGGTCCACGCGCTGCTGTGCCAGTGGAAGCCATGATTGCTCATGCCAGTCATTTCAAAACCGATCATCGCCGTTTGCTCCCAACCAGGAAGGTTCGGTGTCATCCGAGGAAGGCGTCCCACCCCCTGCAAGCTACATCCGGAATCGGCGCGGAAAGGTGACACGCGCGGCAAAATAAATTGCGGAGCGCGGCGCGGGGCTTACAATAGGGCCGTTCGCTGGCGCCTCTCCGCATCGCCATGAGGACCGCCATGTCGTCCGAAGGCTCAGTGACTCGCTGGGTTGCGGCGCTCAAGGGCGGGGACGCGGCCGCCGCCCAGCCGCTCTGGGAGCGCTATCACCGCCAGCTGATCTCGCTGGCCCGGCGCAAGCTTGAATCTTCTCGCCGCCGCGGGGCCGACGAGGAAGACGTAGTCCAGAACGCCTTTCACAGCTTCTTCCACGGGGTCGCCGCCGGCCGCTTTCCCCAACTCAACGACCGCGACAACCTGTGGCGGCTTTTGGTGGTCATCACCGCGCGCAAGGCCCTCGACCAGCTCGCGCACGAACACACGAAGCGGCAGGGCGGCGGCACGCTTCAGGGCGAATCGCGGATGATCCCTGGGAAGTCGGATTGGGACAATGCGGCGATCGAGCAGGTCGTCGGCCCGGAACCCACCCCGGAGTTCGCCGCCCAGGTCGCGGAGCAATACCAGCGGCTCCTCGACTTGCTCGGCGACGAGTCCCTGCAAAAAGTCGCCGTCTGGAAGATGGAAGGCCTCACCAACGACGAGGTAGCCGAGCGGCTCGACTGCTCGCGGCGGACGGTCGCCCGGAAGCTGGACACGATTCGCATCATCTGGAGCCAGGAGCCGACGCCATGAGCGCCACGCGCCTCCCTTCCCCCTGTCCCCGGCCGAAGCGCGGCAGCTCGATCAAGTCTGCGACCGCTTCGAGACGGCGTGGAAGGCGGGGAGGCGGCCGCGCCTGGAAGAGTATCTGGGCACGGCCGGCGAACCCGCGCGGTCGGCCCTGCTGCGCCAGCTGCTGCTGCTGGACTGGGACTACCGCCGCCGCGCGGGGGACGATCCGCGAACGGGCGACTACCTTACCCGGTTCCCCGGCGACAGGTGGATGGTCGAATCCGTCGGTCGGGAGTTGGCCGAGTCCGCGGCCGGCGCGCCCCCGCCGTCCGGCCAGACCCTCCCGACCCGCCCGGTGGAATCCGACGCCTTCTCCCAAGGGCCGGAGGGGCCGCCTCCCACCCTCCCTGGCTATGAAATCCTGGGGGAGCTGGGGCGCGGAGGTATGGGCGTCGTCTACAAGGCGCGACAGACGTCTCTGGGCCGCACCGTCGCCCTGAAGATGATCCTCGCCGGCCAACTGGCCGGCGAGACCGAGGTCCGCCGCTTTCACGCCGAAGCCGAGGCCGCCGCCGCGCTGGACCACCCCGGCATCGTCCCGGTCTTTGAGGTCGGCCGGCACGACGGGCGCCACTTCCTGGCGATGGCCTTCGTGGACGGCCCGAGCCTCCAGGCCCGCTTGCAGGCCGGCCCGCTGCCACAACGCGAGGCGGCCGCCTTGGTCCGGCAGGTGGCCGAGGCCGTCGCCGCCGCCCACGACCGCGGCATCGTCCACCGCGACCTCAAGCCGCACAACATCCTGCTGGACCGCGACGGCCGGCCGAAGGTCACGGACTTCGGGCTGGCCAAGCGGCTGGAGGGCGGCGCCGAGCTGACCGGCACCGGCCAGGTGCTTGGCACGCCCAGCTACATGCCCCCCGAACAGGCCGGCGGCGCCAGGGGCGTCGGCCCCGCCGCCGACGTGTACGCCCTCGGGGCGGTGCTCTACGCCACGTTGACCGGCCGCCCGCCATTCCAGGCCCCCACCGTGTTCGACACACTCATGCAGGTCATGGAGCAGGAGCCGGCCGCGCCCCACACACTGAACCGGCGGATCGACCGCGACCTGGAAACGATCTGCCTGAAGTGCCTGGAGAAGCAGCCGGCCAAGCGCTACCCGTCCGCCCGCGAGCTGGCGGCCGACCTCCAGCGCTACCTCGACGGCCAACCGATCCGGGCCCGGCCCACGGTCCAGTTCGCTCTGGCCAAGTGGACCTGCCGCCGTCCGCGACTGGCCGCCACGATCTACGTCTTGCAGCTGCTGGCCGCGCTCCTGGTAGCGGCCCTGGCCGTCGAGCCGGAGGCCGCCGTCGAGCTGCTGCGGAAGGTCTGGCTCGAAGACCTGTTCCGGCCGCTGCTCGTCGGTGCGGCCGCCGCCACGGTCGTCGGCCTCGTCCTGGCGGTGCAGTCCTACCGGGACCGGGTCGGCTGGGGGCTCTTCCTTGTCCACCTCGCATGGGGGCTGCTGGGGGGGCTGACCATCATGGCCATCTATTTCGCGGCGGTGCGGCTCATCGGAATGGTTGTGGAAAGCGGCTCCCTCGTCGTCATGGCGGCCGCCGCAGCCGCCGGCGTCGCACTCGTCTGGGCGGCCTGGAGGTCCCTACCCGTTCGGGCCTCCCTCCAGGTCCTGAAGAACCGCCCCAGGGTCTGGTGGATGCGGATGCTCGTGATCTTCATCTGTGCGCAGGTGGTCGGATTGGCGGCTTTTTTACTTTGGGTCCTGATGAAGCACGGCGGACTCTGGGCGCGCTGAAGCATGGACGGCCTCACCAACGACGAAATCACCGACCGACTGGACTGTTCCCGGCGGGCGGCGGCCCGGAAGCTGGACACCATTCGCATCATCTGGAGCGAGGAGCCCACGCCATGAGCAACCTTCCCCTCCGGCCGCATCTCACGTCGGCCGCGGCACGGCGGATCGACCAGGCCTGCGACCGTTTCGAGGCGGCGTGGCAGGCGGGCCGGCGGCCGGACCTGGCGGAGCATCTGGGAACGGCCGACGAACCGCAGCGGTCGGCCCTGCTGCGCCAGCTGCTGCTGCTGGACTGGGACTACCGCCGCCGCGCGGGAGACGACCCGCGCACCGCCGATTATCACACGCGCTTCCCCGGCGACCCGGCCCTGATCGACGACGTCGGCCGCGAGATGAGCGGGTCCGCGGACGACACGCCCCAATCCGGCCGCCGCGAGCCGAACCTGGCGGCGGAAACCGTCGCCGGCTCGGCCCGTTATGAACTGCTGCAGGAGGTCGGCCGCGGCGGGGCTGGCGTGGTATTCCGGGGCCGCGATCGCGTCCTGGGGCGCGAGCTGGCCGTCAAGGTGTTGCGCGAGGCCTACCTCGACACGCCGGAGGTGCGGCGCCGTTTCATTGAGGAGGCCCGGGTCGGCAGCCAGTTGCAGCACCCGGCCATTGTGCCCGTCTACGAGCTGGGCTGGTTCAACGACCACCGGCCCTATTTCACCATGAAGTTGGTGGAGGGGCGCACGTTCGCCGCGCTGCTGAAAGACCGGGCGGACCCCGGCGAGGACCGGACGCGGTTGCTGGGAATCTTTGAGCAGGTGTGTCAGGCGACGGCCTATGCCCACGGCCGGGGGGTCGTTCACCGGGACCTGAAGCCGGCCAACGTCATGGTGGGAGCGTTCGGCGAAGTGCAGGTCATGGACTGGGGGTTCGCCAAGATTCTCGGGGATGAGGAGGCGCCGGCCGCCCGCTCACCGACGGAGAAGGCGACCGATTCGGTCCCGCCCCTCCCGGTAAGCGGGCGGAGCGGCGCTTCGCAAAGCGGCGTCGTCATGGGAACCCCCGCCTACATGCCGCCCGAGCAAGCGCAGGGAAAAGCCGCCCACGTCGATCCAAGGGCCGACGTCTTCGCCCTCGGCGCGATCCTCTGCGAGATCCTGACGGGCCGGCCGCCGTACGCCGGCGGCGCCATCGACGAGGTCTGCCGCCAGGCGGCCGGGGGGGACCTGACCGACGCTCACGCGCGGCTGGACGCCTGCGGGGCCGACGAGGCCTTGCGAGAGTTGGCCAAGCGCTGTCTCACGGCCGACCGCGCGGCGCGGCCGACGGACGCGGGGGTGGTGGCGCGCGACCTGGCGGCGTACCTGGCCTCGGCGCAGGAGCGTCTGCGGCAGGCCCAAGTGGAGCGGGCGGCGGCGGAGGCCCGCACGCACGAGGCCCGCGCCAAGGCAAAGGCCGAGCGGCGCGCGCGGCGGCTGACCATCGCCCTGGCCGCCGCGGCCGTCCTGCTCCTGGCGTCGGCCGGGGGCGCCTGGTGGCAGCACGACCGCGTGCAGCAAGCCCAGGCGTCGCAGGCGGCGGCCACGGACGCCAGGGTCGAGGCGGCGCTGGCCGAGGCCGACGACCGTCTGAAAAAGGACGACTGGCCGGGGGCCGACGCCGCGGCGACTCGCGCCCGAGAGCTTCTCGACAGCGGCGCCAGCGGCCGCTGGAAACGGCGCGCGGACGACCTGCGGGCCGACTTGGACCTGATGGCCCAAATCGATTCGTTCCGGTACGTCCACGTCACCCGTGACCGTTCCAACGACGTCTTTTCCTGGGACCAGCTCTTCGGCCGGTACGCCGAGGCGTTTGCTCGCTACGGCCTGCGGGTGGGAATGGACCCCGCCGAGGCGGGCGCCCGCGTCACCCAACGGCCGGCCCCGGTTCGAAACGCCCTTGTGGCGGGTCTCGAAGACTGGTGGCTGGTCGCACGGAAACGCGACGCCGCGGCCCATGACTGGCTCGGGGCGGTGCTGCGAGTCGCGGACGACGACGAGTGCCGGACCCAGGTGCGCCGCGCGGCGGAGGGGCGTGACCGGCCCCTGCTGGAGGATTTGGCGGCCAAAGCGGACGGCGCGCGTCAGCCGAAGGAGACGGTGTTTTCGCTGGCGCGGGTGCTGATCGCCGCCGAGGCCTACGACGACGCCGTGGGCCTGCTGCGGCCCGCGCAGCGGCGTTTTCCCGACGACTTCTGGATCAATGAATATCTCGGACATGCACTGGTCATGCGCCGGCCCTCCGACTACGCCGAGGCCCTGCGTTTCTATACGGCCGCCCAGGCGCTCCGGCCGGATATTACGGATCGTGTCGCTCTTTCTTTCCTGCTCATTCAGAAGGGGGACTACGAGGGCGTGGCCTTCGTCTCGCGGCAGGCGGTGGAGCAAAAGCCGGACTCGGCCAAGGCGTACTGCAACCTGGGCGTTGGGCTGCAACGCACGGGGCAGCCGGCCCAGGCTCGGGAGGCGTACCGGAAGGCGCTGGAGCTGGACCCCAAGCTGGCCAACGCCCATTTCGACCTCGCGGTTTCCTTGGAGGCTGACGGCCAGCTGGACCAGTCCGTGCCGGAATTCGAGCGCGCCGTTCAGCTCGCCCCCGACGCCGACGCGGCCGAAATGTACTTTGAGCTGGGGAAGGCCCAGGTTCGCCGGAACAACCCAGACGCCGCCCTGGCCGCGTTCGACAAGACGGTCGAACATAACCCCCGCTTCGCCGCGGCCCACAACGAACGGGGCAACATCCTCCTTGACAAGGGCCAGGTGGTGGAGGCCGTCGCCGCCTATGAAGAGGCGACGCGGCTCAACCCGATGATGGACGTCGCCTACAGCAACCTGGGAAAGGCCCTGCACCGTCAAGGCAAGTTGGATCGCGCCGTCGCCGCCTATTCGCGGGCCGTCGAGCTGAACCCCCGCTCGGCGCCGGACCAGTACAACCTCGGCGCCGGCCTCGATGAGACGGGCGACCTTGCCGGCGCCATCGCCGCCTACCGCGAAGCCATTCGGCTCGACCCCGGACTTGCTGAAGCGCACTGCAACTTGCACTTTCTGCTCCAGAACCAGGGCCTGTTCGCCGAGGCCCTGACCGAGATCAAGGAGGGCCACCGACTCGGCTCCGCGCGACCCGATTGGCGCTACCCCTCCGGCCGGTGGTTGAAACAGACTCAGCGGCTCGTCGATCTGGATGCGAAGATCCCCGCCATCCTGGACGGGAGAGAGAAGCCGCCCGGCGCCGGGGAGGAAATGGAGTACGCCTCGGTGTGCCGGATGAAAGGGTTGTACGGGGCGTCGGCCCGGCTGTACGCCGAGGCCTTTACCGCCAAGCCGGCGCCTCCGAACCTGCTGGAAGGAGGAAGCCGCTGCCAGGCCGCCTGTGTCGCGGCCCTGGCCGGCTGCGGTCAGGGGCACGACGCCTTCGCCCTGGACGCCGCCGAACGGGCGCGCTGGCGGAAACAGGCATTGGATTGGCTGCGCCGATCTGGCCCTCTGGGCGGACGAGTTGGATAAATCGGTGGACGGCCGTTCGCGGGTCGTCAGCGCGCTCCAGCGCTGGCGCGGCGAGAAGACGCTGGCCGTCATCCGTGAACCGGAAGAGCTGGCCAAGCTGCCCGAGTCCGAGCGGGCCGGCTGCCTCCACTTCTGGGCCGACGTCGAGGAGCTATTGGTGCGGTGTCTGTCGAGTCCTCCGGGGAAATGATAGACCTGGTACCCCCGGGTTGGCGCGATCCGCGTCGGAAGGCGCGGTCACGACAAGGGAAGCCGACTTCGACGGTTTCGGCGTGCTTATGCCCTCGGCAAGGCGAAGAAATCGGCGACGCCACAGCGGAAGTCCGGCAGAACGGGATCGCCGGTCAGCTCATGGCCTTCCAGGACGAGGAGGGGATCCTGCCCCGGCCGATAGACGCTGACGTCGCGGCCTTTGGGGTCCACCAGCCAGACCACGGCCACTCCGGCGCGAAGCATCTGGGTGATACGGCGGATGGTGCGGTTGATGCGGTCGTCCGGTGACAGCACCTCGACGGCCAGCAGCGGCGGCCGGACGGCGTACTGTTGGTCCATGTCCTCTATCGTCTGAGCGTCTTCGTAAAAGGTCACATCCGGCCCGCGCACCGTGTCCGGATCGCGTTCCACAACGACCCCGGCGTCGTTGGTGCAGACATAGCCCTTGCGCCGCCGGATGGCGAAATTCCGGAGAATCCCCGCGACGTTCCCACAAACGAATCCATGACGCTTTCCTGGAGGCGGCATCTCCACCACCTCCCCGCGGTCCAGCTCGAAAAAGCGGTTACGGTTTTCGGGCCGATGCACCCATGCGAAGAATTCGGACGCCGTCATCGGGCGCGCAGGAGCCGTCGGGGCTGTGGCGACAGGAGTCACGACAATTCCTCCTCCCCATCGGTCAGTTGCCGTTGGCGACCACCGGCGGCGACAGGGGCCGTTTCAGCCAGTCCCAGTCCTCTCCGGTGTAGTAGACGACGTAGCCGGATCGTTTGCCGCCGTTGGGGTGGAGGACCGTTGTGGCGCACCTGTATTCGTAGGCGTTCGTGCCCTGCTTCTGGGGATCCTGCGGCAGGGCGTTCAGGTCGAATTGATCGTCGGCCAGGAGGAAGACGAGAGCGTGCTGCGGACGGGTCCCGTCTTCGCTGGTCTTGTTGAAGATGAGCATCGGCGTCTGGCGGCCCTGCACGTTGGTCAGGAACAGCCAGCGCAGGCGGCTGTAGTTCAGGTCGGCCGGCGCCTCCATCGTCACGCCCTGGTTCTTGAGCGCCGCCTCCACGTCCTGCGCGTTCGGCGTGCCGATGACGCGGTTGTTGGCGTCGATCACCAACTGCTCGGCCGGGAAGGCCGGCCGCGCCCCGTACCAGCGCCACAGACCCAGCACCAGAACCAGCGCGGCCGCGGCGGCGATGGCGCCACGGAGTCCGTAGACGATCCACCGGCGCCGTTTGTCGCCGCGCGTCTCTTTCAGGCGAGCCAAAATGCGGTTGCGGAGTTGATCGGGCACGTCCACCTGGCGCATGGCCTTGCCGACGGCCTCATCGGCCCGGCGTTCGGAGCGGGCCAGCTGATCGCAGCCCTCGCAGGCGGACAGATGCTCCTCGAGCGCCCCGGTTTCCGCCGGGTCGAGTTCGGCGGCGACGGGGCGTGCATAGTCGAGCAGGAGACGGGCGGTCTTACAATCCATCGGTCGCCCTCCGGACGGGGCCGGCCGCAGCCGTCGGCAGCAGGCGGGCGCGAAGCCACGCCTTGGCGCGGGCCAGCTTGGACATCACCGTTCCGATCGGCAGATCCATCTGCTCGGCGATCTCCCGGTAACTGAAATCATCGAAATAATACAATATCAACGGCGTCCGGTAAACCTCAGACAGCTCGTTGAGGGCCTGCTGCAACTGCTCGGGGTCCACGTCGGGCGGCGGCTCCGCCGACGGTTCGGGCAGGTCGCCCACGTCGTCCAGCGAGACGCAGCGCGCGTTGCGATCCGCCCGGAGGCGGTGCAGGTAGGCGTTGCGGAGGATGCTGAACAGCCACGGCCGGACGCGGTCCGGGTCGCGCAGCTGGCCCAAACGGGCCTGAGCCTTGCAAAAAGCCTCCTGCGTCAGGTCCTCGGCGTCGGCGGCCGCGCCGGACAGGCGATAGGCGTAGCGGTAGAGGGCGTCGTAGTTGTCGTCCACCAACCGCTGCACCGTCCGCTGACTGCTGGGCGTGGCCATGACACATTTCCCTCTTGCATGAACCCCGACCGGGGCGATTTATTCCCACCCGTCCCCGAAAAAGCGCCGGCCGCTCGCCATAATCAGGAATTCATTTGACACCCGCCGATCCCACGGCCGTAATAGGGGCACGCCGCCCCGCCCTTTACTGTATTCGCTGTTCCCCTCCGCGTATTCCGGTTCAGGAGCCATGTCATGTCCGGACGCAAGTGGGTCCTCCTCGTCGGGGTCGTCGCCGGCCTGATCGCCGTCGCGGCCATGTCGTTCGCGCCGCCGAAACCGAGCCTCCTGCTGCTCGACTGGGTCAGCAAATCCAAGGCCGACCGGCCGCCGACCGCCGTCCTCATCGAGTTGGGCCTCAAGGACGATACGCCGACCGTCTGGTCGAGCCGGGCGACCGTCGCCGGGGCGAAGGTGGTCCACCGCGAGGGCTACCGCTTCCGCGACGGCGACAAGCTGACGGAGCCGGACGGCTGGGAAGCGTCGTCGCGCCACGCCATTCGGGCGCCGAAGGGGATGCCGGCCGTGACGCGCCAGGAGGGCATCGCCACGGTCGGCGTGGTGCTGCACCTGGCCGACGTGACGGCCGACGCCGTGCTGACCGTGGATTCGCCGCAGAAGGACGGCAAGAAGGCGGAGGTCCCGCTCAAGGACGTGCTGGCCGGCAAGACGGTCCCGCTGTGGGACGGCGCCGCCGCGGTGCGCCTGGTGACGACGGCCGTGGCGCTGGCCGACGACAAGACGGAAGACGACTACCCCGCCGCCGCCTACGGTCCCGACGGCACGCTCTGGGTGGCGTACATCGCCTACACGGATCGGGACGACAGCCGCCGCATCGAGGCGGCGAACCTCAAGGAGCAGCCCGACAACTTCAAGGCGCTCTACACGCCGGAGTTTGCCGACCATCTGTTCGTCAAGTATTACCGCGAGGGGAAATGGAGCGAACCGATCGCGGTGACGGAGGGGAATGAGGATTTGATGCGGTGCGCGATCGCGGTCAACGGCGATCACGTCGTCCGGCTTATTTACAGCGCCCACCGGAAGGGCCGATTCGATGTTTTCGCCCGCGCACTGACGCCAACCTTCACGGGTGGGGGCAAGGACACCGTCAAGGTAGAAGCCGAGGAGCCGTTGACCACTGCGCAGGGGTCGGCCGCCAACCTCAGCCCGGCAGCTTGCACGAATCAGGACGGCAGCGTGTGGGTGAGCTGCCAGGAATGGAGCGCGGACGGCCAGGCCGGCGTCATGGAAACGTCGATACTGGACGCCCCCAGGCAGTGGTTCCACTTTTCTACAGGCGGTCAGGACAACTGCTGGCGGCCCAACCTGGCGAGCGGACCCGGGAACAAGGTGGCAGCCGCTTTCGACGCCTACCGGGGTGGCGATTACGACGTGGCGGTCAATACCTATGAGCCTGTCGCGGGGACCAAGCTGCAAACGCTGGTCGGCTCTCCCCGTTTCGAGGCCCGCCCCTCCGCCTGCTACGACGCCAAGGGCCGTTTGTGGATCGCCTATGAAGAAGGTCCCGAAAACTGGGGCAAGGACTTCGGCGCTCTCCAGGACGGCGGCAATCCGCTCTACAACGCGCGCGCCGTGCGCGTGGTCTGCCTGGAGGACGGCAAGCTGATGGAGCCGGTCGCCGAGCTGCCGCGCCTCGCCGACGATCCGCCCAAGCCGGGGTGGGGGAAGCCGGTCAACTACGAAAAGGCGCCGCGCTGGAGCAACCCGGCCCTCGGCCTGGACGGCAAGGGCCGGCTGTGGCTGACCTATCGCCAGAAGTTCGGCACGCGCTACACCACCCACCCCGGCTCCTACTGGCTGACCTTCGCCCGCCGGCTGGACGGCGACCATTGGACCAACCCGATTGAGGTGGCTCACTCCGACGGCCTGCTCGACGAGACGGCCGTGGTGTTGCCGCACCCGTCCGGCGGCGTCGTCATCGTCCACAACACCGACGGCCGTTTTACGACGCCGAACAAGATCCAGAACATGATCTATGTTAGCTATCTGGATTTGCCCGGCGATCCGGTCGAGCCGAAGTTGCAGCCGCGCGACCCCGGCAAGAAGGCCGCCGACGCCGGCAAGGCCGAGCAGGCGGACGTGAAGCGCATCCGCGACTACCGCATTGAGGCGAACGGCAAGAAGTACCAGCTGCTTCGCGGCGACTTCCACCGCCACACGGAGATTTCCTGGGACGGCGGCCCGGACGGCTCGCTGGAGGACTTCTTCCGCTATTCCATCGACGCCGTGGCCTTCGACTGGGTGGCCAACACCGACCACGACAACGGCGGCGGCCGCGAGTACCCGTGGTGGCTGACGCAGAAGGACACCGACGCCTACTTCGTCGCCGACCATTTCACGCCGGTGTTCGCCTACGAGCGGAGCGTCGCCTATCCGCACGGCCATCGCAACGTCATGTTCGACCACCGCGGCGTGCGGACGCTGCCGCGGCTGGCGGAGATGGATCAGCAGAAGCGCGTCGCCGGGATCAGTCCCGACGACACCAAAATGCTTTACCGATACTTAAAGGAGATGGGCGGTATCTGCGCCAGCCACACCAGCGCCACCAGCATGGGCACCGACTGGCGCGACAACGACCCCAACCTGGAGCCGATGGTGGAGATCTACCAGGGCGACCGCGATTCCTACGAGTACGAGGGCGCCCCGCGTGCCGGCTACGACCCCAAGGGCGCCCAGAAGCCGGCCGCCATCGGCGGCTGGGAACCGAAGGGCTTCATCAACAACGCCTTCGACATGGGCTATAAGCTCGGCTTCGAGTCGTCGAGCGACCACACGTCCACGCACATTTCGTACAGCATCGTGCTGGCGGAGAAGCACGACCGGGCCGGCATCCTGGACGCCTTCCGCAAGCGGCACTGCTACGCCGCCACGGACAACATCATCCTGGACGTGCGCAGCGGCGAGCACGTGATGGGCGACGCTTTCCAGGCGGTCGGGGCGCCGCAGCTGGACGTCCACGTGATCGGCACGGCCGACCTGACGGAGGTGGCGGTGCTGCGCGACAGCGTGGTGGTGGACGTGCTGAAGGCGGACGGCAAGGAATATAAGGGATCGTGGACCGACCCGAAGCCGGCGGCGGGCAAGCACTACTACTACGTCCGCGTGATGCAGAAGGACAGGAACTTGGCGTGGGGGTCGCCGATGTGGATCGACTCGGGTCCGTGACGGCGGTTGGAGGGAGCGCCCCGGATCGGGTACAATGGCGAAAGACCGACTAACCCGATCCGGGAGTGAGGGAACGAAGAGCAATCCGCAGGGAAAGCCCGAAACGCGGATCAAGGTGCGGTTGGTATCGTTGGATGAATTCCTGTCACATATGGCGCCGGCCGCACTGGACGAGTCCGACATCATGCTCGATCCGTGGGTGGAGCTGCCACCCCCGTCCGTCGGAATCATAGTCGTCGCTCAACCAGGCGAGTTGCCGCCGCCGGACATTCCGGAAATACCCCAGGACCGGGAGGATTCATGAGGGCGTCTTTATGGGACTGGTGCGAGCCAAAATAACGCTGAACAACCCGCGCCGGGTCGATCTGCAACCCGTCGAGGTGGACGCCGTCGCCGATTCCGGGTCGGTGCATCTGTGCATTCCGGCCCACGTGCAGATCCAGCTCGGCCTGGAGGAAGTCGCCCGCAAGGAAGCGTCCCTGGCCGACGGGGGCAAGAAGGTCGTCCCCTACGTCGGCCCGGTGGAGATTCGTTTCAAGAACCGCGTCGGCTTCGGCGGGGCGCTGGTGCTGGGCGACGAGGTCCTGCTCGGCGCCATTCCGATGGAAGACATGGACCTTGCCGTCATCCCCAGCACGCGGACGCTGGACGTCAACCCGAGCAGCCCGAACGTCGCCACGTCCGTGGTGAAATAGAGGGCGTGGGCCGGCGCTCACTTCACGACCAGCACCGCACATTGGGCGAACATTCCTATCGTGTAACTCATGCTGTGCAGCGCGACGGCTGGATGGGTCGGATCGACCGGCGGGGCGGTGACGATGACCAGATCGGCCGCCGTCTCCGCGGCGTACCGAACGGTCTCCGCGGTGCGCTTGCCAAGACGAACCTCGACCTGCCACGGGACCTTGGCCTCCTCCAGCCGCTTGCCGAGCTGCTGCAGCTGGTTCCGCGCGATGCGCTCCAGCCGGCCGTAGAATGTGCCCTCTTCTTCCATCGGCAACCCGGGAATGATCTCGACGACGTGCAGCAGCGTCACCGTCCCGCCGTACTGCCCGGCCAGCTTCGCGGCGGCGTCGAGAGCGGGCTGGTGCTTGTCGGTCAAGTCCACGGGCAAGAGGATCTTCTTGAACATCGCGGCTCTCCGTCCGGGCGCCCCCTGCGCTCCATTTATACCGCCGGCCGAAGGGGGACAAGGGTCGCGGTCAGAACGGCAACGGCCGCTCGCGCCGGGCGAACGCCTCCGGCACGAAGCGGAACAGCCGCGCCGGCCGATGGCCGCCCCGGCTGCGCATCCCCTCCGCCGGCACCACGAAGCCCGCCTCCAGCACCTTGCGGCGGAAGTTGCGGCGGTCCAACGGCCGGCCGAGGATCGTCTCCGTCAGGGCCTGCATTTCCGACAACGCAAATGTCTCTGGAAGCAGTTCAAAGCAGACCGGCGCCTCGCCCAGCCGGCGCCGCAGGTGGCGCAACGCCCGCTCCAACAGGTCGGCGTGATCGAAGGCCAGCGGCGGCAGCGGGGCCGAACCCGCCACGTCGAACCAGCGTGCCGCCCGCGCGTCGCCGCGCGGCGCCAGCTCGTGCCGGCCCGCGGGGACGAGGCCGACGTAGACGACCGTGATGACGTGGCCGCGCGTGTCGCGGCCCGGCGTGCCCACCGCCTCCACCTGCTCCAGCCGGGCTTCGGGGATGCCCGTCTCCTCGTGCAATTCGCGCAGCGCCGCCGCATCCAGATCCTCGTTCTCGCGCACGAAGCCGCCCGGCAAGGCCCACGCGCCGCGCCACGGCGGCTCGTCGCGCTCGATCAGCAGCACCTGAAGCCGCAGGTCGTTCAGCGTCCCGGCCACGGTGAACAGAGCGATGTCCACCGTCACGCCGGGCCGCGGCCATTCGTAGCAGTACGGGAGCTTCGGCATAATTCTCTACCATAGTGTTGACTTGACGCATACCGCTGCCTACACTTCCAATGGAGGCGGAATCAGCCCCTCCAGTCAAGGCCCTTCGGGGCGGGAGGCAGCCATGTTCGGCGTCCGTTATTTCAAGGCGTCGCCGACGACCTTCGTGATGCAGTACGTCAACGGCCGCGTGCAGCGCGACGGCGTGGGCCTGTCGTTCTTCTACTTCGCCCCCAGCACCACGCTGGTCGCTGTGCCGGTCGGGGCCGCCGACGCCCCCTTCATTTTCAACGAGACGACGGCCGATTTCCAGGCCGTCACGGTGCAGGGCCACCTGACCTACCGCGTCGCCGACCCGATGCGGCTGTCCGCCCTGCTCGACTACAGCGTGCGACCGGACGGCGCTCACCGCGCGGACGACCCCGACAAGCTGCCGCTGCGGGTGACGCACGCGGCCCAGAACGCGATGCGGGCGGAGATCCAGGGCCGGCCGCTGCAGGCCGCGCTGATCGAGGCCGACGCCATCGCCCAGCGCGTGCGGACGGCCCTCCTGGAGTCGCCGGCGCTGGCGGCGCTCGGCGTGGAGCTGCTGAGCTTCTCGATCCTGGCCATCAAGCCGGCGCCGGAAACATCGAAGGCGCTGGAGGCCGAGGCGCGGGAGCGGTTGCTGCGCGAGGCCGACGACGCCATCTACGCGCGGCGCAACAACGCCGTCGAGCAGGAGCGCACGATCCGCGAGAACGAGCTGAACACGGAGGTGGCGGTGCAGACGAAGCAGCGCGAGATCGAGGAGACGCGGCTGGCCGGTCAGATCGCGCTGGAGGAGGAGCGGCGGAAGCTGGTCGGCGCCGAGGCCGAGAACAGCAAGACGCGGGCCGACGCCCAGGCCTACGCGGTGGATGCGACGCTGAAACCGCTGGCGGCGCTGGACCCGAAATCGTTACAGGTGCTGGCGTCCGGCTCGGCCGACCCGCGGCTGCTGGTGGCGATGGCCTTCCAGGAGATCGCCGCCAACGCGGCCAAGGTCGGCACGCTCAACATCACGCCGGACCTGCTGGAGTCGCTGCTGCACAAGAACGGCAAGAAATAGGCGGGGCCCGTTTAGCCGCGGTTCGCAGAACCGCGGTTCTGCGAACCGCGGCTAAACGGATGGCGGGGGCAAACCATGTTCGACAAACTGGTCGTCGTGACGCTGAAGACGCGGCTGGAAGAGCTGGTGGAGCGCTTCAACACCCGCGAGCAGGCCAAGTTCTACATCGAACACATGGGCCTCAATTTCTCCGAATACGACCGCGAACATACGGTATATGCGGAGGCGGTGCGGCGGCTGCGGCGGCAGCTGGAGGGGCTGCTGTCCAAGGTGCAGTTCATCGAGCGCGGCTTCCTGCCCAATTTCATCTTCACGCCGCAGGACCTGATTGTGACGATCGGCCGCGACGGCCTGGTGGTCAACACGGCCAAGTACCTCGACGGCCAGCCGATCGTCGCGGTCAACCCGGACCCGGCCCGCATCGACGGCGTGCTGCTGCCGTTCACCGCGGACAAGGCCCGAGTCGCCGTCGGCCGCGTCCTGGAGCAGAAATCGCGATATCACACGATCACGATGGCCGAAGTCCGTTTGAACGACGGCCAGCGGCTGCTGGCTTTCAACGACTTCTACCTCGGCCAGCGGACGCACCTGTCGTCGCGCTACCGTCTGACCTGGCACGGCCGCACGGAGAAGCAGTCGTCGAGCGGGGCGCTGGTGGTGACCGGGGTCGGCTCGACGGGCTGGTTCAGCTCGACGCAGAACATGGCGGCTGCGGTGACGCGACTCCTGCTCCGGGACGCGGCGCCGGAGCTGCCGCGGATGCGGCTGGCGTGGGACGACCCGCGTCTGGTGTTCGTGGTGCGCGAGCCGTTCCGCAGCAAGGCGTCGGACGTGAACTTGGCGGCGGGTCTACTGGAAGCGGGAGAGGAATTGGTGTTCGAGTCGCAGATGCCGGAGGGCGGCGTGATCTTCTCCGACGGCGTGGAGAGCGACACGCTGGCGTTCAACTCGGGGTCGGTGGCGACGTTCCGGGCGGCGGATCGCAAGACGCGGCTGGCGGCGGCGTGACGCCGTTCGATAGGATGTCTGCATGAACGGCGTCTGGTCCACCGTGGAAATCGCCGGCAAGCCGGCCGACGTATACGACGCGCCCAGCGAGGGCCGGCCGCGCTTCGGCGTCCTGCACTTGCACGGCGTCGGCCTCAAAACCCTGCGCGACCGCCCCGCCTTCACCCGCCTCTTCGACGAGTTGCGGCTTTCCTGCGTCTGCCCGCACGGCCAACGCTGCTGGTGGGCCGACCGCGTTTGTGCCGAATTCGACCCCGTATTATCGCCGGAAAAGCACCTGCTTCAGAATGTCTTGCCGTTCTTCCAGGAGCGCTGGGGCCTGGCGCCGCCGGCCGTGGGACTGCTCGGCGTCGGCATGGGCGGTCAGGGGGCGCTGCGGCTGGCCTTCAAACACTCCGACCTGTTTCCCGTCCTAGCCGGGATCGCCCCATCCATTGAGTATCACGATCTGTACGGCCACGACACGCCCATCGATGTCATGTACGACAGCAAGGAGCAGTGCCGCCAGGACACGGCGCCGATGCACGTCCATCCCAGCCGCTTCCCGCCGCACCTCTTCTTCTGCAGCGACCCGGACGACCCGTGGTTCCGCGGCGCCGACCGCCTCCACGAGAAGCTGGCCGCCCTCGGCGTGACGCACGAATGCGACCTGGATACGCGGGCCGGCGGCCACTCCTGGCAATACTTCAATAGCATGGCGGAACGCGCCGTCCGCTTCCTGGTCGCCGGCCTGGAACAGCAAAGCCGCCGCCTGCTTTAACCGATCATGAAAGTATCTTTACTGGTGACGTGCCTGGGCGACGCCCTGTTCCCTGACGTGGGAGTTGCGACCGTGCGGCTGCTGCGCCGGCTCGGCGTCGAGGTCGCCTTTCCCGCGGCGCAGACCTGTTGCGGGCAGCCCCACTACAACAGCGGTTACAAGGCGGAGGCGCGCGACCTGGCCCGGCACACGATTCGTACCTTTTCCGGGTCGGAAATGGTGGTCGCGCCGTCGGGGTCATGCGCCGCCATGGTGAAGCTGGAATATCCCGAATTGTTCCACGACGACCCGATCTGGCGGCCGCGGGCGGAGGACCTGGCGGGGCGGACGCACGAACTGTCGGACTTCCTGGTCAACGTGCTGGGCGTGGAAGATGTGGGGGCGCGGTTCGCCGGCCGGGCTACGTACCACATGGCCTGCCACTTGCGCGGCCTCGGCCTCTTGACGGAACCGGAACGTCTGCTGCGGCGCGTGCGAGGTCTGGAATATGTTCCATTGGAGCGGGCGGACGAGTGCTGCGGCTTCGGTGGGTCGTTCTCGGTGCGGTATCCTGAGATCAGCGGGGCGATGGTGGGCGACAAGGTCGCGTTCATCGAGAAGGCCGGCGTGGACGTGGTGACGGCGACGGACGCCGGCTGCCTGATGAACATCGCCGGCAGCCTGCGACGCCGCGGCCTGGCCGTGCGGGCGATGCACCTGGCGGAAGTGCTGGAAAAGACGTAAGGAGAGCGCTTTCATGGACGAACATCCCGACGAAGCGGCCGCCGACACCTCGGAGAAAGCGGACCCGCCTCGTCCCGTGCGCGGCCTGGGCTGGGTCTTTGGCCCAACCGTCGTCGGCGCTGTGATCGGGGCCGCCTGGAGCGCCTATTACGCCGCCGCCCAGCGCATGGACCCGGCGACGCCGGTATGGGTCGGCGGGACGGTCGGCCTGGGAATCGGGGCGTTCCTGTGGGCGTTCTTCCCTTACAAGGGCCACCCGCGCCGACGGCCGAATTCGCCCGAAAGAGACCGCTCATGAACGACTACGCCCGGCACGAGCATCACGACTTCCTGAACGCCGCAGGGCAGGCGCTGGCCGACCCGCCGTTGCAGGCCGCCCTGGTCCGGCTGACCGACACGCTGCTGGCCGGCAACCGCCGTGGCTACGCCGCCCTGACCGACAGCTCCGCCCTCCGCGACCACGCCAAGCGAATCAAGGAACACGCCCTGGCCCACCTCGACCGCTATCTCGAACAGCTGGAGGCGTCCGTTCAGCGGCTCGGCGGCAAGGTCCACTGGGCGGCGACGGCGGAGGACGCCCGGCGCATCGTCGTCGAGATCGCCCGGCAGTCGAAGTGTCAACGCATCGTCAAATCGAAGTCGATGACCACGGAGGAAGTGCATCTCAATCCGGCGTTGGAAGCCGCCGGCCTGGAAGTGACGGAAACGGACTTTGGCGAGTTTATTATTCAGCTGGCCGGCGAACGGCCATCGCACCTCGTCGCCCCGGCCGTCCACCAGACGCGTGAGAACATCGCCCGCATTCTGTCGCAAACCTCCGGCGAAGCGCTGCCGGACGATCCGACGAGCCTGGCGCAAGCCGGCCGCCGGCTGCTGCGCGACCAGTTCGCGCGGGCCGACATGGGCCTCACTGGTGTCAACTTCGCCGTGGCGGAAACCGGGACGATCGTGCTGGTGTCCAACGAGGGCAACGCCCGGCTGACGACGACCTGCCCGCGCGTCCACGTCGCCCTGATGGGGATCGAGAAGGTCATCCCGCGCTGGATCGACCTGCCGGTGTTTCTGAAGCTGCTGGCCCGCGGTGCGACCGGACAAACGCTGTCCGTTTACACCACATTCATCAGCGGGCCGCGCCGATCCGGCGAGCAGGACGGGCCGGACGAGTTCCATCTGGTGCTGCTGGACAACGGCCGGTCGCGCGTCTTGGCGACGCCGTTCCGCGAGAGCTTGCAGTGCATCCGCTGCGGGGCGTGCCTGAACGCCTGCCCGGTCTACCGCCGCATCGGCGGTCACGCCTACGGCGGCGTCTACTCCGGCCCGATCGGCAGCATCTTGACGCCGCTTTACGACAGCGTCGGCGCGAACCATCATTTGCCGCACGCATCTTCCCTGTGCGGGGCGTGCCAGTCGGCGTGCCCGGTGAAGATCAACATTCCGCATATGCTCATCGGGTTGCGCGAGTTGCAGACGCAGGGCCACGCGCGGAAGGACCCGCTGGAGCGGCTGGCATACGCGCTGTCGGCGGCGGTGCTGCGACGGCCGTGGTTGTACCGGCTGGCGCTGTGGGCGGCCCGGCTGACGCTGCGGCCGTTCGCGCGCGACGGCTGGCTGTGGCGGCTGCCGGGTCCGGCGGCGGGATGGACGGCGGCGCGCGACTTCCCGGCGCCGGCGCGGCGATCGTTTCGGGAGCGGTGGAAGGAACTATGAGCCAATGACCACCGAACGCGATCGCTTTTTGCAACGAGTCCGCCACGCCGTCGCCGACGGCAACCGCGCCGGCGCCGTCCCAGACCTGCCCTCGCGCGGCGGCGTCGGCTACCAGGGCGCCGGCCCCGACCCTGTGGCCCGCTTCCGCGACGAATGCACCGCCGCTGGCGGGTTCGTTCACATCGTCACCGACCCCGCCGCCGCCGCGGACGCCGTCGTGAACCTGCTGCGCGAGCGGTCCGTCCGCCGCGCCCTGCTCGGCAGCGGCGGCGTCCTCGATTCCCTGGGCCTTCCCGCCCGACTTGCCGCGGCCGGCGTCGAATCGGTCGCCGTCTCCGCCCCGGCCGACGAGGGGCGGCGCGGCGCCTTCTTCGCCGCCGACGCCGGCGTCTCCGGCGTCGATTACCTCGTCGCCGAAACCGGAAGCGTCGTCCTCCTGACGCGGCCGGACCAGCCGCGCTCGCTCAGCCTTCTGCCGCCGGTCCACATCGCCGTCGCCGACCGGAGTCAACTCCTCCCTGATCTTTTCGATCTCTTTGAGCTTCCATCCGCCGGGCCGCCGTCGTGCCTGTCACTCATCACCGGGCCGAGCAAGACCGGCGACATCGAGCTGCGGCTCGTCACCGGCGTCCACGGGCCGGGCGAGATTCATGTCGTCCTCATCGCCGGCGCCCCGATCGGGAGTGAGGATTCCGTGTAGCCGCTGACCCGCCGTTGTCCTCTTGTTTTCGCCGCTCCTTCCGGGTATCAGATCGCTTCCCGGCAGTCGCCGCCGGGCGCCGTGCCAGTCCCTCGCTTGCGCTGCGGGCTGGTCGGCTCATGTCCCTGGCGGATGGAATCCGTCTGCTTGATCCGACGCGACCCCGCGCCGGCGCGCTCCGGCGAAAGCCGCAGCGCGCCGGCGATTTCTTTCCCGGAGCGGAGGAATCCGTTGATGGCCCGTCGTTTGCTGACCATCGGCCTGCTGCTGACCGCCGCGATGTGGTGCGGCCGCGCCGCCGCCAAGCCGCCCGACCTCCCCCTGGAGGACATGGACGTTCTGACGCCGCAAGACCCGCTCGTCCCCGTCGAGGCGGCCGCGCCGTCGCAGCCGAACCCGTTCCCGCAGGCCGCCGAACCGGCCCCGGCCGCGATGGAAACGCCGCCCTTCTTCCTGCTGCGGCCGTCGGCCCGGCGGATGATCGCGTCGTGCCTGCTGTTCGGCGTCCATCCGCTGCTGACCCTCACGCCGACCGCGGACTACGTCGATGACGACGATGCGCCGGTTCCAACCGTGTATTTTGAATCGGCGGCGCACGCGGAAGAAGCGCCGCACGGCACCTTGACTATCAGCGTCGGCTTCAACAGCGACGCCGGCCTGACCGGATCCATTGAGATGAAGCCGGCGGGGTTCGGCGCCGTGGAATGCGGCGAGCTGCTCAAGGCGTGCTGGCAGCTGATCCCGCAACTGTTCGACGTGCCGGAACCACCGGCGGATTCCGACTCCTTCCGACCGGCCGGATTCATCAACGACTTCAACCCCAGCCGGCGAATCACCGGCCTCTCCGGTGCGAACGTGCTTGCAGACGACCTGGGCATTCCCATCCAGCAGGCGACCCCAAAGGAAGCCGTTCCCGACGGCTCCGCCGAATCGGTCTGCCCCTGGGTGCGTCAGCAGCATGGCGCCGCGCGGCGGGAAGCCGCGGCCGCGGACTTCGACCTGGCGCCGGACGTGCTTCACAACCTGAAAGCGCTGAGCCAGGCCCAGACGCTGCTGAAGAGCGCCCGGGATTTCGCCGGGGCCGGCCGCGTCGGCGAGGCGCTGGGCTGCCTCGAACTGGCGCACGGCCTCTGCCCCGGCAGCCGCATCGACGAGGCGGTGCAGGAAGCCGCCGCGTATCTGTTCGCGCCCATCTATTGCGGATCGCCTTCGTATGATTTCGGGGCGGAGGAGGAGGCCGAGCCGCCTGCCGCCGCGCCGAAGGCCGAACCGGACTGCGAGCAATGCCCCGGTTGCGGCGGCCTCAGCCTCTGCGCCGGCGCGACCGTGAAGGAACGTGAGATCGAGCGGAAGCTGATGCAGCCGGTGTCGGTGAATCTCCACGACGTGCCGCTGCGCGAGGTGATCGACGACCTCCGGTCGTGGCAGAGCGTCAACGTCTATGTGGACACGGCCGCCCTGGAAGCGGAGGAAATCAGCCTCGACCATCCGATCACGGCGATGCTGGAAAACGTCTCGCTCAAAAGCACGCTTAAACTGATCCTGAAACAGGCTCATCTCACCTACGTCGTCAAGGACGAGGTGCTGCAAATCACGACCGAGCGCGGCGCCCGCGGCAAGATGCAGAGCGTCGTTTACACGGTGGCCGATCTTCTGAAAGACGATCTCCATTGTGCGAATACGCCCGAGACGACCAAGAAATCGCCGGAAGCGGCCCTCATCAAGCTCATCACCACCACGATCTGTCCGACCGAGTGGTGCGAGAGCGGCGGGCCGGGGATCATCGTCTTTGAACCGATCACGTGCCGCCTGCTTGTCAGCCAGACCGCCGATGTGCAGGAACAGGTGGCCGACCTGCTGGCGGGGCTGCGGCGCAAGCAACACCCCGACGAGGAGGAAGAGTACCAAGGCGATGCGCATGGCCGGGCCTGTGAAATCCTGAAGGCGTGTCGCGCGGCGATGGAAGCGGGCCACGTCCGCCAGGCGGCCGTCCTTGCCCGGCAGGCGTTCGCACTGGACCCGGACTCCACCGCCGCCGACCCGCTCGTCTACAAGATGCACCTGGCCGGCGACGACGCGGCGCCGGCGCCGATCACGCCCTGCCTGCCGCCGGTCGATCCCGAGACGCCGGCCGCCCTGGATCAGCTGTACCATGAATCGCTGCGGTCGGCGCACGCCGGCGGCGAGGAGCAGGAACCGCCGGCCGCGGAACCGCCGCACGGCTCCTTCGAGTTCGGCGTCGGCCTGGACGGCAGCGTGCAGATGTTCGGCCAGCTGCGCCGCGGCGGCGCCATCTGGCATCTCTTCTTCGGCAACGGCGGCGCGGCGGTGTGGTCTGTGCCCGACGGCGGCGCCGACCCGGCGCCATCGCCGGAAAAAACGCCCGACTTCGGTTGGGATTATTGATTGCTGCGAGATTGCGCCGCCGGGTCGGGGCGTCAGGTTCCCGACTCGGCGGTTTGCAAGAATTGGAGAATCTGCCCCAGGCTGAGGCGCTCGACGCCGGGGAAGAGGTTCATCTGCACGGTCAGAGCGGCGAGGATGTGTTCCTCGTCGATCAGATTCATGTCGCGGGCGGTCTGCCCGAATTTCTGCCGCCGTCGCCGCCGCTGCATCGCCTCCAGCACGCGCTCCACGTCGTAACGGCTCAGCACCTTGAGGTGGATCAGGATCTCGCCGATCTTCTGCCGCTCCGTCATGGGGAGATCGCCTCTTCTTTTCCTTGCGGCGTTGAATAGCGGGGCGGGGGTCGGCGTCAGAACAGGTAAGAGTTCCTGACAAGGAGAGGCCCCTCGCCAGAGGGCGGCCTTTCAGAGGCCCGCGGTCGTGACGGCCGCGGGCCTCGCTTCTTTCACGCCGACGGCTGCACCGTCTGGAACAGCTCGCTCATCCGCATCCCAAGCCCCAGCGAAATGCGATACAGCGTCTCGATCGAGGCGGAGTTCTTGCCTAGCTCAATCTGCGACAGGTAGCCCAGCGACACGCCGGTTCGCTGCGCCATCTGGGCCAGCGTCAGCCCCAGCGACTTGCGCCGCTCGCGGATGGCCGCGCCCAACGATTCGCGCAGGGCGGACTCCGAAATCCGCAGCAGCCCCTTGCTCTCCAGGCAACGCACGACGGTTCGTTGCAGCTGCGCGATCTGGAACGGCTTGGTCAGGTAGTCGAAGGTCCGCGCTCGCAGACAATTCAGAGCGCTGTCCACCGATGGGTAGGCCGTCACCACGATGATGCTGGCCTCCGGCTGGTGCTCGCGCAGCCAGTCCAGCATCCGGTTCGATTCCAGGCCGGGGATCACGTAATCGAGGATGACGACGTGATAGGGGCCGCCGCGGAGAACCGCCTCCATCTCCGACGGGTCGGCCACCACGTCGATCTTGAATCCGTTGGGCGCGAGGGCCGCGTGCATCAGGTTGCACACCGACGGGTCGTCGTCGAGGATCAGGACGCGCACCTCGCCGGAGCGGTAGAGGCCGCCGATGTCCGGCAGCGGCCGTCGGCCGTCCGGGGCTTCGTCCGGCGGGATTTCGCCGGGAGAGGAATCGACCACACCGTTGATTCGGAAACTTGCCACGCTCACTCCTCTAAAAAGGGGTCAGGGGTCAGGAGTCAGGAGTCAGGGAAGGAAAGGCGCCTTCGGCCTTTTCCGCCCGCTCCCCCCCCTTCGCTGACCCCTGACCCCTGACCCCTGACCCCTGACCCCTGACCTCCGGCTGGCGGTCGATGGCGCCGCGCACGGCTCGCAGCAGCCCTTCCGGCCGGAAAGGCTTGGACAAAAACTCGAAGCGGTTCCCAGCGAAATCGAGGCGCGTGAAATCGCTGGTCGTTTGGCCGCTCATGAACAGGATGCGGACGTCCGCGTCGAGCGTCAGCAGCCGGCGGGCCAGGTCCACGCCCGTCGTCTTGGGCATGATAACGTCGGACAGCACCAGCCGGAAGCGCTCCGGGGCGGCGGCGGTGAATTGAATCAGCGCTTCCTCGGCGCTGGTCGCGCCGTGCGCCTGGTAGCCGGCCCGTTCCAGCGTGGCGCAAATGAAGCGGAGGATGTTCGGATCGTCATCGACGACGAGGACTTTTTCACCGCGGGCCGGCGCCTCCACGGCGGGCGGCGCCGCGCCGATTGCGGGAAGATAGACCTCGGCCACGACGCCGCCGGACGCGCCAGGCCGCAGGCGGAGCCCGCCGTGGTGGGCGTGGACGATGCCGTAGGCCACGGCCAGGCCGAAGCCGCGGCGGCGCGGCTTGGCGCTGAAAAACGGCTCGGCGAACAGCCGTCTCGACGCATCGGCGCCGAGTCCCGGCCCCGCGTCGGCGACGGCGATTTCGACGTGCGGGCCGGGGTGGGCGTCGCCGTAAAGGTCCAGGCAATCGTCGTCGCTCAGCTGGACGCTGCGAACGGAGACGGAGACGGCGCCGGCGGCCTGCATGGCGTCGCGGGCGTTTTCCAGGAGAACGGCGAGCACCTGGCGCAGCTGGCCGGCGTCGATGGCGGCCGACGGCAGGCCGGGTCCGACCGACGTATGGACGGCGAACGAACCGCCCGGCGCTCCGACGCGGGCCGCCTCCTCGGCGACGACGGCCCCCGTTTCGCAGGGGTGGACGCCGCCGGCCTGGCGGCGGGAGAACAGCCGCAGCAGATGCGTCAGCTGGGCGCCGTTCTGGCGCAGCGCTGCAGCTCGCGGAGGTAGCGGCTCATTTGCGAGTCGGCCGGGGCGCGCAGCGACAAACTCAGATCGCAGAAGCCGACGATGCCAGTCAGGACGTTGCCGTAATCGTGGGCCAGGCGGGCGACGACGTTGGCCGCCGTCTCCAGCCCCCGCTGCCGCTCCGCCCGATCCAGCTGGTCGGCCCAGCGCGCCTTCGTTCCCGCTTCCAGCAGCCGGCCGATCACCTGGCCGGCCAGGGCCAAGGCGGCGGCCTCGGCCGCGTCCCAGGCGGCTCGGCGTTCGTCTGCCTCCAGCCAGAGCAGCCAGCCGGGCCGTCCGGGCCGGCGCACGGCCGTCACCAGCAGGGGCGAGGTCGTTTCGCCCTTGCTTCCGGCCGGGCGGACGACGGTCAGTGCCGTCGTTTCCCGCAGCACGCGGCCGGCGAAATCGGGATCGTCGTCCCACGGCAGCGGCCCGTCGCCGGCCGGGCGGCGGTGCAACGCCTTCCCCGAGGGCAGAGCGGCCAGTCCGGCGCCGGACGCCGCGAAGGAGGCGGCCAGGTCCGTCAGCAATCGGTCCAGGCCGGCCCCAGCGGGCGGCTGGCACAGCAGACCGTGGAGGTGTTCCAGGGCGGATCGGCTGGCGTCGCCGCGCTGGGCCGTCTCATCTCGACCGCCGGGCATAAGAGCAAGCTCCGTGAGGGAGGGGGTTGACGGTTCAACCCGCACCACAAAACTTTAGGATAGAAATTGATGGCGGGTCAAATAAAACGGGCGAGAAATATCGGTTCGGCGAGAAGCGCGGGCTTTGGCGAGCGGCACGGCGTCCGCCCGCCGGTGCGGAATGCCGTCGCTGACAGCATATTGCACCGGCGGGCGGACGCCGCGCCGCTCGCCCTGGTTTTGCCGCCTCACGCGGCACGCCACTTGCTCAACAACGGCCGAACCGAAAGCGAAGGGCTTCGGCGCCGCGACCGCCGAAGCGGGTCGTCTTGCACCTTCAATGCAGGAGTCGAAGCGATGGCCAGGAAAAAGACGACGGACCCTTCCCCGACCCCCGTGGCCGTGGGCCAGCAATCCTCCCCCGAACAGCAACCCGCGCCGACGAACGGCGGCCGACCGCGCGGCCAGCGGAAGCCGGCCGCGCCCGGCGAGTCCCCGCCGCGCGGCGGGCGGAAGAAGGCCGAGCCGGTAGGCGCCGCGAACGTGGGAACCGTTTCCCAGGAGTTTGAAGAGCGAAAAAAGGCCCTGGAATTCTTGCACCGGCACACGCACTCCGCCGCGCTCCAGCTGGCGGCGCTGCGCCATCAGGCTCAGGCTCTGGGCCAGGAGATGCAACAAACCCGTCGCGAGGCGGCGCAGGAAGCGGAGCAGCTCGGCGAGCTGCGTCGGGAGGCGCAGGCGGCGCGGGAAGGGCTGCGCGAGGCGGTCGGCGGCCTGGCGGAAATGGTGCGGGAGATGGACGAAACCCGGGCAACGCTGGCCGCGACGCGCCAGGAGACGCACGAGGCCGCCGCCCAGTGTGCGGTCCTGCGCGAACAGACCCTGGAGGTGGCCGGCGAGCTGGGCGAGGTGCGGCGGCAGTGCCTGCTGGAAACGGAGGAGCTGGCCGAGGTTCGCGGACAGGCCCGGTCGCTGCGGGCGGAGCTGCAACAGACCGAGGCGGAGCTGGCGACTCTTTGCGCGACATCGCCGAAACCGGCGCCCGGCTGACGGAACAGGCGAACGCCCCCTATCTCCAGATCGAACGGGAGTACGCCGAGGCACGCGGCCGGCTGGAGGAGCTGCGCCGCGAGGCGGACGAGGCTTCCCGGACGGCGACCGCCCTGCGCACGCGGTCGCTGAGCGCCGCCGCCGAGATCGCCGAGGCCGCCGCCGAGGTGCGCCAGACGCTCCAGGAAGCCGCCGAGGATGCGGTCGAGTACGCAAACGCCAGCGCACTTTTGGGCGCCGTGAGTGACAGCATCTCCGAGGAGACGGCCGCGGACGTGTCTGCGCCTGTCCCGGAACCGATGCACCTCGGCGTCACCGTGGCGGTGGATTCCGGCACGGTGCTGGAGGTTTCCCCCGACTCGCCGGCGGCGCGGGCCGGCGTCGTCCCCGGCGACGTGGTCGCCAGCGCCGACGGCGAAGAGGTGCGGAACGGGGCCGATCTTCGCGCCATTGTTTCGCGGCTCGGCGCGGGCCACGAGGTCGTATTGCGCATAGAAAGATCGGGAACCTTAGAAGAAGTGCGGGCGCGCTTGCTGGAAGCCGCTGCGTCGTCGCCGTCGGCGTGAGTGTTTTTCCACCCGTCGGAGAGAAGTCCCGTGGCCGATTATCCTATGCGCCCATTCCGGGTCCGCATCCTCTGGTGCGCCGCCGTTCTCGCCTGCTTCGCCGCGGCGGGCTGTGGGCCGGACGGCTTCGACTACGGCGCCAACGGCCAGGGGCCGGGACACCGCAACCAGCAGGTCGCCCTGTCCGCGCAGCAGGAAGTGCAGCTCGGCGCCGAGGCGTTCGAGGAAGTAAAGGACAAGGAGAAGGCCAACCTCCACCTGACCGGGCCGGATTACGAGCGCGTGAAGAAGATAGGGGACCAGGTTTTCGACGCGGCGCTCCACAACAAGCCGCTGCGCGAGGAAATCAACCTGAGCGACGCGGACCCCTACGGGACCAAATGGGTTTTCAAGCCGGAGTACGCGGTCATCGAAAGCGACGAAGTCAACGCCTTTTGCTTGCCTGCGGGCAAGGTCGTGGTGTTCACGGGCCTGATGCGACTGACGGACGGCAAGGACGACTGGCTGGCGACGGTCCTCGGCCACGAGATCGCTCACGCCGTGGCGCACCACGCCAGCGAACGCATCGCGCGAGAGGGGAAGTACGGCGATGCGTCCCAGGCGATGGTCGGCCGCGACCAGCTCGGTAAGGATTACCTGCTGCTGGACCTGTTGGGGGTGGGGAGCCACGCGGAACAGTACGCGAGCCAGGAGGCGCCGCAATCCGAACGGCGCGGCCTGTTCGCTCAGTTCGGGGACCTGAAGTTCGACCGCCAGCAGGAGGAGGAGGCCGACCACATCGGCGTCTTCTTCATGGCCTTCGCCGGAGAAAGCGGCGCCGGCGCGACCTCCAAGGCGCCGACCTACGACCCCGATCAGGCCGTGGCCTTTTGGCAGGCCATGGAGGAACATGCCGGAAACCAAAAGGTCCCCGAGATTCTGTCCGACCATCCCAGCGACCAGCACCGGATCGACCTGATGCGGCACTGGGCCGCCCGCGCCAAAGCAGCGCACGAAGCATGGCAGATGGGGAACGTCGTCAAATAGGCCAGTCACGGACGCCGGGGGCGCCGGCGTTTCTCTTTCGCTCCAAACCGGGAGACGCAATCCATGAGTTACGGTATGGGTCCGTTCGGCGGCGGCGGGTTCTTCAACCAAATGGGACCAACGGGCCAGTACGGCCCCTGGCCCACCTGCGGTTGCAGCAGCATCCTCGTCATCCTGGCAGGCATCCTGCTCGTGATCGCCGGCTGCACCGGCATGATCCCGGGGGGGTATCGCTAAATCGGCCCCGCTCCTCGTACCTTTTGCACCGGAGGATAATCACATGCGAGCATTATGTGGGGCGATCATCGCCGCCGGATCGCTCATCGGGATGGGCCTGCTGGCCATCGCCATGGGCATCCGCTACGCCGACTACCCCTACCGCGGGGCGGACGGCAAAGCGCAGTTCGTCTACTTGAGAGACATGGATACGGGCCTGACCATCGCCTTCGTGGTTCTGGGGCTGAGCCTGGTGATCGGCCTGGGCGTCGCCTTCGTCGGCCTGGCGTATCACCACCACCGCCGCCACTGGGAAATGCACCGCACCCACGCCACACCGCCCGCGGCCGGGACGACGACGACCGGCGAGCGCGTGTCGGTGTGATACGCGATCCGTTTTATACCGTTTAGCCGGTCTTCGCAGAAGAGCGCGTCGGCGACGCGCTCTTCTGCGAAGACCGGCTAAACTCAATTCCCGCGCGGCTTCGCCGACTGCGTGTACACCGGGCCGGGCTGCGTCGGCGCAGGGAACTCGATCGTCATCGACTCGCCCTCGGAATACAGCGGCGTCCCCTTGGCCGGCTGGTAGCACACCTTCACCCGCACGGTTCGCACGGTGGGCGGCAGGTCCGGCCACACCAGCGGGATCGTGTAGCCCCAGCCGACGAAATCGCGCTTCAGCAGGCGCTGCATCGTCCCCGGATCGAATTGCCAGACCTCCAGCGGAGCGACCTGGGCGCCGGGCGGCGCCGTCCCGTCGTAGACCTCCACCTGAAGTGAGCCTTCCCCCGTCATCGGGTACTTGATCTCCGGCCCGAACAAGTAGACCCGGCCGCCCAGCGCCGGGATCTGGGCGCCACCGTGCGTCGGGTCGGCCGTGAAGTGAATCTGATGGTCCCACAGGGCCGTCACCTGGCAGGGCGCTCCCGGCGCCGGCGGCCCGTCGCAGCCCAGCGGGTTCACATCCATGCCGACGCAGCCGCCCAGCAAAACCAGCAGCGGGGCGACGATGGCGATCCGAGGCCCGGCGAACATCCTGTTCATGAGACGCTCCATCCATCTGAAACCAGCCCGAAGCACCAGCGAGGATTTGAACCTCGCCCCTCGCTGGCGCTTCGGGCTGGTATTGTTTCTCTTCTCACCACTTCTTCGGCATGAATTGCGACGCGCCTTGCAGCCCTGGCGCGGGCGCCGGCGCGGGCGGAGCGGCCGGCGGCTGGACCGGGACGCCCGGAGTCGGGATCACGGCCGACGCCTGTTGGATCGGCGCCGCGGCGGGCGCCGCGGTTTGGGGGCCGGGCACGGGCGGCGGCAGCGCCTCGCCCGGCGGGATCGGCCGCGGCGACGGCAGCGTCTCCGGGCCGGGCGGCGGCGGCACGACCGGGCCTTCCAGCGGCGACGGCAGGGCGCCGTCCACGCCGCCGGTCGGAAGCGGCAGCGCGTACTGCTGCGGATGCAGGACCGGGTCCATGCCCGACGTGCCGTGGTACCGCGTCACGTCGTCCACCATCCAGTCCATCCGCGCCGCCTCCTCGGCCAGCACGCGGTCGGCCTCGATCCGGTTCCGCACGACGTGCGGCGTCAGAATCACCATCAGCTCCGTCTTGCCCTTGACCTGCGTGCGGTAGCGGAACGCCGACCCGAGGTAGGGCAGGTCGCCCAGCCACGGCACCTTGTTCTCGTTCTTCACGTCGCTCCGCGAGATCAGGCCGCCGATCGCCACCGTCTCGCCGTCCTGGGCCGTCACCGTCGTTGTCACGTCCTGCACGTTGAACGCCACCGCCGTCACGCCGTTGCCCAGCGAGATCGTCGTGTTGGCCACCGACGACACCGACGGCTCCACGCGCATCAGCACCTTGCCGTCCGGCCCGATCCGCGGCGTCACCTGCAGCTCGACGCCGACGTTGCGGTAGCTGACGCCGTTGGTCAGCAGGCCGGTCGCCGTCACGTTCGTGCTGCTGATGTACGGCACGCTCTGGCCGACCAGCACGCTGGCCGACTGGTTGTCCAGCGTCATCACCTGCGGCCGGCTCAGGATGTCCATGCGGCCCTGCGTTTTCAGGGCGCGGACCAGCAGGTTGAAGGCGTCGCTCTGGGCGGAGAAGACGAAGCCGCCGATGCCGCTGGTCGGCGACACGCGGCCGACGCCGAGGCTGGTCAGGCCTTGCGTGCCGACCACGTTGGGGGACACGACCACGTTGTTGCCCAGCGGCAGACTCGGCTGGTTGAAGTTGAACCCGGGGAACCCCGACGGGTTGACGGTGCTGTTGACCGTGACGCCCGGCCCGACCGAGCCGCCCGCGGCGTTGGCGTAGCTGACACTGCCGCCGGTGCCGATGAAGGTGCCGAACGGGAAGATGCTGCGATTGAACAGCACCGGACTTTGAAGACCGAGTTCCACGCCGAATTCCTCGTCGCCGGTCAGGTCCACCTCGGCGATCAGCACCTGGATCATGACCTGCGGCGTGTCGGCGTCCAGCTCGGCGATGAGGTGCATGACCTCGTCGTACATCCGCGGCGTGGCGCTGATGAGCAGCTTGTTGGTGATCGGCTCGGGCACGACGACGACTTCCTGCTCCAGGTCCTGGAAGGGCGTGAGGTCGCCGTCGGCGCGGATGACGTTGAGGCGGCTGACGAGATAGTTGTTGACGGCGTTGGCCACGTCCACGGCGGTCGAATTGCGCAGGTGGTAGACCTCGCTTCGCCGCTGCTGGAGGTCGGCGCTCTGGGGCGTGGACTCCAGCTTGGCGATGACGGCCTGGATGATGTCCACGTCGCTGGGGCCGCCGGCGATGATGAGGCTGTTGGTGCCGCCATCGACCGTGATGCGCAGGTCCGTCAGCTGGACGCCGCTGGACGGCCCGTTGAGCACCAGCTGGATCGGCCGGCCCGTGCCGGACGTCAGCCCGCCGGCGGCGCCGCCGGGGCCGGCCGCGCCGGTCGCCCCAGCGCCGGGCCCGCCGCCGGGCGTGGCCGCTGCGCCGGGGCCGGTCGTGCCCGTCGCCGCGGCCGGGGCCGTGGCCCGCGGGGCGCTGCCGCTCGTGCCGAGGAAGAGCTGTTGCAGCATGGTCGCCATGGCGGTCGCGTCCACCTTCTTGAGCGTGACCACCTTGACCACGTACTGGGCGGCCGGCGCCACGTCGAGCGAGTCAATCAGCGCCTCCAGCAGGTCCTGCGTCTTCTCCGGGGCGAGGATCAGCAGACTGTTGCTGTTCTCGTCCGACAGGATGAATACATCCTCCAGCACGCCGGACTGGGCGATGACCTTGCCCGTTTTCGGATCGGTGATTTGCAGGGTGATGCTCTTGGTGACGCCGCCCGCGGCCGTACTTGCGGCCGTGCCGGTTGCGCCCGGCGTCGTCCCGCCGGTCGCCGCGCGCCGGGCGTGATGGTCCCGGGGAAACCGCCGGCCCGGCCGCCCGGACCCGCCCCGCCCGGTGCGCCGCCGCTGGCGCCCGGGAAGCCGCCCGGTGCGCCCCGGGTGCGCCGCCCGGCGCCCCGCCCGCGGCGCCGGCGCGCCGCCGGGGGTCGCGCCTGCGCCGGTCCCCGTGGCGCTGGTCGGCACGACGTAGGGGGCGACGCCGTAGCTGATGGCACGTTGAAGCAGGCTGGCAATGTCGTCGGCCGCGGTGAAGCGGAGCGGCCGGATGCGCAAGGTCGAGGTGGACGCCGGCTCGTCGGCGTCGATGTGAGCGATCAGGGATTCGATTTCGGTCATGTCGGCCGGGGCCGCCTGGACGAACACGGTGTTGGAGTCCGTGTCGAAGGTGATGCGGATCTGGTGATTGGCCGCGCCCTCGCCGCTGTCGCTGTAGCGCGTGTTGTAGAAGTTGGTCAGCAGGGTGGCGACGCGGGACGCCGACGCCTTTTTCAGATGGAAATCGCGGGAAGCCTGCGTGTTGGGCACGTCCAGTTTCGCGATGTCGTGTTTCACATCGTCCATGCGCGCGATCGGGGCGGCGACGATCAAGGCGTTCAGCCGCGGCACCGGGATCAGCACGACGGACGCGAGCTGCTCCTGCGTGGTGGTCCCCTGCTGCGTCTGCGTCGTCACCTTGACCTGCTGGCCCTGCGAGTTGCCGGCCGGCGCGATGTTGACGCGGGTGTAGAGCTGGCTGAGCGTAGCGGCGACGGCCGCCGCATCGGCGTTTTTCAGCTGCACGAACTCGATCTTGAGGTTGGTCTGGGGGATCCTCTTGAGAATCTCCTCCAGGGCCTTGGCGACCAGCTCCACGTCCTCGGCGTTGGAGCCGCTGAGGATAAGTTGGCCGGTCGGCCCCACCGAGATGGCGGTCACCGGCGTGCGCGGGGCGAGGATCACCTCGCTCCCCGGAGGCGGCGGGGGCGGCTGCGGCGGCTGCGCCTCGTCGTACCGGACAGGCTGCACCGTACCGTCCTTGCCGTCGTCGTTCAGGGCCGAGTCGCTGTGCTGCGGATCGAAGAGGATCGGCTGAGGGTCGTCCATGACCCGGCCGTCAAAAAAATCCGGCCCTCCTCGTTCGCGATCCGGCGCCCGCTGGCCGCCGCGTCTTCTTCCTGGCCCTTGCCCCTGGAAGCCGCCGCCAGGCGGACCGCCCCCGCCGCCGGGTTGGAAGCCTCCGCCGGGCTGGAAGCCGGTCCCCGCCGACCCCAGGATCGAGGACCCCGAGGTGGACGGCAGCGTTGTGGCGCGGCCCTGGAGGGCGTCCACGATCTGCTGCGCGACCGTCGGGTCGATGCCGTTGAGCTGGACGATGCGATAGGTCTTGGAGTTCTTCTCGGCGGCGGCGTCCAGCTTCTTCACCACTTCGCTGATTTCGTCGTAGAGCGCCTGCGTGGAGTTGATGAGCAGGCTGTTGGTCTGCTCGTCCACGGCGATCTTGAGCGTGACGGCGCGCGGCTGGCCGTTAGCGTCCACGTTGCGGTTGCCGGCGGCGCTCAGGCCGATGCTGCGGAACGGGCTGCCCGTCGAGAGGTCTTGCAGCGTCGGGTTCTGGTCCATCTGGTCGTGATAGATATTGGAAAGCAGATCGTACATGTCATCGGCGCGGGCGAACTTGAGCGGCCCGACGGTGCGCGTCTTGGGGCCGTCGCCCGACGCCTTGTCGGTGTAGTCGATGTCCTTGGCGAGCAGGTAGCGGATGGTCAGCATGTCCACCGGCTTGGCCTTCACCAAGAGCGAGTTGGTGGTGGGATCGGCGACGATGCGGATCGTGTCGGGCTGCGGGTTGGCAGGAGCCTGGGGGTTGTTCGCGGCGAACTGCTGGAAGAACCGGCCGAAGCCGCCTGGTCCTTGCGGCTGCTGCGGCGTGGTCGTCTTCGGCCCGTTGAACGCCTGGTCGAGCAGCTTGGCCGCCTCCACGGCGTTGGCGTTGTGCAGGTGGATGACCTCAAAGTCGCCCTCGCCGGCCGTCGTCTGCGTCACCAGCCGCAAAAGTTGCTGGGCCATCGCCAGCGCCGCCGGGTCGTCCGACGAGATGATGATCTTGTTGCCGAACGCCGCGATCGTCACGGGCGGCAGGTTGTTGTCCTTCTTGTCGGCCGGCTTGGCGTCCTTCTTGGCCTGGGGATCGATCAGCGGAGCGGGGTCGCCCGGCTTCTGGGACGCCAGGATCACGTCGCCGCGGGCGGCCGGCTTCTTGCCCTCGGGGCCGACCTTCGGCATGGCCGGCGGCGGCTGCGTCGGCGGATTGTCGGCGCCGCTGTCGCCGCCTGGCGTGCTGACGCGGACGGGGTTCGGTCGCATCTGCTCCATGAGCCGCTTCAGCTCCTCGGCCACGGCCGCCCCGCTGCCCTTGTCCAGCGTGACGACGCGGAAGGCGCCGGGCTTGAGTCCGCCCGGCCCGACGCCGGGGTTCGTGCCGGGGGGGGCGGCGGGGCCGGCGTTCTCGCCGTTCATGACCTTAATGAGGTCCCTGACTTGCTGAACCTGCTCGGCGGTGCCGTTGACGAGGACGCCGTTCTGATCGGGCATCGCCTGAATGTACGGCCCGCCGCCCTTGCTGGGGTCCCCGAGGATGTTTTGCAGCGTGGTCGCGGCGTCCTTGGTGTCGAGGCCCCCGACGTCCACCAGCTCGCCGCGGGCGCCCTTCCCCTGGATTTGCTGGATGTACCCCTTGATCCGATCCATGTCCTCGGGGCAGGCGAAGACCCGGAGGGCGTTGGGGCCGTTGGACGAAATGCGCAGCGTGGACGTGGCGGAGAAGACGGCTTGCAAGTCCTTGGCCACCGCGTCGGCGTTGCCGCTGAGCAGCGGGATGTTCTCGAACGACGGCGGCCCGGTAAGGATCGGCTGGGGGTTCTTCACGTCCGGGTTCGGCTTGTCGAGGCGGTTCTCCACGATGTCCTTGGCCTTGGCGATGATCTCCGGCGGCCCGGTGACGAGGATCGTGTTCGTCACCTCGTCGCTGGCGATGTAGAACATGCGCGTGCGCGTCGGCCGCGACGGCACGGCCGGATACGGCGGCTGGCCCATCGGCGTCGGCTGGCCCATCGGCGTCGTTCCGGCAGGCGTCCCCGGCGGCGTCATCGGCGCGCCCATTGGTACCATGCCGGGCGGACCCATCGGCGGGGTCGTCGGCGCGCCTGGCGTCGTGCCCATCGGCGCCGCGGGGTTGTCGCGCTCGGCGCCGGGACGTTCGGCCCCTGCACCGTCTGCGGCTCGCCGAGCAGCGCCCGCAGGTACTTCTCGGCGTCGCGGGCCTGGACGTACTTGCACACGTGGGAGTAGCTGTCGGTCTGCTTGGTTTCCGATTCCTCGATCTTCTTCAGCGTCTGCACCACGCGCTTGAGGTTGCGGACGTTGTCCAGCAGGTGGAGCTGGTTGCCGGGCATGGCGACCACATCGTGGAACGGCCCCATGACCGGCCCGATCCGCAGGGCCAGGTCCTCCGCGTTCAGCGAGGTCAGCGGCAGTTCCATCTGGACGAATTCGGTGTCGCCGTGGTCCTTGAAGTCCTCGACGCCGTCGATGTGCGGTACGAGCGTCGGGTCGATCTTCTGGTCCGCGGGGACGACGAAGAACTGGTGCTCGCCGTTGATCAGGCAAAACTTCGCCGTCGGGCTGTTGGCGAGCAGGCCGGCGTTGATCAGGTCGATGACGTCGGGAAGCGTGTAGGACTTATCCAGCGGCCTGTCGAACGAAAAAGAGGAGGTGACAGGCCCGCTGGTGTTGATGACTTCCTTGCCGGTTTCGTTGGCCAGCCACTCCCAGACGTCGGCCCACCTCTTGCCCTTGAAGACGAGCTGGTATTTCTTTTCGGGGTCGGCGGCGCGGCCGGGGACTGCCGCGACGGCCAGGGCGGTCAGGACCGCCAGCAGGACCGCAATTTTCCCCATTTCGGCTTTCAATACTCGCATGGATGGACACCTGCTCAGGGACGCGATAGTGACGTGATCCCCCCGGCGTCGCGGCGCGCGCCTTCCCGCCTATTGTATAGCGCGAGACGGCGCAGACGCCACTGCCGGCCGACAACAGCACCCCGATTATCCTTCTTTTCGGCAAACTCCCTTTAGGTTCTTGAGCATTGTTGGCGGCCGGCCGGAAAAAACTCAAGTCGACGCTCGCCCTCGGTCGGCGGCCTCGTCTTTACAGGATGAACCCCGCGCGGGGCGGGGAGGCTCACCGCCAAGAGGCTGCACCGCCTCCCAACCTTCCTGGTTTTTTGAGCCGGCATGGCGGCCGGCGGGGTTTATGGTATAGTGGGGAAGCGTCGGCGAGCGCCGCAGGCGCCACCGCCGCTTCGTCCCCTGCCGGTTTTTTGCCGTCGTCGCCGCCGCACGCGACGCCGGGATCGCCCAACCCACCGTGCGACACCCCCGGCGACCCCCGGGCCGCCGTGTTCCCCATTCGAGGGCGTTCCCATGCCGCCACTTCCGCCTCTGCGCATCCTCCTGGTCGAGGACAACATCATCAACCAGAAGGTCGCGTCCCGCATGTTGGAGAAGAATGGTCACACTGTCGTCACCGTGAACAACGGCAGGGAAGCCTTGGAAACGCTGGCGGTCCAGGAATTTGACGCGGTCCTGATGGACGTGCAGATGCCGGAGATGGACGGCCTGGAAGCGACGGCCGCCATCCGGGCCGGCGAACAGGAAGCCGGCCGTCGTCTGCCGATCGTGGCGCTGACGGCCCACGCCTTCAACGGCGACCGCGAACGCTGCCTCGCCGCCGGCATGGACGGCTACCTCGCCAAGCCCGTTCAGACGGCCCAGCTGCTGCAAGCGCTGGCGGAGGTCGTGGGGATGGCGCGGTCGGTGTGAATCCTCGGTCAGCCGCGACCCGACAGGAGAGCGCTCCGCGGAGCGCTCTCCTGTCGGGTCGCGGCTGACCATCGCTCTCCTGCCCGATTTTTCCCTCGTTCCCGATTTTTCCGGGATGAATCCCCTTGACATGGCCTTCCCTTCGGTTACAGTGGAAGTAGATTGAGACGCAATCTCAATAAGCCGCAGATTGGTCCCACCGTGAAGCCTGACTTTCTTCTACCGCTGGAATCGCTGCAAGCCGGGGAATGGGCGGACGTGGCGGACGTGTCCGGCGAGGCCGGGTGGGTCGGCCGGATGGCGGAGCTGGGCGTCCGCGCCGGCTGCCGGTTGCGTGTGCTGCAGCCAGGCAGTCCATGCCTGCTGCAGGTGGGCGGCTGCCGGCTCTGCCTGCGCGGCGAGTGCCTGATGCAAATTCTCGTCCGGCCCGTGGTCGCGGTTTCCTGAGAGGAGACCCGTGGCGGCGCCTTCCCTGGACCAGCTGCGACGCGATCAGCGCGGCCGCATCACCCGAATCGACGGCGACGACAGCCTCGTCCAGCGGCTCATGGAAATGGGCCTGCTCGAAGGCGAGGTGGTCGAGGTCGTCGGCTTCGCGCCGCTCGGCGATCCGATGGAGGTGCGGCTGGGCGACTACCGCCTCAGTCTTCGCCGCGTCGAGGCCGCCCGCGTCCAGGTCGAACCGCTGCCCTGACCCGCCGGAATCCACGCCATGCCTCTCTCACGACCGACGGCGGCCCTGGTCGGCAACCCCAACACCGGCAAAACCACTCTCTTTAACGCCCTGTCCGGCCTGCGCCAGCGCGTCGGCAACTACCCCGGCGTCACCGTCGAGACGAAAAAAGGCCAGATGATCTGCGGCGGACGGACGTTCGACGTGATCGACCTGCCCGGCACCTACAGCCTCGCCCCGCAGCCCCGACGAGATGGTGGCAGTTGATGTCGTTCTGGGATGCCAAAAGGGGGAAGCGCGGCCGGACGTGGTCGTGTCCATCGTGGACGCCTCCAACCTCGACCGCAACCTCTACCTGACGACGCAGGCCCTGGAACTCGGCATTCCGGTCGTCGTCGCCCTCAACATGATGGACGTGGCGGAGGGCCAGGGCATCCGTATCGACGCCGACCGCCTCGGCCGCCAGCTCGGCGTGCCGGTTGTGCCGATCCAGGCCAACAAGGCCAAGGGGCTGGACGACCTGCGCCAGGTGGTGGGCGCGGCCGCCCTCGACGGCCGGACGCCCAAGGGGCCGACCTTTCCCGAGGCGTTCGAGCGCGAGGTCGAGACCCTGCGCCAGGCCGTCGGCCCGGACACGCCAATCTACATGGTCCGCCGGCTGCTGCTGGACGTGGGCGGCTACACGGAGAAGCGCATCGTCGATCGCCTTGGGCCGGCCGTGGGGGAACAGGTGAAGGCGGCGCGGGAACGGCTCCGCGCGGCCGGCTGTCCGGCGCCCGGCGTCGAGGCCCGCACCCGCTACACCTGGATTCGGGAGGCGACGGCCGGATGCGTGCAGCGGCCGGCCCAGCGCGTCGTCACCTGGACCGACTGCATCGACCGCGTGCTGACGCACAAGCTCTGGGGCACGCTCATTTTCCTGGCCCTGATGTTCGTCGTCTTCCAGTCGATCTTCGCCTGGGCCAAGCCGCTCATGGACGGCATCGGCGCCGGCAAGGACATGCTGGCCGGCTGGCTGCGCGGCGTGATGCCGGTCGGGCCGTTCACCAGCCTGCTCGTCGGCGGCGTGATCGAGGGCGTCGGCACCGTCCTGCAATTCATTCCGCAGATCCTCATTCTCTTCGGTTTCATCGCGGTGCTGGAAGACTGCGGCTACATGGCCCGCGCCGCGTTCCTCATGGACAAGCTGATGGCCCGCTGCGGCCTGAGCGGCAAATCGTTCATCCCGATGCTGTCGTCGGTGGCCTGCGCCGTGCCGGGCATCATGGCCGCCCGCGTCATCGAGAACCGCCGCGACCGCCTTGCCACGATCCTCGTCGCTCCGCTGATGAGCTGCTCCGCGCGGCTGCCGGTCTACGTCCTGCTGATCGGCGCCTTCCTCAGCCCGCCGGTCTTCCCGTGGTGGACGCCGGGGCTGGTCATGTTTTTGATGTACAGCATCGGCCTGGTGGCCGCCCCGCTGGTGGCGCTGGCGCTGAAACGCACGCTGCTCCGCGGCGAGACGCCGGTCTTCGTAATGGAAATGCCGCTGTACAAGGTCCCGTCCTGGCGCACGGTGCTGGGCCGGATGTTCGACAGCGGCTGGGCGTTCGTCCGCCGGGCCGGCACGCTGATCCTGGCGTCGATGGTGCTGGTGTGGGCGCTGCTGTACTTTCCGCCCGACCCCGGCCGCGGCGTGGCTTACGATGCGCAGGTAGCCCGGCTGGAAAACGAAGCCGAACAATTGAAAGCGCAAAAGGCCCCGAACGAGGAGGTTGACGCGAAGGAGAACGCGGCCAACGAACTGCGCGGCGAATGGAAGCGGCAGAGCGTACTCGGGCTGATGGGACGCGCGATCGAGCCGGCGGTGCGGCCGCTGGGCTGGGACTGGAAGATCGGCATGGCGGCGCTGGCGAGCTTCCCGGCCCGCGAGGTGGTGGTCGGCACGCTCGGCGTGATTTACAACCAGGGCGAGGTGGACGCCGACGCGGGCACGACGGGCCTGAGCGACGCCATGCAGAAGGCGACCTGGGACGACGACCCCGGCCGCAAGGTGTTCACGGCGCCGACGGCGCTGTCGCTGATGGTGTTCTTTGCGCTGTGCTGTCAGTGCGCCTCGACGCTGGCGGTGATCCGCCGCGAGACGCGAAGCTGGCGCTGGCCGGCCTTCACGTTTACCTACATGACCGTGCTGGCCTACGTCGGCGCCCTGGCGGTGTATCAGATCGGCAGACTCTTTCTATGAACGGACCAGCCCGAAGCGCGAGCGAGGGGTTTCGATGATCTGGCAGCTGTCCCTGGTCGGCGTGATCCTCGTCGCGGCGGCGGCCTACCTGGCCCGGCGGGCATGGCGGACGTGGGGCCGCAAGGCGTCCGGCTGTGGCGGCTGCGGCAGCGGCTGCAAGGGAGAATCGCCGTCCGTTTCGGGCCAGGAAGGGCGATTGATCCCGGCCAATCAACTGACGGTGCGGCGGCGCGATTAATTTCGCTTCACGCCGCCGATATGGGTCGGACGGTCGCAGACCGGCCGCGCGGCCCCTTCCAGCAGCAGGTTCACGATGCGGCGGGCGATGTCCGGCGGTCGCGGCTTGGCGCCGCAGCGGATGATCGGCCGCAGGCCGCCCAGCAGCAGCCGCGCCGCCAGCTCCGGTTCCGCGACGTGGAACTCTCCGTTCCGCCGGGCCTCCTCGAAAATGCTCTCCACGAGCCGGTTGTTGTCGCGGCGCATCTGCTGCGACGGCAACTCGGCGTCCGGCCCCTGCATCACTTCCGCGTGCTGGATCAGGTCGATCAGGTGGGGATGCTCGTCGCAGAATTCGAGGATGGCCACGACGACGGCCTCCAGCTTGGCGCGGGCGCCGTGGACCTCGGCCGCGGCGCGGGCGCGCTCCGTCCAGTCTTCCGTGACCCGGCTCAGCAGGGCCATGTACAACTCTTCTTTGTCCTTGAAATAGCGGTACAGCGTGCCCTTGCCGACCTCGGCCAACTCGGCGATGTCTTCCATGCGGGCCTGGTGGAAGTGGTGGGAGGCGAAGAGCTGGGCCGCCGCCGTCAGAATCTTATCGGCCTGTCCGACCGTTTTGGTTCGCACGGAATCACCCGCCGGAGAAAGCGACGCGACGTTGCGCCCTGCGCCATAGTGAGACTGACTGGTCAGTCCGTATTGTAATGCCGCCTCCAGCCGTTCACAAGGCGAAATGAATCAACCGCCAAGACGCCAAGAGCGCCAAGAAGTCCTGGGGTTTCTTGGCGCTCTTGCCGTCTTGGCGGTTCGTTCCCATTGAGCGCTGCCGCTACCGTCTTCCTCGAAGTTCCGCAATCGTCGCGCGCAGTTTCGCCGCCCGCTGCTCGGGGTCCTTCTCCGCCGCGGCCAGCCCCACGTCGATGGCCTTTTGCACCTCCGGTTTATCCTGAAACAGCGGCCGCAGCATCGTCAGCGTCCGCCGGCACAGGTCGCACCACGCGGCCGGCAAGTCCTTGTCCGCCCGCCGCTCCACCGCCGTCAGCACGTCCGCCGCGCGCCCCGGTTCCCGACGCACCGCCTCCGTGAAGTCCGCCAAACCGCCGTCGCGGTCGCCGCCCGCCAGCCGCTCCGCTCCGCGGTCGAGATAGACCGCCGCCCGGCGCGGGTCGATCTTCAGCGCCGCGTCGAAGGCCGCCAGCGCCGCCTCATGCCGCCCCTTCGCCGCCAGCGCCCGGCCGCGGCCGTGCAGCGCCGCCGCGTCGGCGGGACGGAGCGCCAGCGCCTGGTCGTAATCCGCCAGCGCCGCCGCCACGTCGCTCTTGACCCACTGAGCGTCGCCGCGGCAGCGGAACGCTTCCGCCAGATGTTCGTCGAATTGCAGCGCCCGCGTGCAATCGGCGATCGCCTTGTCCGGCTCGCCCTTTTCCGCAAAAACCTCTCCGCGATAGAGATAGGCCGTCGCCAACTGGCGGTCGAGCCACACCGCCTCGTCGCAATCGGCCAGCGCCTTGTCGAGGTCGCCCAGCCGCCGGTAGGCGTCGCCGCGGATCGCGCGGGCCAGGGCGGATTGCCCGTCGAGCGCCAGGGCCGCATCGCAGTCGGCCACGGCCTTGCGCGCTTCGCCCTTGCGGCACAGCGCGGCCGCGCGCGAGCAGTAGGCGACGGCCAGCTTCGGGTCCGCTTCGATCGCCGCACCGCAGTCGCGGATCGCCGCGTCGTCGTCGTCCTGGAGGTACTCGACCCGGCCGCGCTCGCACAGGGCCGGGGCGTAACGGGCGTCCAGCCGCAGCGCCGCATCGAAGTCGGTCACGGCGCGGACATACTGCCTGGCCTTCAGGAACACGTCGCCGTGCCGCACCAGCGCCGCGGCGCTGTCCGGCTCCCAGCGGAGGCGGTTGTCGTCGAGGAAGCCGCGCACCTCGGCGGCCGTGAGACAGAACGCCACCTGCTGCTGCGGCCCCGTCTTGCCGGTGACGACGCCGACCAGTTCGCCGCGGTCGTTCAGCACCGGCCCGCCGCCCTCGCCGTCCGCCAGCGGCGCCTGCACGATCAGCACGTCCGGGTCCGGCCCCTCCATCGTCTGGCCCAGGTTGATCCGTCCCAGCTGCCGCACGCTGGCCGCCGTGTAGACCCACAGCACGTCGAGCCGGTTGGGGTTGTCCAGAATATGGAGCGAATCCCCCGGCGATGGGACCTCCGCGGCGAACTTCGCCTCGGCGGCGGTCTCCGGCACGGACCCAACTTCTAGCAGCGCCAGGTTGCGCCGCGCGTCCGTCGCCAGCACGGTCCCCGTCGTCAGCAGCCCTTTCTCGCGCAGCAGGCGGGCTTCATCGCGGTAGGCCGCCGCCTCCGACACGGGCCGGCCGTCGCGGAAAGCCGGGAAGATCACATCCACCGTCTCGCGCTTGCCGACCGCCTCCGCGGTGGTCAGCAGCAGCCGGCGCGATCGATCGAAGAGCCAGGCGGACGAGCGCCGATCGCCCTCGGTCTGAACCAGGGCCAGCGCATGCACACCGTCGCGGTATACGTCTCGCCCCATGGAGGGCGCGGGAGGCGGCGCCTGGGGATTATCCGGGGGCTTCAACTCCGCGAAAGCGCGGACCTCGGCGGCGTCGATGAAGAGGCCGGACCCTTGCGCCTCCCAGGCGACCGCAGCGGCGACGCCGACCACCTCGCCGCGCTCGTTGACCAGCGGGCCGCCGCTGTCGCCCTCGTTGATCGGCACGGACGCGGAGACGACATGCGCCCCCTTGCCAAGCTCTTTGCCGCCACTGAAATATCCCTCTTTCAGCGTCAGCGCCTGGCGCACCGCGCCTTCGGAATGCACCCACAGCGAATCGACGTCATAGCGGCAGCCGACGACATGAACGCGGTCGCCCGGCCGGGCGCCGTTCGCGGCGAGGGGCAATTCCTCCACGCCGTCCGGCAAAGAATCGAGTTGGACGAGCGCCAGGTCCACGCCGGGGTCGCGCTTCAACACGCGGCCGCGCACCCGCAGGTCCGCCATGTTCCGGTAGTAATGCCCGCGATCCGCGACGACGGCGCCGGTATTACGGACGGGAAAGACGACATTCACGGTCTTGTTATCGCCGATGACATGGGCGCAGGTGACGAGGAGGCGCCGGGAGCGGTCGAGGACCCATCCGGTCCCCTTGCCGGCGTCGGGTGCCAGCACCCAGGCGACGCCGCGGAGGGTGCGGCGGTAGACCCCGGCGCCGGATTGCGGGCCATCGCCGCCGGTCGGCGCGCCAGGTCCGGCCCAGACGACGCCGATCAGCAGGACCAGCAGCGGCAAACCGCGCAGCCACGCGGATTTCATGAGACGGCCCTGAAGGAAGACGACCCACCACCGAATACGACGACGTCCCCCCCGATGAGGATTGCCTATCATACATCGGGTTCCCCGACTCCGGTTGGGGAACGCCGTCCGCGAAAGTCGCCGTTTCGGGATGGCGCAGTCGTCCATGAGGCGCCTCGCACCGCGTCGTTCGCCCATTTATAATGGCCGCATGTCCGCCGAGCCGCAACAGCCCGTGCCGCCCATCGACCCGTGCGGCTTCGCGCCGACTCGCTGGAGCCTGATCGTCGCCGCCCGCGAAGGGCCGTCCCCCGAGGCGCGGCAAGCCCTTTCGCAGCTCTGTGAAGTCTACTGGTATCCGCTCTACGCCTACATCCGCCGCCGCGGCCACGCGGCCGACCAGGCCCAGGACCTGACGCAGGAGTTCTTCGCCCGCCTGCTTGAGCGCGATTTCCTCGGCGCGGCCGACCCGGAGAAGGGCCGCTTCCGGGCGTTCCTTCTCGCGTCCTGCAAGAACTTCCTGGCCAACGAACACGACCGCGCCGCCGCCCAAAAGCGCGGCGGCGGTCGGGCGCCTCTTTCCCTCGGCGACGCGGAAAAGCTCTACAGCCGCGAAGCGTCGCACGGGGCGACGCCCGAAAGGTTGTTCGAGCGCCGGTGGGCGTTGACCTTGCTGGACCGGGTGCTGGCCCGCCTGCGGGAGGAGTTCACGGCCCGCGGCAAGGGAGAGTTATTCGACCTCTTGCGCCTCTATCTCGTCGGCGACCGAGGCGCGCCCCCGCAGCAGCAGACGGCCGGGGCGCTGGGCATGTCCGTCGGGGCGCTTAAGGTGGCGGTGCATCGGATGCGGCAGCGCTACCGGGAGTTGTTGCGCGAGGAGATCGCCCAGACCGTCGGAGGACCGGAGCAAGTGGATGACGAGATCCGTGCGCTGTTCGCCGTTTTCGGGCCGTGAAATCGGCGCGGGGCGTGTAACCTTTTCCACCCGCTGCTTTTGTCCCTGGCAGGCAAGACCGGCGGGTGCGGGCTGGCCGATGATCGTTCCCTTCGGAAAGGCGGATGAATCGATGAACGCGACGTTCTCTCCCGAGGCGGCCCAAGTCATGGGTCGATTGGTCCTCGTCGCCGCCTTCATGGTCGCCTGCCTCCTCCTTTTCTTTCTCCTGTGGTTCGGGATCAAGTTGGCCCACAGAATGGAGCGACGGGCCGGATCCAAAGACCTGCCGCGGGCCGACGGCCCGCGGCAGTCCCCGCGGCGCGACGCCAAAGGTTTCGGACGCAGCAGCGACACGACCGCGGCTTGCCCCGAGTGCGGCGCGGGGTTGGCCGCCGACTCTCCCCACGGACTCTGCGCCCCTTGCCTGCTGCAACGAGCCATGCTCAGCCCCGACCCGACTCCCAGCGGCGTCAGCCCGGCCGGCGCCGCGTTCGTCGCGCCGGACCCCGCCGAGCTGGCCCCGCATTTCCCGCAGCTGGAAATCCTCAGCCTGATCGGCCAGGGCGGCATGGGCGCGGTGTACATGGCGCGCCAGCTCAAGCTCGACCGCTTCGTCGCCCTCAAGGTGCTGCCGGCGGAGTGGGGCCGCGACCCCGCTTTCGCCGAGCGCTTCCAGCGCGAGGCCCGCGCCCTCGCCCGGCTCAACCACCCCCACATCGTCGCCGTCCACGACTTCGGCGAGGCCGGCGGACACTTCTATTTGCTGATGGAGTACGTTGACGGCGCCAACCTGCGCCGGCTCCTTCAAACCGGGCCGATCGAACCGCGATTGGCGCTGCAAGTGATCCCACAAATCTGCGATGCGCTCCAATACGCCCACGAGGAAGGCGTGGTGCATCGGGACGTCAAGCCGGAGAACATCCTGCTGGACGCCCGCGGCCGCGTGAAGATCGCCGACTTCGGCCTGGCCAAGCTGGTCGGGCCGTCGCGGGCCAGCTTCACCCTGACCGGCACGCATCAGGTCATGGGCACGCTCGACTACATGGCCCCGGAGCAGCGGACCCGGCCGCAGGAGGTCGATCACCGGGCCGACATCTATTCGCTCGGCGTCGTCTTCTATGAGATGCTGACCGGCGAATTGCCGCTGGGTCGGTTCGCCCCGCCGTCGCAGACCGCCGGCGTGGACGGGCGAATCGACGACATTGTGTTCCGCGCTCTGGAGCGGGAGCCGGATCGGCGCTACCAGCGCGTCAGCCAGGTGCGCGACGAGGTGGAGTCGATCAACGGTGGCGCACCGCGCCGGTCGGGGCGGCGGCGATGGCTCGGGCGCGGGAGATCACGGCGCCGGAGTACGTGCAGTTTCAGGTGCAAGGCCCCGCAGCTGCCCTGATCGTAAGCGCCCTGATCGGTTTCGCTCACTGGGTGGTGTTCCCCATCGCGCTCGCCGCGGACGGCCAATTTCGGGGGCCGGACGGCGAAGCGGCGTCCCTCGCGCTGTTCTTCGGCGCGATCCTGGCGTTCGTCGGAGGGGGCCTCATTCTGATCGGCGCCACGCGGCTGAGGCAGTTCCGGGACTACACCCTGGTCGTCGTCGCCGCGATCCTGGCGATGTTGCCCTGGTCGAGCCACTTCCTCATCGGCATCCCGGCCGGGATTTGGGCGCTCCGGACGCTTTCGCGGCCGGAGGTGCGAGCCGCCTTCGCCGCCAAGCTGCGATCCGGCGCCGAGAAGACGGGGCCGACGCCCCTACCCAAACCGCAACCGACCGGCCCCGTCCGGCGCCAGGCGCGTTCGTTCTGGCGCGCCTTCCGTTCGATGTTCGTCAGCAGCCCTAGCCGCGAGGAAGGCTCGGCGGCGACGCGGTCTTCCGCGCCGCAATGAACCCCTTTGTCGTAGAATGCCCTCTTTACCGAAGCGCCGACGCGGGGTTCGCGATGCCGTTCACTCAACTGGGCCTTCATCCGTCGCTGGTACAGGCCACGCGCGACATGCGCTACACGGCGCCGACGCCGGTGCAGGCGGAGGCCATCCCCGTCGTCCTCGCCGGCCGCGACCTCATCGCCACGGCCCAGACCGGCACGGGCAAGACGGCCGCCTTCCTCCTGCCGATCCTGCACCGGCTCCTCAGCGGGCCGCGCAACGTCACGCAGGCCCTCGTCCTCACGCCGACGCGCGAGCTGGCCCAGCAGATCGACGACGTGCTGCTGGCCCTGGCCTACCACACCACGCTGCGCGGCGGCATCGTGGTGGGCGGCACGGCGATGGGACCGCAGGAAAAGGCGTTGCGGGCCGGCGTGGAGCTGATCGTCGCCACGCCGGGCCGGCTGCTGGACCACATGCGGCAGAACCAGACGCGCTTCGACCACATCCACACGCTGGTGCTGGACGAGGCCGACCGCATGATGGACATGGGATTCTTGCCGGACCTCAAAAGGATCATCGCCCGCTTGCCGTCGCGGAAGCAGACGCTGCTGTTCTCGGCGACGATGCCGCCCGTGATCGCCCGGCTCGCGGCCGAGATCCTGCGCGACCCGAAGACCATCGAGATCGGCCGGCGCAGCGCGCCCGCGGTCGGCATCACGCAAGCGGCCTATCCGGTGCCCGAGCACCTCAAAACGCCGCTGCTGCGCCACCTGCTGCGTCACACGGACATGCCGTCGGTGCTGGTCTTCACGCGCACCAAACAGGGCGCCAAGCGGCTGTCGCGGACCATCGCCGCGGACGGTTTCACGGTCGGCGAGCTGCACAGCAACCTGACCCAGCCGCAGCGAAACCGGGCGATGGAGTCCTTTCGCAAGGGCGACGTACAAATCCTCGTGGCGACCAACATCGCCGCGCGCGGCCTGGACGTGGACCACATCACACACGTCATCAGCGTGGACGTGCCGGCGGTTCCGGAGGACTATGTCCACCGGATCGGCCGAACCGGGCGGATGGACGCGGAAGGGGACGCCTTCCTCTTGGTAGCGCCGCCGGAGGAAAAGCTGCTGGTGCGGATCGAGCGTCAGATCGGCCGTCGGCTGCCGCGCGTCACGCTGCCGGACTTCGATTACGGCCAGTCGGCCCCGGCCCGCCTGCCGCAGGCGAAGAAGGGGCCGCGCGGCAAGGCGCCCTCGGCGAAGCCGCGCGACGGCGGCGGACGCGGCGGGAGACGGCGCCGCTGAACGATGCGATCCGGGCCGTCCATTCGGTGGGGACTTTGCCTCCGGCGCCTGCGCCCACCGTGCGCCAAACGCCGCACCCCTTGGCGCACACTTAAGTCGTTGGCGGGGGCTGGCTTTTCCGGGCCTTGCGCCATTGCGCCAAAGGTCCGGGGCCCCGAATAATGGCTGCTGTTGGGCGACGATGAAGGCGAAGCATGGCGGCGAACACGGCCGCGCCGGTGCCGGGCGATCCGCGATATCGCTCACCATTCGCCGGTGGGATTCGGCGGACGGACGCCAGGACATGTCGCACTTCGACGTTCCGGGGACGCTGGGCGACGGCGAGTGTACCGCGCGGAGGGGGGCGTCTGGGCAGATCAAATGCGAGGGAAAATGTCTGCTTATGAACGCCGATGGGCGACGACGACCGGCACCGGGGAGGCGAATCGGCGTAGGGTCGCCATGCGGGAAATGGTGAGGGCCGGGTCGGCGGCGGGGTTTCGCCCGCCGCCTCCCACAGATCCGGACGTGCCCAATTCAGGCATCCGGCTCGTCAGGTCATGGGTTCGCAGCGTTCCGGTACACCGAATGGACGACGATCGGCGGCGGCAGCGGCCAGCGCTCCGCCAGCATCCGATACAGCGCCCACGTGAGGCGGCCCCCCCACGAACGGCGGGACAACCACCTCCGCCAGAGACGCTGCACGGCACGCCACAGACGCACCAGGGCGCGGTAGTTCCCGGTGATCCCTTAGAGCCTATCCCAAAACCCCTGCCGCCCTCCAGGTGATCCAGGCGCAGGCGAAGTGGAGGAAGGCTTTGTAATTGGGGACTTTTTTCTCCCAGCGGATCAACAGTCGTCGGAAGCGGTTCATCCAACTATGCGTCCGCTCCACCACCCAGCGCCGCGCCCGATACCCGGGGATCTTCTCCCTCGGCTCCGCCTTGGCCCCCCGGCGCTTCTTGACCGGGATGTGGGCTGTGTAACCCCAGCGGGCCACCAGCTCCCGCACCGAGGGGTAGTCATACCCCTTGTCCCCCAGAAAGTGCTGTGGCTTCTCCGGCGTGGGCTCGGGTCGCTCGATCGGGATGCTGTCCAGGGTGGCTTCGACCAGTTTCATGTCGGCCCGGTTGGCCCCGGCCACCTCCAGGCCCAGCGGCACGCCGCGGCCGTCCGTCAGCAGCGAACGCTTCGTGCCCTTTTTGGCCCGATCGGTGGGGTTCTTGCCCGTCTTTTTTCCCCCCGAGCGGGGCCTTGGTCATGGTCCCGTCCAGGCTCTGCCATTCCCAGTCGATGCCGACCTTGTCGTCGTACTCGTGCAAGGCCTTTTGCCACAGCTGGCGGAACAGCCCCCGCTTTTGCCAGCGTTGGAAGTAGCGGTGCAGACTGCTGCCGGAGCCGAACTCGGGCGGGGCGGCCTTCCAGTGGCCGCCGGTACGCAGGACGTAGAAAATGCCATCCAACACCTGGCGTTGGGGCAAAGGCGGCCGTCCCCCCTTGCGGGAGCGGCGCACCTTGGGCAACAGGGGTTCGATGCGTTCCCAGAGGGCGTCCGGGATACGGAAAGTATCGACAACCGTTTCACGAGAAGCGGCCATGACTCTGCTCCAGTTCGGTAGATAAGTGGCTACTCATATTATACCCTCCGACCGGGTTTTGGGATAGGCTCTTAGTACCCATAGTGCCCGCGCAGCTTCTGGCTCAATGCCTCGTGTTGCTCCGCCATCGGCCGGTGGCAGTTGCTCCAGCACCAGGCGGGTCGTGGTCGGGTGGACGGTCAGCCCGTACTTGCCCAACCGCTTCGGCAGTACGTCCCGAACCCGCCGGGCGTCCTCTTCCTGGGTGAATCCCATGACGAAGTCGTCCGCATAGCGGATCAGGAAAGCACGCCCACGAAGACGCGGCTTCACTTCCTGCTCGAACCATGCATCCAGCACGTAGTGCAGGGGCACGTTCGCCAGCAGGGGCGAAGCTGCGCCGCCCGGGGGCGTGCCGGCGCTGGGGTGCGTCAGCACTCCGCCTTCCAGCACGCCCGCTTTGAGCCACTTGTCGATCCGTCGCAGCACTCCGCCGTCACGCACCCTGCGCCGCAGCAACGTCCGCTGATGAGAGCGATCCAGAGCATCGAAAAACTTCCGGATGTCCACTTCCCCGATCCAACCGCCGTCGGTTGCGTTGGCTGCAGCAGGCGCGTCCCGGGGAGGATTTGCCGAGGCTGGTGGTCAACCCGGATCGTCCGGGCCGCGTGCAGCCGCGCGTGCGGCAAACGGCGGCCCAAGGAATACCCGCTGATGAAACGGCCGCGCGCCGAGTTGCGGAAAGCCCTATACAACCAACGATCTGCGGCTTAACGGGTAAGTGCCACAACGTCCCGAACACCTGATTGCTCGCACGGTGACAGGTGCCAGTACGTCCCGAACAGCCTCGTTCAGTCCTGGAACCCGCGGTTGGGCAGCCGGTAGTCCACCTCCAGGACCTGCGGCTGAGTCTTCGGTTCCTTCCGTCGCAGGGTGAAGAACCGGATCTTGTCCGCCTCCAGGTCCACCTCGCAGCGGACCAGCCGGTTGGGCCACACCGCACTCACCACCCAGGTCCGTCCCAGCAGGGTCACCTCGCCCGCACCGTTGGTCCGTCGCAGGTAGACCAGCCGCCCCCGAGGCCGGGTCTTCAGGTTCAGACGCCAGTCCGCCGGGAAGGGGCGGCGGGCGGGGGCCGCCTCGATCCGGGCCGCCCGCTGCCGACGCAGGGCCTGCACATGCCTCTGCGAACGGTCTTGCAAGTGCTCCAGGTCGGGGTGCTGGAACCGTGCCCAGACCCGTGCCTGCCACCAGCCGTTGTAACTCTCGATCATCGCCTGGAAGCCGACTTCCCGCGGCGGCACGAACACCGGCGCCACCCCCAGGCTCAGGCACAGGCGGATGACCCGACCCAGGGCGTCGGGGTAGCGGTGCGTCCCCTGGAAGATCATGTCGTTGTCGAACTGGGCATACCCAGGGAGTCCGACCTCCCGCCAGTGTTCCGTCAACGATTCGACGGTCAGGACCGCGGTAACGGGGGCGGTCGTCGGCCAGGAGACGACCAGGCCGCCGTGCAAGGACACCCCGTTAAGCACCTCGACCTCGGGGCCCTCCTTGATGACCAGGCCCTCGACGATGTCGAAGCTATCCAGCTCGGCCCGGGCCGCGGCGACCTCGGGCAGATACCACCCCCGGGGCGGGGCCGGTCGGCGAGTCCTGACCCGTCCGTCGAGGGCGCCCCGGCGAGCCAGAATCCGGTTGATCGTCCGCAGCGACGGCGCCGCCGTGTCTCCCCGGTCGAGCAGGGCCTGCTGGATGGCCTGGGCGCCGACTGCCCCCAGGTCTCCGTGGGCCAGTTCCTTGCGGACGGTCAGGATCAGGTCCTCCGTGGAGGAGTCGATCCGCTGGGTCCTGTGCGGGACCGAGGACCGATCGGACCAGTCCACCCGATCGAGCCGCTGCCCACGGGCTCGCTCGACCCACAGAGTCACGGTAGCGACTCCGACTCCAAAGCGGCGGGCCACGGCTCGCAGAGACTGGCCACGGCGGACGGCGGCTACCATGGCCCGACGACGATCGGCTTGACGCTTTGCTTGCTCATCAGAAGACCTCCCAAGGGATCAGCTTTGGGGATATTGTAGCCCACGGTATTCGGGACGTACTGGCACAAAACTGTTCGGGACGTACTGGCACCTACCCGCTTAACTTAATGGCGTTCCCCACATTCTCACCATCCTTTGCGGGGAGTGGGTCGGAGAACGAGCCGCGAATCGGGAACCAGACGCACACCCCGTACCGGGACCGCCGCTACGACACGGATCGTTGGCTTTCAAGATGTTGCGTTCGGCGGGTTCGTCGCCCTCCGGCGACTCGCGTTGCATTTCGCCCGGCAAGCCGTGCAAAATGCACAAGGCGGCCGCGGCCGACGGGTCTGGCCGAGGTCGGCCGAGGCCGATAGGACATCTCCGATGGACATTCTGCTGATCGACGACGAGGCTAGCCTGCGGCGGACGCTGCGGACGACGCTGGAGACGATGGGCCACGCACCGGCCGAGGCGTCGTCGGGCACCGAGGCGCTGCGGCTGCTGGCGAAGCAGCGCTTTGACGTCGCCTTTCTGGATCTGCGATTGGGGCGCGAGGCGGGCATGGACGTGCTGCCGGCGCTGCTGCGCGAGGCGCCGGACCTCGCCGTCGTGGTCGTAACCGCCTACGCCACCATCGCGTCGGCCGTGGAGGCGATGCGCCGCGGCGCCTTCGACTACCTGCCCAAGCCGTTCACCCCCGATCAGCTGCGCGTGACGCTGGAGCGCTGGCGGCAGATGCGGCGGCTGCGGCGCGAGGTGGCCGATCTGCGCGAGCAGGTGCGGGAGGCCTACCCGGAAACCGACCTGGAAACGGTCGAGCCGGCCATGCGGCAGGCGCTCGACCTGGCGTTGCAGGCGGCGGCCAGCGAGGCCACGGTGCTGCTGCGCGGCGAAAGCGGCACCGGCAAAGGCGTTCTGGCACGGGCCATGCACTCCCGCAGCCCGCGGGCCGGCGGCCCGTTCGTGACGGTGCATTGCCCCAGCCTGTCGGCGGAGCTGCTGGAGAGCGAGCTGTTCGGCCACGTCAAGGGCGCCTTCACCGGGGCCGTGACCGACACGACCGGCAAGGCCGCTGCGGCCGACGGCGGAACGCTCTTTCTGGACGAGATCGCCGACCTCCCCTTGTCGGTGCAGCCGAAGCTGCTCCGGCTGGTGCAGGACAAGGCCTACGAGCGGGTCGGCGAGACGCGGACGCGCGTGGCGGACGTGCGCATCCTGACGGCGACGAACCGCGACCTCCAGGCGGAGACGATCGCGGGGCGATTTCGAGAGGATCTTTATTATCGCTTGAACGTGATCGAGGTGGAGCTGCCGCCGTTGCGGTTGCGGCGCGGCGACATTCCCCCTTTGGCGGAGCGGCTGCTGCGCTTTTTCGCCCGGCAGTCGGCCAAGCCGGCGGAAGCGTTCACGCCGGCGGCGCAGGCGGCGCTGGCGCGCTACGGCTGGCCGGGCAACGTCCGCGAGCTGCGCAACGCCGTGGAGCGCGGCGTCATCCTGGCCCCGGGCCGCGAGATCGATCTGACGCACCTGCCGGCGCCGATCGGGTCGCCGCCGCCACAGCGCGTCGAGGTCGGCGGCCGCGTGACGCTGGACGCCCTGGAGGCGGAGCGACATTCGCCGCGTGCTGGCGGCGGCGCCGTCGCTGGACGAGGCCGCCGTCGTCCTCGGCATCGACCCCAGCACGCTGTACCGCAAGCGGAAGCGGTACGGGTTGTGACCCATCCGGTCAGCCGCGACGCGCAGCGGAGCGCTCGGGGAAGAGCGCTCCGCTGCGCGTCGCGGCTGACCGGATGGATCGAATCAGGATATCCACCCATCATGACCTTGCGCACCCGCATTCTCCTTACCGTGGCGCCGCTGCTGCTGCTCACCGCGGCTCTCGGCGCCGCCGACGTCGTGCTGCTGGTCCACATGGGCCGCAGCATCGACTACATCCTGCGCGACAACCTCCGCAGCGTGGACTACATGGTCGATCTGAATACGGACCTGGACCGCATCGACGATGCGCTGCGTCTCGCGCTGCACGGCCGTGACGGCGCCCGTCAACAATACGACGAGGCGTGGGCGGAACTCAAAAAGCAGCAGGACCTCGAAGACCACAACATCACCATCCTGCCGAAAGAAGCGGAGTACGCGAAGGCCCTGGCGAAATCCGTGGACGCCTACCGAGCAGCGGCCGACCGTTTCCTGGACGCCCCGTCCGCGGCGGCGTATTTCGGCGACGCGAATCAGGTGGGAGTGCGGGAGCGCTACCGCGACGTATATAAGGCCGCCGAGAAGATCCGCATTCTCAACGAGGACGAGATGAAAAGGGCCAGCGCCGACGCCCAGCGCCTGGCCGTCGTGTGGTGCCTGGCGCTGGCCGGCGGTTTGGCCGTTACCGCCCTGCTGGCCGGGCTGCTGGCGTGGACCACGCTCCGGGCCGTCCTAGGGCCGCTGCGCGAGCTGGCGCGCACGGCCGAGGCCGTCGGCGCCGGCAACCTCAATCTGGTCGTGGCCGCGGCCGACGACGAGGTCGGCCAGGCCGCCCGCGCCTTCAACCAGATGATCCGCCAGCTCCGCGACTACCGCCAGTCGCACTCCTCGCGCCTGCTACGCGCCCAGCGCACCGCCCAGGCCGTACTCGACTCCTTTCCCGATCCCATATTGGTTGTGGACCCCGGCGGAGCGGTGGAGATGGCCAACCCCGCTGCGGGCCGCGTCCTCGGCGTCGCCTCCCCGGCCACGGGGGACGCGCCGCGGGACGGCGCGGCGCCGGCCGCCGCGGAACCGTGGCAGCCGCCGGAGACGCTGCGCGGCCCGCTGGAAGACGCCCTGCGCAAGCAGCAGGCCTTCTTCACGCAGGCGTTCGACCAGACGTTAGGCTTCCGCCTCGACGGCGAGGAACGCGCCTACCTGCCGCAGATTTTGCCCATCCGCGATCCGTACGGCGACACATTGGGGGCGGCGGTGGTGCTCAGCGACGTGACGCGCTTCCGGCTGCTGGATCAGATCAAGAGCGACCTGGCGGCCACCGTCAGCCACGAACTCAAGACGCCGCTGACCGGCGTTCGCCTGGCCCTGCACCTGCTTCTGGAGGAGACGGTCGGCCCGCTGACGCCCAAACAGACCGAGCTGCTGGTGGATGCCCGCGACAACGCCGAGCGGCTGCTCAACACGATCGAGCATCTGCTGGCGCTGGCCCGCCTGGAACACGGCGGCGCGACCCTGGACCTTCGGCCGGAGGAAGCTCACGCGCTGCTGCAGACGGCGGCCGACGCCCTGCGGCCGCGGGCGGTCGCCAAGCGCGTGGAGGTCGTCGTCGAGGGCGCGCCGGAGCTGCCGGCCGTGGCGGTGGACCCGCAGCGCTTCGGCCTGGCGCTCGGCAACCTGCTCGACAACGCCCTGACTTACACGCAGGAGGGCGGCCGGATCACGCTTTCGGCCGCCGCCCTGGGGGACGACCGCGTCCGCCTCACCGTGGCGGACACCGGCCTGGGCATCCCGCCGGAGTACCTGCCGCACGTCTTCGAGAAGTTCTTTCGCGTTCCCGGGCGCGCCCAGGGCCGCGGGTCTGGGCTGGGACTGGCCATCGTCCGCGAGGTCGTCACAGCCCACCACGGCGAGGTCCAGTGTGAGAGCCAGCCGGGCAAGGGGACGGTGTTTACCTTGACGCTGCCGGCCTGGTCGGGCGCGGCGGGGAGGGCGACGTCATGAGCAGCGCCGACCCCGGCCGGCCTCCGCCGGAGCATTTCCTGTCGCTGATCCGCGAGTGGGAGCGCGGCCGGCTCAAGATCTACCTCGGCTTCGCGCCCGGGGTCGGCAAGACGTTCAAGATGCTGCAGGAAGGCCACACCCTCAAGAAACAGGGCATCGACGTGGTCGTCGGCGTGGTCGAGACGCACGGCCGGGCCGAAACCGCGGCCCTCATCGAGGGGCTGGAGCAGGTGTCGCGGCGGCGCATCGAGTACCGCGGCGTGACGCTGGAGGAGATGGACGTGGACGCCCTGCTGCGGCGCAAGCCGACGGTCGCTCTCGTCGATGAGCTGGCCCACACCAACGCCCCCGACAGCCGCAACGCCAAGCGTTATCAGGACGTGGAGGAGCTGTTAAGGGCCGGAATCAACGTCATCACCACGGTCAACATCCAGCACGTCGAAAGCCTCTACGACATGATCGAGGGCTTCACCGGCGTGAAGGTCAAGGAGCGTGTGCCGGACTACATCCTGGCCGAGGCCGACCAGATCGTCAACGTGGACGTTTCTTCCGAAGACTTGCAGGAGCGATTAAAGGCAGGAAAGGTCTATCCGACGGAGCGCGTCGAGAGCGCCCTGTCTCATTTCTTCCAGGAGGGCAACCTGAGCCGGCTGCGCGAGCTGGCCTTCGAGGAGATTGCCCATTTGCTCGACCGGCGCCGGCAGACCGCCAAGGCGGACGGCCCGTCGAGCGGCGCCGGGCGCGTGATGGTCTGCCTGAGTTCCCGCAGTCCCAGCCCGCACCTGCTGCTCCGCAAGGGGGCGCGCTTGGCCGACCGAATGCACGCCGCCTGGTACGCCGTTTACATCCGCACGCCGGCCGAGGACATCGCCCGCATCGACGCGGGAACGCAGCGCAAGATCGCCGACACCCAGGCCCTCGCGCACAAACTCGGGGCCGTGCCGATGACCTTCGGCACTGGCAAGAATTTCCCGGCCGCCGTCGCGGACTTCGTGCAGGAATACGGCATCACGGTCATCGTGCTGGGGCGGTCGCAGCGGCCGTGGTATCGGACGTGGTTCGGCCCCTCGCCGCTGGACCGCCTGCTGCGGGCCGTCCCCCGCGGCGTGGATGTGGTCATTGTGGATACGGGATGAAACGGCGGCCCGTCAGAGCCGCGACCGTAAGGGAGCGGGGCACCGCAACCGCTCCCTCACGGTCGCGGCTCCGACGGGGCGACATGTCACGCCGACGGACCCTTCGCCGGGAAAAACGCCTGAACCAGCTCCTCAATAACCTCATCGTTCATGCGCCGCACCTCGCCGATGGCGCGGCTGTTGATGACGGCTTCCGCCGTCGCCTCCAGCACCTCCAGCCGGTCGAAGGCGTCCAGCACGCTCGTCCCCAGCACCAGCACGCCGTCGTTCTCCAGCAGCGCGATCGGCCGTTCCGGCGACACCAACTCCGCGATGCGCGCGCCGTCGTCGTACTGCAAGCCGAACGGGATCACCCCCACGTCGCGCAGGAGGATGTAGCTTTCCGGGATGGTCCGTGCGTCCAATCGCTCGCCGGCGACGCCGAAGGCGGTGGCGTTGACGGGGATGGCGTTGACGACGGCCTGGATCTCCGGATGGCGGAGGTAAATCGCCTGGTGGATGAGGACGGCCCGGCTCGGCCGCTTGCCCGCCTCGCGCCGGCCGTCCCGGACGAGCGTGAGCTGATCCACGTCCATCGACTGCCGATCCACCCGGTAAGAAGTGATGAGCAACGAATCCGCGTCGAGCCGCGCGGAAAGGCTGCCCTTGGTGCTGGTCATCAGCCGCTGGCGGTAGCCGCGGCGCACGAACTCGCAAATCTCCTTGCGGAGTCCCTTTTCTCGCGTAGTCGCCGGGCCGGGGTCGAACTCCGGCAGATGCTCACGCGGGGCGCGCGACAGCGCTAGCTGCTCGTCCGTCAGGCAGCGGACGCGGCCGAGCATCCCGGCCTTGATCGCCGTTTTCGCCGTGAATTCGAGCGTTTCAAAGCGCTGAAAGGCCTCCGCCATGTCCGCGCCGCCGACGACGGCCCCGTGATTTTCCAGCAGGACGCAATGGAAGCCCTGCGAAAACACGTCGGCGATGCGGCGGCCGAGCTGCTCGCTGCCCGGCAAGGCGTAGGGGGCGTAGCCGACTTTTCCGCAAACATGATGGGCCTGCGGGAACAGGGCGGTGTCCGGCGCCTTGCGGCAGATGCTGAACGCGACCAGCGCGACCGGATGGGCGTGGACGACCGCGCGGAGATCGGGCCGCGCCCGGTAGACGGCCTGGTGGAAGGGATGCTCGGACGACGGCCGGTGCAAGCCCTCGACGCGGCCGTCAGCCCGGAGGCAGACGACGTCCTCGGGACGGAGGGCGCCCTTGTCGATGCGGGCCGGCGTGATCCACACGTCGCCGTTCTCGTCGCGGACGGACAGGTTGCCGCCCGACGTGGTCGTCATTCGATAGCGATAAATGCGCTCCATTGTCTGCACGATTTCGTCGCGCGGATGGAGCAGGGGGCGACTTGATGGGTTCATGACGGCGGCCCTCTGTGGAAGGGCGGGGCGATCCCGCCCCTACCGTCCTAGCGGCGGATAGCCGTTCGGGTCCGCGGCGGGGCGCGACACATCGCCGGCGCTTGCCGGCCGGCCGAGGGCGGGCGCGGTCGCCGGCCGCGACAGGGCCGCCGTGCTTCCCGGACGTTGTATGCGGGCGTTGCTCAACGGCCGGAGCAGGCTGCCCGAACTGGACGGCCGAAGCGCCGCGCCGCCCACGGTCGCCGCCAGACCTGCCATGCCGATGCCTGTGCAGAACCGCCGCAGGGCCGCGGCCACGAGCAGCGGGATCTGGATGCGCTCTTCCGGCTGCTTGGCCATCATCCGCAGCAGCAAGGCGTTCAATTCGTCCGGCACGTCCGACCGCAGCGCCTGCACCGACGGCGGCGGCTCCTCCTGGTGCTGCAATAGCTTCTGCATAAGCGACGGCCCCGCGAACGGCGGCCGCCCCGTCAGCAGGTAGAACAGCACACAGCCCAAACTATATATGTCCGCCCGCGTGTCCACCAGCGTCGCGTCTTGGGCCTGCTCCGGGGCGATGTAGTCGGCCGTTCCGATGAGCAGGCCCTTCTCGGCGTCCAGGTCGAACACGCTCGATTCGGCTGCATCGCCCTCGGCCGGCCGGAGACGCGCCAGGCCCCAGTCGAGGACCTTGACGGTCGGCTCCGCCGACCGACGCCGCGCGTCGGCCACGGCGTCTGGAAGCGGTGGGTTGAGGAGGAACAGGTTCGCGGGCTTGACGTCGCGGTGCACCAGCCCCGCCTGATGGGCGTGCTGGAGACCCTGCGCCGCCTGCCGCGCGTACTCGCAGGCCTGCTCCACCGGCAGCGGGCCGCAGCGCTGGACGTACTGGTGCAAGTCCATGCCCTCGACGTGTTCCATCGCGAAGTAGTGCAGGCCGTCCACGTCCGCCGCATCGTAGGTCTTGATGATGTTCGGATGGACCAGATGCATGACGGCCTGCCGCTCGCGCCGCAGCTCCGCCACCGCCTCCGGCCGAACCGCCAAGTGCTGCAGCAGCACCTTCAGCGCGACGACCCGGCCGCGCACCGTGTCCCACGCCTTGAAGACTTCCCCAATGGCCCCCTCGCCCAGCGCGTCGAGGATTTGATACGGCCCGATGGTCAACTCGTTCCAGCGGCCCTCAAACAGAAGGCTGCGCTGGTAGCCGGTCAACCAGTCGATCTCGACGAGGTACTCGGACAGGTCGGACGGGTCCGAGTAATGCGGAGCGAGTTCCCGCTCGATTTCCTCCAGCTGGGACGCAGGCAGCAGCTGGACGCGGCGCAGCACGGCGAGCAAGGTGTCAACGCTGTCGATGACCATTCCTGAGGTCTCGATTCGGCCGGGGCTCCGAGCGCGGCTCGCGCCGGGGAGAGGCGGATTACCGTCTGGCGATAGCTTAGCTCACAATCCCCGGCCGCGGCGGTCCTTATTCCAGCCGAAACGCTCCGTCCGCGACGATCAGCTTCTTGCTATTCTTGCAGCGGTCGCAAAGCTTTTCCATCGCCACGATGTCGTCGAAGAAGCCGACGGCGTAGGCGGCCCCAAAGGTTTCGCCGGCCTTCACCTTGCGCCGGTGCATTTCCTGAATGAAGCAGACGTAGCCGCGCTCGTGGCACCACGCCTCGGACACCTCCGCCGGATCGAACGTCAACCCGCCCAGCCACGGCCCCGGCTTGCCGTCCACCTTGAGTTGATACGCCCGGATCATGCGCGGGGGAACCTTGTCGTCGTCGCGCCGGTAAAGGAATTTGGCGTCCGGCGCGAAGTCCTCGGCGAACTCAGAGGCCGGAATCGGCTGCTCCCGATAGCTGAGGTAGATCTGGACGAACGTGTCGTCGCCCTTGTGTTTGATGTGGCCAGGCATGTCGATGCGATAAAACAGGTCGTCCACATCGTTGACGCTGGTGATTTGTTCGCCGCTGAGGAAGTACCGCAGGCCGGGCTGGAAGACGAGCGTTTGCTCCCAAAGCGACCCGGCCTTGAGGCCGCCGTAGGCTTTCGTGAAGCGGTAGCGGAGGCGGACGGCGACGAAGTCCTTGCCCTCGATGATTTCCGGCGTGAGTTCCTTGGCCTGGGTGCAGATTTGCGGGCCTTCGACGTAGTGCTTGGGCAGGTCGCCGTGGAGCTTGGGATCGCGCGGGTAGCCGTCGTCGGCCCAGCCGGGCGCCAGAAGGAAGTCCATGATGTGCAGGCCGAAGCCGACCTCGCGAGCGCCGGTCTTCTTGTCGAGGAGCGTCCCCGCGGCGACGCCGCTGACGTAGCCCTTCTTGCGGATGCGCGCCTGGAGCGCGTCGGTGTCGATCTGGACGTAATCGTCGGTCTGTTTGACTTCGATGCCGGGCGGCGGCTCGGCGAGGGCCGGGCCAGCGGCGAAGAGGAAGAGGACAGCGGGGAAGAAAAGGGAGATGCGTCGCATGGCGGGACTCCTTGTGAGGGACCGCCCGGACGGCAAACCGTCCGGGCGGCGTGGTCCCACCTTACTGCGCCGCCTTCGACGCTGCAATCGCCTTGTCGATGTACGTCCTCATCTGGCGCATCGGCGCCGTGTCTATGCCGGCGACGTTCGGCTCCTGCTCGTACATCGTGCGCAGGCTCTTCTCGATTCCAGGGTCTCCGCCGGTGAACTCGCGCACCAGGCCCATCCAACGGCGGGCCAGCGCCTGCACCGTCTCGGACGCGGGATCGGTCCCTTTGTCCATCTCGGCACGCACCTCGGCCATCAGGCGCGGCCATTCCGCCTCGACCTCGCCGATGCGCTCGGCGCCGACGGCCTGGCCGCGCTCCCGGATCTGCTCCAGCTGTTCCGGCGTGTAGAATTTCTCCAGCATGTTCATCGCCTCCATCGTTTGAAGGAACTCGTCGGCGGAGACCTCCGCCGCCGATCCGAACCGTGTCGCAATGGTTTCCAGCTTTTCGCAAAGCCTTCGCTCCGCTTCGATGCGCTCGCGGAGGCGGTCGATGTGCATTCGGACCACGCGCCGCGGAGAGAACTCGGGACGGTCGAGGCAGTCGCGCACTTCCTCCAGCGAGAAGCCGAGTTGGCGGAGCGACAGAATCTGTTGCAGGCGCGCCGCGTCGGCGGCGGCGTACAGGCGGTGGCCGGCTTCCGTCCGGTGCGACGGCGACAGCAGGCCAATCGCGTCGTAATGGTGGAGCGTGCGAACCGACAGTCCGGTGCGCCGGGCCAGCTCGCCCACCTTCCAGGCAGGGGGAATCACGGCGATTCTCCTTTCTGATGGCATGGTACGCCCTCACGCCGCGTCAGGATCAAGGGGAATCCGGCCGGAGAATCGCAGTTTTATCGTCGTCCCATTCGCCTTCCGCCGCGCCGCCGTGGGTTGCGGGGTGCGAGAATATGCTTGCTCATCCGCGCCCAGGCGGCTAACAAGGGATTGCCCAGGTCGTCCGATCCACCCTAACCCCGATGCAACCATGACCAAGCCAAACCTCGCCGTCCTGTGCGCCGGCCTTCTCGCCGCAGGGGCCGCGCTTGCCGCTCCGCTCTTCGCCGAGAACGCGGCCGACGCCCCGGACCACAAGCTGCACATCATCGTCTTCGGCGCCCACCCGGACGACGCCGAAATCAAGGCCGGCGGCGTCGCGGCGAAGTGGGTGAAGCGCGGCGATCACGTCAAATTCGTTTCCGTGACGAACGGCGACATCGGCCACTGGAAGATGAAGCGCGAGGAGCTGGCCAAGCGGCGGTTGGCCGAGGTGACGGCCGCCGACAAGGTGCTGGGCGTCGAAACCGAGGTGCTGCCCATTCACGACGGCGAGCTGGAACCGACGCTGGAAAACCGCCGCACCATCACCCGGCTCATCCGCGAGTGGCAGGCGGACGTCGTCCTGTGCCACCGGCCCTGGGACTATCACCCCGACCACCGCTACGTCGGCGTGCTGGTGCAGGACGCGGCCTACATGGTGACGGTGCCGAACTTCTGCCCGGAGACGCCGGCCCTGAAACAGAACCCGGTTTTCCTCTACCTGAGCGATCGCTTTCAGAAGCCGTATCCGTTCCACGGTGACGTCGTGGTGTCACTGGACGACGTGTACGACCAGAAAATCGACGCGCTGCACGAGCTGGAGTCGCAGGTCTACGAGGGCGGCGCCAATGGCAGCGAGGACTTCGTGAAGAGCGTACCGCCGGCCAGCGACCCGGCCGCGCGGAAAGAATGGCTGCGCAGGAGCGGCTGGGCGACGAGGAACGCCGGGGAGGCGAACCGCTTCCGCGACGAGCTGGTGAAGCGGTACGGGGCGGACAAGGGCAAGGCGGTGCAGAATGCCGAGGCGTTCGAGGTCTGCGAATACGGCCGGCAGCCGTCAGCGGAGGAGCTGACGCGGATGTTCCCCTAGGCATCCCGGCGGTAGTGTCAAGTGCCACCTGGCCTAACTGCGCTCAGGCGTGCCAGGCTCACGCCTTCACTGAGATTTTGACCTCTTCAATCTCGGCACGTCCCGACTTGCGGAACGGCCGCGGCATCGGCTGGGCGATCCCCTTCTCGTCCACCGTCCGGGACCGAACGACGTACTCCCCTGCCGACGGCGCTTGCAGCAGCGCGGCCCAGTGAACCTTGGTCAGCCGCATCGGCCACGTGCGCGGCTTGCCGTGCGCGTCGAAGCCGATCGTGCCCTTCGGGATTGCGTCGTCCGCCAGTCCCCCGCCCCAGCGCTGCGGCGGACCCAGCACTTCCGCATCGGTCCACGGAGCTTTCGTGAAAGTGGGATCGTCGGCCGGCCAAGGATCGTTGGCGGGGTGCAGCCAGACTTGCACACTCGACAGTCCGCCGATGCCGACCTGGGCGTAGCCGGTGATCGGAATCGGTTCACTGATCTTGACCTCGGTCGGAACCGACAGCGTCGCGGCGAACGTCTTCAGCGGGCTGTCGATGTCGTTATTGCCGTTCGCGTAGGTGTCGTTGGCGTGGTCCAGGTTCGTCAGCACGACCTGCGTGAGCCACTTGACGTTCTTGAAGCCGTAGCCCTCCGGCACGACGATCCGCACCGGGCCGCCGCGCTTCGGCTCCAGCCACTGGCCGTTCAGCTTGTAGCAGACGATCACCGGAGGAAGGTCAAAATAGTCCTCCAGCACCCGGCCGACGGGCAGAGAACTCTGAAACATCTGTTTGGGATCGTCGTTGTGGTAGCCGTAGTAGAAGACGCGGCGCAGGTTCTCCTTCGGCCGCGTCAGCCAGATCACCTCCCGCAAGGGCACGCCTTCCCAGAGGCCCATGCCCAGCGGGCAGCCGATGTTCAGACAGGTCATCACCTTGGCGAAGCGGACGGCGTGCATCTCGGCCAGCTTCATCAGGCCGTCGAAGTCGAGCGCCGTGCCGTCGGACTTCGTCAGCTGCTTGCCGAGCGTCGCCGGGTGGTCCGGGTCGGAGATCACTTCAAGCTTCCAGGTCTCGCGCGTCAGGCCGACCTCGCGCTTCTTCTCATCGGGTAGCGAATGCGGCACCGGCGTGCCGCGCGACACGTCCTGGAAGTTTTCCTGGATCGTGAAGTACGGTTCGAGCTTGTCGAGGGCCTGCGCCATCTCTGGGGGAGGCGGCTCCGCTCCGGCGGCGAGCGACCATCCGCCGGCCGTCGCCACGCAGGCCGCGCCCGCCCGCAGGAAATAGCGGCGCGTCAGCTTGCCGTGTTCATCGATGAACCGTTGGCGTTCGTTCATGCGAGGTTCCTTCGGTGAGCCAGCGCTGGTCCCTTCGCGGGCGGAAAGAGGACACGGCGCGGCGGCGCTGCGGCAAGCGAAAGTCGCGGACCCGGCCCTGGGGAGGAGGCGCCGATGGATCGCGGCGCTGTAGTGCTAAGATAACGGCCGCCGCCATCCATCGCAACCGACGCGGGCAAAATACGATTTCTCTGGCCGGGCGGCGACGACGCGGTACACTGGAAGCCTGTCTCACGTGCTGTCGTGCGGCCCTTTGTCCGCCCGACCCGACGTGCCAGTGCGCCGCCTTTTATGGATAATGTGGATCCGAAAAAGAAAGAATCGATCCAAGACGCACTTGCTGAGACGAACGATCCAGAGGGACACGTGATGCCGGATTGGACGAGACGGGAAGTCCTTGCCGCCGCCGCCGCGGCCGGTCTGCTGGGCGCGCCGGCCGGGGCCGCCGCGCCGAGAGCCGAGGGCGGCGACGAACTGCCGACCTTTCGCTATCCGATGGAACAGCAGAAGGGCAAAGTGACGGAAGGCGGATCGGGCAAGGAGGCGACAGTCAAGCAGCTGCCGATCTCGAAGGGGATCGCCGGCGTATCGATGCGGCTCAAGCCGGGCGGCCTGCGCGAGCTGCACTGGCACGCCAACGCCGCCGAATGGGCCTTCGTCGTCAAGGGCCGCGTCCGCACCACCGTCATCGAACCGGACGGCGCCTCGGAAACCAACGACTTCGATCCGGGCGACGTTTGGTACTTCCCGCGCGGCCACGGCCACGCTCTGCAAGGGCTTGGCCCCGACGACTGCCATTTCATTCTCGTCTTCGACAACGGCGCCTTCTCCGAGTACGGCACCTTCAGCATTACCGACTGGTTCGCCCAGACGCCGCCGCACATCCTGTCGCGGACGCTCGGCCTGCCGGGGTCCGCATTCGAGAAATTCCCGAGGGAAGAACTCTACATTGTCCAGGGCCGCGTTCCGCCGGAACGGATGGAAGCCCCGCACCAGCCGGCGCTGCGGACGCCGGCCCAAACGCACCGCTATCCGCTGATGACGCAGGAGCCGCGCGGCCGCTTCTCCGGCGGCGCGGAATGGCTCGTCAGCGCCCGCGAGTTCCCGATCTCGACGACGGTCACCGGCGTCATCCTGGACCTGGAGCCGGGCGCCGTGCGCGAGCCGCACTGGCACCCGCACGCGAATGAATGGCAATACTACATCTCCGGCAAGGCGCGGGTGGGTTTGTTCGGCAGCAGCGGCCGGTCGCGGATAGAGGAGTTCTCGACGGGCGACGCCGGCTACATTCCGCAGGGCATGGGCCACTACATCGAGAACATCGGCGATTCGCCGTGTCGGATATTGATCGCCTTCGACAGCGGCGAGTACCAGGAGATCAGCCTGTCGCGCTGGCTGGCGACGAACCCGACGCATCTGGTCGCCGACAACTTCAAGATCGACGACGCGACGGCGGAGAAGTTCCCGGACCATCGGGTCTACGTCGCGCCGAAGGACGGGAAATGACGACGGCGCGGCCTGCCGTCACGGGATGCGAAGGACCTTGCAGGTTTCCTCGTAGCTCGCCTCCAGCTCCAGCGGCACGGCCAGGTTGTCGGCCAGCCACAGCGGCATGGTCGGCAACGGCCGGCCCAGCGCCAGGGCTTCCGTCCACAGCTCCATTCGCCAGGCGTCCTTGTCCTTGGTGCTGCGGTAGGCGACGGCGTAGAGGTTCGCCTCGGCTGGCCAGGGGGCCGCGTCCCTCTGCTCCAGAAAGTCCAGCAGTTCGATGTGCAGGTTGTCGGGGCGATCCGTCACGATGTCCACGACGACGACCGAGACCTGCTGTTGCAGGTAGGCGGCGCACTTGATAGCAAAGGCGCGGCGGTGTTCGGGACGGTCCTTGTTGCCGGGACTGACCAACTCGACGACGGCGACCAGGCGGCCTCCGTGGTCGTCATAAATACGCACCTCAAAGACATCCTGAGCAGGCAAATCCACGGAGATCGTCTGGGCCGGCCGCGGCGGAGCCCATACGGCCGTGGCGACTCCGCCTTCGGCGCCGTTGGGCGTAGCCGCCTCACCCGCCCCGGACTCTTCCTCGAAGGTAGCCACATCCGCCTCGACCCGCATTCCCAAGTGGATGCTGGCTTCGCCGTAATATCGACGGGGCAAGCGCTTGTTCAGATGCTGGATGATCTGGCTTGGCCAGACGCCGTGAAAGCTCTCCCAGTGTCGTCGTTGGCTCAACACGCCATGAAAGTGATCGCGGAGCGGCATCGCCGACCTCCCGGTAATGGGCGCCTCTCCTGAGTATATCCGCAACCGCCTCTTTGCTCCCGCGACGTTTCGATTTTTCCACCCTTTGACGCCGCGCCATTCGGACCCAAAACGGCCGACTACTCGACCGTCTCCACCACCCGCACCTCGGCTGCACCGGCGAGCCGGATGGACCGGGCCGAGCGCCGCCGGGCGCTGCCGACGCCAGGGACCAGGCCGCGAATGCCGACGTACAGGAGAAACGAGATCGTCGTAATGAAGAAGCTGGGCGGGTAGTACGGCGGGAAGCAAGCCGCCGCCAGTCCCGCCCACACCGAGACCACCGCCAGCAGCACCGACCAGGCCACGCCCCACGCCGGCCGGGCCGTCAGGTGCTGGGCGGCCGCCGCCGGCGTGACCAGCAGGGCGAAGATGAGCAGGACGCCCACGACCTGCACGGCCTGGGCCACCGTCCACGCCAGCAGCACCATGAAGACCACGCCCAGCATTTGCACCGGGACGCCGCGCACGGCGGCCACTTCGGGATCGACCGACGCGAACAGCAGCGGCCGGTAAATGACCGCCATCGTCGCCAGGCTGACGGCCGCGAAAAGGAACGCCAGCCAGACGGTTCGATCCGAGACGGCCAGGATGTCGCCGAACAGGATGTTCGTGGCCATGCTGGCCATCTTGGTGGACAGGTAGAGGAACAGCAGGCCCAGCCCCATCGTGAACGCCAGCGTGGTCCCGATGGCCGTGTCCCGCCCGCGCAGCTTGTCGCCGAGCAGGCCCATGCCGATCCCGGTCGCCACGGTGAACGCCACCGTACCGACGACAAGATCGGCGCCCATCAGGACGGCGGCGGTGGCCCCGGTGAAGCCGACGTGGGCCAGGGCGTGGCTGGCGAACGACAGGCGCCGCAGCACGACGAAGTAGCCGATCACACCGGCGCAGACCGCCGCCGCCGTGGACGCCAGGAAGGCCCGGATGACGAACGGCTCAAGGAAGATGCTCATCGCGCCTCCGATGGAACGCCCCGTGAACGAGCCGGCCGCCCTCGTGCGTCCGGCAGACCTGCACCGGCGTGCCGAACAGGTGGGTGAGCAACTCCGGCTGCACCACCTCGTCCACGCCCCCGCAGACGGGGCAGCGGTTCAGGAAGTAGAGTACGCGGTCCACCACCGGCAGCACCGGGTTGAGGTCGTGGCTGACGAACAGCACGGCGACGCCGTGCCGGCGGCGGAGTCCGTCCACCAGGGACACGATCTCATGCTGGCTGCAAAGGTCGAGGCTGGCCAGCGGCTCGTCCAGGAGCAAGACCTTGAGGTCGGGCGCCAGGGCCTGGGCGATGAGCAGGCGCTGCTGTTCACCGCCCGACAGCACGCCCATCGGCTCGTCGGCGAACTCTCGCGCGTGAACCGCCTCCAGCGCCCAGTCGGCCTGCCGCCGCGCGGCCGCCGACGGCCGGCCGAACCCCCAGCGGTTTCCCTCGGCCCCCAGCAGCACGAGGTCGCGGCCGCGGATCGCCAGGCCGGCGGTCAGCTCTCGGCGCTGGGGCACGAGGCCGACGGTGCGGTTGCCCAGGCGCGGCGGGGCGTCCAGCACCGTAACGCCGCCGGCGGCGGGGGCGACCTGTCCGAGGATCATGCGCAGGAGGGTGCTCTTGCCGCAGCCGTTCGGCCCGACCACGGCGATGAACTCGCCGGGGCGGATCTGGAAAGTCGCGTGTTCCCAGATCGTCCGCCCGCCGAGCGCGGCCGCGGCGTCCCGGAAGGCGACGACCGGCGGCTCGCCGGCCGCGGCGCCCCAAGTCCGTTTCACCTCACCGCCGTGTTGAGGAAGCAAGTGCATCTTCCAGCGCCTTGAGTTGGGAAATCTGCCAGTCCTCGAACGTCGCGTCCACCGGCGTCAGCGTTTCCGAAACGCCGACGACGGGGACGCCCGCCTTGTCGGCCATTTCACGGAGCTGCGAAGTCAAGATTCCGCTCGTCTGGTTGTTGTAGACCAGGACCTTGATCTTCTTCTCCCGGATTTGCCCCTGGAACAGGGCCACGTCCTGCACCGAGGGGTTGGCGTCCTCCGAGACGGCGTTCATCAGGCCGGGCGGCGAGATGAGGTCCAGGCCCGTCGCCCGCGCCATCGGGACGAAGATCGATTCAGTCGAGCCGACGGGCGTCCCGGCGAAGCGCTTGCGGATGCGGGCGACGGCCTCGTGGTAGGGGGCGAGCCGGCCGGCGTAGTCTTTCGCGCGGGCCTCGAAATACTCCGACCCGGCCGGGTTCAAATCCTTCAGCGCCGCCGTGATCGCCTGGCAGACCCGGTCGACGGAGTCCGGGTCGTACCACACGTGCGGGTTGTCGCCGGCCTTCAGTCCCAGCACGTCGCCGGCGTTCACGACCTTCGGCTTGGGGGCGAGCGTCTCCAGGATTTTGTCGGACCAGTCGTCGTAGCCCAGGCCGTTTTCGATCATGAGCTGGGCGGCCTGATAGTCGCGGACGACCTGGAAATTGGTCTGGAATTCGTGGGGGTCGGCGTCCGGGTTCGTCATGATGCTCTTGAAGCGCACGCCCCGGCCGCCGAGCCGCGAAACTAGGCTGCCGTATTGGTTTTCCACGGCGATGACGCGGATCGCCGCGCCGGGGCAGCCGTCGGGGCCGTCGCCCGCGGACCAGGAGGTATCGTCGGCCTGGCCGGCCGGGCGGCAGCCGGCGGCGCAAGTCAGGAACAGCCCCAGCAGGAGGGCCGATGTGCGTCTCGGTCGCGCGAAACCGCTCATGCGTCATCCCCTCGCGGCGGCTCCAGTCCCGCGCGACTGGCGTATTTCCGCCGAACGCAATCCGGTAATACAAAGTAACACCGCCAGCTATGGTAATAGGGGAACGGCGCCCTGGCAAGAGGAGTCCGGGCGAAAACACACCTTAGTTGGCGGCCTATCGGAAGATGTTTTTTTCTACTTGACACCGCGCGTGCTTGTTTCTATCCTCTGTATCACGTTGTCATACTCCACCCACCGAGGGCGCGATGCCATGAAAAACCGCCTTTCCAGACAGGCCTTCACGCTGATCGAGCTTCTGGTGGTGATCGCCATCATCGGCATCCTGGTCGGCCTGTTGCTCCCGGCTGTGCAGAAGGTGCGCGAGGCCGCCGCGCGCATCCAATGCACCAACAACCTCAAGCAGATCGGCCTGGCCCTGCACGGCTACCACGACGCCAACAACGTGTTTCCTTCCGGCTACGTCGATAGCAACACGAACCCCGACAGCACCCCCAACAACGACGTTGGGCCGGGTTGGGGCTGGGCGGCGATGATCCTTCCCTACGCCGAACAGGGCAACGTCTACAACCAAATCAATTTCAGCCAGGGGGTGGGGCTGGGAAGCAACACGGCGATCTCCCAGCAGCCTCTGAAGATGTTCCAGTGTCCTTCGGATCCCTACCAGCAGAACTTCACCGTTTGGCCGACGGGCGTCGTGGTGGCCCACGGCAACTACGTCGGCTGCAACGGCTGGGAGGAGTGCTTTAACAATGCCGGCGGGGACGCGCAGGGCCAGGGCGCCGACGGGCTGGTCGGCGGGTTCGGCCTGGCCGGCGACGGCTGCTTTTACCGCAACAGCCACACGCGCATCGCCAACATCACCGACGGAATGAGCGACACGATCATCGTCGGCGAGCGCTCCGCGCAGCCATTCCCCCACCACCTGGACCGGCGCCGTGACGGGAGGAAGGTGCCCCGCCTGGATGGCGACCACACCCTGGACCGCCCCCTACACCCCCCCCGCATCCGCGCCGAATACGGGCAACGGGACCGCCTACGACAATGCGGACTACGACGAAGCCCTGGTCCTCTCTCACGGCAACGCCACGCACGTGCCCTGCGCGGACCAGCCGTTCTACGACCCCGATACGTTTTGGAGCATGCACACGGGGCCGGGGGCGAATTACCTGTTCGGCGACGGCTCGGTGCATTTCCTCACCCAGGGAATCGATCCCTACACGTATCAACACCTGTGCACCATAGCCGGCGGCGAGGTGCTCGGCAATTGGTGAGCGTCCTGTCCCGACCAAGGAGTTCAGCCATGCGCGTGCGGACACGTTGGGTTCTGTTGCTCTGCTTGCTGGCGTGCTGCGGCTGCGGCCAGAAATCGACCGACCAGTTGATCTCGGATCTGAAGTCGCCCCAAGACCGGGACCAGACGATCGCGGTTCGCCTCTTGCCGCGGCGAAAGGGGGACGCGGCCAAGGTCATTCCGGCACTGATCGAAGCGCTCGGGGACAAGTCGGACGGCGTCCGCCAGGGCGCCGCGATCGGGCTTGGGTCGTTTGGGGAACAGGCCAAAGACGCCATCCCCGCGCTCCAGGCCCTGCGCGGCGACCCCGACGTCAGGGTCCGCGAGGCCGTCGGCGTCGCCCTGTCGCGCATCGATCCGACAAGGTTCCCCGACCCGTTCAAGGCGGGGCCGGCGCAAGGCAAATGATCAACGCGACAGCCCGCGGCGCCCGCAAGGGATTTCGTCCATCCCTTGCGGGCGCCGCGGGCCGCCGGAGCGCATCGAAAACTTCACCGCTTTACGCGATCTTCTGAATCTTATCCACCGGCGGCGGCTTCTCGAACAGCGGAACCTCGCCGCGGACCACGGCGTCGGTCACCGTGTAGGTCGTCTTCTGCTCGATGTCGGGCAGCTCGAACATGATGTCGGTCATCAGCTCCTCGACGATGCTGCGCAGGCCGCGGGCGCCGGTGTCGCGCTCCTTGGCCTTGCGGGCGATCTCGCGCAGCGAGCTGGGCGAGAACTCCAGCCCCGCGCCCTCCATCTCGAACAGCTTCTGGTACTGCCGCGTCAGGGCGTTGCGCGGCTCCGTCAGGATGCGCACCAGGGCGTCCTCGTCCAGCGGGTCCAGCGGCGCGATCACCGGCAAGCGGCCCACGAACTCGGGGATCATGCCGAACTCGATCAGGTCGGCGCTCGTGACCTTGCTCAGCATGTCGCCCAGGTTCCGCTCCCGATCCTCGGGACTGGCGCCGAAGCCGATGGCGCCACGGCCGAGCCGCCGGGTGATGACGTCGTCCAGACCGACGAAGGTGCCGCCGCAGATGAAGAGGATGTTGGTCGTATCGACCTGGATGTATTGCTGTTCGGGGTGCTTGCGGCCGCCCTGCGGGGGGACGTTGCTGACGGTGCCTTCCAGCATCTTGAGGAGGGCCTGCTGAACGCCCTCGCCGCTCACGTCGCGCGTGATGCTGACGTTCTGGCTGGTCTTGGCGATCTTATCGACTTCGTCGATGTAGATGATGCCGCGCTGGGCCGCCTCGATGTCGAAGTCGGCGGCGTGCAGCAGCTTGAGCAGCAGGTTCTCGACGTCCTCGCCGACGTAGCCGGCCTCGGTCAGCGTGGTGGCGTCGCCGATGGCGAAGGGCACGTCGAGGACCTTGGCCAGGGTGCGGGCCAGCAGCGTCTTGCCGCTGCCCGTCGGGCCGATGAGCAGGATGTTGCTCTTCTCGACGTCAACGTCGTTGCCCCCCTGGTCCACCAGGCTGAGCCGCTTGTAATGGTTCTGCACGGCCACGGCCAACGAGTTCTTGGCGCGGTTCTGGCCGGTGACGTACTGGTCGAGCCGTTCCTTGATGGAGCGCGGCGTGGGAATGTGGGTGAAGAGGGCCTTGGACCCGCCGCGGCGCCGCTTCTCCTGGTCGATGATCGACTGGCAAAGCTCGATGCACTCGCCGCAGATATAAACGTCGCCCGGCCCCTCCACCAGGGGGCCGACGTCGCGGTAGCTCTTCCGGCAGAAGGAGCAGAAGGCGTTGCGGTTGCGGCCGGCGCTTCCGGCCGTCGGCTTCCGTCCTCCCGGACCCGAGTCTTTCGTCGGCATGCGGTCTCCTTTACAGTCGGCCCCGCCTGGTCCCCAGGCTGGGGGCGATGGTCGGCGGACCAAGGTTCATTATAGGACAACCGATCGCGGACCAGAGCGGACCATGGGGTTACGAAGACGGCGTCGGCTGGGGTGCGCCCGGTTCCGTTGAAGTGGTTGCCTCGCAACGGGTTTGTTCGATCTCGATTCGGATTTTACGGGGCGGCGGAAAGGTCCGCAAGGACTTTCGCCGCATCATTCGGACCGGATGCCGTCGGCGGGCGGCGCCGGCGGCCCGTCGGTCGCCTTCGGCGCGGGCGGCCGGGGCGGCGCGGGCTTCGCGCCCGCGATCATTTCGCCGCCGAGGACGGCGCGGAGGCGGTCGAATTCCTCCTGGCTGATTTCTCCTCGTTTATACAATGTCCGGTAGTTTGCCAGCTGGTCGCTGGCCGACGGCGGTTGCTCGCCTTTGCGCGCCCAGCGGCGGACCAGCTCGACGACCAGGGCGGCTGCCAGCAAGGCGACGGCCAGACAGGTTCCGTAGAACAGAAGCTCCAGCCACGCGCCCGTTACACCCAGCGGGAAGGCGGCTCGACCGATTGGAATCATACGCGCCTCGCACGGACGGGCGGGGCGATCCCGGGGTGTACCGAGAGCGTCGGCTCCCGCCTCCCGCTCGTGCCCTCTATTATAGCGCCCCCCTCGCCAGAGGAACGAAAATCTGTACGCCCCCCACGGCCCCGTCCAGCGGCAGTCGCCGCTACAGCACGCACATCGGGACGCTTGCGTTCCCGGCCCGGCCCGGACCGGCGCCGGACGGAACGCCAGGGCAGCCCCGGAGAGGTCCCATGAAACAGATCCTGGCCGTCCTCGGCCCCGCCGTCTGGCTCGCCCTGCTGACGACCTTCGGCGTCGGTTTCGCCTCCCAGGCGACCGGCGGCCTGCGCAGCGCCGACGGCTCGATTTACCTGCTTCATTTCACGCTGGGCCTCTTCTCGGTCCTGTTCGCCCTCGGCGTCCACTGCTTGATTTTCATTTATTTTCTCGGCACCGGCCGCTGGGTGAAGGAGGTGGCCCTGGCCTACGGCATTCCCGACGAGCCGCTGCCGAGGTTGACGCGCGAGCTGAAACGGCGGACGTTTCCGCCGGCGCTCTTTGCCATGCTGATTGCCATCGCGACGGCCTCGGCCGGGGCGGCGGTGCAGTGGCGCGACTGGCACTGGACCATCCACCTCAGCCTGGCCGTCGCCACGCTGGCGATCAACGCCTGGGCCTTCCGGGTCGAATACCGCACCGTTAGCATCAACGCCGGGGTCATCGACGACGTGATGCGCGAAGTGGACCGCATCCGCGCTCAATACGGGTTGCCGAGCAATGCGGAGGCGCTGCGGCAGGAACAGGCCTGAGAAGCATGGAACGCCGGTGGCGGAATGGACCCGAATCAGGTACGATTCACCCAGAGCAGCATCCGCTTCCGCTTTCAGGATGGTGCCACGATAGAGGATCTGTGCAAGGACTGCGGATCGGGCGCATTCACTCTTCTGATGTACCGCCTTTGCGACTGGTAGAACGAGACGGCTTGATGTTCACGCTTGACAATCGCCGCCTTGAGGCGTTCCGTCGGGCGGGTGTGAGCATCCCCTGGCGGATGGCGACGGAAGAGGAAATCGCCGCCGAAGACTGGAAGTTCACCACGACCAATCGAGGTGTGTCCGTCCGCGTAAGAGGAGAACCCTCATGAACAAGGCGACGAATGGCCCGTCCGCGGCGCAGAATGAATCGGCCAACGCTAACCGTAGCGGCGGTGCGGTGACAATCCACGCGGGCGCTGTTGCCCGCGGCACCGAGCATGGTTCTCCCATCCTTTCCGTCCACTCCCGCGAAGACTTTGTCCGTTTCGTTCGGACGCTGGCTGAGCAATCCCGGCGTCGGCCGGACGAATGGGAAAACCGGGACCTTTCCTCCTACCTGGAGGCGATGGCCGCGTGGGTGGAAGACATGGACGGTTACTACCAGAACCGAGGCGAAGCCGTGCCAGCCCAGCCGCCTTGGAACTTGTTGCGGGACATGCTGGAAGCCGCGAAAGTCTACGAGTAAATCCGGAGCCGCCGATGACGCCAACCCTTCTGACCGTCGTGCTTGCCGCCTTCCTGTCCGGCGACCCGACGCCGACCGACGACCCGGCGCCGCGCAAGCCGAACCCGCTGGCCCCAAGCCTGCCCCTGCTGACCTCCGACGAGGAGGACCAGCTCGACAAGATCATCGACCGCTTCATGCTCTTCGACACCGGCGAACTCAAGGGCGACGAAGGCAAGAAGGCCCTGGGCGACTTCGAGAAGCTGGGGCCGGAAGCCATTCCCGCCCTGATCCGCGGCATCAACCGCGCCGCCGTCATGGAGAACAGCTGTCCCACGCTGGTCATCGCCAAGAAGCTGAGCCGGATGCTCGTGGCCTCCGACGACGACGAGCTGCTCGACTTCGCCTACGACAACATCGCGGCCGGCGTCGAGCGGTCGCAGCACATGCGGGTCCTTCAGGACCTGCGCGTCATGTGCATGTTGCGCCGGAACGCCTTGCAGCGGCTGGCGGAGAGGACGGGCGTGAAGGCGCCGCACAAGATGACGACCGCGGAGCTGGCCGACGCCATGGCCCGCGACAGCGGCAATCGGCTGAAGATGGAGCTGATGGAGCTGGGGCAGCGGAAGGGGCCGGACGTGCTGACCGGCCTGATCGCCGCGGCCGGCAACAAGGATCAGGACGTGCAAAAGCTGGCCCTGGAGTTGATGGTCGGCCAGATGGCGACGCAGGGCATTGAGGTCGTGCAGATCGAGATGCGCGACGAACACATTGACGCTCGGCGGGCGGCGGCGCGGGCGGCGGCGAAGTTCACCAGCCTGACCGGCGACCTGATCGGTCTCTTGGCCGACCACGACCCCGATGTGGCCGACGCCGCCCATCAATCGCTGGTGAAGATCAGCGGCGGCGAGGATTTCGGCCCGTCGTCGTCCTCGCGATCCGATGTCGAGGCGGCCCAGAAAAAGTGGCAGGCGTGGTGGGACAAGGAACGCGGCAAATAAGGCTCCGATCCGGCCGTCGCGCCGCAGGTCCGCGAAACTGCAGCATTTCGGTTCCTGCTTGAAAAGCCACAACGCCATGCGCCGCCCTCCTCATCCACGCTTCTTGCCGGCCCGACCCCGATCGCCCGACCGGCAAGGGTTCACCGGGATCGGCCGAAAAAACCTGAACGGGCGTTCCCAAAGCCATTTCCTTGTCTTTTCCCGCATAGAATGCAGTGCCGGCCCACGCATGGCGTCGGTTTCGGCGGAACACCCTCTCGCGTTTCCACCTTCGTCGCCGGAACCGACGCCGCCTTTTTCCCTTCACCTCTTCGCACGGAGGACGGCCCCATGCGGACCATCCAGGATCGGCTCCCTCTCTGCCGCTGCTTCTCCGAGGATCGGCCGGCGCTCCGCAATCCCGACGCGAACCCGGGCAGCGGCGAAACCGCTCTGCGCGAGTCGGATGCGTCCCTGGCGTTGCGGCCGGACGTTCGTTGCCTCCAGCGCTGGATCGATCTGAATGCGTGAATCGCGCGTCATTTCGTCGTCGGCAAGTCTTTCCAGACGTTGAGCTTTTGCCGCTCTTCGTCGGTCAGCGGGCGGCCCGCGGCTGCGTCCAGGCGCAGCGCCTCCGCCGCCTGCTCGCGGCAACGGTCGTCCTCCCAGGCCTTGTACAGCGCTTCGGCCAGCAGATAACGCAGCACCGCGTCGTTGGGATCGTGCGGCAGGTATCTTTCGAGCGCGCCGGCTGCTTCCAGGGCTTGATAGGCCGGCTCGTCGGGGTCCCTCTTTTGTTTGAGCATCTCGATGGCGCCGCGGCCGAGCGGATGGGGCCAGCGCGTTTCATCGAAGAACGCTCCGTAGCCCGATCCGATCGCGGCTGCCAGAACGGGCTGCGCATTGGCCCGCGCTCGCGATTGACGATGTTGATCCGCCGAACGAAGTTCATGCGGATGTGGTAATCCACGTCGTAGCCGTCCGGCCCCTCGGGATCCAGCTGCTGCGCCTTCCGGGCGTACCCCACGGCGGAATTGGCCAGTTTCGTGTGGGTGTCGCCGGGGGGGTAGATCGACCATAGCTCGGCCGTCCACCGGGCCAGCAGGATGGGGACGCGCACGTCGTCGGCATCCTCCTTGGCGGCGTCGTGCAGCAGCGGCAACACCGTCTGCGCCAGCGCCGCCGGGTTGTTCGCTTCCACCATCTGCCGATGCGCCCGCACCGCCTCTTGCACCTTGTCGGAGCAACTGGTGACGGGCAGGAAAACGCCCATGAAGTAGAGCAATGCGACCAGCGCCGTGGCGAAAAACGGCAGGACGCGCGTGAGGGCCAGCCGATTGATTCGCGGGTAATCGCGCGCCGGCAGTTCGCCGAGGGCGAGGGCGACGACGGCCCACAGCGGCACGGTAAGCGAGGGCAAGCCCGCGCCCGAGGTCGCCGTCAGCATCAGCAGCAGCGCCGCGACGCCAGCGGTCAGCGCCCCGACCCGAACGCGAGCGGACCAGGGGACGCGCTCGAACAGCACGAAGGCCGTCAGCCAGACGAGGCAGCGGGCGCAGGCGATGAAGCCTTCCCTCAGAATATCGTCGCCCGTCCGATCGCCGGTGGTCTGGCGGATGATGAAGCCGATAACCAGGCCGCACATGCCCCCGGCGTAAAACTCCCAGCGCGTGCGCTCCGCCGACCCCAGTTCCGGCGCGACGGCATCCGCCGGCGCCAGCGGCTTGCGGAGCCAGCGTCCGGCCTTCACGAAAAACGCTCCGAGGGTGGCGACGACGGCGAGCAGCGCGACGACGCCGCAGGTCGCGGCGATTTCGAGGACGAAATTGTGCGGGTCGGCCACCACGGCGCCGCCGTTCGGCCCCTCGAAGCCCGGGAAGGCCCGCGAGAAGTTGCCCGGCCCGACGCCGAGCGGATGCGCCAGGATCATCTTGCTCGTCGCGCCCCACAGGTCCAGCAGCGGCGGAGCGGCGCCCGGTGCGCGGAAGGCCGAGGCGACGGCGGCGACGAAGGCGACGACGCCGAGAAGGCTGAACGCCAGCGCCAGGACCGTTTGCCAGCGGGCGGCGCGGCCGAATCGGCACACGAAGGCCGCCGCGAGCAGGCCCGGCAGGAACAGGATCAGCCAGGCGGCGAACGGCGCCGGCTGCGCGAACGTGGCCGAGGCCGGGGCGTGGACGGCGGCCTGATAGACAGCCTGGGCCGACAGCGCCCCGACGCCAGCCAGGAAGACAGCGAACAGCGCATGACGGTCGCCCGGCGAGACGGCCAGCTGGCGCACCAGGCAAACGACGACGAACAGCGTCAGCCAGTCCCAGGCGATAATGCGAGCCGGGTGTTTATAGCCGGCCATTTCCGCCGCGACAAAGACCAGCAGGCCGGCGAGCAGCAGCCCCGCCTCGACCGCGCCGCCGCGCCACTCCCCCCGGCGCGACCAGAGCCGCCAGCCGGCCAGTCCGACGGCGGCCAGGAACCACAACAGCGGCATCAGAAGGTTCGTCGGCCCGGACGTGGGCAGCAGCATTCCGGGATCTTCGCCGGGGGCCAGCATCCGGGCGGTGAGCAGGGCCACGGTCACGCCAAGCAAAATGCGGCGAACCATGTCCGAAGCGAGATTCATCGGGGCGGACGGCGACTCGCGGAGCGAGTCGCCCACCATCGCGGTGGGGGCGTCCCTGGTTTGGATGTGGCGGGTCGTGGCTGGCTCCCTGGCAATGGGCGGCTACGGGATCGCGGCCGACCGCGCGGCGCGCAGCCGGTCGTGGAAGGAGGCGCGGGCGTCGCGCAGGAATTCGAGGACGGCCGGCTGGCGGTAGTCGGCGTAGGTCCACGGCCACGGCACGAAGGCGCCGGCCTCGAAGCGCAGCGTCGCCTCGGCGTAGATCCCCCCGCCCAGGTAGACGCGATGCGCCTGGTCCTTGGTGGTGGCCAGCACGAATTTCCCCAAATTAAGATAGCCTGGATCGATGTTGACGGGCCGCGCCTCCGGGTATCGGCCGCACCCGGCCAGCTCGCGTTCCAGCTCGTTGGCGCGGAGCTTGATCTCGGCCAGCCGATCCGGCGCGATGAGGTCGCGGAAAACGAGGAGCTGTTGCGCAGGTCGGTCCCCATCGCGCCGGCATAGTAGTCGGTCTGATCGAAGACGAAGGCCGTGCTGGCCCGTTCGACGGGACCGTGTTCTTCTTCCAGCCGGCCGCGCGCCCGGGACAGGGCGTCCGCATGGCGGCTGAAGACGGCCGCAACCAGCAGTACCGGGACGGCGGGACGCGCTTCGGCCATGGATTCATCCAAGCAATTCACCGCGGAGACGCGGAGAGCGCAGAGAGAAGAAAGAGAAAAGTTCCGAGGCGTGTGGCTCCTTTAAAGCCTATCCCAAAACCACCGTCGATCATGACGATTCTCGTCAAATTGGTGATGTTTCGACGGTTTTGGGATAGGCTCTTAGCACTTGCTTTTGTCTTCTCTGCGCTCTCCGCGTCCTCCGCGGGGAATCATGGATTCCGGCGATGTTGCTTCAGGACTTCGTTGAGCCAGCGGCGATCCTCCTCGGGCAGCGGCGCGGCGGGGTCGCGCTTGTAGTCGATCTTGGCCGCGAAGCCGCCCTGGTCGTAGCAGCGCATGAAGGCGGTGGACAGGTCCAGGACGGTGTCCTTGTCGTCGGGGGCCAGCGGCAGGCGGAAACGCGGCAGCTTCTTTTGCAGCGTGGCGGTGTAGATCTCGTAGCGCTCGGCCTGGGTGGAGCGCGTCACGGTGACGGCGTAGTCCCAGTCGGGCAGGCCGTCGCGCGAATAGTCCAGGGTCGGCTGGCCCTGCAAGACCAGATCGATTTCGACGAGGTTGGCGCCGGCGTTCTTGCCCTCGCGGCGCTTGTCGAGGTAGGCGGTGCGGCCGTACGTCGTGGTCTTGTTGGCCGGACTGACCGCTTCCAGCAGCGTGACGAGTCGGCCGTCGCTGCGCTGGCGGATCTCGATGTAGTCCTCGTGATGCTCCTCGCGCAGCACGGACGTGAATAGGGCTTGTTCGATGGCGTAGTGGCGCTGGGCGACGCGAGCGCGATAGCGGTCCACCAGACCGGGCTGCAGGATCTGGTACAGGCACGTCACGAGCTGATGGTGGAACGTCGGCCAAAGGGCCTCGTTCTCGAGGTAGGGGTCCATGCCAGGAAAGGGACTCGGCATTGTCGGCGTCTCCCTGGGGTCCCGGGCAAGGGGGGACGAGCGCAGGGCGCTGCGTCGTCCCGGGGCTTCCCGGCTGCTGCTCCGATCCGCATCGAGTGTTGAATTATAACGGCGGCGAATGGCCAAAACCAGCGCCGAGCCGACTTCTCCAACGAAATTCTGTCCGCCGATTCTTGCCGCAGCGGAGCCGAGTGAGACGCCCTGCTGGCATGGCACGTCGGCCTCGTGGCGCGACTCGCCTCGGAACAAATCGGGCCGCGCTCAGAGACACCGCTTCCGGGCCTTGGCCAGACGCCGGACGAACGCTGCGTGGGCGGACGTGGACAGCCCCTGCTGCACGGCCGCCATCAGCCGGGAGCTGTCGCGCTCCAGCAGGGCCGGAACGTGAATCCACAGGCCGGGGAAAACGCGCAAACGCGCCACCCCTTGCCGATCGGGTCGGATGGGACGGCCCGACGGGAAGTGGAACCAGTGCAACTCGCGCTCCTCGACGCACAGCACGATATACTCTTGCACGCCAGCTCGTTCGTAATCCTTGCGCTTCTGGTTCATGTCGATGGCGCGCGAGCTGTGGGCGACCTCGGCCAGCAGTTCGGGCGGGCCCTGGCAGTATTCGTCCTCGGTGACGCCCGAGCGGCCCCCGTGTTCCGTCAGGATGCGAAGCAGGAGATCGGGTTGCGGTTCGCTGTCCTCGCCCAGGATGACCGTGGCATTGTCCGCCACCTCGACGCCGGGCGTAGCGCCCTTGTACAAACAGAGCGCCAGGCTCAACTCAATGTGATACTGGCCGTTGGGGAGCCGCAGCGGCGAGGCCATGTAGACGATCCCTCCGACCAGCTCGAACTTCACGTCCTCGGGGTAGGCTTCATACCTCCGATGAAACTCGGGCTGCTTCATGCGGTCGCCGTTGCAGAGAAGGGGCGCACCGTTCTCGGTCGGCGAAGGGTGGCCGGATCGGCGTGGGGCCGTCGTGCTCATGTTCCATCTCCTCTACCCGGCGATTGTATACAGCGCCGGGCCGCGCGCCCAAGTCTGTGAGACGGAACGCGGCGATGTGCCGTTGTTCCCGCCTGTTAGAACCCGTTTTGCAGGGGAAACCGACGACGATGCCGCCGGCGCCGTGGGGCGACGTGCCGTGGCTGCCGCTGAATGGGAACCACACGGACGCGCTCGGAGCGGCGGAGGAATGGCGATGGTGCGGAATCGCAATGCGGAACAGGGGTAGGCTCAGTGTGGTCGTCGATCAGGCCTGAGCCGACTGCCGATGCCTGTTTCTTGCGATGAGACGCTGCGCCACGCGGTATTGTCCACGCCCCGCCGCGGGCGGCGGCGTTACCGCCCGGAGCGGCTGCGTTTCAAAGATCTGCTGATGATGCTGTTGCATGAGGCCGAACGCGCCATCGGCGTCTGCGACAAAGTATTTACAGAAAGACCGATCCCAATTGAGGTTGGGACGACCCGCCGAGGGCCGGTTGAAACTACTGACAAAGACACAAAGGGCACAAAGGACAGACAAAGAAGACAATAACAAGGGTTCGAGGACGGCGCCCCGGAACCCTCGCTTCCGCCTTCCTTTGTGTCTTTGTGGTGAATTCTTGTCTTACTTCTCGAATTGCAGCGATTCTTCCACGTCCCTCACCAGATCCGGCTCGACCTGGCGTCGCGCGGCGACGAACTTCTTCGACGCCTCGTCACCGCAGCTCAGGGCGTAGCGCACGATGGCCCGCTCCATGATTGGGGCGTCGAAGCCCTTTTTGCCGTACAGCGTCAGGATGTCCGGCGTCCGGTCCCACATCTTCCACCGCCGCATGTCCTCGATGGCGATGTCGGCCAGCTCGCCCTGGGCGATCATCGCCTCCAGGCATTTCTGCACGGGATCGTGGTTCTCCATCGGCCGCCAGCCGTGGTACATGCGCACCGTCCGCACCACGGCCAGTCGCACCGGCAGCGGCTTGCGGCCGTCGCGCAGCACCGCCAGCGCCTTCTCCCAACCGTCGTGCGGCCGCAGGTGGATGTAGCCGCCGAGAAAGCCGTCGAAGCAGTTGGCCGTCCGCTCGCCGTCGCCGTCGAGCTGGGCCGCCAGGAAGTCGGCGTCCGTGTCGCCGCCGCAGCCGCCCAGCAGAAAGGCGTACAGGCTGACCCGTTCCGGCGGCGTCTGCGGGTCTTTAATCAAGGTGCGCAGCTTCTCGGGCGACAGCTTCGACGAGGCCTGGCCGATTTGCAGGTCGTTGGCCCGCGCGAACTCCAGGAAGGCGTCGTGCGCCACCTCCTTATCCGGGTTATCCAGGTACTGAAAGTAGAAATCCAGGTTGCCGCCTGCGTCCTTCGGGTCGAGCGCCAGCGCCTTCTTGACGTAGTCGAGGCCCTCGGCGCCGGCGATCGGCACGCCGCGATACGGATCGATCTTGTCGTTGTTGACGTCGCAAAAGACGAGGAAATGCGGCGGGTTCTTGGGGTCGCTGACCGGCAGGTAGCGGCCCAGGTCGAGCTGTTTCTTGCCGCCGATCGCCGGGTCGGCGCAGCACGGCGTCGATCGTCAGCTCCGTGGTCGTGGAGCTGCGCGGGTTCTCCAGGGTGCCGAACAGGATCATCCGGGCGCCGGGCTGCGCCGCCTCTTGCCGCAGCGTCGGCGCCTGCTGCAGGAGGCCGCCGCACAGGCTGCACGCCGGGGCAGGGCAGGGGACCGACGCCAGCAGAGCCAGCACGGTCGGGACGAGCAACGTCCGGCGAAGCATCATGGGTTCCTCGAATAAGAGCGATCCGTCACTTCCCCTGTTCCAGCTTGAGCAGCTCCTCCACGTCGGCGACGCCCTGCGGATCCGCCTGGCGCTGCTCCGCGACAAAGGCCTTATCGGCCGGCACGTCGGGGAAGCTCAGCGCGAACCGCAGCACGGATCGGCGGACGACCGGGGTGGTCCGGTACATTTCCGACTCCCGCAGCGCCAGGACGCCGCTCGTCATGTCGGAGCAGCCCCACTTGCGCAGGTCGTCGATGGCCAGGTCGGCGATGTCGTTCTGGTTCAGCAGCTGGGCCACGCCCTCGGCCAGCTCTTCCGGCTTGACCAGCTCCGCCCGGTAGGCGTGGAGGAAGCGGGTCGCCCGCAGGGCGGAGTAGCGGACCAGGAACTCCTTGCCCGTGTCCTTCATCAGCGCCTTGATATAGTCCCAGCCGCCCTTGGGGTCGATCATGGTGTAGCCGGCCAGGACGCCGTCCAGGCCGCTGCTCAGCTTGCGGGCGGGATCTTCGACCAGCGACCGCAGCAATTTGCCGTGTTCCTCCTTGCCGCAATGGCCCAGCAGCGAACCGTACAGGCCGATGCGGAAGCCCGGCGTGTTCGGGTCGCGCAGCCAGCCGGCGATCTTGTCGGCCGGCAGGTCCTTCGCCATCTCGCGGTATTCCTTGTAGTCCGCGTTGGCGAACTCCTTGAAGGCATCCATGGCGATTTCGGGGTCGCTATTGTCCAAATAGTTGAAGAAGAACTTCAGCCGCTCCCCCGGCTTCTTATCCTTTTGTTCCTGGACGCCCTTGAGGTAGCCGACCATGTCGCTGCCCGGAGGCACGGCCAGGCCGCGGTAGGGATCGATCTCCTTCTTGAAGACGTTGCAGAAGACGAGGAATTTGTTCGCGCCGGCCACGTCCGGCGGCAAGTACTTCGGCAGGGTGACGGCCTTCTTGCCGCCGACCGTCTTGGCGAGGTCGTCGAGAACGGCGTTTTTCTTGACGACGGCGTCGAGGACGAGGTCGGTGGTCTGGTCCTTGTCGTTGGCGTTGGTCAGCGCCCCGAACAGCACCATGTCGGCGCCGGCCACTTCGCCGGCCATCGTCTGGCCCTGCATGGAGCAGAACGGGCAGGCCGGCGCCGGGACCGACAGGAACGGCAGCAGGAGCGCGGCGGACAGGGGAAGCAGGCGCAGGGTGCGGGGCATCGGTGGGAGACTCCACGGGCGATGCGGTGGGAGCGGGTTCGGGTGTATTATGTCGCGGCGGGCGGGCGGGAGGCAAGCGCAACTGCCGCTAAACGACTTGCGGATCGAGTTCCTGCACCAGGCGCTGGACGATCGCGTAGGCGCGGCGGACCTTCTCGTGGGAATCGTCCAGCACGCTCAGGTACTGGCGGGAGCGCCGGAACGTCTTGGCGCGGCGATCCGGCGGAAAGCCCTCGGAATCCAGCAGGTTGTCGTGGACGTCGGCCAGCTTGCACGCCTTGACCTGCCACGGGGAGACGGCGAGTTCTTCGATGTACTTGTTCTCGCGGATCAGCTCCTGCTCCCGCTTGTCCTTGGTCAGCGCCCGCACCCAGCCGGCTATCTGAGGGCCGAAGTGAGTTTCGATATCGTCGAAGTCCGTGTTGGTGTCCTCGATCGTGTCGTGCAGCAGGGCGGCGGCCAGCACGTCGTCGTCGTCCACGCCGAAGACTTGCCGTACCGTGAGGCAGACGCGGAAGACGTGGCTGACGTAGGGCGTCTGGCCGTCCTTGCGCCACTGGTTGCGGTGGGCGCGGGCGGCAAAGACGACCGCACGCAGCAGTCGGGAGAACGGTGCATCCGGCGACGCCATCGGCCGCTCCTTCGCGTCAGTTCAGGTACGGATTGCCGGGCGGCGGCACTTCCTTCACCAGCTCGGTCAGCGGACGCTTCTCTGTCGGCGCCAGCACCAGGGTGGTGGCGAAGCCGCCGCCGGTGCGCGGCAAAAACTCGACCCGGCCCGTTACCTGCACCCACTTGCCTTGCAACTGTTCCGACGGCAGCGTCTTCCCGGACTTGGGGTCGAGCAGGATGACCGCGTTGAGGGGGACGCCGTCCGCCACGCAGCAGCTGATCTTAAGGCGGCGGAGGGTGAACATATGAGCGTCCTTGGGGACGTACTGGCCGATCAGCCGCACCGTCTTGCCCTCGTAGAAGCCGCGGTTCTCGGGGTACAGCGCCGCCAGCTCCAGCTGCTGGAAGGTGATGCTGAAATCTTCCTCATTCTTGTCCACGCCGGGCGCGGCGGAGGCGTCCACCTCGACCGGCTTGGCGCCGGCGGCGCTCAGCGCGTCCAGCGGCACGACGAAGTAGATCGCCACCGGCAGCAGCAGCACCGCGTAGCGCCACGGGGCCCAGCCGTGGTCGTGGCCGTCGTGCCCGTGATCGTGGGCCGGCGCCACGGCGGGGGTGTCTGTCTGAAGGCTGGGCGCGGCGATCGGGGCTCCCACATCCGTTTTCACGGCCGTTTCCGCATGAGTGTGAGTGTGAACATGATCGTGGGCGTGTACATGGTCGTGATCGTGGTCGCAATGGGCGTGGTCGTGATGATGATGGTGGTCGCCGTGGTCGTGGTCGTGGCTGTGCCCATTGCTATGGGCGTGGTCGTGGGGATGATCGTGGTCGTGTTCGTGGGCGGGGGCGGCTTTTGCTTCGCCGACGGAGAACCACACGGCGACGGCGTTGATCGCCGACATGACGAGCAGGGCCGCGCCGCCCAGCAGCACCCAGAGGTGGAACTTCACCGCCAGCATGTTGTTGAGCGTGCCGCTGGCGTACAGAACCACGGTCACCACGCCGAAGGCGCCGCACACGAGGATGGTGAGGAGCTGTTCCTTGTAGTACTGGCTGCGGTCGCCGTGGCTGTGGTCGTGCGAATGACCCATGAACGATCTCCAAAAGCGGGTATACAGCCGGCTAGCGGGCCGATGGGGCGGCGGCCGAAGGTACGGGCTGCAGGTATTTGCCGTAGTTCTCCCAGATCACGTGGACGGCCATCGAATACACGAACGTCTGGACGATCACCGATAGGAAGATGGTCCAGATGAGGCGCGCCCGGAAGACGCGAGTATACATGAAATAGAGCTTGAAATCGAGCATGGGGCCTAGCACCAGGAAGGCCACCTTGGCGGCCGGCCGCATGGTGGCGTAGCTGGCCGCCACGAAGGCGTCGGCCTCGCTGCACAGGCACAGGACCACGGCCAGGCACATCATGATGCCGATGGCCAGGTACGGATAGTCCTTCGACCAGGCGGCCACCGCGTCTTGCGAGATCAGCTGTCGCGTCAGCGACGCGATCAGTGCGCCGAGGATCAGATACACCATGATGTCCACGAAGTCGTGCAGGGCGGTCTGCACGATGTTCGTGAGGCGTTCGCCGATCGACCGCCGCCGATCCAGGGCGTCCTCGTCCACCATCGTCAGGCGGCTTGGCGCCGCCAGCGGCGTCAGCAGCTTGTTGCCGTGCTTCTTGTACTGCCAATCGACGATCAGACTGGTCCCGATGGCGACGAGGTAGCCCAGGCCCATGCGCAGACCCATCATCCACAGGCCGCCCATCTGCGGCGCCATGCCCGGCGGCACCGGCGTCCCTTCCTTGCCCTCGAAGGCCATGTAGGTGCTGAGCATGACGACCACGTTGATGATTGGCCCGGCCAAAAGGTAGGCGACGCAGCAGCTGACCGGCAGGCCCTTACGCAGCAGACGGCGCATCACGGGGATGATGCCGCACTCGCACATGGGGAAGATCAGACCGAGCAGGCCGCCGATGGCGATGGAAAGGAAGCGGCTTCGAGGCATAATGCTGGTGATGAACTTCTGCGGCACCAGTTCTTCGAGCAGTCCGGCGATGACGGCCCCGAGGACGATGAAGGGCATCGCCTCGAGCAGGATGCTCATGAAGATGAGGATGAGGTTGGGGACGTTGATGGCGACGTGCAGCGCGTCGATGGGGATGACCAGATCGTTCGATCCCGTGGCGGCAAAAAGCATGGCGCTCGCAGGGTTTGCAGGGACGGTTCGGTGCGGCGATCCGGGGCTACGTCATTCTACGCCCCCGCGGCCGGCAAGGGTTCACCGGCGTTGCAAGGGAACCCGCGCGGCGGGGCCGGCCCGCGAAGGATTTGCCCCGGAAGAGGTTGGGATGGTATTCTACACGATTGAGCCGGCACGTCCAACGGCGAAGGGCGCGGAAAGGACGGACCCGCGTCATGGCCAAGACGTTCGATGCGACGCTTAAAGGAATGCTGGAGGAGTCGCCGGGAGACTGGCCGGTGCTGGCGGGACAGCCGCGCGCCGAGGCGGAGGTGATCGACGCCGACGTTTCGACCTTCACCGGGGCCGCCGACAAGGTGCTGCGAGTGCGGGGTCGGCCGGACTGGATCCTGCACCTGGAGTTTCAGTCGGGGCGGGATTCCAGTTTGCCGCGGCGGATGCAAACGGCGAATGTGCTGCTGGACGGCCGGCATGGGTTGATGGTGCGGAGCGTTGCGGTCCTGCTGCGCCCGGAGGCCAACCTGTCGAACCTGACCGGGGCGATTGAGCGGCGCTTTCCAGGCGAGGAGGCGTATCTGACGTTCCGGTATCAGGTGATCCGCGTGTGGCAGCTTCCAGTGGAACCGTTGCTGTCGGGCGGACTGGGGTTGCTTCCCGTGGCGCCGATCAGTGCGGTCGCGGAAGCCGAGTTACCGGCCGTCGTGAAGCGGATGAAGGAGCGGTTGAGCAAGACCAGGGTGCGCAACGAAGCGGCCAGGGTGTGGACGGCGACTTACATTCTGCTCGGGTTGCAGTACTCGAATCAGGTCGCAGATCGACTTTTGGAGGGTGTCATGGCGCTGGAAGAATCGACGACGTATCAGGCCATTGTCCGCAAGGGACGCTTGGAGGCGCTCCGGAAAATGCTGCGCCTTCAGGGGAGCGACAAATTCGGCGCGCCTGGCGGCCGGGTATCGACTGCCATCGATTCGATCACCGATGAGGAGCGCCTGGAAGAACTGGGCCTCCGGGTGCTTCATGCGTCGGGATGGGACGACTTGCTGAAGTCGCCCGCCCCCCGGCCGCGTCGGCGCAAACCGAAGGCGTGAAAGGCGTTCCCTTGTGTTCCCCGTGCGGCGCGGCGCCGGACGCCGTTTCGGGAACTCCCCGCAGGCGCCCGTCGTCCAAGGAGCGGTAAGGCATCGTGAGCGCCGACGACCACCGCCTTATTGGTGAGTGTCTGAAGGGCGATACGGCCGCCTTCGGGGTGTTGGTGCGTCGCTACCAGGACCGTCTGTACAATACGGTCTACCGCATGGTGGGCAACGCCGAGGACGCCTACGATGTCGTCCAGGAGGCGTTTCTCAGCGCCTACCAGTCGCTCGAGAGCTTCAAGGGCGACTCGCTGTTCTTCACTTGGCTGTACCGAATCGCCGTCAACACGGCGATCAGCCTGAAGCGCAAGCAGCGGGTGGTGATAAGCATCGACGCGGGCCGCAACGGCGAGCAGGGCATCGAGCCGCTCGATCCATCGGAGTTGAATCGGCCCGGGCACGCGCTGGAGCAGGCGGAGCAGGAGCGCCGCATCCACGGGGCTTTGTCCCGGCTGTCGCCGGAACATCGGGCCGTCCTGGTGATGAAGGACATGGAAGGCCAAAAATACGAATCCATGGCCGAGGTCCTACAGGTGCCCATCGGCACCATCCGCAGCCGGTTGCACCGTGCCCGCCTCGAACTCCGCGAACTGCTGGAAAAGGACGAGGGCTGAAGTCCGAAGTGCAGGTGAAGTATGCTGCCCGAACGATATCGTGAACTGCTGACAGCCTACGTCGATGGCGAACTGAGCGCCCGGCAGCGTCGCCACGCGCTTCGTTTGCTGCGCCGTTCAGCCGAGGCTCGCCGCCTGCTCCAGCGCCTGCAGAGCGACTCGGACGCCCTGATCCACCTGCCGAAACCGCATCTGGACCGGGACCTGGCAGGGCCTGTTCTGCACAAGATAGCCGCCGCCCGTCCTCTGCCGATCCGGCCTGGCGCCGGTTCGCGGCCCCCCGCGCCTACCCCGCCTGGGTCGGCGCCGCCGCTGCCGCCGCCGTGCTGTTCGTCATCGGGACGGCCTCCTATTGCTTCTTCTCCTCCTTCCAGCACCAGGCCGGGCCGGCCCTCGCCCAGAACCGGACGAACCCGCTTGTTGAAGTCCCGGATGTGAGGCCGCCGGCCGACGGTCCCCACACCGCCGCCCCATCGCCGCTCCCCGTACCCAACCCCAAGACCAACCCCGCGCCCTCGACGCGGCCACCGCGGGATGATGTGGCGCATCAAAAGCCGGCCGACCCGACCCCGTCGCCGGCCCCCGACAAGGAGGAGCCGGTTTTCACGTCGCCTCTCATGGAGGCGTTCCCCGACCTGAAAGCCGTCCCGCCCAGTACGGATGTGCCGTCCACGTTCAAACTGCATGAGTTCGACGAGAAGAAACTCATCGCCGCTCTCCCGAAGGACGCCGTTTACGTTGAGTTGCCCGTGCCGGACGCCAACCGGGCCTTTGAACGGCTTCAGGGCGTCCTCAAGGCGCACAAGGTCGATGTCCAGATCGACGCCACTGCCGGGGCACGGCTGAAGCACCCGAACCCTAAATCGCAGACGAATTACGTCCTCTATACCGAGGACCTGACCGCGGAGGAGTTGGCGCACCTGCTGCAACAGCTCGGCGCCGAAGACAAGAAGGCCGCCGAGAAAAAGCCCGCGGAAGGGGTCTTCGACGCGCTGGTGGTTCGTCCCATGAACGAGCGCGATCACAAGGTGCTGGAGACCCTGATGGGCGTCGATCCGGCGCCGATCGCGACGCCCAAGGAGACGGGACCGCTTGGAGTCGATCCGCGCAAGCCCGTGTCCGACCAGACCGGCGCTCAAGTCGCAGCCGCGCTGGGGCAGGGCAAGCCCGGCGCCAAGGCCGCGAACGACCACCCGCTGCTGGTCCTGCCGTACAACCCCGTGCGACCCAAGCGCGACTCGGCCGAGATCAAACGCTTCCTTGAGGAGCGCAAGCCGCTGCGGCCGGGTGCGCTTCAGGTGCTGCTCGTGCTGCGAAATTCCGGCAAGTAGTGGATCACGCGCCAGCCCCAAGCGCCAGCCAGGATAGCACCACCCTCGCTGGCGCGTCGGGCTGGTCCCATTCTGTAACCCCATCGTAACAACTCGACGCCAGGCAATCCAAACCGCGGCGCACCTCGTCTAAGGATGCGGTAAGACTCCGCGCCTCTCACAGGAAAGGATGGACCGATGCGCCGCTCTCTGCCGGTCGCCGCCTTGCTTTTGGCCTGGGCCGCTTCCGCCCACGCCCGCGGGCTGCTCATCCCCGAAGACAAGACCGTCCCCCCGCTCGCGATGCTCAACCACAAGGTGACCATCGCCATCGAAGATCAGGTCGCCGTCACGCACGTCGAGCAGACCTTCCGCAACCACACCGACCGGCCCCTGGAAGCCACCTACGTCTTTCCCCTGCCCAAAGGCGCCAGCCTCGACCACTTCAGCATGTGGGTGGACGGCAAGGAAGTGCAGGGCGAGATCATTGAGGCGGCCAAGGCGCGCGAGGTCTACACGAGCATCGTCCGACGCACCCAGGACCCCGGACTGCTCGAGTACCTCGGCAACAACCTGGCTCAGCTCAAAGCCTTCCCCATCCCCGCACACGGCGACCAGAAGGTCGCCCTCAGCTTCCAGAGCATCGCCGCCAACGAGAACGGCGTCGTCGAGTACGTCTATCCGCTCAAGACCGACGGCAAGGCGGCCGCCACGCTGGAGGACTTCTCCATCACGGCGACCGTCAAGTCACAGCACGGCGTCGCCAACGTCTACAGTCCCACCCACGCCATCACGCTCAAACGCACCAACGACAACGAAGTGGTCGTCGATTTCGACAAGAACCAGGCGCTTCTGGACAAGGATTTTCAGCTCTTTTACTCGACGGGCGACAAGGACGTCGGCCTGACGATGCTCGCGCACCGGCCGATCGCCGCGGAAGACGGCTACTTCACGATGCTGCTGACGCCGCGGGTGGACATCCCGATGGAAAACGTCGTGCCGCGCGACATGGTGCTCGTACTGGACACGTCGGGCAGCATGCGCGGGGTGAAGATGGAACAGGCGCGCAAGGCGCTCAAGTACTGCCTGGAGAACCTCGGACCCAAGGATCGCTTTGCCCTCATCAACTTCGCCACGACGGTGAACAAGTACCGGCCCGGCCTGCTGGACGCCTCCTCGGATCAGGTGGAGCAGGCCAAGAAGTGGGCAGCGAAGCTGGAGGCGACCGGCGGCACGGCAATCAACGACGCGCTGGCGGCGGCGCTGGGCTATCGCACCGACGACATGGGCCGTTCGTTCACGATCGTCTTCTTCACCGACGGCCAGCCCACCATCGGCGAGACGAACACGGACAAGATTCTACAGAACATCCAGGCCAAGAACACGGCCAACACGCGCATCTTCACATTCGGCGTCGGCGACGACGTGAATGCCACGTTCCTGGACGCGATCGCCGACAAGACGCGCGCCCTGTCCACCTACGTCCGGCCGCAGGAGGACATCGAGGCGAAGGTGAGCGGGCTGTACAGCAAGATCAGCAACCCGGTGCTGACGAACCTCAAGGTTTCGGCGACGAACGACATCTCCTTCAACGAGATCTACCCGGCCGAGCTGCCCGACCTGTTCCACAACAGCCAGCTGATCGTGATGGGGCGTTACAGCGGCAAGGGGCCGGCCGCGATCAAGCTGGAGGGCATGGTCGGCATGGAGAAGAAGGAGTTCGTCTACGAGGTGACGTTCCCCGAGAAGACGAACGACGCCCACGCCTTCGTCGAGCAGTTGTGGGCGCGGCGCAAGGTCGGTTACATGCTCGACCAGATCCGGGCCAACGGCGAGAAGAAAGAGCTGGTCGATGAGGTGGTGGCGCTGGCCAAGAAGTACGGCATCACGACGCCGTACACCAGCTACCTGATCGTCCCGGACGCCGCCGTGCCGGTGGCGCAGGGCCGGGCGCCGGACGGCAAGCCGAACGTGAGCTTCAACGGGCCGGCGCCGGCCGCACCGCCCCCGGCGCTGGGCGGTTTCGGCTTCGGCGGCGGCGCCGCCGGCGTCGGAGCGGCCGACAAGCCGATCTCGGTGGAGGAGTTCGCCAAGCGCAACCAGGCGAAGCCCGGCGACCTGGAGGTCAACCGCGGCGCCTACGCCGACCGCGACCTGACGGAGAAGGCTGGCGACGGCAAGGACGACGCGGAAGCCCGCAAGGAGGCCAAGGATAAAAAGGGCGCCTACGACCAGGCCCGCGAGCTGCTGCGTGAACGGCAGCAAGAGGCCGTCCAGGCTGGCAAGCTCGGTGTGGATCTATCCTTGCAGACGGCCAGCCTGCGCAACCAGTCGCGGCTGGACCAGGCGGCAACCAAGAATGTCTACGGTCGTAATTGCCTGGAGTTCGGCGGCGTCTGGATCGACGAGGGCTTCGACGCCAAGATGCCGACCTTCACGATCAAGGCCCAAAGCGACGCCTACTTCAAGCTGCTGGAACGGCGGCCGGAGATCAAGGACGTGCTGATGCTCGGCAACCATCTCGTCTGGGTGGCGCCGAACGGCACGGCCCTCATCATCGACGCCGGCGCCGGCAAGGAGACTGCGACCGACGCCGAGATCGACGCGCTGTTCGTGGTCAAGAAATAAGTCCCGCCGTCGCCGGGGGAGGCGGCCCGGCTTCCCTTCTCAGCCCCCGCACCGGCCTTGCGCCGGTGCGGGGTTTTTCGTTTCCGGGGCAGGGCAGGGGGGTCAGCGCTTTTGCGATTCCGGCTATCCGGCGCTTGACTCGCCGCATCGGGCGCGGTACCCCAATAGCTCGTCCCGCATTCGCCGATTTCCGCACCCACAGGGAGAACACCGCCATGACGCAGCCGCGCACCGGCGCCGTCCCGCTCGACCGCCGCCGCTTCCTCCAGGTCGGGGCGACCGCCGCCCTGGGCCTCGCCGCCGGCAGCCGCCTCGCCTTCGCCGCCGACAAGGACGACCTCTTCGGGGGCTTCCTCCTCGGCGCCCAGAGCTACACCTTCCGCCACTTCGACCTCGAACAAACTCTCAAACATCTCAAAGACCTCGACCTGCACTACGTCGAGTTCTACCAGAAGCACGTGCCGGCCAACGCGACGCCGGACCAGCTCGCCGCCGTCCTGAAGCTGTGCAAGGAGTACGAGGTCACGCCGCGGGCCTGGGGCGTGCAGACCTTCACCAAGGACACGGACAAGAACCGTACCTATTTCGAGCTGGGCAAGGCGCTCGGCCTGACGATGCTCAGCGCCGACCCCGACCCGGACAGCTTCGACAGCCTCGACAAGCTGTGCGACGAATACAAGATCGCCATCGGCATCCATCCGCACGGGCCGCAGGGCGACCATCTGCATCGCTGGTACTCGGCCGACGTGATCCTCCCGGCCGTGAAAGACCATAACGCTCTTATCGGAACTTGCCTCGACACGGGGCATTTGATCCGCGCCGCCCAGCTCGGCAAGAAGCTCAACCCGGTGGAGGAGGTCCACAAAATGGGGGCCCGCAACTTCGGCATCCACCTCAAGGACTGGGACAACGACGCCAAGCCGCCCCACGAAGTGATCGCCGGGCAGGGCGTCCTGAACATCCCGAGCCTGCTCCAGGCGCTGCGCGACGTGAAGTTCCAGGGCCTCATCAGCATCGAATACGAGGCCAAGGAGGAGGAGCCGAGCGCCGACGTGCGGGCCGACATCCAGGCCGTCAAGGACGCCGTCAAGAAGATCGGCTGAGCGGGGCAGGGCAGGGGGCGAGCGGCCGGCGTGAGCCGGCTGATAAGGACCATCAGTCGGCTCACGCCGGCTGCTCGCCCATTCCCACGTCGAGAAGGAGATAAATGCCATGTCGCTGTCACCCATCATCGACCGCCGCTGCTTTCTCCGCCTCGGGGCCGCCGCGGTGGGCCTCGCCGCGGGGGCGCCGTTCGCCGTCGCCGACGAGAAGGACGACCCGTTCGGCGGCTTCACCCTCGGCGTCCAGAGCTACACATACCGCAAGTTTCCGATCGAGGCGGCGCTGAAGCGCGTCCGCGACCTCGGCCTGCACTATCTTGAAATCTCACGTTCCGGGCACTTTTCCAAGGGCATAACTCCGGAACAGGCCGCCGCCGTCCTCAAGCTGTGCAAGGAGTACGAGATCACGCCGCTGGCCTTCGGCGTGCAGGGCTTCACCAAGGACCACGACGCCAATAAGAAGATTTTCGAGGTCGGCAAAGTGCTGGGAATCCGCATGTTCAGCGCCGACCCCGACCCGGACAGCTTCGACAGCCTGGACAAGTTATGTGACGAATACAAGATCGCCATCGGCATCCATCCGCATGGGCCGCAGAAGGGCAAGCTGCACCGCTGGTACTCGGCCGAGGTGATCCTGCCGGCGGTGAAGGACCATAATGCTCTTATCGGAACCTGCCTCGACACGGGGCATTTGATCCGCGCCGCCCAGCTGGGCAAGAAGCTCGACCCCGCGGAGGAGGTCCGCGCGATGGGGCCGCGGAACTTCGGCCTCCACCTCAAGGACAACGACAACGAGAAGGACGTCAACGTGGTCTTCGGCAAAGGCGTGCTGGACGTGCCGGCCGTGCTGAAGGCGCTGCGCGAGGTCAAGTTCCAGGGGATGATCAGCATCGAATACGAGGCCAGCGCGGACGAGCCGACCGAGGACGTGCGGGCCTGCATCCAGGTCTTCAAGGACTCTGTGAAGAAGCTGTCCTGAACGGGGCAGGGGGGGCGCCGTCCACTGAACGGCGACGCACCCGCCTCATAGAACGAGGGTGGGCCGCGGGCGCGGCGCGAACCGTTCCGGGTCGCCGCGCCCGCGTTTCTCTCCATACGGCTGGGGCGGCGGAGCGGCCATGACACCCGAGCAGATCACGGACCTGCGTCGCCAGAAGTACAACGCGACGGTGGTGCGGCTGAACAAGGTTCACCCGGACCTGATGGTGATGCGCGTACGGTCGGACTTCCCCCGTCCCGCTCACAAGCCCGGCCAGTACAGCGTTCTGGGCCTCGGCTTCTGGGAGCCGCGCATACCCGGCTGTCAGGAGGAGACGCCCGTCACCGACGAGACGAAGCTGGCCCGCCGGTCGTACTCCATCAGTTGTTCGGTCCTCGACGACGGCGGCGGCCTGCTCGACCTGCCGGCGACGGACTGGCTCGAGTTCTACGTTGTGTTGGTGCGGCAGACCGATCGCGGCGAGGCGCCCGTGCTGACGCCGAGGCTTTTCATGCTGCGCGAGGGCGACCGGCTCTATGTCGGCGAAAAGATCACCGGCGCCTACACGCTCGACCCGGTCCAGCCGAACGACGCGGTCGTGTTCCTCTCGACAGGGACCGGCGAGGCGCCGCACAATTACATGCTGTGGGAGTTGCTGCGCCGCGCACACGCCGGCCCCATCCTGGCGGCCTGCTGCGTCCGGTACGCCCGGGACCTGGCCTATCGGTCCATCCAAGAGGAGCTGATGCGGCGCCATCCGCAGTACACGTATCTGGGTCTGACGACGCGAGAAGCCGCCGATGCGGGGCATAAGGTTTATATCCAGGACCTGATAACGAGCGGTCGGTTGGAAGAGAGGCTGGGCCGGCCGCTGGAACCGGCGCGGACGCACGTCTTTTTGTGCGGCAATCCGAAGATGATCGGCGTGCCGGAGAAGGATCGTGAGAGCGGCGCCCGCGTCTATCCGCAGCCGCCGGGCGTGATCGAGCTGCTGGAGAAGCGCGGCTTCCGGGCGGACCAGGCCAACATCAAGTTCAAGGGCAATGTTCATTTCGAGGAATACTGGTAAGCAGTGTTCAGTGTTCAGTGTTCAGGAAGACCGGCCGCGGACTGCCGGCCCGCTTCCACGTTGAGGATTCTCATTCTGAACACTGAACACTGAACACTGAACACTGCGAGGGTGACGTGGCGGACGAGGTGATCGGCGGCTATCGGCTGCTCAAGCACATGGTGACAGGCCAGACCAGCCAGGTGTGGGAGGTCCGCGACGCCAGCGGCCGTCATTTCGCCATGAAGCTGCTGTTGCCGGAGAAGGCGTCCCAGGTGTCGTTCCGCCGCTTCCTGCTGCACGAGGCCGAGGTCGGCCAGGAACTGGCCCACCCTAACATCATCCGCATCGTCGCCGTCGGCCGCGACCCCAAGAACCCCTATTTCGTGATGGAATTCTTCCCGGCCGGCAACCTCAAGCTGCGCATCCAGCGAAAGGAGACCGCTTTCATTCGCGAAAAGGCGCAGGACATTCTCAAGCAGGCGGCGACCGGCCTGGCCTTCATGAACGCCAAGGGCTGGGTGCATCGCGACGTGAAGCCGGACAACATGCTGGTCAACAGCGCGGGCGAACTGAAGCTGATCGACTTCGCGCTGGCGCAGCGCATCCCGACGGGCTTCGCCAAGATGTTTCACGTCAAGAGCAAGCCGCAGGGGACGCGCAGCTACATGTCGCCGGAGCAGATCCGCGGGCACATCCTGGACGGCCGTGCCGACGTCTACAGCTTCGCCGCCAGCGCCTACGAGTTGGTGACGGGCCGCCCTCCGTTCCGCGCGTCGAGCAACCAGGAGCTGCTCAACAAGCACATCAAGGAAAAGCCGGCCTCCCCGGTGTTCTACAACGCGGACCTCACCAAGGAGTTTGGCGAGCTGATGCTGCGAATGCTGGCCAAGAAGAAGGAGGACCGGCCGAACGACTTCCACGAAGTGCTGATGGCCATGCGCACTATGAAGGTCTTCACAAGCGCCGATAAGCCTTCCACCGCAGAGTGACGCCCACCGCGAGCGGCCGGCGCTGCATCGTTCCAGCGCGGCGGGTACACTGAGACGACGAAGTACGGCCGGCCGCGGGTCGGAGGCTGGGGAGCGCGGGCCGCCCGCTGGAGGACGCCACGATGGGGCCGAACGACTACCTTCCGTTCGAGAAGGAAATCTTCGAGTTGGAAGAGTTGCTGGCGCGTCTGGAGTCCGCCAGCGGCGGTCAGGCAGGCGGGGTGGAGGAGATCCGCCGCATCCGCCGCGAGCTGGTCAGCCTCAAGAAAAAGATCTTTGGCAGCCTGACGCCGTGGCAGACCGTGCAGGTGTCGCGCCACAAGAACCGGCCGCAGATGATGGACTATGTGGATCTTGTTTTCGAGGACTTCGTCGAGCTTCACGGCGACCGCGCGATCGGCGACGACCGAGCCATCCGAACGGGTTTCGCGCGCCTGGGCGACTTTCGGGTGCTGCTGATCGGGCACCAGAAGGGGCGCACCTTGAAGGAGAAGCAGGAATGCTTCTACGGTTGCGCCCACCCGGAGGGCTACCGCAAGGCGCTGAAGAACATGCGCCTGGCGGCGAAGTTCCGGCTGCCGGTGGTCTGCCTGATCGACACCCCGGGCGCCTTCCCCGGCATCGGCGCCGAGGAGCGCGGCCAGGCCCAGCTCATCGCGGTGAACCTTATGGAGATGTCGCGGCTGGAGACGCCGGTCGTGTGCGTGGTGATCGGGGAGGGGGGCTCGGGCGGGGCGTTGGGCGTCGGCGTCGGCGACCGGGTGAGCATCCTGGAACACGCTTATTACTCCGTCATCAGCCCCGAGGGCTGCGCCGGCATCCTGTGGAAGACGGCCACGGAGACGACCAAGCCGCTGGCGGCCGACGCGCTGCGGCTGACCTCGCGCGACCTGGCCCGCCTGGGAGTGATCGACGACGTCATCCCCGAACCGCTGGGCGGCGCCCACCGCGACCACCGCGAGATGGCCACGACGCTGAAGACCTACCTGCTGCGTTACCTCCGCGAGTTACGGCACGCGCCGATGGAGGAGCTGTTGGAAGGACGCTATCAGAAGTTCCGGCGGATGGGCGTCTTTCTGGCCGATGGGCCGGCGAACGGCGTCGCTGACGGGACAACGTGACGGCGGCATTGGGTCGGCAGACTCGCCGGACGCGCATTTCCCTTCGCAAACGGGAAACCAAGCCTATCTTTCTGGCTTTCCAACGGCGGTTCGGGCATGGCGATCTTAAGAAAACATAATGCTCATTATCGGATGTTAGCAAGGAATCTGTGTGATCCTGGAGAAATGTGCAGGCAGTCGCCAGAGATCGGTGAACGTCTGCTAATGTCCCTTATGTTCAATAGATGACGTGGGTTTCCGGGCGGATCGCCACGGACGGGTGAATCCCGTATAGGGGGGGCCGAGTCTTCGAGGCCCGACGGCGCGATCAGGAACCTTGCGGTGGGCCTCGAAGACTCGCCCATCTACCCATTGAACGACCGGCTGTGTGCCCGTCTGGAGCGGACCTGTTGAACGACAATAGAAATGTCCGGTCTTAACGCAATAGAAATGTCCTCCTTGGTCAGGCCAAGGAGGAGCCATGTCTATCGGCGTGCTTTCCACAGACCGGATCGCTATGAGTCAGAAGGAACGCGATGTCCTCAGGGTCCTGCACTCGGTGCAGAGCGGCCAGCGGACGCAGGCCGAGGCGGCCCGGCTGCTCGGCCTGTGCGTCCGCCAGGTCCGACGCATCCAATGCAAGCTGGAGGCCGAAGGCGACGCCGCCCTCGTGCGACGGCCTGCGCGGCCGGCCCTCCAACCACCGGCCCGACCCCGCCTTCCGCCGGGCCGTGCTGGCGGCCTACCGCACCCGCTACGCGGACTTCGGCCCCACCTTCGCCGCCGAGAAGCTGGCCGGGGAGGGCCTGACGGTCGGCCCGCAGACGCTGCGCCGCTGGCTGATCGCCGAGGGGCTGTGGCAACGCAAGCGTCGCCGCGACCCGCACCGCAGCCGCCGGCCGCGCCGGGCCTGCTTCGGGGAGCTGGTTCAGATGGACGCCTCGGTGCATGACTGGCTGGAGGGCCGCGGCGAGGAGATGGTCCTGATCGGCATGATCGACGACGCCACCAACCGCACCCTGGCGCGCTTCTACCCGGCCGGCACGGTCGAGGCGCATATGGACCTGGCCGGCCGCTGGCTGCGGCGTTTCGGCCGGCCGGTGGCGTTGTACACCGACCGGCACAGCATCTTCGAGCCGCAGGACAAGGGCCGCGCCCTGCCCGACGCGGAGACGCAGTTCGGGCGGGCCCTGCGGGAGCTGGGCATCGAGCTGATCCGGGCGCACAGCCCGCAGGCCAAGGGCCGCGTCGAGCGGTCCTTCGGCACGGCCCAGGACCGCTGGGTCAAGGAGCTGCGCCTGGCGGGCGTGACGACGCTGGCGGGGGCCAACGCCGTGCTGGAGCGGCTGCTGCCGACGCACAACCGCCGCTTCGTCAAGCCGGCGCGCCAGGCGGCCGACGGGCACCGGCCGCTGGGTCCGGGTCACGACCTGGCGGCGATCCTGAGCATCCAGGAGGGGCGGGTGGTGTCCAACGACTACACGGTGCGCTTCCGCAACCGCTTCTACCAGTTGCTGCCGCCGGTGCATGCGGGGGAGCGGGGCGGTCGGGTGGTGATCGAGCTGCGCCTGGACGGGAGTATGGCGATCCGCTTCCGGGGCAAGTACCTGAAGTACCGCGAGATCCCGCCGGGTTGCGGCCCTGGGGGCTCCGCCCCCAGACCCCCGGAGTTTAACGCATCGGCGGCCGACGCCAGCGGGGGAAAAGCGAACCGGGACCCCTCTTCGGGGTCCCGGTCGCCTGGCGTACAGCCGACCGACGGGCGCTCGGGTCGCACTCCTGCGGAGCCCTATCCTCCCGACGGCGGGGCGGACGATAACAAGAAGGGGCCACACCGTCCAGCCGAGGACCACCCGTGGAGGAAGCCGTTCAAGCGGAAGAAGTGACAACGTCCGGACACCGGACATTTCTACTGTCGCCGAAATGCGGACATTTCTATTGTTGCCTGACACCCGTCTGGAGCGGACCTTGCAAGCCCCCGCCGAACAGACGTATACTAAGAGGATGGTCCGACACCCGGCTCAGGAGCGGCGGCCCTCCGTTATGGACAACAGCACCATCGTCATCCGCGGCGCACGCGAACACAACCTCCGCAACGTCAACCTCGACCTGCCGCGCAACCGCCTCATCGTCTTCACCGGCGTGAGCGGGTCGGGCAAGTCGTCGCTGGCCTTCGACACGCTCTATGCCGAGGGACAGCGGCGCTACGTCGAGTCGCTGTCGTCCTACGCCCGGCAGTTCCTCGGCCAGTTCCAGAAGCCCGATGTGGACTACCTCGGCGGCCTGTCGCCGGCCATCAGCATCCAGCAGAAGGCGGCCGGCCGCAACCCGCGCTCCACCGTCGGCACCATCACCGAAATCTACGACTACCTCCGCGTCCTCTATGCCCGCGTCGGCCAGGGACACTGCCCCAACTGCGGCCGGCCGATCACCGCCCAGACGCGCGAGCAGATCCTCGCCCGCATCCTCGCCCTGCCGGAAGGGACGCGCTTCCTCGTCCTCGCCCCGGTGGTGCGCGGCCAGAAGGGCGAGTACAAGGACCTGTTCGAGGACATGCTCAAGCGCGGCTTCCTCCGCGCCCGCGTGGACGGCCAGGTGGTGCGCCTGACCGACGACCTCAAGCTCGACCGCCGCATCAAGCACAACATCGAGATCGTGATCGATCGGCTGAAGCTGGAGCCGAAGGTGCGGCCGCGCCTCGCGGAGGCCGTGGAGCAGGCGCTGGCGCTGGGCGAGGGCGCGCTCATCATCGCGGTGGAGGAGGCGAGCGGGGGGCGTCAGCCCCCTGACGCCCAAGATCAGGGGGCTGACGCCCCCCGCTCGCCGGAGTTCGACGACATTCTGTTCTCCGCCCATTACGCCTGCACCTATTGCGAATTGAGCTACGAGCCGCCAAGCCCGCAGCTGTTCAGCTTCAACAGTCCGCACGGCATGTGCCCCGACTGCGACGGCCTCGGCAATCGCTACACCTTCGACGCCGACCTGCTCATTCCCGATCCGAGCCTGAGTTTCGCGGCCGGGGCCGTCCCGCTCGTCGGATCGTTGCGCGAGATGGGTCGCTGGCGCAAGCACATCTACGAGGGCGTGGCGAAATCGCTGGGCATCGATCTGAAAACGCCGTGGAAGGACCTGCCGCCGGAGCAACGCGGCCTGCTGCTATACGGCGCCGGCGAACGGCACATCACCTTCGAATGGAAGCAGCGTGGCGGCGGCGTCTGGAAGCACGGCGACAAGTGGGAGGGAATCGTCCCGCAGCTGCTGAGCAGCTTCAAGAAGACGGCGGCGGGGCCGCGGCGGATGCAGCTGGAAAAGTACATGCGCGTGGTGCGCTGCCCGACTTGCCAGGGCAAGCGGCTCAACGCCCAGGCGCGGGCCGTCCGCGTCGGGGGCAAGACGCTGTCGAAGTCTGCGCCATGCCGGTCGGCGAGGTCGGGCGCTGGCTGGAGCCGGGATCGGGCGGACTCGAAGAGACGCTGACGCCGATTCAACAGACCATCGCCGCGGAGGTGCTGAAGGAGCTGCGCGGCCGCGTCGGCTTCCTGCTCAACGTCGGTCTGCATTATCTCACGCTGGATCGCGCCGCCCCCACCCTGTCCGGCGGCGAGACGCAGCGCATCCGCCTGGCGGGCCAGATCGGCTGCGGCCTGGTCGGCGTACTGTACATCCTGGACGAGCCGAGCATCGGCCTGCACCCGCGCGACAACGACCGGCTGTTGCGCAGCCTCGAACGGCTCCGCGACATGGGCAACACGGTCGTCGTGGTCGAGCACGACGAGGACACGATGCGGGCGGCCGATTACCTCGTCGATTTCGGCCCCGGCCCCGGCGTGCGCGGCGGCGAGGTCGTGGCGGCCGGGACGTACGCCGAGGTCGCGGCCAATCCGAACAGCCTCACCGGGCAGTATCTCTCCGGCGTGAAGCGCATCGCCGTTCCGGAGCAGCGCCGGCCGCCCGGTTCGGCGAAGCTGACGGTCGCAGGAGCGCGGCACCACAATCTCAAGAACATCACCGTCGAATTCCCGCTCGGCCTGTTCGTCTGCGTGACCGGCGTGAGCGGCTCCGGCAAGAGTTCGCTGGTCAACGACATTTTGATGCGGTCGCTGCTGGCGAGCGGGGGGCGTAAGCCCCCTGATGAAGAGCAGAACGGCGACGCCGAAGAGAACGCCAACGGCCGTAGCACGCCGCCCGGCGACCATGACCGCATTCTCGGCGCCGAGCAGATCGACAAGGTCATCGACATCGACCAGTCGCCGATCGGCCGCACGCCGCGCTCCAATCCGGCCACCTACATCAAGGTCTTCGACGAAATCCGATCCCTTTTCGCCGGATTGCCGGAAGCGAAGGTGCGCGGCTACAAGCCGGGCCGCTTCAGCTTCAACAAGCCGGGCGGCCGCTGCGAGGCGTGCGAGGGCAACGGCTCCAACCGCCTCAACATGGATTTCCTCGCCGACGTGTGGGTGACGTGCCCCGTCTGCGAAGGCCGCCGTTTCAACCGCGAAACCTTGCAGGTGCGCTTCAAGGGCAAGAGCATCCGCGACGTGCTGGAAATGGACGTGCAGGAGGCGCTCGTCCACTTCCAGAACGTGCCGCGCATCCGCGCCGATGCTCCAGACGCTGCACGACGTCGGCCTCGATTACATCAAGCTCGGCCAGCCGGCGCCGACGCTGTCCGGCGGCGAGGCGCAGCGCGTCAAGCTGGCCAGGGAGCTGTGCCGAAGGGCGACCGGCAAGACGCTTTATATCCTCGACGAGCCGACCACCGGCCTGCACTTCGACGACATTCACAAGCTGTTGCAGGTGCTGCACGGCTTCGTCGACGCCGGCAACACGGTCCTCGTCATCGAACACAACCTCGACGTGATCAAGACGGCCGACTGGCTGATCGACCTCGGCCCCGAAGGCGGCGCGGCGGCGGCGAGGTCGTGGCCGTCGGCACGCCGGAGGAAGTCGCGGCCTGACGAGCGCTCGTACACCGGCCAGGCCCTGCGGCCGATCCTCAACGGGAAAGCGACGAACGGCAAGAAGCCCAAGACGAAGAAAGCGGCCCGGGTCAAGACGGCGCCGCCGGCCCGGCTGGAAACGCTGACGGTCCAGGGAGCGAACCAGCACAACCTCAAGAACGTCGACGGTCGAGCTGCCGCGCGAGAAGATGACGGTCTGCTGCGGCCCCAGCGGTTCCGGCAAAAGCTCGCTGGCCCTGGACACCATCTATGCCGAGGGCCAGCGGCGCTACATCGAATCGCTGTCGGCCTACGCCCGGCAGTTCCTCGGCCAGATGCAGAAGCCGAAGGTCGATCACGTCAGCGGCCTGTCGCCGGCCATCAGCATCGAGCAGAAGGCAGCCAGCAAAAGCCCGCGCTCGACGGTCGGCACCGTCACCGAGGTCTACGACTACCTGCGCATTCTCTACGCCCGGCTCGGCCAGCCGTACTGCCCCGCCTGCGACATGCCGATCGGCACGCAGACGGCCGACGAGATCATCGACAAGGTATTGTCGCTGCCGGAAGGGACGAAGCTCTACCTGATGGCGCCGCTGGAGCGTCGCGGCCAGGAGAAGTACGAGGCGCTGTGGGACGAGGTGCGCCGCAGCGGCTTCGTCCGGATGCGCGTGGACGGCAAGTCGTACAACGTCGAGGAGCCGCCGGCCATCGACCACCGCCGCAAGCACCTCGTCGAAGTGGTCGTCGACCGCGTGATCGTCCGCGCCAATCAGCGGACGCGCATCGCCGACGCCGTGGAGGCGTCGCTCGACCTGGGCCGCGGCGTGCTGCACGTCGCCTTCGTGGACGACAGGAAGCCCGAGCCGGACTGGCGCGTCGATCGGTTCAGCCAGCACTTCGCCTGCGACAACTGCGGCCGCAGCTTCGAGCCGCTCAACCCGCACCATTTTTCGTTCAACAGCCCGCTCGGCTGGTGCCCGGCCTGCGAGGGGCTCGGCGTGCAGCAGGGGGCCCCCCTGCCCTGCTCATCCGCGACGCCCGGCGGTCGTTGCGCGACGGCGCCGTCGCCGCCTGGCCGGATCTTGCCGAGGGAGGCTCGTTCCTGCGCTTCGCCGAGGCCATCGCGCGCCACGCCGGGTTCTCGCTGGACACGCCGTTCGAGCAGCTGACGGCGGCGCAGCAACACGCCGTCCTGCACGGCGCAGGCGACGCCTGGATTCCGCTGGACGCGGTCGCGGAAGACGACGACGCTTCCGAACGTCCGCCGACGATCCGCTTCCAGTACAAGGGCCTGTTCCCGGCGGTGGACGAGGCGTCGCGCGTCAGCCCCGCGTACCGTCAGCGGCTGGAGCATCTGGTCAGCGAGGTTCCCTGCTCCGCCTGCGGCGGCTCCCGGCTGCGCGAGGACGCCGCCGCCTGTCGCTTCCCCTTCGGCCGCGACCTGCCCGCGCTGACGATTGGCGAGTTGTGCGATCTGCCGTTGCGCGATGCGCTCTCACTGTTCCAGGAATTGCCGCTGACGCCGCAGCAGCAGCAGGTGGCCGGCGAGTTGCTGCGCGAGGTGCGCAACCGGCTGCAGTTCCTGGTCGACGTGGGCCTCGACTACCTGACGCTGGGCCGGCCGGCGCCGACGCTGTCCGGCGGCGAGACGCAGCGCATCCGCCTGGCCAGCCAGATCGGCAGCGGCCTGACCGGCGTGCTGTACGTGCTGGACGAGCCGACCATCGGCCTGCACCCGCGCGACAACCGCCGATTGCTCGGGGCCTTGCAACGGCTGCGCGACCTCGGCAACACGCTGATCCTGGTCGAGCACGACCGCGAGGTGATCGCGTCGGCCGACTACCTGCTCGATTTCGGCCCCGGCGCCGGCGACCGCGGCGGCGAAATCACCGCCGAGGGGACGCCGAAACAGGTCATGCGCGCGAAGGCGTCGCTGACGGGACAATATCTGTCCGGAAAGAAGGCGATCCCGGTCCCGACCAATCGCCGCATTCATTTCACCGCGGAGAACGCAGAGAGCGCGGAGAAAAGACAAAAGCGGAACACGGAATCGGCGTCGTCGGAGGATACCAATTCTACTTTTTCTTCCTCCGCGCTCTCTGCGTTCTCCGCGGTGAAACATCCTTGCCTGACCGTCAAGGGCGCCCGGCAGAACAACTTGCGCAACATCGACGTGGCCTTCCCGCTGGGCGCGTTCATCGCCGTCACCGGCGTGAGCGGCTCCGGCAAGAGTTCGCTCGTCAACGAAGTGCTGTACCAGACGCTGGCTCGGCGACTGCACCGCGCACGCACGCCGGCGGCGGCCCACGACGACATCCTCGGCCTGGAACACATCGACAAGGTCATCAACGTCGATCAGGACCCGATCGGCAACTCGCCGCTGTCCAACCCGGCGACCTACACCGGCGTCTTCGACCTGATCCGCCAGCTGTTCGCCCGACTGCCGGAGTCGAAGGTGCGCGGCTAGCAGCCGCGGCGCTTCAGCTTCAACAGGCCCGGCGGCCGCTGCGAGGCGTGCGAGGGCAAGGGCCAGAAGAAGATCGAGATGCACTTCCTGCCGGACGTGTGGGTCGAGTGCGACGTGTGCAACGGCAAGCGCTACAACCCCGAGACGCTGGCCGTGCGCTACAAGAACCACTCCATCGCCGACGTGCTGGAGATGCGCGTCCACGAGGCGCTGGAGCTGTTCGACAACATCCCGAAGATCCGCAGGGTGCTGCAAACGCTGGCCGACGTGGGTCTCGATTACCTGTCGCTCGGCCAGGCGGCGCCGACGCTGTCCGGCGGCGAGGCGCAGCGCGTCAAGCTGGCCGCCGAGCTGGCCCGGCCCAGCACCGGCAAGACGCTCTACATCCTCGACGAGCCGACCACCGGCCTGCACTTCGACGACGTTCACAAGCTGCTCGACGTGCTGAACCGCCTGGTGGACCTGGGCAACACGGTCATCGTCGTCGAACACAATCTCGACGTCATCAAGACGGCCGACTGGGTGATCGACCTCGGCCCCGAAGCCGGGCCGGGCGGCGGACTCGTCGTGGCGGCGGGGACGCCGGAACAGGTCGCGGCGGTTCCCGGGTCGCACACCGGCGCCGCCCTCGCCCCGGTGCTGGCCGCAGGGCCGCACGTGGAGCGGCCGCGCTACGACCCCAACGCCGCGGCGGAGGTCAAGGAAGGCGACGTGGCCCTGGAGGCGGTCGGCCGCGACGCCGCCATGCCGTGGCAGGCCGACGGCCGGCGCTGGCACACGATCGAGCGCGTCACCAGCGACGGCAAGCCCTGCCGCTGGGAAGGCGCCATGCTCGACTGGATCGACGAGCGCGTCCACGAATTAGGCGACTTCGCCGACACGGATTGGAGCCAGCGCAGCATCGTCGAGATCGCCGGGCCGAAGGGGAGCCAGGGCTGGTTTCTGCACGCCCTGACCGGCCAGGAATGGCTGTTGCGGCTGGTGTTCCGCGTCGGCCGCAACGCCTTCCAGTCCGGTGCGCTGGCGAAGCGCCTCGGCATCCCGCCGCTGAACGAGACGCCGGGCCTGGAGGTCTACGGCAACGACGAGCGCGTCTGGGTGACGAACCACAAGGGGCCGTGGCAGTCGGCGACGGTGCTGGCCCACCGGCTGAGCGAGATCGACACGCCGGCCTTCCGCGACTTCCTGAAGGAAGCGGCCGCGTCGTTCCAGGCGGCCGTGAAGCGGATGCGGACGAAGCCGGAAGACGTGATGCCGTGGAAGGTCAACGGCGAGCGCTGGCACCTCGGCGACAAGGGATTTCCGCCGGGGAAAAAGGTGCAGTGGGACCGGGCACTGCTCCGGCAGACTGCTGCAACTGGTGCGGGAGATCGAGCCGGGAATCGAGGTCCGCTGGGACGTGCAGCACTTCATCACGCTGCGCGTGCCGGGCGTGAAGCGCTGGTGGGCGCAGTGGCAGACGAAGCAGGCGGCCGGGTTGATCTGCTTCTTCCTGGGCAAGAAGGGGCAATTCAACCTGAGCCGGCTGGAGGGCCTGGGAGCGGCGTCGGCGTCCATCGACTCGAAGCGCGAGGACAGCGACGTGCTCAAGCTGGTGTTCCAGCATTTGGAGCCGTCGCAGGCGGCGAAGTTGAAGGGGTTGCTGGCGGAACATGTGGGCGGGTTTTGGGAGGCGTTTGGCAAGTCGGGTGCGAACGGAGACTCGGCGTGAGCGGCGGCGACGCGCAGGGTCGCAGGCTGCGCACCCGTACCGGACTGTAGCTCAAAGTTACATTTTGCCGAAAGCGGCTTCCAGGCTCTGTTTCACTTTCCTCTTCTGGATTTCTGGGTCTTCTTTTTGGATGTACTCCACTGCTGAAAGATCGTCCCCGCGCTTTCGATTCTGACGAGGCTCAAGCGCCTCGATCAGTATGGCTTCGACCGCCGGAATGATCTTCGTGCCGAGGTAGGAATCAGGCAGACTGCTCAAGTCCCCTGCCTCTGAAACAGGGAGGAGCCCGAACCAAGAAAAGCGATCCCACCGTGACGACAGTCTATCGGCCGTGTGTTCGTAAAGACGCCTCCCCAGCGGTCGCTCCGTCGCCCGGCCTACGTAAATCACTTCCCGTCCGTCGTAGAGAAGGTAAATCCCCAGCTGCTTGTGAAAATCGACCGGTTGGGCACCGATCTGCTGCATGCCGAGAATCTTCGGTGTGGAAACCCACTCGATCGCCTCGCGCCGCCAGAACATCCCGAAGGAGGTGATGATCTCGTATTGGACTTCCTCCTCCTGCTCCCCGTCCTCCAATGTGGCGTTGGGCGGCTGGGCGACGCCCGCCTTTACCTTCCAGACGAAAAGGCCTCTTGCGATTCTCTGGAACGGGCACCGGTCCCCTTCATGCTTGATGGCCGTGGCTAGCACAGCTGCGACGGTCGCCGCGGGCGTGGCGCCAGGATTTGAACGAAGTCCGTCCGCGATGATCTTCTGGGTGATGTCCTCGTAATGCACAGCGCCAGGCGCTTCGCTCAGCACTTTTTCGATCGCCTTTCGCCACGTCATCTCAATGGACATCTGTTAGTCACCTTGACAAAGCACCGGTTGGTCCCCGGCGGCTTCCAGTTGCTCGTTTAGTTGAGCCGCGAGCTTCACGGCCGGTATCGTCTTCGCAGCGTCGCCTTCTCTCGCACCGGTGCGTCGCCAGCAGCTACCCGTCGGCCGACAGCCCATCGCTTTCGGTTCGACTCTGCCCCGGACGCAGCGGGTCGTCGCCGAAGCAGGCGGGGATGCCGCTCAGATCCTCCAGCGTCGGTCTGGCGTTCGGGTCGAACTTGTATCCCGGCGGCAACCCGAGGAGATGGCGCCGCTTCTTCGGCCTATTCTGCTGCTCGCCCGGAGTCGGCTCGCCGGTGGGTTCGTCCGGTGCGGGGTCGGGGGGCGGGCTGTCCGCATTCATGTTGATCCCCTTTGATAGACGCGCACACGGCAGGCCGTGATCTCCACGTCGCCGACGGAGAGGGCGAGCAGGTACACACCCGGCGCCGGAAAGTCGCAGTCGAGTACCCGGTAACGAAAATAGACGACCTGTAATGGGTCAGGAAACCGCAGCGGTACGCGGCGCATGTTCACCTCTTCGTCGGTGTCCAGGTGCGTCGCCGTCAAGTCAATTGTAACGTCTCCGAGTCCATCCGTCAGCATCGAGAAGACATCGAACCGCTGCGGACCCGAGGGGAACTCGCTCACCGCCAAGCCCGCGAAGCAGCCGATCAGGCAAGGCTTCAGCGTGTCCCGGTCGAAGATCACCTGATCGCACACGAAAAGGCCGAGCGCCTTGGGCGGCTGGATCATGCATACCTCCTCGACAATTCCCGACTGGCCAGCGACCAGTCTACCACGCTCGGCAGAGGCGCACCACGATGGGGTCAAGGCGGCCGTAGGCGGCGGCGCACCGAACGTTCTCCCCGCTGGTACGACGTTTCCGAAAATCGTATGATGCAAGGAAGGGGCCGATGCTTGCGGTCGGCCCCGCCGAAGGGAGACGATGATGCGAAAGACGATCGGCCTCACCCTGGCGGCGCTGGCGGTCGCGGCCGCGCCGGCGTCGGCGCACTTCAACATGCTCCTTCCGCAAAACCCATCCGTGAAGAAGGGCGAGGAAGTCGTCTTCGTCTACCAGTGGGGCCACCCCTACGAGCATGAGCTGTTCGACGCCCCGCCGCCGGAGGCGGTGACAGTGTTCTGGGCCGGGACGGCAAGGCGGCCGACCTGACGAAATCACTCGAAAAGACCACCGTCCCGGCCGGCGAGGCAAAACGGTCACGGCGTACCAGTTCCGCTTCACGCCTGATCAGCGCGGCGATTACGTCTTCCTGCTGCGGACGCCGCCCATCTGGATGGCAGAAGACAAGCGAGTTCCTGCAAGACAACGTCAAGGTGGTGTCTGCACGTTCAAGCCCAGAAGGGTTGGGACGCAAAGTTCCGCCCAGGAGCGGTCTGGAGCTGACGCCCCTGACGCGGCCTTACGGGCTCGAACCGGGCAATGATCTTTCAGGCGGAACTGGCCGGCGTGGCAAGGAGATTCGGACTGGCACTTCGGTGACGTTTGAGATTTGTCCCCGTCGAGCACAGTTTGGTTGAAATCGAGCACTACCACGCCACGGCGCCGAAAAACAATTCCGGCCGACGAGTTTTGCACGCGCACGGCCAAAACCGACCTGCAGCGGCGTCGTGACGGCTACGCTGACCGATCCCGGTTGGTGGTGTCTGGCGGCCGGGTCGGCAGGCGGGGATGAAGGACCACGACGGCAAGAGCTATCCGATCCGCGAGCGCAGCATCCTTTGGGTCCACGTCGATGAGAAGATCGCGGACAAGTGAGGCCGCGGCGGGGGACGATTCATGACCGCGGGCCTGTTTCCGATACAACCGCTCTTCGCCGTCCACATTTCCGATGGCGTGCTGACGTGGCCGTGGCTGGCCGGCGGTTTCGCGCTGGCCGCCTTGCTGGCCGCCGTCGCCATGATCCGGGTGCGCGACGAGGAGATCCCGCGGATCGCCCTGATGACGGCCGCGTTCTTCGTCGCCTCGCTGATCCATGTCCCCGTCGGCCCGACCAGCGTTCACCTGCTGCTCAACGGCCTGCTCGGCGTCGTCATCGGCCGCCGCGCGCCGCTGGCCGTGCTGCTGGGGTTGACGCTCCAGGCCGTTCTCCTCGGCCACGGCGGCGTCACCGCCATCGGCGTCAACACCTGCATCATGGCCCTGCCTGCCCTTGGCGCCGCGTGGCTGTTCGGGACGCTGTGGGCCGGTACGCGCCAGGCGTGGTTCCGGTTCGGCCTGGTTGTCGTCGGCGTCGTGGTGTGGGTCGAGTGTTTGGTCTTCAGCGTCGCCCTTTTCTGGCTGAGCCTTGCCACGTCGCTTAACGGCGTCGCCTGGTTTGGGGCGGCGATGGTCGCCGTCAACCCCATCGCGCTGACGGCCGCCGTGCTGCTGGGCGTCGGCGCGGCCCTGCTGGAACGGCGACTTCGCCACGCTTCGGAGTTCCCGGCCGGGCTGCTGGCCGGCATGGCGGCGGTGCTGGCGACGCTGGCCCTCAACGCGGCCGTGCTGCTCCTCGGCGGCGCGGACGATTGGCACAGCATCGTCCTCCTGGTGTTCATCGTCCATACGCCGATCATCGCAGTGGAAGGGGCGATCCTTGGCTTCGCCGTGGGGTTCCTGGCGCGGGTCAAGCCGGAGATGCTGGGTGGGTTGTGGGGTGGGGCGAAGCGGCCTATTGCATTGCCCCCCCCTGCCCTGCTCTTGTTCGCCGTACTCGGCGTGCTGTGGGCGTCCTCTCCGGCCCAGGCCCATCGCCTCGACGCCGGCTACACGGTGCGGCCGGACGGGCAAATCCAGGTGGAGAGCTGGTTCGACATCGGCGGCCAGCCGCCCGCCGGGGCCAAGGTGCAGGTGTTCCGTCCCAACGGCGACTTGTTGACTGAGGGGAGCCTGGACGAGCAAGGCGTCTTCGTGTTCCATCCGAAGGAAGCGGAAGACTTGCGGGTGGCGGTTTCGGCCGGCGCCGGGCATCGCGCGGAGTTTGTGGTGCCGCGGGACAAGCTGGGAGCGGCCGCCCCCATCTCTCCCGGAGAAGTCCCTGCATCGAAGCCGGCGCCGATGATTCCGCACACGTCCCAGCTCGATTACAAGGATGTCGTGACCGGCTTCGCCTTCCTGCTCGGCCTCGCCGCCTTCCTGCTGAGCCTCCGCAACATGAAGCGCTTGCGGGAGCTGAAACGGGCGCAGGAACCGCCCGCCCCGCCGAACGGCGCCGGCCCCGCGGACAACGATCACTTTTCAGCCGGGAAAACGTCCTCCAGCGGCACCTCCCACTGACCAATGCCGACGCTGACCACGGCCAGGTTGCGCTTGTGGTCCACGCGGATGATTCGCCCCGGCTTGTCGAAGCGCGGCACCTTGACCGGATCACCCGGTTGCAACCGCAGCCGCGCCTCGCGCAGCGCCGCCGCTTCCTCCGCCTCGCGCTCCAGCGTCTCGGTCTTGTGCCGCAATTCCTCGCGCTGGCGCTCCGCCTCGTGCTGCGCCGCCAGCGCTGTCTCGCGAGCCTTCTCCGTCTCCTCGCGCAGCTTTTGCAGCTGAGCCATTTCCGGGGCACGCTTCTGACGCCGCCGCAGGTACTTGTGGGCGCGCTTGAGCAGGTCGCGCGGCAGTTTCAGCCGGCGGGCGATCCGCAGGGCGTTGCTCATGCCGTACTGGCCGATGTGCAGCCGGTACGTCGGCCGCAGCGTCTCCACGTCGAACTCGACGGCCCCGTTCTCCGCCCGCTCGTTGTGGAACGCATACGTTTTCAGATCGCCCAAATGGGTCGTGACCATGGCCCGGCAGCCGCGCTCGTCGAGGCCGTCGAGGATGGCCCGGCCCAACGCCGCCCCCTCGGTCGGGTCGGTGCCGGCGCCCAGCTCGTCCAGCAGCACCAGACTATGGGCGTCGGCCTCTTTCAGGATGAAGGCGATCCGCGAGATGTGAGAACTGAACGTGCTGAGCGACTGTTCCAGGCTCTGCTCGTCGCCGATGTCGGCCAGGATGCGGTTGAACACGGGGACGTTGCTGCCCTCCCCCGCGGGGATGTGCATGCCGCACTGGGCCATCAGGCACAGCAGGCCCGCCGTCTTGAGACAGACCGTTTTGCCGCCGGTGTTCGGCCCCGTGATGACGAGCAGGTTGAAGCCGAAGCCGAGGCGGATGTCGATGGGGACCACTTCCCTCGTAGGGAACAGGGAAGAGGGAACAGGGGACAGGGAAGAGGATGCGGCGTCGGCGCTGCTGTTCCCTGTTCCCTGTTCCCTGTTCCCTCGGAAGAGATGAATCAGCAGCGGGTGCCGCGCCTGCCGCAGCCAGAGCCGGCCGTCGGTGTTCACGTCCGGGGCGTACATGGCGAAGTCGCGGCTGAAATGGGCCTTGGCGGTGATGAGGTCGAGGCGGGCGAGGACGTCGATGGCGAAGACCAGCGGTTTGGCCACCCGGCCGACCTCGACGCTGAGCCGGCGCAGGATGCGCCGCACCTCGCGGTCCTCGTCGCCCTTGAGGACGGCCCGCTCGGAACTGAGGTTGGCGATGCCGGCCGGCTCGATGAACACCGTCTCGCCGGTGGCGCTGGTGCGGTGGACGACGCCCTGGAGTTTGTGGCGGTGGTTGACGGCGACGGGCAGGACGTAATGGTCGCCGCTGACGGTGGCATTGGGATAACGGAGGATCTCGCGGAGCTTGGGGTCGTGGAGCAGACGGCGGATGTGGTGCTGGACGCGGTCGTCCACGTCGGCGATCTTCTGGCGAATCTGGGCTAGCTCGGGGCTGGCCATGTCGAGGACGTGACCGCGGCCGTCGATGCAGCCGCTGATCGTCTTGGCGATGGGGCCGAGATCCTCCACCGGGGCGAGCAGGTCGGACAGGCCGCCGAGGCGGTCGCTGAGGCGCATGCGGTAGCGATAGATGTTGCCGGTGCAGCTGAGCGTATCGGCGACTTCGAGGAGTTGTTCAATCGTCAGCTGGGCGCCGATGGCGGCGCGGCGGACGACCAGGCGCACGTCATGCAATCCCCCGAACGGCGGAGCCTGGCCGGCGCTGAGAGCATCCACCATCTCGGAGACGAGGGCCAGCTCGGCGCGGACGGCGTCGGCGTCGGTGGACGGCTCCAGGCCGCGCGCCAGCTCCTTGCCGAGCGAGCTGGCGGCGTAGCCGGCCAGCAGCTCGCGCACCTTGCCGAATTCGAGCAAATCCAGGGTGTGGGAATCCATGATGGCCGCGTCGCTCATGCCCCAGGGACAGCCGGGCGGCGGTGCGGGTTCGCGGCCGCCGATGCGGTATTGTACCGGGATCGGCGCATTCTTGCCCATGCCTGCCGGTTGCCTCGCCTTCCCGGCCGGGTTACAGTGAATCAACGTCGGAAAGACGCGGCCCAAGGAGGGCGAATCATGCAACCGTTGAAAGTCCGCAAGCCGTCCACCGTCCCACCCTGCTTCGTCGCCATCGACTTCGAGACGGCGGATCGCGGCAACGACAGCGCCTGCGCCCTCGGCCTGATCCGGGTCGTCGGCACGGAGATCGTCGAGCGGACTCACTTCCTGATCCGGCCGCCGCGACGCGCGTTCGTCTTCACCTACGTGCATGGCATCACCTGGGAGCGCGTGGCCGGCGAGCCGACGTTCGCCGACCTGTGGCCGCGCATCCGCGAGCAACTGCACGGCGCGGATTTCGTGGCGGCGCATAACGCCCCGTTCGACCGCTCGGTGCTGAAGGCGTGTTGCGAGCGGGCGGGACTGCCGGTCCCCGACCTGCGTTTCGAGTGCAGCATGAGGATCGCCCGCGCCGCCTGGGACGTGCGGCCGACGAAGCTGCCGGACGTGTGCCGGCACCTGGGCATCTCCCTGCTCCACCACGACGCGCTGTCCGACGCGGAGGCATGCGCTCGGATCGTCCTCGCGGCGCGCGGGAAACAGGCGTGATCCGCGGCCCTTGGCCCCAAGAAAACAAGATGGCGCCGACCCGGCCCTCGGCCCCCCTGTCCGCCGTCCGCTCTTCCATGCGGTGCCCGGCGCCGGCGGGGCGACAGCGACCGGTCCTCATCTGCGCCAATCGGCAGCGGTGATGCGCCAAGTGGCGCGTCATTTGGCGCATCGTAAGTCGTTGGTACACAAGGACTTTCTGGCCATGCGCCAATGCGCCACACTTCCGGGCGCCGGGACACATTTCTGCTTCCTCGCGGACCTCGGCGGATGGGCGCTTGGCCATGACGCACCTCGATGTTGCGGAAACGCTGGGCGAAAGTCGAGTGTACCACGCGGGAACGGCGTCTGGGCAGTGGAAATAGAGAGCAACTGGATGGCAGACGGGTGCCGATAGCCGCCCACGAACGCCGCCCGGAGCGAAACGGGTCGGAGCGTCAGTCCCATCGATTCGCGATGCCTTTTGATGCTCCGATGAGCCGCGCCCTTGCCAGTCTGCCTGGCCTCCTCCAACGAACAGCCCCGGCCGCGCCCGCCTGTAGAGGCGCCCGCCGCGCCGCCGCGCCCTGCTCCAAGCCGGCGGATGAATTCTTTTGACGGCTTGCTTGTGGGGCGGCTAGTATGTTGGACGGCATCAATCCGGCCGGCAAGCTTCATTGACGAGAGGTGACCATGTTGCCCAACCTCATTTACGCTATCGTCTATGGCCTCGGCCGCGCTCCCGAGGCCATATTCGCCCAGCTGTTTCCGGGGTGCCGGGCCACCGACGAGGGATCAGTCGCCAAGGTCGTGCGGTGCGAGCAGTGTACCGTTGAATACGTCTATCAAGTGCGGCGCCGGTCGCAGGGCGGGTCTGTGGGCTTCCTCGTCGCCGACCACGAGGCCGCTGCGAGGAGTGCAGCGGGAAACCTGAAAACTCTCTTGTCGTGCGCCTGCGAGCCTGTGCCCTGTCCGAAGTGCGGCTGGCTTCAGCGCGATATGGTCCGGCAGGCCCGGCAACTGAAATACCGCGGTTTGCTGACTGCCGGCGTCGTCCTGTTCCTTGCAGGTTGCATCCTGTTGGGCGCCTTTATGCTTGTCGAAGGGATCGCGCAAGCGACCAAGTCCCCCTGGGTGGGTTGCGCGGCGGTGATCGTTGGCCTCCTCGCCTTGGGTGCAGCCGCCCTGGCCGCCGTCCTCTTGGTGCTGAGGTTCCTCCTACCCTGGTTCTACGATCCGAACACGGCCGACGTTGAGGGCCGCATCGCACTGGGACGAAGTCGGGCGGTGAGCAAGCAGCTTTATGAATCCGGCGCGATAGTTCTATCCGGCGATCCGACGGTTCAGATAAATGAGATAATTGTGTCATCTCATATTAAAGGTAGCGATTTGAACTGATACACGATCCGGTTGGGTGTGTCTGTTTCTCGTTTAGCCGCGGTTCGCAGAACCGCGGTTCTGCGAACCGCGGCTAAACGGACAGCGACAACCGCGCCATGCGTGAGAGCGCTTTCGCTCATCGTTTTTGGACCGTTCGTCACTGTCGGCGGGTGCGCCGCGCCGGGCGCCATGCTTTCGCGGCCCCCTGCATCGCCCCCGTCTTCTTGGGCGTGCCACACCGCGAAAGCTAGGCGCCCCGCAGCTGAGAACGATGGTTCCGTTTCTGCTCACGGCGTCCGGCCGGCGGCCTGGCCCAGTTGGGCGACGAAATCCGCATGTTCGGGGCTGGCCAGGCCTTGCTGGAGCAAGGAAAGGACCCGGCCCAGGTCGCGGCGCACCAGCGCCGCCGCGTCCAGCCACAGACCGGGAAAGACCTCGCTGCGGTATATGCCCGCGGCGTCCGGGGGCAGCCGTGTGTACTGTCCGCCGCGCCGCACGAACCAGTCGATCTCTCCGTCCGGCACGCGCCAGACGATGTACTCCTGAACGTCGTAGCGCTGGTACAGCTGCAGCTTTGGCCCGGTGTCGAGGGGAATGCTGCTGGCGGCGACTTCGACCACTAACTCGGGGCCGCCCTCCACGTAATCATCCGCGCTGATCCGAACGCGCCCGCCATGCGCGGGCCGGATGAACAGCATCGCGTCCGGCTGCGGCATGCTGCTGGCACCCAGCCGGACGGAGCCTTCGGCGGCGCCCATCACTCCTGGGGTGAAGGCCTCATACGTTCCCAGCCAGGTGACCAGGTTCGCGTGGGGGCCCGCGTGTTCTCCCAAGCTCACCGGAGGCGGCATGGAAACGACTCCTTCGATCAATTCGGCCTTTTTCAGGTGGGGCATGGCGTCATAGCGGCGCTCGAACTCCGCGCGGGTCAGGCGATCGCCGTGGACCAGGGGCGGGATCGGGCCGTTGGTCGTCTCCTCGGGGGCGGTGTGCGTCTGCGGAGCGGTCATGGTTTTGGCCCTCACCATCTCGATTCGGCTCTTCGCCTCCAGGCTAACAGCCGCCGACGAATCGAACAACGCAAGTCCGGGCGTCTGAACGGCCGGCCGCCGTCGTCCCTATAACAACCGCATGGCGGAACCTGCGGACGTGTTGATCCTCGGCGGCGGCGTCATCGGCCTGACCACGGCCTATTTCCTGGCGCGCGAGGGCGTCCGCGTCTCCCTCCTCGACAAGGGCGATTTCGGCCGCGAGGCGTCGTGGGCCGGCGCCGGCATCATCCCGCCCGCCGGCGAACGCCCCGCGAGGACGCCGTTCGATCGTCTCCGCGCTTTCAGCTCCGCCATGTATCCCGATCTCTCCCGCTGCCTGCGCGAGCAGACCGGCATCGACAACGGCTACTACGTCTGCGGCGGCCTGGAGCTGGACGAACCCGCCCATCCGCTTCCCGTCGAGGAATGGCGCGCCGAGGGCATCGTCTTCCGCGAACTGGAGGGCGCCGCGCTGCGGGCCGTGGAACCCGCCCTGTCCCCTGCCTTGCCCCGCGCGTATCACCTGCCGGGCATGGCTCAGGTCCGCAATCCGCGCCATCTCAAGGCCCTCATCGTCGCCTGCCAGACGGAGGGCGTCCGGCTCCATCCGCGCCGCGCCGCAACCGGATTCGTGCGGACAGGGCGGCGCGTCGATGCGGTGCAGACCGATCAAGGGCTGCTGTCCGCCGGGCAATTCCTGGTGACGGCCGGCGCCTGGACGGACGGCCTGCTGCAATCGGTCGGCGTCCGGCTCGGCGTCCATCCGGTGCGCGGCCAGATCGCCCTGCTCCAGACGGACGAACGGCGCCTCCGACCCGTGCTGCTCCACGGCAAGCGCTACCTCGTCGCCAGGGATGACGGCCGGGTGCTGGTCGGTTCGACGGAGGAGAATGCCGGCTTCGACGCCCGCCCGACCGCCGCCGCTGTCGCCGAACTGCTGGCCTTCGCCGCGGAACGGGTTCCGTCGCTGGCGGGCGCGGCCGTGGAGCGCTGCTGGGCGGGGCTGCGTCCCGGCAGCCCCGACGGGCTGCCCTTCCTCGGCGCCGCGCCGGATTACTCGAACCTGTTCGTCGCGGCCGGCCACTACCGCGCGGGCATCCAGCTGTCGCCGGGAACGGGCCGGGTGATGACCGATCTGCTCCTGGGCCGCACGCCGGTTGTGCCGCTGGAAGCGTTCCGCCTCGACCGGCCGCCCGCGCCGCCCGCGCGGACGGCATTCCGATCTTGAAGCCATTTCGGTAAGATCAAGAAGATTCACCGCAGAGAACGCGGAGAACGCGGAGAGAAGACATAAAGAGGGTTCCAAAGGAACTGCCGCCGTGCTTTTCTCTTTCTTCTCTCTGCGCTCTCTGCGTTCTCGGCGGTGAGATTATTCTTGAGAGGGTCCGCAGCCAATGGAACCACTGTCCGCCCGTGCGCTGATCGGGCAGCTGGGCGACGACCTCGGCTGGCTGGAGATGCACTGCCGTGAGCAACCCGACCAGGCCACGGCCGCGGTACGGCTGCGCCTGGCCGGGGCCCTGGTGCGCAACTGCGTCGGCCCCGCCATCGACGACCAGCCGCCGACGCCGCTCCACGTCGTCGTCATGGGCGGCGCCGGGGCCGGCAAGAGCACCGTGGCCAACCTGCTCAGCGGCGCCCAGGCGGCCGAGTCCAACCCGCAGGCCGGGTTCACCCGGCACCCCGTCGCCTACACCAGCGTCAGCGGTCCACTCGCCTGGGCCGGCCACATCGGCTTCCTCGGCCCGCTCCAGCGCCTTACCAATCCGACGCCGGCCAGCCTCGACGAGGACGTTTATCAGGTCCGCCGCGTCCCGGCCGATCCGACCACTTACGACCTCCTCAAAGACTTCGTTGTGTGGGACTGTCCCGACATGACCACCTGGGCGGCGGTCGGCTACATCCCGCGCCTCCTCGAAGCCGCCGCCCTGGCCGACGTGATCGTCTTCGTCGCCTCCGACGAGCGCTACAACGACGAGGTCCCGACCCAGTTTCTGAAACTGATCCTGGAGGCCGGTAAGCCGGTGGTCGTGGTGCTGACCAAGATGCGCGAGGCCGACGCCGCCCCGCTCATCGCCCACTTCCAGCAGGAGGTCGTTTCGCGCCTGCCGCCCGGCGTCGTCGGCTGCTACGCCATTCCGTTCCTGAAACCGGCCCAGCTCGCCGACCCGGCCCGGCAAGCGGCGAAGTACCGCATTCCCATCCTGAATCAGGTGGCGGTGCTGGGCAGTCCGCCCGCCCTGGGTCGCCGCCGCAGCGTCTTCGGCGCCGACCGCTATCTTGTGCAGGGGCTGCCCGACCTGCTCAGCGTGGCCCGGCGCGACCTCGACGCGCTGGAGGGGTGGCAGGCGCTCGTGCAGAACGGCCGCAACGAATTCGTAACGCGCTACAACCGCGAATACCTCAACAGCGAAAAATTCCGCGGTTTCGACGACGCGCTGATCCGACTGATGGAACTGCTGGAACTGCCGGGAATCGGCCGAATCCTGAGCGGGACGCTATGGCTGTTGCGCACGCCGTACCGGCTGCTGCGCGGTCTCGCCAAGCGGATGCTCAGCCGGCCGGAGGAGCTGAGCCGGCCCGAGCAGCCGGTGCTGGAAGACGCCTATAACGGCTGGATCGACATGCTCCGCAAGGAGGCGGCCCGCCGGGCGGAGTCGCACCCAGTGTGGGCGCACGTCTCGCAGGCCTTCCATTCCGGCGGCCTGACCGAGCAGGCGCGAGAGTTGTTTCAGAAGTCGATGCGCTCTTTCCAGTCGTGCGAGGCGGAGGAGGTGGAGCGGACGGCCCGCGACATCTACGAGCAGCTGGAAAAGCGGCCGGCGGTGCTGAACACACTCCGCGGGGGCAAGCTCGCGCTGGACGTGGCCACGGTGGCCGGATCGATCACGGCTGCCGTCGCGGCCGGCTGGCCCTGGGGCGTAGATCTCCTCATCGCACCGCTTGTCGCCTCGCTGACGCACCAACTCGTCGAACTGCTCGGCTGGCAGGTCGTGGACGCCCAGCGTGAGGCGACGCGGCACCGGCAGCAGGTGTTGCTCAAGCAGCATCTGTCGGAGCCGATGGCCCAGTGGCTGACGAAATGGCCGGCGACCGGCGGTTCCTCGTTCGAGCGGCTGCAACAGGCGCTGCGCCGCATCCCCGAGGCGATGCAGCAGCTCGACGCACGGGTACGCGCGTTGAAGAGTTAGGGGAGGCGCTCATGACCGATCAACCGTCGCCGTCGCCCCCGCCGGACGCCCCCCTGCTTCGCACGCTCGCCCCCGCCCTGCGCGGGCTGGAGGGCGGGCTGCGGGCGTGGCTCGACGGGCCGCGCCGGTACCCGCTGTCCACGATCGCTCGGGCGGCGCTGGAAGGCATGGCGGCCGACCTGCGGCGGCAGGCCGACTCCCTCGAAATGGACCGGCCGCTGCTCACCGTCGTTCTCATGGGAGGAACCGGAGTCGGAAAGTCGTCGCTGCTGAACGCCCTGGCCGGCGGCGCCGTCGCCCGCGCCTCGTTCGCCCGGCCGACCACCCGCGATCCGGTCGTCTATTACCATGAATCGGTCAATCCCGACCGGCTCGACCCGGCCCTGCGCCACTGCCGCCTGGCGCCGCACGACCGGCCGTCGCTGGCGCAGAAGGTGATCGTCGATACGCCCGACCTCGACAGCAACGACCTCGCCAACCGCGAGAAGCTGTACCACGTCCTGCCGGTGGCCGACGTAGTGCTGTACGTCGGCTCGCAGGAAAAGTACCACGACGAGATCGGCTGGCAGCTGTTCCTGCAGCAGCGGAAGCGGCGGGCGTTCGCCTTCGTTATGAACAAGTGGGACCGCTGCGTCCACGGCGCCGGCAGCGGTCTGCGGCCCGATGAAGATCTGTTGCGCGACCTGAAATCGGAGGGTTTCGAGAACCCGCTGCTGTTCCGCACCTGCGCCCAGGCGTGGCTCGACGCGGCTTCGCCGTCGGCGGACGGGGAGGCGCCAGTCGCCCGGCTGACGCCGCCGGACCTGCCGGAAGGCGAGCAGTTCGCGGAGCTGCTGCAATGGCTGGAGATGGGCCTGACGCGGCTGGAGATCGAGTCGATCAAGGCTCGCGGCGTGGGACAGCTTCTATCGCAATTGGAGCATTCCCTGCAAGAGGCCAGTCCGCCCGACCTCGCCGAAGCGGCGGAGCGGACGCGCAAGGCGTGGTCGGCGCCGCTGACCGAAGAGGCGGTCGCGACGACCGAGGTGCTGCTCAACACGCTGGAGCCGTACCAGGCGGAGATCGAGCACCATTTCACCGTGGAGGGCCAGCGTCAGTTTCGCGGCCTCATGGCCGGCTACTTGCACACGGTGAACCGCATTCACTATCTCGGCGCCGGCGTCCGCGACCGCATCCCGTTCTTGCCCAAACCGCGCGACGCGGTGAACGCCCCGGCGCGGTGGGACGCGACGCGGTTCGCGCGGGCGTGCAGCGACGTGGCGGGTAACCGCCAGCTCGACTCACGCGCCAAGGCCCTGGCGAACCGCCTCCTGGTGGAGGCCGACGCGCAGGGGTTCGCCCTCAAGGTGCTGGCCGACCCGGTGGAGGCCGTGTCGAAGACCGACTGGCGACAGCGCTACGCCCAGGCGATGAGCGAGGTGCTGCACGAAGTCGAGAAGCGGCGCAGCGAACCGACGGGGCCGCGCCGCTACGTCCGCGCCGTGCTGGTGCTGCTGGCCAACTGGGTCCCGCCGGCCGCGTTCATCGCCGCCATCGTGGTTTTCCTGCTCCAGGCGTTCAAGGCGTGGGGGCCGGCGACGGCGCCCCTCGGCCTCTGGGATTTCTTCCAACCCTTTGCGGTGCTGCTGGCCGTGCTGGTCATCCTGCACGTCCTGATCGCCTTACTGCTGCCGCTGCGCTGGGCGGCCATCCGCGGCGACTTCCAGACGCGGCTCCAGGAGCGGCTGTTCCGGGAGCTGGAGAACGTGTACGGCCCGGTGCCGGCGGACGTGGCGGCGGTGTTGGAGGCGGAGCGGCGGCAAGTGGAGAAGCTGGCCGGCGAGACGCGCGAGGTGTCGTCGTGGCTGGAAAAGCGGGAGCAGTCGGCGAGCGTCGCCGGGCTGTACGGAAAATGAATCCCTTCTCAAGCGGTCCAGAACATGGCGGATGGTAAATGGATTGATGGGCTGACGGCCGACACGCCGCTGACGAAGGCCGCGGAGACGGTGCTGTCGGTGCGGCTGCGCACGGTCGGCGACGCCCTGCCCAAAGCGGCGCAGGAAGCGGACAAGGACCCGGAACACGTCCACCAGCTGCGCGTGGCGACGCGGCGGGCCGACGCCGCCCTTCGGATCTTCGAGCCGTGCCTGCCGAAGAAGGTCCACAAGGCGGCGCGGAAACGGCTGCGGCGGCTGCGGCGGGCGGCCGGGGAGGCGCGGGACTGGGACGTGTTCCTGATCGCCCTGGCCGAGCGGCGGCCGACCCGCCCGGAGAAGGAGCAAGCAGGGCTGAACTTCTTGTTCGGCTACGCCTATGGCCATCGAACCGCGGCGCAGGGCGACCTGGAGGCGGTCGGGACGGAGGAGCACTCGGGTTTCACCTCCTTCCGCGACGAGACGACGGCGGCCGTGCGACCGGCGGACGATCTGCCGGTGGACGCAAACCTGGTGGACCTCGGCCGGCCGCTGCTGACCGGGTTGCTGCGCGAGCTGGAATGGACGGCGACCGGGAACCTGGAGGATTACTCCCACCTGCATCAGGTGCGGATCGCGGGCAAACGGCTGCGGTACGCGATGGAGGTGTTCGCGGATTGCTTTTCGCTGTCATTCCGGGAATCGCTGTACCCGCGCGTGGAGGAGATGCAGGAGGTGCTGGGCCGGGCCAACGACAGCCACGTCGGCGAGGGCCGGCTGACGGACCTGCGCGGGCGGATGAAGCGCGGCTGGGCGGCAGAGTGGAAGCGGGTGCAGGCGGGCGTCGAAAGCCTGCTGCGCTTCCACCAGCGGCGGCTGCCGCAGGAGCGGAAGCGGTTTTTGCAATGGTGGGAGGGGTGGCAGAAGACGGGGGCGCCGGCGCTGACGGCGATGCTGGGGGGCGACGGGGCGACGCCTGAAGCGGCTGCCGCCATGACTACGAAGGCGGGTGCGTCCGGTTAGCGCGCTAACGCGCGTATTTTGTCTTTTTTTGCTTGCACTTGCACCGAAGACACGTTGACATGGTGGTAGGCGGAGACAGGTGTTTCCTCCCACCCCACTTACAACAGGTGCAAGTATGAAAACTCGTCTGTTCGTCGGTCTGACCGCCCTCGCCTTCGCCGTGATCGCCGGCGGCTGGCTGATGGGCGACGACAAGAAGCCGGACGACCCTCCCAAGGTCAAGGGGGTGCTGCCGGCGCACTATAAGAAGCTCGGCCTTTCCGATGCACAGATCCAGAGCATTTACAAAATAGAGGCGACGTACAAGGACAAGATCGACGCGCTCCAGCAGCAAATCGACGACCTCAAAAAGACGGAACACACGGAAGTCGAAAACGTCCTCACCGACGCCCAGAAGACCGCCCTCAAGGCCCTGCTGACCGGCGACCCGCCGCCCCCAGACAAGGACAAGCCGGCGCCGCCGCCGGACAAGGACAAGACCCCGCCGCCTCCGGTCAAGGACAAGTAAGCAGCGCCGAAAATGTCAGAGCGCGACCGTCAGGGAGCGGGAAAGGTCCAGGAACCTTGCTCCGCTCCCTCACGGTCGCGGCTCTGTTTGCCCCCTCACGGTAGGCTCTCCACCGTGACCGCCATCACCACCGGCGCCGTGTCGTCGTCGCCCTTGACGAACTCGATCGTGTCGATCTTGTCCGTCCGCTCCGGCTTGATCGAGAGATAGCGGATCTGCTGACCCCGCAACTTGAACGCCAGCTGCGACTCCGGCACGTCCACCACGCGGATATAGTCGGCCATGTGGACGCCGTTCAGGAGCGGGTGATCTTCCGTCTTTCCGTCGGCGTAGTGCAGCCGCACGATCATCGACGTGGTTCCTTTCTTGCTGTACGGGTAGCACCAGCCGCCGACGCCGCTCAGCAGGTGAATCGCCTTGGCCGACCCGTTGCACGGCACCGTCGCCGACTTCGGCATCTGCTTCGATACGTCGCCGCTGGGGCCGTACAGCTCGATCACATTGGGCACCGCCCCGTCGCGCGGGTCGATCACCTGGAACGGCACGCCGAACGCCGTTTGCGGACCCCATTTGGGGAAGATCAGCCGCTGTTCGTCGGCGTCCTTGCTGAGGAACATGCCCTGCACGCTGGCGATCGTCGCGGCCTTGCCCAGCGGCAACGGGAAAAACTTGTCGCGCACCGTCAGGAACTCCAGCACCGCCAGCAGGTCGTCCTGACTCAATTTCTCGAAGCCCTCCGGCATCAGTGAGAGCTTCGTGGCCTTGAATTCGTCGATGTCCTCGCGCAGCACGTCGTGCTTCTTGGCCTCGCTGTCCATGAGTTCCACGCTCGTCTTTGTCTCCGACATCAGCAGCCCCGTCAGCACCCGGCCGTCCTTGGTCAGGATCGTGTACTGCCGGTAATTGCCCTCGACGGAACGGTTGGGGTCGAGGACGTCGATGGCCAGGTCGGCGCGCTCGCGGACGGCCATGCCGGTCAGGTCGGGGCCGATGTTGGCGCCGATGTCTCCGTGGCGGTGACACTTGGCGCAATTCTGCTCGAAGACCGTGCGGCCGCGGGCGGCGTCGCCGTGCCGCTTCAGCGCCGGCAGGAAGGCGTCCACCACCTTTTGGCGATCCGGATTGGGCAATCCTCCGCCCATCGCCAGCAGCTTCTTCGCTCGGCTGCTCACGGCCGCGTCCGGGTAGCGACTGAGCCGCTGGGCCTGCTCGACGCTGAGGTCGGCCCGGTCCACGCCGCCCTTTTCCACGGCGTCGAGCAGGGCGTTGGCCCAGGCCGGTCGCTTCAGCAGCATGTCCACCGCCGCCCCGCGACCGGCCGGCGTCAGCTGCGACCACCGTTTCGCCACGGCCGGCCCGACCGCCTCGGATGTGCTGTCCGCCAGCACGTCGAAGATCCCCGCGGTCAGCGCGGGGCCGGACTGCGGGCCGATCTGCTCCAGCACCGCCTTCAGCGATTCCTCGTCGCCGCCGAGGCTGATGAGGTCGCGGGCCGCCGCCAGCCGGGCGTCCTCCGGCAGCTTGTCGTCGGCCACGCGCTTCAGGTCGGCGTCGCGCAGCTTGCCGGTCGTGGCCCCCATCAACTTTTCTTGGCCCCAGCGCTTCGCCAGCTGGGCCAGCTGCGTCACGCCGGCCGGCGGCAGCTTCACGGCCAGCGCCGAGAAATCGGCCGAGGCCGCATCGTCCAGGGCCGGCCTGCGGTCTCGCGGCCAGCCCGCCGCCAGGCCCGCCAGCAGCGGCTCGACGGACGCCGGATCAGCCGATTTCAGGACCGCCAGGAGTTTTGACGCCGCGCCCTCCGGCGCCTGACGCGCCAGGTGTTCGGCCACGACGCGGATCGTCTTGGTGTACGTCGATTCCGCTTCTTTCGCCGGTTTGGCAGTAGCCGCGGCCAGCAGAAAATCCATGTCGTTCCGCGCCGCGGCAGCGACCAGCGCCGACGGAATCCACGGATCGCCGGCGTTCTTCGGGTCGAGGACCGCCGCCGTCACGGCCGCGGCCGCTTCCTTCGACGCCGGCATTTCGCTCAGTGCCAGCAGCGCTTCCAGCCGCACCGTCGCGTCCGGGTCGGCCGCGGACTTGGCGGCGAGGATTGCGGCCGCGCCCTCGGCGGTGCGCGGCATCACCGCCAGCCCGGCGCGGCGGACGCCGGGATTGGTGTTTGCCAGGCCCGCTTTCGCCGCGTCGAACGCCTCGCTCTTGTCGGAGGCGAGCGCCCCGAGGCCCTGCATCGTCCAGAGCGCGTGGAACGCCCCGGCCGCGCTCTTGCCGTCCTTCGCCACCGCCGCCAGCTGCGGCAGCACGTCCGTTTTGCCGCGCTCCACCAGCAGCCGCTGGGCGGTCATGCGCTGCCACATGTTCTCATGCGAAAGCGTTGCGACCAGCTCTTTTTCATCCGCCTTCGCGAAATCCACCTTGGGAGAGGGCTTGGCGCCCTTATAGACAATGCGGTAGATCCGGCCGTGCGTTTTATCGCGCAGCGGCGTCACGTAGGCGCCGCCTTTGCCGGTGTCGAAGCCCTTGGGCGTGGGATTGTGCTGGACGATGTAGTTGTACCAGTCGATCACCCACAACGCCCCGTCCGGGCCGACCTCGGCGCAGACCGGGGCCGTCCATTCATCGTCGCTGGCCAGGATGTTCCAGCCGTCCTTTGCGACAAAACCGCTCCCCTGCGGCGTCAGCCAATCGACGTGGACCAAGTGGCCCGTCGGTTCGCACACAAACGCCGCCCGGTTCTCGTACTCTTCCGGGAAGCTATGGGCGGTATAGAGGGCGTGGCCGGCGGCCGCGGTGAAGCCGCCGTGATTATCGACTTGACGGATCTTGTCCGTCACCGGATGAAACTTCTTGTGGTCCTCGATGCCCGCGCTGCCGGCGCCGTGCCAGCCGCGAACCGCCTCGAAATAGCGGTTCGGCACGCCCAGGAAGACGCTGTGCTGGTTGTTGGCCGTGGACGCGAACACCTCGCCCGTCTCGCTCAGACCCAAGCCCCAGGTGTTGTTGCTCGTCGAACTGAGGAATTCGAGGTCCGAGCCGTCTGGCTTCATGCGCCAGATTCCCTGACTAAAGCGGTAGTCCTTGCCGCCGATCTTGCCGTTGAAGCCGGAGTAGCCGACGGTGCCCCAGATCCAGTTGTCGAAGCCGTAGCGCAGGTTGCTCGGCCCGGCGTGGGTGTCTTGCACGCCCCAGCCGCGGAACAGCGTCTCGCGCACGTCGGCCTTGTCGTCGCCGTCGGTGTCCTTGAGGAACAGCGTCTCCGGCGCCTGCGTCACGATCACGCCGCCGCGGGCGAACGTCATGCTCGTCGGGATACTTAGACCCTCCGCGAAGACGGTGAACTTGTCCGCCTTGCCCGTCCCCTTCGTGTCTTCCAGGATCACGATGCGGTCGTGTCCCTTGCCGGGCGGCTGCTTGTCGTTGGGATAATCCACCGTCTCGGCGATCCACAGCCGGCCGCGGGCGTCCCAGGCCATGCAGATCGGCCGGTAGATGTCCGGGTCCGAAGCGAACAGCTGCACCTCGAAGCCCTCCGGCAAGTGCATGTGCTTCATCGACTCCGCCGGGTCGAGCGGCAGCTGCATCTTGCGCGTCGCCTGGTCGGATATCGTGCCCCACTTCTCGCCGGGCGGGTAGAACGGGATGTTGGCTTCCACGTATTCAAACGGCTTTACGTCCTTATCCTCAGGGATTTTGCCGGCCGACCAGCGCAGGCCCTGCTCCAGCAGCTTCTGAAACCCCTCGTTTGTCCATGTGTGCTCGTCGTGGCCGAGCGCGGTGTAGAAGACGCGGCCCTTGCCCTGGTTGCGGACCCAAGTGTACGGCTCGTACCCCCCCTGCTCTTCCCGCACCATCAGCACGCGGATGTCGGGGGCGAGCTGGTCGTGGACATAAGTTTCATCCCAGCTCTCAAAACTGCTCAAACCGCGCATGGCCGGGTGCTGGGCGTCGATGATCTTCGCGCGGAAGGTCCCGGTGTTGTGCCGCAGGAACCGGCCGCCGACGAGGGCCGTGTACTTGTCGCTGTTGCGGAAGCAGTTGGAGGCGCAATGGAGGGCGAAGAGGCCCTTGCCGCCCTCGACGAAATCCAGGAGCGCCGCCTCCGCCTTCGGCGGCAGGTCGCCGTGGTCGCGGAAGATCAGGAGCGCGTCGCACTTCCCCAGGCTTTCCGGCGTCAGAGCGGCGTCCACGTCCTCGGTGTAGTGGACGTCGATGCCGTCCTTCGCCAGGATCGGCGTGATGATCTTGGCCAGGTCGGCCGGCCGGTGATGGCCGTCGTCGCCGAGCATCAGCACCGACAGCTTGGCCGGCTCCTCGCCGACGGCCGGTGCGGCCGCCAGCAGCGCCGCGGTCAGGACGGCCGCGGCGGCGGTAAGGTTGCGCCCCATTCTTCCTCTCCCTCGGTGGCTCGCCGGCGAGCGCCGGCACTTATTTTCATAAAGTGTGAAAATACCAGTGGCAGGCCCCGGTTGCAAGGATTAAACTGGAAAATCGTCCGAAAAACTATGCCGGGTCCGGGAGGGGGACGAAGAACATGCCACGTTCGGGGACGAGGGGTTCGCTGCTGCGCGGCCTGAACGAGCGGGAAATCCTGGCCGCCATCCAGACGGCGGGGCCGCTGTCGCGCGCCGACCTCACCCGCCGCACCGGCATCAGCGGGCCGACCGTCACGCGCACCGTGGCGGCCCTCCTCCGCGCCCGCCTCCTCGAAGAGGGCGACCTGCGCCGTCCCGCGCTCGGCCGGCCGGGCAAGGTCCTGCGCCTGGCGAACGAAACGGCGTCGGTCCTCGGCCTCGTCGTCGGCGCCCGGCGCTGCGAGCTGGTCGCCGCCGGCCTGGACGGCGAAATTCATCCTGAGCATATCGCGCCGCTGGAGACGCCGGGGCGCTACCCCGACCTGGTGCGGGCGGTCACTCGCCACGCCCGGAGCCTGGTCGAGCGGCGGCGGAGTCCGGTGCTCGGCCTGGGCGTCTCCATGCCGGGCCTGCTCCACCGGCGGGAGAAGCGCACCGTCTTCTCGCCGAACCTGCACCAAACCGACGGCCGGCGGCTCGGCGACGACCTGCGCCGGGCGCTGCGTATCGAGACCGCCATCCTCCAGGAATCGCACGGCCTCTGCCTGGCGGAACAGACCTACGGGGCCGCCCGCGGCGTCGCCGACTTCGCCATGCTCGACATCAGTGAGGGGTTAGGGGTCGGCGTGGTCAGCGGCGGCCGCATCCTGGAGGGGCACAGCGGCCTCGGCGGCGAGTTGGGCCACGTCACCGTCGATATTCACGGCCGCCTGTGCGGCTGCGGCAACCGCGGCTGCCTGGAGACGGTCGCCACCGACACCGCCTTGGCCGCCGCCGTCTCGGAGCGGGCCGGCCGCAAGGTCGGCATCGAGGAGGCGGTGGGCCTGCTGCGGTCGGGCGAGGTGCGGGCCGAGGAGGAGTTGGACCGCATCCTGGAATATCTCGCCGTCGGCATGGCGGCGGTCGTCAACCTTTTCAACCCCAGCAAGTTGTTCCTTTACGGCCGGCTGCTCGACGCGCGGGACGGCCTGTTCGATGAACTGCTGGGGCGGACGCGGCGCCGCGCCCTGGTGCCTTCGATGGCGGACTGCGAGGTCATCCGGGCGCGCGGCAGCAAACGACTGGGGGCGGTCGCGGGGATCATCCACCGGCTGACGACGGGGCGAGACGGGGCGATTGAATGATGAGGGCCTGTGGGAGTGTTCGCGCGTTCTCGCCTATTGGCGCACTTTCTCCCGCCGCGTAGCATTTCAGATGGGGATTTTCGGCCGTTGCCGTGGCCGATCGGGACACTGCCCGGCTCCCAGCAGCAAGCCTTCGACGAGCCGGGTGACGGCGTTCACTGGTTCGAGGTCGCGGAGGAAAACCGTGAATAACCGATTCGGGATTAAAGGTGCGGCCGGCTACGTCGTTGGTCAGCTCGACGGAGCCCCAAGACCGAGCAGCAGCTGATCCGCTTGGCCCAGCAGCGCACTCGCATGGGCCTCTATCGTGGTCCCCACCCCACGCGGTACGTGACGGACGACACGGTCCCGTGCCCGGCGCTCCGGCAGCTCGCCAAGGACGGCAAAATCAACTTCCGGACGGGTTCGCATGGCCGTCGGGAATACTGGGTGTAAATTGGAAAGTCTGGATGAGCGACGCCGGGTGCCATGCTTTCGCGGCCCCTCCCTGACTGACCCGATCTCGCCGCGGCTCGCGGGGCCGCGAAAGCATGATTCCCCGCGAAGGCCGGACCTCTCATCATGGGCCGCCTTCACCGAAAACAAGTCCGCAGCTACAACACGCCGGGCCACGCCCATGAGCTGACCTTTTCCTGCTTCCACAGGCTGCCGCTCCTCAACCGCGACCGCCCCCGCCGCTGGGTCCTCGACGCCTTGGACGCGGCCCGGCGTCGCCGCAACCTGGCTCTGTGGGCGTACATCATCATGCCGGAACACCTCCACGTCATCGTCTGGCCGCGGGAACCCAACTACGAAGTGCGGCTCATTCGCACCGCGTTGAAAGTCCCGGTGCAGCGGAAGGCCCTGGCATTCCTTCGATCCCATGCACCGGCTTTCCTGGACCGCTTGCGGGACGAGCAGCCGAACGGCGAGGTGCATTACCGCTTCTGGCAGCGGGGCGGCGGCTACGACCGCAACATCACCGACCCGGCCACGCTGCGGGCCATGATCGAGTACATTCACAATAACCCGGTGCGTCGGGGACTCGTCGCACGGCCGGCGGATTGGCCGTGGTCCAGTGCTGGGTTCTACGAAGGGATCGGGGACGCGGCTCTGCAGATGGACCCGCTTCCAACCCTTGACGAGTAGTGCGGTCGGCGTGGGTGAACATGCTTTCGCGGCCCTGCACGTCTCTGGAGACGGAAGGAGCCGCCGGAGGGCCGCGAAAGCATGGCACCCGCATGACGCTAGAATGGGGTCAAGGAACCGGCCCCTGCTTGCCAGGCCGTGGCGGCCATCGGAGACGCCTGAATGAGCAAAGGCCGTCTGGAGGCGTTCAGCGACGGCGTGATCGCGATCATCATCACGGTCATGGTGCTGGAATTGAAGGTCCCGCAAGGGTCCGACCTGGAGGCGCTTCGGCCGGTCCTGCCGGCGCTCCTCAGCTATGTGCTGAGTTTCATCTTCGTCGGCATCTACTGGAACAATCACCACCACATCTTCCACGCCGTCCAGCGCGTCAGCGGCATGACGCTCTGGGCCAACCTCCACCTGCTGTTCTGGCTGTCGCTGGTTCCGTACGTCACCGAATGGATGGGCCAGAGCCATTTCGGCGCCTGGCCGACGGCGGTGTACGGGCTGGTCTTGTTTCTGTGCGCCATCGCGTGGGACATCGAGCGCCGCGTGCTGCTCCGGAACCATGACAGCCAATCCATGCTGGCGAAGGCGTTGGGCGCCAACCTCAAGGAATGGGCGTCGGCGGGGATCTACGCTCTTGCCATCGGCCTGGCGTTCGTCAGCACCTGGGTTTCGTGCGGCCTCTACTGTCTGGTCGCCGTGATCTGGTTCGTGCCGGATCGCCGGATCGAGCAACAAATCGGATCGAGCAAGGAATGATGCGGGCTACGCTGCCGTCCTCTGCGCGAATGAATCCAGCAGCGCCTCCAGCACCAGCGCCGTCCCCACGTTGCGCTCGATCTGGAAATCCGCCTCCAGGCAGCGCTCCAGAAGCGACGTGATTTGGTCGGCGTCGGCCCGCCGCGCCATCGCCTCCAGCAGCGGGCGGTCCTCCCCCCCTGCCCCGCCCTGCCCGTTCAGCCCGAAGGCCAGCGCGGCGCGGAGAAAGTCGATCAGCAGCCGCAACGTCAGACGCGCCCGCCGGCGGTGATGCACCGCCTCTTTGCCGGCGTCCTGCACGAATTCGATCCATGCCTTCGACAGCGCGACAGCGTCGAAACGCGTCCCCGTCAGGGCGGTCAACAGCGTATCCCGAAACTCCCACAAGGCCGGGTCCGCCAGAGTCAGCGCCTGCCCCGGCCCGCCGCCAAGACCGACCAGCCGCTCCCGCACGGCGGCGTCTCCTACGCCGTTGGCTTGCAACACCTCCGCGACGGCTTCGGGCGGCGGCGGGAGAAAGCGCACCACCTGGCAGCGCGATACGATCGTCGCCTTCTGCCGATCTGTGCTGGTCCCGATCAGGATCAGCACCGAGCCGGACGGCGGCTCCTCCAGCGTCTTGAGGAAGCAGTTGGCCGACTCGTCGTTCAGGTCGTCGGCGTCGTCGATCACCACCACCTTGCCCCGGCCGCGCGCCGCCTTGAGCGAGAAGTGCTGACACAGTTCGCGCATTAACTCGATCGGAAATTCTGCTTTTTCGGGCGGACGGGCGGCTGTCAGGAAATCGGGGTGCGTGCCGGCGTCGATCTGCACGCAGGATGGGCAGTGATCGCACGCTTCCAGCGGCCCCCCCTCTCTGCCCTCCCCCCGCGGGTGGGGGAGGGTTGGGTGGGGGGCTCCCTCACACAGCAGCGCCTTCGCCAGCTCGACGGCGAACAGCCGTTTGCCGACGCCGGGCGGCCCGACGAACAGATAGGCGTGTGCCAGCCGGCCGCGGCGCACCGCCCGCTCGAACCGCTCCGCCTGGGCCTCATGCCCGCGTACGCGCTTCCAGGACACGCTCCACCTCCCGCGCCACGTCCGCCGCCACCGCCTCCACCGGCCCGGCCGCGTCCACGACGACGATCCGATCCGGCCGTGCCCGCGCCTCCGCCAGGAACCCTTGCCGCACGGCCTCATGGTGGGCAAGGCCGCGCCCCTCGATGCGGTCCTCGGGACGATTCCGCCGTCCGGTTGCCTGTTCCACCGGCAAATCCAGCACGATGCTCAGGTCCGGCTCCAGCTTGCCCGTGGCGAATAGGCCAAGCCGCCACAGCTCGGCCGGATCGATCCCTCCCGCACGCCCCTGATAAACGACGTTGGAGAGCAGGAAGCGATCCGATACAACGGCGTCGCCGCGCGCCAGGGCCGGGCGAACGACCTGCCCCACGAGTTCCGCGCGGCTGGCCATGAAAAGAAGGGCTTCGGTGATCCGAAACATCTCCCATTGGCCGCCGAGGACCATCGAACGCAACTGGTCGCCGAGCGCGGTTCCTCCGGGGTCGGCCACCTGCGTCACGATGTACCCCCGACCGCGCAGCCAGTCAGCCAGGAGACGGCACTGCGCGGACTTGCCGGCGCCGTCGATGCCTTCCAGGGCGATGAAGGGCGCGGGCTTCATCCTACACCATCTCGTCGGCGTGATAGCTGGAGCGGACGAACGGCCCCGCGACGACCTTGGCGAAGCCCATCGTCCGCGCCCGGGCGGCCAGGGCGTCGAACTCCTCCGGCGGAACGTAGCGGGCGACGGCGATGTGCTTGAGCGTCGGCGCCAGGTACTGGCCGAGCGTCAGCGTGTCGCAGCCCACCGCCCGCAGGTCGGCCAGCACCTCGAACAATTCCTCAATCATCTCGCCCAGACCGAGCATCAGGCCGCTCTTGGTGACGGTCGCCGGCGAACGCCGCTTGACGTGGGCCAGCAGATCGAGGCTGCGCTGATACGACGCCCTGCCCCGCGCCTTCTTGTAGAGGCGCGGGACCGTTTCCATGTTGTGGTTATACACTTCTGGGATCGCCGATAAGACTATATCCACGGCGGCCAGGTCGCCGAGGAAGTCGGGCGTCAGCACCTCGACGGCCGCCCCGGTGCGCTCGCGCACGGCCAGGACGCAGCGGCGGAAGTGGTCGGCCCCGCCGTCGGGCAGGTCGTCGCGCGTCACCGACGTGATGACGACGTGACGCAGGCCGAGCCGGTGCGCCGCCTCGGCGACGCGGGCCGGCTCGTCGTCTTCCAGCGCCTCGGGTTCTCCTTTGTGGACCGAGCAGAAGCCGCACGGCCGCGTGCAGACGGCGCCGAGAATCATGAACGTGGCGGTGCGGCGGGAGTAGCACTCCGGCCGGTTGGGACAGCGCGCGTTCTCGCAGACCGTCTCCAGGCCCAGCTCGCGCAGCAGCCCTTCGGTGAAGAAGTTGCCGTTTCCCTGCGGCAGGGGGCGCTTCAGCCAAGACGGCAATCTTCGGGCGGGAACGGCCACATCAACCGTCGGCAGCGGGAGCATCGGGAGGCCTTTCGGCAGGTACGGGGACGAGTTTCCACACCCATTATATCGGCCGCCGGACGGCGACAATGCGCCGCTTTTGGGGCCGCCCCACGGTTGACAGTCTCATCCATTCCCGTTAAGACATATCACCGATCGAGCGACGGTCCCCTCCCCGGGTTCCCGTCGGAAACCAGGGAATTACCTCCGGTCATCGTTTGGCCGGAGCGGTTCGGATGACCCACACAAGGGGAATGATCGAATGCGAATGCTGAAGCGAATCGCGCCGGCGGCCCTGATTCTGGCTCTCGTGGTCGGGCTGGCCCTGGCCCGGGCGGACGACGCGCCCAAGTACTCGGTCAAGGAGGTCATGGACATGGCCAACAAGGACAGCAAGGACAAGACCGTGCTGTCGATCTACAGCAAGCTGCTGGCCAGCACCGACGCCGCGGAACAGAAGAAGCTCAGCGGCCAGCTGGTGGACCTGTACACGATCATGGGCCAGAACAAGGCGCCCCGAGGCGACGCCGACGACTGGACGAAGCGCGTGAACGTGGTCGTGGCGGCGGCCCAGGACGTGGCGGACGGCAAGGACGGCAGCGTCGATGCGTTGAAGAAGGCCAACGACTGCAGGGGCTGCCATATGGCGCACCGAGTCTTCAAGCCGTAACACAGCGGGCCGGGGTTCTCGAAGTGAACGGGCCGACCGCATCTCTGGTCGGCCCGTTTGCTTTTCGGCGCGTCGTTGACAACCTTCGCTGGGCCGGGTAAGACGAATCATCGCCCTGCTGAGGAATTACTTGTGCGCGCCGTCAAGCAACTCGGCCTTGCGATCGTGGTGCTGGCCGCGTCGGCCGGCTGGTACGCCTCTCGCGCCGACGACGATTCCCGGATGGTCGTCATCGCCGCCATGCGCCGCGTCTTCACCGGACAAGATCCGCCGCTGGTCGTCAAGGCCGCGGCCGGGGACGCCAGCGAAGTCGAGAAACAGCGGCTGCTCAAGGTGCTGACCGGCTTGGCCGACACGCAGCCGGACCACGGCAGTCTCGACTCCTGGAAGGCGAAGACCGGCGCCCTGGTCGCGGCGGCGCAGGACCTGATCGACGGCAAGGAGGGCGCCGGCCAGCGGCTGCGCGCCGCCTCCAACTGCCGCGCCTGCCACCAGGCCCACCGCGTCATGAGCGGCGATCGTTGAGCGAATCCCTATCGGTTAAGGAGCAGTAGCATGGTGCGGAAGACCTTGCTGGCGGCCGTGGCTTTGGCGCTGTTGCTGGTGAATCGGCCAGCCGACGCCGGGACCGCGGACGCGCCCACCGTGAAGGAAATCATGAAGAAGGCCAACTCACCGACGGGCATTTACGCCAACCTGGGCCAGGACCTGAAGGACGACAACCCTTCGTGGTCGGACATTCAGCAGGAGGCGAAGGACCTGGCGGCCCTGGCAAGCCAGTTGCAGCAGGCCGCGCCGCCGCGCGGCGACAAGGATTCGTGGGACAAGCTCACGAAAGCCTACGCCGACAATGCGAAGACGCTGGCGCAAGCGACGGCGAAGATGGACCAGACCGCCGCCCGCGCCGCCTGGGCGAAAATGGGCGGCGACACCTGCAAGACGTGTCACAAGGCGCATCGGCCCCCGGAGTAGAAGACGAGTTTCACCGCGGACAACGCGGAGGGCGCGGAGAAGACAAAAACAAGTACCAAGGGAACGGCACGTCTCGGAACCATTGCTTTTCTTCTCTCCGCGCTCTCTGCGTTCTCCGCGGTGAAACCTCTTTTTGGAGGCGCCATGTTCGACGGCCCCTCGGTCGCGGCCGCCCTCAAGTCCTGCGGCGTCACGCACGTCGTCTGGGTGCCGGACAGCGTGCTCGGCCAATGGGACGCCGCCCTGAGCGCCGACCCGGACCTGTCGCTGATCCGCGTTTGCCGCGAGGGTGAGGCGGTGGCCGTCGCCGGCGGCCTGCACATCGGCGGCAAGCGGCCGATCGTCATGATGCAATGCACCGGCCTGTTCGAGGCCGGCGACTCGCTGCGCAACTTCATTCACGATCTGAAATTGCCGCTCTTCTTCCTGATCGGCGTCCGCAGCTATCACGCTCACCAGCAGGGCAAATCCGCCGACACCTGCCCCGTCTTCACCGAGCCGATCTTGCAGGCGTGGCGGCTGCCGTATGTGCTGTTGGACGACCGAAGCGGGTCCGCCGACCTGGCTGCGGCGTACCGGCAAGCGCAAGCCGAGAACCGGGCCGGTGCAGCGCTGCTCGCGGAGTGAAGCCATGATGGACGCACGCGCCGCCCTGGAAGTGCTGGCCGCCCACCGCGACGACAAAATCGTTGTCACGACGATGAGCGCCGTGGCCGTCTGGCCGCAGCTGTCCGACACGCCGCTGGATTTCGCCTACATCCCCTCTTCGATGAGCCAGGGGCCGGCGCTTGGGCTGGGCCTGGCGCTGGCCCAGCCGAACCGCGGCGTGATCGTGGTCAACGGCGACGGCTGCACGCTGATGAGCCTCGGCAGCCTCGTCACGGCGGCGAACCACCCCGCCAATCTGTATCTGCTGATTCTCGACAACGCGCTGTACGAGGTGACGGGCGGCCAGCCGACGGCGGGGAGCGGCCGCGTCGATTTCGCCGCGATTGCGCGGGCGGCGGGGATTCGGCGGGTGTACGCCTTCGACGCAATCGACGAATGGCGGGCGAAGGCGGCGGAGGCGCTGTCGGGGCCGGGTCCGGTGGTCGTGTGGTTGCGCGTGGAGGGGAGGTACGGGCAGGGGACGCCGAAAGCACCGCGGTCGATGGCGGAGCAGATCGAGCGGCTGCGGCGAGCGCTGGGGGTTTGAAAGGCACACTAACCCGAAGGCGAGCGCGGCTTTGCACCTCATCCCTCGCTTGCGCTTGGGGTTGGTGGATGTCATCCCTTGATGACGCCTATCGGCCTCATGCGCGCCACCTTCTTCGACAACCCCGCGTCGTGGACCACATCCACGACATCATCCAGGTTCTTGTACGCGTCCGGCTGCTCTTCCGCGAGGACCTTCTTGCTCTGGGCGCGGGCGATGACGCCGCGCGCCTCCAGCTCCTTGTCGATGCGGCGGCTGGCGGCGTGCTTCAGGGCGGCCATGCGACTCATGGCCCGGCCGGCGCCGTGGCACGTCGTCCCGAACGTCCGCTCCATGCTGCCCGGCCAGGACCCAACTCGCCCGGCCCATGTCGCCGGGGATGATGACCGGCTGGCCGACCTTGCGGTAGATCGCCGGCACCTCCGGGTGGCCTGGCAGGAACGCCCGCGTCGCCCGCGTTCAACGGCCGAGAAGCGATGTAAAGCGGTGAAGGCAACCAGGATTTGCACCGAAGGGCTACAGGCCCATCTCGATTGCGTGACTCGGTGAGTTTTCCTGTCGCCGACCACGAAAAGCAAGGGCCTGTCCGACCGGACAGGCCCTTGCAGGTGATCGCAACTCTCCTCGCCGATTAGTGGCAGCGGCGGTAAATGCGGTAGGGGTATTGTGGGCACTGGCATGGCGGCGGGCAGATAACCACGGGCGGCGGAGGCGGAGTGGGTGGTGGCGTCGGTGGAGGGGTGCCGGGCGGGGCGTCCGGATTCAGGAAACCGATGTCCAGGGTGCCTCCGCTTGCGACCTTGTCCTCCAAGCCATTGGTCTTCCGCACCTTGCCGAGTAGCAAGTCCTTCACTTTCACAGCATCGTCGTTCTTGTGATCCGGATGGCCCAGAATAAGGGCGGCAGCGCCCGCCACATGTGGAGTGGCCATCGAGGTACCGCTTAAGGTGGCGTACTGGTTTCCCGGAAAGGAGCTTAGGATGTTGACCCCTGGAGCGGCCAGGTGAACAGTTTTTTTCCCAAAATGGCTGAAATCGGCGAGGGCATTGTCCTTGTCAATCGCAGCGACGGAAAGGATGTTGGCGTTGGGGTACGACGCTGGGAACTCAGCCACTTGGTCATTGTCCAGGACGTGGTCTTCGTCCTGATCGTTGCCAGCGGCGCAGACTAGCAGTACGCCCGCGTCTTCGGCGGCTTTCACGGCCTCTGTCAACACTTCGTCCTTTCCGCGCCCGCCGAGGCTCATATTTACGACGCGAGCCTTTATCGCGACGGCCGCCCGAATCGCAGCAGCAATTTGGGAATTAAACCCTCCCTCCCCCTTCTTGTCCCCGAAGACCCGAAGAGAAACCAACTGGACGCGCCAGCACACCCCCGTGACCCCAACAGCGTTGTTCCCGATGGCACCTATGGTCCCGGCCACGTGAGTGCCGTGCCCCTGTCCGTCCTTTTGGTTCCTTGTCGGGTTGCCATCGTCGTCGGTCTGGACGAAGTCGAGGCTGAGTTCGGTGCGCAAATTGTCCTGCAAATCTTCGTGCGTGGGATCGATCCCCGAATCGATCACGGCGACAATGACGGGCGAAGCCTGTACCTTCCCCCAAGCTGCGGAGGCCCGGATATTCTCCATCCCGTAGAGTTGCGGATAGCCGGGATCGTTGGGACGCACATCGACTTCACCCTGCTTGGGCGTCTTCAGGATGGGGTCAACCAGTGGTCGAGTCGATACGGGGGGATCTAGCGACGCAACCTGATCGGGTTCAATATAGCGGATCGTGGGTTCCTTGTTTAGCGCCTCCAGCTGCTCCTTTTCAAGCTTGTCTTTCCAAGAACACACGAAAAACGCCCCATCGGGAGAGCGGAGTTCGATTTTTAGGCCGAGTTTCTTCACGATTCCAGCTGCCTCGTCCAGCTTCCCTGGTTCACATGCGCACACGACGCGACCAGACTTGCGGTAGGCCTTTAAGGTTTCCTCATCGATCGAAGGCGCATCCTTTCGATAGACCAAATCCACAGTCTTGGCGGGTTCTTCGCCCACATGCATGCGGAAGTCCGGTTCCACAAAACGAATCGACGGGTCGTTTCGCAGCTTGTCGAACGTGTCTTGGGTTAATTCGTCCGGCCATGTGCAGGCCACGAACCCACCCAATTTGGAGTGTAAGACGATCTTGAGGCCCATGGCCTTGATGCTTTCAAGAGCCGCCTTTTCCGTTCCAGGCTTCCAAGCGCAGATGAAGCGCCCAGCCTTTTGAATGTCCTCCAGCTTGAAGGGCGGCGCGGCCGCGGCGCGTGGGGAGTCCTGGCCGCAAACCGCCAAGAGCAGCCCGGCCAGGATGAACGACCCTACGAGCAGCATCCATCGGGGCATGACGACGCTCCTTTTCCGTAAGTGGACATGACGTGATTCCATTGGTACGGTAACAGGTCAGCTCCGGAAGTCAAGAATAATTCAGGCGCTAATTGACCTGTGGATTCCGCGCCCGATCTCGATTCCGGATAGCGCGAACCGGGACATGGACTAGGCAATGAGGCGCCCTCCCCTCACACAACCATAAAGACGAGACAACCAGGGGACTGGACTGCTCGCCGAGGTTTGTTCTTTAGCCCTTGATCACGCCAATCGGTCGCATCCTCGCCACCTTCTTCGACAACCCCGCATCGTGGACCACGTCCACGACGTAATCGACGTTCTTGTAGGCAGCCGGCTGTTCCTCCGCGAGGCCCTTCTTGCTCTGGGCGCGGGCGATGACGCCGCGCGCCTCCAGCTCCTTGTCGATGCGGCGGCCGGCGGCGTGCTTCACCGCCGCCGTGCGGCTCATGGCCCGGCCGGCACCGTGGCAGGTCGTGCCGAACGTCTTCTCCATGCTGCCGGGCTGACCCGCCAGCACCCAGCTGGCCCGGCCCATGTCGCCGGGGATGATGACCGGCTGGCCGACCTTGCGGTAGATCGCCGGCACCTCCGGGTGGCCCGGCGGAAACGCCCGCGTCGCCCCCTTGCGGTGAACCCAGACGCGCTTGCTTCTTGCCGTCGATCGTGTGCTCCTCGAACTTGGCGATGTTGTGGCAGACATCGTAGACCAGATTCATCTGCAATTCCTGCCACGACCGGCCGAACACCGACGCGAAGACTTCGCGGGCCTGCTGCATCAGGAGTTGGCGGTTGCACCAGGCGAAGTTGGCGGCCGCCCGCATGGCGGCGATGTACTTCTTGCCCTTCGTGGCTGTCGCACCGGGGCGCAGGCGAGCTGGCGGTCGGGCAGCTCGATGCCATACTTCTGCGGGGCGTTGCGCAGCTCGCCAGGGCGTCGTCGCAGACCTGGTAGCCCAGGCCGCGCGAGCCGCTGTGGATCATCACGCACACCATGTCCTTTTCGAGGCCGAACACCTTCGCCGTCTCCTCGTCGAAGACCTGATCGACGACCTGCACTTCGAGGAAGTGGTTGCCGGAGCCGAGCGTGCCGCACTGGTCCGCCCCGCGGTTGAGGGCGTGGTCGGTGACGCAGTTCGGGTCGGCGCCGTCGAGCCGGCCCTCGGCCTCGGTGTATTCGATGTCGCCGCGCGTCGCCAGGTCGCGGCCCTGCAAGTAACGCGGCCCCTCGCCAAGGATGCGGTGCAGCTCCTTTCGGTCGAACTTGTATCGGCCCGAGCGGCCGACGCCGGTCGGCACGTTGCGGAACAGCGCCTCGACCAGCGTGCGCAGCTCGCGGCTTCACGTCGCGATAGATATAGATTGGATCGCACAAGCCGCACGCCGCAGTTGATGTCGTAGCCGACCCCGCCCGGAGAAATAACACCCCCTTCCTCCGGATCGGTGGCGCAAACGCCGCCGATGCAGAAGCCGTAGCCCCAGTGGATGTCCGGCATGGCCAGGCTGGCGTGCTGGATGCCCGGCAGCGAGGCGACGTTGGCCACCTGCTCGGGCGCCTGGTCCCCCTTGATCTGCGACAGCAGCCGCTCACTGGCGAAGATCAATCCGTCCACGCGCATCCCCGGCTTGTAGCTCTTGGGGATGCGCCAGCAGGTTGCGTCCACCCGCTCCAGCGGGCCGTGATACGATTCCTTCGCCATGATTTGCGTCCCCTCTCAAATGTCCACGATCACTTCGGCCAGCCAGCCGTCGGCCGTCTTCTCCACCTTGAGGCCGTGGTAGGTGATCGCCTTGACTTCGTGGTTCGGCTCGTGCCGCGCCGGGTCCATCGGCTCGCCCCACGCCTCCCCTTCCAGGCCGTCGTCGCCGACCTTCACCGCAAAGCGCGAGAACAGCAAATGCTCCGCGTCGAAGTGGTACAGCAGCGTTTTCAGCCAGTCGAACAGCAGGAACTCCCGGTCGGACCCGGCGACGCGGACTTCCACCCGTTGAGACGCAACGACCGTGCCGAGGTCCTCGACGACGGCGGAGAACAGCGCTTGGGCGGCCTCCGCGAAGAGGCCGTCCAGGTCGGCGGCGCGCACGCGCAGGCCGAGGTCGGCGGTGTGTTCAAAGAACTCGATCATGCGGTGGATGCTACCGCGCCGGCCCGCCCGGCGGTAGACTATCGACACGGGCGGGCGCGGCGACGTTCGCGGCAAATGAGGCGGCGCGGCGGGAAACTCATGTCTCCTGATGTACCACCGCAGAGTGACGACTGGACCGTTGGCGTTCATGTTTGGGTGGAGCGCGCGGGGCGGGCGCTGCTCGGTCCGGGGCGCGCGGAGCTTCTGGAAGGCATCGACCGGCTAGGGAGCATTAGTGCGTCGGCGCGGGAGCTGAAAGTGTCCTACCGCCATGCCTGGCTGCTGGTGCAGAGCATGAACGAGGCCGCCGGCGAGCCGCTCGTCGAGGCGGCGACCGGCGGCCGGCACGGGGGCGGCGCCCGGTTGACGCCGCTCGGCCGATGGGCCGCGGCGACGTTCCGGCGACTGCAAGGCCGGCTGCAAGCGAGCGCTGCCACGTTCGCTCCAGCGCCCGCCGGGGAGGCGCTGCACGTGGCCGCCGCGGTCAGCCTGGAGGAAGTCCTGGGACAGTTGCAGGCGGACTACGCAGAGGCCGCCCCGAGCGTGTCCGTGCGTTGCGTTTTCGCGGCGTCCGACGAACTGGCGGATCAACTGCTCGCCGGGTCGTCGGCCGACCTGTTTCTCAGTGCGGACCCCCGCCAACTCGACCGCCTGGAGGCGGCGGGGCTGACGTCCGCGGATCGGCGCGTCGTTTTCGCGGCCAACACGCTCGCCGCGATCGAGCCCGCGGAGCGTCGGAGCCGAGTAAGCGCTCCGGCCGACTTGCTTCGACCGGAGACAGGCCGCATCGCCGTGGCACGCCCCTCGTCTCCCCTGGGCGGCTACACCCGGGCTTACCTGGAACGGCGGGGACTGTATGAGGCACTGGCGCCGCGCCTGGTCGCCGCGGACGGTGCACACTCTGTGGCGTCGGCCGTGCGGGCCGGGCGGGCCGACGTCGGTCTCATTTACGGAAGCGAGGCGGGTCGGGCCGACGGCTGCCGCCTGCTTTTCCGCGTGCATCGGCCGCCGGCCCCCATCCGCTATGCCGCCGCGTTGGTTCATCGCGGGCGCAATGCGGAGCAAGCCCGAGCCTTTCTCGCCTTCCTCTCCTCCGGCGCGGCGGCGCGGCGATTCCGCCGCTGCGGCTTCCTCGTCCCGAGCGCCGGCCCCTTGGGCGGCTGATCGCACCGACCTTGCCGGCGCGTCGGCCCGTCGTTATATTCACACGGATATAACGCCCCAACCCGCCCGCCGGAGACGCACGATGCAACGCCGCGGCTTCACGCTGATCGAGCTGCTGGTGGTGATCGCGATCATGGCCGTTCTGATCGGCCTGCTGCTGCCCGCCGTCCAAAAGGTGCGGGCGGCGGCCAACCGAATCAGCTGCGCCAACAACCTCAAGCAAATCGGCCTGGCGGACCATAACTACCACGACTCGACAGGCGCCCTGCCCCACTACCGACTCTGCCCAACGCCCTGGATGGGGGGGGCCGACGACTACTGCGACCAACTCCTCTCGCCGACGTTTTACACGGGGCCGAATGAGGTCTGGTGGGCGCCCTACGACAACCGCGTCGGGCCGACAGCGCAGCCGCTGGCGGGTTTCGACCCCACGCGGGCGCTGATCTGGCCCTACGTCGAGGGCGACAGGAAGGTGTTCCAATGCCCCGACGGCATTGACGAGACTCCGGGCAGCCCGACTCAGGGGCAGCGGTATCAGGTCAGTTACGGGATGAATTACGTCACGGGCGGCCCGAACGGGCTGCGGCTGACGGACGTCACGAACGGGAACGGAACGTCCAACGTCATCATCGTATGGGACCACGCCAAGACGCCGGGCTGCGCCAACTCGCGGACGATCGCGCCGCGCAGGCCCGTGGACGCCCTACGGGGACGCCAACGCACAGACGCACTACCCTTTACGCCATACCGGACTCTTCAACGTTCTCTTCTGTGACGGCCACGTCCAGGCGATGACTCAATCCGAGTTGATGGACAGCCTCTTTTACGCTCGCTGAGGCGCGGCACAACCCGCGCGAACGGCGCCGCCGGCCAACGTCCGATAAGAGCATTACGGTTCTGCTAATTTGCGGATAAAGAAACTTACCGTAGCCTCTAGCAACGTCCGATAATAGCATTATGGCTCACTTCGCCAGCTGCCACAGTTTCAGCGTCTCGTTGGCGTCGCACGACAGCCCGCGCTTGCCGTCCGGCGAGATCGCCCACGGCCAGCACGCGGGCCGCGTGGTCGGTGAAACGGTGAAGTTCCTTCCCCGTTGTGAGATCCCAGAGGCGCACCGTCGTGTCCTCGTAGCCGGCCGACAGCGCCCGCGCGCCGTTCGGCGACGCGGCCACGTCGTAGACGGCGCCGTCGTGCTTCATCTGCCGAATTTCCTTGCCCGTTTCCACGTCCCACATCCGAATCGTGCCGTCCATGCTGGACGAGAGAAGATGTTTCCCATCCGATAAATATGCGACGGCGGTGACGGCCTGGGTGTGGCCCTTGAAAGCGCGGACTTCCTTGCCGGTTTCCGCGTCCCAGAGGCGGACGAGGAAGGAACTGTTCGGGCCGCCGTGGCCCGACGCGAAGCGGTTTCCCTTCGGCGCAAACGCCAGGCACATGGGGCTGTCCGTCACGCCCTCGCAGCGCCGCAGTTCCTTGCCGGTTTTCACGTCCCAGATGCGCACGCTCTTGTCGTCGCTGCCGGAAACGGCCAACGCCCCGTCGGGCGACAGGGCCGTCGCCCACACGCCGGCCGTGTGGCCCGCGAACGTTTGGGTTTCCTTGCCAGTCTGCACGTCGCCGAGCCGGACAATCGGATCGTTCTGGTGGCCCGTCAGGAAGCGGCCGCCGTCCTTCGACAGGCACAGGCCGCGGCGGGCGAACTGCATTTCCATCGCCCCGCCATAAACCTCCTTGCCCGTTTCAAGATCGTACAGGAAGACGCCGCCGCCGGTGACGAGCGCCTGCTTGCCGTCCGGCGTGAAGGCGATGCGGTTCCACCAGTAGCCGGGCGTGCCGCCGTTGATGCTGCGCAGCTCCGGCCACAGGGCTTGGCCGATGGCGCGGGCGATTTTGCGGCGCGCGAACGCACCTCGGCGTCGGGATTCTTGTCGGCGGCGTCCCGGAGCGCCGGCAGCGCCCCCTCCCCTGCGGCCTCCAGCTTCTGGGACGCCTCTTCTCGCTTGTCGAAGTCGTCGTCGCCGAGGCGCGCGATCCAGCCGGCGATCGTGTCGGCGTCCGGTTTGTCCTCCGGCGCGTATGCGGGTGCGGTGACAGGAAAGGCCAGGGCGGCGAAGCCAGCGAAGAGGAGGCGCGACATCCGGGGCGGCATAACAATACCCTCGGGACGCTGGTGGACGCACCCACAGACCATGATGGCGTCCAGCCGACGGGGAAGCAATGCGATTTGCCCCACCCCGCGGCGTGAACTATGGTTCCAGCGGAATCGCGTTCGCGCATCGCCGCAAGGAACCCCCTTCGATGCCTGTTCGTCCCGGCTGGAAATACGTCCCCAGCATCGTCAGCCTGCTCGCCGTCGCCCTGATCGCGTTCAACTATTTCACCCCTTTTGCGGACCTCGATTTCACCTGGCAGATCCGCACCGGCGAGGAGATCGTCCGCACCGGCGACCTCCGGCCGCGCGACGCCTTCACCTACACCATCGCCGGCAAGGACGTGCCCGAGTTCGAAGGGTTGTACGGCGTCGGCTTGTGGGCGGTATGGAATGTCTTCGGATACGGCGGGCTGAAGCTTCTGCGCGTACTGCTGGTAGGCGGGCCGCTGCTGCTGGTAGGGCTGCGGCTGCGGCGGGAGGGGGTGCGCTGGCGCGGCGTCGCGCTGGCGCTTGCCGTCCTCGTGCTGGTGGAGGCGGGGGCCTGGAACCTGCGGCCGCTGTACCTTTCCACCATCGGCCTGCTGCTTGTCAGCGGCCGGCTGCACGATCACTGCACCGGCCGGCGGCCCCTGCCCTGGTGGCTGCTGCTTCTGATGCTGGCCTGGGCCAACCTGCACCCCGGCGTCGTCATGGGCCAGGGACTCCTCGCCGGCGCCATCGGCTGGGAATGGCTGAACCGCCGGCTGCGACTCAACACGCCGCTCGACCGCCGCGCCTTGTGGCGGCTGACCTGGCTCGGCGGCCTGGCGCTGGCCGCCACGTTCGTCAGCCCGGACCCACTCGGCCGGCTGCTGTACCCCTTCTCGCCCGAGGCGCACCACCCCATTCTGCAATCCATCCCGGAAATGCGGCCGCTGGTCGGCTTCGCCCTGCAAGCGCCGTTCACGGCCGGCCTCGTCTACGCCGTCGCCGCGCTGACGGCCTGGACGGTGGTCCGCCGATTTCGCCAATACCGGCTCTGGGAAATCGCCCTTCTGGTCGGCCTGGCCTGGCTCGGCAACCGGGCCTTCCGCGGCGTGCTGGACTGGCTGCCCGTCATGCTGACGCTGGCCGTGCCCCACCTGGCGCGGATGCTGGTGACGCGGACGCGCCCCGCCGGGCTGGCGCGCTTGCTGTTGTGGTGCGACTGCTTCCTGAAGCGGATGCTGCACATGCCGGCGTTCCGCTGGCAATGGTCGTGGCCGGCCGCGGCGCTGGCGGCGCTGGCCGTGGTTTCGCTCATCCCGCCGCTGGGCCGGGCGATGCCGGTGCAGCAGAATCCGGTCTGGCCGGCCGGCGTCGCGGACTGGATCGACGCACATGCAGTCGAGGGCCGCGTCTTCGCCCCGCCGGACGACGCGGCCTACCTGATGTGGCGCCGCCCCGCCGTCCGCGCTTATGTCGATACGCGCTATCTCTTCTTCCCGCCGGAGCTGATCGAGGACTGCCAGTACCTGCCGCAACTCGCCCCGGACTGGCCGGAGCGGCTGCGGCGCGTCCGGTCCTACGGCACCGACTATTTCCTGCTCAAGACCAATGGGTCGCCCGGCGCCTTGTCGCGCGCCATCCAACCGCACATATCCGACCCACTTTATCTCGATGATTCCGTGGTGCTGCTGCGCACCGATCAGGTGGCCGCGGGTTTGGCCGAATGCGAGCAGGCCAAGGCCGCGAACCCTTGACGGGCGGCGGGGTCTATGGCAAAGGAGGGCGGGGGCAACCCCGCCCCTGCACCGACACCGGCCCCGAGGACGCGACCCGTGCAAAGCCCCTTCCTGATCGGTTCGACCATCTACCTCCGTCCCCTCGAAAAGGCGGATGCCGCGATCCTGGCCCCCTGGTTCAACGACGCCGAGGTCACGCGCTTCCTGCTCACCGCCCGTCCCCTAACCGTGGCGGCCGAGGAGGCGTTCATCGCCGGACTGAACGGCGACCCGATGGAAATGATTCTGGGGGTCGTCGTGCGCGAAACGGACCAGCTCATCGGCACGACGGCGCTCCACAAGACGGACGTGCGCAACCGGCACACGATGTTCGGGATCGTTCTGGGAGACAAAACGGCCTGGGGCAAGGGATACGGCACGGAAGTGACGCGCCTCATGGTGCGGTACGCCTTCGAGACGCTCAACCTCAATCGCGTCTCGCTGCACGTCTTCGAGAACAACCCGCGCGGCGTCCGGGCCTACGAGAAGGCGGGCTTCCGCGTCGAGGGCCGCCTCCGCCAGGACTGCTTCCGCGAGGGCCGCTACTGGGACACCATCGTCATGGGCGTTCTGCGCGAGGAGTGGGAGAAGCAGGGCCGCGGGAAGGAACCTTGACCGTGGCCGTCGGAGGGCGGCCGCCCTTTTGTGTGGCGTCAGCAATCGATCCAGGATACGGTAAAGGGGAAGGACGCGCCTCGTTCAAGCAGACCGACCGAAGAGAATCGGGAAATCTGGATCTGAAATGATTGTTGTCCACGCGGGCCTATCCGGCGGCCGATTCCTGCTCTGGGGAGAAACGCCGATCTCCGGGCCAGGCGCCGCCCCGGCGCGGCGCGGCCGGAAACCGAAGGCGCCGCGCCCCCAGCCGCTGCCCGGCCATGCCGACGACGACGCCCTGAATGCCGTTCTCCGAGACGCGCTGGGCCAACCGGCGCACGAACCTTCCGAGGTCGAACACGCCTTCCTCTGGCTTCCGACCGCCGCCGGACGGCCGATCGCCTCCAGCCCGCTGATCGCCGAGCCGCCGGATGCGACGACGGCCGCGGCCCTGACCCCCTGGGTCGTCGCCGTCCTGCCGCTGTCGCCTGACGAGGCCGTCGATCTTCTCGGCGCCTGCCTTGATCGGCAAACCCTCGCCCCCGGCGTGGTCGTCGGCCCGACGCTGGCGTTCTGGGCCGCGGCCCTCCGCTTCGCCGGCGCCCTGACGGCACGAGAACAATTCCTACCCGATATCGCTCCCACCGGTAAGACGTGGCGCACCGCTTGGAAACCCGTCCTGACGGGGCCGGAGGCGGAGCGCTGCAGCCGACTTGCTCGCGCCATGCCGGGGGCCTGCCGGGCGTTCACGGATCGTGCGGACGCGCCGCCGGATCGGCCGGCCGTGGCCGTTCTGGCTGACTTCCTCGGGATCATGGTGGACGCGCTGGTTCGATCCGCGACGGCGGGAAGCGAGGTCGCCGTCTCCACTCGCCGCGCTGGCAGAAAGGCGCCGAAGTTTGACAGCCTCCACGATCAGTGGCTCTACGCGCTCCGATCGCCGGAGGGCGACCTGCACGCGGGCGCTGGCGAGCTGACGCGGTTCGCAGAGCAGGTCCGCCGCTGGCAGCGACCCGTGGCGGTCGCCGCCGCGGCGCCCTTCCGCCTCTGCTTCCGCCTCGAAGAACCGGAGGCCGACGACGAAGCCTGGACCGTCCGTTACCTGCTTCAGGCGAAGGACGACCCCAGCTTGCTCATCCCCGCAGCCGACGCCTGGGCCGCGAAGGGGCAGGCGGCCGCGATCCTGCGGCGCGGCGACTTTAACCACCGCGAATATCTGCTGTCTGCTTTGGGCCAGGCCGCCGCCCTGTGTTCGCCGATCGAGGCCAGTCTGAAAGCCGCGGCGCCGGACGGCTTCACGACAGACGCCGCGGGCGCCCACCGCTTCCTCACCGAGACGGCCTGGCTGCTCGAACAGGCCGGCTTCGGCCTGCTCCTGCCGGCGTGGTGGACGCGCAAGGGGACCAAGCAGCGGCTGGCGGTTCGCGCGGTCGTCAAGAGTCCGCCGATGCAGGGCGGCGGCGGCCTTTCGCTGCATCGGATCGTCCAGTTCGATTGGCAGGTCGCTTTGGGCGAACACACCCTGACGCAGCGGGAGCTGGAGGCGCTGGCCCAACTCAAGGCGCCGCTGGTACAGGTACGCGGCCAGTGGGTGCAGATCAACGCCGAGGAGATCCAGGCCGCCATCGACTTCTGGAAAAAGCAAGGGACCGGCCGGGCCGCCGTGCGCGATCTGGTCCGCATGGCCCTGGGCGCGTCGCCGGCGCCGGGCGGACTGGAGTTCCAGGGCGTCACGGCGGACGGCTGGATCGCGGAATTCCTGGACCAGCTGGAAGGCAAGGCGTCCTTCGCCGAGCTGCTCGCCCCGGCGGGCTTCCACGGGGAGCTGCGGCCGTACCAGCTGCGCGGGTATTCCTGGCTCGCGTTCCTGCGCCGCTGGGGGCTGGGCGCCTGCCTGGCCGACGACATGGGCCTGGGCAAAACGATCCAGACCCTGGCCCTGGTGCAACGCGACTGGGAAAGCGACGGGCGGCGGCCCTCGCTCCTCATCTGTCCCATGTCGGTCGTCGGCAACTGGAAGAAGGAGGCGGAGCGCTTCACGCCCGACCTGCCGGTGCTGGTCCACCACGGACTGACGCGGGCGCGGAGCGGCGCCTTCGCCGGAACCGCGAAGAAGCACGCCCTCGTCGTCTCCAGCTACGGCCTGCTCAACCGCGATTTGGCCCTCTTCCAGAAGGTGCCGTGGGCCGGCGTGATCCTCGACGAGGCCCAGAACATCAAGAACCCGTCCACCAAGCAGGCGCAGGCGTCGCGGTCCCTCACGGCCGACTACCGCATCGCCCTGACCGGCACGCCGGTTGAGAACCACGTCGGCGATCTGTGGTCGATTGGGCAGTTCCTCAATCCCGGCTTCCTCGGCGGCCAGGCGGAGTTCCGGCGCACCTTCTTCACGCCCATCCAGTTCCAGCACGACCTCGAGGCCGCCGCCCGGCTCAAACGGCTGACCGGGCCGTTCCTGCTGCGCCGGCTCAAGACCGACAAGAGCATCATCGCCGACCTGCCCGACAAGATGGAAATGAAGGTCTTCTGCAACCTGACCCGAGAGCAAGCGTCCCTCTACGCCGCCGTGGTCGAGGACCTGGAGCGCAATCTGAACGACAGCGAGGGCATCCAGCGCAAGGGGCTGATCCTCGGTGCGCTATCCAAGTTAAAACAGGTCTGCAATCACCCCCGGCAGTTCCTGGGCGACAACTCCCCCCTGCCCGGCCGCTCGGGAAAACTGGCCCGGCTGACGGAGATGATCGAGGAAGTCTTGCAAGCTGGCGATCGGGCGCTGATCTTCACGCAGTTCACGGAAATGGGAGACATCATTCGACTTCATCTGGAGGAGACGTTCGGGGTCGAGGTCCCGTTCTTGCACGGCGGCGTTCCGCGCAAGCAGCGGGACCGAATGGTGACGCGCTTTCAGGAAACGGCGGAGGGGCCGCGGCTGTTCCTGCTGTCGCTGAAGGCGGGCGGCACGGGCCTCAACCTGACGGCCGCCAACCACGTCTTCCATTTCGACCGCTGGTGGAACCCGGCCGTGGAGAACCAGGCGACGGATCGGGCCTTCCGCATCGGCCAGAAGCGCGACGTGCAGGTTCATAAATTCCTGTGCGTTGGTACGCTGGAAGAGAAGATCGACGAGATGATCGAGCGGAAAAAGGAAATCGCCTCGCAGGTGGTCGGCGCCGGAGAGGCGTGGTTGACGGAGCTGTCCAACGACAACCTGCGGGACGTGTTTCGGCTGCGCCGAGAGGCGCTGGGAGAATAGGCGATGTGGTACGAACGCGAGTTCTTTCCCCGCTCACGGCCGCGAGCGGCGAGGGGCGGTATCAAGGCCCAGTCGAAGCGCGGCCAGTTCGGCGAGTCGTGGTGGGCGAAGCGCTGGATCGCCGTGCTGGAGAGTTTTCAGATCGGCGGTCGGCTGCAGCGCGGCCGGTCCTACGCCCGCCGCGGTCAGGTGCTGTCGATCGACGTGGGCAAGGGCAAGGTCGATGCCAAAGTCCAGGGGTCGCAGCCGACGCCGTACAAGGTGAGCATCCAGGTCAAGGCGTTGTCGGACAAGGAATGGGGCAAGGTGGTGCATGGCCTGGCCGGCCAGGCGGTGTTCACGGCCAAGCTGCTGGCGGGGGAAATGCCGCAGGACGTGGAAACGGTTTTCCAGAAGGCTGGCCTGTCGCTGTTCCCGGAGAAACTGGGCGACCTGAAAACCTCCTGCTCGTGTCCGGATTATTCCAATCCCTGCAAGCACATCGCGGCCGTCTACTACCTTCTGGGCGAAGAATTCGACCGCGATCCGTTCCTGCTCTTCCAGCTGCGCGGCTTGGGTCGGGATGAACTGATGGCCCGGCTCCAGGAGACGCAACAGCCGGCGGCCGAACCGGATGAAAACGCAGCGGCGGAGGCGGCGGAGACGGCGCCGGCGGGCGAACCGCTGGCGGAAGACGCCGCGGGCTTCTGGTCGGTGGGCGACCTGACGGCGGACTGGCTGGGCGATGTGCAGCCGCCGCCGGCGTCCGCGGCCTGGCCGAAGCGCTGGGCGCCTTCCCCTTCTGGCGCAGGGGAGGAACGCTTTCTGGACGCGGTGGAACCGATGTATCGACAGGCGGCGCGGAAGGGGCTTTCCGCCGTCGAGGGCGAACCGGCCAGCTGACGCCGGCTTGCCGCTGGAAGCCGTGATCCGCGCATTCCAGCAGGAACGCGTGGAACGCGGCCTACGCGGCGGACAAGTCGGTTGCGCCGGAGGACGTGGCGCGGACGGTGTATCATGCGCTTGGCCTAGCGGACAACACGGGCGTCGACCGCGACTGGCGGCCGTTCGATGTGCTGCCGGATGGAGGGCGCTGACGAAACTGTTCTGACCACGCTGGACGAAATACAATATGCGGGCGAAATGGAACTGAAACCCGAGGGCATCAAGACCTCATGAGTACCGGCAACCGGCTCCCCACCCTACCGCTGGCTCGATTGCGCACCCTGTTGACACAATTCGCTGAGTGTACTCGGCGGGTTGAAGCGGCCGAAGGGGAGCAGGCCGCAGACGACCATAAGAGCATCGGCGGTCTTCTCGCCGGGTATGTCGGCAGCGTGGAACGGGACCGCCTTCAGCAGGAGCAAGTCGCTGACGACTTTAACTTGCTTGAGGTCATGGACCTGACCGGCAAGGAAACTCGGCACAGCATGGTGCTGGCCTGGTTGCTGGACCACGACATGCGCAAGCTCGGCACTCACGCTCAGGGGAACCTCGGCTTTCGGCTGTTCCTCAGCGAGCTCGGCCTTCCCATCGACTACGCCGACTGCGTTTATTGGGTGCGCAGGGAGGTATCTGGCCATGAATCGATCGTCGATGTGGAGGTTGCCTGCCGGGGCCGATTCCTCATTCACATCGAGAACAAGATTTGGTCCGGTGAGGGCAGCGAGCAAACGAATCGTGAGTGGGCGGACCTGCGGCGCCGAGCGGCGGAACTGAAGGTGGGCGCGCCTTACGTACACGCCTTGTATCTGACGCCGCACGGAGCAAGGCCTATAGTGGACCCCGAAAGCTGGACCACCAGCTAAGGACGCCCGAAACAATAACTTGAGCAAGTGTCAGTTGGGCGCAATGGTGTAGTTCCAATCGCCGTGGAAGTCGGCCTTGGTGATCTGAAGGGATGCCATCTCTTCGTCACTCACCTTGGCTCCTGTCTCATAGCAGTTGGTGTCCAGCGCCGCCTGAACTTCGAGTCCCGCTTCGGTGGTGGTATGGGCAATCAGGCTTACGATCACCTCATGGCTCACCAGCGGTCGTCCCCGCCAGTTCTGCGTGATGTGGCAGAACAGCCGGTGTTCGATCTTGTTCCACTTGCTCGTCCCCGGCGGCAGGTGGCTCACGCTCAGCGGCAGCCCGACGGCGTCGGCCAGCCCTTGCAACGCCATCTTCCACAGCCGCGACCGACTGCCGTTGCTCCCCCCGCCGTCCGCCGTGATCAGCAACTTCCGGGCGCGTGGGAACCTCTTGGCGCCCATCCCTGCCCACCAGCGCCGCAGCGTCTCGGCCGCGAACCGCGCCGTGTCGTGGTCGATGCCCACGCTCACCCAACCCTGGTTGTGGGTCAGGTCGTAGACCCCGTAGGGAATCGCCTTGCCCAGAGCCGGATCTTGGAAGTCGTGGACCCGGACCTCTTGCGGCTGGCCTTTGGGCCGCCACTCCCGGCCGCCGTTCTTGAAATCCCCGACCAATTCCTTCTTCTTGGTGTCCACCGACACCACCGGCTGCCCCTGGCACTGGAACAGCCGCACCCGGTCGTTGATGTACTCGAACTGGGCGTTGCGATCCGGGTGCGCCGACCCCTCACGGGTCTTGCGGTTGGACTGGAGGCTGTAGCCCGCCTCGTACAGCAGCTTGGCCACGGTTCGGTCGCTGACCGCGTGCCCCTGCCGGTGCAACTCCTCGGCCAGCTTCGCTGTGCTCTTGCACGTCCAGCGCAAGGGCGATTCGGGGTGCCCCCGCGTCACCGGCTCGACCAAGGCCTCCAGCGCCTCTGCCAGACCGGGGTCGGTCTCGGTCAGCGGTTTGCGCCCGCCGCCCGGTCGCCGCACCCGCGGGCTGGGAGGAACGGGCGTGGTCTGCCGCGACCGCTCGCCGATCTCCGCAATGCCGGCGGCAATGGTATTGCGCGACAGCCCGGTGGCGCTGGCAACCGCCGAGACGCCACCCCAGCCCAGGGCGAGAGCTTCCGTGGCAGCCCACTGGCGACGGAGACGCTCGTCCATGATCGGCTGAAGAGTTCCATACTTGGTCCGCAGTCCTTGGAGGATGGTTGCATCGTGCATCCTCACAGACTACGAACTCAGAAAAACTTGCTCAAGTTGTTCTTTCGGGCGTCCTAAGCTACTGTGGTGGTCCAGGAAAGGGGGAACGATGGCAGGCAAGCGCAAGCAGCACACGGCGACACTCAAGGCTCAGGTCGCCTTGGCCGCCCTCAAGGCCGACAAAACCGTCAACGAGCTGGCGAGCCAGTACGAGGTCCACCCGACCCTGATCCACGCCTGGAAGAAGCAACTGCTCGCCGGCGCCGATCAGGTCTTCAGCAACGGCGCCAAGGCAGCCACGGGCAACAGCGAGGCCGAGAAGGCGGAGTTGTTCGAGCAGATCGGCCGCCTCAAGATGGAGCTGGAGTGGCTCAAAAAAACTAGGACGGCAAACTCAACTTGAGACCCTCGGCGGACAAGCGATTTCTGGCGTTTTCCTGGGCCGCCCAGTTCAAGAACAGGCCGTTTTCGGGGCCTCTCAAGTTAAGTTTGCCATCCTAGAAAAAAACTAGGACGGCAAACTCAACTTGAGACCCTCGGCGGACAAGCGATTTCTGGCGTTTTCCTGGGCCGCCCAGTTCAAGAACAGGCCGTTTTCGGGGCCTCTCAAGTTAAGTTTGCCATCCTAGAAAAAAAAAGTCGGCTCGAGTGCCTGACGAGCTGCGGCCCTTGATCGAGGCGGGCCACGCGGAATTGAGTGTGCGGCGGCAGTGCCAACTCCTGGGGCTGAGCCGCTCCAGCCTGTACTATGAGCCGGCTGCCGAGACGACGGAGAACTTGCGGCTGATGCGCCTGCTCGACCAGGCGTACACCGCCCACCCGTTCCTCGGCAGCCGGCGACTAACGGCCTGGCTGAACGACCAGGGCGAGGCGGTCAACCGCAAGCGCGTGCAGCGACTGCTGCGGCTCATGGGGCTGGAGGCGATCTACCCCAAGCCGAAGCTGAGTGCCGCCCGGGCAGGGCATCGGCTCTACCCGTATTTGCTGCGGAACGTGCCCATCCAGAGGCCTGACCAGGTATGGAGCACGGACATCACCTATGTGCCGCTGGCCTGTGGGTTCATGTACCTGGCGGCGATCATCGACTGGTTCAGCCGCTACGTCCTGGCCTGGCGGTTGTCGAACACGCTGGACGGCTCCTTCTGTCTGGAGATGCTGGAGGAGGCGTTGGGCCGGGGGCGGCCCGAGGTGTTCAACACCGATCAGGGGGTGCAGTTCACGGCGCAGGCGTGGACGGGTCGGCTGGAGTCGGCGGGGGTGGCGGTGAGCATGGACGGCAAAGGGCGGTGCCTGGACAACGTGTTCGTGGAACGGCTGTGGCGGAGTGTCAAGTACGAGGACATCTACCTGTGGCGGTACGAGGGTGTGCCGGAGCTGCGGCAGGGGCTGGGGCGCGTACTTCCTGTACTACAACGAGGAGCGTCTGCACCAGGCCCTGGATTACCGGACGCCAGCGGCCGTGTATCAGCAGGGCGGCGCCGGCGGAAGGTCGGCAGGGTGAAGGGGAGGCATTCTTTTTCGGTAACCGTCCAGCGGAATTCGCAAAGCAGCGCAGCTGCGCCGAGAGCCGACTGCTAAAATCGTGGCATGGACGCTTCCGTGTGCCCGGGATGCTGCGAACGCGATAGGCGCATCGCCGAGTTGGAACGCCGCGTCGCCGAGTTGGAAGCCCGACTCGGCACCAACAGTTCCAACTCCTCGCTGCCGCCGTCCGCCAATCCCCCCGGCGCACCCAAGCCGGTCCAGAAAAAGAAGTCCAAACGTCCAGCCGGCGGACAACTGGGCCATCCCCCGCAGCTGCGGCGGTTGCTTCCCGCCGAGCGGGTCAACCATTTCAAGCACTTGGTCCCCAAGCGGTGTGAGCGCTGTGCCGCGGCCCTGCCCGCCCAGCCCTCGCCGGGCGATCCCGAGCCCACCCGCTTCCAAACCATCGAACTGCCCCCGGTCATAGCCGAGGTCACCGAGTACCAGGGCCACGCCCGCACCTGCCCCTGCTGCGGCCACCGGACGCATGCGGTCATCCCGGCGGCGGTTCGCGCCCACAGTGTCGGGCCGCGGCTGACCGGCACGCTGTCCTACTTCTCCGGCTGTCACGGCCTGAGCAAGCGCGGCGTCGAGGAGATCGCCGACGCGGTCTTCGACGCCCCGATCGCCTTGGGCACGGTCTGCAACCTCGAGCAAGAAGTCGGCGCCGCCCTGGAGACGGCCCACCAGGAGGCGGTGGCGGCGGTGCGCCAGGCGGCGGTCAAGAACGCCGACGAGACCAGTTGGAAACTCGCGGGGGCGTTGTGCTGGCTGTGGGCGGCGGCCACCACCCGGGTGGTGGCCTTCGTGATCCACGCCCGCCGAAGCGCGGCGGGCCTGACGGCGATCCTGGGCCTGGAGATCCTGGGGATCCTGTGCAGCGACCGCTGGGGCCCGTACAACCGGGTGCCGCCCCAGCGGCGGCAGATCTGCTGGGCGCACCTGAAACGGGATTTCCAGAAGATCATCGACCGGGGCGGCCCCGAAGAGTGGGTCGGACGGGAGGGGCGGCGACTGGTCAGGAAGGTCTTCGCCGCGTGGCACGGGTTCCGGGACGGACAGGTCACGCGGGCACAACTGGAAGCGCGGCTGGCCCCGGTGATGCGACGGATGAACCGGGTGCTGCTGGAAGGCGCGATCCTCGGCGCCGACCCAACGGTGGTGCGGTTCTGCGAGAACGTGCTGGCGTTGGAGCCTGCGCTGTGGACGTTCGTGACGACGGAGGGAGTGGAGCCGACGAACAACCACGTGGAACGACTGCTGCGTCGGGCGGTGCTGTGGCGCAGGCGGAGTTTCGGCTGCTGGAGTGGGAACGGCTGTCGCTTCGTCGAGCGGATTCTGACCGTGGTGCAAACCCGGCGGTTGCAGGCGAAGAATGTCCTGGATTACCTGCATGAGCCTGTCCTCGCCCATCGCACCGGCCAACCCTGCCCCTCACTGCTCTCGTAGCGTTGAACGATTACCGAAAAAGAATGCCGTGGAGCAGTGCCGAGGTTTCGCGACGTGGGAGAGCGGAGTTCTCCAGGATGGTAGCTAAGGAAAGCTCTTTTTTGGTCTAGACAACGGGGTCCACCATATCCCGTGCCTCATGGTCAGACCGCCATCCGGTGGACGTGTCGGCCTTGCCCCCTTCCCGGCGACAACCGAGCCGTCCTGCCTTGCCGACCGCCGTAACACGCCGTCCCGTTCCGGCCGGCCCAGGCGGCACCCGGTTCGTGAAGGCCTGCAAGGCGCCAAAGGGCACTGCCGGCGCGGAAGGTCAAGAAGAAGTCGAAGAAGTGGAACGGCCGCGTTCCCTCCCGCCGGATGCCGGGGGGCTGGACCAATGGAGGCGGATTGAGGCGGAAAAGAAAGGGGAGAAAGGCGACCGGCCGCAACCCCTTGAATTCCCAAGGGGTTGCGGCCGGTTGCGACCATCTGGTACCGTTTGACAGGAGAGCGGGTGATGGGGCTCGAACCCACGACAGCCACGTTGGCAATGCGGATACGGCCGGCGCAGGGGCCTTGCTCGCAAACGACTTGCGGCAAGACGCCGCGGCGCTTACACGCCCCTTACACAACGCCGCGTCATCCGACGCCGAACTGGCCCGCGTCGTCAGCGCATGGCCGACCATCCCCGCACCCATCAAGGCGGCGATCCTGGCGCTTGTCGCCGCCGCCCCCGCGGCCGCCGGGGGCCTGTAGCGGTTGCGGCGGATGAAGCGCCCAAACGCCGCCCCGTCCGCCGGCGCCTCACAACGCCGCCCCGCCCCGCGTGGTAGACTATCGGCATGTGCGGCCGCTACTACTTGCTGCTGTCCGGCCCCCAAGCCGCAGGGTTCTACGGCGTGGACCTCCCGCCCGGCCCGACGCCCCTCTACAACATCGCCCCTTCCCAGCCGGTTCCCGCAGTACGCGCCGCCGACGCCGGCCGCGAGTGGGTAAACGTTCGCTGGGGCTTGGTTCCCAGCTGGGCGAAGGATGCCAAGCTGGCGCAGATAAACGCCCGCGCGGAAACCGCGCCGGACAAGCCGATGTTCCGCAGCGCCTTCCGCAAGCGGCGCTGTCTGATCCCGGCGTCCGGGTTCTACGAATGGCAGGCGACGGGCGGGAAGCGAAAACAACCTTTCTGCATCCGCTTGGCCGACGATAGGCCCTTTTCCTTCGCCGGCCTGTGGGAGCGCTGGGAAGGGCCGGACGGCCCGGTCGAATCGTGCTGCATTCTGACCACGGAAGCGAACGAACTGGTGCGCCCGATCCACGACCGGATGCCGGTCATTCTGGACCCCCGGCGTTTCGACCAGTGGCTTGACCCAAAGCAGCACGAGGCCGCCGCCCTGGCGCCGCTGCTGCGCCCGTTCCCCGCAGAGGCGATGAAGGCCTACCCCGTGTCGCCGTGGGTGAACGACCCGCGTCACAACGACGCCCGTTGCCTGGAACCGGCCGCATAGCCGCCGGACGCCCCGACGTTTTCTACTCGACTGGCCCGTCCCGGCGGCCCATAATCGCATCCGCCCGCCCGCAGCCGAGACACCGTACCATGCCCGCCGCCGCCAAGCCGCTGTTCCGCCCCGAGGCCCTGCGCCCGAAGCTGACCGCCTTCACCGTGCCGCCGCCCGCCGCGGCGGCCCGGATCAAGCTGGCCCACTGGTCGAAGCTGCTGGGGACGAAGAAGGCGGAGGCGATGAAGGAAACCGAGCTGCTGGCCGACTTCATCGCCGACGTGTTCGGCCACGTTCTCGGCTACACCGGCCCCGCCGCCGGCGCGGAGCGGTACACCCTGAAACGCGAAGCGACCGCCGTGGACGGCAAATTCGCCGACGCCGCCCTGGGTCGGTTTTCGACCGGCGCCGACGGGCCGGAATTCGTCGCCGCCGTGGAAGGCAAGGGGCCGCGCGACCCCCTCGACCGGCCCTTCGCCGGCCGCAACCTGTCCGCCGTCGATCAAGCTCTCCGCTACGCCGTCAACCTGGAATGCGACTGGTATCTGGTCACCAACCTGCGCGAAACCCGCCTCTACCACAAGGGACACGACCAGTTCACTTTCGAGCGCTTCGAGACGGCGGCCCTGGCCGGCGACGACGCGGCCTTCCGCCGGTTCGTGTTCCTGCTCGCCGCGGAGCGGATGGTTCCCGCGGCCGGCGGCTGTCACCTCGACGACCTGATTTCCGAGTCCCGGCGCATCGGCCTGGAGCTGACGCGCGCCTACTACCGCGATTACGCCGACCTGCGCGTCAAGACGTTCAACCGCCTGCGACAGTGCAATTCCGCCGTGCCGCCGGCCCGCGTGCTCGCCGCCACGCAGACCATCCTCGACCGCGTGCTGTTCATCGCCTTCTGCGAGGACCGCGGCCTGTTGCCGCCGGAGTCCATCGCCAAGGCCTACCGCCACGCCGATCCCTACAACCCGCGGCCGATATGGGACAACTTCCGCGGCCTGTTCCGCGCCGTGGATGAGGGCAGCCCGCAGCTGAAAATCGAGCGGTACAACGGCGGCCTGTTCGCCCCGGATGAGACGCTCGACAAGCTGACCGTCCCCGACGACGTTTGCCAGGCCCTCGACAAGCTGGCGTCCTACCACTACGGCGCCCCGACGGCCGGGGACGGCGAGGCGGCCGACGGCGCGGCCAAGCTGATCGACGTGGAAATCCTGGGGCACATCTTCGAGCAGTCCATCACGGACCTGGAACAGCTCCATAGCGCGATCGCCGGCGGGACGGCCGCCGAGGAGGCGAAGGCGGCGCCATCGAAGCGAAAGCGGGAAGGGGCGTTCTACACGCCGCCGTTCATCACCCGCTACATCGTCGCCGCCACGCTCCGGCCGGCCCTGGCGGAGCGGTTCGAGGCCTACCGCCGCCGCCGGTGCGACGAGGCGGCCGCGGCCGTCCGCAAGACCCTGGAACGCCCCGACGCCTACGACGCGGCGTCCCTGAAAGCGGCGCAGAAGGCGGCGCTGGTCGATTTCTGGGAAGGCTGGCAGGACGACCTATCGACCCTGCGCATCGTCGATCCGGCTTGCGGGAGCGGCGCGTTCCTGATCGAAGCGTTTGAGCAGCTGCACGCCGCCTACCAGCAGGCCCAGGCCCGCCTTGCCGAGCTGCGCGGCCCCAAGCTGTTCGACGTGGACAAGCAGATCCTCCAGCACAACCTCTACGGCGTGGACCTGAACGACGAGGCCGTGGACATTTGCCGGCTGAGCCTGTGGATCAAGACGGCGCAGGCCGGCAAGGTGCTGACGAGCCTGGACCACAACATCCGCGTGGGCAACAGCGTGATCGCCGACCCGGCCGTCCATCCGCGGGCCCTCGACTGGCGGGCCGCATTCCCGGAAGTGTTCGCGGCCGGCGGTTTCGACGTGGTAGTGGCCAACCCGCCGTATGTCCGGCAGGAGTGGATTTCCGAATACAAGCCCTATCTGCAAACGCACTACCGCGCCTTTGACGGGACGGCCGACCTGTACGTCTACTTTTACGAGCTGGGAATGAACCTGTTGAAGCCCGGCGGCCGGCTCTGCTTCATCGTGACGAACAAGTGGATGCGGGCCGGCTACGGCGAGGCCCTGCGCCGGTTCTTCGCGGAATCCGCCTGGGTGGAATCGGTGGTGAACTTCGGCCACGCCAAGCAGATTTTCGAGGACGCCGACGTGTTCCCGTCGATCCTTGTGGCCCGCAAGCCGACGGCCGGGCCGCCGCCGGCGACGGCCCGCGTTTGCGACATCCCCCGCGAAACCTTGCGCATCGACGACCTGTCCAACCAGATCGAGGCCGAGGGATTTGACCTGCCGCGGGACGAAGCTGGCGGCCGACGCCTGGACGCTGGAGCCGCCGGGCGTGATGGCGCTGATGGAGAAGATCCGGCGCATCGGCGTGCCGCTGAAAGAGTATGCTGGGGTCGGGCCCCTATCGCGGCATCAAGACCGGGCTTAACGAGGCATTCCTGATCGACACGCCGACGAAGGAGCGGCTTGATCGCGGCGCGATCCGAGTCAGCGGAGCTCTATCAAGCCGTACCTGCGCGGACAGGACATCGACCGCTGGCGCGGCGGAATGGGCCGGGCTGTGGATGCTTGTCCTGAAGTCGAGGCGTGCAATCGACGAATGGCCGTGCGATCAAGCGGCACCTGGCGACGGTTCCGAGGCCGTCTTGGCCGCGACCTACCCGGCGATTCACGCGCACATGGACCAGTGCCGGAGGCCCTGATCAAGCGGCAGGACCAGGGCGAATACTGTGGGAGCTGCGGTCGTGCACTATTGGGAGAAATTCGATCAGCCGAAGATCATCTATCAAGACATCAGTTGCAGCCGTGCTATGCCTTGGACCGAGAGGGCATGCTCGGCAACAACAAGCCGTTTACTTCCTGCCGACGGAAGATCTGTGGCTCTTGGCGGTGCTGAATTCCCCATTATCTGGTGGTCGCACTGGCGATCACCTGCACCCACGTGAAGGACGAGGCGCTGTCGCCTCATCGGGATTCATGATGGAGGCCTTGCCCGATCGCACAGCCGACCGAGACGATCAGCGTAAAGACGTAGAGTCCGCGGTCCGTCGGCTGATCGAAATCGCCAGGCGAGCAGCAGGCCGGCCGGCAGCGCCGTGCTGGACTGGCTGCGCGTGGAATTCGCCGTGGAGAAGCCGAGTCAGAAGCTACAGGACGCTGGCGGCCCTCGACGCCGACGGCGCTGGTGGACGAAGTGAAGAAGGCCCGCGGCAAGAAGAAGCCGCTGACCGTGGCCGACCTGAAACGGCTGAGGGAGGAACACGGCCGTAGCATCGTCCCGCTGCAAACGCTGGCGGCGGAGGCCCGGACCCTGGAGCGGCAGGTATCCGAGCTGGTGAATGCGGCCTACGGCCTGACGCCGGAGGAAGTCGCCTTGATGTGGAAGACGGCGCCGCCGCGGATGCCGGGCAAAGCCCCGATTCGTTGTGGCTGACGGCGGCGGCGGGTGAATTCACCACAGGGTATCCGAATTCAGCGGATGCCAGGCCCTTGACGGCGCCCGCCGTCATGCGTGATGAGGAGACCTTAAATGACACTGATTGTCACGACGAAAAGGCATAGCCTTGCGGTTCTTGCTGCCGAGCAGTTTTACGGCGGCACTTCCAGGCTGTACTGGACGAAGATAGTGCCGCACCCGGATCGCGCTGTGCCCTTGGCATTTGCGGTCGGCGGCGACTGTGCGCACCTCTGCATCCGAGGCAAAGACGGCGCAGGCATTGCGCATCTTCTTGAGTTTGCAAAGGAAATCACGTCGGCAGACGAGCTGGACTTGCTGTCAATCGCACAACGGTTGAGGGGAGCGCGTTGGCCCCGCTATGGAAGAGAAAAAGGGTAACGGCTGTATTTACATAGCGCTTGTCCGGAATGGGAAAGCGGCCGTGGGTGCCCAGTGCTTTTGTTACGAGAACAGCCGGCTGACAACCCCTCTTCATGAAGCATGGCCCCCGCCGCACGAGGCATGGCCCGCTCCCCCATTCCTTCCTGGCCCCATTGCGGGCGATTCAGCGATTCCGACTGGGCCTTGTTGCACGATCCGACGAACAACGATGCCGATTCAATCACGGGCCAGGCTCGACGGCTGGTGGACCGCGGAATTACCTACGACGAGTCCCTGCATGGCGGCCACCATGAGACTTGTGGAGGCAAGGTCGAGGTGGTGCATAGATTCTGCCGGCGCACGGCTAGTGTAAGCGGTCGCGGGCCGCCGGTGCAAGTCGCCAAAATGCGGAAGTCCTCCCCACTGCGGATGCCCTCCGCACCGGCTGGACGATGACGTTGGAGGGCGGCTTGTCCTGAACCCGAACGGGCACCAAAATGAAGTTGTCGGGACGGCCGGCGTCATGAACCGGCCCGGCCCGCTCCCGGTGCGGCGCGACTCGGCCCGCGGGGGCGGGCGAATTGTGCGGGAGACGAACGATGGCCGACGTGTCGAAAGCGAATGGAGGCGCTGAACGACCGGGTAAGGAGCCTTGAAACCGAGATGACATGGTGCGTGGAGCGAAGTGGCTATTCGGCCTGAGCGATGTCGCCTTGGTCGGGGCGACAGGCACGTTTCTCGATAACGCCGGCAGTGCCGCCAACGAGGTCAAGAATCACGGCGACCGACTCGACAAGCTGGAGAAGGCCCTGACCGACGAACAAAAGGCTAGGACCGACGCCAACGAGCAACTGGTAGAGCTGGTTATCGACAAGTTGTCATATCGCGAGGTGTCCGTCGTCACTACAAAGGCCGGGTCACTGGAATAGCCGGCGACGACCTGAGTGTTCACGTAATGAGCCGGAGCCAAAGAATTGTCTTCCGGCTGGCCCCCACGACGGAAGTAGTGATCGACGGCAAGAAGGCCCGACCGGAGGACCTCAAGGCCGGCATGGCGATCCAGATCCTGGCGGACAACGACGGCCGCACCATTTCCATCGTTTCTCCGCCGCCCAAAAGCTGAGCTGCGTCCTGTCCGGTCATGCCGGCGACGAACCACAGGAATACGATAACGGCGATCCTTTGGCCGCGCCGCCGAACCGTCCTGAGAACCGGGGAGGCGGCGCGGCCGTTCTCAGAAGGGAGCGCGCCCATGTCGGCCCCGCCGCTCAACGACGGGCCTGCCGAACGACGCGAACGCACCAAACGCGGCCTTCAAGCTGGTCTATCTGGCAAATCTGCCGGCCGACGGACTGGCACACGCCGAACGAGCCGCCCTGGATTTGGCCTACATGGCCGAAACGTTGGGTATTTCACTTTTCCAAGACCGTGATTGGCGAGAATTGATCGGTTCGCCTCCCGGCGACGTTGAAATTGACGTTCGCCTGCTCCTGCTGCGCTGCGGCAAGGAGTGCGAGACCCTACCTCGACCAACTCCGCACCGCCTTCGGCCGACAGGCCGTCCAAGGGTGGGACCGCCAGGCCGCCTCCGCCGTGGAGGCGTTGATGCACTTCGCCTCGCGCGTCCTGAGCGAATGGGAGAATCGGCGCGGAGAAAACTTCCCGGGCGAGGTGGGTGCTGCGCCCTGGGAAAGTCTCAAGGCGCCGGCGCTGGGGCAGTTCGCCGGCCCGGTAACACAAGAATTTGCCGAGGTCAGGCGCGAGGAGCGGCTACGCGCGGCAGCGCAGGCCGCCGCCGAGGCACGTCGGCGCGGGCCGCGCCTCCGGGACCCGCCGCCGCCGCGGCTGTGCATTGACGGGACATTGGTTTTACGAGACGGGGCGGCCGTACCGCTGGACATGACCGGCGAATCCAGTGCGCGGCCGCCTGTTATCTCACGCACCTTTTGGCGGCCGGGGGCGAATGGCGATCTTCGACCGAGCTGAACGAAATGGAGCAAGCCGGACCCTGTAAGGAGCATGTAGAAATCCGCTGGGATCGCGTACTGAGCCCCTGCCTGAACCCCTCAAGGGCCTTGTGGAATCGGATCGCCGCAAGGGCTACCGCCTATCACCCGCCGTGTGGCACAGATAGTACATAGTCGCAACGTATCTGTGTCACCGCGGCTTATGGCATGGTGGTCTCAGCTCGCCCGCTGGAGGCCGACATGCAAGACGCACCCCCTACCACCGCCGAACCGTCGCAATCACCCATCCAACAGGTTCCGCCGGCCGACGTGATCCGCCGCCGGCTGGTGGACCTGTCGCGGGAGCGATCCCTTCTGCGTCAGCTGCTTCGGATTGCGGTTCGCCGCGAGGCGACTGGCACGGCCCCCACCGAGGAGGCGCCGATGCCTGACACCGTCACACTCCGCCCTGGCGCAATCGAAGCCGCACCGCCCGCCCCCGCCGAGGCCCTGCCCCCGGCCGCGGCCGGCCGCCATCCCCCGCCGCGGCGTCCCGCCGATACTGGCGGACGCCCGCGAAGCTGCACGGCTATACGCGTCAGCGAGGCCACATGGTGGCGATTGCACGCGGCACGGCGCACGCCGGCGCCGATCAAGATTGGTCACAGAACACTTTGGCGGATAGCGGAAATCCGCGAATGGGTGGACGCTGAGAGCCCCGGCGGCGGGGTGTGGGAGGCCCAGGGCAGTAGACCGCGCAAGCCAACGGCCGGCCCCGCTAAGGCCGGCCGCAGCTGGTGATAGACGGATGCCCCCTGTGGTGTAACCGGCAGCATGCCCGCGTGGTGAGCGGGAGGACCGGGGGACCGACCCCGGCAGGGGGACACCTTTCCGGAGAACACCGTCATTATGGCCCGGACCCGCCGCGACAATCAACGGCCGCAAGGCCTCGCCGGGAGCATCGCTGCCGCAGCACCGCGACGACCTGCGCAAGTCCGGCTTGTCGGATGAGCAGATCGCAGCGTGCGCCTTCAGACGGTCTGACCCCGCGGAGGCCGCGAAACTTCTGGGCTGGAAAAGCCCGCCCCTCAAAAACGGCCCGTTCCTCGCCATCCCCTTCTTTGCGGCCGACGGCACAGCGATGGATTACGTTCGGCTGAAACCGGCCCGGCCTCGCCGCAAGGACGGCAAGCCCGTCAAGTACGAATCCCCGATGGGCAAGCCAAATCGCGCCTTACTTCCCACCGCGGACACGACAGCCTCGCCGACCCGGCCGTCGAGCTGGTGATAACCGAGGGGGAGAAAAGGCGGCGAAGGCCGACCAGGAGGATTTCCCCTGCATCGGCCTGGTCGGCGTGTGGGGCTGGAACAGGCCCGGACCCGCGACAACCCCGACGCCGCGCGGGAGCTGATCCCGACCTCGCCGCCGTCGCCTGGCAGGGGCGGACGGTCTTTCTCGTGTACGATTCCGACCTCGCCGACAAGCGAGAAATCGCCTATGCGGAGTGGTATTTAGCGGAGGCGTTGAAGGCCAAGGGAGCGGTCGTGAAAGTGGTTCGCCTTCCATCCGCGGCCGGCGGCGCTAAGTGCGGCCTGGACGATTACCTTGTGGCCCAAGGCCCGGACGCGCTCCGCCGACTTCTCGCCGACGCAGGCCCGCCGCAACGGCCGCCCGGGCGGGGGCCTCGGCGGATGAGCCGCTGCCGCCGGACGAGGCCGACGACGACCCGCACCGGCTGGCGAGTATTACGCGGCCGCTGCCGCATCGCGCGAGGAGCTGGCCGGCAAGACTTCATGGAGCGAAGCCTTGATTTACTGGCGTGAGGAGTTTCTGCGTTGGAACGCCGGCGCCTACCTGCGCTGACCGACAAGGAGGTGAAGGCGGAGCTGACGACCTGCATTAAGCAAGAATTTGACCGCCAATGGCGGTTAAAGGAGGCGCCGCCGGCAAGAGAAGCAGGAGCGCCGCCAGGAGGGGAACGGCGCGGCCGACGAGGCAGAAGAGAAGCCGCAACCCCCGGTCCAAAAAGTCACCGCGCCGCTGACCCGCGACGTGATGCAGGCGCTGGCCGGGTTGTGTCTTGTCCGATCCGCGGTAGAACCGCCGGCGTGGCTTGGGAGCGACGCGCCGACGTGGCCGCCGCACGAAATCCTTGCAGGGCGCAACGGCCTTGTGCATCTTCCATCCCTCATCGCCGGCCGGGAGAGTTTCGCCCCGCCGACGCCCCGCCTGTTGACGCGGAACGTACTCGACTACGACCTGGACCTCGACGCCGCGGCCCCGACGGCATGGCTCGCCTTCCTTGGCCGACTCTGGCCGGAGGACGCGCAGGCCGTGGCCGCCCTTCAAGAGTGGTTCGGTTACTGCTTGCTGCCGGACACCAGCCAGCAGAAAATCCTCATGATTGTAGGCCCGCGGCGATCCGGCAAGGGGACGATCGCGCGCGTCCTTGGCCGGCTGGTCGGAATGGCCAACGTCTGCGCCCCCACGCTGGCCGGCCTGGCGACGAACTTCGGCCTGTGGCCGTTGCTGGGGAAGACAGTCGCCATCATTTCCGACGCCCGCCTGTCCGGCCGGGCCGACGTCAACGCCGTCGTCGAACGGCTGCTGTCCATCAGCGGTGAGGACGCGAAGACCATCGACCGCAAGAACCTGTCGCAGGTCACATGCAAGCTGCCGGTTCGCTTCGTCATCATGACCAACGGCTGCCGCGGCTGGACGACCCGAGCGGCGCGCTGATCGGCCGCATGATCGTCTTGCGGCAGACCCGCAGCTGGTACGGTCAGGAGGACACCGGGCTGACGGATCGGCTGTTGGGGGAGCTTCCGGGCATTCTGCTATGGGCCATCGCCGGATGGCAGCGCTTGCGGGAGCGCGGCCGGTTTCAGCAGCCGGAATCGGCGTTGCAGCTGGTGGAAGGCCTGGAGGACCTGTCCAGCCCGATCGCGGCGTTCGTGCGGGAGCGGTGCGAAGTCGGCCCCGGATACGAGGCGCGGGTCAAGGCCTGTTCATCGTGTGGAAAGCATGGTGCGAGGAGAAGGGCCGCCGCCACGGCACCGACGCCAGTTTCGGCCGCGACCTGCACGCCGCCCTGCCCGACCTCGACGACCGCCGGCCCCGCGACGGAGAGAACAGGGTGCGAGTGTACGTCGGCATCAGGCTCACTGTCACGGTTCCTGATTTCTAAGGGCGGCGAGCGCGGTTTTGGTCCGCGATGGTCCGCGATGGTCCATGGACCAGACCACCGCCGCGCCATACGCGCGAAGGTGCAAGGCAACAGGGGGCGAGTATGGAGCCTACTACGAACGGGACTTGTCCGGTCCATGGACCATCGCGGACCAGCGCTGGCCGCCGCCCTGGCTTCGGCCGGCGAATCCTGTCCCGCAGCCCGCCCCCGTGCCCGCGGCGACGGCAGAGCCGGCCCGGCCCGGACCCCCGCGGCGGAAAGGGAAGCCGCGGAGGCCGCGACGCCGCCGGCGGAAGCCACCGAGGATACCGGCGCCAGACCGGCCTGCCTGCCTGTCATCGACGGACGGACGCCAAGGCCCGCTGCTGGCGCTGTTGCGACCGGCCGTGCGCGGACTGCGGACGCCCGACTGGAAGCGCGTTCATCGCGCGTTGCGTGCCGTGCGGGGAACGCTTCAACGGCAACCGGGGAGAGCCGCTGTAGACACGGACGCCCACGCCCGCGGACAAACGGCGGCCGACGCCGAGCGCCGCGGCGCCGGCGATCCGAGTCGAATAATGGAGGGGAGGAGTTGTCATGGCGAAGAAAGCGAAATTCAACACGTCCTTCAACTTCGGGGCGAACGCGAAGCCGAAGAAGGGCAAGGCCAAGAAGAAGGGCGCCGCCAAGTCCAATGCCTGGCGCGCCTACGTCGTAGCGGCAAGAAGAGGTAAGCCGTGGCCCGATTCAGCGTCCGCCGCCTGCACTTCGGCCGGCGGCCCGACCAGGACGACGACGGCGAAGGCCTGCCGACGCCGACGCGGATCAAGCTGGCCGCTCGGCGCGCCGCGGGGATCGCCGAGGCGAAAGCCGTACTGGCGCAGCCTGCCCGGCGCCGGGCGAGAGCCTGCACGCCGTCTGCACGGCGCGGCTGGACCTGACCGACGTGATTAACGCGCTGATCGAGCGCCTCGGCCGATGCGACCGGATGCTTGTGGCGACCCTCGGTTACAACGAGGCCAACCTGCGCACAATGCTGGGATGGCTGGATTCCGGGGCCGTGCGGCGCCTGTCCCTCGTGGCCTCCATCTTCTTCCGATCCCACAAGGGCGATTTGTGGGCGGAGACGCTGAAAGAGTTCCGCGCCCGGAAGCAGCGGGCCGCCTGTTGCCACAGCCACGCCAAGGTTGCGACCCTGGCTTTCGCGTCGGGGGAGCGGCTGTGCATCGAGGGCAGCGCGAATCTTTGTGGCAACGGCAGCGGCCGGGAGCAGTTCGCCTTGATAAACGATGCCGGCCTGCACCGCTGGCATTCGGATTGGATAGACGCTCTGGTAAGTCGCAATGAAGCGAAAGAAGCAGACGAGTAACGGGCGGAAGCCGACCAGGACCAGGGCGACGAAGGCGATCATCCAGGCCCGCGTCGAGGAGGTCCTGCGCATCCGGCTGGACGGCGCCGAGTTCTGGGACCTGCGCGAGTATGCGCGAGACAAGGAGAAGGAACCCGGCTCCGCGTGGGAGCTGAAGCGGGGCGAAAGGCCGCTGAGCGACGGGCAACTGTGGCGCTACATCGCCAAGGCGAACAAGCTGGTCGCCGAAAGTTCTCGCGCATCCCGCGGCCGTTTGCTGCGGCAGCACCTGGCGATGAGAAGAAACCTGTACGCCAAGGCGGTAAGTCAGGGCGACGTTCGGGCGGCGCTGGCCGCGGCGGACTCCGAGGCCAAACTCCGCGGCCTGTTCCCGACGCCGGAGGACGCCTTGCGAAAGGAAATCGAGGGACTCCGCAAACAGCTTGCGGAGGCGGGGGGCGACGATGGCGGCGACGGCGGCCCTGCGGGCGGAAATTGAACGGCTGCGCCAGGCCGTGCTGGCCCGGCAGGCGGCCCGTCGCACGGCGAATCGCCTGCCGCTGGCGGAGTGGGCGCCGAAGTACCTGCGGGCGAAGACCGGCGACGGCCTCGCGCCCTGCGGCCGGAATCCGAGTTGCACCGCTGGCTATGCGGCGAGCTGGATCAGCTGCACGCCAGGCGCGGCGTCCGCCTGTGCGTCCTTGCGCCGCGCGGGAGCGCCAAGACGACCTGGGCGACGCTGGCCCACCCGCTCCGCGCGGCCCTGCACGGCGACCAGCGCTTCATCGTCCTGACCAGCGACACCGGCGACCAGGCCCACGGCTACCTCGGGGACCTGCGCGAGCAGCTTGAAGGGAACGAGGCGCTCCTGCGCGACTATCCGACGGCGGCCGGCCGCGGCCCCCTTTGGCGGGGCGACGCCATCCGCCTGCGCAACGGCGTGGAAGTCGCCGCGTTCGGCACCGGCGGAAAAATCCGCGGCCGCAAGGCGCACGGCCGCTACCGGCCCGACCTAATCATCGTGGACGACCCGCAGAACAAGGACCACGTTATCAGCCCGCTGATGCGCCAGCGCTCTTGGGACTGGCTCACGCGCGACCTGTTGAACGCCGGCGACCCGGACACAAACGTCGTCGTCTTGGGCACGGCGTTGCACCGCGAGTGCATCGTCTGTCGCCTGCAACAGACGCCCGGCTGGCGCACGCGCGTGTTCAAGAGCATCGTCGATTGGCCGCAGCGGATGGACCTCTGGGGCGAGTGGGAAAACATCCTGTTTGACTACGACGACCCGAACCGCGAGGCCCAGGCCCGCACCTTCTACGAACGCAACCGCGCCGCAATGGAGGCGTAGCCGTGCCCGCCCGCGTCCTTTGGCCCGAACGGGAATCGCTCTATGACTTGATGCTGCTGCGCGCCTCCATAGGCCACGCCGCCTTTGAAAGCGAGAAGCAGAACAACCCGGTCAACCCCGAGGCGTGCGAGTGGCCGGCGGAGTATTTCGAGCGGGCGGATTTCTGGTTTCAGGAATGGCCGGAGCAGCTGACCGTGAAAGCGCTGGCCCTGGACCCCTCCAAGGGGGCGACGGACAAGCCGGGCGACTATGCGGCGTATGTACGCTACGGCCGCGACCACGCCGGGCGGGAGTACGTCGAAGCGGACCTGCGCCGGGCGGACGCCGACGCGCTGATCGCCGCGGGCTTGGAACACGTTCGCGCCTTCAACCCCGACGGCTTTGCCATCGAGGCGAACGTCTTCCAATCGCTCCTGGCGCCTCTGTTCAAGCTGGCCGTCGCCGCTGACTTTGACGCTGCGAAGCGCATCCGCGGCAACCAGGCCGCTCCGCTGGAGCTGCGCCTTTACCTGTTGGACAACTCGGTCAACAAGGCCGTTCGCATCCGCCGGTGGACGGACCCCCTGGCGCAGCGGCGCGTACGCTTCAAGGCCCGGTCGCCGGGGACGGCGCTCTTGGTGCAGCAACTTCGGGACTTCCCGAACGGCGAACACGACGACGGGCCGGACGCCGGCGAACTGGCCCGCCGGCTGGCCGTCGAGTTGTTCAACGGCCGCCAGCGGCCGAGGCAACGCGGGTGGAGAGCGTGAGCGGCCGCCCGGCGCTCTGCCGGCGGACTGCGCTCACGCGCGGGCGGCGCAGGGGGCTAAGGCCGCCACGCGCTTCAGACGGCCCGCCAGGACACGCCAGACGGTATAGCCGACCCGGTAGGCGTCGGCGGCCGCGCGGGCGAAATCCAGGGCGTCTTGTGCGTCGCGGAAGACCTTCGGAGGGGCGTAGCAGCGGAAGGCCGGGGCGGCGCGATACGTCGGTTGCATGGTCGCACCCTCCAAAGGGAGGCGGGCGGGCGCCGCCCGCCTCCGCGCCGCGGGTTAGATGCGACCGGCGTTATGGAGGGCGGCGAGGCCCTCGACATGCTTGCAATGGCCGTGGGCGCCGTGCCCCTCGCAGTCGCACAGGCTTTCCTTGCCGTTGAGGTTGACGTGGTACGTCTCGTTTTGACCGAGAATCTTGGTCAGTTTGAAGCCCATGCCGAAGTCGGCGGGGACGCCCTCGACGAGGTAGTCCGTCGCGCTCTTGCCGACGGTGATGCGGACGATGCCGGGCATGAGCCGAGACGGCGCCAAAATGAGGCGGATCGACCGGGCGGGCTTGACGCGGGGGCGGGGACGGGACACAGTAGCCATGCGACCTCTCCTAGCCAGGGGTTGCCAGGGCCGGGGGTGTTACCAGCACCGCCCGGCCCAACTTGTCGCCAGTGACCTTCACTGACGGCAATGATATACTAGCAAAGTTCGGCTAGTACATCAAGGCTATTTTCAGAATAATTCGTATGCCGTTCCTCTCGAAAAACCGGGCTTGATTTGCTAGGAAAACTTTGCTACAAGGTAATGACGAGAGGGGGGTGAAAGGTGATTGCCGCGATGCCGTTCAAGAACCGCCTCAAGGCGCTGCGCGAAGCCGCCGGCCTGACGCAAGAGGGGCTGGCCCGCGCGGCCGGCCTGAGTACGTCGGCCGTGGCGAAGCTGGAGCGCCTGCCGATGGGGCCGACCTGGGACACCGCCGTCAAGCTGGCCGACGCCCTCGGCGTCCGCCTGGACGACTTCCGAGACAAGGCGGACGGCCCGGCCGAAGGCATGGCCCCCAAAAAACCGCGTGGGCGCAAGCCGCACTGACGCACAGCAAAGGAAACGAACCATGCCGCGTGTCTTCCGCCAGCACTACACCCGCCCCGTCCCGGCCGACGCCGAGCGCGTCACCATCCGCCGCAAGGTCCGCGGCCGGGAGGTTCCGACGCCCGCCGTCCGCTTCGTCGGCCCGGACGGGAAAACCGTCGTCGCGCCCCTGACCCGAAGGGGAGACCGCTGCCGCGTCGCCTCTCCGGTTTGGTACGGCCAGTACGCCGACGCCGACGGCGTTCCGCAGCGCGTGCCGCTATGCGAGAACAAGGCCGCGTCCGAGGCGATGCTGGGGGAGTTGATCCACAAGGCCGGCTTGGGCCGGGTAGGCATCCGCGACCCCTTCGTTGAACACCGCAAGCGGCCGCTGGCCGAACACCTGGCCGACTACCGCCGGGAGTTGGAGGCCCGCGACGACGCGCCGCGCTACGTCGCGCTTGTCGTCTCGCGGCTGGCGGCGCTGATCGCCGGTTGCGGATTCGTCTTCACGTCCGACCTGTCCGCCTCCCGCGCTATGGATTGGCTGGCCGACCTCCGCCGTAAGGGCCGGCCCCGCGCCGAGCTGCCGGCCGGCCAGGAATGGTTCACCGTCCGCGACGCCGCGCGGCTACTCGGCGTCAAGCCGGCGTCCGTCGGAACGGCGGTAAGGCGGAATCGGCTGGCCGCCCGGGGCGACGGCAAGGCCCGACGCCTCCCCCGCGCTACCGTCGAGGCGCTTCAGGACCGGACGGCCCGCGGCGCGTGTGTGCAAACCACCAACGACTACTTGTCCGCCCTGAAATCGTTCGGCCGGTGGATGGTGAAAGACCGGCGGATGGCCGACAACCCCTTCGCGCACCTGGAGGGGGGCAACGCCCGCGTGGACCGCCGCCACGATCGGCGCGAGCTGGAGATTGACGAGCTGCGCCGGCTGCTGGCCGCGACGCGCGACAGCGCCCGCCCGTTCCGCGGCCTGACCGGCGCCGACCGCTATCACCTGTACGCCACGGCCTGCGGGACCGGGTTTCGCGCGTCGGCCCTGGCGAGCCTGACGCCGGAGAGCTTTGACCTGGCCGCCGACCCGCCGGCCGTCACCCTGTCCGCACGGCACGCCAAGAACCGCCGGACGAAGGTGCAGCCGATCCCGCCCGACGTGGCGGACCTGCTGCGCGACTACCTGCGCGACAAGCCGGGCGGGGCGCCGCTATGGGGCGGGACGTGGGCGCCCGACCGGAAAGGCGCCGAGATGCTGCGGTTGGACCTGGAGGCCGCCGGCGTCCCCTACGCTGTCGAGGGGCCGGACGGCCCGCGCTTCGCCGACTTCCACGCCCTGCGCCACACTTACCTGACGCTTGGGGGCCGGGCTGGGATCGACCTACGCACGCTTCAAGAACTGGCAGGGCATTCGACGCCGACCCTGACGGCGCGCTACTCGCACCGCCGCCTGTACGACCTGGCCGGCGCCGTGGAGAAGCTGCCCCGGTTTTTAGCCGACGAAGGGCCGCCGGCCGCGGCGGCGAGAGCGACAGGGACCGACGGCGCGACCGCGGATTCAAACGACAATAGCGCTCTCCGACCCACCGGCGCTTACACGCCGCTTACACAAACGCCTGACGCCGGGAGAGGCCGTCTGAGACTTGATGAGGGGACGGCGACGGGGGAGGGGGTAAAGGCGACCGGCCGCAACTCCTTGACATCGCAAGGAGTTGAGGCCGGTTGCGACCGTCTGATACCGTTTGACAGGAGAGCGGGTGATGGGGCTCGAACCCACGACAGCCACGTTGGCAACGTGGCGCTCTACCACTGAGCTACACCCGCACACGGGAAGGGCTCCCTTCCCACCGAAATTATAAACGCGCCCGGCGCGAGTTCAAGAGGAGGCGACGAGGTTTTGCCGCCGAGTGCTGGAGGAGGGACTCGAACCCTCACGGGGCTTGCGCCCCTTCGGATTTTCGTACCACTTCGGCTTTCGCCGCCCGTGACGGTTCGTGGTCTGGACTTTCCCTTGGCCGTGGCGCAAGCGCGGTAGGCCTCAGCCGCCAAGTCTCTACACCTTCCCCGTCCAGTTCAGACGGGGCTTGGCTCGGGATTGCCGCCACCGAAGAAAATGAGCAACGAGGAATGCTGAACGATGAATCAAGATACGAAGACCTGTTCGGCTCTTCATTCATCATTCTTCATTCCGCGTTCTCTTTGTGCTGCGGTTCCCCCGACTTCGACTGAATTCACGCGGGGGGTTTCCCGCCCCGGTGCTCAAATTCGCTCAAGTCCGATGCGTCTGCCGATTTCGCCACTCCAGCGTCGCGGTGTACTCTAGCGGACGCGCCGGCCGCGGACAATGGTGCGAGCGGCGCTGATCGCCGCCATGCGTTCGCGCCACGGCGGAAATTTGACAATAGCCGCATAAGTCCGAGCGCCTTTTCGTCGCGCCGACCGGCGGACGGCGGCGCCGCTTGCTTCGGCGCGGCAGTAGAATAAGGTTGTCAGAAACGCCGGGCCGCGCCCGACGCCGTCCACGGACAACGCGCGGGGCTTTGCCCGATTGCGGTCGCATTCCAACCGTGCCTCGGCTCTTCTCCCCGTCGCGTCGCCGACCGGGAACCCCCGACCCAGCCGGGTGAATGCTCTCTTATGCCCCATCACAATCCCACCATTCTGTTCGTGGAAGACGACGACGCCAATCGCCGTCTGCTCAGCTGGATCTTCCGCAACGAGGGCTTTGAAGTCCTGGAGGCGGCCAGCGGGGCCGAGGCGCTGCGGCTGGCCGCCGCCAAGCCCGACCTCGTCATCCTCGACGTCGGCCTGCCCGACCTCAACGGCTTCGAGGTCTGCCGCCGGCTCAAGGCCGAGCCTTCCACGGCGTCCACGCCCGTTCTGCACGTCTCCGCGGTCTACGTCAACAGCGGCGACCGTTCCCAGGGCCTGGAGTCCGGGGCCGACGGCTATCTGGTCAAGCCGGTTGAGCCGCGCGAGATGCTGGCCACGGTACGCGCCCTGCTCCGCATCCACGCCGCGGAGGAAGCCGCCCGCGCCGCCGCCCACCAGTGGCGCACCACCTTCGACGCCATCAGCGATCCGGTATGCCTCGTTGACGCGGCCGGCGTCGTCCTTCGCTGCAACCGCGCCGTGTGCCATCTGCTCGGCCGACCCTTTGCGATGGTGATCGGCCGGCCCTACGCCGTGCTGATTCAGGAGGCGTTCCGACTCGGCGGGCCGCCCAACCTCCCAGGCGGGACCGGCGAGCCGGGGCGGCAGGTCAACGAGGTCCGCCTGGGCGACCGCTGGTTCGCCGTCACGGCCGATCCGATCCGCGATGAGCGCGGCGCTCCGGCCGGCGGCGTCTCGATACTCACCGACGTTACGCGGCGCAGGGCGTTGGAGGAACAACTGCGGCAGGTGCAAAAGCTGGAGGCGATCGGCCGGCTGGCGGGCGGCGTCGCCCATGACTTCAATAACCTGCTGACGGCCGTGGTCGGCAACGCGGGCCTGCTCATGCAGGGCCTTGCCAAGGAGGCGCCGGAGCACCAATTGGCCGCCGCCATCGAACAGGCCGCCTGGCGCGCCGCCGAGCTGACGCGGCAGCTGCTCGGCTTCTCGCGGCAGACCCTGCTGTGGCTGCGCCCGTCAACCTCAATGAATCCGTCGCCGAGGTCGTCGCCCTGCTCAAGAGAACCATCGACCCGCGCATCGCCCTGGAGGTCGCCTGCGCACCCGACCTGGCGCCGGTGCAGGCCGACCCGGGGCAGATGAATCAAGTGCTCATGAATCTGTGCATCAATGCCTGCGACGCCATGCCGGAGGGCGGCAGGCTGCGCATCGAAACCAGCAACCAGGTTGTCGATGAGGAACACACGCAGGGAATGGTCGAGGCGCGGGCCGGGGCCTTCATCCGGCTGCGGGCGGCCGACACGGGGTGCGGCGTCGCGCCGGAGAACCTGCCGCGCATCTTCGACCCCTTCTTCACGACCAAGCAGCCGGGCAAGGGCACCGGCCTGGGCCTGGCGATGGTTTTCGGCATCGTCAAGCAGCACGAGGGCTGGGTCGAGTGCCTCAGCGAGCTAGGCCGCGGCGCCTGTTTCGACGTGTACCTGCCGGCCCTGACGGGGCCGGCCGCGGCCGCGCCGGCGGTCGCCCCGTCGGCCGCGCTGACGGCCGGGCGCGGCGAGGTCGTCCTGCTGGCCGACGACAACGAGATGCTGCGCTCGCTCGGCGCCACCATCCTGCGCCACCACGGGTACCGCGTGCTGCTGGCCGAGGACGGCCAGGAAGCCGTCGAGGCCTACGAGCGCGAGGACGGCCGGATCGACCTGATCGTCCTGGACATGACCATGCCGCGGCTGTCCGGCCGCGAGGCGCTGCAACAGCTGCGGCAGATCAACCCCCACGTCCGGGTGCTGTTCGCCAGCGGCTACAGCGCGGAGCAGCTTTCAGAAGCCGACCGCGTCCAGATTCAGGGTTTCATCGCCAAACCGTATCGCGAAAGGGACTTGATCCACGCGGTGCAGGCGGCGCTCGCGGCGCCGGAGAAATAGACCGGCCGTCCACGACGCCATTCTCACGAAGGCGCCTGGCGCACCGCATCGGCCGCGACGGCCCCGTTGGCGGCCGCGGCCGACGGCGGATCGGCCTTCTCGGGCGCAGGCGCGACCGCCGGCCGGCGACCAAGCCACATCATCGCAGTCAGCAAGCCGGTCGCCGCCACGGCGCAGCCGATTGCCAGGCCGGCCCCGAAAAGCGTATCTCCCAGCGCCCGCGAGGCGACGAGCGCGCTGAGGTTGTAGACGAGGTGAAAGACCATGGCCGGCGCCGCGCTGCTGGTGCGGAGCGCGATAGCGGCAAGGACGGCCCCGAGGACAAAGGCCGTCGCGAACTGGAACACGTTCATCTGAAACAGGGCGTAGAGGAAGCTGCTCAGGAGCACCGCCGTCCACGGGCGGAAGCGGCGGCGCAGGCCCGTCAGGATGAAGCCGCGGAACGCGAGTTCCTCGCACAGCGCCGGCAGCACCGCGACGACCAGAACGTAGGCGACGGAGGGGCCGCCGGATTCCGACTGCAGCGCCCCGGCAAGGGGGTGATATTCCTGGAGCAGTTGCTTCAGCGCGGGGAACTGGTCCAGGATGAGCAGCGTCAATTCGGTCAGCGGCGGCACGCACAGAACGGCCAGCAGCGCGGCGGCCGGCCACGACCACCACGGCGGCAGACGCAGGGCCAGCCCCAGGCGCGGCCGCGTGGTCAGCAGCAGCGCCATGAACAGCGGCGGGGCCGCCGTGAAGGCAAGCTGGCAGACCGCGGTGACGTCCAGCAACGACTTGTCGCGGCCGAAGCCGAGCGACAGCCAGCGCAGCACCATCAGCAGGCCGAAGCAGAAGAACGCTTCGCCGGCCGTCGGCAGAGCCTCCTTCTCGCGGAACAGCCGCCGCAGCCACAGACCGACGTCCAGCCGTTCGGCCTCGCGGAAAAGGACTTCTTCCCTCTGGAATTGCTCGATGGCCCAGCGCAGGGCCAGCCAGCTGTAGATCACCATCGGGGCCAGCACGGGGATGAAGTAGAGCCAGGGTCCGCCCTGCTGCGGGTCGGGGCTGACAATGATGAGCTTTTGCAAGAGCAGGGCGACGCCCGTGACCGGCACCAGGCTGTAGAGCGGGTTCAACTCCACGCCGGGGGCGAGCGTGAGGAAGATGAGCGGCAGGGTGACGAAGAAGAGCGGCATCAGGTAATACTGCCCTTCCTTGGAGCTGCGGGCGTAGGCGCCGACCGCGAGGCTGACTGCGCTGAAGAACGCGGACAGCGGCAGTACGAGCAGCACGCTCCAGAGCAGCACGGCCGGGCCGAAGGCTTCGTTGGGCATCTGGCTGCTCAGGTTCCAGGCGGTCAGACCCATGCTGACCAAGTTCAGCAGGGCGGTGGCGGCGCTGAAGACCCAGATGGTGAGGAACTTGCCCCAAACGATCTCCTCGCGGCTGGCCGGGCTGATGAGAAGCGTCTCCATCGTGCCGCGCTCCTTCTCGCCGGCGCAGAGGTCCACGGCCGGGTACAGCGCCCCCGCCAGCGACCACATCACCAGGATGAATGGGAAGACGCGTAGAAGCAGATTGAAGAGGTCCGTGTTCGCGCGTTCCGCGGACGACCGGGCGGGCTCGGGTTCGATCCGGAAGGGCTCGTCGAAGTCGGCGGCCAGGCCGTGGCGGGCGAGGCGGGCCTCCTTTATCCTCTTTTTCCATCGGTTGAGGATGGTACTAAAGCGGCTTCTAACGAGGTGCGACTCGTCGTCGTTTTCGCGGTCCAGCATCAGGATCGCGGCCGGCTCTTCCTCCCGAACGCTCCGCGCAAACTGGGGCGGCACAACCACGACGATGTCGAGGCCGCGATCTTCGAGCGCCTTGCGGTAGGCGTCCTGGCCCTTGTCCGTGGTCGGGTCGGGGGCGGGCGCATCGGCGGTCCAGCAGCGGATTTCGAGCGGGCTTTTCAGCTTCTTCAAGGCGGCCGGTTGTTCGGCGTCCTCAGCGTACTCCGGCGCCACCCGGACGCGGCCCGCCTCCTCGACCAGCAGTGGAGGGACCGCCTCCTCCGCGTCCGCCTGGTGGACGAGGTCCAGAGCGACCGCAGCGGCGACGCGCTCGGCGCCGGCTAGCGGCGCGCCGGGGCAGGGCGTCAGGACGAGCCACCCGGCCGCCCGGGTGGGGCCGAGGCCCGGCAGGTTTTCGGCACCGAAGACGCGGACCACCTGCGGCTTCTGGCCTAGGCCGGCGGCCAGCTGGATCAGGCCGAACCCGGCGAGCGGGTATAGGAGCAGGGGCAGCACCGCGATCATGAAAATGGTGCGGCGGTCGCGCAGCTGGTCGCGCAGCTCGCGCATCCAAATGACGCGGATGATGGACCAGCGCATGCGGGGATTGCTCGTTCCCGAAAGATTCGCCACAAAGACACAATCGGCACAAGGAAGAATAGGCCAAAGAGCGATCCGGGGTCAGGGGTCCGCCATTTCCCGCCCCTGATCCCTCGGTGAATCATGCCAGGATGTCCTGGACCACGTTGCCGTACACGTCGGTCAGGCGGTAGTCGCGGCCGGCGTGGCGGTAGGTCAGCTTTTCGTGGTCGAGTCCCATGAGGTGCAGGATGGTGGCGTGGAGGTCGTGGACGTGGACCTTCGGGTTCACGGCATTCCAGCCGAAGTCGTCGGTGGCGCCGTAGGCGAGGCCGCCCTTGACGCCGCCGCCGGCCAGCCACATCGAGAAGCCGAAGGGGTGATGCTCGCGGCCGTCGGCGCTCTCGGCCGTCGGCGTCCGGCCGAACTCGCCGCCCCACAAAACGAGGGTGTCCTTGAGGAGGTCGCGCGCTTTGAGGTCCGTCAGCAGACCCGCGATGGGGCCGTCGGTCGCGGCGCAGTTGTTCGGCAGTTCCGTCTTGAGACCGCCGTGCTGGTCCCATAGTTGGCAGCTCGACCGCTTTGCCGTGACCGTGTGGTAGACCTGCACGCAGCGGACGCCGCGCTCCACCAGCCGGCGGGCGAGCAGGCACTGCTTGCCGAAGGTCTCCGTCGTCTTGTCGCCGAGGCCGTAGAGCCGCTTGGTGGCCGGCGATTCCTTCTCCACGTCGAACGCCTCGGGCGCTTCCGCCTGCATTCGGAAAGCCAGCTCGAACGACGCGATGCGGGCGTTGAGCTGGCTGTCCTCCTCGCGCTGCTGGCGGTGCAGGCCGTTGAGCCGCTGGAGCGTGTCGAGCTGGTCCCTCTGGCGATCCGGCGCGATATCCGGATTTTTCAGATTGGCGATGGGGTTGGCGAGGTCGGCGACGAGCGTGCCCTGGTAGGCGGCCGGGAGGAAGCTGGAGCTCCACAGCGGGGCGCCCTGGGCCGGCTGGGCGGGGCTGAGGACGATGAAGCCGGGCAGGTTCTGGTTCTCGCTGCCGAGTCCGTAGAGCAGCCACGAGCCGAGGCTGGGCCGCGAAAACGCCTGCTCGCCGGTGTTCATTTGCAGACAGGCGCCGTTGTGGTTGATGTTGTCGGCGACCATCGAGCGGATGACGCAGATGTCGTCGATGTAGCCGGCGACCTTGGGGAACAGCTCGCTGACCTCGATGCCGCTCTGGCCGTGCTTGCTGAACTTGAACGGCGACGGCAGGCAGTTGGTGGTGCGGGTGCGGACGAGCTTCGGCTGCTCGAACGGCAGCGGCTTCCCCGCGTTCTGGGCGAGCCTCGGCTTGGGGTCGAAGAGATCGACGTGCGACGGCCCGCCGGACATGAAGAGGAAGATGACGCGCTTGGCTCGGGCCGCGAACATGGGCGGCTTGACGGCGAGCGGGTTGTCGGCGTCGGCGGCGCGGGCGTTGTCCGCGGCGAGCAGGCCGGCGAGGCCGATCATGCCGAAGCCGTTGGCGAAGGAGCGCAGGGCCTGGCGGCGATTCAGCACTGGATGCGCGGGTTGGAGATTCATACCGCGGCCTCTAGGAGAACTCGGGTTTGTAAAGCGAAGGACCTTCGCTCGACCTGGATGGAAATCGATCCCGAAAACGGAGCCTGCAACACCACGTAGCCCCTTGGGGGCGAAGTCCGCAACATGGAATGAAGCCGTTTTGCGGTCCTCTTCATCAGTTTGGCCGCGATGACCTGGCGGAGAGCGTCGTCTTCCAGCCGGCAGCGTTGGCTTGCGACTCCCGTGACTGCGCAGATCAGGGCGTCTAGGTCGTCATCCGTGAGAGATTCCCCTTCAGCCGCCTGGAGCTTGAGCCCCGTGGCGATTCGCGCGATGGTTCCGCCGCTCCATTCGCCATCCCGGAAATGGGCGCGCTGGCCTTTGTAGCCTTTCGCCGGGAGTTCCAAGTTCTTCAGGGAGGCAGCAGGATAGGTCTCGAAGAGCCAGTCGCCGAGAGGGTCTCCGCCTTCGGCCGCCAATAGACGGAGTAGGCGTTGGAAGCGCGCCACCGGGTAGCCAATCCGATCTGCCAAAGGGGGCAACGCGGGGAAGAAAGCAGCATCGACCGGCCTCCGCGTGAGTTCCCAGACGAAAGAGCACTTTTCGACCATCGGCAGACCCTGCAAATCGATCGGCACATCAACATAGAGCGGGCCCACGGCCTCGCACGATTGCAAGGCCTCCAGTTCCTTTCTCCCGCCGCCGTCTAGCACGTCGCGTCCTTCGAGGGTTTCTGCGAAGGGGTGGTCATTGAAAATCGTGACCAGGATCGATTCCTCGCTCAGACGATCCGCACGCGCGAAGCTGGATTTGCTCCTCCCGTAGCCCGACAAGTCCAGACCAAAAGCCGCATTCACCTGGCGGCGTGCCGCGAGGGAGGTCTGGATTTCGCGGATCATGCGCTTCATTTCTCCACGGACTTCGTCGCAGACCAAGGTCAGCGCGGCCGGGGCGTCCCTCCGCTCTTCAGGCAGGATCACGTGAAGCATCAGGTTCCGGTTTTCCGGGGCCGCGCCGTGTTCTTCCCAGCTTAGGGCCGCTTGTTGGTCCCGATAGAGGAAAAACTCCCGGCTGCTCAGCTGAGGGGGCCAGATGTCCGGCGGCGCGAACGGCGTCGACTCATCCTCCGCATCCTGAAAGACACAACTCGGCCAGTATCGCCGGACGATTGCGAAAACGGCTTCGGCCGCCGGTGCGCCCGGGTTCACTTCCAGCACGATATCCGTTCCGCCGATCATGGGCCCGCTCGCTTTCCGTGGTATGTTTGGCGATCCGGTTCCACTTCATAGTCCGTGCGGGAGTAGAAAACATACGCTCCGCGACCGCCGCGTAACGGAATCAGGTCTCCGCGATCCGTGAAGGAAAACACATACTCCAGTTTATCCTTCGGTAGCCCCAAGCGTCTGGCCAAATTGCGCGTCTGGGGTGACAGCGGCGTAAAATACGCCCCGAACGGGCGAGGTCCGGGAGGCTGGGCGGCTAGGAAACGCCAAATGGGCACCGCTCGAATGCCGTTGAAGCCTCTCAAATCGGTAAAATGGTTCATGCAGATGAAACTCGATTCGCCCTTTTGCGCCTCGTGTCAGCCGCGCTCCCGGTTCGGGAAGCTTCAATCCACATAAATAAACTCATTCGCGCACAGCAGCACCTGGCAGTATTCCGCCCATGCCTTCGCCCTCCCGCTGCCCCGAGCCAGGAAATCCAGGCCGATCTTTACCTCCTCGTCGATCGGCGGCCGGCCGTACAGCAGCAAGTATGCCCGCTGAATCCGCGCCCGGTCGTCCTTGTCGGCGTCCGTGATGCGCTTCGCCAGCGCCTTCGTCTGTTCCAGGATGAACGGGTTGTTCATCAGGAACAGCGCCTGCGGCGCGACCGTCGAAACCGTGCGCCGGTCCACCGAGGCGGTCGAGTCGGCCGTGTCGAACAGTGGGGCGAAGCCGGAGCGGTCGGAGCGGATCGTCATCACGTAAACGGTGCGGCGCGGCACGTTGAAGTCGCGCACCGCCGGGCCGCCCGGCGTCCGGTCGAGGCGGCCGGCCACTGCCAGCAGGCTGTCGCGCACCGCCTCCGCCTCCAAGCGGCGACGGTTCATGCGGTTGAGCAGACGATTTTCCGGGTCCTCATTGGACTTCTCATTCTCGCACGACTGCTGATAGGTCGCCGAGAGCATCATCAGCCGATGCATCGCCTTGATCGACCAGCCGGAGCGGACGAACTGGTCGGCGAGATAGTCGAGCAGTTCCGGGTGGCTCGGCCGGGCGCCGAGTTTGCCGAAGTTGCTCGGCGTGCCGACGATGCCCTCGCCGAAGTGGTGCTGCCAGATGCGATTGACCATGACGCGGGCCGTCAGCGGGTTGTCCGGCCGCGTCAGCCACTCCGCCAGCTCCAGCCGGCCGCTGCCCGACGTGATCGGCTTCTGGTCCTTCCCCGCGAGGATTTCGGGGAAATGACGGGGAGCCAGATCGCCTAAGTGGTCGTAGCGGCCGCGTTGGTGAATGCGCACGTCGTGGACGCCCTCGTGGGGGCTGCCGGGGACGCCGCCTTCCTGGGCGCCGTTGGCGTAATCCATCGGCGGGGCCGGCGCCTTTTTCAGCGCGTCCAGCTCGGCCGTCAGCCGCGCCAGGCCGTCGCGCGTCTCGGCGGGCAACGCCTTCTCGTCCTCGGCGTTCTTGATCCAGAACGGGCTGGTGGGGTCGGCCCGCGTGAATCCCTTCTGGAATGCGACAGCGGCCTGCTCCACAGCTGCGCGGTCGCTCCCGGCCGCCGCCCGCCCCCACGCTGCCAAGGCGGAGTCGGCGGATGGCTGGCCCCTTCGGCTGTCGGCCATGTCCCAGAACGACCATACGCCGGAGTTGCCGTAGCGGTCGGCGTGCGGGTTGCCCTTGCCGTCTTGCAGCAGGTCGGCCGTCACGTCGCCGGCCAGGTTCCAGGACTTCGAGCCATCGGTCAGCGCGATGGTCCAATCCACCGTCGTCGTGTCGCAAATGTAATTGGCCTTCGGCAGCACCAGCAGATCGACGCTGTCGCCCGGTTCGACCTCGATGGTCGTCAGCGCCGCGGCGCCCTTGCCCTGGTCGAACTTCTGAGCGCCGCCGTTGGGGAAGTCGCCGGCCGCCAGCTCGCGGCGGCCGCCGTTCTTGCGTAGGTCGATGGCCCAGGCGATGCCGTCGCCGCCCTGCGGGTCGGCGTCCGTGACGCCGCCGGCGATGCGAACCATCGCCTTCAGCGGGCTGCGCCACGTCACCGCGACGCCGTTGGTCGGCCCCGGATGCACGGAAAGCGACTTCGGCGGCAGCTTAAAGGTCAAAATGGCGACTTCCTGGTCCGTGCTGTTTGCAACGACATTCGGGCAATCCGCCTCGCCGCGCCAGCCGCTGACGCCGGCCTTGCCGTTCACGTCGCGCACCGGCTTCGTCAGCAGCTTGTAGTCGCCGCCGCCGACATAGTCGATCCACTGGCGCAGGGCAAAGGCGCGCAGCCCTTTCCGGGCGGCAAAATCGGCGAGGGGCAGGGCAGGGGAGTCCACCGGCCGGTTGCGGTACTCCCATGCGGCCGTCAGGTACTTCCCCGTCTCGGACAATTGCGATTTCGCAAAATCCTGGTACGCCTGATCCCGCGTTGCTTGCAGCTGCTTCTCCAACTCAGCGATGCGCTGCTGCCGCTCGGCCTGCTTCGCCAGTTCCGTGGGAGACGCCAGCGGGATGCGCAGCATCGGCGGCCCGTTCGTCTTCGGCCCGACGTTGGGCAGAATGTGCGTGCTGAAGAAGATCCCCGCCATGCCGTAATAGTCGGCCTGCGCGATCGGGTCGAACTTGTGGTCATGGCAGCGCGCGCAGGCCACCGTCAGGCCGAGGAAGGTCCGAGAGGTGACGTCCACCTGATCGTCGGCGATGTCGGTGAGCAGCTTGTCCTTGTCGGCGTCGCCGCCGCCCCAGTTGCCGATGGCGAGAAAGCCGGTCGCGATAATCCCATTCCGGTTGAAGCCGCCGTCCTTGCCCGGAACGAGGTCGCCGGCCAGCTGATCGCGGACGAACTGGTCGTAGGGCATGTCCTTGTTGAAGGCGTCGATGACCCAGTCGCGGTAGCGCCAGGCGTCGTCGCAGTCCATTTCGTTGCCGGCCGCAAGGCGGGCGTCGAACGAGTCGGTGTAGCGGGCCAGGTCGAGCCAGTGTCGGCCCCAGCGCTCACCGTAGGCCGGCGACGCCAGCAGCCGATCCACCACCTTGGCATAGGCGTCCGGCGAGTCGTCCTTGAGAAAGGCGTCCACCTCCTCGGGCGTCGGCGGCAGGCCGGTCAGGTCGAACGTCGCCCGGCGGATCAGGGTGCGCCGATCCGCGGGCTTGGCCGGCTTCAACCCCTTCGCCTCCAGGGCGGCCAGGATGTAGCGGTCCAGGTCGGAGCGCGGCCAAGTCTTGTCCTTCACTTCCGGCGGCGGCGCGACCTTGACCGGCTGGAACGCCCAGAACCGCCGCTGCTCGTCGGTGATGTGGAAGCCGCCGGCGTTCGCCGCCGAGGCGGGGTAGGGCAGGCCGATTTCCACCCAGCGCGTCAGGACGGCGACGTCGTGGTCGGGCAGCTTGTCTCCTTTTGGCATCCGCGTCGTGTCATCGCGGTGCAGGAGTTGAACCAGCAGGCTGGCGTCGGGCTTGCCGGGCATGGCGGCGGGTCCGGTGTCGCCGCCCTGGAGGATCGCGTCGCGCGAGGTGAGCTTGAGGCCGCCGCGCGTCTTCTCGCCGCCGTGGCACTTCAGGCAGCGGTCGATCAGCAGCGGCCGTACTTCCTTCTCGAAGAACTCGTCGCCGGCCGCGGAAGGCGCGCCCGCGCGCGCCATCCCGACCGCCGCGGCCAACCCCAACAAGGCCCACAGATGCAATCGCGCTATCATCGATCCGCCCCGTCTTTTTCCTTGTTCAGGTCCACGCACAAGAGGTTGTTCTCGTCGCGCAGGTAGAGCCGCTTACGGCACAGGGCGGGCATGGCCCACGCCTTGGACGCCAGCAAGTCGGGCAGCTCACCCTTGAGGACGTACTTGTCGGGGTTGCTCTCGATCAGCCGCAGCGTCCCCTTCTCGGTCAGGCAGAACAGGCAGCCCTCTGCCCCGATGAAGGCGCAGCGGCCCGGCAGCCGCTCCTTCCATCGTACCTCACCCGTCTTGAGGTCCAGGCAGCGCAGCGAGAACGAACCCAGGTCGCCGTTGCAGCCGTAGACGCAACCGTCGCGTACGATCCCGGTCGCCATCAGCGTTTGCAGGTCCTTGTTAGACCACTTTTCATGCACCGTCCACTTGTCGCCGTCCGGGACGATCTCCACGGCCGCGCAGCCGGCGCCGTAGGCCGCCGAGACGAACAGCAAGTCGCCGCTCCAAACCGGCGTGGCGCATGTGGCGTTGGCGAAGTTGCCGAAGGAATAGCGCCATAAAAGCTCGCCCTTGACCGGATCAATCCCGAGGATCGACTGGCCGGTGGGGCAAACGACCATGCGTTTTTTGCCGACCTCGATCGCGACGGGCGAGCCGTAGCCGGCCGGGTCGGACCCGACGCCCCAAACGACCTTCCCGCTGTCCTTGTTGAAAGCGACGACGGAATTGTCCTTGTCGCCGCCGGGCTGCACGATCACCACGTCGCCCTCGACCAGCGGCGACGCCGCCAGACCCCAGTAGAAGTAGTCCTGGAAATGGTCCTTCGCCTTTGCGGCCTCGAAAATGTTCGTCTTCCAGACCTCCTCGCCCTTGGCCAGGCTCGCGCAAACCAACTCGCCGCGCGGGAAGAGGCAGTAGACGCGATCGCCGGCCACGGTCGGCGTGGAGCGCGGCCCGGCGCCCTGGCGCTGGCGGTCCATGTAGGCGGGAGCGGCGTCGTAGGCCCACAATTCCTCACCGTCCTTAACGGACAGGCAAACGATCCACTGGCGGTCCTTGCGCTGGGCCTGGGTGACGAGGCGGTCGCCGACGACGGCCACGGCCGAAAACCCGGCGCCAGGCGCCTTCTTCCAGACGGTGCGCGGCGGGTTCGCCTTCCAGTCGAGGTTGAGGCCGGTTTCGGTGGAGACGCCGTCGCGCCGGGGGCCGAGGAGCTGCGGCCAGTCGTCCGTTTCGGCGCGGGCAGGCACGGCGGCGGCAAGAACCATGAGAGCGAGGGTCAGCGCCAGGGGGCGGGACATGGCTTCGCCTCTGGGTAGGTGGGCGAGTGCGGCGAGCGGGCAATAAACTCTTATGGTACGACCTCTCCCTGTCGGTGAGCAACGGAAAACACTGGGCCGTATCGTCTGCCAACGGAGACGGGGTCGGGCCAAGCCGCCTTTCCGGCTTCCGCCGCCGCGTTCATCGACCGTCAGCCCAGCTTCCGCGGGAACCACTTTTCCAGGCGTTGACCGATAAGCCGTGACAAAATGGATGCCGCCGTGACCCAAACCGCCAGCGTCGCCACCGCCGGACTCAACGGCCCCCGGTCGCCGCCGCAAATCAAGATCAGGCACGTCCCTCCAATCGCGGCGAGTACGCCGACGTAGAGGATCATGAGCATTCTTGGCCAGCCGGGCGTCGCTTCGCAAGCGACCGTCAAGGGCTGAACGAGCGCCAGGCTGAGGTACAGGGCGGCGAACGCCGCCGGCGGAGGCGTGGCAATGGCTGCGACGGCTGCGACAGCCGCGAGGGACAGACACAGCATGGTCGCATTCGCCGCCCGGCGTTGACCCGGCGAAAGGACGGCCGCCCCGAGGCGGCTGCGCCGCAAGAGCAAATACCGCGGCCCCTTCGAGATCCCGACCGTCAGAACACCGCAAGCGACCAGCAGTACCGCCATGAACAGGCCTTCATCTCCGTGGCTAATGCGCCCGCCGGGCCGGGAAGGGTCGAACCCCAGAGCAAGGAAGCACAGCATGCATGCCACGAAGCCGGAGATAAGCCCGGCGGAGCCGAAGATTTGCGCCATGGGCGCCGACAGGATTTCCGTCATCACGTTCTTGGCGAAATCCGAACACGGGTTGAGCCGCAGCGCCTCCTGGCAATGCCGGCGCGCTTCGGCCATTTCCGGGCGCCAGGGCCAGGATGTCGCCTTTCGTTCCGCTCGTGCGCGGGCGATGGCCTTTCGACACAGAGCCGCCGCCAGGTTCGCGTGGGTGAAGTCGTTCTCCGGTTCGTGGCGCAGCGATTCTCGCAGCGTTTCCTCGGCGTCTCTCCAATTCCCCAGCACGCGCTTGTACTGGCCACGATAGTTGAGGCAAGTGACATGCTCCGGGTCGATCGCCAGCCCTTGCTCCGCCGTGACGAGGGCGCCGTGCCGGTCCCCGCGCGAGAACTGGATCCACGACAACCAAGCCAGGTAAGTCGCGTTATGCGTGTTCAACCGCAGCGCCTCCCTCAACGCCGCCTCGGCCTCCTCATGGCGACGGCAATCCACATACGTCAGCCCCAACAGATAATGCGCAGTGCGCCAGCTGCGGCGCCAGACGTACGCCCTCTTCACCGGCCTCCACCGCCTCCCTCATGCGTTTCTGCTGGGCCAGGCAGTGGCCGAGGAAGGCGTGCGCCCGGCCGGCGTGCGGGTTTTCCGCCAATTCCTCGCGCAGCTCGCGCTCCGCCTCGGCGTAGCGTTTCTGCCGAATCAGCACCTGTGCCCGTTCATAGTGGGCGCCCATGCCAACACCTCGCGGCGCGTCACTGCTTCAGGTATTTGAGGATGTCGTCGTAGATCCCACCTTGATTGGCGAAGAGGGCGTGGTTGCGGGCCGTGGCGAACCACTCGCGCGTCGAGGGCTTGACCTCCGTTGCGGCGGCCGTCAGGTCGCGCGTCGTCAGCGGTTTCGGCACGCCGTCCTTGAGGGCCTCGCGCAGCTTCGCCTCCACAGCCCGGTCGAGGAGACCTTTGAGGTCGGCGCCCGAGAATTGTTCGGTTCGCCGGGCCAGCAGATCGTAATCGACGTCCTGCGTCGGCTTGTCCCGGCACAGGATGCGGAGGATGGCGGCCCGCGCCGGCGCATCGGGCGGTGGGACGAATAGAATGCGGTCGAACCGCCCCGGTCGGCGGAACGCGGGATCGACCTGCCAGGGCATGTTCGTCGCCGCCAGCACCAGAACGCCGGCGTTGGACGTCTGCACGCCGTCCATCTCGGAAAGGAATTGGTTGATGAGCATCTGCCGGCCGCTGTGGCGCATGTCGCTGCGGTTGGCGCCCAGGGCGTCCACCTCGTCGAAGAACAGGACGCACGGCCGCGAGCGACGCGCCTGCTCGAAGATCTCGTGCAGGTTGCGCTCGCTCTGACCAATCCACATATCGAGGATCTCGTTAATGCCGACGGCCAGGAAGCCGGCCTTGATTTCGCCGGCCGTGGCGCGAGCCAGATGCGTCTTGCCGCAACCGGGCGGGCCGAAGAGCAGGATGCCGCCGCCCGCCGTCTTACCGTAAGCCTTGTACAGCTCGGGGTGCGCCAGCGGATGAATGATTTTCATCCGCACTTCTTCCTTGACCGGCTCCATGCCGCCCACGTCCCAGAAGGTACTGCGCGGCCGTTCCAGCAGGCCGTCGGCCGGAGCGCCGTCCTCTTCGGCGGGCTGCCGAATCCGGCCGTCCACGACTTCCCAGTCGCCGGCCGCGCCGACGCCGAGGCGAAGGGCGAACTCGGCGTCGGCCACGGCGGGATCGGCGTCGATCGCTTCGCGGTATTGCCGAACGCTTTCGGCCACGTCGCCGGCGCGGAAAAGCAGACGGGCATGAAGGAGAAAGGCGCCGGCGGGCGGCCGGGCGATCCGAAGCAGGTCCTCGACGACGACGAGGGCCGGCGTGTTCTTGCCCTGCTGGTAGTACGCCTGCGCCAGGCCGAGTTTGATCGGCAGGCCGTCCGGCGCCAGGGACAAGGCGCGGCGGTATTCCTGCTCGGCTTCGTCAGCGCGGCCGAGTTCGAGCAGCACGTCGGCAAGGTGCTGTCGCAGGGGAACGTTGTCGGGGGAATGTTCCAGAGCCGTTCGCAGGGCCTGGATCGCAGCGTCGTTGGCGCTCATGAGCGAATCCGTAGACCGGGTTCCGGCGGCCGGGGCCGTGGGGACGGACGGCGTCTCCTTTATTGCCACAACGCCTCATTATAGGGCAGGTTCTGGGAGGGCGCACGGTCCGGCGCGAAAACTGCATAAGGGAAGGGCTGGAACGGACTATCGGTGAGGAACGATCATGTCCACAAGCGAAACAGCGGGCGCGGACGTGCTGGTGGTCGGGGCGGGGCCGACCGGCCTGACGATGGCGGTCGAACTGACCCGGATGGGCGTGCGCTGCCGCGTCATCGACAAGGCGCCCGAACCGACGAAGACCTCCAAGGCGCTGGCCGTGCAGGCGCGGACGCTGGAGTACTTCGACCGCATCGGGATCGCCGACGCGGCCGTGGCGGCCGGCCGGCCGATCCACGGCGTCAACGTCTTCAGCGAGCGCAAAAGGATCGCTCACCTGGATTTCGACGCGATCCCGAGCCGATTCCACTACGCCCTCGCCGTGCCGCAGTGGGAAACGGAACGCCTCCTGACGGAGCGCCTGGCCGGCCTTGGCGTTTCCCCGGAGCGCGGCGTTGAACTGACCGGCCTCACGCAAGGCGCCGCCGGCGTCGAGGCGGTCTTGCGCCGAACCGACGGCGGCGCCGAGGAGCGGCGGCGCGTGCGCTGGCTGATCGGCTGCGACGGCCCGCACAGCACGGTGCGCCATCTGCTCGGCGTCCCCTTCGCCGGGCGGGCCTTCGAGGAAGCGTTCGCCCTCGCCGACCTCCACGTCGAATCCAGCCTCCCGGACGATGAGGCGTCCGTTTTCCTGCACCGCGGCGACATCCTCGCTTTTTTCCCGATGAAAGGGGAGAAGCAGTTTCGCTTGGTCATCCAGCGGAGCGACGTCGCCGACCCCAGCCCCGAACCGACCGCGGCGGAGTTCCAGCAGGCGATCGACGACTACGGCCCCCAGCATACGCACGTCAGCGATCCGATATGGATGTCGCGCTTCCACATCAGCCAGCGCCAGGCGGCCGACTACCGCCGGGGCGACGTCTTCCTCGCCGGCGACGCCTCGCACATCCATTCGCCGGTCGGCGGCCAGGGGATGAACACGGGCATCCAGGACGCCTGCAACCTGGCATGGAAGCTGGCCCTCGTCGCCGCCGGACGCGGCCGGCCGGAGCTGCTCGACAGCTACCAGGCCGAGCGCCATTCGGTCGGCGAAAAGCTGCTGCAAGCCACCACGGGGTTCACGCGCGTGGTGCTGTGGCGCAATCCGGTCGCGGAGGCGGTGCGCGACCGGGCCGCCTCGATCCTGACGTCTTTCGACGCCGTGCAGGACCGCATAAGGATGGCGGGGTCGGAGTTGAGCGTCAACTACCGCGGCAGTCCCATCGTCCGTGAGGACCACGCCGCGGGCCTCGGCGGAATGTGGGAGGGCTGGCTGCACGGCGGCCTCCGGGCCGGCGACCGCGCCCCCGACGGCGCGGCGCTGCGGGCGGCCGACCGGGCGCCGGTGCGTCTCTTCGAGTTGTTCGCGGGCGCCCGCCACACGCTGTTGCTGTTCGGCGGTCCACGGGGCGGGGACGAGGGCCGTCGCGCGGAGGTGCTGCGCGGCCCAGACCCAGTCCGGCGACCCGATCGATTGTTGGGTCGTCGGGTCGGATGCGCCGGCGGCGGCGGCCGGGGTGCTTGTGGACCCCGACGGGTCGTTGCATCGGGCCTACGGCGCCGCGGACGAGACGCTGTTCCTCGTGCGGCCGGACGGCTACATCGGCTACCGGGCACGGCCTGCGGACGCGGCGAAGTTGACCGACTACCTGCGCCGGATCTTCGTTTGAGTTTTCCTTGCGTAGTCCAGTTGGCTGCCGGCGCCGGATTTGCTCGCCGAAGAGCGGGATCATTACCGACCCGCTTTTCCGCGAGGCGCCATGAAGATCACCGTCCTGAATTACCTCGAACACGAAGGCGACAAGACGCACGACGTGGTCGTGGATCAGGTCGCCCGCGCCTGAAGAAGGGCAAGCACAAGGTTTCGGTCCTCGGCGTTCACGGCGACATCGGCAAGCTGCGCCTGGGGCTGATGCGGCGCAAACCCGACCTCGTTTTCAACCTCATGGAGACGTTCGGCGCCAATCAGCTCGGCGCCATCGGCGTCGTTGGTTTCCTCGATTTGATGGGCCTGCCGTACACCGGCGGCGGGCCGGGCGAATTCTACATCCAGGAAGACAAGGGGTTGACGAAGAAGCTGCTCTCCTTCGACGGCGTCCGCTACCCCGAATTTGCCGTCTTTTCGGAGGACGCCGAGCTGGAAACCGGCGGACACCTGCACATGCCGCTGTTCGTCAAGCCGCTGCGCATGGACGCCTCCATCGGCATCGACGCCAAATCGCTGGTCCACAGCACCAAGGACATGATCGAGCGCGTTACGCACATTCACAAGACCGTCCACGACTCCGCCTTGGTGGAGGAGTACATCGAGGGCCGGGAGTTCTACGTCGGCGTCCTCGGCAACCAGGAGCCGCAGGCCTTCCCGCCCATCGAGATGGACTTCTCCGCTATGCCCGAGGGCATGGCGCACGTCCTCGACTCCAAGGCCAAGTGGAACGAGAAGAGTCCCGAATACAAGGGCACGAGGGCCGTGTTGGCGGACGTGCCGGACGACATGCGCGCCAGGCTCCAGAAGGTGGCGGTGGACGCTTACCGCGCTCTGCGCGTCCGCGACTATGGCCGCATCGACATGCGCCTCACGGAGTCGGGGGAGGTGTACGTCATCGAGGTGAACGCCAGCTGTTACCTGGAGCAGAGCGGCGAGTTTGCGTCCGCCGCCGCCGCGGCGGGCCTCGATTACCCGGCACTGATTAACCGGATCGCCGACCTGGCCTGCGAGCGGAACAAGGTCCGTCGGAAGCGAACCGCGTGACGCGGCCCCCCCTAACCCTCCCCCACCCGCGGGGGGAGGGCAGGGAGGGGGGGCGCGTCGCCGCCCTGCACGCGGCTCAGAGCCAGCGCCGTGACGAAAGCTGTTAGCGCCACCGTCCCCGCGGTTTCGCGGGCCTCCGGATAGGTCAGGCGCTGCTGCTCCGCCCGATCGGCGAGTTGGCCCATCAGATGACGCGCCCGCTCGGGAAACCATCCGGTCCAGCGGTATACATCGGCCGCGATGGCTCGCTCCAGCCGGCGGACGAGCGCAGCGGCGGAGCGCCGGGCGGCGACCGTGTCTTTCGGATCGCCGGGGTCGCCGAAGATGGCTTGCAGGGCGTCGTCCAACTCGGCCGGCGCATCGCCGTGATCCTGCGCATAGGCCCGGTAGTAGTCGTCCAGCGTTACGTCGAGGCCGCCCACGTCTTCGTCCGGGTCCTCCGCCGTAACCAGCGGCTCGCGGCCCCGCAACTCCTGCAATACTCGGTCGCAATACTCCAGCTTGGCTACCGCCGGCCGGCCGGCGTAGCGGCCGCGCCAGTCCAGCTGCGGGGTCATCCAGACCGCGAAGGTTTCGGCCCAGTCCTCGTCGGGGTGCTTCTGCGCGTACCAGCCGGGCAGGTGAACGACGAAGCGCGGGTCGAACGGACGCGGCCGATATTCCTCCTCGTAGGGCTGGTTGATGTCGCCGAAATGGCCGGTCCAGTCTGTCCGCTCGTAGAGCCGGTAGGCATAGTTGACGACGTGCCCCATCTCGTGCCGCAGGTATCGCAGCACGTCGGCCCGGCTGCCGCCCTCGACGAAGCCGCCGCGCTCGGCGTGAAAATCGGTCAGATCGACGCGGGCAAGATAAAAGGGAATGGCGATGGAAATAGTCCCGAAAGGCACGCCCCATTCGGTCGAAAGGTAGAAGTGGGGCCGCACCTTGATGACGCCGCGACCGTCGAGCTCCTGCTGGAATTCGCGGATGACGGCTTCCAGCGGCGTGCCGGCGATGGTCAGGCCCAGGTCGCGCAACCGGCGCGATCCGAGTCCGGCTTCGTGAACGGCGGGTTCCGGCGGCATGGTTCCCTCTTCAGACGAAGATATAGACGCCGGTTCGAGATGAGCAGCTGGCGTGCCGCGCGGCGGGTTCGATGGGCGAAGATTACTTGTTCAGATGCTCTTGAAAGACCTTGTCCAGCACAGGCTATAGTGGACCCCGAAAGCTGGACCACCAGCTAAAAGCCTATCCCAAAACCACCGTCGATCATGACGATTCTCGTCAAATTGGTGATGTTTCGACGGTTTTGGGATAGGCTCTAAGCTACTGTGGTGGTCCAGGAAAGGGGGAACGATGGCAGGCAAGCGCAAGCAGCACACGGCGACACTCAAGGCTCAGGTCGCCTTGGCCGCCCTCAAGGCCGACAAAACCGTCAACGAGCTGGCGAGCCAGTACGAGGTCCACCCGACCCTGATCCACGCCTGGAAGAAGCAACTGCTCGCCGGCGCCGATCAGGTGTAGTGCGCCCTGAAATGAGACCACCAAGGCACGTTGCCTATGGTACAGTCGTCACGATCAACGGCGATCTTCTTCGCCTCCCGCCTCCCGGCCTCAGCCCCGGTGAAGGCCGGGAGGCGGGAGGGGAAGAAGATCGTTGGAGAGCCATCAGGCGGGTTGCTGGCTCCGCCACTGCTGCTCGAACTCGGCCGGCGTCAGGTAGCCCAGCGCCGAGTGAATGCGCTTGTGGTTGTACACGGCGTCCAGGAAGCGCCCAGCTGGCGCAAGGCGTCGGCATAGTCGAGGTCCTCCGACAGATCGACTTCCTCCTCTTTGATGGTCCGCATCAGCCGCTCGGCGAAGCCGTTCTCGCGCGGCTCGCCCACGGCGGCCATGCTGACCCGCGCCCCGACGCCTTGCAGTCGTTGCACGTAGCCGTCGGCGGCGTACTGCACGCCTTGGTCGGAGTGGTGGATCTGGGGGCGGCCGCGGGCCAGCGCCCGCTCCAGGGCCGTGAGCGTCAGGCCGCCGTCGAGGCCACGGCCGAGATGCCAGCCTCGGATCAAGCGCGTAAAGACATCCATAACCACCGCCAAGTAGACGAAGTCGCGTCGGAGGCGGATATAGGTGATGTCGGCCACCCACACCTGGTCAGGCCGCACGACCTCGAGCGTCTCCACCAGGTTGGGCCAACGCGGGAAATCGTGGTTGCTGTCGGTGGTTCGCTTGCGTCGGACAGGCGCCGCGCCGTGGAGGCCGAGGTCGGCCATGACGCGACGGACCCGCTTGGCGTTGACGTCCCAGCCCTCGCGGCGGAGCATGGCGGTCAGTCGGCGGTAGCCGTAGGTGGGCCACTCGCCGGCCAGGCGGGTCAGGGCCTCACGCAGCGGGGCGTCCTGCTCGCCGGGGTCGGCGGGCGAGCGGTACAGTTGGCAGCGTGGGAAGTCGAGCAGGCGGCAGACCAGCCGCGCCGGGTAGTGTTGGGTCAGGCTCATGACGACCTCCCTGCGGCGTTGGCCAGTCCATTCATGAGCCTGGAGGCTTTTTTTAGGATCTCCAGCTCCAGGGCCTGGCGGCCGACCAGCTGCTCCAGGTCGGCGATGCGTTGGCGTTCCTGGCTGCGCTGCTCGTCGGCCTGGAAGACGAGCGGGAGGCGTTCGAGGAAGGCGTCCTTCCACAGGACGAGGAGCGAGGCGCTGAACTGGTGCAAGCGGCACAGTTCGGCCTGGGAACGCTCTCCGCGGAGCAGGTCGAGGACCACTTGGGCTTTGAACTCGGGCGTGAAGCTGCGTCGTGCGCGTCGAGGCATGATTCAGAGACTCCCTCCGGGGCCAGTACTTCATATCGTACTGGTCTCACCCGAGGGGCGCACTGCAAGGTCTTCAGCAACGGCGCCAAGGCAGCCACGGGCAACAGCGAGGCCGAGAAGGCGGAGTTGTTCGAGCAGATCGGCCGCCTCAAGATGGAGCTGGAGTGGCTCAAAAAAAACTAGGATGGCAAACTTAACTTGAGAGGCCCCGAAAACGGCCTGTTCTTGAACTGGGCGGCCCAGGAAAACGCCAGAAATCGCTTGTCCGCCGAGGGTCTCAAGTTGAGTTTGCCGTCCTAGAAAAAAACTAGGACGGCAAACATAGCTGGAGACATCGTTGCTCCAGTTCATTGAGATAGCGGTCGGGGTCGCGGCGGAAGCGCCCTTGCCGTCGTCGCGCCTCCCGTCGCCGCTCCAACTGGCCGCGCAGTCCCCGCCAGCGTTCCACGTAGCCCTCCGGAAGACGCAGGCCCTCGTCCGGTCGCAGCCGCGTCGCCAGACCCGACGCCACGCGCACCGAACCCAGCACCACCAGGCCCGGCGACGCCCGCCGGCGGCCACTCGCCCGACGCTCGTGATAACGATGACTTCCGAACAGGTGTTCCAGGTCGTTGTTGGTCCGCGGCACGTCGTCCGACCCGTAGCACCAGAATAGTCCCGGCCAATAGCTCCGCGTCACCCGGGCGAAGTGGGCGAGTTGAGCGCGCACCGAGGCGTCGGGGTCCGCGGCCGCCGCCCGGCGTATCCGCCTCACGAGTCGGCCCAACCGCCGCCGCACCTCCCGGGCCGACCGATTCGCCTCGTTCCCCAGCAGGTGGGCCACGCGACGCACCCAGCGGTAGGCCGCCCGCACCGGCGGCCACAACGCGGCCGTCTCCTCCAGCCCCCGCCCCAACAGCCGGCGCAGCCGGTCGAGGCCCCCCGGCAAGGCGCCGAGCCGATCGGATAACCACTCCAAGCTCTCGGCGATGTGCGTCAGCCGCTCGTGCAGCTTGAGCCCCGAGGCCGAAAGCGGCGGCAGGCCGTCGTCCGTCAACGCCGAACGCACCGCCGCGCAGTAGCCCCGCACGATCTCCGCCTCCTCGTCGTCCTCGCCCTCCGCCGCCCGCTCGATCGGACGGACGCCCCGGACCCGCTTTTTCAGCTCCTTTTTCGCGTGGCGGTCCGCCTCGTGGATCGGCCGGGCCGCCTCCCGCAGGTAGTGGAACTGGCACAGCGGGTGGGGCGCCTCGGGCAGGGCTTGCGCCACGGCCTTGCGGATCGACTCCTGGCCGTCGGAGATCACCCCCGTGACAGGCACGGGCGACGCCTCACGCACCTCGGTCAGCAACGCCGCCAGATCCTTGGCCGTGGCCGACAGCAGGCTTTTGGCCAGGAGGATCTCGCCGGACAGGCAGTCGCGCAGCACCCACAGCACCTCGTGGCCGACGTCGGGTTGCAAGCCGTCGATGGCCAACACCACCCGCTGCTGACCCTGCAACAAACGCCGCAGCCGTTGGGGATCGGCCGCCGCCAACGCTCGCAGTTCGTCGTATCGGTCCAGGAGGTTGAGGACGGAACGCTCGGCGACGGCCACGCCGCGTCGGGTGAGTTCCCGGTGGATCTCCGGAACGCTGCGGTGTTCGGCGTGGCGCAGCCGTCCGACCAGGGCGAGGACGTCCAGTCCGAACTCGTGGTGCGGCAGCGCGAAGTGCGGCTCCGCCTCGGGGCGATAGGGGCGGCGGTAGCGGCTGCAGGCCGGGTTGTGGCAGCGTCGCACCTGGACGGTCAGGCGGGTGACGGCGTCCAGGGTGCTGACAGTGCGGAAGTTAGCGTAGTCGGCGCAGAGGCGGCGTTGGCAGACCGGGCAGTTCGTCAGGACGGGCGTGAGGGTCTGCGCGGGTGGGGCGTGGACGGGGTCGGGTACGCATGGCAATCCGCCTCGGGGATGTTCCTACCTCCATTATACGCACCTCGATGAATCCCCAGTGGAGTTTGCCGTCCTAGTTTTTTTGAGCCACTCCAGCTCCATCTTGAGGCGGCCGATCTGCTCGAACAACTCCGCCTTCTCGGCCTCGCTGTTGCCCGTGGCTGCCTTGGCGCCGTTGCTGAAGACCTGATCGGCGCCGGCGAGCAGTTGCTTCTTCCAGGCGTGGATCAGGGTCGGGTGGACCTCGTACTGGCTCGCCAGCTCGTTGACGGTTTTGTCGGCCTTGAGGGCGGCCAAGGCGACCTGAGCCTTGAGTGTCGCCGTGTGCTGCTTGCGCTTGCCTGCCATCGTTCCCCCTTTCCTGGACCACCACAGTAGCTTAGCTGGTGGTCCAGCTTTCGGGGTCCACTATAGGACGCATCCTCACGGCGCCCATGCCTGTAAGGCCGTAAGGCCGACACGGCGCGCGACGGGGGTCTGTCGGCCTTACGCCAACGGGCAGGGACCGGCGCGAAGGGGCAGGCATGACGGGCCAGGCTGAAGGGGGATGGCGCCACGCGGCAGCGATGTGGCGCCGCCCGGCGCTCAGGGGCAGGCCGCCGGAAAGCGGATCGCCGCCGATGGAAGTCCCGTCGCGCCGCGCGCGCCGCGCGGTCTCCGTGGGTCGGTCGGCCGCGGGCGGGGCTGGGGGAAGGGATGCTTCGACATACCACACCTCGACATTCCAGGGACGCGGGGGAACGGCGAGTGTACCATGCGGAGGGGGCGTCTGGGCAGGCGAAGCGGAGGGGAAATGGTCGGGCTGGAAACGCTGGAGGAGCGTGCAACGCCGGGGCCGCGGTTGCGATCACCGCTGGCCTATTTGGCGGCCCGCGCCCAGTATTCAAAGAACGCCCTGGGCATCCAGCGATCGGGCAGCTGGTCCACGGGGGGGGCATTTCGTTCCAGCCGCAGTGGATCAGTCGTTCCACCGTTTGGGAATAGTCGTCGGCGATGGCCCGGCGTTCCGATTCGCGCCGCGTCCCGCGGAACTTCATGGCCAGTTGGCCGAGATGCTCTTCGTCCCGCGGCATGTTGGGTGGAAGAGGGGGCATGGCCGAGACGCCTCGTTACACGCACAGACCGAACCGGCGGTCTGGATTGGCGGAAAACTCCGACAGGCCGATGAAATCGTCCATGCGGCCGGTGAGCAACGGCAAGCCCAGGCGTTCCAGCCAGGTGGTGCAGTTGCAGTCGCCGTCCCCGTTGGGGAAGCCATCGGAATCTTGATTTCTCCCTGCTGACTCTTTCTGGCCGTGCGGCATTTCAGTTCGAGAGCGATTTGTCTTTCGATAGAATAGCCGCCTCTCTGGAGAGAAACGCATGGCACCCTCGAACCAAGCCGACGACGGAGCCGACCCGATTGAATTTCTGGCCCTGCCCTACTCAGCAGCGGCGGGGCGGTCCATTCTGCACGTCCTGATTGAGGAACTGCGCAGCGGTCGCTGGAACATGTTCCAGGCTGCGGTGGCGTTCGTCAACAGGTCGGGTGATTACCCAGACTTGCTGGATGCGCTAAAGGAGTTTGGCGAGCAGGGCAACCGCATCGAATTGACCTTTGGGGCAGACTCCTTCTCCGGCGAGGCCAAGGGTTCCGACTATGAGGCCGTCGAAGAACTCTTCCAGATGCTCCAGGGGCTGCCTGCGGCGACGGTTTACCTGTACCACGAGAAGGCCCGCACGTTTCACCCCAAGGCGTACCTGTTCAGCGACGAGGACGACGACGCGGCAACCCTCCTGCTCGGTTCGTCTAACTGGAGTGAGGGCGGGTTCTCGAAGAACGTGGAGGCGAATCTGCTGGTTAGGCTGGACCTGACAGACCATGATGAAATCCTCATCCACAACTATTGACAATACCGCCCGCGATTAGCGGAACCCTATTCCGCGCGGATGTGGCGGGTGGCTGCTAATGGTCAGTACGAATCGGCCGGAGTCGAACTTTTCAAGGACCGCGTATAGGCCCGCGAACCCTTTGCCCGGGGCGGTGCGCAGCTTCTGTGCCAATTCGGCGTCCCACTGGATCGAGGTGTGGTAATTGAGCTGGCGCGAACGCCGGGCACAGGCGTGCACGACTTTGAGGATGTAAGATCGCGGCAGCTCTCCCGGCAGGCGCACTTCAAATGCAACGTTGGCGACCTCCGCATCCTTGCCACGAATCTCGATAGGCGACCAGTCCCTGTCGGCCATCATCTTGCGTCGGATGTCGTCAATGTGGGCCATCACGCGGGCCGCTTTGCCGCGCCCGGTACCCAGCGACATGAAATTCCGCGCATTATTTTTGTTCTTATTCACATCACTGACGCCCAGTTTCTTGCTCCACCGGAAGACCACCCTTGAGGCGGCAGGCGGGGTCGCTGTCGGAAGCGAGATTTCTGTGTCAGGCAAGCCGGTCGGCGGTATACCGGCGAGGGCGGAGGGTTCTCGAGGCGGCCCCGGCACGGCGGGAGGCTCTCTGCGCGCGGACCTGAACGGCAAGTTGACCTGAACGCTTTCGCCACGAAAGTCCTCCTCGGCAAGCGCGGCTGCCGGATCCGTCGGCGTGTTCATGTTAGCCTCGTCCCGGTCTTGCTCGTACGCGTCTTGTCCGCCCGTTTCGGCTCGGTGCTCGAAAAGCGGGGCGTATCGGGCTAATCTTTCCGGCGTAAGCCGCTTTGCCCAGCCACGACCTGCGCTCATGCTTGCTCCCTTGTCCTTCTTCCTTCCAGCACTCCGGGAAGCACCCGCGCACCTCCTGGCAATGATCCGATTTTGGGTTCACCGCGTCAAGCCGGAAATTATGAGGCTATGTTCAAGGCGAAGTTCACCCCGGCAGACGAGGCGTTTCGCCAGCTCCTAAAGGATCTACGAATCGAGAGGAATCTCTCCCAGCGGGACTTGGCCCGACGGCTAAGCGTTCCGCAGAGCTATGTTAGCAAATACGAAACCGGCGAACGTCGTCTCGACTTCGTAGAGACCGTCTATGTCTGCGAAGCTCTGGGCCTCGGCATCGAGCGATTCGTGAAGGTCTATTCGGAAAGGTTCGGTCAAATGCGTCGGCGGAAGGATGGCTGAGCGTGGACACAGACACGATTTTGCCGGCAACACCGCGAAAGGATGTCGAGGTCGAGTTTCAGTCCAGCCAAAAGACCGCAAGAAAGGCCGCAGCTATCCTTGTGGAGAAAAGCTTGGGCTTTCTTGTGCCCACGGCGAGGCAAAAGCAGAATCTTCTCGTCGCGTTTGCAAAGAAAGGGAAAGTAGTATATGGGCGGGCGTTCGACATCGTCAGACTCTCTGATCCGGTAAGTCTGGACGACCTCGCTGATGTAGAAAAGAACCTTCACAGGCTCACTGTCTTTGAAATAAAGTCAACGAAGAAGGAGCTTCCGGCGGATTTCTCAAGGTATTTCTTCGGCCTGACAACCGCTGAACTCCTTGTAGCTCAAAGCCTCAAGAAGCAGTTCAAGTTTGTGTTCGTCAATACGCTGACGCGCCAACATCTTGAATTGGATCTAAACGAGATCTTCGCACGGGCCAAAGGCATTTATCCGACCTGGAGTATCTGCTTTTGACCAGGGTGCGCCTCGGCGAATGCCTCCCGGCATAATGACGGCTCAGCGTGATCTATACAGTAGGTGACCGGTCTGGACGGAAACCTCCATCAAAGGGCGGCAACGCCCGCCCGCGCCGGCGGGAGAAAGGCTTCGGCGAACACATCCACGGATGCGCATGGGATAGCGTGAGCGCGTTTGCGCGCCTTCTTCGCCTCCGCCTCCACGATCTCACAGCCGACGACTGACTTTACGTCCGCTGCACCGCACGCGGCGATGGCGCCGAAGAAGACTCCGTCCCCGCAAGCTGGTTCCAGAATGCGCTGCGGACGTATTTCCAGCACCCAGCGCGTCAGGAACGCGGCCACTTCGGGCTGCGTGTAGTAGCCCCCCCGGAGCTTCTCCGGCGACTCCATTTCAATAAAATTCATGAGCCCTCCCCGATAGCGATGGGTCGATGCCGCAGATTTATTATAGCCACAATAAATCTTTGTCAAGGGCGCTGACAGATTTCTTCTTGTGGGTAAGGTTATGCCATGAAGCCCAAACGAGGAAGGCCACGGAAGCCGGATAGGCAGAAAAGGATGAACGTCCTGCGAGTCCGTCTCACCGAAGACGAGCGCTTACTACTAGACCGAGCGGCGGCGACGAAGGGGCTGGACACGTCGGCTTGGGTGCGCAGTGAAATCCTTACTTGGGCGAAACAGCTAGTTGGTGAAGAAAAGTAACCGATCCGCGCACCCCGTGGCAAGGGGGGTGGACCCGGCGGGTTGTGACCTAACACAGTGTAAAGGATCGGCGCAAGGCAGGTTCAGCAGGAACACTTCACCTTACCCGCACTCCGCAAGCGGGACAGGACGCTGGTGGCACCGGTCGGCTCCCAGGCCCGCAGCAGCCGGATCAGCGCCCGGAACTCCTCGCCGGTTAGCGGGCCCGTCACCTCGTTGCAGCGCCGGCAGCAGCAGACCAGCTTCGGCAGCGAGTGGCGACTACCGCGCGACCTTGGCCGGTCGTGGTCCAGGCTGAAGTTGTGGCCCGTGAGCGCGTCGCCGCAGTACGGGCAGCGGCCGGCGTCCAGGACCGCCCGCACCATCTCGCGCAGGGCCTCCAGGCCGTAGTCCAGCTCCTGGCGGTACTCCTTCGCCCATTGCCTGTGATGGGGACGGCAACGGCCGACCTGACCATTTCGCGCCGCCATCCCGCCCTACAACGAGATCCTTGGCGGCAAGCCGGTCGCCCTGCTCATGGTCGGCCCCGAGGTTGTAGCCGAATGTCGCCGCCGCTACGGCGGCCCCGGCTTGGCTCATTTTGGCCCCTTTTTTGCCGCACCATCCCGCCGCCGTCCCGGCACTACTTTCCGCGCCGCCGACCCCTAGAATACAACACATTCCGCGACGGAAGCCGCGTGCTTCTCGCACTCTCGAACGGCTGGAAGGCAGGACGATCATGACCGACGAACCACGCCCCGATGAAGCCGGTACACCCACTCCACCCGCCGAAACCCCGCCCGCTGAGGCCGTCGCCCCCGCCGAAGGCGCCGCCACGGCCGTCGCGGAGGAAGGCCAGGAAGAGCAAGTCAAGCTCCACCAGACGGTGGAAATCAAGGACATCGGCCCCTGCAAAAAGCACATCAAGGTCACCATCGAGCGCAAGGACATCGACGACCGCTTCGGCGAGAAATTCAGCGAACTCGTGTCCGACGCCACGGTATCCGGCTTCCGGCCGGGCAAGGCGCCGCGCAAGATCATCGAGCGTCGCTTTCAGCGCGAGGTCGGCGATCAGGTCAAGACCGAGGTGCTGCTCGCCAGCCTCCAGCAGCTCGCCGAGGACCACGACATCGCACCCCTCAGCCAGCCCGATCTCGACCCCGCCTCCATCGAGGTGCCGCACCAGGGGCCGCTCGTCTACGAGTTCGAGGTCGAGGTCCGACCGCAGTTCGACCTGCCCGAGTACAAGGGGCTTAAGCTCCGCAAGCTCGTCCACACCTTCACCGAGGAGGACGTGGCCCAGGAGGAGCGCCGTCTGCTGTCGCCGCACGGCCAGGTCGTGCCCAAGCCCGAGGGGAACGTGCAGATCGGCGACATCCTCACGGCCGACGTGATTACGCGCGACGGCGCCCGCGTCGTCAGCACCATCAAGGAGGCCCAGTTCCGCGTCGATAAGAAGCTGGCCTTCAAGGACGCCGTCGCCCCGCGCTTCGCCGATCAAGTCCAGGGCGCCAACCCCGGCGACGCGCGCGTCGTGGACGTCGAGCTGTCCACCGCCGCGGCCGACGCCGACCTGCGCGGCAAGACCGTCCAGGCGACTTTTGAGATCAAGGACGTCAAGACGCTGCGCCTGCCCGAGCTGACGCACGAGTTCCTGCACACTTTCGGCGTCCACTCGCCGGACGAGCTGCGCGAGCTGATCCGGGTCCTGTTGCAGCGGCGGCTGGAGTACACGCAGCGGCAGGGCGCCCGCGAGCAGGTGCTGACGCACATCGCCGCCGCCGCGACGTGGGAGCTGCCGCAGGACCTGCTCATGCGCCAGGCGCGCAAGGCGATGGCCCGGCGTATAATGGAAATGCGTACCGACGGGATCTCCGAGGCGGAGATCGCGCAGCGGCAGCGGCTGCTGCAGCAGGACGTGCTGCGCACCACCGAGCTGGCGCTCAAGGAGCATTTCGTCCTTCAGAAGATCGCCGAGCAAGAAAAGATCGAGGTCACCGACGACGACCTCACCGAGGAGATCGACCGCCTGGCCAACCAGGCCGACGAGTCGCCGCGGCGCGTGCGCGCCCGGCTGGAGAAGGAGGACCTGATCGACGCCCTGGCCGCCGAGATGATCGAGCGCAAGGCCCTCGACCTGATCCTCGACTCGGCCGAGTACGAGGAAGTGCCCTTGCAGGAGGGCGCCCCCGCGGTTTCGACCGTGGAGGAACAGGCGGTGCCCGGCGAAATGCACGACCCCGCCGCCCCGACGCCCGCCGAACCCGAACCCGAACCGAAAGGATGAAGGAGGAAGGAGGAAGGATGAATCAAACGTCTTCTCGTTCATCCTTCATCCTTCCTCCTTCATCCTTCCGAAAAGGAGACCGCTTATGCTCGAGTTCACCCCCGGCGCGCCGGGCGACGTCCGCAGCCAGCGCTACCGCGATTACCAGCGGCAGCGGCAGTACCAGACCAACGACATCCTGCTGGAAAACCGCATCATCTTCTTCGGCTGCGCGGGCGGCAACTTCTACGCGCCGGAGATCAACGACATCACGGCCAACGTGGTCATCCAGCAGATGCTCTACTTGCAGTATGAAAATCGCAATCAGGAGATCCACTTCTACATCAACTCGCCCGGCGGCTCGGTGACGTCCACGCTGGCGATCTACGACACGATGCAGTTTCTGGAGTGCCCCATCGCCACCTATTGCATCGGCATGGCGGCCAGCGGGGCGGCCATTCTGCTGGCGGCCGGCGCCAAGGGCAAGCGCTTCGCTTTGCCGCACGCCAAGGTCATGATCCACCAGCCCTGGAGCGGCGGCATGTACGGCCAGGCCTCCGATGTCGAGATCGAGATGAAGGAGATCCTCAAGGAGAAGAATCGCCTCAACGAGATCCTGGCGAAGCACACGGGCCGGCCGCTGGAGCAGATCGCCGCGGAGACGGAGCGCAACCGCTACTTCACGGCCGCGGAGGCCAAGGAGTTCGGCCTGGTCGATGACGTGCTTATCAAGATCAGCGACGAGAAGAAGGCGTCCTGACCGAAACGATGAACGATGAACGATGAACGATGAATCAAGACGATTCATCGTTCATCGTTCCGAGATTCCCTCATCTTACCCCTGCCCGGCCGCCGATGGACATTACCGGGGCCGCGCCGGACTGGAGAAATCGGGCCATGCCCCTTGTACCCTACGTGGTGGAACGCAGCGGACGTGAAGAACGGGTCTTCGACATCTACAGCCGGCTCCTCAAGGACCGGATCATCTTCCTGCAGGGCGAAGTGGACGACGACAGCGCCAACCTGATCGTGGCCCAGATGCTGTTCCTGCAGTTCGACGACCCCAAGGCCGACATCCACCTGTACATCAACTCGCCCGGCGGCTCGGTGACCGCCGGGATGAGCGTCTACGACACGATGAACTACATCACCTGCGACGTGGCCACCTACTGCATCGGCATCGCGGCCAGCATGGCGGCGACGCTCCTGGCCGCGGGGACCAAGGGCAAGCGCAACGCGCTGCCCAGCGCCGAGGTGATGATCCATCAGGTGCTCGGCGGTTTCCGCGGGGCGGCCACGGACATCGAGATCCGCACCAAGCAGTTGCTGCGGACCAAGAAGAAGATGAACGAGATCCTGCAAAGGCTGACGGGTCAGCCCCTCGAGCGCGTCGAGCGGGACACGGATCGCGACAATTTCATGTCGGCGTACGAGGCCAAGGAATACGGCCTCGTGGACACTGTGCTGGAACGGCTTCCGCCTGGACAAATCCCCGTCAAGCCGGCCAACGGCGGCTGAGACGGAAAGGATGAGGGAGGAAGGATGAAGGATGAACCAGGCGACGCTTGATTCATCCTTCATCCTTCCGCCTTCATCCTTTGTTGGACGCTCTTGACCAAGGAATGCCGCATCATGCGCCGGTCCGCGAGGGCGTTGCTGTTGGTCCTGGCGGCGGCGGCTGCGCCCGGCTGCCGCAGCAACTGCGATCTGGTCGAGCGCGATCTGCACGCCCGCGAACTGGATTTGCAGGCGGCGCGCGAGGAAATCGACCGCTGCCACGCCCTCAACGAGGGCTTGCAGGCGGAATTGCAGGCCCTCCACGGCGATCCGGGCGCCTGGTCTCCCAGCGGCAGCGACAAGCCCGCCTTCACCCCGTACCCCATCCGCACGCTGGCCCTCGGCCGGCAGACCGGAGGCCGCGACGGCGACGCCTCCGGCGGCGACGAGGCGCTGCAGGTTGTCGTGCAGCCGCTCGACGCCGACAATCAGCCGGTCAAGGCGCCGGGAGCGCTCCTCATTCAGGCCCTGGAAATCACGCCGGCCGGCCTGAAACAACCTCTTTCCAGCTGGCAAATATCCGACGATGAGCTGCGTCGCTCGTGGCGCTCCGGGCTTCTCAGCACCGGCTACGTCCTCGTCCTCCCCTGGAAGGTGTGGCCGAACAACGACAAGGTCCGGGTCGTCGCCCAGCTCCGCCTGCCCGACGGCCGGCTGTTCGAGGCCGATAAGGACGTGACGGTCCACGTCGTCCCCGCCGAGAAACGACCGCCGCCAACCGAGGCGCCACTGCTGCCGCCGCCGCATCCGCTCGACCCGCCCGCCGGGGGACCGGATCTGACGGTCCCCGCGCCGGATGCGCCGGAGAAGAACACCGCCTGGAACCCCTCGGCCGCTCCGCCGCCCGCGGAGATTCTGCACCCGGCCGGACTGCCGCCGCGACGGCCGTGAATGCGCCTCGGCGCAGCGGATAGAAGTGGAATAGGATCAGCAGGCCGACGGCGGCCAGCGCCAGAGCGAACAGGACCACGCCGACCAGCGACAGGCAACCGCCGTGGATGGTTTCCTGCTGCGGCGGTGCGGCCTCGGCAAGGGTGTGCGTCAGTTCCTGCTCGACTTCACGCCGAACAGGCGAGTCAGCCGGCGCCCAGCGCAGCGTGACGTGCCGCATTAACGGGAAGGCGTCCACGTGCAGCGTTGTGTTCGACCCGCCGAGCGGCGGGACGGCTGCCGGCGGCGCCGGCGCCTGGGGTTCGGCCGCTTGAAACGCCTCGCTGCTGGCTTCCTTTGGCGCTGCTTCGGGCGCATGGCCGCCGACGAGGAAGGAACAGCCGGTGCGCGGAGCCGTCAGGCCCAGGCTCTGGAACGTCTGTTCGAGGGCGGTGAAAAGGGTGGGGGCATCGATGTTGTAAATGGAGGTGAGCCGGCGGCAGCGCCACAGGATGAACGCCGCTCCGCCGGCCACGCCGACGAAGTATAGAACCCGGACGGCGCTCCAAGTGGTCGTCATCCACGCATCAGCCGACCTTGCCGGGCCGGGTTCCGCCGCGCCGATTTCGGCGGGGCCGGGGCGGCCGAGTTGGGTTTCGGCGCCGGCCGACGACGGCCTGGCCGGTTCGGTTTCGCCCAGCAGCCAGAACCAGCGCGTCTGCTCGTCGAACCCGCCGAGCATGGCGGGACCGCCGGCGAGGAGGAAGCCGGACAGGGCGAACAGCACGCCGGCGAACTCCCACGGCCCACTCGTCATGACGGGGCGTGGTCGCCGGTTGATCCAGCCCAGGACCAGCAGGTACAAGGCGACGGGGGGCAGGAGCAGCGCCACGAGGAGCAACGAACAGCCCTTTGCGTAGGGACCGCCGAGACGTCACCGGCTCATTGTAGGAAGGCGTCGCAACGCCGGTCAATCGCCGCGCCGCCCCGCTGCAATGTCGGTTCGTTTTTATCCTTGAATAGCGCCGGAGGTGCGCCGTCGCATCCACCGCCGCCATGCGGTCAGGCCGATCGCCGGCAGGGCCAGGCCGGCCAGGACCAGCGAGGCCGGCTCCGGCGTGCTGGCGGTGTTGGTCGGGTCGCCGACCTGGACCGACGCGGTGATTTCGCCGGCGAAGGTGGCCGCCGGTGCGTCCTGCGCGACGAAGGCGAGGGTGACGGTGTATTGCCGTCCCGAGATCACGAAGGATTGCTGGTCGCCGCCGACGAAGCTGCTGGTGAGGTGGACCAGCGACGTCGTCATCGACCCGTTCAGGAGGCCGTGGAACTCGAAGGGGTGGACGGCATGGGTCTGGTCGTCGGTGACGGTAAGGGTGACAGTGTAGGAAGCACTGTGGAAGACATCGGCGGGGCTTTGGGTCGTGCCCAGCGCGTTGGTGCCGGCCACGATCACCATGGGGGCGATGGGCGAAGCGCCGGGACCGCCGCCGGCAGGCAGGTTGGGCAGCTTGATGCTGGCGATGCCGCCCTTGCCGCCCGCATTCGAGGGGACGGCGAAGGGGTCGCGCTCCCAGGTGTAGGACCAGTCCAGGTAGCCGGCGCGAGACCGCGACGGCCGACAGCCAGAGAACCACGACGGCCGTGGGCAGACGGATGGAACGGGAGGACATGAATCGGCGTCCTTTCCGGGTGGGATGGGTCAGGCAACTCGGCGGGAACCGAGTGCGCGGCGGACATTACGCAAGCGGGTCCGTCGTGTCAACGCAGGGTGGCCGACCCGGCGGCGCGTCCCTATCTGCTTTTGCATCGGCGGAAACGGGCGGGCGAGACGGGCGACAGGGCGATAATCCATGAAAGCCGTGGTCTGCGAGAAGTGGGGCGATCCGGCCGAGGTGCTGCAGGTGCGGGACGTGCCGACGCCGGAGCCGGGTCGCGGCCAGGTGCGCGTGCGGATGCTGGTCAGCCCGATCAACCCGTCGGACCTGCTGATGGTGCGCGGCGCCTACGGCCGGCAGCCGCCGCTGCCGGCGACGCCCGGCTTCGAGGGGGTCGGCGTGGTGGAGGCCGGGTCGGGTCTGCTAGCGCGGCTGCGCCTGAACCGGCGCGTCGCCGTGCCCAACGGCGCCGGCGGCAACTGGGCGGAACAGGTCGTCGTCCCGGCGCGCCAGGTGTGGCCGGCGCCCTCGGCCTTGACGGACGAGCAGGCGGCGACGTTCTTCGTCAATCCGGCCAGCGCCTTGGTGATGACGCGCTACGTGCTGGCGGTGCCGCCCGGAGCGTGGCTCTTGCAGACCGCGGCGGGCAGCGCCCTGGGCCGCATGGTGATCCGCCTGGGCCGGCACTTCGGCTTCCGCACGATCAACGTGGTGCGGCGCCGCGAGCAGGCCGAGGAGCTGACGCGGGAGGGGGCCGACGCCGTCGTGGCGACCGGCGAGGAATCGCTGGCGGAGCGCGTCCGCGCCCTGACGGAAGGCGCCGGCGTCCCCTACGCAATCGACGCGGTCGGCGGGCCGACGGGGAGCGAGGTCGTCGCCGCCCTGGCGCCGGGCGGCCGCATGGTTGTTTACGGTACGCTGTCGGAGGCGCCGCTGAGCATCGACCCGCGGACGCTGATGGTGGGACAAAAGCGCGTGGAAGGATTCTGGATGTCGGAATGGGTGAAAAAGCAGAGCGTTATTACGATGATGTCACTGTTTCGGAAGCTGGGCAAGCTGATCCAGTCCGGCGTGCTGGCGACGGAGGTCGGGGCGACGTTCCCGCTGAATGACGTGCGGGCGGCGGTTCGGGAGGCGGCGCAGCCGGGCCGGCATGGCAAGGTGCTGCTGCGCATCGGCTCGCGCTGAAGGCGGGATCAGATCGGCCGATGGTGCAGCTTGTATTGCCAACGGCCGGCGCGGTTGCGACCGCCGCGGACGCCGCGAACGGGACGACCTGGCGCAGCGCCGCAAGCGGCTCGAGTGGGGCGCCGCGTCCCGTCTCCCCCTGTCGCATGACCTCCCTCCCCGCTGATGAGTCCGGCCGCTTTCTCCAACTCATCGGAAGAAGGCTAATGACGCCCGGACGGTCTCCAGGATTCCCCAGGCCAGCGGCACGACCACCCAGACCTACTGAACAACCAGCAGGAGCCTGAAGCCTCCGCGCTGGAATTCTGACATTGGATCTCCTTGTTAGGTTTTCTTACCGCTGGCGCCAGCGGGTGTGTCATGTCCTCTTGCCGCACCCACCCGCTGGGCTTTGTTCAACCGACGACCTCCCGCCCGGGAACCGTCCCGCCGTCCCCGGGCTTTTGTTCCGGCCGGACGGCGTCGAGGCAGCGGTTCGGCCACTGGAGCACGCGGTACTTGGGCGCCTCCATCCACGGCCGCAGCCGCGGGAAAAAGAGCCATACGCCGAAGAACCCCGCCATCAGCACCGACACCGCCAGGACAATCAGGTCAATCGCCATCTTTTTTCACTCCGGAGATTGTTCCGCAGGCCGATAGAGCGAACGCACCAGGCCGGCCAGCAGCCTCCGTTCCGCGTCGGTCAACTTGTCCTTCCAGGGAGGCATGGCCGTGCCCGGCGCGCCGTCGGCCAGGATCTTTTCGGCGTAGGCCCGCGTCGGCCGCTCGCGCCCGAAGTCCGTCGGCGCCGGCGCCATGGTGGTGGACGACAGCCCGTTGCCGCGTCCCTCGTAGCCGTGACAGGCCGAACAGTTCTTGACGAACAGGGCCTGTGCCTGCATGTGTTCGTCGTCCGTCAACTCCGGCTCTTCCTTGTCCCCTGGCGGGATGGACTCCAGGGACTGCACGAAGGCGGTCAGCCCCCGCAGGTCGGCGACGGACAGGTCGTTGAACGGCGGCATCGACGATCCCTGAACTCCCGACCACAGCGCCTGGCCGACGGCCCGGTCGCCGAAGCGGACGGCCGACAGGTCGCGCGGCGCGGGCAGCAGCGCCTCCGCGGCCGGGCCGTCGCCGCGCCCTTGCGGCCCGTGGCAGCCGGCGCAGTTATGGGCGAACGCCTGCGCTCCGGAGCGCTCCTGGCGGGCGCGTTCGCCCGGCTCGGCCGACACGCCGAAGATCGGGGCGGGGCCGCTCGTGCGCGGGATGGCGCAGTCGCAGAACATGCCGCGGCGCTTCTCTTCCGCGGGGTCCATGCCCGGCAGCGGGGCCGCCGCCCCCAGGCCGGCCAGCCGGGCGTCGCGGCCGAGGCTGTCGAGGTAGGCGACCAGGTCGAGCGCCTCCGCCGTCGGCCGTCGCGGCGAGCCGTCGAACAGCCAGGGGTGCCGCGGCATGATCGAATCGGGGACCACCGCCCGCGGGTCCCACAGGTGGGCCAACTGCCAGTCGTGCGACTTCTTCCCGCTCTCCCGGCACAGGTCGGGGCCGATGCGGCGCGTGCCCCAGAGCTGCGGGTAATCCTGCTCGCCCTCCCAGGCCTGGCTCGGCGGCCCGAAGCGGCGCACGTCTTCCTCCGTGAAGCGCACCAGCTGGGAATGGCAATTCAGGCACCCCTCGCGTCCGTAGATATGCCGGCCGTGTTCCTCGGCTGCCGACAGCGCCGGCAGGCCTTCGGGCCGCGCCTTGGCGATCTCCGCTTCCAGCGTCTGGTTGGGCCAGACGGCCAGCACCACGAACGAGAAGACGAACAGGCCCAGCCCGGCCACGGCGACGACGACGTAGGCGCCTTGCAGCCAGGCGACGCCGCGGGCGAGGACGCCGGCGCCCCCCACCCTACCCTCCCCCTCCAGGGGGGTGGGTAGGGTGGGGGAGGCGGGGCCGGCGACTGTCGGCTCCGCAGCTTCCTCCGGCGCGGCCGGGGCGGGTTGGCCGACCGGCCCGGTCGTCATCGAGACGGCCAACATCAGGAAGCCGAGCAGCACCGGGGCGCCGGACAACCCCCGCACCAGCCAGAAGACGCCGGAGGCCCGCACCGATTCCATCCAAGGGGCGCCCGACTGCCAGAGTTCCCCCTGCACCAGTCCCGCCGCCGTCAGATCGACCACCATCAGCCCCAGGCCCACGGCCAACAGCCAGAACGCCCAGTCGGCCGCGCGGGCGTTGTAGCGCAGGCCGGGCGTCCGCTTCCAGACGAAGAGGAGGCCGCCGACGGCCGTGAACGAGGCGAAGCCGATCATCGCCAGGTGCGAATGGCCGATCACCCAGTCGCTGAAATGGATGAAGCGGTTGACCGGCATCAGCGCCTGAAACGACCCCTGAAGGCTGACAATCAGGTAGGCGACGATGCCGAGCCAGACGAAGCGGAGGGGGGCGTCGCGGGCCACGGCGCCGGCGCTGCCGCGCAGCGACAGGAGCAGGTTCGTCACGACCAGGATGACGTCCACGCCCAGGTAGACCGAGGCGACGACGGCTCCCTTCTGGGCCTCCATCGGGATGGAGGAGAAGACGAAGTGGTGCGTGCCGTTGAGCGGGTAGACCAGGAAGAGCAGCCAGAAGCCGACCATCGACAGGAAGTGGCTGTAGATCGGCCGGCCCGTCGTCGCCGGGATCACCAGGTAGGCCATCGCCACGGCCAGCGGCGTCACGTACAGGCCGATGGCGTCGTGAATCCAGAGGCCGCTGAAGGTGGCGCCGCGGGCGCCGGGCAGCAGCTCCGGCGCGAACTGGCCGACCGGGTAGGCCAGCAGCGTGAAGACCAGGCCGCCGAGGATGTACCAGCCGGAGACGTACATCTCGGAAAGCCGGGCGCGGAAGAACGGCGTCACGAATTGCACGCAGGTGAGGAAGAACGCCGCCACAGCCACGACGTCAATGATGATGGGGAATTCGCCCCATTCCAACGGCTGGCTGACGCCCATCTGGACCAGCGCCCAGCCCGGCAGGACGAGCAGGAAGTTCCACGCAATGAACAGCGCCCAGCCGAGCCGTCGGCTCGTGACCGGGCGGCCGGCGAGGCGCGGCACGGCGTAATAGAGGAACACCAGAAAGGCATTGCCGAGCCATCCAAAAAAGATCCCCTGAGTATGTGCATAGCGCAGGCGGCCCCACGTGAGCCAGGCGGCGTCGCCCATGAGGTCGGGCCAGGTGAATTTGAGGGCGATGACCAGGCCCAGCAGGGCCGAATAGCCGACCATCGCCAGGGCGGCCAGGCCGTGGGCGCGGATCAGGCCGGCTTCCAGCTCGACGGGGCGTTCGACGCGGGGGAGAGGGTCGCTCATGGTCCCTCCTTTTGGATGGCTGCGTAGGAGGAGTGGGTCGCGGTCAGGTATTGCACGATGTCGGCCTGGTCGGACGGCGGGATCGGGGCGCCGTAGGTCTTGACCATTTTCTCGACGATCTGGGTCCACGTTTTCTCTGGGAAGGGCGGCTGGGTGAGCGGCAGGCGCGTCGAATGGCAGACCGTGCAGGAGGTCTGAAACGCCTCGCGGTGCGGCCCCGGCGGCGGGTCCGGCTCGTCGTGCGGCAGGACGATGACGTCCGCGGTGGGTACGCCCGGGGTCGCCGGCGCAACGGGTGCGGTGGGAGTCGTGGTCAGCCCGTCCCGGAGACCCCAGCAGCAGATCAGCGCCGCGGCCGGCAGGAGGAAGGCCGTCAGGAGGACGCCGACGTTTCGGAAAGACGATAAGCCGGGAAAAGCCATCTTCTTATTCCTTTATGCAGGGCCAGACCTTCGCCTCAGCCCACCGTCAGCGGCCATTCCTCGATGACGTTGCGCATGAATCCGCCGCGGTTCCACCCAGCGACGGCCGGCTGCGTCTCGTCGTCGCGGTTGACGGCCCGCACTTGCAGGCGAACGGCGCCCCGCCCGGGCGGCGTCCAGGCCAGCCGCCAGCGGCGGAACGAGAAGCGTCCCAGGTCGTCGCCCAGGTCGGCCGCCTGCCACGTCGCGCCGCCGTCGGCGGACACCTCCACCCGGCGGACGCCGCTGCCGCCGTCGAAGGCGATCCCCTCCAGCGCTGCCGGCCGCCCCGGCGCGACCACGGCCCCGGCGTCCGGCGACGTGAAGAAGGAGCGCACGTTCAACCGGTTGATCGGGACGGTTTTCTTGGCCAGATCGTCGGGCGTTTCCACGCCGTTCGGCGCGGCCGGGATCAGGTACGCCTTGGCCATCCAGAAACCTTCGTAGCGCTGCGGCAAGACGGTGATCTCAGAGAGCGATTTGACCCAGTAGGTGGCGTACCAGCCCGGCACGATCAGGCGGGCGGGGAAGCCGTTGAGCATTGGCAGCGGGGCGCCGTTCATCTCGTAGGCGACCAGCAGCTCCGGCGCCATCGCGTGGTCCACGTCCAGCGCCTTGACGAAATCGGGGACCGACGGCAGGGGGCCGCGGTCCAGCCCCTGGAACGTCACCTGGGCCGCGCCCTTCTGGACGCCGGCGCGGCGCAGCAGGTCGCGGAGCGGGACGCCCGTCCAGCGGGCGTTGCCCATCGCGCCGTTGCGCCACTGGCCGCCGGCCACCCGCGGGGCGAAGAGGCTGCGCGAGTTGCCCGAACACTGGTTGACCGCGACCAGGGAAGTCGGCTCCATGCGGCGCAGGTCGTCCATCGACAGTTCCAGGGGGCGGTCCACCGACCCGCCGACCTTGAGCCGCCACGTGCGCAGGTCCACGTCGGTCGGGATCACTTCCAGGTGCCAGCGGACGAAGAACGCCTCATTGGGCGTCAGGTCTTGCCGGAAATACTCCCAGGGCGTCTCCAGGAGGGGCGGGCGGTCGTTGAGGGCCCGCATCGGGATCTTTTCGGGGAAGCGCAACGGCCCCTCGGCGGGGTTCACCTCGCCGACCGGCGTCGGCCGGCGCGAGCAACCCAGCGGCAGGACCGTGGCCGCGGACGCCAGGGCCGCCCAGCGCAGCCAACCGCGGCGGTCGAGAACCGGGATGCCGCCGGATACTTCGTGAGATCGGGTCATGGCTTCAGCTCCACTCGGTCCTGCCTTGTCCCGACTACGTCCACGGCCATAGTCGAAGTAGGAAGGAGCCGGGTCGGCGGTGCGTACGGCGACGGCGCCGCCGACCCTGTCGTACTCTCTAATATTATGTGATGGAATGCCTTCCGGGAATGAACCTGGAGGACCTCGTCGCGCGGCACGGCCCCATGCCGCCGGAAAGGGCCGTGCATCTGCTGCGGCAAGTGTGCCAGGCGCTGCGCGAGGCTCACGGCATCGGCCTCATCCATCGCGACATCAAACCGAGCAACATCTTCGCCTGCGAGCGCGGCAAGGTGTACGACGTGGCCAAGCTGCTCGACTTCGGTCTGGTGAAAGGCTTCGGCCTGTCCGGCGACGACGCCCGACTGACGCGGGAAGGCGCCTTGACCGGGTCGCCGGCGTTCGTGTCGCCGGAACAGGCGAAGGGCCGCCAGCAGCACGACGCGCGCAGCGACATCTGCAACGTCGGCGCCGTGGCCTATTTCTTCCTCACCGGCCAACTCCTCTTCGATCGGGAATCCACCCTGGAAATGCTTCACGCCCATGCCTACGAACCGCCGCTGCCTATTCAACAATTCTGAGACGCGGCGGCAGCCGACTTGCAGGCAGTCGTTCTCCGCTGTTTGGAAAAGGATCCGAATCGACGCTACCAAGATGCGGCGAGCTTGGACGAAGCCCTGGCTGCTTGCGCCTGCGCCGGCGGATGGACCCCGGAAAGAGCCGAGGGCTGGCGGCGACGACATCCCGACAACGCAGTGGGGCTGCGTGGCGGGAAGCAGTCGAGCGCGATAGCTGGAGGATGAAGGTTAAACGCTAGTAACTCTGGCGCGGACCTGCGAAAGACGCGGTGGGCCGATGCCTGGTAGCCCGGGCTGTGCGGGCCTCGGTCGTGTGGACAGGGGGCCTTCAGCGATAGGGGGTTCCGGGGCTGCCTGGTTCTGCTGAGTCTTTACCAGACGCTGCGTTATCGTGGCGCCAGCCTGTGGCATAAAGATGGACATCGACGCGTTCCTGACGGCGAGCCGATAACGAAATGATCGTTGACGACCGGATGATGGGAGTCCCTAATGCCTCAACGTCTGATGCGCCTCCTGGACGAGCGAGGCAACCCCTGCGGTGCGGCTGCTCGCTGCGGGATCGACCCCGCACGCGGTTGATGCGCCCGCGCCTCGCCGGACAAGCCGGCGAAGGCGGGGGACAGGGGCAGCCCGTCCGGCGGGCGCGCCGCCCCCGCCCCGCGAGCCGGCGCGATCCGGTTTTCTCCATCGCCGCCTTCGCGCCCTCCGTGCCGGGCCGTCCCCGTCGGCTAGCCGTTCGTGAAGCACTCCGGCGAGGACTCGAAGTCAACGCGAACGGAGCCGATGTCCAGGTTGGACATGATCCAGTTGTTGAGGCTGGGCTGGTCGTCGGGCCGGTGCAGCAGGGCGTTGTAGCAGCCCTCGAACTGGTCGGTGCGAAACTCCGTGTCCGCAGGGCCGGTCAGGAAGCCCAGCGCCACCGCCTGCCGCCCCTCTGATGGCACGGCGGCGGTCCAGTCCGCCACGCCCGATGCGTCACCCGGCCGATCCAACAGCACCAGATACAGCGCCTGGACGTAGCGCTCGTTCGCGCTGCCCGAGCCGATCGGCGTCTGGGCGCGGGCGTTGAACTCGTCGCCGCCGAGAATCCCACTGAGCACCTGCTCCTCGCTCTGGCCTTGCCGCAGCAGGTTCACCCATCCTTGCTCCTCGCCGCCGGCGGCCGCCCGGCCCAGGAAACCGAGGTACCAGCTTTTGACCAGGTGGTCCCGCGCCTCGGTACTCTGCTGGATGCCGGACGCGATGGCCGCCTGATCCTGATGATTGGGGCCTGCCGACCCGTTGAACAGCGCAACCCAGCCGTCCAGCTCCGCCTTCGTCCCTGCTCGGCCCAGTTCGTCGAGGTAGACCGCCTGCACGAACCGCTCCTGGCGCGTTCAGTCCGGTGAATGCCGTGTCCCGATCCGCGGTGTCCGGCCCCGCGAAGGCGTCCACCGTGGCGGCGGCGCTAAGGAAGATGGTCTGAGGTCCGGTGTACGTCGTCGTCTCCGAGGAGACATCGCCGGCGGTGATCAGCCCCGGCACGGTTCGCAACGGCAGGCCGGCGGCGTCAATGTTCAGCTGGTCCAGCCCCTGTCCACTGTTGAAGAACAGGCCGGCGGGCACGAGCGGCTCGCCGTTGGCGTACTGGACGGTCATCGAGTCGCCGGCGCCCTGGCCGTTGTAGGTGAACGAGTGGACGTTGGTCAGCGCCACCGGCGGGTTGTTGCCGAGGATGTAGGTGACGTCGCCTACGGGGCCGCCGGGTGTGGTGCGGAAGATGGTCAGGTCCTTGCCCCCGGTGATGTCCGTGATGACCACGTCCCCGCTGACGTTGGCGCTGTCGGCGACCACGACGGGGCTGAGGGCGGCGTGCTGGATCGAGACGGTGACGGCCTGGGCGCCGGACGTGAGATAGGTGTGATGGCCCACGACGGCAAAGTTTTCCGCGCCGTTGACCGTCCCTTGTCCACGATGCCGCCGTTGGCGAGTGTGGCCGTGTCGGGCGCTGCCGTCGCCCCAGTTGATCGTGGCCGTGTAGTCCGTGTCGCCGGGGCCGCCCGGGTCGGTGAACGTCGCCACGGTCTGCGGCGGGCGTGGGTTGGTGGGATCCCGATCGGACGCCCGGCCGTAGGCGTCGGCCGCCAGGTCGAACTCCTTGCGCGTCCTCGCGGCGTCCCTGGTCCTGCCGGAGGAGGGCGATGTTCCAGTACACGCCGCCAATATAGTCGAAACCGTTGTCAATCGCCTTTTGATTCGCGGCGGCGGCTTGCTCAATTTCGCCCTGATCGTCCAACACATTGCCCAGCCTAACGCCATGCGCCCGCCCGCCCCGTCCCCGGGCCTGCGAATCACGCTCCGTGGGAGGGCCGGAGCGACCTCTTGCAGCTCGTCCTCGCTGAGCGGACGCGCGAACTCGCAGCCGACCAGCCACGCCCGCGCCGCCGCGGGGTCGGGCAGCCCCAGGGCCCGGCAGGCGAGCACCGCCAACCTCGTGCGCCAGGAGAGCCACGGGGCGCCGGCCGGCGCCTTGCAGGGGAGGCAGTGCGCCACCCGCGCCGGCCGCGCCTCCACGCCGGGGGCCGACAGCTGCACGGCCAGGGCGGCCCCTGGCTCCAGGGGGTCGCCCAGCACCAGGCCGACCCCGCCCGCCGACACGTCGATCAGCAGGGCGCGGCGGCCGCCGAAGGCGGGCCGGACGGCGAGGCGCGCCACGCCCCCTTCGATGCAGACATGGCGGCGCCCGTCGCGCCGTTGCGGCGGCGCGGACGGAGCGGCGGGGTGGGCCGTTCGTGCGAGGCGGTGCATGAGATCCCTCGACGGCGGAAGAGTTCGCCGCGGCCGCTTGTGGAAGGGGACGCCGGCGTCGTGCGGACGGTCAGGCGCGCGCGGGCGGTCCCTGTGTCAATTCGCGCAATTCGCCGGGTGCCAGGCGACCCATGCGGGAGACGAGCCGCAATAGCTGGTTCCCGGGCAACGGGCGGGCGAACTCCGCCCCCACGAGGAACCACCCGACGTTCAACTCGACGGCGTAGATGACGCGGGCCGGGAGATCCAACGGCGGCACCCTGGCGGCCACGGCCTCAAGACAGAGGACGATCGTATCGCCGGCGCCCAGAGGACCCGACGCCAGCAGGCCGGCCCCGGTCTGCGATAAGTCCAGCAGCGTTGCGTCCAGGTCGGGCCGCCCGCCGCCCGGCGACACGCGGCACCGGCGCATGGCGCGGGGGGCGTGGCGGGCCGAGCGCCTCTTCTCCCCGGCGCCGCCGCCTGGCCGCACGGCGAGGTCCGACGCGGGGCGGGGCAAGGGCGTTTCGCCCGGTGCGCGGGCGGCCGCTTCGCGGGTGAGCTGGAAGAAGTCCTTTATGGGCAAGCGCCTCTGGAAGCGGACCCCGACGCAATGCGCCCCGTCCGCCGAGGGCAGGCACCAAACGACGGCCCCCACCCGCGGAGCGGGGCGGCCGCCGCCCCTGCGCCCCAGGCCGACCGACACCAGCTGCCCCGGCTCCAGGGGCCGCCGGACGACGAGGCGGAGGCCCGTCTCGGACAAGTCGAGCACGCGGAGGGCCATGTCCTCCCCGGGGTCCGGGGCGCCGAGCCGGCACGTGGCAAGGACCCCGCCCTTGGGCGGGCGGCGCATGCCGCCGCGCCGGCTGTGGTCGGGGGCTGTGGTCGGGTCGGACACAGCGAGGGCCTCGCGGGTAGGATAGACGGTGAAGACTTGGGCCGGCAGAAGCCTAGTTCGCGGGCCGCCCCTTGTCCAGCAACCGAGATTTCCCTTCAGGACGATTGCAAAGTCTATTTTGGTCGTTATCCTGTTGACTGGACGCACTTTGACTATTCCGCACCCGGAAGGACTCCTATGTCTGCCGCACCCGCCACGACCCTTCTCGCCGCCTTGCAGCTGCTAACCGATCCTCGCTGCCGCCGCGGCATCCGCCACCCCTTCGCCGCCGTCCTGGCCCTCACCTTCCTCGGCCTGCTGTGCCGGCAAACGGACTTCGCCACCATCGCCCGCTGGGCCAAGGCCCACTGGGACGCCCTGCGCCCGGCCCTGGGCTTCACCCGCCGCTACGCCCCCCACGCCACCACCCTGACGCGCGTCACCGCCGCTTACTCCTTGGCCGAGTTCCAGGACGCCCTGTGCCGCTGGCTGGCCGGCCTGCTCGCCCGCGAGCCGGTGCGGACGGCAGCCGTGGACGGCAAGACCAGCAAGCAGGGCCACGACGCCGACGGCGACCCCATCCACGTCCTCAACGTCTTCGCCCACGACGCCCATATCTGCCTGGCTCAGTGGGCCGTCGGCGACGGCAAGGAGACCGAGCCGGAGGTCCTCAAGGCCCACCTGGGCGAGCTGTTCGCCGCCCACCCGGCGCTGCGGCTGTTGACTGGCGACGCCCTGTTCTGCCAGCGGCCGCTGGCCCGGCTCATCGTCGAGGCCGGCCGCGCCTACCTGTTCGCGATCAAGGACAACCAGCCCGATCTGCACGAGGCCGCGCAAACGGCGTTCGCCGACGCGACCCCCGAGACGGCCGACGCGGGGACGCGAGAAAAAAAGGGGGCGCGGTGGTGACGCGGCGGCTGTGGCTGGATGTCGAGACCGCCGACTACGCCCGGGAGAAGCTGTCGTTCCCGGGCCTGCGGATCCTGCTGCGGGTCGATAGCGAGACGCGGGGCGGCGAGGCCGATCCGAAAACGGAGACGCGCTACTTCGCGACCGCCCTGGACCCGGGGTGCGTGACGCCGGACGGCCTGCTGGCGGCGGTGCGCGGCCACTGGCAGGTGGAGAACGGCTTGCACTTCATCAAGGATCGCTGGTGGGACGAGGACCGGCACTATAGCACCCAGGCGGGGGTGGCGCTGGGCTTCGCCGTGCTACTCAACGCGGTCGTGACAGTGCTGCGGGCGACCGCCGACCCGGAGGACGACCTGCCCCTGCGCATGCGCCGACGCCCTGGGCTGGGATGTCGAGCAAGCGATTGACCTCATAGCCCGAAAGAAGTTGTGACTATGCAATCCTCCTGGATTTCCCTTGCCCGCCCTTCCGCCTCTGGGTAGTCTCATCGTCGGTCAGGTTCTCATGGCGGCAGGTGATGGAGCCGCGCGTGGCGGATCGGGGCCTGGGCCTTTCCATCCATCTTCCGTGTCCGCCTGTCCCACCTATAGAGACTCCCGGGTAAGTTCCAGAACGAACGTGTACGGCAGGCCCTTCTCGAAGCGCACGCCGGTCAAGTAGGTTCCGTCTGCGGCTGCGAGGCACCAAACCACGCTGCCGATGCGCAGGGTCGGCCGGTTGTGCGATTGTCCCTCCAAGCCGACGGAAACCGCGCAGCCTGGCTCCAGGGGTTCCTTGACGACCAGGCGGACCCCGGCCTCGCAGAGATCCACCATGGCCAGCCCCAGGTTCGGCCCCAGGTCGAGCCCACCCCGGCGGCAGGTGACCCGGACACGTTTCTTTGACGGGCGGCGCATGTTGCGGCGGCGGTTCTGGACGCGCGGGGGTGATTCGGCCATGTCAGTGCCTCCTGCACAAAAGGTAGATCACAAGGTACTGCTGGGCAAACCGGCCGGGTTAGCGAAGCTGTTCCCGCAATCGTGGCCGCCGCGACGCCGGCCCATGCTACGGGGAAGCGGGAGCCGAAGACGCGGCGCTGAATGCCTGCCGACCTGCCCTTCCCACGCCCCGCACGGCTGCACTCCTTCCCACGTCCCCCCCGGGAAAGGGAACATGATCGACCTGCCGCAGTTGAAAGCACGCATCGCCCGCCTGGATGAGCGGGAGGGCGGGTTGACCGCCGAACTGACAGCGTGGAAGGACGCCGAGGCCGGCGGAACGCGGCGAGCAGGCCCGGGTGAAGCACAGAGGGGCCGGTGGCCAGGTGCGGCCGCGCCGTCACGGCGTCCCGCGGTACGGGCTGAAATGGACCGGCTCCGCGGCCGGCCGCACCTTCCTCAGCATCTCCACGTCGCCGAACAGCCGGAAGTCGCCGGCGCGGAGCGCGTGCGGCCCGTCCTCCAAAGCCGGCGGGTCCGGCTCGCACAGCACGACGCCCCGCCAGCAGTCGGCGTATTCCTCCGACGGCGGGAGGGAACCCAGGGTCGCCGGGTCCACATCGGGCGTGACGACGAAGCAGAACGCCGAAGACGCCGAGCGGACAACGCGCAGGTCCGGGGCGACGGCGTGCAGACTGCTTTCGAGATAGCCGACCTTCATCGAGGGCGGCAAGGTGGGGCGGCTCGCCTCCGCGCCGGGGGCGGCCGGCGGGGCCGCGTGCGGCCGCAGCTGGTGCGCGACGGCGAGGGCCGCGACGACCGACGACGCCACGACGAGCGGCAGCCACGGACGCAGTTTGCGGGCCTTCATGGGGCGTCCGCCGAGGGGATGGGGCGACGGCGATTGTAACCGACCGGCGCGGCGACGCCAGTACATTCCGGCCGCCGGCGACTTGCCCATCCCAAGCCCGGCCCGGTCACACCACCTTCGTCCGGGCGGGGGGATGGGACATGATGATGCGGCTGCCGCAATCGACGCCCGCATCCGCCGCCTGCGAGAGTTGGCCGAAGGGCGGGCGAAGGCAGTGACCTCTTGGAAGGATCGGGAAGCCCCGCTATTGCCGCTGGAGCGCCGGGAATACCTGGACGCAAGACGAACGCCCGGGCGGGGCCGGACGATGCACGGGACGTGCTGGAAGACCTGGCGGGGAGGCTGGGGAACGACCGGGACGAGCGCCTGCAGCGATGAGGCGTGAGCGGATCGTCTCGCCGGCAGGGGGCGACGCGGCCGGGCCACGCTGGTACGCGCGGCCATTCAACGCGAACACGTCTGCAGGGCAAAGAAGGTCTGGAACTCCGGCACGCCCGCCTTGCGGCGGTACATCCGGCCAAGGAACAGGCCGGGGGCCACCTCACGCACCTCGTCGCGGACATCGGCCCAGACCCAGGAGGTTCCGCCGTAGTCCATGATGATGGATGGGTTGCCGTCCAGCCAGCTCGGCCCGTAGTACACCTGCGCCGGACGGCGCGGAAGCCGCACCACTGGTTCACGAGGCCATCGCCCGCGGCGTCGAAAACCTTGCCCCGCCAGACGGCGCCGGTCAGCCGGGACCGCACGCCGGCGAGCCGTCCGCAGGGGCAATAGATGGCCCTCCCCGCCGCGTAGCCCCGGGGGACGGTCCCGGCGTCCGACTGCCGGTATAGGCGCTCAAGCTCCGGCCAGCCCATCCGCGCCAACTGATCGAGTGAAAGGGCCGGGCCTGTGGGCGGTGCGGCAGGTGCGGCCGGCGAGACGTATTCCGGACCCGTCGTCGCGCCGGGTCCGGATTGGCTTTGGCTCTCCCCCGCCGCCGCGGTAAGAGCGGCCGCGAGCAGGCCCACGGCCAGAGGGCTGCAAGCGACCAGACGCCGTCCGCGCGAGTTGAACACCGAAACCCCCGCTCTCCGGCCGTTCCCCTGGCCGGGCCGACGCCTGTTCACCGACCGCAGAATCGAAGGCTAAGACCTTCAACAAGATCGAACCGGGGGGGCCGGCGACTTGAGGAGTCGGCCGAATTCGGGAGGGTTGGGAAGAGAAGAGGCGGGCCGTGCGGCCGATGGGGGCCTGGTCTTCGCTGGGGCGCCGCTATGCGGTCGAGGAGTCCGGCATGGCCGTCTCCTTGTTCGAGGAAGGGTTGGGAGCGCCCCGGCGACCGGCCCTCCCCACGCCACGCCCGGGAAGGGGCGCATGATCCAGCTGCCACACCTCAAGGTACGCATCGACCGACTGCGGGAACTCACGCAGCGTTTGGCGAAGGAAGTGGCCGCACAACGGGACACGGGCTGATTTTGCTTGCTCAGATGGAGGGCACGCTCGATAATGCCACCGTCCCGTTCCCATTCGGGCTGAGGCCGTCGCCTTCGGCTCGGAAATTGCGCATAAACGGACCGAACTCCGGGAAGAGCGAGGGATGAGCGTCCACGAGTTGGCCCACAAGGCGGGCCGGCCGGCCTCGGTCGTGTCGCTGCTGGAGAAGGGCAAAGAAAAAGACCCGCGCATCAGCGTCTTGCAGGCGCTGGCGCGGGCCTTGAATGCCAGCCTGGATGAATTGGCGGGGTAGGCGCCGCCGCTACCTGGACGACATGACGAACGCCCTGGTGGGGCTGGACGCGGCAAGGACCGTGCCGAAGGGCGTGGCGGCGAGGCTGGGGCGGGAGCACGGTCAGCGGCCCAGGGCGTCAAGGAGGAGCTGCACGAGCTGGTAGGCCAGCCCGAACAGACTGGCCAGAGCGATGCAGCCCACAAGGATGAAGACGAACCGGCGGTCGGACGACGACCAGACGGGGCGGCACAGGCCGCAGTGGGCGTCCCGGTCGCCTTTGCGCCGGCCGCCGTGGGTCCAGCAGAAGCCCGCGCCGCACCGGCAGCACGTCCCGACCGCATCGGCGCCGCACTTGTAACATGCCATCGCACCGCCCTCACGCCCCGACACAGACCGCATCGGCCAGCCGGTATTCCACGAACGCCGCCACGTCCACCGCCCCGACGACATGCCGGGGGTGTTGAATCACCCACGCGGCGGCGCGGGATGGTGCAACGGCCGGCCGCGCTATGCCGGGATGCAGATGGACGACGCCTCGACGATCTCGCACGCTGGCGGCAGCTCAAGCGGCGTCGGCGACTTGGCATAGAAGGCCAGGCCCTTGCAGCTCGTCAGGTATTGGTGGGTCGTCCGGAACAGGGCGGAAACGGCAGCCCGCACGACGAGCGGCCCCTGCTGGCGTTGCAGGACGCCGAGGAACTCCCCCGGCTGTACGAACACGACGACCCCGGACGCCCGGATGGCCTGCACCGTCGCTGCCGCCGCTGCACTCATTCGTATTCCCCTCGCAGAGTTGAAATGCGCCGCCGACCCGGCGGTCCCCGCCCGTCATGTTCTCACACGCGGTCCCGCCCGCACCGCGTCCGCCAGCCGGTATTTTACGAAGTCCGCCATGCGGACCGGCCCGACGAGCAGGGGATGCCGGATCACCATCAGCGTCGCAGCGATCCTCGCCTTGCCCTTCATCTCCGGCCCCGCCCACATAGGACCTGGCGCGATTCACCGTCTGGCTCACGCACGGGCGGGTGGACTGATGCTGCGTCGCCCCCTCGCCTTTGACGGGCCGAGCCTGACCGCGTCCACCAGCCAGCGTTCCGTAAACGCCGCCACGTCCACCGTCCCGACGATGATCCCCCCGCCGCCCCTGCGCCGCGCCCGGGCGCCGCGTCCCGGCTGACGCCCAAGAACCTGGCCGCGTTCCGCGCGTCGCTGGGCGCGCCTACCCCTCGTGAGGGCCGGCGTGGTACAATCCGAGTCTCACGGGCAGGGGGCTGGCGGCGCCCCGGCGGCCGTACGCCTCCGGGGCCGTTGCTCCTCCCCGGGACGCTCCATCAGGAGGGGCCGCATGAAAGTCGTCTTTTCCCCGTCGGCCGACGCGATCCTGGGCCGGCGCCCGGACTTCCGGGACGGCCTCGTCAAGGCCCTCGGCGGCCTGCCGGGGAACTGCTTCATCGACGGGAGGGTCGGCAGATCCCCGGCGGCCGACCGCGTGGTTCTGCTGTGCCTCGACCGCGAGACGATCACCGTCGCCTACGACGAGTTCGGCAGCACCGCGACCATCGAGCGGATCGTCAAGCAGTGGTGCGGTCCCGCACCGCAATGACCGCCGGCCGCGAGGCCGCCGTGAACCGGGACGTTGCTGGCCAGGGCCGACGCCCGGCCGCAAGGGAGGCGCATGGCCCTCGTCGATCTGCACCTGCCACCGGACCCCACGCTGCCGAGGGACGTGCGCGCCTTCCTCCGCGAGGCCGGGCGGCGCGTAGCCCGCTTCCAGCGCGAGCAACCCAAGCCCGCCTTCGTCCCCAGCGATTTCCTCGCGGCCTACGCGGCCCTGCGGGCGCTGGAAGCGTCCGGCCTTGCGCCGGGCGCTCCTTCTGCGAGTGGGGGAGCGGCTTCGGAGTCGTGTCCTGCCTGGCCGCGCTGCTAGGCTTCGACGCCTTCGGCATCGAGGCCGACGGCGACCTCGTGGAGGCCGCCGGGCGGCTCGCGGCCGACTTCGGCCTACCCGTGCAGTTCACGTGCGGCAACTTTCTCCCCGCCGGGGCGGCGTCGCGGGCGGCCGCGCGCGGGGAATTCGCCTGGCTGGCGGCGGGCGGCCCGGCCGGGTATGACGCCCTGGGCTTGGACCTGGAGGACTTCGCGGTCGTTTACGCCTACCCGTGGCCGGACGAGGAGCGCCTTACGGCGGCCGCGTTTGGGCGCCACGCGCGGCCGGGGGCCGTGCTGGCGACCTACCACAGCGATGAAGCCGTGCGACTGCGGCGGCAGTCCAGGAGGCGACGAACCGGCCGCGCGGGCAATGGGCCTCCAAACAGGGAGGCCGGGACATGAGTACGCGGACGTCGGAGCGGCGATCCGAGTCGCTGGTGACCGTGGGGCCGCGGACGCCCGGCGGCCGCCTATTCGTGCAACTGCACGCCCCAAGGACAGGGCCTTTATTCTTCGGCCCCTACGAGAACCCGGCAATCGCCCGAAATCATCCAGCGGGACCTCAGTCGCTTGAGATATTTCCGGTCGGCGAAGACCGCCCGTGTTGCAGCGCGGGGCCGGATCAAGTTCTCGTCCCGGAGTTCCCGCCTACAATGCGGTTGCCCGATGCCGGACCTCTCGTTTGGGCGGCCATGCCGCGCCACGAGCGGCGTCGTTGCGCCCGTCCAGGCGGTGGAGGACTGAAATGACGGCTCGCCCGCTCTGTCGCCAATGTCACACGCCGCTCGACGCATCGGACCCGCCGACGGACGCGGCGAGACTGTGCCCGCGCTGCGCCTCGGCCGCCGGCCGTGCGCCGGGCGAGGAAGGCGCCGAACCCTCGCCCGTCATCACGACGGCCTACGCGCCCTCTTCGGTGCAAGAGGGTCGTGTGAACCCTGAAACCACAGACGGCGTCGCCCGCGCCACGGTCCGCGACGAGCCTCCGCCGCTGGGCCGCATCGGCCGCTTCCAGCTGCGGGCCGTGCTGGGGCAAGGCGGGTTCGGCCGCGTCTACCGCGCCCACGACCCGCAGCTCGACCGACAAGTGGCCCTGAAGGTGCCCCGCTTCCCGCCCGACGAGCCGCAGCAGGTGGAGCGCTTTCTCGGCGAGGCGAAGTCGGCGGCGCGGCTCCGCCACCCCAACCTCGTCGCCGTCTTTGAAAGCGGCCGCGACGGCGACGACTACTACATCGTCTCCGAGTTCGTCGAGGGCCTCCCGCTGTCGGAGCGACTGCGCCGGGAGCCGCCCGACTTCCGCCAGGCCGCCGCCTGGGTGCGCGACCTGGCGCGGGCGCTGGCCTACGCCCACGCCGAGGGGATCGTCCACCGCGACATCAAGTCGGCCAACGTCTTGATCGACCGTGACGGCCGGCCGCAGCTGACCGATTTCGGCCTGGCCAAGCGCGTCGGCGAGGACGCGACGCGCACCGCCGACGGCGCCGTGCTGGGTACGCCGGCTTACATGGCGCCGGAGCAGGCCCGCGGCGCCGGGGCGGCCGTCGGCCCGCACAGCGACCAGTACAGCCTGGGCGTCGTGCTCTACGAGCTGCTGGCCCGCCGCCTCCCCTTCAGCGGCCCGTCCCATGCGTTGCTTCTTCAGGTCCTCGCCGACGACCCGCCGCCACCGAGCCGGTTCAACCTCGCCGTGCCGCGCGACCTGGAAGCGATCTGCCTCAAGGCGATGGCAAAGGAACCGGTCCGCCGCTACGCCGGCGCGGCGGAGCTGGCCGACGACCTGGACCGCTACCTGGCCGGCGCGCCGGTTCGCGCCCGTCGCCCTGGCCTGCGCAAGCGCGCCGGCCGCTGGCTGCGGCGGCGGCGCCATGTCGTGTTCCTGATCGCCGGCGTGGCCGCCGCCGTGGCCGTCACCCTGGCCGCGGTCTGGTGGGGCGGTGGCTTTCAGCCCACGTCGTCCCCGGCGGCGTTGGCGACGCCGCCGCCCGAACCGCCGGCGCCGGACCCCGCCGTCGAAGATCAGCAGAAAGAACAGCAGAGGATCCGGACCCGTGCCTCGAACCTCTCCGCCATCGGCACGGCCATTCACGCCTACGAGGGCGGTCCCGGCTACCTGCCGCAACGCGCCCTCTACGGCAAGGACGGCACGCCGCTCCTCAGCTGGCGCGTCGCGATCCTGCCGTTCCTCGGCCAGGAAGCGCTCTACAAGCGCTTTCATCAGAACGAACCCTGGGACAGTGCGCACAACCTCGAACTGCTCGAGTAATCGTTCAACGCTACGAGAGCAGTGAGGGGCAGGGTTGGCCGGTGCGATGGGCGAGGACAGCCTCATGCAGGTAATCCAGGACATTCTTCGCCTGCAACCGCCGGGTTTGCACCACGGTCAGAATCCGCTCGACGAAGCGACAGCCGTTCCCACTCCAGCAGCCGAAACTCCGCCTGCGCCACAGCACCGCCCGACGCAGCAGTCGTTCCACGTGGTTGTTCGTCGGCTCCACTCCCTCCGTCGTCACGAACGTCCACAGCGCAGGCTCCAACGCCAGCACGTTCTCGCAGAACCGCACCACCGTTGGGTCGGCGCCGAGGATCGCGCCTTCCAGCAGCACCCGGTTCATCCGTCGCATCACCGGGGCCAGCCGCGCTTCCAGTTGTGCCCGCGTGACCTGTCCGTCCCGGAACCCGTGCCACGCGGCGAAGACCTTCCTGACCAGTCGCCGCCCCTCCCGTCCGACCCACTCTTCGGGGCCGCCCCGGTCGATGATCTTCTGGAAATCCCGTTTCAGGTGCGCCCAGCAGATCTGCCGCCGCTGGGGCGGCACCCGGTTGTACGGGCCCCAGCGGTCGCTGCACAGGATCCCCAGGATCTCCAGGCCCAGGATCGCCGTCAGGCCCGCCGCGCTTCGGCGGGCGTGGATCACGAAGGCCACCACCCGGGTGGTGGCCGCCGCCCACAGCCAGCACAACGCCCCCGCGAGTTTCCAACTGGTCTCGTCGGCGTTCTTGACCGCCGCCTGGCGCACCGCCGCCACCGCCTCCTGGTGGGCCGTCTCCAGGGCGGCGCCGACTTCTTGCTCGAGGTTGCAGACCGTGCCCAAGGCGATCGGGGCGTCGAAGACCGCGTCGGCGATCTCCTCGACGCCGCGCTTGCTCAGGCCGTGACAGCCGGAGAAGTAGGACAGCGTGCCGGTCAGCCGCGGCCCGACACTGTGGGCGCGAACCGCCGCCGGGATGACCGCATGCGTCCGGTGGCCGCAGCAGGGGCAGGTGCGGGCGTGGCCCTGGTACTCGGTGACCTCGGCTATGACCGGGGGCAGTTCGATGGTTTGGAAGCGGGTGGGCTCGGGATCGCCCGGCGAGGGCTGGGCGGGCAGGGCCGCGGCACAGCGCTCACACCGCTTGGGGACCAAGTGCTTGAAATGGTTGACCCGCTCGGCGGGAAGCAACCGCCGCAGCTGCGGGGGATGGCCCAGTTGTCCGCCGGCTGGACGTTTGGACTTCTTTTTCTGGACCGGCTTGGGTGCGCCGGGGGGATTGGCGGACGGCGGCAGCGAGGAGTTGGAACTGTTGGTGCCGAGTCGGGCTTCCAACTCGGCGACGCGGCGTTCCAACTCGGCGATGCGCCTATCGCGTTCGCAGCATCCCGGGCACACGGAAGCGTCCATGCCACGATTTTAGCAGTCGGCTCTCGGCGCAGCTGCGCTGCTTTGCGAATTCCGCTGGACGGTTACCTGCTCGAATACATGCCGAAGGTCTACGAGGCGCCTGGAGCGAAGACTCCCAAACCGAACATGACCTTCTTCCAGGTCGTCGTCGGTCGCGGGGCGGTCTTCGAGCCGGACCCGAGCCGGCGCGTCCGCTTCAGCGAGGTGCTGGACGCGCAGGACAGCACCATTCTTCTCACGGAGGCCGCCGAGCCGGTGGAGTGGACGCGGCCCGCCGACCTGATCGTCGAGCCCAACAAGCCGTTGCCGAAGCTCGGCGGCCTGTCGCCCGACGGATTCAACGTCTGCTTCGTGAATGGGCACGTGCAGTACCTGAAACAGGATATCTGCCGCGACGACGCCCTGATGCGGGCTTTGATCACCCGCGACGGGGGGGAACTGGTCAACCTGAGGCCTTAGAGCCTATCCCAAAACCCCTGCCGCCCTCCAGGTGATCCAGGCGCAGGCGAAGTGGAGGAAGGCTTTGTAATTGGGGACTTTTTTCTCCCAGCGGATCAACAGTCGTCGGAAGCGGTTCATCCAACTATGCGTCCGCTCCACCACCCAGCGCCGCGCCCGATACCCGGGGATCTTCTCCCTCGGCTCCGCCTTGGCCCCCCGGCGCTTCTTGACCGGGATGTGGGCTGTGTAACCCCAGCGGGCCACCAGCTCCCGCACCGAGGGGTAGTCATACCCCTTGTCCCCCAGAAAGTGCTGTGGCTTCTCCGGCGTGGGCTCGGGTCGCTCGATCGGGATGCTGTCCAGGGTGGCTTCGACCAGTTTCATGTCGGCCCGGTTGGCCCCGGCCACCTCCAGGCCCAGCGGCACGCCTCGGCCGTCCGTCAGCAGCGAACGCTTCGTGCCCTTTTTGGCCCGATCGGTGGGGTTCTTGCCCGTCTTTTTTCCCCCCGAGCGGGGCCTTGGTCATGGTCCCGTCCAGGCTCTGCCATTCCCAGTCGATGCCGACCTTGTCGTCGTACTCGTGCAAGGCCTTTTGCCACAGCTGGCGGAACAGCCCCCGCTTTTGCCAGCGTTGGAAGTAGCGGTGCAGACTGCTGCCGGAGCCGAACTCGGGCGGGGCGGCCTTCCAGTGGCCGCCGGTACGCAGGACGTAGAAAATGCCATCCAACACCTGGCGTTGGGGCAAAGGCGGCCGTCCCCCCTTGCGGGAGCGGCGCACCTTGGGCAACAGGGGTTCGATGCGTTCCCAGAGGGCGTCCGGGATACGGAAAGTATCGACAACCGTTTCACGAGAAGCGGCCATGACTCTGCTCCAGTTCGGTAGATAAGTGGCTACTCATATTATACCCTCCGACCGGGTTTTGGGATAGGCTCTTACGAGATCGACCCCAACGCCAAGGCGACGCCGCCGAAAACGGACGTCGCCAAGGAACCGGCCAAGGAATCGCCGGACCCCGCAGCCGCGGCCCGGGAACTGATGCGGAAGGGGGCCAGCAAGAACAACCTGAGACAACTCGTCCTGGCCCTGCGGAGTCACGTCAATACGTACAACACGCTGCCGCCGCCGGCGATCTACGCCCAGGACGGCACGCCGCTGCTCAGCTGGCGCGTTTCGATCCTGCCCTATATCGGACAGCAGACGCTCTACGCCCGCTTCAAGCGAGACGAGCCGTGGGACAGCCCGGCCAACCGCGAACTGTTGCAGTACATGCCGAAGGTGTTCGTCGTCCCCGACGCGCCGCTGAAGGACCCCAACACGACCTACTACCAGCTGTTCGTCGGCCCCGGCGCCTACGAGCCGGGCGCGAAGCGGCGGACGCTCGCCGCCATCGGGGACGGCGCCTCCCACACCATCGCCGTCGCGGAGGGCGCGGAGCCGGTCCCGTGGACGGCGCCGGTGGACCTGCCCTTCAGCCCCGACGGGCCGCCGCCCAGGCTGGGCGGCCCGTTCTCCGATGGCTTCAACGCCGCGATGTTCGATGGCTCGACGCAGTTCTTCAAGAAGGAGATCTACGCCGACGACAAGGCGCTGCGGGCCCTCGCCGGCTGGAACGACGGCGAGGTCGTGAACCTGCGACCTTATCAGGAGCCGCCCCTGCCGCCGCCGCCCAAGGACAGCCCGGCGCACGCCGCCGTGGAGTCGGTGCGAAGGATCAACAGCATAAACAACCTCAAACAGCTGGCCCTCGCCCTGCGCAGCTACCACGACGCCAACCGCGCCTTTCCCCTTTATGCGATCGCCGATAAAGAGGGCAAGCCGCTGCTCAGCTGGCGCGTGGCGCTGCTGCCATTCCTGGACGAGAGGCTCCTGTACAAGAAGTTCAAACTGGATGAGCCGTGGAACGGGCCGAACAACCGGGAATTGTTGCCGCTGATGCCGCGACTGTTCGAGGCGCCGGGCGTGGAGACCGAGCCGGGCCATACCTTTTACGAAGTGTTCGTCGGCCCCGGCGCCGGCTTCGAGCGCGACCCGACGCACCAAGTCCGCCTTTCGGACGTCCGCGGCGGCGCCTCCAACACCCTGGCCGTGGTGGAGGGCGGCGAGGCGGTCCCCTGGACCAAACCGGACGATCTCTTCTTCGAGGCGGACGGACCCCTGCCGCGGCTGGGCGGCGTCTTCCCGGAGGGCTTTCACGCCTGCATGTTCGACGCATCCGTCCACTTCATCGGCGCCAAAATCTATCAGGACGAGAAGGCCCTGCGCGCCCTGATTGGGATCGGCAGCGACAAGCGCGTGGACATCGAATCGTACCGCTGAAACCGATGTCAGCGGCGCGGAGCTGCCGCGACAAACCATTCGCGTTCGCGGGCATCTGGGAGCTGTGGAGTCCGGAATCCGGCGCTGCGGACGTGCGCCATCCTGTCCGCGGCGGGGAACGAGTTGGTCCGGCCGGTGCATGACCGGATGTCCGTGATCGTCGATCCGCGGCGTTACGACCTGTGGATCGACCGGGCCGTGCAGGAGGCGGCTGAACTGGCCGACGTGCTGCGGCCCTTCTCCGCCGACGCGATGCGGGCCTACGCGGTCAACCCTGGGTGAACGACGCCCGGCAATGACGACGCGCAGTGTTTGGAGCCGGCGGCGTAGCGGAATGTCCTTGCCCGCAGTCGGCGGGGAAGGGACGAGGGAGGCGTCGGGACAGGGCCGACGTAACCCCTTGAAAGTGAAGGCGTTTGAGCGGGGACGAGGGGAGGCGATGGCGGATGATGAAGCTCCCCGAGTAGGACTCGAACCTACAACAAACCGGTTAACAGCCGGTTGCTCTACCATTGAGCTATCGGGGAAGATGTCGCCGAGGAGGTCCATCCCATCGGTGGACTGATTTCTTATAGAGTACCGCAGGAGGCGCGGCAAGGCAAGTTTCGGTCCGCGCCCGAGAGGGAGGCGCTGTCCGGCATGGCCGACCGGGTCGTCATCATCGGCGGGGGCCTGGCCGGCTTGGCCGCCGCCAGCGCCCTCGCCCCACGCGGGTTCCAGGTCGTCCTCCTCGAATCGCGCGGCCGACTCGGCGGACGGGCCGGCTCCTTCACCGATGCCGCCTCCGGACAGGTTCTCGACGCCTGCCAGCACGTCAGTATGGGCTGCTGCACCAACTTCGCTCACTTCTGCAAAACCGTCGGCGTCGATCACCTCTTCCAGACCCAACGCCGTCTCTTCTTCATGACGCCGGATCGCCGCGTCAGCCCCTTCGCGGCCGACCCTCTCCCGGCCCCCCTTCATCTCGCCCGCGCCTTTCTCCGCGCCCATTATCTCGGCCTCGCCGACAAGGCCCGCATCGCCTGGGGCCTCGCCTGCCTCCGATTCGCCCCGGCCGACGCCGACCCGCCCTTCCGCGATTGGCTCCGCCGACATGGCCAAACGCCTAAAACCATCGACCGCTTCTGGGCCGTCGTTCTCACCAGCGCCCTCAACGAATCGCCCGACCGCGTCGGACTCCGCTACGCACGCAAGGTCTTCGTCGATGGCTTCCTTCGCCACCCCCGCGGTTTCGAGGTCGAGCTGCCGGCCGTGCCCCTCGGAAAGCTCTACGGCGATGAACTCCTCGGCTGGCTTGACCGTCACGGCGTCCGCCTCCACCTCGGCCGCGCCGCTCGCGCCGTCCGCCTCTCCGATGACCGCGTCCAGGGCGTCGAGCTGCGTGACGGCGGCGAGGTCGAGGCCGATTGGTATGTCGCCGCTGTGCCCTTCGACCGCCTGCTCGACCTCCTCCCGCCGGACGCCGCCAGCCGCTTTCCCGCGTTCGCCGGCCTGCGCCAGCTGGAGACTTCTCCCATCACCAGTGTCCATTTATGGTACGACCGGCCGATCACCGACTTGCCGCACGTCGTCCTCGTCGATTGCCTCGGCCAGTGGCTGTTCAACCGCGGCGAGGTCGCGCCCGGCGAACATTACGTTCAGATCGTCGTCAGCGCCGCCCGTGATTTCCGCGGCTTAGGCCACGACGAGGTGCGCCGACGCATCGCCGACGAAACGGCCCGGCTCTTCCCCGCCGCGGCCGGGGCGACGTTGCTCCGGGGCCGTGTCGTCACGGAACACGCGGCCACGTTCAGCGCCGTGCCGGGCGTGGACCGCTGGCGGCCGGCCCAGGCGTCGCCGATTGCCAACCTGCTGCTGGCCGGAGACTGGACGGCCACCGGCTGGCCGGCCACCATGGAAGGGGCCGTGCGCAGCGGCTACCTCGCCGCCGAGGCCCTCCTCGCCCGTCGCGGCGCGCCGGAACGATTGGTTCGGCCGGATCTGTAAAGAAAGGCAAGTCGGAGCCGCGACCGCAAAGGGCGCGGTATTCACCCCAAGACCGCTCCCTGACGGTCGCGGCTCCGACTCCGCTCACCCCTTGTCCTTGAGCAGCTCCTCGATCTTGTCCTTGACGGCCTTGGCGTTGTCGTCGGTGTTGCCGAGCTTCACCATCTGCACGTTGCCCTTGCGGTCGATCACCACCATCTCGGGGATGCCCAGCACCTTGTACGCCTCATTCACCTGCTTCTGGTCGTCCCGCGGGACGGTCATCAGGCGGTAGTCCAGCTTGTAGTGGGCCGCGAAGTCCTTGAGCATGCTCTGCTCGTCCTCGCGGCTCAGCTTCTTGTCCGCGTCCAACTGGACCAATTCGTCCTTCTCCTTGTCGTAGCCGAAGTTTTCGTAATAGTTGGTGACGCCGACGATCTCCAGGCCCTTGTCGTGGAATTGCTCGTTCAGCTCGCGCAGGTGGGGAAAGGAGGCGCGGCATGGACCGCACCAGACGGCCCAGAAGTCGATCAGCACGACCTTGCCCTTGAGGTCGGAAATCTTGGTCGGCTTGCCGTTGATGGCGAAGTCGCCGCCGAAGTCGGGGGCCGGCTTGCCGATCAGGTCGGCGAAGGGGTCTTCATCCTTCTTGTCGTCCTTGTCCTTGTCGGCGGCCTGCACGGACGCCAGGACCAACAGGGCGGCGGTCAGGGCCGCGAGGGGGCCGAATCGTCGCAACATGGGAGCCTCCACCAAAGGGTGTGAATCGCGAGGAGGGCGCGGGACGGTGCGCCGACGGCGCCGTGGTTCTGAGAATGGTACGGCCGCAAGGCGGGATCTACAAGACGCAAGTTCCGAAAAGCGACGTGCCGGGCGCCCAGTGGCGAGAGTCCCCATTCACTCCCGCAGCAGCCGCGCCCCATCCACCGGCCGCGTCGCAAACGCCGTCGCCGCGCGGCCCGTCCTGGCCCGATACCGCTCGGCGATGTGACGCACGACAGAATCGAGCGCCCCCCGGCGGACGAGGCTGATGGTGCAGCCGCCGAAGCCGCCGCCCGTCATGCGCGAGCCGATGACGCCGTCGCACTCCGCCGCCAGCTCGACCAGCAGGTCCAGCTCCTCGCAACTGACCTGATAGTCGTCGCGCAACGAGGCGTGGCTGGCAAGCATCAGCCGGCCGACCCTCGGCCAGTCGCCGCGCCCGATCGCTTCGGCCGCCTCCACCGTGCGCGCGATCTCGGTGACGACATGGCGGGCGCGGCGGTAGTGAACGTCGTCGAGCCGGCCGCGCTCCGCCTCCAGCCGATCCGGGTTCACGTCGCGCAGGGCCGCGACGCCGAGGGCGTGGGCCGCCTCTTCGCACTGGCGGCGCCGGGTCGCGTAGCCCCCGTCGCCCAGGTCGTGGCGGACGTTGCTGTTGACGATCAGGGCGACCACGTCCGGGTCGGCCAGCGGCGTCAACCGCACCGTGCGCGAGCGGCAGTCCAGCAGCAGCAACGCCCCATCCTGCCCCATGACGGAGGCGCATTGATCCATGATGCCGCACGGCACGCCGGCGAACGTGTTCTCGGCCTTCTGACAGAGCAGCGCCTTGCGGAGCGGGTCGAGCGGCTTGCCCGTCATCGCCTCGATCAGCGTGGCCGTCGCCACTTCGAGCGCCGCGCTGCTGGACAGGCCGCCGCCCACGGGCACGTCGGAGGCGATCGCCGCCTCGAATGGGCCGCAGTGGAGGCCGGCTTCGTGGCAGCCGGCGACGACCCCCTCGACGTACCGCGCCCAGGCGACGGGACCGGGGCCGAACGGCGGCCCGACGGCGACCGTCGCGCTTTCGCCGAGCGCCGCGCTGAAAACGACCCCCCGGTCGGCTGCCCCGGTCGGCCGATCCGCCGCGACGACCACGTGGCGGTCGATCGCCATCGGCAGGACGAAGCCGTCGTTGTAGTCGGTGTGTTCGCCGATCAGGTTGACGCGGCCGGGGGCGGCGGCGACCCAGCGCGGCGGCCGGCCGAACCGCCGGCCGAATTCCGCCTCCGCATCCTTCACGAGGGCGTCCAGGGATGTCGTGGACCGCATGACGAAACGCAAAGCCTCCAGCGGGGCGGGCGCACGGACAAGGCCCGCCGGAGTTCGCACTCCGGCGGGCCTTTCAGTGTAATCGACCACGGCCCACGAACAAGACGCAACTCAGTGATTCAGCAGGAACTCGTTGCTGTTGACCAGCGCCCAGAGCAGATCCTGATATTTGCGCTCCGGTTTCGTCCGATCCTCCATCTCCAGCTTGGGACGGACCAGATTGAACTTGGCGATGATCGTCGCAACCTCCTTCTGGCTCGGCTCGCGGTTGAGCGTCGCCAGGAAGAGATCGCGGACCATCGCCGCCGGCTTGTCGTTGAGCGGGCCGGTGATGCCGTGCTCCTTCATCAGCAGGGCCACCGTGCCCTTGTCGGCCCGGTCGATGGCGTTGTTGATGTCGCCGCCGTTCATCATCAGGAGCGCCTGGACGATGGTGCCGTTGAAGTTGACCTCGTTGCCCTCGTCGTCGCCGAAGTCGCCGATGAGGGTGTCGAGCCACTTGTCCTTGGCGTCCTTCCTGGCCTGCTTGCTCTCGCCGGACTCGGCCTTGGTGGCCGTGAGCAGCGACTCGAACAGCTGCTCGGGACTCATCGACTTGAGCAGCATCCGGCTGAACAGCACTTCCTTGTCCGGCGAATCGTTGGTCGAGTTCGCCACGCAGCTGAGGTTGTAGGCGTTGCTGTTGCAGATCCAGCGGATCAGCTCTTTCTGGTCGTAGCCGTAGTTTTTCACACTGTCGGCCAGGCCGTTGAGCAGCTCCTCGTTGGACGGCTTGTTCTGGTCGTTGAAATCGTCCACCGGGTTGACGAAGCCCTTGCCGAAGAAGACGCCCCACATGCGGTTGGCGTATTCCTTGGCGAACATCGGGTTGTTGACGACGTAATCGGCCAGCGCCTTGCGGCGTTCGAGGCCTTGCAGCACCTTGCCGTCCTTGTCCACCAGGCCGCCGCGCACGTCGTCGGCGCCGGGCAGGAACGTGGCCCGCGTCTTCTGCACGACGCCGTTGCGCTTCTCGAAATAGACCATGCCCTCCACGTTGACGCTCGTGTCGTCCACCAGCGTCAGCGCGGGGTAGTCCTTCATCATGTTCTTGCCCATCGTCGGGTCGGGCGGCGTGCCGTCGCGGTTGACCTGACGCAGGAAGGCGTTGACGCCCCAGAAATCCTTCTGCTTGATGTTGTTGTAGAAGGGGTGGTCGTGGCACTGGGCGCACTGCACTTGGGTCCCGAGGAACAGCTTGGTGATGCGCGACGTGACCGGCACCATCTGGAAGTGGCCGTCCGATTTGACCAATTCCCCGTTGTCGTCCTTGGCCGAAACCTTCTCGCCGACGTGGGCCAGGAGGAAGTTGACGGCCGGGTCAACCGGAACTTTCGGGTCCTTCGACTTGTTCGGCCCCGTCGCGGTGAGCAGCTTGCGTACTATCTGGTCGTAGGACATTTTGGAATCGGCGAACTGGTCCTCCAGCCAGAGGTTCAGCTGGTCGTGGTACTCGCCGCGGCCGAAGGCGCCGGAACGGGTCAGCAGCCAGTTGCTCCACATGTTGGCCCAGTGGCGCGGGTAGTCTTCGCTGGCCAGCAGCCGCTCGATCAGCATCGACCGCCGCTTCTTCTCGGGGTCCTTGAGGAACGTCTTGATCTCCTCGGGCGTGGCGATGCGGCCGATGATGTCGAGGCTGGCCCGGCGGATGAACTCGAAGTCGTCGGCGTAGCGGGAGGGGACGACCTTTTCGGCCTTCCACTGTGCTTCGAGCTTGTCGTTGATGAACTTGACCTGATTGACGATCTTGGCGGTGTGTTCGTCGTCTTTGCCGACGATCACCAGATCGAGCGGTTTGGGCCAGGGGGGAGGCGGCGGAGCCTCCTTCGCATCTTTTTTATCCGCTTTCTTGTCCGCATCCTTGGCGTCTCCGGCGTGGCCGGGGACGGCGGTCAGCAGCAGGCCGCCGACGAGGAGCATGCCGAGAAAGAATGTAACGGACCCCGGCCCGCGAGCAAGCCGCAACTGGACCATCAGTGGACCCCCCTGTTTCATTTCCGTTCGTGCCCCGATGCAAGGCTCGAACGCCGGCCCGTCCGAGGCGGGCGGCGAAACGTCGATCATTCGCTGGAAGCTGCCTGGCTCAATTGTGGCACGGTTCGGAAGGTGCGTCAACGTTTCAGTGGAGAATACGCCGCAGCCGGGAACGGTGCGGGACGGCGCCGATCCCAAGGGTGAGACGCGGCCGGCCGAAGTTAAGTTCCCAAACTCGCGCCGGCCCGTCAGAATGGACGCATGCCGAGTCGCGTCAGCACCCGGAGGGGGGAGGAAAGCAGATGGCGCTGGAACTGAACCTGGAGCGGGTGAAGGCCAACGTGCGGAAGGCCGACACCGAGGACCTGCTGGACCGCGCGACGGTGTACCGGGACGGCATGGAGCCGCCGGCGCTGGACTTGATTGATGCGGAACTGCGAGCGCGGGGCGTCGGCGCGGCGGAGGTCGCGGCCCACCGAGAACGGCGTCTGGGGACACTGTACGCGGCCGACGGTTTGGCGTTGAAGTGCGTGGAGTGTCCCCGGCCGGCCGTGGCGCGGAAATGGGGCTGGCATCGCCTCTGGGGCGTAGTGCCGATCTTCCCGCGGTCGAAAGCCTATTGCGAGGAACACCTGCCGATGACGGATAGGCCTACGCCTTCGGGTTGAGCAGCCCATCCACGTCGGCCTGAACGATGCGGGTGGACGGCTTGTCGAGTTCGGCGCTGAGCCAGCTCATGATGGAAGGCGTGTAGGGCAGCTTGCCCTTCTTGAGCAACTCGGTCATGCGGATACGGCGGCGCTCGCGTTCGTGCATTTTGAGCATGCCGTTGGTGCGGCGCGAAAGGTCCATGTCCACGCGGCGCTGCTCGCGGCGAATGCGTCTGGCTCCCATGTCTCGGTCCCTTGCGATGACTGCGTCGGGGCGGAGGAAAAAGTGTAATGTAGGGGGGGAGAGACGCGACGGCAATGGGAGCAGCGGCCAAGATAACCCCACGTCAGGCATGAAAGCCTGACCTACCCGAGGAGGAGGGCGACATGAGCGAGCCGATCTATTCCCCCGGCCTGGAAGGGGTCGTCGCCGGCGAAACGGCGGTTTCCACCATCGAGGGCGGCCTGCGTTACCGCGGCTACCCGGTCGGCGAGCTGGTGGGCAACGCCAGCTTCGACGAAGTGGCCTATCTCCTGCTGCACGGCGAGCTGCCCAACCGCGCTCAGCTCGCCGGCTTTCAGCAGCGCGGGGCCGCGGCCCGCCGTCTGCCGCAGCCTCTGCTCGATCTGCTGCGCGTCCTGCCGCACGGCGCCCATCCGATGGACGTGGTGCGTACTTCTGTCAGCATCCTGGCCCACTACGACCCGGAGACGGAGGACGGCTCCCGCGAGGCCAACCTGCGCAAGGCCGAGCGGCTGACGGCCCAAGTCCCGGCGGCCGTGGCGGCCCACTACCGCCTGAGCCGGGGAATGGAAGCCGTGCCGGCGCGGGCCGATCTAGGCGCCGCGGCCAACTTCCTGACCATGCTTCGCGGCCAGGAACCGAAGGCGGATGACGTGCGCGCCCTGGACGTTTCGCTGATCCTGTACGCCGAACACGAGTTCAACGCCTCGACCTTCACGGCGCGCGTTGTCTGTTCCACGCTGTCCGACCTGCACTCGGCGATTACAGCCGCCATCGGCGCTCTGAAAGGGCCTCTGCACGGCGGCGCCAACGAGAAGGTGATGGAGATCCTGGAAGCCGTGGGCGGGCCGGATCGGGCCGAGGCGTGGCTGCGGCAGACCCTGGCTCGCAAGGAGCGGCTCATGGGCTTCGGCCATCGCGTTTACAAGGCCGGGGACGTTCGCGCCGGCATCCTGAAACCATTCGCGCGGAAGGCGTCGGACGCGGCCGGTGCGCTTTCCTTCGAGGAAACCGCCGATATCATCGAGCGCATCCTCGCCGCGGAGAAGAACCTCTATCCCAACCTCGACTGGCCCTCGGCTCGGCTGTACCACGCGCTCGGGCTGGAAGTCCCGCTGTACACTCCCATTTTCGTCATGGCGCGGGTGACGGGCTGGTCGGCGCACTTCATCGAGCAGCACGAGAACAACCGGCTCATCCGCCCGCGCTCGCGCTATGTCGGGCCGGAGGTGCGCAAGGCGCCGCCGCTGGCCCAGCGAGGGTAGGAACAGGGCGAGCCGGGTCACATCAGCGCCCAGAGATACTTAGGCGCGGCACCCTGTTCGACCCAGCGGCGTGACGTCGAACTCCTGCTGCGCGCTGCGCAGCCGTTTCTGGTCGCGCGCCACCCGCGAGTCGCCTGGCCGCGACGCGGGCCGACTTCCGCCTGGCGATGCTCAACCGGAATGATACCAAGTTGCGGTGATCTCTTATCCCCTCCCCCTTGTGGGGGAGGGAGAAGGAAACGGATCATCGCGATTCGGTATCAGACCCGACCGCATTCCGTGAGGCTAATCAGCTGACCAGAGTACCCGCCCTCGGCCCCCGAAACGGCGCCGTATTTGCGGCATCTGGGACGGAAACCATTTCCCGCCCTGGAGAGTTATGCCATGACATCCGCCGCTGACGTAAAACTGACCACGACCGTCGCCGATGCGCCGGCCTCGTGCGCGGCGGGGCCGGCGCGGTCGTGTTTGAACGTCCGCAGTCACGGCCGCACCGATCCGGGCCTCAAGCGCTCGAACAACGAGGACCAGTTCCTCATCGCCGCGCTCAGCAAGGCCCTCCAGGTCCAGGGCAGCAGCATGGAGCAGCCGGACGTCACGTTCGGCGATCCGCTAGGGCATCTTTTCCTGGTGGCCGACGGCTGCGGCGGCCACGCCGGCGGCGAAAAGGCCAGTCAACTGGCCGTCCGTTCCATCGAGCAGTTCGTCGTCGATACCCTGAACTGGTGCGCCCAGCTGCGGCCCGCCGCCGAGGGCGACGGTCTGCTGGGCGAGTTCCAGAAGGCGCTGTCCCAGGCCAACGACCGGCTGATCCGCGAGGCCGACCGCCGGCCGGAGCTGCACGGCATGGCCACGACGCTGACGCTGGCCTATTTCCTGGGCCACGAGCTGTTCGTGGCCCACGTCGGCGACAGCCGCTGTTACCTGCTGCGCAACGGCTTGCTCTACCGGCTGACGCGCGACCATACGATGGTGGCGGAGATGGTGCGGCGCGGCCTGGTCAAGCCGGAAGACGCGGCCCACCACGCCTACCGGCACGTCGTCACCAACGTGGTCGGCGGCTCGGACCCCGGCGTCCAGGTCGAGATGCACAAGCTGAGTTTGGAGAGCGGCGACTGCCTGCTGCTTTGCTCCGACGGCCTCACCGAGATGGTCCCCGATACGGAGATCCTCAATGTCCTCGTCACGGCGCAGCCGGACCCGGCCGCGGCGTGCGACCGGCTGGTGGCGCTGGCCAACGAGAAGGGCGGCAAGGACAACATCACCGTGGTGGCGGCGCGCTTCGACGAGTGAACGTGGCGGCAAGTTGGAAACTTGCCGCCACGTTCGAGTCACGACAGCGAAGCCGTCACCAGAATGACCACGGCGACGGCGGCCAGCGCCAGGGCCAGGAACAGGGGGACGTACAGCGACCCCTGAACGTTGGACCGCCGCGCCCGCGCCCCGACCAGCGGGGCCATGACCAGACTGCCGACCGAACCGAGCGCGAACACCAGACCATAGGCCGTGCCGGTCGGCGGCTTCGGCTCGATGCGGAAGAGCAATCCCACCAGCGACGGAAAGGCCGGCCCCAGCACGAAGCCGAGCAGCATCAGCGACCACCGCGCCGCCGTCCGGTTGCCCGTCCCGATCAGGTTGCCGAGGACGACCGCCCCGACGCCGCCGGCGGCGATCAGCATCCACACGTCCAGGTACGACTCCGCAGCCGCGTGCAGCAGCGCCGACGCCAGCAACCGCGATGCGAGGAACGCCGCCCAGAACGCCGACAATCCCCACGCCGCTTCGCCCGCTTCCTGGCCCAGGTCGGTCAGGTACGTCGTGGCCCAGACGCTGAGCGACGCCTCCAGCGGGGCGTAGAACAGGAACGCCAGCCCGATCAGCCAGAGATCGCCGTTCGTCAGCAGCTCGCCGAAGTCCACCGCCTGCCGCGGCACTTCGGGCAGCGGTCCTCCCACGACCGCCAGCACCGCCGGCGCCACGCACAGCAGCGCCAGCACGACGGCCGTGCGGCGGAACTCCATCAGGCGGACCAGCACGTCGGACAGCACCGGCGTCACCAGGGCGCCGAGCGCCATGAAGACGCAGCCGAGGTTGATCGACGCCGACGCCAGCCGGTCCACGCCGAAAAAGGCGTGCGGTATGAGGACGATGGCCGCCGTGCTGAGTCCAGCGCTGCCCAGGCCGGCCAGCAGCAGAGAGCCAAAGGCCCGGCCGAACGTCCGCCGCAGTCCCAGCGTGCCGACGGCCGCCGCCGTTACCAGCGAGCCGCTCACCAGCATGAAGTGCACGCCGACCACGTCGATGAGCCAGCCGGCCAGCAGCATCAGCGGAATGACGGCGAGGTTGAGGGCGGACAGCAGAAAGCCGACGCGGCCTTCGCCCAGGTTGAGCCGCTTGGCCAGGGCCAGTTTCAGGCTGCCGAGCAGCGCCAGGACCATGCCGAAGACGAAGGCGGCGCTGATCGTCGTGGCTTGCAGCATCGTCATGGGGCGACTCCTTGTGCGGGCGGACGGCGGGGGCTCCCTGATTGTATTCGTTCGGCAGGGAGCGCCGTTGCGACCGATTGCAGCCCACGGATGGGTCGATGAGTGGGCGCGCGTTCAGATAGACGGGCCTTGTCGTGTTGCTATGTTCCCATTTGAAGTTTCGAGGGGCGAAGGGACGTTCCGAACTTCCCGGCCGGCGGCGGTGTCCGCAGAGATGGAAACCGTCCCGCGACGGCGTGTTGGGCAAAGTCGGGCGGCGCGGAAGGTGCGGGGATTTCGCCTTGCAACGCTTTTGCGGCCTTCCTATACTTACTCTTTCCACGCAGGCGGACGCGCTAGCGTAGCTCAATGGCAGAGCACCGGTTTTGTAAACCGGTGGTTGTGGGTTCAAGTCCCTCCGCTAGCTCTGCCGCAGGGAGAAGCCAGCCGCGAAGAAGGATCGGTGAAGGGGCAGATGGCCGAGCGGCCAATGGCATCAGACTGTAAATCTGACGGGGCAACCCTACGCAGGTTCGAATCCTGCTCTGCCCATTAGAAGATCGCGGGTGTAGCTCAATGGCAGAGCGCCTGCCTTCCAAGCAGGCCGTTGGCGGTTCGACTCCGCTCACCCGCTCTCCACGGAACCCGGGATGGCGGATAATCAAGGCTATAAGGATCGCTGCTGTAGCTCAGCGGTAGAGCACTTCCTTGGTAAGGACGAGGTCCTGGGTTCAAATCCCAGCAGCAGCTTTAATGTCTCTAATGGACTCTCACCCCGTTGTCCGGGCGACCGCGTCCGGCTGCTCGCAATGAACCTGCGGAGGAACGATGGCTAAGGAAGTCTTCGCGCGGACCAAGCCGCACGTCAACGTCGGCACGATCGGCCACATCGACCACGGCAAGACGACGTTGACCGCTTCGATCGTGGCCCGCCAGGCGTTCAAGAACAAGATCGCGAAGTTCAAGGACTACAAGGAAATCGCCAAGGGCGGCACCGAGCGCGACGACCTCAAGACCGTCACCATCGCCGTGGCCCACGTCGAGTACGAGACGGCCAGCGCGCCACTACGCCCACATCGACTGCCCCGGCCACGCCGACTACATCAAGAACATGATCACCGGGGCGGCCCAGATGGACGGCGCCATCCTCGTCGTCGCCGCCAACGACGGCCCCATGCCGCAGACCCGCGAGCACCTCCTGCTCGCCCGCCAGGTCGGCGTGCCGCGCATCGTCGTCTTCCTCAACAAGATCGACACGGTGGACGACCCCGAGCTGCTCGAGCTGGTCGAGATGGAAGTCCGCGAGCTGCTCAGCAAGTACGACTTCCCCGGCGACGAGATGCCGATCATCCGCGGCAGCGCCCTGCCGGTCATGCTGTCGGTCGGCAAGGACGACGCGGCCGGCAAGTGCATCGACGACCTGATGAACGCCCTGGACACCTACATCCCGACGCCGGAGCGGGCCGAGGACAAGCCGTTCCTGATGTCGATCGAGGACGTCTTCTCGATCAAGGGCCGCGGTACGGTCGGCACCGGCCGTATCGAGCGCGGCAAGATCAAGGTCGGCGAAGAAGTCGAGATCGTCGGCCTGATGAAGGCGCCGCGCAAGACCGTCGTCACCGGCGTGGAAATGTTCCAGAAGACGCTGGATTTCGGCATGGCCGGCGACAACGTCGGCGTGCTGCTTCGCGGCATCGAGCGCACCGACCTGGAGCGCGGCCAGGTGCTGGCCAAGCCCGGCTCGATCACGCCGCACACCAAGTTCGAGGGCGAGGTGTACGTGCTGAGCAAGGAGGAAGGCGGCCGGCACACGCCGTTCTTCACCGGCTACCGCCCGCAGTTCTACTTCCGCACCACCGACGTCACCGGGACGGTGACGCTGCCGCAGGGCGTCGAAATGTGCATGCCCGGCGACAACGTCAAGGTGACGGTCGAGCTGCTGGAGGAGTCGCCGATCGCCATGGACGAGGGGCTGCGCTTCGCCATCCGCGAAGGCGGCCGCACCGTCGGCTCCGGCGTCGTGACGAAGATCTTGAAGTAAGGGTTCCCACCGGCCCGAAGCGGTAGGGGCGGGGTTACCCCGCCCCTACGAGCGCTTCGGGTTGGTCATCGACGGGTTACAACCATGCGTGAATACGTCTGGATGGAATGCACGGTGTGCGGAGCCCGCAACTACCGCACCCAGAAGGAGACGCGCGGGGCCGACCGGCTGGAACTGAAGAAGTTCTGCCGCAAGGAGCGCAAGCACACTCCGCACAAGGAATCGCGAAAGAAGTAAAGGAGTCAGGAGTCAGGAGTCAGGAGTCAGAGAAGAAGAACCTGGCGAGACGCGCCGCGCGGCCGTCTAATTGGTGCTGCGGGCGCCTCTTTCTGACTCCTGACCCCTGACTCCTGACCCCTCTGAAGGGGTGTAGCTCAATTGGTAGAGCACTGGTCTCCAAAACCAGCGGTTGAGCGTTCGAGTCGCTCCGCCCCTGTTGCCCCCACCCCACCCTCCCCCACCCGAGGGGGGAGGGGGAGCGCCGCTGGGGCCGGCCCCGGTCGCCAGGAGGGCGGGGGACGGCGGCGCGTGAGGAAGGGGGGGCGGGACGATCCCGAACCGGCCCTTCCCGGTTCTTCTTCTGAACAGGAATTGCCAAATGGCCGTGGCTGTCAAGAATCCGCCGATCGCCGGGGCCTCAAGCCCCTTCGACCGGCTGCCGATCGTGAGCCTGGTCGGGGCGGCCTACGTCGCCGTCAGTCTGGGCGTGGTCCTCAACGGGTTGCCGTACCTGTGGCGGACGTACACCGGGCTGACCGACGCCGGCGGCAACATCCTCCTGGGCCTCATCATGCTGGTGGTCGCCACCGGCTTGGCCGTGCTGGGCGTCCGCCTGTTCGGAAGCCATCGGCCCGCCGGCGCCCGCGCCGGCGTCTTCCTGGGCCTGGTCGGCGTCCTCATCGTCCTCCTGCTCGCCCGCTGGGCGAGCCTGTGGCTGGAATACTGGATCTACGTCAACGGCTGGTTCGGCAACTCGCCGGCCGTCGGTCTGGCCGCCACGGCCGCCGTCGCCGCAATCCTGTTCGCCGGTGAGGTGTACCTGTTCTTGCGGCCGCGAACCGAGGCGTTCCTGGTCGCGCTGGAAGCGCAGGGGTGGTTCAGCGCGACCAACTACAAGGGCCAGCAGGGGCAGCGCGTCCGTCGCGCCACCATCCTCGCCATCCTGCTCATCGGCGGGTCGGGCGTTTACACGATGATGAACAATGGCTTCCTGCGCCGCCTGCCGGAGAGCCTGTATCTCAACATTCCCTTCACCGGCACGGCCCCGGTGCTGGACCTCGGCGACGCCGGCCGGGCCGGGCTGATCAAGAAGCTCCCTGAGAAGGACAAGGATCAGGTCCAGATCGTCGCTCACGGCGATTCCGCCTTCAAGGACGGGGCGGTCGTGAGCGCCCAGGACTTCCGCAACGCCCTCAAGGCGCGCATTGAGGCGGCCCCCGACCTGGATCCGAAAGCCAAGGCCCAACTCGCCGAGGAAGTGGGCGATCCGAAGAAGACGGATATCACCGAGCTGCTGAATCTACCAGGCCCGTCGAACGCGGCGGCCGCCGGGCTCGGCAATCTCGCCCTCGCGGTCGTGCCCCCGGCCGGCCTGCCGACGGGCCTTCTGCGGTTGGATCCGTTCGTGCTGCGCAAAGTGAATGACGAGCTGGCCCACGGTTACGTCGTCGTCACGGACGCGAAAAGCTCGAATCTCAAGAACGGGGCCGTCGTTCCGGAGCCTGAGTTCAAGACGGAGGCGGATCGGCTCAAGAACCTGGGTCTGACGCCGCCCGAGTCCCAGCCGCCCTACCCCGCGGCCTCTCCGGGTCCGGCCAACGAGCGGCTGACGCTGCTGCCGGCCCTGCAATACACGCTGCCCCTGCTGCTCATCGGTCTGACGCTGTGGGTGGGCTGGCGCATCGCCAACTACCCGGCTTTCGCCGACTTCCTCATCGCCACCGAGGCGGAGTTGAACAAGGTCTCGTGGACCACTCGGCCGCGCCTGATCCAGGACACCATCGTGGTGCTGATAACGACGTTCCTGCTGGCCGTCTTCCTGTTCTCGATGGACGAGCTGTGGCGCGTCGTGCTGAGCAATTGGCCGGTCAACGTACTCCAGATCAACCGAGATAATAGCGACCAGAGCGCTGAGAAGAAGCCGTGGTGATTCATGCCGGATAACCCGCTGACATCTGAAGCCGAGCCGGCAGCCGAGCCGACGCCCTTCCCGGCGGCGGCGGACGAGGCCGCCCTCCACGACGTCGCTCCCCCCGAGCCGGCTACGGTTCACGAACCGGCTCCCGCCGCGGTGGAACCCCCGCCGCCGGCCCCCGAGCCGGTCGCGGAGGAACCACCGCCGCCCGAGCCGGTCGCGGAGGAACCGCCGGCCCCCGAGCCGGAACCGATCCCGCCGCCGGCCCCCGTTGCGCACGTCGAGGAAGAGCCGGAGGCCGACGAGGAAGGACTCGCCGAGCTGGAAGCGGCTTTGGACGAGGTTGCCGAGCCGAGCAACAAGCGCTGGTACGTCGTCAAAGTGCAGAGCGGTCGAGAGGAAACGATCAAGGAGGCCATCGAGCGGCGCGTCAAAATCGAACGGCTGGAGGAGTTCTTCGGCCAGATCATCATCCCCGTCGAGCGCGTCACCGAGATGCGCCGGGGCAAGCGGGTGGTGAAGGAGAAAAAGCTTTATCCCGGATATCTGATGGCGGAAGTGGAGTACAACGACCGCATCCTGTACCTGTTCCGCGAGACGTCGGGCGTGGGCGACTTCGTGGGCGGCACCCTGAACCGGCCGCCGCCGCCGATGTCGCAGCGGGAGATCGACAAGGTGCTGGGGACGAAGGCTGGGCAAGAGGTCCGGGAGACCGCCCCGGCCAAGCCGCCGGTGGAGCGCGGCGACCGCGTCAAGGTGCGCGACGGCACGTTCGCCGGGATGGAGGGCGAGGTGAAGGAGATCCTCGAGGCCCTCAACCATCTGCGGGTCGAGCTGACGATCTTCGGCCGGCCGGTGCCGGTCGAGCTGGAATACTGGCAGGTGGAGTCCGTTTGACGGGCGAGCGGCGCGGCGTCAGCCCGCCGGTTAAGCCACACCGGCGGGCTGACGCCGCGCCGCTCGCCTCCGAAAACCGGCGCGGCCGTGTGGCCGCGCCGGATCGTTTTCCGTATGTTTCTTTTCTCAGCATCCTCAGGGGCCTGTTGACGGCCGCATCGAAGAAGGGACGACCATGGCGCGACAGGTGACCGCGCAGATTCGTTTGCAGGTGCCGGGCGGTTCGGCCACGCCGGCGCCGCCGGTCGGCCCCGCGCTGGGCCAGCACGGCGTGAACATCGGTCAGTTCGTGTCGCAGTTCAACGACCGGACCAAGGAGATGAAGGGCATCACCATCCCCGTGGTGATTACCGTCTACTCCGACCGGAGCTTCGAGTTCATCGTGAAAAGCCCGCCGGCCGCGGTGCTGCTCAAACAGGCCGCCGGCATCCCGCTGGAGAAGAAGAAGGGCGGCGAGGTCATCAACGCCGAGGAGAAGACCAAGCAGAGCGGGAAGTACAAGGGCTTCAAGGTGACGGGCGCCCAGGTCCAGGACATCGCCAAGCGCAAGCTGGCGGACCTCAACGCCCGCGACCTGGACCACGCCGCCCGCATCATCGCGGGCACGGCCCGCAGCCTGGGCCTCGCCGTCGAGGGATAAGAATCTCAACGCGCCAGCCCGAAGCCGGTAGGGACGGGGTTGCCCCGCCCCTCCCGCTTCGGGCTGGTAAGACATAGCCGACGAGCAACGCATCATGGCCAAGAAACCCACGACCGAAGCGGCCGAAGGCGCCCCGCAGGCCGCACCGCCCGAGGCGCCGACCGAGAAGAAGCCGAAGGCCCCTCGGGAGCCGAAGGCGAAGGAAGCCAAGGGAAAGCCCGACGCGGCCCCCGCCGCGCCGGCCGCTCCCGCCGCGCCGGCCGCTGGCGCTCCGGCCGCCCCCACGGCCCCGGCGCCCGCGGGCGAACCCAAGAAACGCAAGGGCAAGCAGCCGGGCCGGCCGCCGCAGCGCGGCAAGAAGCTCCGCGAGCAGCTCAAGAACATTCACAAGAAGGCGACCAAGGAAGGCCCGGTCCCGCTGAAGAAGGCCGTCGGCCTGCTCAAGCAGGTCAAGCGCGCCAAGTTCGACGAGACGGTCGAGGTCCACATGTCGCTGGGCATCGACTCGACGCAGAGCGACCAGATGATCCGCGGCAGCGTGCCGTTGCCGCACGGCGTCGGCAAGGTCGGTGCGCGTGCTGGTCTTCGCGCAGGGCGACAACGTGGCCAAGGCGAAGGACGCCGGCGCCGACTTCGCCGGCAGCGACGAACTCATCAAGAAGATCCAGGGCGAGGGCTGGCTGGATTTCGACGTGGCCCTGGCGACGCAGGACATGATGGGCCAGGTCAGCCGCCTCGGCAAGGTGCTGGGGCCGCGCGGCCTGATGCCGACGCCGAAGGCCGGCACCGTCATCACGGCCGGCCAGGACGTGGCCGCCGCCGTGCGCGAGTTCAAGGCCGGCAAGGTCGAATACCGCTCCGACAAGGGCGGCAACGTCCACGCCGGCGTCGGCAAGATGAGCTTCGACGACGACCAGCTGGCCGACAACATCACGACCTTCGTGGAGGCGATCCGCGCCGTCAAGCCGGCCGCCGTCAAGGGCCACTACATCCGGTCGATCACCGTCGCCGGCACCATGACGCCGGGGATACCGGTGTCGATGTAACACCGACCAGCCCGGAGCGCCAGCGACGGGAATCCCGTCGCGGGCGCTCCGGGCTAGTAAGAAGAAGCCATGAGCAAAGTCATCAAGCAGATGGAAATGGACGCCCTGAAGAGAGATTTTCAGGGCGTGCGCGACGTGGTGGTGCTGAGCACCAAGGGGCTGACCTGCCTTGGCGATTCGACGTTCCGCGCCAACCTGCGGAAGAAGAACATCCGCGTCAAGGTGGTCAAGAACAGCCTGACGCGCAAGGTGTTCGGCGAAATCGGCCTGAACGTCGGCGACGAGTCGCCGTACTGGACGGGACCGACCACGATGGTCTGGGGCGCCGGCAGCGTCGCGGAGCTGAGCCAGGCAGTGGACGGCGAACTCAAAACGCCGAAGATCGCTGCGTTGTACAAGGACAAGGTGAAAGTGAAGGGCGCCATCGCCGACGGGCAGGAAGTGTCCTTCGAGACGGCCCTGAAGATGCCGACCCGCGCCCAGGCCATCGCCCGCGTCCTCATGCTGGCCCTGGCGCCCGCCAGCCGGATCGCCGGCCAGATCATCGGGCCGGCCGCCGCCGTGGCCAGCCAGATCAAGACCCTGAGCGAAAAGCGGCCCGAAGGGGCCGGCGAACCAAAGCCCGAAGAGGCGGCCGCCGCGGCCCCTCCGGGTTGACTTCGCCCTCCCCCCTAGGGGGAGAGGGGAGGAATAAGCTATTACGCACGACGCTGCTCTGCTTCAGCAGCACCGCATCCAGAAAGGATCCTATCCCATGGCAGAAGGCAACGGCGCGACGTATTCGCCCGAAATCAAGGCGCTCGGCGACTCAATCGTCGCCCTGACCGTCGGCAAGGCGGTCGAACTCGGCAACTACCTCGAACAGGTCCACGGCATCAAGCCGGCCGCCGGCGCCGTCGCCGTCGCGGCAGGACCCGTTACCGCCGCTCCGGCGGAAAAGCCGCCCGAGCCGACCGAATTCCAGGTCGTCCTCGAAGGCCTGGCCGACCCCACCAAGAAGATCGGCGTCATCAAGGTGGTGCGCGAACTCACCAACCTCGGCCTCAAGGAGGCCAAGGACCTGGTGGAAGGGGCGCCCAAGCCGGTCAAGGAGACCGTCGCCGAAGGACGAGGCCAACGCCATCAAGAAGAAACTGGAAGACGCCGGCGCCAAGGTGTCGCTCAAGCCGGCGTAATCGATTGCACCGTGAAAAGGCCGGGAAATCCAGGCGAACGGCCGGCGTTCCCAGCCGCCGCGGCATCCCAATTGCGAGGGTTTTTCCGTGGCGGACGGAGAACGCCGGCCGTTTGTCGGGAATTTCCCCTTGCATTCTTCGTGCCTTTGTGGTGCAATCGATTATTGCTGTCCACGTTTCATGGAGATGAGGCGCGGCGCCGAACGGGCGGGGCTGTACTCGGACGTCTGCCCCGCACTCGGAACGGCGGGCAGTTCCGTTGTTCACACGGTGGAATGCAGCGTGCCACAAGTCAGTTTTCCGCAGCGCCCGCGACTGGATCCCCGCCAGGCTCTCGGCCTGGCTTTCTTTGCGCGCCAAGCCCGCGCGCGGGGCCGCATTGCACGCGACCCACACCCCGGCCGGGCCGCCCCCGGACCAGCGGCCCGCCCACGGACGAATCCTGACTTCTTGACCGACCCGAATCCGACCCGCATGCGGCCAGGCGCCGCATAGGCCCCACCACGAACCCGGCCCGCCCGCCGTCGTTCGCGCTTGCCTGTGCGTCGCCGTGCGTGCCCGCGTCGCTTCATTCTCTTGGGAGGAGCAACCTCATGCCCGTCCCCGCCGTCCGCACCATCACCCCCGAGAACGCCCGGAACTTCGGCCGCTTCGGCGACACCGTCGAGGTGCCCACGCTGACCGACATCCAGACGAAATCGTACGACCGCTTCCTCCAGCTCGACGCCGCGCCCGAAAAGCGCACGCCGACGGGTCTGGAAGGCGTGCTGCGCGAGATCTTCCCGATCGAGAGCTACGACAAGACGCTCTCGCTGCAGTACATCCGCTACGAACTCGGCAAGCCGCGCTACGGACCCGACGAGTGCCGCCAGCTCCGTCTCACCTACGGCCGGCCCTTCCGCGTCTGGCTGCGCCTCGTCAAGGACCAGCCCGTCGATGAGGAAGTCTACCTGGGCGACATGCCGATCATGATCGGCGGCGGCGAGTTCATCATCAACGGCGCCGAGCGCGTCGTCGTCAGCCAGCTGCACCGCTCGCCGGGCGTCGATTTCGTCATCGACACCTCCGAAGCGGATCGTAAATTGCACTCCTGCCGCATCATCCCCGAGCGCGGCAGCTGGATCGAAGTCAACGTCACCAAGAAGGAGACCCTGGGCGTCCGCATCGACCAGTCGGGCAAGTTCTCCGCCATGACGCTCCTCCGCGCCATGGACCCCGCCTACTCGACCGACGCCGACATCCTGCGGGCCTTCTACACGACCGAGAACATGCGCGTCACGGCCAACGAGCGCGAAGCGCTCACCGGGCGCCAGGCCGTCGGCGACGTGATCGATCCGGAAACGGGCGAAGTCTACCTCGACAGCGGCGACACGTTCACGCCGGAGAAGATCGACGCCCTCTTGACCACGCCGGTCAAGGAAGTGACGGTGCTGTCGCGGGTCAAGGACCCGCTCATCCTCACCTCGCTCAACGAGGACCCGACCAGCACGCACGAGGAGGCGCTCCTCAAGATCTACCAGCGCCTGCGGCCGGGCAACCCGCCGCAGCTGGAAAAGGCCCGCGAGCTGTTCAAGGAGAAGTTCCAGGACGCCAACCGCTATCGCCTGGGCAAGGTCGGCCGCTTCCGCATCAACCGCAAGTTCGACCAGGACATTCCCGAGTCGGAAATGACGCTGCGGGCGCTCGACTACCTGAACGCGATCCGCTATGTCATGAAGCTGCGCGACCCCGAGGGCAAGGCGACGATCGACGACATCGACCACCTCGGCAACCGCCGCGTCCGCACCATCGACGAGCTGGCCGCCGACGAGCTGCGCAAGGGCTTCCTCAAGCTGCGCCGCACCGTGCAGGAGCGCATGTCGATCCGCGACCAGCAGGACATGACGCCGCGCACCCTCATCAACCCCAAGTCGATCTCGGCGGCGATCGAGTACTTCTTCGGCCGCGGCGAGCTGTCGCAGGTGGTGGACCAGACCAACCCGCTGTCGCAGCTGACGCACGAGCGGCGGCTGTCGGCCCTTGGGCCTGGCGGCCTTAACCGCAAGCGGGCCGGCTTCGACGTGCGCGACGTTCACATCTCGCACTACGGCCGCATCTGCCCGATCGAAACGCCGGAAGGCACCAACATCGGTCTGATTTCTCACTTGAGCATCTACGCCGGCGTGGACGACTACGGCTTCCTGGTGACGCCGTACCGCTCGGTGCTGAAGAAGAAGATGACCAGCGAGGTACGCTGGCTGCGCGCCGACGAGGAGTCGGCGGCCCATCTGGCGCCGGCCGACGCCCCGACCGACGGCCAGAAGATCATCGAAGATCGCGTCATCGCCCGCGTCGGCGGCGACTTCGCCAGCGTGCCGTCCGACGCCGTGCAGTACATCGACATCAGCCCCAAGCAGATGGTCGGCGTCTCCGCCGGCCTGATCCCGTTCCTGGAACACGACGACGCCAACCGGGCGCTCGATGGGCTCCAACATGCAGCGCCAGGCCGTGCCGCTGCTCGTCACCGAGCCGCCGATCGTATCCACCGGCCTGGAAAAGGACGTGGCGACCAACAGCGGCATGGTCGTCCGCACCGAGAAGGCCGGGACCGTCACCTACGTCGATGGAATGCGCATCCGCGTCGATGAGCGCGAGTTCACCCTGCGGAAGTTCACCGGGCTGAACGAACACACCTGCCTGAACCAGAAGCCGATCGTGCGCGTCGGACAGAAGGTGAAGAAGGGCCAGGTGCTGGCCGACGGCGCCGCGACCCACAAGGGCGAGCTGTCGCTGGGCCGCAACGTGCTGGTCGCGTTCATGTCGTGGGACGGCTACAACTTCGAGGACGCGATCATCATCAGCGAGAAGCTGGTGGAGAACGACACCTACACCTCGATCCACATCGAAGAGTTCGAGATCGAGATCCGCGAGACGAAGCTCGGCAAGGAGGAGTTCACCCGCGACATTCCCAACGTCTCTCCCAAGGCGCTGGGCAACCTCGACGAATACGGCATCGTCCGCGTCGGCACCTTCGTCAACCCCGGCGACATTCTCGTAGGAAAGGTGTCGCCGAAGTCGAAGAGCGAGCTGACGCCGGAGGAGAAGCTGCTGCACGCGATCTTCGGCCGGGCCGGCGAGGACGTGAAGAACGACAGCCTCGACGTGCCGTCCGGCGTGGAGGGCATCGTCATCGAGACCCAGCGCTTCAGCCGCCGGGCGTCGATGACCGAGGAGGAGCGCAAGGCGTTCGACAAGGAGTCGAAGGACGTCGAGAAAAAGGCCGACAAGGCGATCGCCGACCAGTTCCGGGCGCTGATCGCCGAACTGTCCGGCGTGCTGGACAAACCGACGCTGAAGGACTCGGTCAGCAACAAGGCGCTGGCGCAGGAGAAGGACGACAAGGCCGTGATCGAGCAGGCGGCCGCGTTCCGGCTGGAGCACCTCGACATCCGTTCGCCCGACCGCAAGAAGGCGGCGGAGGAGGCCTACAACCGGCACAAGGAGCGGCTGGACTTCCTCTTCGACGAGAAGGAGCGGAAGGTCAACTCGCTGAAGCGCGGCGACGAGCTGCCGAGCGGCGTGCAGCAGATGGTGAAGGTATACGTCGCCACCAAGCGGCAGATCTCCGTCGGCGACAAGATGGCCGGACGGCACGGCAACAAGGGCGTGATCTCCAAGATCCTGCCGGTGGAGGACATGCCGTTTTTGGCCGACGGGACGCCGGTGGACATCCTGCTCAACCCGCTGGGCGTGCCGAGCCGCATGAACGTGGGCCAGATTCTGGAGACCCACCTCGGCTACGCCGCGGCGAAGCTCGGCTTCAAGGCGATCACGCCGGTCTTCGACGGCGCCACGGAGGAGGAGATCCGCAAGTGCCTGAAAGAGGCCGGCGTCTCCGAGACAGGCAAGAGCGTGCTGTACGACGGCCGAACCGGCGACCGCTTCGAGCAGCCGGTGACGGTCGGCTACATCTACATGCTGAAGCTGCACCACCTGGTGGACGACAAGGTCCACGCGCGGGCCACCGGCCCCTACTCGCTGATCACGCAGCAGCCGCTGGGCGGCAAGGCCCGGTTCGGCGGCCAGCGCTTCGGCGAAATGGAGGTGTGGGCGCTGGAGGCCTACGGGGCGGCGTACATCCTGCAAGAGCTTCTCACGGTCAAATCCGACGACGTGGAGGGCCGCACGAAAATCTACGAGTCGATGGTGAAGGGCGAGAACACGCTGGAGGCCGGCACACCCGCCAGCTTCGACGTGCTAACCAACGAAATCCGCGGGCTGGCGCTCAACATGCAGCTGGAAAAGAAGAGGACCATCTAAACAGAAGACAGAGGACAGAGGACAGAGGACAGCACGAAAGCGAAGCCGTCTAGGCCCCCCCATTGGTCCGCACGCATCGGTTTCTTGCTGTCCTCTGTCCTCTGTCCTCTGCTAAAGGAGGGCGGTCATATGAGCAGCGGCGACATCAATTACGATCGCATCAACGACTACGGCGCGGTGCGTATCAGCCTGGCCAGCCCGCACGACATCCGCAGCTGGTCCTTCGGCGAGGTCAAGAAGCCCGAAACGATCAACTACCGCACCTACCGGCCGGAGAAGGACGGACTGTTCTGCGAGCGCATTTTCGGACCCGAAAAGGACTGGGAATGCGCCTGCGGCAAGTACCGCGGCATGAAGTACAAGGGCATGATCTGCGACCGTTGCGGCGTCAAGGTCACGCACAGCCGCGTCCGCCGCAAGCGCATGGGCCACATCGAGCTGGCCGCCCCCGTCGTCCACATCTGGTTCTTCAAGGCGATGCCCAGCCGCCTCGGCACGCTCCTGGACATGAAGACGACCAGCCTGGAAAAGATCATCTATTTCCAGGATTACGTCGTCACCGACGCCGGCGACACGCAGCTCAAGAAGAACCAGCTCCTCAACGAGGACGACTTCCGCAAGGCGCGCGAAAGCTACGGCGACTCGTTCGAGGCCGAGATGGGCGCCGAGGCCGTCCGGAAGCTGCTGGAGGGACTCAACCTCGTCGATCTGTCCCGCGACCTGCGCCAGAAGCTGGAATTCGAGAGCCACAAGGACAAGCCCTCCAAGCAGAAGCTGCGCGACCTTGTCAAGCGGCTCAAGGTGGTGGAGTCGCTGCGCGATTCCGGCCTGGGCGGGCCGCAGAACAAGGCCGAGTGGATGGTCCTGGAGTGCATCCCGGTCATCCCGCCGGACCTGCGCCCGCTCGTGCTGCTCGACAGCGGCAACTTCGCCACCAGCGACTTGAACGATCTCTATCGGCGCATCATCAACCGCAACAACCGACTCAAGAAGCTGGTGGACCTCAACGCCCCCGAGGTCATCATCCGCAACGAGAAGCGGATGCTGCAGCAGTCGGTGGACGCGCTGTTCGACAACAACCGCTGCAAGCGGCCGGTGCTGGGCAGCAGCAACCGCCCGCTCAAGTCGCTGACGGACATGATCAAGGGCAAGCAGGGCCGCTTCCGCGAGAACCTGCTCGGCAAGCGCGTCGATTACTCGGCTCGCTCGGTCATCGTGGTCGGCCCCGAGCTGCGGCTGCACCAGTGCGGCCTGCCCAAGAAGATCGCGCTGGAGCTGTTCCAGCCGTTCATCATCCGCCGGCTCAAGGAGCTGGGCCACGCCGACACCATCAAGTCGGCCAAGAAGATGCTGGAGCGCAAGGACGACACCGTCTGGGACATCCTGGAGGAGGTCATCCGCAACCACCCGGTGCTGCTCAACCGGGCGCCGACGCTGCACCGCATGGGCATCCAGGCCTTCGAGCCGGTGCTGATCGAGGGCAACGCGATCCGCATCCACCCGCTGGTCTGCAAGGGCTTCAACGCCGACTTCGACGGCGACCAGATGGCCGTCCACCTGCCCTTGTCGATCGAGGCGCAGGTCGAGGCGTCGGTGCTGATGATGTCCACCAACAACATCTTCAGCCCGGCCAACGGCGCCCCGATCATCAGCCCGTCGCAGGACATCGTCATGGGCTGCTACTACCTCACCGCCACGCGCGGCGAGCTGGGCGAGTCCACCGAGGCCGGCGAGGGCAAGAAGTTCAACGGGCCGGCCGAGGTCCACACCGCCTTCGCCCAGAAGAAGCTCGGCGTCCACGCCCGCATCTGGGTCCGGCTGCCGATCGAGAAGAAGGTCTTCAGCGAGGTGCGCGTCGAGAAGGACAAGACGAAGATCGAGGAAGTGGCGCAAGCCCAGCGGTCTGGTGCTGACCACGGTGGGCCGGGTCCTCTTCAACGACATTCTGCACCCGAAAATGGCCTATTACGACGTGGGCATGAGCAGCAAGCAGCTGGCGACGGTCATCTCCGACTGCTACCAGCTGCTCGGCCGCCGGCAGACGATCGAGCTTCTGGACCGCATGAAAGACCTGGGCTTCCGCGAGTCCACGCGCTCGGGCCTCAGTTTCTCGGCCGACGACCTGCGGACGCCGAAGAACAAGGAGGCCGTGCTCAACGCGACCGAGAAGCAGGTCGAGCGCTTCCGCCGGCAGTACGACGAGGGCAACATCACGGAGATCGAGCGCTACAACACGGTCATCGACCTGTGGACGCACGCGCGCGACGAGATCACCAAGCAGATGATGGAGGACCTCAAGAACGACCGCCGCGACGGGACGCCATACCTGAACCCGATCTTTTTGATGGCCCACTCCGGCGCCCGCGGCGGCATCGAGCAGATCCGCCAGCTGGCCGGCATGCGCGGCCTGATGGCCAAGCCCAACGGCACCATCATCGAGACGCCGATCAAGGCGAACTTCCGCGAGGGCCTGTCGGTGCTGGAGTACTTCAGCTCGACGCACGGCGCCCGCAAGGGGTTGGCCGACACAGCGCTGAAGACGGCCGACAGCGGTTATCTGACGCGCAAGCTGGCCGACGTGGCCCAGAACGTCGTGGTGACGATGCACGACTGCGGCTCGTCGCAGGGCGTCAGCAAGAGCGCGGTCTACAAGGGCGAGGAGATCGAGCGGCCGCTGTCCCAATCGATCCGCGGCCGGGTGAGCTGCAACACGCTGCGCGACCCCGTGACGGACAAGGTGATCGTCGGCGAGAACGAGATGATCACCGTGGAGGCGGCGCGGACGATCGAGCGGATGGGCCTGGACAAGATCCTGGTGCGCAGCCCGATGACGTGCGAGGCGCCGCTGGGCGTCTGCCGGCTCTGCTACGGCATGGACCTGGCGACCGGGGCGCTGGTCGAAGAGGGCATGGCGGTGGGCATCATCGCCGCTCAGTCGATCGGCGAGCCGGGAACGCAGCTGACGATGCGGACCTTCCACATCGGCGGCGTGGTCAAACACGAGATGGGCGAAAGCGCCGTCAAGGCCAAGCGGGCCGGCGTGATCAAGTTCGAGCGCGTCGAGATCGTGGTCAACGACAAGGGCGAGCGGATCGCGCTGGCCCGCAACGGCGAGGTGCTGATCCTCGGCCCCAAGGGACAGACGATCGAAAGCTATCTGGTGCCCAACGGCGCCCAGGTGCTGGTCGAGGACGGCGGGACGGTCGAGCCGGGCAAGTCGATCTGCCGCTGGGAGCCGCACATCACGCCGATCGTCTCCGACCGCAGCGGCAAGGTGCGTTTCGACGAGATCGTGGAGGGCGAAACGCTGCGAACCGAGCGCGACATGGCGACCGGCGCCGAGCGCCGCGTCATCATGGAGCACAAGGGCGAACTGCACCCGCAGATCGTGATCGAGGACGACCGCGGCCAGCCCTTGACGACGTTCTACATGCCGGAGAAGGCGTTCCTGGAAGTCAAGGACGGCCAGAAGGTGTCGGCCGGCTCGCTGCTGGCCAAGACGCCGCGCGAGGTGGCCGGCACGCAGGACATCACGGGCGGCCTGCCGCGCGTGACCGAAATCTTCGAGGCCCGCACGCCGCGCGACCCGGCCAAGATGGCGGAGGTGGCGGGGACGGTGCGGCTCGGCGAGAAGAAGCGCGGCAAGCGCACCATCTACATCCAGCCGGTGGACGACGCGGGCAACAAGGTCGGCGAGGAGCGCGAGCATCAGGTGCCGCCCGGCAAGCACCTGCGCGTCCACACCGGCGACCGCGTCAAGGAGGGGGACCGGCTGGTGTTCGGCCCGCTGGTGCCGCAGGAGATTTTGAAGATCTCCGGCATCGAGGCGGTGCAGCTGTATCTGGTGACGGAGGTGCAGGCGGTCTACCGCGCCCAGCGCGTGGAGATCGACGACAAGCACATCGAGATCATCGTGTCGCAGATGCTGCGGAAGGTGCAGGTCAAGGCGATGGGCGACACCGGCCTGTTGCCCGGCTCGGTGATCGACAAGTTCGCGTTCCGCATGGTGAACGAGGGCCTCAAGCGCTGCGTGAAGATCAAGGACGTCGGCGACTCCAAATTCGAGGAGGGCAAGATCGTCGCGAAGGACGCCTACGAGGAGGAGCGGGCGCGTCTGGAGGCCGAGGACAAGACGCCGCCGACGTGGGTGGAGCCGACGTCGGCGACGAACACGACGCAGCTCTTGGGCATCACGAAGGCCGCGGTGCAGTCCGAAAGCTTCATCTCGGCGGCGTCGTTCCAGGAGACGACGAAGGTGCTGACCGAGGCGGCGCTGGCCGGCAAGGTGGACTACCTGGTCGGTCTGAAGGAGAACGTGATCCTCGGCCATCTGGTGCCGGCGGGCACCGGCTTCCATACGCATCAGGGGGCGGAGGTGCGGCTGAACGCCCCGGCGCTGGCGGCGGCGACGGCCGACGGCGACGGCGAGGAAGAGCCGACGCCGGCGGAGACGGCGGTGACGACGGAGTGAGCGCCGACCGGCGGATGACGGCGACGCGGCCCGGTGGGAATGACCTCCGGGCCGCGTCGTTTTTTGCGAACAGTATGCATCGCCGCCCATTTTCGGCTTCCCCAGTCGTGGGAAATGGATATGCTTGCTTGCGATGGGCGATTGGGAGATCGTCCCATTCCCCGGCTCGGAGCGCCACAATGAACGCCGTCGTCGTCAGCCTCGCCCTGCTTGCAGTCGCCACAGCGACATCCGACGAAACGCCCAACGCCAAGTCGGCTACCGTAGCCAAAGCGTCGCCACCAAAACGAATCGGACAAATCTTCGTGGTGGGCAATGAGATCACCCGGCAGGATGTCATCCTCAAAGACGTCAACTTAGTTCCAGGGCAAGTCCTCTACTATTCCGATCTCGCCGCGGCCCAGAGGAACGTGGCCAGACTGGGCATATTCAAGCCTGGCAGTGTGCAAGTGACGGCGGAGGACGACCCAAATAACCCCCAAAGCGAATACAAGAACGTCTTCATCAACATCGAGGAGACGTGGACGTCAAGCGTGTACCTGATACCGACCGTGAGCGTGCTGGGGAAGCCCGTTGTAAGCGTAGTGTGGGAGGAGCGGAATTTCGACCCGCTCCGCTTCCCAACAAGCCGGGACGACCTGCTCGGGGGCGGAGCGTTCCGCGGGGGCGGCATATATCTGCGCTTAGAGTTGCTTCAAATCCCCGTCGTGCCATAGGCCTCACGCGAGAGCCCGCTGCATGTCCGCGACATCCACAGGTTCATCCGCCGGCCTTTGGGAGCGCTACCGGATGGCCCTCGATGACGTGACGGATCGCCTGGAACGCATCGTCCGGGCGCTGGAGCAGGCCGGCGTCGCCTACGCCCTGGTCGGCGGCCAGGCCGTCGCGCTGTGGGTGGCGACCAAGGACCCTGCGGCCGTTCGCACGACCAAGGACGTGGACATCCTCCTGCGCCGCGACGACCTGCCAAGAGCCAGGGGGGCCGCCGCAGGCGTCGCACTCGACTACTTTGAAGTCATGGGCGTCGGCATGTTTCTCGAACGCTCCGACCCCAACCCGCGCAAAGGCGTGCATCTGTTGTGGGCGGGAGAGAAGGTGCGGCCGGAGAATCCCCTGCCCGCGCCGAGCGTGGACGAGCGCGAGACGCTGGAACCGGGCAAAACGGTCGTGTCCCTTGCCGGCCTGGTTCGCATGAAGTTGATGTCGAATCGCGATCAGGATCGGGTTCACTTGCGCGACATGATCGACGTGGACTTGATCCACCGGGACTTGCTCCAGACGTTGCCGCCGGAACTGGCGAGCCTTCTGGACGCACTGCTGAGCGAAGCGGGTCGTTAGGCGGCGCTGGGGGTCGCGCTATGGGCCCGCCTATTCAGCCAGGCCCTTGACCGACGCCGCCGAAACCCCTACCTTGATCTCTTCACGGTTCACGAACGCAACGCCCGGCCCCACGGCCGGCGAGGACGGAAAGATACAGCGATGCCGACGATCAATCAACTGGTCCGCAAGCCGCGCGTGCAGCAGCACAGCCGGCCCAAGCACCCGGCCCTGCACGGCTGCCCGCAGAAGAAGGGCGTCTGTTTGCAGGTCAAGATCATGACGCCCAAGAAGCCGAACTCGGCGCTGCGAAAGGTGGCCCGCGTCCGCCTCTCCAACGGCGTCGAGGTGACGGCCTATATCCCCGGCGAGGGGCACAACCTCCAGGAGCACTCGATCGTGCTAGTGCGCGGCGGCCGCGTCCGCGACCTGCCCGGCGTGCGCTACCACATCATCCGCGGCGTCCTCGACGCACAAGGCGTCGCCGACCGCAAGCAGGCGCGTTCCAAGTACGGCGCCAAGCGCGAAGGCAAGTAAACCGGCGGAGACGGTTTCGCCCGAGTTCCGGGGAGATGCCACGGATGACGGAACTCCATTTGACCCTCGATTTCGCGTGTTGTGATTGTGAAAAGGCGGTGACGGTGACGCTGAAATGCACCGGCGACGGGCTGGAAAGGGAGGCCAGGACGGCCACCGTCAACGTCCCCTGCCCCACGTGCGGGCAGGTCAACCAACTGGCCTTCGAGCCGAACGGAACGGTGCTGTCGGTGCGGCTCTACTGCCGCCGGCCCGTGCCGACGTTTTCGCTGAACTGAAGGGTTGGCCGCGACGCGCAGCGGAGCGCTCCGCTGCGCGTCGCGGCTAACCGACGGGAATACAGGGTGGAATCATGGCCAAGAGAACCGCGAGCGAAGAGACCCTGAAGCCGGACCCGCGCTACGGCTCCAAGCTCGCCAGCAAGTTCACCAACTGTCTCATGTGGCAGGGCAAGAAGGCCACGGCCATGCGCATCTTCTACGGGGCGCTGGACCAGATCAAGAAGCGCATGCCGGACCTGGAGCCGATCGACGTGTTCAACCAGGCCATCGAGCACGTCAAGCCGGCGGTGGAGGTGCGCTCCAAGCGCGTGGGCGGCGCCACCTATCAGGTGCCGATGCAGGTCAACCGCACGCGCCAGCAGAGTTTGGCGATCCGGTGGATCATCGACGCCGCCCGCAAGAAGGCCGGCCGGCCGATGTTCCTGCGCCTGGCCGACGAACTCATGGCCGCCTACCGCCGCGAGGGCGAGGCCATGACCAAGCGCGAGAACACCACCAAGATGGCCGAGTCCAACAAGGCCTTCGCCCACTTCGCCTGGTGACCGGCCGGACGAAACGAACCACAGAGGCACAGAGAACACAGAGGGAAGAAACACAGAGAAGACCAAAGCGTGAGTCCAGCGGGGTCCAGGTTTCGGGACACACTCTTTTGTCTTCTCTGTGTATGCTGTCTCTGTGTCCTCTGTGCCTCTGTGGTTCGTTTTTTTCTAGGATGGCAAACTTAACTTGAGACCCTCGGCGGACAAGCGATTTCTGGCGTTTTCCTGGGCCGCCCAGTTCAAGAACAGGCCGTTTTCGGGGCCTCTCAAGTTAAGTTTGCCATCCTAGTTTTTTTTCGAGTGCAGTCATGGCCGCCGACGCTAAACCCATCGACCTGAGCAAGATCCGCAATATCGGCGTCATTGCGCACATCGACGCGGGCAAGACCACGACCACCGAACACCTGCTTTACTACGCGGGCGCCAAGCACCGCCTCGGCACGGTGGACGAGGGCACCACCGAGACGGACTGGAACGTCGAGGAGCAGGAGCGCGGCATCACCATCTACAGCGCCTGCATCCCGTTTACGTGGCGCGACTGCACCGTCAACCTCATCGACACGCCGGGCCACGTCGATTTCACGGCCGAGGTCGAACGCAGCCTCCGCGTCCTGGACGGCTGCGTCGTCGTCTTCGACGCCCAGAAGGGCGTCGAGGCCCAGTCGGAAACCGTCTGGCGCCAGGCCGACAAGTATCAGACGCCGCGCCTCGTCTTCATCAACAAGATGGATGTCGTCGGGGCGAATTTCGAGAACGCGCTGCAAGAGATCCGCGAACGCCTCGAAGGCCGGCCGGCCCCCGTCGTCGTGCCCATCGGCAGCGGCTCGCCCAAGGACAGCCCGACGCCGTTTCGGGGCGTCATCGATCTGATCGAGATGAAGGCGCTCTTCTTCGAGGCGGCCGACCTCGGCAAGACGATCCGCGTCGAGCCGATCCCGGAGGACCAGAAGGCGGCGGTGCAAACCTGGCGCGAGCGGCTGTTCGACGTGCTGACGGCCAACGACGATCAGGACCGAATCACCAGCGCCTACCTGGAGGGGCGCGAGGTTTCGGCGGACGCAATCCGCGCGGTGCTGCGCGAGCAGACGCTGAAGCGGCAGATCCAGCCGGTGCTGTGCGGCTCCGGCCGCGAACACGTCGGCATCCAGCCGCTGCTCGATGCGGTGACGTGGTACCTGCCGAACCCGCTCGACCGGCCGCCGGTCGTCGGCGTCAACCCGAAGAAAAAGGACAAAGAGGAGAAACGAAGGCCGGACCCCAAGGAGCCGTTCTGCGGCCTGGTGTTCAAGATCGTGGCCGGCGCGTCGAACGAGCTGTTCTACGTCCGCATCTACTCCGGCGCGCTGCGGGCCGGCAAGACGCGGCCGTACAACCCCGGCCGCGGCGTCAAGGAGCTGGTCAGCAAGATCTACCACACGATGGCCGACCCCGGCGACCGCCAGGAGCTGCCCGAGGCGCTGGCCGGCGACATCGTGGCGATCATCGGCTTGAAGGACTCCATCACCGGCGACACGCTCTGCGACTTTGACCATCCGATATTGCTGGAACGGATCCAGTTCACCGAAGCGGTCTTCAGCCGGTCGATCGAGCCGGAATCGTCGGCCGACAAGGACAAGCTGGCCTCCGTGCTGAAGCTGCTGACGCGCGAGGACCCGACCTTCCAGGTGCGCACCGACCCCGAAACCGGCCAGACGATGATGAACGGCATGGGCAAGCTGCACCTGGAAGTCAAGCAGCACCGCATGGAGCGCGACTTCAAGCTGAAGGTGCGCGTCGGCAAGCCGCGCGTCAGCTATCGGGAAACTCTGAAAAAGCCGGTGAGCGTGGTGGGAGAGTGCGTCCGCCACGCGGGCACGGCCGGCCTGTTCGCCAAGGTGCGGGTGGATTTCGAGCCGAACCCAGCCGACCCGGCGATTCAGGTGCAGTGGGAAGTACCGCCGGACGAGCTGCCGCCGGAGTTCATCGCCGCGGCCGAGCAGGGCGTCCGAGGCGGGCTGGAATCGGGCGAGCTGGGCTACCCGGTCATGAACGTGCGGGCCATCCTTCGCGGCGGCGAGACCGACCCGCAGTTCTCCAACGAGACGGCGTTCCAAGCGGCCGGCGCCGACGCCGTGCGGAAGGCGATGCGCGACAACATCGTGCTGCTGGAGCCGGTGATGCGGGTCGAGGTGACGGTGCCGTCGGAGTTCCTCGGCCCCGTGACGGCGGACCTGAACGCGCGGCGCGGCGAGATTCAGAAGCTCCACTCGCGCGGCAACGCCAGCGTGCTGGAGGCGCTGGTCCCGGCGGCGAAAATGTTCGACTACGCCGACGAGGTGCGCAGCCTGAGCCAGGGGCGGGCGTCGCCGTCGCTGGAGCCGCACTCCTACCGGCCGGCGCCGCCGGACGTGCTGGACGCGATGCTGCATCCGGAGGATTATTGACCGTAACGCGATAAATATCCTCCGGTTAGCCGCGACGCGCCAGCGGAGCGCTTGGATGGAGCGCTCCGCTGGCGCGTCGCGGCTAACCAATCGGCGGCGCGAATCGCCTGGAAACTGCGTCGCCGCCTTGACACTCCCAGCGACGGTCACTACCTTTATACTTTCCGACACGGCGGGTTGACGACGGCGTGAAGACGCAGGGAGGGAACGGTGGCGGGCCAGAACGTTGCCAGCGAACGCATCCGCATCCGGATGGAGGCCTACGATCACGAGGTGCTCGACCGCACCGCCCGCGAGATCGTGGACACGGCCAAGCAGACCGGGGCGGAGGTGCATGGGCCTATCCCGCTGCCGACGCGGATCGAACGGTACACGGTGCTGCGCAGCCCGCACATCGACCGCAAATCGCGCGAGCAGTTCGAGATTCGGACGCACAAGCGATTGATCGACATCCTTCAGCCGACCGGCAAGACCATCGAGGCGCTGAACAAGGGACTGAGCCTGCCCCCCGGCGTGGACATCAAGATTCGCGTCCTGGCCGCCAAGGCCGGGTGAGCGCCGCCGCTCGCCGACATCCCCGGGTCGGATACTCCTGACGGTCGGTTATGCTGAGGCCGAAGGGGCCTGCGCCTCTTCGGCCCCTGCGTCAGAGACATTGGTGAAGCATGGTGACGTTGAACGTTTACAACCGCCAGGGCGAGTCGGTCGGCACGGTGGACGTGGACCCGGCCGAGTTCGGCGGCAAGGTCAACAAGCAGCTGCTGCACGACGTGGTCGTACAGTACCTCGCCAACCAGCGGGCCGGCACGCACTCGACGTTGCGCCGCGGCGAGGTAGCGGGCAGCACGAAAAAGCTCTTCCGCCAGAAGGGCACCGGCAACGCCCGGGCCGGCACGCGGCGCACCAACAAGCGCAAGGGCGGCGGCACGTCCAAGGGGCCGAAACCGCGCGACTATGAATACCACATGCCCAAGCGCATGGTGAAGGCCGCCACGCGCATGGCCATCCTCAGCAAGTTCCAGGACAACGAGGCCGTCGTCCTCGACGACTTGGCCCTGACCGAAGTGAAGACCAAGCAAGTTGTGGGAGTGCTGAAGGCGCTGAGCAAGGCGCTGGAGCCGAAGCCGGCCGCCGAGCAGCCGACGGCCGGCGAAGCAACGCCGAAGAAGCCGCGGAAGAAGATGACGTGGCTGGTCGGCACGGTCGGCTACGACAAGAACATCTACCTGTCGGCCCGCAACATCCACGGCGTGGAGGTGCTGCCGGCCGAGCAGTTCAACGCCTACACGGTGCTGAAGCAGAAGCGGTTGGTGCTGACCAAGGCGGCGCTGGAGGCGCTGCGGAAGGGCAAGGCGCCGAAGGCCGAGACGCCGGCCGCGGCGGAGCAGAAGTAAGGCGGACGAGGGGGAACGATCATGGCGGTCACGAACCGGCCGGTGCGAATCCGGGGGCCGAAGCTGGAGCCGTATCAGGTGATCCTGCGGCCGCTGGTGACGGAAAAGGGCACGCACCTGTCACAGCACCACAGCGAGAAGCGCAAAAACTGGACGCCGGCCTACTCGTTCGAGGTCAACCCGTGGGCGACCAAGGACGAGATCCGCTCGGCCGCCGAGGAGCTGTTCGGCGTCCACGTCAAGAAGGTCAACACGCAGAACCGCCTCGGCAAGCGCCGGCGCTATCGGTTCAAGATGGGCAAGCTTCCCGACTGGAAGAAGGCCATCATCACGCTGACGCCGGACAGCCCGCCGATTGAGTTCTATTGAGAGCGGTGAAAGGGACGAATCATGGCCATTCGCCAGTACAAGCCGGTGACGCCGGGTCGGCGGCAGGGGTCGGTCAGCGACTTCTCCGATATTACCGACCGCAAGAAGAAGCCGGAGAAGTCGCTGCTGGAGGCGCACCCCAGGAAAGGCGGCCGCAACAACCAGGGCATCGTCTGCACGCGCTTCCGCGGCGGCGGCGCCAAGCGCCAGTACCGCATCATCGACTTCAAGCGCATCAAGGACGACGTGCCGGCCAAAGTGCTGGCCATCGAGTACGACCCGAATCGCTCTTCGCGGATCGCTTTGATCCAGTACGAGGACGGCGTCAAGGCGTACATCCTGGCGCCGCACGGGCTGAAGGCGGGCGACACGATTCAGAGCGCCAAGGAGGGCCTGGAGCCGCGCGTCGGCAACTGCATGCCCCTCAAGGCGATCCCGCTCGGCATGAGCATTCACAATCTGGAGATGCAGCCCGGCCACGGGGGCCAGCTCTGCCGCAGCGCCGGCTGCGGGGCCACGCTGACGGCCCGCGACGCCAAGTGGGCGCAGGTGACGCTGCCGTCGGGCGAGGTGCGCCGCGTGTCGTCGGAGTGCCGGGCGACGATCGGCATGATCGGCAACGCCGAACACATGAACATCAGCCTGGGCAAGGCCGGCCGCAAGCGCCACATGGGCCGCAAGCCGCACAACCGCGGCACGTCGATGAACCCGGTCAGCCACCCGATGGGCGGCGGCGAGGGCCGCACCGCGGGAGGCCGCCATCCGTGCAGTCCGACCGGCGTGCTGGCCAAGGGCGGCAAGACGCGCAAGAAGCGGAAGCCGTCCAACTCGGCCATCATCCGCCGTCGCAAGCCCGGCCCGCACTACGCTCCGAAATAACGGCCGTGCAATCTGGACGTTTTCCCGGCCGTGTGTATGATTAGAGTTTCCCGCTGGAGTGGATTCGATGAGTCGGTCGCTGAAGAAAGGCCCGTATGTCGATGAGCGCCTGATGGGCAAGGTGGACCGCAATGCGCGCACCAACAACCGCGATCCGATCAAGACGTGGTCGCGCGATTGCACCGTGGTCCCGGAATTCGTCAGCCAGACCTTCCTGATCCACAATGGGCGGCAATTCGTCCGCCTGTACGTGACCGAGGACATGGTCGGCCACAAGCTCGGCGAGTTCGCCCCGACGCGGACGTTCAAGGGCCACAGCGGCGGCAAGGGGAAGAAATAAAGGATGAAGGCGGAAGGATGAAGGATGAATCAAGAAAACTCTTGTTCATCCTTCATCCTTCATCCTTCCGCCTTTAAGGGACCCGGGGTGGAGCAGTGGTAGCTCGCCAGGCTCATAACCTGGAGGTCGCAGGTTCAAATCCTGCCCCCGGAACTGGATGCTTCGGAAGCCCGCTCTTCCCGTGGGGAGCGGGCTTTTCCAGCCTGTGAGGTTGCTCATGCACTATAAGGCTATTCACCGCTTCGCCGATATGTCGGCGCGGAAGATACGCCCGTTCGCCACGCTGATCCGCAACCGCTCGGCCGACGAAGCGCTGGAACTGCTCCGCTTCCTGCCCAACAAGAGCGCCCGGCTGCTGGAGGCGGTGGTCAAGAGCGCCCTGGGCAACGCCGAGGACCGCGGCGCCCGCAACATCGAAGACCTGATCGTCTCCGAGTCGCGCGTGGACGGCGGCCCGATCATGAAGCGAATCATGCCCCGGGCGCGCGGCACGGCCTACCCGATCAAGCGGCGCTACGCCCACATCCACGTCATCCTGTGGGACGGCGAGGAGGAGACGGCGCCCGAAACAGCGACAGCGGAAGCGGCGGCGAAGAAGTAACGAGAGGGCGAGCGGGGGGCGTAAGCCCCCTGATGAGGCGCAAAATCAGGGGCTTACGCCCCCCGCTCGCCGACCTGGAAGAGAGTGGATCTTATGGGGCAAAAAGTCAGGCCGACCGGCTTTCGCACCGGGATCATGATCGATTGGCAGAGCCACTGGTACGCCACCAAGGCGGACTTCTCGGAGCTGCTGGTCGAGGATTTCAAGATCCGCAAGTTCATCAAAAAGCGCTACGGCGGAGCGCAGATATCCAAGATCCGCATCCAGCGGACGCGGGAGAAGGTGACGGTCTTCGTCCACTCCGGCCGCGTCGGCATGATTATCGGCAAGAAGGGCACCGAGGTCGATAAACTGACCAAGGAGCTGGAAGACCTGACCCACCGCCACATCGAGGTCAAGACGATCGAGGTGAACCGGCCGGAGGTGGACCCGCAGCTGATCGCGGAGAGCATCGGCGAGCAGCTGGCGAAGCGGGCCAGCTTCCGCCGCACGATGAAGAAGCACATCGACACGGCGATGGAGGCCGGCGCCAAGGGCGTGAAGGTGCTGATGGCCGGCCGGCTCGGCGGGTCGGAAATGGCTCGCTCCGAGGGCGGCATGGCCGGCAGCATCCCGCTGTCCACGCTGCGGGCCAAGGTGGAATACGGTTTCTCCGAGGCCAAGACCGCCCAGGGCAACATCGGCGTCAAGGTGTGGGTTAACAACGGCGATTACCTCGATCCCACGCCGGCCGCCGAGGCGCCCCCGCCGGTGGCGCGCGGCCGCGGCCGCGGGCCGAGGCGCTAAAAGCCTATCCCAAAACCACCGTCGATCATGACGATTCTCGTCAAATTGGTGATGTTTCGACGGTTTTGGGATAGGCTCTAAGAGAGAAGGAGCATTGCCATGCCGTTAATGCCCAAACGGGTCAAGTTCCGCAAGAGCGCCCGCGGCGTCATCCGCGGCAGCGCCCAGCGCGGCAACACGGTCAGCTACGGCGACTTCGGGTTGCAGGCGTTGGAGAGCGGCTGGCTGAGCGCCGAGGCCATCGAGGCGGGCCGCATCACGGCCACGCACTCGGTGCGCGGCGAGGGCCGCCTGTTCATCCGCGTCTTCCCGCACAAGTCGATCACCGCCATCCCGGCCGAGACGCGCATGGGCAAGGGCAAGGGCGAGCCGGAGTACTGGGCGGCGGTCATCAAGCCGGGCATGGTGCTGTACGAAATCGGCGGCCTGCCGGAGACGGCGGCCCGCGACGCCCTGGCCCGCGTCGCCTACAAGATGCCGTTCAAGTGCCGCTTCGTGACGCGGCGGCCGAGCGTCGGCTGAGCGGAACCGGCCCGCGGCGCAAGCAAGGGATTCGACCATGAGCAAACCGGCCGAACTTCGGGCGATGAGCGACGAACAGCTGGATCTGACCCTCAAGGACACGATCAAGCACCTGTTCCAGCTGCGCTTCCAGTCCGCGACCGAGCGGTTGGAAACGCCTAGCGAAATCAACAAGGCCAAGCAGGAAGTGGCCCGCATCAAGACGATTCAGCGTCAGCGCCAGCTCGCCGCCGAGGGCGCGGCGGCGGCCGGGGGAGCGAAGTAACCAATGGCGGACCAGCAGCCGATCCAGACCAAGGCCGAACCGGAACCGCGCGGCCGGCGCCGCGTCGAAACCGGCGTCGTCACCAGCGACAAGATGAACAAGACGCGGCGCGTGGAAATCCCGCGCCTGGTCAAGCACCCGCGTTACGGCAAGTACATCAAGCGGCGCACGATCTGCCATGTCCACGATGAGAACAACGAGTCGCACACCGGCGACACCGTCGAAATCATGGAGACGCGGCCGCTGTCCAAGACGAAGTGCTGGCGGCTGATGCGGATCGTGAGGAAGTCGGCGCTGGCCCCGGCCGTGCCCGCCGCGATGGGGACGGAGACGGCGCCGCCCGCGGCCGCCCCGACGGCCTAACTTTCCTGTGGCGCAGGTGAAACATGATTCAGGAGTATACGTATCTGGATGTCGCCGACAACACCGGCGCCAAGGAATGTATGTGCATCAAAGTGCTGGGCGGCAGCCGGAGGCGCTACGCCGGGCTGGGCGACGTGATTATCGCCAGCGTCAAGAAGGCGATCCCCGGCGGCGAGGTCAAGCCGGGCGAGGTGGTCCGCGCCGTCGTGGTGCGCATCAAGAAGCCGACGCGCCGCGACGACGGCAGTTACGTCCGCTTCGATCGCAACGCTCTGGTGCTGATCGACAACGAACACAACCCGCGCGGCACGCGCATCTTCGGAGCGGTGGCCCGCGAGCTGCGCGAGAAGGGCTACACGAAGATCGTCAGCCTGGCGGCCGAGGTGGTCTGAGGATCGGCGACCGTTTAGCCGCGGTTCGCAGAACCGCGGTTCTGCGAACCGCGGCTAAACGACGGAGTGTCGAGTCATGAGTTCCAAGGTCCACGTCCGCAAGGACGACATGGTGGAAGTGATCGCCGGCGACGACGCCGAGAAGGGCCGCGCCCACAAGGTGCTGCGCGTCCTCCCCGACAAGGGCAAGATCGTCGTCGAAGGCATCAACCGCGTTTACAAGCACGTAAAGCCCAACCGCCGCAATCCCCAGGGCGGCCGGCTCTCCAAGGAGATGCCGATCGACGCCTCCAACGTGCTGCTGTACTGCCCGACCTGCCGCCGCGGCGTCCGCATCGGCCGGCGCTACGACGACAACGGCGCCAAGACTCGTTTCTGCAGGAAGTGCGGCGCCGGTCTCGGCGCCGTCAGCAAGGCGCGGCCGAAGTACGCCAAGAAAGCGACGTGACGAGATCGCGGGGTGGGGAAGTCCTGTTGTTAGCACCCGAGAGAAGCCATGGCCCGCTTGTCTGACCGCTACCAGAAAGAGATCGTGCCGGCGCTGTCCCAGAAGCTGAACCGCAAGAACGTGCTCAGCCTGCCGCGCCTGCAAAAGATCGTCGTCAACATGGGCGTCGGCAAGGCGCTTCAGGACAAGAACCGCATGGAGCAGGCGGCCGACCAGCTCACGCAGATCACCGGCCAGAAGGCCCAGGTGAGGCAGGCGCGCGTGGCGGTGAGCGGCTTCCGCCTCCGCGAGGGCAACGAGATCGGCTGCCGCGTCACGCTCCGCGGCAGCCGCATGTACGAGTTCTTGGATCGGTTGATCAGCATCGCCCTGCCGCGCATCCGCGACTTCCGCGGCGTCAACCCCAAGAGCTTCGACGGCCACGGCAACTACAGCCTCGGCCTGACGGAGCAGCAGGTGTTCCCCGAAATCGATCCGGATAAGGTGACGTTCGTCCAGGGTATGGACGTCACCTTCGTGACCAGCACGGACAAGGACGACGAAGCCCGCGAACTGCTCCGCGGCTTCGGCATGCCCTTCCGGGAAGAATGACGAAGAAACCCTGTGTTTCGGTCAGCCGCGACCCGAAGGGGAGCGCGGGGGAGAAGTGTTCCGCTGCGCATCGCGGCTGACCGATGAGGGAAGCGACACCGACCATGGCGACCGAAGCGCAATTCGTGAAGTACAAGAAGGCGATTGCCAAGCTGGAGGCCAGCCGCAAGCCAGGCTCGACGGTCAAGATGCCGCCGCGCGAGCGCATCCGCATCCGCCTCCGCTGCAAGCTGTGCGGCCGGCCGCGGGCCGTCTACCGCAAATTCGGCATTTGCCGGATCTGTTTCCGCAACATGGCGAGCGACGGCCTGATTCCGGGCGTCAAGAAGGCGAGTTGGTGAGGACACAACCATGATGACCGACCCGTTGGCCGACATGCTCACCCGCATTCGCAACGCCAACCGCATCGAGCGCCCGGCCGTGGACATGCCGGCCACCAAGCTCAAGGTGGCCGTCGCCCAGGTCCTCAAGGACGAGGGCTTCGTTATCGAGTACCACGTCGGCCGGGCCGGCGTGGACGAACACGGCGCGACGACCTTCGAGCCGGACGCCGACCTGAGCAAGCCCAAGGCGATTTTGCGGATCTTTTTGAAGTACGGTCCCGAGGGCGAGCGCGTCATCCGCAAGATCGACCGCGCCAGCCGGCCGGGCCGCCGGCTGTACCGCCACAGCCGCGACATCAAGCCAGTGCTGGACGGGCTGGGCGTCAGCATCCTCAGCACCAGCCGCGGCGTCATGAGCGACCGCCGGGCCAAGGCCCAGCGCCTCGGCGGCGAACTGTTATGTACCGTGTGGTAGAACGAGCCGCGACCGTAAGGGAGCGGGGTTTAGCGAAAACCGCTCGCTTACGGTCGCGGCTCGGACGGATGGAGAGCGGCGATGTCCCGCATCGGCAAACAACCCGTGGCGATCCCGGCCGGCGTCAAGGTCCGCGTCGCCGAAGGCAAGGTCAGCGTGGAAGGCCCCAAGGGCGCCAAGCTCGAGCATGCCTTTCACCGCAACATGCGCGTGACGTTCGACGAGAACGCCAAGGCGATTCGCGTCGAGCGGCCCGACGACGACCGCCAGAACCGGGCGCTGCACGGGCTGACCCGCAGCATCATCGCCAACATGGTCGAGGGCGTCACCAAAGGCTTCACGCGGCGCCTCAGCGTCGTCGGCATCGGCTACCAGGCCCGCATCGACAAGAACGCCGTGATTCTGACGGTCGGCTACGCCAACCCGATCACGCTGCGACCGCCGGACGGCGTCACGGTCGCGGTGCCGGCGGAGAAGGAAACCAAACCGATCGACGGCCTGCCGGCGACGACGGTGATCGTGACGGGCGCGGACAAGCAGAAGGTCGGCCAGTTCGCGGCGGAGATCCGCCACGCCCGGCCGCCGGAACCGTACAAGGGCAAGGGCATCCGCTACGAGAACGAGCAGGTCCGGCGCAAGGAAGGCAAGTCCTTCACCAGCGGCGGCTGATCGAGGCGACCATGAATCATCAGAAGTCCAAGCACATTCGCCAGCTCCGCCGCCGCAACCACGTCCGGCGCACCATCACCGGCACGACGGAGCGGCCGCGTCTGACCGTGTTCCGCAGTTCCAAGCACATCTACGCGCAGCTGATCGACGACCTGGCCGGCGTCACGCTGGCCTCGGCGAGCAGCCTGGCCCCGGACATGCGCAAGGACCTGTCCTACGGCGGCAACGTCAAGGCGGCCCAGGTGGTCGGCCAGAAGCTGGCCGAGGCCGCCAAGCAGAAGGGCATCGACAAGGCGGCCTTCGACCGCGGCCACTACAAGTTTCACGGCCGGGTGAAGGCGCTGGCCGAGGCGGCCAACGCGGCCGGCCTGATCTGCTGCGAGCCGAAGGAGCGGAAGAAGGCGAAGATGGCCGCGGAGGCGGCCGCCGCGCCGGCCCGGGCCGAGAAGGCGGCGAAGGCCGAGGCCGCCGCGAAGGAAAAGAAAGAAAAGAAAGAGAAAAAGGAAAAGAAGCCGGAATGAGGCGCATGCACCGGGCGAGCGGCGGGCTTTATGCCCGCCGTTGGAGTCCAACCCGCCGGGATGAACCCGGCGGCTCGCCTCCCTGGGAACCCTCCTTCACCGAGAGTGGAAGTCAAACATGGGCAGAGATCGTGATACGCGACAGGACGGGTTGCAGGAACACGTCGTCAAGATCCGCCGCTGCGCCGCCGTGGTGAAGGGCGGCCGGCGCTTCAGCTTCAACGCGCTGGTCGTCGTCGGCGACACGCGCGGCAAGGTGGCCTACGGCTACGGCAAGGCCAACGAAGTGCCGCCGGCCGTCGAGAAAGCCAACAAGGACGCCGAGGCCCGCATGAAGCGCCAGAAGCGGATCTCGCTTCGCGGCGACACCATTCCGCACCGCGTCATCGGCAAGTACGGCAGCAGCCGGGTGATCCTGGTGCCGGCCGGCCCCGGAACCGGCGTCAAGGCCGGCCCCGGCGTGCGCGACGTGCTGACGGCGTGCGGCATCCACAACATCCTGACCAAGGTCCACGGCAGCTCCAACCCGATCAATCTGGTCAAGGCCACGATCCAGGGCCTTTTGGAGCTGCGGACGCGCGACGAGGTGGCCCGCCTGCGAGGAGTGACGCTCTGAACGATGAATGATGAATGATGAACGAGGAATCAAGCAATTCATCGTTCATCATTCATCATTCATCATTCGGGGAAGAGGAGTGACTCTGTAATGGACCTTTCCACCGTTCACATCGGCGTCCACAAGGTGAAGCCGAAGAAGCGCGTCGGCCGCGGCGTCGGCAGCGGCCACGGCAAGACCGCATCGCGCGGCGCCAAGGGCCAGTGGGCCAGCGCCGGCGCCAAGAAGCCGACCGTGCTTTTTGAAGGCGGCCAGATGCAGCTGTTCCGCCGCATTCCCAAGCGCGGCTTCAGCCACGCCACCTGGGACCGCATCTTCCACGTCGTCAACGTCGGCGACCTCGACGCCGTTTTTCAGGACGGCGACACGGTCGATCAGGAGACGCTCAAGAAAGTTGGGCTGGCCAAGGGGCCGGCCGATGGGGTACGAATACTCGGAACGGGAGAAGCTGACCAAGCGGCTCGTGGTCAAGGCGCACCACTTCTCGAAGTCCGCCGCCGAGAAGATCGCCGCCAAGGGGGGAACCGCCGAGGTCATCCCGCCGCCCAAGAAGCCGATTCGGAACAAGATGAAGCCCCGACCGCCCAAGCAGAAGGCGTAGGAACGCGAATTGAGTCTCGGAGGAGACAAGGAGACAAGGAGACAAGGAGACAAGGAGAATCCAGAGGGTTCCTCAGCGAATTGCCATCCTGCCGCCGGCTCTTTACTCCTTGTCTCCTTGTCTCCTTGTCTCCTTGTCTCCTCCCCCGAGGAGCGGGTCATGTTTGCTAAGCTGAAGGCCCTGTTCATCATCCCCGAACTGCGGCAAAAGATCCTGTTCACGCTGCTGCTGCTGGCCGTTTACCGAGTCGGCTACTCGATCCCCCTGCCGTTCGTCGATCAGGCCCAGATGTACAAGGGCGTCGGCGGCGGCGGGCCGCTGGGCAACGTCCTCGACTTCGTGTCGATGTTCAGCGGCGGCAATCTGAGCCAGACGACGATCTTCGGCCTCGGCATCATGCCCTACATCTCCGCGTCCATTATTTTCCAGCTCATGGGCGCCGTCTACCCGCCGCTGGAAAAGCTGCAGAAGGAAGGCGAGAGCGGCCGCAAGAAGATCAACGAGTACACGCGCTATGCCACGGTGTTGATCTGCCTGTTCCAGTCCTACATGTACGTCAACTACATCATGGGCAGCGGAGGCGGCGGGACGGGCGGGTGGGCCTTGAAGGAATACCTGGGCTACGCCTGGCTGACCTGGCCCGTCATGGTCATCACCATGACGACCGGCACCGTCTTTCTGATGTGGATCGGCGAGCAGATCGACGAGTACGGCATCGGCAACGGCATCAGCCTCATCATCATGTGCGGCATCATCGCCCGCATGCCGTCGGCCACTGCGTCGCTGTTCTTCGAGGGCGGCAAGTTCAACTGGCAGACGCTGACTCTCGGCGGCGCCAGCGGCGAGGTGAGCTTCGAGAAGATCATCACCCTGGCCGTTCTTTTCGTGATCGTGGTGGTGGCGGTGGTGGCGATCACCAAGGGCCGGCGCAACATTCCGACGCAGTCGGCAAAGCACGTCCGCGGCCGGCGCGTCTTCGGCGGCACGCGGCAGAACCTGCCGCTCATGGTCAACCAGGGCGGCGTCATGCCGATCATCTTCGCCAGCAGTCTGCTGGTCGTGCCGTACTTCATCTTCGGCTGGATCTCCAAGACCTTCCCGTCGGCTGGCTGGGCCGTGGTCATCTCCGAGGTCTTCCAGCGCCAGGGCTGGTGGTACACTGTTTTGTTCATCGCCCTGATCTACGTCTTCTGCTATTTCTGGACGGCCATCATCTTCAATCCGAAAGACATGGCCGACAACCTCAAGGACTATGGCAGCTTCATCCCCGGCTACCGGCCCGGCAAGCGCACGGCCGAGTACCTGGAGCGGGTGATGGTGCGGATCACTTACGTCGGCGCCGCCTTCCTGGCGGCCGTGGCCGTGATCCCGACGATCATCACCTCGACGCTGAACATCAACTACATGGTGGCGAGCTTCTATGGCGGCACCGGCCTGCTGATCGTCATCAGCGTCGCGCTCGATCTGGTGCAGAAAATCAACACCCATTTGGTCATGCGAAACTACCCCGGCCTGACCGAGGACTGAGCGGGGTCGGCGAGCGGGGGGCGTCAGCCCCCTGATTCTTTCCCATGGTCGCCGACAGGATGCGGAAGCAGGGGGCTGACGCTCCCCGCCCGCCGTATCCGCGACCCCCCCCCTTGCGAGCGGCCTTGTCGTTTCCGAGAATGAATCGTGAGGAAATAAAGACCGGGGCGCCGCGCCCTGGCCCTCGCACCAGGGAAGCGGGCACGCCATGCGTCTCATTCTTCTCGGCCCGCCGGGGTCCGGCAAAGGCACCCAGGCCGAACGGCTGTGCCAGCGCAACCGACTGGAACACATCGGCACCGGCGACATCCTCCGCCAGGCCATCACCGCTCAGACCCCCGCCGGCGAGCGGGCGCGGCCGTTCGTCGAGTCGGGCAAGCTCGTTCCCGACGATCTGGTCAACGACATCGTCGCGGAGCGCTTCCATCGGGACGACCGGCCGGAGCGGTTCGTCATGGACGGGTACCCCCGCACCGTGGCGCAGGCGGAGGCGTTCGACGTGGTGCTGCGGCAGCAGTTCCTCAACCTGACTGCGGCCGTGCTGTTGCAGGTGAGCGACGAGGTGATCGTGGAGCGGGCGGCCAACCGCTGGAGCTGTCCCAAGCCGGGCTGCAAGGCGACCTACAACACGCTGAGCAACCCGCCGCGCGTCGTCGGGATCTGCGACCGATGCGCCACCCGGCTGGTGCAGCGAGAAGACGACAAAGAAGAGACGGTTCGCCGCCGTCTCATCGTCTATCACAACAACACAGAGGCGCTGAGGTCCTACTACCGGCAGCAGGGACTGCTGCGCGAGGTACCCGGCGAGGGGGAGATCGAGCAGATCTACCAGAACATCATGAAGGCGTTGAAAGCGCAGGCAGGCCCGCCGTGCTGAAGTCGCTGATTCCGCAGAAGCCGGAGCTGAAATCGCCGCGGGAGATCGGCCTGATGCGTCAGGCCGGCTTGCTCGTGGCCGAAGCGCTGCGGCTGTGCCGAGCGCTGGTCAAGCCGGGCGTCAAGACGGTCGAGATCGACCGGGCGGTGGAGGACCTGTACGTCTCGCACGGGGCGCAGTCGCTGTTCAAGGGCTACCCCGGCAAGGTGCCGTTCCCGGCCGTGACGTGCATCTCGCTCAACGAGCAGGTGGTTCACGGCATCCCCGGCCAGCGGGTCGTTCAGGCAGGCGATCTGGTCAAGATCGACACCGCCTGCAAGCTGAACGGTTGGTGCGCCGACGCCGCCATCACGATTCCGGTGGGGACGATCAGCCCGGCGAAGGAGCGGCTGCTGGCGGTGGGCGAGCAGGTACTGCGGCTGGCGATGCTGGAGATGGGCCGGCGGCGCTGGTGGTCGGAGGTGGCGTCGGCCATGCAGCGGGCGGCCGAGTCGGCCGGCTTCAGCGTGGTGACGCAGTACGTCGGCCACGGCATCGGCCGGGTGATGCACGAGGCGCCGCAGGTGCCGAATTTCGTCAATCACGAGGTCCGCAAACACGATTTTCGACTGGAGGAGGGCCTGGTGCTGGCGGTGGAGCCGATGGTGAACATGCGGCGGGCCGAGACGGACGTGCTGCGCGACCACTGGACCGTGGTGACGCGCGACGGGCTGCCGAGCGTCCACGTCGAACACACGCTGGCGATCACGCGGGACGGGGTGTACGTGGTGACGGCGGACGAGGAGACGTACGTCAAGCCGTGAATTCCCCCTTGCCTGCCGGCGCAGGATTCGCTACAAAAAAAGTTTCACCGAATTTCCGCACCCGGCTAGGCCGTTCGGGAGTCTGGGCAATGAAGGTCCGTGCGAGCGTCAAGCGAATCTGTGAGAACTGCAAGCTGGTGCGGCGCCACGGCAAGCTGCTGGTGATCTGCACCAACCCGCGTCACAAGCAGCGTCAGGGCTGAGCGAGGAGAGCCGAGAACATGCCGCGTATTCTGGGCGTGGACATTCCGAACGACAAGCCGACGCACATCTCGTTGCGCTACCTGTACGGCATCGGGCCGACGCTGGCGCTGCGCGTGTGCGAGCAGGCGCGCGTGGATCCGCTGCGGCGGGCCAAGGACCTGAGCGACGACGACATCAGCCGGATCGCCACGCTGCTCGACCGCGAATACACGGTCGAAGGCCCGTTGCGCCGGCAGATCCAGCAGAACATCGCCCGGCTCAAGGCCATCGGTTGCTACCGCGGCCTGCGCCACCGCAGGAGCCTGCCGGTGCGCGGCCAGCGGACGCGGACCAACGCCCGCACCCGCAAAGGCCCGCGGCAGCACCGTGGCCGGCAAGAAGGGCGTCAAGGAAATGCGGTAATTCGGGGCGTCAAACGGGAGATTGGCATCCGTGGCGAAGAGCAAGAAACGCAAACAGCGACGGAACGTCAGCCGGGGCGTGGCCCACATCAAGGCGACGTTCAACAACACGATCGTGACCATCACCGACACCAACGGCGATGCGCTCTGCTACGCTTCGGCCGGGACGGTCGGCTTCAAGGGCAGCCGCAAGAGCACGCCGTTCGCCGCTCAGCGCGCCGCCGAGGTGGCGGCCGAGAAGGCGTCGAAGTTCGGCCTCAAGGAGGTCGAGGTGCGGGTCAAGGGGCCGGGTTCCGGCCGCGAGTCCGCCATCACCGCGTTGCAGGCCGCCGGGCTGAACATCAAGGCCATCGAGGACGTGACGCCGCTGCCGCACAACGGCTGCCGGCCGCCGAAGAAGCGGCGCGTGTGATCGGCAACATACAAGACCCCGGTCAGCCGCGACCCGAAGGGGAGCGCTTAGGATAGGCGCTCCCCTTCGGGTCGCCGCTGAGCCATCGAACGACGACCGCAGACGAGCGACCATCGACGACGGACAAGGAACCTATGGCACGCCAGACCGATCCTGTTTGCAAGTTGTGCCGGCGGGAGGGCATCAAGCTGTTCCTCAAGGGAGCGCGCTGCGAAAGCCCCAAGTGCGCCATCGACCGGCGCAACGTCGCCCCTGGCATGCACGGCTACCGCCGCGGCAAGCCGAGCGAGTACGCCATCCGCCTCCGCGAGAAGCAGAAGCTGAAGCGCTTCTACGGCCTCTTGGAGCGGCAGTTCCGCCGCTACTTCGAGCTGGCCTCGCGCTCCACCGAGAACACCGGCGAAGCAGCTGCTGACCATCATGGAGCGGCGCCTCGACAACGTGGTGCATCGGCTCGGCTTGGCGCCCAACCGGGCGAGCGCCCGCCAGCTGGTCAGCCACGGCCAGGTGGAGGTCAACGGCCACGCCTGCGACATTCCCAGTATGCTGCTGCGGGCCGGCGACGTGGTGCGGTTGAAGAACCGACCGCGGGCCTTGCAGCTGGTACGGCTCAACCTGCCAGAGCAACCCGCCGCCCGCGCCCGACTACCTGGAGCGCCTCGGCGGCGAACCGCCGGAGGGGCGCGTGTCGCGCCTGCCCACTCGCGGCCGACGTGGACCCGCGCATTCAGGACATCCGCGAGCAGCTCATCATCGAATTCTGCTCCCGCTAACTGCAAGGGGTCAGGAGTCAGGGGTCAGGAATCAGAGAAGAAACACGGCGTTGGCTTTTCTGACTCCTGACTCCTGACCCCTGACTCCTCGGCAAGGAGTAATTACATGCGAATCCGATGGCGTGGTTTGGAGTTGCCCAACCGCGTGGCGAGCGATCGCGGCACGCTGACGGACACCTACGGCAAGTTCACCGCCGAGCCGTTCGAGCGCGGCTTCGGCGTCACCGTGGGCAACAGCCTGCGGCGCATCCTGCTGTCCAGCCTGGAGGGCAGCGCCGTCACGCGCGTCAAAATCCAGGGCGTCCAGCACGAGATCAGCACCATCCCCGGCGTCGTCGAGGACGTCACCGACATCGTCCTGAACATCAAGAGCCTGGTCGTCAAGAACTCCACCGAGACGCCGAAGACCATCCGCATCGAGCGGCACGAGCGCGGCGTCGTCAAGGCCGCCGAGATCATCGCCGAGCAGGGCGATCGAGATCATCAACCCCGACCACATCATCGCCACGCTGACCGACGACGTGCCGTTCGTGGTCGAGATGCGCGTCGAGAACGGCCGCGGCTACCGCATGGCCGAGGAGAACGTCGAGCAGGAGCGCGAGATCGGCGTCATCCCGGTCGATTCCAGCTTCTCGCCCGTGGTGCGGGTCAAGTACGAGATCGAGGACACGCGCGTCGGCCAGCGCACCAACTACGACAAGCTGGTGATGGAGATCTGGACCAACGGCACCGTGTCGCCGCAGATGGCGCTGGTCGAAGGCGCGAAGATCCTGCGCAAGCACCTCAACCCGTTCATCCAGTACAGCGAGCCTGGCCCCGAGATCGGCATCGAATCGACGCCTGACGTGGTGGTCGGCGGCGACATCGTCGATCACGAGCTGGAGCGCAAGCTGAACATGAGCCTGGCCGAGCTGGAGCTGTCGGTGCGGGCGACGAACTGCCTGGAGTCGGAGGGCATCACCACGGTTCGCGATCTGGTGATCCGCACCGACGAGGAGCTGCTGGAGGTCCGCAACTTCGGCGAAACGACCCTGAAGGAAGTGAAGCTCAAACTCGAAGAGCGCAATCTGAAGCTGGGCATGAAACTGCCGTCGTCGCTGCGACGCTAACGGAAAGGGGTCAGGGGTCAGGGGTCAGGGGTCAGCATTTGCGGCTCTTGTCTTTCTGTCTTTGCTGACCCCTGACCCCTGACCCCTGACCCCTTGAACTGCTATGCGACACCTCAAAGCCGGACGAAAGCTGGGCCGCAACGCCACCCACCGCCTTGCGATGAAGCGCAACCTGGCGCTGGCGCTGTTCCGCCACGAGCGAATCATCACGACGGTCGAGAAGGCCAAGGAGGTACGGCCGTTCGTCGAAAAGCTCATCACGCTGGCCAAGAAGGGCACGTTGCACGCCCGCCGGCTGGTCATCGCTCGCCTGGGCACGGCGTCCAAGGCGGAGGTTCAGCCGGATGAGGAACAGGGCGAGATCGACTCGCGCTACATCCTCACGAAGCTGTTCAACGAGATCGGGCCGCGCTTCGCCACGCGACCGGGCGGCTATACGCGCATCATCAAGCGCCACGAGCGCCGCCTCGGCGACGGCGGCAAGACCGCCTTTCTGGAGTTGCTGAAAGAGGGCGAAACCAAGCCCAAGAAGGAGCGTCCCGCCGCCCCGGCGCCGCGCGTCGAAACGCCGCCCGCGCCGGAGACGCCGCCCGCACCCGCGCCGGAACCGGCCGCCCAGACGCCGCCGGCCGCCCCCGAAGCGCCCGCCAATCCGCCGAGCACCTGAAGATTCATCGGCGAGCGGCGCGGCGTCAGCCCGCCGGTGCGGCAACACCGGCGGGCTGACGCCGCGCCGCTCGCCTTTCCGCATTGCCTTTTCCCATCCCCCAGAGTATCACCCCCCCCGACCCCGGCCGCTCCAGCAGCGCGCCGCTCCGACGGTTCGAGGAGGGAAGACGATGTTTGCGCGGCGCGTGTTCACTGCGGCGGTGGTCCTGCTCGCCGCGGCGTCGGCGGTTCGGTGCGAAACCTATCTGCTGGCGGAGCCTGCCCAGGCCGGCGATTGCTTCCATGTCGCCATCGACATGAAGTTGACCGGCGAAATCCGCGTCCACAAGGGCGACGACCAGGCCAAGCTCAAGTTGACCGCGAACGCCTCTCACGACTTCCAGGAGCGCGTCCTGGCCGCCGGCGCCGACGGCCTGGCCCAGAAGACCGCCCGCGTCTACGACACGGCCAAGGCGATGGTCCGCGTCAACGACGACGCCTCGGAGCGGACGCTGCGGCCCGAACGCCGGCTGGTCGTGGCCCAGCGCGACAAGCAGCAACTGCTCGTCTACAGCACCGGCGGCGGCTTCACGCAGGAAGAACTGTATCTGGCGCACGACCACTTCGACACACTGGTCCTGCCGGGCCTGCTGCCGGGCAAGGCGGTCGCGGTCGGCGACACGTGGAAGATTACGAACGCCGTCGCCCAGGAAGTCTGCCTCTTCGAGGGACTTACCGAGCAGACGCTGACCGGCAAGCTGGACGAGGTCAAGGACGGCGTCGCCGTCTTCTCGATCAGCGGCACGTCCAACGGCATCGACCAGGGCGCGATGGTGAAATCCACCGTCAACGCCACGGGCAAATTCGATCTCCAATCGAAGCGAGTGGTCGAGCTGAGCTGGACGCAGAAGGACGACCGCGATCAAGGCCCCGTCAGCCCGGCCTCTGCCGAGGAGGCGACGACGACTCTGGTGCGCCAGCCGATCGCTCAGCCGGAGTCGCTGTCCGACGTGGCGCTGGTGTCGGTGCCGTCCGACGCTCCGCCGGCGCCGCTGGTGCAGCTCGAATGCACCGACCCCAAAAACCGCTTCTCGTTCCTCTACGGCCGGGACTGGCAGATCACGTCGCACACCGACGCGCATGTGGTGCTGCGGCTGATGGACAACGGCGATTTCGTGGCCCAGGCGACCGTGACGCCGTGGACGCCGGCCGCGAAGGGCCAGCACCTGACGCCGGACTCCTTCCGGGACGCGATGAACGACACGCCGGGCTGGGTCGCCGAGAAAGAGCTGCAATCCGGCGAGGCGCCGTCGCCGGACGACCGCTGGATCTACCGGATTTCGGAGGTCGGCAAAATGGATGACGTCGAGGTGCTGCAGAACTTCTATCTGGTGGCCGCGCCGAGCGGCGAACAGCTGGTAGTGCTGGTGACGCTGACGCCGAAGCAGGCGGAGAAGCTCGGCGCCCGCGATCTGGCGCTGGTCGGCGGCATTGAGCTGTCAGCGGCGATGGACAAGAAGTGAACGGCCAAACGGGCGCTGGCCCGCGAGGGCCGCAGAGGATGAGGTGGAAGGCATGCACTTCGCGTCGTTGGCGTTTTTCGGGTTCTTGCTCCTGGTGCTCGTGGTGTACTGGATGCTCCCCCGGGGTCGCGGGCGGATGGCCTGGCTCGTGGTCGCCAGCTGCGCCTACTACATGAGCTGGAATCCCTGGCTGATCGGACTGGTCGTCGTCTCCGCCTCGACCGACTACTTCGCCGGCTTGTTGCTGGAATCGCTGAAGGTGCCGCGCCTTCGCAGAGTCGTGCTGGTTGGCAGCATTTCCGTCAACCTCGGGCTGCTCGTCGTGTTCAAGTACACCAACTTCCTCCTGGCGACGGCCCATTCCACCCTCGGCCTTTTCGGCTGGATGAACGACCCCTTCATCCTCAACCTCGCCCTGCCTCTCGGCATCTCGTTCTACACCTTCGAGACCATCAGCTATGTAGTGGATGTCTACCGGGGCAGGATACGGGCGGTGCGCAACCCGCTGGATTACGCCCTGTTCATGCTGTTCTTCCCGCACCTGATGGCCGGCCCCATCGTGCGCCCCAACGACTTCCTGCCGCAAGTTCGCCGGCGCAAGCGCTTCAGCTGGGACCGCGTGGAACTGGGCGCTCGGCTCTTCCTGGCGGGCCTCTTCAAGAAGGCGGTGCTGGCGGATCGGCTGGGCGCGGTAATCGACCCCGTTTTCGCGGCGCCGGGGCCCACTCGTCCTGGGCGGTGTGGATCGCCGTCCTCGGCTACGCCATGCAAATCTACTGCGACTTCTCGGGTTACTCCGACATGGCCTGCGGCCTCGCCCACACCCTCGGCTTCCGACTGCCGGTGAATTTCCGGCAGCCCTACCTGGCCGCCGGCCTCGGAGACTTCTGGCGGCGCTGGCATATCTCGCTTTCAACCTGGCTGCGCGATTACCTATTCATCCCGTTGGGCGGGAGCCGAGGCAGTCCCTGGCGGACCTGCCGGAACTTGATGGTGGTGATGCTGCTCGGCGGCCTGTGGCACGGCGCCAATTGGACCTTCGTGTTCTGGGGGTTCTATCACGGCGTGTTGCTGGCCCTGGAGCGCATCTGCCGCCTGCCGTCCTGGCTGGCGGGGCGGGCGGCGCGGCCGCTCTGGATCATTCTGACGTTCCTCGCCGTCTGCGTCGGCTGGGTGTTTTTCCGGGCGTCGTCGTTCGCCGACGCGGGGACGCTGCTCGCGCGGATGGCCTGGCCGACGACCGGCGCCAACCTGGACGCCGCCGCCCCCTGGCTCGTCGTCGCCGCCATGGCCGTCGTCCTGGCCGGCAACATCCTCCATCAGCGGATCGACGTGAGGAAGTTGTTGGCGCGCATCCCCGCACCGGTGCTCGGCGCGGGGACGGCTGTCGTTCTGGTGCTGTACCTGCTCCTCCTGCCGGAGACCAGCCGGGGCTTCCTGTATTTCCAGTTCTGATTCCAGGCCCGAGGGGCGCCCTCCTTCCGCCCACCTCGGGGGGAAAGGAATCATGGACGGCCCCGCCGAACTCGTGGATGAGGGTGCGATGACTTCTCGCCAATTGTCGCGCAACCGCCGGGGGCGGACTGTTCTGGCGTGGGCCGCAGCGGTGTTCGCGGCGGTTCAGCTGTCGGGCGGCCTGCTCCTGGATTACGTCTGGCCCCAGGTTCGCTTCCCTTCGCTCGCCCAGGTCGTCAAGGCGTGGCGCGCGCGGCCGGAGGGGCCGGACGTGCTATTCCTGGGCAGCTCGCGGTTCGGGGCCGGCGTCCAGCCCGCCGTCATTCGGGACGCCTTCCGCAAGGACCTCGGCGACGCCGCCCCCAAGCAGGTCTTCAACGGCAGCGTTCCGGTCGGCGACCCGCTGGCGGAGGATTTCGTCTTTCGCCGCCTGCTGCGGGCAGGCGCCCGGCCGTCGCTGGTGGTCGTCGAAGTCAGCCCCGAAACGGTCAACGGCTACAACGACTGGTTCTCTGTCCACGTGACCCGGCAACTGTCCTGGGAGGACGTGCCGAGGTCCTTGTTCGACGTGTGCCGGTGCCGGGAGGCCGTTCCCCGGTTCGCCGCCGCACGATTCTTCCCGCTGTACGTCCACCGCGAACAGATCTGGCGGCAGGCGTCCGAGGCCTGGAATCCGTCCCCCGATGCCGGCGACGGAGGCGGGAACGGTGCGGCGATCGATTGGAATCAGGTGATTGTCGCCCCCCCTGCGACGGCGGACGCCGCCGCACGCGCGGCGGCGACCCGGTGCGGCGCCGACTGTCCGCGGAAGAAGCTGGGCAACTACTCCATCGGCGGTACGACCGCCGCGGCCCTCGAACACATCCTGGCCCGGTGCCGGGACCGCGGAGTTCCGGCGTTGCTGGTCGGCGTTCCCGTCACTACGCTGCACCGCAGTTTTTACGCACCGGAAATCGACGCCGCCTACCGGGCCTACATGGAGCGCCTCTGCCGCACCTACCGCTGTCGTTTCGTGGACTGGCGGGATCAAATCCCCGACGAGGAATTTGTAGACATTCACCACCTCGGCGCCGGCGGCGGCGTGGAATTCAGCCGGCGGTTGACGCACAAGGTACTCGCTCCCCTGTGGCGGGAGACTCACCCCGGCGGATCGACGACGACTTCCCAAACCGCCTCGCGGTAAGTTTCACTTGTCAGCCACCAGCCTCGGACCTCCGGCGGGTTCGTGGCCAGGCCGATGATGAGGTTGATCGCGTCCGGGCTGTAGTTGCGCTTTCGGTCAGTTTCGCTCGGGACAGGCGGCGACGTGGGGTGTGAGTGGTACACCGCCAGGATCTCAAGCCCGTGGGCGTTAATGTCCTTGCAGGCGTCGAACATGCTCCGGGCCTCTGACTCGAACTCGCGCGGACTGGCGGCCGCGTTGATCAGCGGATAGCGCCGCAGAACTCGTCCCACCGATTCCGTCGGCTTGTCCCCCGCTTTCACTTGCTCTATCACACCCGCCAGCAGGCCGCAGCATTCCAGCGGTTGTTCCGCAAGCGCCTGCGCAATCATCTCTTCCAGCACATTTTGCGGTGCCAGCAATCGAAATGCCATTGACAAGACCTCCCCTCTTTCCCAAGCTGAAATACTTCGCCAAACGGGAGAACTCAACCGGCGTACACGACCGGCAAGGATCGTCGTTTCTCACAACCGGAGATTCGCAGCAATGGCGACAGGGGCGACGACGCGCGACAAGGTCATTCTCGCCTATTCCGGCGGGCTGGACACCAGCGTCATGGTGCCGTGGATCGGCGAGAAGTACAACCTCGACGTGGTCGCTTTCACCGTCGATCTCGGCCAGGGCGAAGACATCGAGCGCATCCGTCAGAAGGCGCTGCGCACCGGGGCCGTCGATGCCGTCGCCATCGACGCCCGCAACCTGTTCGTCGATTGCTTCGTCTGGCCGGCCCTGATGGCTGGTGCCATTTACGAGGGGAAATATCCTCTGGCCACGGCGCTGGGCCGGCCGCTCATCGCCAAGCTGATGGTGGATGCGGCGAAGCAGCACGGCGCCAAAGCGGTGGCGCACGGATGTACCGGCAAGGGCAACGATCAGGTCCGATTCGACGTGACGTTCCAGACTTTGGAACCGCGTTTGAAGATCATCGCCCCGGTGCGCGAGTGGAAGATGAGCCGCGACGAGTCGCTGGCTTACGCGGCCAAGCACAACATCCCGGTGGAGGCGACGAAGAAAAGCCCGTACAGCGTGGACTTGAACCTGTGGGGCCGGAGCTGCGAAGCGGGCGTGCTGGAGGATCCGTGGGACGAGCCGCCGGCCGACGCCTACGCCTGGACGACCGATCCGGTGAAGGCGCCGAATGAACCGGTGTACGTGGTCATCGACTTCGAGCAGGGCAAGCCGGTCGCGCTGGACGGCCAGCGCATGGACGGCGTGCCGCTGATCCAGCGGCTGAACCAGCTCGGCGGCCAGCACGGCGTCGGCCGAATCGACCACGTCGAGAACCGGCTGGTCGGCATCAAGTCGCGCGAGCTGTACGAGGCGCCGGCCGCGGTGATCCTGCACGACGCCCATCACGAGCTGGAGACGCTGTGCCTGGACAAGCGCGTGCAGCGCTTCCTGACCGTGGTGTCGCAGGAGTACGCGGACATCATCTATAATGGATTGTGGTTCTCCGCGTTCCACCAGGACCTGTTCGCGTTCGTGGCGAGCAGCCAGCGGTTCGTGACGGGCCAGGTGCGGGTGAAGCTGTACAAGGGCAAGGCGACGGTGGTCGGCCGGAAGAGCGAACACAGTCTTTACAGCAAGAAACTGGCGACCTACGAGAGCGGCGACCAGTTCGACCACGACGCGGCGAAGGGCTTCATCCGGCTGTGGGGCCTCGGCCAGCAGACGCAGGCGCAGCGGCAGCTCCTCAAGGGGGGCAAGGGATTCGACCTGCCAGGGCTGCTGACGCACAAGGAGCAAGACGACCAATGACGATCGAGCAGCTTCGATTGTTGCATCAGGCGCGGCCGTTTCGACCGTTCACCGTTCACCTGGCGGACGGCCGATCCCTGAACGTCTCGCATAACGAGTTCCTGGCGCAGTCGCCGTCCGGGCGCACGATGATTCTGTACAAGCCCGATGAGTCGTTCGAGGTCATTGATCTGTTGCTGGTCACCACGCTTGCCGTGGCGGCGCCAGTACCGCCGGGCAACGGTCAGCAGTCGCAATAGCAGAAAGGAGCGCAGCGCCTATGGGCAGTGACATGATGGACGTGGACCAGTTGGCGGCTTACCTTCGGCGGGACGCGCGCGAGGTGGGTAAGCTGGCCAGCCGCGGACGGTTGCCGGGCCACCGGGTGGGCGGCGAGTGGCGCTTTGCGCGCGCGGAAATCAACCGCTGGCTCGAATCCCAGCTGCCGGGCTACACCGACGAGCAGCTTACCGCGCTCGAATCGGATCGCGGCGGCGAGATCCAGGAACCGCTCATTGCGACTCTCCTCTCTCCGGCGTGCGTGGCCGTGCCGCTGGCGGCCTCGACCAAGGCGTCGGTGCTGAAGGAGCTGGTGAAGCTGGCTGAGGAGTCGTGGGAGATTTACGATCCCGAGGCGATCCTGGACGCCGTGCGCGCCCGCGAGGAGATGGTCAGCACGGCCCTGCCGACGGGCGTGGCCTTCCCGCACCCGAGGCGGCCGCTGCCGACGGCGCTGGGCGAGTCGGTGCTGGCGTTCGGCCGCACGGCGTCCGGCGTGCCCTACGGCGACCCCAACGGCGGTCTGACGGATTGCTTCTTCCTGATCTGCTGCCGCGACGACCAGACTCACCTGCGCGTCCTGGCCCGGCTGACGCGGCTGCTGCTGCGCGACGGCTTCCTGGCGGAGCTGCGGGCGGCCGAGACGGCGGGCGACGCCTATGAGGTGATCGTGACGGCGGAGCGGGAGTTGCTGAATTCCTGAGCGATCAAACATCTGAAGCTGCTTAACCCCGTGGCTCAGCAATGAGAGGCTGTCCCGGAAGGGGTTCGGCAGGCGGAGCCTGCCCTACGAGAATCCGGCGATTCTCGTAGGGCAGGCTCCGCCTGCCGAACCCCCTGACGGGCGGCAGGTCATTTCGTTTTAACGCGTGCGATTACGTTAATGGTCATGCCCTCATGAGATCCCTTCTCGAACAAGCTATCTGCACGAACCGTCACGGTGTTGCCGTTCACCCTCACCTTGTCAACGGTGAAATGAACATCACCTACGGCGCCTGGCTTATTCCTCCAGTCCACCGTGCTGACGCACGCAACGGCTTCGGTAACTGGGTGGTCGAAAGTGAACGTTTGATCCTTCCCGTCCCACTCCTTTCCAAGATCGGCAGGTTTCAGCTCCCTGCTTTGCCAGACAACCTTGGTGGTCATTGGCTCAGAGCTGTTGATTTCGTTGACCACATTGGTCAGATTGGCCAGTTTACCCTCCAGATCCTCCACCCGCTTCGCCACCTCCTCTTGCCGGACCTCGAATGGCATCTTGGCAGGCACCTGCATGATGTTGTAGCCGGGATGAAGCGGGATAGTCATGACGGCCTGGCTCCGCCACTTCTTCCGTTGGCCGACACGGTACGTGCCTTTGGCCCGTAGCGCACTGAAGTCGTTTCTGTACGCCGTAATGGACTTCGGAATAACGCGATTCCCCACTTCCTCATACCCAACCGACCACTTATCGAGAACCTCGCGCGTTACGCCCCGGGCCCAGTCCCGGTACTTCTCGTCCTCGCCGTTCGCATTCAAATTGAAGTTGATTTTACCGAACAAGTCGAAGCCGAAGCCCCCTCCCGCCTTTCGTTTGTCGTTCGACGCCGATCGGACATCTTCGCGGAACTTGCTAGCGTACTCAGAGTTCGCGTCGAGCTTGCTCCGGTTGATCAGGTCCGCGCGGAAGTCCTCCGGATCCCAACCTTCTCGGGTAAAGAATTCGTCCAGCGATGCCCACCTGTCCTTCAAGTCCTCCTCCTGCTTCTGCAGTGCAGTGAGAAGATCAGACACCAATTGCTTGAAGTCTGAGTCGTCGAACTCGGTGGTCAGCGCGATGTCCCGGCTTGTCGCCGCCTCGTAGGCGACATTCGCCATTTGGTGCCGCGAAATCAACCCCCGGTGGCCGGCGCCAGTCAGGTTCTTGAAGTACCGTGTTTCGGCCATGTCCTCGAAGTTAATGACCGCCACGTCCTGCTGGAAATCGTAGCCTTCAAACGCGATCACCACTTGCAACTCCACGCGTCCATTTTTCATGTCTTCGACAAACTTCTTAGCGAGCGCCGGAGCAGCTTGCGCGGTCAGGACGCCCTCGAAGTTGCTAAACTCGAAGTTCTCCAGCGGCCCGAAGACGACGCGGGGCTTGTAGTCCGGCGGGGTTTCGACGCTCACGGCCCGGGCCGAAACCGTTTGGATCTGCCCTTCGTTGGGCTCGTCGTCCAGCAGGTGATGCTTGATCAGATGGTCGCGGAAGATCCTTCGCGTCTCAGGCCTGTCCCAGAAGATGGGGAGGGTGATTTCCCCGTCAACCGAGGCGCTGATTTGCAGCTCTCCGTCCTTCACTTTCACAGCGGCGGGCGGCAGGTAGTAATACCGGCGGTCCCGCGACGGGACGGTCGGCTGCCCGACGGCGTCAGGGGCGTTCGACTCGGCTTGGAGTCCGATTAGGCGTGTCCCGCCGAGGGCTGGGTCGGAGATCAGGAAATCCTTACGTGGTATCGGACGCAGGCGCCACGATCCTTTCGGCGCGTCCTGCGGACCAGGCTTCGGTGTGTCCTGCGCAGACGCCCACCGCGAGCGTGATGCCCACCATGACCAACAGCCTGCAGGCAAGCCGCCACTTCCGCCTGTGTCCCATCGTTGCCTCCTTCGGAGACCTCTCGGCCGCCGAACCACTGATCGTGCAGAGCCGCGCCGGATTACACGTCCGTCAAACAAGAAGCGCGACCGCCTCTTCAATAACCGCCCTCCGCTCCGCGGGCAGCAGTCATAGGCCCCGGCAATCACTTTGGCCGGGCCTCTATCATGCCGCCGTTCCTCCCCGCATACGGCCCGACCGAAGGGCCGCTCGGCTTCCCCATGCTCGACCGCCAAGCCCGCCTGTTCGACACATTACTCCAGGCGCTGCTGAAGTCGAAGGAACACGCCTACCGCAAAGCCGTCACGGCGAAACAGCCCGCGGATGTGGGTCATTTATCTGGTTCAATCCTTCAGGCCGGCAAGGGCCTCTTCCATATCCTGTGCCTGCGACGTCCCAAGCACCATCTTGGGACCGTGCGGCCACAACTCCAGATAGATTGGCTGTTCGGGATCGACCAAATGAAAGTCGCCGTCTCCGCCATCGCGCCACATCAGGAAAATGCTTTGGTGCAGATCGTAACGCACCCTCACGCGCGTCGGCGTCTTGCTGAGCGGGTTGATGGACCAGCTGAGGACGGCATCGGCATAATCATCGTCCACGGTCGCGCTTTCCTTGGTAGCTTTGCCGCCGATCGACTGCAGATCGGCAATCAAGCGCGGAACGCAGGATTCCTCCAGCAGCCTCTGGCGCGGCGTGCGGGCATCCGATGGCTTTTTCACGGCGTCGCCCGGCCGTTGCGGCAACTGCATAACTGGCGTCGTCGCTTGGGCATGTTCGTCGGGTCGGGCGTTTGCCGATGGTTTGCTGAACCAACCGAAGCCGATCGCCGCGCCTGCAGTCGCCATCGACAGCCCGGCCATGACGAGCGCCGCGACAACGGTTTTGGACTTCGCCGTCACTATGGCCGACCCGTTCGCGAGGGCAAGAATGTTGCCCCCGACCGCGCCGGTCAGCACCTGCCCTGCCGAGACCGCAGCGGCGGCTTGCAGCGCGACCGCAACGAAGGCCGGCGGTACAACGGCTTGCGCGGCCTGCGCCGAAAGCACTGTGGGAACGGCCATGGCGCCGACCGTATAGCCGCGTCGGGTCAGGCGGCTGCGAAGCTTCTGGCGGGCATACTGCAAGCGGGCGTGGACCCGATGCGCCGTGGAGCCGAGTTCCGTCGCCGCCTCTTCGGGGCTTTTTCCCTCCAGCCAGCAAAGCACGCACGCCCGTTGGCACCTGGCGGGCAGGCGACGAATTTCCTCGTCGAGGACTTCCAGGAGTTCCCCACTCTCTGCGGCGTTGTCGTCCAGAGAGCCTGACGTTTCCATCGCATCGCCTATGGGTCGTTCCCGCGCGGCCCGGGCGGCCTGTGCTTCTCGCGCCCGTAGGGCGATCCGAAAGGCGACCTTGTACAGCCACGCCCCCACGCACTCCCTCCACCCCACGCGCCCGGCGTGTCGCAGCAGCACGATAATGACGGCCTGAAACGCATCCTCCGCGCGATGTTCATCCCGAAGAATGCGGCGACACGTTGCCAGAACCATCGGACCATGGCGACGCACCAGCAGCTCGAACGCCCCCCGGTCCTTCTGCTTCGAGAATCGCTTCAGAAGCTGAGCATCGTTTACGCTGGCCGTCTGCGCACCGGCAGCCCACTGGCGGATCAGATCCAGGAGACCGTGGGGCTGGCCCGTACTCATGGCGGCGTCTCGGATTAGGTTTCACCAATATTTAGGCGCGAAGAAGCCGTGCGCAGAAAAAACTTCCGTTCTTTTTTTGCCTTTCTCGTATTCCATTGGTACGCAATGACTTGAGCGGTCCTTACGGCAGCGGATCAAAGTCCGACCCGAACGCCGCATACCACTTTTTCAGCCCCGCCAATTCCGCTTTCACCCGCTCCGAAGGTTCCGCGAATCGAACCGGCCGCGGCGCGCACAGGCCGGCCAATTGCTCCACGTCGAACGTTTCGAGCAAGCCGAAGCAGAACGCCTCCGGCGCCGCATCCAGCTTCTCGTTGCGCTCGATCCGTTCCTTCAGGCTGCCCGGCGAGCCGTGCAGCTCCGCCGAGTCGATCGCCTTCTCCTCCAGGACGGCGGCGACCACCGCGATCAGCGACGAGCGGGGGCCGGACGAAACCACGACGACCGGGGCGGCCTCCCCCCGCGCCTTCGCCCAGCGTGCGACGGCGGCGACCTGCGACGCCTGGACGCCCAGCGGTCGCTCTCCCACTGTGGCAAGTTGCAGCTCCCATTCGGTGTCGCTTGCGTATTTCGGCTCGCGCGCGTCGCCGCCGGGGTAGACCGGCTTCGCCTCGCCGAAGTCGAATGGGTCGATCACCAGCACCCGCGCCCCGTCTTTCAGCAGCCGCTCAGCGTCGGCCGCGGCGTTGCGCCGGCCGCCGTCGCAGATCAGCAGCGCCGTCCGCTTGGGATCGCCGCGCCACAGTTCCGCCGCGGGAACCGTCCAGTCGTCGCCCAGTCGCAGCCGCCAGTAGTGAACGTGCAGATCGCCGTTCTCCTCGCCGCCGTCGGCGTCCGCCTGCACGTCCCAGTCTCTGGCTCGAACGATTTCGCGCAGTCGCTCCCGCCCGGCTTTGCGCCGTTTCTCGGCGTCAGCCCGGTTGGCCGGCGGCCCGCCGTTCCGCGGCAGGTCCTTGCATAGCCGCAGCGCCAGCGTGTGGAAGTCCAGGTTGTCGGCCGGCAATTCGACGGCGAGCTGCTCCTTCGTCTTGATCTCGTCGTCGCAAGGGATTTCATGCGAGTCAAAACCCGCGTCGCCAGGATAGAAGAAATCGCCGGCCATCCGGTAAAAAGCCTCGCGATTGTCCCTGTCATAGGCGTGCGTACCGGGGACGTGGCTGACGTGATAGCGCAGGTTCGCGTCCTTGCCGTAGAGGCGGAAGACCGGCTCGGCGGCGTGGAGCAACGGCGGCAGGGCGTAGCCGGCCTCGAAACAGCAGTTGTCGTTGGCGTTGAACGTCAGCAGCGTCGGCCGCGGCGCCATCATCGCCGTCAGGTGGGTGTAATCGGCGAAGGTCGCCAGGTCGGTCGGCGACTGCTCCGGGTCGCCGAGGTCTTTGACGTGCCGCGCCCGTGTCTTGAAGCTGGAGTAGCCGGCCACCGGGTCGGTCAGCGTGACGCGCGTGTCGAGGGCGCTGATGAAGATGGTCTGCCAGCCGCCGCCGGACAAACCTGTCACCGCGACGCGCTCCGGGTCCGCGTGTTCCTGCGCCAGCAGCACGTCGAGGCCGCGCTTCATGGACAGGTAGAACGGCGCCAGGCCGCTAGAGCCGCACAGGTCGATCTGGTTCATCCGCTCGTGGACGAAGCCGTCGGTGCGCAGCTGGCCCATGCCGAACCACTCGACGTTCAGGGCGATCATGCCGCGCTTCGCCTGGTTGATGCAGCGGATTTGCTTGTACTTGGCCGCCTTGCCGACGGGATCGTGGCCGTTGACGTTGAGGACGACGGGAACCTTGCCGGACAGCTTCTCCGGCTCGTACAGCAGCGCGGGAATCCACATGCCGGTGCGGGCTTCATAGCGGCGTTTCTTGATGTGATATCCGTCGCCGCCGGGGATCGTCTCCTGCCATTCCACCTTGGTTTTCGCGTCGCGCCAGGCGGCCGCCTCGCCGCGGTAGACGATCCGGTCGAGAACGTCGGCTCGGAGGCGGACGGCGTACTTCTCCCACTCCGCCGCGTCCTTGAAGACGGGGACCGTCGGAACTTTCGCCTCCGTCAGCGCGATGACTTCGTGGACCGTCCAGCGGTCGCCGAGGATCGGCCGGGAAAGGTAGGTGGTCAGATCGGGGTCCGCGGCCGTCGCGGTGCCGGACGACAAGAGGAAAAGGCACAGCGCGGCCGCGACTCGATGCGACATGGAAGGTCCCTCGGGGAAGCAGGCTCATCGACTTCAACAGCCGGAGCCTACTCCCCCGAAGGAACGGTTGCAAGGATTATCGCCGCGCCTGTCAGGCAACAATAGAAATGTCCGCATTTCGGCGACAGTAGAAATGTCCGGTGTCCGGACGTTGTCACTTCTTCCGCTTGAACGGCTTCCTCCACGGGTGGTCCTCGGCTGGACGGTGTGGCCCCTTCTTGTTATCGTCCGCCCCGCCGTCGGGAGGATAGGGCTCCGCAGGAGTGCGACCCGAGCGCCCGTCGGTCGGCTGTACGCCAGGCGACCGGGACCCCGAAGAGGGGTCCCGGTTCGCTTTTCCCCCGCTGGCGTCGGCCGCCGATGCGTTAAACTCCGGGGGTCTGGGGGCGGAGCCCCCAGGGCCGCAACCCGGCGGGATCTCGCGGTACTTCAGGTACTTGCCCCGGAAGCGGATCGCCATACTCCCGTCCAGGCGCAGCTCGATCACCACCCGACCGCCCCGCTCCCCCGCATGCACCGGCGGCAGCAACTGGTAGAAGCGGTTGCGGAAGCGCACCGTGTAGTCGTTGGACACCACCCGCCCCTCCTGGATGCTCAGGATCGCCGCCAGGTCGTGACCCGGACCCAGCGGCCGGTGCCCGTCGGCCGCCTGGCGCGCCGGCTTGACGAAGCGGCGGTTGTGCGTCGGCAGCAGCCGCTCCAGCACGGCGTTGGCCCCCGCCAGCGTCGTCACGCCCGCCAGGCGCAGCTCCTTGACCCAGCGGTCCTGGGCCGTGCCGAAGGACCGCTCGACGCGGCCCTTGGCCTGCGGGCTGTGCGCCCGGATCAGCTCGATGCCTAGCTCCCGCAGGGCCCGCCCGAACTGCGTCTCCGCGTCGGGCAGGGCGCGGCCCTTGTCCTGCGGCTCGAAGATGCTGTGCCGGTCGGTGTACAACGCCACCGGCCGGCCGAAACGCCGCAGCCAGCGGCCGGCCAGGTCCATATGCGCCTCGACCGTGCCGGCCGGGTAGAAGCGCGCCAGGGTGCGGTTGGTGGCGTCGTCGATCATGCCGATCAGGACCATCTCCTCGCCGCGGCCCTCCAGCCAGTCATGCACCGAGGCGTCCATCTGAACCAGCTCCCCGAAGCAGGCCCGGCGCGGCCGGCGGCTGCGGTGCGGGTCGCGGCGACGCTTGCGTTGCCACAGCCCCTCGGCGATCAGCCAGCGGCGCAGCGTCTGCGGGCCGACCGTCAGGCCCTCCCCGGCCAGCTTCTCGGCGGCGAAGGTGGGGCCGAAGTCCGCGTAGCGGGTGCGGTAGGCCGCCAGCACGGCCCGGCGGAAGGCGGGGTCGGGCCGGTGGTTGGAGGGCCGGCCGCGCAGGCCGTGCACGAGGGCGGCGTCGCCTTCGGCCTCCAGCTTGCATTGGATGCGTCGGACCTGGCGGACGCACAGGCCGAGCAGCCGGGCCGCCTCGGCCTGCGTCCGCTGGCCGCTCTGCACCGAGTGCAGGACCCTGAGGACATCGCGTTCCTTCTGACTCATAGCGATCCGGTCTGTGGAAAGCACGCCGATAGACATGGCTCCTCCTTGGCCTGACCAAGGAGGACATTTCTATTGCGTTAAGACCGGACATTTCTATTGTCGTTCAACAGGATTATCGCCGCGCCCCGTCGGGATCGGGTGTGCGTCTGTTACTTGGGTGGAAAATGCTTCTCGTCTCCGTGGCCCCAAAGAAGGCGGGGTGCCATGCTTTCGCGGCCTATTGTCGCAACCTTGGCCCAATCGAAGCCACCGCGAAAGCATGAATACCGGCCGGGGCAACCATGCTTTCGCGGCGCCCTCGCGGCGGTCTCGGTTCCGAAAGAGGCCGCGAAAGCATGGCACCCGCCCTAAAAGTCACCCAAGGAAAAGACGCACACCCGTGAGGATCACTCCAGCGTCGGGTCGATCACCGCCAGCGCACTTTTCGCCTCGACGTAGTTCACTTTCGTCAGCCCCAGCACGCTTTTCAGCTTCTCCGCCGGCACGTCCTTCACCGGCCCCGGCGACTCCGCCTTGCCCGGCGCCGGTTGCGGGAACGCCGTCGAGCAGGCCGTGTGGAAGGTCACGTTGCCCTCGACCTTCTGCAACACCTGATGGATGTGGCCGTTCAACACCGTCACCGATCCAAAGCGTTTCAAGAGCGCCAGGGCCTGCGCGGCGTCCGACGTCCCCCAACCCCATTTCTCGTAGACCGTCCAAAGCGGGACGTGAGCGAACACCACGATCGGTGTGCTGTCGCCCAGGCCGGCCACGTCCTTTTTCAGCCAGTCGAGCTGGTCCTGGCCAATGACGCCCAGGCCGCCGGCCTTGAGGTTCATCACGTTGACCAGGCCGATGAAGTGGACGCCCTGGTAGTCGAAGCTCTGCCAGCCCGTGCCCTGCACGCCCTTACCGTAGCGCTCCAGGTAGCGCTTGCCGTCGTCGGTGAACACGTCGTGTTCGCCCGGCGTAAAGAAGACTTTGCCGACTTTCGCCCCCTTCAAAATCTCCGCCACGGCGTCGAACTCTTCCGGCTTCGACAGGTGCGTCAGGTCGCCGGTGTGCAGCAGGAAGGCGGGGGCGTCCGGCAGGACGTTGATCTTGTCCACGGCGATTTTGAGGGTGCCGACCACGTCCGTGTTCGGCGCCTTGCTGAAGCCGATGTGGCTGTCGCTGACCTGGACGAAGGTGAAGTCGCCCTTGGCGGCGGCGTCGGCGGCCTGGACGGCCTTGCCGCCGAGCAAGCGCGACGCCAGCACGCCGCCGCTCACGGTGAAGGCCACGCCGGCGCCGACCCAGGCCATGCACTTGAGCAGGCCGCGGCGGTCGATGCCGTCGTTGTGGGGGTCGTGGGTGATGCGATCGTTCATTGCGAGTCTCCTTAAGGGGTCTTCGGGTTAGCCGGGTCGCGTCAGCGCCCGGAGTTCTTCACTTGACGACGACTTTGCCTGTCATGTGCGGATGCACGGCGCAGAAGTATTCGTATTCCCCCACCGTCGTGAACACGTGGGAATACGTCTGGTCGGTGTCGAGCGCGCCGGAATCGAAGGCTTTCGGCTTCGTCGTGCTGGTGGCGGTGTGCGGCACGTCGTCGCGGTTGATCCAGGACACTTCCGTGCCGACGGGGACCGTAAGCTCGTTCGGCTGGAACGCGAAATCGTCGATGACGATCTTCGCCGGCGCCGGTTTGTCGGGGGGCTTGGCCGCCTTCGCCGGCGCGGCGGCATGGGCCGGCATGTCGGGCATGTTCGGATGAGCGTCCGCCGGGTTCGCCGCCTGGGCGGGGGGCGCGGGCGGCCTGGCGCCACAGCCGGCCGCGGCCGGCAAGATCACTCCAAGGAGGAATACGAGTCGGAAGGGGGATCGCATGAGTCGGCTCCTTCCCATCGGGCGGGGTCACATCGAAAATCACACACGTCGCCGATCCCTACCGCCGCGCGACCGGCGATATTCCGGAAAAGCGCGGCGGGAATAAATCAGCAGGAAGCGCGGTAGCAAAGGGGGAGGGAAGGCGGACCCGCGGCGGCGGAGTATACTGATGAATCAGGCGAGCGGCCGAGCCATGATCGACGACTTGCCGGATCGCCGGCCGCCGCTTGGTGCGCCCCGGAGGGAAGGACGCCCGTTGACGGAGCCGAACAAACAGGCGCGCTTCGAGCGGGCGGCGCTGCCGCACCTCGACGCCGCCTATAACCTGGCCCGCTGGCTGACCCGCGACGCTCACGACGCCGAGGACGTGGTGCAGGAGGCCTACCTGCGCGCCTATCGCTTCTTCGACGGTTTCCGCGGCGGCGACGGCCGGGCCTGGCTGCTCGCGGTCGTCCGTAACACCTGTTACACCTGGCTCAAGCGCAATCGGCCGCCGACCCCGGCCGTCCCGTTCGACGAGGCCCTGCACGCCGGCGACGAATCGTTCAGCCCGGAGGCGCTGTTCCTGCAAGGCGCCGCCCGTGAGATGCTGCACGAGGCGCTGAGCGAGTTGTCGCCGGAGTTCCGCGAGGTGGTCGTGCTGCGCGAGCTGGAGGGGCTGTCGTACAAGGAAATCGCCGCGGTCACGGAGGCGCCGCTCGGCACCGTTATGTCGCGCCTGGCCCGCGGGCGGGGGATGCTCCGCGACCGCCTGACCCGCCGACTGCACGAGGAGGGTTGACGTGACTTGCCCCGAAACGCCCGACTTGCACGGCTACCTGGACGACGAGCTGGACCCGTCCCGCCGCGCCGCCTTCGAGGAGCATCTCCCCGGCTGCCCCGAATGCACGCGCGAGCTGGAAGGGCAGCGGGCGCTGCGCTCCGGCCTGCGCGACGGCGGCTTCCGCTTCACGGCCCCGGTCGGCCTGCGCGAACGGATTCGGTCGTCGCTGCGCCCCGCCGCGCTGCCGCAGCGCGTCGGGGTCCGGCCGTGGCTCGCGGCGGCGGTCCTCTTGCTCGGCGTCTCCGGGGCGATCGCCGGAGCCTTCCTCGCATTCGGCCGCCCCGCCGACGGCCCCAACCTGCCGCACGAGTTGGTCGCCGCCCATGTAAGATCGCTCCAGGCGGAACACCTCTACGATGTGCAGTCCACCGACAAGCACACGGTCAAGCCGTGGTTCCAGGGCAAGGTGGACTTCTCGCTGCCGGTTAAGGATTTCAAGGACCAGGAATATCCTCTGGAGGGCGGCCGGCTCGATTACCTCGACGACCGGCCGGTCGCGGCCCTCGTCTACCGTCGCCACAAGCACGTCATCAACCTCTTCGTCTGGCCGGGGGCCGCCGGCAACGCGCCGGCGACGGCGACGACGCGGCGCGGCTACAACCTGCTGCACTGGGCGCAGAGCGGCTTGAACTTCTGGGCGGTGTCCGACGTGAACGCCGAGGAGTTGGCGGAGTTCGGCCGGTTGCAGCGGGACGAGGGACGGTAAGCCTCGGTGGGCGAAACACGGCTGACACAGCCGTGGCACACCGCGTTTCCGTGTGCCACGGCTGTGTCAGCCGTGCTTTTTGCCCCTTCTGGGACCGATACTTACTTGTCCTTGCGGCGCCCGACCGTGAGCGACACCTGCTTGTCCTGGGCCTTGAATTTCGACCGCAGCTCGAACCCGCCGTCGAAGGGGACGTACTCGAACGGCCCGTCGCCGAAGGGGTCGCGCTGGGCCTTGGCTGCGTCGGGGCCGTCGATGAGGATGGCAAGGGCCGCTTTCCGCAGCGCCTGGCGCACCTGATAGCGCGCTTCCGCTCGACGGACGTGGGCGACGGCGGGGAACAGCAGCTTGAACACGGGGTTGTCTTTCGCCACTTCCAGCTCCTTCGGCCCCCACACCTTGTCGAACTCGTCGGGCGTCAGTGCCATCTTCTCGGCGGCCAGCTGGTACATCGGCCGGGCCTGCTCGGCGCAGCTTGAGGACGCCTTCCGCGTCGCCGCCGCAGGCGTCCAGGAATCTCTTGGCCTCGTCGCGCGAGCCGGCGCCCGTGACTTCCGTCAGCAGGTCGAGGAGGCGGTCCTTGTCCTTCGCCTCCTTGACCTGGCGGATGAACCAGTCCAGGCCGGCGCGTTCCTCGCCGATTCGCAGGCATTCGGCGACTGTCGCGGCCGGCGGCAGCGCGTCCAGCCGGGCGGCCAGCTTTTTCAGCGCTGCCGCGTCGAGTTTCGTCAAGTCGGCAGCGAGCGCGTCGGTGACAAGCTGGTCGATGGCGATGTTGACGAGCAGCCCGATGAGGGTGCCGTCGCGGGAGGCGTGCCGGCCCAGGGTGAGGGCGTCCACGGCGTCGTCCACGGCCTCGGCCGATTTGTCGTCCGCGAATCGGAGGCGCATGCGGAGGACGGCCAGGGCGGCCAGGTTGCGCGCCGCCGGGAGGTGCGGCAGCAGGGTGCGGATGCCGTCCTCGTCGAGGCTGGCGGCCCACACGCAGCGCGGCAGGGCGGCGCCGTAGTGCATCTGCTCCAGGGAGTAGTTGGCGGAGGCCGCCAGCGCCTTTGCCTTGTCGTCCAGCGGCATCGACGCGACATCCGCGGGCGGAGTCTTTTCCTCCATCTTGGGCAGCGTGGAGAACGCCTGCCAATACTTGAGCGCGGCGTTGGCGCCGAGGTCAGCGTCGGGCTTGTCGGCGGGGACGGCCGCGCCCAGCAGGGCCAGTGCAAGGAGGAGGGATGCAGCTTTTACCACTTTGAAGACCTCTCATTGAAACGGGCGGGTTAGCCGGGGGCGTCAACCCCCGGAAACAGGGGAACGATTCGTCATTGCAGCGGTTCATCGAGGCGTGGCGAACGCAGTCGCGGTCCCGTCCCCGCCACCGGCCACTCGAACGGCGGCATGGCCTGGTTGACGACGACGGCCGCGTCCGCGTTGGAACGCCGCAGCGCCTGTTCATAGCGCCACAGCGTCGGCGCATCGTCCGCGGGGCGTCGAACTGTCGGAACCATCGGCCGCGGTTCGGGGCGCGGTACGCGAACCGCGAGGAGCGCCGCCGCCGCCAGCAAAACGGCTGTACCAATCCAGGATCGTGCGGGCCGCACCCGCGGCCGTCGCGTCGGCGGAATCGCCGCGAGCAGCCGCTCCTCCAGCCCCTCGGGCACGGGCGGCGGGGTCAGGCGGCGCAGTCGGTCGGCCAGCGCCTCAAGCGTCTCGTCGCGGTTCGGCCGGTGGGGGGACATGGGATTCCTCCGCCGTCAGCAGGCTTCGCATCCGGTCGAGGGCGAGGCTGGTGCGCCATTTGAGGGTGCCGGCCGGTTCGCCCGTCACGTCCGCCATTTCCCGATAACTCAGCCCTTGCAAGTAGTGCAGCACCAGCACGACGCGCTCGGCCGGATCGACGCGCTCCAGGGCGGCGTACAGTCGTCGCGCCTCGTCGTCCTGAACAGCCGCCGTCAGAGGGCACGGCGATGCGGCCGGCCCCCGCGTCCGCAACTGTTCCGCCAGCGCCGCCGAGCGCCGGACGGCGCGGCGGGCGTCCACGAACTTGCCGTAGGCGATGCGGTGCAGCCAGGTGCCCAGCGCCGACCGCCCCTCAAAGGCGCCGATCTTCTCCCAGGCGGCCGCGAACGTCTCCTGCGTCAGGTCCTCCGCCTCGGCGGCGTCGCGCGCCAGGTGCAGCAGAAAGCGGTAGATCGCCGCGTAATGCTCATGGATCAGCCGGGCGCAGGCCTCGCGCCGGCCCGCTCGGATTCCCTCCAGCAGTTCTCGGTCGGCCGGCGCCGTCACGTCCGCCCTCCGCCCGGGTAGTTCATTCAGCCGTTAGACGCTCCGGACGGCCAAGGTGTTGGCGAAATCGCGGCCGCCTCCTCTAAGATAAAGAAACGCCCGCCCGCAGCCTTCCGCGAGAGGATCCCGCATGGCCCGCTTCCGGCGCGACGCCCGCAACCACGACGACGACCTGCCCCGCCCGAAGATCACCCGCGAGGGCCTGCGTGAGGCCGGCCGGCTGCTCGTCTACCTCCGGCCCTACTGGCTGATGTTTCTCGGCGCCGTCGCCGCCCTGTTGCTGTCGAGCCTGCTCGGCCTGGCCTTCCCGTACGTCGTCGGCAAGCTGGTCAACGCCGGCCTGCCAGGCCCCCACCCCAACCCTCCCCCACCCGCGGGGGGAGGGTTGGGGTGGGGGCCGTTCGCCGGCCTCGGCGTCGATACGATCGCCCTGCTCATGATGGGCGTCCTCGCCTTTCAGGCGGCCTTCTCCTACGTGCAGGCCGTGCTGTTCACCGAGGTGGGCGAACGCAGCCTCACCGACCTGCGCCGCGACGCCTATTCCCGGCTCATCCGGCTGCCGATGACCTTCCACGTCCAGCGCCGCGTCGGCGAGCTGTCCAGCCGGATCGCCGCCGACGTGGCCCAGATCGAGGACACGGCCGTCGCCGCCCTGCCGCAGTTCCTCCGTCAGACCGCCATGCTGATCGGCAGCATTGTCCTCATCGCCGTCCTGTCGGTTCGGCTGACGCTGCTGATGCTGTCGGTCTTCCCCGCGCTGATCGTCCTTGCCGTGGTGTTCGGCCGACTGATCCGTCGCAACTCGAAACAGGCCCAGGACCACCTCGCCGAGAGCAACGTCGTCGTCGAGGAAACCCTCCAGGGCATCGCCAGCGTCAAGGCGTTCGCCAACGAGGACTATGAGCAGACGCGCTACCGGAAAAGCCTCGACGGTTTCCTGGCGAAAGTGCTGCTGGGGGCGCGCTACCGTGGCGCCTTCTACTCCTTCATCATTTTCGCGTTGTTCGGCGCCCTGGTGCTGGTGATGTGGTACGGCTGCCGCCTGATGCAGTCCGGCGAAATGGCGCTCGGCGACCTGGCCAGCTTCATGCTGTACACGATGTACGCCGCCGGCGCGATGGGATCGTTCGCCGATCTGTATAGTCAGATTCAGCGCGCCATCGGCGCCACGCAGCGCATCCGCGAGTTGCTGGGGGAGAAGACGGAGGAGGAAGTCGCCGGGCGAGCGGCGGGCTTTACGCCCGCCGTTTGCGCGGCCCCATCCTCCCGCTGCGCGGCGACGTGATCTTCGAGAACGTTACCTTCCGCTATCCGTCGCGGCCGGACGTGGAGGTGCTGCGCGGCGTTCGCCTGGCCGCGCGGGCGGGCCAGCGCATCGCCCTGGTCGGGCCGAGCGGGGCGGGCAAATCGACGGTGGTGTCGCTGCTGCTGCGCTTCTACGAACCGGCGGCCGGCCGCATCCTGATCGACGGCCGTGACGCGCGGGAGTATGGATTGCGTCCATTGCGAGATCGAATGGCGGTGGTGCCGCAGGACGTGCTGCTGTTCGGCGGCACCATCCTCGACAACATCGCCTACGGCCGGCCGGGCGCGACGGAAGCGGAGGCGATCGAGGCGGCCCGCAAGGCCAACGCTCACGACTTCATCAGCGCCTTTCCGGAGGGCTATCAGACGCGAGTCGGCGAACGCGGCGTGCAGCTGTCCGGCGGACAGCGGCAGCGCGTGGCCATCGCTCGGGCCATCCTGCGTGACCCGGCCATTCTGATCCTGGACGAGGCCACCAGCTCGCTGGACTCGGGGAGCGAGAGCCTGGTGCTGCAAGCGCTGGACGGCCTGATGCGGGGCCGCACGTCGCTGGTCATCGCCCACCGCCTTTCGACGGTGCGCTCCGCCGACCGGATCTTCGTGCTTCAGGAGGGGGCGACCATCGAGGAGGGCACGCACGACGAGCTGCTGGCCCGGCCGGACGGCGTCTACCGGACGCTGTCGCTGCTGCAATTCGACGGCGCCGGCCGGTCGTCCTCACCGGACAAGGAAGAGGGCTTACGGCGAGAGCCGTTCGCCTCCGGCCCGGCGCGCCGGCCCTGAGCGCCGAAGGAAAGGGCGGGCCGGCAAAAGCGGCGTTGGGCGACCTGACAAGTAAATAATTTAGGCACCTTTCCCAGAAGCCGGGTTCCGCCGCGTGAATCCGGCGGCGCGAGGGACGCAAGCAGGCGCCAGCGGGTAACGCGCCTGCATCACCGTTTCAGCCCATACCCCTTGATCTTCCGATCCAGCGTCGAGCGCTCGATGTTGAGGATCGCGGCCGCCTGGCTCTTGTTCCAGTCGGTATGCACCAGCGTGCGCAGGATATGCTGCTTCTCGACCTCCTCCAGGGGCAGCGGCTGGTACGCCGGCGGCCCGTGTGACGAGGACGTCGCGCCCGTTTCCAGCGATGACAGCCAAATGTCACCGACATCCAGCGTCGGCCCCAATCCCAGCGCCACCGCGCGCTCCACCACGTTGCGCAGCTCGCGGACGTTGCCCGGCCAGTGATACTCCTCCATCTTGTGCAGCGCCGCCGGCGTGAAGCCGCGGACCTTGCGGCCCGTCTCGCGCACGAACCGACGCAGGAAATGCTCCGCCAGGATCGGGATGTCGCTTTTGCGCTCCCGCAAGGGCGGCACGCGGATCTCCACCACCTGGAGCCGGAAAAAGAGATCGCGCCGGAACGTGCCCGCCCGCACCGCCTGCTCCAGCGGCATGTTCGTCGCCGCCACGATGCGCACGTCCACCTTGATCGCCGACCCGCCGCCGACCCGCTCGAACGGGTGCCCCTCCAGCACGCGCAGCAGCTTCGACTGGCTGCCCGTGGCCATCTCGCCGATCTCGTCCAGGAAGATCGTGCCGTGGTGGGCCGCCTCGAACTTGCCCACCTTCTTCTCCGTCGCCCCGGTGAACGACCCTTTCTCGTGGCCGAACAGCTCGCTCTCCAGCAGCGTTTCCGTGATCGCCGCACAATTGAGGCAGACGAAGGGGCCTTCCTTGCGCGGGCTGGAGTAATGAATGGCGCGCGCCACCAGCTCCTTTCCGGAGCCGCTTTCGCCGCGAATCAGGCAGGCGGCGTTGGTGCCGGCCACGCGCCCCACCTGCGACTCGACGTCTCGGATGGCCGCGCTTTCGCCGACCAGCTCGCTCTCCACGCGCAGCTGGTCGCGCAGCGAGCGGTTGGAGGCCGTCAGCGACTGCTGCAAGCGCAGCTGGTGGACGGCGTTGCCGAGCTGCTTGGCGACGGCGACGGCGAACTCCAGGTCCTCGGCGTCCAGCGCCTTGTGCGGGTCGGTGCAGTAAAGGTGGATCAGGCCGAGCACGCGGTCGGCGTGGATCACGGGGCGCAGATCAGGCTGGTGGCGCCCAGCTCCGACAAGCTCTCGCGGTTGCGCAGGTGGCGGTCGCGGGCCACGTCCTCCGCCAGGATCGCCTCGCGGCCGGCCAGCACCTCGTTGCTCACGTACTCCGAAACGCGGCTGTAAGAACGGATGCTCGGATCGCGGTGACGATGGGCCGTCACTTCCAGCTCCGCCCCGCGCAGCGACTTGACCGCCGCGTCGCCCAGGGTCGCTCCCGCCAGGCCCCGCGCCGAGCGGCGCGTCTTCCGTCCGGTTCGTCTCACCGGACCTGCCGCCGTCGGCCACCGTCAGGATGGCGCCGACCTCGGCGGGGATCGCTTCCAGCAGGGCGTCCAGCACGATGCGGCACAGCTCCTCGTAGTCCGCGGCCGATCCCATGTCGAGGGCCAGCCGGTAGAGCAGTGACAGGTCGCGGCTGAGGGCGTGGCGCGGCGGCGGGCCGGCCGTGGCCGTCGTCGAGTCGTCGGCGGCCAGGGCGGGCGCCGGCGTCAGGAAGCGCGTCTGGCCGAGGCGTTTCTTGATGTTGACGCCTTCGGGCCGCTCGTCGGGGCGCGGCAGGTCGGGCAGCTGGCTCATGTCCTCGACGAAGAGGAAGCGCGTGCGGCCCACCTGCACTTCGTCGTTGGGGACCAGCTCGCGGTCGGCCTCGACGGGGGCGCCGTTGACGCGGGTGCCGTTGAGGCTGTTCAGGTCGCGGACGCTCCAGCGGCCCTCCGCGGCGCTGATCTCGGCGTGCTCGCGGCTGCACAGGTCGTCCTTGAGGACGATGCGGTTGGAGGCGGCCCGGCCGAGGGTGCAGGTCTGCCCCGGCGTGAGGGCGACGACGTCGCCGAAGCCGTCGTCCCGCCGGACCACGAGATAGGCTGTCGCGCCCGCGGACATGATGAGGACGGTCCTCGCCTAAAGGGATCAGGAGTCAGGGGTCAGAGGTCGGCAAGACGGCACAGGGCCTCGCCCCGCCTCGCGGACTCCTGACCTCCCGACTGCTTATCGTGTTGATGCGTCTACCACAGGATAGGCGCGGAGGGACGCAGCGGGCAAGGGGGAACCGGCCGCCAGCCGCGCCGGCACGGCCTTTGCCCTTATGTCCTTTGTTCGCCCGTGTTCCCACCAAGGAGACGATCATGGCACAGTATCAAGCACCCGTGCGGTCGCGGGGCATCGGCGTTGTTTCCGTGGTTCTCGGCCTGTTGGGCCTGGCGCTCTGCTGGTGGACGCCGGCGGGAATGGTCCTGAGCCTGGCCGGCCTGGTGATCGGCCTGGTGGGCTGCACCCTGGCCCGGCGCGGCGGCTGGGCGCCGTCCGCGGCGGGGATGATCCTCTCGGCGGCGGCGCTGGCCGTCTGCTGGATCATCGCGGCAGGGGGCATGGAATGGGTGCGCTTCGGCCGATGACGCCAAGGCGAGGACCGCCGCCCCCCCAGCGTCATTTCGTTTCGTCCGAGCCGGGCACGGGGTCCCACGTCCCAAGCGGAACGGCGCCGTTGCATGACAAGAGGCGTTTCACCGTCAGGTATAACCCATAGCGAATGCCGTGCGTTTTCACGGCCTCGATCGAATACTCCGAGCAGCTGGGAAGGTAACGGCAGGTGCAGAACGGCTTGACCACCGGCCGGCCGAGCCACTGGTAGACGCGCACGGCGCCGATGTAGGTCGCGGCCGTGACCTGATCCGCCGGACGCCGGTAGGAGTCCAGAACAACGAGCAGAATCAGGATCGTTAATACGGCCAGCCGGAAACGGCGCTTCCGGGGGCGCGGTCGGGGAGTCGTCATTGCGGCGGTCACGGTCGGGAAACACACGGGGGCGTTCCGCATTCATTCTACGGGACGAACGGTTCGTCGGGTGTTCCTCTCGACCGTGGCGAGCCGCCGCTCGCCAAGATAAGCCTGGTGCATCCCCTCCATTGATTGACAGCCCCATCCCGTCGTGCGACACTACAAACCTCCGGGCGCTGACGCGACCCGGCTCGCCGGCTCGCCCCGACTCTCTCCAACCGATTCTCCTTCGGAGGCTCCCATGACCCGCCTGCCATTGACGCGGCCCTCCGCCCTGCTTATCGCTCTGGCCGTCCCCCTGCTCGTCGGCCTCGTCGTCTCCCTGATCCGGGCGGACGACCCGCCGCCGCCCGACGGCGCCGTCGTTCTCAAGGGACACGCCGAATCCGTGTACTCCACCGCCTTCACGCCCGACGGCAAGTACGTCGTCACCGGCAGCTTCGACAAGACGATCAAGGTCTGGGAGGCGGCCACCGGCAAGGAGTTCAAATCGTTCGGCGGCCCCAACGGCGGCCACACCGGCATGGTCCTCAGCGTGGCCGTCAGCCCCGACGGCGCGACGATCGCCTCGGGGGCCGCGGACAACACCGCGAGAATCTGGGACTTCCCCACGGCCAACGCCCTGCGCAACTTCGCCGCGGCCGACGCCGTCAACGCGGTCGCCCTCAGTCCCGACGGCACGAAGGTCGCCGGCGCGGGCAAGGACGGTCTGGTCAAGATCTGGAACGCCGCCGACGCCAAGGAGCTGTTCGCGCTGTCGGGTCACGCCGGTCCCGTCCTCGGCGTCGCCTTCGCCGCCAACGGCCAGCTGCTCGTCTCCAGCGGCGCCGACAAGACGCTGCGCTTCTGGAACCCGGCCAATGGTCAGTCGGCCGGCGTGATCGGCGCCCACACCGGCGCCGCGTCGGCCGTCGCTCTCAGCCCGGCCGGCAACCTCGCCTTCAGCGGCGGCGACGACGGCGTTCTCAAGTTCTGGACGCTGCCGCCGACGCCGGCCCGGCCGCTGGCCGCGCCCACGGCGACGCCGTGACCGCCCTTGCGCTGTCCGCCGACGGCGCCTCGATCCTCACCGGCAGCGCCGACAAGACCGTGCGCCTCTCCACCACCGCCAACGGCCAGCAGGTCCGCGTCTTCCCCGGCGCGACGGCCGCTGTCACGTCGGTGTCACTGGGCGCGAACCTCGTCGCCGCGGGCACGGCCGATCAGCGCCTCCTGCTGTGGAACGCCGCGGACGCCGCGCTCGTCCGCAACGTCACAGCCCACGCCGGCCCCGTCACAGGGATCGCCTTCAACGCACAGGGGACGCAGATGCTGACGTGCGGCGGCGACGGCCTGCTCAAGGTCTGGGCGCTGCCGGCCGTCCCGACGCGCGTCCTGACGCACCCCGACGCCGTCGCGTCGGCCGCCGTCAGCGCCGACGGCAAGCACGTCTTCACCGCGGGCGCCGACAAGATCGTCCGCAGCTGGGACCCGACGAAGCCGCAGCAGCCGGAGCGCCAGTTCCCCGGCCACCCCACCGCCGTCGGCGCCGTCGCGGTCAGTCCCAACGGCGCCGTCCTCGCCTCGGCCGGCGACGATGGGATCATCCGCTTCTGGAACCAGGCCAACGGCCAGCAGGCGGAAACCATCGGCGCCCACGACGGCCCGGTGACGAGCCTGTCGTTCTCGCCGAACAGCCAGCAGCTCGTCTCCGCGTCGGCGGACGGCGGCGTCAAGGTCTGGCAGCTGCCGGCCGCGGCGCCCAAATTGTTCGCCCACCCCGACAAGGTGACGGCCGCCGTGCTCAGCCCCGACGGGACGCACCTGCTGACCGGCTGCGCCGACAAGCAGGCCCGGCTGTGGAACCTGGCCACCGGCGCGATGGAGCGGCCGTTCCCTGGCCCGACGCTGGCCGTTGGGTGCGTGGCCTTCGGAAACAACGGCGCGCTGGTGGGGGCCGGCAGCGCGGACAAGTCGCTGACCGTGTGGACGACCGCCGACGCCAAGGTGGTCAAGGCGTTCCCGAACCTGCCGGCCGCGGTGCAGGCCGTCGCCTTCACGCCGGACGGCAAGGTCGTCGCCGCCGGCCTGGCGGACAATAGCATCCACCTGTTCGACCTGGCGATGGGCAAGGATGTCAAGACGCTGGCCGGTCCCCCGCCCAACCCTCCCCCAGCGTCGGGGGAGGGCAGGGCGGGGGTGACGGCGCTGCAATACACGGCCAAGGGAGAACTCGTGTCAGGTTCGGCGGACAAGACGGTGCAGCTTTGGGACGTGGACAAGGGCACGTCGAAGGTGAAGATGGATACCGGCTCCGTGGTGACGAGCCTCGACCTTAGCAAGGACGGCGCGAAGGCGGTGAGCGGCGGCGCCGATAAGACGATCCGGGTGTGGACGCTGGCCGACGGCAAGCAGAGCACAACCATACCCACCCCTGCCGAGGTGCGCGGCGTCGGCTTCAACGCGGACGGGAGCCGCTTCGTCGTGGCCGGCGCCGACAACCGCGCCCGCGTTTATGGCCTTGACGGCAGGATGCAGGAGTTCTACGCCCACGACGGCCCGGTCACTGCGGCCGCGTTCCAGCCCGACGGCAAGCACGTCGTCACGGCCAGCGAGGACAAGACGGCGAAGCTGTGGGCGACGACGCTGGCGTGGCAGGCGAGTCACGAGGGACCGGTGCATCAGGCCCTGTTCACGCCGAAGGGCGACCGCGTCGTCTCCTGCGGCGACGACAAGACGGTGCGGCTGTGGAACGCGGCCGACGGCAAGCCGGTCAAGTCGATCGCCGCCCACGACGGCCCGGTCCTCGGCGTCGGGGTCAGCGCCGACGGGACGAAAATGGCCTCCATCGGGGCGGATCGTAGGGGCGAGGTCTCCTCGCCCTTACTGAAGGTGTGGACGCTGGCCGCGGCCCCCGGCGGCAAGGACGACGACAAGCCGCTGGCGATCGCGCTGGCGGCCCCTGCCTCGGCAGTCGCCGTCTCCGCCGACGGCAAGCACATGGCGGTCGCCGTCACCGACGCGACATCGACGCTGCTCCACGTGTTTGACACGACCAGCGGCAAGGAACTGCTGGCGCTGGGCGACCACGCCGGGGTCGTGAAGTCGCTGGCGTTCCTCGCGGACAATCGCACTCTGGTTTCGGCGTCCGCCGACAAGACCGTCCGCCTGTCCGACGTGAACGTGCTGAGCGTCATCGACGCCCACGCGGGCGGCGTCGCCGGCTGCGCCTATCTGCCCGACGGCGTGCAGGCGGTTTCCGGCGGAGCCGACAATACGATCAAGCTCTGGAACCTGGCGACCGGCCAGGCCGTCAAGACGTTCGGCCCGCTGCCGGACGCCGTGACGGCTGTGGCGGTCAGCAAGGACGGCCTCGAAATCGGCGCCGCGGCAGGCAAGACGGTCAAGGCGTGGACAATCGCCGACGCCAAGGAAGTCCTGACGCTGACGCACCCGGCCGACGTGGCCGGTCTGTCGTTCAGCGCCGACAAGACGAAGGTCGCCACGGCCGGCGCCGACAGCCTGGCCCGGGTCTGGGACGCGACGACGAGCCAGGAAATCCAGTCGTTTCCGCACGCCGGCGCTGTCAAGGTCGTCGCCTTCCTGCCGAACGCCCCCGCCATCGCGGCCGGCGGCGCGGACAAGACAGTCACTATTGAGACCCTCAATTGGGCGCGGTCGGTGGCGGTCGGTTCGCCGGTCCTGGCGGTGACGCCGACGCCGGACGGGGCGCGCGTGCTGACGGCCGGCGCCGACGGCAAGGTGAAGCTGTGGAACGCCGCGACGGGGGCGCCGGAACGGGCCTTCGAGGGGAGCGACAAGCCGATCCACGCCGTCGCCGCCTCGAAGAACGGCGCCCTCGTCGCCACGGGCGGCGCCGACCAGACGGTGCGCTTGTACAACTTCGCGGATGGCAAATTGCTGGCGGCATTCAAGGCGCCCGGCCCCATCCACGGCCTGGCCTTCAGCGGCAACAATCAAATGCTGGCGGCGGCGTGCGAGGACCAGTCCATCCAGACCTGGAGCATCGGCCCGCCGCAGAACGGCATGCCGCTGACGGTGGACAACATCAAGCCGTCGCAGAGTTTCGCCCACGCCGCGGCGGCGGACGGCCTTGTCTTCTCACCGGACGGGACGACGCTCTACACGGCCGGCGCGGACAAGGTCGTCAAGGCATGGAAGATCGCGTCGGAGGCGCCGACCAAGACGCTGCAGCACCCGAACTTGGTGGACGCGGTCGCCTTCAACAACACCGGCACGCAGCTGGCGACGGGCTGCCACGACGGCAAGGTGCGGATCTGGGATGTCGCTAAAGGGCAGGTGGTCAAGGAGATCAACGCCCACCCGGCCATGCCGGCCATTCCCGGCCAGCAGCCGCAGCCGGCCCCGGTCTACTGCGTCGTCTGGAGCGCCGACGGCAAGCAAATCCTGAGCGGCAGCCTGGACACGAGCATGAAGCTGTGGGACGCGGCCAGCGGCAACCTCGTGAAGGAATTCAAGGGTTACAAGGAGAAGGATTTCGAGAAGGGCCACCGCGAGGGCGTCTTCACGGCCGCGTTCAGCCCGGACGGCAAGTCGATCGTGTCCGGCAGCAGCGACCGCTCGATCAAGATCTGGAATGTCGCCGCTGGCAGCGTGACGCGCGAGCTGGTGAACCCGAACCTGAAGCCGGCCGGCTGGCCGATCGCGCACCCGGGCTGGGTGTACAGCCTGCGCTTCCTGCCGGACGGCCGGCTGGTGAGCGTGGGCGGTGCCCCGCGCAACCACGGCTTCCTGGCGACGTGGGACATAAACCAGGGCAAGATGCTGACGGCCGAGGAGCTGCCGCTGGGGGCGTTCTACTCCGTGGCGGTGTCGTCGGACGGCCAGTTCCTGGCGATCGGCGCGGCCGGCGGCCTGTCGGCCAAGGAGGTCAACAGCTACATTTTGAAGACGCCGAAGGTGAATTAGCAAGCAGGGGGATCGAGTCGTCGAGGCCCACCGGGCCACGCCGGGCGGCCTCGAAGACTCGGCCCACCCTCCGCGCTTCAGTCTTGTTGCTCCTTGTGGTATGGTTTAACTATGAAGACAGCGAAATCTGCTCCTGTTCTCGACCGGCTTGTAGCTCCGCTGGCCTCCTGTCTGACGCCGGAATCGGCCCGACGGTTGCTTGCGCTCAAACCGGATCCCGAGTTGCAGAGGCGCATCGACGACATGGCCGCGCGCCACACCGAAGGACAACTCTCGCCGGAGGAGGAGGCCGAATACGGCCGCTGCGTCTCCTATGCGACGTTCATTGCCATCCTGAAGTCGAAAGCGCGGCAGCTGCTCGCCGCGTCCAACGGTGAGTGATGGACGAAGACCTCCGAGCCTTCATCCGGGAACGGGCGGGCGGCCGCTGTGAATACTGCCGGCTTCATCAGGACGACTACGAGTCCCAGACCTTTCACGTCGAACACGTCGTCGCCAAGCAGCACGGCGGCAGCGACGATGCGGACAATCTTTGCCTTGCCTGCTCGGAATGCAATTGGGCCAAGGGGCCGAATCTGGCGGGGCTTCTGGACGGCAAACTCTATCCCCTGTTCCACCCCCGGGAGCAGAGCTGGAGCCGTCACTTTCGGTGGGAAGGAACCACTCTCGTCGGCAAGACGAAAACGGGCATCGTCACGGTTCAGGTGTTGAACATGAACAACGCGTCGCGGATAATGCTTCGTGAAAATCTCCTGTTTGAAGGGCGGTTTCCGCCGTAGGAATGACGGGTGTGACCGCGAGCGCCCGTGCCGAGTATACTGGTGAAAGTCCAAACGGGCTCCTGGCCGATAACGCACCCGGGGTGGGTGTACGGCCTGCGTTTCCTGCCGGACGGCCGGCTGGTGAGCGTGGGCGGGGCGCCGCGCAACCACGGCTTCCTGGCGACGTGGGACATTAACCAGGGCAAGATGCTGACGGCAGAGGAGCTGCCGCTGGGGGCGTTCTACTCCGTGGCGGTGTCGGCGGACGGCCAGTTGTTGGCGATCGGCGCCGCCGGCGGTCTGTCGGCCAAGGAGGTCAACAGCTACATTTTGAAGACGCCGAAGGCGAATTAGCTGGATGGCACGGCCGGCCGGGGTGAGAATGCGGGGCCGGGTGGGTCCGGCGGTCTTGACCATCGGGTGGGAGGGAACGGGTCATGAAACTCTGGTGCATGGGGCTTCTGATCCTGGCGGCGATACTGGCGGCGGCACCCGGTCGGGACCGGGGCGACGCGATCCGGGCGGACGACAAGGATCCACCGGCCCCGTCGATCCCGCGCAACACGATGACTCATGATGATGCCGTGTCTTGCGTGGCATTCAGTCCAGACGGCAAGACGCTGGCCTCGGGGAGCTACGACCCGACAATCAAGCTGTAGGACGTAGCGACCGGCAAGGAGCAGGCCACCTTCAAGGGGCACACGGGCCATCTGTACCCTATCGGCTATGACCTTGCAAGGATGGAGCGTCGTTTTTGCCACACGTCCTTTGCCACAAAGGGCATAAGAAGCGGCACTGTGGCAAAGCACAGGACATGGAGACGAAAGCGATTGGAAGGAAAGCCCCCGTCGGCTATGCTGGCGAGGGCTTCTGCTTTCCAGGGACAAACGCCGTCTGCCTGCCGGGCCGGCGACCATAGGGGGCAGACCCGATCTCTTCCTGAAAGGATGGACCCATGCTCAGGCGCACACTGACGGTCGGCCTCGCTCTCGCCCTCTCGTTGCTTGTCCCCCTGCGGGCAGCGGATGCTCCCAAGATCGACAAGGAACTTGAAGGCGACTGGGAACCTCTGTGCGCCGTTCTCAACGGCAGCGAACGACCGAAGCCGCCGCCCGATGTCGGTGGAGTCATGAGCGTGCATGGCGATTGCTTAGTCTGGACGGTGGGAAGCCGTGTTGTGATGAAATGCCGTCTCAACGTGGGTGAATCCATGTCTACCAAGACCGTGGATTTCACGTGGATGTTGGACGACCCCGATAAGGGCACGAAATCGTTGGGCGTCTATGAACTGAAGGACGACGTGTTGCGCTTTTGCATGGCGAAGCCGGGCCAAGATCGGCCCACGGAATTCTCGTCAAAAGAGGGCAGCAATCGGAACATCCTCGTGCTCAAGCGTATCAAGGTCGTCCCTACGGGTGGGCGGGCGCCCCTGATGCCGCACGCCAACGATTAGCGTCGGAACATCGTCGTGCTCAAGCGCATCAAGAAGTGCCCCAGTACTTGCTGGCGGAGCTGGTGAACATGGTGATTTTCCCTCTTTTCGGCCTTCCACCTTCGCACGAATCCGGCCTAACGCATGACCAGTTTTCTTTACTTCGTGAAAGGTCTTAGAGCCTATCCCAAAACCGTCGAAACATCACCAATTTGACGAGAATCGTCATGATCGACGGTGGTTTTGGGATAGGCTTTTAGGCGATACAGGGAGTGACTTGCGTGGCTTTCAGCCCGGACGGCAAGACGCTGGCCTCGGGGTCCGCGGACGGGACGATCAAGCTGTGGGAGGTGGGGACGGGCAAGTGACCGCCGGACCCCACGGGCCGGGGCGGCCGGCTTGGCGGCCCCAGCCCACGCTGCGACATCGTGACGAGAACAACATGGACCGCCGAACCTTCCTGACCACCGCCGCGGCCGGCGCCGCCGGCCTCACCGCCCGTGCCGACGACTTGCCGAAGCCGGAGCCGCCGAAGAAGGGCCGCATGAAAGTCGGCCACCAAGGCCACTCCTCCGACGCGGACCTGAATGTCCTCGCGGCCCTCGGCGTGCAGCACATCTGCGGCGCCCTGCCCTCGCGGAAGCTCGACGACGCCTGGTCCGTGGACGCCCTGTCGAAGCTGCGCGAGCGCGTCGAGAAGGCCGGCGTCGCCCTCGACATGCTCCCGCTGCCGATGAGCAGCTCGCTCGTCACGGGCGCCGAGAACCCGGACATCGTCCTCGGCAAAAGCCCCGAGCGCGACCGCGAAATCGACGCCATTTGCCAGATGATCCGCAACGCGGGAAAGGTCGGCGTCCCCGCCCTCAAGTACAATTTCACTCTGCTGGGGGTGTTGCGCACCGGCGCGGTCCCCGGCCGCGGCGGCGCCGCTTACAAGAGCTTCGACTTCGACAAGCTCAAGGACGCCCCGCCGCTGGACGGCGCGCCCGCCACGGATGAGGAGATGTGGGATCGGATAACCTATTTTCTCAAGCGCGTGGTCCCGGTCGCGGAGGAGAGCAAGGTGCGGCTCTGCTGCCACCCGCACGACCCCGCCCTCCCGCCCGGCAAGAGCTATCGCGGCGTCCACCGCGTTCTCGGCTCCGTCGAGGGCCTCAAGCGCTTCGTCGAAACCGTGCCGAGTCCCTGCCACGGCCTCAACTTCTGCCAGGGCACGGTCGCGGAAATGCTGGACGATCCGGGGAAAGAGATCTACGACGTGATCCGCCAGTTCGGCAAGACGGGCAAGATCTTCAACGTCCACTTCCGTAACATCCGCGGCGGCCGCGGCAAGTTTGCGGAGACGTTCCCCGACGACGGCGACGTGGACATGCTGCGGGCGTTGCGCGTCTACAAGGAGGTGGGCTACGACGGCATGATTATGCCGGATCACGCTCCGGGCATCGAAGGCGACGCCGGCGGGGCCTTGGCGTTCGCCTTCGCCTTCGGCTACATTCAGGGGCTGATTCAGACGGTTTCCAGCGAAGGGTGATTAAACACATGCTCACGTTTCCGCAGATCCTAATCGGCGTCTTCACCGCGGCCGCCGTCCTGCTGGCCGTCATCCTCCTGGTCGTCCTGCTGCCCCGGCGCGACGAATCGCAGCGGCCGGAGGACCCCGACTCCTTGCACCGCGTGAATGGGCGCAACGGCGAGGGAACCACGCCCTGACCCCGCATTCATTTTCCCTCCCCTCGGCACGACAGATGCTCATTCCCATTTCCACAGATAGTTGCCCGTCCGCTTGGGGCGGTTTCTGATCCTCTGACACGGAAAGGGAAGACCCATGGGCCTGATCCTGCTGATTCTGCTGGTGGTGCTGCTGATGGGCGCCGCGCCCGCCTGGCCATATAGCCGTCGCTGGGGCTACGGTCCCAGCGGTCTGCTGGGTCTGGTGCTGCTGATCGTGATCGTCCTGTTGATTTTCCAGGTCCTGCCGTTGGGCTGGTACGGCCCCGGCCCGGTTGTCCATCCGTAAGGGTCGTCTCGATCCTCGACGGGCTGCGGCGGCACTTTGCACGCCGCTGCGGCCCGTCTCATTTTGGCATCGAAATTCGGGTCGCCCACGTTCGCGCAACACGTTTCCCACCATTGAGCCATTCTGAATCCGGTATGACGTTCATTTCCGCGCCGGCATTTCGCGGCCTATTTCGCTAATCTGACGGATGAAGCAATCCACGGCGGCCGGAGGTTTCCCACGTGGCCTCATCCCTCAGCGTTCTCGTCACCGGCTCGGCCGGCCGCATCGGCCAAGCCGTCGTCCGCGAGCTGAAAACCCGCGGCCATTTCGTCCGCGGCTTCGACCTCGGGCCGACGCCCGGAGCCGACGAATCGATCACGGCCAGCGTCACCGACGGCGCCGCCGTGCGACGGGCCGCGGAGGGCGTCGCGGCGATCGTCCATCTGGCCGCCACGCCCGACGACGACGACTTCCTGACGAAGCTGCTGCCGAACAACGTGGTCGGCGTCTATCACGTTTTGGAGGCGGCGCGGTTGGCCGGCGTGCGGCGCGTGGCACTGGCCAGCAGTGGGCAGGTGGTCTGGCATCAGCGCTTCACGGGGCCGCTGCCGATCGGCGCCGACGCGCCGCCGACGCCGCGCGGCTGGTACGCGGCGACGAAGGTGTTCCAGGAGGCGGCCGGCCGGGCCTACTCCGAGGCGCACGGCATCAGCGTCATCGCCGCCCGCCTGGGGTGGTGCCCGCGGACGCGCGAACACGCCGCCGAGCTGGCCGCCACCGACTGGGGGCCGGACGTCTACCTCAGCCCCGGCGACGCCGGCCGCTTCTTCGCCCTGGCCGCCGAGGCGCCGGCGGACTTTCGCTTCGCGGTCGTCTATGCGTGCAGCCGGCCGGTGCGGCGCGAGTTCTACGACTCCCGGCCGGCGAAGGAGCGGGTCGGCTACGAAGCGCGCGACACGTGGCCGGAGGGGGTGGAGGATTTGCTGAGCGGCGAGCGGAGGGCGTCCGCCCCCTGATTCCACGACCATTCCGCGACAAGGTTATGAAATCAGGGGGCGGACGCCCCCCGCTCGCCAAAGCGTGCTGATTTGCTATGGTATCGCTCGGAACGATATCCGAACCGTCCTCTCCTCCACGACGACCATGAGCACGCCGTCCCACCGGAACATCGCCGCCCACTTGCCGGCCATGGCCGCGGATCGGCCGCAGTCGCTGGCCATCGTGCAGCCGCGCGGCCGCGACCGCCACGGTCGCTTCCGTTACCGCCATTTCACTTTCCGCGAGCTGGATCAGGAGAGCGATCATCTCGCGGCAGGCCTCGAGCGCGTCGGGATCACGCGCGGCGTCCGCACCGTGCTGATGGTCCCACCAAGCTTGGAGATGTACGCCCTCGCCTTTGCCCTCTTCAAGGCGGGAGCGGTGGTGGTCGGCGTCGATCCCGGCATGGGGGCGAAAAGCCTCGGCGTCTGCCTGCGCGAGGTCCAGCCGGAGGCGTTCATCGGCATCCCGGAGGCGCATCTGGCCCGCTCCCTGTTCCGCTGGGCGCGCGACAGCATCCGCTGCTGTGTCACGGTCGGCCCGCGTTTCGGCTGGCGCGGCTGCACCCTGCGGCAGGTCCGCGAGCTGGGCGGCCGGCGGCCCTTCGCGATGGTCGAGCCGCGGCCGGACGAGACGGCGGCCGTCCTGTTCACCAGCGGCAGCACCGGCGTCGCCAAGGGGGTCGTCTACACCCATGAAATCTTCAACGCCCAGGTGGAACTGCTGCGCCGCCTCTACGGCATCCAGCCCGGCGAGGTGGATCTGCCGACTTTTCCCCTCTTCGGACTCTTCGCCCCGGCGCTGGGAATCACCGCCGTCCTGCCGCAGATGGACCCGACGAAGCCGGCCCACGTCGATCCGCGGAAGATCATCGAAACCATCGACGCCTTCGGCGTGACGAACCTGTTCGGCTCGCCGTCGCTGATCCAGCGGGTCGGCCGCTACGGCGTGATGCACGGCGTCCGGCTGCCGTCGCTGCGGCGCGTCGTGTCCGCCGGGGCGCCAGTGGCGGCGTCGGCCGTGGAGCGCTTTCGGTCGCTGCTGGCGGACGGCGTACAGGTGCATACGCCCTACGGCGCCACGGAGGCGCTGCCGGTCTGCTCGATCGGCAGCGACGAAATCCTGGGCGAGACGCGGGCGCGGACGGCGGAGGGCGAAGGCGTGTGCGTCGGCCGGCCGGTGGAGGGAATGGAGGTCCGTATCATCCGCATCAGCGACGGGCCGATCGCGGAATGGGCCGACGGCCTGGAGGCGCCGCGCGGCGAGGTCGGCGAGATCGTCGTGCGGGGGCCGGTCGTGACGCGATCGTACATCAACCGCCCGGCCTCGACGGAGCTGGCCAAGATCGCCGACCCGGCTGGCGGCTTCTGGCACCGCATGGGCGACCTGGGCTATGTGGATGATCGAGGTCGCGTGTGGTTCTGCGGCCGCAAGTCGCAGCGCGTGGTGACGCCGGAGCGGACGTATTACACCATCTCCTGCGAGGGCGTGTTCAACGCCCATAAGGGGGTGCACCGGACGGCGCTGGTGGGCGTTGCGCGGAACGGGGCGACGGAGCCGGTGCTGTGCGTGGAGCCGGAGAAGGACGTGTCGATCCCACGGGCGACGCTGCGGGAAGAGCTGCTGGCGCTCGGGGCGGCCCGGCCGCACACAAAGGCGATTCAAACGATCCTTTTTCACAGGAATTTCCCGGTGGACGTGCGGCACAACGCGAAAATCTTCCGGGAGAAGCTGGCGGTCTGGGCGGGGAAGGAACTGTCATGAACGCCCTGGTGACGGGCGGCGGCGGCTTCCTCGGCGGCGCCATCGTCCGCCGGCTGACCGGCCGCGGGGACCGGGTGCGTAGCCTCTCCCGCAGCCGCTATCCTTCTCTAGACTCTCTCGGCGTGGAGCAAATCCAGGGCGACGTGGCCGACGCCGGCGCCGTGGACGCAGCGGTTGCGGACTGCGATCTGATCTTCCACGTCGCGGCCAAGGCCGGCGTCTGGGGCGCCTACGCCGAGTACCACCGCACCAACGTCCTCGGCACGCAAAACGTCCTCGACGCCTGCCGCAAGCACGGCGTCCGCAACCTCGTCTACACCAGCTCGCCGAGCGTGGTCTTCGACGGCCGCGACATGGAGGGCATGGACGAATCCGCGCCATACCCGAAGCATTACGAGGCGGCCTATCCGAGGACGAAGGCGGAGGCGGAGCGCCTGGTTCTGGCGGCGAACGGCCCCGACCTGGCCACGGTCGCGCTGCGGCCGCACCTGATCTGGGGTCCCGGCGACAACCACCTGATCCCGCGCATCCTGGAGCGCGGCCGCGCCGGCCGGCTGCGCCGCATCGGCCGGGCGAACAAGCGCATCGACGCCACCTACATCGACAACGCCGCCGACGCCCACGTTCTGGCGGCCGACCGCCTGTCTCCCGGCTCGCCAGTCGCCGGCAAGGCTTATTTCATCAGCAACGGCGAGCCGATTCCATTATGGGATCTGATTAATCGCATTCTGGCAGCGGGCGGCGTCCCGCCGGTGACGCGGATCGTCCCCACCTGGCTGGCGTACACAGCCGGATGGCTGATGGAGACGGTGTACGCCGTGTTGGCACTGCGCGAGGAGCCGTCGATGACGCGGTTCGTGGTCCGCGAGCTGACGACGGCGCACTGGTTCGACCTCACGGCGGCGCGGCGCGACCTGGGATATGAGCCGCACGTTTTGACGGAAGACGGGTTGAATCGCTTGGCCGCTTCGATGCGGAATTCACCGCCCTCCTGACATTCGGCTACCCCGCGCGATACAATGCCAGCAGTGCACGCACTTCGTTTGTGGAGATAATCATGGAGACGTCCACGATGGGAAGCGTCCTCGTCGCGGCGAAGATCGAAAGCATCGAAGACCTGTCCCAGGTTCAGCGGGGAAGTCTTCCCGCCGCTCAAGTGCGGCGCGTCGAAGTGACCGACGCCTTAGTGGACACAGGGGCGACGATGCTGTCGATGCCCAAGCGACTGATCGAGCAACTTGGTCTGTACCCGGTTCGCATCCGGCGTGCGCGGAGCAGCGCCGGCCCCGTCCATGTCCAGATCTACAGTCCCGTTCGCTTGACGATCCTGGAGCGCGATTGCACCATTGAGGTCGCCGAGGTCCCAGACGACTGCCCGGTGCTGATCGGTCAGATCCCGCTGGAGCTGCTCGATTTCGTGGTCGATCCGGTCGGCCGCCGCCTGATCGGCAACCCGGCGCACGGCGGCGAACACATGCTCGACATGTTTTGACCGGCCGGAATCACTTGTCGTCGATCTCCGCCAGCGCCGGGAACGGCGTCCCCTGGACGTACTCCAGAAACGCCCCGCCGCCCGTCGAGACGTGCGTCATCTTCTCCGCCAGGCCGAATTCCTCCACCGCCTCCGCCGTCTCGCCTCCGCCCACGATGGTCACGCCCTTCGACGCCGCCATCGCCTCGGCCACGGCCCGCGTCCCCTTGCTGTACGGCTCGTCCTCGAACTTGCCCAAGGGGCCATTCCACACCACCGTCGCCGCCTTCCGCACCGCGTCGGTGTATTCGGCGATCGTTTTTGGGCCGATATCGACTCCGATCCAGCCATCGGGGATCTCGCCCTCCACGACGCGGGCCGTCTGCGGGGCGTCGATCTTCTCGACGATCAAGTGATCGACCGGCAGCACGATCTTGCTCTTGCCCAGTTCCAGCAGCTCGCGGGCCACGTCGAGCTTGTCGGCCTCCAGGCGTGAGCCGCCGACGTTCTTGCCCTGCGCCTTGAGGAACGTGTACGTCATCGCCCCGCCGATCAGGACGCGATCGACGCGCGACAAGAGGCTCTTAATGAACAGGATCTTGTCCGACACCTTGCCGCCGCCCAGGATACCGACCAGCGGCCGCGGCGGATTGCTCAGCAGACGATCCAGAATGTCCAGCTCCTTGGCCACCAGCGCCCCGACCACGCGCGGCTTGCCCTTTATGGCGGCCGGCAGCGCCAGCATCGACACGTCTTTGCGATGGCAGGTGCCGAAGGCGTCATTGACGTAGGCGTCGCCCAGCTTGGCCAGCTCGGCGCCGAGCGCCTTGTCCTTGGCCTGCTCTCCAGGATGGAAGCGCAGGTTCTCCAGCACCAGCACGTCGCCCGGTTTGAGCGCCTGCGCCGCGGCGGTCGCCTGCGGGCCGACCACCTCATCCACCTTGCGCACCGGCCGGCCGAGCAGCTCGCCCAACCGCGCGGCGACTTTATCCATCTTGAAAGGCGCATCAGCCTTGGGATCGCCGGTCGGGCGGCCGAGATGGCTCATCACCACCAGGGCGGCTCCGCGGTCGAGCAGCGTCTTCAGCGTCGGAAGGGCGGCGCGGATGCGGCGGTCGTTGGTCACGTTGCCGGACTTGTCGAGCGGCACGTTGAAATCGACGCGCACCAGGACGCGCTTGCTGTTCAGATCCTTCGGCAGATCGTTCAGAGTTTTCTTCATGGCACGGATTCCCATTGATCTCTCGCAAAGACGCAAAGGGCGCAAAGAATTCAAGGAAAGTCTTTGCGCCCTTTGCGTCTTTGCGAGAGCTTCTCTTTACCCCTTGCCGACCATGTAGCGCAGCAGGTCCACGCAGCGGTTGGAGTAGCCCCACTCGTTGTCGTACCAGCTGACGAGCTTGAAGAACCGGCTGTTCAGCTCGATGCCCGAGCCGGCGTCGAAGATGCTGGAGTGGGCGTCGTGGATGAAGTCGGACGACACGACCTCGTCGCCCGTGTACGCCAGGATGTTCTTGAGGTACGTCTCGCTGGCCCTTTTCATCGCCGCGCAGATGTCCTTGTAGCTCGTTTCCTTCACCGTGCGCACCGTCAGGTCCACGACCGACACCGTCGGCGTCGGCACGCGGAACGACATGCCGGTCAGCTTGCCCTTGACTTCGGGGATGGCCAGCGCCGCCGCCTTGGCCGCGCCCGTGGTGCTGGGGATGATGTTGGTCGCCGCGGCCCGGCCGCCCTTCCAGTCCTTCTTGGACGGGCCGTCCACCGTCTTCTGCGTCGCCGTGTAGCTGTGGATCGTCGTCATCAACCCTTCCTCGATGCCGAAGCCCTCCTTCAGGAGGACGTGGACGACCGGCACCAGGCAGTTGGTGGTGCAGCTGGCGTTGGAGATGATGGTGTGCTTGTTGGGGTCGTATTTCTCGTGGTTGACGCCCATGACGATCGTGATGTCCTCGCCCTTGGCCGGGGCGGAGATGATGACCTTTTTCGCGCCGGCCGTCAGGTGGCCCTTGGCTTTTTCGGCCTCGGTGAACAGGCCGGTCGATTCGATGACGTACTCGACGCCGAGCTGTTTCCACGGCAGCGCGGCCGGGCCTTCCTTCACGGCGAGGCACTTGATCTTGTGGCCGTTGACGACCAGCGTGTCGTCCTCGGCGGCGCCCGACGATTTCTCGCTGGTCACCGTGCCGCTGAAACGGCCCTGCGTCGAATCGTACTTGAGCAGGTAGGCGAGGTTGTCGGCCGGCACGAGGTCGTTGACGGCCACCACATCGAGGGACTTGCCGAGCAACCCTTGCTCGACCAATGCGCGGAAGACGAGACGGCCGATGCGGCCGAAGCCGTTGATGCCCACTTTCACTGCCATCGTTTCAACTCCTTCGTGGTAGGGGCGGGGTAACCCCGCCCCTACTATCAGCCATTCCAGTCGGCCGCGCCTCGAATAGCCGGCGTCGCTGGCGATCTCTAGGTTATAACCTATGGCCGAATCCGCTTACCGGCGAGCGGCTGACGACTCACCACTCACAACTCACAACCGAGAACGATCATGGCCGATACGATCCGGGTGGCGGTGACGGGTGCGGCGGGGCAGGTGGCCTACGCCATGCTGGCGCGGCTGGCGTCCGGCGAGGTCTTCGGCCCCGACCGCAAGGTGATCCTGCAACTGCTGGAGATCCCGCAGGCGATGCCGGCCCTGGAGGGCGTCGTCATGGAGCTGGACGACTGCTCGTTCTCGACCCTCCAGGACGTGGTCGCCACCGACGACCCGAACAAGGCGTTCAAGGATTGCAATTGGGCGCTTCTGGTCGGCTCTTTCCCGCGCAAGCAGGGCATGGAGCGCAAGGAGCTGCTCGGCATCAACGGCAAGATCTTCGTCGGCCAGGGGCAGGCGCTGGCGGCCAACGCGGCGAAGGACGTGCGCATCCTCGTGGTCGGCAATCCGTGCAACACCAACTGCCTCGTCGCATACCGTAACGGCAAGGCCATCCCGGCGGAGCGCTGGACGGCGATGACGCGGCTCGATCACAACCGCGCCCGGACGGCCCTGGCGAAGAAGGCCGGCGCCGCCAACGCCGACGTGAGCTGCGTGACCATCTGGGGCAATCACAGCAACACGCAGTACCCCGACTTCACCAACGCCAAGATCAAGGGCAAACCGGCCGCGGAGGTTATCGCGGATCGCAATTGGCTGGAGAACGCTTTCGTACCCCAGGTGCAGACGCGCGGGGCGGCGGTCATCAAGGCGCGCGGCCAGAGTTCGGCGATGTCGGCGGCGAACGGCGCCATTGACCATGTGAAAAGTCTGCTGACGCCGACTCCGGCCGGCGACTGGATAAGCGCGGCGATCGTGTCGAAGGGGGAGTACGGCGTGCCGCCCGGGCTGGTGTTCAGCTACCCGTGCCGCGGCGACGGCAAGGGCAACGTGACCGTGGTGGAGGGATTGCAGCTGGACGCCTTCGGAAAGCAGAAGTTCCAGACGACGCTGCGGGAACTCTTGGAGGAGAAGGAGGCGGTGGCGTCGCTGCTGCCTGGATAGCCGCGACCCGACAGGAGAGCGCGTTGGGAGGAGCGCTCCCCTGTCGGGTCGCGGCTAACCGGACGGGATTTGTGCGCTATCCCATCAGAACGGCATTCCCACGCCGAAGATGAACTGCGTCGGCGCTTCGACGTTGACCGTCTGGGCCACGTCGAAGCGCAGCATCGTCCGCTCCACGAAACCGAACCACGTCACGTCCAGCCGCAGTCCGCCGCCGACCGCGTGCGCGACCGGCCCGACCTGATGGCCGTTGAGGTAGGCGTCGCCCACGTCGTAGAAGGCCGCTCCGTAAATGTTTCGCAGGCCGACGACGTGATCGCAGGCGTCCCAGGTCAGCCCCTTTACCAGCGGCACCCGCCACTCCACGCTTCCCACCCAAACGGTGCTTCCCTGCCGCTCCGACTGGTCGAAGCCGCGGAACAGGTCTTCGCCGCCCATCGTGAAGAACTCGCCCTTGGTCGGCAGACCCGTCGCCCCGTAGGCCCGCACCGCCACCCGCGTGTCGGCCAGCCATTCCAGCGCCGGCCGCGCCGCCTCCTGCAGCCGCGGACAGGCCGCCAGCGCCGGCGTCAGGTCCGGCAGGTAGTGGACCGTCGAAAACTGCGCGGAGGCCTCGTTCAGGCCTTGCAGCTGTTCCAGGCCGGCCGCCCCACCCTCGTAAAGCATGTCCAGCCGGAAGCCGCCTTCCGGGTCCCAGTAGGGCGTCAAATAATCCAGCCGGTAGTGCAGACCGGCCGTCGTGGTCTGGTCGAAGCGCTCGCCGCCTGGCACGGTCTGCTTGGGCAGTGGGAGAAAGTTCTGCTGGTACGACGTGAACGCTTCGAGGTAGTGGGCCGGCTCCAGGTAGAGGCTGTCGCTTTGCATGAAGACGTAGCGGCCGAACAACACGCCGCGGAACGCGTTCTCGTCGCCGCCCAGCGTCGTGGTCAGCCGCCGCTCGGCGTTGAAACCGACCTGGATGTTTGGGTCGAAGACGTGTTCCCACAGGGCGTCGGTCCCCACCACCAGATCGCGGTAGTCCGTGCGGTAGGCCGCGTAGACGCCGCCGTCGAAGTCCTGCGTCCGGTAGGCGGCCGCCCGGGCGCCCACCATCGTCGTGCGCGTGTACCAGGGATCGTCGTAAATGGAACCGTAGATCCAGGGGCCGAAGATTACGTTCCAGCGATCGTAATAGTTCGTCAAATCCGTCTCTTCCAGGAAGGTGTAGATGGGCGCGAAGCGGAAGCGCACCGGCGGCTTCCAATAGTTGTTCGACGGGTCCTTGTCGATCAGCACCTGATCGGGATCGACCGCAATCTGCGTCGGCTCCTCGGGCAACAGGGCCTCGACGCGGACGCGGCCGTCGGGCTGCACCTCGACCGTGGTCGGCGGGTCGTCGATGTGATAGGAGCCAGCCTGGGGCAAGATCGGGATGCGGATGGGGTAGCCCTGACAGCAGCTCATGGCGAAGCCCAGCGTGGTTTGCTCGTTGATCTCTCCTTTTTGGCGCAGCATTACCACGACGCGCGTTTTGCCCTCGGCGTCTCCGAGCTGGTTCGGCCCGGCGTCGCACAATCGCCGGCGCTTCAACCAGCAGCAAAGGTCGGGTTTGCAGCACATGGGCGGCGCCTGCACCGTCACGCCGTCCACGGCCCAGTCGGTCAGGCCGGGGCCGTAGAGCCAGTCGCGGAAGAACTCGTACCACGAATAGCCGGTGTACGCTTCCAGCTCGCGGCGGAAGTCGGCCACGCGGATGATGCGGTACTGGTAGCGGCCGTAAATGCCGCGCATGCAGTCGAGGAAAGCGGCCTCGCCCATGCGCTCCTCAATCATGCCCATGACGCGCGAGCCTTTGTCGTAGGCCATACTGAAAAGATTGACGATGTGGCCGAATTTGTCCATGTCCTGGATGATCGGCCCGTTCTCGCCGCGGCCGATGGTGCCGTACATGCCGTAGGCGTGGTAGTCCTGCCGGCGAACGTTCGGCAGCCATTCCAGGCCCGGCGGGTAGGTCATCATGTTGCTGTCGGGGCCGGCCGTCTGGTTCATGAGGCGCTTGCTGAAGTAGGTGGCGAGGCCCTCGTCCATGAACGTCTCGGTGTAGGCGTTGACGCCGACGACGTTGTACCACCACTGGTGACAGGTTTCGTGCGAGATGAGGTAATCGACGAAGCCGCCGGCGACCTGCGGCAGTCCGAAGACGCGCTCGTCGATCATGACGAGCATTCCGCACTGGTTGCCGTTCCAGCCGAAGAACGACTCGGCCACGGTGAAATCGTCGTAGGGATACGGCCCGAACCACTTGCCGTACATGGTCAGGGCGTCGCAGGCGATGCGGAGCGTCTCCTTGGCGTAATGTTCGTGCTGCGGCAGGGCCATGACGTGGACGCGGATTGGGTGGGAGACGCCGACGCGCGGCTCCAGGACGGTGGCGAACTCGTGGTACTCGGCGCTGCACAGGAAGGCGAAATCGCGCACGCCGTCGGCGCGAATGTCGAGCCGGCGCCGGCCGTCGTCTAGGGCCGTGTCGCCGACGACGGACCCGGTGCAGGCGACGCGCTGGTCGGCCGGCACGGTGACGGCGACGCGGTAGACGCCGGCCTCGTTGAAGAACGGCTGGTGCCAGGCGACGAACGGCGTCGGCTGCCAGAGTTGGCCGGCCGGGCGCGGCTTGTCCTCTTCGCCGGGCCGCGGGTCGGGCGGATCGCCGTAATACGCGAAGACTGGCAGCCAGTTGCTCAGGAACGTGACGCCGCGCCACTGGCCCCAGCGCCCCTGTTTCTGCGGCAGGTTCATCGTGATGTCGAGAACGACCGTGACGGATTCGCCCTGGCGGATCGGCCGGGACAGCGGCACGATGAGGGTCGTATTGGTGTCGCCCTCGTAGCGGAACGGCACGTCCACGGCCGTCGGGGCCGCGACCGTAAGGCAGCGGCCTTCGTCCCGGTCCCTCACGGTCGCGGCCCCGACGGCCGGCGACTCGGCAAGGGTGACTTTGCGGACCTCACAAGCAGGTTCCGTCTCGCCCATCTCCTCGCCGGGATTGACGCGGAGGATTTCGAGCGTCTTGGCCATGAGACCGACCTGGGAGTCGGGAACGACGTAATGCGAATGGGCGTTGAAGACGAGCTTGTCGGCTGGCGTCGGGTAGGGGTTGGTCCAGGTCGCGCGCATCAGGACGGCGACTTTGTGCCCGGCGACGTCCACGTCCATCGTGACGTCGTAGCGCGGCAGCCAGGCCGGCACGGCGGCGGCCGGAGCAGGCCCGGCGGCGCAAAGCAACGCCAGGAGGGCGACGGCCCGCGCCGCGCCCGTTCGATCGAGCCTCATCTCGGCGGCCTCATGCTGGCGGTTCGGACGAACGGCGGCCCGCCGGCCGGGCCGCCCCCGGCCGCCTCATAGCAGGTGGATCGCATCGCCGTCCAGCGATCCTTGCGGCGCCGTGGCTGTCTTCGTCGGAAAGGTGGTCAATTCGCGTAAAACTGGCTGGCCTGGAGATCGGTAATGGTCATGGCGCCGGCCTGGCCGTCGCACCACAGGAGGTTGAAGACGGCGCCGTGGCGGAGGGCGTAGCGCCGGGGGGCGGCGGGGTTGGTGAACGGCCAGGCGACGAGACAGATGCGAACGGGCGGCAGCGCGCCGATCATTTCGTGGTGCATGTGAGCCGCCAGGCCGATCGGGTGGAGGTTGTTGACGCAGGCGCTCCCGTCACTTGGCGTCCCACGCCAGCCCCGCCGCGTCGAACACCGGCCCGTCCACGCAAACGCGCCGGTAGTCCCAGCCGTCCGCGGTCTTGACGCGCGTTACGCAGCTGAAGCAGACGCCGACGCCGCAGGCCATCGGCGTCTCCAGCGAGACGAAACACGCCGTCCCGCGCCGCTCCGCCAGCCGGGCCAGAGCGTACAGCATCGGCTCGGGGCCGCAGCCGATCAGGATATCAGGCGAGAGATTTTGTTCGAGAAGCTGCGTGACGTAGCCGTGATAGCCAAGGCTGCCGTCGTCGCTGGCGAGATGCACTTCGGCGCCGGCGGCGCGGAAGTCCTCGACGCCCGCCGCCAGGTCGGCGGTGCGGACGCCGTAAAAAAGAGAAATCCGCTCCGCGATGCGCCTGGCCGGCCGACCGCCGTAGCCGCGCGTCCCCAGCAGGTCGCGGACGTGCGCCAGGAACGGCGTCTGGCCGATGCCGCCGGCGACCAGGCCGACGTGTTTGCGACCGTCCAGGTCCGGGAAGCCGTTGCCGAGCGGCCCCCACGCCTCCACCCGCTCGCCGGCCGCGGCCTCCGCCAGCAATCCCGTCATCTTTCCCACCACGAGGTAAACGACGTCCACGCCGACGGGCTGGCCGGCCTCATCCAGGACGGTGTCGTACAGCGCGAAGGGTCGGCCGAGAAGGGGATCGGTGCGGCCGGGAAGGCGGAGCATAACGAACTGGCCGGGCCGGATGAGGCGGGCCAACTCGGGACAATGCAGACGAATGCGGTAGGTGTTGCGGGCGAGGCGGACGTTTTCGACGACGGCCGCCGCGGACTGGACGAAGGCCGGCGTCATGTGGGCCGCATCTCCCGTTTCGCGGACCTCTCGGCCGTCTGGCGGAGGCGGCTCAACTCCTCGCGCCGCAGCGGCCGCGACTTGCCGGACGCCAGCCGGCCCAGCTGCACCGGGCCGATGGCCGTGCGCCGCAGCCGCATGACCTTGTGCTTCAGTCGCGCCAGCATCCGGCGGACCTCGCGGTTCTTGCCCTCGCTGAGGACGATCTGAAGCCAGGTGCTTTCGCCCTGCGTCTTGAGCCGCTTGACGCGGCGGGCGCGGACGTGGCCGTCGCTGAGCCAGACGCCCTGGAGCAGCTGTTCGACGTCTTCGTGGCCTGGTTTGCCGGCCACCTGCACCAGATACGCCTTCTCGACGCCGAAGCGCGGGTGCATCAGCTTGTTGGCGAGGTCGCCGTCGTTGGTGAGGAGGAGCAGGCCCTCGCTGTCCTCGTCGAGCCGGCCGACGGTGTAGACGCGCTGATGGACCTGCGGCACGAGGTCGATGACGCGCGGCCGGCCGGCCGGGTCGTGGTTGGTGCAGAGGTAGCCGCGCGGCTTGTTCACCAGCCAGTAGACGAGGCGTTCGCCGTGCAACGGTTGGTCATCGACGCAGATTTCTTGAGTATCCGGATCGACCTTGACGCCGAGCTCGCGGACGACGGCGCCATCCACGGCGACGCGGCCGTGGAGGATGAGGTCGTCGCAGCGGCGCCGCGAGCCGACGCCGGCGTGGGCCAGAAACTTGTTGAGGCGTTCCATAGGGGTCATTGTAGCAGCCGGGGCGGTCGGTCAAGGGGGCGCCCGTATGCGGGGCGGCGGAACCGGCCGCCTGGCCATGCCCCAAGCTGACTTACAGGGGCGGATAGGGTATGGTTAGGACTGCCGGCTCAATGAGCCGCCGGGGGCCAATGGGGACGGCGACGATCCGCGACATCCCCGCGTCGGGAATAGCCGCACCGCCTCCCGTAGCTCAGTGGTAGAGCGCCGACCTTATAAGTCGGCGGTCGCTGGTTCAATTCCAGCCGGGAGGACTCATGCCGTTGCTCGATCACTTCCATGCGCCGATGGGAAACCAGCTTCCTTGGGATTCCTTTCATTCGACGTGGGCCACGCGGATAGCGGACGCGCTCAACGACCAATGGTTGAGTCCGGAATATATTGCGGCGGAACACACGCACGCCGGCTCCAGCCTGGAAATCGACGTCGCCGCCTTCGAGCGGCCTTCGGGTCGTCCCGCGCCGCCGCAGAACGGCCCCCCTGTCGCCACCGTTGCACGGCCGACATGGACGCCGCCCGCCGTGACGCGCACCATGCCCGCCGTCTTCCCCGACAGCTTCGAGGTGCGCGTCTTCTCCACTCCCGGCGGCCTCACGCTCGTCGCCGCCGTCGAACTCGTCAGCCCCGGCAACAAGGACCGAGCAGACAAGCGCACCGCCTTCGCGGCCAAGTGCGCCAGCTACCTGCATCAAGGGGTCGCTGTTATCGTCGTGGACATCGTGACGAATCGCCGCGCCAACCTGCACAATGAAACCATGCGGCTGATGGATGCGGCGGACGAATTCCATTTGCCGGCCGATGTTGAACTGTACGCCGTCGCTTACCGGCCGGTGCTGCGCCAGGAAAGGCCGGAAATCGACCTGTGGACCGCGCCCGTTGCCGTCGGTCAGCCGCTGCCGACGCTGCCTCTGCGCCTGACCGGCGATTTGTTCGTGCCCGTCGAGTTCGAGCCAGCCTATCAGGAGGCGTGCCGCCGCCGGCGGTTGATCTAGGGCTTCTCCTCCAGGGCCGCGTGGGCCACCGCCTTCATCTTCTCCAGGCCCGTGCGCGCCACCAGCAGGGCGTCGTTCTTCCAGTATTCGTGGTTGAACAATTCCAGCGACAAAAAGCCGCGGAAGCCGTTGGCGCGCAGGTCGCGCAACACCTCCTTCAGCGGGGCGACGCCGTCGCCGGGGTAGACGCGGAACTGGTCGGTGATCTCCGCCCGCGCCGGCGTGGCCGGGTAGTCGTTGACGTGGATCACCGGCAGCGCGGCGGGGCCGATCAGCGCCAACCCCTTGAAGCCGGAGCCGCCCTTGTAGAGATGGAAGATGTCCGGCAGGACGCACGCCTGCGACCGGCCGCTCTCGACGGCGACCAGCATCGCCTCGCCCAGCCGGCTCAGCGTCTTCGAGAAGCCCCAGAACTCCACGATCGGTGTGACGCCGAATTTCTCTCCGATATCGTACAAATCGTGGTAGCGCTCGGCGACCGTGAGCAGCGGCAGGTCGGTCTGGTTCGTGGCGCCCGCCGGCGGCGCCGCCATCCGCTTGCCGCCGATCTGCTGCAGCATGTCCATGATCCGCCGGCACTCTTCCAGCCCCTTCTTGCGGCGAGCCTCGTCGTCCACGATCCATTCGGCGAAGGCGATGCAATCCTCGACCGTCAGGCCGTTGTCGCGGACGCGCTTGCCCAGGTCCTTGAGGCTGCCGCCGTCCTTGACGTACTGGTCCAGCTCGCGCGCCCACGGCTCGATGGCCTGGTAGCCGGCCCGCGCCGCCAGCTCGATTTCCTCCACAATCGACAGCTTTTGGCCCTGAATCGTGGCGGTGTTGAGCATGAAGGAGAACGGCTCGCGGGCCGGCGGCTCGGCCTTGTCGTTTGCCGCTGCACGCCCCGCCGTGAAGGCCGCCCCGACCGCCGTCGCCCCCGCCAGCCACTCCCGCCGCGTCTGCTTGTCCATCGTCGATGCTCCCCGGTAGTCCGCGATCCTACTCCGTAGGATAAGCGTATCGGTTCGCAGGCCGTGTGGCGCTTGCCGGGAACGGGGAGATGCTTTCATGCCGCGAGTGCTGGTCGTCGGGACGCGCAACCCGAAGAAGCGCGAAGAGATCCTGGAGATTCTGGATGGTTGCGGAATGGAGCTGCGCGACCTGACGCATTACCCGGACGCGCCCGAAGTGGTCGAGGATGGCGCGACCTTCGAGGAGAACGCTCGCAAGAAGGCCGTCGAGCTGGCGACGCACCTGCACGAGTGGGTTCTCGGCGAAGACAGCGGCCTGGTCGTGCCGGCGCTGAACGGGCGGCCGGGCGTCTACTCGGCCCGCTATGCCGGCAAGCAAGGAGACGACGCGGCCAACAACGCCCGCCTGCTGGCCGAGTTGGGCCCGTTGCCCGATGACCACCGTGCGGCCTACTACGTCTGCACCGCCGTTCTGGCCGACCCGTCGGGCCAGGTGCAGGCCACGGCCGAGGGCCGCTGCCACGGCGTTATCCTCCGGGAGGCGCGCGGCACGGGCGGTTTCGGCTACGATCCGCTCTTTCTCATCCCGGAGTACCACTGGACGTTCGGCGAGCTGAGCGCCCGCGTCAAGCACGCCCTCAGCCATCGCGCCCGCGCCCTTGCGCAGCTGCGGCCGGCCGTGCGGGGAATCGGCCTTACCTCCCCTTCCCCGGCTTGAGCCGGGCCAGCAGCGCCGTGAACTCCTGGTCCCAGAAGTCGCGCCGGTCCCAGGCGCTCTCGCACGCCACCGCAAGCACCCCGTCGTCCATTTTCACCACTTCCAGGACGACGTATTTGCTGTGGTCCGCGGATTGCTTCGCCTCGAACTTGACGACGTGGCCGTCGAAGCCGCCCACCTTCACGGCGGCGTCCGCGTTGTTCAGCCCCTTGTCGGTGACCGGGCCCAGCACCGCGCCGGGGAACAGGTAGTTGTCGCCGTCGGCCTGCTTTTCCTTCTCGATCTCCAGGAGCGCGTCGTTGGCTTCCTTGATCGCGGCGTGCAGGTCCGGCGCCTTTTCCAGGGCCAAGACTTGCACCGTGGCCGCGTCGGCGCCGGCGCGGGCGTCCGTGTCCTTGGGATCGTAGCCCAGCAGCACGGCGTCGGCCAACGGGCCGTACTTCTTCGGCTCCGCCTGTTTCTCCCAGACGCTCTTGATGTAGTCCAGCCGGTAGGGCGGCTTGTCGCCCTGGACGACGGCCGTCTCGGGCGGCTTCTCCGTCCAGCCCTCGCGCTGGTCGCCCACGGTGAACTTCGCCCGTAATCCGGCCCATTCGTCCACCAGGCCCGGCGCGTCGTCCACCGGCGCCCAGGTGAAGAACCAGTAGGCGACGCCGCGGTAAGCCATCGCCACGCACTCGCCATGCACCGGAACGTCCTTGTCCCCTCCCTGGAATTCCAGCCGGACGGCCGGCTGTCCGCCGAGTTTGGACTGCTCGTCCTTCGGCTTGACCTCGTACTCGACGTCGGTCATGGCGCCGCGGAGCTTGTTCAGCGCCTCGTCGATCAGCTCGGCGTCGCGCGGCAGGCGCGTGTGATAGTCGTGGAAGACAAGGGCCATGGAGCTGGCCGGCCCGGAGCGCCGGTAGGCCACGGCGCTGCCCAGCAGGCCGCGGTCCTCTTGCCACGGCGCGGGCGGCGGTTCGATGCGGCAGTTGGCCTGCTGCGCCAGGGCCTTGTTCTCTTCCGGGGCCGGCCCGGACGGGGCGCCGGCGGGGGCGTGGGCGCCCCAGGAGTTCCCGTTCAGGATGGCGCCAAGGACCAGCACGGCCATCCCGCCGAACACGCCGACGACAAGTAAGAGCGCTATAAGCCATCCGGGTAGTCCTCGACGGCGCCCTCGGGGAGCGAGGACCATGTCCGGTTTCGAGCCGAAGACCAGGGCGGACGGCGACGCAGGCGCGGCGGTTATCGGAGTCGCCAGGGGAATAGCCGGCGCAGCGGCGACCGGGGCCGTTGGCGGAGCGGGAGGTCCGATCGGCTTGGCCAGCAGTGGAGGCGCGGCGGGCTTCGCTGCGGGGAGCGGCGGACGGACGGGCTTCGCCAGCGGCGGCGGCGAAACGGGTTTGGCGGGTGCGGCAGCTTTCGGCGGCGCGGCCGGCGGCTTCGGCAGGTGGGCCTTTGGGGGAGAGGCCGGCGTCCGGGCCGCAGGCGCTGCCGGCGCCCGGAATTCGAGTTTCGTGCCGCAGCGCGGGCAGACCACGCAGGCGGCGCCCTTCACGGCCTCGGCGTTAAAGACGTGGGTGCAGACCGGGTTGGGACAGGGGAGCGTCGATGGCATGGCGGCTGGCCGTCCGACTCGGAGACACGGAACGATCTTCCCTCACCTTTCAGTGTAACGCCCTGGCCGCGACAATGCAGCACGATCGCCTATCATAATCAGGACGATTGCAAAGTCTATTTTGGTCGTTATCCTGTTGACTGGACGCACTTTGACTATTCCGCACCCGGAAGGACTCCTATGTCTGCCGCACCCGCCACGACCCTTCTCGCCGCCTTGCAGCTGCTAACCGATCCTCGCTGCCGCCGCGGCATCCGCCACCCCTTCGCCGCCGTCCTGGCCCTCACCTTCCTCGGCCTGCTGTGCCGGCAAACGGACTTCGCCACCATCGCCCGCTGGGCCAAGGCCCACTGGGACGCCCTGCGCCCGGCCCTGGGCTTCACCCGCCGCTACGCCCCCCACGCCACCACCCTGACGCGCGTCACCGCCGCTTACTCCTTGGCCGAGTTCCAGGACGCCCTGTGCCGCTGGCTGGCCGGCCTGCTCGCCCGCGAGCCGGTGCGGACGGCAGCCGTGGACGGCAAGACCAGCAAGCAGGGCCACGACGCCGACGGCGACCCCATCCACGTCCTCAACGTCTTCGCCCACGACGCCCATATCTGCCTGGCTCAGTGGGCCGTCGGCGACGGCAAGGAGACCGAGCCGGAGGTCCTCAAGGCCCACCTGGGCGAGCTGTTCGCCGCCCACCCGGCGCTGCGGCTGTTGACTGGCGACGCCCTGTTCTGCCAGCGGCCGCTGGCCCGGCTCATCGTCGAGGCCGGCCGCGCCTACCTGTTCGCGATCAAGGACAACCAGCCCGATCTGCACGAGGCCGCGCAAACGGCGTTCGCCGACGCGACCCCCGAGACGGCCGACGCGGGGACGCGAGAAAAAAAGGGGGCGCGGTGGTGACGCGGCGGCTGTGGCTGGATGTCGAGACCGCCGACTACGCCCGGGAGAAGCTGTCGTTCCCGGGCCTGCGGATCCTGCTGCGGGTCGATAGCGAGACGCGGGGCGGCGAGGCCGATCCGAAAACGGAGACGCGCTACTTCGCGACCGCCCTGGACCCGGGGTGCGTGACGCCGGACGGCCTGCTGGCGGCGGTGCGCGGCCACTGGCAGGTGGAGAACGGCTTGCACTTCATCAAGGATCGCTGGTGGGACGAGGACCGGCACTATAGCACCCAGGCGGGGGTGGCGCTGGGCTTCGCCGTGCTACTCAACGCGGTCGTGACAGTGCTGCGGGCGACCGCCGACCCGGAGGACGACCTGCCCCTGCGCACGCGCCGACGCCCTGGGCTGGGATGTCGAGCAAGCGATTGACCTCATAGCCCGAAAGAAGTTGTGACTATGCAATCCTCCTGCTATCATAATGGCGGCGCGGGCCGTGAGCAGATGCGCAGGAGCAATCCGCCGTGAATGCCGTGGCATGGTGGGACGGGGTCGCGATGGACGCCGTATTCCGGCTGCATCGGCCCTGGCTGGACCCCCTCGTGATCGGCGTCACGCAGCTCGGCGACTGGCAGTTCCTGCTGGTCGTGGTTCTCGCGGTCGTCGCCTTTTTGCTGATCCGACGGCGCCCGCGCACGGCGCTGATCCTGGCCGCGGCCGCCCTGGCGGCGTTTCCGCTGAGCGAAGGCGTCAAGGTTCTGGTCGGGCGACCGCGGCCGGAAGTGCCGTGGCGGCTGATTGCCTTACCGTCCTCGTACAGCTTTCCCAGCGGCCATTCCCTGGAGTCGATGACGGTTTACGGCGCGCTGGCGCTGACCCTTGGCCGGCGATTGCGGGGACGGCGGTTCCGTGTGATGGCGCTCGCGCTCTGCGTCGCCCTGCCGCTGCTGATCGGCTTCAGCCGCGTCTACCTCGGCGTCCACTATCCCACCGACGTGCTGGCCGGCTGGGCGGCGGGGTTGGCCCTGGCGCTGCTGGCCGGCTGGGCGAATCGGCGGTGGGGCGGCCCGCTCAGTCCCGATCCGGGTCGAGCAGCGCCGGCTTGAGCGTCCACGCCTGGCGCTTCGCCAGCCGCATCATTTCCGGCGCGTGGAAGCCCGGCGGAAAGATCACCCAGCCCCACAGCTTCGGATCGTCGTCGGAGACGCGCTCGGCCGCCTTGAGCGTCGCCGGCTTGATCTCGATCGCGTCCGGCGGCGGCTTGCCGTCGAGCAGGTCGCGCGCGACTGCGGCCAGCGACCGCAGGTACGCTTCCGGCGGGACCGGCTGCGAGCCGAGCCAGACCGTTCCGGGAACACGGCCCTGCTTGCGGAGGTAGTCGGCCACGTCGGCGGCGGTGCGGCCGAACTGGCTCCAGTCCGTCGTGACGCCGCCCTCGGGCAGCGCCGGCGAATCGCTCGTCGGGCCGTAGGGCGTGTCCTTCAATTGCAGCGCGTCCGGCGTCCGCCCGGCGGCGCGTTCCGCCACGTATTCGTCGAGCAGAGAGAACACCTCGGAAGCAGACAGGCTATAGTCGTTATTGCGTTGAAAGGAAACGTCGTCGCCGACGGCCGCGGCGATCGCTTTGAGTTCGGCCGCCGTGAACTTGCGGCCGCGCGCCCGATCGCGGTAGAGCTTGGCCGCCTCCGACGCCGTGATGAATTGCACGTCGCTGAAGCGCTTGATGAAGCGAATCCAGGTCTCGAAACTCTCATAAGCCGTCTTCGTTTCTTCCGCCGACTTCTGCGGCGGCAGCTTCCACTGCTCGCGCGGCGGGTTGGCGCCCTTGGCGAAATTGACGCCGTCCCAGAACTGCTTGTGGACGAACTCGCAGGGGTGGTAGAAGATGCTGACCACGCCGCCGCCCTCGGCCAGGAGCGCCTTGTGGGCCTCGGTGAAACGGTCCTCCGCCTGCTGCTCCGCCGGCAGGCCGGTCAGGTCGGTCCTCATGATATGGTCGAGGTTGTAAAGGTTCAGAACGCCGTCGTAGTAGCAGGGCTTGCCGTCGAGGCCGAAGTGCTTTCCGGCGTCGAGGTAGACGCCCATGCCCCACTTCCGCATGGCCCCATAGCTCTGCGGCCCCCATGAGCTGCCCGGCTGGCCGTAGCAACTCGGCGCCCGGCCGAAGATGCGCTCCACGTCGTCGCGGCCCGGCCCCTCGCGCCGGTCGAACTCGGCCACCCCCTCGTCCCAGCCGAGCGTCGAAAGGTACATGGCCGGGCTGGGCTGAACGCTGTGCCAGTTGGAGTGATAGCCGATCTCATGTTTCTTCAAAGCGGCGATCACGTCGTCGCGCTTGCGGCGCTCCAGGGTGCGGGCTTTTTCGCCGACGACCTTGAACGTGGCCCGAATCCCTTCGTCGGTGAGGAAGTTCGCCAGGTGCAGGGCCGCGTCGTCGTCGGCCGGCAGGATGTAATCTTCGGTGTCGAACCAGAGGATGACGTAGACCTTCGCGGCCGGCGCTTCGGCCCACGAGGCCAGCGGAAAGACGAGCAGCACGAACAGCGCCAGCACGAGCCGGCGCGACAGTCGGATGGACATGGCGGATCCCCCCCTCGGAAAACCGATGTTCGGCGACGGAATTCATCAGCTCAGTCGCAGCTTCCGGCAGGCATCGACGTAGGTGGATTCAAGATTGACCGGCAAACAAAGCTCGGCGTTGAGCGCCAGCGGCAGCACGGGCAGCGCTTGGCCGACGGCCAGCGGCGTCAGCCAGACGTCGGTCTGGTCCGCTTCGTCGCGGCGGATCGGCCGGTAGGCCGCCGCATACAAGGGCGGGTTCGCCGGAAACAAAAGCGGAGCGGCGTCGGGCAGCAGGCGGACGATCTCGTCATGCAGGTTGCCGCCGCGGCTGGTCACGATGTCCACGACGATAAGGCCGATACCTTGACACAGGTAGCTGGCGCACTTGACGGCGAAGGCGCGGCGGTAGTCGGCGCGGTCCTTGTTGGACGGGCTGACCAGCACGATGGCGCCGACCAGCCGCGGGCCGGTTTCCGTACCGATGACCTGCACCTCGAATGCGTCGGGGAAGGCGTTCGGCATCACCAGCGTCGGCGCGGGCGGCGCCCAGGTGCGCGCCGGCAAGACGGCGATTGCTCCGGACGAGGCAGCGTTTCCGGGCGCCGAGGCGCCGTTGAATGGAGCGACATCGATCTCGACGCGGGCCCCGACGTGAACGTGCGGCTCCGCGAAGTATCGTGGCGGCAACAGCGTCTGGTTCAACTCGTCCACCAGCGCGTTGGCCCATTTCGAGTGGAAGCCTTCCCAGTGGCGCTCCTCGCTGAGCGGCGGATGAAAATGATCGAGCAGAGGCATGAGGGTTCTCCGCAACACGGCCGTGTCCCGGGCGTTATTGTAACACCCGGCGCGGCGCGCGCCGGAAAACTCGTTGCATCGCGCCGGTCCCGCTGGTACCTTCGCGCCGGCGCCGCGCCGGCCGACCGTCGCGCCGGACGGGCCGTCTTCTCTCTCCCCTGGAGGTGCATCATGCAACGCTTGTGGTTCCCCGCCCTCGCACTATCGTGCGGTCTGGGGCTGGTGCTGGCCGTCTCCGCCGTCCCGGCCGCCGACAAAGACGCCCCGGTCGTGCCGCCGCGCCAGGGCAAATCGGAGACGATCCAGCTCTTCGACGGCAAGACCCTCGACGGTTGGGAGGGCGACAAGGACCACTGGTCCGTAGAGAACGGCGAGATCGTCGGCAAGAGCCAGGGGTCGCTCGGGGCCAGCACCTACCTGCTGACCAAGAAGACGTTCACCGATTTCCGCCTCGTCGTGACAGGCAAGCTGGTCCAGTCGGAGACGCACTCGGGCGTCTGTTTCTGGGGCAAACCGGCCCCGGAGAAGGGCGACGAGTTCCCCAAGGCGCCGGAAAAGGCCATCCCCTACACCTACGGCGGGCATCTGGTCATGTTCCCGTCCGGCTGGGGCATGTGGGACCTGTACCGCCGCGAGAACGGCCTCGGCGTGGACGCCGGACCGGGCAAGAAGGCCGGCGAAGGCAAGCAGCACGACTGGAACCAGCTGGAGATCCTGGCCCAGGGCAATCGCATCCGCGCGGCCGCCAACGGCGTGCAGATCATCGACTGGCGCGACCCGAAGCCGGACCTCATTCACGAGGCCCCGATCGGTCTTCAACTGCACGCCAATAAAGATCCGGAAGAGGTGCGATTCAAGGACATAACGGTAACGACCTTCCCGCCGGAGGACAAGCTGCTGACGGTGAAGTGAGCGCGGCTATCGGAGCCGCGACCGTAAGGGAGCGCTTTTTAGCGAAGACCGCTCCCTCACGGTCGCGGCTCCGACGGTTCGCGGCTAACCGGCCACATCCGCCACGTTGTTCACTCCCGGTACAGTTCCTCCACCTGCCGGGCGTGGCGCTCCAGCACGACGTTGCGGCGCAGTTTCAGGCTCACCGTCAGCTCGTCCGCCGCCACGCTGAACGGACGCGGCAGGATCACGAACTTCTTGACCTGCTCCGCGGGCGACAGGTCCGTCAGCGCCGCTCCTACCCGGCGCTCCAGCAGGCCGTACACCTCCGGCCGCGCCGCCCATTCTTCCGGCTCGCCTTCGAGCGCGACGCCCTCCTGATGCAGCTCCCGGCGGACGTTGTCCCACGCGGGAACCAGCAGCGCGCACAGATAGTTGCGCCCCTCGCCGCACACCACGGCCTGATCGATGCACGGCTCGGCCAACAGCAGCCCCTCCACGCAAGCCGGCGCGACCTTCTTGCCGTTGGACAACACCAGAAGGTCCTTTTTACGACCCGTAATGCGCAGGAATCCGTCGGCGTCCAGCTCGCCGAGGTCGCCGGTGCAAAGCCAGCCGTCGCGGATCGCTTCCGCCGTCGCCGCCGGGTCGTTCCAGTAGCCCTTCATGACGTTCGGCCCGCGCGTCAGCACCTCGCCGTCCGGCCCGATGCGCACCTCCACGCCCGGCAACGCCCGGCCGACGGTGTCCAGTTTGTACCGGTTGGGGCAGTTGAATGAGATGATCGGCGCCGCCTCCGTCAGGCCGTAGCCTTGCAACACGAGCAGCCCCGCCTCGTGGTAGGCCCGCGCGATCGCCGGAGGGAGCGGCGCCCCGCCGGAATTCATCCAGGCGATGCGTGGGCCGAACACCCGGCGCAGCCGGCGTCCCGTCTCCGCCGCGTCGGCCGTGCCCACCGACGTGAGCAACTTTTCATAGAAGCGCGGGACGGATGCGAAGTGGGTCGGCCGCACCTCGTCCAGGTTCTGCACCAATGCGTCGGCGGACTCCGCCAGGGCGACCGGCGTTCCCGACGCCATGCAGATGTAATGGTCCACGGTGCGGGCGTAGATATGCGTCAGCGGCAGCCAGTTCAGCACCAGATCGCCCGATCCGTAGGGCATCACCTCCAGCGCCGCCAGGCTGTTGCTCAGCAGGTTGCCGTGCGTCAGCATGACGCCCTTCGGATCGCCGGTCGTGCCAGAGGTGTATATGATCGTGGCCAGGTCGTCCGGCCCCAATTTCTCCTCGCGGCATCGCAATTCCGCTGCCAGCCGCGGCAGCGCCCGCCGGCCGCGCTGCAGGAACGAGCGCCACGACAGCACTTCTCCCCTCTCCCCGGGCGGGAGAGGGGCGGGGGTGAGGGAGGGCGACTCGCCGTCCATCAGCACGACGCCGCGCAGCTCCGGCAATTCGGAGCGAATTTGTCGCACCTTGTCGAGCTGGGCGTGCGTGGAGACGATCAGCCAACGGACGCCGGCGTCGTGAAGCTGGAAGTGGACCTGGCGGGCGGTGAGTGGGGCGTGCGGCGGCACGTTGACGGCGGCGGCGGCGAGGATGGCCATGTCGGCGATCAGCCATTCGACGCGGTTCTCTGCCAGCAGACCGACGCGGTCGCCGGGCGCGACGCCGGCCTCGATCAGGGCCGCGGCGGCGGCCAGCGACTCAGCCCGGTAGTCGTCCCAGTTCAGGTCGTGGTAGAGGCCGTGGCGCTTGAAGCGCAGGGCGGGGCGCGGTCCCAAACGCTCGGCCTGCCGGCGGTGCAGCTCGGCGAGGTTGCGGTAGATCATGCCACGGCCTCCGCGGGTAAGGGCGAGCGGCCGGCGGGAACCGGCCGGTGCGTCATCTTATCACCGAAGGAAGACTGCACCAGTGCCCTTACGATGGTCGCTCGCCGCGGTCGCTTGACCTTCGCCCCGCGCCGCTTTAAGATCAAGAGATAACGGTTGGTGCGCACTTCTCTGGGAGGTAATGGCAATGCGTTACGGGTTCCGCCTCTTCCTCATGGGAGCCCTGGGCGCGGCAGCGTGCGCCCTGACGGCGCGGGCCGCCGACGGCGATCGCGTCACCTTCGACACCCTCGACGGCGTCACCCTCGAAGGTCACTTCTACAAATCCGACGTGAAGGACGGGGCCAAGGACAAGAACGCCACGGTCCTGCTTCTGCACAACTTCGGCAAGAGCGGCGGCGGCAGCAACCAGGACAACTGGGACGCCCTGGCCCAGGCGCTCTCCGAGGACGGCTACTCCGTCCTCAGCTTCGATTTCCGCGGCTTCGGCAACAGCCACAAGGTCAGCAAGGACTTCTGGGACCCCATCAAGGGACGACACAACCGCGAGTTGATGCCCCAGCTCGCCAACAAGAACCCGCCGCCGGACACAATCGAACACAAAGACTTTGACGGCCGGTCGAGCGAGTACTATCCCTACCTCGTCAACGACATCGCCGCCGCCAAGACCTACCTGGACAAGCACAGCGGCAACGGCCAGGCCAACTCCTCCAACCTGATCCTCGTCGGGGCCGGCGAGGGCGCCACGATCGGCGCCATGTGGATGGAGTCCCAGTGGCACCTCCAGAAGATCAGCGGCATCGACCCGAAGACCGGGCGGCCGACGCTCGACGAGCCGGAAGGGCGGGACGTGGCCGGCGCCGTATGGCTGGACCTCAGCCCCAAGCTCGGCGAGCGCGAGATACGGGGCGCCGTCCATACCTGGATTGTGGACGTGTCCGGGACCAATAAGGTGCCGATGGCGTTCGTTTACGGCAAGGACAACGAATCGGCCGAGTCCCTGGCCAAGACGCAGTTGAGCGGGATCGAGGCCCGGGTGCGACGCGAGAATCCAGGTTGGAACGAAGATCAAATCAAAGGCCGGCTGCAATTCACCGACGTCAAGGCGATCCCCGGCACCAAGCTGGGCGGCAGCCAGCTGCTCGGCGTCGGCGACACGCAGGCCTTCATCAAGAAGTATGTGGACCGAGTGATGGACGACCGCGGGCCCCGAGATCCCCGCGCGCGCGATATCAAGATGGACACCTTCCTTTGGAGCTTTCCCGGCGAGCGCGTCCCCCAGGAGGCTAAACTACCGGGCGAGGATAGCATTCACCTCGTGCCGGTGAATCTGTTCATGCACTCCGGCGGTTGATCTCCTCCGCCGAAGGCGCATCACTACCTTTCGCGATCTCTGACGGCCCGCCTGTCCCCACAGGCGGGCCGTCCTGTTTCCCGCCGCGCGGGTGGAACTTCTCGTGGATGGCCCGTAGTCGCTCGCGGTCCACGTGGGTGTACTGCTGCGTGGTGCGGATGTTGGCGTGGCCGAGCAGTTCCTGCACCGTGCGCAGGTCGGCGCCGCCGGCCAGCAGGTGCGTGGCGAAGCTGTGGCGCAGCGTGTGCGGACTCGCCTTGGCGTTGAGGCCGGCCCGGCGGACGTATTTCTTTACCAGCACCCAGAGCATGACGCGCGTCAGCCCTCGACCGCCGCGGCTGACGAACACCCACGGCGCGTCCGGCGTGTGCAGCGTCAGGCGCGGCCGCAGCCCCTCCAGGTAGGCGCGGAGGGCGTTGATCGCCATGCGGCCCAGCGGCACGATGCGCTGCTTGCTCCCCTTGCCGAAGCACTTGCAAAAGCCGGAATCCAGGTATGTATCCTCCAGCCTGAGCTTGACCACTTCCGACGCCCGGCCGCCGGTGGCGTACATCGTTTCGAGGATGGCCCGGTCGCGCAGGAAGAAGCGGTCGAGCGATTGCGGCGCCTCCAGCAGCTTCACGATGCTCTCGGGGCTTAGCACCTGCGGGATGCGCTCCCACAGCGACGGCGAACTGAGCAGCTCGACGGTGCTTTCGTTGGTGCGCTCCTCCATGCGTAAGAAGCGATAAAAGACCTTTAATGAGACCAGATGCCGGGCCACGCTGGGCGGGGCGAGATTCTCGGCGCGGAGGAATTCGAGGTAGTGGGTGAGGTCGCGGAGCGTGGGGTGGAGGTAATCGGTGAGGCCGGCGCCGGCGACCCATCCGGCGAAGCGGTCGAGGTCGCGGCCGTAGGCCAGGAGCGTGTTGACGGCCAGGCCGCGCTCGGCCTGGATGTAGTGGCGGAAAGCTTGCAGGTCGTCGGACAGGGCGGCGAAGTGCGCGGCGCGGTCGGATGGCATGGCGAATCCCTTCGGTGCGGGGCATCCATTCCTTATCGGCAGAAGCCGGACAAGAATTCACCGCGGAGAACGCGGAGAGCGCAGAGAAGAAAAAGACAAGTGCCACAGAGATCGCGCAGCTTCCGCAATTTTCTCTTTCTTCTCTCCGCGCTCTCCGCGTTCTCCGCGGTGAAATGGCTTGTTCACTTCGTTTTCGGGAATATCCTGTCGAAGAACGCCTTCATTTCCTCCCATGACTTGTCATCGGCTTCCTTGTTGTAGGCGACGCCCTTCTTGGGATCGTCGCCGTTGGCGGGATTGGTGAAGCCGTGAACCGCGCCGGGGTAGCTGATGACCTTGTAATCGATGTTGGCCTTCTTCATCTCGTCCTCGAACGCGGCGATCTGCTCCTTGGGCACGACAGGATCGTCCGCCCCCGTCAGCACCAGCACCTTGCAGCGAATCCGTTTGGCGTCGGCCGGGTCGGGCGTGTCGAGGCCGCCGTGGAAACTGACCACGCCCTTGAGGTCGGCGCCGGCGCGGGCCAGTTCCAGGGCCGTCGTGCCGCCGAAGCAGTAGCCGATCGCGGCGAGATTGTCGGCGTCCACCTTGGGATGGCGGCGCAGCACGTCCAGGCCGGCCATGGCGCGGTGCGCATCAACGAGCGATCCTTCTTGAAGACGGCTGCCTTCTCGGCCGCCTCCTTGGCGTCCTTGGCCTGCACCCCTTCGCCGTACATGTCCAGCGCGAAGGCGACGTAGCCGAGGGCGGCCAGTTGCTCGGCCCGCTTGCGGGCGTAGTCGTTGTGGCCCCACCACTCGTGGCACACCAGAACGCCCGGCCGCTTGCCGGCGACGGCGTCGTCATAGGCCAGGTAGCCTTCGAGCTTCACGTCGCCGTGCTTGTAGTCGATGACCTCGGTCTTCAGTCCGGCCGACGCCGTCGCGCCGCCGAGCAGGACCGCGAGGGCGGACAGTCCGAATCGCATGAGAACCTCCTCGCCCGGAGAAAAAGCGATACCTCCTTCCTATCTTCCAGACAGGCCGGCGGCGCGGCAACCCGCGGGAAGCCGCCCTTACAAACCGCGCAACCGATTCCTCTTGATCGCCCCGGCAAACTTTTCACCCGCGGCCATGAATCGCGCCCTGCCGCCACGCTCAGCTGCTGACGTACAATCGGAATGATGAACCAGGAACCAAGGAGGAAAGCCATGAAACGTTGCTTTTTCCTCATGCTGTCGTCGGCCGTCGCGTTGGCCGCGGCCCCGGGTTGCGGGACCACGCGCGAGTCGTGTTCACCTGTTACTTGCTTCCCGCGCTATACCGGCCCGCAGCCGGGCGAAGCTCCCTGCGAACGCTGCCATCCGAGCCTGTTCGGCCCGCGTGCGGCGCCGATTCCCGCCGCCGCCTTCCCGCCCGGCCCATCGGCAGAGAACTTCGCCGGCGCCGTTCCGCCCGGCGCCTACTCGTCCTCGGCCTTTCTCGACCCGTCCGGCCGGCCGCTGTTCGACCCCGGCGTCCGCCTGGCGGCGCCGATCCCGGACCTGCCCGACTCCGGCCGCGATAATTCCTCCCAGTACGGCGCCCCGATGCCGCAGCCGCCTATCGTGGATGAAAAGGATGCGGCGTCTCCGCTTCCCGTGGACATTCCGCAATTCGCGATCGTGAAAGACCGCATCGCGTCCGGGCTGCAACCGTTCCCGGACGGCATCACCTGGCTGCAAGCGCACCAGTACCGCACGGTGCTGCACATCCGCGCCCCCGGCGAGGACGACGCGGCCGCCCGCCGCCAGTTCGAGAAGCACGGCCTGCGTTACCTGAGCCTGGAGGCATCGCCGAACACGCTGTCGGCGGCCGTGGTGCAGGAATTCAATCGCATTGTCACCGATGAGAGCGAGCGCCCGCTGTTCGTCTACGGCACGGACGGCGCCGTGGTGGGCGGCCTCTGGTATCTGTATTTCCGCACGGCCGAGAACACGTCGGACGAGACGGCCCAGTCGCAGGCGGCGCGACTCGGCCTGCGGCCTGACGAGGGCGGCGAACAGCGGACGATGTGGATCGCCATTCAGAATTATTTGCGCAAGTAGCTGGGGGGCGTCTCTCGACCGGCCCGAAGCGCGAGCGAGGGAACTTTCCCTCCTCGCTCGCGCTTCGGGCCGGTGTGTTCTTGGTTCCCGGAGCCGACCGATGACCGACGACCGCCCGCCGACGACCGACCTGGGCGCCAGCTCGCCGCTCGCGCCGCCGTTGTACCCGTCGTCGGTCTACACGATGCCGGACCTCGACGCCTACGAGCGCATCATGAGCGGTGAGGCGCCCGGCTTCTACTACGCGCGGGACATCCACCCCAACGCCCGCCGCCTGGCCGAACGCCTGGCGGCGCTGGAGGGCGGCGCCTGGGCCGTGATGGGCGGCTCCGGCATGGCCGCGATCAGCGCCCTGCTGCTGGCGACGCTGCGCCCCGGCGACCGCGTTGTGGCCGGCGACCGCCTCTACGGCCGGGCCGCGCAGCTGCTGCGGCAGGCGCTGGGCCGCTTCGGCGTGCCGACCGAGTTTCTGGATTTGAGCGACCTGGAAAGCGTGGAAAAGGCGCTGAAGTCGCCCGCCCGGCTGCTGTACGCGGAAACCATTTCCAACCCGATGTTGCAGGTGGTCGATCTTGAACGGCTGGCCGCGCTGGCCCACGAACACGGCTGCCTGTTCGCGGTGGACAACACGTTCGCCACGCCGGTGCTGACGCGGCCGCTGGAAATCGGGGCGGATTTCGTGGTTGAGAGCCTGACGAAGATGCTCGGCGGCCACAGCGACGTAACGCTGGGCGCCGTCTGCGGCCGCGGCGACCAGTTCGCGGAGATCAGCAAGACGGCGGCCATGTGGGGCCTGTCGTCCAGCCCGTTCGACTGCTGGCTGGCGGAGCGCGGCCTGGAGACGCTGCCGCTGCGGATGCGGGCGGCCTCGGCCAACGCGGCGGCGCTGGCCGACTGGCTGGCGGATCGGCCCGGCATGACGCGCGTAATCTACCCCGGCCGGCCGGACCACCCCGACCATGCCGCGGCCGGCCGCGTGCTGCACGGGGGCTTCGGCAACATGCTGTGCGTGGAGCTGGCCGGCGGCCGCGACGCCGTGAATCGCTTCATGCGCCAGGCGCCCGGCATCCCGTTCAGCCCGTCGCTGGGCCACACCGCGACGACATGCAGCCACCCGGCGACCACGTCGCACCGCTTCGTCGCGGCGGAGGAGAAGGCGCGGCTGGGCATCACGGACGGACTGGTGCGGCTGTCGGTGGGATGCGAGGATTTGGGGCGAATTGAGGAGGAAATGGCGAAGGGGCTGGCGTAGAATGGGAGGCGGGAGGGAGCGACCATGATTACGCATCTGCACATCCAGAACTTCAAGTGCCTGCGGGACGTGCAGGTCGATCTGGTGCCGTTCACGATCCTGATCGGGCCGAACGACAGCGGGAAGAGCAGCCTGCTTGACGCGGTGCAGGCTCTCGGGATGAGCGCGAACCAACCGCAAACTCAGTACCAGGGTCCGTTCCGAGACCTTATCTGGGGCAAGAAGGAAGATCTCGCGATCAGCTGGAACATCAAAGGCAGGGTCGGGCAGGGCCAGTTCGCTTATGAACTCAGTCTCTCGGCAAGCCGAACCGTCCTTCAGGAAAGACTGTTTTGGAATGATCAGGTCCTACTTGTCGTCGATACTCAGTCAAGGCCTCCTGTCGTCAAGCTGCCGCCGAACGCGAACTTCCCGCTGATGGGCGTGCAGCCTACTCAGACGGGGCTAACCGTCGTCGCGCGGTCAACGGTTCATGACGATCGAGTTCAGGAGGTCGCCCGTTCTCTTCTCTCAACAGCGAAGTATGCCTTCGATCCTGTGGCCCTGCGCCGCCCATCCGCCCCATTGCCTAATCCGGTGCTATCGACAGACGGAACCAACTTGGCGGCGGTAATCGACGCCATCTCAAGCGGCCCGGATCGGTCTGCCATTCTCGACCTCGAGCGGGTCCTCCATGAAGAGATCCCAACGCTTCGCGGCGTCGCCCTCCAGACCGTTCCCAATGCGATCAAATCGCTAGAGTTCACGTTGTCCGGGAACGGGCGGCCCTACGTCACCATTCCAGCCGCTCTCGCCTCGGAAGGGGCGTTGCTGCTGACCGCATTCCTTTCTCTTGCCTACGGCGACACCCCGGAGATCCTCTTGATTGAAGAGCCGGAGAACGGCTTACATCCGTCCCGCCTCAAACTGGTGATCGACATTCTTCGCAAAATCAGCACGGGAGAGGTCGGCAATCGCCCGCGACAGGTGCTTGTCACGACGCACAGCCCGATCCTGCTCAACTACGCCAAGCCCGAAGAAGTCCGCATCTTTCAGCGTGACCAGGAAGGCGGCACGCGCGTGACGCCGATGACGAAAGTGCGAGACATCGACAAACTCCTCCAGGAATTCGCGGTCGGCGAACTCTGGTATCTCCTCGGCGAAGACGCCTTGCTGAAGGAGCAGCCCGCGTGAAAGTGCTCTTCATCGGCGAAGGGCCGCACGAAATCGGCCACCGGCTGGGCAGTCACGACCCCTTCAACCCTCAGCCGGCCGGCGGCGTACTCCCGGCCCTCGCCCGCCGGGTTTGCCCTTCCATCAAGGAACCGCTGGCTTTGAAGTGGTCCGAGCTTTCCCGGTTCCGGCCGGATGTGAAGCGGGCGGGGCTTGCGGCCAAGGTCGCCGCCGCGGTACTGCTCAGCGCCCGCCGGTTCGGTTGCGCCGGGACTGTGTGCGTCCACGACCGGGATCGTGACGACACGCGACTACCGGAATTGCTGGAAGGCCGCGAACGCGGCTTGAAAACGGTCGCTTCCACCCACCCTGTTGCGTGCGGCGTCGCCGTCGAGTCGATCGAGGCCTGGACGCTTGGTGCGCCCGCCGCGATCGCTCAAACGCTGAAAATCGATCCGAAAAAGGTTCATGCCGTCTATGCGGCCAGCCACGCCGAGTCGTTCTTCGAGAAGAGCGGCAAGCCAGACCACCGGCCCAAAGCCCTTCTGCAGCGCATCGCCGAGGCCGGGAACCGGAACGACGACGCCGATTTCCGAGCCGAAATCGCCGAATGCACGGACCCGGCCGAGCTGGAACGGCACTGCCCGGATGGGTTCAAGCCGTTCGCCGCCGCATTGCGTAGGGCTTTCCCAGCAACTGCTTGATTTGTTCCTTTGGCGTCACCGTATCCGATCAATCTCCGCCCGCGCCTCCGGATCGACTTTCTCCTCTTTCCCCCCGCCGCCCGCATCGTCCTTCTTCCGTCGCGCCCCGTACTCCGTCTCCAGCGTCCCCATCATCGCCTCCAGCCGATCCATGAGCCGGCGCGGCTTCCGCGGCTTGCGCGTCGCCAGGGTGTAGGCCGTGATCAAGGGCAGCGCCACCGTCGAGTCCAGGTAGCACGTCACCGTGTCCGGCAGCGTCGCCGGATCGACCTTGCCCCACGTCATCGCCTCCGAGGGCGTCGCGCCGCTCAGGCCGCCGGTGTCGGGACGGGCGTCGGTGCATTGCAGGAAGTAGTCGTGGCCGCTCTCCTCCAGGCCCAGCACTTCCTGGATCTGCGGCTCCGTCTGGAGGATGAAGTTCTTCGGCGAGCCGCCGCCCAGGATGAATACGCCGCTGCGGCCGGCCTTCTTGGCGTCATAAACGATCGCCGCACTCTGGTTCACGTCGCGCAGCGGGTCGATCCGCAGGGCCGACCCCTCCAGCTGCAACGCGGCCAGGTTCATACCGATCGAGCTGTCGCCCGGCGACGACGTGAAGATCGGCACGGCGTGGCGGTACGCGGCCCCCAGGAGGCTCTTGCCCGTCCGCCCCGTCTCGTCTTCACGGGCCGAGACGTACTTGCCGACGAGGTGGTGAAACTCCGCCGTGCCCATCGTCTTCTGGAACGCCTCGCCGCGGCACAGCGTTCGGTAGAAGCGGTCGGTGCCGAGGAGATTTTCGTAGTCGAAAACGATGTCGTAAATCCGAATCACTTGGTTTTCGCGGAGCCGGTGGTCGTCCAGGCCGGGCCGCGCCTGACGCAAGTCCATGCCCAGCGCGAAGTGGGTGTCGTGGTAGAGGTTGGCGCCGGTGCTGACGATCCAGTCGATGAAGCCGGCCTCGACCAGCGGCGCCAGGCACGACATACCGAGGCCGGCCGGCGTCAGGGCGCCGGCCAGCGACAGCCCCACCACGGCGGCGTCGGCCAGCATTTTCTCGACGAACAGCCGGCACGCCTCGCGCAGCCGGCCGGCGTTGTACGACAGGAACGCCTCGTCGATGACGCGCGTCAGCGGCGTGTCGGCAGTCAGCGCCGGCGGGTCGATGCGGTGGTGGCTGATGCTGTGCAGGTACGCATGGGGGTCGTTGGGTGTGTGGCTCATGCCGTCAGGCTAGAACGCCAGCGCCAGACTGGCAACCGTGCTCCGCGGATCGGAAAGCCCTTGAAAGGGGACGACGGCGGAGAGAGGATACGGTCGGAAGCGCCGCGACGGCTTTCGGGCCGCGCCGCCTATGCGCAAGCGAGCGGATTCTTCGAGGCTGATGCCCATGCCGCCGACCGAACAACCCACCAGCGATTACCACGGCGCCGTGCGCGGGATATAGCGCGACCCGAGCGGATCAAGGTCGTGCTGGCGACGGGACCCAGCCCGCGACTCGCTGCGGAGGTGCAGACCCTCCTGCGCCGCCGCTTACGCTTCTTCAGTGTCCTATCGACCGTAGTGTGGGGCGTCGCCTCCGTCCTTCATGCGATCCAAGTCCCCCTGGACACCCGGCCGCCCGCCGAGGTCTGGCTCGGCGCGGCGTCCATCTGGGCGATGTTCTTGGTCGTGGTGGTTACCACGGCCCTCATCTGGAGCCGCCGGCCGCTAGCCTTGGGACGACTGCGAGCGGTGGAAATCTCCCTCTTCGGGCTGCCGCTGACCCAAATAGTTTGGTGGTACGTCGATCAGCTGGGGCCGAAGCACTTGCTGCTCCGCGCCTTTCAGGAAGGCGTCTTCTTCGTCCCCTTCATCCTCTCGACGATCGCTCTGTATTTCCTGGCCACCATCGTGGCCTACGGGACGCTGATCCCCAACACCGGAAGGCGGTGCGGCCTGGTCGTGACGGCGATGGCCGTAGTGCCCGTGGCCCTCGTATCGGCCGTGGGTTTCTCCGAGGACGAGATTCGGGCCAAGTTCCTTGTGCCGTTTCTGGTATGCCTGACCGTCCTGGTCATGTGGATGGGCGTGGCGGTCGCCCTGGCGGTTTACGGCTCGCACCGCGTTGAAATTCTCCGGCAAGAAGTCCTGGCGGCGCGGCAGTTGGGGCAGTACCAGCTGAAGGAGCGTCTCGGCGAGGGCGGCATGGGCGAAGTCTATCTGGCCGAACACGTCCTGCTCCGCCGGCCGTGCGCCCTCAAGCTGATCCGGCCGGAGCGGGCCGGCGATCCCAAGAATCTGCTCCGCTTCGAGCGCGAGGTGCAGGCGACGGCCGGCTTGACGCACCCGAACACCGTCCAGGTGTTCGACTACGGCCACGCCGAGGACGGCACGTTCTACTACGCGATGGAGTACCTACCCGGCCTGACCCTGGAGGAGCTGGTCAAGCGCCACGGCCCACCGCCGCCGGAGCGGATCGTCCACCTTCTCCGCCAGGTCTGCGGTGCGCTGCACGAGGCCCACGTCGTAGGCCTGATCCACCGCGACATCAAGCCGAGCAACATCATCGCCTGCGAGCGCGGCGGCTTGCCCGACGTGGCCAAGCTCCTGGACTTCGGCCTGGTGCGGTCGCACGGCCTCGGCGCGGGCGCGGACAATTTGACCCAGGAGGGCGCCTTCGCCGGGACGCCTGCCTACATGTCCCCGGAACAGGCCGACGGCAAGAAGGACCTGGACGCCTGCAGCGACATTTACAGCCTGGGGGCCGTCGCCTATTACCTGCTGATCGGCCAGCCTCCGTTCGTCCGGCCGACCCCGTTGCAGACGCTGATCGCTCACGTCAGCGACCCGCCGGTCCCACCGGACCAGTTCCGGCCGGAGACGCCGCCCGACCTGCAAGCGGTCGTCCTGCGCTGCCTGGAGAAAGACCCGACTCGGCGCTTTCCCGACACCCGGAGTCTGGAAAGGGCGCTGGCCGGCTGTCAGGGCGCGGGCCTGTGGACCGAGGAGCGAGCGGCCGCCTGGTGGCGCGGCCGCGCCAGTTCAGCGGACGGGGCGAACCCGGCCGCAGACGCCCCGACGAGGGGGGCTTGATAAGAGGTCCAAGGGCGGACGGTCACATTTCGGAATGGCATTGAGATTAGGGAAGAACCGCGAGCCCGCAGCGCCAAGCAAGGGCGAGAGGCGCCATTTCCAGAGCTTTCCGCCTCGCCCTCTCCAGGAACTCTCTTCGAGAATTGCGGACGTAACACAGACGTAAAGAACATTATACACGGTCGGTGCGCGTACCAACCCCCTCCCCGCGCCGCTTTCCGAGATCTGCCCGCATCGTCGTTGGGACTGCTGGCACGCCTACCGTCGGGCCGCGGTCGCGTTGGGACGCGCTCACGGCGCCGCCGGCTCCAGACGATAGCCCAACTCCGCCGCCTTCCGCGCCAGGCCCTTCACCTGGCGTAACCGATACGCCTCCTCACAGGCCCCCTGCTCCTGACGCACGTATGCCTCGCCGTACTTCAAGAGGCGGTACACCCGCTCCGCGATCTTCCGCGCCGTCGCCACCACCGCCTTGCCGCCCCCGGCCCGCGCCGCAATCCGCCGGTAGAACGCCCCCAACGCGTTCTTGGCGTGGTGGCAGCCCTGCGCCGCCAGGCGAAACGCCCGCGCCGCACGGTTGGAGCCCCGACGCACCCGCCGGCTCCTGATCTTCCCCGCCGAACCCTGGTGCTGCGGACAGAGCCCCAGCCAACTGACGAACCGCTTGACCGTCGGGAACTTGCTCAGGTCCGTGCCCAACTCGCTCAGGACCACCAAGGCCGTCGCCGCGTCGATGCCCTCGATCGCCGTCAGGTCCACCCCCGCCAGCCGGAACAGCGAACCGCGCACGTCGAAACGGGCTTCGTTCGCCGCCCGGCCCCGCTTGCGAGGCTTGGGCGGCAGGGGCCGGCCGCCGCTCTTGTCCGTGAAGGTCCCCAGGTAGGCTTCGACCTGCGCGTCGCACTCGTGCAGCCGCGCGTGGTAGCACTCGTACAACGCCAACGCCTGACGCAGCGCGAACAAGTGTTCCTCGCGCCAATTGCCCTGCAAGGCCCGCGCCAATTCCGCCTCCGTCCGCCGGCACCGCTCGTGACGCAACTTCGCCAACTCCCGAGGATCGCGTTCGCCGCGCAGGATCGCCTGGAGGATGGCCAGGCCCGTCACGCCGACCACGTCGCTGACCGCCTCGGTCAACTTGACGTTCATCTCCTCCAACGCCTTTTGCACGTGCTGGACGTGCTGGCCGGCGTAGCCGATCAGCATCTGCCGTTGCCGCAGGTAACCGCGCAGGACCACCACCTGATCCTCCGGCCGGAACGACGCGCTCAACAGCCCGTAGCTGTGCAGCCGTTGAATCCATTGGCAATCCAGCACGTCGCTCTTGGGCCGGCCGGGCGCGTGCCGCGTCTGCCGCGGATCGACCAGATAGACCGCAAAGCCGCGCCGCTCCAACAGTTCGAACAGCGGCACCCAGTAGACGCCGGTCGATTCCATCGCCACCGTGGTGACGTCGCAGGCCTGGAGCCAATCGGCGAGCGCCTCCAGGTCGGCGGTGCAGGCGCCGAAGGCGCGGACGTGGGGCGGCAGGTGGGCAGCCGGGTCGGCGGGGTCGGCGGCCACCGCCGTGGGCGGCACGGCGACGTAGTGGCGCGCCGCATGGACGTCGATGCCGGCGGCGTGCGGGTTGGTGACCCGCAGCGGCTCAGGGGAGGCGACGATACGACCGTCTTGGCGAAAGCGTGGCGTCATGGCGACCTCGGGATGAGGGTGCGGGTGGTCAACGGGCGAAGGGGCCGCGGGCGCGGGAGTGCGTAACGGAGGCAGTCTCTCCAACGGGAACACGCCGCGGCGTGTCGCCAATGCGGTCGTCGCAGACTCCCGGGACCAAGCTTGCTTTCGGGCACGAAGCGCCAAGGCACGAGCGGCCACCTCGACCCGCGGCCCCGCACCGATAGGATAGGCATTCCCGTGGCGTGCTGGACCTCGGGCCCAAGTACCGGGTTGAGGTCACCATCCCGGGGCGTCAGGGCATCCGCGCTGAGCGCGACTTCCATCCCACTCGTGGGAGCGCCAACCTCCATTGAGGCCTCGCGCCACGGCTTCTCACCCCGTTCCTGGCAGCGGTATCGCCGCGGAACGGGGTGAGGAGTTTGCTGGGCGCTGCGGGCTCGCGGGAAGGGGCGATTCCATCGTGGGCCGAGGTCAACGCCATGAGCCTGCCGAAGACCATCACCGAGCAGCCAACGCCGCCGGAGCCGGGCCGCCCTCGCCCGGGCGACCGGCCCGCGCGGCCCCGGCCCGTGACACGGTTCCGGGTCGCCCTGGTCTCCGGCGCCTCGCCGCAACCGACGAGCGAGCTGGAGGAGCAATTGCGGAGGCGCCTGCGCTTCGTCGCCCTTCTTGTGGTTGCTTATTGCGCCGCCGCGATCGGCATCGGCGTCCCCTTCAACCTCCATCGCTGGCTGGCCGCGCCCCTGGAGGCGTTCACCCGGCCGGGGTGGACCGGAATCGTCCTCTTGGTCGGCTGCCTCGAAGGCGCCATCGCGGCCTGGCTTTCGCCCCGGCGGCCGACCGACCTGGCACGACTGCGAGCCGTGGAATGGCTTGTGATAGCGCCTGTGCTCATCTTCTCCGGCTGGACCGGGACGCTCAACTTGCTCAACCGTGTGCCGGAGATCGTCAAGGATCCGTCGCTCTACGCACACGCCGGGTGCGTCCCCTGGGCGCTCATGGTTGTCGGCTATGGCGTTGTCATCCCAAACACCTGGCGCCGCTGCGCGGTCGTGGTGTGTCTGATCGCCCTCACCGGCTTCTTGCCCGACATGTTCGTGTTGCTGGGCTACGGGGCCCCGGGCCACGTTTCGTTTGTGTATTTGGCCTTCAGGGCAGTCTGGCTTGGCGTCGCCTGTGCCATCGTGGTGTACGGCGCCTACCGGATTGAGATCTTGCGGAAGGAAGCCTCCGAGGTGCGCCGGCTCGGGCAGTACCTGCTCAAGGAGCGCCTCGGCGCCGGCGGCATGGGGGAAGTCTACCTGGCCGAGCACCTGCTCCTACGCCGGCCGTGCGCGATCAAGCTCATCCGGCCGGAGCGGGCCGGCGACCTGAAGAACCTGCTGCGCTTCGAGCGCGAGGTCCAAACCACGGCGACGCTGACCCACCCGAACACAGTCCAAATCTTCGATTACGGCCACGCCGAGGACGGCACGTTCTACTATGTCATGGAGTACCTGCCCGGCCTGACACTGGAGGAGCTTGTCCGGCGGTACGGGCCGGCGCCGCCGGCGCGAGCCGTCCACTTCCTGCGGCAGGTGTGCGGGGCCTTGCAGGAGGCTCACGCCGTCGGCCTGATCCACCGGGACGTTAAGCCGGGCAACGTCATGGTATGCGAGCGTGGCGGCCGCCACGACGTGGCCAAGCTGCTCGACTTCGGGCTGGTGCTAGCGCAAGACATCAGCCCCGACGGTGAGCGGCTGACGCAGGAAGGCGTCATCGCCGGCACGCCCGCCTACATGTCGCCCGAGCAGGCCGCGGGCCGGGAGGACCTCGACGCCCGCAGTGACGTTTACAGCGTGGGCTGCCTGGCCTATTGCCTCCTGACAGGCCGGCCGCCCTTCGCCGGCCGCGCGGCCATTGGCATGGTCGCCGCTCACATGTATGAGCCGCCTGCCCCACTCAGGGACCAGCGCCCGGACGTGACGGAGGAGCTGCAAGCCGTGGTGCTGCGCTGCCTGGCCAAAAACCCGGCCGAGCGCTTCCCCAGCGCCCACGATCTCGAAAGCGCCCTCGAAGCCTGCGCCGTCGCCGGCCGGTGGACCGAGGAGGATGCGGCCGCCTGGTGGCGCGCCAACCCAGCATGAGCGGCGCCGTGCGCAGAAGAGGCCGCCCGCGTCCTTCCGTTTATTGCAGCTCCTTGACATAGATATTCCGGAACTCGACCCGGTTGCTATGGCTCTGCAAGCCGATGTGGCCCTTGTCGCGCGTCAGGCCGGGGTGGACCTTGAAAGCGTCCTTGTGGTCGTCGAGGTTGGCGTCCACCGTCTTGATCCCGTTCAGCTCGACCGTCACCTGGCGGCCCTTGGCGGTGATGTGGATGGTGTTCCACTCGCCGACCGGCTTCAACGCCTCATGCGACGGAGGCACGACGCCGTAGATCGAGCCGGTCAGCTGCACCGGCTTGAGGTCCTTCAGATGCTCCCGGTGCCACACGTCGTCCAGCAGCTGGATCTCCATCCCCTTGTACGCCGCGTCGCCCTCGAATGGGGCGCGAATGGCCACGCCGCTGTTGCCGCCGCCCGACAGCGGCATTTTGAAATCCACGTACACCTCGAAATCCCCATACTCCTTGTCCGTCATCAGCCAGCCGCCGCCGCCGCCCTTGGTGTAGAGCGTCGTGCCATCGACGGCCCAGTCCTCCATCTTGCCGCTGGCTTTCCAGCCGGTCAGGTCCTTGCCGTTGAACAGGGACGTAAATCCGTCGTACAGGCCGGTCTCCTTGGGGAAGTCGTCGGCCGGGCGGGCGGGCGCCAGCGCCAGCAAGGCGGCGGCCAGGGTCAGCGGGATGATGCGGTGAAACATGCGTGCGTCTCCTTGTGTCGGTTTCGGGCGACCTCGTGCGGCCGATTATGTACGCGCGGCGCGGCCGACGCAAGGAAAAGGCGGGATGGCAGCGCGGCGAACCGGCTGATACATTCAAATCAGCGGCGGATGCGGCCTTGCGCGTCCGCGTTTTCGTCTCCACCCCGACCGCGACCATGCAAAGCGAACCCAACACCGTCCAGGCGCCGTTCCAGATCAGCGTGGCCGACCGCGTCAAGCGGCTGCCGCCCTACCTGTTCGGCAAGATAAACGACCTCAAATACCGCAAGCGCCGGGCCGGCGTGGACGTCATCGACCTCGGCATGGGCAACCCCACCGACACGCCGCCGGCCGAGGTCATCGACAAGCTCTGCGAGGCGGCCCGCGACGACCGCAACCACCGCTACTCCGTCAGCAACGGTCTCTACAACCTCCGCCGTGAGGCCGCCCTCCGCTATTCCCGCCTGCACGGCGTCCAGCTCGACCCCGACTCGGAAGTCATCGCCGGCCTCGGCTCCAAGGAAGTCTTCAGCCACATGTGCCTCGCCCTCCTCGGCCCCGGCGACACCGCAATCGTGCCGGCGCCGTCCTTCCCCATCCACGTCTACGCCGTCGCCCTGGCCTCCGGCAACGTCATCAGCCTCGACTGCACCCAGCCGGATCGCTTCCTATCCAACGTCGCCAACGTGGCGGAGCATCTCTATCCCAAACCCAAGGTGCTGATCCTTAATTTCCCGCACAACCCCAGCACCACCGTCGTCGAGCGCGATTTCTTCGTCGAGGTCGTCGCGCTGGCCCGCAAGCACGGCTTCATGGTCATCCACGACTTCGCCTACGGCGACGTCTGCTTCGACGGCTACCAGGCGCCGAGTTTCCTCAGCGTCCCCGGCGCCAAGGAGGTCGGCGTCGAAACGACGACCATGAGCAAGGGCTACAGCATGGCCGGCTGGCGGCTCGGCTTCTGCGCCGGCAACGCCGAGATGGTCCGCGCCCTGGCCACGATCAAGGGATATTACGACTACGGAATCTTTGCGCCGATCCAGATCGCCGGCATCGTCGCCATGCGCCACGGCGAGGAGGCGGTCAAACGGCAGGCGCTGGAGTACCAAAAGCGGCGCGACGTGCTGGTCGAGGGGCTGCGGCGCATCGGCTGGGAGGTCGAGCCGCCGCGGGCCAGCATGTTCGTGTGGGCGCGCTATCCCGCGGAATGGCGCGAGCGCATGGGATCGCTCGACTTCGCCATGAAGCTGATCGAGGAGGCGGAAGTGGCGGTCAGCCCGGGCCGCGGGTTCGGCGAGGTGGGGGAAGGGTATTTGCGCCTGGCCCTGGTTGAAAATGAGCGACCGCCTGCGCCAGGCTGTGCGGCAGATTGCGCGGTGCCTGCGCGTGGAAGCGGCGGAGTAAAGGGACGCGAAAAGCGTATATGGGGTGCCATGCTTTCGCGGCCCTCGGCGACTGCACACGTTCTCAGGGGCCTGGCGGGCCGCGAAAGCATGTGCGGCCGGGGAGGCCATCATGCTTTCGCGGCCGGGGGAGGCCTACTGAGGCTCGTTTCAGTCCCTGATAGCCGCGAGAGCATGGTGCCCTGCGCAGATGTAGAGTAAAGAGAGGCGAAAAACCCGCGGCCCGCGCTATTCCGGCGACGCGAGCCGCGGGGGGAATGAGGTTACTTCGAAGCGTCCTTGATCTTCTGGCCCGCCTCCTTGGCCTTGTCGCCGACCGCCTGCCCGGCCTTCTTCGTCGCATCGACGGTCTTTTCCGTCGCTTTCTTGGCGGCGTCCGCGGCGTTGTCGATGCCCTTCTTGAGGTCGTGCTTGATGTCCGACATGAACAGTCTCCTGGAACTCTGGCGTGCGGAAATCACCGACACGTCAGAATAGTGTTGCAAGCGTTGTGCCAAAGGCAGCGATCTGGCGAGCCAGAGTTTCGAGGCAGTAAGGTAGGGAGCGACGTGCGCGGCGCGTCAGCGGGCGGCGCCTTCCAGGGCCTGGCGCACGGCGTACCACAGCTCATTCATGCGGAAAGGCTTGCGGATCAGGCCGACGCCGCTCTGGAGGAGCAGTTCCGGCGCGGGGCTGGCGTCGGCCAGGCCGGTGCAGAGCAGGACGGGCACGCCGGGACGGCGCTGGCGCAGCCGCTGGAATGTCGCGGCCACATCCTCGCGCGGCATCATCAGGTCGAGAATCACCAGATCCACCGGCCGGCCGTTGCTCAGCATTTCCAGCGCGTCGTGGCCGCTGGCGGCGACCGTCACCTGATGGCCGGCGATCTCCAAGAAGCGGCGCACCACGTCCAGGACCGCCTCCTCGTCGTCGATGACCAGGATCGACCGGCCGGGCGCCGGCTCCGGCTGCACCACCTCGGCGTCGCGCAACACCGGGCCGCGGCCCTCGCCGTCGGGTTTGGCGGCCAGGCGCGGCAGATAGACGCTGACGCACGTTCCCTGGCCGGGGGCGCTGTCGATGGTGAGCCAACCCTGGTGGCCCTGCACGATGCCGAACACCATCGGCAGACCCAGGCCGGTGCCCTGGCCGACCTCCTTGGTCGTGAAGAACGGGTCGAGCGCCTGATTCAGCACCTCGGCCGACATGCCGGAACCGCGATCCTCGACCTGCAGCAGCACGTAGTCACCCGGCGGCACGCTCTGCGGGAAGGCCGCGCGGACCTGCGTCGTTTTGGTCGATCGCAGGCGGAAGAGGATTTGCGGTGGATTCGGAGAGGAATTGGCGTCCGCGGTCAGCGCGTCGCGGGCGTTCAGCGCGAGGTTGACCAGCGCCTGCTGCAGCTGGTTGGCGTCGGCTTCCACCACGAGCGGGGCGTCCGGCGCGTCCGCCTCGACCTCGACGCCGACCTCCAGGTGCAGGGTGCGCGAAACCAGTTCCGCCGTGCCGCGCACCAGATCGGGGATCGAGGTCGGCTGCCGGCTCAGGGCCGGCTTGCGGGCGAAGGCCAGCAGCTGCCGCGTCAGCGCCGCCGCCCGCTCCGACAGGTCCACGACGTTCCGCAAGAACTCGCGCACCGTCGGCCCGACGTCCGGCTCGCGCAGGGCCAGCGAGGCGTAGCCGTTGATTCCGGCCAGCAGGTTGTTGAACTCGTGGGCCACGCCGCCGGCCAGCGTGCCGACGCTCTGCATCTTCTGAGCCTGGAGGAGCTGCCGTTCCAGCTTCTTGTGTTCAGTCACGTCCCGGTAGATGCCGACGAAGTGCGTCATCCTCCCTTGAGGATCGACGATAGGAGAAATAGTGAGCGACGCCTGGAACAGGCCGCCGTCCTTGCGGCGGTTGGTCAGCTCGCCCTGCCAGCTGTCGCGGCCGAGGATGGTGCGCCACAGCGCGGCGTAGAACTCCGGCGGGTGGGCGCCGCTCTTGAACAGGCGCGGCGTCTGGCCGAGCAGCTCCAGGCGGCTGTAGCCGGTCATACGCTCCAGGGCCTGGTTGACGTTGAGAATGGTCCCTTGCAGATCGGTAATGACGGCGCCGTCGCGGGCCGACTCCAGGGCCTGGATGAGCAGGCGGTTCATCTGCTCCAGACGGTGGCGCTTGACCGACTCGACGACGCGCTTGGGCAGCTCGACCAGGAAGGCCAGCTGGGAATCCTTGACGATGTAATCCAGGGCGCCGGCCCGCAGGACGCTGGCGGCGAGGTGAGCGTCCTTGTCCTCCACGGTGACCATGAGGACCGGGACCGCCACGCCCTCGCGGGCCAGGGTGCGCAGCAGGTCGATTCCCGGCATGTCGGGCAGGTTTTGGTCCAGCAGGACCAGATCGAAGGCCGTGTGGCCCAGGACGATGAGCGCGTCGGCGGCCGTCCGGCAGGAGGTCACCTGATGGCGGTGGCGCTCGAGGCTCTTGCGGATGAGCAAGGCCATGTCCGGTTCATCTTCGATCAGGAACAGGCGCAGTACGTCCGTCATGAGTCTTCGTCGTTTCCAACCGCCGGCGTCACGGCGTTCGCATCAGGACGGTGAACGTCGTGCCCCTGGCGGGTTCGGAGTGGACGCGGATCGCGCCGCCCCACCCGGCCGCCAGCTGGCGGACCAGGAACAGGCCCAGCCCGGCGCCGCCGGCGAAGCAGTCGAACAGGCGTCCTTGCTGGGTTTCCGAGAAGCCGCGGCCGTCGTCCCTCACCCACCACTCGATCCCTTCCGGAGTGCGGCGGGATCCCACATCGAGGGGGGCCGTGCGACCGCCGCCGGCCTGAACGGCGTTGCGAATCAGGTGCATGAGGACGACGCGCAGGCTTCGGCGCGACACGGGGAGGACCGACGCCTCGGCGGTAAAATGATACTCGATCGTCCACCCGGAAAACAGCAAATTCACCTCGGCGGCCGCCTCGCGCGCCACGTCGGGCAGCGCGACGGTCTCGACCGGGCCGGGGTCGCACGTCAGCCGACCGATCTCCGCCAGCGTTCGTACCAGGCCGTCGGTGCGCTTGGCGAGGTCGGCGAGGCGCACCAGCAGGGCGCGGCCTTCGTCGTCCAGCCGGGCCGCCTGTTCCTGCTCCACGAGGCGGGCCAGGCCCTGCATGGCGACCAGCTGGTTGGGCAGCTCGTGTCCGAGGGCCTTCTGAAAACAGCCCAGCAGGAGTTCGAGCTGTTCCACTCTTCGTCGCGCCGGGTTCGCCGGGTCCGGGCCGAAGTCGTAATGAAGGTCCATGCGCCACCCCGCGCCTGGGCGTTTGCGTCCGGCCGACCCGTACAGGTTAGTCCGTGCATTGTACGGGCTGTGGCGTCGCCCACGCCAGGCCGATCGCGGTCGCGGCGCCCGTCGCGCACGACGCCTTCCCGCCGCCTTGGGTGCAAGGTATGCTTCCTCCAACGGCGATGGCCGCGTGGATTGGCCTTGTCCCGCTGGGCCGAACCGTTACCCTTATTTCGATGACCGCTTGTCGATCGGGGCCGTCGGGCGACGGCGCGGCGGAAGGACTTCCCAGGAGCATGGCGTGGGATTGCTCAAAGAACTCAGCGAATGGATCCAGAACACCCTGCGGGTCCTGTTGCAGGCCCAACCACTCACCTTTTTCGTGGTCCTGTTCGCCGTCATCTTCGTCGAAACGGGCTTGGTGATTTGGCCGTTCCTGCCCGGCGACTCGCTGCTCTTCTTCGTCGGCTATCTGGTCCATCAGTACGCACTCAGCTTCCCTGTCGTCCTGGCCCTGCTCGTCGCCGCGGCGCTCCTGGGAGACAACGTCAACTATAGCATCGGCGCCTGGCTCGGCCCGCGCGTCTTCCAGTACGAGAAGTCGTGGCTGTTCAACAAGAAGCACCTGCTGAAGGCGCAAGCGTTTTACGACAAGTACGGCGCCAAAACGATCATCCTGGCCCGGTTCGTGCCGATCGTGCGGACGTTCGCACCGTTCGTGGCGGGCGTGGGCAAGATGCCGTACCGCAAGTTCCTGGCCTACAGCGTCGGCGGCGCGGTGGGCTGGGTGACGGTGTGCCTGTCGGCCGGCTACTTCTTCGGCGGCTTTGACGTGGTGAAGAACAATTTCGAGATCGTGATGGTGGCCATTGTGGCCGTGTCGCTGCTGCCGATGGCGGTGGAGTTCGTGTTGGCCTGGCGGCGGAAACGGGCCGCGACGAAGACGGCGGCGCCAGCCGAGCCGTGCGAGGCGGCGCCGAACGATGCGGCCTGATTGACCATGCGCCGAAGTGAGAATTCCTGTTGCCATGCGCGCTGTTGTCGCGTACATTGGTGTTGATTTGTTTTCCAGCAGCAGCCGACTCACGAAACCCAATGATCCCATTCCTCCTGCTTCCGGGACTGCTTCTACTCCCTGACGGGGGGTCCTAGTCGCGTTCTCAGCCTGCACCGCCTTCGCCTGCTGAACGACCCTGGGACCTGTGGCCCGGGGTCTTTCCTTTGGTAGGCCGCTCGCTCCGCGAGTGGCCGCCGCTCGCAGAGCGAGCGGCCTACAACCGGAGTCCCTGTTCATGGCCGACGACCGCGCCGCGCCGCCCAGCCAGCTCACCATCTTCGACACCACGTTGCGCGACGGCGAACAGTCGCCCGGCGCCAGCATGAACCTCTCCGAGAAGCTCGAGGTCGCCCACGCCCTCAAGGAACTTGGCGTGGACGTGATCGAGGCCGGCTTCCCCATCGCCTCGCCCGGCGATTTCGAGGCGGTCCAGGCCATCGCGCGCCAGGTCCACGGTCCCGTCATCTGCGGCCTGGCGCGCTGCAGCGCCGACGACATCGACCGCGCCTGGGCCGCCCTCCGCGAGGCTCCCCGACCGCGCATCCACGTCTTCCTCGCCACCAGTTCGATCCATCGCGAGTTCAAGCTCAAGATGGCCAAGGACGAGATCGTCCGCCGCGCCGTCGAGGCCGTCCAGCGCGCCCGGGCCGTCTGCGACAACGTCGAGTTCTCGCCGGAAGACGCCGCCCGCACCGAGCTGGACTTCCTCGCCGAGGTCGTCGAGCGCGTCGTCGAGGCCGGCGCCACCACCGTCAACATCCCCGACACGGTCGGCTACGCCGTACCGAGCCAGTACGCCGCCGCCATCGCCCATCTCAAAAAGCACGTGCGCGGAGTGGAGAAAATCGTCCTCAGCGTCCACTGCCACAACGACCTCGGGTTGGCCGTCGCCAACAGCCTCGCGGCCGTGCAGGAGGGCGCCCGCCAGATCGAATGCACCATCAACGGTCTCGGCGAGCGGGCCGGCAACTGCTCCCTCGAAGAAGTCGTCATGGCCGTGCGCACCCGCAAGGACTATTTCCAGCTGGACTGCGCCATCAACACGCGCCGCCTTTATCCGACCAGCCGGCTCGTGTCGCACGTCACCGGCATCCAGGTGCAGCGCAACAAGGCCATCGTCGGCCAGAACGCCTTCGCCCACGAGGCCGGCATCCACCAGGACGGGATGCTCAAGGAGCGCTCCACCTACGAGATCATGAACCCGGAAGACGTCGGCCTGCCGCGGACGGAATTGGTGCTAGGCAAGCACAGCGGCCGAGCCGCCCTGCGCCAGCGCGTCCAGGACCTCGGCTACCACCTCGACGACCCGCAGCTGCAGAAGGTGTTCGAGGCCTTCAAGGTGTTGGCAGACCGCAAAAAGAGTATATACGACGCCGACATCGAGGCGCTGGCCGAGGCGCAGATCAGCGCCGGCGACGTAGGACCGACCGCGTGGACGCTGGAGGCGGTCGCGTGCAACGCCGGCTCGGCGACCATCCCGTCGGCCGTCGTCTGCCTGTGGCACCAGGACGGACAGATCCACCGCGAGGCCAGCCTCGGCGACGGTCCCATCGACGCCGTATTCAAGGCCATCGAGCGCATCACTGGCGTCGAGGTCACGCTGCGCGACTACCGCATCCGCAGCGTCACGGTCGGCGAGGACGCCCAGGGCGAGGCCCACGTCGAGGCCGACCACAACGGCCGCGTCGTCCACGGCCGGGCCGTCAGCACCGACGTGATCGAGGCCAGCGCCCTGGCCTTCCTCCAGGTAATCAACCGCATCGTTTCGCGCCAGGCCGCCGGCGAACGCATCCGGCCGACGCAGAACCCTCCGCCGGAGCCGGTGTCGGCGTGAGCCAGAGGTCAGGAGTCAGGGGTCAGGGGGAATGTCATTTGCCACCTGACCTCTGATCTCCGACCCCCTGACCCCTGACTCCTGACTCCTGACCCCTGACTCCTGACCTCTGACCACTTTCTTACCCATGGCCGTTCCGTTCCCAAATCCGGGACGACCATTCTCGCACGACGCCTCTTTTTCCCCCTCCTCATTCCGCCGCCGCCTGCATACAAACCCCTGTACGTCGGCTGCCTTCGGACGGCCCCAGCTGCGGCTCGCATCTCTCCGCGCGACGGGCCCGACGGCGGCATGACAGTTGCGACGCGATGGCGTGAACCTGCGACCGTTAGCGTAGGCCGCTTGCTCCGCAAGCGGCAGGGAACGCGTGAGGACGGCCGATGCCCCAGATATTCCACCGAAGCTTCAACGTCGTCTCGCGCGTGTCGATCTTCGGCGCGGTGTTCTTCATCGCTTTCCTCAGTTGGGTGGTGATCGTCCTGGCGCAATCGCCCTACGCCTCCAACGCCGGCATCACCCGCGACCAGCCGGTCCCTTTCAGCCATCAGCATCACGTCGGCGATCTGGGCATCGACTGCCGTTACTGCCATGAATCGGTGGAGAAGACCGCTTTCGCCGGCATGCCGTCCACCAAGACGTGCATGAACTGCCACGAGCAGATCTGGACCGGCAGCCCCATGCTCGAGCCGGTGCGCGAGAGCTTCCGCAGCAGCGGCAAATCGATCGAAAAATCGATCGAGTGGAACCGCGTCCATCGCCTGGCCGACTTCGTCTACTTCAACCACAGCGTCCACGTCAACCACGGCGTCGGCTGCGCCAGCTGCCACGGGCCGGTCAACGAAATGCCGCTCATGTACCAGCACGGAACGCTCTTGATGCAGTGGTGCCTCGACTGCCACCGCGACCCGGCGCCGAACCTCCGGCCGGCCGAACACATTTTCGACATGGATTGGAGCTGGCCGGCCGGCACGGACGCGGCGACCAAGGGAAGTGAGCTGCATGAGCAATATGGGATTCAGCCGACCCAGAAGCTGATCGATTGTTCCACGTGCCATCGGTGAGGGGGAGCATGGACAAGCCGCCGTCCGGGGGCCGTCGCTTCTGGCGAAGTCTGGAAGAGCGCCTGGAGTCGCAGGATTTCGGGGCGATGATGCGCCGCGACTTCCCCGACGAGGCGGCCGCGTGGCTCGACCCGCCGACGCGGCGGCGCTTCCTGGCGCTTCTGGGGGCGTCTCTCGGTTTGGCCGGGCTGGCCGGCTGCTCGACGCGGGCGCCAAGCGAAAAAATCGTGCCCTACGTCCGGACCCCGCAGGACGTCACGCCCGGCGTGCCAACGTTCTACGCGACGGCGATGCCCCTGGCCGGCACGGCGATCGGATTGCTGGTCGAGAGCCACGAGGGCCGGCCCACCAAAGTCGAGGGCAACCCCGACCACCCGGCCAGCCTCGGCGCCACCGACACGTTCGCGCAGGCGTCGGTGCTGGGCCTATACGATCCCGACCGCTCGCAGACGCCGATCGGCCGCCTGTCGTCCGGGTCCACGGCGGTTCGGTCGATGAACGACGCCCGGGAGGAGGCGCGGCGCCGCTTCCGCGCGTTGATTTACGAGGACCCCGACGCGAAGGACAAGAAGAAAAGGACGGGGACCGGGCTGCGCATCCTGACCGAGGCGGTCGCCTCGCCGACGCTGGCGGACCAACTCGACCGGCTGATGACGGAATTCAAGGATGCGCGCTGGATCGAATATGAGCCGGCCCGTCTGGATGCGGATGCGGAAGGGGCGCGGATTGCGTTCGGCCGGCTTCCCACGGACGCGCCGCTTCAGGCACGCTACGACTTCTCGAAGGCGGACGTGATCGTATCGCTGGACGCGGACTTCCTGTCGTGCGGCGGCGGCCAGCTCGTGTACACCCGCGCCTTCACGGATCGACGGCGCATCGCCGCCGGGCTAGACCCGAAGAAGATGAATCGCCTCTACGCCGTCGAATCCAGCCCAACCACCACCGGGGCGGTCGCCGACCATCGTCTCCCGCTGCAGGCGGCGCAGGTGGAAACGTTCGCCCGGATGCTGGCAAACCGGGTGGGCGCCGACAATGTTCCCGGCGCGACCCTGGCATGGTCGGACGCGGCGAAGGCGGCCAAGGGGCCTGACTGGCCGGACGCCCTCGCCGACGACTTGAAGGCGAACGCCGGAAAATCGATCGTCATCGCCGGGCCGGGTCAGCCCCCCGCCGTCCACGCCCTGGCCTGCGCCATCAACGCGAAGCTCGGAAACATCGGGAACACCGTCTTCTTCAGCGAGGCGCCGCCGAGCCAGGCGAAAAGGGGGCTGGACGCTTTGAAGGAACTGGCCGCCGAATTGGACGGCGGCGAGGTGGAAATGCTCCTCGTCCTGGGCGGCAACCCGGCCTATGCCGCCCCCGCCGACCTGCATTTCGGCGAGACGATGCGCAAGGCGAAGTTCGTCGTCCACCTCGGCCTGTACCACGACGAGACGGCGGAACGGGCCGACTGGCACATTCCGGAGGCGCATTACCTCGAAAGCTGGGGCGACGCCCGCGCCTTCGACGGGACCGCCTCCATCATCCAGCCGCTGATCGCCCCGCTTTACGATGGCGTTTCGGCGATCGAGATGCTCTCTGAGTTGATCGACGAGTCGCCGCGAACCGGCTACGAGGTCGTCCGCGCCTACTGGAGCAACCGACTCAACAAGGCGGCCGACTTCGGGCGCTCCTGCGCAAGGCGCTCAGCGACGGCGTCGTCCCGGGCACGCAGGCGAACGCGGTCAAGTTGACGCTGAATGCGGCCTGGGCCGGCGCTGAAGGCGCCGCCCGCGGCGCCGGCTCCAGACACTTACGAGATCATCTTCCGCCTCGATCCGACCGTGTTCGACGGCCGCTTCGCCAACAACGGCTGGCTCCAGGAACTGCCCAAGCCGCTGAGCAAGCTCACCTGGGACAACGCCGCCCTGGTGAGCCAGAACACGGCCGACGCCCTCGGCGTCAAGCCGGTCGAAGGGCCGCACGGCGGCGCCCACGGCGAAACGCTGACCCAGAAGGTGGAAATCTCGCTCGACGGCCGCACCATCAAGGCGCCGCTGTTCGTCCTCCCCGGCCACCCGGACGGCTCCATCACGATCCATTTCGGCTACGGCCGGACCCGCGCCGGCAAGGTCGCGGAGGAAAACGCAGGCAAGGAGGCCGACGCCTATCGGTTGTGGCAGGCGGACCCCGACCATCCGTTCTACCAGCCGGGAGCCACGGTTCACCGGCTCGACGAGTCCTACACCCTGGCCTGCGTCCAGCTGCACCACACGATGAACGCGGGCGGGATGCCGGACCACAAGCTCCCCCCGGAATACAGCGCCATCCGCTCCGACACGCGCACGGAGTACGAGGAGAAGCTCGACAGCGGCGAATACTGGAAGGACCGCAAATCGGGCCTGTTGCCGGAGGACGACGACCGCCCGGCGCCGGACGGGGCGCGGCGAGCTGCCGCTGATCCCGCTGCCGCCCTACGCCAGCAAGGGCTGGGGCATGGCCATCGATCTCAACGCCTGCGTCGGCTGCGGCGCCTGCGTCGTCGCCTGCCAGGCCGAGAACAACATCCCCGTCGTCGGCAAGGACCAGGTGACGCGCGGCCGCGAGATGCACTGGCTGCGCATCGACCGCTACTACGAGGGCGACGACGAACACGTCGGCCGGGCCTACTTCCAGCCGGTGCCGTGCATGCAGTGCGAGACCGCCCCGTGCGAGCAGGTCTGCCCCGTCGAGGCCACCGTCCACAGCCCCGACGGCCTCAACGAGATGACCTACAACCGCTGCGTCGGCACGCGCTACTGCTCCAACAACTGCCCCTACAAGGTCCGCCGTTTCAACTTCCTCTTCTACGCCGACTACACCACGCCCAGCCTCAAGATGCAGCGCAACCCCGACGTGACGGTGCGCAGCCGCGGCGTCATGGAGAAATGCACCTACTGCGTCCAGCGCATCCGCGAGGCCGACATCCAGGCGCAGAACGAGGGCCGCCCGATCCGCGACGGCGAAGTCAAGACGGCGTGCCAGGCGGCTTGCCCCGCCGGCGCGATCGTCTTCGGCAGCATCAACGACCCCAAAAGTGCGGTCATGCAGCTCAAAAACTCGCCGCTCAACTACGGACTCATGGCGGAGCTGAACACCCGGCCGCGGACGACGTACCTGACCGCCGTTCGCAATCCGAACCCCGACCTTGCCGAGGCGAAGTGACATGCCCACCGAAGTGGAACCGAGGTCCGGCGAACAGCCGAAGCCGCCGGTGATCCAGCCGGGCTACACGTTCGGCTCGGTGACGGAGAAGATCAGCGCCATCGTGCTGACGCGGCCGGCGTCGAAGCGCTGGTGGCTCGGCTTCGGCGCCGCCTTCCTGCTGGTGATGATGCTCAATTACGCCATCGCCGTGCTGCTCACGGTCGGCGTCGGCATCTGGGGCATCAACGTCCCCGTCGGCTGGGGCTTCGCCATCATCAACTTCGTCTGGTGGATCGGCATCGGCCACGCCGGCACCCTCATCTCCGCCATCCTCCTGCTGCTCCGGCAGAAATGGCGAACCTCCATCAACCGCTTCGCCGAGGCCATGACGCTGTTCGCCGTGGCCTGCGCCGGCCTGTTCCCCCTCTTGCACATGGGCCGGCCGTGGTTCTTCTACTGGCTGTTGCCGTACCCCAACACGATGGACCTGTGGCCGCAATTCCGCAGCCCGCTCGTCTGGGACGTGTTCGCCGTGTCCACTTACGGCCTGGTGTCGCTGCTGTTCTGGTACGTCGGCCTCATTCCCGACTTCGCCACGCTGCGCGACCGGGCGACCGGCGCCGTCCCCCGCATCGTCTACGGCATCCTGGCGATGGGCTGGCGCGGCTCCGCGACGCATTGGCACCGCTACGAAACCGCCTACCTGCTGCTGGCCGGGCTGGCCACGCCGCTGGTCGTATCGGTTCACACGGTCGTCAGCTTCGACTTCGCCGTCGGCATCGTGCCGGGCTGGCACTCGACCATCTTCCCGCCCTACTTCGTCGCCGGGGCCATCTACTCCGGCTTCGCCATGGTGCTGACATTGGCGATCCCGATTCGCCACTTCTACGGCCTCCAGGACTTCATCACCCTGCGCCACCTGGAAAACATGGGCAAGATCCTGCTGGCCACCGGCCTGATCGTCGCCTACGGCTATGGCATGGACCTGATGTCGGCGTGGTTCAGCAAGAACCCGTTCGAGCAGGCCGTCATGCTCAACCGCATGTTCGGCCCCAACGCCTTCTGGTACTGGTCGCTGATGTTCTGCAACATTCTGACGCCGCAGGCGCTCTGGTCGCGGCGCGTCCGGTCCAGCCCGGCGGCGCTGTTCGTGATCGCCCTGATCGTCAACACCGGCATGTGGCTGGAGCGCTACATCATCGTGGTGACGAGCCTCAGCCGCGACTTCGTGCCGTCGTCGTGGGGCCTCTACAGCGGCACGATCTGGGACTGGATGACGTTCATCGGCACCCTCGGGCTGTTCCTGATGCTGCTGTTCCTGTTCCTCCGTTTCCTGCCCGCCATCTCCATTTTCGAGATGCGGACGTTGCTGCCCGAGGCCCAGGTGAAGGAGAACGGCCGGGAACAGGCGCCGGACGAGCCGGCCGTAGCGTCGCAGGCGACGGCTGAACAGGCGACGACCAGCGTGCGGGAGGGGACGCCGTGAAGCCTATCCTCTATGGAATGCTCGCCGAATTCGACAACCCCACCGAGCTGGTGGGGGCCATCCACAAGGCGCGCGAGGCCGGCTACCGGCGCATGGAGGCGTACACGCCTTTTCCGGTCGAGGAAGTCGTCGAAGCGCTGGAGCAGCCGCCGAGCAAGCTGCCGCTGCTGGTCTTCTGCGGCGGCCTGGCCGGTTGCCTCGGCGGCTTCTTCATGCAGTGGTACGCCGCCGTCGTCAGCTACCCGGTGGTGGTCGGCGGCAAGCCGCTGTTCAGCTGGCCGATGTTCATTCCGATCACGTTCGAGCTGACCATCCTGTGCGCCGCCCTGACGACGGTGCTGGGAATGCTGGCGCTGAACGGCCTGCCGATGCCGTACCACCCGCTGTTCAACGTGCCTCGCTTCGCCCTGGCGACGCGCGACCGCTTCTTCCTGTGCCTGCAATCGCGCGACCCGCTGTTCGACCCGGAGCGCACGAAGCTGCTGCTGGCCGGTTTGACCACGCACCCGGTCATGGAGGTGCCGCGATGAACGGGAACGCGGAACGCGGAACGATGAATGATGAACGCAGGCGCAAAGGCCGTCCCGGTTCATCGTTCATCGTTCATCGTTCATCATTCATCGTTTTCGCTTGCCTGCTGGCGCTCGCCGGCTGCCGGCAGGAGATGGCCAACCAGCCGCGCTACAACCCGCTGGCTTCGAGCGACTTCTTCCCCGACGGCCGCTCCGCCCGCGACCCCGTCTCCGGCACGGTCCCGCATGGAGCGGCCGAAGACCGCGTCGTCGCCGCCGCCGACGAAAACTCGGCGCCGGACGCGCGTTGGGTCGTCGGCCTGTTTGGACTCGGCGCCGGCGACGCCTGGACGGCGCAAGCGCTCGTGGCGGGCAAGGCCTCCGCCTACGCCTTTCCCATCCGCCTGGATCATGCCGTGCTGGAGCGCGGCCGGGAACGCTTCAACATCTATTGCTCCGTCTGCCACGATCGCGTCGGCACGGGACACGGTAAGATCGTGGAACGCGGATATTTGCGGCCGCCGTCGTATCATATCGACCGGCTGCGCCAGGCGCCCCTGACCCACTTCTACGAGGTCGTCAGCAACGGCTACGGGGCCATGCCGTCCTACTCGGACAAGCTGTCGCCCGACGACCGCTGGGCCGTCATCGCCTACGTCCGCGCGCTCCAGCTGAGCCAGGACGCCGGATCGGACGACGGGCGGAAGGGAGGGGCGAACCCGTGAGCAACACCGGCGAACGCGGCGATACGGCGAGCCTGAGCCTGCCGCAGCGCAACGCGCTGATCGTCGGCGGCGCGCTGCTGATCCTCGGCACCCTTTACGGCGTGTTCCGGCCTGCGCCGTTCTTCCGCGCCTATCTGATCGCCTTCGAGTTCTGCCTGGGCCTCAGCCTCGGCTGCATGGTCGTGATGATGATCCGCCACCTGACCGGCGGCGCGTGGGGCCTGTACCTGCGGCCGATCCTCGAAGCGGGGGCGTCTCTCGTGCCGCTGTCCGCCGTCTTCTTCCTGCCGCTGCTGATCGGGCTGCGCTATCTTTATCCCTGGTACGTCGGCGGCGCCCGCTGGGTCCCCGACGCTCTGCCCGAGCACCAGATGCAATGGTTCAACCCGGTTTTCTTCGCCGCGCGGGCGGTGTTTTACTTCGCCGTCTGGACCGGGTTCGCGTTCTTCCTCAACCTCGGGCCGCGCGGGCCGAACGTGCCGCCGTTCGAGGAGCCGCCGCGCCGTTTCCGCGTCGTCAGCGCGATCGGCATCGCCGTCTACGGCCTGACCATCACCTTCGCGTCCTTCGATTGGTCGATGTCGCTCGACGCCCCGTGGTTCTCGACCATCTACGGGGCGATGTACGCGGGGGGCCATCTCCTCGCCGGGTTCGCCTTCTGCGTGCTGGTCGCGGCGGTTCTCTCGCTTGTCGTTCCCCAACGGGAGTTTGGGAGCGACAGGCCGAATGGGAACGCGGGGTCCACCGTCGCAGCTGTTCCGCGACTTCGGCAACCTGCTGCTGGCCTTCACCATGATCTGGGCGTACCTCTCCTTCTCGCAGTTCCTGCTCATCTGGGCCGGCAACCTGCCCGAGGAGACGGTCTATTTCCGGCTGCGCTTCGATAACGGCTGGCAGTGGGTCGCGCTGGCCGTCCTGCTCGCGGAGTTCGTGACGCCGTTCCTGCTGCTGCTGCTGAAGCGCGTCAAGGTCAGCGCCCGGCTGCTGGCGGTCGTCGCGGCCATTTCTCTCTCCGCGCACTATCTGAATCTGGTATGGTTGACGCTGCCGACCTTCGGCGACAACACATGGGAGCTGCTGTTCCTGTCGCCGGCCCTGCTCGTGGGCTTGGCCGGCGTGTGGCTGAGCCTGTTCCTGTGGCGGCTGCAGCGGCGCCCGTTCGTCAGCGCCGCCGCGCTGCATCTGGAGGCGCCGACCCATGAGTGACCACCCGGAAGGCCGCAACGGCGTCGTCAACCCGTCGGTGAAATTCGAGCCGACCGACCTCAGCCTCCGCGCCGTGCTGACGTTCTCGGTCGTGCTGGCCGGGGCGCTGGTCGTCATCTCCATCGGCCTGTGGTTCATGATCCCGGCGATCCTGGGGCCGACGCCGCCGCAGGAGCCGAAGCAGCCCTGGGACTTCAAGGCCGAAGGAAAGTCGGACGCCAGCGGCCTGCCGGCGCGGCCGGAGCTGGAGGGCATCGACCGAACCGGGGATCGGGTCAAGGGCGCCCATACCGCCTTCATCCAAAAGCAGATCGAAGAAGAGGAAAAAACCCTGAACGCCCCAGCCGGCAGGGACGCCAATACCGGAACCAGGCACATCCCCATTGACGAGGCGATGCGGCGGATCGCGGGCGAGACAGGAGGGAAGCCGTGAACCGACGAACGGCGATCTCCATGCTTGCGTTGCTGCTGTCGGCGGCGTCGGCGTCGGCGCAACCGGCCGCCCAGGGGCCAGACGCGACCTACAGCTACGATCAGCGGCTCAGCGTCCCGATCCCGCCCGAGCTGGCGTTCCGCGACGAAACCGGCAGCGACGTGACGCTGGGCGACTATTTCGGCAAGCGGCCGATCGTGTTCGTCCTGGCGCAGTACCGCTGTCCCATGCTCTGCAATCAGGTGCTCAGCGGCCTCAACGCGGCCTTGCGCGGGCTGCCCGGCGACGCCGGCGATCAATATGACGTGCTGATCGTCAGCTTCGACTCGCGGGAAAAGCCGGAGCTGGCCGCCGCCAAGAAGGCCGCCTACGTCGCCGATTACGGACGGCCCGGAGCGGAGAAGGGCTTCCATTTCCTGACCGGCGAGCAGCCCGCCATCGACCTGCTGACGGATACGGTCGGCTTCCGTTACGCCTACAGCAAGCCGACCGACCGCTTCGCCCACCCGACCGGCGTCGTGGTGCTGACGCCCTCGGGCAAGATCAGCCGGTACTTCGACGGCATCTATTTCAACGCGGTCGAACTGGGCAAGGCCGTGGCCGACGCGGGGGCGGAGAAGATCGGCCGTCCCGTGCCAGCCTACGCCCGGGTGCTGTTGCTCTGCTACGATTACGACCCGAAAACGGGGGCTTTTTCGCTCAACATCCTCAACGCGGTGCGGCTCGCCGCCGCCGTCACCGTGGTCGCCATCGCGGGCGGCCTCCTGTGGATGTGGCGCCGCGAACGGCGGCGGGCGGGGCGGGAACGCGGGGCCGCGGGGGCGAGCGCCCCGGCTCGCCGGAACCGGGCAAGGGGTGACGACGCATGAACCCGGACTTCACGCTGTTCCCGGAACAGGCCGCCGCCGCGGCCCCCGGCGTGGACGCGCTCTTCCTCTTCATCGTCGGCGTCAGCGTCTTCTTTTCGACGGTGACGGCGGTGCTGGTCATCTATTACTCCCTGCGCTACCGCCGCAAATCGGAGAACCACTTCCCTACGCCGATCCACGGCTCGCCCCGCATGGAAGTCGTATGGCTCGGCTTCCTCTCCGCGCTGTTCCTGGTGATGTTCTTCTGGTCGGCGTACCAGTACCTGTGGATGATGCACACGCCCGACGACGCGATGGAGGTCTACGTCGTCGGCAAGCAATGGATGTGGCACTTGCAGCACCCCGAGGGCGGCCAGCGCGAGATCAACGAGCTGCACGTCCCGGTCGGCCGGCCGGTCAAGCTCATCATGGCCTCCGAGGACGTGATCCACAGCTTCTTCATCCCGGCCTTCCGCGTCAAGCAGGACGTGGTGCCGGGCCGCTACACCTACGTCTGGTTCCAGCCGACCAAGGTGGGCGATTACCACCTTTTCTGCTCCCAGTACTGCGGAACGCAGCACTCGCGCATGGGCGGCTGGGTCCACGTCATGCAGCCGGACGAGTACCAGAGGTGGCTGAGCGGCAAGGCCGACGAGTCGATGGCCCTGCGCGGCCGGCAGCTGTTCTTGAAGTACCAGTGCATCGCCTGCCACAGCGGCGACAGCCAGGCCAAGGCGCCGCTGCTGGAGGAGCTGTACCTCAAGACGGTGACGCTGCGGGACGGCCGCAAAGTGAAGGCCGACGAGGACTACCTCCGCCGGTCCATCCGCGACCCCAAGGCCGACATCGTCGATCCGTATCAGCCGATCATGCCGACGTTCGGCCCCGACCAGATGGACGAGGGACAGCTGCAAGACCTCGTCGCCTTCATCAAGACGCTCGGCCGCGACCAGACGCCGACGCGCAACGAGGCCACGCCGGCGCCGGAACAGAAGGTGGAAAACGACAAACAGGAGACGGGGGGGAAAAGTCCGTAGGGCTGTTTCGGTTAGCCGCGAGGCGCAGCGGAGTACATGGGGAAGAGCGCTCCGCCGCGCGTCGCGGCTGACGGAAACGCATCTGCCGGATAACCCCGTCCCCTTTGGGAGTTTTGCCATGACGACCGCCACCGTAGAGCCGCATCCGCAGCCCGCCGAGCCGGCGACCGCTCCCCGGCGCATCGATTACCTCAACGTCAGCTTCGGCGTGCGGTCGTGGCTCCTGACCACCGATCACAAGCGAATCGCCATCCTGTATCTGGTCGTCATCACCGTCATGTTCTTCATCGGCGGGTCGTTTGCGACCCTGATCCGGCTGGAGCTGGCCACGCCCAAGGGCGACCTCGTCGAGGCCGACACCTACAACAAGCTCTTCACCATGCACGGCGTCGTGATGATCTTTTTCTTCCTGATCCCGTCGATCCCGGCGGTCTTCGGCAACTTCCTGGTGCCGATGATGGTCGGCGCGAAGGACCTGGCGTTCCCCCGGATCAACCTCCTGAGCTGGTACATTTACGTCGTCGCCGCCGCCTTCACCATCTGGGCGATGGCGGCCGGCGGCGTGGACACCGGCTGGACCTTCTACACGCCCTACAGCTCGCGCTCCGCCCACACCTACGTCGCGGCCACGGTCGTCGGTGTTTTCCTCTCCGGGTTCTCGTCCATCCTGACCGGGCTGAACATCGTCGTCACCATCCACCGCATGAGGGCGCCCGGCCTGACGTGGTTCCGTCTGCCGCTGTTCCTCTGGGCGATGTACGCGACGAGCATCATCATGCTCCTTGGCACGCCGGTCATCGCCATCACCCTGCTGCTCGTCGGCGTCGAGCGCATCACCGGCATCGGCATCTTCGACCCGGTGCTGGGCGGCGACCCCATCCTCATGCAGCATCTGTTCTGGTTCTACTCGCACCCGGCCGTTTACATCATGATCCTGCCGTCGATGGGCGTCATCAGCGAGCTGGTTTCGACCTTCTCGCGCAAGCCGGTCTTCGGCTACAAGGCCATCGCCTTTTCCAGCATCGCCATCGCCATCTTCGGCTTCCTGGTCTGGGGCCACCACATGTTCGTCTCCGGCCAGTCGATCTACGCCGCGCTCATCTTTTCGATCCTCAGCTTCCTCGTGGCCGTGCCGTCCGCCGTCAAGGTGTTCAACTGGACGGCCACGCTGTACAAGGGGTCGATCGTCTACACGACGCCGTTCCTTTATTCGATCGGCTTTCTGGGCCTGTTCACCATCGGCGGCCTGACGGGCCTCGTGCTGGCGGCGACGGCCGTGGACGTCCACGTCCACGACACCTACTTCGTGGTGGCCCACTTCCATTACATCATGGTGGGCGGGGCCATCATGGGCTATATGGGCGCCATGCACTACTGGTGGCCGAAGATGACCGGCCGCATGTACCCGGAAGGCTGGGCCATGCTGGCCGCGCTCATCATCTTCGTCGGCTTCAACCTGACCTTTTTCCCGCAGTTCCTTCTGGGCTACGAGGGGATGAACCGCCGCTACTGGGAGTACGCCCCCGAGTTCCAGGTGCTCAACGTCATGTCGTCGGCCGGGGCGTCGATCCTGGCGGCCGGCTACGTGCTCCCGCTGATTTATTTCCTCTGGTCGCTGCGCTACGGCAAGCGGGCGCCGGCCAACCCGTGGGGCGCGACCGGCCTGGAGTGGACGACGCCCTCGCCGCCGCCGCCCGACAACTTCGCCGAGACGCCCGTGGTCACGCTGCCGCCCTACGTCTACAAAGCGGAGGCCCCCCTTGCCCGCTGAAAACATTCAGCCCGGGTTGCAGCCCGGCGTCCCGACCGCGCCGCCCCCGGTGCAGCAGGCCCATACCGCCGTGGAGGCCCACGCCACGCCGCTGGCCCACCACTTCCGCGACCTCCAGCAGCAGCACGAGGTCGGGTCGCTGGGCATGTGGCTGTTCCTGGCCACGGAGCTGCTGTTCTTCGGCGGCGCCCTGACCGCTTTTGAGATCTACCATTACAAGTACCCCGAGGACTGGCTCAGCTCCAGCAAGCTGCTGGTGACGTGGATCGGGGCGGTCAACACGCTCGTGCTGCTGTGCAGCAGCCTGACGATGGCGCTGGCCGTCAACGCCGCCCGCAGCGGCCTGGGCAGGCGGGCGGTGCAGATGTTCCTGGCGGCCACGATGGCGCTTGGCCTCGCCTTCCTTTTGCTCAAAAGCTTCGAGTACTACACCGACTACCGCGAACACCTCGTCCCCAAACTCGACTTCCATCCCGACGTCCAGGCCGAGCCGGGCCGCCCCGAGCCGGACGTCGATCACATGCAGATCTTCTTCTCGTTCTACTTCACCCTGACGGGCATCCACGCCGCCCACATGGTGGTCGGCCTGGTCCTCATGGCGATCGTGCTGGTGAAGGCGCGCGACGGCCGCTACGGGCCGGACCACTACACGCCGGTGGACGCGTTGGGCCTTTATTGGCACTTCGTCGATATTGTATGGGTGTTTCTGTTGCCGCTGCTCTACCTGATCCGCTGACGAGGGCGACCGCCATGTCCGCCGAGCCGCACCCGCACCATACTTCAACGCGGACCTACCTGCTGGTCTGGGCCGCGCTGATCGTCCTGACGCTGACGACGGTGGGGCTGACCTACCTCGACCTCGGCGAATGGCACACGCCGGTCGGCCTGGCCATCGCCGTGGCGAAGGCGGTGCTGATCGTGCTGATTTTCATGCACGCGCTGGAGGCCGGCCGGCTGGTATGGATGGTGATCGCGGTGGCGGTGCTGTTCCTGGCGATCATGTACGGGCTGACCATGGCCGACTACTCCTCGCGCGGCCTGGACAACGCGGTGCGCGACCCGGCGCCGCCGTCGGCCCGACCCTGACGGCCGCCGACCGGCTCACGAGGTGAACAGTTTCAGGGCGCCCATTACCGTCATGCAGACGCCCCAGGCCAGCGGCAAGGACACCGCGGTCCAGGCGGCGAGGAGCAGCCAGAGGGGAGTCCGGCGCGCGGCCGGGCCAGTGGTTGGATCGGTGGTCATGGCGCATGTCTCCCAATCATTCACGTCTTCGCGGGCGCCGGTTCGCCAGCCGTTTCGGCGAAGTTGGCGTAGCGCCGCGGATCGACGCGGGCCACGAGCAGGTTGCACACGAAGCCGACGACGAGCAGCCCGGCCATGAGGTACATGGTGAAGTCGTAGGCGGCCGCCGGCGGAACTTTATTGTCGATCTGGTACTGGCGGATGTAGTTGACCAGCACAGGCCCGGCGACGCCGGCCGCCGACCACGCCGTCAGCAGCCGGCCGTGGATGGCGCCGACGTAGCGCGTGCCGAAGAGGTCCGACAGGTAGGCCGGGATCGTGGCGAACCCACCGCCGTACATGGTGAGGATGACGCCCGTGCAGGCGACGAACAGGGGCACGCTGCCGGCCTTCCAGGTGAACGGCAGCGCGACGAAGAGGGTCGCTCCGAGTGCAAAGAAGATGGCGTAAGTCGGTTTTCGCCCCAGGCGGTCGGAGGCGGAGGACCAGCCGAAGCGGCCGACGAGGTTGAACAGGCTGAGCAGCCCCACGAAGCCGGCCGCGGCGTCCTTGCTGACCCGGCCGTTGAAGACCTCCTGGATCATGGGGCCGGCCTGCTCGATGACGCCGATGCCGGCCGTGACGTTGAGGAAGAGGACGGCCCACAGAAGGTAGAAAGCGGGCGTGGCGAGGGCGACGTTGGGGAGGACGTAGTTCGTCGTGATCAGGGACGCCGTCTGGGTGGGCGGCACCCAGCCCGGCGGCGCCCACCCCGGCGGCGGCACGCGGAACAGGAACGCGCCGGCGGTCATGGCCACGAAGTAGATCGCGCCCAGGGTGAGGAAGGTCTCCGGCACACCTGTGGCTGTGGGCGAGCCATAGCTGTACCATTTCATGAGCAGATTGGACAGGGGCGAGGCGATCATGGCGCCGCCGCCGAAGCCCATGATGGCCATGCCCGTCGCCATGCCGCGTCGGTCGGGGAACCAGCGGATGAGGGTGGAAACGGGCGTGATGTAGCCGAGGCCCAGGCCGCAGCCGCCGAGGACGCCGTAGCCGGCGTAGAGCATCCACAGCTGGTGAAGCCAGACGCCGACGGCGGAAACCACGAACCCCAGGCTCCAGCAGCAGGCGGCGACGAGGCCGCTCTTGCGCGGCCCGGCCTTTTCCAGCCACCAGCCGGCGACGGCGGCCGACAGGCCCAGGAACACGATGGCGATGGTGAAGATCCAGGCCAGCTCGGGCTGCGTCCAATCCTGCCCTTTCAGCTCTCCGGCCTGGCCGGCCGCCTTGCCGAGCATGGTGTTGAGCGGCAGCTTGAAGACGCTGAAGGCGTAAGCCTGGCCGATGCACAGGTGGATGGCCAGGGCGGCGGGGGGAATGAGCCAGCGGTTGAAGCCCGGCCCGGCCGTGATTCGGTCCTTGGAGAGCAGCGACGTCATCAGACGGCCCTTGGTAATGCGGCGCGGTCGCAAACGCGAGTCGATGCACACTATAGAATGCCGGCAGCGGCGTTACAAGCACCCCGTCGGCTGCGACTCCGGGGACGGCGAGGCACCGCTGGAACAATCCGCACGATGGGAACAATCCGAACCATGAACTCAACACGCTTCCTGCGCCCGATGCTCTGCTATACGGCGGCCGTCGTGGGGCTTACGGCCCTGATCGGCTGTCAGCCGGACTCGAAGCGCGTCGTGCTGTACTGCGCACAAGACAAGGAGTTCGCGGAGGGGATTTTGGGTCAGTTCCACGACCGAACCGGCCTGGAGGCGACGCCGAAGTTCGACACCGAGGCGGACAAGTCGGTGAGCCTGGTGGTGGAGCTGGAGAACGAGAAGGAGCGGCCGCGCTGCGACGTGTTCTGGAACAACGAGCCTGTGCAGACGATCCTGCTGCGCCGCAAGGGCCTGCTGGAGCCGTACGACAGCCCATCGGCGGCCGCGTACCCGCCGACGGCCCGCGACAGGGACCACTACTGGACGGCGTTCGCCAACCGCGCCCGCGTGCTGCTGGTCAACACCGACCAGTTGAAGACGGAGGCCGACCGGCCGAAAAGCCTGCTGGAATTGACCGACGCCAAGTGGAAGGATCGCGTCGTGATGTCCCGACCTCAGTTCGGCACAGGGGCGACGCAGGCGGCGTGTCTTTTTGCTGTTCTCGGGGAGGAAAAGGCGAAGAAATATTACCAGGGCCTGAAGGCCAACGGCGTGCGGATCACGCCGGGCAACAAGCAGGCGGCGGAGGCGGTGGGCAAGGGGGACGCCGCCGTGGCCGTCACCGACACCGACGACTCGCTGGAGGAGATTCGGTCCGGCAGCCCCGTCGCTATCATTTTCCCCGACCGCGACGAGGTTGCCGGCAGCCGGATGGGGACGCTGTTCCTGCCGAATACGGTTGCCATTGTCCGTGGCTGTCCGAACCCGGACGGGGCGAAGAAACTGGTGGACTTCCTCCTGAGCGCCGATGTGGAGAAACAGCTGGCGGAGGGGCCGAGCCATCAGATTCCGCTGAACCCGGACGTGAAGGTCACACTGCCGGATGCGCTGAAGGACGCCCGGACGGCGCACCCGATGAAGGTGGATTTTGAGAAGGCGGCGGATCAGTGGGATCAGGCGCAGGCGTTCCTGATCGGCGTGTTCGCCAGGTGACGGCAGCAGGAAGCGAACCCGAGGACGCCAACAAGTAAACGAACGTCCTCTTGGCCCCCTTGGCACCTCGGCGGTTCGTTATGGCCGCTGGCTCAGTCGCGTCAGGGCGGCGCGGGCATCCTCAGTCACGTCGGCACCGGGCTGGCCCTTGCTGACTGCCTCAAGAACATCGCGGGCCGCCGAGTCGCCAGCTCGCTCCAGAGCCTCCACAGCCCGCCGCAGCCGAAGCGTCCTCGGCGACAAGTCCGGTGCGGCCAACTTCGCCAGGAGTTCGCCCGCCCGCCGCCTCAACTCCGGCGACGGCCGGCCGTCCAGGGCCTTGCGCAGGTCCGGGCCCGCGATGCCGCCGAGGTCCGCCAAATCGCGCTCCGCCTTCTCCCGCGTGTCGAAGTCGTCGGAGTCCAGTGCGGCGATGAGTTTGGCGATGGCGGCTTCGTCGAGCGCTCTTGCCTGGACCGCCGGAACGTGTGCTTTCAGGTAGGGCGCGGCGTCATGCGGCGCGGCCGCGAGTCGGGCGACTGCCCTGCCGGCGACTAGGGCTTCGTCCGAAGCGAGGTCGGCCCAGAGCGCGTCGAGTTCCTCCGCTTTCAGCCCTTTCATCGGTTGCGCCAGCGATTCTGACGCGCCCCAAAGCAGAATGGTGGTGTCCTGACAGCCCGCCGCCAGCAACCTGCCGTCCGGCGAAAAGGCGAGCGACCACACCGAGCCGATATCCCCGGTCAGTTCGCGCCGCACCTTACCGCTGGCGACTTCCCACAGGTGAATGCGGCCTTTCTCTGAACGGAACGGCTGCGACGCAACCGCTAAGAGTCGTCCGTCCGGCGAAAAGGCGGCCGGCGCCCGCACGACCGCCTCGCCCGCCGGCGCCCGCCAGCGAACCCTGCCGGTAGCGGAATCCCATACCCTAAGCCCCCCTCTCTCGTCGGCGGCCGCCAGCACACGCCCGTCAGGCGAGTAGCCCAGCCAATGCAGGGCGGCCCCCGGCTCAGAGGTGTACTCCGCGAACGGACGCGGCTCCTTGTCGCCGTCGATGTCCCACACAAGAATCTGCCCCGCGCCGCCGCCGCCTGCAGCGGCCGCGGCGCGCGAAGGCCCAACTGCAAAGGCCAGCGCCTTGCCGTCCGGGGAAAGGGCAAGCGCCCCCGGTTGTTCTTTGCATCCCTTGAGCACTGCCAAATCGCGGCCGGAATTAAGATCCCAAAGGTGAACGACGAACCCTCCTGCCGGCGGCGCGCCGGTCTCCGCCACGGCCAGCAGCGAACCGTTCGGCGAAATGGCCGCGGGGAACTCGTTTGCCGTTCCGGCTGCGTACTGCGCCGGAACGACCAAGACCTCATGGTTCGTGGCCGTCTCACGGACGCCAAGCATGTTGGGCGTGTAGTTGCCGCCGGCGACGAGGTATTCACCCGCCGGGGAGAAGCGAAGCGAACTGGTAATGCGTGGAATCGTCCGGCGAAAGTCCGTGTCGCCAAAAGTCTCCGTAAGCCGGCGAAGCTCCGAGCGCGTCTCCGTGTCCCACTCCAGAATCGTGCCGTCCATGCCGGCCGACCAGAGCCGCTTGCCGTCGCCTGAGAAGGCGACGGCGCCGACCGCGCCGGGGTGTCCCGACCGCGGGAAGACGGCCTTACCCGTGGCGACTTCCCACAGAATCAACTCCTGCCCGTCCTGGCTACAGGCCACGGCCTTGCCGCCCCGCAGGGATGCCACGGAAAGCACCCGGCCGCGCGGGGCGTCGCCGACGGGGGCGCGACGCTCCGATTCCATGTCCCATGCTTGGAGCTTGCCGTCGTTGAGTCCGATCGCGTAGAGCGTCTTCCCATCAGCGGCGAATGTCAGTGACTGGCCGTAGCTCAAGCGCCCGGAAAAGGTCCGTTGAAGGACGCCCTTGGCAGGGTCCCACAACTCGATCGCGCCTCCGCTACAGGCCACGGCAAGGACTTTACCGTCCGGGGAGAAAGCGGCCGACGATACCTGGCCCCTTTCGGTCTCAATCCGCCTGGCCTCTGCACCCGCGGCCAAGTCCCAGAGCTGCACGGTCTGGTTTAGTTTCTGCGCCCCCGGCTGATTGCCCGCACCAAACGGGCGCACTTGTCCCCACGAGGCAATCAGTCTGCCGTCCGCGGAAACCGTGACGCCGACGTTGTCGCCATGTGCCGACTCGTACGCGCCGACCTCCTTGCCGCCTTGCACCTCGAAGGCACGAATGACAGCCTTCTGGCCAAATCCCCACGGTGCGATAACGACCGTCTTCCCGTCGCCGGAGAGGCAGAACGTTGATTGATCTCGTTCCGCGCCCGCATTGCCAAGCGGTTTTCCGCTGGCCACGTCCCAGAAGTGGACGGCGCCGCCCCAGCAGCCGGCAAGCACGTCCCCGGTCTGCGAAAACGCCATCATGCGCGTGCCCGGCGGGTCCACGTGAATGCGACGCAGTTCGCGTCCCGTCGCGGCGTCCAGGAGACGGATGTCCTCGCTCATCCCTTCAACCGCCAAGAACCTGCCGTCCGGCGACAGGGCGACAGCAGCGTTGAAAGGCCAAACACGAAAGCGGGCCGTGCCGAGGCGCGCCAGCGCACCGTCCGGCAGCGGATCGCCCAAGGCATCCTTGGGTACTGGACCGTCGGCCGACACGGAGCCTGCGAACGTCAGAACCAGAAGACAGAAAGAGAGCAGACGGGGCAGCGTGGGCATAAGGCACCTTGCTAGGAAGCGGTCGTAAGAGCTATGGATTCTGGCCTTTCCCGGCGTCATAGGCTCTGATCCGGAGCAGGGCGAGAACTTTCCGCCCGTGCGCGTTTATTCTCGCCCAGCGGATTCCAGCCGAACACCCATTCATCCACCGGCTTCCCCTCCACCAAATGCTCCTGCACGAACCGCGGAATCCGCTCGGCGGTCATGCCGTGATACCACGTCCCCTCCGGGTAGACCACCATCGTCGGCCCGTGGACGCAGATGCGCAGACAGCCGACCTTGGTGCGGTAGCAGGCGTTCGGGCCGGCGCCGAGGTCGCGTTCTTTGATCTGCTTCTTCAACTCCTCCCATGCGGCCTGACCCTCCTCCGGCGTGCAGCAGTCGGGGCCGGTGCAGAGGAAGACGTGCTTGTGGTAGCCGCCGATGCCGAGCTTCGCCGCCACGGTTTCCAGCTGTCGCCGTTTATCGGACATGAGACCTCCGGGAAGGATGTCCAGTCGATCGCATTCTCCGTCAGGCGAGGGACGGCTTCATCGCCAGGCGGACCCGACGCAGGCCCTCGCCGAACGCCAGCACCGACGCCGTGCCCGCCAAGATCCAAAGCCAGTCCAGCCAGCCGAGCGGCTCCACGCTGAAGACGGTCCCGACGAACGGCACGCTGATAATCGAGCGCCTGCACCACCGCCACGGCGCCGGCGATCGCCAGGAAGGTGCGGTTGCGGAACAGGCCGCTGAATCCGCTCATGTCCGGCGTCAGCGAGCGGGCGTTGATCTGGTTCCATACCTGAAAGAACACGTAGACGGTGAAGAATATGCTCACCTGGCGGATGTTCAGAGGCCCCAGGTCCCAGCCATCGGGGTTCGGGCCGCTGCCCGTGGCGAACCAGCCGAAATGCTCCATGCCGATCAGCAACACCATCATGACCACTATGAAGAACGCCGCCGTGCCGAAGATCGTGACGAGCATCGGCCGCGTCAGGATGTTCTCGTCCCGGCGCTTGGGCGGCAGACGCATCACGCCCTCGCGCGGGGCTTCCGAGCAGAGCGCGATCGACGCGAAGGTGTCCATGATGACGTTGATCCACAAGAGTTGCAGCACCGTGAACGGCGGCCTCACGCCGAAAAACGGTCCCAAAAAGGCGATGGTCAGGGCGCTGACGTTGATCGTCAGCTGGAACTGGATGAAGCGTTGGATGTTCTCATAGAGCGACCGGCCCCACTGCACCGCCTTGACGATCGTGGCGAAGCTGTCGTCCAGGAGGACGATCTTGCTGGCCTCCTTGGCGACCTCCGTGCCGGTGATCCCCATCGCCAGGCCCACGTCGGCCTTCTTGAGGGCCGGGGCGTCGTTGGTCCCATCGCCCGTGACGGCCACCACCTGGCCGCGAGCTTGCAGCAGCTCCACCATCTTGTACTTGTCCAGCGGCTTCGCGCGCGCCAGCACGCGCATCGCCGCCAGCCGCCCCGCCAACTCCTCGGCGCCGGCCGCGTCGCCGCGCTTTTTCCGCTCCTCCATCTCCGTGAACTGCTCGTTGAACTTCGGGCTGGTCAGCACGGCCGACCCCGGCTCGTCGATGGCGGCGTCGCGGCGGTCGATCAGGCCGACGTCGAAGGCGATGGCGCGGGCCGTCTCCACGTTGTCGCCGGTGATCATCTTGACCTCGATGCCGGCCTCGCGGCAACGGGCCACGGCGTCTTTCACGTCTCCGCGCAGCGGGTCGCGGATGGCGATGAAGCCGTCGAAAACCAAACCGGATTCCAGCGCGTCGCGCCGCGCCTGCACGCCCTCGGCGTCGGTGGGAAAGTCCGTCGGCAGGGCCGCATGGCCGAAGCCCAATGTCCGCATCGCCTGAACGGATGAGTCGTGCAGCGCAGCCCGCACCGATTCCCGCGCCTCCGGCGTCCATTCCCGCGCGGCGCCGTCGGCCGTCTGGTAGTGGGTGCTGCATTCCAGCAGCCACTCCGGCGAACCCTTCGCCAGCACCACGACGCGCTCGCCGATCCGCACCACCGTCGTCATCCGTTTGCGTTCGGAGGAGAAAAGGACCTGGTAAATCGGCGGGAATTGGCCGCGCAGCTTGTGATAGTTCAGGCCGGCCTCGGCCAGCCAGTGGAGCAGCGATCCCTCGGTCGGATTGCCGACGACTACCACCAGGGGCGGGGAAACCCCACCCCTACCGGGCTTCTCTTCCAGGTTGGCCGTCGAGTTGGCGGCGGCGTTGAGGACGATCCAGTCGAGCGGCTGGCCCCCCCCTCCCTTCCCTCCCCCCTCGGGTGGGGGAGGGAAGGGAGGGGGGACCGCCGCATCCGGCCGCTCCCAACCCGGCGTGTCCCGATCGCGCATCGCGCCGTCCCAGAAAAGGCGCACCACCTGCATCTTGTTTTGCGTCAGCGTGCCGGTCTTGTCCGAGCAGATGACGTTGGCCGAGCCGATCGTCTCGCAGGCCACGAGCTGGCGCACCAGGCTGTTGGCCCGCGTCATCTTCTGCATGGCGAGCGCCAGCGAAACGGTCACGCTCATCGGCAGCCCCTCCGGGACCGCCACCACGATGATGATGACCATGTAAACGAAGTAGTTGAGCAGCGCGCCGGCGATCTTGATCGCGTCCGCGCTGGACTGCGGCCAGAAGACTTCTCTTGGGTCCGCGAAGAACATGCCGCGCACCAGCAGCGCGACGAAAATGAGTGCGGCGGCGATATAGCCGATCCGCGAAATCAGCTCCGCGAGGTTCTTCAGTTTGAGTTGGAGCGGCGTCAGCTCCTTGGAGATGGTCAGCTTCCGCTGGGCGCGGCGCTCGGCGGTGTCGGGCGCCGCCTCTTCCTCCTCGTCCTCTCCCTCATCGGCCGTCAGCTTCCGGGCGATCTGGCCGAGGTATGTGGCATCGCCGACATCGGCGACAAGCATCCGCCCGGCGCCGTCCACCACCTGCGTGCCGCGGTAAAGGCAGCCCGCCTGCTCCGGCCCGTCGGTCGCGGAGTCGGCCGGCTGCGGGGCCTTGCGCACGGGCATCGACTCGCCCGTCATCAGCGCCTGGTCAACGAAAAGCTCGGTCGCCTTGACCAGCCGGCCGTCCGCCGGGACCTCGTCGCCGGTTTCCAGCTCCACCGCGTCGCCGACCACCACCTCTTCCAGGCCGACCGTGTGCAGGGCGCCGTCCCGCAGCACCTTGACGCGCAGCGCGTCCTTGTGGGCGTTGAGCGCCTCGAATTCCCGATCGCTTTTGTACTCGCTCAGGAAGGCCACGCCCGTCGCCAGGATGACGGCGACCATGACGGCCACGCCCTCGACCAGCTTCTCGGCGTGCCGCCAGTCCACAACCAACCCGATCAGCAGCACGAGCAGCGCCGACACGAACAGCAGGGACGGAATCCAGTGCCCCTGGCGTATCACGAGGGCGCCGACCGCCGCAACGGCGATGACGCCCAGGGCGACGCCCGCCAGCACAGGCTGCACCTGGAACAGGCCGACGAACATCGACAGCAGGGCGGCCGCCAGCAGGACCTTGATGATCGGCTCGTCGAACTTGCCGAGGAACTTCTTCCACAACGGTTCTTGCGGCAGCGGCGTCAGCTTGTTGGCGCCGAACTCCGCGGCGCTGCGGGCGGCCGCCTCCGCCGACAGGCCGCTCTCCGCCGAGCCGGGGAACCGTTGCAGCACGTCCTGGAGCGTTCGCATGGCAAGTCCGAGGAAGTGGAAATGAAACCACGGAACACACGGAACACACGGAAAAAGAGACAAAACAATTCTCTTTCCGTGTGTTCCGTGTGTTCCGTGGTTTGTTTATTACTGCTCCATGATCTCTTTTGTCTTCTTCGCCGCCATGTCCTCGATCTTGGCCTCGTAGGTCTTGAGCAGCGACTGGACCTCCTCCTTGCCCTTGTCGCGCTCGTCCTCGGTCATCTCCTTGTCCTTCTCGGCGGCGTCGAAGTGTTTGTTGCCGTCGCGGCGGATGTTGCGGCAGGCGACCTTGGCTTCCTCGCCGGACTTCTTGATCCGCGTCGCCATCTTGGTCCGCTGCTCGCCACTCATCGGCGGGACCGTCAGGCGGATCATCTTGCCGTCGTTGTTCGGCGACATGCCCAGGTCGCTGGAGCGGATCGCCTTCTCGATCTCCTTCAGCACCGACGGGTCGAACGGCTTGATGACGATCTGCTGCGGGTCGGGCGTGCTGATCTGCGCCAGCTGCTTCAGCGGCGTCGGCGATCCGTAATATTCCACGCGCAGGCCGTCCACCAGGGCCGGCGTCGCCCGGCCGGTGCGCAGGCCGCGCAGCTCGTCGCGAAAGACGTTGACCGCCTTTTCCATGCGCTCTTCGGTGTCCATCAGGATTTCGTCGGTCGTCATAAAACCACCTGGCTAAATCTCAAAAGGACGGGGGAGTGTCAGGCCGTCTCGCCGACGAGGGTGCCGACGGGGTTGCCGGCGATGGCGCGTTCGATGTTGCCCGGCTTGGTGTAGTTGAAGACCAGGATGGGCATTTTGCCCTCGCGGCACAGGCTGATGGCGGCCATGTCCATCACCTGCAAATTATCGCGGAGCACCTGGGCGTAAGTCAACTTGTCGTAGCGGAAAGCGTGCGGATTGACCTCGGGGTCTTCGCTGTAGACGCCCTCGACGCGCGTGGCCTTGAGGAGAACGTCGGCCTCCAACTCGCGGGCGCGGAGAGCGGCGGCCGTGTCGGTGGTCACGAATGGGCTGCCCGTGCCGCCGGCCAGGATGACGATGCGGCCCTTCTCCAGGTGACGGCTGGCGCGGCGGCGGATGTACGGCTCCGCCACGGTTTCCATGCGGATGGCGGTCAGCAGCCGCGTCTCACAATTGAGACTTTCGAGAGCGTCTTGCAGGGCCAATCCGTTGAGGACCGTGGCCAGCATCCCCATGTAGTGGGCGGTCCCCTGCTTGATGACGTCGCCGCCGGCGCTGAACTGGGCGCCGCGGAGGATGTTGCCGGCCCCGATGACGAGGGCGAGCTGCACGCCGCCCTGGGCCACGCGCTGCACCTGCCGGGCCAGGTCGAGCGTCGCGTCGATGCTGATGCCGCTCATTCGGCCGGGGTGGCCGAACGCCTCGCCGCTGACCTTGAGGACGACGCGACGATACTTGGGTTTCAGCGAATCGCCGGCCGTGTCGTCCATCGCGGGGGTTCCTGTCGGGGAATCGGGGCACGAGGGGGATTATAGCGATGCTGTGATGACCCGGCGACCAAGCAGACAGGGTGACAAGGTGACAAGGTGACGCGGTGACAAGGCGAGAGACAAATTCACCTTGTCACCTTGTCACCTTGTCTCTTATCGCCGTGCCAGTCGGTTCAGGATCTCGATGCCGCGGGCCAGCGTCCGCTCGTCGGCGGCGTAGCTGAGCCGAAAGTGCGTGTCCCGGCGGCTGAACACCGCGCCCGGGATGCCCAGGAGTTGGTTGCGGATCGCCTCGGCGACGAACTCCGTGCCCGTGCCATGCGGCGCCTTGGGAAACAGGTAGAACGCCCCCTCCGGCCGCGCCAGTTCATAGCGATCTTTAATGCCCTCGTAAATGCGGTCGCGCTTGCGGCGGTACTCGGCCACATGCTCCGACACGTCGTAATCCCACGCGGCGACGCCGGCGTGCTGCACCATGCTCGGCGCAAACGAAGCTGAACTGCTGCAGCTTGACCATCTCTTCGATGATCCGCCGCGGGCCGTGGGCGAAGCCGAGGCGCCAGCCAGTCATGCCGTAAGCCTTGCTGAAGCCGTCCAGCACCAGCACGTCCGGGTTGAACTCAGCGGGGCTGGTGAATGGGCCGTCGTAGCAGAATACACGGTAAATCTCATCGCTGATGAGCAAAATGTTGCGGTCGTGGGCGAGCTTCGCCAGCTCGCGCACCTGCTCGCGCGGGTAGACGCGCCCGGTCGGGTTGGCCGGGCTGTTGACGAGGATCGCCTTGGTTCGCGGCGTCAGGGCGGCGCGCACGCGGTCCACGTCCAGGCTGAAATCCGGGTAGGTGTCCACATAAGCCGTCGTCCCAGCGGCCAGCGTGATGAGGTGCGGGTACATGACGAAGTAGGGGTCGAAGACGATCACCTCGTCGCCGGGGTTGACGGTGCAGGAGAGGGCCAGCACCAAGCCGCCGCTGGTGCCGCTGGTGATGAACACCTCGCGGTCGTCGTGGCGGTAGCGGGAGCGCACGTCCGCCGCGATCTTCGCGCGCAGCTCGGGGATGCCCTGCGTGACGGTGTAGGCGTTGGCGCCGCGGTCGATGGCGGCGTGGGCGGCGGCCTTGATCGGCTCGGGCACATCGAAGTCGGGCTGGCCGATGCTCAGGTTGACGGGGTCCTTGAGGCTGCGGGCCAGTTCAAACACTTTGCGGATGCCCGAAGACTCGATATGCTTCATGCGGTCGGCGATCCAGCGCTCGTGGTCACGGCCAGGGGCCATCGCGGGGTCTCCTGCGGGGACGGCGGGCGGCAGGAGTGAGTGTAGCGGCCGCCCGCCGGATCGGCACTCCCCGGTCAGGTAGCGTCAACGCCCGGAGAGGATCGGCAGCGGCTGCGGCGGCTGACTCAAGTCGGGATCCTGGCGCAACTCGGCGGCGTTGTCCTTGCTGGTGACGAACAGGACGTTGCCGACGCGAACCGGTTTGAGGCCGGCCATCTCCGACAGCAGGCGCACCGCCGTCTCCAGCGGCACGTCCTCCAGGTGCAGCGTCACCTTGGCGTCGGCGTCCTTCTCGACCCGCGTGTCCAGCAGGACGTTGACGCCGGCGTCGGCGCCATCTGACGCAGGGCCGTTGCGAGATCGACCTTGTCCATGTCCACGTTCACGCGCTGCCGCATCTGCCGCATCATCGCCATGTCGTCGGTCGTCAGGATCACCGTGTCGTCGATGACGACGTAGGTCAGCCCGAACGAGTCGGCGATCTCCCGCAGCGCGGTTCGCACCGGGGCGTCCTTGAGGTCGATCGAGAACGGCGGCGACATGTCGGGCGTGAAGCCGAGCTGCTGCTGGACGGTGACGCTGTCGAGCACGATGTTCATCTTGGCCGCGTCGCGCAGGGCGTCCACAGCGGCGCTGAGCGGCTTGTTGTCGATCTTGAGGGCGACGGTGCGGCTGAGGTCCTTGCGGACCTTCTCGGCGAGGGTGGGGGTCTCGGGCTTCGGCTCCGCCGGCGCCGCCAGCGCGATCGCCAGGGCGGGGACGAGGACGGCGGACAGGATCACGGCCGAGCGGACGGCGGGGACGAGGCGCATTCGATCGACTCCTTCACCGGGAGGAAATAGCGCCGGCGGACGGGTCGGGCCGGCGAACCCTGTTCTCCGACCACCTTCCACACTACGCGTCGCCGCGCCGATTCGCAAGCGCCCCTGGCCGGGCCGCGTGAGGAGCGCGGCCGTCGTCTTTACAAATTCGTTACACACTCGTTTCGCCCTGGCGGATTATACTGGGCGGGCGTAGATCGCCGTGACATCCGCGCCCGCTGGCCCGTATGAAGGAGTCTCTCCCATGCGTCGTCGTCGCACTTTCTTCTTTCTCGCCGTCATCCTGGCGGTCGCGGTCGCGGCCGGGGCCGTGTGGCGCTATTCGGTCGCCGCTCAGCCGGGCGCGGGGCCTGATCCCGACCACGCCGCCGGCATGAGCCTGCCGCTGACGCAGGTCATCCTGTTCAACAGCGGCGTCGGCTACTTCCAGCGCGAGGGCGCGGTCGAAGGCGCCACACGGGTGGACCTGACCTTTCCCGTCACCGACGTGAACGATCTGCTAAAGAGCCTGGTCCTGCCCGACCTGGGCGACGGCAAGGTGTCCACCGTCAGCTACGACAGCGAGGAGCCGGTGGACCGGACGCTGAAATCGTTCGCGCTGGACCTGACCAACAATCCGACGCTGGGCCAGATCCTCAACCAGGCCCGCGGCGAGAAGATCGAGGTCGTCTTGCAGCAGGCCAACGCCGCCCAGCCCGGCACGCTGACCGGCCAGATCGTCGGCATGGAGACGCAGGCTGTGCCCGGCCCCAAGGACACGATGGTCGATGTGGACATGCTGAACATGCTGTGCGCCGAGGGCGTGCGCGAGGTGCCGCTGACTCAGGTGCAGCGGCTGCGCTTCTTGAACCCGTCGCTCGACGGCGAGTTCCACCGCGCCCTGGAAGTGCTGGCCGCGGCCCACAACAGCCAGAAGCGCACCGTCAGCCTCAACTTCGCCGGCGACGGAAAGCGGACGGTGAAGGTCGGTTACGTCGTCGAAAACCCCATCTGGAAGACGAGCTACCGGCTGGTGCTGGACAAGAAGGGCAAGCCGGCGTTGCAGGGCTGGGCGATCGTCGAGAACACCAGCGACGAGGACTGGAAGGACGTGCGCATGGCGCTGATCTCCAGCCGGCCGATCTCCTTCCAAATGGACCTTTATCAACCGCTGTTCATCCCGCGGCCGACGGTGGAGCCGGACCTGTTCGCGTCGCTGCGGCCGCCGACCTATCAAGGTGCGCTCAACGGCCAACTGGGCGGCGGCCTTCAGCTCGGCGGCGGCGCTGAGCTGGGCGGCCAAGTCGGGCAGAATTTCAACCCGTCGAGGCTTGTGACTGGCTTGTCCGGCCCCAATATCTACCAGCAGAACGCCGGCCAACTCGGCCAACTCGGCAGCCCGCCGATGTCGCAGGCGATGAACAACAACGACGGGAACTTCCAGAACAGCTCCGTCAACCCCAAGCTGAGTTACGAGGAGATGCAGCAGCGGCGCCAGCAGCTGCGGCAGAACAAGGACAACGCCAAGAAGATCGGCAGCGCCCTGGCGCTGGACCCGTCCGGCGTGGCGTCGGTGGCCAACGCCGACGAGATCGGCGACTACTTCCAGTACACCATCGATCAGAAAGTGACGCTGCCGCGCCAGAAGTCGGCCATGCTGCCGATCGTCAACCAGCCGGTCGAAGGCAAGCGCGTCAGCATCTATAACGAGGCGGTACAGGCGAAATTCCCGCTGCTGGGCCTGCGCTTCAAGAACACGACCGGCCAGGACCTGATGCAGGGGCCGGTGGCCGTCTACGAGGGCGGCACCTACGCCGGCGACGGGCGGATCATGGATCTGCAACCCAACGAGGAACGGCTCCTGAGCTTCGCCATCGACCAGGGCGTCGAGATCAAGGCCGAGGGCACAATGGCGCCGCAGAAGCTGATCTCGGTGAAGGTGGTCAAGGGCGTCATGCAGGTGACGCACAAGCTGCGCGAGACGCGGTGCTACGTCATCAAGAATCGCTCGCCAGAGGACCGCGACCTCATCATCGAGCATCCCATCCGCGAGGACTGGAAGCTGGTGACGCCGGAGAAGGCGAACGAAGTCAGCCGCGACGTGTACCGCTTCGACCTGGCGGTGGCGGCCGGCCAGACGGCCAATCAGGAAGTGATCGAGGAGCGGAGCCAGCTGAGCGCCGTCACGCTGGCCTCGACGGACGACAACACGATCAAGATCTTCCTGAGCGGCGACGTGGCCAGCCCCAAGCTGAAGGAGGCGCTGAACAAGGCGGTGGACTTCCGCGGGCAGCTGGCCGCCACGCAGCGCGACCTGGCCCAGCTCCAGACCCAGCTCAAGGCGATCACCGACGATCAAGTGCGCCTGCGGGCCAACCTCGACAAGATGCCGCCGACCTCGGCCGCGTACAAGCGCTACCTGGACAAGTTCGATCAGCAGGAAACGGAGATCGAAAAAATCCAGAAGGGGATCGACGAAAAGCAAGAGGCCGTGAAGACGCAGCAGACCGCGTATGACGACTTCCTCGCGGGGCTGAGCGTGGAGTGAACCGAGTCGGTTAGCCGCGACCCGACAGGGGAGCGCGCCGCCGACGCGCTCCCCTGTCGGGTCGCGGCTAACCGATGCCTTGTTATGCCCCCGCCACCGACGGGTCCATCCCAATCAGCGCCAGCGCCTGCCGCACGAATTCGTCGCCCAGCCGCTTCGCCAGGTCGTCCACCTCCTGGCACGTCCGGCGCCACGCTTCCGGCGGCGTTCCCGCGGGGCAAGGCTCCGAACACACCTCGAGGTATATCTTCGCTTTCGGCTCCGTGCCGCTCGGCCGCAGGGCCACGCGCACCCGCTCGCCGAAGTGGAACACCAGCACGTTCCGCGACGCCGCGTCGGTGGCCCCCTTGATCGGGCCGTACCGCTCCTCGTCGCGCCGGTCCTCGAAGCGCGTCACCGCCAACCCGGCGACCTCGCTCGGCGGCGTCGCCCGCAGCCGGTCCAGCATCAGGGCCATTTGCCGCTTGCCCTCTACGCCGCTCATGAAAACCGGAATCCCGGCGTTGTGGTAATAGCCGAATTCCCGCGCCAGCCGCTCGACATAATCCAGCACCGTTTGGCCGCGCCGCTTCTGCTCCAGCGCGAGGTCGGCCATCAACACGGCCGCGCCGCCGGCGTCCTTATCGCGGATCTGCGAAGTGGTCAGAATGCCGTGGCTCTCCTCGACGCCAATGACGAAGTCGGCCGGAGAGCCGGACACGTCCTCATAGGCGCCCTGCTGCTCCAGTTGCCATAAGGTATCGGCGATGTACTTGAAGCCGACCAGCAGATCGTCGATCACCTGGGCGCCGAAGCGGCGGGCGATGCGCGTCACCTGGCCGGTCGTCACCTCGGTGCAGACGACGATCGGCGACCGCGGCAGCCGGCCCTGTTGCGACAGCTTGCTCAGCTTGAAGTGCGTCAGCAGGGCGGCGATCTGGTTGCCGGTGATGAAGCGCCAGCCGCCGGCGCGGTCCGGCGACATGGCGCCGAGGCGGTCGGCGTCCGGGTCGGTCGAGAGAACGAGGTCGGCCTTGTGCTGGGCGGCGAGGGCCGCCGCCCGGTCCATCGACTCGGGGACTTCGGGGTTGGGCGTCTTCGTGACGTTGGGGAACTGCCCGTCCGGCGCCATCTGCTCGGCCACGCGGATGACCCGGAAGCCCAGGCCGTCGAGCGCCTCCATCACCGTCAAGGCGCCGACGCCGTGCAGCGGCGTGAAGACGATCTTGAAATCCTCGTCGCGGCGCGGCGGCGGGCCGAGGCTCTGCCTGCGGCAGAGGTCGATGTAGGCGCCGTGCGGCGCCTCGTCGAGGAAGTGGACGCGACCGGATCGCACCGCCTCCGCCCACGGCAGCGCCTTGATGTGCGTCACCTGATCCACGAGATCGGCCATGATCTGGTCGTCCGGCGGCACCGGCTGGCCGCCGCGCTCGTCGTAGAACTTGGCGCCGTTGTCGTCGGGCGGGTTGTGCGACGCTGAGACGTTCAAGCCGCCGTGCGCCTTGAGAAAGCGGATCGTGAAGGAAAGCTCCGGCGTCGCCAGGAAGTGCTTGCTGTCCGGCGGCAGGACGTGGGCGTGAACGCCGTTGGCGGCATAGACGCCGGCCGCGTGCCGGGCCAGGTCGCGCGACGACAGGTGCAGCACCGGATTCGGAAGAGCGGGATTGTATTGATTCCGTTGGTCCTCGAATCGGCGCACGTCGTAGGCCAGGACGACGTGAATCGCCGCGGTTTCGGGGAACCGCTCCTTGAGGTATTCGCAATGTCCCTGAATGGAGGCGGCGAGCGTCCAGAGGTTCATGCGGTTGGGGCCTATGCCGACGGCGCCGCGGCGGCCGCCGGTGCCGAACGGCAGGATCTGGCAGAAGCGGTCGAGCAGGCCGATCCACTGGCCGGTCTGGATCAGCCATTCCAGCTGCGGCCGATAGGCGGCGAAGTCCGACTCGGTCAGCCACGGACGCAGATACTTCAACGCCTGTTCCTGAAGCGCGGCGTCAGCCGGGACGCCCTGAATACCTTGGCGGGCTTGGGTGAGCAGGTCCATGAGGGGGAGTCCTGTCCCTGGATAAGGATCGCGCGGCGCCGCAGCAGCGGCGGCGTCTGAAGGGGTAATCTAACCGCAGCGGTGCGGCGGGGCAACGGCGGCCGGCCTTCCGTGTCAGGCAACAATAGAAATGTCCGCATTTCGGCGACAGTAGAAATGTCCGGTGTCCGGACGTTGTCACTTCTTCCGCTTGAACGGCTTCCTCCACGGGTGGTCCTCGGCTGGACGGTGTGGCCCCTTCTTGTTATCGTCCGCCCCGCCGTCGGGAGGATAGGGCTCCGCAGGAGTGCGACCCGAGCGCCCGTCGGTCGGCTGTACGCCAGGCGACCGGGACCCCGAAGAGGGGTCCCGGTTCGCTTTTCCCCCGCTGGCGTCGGCCGCCGATGCGTTAAACTCCGGGGGTCTGGGGGCGGAGCCCCCAGGGCCGCAACCCGGCGGGATCTCGCGGTACTTCAGGTACTTGCCCCGGAAGCGGATCGCCATACTCCCGTCCAGGCGCAGCTCGATCACCACCCGACCGCCCCGCTCCCCCGCATGCACCGGCGGCAGCAACTGGTAGAAGCGGTTGCGGAAGCGCACCGTGTAGTCGTTGGACACCACCCGCCCCTCCTGGATGCTCAGGATCGCCGCCAGGTCGTGACCCGGACCCAGCGGCCGGTGCCCGTCGGCCGCCTGGCGCGCCGGCTTGACGAAGCGGCGGTTGTGCGTCGGCAGCAGCCGCTCCAGCACGGCGTTGGCCCCCGCCAGCGTCGTCACGCCCGCCAGGCGCAGCTCCTTGACCCAGCGGTCCTGGGCCGTGCCGAAGGACCGCTCGACGCGGCCCTTGGCCTGCGGGCTGTGCGCCCGGATCAGCTCGATGCCCAGCTCCCGCAGGGCCCGCCCGAACTGCGTCTCCGCGTCGGGCAGGGCGCGGCCCTTGTCCTGCGGCTCGAAGATGCTGTGCCGGTCGGTGTACAACGCCACCGGCCGGCCGAAACGCCGCAGCCAGCGGCCGGCCAGGTCCATATGCGCCTCGACCGTGCCGGCCGGGTAGAAGCGCGCCAGGGTGCGGTTGGTGGCGTCGTCGATCATGCCGATCAGGACCATCTCCTCGCCGCGGCCCTCCAGCCAGTCATGCACCGAGGCGTCCATCTGAACCAGCTCCCCGAAGCAGGCCCGGCGCGGCCGGCGGCTGCGGTGCGGGTCGCGGCGACGCTTGCGTTGCCACAGCCCCTCGGCGATCAGCCAGCGGCGCAGCGTCTGCGGGCCGACCGTCAGGCCCTCCCCGGCCAGCTTCTCGGCGGCGAAGGTGGGGCCGAAGTCCGCGTAGCGGGTGCGGTAGGCCGCCAGCACGGCCCGGCGGAAGGCGGGGTCGGGCCGGTGGTTGGAGGGCCGGCCGCGCAGGCCGTGCACGAGGGCGGCGTCGCCTTCGGCCTCCAGCTTGCATTGGATGCGTCGGACCTGGCGGACGCACAGGCCGAGCAGCCGGGCCGCCTCGGCCTGCGTCCGCTGGCCGCTCTGCACCGAGTGCAGGACCCTGAGGACATCGCGTTCCTTCTGACTCATAGCGATCCGGTCTGTGGAAAGCACGCCGATAGACATGGCTCCTCCTTGGCCTGACCAAGGAGGACATTTCTATTGCGTTAAGACCGGACATTTCTATTGTCGTTCAACACGGCGGCCGGCCTTCCGAATTCCATCCGGTTCTTGTAGAGTCTTCTCCCGTGGCTCACTTCTTTTGCGGAGGATACGCCGATGCGGCAGACCCACGCCGCCCGCGATACGACGCCCCCGTCCAGTCCCCTGGAAGCTGGACCGGAAATGCCTCCGCTCCGGATACCAACTCGCGCCTTGACGGCCGACGGTTTCCAATCTTGGGTCGCTTCGGAGCCAGCCCCTCCCGGCGTCCGCTTGTCTTACCTCGGCGACGGAATCGGGATCGAATGCGAGGAGGCCGGCGTGAGCCTGCACATCCCCGCCAGCGCCGCCACGCTCGACGGCTTTTGTGAGTGGATGGACGACGACGACTCGCCGGACATCCGGCACGTCTCCTTCCTCGAGCCGGAGATCCTCCTCGACATGACCGGGGAAGAAATCGAGACGCACCTTAAGTTGAAAACGATGGTTAGCGTTGCTGCTGTTGCTGAGGGCTCCCGGCCAGGTTCACGCCCAGGGCGGGCGAGGAGGCGTCCCTCCCGGGGGCCACGTGGCCTTCCGCGGCCCGATGACGCCTGGATTCCGAGGGCCGATGACGCCTGGATTCCGAGGCGCGTTCGACCCGCGCTTCATGCCGGGATTCGACCCGACCTTCGTTAGGCCGTTCTGACAACGTCAGTCACAAGACGACGGAATGAGCGGCCCGCATCGACTCAGGGCGCCGCTCGCACAAAGGGCAAGCAGCGCCCTGCCGACGCACGTTCGGAATAGCACAAGTCCACGATGTCGCCAGTGGCGTGCCGTCGGACCTCGAAGATGGTGCGGCGCGTGGCGAGACCGAAGGGGCGCTGCCCCAATCCGAGGAGACGCCGCTTTGCCGCCCGACCGCGCCCGGCGCGAAATCGCCGCCCCGATCTCCTGGATTCCTGGCACACCTCTGGCCAGCCGGATCACTTTCGTGTCACCCCCGCTGGTCCACGGTTCCCTGATCGGCCCGTTTCTCGACCGCTGTCCCTCCCGGCGACCCGGCCAAACACCGCATGCGGCCTGCGAAACCGGGGGCGCTTCAACCGCTTGGCCAGGTATGATAAGGCCTCCAGACCTATCTCCACTCCCGCGGCACGCCTGTTGCTTTCTCACTCATCCGGCAAGACGTACCGGGGACTGGCGACATGGAAGCCCGTGGCGGATTCGCCACGCCAGTCCCCTTTTGTTCGCCCGTGCAAGCAAAGGGAAAGACCATGACCGAGCGTGAACTGGGAAGGAGCGGATTCAAGGCGTCGGGCATCGGCCTGGGCTGCATGGGCATGAGCGATTTCTACGATCCGAAGCAGCGGAACGACGACGAGTCGATCCGCTGGTCGGCTGGGGAATGCTGTCGGCGGCGCGCTACCCCATCGTCCTGTACGGATCGCTGCGACTGCCTTTCATCCTTCCGCACAACGCCATGCGGTACGCGGTATTGCGGAAGGCGCACACCATCCTCGCCTAGTTCTTTTTCCTGACGTTCCTCGCCCACTTCGGGGCGATCTTGTTTCACACGCTGATCGTGGGGGATGGAATCATGAAGCGGATGGCGCCCTGGAACATCCAGACTCCGAGCCGCCGCGCGGACGAACCGAGGAAGAGTCGCGGACGTGAGCCTGCCAACAGCTGGGCAAAACCGTGGCGACCATCGTGAAAGGGACCCGAAAAGTTCAAGACGAAGAATGACCTGGCCGACGCGACCCGCGTCAAGACCGTCGAGCTGCTCAAACCTCGACGCATCCCAAGATTGTGGTCGAACAAGGAGAACCCATGCCGAACATTCATCGCCGAGACTTTCTGACGGGGGCCGCGGCGTTCGCGGCCGGCGTGACCGCGGCCCTGGCCGGAACCCGGCGGGCTGAAGCCGGAGACCCCAGCTTCATGAACAACGTCCCCGACCCCCTGCTCTCCGGGAAAGAACTGCCGACCTTCAAATTCGCGCTGGAGAAGTCCAAGGGGAAGGTGATCGGCGCCAGCTACGGAAAGGAAGCCACGGTCGAGCAGTTGCCGATCTCCAAGGGGATCGCCGGGGTGTCCATGCGGATCGAGCCGGGGGCCATGCGGGAGCTGCACTGGCACGCCACCGCAGCCGAGTGGGCGTTCGTGGACAAGGGCCGAGTCCGGACGACGGTCCTCGGCCCGCTGGGATACACGGAGACGAACGAGTTCGAGCCGGGCGATGTGTGGTACTTCCCGCGCGGCCACGGCCACATGCTCGAGTGCCTGGGCGACGAGCCGTGCCACTTCGTGCTGATCTTCGACAACGGCTACTTCTCGGAGTTCGGCACGTTCAGCATCAGCGACTGGATCGGCCACACCCCCAAGGCGCTGCTGGCGAAGAACTTCGGCCTCCCCGAATCGACCTTCGACGGGTTCCCGAAGGAGGAGGCGTACTTCGCCCGGGGGACGCCGCCGCCCGAGAAGGCCGCCGCCCCGCTCGACGGGCCGCACCCGGGGTCGCTGACGCACAAGTATCGGCTCCTCGCCGACACGCCCCGCGTCAGCAACAAGGGGGGCCGGCTGTGGGTGGTCGATTCCAAGAAGTTCCCGATCTCCAAGACCATCACGGGCGCGATCCTGGAGCTCGACCCCGGCGCGATGCGGGAGCTGCACTGGCACCCGACGGCCGACGAGTGGCAGTACGTCTTCGAGGGGAAGGTCAGCGTGACGATGTTCGGCGCCGGCGGGCGTTACCGAACCGAAACGCTGGAGAAGGGCGACGTCGGCTACGTCCCGCAGGGGTACGGCCACTCGCTGGAGAACGTCGGCGACAAGCCGTGCCGCGTTCTCATCGGGTTCAACTCCGGCGTCTACGAGGACATCGACCTGTCGGAGTGGATCGCCGGGAACCCGCCCGACGTGCTGGCCACGAACTTCGGCAAGCCGGCCGCCCTGTTCGAGAAGTTCCCGCGCGAAGACGTGTTCATCACGGACAAAGACGGGACAGGGAAGTAACAACGGCCGTCCCAGGTTTCACGTTCGGGGACGGAAGAATCGTTTACCCACCGAAAAGGAGAGGTAATCGTTCAACGCTACGAGAGCAGTGAGGGGCAGGGTTGGCCGGTGCGATGGGCGAGGACAGCCTCATGCAGGTAATCCAGGACATTCTTCGCCTGCAACCGCCGGGTTTGCACCACGGTCAGAATCCGCTCGACGAAGCGACAGCCGTTCCCACTCCAGCAGCCGAAACTCCGCCTGCGCCACAGCACCGCCCGACGCAGCAGTCGTTCCACGTGGTTGTTCGTCGGCTCCACTCCCTCCGTCGTCACGAACGTCCACAGCGCAGGCTCCAACGCCAGCACGTTCTCGCAGAACCGCACCACCGTTGGGTCGGCGCCGAGGATCGCGCCTTCCAGCAGCACCCGGTTCATCCGTCGCATCACCGGGGCCAGCCGCGCTTCCAGTTGTGCCCGCGTGACCTGTCCGTCCCGGAACCCGTGCCACGCGGCGAAGACCTTCCTGACCAGTCGCCGCCCCTCCCGTCCGACCCACTCTTCGGGGCCGCCCCGGTCGATGATCTTCTGGAAATCCCGTTTCAGGTGCGCCCAGCAGATCTGCCGCCGCTGGGGCGGCACCCGGTTGTACGGGCCCCAGCGGTCGCTGCACAGGATCCCCAGGATCTCCAGGCCCAGGATCGCCGTCAGGCCCGCCGCGCTTCGGCGGGCGTGGATCACGAAGGCCACCACCCGGGTGGTGGCCGCCGCCCACAGCCAGCACAACGCCCCCGCGAGTTTCCAACTGGTCTCGTCGGCGTTCTTGACCGCCGCCTGGCGCACCGCCGCCACCGCCTCCTGGTGGGCCGTCTCCAGGGCGGCGCCGACTTCTTGCTCGAGGTTGCAGACCGTGCCCAAGGCGATCGGGGCGTCGAAGACCGCGTCGGCGATCTCCTCGACGCCGCGCTTGCTCAGGCCGTGACAGCCGGAGAAGTAGGACAGCGTGCCGGTCAGCCGCGGCCCGACACTGTGGGCGCGAACCGCCGCCGGGATGACCGCATGCGTCCGGTGGCCGCAGCAGGGGCAGGTGCGGGCGTGGCCCTGGTACTCGGTGACCTCGGCTATGACCGGGGGCAGTTCGATGGTTTGGAAGCGGGTGGGCTCGGGATCGCCCGGCGAGGGCTGGGCGGGCAGGGCCGCGGCACAGCGCTCACACCGCTTGGGGACCAAGTGCTTGAAATGGTTGACCCGCTCGGCGGGAAGCAACCGCCGCAGCTGCGGGGGATGGCCCAGTTGTCCGCCGGCTGGACGTTTGGACTTCTTTTTCTGGACCGGCTTGGGTGCGCCGGGGGGATTGGCGGACGGCGGCAGCGAGGAGTTGGAACTGTTGGTGCCGAGTCGGGCTTCCAACTCGGCGACGCGGCGTTCCAACTCGGCGATGCGCCTATCGCGTTCGCAGCATCCCGGGCACACGGAAGCGTCCATGCCACGATTTTAGCAGTCGGCTCTCGGCGCAGCTGCGCTGCTTTGCGAATTCCGCTGGACGGTTACAAGGAGAGTTGAGATGCGAGACGCGGTCCTGCGGATCTCACTGATCCTCACCGCGGCGCTGGGCGCCGCCGTGGCCCGTGGTGAACCCCCGTCCGACGACGCCGGGTTGGTCTACCCGCTCGTCGCCGGGCACGGGGGGGTCGTGCCGTTGCCGAGGGCGGCTGAGCAGCCGAGGAAGGGCGCGAAGGCGGTCTTCGATGTCACGGCGGGCGCGAAGCCGGGCGAGGTGAACAGGGGGTTGGAGCACGTCGCCCGCCTGCTGAACCTGTACGGGGCCGCCGGGCTGACGGCTCAGGATGTGAAGATCGCCGTGGTGTTTCACGGCGAGGCCGACAAGGCGATCCTGAGCGACGCGGCCTACGCCGCCCGCTTCAAGGTCGCGGCCAACCCAAACCTGCCCCTGATCCGCGACCTGAAGAAAGCCGGGGTGGAAGTGTTCGTGTGCGGGCAGTCCTTGCACGACCTGGGGTTCAAGGCCGAGGAAGTGGCGGAGGACGTTCCGGTCGCCGACTCCGCCATGCTCGTGCTGCTCAACAAGGAGGCGGACGGATACGCCTACATACCGGCTCCGTAAACGGAAAAACGCCCGAGTGGGTGGAGGCCTTCACGGCCTCGGCAACAACAGCAGGCCGGGGTTGAATGGGGCAGGCTCGGTGATGCGGGGGCGGTTCAGCGGGCTGGTTCGCCCTTTGCGGATCGCCTCCAGCGCCGCCTCGTCGTCCTCCGTCGTGGTCACCTTGGTCTCGACGAGGTTCTCGGGCTTCTCCTCGCCCTTGTAGGTGCGGACCACGGTTCGCTGCGGCGTGCGCAGCTTGCCAGTCGCTAGGTCGAGCGCCCCCATGGCGAACAGGGCCAGGTCGTTTCGGCCCTCAGCCGTCACCCAGACGTAGGTGCCGCCATGGCAGCCGACGTAGCAGGCGTCCTTGGGCACATCCTTCTTGCCGCCCACGCCGTACCAGCCGCGGGGCGGGTAGTAGTCGGCCAGGGCGGCCTCTTCGCCTGCGAAGAACTCCTTCATCTGCTTGACGCAGAAGTCATGGTTCGGGGTCGCCTCCCCCATGACCAGCAGCCGGTAGGCGCAGCGGAGGCGGCGCAGGTTGTCGGCGTCGGTGATGGGCGTCAGCGACCAGTTTTCGGCCGCGGTTCGCTGGGCGGTGAAGGGGAAGAGGAGCGAGAGGATCGGCAGCGCCCCGCCGCCCTGCAGCGAGAATGGCAGGGTCGGCGCGTAGGTGGGGCTGGCGCCCGCGCCCGTCTGGTCGTTGACCGCGACGGTCCCGGCGCTGGCCACGGCGAAGGAGGGGACCGTGTCGGGGTCGTCGTGGAACCGCGCCACGTTGTCGAGGACTTGTTTATATTGCAGGTCCGTCAACGTGTTCGAGACGCGCACAGTGTCGTCCCGCAAGGCCAGGTGCGTGGCGCAGCCGCCGAGCGTGGGAAGAAGGCCGATCAACACCAGCGCGCGGCGCATCATCATCCTCCGCTTGGTGGATCGGGGATAGCGATGGTATCGGTTTTGCGGAGCAGATTCTTGAGGCGGCGGCGCCTCATGACAAACGTTGAGTCGCGAGCGGCGGCAGCCGACCGGGACTCAAATCCATTCGAGGAGAATCATCATGTCCAAGCTTACCGACTTCCGTGTGGCCGTCCTTGCTGCCGACGGCTTCGAGGAACGGGAGTTGACGGAACCCGTGAAGGCGCTCAAGGCCGCTGGGGCGCGGGTGACGATCGTTTCCCTCCGCCCCGGAGAAATCCAGGGGGTCCACCACGACCTCGACAAGACGGTGAGAGTCCCGGTCGATCGCACGATCCGGGATGTCATCCCGCAGGATTTTGACGCGGTTCATCTCCCCGGCGGCACGGTGAACGCCGACGCCCTGCGCACCGTGCCGGAGGTGCAGGCGTTCCTGCGGGGTATGCAGGACGCCGGCAAGCCCTTCTCCGCCATCTGCCACGCGCCGTGGGAGCTGGTGTCGGCGGGGCTGGTGAACGGGCGGACGCTGACCAGCTACCACACCATCCAGGACGACATCCGCAACGCGGGAGGTGAGTGGGTGGATCGGGAAGTGGTCGAGGACGGCAACTGGGTGACGAGTCGGCGGCCGAGCGACCTGCCGGCCTTCAACCGGGCCATGCTCGGCCTCTTCGCGCACAGCCGATCCGCGGCCCACACATGATGGCGTCCACCTGGCCCCACGCGCCCGCTCTTTCAGAGTGAGCGCGTGGAGCGAAGGGAGAAAGAGAGGTCAACATGAAGCGGCGCGAGTTTCTCACGATGGCGGCGGCGACCGCAGCGGCCCCCCTGGCCGCCGGCGCCGAGCCGGGCGATCCGGCCGGCCTGGAGAGGCCGAAGGAGATGAAACGCGGCGAAATGCTCTACCGCCAGCTCGGGCGCACCGGCGAGGAGGCGTCCGTGATCGGCCTGGGCGGCCACCACATCGGCCGGCAGAAAGAGGAGAAGGAGAGCATCGAGATCATTCGCACCGCCATCGACGCCGGCATCACCTTCATGGACAACTGCTGGGACTACCACGACGGCGGCAGCGAAATCCGCATGGGCAAGGCCCTCCAGGACGGCTACCGCAAGAAAGTCTTCCTCATGACCAAGATCGACGGCCGGACCCGGAAGGCTGCCGCCGAGCAGCTCGACCAATGCCTCACTCGCTTGCGAACCGACGTGATCGACCTGTTGCAATTCCACGAGGTCCTTCGGATGGAGGACCCCGACCGCATCTTCGCCGAGGGCGGGGCGATGGAGGCCGTGCTGGCCGCCCGCAAAGCGGGGAAAGTCCGCTTCATCGGCTTCACCGGCCACAAAGATCCGCTGGTCCATCTGCGGATGCTCGAGGTGGCGGCGCTGCACAAGTTCCGTTTTGACACGGTTCAGATGCCGCTCAACGTCATGGACGCCCACTTCCGCAGTTTCGGGCAGAAGGTCCTGCCCGTGCTGGTGCATGACGGCATCGGCGTGCTAGGCATGAAGCCGATGGGCGACGGCGTCATCCTCAAGAGCAAGACGGTCGCGCCCGTCGAGTGTCTCCACTACGCGATGACCTTGCCGACCTCGACCGTCATCACCGGCATCGACAGCCTGGAGATTCTCAAGCAGGACCTGGAGGCGGTGAAGACCTTCAAGCCCCTGACGGATGAACAGACCGACGCGCTGCTCAAAAGGACCGCGGACGCCGCTGCCGAAGGCCGCTACGAGCGGTTCAAGACGACCAACGGGTTCGACGGGACGGCCAAGCACCCGGAGTGGCTGGGGGCGGCCGATGAAGGCCCGGGATAGAACAGGGGTCAGGGGTCAGGGGTCAGGGGTCAGGGGTCAGCGGTTTGTCTTACTGACCCCTGACCCCTGACCCCTAAAAGGAGAGTGCTGTGATGAAAGAAACCATCGGCTTCATCGGCCTGGGCAGCATGGGCCTGGCCATCGCGGCCAATTTGCTCAAGGCCGGCTTCGGCCTCCGCGTCTACAACCGAACCGCCGACAAGGCTCGGCCCCTGCTGAAGCAGGGAGCCGTCCTCGCGAACAGCCCGGCGGAGGCGGCCGAGCCGGGCGGCGTGGTGGTCACGATGGTGTCTGACGACCATGCGCTGGAGGAAGTGACCCTCGGCCCGAACGGTTTTCTAGGCCGGCTCGGCGACGGCGTTCACCTGTCGATGAGCGACGATCGCGCCGCGCACAGCGCGCCGGCTGGCGGAGTTGCACCGGGAGCGAGGCGGCCGCTATGTGGCCTCGCCGGTCTTCGGCAAGCCGGAGGTCGCGGCCCAGGCGAAGTTGTGGATCGTGACCGCCGGCGAAGCCGCGGCGCGGCGCGGGTGCGGCCGCTTCTGGAGGCGACGAGCCAGCGGGTCTTCGACTTCGGCGACGACGCCGGCGCCGCCAACGTAATCAAGCTGGCGGGCAACTTCCTGCTGGGGGCCGCGATCGAGGCGATGGCGGAGGCCTTCACTCTCGCCCAGAAGCATGGCGTGCCGCGGCGACAGACCTACGAATTCTTCACCCAAACCCTCTTCGATTGCTTCGTCTACCGCGGCTACGGCGAGCTGGTCGCGTCGGAGCATTACCAGCCGGTGGGGGCGCGGCCTTCGCTGATCCGCAAAGATTACGGGCTGATCCTGGAAGCGGCGGGCGAGGCGCTGGTCCCGATGCCGCTGGCCGGCTTGATCCACGACCGGCTGACGGCGACGGTGGCCAAGGGCCGCGAAGGATTCGATTGGTCCGGCTTCGCCCGTGAGGCGTCGGAAGGCGCCGGGCTGTAGCCGGCGGCGTCAGTGTGCGGCCTGCTGCAAGGCGGTCTGCAGCTGTTGCTGCACGGCGGTCAGTTGCTGCTGCAGGAGCGCGTTCTGCGTTTGCGCGGTGGACGTCTTTTCTTGCAAGGACTGCACCTGCGCCGCCTGCAGCAAGGTCAACGACTGTTGCTGCAATCCGAACGCTTGCTGGCGCAAGGACCGCAACTGCTGACCCTGCTGCACCGCGAAGTTGAGCTGCTGCTGCACGGTGGTTAGTTGCTGCTGCAAGACCGACTGCTGCGCGCCGGCCGGTTGCAGTTGCACGCTGGACAGCGGCAGCTGCGCGGCGTTCGTCGCCTGCTGCAACAGCACGGCGCTGATCTGCGCTTGCAGGTCGTTCACCTGCTGGCTTTGCGCCGCCAGAGTCGCCTGGTTGGTGTTCTGCTGAGCGACGGCGTGCGGCACAGAAATCAGGGCCAATGACACGGCGACGGCGAACCGCCTGTTAGAGCCTATCCCAAAACCGTCGAAACATCACCAATTTGACGAGAATCGTCATGATCGACGGTGGTTTTGGGATAGGCTTTTAATAAGAAACATGAACGTCTCCCCTCTGCGTGTTCAGGGAGCGTCCGCGCCGGACGTCCGGGCGCGGACGCCGGCTCACGCCGGCTCTCCGGCGTTGCCGCCGGCTTCCTGGTAAGCGCCGTCGGGGCCGGGTGTGAGGTTGACGACGACGGCCTCGCGGGCGCTCCGCATGACGACCCACACCGCGGACTGGTCGGCGGAGGGATTGATTTCCTGATGCGGAACGCGGGCGCGGATGAAGAGGAAGTCGCCCGCCTCCAGGTCGGCCTCTTGCTCCAGGTGGTCGCCCCACCGCACCTTGCTCCGACCGGAGAGCGCGAAAACCACCGTCTCCTGGTCGCCGTGGTGATGCACGCCGCTCGCCATGCCCGGCTCGGCGATCATCACGCCCGCCCACAGCTGCTCGGACCCCACCAGGGCATGGGAGACCGCGGCCAGGCGGCGCATGCCCGGCGTCTGCGGCGTGTCGGCGTCGAACTGAAGCGGCTTGACCAGTCGCACGCCGGCGGGCTGTCCGCCCGCTGCGTTCTCGCCCTGGTCCACTCTTTCTTGAATCTGCATGGATAAACTCCGTGTTTCGGGACTGGCCCCGGAGGGGCGCAATCCGTTCAATGCCCGGTCGCCGCGTGGTGTTCGGAAAGCGCGGCGGCGCCGAACTCGGGAGGCGGCCCCGCTTCGGCCCGGCGGGCCTCCAGGCGGAAGAAGGCCTCGATCTCGGCGACCTCGCGCGGGCTGAGGCGGAACTCGGCGGCCCCCGCGACGCCCTTGAATTGGCCGGGCCGCCGCGCGCCACGATGGCGCCGGTCATGGCCGGATGCCGCAGCGCCCAGGCCACGGCGACCTCGGCCGGCGACCGGCCGCGCTGCCGGCCGATGGCCTCCAGCAGGCGGACCAGCCGCAGGTTGCGGGACAGCAGCGGTTCCTGGTAGTCGGGGCTTTTCCGCCGCCAGTCGTCGGCCGGCAGCGCCGCCACGCGCTCGCGCGTCATCGCACCGGTCAGCAGACCCGACGCCATCGGCGAGTAGGCGATCACGCCTATGTGGTGGTGGAAGCAGAACGGCAGGATCTCGTCCTCGACCTGCCGCTTGAGCAGCGAGTACGGCGGTTGCAACGATGTGACGGGGGCGATCGCCTGGGCCTGGCGCAGCTGATCGACGTCGAAGTTGGACACGCCGATCCAGCGGACCTTGCCCTCCCGCTGGAGTTCGGCCATCATCGCCCACCCCTCTTCAATGTCCTCCGGCGGTTTGGGCCAGTGGATCTGGTAGAGGTCGATGCAGTCCACGCGCAGCCGGCGCAGGCTGGCCTCGCACTCGCGCCGGATGGAGTCGGCCTTGAGGCGGTTGCCGATCTGGCCGTCCTCGTCCCAAACCATGCCGCATTTGGTGAAGACGTAGGGGCGCTGCCGCACGCCATGCAGGGCGCGGGCGACGACCTCCTCCGAGCGGCCGAGGCCGTAGACGGCGGCCGTGTCGATCCAGTTGACGCCGGCGTCGAGCGCCTCGTGAATGGCGGCGATGGAGTCGGCGTCGTCCTGGGCGCCCCAGCCCCATTCATATCCCGCGCCGCCGATGGCCCAGGCGCCGAAGCCCACCGGCGTGATGTTCAGGTCCGATTTTCCCAGTCGCTTGACGTTCATTGTGGATCTCTCTTTCAGGGCGAGAAGATTTCGGTGGATGGGGCGTGCGCCCAGGCCGGCGCCGCCGGGCCGCGGAGGGCGGTCCGCACCTTGCGCATCCGGTCCCCGTCGTGGTAGGCGTCGAGGTATTGCAGCGCCTTGGCGACGGCGGCCGCCGGGCCGCCCGTCTCAACGAAATGATGGTTTTGACAGCCGATGCAGCGTTCGGTCTCGTCGTAGACCGATAGGAGCATGATCGACGCCACGCCGCCCTCGGGCGTCGGCCCCGGCCCGCCGAGGATGTGGTAGCAAAAGTAGCGGGCCAGCTCTCCCTCATCGTTGAATCCGAAGTAGTTCGCCAGGCAATCGACTATTTCTCCAGCGATCATCTCTTGTTCTCCTGCCCGCGGCCGAGGCGTCGGGCCGTCGGCGGCCAAGTAAAGCAAGCGCCGCGCCGGGAACCGATAAAGCACTCCCATTCGCCTCCGTGCGACGGAAAGATGCAGGAAAAGCCTCATAAAGAGGGCCATCGCCGGCCTGCGGAACGGAAGGGCTTGCGCACGAGGGACGGGAGCGGCTGACAACGAATCTGTCCGATTGGCCATAAACGCGCCTGGGCGGCTTTCCCAGGACGGAGCGAATGCGGCGGAGGGCGGATAGCCCGATGGACGGGCAGGGCATTTTTTCGTGATCGACAGACCCCCGGTGATCGTCTCGACCAGGCGGTTCCAGGAGACCGTCTTCAAGTCCTCCTCAATGTTCCCAGCGTACAAAGGGATCTCGCCTGCGAGGGAGAGGTACAGGTACCCCAAGTGGACGGAAGTTTACTATCTGACATAGGCGCGGCGGTCCAAGAGCGGTAGCATTTCCTTCACCTTTCGCCCCCCGCCTCCTTTCAAGGCGGCTGCCGACGTACCGAAGGCTTCAACGAAGGAAGGTGCCGGACATGACTCGTGACCTGACTAAGCGGCTGAAGAATGACGCGCGCTCTTACGTGCTGTGCTTCGAGCCGAAGGTGAGCCTTTACGGCCCGGCCGCGGCGCTGGCGTGCATGGTCGGGCTGAAGGAGGTGAACTTCACGGGCCGGTGCGAATTCTACGCGCGCGACGTGCCGCATCCACACCTGTATCTCATCGGGCTGGGTCTCAAAAACGCAGCGGGGAGCCTGCAGCCGTCCTACGAATGGTGGACGCGCTTCGTGAAGGCGGCGGCCAAGGCGGCGAAGCCAACGGGTGAGGTCGCCGTCGATGAGCTGAACAGCGAGATGGGCGGCCTGGATGAAGTCCGCGAAACGTTCGTCAGCAGAGGCACCGTCGAGTTCCTGGACGGACGGCCGCAGTGGATCGACGACAACGAGGATTCCTGGTTCACCGGCGAGTGCAAGAGAATCATGGGGTGCGAGGCGCAGCGGATGTGACCGCTGTTTCGCACATGGCCGGGCTTCCGCGTCAAGAGGGAAAATATCTACCGCATCTTTTATCTCAAATAGACGCGGCGTCGATTTCCTTTCGCCCTGTTACAATGAGCGTCGTTGACCACCGCTTCTCCTTCGGAGAACCAACCGTGTCCACCGTCACGCTCGAAGACGCGCAGGCCCGTCTGGGCGAGTTGATTGCGGGCTTGCAACCGGGCGAGGAAATCGTCATCACGAATGCGGCGCGGCCAGTGGCCCGTCTCGTCGGCGAACCCGTGCCCGCGCCGCAGCCACGCCGGCTCGGGACCTTGAAGGGCACCGTCTTGTACGTGGCGCCCGACTTCGACGCCCCCCTCGACGACTTTAAGGAATACATGGAATGAGGCTGCTCATCGACGCCCACGCCCTGCTTTGGGCCATGGACGATCCGGCGCAACTGAGCGGTCAGGCGGCCACGGCGTTGCAAGACCCTGCCAACCAATTGCTAATCAGCGCCGGCACGGTCTGGGAGATTTCCATCAAAGTCGGTCTCGGCAAGCTAACCCTGTCCCTTCCCTACCGGCGGTGGATGGATCGGGTGTTCGTCGATCTGGGCTTATCGGTTCTTCCGGTCACCGTGGAATACGCTGATCGCCAAGCCGCCTTGCCGCACCATCACCGCGACCCATTCGACCGGCTCTTGATCGCGCAGTCCTTGACGGATTCGATCCCTATCGTCACTGCGGACGCCCAGTTCAATTCTTACGGGATCGTTCGCATCTGGTGAATGCCCTGCTGGACGATACGCCCCACCAGGTCCGACGGCGCTTTGAAGAAATCCACAAGTTCGATGCTGTGCAGGAGGCGCGGAGGATGGTAGCGAAGCTGCCAGGGCGGCCAGAAGCGTGCCCGAGGACGCCGCTTTGCCGCTGCCGTGGCGCCGGCGTGGAATTTACATCCCTCGCCTCATTTCATCCATAAAAGCCTGGAAAAACTGGATATTCACGGTACTGGAGCAAGGCGCATTTTCTGTACGGCGCGCGGCGTGCTTTCACCCCCTTCCGTCAACACGACTCGGAGCGGGCGGCGACCCGGCAGGCGCCGCAGCCGACGCCCCTCCATCCCGCGAACGCGGAAGGAGAATCCCATGTTGCGCACCATCCTCGCGGCGTGGCGGCCCGTCGCTCTGGCGGCCCTGCTGGCCCTGGCGGTCGCGCCGACGGGTGTACGGGCCGCGGGCCACGGCGGCATGCACTACGGCGGGTACAACGCCGGCGGCTACCGACCCGGCTACTTCGGCGGCTACCACGGCGGGTATGGATACGACCACCGAGGCTACGACTACGGCTATTCCTCGCCGGGGTTGTACAGCTCCGCCGCGTATCTTTCCGGCGGCTACGAAGCGCCACCGGACCACTACTACTCGCCCGACTACACCACCGCCGCGCCGGACTACGGCCTGTCGGCCTCCTATACGCCCGACGCCACAGCGCCGGCGCCCGCCGCGGCCGCGCCGGCGGCGGTCCCCGGCTCCACGCCCGGCTTGGCCACCGTCGATGTGAACGTCCCGGCGTCGGCCCAGCTCTGGTTCAACGGCTCCGCCACGAAGCAGACCGGGGACGCACGCCGATTCACGTCCCCATCGCTCACGCCGGGCCAGGACTACACGTACGCCGTCCGGCGCGCTGGACGGACAACCGCCACGTCACGGATGAGACGCGAACCATCACGGTTCACGCCTACGAGGTTACTTTCGTCGATTTCACCGAGCCGGCCCCGACCGCCTCGGCGGCAAAGTAAACGATGAATGATGAACGATGAATCAATTCAATTCATCATTCATCGTTCATCATTGCGAAACGACGGGAAGCACAGGAGAAGATCATGTGGATCGTTCGGATGGCGTTGCGCCACATGTACACGTTCGTAGTGGTGGCGCTGATGATAGCGGTACTCGGCGCCGTCAGCGTCTACCGCATGTCCACCGACATCTTCCCGTCGGTCAACATCCCCGTCGTCTCGGTGGTCTGGCAGTACACCGGTATGCCGGCCGACCAGATCGAGACCCGCATCATCCTCGTCAACGAGCGCGTGCTGACCGCCTCCGTCAACGGCATCGAACACATCGAGAGTCAGTCGCTCGACGGCGTGGGCGTCATTCGCATCTACTTCCAGCCCGGCGCGCAGGTCGCGGACGGCGAGGCCCAGGTGACGGCCACCTGCCAAACGCTCCTCAAGGTCATGCCGCCCGGCATCACGCCGCCGTACATCGTCCAGTACAGCGCCACCAGCGTCCCCATCGTGCAGATCGCCGTCTCCAGCGATACGCTGACCGAGCAGCAGATCTTCGACTACGCCCAGAACTTCATCATCCAGCAGCTCGGCACCGTCCAGGGCGCCCGCGTCCCCCAGCCCTACGGCGGCAAGCAGCGCCAGGTGATGGTGGAGCTGGACAGCAACCAGCTCTACGCCCGCGGCCTGTCGCCGCAGGAGGCGGCCACGGCCGTCCTGAACCAGAACCCGATCATCCCGGCCGGGCCGGCCAAGATCGGCGACACCGAATACGACGTCAAGCTCAACAGCAGCCCGGACGCCGTGCAGGGGTTCAACTTCCTGCCCGTCCGGACGGTCAACGGCGTGCCGGTCTACGTCAAGGACGTGGCCCACGCGCTGGACGGGTTCGCGGTGCAGACCAACGTCGTCCGCCGCGACGGCCGCCGGGCCGTGCTGATGACCGTGCTGAAGGCCGAGGGCGCCTCCACCATCAGCGTGGTCCAGCGGCTGCGCGAGGCCATGCCGGCCGTCCAGGCCCAGCTGCCGCCGCAACTCAAGATGGAATTTCTCTTCGACCAGTCGGTGTTCGTCCAGGCGGCCGTCCAGGGGGTGCTGCGCGAGGGCGCCATCGCCGCCGGCCTGACGGCCCTGATGATCCTGCTCTTCCTCGGCTCGTGGCGCAGCACGCTCATCGTCGCCACGTCGATCCCGCTGTCGATCCTGACGTCGATCATCGTGCTGTGGGCGCTGGGCCAGTCGCTCAACATCATGACGCTGGGCGGCATGGCCCTGGCGGTCGGCATCCTCGTGGACGACGCCACGGTGGAGCTGGAGAACACCCACCGTTTCCTGGGCATGAAGCACCCGCTGCACAAGGCCATCCTCGACAGCGCCGCCCAGATCGCGGCGCCGGCGTTCGTCTCCACCATCTGCATCTGCATCGTCTTCGTGCCCGTGGTGTTCCTGACCGGCCCGGCCGCCTACCTGTTCATCCCGCTGGCCCTGTCGGTCGTCTTCGCCATGCTGGCGTCGTACTTCCTGTCGCGCACGCTGGTCCCCACGATGATGCTCTACCTGCTGCCCAAGGAAGTTCACCTCTACAGCGGCGCCCCCACCCCACCCTCCCCCACCAGCGGGGGGAGGGAAGGGAGGGGGGAGGAGAAGAAGCCAACGCGGAAGGGTTGGCTCTCCATGATCGCCTACCCCTTCGTGTGGCTGGCGGGCGCCGTGTGGTGCGTGCATGAGGCCTTCGACCGCCTTTTCGAGCGGCTGCGGTCGGCCTACGGGCGGCTCCTGGGGTGGGTGCTGGGCCGGCCGTGGCTGTCGGCTGCGGCAATGCTGGTCTTCGCCCTGGCGTCGCTGGCCCTCTTGCCCTTCCTCGGTCAGGACTTCTTCCCGGCGGTGGACGCGGGGCAGTTCCGCCTGCACGTCCGCGCCCCGCCGGCACGCGGATCGAGGAGACGGAGGCGCTCTTCGGCCGGGTGGAAGACGCGATCCGCAAGGTCGTGCCCGACGGGGAGCGCTCCATGATCCTCGACAACATGGGGCTGACGCAGTCGTTCACCATCATGGCCTACGTGGACAACGGCACGGTCAGCGACTCCGACGGCGAGATCCTCGTCTCGCTCAAGCCGGACCACCGCCCGACCGCGGACTATGTGGACCGCCTGCGGAACGAGCTGCCGGCGCAATTCCCCGGCTGCACGTTCTACTTCATGCCGGCCGACATCACGAGCCAGATCCTCGACTTCGGCCTGCCGGCCCCCATCGACGTGCAGGTGGTCGGCGTCGATCGCCCCGGCGACCTCGCCGCGGCCCAGAAGATTCAAAAAGAGATCGCCAAACTCCCCGGACTGGCCGACGTCCACGTTCAGCAGATCACCGACCGGCGCGACCTGCAGCTCGACGTGGACCGCACCGAGGCGGCGGAACTCGGCCTGACGGAAACCGACGTGGCCAACAGCGTGCTGGTGTCGCTCAGCTCGACCAGCCAGCTGTCGCCCAACTACTGGGTCAACCCGCAGAACCGCGTGAACTACCGCGTCGCCGTGCAGACGCCCGATACCAAGGTGGATTCCGTCGATGCGCTGATGAACACGCCGATCATCGTCGGCACCACGCAGCCCGGCACGGCGGGAACCGGCAGCACGACCAGCGCGGTGATGAACACGCCGAACGCGGCCAACCAGGTGCAGCCGCAGCTGCTGAGCAACCTGACGAACCTGCGCCGCACCACGTCGCAGCAGAACATCAACCATTACAACGTCCAGCCGGTCTACGAGGTTTACGCCAACGTGCAGGGGCGCGACCTGGGCACGGCCTCCGCGGACGTGCAGAAGGTCATCGACGCGGTGCGGCCGACCCTGCCGCGCGGCAGCACCATCGCCCTCCGCGGCCAGGTCCAGAGCATGAACAGCTCGTTCGCCGGGCTGGCCGGCGGGCTGGTGTTCGCAGTGCTGCTGGTCTACTTCCTGATGGTGGTCAACTTCCAGTCGTGGCTCGACCCGTTCATCATCCTCACGGCGCTGCCGGGGCGCTGGCCGGCATCGTCTGGATGCTGTACCTCACGCAAACGACGGTGAGCGTGCCGGCCTTGATGGGGGCGATGATGTGCGTCGGCGTGGCGACGTCGAACAGCATCCTGCTCGTGACGTTCGCCAATGACCAGCGGAGGTCTGTGGCGGGGTCTGGAGACCGCGCCACAACCGGCGGGCGCGACGCCCGGAGCGCGGCCCTGTCGGCGGGGACGACGCGGCTGCGGCCGGTGGTCATGACCGCCCTGGCCATGATCGTCGGCATGGCGCCGATGTCGCTGGGGCTGGGCGAGGGCGGCGAGCAGAACGCCCCGCTGGGCCGGGCCGTCATCGGCGGCCTGCTGGCGGCCACCGCCTTCACGCTGTTCTTCGTGCCGGTCATGTACAGCCTGATGCGGCGCCAGGCCCCGCGGCCGGAGACGGACAACGACGGCGGCGACGCTGCAGCGGCGCCAGCCGGCCCGGCACCGGCCGCGCCCCCCGCTGCTGATCCCCAGCCCACGGTCAACGGATAGCTCTTGAGGAGGGCCGATCATGGACGGGACATTGCGTATCGATGAAAATCTTTCCCCCGCAGTGGACGGGCGCGGCCCCGCCGGCCGCCCCCACGCAGAAGAGCCGATTCGGCTGGCAAATGCCCGCCTTCGGGGCGTTGGCGGTCGTCGGCGCAGGCGCGCTGATTGCGACGGGGGCCCTGCCGCGCCTGTGGCATGACAAGGACGTGCAGTCCGCGGCCGCCGCGAAGGCCGCCGCGCCGCTGGTCGTCATGACCGCCGCGACCCACCGCTCGCCGGCCGACGCCCAGCGGGCGTTGCCCGGCAACTGCCTGCCGATGCTGGAGACATCGCTCTACGCCCGCACCAACGGTTACATCAAGGAGCGGCTGGTGGACATCGGCGACCGGGTGAAGGCGGGCCAACAGCTGGTCCTGATCGCGGCCCCCGACGTGGACGACCAACTAACCCAGTCGAAAGCCGATCTCAGCCAGGCGGAGGCCAACCTGAACCTCAACAAGGCCAACGCCGAATACGCCCGGACCACCCTGGCGCGGGACCAGGCGTCCGGCCTGATCGCCGTCCCGGCGCAACAGCTCGACCAGGACCGGGCCGCCGACCTGTCGGCGCAGGCCAGCGTGAAGGCGGCCGAGGCCAGCATCCTGGTCTACAAGGCGACCGTGCAGCGCTACAACGACCTGGTCTCATTCCAGGAAATCAAGGCCCCCTTCGACGGCGTGGTGACGGTGCGCAACTACGACCAGGGGCGCTGCATCCTCGCCGACAGCACGGCCGCGCTGCCGATGTTCCACGTGGCTCAAATCGATGTGGTGCGCGTGTTCGTCAACGTGCCGCAGGTCTTCGCGTCGGAGGTCCGGCCCGGACAGACCGCTGTCGTCTACCGCCGGGAGGACCCCAATCGCAAGTTCTCCGGCAAGGTGACGCGCACGGCCAGCGCGCTGGACCCGAACACCCGCACCTTGCTGACCGAGGTCGATGTGCCGAACCCGGACGCGGCCCTGCTGCCCGGCATGTACCTCCAGGTGGATTTCAACTTTTCCCGGCTGGCGCCCTCGCTCATGATCCCCTCCGCGGCCGTGACGAACCGGGCCGACGGGGCGTGGGTGGGCGTGCTGGACGGCGGCGACGCCGTCCATTATCAGAAGGTCCGGGTCGGGCGCGACTTCGGCGCCGAAATCGAAGTGCTGGACGGGCTGAGCGACGGCGCGACGGTGATCGTCCGGCCCGGCGACGAGTTGCCCGACGGCACGGTAGTACAGCCCGCGAGTCCCGGCAAGTGAGCCGCGGCGAGGGCCGAGTTGACTGACAAAAATGAAGTCAAGACAGTGAACGCGATCACGACGAAGGACGATACGCAGATCTTCTACAAGGACTGGGGCGCACGACGGCCCGTCGTCTTCAGCCACGGCTGGCCGTCGAGCGCCGACGCCTGGGAGGCCCCGATGGCCTTTCTGGGCGGCCAGGCGCCAAGGCGCTGATCTTCAACCAGGAGACCCGAAATGTTCAAGACGAAGAACGACCTGTCCGAGGCGATCCGCGTCAAGACGGTTGATCTGCTGAACGCCCGGCTCGCCGACTGCAAGGACCTGCAAACGCAGGTCAAACAGGCCCACTGGAACGTAAAGGGGCCGAGCTTCATCGCGCTCCATGAGCTGTTCGACAAGATCAACGACGACGTGGAGGAGTACGTGGACGAGATCGCCGAGCGCGCGGTGCAACTCGGCGGAGTGGCTGAGGGGACGGCGCGGATGGTGGCGAAGCGAAGCTCGCTGGCCGAGTACCCGGCGGATGCGGTGGACGGCCGCAGCCACGTCGAGGCGCTGTCCTCGGCGCTGGCGGCCTTCGGCAAAGTGGCGCGAAAGGCCATTGACGACGCCAACGATCTCGGCGACCTGGACACGGCCGACATCTTCACAGAGGTGTCACGCGGCATCGACAAGTGGCTGTGGTTTGTCGAGGCGCACCAGCAGGCGGAGCGCTGAGCAGGACAAACACACCGGCGACGGAGACGCCCCCGGCCGCCGGACGGCCGGGGGCTTGCGAATCCACATTGCATTCGCAGTCTCCGAGCAGGTTGACACAGGGCATTCCCGTGCGGCGGTCGCCGGCCTGAGCCTCGTAAACAGCATCGCCTGCGTTCTACGCTAAGACCGGTCTTCTTCGTCGGCTCCAACGGAGAGCGTGACGTGCAGCCCCAGGTCGCGGAGTTTCTGGCGCAGGGTTTGACGGGCGATGCCCAACAAACGAGCGGCCTGGTGTTGATTCCCGCGCGTGTACTCCAGGACGCGGGGCAGCAAGAGGCGGTCCACCTGGCGGTGCGTTTCCGCGTAGAGGTCCTGGGCGTCCGGCCCCAGGCGTTGGCGGATAAATGCTTCCAGGCCGACGTCCGCCGCCGGCGGCGCCGGGCCGGATTTGCTCCGGTCGCTGATGCTCTCGGCTCGCCCGGCGCCGAGTTCGGGCAGGAAGGTTGCGAGCAGGACCGTGCCGCTGGCCTGCAACAAGGCTTGTTTGAGGACGCTCTGCAACTCCCGGATGTTGCCCGGCCAGGGGTTGTTGGCCAGCCGCTCCAGCGCCTCCGGGGCCACGTCCCGAATCTCCCGTCCGAGTTCGCGGCTGAAGCGCCTCAGGTAGTGCCGCACCAGGAGCGGCACGTCGTCGCCCCGCTCGCGCAAGGGCGGCAGGTGGATGGTGAAAACGCCCAGCCGGTAGTACAGGTCCGGCCGGAACTTCCCCTCGGCCGACCATGCCGGCAGGTCGCGGTGGGTGGCCGCGATGAGCCGCACGTCGGTTCGGATCGTCTCGTTGCCGCCGACGCGCTCGAACGCCTGTTCCTGCAGCAGGCGCAGGATTTTGGCCTGCAAGGCCAGCGGCATGTCGCCCACTTCGTCGAGGAACAGGGTACCGCCGCTGACCTGCTCGAACTTGCCGATGCGTCGGCGCTCGGCGCCGGTGAAGGCGCCCTTCTCGTGGCCGAACAGCTCGCTCTCCAGCAGGTTCTCGGGGATGGCCGCGCAGTTGAGGGCCAGGAAGGGCGCCTTGGCCCGGGAGCCGTGCTGGTAGATGGCGCGGGCGACCAACTCCTTGCCGGTGCCGCTCTCGCCGGTGATCAGCACGGGTACGTCCTGGGCGGCGACGCGGCCGATGGCCTTGTAGACCTCGCGCATGGCGGGGCAGGAGCCGACGATGGCGCCGTCCACGTCCGGGTCGGGCACGGTCTCGGCGAACACGGCCGGCTCGCGCATCCGCCGGGCCACCTCCAGCGCCTCGCCGACCACCCGCCGCAGCTGGTGCAGGTCGAGCGGCTTGAACAGGTAATCGTACGCGCCCTGCTTCATCGCTTCGATGGCCACGTCGGCCGTCTTGGCCATGGTGACGAAGATGACCGGGATGCGCGCGTCGATCTTCCGGATCTGCTGGTAGACCTCCAGCCCGGACTGGTCGGGCAGGCGCAGGTCGAGGAGAATGACATCGGGAAGCTGGGCGCCGACGCGCTCGAGTCCCTCGGCGCCGGTGCCGGCCGTCTCGACCCGGTAACGGGGGGCGGGGAACGCCTGGCGCACCTGCTCCGGGATCAGGGCCGCGTCGTCATCGATGAGCAGCAGGTGGGCCATGATCGGCGCGCTCTTGGCAGGTCCGGGTTAATCCAAGAAGCCGATGCCATCGTCCGGGCCGTAGATCGCACCATCCAGCCGAAGGAACAAACACGGGTTCACGACCTGGGACTTCGGCTTGCCGTTTGGCATTCTATTCGGGCCTCGGATGGTTGGCGTAGATTTACCGCGTCTTGCTCCCTTTCTGTCGTGTTTCGGGTAACATGGCCGAAGCGTGGCTACTGCCGTTGCGGGTGGCCGAGCGCCTGCGTGAACAACCGGCCCGCAGCGGCTGGCGCCGCTGAAGGGAGAAGCACAATGAGCCACCCCAAGCAAATCCGGCTGGCGGGTTCGGTCCTCGACCGCTCCCGGCACGTCTGCGCCTTCTTCCACCGCAAGGAGGAGGAGTACCGGGTCCTCCTCCCCTTCATCAAAGAGGGCTTCGAGCAGGGCGACCGGGCCTTCCACATCGTCGATCCGCGGCATCGCCCGGAGCATCTTCGACGTCTGCAAGAAGCGGGCATCGACGTGGCCGAAGCCGAACGGAAGGGGCAACTGGAAGTCCGGCGCTGGGAGGACGCCTACCTGCGGGACGGACATTTCGACCAGAACCGGATGTTGGCCCTGCTCGAAGAAGTGCTGGTCATGGGGAAGGCTCAGGGCTTTTCCTTGACCCGGCTGGTGGCGAACATGGAGTGGGCGCTGGAAGACCGGCCCGGGGTCGATGACATTGTGGAGTACGAGACCCGGCTGAACTACGTCCTGCCCAAGTACGACGATGCCGTCTGCTGAACCTACGATGTGGCCCGGTTCGGCGCCAACGTCGTCATGGACATTCTGCGCACGCACCCGATGGTGATCATCGGCGGCATCCTCCAGCAAAACCCGTTCTTCGTACCGCCCGACGAATTCCTGCGCGAGCTGCGTGAACGGGCAAGGCAGAACGGCACGGGCGTGGGTTGATAGGGATATGAGCGATGGAAAAAATCTCTGACGAAGCTCAAGTCCTTCGCCGCACCATGCGGGACCTGGTTGCCCTCTCGGCGCTGCCGGCCGTCTGGGCCAGCTACCCGCCGCTTGAGGTCGCCGAAGGCCTTGCGGAAGTGCTGCTCTCGACGCTGCGCCTGGACCTGGTTTATATCCGCCTGCCCGGGCAGGCAGAGGGGCAGGAGATCGAAGTCGCCCGCGCCGCGGGAGGACCTGCCCCGACCGACCGGACCCGGGACATTGGCCGAGCGCTCGCGCCCTGGCTGGATGGCGCCGGCATCGACTCGGCGCCGGCCCTCCCGAACCCCGTAGGGGCGGGGACGGTGCGCCTTGTCGTCGTCCCCATCGGGTGCGGCCGACAAGATGGGGCGCTGGCCGCGGGTTCGCGGCGGCCGGCCTTTCCCGGCGAAGAAGACCGTTTGCTCTTGAACATGGCCGCCAACCAGGCGGCGGCGGTGCTCCAGCGCAGGCAGGACGAAGAGGCGCTGCGCGAGAGCGAGCACCGCTGGCGGAGCCTGACCGAGGCGCTGCCGCAGCTGGTCTGGACCGCGACGCCGGACGGTTCGTGCGACTACTTCAGTACCCAGTGGACGCAACACACGGGCGTCCCCGAGGGCGAGCTGCTCGGCTGGCGCTGGCTGGACGTGTTGCACCCCGACGACCGGGAGCCGACGCGGCAATTCTGGACGGCCTCCGTCGAGGGGCGGGGCCCTTACGACGTCGAATACCGCGTCCGCCGTTCCGATGGGTTGTACCGCTGGTTCAAGACCCGCGGCGTGCCGATCCGGGACGGCGACGGCCACATCTTCAAATGGTTCGGGACCTGCACCGACATTACCGACCTCCGGCAGACGGAAGAAGCGCTGCGGGAGAGCGAGGCGCGGTTCCGCGGCACGTTCGAGAACGCGGCGGTCGGCATCGCCCACACCGACGCCGCGGGCCGCATCCTGCGGGTCAACGAAAAGCTCTGCGAAATCCTCCGCTGCACCCGCGCGGAACTGCTCACAAAGACAGTCCAGGCCATCACGTGTCCCGAAGACCTAAACGGCGACCATGAGCAACTCTGCCCCCTATTGCGCGGTGACGTGTCCAGCTTTTCAAGAGATCAACGCTACATCCGAAAGGACGGCTCACTCGTCTGGGTGGCCGCTTCCGTTTCACTCCAGCCGGACGCGGCCGGTGGACCCCTCAACATCATCTCGGTCATGCGGGACATCACCGAACGCAAACGCCTGGAAACGGAATTGCGTCAGGCCAAGGACGTGGCCGAGTCGGCCAACCGGGCCAAGGACGAGTTCCTGGCCAACGTCAGCCACGAGATCCGCACGCCCATGAACGCCATCCTCGGCATGACCGAGCTGGCCCTCGACACGGCGCTGACCGACGACCAACGGCAATGCCTCAATACGGTCAAGTCCGCGGCCGATAACCTGCTGGGCGTCATCAATGACTTGCTCGATTTCTCCAAGATCGAGGCAGGCAAGCTGGAGCTGGACCCGGCCGACTTCTCGCTGCGGTCGGCGGTCGGCGACACCCTGCGGGCCTTGGCCGTGCGCGCCCACGCCAAGGGGCTGGAGCTGATCTGCCACGTGCAGCCGAACGTGCCAGACGCTCTGATCGGCGACGCAGGCCGGCTGCGGCAGGTCCTTCTCAACCTGGTGGGCAACGCCGTGAAGTTCACCGACCGGGGCGAGGTGGTCGTGCGCGTGGTCGTTGACGGCAAGGCCGCAGCCGAGGGCGAGATCGGGCTGCGCTTCGCGGTGAGCGACACCGGCCTCGGCATTGCAAAAGACAAGCAGAATCGCATTTTCCGGGCCTTCGAGCAGGAGGACACCTCGACGACGCGGAAGTACGGCGGCACCGGCCTGGGCCTGACCATCGCCTCCCGGCTGGTCGCCCTCATGGGCGGGCGGATCAGCGTGGAGAGCGAGCCGGGCCGGGGCAGCACCTTCGCCTTCACGGCCCGGTTCGCGCTCCAGACGAACCCCCAGGAGACGACAGGCGCCCCGCCCCCGGTCGTGCTGCGCGACCTGCCGGTGCTGATCGTCGATGACAACGTCACCAACCGGCGCATCCTGGACGACTGGCTGCGCGGCTGGCGGATGAAGGCGGCGGCGGTGGGCGACGGGCTTGCGGCCCTGGACGCCCTGTGGCACGGCGCCGCCTGCGGCCGGGCGTACGCGCTGGTGCTGCTCGACGCTCGCATGCCCGACGTGGACGGTCTGGCGCTGGCCGCCCAGATCCGGCAGCGGGACGAACTGTCCGGCACGCGCATCATCCTGCTGACCTCCGGGGACCGCCCCGGCGACCTGGCCCGGTCGCGAGAACTGCGGATCGACGCCCACCTGCTCAAGCCGGTCCAGCAGGACGAGCTGCTGGAGGCGATCTGCCGTGTGATGGGCCGGACCAACAGCGTCGCCCCGCCGGCGGCCAGGCCCGCCGCGCCTGTTGTGGCGTCTGGGGCACCTGCCGCAACAGGGAAGACGCCGGTTTCGGCCGCTGCGCCGCTGCGCATCCTGGCGGCCGAGGACAACGAGTTCAACGCGCAGCTTCTGGAGCAGCTGCTCGGGCGACGCGGCCACCACGTTCGGCTGGCGAACAACGGACGCGAGGCGCTGTCCCTGGCGGAAGACGGGGCCTTCGACCTGCTGCTTCTGGACGTCCACATGCCAGAACTGGACGGATTCCAGGTTATCAAGGCGATTCGAGACCGGGAGAGGTCCCCGGGTGGGCATTTGCCCGTCATCGCCCTGACGGCGCGCTCGCGGAAGGAAGACCGCGAGCGCTGCCTGGCGGCCGGCATGGACGACTTCCTGGCCAAGCCGATCCAGGCCGCCGACTTGTGGGCAGCTATCGACCGCGTCGCAGGGGCCCATCCGCCGGCCGACCGACCGGGAGCCGGTCTGCTCGACCCGCGTGTGCTGCTCGCGGCCTGCGGCGACGACGCCGCCATCCTGGAGAAGATCTGTCATGCGTTTCGGGCTCGCCTGCCGGCTCATCTGAGCGCGGTTCAGGACGCCCTGCGCGAGCGGGACGCGGTGCGGCTGCGTGAGGCCGGTCACAAGCTTTGTGGAATGGTGGCCGCCTTTTCCACCGTGGCTGGCGGGGTGGCGTCCGAACTGGAAGAGTATGCGGCTCAGGATCGGCTCGACCGGGTCGGTCCCCTGGTCGCACAGCTCGAAACGATGGCTCCGGAACTCATGCGGGCGGTAGACGGGCTGTCGCTTGAAACACTTCGACGCCAGGCGGCGGGCTGCGGACGCCTCCAACCGGGCAGCCAGCCGCTGAGACGGCCGATCGGGGGCGCCTGACCAGCCTGTTTCTTGTCATGGGGTCTCGGCCGCCCGACTCGCGGACGGTTTGTGCCGTAGCTTCCGATTACTCCCTGTACCTCCTTGGGAATGGCACGGAGCAGAGGAACCAGAATGGCACTCGATGCGGCTGCACTTCGCGGAGCCTTGTGATCCGCAGCGAGCAGGCCCGACCTGTGAGTTGACGCCCACCGCCGAGAGCGAGCGCTCCCGGCGGTTCGCGTTTCCCGCCTCTGCTGTTAGAAGTCGGCGTCAAGCACGATTCGATACCGCGCCTTGCCTGCCTGGAGGCGCTGAAAGGCCTCGTTGATTCGGCTCATCGGAAAGTGCTCGGTCTGGGGCGTGACGTCGTGTCGGGCCGCGTACTCCAGCATCGTCGCGATGTCCACAGGCGAGCCGGTCGGCGAGCCGGAGATGCTGCGCTGCCCCAAGATCAGCGGAAAGACGGCCACGGGGATGGGTTCCGGGATCGCGCCGACGACGTGCATCCGGCCGTTCGGGGCGAGCGTTCCGATCATCGCGTCCCAGTCGAGCGGGGCGTTCACCGTCACGATGAGAAGGTCCATCGTGCCTGCCAACTTCTTGATGGCCGCGGAGTCCCGACTGGAGACGACGTGTTTTGCTCCGAACCCGCGAGCTTCTTCGAACTTGCTCTCGCTTGAAGTGAATGCCGTCACGTCGCACCCGTAGGCGTCCGCGAACTTGACCGCCATGTGCCCCAGCCCGCCGATGCCGACGACCCCGACGCGGCTGGTGGGCTTGGCGTACAGGTCGAGGGGGTGAAAGACGGTGACGCCCCCGCACAAGAGGGGGCCTGCCTCGGCGACCTTCAATCCCTCCGGCAGCGGGACGGCCCACGCCCAATGGCACCGCACGTGCGACGCGAACCCGCCGCGGTGGCCGAGAATCGTCGGCACGGCCTGGAGGCACAGGTGTTGGTCGCCGGACATGCACTGCCGACAGTGCATGCAGCTCGCGGCGGTCCAGCCAATGCCGACCCGCTGGCCGACCTTCACCCCCTTGGTCGCCGTGCCTGCAGCCGTTATGCGGCCGACGACCTCGTGGCCGAGCACGGCCGGGTATTGAGAGATGCCCCACTCGTTGTTCAGCACCGAAACATCCGAGTGGCAAAGGCCGCAGTGTTCGACCGCGACCTCCACGTCTTCGGTCCCGAGGGGACCGAGGTCGATGTCCTGGAGGGCCAGCTTCTGCTTCGCCGCCGTTGCAACCCATGCCTTGACGCTCATCTGTCTTCTCCCGGTTGATGTGGGCGGAGAGCCGACGTCCGCCGGGGCTTGCCCGGCGGCTTTTCACCACTTGCCGCGATGCGCCCCGCCGTCCACGTGGAGCACCTCGCCGGTCACCGTCTGGGCCTCCGTCAGGTACAGCACCGCGTCGGCGATTTCCTCCACGGTCGAAACGCGGCCCATGGGCGACAGCCCTTTCAGGACATCATCCGGAGTGCTTTTGTGGAGAGGCGTGGCCACGGCTCCGGGGGCGACGGCGTTCACGCGAATTCCCTCCCGCGCGTATTCCATCGCCAGCTGACGGGTGACGGCGTTCAGCCCGCCCTTGGTGATCATTGGGACCGCGGCGGTCACGCCCGCGATCGGATTGTCGGCCAGGGACGCCGTGATGGTCACGATGCTTCCACCGGTCTTCTGCGACAACATCTGCCTGATCGCGAGCTGGGTGAGGTACAGAAATCCTCCGAGGTTCGTCGAGACGAGGGACCGAAAGTCCTCGGCCGTGTAGTCGATGAAGCGCTTCGTGAAGAAGATGCCGGCGTTGTTGACCAGCGCGTCGATTGACCCGAACCGGCTGACAGCCGTCTCGGCAATCCGGGCGGCCGTCCGCGGGTCGCCAATGTCTCCATCCACCCAGGCCAAATTGTCCGCCGACGAGAACGCGTCGGATTTGGCGCCGTCGCGCGAGTTCGCGACGACCCGGTAACGGCGCTCGAGAAAAGCCCTTGCGATGCCGGCTCCGATGCCTTGCGAGGCTCCCGTCACGACGATTGTTTTTGCTTCGGTTGCCATGATACGGTCCTTGCATCGAGGTCCACTTGGAACGTCCTTCAAAGGCGGTCGCGGACAGCTGCTGGGCGTTCGCCTCTTGCTCGCAGGACGACCGCCATATGGGCCGGTCGTCCGACTGCTCCGTGTGGTGGAGTGAGCAGAGCGACCCGCTTGCCAAAAGACAGTGACGGATTCATGCGGGAGGGAAAGCCCGCGTCGCCCACAACGTCGAGGGAAGTGTCGGGGAAAAGCGAGGAAAGCCCCGCCCTTCTCCGGGTTTTGATGCGGGTCGAGGCAGTCCCCGCACCCTGACCCTACCTTGTTTATGGGACGAGACGGGGACAGGCAAGGAGTTCGCATACTCAACGGCAAGACAAGGTCTGCATGGTCAGAATGCCGAGCTGGACGGCGGCAAGGCGCACTGACTCCCGCTCTGCGGCGACATTCCAGGGGCTCAGCCGCTCATCCCTTCCGCTCCCGGTTCATACGATAGCCTTGCCCTTGACCTTCCCGCCGCGGAGACATGCAACCATGAAACGTCGTGCGATGGCCTTCGGCGTCCCCGTCCTCGGCGCCGGCCTGCTGCTGATCGCGGCGGCGTACGCCGACCGCTACGTCTACCCCATCGTCTGGCCCGAGCCGCCGGTCGTGACGCCCGGGGTGAACAACGCCGCGCCGTCGGACGCGGTCGTGCTCTACGACGGCAAGAACTTCGACGCCTGGAAGGGCGCGGAGAACTGGCAGCCCGACGCCGACGGCGGCTTCACGGTCAAGGGGTCGATCCAAACCCAGCAGGACTTCGGCGACTGCCAACTGCACGTCGAATTCGCCGAGCCGAATCCCCCCAAGGGCGTGGACCAGGGCCGCGGCAACAACGGCATCGGCTTCATGGGCGCCCGCTACGAGATCCAGGTGCTCGACTCCTACGAGAACAAGACCTACTTCGAGGGCCAGTGCGCCGCGGTCTACAACCAGCGGCCGCCGATGGTCAACGCCTGCCGCAAGCCGGGCGAGTGGCAGACCTACGACATCGTCTTCAACGCGCCGCACTTCGACGCCGAGGGCAAGGTCGTGACGCCGGCCTACGTCACCGTCCTGCACAACGGGGTGCTCGTGCAGAACCACACCGAGGTGAAGGGCCAGACCTACTACGATAAGCCGAACACGTACACGAAGCACGCCGAGAAGCTGCCGCTGGTGTTGATGTACCACGGCGACCCGGTGCGCTTCCGCAACATCTGGATCCGCGAGATCAAGGAGCTGGAGGGCAAGCCGGCGAAGGAGAAGGACAAGTAGCCGTCAGTTCCCTCACAATGTCCTTGACGGGGTCAAGTGATCGGTTCCAAATGGCCATCGCAAGGGCCTTAGAGCCTATCCCAAAACCCGGTCGGAGGGTATAATATGAGTAGCCACTTATCTACCGAACTGGAGCAGAGTCATGGCCGCTTCTCGTGAAACGGTTGTCGATACTTTCCGTATCCCGGACGCCCTCTGGGAACGCATCGAACCCCTGTTGCCCAAGGTGCGCCGCTCCCGCAAGGGGGGACGGCCGCCTTTGCCCCAACGCCAGGTGTTGGATGGCATTTTCTACGTCCTGCGTACCGGCGGCCACTGGAAGGCCGCCCCGCCCGAGTTCGGCTCCGGCAGCAGTCTGCACCGCTACTTCCAACGCTGGCAAAAGCGGGGGCTGTTCCGCCAGCTGTGGCAAAAGGCCTTGCACGAGTACGACGACAAGGTCGGCATCGACTGGGAATGGCAGAGCCTGGACGGGACCATGACCAAGGCCCCGCTCGGGGGGAAAAAAGACGGGCAAGAACCCCACCGATCGGGCCAAAAAGGGCACGAAGCGTTCGCTGCTGACGGACGGCCGAGGCGTGCCGCTGGGCCTGGAGGTGGCCGGGGCCAACCGGGCCGACATGAAACTGGTCGAAGCCACCCTGGACAGCATCCCGATCGAGCGACCCGAGCCCACGCCGGAGAAGCCACAGCACTTTCTGGGGGACAAGGGGTATGACTACCCCTCGGTGCGGGAGCTGGTGGCCCGCTGGGGTTACACAGCCCACATCCCGGTCAAGAAGCGCCGGGGGGCCAAGGCGGAGCCGAGGGAGAAGATCCCCGGGTATCGGGCGCGGCGCTGGGTGGTGGAGCGGACGCATAGTTGGATGAACCGCTTCCGACGACTGTTGATCCGCTGGGAGAAAAAAGTCCCCAATTACAAAGCCTTCCTCCACTTCGCCTGCGCCTGGATCACCTGGAGGGCGGCAGGGGTTTTGGGATAGGCTCTTAATGGTTTGGACTAGCGACATGAGAAACCACAGGCCGGCCACTTGTTGGGCACGGTCCGGGGCCGGCGCGGGTTGGCCATCAGGCCGATCTTGAGGTTTTCCAGCACCGTCAGCTGCGGGAAGATCTCGCGGCCCTGCGGCACGTAGCCGATGCCGGCCAGAGCGAGGTCACCGACGAGGAGCTGCGCCGCACGCACGCCATCTCCGCCCACTATATGGAGCTGGCGCAGCGCTACGTCCACGGCGCCTTCCCGCCGCCATGGGGACTGCCGCCGTTGGTTTGAGAGGCGTCAGGCCAGCGCCTCTTCCACCACTTCGCCGGCCGTGTCGGTCAGCCGCTCGTCGCGGCCGCCGTGAAGGTACGTCAGCTTCTTGTGGTCCAGCCCGAGCAGGCGCAGGATCGTGGCATGGAAGTCGTGGACGCCGACGCGGCGCTCGACGGCGTTCAGGCCGAACTCGTCCGTGGCGCCGATCGCCTGGCCCCCCTTGACGCCGCCGCCGGAAAGCCACATCGTATATCCGTAAGGATTGTGATCCCGGCCTTTGCCGCCCTGCGACATCGGCGTCCGGCCGAACTCGCTGCACCAGACCACCAGCGTCGTGTCGAGGAGGCCGCGCTGTTTCAGGTCCTTCAAGAGCGCCGCGATCGGCCGATCGACGCGGCCGCACATCCGTTCGTGATTGTCGTTCACGTCGTCGTGGGCGTCCCATTGGCTGACGAGCGGGCCGCCGCCGGAGTAGAGCTGCACGAAGCGGACGCCGCGCTCCACCAGCCGGCGGGCCAGCAGGCAGCGCGAGCCGAAGTCGGCGGAGCGCGGGTCGTCGAGGCCGTAGCCGGTGCGCGTGGCGGCCGTCTCGCGGGCCAGATCGACGGCCTCCGGGGCGTGGGCCTGCATTCGGAAGGCCAGCTCGTAGCTGGCGACGCGGGCCGACAGCTCAGCGTCATCGGGGTCGAGGTCGGTCGCGTTCATGGAGCGCAGCAGATCGAGGGTGCGCCGCTGCTCCTCGGCGCCGACGTCGGCCGGCGGCTTGAGATTCAGGATCGGGTTGGCGCCCTTGCCGAGGAGCGTGCCCTGGTAGACCGCCGGGAGGAAGCCGGCGCCCCAGCACGGCGCGCCGCCCTCCGGCGTCCCCTCCGGCTGCGTCATCACGCAGTAGGCCGGCAGGTCGTCGCTGACGCTGCCGAGGCCGTACGTCACCCACGAGCCGAGGCTGGGCCAGCCCATCTGGGTGCGGCCGGTGTGCAGGTCGTACATGGCCGGGGCGTGGACGGTGCTGGTGCACCAACAGGATCGTAAAAAGGCGATATCATCTGCACAACCGGCAAGGTTCGGCATCAGGTCGGAGACTTCGACGCCGGATTGGCCGTGCTTCTTGAAGGTGCGCGTACTGGCCAGGAGCGGCGTGTCGCCCTTGGTGAACTGGCTGACGGGCCGGCCGAAACTCTCCGGCAGCGGCTTGCCCTGATGCTTTATCAGCTCCGGCTTAGGGTCGAAGAGGTCGATGGGGCTGGGGCCGCCGACCATGAACAGGAAGATGACGGCCTTCGCCTTCGCCTCGAAGTGCGGCGGTTTGGCGCGGAGAGGATTGGCGGATGCGGCCACATCGGCGGCGACGCCGTCGCGGGCCAGGAGCCACGACAGGGCCAGCGCACCGCAGCCGCCGCCGGCCTGGAGCAGGAACTGCCGGCGCGTGGCGGGGCGAGAAAACGGGAGATGCGGCGGGGTGTTCATGGCTTCAGACTATCCGGCCGGGCGCGGGGATGCAACGAAGTTTGCACGTTCCCGTTTCAAGCCAGGAGGTCGCCGAGTCGAGCGATCCGCCGCACCGCCGCGTCCCGGCAAGCTCCCCGCGGATCGTAAAGCACAGCCGCTAGGCCGGCCGCCCGCGCTCCGTCGTAGTCGTTGATCGGATCGTCGCCGACAAAGAGGATCTTTTCAGGGACCATCCTCGCTTCCTGGCGGATCGCGTGGAAGAACTCCGCCGCGGGCTTGCGCCAGCCCACCTCGGAGCTGACGACGATGGGGCCGACCGGCCGCAGTTCCGACAGGCCGGCCGCCACGCCGCGCAGCCGGACGTCGAAGTTGGACGCCAGGCCGACGCGACAGCCGAGTCTCGCCAGGGCGGCGAGCGTCGGCCCCGCCTCGGCATGGACGGCCCAGGCGTCGGGGCGGGCAAAGTGCGCGTACAGCTCCCGGAAGCAGGCCTCGGGATCGGCCGCGTCGGCGAGGGTATCCGCGACGATGGCGCGCCAGCGGGCGAGTTCGCGCCCTTCGTCGGTGCGCCATTCAGCGAGCCGGTCGATGGCTTCCTGCCGGCGGAAAGCGTCGCGGAATCGGACGGCGATCGCTTCCGCGTCGAGGCTGCTGCCGAAGCGCCGACCGACGGCGGCGTAGACGGCCGGGGCCGGCGGCTCCGGGTGGATCAGCGTGCCTACGGCGTCGAAGAACACCACCGCGGGAGTCACCGGCGTTCCTCCGCGTCCAGCCCGCGAAGTCGGCCGCCGCCGCCGCCGGCCAGGCCGAGCAGATAGCAGCCGACCGCACAGACTTTGCTACGCCGGGCGGATGTCTTCACCGCGCGTTGCCGGCGGGCGATTCCCGGCGTCACGGGCGGCCGGCGGCGGCCGCCGCGGGGTGTAGTCGTCGATCAGCGCCAGCACCTCGCCGGGGTAAACGGTCTTCCCGACGAGCTTCGTGGTGCGCCGGCCGCGCGAGTCGGTCGTGATCCGCTCCACCGCGGCCACCACCGTGCCCTCGGCGGTGCAGCGCGGGCAGGGGAAGATTTTCAGAAACAGGCCATAGCCACCGCCCAGCGGCGCCCCGGTTTCCAGCAGATCCAGCAAGGCCCCGGCCTGGACCGCCTCCACGGCCACGTTCGGCGGCACGTGCGGCAGACCGGCCAGCGTGCGCCCCGTCTTCCAGCCGTTACAGTTCCGGCAGAACGGCTCCAGCGCAGGCCCCCGCGCGATGCCGACGGCGAAGCCCGCCGCCAGGACGGTTTCCACGACGAAGTAGATGTACGAGCCGACGTAGCCGAGGTTGATATCGTTGTTGCCGTTCTCGCCGACGACCACGCCCGCCTGGGCCTCGAGGTCGATGTATTCGAGGACGCTGGCGGGCGGCACTCCCTGCCAGGCGGGGTTATTGATATTATAGCGATAGTCAAAGTAGTGCATGAAAAACATCATGGCGACGCCGCCGAGCGCCGCGACCGCGCCAACGACAGCCGGATTGCGCACCCGGCCGGCTCGCACCAGCGCGCGGCCGGCGCCGCCCAGCAGCGCCCCGGCAATGATGGGGAAGAGGATGATGATGTAGAACTGTTCAACGGCGAAGCTGAGGACGAGGCCGAGAGCGGCCGCCGTTCCCAGGACGCCGATCACCAGCAGGGCCAGTCCGCCCGGCGGCGCGACGCCGTCGGGTCGAAACGGCTCGACCTCGAAGCGCGGGCGCGGCGCGGCGGTTCGGGGAGGTCCGGCGGCATGGCGTCAGGCGTGATTCCTTCGGACATGGTGCAGGCTCCGCGGCGGGTACACGGGCTGCCTTTAGTGTACCGCGACGCGGTGCAAGGGGCGACGGACCCCTGCACCGAGGGCGCGGATCACGCCGCCCGCACGGCCCGCTGTCCCGCGCCAGCCTTGTTCAGCAGCGCGGCCGGCGCTTCGTCCGGCAGGGCCAGGACGTGCGGCGCGACGAAGTAGGAATGTTCCAGGCAATAGCGGCCGCGCAGAACGCTGTGGCTGCACGTGTCGGTGAACGCGATCCAGGCCGAACCGGGCGGGAACGTCCACAACCGCTTGGGGCCGCGCTCCTGGAAGCCCTCATGACGCTTCAGGAAATCGTGGAAGCGAAGCATGAAGGCGTCGTAGGCGGAGCGTTTCATCTTGCCGGGGCGGAAGAGCCGCACCACGCCCTCGCGGAGCTGCTTCAACCAGTCCGTCCCGGTGCGGCCCGGCAGACCGGCCGCCTCGCCGTACTGCTCCAGCAGCGCGGCGAACGGCGACGACGTGACCCAGATGCGCGGCTCGCTCGGGTTGACGTTGGCGAAGACGCGCAGAATGCGGCGGCCCTGTGACGGCCGGCCGGGAAAGGCGTCCACGTGCAAGAGGTCGTTGCGGGCGAGGTGGCGGAGGCGGCGCGTCGCCTCTTCCTCCGGGCGGTAGCTGATGCGATCGAGTTGCCAGCCGGCGGCGTAGCGCGGCAGGGCGTCCGCCAGCCATTCGGTGGTGGCGGCCGAGAAGGAGGCGAACAGCCGACGCAGGCGCTCCGAATCCTCCGCATTGCGGCGGGCGAAACCGCCGACGCGATCCGCGGCGGGATCGTAGCTGATGTTCTTGTGGACGGGGCCGCCGAGTTCTTGCCGCAGGAGGAAAGCATGGTCGTCGCCGGCCGGCAGCGGGAACGGCGCCTTCGGGAAGTAGATCACTTCCCCGCGTTCCAGGCGTTCCTCGGCGCGCAGCAGGCAATCCGACGGGGCGGGGTTCACGGACATCGCTCGGCCTCCTCACCACGGCGAGCGGCCGGTGTCTGCAAGGGCGGGGTTACCCCGCCCCTGCACGCCGGCCGCTCGCCAAGATCCAACGGTACACCTTCACGAGGCCCTGCGCTCGGGGACGGCGGGCGCCGCGTCCTCTTCGGATATGCGAGGCAGGGAAAGGATGAATCGAGTTGGGCCGGTCGGCGGGGCGGCGTCCAGCCGCACGTCGCCGCCCTGCTGGCGGGCCAGCCGCCAGGCGACCGGCAGGCCGAGACCGCGACCGCGGCCGGCGGCGCGGCCGGAATAGAACGGGTCGAACAGGGCCGGGCGCTGGGCCGGCTCCGGGCCTGGCCCGCCGTCCTCGACCGCCACCTCGATCCGGGCCTCGGTAACAGGTTCGACGACCCGGACGCGCGCCCAGCCGTCGGCGGGCGCCGCCTCGACCGCGTTCCGCAGCAGGCAGCCCAGGGCGGTGCGCACCTGCTCCGCGTCGGCGAAGGCGGCCAGGCGATCCGGCGTGCGGCCGATTTCGATGCGGACGCGGCGCGGCTGCGCGAGGTCGGCCAGCGAGGCGGCCGTTTCGGCCAGCAGCGACGGCAGGTCGAACCAGGCGGGGCGCGGGGCCGCTGGCCGGGCGAACTGCATCAGGTCGCGCAAGAGGCCGTGGACGCGCTGCGTCTGGGCGATGATCGTGTGGAGCGCCTTGCATGGCCGTTCGGCCTCGTCGCAGAACCAGTCGGCGGCGTGGGCCAGCAGGTACTGAGCCTGACCAGAGATCACGGCCAGCGGGTTGTTGATCTCGTGCCCCGCCCCGGCCGCGAGTTCCGCCAGCGCGCCCAGCCGGCCGGCCTTCAGCCGCCGCTCCTCGCCGGACGCCTGTTCTTCCAGCGCTTCGTGCAGCTGATCCACTTCCGCTTCGAGGGACGCGCTGCAGGCGGCTTCACGCAGCCGGCGGTTGTCGGCGGCCGTCGTCAGCAGGTCGCGCAGCAGCGGCGACCGATAGGGCGATTCCCAGGACTTCGGAGGGCAGGCCGTTCGCTCCGCCGGCGGCGGAGCCGACTCGCGGAGCGAGTCGGCCACTATTCCCATCCCCAAATCCATTCCCTGCCGGCGCGCCTGTTCGACGGCCGCTTGCACACATCGCAACAGAGCGGGCTCAGGGCCGAAATGGCAGGCCAACTCCGGCGGCAAACGGAGGCAGCCGACGACGGCCGTGAGCCAACCCGGCAGCCGCCACCGCCGACCCAGGCGGCGGGCCAGCGCGGATTGATCCATGCCCCAGCGGCGCCGCTGTGTTTGAGAGGGTTTTTGCAGGAAATCCGGGTCGGTCAGACAGCCGGCCGCGGCGGCGGGATCGGCTGCACAGACGCCAAGCCACCCCAGCGGGGCGAGCAGACCGCACGCCCACGCTTCGTCCGGCTCGCAGTCGCCGGCCCGCACGGCGTCGTCGCGGGCCCGGCTCGCCAGCGCGACGGCGGCCTCGTAAATCGGCCGAACGACCGGGGTGTTCCAATCGACGGCGTCCTCGCCGGGCAGGTGCAGCAGACGCACCGCCTCGTCGAGGACGGCGGGGTCGAGCATTCGGCTGAGGAAGGAGGGCCGGGAATCGTTGGACCGCCGGAGCAGAAGAAGGACGGCACCGGGGTCGTCGCGGAGGCTGAGCCAAGTCGCGGGAGCGGGGCGCCGGGCCAGGGCGGTCAACGACGCGGCCGAGGGCGGAAGCCATGCCCGTTGCAGCACGACCTCGGCCGGGACCGCGACAGCGGCGGCCGAACAGTCCGGTTCGGCGCGTTCCCTCACGGCGGCAGCTCCTTCCCTGGAGTCAATAGCCCGTTCAGCCGCGGTTCACAGGACCGCGCGGTTCTGCGAACCGCGGCTGAACTTGAGACCGATTGGCGTCGAAATCAGGCTGGCGCGGACGCCGGCTCGATCTCCAGCAAGGCGCACATGTTGTCGATCAGGTCTTCGATGTTGAACGGCTTGTGCAGGAAGTCGTCGGCGCCGGACAGGCGCAGCTCCTGGATTTTGTCTTCCTCGATCATGCCGGAGATGCAGAGGATGCGCACCTCTTCCAGCGTGGGGTCGGCCCGCACGCGGTGGCACACTTCCTTGCCGTTGATGTCGGGCAGCATCACGTCGAGGACGATCAGGTCGGGCCGATATTCCTTGACCATCATGCCGGCGTCGAAGCCGTTGCCGGCCACGCGCACCTCGAACCGGCCGTCCTCTTCCAGGACCTTGGTCATCAGCTCGACCAGCTCCAGGTCGTCGTCCACGAGCAGGACCTTGCGCTTCCCGCTCTCGAGGGCGTCGGTCGGAATGCCGTTGTCCCTCATGAACTTGTACAGGGCCTCGCGCGGGATGCGCCGGAACTTGGAGCCGGGCACGCGGAAGCCCTTGAGCTGTCCGTTGTCGAAGCAACGGATGATGGTTTGCTGGCTGACCTTGCAGATTTTGGCGGCTTCGCCGGTCGTGAAAACAGTTTTCATGCGTACGTCCATCCCTTGCCGGCGCACGGCCGGCCGCACGAGTGGTGGCCGCCCGGCCCTTTCCGTAAGGGGTCTGGCGACCGATATCGTCCCTGATCTCTGCCTCTTGTCTATCCGTCAAGGCTTCAATGCAGCCACGGCGACGAAGCCGTGGAGAAGGTGGTCCCTGGTCTCTGCCTCTTGCCCATCCATCAAGGCTTCAATGCGGCCACGGCGATGAAACCGTGGAGAACATGGCGTGAATCACCTGGAGTCGGACATGGGGTTGCTCTTGAATTCGGCCACGGCGGTGAAGCTGTGGAACACCAGCCACCTTGCGCGATTATAAGACGAACTCGGGAAGCCTGTCAACGCGAATCGCCCGCACCGCCTTGCTCTAACCTCTTGACACAGGCGTACTTCCTCCTTTCCATGCGAATTCCTTACCCTTTTGTGAAAAATTGCCCCGTCCGCCCCAATCCCGTCTCGGCCCGAGGCTGCTTCAACCACCGGGAGCGCCGAGGCGATTCCTCTTTCCTTATTCTTCGGCCGCCCCGCTTTCGCCCATTACGGGAATATCTCCCGAATTGCCTGAGTTCTCATTCGAGGTAGATCAGCAGCACGGCGAGATCGGCCGGACTGATGCCGCTGATGCGACCGGCCTGTCCGAGGCTGATCGGCCGGACGCGGCTCAACTTCTCGCGCGCCTCCGCCCGGAGCTGCGGCACGGCGGCGAAGTCGAAGGAAACCGGGATCGGCCGCGATTCCAGCCGATGGAACCGTTCAACCTGCTCCGCCTGTCGGTGGATGTAGCCGGAATACTTCGCCTCCAGCACCACCTGTTCCACCACGTCGGCCGGCGAGTCGAATTCCGACCCGCCGGCGTTCCGCGCCATCTCCTGCACCCGCGGCCAATCGACCTCCGGCCGGCGCAGCCACTGTTCCAGCGTCTGCTGCTCGACGCGAACCGCCCGAAGGCCCTCCGTCAACTCCGCGACGGCCCGTTCTTTCCTCTGCAAACGATCCCATGCGTCGTCTTTCACCAGGCCGACACGCCGGCCGAGCGGCGTCAACCGGCGATCGGCGTTGTCGTGGCGCAGCAGCAGGCGGTACTCCGCCCGGCTGGTGAACATGCGGTACGGCTCGTCCACGCCCTTGGTCACGAGGTCGTCGATGAGGACGCCGACGTAGGCCTGGCTGCGGTCGAGAACGAGCGGCGGTTCCTGCTTGATTTTGAGCGCCGCGTTGATTCCCGCCATCAGCCCTTGCGCGGCCGCCTCTTCGTATCCAGTGGTGCCGTTGATCTGGCCGGCGAAGTACAGCCCTTCGACCGGCTTCGTCTCCAGGGTCGGATGGAGCTGCGTTGGCGGGGCGTAATCGTATTCGACGGCGTAGCCCCAGCGCAGCACCTCGGCGGTTTCCAGGCCGGGAATGAGGCGGAGCATTCCCTGCTGCACGTCCTTGGGCAGGCTGGTGCTGATGCCGTTGCAGTAGTATTCGAGCGTGTTCCGCCCTTCCGGCTCCAGAAAGATCTGGTGGCGGTCCTTGTCGGCGAACCGGACCACCTTGTCTTCCACGGACGGGCAGTAGCGCGGGCCGCGGCCCTGGATCTGGCCGGAATACATCGGCGCCCGGTGCAGGTTGGCGCGGATGAGGTCGTGAACCGCCTCATTCGTATGGGTAATGTGGCAGTCCAGCTGCGGCTGCGTCACGCGATCCGTGGCGAAGCTGAACGGCCGGGGGTCGGCGTCGCCGGGCTGCCTTTCGCACTTCGAGAAGTCGATGGTGCGGCCGTTGAGGCGGCAGGGCGTGCCGGTCTTGAAACGGGCAAGCTCGAAGCCGCAGGAGGCGAGGTCGTCGCTGAGCGCCTCGGCGGTCCCATCGCCGGCCCGGCCGCCGCGCGTCTTGGCCTCGCCGGTGTGCATGATCGCCTTGAGGAAGGTGCCGGTGGTGAGCACGACGGCCTTCGCGCGATACAGCGTCTCTCCTCGCGCGACCACGCCGATCACTCGCGTTTCTCCTTGTCTCCTTGTCTCCTTGTCTCCTTGTCTCCTTGTCTCCAGCGCTAAACCTTCCACCATCTCCTGGCGGAGCGTCAGGCCGGCTTGCGCCTCGACGGTGTGCTTCATCGTGAACTGGTAGAGCTTCTTGTCCGCCTGGGCACGCGGCGAGTGCATGGCCGGCCCCTTGGTGCGGTTCAACATCCGAAACTGGATGGCGCTGGCGTCGATGCACTTGCCCATTTCGCCGCCGAGGGCGTCGATTTCGCGGACGATCTGGCCCTTGGCGACGCCGCCGATGGCGGGGTTGCAGCTCATCTGGGCGACGGCGTCGGCGTTCATCGTCAGCAGGACGGTGCGGAGGCCCATGCGAGCGGCGGCGAGGGCCGCCTCGACCCCGGCATGGCCGGCGCCGACGACGATTACGTCGAATTCGTAGGTGAGGGGGAACATGTCGCACCGTCCTCGTCCCGGCCCACACAGGCCGGGCGCTTGATGGAATATACCCGAAGGGGGCGTTTTGGAAAAAGAGGGACTGGACGGCGAACGGCCGCGCGAGCCGCCGGGTTTATCCCGGCGGGTTTGGCCCCGACGGCGGGGATGAACCGCGCCGCTCGCCCCGCGTCACAGCCCCAGCACGTCTTCCATGCTGTAGCGCCCCGCCGGCCGGGTCGCCAGGAACTTCGCCGCCAGGAGGGCGCCGCGGGCATAGCTGTCGCGCGTGTGGCCGCGATGCGTCAGCTCCAGCGTCTCGCCGAGCGTGCTGAAAAGGATGGTGTGTTCGCCGACGTTGTCGCCGACGCGGAGGGCGTGCATGCCGATCTCGCCGCGCGGCCGTTCGCCTACCAGCCCCTCACGGCCGTGCCGCAGCTCCTTCTGGCCCATCGCCTCCTGCACGATGCGGGCGAAGTGCAGCGCGGTGCCGCTCGGCGAATCCTTTTTGAAGCGATGATGGCGCTCCACGATCTCCACGTCAAAATCCTTGCCGGCCAACAGTCGGGCCGCCTGGCGGACGAGCTGGAAGAGGACGTTGACCGACAGGCTCATGTTCGGCGCCATGAGCAGGGCGAGGTCGTGAGCGGCTTCCTCGATCTCCGCCTTCTGGGCGGCCGTGTGGCCGGTGGTCGCCACGACGAGCGGGATGCGCCGCTGGACGCACACGGGCAACACGGTCATCGTGCCTTGCGGCGTGGAGAAATCGACCAGGACCTCCACGCGGCGCTCGTCCGGCAGCGCATCGCGCACGGCGACGCCCAGCCGGCCCAGGCCGCAGACCTCGCCCACGTCGCGGCCGAGGTGCGGGCTGCCGGGCGCCTCCAGAGCGGCGGTAAGGGCCAGCTCGGGATCCTCGTGGCACAGGTGGACCAGCCGCTGGCCCATCCGGCCGGCGGACCCGTTGATGGCGATGTGCGTCTTCACGATCCGTTTTCCTCTTTCGCCATCCGAACGATGGCGTCGATTCGCGTCGCGTCGATGGGATTGCCGAAACTGGCGTCCCACAGCGCTTCCAGGAGCCATTCGCCGCCGGGGCGCCCTTCCCCTTCCCAGTCCACGTCCAGCGCTTCCACGACGAACGCCCATTCCCGCAAGGCGGCGGCGTGGTGCAGGCTCGCAAACCCCCGGGCCAGATCGCGGAACCTGACAGTCGCCGTAACGCCCCGCGGATTCATCAGGGTACGGCGTCCGTCCTCAAGGCGAACCACGACGCCCAACGCGGCCAGGTCCCTCCAGGGCCGTGAACCTCGCACGACTTCGAGAATGGCCTCTTGTTCTTCGTGCGTCGCCGCGCTCACGGCGCCTCCTATTGTCCTGCGGGCTTCCGCCTTTGTCATCAGGAATACACCTCGATCGCCTTGATGATCTCATCGAGGTCGTTGGGCACCTGAACGGCTCGGTTGGCGAAGGCGGCGCGACGGACGCCGCGGCTGCCCAGCACCTCGTCGAACGTACGCTGGTCGGTGCTGTGATAGGCGACCGTCGCCGTCGGGTCTTTGAGCTGATGGCCGGTCAGGATGCACACCACGCGCTCGTCGGCGCCGATGACGCCCTCCTGCCGCAGCCGCCGGGCGCCGGCCACGCTGGCCGCCGACGCCGGCTCGCAACCCAGGCCGCCCGCCCCCACCTGCGCCTTGGCGTCCAGCATGTCCTGGTCGGTCGTCTCGCGCACCACGCCGCCGCAGCGGTCCAGGGCGCACAGCGCCTTGGTCAGGTTTACCGGGTGGTTGATCTCGATGGCGCTGGCGATCGTCGCCGCACGCACGCCGGCGTCGGCCAGGCCGCGGAAATAGCCGTCGGTGACGACCTGATCCGGCCGGCCGGCGCTCCAGCGCAGGCCGTGCCGCTCATAGAGCATGTGGAACGTGTTCGCCCCCGCCGCGTTGATGACGGCCAGCCGCGGCAACGTTTTCAGCAATCCCAGGTCCGCCAACTCCATGAAGGCCTTGCCAAAAGCGCTGACGTTGCCGAGATTGCCGCCGGGCACGACGATCCAGTCCGGGGCCTCCCAGCGCAGCGCCTCCAGCACGCGGTACATGATCGTCTTTTGCCCCTCCAGGCGGAAGGGGTTGACGCTGTTGACGAGGTAGATGCCGAGTTTCCGCGACACCTGCTGGACGCGCTGCATGGCGTCGTCGAAGTCGCCGGCGATCTGCACCGTCAGCGCCCCGTGGTCGAGGGCCTGGGCCAGCTTGCCGTAGGAGATCTTGCCGCTGCCGATGAAGACGATCGCCTTCATCAGGCCGGACGCCGAGCAGAAGACGGCCAGCGACGCGCTGGTGTTGCCGGTGCTGGCGCAGGCGGCGCGGCGGGCGCCGGTGAGGCGGGCGTGGGTGAACGCCGCCGTCATGCCGTTGTCCTTGAAGCTGCCGGACGGGTTCAGCCCCTCGTACTGGAGGAAGAGCCGGCCGGCGTTCATGCCGATGTACTTCGCCACGGCGTCGGCCTTCTGAAGGATCGTTTGGCCCTCGCCGATGGTGAGGATTTTGTCGGGCGGGGCGAAGGGCAGCAGCTCGCGGAAGCGCCAGACGCCGCTGAAGCAGAGCGGGTCGGCGCGGTTGGCCCACTTGGCCTCGAAGTCGCGCAACGACGCGGGCGGCCGCAGGCGATCCCAGTCGTAGGCCACGTCGAGGAGGCCGCCGCACTGGGGGCAACGAAACGACGTGTCATCGACGGCGAGCGTGCCGCCGCAGTCGGGGTGGATGCAGCGCTGGAATATCGGGTCCGTGGTCGGCATGGCGGAGGTCAATAATCCTTCGTGGCGAACCACCAACACGCGACGCCGAGCATTACGGCGATGAAGGCGCCGGAGACGCCGAGCGTCTCCGCCAACGTCGGCGGCTTCTCTTGCAATTGCGGCATCTGGATGCCGCCCGGCAGCATCGGCAGCGGCTTGTCCTGCTCCGGCGGCGGCATCGGGTCGCCGAAAGCAAGGTCGTGCCGAATCTGTCGGTCGGTCAGCTCGTACAGGTCGTTCGTCCGCGGCAAGAGGACATGCAGGACATACACGGTCTGGCTAAACCAGTTCTCGTGGAAGCGCTCGGCCTCGAGAATGGCGACGCGGTTGCCCGGCCGGCCTGGGCCGCCGTCTGGTCCGTTCGGGCCTGCGTTCTGCTGAGCCTCCAGCGCCTTGAGTCCCTCGTCTCCCAGCTTGTTGTGAACGGCCTGGGCGATCCGGTCAATGGCGCGGAAACCCTCGAACACCTGATGCACCACGCCGACGATGAAGAACACGAACCAGACGCCCACCGTCAACAAAATGGCGGCGATCGGGCTGCGCGTCAGCACGCCGAACAACGTTGAAACGGAATAGAGAATGGCGAAAAAGAACGTAAGGACGAAGATCGTCTCCAGAAAGGCCACGCCCCAGATGCCGGAGCGGAAGCCGAGCGCCGCCCACATTCCTACTACGACGACCACGGTGTTCAGGAAGATGAAGGTGAGGCCGCCGACGAACTTGTAGAGCAGCAGGGCGAAGCGGCTGATCGGCTTGACCAGGAGCAAGTCGATCGACCCCTTGCGAAGCATGTTGGGAATGAAGAAGGCGGAGATGATGATGCTGATCAGCACGGCGATGGTCGAGCCGATGTAGCCGACGATGACGTTTTCAATGAAAAGCACTTGCTGGAACAGGGGAAAGCCGGCCTCGCCGGACAGCGGCAGGGCGCCGAAGAACAGGGAAAGTTTGTTCGGCCAGAACCGGAACGTGACCGGCGTCGGCTGCGCCGTCAGCTCGAAGTCGCCCTTCAGCCCGCCGCCGAGAAAGTCGCCGATGATGGGGATCTGGGCGCCACCCTGCCAGCCGGTGAAGTGGACGTCGGCCGGCGCCACGATCCGCCGGCCTTCCAGCAGGCCGAAACGGTCGGTGATGAATTTCTCGACTGTTTTCGGATCGGCCTTGGCGCTTTGGGCCGCCTCGGGCGTGTTGAACGACGCCTGCAGCTTCACCTTGAACGCGCTGGCCGCCGCATCGGGCGCGCCGTCGAGCGGCGTCACGTCCTCCACGTCGAAGTGAATGGGCAGCGCGGGAAAGAGCTGGGCCAGCGCCGCGCCTCGCCGACGTCGGAAGCGTCCGTGTTCAGGGGGGCGACGGCGTAGTCCTGGACCACCTGGCGGCCGCCCGCGACCGGCGTGAAGGTGAGGCTCAAGGCCAGCAGTGTCACCAACAAGGACAGACCGACCATGACGTAGAAGACCTTGGCGTCGATGGCCTCGCGGAAGGAGTCTTTGAGAATGGCCAGGAATTTCATGAAAGGGGGTCTCCACGCCGGGCGTCCGATGCGGGCGCCTGGATGCGCACGTCCCGGGCGGCCGGCCCCTCGCGCTGCGGCGGCCGCCCGGCCCGGTGATCGACGCCCGGCTCGGCCGACTGCACGGTTTGCACGAAGAGGTCTTCCAGCGTTTGCCGCTTCTGGACGAGGTGGCGCAGCTTGAGGCCGCGCTCGCGCAGCAGCGCGACGATGGGGTCGATCGTCTGCCCGTCGGTCAGCGCGACCTCGTAGAAAGCGCCCATGAACCGCCCCGTATAGCCGAGCTTGGCCGCGTCTTCCGCCGGGAACGCCTCGCCGGGGGCCAGGCCGACGAGAAAGAAGCCCTGCACCTTCGTCAGCGCGGCGATGTCGCCCTCACGCACCAGCTCGCCCTTCGCCAGGATGGCCACGCGGTCGCAAATCTGCTCGACCTCGCTCAGCAGGTGGGAGTTCAGAAAGATCGTTTTGCCCTCTTTCTTGAGCGATTGCATGATGTCCCGGATCTCGCGCCGGCCGACCGGATCGACGCCGTCGGTCGGCTCGTCGAGGAAAATCACGTCCGGCTCGTGCATCAGCGCCTGGGCGATGCCGAGCCGCTGCTTCATGCCCTTGGAGTAGGTGCGGATCTTGTAGTGCATCCGCCCCTTGAGGCCCACCACTTCGAGAACCTCCGGGATGCGCCGGCGGCGGACGCGGCCCGGTACGCCGAGGAGGGCGCCGTAGAAGTCGAGGAGGCTGGCGCCGGTGTGGTAGTCGGGAAAGCGGTGGTCCTCGGGCAGGTAGCCGACGCGCCGACGCGCCGACGCGGCGCCGGCGGGCTGGTCGAGCAGCAGGGCGCGGCCCTCCGTCTTCTTGGTGACGCCAAGAAGGATCTTGATAAGCGTCGTTTTGCCGGCGCCGTTCTGGCCGAGCAGACCGAAGATTTCGCCGCGCTCCACGGTGAGCGTGACCCCGGCGAGGGCCTGGATGTTGCCAAAGCGCTTGACGAGATGGTCGGTGGCTATGACGGGCACGGTGCGTTCTCACGAAGCGGCGACTTCCGACGACTCAGGATAGAGTAGCATCCGATCGGGGCGGAGGATAGGTCCGCCGATGGTGTATTCGGCGGCGCGGCCCCCCGGCGTCGTCCCCTTGACACCGCCTGCCCGCTTCCCGTAAAAGGGGCCGCCCTGGCCGCGGCAGGAAGCCGCCGCCCTCCACCCGTTTCCTTCCTTTCCAGATCCTTAAGGATGAGGATCGACCCATGACCCATGCGTTCCCTCCCCTCCGCGCGGCCCTGCTGTGCGCCGGCCTGACGGCGCTGGCCGCCGCCCCCGCGCGCGCCCAGGGCGTGTCGTGGTTCACCGACTACAACGCGGCCCGCCGCGAGGCGGCCGACAAGAAGCTGCCGCTCGTCATCGACTTCAGCACCAAGGATTGCCACTGGTGCCGGATGCTCGAATCGACCACGTTCCGCGATCCCGCCGTGGTCAAGGTGCTGAGCCAGCGCTTCGTCGCCCTGCACGTGGACGCGGAGAAGGAGGCCAGCCTCGCCCAGCGCCTCAACGTTCAGAGCTATCCAACGCTGATCTTCGCCGATTCCGACGGCAATATCCTGGATCGGCAGGAAGGGTACGTGAAGCCGGCCGAGTTCGGCAAGCTGCTCGACCACCTGCTGGCCGGCCTGCAACCCGTCGATACGGCGGTGCAGCAGGCGGTTCACGTGACGGCGCCGCCCGCGGACGACAGCGCCCATGCGGAACGGTCGCGGCGGGCGGGGCAGCTGCTGGCCCTTGCACAGGCCGACTTCCGCGAGCAGCGGTTCCTCGGCTGCCTGGACCACTGCAAGACGCTGAAGGCGGACTATAGCGATCTGCCGGAAGCGTCGGAGGCGACCCGGCTGGAGACGAAGATTCGCAGCAACCCGGAGGAGCTGCACCTCGCCTGCGACACGCTGACGGACCGTCTCGGTGACATGTACATCGAGCTGGCCGACGCCTTCGTACTCAAGGACCAGCCGGCGCGGGCCATCCTTTGCCTGGAATGGGTGGTGCAGGCGTGCCCCGGGACGCCGCAGGCCGAAACCGCCAAGGGACGGCTCGCGCAGATCAAAAGCCCGGCCGCGCATTGACGCGGCGTTCGGCCGGGCGCCGGCTGCATCCCGGCAGGTTGGGTCATACGGCGGGGATAACGCCGCCGCTCACCCGGATTTGCTCGTTGACAGCAACACGTTTGCGCGGGCAGAATGAACCGGGTTCTCCGACGCAACCGCTTCCGCCGCCACTCATGCCGATGTCATTCCTGTCTGCCGGGTCCGGCCCCAACGTCCGCAGGACCGTCGGCATTGATCTGGGCACCACCAACAGCGTCATCGCCCTTCTCGACGCCGTCGATGGCGCCCTCCTGACCGGCGCCGACGACCAGGGCCGCATGACGTTTCCGTCGGTGCTTGGCTGGCACGCCGGGCAGGGGCGGCTGGTGTCCGGCCGGCCGGCGCGCGACCTCAAGGCGGCCCCCCCACCCCAACCCTCCCCCACAAGGGGGGAGGGAGATGGCGCTTTGCTCCCTCCCCCCTTGTGGGGGAGGGTTGGGGTGGGGGGGGGCGCCGATCACGCTCCCGCTCTCGTCGGTCAAGCGCTTCATGGGCCTGGAAAAACAGTTCCCACTCGGCCCCGAGACGCTGACGCCGCCGCAAGCGTCGGCCGTCATCCTGCGGTCGCTGCGCGACCTGCTGGCCCGCACCCTGAACGATCCCAAATATGTGCTCGATTCGGCCGTCGTCACGATGCCGGCCTACTTCAACCACAACCAGATCGAGGCCACGCGGCAGGCGGGCGAGCTGGCCGGTTTCGAGGTGGTGGAGCTGCTGCACGAGCCGACGGCCGCCGCGATCTACTATTCCTGGGTTGAGAACCACGGCGATGCGGTGTATCTGGTGTACGACCTGGGCGGCGGCACCTTCGACGTGTCGATCATCCGCCGCCGGCTGGGCGATTACGAGGTGCTGAGCGTCAGCGGCGACCCCTTCCTCGGCGGCGACGACTTCGACCGTCTTCTCGCCACGCACCTGATCGAACACGGCAAATGGAGCGTGGAGGGCAAGGGCGGGGAAACGCCGCCCCTACCGCCCAACCAACAACCACCAATCACTTTCTTCGATCCTTCCACGACGGCCGGCGCCGTCCACTTCGGCCGGCTGGTTCATGTTGCGGAGGCAATCAAGATCGCGCTGACCGACGCCGAGCGCGTCGAGCGCTATGTGCCTGGTCTGACGTACACCGAGGACGGCAAGGCGCTTGCGCTGGAAGCGCCGGTGGAACGCGCCGACTTCAACCGGCTGATTCGGGAGAAAGTGGATCGGACAATCGACTGTTGCCGCGACGCTCTGGCCCGCGCGCGCGACCGCGCCGGAATCCGGCTTTCCGACGTGGATTACGTGGTGCTGGTCGGCGGCTCCAGCCGCGTTCCGCTGGTGCGCGAGACGGTGCGATCGGCCTTCTGCAACCCGGACCTGCCGGAACACGTCCGCACCCTGGAGCCGCTGCTGCACGAGCCGGATTTGTGCGTGGCCTATGGCGCGGCTTTACGCGCGGCCGGTCACGGCACGCGCTACCTGTTTCCCCAGGAGTCAGGGGTCAGGGGTCAGGAGTCAGGAGAACTGGAGTTGCACGTCACCAGCCCGGCCAACACGCGCGACCCGCAATACCCGTTGACGGGGGTGGTGCGACTCCGACCGGCTTCCGCTGTTCCCTTTCTGGACGGCGCGTCGGTTCGCATCCGCTCGCTGGCCACCGGGCTGACGGATGAGGCGTTTCTGGACGAGCGCGGCTCGTTCGCCCAAGACGTGGAGTTGCAACCGGAGACGGACAACGCCCTGGAACTGGCCGTCTGCGACGGCGAGGGCCGCGAGGCGGCGCGTGTGGTGGTGACGGTGCGCTGCCAGGACGCCGGCCGGGCGCTCGGACGCGGCGTGCTGCCGACGCAGATCGTCGCCAAGCCGCTGCAAATCGAGGTGCTGAACCGCAGCCGACAGCGCGTCAAGCAGGTCGTCGCGCCCATCGGAGCGACGCTGCCGGGCGTGTTTCAGCTGCACCTGCCGCACCCACGACCAGGCCGGCCGCATCGTCGTGCCGATCTTCGAGGAGAATCGCGTCGTCAAGCAGATGGTCGTCACCGACCTCGATCCGCAGATGCCGGTGGGGTCGCCGGTCGAGGTGGAGTTCGCCATTGACGTCAAGCATACCATCGAGGTGCGGGTGCGCGTTCGCCAGGCCGGCGGCCGCGAGCGCACCGAGACGGCGGTGATCGAGGCGGCGGCGCCGCCGCGCCGGCCGACGCGGGCCGACATCGACGAGGTGCAGGCCCAGATCGACGCATTGCTGCCGCAGTTCAGCGGCAGCTTCCGCACGCGCGTCCGCAGTCGAGCGGCTCAGCTGCATCAGGATTTGCTCGAAGCCCTGCGCTACGACGACGAGCCGAAGGCCATCCAGCGCATGGCCGAGTTGCGGGAGCTGTTGCAGAACCTGGAGGGCGGCCGCGGGCAGTCGCTCGACCCGCCGTGGCCGCGCTTCGCCCAACTGGTGCGGCACTGCCTCGATCTCGCGGCCGAGGCTGCAAAGGCGACCGGCCGCGACGGCGAGGAGCTATTCGAGCACGTCCACGCGCAGGAGCGCTACGCTGAACAAGCCTACGAGGAGCAAAACCAGGCGCTCTACCGCGAATGCCGCGAGAACCTGGAAAAGTACGCCGGCTACCTCGACCAGCTGCTGCGCGACGCGCTGCCGCGGCCGTCCGCACCGGCGCCGCAACTGCCGCCAGAAGAGGAAGCGAAGAATTCCGTGGACCGCTTCCGCAATTATCTGACGGCGGTGTGGAAGCAGGTGCGGGCGAAGCAACGCACCGACCTGGAGCCGCGCCTGACGGAGATCGCCGGCCTGGCCCGCGGCCTCACCCAGCGGACGAAATCCGATCCGCACGCGGTCATCCGCGACGCCCGCCGGCTCGGCGCCGAGGTGCATAAGATCGAGGAGCTGGTAACAGACGGCCGGCGACAATCGACCGGCGACGACGCCGGGCTGCTTGAAGGAACGTCGTAAGTGCGGTAATCTGGTGCGAGAGCCGTGCGGGCCAGCGGCCGGCGTGAGCCGGCTGATCGGCTGTTATGGGCCGGCTCACGCCGGCCGCTCGCCATGAACGAGAGGCACAACCGAACACCGACGGTTCAACGGACTCCCGCAGCATGTGGCCATTCGTCGTCATCGCCTGTATCGCCGTCCTCGTCGGCGTCGCCCTGCTGAGCGGGGGCGCGTATCTGCTGATCGGCCCCGGCCCCGTGCGCTCCCGCGGCTTCCACCGCGCCCGCCGCGCCCTGGAGCAGGGCGACTGGAGGGGCGCCCTTACAACGGTCGAGTCGCTGCGGAACCCCGGACTTCCCGCCGCCTGGCAGGACAAGCTCCGCATCCTCGCCGGTGAGTCCCGGCAGGCCGCGACCGACGCCGCCCTCAAGGAAAAGCACTACGAAGAAGCGCTCGAACACAGCGTTCAGGCCGCCATGTTGCTCGGCACGCCGGAAGCCGACGCTCGCGCCAAGGTAATCGACGCCGCCCTGGCCGAGGTCCGTCGGCAATTCGCGGCAGGGCCGGACGCGACCGACAGCGTCCTCCAGCTCCTGGGACGCATCCTCGCGCTGCAATCGCCGTGTCCTGAGGCGCGATTCTGGCAGGGGCTGTGCTTCTGCCGCCGCGCCGAGATCGAGCCGGCCCTGGCGGCGCTGACGTCGGCCTGCGAACAGGCGGGCAAGACCGCCATCGACCCGGCCTATTATCTCGGCGCCGTGCTGCACCGCGCCGGCCGGCCGCAGGAAGGCCTGCGCCATCTCGGCGACGCCAACCGCATCGACGCCGGCTGTCCGTTCGTCACCTGGCAAATGGGCGTCTCGCTGGTGGCGTGCGGCGGCGACGCCGGCCTGGCCGTCCGCGCCCTGCAACGCGCGCTCGGCCCGCGCGGCTTGCCGCTGTGGAGCGACGCGCCGCAGCGGGCCTGGGTCGAGGCGTTCCCCGAGGGCCGCTCCTATGTCCGCCGGCTGGCCACGAAGTATCCCTACACCTGCCCCGTCCTCGGCGGCGACCTCAACGCCGTCATCCTGGAAGGACAGTTCGCCCTGGCCCAAGCTCACTACCGCCAGGGGTCGTTCCAGGACGCCGCCGACCTGTTCAGCAAGCTGCTCCAGAACACGGCCCCGACGACGGCCCTCTTGCGCGGCCTCGGTCTGTCGCTGGCCCGGTTGCAGCGCTACGATCAGGCCTACAAACACCTGCGCGCCGCCCTGGAACAGGAGCAGCCGAAAGATCCCTTCACGGCAGCCTATCTGGGCCTTTGCGGCGCGATGGGCCGGCCGACGCAGCCGGAGGACAAGCCGAAGAACGTGGCGTGGGCGGTGCGGCTGCTGGCCCGCTACGCCCTGTCCGGCGACGCTGAGTACGCTGGCGTCATGTCCGCGGTCCACGCGGAGGCGCGGTCGCTGCAACTGCCGCTGGCCGTCGAGGACCAGGTGCAGCTGTGCGACGCTCTGGCCTCCGTCGCGGCGGTTGATGCTGCGGCGGCCCAGTCATACCATCACCTGGCGGCCACGTTCCCGGAGGCGGTCAAACCGATCCACGCCTGGCTGTACGTCCGGTCGGCCAGCACGGGTTATGGCATGGTCTCGGACCATGCCACGGGTTGTGGCATGGTCTCAGACCATGCCACAACCGGCGGCGAGCGCGACCTCGACCTGTTCGCGCGGACCTTCGCCGACCCGGCGCCGGCGCGAGCGTATTTCGCGCAACGCCAGTGGAATTTCGACGACGCCGAATACACTTACCTGAAGCGCGGCGCCGCGGGGCGCCCGGCCGTTTTCCCGAACCGCTCGGCCCCGATTACCCTCCGAAGGGCGAGGCGCTCCTGCTGGCGCGCTCCCAGGTGGAGGAGGCGGCAGGGCGGAAGGATGCGGCGCTGGAGGCCGTCGAGGTGCTGTTGCGGCTGGCGCCGGCGAGCCTGGAGGGGCACGACCGGCTGGCCTGTCTGCTCTATCGCAAGGGCGACATGGACCGGGCGGCCGCGCTGCTGGCCGGCTGGCATCGCCTCGCGCCGGTCGATCACTGGCCCCTCATCCGCCAGGCGATCATCGAGCAGCAGCGCGGCGACGCCCGCGCCCGTTCCGAGGCCATCGACCGGGCGCTGGGCCTTACGCGGGGTCGGCAGCGCGCCGCCGTGGCTTTCCTCGGCGCCCGTCTGGCGATCCAGGCCGGGTTCCGCCGAAAAACCGGCGGCGAAGAAGCGAAAGAAAAGAATGCGGACTCCGCACCGCCCGACCCGGCGGCGCTGGAGCACGCGGCCAGCCTTCTGCAAGATTGTCTGAACCACGACCCCAACCACATCGACGCCTTCTGGTGCCTGGCGGCGGTGCGGTCGGCGTCGGGCGACCGGCAGGGGTTGGCGTCGCAGGCGGCGGCGATGGATCGGCCGGCGGTGAAGGACGCGCGGTTCCATTATCTCGGCGCCGTCTGTAACCTGGCGGCGCACGACTACGCCAAGGCGGTGGAACTCGGCCAGCGGGCGGCGGCCGGCGACCCAGCCCTGACCGCCGAGAGCCATTACGTCATGGCCTGGGCGCATCTGCACCTGAACAACAGCGACGCCGCACGGCAATCGCTGCTCAAGGCGGCGGCCGCGGATAAAAGTCCCTCGGCGCCCTACGCCCGCGCCCTGCTCGGCCAGCAGGCGTTCAGCCGGTCGTCCTACGACGAGGCAGTGCGCTGGTGGAAAGAGGTCGATGCGGGCCGGCGGGCTGAATGGAAGCTGGACGAGCCATTGCGGCAAACGGTACTGCTGGCCGGCCTGACGGCGTTCGAGAAAGGCAAGTACGAGCTGGCGGCCGAGCGCATCCGCGAAGCGGGCAGGTTGGGGCTGCGCGATCGGCGGCTGGGGTCGATGCTGACGCTGGCGCTGGTCAAGGCGGGGCAACGGCTGCTGTTTGATGGGAACATTAAGGGAGTGAAGTAGGAGGCAAGATACGATGGCTCCGACCATGAAAGATTTGGGGATCGACCGGCTGAGTCCCGAGCAGCGCATCGCCCTCGCTTTGGAGATCTGGGAAAGTCTGGACGAGGCGCGCCCGACCGGACGACTCACCGCCGAGCAGCGAGCCGAGTTGGCCCGGCGCGACGCCGAACTGGACGCCAACCCGGGGATCGCCATGACCTGGGAGCAGGTCCGCGCGAGCGTGGAGACGAAGCCGTGAGTCTCCCGCTGGACTCGCACCCGGCGGTGCGCGACGAGATCGACGACGCCCACGCTTGGTATGAACGGCGGCGGCCAGGCCTGGGCGGCGATTTCCTGGACGAAGTGCAACGCACGCTTGGAGCGATCACGAGCAACCCGTCTCGATACGGGTTCGCCGACGGCGATGTTCGCGAAGGCCCGTTGACCCGGTTTCCGTACGCGGTCTACTATCGCGTACTCGCGGATCGCATCCGCGTGCTGGCGGTCTACCATACCTCGCGCGATCCGTCGGGGTGGCAGTCGCGGGCCTGACCAATCGCCACGGCCGGCCGGCGGCTGGGATCGACGCTGGCGCTGGTCAAGGCGGGGCAACGGTTGCTGTTTGATACGAACATCAAGGGAGTGAGATAGACGATCAGCGCATCATTTGGCCGCGACCCAAACGGGAGTAGGGACGCAGGCCAGCCGCTGAGAAAGTTTGGAGCGGAATCGAGTGAAAGCAATCGGGCGTTGGCACGAATGGAATAGGTTGACCGTGGGGGTGTGTTAGCAGTACAGCGCTACGATCGCCGTAAGGGCTTGATCCACAAGGGGTTATGGAAAGTGTACGCTTGGCCACCGTCGGCATAATCCCTTGATAGCGTGGAGGTTATGGCAAGCGTAGCGCTGTACTGTTAGATCGGGCGGAGCGGAACAATGGCAAAGGTGACTGGATTTCGGTGCGTTGACGCCTTGGGTGCGCATGTGCCATGTGACGCCCACGGAAATAACGTCGCATTCCAATGCCCTAGCTGCGGTGGGCCGGTGCTTGCCACCCTTCGCGAGAACCAGCGGGGATCGGCCGCGGATCGCCCATCAGAGTGTTCTGGTTGCCACGCGCACTATTGGGCGGAGGCCGATGCGGCGAATGCTTGCCTGACAGTGCGGAGGGTCATCTAACAACTTCAGTCGCCGCCCGAGCGATACGGTGCAGCCAACAGAGCGGGCATCACGGTTGTCGTCGGCTGAAGTCCTTCCACTCGCGTCGGCCGCTGAAGCGTGCGGGCGGCCCTTATAGTGAGGCGTAAATGCCGCTGGACGAGAAACGATTTCCCGAGTTGATCCGAGAGTTGTACCGCACTGCCGCCGAGTTGGAGGCCATGTTCCCCGGCCGGCCGTTCACGCCTGATGGCCTCATGGTCGGCAGTTTGGCAGAGTGCTTTGCGGAGTATTACTACGGACTAACGCTTTTTGCCTGCTCGAATCCGGGGCACGATGCCCACATGGAGGACTGCAAGGTCGAGATCAAGGCGACCCAGGGAAAGTCCGTCTCCCTACGCAGCGGCCCGGACAGGCTGCTTGTTTTTCGACTCCTTCGAGATGGCTCCTTTGAAGAGGTCTACAATGGACCCGGAGGTCCCGTCTGGGCCTTGGTCGAGTCAAAGCCCAGACCAAGCAATGGGCAATACCAGATCAGGCTCACTCGGTTGCGGAAGTTGATGGAGGGTATTCCTCCTGAACAGCGCTTGAAGAGGGTTCGGGCCTGACGAACCGTTGTAAGCGGCATACCAAGGTGAGAAACCAGAGGAGGTGTCGTGGCGACGGATCGAAACGTGGCAGCCGGCTCACGCTGGTGTCGTGCGTGTGGAGGGCCGACGACCACGTTTGCTGGCCTCTCGACGTGTGCCAATCGGGCATCCGGCGGCCTACAGAAGATTCCGCAGGATTACTGCGCGAACCTGGGTCCGGAGGGTCGGTGCTATTGCGAACACTGCGGCCTTCCCTGTACGGGAAAAGACCCCTGTTCGCACTGCCGCAGACCTTCCTTACGCGGATGAGGCTATCACGAACTAGGGAGATCCCATGCCATCTTACAAGTGCAAGATCTACAATTTCGACTACACGCACGATGCGGACAAGGACAAGTCGGAATGGACTACCACCAAAGTGCCTCTCATAGTGGAGGCAGTGGCGCGGGGCCAAGACGAGCGCGAGGCGGCGGCCGAGGCTTATGTCCTCGAATGCGGACTCGAGCGCGCCTACCGCATGCGGCAGATGGGCGCTCCCACGGTCGTGATCCGCTTTGAGATTGACGTGCCAGGCATCGCAGGGGAACTACAACAGAGCGATTGCTGGGCGGGCAAGTGCTTCTATCTGGATAACCGAGTCGAAATCTTCTACATCGTGACGGTGCCTGTGGAATAGGGGACGGCGATTAAGCCGTGATTTTTCCGGTTGTCAGTAAGGAAGAGTCTGATGAACGAGTCATGGCGATCGCGGATCACCATCGAGCCGGGCAAGCGCGGCGGCCGCCCGTGCATCCGCGGCATGCGCATCACCGTTTACGACGTCCTCTCCTACCTCGCGGCCGGAATGACCGTCGCCGAAGTCCTCGATGACTTCCCATACCTCACACAGGAAGACAGCCAGGCCTGCTTCGCCTTTGCCTCTGACACGCTGCGTTTCCTTGATCAGTTCACGAGCGATCATAAGGATTACACGGCGCAGCGGGAAACGATGTTCGGACAGGCCACGCTGGAAAAGATCATCGCGGAGATAAAGTCGGCGCCGAAACCTTGACCTGAATGGGTGTCGCTGCCAGGTTGGTGGAAGGTGGGAGGAGACGATGTCCTCATCGGTCGCAGTCGAAATCCCCGTCGCCGAATCCGTGCTGTCGCGCTACGAAGTCGCAGCCCAGGTGTTCGACCGCGCCGTCCAGGCCGGCTGCCAGGACCCCAACGTCTTCTACCTCCTGGCCATGGCCCACAAGCGCCAGGGCAAGACCGCCGAGGCCCGCGCCGCCCTCCGCAAGATCCCAAAGCCCGACGCCAACGTCCTCTTGCAACTCGGCTTGCTCTCCTTGCAGGAAAACAAGCTCCCCGAGGCCGAGGTCGATCTGCTTCACGCCTGGCTGGTGGACAAGACCTCTTACGAGATCTGCTATAACCTCCTGCTGACGCAGCTGACGCTCGGCCGGGTGGAAGAGTGCCTGGAGCTGTTGCCGCAGGCGATCGACTTGGCTTCCGGCGCCGCGGGCGGGCAAGAGGAACGCCGCTTCCTGACGGTGCTGCAATCGCTGTTGCGGGCCTGCCGGAAGGAGGGCGGCGCCCGGCCTGAACTGCTGCTGGCCGAGCTGTCGCCGGCCGACGAGCAGCGGCTGCTCAAGGTGATTCGCAGTCTCGGGCAGCTCGACACCGTCCACACCCTGCTCAAGGTGCTGTACGACGTCCGGCCGCGCAGCCCGGCCGTCCGCGACGCCTTCGTCGAGAGCGTCGTGGTCAAAGCCAAGACCCAGATGGACCGCTGCCACTGGACCGATGCGGAGCTGCTGCTGCGGCAAATGGCCGCCGTCAGCGGCGTCAGCCGCAACACGCAGGTCGCCCTCTACAACCTGCTCGGCGTCTGCGCCTGTCTGACGCAGGACTTCGAGGGTGCGATCCGCCATTTCAACGCCGCCCTGCAGCTTCGCCGCCAACGATCCGCGTCTCCATCAAAACCTCGCCCTGACCTATGAACTCAAGGGCGAGCTGTCGCAGGCCGACCCGCACTGGAACCGCTATTTCGACCTGCTCGACCAGCGCGTGCCGGCCCCGTCGGACATCCCGAACTACCTCGAAGCCGTCGGCTGCGAGAGCATGGTGCGGCTGGCCAACTCCTACGCCGAAAAGGAGAAATGGTCCAGCGCCGTCACCTACATGCAGCGCGCCCAGCGGATGCGGCCGCAGCGACGCCGACCTGATGGAAAAGATCTTCCACTTCTATACCAGCGCCAAGCGGCCGCAGGACGCCAAGAAGGCGCTGGAGCAGTTGCGGCAGTTGCGGCCCAACGACCCGCAGCTCGACCTGTACGAACTGGACCTGATCGAGGTCAAGGGCCTCAACGACATCGAGCGGCTCTTGACCGACATCGAGCAGATCCGCCGCCGCTACCCCGGCGACGCCCGCGTCGAAGAGCGGGCCGTCCGCATGGTCGGCAACGTCATCCCGCTCATGGGGAGCCTGTGCGATCAATTGACTCAGCAGATGACCAAAGTGATCGATCAGGTGCGCCACCTGCCGAACTACCAGATCAACTGGTCGGCCGTGCGCGAGGTGATGCGCGACCTGATGCGCGAGTTCCAGAAGCTGCGGCGCATCACGCAGAAATGCACGCCGCTGGTGACCAGCGACGAACACAAGCGCATCATCCGCGAATTGTCGGAGCACATCGACAAGAAGATGGAAGCGTGCCGGTCGATGGGGGCGTAAGAGGAGCGAACCACAGAGGCACAGAGGACACAGAGAGAAGAATGACGGCAAACACGCGGGCGAAGCGGGTTCGGAGATTGCCTTTTGCATTCTCCGTGTTTCTTCTCTGTGTCCTCTGTGCCTCTGTGGTTCGTTCGGTTTTCATGGGGTCATATCATGGCGAAGGGTCCCGAGCCGGTCGTGCTGGAGCTGGCGACGCTGTCGCGCGAGCAGATTGGGCCGTATTTGCTCTTGGGGCTGGACAAGTCGGCCGACAAGGAGCGGATCGACGCCAACTGGGCCGACCGCGTCAAGTGGGCGCTGCGCCAGCCGCCGATCATCAAGATCGGCCGCGAGGACGTCAACTGGGCGCACGAGGTCCTCAAGGAGATCGACAAACGCATCCGCTCCGACGTGTGCAGCCTGAATACGGACACGGCGGACGGCATCCTGAGCCAGATGGCCGAGCGCTACGGCGTGGCCGGCGGCAAGGCGGGTCGCGTCTGGCAGCCGCTTGACAACGAGAAGCCGTTGGCCGACTATATGCCTCCGGCGGAAGTGCCCAACGCCGCCGAGGTGCGCGGCGCCCTGGTCGTGCCGGAGACGCCGGAGGAGACGCCCTTCGCGGCGCAGCTGCTCGAACGCCTCGGGCGCCTGGACCTCGACCCCTGGGCCGTCGAACTTCCCCCTCAGGATCCCACGCCATGAACGACGATTTCACGCCCGGCTTCCCCGGCGCCGACATCCCGGCCGCCCCCCCGCGGGAAGAGCATACGCTCGGCGCCTCCACGATTTTCAAGCTGTGCGACGAGGTCATCCGCCTCCGCGAGATGAACAACCGCAAGCACCAGGACTTCGACCGCACCCTGGTCAAGCTGCGCGACGAGCTGAAGGGCAGCTTCGACAAGTTCGCGGCCGACACGCAGCGCGCCTACCAGGACCTCCGCAAGGAGACGGTCGGCGAGAAGAAGTTCAGCCTGGACCTGCTGATGCTGCTGCTGGAGATTCATCAGGATCTGCAGCACATCATGGAGCAGAAGCCGAAGCCGGAGGACGCCGAGGCGGTCAAGGGCTGGATGGAGGGCGTTGCGGTCCAGACGCGCAAGGTCGAGGACGCCATAAAACAGAAGAACATCCTGGAATTCGAGGCGCGGCCCGGCGAACCGTACAACCCTGCCCTGCACAAGCGCGTCGGCAGTGAGCGCGTCGAGGGCATGGGGCCGCTCCTGGTCGCGCGCACCGTCAAGAAGGGCTACGCCAGCCAGCAGCCCGATTTCGTCCTGCAACGGCCCGAAGTGATCGTTTCGGAGTAGTCACGTAGTCACAGCGACCGGAAATTCGGCTAAAGTGGGGAGTGGCAAGATCCGGGCGGGAACGACGAATAACTCCAACGTGGCCGCCTCCGGATCGCTGTCAATCCTCTGGGACTGCGGACAACGGACTACGGACTCATTTGAGGTTTCCATGCCCTACATCGGCATCGACTTCGGCACCAGCAACTCGGTCGTGGCCAACTTCCAGTACGGCCAGGCGGAAGTGGTGCCCAACCACGAGGGCCAGAAATGGACGCCCTCCATCGTCACGCTGCGCCGCGACGGCACCCTCGGCTTCGGCCAGGAGGCCAAGGAGAATTTCGACGAGCAGCGCTCCATCCGCTCCATCAAACGCATCCTCGGCACTCCCGAGCGCGTACCGCTGGTCGGCCAGAACCTGCGAACCGAGCAGATCGCCGTCATGCTGTTCAGCCTGCTCAAGAAGGACGCCGAGCAGGTCCTCGGCGAGAACTTCCTGAAGGCGGTCGTGACCATCCCGGCCAACAGCAAGGGCCTCGCCCGCCACGCCACGAAGCTCTGCGCCGGCGCCGCCGGGATGCAGGTGCTGACGCTCATCAACGAACCGACGGCGGCCGCCATCTGCTACGGCCTGAACGCCCAGGACGATCAGACGGTGCTGGTCTACGACTTCGGCGGCGGCACGCTCGACGTGACCATCCTCCACATCCATCACGGCATGTTCGAGGAATTGTCGAGCAAGGGCATCGGCAAACTCGGCGGCGACGACATCGACGCGGCGCTGGGCAAGGTGCTGGGCGACCGCTTCCAGGAGAAGGAAGGCTACGACATCCTGAACTCGCCCTACAAGCAGCAGTTCATGCTGGCCGTGGAGCGGGCCAAGATCGACCTGTCCACCGAGATGACGGCCGTGGCCCGCAAGGCCGAGCTGGTGCCGGAGCGGCACCTCAACCTGGAGGAGGAGATCGATCGGGCGACGTTCGAGCGGGCGATCATGCCGCTGGTGGTGAAGTCGGGCACGGCCATCGACGAGGCGCTGAAGCTGCGCGGGCTGCGGCCCAAGGACATCGACCGCGTGCTGCTGGTCGGCGGCACGAGCAAGATCCCGCTGGTCCGGCGCTACGTCGCCGAGAAGCTGGCCGGCAAGGAGCCGGAGCCGTTCGACCGCATCGACCCGATGACGTGCGTGGCCCAGGGGGCCGCCATCGTGTCGGCCATCCTGCAAGGGGCGCCCGGCCTCGACAACTTCGCCTACAGCGTCAAGCTGGAGCACTCGCTCTGCGCCAACCCGGTCGATCAGCGGACGAACCGCGTCTTCCTCGACCCGATCATCAAGCGCGGCGCCGACATCCCCTGCTCGTTCAACAAGACGTACTATCCCGTGGCCGACCCGGCCGAGCGCGTCCTCATCAGCGTCTACGAAGGGGACGTCTACGACAACCCGGAGAGCCAGGAAAACGTGAAGCTGGCGGAGATCCCCTGGGAGTTCAAGCCGCCGCGCCCCCAGCGGGACGGGGCCTTGGAGGTCACGTTCGAGTACGGCGACGACGGCATCCTGACGGTGCAGATCCAGGACCAGTACGCCAGCCAAAAGAAGCGCTTCGCCATCCAGCAGGCCGGCGAGGACCAGATGAACGCCTCGCAGCTCATCAAGATGAAAGAGATCAACGAAGACCTCGTCAACCGCACGATGGAGCTGGAAGGGACGCAGGAGTTCAAGGACGCGGTCGAAGTGCTGAAAAAGACGGAGCAGGACGTGATCCCGCGCGTTGAGAACCCGGAGGACAAGCGCGAGCTGGAGGACTTGTGCCGCCAGGTGCGGAACGCGATGGGCACCGGCGACCGCAAGAAGATGGAGGAGGCGTCCGCCACGCTCAACGACCGGCTGCTGAACTACGCGTATCTGCTCTAACCCGGTCAGCCGCGACGCGCGGCGGAGCGCTCCGCTGCGCGTCGCGGCTAAACAAGGACCATCCGCCATGATTACCTGCCCCATGTGCAAGAAGAAGCTGCCGGGCATGGATAAGAAGTGCGCCAACTGCAAGACCGACGTCTCGCTGCTGGTGGACTACGTGGAGAACCTGCGCGACGGTCTGAAGCGGGCCGAGCAATTGACCAAGAAGGGCGAGCTGGGCGACGCCGTCTGGGAATACCTGGACGTGCTGGAGGTCGATCCCGACAACAGCCTGGCCCGGCGGCAAGTCGGCAAGGTGGCGACCGCGGTGCGGCAGTTCGACCAGACCGCCCCGGGCCGCCGCTGGCAGAAGAAACTGCAGCGGCAGACGGCCTTTCGCCGCTTGATGGCCAACTGGAGCCGCGACGGCGACGGCAACAGCTGGATCACCGGCCTCTTTTGGTTCATCGTCGTGGTCGCCGCCCTGGTCATCGGCTTCTTTATCGGCAAATGGACGGCCACCTTGCCGGCCCCGGCGCCCCCGCCCGCCGCGAGCAGCCCGGCGCCGGACCCCAACGCCGCACCGAAGTGAGCGCGGAAACCACGGCGATTTTTTCGCTTTTGTGTTGACAGCTATTCTCCGGCCCCTATAATTCTCTTTGCCCTGAAATCTGTGTCGGCGGAGCCTGGAAGCACGATGATTTCCACCAAACTCTATTTTTGCGAGGTCCGATAGCGCTCTATCCACAATCCGAATCGGATAGGGCCAAACCGTGGGGTTTGGCTTTTTTGTTTGGCGGACGCGGGTATAGCTCAGTTGGCTAGAGCGCAGCTCTGATAAAGCTGAGGTCCTTGGTTCGAATCCAAGTACCCGCATTTGCAGATGACAATTATCTCTAAAGGGGATGTAGCTCAGCTGGGAGAGCACGGCTTTGCAAGTCGGATGTCACGGGTTCGAGTCCCGTCATCTCCACACGACGGGAATGAGGAAGAAAGAAATCCGGGAAGAAGTGTTGACGAACGGAAATGGCTTCTCTAGGATAATCACAGCAACTCATTTCGGCGCAAGCAGTTAGGCGACGACGCTTGGGTTGCGCCCTGTCTGGGTGAGAGTCGCTGCACCCGCAAGCGTGCATCGACTCCCGGTCAGCAGGCGACTGTTGAGCGGGTCGGCCGACTCCTGGTCGGCCAGCGGTTCTTTGACAATCAGGGTGCGCGGTAGAAGTTGCAATCACGAGAACTGCCGCGTTTTCGTCGGCTCGGGCGACCGGGCTGATGGAGGCGCGTTTAGTTTTTGCGATCTCTGCAGAGCCTGAAGGTAGAGAGAAGGGTCGTTACTCTCCCGAGCGGATGCACGCTCGGGGGTGGTTTGGCGGTCGTGTCCGCCAGGCCTGGCGCAAGCCGGGGTTGGAGGATGGGGCCAATGCGGCCAAGCTACTAAGGGCATGTGGGGGATGTCTTGGCGCCAAGAGGCGATGAAGGGCGTGGAAGACTGCGATAATCCCGGCGGAGCCGTCAACCGGGCGTTGAGGCCGGGGTCCCTGAATTAACATACGCTGAATCCATAGGCGTATGTGGCCCACCGGGGGAACTGAAACATCTCAGTACCCCGAGGAAAGGAAAGCAAAAGCGACTCCGTCAGTAGCGGCGAGCGAACGCGGATCAGCCCAAACCTCCTGGACTCGTCCGGGAGGGGTTGTAGGACCGGCACATGGGAGTTACCAAACTTCCTTCCAGCGGAAGCGATCTGGAAAGTTCGACCGTAGAGGGTGATAGTCCCGTACGCGTCGGAAGGGAGTCTCCCGCCGAGTTCCTGAGTAGGGCCGGACACGTGAAAGCCGGCTCGAATCTGCGGGGCCCATCCCGCAAGGCTAAGTACTCCTTGGCGACCGATAGCGAACCCAGTAGCGCGAGCGAACGATGGGAAGAACCCCCACCAAGGGGAGGACAGTGAACCTGAAACCACATGCCTACAAGCGATCGGAGCACGATGCCCGCAAGGGCCGTGTGACGGTGTGCCTTTTGCATAATGATCCGGCGACTTACCGTCGTCCGCGAGGTTAAGGTGCTATGCACTGGAGCCGAAGCGAAAGCGAGTCTGAAACGGGCGTTTCAGTGGGCGGCGGTAGACGCGAAACCACGTGACCTACGCATGGGCAGGATGAAGTGGGGGTAACACCCCATGGAGGTCCGAACTCACTAGTGTTGAAAAACTAGGGGATGACCTGTGTGGAGGATTGAAAGTATCATCAAACGTGGAGATAGCTCGTTCTCTCCGAAATAACTTTAGGGTTAACGTCGGACTAGTTGGGCGTGGGGGTAGAGCGACTGAATCGGCTAGGGGGCCTACCCGGCTACCCTTCCGAACCAAACTCCGAATACCACGATTCCAAGGTCCGGCAGCTAGACGGCGGGGGATAAGCTTCGTCGTCGAGAGGGGAACAACCCAGACCGCCCGCTAAGGTCCCTCAATCACGCTCAGTGCGAAAGGAAGTTGGACTCCGGGGACAGCCAGGATGTTGGCTTAGAAGCAGCCACCATTTAAAAAGTGCGTAATAGCTTACTGGTCGAGGGGTCCTGCGCCGATAATGAACGGGACTAAGCGTGACACCGAAGCGGCGGATGCAGGGGCGAGGTTTCCTCGCCCTTGCGTGGTAGGAGAGCGTCGCGCGACAGGTCGAAGGGGCACGGACAACGAGCCCTGGACGAGGCGCGAGTGATCATGCCGGAACGAGTAACGATAAAACGGGTGAGAATCCCGTTCGCCGAAAGCCTAAGGTTTCCTGGGGAAGGTAAATCCGCCCAGGGTGAGTCGGACCCTAAGACGAGGCCGAAAGGCGTAGTCGATGGACGGCAGGTTAATATTCCTGCACCATGTTGGAAGGTTGATCTTGTCAGGACGCTGGCGTGAAGGTGATCGGCCCGCTAGACGCGGCCGTCCCGCAAGGGCGAGGGCGCATACGATCCCGAAGTCATCGGAACGACAGACGAGAAAAGCCGGCAAGGGACGACCAGCATGTCCGTACTAAAACCGACACAGGTAGGCGCGAAGAAGATTCCAAGGCGCTCGAGAGAACGCTCGTGAAGGAACTCGGCAAATTAGCCCCGTAACTTCGGGAGAAGGGGCGCCCCTGGGGGTGCAAGCTCTTGGGGGCCGCAGTGAAAGGGATCTGGCGACTGTTTACTAAAAACACAGGTCTGTGCCAACTCGTAAGAGGACGTATACAGACTGACGCCTGCCCGGTGCCGGCAAGTTAAGGAAGGGGGTTAGCCCGCAAGGGTGAAGCCCGCGACTGAAGCTCCGGTAAACGGCGGCCGTAACTATGACGGTCCTAAGGTAGCGAAGTTCCTTGTCGGGTAAGTTCCGACCTGCATGAATGGCGTAACGACCGGATCACTGTCTCCACGAGCGGCTCGGTGAAACTGTAGTTGTTGTGAAGATGCAACATACCCGCAACTAGACGGAAAGACCCCGTGAACCTTTACTGCAGCTTCGTATTGGGCTTAGGCCCAGCATGCGTAGCGTAGGTGGGAGGCGTTGAACCCCTGGCCCCGGCCAGGGGGGAGCCGGCCAATGAAACACCACCCTTGTTGTGCTTGAGTTCTAACCCCGTCCCGTGAATCCGGGCGGCGGACAGTGCGAAGTGGGCAGTTTGACTGGGGCGGTCTCCTCCTAAAAGGTAACGGAGGAGTTCAAAGGCGTCCTCAGCCCGGTCGGCAATCGGGCAACGAGCGTAAAGGTAGAAGGACGCTTGACTGCGAGACCCATCAGTCGAGCAGATGTGAAAGCAGGACTTAGTGATCCGGCGGTCCCGGATGGAAGGGCCGTCGCTCAACAGATAAAAGGTACTCCGGGGATAACAGGCTTATCTCCCCTGAGCGTTCACAGCGGCGGGGAGGTTTGGCACCTCGATGTCGGCTCATCGCATCCTGGGGGTGGAGAAGCTCCCAAGGGTTTGGCTGTTCGCCAATGAAAGCGGTACGTGAGCTGGGTTTAGACCGTCGTGAGACAGGTCGGTCCCTATCTGTTGCGGGCGCAGGAGACTTGCGCGGCTTTCTCCCTAGTACGAGAGGATTGGGAGGGACGCACCTCTGGTGTGCCAGTTGTCGTGCTAACGGCAGCGCTGGGTAGCCATGTGCGGCCCGGATAAACGCTGAAGGCATCTAAGCGTGAAACCCCCCGCAAGACCAGGTCTCCTTTCCGCAAGGATGAAGGCTCCCGGAAGACCACCGGGTCGATAGGCCGGGTGTGCAAGTGCAGCAATGCACTCAGCTGACCGGTACTAACAGCCGAACGCTTCGCCGCATTGACCCCCTCCTCGACCTAACCCAAACAGGTCCCGGCAGAGAGGCAACCTCTAACGCGCACCCTCTTTGGTTACATCTGAGCTTTCTCGGTGAGCATACCCGGATGGCCCCACCCGTTCCCATCCCGAACACGGCCGTTAAGCATCCGGGGCCGATGGTAGTCCTTCGCGGGCGAGAGTAGGTCGTCGCCGGGAATTTACGGACCCCCGACAGGGCAAACCTGCCGGGGGTCCCGCTTTTCCCCCCTCCTTGCGGCAATTCTCGCGGCCGTCTATCATGCAAGGGTTGGCGTGCTTTGCGGTCCCTACCCTCGCTTGCGCGTCGGGCGGGTCTTGCCTTGCCCGGAGATTTCCATCGTGACCCTCCGAGCCGCTCTTTTCGCTTCCGCCGGTCTGCTCACCGTGCTGCTCCTGGCCGCCGAACCGAACGCTGCGTCCGACGCGCCGCAGCCCATGCCGAAATCCGCGACGATTCAAGGCGTCCATCTTCCCCTTGCCGACGCCCTCAAGGCGCTTACCGAGCAAACGTCTGAACCTGTCGCCGACCGGATGGGCGATCCCGATCCCGCGGTGGACGTCGATCTGCAGCAGGCGACGTTCTGGGACGCGCTGGACGCGCTCGCCGACAAGGCCCACGGCCGCGTCGATCTGCATGGCCGCGACGGCGTCGCCCTGGCGCCCCGACCGGCCGGATGGCGCTCGCCCCACGTCAGCCGCAGCGGACTCTTCCGCATCACGCTCAACTCGATCACGTCGAAATTGGATCTCGAAACAGACGCCCGCACCTGCACCGCCTCGGTCGAAGTGGCCTGGGAGCCGCACCTATTGCCGATCCTCCTGGAGACGCGGCCCGGATCTCTCCGCGTCCTCGACGACGACGGGCACTCCTTGCCGATCGGCGCCGTCACCAGCTCGCTGGCGCCGGTGGACGGCCGCATTTCCCTGCCGTTCGACGTGACCTTGCCGCCGATCGATCGGGCGGTGAAAAAACTGTCCCGAATGGAAGGCGAGTTTTACGCCGTCGCGCCCACGAAGATGCTGACGTTTTCCTTCGCCCCGCTCGACCAGCTCCGCGACGCCCCGTCCGACGATCCACGGCGGCAGTCCAGCCAGGAAGGCGTCGAGTGCCAAATCAGCAAGGTTGTCACCGAGGACGATCATTGGTCGGTGGAAGCCACCTTGGTCTACCCCGAAGGCAACGTCAAGCTCGACAGCTACCAGTCGTGGGTCGTCAATAACGAGATGGTTTTGGTGGACAAGGACGGCAGGCGCTTCCCGAGCGACACCTATCTTCTCGAAGAGTCCACGCCGCTCCGCGCGGTCCTCACCTACCATTTCACCGACAAGGCAAAAATGAAGGGCGGCCCCGGTGAATGGAAGATCGTCTACCGCACGCCGGCGCTCGTGGTCAAAGTGCCGATCCCGTTCGTCTTCACCGACGTCCCGCTGCCGTGACGGGACTCCGGGCGCTGACGCGACCCGGCTCGCCTCCCATAATGACACCACTTCCCAGCTCGTGTCCGCGCCTTGCACCGACAGGAGGGCCTTCGTGAACCCGGAATGGCGAACCCGCTACGAGGCGGCCGTGGAGGCGGCCCGGCGCGCCGGCCAGCTGGCCCTGCGCCATTTCGAGCAGGCCCAGCTGAAAGTCGAATGGAAGCACGACGACAGCCCCGTCACCGTCGCCGACCGCGAGGCCGAACAGCTCCTCCGCCAGACCCTGCACCAGACCTTCCCCCACGACGGTTTCCTCGGCGAGGAGTACGGCGACACGCCCGGAGCGTCCGGCTTCCGCTGGGTCCTCGACCCCATCGACGGCACGCGCAACTTCGTCCGCGGCATCCCCATCTGGGCCACCCTCGTCGGTCTTGAATACAAGGGCGAGCCGATCGCCGGCGTCGCCGAGGCGCCGGCCCTCCGGACCACCTGGCGCGCTCTCCGCGGCGACGGCGCCTACCGCGGCGAACGCTGCATCCGCGTTTCCGATGAAGCCGATCTCGCAAAGTCGCTGATGTTTTATTCCAGCCTGTCGTGGTTCCTCAAGGCGGGCAAGCAGGATGTCTTTTTGGAGCTGACGCGGAGGACGGAGCGGCAGCGCGGCTTTGGCGATTTCTACGGGCATGTCCTCGTCGCGGAGGGGGCAGGTGAGATCATGATCGAACACGGCGTTCATGCGTGGGACATCGCCGCGCTCCAGCCGATCGTCGAAGAGGCCGGCGGACGCATGACCGACTGGGACGGCCGCTGGGACGTCAACCGGCCCGATGTGATGGTCAGCAACGGCAAGCCGCACGACGACATTTTGGCCATCCTCGCGGGCAAGAAATAATCCTATGTCGATCCCGAAAACCATCGAATGGGTCGGCGGCCGCGACGGCCTCCTTCGGCTGATCGACCAAACCCTCTTGCCGACCACGCTGACTTACCGCGACTGCCGTACCGTCGAGGACGTGTGGGAGGCGATTCGCAGCCTGCGCGTCCGCGGCGCGCCGGCCATCGGCGTGGCCGCCGCGTTCGGCGTCGTCCTCGGCGTACAGGGTTGCCCCGCCGACGCCCAGGCGGGCCGGCTTGATGAAGTCGTCGCCCATCTGGCGACCAGCCGGCCCACGGCCGTCAACCTGTTCTGGGCGCTGAAGCGGATGAGGGATTGCGGCCGGGACGGCGCGGGATTGCAGCCGTTGCTGGAGGAGGCGCTCGCCATCCAGGAAGACGACCGCTGCACCTGCCAGGCCATCGGTCGGGCCGGCGTCGGTCTGATCCGCGACGGCGACGGCGTGTTGACCCACTGCAACACTGGGGCGCTGGCCACCGCCGGCAACGGCACTGCCGCGGCGGTGCTATACCAGGCGGCGGAACGGGGCCGGCGCTTCCGCGTCTTCGCCGATGAGACGCGGCCGCTGCTCCAGGGCGCCCGGCTCACCGCCTGGGAGCTGCAACAGGCCGGCATCGACGTGACCCTCATCTGCGACAGCATGGCCGCGCAGGTGATGAAGGAAGGCCGCGTCCAGCTCGCCATCGTTGGGGCCGACCGCATCGCGGCCAACGGCGACACGGCCAACAAGATCGGCACCTACGGCGTTGCCGTGCTGGCCAAGGCCCACGGCATTCCGTTCTACGTCGCCGCCCCGTCCAGCACCTTCGACCTCAGCTTGCCCTATGGCGACGGCATTCCCATCGAACAGCGCGACCCACGCGAGATCACCCACGGCTTCGGCAAGCAGACCGCGCCCGACGGCGTCGCCGTCTACAATCCCGCCTTCGACGTGACGCCGGCCGGCCTCATCTCCGGCCTTATCACCGAGAAAGGGCTGATTCAACCCGTCACCGAAGCGGCGATCCGCGAACGGTTGGGGGCGTGAAGGCTTCCCGAGTTTGGGAAGCGACGGCGAAGTGAATTGCCAGAGATGGGAAAGCGTTCCTTGCCCGCCCGAAGCGCAAGCGCAGGCCTTCGGTGAATCCATCGCTTGCGCTTCGGGCGAGTCGGTTGGCGCGAGGTTTGCTCTTTTGTGGGAACTTCGCGTCTCCCTGCCCCGCACCGTTGACAAGCGATTTCAGTCGGCTACAACGTAACCCGGTGTCCCGATCGGTTTCCCGCTGAACCACGCACCGATCCCTCTCCGGGCGGTGAGGACCGTACCATGTCGGATGCGAACCCCAACATCACCGGCGCCCCGAACCCGGCCCCGGACAAACCCGCAGGAACTGCGGCGGCGCCGACCGTCGCCCCGCCCAAACCGGCCGCCGCCGCGCCCAAACCCGCCGCCAAGCCGGCCGCCAAGGGCAAGGAGCGACGCTTCTTCCTCTTCGCCGTCTTCACGAGCTGGTTCGCCGGCGCCTGGGCGGCCTTCACCGCCTCGATGGCGCTCATGACCCTCGGCACCCTCCGCTTCCTCTATCCCAACGTCCTCTCCGAGCCGCCCAGCAAGATCAAGGTCGGCTACCCGGACAACTACGAGGAAGGCAAGGTCGTCGAGCGCTACAAGGACCAGAACACCTGGGTCGTGCGCAAGGACGGCGAGATCTACGCCCTCAGCACCACTTGCACCCATCTCGGCTGCACGCCCAACTGGCTGGAACGCGAGCAGAAGTTCAAGTGCCCCTGCCACGGCAGCGGCTACTACATCAGCGGCGTGAACTTTGAAGGCCCGGCCCCGCGACCGCTCGAGCGCTGGGCCCTCAGCGTCGGCGACGACGGCCAGATCGTCGTGGACAAGAGCCGCAGCTTCCATTACGAGCGCGGCGAGTGGAGCAACCCGGATTCGTTCATCAAGGTGTAGGGCGCTCTCATGTCGATGGTCGATTTCATCCGCAATTCGCAGGTGTGGAAGAGCATCTTCCGCCACCCGGCCCCGCGCGATCGGCGCAACCGCGTGGTGGTCATGCTCACCAACGTCTTTCTCCATCTGCATCCGGTGTCCGTCCGCAAGAGCGGCATCAACCTCAGCTACACCTGGTGCATGGGCGGGTTGACGTTCTTCCTGTTCCTGGTCGAAACCGTCACCGGCGTCCTGCTGATGTTCTACTATCGGCCCACGCTGGAACATGCGTACAACGACATCCTGGCCCTCCGCGACGTGACCACGCTCGGCATCCTCCGCGAGCTGCATCGCTGGGGCGCCCACGCCATGGTCATCACGATCTGGCTGCACATGTACCGCGTCTTCCTCACCGGCAGCTACAAACCGCCGCGCGAATTCAACTGGGGCGTCGGCGTCTTGCTCCTCGTGCTGACCTTGCTCCTCAGCTTCACCGGCTACCTCTTGCCGTGGGACCAGCTCGCCATCTGGGCCATCACCGTCGGCAGCAACATGGCCCGCGCCACGCCGTTCCTCGGCAACGAAGGGCCGGGCGCGACGTTCCTCAAGGTCGGCGACGTAGCCTTGATCCATTCCGGTTCCGACGCGCGCTTCCTGCTGCTGGGCGGCCGGTTCGTCAGCGGCGATACGCTGCTGCGCTTCTACGTCTTGCATTGCGTCGCCATCCCGCTGGCCGCGGCCCTGCTGATCGCCGTGCATTTCTGGCGCGTCCGCAAGGACGGCGGCATCAGCGGACCGTTGTGATTCGTGCGTGGGGCGAGTCGCGCGAGTGGCGATGGGACCTATAGGACTCATAAGGTCCATAGGACCCATGAGAGAAACAACCGGCCAGCGGTCGCCGCGCCGCTCGCCGAAGGATTCATCGCATGAACGATCTGTATCTGCCTCTCGACGTGCAAGCCGGCCTGCTGTGGTACTACGCGCTCTTGGCCGTGATGAACCTCGCCTTCGCGCTGGCCATGTACCGCGCGAAGAACATGCGGGCGGCCGCCGTTTGGCTCGTCGTCACCGGGCTGGCCCTCATGCACGCCTTCGCCTACTTCCTCCACGGCGACCGCCTGCTCCTGCCCAAGCCGATCCGCGAAGAGATCGACGCCCTCATGAATCCGGTGCTGTACACCACCGTGTCCGTCGCCGCCTTCGCCCTGCTGCTCGTCTTCCGCAAGTTCTTCACCAAGCCGCAGGTCGCCTGGGCCGTCCTCAACGTCATCCTGTTCGCGGCCGGCTGGGCCATGACCGACCCCAACTTCCAGGCCATCGTCACCAAGCCGGATAACGTGCCGATCAGCCTGCTCATCTTCTCGGCCGGTTTCTTCACCTGGCTCGCCCTCAACCGCGGCGTCCGCAACGACGAGCGCATGGCCCGCGGCGAGCCGGTGCTGGAAAAGCTCGACGACGACAAGGTGCTGGTCTGGCCGGACCTCGTCTACACCGAGCTGATCTGCATGGTCGTTTTCACGTTCGTGCTGATCGTCTGGGCCATCCTGCTCAAGGCGCCGCTCGAACCGCCGGCCACCACCGCCAAGGCGCCGAACCCGTCGAAGGCGCCGTGGTACTTCCTCGGCCTCCAGGAAATGCTCGTCTACTTCGATCCGTGGATGGCCGGCGTCGTCCTGCCGACGATGATTATCATCGGCCTGGTGGCGCTGCCCTACATCGACTTCAACCGTGAGGGCAACGGCTTCTACACGTTCAAGAAGCGCTGGTTCGCCATCACCACGTTCATGTTCGGCTTCCTGGTGCTGTGGGTGACGCTGATCGTGCTGGGCACCTTCCTGCGCGGGCCGAACTGGAACTTCTTCGGGCCGTTCGCCTACTGGGATCCGCACAAGGTGCTGCCGCTGAACAACGTGAACGTGTCGGAGCTGTTTTGGCTGCATCTGCTGCATCAGCCGCTCGAGGGCATGAATCCGGTGGTGCGCGAGCTGCCCGGCCTGGTGCTGCTGTTCGCATACCTGTTCTTGATCCCGCCGATCCTGGCCCGAACCGTCCTGCGCTCCTTCTTCATCAAGATGGGCTTCGCCCGCTTCATGGTGCTGGTCGTGCTGCTGCTGTTCATGGCCGCCCTGCCCATCAAGATGGTCCTGCGCTGGACGCTGAACCTGAAGTACGTCGTCTACTTCCCCGAGATCTTCTTTAACATCTGAACCCGTTTAGCCGCGGTTCGCAGAACCGCGGTTCTGCGAACCGTGGCCAAACGGGATTACGGACACCTGGGGACGTCATGGCCGCCACCGACAAGCCGTACCGCAAACAGAAGACATTGGACATCGTCTTCGCGGTTTCCTCCATCCTGATGCTGCTGAGCGTCCTGTGGATGCTGGTGGCCGACTACAACCGCGAATTCAAGGCGGTGCAGCGGACCTTCCGCGATGTGGAGTCGGTCCTCAATGAGCGGCAGATGCTGGCCCAGCTGCCCAATCCCGGCGACGTAGAGGCGGCCCAGAAACTGGTCGCGGATCGGCGGCAGGCGCGCGACGATGTAAAAGCCAAGGCCAAGGACAAGGAACAGGAGCTGACGGCGAAGCGCGACACGGCCACCGCCAGCTACCGGGAAATCAAGGCCGATTTCGACTCGAAATCGAGCTTTTACAACATCGAAGTCGGCGAGCGCGATCAGGAGGGCATCAGCCGGGAGGTCCGCAACGAACGGGCCAAGCGCGTGGACGCGCGGAAAGAAGAGCTCGCCGCGATCCAGAAAAAACTGGACGACGCCCAGAAGGCGGTCGATGCGGCCGACGCGGAGTATCAGCGCGAGATCACCGACAAACTGACCCGGGCGGAGAACGACCTGTCCGACGCCGAGGACGCGCTGAAGAAGCTGACCGGCAACTTCGACCGCTTCGCCAAGCAGACGGTGCAGAAGGAATGGGGTTTCGGCGACGCCTTCCGGTCGATGCCCATCCTCGACGCCTTCGAGTCGCCGACCAAGATCAAGCAGATCGTGCTGGCCGACCTGCCCATCGAGTACGGCAGTTTCAAGTACGTCACCCGCTACGACCGCTGCACCTCGTGCCACCTAGCCGTCGATCGGGTCGGCTGCGACCATCGCACGCTGACCAAGGTGAGTCGGAGCGAGAACGACGCCCGCGAGTCGCGCCGTGCGGCCGTCAAGGCGGCGCTCAACGACATCATCGCGGCCGTCGGCGAAGGGCTGCCCAAGGACGCCCGCGACCAGCTGGCCGCCCTGGACAAGGCCGTGGACAAGGGCGACGTGGTCACGCACGTGGAGGCCCGCGCTCCCGGCTCGCCGGCCCCAACGCCGGTCACCCCGGAGACGACGACCGGCAAGGCGACGAAAGTCGAGAAAGACAAGATCACGGTCCAGTCCGCCGGCGGCAAGGAAACGACCTTCGCGGTCCCGGCCGACGCCGTCGTGTCCATCGACGGGGCGCCCGACAAGCTGGAGAACGTCAAGCCGGACAGCCTCGTGACCGTCGTTAAGGGCGACGACGCCGACCCGTTCCAGGTGATCGGCGGCATCCTCAGCAAGCTCCGCGATCCCGAGGCCTATGGGCCAGAAGTTGTGGCGGCCGTCAGCGACCCCGGCATCCAGGCGGACCTTGTCCGGGTCAAGATGGAGAACGAGGATTTCCGCGAGGCGCAATCGCTGCCGAAGAAGCTGGAAACCGCCCGGCGCCTCTTGCAGGAGCGGAAGGACAAGGGCGAGAGCCTCGGCTTCGAGCCGGGCGACCTGCCCAGCCACGCTCGCACCGTCGCGCTGACGCCGGGCCAGGTCACGCAATTCGCATCGCACCCGCGGCTGGACCTTTTCGTCGATTCCAACAGCCCGCACCCGATGGAAAAGTTCGGTTGCACCGTCTGCCACGCCGGCCAGGGCAGCGCCACCGACTTCCAGCTGTCGGCCCACACCCCCGCCGACGCCCTCCAGCTCAAGGACTGGCAGGGCGCCTATCACTGGCACGAAACGCGCGACTGGGAGTTCCCCATGCTGTCGAGCCGTTTCGTGGAGTCGAGCTGTCTGAAATGTCATTATCAAGTGATGGACCTGGTGCGCGAGGGGAACAAGGAGGAGGCGCCGAAACTGCTGCGCGGCTTCAATCTGGTGCGCGAGAACGGCTGTTTCGGCTGTCACGAGATCGCCGGGATCAAGAGCGGCCGCGAGATCGGCCCCGACCTGCGCCTGGAACCGCAGCCGGCGCTGGAGTGGCTGACGCCGACCGACCAGGACAAGGCGAAGGCCGACCCGACCAATCCGCCGGGGACGTACCGCAAGGTCGGCCCCAGCCTGCGCCGCATCGCCGAGAAGACCAACGAGGAGTGGGCGCGGCGCTGGATCCAGCAGCCGCGCGGCTTCCGGCCCGACACCAAGATGCCGCACTTCTACAACCTCAGCAACGACAGCGCCAACGGACCCGACGCCCTGCCCGACGACCAGAAGGACTTCCCCGCGGTTGAGATCCACTCCATCGCCCACTACCTGTTCGCGGAGAGCAAGGCCCACCTGAACGGCGCCGACACGTACCGGCTCACCCTGGAAGGGCAGATCACGGAGTTGGAGGATCGGCTTCAGTATGCGCCGCTGGAGGACAAGGACCGCAAGGCGCTGGCCGAAGCGACCCACAAGCTGGCCGACCTGGCCCTGCTGTCGGCGCCGCGCCGGGCGCCGAAGATCAACACGCTGGCCGCCAGCCTCCACGAGGCCCAGGACCAGCTCTTGGAGCGCTACCCGAAGCAGGCCGACCTGGAGCAGAAGATCGCGGAGCTGGAAACCAAGGCCGTGACGCTGGCGGCGGCGGACCTGGCGGAGGACGGCAACCAGGACGCGGCCCTGGCGAAGGACGTGGACGGCCTGAAGCAGGGATTCACGAAGGCGGCTGATCGGTCCCTGGAGCTGGCCCGGAAATACGTCACGGGGATCGAGACGAAGGAGGTCGCGGAACTGGCCGAGGTGAAGGCGGCGCGCGACAAGGCCTTCCTGGCCCTGCTGGCCAAGGCGGCGCCCGCCTTGCAACAGCGCGTCGTCGATCGGCAAAAGGCGGTGGACGAATTGCAGAAGACGCTGGACGCGCCGAAAAAAGCGGTCGCCGACGCGCAGGATCGCGTGAAAAAGGCGGCCGACGCCAAGAAGGCCGAGGAGCAAAAGGGCCTCGACAAGGCGAAAAAGGAGCTGGCCGACGCCACGACGGACCTCGCCAAGAAGCTGGAGCAGCCGAAAAAAGACCTGGCTCGGGTGCAGAACGAGAAGAAGGAAGTGGACCAGGCGAAGGACGACGAGACGCGGCTTGCGACCGAGTTGACGGCGCTGGGCCAGGTCATGGACCGTGCGCGCAAGGACATGCTCTCCGTGGGCACGGACCTGGAGAAGGAGGCGCTGGCTGCGCCGATCCTCGTTAAGGACAAGGACGGCTACCGGCCGCAGATCGTGGACGAGCAGGGCGAGCCGGTTCGGCCGGAGTCGATTCCGACGCCGGACAAGGGCCGGCTGGCCGAGGGCCGCCGGGTGTTCAGCGAGCGCGGCTGCCTGGCCTGCCACGTCCATAACGGCGTGCGCGAGAAGGGCGCCAACCCCGGCGACCCGCCGCCCGTCTCGAACGAGGCGGCCACGTTCGCCCCCGATCTGAGCCGCGTCGCCTTCAAGATCGGGCCGAAGACCGGCGACCCGAAGGAGGACGCGACGGCCCGGCGGCTGTGGGTCGTGCAGTGGGTGCTGAATCCGAACATTTACCACCCGCGAACGCGCATGCCGATCACGCACCTGACCGTGCAGCAGGCGTGCGACGTGGCCGACTGGCTGCTGAGTCAGGAGGTCAAGGCGGACGACCTGGCGGACTGGAAAGACGACCCCTTGGAGCCGAAGCCCGAGGCGCTGGTGGCGCTGGCGCGGCTGTACCTGGCCAAGGCGCCCGGCATGACCAGCGCCAAGGTGGACGAGATCTTGCCGGCCGACGCCCTGGCTTCGACCCGCCGGCCCGACGAACGGGCGGCCGGACTGCTGGAGGCCGACTATGCACACACGGCCCACGACGCCGACGAGGCCTCCCTGGTGGACACGTCGGAAGGCAAGCCGGATCGCATCCGAACGAAGGACTTGCCCGACAAATTGAAGTGGTACATCGGCAAGAAGGCGATCGGCCGGCTCGGCTGCTACGGCTGCCACGACGTGCCGGGCTTCGAGACGGCCAAGCCGGTCGGCACGACCCTGAACGATTGGGGCAAGAAAGATCCGGAACGCCTGGCTTTCGAGGACGGCGACGCCTACGTCCGCGACCATTACAACATCGTGGAATCCCGCTACGACCCCGCCAACAAGGACCGGCCCAACCCCGACTTCCACGCCGTGGCCGGCAAGGAGCCGTATGAGCAAGCGTTCTACACCGCGCTGGAGCAGCACACGCGCGAGGGCTTCCTGCACCAGAAGCTGACCGAGCCGCGCAGCTACGACTACCACCGCATCCGGGCGTGGGACGACCGGCTGAAGATGCCGCAGTTCCGCTTCGCCCGGTCGCGGCCGCGGCCCGGCGAGTCGGAGGAGGCGTACGCGGCGCGCCAGGAGCGCGAGGAGGGCGAGGCGCGCGAGGCCGTGATGACGTTCATCCTCGGCCTGACGGCGGAGCCGATCCCGCTGAAGTACGTCAACACGCCCAGCCCGGATCGGCTGGCGGAGGTGCAGGGCCGCAAGGTGCTGGAGAAGTACAACTGCATCGGCTGCCATCAGGTCCGGCCGGGGGTCTACGACGTGCGGCCCAGCAAGGAGACGCTGGCCGCCCTGGAGCGGACCTACCAGACCTACGCCTCTGACGCGGCGAACAAGGACCACGTCTTCCCCGGCCACGACGCCTGGACCGGCCTCGGCTCGCCGTGGCCCGACCGCCTCACGGCCTACGGCACGGAGAAGCAAATCCAGCCGGACAAGGACACCGGCCGCGACGTTCTGAGCCTCCGCCTGATCGAGGCGCTGCACTTCACCAACAACGACGGGGTCGTGCGCGACGTGCCGGCCGGGATGAAGGCCCTGCTGCCGCCGGAGGATGTCATCGACGAGTCGCCGCCCTTCGGCGGGGCGTTCGCGGACCTGCTGCTGCCCTACTTGAAGGAGGTCAATTCGGACTTCGGCAAGGAGAACGAGGCGCGGTCGGTACTGCCGCCGCCGCTCATACGCGAGGGGGAGCGGGTGCAGCCGAAATGGTTGTACCAGTTCCTGCTCGACCCGGGGATGGTGCGGCCGCCGGATCGCATGAGGCTGCGGATGCCGAAGTTCAACATGAGCGGCGAAGAGGCGATGACGCTGGTCAACTATTTCGGGGCGGCCGACAAGCTCGGCAATCCGGGGGCGGGCATCACCTACCCCTATCTGACCGTGCCGCAGGCCGACGAAAAGTACTGGCGCGATCAGAACGTGGACTATCTCAAAAGGCTTGAGGCGGCGGGGCCGGAAGGCAAGGGCCTCAACCAGCGGGTCAAGGACCTGCTGGCGAAGATGGCGGCCAGCATTCAACCGAGGCTCGACGCGGCCAAGGCCGCCAAGGCGGCGCCCATGACGTCGGCCGACGACAAGGCGCGGGCGACCACGGAAGTCGCGGCGTTGCAGGCGTCGCTCGATCGGTGGGGCTACGAGGCGAAGCAGCCCGACGCTTACTGGACGGCGGCGACCAAGCAGGCCGAAACCCTCCGCAAGCTCGCCGAGGTTCGGGAGGCGTTGAAGACCGCCCAGGGCGACGACAAGACCCACAAGGAGGCGGAAGAGAAGGACCTTCAGGGCGCCATCGACAAGGCGAACGCCGATTTCAAGAGCGCCTATGTGGCCGATCTGAAAACGCGGCTTACCGCCGCCCAGGACGCCCTGAAGAAGGCGAAGGACGACGAGAAGGCGGCCAAGCAGGCGGACGTGGACGCCTTGCAGGCCGACGTGGACCGGGCGGACAAGGAAGGCGCGGTCAACGACGCCGCGGAACTGCTGGCCCAGTGGCAGTCCCCCGAGGCCTACCAAGTGGACGCCTACCGGCTGGCGGCGCACCCGGCCATCTGCCTCAACTGCCACAACATCGGGGCGTTGAAGATCCAGGGCGCCAAGGGACCGGACCTCAGCCTCGCCGCTGAGCGGCTGCGGCCGGAGTGGACGATGATGTGGATCGCCAACCCGGATCGCATGTTCGGCTATTCGCCGACGATGCCGCAGAACTTCCCGAACGTGGAATCGAAGGACCAGTTACAATACCAGGAGTACTTTGCAGGCTACCCGCGCGATCAGGTGCGGGCCGTGCGAGACGTGCTGATGGACCTGCCCCGGTTGGAGAACTTGCCTGCGAACCGTGCGACCCGGGCGGCCGTCATGGGAGAAAAATGACCATGCGATTTCGGTTTTCGGCGCTCGCGCTGTTCGGCGCGGCCGCCTTTCTGACGGCCTCGGCCCCGGCGCGCTGCGACGACGGCTGGGGCACGATCGAGGGCCAGGTGACGTTCGCCGGCACGGACGACCAGGCCAAGCCCACGCCGGCCAATGTGGACAAAGACCAGGCTATTTGTCTCAAGAACGGCCCGATCTACAAGGCCGACTACGTCGTCAACCCCAAGAACAAGGGGGTGCGCTGGGTGGTGGTCTGGCTGGTGGACGCCGGCGACTTCAACAAGGCGCTGCCCATCAACCCGGACCTCAAGGACGTCAAGGACAAGGAAGTGGTGCTGGACCAGCCGTGCTGCCAGTTCGTGCCGCACATCGTCTGCCTGCGCGAGGGCCAGACGCTGGTGGTGAAGAATTCCGGGACGATCACGCACAACACCAAGATCGACTCGCCCGGCGACAACCCGAGCGTCAACCCGCTGATCCCGGCGGGAACGTCGGTGGCGGTGCCCGGCTGGAAGGCCGACTACAAGCCCTCGACGATCGGCTGCAGCATCCACGGCTGGATGACCGGCTACCTCCGCGTGTTCAACCACCCCTACTTCGCCGTCACCGACGAGGACGGGCATTTCAAGATCGAGAAGGCCCCGGCCGGCTCGTACAACATCGTGGCCTGGCAGGAGTCGGTCGGCTACGTCAACAAGGGCCTCAAGAAGGGTCAGCCGATCGAGATCAAGGCGGACGACGTCACGAAAGTGAACTTCGAGGTCAAGCCGAAGTAGTCGGGTATTTCGCCTTGGCGAGCGGCGCGGCGTCAGCCCGCCGGTGAGGCCGACACCGGCGGGCTGACGCCGCGCCGCTCACCCAATCGATATGGCAGTTCAGGAGTTCTTACTCATGCGACGATCCTTCCTGGCCGCCGCCGCTGTCGGCGCGCCGCTGCTCATAAGTTTGGTCCTGATCGGCTGCGGCCGGCCCGTGGACGAGGCGGACGTCGGCGGCGACGCCGGCGGCGGGTCGGCCGCCGGCCCCACGACGGCGGCGGAATTGAAGCCGCTGCCGGCCAAGCACGGCGCCGTCCTCCGCGGCAAGGTGACGATCAAGGGCGCGCCCGACATCGCGATCGAGAATGACGCGCTGAAGGACGAGATGTCGAAGAAGCCCGACCAGTATCCGACCTGCTACGACATGGCCACGGACCCTGAGAAGAGCCAGCAGAAATGGGTTCTGGACGGCAAGGGCGGCGTCGGCAACGTCGTCGTCTGGATTCAGCCGCCGGCGAACACGTACTTCCAGGTCGATCCCAACGACAAGACCTGGCCGGATCGAGTCGAGCTGAAACAACCGCACTGCGCTTTCATTCCGCACGTCACGTGGCTGGTGCCGGCGCTGGTGGACCCCAACGACCCCACCAAGACGATCCCGACCGGCCAGCAGTTCTTCGTGTCGAACACGGCGCCCGTGTCGCACAACACGACGTGGAGTTCGGAGAACAGCTCCAACAGCTCCCAGCTGGGGACGCTGCCGTCGGGCACGGCGCCGAAGAAGGTCGTGCTGAAGGGCAACAACGCCCTGGTCCATTTCAGCTGCAACATCCACCCCTGGATGGACGCTTACGTCTGGGTGTTCAACCACCCCTACGCCGACGTCACCAAGCCGGATGGGACGTTTGAGATCAAGAACGTGCCGGCCGGATCCAAGGTGCGGATCACCGCCTGGCACGAGATGGGACCCAAGGCGTTCGCGCACTACCTGACGCAGAGCAAGAGCAAGGGCGACGAGATCGAGCTTCAGGAAGGTAAGGAAGGTCAGGAAGGTCACAAAGACGAAACCGTCCACGATTTCACGTTGGAGGTGGACGCGAAGTAGGTCAGCCGCGACGCGCCAGCGGAACGCTCCGACAATGCGCGCCGCTGGCGCGTCGCGGCTGACCGGGGTTTCATTTCTCCGCGAGGCACTCCCGCAACACCCGCACCCCGTGGGCGATGTCGCGGACGCGCGCCTCCTGATCGCCGACCTCGCGCTCGATGCACAGCGGGCCGCGATAGCCGACCTTCTTCAGCGTCCGCACGAACGCCGGAATGTTCACCTGTCCCTGACCGAGCGGGACTTCCGCGCCCCACTGGCCCGGCGTCGTCGGTCGGTTGGCGTCCTTGACGTGAACGCTGCGAATGTCGGGGCCGAGGACCTCAACCGCCCGCAGCGGATCGCCCTTGTCGTACAAGAGCATGTTGGCGGGGTCGAAGTTCACTTTCAAGTTGGGGCACTTCAGCTCATCCAGGGTGCGGCGCAGCAGGTCGGCGCTCTCCTGGCCAGTCTCGAAGGCGACCGTGACGCCCTTGGCCTGGGCCGTCGCGCTGACCTTGCCGAGCGTGTCAAGGAATGGTTTGCGGTCGGGGTCGCCCGGCTCGGGCAGGAATCCGGCGTGGAGCATGAGGTCGGCGAGGCCGAGGGCGCGCGTGCGGTCCAAGGCCCAGGCGAAGCGTTCGAGCCGGGCCGGCCGATCGGCGGGGGCGCCGAAGCCGCCGGTGCGCTTGATGGTTTCGGGCGTGGTGTAGTCCTCGCCGGGGAAGCCGAGCATGGCGCCGGTCAGCTGAAAGCCGGCGGCGCGGGCGACCTCGGGCAGACGGTCGCCCTCCTCCCAATCGGCGTGGTGCGGATCGCCGCACGCAATCTGCACGACGTTGAGGCCGAGCCGGTCGCACAGTCGGCGCAGCTCCGGGATGCTTTTGACTTGCAGCGACCAGCTGCACACGCCGATCGCCAGCGGTTCGACGGCCATGACGACGCTCCCCGACAGAGGAAAAAGGTAGGGTGGGCGACGCTCGCCGGAACGCGCCCCTCCCCCCATAATAGCCGCACGACGCCCCATCGACCCTGGAGAGGACTCCCCGTGGCCGACGCGACCCCGACCGCCGCCTCCGCTGAAATCGAAAAGCCGGGCTACTTCTACCTGGGCCAGGAATACGACCTGGACAGCAAAGCCGTCGTTCCCCACAAGCCCATTCTGTACGACGTTCGCGACCTGACCACGCACGGCGTCGTCGTCGGCATGACCGGCTCCGGCAAGACCGGCCTGTGCATCAGCCTCCTGGAAGAGGCCGCCCTCAACGGCATCCCGTGCATCATGATCGATCCCAAAGGGGACCTCACGAACATCCTCCTGCAATTTCCGGACCTGGACCCTCGCAAGTTTCAGGAGTGGATCGACGAAGGGGACGCCCGGCAGAAGGGACTCTCGCAGGAGGAATACGCCGGCCAAACGGCCGACCGCTGGCGCAAGGGCCTGGCGGAGACGAACCAACCGTTGGAACGCATTGCACGGCTGAAGGAGAAATCGGATTGGCGCATTTACACGCCCGGCAGCGAATCCGGACTGCCGCTGTCCATTCTGGGCACGTTCGCGGCCCCCAAGGCCAGCCAGCCCCTGGAGGAAAAGGCGCAAAAGGCGGAGGCGATCGCCAGCGCAGCTCCTGGGTTTGACCGGCGTGAACGCCGACCCGATCCAATCGCGTGAGCATATTCTCATTTCCAAGATCGTGCTGCACGCCTGGGAAGCGGGCGGCGCCCTGGACCTGCCGGAGCTGATTCGGCAAATCCAGAAGCCGCCCTTGAGTACCGTCGGCGCGTACAGCCTGGAGACCTTTTTCCCCGCCAAGGACCGGCTGAAATTCGCCTCGACGCTCAACAACGTGCTGGCGTCGCCGAGTTTCGAGACGTGGATGAAAGGGGACCCGCTCGACCTGGCGAACATGCTTTACCGGGACGGCCGGCCGCAACAGCTGATCTTCTACACCGCCCACCTTCCCGACATGGAGCGAATGTTCTTCACGACGCTGCTGCTGGAAGAGGTGCTGAGCTGGGCGAGGAAACAGGGAGGAACCACGAACCTGCGCGCCTTGCTCTACTTCGACGAGGTGTACGGCTACCTGCCCCCCACGGCGACTCCGCCGAGCAAGCGGCCGTTGATGACCCTGCTGAAGCAAGTCCGGGCCTTCGGCGTCGGCGTGTTGCTGGCCACCCAGAACCCCATCGACCTCGATTACAAGGCGCTGTCCAACGCCGGCACATGGTTCGTCGGCCGGTTGCAGACCGAACGGGACAAGGTCCGGCTCATGGACGGACTGGAGAGCGCGGCGGCGGAGCAAGGCAAGGCGGGTGTGCGGGCCTATCTGGAGAAAGTGATTTCTTCGCTCGGCAACCGCATCTTCTTAATGCACGATATCCATCGGGAAAAGCCGGAGCTGCTCCAAAGCCGTTGGGCGTTGTCCTTCCTGCGAGGGCCGATCACGCGAGAGCAGGTTGCCCGGCTGATGGCGCCTCTCAAGACGCCGGCGGCCGTCCCTCTCCCCTTGTGCGCCGCCTGCGGCGCGGACCTGGGGCCGGACGTGACGGACCACTGCCCGCACTGTGGCAAGTACCCGTGGGCAGTGCCGCAAGCGCACTTGGAAGCCAAGGCCGTCCCTGAAGCTCTGCCCCGCACCGCGACCGCCGGTGCGGAGGGGGGAACGGCGGCTTCCGAACCGGCCACCGACCACATGCCGCCGGTGCTGCCCGGCGACGTGAAGCAGTTCCACCTCCCCATCGGGGAACCGCGCCCCAAAGACGCCCAACTTGAGATGTTCCCGTGGGTGCTGGGCGTCGCCAACGTCGTCTACATCCTGGACAAGCACGCCGGCACGGAACATACGGAGGCGGTGCATCTGTTGGCCCAGCCGCCGGCGGCCGGCCATCCGACGGCGTGGGAGGCGGCCCGGCCCCTCGCCGGCGCCGTGCCGGAGGCGGCCGCGCCGCCGGCCGACGCGCACTGGTTCGGCGTACCGGAATCGATGGACACCGGCCGCAAGCTCAAGGCGCTGGAGAAGGCGTTCGCCGAACATCTCTACGCCACGCACAAGCTGTCGCTGTGGGAGAACCGCACGCTCGGCCTGCTCAGCAGGCCCGGTGAAACGCAGGCGGACTTCCGCAAGCGCTGCCGCGCCGCCGCCGACGAGCAGAAAAAACAGGCAGTGGAGATGGAAAAAGTCAAGTTTCGGCCGAGATTCGACTCGCTCGGCTTGAACTTGCCGGACGAAAAGCCGGGGAAGAAATCGGCGGCGGGGGCGGACGACGACCCGAAGCTGGAGGAGAAGCGGCGAAAGTTGGCGACCGATTACCAGTCGAAGGTGGCGGAGATCACCGAGAAGTGGAAGCGGGTCGGCGAGGAGGCGGCGGCCATTCAGGTCAAGCCGCGCAAGGCCGACATCCATGTCACGCACTTCGGCCTGGCCTGGGCGCCGTACTGGCACGTCGGCCCGGCGACGCCGACCCCGGCGTATCGGTGAACAAAGCCGCCCCCGTAAGGAAGTGAAGCAACGACCGGCTCCCTCATGGTCGCGGCTCGCCGCCTTTGCTCCGAGGTCAATAGTCGATCCGGGCGAAGCGCCAGACGGGGACGTGCGGCGGCAGACAGCCGCTGTAGTAGGCCTGATCGCCGATCAGTTCCTTCAGCTTCTTCAGGGCTTGGCGCCGCACTGTAACGTAGTAGTAGTCGCAGCGCGTGTCCCGCACCAAATCCCATATCTGATAAAGCCGATCCGCTTCCATGAGCATTTCGTGCAGTTCCCAGGCGTTGGACAACTCCATGGCCTGGCGGTTGTCCAGGTGCTGCCGGTAAGCCCGGTTGAAGGCCAACATGTCGTTGACCAGCGATCGGTCGGGGAAGCGCATGCAGTCGTACAGCGGTGGGGCGTCCCACAGGTCGGCGTAGCGGCGCCGCAGCAGCTTCAGGTCCGAAGGAAAATCCTCGCCGCGCGTGAGAACGTAGCGCACCTCGCGGGAGTCGAGGATTTCCCAGTCCAGCGCCAGTTCGCGCAGGGCCGGTCGCACGGTGACCAGCGCGTCGAGGGCGTCGGGGGGGTCTGGCGGCTCGGCCGGCGACGACAGCAGAATGGCGGCCAGTGCGTAATTCAGCGGAACCATGGTCGGCGTCTCCTCGGGGGTCCGCGCGTGCCGTCCGTGGCCGTGCGAAAGGACGCCGCTCCGGCGCCCGGCAGACCTCCCGTCGGGTGGTTTTTGGGATGACAAAGCGGTCGGCGAGAAGGAGATGGAAGCGAAAAGGGGACGGTCGCCTCGGCGGGGCCGCCGGGAATGGGGGTCGGCGGCTAAAAAATGGTCCCGCATCTCCCTCTGGTTAAACCTAGGTCACGGCTGCATCCGATGCGTCGGATTTCGGCCCTCCTTGGCCTCTTTTTTCGGCCTTTTCGTCGGCCGCGGGTCAGGCGAAATGAAGAATTTCGCCGAAAATCTCCGCCTCCTCTAGCCGGGTAGGCGGTCTTTTCATAGCAGCGTTAGAGCAAACCTCGCGCCAAAAATCAATATCGCTTTGGGTAGTGGACGATCCGAAGTCGCAGCCTTCGCCGACCTTATCGGCGCCTGCTTCCGCAACATTTTGCTGCGCAAGCGCTTGCGTCACTTCTCTGAGTTCCGGTTGGGAGGCAACCGGTGCAACGCTGCAAACGCCGCGGCAGGCGCAAGGCGAACGGACGTGTGGCAACCTGCTTGCCTGTTGGGCACGCGGCTGTCGGCTCCACAGGCAGCGGCGCGGCCCTATGGGCCGCGCCACCCGCCTGGCCGTCAATCACGCGACGGCTTCGCGCCCGCACCGTGTCGCCAATGTCCGGGGGAGTCCAGGAGATCAATTCTCCCGAACTCCCTCTTCTGGTAATGTGTACCCCGTGCGCCCAAGGAATAATCCCCGAACCCTCAACCCCGTGGTATCAACATGAAATTGATCGTAGCCATCATCCGGCCGGAGAAGCTGGAAGCCGTGCAGGCCGCTCTGAACGAAAACGACGTCTACCTGATGACGGTGAGCGACGTGCGCGGCTGCGGCCGGCAGCGCGGCTTCACGGAAGTGTACCGCGGCTCCGAGTTCGACGTGCGGCTGCTGCCGAAGCTGAAACTGGAGATCGCCGTCAACGATGCGTTCGTGGAGGCCACGGTCGAGGCGATCGTCCACTCGGCCCGGACGCCGGAAACCGGCCAGATCGGCGACGGCAAAATCTTCGTGCTGCCGCTGGACGACTGCATTCGCATCCGCACAGGGGAACGGGGCAGTCCGGCGATTGGTCCGTAAGCAAACGATGAACGCGGAACGATGAATAATGAATCAAACACTTGCTTGATTCATTATTCATCGTTCCGTGTTCATCGTTCCGACAGTGATTCCCCGGGGGCCGGGCGCGAGGCCCGACCCCCGGTCCGACACAGCTCCACTGCGAAGCCCCCCCGGAGCGGCCGACCCAGTAACCGCTGGACCCGGGGAGTATGCGCTTCCACCCAGGAGGGCGGGCGGCGCCGGTTTCCCGCAAACCCGGCGCACAGCAGAGCCTGACTGACTCGGTGTTCGGTGACAATGCCGTCCCGCGGCGTGCGGCCGCGGGTCGGTTGCGACAACGAGGGGGGCATATAGCGAGGGGCCGGTTCTTATGCAAGAGCAGTTTGCGGCCGCCGCTCTCCGGATTTGGTTTGCCCCATCCCCGTTGATCTGGTAGGAGTATTGTTACCCCCCACGCCGCCCTCGCCTCCCCGCCGGTTGGTTTCGCCCACGAGGCCGTCCCGCCATGAACGTCATCGGCCGCTCCATCGCGGTTTCCTTCTTGATCCTCCTCCCCGCCGCCGGCCGCGCCCAGTATGTCGAAAACACCGCCGACCCCGCCTCCGTCGCGCTGCGCGGTCCCGGCGCCATTTATACGCTGCTCATCACCGGCCATACCGCCGACGGCCGGCTCATCGACCGCACCCGCGAGGCCCATTTCCGCGCCCTCGACCCGAAGACAGCCGTCGTCACGCCGGCCGGCGTCGTCCTGGCCGTAGGCGACGGCCAGACCACCGTCGTCGCAGAAATCGACGACGGCAGGGGCGGGGCGACCCCGCCCCTACAGGTCGCCGTGTCGGTCGTGGAAGCGACGGCGCCGCGCCGCTTCAACTTCGAGAACGAGGTGGAGCCGGTCCTGAGCCGCCACGGCTGCAACTCGGCCGGCTGCCACGGCAAGGCGGAAGGGCAAAACGGATTCAAATTATCGGTCTTCGGTTTCGATCCCGCCGCCGATTACGCCGCCCTGGTCAAGGAGGCGCGCGGCCGCCGCGTCTTCCCGGCCGCGCCGGAATACAGCCTCGTCTTGCGCAAGATGTCGGGCCGCATCGCCCACGGCGGCGGCGTCCGCGTCCCGGCCGGCTCGGCCGACTACGACACGCTGCGCGACTGGATCGCGGCCGGCGCCCCCTTCGGCCGGCCGACCGACGCGAAGGCGACGGCCGTGCGCGTCGAGCCGGCCGAGCGAGTGCTGGCGCCTGGCGGCAAGCAGCAGCTCCGCGTCATCGCTCGTTACTCCGACGGCCGTGAGGCGGATGTTACCGCCCTGGCCAAGTTCTTGTCCAACAACGACGGCCTGGCGTCGGTGGACGCCGACGGCCTTGTCACGGCCGGCGACGCACCCGGCGAGGCGGCCGTCATGGCCGGCTTCATGAATCAGGTGGACGTCTTCCGCGTCGTCGTGCCGCGGGCCGAGAAAATCGACCATTACCCCTCCGTCGCGGAGAATAACTTCATCGACGGGCTGGTGTTCGCCAAGCTGCGCAAGCTGAACATCGTCCCGTCGGACCTCTGCGACGACGCCGAGTACCTGCGCCGCGTCTATCTCGACGTGATCGGCACGCTGCCAACGATGGACGAGGCGCGGCGCTTCCTCGACGACCGCCGACCCGACAGGCGCGCCCGCCTGGTGGACGAGTTGCTGGAACGACCCGAGTATGCCGACTACTGGGCGTTGCAATGGAGCGATTTGCTGCGGGTGGACCGGCAGGCGCTGGGGCCGAAGCGGGCTTACGCCTATTACAAATGGGTGCGCGAGTCGATGGCGTCGAACATGCCGTTCGACCAGTTCGCTCGCGCCGTCGTGACGGCGGAGGGGCCGCTCGGCGAGGACGCGCCGGCCAACTTCTACAAGGTCGTAAGCCGGCCCGGCGACGAGGCCGGCACGCTGTCGCAGGTGTTCCTGGGCGTGCGCATCGGCTGCGCCGAATGCCACCACCATCCGTTCGACCGCTGGGGCACGGCCGATTATTACGGCATGACGGCGTACTTTTCCGGGGTGTCGGTGAAGCCGACTGGCCGCGACGAGGCGGTGTTCGTGGACGGCGTGCCGTCGGCGCGGAACCCGCGCACCGGCGAGGAATATCTCGCACACGCGCTAGGAGAACCGGCGCCGGCGAAGGCCCTCGAACCGGGCGACCGCCGCGCCGCCCTGGCGGAATGGTTGACGCGGCCGGACAACCCGTTCTTCGCCCGCAACCTCGCGAACCGCGTCTGGGCGCACTTCCTCGGCCGCGGCCTGGTCGAGCCAGTGGACGACGTGCGCGCCACCAACCCGCCGACCAACCCGGAATTGCTGGACGCGCTGGCGAAGTGCGTCGTCGAGAACAAATACGATGTCAAAGCGCTCGTTCGTGCCATCACGGCGTCGCGGGTGTATCAGCTCTCCTCGAAGCCGAACGCCACGAACGAACGCGATGAGCAGAACTATTCGCGGGCGCCGTTCAAGCGGATTCAGGCGGAGGTGCTGCTGGACATGGTGTGTCAGACGACCGGCGTACCGGAGCGCTTCGACGGAATGCCGGCTGGGACGCGGGCCATCCAGCTTTGGGACAGCAAGGCGTCGCACTACTTCCTGAAGGTGTTCGGCCGGCCGGAGCGGGTGAGCGCCTGCGAGTGCGAGCGGCGGAAGGAGCCAAGCACCGCCCAGGTGCTGCACCTGCTCAACGCCCCGGAAATTCAGGCGAAGCTGAGTCATGACGCCGGCTACGTGGCCAAGCTGGCGCAGCGGCAGGGCGGCGACGATGCGCTGGCGGAGGACCTGTACCTGACCTTCTACAGCCGCCGGCCGACGGACGAGGAGCGCGCGAACGCGGTCGCGTATCTTCGGAAGGGGAAGGACCGGCGGGCGGCGGTAGAAGATTTGGCGTGGTCGCTGATGAACTCGCTGGAGTTCGTGTTTAACCATTGAAGGTGTCGCCGGGGCGGGCGGCGGGGTATGATGCGTTCAAAGGAAGTTCAGTGACCAGGAGGAAGGTGAGGAGGGTCGATGTCTGGCGTTGTGCGGTGGGGGCATTATTACGTCACCCAGTACATCACCGGCCCGCAGTGCCTTCGGCTCATGCTCGATCTGCAGCCCGAGCGGATTGTGGACCCCTACGTGACAGCGATCTCCGTCTGCCCGGTCTACGGACTGCCCGAGGAAGCTACCGTCCGGTCGGCGGTTTTGGCTGGGACGGATGAGGCTAACGCGGTATTCGGTTCCAATTGGCACCCGCTGGAGATCCGCTACTCGTACTCTGGGTACGACAACAAGCGATGCCGACTCATGCAGTCGGCCGCATACAATATCGTGAAGGAAGTGGCGCAGCGTGGGCCGGAGGGGATTCCCGTAGTCGGTATTCAACAGCCACCACTTGCGTAAGCAGGGCATCGCACCGTTTCTGTTCTGCTGGAACGATCTCTTGGGGGGCAAACAATGAGTCGTTCGGCCCGATTCTGCGACGGCGTCGCCCGCCGCGATTTCCTTCGTCTGGGGACCGCCGGCGTCTTCGGCCTCGGCCTGACGCTGCCGGACCTGCTGGCGCGGCAGGCCCGCGCCGCCGAGTCCGGCAAGCCGACGAAGGATGCCTCGCTCATCTTCCTTTTCCTGCACGGCGGCATGAGCCATATGGACTCGTGGGACCTCAAGCCGGACGCCCCGGCCGAGTTCCGCGGCGATTTCGGACCCATCGACACGAACGTCCCTGGCGTCCGCATCAGCGAACACCTGCCGCGCACGGCGAAGCAGATGGATAAGATCGCCCTTATCCGCTCCTTCCGCCACCACAACTCCGACCACGGCCCGGCCGACCACTACATCCTGACCGGCTACTTCCCGACGGCCGGCTTCAACCCGACGCTCAGCCCCAACAACCAGCGGCCGGCCCACGGCGCCGTCGTCGCCCGCACCCTGGGGCCGCGGCTCCGTGCCGCCTTACGTCTGCCTGCCGAAGATGCACCCCAGCGCCGGCTCGGCCTACCTCGGTCCCGTCGCCGCCCCTTTCGTCATCGACGCCGACCCCAACGCCCCCGATTTCGCCGTGCCCGACCTGGCGCCGCCGGCCGTCGTCGATGCGTCCCGGCTCGAAGCCCGCGAGGAGCTGCTGGCCCGCGTGGATCGCTTCCAGAAAGCCGCCGAGGCCCGCGCCAACCGCGACGCCCAGGCCGTCAGCGTCTTCCAGCAGAAGGCGTTCGAGCTGATGACCTCGCCGGAAGCGAAGAAGGCTTTCGACATCCACGCCGAGGACGACGCCCTCCGCGACGAGTACGGCCGCAACACGCTCGGCCAGTCGTGCCTCATGGCCCGGCGGCTGGTTCAGGCCGGCGTCCGCTGCGTCACCATCGACCACAGCAACTGGGACACGCACGACGCCAACTTCCGCGTCCTCAAGGACCAACTCTTGCCCAAGCTGGACGCGAGCCTGTCCACACTGTTCCGCGACCTGGCGGATCGCGGAATGCTCGACAGCACGCTTGTCGTCGTCACGGGCGAGTTCGGCCGGACGCCGCGCATCAACAAGAACGCTGGCCGCGACCACTGGGGCACGGCCTTCACGGTGGCGCTGGGCGGCGGCGGCGTCCAGGGCGGCGTCGTCGTCGGCAAATCCGACGCCCGCGCCGAAAAGCCGGCCGACGACCCCTGCGGGCCTGAAGACCTGGCCGCGACGCTGTACCACTGCCTCGGCATCGACCCGGATGCGGAGTTCTATACTCCCGAAGGCCGGCCAGTGAAGGTCGTCAACAACGGCCGGGTCATCCAGGCATTGCTGTAAGCGGAATTCACCGCAGAGGACGCGGAGAGCGCAGAGAAGGCAAAAAGAAAGGGCAGACAGCATGTCTCCTTTCCGACGGTCGGACGGCTGCTTGAAACTCTTTCTCTTTTCTTCTCTCTGCGCTCTCTGCGGTGAATCTGCGCTTCGGGCCGAGCCGCCCGTGGCGTCGTACCTGTTCCCGGCCGGCGGCCGGCGCGGCACGACCGTGGATCTTCACGTCGGCGGCCTATTCCTGCACAAGGACGCCTGCTGGGAATTGCTCGGCCCCGGCGTGACGCTTGCCTCGCCGCACCTCGGTCCGGCCCCCACCCTCTGGTTCGAGGGGCCGATGCTGCCGCTGCCAGAGTCGCAGGCCGCCGAAGATTACCCGAAAGACACGACCGCCCGCGTCATGATCGCCAGCGGCGCCGCTCCAGGCATCCGCCGCGGCCGCGTCTGGACCTCGCAGGGCGCCGCCTCCGGCCTCGCCTTTGTCGTCGGCGATCTGCCGGAAATCGTCGAGCAGGAAATCGACGGCGACCCCGTCCCGGTGGACGTGCAGCTTCCCGTCACCATCAACGGCCGCATCTTCCCGCGCCAGAATGTGGATGTGTGGACTTTCCCGCTCCACAAAGGCCAGAGCGTCGCCTGCGAGGTTTGCGCCGCCCGCCTCGGCTCGCCACTGGATTCGTACCTCGAAGTGGTCGGGCCCGACGGCCGTGTAATCGCCGAAAACGACGACGCATTGGGCGCCGACTCGTTCGTCCGCTTCACGGCGGCGGCCGACGGCAAGTACGGCGTCCGCATCCGCGACGCCAACGGTCGCGGCGGACCCGCCTTCGTCTATCGCTTAACACTGACGTCCGGCCCGACCGTCGAGCGCATCTTCCCACTCGGCGGCCGCCGCGGCGAGGCGACGCGCTTCACGCTGTACGGCCAGGGCGTGCCGGCCGATCCGGTGGAAGTGAAGCTGCCCGCCGACGGCCCGCGCGATTACGCCTGGGGCTTCAGCGGCGGCGACGGCAAGGCGACGAGTCCGGTCCTGTTCGACCTCGACGACTTGCCGGAAATCGTCGAGACGGAGCCGAACGATCAGCCGTCGCAAGCGAACCCGGTGTCCCCGCCGAGCGTCCTGAACGGCCGTATCGACAAGCCGGGCGACGTGGATTCCTGGAGTTTCCGGGGAAAGAAAGGCGAATCGATCGCGCTGGAGCTACGGGCGCAGCAGCTCGGCTCTCCGCTGCAAGGCGTGGTGACCGTGTGCGACGCGCAGGGCAAGGAGCTGGCGCGGGCGGAATCGTCGCTGACGCAGCCCGATCCGGTGCTGACGTTCACGCCGGCGGCCGACGGCGCCTACTGCGTCCGCGTCGCCGACCTCTTCCACACGCGCGGCGGCCCCGAGTTCGCCTACCGTCTGCACCTGGCGCCGCCCGTCCCCGGCTTCCGCCTGCAACTCGCCGCCGACGTGCTGACCCTGCCGCGCGGGGGACAAGCCAAGCTCAAGTTGACGGCCGATCGCAGCGGTGGATTCAACGATGCGATTGCGCTGACCATCGACGGACTTGCAGCAGGCGTAAAGGCGGCGAATACAACTATCCCCGCGGGGCAAAACGCCGTGGAGATCGGCTTCTCGGCCGACGCGACGGCGGCCATTGACGTGAGCCGGCTTGCGATCCACGGCGAAGGCAAAACGAAGGACGGCAAGCCACTGGTTTCGACCGCTGTCCTACCCGCGCCGCGCGGCCAGCCGCAGACGGACACGGTGCTGTTGGCCGTGGCTCTGCCGACGCCGTTCAAGATCGTCGGAGACTACGAATCGACCCAGTCGCCGCGCGGCTCGGTTCGCCATCGCCATTACAAGATCGAGCGCGGCGGATATGACGGTCCCATCGAGGTCAGCCTGTCCGACCGCCAGGCGCGGCACCTTCAGGGCGTCCGCGGGCCGACGGTCGTTGTGCCGGCCGGCTCCAGCGAATTCGACTACACCGTGGACTTGCCGCCGTGGATGGAGTTAGGCCGCACCTCTCGCAGCTGCGTCATGGGCGTCGCCGTCGTCCAGGACGGCGACGCGAAACGCTACGTCAGTTACAGCTCGGTTCAGCAGAACGACCAAATCATCGCCGTGGTGGAGGCGGGCCGACTGAGCGTGGGGCTGGAAAAGCCTGCCATCCTCGCGGCTCACGGCAAGAGCGTCGCCGTGCCGGTGAGGGTGATCCGCGGTAAGGGACTCGCGGGGCCGGTCAAGGTGGAATTGATCGTGCCGGAACACGTGCATGGCGTGATGGCCGAGCCGGTGGTCGCGCCGCCCGACCAATCCGCAGTCGTGCTGAAGGTCCGCTTCGCCGACGAGGCGGGACCGTTCAACATGCCGCTTACCGTCCGGGCCACGCTGACCAACGGCGATCCGGTTGTCGCGGAAACGACGCTGGAGATCGTGCCCGAGAAGTAAATGCGCGTGGGCCGCTAACTGCCGAAGGTGGGACTCGAACCCACACCCCCTTGCGGAGACCGGATTTTGAGTCCGGCGCGTCTGCCATTCCGCCACTTCGGCGCCAGGGCCAGTACGGGGCGGTTACGCGGCTTCGCCTTCGACGCCCCAACTCCGCCAGAATACAGCAGGGCCGTCGAACGGGCAAGCACCGCCGCACGATGACATTACCAATACCTGCAGGTCGGGCAGAAGCAATGGCCGCTGCCAGGGAGGTGCATGAGCCAGCCCCTTCCTGCCGCTGGCGCCCGGATTGCTCATTTTTCGGACAACAAGAAGGCCTGCCCGGCGACGCCGGGCAGGCCTTCCTTTTTCGTCGTCGTCTCCTTCGCCGTCCTTACCTATCCGCAGAGGCGCCTCGCCGCTCCTCGCGGACGACTGCTTCCCGCGTGACGGGGACGTTCAGTGCGCCGCGCTTTCGGCGAGGCGGCGGTTCTCGTAGTCGTAGGCGCCGAATCGGGCCAGGATGTCGCGGGCCTCTTCATACCGGCCGGGGGCCTGCACCGTGATGAGCGTGCGGCCGGAATGAAATTCGCCTTCGTAATAGGTCGCCTCGTCTTCGGGGATGCCGAGGCCGATCAGGGCGCCGGCCACGCCGGCGATAGCTGCCCCGCTGGCCGCGCTGGCTAGGACGGACACGAGCCAGCTGCTCACCAGCACGGCCGGCAGGATCGGCGGCAAGGCGATGGTCGCCATGCCGACCGCCCACAGGGCGCCGATGCCCGCGCCCGCGGCGGCGCCGATCGCCGCGCCTTCCTCCCAGTGGGAGCCGGTCCCTTCCTTGATCTTGGTTCCGTGTTCGCCGGTCGCGGCGTCCCGGGTGACGACGCCGATCTGGTCCTCGCGGAAACCGACGCGGCGCAGCTCCTGCACCGCCGCCTGGGCCATGCGGGGATCGTCGAACACGCCGACCACGGTGGCGTGTTTGCGAGTGGTCGCTTTCATGGCTGCTTCTCCTCGACAAAGCCGGCGGGAAACATCCGACGGGCGCCGCGCCGGCCGCGCGCCCGCCGGAACCCACAGCCAATATGGAGAAGCAAACCGGATGCCGGGATTGCCGCCTACCGCAACCACCGCGCCGCGTCCCGCGCGTGGTACGTCAGGATCATGTCGGCGCCGGCCCGCTTGATGCTCGTCAGGATCTCCAGCGTCACGCGCCGCTCGTCGATCCAGCCCTGCGCCGCCGCCGCCTTGACCATCGCGAACTCGCCGCTCACGTTGTAGGCCGCCGTCGGAACGCCGAAGCGCTCTTTCACCCGGCGGACGATGTCCAGATACGAAAGAGCGGGTTTGACCATTATCATGTCGGCGCCCTCGGCCAGGTCCAGCTCGACCTCGCGCAGCGCTTCGTCGCCGTTGGCCGGATCCATCTGGTAGCCGCTGCGGTCGCCGAACTGCGGCGGCGACTCGGCCGCGTCGCGGAACGGGCCGTAGAAGCCGGAAGCATACTTGGCCGCGTAGCTCAGGATCGGCAGGTGGGAGAAGCCCGCCGCGTCGAGACCGGCCCGGATGGCGTGGACCATGCCGTCCAGCATCCCGCTCGGGGCGACGACGTCGGCGCCGGCCCGCGCGTGGCTGACGCACTGGGCCGCCAGCAGCGGCAGCGTGGCGTCGTTGTCCAGGTCGAGCCGACCGCTTTTCTCGCTCAACACTCCGCAATGTCCGTGATCGGTGTATTCGCAGAAGCATTCGTCCGTCATCAGCAGGGCGCGATCGCGGTGCTGCTGCCGCAGCGCCCGCAAGGCCTGCTGCACGATCCCCTCGTCGTCGAGGGCGCCCGAGCCGGCCGCGTCCTTGTGGGCCGGGATGCCGAAGAGGATGAACGCCTGGATTCCCAGGTCCAGCGCGGCGCCGACCTCCTCCACCAGCCGATCGACGCTCAGCTGGTGGCAGCCGGGCATCGACGCGATTTCCTTCTTGATTCCGCGACCGGGACGGACGAACAGCGGAAGGATCAGATCCTGAATGGATAGATCGGTTTCACGGACGAGGCTGCGCAGCAGCGGATGGCCGCGCAGGCGGCGCGGGCGGACGATGGGGAAGCGGCCGGCGGCGTGGGGATCGGGGGTCATGGTGGGACTCGGCAATTCGGGGACTGTCCGAGCCGCGACCGTGAGGGAGCGGAAGAGAAGCCCGCTCCCTTACGGTCGCGGCTCGGATCATGCTTGCAACCACCGCTCGAACGCCCGCAACCCCTCCTGGTAGGCGGCGCCACGCCGGGTTCGGCGCCACCGGGTTGCGGAACTTGACCAGCACGGCCACGGCGTCGGCCGTGGTGAACGGCGCCGCGATCCCCTTTTGCCGCCGCAGGTGCGTCTCCAGCCCCGCCAGCGCCGTGGCGGCGGCGCCGAGCGCGGGACCCTCGAACGACTGCAGCCGCTCCAGCGGCCGATCCAGCACCGTCGCCAGGATCTCGCACATCAAATCGCTGCGGGCGACGCCGCCGGACACGCTGACGCGCGTGATCTTTTGCCCGGCCGCTTCGTGTTCCTGGACGCCACGGGCGATCAGGTAGGCCAGCGCCTCCAGCGCCGCGCGGAAGCGGCGGCCCGGCTCCGACGGCTCCGACGGCCGCCAGGCGAACCGCGGCGCATGGACGCCCAGCGACGGCTCCGGCGACGCGAACGGCAGGACGCCGACGCCATCGACGCCGGCCGGGACGGCGCGGGCCTCGCGCTCCAGCCGCTCCCAGTCGGGCCGCTCGCCGACCACGCGGTCGAGGAACTGGGCGCCGTTGTTGTAGCAGCGCATCCACAGATACGGCCCCCAGTTCAGCCGCATCGCGTCGAGTGCGCCCGAGGTGGGCAACTCGGCCGACGACGAATTGACCACCGCGGAGTTGCCGAGGACGACGGCGACCTGCCCCGCGTCCACGGCCCCGCCGCCGGCCAGTCCCGCTTGCTGGTCGTCGGACGTGGGGAAGATCAGCGGCCGCTGCTCCGGATCGACGCCCGCCTCCAGCGCAAGCGACGGCGACAACGGCCCAATGAGGTCGGTTTCCTCCACGACGCGCGGCAACTGCTTCCAGGCAAGATCGCGATGCTCCGTATTGCCGAGGGCGCCGAGCATCTCGCGGCGCCATTGCTTCGTGCGCAAATCCATGATCCCGGTGGACGCGGCGGCGGAGACGCTGCACACGTCGAAATTGCCGGTGAGGAAGCCGGCGGCGAGGGCGCCGTGCGGCAAGATACGGTCGGTGCGCCGCCAGTCGCCGAGCGACAGGTGTTCCTCGTCCTTGACGAGATGACTGAGCGAGTAGCGCACGGCCCACGGCCCGCCAATCAGCTGACGGACGCTCTCGGGGCCGCCGAGGCGTTCCAGGCCGCGGGCGTGGTAGGCGGCCAGGGTGTGGTCGTTCCAGCAAATGGCGCGGCGAACCTGAACGCGGTCGCGGTCGATGCGCCCGGCCGTATGGTGCGTGGCGGAAACACCGCCGGCGACCCAGTGCGCCAGGCGGCCCATCTCGCGCAACTGGGCGGCCATGGCGCGCGTGCTGGCGCGGGCCTGGCCCTCCAGCTGCATCAGGTTCAGCTCGGAGACGCCGCCGGCCGTCCAAAGATCGGTCGGCAGGCGGACCTCGGCGAGGGTGCGGCCGTCGAGGTCGAAGGCCAGGCACTTGACTGCGCCGGTGCTGAAATCCCAGCCGACGACGACGCTGTCGGGGGCGACGCAACGGAGAGGTTCGGCCATCCGCTTGCTCCTGCTGCCCGATAACCCTGCCCGGAGAACGAGGTGGGAATTCGGGGTGATGTTATTCGGTATATCACGGCGAAGTCGGTTTCGCCATGCGCCCGGCCCCGTACAATGGATGGGGCAGCCGCTGGCCCCGGACGGCCGGCGCAACCCTCTCACAAGGCGAAAGGAGCCACCATGAAGGCGCAGGACGCCATCCGCACCGCGTTGACCTCGACGCAGCACATGCTGGGCATGTTCGTCCAGGATCTCTCCGACACCGACCTGCTGGTCCGGCCGGTCCCCCAAGCCAACCACATCGCGTGGCAGCTGGGACATCTTATTGTGTCCGAGATCGGCATCGCCCAGGGGTATCTCCCGAACATGAACTATCCCGAATTGCCGTCGGGATTCACGGAGCAGCACAAGCAAGAGGCGCACGTCAAGGACTCCGGCTTCGCGACCAAGGCTGAATACCTCAACCTGTTCAACAAGGTGCGGCAGGCGACGATCGACGCCGTCGGCAAGCTGTCCGACGCCGACCTCGACAAGCCGACCACCGGCCGCATGGCGGCAATGGTTCCCAACGTCGGTGCGCTGCTGCTGCTCAACGCCAACCACGTGATGATGCACGCCGGCCAGTTCAGTGTCGTCCGGCGGAAACTGGGCAAGCCGGTGCTGTTCTGAGATGCGCGAATCGTTTCGGCGCGGAGAACGCAGAGAGCGCGAAGAAACACTACTGCATTTTTCTCCGCTCTCTCTGCGTTCTCCGCGGTGAGTTCTTTCGGAGCCGTCATGCAACCCGCCGTGCCGCCCGAACACAACATCACCGGCCAGGACTTCGCCGACCGCCGGCACCTGCACTACGCCGGCCCGATCATCGACGTTCACGCTCACGTCTTGCGCACCCGGCCGTCGGAGAGCAAGGAGGAGTCCGAGTGGAGCATCGCCCAGGCGGAAACCATGCTGGCTGTGGCCGCCGAATTCGGCGTCGTGCAAACGTTTTCCATGTGTCCGCCCGAGGACATTCCGGCGCTGCGTCAGCGCTTCGGCGATCGACTGCGCTTCAACGGCCCCATCAGCAAGAAGGCGATCGACTCGCCGGACGACGAGGCGTATCGGCTGCTCGATCGGTTCCTGGAGTTGGGCGTTGACATCATTAAGTTCTGGGCCGCGCCGCGCGGCCGGGAGCGCGGCCTGCTCGTGGACGCCCCCTGGCGGATCGAGGCGGCGCCGCGCCCGGGCGGCCGGCGTTCGCGTCGTCATGGTCCACGTCGGCGACCCCGACGCCTGGTTCCGCAAAGTCTACGCTGACGCGGCCAAATTCGGCACGAAGCCCGAACAATACGTCGGGCTCGTGCGAATGCTGGAAATGTTCCCGGACATGACCTGGATCGCCGCTCACATGGGCGGCGACCCCGAACACGCCGATCATCTGGAAGCGCTGCTCGACCGCTACCCGCATCTCCATCTGGACACCAGCGCGACGAAATGGCAGGTGCGCGAGGTATCGGCGCACCGCGACGCGATCCGCGCGCTGGTGCTGCGGCGGCCCGACCGCTTCCTGTTCGGTTCCGACCTGGTGTCGCGCCACGGCCTGCCGCGCGAACACTACGTCAGCCGCTACTGGGCGCAGCGCACCCTCTGGGAGAGCGCGTGGCAGGGCCGCAGTCCCATCGCCGACCCCGACTACACGCCGGAAGCCGGCGGCCCCGCCACGCCGCCGCTGTTCGGCCTGGACCTGCCGGACGCCTTGCTCGACCAAGTCTATCGGAACAACGCCCTGCGGATTTTGCCGGGGGCGACGGTCCAGGCCCTCTGATTCCAACGCGGAATTCCCTGCCGAAACCGGGAATAAATCCCCCTGTCTCGCATCTTGTATATAGGGGCGGCGACCCCCCTCGCGTCACGTCGATTCGGAGCGACCCATGAACATACAAGCCTACTACGCTGCGTTTGCGGATTTCATCGTCGTCTTCCACACGCTGTTCGTCGGCTTCGTCGTCGTCGGCCAGCTGCTCATCATGATCGGCCTCGTTTGCCGATGGCAGTGGGTGCGCAACCCCTGGTTCCGTGTCGTCCACCTGCTCTGCATCGGCGTTGTGGCCGCCGAGGCCGCCTGTGGCGTCACTTGCCCGCTGACGACCTGGGAACGCGACCTCCGCGCCCTGGCTGGTCAGACCGTCAACGATTCCGCCGTCGGCTGGTTCTTCAACAGCATCCTGTTCTTCAACATGCCGCGCGAGTTCTTCACCTGGATTCACATCAGTTTCGGCGCGCTGGTGCTGGCGACGTTCCTGATCGGCTTCCCGCGCTTCCGCCGCAGGACATTCGTGGCGGAGGCGTCGCCGGCCCCGTCGGCGGTAGCCGCCCCGGTTTGCCGCATCCCGCCCGGCGTCGCATCAATCCGCATGGAACGGGAGACAGGGTCGCGCGTCTGATGCGCCGATCGGCGGGGGGTGTGCAACCGCCCATGCGGCCTCAATGGGGCGCAGGACCAGGGCGAACGCATCAAAGTCCACGAGAATTATCGGGCGGGAGTTGATCGGGTCAAGGGGACAGGCGTAGGATGGCCCGCGGAGCCGCCAGTTCACGGAGGACGAGCATGTCCGCGTCTCTTCCCCTGGTTCGCCATTTCCGCTCGTTGAAAGACCCCGGGTCGTCGGTCGCACGACCCACTCCTTGCAGACCATCCTCGTCATCGCCATCTGCGCTGTCGTCGCCGGCGCAGCCGACTTCCAGCAGGTCGCCGTCTTCGCCGAGAAGCGTAGGGACTGGCTCGCGCGCTTCCTCGACCTGTCCAACGGCCAGCCTTCGCACGACACCTACCAGCGCGTCTTTGCCCGGCTGGATCCGGTGGCCTTCCAGGGCTGCTTCGCCCGCTGGATGGCCGCCTGGCGCCGCACGCTGACGGGCAAGCACTGGGCCATCGACGGCAAGGCCGTGTGCGGCTCGGCCAGCCCGAGCAAGGGCTTCTGTGCCTTGCACCTGGTCACCGTCTGGGCGACCGAAGCCAACCTGTGCCTGGGGCTGGTCGCCTGTGAGGAGCACTCCAACGAGATCACGGCCGTCCCGCGACTGCTGGAGCTGCTCGACCTGGAAGGGGCGCTGGTGTCCCTCAACGCGGGCGGCTGCCAGAAGGAGCTTGCCGAGCAGGTCATCGAGCAGGGCAGCGACTACCTGATGGTGGTCAAGAAGAACCAGGAGGCGCTGCACCAGCAGATCGAGGCCTTCTTCACTCGACAACTGGGGGCGGACTTCCGTGGGCCGGGGATGAGCTGTTGCGAGAAAGAAGAGGAAGGACACGGCCGGGGGGAGAAACGCCTGGTGGTGGCGGCAGGAAGACCTTAATGGCGTTCGGGAATGCCCAGTCTCGATTCCCGTCCGGTGCCGAAGCCCGCGCCGCCGTTGGAGCATCACCGCCGGCGCCGGAGGCCCAGGGGCGGGGAGACGCCACCCAGTTTAACCCCAAGGGGACGTGGAGGGAAAGCGCCTGTCGAAAAGTGCGGCGAGAAGGTAGATCCTGTTACGCGACCGCGTTATACTCCGCATGGCCCGGACTGAGACGTTTTCCCGGCAGCTGCTTGGACTATATACTGCGCACGGGCCAGATTGATGGCTTTGCCGGGTGCCGAGATTATGGTCTAATCCTTCCAGTCAAGCAATGGGAAGGAGCCAAGGATGGCAGGGCGAAGCAAACTGACTTTTAGCGACGACGACCTTCGTGTTTTGTCCGCCGAGCGGTACGCGCATCCGGACCCGCGAGTGCAGCAACGCCTGGAGGTGCTTTGGCTCATCAGCCAGGGCGAGACGCAGGTGCGCACCGGACAATTGGCGGGCGTGTCCAAGGCGACGGTCGAACGCTATGTCGCCCTTTTCCGAGCCGAGGGCGTAGCGGGGCTGTGCGAGTTTCATTGGGTCAAGCCCGTCAGCGTTTTGGTGGGGCATCGACCCTCGCGGGAGGCGTCCTTCCGGGAGCAGCCGCCGCATATGGTGGCGGAGGCGTGTCAGCGGATCAAGGACCTGACGGGCGTTCGGCGTGGCCCGACGCAGGTGCGCGCCTTCTTATAATTGGGGATCACCCTGTTGTTCCTGCCGTCTTACTCGCCCAACCTGAACCTGATCGAACGGCTCTGGAAGTTCACCAAGAAGAAAGCGCTGCGGGGCAAGCACCACAAGAATTTCCAAGAGTTCCAGGCCGCGATCGACGACTGCCTCAACCGGGCCGCGACGACTTACAAGGATGAATTGGACTCGCTGATGACGCTTCAATTTCAAACCTTCAACGCCGCCTCATTCCTGGGCGCATGAAGTATAACGGGCGCCCCGGGCCTGTCATTCCATCCCCAACAGCGCCGAACACAGTCCGCGGCGCCGGCTCGGCTCGGGCGTCCCACCCCTCACTGTCTCCGCCCGTCAGGCCGCCCCGGGAATTGGAGCAAGCAGAGGCCCCATGATTCGCTTCGGCTGCATCTTCGATCGAGTCAGCGACGCCGACCGCCGCAAGACGGCCGAGGTCCAGGCCCTCTTCCGCACGGCGTTCCCCGGAGAGGGGGACTACGCCGAACGAATCCCGGAATTGCTGGAACACCGCCACGAACGCGGCTATGACGTGGTGCTGCTCACGGCCGAGGAGGAGGGCGACCGCGTCATCGGCTTCGCCCTCGCTCATTACTACCCAAACTTGCATTACGCCTACCTCGATTACATCGCCAGCGACCCCAACCGCCGGACGCTGGGCATCGGCGGCGCGCTGTACGAGGCGGCTCGGGAGCGACCTGGCCCGCAAGGGCGCGCGCGGGCTGTTCATGGACGTGCCGCCCGACGACCCGGCGCTGGTCAAGGACCCGGCGCAGCTGCCAGTGAACCAGCAGCGCCTGAAGTTCTACGAACAGTTCGGGGCCTGCCCCGTGGCGGGCACCCGCTACGAGGCGACCCCGCCGCTGGGCCAGACCTATGACCCGCCCTACCTGGTCTACGACCCGCTCGGCCGCAAGGCTCCGCTGCGCCGCGCCGACGCCCGCAAGGTGGTGCGCGAGATCCTCACCAAGAAGTTCGGTTGGGAACCCCGCGACCCGCACGTCACGGGCGTCGTTCGGTCCTTCCAGGACGACCCCGTCCGCCTGCGCCCGCCCCGCTACGCCCCGGAGAAGCCGTCCGTCAACCCCGTGTCCGGGCGGCTGCGTCCCATCAAGCTGGTCGTGTCCGAACACCACGACCTGCACCATGTGCGCGAGCGCGGCTACGTCGAACGGCCGGTACGTGTGGACGCCATCTTGCGGGGTCTGGCCGGACTCCCGCTCGACCGCGTCCCGGTGCGTCCGTGCGACGAGCAACCCATTCGGGCGGTGCACGACGACGACTACGTCACCTACCTCGCGACCGTCTGCGAGGGGCTGGAGCCGGGCAAGGCCGTCTACCCCTACGTCTTCCCAGTTCGCCGGCCGGAGCAGAAGCCGCGCGACCTGGCCACGCGGGCGGGCTACTACTGCATCGACACGTTCACGCCGCTGTCCCGATCGGCCTACGCCGCGGCCCGCGCCGCCGTCGATTGCGCGGTCACCGCGGCCGATCTGGTTTCGCAGGGCGACCAGCTGGTTTACGCGTTGTGCCGCCCGCCGGGGCACCATGCCGAGCGGCGCGTCTACGGCGGCTTCTGCTACTTCAACAACGCAGCCGTCGCCGCCCACCGCCTTTCCGTGCGGGGCCGGGTGGCCCTGGTGGACATCGACTTCCACCACGGCAACGGCTCGCAGGACATCTTCTACCACAGGGACGACGTGCTGGTGGTCTCGCTGCACGGGCATCCGAATTACGCCTACCCTTACTTCTCGGGCTTCGAGGACGAGCGCGGCCACGGCGCCGGCCTGGGCTTCAACCGCAACTACCCGCTGCCCGAGGGCGTCGGCGACGCGCAATACTTGGAGGCGCTGGAGCAGGCGCTGCGGGAGGTCCGCGGTTTCCGGCCGAGTTGGCTGGTGGTTTCGCTGGGCGCGGACGTGATGCGGGGCGACCCGACCGGCTCCTTCGTTCTGACGACGCACGGCATGCGCCGCATCGGCCGGGCGCTGGGCCGGGTGGGCGTGCCGACCTTGGTCGTACAGGAGGGGGGCTACTCCCTGCGCAACCTCGCCCGCGGGCCCCGGGCTTTCTTCCTCGGACTCTCCCGTGCCTGGTTCTGAGATGCAGTCGTCCTCGTATTTCCAGCGGCCTCACAGGGCTCAGGACGTCGGAGGGATGGGACGGGTTGGGTCGGGCGCAGTGAAACCCGCGAGCAGCGAAACCGGCTGCCCGCGGGCTGTCATTGGAGGGCGGGGACGGCGTGCTTGTGCGCGAGGGCCTGGGTCTACCACAACCGCGAGCGAATCGTTGCCGCCGGGCCTGCCGCGGCGTAACATACGGCGGGCCGGTTCGGACAGCCCAAGGCGCTTCGCAGGAGACCCGCATGTTCCAGAAAGCACGGCGACGCGCCGGCGTCATCCGACGGCCGGGTTGGGCGGCCCTGACCGCGCTCCTGATCCTGGCCTCAACCGCGCCCGCGGCCGAGCCGTGGAGCGCTCTGATCAATCCAGACAACTCGCTGTCGTTCAGCTTCCTCCGCGACGACCGGCCGGTCTTCGACCTCTCCCTCGGCGGCTGGGGGCCGCAATGGGCCTGGGTCGGGCTGGACGCCCACCAGAAGGCCGAGGACGGACGACTCTCGGCCCACATCCCCTTCGTCGTCAATAAAGACAAGGGCGAGGTGGTCGATGTTCAATTCGAGGCCTGGCGGCCGGGCGCCCGGCAGGTCGTCTTCCGCTACGGCCTGGAGTCGGCCAAGGACGTGCCCCTCACGATGCTGACGGCCGGCCTCCACTTTGACCCCGAAAACAGCAAGGGGACGCTCACCCTGACCCACGCCGACGGCAAGCAGACCAAAATCGAGTTGCCCCAGCGCGGCATCCGCTCGGCGCCGGCCGCGTCGCAGGCCGATTTCGCCTTCGACAAGGGCGGCACGATCACGATGCAGCTCGAACCGCCGTGCCCCATCGGCTTCGACAGCGGCATGCGCGTGGTGCTGGCGTCCGACCTGTTCCCCAAGGGCAAGCACTCCGTGACGCTGACGCTGACCTTTCCCGACGACGTGGCTTTCTACGCCGCCCAGGCCGACCTCGACAAATTCAGCAAGACCCTGGCCGGTCCCGACTGGTTCGCCTTTCAGCCGTCGAAGGAGGTGGTTTCGGGCGTCATCGACATGGACCGCTGGCTCGACGGCCCCGCGGGCAAGCACGGCGGCGTCCGCATGGTCAAGGACGGCTTTGCCTTCGAGGACGGCACGCCCGTCAAGTTCTGGGGCGTGAACCTCTCCTACGCCGCCAGCGCTCCGGACCACGCGACGGCGGACTTCACCTCCGCCCGCTTCGCCAAGTACGGCGTCAACGCCGTGCGCATGCACAAGTTTTCCTACCCCACGGGCCAGGGCGGCATCGGCGACGCGAACGACTCGACGGCCTGGGACCCGAAGGGGCTGGACCAGTTCGACTACTTCGCCTCCAAGCTGAAGGAACACGGCGTCTACTTCGGCTGGTCGCACACCTACGGCTTCCACGTCACGCCCGGCGACCGCAAGCGGCTGCTGGCCTACGACGAAATCGACAAGAACCTCAAGGGCGACACCTACGCCTTCATCCATTTCGCCGAGGACGTGCAGGACTTGATGATCGAGAAGGTCGTCAACCTGCTCAAGCACAAGAACCCCTACACCGGCAAGACCTACGCCGAGGAGCCGGCGCTCTGCTTCATCGAGCTGCAGAACGAGGACGACATCTTCTTCTACACGTCCGAGAACGCCTTCAACGCCTGCCCGACCTACAAGAAGCGGTTCCTGGAGCGGTTCGCGGCCTGGCTGAAGGACCGCTACGGTTCGCAGGAGAAACTGCAGGCGGCCTGGGGCGACGCCCTGCAGAAGAACGAGACGCTGGCCGATGCGAACATCACGCCGCAGCTGAACCCGTGGTTCTTCGGGGAGGATCACCTGCCGGGCCAGAAGGGCGGGGCGCGGCAGCGTCTGCTCGACACGGCCGCTTTCCTGCACGACGTGCAGGATCGGTTTTATAGCCGATTCGTCAAGTCGATCCGCGACGCCGGCTACAAGGGGCCGCTGAACGGCTCGCCCTGGCAGGCGCCGGCCATGCTGCCCCACTACTACAACCTGAACTCCGATTATCAGGTCGGCTACATCGACCGGCACAACTACTTCGACGGCAAGGGGCCGGAGATGTTCGCCTCCATGCTCACCCATCCGGGCAGCGGCTACCTCGGCAGCGGATTGCAGCAGGTGGTCGATCGGCCGTTCGGCCTGTCCGAGTGGATCCACGTCTACCCGAACGTCTACGCCGCGGAAGGGCCGGCCATCGTGGCCGCCTACGGGATGGGTCTGCAAGGCTGGGACGCCTCCTACGAGTTCCAGTCCCAGGCCGACCGCCGGGTCTTCGACGAGACCGCCGGCGGCTTCCCCTGGGGCGTCTGGGAGGCGGACGTGCCCACGTCGCTGGGTCAGTTCCCCGCGCTGGCCCGGATGATCGACCGCGGCGACGTCAAGGAGGGCGACGTCATCTCGGTTCGTCGCGTCAGCCCGGCGGACCTGGCCGAGGGCCGCTTCTCCTTCTCCGACAAGGTCGAGCAGAAGGGCGATGTGAAGTCCTTCGGCGGCAGCGTGCCGCCGGAAGCCCTGGCCGCCGGGCGCGTGCGTCGTCGAGTTCACCGACAAGTCTCAACCGTCCCAGCTGCCGGACATGAAGCCCTACCGCCAGGGTGCGGTCATCCAGTCGGCGACGGGGCAGCTGGCGTGGGACACGTCCGACAAGGGCTTTTTCACGGTGAACACCGCAGGAACGAAGGCGGTCGTCGGCTTCACCGGCGGCAAGGAGCAGACGCTCGGCGACGTGAAGATCAAGCTCGACGCGCCGTTCGCGTCGCTGTTCCTGACCGCGCTGGAGCCGGGCGAGGACCTCGCTGTCGGCAAGCGGGCGCTGATTACCGTGCTGGCCCGCGAGAGCAACACCGGTTTCACCTACTTCGCGCCCGACGACCGGGTCCTGAAGAACGGCGGGCCGCCCATCCTGCTGGAGCCGGTGAAGGCGACGGTGACCATCGCGGGCCGGCCCATCGCCAGCGTGAACGTCCTCGACCACGACGGCCGCCGCACGGGCCGCACTCTGACCGTAACGGACGGACAGTTCACGCTTGACGGGGCGAAGGACAAGGCCATTTATTACGAAGTGGTGTTCCGCTGACGCACAGCACGCGCTCCGACCGCCGATGAGGACATGGCACGTCCGCCGTCCGGGCGGTGGTGCCATGTCGCACGCTTCGCCGTATATCCCGTCCAGACTGACCTGACTGGAAGGCCGCAGTCAGGGGGTCAACTGCTCCTCCCATCGACTGTGAGGGACGCGCGCCAGGCTCTTTCCCCTGGCGGCGGTCGCGGGCCGCTGGACGCCCCATCCGTGAGGCGCTTCGCCCCTTTGGCGGCTGGGGTGCGTTGACCCGGCCGATGCTCGACTCGTTTCCTTCGCCCTCAAGGGAGCCTGTCTCGTGCCGTGGAACCTGTTCCGCTTCGCACGCCAAGCCACGGCCCGTCGGCCGCTGCGAAGGCCCTTCCGGCCCCAACTCGAGAGGCTCGAAGGGCGTATCGCCCCGTCGGCGACCAGTGTGCTTCAGTACCACAACGACTCCGCCAGCACCGGACAGAACCTGAGCGAAACGTCCCTGACGACGGCCAACGTCAACGCCACGGATTTCGGCAAGCTGTTCTCCACCGCCGTGGACGGCCAGGTCTACGCCCAGCCGCTGTTCCTGTCCGGCGTGAGCATCGGCGGTGCGGCCCACAACGTCGTGTTCGTCGCCACCGAGCACGACAGCGTCTACGCGATCGACGCCGACAGCGGCGCCATCCTGTGGCAGAAGAACTACCTGCAGGCGGGCGAGCGGACCCTGACCACCAGCGACGTCGGGACCAACGACCTCAGCCCCCAGATCGGCCTCACGGGGACGCCCGTGATCGACCCCGCCAGCGGCACGATCTATTTCGTCACCACGGCGACGACGGCGCCCTCGGGAACGAACGCCGCCACGTCCAACACCGTGCAGCGGCTGCACGCCGTAGACGTCGCCACCGGAAACGAGAAGCTCGGCGGCCCCGTGGTCATCCAGGCGTCGGTGAACGGCACGGGCGTCGGCAACGACGGCAAGGGCCACGTGCCCTTCGACGCGCTCCGAAATAACCAGCGCATGGGACTGGCGCTCTCGAACGGCGTCGTCTATATCGGCTGGTCGTCGCACGGCGACAACGGGCCGTATCACGGATGGTTGATGGGGTATAACGCCGCCACCCTGCAACAGGTCGCCGTCTTCAACGACACGCCCAACGGCAGCGACGGCGGCGTCTGGGAGAGCGGCGGGGCGCTCGCGGTGGACGCCCAGGGGAACTTCTACCTCACCACCGGCAACGGCACGTTCGACACGACCCTGAACTCCAGCGGCCTGCCGAACCAGGGCGACTACGGGGACTCGGTCCTCAAGCTCGTCGTGGACCCCAGCACCAGCGCGACGAACCAGAACGTCAACGGCTGGGGACTGAAGGTGGTCGATTACTTCACGCCGGACAACCAGGCGTCCCTCAACTCCAGCGACACGGACCTCGGTTCCGGCGGCGTCCTGCTCTTGCCCGACTCGGCGAGCAGCAGCGCTCACCCCCACCTGCTGGTCACGGCCGGCAAGGCGGGCGAGATCTACCTCATCGACCGCGACGCCATGGGCCACTTCGACCCGAACACCAACCACGACGTGCAGGAGCTGCCCGGCGCCTTGAACGCCCAGCTGGGCAACCCCGCGTACTTCAACGGCGACGTCTATTACGCCACGCCGGGCTTCGGCACGGACAATGCCAAGGAGTTCTCCATCGCCAACGGCGCCCTTTCGACCGCGCCGGTGTCGAAGGCGAGCGACTCGTTCACCTGGCGGGGCGGCACGACGAGCATCTCGGCCGGCGGCGCGAGCAACGGCATCGTCTGGGCCTTGGACGGCGGCTCGAACCAGCTGCGGGCCTATGACGCCACCAACCTGGGACGCGAGCTGTACACCAGCGCCAGGCGGCCGGCAACCGCGACCAGCTCGGCGCCGTCGTGAAGTTCACCATGCCGACCGTGGCGAACGGGAACGTGTTCGTCGGCACGGCGAACGCGCTGGTGGTGTACGGACTCCTTGCCCCGGTCCCACAAACGTACATCGGCCTCAAGACGGACGGCTCGCTGTCGCAGAACGACACGGCGGGCGGTTCGCAACCGCTGTCGCCGGCCGGCACGATCCTGAGCGTCAGCGCCGTCGCCGACGCCGCGGGCGGAAACGACGTGTATGCGATCACGGCCGACCACCACCTGTGGGAGCACACGCCCGGCGGCTGGACGCTGCTGTCGGTCGGCTCCTTCCGGCAGCTGAGCGCGGCGACCAACGCCGCCGGCGCCGCCGTCGTCTTCGGCGTGCTGTCCGACGGAGCGCTGTGGGAGAACAACCCCTTGTTTCCCGGCGACCACTGGCAAATGCTGTCCCCGGCCGGCACGGTCCTGAGCGTCAGCGCCGTGACGGACGGCGCCGCCGGCGAGGTCGTGTACGCGATCACGGCCGACCGCCATCTTTGGGAGCACACGCCTTCCGCCTGGGCGTTCCTCTCGGCCGGCGCGTTCCAGTCGGTCAGCGCGGGGCGGAACGGGACCGGCCAGGCGATTGTGTTCGGGGTGCTGACGGACGACTCGCTTTGGGAAAACAACCCGCTCTTCGGCGGCGACGGCTGGAGGAGCCTGTCGCCGGCCGGCTCGATCCTGAGCATCAGCGCCGGCGGGCCTGATGGGGTCTTCGCAATCAGCGCCGACCATCATCTCTCGGAGCACACCGCCGCCGGATGGACCTTCCTGTCCGCCGGCTCCTTCGCGTCGTTAAGCGGCACGGAGAACGCCGCGGGTCAAAGCGAGGTCTTCGCCACGCTCGCGGACGCCTCTCTGTGGGTGTACGACCCGGCCTTGCCCGGCGACCACTGGCAGGACCTCTTGGCCTCCGGCGTGGCCTTCGGCGCCGCACCGGAACTGCTGTAAACTCGGCTGTCCGTCGGCCCGCCGAACTTCCCGACGGGCAGCGTCCTCGCAGCGCTGCGCCCGGCGGGAGGAGCCGTCCCTGGTTGTGCGGGCGGCGCGGGCGAAATCGGACGCCGCTCCGCCGAGGCTGCACACGGGAGCGGCGATACCGTCGCGAACGGGATTCGCTACAATCACTGCACTTCCGCCGTGCCGCCGAAGCCAACCCGCACGATCGCGGCTTCATTGGGAGACGAACTCATGTCGTCACGCTCCCGAGTCGGGCGCCGTTTGTACGCCGCCTTGCTGACGCTGCCGTTCGCCGTCGCGGCCGGACTCGTTGCGTGGCTCACCGCGTCCGCCGCCGAGCCGCCCAGGCCCAAGGAATCCGAGCCTGCGAAGCCCGCCCGGACGCCCTGGAGCGACGTCTCGGGTCGTAGGCTCCCCTGACCCGCCGCCCCCCTTCAAGGTGGTCCGGGCGTTCCCGAATCTGAAATTCGAGCATCCCCTGCTCATCGCCCGCTCCCCCGCGGGCGACCGGCTCTTCGTCGGCGAGCAGGCCGGCGTGCTGTATTCGTTCGACGACAAGCCGGACGCCAAGGCAGACCTCTTTTTCGACCTCCGCAAGGAGATCAAAACGCTCCCCCTGCTCCCGGACGCGAAGGAGGTCGAGGCGGTCTACGGGCTGGCGTTCCACCCGAATTTCGAGAAGAACCGCCAGTGCTTCGTCTGCTACACCCTGCTTGGCAAGAAGGCCCACCAGCGGAACCTGGCCGACGGGACGCGGGTGTCGCGGTTCACCGTCACGAAAACCGACCCGCCGCGGATCGACCCGGCGAGCGAGGAGATCCTGCTCACCTACCTGCAGGGCGGGCACAACGGCGGGGACGTCCAATTCGGCCCCGACGGCATGCTCTACATCTCCACCGGCGACGGCGGCGAACCCGAACCCGCCCGACCCGTTCAACACCGGGCAGGACATTTCCGACCTCCTCTCCTCCATCCTGCGCATCGACGTGGACCACAAGGACGAGGGCAAGAACTACGCCGTGCCGAAGGACAACCCGTTCGTCGCGGTGAAGGGGGCGCGGCCGGAGGTGTGGGCCTACGGCTTGCGCAACCCCTGGCGGATGGGCTTCGACCGCCAGACCGGGGAGCTGTTCGTCGGCGACGTCGGCTGGGAGTTGTGGGAGTCGGTCCACCGGGTCGAGAAGGGCGGCAACTACGGCTGGTCCGCGATGGAGGGGCCGCAGCCAATCAAGCCGGAGAAGGTGGGGCCGACCCCGATCCTCCCGCCGCTGATCGAGCTGCCGCACACGATCGCGTGCAGCGTCACCGGCGGGCGCGTCTATCGCGGCAAGAAGTTCCCGGAGCTGCGCGGGGCCTACGTCTTCGGCGACTGGGAAACGCGCCGGCTGTGGGCGGCCCGCTTCGAGGGCGACCGCACCAAGGAAATGCCGGAGATCGCGAGGCCGTCGGTTCGCATCGTCGCCTTCGGCGAGGACAGGGACGGCGAGCTGTATTTCCTCGACTACGACGGCGGCACGGTCCACACCATCGAGCCGAACGACCAGGGCGTGAAGAACGCCGACTTCCCGACGAAGCTGTCCGCAAACCGGCCTGTTCGCCGATCGCGTCAAGGAGACCATGCCCAACGCCGGCGGCCGGGGTGATCCCTTTCGCGGATCAACAGCCGTCAGTGGCAGGACGGGGCGACGGCGGAACACTGGGTCGCCTTCCCGGGCGAGTCGTCCGCCACGCTCTACAAACCCGGCAAGCCGATCCCCGGCATGGTGGACTGGCACAACTTCCGCCTGCACTTCCCCAAGGACGCGGTGCTGGTGCGGACCATCTCCCTGGGCGGCAGGCGGCTGGAAACGCAACTGCTGCACTTCGACGGCCTGGACTGGCGCACCTACACCTTCGCCTGGCGGGACGACCAGGCGGACGCCGATCTGGTCCCCGCCGACGGCGACGAGAAGGAGGTGCAGCGACGGGAAAGCAGAAACGCGTGTGGCAGTTCCAGAGCCGCAGCCAGTGCATGTCGTGCCACAGCAGCTGGTCGGAGTACGCGCTGGCGTTCCAGCCCGAGCAGCTGAACCGGCCGGGGCCCGACGGGCGCAACCAGCTCGTCGCGCTCACCGAGGCGGGACTCATCCGCCGGGCCGGCAAGGATGATGAGCCGCTGCCGCCGTTCGACGCCGACTCGGCGGCGAAGGAACCCAAACTCGCCGACCCGGCGGACGAGGGCCAGCCGCTGGAGGTCCGGGCCCGCTCCTACCTGCACGCCAACTGCGGGCATTGCCACTGCGAGGGCGGCGGTGGGGCGGTGGACCTGCGGCTCCAGTTCCCCGTCGATGCGGCGGAGATGAAGGCGGTCGGCGTCCGGCCCGCCCGCGGGGACTTCGGACTGCCGGAGGCGTGCATCATCAAGCCGGGCGACCCGTATGCGAGCACCCTCTATTTCCGCATGGCGAAGTTCGGCCGCGACCGGATGCCGCACATCGGCTCCGAGCGGCCGGACGAAGCGGGGCTGAAGCTGATCGGGGACTGGATCGCGGGCATGGGCGGCGCCGCGGCGAAGCCGGACCCCCTGCCGGACGGCGGGCCGCCGGACAGGCTGCTGACCGACCCGAGGTCCGCTCTGGCGGCGGCGCGTCGGGCTCGGGCGCGGCGAGATGAAACCCGCCGAACGGGATCTCTTGCTGGCGGCGGCGGCCAAGCTCCCGGCAGGCCCGATCCGCGATCTGTTCGAGGGCTACCTGCCCACGGACGGGACGGGGCCGCGCAAGCTCGGCTCGAACCCTCGGCCGCGGGCCATTCTGGCCCTGAGCGGGGACGCCGGCCGCGGCGAGGCGCTGTTCTGGTCGCAGGCGGTCAACTGCGGCAGGTGCCACAAGATCGAGCGACCGGGGCACGGCGATCGGGCCGGAGCTGATCGGCCATCGGGAAGACTCCGCCCGCGGGAGGACCTGCTGGAGAGCATCCTGGAGCCGTCGCGCCGGATCGAGCCGAAGTACGCCGCTTACGTCGCCCACGACCGCGGACGGCAGGACGTTCAGCGGCCTGCTGGTAAGGCGGGACGAGAAGGAGGTGGTGCTTCGCGACGGCCAGAACAAGGAGATCGTCCTGGCGGACAAGGACGTGGAGGAGTTGCGGCCGTCGCGGACCTCGCTGATGCCCGACGGCCAGCTGGCCGGCCTGACCGCCCAGGAAGCGGCCGACCTGCTCGAATACCTGGCCACACGCAAAGGGGAAAAATAGCAAGGTCCATAGGCAGCCGCAGTCCAGGGCCGGGATGCGGATCGGCTGCCTCGACCTCGGCCACAAGGACTTCGTGAGATGAGCCAACTTCCGAAGCGACGGGTGAGCCTGAGCTTCCTTCTCCTCCTGACCGCATCGCTTTCGATCCCCGGACGCGCGGCGGCCGACGACGCCTACGTGCCTTTTGAAGGCGAAAAAAGTTCCTGGCACGACGGCTTCGACCGCTACGACTATCTGATGGACGACGAGACCCTCGACATCCAACCCTTCAAGCCCGGCGATAACGAAAAGTTTGGAATCGCGGATCCGCCGCAAGGGAAGCATCGCTGCGTCGTCGTCGTTCCCAAACGGCCTGCCCTCGGCAACCCCTGGTCCTGGCGAGGCTGCTACTGGGACCATCAGCCGCAAACCGAGGTGGAGCTGCTCAAGCGCGGCTTTCACGTCGCCTACATCTCGGCCAACGCCACCCTGAAGCCCGGCAAGCAGTGGGACGCCTGGTACGCCTTCCTCACGGAGAAACACGGGCTGTCCAAGAAGCCGGCCTTCGTCGGCATGAGTCGCGGGGGGGAATACTCCTATGTCTGGGCCACGGCGAACCCGGGTAAAGTGTCCTGCATCTACGCCGACAACCCCGGCGTCAACCCGGAGGTGCTGAGGAGGCTCGGCGACCTCGCGGCGGCTGACGTGCCCGTCTTGCACGTCTGCGGCAGCATCGACCCGCTCCTGGGACGGTCCTCAACGACCATCGAGACCCTCTACCGGCAGTTCGGCGGGCGGATCTCCGTGATGGTCAAGGAGGGGAGCGGGCACCACCCGCACAGTCTGCACGACCCCAAACCGATCGCGGATTTCATTTCGCAGAGCGTTCAGCCGGCCGACGACGCTCCGCCGCCCTACCTGGGGGATAAATTCACCAAAACGTCTTTTTACAGCCTTGAAAACTCGTATCGCTGGTTCCCCAACGAGGGGAACTACGTCACCTGCCGGGGGCCGTGGTTCACGGGGTGCTACGACCGCTATTCCTTCCAGGTGAGCGGCGTGGAAGGGGCGGTCAACGTCATCGTCCCGAAGAAGACCGCGCCGGGCAAGCCCTGGGTGTTCCGCGCCGACTACGTGAGTCCCGAAGCGGTCGTCGATCTGGCCCTGCTGGCCGACGGCTATCACATCGTGACCGGCCCCGTGCCGTACAACGCCGACGGGCCGTCCTTGCAAAGCTGGAACGCCGTCTGCAAGCTGCTGACGGACCAGGGCTTTTCCAAGAAGCCCGTGCTGGAAGGGGCCGGCGGGGCGGCGGGGGAAGCGTACGCCTGGGCCGTCGCGAATCCGGACAAGGTCGCCTGCGTCTACGGGGAAAATCCGATCCTGCATTGCACCATGACGAAGGCGCAGCCGCTGGACAACCTGGACGCCCTGGCCAAGGCCGGCGTGCCGCTGCTGCACGTCTGCGGCAGCCTGGACCCGATGCTCAACGACCAGACGCGCGCGGCGGAGAAGCGCTACAAGGAACTTGGCGGATCGATGACGGTGATTGTTCAAGAGGGCGTGGGACATTACCCGACCGCGCCGAAAGACCCGAAGCCGGCCGTTGACTTCATCCTCCTTCAGCAGGGGTCGAAGGAGGAGAAATCGAAGCCGGGCCAGGCGGACGGGCCGGACAAGCTGACGCGCGAACAGGTCATCGACCAGACGATGAAGCCGTTTCAGGGGACCAGCGAGAAGGGCGTGGACCGTTCGACGCTGAAGGGGAAGGTGATGTGCGGCTACCAGGGGTGGCACGCGGCGGAGGGGGACGGCTGCGGACGCGGCTGGTACCACTGGGCGGGGAGGAACGGCTTCAAGCCGGGCAGCACCAACGTCGATCTCTGGCCGGACGTCAGCGAGCTGGATGCGGACGAGCGTTACGCGACGCCGTTCATGACCGCCGACGGCAAGGCCGCCGAAGTGTACAGCGCGTTCAACGCCAAGACGGTGCTTCGGCATTTCAAGTGGATGCAGGACTACGGGATCGACGGCGTTTTCGTGCAGCGTTTCGCCGTCGAGACGTTCAACCCGCTGGGACTGCGGCAGTTCAACACGGTGCTGGATCACTGCCGCGAAGGCGCCAACAAGTACGGGCGCACCTACGCGGTGATGTACGATCTCTCGGGTATGAAAGCCGGCCAGATGGACAAGGTGATGGAGGACTGGAAGCTCCTCACCGAAAAGATGCGGATCACGGAAGACCCGGCGTACCTGCATCACAACGGCAAGCCAGTCGTGGCGGTGTGGGGCTTCGGCTTCAGCGACGGGCGGAAATACACGTTGAAGGAGGGGCTGGAACTGGTGTCGTTCTTGAAAAGCACGCCGGCCGGCGGCTGCACGGTGATGCTGGGCGTGCCGACCTACTGGCGCACGCTGGAGCGGGACGCCGTCCACGACGACGCGCTGCTGGATTTGATATCCAAGGCGGATGTTGTGAGTCCGTGGACGGTGGGGCGGTACGGCACGCCGGAGGAGGCGGCGAAATACGTCCAGAAGACGATGGACACCGGACCTCGATTGGTGCAAGCAGCACGAGAAGGATTACCTGCCCGTCGTTTTTCCGGGTTTCAGCTGGCACAATCAGAACCGGCGGTTTCCAGTGAATTCGATCCCCCGCCTGGGCGGCAAGTTCCTCTGGTCGCAATACGTCGGCGCGAAGAAGGCGGGAGCGACAATGGTCTACCAGGCCATGTTCGACGAGGTGGACGAGGGCACGGCGATCTGCAAATGCACCAACGATGTGCCGGTGGGGGACTCGACGTTTTCGACGTTCGAGGGGCTGCCGAGCGACCACTATTTGAAACTCGTGGGCGCGGCGAGCAAGATGATCCGCGGTGACGTTCCGCTTTCCGAGGAACCGCCGGCGCTCGACGCGCCGAAGAAGTAGTCCGCTCTCGGGCGCGGTCCGATCTCGTCGCAGAGATACGTGAGGTTGGCCACGGCTTCGCAGTCGGCCTTGACCTCGGCGAGGACCATGCGGTCGCGGGCCGCGGCGCCGTCGGCCGAGGCGGGGGGCGCGTCGGCGCGGACGGCCGCCGCGACGAGGAGAAAGGCCAGCGGCGCCAGTCGATGGATGCAGGGCGGCGGACTGATGTGCGGCGTCATGGATAGAATTCCTGTCCGAAATAAGGGTACGGCGGCGGTGGGACGCCTTGGGGCCGATTTCCCGGGGCGCGTGAGAGGAGAGGTGGGATTGAGTTTGGACCGCCCGGCGGGCGGAAGCCAACAAAAACTCGATGACGGCATTTCCGCTCCGCGTCGTGTCTTCGCCCCGCTGCACTGCGATCGTTTCGCCACGGATCACGTCTCCACCGAATGCGTCTTCAGCCCCGCCCACTGGCCGTCCGCGGTGCGGCCCACGACGTACACGTCGATGTTCACCTCGCCGATGCGGAACACGCGGAGGCCGGACAGCCGTTGGCCGACCGTCTGTTGCAGCATGCGGAATTGGTCCGCGTGTTCAGCCCCGTCCGCGGTCAGGTATTTGAAGAAGTCGGCCGGCGACTGCTCCTCGGCCGCCGCCCCGGCGGGCGCCCCGGCCAGCTTTGCCGCCTTCTCGGGCGTGAGATCGCCGTCCGCCTTGCCCCATGAGAACGGCTCGAACGGCTCATCCGTCTCGCTCGGGTAGAGCAGTCCCTTCGACGCGGTTCGCAGGTCGGCAAGCAGGTCTTGTTTCATGGCTCCCTCGGGTCAGCGCCCCTCGTCGATCTTCTCCTTGAGGGGTCCGATAATGGCTGGATCGACGCGGTCGAAGAAGTTGCAGCCGGTCAGCTTTTCCACATCCCGGACGGACGTGCGGTACTTGGTCCAGTCGTTTCCGACCGTCTCGTCGTTCGGCATGACGACGGCGATGAGACGCATGTCGGGGCCTGGGGCCGCGCCGGCGTCGAGCACCAGGACCACCTTCCAGGTAACAGCGGGGACGACAATGTCGCCGTCCTTGCCGTGGATGACTTGCAGCGAGCGTCCCCGGCTCTCGCCGCCCCTCCCCTGCGGCCCGGCCACGATGTACAGCTCCTTGCCGCGCTCCTTCACCAGGGTGCGGCAGTAGGACTCGAACTTCTCCCAGCCCTTCTCGTTATTGGCGCTCGACTGCGGCACGATGTTGGTCATCACGAACGTCGCCTTGCTTGCCTCCTCACTGCTTTGCCGATCCGCATGGTCGCACATGTGGCCGCGGTCGAAGCCGGAACCCTCGTAATCCTGCGTCGTCACCTTCTTGAAGCCGGGCGGCAGGTCCGGGTCCGGCAGGAAGGGGAAGCGCGGCGCGCCGCCGAGGTCTTCCCTCGCCACGCGCCAGCTGACCCAGTTGGGCGTTCCCTTCTCGTCGTTGTACGACAGAGCGAAATACGGTTTCTCCATCAAGTAATTATTGCGGTCGCTGCCGTCCGCCTTGGCGTTGCTGGGATTGCCCCAGCGGAGATGGACATAGCCAAGCGGCCCCTGGCCGCCCGGCGGCGGGAGCGCGGGCGGCGGCAACCCGCCCTTGATGACGAGCCACACGCCGATCCCCACCAGCAGCAATACCCATACCGCGTGGATCCACTTGCGGTTCACGTTCTTTTCCTTTCGGGGCGATTTCGCCTCCGTGCGCCTCACCAGTGCATGACGAAGCCGCCGTCCACGTTGACCGTCTGCCCGGTCACGTTGCCGGCGCGGGCCGACGCCAGGAACACGGCCATCGCCGCCACGTCTTCCGGCGTCTGCCAGCGGCCCAGCGGCGTCGTGCGGCGGAGCTTGTCGTCGGCCCACTCCTCGTAGGTTCGTCGCTCCGCTTCCGGCTGCTGACGCGCCCACGCCTCATATACCGCTCGATTCAGATCCGTCTTTACCATTCCGGGGCACAGGGCGTTGACCCGGACGCCGAACGGCGCGAAGTCCTTCGCCGCGCACTGGGCGAAGTTGATGAGGGCCGCCTTGGAGGCGCTGTAGGGCGGGTCAGTCTGCGACCCGATCTGCCCGGCGACGGACGCCAGGAAAAGCATTGTACCCGATCGCGCCCGCACCAGCGCCGGGGCGAAGGCGTGAGCGACGTTGACCGCCCCGACGACGTTGACCTGGAGCACGCGCGGCCAATCCGTCGGCGTCAGGCTCCAGAACGGGAAGCCGTACTTGCCCGAGCCGACGGCCGCCGCGTGGACGACGTGATCGGTGCGGCCGAACGCTGCGTGGATCTCGTCGGCCGCCCGCCGCACGGCCGCGTAATCGGTGACGTCGGCGGCAAATCCCAGCGCCCGCACGCCGCGGCCTTCCATCTCCGCGGCGACGGCCGCGACGCGAGAGTCACGGTCGATCAGCGCGACGTGGGCGCCCTCGGCGGCGAAGGCCTCGGCGACGGCGAGGCCGATGCCGCGCGCCCCGCCGGCGACGACGGCCGTGTGTCCGGCCAGCTCCAGGTCCATGTCGGCCTCCGAACAGAGCCGCGACCGTAAGGGAGCGGTCTTGGCCCAAACCGCTCCCTTACGGTCGCGGCTCGGACAGAACCGGGAACGGCAACGGCCGCCGCGCCAGCCCGGCCGTCAGGTTCTCGATCGACATCTCCGCCATGCGCCGCCGCGTCTGCTCCGTGGCGCTGCCGAGATGCGGCGTGATGACGACATTGTCGAGCCGCAATAGCGGATGGCCGCGCGGCAGCGGCTCCGGGTCGGTAACATCCAGGGCGGCGGCGTAGATGCGATGGGCGGTCAGCGCCTCCGTGAGCGCGTCGGTGTCCACCACGGCCCCGCGGGCGATGTTGACGAGAATGGCGGTCGGTTTCATCCGCGCCAGCTCCGCCCGGCCGATCAGGCGGTGCGTCTCCGGCGTCAGCGGCACGGTCAGCACGACGTAATCCGAGGCGGCCAGCAGCTCGTCGCGCGAGACGTGCCGGGCCGGCAGCGCCTCCTCCGCGGCCGGCCGGCGCCGCCGGTTGCAGTACAGGATGGTCATGTCGAAAGCGCGGCCGCGGCGGGCCACCTGTTCGCCGATGCGGCCCATGCCGACGATCCCGAGCGTGGCGCCGTGGACCTCGCGGCCGACCAGATAGGAGGGGTCGTAGCGCAGGAAATCCGGCCCGCGGGCGTAGCGGTCGCCCTCGACCAGCCGCCGCCCTGCCGCCAGCAGCAGGGCGAAGGCCATGTCCGCGGTGGCGCCGTCGAGGACGCCGGGCGTGTTGCCGACCGGGATTCCCCGCGCCGCCGCGGCCTTCACGTCGATGTGATCGACGCCGACGCCGAAGTTGCTGACGACACGCACCGCGGGCAGCCGGTCGAGCAAGGCCGCGTCCACCGTCGGATGGCCGTAGGTGTAAACGCCCTCGATGCGATCCGCGCCCGCCTCCCGCGCGGCCGACCAGGGGACGAGCGCGACATGGTTCGCCAGCATGTCGGCGATGGCCGGCGACACCGGGAGGTCGGCGAGGATACGGGGCAGCGCGTCGGGGGGCATGGCAGAATCCGGGGACCGTGGTTCGGTATTTGCTCCGATACTATAGGCACCCGTTCCCGCCGCGTACAATGCATCCATGTCAGCCAAGCCAAAGCCCTCCGCCGAGCCGACCGTCACGTTCTGGGGCGCCGCGCGCACCGTCACCGGCTCCATCCATCAGGTGGACGCCTGCGGCAAGACGCTGCTCCTCGATTGCGGCCTGTTCCAGGGCCGCCGCGCCGAGAGCCGCCGACGCAACCAGGAGTTCCCCTTCCGCCCCAAGGACATCGACGCCGTCCTGCTCAGCCACGCTCACATCGACCACTGCGGCAACCTGCCGAACCTCGTCCGTCAGGGCTTTCGCGGCCCGATCTACTGCACGCCGGCCACGCGCGCCCTCGCCGCCGTCATGCTCGGCGACGCGGCCAAGATCCAGGAAGAGGACGCCGCCTACCTCAACCGCAAACGGGAGAAAGGCGAGCCGAAAATTCGAGCCGCTGTACGACGGCCGCGACGTGTACCAGACGCTGCTGCGCTTCCAGGTCGTGCTGTACGGCGATCGGAAGGAAATCGGCCGCGGCCTGGAGGCGACGTTCGTGGACGCCGGCCATCTGCTCGGCTCGGCGATGATTTCGCTGCGGATGGACGGGCCGGCCGGCGAGCGCCGGCTGACGTTCACGGGCGACCTGGGCCGGCCGGGGCTGCCGATCCTGCGCGACCCGGCGCCGGTCCCGCCGGGCGATCTGCTCATCGGCGAAAGCACCTACGGCGGTCACGTGCATGAGCCGGTCGAAGAGACGGCGGAGCGGCTGGGCGAGGTGGTGCGGCGGACGGCGGCGCGCGGCGGCAAGGTGCTGATCCCGGCGTTCGCGGTCGGCCGGACGCAGACGGTGGTGTACTTCCTGCACCAGCTGATGAACGCCGGCCGGCTGCCCGATCTGCCGATCTACGTGGACAGCCCGATGGCGCTGCGGGCCACCGAGGTGTTCCGGTCGCACCCGGAATGCTTCAACGAACAGACGCTGCTGCTGCTGGAGGCCCACCCCGACCTGTTCGGCGAAAAGCGGATTCGATACATCGACAAAGTCCACGAAAGCATCGCGCTGAACGACCATCCGGGGCCGTGCGTCATTATCTCGGCGAGCGGCATGTGCGAGGCCGGCCGCGTCCTGCACCACCTGAAACACAACATTGAAGATCCGCGTTGTACGATCCTGATCGTCGGCTTCCAGGCGCCGGACACGCTGGGCCGGCGGCTGGTGGAGCATCGGCCGGAGGTGCGCATCCTGGGCCGGACGTTCCCGGTCAAGGCGGAGGTGATCGCGCTGAATGGGTTGTCGAGCCCACGCGGACCACGGCGAGCTGTTGCGGATGCTGGGGCCGCTGGCCGGGAAGACGCGGCAGGTGCGGCTGGTCCACGGCGAGCCGGATCGAGCGGCGGCGCTGGCGGAGGGGCTGCGGGCGGCGGGGTTCGCGGACGTGACGGCGCCGGAGCGGGGGGAGAGGGTGACAGTGTAGGAGAGTGGGATTCGCCAACCCCGGATGGTTAGCATCTCTCTTATCTATCTCCGAGCGCTCCGGATATTGGTTCCCAAGTCAATTTCCCCCGTACATGGGGGGGAGTCGTCCAGAAACACCTTCCAGTGAAGGACATAATCCCCCTCTGTAAGAGTCGCTTCGCGCTTGCAACGCAGCTGACAGCTGGAACCGGCAATGTCCCTTTCATCCCCGGGGTATATCAGTTCGCCACGCATCTCCAGCCGAGAGGGCGGTGGGTCGCCTTGGACTGTCCACCCGTCAGAGAGTTGCTCAGAGCGGACTGCACGAATTTGCACCGCTGGATCACGTACTGTCAGTTCGCCGTCGTTTCGCAGGACCAGATCAAAGCAGATCTCGTCCGGGTGAAAACGAGCAGCCATGAGATCGAGAAGTTCCGGGTAGCGTGCGAGAGCGTCTGTTGCGTCTGTCTTGAGGGCTTCAAGGGCCGCGGCGTGCTTGGCCCGGAGTTCTGCTTCGCGCTTGGTGCCAAGCGCAACGCGTCGGAGGCGGAGGTCCACGGCGGCACGTGCGATCTTCCCACGACTCATAAGCAGGCGAATTACATGGTCCGGCAGGGGTTTTGCCTCGAATTCAGAGCGGCCGTAGTAGTGCCTGTCCCCTGCCTGGTATGCCGTGCTGCCCTGCGGAACCCGAATGACATACACTACTCGGTCAGGGTGCGCCGACAGCTTGACGCGGTGAATGCGGATCCCTGGGAGGTACGGACTCAGGTTCCCCTCGATAAGTTGCTGGAGATGCTCAGGACCGATGGTTGTGGGGACGCCATCGACGCGTACGGCTACTCTCAGCTTCGATTTCTTGTCCTTGTCCTCTTCGATGCCCAAAACCAGTTCGCCGCCTTCTGTATTGGCAAACGCCGAAACCTCCTTTGCAAGGGCCTCTATCCACTTGCTTTTGACTTCATGGTCGAACATCACGCCGGCCTTGAATTCTCGCCGAATAGACTCGCTTTGGCCGATCAAGGCCTGCACGTCAGCCTCGGTCCACGTTTTCTTGGGTTCCGCAATCACGCGCATCCTCCGGGACGAGGGCTTGCAGCTGCCGCACTATCAGCGCGCATAATTATCCCCATCAAGGTCCTGATTGTCGAGAAGTAAATCCCCGTCATCCTTATCCGAATCTGACTCCAAGTCCCGACTGCGCGAAGCCGATGTCCGGAGGCTGCGCGCCGCTTCCATTTCCCAGCACTGGGAACACAACTCGCGAATGGCTTCCTTCGCACCTGGCATGTGGCGAACCTGCGCCCTGCAGCTCAAGACCACACCGCATTCAAGACACAAAGTCGGGGTCGGGACAAGGGTTCCGAGAAGGTGGCAATCGATCTGCTTCGGCGATTTTGGAAGCCCGATTTCTACGGCGATCCACGTCCTTTCGTCCGGGGCCACGAGCATTCCACACCCGCCGGGCTTGATGGTCACCGGATCCCAGAACTCGATACGAAAGATATTCTTCTGCCGGAAAGACACCTTGCAGGATAGATCCTGTCCAGACAGCTTTAGAATCCAGTCAGCCACTCGCGCTCTCCCCTTCACTTAGCTGCGTCTACTGGCGTCGTTCGCACAGTCCAGCACGACAAATGGCGTCCGTCAAGGAAAAGGCCACCGTGCCCGGCGGTTGATTGCTCTGCATGCTATTAGCTGGTCGATCGCGTACCGGCCCCCAAGGTGAAGCGCGCGATCTCTTCATGGAGTTGATTTACCATGCTCTTCAAGGACCGCACCGACAGCTCGCGGACATGAGCGTCACCGTCCGTCCGGCCCTTGAGCGCCGCCACGCGCTCCTCCAGCAGCCGCAGCTTTTCCCGTGAGACGGCCAGTTCCTTTTCGTTGCGGATGCTCATAGCACGACCTCGATCATCCCTTTGCGGATCGACTGTCGATCCGAAACGAAAATGCGTTCGACGAAGAGGGCGAAATCCTCGGCCCCCACAACCTTCAGTTCGATGAAAGGCAGCCCGCCCAGCAATTCTTTTCCGCTTCTGCGTCGCGGGGAAATCCCGCCCCGATCAAGAGGACGCAATCCACGTCATTCGGTTCAGGCCAATCCGTGACGAAGCTGCCGTTGACGATCAGCCGCAGCGCGCCGGCCCGTCACGCCAGATCGATCAACCAGTCCAACGACTGCACCTGGACACGTCGCAGTTCGGTTTCCACCCCGAATCGCGCGGCGATTTCTTGCAGCGTGGCGCGATGGACGCCTGCGGGCAGGTAGCCGTCGTCGTTGAAGGCCGGGATCATACGAATGTCCGTTAGGAAGCGTTCCTGCCGCCTCGGCTTTCATTATCGCTTCGCCTGGGGCAGACTGCAATGAGAAAGGCCAAGCCGCTGGCGGAGGGGTTGTGGACGGCGGGGTTCGCGGACGTAGCGGCGCCGGAGCGGGGGACAGGGCGGTGGCGTAGCACGTCGGTAAGCGCAAGCCCGTTTCCGCAACATCTCAGGCGTTCGGCATTACCTCAATATATGGGTCTTTTTTGAGGATGTTAATGACCTTGGCCCTGGTCAGCGGGATCGCCGGGGTTCCTTTTGCCCGAAACGACATCAGGACTCCGATCGCGCCGGCCGCCTGCTTGGGCTCGGCGGTCTGCACACCCTTCTGATTGTTGAGCGCGCCCCGAACATATTCGGCGTCGGAGAGCGCTCCGCGGATAAGCACCTCGACCACCCCTCCGGCCATTTCTCTCACGCGATGGACCCGTATCCGCGCTCCGACGGACTCGTACTCCGTAGGGGTGAGTCCAGCGATCATGAGCGACTTGGCGTCGCTCCCGCGGCGAGAGTCGATCGGAAGCCCGGTTCAGGGCCTCTTCGATCAGGCCTTGCCGGTCCAGCGTAGACAGGCCCTGGAACTGAGGCGACACGATGAACCCGGAGATCCCGTCGTCGTCTTCCAACCGGCCATACTCCACCTTAAGGGAGTTGGATAGGACGCTCATGATTTTTTCCGTGACATCCATAGCACGACCCCTCGATTGACCACGGTCTGTGCCGCATCGGTCAAGTCCGCGGCGTTTTTCTTGAGTGGGTTGCCCTTCAACCCCTGGAGCCTGCCAATTCCGTTCAAGAAGGTCTTGAGGCTCGCCTCGGATGCGAACCGCAAGTTGTTGTGCCAAAGGACGATGACCTCGTTCATCGCTCCACGAAGCTTCAACCCCGATTCGCGGATAGCGTTCTCGGATGCTCGTCCACGCCTCATGAAGTCGTCGTCGATCCTGAGAAGGCGGCTGGCCCCGAGTAACTTCGACAAGTCGTGCCGCCCCTCAAATGAAGCATCTTCCGTCCACCGGAAGGCTCGCAACATCGATTCCACCGCGAGCCCCCCGCAGTACATGGTTAGGGCAAAAGCCGTTCCATCCCGGAGCAGCTTGCGGGCTTGAGCCATTCTCTCCAAACTGGCCTGGTAATACTGCTCGGCCCTGAACTGCATGGCGCTACCCCAAAGCCGTCCGTCTCGGCGACGTCTTTGACCGCGATCATACGAATGTCCGTTAGGAAGCGGTCCTGCCGCCTCGGCTTTTATTATCGCTTCGCCTGGAGCGGACTGCAACGGAAAAGGCCAAGCCGCTGGCCGGCTATCCGGGTTAAACCGCAGCGACCTTCGGCGGAGTCCCCTCGACAGGTTTCGCGCCGGCCTCGGCCGTGCAGCGTGCGATCTCCCCGCGGAGTCGGTTGACCATGCTCATGAGGGACCGCAATGTCAACTCGCGGTCGCTCATCGTCCGGGTTGCGTTCCCGCCGGAGCGGCGTACACTAATCTCTCCGGCTGGGCGGCGAAGTCCGCGTCGTGGACCAATTCCTTCTTCAAGGAGGCGAAAAAGCGAGCCGAAGCCAAGGTCGAGCAGCTGCGCCGCGAAAACGAAGAGCTGCGCCGCCGTCTGCCGGGGGCGTCCTGACGTGAAGCGGTCACAAGCTTCTTCCGCCCATTCCTGATGCTTTCCACTGGAAACCGCCGCGCCCGCCGGCCACAATGGGAGAGGAATAGCCGTCCCACCAAGGAACCGCATCATGCCGCTCTTCCGTCTCACGGCCGGCGCGCTGGCCGCCTCCCTCCTCGCGGTCGCCTCCCTCCGGGCCGATCCGGCCGCCGACGCCAAACCGCCGGCCAAGCTGCCGTTCTGCGGACTCGCCCCGTCCAAAATCGCCCCCGACCTCTGCGTCTACCGCTACCGCGTCAGCACGCGCTCGCCGGACTGCCAGGCGTTCGTCGATCAGGGATTTGGATATTACTACTCCTACGTGTGGATGGAAGCGGCCCGGTCGTTCGAGACGGCCGCCCAGTACGACCCCGACTGCGCCATGGCCTGGTGGGGCCTGAGCCGGTCGCTGGAGAAGTGGGGCCGCGGCGACGCGACCAAGGTGCTGCTCAAGGCGGGCGAGCTGCGCGACAAGGCCAGCCCGCGCGAGCAGCAGCTCATCCTCGCCCGGATGCAGGAAAAAGGCCTCGTCCCCGGCGTCGGCGACGCCGACGCCCGCAAGGTCGCCGCGACGGCCACCATCGACAACATGCTGGCCGTCTACGACGACGACGAGGAGGCGTGGTTCTACCGGGCGCAGCTGGCCAACGGCGGCAAGGACTTCGGCGGCGACGTGGCCTCCGTGCCGTTCTACAAGGCGCTCTTGAAGGTCGATCCGCTGCACCCCGGCGCCAACCATGAGCTGCTCCACTTCTACGAGGGCTTCCGCCGCCCCGCCCTCGGCTGGACCTACGCGGAGAACTACATCAAGTCGTCGCCCGGCATCCCGCACCCGTTCCACATGCAGGCCCATCTGGCGACGCGCCTCGGCCGCTGGGACAAGACCAGCGACCGTTCGACTCACGCGGTAGAGTTGGAACGCGCCTACCACAAGGAGATGAACGTCAAGCCGTCGGACGATGCGCAGTTCTCGCACCACCTGGAAATCCTGCTGATTTCGCTGACGCACGACGGCCGTTTCGCCGAGGCGCGGGCGATCAAGGCCGAAGCGGAAGCGGCCGGGTTCCGGCAATGGGTCGCCTGGTATCGCCTGGCCGTGGCCGAGCGCGACTGGCCGGAAGCGCTGAAGATCGTCGATCACTTCCGCCGGGCCGACAAGACCACGGCCAACTACATGGCCGCCCTGGTTTATCTGGAACAGGGGGACGCCGCCCGCGCCGCCCCGGAGGTCGAGTCGCTCCGACAAGCGTACGCCGGCAAGAAGGGCGATCCGGAGCTGGAATATCGCTTATGGGAGACGCAGGGGTTGTTGGAGTGTCAGACCGGCTCGGCGGACGAGGGGCTGAAGCTCTTGGCCAAAGCGGCGACGCGGTCGAAGGACGACTACGGCCACCACGCCTGGGGCAACGGCGCCTATTTCATGGAGGCGTGGGGCGAGGCGGCGTTGCGGTGCGGCCGGGCCGACGAGGCGGAAGAGGCGTACCAGGAGGCGCTGGCCCACGACCCGGCCAGCATCCAGGCGGCGCTCGGCTTGCAGGTGCTGTGCGAGCGGGCCGGGCGGACGGAGGAAGCCGAGCGCTACGCGGAGCTGGCCAGGCACAACTGGGCGCGGGCCGACGCCGGCCGGCTGGACGAGGAGCTGGCGCTGCTGCGGGACGGGACGTATGCCCGGTCGGATGCGCCCGACGCCGAGACGGCGGCGGGATGGCGGAAGTACGAGAAGAATCCGGTCCTGGGCGGCAAGCTGGGTACGTGCTTCGACGTCTCCGTGCTGCGCGACGGCGACAAGTACCGCATGTGGTTCTCGTGGCGGCCGAAGCAGAGTATCGCCCTGGTGGAGAGCGACGACGGCCTGGCCTGGAGCGAGCCGGCCGTCGTCCTCGGCCCGAACAAGACATCGGGTTGGGAGGAGGACGTCAACCGCCCCGTGGTCGTCAAGGACGGCGGCAAGTATCGCATGTGGTACACCGGCCAGGCGAAGGGCAAGTCGTGGATCGGCTGCGCCGTGAGCGACGACGGCAAGACCTGGGAGCGCGCCGGCGACAAACCCGTCCTGTCGCCCGAACAGCCGTGGGAGCAGTCGGCCGTCATGTGCCCGCACGTCCTGTTCGACGAGCAGCGGAAACTCTACCGGATGTGGTACTCCGGCGGCGAGCAGTACGAACCGAACGCCATCGGCTATGCGACCAGCGAGGACGGCGTGAAGTGGACGAAGTGCGAGAAGAACCCCGTCTTTCGGCCCGACCCCAACAGTGCGTGGGAGAAGGACCGGGTGACGGCCTGCCAGGTCGTGAAGCAGGGCGACGGGTACGTGATGTTCTACATCGGCTTTTCCGACAAGGACCACGCCCAGATCGGCCTGGCCCGCTCGAAGGACGGGATCGGCGATTGGGAGCGGCGCCCGGCCAACCCTATTCTCCGGCCCGGCAAGGGCCGCTGGGACGAGGACGCCGTTTACAAGCCTTATGCGATCTTCGACGGGAAGCGTTGGCTGCTGTGGTACAACGGCCGGCGCGGCGGCGTCGAGCAGATCGGGGCCGCGATCCACGATGGCGAGGACCTCGGCTTCTGACCGCCCGTCCCGGTATCGGATCGGCCTTGCGTGGGACGGCGGATCGCCACATCAGGACGCTGCTCGTCATCCGATCTGCTCGGCGGCGAGCTTGCGGGCCGCCTCCAGCGCCTCGGCCAGCTTCGACGGGTCCTTGCCGCCGGCCTGGGCCATGTCCTTGCGGCCGCCGCCCTTGCCGCCGACCACCTGCGCCGCCGCGCCCACTAGCTTGCCGGCGTCGGCCCCGCGCTTCGTCAGGTCCTCCGTGGCCGCCGCCAGCAGGCCGACCTTGCCCTCTTCCGTCCAGCCGATCACGATCACACCGCTGCCGGCCTTTTGACGCAGCCGGTCCACCTGCTGCCGCATCTGCTCCGTCGGCGCCGCCGGCATCTCGCCGACAATGATCTTCGCCCCGTTCGCCTCGACCGCCGCCGCCAGCAGCTTGTCCGCCGCGCCCGCCAGGTCGCCGGCCGTGCCCTTCTTGAGCTGAGCTTGCAGCTTCTTCACCTCGTCCTGGAGCGCCGCCACCCGGCCGGCGATCTCGTCCGGCTTGCAGTTGAGCCGGCCGCTCAGCTCGTCCAGGAGCGCCGCCTGCCGCTGCACCACGGCCACGGCCTCGCGGCCCGTCACGGCCGTGACGCGGCGGACGCCCTTGCCGACGCCCTCCTGGCTCACGATCTTGAAGAATCCCGCTTGTCCGGTGTGCGCCAGGTGCGTGCCGCCGCAGAACTCGACGGACGTTTCCATCGTGGCGTCCTCCGGCCGCTCGGCGCCGATCAGCAGGACGCGCACCGGGTCGGGGTACTTCTCGCCGAAGACGGCCCGCACGCCGGGGATCTTCTTCGCCTCGTCCAGCGGCATCGTCACCGGCCGCACCGGCAGGTCGCTGTAAATCTTCTCGTTGACCAGCCGCTCGATCTCGGCGACCTCGTCCGCTGACAACGGCTTGTCATGCGTGAAATCGAAGCGCGTCTTGTCGGCGTCTACGAGAGACCCCTTCTGGTTGATTTCGCCGCCCAGCACCTTCCGCAGCGCCCAGTTGAGCAGGTGCGTGGCGGTGTGGTTGCGCATGGTGTGCGGCCGGGCGCCGCCGACTTCCAGCGTCGCGGACTGGCCCGGCTCGACGTGGCCCTCGGCGACGCGGCCGACGTGCAGCACGGCGTCGCCGAGCTTCTGCGCGTCCTCGACCTCGAAGCGGCCCGTCGGCGTGGCGATAACGCCCTGATCGCCGACCTGGCCGCCCTGTTCGGCATAGAAGTTGGTGCGGTCGAGCAGAAGCGACGCCTCCTCGCCCTCCTCCAGTTGGCCGGATTTCACGACGGCGTTGTCGCGCACCCAGCCGGCGACCTTGCCGCGGGCGGAGAGGCCGTCGTACTTGCAGGAGTCGTCGGTCTTCGGCAGATCGCCGCTGACGGCGGTGACAACGAGCTTCTTGCGATCCTTGCCGGACTGCTCCTGGAACTCCTTCATCCGCTGCTTGTAGCGCTCCTCATCGAGCGTCAGCCCGAATTCAGCCGCCATCTGCCGCGTGATGTCGGGGAAGAAGCCGTAGGTCGTGTGCAGCTCGAACGTGTCGTCGCCGCTAATGGCCGTGCCGCGATCCATTTGCGTCTTCTTCGCCACTTCTAGAAACAAGTTGATGCCGCGGTCGAGCGTGCGGAGAAACGACTTCTCCTCGTCGAGGATGACCCGCGCCACTTCGCTCGGCTTACGCTTCAACTCGGGGAAGGCGCCGCCCATAATCTCCACGACGGTCGGCACAAGCTCATGCAGAAACGGCTTTGGCGTATAGAGAAACATGCGGCCGTAGCGCTCCGCGCGGCGCAGGATGCTCCGCACCACATAGCCGCGCTTCTCGTTGCTCGGCACGGCCCCGTCGGTCAGCGCGAACGTCAGCGCCCGGATATGGTCCGCGATCACGCGGTATGCCGTGTCCTTGATGTTGTCGATCTCGCCGGTGTATGGCTCAAAGCCCGTGACCTTCTGGATCGCCGCGAAGATCGGCGTGAACACGTCGGTGTCGTAGTTGCTCGTCTTACCCTGCAACACGGACGTGACGCGCTCGAAGCCCATGCCGGTGTCCACGTGCTTCGCCGGCAGCGGCGTCAGCTTGCCGTCGGCGCCGCGGTTAAACTGGATGAAAACGAGGTTCCATATCTCGATGACGTCCGGCGTGCCCTTGTTGACGAGCTTGCCGCCGCTTTTGTCCGGCGTGCGGTCGATGTGAATCTCGGAGCAGGGGCCGCACGGGCCGGTGTCGCCCATCTCCCAAAAGTTGTCCTTCTTGTCGCCCTTGTGGACGTGCGACGGGTCGATGTCCGTCTCCGACCGCCACAGCGCCGCCGCCTCGTCGTCGGGCGCCAGGCCTTCCTTCGCATCGCCTTCAAAAACGGTCGCGTGCAGCCTGCTCTTGTCGAGGCCCCACACCTCCGTCAGCAGCTCCCACGCCCAGCGGATCGCCTCTTTCTTGAAGTAGTCGCCGAACGACCAGTTGCCGAGCATCTCGAAAAACGTGTGGTGGTAGGTGTCCTTGCCCACGTCGTCGAGGTCGTTGTGCTTGCCGCCGGCCCGGATGCACTTCTGCGTATCGACCGCCCGCTTGTACGGCCGGCTGCCCGTGCCGAGGAACACGTCCTTGAACTGGTTCATGCCCGCATTGGTGAACAGCAACGTCGGGTCGTCCTGCGGCACGACGGAGCTGGACGCGACGACCGTGTGGCCGTGCTTCTTGGCGAAGAAGTCGAGGAACTCCTGGCGGATCTGGTCGGCGCTGCGCATGTGCATGTTCCCGGGCGATCGTCGGCGGCGTCAATTCAGAAATGGTAGTCGATTCGCCGGGTGGTGGGAAGGAGTCGCACAAGGGGCGAGCGACCGGAGAAATTGCCACACAGGGGAGTACGTGAATCTCCGGTTCGGAAATTCCTTGCAAATCGCTCTCCCACCCCTCATAATCCATCCGTCCATCGGAGACCGAACCCAGCCGCAGCCGGTTTCAACAGCGCCGTCGCGCGCCAGCACCGGGGGGGGATCGCCCGTGACTCAACCCGTCTACCCCGCCCTGTACGATCCGGCCGCCAAGCAGCTGCATTCCCTGCTCGGCGCGTCCTTCGTCGTCGGCCGGAGCGAGACGGCGGACCTGCCGGTCCTCGATGTCACCTGCTCGCGCCAGCAGTTCCGCATCGTTCGCGCCGAGGGCCGGCACTACGCCGAGCCGCTGTCGCGGAACAGTCCGACGTATCACAACGGCCAGCCCATCAGCGGGCGCACGCCGCTGGCGCACGAGGACCGTCTCGACGCGGGGGAGTCTCGATTCGTGTTCCTGGTCCGGCCGCCGGGCGTCAAGTCCCAGCGATCCGCGTTCGCCTCCCCCACGGTCGCGGGAAAGGCCGGCCCTCCCCCCGCTCCCGCGCCCGCCGCTGCCGCCGTCCCCGCCGCCCTGATGACGGTGATGGCTGGCTCCGCCGCCGCGGTCCCCCTGCCGCCGCCCTCCGAGCTGCTGCAACCCATCCCGCTGTCGGGCAAGATGCTGATCGGCCGCGACGAGCGCCAGGTCCAGATTCCCCTGCCGCATCCGCAGGTCTCGCGCCTGCACGCCCACCTCACCCTGCAGAACGACCGGGCGATCCTCGTCGATCTCAACAGCGCCAACGGCACCTTCGTCAACGGCGTGCGCGTCCGCAAGCCGACCGTCGTGCGGCCCGGCGACCAGATCGACGTCGGCCCCTACGCCCTGCTGTTCAACGGCGCGGCGCTGCAGCCTGCGCACCCGCTCGGACAACGTCGAGCTGGTCGCGCGCGGCGTCCGCCGCGTGGTCACCAACCGCGAGACCGGCAAGCCCCTCACCCTGCTCGACGAAATCACGCTGGTCATCCGCCCGCGCGAGTTCGTCTGCCTGCTGGGGCCGTCGGGTTCGGGCAAATCGACCCTCCTGTCGGCCCTGAGCGGCCGAACGGCGCCGGACGGCGGCGGCGTGCAGGTCAACGGGCAGGACCTGCACACGCATTTCGACGCGCTCAAGCAGGACATCGCCGTCGTGCCGCAGAAGGACATCCTGCACGACTCGCTCAGCGTCGGCGCCGCCCTCTGGTACACGGCCCGGCTGCGGCTGCCGCCCGACCTCAGCCGCGCCGAAGTGAAGACGTGCATCGACGAGACGCTCGGGACGGTGGGCCTCGGACAGCGTCGCGGTACGCTGATTCGCCACCTCAGCGGCGGACAGGTCAAGCGCGCAGCCTGGCCAACGAGATCATGTGCAAACCCAGCTTGCTCTTCCTCGACGAGGTCACCTCCGGCCTGGACGAGCAAACCGACCGCGACATGATGGATCTGTTCCGCTCCGTCGCCGACACCGGGAAGACGGTGGTGTGCATCACCCACAGCCTGGCCAACGTCGAGCGCACCTGTCATCTGGTGGTGATTCTGACGGCGGGCGGGCGGCTGGCCTTCGTCGGCAAACCGGCGGAGGCGCTCGAATACTTCGGCATCCCGCGGCTAGGCGACGTCTACGAGCGCCTGGCCGAGCAGCCCGCCGAGCACTGGCAGCAGACGTTCCAGGCCCATCCCCTCTACCACCGCTACGTCGCCTCGCGGTTGCCGAGGCAGGAGGAGGCGCCGCCGCCGCCGCTCCGGCCGCACGCGCGGAAGTGGACCGATCGGGGCCGGCTGTTCCTGCGCCAGACGGCCCTGCTGACCCAGCGCTACTTCGCCGTCTGGCGCGGCGACTACCTGGCGCTCCTGGCCATGCTGGGGCAGAGCCTGCTGGTGGCGGTGCTGCTCGTGATGGTGTTCGGCGACCTGGAGGACGTCGCCTCGAAGCCCGAACGCGCCATGAAGTGGGGCAACCTGCTGTTCCTGCTGTCGGTGACCAGCTTCTGGTTCGGCTGCAACAACGCCGCCAAGGAGATCGTCAAGGAGCGCGTCATCTACACGCGCAAGCGCGACTTCAACGTCCAGGTAGGGAGCTATTATTGCTCCAAGTTCCTGCTGCTGGTGCTGTGCAGCGCGGTGCAGGCCCTGGTTCTCGTGGCCGTCGTCGAGTTCGGGTGCCGTCCGCCGGTCGCCGTCATGGGCCTGGCTTGGATGCTCACGATCCTGGCGACGGCCGGCGTTGCGCTCGGTTTGGCGATCTCCGCGCTGGCGCCCACCGAGGAGATGGCCATCACGCTGATTCCAATGGCCATCATCCCGCAGATCATCCTGTCGGGCGTCATCGCCAAGCTGGAAGGGATCAGCAAGTTTCTGGCCCAAACGTTCATCACGGTGTACTGGGGCAATCGCGGCCTGGACGCCCTGCTGACCGAGGAGCAGGCCCAACGGGCCTTCCTCGGGGAGCAAGGCTCCTTCTCGGTCGCGGCGCTGGTGGTGCTGGCGCACGCCCTGGTTTTCGTTCTCACCGCCCTGGTTGTGCTGTTCTGGCAGGGGCAGCGCGATCGCACCCTGGGCGCCCTGATACGGCGGGGAAAGACGTTGGTGGCGTCCGGGCGAAGTACTGTTTCCAGAGCGGTGCGGTAAATCCGCTTCGTGTGATCCCTCGAAGGATGGCGGCGGTTTTCCTGTGAAGGAGGAACCTGGAAATGGCGACGAACGACGGAACCGGTGCGGATCGCGCGAAGGAACCGAGCAAACAGGGGCCAGCCCCGGAGGGAACCGTGGGGCAGGGTCTGGCGACGGGCGCTCATGCGAAGGAACGGAGCAAGCAGGCGCAAGCCGCGGCCGCCGGGCCGGGCGCCACGGGCGGCGGCGCGGCCAGCCAGCGCGGCGTCGGTACGGTTCCCTACGGCGGCGGCCAGATGGGCATGCCGGAACAGTTCGGGCGCTACCGCGTCGTGAAGCAGTTGGGCGGCGGGGGCATGGGCGCCGTCTTCCTGGTCGAGAACACGGAGCTGAAACGCGAGGAGGCGCTCAAGGTGCCTCACTTCGACGTCGGCGCCGACCCGATGGTGCGCGAGCGCTTTCTGCGTGAGGCGCGGTCGGCGGCGCAGCTGGACCACCCGAACCTGTGCCCGGTCTACGACGTCGGGGTGCTGGACGGCGTCTGCTACCTGACCATGCGCTACCTCAAGGGCAAGCTGCTGTCGGACTACGCCGGCGCCGCAGCCGCCGCGCAAGGCGGTGGAGATCGTAACCAAGCTGGCGCAGGCGCTGGGGTCCGCTCACGGCAAGGGGGTCATCCATCGGGACCTGAAGCCCAACAACGTGATGATGTGCGCGGGCGTCGGGCCGGTGGTCATGGACTTCGGTCTGGCCAAGCAGACCCGGCAGGAGGACCAGAAGCTGACGCAATCGGGCACGACGCTGGGCACGCCGGCTTACATGCCGCCGGAGCAGGTCAAGGGCGACCTGGAGCGGATGGGTCCGGCCACCGACGTGTACAGCCTCGGGGTGATCCTGTACGAGCTGCTGACGGGCGGTTTGCCGTTCAAGGGGACGACGGCGGCGGAGATTTACGGCAAGATCCTGTACACTGAGGCGCCGCCGCCGTCTTCGCTGCGGGCCGGGCTGAACCCGGTGCTGGACGCCCTCTGCGTCAAGGCGATGGCCAAGGCGCCGGAGAATCGCTATCCCTCGATGAAAGACTTCGCCGCCGCCCTGATCGAGTATCTGAAGGCGACGCCGCCGACGGAGGGCGCGGGCGCCCTGACGGCGACGAAGACGGGTCCGGCCGACGTTTTTCAGGCGCCGACGATGGCGCCCGGCCAGGCCGCGGCCTCAACGCCGCCGGTTCGGGGCGCGCATCCGCCGGCCCTGACGCAGAAGGGAGTCAAGGCGGCCTCGGCCATCCGCCGGCCCGCCGAGACGCAGCGCGCCGGCCCGCGCCAGGCCCAGCCGTGACAGGGAAGAGCGGAGCGGAGCGTCGATAGCCGGCGTCCTCGGATGGTGCGTGCTGGTTCTGCTCATGCTGAGCGCTCTCGGCGGCCTCGGCTATCTGGTCTATACCCTCAGCCAGAAGAAGGCGGCCCCGTCTCCCGACGTGGCCCTGGCGACGCAACCCGTGTCTTCCCCCGCCAGCGGCAAACCGGACCCGACCCCGCCGCCCAAGCCCGACCCGACTCCGCCGAAGCCTGACCCGACCCCACCGCCGAAGCCCGACCCGACCCCACCGCCGAAGCCCGACCCAACTCCGCCGCCGAAGCCCGACCCAACTCCGCCGCCGAAGCCGGACCCGACCCCGCCGCCGAAGCCGGACCCGACCCCGCCGAAGCCGGACCCGACCCCGCCGCCGAAGCCGGACGAGCCGGATCCTACAATCCTGCTCAACGAGACCTTCAAGGAAGTGGAGGTGGGCGGCCGGCCGAAGGACTGGGACGGCGACGCCTTCGCCGTGCAGAAGGAAAACGACCGTCCGTGCCTGGAGGTGACCAGCCCCAAGGATTTGCACTACGTGACGCTGCCGCAGCTGGCCGTCAAGGGCGACTTCGTGATGGACTGCGAGTTCTTGTTGGGGTACGAGCACGTATTTCACCTCGAACTGGGCAGTCGGAGCAGCACCCCATTGACGATCCAGGTGGATCATGAGGGCGGCGTCCGAATCGACCAGGCGGAACCGAAGCCGACGGAAGGGTTCAAGCGCTTCACGAGCATTCACTTCCGGCTGAAGCGGAAGGGGGACGTCTACAACGTCAGCATCAACGACGCGGTGACGGCCGGTTTGACCCTTCCTGGCAAGGGGACGTTCGACGAGGTCCGCATCGGTCTCCCGGGAGGGAGATATAGCAACAATTACCCCCTCGCCCGCCTCTACTCGGTCAAGATCACCTCGCTGGAGAAGCCTTCAAACAAGGCGGGGGGAGACCCGCCGCCTCCGCCCCCGCTGCCGGGCGTGCGCGAAGACTTCGGCAAGGTCACGGCCGGGACCCTGCCCGACGGCTGGACGGGCAGCACGGCCGGCAACCTCGCCGTGCAGAAAACCGGCGACCTGGCCGACCTGGAATTGACCAGTACGGCCCTGGGCGGCGACATCGTGATACTGCCCAGGGTCGATCTGAAAGGCGACTTTTACACGGACGTGGCGACCGTTTTTCCTGAACAGGATACGGCAGTGGATCTGGTGTTCAAGGGGACGAAGGTCGCGCCGCTCGTGCTGGAGCTGGACAGCGGCGGCGACATTATCGTGGCGGGCAAGGTCAAGCTCGACGGCTCCAAAGCCTGGAACAGAGGCGCGGCGAACGTCCTTCGCCTCGAGCGCAGCGATGCGGGTTACGTCGTCAAGCTGAACGGTACGCCGATCGGCCTGGCGCTGCCGCTGACCATCGCGCCGGGGCCGTTCAAGGAGGTCGATCTGGCGCTGGCGATCAAGGACGCGAAAAAGAAATCGCCGCGGGTGACGGCCGTCCGGGTTCAGCCGCTCGAAGCGGCCAGCCCGTGACGCGACTTCCGGCAAGGTCGAAGCCGTTGGAGAAACGAACGCGGCGGGCGGAACCGGGGTCGTCCCGGCTTCGCCCGCCGCGTTTTCTATGGTAATCGAGCCGAAGCTCGTGAAGGCTCCGTTCGCCCTTCACCCACATATACGCATTCCGGGCGGCGGTCGGACACGCATTTCCGACATTTTGGCGAGCGGCGCGGCCGTCGCTATAATGCCCCACAGCGGCGGCCAATCGGGCCGCCCGGTTTCCTCCCGAGAGGTCCGTATGGACGTGTCTGCCCCTTCCAGCCCTGCCGCGGCCGGCGAAGCGCGCCGCCGCGCGTCCTGATCGCCGACGACAACGTGCAGGGGGTGGAGCTGCTGGAGGCCTACCTGAGCGCCAGCGGTTACGACTTGCGCACGGCGTCCGACGGCGAACAGACCTTGCAGCAGGTCGCGGCCTGGCAGCCCGACCTGATTTTGCTCGACATCATGATGCCGCGCATCAGCGGCTTCGAGGTGTGCAAGCGCCTCCGTGCCGACCCCGCCACGCGCGAGGTGGCCGTCCTCATGGTCACCGCCCTCGACCAGCCCAGCGACATGGAACGCGCCGTCGAGGTCGGCGCCGAAGACGTGCTGTCCAAGCCGATCAAAAAGAGCGAGCTGCTCCTGCGCGTGCGCTCGCTGCTGCGCCCGCACGTACAAGCGGCAACTCGACCGCGCCCTCGCCTACATCGAGGCGGTGGAACGCGGCGAATAAACACACCCGGTTCGGTTAGCCGCGACGCGGAGCGGAGCGCTTGGGGAAGAGCGCTCCGCTCCGCGTCGCGGCTAACCGAGCGGCAGACGACCCATGCACCCCCACGTCATCCTGCTGCCGAAGCGCGCCCGCCCGTTTTACGGCCGGCATCCCTGGGTCTACGCCGGGGCCGTCGCCGCCGTCGAGGGCGAGCCGGCCGACGGCGACGTGGTCGATCTCGTCTCGCACGCCGGCCATTTCGTGGCCCGCGGGTTGTACAACAGCCGCAGCAAGATCCGCGTCCGCCTCTACAGCTGGGATCCCGCCGTCGAGCTGGACGACGCCTTCTTCCGTGACCGGCTCGCGGCCGCCGTCCGGCTGCGCATGGCGCTGGGCCTGGACGTCCCTGGCGGGGCGTGCCGGCTCGTCTTCAGCGAGGGCGACGGCCTGTCCGGCGTCACCGTGGACCGCTACGACCGCTGGCTGGTGGTGCAGTTCACCGGGCTGGGGCTGGCCCGGCGGCGCGAGCGGCTGACCGAGATCCTCGTGGAGCTGCTGCGGCCGGAAGGCGTCTACCTCCGCACCGAGCGCGGCATCGGCCAGCTGGAAGGGCTGGAATTGCAGGACGGCCTGCTGTGGGGTCGGCCGCCGGACGGGCCGGTCGTCATCGAGGAACACGGCCTGCGCTTCCGCGTCAACGTGGCCGAGGGCCAGAAGACCGGCTTCTACCTCGACCAGCGCGACAACCGCCGCGCCGTCGCCGGCCTGGCAGCCGGCCGGGCCGTGCTGGACGCCTTCTGCTACAGCGGCGGCTTCGGCTTGCACGCCGCCCGCGCCGGCGCCCGTTCCGTCCTCGGAGTGGACCAGTCGGAGCCGGCCCTGGCCCTGGCGCGAGAATGCCGCGTTGAACGGTCTGGATCATCTGGAATTCGTCCGCGGCGACGTGTTCGCGGAACTGGACGCGCTGGCGGCGCGGGGGCGCGGTTCGGCCTGGTGGTGCTGGACCCGCCGAAGTTCGCGCGCGACCGGCGGGCCGTGGACGAGGCGCTGCGCGGCTACCGGCGCTTGCAAACTTTAGCGCTGCGGCTGCTGGAACCCGAAGGGTTTCTGGCGACTTGTTGTTGCTCCGGCCTCATCACGGCGGATATGCTGGAGGAATTGCTGGCGCAACTGGCCGCCGAGGAGAAGCGCGACATCCAGGTCCTCCAGCGCCGCGGGCCGTCCCCGGACCACCCCGTCTCGGCGTCGTGCCTGGAATCGCACTATCTCAAGTGTCTCGTCACCCGGGTCCGCTGAAGTCCCTGGAAAGGAACGTGTGCCAATGATGCTTCGCCGCTCCGTCTGGTTGTGCGCCTCGAGCGCGTTCGCGGCCGCCGCGCCGGCCCGCGCCGCCGAGCTGGACAAGTATCTGCCGGATGACACCGAGATGGTCGTCTCGATCAACGTCCGGCAAATCCTCGATTCGGAGTTCTTCAAGAAGAACATCGGCGACGCCGCCCGCGACGCGCTGAACGGCGTCGATCAGGCGCCCGAAGTCCTCAAGGACCTCGGCTTCGACCCGTTCAAGGACCTGGACCGGGTGATCGTGGCCGCCCCCGGCGGCGCCGACCAGGACCGCGGGCTGGTCATCGCCCGCGGCCGATTCGACCTCGACAAGTTCCGGGCCAAGGCCGAGCAAGTATCCAAGGACGATCCCGATATTCTCAAGATTCATAAAATCTCCGACGGGGCCGACGGCAAGTTCCTGGTCTACGAGGTGAAGGCGAACGACCAGGCGCCGACCGTGTTCGTGGCCCTGGCCGACGCGACGACGGTGCTGGCGTCGCCCGGCAAGGACTACGTCGTGGACGCGATGCGGAAGGTGGCTTCCAAGGAGGCGCCGGCCCTGAAGAACAAGCAGATGCAGGCGCTGCTGGAGCGGATGAACGACAAGCAGTCCGTGGCGCTGGCGGTGGTCGGCGGCGCGCTCAGCGACGGCGTCCCCCAGGACGTCAAGGACCTGTTCGAGAAGATCGACGCGCTCGCCGGCGGCGTGACGCTGGAAGACGACGTCAAGATCGAGGTGTCGGCGTCGGCCAAGAGCGCGGACGACGCCAAAGACGTGGTCGAGGACCTCAAGAACTACCTGAACGAGGCCCGGCTGCTGCTGTCGGCCCTGGCTTTCACCAAGAACGCCAAGGTGGACGTGCTGATCGATCTGGTCAACAGCGTCAAGATATCGATCAAGGAGAAGACCGTGATCGTCAAGGCCACGGTGAGCGCCGACGCGATCGGGGACGCGCTGAAACCGAGCAAATAAGGCGGCTGGCCTCACGAAACCCTCGCGCCGGCGACCCGGTATGTCTTTTCGCAGCAGGTGCGCGGTCCCCACGCCGCGGCGCCGCTCCGTCTCTCATCGGAAAGGACGGTTTGCTCATGCGCCTGTCCGCCCCGACCTGGCTGGCCGTCGCGGCCGCCGGCCTCGCCGCCCTGTGCCGGGCGGGACTGGCCCGCGCCGGCGACGCCGAATCGTTCACGCCCATCGACGCGGCGGTTGCGGTCAACGTCGCGTCGGCGGACGCGACGCGACTCCCCCTCGACGTGCCCGCCGACGCCGATGCGGTGGTTTCGATCGACCTCCGCCGGCTCGTCGATTCCCCCGCGTTCCAGAAGTACGGCAAGGCCGACGCCCTCCAGGGCCTTCAAAGCCCCCCCGTCAAGGCCCTCCTCGCCGCCCTCGGCCTGGACCCGCTCCGGGACCTGGACAGCCTTCTGCTCGCCTCCTCCGGGGACGTGATGGGCGCCAACCCCCGGGCGCTGCTGGTGGCCCGCGGCAAGTTCGACGTGGGCAAGATCCAGGCCGTCGCCGCTCTCTTCGCCGGAGCGAACCCGGCGGACCTGAAAATCACGCGGACGAACGGCCTGACGATTTACGAGGGCGCGACCCAGGGCAAGACGGTCTACGCCCACCTCCTGGCGGACGGCACGGCGCTGCTGGCCTCGACCGACCGGGACTACCTGATCCAGGCCGTGCGGACGCCATCGCCCGGCCCGAGTCGGGCGATGCAAAACGCCTTGGCCAAGGTACCCGACGACGGCGCGGTCCAAATCGCGGTCGTCGCCACGGATGCGATGAAGAAGCGCTTGACGAACACGCTGGCCAAAAGGCTGGCGCCGAAGCTGGAGGTGGTGACCGTTTCGATCCGCGTGACGACGGAAGTGGTGATGCGGGCGGTCGTGTACACCACGGACGAGGCGGGGGCCGACGACGCGAAGGGCCAGCTGGCCCTGAGCGACAAGCTCCTGCTGGTGATCCCGGCCCTCCGGCCCGGTCCGTTCGGCCCGCTCCTCCAAACCGTCCACGACAACGTCGTTATCCGCAAGGACCGGACTTCCGTGCAAGTCACCGTCCGGCTGACCGAGGATTTCCTGGAGAAGGCCGACCAGCTGAAGAAGAGCGGTGCCTTCACGAATCCGTAATCCGGCAAGCCCGCAGCGCCGTCCTCATTGCTTCCGAACGTTCTAAATGACCGTCCCCGCCGGCACGACGGCGCCGCGCGGGATGACGACGATGCCGTCGCGGATGACGTAGTTGTCGCCCTCGTCGTTTTCGACGCCGCGGCGGTTGATGATGCGGGCACCGTGGCCGATGCGGCACTCCTTGTCGAGGATGGCCCGCTCGATCACCACGTCGTCGCCGATGATCAGGTCCGGGACGCCGCGCGTCTGGTTGGCGGCGCGCTCGGCCTCGGTCTCGTAGCGGTCGGCCCCCAGCATGATCACGTCGCGCAATGCGACGTTGTGGCCGATCCAGCTGCGGACGCCGATGACGCAGCGCTCCAGGTCGGCGCCGGGGTGGATGACGCAGCCGTCGCTGATAAGGGTCTGATTGATGCGGGCGCCGCTCAGGCGCGAGGCCGGCAGGAAGCGCATGCGCGTGTAGATGACGCCCTCCGGGCTGGAAAAGTCGAAGGGCGGGTCGTCGCCGGCCAGGGCGAGGTTGGCGTCGTGGTAGGCCTTCACGGTGCCCAGGTCTTCCCAGTAGCCCTCGAACAGGTGGGCGAAGACGCGATGCGACTTGATGCTGCGCGGGAAGATCTCCTTGCCGAAGTCGGTGGCCAACGGCCGGGCGTTGAGCAGGTCGAGCAGGGCCTTGCGGGCGAACAGGTAGATGCCCATGCTGGCGAGGAACGGCCGGCCGTCGTGGCGCATGCCGCGGCGCCGCAGCCAATCTTCCGAGGTGCGCAGCGGCTCGACCGCCTCGTCGGTCTGCGGCTTCTCGACGAAGCCGACGACGCGGCCGGCGTCGTCGAGGCGGACGACGCCGAAGCCGCCGACCTGATCGCGCGGCACAGGCAGCACGGCGATAGTCACGTCGGCCTGCGTCTCCTCGTGGGTGCGCAGCAGCTCGCGGAAGTCCATGCGGTAGAGCTGGTCGCCGGACAGGATGAGGATGGCGCTGGCGGGGTCTTCGGCGACATAGCGGACCTGCTGGCGCACGGCGTCGGCGGTGCCCTGATACCAGTCGGTGGCCTCGTTGGTCTGCTGGGCGGCCAGCACCTCGACGAAGCCCTGGTCGAAGGGATCGAACTTGTAGGTGTTGGCGATGTGGCGGTGGAGGCTGACGCTGAGGAACTGGGTCAGGACGTAGATGCGGTTGCAACCGCTGTTGATGCAGTTGCTGATGGGGATGTCGATGAGGCGGTACTTGCCGGCGACGGGCACGGCCGGCTTGCTGCGGAGCTTGCGTGAGCGGATAGAGGCGGGTGCCGCGGCCGCCGCCGAGGATGAGGCTGAGGACGTTTTGCATTGCGAAGCCCCGGGAGGGTGGCGCCTTCAAGACCGGGTCGGGGGCGATCCGTCGCGCCGACGGAGGTATGTTATCGCACCGGCGCGCGTGAGAGGAAAGAGGAATCCGTGCGGTTTCTCGATATCCGCGAGTGGGTAGTATAGGTCCTATGAGACCCATAGGACCTATATGCATTCAAGCCGCCCGCTCGCCGGCGCCTCGTGCGGCCGCTACACTGCATGGCACAGGAGGACCGGCCCGTGCAGTACTACTTCTTCCATCTGATGTCGTGGCCCTACCTGCCGGCCGACTTCGATGCCACCTGCGATTCCGCCTGGGTCTGGCTGCCCAACAGCCTTTACGACCCTCAAAAGGGCGCCGACCTTTACCAGAACTACATCGACACCCTCGCCTTCGCCGACGAGCTGGGTTTCGACGGCGTCTGCGTCAACGAGCACCACCAGAACGCCTACGGCCTGATGCCGTCGCCCAACCTCATCGCCTCGGCCCTGATCGCAGCGCACGAAGCGTTGCAAGATCGTCGTCATCGGCAACGCCCTGCCGCTGTACAACCCGCCGCTGCGCGTGGCCGAGGAGTTCGCCATGCTCGACGTGATGAGCCGCGGCCGGCTCGTCGCCGGCATGGTCATCGGCGGCGGACCCGGAATACTACTCCTATCAGGTCAACCCGACCCATGCGCGCGAACGCTTCCGCGAGGCCCTCGACCTCATCGTCAAGGCGTGGACGACGCCGGGGCCGTTTCTGTGGAACTCGAAGCACTACTTCTTCCGCTACGTCAATCCCTGGCCGCGGCCGCTCCAGCAGCCGCACCCGCCGATCTGGATTCCCGGCGCCGGCAGCCTGGAAACCATCGAGTTCGTCGCCCAGCGCCGCTACGCCTACATGGGCATTCCGTATTTTCATATCGACACGTTTCGAGCGCGTCTTCGGCCTGTTCCGCGACGCCTGCCGCAAGGCCGGTTACGAGGCGGCGCCGGGGCAGATGGGCTGGGGCGTGCCGATCTACGTGGCCGAGACCGACGCGCCAGGCCCGCGAGGAGTTCGAGCCGCACTTCTGGTACTTCGTCAAGAAGCTGATGAAGAACATCAGCCTGGCGCCGCCCGGCTACACGTCGCCGCGCTCCGCCCTGGCCATCCTCAAGAATCGCGGATCGTTTTTGGCGGAACAGAAGAGACTGGGACGACATCGAAGAAGGCGTCTTCGCCATCGTCGGCAGCCCCGAGACGGTGCGGCAGAAGCTCGACCACTATCGCAAGGAGCTCGGCGTCGGCGTCGTGCTGACCGGCTGCCAGACCGGCACGCTGGCGCATGAACTGGCTCGCAAGAGTATGGAACTCTTGGCCCGCGAGGTGTTGCCGCATGTTCGAGGCCTTGAAGAAACTCCGCTACGGCGCCCGAGTGCTTCTGTCGGGTAGGGGCGGCGAGGCGGAGACGATCGACGTGCGCGGCCAGCCGACCGTGATTATGCACGGCGGCGACGGGCCGCCGTTCGTCTACCTGCACAGCACGCTCGGCGAGTCGTTCCGCTGGTTCCCGTTCCACCAGGCCTGGGCGAAGCATTTCACGGTCTACGTCCCGACGCACCCCGGCTTCGGCAAGAGTGGCGGCTTCGACCAGATCGACACGATCGAGGACATGGCGTTCCACTACGTCGAGCTGTTCGACGCGCTGGGCCTCGGCGAGGTGATCCTGGGCGGCGTCAGCCTCGGCGGTTGGATCGCGGCCGAGTTCGCGGTGCGCTGGCCGGAGCGCGTCAAGAAGCTGTGGCTCTCGGCGGCCCCCGGCCTGTGGGTGGAGGAGGAACCGCTGCCGGACCTGTTCCGCGAGATGACGGATCGCCAAAAGATGCGCGAACGGCTGTTCCACGACCCGCAGGGCTACATGGCCAAGCTGGTGATCGCGGACCACGCCAGCGAGGAGGAGATGGTGTCGGCGTACCAGTCGCTGACGGTGCTGGCGCGGCTGGTCTGGGAGCGGCCTTACGACCCCAAACTGGCGTCGCGGCTGCACCGAATCCAGTGCCCGACGCTGCTCTTGTGGGGCGCCAACGACCGGCTCGTGCCGCCGTCTTACGGCGAGGCGTACAAGAAACATCTGCCTCATGCGGAATGGAAGGTGATCCCGGAGTGCGGCCACCTGGCGATGTTCGAGAAGGAAGCGGAGTTCGTGGAGGCGGTGGGGCGGTTTTGTCGCTGACGGATTCCGTTTAGCCGCTCTTCGCAGAAGAGCGCTTCGGCGAGACGCGCTCTTCTGCGAAGAGCGGCTAAACGGACCTACTTCGTCGCCGGCCGATCCGCGATCGCGCTGCGCACGGCCGGCGGCAGCGGGGCGTCGGCGCCCTTGATGCTGCGCCAGAGGATCTCGTTCAGCTCGAAGTCGTCGGCCAGGTCGTAGTCGCTGAAGTCCATCTTGCCGGAGCGCTCCGCCCCGTAGGACTTCTTGTCGTTCTTCTCGGTCACGTCGATGCGGGCCGGGTCGCGGTCGTAGGGCTTGAGATCGGCCTTGTCGGTGAACGAACCGTACATCGGCCGGGCCGCCGCGTCGTACTGGCTCAGCGGTTCCAGGCCAAGGATCAGCTCGATCGTGCGGATCATGCTCACCGTACTGTACTGCGTCGAATCGACGGCGCCGCGCTTCGTGTACGGGCTGACCACCAGGCCGGCCGTGCGGTGGCAGTCCACGTGGTCCGGCCCGTTCTGGGCGTCGTCCTCGATCACGAAGATGGCCGTCTCCTTCCACAGCGGGCCGTGCGAGACGGCGTCCACCAGCCGACCCAGCGCCACGTCGTTGCTGGCCACGCACGCCCTCGGCGTGAACGTGCCGACCGTCGTGCCGGTCGTGTGGTCCTCGCCCAGGCTCATCACGATGAAGCGCGGCATCGCGCCGTTCTTCGTGAAGTCGGCGTATTCTTTCAAAAAGACATCCATGTTATCCGTGTCGCGCATCCGCGCGCCCTTTGCCTTGAGGGCGGCGTAGTCGGGGCAGAAGTGGCCGACCAGACCGGGCACGCTGCCCTCCATCTTGGCGGCGCCGTCGCCGGTGCTGACGCGCTTGCCGTACTCGCCGTAGCTGCGGTAGGTCAGGCCGGCGCGGTGCAGGCGTCCCACAGGTAGCCCGACGGCGCGTTGGCCAGGTCGCCGGAGTCGTCGTCGTCCACGCCCTTGCGCTTGGAATAGGTGAGGTGCCAGTCGCGGGCCGTGTAATCGGTGGCGTAGGCCATCGTGGACCACGGGTGGCCGTCGCGCGACACCTGGCCGTTGCAGTACAGGTTGTCCAGCAGCACGAACTCCTCGGCCAGCTTGTGGTGGTTGGGCGTCACGTCGCGGCCGAACATCACCAGGGCCGGGTCGCCGTCGCCCTGCTTGAGGTCGCCGAACACCTGATCGTAGGTGCGGTTCTCCTTGATGATGTAAATGACGTACTTGATCGGCGACGGGTCGCCCGGCTTCGTCGGGATGGCGGTGCGCTCGGCCGTCGGCGCGGCCGCGGACAGCAGCTTGTCGGAATACGGACAATTGCGGTACACCGTGGCGGTGTACTCGGCGAGCTGCTTCTCGTCCGGCACGGGGACGACCGACAGCGCCCCGGACATGAGTGTTGCCGATGTAGGGGAACGGCGTCTTCGGCTTGCCGTCGGCGTCCTTGGGCACGTCGTCGGGGATTTTGTCCTTGTCCTTGTACAGCGGGTTCGGCCTCGTCTCGTTGCCCTTGCCGACGCCGACGAGAAGGTTCTTGCCGTCGGGCGTGACGGCGACGGCGGTGGGGTACCAGCCGGTCGGGATGAAGCCGTGGACCTGACTCTTTCCAGGGTCGGAAATGTCGATTACCGCGACGCAGTTGTTGTCGGCGTCGGCGACGTAGAGCGTCTTGCCGTCCGGCGCCACGGCCAGGGCGTCGGGCGTGCTGCCCTCCGGCGCATGGGGAAACAGCGAGGTGCGGATGGTTTCCGTCACGACGCCGCGCTTGCGGTCGATGACGCAGACCGCGTTGCTGGAGGCGCAGGCGACGAACAGGCGGTCGTCCGTCGGGTGCAGGGCCATCTGGTTGGGGTGTTCGCCGACCGGAATCTTGGCGAGGACGCGGAGGGTCTGCGGATCGACGGCGAGGACGGCCCGCCCGGCCCAGTCGGAGACGTACAGCAGGGCGCCGTCGCGGCCGAGCAGCACGTCATAGGGCCGGACGCCGCACGGGGCGACGTTGCGACGCCTTGTCGTCGTCGAGCCGGGCGGCGGTGAGCGTGGCCTTGTTGATGTCCAGGGAATAGAGCGTCCGGCCCTTGGCGTCGAGGAAGACGCCGCTGCGGAAGGGCAGCCCCTTGGGCGGCTCTTCGTCCTTGGGCTTGGGCGCGTCGCCGTCCTTGGGCTTGGGCGCATCCGCCGCGTCCTTGGGCTTGACCGGCGCCGGCTCGGCGGGGCCGGTGCGAGTTAATTTCAGGTCTTTCAAATCGTAGGTGTGCAGCATGGCCGCCCCACCGCCGGACCACCAGACGCGGTCCTGTTCGGGGCTGACGGCCAGGCCGAACCAGCTCTGCCGCACGGTCTGCTGATCCACCACCTTGAGCGATTCGAGATCGACGACGGACAGCGTGTGCTTGTTGAATCCGCTCGTGGCGACGAGGGCGTGTTTGCCGTCGGCCAGCGGCACGATGTTGAGCGGCAGGTCGGACAGCGCGACCTGTTTGCCGGCCGGCGTGATGGTCCAGCCGTTGGGGAGAAGGAAGCCGGCGGCGCTTGGGCCGGGGCGGGCGGGGCCGTCGTCGGCGGCGCTCGTGGTCAGCAGCGCGGCCGCCAGGCCGATGGTCAGGAAGATGCGACGGATCATGACGGCGTGTTCCCGTGAGGTCAGGAGGGACGACGGGAGCTATTGTCGCCGGCGCCGGGCCGCCGTCCAGCGAGTTTTTGGTGAAGAAATGGCAGGGACGCTTCCATCGGAATGGGCAAACGACGCCGAAGCGGGTCATCAGATCCTCAAGGAGAAGCGGGCCGTCTACGGCGAGTAGATTGTGTCAACAGTGTCGGCACAATTGGCAGCCGAGTACGGTCGCGGATTCTCGCTTTCCGCCCTGTCGCGGATGATCTAGTTCGCCAAGCTATTCCCGAACCGCGAGATTGTTGCGGCGCTGTCGCAGCAATTGAGCTGGTCTCACTTCCAGTCCCTGATCTCGCTCGACGACCCACTCACGGGTCTAAGGGTCTGTCGCCATCATTCGTTCCCTTGCCTTCGCGCCAGGCGCGGGATAATCGGGCAATCGCCTTCGAGGACTGGGCTATGCTTGATGGTTCCCAATGTCCGCACTGCTGCCAATCCATTACGCCGAAGCCGAAGCGGGCACGGGACTGCCCGCACTGCGGCGGGCGCATTGTCATCCGTCAAGGACAGCTTCTCACCCCGCGGCAGGTCCGCGACGAACTTCACGCCCGCCTGCGTGAGGCCACGCTTGACCAACTGGCCTCTCACCGCCAGATTGGGATCATTTCAGCTCTCCGAATCGTCCGCACTGAGGATAATCACTGTTGCACCTTCTGTCGTTCGCAGCATGGGCGCGTGATTCCTCTCGCTCAGTGCTCTGCAAAGACCCTTCCGCCCTTTGACGCCTGCACTAACCCCGACGGCTGCCGCTGCTTCCCTCAAGCGGTGTTACGTTGAACTGTCCAGAGTGCAGTCCCGTCCGGTGCCATACCCCTTCCCCCATTGCACTGTCGTCGCCGAAAGGGGCGCGGCCACGGGCGCCCGTTTCTTGACCGCGCGGCGGTTGGGCGGCATGTGCCGCACAACCCGTTCTTTTTCGGGGAACGGTTACCGCGGCCATTCGGGCGCGGGAGCTCGGGACGGCCGGTCCACTGCTGTAGGGCGTTGTAGAACTCCGCGTTCACGTCAGCCACGTTCCCACCCTGGAAGTGGTCATATTGCACGGAGTAGTCGTTCGCGGCGTCCTCCAGGAACGTTTGCGCTTCCTCCTTGGTTTGATCTTTGGGCCTCTTCCACGCCGTCCCCGTGTCGTCGGGATCGACATACAGGCAACTCATCCGAGTTCGGTGTCGGTCGCTTGGGGTATGGCTCCTCTGTTCGGCCATGATCTCCTGCACCCGCGCGTCAGCCGCACGCCATTCCTCAGTGTGCGGTTGATTTTCGTGTAAGATGCGGTGGAGTTCGCCCAGTTCCGAATCGCGTGTGAACCTCAGCACGGTACTCGTCTGCCCGCGCTCCTGTTTCACCACGTGATCGGTGCCACACCGACGCTTGATACCCTTAATTGTCAGCATCGCTCCTGCCAGCGCCTCACGACGCATCAGGCGCAGTTCCCGGGCTTTGCCGAGTTCCTCTCTGGCGAGCGCTGCGAGCACGGTCGCTGTGGCGAAGGACTTGTCGCGGAAAAGAGCGATTGCATCGTGGAGGAGGCGGCCGCACTGCTCAAGGGCGTAGTGCGACCCTTCTAGGAGAAATTGAGGGGTGACCATTGGGGCGTCCTTTCGGTGTTAGTGCTTTCGGCCTACTCCTCAGACGGTGTGGTGGCCGGGCAGGTTCGCGGATGGAGATCTCACTAAAGATTGTACCGAAGGGCGCCATCCGGGATGCTACTGTCTGCGGATGCTACTTGTAAACGAACTTGTTCTACGGCAAATCCAGCGCCGCTCTCAGCGCCAGGTTGACCTTCTGTATCGCCGCGTCCGACAAACGCCCGATGACCTGCAACACGCGCCCCTGCCGCACGGTAGCCAGGTTATAGCACTTGACCAGAGACGTGCCGCTCAAACCTGATCCGGTCCCTTCCGGCGTTCTCGGATCGACAAGCACCGTGGTCGGTCGCCCTGCGTCGGTCAGGTTGCCCGTAATCATCGCCAGGATGGTGTTGGCGAGCCGCCGGTTCTCGGCGTCGCTCTGGACGACCACCGCCGGGCGGATCTTCTGCCCCGGCCTGTCCTGGAACGGGAACGGCACGATAACGATGTCGCCGCGCTTCATGCCTGCTTCCCATAATGCTGGTAACTGTCCAGGTAAGGATCGTGGGTGTCGTCCTCGGCCATGATTTCGTTGACGTCCGCGGCCCCTTCCTCGGGGTCGTAGTCGTCCATCGCCAGGAGCGCTTTGAGGCGCTCGTAGGTTTCCCGGCGAACCAGGACGTAGACCTCCCGCGTCTGAGGGTCGATGGCGACCGGCTCCGGCGCGCTCAATTCCTGCCGCTGCTGTTCGGTCAATTCGATCATGGCCGTCTCCTTTGCTGCCATTATACCGTCCGCCGTGCTGTCGCGCGCGGTGACCGTCTAATCTTCCCATCCTTCCTCTTTTCCGGCGCAAGACTTGCACTTATTACCGTTCGTCTGATAGAGCCCCGTCCAGATTCATCGAAATGAGGCCGCGCCCAAGCTGCTTCCGTGCGTCCATACCCAATGAGAAGGAGACACCCATGCGACGCCTGTTCACCTTCGCCCTGCTGATCGCCCCAATCGCCGTCGTATCGGCCCGGCGCAGGAGCCTCTACCGCCGCCCACGTCCGGCGGCGGCGGCGTGGCCCTGGTCGCTGGCTGGGTTCATCAATTCCTCGGCCGAGCGCCCAACCGCCAGGACATCGCCAACGGCCGGGCCATCGACGACGGATCGCTGGACCCCAACGACCTCCTGCCCGGCGTCCTGTCGTGCGATGAGTATTTCCGACGGGCGGGCGGTAATGATTCCGCCTACATCCAGAAGCTGTTCCGCGACGTGGTTGGCCGGGCGCCGACCCAGCGGGAAATGGATTACTGGGGTCACCGTCTGCAAGGCGAGCCGGCCGGTATGGACGGCCGCACCGACGTCGTCGCCGCGCTGTTGCGGCGGTATCCTCTCAACCCGGCGCCTCAGCCGCCCGATCCCGACTACCGCCGGCCCAACGACCCCGATCGCCGCTGACGGCGAAATGGGGCGGGCGCTCTCCGCCCGCCCCGCCTTGGAGGGAGCGCGGCGGCGTCTCTATAATAAGGGTAGGACAGAGACCCCCGTGTTCCCCGAAAGGCGCCGTCACGCATGGGCGACCCCCCCCGCGGCCCGCGCCCCCAGGCCGCGCCCTCCGGCTGGGAGCTGGCCGCCGAAACCATCGCCGTCAAGATGCGAAAAGACGTGAAAAACCCCTTGGAAACAAGGGGTTTCTGCATTTCTGGTGTCTCCAGACGCCACTAGAAAACCCTGTCAGCGGGTGTAGTCGGGTGTAGAAGAATGGAGGCCGACGGGCACGTTCGGCCCATCGGCCGCGTCTTCACGGCAGCGCCAATCCCACCGGCGGCGCCCACAGGCCCAGCTTCCCTTTGCACGGAAACGGCTTCGCCAGCGGCCGCGGGCGCTCCAGCACCCATTCGTAATCGCCGTCGTCGCCCTCGCACGCGACCAGATCGACCACGCCCAGGATGGCGCTGCAAACGAGCAGGGCCGGGTCCAGGTCCGGGTACTCCGCCATCTCCGCGGCGTCGGCGCGGCGGGCGGCGGCGTGGATGAGCAGCGGGCCGCGGTAGCGCGTGGCCCAACTCCGAAATTCTTCCGTCTTGAGGCCCGCCACGATGGCGGCGGCCCACGGCTGGCGGACAGTCAAACAACGCAGCATTTCAGACACTCCAGAGAGGGTGAAAGGGAAACCGGGCCGGGAACGCATCCCGGCCCGGCGGTTCGGTCAGGCGGTGGGCGGCGCGCCCGCCGCGTCCGCCCGCATCTTGCGGATGAACTGCACCAGCGTCATGTTGTCCCAGCGGACGAGCTTCTTGGTGAACCTGTACGGTTGCGGGATGACGCCATCGGCCGCCATGCGCCACAAGGTGCGGACGCCGACGGCCAGCATCCGGGCCGCCTCGGCGGCGGTCAACCAGCGCCTCCGCATCGACCGCCGACGGTTCGGCGTCGGGCCGACGCTGCCGGCGCGGCTCGGGCGTCGGTTCGGGCGCCGCCTTCACGGCCGGCGGGTTCGCCTTCACGGCCGCCTCCACGGCCTGACAGTGCGGGCAGTGGTCGAATCGGTTCAAGCAGGTGCAGCGGGACGCCGCTCCGTTCGCGGTCAACGTGGACATGGTTCATCTCCTTCGGGCGATGGGTGGATGGTTCTACGCCGACTCGCCGGCGCCGCACACGCGGCACGTCAGCACGAGGCGGTAGCCCTCGGCGCCGGGCCGATGGAACGGCTTCGCCGCCATGCGGGAGGCGCACGCCGGGCACTTCGAGCGACGGAATGCGGTCAGGTCGGCGTAGCGGGCGACGCGGGACAGCGCAGGCGGGAAGCCGGGTTGGAAGCCCTCACGGCGGGCCTCGGCTTCCAGGGCGGCGGCGGTACGGACGGCGGGCGCGCACTTCGGACGCTGGGTCTGCGGCATTGGCAACCTCCATAGGGCGAGAACAGGGATGAAAAAGGGCGGTAGTCCCTCGCCGCGGACTGACACCGCCGGCGGGTCGTTCTCCGAGGGAGGACGCGCGTCAGTCAGCGCTGTCCCATTCCGGCAGGCCGTAACCCTTGCCGTGCTTGTCAGCCCGTCGAGCCGACCGCGCGGGCGGCGGCCAGCGCGCGGGCCAGCGGGCCGCTCGCCTTCATGCGGAGCGTCCGCGGGTGGCAACCGAGCCGGCGCCCGGCCTCTGAGGCGTTGCCGCCCGCCTCCAGGTAGGCGCAGAGGATGCGTCGGTGGGCCGGCGCCACGGCCCGCAAGATCGCCGCCACGCGGCCGACGGACTCACGCTCTTCCGCGGGCCGGGCGGCCAGGCCGGAAAAGCGGTGGGCGGAGCGGTGACGCGGCGGCGGTTCGCCTTTCCGGCAGCGGCGGTAGTCCAGCGGCGTGACGCCGTAGTGCGACGCCAGCGCCAGGCGGCGCATCGCCAGCCGTGCGGTCCCGTAGGCGAAGGACCGCACGCTGCCGCGGACCGGGTCGTGCCGCGGCAGCGCTTCCAGGGCGGCGGCCACGCCCTCATTCACGAGGTCGTCCACGTCGGCCGGGCAGCGGCCCGCGCCCGCGATGGACTGGCGAACCCGGAACGCCAGGCCGCGAAAGTCGTCGATCATCAGGGCCTCGGGATAGTCGGCCCGTGTCGCCTTGCTCATCTTCACGCCCTCCGCATGGCCGGCGTGGGCGCCGCCGGCCGGTTCGCCTCACGCTGCGTCGTCTTCGCCGCCCGCCGAACCCGGCGCCACGGCCAGCACGCCCAGCTCCAGCAGCGCGAACGTCGTTTCGATGTGTTTGCACCCGGACGTATAGCAGAAGCCGGGACAGGTGCAGCTGCTGTCCGTGCCGTTGACCAGCACGTCGTAAGACTCGCCGCCCGACTTGAACCAACGAAACGCGCAGCCGCCCAGGTCGGTGGACAGCGGCACGAGTTCATAGGCGTCGGCCTTGCGGCGGCCGGACAGGAGGACGTGGACGGCGCCGACTTCATCCGTCCAGTAGGTCGCTTGCGGCGGCGCGACCAGCGGGCGGAAGGGCAGCGGTTCGGCCTTGACGCACGAAGGGCGATACGGCACGGTAGACATGCGATCCACTCCTTAACCAGTGGGTTGCCAGGGCCGGGCGTCTTGTACACGCGCCGGCCCACTTTGTTCCGAGCGGCGATTGGCCTCTCACAAGGGTATTCGTCGCTCACCGGCTCTTATTGTTGTCTCTTGACCGGATTAAGTCAAGGTGGAAATCCAGTCTGCCGACCGCTTTTCCCAAAATGTTCCTATACTGAGGGTGAGGCCTTTTCTCGCAACAAGAGATGGGACTATGGATGATGGCGCTAAGGCAGTTGCGTGGTTTGCCGGCCGACTTCGGGAACTGCGCGAGGGGGCCGGCCTGACACAGCAGGAACTCGCCGGCAAAGCGAACTTGACCCGCGATGGCGTGGCCCAAATGGAGACGGGCCGCCGCTCACCGTCGTGGGATACCGTGCTGGCGATTTGCTCCGCCCTCGGCGTTTCGTGCGAGGAGTTCCGCCAGGCTCCGGCCGACGCCCCGAAGAAGGGGCCAGGACGGCCGCCCAAGGGCAAGGCCGCCGATGCAGAACCGCCGCCCCAGAAACAGCCCCGCAAGCGTAGGGGCGCGTGACCCCCGACCCTCAACCCCCCGAGGTACGAATCATGGCGAAGGGCAATAACGCTCAGGGCAAAGACAAGAAGAAGGCCAAGGCTGCACCGAAGAAGGGCGCCAAGGGGGCGACTGTGAAGCCCCAGGGGCCGAAGAAGTAGGCCCGACGTGGCCGAGGGGCCGCCGCCGGGGGAGAAGCCGAGGAGGCGGAAACCGAAGGAGCAAGCCTGTTCCCACTATTGTATTCGCAGCCGACTATCAGGGACTCTTTACGCATCGGCCCTGTTGGGCCGGAGTGAAAGGGTCATATCATGAGCGAAGTGACGGAAGCGGCCGGCGAACACGACACGCAGGCGTATACTCACCGTGGAGGCGGAATGCCCGCCCCTCTACCCAACCCGGTCTTCATGGAGGCCTTCCCCAGCTACGACGGGTCTGGCTGGGTGGACGTTGGAAGGCTTCTGACGTTCAGTGAGGCCGTGTTGCACCGGCTGGCCGGGGGGAGCGTCGTGGTCTGCGGCGACGACCACAAGACCAACAAAGACCTCGGCTGGAGCGTCGAAAGCGGCGTGGGGCCTGCGTCGAGAGTCCAGTTGCCGCACAAGGGAAGCGCCGGGCCTCACGCCCTACCGCACTACCATCAACTGTCACGTGTGCCGCGGGGGCACACTTTCTACGAAGTCCCGCCGAAGCTTCGGGCGCGGAGGTAGGCGATGAAATACATGACCCCGGAACTGCTCGCCCGCTACCAGTCGGCCAACGACGAGGCAGCCCTCGCGGCGTATGACGAGTGGCAAGCGGCAGGGGAACGCTACCGGGCGGAATTGGATGTCATCCGTGACAAGCTGCCTCCCGCTGCCCTTTTATTGGTGGACCGCTTCTGTCTGCATGACGCGCGAGTCGTGGGTGTGGGAGTCGGCGCAAACGCCCTGGCATTCATTCTCGTGCTTGACGGAGAAGGCGGGGGCTTGCATCTCGAGTACGACTTGGTGCAGCCGGTCGCCCTGACGCCGCACCCTGAAATCGCGGAAGATTGCCCGCTGGAATGGTTGTATGACGAATTCGCCCTTGGCGGGGAGGAGGGTGGCGGAGCCTTTGTCCACTCGATCCTATTCACGAACGGTTCTGAACTGCGACTGGTCTTCCGCAGCATGCGCTGCGGACACTACTCAAAGACGCTGTTCATGGGCGGTGTCGCAATGGACGCAAGCGACGCCGGCCGCAAGTTCGCCGAACTGCTGGTCGCTTGACCGGAGCAAAAGGAGGCGAATGCGCATGGCGAACGACGACGGCCGCAAGCGTTCCGACGCGGACCACGTCCAGGCCGACGGGGAGCAAGCCCTCGAAGCGGCGATCTACCATCTTCGCCGTCTTTATGCGGAATGGGTGAAGGAACGGCGCCACGGCAAGCTGTCCCTGGATCTGACCATGCGGGAGGGCTGGCTGGCGCAGGTGGACGTGCTGCCCAAGCAGGTCATCAAGATCAAGTGAGGGAGAATGGCCCTGCCGCCGCAACCCGCCCATGACGCCCCTCGGCCGGCGGGATAGAATGCCGTCATCCCCCCGCGTCAAGGGAGGAGTCGAGTTGTCACGGTCGGGCCGAGGGAAACCTCGGCCTTTACCGTTCCATTGCCCAGGATCGCGTACAGAGCGTCGGGCGGCTGAAAACGGCAAAGAACCCCGCCGCGGCGGTCTGAACGCGCCAGCGGGCCGCTAATGCACGCTCACTGTCCCGCCATGAAGGTTATCTGGTCGCATCTGCCGTTGGTGAACCAGACATTCACCGAGGCGTCCGTCTTGCCCGTCTGCTCGTTCACGGTGCGGGCGTTGTAGGTCCAGTACCCCTCGTTGCCGTCGTGCTGGGCCGACATGGGCCGCATGATCTCGTCGGGCGCTCCCAGCGTGAACCGAACCGCCGTGGCGTCCATCCCCAGGATGCGCTGGTTGAATTGCGCATGGGTGTACGGCATGTGCGACCACCAGAACCAGCCTCCGCACGAGAGCAGGATGGCTGCGATGACGCCCACGATGACGGAGCGCGATTTGAGCCATGCGAAAGGCGACGTTGGTTCGCTGGCGGGCAACTCTCCGGCTGGACCTGGCACGACTATGTGATTGCCGCATTTGAGACAGCGGAAAGTCCCGTACTGTCCGTGGGCCAGGCCGAACGGCGCTTTGCAGTGGGGACAGGCGGTTTCTGGCATGGACACGACCTCGGGGGGTTGGGTGCGCCTCCGATTGTGGCCGCGGCTGATTGTGAAGGCAAGAACAAAGCGGCGCCGGCCGCTCCCTGTGTGTGAGTAGATCGACTACGACAGCGCCTCACATAGCGCGATGAGCGGCGCCAGGTCGGCGAGCGATTCGCCCGGCAGCGGGGGCGACATCTCCTCGATCAGCTTGAGTAGGGTGGCCCGCGCCTCCTCGACGCCGACCTCCGTCTGAAACGCGGACCAGTGGGCGTAGGCGAGTTTCCGGGCCGCGGCCAGCGTAGGCTGCGGGACGGACCTCGCCAGCATGGCGAACTGCTTGACTCGTTCACCCGTCACATGCTTACCACCGACGGAATACATTAGCGGCTCCTCGGCGCGTGGCGCGTCCGGTCCTCGTATTTTTCTTGCCTTCCCAATCGGGCGAGTCCACAATCGGGGGCGCGCCCAACTCAAGGACAAGCCCATGCGAGAAACAACGTGCCCCCATTGTCAAGCGCCGCTTGCGTTGGGCCAGGGACAATCCGGTGCATTCACCTGCCCGAACTGCAAGAGCCAGATTGTCGTGCCGGCCGCCGCATCGCTTTTCACGCTACTCGACTGGACCAGACGCCTGCGTCTGGTCGCCTGGCTCATTTGCGGCGTCGGCACGCTCGTTGTCCTGTCCCATTACGCCAGTGTCCGTACCGCCTCGGCGGTCCAGGAGGGCGGGGCGGCGGCCGACGCCGGGGTGTGGGTCGTCGGCCTGTACGTCGTGGCCCGGTGTGTGGACGCCGTCACCCGTCACTTTGACCGGCCAGCGTGACGCCTTGCGGCCGGTCGCTGGCGGACCACTCGACGAAGACCGGCGGCGCGGTCCGCACGTTGCGGACGCCCATCAGGTCCGCCGGCCGTGCCGCCGCTCGTGGCCGTGAACCCGCCGGAGTTGGTGGAAGGCGCGGACGATCCGGTGCCGAACGCTCCGATGGCGTCCACGCTGGCCGTGTCGGTCTGTTGCAGAGAAATGGACATGGTGGATCCCAGTTAGGTCGGACTGCCGCTCAGCCTTATTTCGGGCGCGCTTTGCATCGTGCTTTGCGAATCTCCCCTATTTGCATCTGCATAGGGCCTCTTGGCTCGTCCGCCGAGGACGCCAGCTCGCCCAGCACCCGCTGCATCAAAGCCAGGATCGCCGTCAGCTCCTTGGCGGGGCGGTCCTGGGCCCTCGCCGGATCGACGCCTGCGTCCAGCAGGTAGCGAATCAAGGCCGTTGCGGCGGCGGGGTCGATGCCGTCTGTGGCGCAGGCGACTTCGGGCAGCGTGGGGGCGCCGGCCGCCAACTTGAACTCGGCCAGGTCCAGGCGATCCGGGTCGGGGGCCGTGCGGGGCTTGCCGATGAGGTAGGACAGCACGAGGGCGGCGGCCGCCATGTCGCCTTTTTTCGCTCGCACCCAGAGCGAGACGGCGAGGGACTGCACGCTCTCGGGCGTCACGGCCGCTAGAAAAGCCTGGTGCATTTCGGCCTGGCGACGGGCGAACGGGTTGCCGCGACCCAGCTTGTTGCCCTTCTGAAATCGCCCCGTCCTCGGGTCCTTGCCCTCGGCGGCGCCGAAGAACACCTGTTCGGCCGCCGGCGCGGGCGGACGTGGCCCGTCGCCAACGGCGTCTAACGGCGACGGGGCGGACCCGTTCCCGGCGTGCGGCGCGTCCGCCTTGCGGCGGCGGGGAATGCCTCTGAGTCTATTCACGGTCATGTTTCTTTCTCCTCCATTCGGGGTATGCTGCTGCCATTAGTGGACATAGCGGGCCTCCTATTGCGCGGCCGCGTCGCGTCCCGATGTGGCCACGCCACAAACTCGGTGTAGTGGGCGTCGTGCAGGGCCTTCTCGCCGTCCTCGCCGACGCGGCACACGGCGGGTTCGGGAACCCGCGTCCAGCCGTCGCGGTGGGAGAAGGCCCACGCTTGCAACGGCTCCGCGGGCGGGGCGTCGTCGGGCTTCGTGTGACTATCCATTGGTCAATCTCCTTCCGTCGGGCGCTGGGGCAGGTATCGCAGGAACGTGCGGCAAGCGGCGCACTCCGCGCGAACGTCCTTTCCAGGGTCGGGTGCGTCGTCATCTACTAAACTCCCTAAAGTCTCAGTAAGTGAACCATTGTGAATGATTTTCCCAAACCACCCTCTACGCGCGTGCGCGACAGCACTCTGGGAAAACTATTCACAATGGTTCACTTTCCTCCCCGGCAGGTAGACCAATCCCGTGGTAAAAGCAGCCGGTGCCCTGCCGCTTACTCTCGTAGCCATTGTCCTGCATTCGTTGCCCGAACGCCTTGGGGTTCATGAGTTTATCGCCGGACCACTCGATGTAGGCGGCGAGCAAGGCCGACGCCTTGATGCGGGCTTCGCGGAGGAAAACGCAGCACTCGTTCAGGAACTCCCTCACGCTGTCCTGTTCGGCCTGGTATGCCTCGGTGGCCAATCGCACCACTTCGGGTTCCGCCAGCCCCTCGCGCTGCCATTTGAGGCATCCCGCCAGCGCCCAGTTGAGGACGCCGGACAGCTCGGCCTTCAGTTTCTCGGGGAGGGATTTGTCGCGCTCCTCCTCCGGGATCGTCACGGTGAAGGGCACGAGTTTGATGCGGCGCCACACCGCATGGTCGGTCCCGCGGATGACGGGCTTGTGGTTGGCGGCGAGCATGATTTTGTGGGTCGGGCTGAAGTCGAAGAAGTCCTTGTACAGCTTCCGCGCCCTGATTCGGTCGGCACCGGTCAGCTGCTTCATCAGCGCCTCGGCCATCCTTTTCCCTTCCTCGGTTTCGATGGTGCAGACCAGCCGTCTGCCGAACAGGTCGGCCCGCTCCGTCGGGTGGGACTCGTGGTGTTTGACCATCAGAAGATCGCTCACGGCTTGCATCCCGTAGTCGCCCAGCATGTCGAGCAGAACGCGGAGGTAGGTTGATTTGCCGTTGGCACCGCAGCCGTGCAGGAACCAAAGGATCTGCTCGCCCACGTCGCCGGTCATGCAGTAGCCGGCGACGCGCTGCATGTAGCGGATGAGCGATTCGTCGGGCAGGATGCGGCGCAGGAACTTCATCCACAGCGGACATTCCGCCTTCGGGTCGTAAATCACCGGCGCCAGCTTCGTGATGAGGTCTTCGCGCCGATGCGGCAGCAGTTCGCCGGTGCGGAGGTTGATCGTGCCGTTTTGCACGTTGAGGAGCATGAGGTCGCGGTCAAGGTCTTCGGGCACAATGGGGATGCCCGGCTCCGATTGCGCGTGAGACAGGCTGGCGGTGGTGCGCTTCCAATCCTCCCATTTGAGGACGTGCGCCATGATCGCCTTGAGCGTCCCCTTTCGTGCCTTCAGCGCTTCGTCCTCTTCCTCGTCGCCCTCGCCCGTCTGGCCGCTCAGCGCTTGCAATTGAGCCGACGCCCAGCTGTAGAGGCTGTCCTGCGTCTCCTTGACGCGGCGCAGGGCCTCGCCGGTGAAGTCTTCGGCCCATCGCAGTTCATCCCACACCTGCCAGGATTTCCAGGGGTGGCAGTAGTGAAGATCCTTGCCGTGCCGCTCCACTACGCGCCGAGCATTCCCCTTGTCGGTATTGTGTTTGTCCGGCGGCTGGTTATTGGCACCAGGCGTGGGCGTCGCGTCGTGCGAGGCATGGCCGTTGCTCCCGGGCGATGCGCTTCCGTTGCGGGCGTGCCCGTTGCGGCTGGCCCTTTCTCTCGGGCTGTAGAACTCCGTCCGGCCCGCGAGCGCCTTGCCGATGGTCCGTTTGCGGTAGTCCTCTCGGTTCCATTTCGATCTGTAAAGTCCGCTTTGCGCGAACAGGTCGGCGATGCGGTTCTCGTTTGGTCCGCACCAGAATGCCAGGTGATTGCAGAGCGCAAGGTCCGCCTCGGAGGCGCTGTTATGGCCGACAACCTCCCCGCGCCATAGTTGGGAAAACTTGGCGCCGTTCTTCGCCGCGCTGGCGCGCCGGACCAACTCGGCGTCGTCCATGTCGGCCTGGCGCCAGTCCTTCGCCGGCCCCTGGGCCTCCGCCTTCCCGTCGCCGAAAATGCGGGAATGAACGCTCCGCAGCTGCTCCTGGCGGTGCTCGATGGCGAGCGGCGTCCCCTCGATGTGCTGGCCCGTGACGGTGACGTACCGGCCTGACTGGTAGTTCTCGTAGTTGCCTTTCTTCCGGCCATGCGCGGGCAAGTCGCCGCGGAGGAACAGCCGGACGCCGGTCCCGGACGGCGACGCCTCGGTGTAGGTGTCCAGTTCCCGGATGATTTCCAGCGCCCAAGGGGCGATCTCGCCCGTCTCCCGGTCGCGGCAGTGGTCCAGGTCGATGCCGACTCCGCCGCCCGGTTTTTCCTTGCCGTCCTTGCCCTTCTTGCGCGTCAGCACGAAACCGAGGCCGTCCAATCCTCCACGTTGGTAGGCGGCAAGGGCCACGGCGAACGTGGCTCCACGTCGCCTTGTTCGTGCTGCTGGCCAGACCCCCGGTGCGAGCGTTGACCGGCGGCTTGTCGTAGTCCACTTCTCCGGTTTCCGAGTCAACCTCCTCGACGTAGCGCCACACGACCCAGCGGGGCGCCGCCTTCAAATCGGCGGGGATGCAGTCAGGGCGGACGCAGAGGGCGTTGGGGCGCGGGGTAGCGCTGGCCTGTCCGCTTGAGGAGGCGGTCATGCGTCGCCCTCCCGCTCCCCCTGCGGGGCTTGTCGTTCGGTTCGTGTGCCGGATACAATCACGGTATCGAGTCTCCGTTGCGGCCCTGGCGTGTCACTGCTGGGGGCCGTGGCGCTTCCGCCGGCCCCTGGCCGCATTTCCTCACTCTCTTAACCGACCCCGTTAGGGGTAATAGTCCACGAGCGCCTGTTTTCGTCGCCGCCGCTGCGGTTTGGGCGGCGGGCCGGCGCCGCGGCCGCTCTCGAACGCGGCCAGCGCCTCGGGGGCGATCACCCAGCGCGGCCGCGCGCACCGCACGGCCGCCGTATTGACCGCTGTTAATTCGCCTTTGGCTATCCACAGACGGATCTTATCCGGTGACACCCTGAGCCGGGCGGCCACGTCGGCGACGGTGTAACCGGCGGTAGGCTCACGCATGGCCCGGTCCCCTGGACGCGCCTGATACGGCCGGTACGGGATCACGCGACGCGGCAATGGACAAATTCAAAAGCCGCTTTAGGAGTGTGAGTTCGCGCGACAACTGACCGATGCGCTGGTTTATGGCGCCAGGCGCCGGCAGTTGCGTCAGGGGGGATTCGGTTGTTGGGACGGCCAAGGGGTTACTCCTGACTCATCGGCCACGCGGCCAGTCAGAAGTATTTTTAGATAGGTTTTGGCGACAAAATTGCAGTATCTTTGTCGCCGTTTTGTCGCCGACCTCCTGGCCGGCCGGCATCAGGTGGAAATCATCTGGAGCGTGTCGCCACCAAGCTCAATCGTCAGTTTGTGTCCCTTGGAGGGCAGCAAGGCCTTTGTTCGTCCGACCAGCGAGAGAAATGACCTGCGGGCTTTTTGCGTGAAGGCTTTGCGGCCATGCACCGCACGAAAGGCGGCGGCGAGGGACACCTTTTCTTTGCCGTCAAGGAATTGTAACAGTTTGCGGGGCTTAACCGCGAACTCCGCGAACCGATCGACGACTTCGGCGGACGGGGCATCTGGAAGCCCGACGGCGGTAAGAAAGTCAGCCCGTTGCTTCAGCTTCAACATCCCAGCTTGGATTGCGTTGGTCGCCGCCCGGAGGTCCCATTTGTGACTTTCCACCCAGGCCCATAAGGCGGGGCGCAACGACGCCATCCAACCCATTCGTGTGACCTGGCCGGTCGGGCTTGTCATCAGCGGACGGGTCGCCCCGATTAGGTCCCATTCCGAGGTGAGGTACAAAGCCCACTCGGACGCCCCCACGTCGTGGCCTGCCGCGCATAGCCTTTTAACGAGGTCGGCCCACGGCAGAGAGGTCTTGACGCTCCCGCTTTCGTCGGGCTTCTTTTCGGGGGCCGCTGAGACGATTGCGCAGATGGCGGCCCCGACTTCGGCAAGGTCGCTCGGAGGTTGGCAGGAGGGCAGGGGCGCGAACAGGGGTTCGCGCGTGAACGGGTTGGACATTGCGGGTCGCTCCATTTTCGGGCCAGCGCCGGCCGTCCGGGGAATGGAGCGTCCCCGGACGGCCGGACGCCTTTTCGACCGCCGGGTGTTGCAACACCGCGACGGCTGCCGTCATTGCCATTGTACCCTGGTCGATTACTTGCCGGCCGCTTCCTCCTCGCCGAACAGCCAGGCCCGGACGTGGTCGCTCACGGCCCTCAACCGCTCGTCGTCGATGCCCTCCCGGTACACAGACGACATATGGGCTACCTCATGTCCCATGATGAAATCGGCGGCGGGCTGGTCCTTCGCGCCGTCGGCCACAGTGCGGAACGTGTGACGAAGCGTATAGAAATTCAACCCTTTCCGGCTGTTGATGCCGAGGGCGCGGAGCAGTTTGGCCGTCGCGGTTGACAGCGGGTTGTCCGTCGTGCCGGTGTGCCAGCTGTTGCCCCGCGGCGTCAGGAACGCCAGCCCCGCGTCGGCCGCGTCTTTCGGCGCCGGCCGAACGGCCAGCGCCTCGCGGGTCGCCGACACTGTTTCCGGCCAGAGCGCGCATCGCCGGTTAATCTCGGTTTTCGGCCGGGGGTAGTTCACCCATCCGCCGTCGAGGTCGAGGGCGGAAACGGGCAGCGTCCCCACGTCCGCGTTGCCGAGGCCCGCGTCGATCGCCAGCAGCAGCATCGCCTTCAATGGCGGGCCGGCGGCGGCGATGAGTCTGCGGATTTCCTCTGCCGTGAAGAGCTGCGCGCCCTTCTCGGCCTTGTGCAGGCGCAGCACCTTCAACGTGGGCCGTTTGAAACCCGGCCCGAATCGCATGGGCCGGTCGATCAGCCCGGCGTCGAAAGCGTGCTTGAACGCGGAGCGAACGGCCTGGATCATCTTCTTGAGCCGGTGCGGTCCCCAGCGCTTCGCCGCCTTGTTGCGCAGCGCGGCGAAGTCGGCCGGGTCGAGGTCGGCCACGAGCCGGGCCTTACCCACCTGGGCGACCAGGAGGTCGCACGCCTCCTTGTAATCGTCCCATGATCGGCGGGCCAGCTCGCCGCCGTCCACGAGGGCCTGCTTGGCGACGAGGAAGGCGTTGGCCACGTCCTTGACTTTCAGCGCGTCGGGGTCGGGGCGCGGCTTGCGCCCGGCGTGCAGGGCGTCCTTCTGTTCCAGGTACTTGGCCAAGGCGGCGTCGGGATCGGCCCACGGCCCGAAGTAGTGCATCTTGCCGCGGATCTTCTTGGCCCAGACGCCGCCGGCGTGGGGGAACAGCGGGAAGTCGGCGTAGGGCTTGGTCGGCCTGGCGGCTTTGCCGGGGGCGGCGGGCGTGGTAGGATGATCCTCGGACATGGTGACACTCCTTCAACCTTTGGCGTCACTGTGGCCTCGGCCGGGACGCGCGAACGTCCCGGCCACTTCTCTCCCCCGATTCTACCGGGTGTAGAGCCTGGTGTAAAGGTTGGCAGGGTGGGGCGCATGGGACTGACGCAAGTACCTGTTCCTACAAAGACTAACGGCTGGGAGCTGGCCGCCGAAACCATCGCCGTCAAGATCCGCTGGTTCGGCCTCCTCGTCGGCTGCGTCCTCGTCAACGTCCAGGGCCGACCCGTCGATCGTCTGATCCTCCTCAACGCCCTTCTGGCCGTCGGCGCCGTCTACACCATCCTCGACACCTGGCACGACCTCCGCGGCCGCGTCTTCCTCGGCGCCTACCCGCTCGGCGTCTCCCTCATGGAGGCCCTCTTCATCGGCCTCCTCTGTCACTTCGACGTCGGACTCGAAAGCCCCTTCCGCTATTACTATCTCCTCTCGCTCATCTGCTGCGCCGTCCGCCACCCGCGCACCGTCACTTACGCGACCTGCATTCTCCATTGCATGAGCTACGGTCTTCTGTTCCTGGCGACGCCGCCGGACCAGCGGCCCTTGTTGCCGTTCGTGCTGACGCTGGTCGTGCTGGGCTGGGTGACGTGGGCCGGCGACGCCATGGCGCACCTGCTCAAGCGCGTCGGCGACCACCTCGGCCATCTCAACGCCGCGCTCCAGGAGAACCAGGCCCAGCTCGAGGCCCGCATCGCCGAGCGCACCGGCGAGTTGCAGGAGGCGCAAGCCCGTCTATTGCATCAGGAAAAGATGGCCGCGTTCGGCCTGCTCGCCGCGGGCATCGCCCACGAGGTCGGCAACCCGCTCACGTCGATCAGCTCGCTGGTGCAGCTGCTCCAGCGCCGCACCGACGACCCGTACACGCTCGATCGGCTCGGTTTGGTCAGCGGCCAGCTCCAGCGCATCCGCACCACCCTGCGCGAGCTGATCGAGTTCAGCCGGCCGGCCAGCACAGAGAAGACCCGTTTCACGCTCTCGGAAGTCCTCGACGAGGCGCTCGAGCATCGCCAAGTACTACAAGCGGACGCGCGGCCGCATCGCCACGCCGCCGCTGCCGCCGGACCTGCCGCCGCTGTTCGGCGTCCGCGATCAGCTGGTGCAAGTCTTCCTCAACCTCGTGCTCAACGCCATCGACGCCGCGGGCCGCGACGGTCATATTGACCTAGCCGTCACGCTGTTGGGGCGTGGTCTGGAGACCACGGCCCAACAGGAGGCCGTCGAGGTGGCCGTGCGCGACGACGGCTGCGGCGTCGCGCCGGAGAACGCCGGCCGGCTGTTTCAGCCGTATTTCACCACGAAGAAGCACGGCACCGGCCTCGGCCTGTTCGTGACGCGGCAGCTCGTGGCCGACCACGGCGGCACGGTCGATTTCGAGTCGCGGCCGGGAGAGGGGGCGGTCTTCCGCGTCCGCCTGCCGCTGGCGGCGGGTGTTCCCCCCCACCCCTACCCTCCCCCGCAAGGGGGGAGGGAGAAAGACCGGTTCCCTCCCCTGCCGGGGGGAATGGAGAAAGATAGACTCCCTCCTCCCTCTGCGGGGGAGGGTAGGGGTGGGGGGCAGCCCGTCGTCGAAAGGAACGGTGCGCCATGGTAGAGGGCCGCGCCCGCCGGGCCGCCCCGGCCGCCTCCATCCTCGTCGTCGATGACGAGGTGCTGATCCGCGACACCCTGGCCGAGTACCTGGGCCAGGAGGGCTACGCCGTCGCCGCTTGCGCCACCGGCGAGGAGGCGCTGGCGCTGGCCGCCCGCCAGCGGTTCGACGTGGCGCTGTGCGACGTGCAGCTGCCGGGCATGGACGGATTGCAACTGCTGGAGCGGCTGCACCGGATCAGTCCGGAGACATTCGTCCTGCTCATCACGGCCTACGCCACCGTGGAGAACGCCGTCGAGGCCTTCCAGCGCGGCGCCCACGATTACCTGATGAAGCCGATCCTTTTAGACGAAGTTCTCGGCAAGGTGCGGCGGCTGATGGCCCACCGAGCGTTGCACCTGGAGAACCAGTGGCTGCGGCGCGAGCTGAACCGCGCGCACGATCCCGGCCAGATCGTCGGCGCCAGCCCGGCCATGCAGCAGGTGTTCGCCGTGGCGCGCAAGGTGGCGCCGACGCGCTCGACGGTGCTGATTACCGGAGAAAGCGGCACCGGCAAGGAGCTGATCGCGCGGGCGGTCTTCGAGTGGGGGCCGGAACGGCCCGCTCCGTCGCGGTTCATCGCCGTCAACTGCGCCGCCATCCCGCACGACCTTTTGGAAAATCAGCTTTTCGGACATCGCAAGGGCGCCTTCACCGGGGCCGACCGCGACCAGGCCGGTGTGTTCGTCCACGCCGGTTCCGGCGTCGTGTTCCTGGACGAGATCGCCGAGCTTTCGCCGGCCGTGCAGGCGAAACTGCTGCGGGCCATCGAGCAGAAGGAGATTCAGCCGGTCGGCGCCAACGAGCCGGTGCGCGTGGAAGCGCGGGTGCTGGCCGCCACCAACAAGGACCTCAAGCAGGAGGTCGAAGCCGGCCGATTCCGCGAGGACCTCTTTTACCGGCTGGCGGTGGTGACGATTCACCTGCCGCCTCTGCGCGAGCGGCGCGAGGACATTCCCGATCTGGTGACGCACCTGCTGAACCGGCACGCGCAGACGCTGGGCAAGCGCCTCCACGGCGTGACGCACGAGGCGATGCAGCTCTTGCTGGCGTGCCGCTGGCGCGGCAACGTCCGCGAGCTGGACAACGCGCTCCAGCGGGCGGCGATTTTGGGCGAAGGCCCGCTGATCGCGCCGGCCGATCTGCCGCCGGACCTGGCGCCGGTGGAGGGCGATCCGGCGCTGGTGGACGATCTCGGCGAGGCGGTGCGCCGCTTCGAGAAGCAGCACATCGAGCGCATCCTGCGGCAGATTTCGGATAAGCGGGAGGCGGCAAGGCGTCTTGGCGTGGGCCTCAGCTCGCTGTACCGCCGCATCTCCGAACTGGGGATTCAGACGCAGACGGGGTGAATGGGGTAAGATGTTCGGTCCTATCGGTCCTATGGGTCTCATAAAAGCCTATCCCAAAACCACCGTCGATCATGACGATTCTCGTCAAATTGGTGATGTTTCGACGGTTTTGGGATAGGCTCTAGACCCATAGGTCCTATGGGACGAATGGAGACGCCGCCGGCCCCCCTTCCCGCTTGCGATCCGTGCGCCATCCGGTACGCTAGGATCGTCGCTGCGCGCGGCGTTGGGCCGCGATCCGCGGGGAAGCGCGTCTCTCCTGGCGCTCGCCTGCGGGCGGCGGCGAATCGGGCCGTTCCCGGCGCCACGCGCCGCGCGGCCGTCCGATCCATATTTCTAGCAGCAGGAGAGGCACCACCTCATGAACCAGGCCGGGGCCAGTTACGAGAGTTCGCTGCTGCTGACGCTCGAAGAGATCAGCCAGCTGGTCGCGCACAGCCACGACCCCGCCGAAACCCTGTCCAACATCGTCCGCCTCATCCAGGGCCGCTTCCACACCGCCGTCTGTTCCGTCTACATTTTACATCCCGAACAGGGTGAACTCGTCCTCGGCGCCACCGTCGGCTTGAGCCGCGAGAGCATCGGCCAGGTCCGCATGCGCTTGGACGAGGGCCTCACCGGATTGACGGCCGAGAAGATGGCGCCGGTCGTAGTCGCCGACGCCTTCCAGCACCCGCGCTTCAAGTATTTCCCCGACGCCGGCGAAGACCCGTACCACTCGTTCCTCGGGGTGCCGCTCGTCGAGGGCGGCGAATTACAGGGCGTCCTCGTCGTCCAGAACATGGAGCCGCGGACATTCACGCAAAACGAGGTCCGGATGCTCGTCACGGTGGCCGCTCAGGTCGCGGCGCTGGTCGGCGACGCCCGCCTGCTGGAGCGGGCGTCGGCCGCCGCCCACGGGCCGCCGCCCGAGCCGCCGCCGCCGGAGACGGGGTCGGCCGTCCTCCGCGGCGTCCCGCTCAGTCCCGGCGTCGGCGCCGGCGAGGCCTACCTCGTGGACGGCTTCGACGAGCAGCGGCGGACCGTGCCGCGCCAGAGCGACGACCCGGAGCGCGAAAAGGTCCGTTTGCACGCGGCGCTCGAAGAGGCCCGCGACGAGATCGTCCGCCTCAGCCAGCGCATCTCGGAGCTGGTCGGCGAGGACCACGGCGCCATCCTCCACGCCCAGCTGATGATCCTCCAGGACCGCACCATCGAGGGCGACCTGGCCGCCTGTCTCCGCGGCGGCGCCACGGCCGAGGCCGCCCTGCTCGACACGCTCGACAAGTACGTCGCCGTTTTCCAGAAGCTCTCGACGCCGTTCTTCCAGGAGCGCGTTTACGACATCAAGGATGTCTTTCACCGCGTCCTGTGGCGGCTGCGGCCGCGCCAGGCGGCGGACGCGGCCGCCGAACGGCAAGTGCTGGTGGCGCGCGAGGCGTCGGTGATGGAGCTGTTCGCGGTCGATCTGGACCGGCTGGCGGCGGTGGTGGTGGAACACGGCGGGCCGCAGAGCCACGCCGCCATCCTGGCCCGCAGCCTCGGCGTGCCGATGGTCGGCCAGGTGGCCGACTTCGGCCGGCTCATGCACTCCGGCCGCCGGCTGCTCGTGGACGGCACGAAGGGCGAAATCGTGCTCGACCCTCCGGGCGCCGACGCGACCCGGCTCGCCGGCGCCGACGCCGCTCAGGTCGCCGAGGGTCTGCGCACCCCGGGCCCGCGGCCGCCGCCGGCCGAGACGCGGGCCGGGCTGCCGCGCGTCGAGGTCAACCTCAACCTGCTGTGCGAGGCGGGGCCGGCCGTGCGGCTCGGCGCCATCGGCGTCGGCCTGTACCGCAGCGAGTTTTTGTTCCTGGCCCGCCGGACGCTGCCGACCGAGGAGGAGCAGGTCGGCATCTACCGCAAGCTGCTGATCCGTCTGGCCGGCCGGCCGGCCACCATCCGCACCTTCGACCTGCGCCCCGACAAGACCGCGGCCTACGGCCGGGTCGCCTCGTCGTCGGCGCGGCCCTACGACTGGCGGCTGGTGCTGGAATCGTTGCCGCTCCGTCAACTCTTTCATGAGCAGGTGCGGGCGATTCTGCGGGCGGCGGCGCACGGCCCGGCGCGCATCCTGGTGCCGCTGGTGACGCGGAGCGAGGTGGTGGACTTCGTGACGGAGACGGCGGCGACGGCCCGCGAGGAGCTGCGGCGCGAGGGGCTGGAGTTCGGGCAGGACGTGCCGTTCGGTCTGATGATCGAGACGGCGGCGGCGGCGCCGATGGCGGCCGATTGGGCGCCGCACGCGGCGTTCTTCGCGTTGGGCACCAACGACCTGACGGCGTCGGCGCTCGGCCTGGACCGCGACGATCCGGCGGCGGCGGCGCAGATGGACCCGCTGCACCCCGGTCTGCTGCGGTTGCTGGACGGGGTGGCGTCGGCGGCGCACGCGGCGCGCCGGCCGGTGTCGGTGTGCGGCGAGATGGCGGCCGACCCGCTGGGGGCGACGGCCCTGGCGGCGCTGGGGGTGGACAGCCTGAGCGTGCCGGTGACGCAGCTGCCGGCGGCGCGGCAGGGGATCGCCGGGCTGGACCCGACGGGACTGGCGGAGCTGCGGCCCGAGATGCTGAGCCGGCGCACGTCGGCGGAGGTTCGTGCTCTCCTGGAAGATTGGAGGCGACGCAACGCGGCGCCCGGTACGTGATTTGCCGGCATGAAGTCCGGCAAGGCATTCAAAGGACAGGCTACATGGACGAAACGAACGCAAAGCACGCGCAGGAAACCGCCGCCAAAAATCCGCTCAGCTGGATTCCGGAGTTCCTCACCCTCACCGACAAGCGACTCCGCAGTCAGGCGCGCCTGCTCGGGACGGCGATCCTGGTCGGTGTCGGCACCGGCGCCGCCGGCGTCCTCTTCGTTACGGCGTGTCAGATCGTGATGTACTTCGCGCTGTGGGTCGGGGTCGGCTACAGGTCGTCGGAGCCGACCAACGAACACCTGCCGTCGTGGCTGGAGCAACCGCCCGCCTGGATGCCGCAGCCGCGCGGCGGTTTGGAGCCGTGGCTGCTGATCCTGGTCCCCGCGGTCGGCGGCCTCCTGTGCGGCGCCCTCGTCTTCGCCGTCGCCCCGGAGGCGGAGGGCCACGGCACCGACGCGGTCATCGCCGCCTACCACGACCGCAAGGGCCGCATCCGCTACCGCGTGCCGATCGTCAAAACCTTCGCCAGCGCCTTCACCATCGGCACGGGCGGCTCGGGCGGCCCGGAAGGGCCGATCACGCAGATCGGCGGCGGCCTCGGCTTCTTCCTGGGCAGCGTCTTCCGCTTCAGCAACGCCGAGCGCCGCGTCCTGCTGGCCGCCGGCATGGGCGCCGGCATCGCCGCCATCCTGCGGGCGCCGCTGGCCGGCGCCCTGTTCGCCGCCGAAGTCCTCTACTGGTCGCCGGAGTTCGAGCCGGAGGTGCTCATGCCGGCCGGCCTCGCCAGCGTGGCGTCGTACTGCACCTTCGGCGTCTTCATCGAGGACGGATGGAAGCCGCTGTTCAGCACGCCCAACATCGTCTTCGACAACCCGTGGCAGCTCGGCCCCTACCTGCTGCTGGCCGTGGCCATGATCGTGCTGGCGGCCATCTATACGCGCAGCTTTTACGGCTTCACCCACCTCTTTCACCGCGTCCCGCTGCCGCGCTGGCTCAAGCCGGCGATCGGCGCCGGCCTGACCGGGGCCGTCGGGGTGGTCCTGTATTTCTGTTTCGGCACGGAGTACGTCCTGTCCGTCCTGTCGTTCGGCTATGGGTCGCTGCAAGGGGCGCTGAACGGCGACCTCCTGAAGGACATGAACAACCAGGCGCTGACGGCCGCCGCCATCCTGGCGGCTGTGGCGTTCGGCAAGATCATGACGACCGGTCTGACGATCGGCAGCGGCGGCTCCGGCGGCGTGTTCAGCCCGTCGATCGTCATCGGCGGCTGCGGCGGGGCCGCGCTGGGCCTGGTCGTGCAGGTCGTGCTGACCGACCTCGGCTTTCCGCAAGCCGCCCCGCCGCCGGCCGCCTTCGCCCTGGTCGGCATGGCCGGCTTCTTCGCCGCCGCCGCCAAAACGCCTTTCTCGATCCTCGTCATCGTCAGCGAGATGACCGGCAACTACAACCTGATCCTGCCGTGCTGCTTCGTCTGCACCGTGGCTTTCCTCTTTTCGGACCGCCAATCGCTCTATCAGAATCAGGTCATGAGTCGGTCGCTGTCGCCGGCGCACCAGGGCACTTACGTCCGCGAGGTGCTGGGCGGCTTGCAGGTGCGACTGTTCCTCGACCCCAACTGGAACGGGCCGGTGCTGCACCCGGAGGAGCCGATCGCCGGGGTCGTCGCCCGGTTCGACCCCATCGAACACGACGTGCTGCCGGTGGTCGATGCGGATCGTCGCTACCTCGGCGTCGTCAGCCTGGAGGACCTGTTCCTGGCGATGCAATCGACGAACGCGACGCCGCTGCTGCTGACGGCCGACGTGATGCGGTCGGACGTGAAGCCGCTGCGGCCCGAAGACGGCCTGGACCGGGCGATGGAGCTGTTCATGGAGGGCGACCTGCTGGCGCTGCCGGTGGTGGAGGAGCCGACGAAGCATGTGGTCGGCGTGGTGAAGCGGCACGACGTGGCCGGCGACTACCTGCGCCGGCTGCACGAACCCAAGAGCGTCATCCTGCCGGCGGCGCGGCCGCCAGGGGCGAAGAAGGGAACGAACCGTTGAATTCCTTCCAGGGAGGTCCGCCGTGTCCGCATTCCGTTCCTTGCATCGCCTTGCATTGACCGCGGCGTTGCTGTCGCTCGCGCTTCCCGGCCGGGGCCATGCGGCCGACGCGGCCCGGCCGCCGAACATCGTCTTCATCCTGGCCGACGACCTCGGCTACGGCGACCTCGGCTGCTACGGCCAGAAACGCATCCAAACGCCGAACCTCGACCGGATGGCCGCCGAGGGGATGCGCTTCACGCAGTTCTACGCCGGCGACACCGTTTGCGCCCCGTCGCGCTGCTGCCTCATGACCGGCCTGCACACCGGCCACGCCACGGTTCGCGGCAACGCTCTCGTACCGCTGCGCCGCGACGACGTGACCGTGGCCCAGCTGCTCAAGGACGGCGGCTATGCCACCGGCCTGGTCGGCAAGTGGGGCCTCGGCGAGCCGGACACGACCGGCGTCCCCAACCGCAAGGGGTTCGACTATTTCTACGGCTACCTCAATCAGGTTCATGCCCACAATTACTACCCGGATTACCTCTGGAAGAACCAGGAGAAGACGACGATCGAGGGCAACGAGGTCAAGAATGGCGTGGCGACGAAGCGGGCGCAGTATCGCACCGACCTGCTCACGAAGGAGGCGCTGGCTTTCGTCGAGCGCAACCGCGACAAGCCGTTCTTCCTGTACCTGGCCTACACCACGCCGCATGCCAACGACGAGCGCGGCGCCAAGGAGGGCAACGGCATGGAAGTGCCGGACGACGCTCCCTATTCCGACAAGCCGTGGCCGCAGGTGGAGAAGAACTACGCGGCGATGGTCACGCGGCTGGACGCCGACGTGGGCAAGCTGATGAAGCGCTTGAAGGACCTCGATCTGGACGACAACACGATCGTCTTTTTCAGCAGCGACAACGGGCCGCACAAGGAGGGCGGGCAGGACCCGAAATTCTTCGACAGCGGTGGGCCACTGCGCGGCATCAAGCGCGACCTGACGGAGGGCGGCATCCGCGAGCCGACGATCGTGCGCTGGCCGGGCAAGGTGAAGGCGGGGGCGGAGACGGATCAGGTCGGCGCCTTCTGGGACTTTCTGCCGACGGCCGCCGACCTGGCCGGCGTGAAGGCGCCGGCGGGCCTGGACGGCGTGTCGCTGGCGCCGACGCTGCTGGGGACGGGCCAGCAGGCGCAGCACGAATTCCTCTACTGGGAGTTCCACGAGCGCGGCTTTCAGCAGGCGGTGCGGATGGGCGACTGGAAGGCGATCCGCCTCAAGGTCGGCGGCCCGCTGGAGCTGTACGACCTCAAAACGGACGTCGGCGAAGCGCACAACGTGGCGGCGGACCATGCCGAGGTGACGGCGAGGATCGAGGCGTACTTGAAGGGGGCGCGGACGGAGTCGGCCGAGTTTCCGATCAACAATAAGACAGATAAATAGGATGGGAAAGGAAGCTGCGTCGGCGGCTCGCAACGCCCTTCCGCTTTTCGCCCTCGGAGGGGTATACTCGGACGCGCCTGTTCACCTTTTTCAGGAGAACCCTGATGTCCCCGGAAACTCCTCGGACCCTTCTCCAGAGGCACTACGAGGAAGCGGCCCAGGAATATCTGCGCAGAATGTCGCAGGAGCATTTCATGGAAGCGACGCCGCAAGCCACGCAGCGCGAGATCACCCTGGAGAGCCTGGCCCTGGTTCGGCGCGCCGGTCGGACGTACACGTTTTCAATGAACTGTTGGTGCAGTATCCACTGCCGCACCGCAAGAAGCCGGGCCAGGTCGTGCCCGACAACATGGTCGTGGTCCACCGCGAGCCGATCCGGGCCGAGGGGAGCTACGACATTCCGGTCCAGCCGGTAGGCCCCTTATTAGTGCTGGAATACGTCTCCCGGAGCAGCCGACGTAAGGACTACGACGACAACATGGACAAGTACGAGTACGACCTGAAAGTGCCGTACTACCTGATGTTCACGCCCTACGAGCAGGAGGCGGCGCTTTTTCGACACACGGGGGAGCGCTACGTTTCCGTGCCGGCCAACGAGCAGGGGCGGCTCCCCTTGCCGGAGCTGGAGTTGGAGATGGCCTTGCTGGACGGCTGGGTCCGCTACTGGTTCCGCGGCGAGTTGCTGCCGCTGCCGGCCGAGTTGCTGTCCCAGGTGGACGAGCTTGGCCGGCGGCTGGGTGAGGCGGAGCGTCAGCGCGATGAGGCCAAGGCCGAATTAATTCGCTTGCGAGCCGAACTGGAACGTCTGCGCCGGCCAGCGTCGGACAACAAATGATCTGGGGGAGGAATTCGATGAAGTGGGAATACATGACGGTGATGTTCGAGACCGGATTTTGGGTGGCAGGCCTGAAGGACGGCAGCGCCTTCAACGACGAGTTGAACAAGCTGGGCGAGCAGGGGTGGGAATTGGTATCTGTCTTCCAAGCCCACAGCAGCATCTACGTGACGGCTGTACTGAAGCGGCAGACACGATGAGGCGCCGCCGCTCGGCCGCGGGAGCCGGCTGCTCGGCAGGGTCGTTAGGGAGCGTGGTCCAACGAAATGAAAAAACCCGCGCCGGGGGGACGGCGCGGGCCGGGGGAAAGGAGGAGATCGGTCAACGCCGGTTCGTTCCGGCGATCATTTTCGGTGGCGCCGCCCAGGTCGGACCAACCCGGGTCGCCGCCATGCCGGCTCGGACGGCCGCCCGTCCAAGCCCTCTTCTGTTCCAGCCCCAATCGACTTCGCAGGTGTTATCGTCAGGCTGGCGTCCTTCCCTTAAGCAGACTGCGTGCCAAAAACGGGCGGCGGGCGAGCCGTCTCTCAACTGGCCGAGGGCCAACGACTTAAATCGCCACGCCGAAATCCGCGGCCGGCGGCCCTGCAACATCCGCAAGGCAATTGTTACAACCACCGCGCCGCGAGTGTAAAGACTACCACTCCGCCCGGATCTCACGCCCCGATCAGGATCACGCGCACGTCCATGACGTTGGTTTGCGTCAAGCCGGTTCGCAGCAGGCCGCCGACGGCGGCGAAAAAAGGATAGGCGTCGTGGCGCTCCAGGAAAGCCGCGGGGTCGAGGTGGAGCGCGGCGGCGCGGGCGAATGTATCGGCGTCGGCCACGGTCCCGGCCGCGTCGGTGGGGCCGTCCTCGCCGTCGGTGCCGCCGCTCAGGACCACCGCGCTTCGCAGTCCCGCCGCGCCCACCTTGAGCGCTGTCGCCAGCACGAATTCCTGATTCCGCCCGCCCTTGCCATGTTCTGGCGTCAGCGTCACTGTCGTTTCGCCGCCCGACAGCAGGCACACCGGCGGCCGCATCGGTCGGCCGTCGGCGCGGCTGCTCCGCACGATCCCGGCGAAGACGGCGGCGACGTGACGCGTCTCGCCGTCGATGAAGGAACCGAGGTTCAGGACCGGGTAGCCGAGTTCCGCGGCGCGGCGGGCGGCGGCGGTCAGCGCCCCCGCGTTGTTGCCGAGAATAAGGTTGCGGATGGAATCGGGAAGCGTCTTCAACGTCTCGGGGACGGCGCCGGCCGCGCCGCGGCGGAGGTGATCGAGGACAGCCGGCGGCGTGCGCTCGGTCAGGCCGTGGCGGTCCAGAACGGCGAGGGCGTCGGCGAACGTGGTGGGGTCGGCGGCGGTCGGCCCCGAGGCGATCACGTCGAGCGGGTCGCCGATCACGTCGGAGATGATGAGACTATATACGGGACATTCACGCTCCGCGAACGCCTGGGCCAGCCGACCGCCCTTGAAGCGCGATAGGTGCTTGCGGACGCAGTTCATCTCGTCGATGGTGGCGCCGCAGGCGTGCAGCAGGGCGGTGACGCGCTGCTTGTCCTCCAGCGACGCGCCCTCGACCGGCGCCGGCAGCAGGGCCGAGCCGCCGCCGGACAGCAGGCACAGGCCGAGGTCCGCGGGTGTCGCCGTGTTTACAAGATCCAGCATATCCTGAACGCCGGCGACGCCGGCCGCCGTCGGATGGTTGACGCCGGCGGGCCGGCCGGCGTGGAGGCGCACGGATCGCAGCGGCCGCACCGCCCCCTCCGGCACGTTGACCACGCCGGAGACGCGGTCGAGGCGGTCGTGCAGCGCCGCCTCGACGCCGGCCGCCATCTGCGCCCGGCCTTGCCGCCGCCGACCACGAGGATGCGGCCGGCGCTCTCCGCCGCCCGGCGCAATTCCCCTCCGGTCAAGGCGGCGCGGACCAGCGCGAACGGATCGGCGGCGGCGACGGCGGCGTCCCAGATGGAACGGGCGTGTACGCGGAGGGCGGCGGCGTTCGACATCGGTCCTCCCTTCATGGCCGTCGTGCGGCGGGCGGCTACAATCGCAGCGTCTTCCCTTATTGAAGGAGCCTGCCGATGGCCGACAAGCCGAAAGTGTTCGTCACGCGCCGCATCCCCGCCGCCGGGCTGGACCGCGTCCGGGCCGCCTGCGACGCCGAGATCTGGGACGGCGCCCTGCCGCCGCCCTACGCGGTCCTCACGCAGAAGGCCGCCGGCTGCGACGGCGTGGTGTCGCTGCTGACCGACCGCATCGACGCCGCCCTGCTCGACGCGGCGCCGCGCCTGCGCGTCGTCAGCAACTACGCCGTCGGCTTCAACAACGTCGATATACCCGCCGCCACGGCCCGCGGCGTCCTGGTCGGCAACACGCCCGGCGTGCTGACCGACGCCACCGCCGACATGGCCTTCTGCCTGATGATCGCGGCGGCGCGGCGGCTCGTTGACGGACATTTATACTCGCAATCGGGCCAATGGAAGACGTGGGAGCCGCTCGGCCATCTTGGCCAGGACCTCATCGGCCGCACGCTCGGCGTCGTCGGCATGGGCCGGATCGGCTACGCCCTGGCCAAGCGCTGCGCCCGCGGCTGGGACATGCAAGTGCTCTATTACGACGTTCACCGCAACGAAAGGGCGGAAACGGAACTCGGCGCCTGTCAGGCGGAACTCGATGTGCTGCTGCGCGAGTCGGACTTCGTCTCGGTCCACACCGACCTGAACGAGACGACGCACGGCCTGTTTAACGCGGAGCGCTTCCGCAAGATGAAGCCGACGGCCGTGTTTGTGAACACGGCCCGCGGCCCGATCGTGGTGGAGCGCGACCTGATCGACGCTCTGAATAAGGGCATAATCTTCGCGGCCGGCCTGGACGTGACCGACCCCGAGCCGCCGGCGGCGGACAGCCCACTGCTGCGGACGCAGAATCTCATCGTGGCGCCGCACATCGCCAGCGCCACGGTCGGCACGCGCGACGCCATGGCCCGCATCTGCGCCGACAACCTGCTGGCCGGCCTGTCGGGGGCGAAGCTGCCGCACGGCGTCAACCCGGAGGCAGCGGGCACGGGGAGGAACGCATGACGCCGAAGCGCATCGCCGTGTGGTCGGGGCCGCGCAACATCTCCACGGCCCTGATGCGCTCGTGGGAGAACCGGCCGGACACGGCCGTCGTGGACGAGCCGCTGTACGGCCATTACCTCCTGAAGACGAGGATGCCGCACCCCGGCGCCGACGAGGTGATTCACAGCCAGGAAACCGACTGGCGCAAGGTCGTCGAGCAGCTGACCAACGGCGATATTCCGGGCGGTAAAACGATCTATTACCAGAAGCACATGACGCATCACCTGCTGCCGGACATCGGCCGCGAGTGGCTGGACCGGCTGGACAACGTGTTCCTGCTGCGGGCGCCGCGCGAGGTGGTGTCGTCGTTCATCGAGAAGGCTGGCGAGCCGCGGCTGGAGGACATCGGCCTCCCGCAGCAGGTGGAATTGTTCGAGTGGGTGCGCCGGCGCACCGGCCGCGTCCCGCCGGTGCTCGACGCCCGCGATTTCCTGGAGAATCCGGAGGGCATGTTGCGGCTTTTATGCGACCGCCTGGGCGTGCCGTTCCTGCCGGCGATGCTGTCGTGGCCGGCCGGGCCGCGGCCGACTGACGGCGTGTGGGCCAAGCACTGGTACGACGCCGTGTGGAAGTCCACCAGCTTCCAGCCGTACCGGCCGAAGAAGGTGGACGTGCCGGCCCACCTGACCGACGTGGTGAGGCGGGCGGAGGTGCTGTATCAAGGGCTGTACGCGCATCGGCTGATGGCTTGAGCCGGCGATTCCCTACCCGGCGCGTTGTGGTATACTCCATCCGTCCCTTGTGCGGAGGCTGCAATGGCTGCGAAACCCAGTTTGCCGGTGTGCGACGTCGCCATTCTCGACCGACTGATCCAGCCGGAGCGAGGCGACCTTTCCGCCGCCGGCGCCCGCGACTTTCTGAAAATCGACTTTGAACCCGGCGACCATGAACGCATGCAAAAGCTAGCAATAAAAGCTCAGGACGGCGCCCTGACTTCTGCGGAGCAAAGTGAACTGACCGAATACGAGCGCGTCGGGCACCTGATCGACCTGTTACACTCCAAGGCCAGGCGCTCCCTGAAACGTCGCGAAAAAACCGGCTCCTGACATTCATGGACGAAGAACTCATCCGGCTGGTGTGGCGACGTGCGGGGTCCTGCTGCGAATACTGTCGGCACCCCCGCGCCTTCACCCGCATGTCGTTTGCGATCGACCACATCATAGCGCGTAAGCACCGCGGCCTCACGGCGGCCGGGAATCTTGCCCTCACTTGCATCGCCTGCAACGGGCACAAAGGGCCGAATATCGCGGGTATCGACCCGGCCTCCCGGAAAATCGTCCGTCTGTTCCATCCCCGGCTGCACAAATGGGCCTACCACTTCCGCTGGGACGGGCCGGTGTTGATCGGACGCACGCCTATCGGACGAACCACGGTCGCCGTGTTGGAAATAAACCTTCCTTACCGCGTCGCCTTGCGGCGCGCACTGATTAGCGAAGGCGCGTTCCCCCTGGATGCAGTCGTTTCCGAGTCCGAATAACAGAGGCCCGCGCCATGCTCCAGCAACCCAACGAAAAGAACCGCGACCTGATCGTCAACGTCGGCGGCCGGCTCGCCCACCGCGACCAGGCCGGCGTCAGCCCGTTCGACTCCGCCGTGCAGGGCGGCGACGCCGTCTGGGAGGGCCTCCGCCTCTACGGCGGCCGCATCTTCAAGCTCGCCGAACATCTCGACCGCCTCCGCAGCTCCGCCCTGGCGCTCGCCTTCACCGTCATCCCCTCTCATGAGGAGATCATCCGCGAAATCCGCCGGACGCTGGAAGCCAACCGCATGACCGACGGCGTTCACATCCGCCTCACGCTGACGCGCGGCGTCAAGTACACCTCCGGCATGGACCCGCGCCTCAACACGGCCGGCCCGACGCTCATCGTCCTCGCCGAGTTCAAGGACCCCGTTTATGACAAAAGCGGCGTGACCCTCGTCACCAGCTCCGTCCGCCGCTTCCCGCCGGACTGCCTCGACCCCAAGATTCATCATTGCAACCTTCTCCAGTCGATCTTGGCGAAAATCCAGGCCAACGTCGCCGGGGCCGACGACGCCCTGATGCTCGACCTCCGCGGCTTCGTGGCCGAGACCAACGCCACGCACGTCTTCATCGTGCAAAGCGGCGAGGTGCTGACCGGCACGGAGGCGGCCTGCCCGGAGGGGATCACGCGCGGCGTCGTGCTGGACCTCTGCCGCCGGAACGGCATCCCGTGCCGCGAGAAGGACCTGTCGCTGACCGAGGTGTACCGGGCCGACGAGATGTTCTGCACGGGGACGATGGGCGAGGTCGCGCCGGTGCTGCGCGTGGACGGCCGGACCATCGGCGCCGGCTCGCCGGGGCCGGTGACGGGCCGCATCCAGGAAATGTTCCGGCAGTGCGTCCGGGAGGAGGGAACGCCGGTCGTGGGGTGAAGGCGCTTGCCTTCCCACGCCGGCCTGATTTATAGTAGGGTGCCATGCACACGACCCCCCCGAGCCTCCTGGAACAGTTGCGACGGCCCGACGACCAGCAGGCATGGCGGAAATTCGTTGATCTCTATACCCCTCTTCTCTTCTACTGGGCGCGGCGCCGGCTTGCAGGAGTCGGACGCCGCCGACCTCGTCCAGGAAGTGTTCGCCCTGCTGGTCCGCAAGCTGCCGGAATTCGCCTACGACCGGAAGAAGGGCTTCCGCAACTGGCTGCGCATCGTCCTGATGAACAAGTGGCGGGAGATTCGCCGACGGCCGTCCCCCGCGACGGCGGGCGACGCCCTGCCGGAACCGGCGGCGGCCGACGACGTGGCCGCGCTGGCGGAGGCGGAATTCCAGCGCCGCCTCGCCGTCCGCGCCCTGGAGCTGATGCGGGCCGAGTTCCAGCCGGCGACGTGGAAGGCCTGCTGGGAACACGCGGTCGCCGGCCGGCCCGCCGCGGAAGTGGCCGCCGAGCTGGGCATGAGCGTCAACGCCGTCTACCTCGCCACCGGCCGCGTGCTGCGCCGGCTGCGCGAGGAACTGGCGGACCTGTGGCCGTGAGGAAGCCGGGCCGCCCCATTTTTTCCTGACAGGTTCCGCGACCCTGGCGCATACTCTTTCTCCAGCAAGGTGTGAAAACGGGCGTCCGCATGCCTTCCCCCGCGCCTCGCCCCGTCTCGTCGCCTCCGCCCCCCGGGAGTTTCCCATGAAGCCGACGACCTCGTGCCCCAGCGCTTCCGACCTGCGGCGGCTCTTGCTCGGCCAGATCGGCGAGGAAGAGTCGGTCCCTCTGCAAGAGCATCTCCTCCACTGCGAGGACTGCGTTCGGGCCGTGTAGGCGCTGCCGACGGACGACCCACTGGTCGCCGCCCTCCGCCAGGGGCACGCGCTCGACTCCCCGTCCTCGAGCGGCGATCTGCTGGAGAAACTGCGGCAGCGGCTGCACGAAACGCGGCCCTCTCTCCGGGCGAACGACACGTCGGCCGGCGAAAACCTCTCCGTCCCCGTGCCGCCTCCGGCGCCTTCCCCCTTCGAGGGGACGGAGGAAATGCGCTTGCTGCTCGCGCCGCCGCAGCAGCCCGAGGAGATCGGCCGGTTGGGAGGGTATCGCGTCCTCCAGGAAGTGGGCCGCGGCGGTATGGGCGTCGTCTACCAGGCCGAGGACGCCCGGCTCAAGCGGGCCGTCGCCCTCAAGGCCATGCTGCCGGCGCTGGCCGCCCGGCCCAACGCGGCCAAGCGCTTCCTGCGCGAGGCCCAGGCCACCGCCGCCGTCGAGCACGACCACATCGTCCGCATTTACCAGGTCGATGAGGACCGCGGCGTTCCCTTCCTGGCGATGGAGCTCCTCAAGGGCGAGCCGCTCGAGGAGCGCCTGAAGCGCGACGGGAAGCTGCCGGTCGCCGAGGCGCTGCGAGTCGGCCGGGAAGCGGCCGAGGGTCTCGCCGCCGCCCACGACCGCGGCCTGATCCACCGCGACGTCAAGCCGGCCAACGTCTGGCTGGAGGGCGAGCGCGGCCGCGTCAAGATCCTCGACTTCGGCCTGGCCCGCGCCGCCGCGCCGGACTCCGCCCTGACCCAGGAAGGGGCGATTATCGGCACTCCCGCCTACATGGCCCCCGAGCAGGCGCGCGGCGAGGTCGTGGACGCCCGCTGCGACCTGTTCAGCCTCGGCGTCTTGCTTTACCGCGCCTGCACCGGCCGGGCGCCTTTTGAGGGCACGGACGCCATGTCGGTCCTGCTGAACGTCACAACCCATGAGCCGACGCCCCCGATCGGGATCGACCCCGAGCTGCCGCCGGCCCTGTCGGAGCTAATCATGAAGCTGCTGGAAAAAGACCCCGCCCGGCGCCCGGCCGGCGCCCGCGAGGTGGTGCAAACCCTGCAAGCCCTGGAACGGGCGCTGGCCCGCGCGAAGGAGGCGGGGGAACGGACGGAGGCGATGCCCCTTCCGGCGCCGCAACCCGCCGCCCCGCGACGGGGCCGCCGCCGGCTGGTCCTGGCGGTCGCGGCCGTGGTGCTGCTGGGCGGGCTGATCGCCTGGGGCGCGGCCGCGCTCATCCGCGTCCAGACCGACCAGGGCGATTACGTCATCCGGACGGACGACCCGGACTTCTCCTTCCAGGTCCACGGCGGCACGGTCACGCTGCACGACGCGAAGACGAAGCGCACCTACGCCCTCAAGGTGGTGAGCCAGGACAAACCGGGCGAGTTCACGCTGGAAGTCGCCGACCCCGACGCCGACATGTCGTTCATGACGCCGCGCTTCACGATCAAGCGCGGCCAGCAGGTCGCGCTGGAGGCGTGGTTCGAGCGCAAGCCGGCGGTCGCGGCGAACCCGCCGCCGGCGGGAGCCGACGAGGCGTTTGCCAGGAAGGTGGCCGCGCTGCCGGCGGAGAAGCAGGCGCAGGCGGTGGCGGCGGAGCTGAAGGCGCGCAACCTCGACTTCGACGGCAAGGTCACGCCGACGATCGAGAACGGCGTCGTGACCGGCCTGCAATTCCTGAGCGACGCCGTGACGGACCTGTCGCCGGTGCGGGCGCTGCCGGGGCTGAAGACCCTGAACTGCGCCGGAACGGACGGCACGACCGGCACCCTCTCGGACCTGTCGGCGCTGAAAGGGCTGCCGCTGACGAGCCTCAATTGCAGCAACACCTCCGTCTCGGACCTGTCGGCCCTCAAGGGGATGCCGCTGACGACGCTGTATTGCAACAACACCCAGGTTTCGGACCTGTCGCCGTTGCAGGGGATGCCGCTGACGACCCTGGGCATCGCTATCACGCACGTCGTCGGCTTGTCGGCCCTGAAGGGGATGCCGCTGACGGCGCTGGACTGCCGGACCCTCCACGTTAGGAGTTACGCACACCTTCGAGGTGGCAAATTATTGGTCTGATCGAAACCCTTATGGCGACATGGACTTACGGTGAAGGGAAGACATCGGTTGTCGCGGACCAGCGTTTTGGCCGGAGCATCGCGATCACTCCTCCGCCCTCACCATAAGTATACGGTCGCCACCGAGTTAGGACAAGCAGGACAATTGCAGACCTCGTAGGTGTGCGTAACTCCTACACGTTTCGGACCTGTCGCCGCTTGAGGGGATGGCGCTGGGCAGCCTGAACGCCGAGCGCAACCCCATTTCGGACCTGTCGCCGCTAAAGGGCATGCCGCTGGCATATCTGAACCTCGCGAACACGTCGGTTTCCGACCTGTCGCCGCTGCAAGGCATGACGACGCTGGGCTACCTCGAACTTGGGCGCACGCCGGTCGCCGACCTGTCGCCGCTAAAGGGGATGAAGATCGCCCAGCTGGGCATCGACTTCACGCGGGTGACGGACCTGTCGCCGCTACGCGAGCTGCCCCTGGTCTTTCTGCTTTGCGACTACAAGCCGGAGCGCGACGCCGCCATCCTGCGCTCCATCAAGACGCTAGATGTGATCAACGGCAAGCCGCCGAAGGAATTGCTGGACGCGCCCGCCGTCGCCCTGCGGCCGCTCGACGACGCCTGGCTGAAGCGGGTGGCCGCGCTGCCGCCCGAGAAGCAGGTGGAGGAAGTGGCCGCGGAGCTGAAGGCGCGTAACCCAAAATTCGACGGCAAGGTCACGCCCACGTTCGAGAACGGCGTCGTGACCGGGTTGCAATTCTCGGCGGACGGCGTGACGGACATCACGCCGGTTCGGGCGCTGCCGGGGCTGAAGTCCCTGAACTGTTCGGAAGCCGAAGGCAGGGGTGCCGCCCCGCTCGCGGACCTGTCGCCGCTGAAGGGCATGGCGCTGACGACGCTCTATTGCAACATCACGTCAGTTTCCGACCTGTCGCCGCTGAAGGGGATGCCGCTGACGACCCTGGATATCGCCTTCACGCACGTTTCCGGCCTGTCGGGCCTGAAAGGGATGTCGCTGAAGTCGTTGAACTGCACGGCAATCCAGGTTTCGGACCTGTCGCCGCTGCAAGGGATGCCGTTGGAGGCGCTGAACGCCCGCCTCAACCCCATTTCCGACCTGTCGCCGCTGAAAGGGCTGCCGCTACAGGGACTGCATATCGCCGAAACGGAGGTTTCCGACCTGTCGCCGCTGCAAGGCATGACGACGCTGACCCAACTCAACCTTGCATGGACGCCGGTTTCCGACCTGTCGCCGCTGAAGGGGATGAATCTTGGGACGCTTGCCGTAGACTGCACGCGAGTGACGGACCTGTCGGTCCTGCGCGAGATGCCCCTGGCCTTTCTGACTTGCGATTTCAAGCCGGAGCGCGACGGCGCGATCCTGCTCTCCATCAAGACACTGGAGAACATCAACGGCAAGCCGGCGAAGGAGTTCTGGAAGGAAGTGGACGAAAAGAAGCCATGATCCGTGCTTGACATCGTGGCCGGGAGGCGCAGTCGTGAGAAAGAACCTGTTTACGGCGTTGTTTTGTCTGACGATTGGCACGACGGCGGCCCGCGCGGCCGACGGCTACCAAACCGGGGTCGCCGTCTCCGCCCCGACGCGGCTGGACTGGACCTTCGCCCTGGCCAACCAGAGCCTGCCCGACCCGCCCGCCGACTGGCTGAAGGACTACGACTCGACCAAGCAGCAGTACGATCTGTACATCCCGCCTAAACACGACCCCAAAAAGCCGTTGCCGGTGATCCTGTTCGTCTCGCCGGGCGCCGAGCCGATGGGGTGGAAACATTTCGAGCCGGTCTGCAAGAAGCTCGGCTTCGTCTACGCCGAAGCCCGCGACGCCGGCAACGACTGTCCCGTCAAGCGGCGCGCGCGCATCGTGCTGGACGTGCTGGACGACGTGCGCCGCAACGTGCCGACCGACCCCGACCGCACCTACGTCGTCGGCCTGTCGGGCGGCGGCCGCATCGCCTGCGCCCTGGCCTTCGCCCTGCCGGAGCATTTCGGCGGCGTCCTGCCGATCTGCGCGAGCGGCGACCTGCGCGACGAGTCGTGGCTGCGGCGGCGCGTCGTGGATCGGCTGAGCGTCGCCCTGATGACCGGCGACGGCGACTTCAACCGCGGCGAGGTGGAGCGGCTGCGCGGGCCGTACCTCAAGGAAGTCGGCGTGCGGACGCGCTGGTGGGAGCAGGCGGGCCTCGGCCACGGGATGCCCAACGAAAAGCAACTTACCGAAGCCGTGAAGTGGCTGGACGAGGATCTGGACCGGCGGCGGGCCCTGGCCAAGGACTGGCCCGCCTCGCGCACGGCCGGCGACGCCGCTCCGGGCCGGGAGGATGCGGCAAAGGCGCTCCTGACGGAGGGCAAAAAGCGGTTGGAGGCGAAGGAGACGCTGTACAGCGGTCTGATGCTGCTCAAGGGCTGCCTGGAGCGCTGGCCGGACCTGCCGGCCGCCGACGAGGCGAAGAAGGTCCTGACGGACTACGACGGCCGGAAGGAACGGCCGTGGGAAGCCGAGGACGTTGCGGAGCAGCGAACGTTCCTGATCGCGCAGGCCCGCGCCCTGGACGCCTACGCTTCCGGCGACCTGCCGCCGCAGTACGTCAAGACGCGGGCGGACATGGCCAAGCGGGCGCTGGACCTGTGGCGCAAGGTCCTGGACGACGGCGGCGACGCCGGCGCCTGCCGCGAGGCAAAGACGCGCATGCCCGCGCTGGAGAAGCTGGCCGGCGGTTCGGACAAGTGAGGTCGGGTTCATACGTCACGAATAAAAACGTCCGAATGCTTGACGGCGGGGTGAGGCGGCGTTAGCGTGGAATATTACGCCGGCCGCCGCGGTCCCCTTCGATGGTGTATTCGAGGGGCACGTCGAGCCGCAAAGCCGGCCGGCCGCCCATCCCATCGCAGGAGGTCTTCATGGTTTTCCCCAAGGGGCAATTCGCCGCCGTGCTGCTGACCGGGCTGCTGGCCCTGCCGCCGTCCGCGGCGCTGGCCCAGTGCCAGCAGCATTCCAACCGCGGTCAGACCGGCATGTCGCAAATGGGACAGGGCCGGATGCCGCCCATGAGCGGCATGATGTCGTCGATGTCGCAAATGTCGTCGATGTCGTCATCGTGGTCGATGAACATGCAGACATCGCAAATGTCCATGATGCAGTCTCCGCAGATGCAGTGGTTCGCCCTGCAACAGGGGCAGCAACTGCACCTGCAGCAGATGCAGACCATCGCCATGCAGCAGCAAATGCTGCTCCAGCAGCAAATGCAGCGGATGGCGATGCAACAGGCGCAGCTGAACCTCGTTCAGCAGCCGCCGACGCTTCCGCCGTCCGAGTTGCAGGCGCCGGCGCGGCAGAAACAGTACGGTGCGCTGTTGCAGCAGATGCAGGCGCTGGACCAGCGGCTGACGGGGCTGGAGGAGGCGGCGCAACGGCATGAGCTGCAGCCGCCGCAGGCGGGCGCCGTCCAGAATGAGGTGAACGCCTTGCAGTCGCAGGTGAACGCGCTGACCAAGGCGCCGACCGCCATGCAGGACCAAATGAGTTCCCTGCACCGGCGGACGGACCAGCTGCTCGACGGGATCACCGCGAAGCCGGCGGACGTGATCGCCGCGGTGCGCAACGCGCGGTGATGGGATTCATTTTGTCGGATGGATGCGGCCGTTTAGACGCGCTCCTCTTCGAGGAGCGGCTGAACGGCCGCTTTTTTGTCTCACGAATGGAGTTGCGGCCCGGCGTCGCAGCGGGGATACTGGCTCTGGGGAGAGAGCCTGCGCCGATGCCGACGGAGAGTTGTTCTTGGCACGTCCATCCTGTCCCGCCTGCGGTACGCCTCTGGTCTCCGCGAATCGTCAACCGAACGGTGCGATCGTCTGTCCGAAATGCGGCCGGCGCTTCCGGGCTTCCGCCCCGGCCGCGCCGCCGAGCGAGCCGGCCCCCGTCGTGCACGCTTCGCGCTATCGCCGTAACACGGGCGGCAAGTCGCGCCTCCCGATCGTGCTGGGGGTGAGCGCCGGCGCCGCCCTGCTCATCGCGGGGGTCGTCGTCGGATTCATCGTGTGGGGACCGAAGGACGCCCTTTCCTCGCCGGCGGCCCCGAAGGATCAGGTAGCCCAGACGCCTCCGCCGACGACCAATCCGGATAATCCGCCTCCTTCCAATCCGAAACCTGCTCCTCACCCGGAACCGCCGCCCCATCCGCCCGACCCGCCACCGCCCCCGCCGCCGGACCCTACGCCGCCCCCGCCGCAGGAGCCGGAAGCCTGGAAGGAAATCGCCCTCGCCGACGCGCCGCCGAACCTCGCGTCGCAGGTCGTGGTCAAGATCAACGCCCTCCGCAAGTCGGCCGATGTGGGATCGCTCACGCTGGACCCGGACGCCTCCGCGACGTGTACGGCCCACGCCGCCTACCTGGCGCGCAACGCCGGCCGCATCGCCGCCCTGGGGCTGAACGTCCACGCGGAAGAAGCCGACCTCCCCGGCCAGTCGGACGCCGGTCGCAAGGCCGCCACGCCCGCGACGATCGCGGCGAAGGAACCGCTGACCGCCCTCGCCGACTGGGCTGCGGCGCCGGCCCACCGCGCCCTGATCCTCCAGCCGGGGCTGAAGACCGTCGGCGTCGGCTTCGCCCGCAACGCCAAGGATCAGTGGGCGTCGGTCTTCGAGTGGTCCGGCGCCGCGCCGGCCCCCGCCGGCGAGGCCGTTCTCTACCCCAACGACGGCCAGACGCGCGTGCCGCTCTATTTCCCCGGCCTGGAGGTTCCCGACCCCGTGCCGGACGCGCCCGTCAAGGGCGCGGCGGCGGGGTTCCCGATCACGACGACGTTCCCGGCCAAGGCGCCGGTCAAGGCCGCGGAGGCGTGGCTGGAGGACGAGTCCGGCGCGGCCGTGGACGCCTGGGTCTCCTCGCCCGACAAGCCGGCCAACCCGAACGCCGCGTCGGCGCAGCAAAACAGCATCGGTATTATCGCCAAGGCGCCGCTGCGGCCGGGCGTGCGTTACGCCGTCCAGGTGCAGGCCCGCGTCGATGGGCGGGAGCAGCGGCGGGCGTGGACGTTCCTGACGGCCGGCGCCGACGATCTGCATCGCGATTTCGAGGATCGCTTTCTGGCGCGAATCAACGCGGCCAGGGAGTCGAGCGGGCTGGAGCCGGCGGTCCTCGATCCGGCGGCGTCGCTGGCCTGCGCGGCCCACGCCCGCTACGTGTCGCTCAACTTCCCCGCTCACCCCAACCTGAATCGGAACGACGAGACGCCGGACTGGCCGGGCGCCAGCGCGGACGGACGGATCATCGCCGCCCACTGCCTGTGCCAGCCGGCCGTCGGCTCGGCGGACCACACCGTCGATCTGCTGATGGGTTCCCTCGCGATACGGCAGGCCTTCCTGGAGCCGAAGGTGAAACAGATCGGGCTGGGGTCGAGCTGGCTCGGCGCCAACGGCGGTTGCTGGGTCCTGGCCCTGCCGGATTTTGGCGAGTGGGCCGAGGTCCATCCCGTCATTCTCTACCCCTACCCCGACCAGCAGGGCGTCCTCACCCTGTACGCGGGCAATGCGCCGAGTCACCTGCCCGCGGACGCCCCCACGGACAAGCCCGCCGGGCAGCCCGTGACGGTGCGTTTCCGCTGGCACAAGCCGACCGACATGGTGACCGGCCGACTCACGGACGCCGCGGGTCAGGAAGTCCCGACCTGGCTCTCGACGCCGCAGAAGCCGCTGCCGAACCAGGCGCCGTTCGTGGTCTGCCTTCTGCCGCGCGAACCGCTCCGCGCGGACGAGACGTACACGGCCACGGTTGCGGCCCTGTTCGATGGCAAGCCGTGGACGAAGACGTGGAGCTTCACGACGACGCGACCGGCGGACGCCGACCTCTCCCGCCCTGGAGGCGAAGGTCCTGGCGAGCGTCAATGCGGTTCGCAAGGAGGCCGGCCTGAATCCCGTCGAGATGGACGCCGCCCTGTCGCGCGGCTGCCGGCTCCACGCCAAGTATCTGGTCGTCAATGAGGACCGCGCCGGGCTAATAGCCGGTAATGAGGATGCCAAATATCCCGAAGCGACGCCGGAAGGCGCGCGGGCCGCCAAGGCGGGCCTCGTCGCTCAGGGCGTCGCCGACCCGGCTGAGACCGTCGATCCGTGGATGAACACGTTTTACCATCGGATTCCGATCCTGGCGCCGGAGCTGCGCAAGGTCGGCTTCGGTTGCGCGCCGTACCCGAACGGGAGCTGGGCGACCGTCCTGGACGTTCAGATCGGCAAGTAAGGCGGCAAAGAATCTCACGCAAAGACGCCAAGGCGCAAAGAGTTTCTCTTCCCTCGTTCCCAAGCTCCGCTTGGGAACGAGGGGCACTTGCCTTCTTTGCCTCTTCTTTGCGTCTTTGCGTCTTTGCGTGAGGACTATTCTTCACGCCGGGAACTGGTGCGGCGGCCGGTAGTCGTAGCGCAGCCGCCCGTTCGCCGCCTCGTTGTTGGTGAACCTCTCCGCCTTAGCGTCCCATTCGAGATACGCCTTGTTCTTCAAAGCGATCTCGGCGATGAGCGCCGCCGAGGCGTCGCGGTGGCCGATCTCGATGTCGCAGTTGCATGGCTGGCGCGATACGACGCAGTCGAGGAAGTTGCGGGCGTGGTCGGCCGTGTCCTGCTTGCCGCCCGTCACCTTGCGGGCGTCGATCACCGCCTTGGCCCCCTCGCGCCAGCCGCGCTCCACGGTGCGGTCGATCGGCGTGCGGGCCGGGAATTCGTGGTCCGTCAGCACGTCCGGGCACGACCTGCCAGCCGTTGCTCTGGATGTAGACCGTGCCTTTCGTGCCGCGCAGCTCGACCTCGCCGCTGTTGATCCCCGCCGGGGCCGCGTTGCAGTTGAACTGCGAAAACGTCGCCAGCGTGTTGCCGGGGTACTGCCACAGCACCTCCAACGTGTCCGGGACTTCGCGGTTGTCCTGCACGGCGTACTTGCCGCCGAGGGCCGTCACCGCCAGCGGCGCGTCCTGGCCGAGCGCCCAGTGGATCAGGTCGAGGTAGTGGACGCCGAAATTCGTCAATTGCCCGCCGGAATAGTCGTAGAACCAGCGGAAGCGGTAGAAGGTGCGGTTCTTGTTGTAGGGGACTTTAGGGGCCGGCCCGAGCCACTGGTCCCAGCTGAAATCCTTCGGCTCCTCCTCGTTGGGCGGGGCGCCGATCCCTTTCGGCCACTCGTTCTGGATGTGGAAGCAGCGGGCGACCGTGACCTGGCCGATGCCGCCCTTGCGGACGAACTCGCAGGCCTCGCGGCAGAACGCCGACGACCGCCGCATCAGGCCGACCTGCGTGACGGCCTTGGCCTTGCGGGCCGCCTCCACCATGGCCCGGCCCTCCGCGACGCACAGCGACAGCGGCTTCTCGACGTAGACGTCCTTGCCGGCCTGGCAGGCGTGGACCGTTTGCAGGGCGTGCCAGTGGTCCGGCGTGCAGATCACCACGGCGTCCACGTCCTTCATGGCGAGGATTTCGTGGTAGTCCTTCGTCGTCTTCGGCGAGCCGCCGGCCTTCTTGGCGGCGAAGTCGAGATAGGGTTGATAGAGGTCGCACAAGGCGACGATCTCGGCGTCCTTGTGGGGCAGGAAGGCGTCCAGCACTTGATCGCCGCGGTTGCCCAGGCCGATGAAGCCGAGGCGGATGCGGCCGTTGGCGCCGAGGACGCGGCCGGCCGACAGGGCCGTCAGCACGCTGGCGGCGCCGGCCTTCGTGAAATCGCGTCGGGTGGGGTGGGTCATGGTGGTTGGTCTCCGGCCCCTCGTTTAGCCGCTCTTCGCAGAAGAGCGCGTCGCGGAAGCGCGCTCTTGCTGCGAAGAGCGGCTAAACGAGATATGGATCATCCCAGTAACTTCTTCAGGAAATCCAGCTCCCGCTTCGCCAGCGCCTTGCGCTCGGCCATGTCCTTGGTTTCGTATTCGCCGTGCAGGCTGATCGTGCCGTTGAATTTGCGGTCCTTCACCGCCTGGGCGACGTCGTTCCAGCGCACGATGCCGTCGCCGGCCGGCACGACATGGTACTGCCAACCCTTGTCGCTTTTCTCCCAAAGCATATCCTTGATGGCCAGCATCGACAGCCACGACCGCACCATGTCCAGCTCCATGCGGATCGGGCCGCCGTTGACGGCCGTGTGGCCGGTGTCCACGAAGGCGCCGACGTGGTGCGGGTCGAGGTCTTGCAGCAGCATCCGCAGTCCCGCGCAGTTGTTGCCGAGGTTCGCTCCGGAATGGGTGTGACAGCAGACGCGCACCTTGGTGCGCTCCGCCAACTTGGCGAAGCCCTCCAGCCGCGACCGGGCGTCCTTGAGGGCCTCGTCGAACGGCGGTTTATAGGCGAAATAGCCGATCTTCACGGCCGGCGCCTCCGCCTTGGCGCAGGCGTCGAACACAGCCCTGGCCGTCTTCGAGTCGGGGTCGTTCACGTCCGTGTCGATGCTGACGAGGCCGAGGACCAGGCCGGCGTCCTTGAACAACTTCACGGCGTCGGGCAGGGCCGTCGCGGCGTTGTCGGGCGTCACCGGGTAGCCGCGCCGCACCGTCAGATCGACGCCGTCCACGCCGACTTCCTTGCAGAAGTCCGCGACGCCCTTCACGTCCAGCTCCTTCAGCGATTTCGTGAAATAGACGTACTGCATCGCCGGAGTTCCTTTTTGTTCGTCCGCGGGTTCGGGCCGGCCGTTGGGGGGAGGTGTGATTGTAACCCCAAGCGTTGGGGCGCGGCAAGCGTGCGTCGGATCTCGTGTGTGAGCGTCAGCAGCCTGAAGCGCGAGCGAAAGGGGGCGCCGTCCATCGCTTGCGCGTCCGGCTTATGTGTGCCGGCCTGGAACGCGGGCGTTGCGGCGCTGATGGACCGCTTCCGGCAGGACCTTCCGCCAGCATTCGCCCGCCAAGCCGGCTTGGCGGGCGGTGGGTTGGCGGGTAAATGTATTGTTGCCATAAGGACTTGCGCTTCACCCGCCAACCCGCCAAGGGCGGCGGGCACCCGGGGCGGCAGGGACGCCGGTTGGGTTCGGCGGGACCGAGGTGCCAGGGGTCGGGAGTGGCTCAGGGAAAGCAATTCCCGTCCCCTTGGCGTTCCCTGGATAAATGAAGCGACGCCATTTTCGCCACAGTCGATGGACTTGGCGAAAGAAAGACTGCGGTTGGGGAGAGAAGGGAGACCTTCGGTCGCGGCGGGTGAAATGAACGGGCGGTGCCAGCGTGCCGACAGGTGAGGGGAGGCGCAACTTATCGTTGCGGCACCGGCTGGAGAAGCGGAAGCCGATGTGAATGGCGGTGAGGTGCGATTTTCAAGGTTTTTTTGCGTTGTCCCCAATTTGCGCGAACCTCAGAACGACAATAGGGACGGAGAGCAGTCTGGACGGGCGTCCGTCCAGAGACGGCAGGTTCATTCATCTGGAGGTACGCACATGAGGGTAGTCAAGTTGGGTCCCGAAGAGTTTCCCGACGAAAACAAGCTCCTGGGGTACTTCGAGCAGGAACTGCCGCGGAGAAATCCACAAGGCCTCTTCCTGTTCAAAGACCGGATCGCCAAAGATGGGCTTGAACCGGGCGAGACAGTCCTGTTCTGCCACGAAACGAAGCTGCGTTTCGTGGCAGAGGCCGCCACGGGCCGGATGGACAACACGCACTTGCGCCAGGGGGAGTACTCGCACTGCTTCGTGATAAAACTGCCCCCGCGTCGAGCGAACGTCCCGCTGGCAGAGGTGGAGCGCCGACTGCGGGCCGAGGCGGGCCTGAAGAAGTCTTTGCAGGGGCAGGCCTGGACAAGAATTCCAGACAGCAAGGAGGCGGAGCGACGTCATCGATTCGTTGGTCTCACCCTAAGGTTCGTCGGGAGACGCGGCCATCCGGCAGCTGGAACCGCTCCCGGAGGAGAAAAGGAGAGGGAGAAAGCAAAGATGCTCGGAGACTTTTAAGCTGTGAAATATTCCTTAATCCTTTGCTTTCTCCTCTGTTTTCCTTGGTTTTCTTCCGATCGTCCTTTGTATCCCGCAGGCGGTGTTCGCCCTGCTTCGTCTGGCCTTCGCGCGGAACCTTTGAGCCATTTTTCGTACAACACACTCCGCCCCGACTCCTTGTCCAGGACAGAGCATGATCCCCGATCTCTTACCTCAGGTCGGTTACCCCTACGCGCTGCTCCCCGACGGCGTCTACCCCTGCGATGAGGAAACGTTGCGCCTTCAATTCGTGGACCGCTTCCCTGACAGCCGAACGCGGCGTCCGATCTACGACGGCTTCCGCCTGCTCCGGCGGGAAGCGGCCGGCCGCGGGATCGTAGCGAAGCAATGGGTCAATGGTTCCTTCGTGGAGGGGAAGCCGCACCCTGGCGACGTGGATGTGGCGTCGTTTTGCGACTACGACTTTCTAAACGGCCTGGATGCTGAAAGCCAGCGCTTTGTGGTAGAATTGTTGAATGGGCGCGAGGCGACGAAGACGAGGTATCTGACTCACACCTTTCTTGTCGTCTTCTGCCCGCCGGGCCACCCCTATCGACCCGTGTTCGACCAGGCCCGTGCATACTGGCGCACCTGGTTCGGTAAGACACGCGACATCCCCGACCCTCCCGGCCCCGATCTTCCGGGCCGGGTGAAAGGGTTCCTGCAAATGACGTTGGGCGAAGCAGGGCAAGCCCCCGTCATTCCGTCGGAGAGGAATGCGCCATGATTGCAACGGTGCCAGCCGCCCCCGTTGACGCCGAACCGCGAACCGCGGCGGAGGTCCGCCGGCAGTTGGCGGACCTGGTCAAGGTGCGCGATGCGGCGCGGGCCTACGGTGCGCGCGACTTTGCGAGCCGGGCCGGGTTGGAAGCCATCATCGGACAGGAGCAGTCCCTTTTGCAGGAACTGCACGCGGCCGAGATGCTGGAATCAGGAAGCGCAATGGAACTCGCGTTCGACGGCGATCCCGTGCAGGGGCACGCCATCCAGGCCTCCTTCCTGGGGGTCATGCTTACCAAGGTGCAGCAGCTGGTCAATGCTCTGGCCCAGGCGATGGTCGGCGTCCCCACGGCCGTCGCCCCGTTGCCCCGAAACATCGTGGCGGAAAACCGCTTGGTCGTCACTGGATGGGCCCCGTCGTCGTTCGCCGTCCGTTTCCAGCTACCCACCAAGGAGGAACTTGGCCGGCTAGTGGATACGGAATCCCAGACGGTGCTGGACGGCTTAGCCGAGCTGCTTGGTGGTCAAAGCCTGTCCCAGAAGGCGGTGGAATGGATGTCTCTCTCCCGCGTCAAGAAGCACTATTCCGAGTTTCTGGAGGCGTTGGCGAAGCAGGGCGCGAGCTTGAGGCTGCGGACGCGGCGAAACCCCTACGGCGTGGAGCTGAGCACGCAGGGCGCCCGCGACCGCGTCGAGTGGCTCGACTTGCTGCAAGTCACGGAATCGATGTTGACCGTGTTCGGCGTCCTGGTCGGGGGCAACGTCGAGTCCGGCCGGTTTGAGTTGAAGGCCGAGGACGAGGTGTTCCGAGGGCGCACGACGGAAAGGGCCAAAAACCAGATGAAGCAGATCAAGTTTGGTGCAGCCGTGCAAGCGGACCTACGCACCACGACGACGGTCCATGAGGAAGGGGCGACGGAGCCGACCACTTCCTACGTACTCCAGACCATCCAGAGTCAACCATGAGCGGAAGCGCCGGCGCTTCTGCTGCCTCATTCAATAATGCCCCGACCTGTCGCGGTCGCTTGTCGCCGTCCACGGCGGTGGTAGAATTTCCGCTCGGAACCCAAGGCCGGCGCGGGGGGCGTTCCTCCCGCCCGCGCCGGCGCAACCCCCATCGGCGGATCGGCGGCATGAAACCGACATGGCGGATCGTTCTCTGTCTGTTGGCGCTCCCCTGGCTGGCGTCTTCCGCGCCGGCCGCGGACGCCCCGGCCAAAAGCGATGACTCCGGCAAGGGATCGCTCACCGAAACGACGCACACCATCACGGTCGGCGGCGCCAAGCTGGAGTACAGGGCGACGGCCGGGATGCTGCCGCTCAAGGACGACGACGGCAAGACGACGGCCAACGTCTTCTTCGTCGCCTACACCAAGACCGGCGTGGACGACCTGTCGCGGCGGCCGATCACCTTCGCCTTCAACGGCGGCCCCGGTTCGTCGTCGGTGTGGCTGCACCTCGGCGCCTTCGGCCCCAAGCGCGTGGTCCTCGGCGACGAGGGCGACGCCCCGCCGCCGCCGTACCGCCTCGTGGACAACGAGGATACGCTCCTCGACCTGACCGACCTGGTCTTCATCGACCCCGTCAGCACCGGCTACAGCCGGTCGCCGGAGCCGAAGGAGGAGGCGCAGTTCCACAGCGTCGAGGGCGACGTTCACTCGGTCGGCGACTTCATCCGTCTCTATACGACGAAATTCAATCGCTGGGAGTCGCCGAAGTTCCTGGCCGGCGAGAGCTACGGCACCACCCGCGCGGCCGGGCTGGCCGGCTACCTCCAGGACCGCCACGGAATCTACCTCAACGGCGTCGTCCTGATCTCGTCCGTCCTGAACTTCGAGACGCTCAATTTCGCCCCCGGAAACGACCTTCCTTATGTCCTTTTCCTGCCCACCTACACCGCGGCGGCGGCGTACCACAAGAAGCTGTCGCCCGACCTGCGGGCCGACCTGCCCAAGACGCTGGCCGAGGTGGAGAAGTTCGCCGTCGGCGACTATGCCGCCGCCCTGATGAAGGGCGACGCCCTGCCGGACGACGAGCGGAAGGAGATCGAACACAAGCTGGCCCGCTGCACCGGGCTGTCCGAGGACTTCATCGCCCGCAACAACCTGCGCATCGACCAGTCGCGCTTCTGCAAGGAGCTGCTGCGGGACGAACACAAGGTCGCCGGGCGGTACGACAGCCGCATCACAGGGCCGGACGAGGAGGCCGCGTCGGATCGGCCGGGCTACGACCCGAGCTACACTTCCGTGCAGGGCGCCTTCACCGCCGCCTTCAACGAGTACGTCCGCAACGACCTGAAGTACGACAACGACATGACCTACGAGGTCCTCACGGGCAAGGTGCAGCCGTGGGACTTCGGCGATGCGAAAAATCGTTATCTGAACGTGGCCCCGACGTTGCAGAAGGCGCTGACGCAGAACCGCGACCTGCGCGTGTTCGTGGCCAACGGCCGGTACGACCTGGCGACGCCGTTTTTGGCGACGGAATACACGTTCAACCACCTGGGTCTGGAGCCGGGGCTGCGCGACCATGTGACGATGGGTTACTACGACGCCGGCCACATGATGTACGTCCGGCCGTCGGAGCACGCGAAGCTGAAGAAGGATTTGGCGGCGTTTTACCGGGCGGCGCTGCCGAAGTGAGGGAAGCTGCCAGAGACGACATTACCGAGAGCATCCGGTTCGGGAGCGCGCCTCGTCGTTGCGCCTTTTGGCTCAAGGCCTGGCGCGTCGTGCTGTTTCATGTGACCGAGCGCTGAATCTGGTCGCGCATCAGCATGACCGGGACTGTCCGGCCGAAGACGGGCAGCGCTACCCAGACGCAGACCGGCGGCGTCCGAGAACTGGGTTGTTCGCCCCCGTTGTTCTCCCACATTTCGCGCGCCTCCTTGACGTCGATCACGCGACCTTCCGACCCGACGAACGTGCCGTCAATGACTTTCACCCGGTCGCTGGGCCGGAACTCGCTGGCGTAAGATCCACGTGCGGTGTTCATGATCGTCCTCGCAGAGCGTTCGGGCCGACGCTCGCGCATGCACCTGTGCGGATCAGGGCTTGCGCGCCCTCACGCGGCCCGCGGCGGATAATCCCGCGTCAGTTCCGCAAGGACCTGTTCGATCTCCGCTGATTGCGCCGGCTGCTGCATTTGCAGCGATTCCAGGGCCTGCCGTCCCTGTGCGATCTCACCGCCGCGCCACAAGCACGACGCCGAGCTGATGCGACTGCGCAAGGCCAACGCCGGTTCGCAGGCTTCGTCGTAGTCGTGCGCCAGCACCAGCTCCAGATGCGCTGCCGCCAGGAAATGACGCCGGGCCGCTTCCCGGTCGCCGGACATTTCCGTGAACAGCGCCCGTTGGATTTCCCGCGATTTCACGGTGACAAGCATGTCGCTCACCCGAGAAGAGGCTGTCTGCATGGGGTCTCCCCGTCTATCCTCGAAACGCCAGGCGCCCCGTGAACGTCTCGAACTCACTAACGCAAAGGTAACAACCGCGCTGGCTCCGTTCAAGCAAGCGCGGTTGTTTTTGCTCCCAGGCGGCGTCGAGGTCTCGGCGACGTGAGCGGCCGGCAATCTCCAAATAATGCCGGGCGGCGTCCACCAGGTAGTCGGCCGCGCTGCCGCGCGTCGCCACGTCAACCAGCTCGTGGCCGCCCGCCACGTGCAGCCCAAGTGCTGCGACGGCAATCGCCGCGAACTCAATGTGCCGCGACGCCTCGAACGTCCGTTGGCAGCGCTCCATCCTACCCCTCCGTCTCCGGCAGCGCCCCCGGCCCGTGCAGTCGGCCCGGCGGCTGGCCGACCAGCACCGCGCACATGCCGCCGCGTTGGGCGATATTCACGACCTGTTTTTGCGACGCCCGGCCGACGATCGCCAGGCCGTACTTGCTCGGGGCGAATCCCATCACGACGTGGAACGGCTCGCCATGCACCGAGCCGTCCGGCCCGGCCACCGGGAACAGCGACACCGGGATGCTCGCCAGCTGCTGCACCACCCACCGCTCCGCGTCGGTCAGCGCTCGGTTGACGGCCGCGTCCCACTCGGCCGCGCTCAGCAGCGGGCCGATCAGCACGCCCTCGCCGCCATAGGCCCGGTTCGGCTTCAGCACCAGCGTCTCCTGCTCCCGGCGGACGAAGTCCAGCAAGGCCCCCGTCCGGCCGTCTGGCAGCAGCGTCGTGCGGTCGGAAACCAGCCGCGTCCAGAGGACGTGCCGGCGGAAGACCTGGCGCTCGTCGGCGTCAAAGTACTTCTGCGCGATCTGCGGGTCGGTCAGCACCTCCCAGCAACTTTTCTGATCCAGTTCCGCCGCAATGGAGGAAATGACGCGGTTCTGCCGGAACAGCGACCGCATCGGCCCCACGTCCACGCCCTTCTTTTCCAGATCGATCAGGTCGGCCACGGCGTAATCGCGATATGCGAGATCCACTGCAGCGCCTTCGTAGTAAACCTCGTCGCCGCGCAGGGTCAGCTCGGCGGGGTCGGCGTGCATCAGCTTGAGACCGTAATGGTCGTGGTAGAACCGGGCCAGGTCCTCCTGCTCGTCGGGGCCGCTGCCGGCGTACTTCGGCTCGACGAAGCAGATGTTGCGCGCCTTGCGGCCGACGGCCTCCAGGTGGTCCTGCACCTCGTGCATGAGCAGCTCGCGGATGTCCTGGCCGACCTCCAGCCGCAGGCCGGCGTCATGCTGGGTCAGGGCCGGCAGCAGCACGTCGGCGATGATCGCCTCGCAGGTCGGCGTCAGGTGCAGACCGCCGATGCCGCTCAGGTTCGGCTCGACGAAGCGCAGCGAGTCCTTCCACATGGGGCTGGTGAAATCGACGACGGCGTCGAGCCGGCCGAAGACCGGGTTGGCGTCGTGGTGGCTCGGACCCCAGCACTTCCGCAGCCATTCCTCCTCTTCCGGCAGGATGCGCAGCAGCTCGCGCACGGCGGGGTCGTGGAAATACATTTCCGGCAGCCGTTTCAGCGCATTCTGGATGGTGAGAGTGACAAAGTGGATGTAGGCCCGCTGGTCCGGCAGGACGGCGAGCGGGCAGGCCAGCACGCGGATCGTGTCGGTCTTGCCGTCGCGGAGATAGGCCAGGTGCCGCCGGGCCGCCTCGCGCTCGATCCGCTGGAGGAGCGCGAGCATCTCCGGGTCGGGGATTTTGTGCAGGGCGCTGCGGATGCGGCCGGCGAGGTTCATCCCGCTCAGGCCGAGTTCTTCGGCGGGGGTCAGCATGGAAACCCCATGAGTTGGGGGAGAGACGGGCTTCTTCCTGAATCGTAACGCGGCAGGCGGGCGCGACGCAACGGAGAGGGGCCTTTGGGTGGCGTCTGGGTTTGTCCCATGGGTCCCATAGGACCTATAGGACCCATGAGACAACGGGAAACCTGGCCCGGCTACGGCGCCGGCTCCCCCATCTGGAACCCCAGCGCGTCCTCGCACCACGCGGCGACGGCCAGCAGATCCGCTTCGCCCCAGGGCCGGCCCACGAGCTGCAATCCCAGCGGCAACCCCTCCGGGCTGCGGGCGCAGGGGAAACAGACCGTCGGCAGACCCGTGTAGCTCCACGGCGAGTTGAACGCCGGGTCGCCGGTCGTGGCCGCGTCGGGCGCCGGACCCGCGCCGCCGGCGTCACCAGCGCGTCCACACCAGCGAAGCACGACTCCATTTCCTTCTTAAGCAATCGCTGATGTTCCTTTGTCCCTGCGTACTCTGTCGCGGGGCAGGACAATCCCTCTTCGACCAGACTGCGGATGTTGGGGTCGTAATCCTCGGGATGGCGGCGCAGCCGCTGCTCGTGGAACATCGCCGCCTCGACGCCCATGACGATGCGGTGCCGCGCCAGCACGTCGGTGAAGGCAGCGGGCAGGGCGACGTCGGCGACGGCCGCCCCGGCGGCACGGAGCCGGTCGCAGGTCCGATCCATCGTCTCCCGCGCCACCGGCTCGGCCCGATCCTCGAAAAGGCCGCGCAGGCGGCCCAGGCGCGGCCGTGGGATGCCCTGTTTTATGCGCTCCGTATAATCCGGAACGGCTGCGTCGGCGGCCGACGGGTCGAGCGGGTCGGGGCCGGCGATGACTTGCAGCAGGCTGGCGAGGTCGCGGACGCAGCGGGCCATCGGGCCGGGGTGGTCCATCGACGCGGCCAGCGGCACGACGCCGGCCGCGCCGACGCGGCCGTAGGTCGGCTTGAGGCCGGCGACGCCGCAGAAGGCGGCCGGCCGCGTGATGGAGCCGCCCGTCTGCGAACCGAGCGCCCCCAGGCACATGCCGCACGCCAGCGCCGCCGCCGAGCCGCTGCTGCTGCCGCCCGGCGTCCGCGTGGGGTCCCAGGGATTGCGCGTCGGCGGCGGGTCGAAGCTGGCGTACTGCGTCGTCACCGTCTTGCCGATGAACACCGCCCCCGCCTCGCGCAGCCGTCGCACCGCCGTCGCGTCCTGCCGGGCCACGCTGTTTTTCCACAGCCGCGAGCCGGCCGCCGTCGGCCAGTCGAACACGTCGAAGATGTCTTTAATCCCGATCGGGACTCCGTGCAGGAGGCCTCGCCAGTCGCCGCGGCGAATCTCCTCCGCGCCGTTCGGCCTCCGCCCGCGCCCCCTCGCGGTCCACGAAGACCCAGGCGCGGACGCGCTCGTCCAGACGGTCGATGCGGTCGAGGCAGGCGTCGAGGAGGTCGAGGGGGGTGGCGCGGCCGGCGCGGAACTGGTCGGCCGCCGCGTGGAGGGTGGGGAGCATCGGCGAGGCCCTTCGGGAGTGAGAATCGTTGTGCCGTTGTATCCATGAGATTGAGGATTGGCGAGCGGCGCGGCGTCAGCCCGCCGGTACAGGATGCACCGGCGGGCTGACGCCGCGCCGCTCGCTGGCGGGTCGCGGCTAAACGATTCACTCCGTTCTCAGTTCGCGCCCGGCTCGACGGCCATGATGGCGGCGCTGGGCCGCGACGTGTCGAGGGCGGGCGGCGCCGGCAGCGTCTTGTGCGACAGGTCCGGCGGCGGCGGGGCAACGACGGCCTCGGCCACGTCCAGACGCAGCGGGTTGGCCGTCTGCGCCGAGGCGCTGTTGCCCGGCATGTCCACGGCCTCGACTCGCAGGTAGAGCCGGTGCGGCGCCGTGGCCGGCGGCTGCCACTCGTACTGGCCGGTGTTCTCCACGCCCGCCGCGATCGGCGTCCACGGCCCCTCCGACTGCTCGGCATAGGACAGCGTGATCGGCTTCGGCCCGAGGTTCTTGTCCTTGGCCGACCAGTGGACCTCCACGGTCGGCGCCTTGCCGGTGCGGGTGATTTCCACGCTGGAGATCTGCACGGTCGGCTTCGTCACGTCCACCATCACCCACACCTGCGGCTGCTCGTCGGCCGCGGGGGCGTCCTCCTTGCCGACGCCGGAGCCGTTGCGGGCCAGCAGCGTGAAACCGTACAGCCCTTCCTCCTTGACCTCGACCGTGAACGAGTGGTTCGTTTGCGCCACGATCTCGCCCTTCTTCCAGGCGTGCGCCTCCTGCCCGGCCTGCGTGACCCACAGCTCGACGCCGGAGACGCCGGAGGCGCCCACGTCCTTCAGCTCGAAGTTGAGCGTGACGCGCTTGCTGTTGACCATGCGGACGGACGGCGCGGCGGGGTCGCTCGCGCCCTGGTCCACGTCCAGGTTGGAGCGCCCGGCGGGGGCCTTCTTGAGCGATTCCAGGTCGGTTTTGTCGCCGGCGGCGACGACCATCGTGGCGTTGACCAGCTGCGGGTCCACGGCGACGTCGGACGAGCCGGGCGTCGGCGCCGGCGGCGGCAGCTTGGTCACGGCCGGCTTCGGCGCCGGCTTTTGCACCGTCGTGGCGCTCGGTTTCGCCGACGTGTTACTTTGCAGGTCCGCGAACTGGTCCGGCGGCCGGCTCCAGGTGGCGTAGCTGGGCGGCACGGCGGCCTGTCCCTGCTTCGCCGTCGGGAAGGGCGCCAGCGGCCCCTGATCGTCCGCGACGCATCCCCCCACCGCAGCCAGAACCAAAAATGCAGCAGCCGTCCGGCCCATGGTCTTCCTCCTGTTCCCTTCGAGTAACGCCCCCTCAGGCGCTTCCGATCGGGGGAAAGTCCCCCCGGCCGGTTCGGTTGTCAGCGCTTCCCCGGGCGGCCCCTCGCCGCCGTGGATGGGCGCCGGCCAGCGCCGACGCCCGCGTCCCCCCACGGTCGTTCGCGGAAGTGATTGAATTAGGACGGGGGGAATAGCGATTCGCCGCCGGCAGGTCAAGGCCACTTGCGGCCGTCGGCGGCTGGATCTTGAAGAAATCTTTTCGCGGCGCTCGGATTTTTTATGAGCGACGCTGCTTTGTCGTTGGCTCCTCCGGCGTCCACCGATTACACTCATGCGCGTGATCCGACGGCACATCGCCGACTCCGCGGGAACGCCCTCATGGAATCCACTTCCTCCAGCTTGCTCCTGCGCCTGCGCCGCCCCGGCGAGCAGGCCGCCTGGCAGCGCTTCATCGACCTCTATTCTCCGCTGCTCTACTTCTGGGCCTGCCGCATGGGCCTGGACACGCAGGACGCCGCCGACCTCGTTCAGGACGTGTTCGTCGCGCTCGTCCAGAAGCTGCCCCACTTTTGTTACCAGCCCGACAAGGGCGGCTTCCGCACCTGGCTGCGTGCCGTGGCCGAGAATCGTTGGCGCGACGCCCTGCGCAAACGGGCCGCGGCGCCGACGAACGCCGGCCCCGAAGGGCTGGAGGAAGCCGTCGCGCCAGACGAGGCGTCCGCCTTATGGGAGGCGGAATATCATCAGCACGTGCTGTCCCGCGCGGTGCAGATCATGCGGAGCGATTTCGGGGAGAAGACCTGGAAGGCGTGCTGGGCGCTGGTCGTCGAGGGCAAATCCGGGGCGGCGGTCGCGGCGGAGCTGGGCATGAAGATCGACGCGGTGTACGCGGCCCGGTCGCGCGTCCTGCGGCGATTGCGGCAGGAGCTGGAAGGGCTGATGGATTGACGGATGGTGTGGCGGCCGCTCCACCATCCTTCTCGTTTTCGCGTCAGGTTTTGCCTCCGCCTTCGTATCCCTAAATGGCGGCCTAAGAGCCTATCCCAAAACCGTCGAAACATCACCAATTTGACGAGAATCGTCATGATCGACGGTGGTTTTGGGATAGGCTTTAACGCCGTGCGTCTCGCCGCCCCCCATCCGATGGAGTCCGCCATGAACCCGACCTCCGCCTGTCTCGACTCCGATACGCTACGGGACTTCCTCCTGGGCCGCACGTCGGACGCGACCGCGACCTCGGTGGAGGCCCACCTGGAATCGTGCGCCGCCTGCCAGGAGGCGCTGCCGTCCATCCGGGCGGAGGACGCCTTCGTGGCCGCCTTCCGCGCCCAGGCCCACCGGCCGCCGCCGAAGAACGCGGTGCTGGACCGCCTGGCCGGCGACCTGCGCGGCCTGCTGCAATGCCTGCCGGCGTCGGCCGGCGAGGCGACGCCCTCCGCCGACCGGGAAGCCACTCCCGCCCCCGCGGAACTCTCCGGGCCATGCACCGTGACGCAGCCGCCCGGCGCCGGCCTCGCACGGCCCACCGACTCGGAGACGGAGGACGTGTATTCCCTTCTGGCGCCGCCGCGGCAGCCGGACGAGATGGGCCGGCTGGGCGACTACCGCGTGCTGAAGGTGCTGGGGTCGGGCGGCATGGGCGTCGTCTTCCTGGCGGAAGACGCGCGGTTGCGGCGGCACGTCGCCCTGAAGGCGATGAAGCCGGCCCTGGCGGCCAGCGCCAAGGCCCAGCGGCGCTTCCTGCGCGAGGCGCAGCTGACCGCCTCGATCACCCACGACCACATCGTGGCCGTCCACCAGGTCGGCGAGGAGAAGGGTGTGCTGTTCCTGGCGATGGCGCTGTTGCAGGGCGAGAGCCTGGACGCCCGGCTGAAGCGCGAGGGCCGGCTGCCGCTGGCGGAGGTTCTGCGGATCGGCCGGGAGACGGCGGAGGGCCTGGCGGCGGCGCACGAACACGGCCTGATCCACCGCGACATCAAGCCGGCGAACCTGTGGCTGGAGACGCGCCCTGGCGAGCCGGGGGGTTCATCCCCATAGGCATCAACTTAGGGTAAAGCGGAGGGAACTCCTTTGTTAGCATGGGGTTGACCATAACACCGTGCCAACGGGAAGGAGTCCCCTCCATGATCCGTACTGTAACGCTGTGTGCGGCCGCTTTGCAAAGCCTTTTGTTCGCCAAGGCCGAGGCGGCGGCCCAAGCCGTGGGCCTGGTGCAACGCCGCCGCCGCCTCAGCGGGGCGCAATGGGTGCAGACGCTCGTGTTCGGCTGGATGCGTCAACCCGACGCTACCCTGGAGGACCTGACCGACGAGGCGGCGCGGCTGGGGGCGGCCATCACGCCGCAGGGGCTGGACGCCTGGTTCGTCCCGGAGGCGGCCGAGTGCCTTAAGCGCTTGGCCGCGGAAGCGGTCGGCGTGCTGCTGGAGACGACGGCGGCGGCCATCCCGTTGCTGCGACGCTTCCGCCGCGTGTCGGTGGAGGACTGCACGGTGGTGGCCTTGCCGGCCTGCCTGGCGGAGGCCTACCCCGGCTGCGGCGGCAACGACGCGGAGGGCCGCGACCAAGCGGCCCTGAAGATGTACGTGCGCATGGACCTTACGGACGGGGCCGTGACCGACCTGGCCTTCCAGCCGGGCAAGCAGCCGGACGTGGCGGCGGGTCAAGAGGCGGCGCCGTTGCCGGCCGGCTCGCTGCGGCTGAAGGATTTGGGCTTCTTCGACCTGGACATGGCGGCCCGGGACAGCCGGGCCGGGGTGCATTGGGTCAGCCGGCTGCCCAGCGGCGTGACGCTGCGGGAAGGCGACCGGCCGGCCGAGTCGATCGCGGCGTTCCTGCAACGGCAGGTTGAGGACGCGGTGGACGTGGGGGTGCGCGTGGGCCAGGAGAGGCCGTTGACGTGCCGGCTGATGGCGGTGCGTTGCCCCGAGGCGGTGCGGCAAAAGCGGCTGCGGAAGCTGGGCCAACGGGCCCGCAAGAAGGGGCGGCCGGTGAGCACCCGCCAGCGCGAGTTGTGCGGCTGGACGGTGCTGATCACCGACCTGGCGGCAGGAGAACTGACGTTCGACGAGGCCTGGGTGCTGTACCGGGCGCGTTGGCAGATCGAGTTGTTGTTCAAGCTGTGGAAGGGCCGGGGCGGGCTGGCGCGGTCGCGAGGGCGGCGGGGCGACCGGGTGCTGTGCGAGGTGCTGGCCAAGCTGGTGGCGATGCTGGTACAACACTGGTTGCTGCTGACGGCGGGCCCGTGGCTGGACGGGCGGGCGGCGACGCGCAAGGTGCGTCGGCTGCGTCGGCTGCTCACGGAGTTGGTTGAGGCCTTGGGCGAACGCGCGGCGTTGGAGGCCGTGCTGCGCAGGATCGGGGAGGAATTGCATCGCCTTCGTCCTCGCAACCGGCGTAAGAAAAAGCCGGGGACCATCGAGCTACTGAACGAACCGGGGCGAGCGAGGTTAGGCGTAAGTTGATGCCTATGGGGTTCATCCCCCCGGTTCCGGGTGAAGGTGCTGGACTTCGGCCTGGCCCGCGGCGGCGACGGCGACGCCCCGCTGACGCAATTGGGCGTGGTGGTGGGCACGCCGGCGTACATGGCCCCGGAGCAGGCCCGCGGCGAGAAAGTCGATGCCCGCGGCGATTTGTTCAGCCTGGGCTGCGTGCTGTACAAGCTCTGCACCGGCGCGACGCCGTTCGCCGCCGCCGACGCGATGGCGATGCTCCTGGCCCTGGCGACGGAAACGCCGAAGCCGGTGCGCGAAGTGAACCCGGACGTGCCGGCGGAGCTGTCGGAGCTGGTGATGCGGCTGCTGGCGAAGAATCCGGCGGAGCGACCGCAGACGGCGGGCGAGGTGATTGAGGCGCTTCATGCGCTGGAAGGACGAGCGACGGGGTTTGTCCCCGCCGTGGGGGCGAAAACGGCCGGGACAAGCCCGGCGGCTCGTCCAGATGCGGCGCTGCGGACTGCGCCAGCATCGGGGGGAAGGAAACGGCGACCGTGGGTGCTGGCGGCCGTGGCGGCGGGGTTCCTGGCTGTCGTGGTTGTGGCGACGGTCATCATCATCCACTACACGGACCCAAACGGGAAGAAGCACGAGCAGACGGTCGAACTGCCGGCGGGAGCGCAGAATCCAGAAGTCGTCATCAAGCCGGGAGATGCCCCGGCGGCGATTCCAACAAGCGAGCCGTTGAGTCCGCTCGCCCTCGTGCGGAAGCCGGCGAAGATCGCGGGCGTGGAAAGCTGGAGCATCGAGACGATCAATCCGCGAGGCGAATCCGTCTGCTGCTTAAGTCCCGACGGCCTTCGCGTGGCCATCTACGGTAGCGATGGAGTGATCCGCGTGTGGAGCATCGGCGATAAACGGTTGATACAGATTGTGCCGGGTGGCAGCAGGCACGGTTACCTACCGCAACCGTTTACTTTTTCGCCGGACGGGGAACGCTTGGCTGTGCTTACTTCATCAAATTTCGACTATTGGGATATGGATACAATTCAGGTTTTTCATATAGCTTCTGGTAGGGAATTGTGGCGTCGCTCCGGTGCCACGTTGGGGGCGATCGCATGGTCGCCGAACGGGCGGGTCATCGCCTCAAGCGGCGCACAATGTACCCTTTGGGACGCCAATACGGGCGAAAGGATTGATTCGCTCGCAGTTTCAAAATATGGTGACGTGATGATATGGTCCGCCTCCGGCAAGTCCATTGCCCTGGCAAGCTCAAAAGCCTCCCAGAACAAGAGGCCGGTGGAAGTACTGGATGTCGATAGTGGAAGACTAATATCGCCGATTGCTGTGTCGCTTGGCCTCGTAGGTCTCGCGTGGTCTCACGACAATGCGATCCTTGTTATAAGCGAGGGCGGCGGCGACACCGGAGAGTGGAAGCTACAGCTGTATGACTTGGACGGCAAGAGGACCAGCCAAACGATTAGTGGAGCAAAGAATGACGTGCCTTGGAGGGACGTGCCCTGCTTCACGAAGGATGATAAGACGATACTCTGGCGCGCCAGTGAGTGGAGTGTCGCGGACGCCAAGCTAATCCGGCCGCTGCAATCAGAGAGGCTTCTGCGGTTACTACCAGCCGAAGAGAAGATACGGGTGGGCGTGGTGAACTCGTGGTCAGCGGATGGCCGACTCTTCGCGGCTGGGGGCCCTGACCGCGACACGGACTGCTGGAGGGTTTATGATTCCGATACCGGAAAGGTTGTTTTGCAGCTGCCTGGCAGGGTCGGCCATTTTTCCCGCTGGGACTTCGCACCGGACAGGACATCGCTGGCCGAGCTAACCGATACATCGCTGGCCGATGTATCGGTTTCACATCTCCGCATTTGGGAATTGCAGACAGGCCGCCCGACTTTCGTGTCGGATCGCATTCAAAATGGATGTACGGTTTAGTGGTCGCCGGATGGAACGCACCTGATTGTCGGCTGCGCTGGTTACAGCCGCCTCTTCGACACAAAATCATGGCATTTTCAAAATCGCCCCGCGGGCGTCATCACTGGGCTGGCCGACAACGTGTCCCCGCTGTGGTCTTTGGATAGCAGGGCCTTTGCGGGCCGCATGGACGGGGGCTTGTGGCAGGTGTCGCGAGTCGAAGCCGACGAACTCGGACAAGTCCTTCAGGGCTAGAGCACCCAAAACCGTCGAAACATCACCAATTTGAGAGATCGTCATGATCGACGGTGGTTTTGGGATAGGCTTTAAGGAGGTTTCAGGAGCTTCTCTGTCTCCGGACGGCAAATGGTTGGCTCTGGTTTCCCGTGAGAGCCGGACCGTAGAGATCTGGAACGCGAGCACGGGCAAAAAAGAACGTTCTCTCGAAGACCAGCCGCAAGACGGCGCATCATGTGCATGGTCGCCGGACGGTCAGTTTCTTGCGACGCACGAGTCATCCCCCAACCAGTTTTGCATCTGGGATATGAAGGCTTACAAGCGTATCCGTACCGTTGAAGGTTCCCCGGACAGCTGGGGCGAGAATCTCTGCTGGTCCGCCGACGGTGCCATAGTCATTTCCGTGGACAGGCACGGAACGATTCGCCGGTGGGACTATCAGGCATCGACGGAGTTGCGCACGACCAAAGGGCCGGAGCCGTTTGACGGCGCGTACTCGACGGATTTCACATTGCTCGCGTCTGCGCCCACCCCCGGCGCGGCGACCCTCTGGGACGTGGAAAAGAATCGGGTGCTGGGCGTGGTGGCGGCGCTGCCGCGGGAGCAATCCATCGCGATCAGCCCCGAAGGTCACTGGCGCGGCACGCCGCGAGCGGACCAGCTCATCGTCTACGTGGTGCGGACGGCCAAGGGTCAGGAGGTTCTGACGCCCAAGGAGTTCGAGGACCGGTACGGCTGGCACAACGACCCCGACAAGGTGCGGCTGACCGTCCCCTGAGCCGCGCCGCGAGACCAGCGGCGAGCGGCGGGGCTTGTCCCCGCCGTTTGGACTGTATGCTATCCAAAACCGCCGGGGTAAACCCGGCGGCTCGCCTTGTCGAGGCGGCTCACCTTGCGGGGCCGATCGCCTGTAGGGAGGAATCGTGCCGTGGACGCCGAACGCCCGTTCGCGCTGCACATCACCTGGACCTGTTACGCCAGCTGGCTGCCCGGCGACCGGCGCGGGTATGTCTCCAATACGCTGCTCCCCGAAGGCGGCGCCGCCCCCAAACAGAACACGCCCGGCACGCCCTACCGCGCGGACGACCCGTACACGCGCCGCCTGGCCCGGGCGCTCCAGAAGGGGCCGACGGTGGTTCTTTCGGCCGAGGATGCGCTTTGCGTCGCTCGGTCGCTGGTCGAGGCCGCGCGGACGCGGGACTGGAGAATCCTGCGCGCCGGCGTCATGGCCAACCACGTTCACGTCGTCATCACGGACTGCCCGGACGACGGGCCGGCCGTGCGTCGCGTTCTCAAAGGCAATAGTCAAGCGGCGCTCAGCGCGGCGACCGGCCGGCCCCAGCGCTGGTGGACCGCCGGCGGCAGCGATCGTTACAAGCACGACCACGCCGCGATCGAAGCCGCTGTCGCCTACGTGGCGGCTCAGCCGGGGATGCTGGCTCAAATCGTGGACATGAAAGCAAGCTGACGGGGCGAGCGGCGGGGCTTGTCCCCGCCGTTTGGACGATATGCTATCCAAAACCGCCGGGATAAACCCGGCGGCTCGCCTTGCAGTCCGCCGGATTCTTCGTGAGGATCGTGAGGCCGTTGGCCGCGGCGAAGTCAAAGTGAACGTCGTCGTCCTCGCCGCTCAGGTCCACCTCTTCGTCCGTGGGACGGACTACCCGGTGCCCCGTCTGCCGCAGAAGCTCGGCCAGCAGGTCGGAATTCGCGCAGTCGTCAAGATACAGGTTGAGGGCCACGCGCCGCCCCTCCCCGCTGGACCATCAACCGCTCGATCTCCGCCTCCGCTTCCAGCAGCTCCCTGTTGCTCTCGACGTAGGCGACGGCCTCACGGACGGCCTCGACGGGGAGGTGGTAATCCGCCGCCGTCGCCGCCTCGCCCAGCTGGTTCGCCCTCATCGCGCCGACGAGCTGCCGCGCCGTCATGTTTCGCCCCCGGAGGTAGAGTTGCTTGCGCCAGGGGTGACGGCGGCGGACCAGGTGCCGCCACGGCTCGACGGCCGCCTCCCGCGTTTCTCGGCTGTCGATCTTTTCCTCCAGACGGCGCAGACGGCTCTCGATGGCGTCGAGGCGCTCGGCCGTCGTGCTGTTGTCCTCAACCATGTCATGGCTCCGGCGTGGGCGGCGCTTGTGTACATCCCCATTGTCGCCGGCCGCGTCCGCCTGTCAACGGAAAGCCGCCTGGGCTTTCTGCTTGCCCGCCGCCCGTCTCACGGTTACGATCCATTCTGCCGTCCCGCCCCGGCATCGCCCACCCGCCGCCGGATCGCTCTCGCCCGATCCGAGGCCCGCCCCTGTCGGCCGGCTCACGGCGTCGCCAGCAGGTCCGCCCACGACGACGCCGTCAGCAGCCGGTCGCGCATGCGCTCCAGCCGCTCCGGGTCGGCGATCGCGTCCAGCTCCGCCCTTTGCTTGCGACGGGGCGCCCGGCCGAACCGCTGCCGGCCGATGACTATACTCCGCATGGCCCGGACTGAGACGTTTTCCCGGCAGCTGCTTGGACTATAACCGCTGGATCGACGTAACGATCCAACCGGTTTGCCCGGGAGAGCCCGGATGGCATGGCATCGTGTGCAACGGACGGCTGCGGAACGGGAAGGGGTGAATGCCGAGCGGGAGTCTCACCCGCAGGCCCCCGTCCGCCGCAAGATGCAGGTCCTGTGGTTGCTCCATTGTGGTCTCACCCGGGCGAAGGCGGCGACCGTCGCCTGCCTCGGTCGAGCGACGGTTCAACGCTATGTCGCCGCCTATCGGGACGGCGGCCTGGACGGACTGCGCCAAGGGGACGTGACCGGCCCCGTCAGCGACCTGGCCTCCTTTACGGACGCCATTCGGGATTCGCTCACCGCCGCCCCGGTTCGGACGACCGCCGAGGCGTGCGACCGGATCGAGCAGTTGACTGGGCTACGGCGACCGCCGACTCAGGTCCGCACGTTTCTGAAGGGGTTGGGATTCCCGTGGCGTCGCATCCGGGCGTTGCCGATCCCGCCCAAAAAAACTTGGCCGAGCACGTCCGGGAGCAACGGGAGTTCCTGGACGGCCAACGGAAGCCCCGATTGGACGCGGCGCGGGCCGGCCGGGAACACGTGTTCTTCGTGGACGCCGCCCCCTTCGTGTTCGGTACGTTCCTGTGTTGCCTGGGGTCGATCGCGCGGGTGTTCGTGCGGGCGGCGTCCGGACGCCAGCGTTTCAACGTGCTGGGGGCCTGGAACGCCGTCACCCGGGAACTGGCAGCGATCACCAACACGACGGTGGTGAACAGCGAAACGATGTGCGACTTGCTGCGGGCCATCGCGGCCCGGGGACTGATCGGGCCTGTCACCCTGGTCCTGGACAACGCCCGGTATCAACGCAATGCACTGGCGCCAGGCTTGGCGAAGGAGTTGCGGATCGCCCTGTTGTTCTTGCCGTCGTACTCGCCGAACCTGAACCTGATCGAGCGGCTCTGGCGGTTCATGAAACGCAAGGCGGCGTACGGGCGCTATCACCCGACGTTCGCCGACTTCCGAGCCGCCATTGAAGATGTCCTTGGTGGGATATCTACGACGCACGCGGGCAAGCTGGCCACCCTCATGACACTCCACTTCCAGGAGTTTGAAGATGTCTCACTCCTGGCCGCGCGAAGTATAACCTCCACGCCTACCAATCTCCGACCGTCGTCATCCGCCCTGACCCGCGCTCCCAATTCCCCCTCCCGCCCCCGCCCCGCTCCCCCGTACCCTGTCCCCAATGCTCAACCCCGCCCAAACCCTGGCGATGGCCCTCGACCCCGCGCTCATCCTCCGCGCCCCGGACATCGAACCCGACCCCTGGCACAAGCGCCTCCTCCTCTCCGCCGAACGCCAGGTCCTCCTCCACGGCTCCCGCGGCACCGGCAAGTCGCGCACCACCAGCACCCTCGCCCTCCATAGCGCCTCATCCAGACCAGCAGCCTGGTCCTGCCCCACTCCCGCGCCCGGCCGATCATGCCAGGGAAGGCGGCCGCGCGCAATGCGAGTTCGCCAAAGCCCCCATCAATCCTCGCTCATCAGCACGCCGTAGGCCTTCGACTGCTCGAAGCTCAGCAGCGTGATTCGCACGGCGATGATGAGCGGCACGGACAGCACCATGCCCACCACGCCCCACAGCCAGCCGAACGCCACGATGGCGAACAGCAGCAGCAGCGGGCTGACGTTGAGGCTCTTGCCGGTCATCACAATCTCGACATAATCGATCCAGAACAGGCGGTTCGCGACGATCAGCGCGGCCAAAACGCTTGCGGCGACCGGGCTGGTGAACTGCAGGTAAGCCACGGCGATCGGCGGTACGCAGGCGACGACCGAGCCGACGTAGGTGATGTAATTCGCCACGAACGTCAGCACCGCCCACAGGAACCAGAAGTCCAGCCCGAACGCCAGGCCGACGACCGCGACGACGACCGCCATCCCCAGGCTGACCAGGGTCTTGACCACCAGGTAGCGGCGGATTTCCCCGTCGATGGTCCGTGCGATCGAAAGCGCCCGGTCGGCGGACGCCGGGGCCAGCGCCTTGAGCACCCGCTTCGGGAGTTTTTGCACCTCCAGGAAGATGAAAAACAGGTAGAAGACGACCATGAGCGCCGTCTCAACGAGGCTGACGGTCGTGCCGAAGGCGAAATGCATCAGCTCTCGTGAGGAGACGTCGAAGACGTTCCCCAGGGACAGCGCCTCGTCGTTGAAGTTCTGCTCGCCGCCGGCGAGGCGGGCCGCGTCGTTCAGGAGCAACACCAGCCGCGCCCGGTAGAAGGGAAGCCTCGCCTCGAAGATGCTGGCGTTGTACTGCACCGCCAGGCCGAGCGGCAGCAGGGCGGCGAGGAAGGCCGTGCACAGCACGGGGTAGGAAATCCACGGCGAAACGCGCCAGCGGGCGACGGCGCCGGCGACGGGCCGCAGCAGAAAGAACAGGAAGAGGGCGACGAGCAGCGGCGCCAGGATTCCTTCCATGGTCGATAGCGCCGCGCCCACGACGCAGACCGCAAGGAGCACCAGGCAGGCGGTGCGGATTCGATCGCCCGGCCGGGGCGCCGGCGCGTCGATTTTTTGCGGGTCTTCCTTGTCGCTCATCGCAACCTCGCGGGACGGAGCCCGGCGGCGGGTCAGGACGCCGGGTGGGCCGGCGTCTGCGTGATCGCCCCGTCGCCGTCGACCTGCACCGTTCGCACCGGGCCGGTTTCGTGCTCCGCGGCAGCCGGGACCGGCGTCGGCGCCTTCCGCTCCGTCAACCAGCGAACGACGACGTAGAACACCGGCGTGAAAAAGATGCCAAAGATCGTCACGCCGACCATGCCGCTGAAGACGGCCACGCCCAGCGCCACCCGCATCTCGGCCCCCGCTCCCTGCGCCAGCACCAGCGGCACGACGCCCAGGATGAACGCGAACGACGTCATCAGAATCGGCCGCAGCCGCTGCTTGCTCGCCTCGACCGCGGCGTCGAACCGGCCCTTGCCCTGGTCTTGCAGCTGCTTGGCAAACTCTACAATGAGGATCGCGTTCTTGGCCGCCAGCCCGATCAGCACCACCAGGCCGATCTGCGTGAAGATGTTGTTTTCCATCTTCATCACCCAGACGCCGGCGATCGCCGCCAGCAGGCACATCGGCACGATGAGGATGATCGACAGCGGCAGCGACCAGCTTTCGTACTGCGCCGACAGCACCAGGAAGACGAACACCACGGCCAGCGGGAAGGCCAACTTCGTCAGCAGGTCCTTGTCGGCCAGGATTTGCTGGTAGGTCAGCTCCGTCCACTCCGCGCCCATCGTGGAGGGCAAATAATCCTTCGTTACTCCGTCCACGATCTGGATGGCCTGGCCGGAGGACACGCCGGGGGCCGTGCCGCCGTTGACCTCGGCGGACGGATACAGGTTGTAGTGGTTGACCACCGCCGGGCCGCTGTCGTAATGCAGCTGGACCAGCGTACTCAGCGGCACGCGGTCGCCCCGGACGTTGCGCACCTCCAGGTTGCCGATGTCGCCGACCTGATTTCGATATGCCGGGCCGGCCTGCACGTTGACCTGCCAGTTGCGGTTCTGGAAGAAGAAGTCGTTGACGTAGAACGAGCCGAGATTGGCCTGCAACGCCTGGTCGATGTCCGCCAGGGCGACGTGCTGCGTCTTGGCCTTCTCCTCATCGACCTCGATGCGCAGCTGCGGCTGATTGACGCTGAAGGTGGTGAACAGACCCTGGAGCCTGGGATCGGCGTTGCCCTGCTCCGCCACGAGCGCCGTCGCCCCTTGCAGCGCCTTCAGCCCGGCGCCTCGCCGGTCCTGTATCTGCAGCTTGAAGCCGCCCGTCGAGCCGAGGCCGTCCACCGGAGGCGCCCCGAACACCGCCAGCCGGGCGTTGCTGTACTTCGGATCGGCGAATATCTTGCGCAGCCGGGCCATCACCGCCGGGGCGCCCAGGTCCGCTTCGCCGGCCCGTTCCTCAAACGGCTTGAGCAGCACGAACATGCCGCCCACGTTGCTGATATTGGAGCTGAGCAGGATGGAATAGCCCGGCACTTCAATCGTGTGGTACACGCCGGGGTCCTTCCGGACATCCTCGGCCAACTCGCGGACCACGCGGTCGGTACGGTCCAGCGTGGCGCCGTCGGGCAGCTGGACGTTGAGGACGAGGTAGCCCTTGTCCTGCTCCGGAATGAAGCCGACGGGCACCGCCTTGAATCCGGTGTAGGTCAGGACCATCAGTCCGCCATACACCGCGAGGGCCACGACGCTGAGCCGCAGGAGCAGCCCCACTGCCTTCCCGTAACCGCGGATCGTAATGTCGAAGCCCTTGTTGAAGAGCAGGAAAAACCACCCCAAGAGGCGGTTCACCAAAACAGCGCCCAGCCACCCCGCGACGCAGCCGACGGCGAACAGGCCGACCTGCAGCCCATAAACAAGGGCCAGGTGTTGCGTCGTTTCATGCCCCCCTCCACCGCCGTGTCCCCCGATCTCCAGGTGGAACGCATGCGCGACCGGACCGAGCAGGAACTCGTACGCGATCAGGCCGCCGATCAGGGCGACCCCGAGTCGGGGCAGCGCCTCTTGCGGGGCCTGGCCGTGCCCGTGTGCGTGGGGCTTCAGCAGGATGGCGCACAGGGCCGGGCTGAGCGTCAGCGAGTTGAACATGGAGATGACCGTCGCGGCGGCGATGGTCAGGGCGAACTGCTTGTAGAACTGGCCGCTGATGCCGGCCATGAACGCCGTCGGCACGAACACGGCGCACAGCACCAGGGCGATGGCGATGACCGGGCCGGTCACCTCGTCCATCGCCTTGCGGCTGGCCTCCTTCGGCGGCAAGCCCAGCGCCATCAGCCGCTCCACGTTCTCCACCACGACGATGGCGTCGTCCACCACGATGCCGATGGCCAGCACCAGCCCGAACAGGGACAGGTTGTTCAGCGAGAACCCGAGCACGGCCATGATGCTGAAGGTGCCGATCAGCGACACCGGAACGGCCACCATCGGGATGATCGTGGCGCGCCAGTTTTGCAGGAACACCAGCACCACGATGAAGACCAGCACGAACGCCTCAATGAGCGTGTGAATGACGCTCGTGATGGACTCCTCGATGAACACGGTCGTGTCGTAGTGGATGCGGTAATCGACGCCCTCGGGGAAGCGGGCCTTCAACTCGTCCATCTTGGCCTTGATCGCCTCGGCCGTTTGGACCGCGTTGGACCCGGGAAGCTGGAAAATTGCCAGCGTCGCCGACGGGTCGCCGTCGAGGTAGCTGTTGACGTCGTAGTTCTTGGCGCCCAGCTCGACGCCCTTTTGCGCGACCTTGCCGTCCTTGTCTTTGACATCGTCGATGACGAGGTCCTTGAGGTGGACGACGCCGCCTTGCGACCCGGTGCGGACGATGACGTCCTGGAACTGCGCTTCCGAGGAGAGACGCTCGCTCGCCTTGAGGGGAAGCTGGAACTGAATGGGCGACGCCCCGGGGACAGGCGGCTGGCCGAGGCGACCGGCGGCGACCTGGCGGTTCTGTTCCTTGATGGCGCCAATCACGTCGCCGGCCGTCATTTGCTTGCCGGCCAGCTTGTCCGGGTCGAGCCAGACGCGCATGCTGTAATCGCGCGGCCCCAGGAACGTCACGTCGCCGACGCCCGTGAGGCGGGAGAGATCGTCCTTGACGTTGAGCGTCGCGAAGTTGCTGAGATAAACCTGATCGTAATAGTAGCTTCCGTCCGGCCGCTTCAGCGAGACGAGGTTGACGCACATGAGGATGCTCGGCGACTTCTTCTTGGTCGTCACGCCGGTGCGCTTGACCTCCTCGGGCAGCTTGGGTTGGGCGACGGCGACGCGGTTCTGCACCAGCACCTGGGCAGTGTCCAGGTTGGTCCCCAGCTTGAAGGTGACGTCCAGCGTCATCTGCCCGTCGTTGGTGCAGCTTCGAGGACATGTAGAGCATGCCTTCGACGCCGTTGACTTCCTGTTCGATGGGCGTGGCCACCGTGTCGGCCACGGTCTTGGCGTTGGCGCCCGGGTAGGTCGCGGTCACCTGAACGGTGGGCGGCGCCACGTCCGGGTACTGCGCCACGGGCAACATGGTGTAGGCCACGACGCCTATGATGACGATCACGACCGACAGCACGGTGGCGAGGATGGGCCGGTCGATGAAGATGCGCGAAAGCATGAGCAGGCCTCCTGTTCGTCAGGAAATCCTCGGCGGGCGTCAGTGGGCCGGCTTCACCAGCTCGACTGGGTAATTGATGCGCACGCGCTGGAGGTTGTCCGTTATCACCCACCAGTCGGCCGGCTTCTCGCCTTCGGCCGGCGCGTCGGCCGGCTCGACGGCGCAGGGCGTCGTCGGTCAGCTTTCCCAGCGTGACGTTGCGGCGCTCGGCGATGGTCTTTCCGTCCTTTTCGACCGCAACGAGGACGTAGCGTTTGTCCTGGTCGGCGAGGATGCAGGTCTCGGGCACGAGCAGCGACGGGAGGGGCTTGCCGACGGCCAGGCGAACGCGGACGCTCGAGCCGGGGAGAAGGGACTTGTCCTTGTTCTCGACCAGGCCGTATAGCTGCAGAGTTCCCGTGTCGGGATCGATGCGGTTGTCGGCGAAGGCGAGCGTTCCGCTGTAGTTGAACTCCTTCTTTCCGCTCAGGCCGAACACAAAGGGGGCCTTGGCGTCCTTGAGTTTGGCGAGAAGGTCGTCCAGCCCCTTGCCCTCCACCCCGCGGCTCTGAGCGAAGCGGTACAGCGAGCGCTCATCGACGTTGAAGACGACGCGCATGGAGTCGATGGCGACGACGGTGGCGAGCAGCGGATCGCCTCCCCCTGCGTTGACCAGGTTGCCCTCGCTGAGGTTGGCAGCGCCGATGCGGCCGGCGATCTCCGCCTTGATCTGGGAATACTCCTTGTCCAGGTTGGCTCGCGTGACCTCATTGCCGGCGGCGGACACCTGGGCCGCGAGCGATGCGGCGTCGGCTATCGCCTTCTCCAGCGTCGCCTGGCTGGCGGCGCTGCCAGCCGCCAAAATTCGCTCCCGCCTTGCTTCAGCTTCCGCGGCCCGGAACTGCGCCTCGGCGACCCTCATACGATCTTCGGCCCGACCGACGGCGGCGTCGAAGTCCCTGGGATCCAGTACGAAAATGACATCCCCTTTGTTGACGTAGTCGCCGTCCCTGAACCGGACCTCGACGATGTGTCCGCGGACGCGTGAGCGAACCTCGACGGTGTGGTCTGGCTCCAGCCGGCCGTTGAACTCTTCGTATTCGGCCAGCTCGCGAGCCTCCGGATGCGCTACATTGACCTTGGGCGCCTCGAGCGTGCGGGCCGGCGGCGGACTGCACCCCCAGGCAAGGACCAGAGCGGGGACCAAAGCGCCGAACAGGAAAAGGCGGGCCGGGCGACGCCGCCTGGCGACGTAGATTCCGGTTATCATGATCTCAATACTCCTTTTTCGAGTCCGCAAGTGAGAACACAGAGGTTTCCCACGGCGCCATGTCCAGGAACAGGCCGCGCGACTGCAGGTCGTCGCCGTCCCGATCGTAAACGGCCGTCCCCATTTGATCCTCCAGCCGCCACTGCCGGCCGGCGAGATCATTGAAGGGCAGCCGGACGTTGCACTGGCTCTGGTTGGGCGCGTAGTTCACCACCGCCAGCAGGCGCTCCCCGCCGGGGCCTTCCCAGCCGAAGGCCACGAAGCAGTCCCACGTCCAGTTGCCGTCCCAGGCCGGGACGCATTCGAGCAATCGCCACCGGCCGTCCCGCACCACCGGCTGGCGCAGCACGGCGAGAAGCTGGTCGTAGAACTTCCCCAGGTCCACATCCACCGGCTCGTCGGGCCGCCGGACCAGATGCGGAGAGATTCGCTTTTTTCGGCCCGCGAATTCTCCTTCATGGAAGAAACGCAGGCCCGGCGACAGGAACGTAATCACCGCCGCGGCCTCATGCATTCCGGGGGCGAACACCGCCGCCGCCCGCGGCTCGTCGTGGTTTTCGAGGAAGCGGGCCAGCTTGTCCTGGAAGTCCAGCCCCGCGTGGAAGTGCTCGCGCACCGGCCGGGCGTGGCCCTCGCGGAGCCGGTCGTACAGCCGCTTGTCGTAGGCGTAGTCGAAGCCCTGCTGCTGCATCGTCCATTCCAGATCCCAGTACACCTCCGCCATGAACAGGAATCCGGGGTGGCGTTCCCGGACGCGCCGCGTCGCCTCCGGCCAGAAAAGCGGCGCCCGAACGCCCCAGGTGCGCTCGAAGACGTCCGGCAGCACCAACATGGCCATGTCGCAGCGGACGCCGTCGCACTGACCCGCGATTCTCTGTAATTCGCCGATCATGGCTTCCTGCAACGCCGGGTTGGCGTAGTTGAGCTGGAGCGTGTCCGGCCAGCCGGCGAAATAGGGATCCCGCCCGTAGGCGAAAAGACGATCGCCCTCCTTGCGCCGGACCCAGGTGTAGTTCTGCGGCGCACGGGCCAGGTCCAGCTCGGCGCCGGCGACGAAGTACTCGGGGTGCGTTTCCACCCAGGGATGATCCAGGCCCATGTGATTGGGCACGAAGTCGAGCAGCAGCCGCAGGCCGCGCCGGCGGAGGCGTTCCCGAAGCCGGGCCAGGGCTGCGTCTCCGCCGAGCTGCGTATGCACCGTATAGCCGGTGATCGCGAAGCCGGAGCCGGCGATGTCCTCCTCGCGCAGGTCGGGCAGCGTCTCCTGGAATTCCTTCCTCCAGCCCGCATGGGTTCGCGAGACTTTCTGTCCCGCCGGGCCGGTCTGCCAGACGCTCAGCAGCCAGACCCAGTCGAAGCCCAATTGGGCCAGGCGGTCCAGGTCGGCGTCGGGGATGTCGTCCAGCTTGGCGGGCCGTTTCAGCAGGCGCGACAGCTCCGTAAGCCAGGCCCGGGTGTTGATCTGGTACAGCGATGGGTAACGGACGGAAGTCATGTTCTCCTCCCTTTGCGGCCGCGGTCCCGGGGTTCCCGGCGGAATGGGCGACCCGGCACGGACATGAGCCGCTTCGATCTCGGTGATTGCGTGCAGGCGGCCGCCCGCGAAAACCGAATAATCACTACAGTCGATTTCGCTCAACGGTGCGTGTCCCGCACGCCGCCACGGCCGCCGATAGATCCATGATAAACGCACGCATAGAATCCTGTTTCCTTCCTGCGGGGTTCCTGCTGCTCCTGCCGCTCGGCCTGGCCGGCTGCCAGCACTATGGGCCGCCGTCCATCGCGGCCGACCGCCTTCCGTACAACGAAGCAATCGCCTCGTCGTGGAAGGAGCAGACGCTTCTGAACGTCGTGCGCCTCCGCTACATGGACACGCCCTTCTTCGTGGACGTGCCGCAGATGACCAGCGGGTACACGATTCAAACGGGCGCGGCCGCCAACCCCGGCATCTTTCCGCCCGTCAACCCGGCGGCCTCCTTCGCTCAGCAGCTCGGGCTCGTCTTTAACTTCCAGGCCGCCTACCAGGACCGGCCGACCATCTCCTACGTGCCCCAGACCGGATCGCAGTTCATCCGGAACCTGACGACCCCAATCAACCCCGGTTCGATCCTGTACCTGATTCAGGCCGGCTACCCGGCCGACGTCGTGTTCGACCTCACCGTGGACTCCATCAACGGCGCCCAGAACCGCTCCGTCGCCGGCGGCCAGCTGAGGCCGGCGGAGGAGGATTTCACGCGCGTCGTGCAAACGATCCGCAAGGCGCAACTCCAGGGCGCCGCCGGCATCCGCGTCGAGCGCGAGAAGGACAAGCCGGACTCCGTCGCCATCGTCTTCCGCAGCCAGAACATCGATCCCGACCTTGCCAGGGAACTCGATGACGTTCGAAAGATCCTCCACCTGGACCCCAAGGCCGGCGAATTCCGGGTCGTTTTTGGGGCGGACTCGTCGAGCCCGAACGAGATCGCCATCCAGTCGCGCTCCGTCATTCGCATCCTTTCCGAGATGTCCACATTCGTGGACGTCCCGCCCGAGGATCTGGCGAGCGGCAACGCCCCCTCCATCGGCGAGCAGGAAGTCAGCGAAGAGGCTCCTTTCCGAGTTTTCAGCTCCGACACAAAGCCCTGCGATCCTTTCGTCGCCGTGTGTTACGAGGGCCACTGGTTCTGGATCGAAAAAAGCGATTTTCGATCCAAACGCACGCTCAGTTACCTCCTCATCCTCCTGGCCCTGGCGGATACGGGCGCCAAGGAGAACCTGCCGGTGATCACCATCCAGGCCAACTGACCCGCTCCCTTCGCCTACCGCCGGCCGACCGCGGCCGGCGGGGCGTTTTCCGGCTCCTCGTCCACCTCGACCACCGCCGCCATCTTGCCGAGCTGGAGCGCCTGTTCGGGCGTCGTCGTCGCAAAAAAGTGCATGGCGCGGGCGACGATTCCGGTCCACCCCGTCTGGTGGCTGGCGCCGAGGCCGGCGCCGTTGTCGCCGTGGAAGTACTCGTAGAACAGCAGCAGGTCGCGCCAGTGCGCGTCCTCCTGGAACTTCCCGGAGCCGCCGTACACGGGCCGGCGGCCGTCCTTGCCGCGCAGGAAGATGGCCGACAGCCGACGCGAGATCTGGTCGGCCACCTGGTACAGGTTCATTTGCCGCCCGGACCCCGTGGGGCATTCGACGGTGAAGGCATCGCCGTAGTACAGGTAGTACTGCAGGAGCGCCCGGATGATCAGCCCGTTGACCGGCATCCAGATCGGCCCGCGCCAGTTCGAGTTGCCGCCGAACATGCCGGTGTCCGACTCCGCCGGCAGGTACGACACCCGGTATTCCTGGCCCCCGGCCTGGAAGACGTAAGGGTGGTCGGCATGATACCGCGAGAGGGAGCGGATGCCGTACGGGCCGAGGAACTCGTTCTCGTCGAGCATCTTCGCCAGGACGCGGCGGAGCTTGGTTTCGTCCAGGATGGAGGCCATTCGGCGGCCCGCGACGCCAACCTTCACCGGGTCGTGGATTGACGCGCGAAGCTCGGGACGGGCGGCGAGAAACCACTTGAATCGCTCCGCGAGTTCGGGGGCTTTCGCCAGCAACTGCCCCTCGAATGTGGTGGCCGCGCACAGGGGCAGGAGGCCGACCATGGACCGTACCTTGAGTCGCTGGGCCTGGCCGTTGGGCAGGCGGAGTACGTCGTAGAAGAAGCCGTCCTCCTCGTCCCACATTCCCGTCTCACCGCCCATGTGCGACATCGCCGAGGCGATCCACAGGAAATGCTCGGTGAACTTGAGCGCCATGTCGATGTAGTCGGGATCGGTCATCGCCAGCTCGGATGCGATTTCCATCATGTTCTGGCAGAAGAGCGCCATCCAGGCGGTGCCGTCGGCCTGTTCCAGGCAGCCGCCGGTCGGCAAGGGCGCGCTGCGGTCGAACACGCCGATGTTGTCGAGGCCGAGGAAACCGCCCTCGAACACGTTCCGGCCGGAACGGTCCTTGCGGTTGACCCACCAGGTGAAGTTCAGCAGCAGCTTCTGGAAGTTGCTCTTGAGCCAGTCCTTGTCTCCCTCCCCCTTCTGCGCCTTCTCCAGGCGGTAGGTGAAGATGGTGGACCACGCATGAACCGGAGGGTTGACGTCGCCGAAATTCCACTCGTAGGCCGGGATCTGGCCGTTGGGGTGCATGTAACGCTCGCGCAGCATGAGCTTCAGCTGCGCCTTGCCGAAGTCCGGGTCCACGAGCGTCAAAGCGAGGACGTGGAAGGCGAGGTCCCAGGCCGCGTACCAGGGGTACTCCCACTTGTCCGGCATGGAGATGACGTCGCCGTTGTACATGTGGTGCCAGTGGTCGTTGCGCGGCGACGCCTTGCGCGTCTCCTTGAACGGGTCGGAGCCGCGCTCCTCCAGCCACTTGTCCACGTCGTAGTGGTAGAATTGCTTGCTCCACATCATCCCCGCCAGGGCCTGGCGCATGACGTTGGCCGCGTCGGCGTCCAGCGACCGGGGGATGACCGTCGCGTAGAACTCGTCCGCCTCCTGCGCGCCGCTCCTGCACCACCGCGTCGAACCGCCGGCCGAACGGGCCGGCCTCCGAGCCGTTGACGCTGGCGAAGGCCTCCGGCGCGGCGTCGCTGAGCCGAACCCGAACGACCCGGCTTTCGCCGGGCGGAATGCTCAGGCGATAATGGGCCGCCGTTTTGGTGCCTTTGTGCTCCGGGTTCACGGCCTCCTGCCGACCGTGGACGACGTAGTCGTGGATGCTGTCCTTGACGTACGGGCTGCGGTTGGGCACGCCGAAGATGCGCTGGGTGTTGGTCTCGTTCTCCGTGAACAGCAGCGGCGCGTCGCCTTCGCAGTAGAAGTATCGCTGTCCGAGCGCGGGATGGACCGCCTGAACGACGCCCGGCGTTCCGGCGCGGACCTGCTGCAGGGTCGGCCGATCGGCGGCGCCGAGCCAGGACCATTCGTTGCGGAACCACAGCGTCGGCAGGACGTGGATCTGCGCGGCCTCCGGGCCGCGGTTGTGGACGGTGATCTGGATCAGCAGGTCCTCGGGCCACTCCTTGGCGTACTCGACGACGACGTCGAAGTAGCGATTCTGGTCGAACACGCCGGTGTCGAGCAGCTCGTACTCGAACTCCGTGCGGCTCCGGCCGCGGCTGGTGTCAACCAGGTTCGCGTAGGGAAAGGCCGCCTGCGGGTACTTGTAGAGGTACTTCATGTACGAGTGGGTCGGCGTGCTGTCGAGGTAGAAATAGTACTCCTTGACGTCCTCGCCGTGGTTGCTTTCGCTGTTGGTCAGGCCGAACAGGCGCTCCTTCAGGATGGGGTCGTTTCCGTTCCACAGGGCCAGCGCGAAGCAGAGCCGCTGGTGGTCGTCAGAGACGCCGGCCAGGCCGTCCTCGCCCCACCGGTAGGCGCGCGAGCGCGCCTGGTCGTGGCTGAAGTAGTTCCAGGCATCGCCGCCTTCGCTGTAGTCTTCGCGAACGGTGCCCCACTGGCGCTCGCTCAGGTACGGCCCCCATTTTTTCCAGGGGACGTTTTTCACGTGGGCTTGATCAAGCCGGATGTGTTCGGCGGTCATTGGACGCACACCTCTCAAAAGGGTAATCCGAGCATTTGCTTGTAGTGGCCGGGCACGGCCTCCAGCTCCGTCTCGTCGGCGGGGGTGAACGGCCGGCGCTCCTCCCAGGGGTTGTCCGTCATCGGCAGGCTCCAGAGCTTCCCCTCCGGGTCGCGCACGATCCACTGCCCGCCCGTCTTGTCCACGTACAGGAATCCCACGAACTTCTTCACCTCTGCCATGGCGTGTCCTCCTGGACGGTTCAGTACTTCTCCGGTACGAAATTCCGCTTCTCCAGCGTCACCTGGTCGTCGTACTCCCCATCGTGCAACCGTTTCGGGAGCTTCACCTTCTCGTGGGGCACTTCCTCGTACGGGATCGAGCGCAGCAGGTGCGCGATGCAGTTGAGCCGCGCCCGCTCCTTGTCGTCCGAGCGGACGACGTGCCACGGGGCGTGCTTCGTGTCCGTCGCCTCCAGCATCAGGTCGCGCGCGTGGGAGTAGGCGTACCAGCGGGCGTACGATTCAAGGTCCATCGGGCTGAGCTTCCACTGCCGCAGCGGGTCCTCCATCCGCGCCTCGAAGCGCCGCTTCTGTTCCTCCTGGCCGACTTCCAGCCAGTACTTGAGGAGGATGATCCCCGTCTCAGCGCAGAAGGCCTCGAATTCCGGGCAGTTCTTCAGAAATTGCTTGTACTGCCCCTTGCTGCAGAAGCCCATCACGTACTCGACGCCGGCGCGGTTGTACCAGCTGCGGTCGAAGACGACGACCTCGCCGGCGGCCGGGAAGTGCTGGAGGTAGCGCTGCGCGTAGATCTGGGTGCGCTCGCGGTCGGAGGGGGCGGGGAGCGCGACGAGGCGAAAGATGCGCGGGCTGACGCGCTCCATGATGGCCTTGATCGTGCCGCCCTTGCCGGCTGCGTCGCGCCCCTCGAAGACGACGACCACCCGCAGCCCCTTGTGGACGATCCACTCCTGTAGCTTGCACAGCTCGGTCTGGAGCTTACGCAGCTCCTTTTCGTATTCTTTGCGCTTCATGGCCGGCCTCGCGTCTGGACGACCCGGTCGCCGAAACAGCAGCGGCCGGGCCGGGACAGAAGCAAGGTTAGTCCCGGCGCGGCCGGCAATCACCTGTCAAAACTGACAGGCGCGGGAGGCGTATGGCGTTCAGTCCACCGGGCACGGTGCGGCGTCCCAGATTTCCGCGGCGTACTCGGCGATGGTGCGGTCGCTGGAGAACTTGCCCGAGCGGGCCACGTTGACGACGGCCCTGCGCGTCCAGGCCTCCGGGTCGGCGTACAGCTCGCCGAGGCGCTGCTGGGCCTGGGAGTACGAGGCGAGGTCCGCCAGGTGCATGTAGAAGTCGCCCCGCTCCAGCAGCGTCTCGCGGATCGGCGTGAAGGCGCCCGGCTCGTCGCGGCTGAAGTGGTCCGAGAAGATCAGGTCGAGCGCCTGCCGCGTCTCCGGCTCGTTCTCGTAGTGCCAGCGCGGGCTGTACCAGCCGCGGCTGTTCTGCACCTGCTCGGCCGTCAGCCCGAAGAGGAAGAGGTTCTCCTCGCCGGCCTCCTCGGCCATTTCGACGGTGGCGCCGTCGCGCGTGCCGATCGTCAGGGCGCCGTTCATCATGAACTTCATGTTGCCCGTGCCGCTCGCCTCGTAGCCCGCCGTCGAGATCTGCTCGGACACGTCGCTGGCCGGGATCAGCCGCTCCGCCAGCGTCACGTTGTAGTTCGGCAGAAACACCACCTGGATGCGGCCATGGACGGCCGGATCTTTATCAATCACACATCCGACGTTGTTGATCAGCTTGATGATTAGCTTGGCCAGGTGATACGCCGGCGCCGCCTTGCCTGCGAAGAAGAAGGTGCGCGCGGCGGCGCCGTCGTGGGGTTCGGCCGCAGGCGGTTGTAAAGGACGACGACGTGCAGGATGTTGAGCAGCTGCCGCTTGTACTCGTGGATGCGCTTGATCTGGCTGTCGAAGATGCTATTGGGATCCACCGCCACCCCGGCCGCGTCCTTGAGCCAGGCCGCGAAGCGCGTCTTGGCGGCCTGTTTCGCCTTGCGGAAGCGGGCGCGGAAGGCTGCGTCGTCGGCCATGGGCAGCAGGCGCGACAGTCGGCCGAGGTCGGTCGCCCAGCCGTCGCCGACCGCCTCCGTGATCAGCCCGGACAGCTCGGGGTTGGCGAGCAGCAGCCAGCGGCGCGGCGTCACGCCGTTGGTCTTGTTGTTGAATCGCTCAGGAAACAACTCCGCGAAGTCCGCGACGACGCGGGTGCGCAGCAGGTCGGAGTGGATGGCCGCCACGCCGTTGGTGCTGTGCGTGCCGACGATGCCGAGGTTGGCCATGCGCACCCGGCAGGCCGGCCCGTCCTCGATGAGGCTCATCCGCGCCGTGCGGCCCTCATCGCCTGGGAAGCGCTGCCGCACGTCGCCCAGGAACCGGCGGTTGATCTCGTAGACGATCTCCAGCAGCCGGGGGCAGACCAGCTCGAAGAAGTGAACCGGCCACTTCTCCAGCGCCTCGGGCAGCAGCGTGTGGTTCGTATAGGCCAGCGTGCGGACCGTCAGGTCCCACGCCTCGTCCCAGCCGAGGCCGGCCTGGTCGAGCAGGATGCGCATCAGCTCCGGCACGGCCATGGCCGGGTGCGTGTCGTTGAGCTGGACGGCGGCCTTGTCGGGAAGGGCCCGCCAGTCGTTGTTGGTGCGCCGGAAGCGGGCGACGACGTCGCCCAGCGAGCAGCACACCAGGAAATACTCCTGGACGAAGCGCAGCGCCTGGCCGGCGGCGGTGGAATCGTCGGGGTAGAGGACGCGCGTGACCGTCTCGGCGACCACGCGGTCCACGACGGCGCCGACGAAATCCCCCGTACTGAACTCGCCGAAGTCGAAGTAGTCGGGCGACTCCGCCTGCCAGAGTCGCAGGGTGTTGATCGTGGCGCCGCCGTAACCGACCACCGGGCGGTCATACGGCACGCCGGTCAGGTGGCTGCGGCGGCCGGGGACCACCTGGATACGGCCGTTCTCCAGGCGGAACGAGCAACCGAGCGGGACCTGGACCGATTCGCGCGGCCGGACCACTTCCCACGGGTCGGGTTGAGCCAGCCAGTGGTCCGGGTGCTCGACCTGGCGGCCGTTCTCGATCGCCTGCCGGAAGATGCCGTACTCATAGCGCAGGCCGTGACCGATGGCCGGGATCTGCAATGTGGCCAGCGAATCGATGAAGCAGGCGGCGAGTCGGCCGAGGCCGCCGTTGCCGAGGCCGGCGTCCGGCTCCGCCTCGACGACTTCCCTCCAGTCCTGGCGCGGGTCCGACTGGAGGTTGTCGCGGACGAACTGCTCGGCCCCCAGGTTGATGATGTTGTTGACCAGCGTGCGGCCGATGAGAAACTCCATCGACAGGTAGTAGACCCGCTTGGCGTTTTCGCGGTCGTGGGTCTGCTGCGTCAGCAGCCAGCGCTGGGTGAGGAGGTCGCGCAGCGACCGGGCGACCGCCTCGAATCGCTCGCGCGGGCCGGCGTCCTCCGGGGCGACCGCGTGGTCGAGGACGAGGTGGCGGTTGTAGTAATCAAGGTCCGCCTTGTCCGTAAAGCGGAAGCCGCCGCCCTCGTACTGCTTCAACTTCTTCGGGGTCTGTGTCCTGGTCATCAAGGCCTCACTCTCGGGGAAGGGGTGTTAACGGCCCACTCAGTCGGGGAGCAGAAAGCGCACGCGGCCGGACTCGATCTCGTAAACGGCGCCGACGATTTTAATGCGCCCTTCCGCCACGCGCGCCCGTCCTTCGGGCGTGTCCAGAATCTGCCGCACCGTCCAGCGGACGTTGCATTCCACGGCCCGCGTCAGCCGCTCCTGCGACGGGACCTGCGGTTCAAACTCCGGGACAGCGGGCAGGATGCTGTCCACCAGGATCTGAATCCGCGAGCGATGCTGGGCGCCCTCGTATTTCGTTCCCATGGCCGCCTGGACCGCCCCGCAGCCTTCGTGACCGAGGATCACGAACAGCGGCGTGTGCAGGTGTGTGCCTGCGTACTGCAGGCTGCCGGCGATTTCGGGCGAGAAGACGTTGCCGGCCACGCGCACGATGAACAGCTCGCCCAGGCCGGAGTCGAAAATCAGCTCCGGCGCCACCCGCGAATCGCTGCAGCCGAGGATCGTCGCATACGGCCGCTGCCCCCGGGCGAGGTCGGCCAGCGTCTCCCGCCGGAAGGCGGTCGTTCGCGCCTCGCCGCGGACGAAGCGCTCGTTGCCGGCGACGAGGCGCGCCAGCGCCTCGTCGGCGGAAGGGCCGGACGGCTCGATGCTCGTTTCCATGAGATGGTCGCTCCTTGCCGCCCACGAACGGCGCCGTCGCGCGGTTCAATTGCCCGGTTCGTCGCCGCCCCGCGGCCCGCCAATCCCCACCGCCTCGCCCAACGACGCGTGGCGATTGATGGGGCCCACGTACTCTTGCAGCTTCTCGAAGCGCAACCGATCGCGGATCGCGCCGTGCGCCCGACGACCCGCAGCTCGATCGTCTGGCCTGTCAGTTCGTCGTGCAGCCGTCTGAGCATCCGCGCCCCGGCGACGTCCACGTACGGAGTGTTGGAAAGGTCGTACACCACCCGCTGCAGTCCCGCCTCGGCCCGAACCCTCCGGAGGACGGTCTCCAGGACGTGATCCGCGTTGAAGTACACGAGCGACGCCTCGACACGGAATGGCAGCACGCCGGGGATCGGCTCGTTCTCCGCGTGCCGGGCCAGGTCGGAGAATCGGTCCGTCCCCGGTATGCGGCCGAGGAAGGCCACGTGAGGCCGCGCGACTCGCCCCAGGACCATCACCACCGAGGCCAGGACGGCGATAATCACGCCGTCGAGGATGCCCAAGACCAGCACGCCGCCCAGCGCCACGGCCGCCGCGCCAAAATCGATCCGGCTGGCGTGCCACAGGTAGCGCAGCTCCTTGAGGTCGATCAGCCCCCGCACGGCGACGAGCACCACAACGGCGAGAACGGCGTCCGGCAGGGTCCGGAAGAGGCCCGTGAAGAACAGGAGCACCAGGGCGATCATCCCAGACGCGAAGACCAGCGAAAGCGGCGTGCGTGCGCCCCCCTTCTCGTTGACCGCGCTCTGCGACAGCCCGCCGGCGACCGGAAAGCCCTGGAAGAGGCCGGCCAGGAGGTTGGCCGCCCCCAGGCCCAGGAACTCCTGCCGCGCGTCCACCGCGTAGCCGTGCTTCAGGGAGAAAGTTCGCGCGGCCGACACGCTCTCGATGTACGCCAGGAGGAAACAGGCGAACGCCAGATGCGTCAGTTGACGGAGTTCATCGGGCCTCAAAGTGGCAATAATCGCGCCGGGAAGCGGCAGGCGAGGCAGGCCGGCCGGCAACTGTCCCACGATCTTCACGCCGTACTGATCGACCTGGCCCAGCCAGGCCGCCACGATCGCCAGCGCCACGACCCCCAGCGCCACCGGCCGGCGGGGCAGGAACTTCTCCCCCAGCAGCAGCGCCAGGATCGCCGTCGCGCCGACGGCCAGTGTGAGCCACGTTGGAGCCGGGCGCCTGCTGAACGAGCCGGCCGATGCGTTCGAAGAAGTCGTCGCCGCCCCCCACGACGCCTAAAAGCTTCGGCAGCTGCGTGGAGGCGATCACCAGCGCCGCGCCGCACTTGAAGTTGGTCAAAATACTCTCGGAAATGAAGCTCACCAGCACGCTCAGCCGCAGCAGCCACGCCGCCACAAACACGCCGGCTGCGATCAGGGCGGTCAACGACGCCAGGTCCGCCTGCCGCACGGCGTCGCCCGCCGACATGCCGGCCAGGGTGACGCCCAGGACCAGCGAAATGGCGGACGTCGGGCCGACGGCCAGGTGGCGCGACGACCCGAAGACCGCGTAGCCCAGCCCCGCGACCAGGTAGCAGTAAAGCCCCATCTCCGGCGGCGCCCCGGCCAGCGCCGCGTAGGCCAGCGACACCGGCACCGCGTACGCCGCGAGGGTCACGCCGGCGACGACGTCGAATCGCAGCCATGCGGCCTTGTACTGAGGCAGCCAGCGCGCGATCGGCAAAAGGGACCAGCGGCTGTCACTCTTGTCTGGCAATTCCTGCTCACCCGCTTCAAGGCGTTGCGTCCACCGGGCGGCGCCCGCGGTCCTCGGTGGACGGTGGACGCTTGCCGGCCTCGGCCGGCGCCGCGGCGGCGGAATCAGCGATGGTCACTCCGTCCCGCCCGTGAACAGCATCACCACGGACTGCGCCTCCGCGCGGTAGGACCCGCCGGCGACGGGCGGCGCCAACTTCCACGGCGTGATGTCGTCCGGCGATTCCAGGGCGGTGTCGATCCACCGCCGCCACGGCGCCCCGTCCGGCGGCGCCGGCAGCTCGAACTCCAGCGGTTCCCAGTAGGCGTTGAGGATGAGGTGGAAGTGCATCCTTTCCTCGCGGATCTCCGCGCCCAGCGCCAGGCTGTGCGAGTGATCGCCCCAGTCCGGCTGGTACAGCTTCACGCCGTGCCACGCCTTGTTCGCCTGCCGGAGCATCTCCGTCAGGCTCGTGCGCCGACGCTCGTGCTCCACGGTGCGAAGCAGACGCCGGTCGGTCAGCAGGCGGACGAAGCGGAGCACGTCGGCGTGCTTGTCGACCAGCGACCAGTCGAACCAGCCGATCTCGTTGTCCTGGCAGTAGGCGTTGTTGTTGCCGCCCTGCGAGCGCCGGACCTCGTCGCCCATCAGGATCATGGGCATTCCGAGCGACATGAGCGTGACCGTCAGGTAGTTCTTCACCTGGCGGTTGCGCAGCCGCTCCACGGCCGGGTCGCCGGTCGGCCCCTCGACGCCGCAGTTCCAGCTTCGGTTGTCGTCGCAGCCGTCGCGGTTGTTCTCGCCGTTCGCCTCGTTGTGTTTGCGGTCGTAGGAGACGAGGTCGTTGAGCGTGAAGCCGTCGTGGCAGGTCACGAAGTTGACGCTCTGCTCCGCCTCGCGTCCCTTGTGCCCGTAGACTTCCGGGCTGCCGACGAGGCGGTCCGCGACCCGCCACGCCGAGCCGGGCGCGGCGCGGAAGAAGTCGCGGACGTCGTCGCGGAACCGGCCGTTCCACTCCTTCCAGGCGTCCCCGATGAAGCTGCCGACCTGGTAGAGGCCGGCCGCGTCCCACGCCTCGGCGATGAGCTTCGTCCCGGCGAGAACGGGGTCCGATTCGATGTCCCAGAGCACGGGCGGGTTCGGCAGCGGATGCCCCGCGGGGTCGCGGGTCAGGATCGAGGCCAGGTCGAAGCGGAACCCGTCCACGTGCATTTCCTGCACCCAGTAGCGGAGGCTGTCCACGATCATCCGGCGGATCGCCGGGTGGTTCGTGTTGAGGGTGTTGCCGCAGCCCGTGTAGTTGGCGTACTGCGACCCGCCCCCTCGGAGGATGTAATACGACGGGTTGTCGATGCCGCGAAAGCCCAGCGTCGGCCCGGTGTGATCGCCCTCCGCCGTGTGGTTGTAGACCACGTCGAGGATCACCTCGATGCCAGCGCGGTGCAGCGCCTTGACCATGTCGCGGAACTCGTCCACCGGCCCGAGCGGATCCTGGCGCGAGCTGAACGCCGGGTGCGGCGCGAAGAACGAGACCGGCGCGTAGCCCCAGTAATTGACCTTGCCGGGGGGACAGTCCTGGGCGTCGAAGTGGAACACGGGCAGCAGCTCCACGGCGGAGACGCCCAGTTGCCGGAGGTACGGGATCTTCTCGACGAGTCCGGCGTACGTGCCGCGCGTCTTTTCGCCGAGACCGGAACTCGGGTGACGGGTGAAGCCGCCGACGTGCATCTCGTAAATGACGGTGTGCGCGGAGGGCCGGCACAGCGGGGCGTCGCCCTCCCAGTCGTAGGCCACCGGATCGACGACGACGCTCTTCATCGCCGTCGCGGCGTTGTCGCCCGCCCGCTTCGCGGCCTCGCGGCCGTAGCCGTTCGGGACCGCCACGCCCCGCCCGTACGGATCGAGCAGAACCTTGTCCCGGTCGAACCGCAGTCCGTTCGCGGGGTCCGACGGCCCCTCCACGCGGTAGCCGTAGAGTTGCCCCGGACGCAGGCCGGGCACGAACACGTGCCAGTAGTGGTAGGTGCGGTTCATCGCCGGATCGAGGCGAATCGCGCGGGAGGGGGCGCCGTCTTCCCGGTCGAAGAGCAGCAGCTCGACGCCCGCGGCGGTGCGCGAGCCAGACTGAAGTTGACGCCGCCGTCGGCGACCGTGGCGCCGAGGGCGCGCTTTTTCCCGTGGCCTGGGTCGGATTCATGATTCCCTCAGGGGGCCGCCGTGTCGTCAGCGGCCGTGCCGGGTCATTGGCGCGCGATGAAGTCGCAAATCTGCACGACCGTCGCCCAGTCGTCGCTCACAATCTCCTGCGCGTGAGCGAGGTGGTTCCGCAGTTGCTCCAGCTGCTTCACGGCCTCCTCGGCCTGCCGGCGCGAGGCGAACACCGTGATATTCCGAAGGCCCTCATTGCGGGCGATGATCTGCCCCTTGTCCGAGAACTGCAGGCAGTCGATCAGCCGCAGCGCCTGGTTGCGCCGCAGCCGCTCGGCCAGGAGCGCCTGAGCCTTCTGGAGCCGGCCCTCGGACAGGAACTCCTTCCAGGCGTCCGCCGGGCAGTGCTTCTCGATCAGCTCCGCGAAGCGCAGCTCGATCAGCGTCACGACGCCGAACAGCCACATGCGCACCGGCGGCTTTTGCAGGTCGGCGCGGGTGACGACGCCGCCGACCTCGCCGAACACGGCGACGAAGAGGAACGGCGCACGATTCAGCTCCTGCAAGACTGTCAATAGCGGCGCCGCGTCGCTCGCGACGTTCGCATTATCGAACGGCCGCAGATGCTCGCCGCAGGCGCCCTGTCCGAGCAAGGTCCTTTCGACGTAGCCCGCGGCCCGGCCCTCCCTCCGGATCCCGACGACGTCCAGGCCGCGGGCTTCCATGAACGCGCGGACCTCGCCGGCGGAGGCGCCGGCATCGAACGACGCCAGCGGCTCCGCGACGTCGCGCGCCGTGAAGGCGTCGGTGAAGACGCGCTTGACGGTGTCGGGAATCCGGGGGAAGGCATCGCCGCACTCCCTCGTCATGCCGCGTCGCGGTAATGTCTTGCCCCCTCTCCCCCGCTTCGGGGGAGAGGGGAGAAGGTAACGGATCAGCGCGATGCGGTATCACACGTTGTCCGCGGCGGTGTCGCGCTTCGCCGTCCTGGGGCCGCCGCCGCTCTGGCCCCATTTCCAGCCGCTGATGGCCGGCACGTCGTCGCCGTACTTGTCGATGTATTGCTTGTGGTCGATCAGCCGCTCGTGGATCGCCTGCTTGAAGTAGGCGGCGCGGGCGCCCAGCTGCGGCAGCCGGTCGATCACGTCCTCGCACAGGTGGAACCGGTCCATGTCGTTGAGCACCACCATGTCGAACGGCGTCGTCGTCGTCCCCTCCTCCTTGTAGCCGCGGACGTGCATGTTCTTGTGGTTCGTCCGCCGGTAGGTCAACCGGTGGATCAGCCATGGATAGCCGTGGAACGCGAAGATGATCGGCTTGTCCTTCGTGAACAGCGCGTCGAAGTCGCGGTCGGAGAGCCCGTGGGGGTGCTCGCTCGCCGGCTGCAGCTTCATCAGGTTCACCACGTTGATCACGCGGATTTTCAGCTCGGGCAGGTGGTGACGCAGCAATTCCACCGCCGCCAGCGTCTCCAGCGTCGGCACGTCGCCGCAGCAGGCCATGACCACGTCCGGCTCGGTGTTGAAGTCGTTCGACGCCCACGGCCAGATGCCGAGCCCCTCGGTGCAGTGCTTGACGGCCTGGTCCATGGTCAGCCACTGCGGCGCCGGCTGCTTGCCCGCCACCACCACATTGACGTAGTTGCGGCTGCGCAGGCAGTGGTCCGTGATCGATAGCAGCGTGTTGGCGTCGGGCGGCAGGTAGACGCGGATGACCCCTGCCTTCTTGTTGACGACGTGGTCGATGAAGCCGGGGTCCTGGTGGCTGAAGCCGTTGTGGTCCTGCCGCCAGACGTGCGAGCTGAGGAAGTAGTTGAACGAGGCGATTGGCCGGCGCCAGGGGATGTGCTGGCACACCTTCAGCCATTTGGCGTGCTGGTTGAACATCGAGTCGATGATGTGGATGAAGGCCTCGTAGCAGCTGAAGAAGCCGTGGCGGCCGGTCAGCAGGTAGGCCTCCAGCCAGCCCTGGCACTGGTGCTCGCTCAGCACCTCCATCACCCGGCCGTCCGGCGACAGGTGGTCGTCGTCCGGGTAGATGTCGGCCATGTAGCAACGATTGGTCACCTCCAGCACGTCCTGCCAGCGGTTGGAGTTGTTCTCGTCGGGGCTGAAGAGGCGGAAGTTTTTGCTCTCCAAGTTCTGCTTCATGATGTCCCGCAGGAACTTGCCCATGACCCTCGCCGACTCGGCGGTGGTCGCGCCGGGGCTGGGCACGTCCACGGCGTAGTCGCGGAAGTCCGGCATCTTGAGGTCCTTGAGCAGCAGGCCGCCGTTGGCGTGGGGGTTGTCGCTCATGCGGCGATGGCCCTTCGGCGCCAGCTCGGCGATTTCGGGGATGAGCCGGCCGTGGGCGTCGAACAGTTCCTCGGGCTTGTAGCTCTTCATCCACCCTTCGAGGATCTTGATATGTTCCGGCTTGTCCATGTCGCCCATGGGGACCTGGTGGCTGCGCCAGTAGTCCTCGCACTTCTTGCCGTCGATGGTCGGCGGGCAGGTCCAGCCCTTGGGAGTGCGGAAGACGATCATCGGCCAGAGGGGGCGCTTCGTCACGCCGTTGGTGCGGGCGTCGGCCCAGATCTGCTTGATCTCGGCCGTGACGGTGTCGAGCACGTCGGCCAGCTGCTGGTGGACCGCCTTGGGGTCGTGCCCCTCGACAAAGTAGGGCGTGTAGCCCATGCCCTCGAAGAACTTTTGCAGCTCGTCCTTGGGGATGCGGGCCAGGAAGCACGGGTTGGCGATCTTGTATCCATTCAGGTGCAGGATGGGCAAGACGCAGCCGTCGCGGGCGGGGTTGAGAAACTTGTTGCCGTGCCAGCCGGTGGCCAGCGGCCCCGTCTCCGCCTCGCCGTCGCCGACGACGCAGGCGACGATCAGGTCGGGGTTGTCGAAGGCGGCGCCGTAGGCGTGGCTGAGCGCGTAGCCGAGTTCGCCGCCTTCATGGATCGAGCCGGGCGTCTCCGGGGCGACGTGGCTGGGGATGCCGCCGGGGAAGCTGAACTGCTTGAACAGCCGCTTCATGCCCTCGGCGTCCTGGCTGATGTTCGGATAGACCTCGCTGTAGGTCCCCTCCAGGTAAGCGTGGGCGACCAGCGAGGGGCCGCCGTGGCCGGGGCCGATGATGTAGATGACGTTCAGGTCGTCGCGCTGGATGACGCGATTGAGGTGGACGCAGAGCATGTTGAGGCCGGGCGACGTGCCCCAGTGGCCGAGCAGGCGCGGCTTGATGTGCTCGCGCCGGAGCGGCTCCTTCAGCAGCGGGTTGTCGAGCAAGTAGATCTGGCCGACCGACAGGTAGTTGGAGGCGCGCCAGTAGGCGTCCATCTTGCGCAGCTCCTCGGCGGAGAGGGGGCCTGCGGCCGCGGCCTTGCCGGCTTCGGCGGTCTTCCGTTTCACGTCGGTGGTCGGGGGTGTCATCGGTCGCTCCTTGTGGGATGCAATTGGGTTTATCCGTGGGCACACGCGCCAGGGGCGTTATGGGTTGACGCCGGTATTCCGACGATCAACTCGCACCGCCGAGCGTCTCGTCGATGCAATGGCGTATCACTTCCGCACTGCGACGGAGCTGTGTCTGCTCCCCCTCGCTGAGCGGCAGGGGGAACGCCCCGACGACGCCGGCGCCGCCCACGAGCCGTGGCAGCGACACCGTCACGTCGCGCACGCCCAGCACGTCGGCCGCCGGCGCACAGACCGTCAGCACCGAGCGCTGATCGTGCAGCACGGCGTCGGTGATGCGCGCCAGCGCGCTGCCGATGCCGTAGTAGGTCGCGCCTTTGCCGCTGATGATCTGCTGGGCGGCACCGCGCACCTGATGGTCGATCTCCTGGCGCGCCTGGGCCGGGAATTCCACGCGGCGAAACTCGGCGAAGCTCCTCAGCGGCATGCCAGCGACCGTGACCAGCGACCAGGTCAGCACCTCCGAGTCGCCGTGTTCGCCGAGGACGTAGCCGTGGACGTGGTGCGGATCGACGCCGCACCACGCGCCCAGCAGGCTGCGGAACCGCGCCGTGTCGAGCGTCGTCCCCGAGCCGAGCACGCGCCCCGCCGGGGCGCCGGCTTCGGCGGCGATGTGGGCGGTCAGGTGCGTCATAACGTCCACGGGGTTCGTGGCGACGACGAGCACCGCCCCTGGCGCGTGCTGTAGAACCTGCGGGACCACGTCGCGGAAGACGGCGGCGTTCCGCTGCAGCAGTTGCAGCCGCGTCTCGCCCGGCTTCTGCCCGACGCCGGCGCACAGAAGGACCGCCTTGCAGCCGGCCAGGTCCGCGTAGTCGCCGGCGCGGACCTCCAGCGGGTGGGCGAACGGCACAGCGTGACGCAGGTCGTCCGCCTCGGCCCGGGCGCGAGCCGCGTTCCGGTCCACCAGGACCAGCTCGCGGCCCACTCCCTGCATCATCAGGGCGTAGCCGGCGGTCGCGCCGACCATCCCCGTGCCGACGATGCCCACCTTCATCGCACCGCCTCCTTCCGGGCCGGACGGATCAACCGCTCCGCCCGAGGCTGCGCCCCGGCCAGCGCCTGCACCGTGCGCACCCCAAGGACGAGTCCGATCGCAAGCCCGCTTACCACGAGACACCCTTGCAACGCGTCGCCCAGCGTTTCGGTCGCCATCGCTGGGCTCGCCCCGTCCGTCTGCCGGGCCAGCTGCAGCGCGCCGCCGAGGGCGCGGTAAAGGCTCAATCCGGGAATCATGGTCACGGCGCCGGCGAAGGCGATGACCGCGACGGGCGTCCGGCTGGACCGGGCCATCCAGGCCGAGATCGCGCCCACGGTGAGGCCGCCCAGAAACGTGGCCGATTCCAGCCAGCACCCCCCTTGCAGGGCGAGGAAACGGACGCCGTGGCCCACCATGCCGCCCAGCGCCGCCATCCAGAGATGGCGCCACGGCGTGTTGTAGAACACCGCGAAGCCGCAGGTCGCGACGCCGGCCAGCGCCATGTCGGATACGAGATTGAGCTGAATAGCGGCGGCGCCCTGCTCGTGGAAGAGAGGCGCAGGCGCGGTCAGCTCCACTCCAACCACGATGCCCAGGGCGCTCGCGAGCAGGATGCCGGCCGCCAGCCACAGCCGGGACAGGCTCATCGGCACATGATTGTCGATCAGGTCCAGCAGCCCGTTGATCATGTGCGGTCCCGGCACGACCATGAGGGCCGGCACGATCAGCGCGAGTTCGGGCGACCGGGTCCAGCTCAGGCGGGCCGCCAGTCCGCCGAGCACCGCCCCGATAAGGGCGGCGGTCAGCGGCAGCGCCAGAAGGCTGAAATGGCGGCGGCCCAGCTCCTGTCGGACGACGAGGCCCAGAGCCGCGGCCAGGCCGGCCGACGCCGTGGCGCCGGCGTCCGCACCGAGCAGAGCGGCGAAACTCGCCGCGGCCGCGCCGAGGAGCAGGGCGGCTAGCCAGCGCGAGTGCCGAGGGGCGTCGGCCTCGACGCGGCTGAGGCGGTTGAGGGCCGCCGCCGCGTCGAGGCGACCCTGGCGGACCTGCCCGAGAATCTCGTGGACGCGCGACTGGACCACCATGTTATAGCGCAGTTCCTTCACCAGCTCGACGGCCGGGCCTTCTTGCGCGAGGGAAACGGTCACCCCCTGGTACGAAACCGCGACATGACAGGTCTCCCCCGTCAGCGCTTTCGCCGTCGCCGTGAGCGCGTGGTGAATCTCCCTGGCCGATTCGTTGTACTCCAGCAGCAGCCGGCCGGCCTGCAGAAGCAGATCCAGTTCCGTTCGCCGGGCGCTCATACGCTTCTTTCCGGAGGTCGGGTCGGGAAAACGGGCCCCCGGCCGCGCGGCCGGGGGCCGCCGGTCAAACGGAAGGTCCCGCCGCCTTGACTTCAGCCCCAACTCCGCTTTCGAACTTCTTGAAGTTGTCCGTGAACAGCTGGGCGAGCTTGCGGGCGGCCGCGTCGTAGGCCGTCTTGTCGCCCCACGCGTCGCGCGGCCGGAGGATTTCCGACGGCACGCCCGGACACGTCGTGACGACGTTGAAACCGAACACCGGGTCCGGCCTGGTCGCCGCGTCCGCCAGGGCGCCGCTGTGGATCGCGTCCAGGATGGCGCGGGTGTAGGCGAGCTTGATCCGCTTGCCGACGCCGTGCCCGCCGCCGGCCCAGCCGGTGTTGACCAGCCAGACGCGGGCCTTGGTCTGCCGCATTTTCGCCGCAAGCAGCTCGGCGTACTTGCTTGGGTGCCACACGAGGAACGGGCCGCCGAAGCACGGCGAGAAGGTGGCCGACGGCTCCTTGACGCCCACCTCGGTGCCGGCGACCTTGGCCGTGTAACCGCTGATGAAGTGGTACATCGCCTGCGCCGGCGACAGCGCGCTGACCGGCGGCAGCACGCCGAAGGCGTCGCAGGTCAGGAAGATCACGTCCGTGGGGTGCCCGGCCATGCACGGGATGCGGGCGTTGCGGATGAATTCGATGGGGTAGGCGCCGCGCGTGTTCTCCGTGATGCTGGTGTCGGCGAAATCCACCGAGCGATCGTCCTCGAGGGCGACGTTCTCCAGCACGGCGCCGAAGCGGAGCGCCTGGAAGATGTCCGGCTCCGACTCCGGCGACAGGTTGACCGCCTTGGCGTAGCAGCCGCCCTCGATGTTGAAGACGCCGTCGTCGCTCCAGACGTGCTCGTCGTCGCCGATCAGGTCGCGCTTGGGGTCGGCGGAGAGCGTGGTCTTGCCCGTCCCCGACAGGCCGAACAGGAGCGACGAGCGGCCGGATTTCCGGTCGGCCGTCGCGGAACAGTGCATGGAGAGCAGGCCGCGCTTCGGCGCGAAGTAGTTCGCCACCGTGAAGACGCCCTTCTTCATCTCGCCGGCGTACTCGGTGCCCAGGATGACCAGCTCCCGGTCTTCCAGGTTCAGGCAGATGCTCGTCCCGGACTCGACGCCGACGGTGAGCCGGTTGGCGGGGAAGGCGCCGGCGTTGCAGATGACGAAGTCCGGCTTGCCGAACTCCGCCAGCTCCTGTTTCGTGGGGCGGATGAGCATCGTGTGCATGAACAGGGCGTGGTACGGCCGCGAGCAGATGACCCGCACCTTGATGCGGTACTTCGGGTCCCAGCCCGCGAAGCCGTCGAAGCAATACAGGCGGTCCCGCGTGTTGAGGTAATCGCGCGCCCGCTGCCGGTTGATCGCGAAGGCGTGCGCGTCGAGCGGGATGTTCACGGGGCCCCACCACACGTCCGCCTCGGACTCGGGGCTGCGGACCACGCGCTTGTCTTTGGGCGAGCGTCCGGTCTTGACGCCGGAGTAGGCGACGAGGGCGCCGTTCTCCGCGATGCCGGCGTCCTTCTCGTAGCGGATGGCGTGCTCGTAGAGCATGCTCGGCGGTAGGTTTCGGTGAACCTCCGGGACGGTGATTTCGTACTCTTCAAGGTTGAATGCAGTGTTCATGCTTTGTTCCTTGTTTCGCCCCGCCGATCTCGCCTTTACGCCCTCCGCCTCTCCTCGATCAGCCGAAAGTCGCTCCGGTCCCCGACGAGGACGGCGTCCGCCATGCCGAGGAACAGCCCGGTCCCCACGACTCCGGGGATCGCGCGGATATCCGATTCCAGCCGGCCCGCATCCGCGATCGGGCCAGTCTGGCCGTCGAGTATTTGGTTGCCGTTGTCCGTCACGAAGAGGCCGTCCCCGTCGCGATAGGGGACCGCCCGGCAGCCGAGGTCGGCCAGCCGCCTCGCGCACAGCGGAAGGGCGAAGGGAACGACCTCGACCGGCAGCCGGCCGCGCGCCCAGCCGGGGGACCAGCTTCTCGTCGCCGACCAGGATGATGAGCCGGCGCGACGACGCGGCGACGATCTTCTCCCGCACGAACGCCCGGCCGTAGCCCTTGATCAGGTCCAGGTTCGGGGCGACCTCGTCCGCCCCGTCCACGGTCGCGTCCAGAATTTCCGCCTCCGCGAGGGTCAAAAGCGGGACGCCCTCCTGCCGGGCCAGGGCCGCCGTCTCTTCCGAGGTCGGCACGCCGTGGACGTGCAGGCGCCCCGCCCGCACCCGCCCGCCGAGCGCCGTGACGAAGGCCCGGGCGGCCCGGCCCGAGCCGAGGCCGACCAGCGAACCGTCCGGTACGAGTTCCAGGGCACGTTCGATGATCGTCATGGGTCGCCTCTGCGGCAGGAAGCTACTCCTGGCCGAACGCCTCCCGGAGCTTCGTCTCCTGGTCGTGGGACAGGTTGGTGGCGATGATCTCGAACTTGACGTGGGACATCGTCTCCACCACCCGATCCATGACCGCGTCGCTGGTCATGAGGAAGAGCGCGGACGTCCCTTCCGTCACCTTGCCGCGGACCTGCTTGATGAAATCGTCGTCGATGCCGTAGTCCTTGAAGGACCCGCCGAGGGCGCCGAACGCCGCCCCGACCGCCATGCCGAAGAGCGGGGCGGCGAAGATCAGGCCCAGCAGCATGCCCCAGAACATGCCGCTCATCGCACCCATGCCCACCAGGTCCACGAGCTGCCTCGTTTTGGGGGCCTTCTTCCCCCTGGGCCAGGTTACGACGGCCGCGTCGTGCAGCTTGATGAGCATTCGTTTCTGCAAATCCTGAATCAGTCCGAGGGCGGCTTCGGCCCCGTCGGCGGTGGGAAACTTCAGCACAGTCACGGTCGCCATGATGCACCTCTCCTGTCGGTTCGTGTGTCCGGGCGTTCGATGGATTCCGCCTATCGCCGGGCGAGCCGCAGCTGCTCTTTCGCGGCGGCCACGACGTGTTCGGGCGTGAAGCCGAACTTCTTGACGAGATCCTTCAGCGGGGCCGAGGCGCCGAAGGAACGCATGCCGATGCTGTGCCCCGTGGCGCCGACATACCGGGCCCAGCCGAACGTCGAGGCCTGCTCCACCGAAACCCGCGCCGTCACGGCCGGCGGCAGCACGCGGTCGCGGTACTCCTGCGGCTGGTCGTCGAACAGCTCCCAGGACGGCATGCTCACCACCCGCGTCTTGATTCCCTCGGCCTTGAGCCGCTCGTGGGCGTCGAGGCAGAGCGGCACCTCGCTGCCGGTCGCCAGGAGGAGGACATCGGGCTTGCCGTCCGCCGCGTCGGCCAAAATGTAGGCGCCTTGCGCCACTCCCGAGGCCGCAGCGTACTTGCCGCGGTCGATCGTCGGCAGCGCTTGCCGCGTGAGAACGAGCAAGGCGGGCTCATGGTGCAGCTTCATGACGACCTTCCAGGCCTCCACCGTCTCGTTGGCGTCGGCGGGGCGAAGGACGATCAGGCCGGGGATCATCCGCAGCGAGCCGACCTGCTCGATGGGCTGGTGCGTCGGGCCGTCCTCGCCCACGCCGATGGAGTCGTGGGTGAAGACGTAGATGACCGGCAGTTCCATCAGGGCGCTGAGGCGGATGGCCGGCCGGGCGTAGTCACTGAAGATCAGGAAGGACGAGCCGAACACCCGCACCTTGACCAGGGCCATGCCGTTGAGCACCGACGCCATGGCGTGCTCGCGGATGCCGAAGTGCAGGTTGCGGCCGCCGGGGCTGTCCGCCTGGAAGTCGCCGGCGCCGTCGAACGTCAGCCGGGTCTTGCACGACGGCGCCAGGTCGGCCGAGCCGCCCATCAGCCACGGCACGTTCCGGCCGAGGACGTTGAGCACCTTGCCCGACGCGTCCCGCGTCGCCAGGCCCTTGGCGTCCGCCGGGAAGGTGGGCAGGTCCCGGTCCCAGCCTTCCGGCAGCTGCCGGTGGTGCAGGCGATAGAATTGATCGGCCAAGTCCGGGTATTGGGCCCGGTACTCCTTCACGCGCGCGAACCAGGCGTCGCGCAGCTCCTTGCCGCGCTTGCCGATGCCGTCGCGGAAATGGCCGTAGACTTCCTCGGGGACGAAGAACCTGGCGTCCTCCGGCCAGCCGTAGGCGCGCTTGGCCAGCCGCACTTCCTGCTCGCCGAGGGGCTCGCCGTGGGCGGCGCTGGTGTCCTGCTTGTGCGGGGCGCCGTAGGCGATGTGGCTGTCCACGATGAGGAGCGTCGGGCGGTCGCGCGTGGCGAGGAAGGTGCGGAAGGCCCGCGCCAGCATCTCCAGGTCGTTGGCGTCGCCGACGCGGGTGACGTTCCAGCCGTGGCCGAGGAAGCGCGTCGCCACGTCGTCGCTGAAGGTCAGCCCCGTGTTTCCCTCGATGGTGATGTGGTTGTTGTCGTAGATCCAGCAGAGGTTCGAGAGTTTGAGGTGACCCGCGAGCGAGGCGGCCTCGGCGGAGAGGCCCTCCATCATGCAGCCGTCGCCGCACAGGGCGTACACGTTGAAGTTGATCAGGTCCTCGAACCCGGGTCGCCCGAAGTGGGCGGCCTGCCACCGGCCGGCGAGGGCCATGCCGACGCTGTTCGCCAGCCCCTGGCCGAGCGGGCCGGTGGTGGTTTCGACGCCGCTGGTCCAGCGGTACTCCGGGTGGCCGGGGCATCGGCTGTCCAGCTGCCGGAAGTGCTTGATCGCCTCCAGCGGCACGGACGGCTCGCCCAGCGCCTCGTACTCCTTGCTGACCGCCTTGACGCCGGTCAGGTGGAGCATCGAGTACAAGAGCATCGAGGCGTGGCCCGCCGAGAGGACGAAGCGGTCCCGGTTGGGCCAGATCGGGTCCTGCGGGTCGAAGCGCAGGAAGTGCTGCCACAGGCAGTAGGCCACGGGCGCCAGCGCCATCGGCGCGCCCGGGTGGCCGGACTCGGCCGCCTGCACGGCGTCCATCGAGAGCGTGCGGATCGTGTTGATGCAGGGCGCGTCGAGATCGCTTTTGCCCAACATGGCCCCTGTTCCTCCTGAAGAACTCGTCCGGTCACTTTGCGCCGATCCCCTGTTGCTTCTCAAACTCGCGCCGCGTTTCCTCGCTGATGAAATAGAGCTTTTTACCCTGCCATTCGAGCGTCGCGCCCGCCGCCATGCTTGGGAAGCGGACGTGGGCGACGGGGTCCTCCACCATGTACTCCTTCAGGTAGATTTCGTTCTCGCCCATGGACAGGTAGGTCTGGATGAACTCCACGATGCGGTCGTCGAACCACTTCGCGGCGACCTCCCTGTCCACCGCGTCCAGCGGGAATTCCACCTCGGCGTGGGGCTTGTACCGCATGAGGACGGGGATGATCTCCAGGTCGTAGCCGAGGATCACCTTTCGGACCTCACGATCCGTCGATGCGGACAGCCGCAGAGATACACGGGCCAGGCGCGACTCGAACTTCAACGTGACCTCACGGGTCGACGGGACGATGCGCGGCGTCGCCTGGACCCGGTCGCCGAACTTCTTGACCAGGAGCTCCAGCCGTGGCCCCCAGACGTCACGCAACTGGTCGAACACCTGGCCGAGCTGTTCGAGGCGTTTCTGACGTTGCTGGCTTTCCTCCGCCTGCTCGGTGTGAAACGTCCTGACCTTCTCCTGGACCGCCGCGAATTCGGCGTCGATCCGGCCGGCGAGGGTGTTGCTGTCTGCCATGTTGATCTCTCCTGAATGGGGGCGAATTTGTTCGGCGTCCTTTCGGCCCGCCCGGCTCAGGGCGCACTCGCTTTCATCACGGCTCCCGTCGGCGGCGCTTGCAGTCGTGTTCCCGTTGTGGCGCCGCCCCTCGGCGAGGCCACCCGGCCCCAGGCGAGGGCGATCAGCGCCAGGACGATCGTCTGGAACAGCGCGAAGGCCGTCGCGGCCGCCACAGCCCTCGTGCCGGGGAAACTGGTCGTCACGATGACCAGGGCGACGCCGACGTTTCGCACGGCCGTCGCCATCACCATGGCCGTGCGGCGATCCTTGCCGGGCCCGCTCAGCAGCCAGCCGGCGGCCAGGGCGGCCGTCACCAGCGCCGCCATCCCCGCGTAAGCGATAAACGGGATCGCCATCAGCATTTCGCGCTGCGCGAAGATGATCGAGGTCAGCAGGGCCAGGTTCAGCACGACGCTGAGCAGGTTGGCCGGCCTCGTCAAGCGGGCCGCGACGCCCGGCCGCCATCGGCGCACCGCCAGCCCGATGCACAGCGGCAGCAGCTGCGAGATCAGCAGCGTGCCGACCACCTGGAGCGCGTTGATGCGCAGCGGCGGGGGCGGCGGCGCCGGCGGGAGGAAATACACCAGCAGCGGCAGCAGCAGCTGCAACAGCAGCGGCGCGACCAGCGCCGACGACGCCGCCAGCAGGACCATCAGCCCCACGGCGACGCCGACGTTCCCCTTCGCCATTCCAGTGAACGGCGGCCCGTAGGGCGCCCCGGGGCAAACGGCGGCGATGAGGAAGCCGGCCGCGACCAGCGCGTAGTTGGCCGGGTCCTGCGCGTACGGCTGGAACAGCAGCAGCAGCACGACCGCCGCCGCGGGCACGCAAACGTAGTTGGCCAGAGCGGCCCGCGCGACGAGCCAGCCGTCCCGGGCCACGCCGGCCACGTCGGCGACCGTCGCCTTCAGCCCGATGGCGGCCATCAGCTCAAACAGTGTGACGGCCGCCAGGATCTTGATCAGCTGGTCCAGCTGCTCGGTGGTCATGGATCTCGGCTCCTGGCCGTCACGCCGGCAGCGTCCGGTTCGGCAGCGACCGCAGCCGTAGCGCAAGCATCACCAGAGACCACCCGCTGAACAGCATCTCGATCCCGACGAAGAGGCCGATCACCCAGTCGGCGGAGGAAGGCCAGTGCTTCCAGATGGCCGCCCCCAGGCACAGGGAGACGACGCCGTTGAGCAGCACCCACCCCCAGCCGTCGAATCGCTGGGACGCGGCCAGGACGGCGCGGAATATGCCGCCCACCAGCAGGCAGCCGGCGATCAGGAGCGTGAAGGCGGCGGTCGCCTCGTCGGTTCGGGCGATCATGAACACGCCGACGATGAGGTAGACGACGCCGCTGAGCAGGTGAAGAAAAAATCCTCGCCATTGTCGGCCCCAAAAGGAGCCGGCGACCTGGAAGATGCCGCCCAGCACCAGGAGCATGCCCATCACCTGGAACACGGCCCAGGTCGCGACGAACGGCTCGTTGATCACCGCAATACCAAGCACGATCAGCGCGACGCCCATGCCCAGGAGCAGCGTCCAGCTCTGCTGCAAGCGCTCCAGTTGGGCGGGCCCCGGCCGGTCGGAAAGCAATCGGGGTTCCGCGTTCACGGTCGCATCTCCTTTCCGCATCGTGCGCCGATGGAATGGACGGTCTACAGGGCCACCGGAGAGGTTAGGGCCGACGGCCGGCGCACGCACCTGTCAAAACTGACAGGGCGGGGGTAATAAAAGCGATGGGCGGGAGCGGCGACGGGGACTTTAAAAACCCGCGGCGCGGCATAACATATCTTCACTTTTAGCATCCGCAGGTCGGTTCGTTCCGGCAGCACCCGTTCGGCCTTTCGGCGTCGCTCTACCGGCGGAGGGCACCCGCGGAACGGAGTCGGCTTGTCCTTACGATGGGGCGGGCGCCATGAGAACTTCAAGAGCGGAGGCCTCGCCGCCCGCGCGGCTCCTGGCCGTCCTGCGGGCCGCGGCCCTGGCCGCGGTCGTGCTGTCCGGCCCGTGCGCCTCCGCGGAGGCGGCCGCCCAGCGCCTGGTGGTCGTGCTCTACCCGACCGACAACGACGGCAGCCCTGGAAATCGGGAGGCCGATCACGGCATACGCTCCACGTTCGCGTCCGACTCCGCCGAGTCCATCGAGGTCGAAAACGAGTACCTGGACGTTACACGCTTCCCCGACCCCGGCTACCAGGGGCATCTGGCGGAGTTCCTGCGGCAGAAATACGCGGACCGCACGATCGACCTGGTCATCACCGGGCTGTCGTCGGCGCTGGATTTCGCGGTGAAGTACCGTGAAACCGCCTTTCCGGGAGTGCCCATCGTTTTTTGCGCGGTGGACGACGACGAGCTGAAAGTCCGCCGCCTGCCGCCCGACGTCGTCGGCGTGCCCATCCAGATGGAGCTGGTCGGTACGCTGGACATAGCCCTGAAGCTCCATCCCAACACGCGGCGCGTCTTCGTGGTCGCCGGCGCCTCCGAGTTCGACGCCGACTGGGCGGCGGAGGCCCGGCGGGAGTTCCTCCCCTATGAAGATAAAGTGGAGTTTACCTATCTGGAAGGGCTGCCGATGTCGGACCTCCTGGAAAGGGTTTCCCACCTTCCCGACGACAGCATCGTCTATTACCTCCACATCTTCCGGGACGGCGCCGGGAAAATCGTCGTCCCCGCTGAAGGGCTGGAACAGCTGGCCGCCCGCGCGAACGCCCCCATTTACGGCCACGTGGGCACCTACGTCGGCCGCGGAGCGGTCGGCGGCCGCGTGTTCTCGTTCGAGAGCGCGGGGGAGGATTCCGCCAGGCTCGGCCTGCGCATCCTGGCGGGCGAGAAGCCGGAGACGATGTCGATCCCGCAGCAGGCGGACGCCACGCCCGTTTTCGACGCACGCCAGCTTCGGCGCTGGAATGTCAGCAGGGACCGGCTCCCCCCCGGCAGCGTCGTCGAGTTTGAGGAGCCGAGCCTCTGGGACCTTTACAAGTGGCACATCCTCGGGGTGATCGCCGTCTGCGTCGTCGAGGCGCTGCTGATTCTCGGCCTGCTGGCGCAGCGTGCGAATCGCCGACGGGCGGAGGGTCGCTTCCGGCAAATGCTGGAGGGGGCGCCCAACGGCATGCTGATGGTGGGGCGCGACGGCGCCGTCGTCCTGGCCAACGCCCAGATGGAGAAGCTGTTCGGCTACCCGAAGGCGGAACTGCTGGGTCGGCCGGTGGACATGCTGGTCCCCGAGCGATTCCGGGAAGGGCACGGCGCCCACCGCGACCACTTCTTCGCCAAAGCGGAAGTCCGGCCCATGGGGGCGGGGAGGGACCTGTTCGGACGCCGCAAGGACGGGACCGAGTTTCCCGTCGAGATCGGCCTCAGCCCGGTCCAGACCGAGACGGGGCTGTTCGTCCTCGTGTCCATCATCGACATCACAGAGCGCCGGCGGGCGGAGGACGGTTTGAAGAAGAGCCAGCGCGAGCTTCAGCTCCTGACCGGCCGGCTGATGCGCGCCCAGGAAATGGAACGCCGCCGCATCGCCCGCGAGCTGCACGACGACCTGAGCCAGAACCTCGCCCTGCTGTCGGTGGAGATGGAGCTGCTCGGCCGGCAGCCGCCCGAATCGTCGAACGGGCTGGGCGGGCGGATGCAAGCGTTGTCCAGTCGCGTCAAGCAGCTGGCCTCCACGGTGCATGACCTGTCGCGTCAGCTGCACCCGTCGAAGCTGGAGCAGCTGGGGCTGGCGGCGGCGGTCCGCGGCCTGTGCAAGGAGCTGGGCGGCGGCCACGGCCTCCCCATCGAGTTCACGGCCGGCGCATCGCCCGGGCCCGTTTCCGACGACGCCGCCCTCTGCCTCTACCGCATCGTGCAGGAGGCCCTGCGCAACATCATCAAGCACAGCGGCGCCCGGCGGGCGACGGTGGAATTGAACGGCGGCAAGGATGCGGTCGACCTGCACATCGTCGATGACGGCGCCGGCTTCGACGCCCGGCTGGCCGACGGCAAGGGCGGCCTCGGCCTGGTGAGCATGAGGGAACGGTTGCGGCTGGTCGGCGGTACGATCGCCATCGACTCGCGCCCTGGCGCCGGCACGCGGATCGACGTCCGCGTGCCGCTCGGAGCCGCCGCCCCGGACGAGGCGGCGCCGAACGGCACGGTATGACATCCAACAGGCCCTCGATTCATGGGAGGCCGCGATGAAGCGACCACGCGTCTTGCTGGCGGACGATCACTGCTTGCTGCGGGAAGCCCTCGCGCAGTTGCTCGCGGAGGACTGCGACATCGTGGGAGCCGTGGCCGACGGCGCGGCCCTGCTGGCGGCCGCCGGCGAGCTGCGGCCCGATGTCGTGGTGCTCGACGTGGCCATGCCGCTGCTGAACGGCCTGGACGCCGCCCGCCGCCTCAAACACGACATGCCCGAGGTCAAAATCATTTTTTTGACCATGAGCGAGGATCCCGACGTCGCGGAGGAGGCGCTCCGCATCGGCGCGTCCGGCTACCTGCTCAAGAACTCGGCCGCCTCCGAACTGCACAGGGCGATCCAGGAAGTCTCCCGGGGGCGCACTTACGTCACGCCGCTCGCCGGCCTCGGGGCGGCCGAAGCGCACGCCCCGACTCCCGGCCCGCCGCGCCTGCACGGCGAGCTGAGCGGGCGCCAGTGCGAGGTCTTGCGGCTGCTCGTCCAGGGATTCTCGATGAAGCAGATCGCTCGCACCCTGAAAATCACGCCGCGGACCGTGGCCTTTCACAAGTACGGCATGATGCATGAATTCGGGATCGCGTCCAGCGCCGAGCTGGTTCAATTCGCCGTGCGTCGCGGCGTCATTTCCCTGTAGCGCCTTCGGCGCCCGGGCAACGCGCCTGTCACTTTTGCCAGGTGCCGCCGGCCTTCCCATGTGACTAGGCTTCTCGGAGGGTGCGCCGCGCCGTCGGCGCCCCGATGGCCGCTTCGCCCACCGGCTTGCCGGAGAAGCAATTGGAGGCGACTCGCGTACTGCTGGCCGACGACCACGCCGACTTCCTGGCGGCCGCCGTCCGACTCCTGAGCGCGGAGTTCGAGGTGGTACGGACCTTCGGCGACGGGGAGTCCCTGCTGCGCGAGGCGGCCGGCCTGCGGCCCGACCTGATCGTCCTCGACGTCACGATGCCGGGCGTCAACGGCATCGAGACGGCCCGCCGCCTGAAGGCGGCCGGCGGCGCCGCGGCCGTGGTGTTTCTGACGGTCCATTCCGACCCGGACTACGTTCGGGAGGCCCTGGCGGCCGGGGGCCTCGGCTATGTGGTCAAGTGCCGTCTGGCCTCGGACCTGATCCCGGCGCTGAAGGAGGCGCTGGCCGGCCGATCGTATATTTCGCCCTCAATCCGTTGGGAAAACAGCGGAGAGGATGCGGTTTAGGGCCGCGGCGTCGCGCCGAGGCGTCTGTCATTGCTCCAGGGAGGTTCATCATGACCAGGATCAGAATCGCGTGGGTCGCCGCCGTCATCGCCGGCGCCGTGGGTGTCGCCGTCGGCGCCGCCTGGGACCGGCTCCGCGTGGCTCCGCCAGCCATGAGCGCCGCCGAGGCCGCGGACAGGCCGCCGGCCGCCGCGGACAAGGACAAGGCGCCGGACGAGAAGGTTCGGCCGGCCGACCAGGACGCCGTCCGCGCGGCCGTGAAGGATTTCATCAAGGTGTTCGAGAAGGGCGACGCAAAAGGGCTGGCGGCCCTGTTCACTGAGGAAGGCGAGTACGTGGCGAACGACGGCGCTACCCTGCGCGGCCGCGCCGCCATGGAGGACGGCTACGCCCAGTTCTTCAAGAAGAACCCGGACAGGAAGCTGGAGGTGACGGTCGATTCCGTCCGTTTCGTCTCCCAGGACAACGCGGTCGTGGAAGGTTCGGCCCGGAGCTTTCAGGCCGGCAAGGCCGACGCGCCGACCCTTAGCCGCATCAGCGCGCTGTACACCCGTGAAAAGGGGCAGTGGCTGCTGGCCCTGCTTCGCGAGTGGCCGGACGAGGGGACGACGCTGACGGACGTGGACTGGCTGATCGGCACGTGGGAGTCCAAGGGGGACGGCGCGGACGTCCGCACGACCTATGAGTGGGAGGGCGGCAAGAACTTCATCCGAGTCCACTTCACAATCAAGCTGAAGGACAACGCGGAGCCCCTCTCCGGGACCCAGCTGATCGGCAGGGACCCACGGACCGGCCAGCTGCACTCCTGGCTGTTCGAAAGCGACGGCGGCTTCGGCGAGGCCGACTGGACCTGGGACGGCAAGGCGTGGACCCTTGACGCGACCGGCGTCGAGCCGGACGGCGACGAGGTTACGGCGACCAACATTCTGACGCCGATGGGCAAGGACGCCTTCACCTGGCAATCCGTCAACCGGACCGTGGACAGCGAGGACGTGACCGACATCGCGCCGGTCAAGGTGACGCGCGTGAAGTAGGCGCTTGACGAAATCAGAAGGAGATACAACGATGAGACATATACGTCTACTAGCTTGGACCGCGGTCGCCGTGCTGTGCCTCTGCGTGGCGGACTCCGGCATGGGCGCTGGGCGAGGCGGCGGCGGCGGCCGGGGCGGCGGCGGCGGGGCCCGGGTGAGCGGCGGCGCGGCCCGGGGCGGTTCCGTGCGGACCGGCGCGGCCGTCGGCCCCTACGGCGGGGCTGGCGGGGGCAGCCGCACCAGTTCGACGGTCGTCGGGCCGGGCGGCGGGTCGCGCACGGTTGGCGGCGGGAGCGGCTCGTATACCACGAACCGCGGGACGACGATCAGCGCCGGCGGCGTCGGCCGGACGGCCACCGGGCCGGGCGGTCGGACGGCCGGCGCCGGCGTCGGCGGCGTGCAGGTCACGACGCCGGGCGGGCGGGAGGCGACGAAGGTCGGCGGCGCCCGCGGCGCGGTAGGCCCGAACGGGGCCGTGGGTCAGCGCGGGTCCGTCGGCGTGGGCACGGGTCCCAACGGCGCCGTCGCTGGCGCCAGCCGCGGCGGAATCGCGGCCGGGCCCAACGGCGCCGTCGTGGGCGGCTCGCGCGTGGGCGCGGCGGCCGGCCCAGGTGGGGCCGTGGTGGGGGGTGCGCGCGGCGGAGCGGCCGTCGGGCCGAACGGCTATGCGGCGTACACGGGCCGCGGCGTGGCGACGGGGCACCGGACGGCCTACGTCGGCGGAGCGGCGCTCCGCGGCCAGGGCGTCTACGTGCGCAACAGCTTCGTCCACTACAACTGCTTCAACCAGGGCTGGTACGTCCAGCACCCCGGCGCCTGGCGCGCGGCGGCGTGGACCACGGCCGCCTTCTGGGCGGGGGCGACGTGGGGGACGTACTCGTCCTACTGCGGCTACCCCGCAGAGCCTGCCAACTACGATTACGGCGGGAACGTCGTTTACGTGGACAACAGCGTCTACTACGGCGGCGAGGTGGTCGCCACGGCGGAGGAGTACACCCAGCAGGCGGTCGCCATCGCCGAGGTGGGGGAAAAGGCCCAGCCCAGCGAAAAGGAGGAGTGGATCTCGCTCGGCGTGTTCGGCATGGTCAAGGGCGAGGAGACGGAAGCCAACCAGATCTTCCAGCTCGCCGTCAACAAGGACGGCATCCTCCGCGGCAACTACTACGACGCCCTGAGCGATTCGACGCTCCCCATCCAGGGCGCCGTGGACAAGAAGACGGAGCGCGCCGCCTGGACCGTCGCGGACCGCAAGGAGACGGTCTACGAGACGGGCATCGGCAACCTGACCAAGGAGGAAACGACGATGCTCGTGCATTTCGGCAAGGACCGCACGCAGCAGTGGACGCTGATCCGGCTGGAACAGCCGGAAGAGGGGAAGTAATTTCGCACGGCCCGGCGCGGGTCCACACGGTGCCGCGCCGGGCCGTGGATCGTCATTTCAGTGCGACGGCGGCATTCCCATGAATCACGACGTCCTATCGCGGCGGCTTCAGGCCTTCCCTACGGGGGACGGGCTGAGACTGGCTGCGCAGCCGGAAGACTCCGGGGAGGCGCTTCAGCGGCTGATCACGGGGAACGAGCGGTTCGTGGCGGGCGAATCGACCCACGGCCGCATGAGCGAGGAGTGGCGCAAGGAACTCGTCGGCGGCCAGCGGTCGTTCGCCGTGGCCCTCGGCTGCAGCGACTCGTGCGTCATCCCGGAGCTGATTTTCGACCAGGACCTCGGCGACCTGTTCGTCATCCGCATCGCTGGCAACGTCATCGCCGACGTGGCGGGCAGCCTCCACTACGCCGGGCGACAACTGCACGTTCGCCTGCCAGTGGTGCTCGGCCACGAGGGCCGCGGGGTGGAGCAGGCCGCGGGCGAGGATCACGGCGTCCTCGCGCGGGCGATCGTCGGGGGTCGGGGACGTGGGGTCGCTGTCTGGTCGCCTGGGGCCTCCGGTGCGGGAAGTGCCCACAGCGACCTTCACCTTGCGACGGGACCGCTGTCCGGCGGGATGCGGAACGCGGACTCTCTAGGGTTCTTGGTTCATGAAAGCCATCGTGAATGAGTCAAGTTTCATGCCGGAACTTTTTGCTCCTGCATCCAGTGGTGGATGGCTTGGTCCAGCCGGTCGAACTGGCGGCGCAGGGTCGAGTCATCGCGCAGCTCCTCGGGGAAGACCTGCGCCAACCCCGGACGCAGGACGCGGTTGTACACCCGCGTGCAGAACAGGGCGATCCGCCAACCGCCGTCCGTGACCCGGTAGCGATGCGTGCCCTGGACTCGCTCGATCAGGCCGTGCAGGCGCAGCCGCCGCAGGTGGTAGGTCATCTGCCCCGGGGTCAGCGCTTCGGGGGCTTTGCCCACCAGGGGTGCCCAGTGGTCCCGCAAGTCGCGGTTGGAAAAGCCCCGGGGCAGCAAGCGGAACACCAGCAGAGCGCTCAACAGCGCTTGCACGGCCACGTCGGCGAAGCGCAGGGCGCTGGCCCGCTGCCCCTGCATCTCCACCGGTTCGTTTACCCGGCGGAACGCCTCCTCGCCGACAGCGCAGTCCTGGCTGATGCGTTGGACGTCCAGCAGACGTCGGTTGGCCTGGAAGCCGATGCGCCGCAAGGCGGGCAGGTTCACGAGCCGCTTGCCGATGCGGAAGTCGCGCGCGTCGTTGATGGTCGTCTCCGTGCGCAGGGCCCGGCCTTCCTTGTGGTATTGCTTGATGCGCGACCGCTTGTAGTCCACGTGCAACGACGGCGTCACCCCCGCGGTCAGCACGCGCGTGCGGAAGCGCCCCGGCGTCTGGCCGGTGACGCGCCGCCCGAAGATCAGTTGCACCGGGTCGGGACGACCGAGATCCAGGTTCTCGCGGATGACTTCCTCGAAGAAGACGCGTCCGGTCAAGGGCCGGTCCAGCACCTGGGTCAGGGCGAACTCGGCCTGGAGGATGGACACCTCGTAACGGTAGCCGGCCTTCCGGTCCTGGGCGGGGAAAGGGTGAGGCAGGCGGGCCAGCCACTTGCGCAACAGGGCGTCGATCTTGGCGGCGGACAGGCCGTCGCAGAGTTGCTGCAAGCGTTGGGGGTCGGCGCAGCGGAGGATGCCGTTGTCGAGGGCCTCGAAGGCGATGCCTTCCTTGGCCAGTTGCCGCTTGACGTACTCGTGGCCGTTGAGGCAGAGCTTGGCGTTGTAGGGGAAGTAGGTGCAGAACTTGAGGAAGAAGGGGCCGAAGTCCTCGTCGATGGCGTAAAAGTAGAACTGGTTGACCATGGCCGTGGAGCGCACGATCCAGGGGAACGTCTGCCCCGTCCTGGGGTTCTTGCGTTTCTCGGTGCGGAAGACGGGCGACTTCTCCTGGGCCTTGCCGACGAAGAGAACGCCTTCCGTGCCGCGGAACCGCGCCCGGTACTCCAGGGCTACATCCTCCTTGCGCCGCCCTTTGGGGAAGGAGATCAGCGGGATATGGTTCTGCCGGGTGAAGCTCTCGACGCCGACGATGAACGCCTTGCTCATGGGGTCCATGAGAGCCGACGAGGCGAACGTGTGCCCGCGATGAGAGCGGAAGAAGGCGGCGACCTGGCCTTCGCACTGGAGCCGGGGTTGGTAGACGTTGAGGTACATGCGGTCGATGCCTTCGACCTCCGAGGCCAGGACCGGCTTTGTTTTCTGGTCTGGGTGCGTTTACTCATGGGACGGCCTGGCGGCGGCGGTAGGGGTTGCCCGGCCGCTGGGCGAAGTACCGCGTCAAGCGGCCGTCCTCGCTCAGCACCGCGGCGCGTACCTGGAGAATCGCCTCTGCACCCGCCGACCGGTTCCCGTACTTGTCCCGACCCTTCACCCGGCCATTGAACTCCCCCACCAGCGACTCCACCCAACTGCTCGTCACCGGCAAGCCCGCCCGCCGGTAACGCGGGTAGTCCATCCGCTCCCGGTTGTTCCCCAAATACCGCCGCACGTCCGTCACCACCCGTCGCGGATCCTGTTCGTCGGCCTGCGGCGGCGGACGGCCCAAACGCTCCTGCCAGGCGTCCAACTCCGCCAGCACTTCCCCCACCCGACCCTGCCAGCACGCCCGCATCCACGTCTCGAACTGCCGCCAACGCGCCGCCTCGCCGGCGCCGACCGCCCCGGTAGAGGTAACACAGGACATGGAGGAAGTCGGCGACCGCCTCGAAGTGGGGGAAATAGGCTCGTTGGATTCGCCAGTTGTACTGCTGCCCGTCCCCCAGGAACGCCTGCCGGGGCGCGTCGTAGAAGCCACGCGTCTGAGCCTCGGCCGCTGCCATCGGCCCGAACGCCCGGCTGTTGCTCATGCGGGCCACGCAGGTCCGCACCAACCGCTCGGGCTTGTCCGGCCGGTCGCCGGCGGCGGACGCCAGCGGAGCGTCCGCCGTCGCCTCCCCCTCGTCGGCCGGCGGCGTCTGGCCCTGGAATTGCCGCACCAGGCGAGCCACCCGGCGGGCGTCGCGGAACGCCGCCGGCAGTTCCGGTTGCGGGTCGGCGGCGTGGACGTCGCTGCACATGCTGACCAGGCAAGCGATCTTGTCCTCCTTGGCCTGGGGCTGATGCACCCCCGGCCCGGCCCCGCTCCGCCGCGTGCCCAGACGGCCGCCGTCCCCTTCGACGACCGCCACCGGTGGGGCTGCCGCCGCCGGCAGGTCGCGGCGGCGGTAGCGCTCGGCCTGCTCGTCCCGACGCCGGGCCAGGTCGGCGCCCACCTCCTGAGTCAGACGCTGAACGTGCCGGCCCGTCAGCCGCACGTCGGCGCCGACCTCCAGGGCGACGGCGACCTGCTCGAAGGAGGCCAGGCGGCCGGCGAGCGTGACGATGCGTTCCAGGAGGGCCGGGGTGCAGCTATGGCCGTCCAGGCGCAGGGCCGGACGCAGAGGGAAAAAAATCCCGGCGGCAGGCCGGGCAGTGGGCGGCGGGTTCGCGGTAGCTCACGGCGGCGCCGTGGCTGCCCGCGAGGGCGCGTGGCTCGTGGTGGACCGGACACGGCCGCCCGCAGGCGGGGCAGGGGAACTCCGCCGGGAGGGCTTGGGCTTGTTGCTCCAGGAGGGTGGCGAGCGTGCCATCGAGCAGTCCGCGGGCGGCGGCGACGGCGACCTGTTCCAGAGTGGCCAGGTCGGCGTCCAGACCGGGGCCCGCGTCGCCGAAGGCGCGTCGGGCCACGATCTTGCCCCAGCGGGCCGCCACATCACGGATATCCTGGAGTTCTTCGGGGGCGAATGGGGGAGCGGCCATGCCCTATCCTGCCTTGGACTTGCGCCGAAGGATGGGGCGAAGTTCTCCTCCCGTTGTAGGACAGAACGCTTGGCCTGGCAAAGCCGGTCCTGGCCTCCTGCCGCGGAAATCGTGCTCGCCGCGTTTGACAGGCGCCGTCCGATCGGTTAGCCTAGCCAGCAGGCTGGCGCGGCTAAACGGCGGCCCGAGGCCGTGATAGGCTGCGTCGCCGCTGTCTAATCATTGGTTCGGCAGCGGAGGTTCAGTATGACTTGGAAGTTCGTCGGCTATTTTCCCAAACGACGCACCACGCGATCCCGCTGGGCGTTGCGTTACCCGGATCAGCCGCATTCATTCTTCAGCTCCTCCTGCTCCGAACCCGTGGAAGAAATCTGTAGCGTAAGCGATTGCATTGCTCGGGGGCCAGAGGGCTGGCGAGATCAAGGGAAGCACAATGTCTACGACATGTACAACAATCCTCACCTTGCCTGGAGCGTCGTGCCGGTCGAGGTCCATTCGGATTTCGAGTTGTTCGCCTATCGGTTGTTGCTGCTGGAGTTCAAGGAAGGGCGGGGAGAACCCATGGCGGATTGGTGGGAATTGACTGTCGAGCCAATGCCTCGCTCATTCGTCAGGCTCGGGTGGGATGCAGTCGAGGGCGGAAATCATTGCAGCTTTGGCTGCTCGCCGATGTCATGCAATGCTGGCTGCGATGTCGTCGAAATTGCGAAAAGGAATCGTTACTGTTTGGTCAGCACGGAAGAAGAGGGCATAGCGCTCGCTCGCCACTTCTCCATCTGCCAGCCCGAGCCAGGACCCTATTGCGTGGTGGAGGTCTGGAGGGAGCCGGGTTACGGCACTGATACAGTTGTTGCAGGGGTAACAAAGAGAGGCGAAGCGTGAAGTAACCCACATAAGGTTCTCGCCGTCAAGAGAATATATTTTCCACGGCCACGGGGGGGTAGGCAGCTGAAAAGTAGGTGAATTTTTCGTACCGTAAAGCCGGATGCCGACGGGTTTTGAAAATCCACTCCCTCTTTTCGCGTGGAGCTGCTCATGGCCGACCTCGATCTCACCCCGGAACAGGAAGCGGAAGCCCAGCGCCTGGCGGCCCTCATCGGCCAGAAGGCCCAGGAGGAAGCCTTGCGCATGGCGCGCATCCTGGTGTCCAAACCCGACGCCCAACTCCTCGGGGCTACCGAGTTCGAGATCCGCGACCGAGCCCACGATCTGGCCGCCCATGCGATCGAGACCGCCGTCAACTGGCGGAAAAAAGGGGGTACCAGGGGTCGAGCCTGAACTGCCCCCACTGCGGCGAGGCGGCCCGCTTCGTGGCGTATCGCTCCAAGGACTTCGTGAGCCTGGTGGGCGACGTCCGCCTGTCGCGGGCCTATTACCACCGCGGCGGCTGCGGCCGGGGGAGCTTCCCCTGGGACGCGACCTTGCGGCTGTCGCCCTTGCGGCTGACGCCGGCGGCCCAGGAGGTGACGGCGTTGGCGGGGGTCCAGGAGAGCTTCGGCAAGGCGGCCGATCGGACGCTGCTCAAGTTGGCGGGCCTGCGTCTGAGCGAGTCCACGGTGGAGCGGACGACGGAGGCGGCGGGGGCGCGGCTGGGGGCGCGGCTGGCCGAGGGGATGGTGTTCGGCCTCGGGGCGGCTTGGGACTGGAACCGCGATGCGGCGGGCCGGAGCTGCGCCTACGTGAGCCTGGATGCAACGGGCATCCTCATGCAAGGCCCCGACGGGGCCAAGGTCGAGGGCCGCATGGTTTACGTCGGCATGATCTACAACCCGCAGCCGCGGGCGGCGCACGAGGAGGCATTGTCCAAGCCGTGCGACGGGGCGCGTTACCTGGCGGGGCTGTACGCCCTGGACGAGTTGGGCCTACAGATGCGTCGGCAGGGGGCGCAGGTGGGGATGGACGCGGCCGAGGTGTGGATCGCGCTGACGGACGCAGGCAACGGGCTGGATCATTTCGTGGCCGTGAACTTCCCGCGCGCCACGCTGATTCTGGACTTCCAGCACGGGGCGACGCACCTGGCGGCGTTCGCCAAGCAATTCCGCCCTGGGGCGTCGGAGAAGCTGCTGGCGGCGTGGTGTCACACGCTCAAGCACGCGGGCGGGACGGTGATGATCCGGCTGCTGGAGCGACTGGAGCGCAAGAAGATGACGGAGGAGGTCCGGGAAGGACACGACGACTTGCTGGGCTATCTGCGTAAGAACGAGGGTCGGATGGACTACCCGACGTATTTGCGGAACGGCTGGCAGATCGCCAGTGGCGCCGTGGAGTCGGCGTGCAAGACGGTGGTGAACCAGCGTCTGTGCCTGGGCGGGATGCGTTGGGGCGAAGAGGGCTCCGACGCCGTGGCGCATCTCCGCGGCTTGTACCGCAGCGACCCCGACCAGTGGGACGCCTTCTGGGGCTACGCCATGGCCGGATGAGCGAAAAAGCTACCCACAAATATGACGCCTACCCGCCACGGGGTTCGGCGTTCTCTGGACGCCTTTTCTCCGGGGTCACAGCAGCGGTGGGGAGGACACGACCTCGGCGACCCGGCTTGGCTATCGAAAGCAGGCGCGGCACCCGGCCCTCACGGCCGCGGACGAGCCGCACCCAACACACATGCGGACTCCGGCGGCCCCGCTCCGCGGAGCAAGACGGCTGGGCCCGGGAACGCGCCCCGGCCGGTCCCGATACCCATACGTTCCCGGTCTTGTGGCCAGTCGAAAAAAGGCGGGCTCATCTCCGCCAAGGGAGAGGCCAGTACGGCTTTCATGGCCCAGGCGTGTCCGAGGGCGAAGGCGATGTGGGCGTCGCGGCAGGCGTCGGCGAGCCAGTACCAGCAGTGCATGCATTCGCAGCCGCCGACCAGGCTCTCGCGGAAGGGCTGGACGGCCTTGAGGAAGGGTTCGGGAGCGGCGGTCAGGTTGCGGGCGAAGCGTTCGCGGCCGTCGCGGTCGAGGACGCAGAGGAAGAGGGACCTGGCGTGCAGGTCCACGCCGGCGTAGAATCGGACATCGGCGGGGGGTTGGAAGCAGCGCATGGGGAACGCCTCCGGTTGGGGGGTGATGCGAAGAGGGGCGGCGCGACGCCTCCTCCATCTTCGCAGACGAGAGCCTTCATGAGTATCCAGGCGCTGGAGCAGACCGGCCACGCGATTGACGGTTCTTCGAGCTTCGGCGTCGCTCCCGCGTGAGCCGGCCGCTGAGCGGGTTGTTCGCCGTAAGAAAGCGTCGGGGCGTCTATGCACCGGGCACTGGTCGTTCGGCTGTTGGGGTGGGCCCAGTTCGCCGTAATGGCGGTGATGGCCGCGCTATATTTCGCGTCGGTCCTCGGGGGGCCGCTCCCGCACGGTTGGGTCGTGTCGGCCGGGGATGTCTTGGTCTTGGGCATGCTCCTCCTGATGTTCCAGGTCCGCATGTGGAGCGAGAAGTGGGCTGAGCAGCGGTTGGCGGCGGGGGCGGTGGACCAACTCGGGCCGCTGGCCGAGGAGAACGCGCGGCTGAAGGCCGAGGCCGCCCAGTCCGCCCGGGAGGCAGAGCAGGCGCGGCAGCGGCTGGAGGTCGAACTCCGGTCCCTGCGGCTGGCCTACGAGGACTTGCGGCGAGAGCAGTTGGCCCGGTCGCCGTCGCAAGGGGGCTAGGGCCGAACCCGTTGCTCCAGCAGACCGGCCACGCGATTGACGCTTCTGCGCGATTCGTCTTCGGCGCCGCGTGAGCCGGCTGCTGAGCGGTGTTGTTCAGCAGCAGGCGCGGGAAGCATACCGCCTGTTCCGCCAGAACCCCGCGCACCCGGGACTCCGCTTCAAGCAGGGCCATTCCATTAGGCGAGGGGCGGGAAATACCTTACCCGCAGCCGCATTCGCCAGAATGCGGGTGAATGGCTGTCGGCCCGCATTCTGGCGAATGCGGCTGCGGGTACCATTCTTGCTGCCGCTCGCCTTACCGACCGCTCCTTCGTCTCACGCCTTGCCGCGGCTCGACTCGGAAGTCAGCGGACCTTCGTCGGATGCGTCATCCGCCGGCGAGGCGACGTGCGCCAGCGCCTCCAGGTCGCCCTGGATGGCGCGGGATAGGGCGAAGGACGCCGCGAACCCGACCACTTCGACGAGGCTGAGCAAGCCCAACTCCAGGCGGTTCTCCGAGCCGGTCGCCGCCCACGCCGCCACGCTCAGCATCGGCGCCACCGCGGCGAGCGCCAGGTACAGCCCCGTCCGCCGCCGCAGGCGTTCGAGCGCGGCCGGCAGCTCCGGCCCGCCGCCGTTCCGCAGCAGCGGCGGCAAGAGCGCCCGGATCGCCATGAACGTGATGCCGAAAAACGGATAGACGGCGGCCATCAGCCCGCACAGCCCGAGCGAAATGAAAAAATGAAGGAAGAACGACGGCGGCTGTGGGCCGAGGGCGGCGCACAGCAGCAGCGGAAACGCCACGCCGGCCGTCAGCCACTCGGCAAGGCTCACGACGGCGGCCGCGTCGCCGAGGACGAGGCAGCGGCACCGCACGGCGGCCGGGGCGCCGGGGTCGGCGCGGCGGGCGGCGCGGGCCGCCGGCCAGGTCAGTCGGGCGAGAATGAAGACTCCGAGCGGGAAGGCGACCGAGTTGATCGCCGCCTGGACTGCCCAGAACGCCGGGTCGGCCCCGGGGAGTCGAGCGATGATTTCGGAGCGGTTATAGGCGATGTTGAAGAGGGCGCCCAGGGCGTTGGGGACGACGGCGGCGAGGACGACAGCGATCAGACCGTGACGGCGGGCCAGTCCGCGCCAGCCGCCGGGCCGCGGGTAGAGAAGCCCGCGCGCCCGCGGCCGCAGGCACAGCTCCAGCTCGCGCGCCAAGGCCGCGCCGGTCGGCGGCCGCCGCGCCGGGTCGGGGGCAAGCCCCGTCAGCAGCACGTCCCGCAGCCCCGGCGGCAGATGCGCCGGCAGCGGGGCCGCCTCGGCCGGGTTTACGCCGGCCCGCCGCCGCTCCGTCATCTTGCCGAGCATCCCGCCCCAGTCGCCGCGCACCGACTCCTCGGGGAAGGGCCGTCGGCCGGCCAGCAGCTCCCAAAGGATAATGCAGAGGGAATACAGGTCGGCCCGGCCGTCCAGGTCGCCCGGGTCGCGGCCGTGGGCGGGGTTGAAGGCTTCGAGCTGCTCCGGGGACATGTACGCCAGACTGCCGCCGAAGAACGCGGCCGGGTTGGCGCCGTCGAGCTTGCTGCCGTAGCTGATGTTGAAATCGGCCAGCCGGGGAGCGCCCTCCGCCGTCAGCAGGATGTTGGCCGGCTTCACGTCGCGGTGCAATACGCCGCGCCCGTGGGCGTGGTCCAGCGCCTCCGCCAGCCGCGCCCCCAGCCAGCAGACCGTTCGCGGCCAGTCCCACCCCGCCAGCTGTTCCCGCAGCGCCGACCCGATCGGCGGCGCCTCGCCGCGCTCCTCCAGCGCCGCGTCCACTACGGCCAGCAGCGTCCGCCCGCCGCGCTCCGCCTCCGGCGTTTTGCGGATGCGCTCGAGGACCGCCTGCAAGGAGCCGCCCGCCACGTACTGCATGTAAAGCAGGTGCAGGCGGCGGCCGGCGACGAGGCGCTGGTCGAAGACGCGCACGATGTGGGGGTGGTCGAGCTGGGCGAGGGTTTGCGGCTCCTGGCCGGCGCCGGCCGACACCTTGAGGGCCACCAGCCGTTGCATCGACCGCTGGCGGGCCAGGAAGACGCGGGCGAACGCCCCGCGACCCAGCAGAGTCACGAGATCAAATTCGTCGATTACTCCGCCCACCTCCAGGGTGTCCAGACTCGGCTCGGCGATCAACGATCGGGAAGTGAGCGGCGTTTCCACTCCCAGGAGTCGGCCGAGTTCCTTGGCCCGTCCGGGGAACCGCGCCAGGTAGTCTTCCGGTTGAACGACCTCCCCGGCGCGCTTGCGGACGACGAATTCCTCATAAATCAGGTCGCAGGGCGGCCCGCCGACGCTCAGCTCCGGGTAGGCGGCGAGGTATTCCTCCACGGGCCGCGGGCACCGCTTGCGGATCCAGCGATAATCCAGATCGACTTTCAGGAGTTCGATAAGGAACATCCGCCGCAGCGCCGACGGTTCGGCGCGGGCGAACGCGCCGGGGTCGGGCGGCGCCGGGCCGGTTTCCCACGCGCGAATGAACGCTTGCACCTGCTCGCTGAGCGCGTTCCAGCTCTGGGTGAGGCGCCCGGCGTCCACGATGGGTTCGGTGCCGCCGTCCACACGATCCTCCGGGGCCTAACCCCGCGTCGATCCGCCGTCGCGGCGACTGGCCGCGCCCCGGCGGGACCGCCTCATTCTAAACGGCGATGCGACGCGAGCATAGGGCGCCGGCCGCGCTCACACGGTCAACGGCGTGCGGTGGAAGTGGACGTGGCGCCAGCGGCCCTCCCTGCGCTGCCAGACCCGCGTCTCGGCGGCGGCGGTCGTCACCGGCTGGCCGTCCGGGCCGACGCGCTGGACCAGCCGCTGGTAGACGACGAGGCCCACGTCGCCCATGACGCGGACATTTGGGGCGCACAGGGTCGTCTGATGCCGGCCGCGAATGCCGCCGAGGTCGAAGAAGAAACGGTGGAAGGGCAGGCCCTCGATGATCTGGCCGTGCGATTCCGGTTCGATCGCCGTCAGCGACGGGTCGCACAATTCCTGGTAGGCGGCCCAGTCGCCGTCCGCGATGCAATCCAGCAGGCGCTGCGTCAGCTGCAACAACTCTCGTTCCGCGTCGGACATTTTCATCTCCTCGGAGCGTTTTCAGGGTAAAATCGGCGATCCGGTGGACGCTTCGCGCAGTTCCTGGAACAGCCGGACCAGCTCCTTGAACTGGTAGTGCGCGTTCAGTCCGCTGGGATTGGGCAGCACCCAGGCGAGCGCGTCGCCGAACCGTTCCTTTTGCAGCCCAACCTGTGCATCGGGTCGTTGCAGGGCGATGCGGTACGCCGTGACGCCAAGGAAGGCGACGAAGCGTGGCTGATAGCGCCGGACTTTGCGTTTAAGCTCTCGCCCGCCCCGGTGGAGCGCGTCGCCCGGAATTTCGTCGGCGCGGGCCGTGGCGCCCCCGTACAGGTTCGTGACGCCGCAGCCCAGCGGCAGCAGTTCGCGCTCCTCGAACGGCGACAGCAGGCGCGGCGTGAAGCCGGCGGCGTGCAGGACCGGCCAGAAGCGGTTGCCGGGGCGGCCGAAATGATGGCGGATCGCAGCCGAGTACAGGCCCGGATTGATGCCGCAAAACAGCACGCGCAGGCCGGGCGCGATCACGTCCGGCACGCGGCCGCCCTTCGCCGCGGAAAGCTGCTCCATCGTGGGCCGCCAGGGTTGCGTGGATCCTTTTTTCATGCCCCGGTCGCGGCTTGAGGGATCAGCACGAAATCGAACACGATCCGGACGCCGGCGTCGTGATCGCCCACCGCAGTCGGCGCCTGCGCTTCGACGGCGCCGGCGTGGTCCAGCAGGTCGCCGATGCGCAGGCCGAAGAACATGGCGTCCAAGCCGCCGAATCGCTGGGCCGCGTTGCGGAAGATCGCCGCCGCCCGGCTCGCATGACTGGCCACGCCTGCCGGCTTCCCCTCGCGCACCTTCACGCCCGCGGCCGCCAGCTTGATCAGCCCGCGCAGGAAGTCGGCCGTCGGCCCCGTCCGGCCGCAGGCATGCCACAACCCCTCCCAGGCTTCATGCGCCTCCCAGTAATAGCCGTGATTGAACAGGTCCAGGCCGCGCAGGTACGCGTGGCTATCCTGCCAGCGATCCGCGTCCGGCGCGGGCGGCCGTTCCGGCGGCTTGTCGTGCATGTGGCCGGCGGGGTCGCTGACTGGGTGCGGAGCGCGGCCCGGCACGAAGGTGTAGGGCGGCAGTAATGCGTCGGGGGCGAGACGCGGCCGGGCGTCGGTGAGCGAACTCATGAGACCGCACCTCCTTTCATTGCCCGCCCGAACAGACGCCATTGTTATATAGGGGACAGGCGCCGCATTCTTCACGCCTGTTCCGGCCGGGACGCAACCGATACCTTGAAAGGGAAGGGTTGGTTCGCGCTCCCCTGTCGGGTCGCGGCTAAACGATCAACGAATCCGCAATTAAGCAACTTCATGAGCAACGCCGACGCACCCGCCGTTCCCGCCCTGCCGCAGGTGCGGCTCAAGATCGCCCGGCGGTCGTCGCACCCGTGGATCTTCCAGAAGATGGTCGAGAAGCCGGCCGGCCGTCTGCCGCCGGGCGGCGTCGTGGACGCGATCGACCGCGACGGCCAGTGGGTCGGCCGCGGCTTCTACAACGGCCATTCGCGCATCGCCCTCCGCATTCTCACCGCCGACGCCGCCGAGGCGGTGGACGACGCCTTCTTCGCCCGCCGCATCGGCCGGGCCGTCGAGCTGCGCCGCAACTGGCTCGGCCTCGACGCCATCGCCGACGCTTACCGCCTTGTCCATTCCGAGGGCGACGACCTCAGCGGACTGGTCGTGGACCGTTTCGGCTCCGTTTTGGTGCTGGAATTCTTCTCCGCCGGCATGTACCGCGTCCGCGACGCCATTCAGGCCGCCCTGTCCGTGTACTATCCCGACGCCCGGTATTACTGGTTCGCCGAGGAACACGTCCAGAAGCAGGAGTCGTTCGACTGCCGGCCGCCGGAAACGCCCGCTCCGGAGGTCGTCACGGAGAACGGCGTCCGCTTCCGCGTCGCGCCCGGCAGCAAGCACAAGACCGGCTTCTTTCTCGACCAGCGCGACAACCGCAAGACGCTGGCCTCCTTCTGCGCCGGCCGCCGCGTGCTGGACCTGTGCTGCAACAGCGGCGGCTTCGCCGTATACGCCAAGGCGCTCGGCGGGGCCGACGAGGTGGTCGGCGTCGATCTCGACGAGCAGGCGCTGGCGCTGGCCCGCCAGAACGCCGGGCTGAATCAGGTGCGCGTCCGCTTCGTGCAGGCCGACCTGTTCCCGTGGCTGCGCGAGACGACGGCGGCCGGGCAGCGCTTCGACGTGGTCGTCCTGGACCCGGCCAAGCAGACGCGCGACCGAGAAGAAGTGGACTACGCCCTGAAGCGCTACCTCGACATGAACCGGCTGGCGCTACAGGCCGTGGCCCCGAGCGGTATTTTCCTGACCTGTTCCTGCACCGGCCTGGTCGGCGAGGACGCCTTCCTCGACACGATACGCCGGGCGGCGTGGCAGGCCGGCCGCGTCGTCCAGGTGCTGCGAGTGGCCGGGGCCGGCGCGGACCACCCCTTCCTTGCCCATGTTCCGGAGGGCCGTTATCTCAAGGCCGTCTTCTGCCGCGTGGAATGATGCGGTCCTCGCTTCGCCGCTACTCGCCCTTGGCGGCGGGAGAAAGGTCCTTGAATTCGATGTTACGGAACGTCACTTCCATGTCCTTGAAGCCGGAGTGCATCTGCCAGCCGATGCGGCCCTGGTCCGGCATGTGCGGGAAATCGTCGTCCACCGTGGTCACGCCGTTGAACTGGATGGTGACGTGCTTGCCGACGACCTTGATGGAGTAGTCGTTGAAGTCGTTCGGCCGCAGCACTTTCTCGACCGCGTTCCAGTCGGCCTGCTTCATCATGCCGCCGAAGTTCTCGCCGTAGAGGCTGGCCCAGTACATCTGGCCGATGTCGCACTGCGGCCCGCACGCCGTGTACAGGTCCGGGTCGAGGATGAAGCTGCGCACCTGCACGCCGCTGTTGCCGACGCCGTCCTTGAGGCGGATCTGGAAATGCAGCTCGAAATCCTTGTACTTCTTCTTGCTCCAGAGGAAGGTGTTGTGTTTGAGGAGGGAGCTGGTGTACGTCCCCATGATCGCCCCGTCCTTGGCCGACCACCAGCCGGGCTGTCCCTCCCAGCCTTCCAGAGTTTGGCCGTCGAAAAAGTCGTTTACCTTGGGCGGCTCGTCGGGCTTCTTCGGCTCGTCAGACGGGGCCGCAGCGGGAGCGGCGAACAACGCCAGCGCCGCGGCGCCCAACAACCAGAGAGTGCGCATCGGGTTTCTCCTCGTGAATCGGTTCGCGCCCTATCCTAGCGAATGCGAAAGAAGAATCACCACGAAGACACAAAGAACACAAAGAAGACAGAAGAGAGCGATGGAAGTTGTTCCGGTGCTGGACCTGATGGGTGGGAGTGTGGTCCGTGGCGTGGCAGGTCGGCGGGCGGAGTATCAGCCCGTCGTCAGTCGGCTGACTCCGTCCAGCCGGCCGCTCGACGTGGCGCGAGCCTTCCGGGACCATTTCGGGCTGAACCTGCTCTACCTCGCCGACCTCGACGCCATCGCCGGCGCCGATCCCGCCTATGCCGTATACGCCGAACTGACGGCGGATAGCTTCCGCCTTTGGATCGACGCCGGCGTTCGGGGCTTCGGTCGCGTCCGGCGCCTGGCCGACGCGGGCGCCGATGGGATCGTGATCGGGCTGGAAACCGTCGCGGGGCCGGAAGCCGTCGCCGAGGCGTGCGCCGCCTGTGGGGGACGCATTATCTTCTCTTTGGATCTGCGAGAGGGGAAACCTATCCCAGCCGGCGCCGCCTGGGGAACCGACGCTCCGGCGGCGATTGCAGACCAGACCGTCGCACTCGGCGTGCGGCGGATGATCGTGCTGGATCTAGCGCGGGTCGGAGTCGGCGGCGGGACGGGGACCGAGGAGTTGTGCGCCCGGCTGACGGCGGCGCATCCGAATGTGGAGGTGGTCGCCGGCGGCGGCGTTCGCGGGCCGGAAGACCTGCGGCGGCTGGCGGCGTGCGGCGTGCGAGCGGCGCTGGTCGCCTCGGCCCTGCACGACGGCCGGCTGACGCGCCGACTGTATAGGGGCGGGGTAACCCCGCCCCTACAACGACGGCCGCAGCTCGCACGTCGCCGACTGGCCGATGCTCTCCTCCACCTCCACGCGCAGGACCGGGGGGCGATAGCCGTGCAGCCGCTGCAAGTCATCGGCCAGTCGGTGGGCGATGTAGGAGGCCAGCAGCTCGGCCGTGGTGTTCTCGATCGGCAGCAGCACGCAGTCGCCGCGCGGAAACACCCATTCGCGGTCCCCATAGGACACGTGGACCGAACGCGGCCCTTCTTCCACGCGGATGAACGGATTGCGCGTCGGCAACATCATGCGGTGGTCGAGTTCGTCGGTGATCGCCTTCGTGCGATGTTTGAGGGCGATGAAGTCGAAGACGTAGCGGTTGGCGTCCAGTTCGCCCTCGATCTCGACGCTGGTGCGGTAGTTGTGGCCGTGCAGCCGCTCGCACTTGTCGCCCTCGTAGCTGATGAAGTGGCCGCTGCAAAAAACGAGGTGATCCTTGGTGACGCGGACCTTGTAGTGTTCAGTCATGGTCGAAACCGGCCGGCCAGGGGATGGACAGAGGCAGGGTTATCCTACCCTCGTGCAGCAAGACGAACAAGCAGGCGGCGATCAGGTCGGCCGTCGTCCCCGGATTTCGCCCCCGCCCCTCGGCCCGCAGCCAGGCGTCCAGTTCGGCGAAGGCGGCCCATCCCGCCGGGCCGCCCGGCCATCCCGCGTCGAGGACCGCCCGCGCTCGCCGCGCGGACTCCTCCGCCTCGGCGGCGCCGCGCTTGCGGGCGATGAGCGTGTCGGGGTGACGCGCCATCAAGTGAAGATGTGCATGGATGATTGCGCCTTCCATCGTGCCGGTGTGCTGGATTCCTTCCAGGATCGCCGGCGCCCCGTCGTCGAACACCTCGCGGAAGCCGTTGGCGTACTGTCGGGCGATCAGGTCGCCGTCGGCGGCCAGGGTCATGATCGGTCGCAGCGGCAGCGTCGGCGGCTGCGCCACGTCCTGCTCCGGCGCCCGGCCGAGGCCGCCAGGGTCGGCGAGGCGGATCGCGGCGAACACCCGACCTGCGTCTTCCGCGTCGATGGCGTCGAGTACGCCCAGCAAGTCCGCGCGCAGGTCCCCGCCGGCCGCTTTCGTCAGCGGAGCGAGCAGCAGCAGGATGCCAAGGTTGGTGTTGGATCGCACGCATCGCCGCGTGTGCCGCACCGCCTCCAGCACCGTCCGGCCGACGGGATGGTCCGGCGAGACATGCAGCACCGGGCCGACGACGGCGGCGCTGATGAGAAAATCAACGTAATTCGCATCGTCAAAATCGCGGAAGCGGTGGACGTTGCCCGGTTTGCGCACGGTCGCCTCCCCTATGCAGGCGATCTGGGCGTGCAGGCCGATGAGGTCGCGGGAAGGCACGGCGTCAGCCCCTGGCGTACTCTTCTGTCAGGAATCGCACCACGGCGGCCGCCACGTCCACGCCCGTCGCCGGGGCCAGCGCCCGCCAGCCGGGCACCGCGTTGACCTCCAGGACATACCACTCGCCGTCCGGCCCCGGCAGCAGGTCCACGCCGGCCAACGGGGCACCGAGCGCGGCGGCGGCGCAACGCCAGCCGCTCCTGATCTGGATCGAGGCGAAACGGCTCGGCGCTCCCGCCTTGCGCCACGTTGGTGCGCCAGTCGTCTTGCGACCGCCGCCGCATCGCCGTCAGCACCCGGCCGCCGACCACGAAGACACGCAAATCCCATCCCGGATGCCGGATGAATCGCTGGATGTACAGCACCGCCTGCGTGCGCTCCAGCGTGCGGAAGGTGCGCCACGCTATTTCGGGATCGGAAATGCGCACCATGCCGCGGCCCTCCGAGCCGAACAGCGGTTTCACCACCACGTCGCCCCCCAGCGCCTCGAACGCCTCCAGGGCGGCGTCGGCGTGCTGACAGGCGATGGTGGGCGGCACGCGCAGGCCGGCCGCCTCCAGCAGGGCCGTGGCGAGGTACTTGTCCACGCAGATTTCAACCGCCCGTGGCGGGTTGAGGACGCGGACGCCGGACGCCTGGAGCCGGTGCAGCAGGTCCATGCGAAAGACGACTTGCTCCAGCGACCCCGGCGGCATGGTGCGGACCAGGACGGCGTCGAAGGAGGACAGCGACCCAGCCGGCGATGGGGCGGACACGGACGCAACGACTCGGCGGAAATCGACGGCGGCCGCCTCATGGCCGAGCGCGGCGGCGGCGCGGTGCAGGTCGCGGACGTGCCAGCCGTCGCCGGCCGAGAGGAGAGCGATGCGCATGGGGGGATTCTATGAACCTTCCCGGCGGTCATCCTCCTCATCGCCTTCCTTGCCCGCATTGCCGGACTTTCCGTCGCCGTCGGACTCTTCGCTAAAGTCGGCGCGATCGGCGTCCGATAAAGGATAACAACCAAAGCGGCGGGAAGGATCGGGGCGAGACGACCCCGCGCTGCGCCCCGCGAGGGGCGGCGCGGATTCAGCCGGAAGGGAGGACGGGGATGCGTAGGGGCCGAACCATGTTCCTGTTGGCCGCGGCCGTCGTAACGACGGTCGGCGCGTCCGGCTGCTTTCCTTTCTCAATGGGCATTTTCACCCCCATCCCCGTGCCCCCGTGGGTGACGGAGCGGATGGAGGAGAAATACTGCTACGACAAGGATTTCAAAACGCCGGTGCTGCCGCCCATCCGGGCGGGCTATCCGCCGCCGACCTGCGAGGACGAGCCGGACGACGCCCGCGTTCTCCGGGCGCTGGAACAGGTGACGCGCGGCGTGCCGTATTTCTATGAGGAATTCCGCGACAACGTCGAGGTCGTCAAGGAGCGCGTCAAGGACACGATCGACCCGCCGCGCTTCTACCCGCTGATCGGGCCGGCCCAGCTGCATCACTGCCACTGGAAATGCACCGTCAGCTATGACGAGACGATCGAATCGGGTTACCCCTTCCCCTTCCGCTGCCGCCGGCCGCGCGTGAAGGTGGTGTACATCGACCTCGACCACCTGCACCTGTACCCCGGCTGCACGCCGGAATCGCAGCAGGCCGTCAGCCGCGACCTCAGCGGCCCGTGAAATCGAATGCGGAACGATGAATGATGAATGATGAATGATGAATTGTCTTGATTCATCATTCATCATTCCATTTTTCCCACCCGGAAAGTCCGCGGCGACCCGGCCGTGCGACCCACGACCTTCAATCCGGAGACCCGTCATGCGCAGGGTAATGAGAGGCGCCCTCCCGCTCCTTGCGGCGGCCCTCGGTTTTGCCCGTCCCGCCTCGGCCCAGCCCGCCGACCCCGCCGACCCCATCGTCGTAATCTCCGCGGACGCGGACGACAACGCGCCGCCCGCGCCGCCCGTCGTCCCCCACCGGCGCATCGTCCTGGAGCCGATGAAGGAACCGTCCGGCGCCGCGGCGAAACCGGCGATGGATCTGCTCGCGCCGCCCGCGGCCCCGCCGGCGTGGTGGACAAGGGCGGTTTCACCCAGCGTCCCGGTCGCGCCGTCCGGCCTTCCCGGCGCTGCGCCGGCGGGCCGTTCCGCACCGGCTCCGTCCTCGGCGGTGCGGCCCGTGGCGGTCACGCTGCGCCCGCTGACCACCACCGCCGCCGCGCCGGCCCACACCTGGCCGGCCCCCTTCCTTGTTTCCCATGAATCCGAACCCACGGAAGTGAAGCAGGCGGCTCACGTCGGCGCGTCCGACGAGCTGGCGCCGCCGCCGTGGGAAAACGTCGAGGCGCCGGCCTTCGCCGACCTGCGACGGCGGGTCGAGACAATCGGCGGCCGACAAGTGACGGGCGTTTCGGCGGTGACGCAGCCGAACGGCGTCGTCGTCGTGAGGGTCCGGGTCCGCAACACGGGCGCGGACCCGGATAAGGGGCGGGTGATCGAACTGCCGCAGGCCCCCGGCGCGGGCGTCCGGATCCTGCTGGAAGTGGCGCGCTGAGGTCCGGGCGGCGCTCGCTCATTCCGATGCGACCGAGGCGCGGCTCGGCGCCCGCGGCGCCTCCGCGTCGGCCGCAGCGGAAACGGGATGGAGCGGCGAAGGCATATCGACCAGCGTTTCGGCGCCAGGCGAACGCCCGTCGGCCGGCCACAACGCGCCGCGCAACCGCTCCAGTTCCTGACGCTCTTGCGCCATCCGCGTGCGCTCCTGGGCGATGTGATTCTCTGCTTCGACCGCCGACCGCTCCAGATCGGCGAAGCGCCCCTGGAGGTCGCGGATCTGCTCGTCGAGGACGCGCCGGCTGGTGTCCAGCTCCACGCGGAAGCGCTCCTGTCCTTCTGCCGCCGTGGGAAGGGCCGGCTCGTCTTGCCGCGCGTCCGCCCGCGCCTGGAGCTCCTTCGCCTCCTCTCGGGCGGCGGCCAACTCCGTCCGCAGCTGTTCGTTTTCCTGGCGCAGCGCCTCGACGGCCGGGTCCGGCTGGCGTCGCATCTGCCGCATCTCGGCCATCAGCCGGACGACCTCGGCGCGCTGGTCCCGCAGCAACGCCTCCTCGCGCGCGATCTTCTCACCTTGGTGGGCCTGCGCGACGGACGCCTCCTGCTGCTCGCGCAGCCACTCCTCCCATCGCGCCGTCAAGCTCTCCTCGTGCTCATTCAGTCGTTGCCGAAGTCGGCGCAGATAGGCGGCGAAGCAGGCCGACTCCCGGCCGCGGATCTCCAAAGCCCGAGCCTGCGCTGCGGCCTCCTCCAGCGAGGCCCGGACGGCCGCGTCGGCCTCGGCCCGCTTTCCCGCCATCTCCGCTTCGATTTGTCCGCGACGCTCCGCCAGGGCCAGTTTTTCCTCCGCGATTTGCCGCGCCGTTTGCTTCATCTCCGCCAGGCGTGCGTCCACGTCGCGCTGCAGCCCGCGCACCTCTTCCGCCCGGCGGTCGAGTTCCTCCTCGCGCACGGCCAACTGCTTCTCGGCCTGCTCCGCCGCGGCCGCCGCCGTCTCCGCCAGCCGGCCCCGCAGGCGCAGGGCCAGCCGCGCCATGCGGCCGCGCGACCGCCGGGCGTGTTGCAGGGCATGCCGATCCGGCAACGGACCCGCGTCCTCCAGCGGTCGCTCTTCGGGCGGAAGGTGCAGCGTGAAGCTGAAGCTGCCGACCTGCAAAACGTCCTCGTCGGTCAGGGCCGCGTCCTCGACGGACTGACCGTTGAGGCGCGTGCCGCCGCGGCCGGTGCAGTCGCGGACGTGCCAGCCGTCGATCGCGCGCACGAGGACGCAATGGACCGGCGCCACGTCCGGCGCGTCCAGGCCGACGTCGCAACCCGCCGATCGGCCGAGGATCATCACCTCCCGATCCAGCGGCCGATACTTGTGGGCCGTGCCGTATTTCACGATCAACGTGGGCCGGGTCGCATCGAATTTGTCGTCCCGATCTTTCGACATGATGGTTTCTCCCGTCGCCCCGGGGTCGCCGGGCGCACCCTCTCCTTCGCCGTCGCCCGAGATCAGGCACGGCGTACCGGGTCGATTCGCTCGGACGGGACAATTCCATCCTAGTTCACAAATCGGGGCGGCGCCGAACAAATATATGAGCAAATCAGAATCCAATCGGGGCCGCGTCCGAAGAGGACGGACGGGCACAAGATTTGCTATCCACATTTGCCAAGGATGGAACTAAAGAAGGCCGTTCATGCGCCGCGGCTTTCGCTCCAGCGTCCTCTTGAGAGGCCCGAACCATGTTAATGACCCTGACGGCGGCCCTGCTGCTCGGCGCCCCGCCCGCGCCGGAACCTGCGGCGGCGGACAAGGACGCTCCGCCCGCCAAGCTGCAACTCTTCGCGGACGAGAGCTGGTACAAGGATCAAAAAGGAGAGGAAAAAGACTTCGTGGGCCTCCTGTCGCGGGCGCCGGCTCGGCCCGGAGGCGCAGTCGGCGTCGGTCGCTTCAATCCGTACCGAATCACCATGACCGACGACAAGGGCAAGCAGTCCGAGCGGGAGGTCTACGCCGGCGCCCATCCCGAACTTCTCGCCCCCTACCTCGGCCACAAGATCAAACTGATCGGCAAGGCGGTGGACACGGAAGTCGAGGGCAAGCAGCACGCCGAGGTTTGGCCGGCCCGCGTGGAGCTTCTGGAAGCGCTGCCGCCCGAGGCGCCCGTGGCGCCGCCGGACCAGCTCGACATCCTCGCAGGCAACAAGGTCTACGACGCGGATGCGACGCCCGAAAAGGATTACGTCGGCGTCCTGCAAAAGAAGAAGGGCGAGGACGCCGTCGGCTACACCCTGCTCGTCGATGTGGACGACCACGTCGATCGGCAGGACCTGCATCTTTTCAACCAGCAATACTCGCTGTTCGATCCCTATGCCGGTATGCGCGTGAAAATCACGGGCAAAAAAGTGTCGGGGACGAAACAGGGCGGGCCTTTTTCCTACATCCTGCCGCGCCGGCTGGCAGTGCTGGGTGACAAGGCGGCCGAGGGTAAGGGGACGCGGGTGCTGAAGGTGCTGGGCGTGGCCAACGAGTGGCCTTTCGGCGGGACCGCCCCGGCGCAGTTCGCCATCCGCAGTCCGAAGGAACTGGTGCTGGCTCGCGGGCTGCCCGCCGGCCAGGCCGACGACGACGCCGTCAAGACGCGCGAGGCCGAGTTGACGGCCCGGCAGTTCAAGGTCGAATCGCTCGACTGGAACCGGCAAATGCTCCTCGTGGCGACGGCCGGGGCCGAACCGACGGGCGGTTACACCGTCGAAATCACGCGCCTGGTCGTGGACGGCGACGTGCTGCACGTTCATTGGCGCGTGAACGAGCCGAAGCCCGGCGACGTGGTGACGCAGCAGGTGACGCACCCGGCCCAGGCGGTGTTGACCGAACACTTCACGGGCCAGGTGGTGTTCGAGGGCCCCAAGGCGCCGCCCGCGGGCAAGTGACGACGTTTTCCGAGCCGCGACCGTAACAGTAGTTTCAACCCGCAACGGCTGCGGGGAACGGCAATTGGAGCGGCTGGGGCAGCGGGATGCGTCGCTGGGCGGGGTGGCGGCCTTTAAGCCACTCCGCCAGCCACTCCAGCAACGCCGCCAGCCGCAACGCCGCGCTCGGCGCCCAGCAGCGCCAGTTGATGCCGCGCGGAGTCAGGCGCTGCTGCAACCACACCCAGGCCTGGCGCAGCAAAAGCGCTAGGCCCAGCCACAACAGCCGCAGCCGACCGTCCCGCGTCGTGGTTCGCGCCTTGCCCTCGTTCATCTGCCGGTAGCTCGTCTCGATGCCGAAGCGCCGGGCGTTCAACGCCCGGTAGAACCGCGCCCGCTGATGCCGACGCACCGCCCCCTCCGGCGCCACCCCCTCGAAGGCGTACACCTCCCGCCGCCAGCGTCCCCGCACCCGCCGCCGCGCCGCCGTCACGCGCACGCGCACCGGCAGCGATCCCCGTTCCGTCTTCCAGGCGTGTTCCACCACCTGTCCGCTGGCCAACTCGAAGAGGCGGTTCAGCCGCCCCCCTTTGCGAGAGACGCCCAGCACGAAAGGCACGCGTCGTTGCTGGAGCAGACGCACGACGTGGCCCGAGAAGAAGCCCCGGTCCAAAAGCACGCAGCGTAGGCGGAGGTCGCGCCGCTGCAGCTGATCCAGCACGCGCTCCACCGCCTCTTCCCAGCGCGTGGTGGGGACGGGCGCCAGGGCCACGCACCAGCGTTGGCCCCGTTCCACGACCACGGCGGTGATATAGACGAAGAAGCGGTGCGTGCCGCCCTTCTTGGGGCCGCCCAGCGTGCCGGGCGTGCGTGCGGCGCCGTAGTAGGGCACGTAGTGCAGGTCCACGGCCACGTCCCGCGGCCGCCGCCGCAGGGCGCGGGGCAGGTAGCCGTGCAAGGCATCGACGAGGCCCTCGGCCAGCGCGTCCACGGGCGGCAGGTTGGCGTCGAGGGCCCGGCGGGCCGTCTCATGGCTGAAGCCGAAGGCAAAGCGTCGGGCCACGGCCGACAGGGACGAGCGCAGGGCGGCGGCGAGCAGGAGCAGATCGAGGAGGGCGGCGACGGGGACGGTTCGCCCGAAGGGGCGCCAGGCCAAGGCGGCGGCCAGGCCACGCGCGGCGGTGGCGCGGACAAGCGACGGGGTGATGCTAGAATACGAGTGGCGCATGGTTGGCTCCTCCGAAAGGTTGTTTGAGCGCAACTCTTTCAAGAAGCAAGCCATGCGCCACTCCTAAACTTTGAAACTACTGGTAAGGGAGCGGATTCAGCCTAAACCGCTCCCTTACGGTCGCGGCTCGGACAGTCCGCTGGTGAAGGCGTAGCGCTGCCAGCGCTCTTGCAGATCGTCAAAGCCGTTGATGCCGTAATCCGATTTCAGGGCCGATTCATAGCCGTCCTCCAGGCCGTCGCGCAGGAAATGTGCGAAGGCCTTCGGCCCCTTTTCCGCCGACAGAAACGCCACCAGCGACACGCTCTCGGCGTAGAAAGGCCCGATGCGCCGGCCGTCGGGGTAGCCGTCCATCTGCATCAGCTCCGCGACGGGGAACAGTTCGTCGTCTCGCCGGTGCCGAGGCAAATTGTGCAGATGCAGCTCGACGCGGTCGCGCGGCTCGGACAGCACGGCCATGCCCTCGTCGGCCCAGTGCGGCAGCCGGCGGTCGCCGAAGCGGCCGGCCAGGACGACGTGCGTCGTCTCGTGCGGCAGCACGCCGACGAAAATGTTGGGGTCGTCGCAGTGCATGTCGATGCGCCGCGAGACGACGCAGCCGTCCTTCTCACGGAACGACGAGTGCCCGGCGACCTGCGGCGGCTGGCCCGTCGCCAGGCTGTAGTCCTCGGCGCTGGCGTACAGGTAGATTTCGCAAGGCTCGTCCCAGGCCGGGGCCGGGGCGCCGAACCACTTCTTCGCCGCGGCCGCGCGGGCGGCCTCGGCAATGCGCGCGACCCTTTCGGCGATTTCACGGCTCTGGTTATGGTAGATGCGGAAGTCCGCCGTCTCGGCGACGGCCCAGCTGCGCCCCTCCTGGTGGGGGGTGTGCCGGACTTCGATGGATTGCGGGTCGTCCGCGTCGGCGGCCCGGAGAGGGGGGGCGGGGGGAAGAAAGCAGGCGGCGAATCCGACGACGGCAAGGGAGAGAGAAAAGACCATCCTTGTCCGAAAGCGCATACGTTGAGCCTCGCTGTCTGCGGAGCCGATCGGGGCGGCCCCATCCCTGGATGTGCCCGCCGCCCACTATACGACGAGGACAGCTGGCGCCTATCAACGCTTGATGAAAAGATATAGCATGGATTCGCGGCAGCTGCCAATGGGAATTGCGGCCGTGCGCAAAACGACCGGTCCGCCGTGGTCCTTATTCGTCGCCTGCCAGCGTCGGCTCGATAACGCGCATCGACCGCCAGGCGCCGTGCCGGAAGCGCCAGAAAAAAATCAGCGCCAGCAGCATGACATAGGCGCTCACGAAGGTCCAGGCCCAGAGCAACCCCCAGCCGAATGCCCACGCGGCCCACGTCGGCAGCACCAGGACCAGGGCCGACACCGCCAGGGCGACGACCGTAACGAAGCGCGTATCGCCGGCCCCGCGCAGAGCGCAGGAGAAGATCAATCCCATGGCGTCGAAGAGACAATAGACGGCGACGAAGCGCAGCAGCGGCGGCGCCATCGACCGCACCTGTTCCCACTGAGCCGCGTCGCCGTGAAACAGCTCGGCCATTGGCAAGGGGAAGAAAACGAAGGCCGCCGCCGCGACGCCGGTGATGAGCAGGGCGCAGGCCACGCCGGTCCAGGTGGAGCGCGCGGCCGTCGCCGGGTCGTTCGCGCCGAGCCGCCGACCGACCAGGATCTCCACCGCCTGCCCGATCCCCAGCATCGGCAGGAACGCCACGAGGTTGAGGGCGAAGGCGATGCTGGTCGCGTCCAGCTCGGCGTCGCCCATGCGTCCGACGAGCAGCGTGAACAGCGCGAGGCCAAAGGTGTCGAGCGCCGCGGCAAGACCGTTGGGCAGACCGTAGCGCATCAGCCGGGCGAACAGCGCCGGGTCGAAACGCCATCCGGCCAAGGTGGCGAACTCGGCCCGGTATCGTCGTCGGAACAGCAGCGCCAGCGCCAGAAGCGCCGACGTGGAACCACCGGCCACGGTGGCCCAGCCGGCCCCGACGATGCCCAGGCGCGGGAACCCGAACCGGCCGAAGATCAGCGTCCAGCTGCAAACGGCGTTGACCGCCAAGCCGACAGCATTGACGAGGAGGACGGTGCGGCTGTCGCCCCGGCCGGCGAAAAAGCTCGCGGCCGACGCGACGATCAAAAACGACGGGGCCGCGAAGCAGAGACAGCGGAAGTACGGCGCCTCCAGGACTTGCAGGTGCGGCGAATGGCCGGCCCACGCCACGATGGTTTCCGCGGCCGGCGTCAGCGCCACGAACAGCACGCCGCCGGCCAGGCTGAAATAGAGCGACTGCCAGACGACCGGCCCGACGCGCCTCGGTCGTCCGGCGCCCGTGTACTGGGCCACGAAGGTGGTCGCATAGTTGGACGTGTTCTGAAACAAGCTCATGGGGGTCCAGAACAGGATGGCGGTCGCCAGGGCGGCCCCGACCTGATCGCCGCCGGCCCAGCCAAGCAGAACGCGCTCCAGGAAGATTTGTAAGGCCCAGAAACTGTTGGCGAGGATGAGCGGCCAGGCCAGGCGCAGCAAGCTCCCTCACGCCCCCCGGCGCCGGAATGCGACCGCCCTCGGCCGGATGGCCCATGTCCTTCTTCTCTTTCCGCCGCGATTCGCTTGGGTGCGCCGACGCGACCCCCGGTATGATCTATTGGGGTGAGCCTCCCCGTGCCCCCAGCATAGAGACGTTCCAGCGCCGACAGGTTCGACCCCGCCTTTTCGGCCTCGCCCTCACCCCAGCGCCCGGACCAGCGCCTCGTACCGCTCGCCGAACGCTTCCACCCGCGCCCGCCGTGCCGTCTCGCCGACGACCGCCAGCTCCACGCGCAGCTGCTCCGCGGGCAGAACACCCGCCGCCCGGTCGGCCCACTCCACCAGGCAAACCCCGTCGCCCTCGAAGTATTCATGCGCTCCAAGATCGCCGAAATCGCTTTCTCCGCGGAGGCGGTAGGCGTCGAAGTGGTAGACCGGCAGCCGCCCGGCGTATTCCTGGATGAGGACGAAGGTGGGGCTGGTGACGATGCGCGGGTCCGGCACGCCGAGGCCGGCGGCGACGGCGCGGGCGAGATGCGTCTTGCCGGCCCCGAGCGGGCCGATCAGGGCGACGACCGCTCCGGGGAACAGGAGGCGGCCGAGACGGCGGCCGAACGCCTCGGTGGCCGCCAGGTCGGGCAGGTCGATGGTCCGCACGGCGGTCGGGGCGTTCTTCACTCGTCGTCGTCCTCCGCCGGCCGCTCCGCCGACGGATCGCCGGCCTCGATGCGCTTCAGCTGCTTCTTGAAATACACCTTTTTCGAGTCTAGATCGACGGCCTTCTTCTCCGCGGCGACGGCCTGGTCCTTGTCGCCGCGCTGGAAGCAGACCTCGGCCAAGGTGTCAAAGTCGCCGGCGTTGTCCGGTGCCAGGGCCACGGCCTTGAGGGCGTGTTCCCTGGCCGAATCCAGGTTGCGCCGGCAGCACGCCGACACCCACGCCACGGAGTTATGGCCCCACGGACAATTGGGATATTCTTGACAGAATTTCTCCTGCACGGCGATGCACTGGTCGAACAGTTCCTGCGCCTCCTTCTTGTGTCCGGCCTTTTCCCACGCCGGAACCAGCTCGATCAGGAAAAACGTGTCGCCGGGCAGCGCCGCCAGACCGAGTTTCACCTCGTTCCGCGCCTCGTCGAATTTGCCGGCGGCGGTGAAGGCCTGCGCCCGCAGCCGGTGGACGAGGGCCGGCACGCCCAGGTAGGCGCCGGGCTGTACGTAGTTGACCTCGCGGGACAGGCAGCGCAGCATCGTCCGCTCCTGTGCCGCGGCGGCCGCCGCGTAGTCCTTGCCGTCCACTGCGTCGATGGCCGTCCCGCGCAGTGCCTGGGCGGCGAAGAGCGACCCGGCCGGACTCAGCCGCAGCAGCAGCTCCCGCTCGCGCCGCGCCGCCTCGCGCTGGCCGTGCGCTTCCAGCCCCCGCAGGAACTCGGCTCGGACCTGACCGTCGCCCAGCGGCGCCCAGTGGGCGATCTCCATGCGCCGCTTGCCTTCCTTCTCCTGGTCTGCCTGCGCCATCGCCCAGCCGTCGAGGTACAGGGCCAGCACCTGGGAATGGTCCTTTTCCCACGCCTTCGCGTACCACTTTTCCGCCTTATCCAAATCCTTTTTATCCACTTCCAGATCGCCCAGACGGATATAGTCCTCCGCCGAACCTACTATCTCCAGTAGGGAACGCGCCAGCTTCTCGTCCTTGCACGCCAGAGCGGCTTCGGCGGCGGCGCGCAGGCGATTGTCTTCTACCAGCATTGGTAGAACCCTTGAACCGACAAACCGCGCTCGCTCGGCTACGTCCGAAACCGCCTTGGCTTCTGCTGTGCCGTTGAGCAAAGCTCGCAAATCCTTCATGGTCGCCGCCGGCGCCTCGCCCGGCCGCGAGCGCAGGATTGCCCACAGCGTCTCGGCCGTCTCCGCGTTCTTCGGAAACAGCTTGGCGAACAGGCGCTGCTCCCAGCCCTGGTCGCGCGACCCGGCCAGGACCACGGCGGCATGTTCCGCCGCCTGTTCCTTCAAGCCCACACGAATTTCCGCGTCGATCAGCGTCTCGGGCCATGACGCATCGCCGCCTGGGAGCTGCGCGACGTAGCGGGCGAATATCGCCGTCGCCTTGTCCTTCTCGCCCAGCGAGTACAGCGTCCGGGCCTTGAGGATCTCCAGCACCGGGGCGTCCTGCGAGCTGGCCTCTTTGGCGTCGTCGGCCAGTTTCAGCGCCTCCCCGTAACGCATCTGCGCCGCCAGCAGCTCGAACGCGGCGACCTCCCGGTTCGGCGTGTGGAGGACCACGTCCAGCCCCTCGGCCGGCCGGTCGTTCAGGAACAGCACTTTGGCGAGGTTGAATTTCTCATATTCGTCGCCGGGCGCCGCGTCCATGATCTTGCGCAGCTGGGCGACGACGTCGTCGAAGCCCTTGGCGTCGCCCGCCAGGCGGTGATAGGTCGCCTGGAGAGCGAGGGTTTCGTAGAGGATGCCGCTTGGCGAGTGGACGGGTCGGTCGGCCAGCGCCTTCCAGTCGCCGGCCTCGAACAGCAGGGCGTCGGCCAGCTCGGGCCGGCCGGCCTTGTCGGCGGCCGCGCGGGCGCCGGCCAGGTCGCCTTTCGCGTGAAGGAGGTGGGCGACGAACTCGCTGTTCTTCTCCGCATCCGATCCCTTGGCGGCCAGCGCCTTGAAGTGGGCGATGTGTTCGTCGAGCGTGCCGCGCATCATCCAGTAGGCCGCGAAATCTTCGATGCCTTCCTCCGGGTCGTTGGCGAGGACCGCGTCGAGCAGCGGTTCCAGCGCGTCGTACTTTTCATTGAGGAGCATCGGGGGCGCCAGGCGCTTCACTTCGATGGTGAGTTGCCCGTAGACGGCGCTGCGGACCGCCGGATCGTCCTCGGCAGAGGCGATCTTGAACAGCGTGCGAAAGTCGGCTGGGCCGCCGTCGAGGAGTTCCTTGACGACCGCCAACTTGCCGTTGAGATCGGCGCCCCGGTAGCGGTTGACCCGATCGACGACGCTCTTGGGCGCGTCCGCATAGAGTCCCCACCGGAACTTGGCGAGAATGGCATTGGCTCGGCGGACCACCTCGGCGTCTTCGCCGTGCGCCGCCTCCTGGAGCGCCTCCTCGGCGGTCGGCCCGGCCTCGTAGAGTTTCTGCGACGCCTCCTCGCGCACGGAGAAATCGTCGTCGCCGAGCTGCTCGACCCACTGGGCGATCTGGTCCTTCGTCGGCCGGGCCGGCGGCTCGGCGGCGAAACAGAACACGCACGCCGCGGCGGCCAGGGCGATCGAGGCGGTTCGGCTCACGGAAGACACGGCGGCTCTCCTTTCGGCGGGGCGTTCCCACTCCAGAATCGTAACGGCGGGCGGACGCGGCGGACAAGGCCTATCGGCGGCGAGCGGCGCGGCGTCCTGCGAACCGTCGGGTTTATCCCGGCGGCTCGCGGCCCAAATGGCGGGATAAACCCCGCCGCTCGCCGGTCCCTTCCCCTCGTTCCCAAACTCCGTTTGGGAACGCCTTTCGCGAAGCTCTGCTTCGCGGAAGGCCCCTGAACGGGACGCGAAACGGAGTTTCGCCGACGTCCGTTCCCAAGCAGAGCTTGGGAACGAGAGGGACGGCGGGCGGACGCGCGGGACAAGGCCTTTCGGCGAACGGCCGGCGTAAGGCGGCCGGTGTAGAATGCCGTTCGGCGGCAACCCTGGCGGGAGACGACAATGGAAAAGATCAGCGTGGCGGAGGCGCGGCGGACGGAGGCGATCGGCCGGGAAGGCGTGTTGCAGGGCTGGGTGCGCACGCGGCGCGACTCCAAGGGCGGTTTCAGCTTCCTCGAAATCAACGACGGCTCGTCCTTCGGCAACGTCCAGGTGATCGCGGAAGCCGCGCTGCCGAATTACCAAAACGAGGTCCTCAAACTCTCCGCTGGTTGCAGCGTCGCCGTGCGGGGCGTGGTGCGCGCGTCGCCGGCCAAGGGACAGCCGACGGAGGTTTTGGCCAAGGAGATCGTCGTCTACGGCTGGGCCGACCCGGCGACGTACCCGCTGCAGAAGAAGGGCCACTCGCTGGAGTTCCTGCGGGAAAAGGCCCACCTCCGGCCGCGCAGCAACACCTTCGGCGCCGTGGCCCGCGTGCGCAATCAGGTGTGCATGTCCATCCATCAGTTCTTCCAGGAGCAGGGGTTCCTGTACGTCCACCCGCCGATCATTACGGCCAGCGATTGCGAAGGGGCCGGCCAGATGTTTCGCGTGACCACCATCGACCCGGCCAAGCCGCCGCGCGACGCCGCGGGGATCGACTACAAGCAGGACTTCTTCGGCCGACCGTCGTACCTGACCGTGAGCGGCCAGTTGGAGGCCGAAATCTTCGCCTGCGCTCTGGGCAAGGTCTACACGTTCGGGCCGACCTTCCGGGCGGAGAACTCCAACACGTCGCGCCACCTGGCCGAGTTCTGGATGGTCGAGCCGGAGATGGCGTTCTTCGAGCTGACCGACGACATGGACCTCGCGGAGGCGTTCCTCAAGCGCATCTGCCGCGACGTGCTGGAACGCTGCCCCGAGGACGTCCAGTTCTTCCAGGAGCGGATCGACCCCACCGTTAAGACGACGCTGGAGGGCATTGTGACGAACCAATTCGTGCGTCTGCCGTACACCGAGGCGGTGGAGGTGCTGTCGAAGTCGGGCCAGACGTTCGAGTTCCCGACGGCGTGGGGCAGCGACTTGCAGGCGGAACACGAGCGCTATTTGACCGAAAAGCACTTCCAAAAGCCGGTTGTCCTGTACGACTATCCCAAGGCGATCAAGGCCTTCTACATGCGTCAGAACGACGACGGCAAGACGGTGCGGGCGATGGACGTGCTGGTCCCGCGGGTGGGCGAGATCATCGGCGGCAGCCAGCGCGAAGAGCGGCTGGACGTGCTGGAGGCGCGGATGCGCGAGGCGGGCCTCGACCCGGCGTCCTACTGGTGGTATCTGGACTTGCGGCGCTACGGGACCGTGCCGCACTCGGGGTTCGGATTGGGGCTGGAGCGGACGGTGCAGTTCGTGACGGGGATGGCCAACATCCGCGACGTGATCCCGTTCCCACGGACGCCGGGGAGCGCGGAGTTTTAGGAAGGCTCCGGCGCTTGCACCACTGTTCCTCTTCCTGATAGGATGCGGTGAAAGGAGGCGGTCATGAGCATCGAGTTGACCGAAGAACAGCAGCGCGCCCTCGACGCGGAAAACGAGAGCGCCGACGGTCATTGACCCACGTACCAAGGACGCTTACGTCCTGGTGCGCAGGGAGGTTTATGAGCGCCTCCGCGCCATGCTGGAGGATGATTTCAGCGCAGATGACGCCTTTCGCGCCCAGATCGAATCGGCGGCCGCGGCCGGTTGGGACGACCCCGCCCTCGATGTTTACAACGAACTGGACCCCCGGAGAGGCGCGTGAGGCGCGGCGACGTGCTGCTGGTTGATTTCCCGTTTGGGACGGGCGGCGGCTCGAAAGTGCGCCCCGCCCTGGTGGTGCAATCCGACCGGAACAACATGCGTTTGCAGGAAACCATCGTAGCCGTCATCACCAGCAACACCTCCCGGGCGGCGCGCGAGCCGACGCAATACTTGATCGACTCGGCGCATCCGGATTGGCGGGCGTCGGGCCTGCTCGTCCCCTCCGTCGTGAAATGCGAGAACATTTACACCTTCAGCAACCGCCGCATTCTGCGTCGCCTCGGCCAACTGTCCACCGCTTCCATGCAGCAGGTGAATCCCTGCCTGAAGGCGTCCCTCGACATTCCCTAGCGGCGCCCGAAAGGACTGCATTATGTTGGCTTCGGTCCTGCGCGATTCAGCAACGTATCAAGGGATCTTGAATGAAGGGCGAGTGGAGGCGGCGAGGGGGGCTGTTGCTCCTCTGGGGCCGGCAACGATTTGAACGCCCGAATCCGGCGGCGGAAGCGACTCTGGCAGCAATTACGGATCTCAAGAGACTGGAGCAGCTGTGTGACAATTTGCTGGACTGCCGTTTATGGACGCAGTGGTTGAACACGCTGCCCCGAGGCGGGCGGAAGAAATCCCAGAAAGCGAGAAGCTACATGGCCCATCAACATTCCCCCCGTTTCCTCCAACTGGTCAAGGACGCGAAGAAGCGCGTCCAGGAAACCACCGTCGATGAGGTCAAGGCTCGCCTCGACCGCGGCGAGAAATTGCAGCTCATCGACGTCCGCGAAGAGAGCGAGTACGCCAAGGACCACCTGCCCGGCGCCGTCCACCTCGGCAAGGGGATCATCGAGCGCGACGTGGAACAGCGCTTCCCCGACGCGGCCGCCGAGATCATCCTCTACTGCGGCGGAGGCTTCCGCTCCGCCCTGGCGGCCGACAACCTTCAGAAGATGGGCTACACCAAGGTGATTTCGATGGACGGCGGCGTCCGCGGCTGGCGCGACAAGGGCCATCCGATGACCAAGGACTGAGCGCGCGCCGGACGTCTCGGGCGCCTTACTTCTCCTTCAAAATCTTGTCCGCGGCCGCCAGCGCCTCCTGCGACTTTTCACGCAGCGGTTCGGCAAGCCCGCCCTCGCGCATCGCGGCGGCCAACCTTGCCCGAGCCTGGCTCAGCACCGTCCGTCTTAGCGGATCGGGAAACTGCCATTGCACCGCCTCGCAAGCCAGATGAACTTCGGCGTCCTCGGGGGCGATCGACTCGTAGCGCCCCGCGGCCGTGCGCCAGAACTGAGTCGTGGCCAATAGGAAAATGTACGATAGAGCACGTATGATGGACCGGGAGCGAGAGAAAAGAGAGAATCGCGCTTGGGATACGTCGCAGGGCAACGGCTATGCCGAGGTTGCCGCGTGGAGCTTCCTTCATGACCATGCAATTCGACGAGGACGGCGTGTCGTTCCGCTACCCCGACGACTGGACGCTGGAGCGCGAGGAGACGGAGTCCGGCTGGACGGCGTCGCTGCAAAGCAAGGAGACCGCGTTCCTGGTGGTGACGCTGGACCGCGGGATGCCGGAGCCGGAGCAGATGGCGGCCTCGGCGCTGGAAGCCCTGAAATCGGAGTATCCGGGGCTGGACGCCGACGCGGCGGTGGACATGGTGTCCGGCGAGATGGCGGTCGGCCACGACATCGCGTTTTTCAGCTTCGATCTGCCGAACACGGCCTGGACGCGCAGCCTCTACTGCGGCGCCGGCACGCTGCTGCTGTACTGGCAGGCGAACGACCTGGAGCTGCCGGCGACGGAGCCGGTGCTTCGGGCGATCACTGGGTCGCTCAAGGTGGAAGAATGAACGACAACGGCCCGGGGCCGCCGAAGCGAACCCCGAGCCGTTTCACGAGGAGACCACCCGCCGGGAGACATCGAAAAGCGGAGGCCGGCCCACGCCCGCAAAGGACGGAAACGGGGCGGGGCCGGACCTCCGATGAATGCTTTCCCCCCTTAGTTGATCTTGTACACCGAAAGAATGATGCTCGGGATGGTCGCCTCGCCCTTCGGCGAGGTGGCCACGATGCCCAGGCCCTTGTCCGGGGCGCTGGCCGAGATGGCCACGTTGAGCACGTCGCCGGCCTTGCACTCGGCGATGCCTTGGCTGACCAGGACCGTCGTGTACTTGGGGTCGGGCACGGCCTGGCGGCAGCCGGAGTTGTCCACGTCCTTGCCGTTTTGCTTGATCCAGACGTCCACGAAATCCTCCGTGTCGCCCTTCTCCTTGCCAACCTGGATGGCCGCCACCACGAAGTAGACGCCGTCGGCGTCGATCTTGATCTCGCCGGGCTTCGCCTTGTTGTCGTGCGTCAGGCCGGCCAGGGCGTCATTGTTCTCCATCTGGACGATGAGCGGGTTGCCGTCCTTCGGAAGCTGCGTCGTCATGCTCGACATCTGCGCGTAGATCGGCCCCGCCTTGGCGGCCGGCGCGTCCGCGTGGGCCAGGCGGCCCATGCCGGTGATGTACAGCGTGGCGACCACCGTGCTGGCGGTCATCGCCAAGAATGCGGCCAGGGTTCGGATCTTCATGAACGTCCCTCTGGGTGTCGGCTTCCCGCCCGGCGGCGCGCACTTCAAGACATGCGTGACGCGCCGATCGCCGCACGCCGGCGTCCTGGCGAAAAGCCATCGGTGAAGATGAGTCGGGGAGAAGAACGCAACTCCGGCGCCGCTGATCCGTTTTCTCCGAATATCCCGCAAGTCCCGCAATATCAGGAGATTGCGTCTTTTCGGCATTTTCGGACTCCGGCGCGGCGTGCCCAGGAGAACGGCAGTGTACGCCGCAATCTCGGGCATGGCAGCGTCGGCCGCGAGAATGGGATCAAGGCGCAAAGAGGCCCTCTATGGCGGCGACATCAGCCTCCTCGAAGTCGGTTCAGGTACGACCGGAGCCAGTCTGCCGGATACAGGCTCCTGGGAAGACGCTTGTTCGGATCGATGGTGTAGCCCGCCAGAAGCAACTCCGTTAATCGTTGCAGATGCGTTAACGCTTCCTCGGTCGAGCCCCTCAGGAAGCCCAATTCGCTTTCTGCGCCGGTCGGATCGGTAGTGCGGATTTTCTCGAACGACGTGCGGTGTTCACCAATCCAGAGCAAATGCACCTGGAGTCGTGCCAGGGCAAATGCGATTGGATCGATGTCCTGTTTGTACGGATCACAGCCGTGCTGTCCTGGTGGTTGGGTGCCATTGCGGTACTCTTCCTCCGCGAGAGCGGCGGCGGCTTCGAGGATCGCGTTCCGTTCCTCCGCCGGCAGCTTCCGCAACTCGGCGGCCGTCCACCGTTTGGCGGCCGGCGTGGTTTCCGGATTCATGAGCCGTCCCTCCCCGCCACAGGAATTCCACCACCCATCCTACCGCCGCCGACCGGCCCAAACAACGGCGCCAGGCGTCACGACCGCGCATCCTTCACCAGCAGATCGTTGATCCGCCGCGCGAACGCCGCCGGGTCCTTGACCTTCGACCCTTCCGCGATCACCGCCTGTTCGTACATCAGTCGGCCGTACATCTCGACGCGCGGGTCGTCCGTGTTCTTCTCGAACAGCTCGCCCAGCGCCACGACGGCGGGGTGTTCGCCGTTCAGCTCCAGGATGCGGCGGTTGGCCGGCAATTCATCGGCCCGGCCCATACGCGCCATCAGCCGCTCCAGGTGGGCTGACGCCTCGCCCTCGCCGGCCACCAGGCACGATGCGCTCTCCTTCAGCCGGCCCGACAGCCGCACGTCGCTCACCTCCGGCAGCTTCGTTTTGAGATGCTCAAAGAGCTTCTTGATCTTCTCGTCGGGTTCACTCTTTTTCGACTCCTTCTTGTCGTCTTCCACCTCGCCGCGGTCGGCGGCCCTCAGCTTCTTGCCCTTGTACTCCGGCAGGCTCGGGATGACGAACTCGTCGATGGGGTCGGTCAAGAGCAGCACGTCCCAGCCGCGGGCCCGGAACCCCTCCAGAAGCGGTGAATGCTCGACCTGCTCCCGGCTGTCACCGATGAGATAAGCGATCTCCTTTTGCTCCGCCGGCATGGCCTCCACGTATTTCGCCAGCGTCGTGAACTGCCCGGCCGGCGTCTTCAGCGACTCGAACAGCAGCAGGTCGGCCAGCTTCTCGCGGTTGGCGTGGTCGCGGCCGACGCCCTCCTTCAGGATCTCGCCGAGCTCCTTGTAGAAGGCCACGTATTTCTCGTAATCATGCTCCTTCATGTCCTCCAAATTGTTGAGGACGCTCCGCACGATGTTCTTCTTGATCTGCGCCAGCAAGGGGTTGTGCTGGAGCAGCTCGCGCGAGATGTTGAGCGGCAGGTCGGACGAATCGACGACGCCGCGGACGAAGCGCAGGTACGGCGGCAGCAGCTCCTCGCAGCGCTCCATGATGAGGACGCGCTGGACGTAGAGCCGCAGGCCGGCCTTGAAGTCGCCCCATTGCAGCTCGATCGGCCGGTGCGACGGGATGAACGCCAGCACGCGGAACTCGTTGGCGCCCTCCGCCGTGTAGTGGATGACGCGGGCCGGCTCGGTGTAGTCGTTGGCGATCTGCTTGTAGAACTCCGCGTACTCCTCCTTCGTGACCTCCGACTTGCCGCGCAGCCACAGCGCCTTGCGCGCGTTCAGCGTCTCCTCGACGACCGTCTTCTCGCCCTTCTCCTCCTTCTCCACGTCCATCACGACGGGATGCTCGATGAAATCGGAGAACCTCTTGACGATCTGTCGGACGTTATACGGGTCCAGAAACTCCTTTTCGTCCGCCTTGAGGTGCAGCGTCACGTCCGTGCCGCGGCGGTCCTTCCGCGCCGATTCGACGGTGAAATCGCCCTGGCCGTCCGACTCCCAGCGCACGCCCTGGTCGGGTGGGTCGCCGGCCAGCCGCGAAACCACTGTCACTTTGTCCGCGACCATGAAGGCAGAATAGAAGCCGACGCCGAACTGGCCGATCAGCTCGGGCCGCTCCCGGACCTCCTTCGATTTCAGGCTCTCCAGGAACGCGCGCGTGCCGGACTTGGCGATGGTGCCGAGGTTCTCGACGGCCAGGTCGCGCGACATGCCGACGCCGTTGTCGGACACCGTGAGGGTGTTTTTCTCCTTATCGACGGCGATCTTGATCTTCCAGTCCTTGTCTCCCTCCAGCTTCTCCTCGTGCTGGAGCGAATCGAACTTGAGCTTGTTGATCGCGTCGCTGGCGTTGGAGATCAGCTCGCGCAGGAAGATTTCCTTGTTGGAGTAGAGCGAATGGGTGATGATATGCAGGAGCTGTTTCAGCTCGGTCTTGAACTCCCGTTTGTCCGCGTGCGTGGCGGTCTGCGTCATGGCGTGGTCCTCCAGCGGGTCCGAAAACGCATCGACGACAGGCGCCTCCCCCGATGGAAGGGGCCTGTCGTCGCAATGACCTGTTTCAATGGATTATAAGGGTTGCGGTCGGGCGGGTCAGCGCCCGTCCACCTGGCGCGGCGGACCCAGGCGCTCCGGTTCCGGCGGGGCCAGGAAATCGACGGTCAGCCGGTCGCCGGGGTGGACGCGGACGTCCTCGGTGCGCTCGACCGGCTTGCCGCCCTCCGTCCAGCGGGCGCGCAGCTCATAGCCCTGGTTGCGGCCGGCGTCCAGCGGCGGCGTGATGAAGCGGCGCAGCTCGCCGCGCTGCGTGGTCGCGTCGCCGGAAACCCAAACCTCGGCGTCGGCCGGCACGTGCACCCGCAGCACCGCGGCCGTGGGCGCCGCGCCCGCGTCTGGGTCGATGACGGCCGGCGCGACGGCGACGGGCGGCGGCCCCTTCCATTTCCAGTAGTTGATCGCAATCTGCGGGCTGTTGACGAAATACGGATCGGGATAAGTGCCATAGCCGGGGACGAAGCCGTGGTCGCCGGGATAGTAGCCGAAGCCGGTGTCCACGCCGTTGTCGCTCGGGCCGCCGATGAGGATGCGGCCGACGAGGACCGGCTCGGCGCCACATGGGCCGGCCGCCAGCAGACACAAGACCGCCGGCAGGAGGAACGTCCGCAGGTGCATGTGTGGTTTCATGGGAGTCGCTGCTTGTGGGTGAGCGGGGAGGGAGTCGCCACGGGTAGTTTACCCCCTCCCAGCGGTGATGCGGCGGGTCGGCGTCCAAAGCGGCCGTCCCGCACGCCTGACGGCCGGCGACTGGAACGGTTTTAGCATCTATTCCGCGAACGGAAACAAACCGAATCGTCGCCGGCTCGTGTACATCTTGTCGAAGGTCGGGCGGTCTGGGATGATTAGGGGAGTGGGAGGCAGGGAAGCCCATTCGGTTCGCCGAGGATTCCGCCTGCTTCGCACGGGGGTTGCGTGGGCAAGAAACTCTTGCTTTTCCTGGCGTTCGCCGTCGTACTGCTGATCGTCGGCTGCTGGTGGTTCGGCGGCCGCGGATCGCAGGACGAGGCGGAAGACTACACCACCGTTCCGGTGGAACACGGTCGGGCCGCCGATGTCATCACGGCAACGGGGCCGGTCCAGCCGCGCGACGTTTACACGGTCGGGACCGAGCTGGCCGGCAAGGTCGTCGAGGTCCGGGCGGACTTCAACCAGGAAGTCGAAGAAGGCGAGTTGCTGGCCCGCCTCGACGCCCAGCCCTTGAATGAGCGGCTCAAGCAGGCCGATCTCGCCGTTCAGGAAGCGAAGGCCGGCCTGGAGCAGGCGCAGGCGGCCCACGACGCGGCGGCGACGGCCCTGCAACGCGAGCGGGAGCGGTCGCCCGAGGTGCGCCGGCAGATCGACGTGGACGTGGCCCAGCACCAGCTCAAGAGTGCCGAGGCGGGGCTGGCGCTGGCGCAGGTCAAGATTCAGGAAGCCGAGGAGGCCCAGCGCCGCGCCGCCGACGATCGGGGCAAGGCCGAGATCCGCGCCCCCGTCATGGCCGAAAACGTCGCCGCGTCCGCGGGGGCGGCGGCCGAGGGGGGCGGCCTGGGACAGCTGGCGCCCGCTGGGACCGCGGCCCGGCCCAAGCACACATTCATCGTTCTCGACCGGGCGATATCCGTCAACCAGATGGTCGGCCCGCCCGCCTCCGGCCGGCTGTTCACCCTGGCCGGCGGCCTGGACCAGATGCAGGTCGAGGTGCAGGTGGCCGAGGCCGACGTGGCCAAGATCGCCCGCGGTCAGACCGCCGACGTGAAGGGGCCGGGCGGCGACTCGGGGCCGGCGTTCGAGGGGCACGTCGAGGAGGTGCGGCTGGCGCCGATCAGCGAGCGTGGCGCCGTCTTCTATCGGGCGCTGGTCGGCGTCCGCAACGAGCGCGACGCCGCCACGCACGAATGGCGGCTGCGCCCCGGCATGACGGCCGACGTGGACGTGCTGCTGCGCGTGCATGATCCGGTCTGGAAGGTTCCCGCCGCCGCTCTGACGTTCCAGCTCGACCCGTCGGCGCAGACCGAGGCGGCCAAGACGAAACTGGCGCGCTGGCAGACGATGAAGGACCACGACCAGTGGCGGCCGGTGTGGGTGATCGGCGCCGACCGGAAGCCGTGGCCGATCTTCGTCCGCACCGGCGGCCGCGACGATCGAGGCGAAACGGGAGTGCAAACGGCGGAATTTTCCGAGGTGCTGGAGTGGGACCCCGACCTCCAGCCGCTCAATCCGGCGGACCCAAACACCTACCCGCACGTCATCATCGCGGCGCCGCCGCCGAAACGGTCGTTCTTCTCCATGCCGAAGGTGAAGCTGTAGCGAGGAGCGCCCGCGTTCCCGAACTCTCAACATTTGCCCCTCGTTCCCAAACTCCTGTTTGGGAACGAGGGGCAAGACAAAAACGAGCGCCGGGGTGACGGCACGTCTTGGAACTCTTCTTTTTCTTCTCTCCACGTTCTCCGCGGTGAAATTGTCTGTATTCTTAGGACGCCCGAAACAATAACTTGAGCAAGTGTCAGTTGGGCGCAATGGTGTAGTTCCAATCGCCGTGGAAGTCGGCCTTGGTGATCTGAAGGGATGCCATCTCTTCGTCACTCACCTTGGCTCCTGTCTCATAGCAGTTGGTGTCCAGCGCCGCCTGAACTTCGAGTCCCGCTTCGGTGGTGGTATGGGCAATCAGGCTTACGATCACCTCATGGCTCACCAGCGGTCGTCCCCGCCAGTTCTGCGTGATGTGGCAGAACAGCCGGTGTTCGATCTTGTTCCACTTGCTCGTCCCCGGCGGCAGGTGGCTCACGCTCAGCGGCAGCCCGACGGCGTCGGCCAGCCCTTGCAACGCCATCTTCCACAGCCGCGACCGACTGCCGTTGCTCCCCCCGCCGTCCGCCGTGATCAGCAACTTCCGGGCGCGTGGGAACCTCTTGGCGCCCATCCCTGCCCACCAGCGCCGCAGCGTCTCGGCCGCGAACCGCGCCGTGTCGTGGTCGATGCCCACGCTCACCCAACCCTGGTTGTGGGTCAGGTCGTAGACCCCGTAGGGAATCGCCTTGCCCAGAGCCGGATCTTGGAAGTCGTGGACCCGGACCTCTTGCGGCTGGCCTTTGGGCCGCCACTCCCGGCCGCCGTTCTTGAAATCCCCGACCAATTCCTTCTTCTTGGTGTCCACCGACACCACCGGCTGCCCCTGGCACTGGAACAGCCGCACCCGGTCGTTGATGTACTCGAACTGGGCGTTGCGATCCGGGTGCGCCGACCCCTCACGGGTCTTGCGGTTGGACTGGAGGCTGTAGCCCGCCTCGTACAGCAGCTTGGCCACGGTTCGGTCGCTGACCGCGTGCCCCTGCCGGTGCAACTCCTCGGCCAGCTTCGCTGTGCTCTTGCACGTCCAGCGCAAGGGCGATTCGGGGTGCCCCCGCGTCACCGGCTCGACCAAGGCCTCCAGCGCCTCTGCCAGACCGGGGTCGGTCTCGGTCAGCGGTTTGCGCCCGCCGCCCGGTCGCCGCACCCGCGGGCTGGGAGGAACGGGCGTGGTCTGCCGCGACCGCTCGCCGATCTCCGCAATGCCGGCGGCAATGGTATTGCGCGACAGCCCGGTGGCGCTGGCAACCGCCGAGACGCCACCCCAGCCCAGGGCGAGAGCTTCCGTGGCAGCCCACTGGCGACGGAGACGCTCGTCCATGATCGGCTGAAGAGTTCCATACTTGGTCCGCAGTCCTTGGAGGATGGTTGCATCGTGCATCCTCACAGACTACGAACTCAGAAAAACTTGCTCAAGTTGTTCTTTCGGGCGTCCTTAGGGTGTGAATCTTTTACTTGGGTGAGATTTATACTCCGCATGGCCCGGACTGAGACGTTTTCCCGGCAGCTGCTTGGACTATAACCGCTGGATCGACGTAACGATCCAACCGGTTTGCCCGGGAGAGCCCGGATGGCATGGCATCGTGTGCAACGGACGGCTGCGGAACGGGAAGGGGTGAATGCCGAGCGGGAGTCTCACCCGCAGGCCCCCGTCCGCCGCAAGATGCAGGTCCTGTGGTTGCTCCATTGTGGTCTCACCCGGGCGAAGGCGGCGACCGTCGCCTGCCTCGGTCGAGCGACGGTTCAACGCTATGTCGCCGCCTATCGGGACGGCGGCCTGGACGGACTGCGCCAAGGGGACGTGACCGGCCCCGTCAGCGACCTGGCCTCCTTTACGGACGCCATTCGGGATTCGCTCACCGCCGTCCCGGTTCGGACGACCGCCGAGGCGTGCGACCGGATCGAGCAGTTGACTGGGCTACGGCGACCGCCGACTCAGGTCCGCACGTTTCTGAAGGGGTTGGGATTCCCGTGGCGTCGCATCCGGGCGTTGCCGATCCCGCCCAAAAAAACTTGGCCGAGCACGTCCGGGAGCAACGGGAGTTCCTGGACGGCCAACGGAAGCCCCGATTGGACGCGGCGCGGGCCGGCCGGGAACACGTGTTCTTCGTGGACGCCGCCCACTTCGTGTTCGGTACGTTCCTGTGTTGCCTGGGGTCGATCGCGCGGGTGTTCGTGCGGGCGGCGTCCGGACGCCAGCGTTTCAACGTGCTGGGGGCCTGGAACGCCGTCACCCGGGAACTGGCAGCGATCACCAACACGACGGTGGTGAACAGCGAAACGATGTGCGACTTGCTGCGGGCCATCGCGGCCCGGGGACTGATCGGGCCTGTCACCCTGGTCCTGGACAACGCCCGGTATCAACGCAATGCACTGGCGCCAGGCTTGGCGAAGGAGTTGCGGATCGCCCTGTTGTTCTTGCCGTCGTACTCGCCGAACCTGAACCTGATCGAGCGGCTCTGGCGGTTCATGAAACGCAAGGCGGCGTACGGGCGCTATCACCCGACGTTCGCCGACTTCCGAGCCGCCATTGAAGATGTCCTTGGTGGGATATCTACGACGCACGCGGGCAAGCTGGCCACCCTCATGACACTCCACTTCCAGGAGTTTGAAGATGTCTCACTCCTGGCCGCGCGAAGTATAAGATGGCGTCGCGGCGCTCCTCCGCACGGACGTCTTGCCGCATCGCTTCCCACGTCGGTGATATCAGCACGTTCCACCCCCGTAATCCCCGTCGCCACTCCGCCGCGCGGCCTGACAGATCGGCAAATGGTAGGGTCAACCAGGCAAGGTCCGACCGCTCTCGCTCACCCGGCAGGCGCACGGCCTCCCGCTTCCACCCGTCGAGTATACCCGAATCGGTTCCTCCACGCATCAACGGCAGCCACGCCAGCAGCCATGCCGACGCTGCACCGGCCGTTACGTCCGCTAAAAGACCGGCGGCGTCCTCGTCTCGGAGCGTCCGTTGCAGCACCGCCCCCTCCAGACGACACGCCGGGGCCACGGTCGGGGACAGGCGCAACACCGCCGGCTGCGCCGGGCCGGTCAGGTTAATCACTACCCCGCCCACGGAGGCCAACGGCAGTCCCGCCGGGGCCGTCGGCTCCGCCGCCAGGCGGGGGACGTAGCCCAAGAGCAGCCGCCCGGCTGTTTCCGGCCGCGACTCGGCCTGCAACTCGACGCACAACGCCTCAAATCCCGCACCGACCCGAAATGCGGCCACGAGGTCGCCGGTCAAATCGCCCTGATCGCGCAGCGTCAGCCGGCGGGCGTCGATCCAGGCGTGAAACGACGCCGGCGCTCCCAGCAGCCAATGAAACACTCCGGGCGGGTCGCGCTTCATGACATAGCGCGCCGCCTTGTCGTAATCGTTCATCCGGCCTCGGCGTCCGCCGTCCTCCGGCACGCGTTCTCGTTCCGTTCCATTATCGGCGCCGGCGACCGCATTTTCTCTCCGGCGTTGTGTTTCGAGTTGGTTCCCGGTCGCCTGCCCTGCCCTTTCCTTTCACGTCAAACCAATCCACCGGGCGTACATCCACACCGCGGCCTCCCCCCGCTTTCTCCTTGCCCGCCAGCCATTCGGTGGTTACGATCCCCTCCGCTATCGGGTATACTCACCGGCAAAGGAGGGCCGCCCGTGTCCGAGAACGCACACGACCTGATTGAGAAACTGCACCGCGAAGCCATCGAGCGCAAGCGAGAACAAGACCGCCAGGGTCGCGCCCTCGTGGAGGCTATGTTCCGGGAAGCGTGCGAACGCCAGCGCCAGGAAGAAGAGCGCGGGAACGCCCTGATAGAATCGGCTCACCGCGAGGCCCTGGAGGCACGATCGCCAGAATCCGCCGCAGCCGGCGGAACGGCCCAAAGGAGCGGACTACACCGAACTTCCGGATGCCAAACCCGAAGATGTCCTGGGACGAGAGTGGAACACCTATCGCCGGGAAGTGGGGCGGTTGCTGGCGGAAGGCCAGGCGGGACGGTTCGCGCTCGTCAAGGGAGAAGAAATTCTTGGCGTCTACGACTCCTGGGAAGCGGCCCGGGAAGTCGGCCTCCAGCGCTTTCTCATGCAGCCATTCCTTATCCATGAGATACGCGCCGAGGAACCGTACCTGCGTATTCGCGGAGTCAACTTGCCGTGGCGCTCCTCGCGTTCCCGGTGACGCCGGCCGGCCTTGCGCTCCCGGTGTGGATCGGGTTGGACCGTCAGACATCTGCCGCCCTGCTGGCGGCGGGATTGCCAATCCCCGCGCCGGTTCAGGCGCGCGGGCTGATCGACACCGGCTCGGATGTGACCGTCGTCGCTTCGCCGATCCTGCGACAACTCGGCGTCCCCCCGGCCGCCGCCGCTTCAACGCACACGGCGGCGGGACAGATTCGCGTAGATTTGTACTCGGTTAGCCTGAGCGTCACCGACCCGGCTCAGCCCCCGGTTCTCCCTGGCTGATGCTGCCCACGTTGCTGGTCATGGAAGCGCTGGCGACGCTGCCGGACGCCGACGTACTGATCGGCCTGGACATTCTCCTGAATTGCAAGACCCTTCTCGACGGCCCCGCCCGGCGGTTCACCATCGAATTCTGAACCATCTCGAGCATTTCAGCCACACCCAGCCCGCCTTTCTCCTGTTGAACGACAATAGAAATGTCCGGTCTTAACGCAATAGAAATGTCCTCCTTGGTCAGGCCAAGGAGGAGCCATGTCTATCGGCGTGCTTTCCACAGACCGGATCGCTATGAGTCAGAAGGAACGCGATGTCCTCAGGGTCCTGCACTCGGTGCAGAGCGGCCAGCGGACGCAGGCCGAGGCGGCCCGGCTGCTCGGCCTGTGCGTCCGCCAGGTCCGACGCATCCAATGCAAGCTGGAGGCCGAAGGCGACGCCGCCCTCGTGGACGGCCTGCGCGGCCGGCCCTCCAACCACCGGCCCGACCCCGCCTTCCGCCGGGCCGTGCTGGCGGCCTACCGCACCCGCTACGCGGACTTCGGCCCCACCTTCGCCGCCGAGAAGCTGGCCGGGGAGGGCCTGACGGTCGGCCCGCAGACGCTGCGCCGCTGGCTGATCGCCGAGGGGCTGTGGCAACGCAAGCGTCGCCGCGACCCGCACCGCAGCCGCCGGCCGCGCCGGGCCTGCTTCGGGGAGTTGGTTCAGATGGACGCCTCGGTGCATGACTGGCTGGAGGGCCGCGGCGAGGAGATGGTCCTGATCGGCATGATCGACGACGCCACCAACCGCACCCTGGCGCGCTTCTACCCGGCCGGCACGGTCGAGGCGCATATGGACCTGGCCGGCCGCTGGCTGCGGCGTTTCGGCCGGCCGGTGGCGTTGTACACCGACCGGCACAGCATCTTCGAGCCGCAGGACAAGGGCCGCGCCCTGCCCGACGCGGAGACGCAGTTCGGGCGGGCCCTGCGGGAGCTGGGCATCGAGCTGATCCGGGCGCACAGCCCGCAGGCCAAGGGCCGCGTCGAGCGGTCCTTCGGCACGGCCCAGGACCGCTGGGTCAAGGAGCTGCGCCTGGCGGGCGTGACGACGCTGGCGGGGGCCAACGCCGTGCTGGAGCGGCTGCTGCCGACGCACAACCGCCGCTTCGTCAAGCCGGCGCGCCAGGCGGCCGACGGGCACCGGCCGCTGGGTCCGGGTCACGACCTGGCGGCGATCCTGAGCATCCAGGAGGGGCGGGTGGTGTCCAACGACTACACGGTGCGCTTCCGCAACCGCTTCTACCAGTTGCTGCCGCCGGTGCATGCGGGGGAGCGGGGCGGTCGGGTGGTGATCGAGCTGCGCCTGGACGGGAGTATGGCGATCCGCTTCCGGGGCAAGTACCTGAAGTACCGCGAGATCCCGCCGGGTTGCGGCCCTGGGGGCTCCGCCCCCAGACCCCCGGAGTTTAACGCATCGGCGGCCGACGCCAGCGGGGGAAAAGCGAACCGGGACCCCTCTTCGGGGTCCCGGTCGCCTGGCGTACAGCCGACCGACGGGCGCTCGGGTCGCACTCCTGCGGAGCCCTATCCTCCCGACGGCGGGGCGGACGATAACAAGAAGGGGCCACACCGTCCAGCCGAGGACCACCCGTGGAGGAAGCCGTTCAAGCGGAAGAAGTGACAACGTCCGGACACCGGACATTTCTACTGTCGCCGAAATGCGGACATTTCTATTGTTGCCTGACACCAGCCCGCCTTTCTCCTTGCTCGCCGGCCGTCTCACGGTTACGATCCATTCTGCCGTCCCGCCCGGCATCGCCCACCCGCCGCCGGATCGCTCTCGCCCGATCCGAGGACCGCGCCGTGTCCCGCCGCTCGCCGTGGATGCCGCTCGTCTGCATCGCCGCCGCACTCGGTTGCGCCGGCGCCAGCCGCGCCGCCGCGCCGCGCGATCATTGGTCCTTCCGCCCGGTCCATGCGCCGCCGGTCCCTGCCGTGAAGGATGCGGACTGGGTGCGCACGCCCATCGACGCCTTCATCCTTGCCAAGCTGGAGGCGGAGGGACTGCGGCCCGCGCCACCCGCCGACAAAAGCACTCTCCTGCGCCGCGTGTATTTCGACCTGATCGGCCTGCCGCCGACGCCGGAAGAGCAGAAGGCGTTTCTGGAGGACGCCTCGCCGCAGGCCTTCGAGAAGGTTGTGGACGGCCTGCTGGCCCGGCCGGAATACGGCGAGCGCTGGGCGCGGCACTGGCTCGACGTGGTGCGCTACGCCGACAGCAACGGCTACGAGCGCGACGGCGCCAAGCCGAGCGTCTGGCGCTATCGCGATTACGTCATCGGCGCCCTCAACAAGGACAAGCCCTACGACCGTTTCGTGACGGAGCAGCTGGCCGGCGACGAGGTGGGCGGCGCCAACGCCGAGACGCACATTGCGACGACATTCCTGCGGCTGGGGACGTGGGACGACGAGCCGGCCGATCCCGCCGTCGATCGCTGCGACCAGATGGACGACGTGCTGGGCACGACGGCGTCGGCCTTTCTCGCCGTGACGCTGCGCTGCGCCCGCTGCCACGACCACAAGTTCGAGCCGTTCACGCAGAAGGACTACTACGGAATGCTGGCCGTGTTCGATCCGCTGAAGCGGCCGCAGATCGGCCGGCTGGAGCTGGATCAGCCGGTCGGGACGCCGGAAGAGATGCGCCCGTACCAGGAAGCCCAGGAACGGTGGGAGGCGGAACTGCGGGACCTCGAAGAGTGCGTGGACTCGCTGAAAAACGCCGACAACGACGAGGACCGCCGGCTGTTCAACGAGCTGACGCTGAAGGTCGCGATCTTGAGGACGGCGCGACCGCCGGGCGGGCCACGCGCCTACACCTTCTACGAGGACGGCCCGACGGCGCCGATCACGCATATTCTCCATCGCGGCGATCCGAAGAAGCCGGGGGATGAGGTCGGCCCGTCGCTGCCGGCGGTGCTTGTTGAGAAGCAGCCGGCGCCGCCGACGCCGACCGAGAAATCGACCGGCCGCCGCCTGTGGCTGGCGCGGTGGATCGCCAGCCCCGACAACCCGCTGACGGCCCGCGTCATGGTCAACCGCGTCTGGCAGCACCACTTCGGCCGGGGGATCGTCGGCACGCCGAACGACTTCGGCGTCGTGGGCGACGACCCGACGCACCCGGAATTGCTCGACTGGCTGGCCGACCGCTTCGTCAAGGACGGCTGGTCGCTGAAGAAGCTGCATCGGCTCATCGTGCTATCGAATACGTACCAAACATCCGCGGCCCTGGATGGGGGCGATGCGAAGGGCGACAAACGGTTGGCGCTGTACGGCCGGTGGCAGGGCCGGCGGCTGGAGGCGGAGGCGGTGCGCGACGCGGTGCTGGCGGTGAGCGGCCAGCTGAACCCGGAGCATGGCGGGCCGGGCGTCTACCCGCCGCTGCCGCGGGCGGTGCTGGAGGGGCAGTCGCGGCCCGGCGACGGCTGGACGCCGTCCGACCCCCGCCAGGCGTCGCGGCGCAGCGTCTACGTTTTCTGCAAGCGGTCGCTGCCGGTGCCGGAATTGCAGCTGCTCGACTCCCCGGACACCACGTCGAGCTGCGAGAAGCGGGCGGTTTCGACGACGGCGCCGCAGGCGCTGACGTTCCTCAACGGCGCCTTCCTGAACGAACAAGCCGGCTTCTTCGCGGCCCGGCTGCGCAAGGAGGCCGGCGGCGATTCGGCGGCGCAGGTGCAGCGGGCGTTTGAACTGGCCCTGTGCCGGCCGGCGCGGTCGGATGAAGTGGAGAAGGCGAGCGCCTTTCTGAAGGCGCAAAGGATTCAGATTCAGAAGGACGGCGAGGCGGACGGCAAGCCGATCGCCGACGACGAGGCGCGGTCGCGGGCGCTGGCGTCGTTCTGCCTGGTGCTGCTGAACACGAACGAGTTCGCGTGGTGGGATTGAGAGATTTCACCGCGGAGAACGCGGAGAGCGCGGAGGATGAGAAAGTACCCCCCTCGTTCCCAAGCTCCGCTTGGGAACGCACGTCGGCGAGAGCTTCCGCTTCGCGTCCCGTCAAGGAACCGGACTCGAAGCGGAGCTTCGCGGCAGGCGTCCCCAAGCAGAGCTTGGGAACGAGGAATGACGAAGAGGAGTGAGGGAGGGAATAGATGAACCGTCCATCCTTCTGCGGCCGGACGCGGCGCGAGTTTCTGTGGCAGGCCGGCGGCGGCTTCGCCGGGGCCGCGCTCACCGCCCTGCTCCTCGAAGACGGCTTCTTCGCCGGCCGCGCCGCGCCGACGAACCGGAGGGCGAGCCGCTGGCGCCGAAGCCGCCGCACTTCCCCGCCAAGGCGAAATCGGTCATCTGTCTGTTCATGTACGGCGGCGTCAGTCAGGTGGACACCTGGGACCCCAAGCCGGAACTGACCAAGCGCACCGGCCAGCCGATCCCCAACCTCGACAGCGACCCGCTCTTCAAGGCCCGCAATCCCGGCAAGCTCCTGGCCTCGCCGCGCCAGTTCGCCAAGCACGGCCAGTGCGGCACAGAAATCTCCGATTTCTATCCGCATCTGGCGGAATGCGTGGACGACCTGGCGATCCTGCGCGGGACCTATTCCGACAGCTTCGCGCACGGCTCCGGCCTCTTGCAGATGAACACCGGTTTTTTGCGGCAGGGCTACCCGTCGCTCGGCTCGTGGGTGACGTACGGCCTGGGCACGGTCAACCGCGACCTGCCGGCGTTCGTGGTGATGCTGGACCAGCGCGGCGGGCCGATCTCGGGGCCGCCCAACTGGAACAACGGCTTCATGCCGGCCGACTTCCAGGGCACGCAGTTCCGCGTCAGCGGCGAGCCGATCCTCAACCTAGCCCCGCCGCCCGGCGTCAGCGCCGCCCAGCAGCGCAACGAGCTGGACCTGCTCAACCAGCTCAACGAACGGAACCGCCAGGCGTCGCCCGATGACACCGAATTGTCAGCACGGATCGCCAGCTACGAACTGGCGTTTCGGATGCAGTCCCACGCCCCGGAAGCCGTGGACCTTTCGAGGGAGCCGGATTCGGTGCAGCGGCTCTACGGGCTGGACCAGGCGCGGACGGAGCCGTTCGGGCGGCGCTGCCTGATGGCCCGGCGGCTGGTGGAGCGCGGCGTTCGCTTCGTGCAGGTCTACAGCGGCGGCGGCCACAACGACCAGAACTGGGACGCCCACGGCGACGTGATGGCCAATCACACGCTGCACTGCGGCGAGACGGACCAGCCGATCGCGGCGCTCCTGACCGACCTGAAGCAGCGCGGACTTCTCGACTCGACGTTGGTGGTATGGACGAGCGAGTTCGGCCGGACGCCGACGGGGCAGAACAACAAGGGCCGCGATCACAGCCCGCGCGGCTTCACCACCTGGATGGCGGGCGGCGGGATCAAGGGCGGCGTGGTCCACGGCGGCACCGACGACTTCGGCTACGCGGCGGTGGAGGGCCGGGTCCACGTCCACGACCTGCACGCGACGGTCCTGCACCAGCTGGGGCTGGACCACACGCGGCTGACCTACTTCCACGGCGGCCGCGACATGCGGCTGACGGACGTGTCGGGGCGGGTGATTCAGGAGGTGATCGGGTGAGGACCGCGACGGTGGGCCGCCCACGGAGCGAGCGGGCGCCGATTTCACGGCTTGGAGCGGGGCGCCGGCCGCCGCAGGGGCTTGGTGCTGGCGTATTTCTTGAGTTGTTCCAACGGGACCGGGCGGGTAACCAGCACAGTCACCTTGGCTTTGTCGGTCGGCTTCATGGTAGACTCCCAATAATGCTTCGCGCTCAGCGATTGCCAGGGTTCTCCAGGGGGATGACGAGGAACCGTCGTTCCCGCAGCAATTGGCCGGCCCCGTATAGCTGCAAGCGATAATCCCCCGGTTCGGGAAACGCCAGATCGACAAGACGAAAGGCAACCTCCACCTCTTCGGTGGGATCGAGGAAGTTCACCGTCGTCTCAAATTCCAGGACCGGCTCGCGTGCTTCGTCCACGTCGATCAGTCGGAGTCGCATCGGCGTCTCGCCGTGCCCGTCGATCAAACTGGCATACACAGCCAGGCTGGAACAGGTGAACGGAAAGGCGGCGGCGCCGATGGAGGCGCACGTTCCCAGGATGAAAAACTTGCCCGCGCCGTCATCCCGATGCACGTGATCGGCGATGATCAAAGCCAAAACCTCGGGTGGTTGTTGTTCGACGGGCACAATCCTGTCTCCCCGAACACGACCTCAACCGCCTCCACAGCCTATCGCTGCGAAGCATTCCGGTCAAGCAGGACATAACAGAATTGGAGAGTCGTTTTTTCTCTATCTCTCTCCCGCTGGGCTAACCCGCCCGAACTCTTTTCCCCCCAACCTGCTTCCCGTCAGGGCGTGTATTCAGGCATTCCGTAGTCATCAGCTTCGTTGGCGGCCTTGCGATCCAGTATCCTTCGTTGTTCTTCTTGCCGCTCGTACTCCGTCTGACGCTTCATGTACTCCGCCTCGTGGAGCCTGGCCCAGAACTGGTCCAACCAGCGGTCCCTCTCCTCCGGCGGCAATCGCTTCAACGCGGCGATGGTGTCCTCCATGGTATTCATGACTCCCTCAGTGGCGTGCCTATTGCCCAACCCCCCAACCGGCCTACCGCCGCGAGCAACAATCCGCAATTCGGAAGCGGTGTTTGTCAACGGCGAGCGGCCGGCGTCAGTCGGCTGGTGTAACATATCGTCGGCGCTGGGGCGACGCACCAGCCGGCTGACGCCGGCCGCTCGCCCAAACCAGAGGCACCCATCAATGATCCACTGCTTCACCCTGCTGGCCGCGGCGTTGGCCGCGGCGCCGGCCGACTCGACCATCACCGTGGACGCCGGCACGGTCGTCAACAAGACCACGCGCCTCATGTACGGCGCCTGCATCGAGGACGTCAACCACGAGATCTACGGCGGACTCTACGCCCAGCAGATCTTCGGCGAGAGCTTCGAGGAACCGCCGCGCAAGCCTCCAGCGGGCGAAGCGGAAGTGAGCGGCATGTGGGACGCCGTTCGCACCGGCTCAGCGGTTGCGCGGTTTGCATGGGACGATAACAACCCTTTCAACTCCGCGCGCTCTCAAAGGATCGAAATCGTCCGCGGCGACGGCACGGCCGGCGTCGCCAACCGCGGCCTGAACCGCTGGGGCCTCTCCGTCCGCGACGGCCGTACCGAGGCCGGCCGACTCTACCTGCGCCAGACCGGCTACGACGGCAAGGTCACGGTCGCGCTCCAGAGCGCCGACGGCGCCCATACCTACGCCCGCCAGGAGGTCGGCCCCGTCGGCAAGGAGTGGGCGCGCTACGATTTTTCCATGAAAGCGAGCGGCGACGACCCCAACGCCCGTTTCGCCGTATGGATCGACAAACCCGGCGCCGTGTGGGTGGATCAGGTCTACCTGAGCGGGACCGGCGACGAATTGTTCCACGGCCTGCCGATGCGGGCCGACGTCGGCAAGATGCTGGTGGACGAAAAGCTGGGCGTGCTGCGCTACGGCGGCAGCATGGTCAACGCGCCCGAGTACCGCTGGAAGAAGATGATCGGCGACCGCGACCGCCGGCCGCAGTACAAGGGCTGGTGGTATCCGTGTTCCACCAACGGCTTCGGCATCGAGGACTTCGTGCAGTTCTGCCGGGCGGCCGGCTTCGAGCCGGTGTTTGCGATCAACGACGAGGAGACGCCGGAGGACGCCGCCGATCTGGTGGAGTACCTCAACGGCTCCGCGACCAGTGAATGGGGCAAGCGCCGCGCCGCCAACGGCCATCCCGAACCTTACGCGATCCGCACCATCGAGATCGGCAACGAGGAGAAGACCGACGCCCACTACATCGAGCGCTTCAAACTGCTCGCCGACGCCATGCACGCGCACGACCCGAACGTGCAGCTCATCATCGCGGCGTGGTGGGAGCCGGACAACCCTGTCAGCAAACGGATCGTCCAGGAACTGGACGGCAAGGCGGCCCTCTGGGACGTTCACGTCGGCGGCGACGACCTGCGTGAGGGCGAGAATGTGGATCGCCTTTTCACGCGCATGGAGAAACTGGTGCAGGAGTGGGCGCCGGGCACGAAGCTGAAGGCGTCCGTGCTGGAAGAGAACGGCGGCCGGCACGACCTGCGGCGGGCGCTCGGCCACGCCCACGTCCTCAACGCCACGCAGCGGCACGGCGACTTCGTGCTGCTCGACTGCCCCGCCAACTGCCTCCAGCCGTGGAAGCAGAACGACAACGACTGGGACCAGGGCCAGGTGTTTCTGACCAACCGCCAGGTGTGGGGGATGCCGCCGTACTGCGCCCAGCAGATGGCCGCCGAAAACCATCAGCCCGACCGCGTGGCCTCCACGGTGGACTCGCCGAACGGCGACCTTGACGTGACCGTCCTGCGCGATGAGGATGGGACTTCGTTGGTCCTGAAAGTCGTCAATATCGGCGACCGGCCGCATCGGGCCGGCGTGCGCATCGACCACTTCGGCCCCATCGTGCCGAAGGCCGACGTCTGGACGCTGGCCGGCAAGCTCGACGACGTGAACAGCCCGGAGGAGCCGGAGCGCGTCAAGACGGTGCGCTCGGTCCTGGACGGGGCGGCGGAGAAGTTCGACCGCGACTTCCCGGCGTATTCGTTCACGATCCTCAAGCTAACGCGCCGCCCCTGACTGTCCGAGCCGCGACCGTGAGGGAGCGGGAGAAAACCGCTCCCTTACGGTCGCGGCTCGGACGAAGTTGTTCCTGCGCGATCCTTAGTTATTCTTAATAGTGTTTCCCTTTTCCCCCCCTCCTTCGATATCCTCACCCTGGCTGCGACGGCGCCCGCCCTGTGGTGGGGCGGGCGGTCGCGGCAAGCACGGCAACGGTTCAGGAGGTCGCGTATGCGCTCGATTTACATCGGGATGGCGGCGATGATTCTCATGGCGGCGGCGCCGGCGGCGTGGGCCGACGAGAAGGTGGACCTGGACAAGGTGCCCAAGGCGGTCGTGGACGCCGTCAAGGCGCGCTTCCCCGACGCCGAGATCAAGGGGGCCGAGAAGGAGACGGAGGAAGGAAAACTCTACTACGAGATCGAAATCCTGAACAAGAAAGAAGAGATGGACGTCGAACTGACGACCGACGGCGCCATCACGGAGATCGAAAAGGACGTCGATTACAAAGACCTGCCCAAGGCGGTTTCCCAGGCGCTGGAGGCGAAGTACCCCAAGGCGGAGTTCGACGAGGTCGAAGAAGTGACCAAGGTCGATAAGAAGACCGAGAAACTGGCCTATTACGAGGTGCAGGTGAAGACGGCCGACAAGAAGCACTACGAGGTCCAGGTGGACCCGGACGGCAAGATCGTGAACGAGGAGAAGAAGGACAAGAAGGATTGATGGTCATTTGGTCCGAGCCGCGACCGTGAGGGAGTGGTCTTCTTCCCCGCCTCCCTCACGATCGCGGCTCAGACCAAACGCCCCTCAAGTCGCCGTCCCCGTCAACCGATAATACCGGGGGGGAGCGGTCCTGACGCCTTTACCGGGCGGGCCAGTTATGCGGGCCGGGCGAACGCGGCGGTCCTGGGGGTTTTGCGGGGTGCTGTCGGCGGCGCTCGGCCTGGCGGCCGGCTGCGCCGCCGACGGCCCGCGACTCGAACAGGCGCTGATGGCCGACCGCAACCCCGGCGCCCACGGACCCAACCTCGACGAGCGCTACGTCGTCCACTGCCCCGACCTGCTGGAGCTGGACGCGCCCGGCCGGCCGGGCTGCGGCGGCGCCCGCCAGGTCGGCGCCGACGGCCGCATTCCGACGCCCGACGGCGGCGGCCTCCGAGCAGACGGCCGGACCACCGCCGAGATCGCCCGGGCGGCCGCGGCCCGGTTCGGTCTGCCCGCCGATCAGGTCCACGTCCGCGTCGTGGGATATAACAGTCAGCAAATCTATCTTTTTGGCGCCGTCGCCGGCCGCGAACGGAGCGTGGCTTACCAGGGGCCGGAAACGGTGGTGGACCTGCTCCAGCGCGTCGGCGGCGTGGGGCCGGGCGCCGCGGTCGGCGACGTGCAGGTCGTCCGCAGCCACGTCGCCGACGGCAGCTCGCCGGAACTCTTTCACGTCGATCTCGGCGCCATTCTCCTCCGGGGCGACCAGCGCACCAACGTCCGCCTGGAGCCGTTCGACGAGGTTTACGTCGGCGAGCTGCGGCGGTCGAGCCTCAAGGGCTGCGTGCCTCCGTGGCTGCGGCCGCTGTACGAACGGGCCTGCGGCATCCGGCAAAAGGCGACGGAGGCTCGCGGCGCCGAGTAGCAGGGAGACCGCGTCGTTTAGCCGCGGTTCGCAGAACCGCGGTTCTGCGAACCGCGGCTAAACGACGGCGGCCGTCACTCCTTCAACTTCACGAAGCGGTCATAGCACTCCGCCACCTTGCCCGCCTTCACGTCGCCGTCGTGCAGCAGGATGGCGAAGCGGAACTTGAGGTGGTCGCCCTTCACCATTTTGACGAGATCGGTCTTGCCCTTCACCGCCGGGAAGCCCGACTTGTCGCGGCCGAACGGGTTGGCCGCCATCAGGCCGTAGCCGCGGGCGTGCCAGCAGCTCGGGTACGGATTGGTCGGGTCCGCCAGGATCGCCACGCCCACCGCCTTGCCGTCGATCGGGCCCGAATAGTCGCACCACGCCGAGATGCGGCCCCAGCAGCCGTCGGCGCCCTTCTCGCCCGTCTTGCCGTCCGCATTGGTGATCTTGCCCTTGCCCTTCTCCTCCGTCAGGTCCGTCCGCACGCGCACGCCGAACGACCCCTCCTTCGTATCGCCGAATGTGATCGGGCAGACGTCGGCGATCAGATCGGAGTCCACCACCAGCAGCCGCGCTCCGCCCAGGTCGGGACCGAGGTCGTAGAGGGAAATCGTCCGCTTCTCGTCCAGGATTTTGTCGCCGTCGGCCGTTCGCCATTCGTTGTCCGTGACGATGCGGGTCTGTATCTTGGACTCCTGCGCCTCGCTGACCTTGACGCAGACGATGACGCCGTGCCCGTCCTCCTCCGACCAGAAATCGACGCCTTTCGCGGTCTTCGTCTTGTGTTTCAGCTCGATCCCCTCGGGAATGACGTCGCCGTGGCAGAACCAGCCGGATTTCTGGTGGACGTGGTCGGTCTGCTCGCCGGGCTTGGCGGCCAGCATCGGCCAGTCGCGGGTGACGCCGACGCCGCTTGGGGCGTTGAGCGGCCAGAAGTACGGCTTGGCCGCGTCGGGGCCGATGTGATAGGTCGAGACGAGGGCATTGCCGTCGAGAAAGTCGATGTGGTCCTTGGCCGTCTCGGTGTGGACGCCGGCCGGCCCCTCCTCGGGCGCCGCGGCCCAGGCCCCCGCCGCCAGCGCCGCCGCCAGCGCCGCCCACACCGCCCCGCATCTGGTTGCCATAATGGTTCTCCCCCTCCGGGCGCTGACGCGACCCGGCTCGCCCCTCCGTCGTCGCATCGCACCGTCCTTCCTATACTACGGGGACGGGCGCCGACTCGCCGGCCCGACCCTCAAAATGCTCGGGAACTGAAACCCGAGCCGGTCGGGTGGGTATGTCCTGTGCGGTCCACCGTCTCTATTCCGCGGCGCCGGCGCCGCGGTCCCATTGAAGTCAGAAGCAAGGAGCCAACCGTGCGTACGCGAATCCTTCCCCTGGCGGGCCTGCTGCTGCTGGCCGCCCCCGCGCTGACGCGCGCGGCCCCGGCCGAGGCCGACGATCGGCCGGCGGTCGTCGTCGCCTTCAAGTCTCTCGACGGCCTGATCTCCGACGCCAAGTACGTCGCCGGCCTGGCCGGCAAGGACAACGAGGCCCAGCAGTTCGAGGCCGTGTTCAAGAAGATCATGGGCCGCGGCCTCAGCGCCATCGACGCCAAGAAGCCAATCGGCCTGTACGCCCGCATCAACGCCGACGACCCCCAGGCCAGCGAGGTCGTCCTGCTCCTCCCCGTGGTCAGCGAAGACGGCCTGGTCAGCCTCGTCAAGAACATTCCCAACCTCACCGTCAAGGACAAGGACTCCGACGGCGTCTACAAGGTCGTCTCGGACAACTTTCCCGTGCCGGTCTACTTCCGCTTCGCCAACGACTACGCCTACGCCACGGTCCAGAACAAGGAGGCCATCGCCAAGGACCGCCTGATCGCGCCGGACAAGGTGCTGCCGTCGCAGGGCACCAGCCTGGCGTCGCTGACGGTCCACGCCGACGCGATCCCGGAAAAGTACAAGGACCTGGTGAAAACCGGGGTGGCGCAGGGTCTGGCTCAGGCCAAGCAGCAGGAGCAGCCCGGCGAGACGCCGTCCCTCAAGGCGTTCCGCCTCGCCGCCATCGACGAGGTCGGGGCGATGATCCGGAGCGTCGTGGACGACGGGTCCGACCTGACGGTGAGCCTGGACGTGGACCAGGACAAGGGCGAGCTGTCGGCGTCGGCGACGTTCTCCGCGAAGCCCGGCAGCCCGCTGGCCGACAGCATCTCCGAATTGGCGACGAAGAAAAGCGTCTCCGCCTCCCTGCGCGGCAAGGATTCGGCGGCGAACCTGATCGTCAACGTGGCCCTTCCCGAGAAGGTGCGCGAGTCGGGAACGGAAATGCTCATTGAGGCCTTTAAGAACGGCCTGGCCAACGCGCCGCACGGGGACGAGCTGGCGGACATGTTCATCAAGGCGGCGTCGCCGACGCTCAAGGCGGGCGAGCTGGACGTCGGCTTCGACCTGCGCGGCCCCGGCGACAAGGGCCTCTACACGCTGCTGACGGGCCTCAAGATCCGGAAGGGCGCGGACGTGGAGAAGCTGCTCCGCGACCTCCTCAAGGGCGACCCGTCGGGGAAATCGCTCAAGCTCGATGTGGCCAAGGCCGGCGACGTGAGCATTCACCAGATCATTCCCGACCAGCCGCTCGACGACAACGTCAAGCGGCTCATCGGCGAAAACCCGGACATCTATTTCGCCATCCGCGACGACGCCATCCTGCTGGCGGGCGGCCCGGACGCTCTGTCGGTCCTGAAGGAGGCGGCGACGGCCAAGCCCAAGGCCGGCCCGACGGTCCAGGTGGAAGTGTCGATGGGCCGGGCGGCGCAGCTGGTCGCCAACGAGAACCCGGACGCCCCCGCCATCGCCAAGAAGGTGTTCACGAAGGGCGTCAAGGACAAGTTCCGCGTCAGCGTGCAGGGCGGCAAGGCGCTGACGGTGAAGCTCAGCATGGACGCGGCGATCGTCACTTTCTCCGCGCAGCTGCAGGAAGCGCAGCAGAACAAGTGACGGCGACCTGGTTAGCCGCGACGCGGAGCGGAGCGCTCTGTCAAAGCGCTCCGCTCCGCGTCGCGGCTAACCGAACCATCGCTCCTCGGTACAACCGTACAGGCCGCCGGACGTTCCGGCGGCCTGTCGTTTTTTCCGGCGCCGCCGCGCCGAAAGAATTGGCGGCGGCCGCGGCGGGCCGGTACAATCGAACCAGAGCCGGACTCCCCTCTCGCACAGGGTCGGCGGACGAATCCGGGCCGGGGAAGCCGATGCGGCGAACCGAACGTGACGTATAGTTGATGCGACGGCGGCGAAACGGCCGCCGTGCCTTTCCGGGTCCGCCTTCTCACGTCGGCGGCCCGAGCGAAGCGCACCATGAACACGGAACAGAATCCGATCAAGGGCCTGGGGCGAGCGCTGTTCCAGGAGGCGGGCGACGCTCTCTTCCTGTTCGACCCCGACACCGACCGGCTGATGGCCGTCAACCCGATGGCCGAGAAGCTGACCGGCCTATCGCGCGACGAGCTGATCGGCCGGCCGATGACCTACTGGTTCCGCTTCTCCGGCAAGGGCGGCCAGCGCCTGCGCCAGGCCGGCAGCCACAGCGAGATCTTCCACGCCCAGGACGGCTTCCTCCTCCGCACGGGCAAGGGCGACGGTTGGGTTCCCGTCAACATCACCATCGCCCGGCTGCACGTCCAGCCGAAGACGCTGGCGCTCATCACGGCCCGCGACGTCCGCGAGCACCGCGAGGCGCTGGCCCAGCTCAAGGCCAAGGAAGCGGAGCTGCGCCGCGTCCTGGCCTCGGTGTCGGATTGCCTGTGGAGCGCGGAGATCGACGAGTCGGGCCGCTGGACGTACCAGTTCATGTCGCCGGTCGTCGCGCGCATCACGGGCCGGCCGCCCGAAACGTTCCTGCGCGGCGGGTCGGTGGCGTGGCGCGACGCGGTCCACCCGGAAGACCGGCCGCGCTGGGACGCCGCCCTGGCCCGGCTGCGGGCCGGCCAGCCCAGCCAGGAAGAGTACCGCGTCGTCCTGCCGGACGGCATGCTCCGCTGGGTGCGCGACAGCGTCACGCCGACGCCGGGCGCCGACCGCCGCATCCTGCGGCTCGACGGCGTGCTGACCGACCTGACCGACCGCAAATTCGCCGAGGAGGCGCTGGCCCAGGAACGCCGCCTCCTCGAAACGCTGATGAACAACCTGCCCGACGCCATCTACTTCAAGGACCGGGAAAGCCGCTTTCTGGCCATCAGCGAGGGCCTGGCGAAGCGGCACGGCCTCGTGAACCCGTCCGACGCCAAGGGCAAGACCGACTTCGACTACTTCACGCGGGAACACGCCGAGCAGGCCTTCCGCGACGAGCAGCAGGTGATCGCCACCGGCAAGCCGATCGTCAACGTGGAGGAGAAGGAGACGTGGCTGGACGGCAGCGTGACGTGGGTGTCCACGACGAAGATGCCGATGCGCGACCCGCAGGGCCGCATCGTCGGCAGCTTCGGCGTTTCCCGCGACGTGACGGAGCGCAAAAAGGCGCAGGAGGAGCTGCAGAAAGCGAAGGACGCGGCGGAGCAGGCCAACCGGGCCAAGAGCGAGTTCCTGGCCAACATGTCGCACGAGATCCGCACGCCGATGAACGGCATTCTCGGCATGACGGAGCTGGCCCTCGACACGAACCTGACGCGGGAGCAGCGCGAGTACCTGACGATGGTGAAGGCGTCGGCCGAGTCGCTGCTGGGCATCATCAACGACATTCTGGATTTCTCGAAAATTGAGGCCCGCAAACTCCACCTCGACGCGGTGGACTTCCCGCTGCGGCCGCTGCTCGACGAGATCATGAAGACGCTGGCGCTGCGGGCGCAGCAGAAGGGGCTGGAGCTGGCCTGCCGCGTGGCCCCGGAGGCGCCGGAGTCGGTGTGCGGCGACCCCGGCCGGATGCGCCAGGTGCTGGTCAACCTGATCGGCAACGCGATCAAGTTCACGGCCCGCGGCGAGGTGGTGGTGGACGTGCAGCCGGAGACGCGGACCGAGAAGGAGATCTGCCTGCATTTCTCCGTGCGCGACACCGGCATCGGCGTCCCGAAGGAGCAGCAGCGGAACATCTTCGAGGCGTTCACGCAGGTCGATCACTCGACGACGCGCAAGTACGGCGGCACCGGCCTGGGCCTGACGATCTCGGCGCAGCTGGCGTCGATGATGGGCGGGCGGATCTGGGTGGACAGCGAGGCCGGCCAGGGCAGCACGTTCCACGTCACGGCCCGGTTCGGCCTGTGCGGCAACGGCGCCGCGCCGCCGCCGCCGGCCCAGCCGGCCCACCTGCACGGGCTGGCGGTGCTGATTGTGGACGACAACGCCACCAACCGCCGCATCCTGCATGAGGTGCTGACCAACTGGCGCATGCGGCCGCGGGCCGTGGACGGCGGGGCGGCGGCGCTGACCGTGCTGTCCGAGGCGGCGGCGGCGGGCGAGCCGTACCCGCTGATCCTGTTGGACGGCCACATGCCGGAGATGGACGGCTTCACGCTGGCCGGCAAGATCCAGGCCGACCCGGCGCTGAACGGGGCGACGGTGCTGATCCTGACCTCGGCCGGCCAGCCCGAGGACGTGGAGCGGTGCCGTCAGCTGGGCGTCCGCGCCTACCTGACCAAACCGGTTCGGCAGTCGGAGCTGCTGGAGACGATCCTGTCCACGCTGGGCGGCTCGCCGCTGCACACGCGGCTGGCCTCGGCCGGGGACGCCCCCGCCGCGCCCGGCCGGCGGCCGCTGCGCATCCTCGTCGCGGAGGACAACGCCGTCAACCAGAAGCTGGCCCAGCACCTGCTGGGCAAGCACGGCCACGCCGTCGTCCTCGCCAACACCGGCCGCGAGGCGGTGGAGGCGCTGGAGAAGCAGACTTTTGACCTCGTGCTGATGGACGTGCAGATGCCGGAGATGGACGGCTTCGAGGCGACGGCGGAAATTCGGCGCCGCGAGGCGGGGACCGGCCGGCGCATCCCGATCATCGCCATGACGGCCCATGCCATGAAGGGCGACCGCGAGCGCTGCCTGGAGGCCGGCATGGACGGCTACGTCTCCAAGCCGATCCAGACGCGCGACCTGTACGCGGCCGTCGCGGCGCTGGGTCCGGCGGAGTCGGCGGCGGCGCCGGAGGAACTCGACCAGGTGCCGATGTCGGCTGAGGGCGCGCTGGTCGATCCGGCCGAGGCGCTGGCCCGCGTGGGCGGCGACTGGGAGCTGCTGCGGTCGCTGACGGAGGTGTTTTTCGACTCGTACCCAGCGCAGCTGGAGCAGCTGCGCGAGGCGGTCGGCCGCGGCGACGGGCAGACGGTGTACCGGCTGGCGCACACGCTGGTCGGGGCGGTGGGGATTTTCGGGGCGCGACCGGCGGTGGAGGCGGCGTCGCGTCTGGAGGCGATGGGCCGCCGAGGCGACCTGGCCGGCGCCGAGGAGGCGTACCGGCGGCTGGATGCGGCCGTCGCCCGACTGAAGCCCGCCCTGGCGGCGCTGACGGCGGAGGCCGGGGCGCATTCCTAAGAAGGGAACCACGGAACACACGGAATACAGGGAAAAACTCCAGGGCCGCTGCAAAGCACCTATTACGCATTTTAGTGTCTGTTATTCGTCTTTTCCGCGTGTTCCGTGTGTTCCGTGGTTTTGATCTGCCGGCGAGCCGCCCGTCAATCGCACCGCTTTTCCCGTCCGGCGCGAAAATCCCGTCGTTATCGATCCCACCGACTCATCGCCGGCCGCAATGTGCTACGGTTGATTTACGCGGCGGATACCAGGCGCTAACGAAGGGAAACGTCCCTCGCTCGCCTCCGGTCGGGAGACGGCCGATTGGCCCTAAAATCCCGGCCCTTTTCGCCGATTGCGGGACGCCCGCCGACGGCACACGGGTTGCTTGCCATGATGGCCAGCGATTCCTGTGCGGTGCTCCCCCGGCACAAGCCGTCCCGACAGGCCAGTGGTCTCGACCCGAAACGCCGTGCGGCCTCCTTCCCCTCTCTTGGCCGTGCGGGCGCGGCGCCTTCGCCGCGCGGGGTCGAGGTGCGTACATCCCTGCGGGCCTCCTGACGCCGTGCCGTAACCAATGAACCCAGCGCCGCTGCTCCGAACGACCGCCGCAACCGCTCCGCCGCCGGCTCACGGCCGGCGGGCCGCGGCCCTGTTCGGCGCCTGTCTCGTTCTGGGACTGCTCTGGTCGTACTGGCCGACGCTCACCGCCGTCGAGGGCCGCTGGTCGCGCGAAGCCCAGTACTCGCACGGCTTCCTCGTGCCGGCCTTCGCCCTGCTGGTGCTGTGGTGCAGGCGGAAAAGCCGGCCGGCCGTGCTGCGACCCGAGTGGTGGGGCGTGGCCGGGCTGGCGGCCGCGGCCGGTCTGCGCTTCCTCGGCGGCTACTTCTATTTCGAGTGGTTCGAGGGGCTGTCGCTCCTCCTGTCGCTGCTGGCGGCCGGCGTCCTGGTCGGCGGCTGGCGGTTCGGCCTGTGGCTGCTGCCGGCCGTGGCGGTGCTGCTGTTCATGTTCCCGCTGCCGTTCCAGGCGGAAACGGCGCTGGCGGGGCCGCTGCAACAGCTGGCCACCCTCGTCGGAACCTACGCCCTCCAGACGCTCGGCTTCGCGGCCACGGCCGAGGGCAACGTGATCGTGGTCGGCGACTACCGCATCGGCGTCCTGGAGGCGTGCAGCGGCCTCGGAATGCTGTCGGCCTTCTTCGCGCTCTCGACGACGGCCGCCCTGGTGGTGAACCGGCCGACGACCGAGCGCATCGCGGTCTTCCTGAGCGCCGTCCCGATCGGCGTGCTGATGAATCTGGTGCGCATCACTGCAACGGCTTATGTTTATGCGACGCTGGGAGCGACGGCGGCCCATGCGTTCTTTCACGACCTGGCCGGCTGGCTGATGATGCCGCTGGCCTTCGCCGCCCTGTGGCTGGAATTGGCCGTACTCAGACGGCTGTTCGTCGCCGCACGGGCCGGCGAGCGGCGCGGCGTCAGCCGCCGGTAAAGGATGGCGCCGGCGGTTCGCCTGATGATCGCACCGGCGGGCTGACGCCGCGCCGCTCGCCGGCGCCGCCGCTTGAAACCCCGAAATCCGCACTCACCGTCTGACCCACCCCCTTCTTGCGGAAGGCGGGGGCAGACCGGGAGGTTTCCTCCGATGATCTCGCGTGACCCGAATGGATTGAAGAGCAAGACCCCCTCGACGGCCGGCGTGGCGCCGCCCGCCGAGCCGGCGCCGGCCGCCCCGCCGCCGGCGCTGTCCGCGCCGCCGGGCGTCGCCGCCCTGTGGCACGCCCTGACCCGGCGCTGGCTGACCATCCTCGCGGTGGGCGGCGGCCTGGGCCTGCTCGGCGCGGTCGCCGGCTGGTTCGTGGCGCCGGGACAGTACACCGGCGTGGCGACCCTGCACCTCGATCCGCATCCGCCGCGCGGACTCTACGACACCGCCGAGGATTTCATCAGCTTCCGCGCCAACATGGCGACGCAGGTCAAGAGCGACCCGGTGCTGGCGGCCGCGCTGAAGAAGCCGGAGGCGGCCGAGCTGTCGGCGGTGCGGGCGCAGGGCGCCGACGCGCTGGCGTGGATGCGGACGGCCGTCGTCGTGGACGACAAGACGCCCGGCCCCGAGGCGCTGCGGCTCGACGTGAGCGCCGACCGGGCGGAGGACGCGGCGGCGCTGGCCAACCTGTGGGCGCAGGCGTGCGGCGAGGTGTACAACGCCGCGGAGGAGACCCAAATCAAGGAGCGGATCAAGCGACTGGGGCAGAGCTACCACGACATGACCGAGCTGCTGCGGAAGAAAAAGAACGATTTGCAGGCGCGGCGCGAGCTGCTGGGCCTGGAAGACCCCCGGCGGATCGACGCCAAGATGCAGATTGAGCAGTCGGCCCAGGCGGCCCTGCAAACCCAGCACATCACCGTCGAGTTGGACCTTCGGCGGCTGGAGGTGAAGGTCGGCGACCTGGAGAAGGCGCTGGCGGCCCCCGACAAGGTGAAGGCGGCGCCGTCGGCCGTGGACGACGAGATCGACCGCGACTTCCCCCAGAACCCGGTGGTCCGAGGGCAGATCGACCAGATGATGGCGCTGCAGAAGAAGATGGGCGATCGGTCGTCCCTGCTGCGGCAGGAGGACCGCGAAGGCGACCCCGTCATCGTGCAATACCGGAAGGGGATCGAAGAAATCCAGAACAAGCTGGCCGAAGAGCGCGACGGGCTGCGGCCCGACTATGAGAAGCGGCTGCGGGCGAAGACGCTGGACCGCATGAAGGACGACCTGGAGAAGGCGCGGCAAGACATTGAAGGGCTGAAGGCGCAGCGGGAGACGCTGGACGCGAAGCTGACGGAGAAGGCGAACGCGATCGCGGCGCTGCGGAACGGCAGCGAGGCGACGGCGCGGTCGAACCCGGACGTGGAGGCGATGCAGGCCGAGGTCGATGAGATGGAGGCCGGCCTGAAGCGGCTGGGCGACGAGCAGGCCAATCTGGAGGCCAGCCTGCCGCTGCCGCCGCGGCTGACGGTGATGGAGCCGGCGACGCCGCCCAAGTGGCCGACGCTCGACAAGCGGATCAAGGCGGCGGGCGGCGCCTTCCTGGGCCTGTTCGGCCTGGTGTTCCTGGGCGTGGCCGTCGTGGAGTTCCGCGCCCGCCGCGTCTACAAGTCGGACGACGTCAGCCAGGGCCTCGGCCTGCCGCTGATGGGGACGGTGCCGCCCGTGCCGGTCAAGGCCCGCGCCGTGGCGCCGGTCGGCGACGAATCGGAAGGACCGATGATCGAGTCGATGGACGCGATCCGCACCCTGCTGCTGCACGCCGGCCGCTCCGAGACGCTGCGCGTGGTCATGGTGGCCAGCGCCGTCAGCGGCGAGGGCAAGACGTCGCTGGCCAGCCACCTGGCGGCCAGCCTGGCCCGCGGCGGCCGGCGCACGCTCCTCGTGGACGGCGACCTGCGCAACCCGGCGGTCCACCAGCTGTTCGGCCTGACGGCCGGCCCGGGCTTCGCCGAGCTGCTCCGCGGCGAAGTGGAGCCGAGCCACGTCGTGCAGAATACCCCTCTGGAAAATCTCTCGGTGCTGGCGGCCGGCGCCGCCGACCGACGCGCCCTCCAGGCCCTGGCCCAGGACGGCGTCGTCCGCACCGTCTTCGACGAGCTGAAGGAGCAGTACGACTTCCTGATCGTGGACGTCAGCCCGGTGCTGCCGGTGGCCGACGCGCTCTTGATCGGCGAGCACGCCGACGCCGTGCTGCTGTCGGTGCTGCGGAACGTGAGCCGGCTGCCGGCCGTCCACGCGGCCCAGCAGCGGTTGGGGTCGCTCGGCATCCGCGTGCTGGGGGCCGTGGTCATCGGCGAGGGGCTGGAAGCCTACGGCAATATCCGCTATCCGTCGGTGGCCGCGTCGGCGGTCACGGGCAAGTAATAGTGGCGAGTGGCGAGTGGCGAGTGGCGAGGGAAGACAAGTGCGCGACGACCCTGGCGCGGCTGTGGATAAGAAGGTGGCCGGCGCCCACTCGCCACTCGCCACTCGCCACTCGCCACTTTTACTGATGATCGCCGCCGGGCTGGCCGTGGTGATCGCCTCCGGGCTGGCGTACGGCGCCTGGACGCAGCGCTGGCGGAAGTCGGCCGACCTGGAGGCGCGGGCGGCGAAGCTGCGCGAGTTGCCCGACGAATTGGGCCGCTGGAAGGGGGCGCCGGCCGAACTCGACGCCGAATCGCTGGCAATGGCCGGCGCCGAGGGGTCGTGGGTCCGCCGCTTCACGGACGAGCGCAGCGGCACAAGCCTGCTGGTGATCATTTTATGCGGTCGGCCCGGCCCCCTCTGCGTCCACAAGCCGGAAACCTGCTACGGCGCCGCCGGCTTCGAGTCGGAGGGGCCGGCGGTCCAGTACGCGCCGGCCGACGCGGCGCCGAACGAGTGCTGGACCGGCAAGTTCAAGGAACCGCAGGCCGGCGGCCGCGAGCTGCGCATCTTCTGGTCCTGGTACGGCGACGGCCGCTGGCGCGCGTCGGACAACCCGCGCTGGGACTTCGCCCGCCTTCCGGCCCTTTACAAGCTCTACGTCATCCGCGAAACGGCCGGCCAGGCGACGCCGATCGACGACGACCCCGCCGCCGACTTCCTGCGCCGCCTGCTGCCCGAGGCGTCGCGCGTGCTGTCCCAGCCGTGAGCGCAAGACCCGAACCCCAACCCCGGCCGCAGGCGAACCCATGAGCACCGCCGTCGCACTCCCGCCCCCGGCGCCCGCCCGCCCCGCCGCCCCGCCGGCGGCCCACGCCCCCGCGCGCCACGCCCTCGGCTTCTTCCTCTTCCTCCTCGTCAACGCCACCCTCTTCGTCCGCCCGGCCGAGATCATTCCGGGCCTGGTCGGCTGGAACATCTACGAGTTCATCATTCTCGCCTGCCTGGCGGCCTCGTTCCCGGCCGTCCTCCAGCAGTTCACTGCCAAGGCGCTGGAAGACCGGCCCGTCACCGTCTGCGTCCTCGGCCTGTTCCTGGCCATGGTCCTGTCGCACCTGGCCGCGCTCGACTTCGCCAACGCCGCGATTTTCGGCTTCGAGTTCTTCAAGGTCGTCCTCTACTACATGCTCTTCGTCGGCCTGGTGGACTCAGCGGCCCGGCTGCGGACGTTCCTGTTCTGGACGACGACCTTTGCGACCGTCACCGTCGGCCTGGCCGTGCTGCAATACCACGGCGTTGTCGCGCTGCCCAACCTCAACCCGATCGTCGAGGGCGTCAAGGACGCCGCCACCGGCCGGGAAGTCAATATCGTCCGCCTGACCGGCTCCGGCATTTTCCACGACCCCAACGAGGTGGGCGTGCTGATCTCGGTGCTGGTTGTGCTGAACCTCTACTGGCTGACCGACCGCCGTTCCGGCGCGGCCCGACTGCTGTGGATCGGCCCGCTCGTCCTGTGCCTCTACGCCATGAGCCTCACCCAGTCGCGCGGCGCCCTGCTGGCCCTCCTGGCCGGCGTGTCGGTGCTGCTCGTCGCCCGCTTCGGCTGGCGAACGGCGGCGCTCCTCGGCGTCCTCGTCGTCCCGGCCCTGTTCCTGTTCCTGGCCGGCCGGCAGACCGACCTCTCGACCGGCGAGGGCACCGCCCAGGAACGCATCCAGTTCTGGAGCGATGGGCTGACCGCCTGGCGCGACGCCCCGCTGTTCGGCGTCGGCCGGAACGCCTTCGTGCAGCAGGAAGGGCATGTCGTGCATAATTCCTACCTGCAAATATTTGTGGAGCTGGGGGCGTTCGGCGGCATGTTGTTCCTCGGGGCCTTCTACCTGGCCGTGGCGCAGCTGGGGCGTCTCGGGAACCGGCGGAAGCACGCACCACTCGACCCGGAGATGGCCCGGATGCACCCCTACGTCTTCGGCGTCGTCGCCGCCTGGGCCGTCGGCATGATGTCGCTGACGCTGTGTTACATCATCCCGACCTACACGGTGCTGGCCCTGGCGACAGCGTATTCGCGGACGGCCCCGGTTCGCCCGGCGCTGCAGGCCCCGCGCTTCGACCTGCGCCTGCTCGGCCGGCTGCTGGCCGTCGCCGCCGCCGGCGGCGCCGTCCTGTACCTCTTCGTCCGCCTGTTCGTCGTCCGCTGACGGGCGGCGGCGTGTGCTACAGTTGACCGTCGGCAGCCCGACCGCATCCGTCAGAGCCGCGACCGTAAGGGAGCGGGTTGGGCGAAAACCGCTCCCTTACGGTCGCGGCTCTGACGGGAACAGAGGGATGGATGCTCATGAGCACACAGGTGGATGCCCCGCCCGAGGAGGCCGAGGCCGATGCCCAGGCGCCGGCGCCGACCGGGCCGCCGCTGACGGTCCTCCTGCCGCCGCGCGGCTGGCGGCTGCCCGACCTCGGCGAGCTGTGGCGCTTCCACGAGCTGATCTTCTTCCTGGCCTGGCGCGACGTGAAGGTGCGCTACAAGCAGACGCTGCTCGGCGCCGCCTGGGCCGTGCTGCAGCCCGCCCTGATGATGGTGGTCTTCACCATCTTCTTCAGCCGCATGGCCCACGTCACCACCGACGGCTACAGCGAGGCGGAATATCCGCTGTTCGTCTTCGCCGGCCTCCTGCCGTGGATGTTCTTCGCGACGGCCGTCGCCAACGCGGGCAACAGCGTCGTCGGCGCCGAGCGGCTGGTCACGAAGGTCTATTTCCCGCGGCTGGCGATCCCGCTGGCCACGGTGGGGGCGGCGCTGGTGGACTTCGCCGTGGCGTCGGGCCTGATGGCGCTCTTGATGCTCTGGTTCGGCCGGGCGCCGGGCTGGCCGCTGCTGCTGGCGCCGCTGTTCGTCGCCCTGATGACTCTGCTGGCCGTGGGCGTCGGCGCCCTCCTGGCCGCGCTGAACGTCTCCTACCGCGACTTCCGCTACGTCATCCCGTTCCTGGTCCAGGTGTGGATGTACGCGACGCCGACCGTCTACAGCCAGCCGACGGGGTCGGAGCTGGGCGGCTGGCTGCACGCGCTGATGGCGCTCAATCCGATGACGGCGCTGATCGCCGGCTTCCGTTCGGCGGTCGTGGGCGGGCCGCTCGACTGGGGCCAGGTCGGGATCGCGGCGGCGTTCAGCGTCGCCGTGTTCCTGGGCGGCTGCCTGTACTTCCGGCGCGTCGAGGATTCGTTCGCGGATCTGATCTGAAAGCGTTTCACCGCGGAGAACGCGGAGAGCGCGGAGAAGACAAAAACAAGTACCGAAGGAACGGCACGCCTCGGAACCATTGTTTTTCTTCTCTCTGCGCTCTCCGCGTTCTCGGCGGTGAAATCTGAAGGCAGTAAAGGATGTCGCCGATGCAACCCGCCGTCCGCGTCGAGGACCTCGGCAAGCGCTACCGGATCGATGCGACCGGGCCGCGCGCCGACTACCGCAGCCTCCGCGAGGACCTGATGAACCTGCTGCGGTCGCCGCTGCGCCGCCTCCGTCGTGGGACGGCCCCGCGCCGCTCCGACTTCTGGGCGCTCCAGGGCGTCGGCTTCGAGTTGCCGCCGGGCGAGGTGCTCGGCGTCGTCGGCCGCAACGGCGCCGGCAAGTCCACGCTGCTCAAGGTGTTGGCCCGCGTCACGCAGCCGACCACCGGCCGCGTCGAGCTGCGCGGCCGCGTCGGCTCGCTGCTCGAAGTCGGCACCGGCTTCCACCCCGAACTGACCGGCCGCGAGAACGTCTACCTCAACGGCGCCCTGCTCGGCATGAAGCGCGCCGAGATCGACCGCAAGTTCGACGACATCGTCGCCTTCGCCGAGGTCGAGCAGTTTCTCGACACGCCGGTCAAGCGCTACTCCAGCGGCATGTACACCCGCCTGGCCTTCGCCGTGGCCGCCCATCTGGAGCCGGACATCCTCATCGTCGATGAGGTGCTGGCGGTCGGCGACGCGGAGTTCCAGAAGAAGTGCCTGAAAAAGATGGGCGACGTGACCGGAGAGGGCCGCACCATCCTGTTCGTCAGCCACAACATGGGCGCGGTGCAGACCATCTGCCGCCGCGCCTTGCTGCTGGCCCACGGCCGAGTCGAGCGCTTTGGGCCGACGCCGGAGGTGGTCGCCGATTACCTGAAAGCCGGCGAGGCGGCCGAGGGCGTGCCGCTGGCCGAGCGCCGCGACCGCGAAGGCGACGGCCGGTTCCGCTTCGAGGAGTTCCGCGTCCTGGACGCCCGCGGCCGGCCGGCCGGCCGCATGGTCACGGGCGAAGACTGCTGCCTCCACATCCGCCTCTCGACGCCGCCAGCGGGCGCCGGGATGGCCGCGCCCCTGGACTTGGCCGTGTCGATCCGCGACATGCACGGCCGGAAGCTGACGGAGCTGGCGACGTACTTCACCAACGCCAGCCCGCGAACGCCGGCCGAGGCCCGCGAGCTGTGGTGCCTGGTCCCGCGCGTGCCGCTGCTGGCCGGCGAGTACCGCATCGAGCTGTGGTGCGGGACGCTGGGCGAGACGCAGGACTGGATCCACGACGCCGCCGTGCTGCGGGTCGAGGAAGGCAACTACTTCCGCAACTATGCGGACGCCCGGACGCCGATCGCGGCGCGGCACGGGGACGTGATGATCCCGCAGGTGTGGAACGCGCGGCCGCCCGCCGGGGGCTGACCATCGAGGAATGCGCACATGGACCAGCCCCTCGTCTCCGTCGTCATCCCCTGCTACAAGCAGGCCGAGTACCTGCGCGAAGCCGTCGATAGCGCCCTGGGGCAGACGTATCCGGCCGTCGAGGTGATCGTCGTCAACGACGGCTCGCCGGACAATACCGAAGAAGTCGCGCCGGTACGGCGACCGCATCGTCTACGTCCATCGGCCCAACGGCGGCTTGCCGGCGGCGCGCAACACCGGGACCGACCGGGCGCGGGGCCGCTGCCTGAAGTTCCTCGACGCCGACGACCACCTGCACCCCGAACAAATCGAATGGCAAATGGAGGCGATCGGCGGCCGCGAGGATTGCGTGTCGCTGACGGCCGTTCGCCTCTACCGCGACGGCCGGCCGGAGGAGTACCTCGACCACGTCCCGCAAGCCACGACGCTGCTGCCGGACCTGTTCCGGAGCATCCCCTGGGGCGGCACGCACGGCTGGCTGTTTCCCACGTCGCTGGTGCGGGCCGTCAACGGCTTCGACGAGACGCTGCGCTTCGGCGAGGACTGGGATTTCTTCACCCGCCTCGGCCTGCTGGACCCCACCCTGGTCACCGATCCTCGCGTCGGCTGTTACTACCGCCAGCGGCCCGGCTCGATGAGCGCCAACCGGGCCGGCATGGCCGCGGCGCGGGCGCGCACCCTGACCGGACTGCACGACAAGCTGCGGGCGAAGGGCCGGCCGGATTGGTTCGGACTCGACCTGCTCAAGTTCGAGCAGGCGATTTACGAGGCGCTGGTCCGTCACGGCGTGAAGGACGGCGCCCTGCTCGACGGCCTGTTGCGGCGGATCTTCGAGTTGCAGCGGCGCGTCGGCTTCGGCAGCTACGGCTGGCGCTTCCGCCTGATGGCCCGCTGCCTCGGCTACGCCCGCGCCGAGCGGCTGCGCTGCGCGGTTGTGCGGCTGCTGAATATCCGGCCGCCGGAGACGCTGGACACGCAGGCCTGGAGGTACGCGACGTGAGCGCGCCGACCGTCCGCGTCGTCATCCCGGCCTACCGCGCCGCCCACTTCATCGGCCGGGCGATCGACAGCGTCCTGGCGCAGACCCGCCCGGCGGACGAGATCCTGGTCGTGGACGACGGCAGCCCCGACGACCTGGCCGCGGCGCTCGCGCCTTACGGCGGTCGGGTGCGGCTGCTGCGCAAAGCCAACGGCGGCGCCTCCAGCGCCCGCAACTTCGGCGTCGAGCATTGCCCCGACGGCCTGATCGCCTTCCTCGACGCCGACGACTACTGGGAGCCGCCAAAGCTGGAACGCCAGCTGGAGATCCTGACGCGCCATCCAAGGCTCGGCGTGGTGGCGAGCCGGTTTTACGTTCAACCGCCGACCGGAGGGCGGTATGCGCATCTGGTCGGCCATCCGTCGCTGTACGACCGCGTCTGGGACCGGCCCGCGGGGCCGATCGCCTTCGAGCTGGCCCGCCGCGTCTGGACCTCGACGCTGCTGGTGCGGCGCGACGCGCTGGGCGGCCTGCGGTTCGACGAGGGCCTGTCCACCGCCGAGGACGTCGATATGTGGGTGCGGCTGGTCGCATCGACGCCGGCCTACCTGATTTCGGAGCCGCTGGCGACGGGGGTCCAGGAGCCTGGCTCGCTGTCGCGCGGCAGCGACCCGGCCCACGACTGCCGCAACATGCTGGCCGTGGTCCGGCGCTACACGGCCCTGCTGGGGCCGGCCGCGACGCGGGTCTGGGAGGCGCAGGTCTACCGCGAGTGGGCGGCGCTGCAGCTGGGCGGCGGCCGACCCGGCGCCGCGTTGTACCCCGCCTGCGTCCGCCTGCTGCGCGAGCCGTGGCGGCCGCAGGCGTGGTGGATCGTATTCAAGTCGGCGGCGTGGGCCGCGGGGCGGCAGTGGTTTAGCCGCGACGCGGAGCGGAGCGCTCTGCCCGAGCGCTCCGCTCCGCGTCGCGGCTAACCGAGGCACCTTCATGCGATATACCGAGCCGAAAAGGGGCCGATTGCGGATCGCCCACGTGACGCTGGGCCTCGACGTGGGCGGCCAGGAGAAGCTGCTGGTCGAGTTCGCGCACTGCGCCGACCGCCGCCGCTTCGACCTGCATTTCGTGTCGTTGGGCGGCCGCGGCGTGCTGGCCGGCGACCTGGAAGCGTGGGGTTGGCCGGTCGAGGCGCTGGGCGAGCCGAGCGGCTTCCGGCCCGGCCTGGCACCCCGCCTGGCCTGGCTGTTCCGGGAGCGGCGGATCGACGTGGTCCACACGCACGACGAACGGCCGCACATCTACGGCGCCTTCGCGGCCCGCCTGGCCGGCGTACGCCGGCTCGTCCACACGCGGCACCACGGCATGGCCTACCGCCTGTCGCCGCGGCAGGCCGGCCTGGTCCGGCTGGCGGCGCGGCTGACCGACCGCTTCGTGTGCGTCTCCGCCGACAGCGCCCGCCAGGCGGTACGCCAGGGCGTCTCGCCGCGGGCGGTGCGCGTCCTGCACAACGGCATCGACCTGACGCGGTTCGCGCCCCCTCACCCCACCCTTCCCCACCCGCGGGGGGAGGGCAGGGAGGGAGGGCCGGTCGTGACCGTGGCGCGACTTAGCCCCGAAAAGGATATCGATACGCTCTTGAGGGCGGCGGCGCTGGCGGCGGGCGAGGACGACGCTTTCCGCCTGGAGATCGCCGGCGACGGGCCGTGCATGGCGGAGCTGCGGCGGACGGCGGCCGAGCTGGGGCTGGACGGGCGCGTAACCTTCCACGGCCAGGTCCGCGACGTGCCGGCGCTGCTGGCGCGGGCCGGGCTGTTCGTGCTGTCGTCGCGGACGGAGGGCGTGTCGCTGACGCTGCTGGAGGCGATGGCGGGCGGGTTGGCCGTCGTCGCCACGCGGGTCGGCGGCAACCCCGAGGTGGTGGCCGATGGCGAGACCGGCCTGCTCGTTCCGCCCGGCGACCCCGCCGCGCTGGCCGCCGCGCTGCTCCGCCTGCGCGGCAACGAGTGGGAACGGCGCCGCATGGGACAGGCCGGCCGAAGCCGCGTCGAGCGCTGCTTCGACGTGTCCCGCATGACCGCCGCGTATGAGCGCATCTACCTCGGCCTGGACGGCGCCGCCGGCCGTTTGAGGCCCGGCGCCAACGCTGCGGCCGGTGTTAACGCCGGTTGACGCGCCGCGTTCCCCATGCTAATCCTCGTTAGCGGCGTGAAGAAGATTCGAGGGATCGCTAAAATCGTCCATGCGGCAAGGACGCCGCGAAAAGCCGCGGAATTCGCAGGAGCGGACGCGCCGCGGCGCCACGAAGGGGATTGGCACATCAAATGCTAATTCCCTCGCACGGAAATCCTCCCGGCGAGCGGCCGGCGTGAGCCGGCTGATGGTTCGCATCAGCCGGCTCACGCCGGCCGCTCGCCGAATCCCCGCACGGACGCATGATTCTTCGGAACAGACGTTCGTGCGGCGGACCCCTCCCGCCATTCGTCGGACTTCTCCAGGCCGCTCCCGGAACCGGGCGGCGAACCTCCTCCCCACTGCCGACCGGCCCGTTCCGGCGCGCCCTCGCGTCCGGGCCTTGTGCAACGATGCGTACAGAGCTTCATCGGTACGGAAGAGGCGTCCTCATGGCCGTAGAGATCGACATCGCGGAACCGCAGCACGTCGCCCCCGCCGCCGCCACGCCGACGGCCCATAAAACCCTGCGTCTGGAAGCGCCGCGGCCGACGGCATTCACGCCGCCGCCGCGGCCCGTGTACGAGGCCGTCAAGGCCGTCGCCGAGTGGTTTTTCGCTGCGGTCTTGTTCGTCCTGGCCGCGCCGGTGTTGGCCCTGACCGCCCTGGCCGTGAAGCTGACCTCGCGCGGCCCGGTGTTCTACTCCCAGGTGCGCGTGGGCCAAGGCGGCCGGCCGTTTACGCTTTACAAGGTCCGCACCATGATCCACGACTGCGAAAAGGCGTCGGGCGTGCAGTGGTCGAGGCCTGGCGACCCCCGCATCACCCGCATCGGCGCCTTCCTCCGCCGGACCCACCTGGACGAGCTGCCGCAGTTGTGGAACGTGCTGCGCGGGGACATGAGCCTGGTCGGCCCGCGGCCGGAGCGGCCGGAGTTCACGCCGGCGCTGGAGCGCGCCGTCCCGCATTACCGCGACCGCCTGGCCGTGCGGCCCGGCGTCACCGGCCTGGCCCAGATCCAGCTGCCGCCCGACACCGACCTGGCGAGCGTCCGCCGAAAACTCGCTTACGACCTCTATTATATCCGTTATCGCGGCCTGTGGCTGGACCTGCGCCTCGTCGCATGCACGGCGGTCCACATGCTGGGCGTGCCCTACGAGGCGTTGCGCTCTCTGTTCGGGATGCCGGGGCCGGAAGCGGTGGAGGTCGCTTTCGAGGAGCACGCCCGGCCGCGGCCGCAGTTCGAGGCGTGACGCATGGTGCGGCGAGCCCGCAGCGCCAAGCAAGGGCGAGCCCGCGCGGCCTCGCCCGACTCCGTTTCGTCCGCCGGACGGAGCATCCCGGCCGTCATCCGGCGCGTTTTCGACCTAAAGTTGCGCGGGGACGGCTTCCACGCGATGGGGATGCGCCATGAACGCGGTGATCGTGGACGGCGACGCGGCCTACCCGCCGTCGAGCGGCAAACGGCTGCGGACGCTGAACCTGATGCTCCGCCTGGCGCACCGCCACCGCGTCACCTACATCGCCCGCTGCCACGACGGCCCGGAAGCGGCCAGGCGGGCCGCCGCGTATTTGCGCGACAACGGAGTCGAAAACGTCCTCATCGATCACCCCATTCCGCTCAAGAAGGGGCCGGCCTTTTTCGCCCGGCTGGCGGCTAACTTGTTCTCGCCGCTGCCGTATTCGGCGGCGGCCTTCGACAGCCCGCTGTTGCGGCAGGCAGTGCAGGAACACGAGGAGCGGCGGCCCGTCGATTTGTGGCAATTCGAGTGGACGCCGTTTTTGGGACTGCTGCGCCGGCCGGAGCGCGCCCGCCGGGTGCTGATGGCCCACAACATCGATGCGCTGATCTGGCGCCGCTACCACGAGGCGGAACGGCGGCCGCTGCGGCGCTGGTACGTCCGCGGCCAGTGGCGGAAATTCGAGCGCTACGAGCGGCGGATGTTCCCGCAGGCCGATCGCGTCGTGACGGTCAGCGACGAGGACGCCGTCCTGGCGCGGGAGCTGTACGGGATCGAGAATGTAGATGTCGTGGACAACGGCGTCGATGCAGCCTATTACGCGGCCGGCGAGCGGCGGGGTTCATCCCCGCCGTCCCCGCCCGACCGCGTGCTGTTCCTGGGCAGCCTCGACTGGCGACCGAACCTGGACGCGATCCAAATACTCCTTGATGCGATTTTCCCGGCCGTGCGGGCGCAAGTCCCCTCGGCGCGGCTGAGCATCGTGGGCCGGCGGCCGCCGGAACAGCTGCGGCGGCGCGTGGCGGCGACGGACTTCGCCGAGTTGCAGGCCGACGTGGAGGACGTGCGACCGCACCTGGCGCGAAGCGGCGTGATGGCCGTGCCGCTGCGGATCGGCGGCGGCTCGCGGCTGAAGATCCTGGAGGCGCTGGCGTGCGGCCTGCCGGTGGTTTCGACGCGGGTCGGCGCCGAGGGATTGCGGCTGGAAGACGGCCGCGACCTCACGGTCGTGGAACGGCCGGAGGATATGGCGGCGGCGCTGGTGCGGTGCATTCGCGCGCCGGAGGAGGCGCGGCGAATGGCCGAACACGGCCGGCGGGTGGTGCGGGAGCGCTACGACTGGGACGTGCTGGCGGATCGGCTCGAAGCGGTGTGGGAGAGCGTCGTCGCCGCTAAAGGGGTGGAGTCGCCATGCTCGTCGCTCACCTGATGGCGTCGCCGTTCGTGGGGGGGCCGGAGCGGCAGATGCTCGGCCTCGCGCGAAACCTATCGGCCGGTTGGCAGACCGCGTTTATCTCCTTCGCCGAGCGCGGCCTGGCCCGGCCGTTTCTGGACGCGGCGGCCGCCGACGGTTTCCGGGCGGTGTGTCTGAAGGAGAACGCGCCGCACTTCCGGCGGGCGGCGGCGGAGGTCGCGGGCTGGCTGCGCACGCTCGGCGCCGATTTGCTCTGCACAAGCGGCTACAAGCCCGATCTGATCGGCTGGCTGGCGGCGCGGCGGGCCGGCGTCCCGGTCGTCGCCGTCGCCCACGGCTGGACGGCTGCGACCTGGAAGGTCCGCTGTTACGAGGCGCTCGATCGGTGGGTGATGCGGCGCATGGACGCCGTCGTCTGCGTCTCGGAGGGGCAGGCCGTCAAGGTCCGCCGCGCCGGCGTCGCGCCGGAGCGGTCGCCGGTAATCCGCAACGCCATCCATGCCGAAACGTTCGGGCCGCCGGATGTCGCCGTTCGGGAATCGCTTATGGGGCTTTTTGCGGCGCGGCCGGAGCGGATCGTCGCCGCCGCGGGCCGGCTCAGCCCGGAAAAGGGTTTCGACGTGCTGATCGACGCGGCCGCGCTTCTGGCCCCGGAGCGGCCCGACGTCGGCTTCATCGTCTTCGGCGACGGGCCGCTGCGCGAGCATCTGACAAGGCGGATCGCCGAACGCGGTTTGCAGAGGCGTTTCGTCCTGGCCGGCTTCCGGCCGGACCTGGAGCGCGTCCTGCCGGCGTGCGACCTGGCCGTGTCGTCGTCGCACACCGAGGGGCTGCCGGTCGTGGTACTGGAGGAAATGGCGGCGGGGCTGCCGGTCGTCGCCACGGCCGTCGGCGGCACGCCGGAAGTGGTCGAGGACGGCGCCACCGGGTTGTTGGTCCCGCCGGGCGACGCCGCGGCGCTGGCCGGCGCCGTGGCCGAGCTGGTGGCGGCGCCGGAACGGATGCGGGCGATGGGCCGGGCCGGGCGCCGCCGCGTCGAGACGCAATTCACCTTCGCCGCCCAGGCGGAGCAGTACGAGCGGCTGTTCCGGCGGCTGGCGGTACGAGGCACGGCGAGCGGCCGGCGTGAGCCGGCTGATGCAGCCTTGTCAGCCGGCTCACGCCGGCCGCTCGCCCAAGAAGTCACCGACCGCGAGTTATCCCGATGACCCCCGTAGTAATCGCCTTCTGGCTGGCCGCCGCCTGCGTCCTCTATCCATATCTGGTTTATCCGGTACTGGCGTGGGCGCTGGCCCGGTTGCTCGGCCGGCCGGTGCGGCCCGCCGGCCCGGCGCCGCGCTCGGTTTCCGTCGTCGTCGCCGCCCACGACGAGGAAACGAACATCGTCCGCCGCATCGACGAAATGACGGCCCTCCTGGCGGCGTCCGGCCTGGACGGCGAGGTGATCGTCGTCTCCGACGGCTCGACGGACGCGACCGCCGCCGCCGCCCGCGCCCATCCCGACCCGCGCGTGCGCGTCATCGAGCTGCCGGAGCGCGCCGGCAAAGCGGCCGCGCTCTCGCAGGGCTGCGCCGCCGCGTCCCATGAAATCCTGGTCTTCGCCGACGTGCGGCAGACCTGGGCGGCGGACGCGCTGCCGCGGATGCTGGCCCACTTCGCCGATCCCGCCGTCGGCGCGGTCAGCGGCGACCTGATCGTCCGGGACGGTTGCGGCGCCCTGGCCGGCGTCGGGCTGTACTGGCGCCTGGAAAAATGGCTGCGCCGGCAGGAGGGCCGCCTCTGGTCCGGCGTCGGCGTCACGGGGGCGATCGGCGCCGTGCGCCGCGAGCTGTTCCGGCCGATCCCGCGCGGCACCATCCTCGACGACGTTTACTGGCCGATGCGGGTCGCCCTGCAAGGCCGCCGCGTCATCCACGACGATCGGGCGCACGCCTTCGACCGCCTGCCGGATCATACGGGCGACGAGTTCCGCCGCAAGGTGCGGACGCTGTCCGGCTGCCTCCAGCTGGCGGCGCGGCTGCCGGCCGTGCTGGCGCCGTGGCGCAATCCAGTCTGGCTCCAATTCCTCTCCCACAAGATGATGCGGTTGGTCGCTCCCTGGGCGCTGCTGACGCTGCTGCTGACGAGCCTGCTGGCGCCGGGGCCGATGTACCAAATGGCGTTCGCGTGCCAGCTCGTGGGCTACGCCGCCGCCCTGCTCGGCCTGTGGGCGCCGGTGGCGCGGGTCCGGCCGCTGACGGTCGCGGCGTCGTTCCTGATGCTCAACGCCGCGGCGTGGGTCGCCTTTTGGGTCTGGGCGACGGGACGCACCGAGCGGGCCTGGGTCAAGGCGGCGTATCGGGCGCCCGTGCCGCTTCCGCCAAGCCAGTCGGGGGCGGTGATGGTGGGCGACTCGCTCCGCGAGTCGCCTCGGCAAAGCGACTCGCTCCGCGAGTCGCCCACCATCGTCAAAGGTGAGGCGCCGGACGCGCTAACAGCGCTAACCGCGCTAACCCCGGACGGTTAACACCGGGGGCGCGGGGCGGCGAGCTTTTCACGCGGGGATCGCAGCCGCGTTCTTGCCGTCGGCGAAACGAGCGGTCCCCAGGCGCATTCGTGCATCAGCTGGACGGATAGGGGCGCAACGGCGGGGGCGAAAGGCGAACGGTACGGTTTTTGCGAACTCCGACCCGACATTGTCGTGATTGACCCCGAACATTCCTGATGAAAGAGCAACGCCAATGAGAATTCCCTCTCGCGTGCGGGCGCTCCTGGCGGGCCTGGCGTTCCTGGCCGCCGTCGTCGCGCCGCTCGCCCCGCCGGCCGCCCGCGCCGAGGGCCTGCAACGATTCACGGGGTACGCCAACCCCGGCACGCCCAGTGACAAGGTTCTGGCCACCGGCGTGATCGAGAGCATGGCCGACGCCCCCAAGGCGTTCGGCGGCTCAATCTACTATATGGTCCTCGACCGCGGCGAAGGCCGCGGCGACGACACCTGGGGCACGGGCGTCAAGAGCTTCGACACGCAGTTTCAGACCGGCGTGGACGACGCTCTGAAGGCGTCGCCGGGCCTCGACAAGAAGGCCCGCTACCTCTACCTGTATCAGGTCGTCAACGACCGCGGCAGCAAATCGCCGATCCACGAAGTGACCATTCGCCTCATCATCGACCCGGCGCTGATTACGTCGTGGGGCTTCTTCGCCGCGGCGAAGAAGGACAAGGACAAGGCGCCGGCGGGGACGGGCGTGGGCTTCGCGCAGGAAATCGGCGCCGACCCCAAGGTCCCCGTCGCCCCGGTCTCCACCGAGCATCCCGTCGGCCCGGTGAAGCGGCCGTTCGTCGAGGACGCCCCGCGCGAATCGGCCCCGAAGCCGTATGAGATGAGCCAGATCAAGGTCGGCAACGCTCCCAAGGCGATCGCCGACGACCCCGAGGCCGAGGACACCGGCCGCACGCCGGTGACGGTGGTGCTGCTCAAGAGCGCCGACTTCAAGGGGGCGCCGGAGATCCACACACAGGGCCGGCTAGTCGCCTACGACCCGCAGCAGGTCCGCGACGTGGCCGAGGGCGCCGCGGCCCTCGCCCCCCTCGCGCCGGTCGCCTACGAGAACCTGATCGACTACACGAGCTTCGCCCCACTCGGGGCGGACATGAATCCGTTCGGGATGGCAATGAACCCGTTCGGGATGGCCAATGTCGCCGGGGCGAACTTTCCGGGGCTGCGGCCGGTGATCTTCGCCACGCCGGGCGCCGACGGCCGGGCCGACTCGCGCCGGTCGCCGGCCATCCGGGCGGTCTTCTACGACGTGGAAGGCGACGTGCCGGTGCGGCAGAACGAGCGGAGCGTGCTGTTCGGCTTCACGTCAAACTTCCCGCCGATGTTCGAGGCCACCCGGTTCCGCGGCAGCGTGTTCGCCAAGGAGGCGGCGGTGGACACGGCCGCTCCCGTAGCGGCGGCCAGCCTCACGGTGGACGCCAGCGAGATCCCGACGCCCGTGGCGTTCGAGCAAGCCTCGGCCCCGGTGACGGGCGTTGGCGCGCCGGCCGGGTCGCTGGGCGGCGGCGAAACGGTCGGAACCGGCGGCGGCGGCAGCCCCGCCATCGGTGGGGGCGGCTTCCCGGGCCTGGGCGGTGGTTTGGGCGGCGGGACCGGCGGTGGAACGGGAGGCGGCACGGGCAACGGCAACGGCAACGCCAACCAAAGCCAGCAGCAGCCGAACACCATCACGAACATCGCCACGGCGCAACAACAGCAGCAGCAGAAGCAGAAGCAGAAGCAACAGCAACAGCAACAGCAACAGCAGCAACAGCAGCAAAGCAACACAGGCAACGTGGTGCCAGAACCGGCCGCCTGGGCGTCGGTGCTGCTCGGCCTGCCGTTCCTGTTCCTGTTCCTTCGCAGGAAGAAGCGGCCGCAGGCCGCGTAGTCGGAACAAGTGAGGAGTGAGGAGTGGAGAGTGAGGAGTCGGAAAGAAGACGGGAAGGCGTTGCCCCGTGTTCTCCGGCTCCTCACTCCTCACTCCTCACCCCATTCGGGCGGCCTCCCCTCCGCCCCATCATCGGCCGGCGCGTCCCCCCTCCGCGCACGACGCCACGGGACATCGGCCCGCCATGAAGAAGCAAATCAACTTCCGTCTTATCCTGATTCTGGCGGCGTCCGTCGCTGCCTGCGGCCTGATGGTGGTCATCGTCCACGCCTGCCAGGTCGGGCCGGAGGCCGCCTACCTGCTGGCCGAGGCCGACCGGGCGGAGCGGGCCGGCGACCTGGGCCGCGCCGCCGACTACCTCAAGCGCCGTTTGGCGTTCACCCCGGCCGACGTGGATGTTCTGGAGCGATATGGGCGGACGCTCGACCGCCAGGCGGCGACGGCCGCCGACAGGGACCGCGCCCTCTCCGTGTACGAAGAGGCGCTGGCGCGGGCGCCGGCGCGGAACGAACTCCGCCGCGCCGCCGTCGATCTGGCGATGAGCCTGGGGGAGTTCGAGCGGGCGCGGGACCATTTGCAGCTCCTCGCCCACTACCGGCCCGACGACGCTGAGGTGCAGGATCTGCTCGGTCAGTGCGAGGAGGCGCTCGGCGACGCGGAGCAGGCGGAGGCGGCGTACCGCGCGGCTGTCGCCCTCGCGCCCGAACCGGGTCGGCGCGGACGCTCGCCTGGCCCGGCTGCTGCGCGGCGCCCTCGAACAGGAGTCGGAGGCCGATCAGGTGATGGACGACATGGTCGCGGCCAACGACGGCGATTTCACCGCCTACCTGGAACGGGCCGTTTACCGCATGGCCGGCGGCGCGCTGGAGGACGCCGAGAAGGACGCGGCCCGCGCTCGGAAGCTGGCGCCAGACGACGCGCGGGTGCTGCTGACGACGGCCGATCTCGCCGCCCGCCACGGTCGGGCCGACGACGCCCGCGCTGCCCTGCGGCAGGGACTCAAGGCGCATCCCGACGACATGGGCCTGCGCCTGGCCCTGGCGACGCTGGAGCTGAAGACCGGCCGGCCGAAGGAGGCCGCGGAGTGTTTGGAGGAGGAAAGAGAGGCGCTAAAGGAGAAGAAGTCGGCCCCCAATCCGACGGAGCTGATCAACCTGCTGGCCGAGGCCCGGCTGGCGCTGGGCGAGCCGGAGGCGGTCGAGGCGCTGGCGGCCGAGGCGCGCCGGGACGGCCGGGTCGGAACGGCCGACTACCTGGCGGCGCGGCTGCGGATGCACGAGGGACGCTGGGGCGAGGCGGCGCGGGCGCTGGAAGACGGCGCTCGCCGCTCCGTAATGTCCGTGGATGAGGCCGTGCGGACGCTGCTCTGCCTGGGGGCGTGCTACGAGAAGCTCGGCGACGGCGATCGCCGGCTGGGCGTGCTGCGCGAGGCGGCGGCGCTGGCGCCGTCGTCGGCGCCGGTGGGCCTGGCGCTGGGGGCGGCGCTGCTGGACGCGGGCCGAACCGACGAGGCGCTGGAGGGGCTGCGGCGGACGGCGCTGCTGCCGGAGGCGCCAGCGGAGGCCTGGCCGCTGCTTGGTCGGGCGCTCTTGATGCACAACCAGGCGCTGCCGGCCGCCCGGCAGGACTGGGCCGAGGTGGATCGGGCCATCGGCCGTTGCGGCTCGACGGCGGAGGCGGCGCGGCTGCGGGCGGCGGCGCTGCGGGCGCGGGGCGAGGCGGAACGGGCGACGGCCCTGCTGGGGCAGACGCGGTCGGCGACACCCGGACGACCCCACGGCCTGGACGGCGCTGGCCCTCGACGCCGCGCGCCGCGGAGACGCGGCCGGGGCGGTGGGCGTTCTGGATGAGGCCCGGCGGCGGCTCGGCGACCGCCTGGAGTTCCGCCTGGCGGCGCTGCAAATCGCCGCGGCGGGTGACGGGTCCGGCCAGGTGTTGGGGCATGGTCTGAGACCATACCCCAACCTGAGCGATCTGGAAAAGGGCCTGGACGGCTATGCGCCGGCGGATCGGACAATGCTGCTGTGCCGGCTGGCGGAGGCGTATTACCGGATCGGCAAAATGTCGGACGGCGATCGCCTTTGTCATCAAATGGCCGCTGAGCCGGCGACGGACCTGGCCGGCCGGGTGCTGCTGCTGGAGGCGGTGCTGCCGAGCGAGGACGACGGCCTGGCGGACGGCGTGCTGGCCGATGTGGCCCGGCTGGAGGGCGAGGACGGCGCCTGGGCGCAATACGGCCGGGCAGCCCGCCTGATGGCGCGCGGCAGGCTGGCCGAGGCGAAGACGCTGCTGGAAGAGCTGGCGCGGCGGCGGCCGGACTGGTCGCGCGTGGCGCTGCTGCAAGCACGGCTGGCGGATCTGGACGGCGATTCGACCGCGGCCCTGGAGGCCTGCCAGCGAGCGTTCGACCTGGGCGAACGGCGGCTGGACGTGGCGCGGACGCTGCTGCGGCTGCTGGCGGAGCGCGGCCGGTGGGACGAGGCCGATCAGGTGATGCGGCGGCTCCAGGAGCAAACGGTGATCGGCGGCGCCCTGGCGCGGCAGGCGGCGGAGATCGCCTTGCAGACGCACAACGGCGAGCGGGCGGTGGAGCTGGCGCGACTGGCGGCGCCGGCCGCGGACGGCTATGCGTATCACGTCTGGCTGGGCCGCGTGCTGGCGGCGGCGGGCCGGCCGGAGGAGGCGGAGACCGAGCTGCGCCGGGCGGTTCATGTCTCCGACGCCGGCTGGGACGCGACGGCGGCGCTGGCGTCGCACCTGGCGCGGCAGGGCCGGAAGGCGGAAGCCGAGGCCGCGGTGGAGGAGCTGAAGGCGTCGCTGCCGGAACGCTACGCCGCGCTGCCGCTGGCGGCGTGCTACGAGGCGGCGGGCCGGCTGGACCTGGCCGATTATTACTATGACGAGGCGCTGGCGAAGCGGCCGGACGACGGCCCAACGCTGGTGCGCGCAGCGGCGTTCCACCTGCGGCTGAACCGGCCGGCGCGGGCGGAGGTCGTGTTACGTCGTCTTTTGGACTCCGGCAAGGACGCATCGACCGCTGACCTGGCGTGGGCGCGGCGCGAGTTGGCGATGGTCCTGGCGGCGGACGGCGACGACGGCAAATACGCCGAGGCGAAGGCCCTGCTGGGCGCCGGCCCGGCGCCGGGCGACGACGCGGCGGCGGATCGGCGGGCGCGGGCGTTCGTTCTGGGCGCACGGACGCAGGGGCGAGCCGAGGCGCTGCGTCAGCTGGAGGAGGAGCGCAGGGCAGGGCCGCTGCCGCCCGACGAGGAATTCCGGCTGGCCCAGCTCTACGACGCCGACGGCCGCTGGCCGGAGGCGCGCGAGGGGCTGGAGAACCTCATCACGGTGGATCAACAGAATCCGGAATACCTGGCCTACCTGATCGACGGTCTGCTGCGTCACGACCAGGCGGAGGAGGCCGGCGCGTGGATCGCGCGGCTGGACGCGCTGGAGCCGGGGTCGGAGCGGACGAAGGCGTTCCGTCAGACCTGGAAGAAATAAGCGAACGCCAAGCCCCAGCCGATGAGGGCGGCGGCGCCGAGGGCCATCCCGATCAGGCCTTTGAGGTGGCCCTGTGCGAGTGCGACGATTCCGCACACGACGGCGGCGGGGCTGAACACCACGACCGTCAGCAGCGAGGAGACGAGCGGCGCCGCCAGGGACAGGATCCCGAACAAAAAGCTCAGGCTTACCGCATCGGGAGGCGCCGGTATCTCGACGGGCGGCGGGGCGCCGGAGGGAGCGGACGCCTGGCGTTCTTTCAAACGCTTCTCGCGCAGCTCCTGCGTTCGCTGCGGCATGCGCAGAAAGTTGAACCCCGCCATCACCGAAATGAAGACGCCGAACAGCGGCATTGAGGAAAATCGCCCCGGCGAAGGCTCCTGCATCGCGGCAAACCCAATCACAAGCGCCAGGACGCCTCCCAGGATCAACACGACGCCGCTCGCGTATATCGCCGTCTTGGCGGTGTTTGACATCGGGGCGGGGATCGCCGCGTAGCGCTGCCCGCACTCCTTGCAGTCGCGCTCCTGGATGGGCGCGGACGTCCGTTTCGCCTTCACGCGCGTGAACGCGGCGGAGCCGCACCGGGGGCAGGCCGCGGCGGTCGGGGGATCATACAGGAGCGGCGCGCGTCGGGTCATGGGGCGTTGATCCGTAACGGCCGTGTCCGGTGGAATTGCTGGACCCTCTGCCTCCGCGAGTCGGGACACAACCGGCGGCGGTTGATCTGTAACTGCCGTGTCCCGGGGAACAGTTGGCGCCTTGTCGGCAAACGCGGGGACGGACGCGGTGACGCCGGCCGTGGTTGGGACGCGGACCCAGCCCTGGCCGCACCGCTTGCATCGGACGTTCATTCCCGCCAGATGGTCCTCGAAGGACATCGGCTCATGACAGGCATCGCAGGCGCCGGTAAGCATGATTCCCTCTCTTCCAACGAGCTGCGTGCAACGGATCCAGCTCCTCACGCGCCAGGCGCCAACCCGGCCGGCGTTTCCTCGACGTGGTTCTCGGCCCGCAGGCGACCTGATTCGTGGCTCTGTTCGATCGTGCGCAACCGCCAGGCGGACTCGTGCCGGCGGAAGGTCCAGAATTCCTGATACAGGCCAACCTTCTGCGAGCCGCGGAGGAAGGCGTTTGTGACCTCGTGGACGAAGTAGACGCGCGCCTCGAAGGTTATCAGGGCGGTCACTTCCTGTCGCACCGCGTCGCACGGGCAAAAGACGTGGACGAACTCAAAACGTGTAATTCGCACGTCTTCGACCCGGTTGATCTCCGCATGTCGCCTCATGCTGAGCAACAGCGCCTCATGTTTGGCGAGAATGTCGGGCGTCAGCAGGTCGTGCAGAGGGCCGCAATCCCGCGCCTGCCAGCATTGCTGTACCAGATGAAACAGCCGCTCCAGTCCGTCCTGGAGACTCGTCGGCTCGAAGAACGGGTCGCGGGAGGCCAATTGCCGGAGCAACCCCTCCGTCTCCTCCTCCTTCGCCGCGACCTCGGACGCGCTCAGGATCAGAGCGTCCATCGCGGGGACCGACGCGAACCCGGGCGCGGACGCCGCCCTGGGTGAGTGGTCGCGCCCCGCCGTCCGGGGACCAACCGAGGACCATTGGCCCAGCGCGTGGCCAAGCCATATGCCGACGACCAGCACAAGGATGGTCGCCGCCAGCATCAGGATGATCCAGCAACCGACGGCGTCCCCGCTGCCTCCTCCCCCGAGCCAGGGGATGTGCGGCACGAAGGGCGCGCCCCCGCCGCCGACAGGCATGGGGGGTGCGAACTCAGGGATGGGAGGGATGTACTCGCCGGCCTGCGCCCACGCCCGGCCGGCCATCGCCAGCAAGGTGCACGGCGCGATCAACCAGAGCGAAAACCTGCGCATCGGAGATTCACCTAGTATTGGAAGCTGCATTTCGTACGATTCTCGTCGCGTCCGGCGGTCAGGCGCGGCGCCGGCCCCTCAGAAAGCCGCCCACGAGCGCGACCAGGAAGACGACGCCCAGGAACCCGGCCGCCCAGCCGAGCGCCTCCCCGCTCAGCGGCGTCGTCGGCCTGGAGGAAGACGGCGACGGCGCCGACCCGGGCAATCCGGTGAATGGGGCTATCGGCGGCATCGCGAACATGGCGCCGCGTTTGACGTCGTTCTCATGCGCGTCCCTGACGGCCGCGTATCGGCCGTCGATCACGGCCGCCTTGGCCAGGTCGGCCGACGCCTTACCGTCCTCGTGCTTGTCGGCGTACGCCATCCCGCGTACGGCGTGGGCCGTCGCCTCTTCGCTTTCCCTCTCGACGGCGGCGGTCGCGTCGGCGATCGCCTCGTCGTCGCGATGCTGTTCCAACCGCACCCTTGCCCGGCTTACGTAAGCGTAAACGTCGTCCGGGTCGAGTTCGATCGCCCGGCTGAGTTCCGTGACGGCGGCGTCCTTGTCGCCGCGGTGGAGGAGCGTGAGGCCGCGGAGCCGGTGGGCCAGCGAATCCTCGCCGTCCAGTTCCAGCAGTCGGTCGCATTCGTCGGCGTCGTCAAGCCGGGGCGGCTGCATGGCGCGGTAGGCCAGGGTGCGAAGCCAGTAGCCTTCTTTCCCCGTGGGGTCGAGGCGCACGACTTCAGCCAGGTCGCCGCACGCGGCAGCGGCGTCGTTCAGATCCGCGTAGGTTTCGGCGCGGCGGAGGTGGGCCTACCGGGGATCGATCTGCAGGGCCTTCTCCCAGTCGGCCTGGGCGGCCGCGGCGTCGCCATTCCGGGCGTCGGCTACGCTGCGGATCGCATAAATCTCCTCCTTGTGGCGTGTGCGCTCCAGCGCACGGGTGCAGTCCGCTGTCGCCTGGGCCGGCTGGTTCATGCCCAGACGCACCACCGCACGGAGCCCCAGCGCCTCCGAGGCATACTCCCCGTCCCGGTCCACGATCGCAGTGAGCGCCTCGATGGCCTCTTTCTCCTTGTGCTCCTCGCGGAGCAAGGCGGCCTGGGCGAGACGGACGAGCGGGTTGGCCGGCGCCGAGGCCGCGGCCGTTTGGATGTCGGCCCGTGCCTTCGTCTTCTCGCCGTCCCGCACGCGGCAGAGCGCCCGGACGATGAGTGCCGGGGGGCACGACGGTGCGACGGCCAGCGCGGCCTCGATGTCGGCGCGGGCACGGGCTAGGTGGTGCATCTCCATGTGACAGAGGCTGCGAAGTCGAAGGGCGTGCAGATTGCCGGCGTCGCAAGCCAGCGCCCTGCCCAGGTCGGCCAAGGCCAGGTCGAGGCGGTTCTGGTCCACATGAACGTGGGCCTGCGCGACATATGGCCGAGCGTCCTGCGGCGCCAGCTCCACCGCCCGGTCACAGTCCGCCAGCGCTTCTTTGGGCCGACCGAGGTAAAGGAGGACGAGTCCCCGGCGGGCGCGGGCGGCGGCATCCTGGGGGTCCAGTCGCACCGCCTCGGTGAAATCGGCGAGCGCCGCCTCGTTGTCGCCGTGGAAGGTTCGCACCCGGCCGCGGGCGGCGTAGGATTCGGCGTCGGCCGGGGCGAGGCGCACGGCCTCATCCAGATCGTCGGCGGCCCCGCGGTAGTCGTATTTCCCCCCGCGAGCCAGGCCGCGGACGCGATGCGCCGGGGCGTGGTCCGGGGCGAGGCGGATCGCCTCGTCGGCGTCGGCGATCGCGCGATCGAAACAGGCTGCATCGTCCCGGTCGAACCCGAGTTCGAAGTACGCCTGGCCGCGGCGTGTCAGCAAGTCGGCGTTCCGCGGCGCCAGGCCGAGGGCCGCAGTGCAGTCGGCAACGACTTCCGCCGGGCGGTCGTGCCGCAGCAGCAGCAGCCCTCGCGCCAGCCGCACTTCCACGGAGCCAGGGTTCAGCCGGACGGCCTCACCGTACTCGGCAAGGGCCGCCTCCTCGTCGCCGCGTTCGAGGGCCTGCCGTCCGCGGTCGGCGTGTTCCGCGCCGAGGGCGGCGTTGCGCCAGCGCACGAACCCGAGGACGGCGAGGCCCACGACGAGCAGGACGATGGCGAGGCCGACCAGTCGGCTCGGGCGAAGCGCCCACTTGAGGAAGCGCATGGGTTGGTTCTTTCTCAAAAGATGCCGCGAGGAATCACTTGCGGTCGCCGGAAGACCGGCGGCCGCCGGCGCCGGCCGCCGCCCCCGCCGCGCCGAGGGCGCCGAGGATGATTCCCACCCAGTCGCCGCAACCCCCAGGCAGCGACGGCGTGGGCGGCGGCGGCGTGAAATCCGGCTTGAAATCAAAGGCCTTGGGGTCGATCACCGGCATCGGCGGAATCTGCGGCAAATTGCGGATATCGGGGATCGCCGGGGATGGAGGCAAGATTCCTCTCGGGTTTCGGAAACGCTCGGTTGGGTCGTAGGGGGCGACGATGCCTGGCGGAAACCGCACGCCCGCCGGCCCCCTAAAGGGATCGCCGATGGTGGGGACGCCGGGCACGTACGGCTCGCCGGCGCCCCCGGGAACGTAGGGACCGGGGCCGAAGGGCGTTCCGGGCGACTCCTGGTTGCGCAGCATTTCGTTTACCTGGGGCGGCAGGCCGTTGAAGTAGGGCGTATGCAGCCCCTCCGATACGCCCGGCGAGACGGGAAAGCCCGGCCGCGATCCGAAGGGATCGTAAGACCCCGGAATGCCCGGCTGCGCCGTGCGGCGCCCGGAATCAGCAGGGCGGCGGTGAGAAGCAATCCCGTAGTCGTTCGCATGGGTGGTCTCCTTGCGGCCCATCGCCGGGGGGCCGGCGACGACTTGCCCCCCAAGGGATTAAGCGGGAATCGGCGGCGTTTCTGCGCGGCGGCGCGAAGAATTCGGCGGCCCGCGCCGATTCACGGCTTTACGGGATCTTTCTCGATGAGCTTTTCCGCCTTCCCCTGAAGCAACTCCAGCGCCGCCCGCTCGGTCCACGCCGGCAACTGTCTGCGAGGCCACGGCGCGGCGTTCTCGATTGCGGCCGCCGCGCGAAGCACCAGGTCGTCGGCTCGTCGCCGGCCTACCAGCTGCAGCCCGTAGGGCAGCCCGTCCCCGCTCCAGCCGCACGGCACGGAGACCGCCGGATGGCCCGTCAGATTGAACGGCCAGGTGAAGAGCCAACCCAGTCGCGGGTCGATCGGCCGCCCGTTCACCTGATCCGGCCCCCAGGCATGGTCGGTCGAGAAGGCCGGCGTCGCCGTGGTAGGGGCAGCCAACAGGTCGTAGCTTCCGAAAAGGCCGGCCATGCGCTCGATGAACGCGGACGCGGCGAGTTTCGCGGCCTGGTAATCGTCGAGCGTCACGGCAAGCGCTTCGCTGATGAACTCCGCGAAGGTCGGAGAAAGCTGCCCGCGCAACCGGAGGAATTCGCCTCGAAAGGCGCTGGCAATCCCCGCACCGAAGAGGGGAAGCAGGGTCTCCGCGGGCGGACGGAGAGGCGCATCCAGTGCCTCAACCTGGACGCCCCGATCCGCCAGCGCCCGGACTGCGGCCTCGGCCGCCCGCTCCACGCCGGGTTCCACCGGCCCGCCGGTCGGGCTGGGACACCAGGCAATCCGTAAGCCGTGCAAGTCGCCGGCCGGGTCGAATTCCGTTTCCTCCAGGGGCGGCAGCGCGAACGGGTCGCACTCGTCGGGTCCGGCGATGACACGGAGCATGAGCGCGGCGTCTTGCACGCCGCGCGCCATCGGGCCGATCACCCAGGCGGGGTTCAGCAGGTCGAGGTTGACCCCAGGCATGAAGCGCGGGACGCGCCCCAGCGATGGCTTATGGCCGACGATGCCGCAAAAGGCCGCAGGGATGCGGATCGAGCCGGCGATGTCCGTGCCCAGCGCGAGGTAGGCCAGGCCGGCCGCCACCGCCGCGGCCGAACCCCCGCTCGACCCGCCGGGAGTACGTTGCAGGTTCCACGGGTTTCGACTGACGCCGTAGAGGAGGTTGTCCGTCGTGCCCTTGTGGCCGAATTCGGGCATGTTGGTTATTCCGACCACGATCGCGCCCGCGTCGCGCAGGCGCTTCACCGCAAGGGCGTCTTGCCGCGCCTGCCGACCGGCAAACGGCAGCGACCCTTCCGTACAAGGCAGGCCGGCGACCGGCAGGTCGTCCTTGACGGCGATCGGTACGCCGTGCAGCGGGCCGAGGTCGGCGTTCCGAACCACTGCTTCCTGGGCCGCGCGGGCGGCCCGCCGGGCTTGATCCAGTCCCAGGGTGCAGAAGGCGTTGAGCCGGGGGTTGAGCGCTTCGATGCGCCCGGCGACTGCCTCGAAAACCTCGAGGGGCGAGACTTCTTTGGCGCGGATGGCGGCTGCCACACGCACGGCGGACAGAAAGCAGAGATCGGCGTCGACAGCCGGCATGTTCAGCCCCTTGACCCGTGACAAATGGATGGTTCCGCTTCCCCGTGATAGCAAGGATCGTGCCACAGGATTGGCTATCGCCGCAAGATATTATTGGAAAACAAGTTGCGTCTATGGACCCCCAGAAGGGCGGCCGGCCGGCCCGGCGTCCGATACATTATTTGCGGGCAAGACATACATATTCTGTCTCTACGACAACATTCCTTGTAGGAACGAGGGATCGGCATGTCTCTTTTCCAGCCGCACGAGTGGGCGTTTGTGAAGGAGGCGCGGGAGTTGGTGACGACCAACCCCTTCCACCCGTCCTGGAGGGAGCAGGAAGCGACGATCCTGGGTTTGCCTCAGCGGAATGCGCCGGAGGTCATTTCCTGGCGTCCCGGCGTGCAGTTGTGGGGACCGCAGTCCGTTTACCCCGACGTGCTGGACCGTCGGATCCATGAGATGGTGGATGGACTGCGCCGACGTCTTCAAGGCGGGACCTCGGCAAGCGAGGCGGAATGGGGCCAATACGAACTGCTGGCGGTCTACCGGCTCTACTGCGAATACGGCAGGGAAATGGACAGGCGGATCGGAGCGGCCGTACAGGGCGACGGCCATGAGTCGGACGCCGGCGGCCCCCCGCACGACGACGAACCGCCCCCGGACTTGAAGGCGCTGTGGCGTCGATTCCACCGGGAGCACGGGGAGTTGTTCCGATTCAACAACGGGGACTTCCCGACGAAGTACAAACCGGAACACCTCTTTGCCTGCTTTTTTCTGTTCCGGCGGGCCTACTATCACATCTTCTTCAACATCGTCGGCGGCTCAAAGCAGATCGCCAAACTCCGCGGCCACGTTTGGGAGTCGATCGTCACCCATGACCTCCTGGGCTGGATGCAGGGTCTGTACCGGCGGATGAAGGACGTCCCCACGCTCATCACCGGCGAGTCCGGGACGGGCAAGGAGCGGGCAGCCGAGGCCGTCGGCCGGTCGCTGTACGTCCCGTTCAACCAGGGGACGGAGGCCTTCGAGACCGACTTCCTCACGGCGTACAGTTCGGTCAACTTGTCCGCACTGCCGCCCTCACTGATCGAGTCGGAGTTGTTCGGCCACGTCAAGGGCGCCTTCACCGACGCCATCGAGCGAATCGGCAGGCTGGAGAAATGTCCCGAAAACGGAGCGGTGTTCCTGGACGAGATCGGCGAAACGACGGCGGAGGTCCAGGTCAAACTGCTGCGCGTGCTCCAGACGCGCCGCTTCCAGTCCGTCGGCGCGAACGAAGACAAGACGTTCCACGGCAAGATCGTGGCGGCGACCAACCGCGACCTGGTCGCCGCGATGGAAGCCCGCCGTTTCCGCGAGGACTTTTACTACCGGCTCTGCGCCGACACGATCGAAACGCCGTCGCTCCGCGAGCAGCTGGCCGACTGTCCCGAAGACCTTCCGCTCATGGTGGGGTACGTCTGCCGTGCCGTGGTCGGTGAGGAAAAGGCGGTCCAGCTCGCCCCGGAGGTGGTCGGCTGGATTGAGCAGCGCCTGCGAGGCTACTCCTGGCCGGGCAACTTCCGCGAGCTGGAGCAGTGCGTGCGGAGTTACACGATCCGCAAAGACTATCGCCCGATCCAGCCAGCCAGGCCACGGACGGACGACGGCTCGCCGCGGCCCCCGTGCGACCCCGTGGCGGAGGCGTGCCAGACGCTGGCCCAGGCCGTGCTGAAGCTGAAGGCGACTTGCGCCGAGATCGAGTTGAAACAGAAAAAGGTCTTCGACCAGATCAAGCGGCGTTTGTTCACGCTGGTGCGCGACGGCACGCGCACCAAGCAAGAGGCGGCTGCGCTGCTCGGGATTGATGTTCGGACCCTGGAAGCCGGAACGAAGGCGACCGACCGGCGGCCGACGGATGGCTAGAGGATCAAGCGGGAATCGGCGGCGTCTCTGCGCGGCGGCGCGAAGAATTCGACGCGCCGCGCTGATTCACGGCTTCCCCCTCGTTCCCAAACTCTGTTTGGGAACGCGCGTTTGCGAAGCTCCGCTTCGCGTCCCGTTCAGGGGCCGGACGCGAAACAGGAGTTTCGCGGAAGGCGTTCCCAAGCAGAGCTTGGGAACGAGGGGAACGAGGAATTCACGGCTTTACGGGATCTTTCTCGATGAGATCCTCCGCCTCCTTTTGAAGCAGTTCCAGCGCCGCCCGCTCGGTCCACGGCAGGTCGTCCCAGGACGGACTGTTCCCGCCGGCGGCCCCCTCCGGCCTCGGTTTATGGGCCTGTTCGATCCAGGCGCGTGCCTTGTCGAGCCACTCCTTCGCCTTGTCGCCGCGGCCGCATTTCTGATGCGCCATCGCCAGGAAGAGCCACGTGGAGGGCGAGGCCTTCTGTAGAGCGGCCGCCGCCTCCAGCTGGCGCACCGCCTCCTCCCCTTGCCCCGCCCGGTAGAGGGCCGCGCCGAGGGCGCGGGTGCAAGGGTAGTCGTTCGGCAGCGCCTGCACCGCCTTGCGGGCCAAGTCGAGCGGCCGGTTGTGGTCCGGGCCGTCGGGCGAAAGGCAGCACGTCCAGACCATCATGGCCGTCTCGCGCGGGTTGAACGGCCGGCCGAAGGAGAAGACTTCCTGCCGGCCGTACTCGCGCGTCACGACCGTGGACTTCGGCTCGTCCTGGGGGTTGGCGAACTTGGCCAGCATCCCCTGGCACAAGGCGCCATAGCGCTTCGCATCCCCGAGCTTGAGGAGCGACCACGGCGCCGCCGATCCACATCTCGGCCGGCGCCGGCTCTGCGAACGGGTTCTGAGCGATGTCGAAGTCGGCGGCGGCTTCCTTCCATTGCCCCAAGGCGGCCCGCGCGGAGCCGCGGCCGAATTGGATCGAAACCTGCCGTCCGTCCGGCCCGACGTCGAATCGGTTCTCGGTGCGCGGCAACCGTTGCAGCGCGTCGGATAGATCGTCGATTCCTTGTCGCCACTTCCGGGAGAGGATCGCGAGCCGGCCCCTGCGGAAGTGGGCTTGCCAGTCGCCGGGCGCCAGGTTGACGGCGGCGTCGTAGTCCGCCCCGGCGCCGGCGAGGTCGTGCAGCTCCTCGGCCGCCGTGCCCCGGCGCAAGCGATAGCTCGCATTATTGGGCTCGGCCGCGACCAGTAGGTCGAGGTTCCAGCGCGCGGCGTACCAGCGGCGCGTCGCCTCGGCTTCGCGGGCCTGGCGGCGGCATCGGGCCAGTGCGTCCGCCGGGTCGGCCGGCCCCAAATCGGCCGACGCCTCCCGTCGATTCCGCCAGCCGGCCGCCTCCAGAAAGCGGACGCCGCCGTCCGTTTCGCGCGTCTGGCCGGTCCAGGCCTCGGCGCCAAGGCGCACGCGATCGGCGTCGCCCTTCATCGCGGCCGGCGCCGCCCAGAGCCGGGCGGCGCCGTCGTCGCCGGCCGTGACCGCGGCGCCGCCGTCGGGCCGAAACGCCACGGCGCGGATCTGGCCGCGCTGCCGCAGCGACGGCCCCACCGGCTCGCCCGTCGCCGCGTCCCAAAGCCGGGCGGTGTGGTCCTCCCCGCCGGTCAACACGAGGCCCCCATCAGCGCTGAACGCCACAGCCAGCACCTTGCCCTGGTGTTCGAGCGGCCGGCCGATCTGCTCTCCCGTCGCCGCGTCCCACAGCCGGGCCGTGCCGTCCCAGCTGCCGGTCACGCACTCCCGGCCGTCGGGTCGGAAGGCCAGCGCGACGACCGGCCCCTGATGGCGGAGCAACCGCGCCTGTCCGGTGGACAGGTCCCAAAGCCGGGCGGCCGAGTCCGCGCCGCCGGCCAGCAGGTGCCGGCCGTCGGGGCTGAAGACCAGCGCCGCAACCTCGCCTTCGAGCCGGAGGGGACCGCCGACCGGCTTGGCCTTGAGGAACTCGTCCGACAACCGAAAGTACTCCCGTACGTCCGTGACCCCGCGAATCCGGGCCTCGAACCCCTGCGCGTCGAAGGTCGTCGTGTCCCAGACCTGGACCTGGCCGTCCTCCCCCGCCGTGGCGACCAGCCGGCCGTCCGGCGAGAAAGCCAGCGCGTCCACCGGCCGCACGTCGTCCGGCTGGAATACGGGAGCCATATCGTCCTTGATCGCCAGCGGCGTGTGGGCGAAGACGTCGCCGTTCCGCAGCGCGTAGAGGGTGGCGCCGGCGGGTCCACCGGCGGCCAGCCTCGTGCCGTCGGCGCTGAAAGCCAGGGCGTAGACGGGCGTCTCGTTCTGGCGACTGGTCCCCCTCTTCCCGCGGGCCGGGCCCCAGACCCGCTGGGCGTCCGGCTTTTTCGACGGCTCCTTCCAGGCGGGAGGGCCTGGAAAACCGCCGGATCGTTCGGCACCCCCGACGCCCACCTGAAGGACTTGTTTCTTGCCGGTTATCTTTGTGATCGCCGTCGCCTCACGCAGCACCGGCGCGCCGTCGGCCGCCTGCCAGAAGCGGCCCTCGTCGTCCCCGCCGGTGACGAGGGTCTGGCTGTCGGGGCTGAAGGCAAGCGTGTTGACTTCCGCGTTATGCGGGAGGGCGTCGCCGACCGGCTCGGCCGTCGCGGCGTCCCACAGCCGCGCCGCATTGTCGCGCCCCGCCGTGGCGAGGCGGCGGCTGTCGGGGCTGAACCCGACCGCCAGGACGCTGGCCGCGTGGGCCATCGGCCCGCCGAGCAGCCCGCCCGGGGCCAGGTCCCACAGCCGCGCGTCGCCCTCCGAGCGCCCCTGGCCCGTGACCAGCGTCGCGCCGTCGGCGCCGAAGGCCACGGCCAGCACCTCGCCGGGGTGGGCGAGCGGCTGGCCGACCAGCTCGCACGTCTCCGCGTCCCACACCCGGGCCGCGCGGTCCAGACAGCCCGTCACCACCAGGCCCCCGTCGGGGCTGAAGGCGACCGACGTCACCTCCTTTGGGTGGGACAGCGGGCTGCCCAGCGGCCGCCCGCTCGCCGCGTCCCACAGGCGCGCCGTCCCGTCGCCGCCGGCGGTGGCCAGCGTCTTCCCGTCCGGGCTGACGGCCACGGCGGAGACGCCCCCCGGGTGCCGGAAGGAGGCCAGCAGCTGGCGCGTGGCGGCGTCCCACACCTGAACGCCGCCGTTCCTGCCGGCCGTGACGAAGGCGCCCCCGTCGGGGCGGAAGGCGACCGCCGCGATCCCGTCGTTGTACGCCAACGGCTCGCCGACCAACTTCTGACTGGATACGTCCCAGAACCGGGCCTTGCCGTCGAGGGCGCCAGTCAGAACGGTGCGGCCGTCGGGGCTGAACGTCGCGCCGGTGACCTGAATGGTCCCGTGATTCAGCACGGCCAGCCGCTTCCCCGTGGCGACGTCCCAGACCTCAACCACGAAGCCGCCGATGGTCAGCAGGGACTTGCCGTCGGGGCTGAACGCCAGGCCGGTGACCCAGCCGTCGTGCTTGACCGGCTCGCCGAGCGGTTCGCCGGCGGCGTCCCAGAGACGGGTCGTGTGGTCCCAGCAAGCGACGGCGACGGTTCGGCCGTCCGGACTGCAAGCGACGGCGGAGACGCCCGCGCCGTGCGGCAGGATGGCACGCAGGGTGTGCAGGCGCCGCCGCCAGGCCGTCAGGTTCAGGCGGAAGAGCCGCTCCAGGTCCGGCGCCTCGGCCTTCTCGGCGAGGGACAGGCCGTGGGCGAACGCGAGCATTCCCTGGTCGATCTTGCCGTTTTCGCAAAGGGCCGACGCTTGCTGGTACGCCAGCATGGTCGCCTCGCGCTGCGCTTGACGGTTCTGCGTCTTGGCGTTGTCCGCCTCGTGATTCGCCCGGTCGGCCGCCTTCTTATTGTCCACCGCCAGCGCGCCGTTCGTGCTGGCGAGCCGGCCGTTGCTCTCGGCCAAATCGCCCTTCTCCTTGGCGAGGGTGGCGGCTCGGTAGAGCGACAAGCTGACGAGAACGAAGGCGACGACGAAGGTCAGGACCGCGACGGCCCCGGCCCCGGCGGGGAGCGGGTTCCGCCGACACCAGCGCCACAGCCGCCCCGGTGCGCCGACGGGGCGGGCGTTGATTGGCCGCCCTTCCCGCCAGTTGTCGAGGTCCTCCGCCAGGGCGGCCGCGGACGTGTAGCGGCGCGACGGCTCCTTTTCCAAACATTTCAGACAGACGGTGGCCAGGTCGCGGCTCAGCCGCCGATCCAGGGTGCGCGGGTGGATCGGTTCGTCGCCGAGGACGGAAAGCAGGGTTTCCAGATCGTTTTTGCCGTGAAAGGGCGGCCGGCCGGTCAGCGTCTCGTAGAGGACGGCGCCGAGGCCGTACACGTCGGCGGCCGTGGTCATGGCCCCTTTGGCCGCCCGCGCTTGCTCCGGCGCCATGTAGGCGGCCGTGCCCTCGATGCCGGACGCCACCAGGCTGCCCGTCTCGTCGAGCCGCCGCGCCAGGCCGAAGTCGCCGACCAGCGGCCGGCCTTCCGCGTCGAGGAGGATGTTGCCGGGCTTGAGGTCGCGGTGCAGCACGCCGCGGCGGTGGGCGTAATCGACGGCCCGCGCCGCCTGCGCCAGCAGACGCGCGTTGTCGCGCTGCCCGCGCACACGCCGGTTCGCGGCCGCCGCCTCGGCTTCGCCAACCGGCCGCAGTCGTTGCGCCAGACTGCCGCCCGCCACCAGCTGCATGGTGAAATACGGCTGCCCCTCGTGCTCGCCGACCTCGTAGAGCGTGACGATGTGGGGGTGCTGCTCCAGCCCAGCCACGAGCTGCGCCTCGCGGTGAAAGCGGTCGATCCACTGCCGACGCTCCGGCTCCGACAACCCCTCCAGCCGATCAGTGCGGATGACCTTCAGCGCCACCAGCCGTTCCGGCGTGAGCTCGCGCGCTTTGCAGACGACGCCCATGCCGCCGCGGCCCAACTCCTCCAGGATCTCGTAGCCGCCGAACCGCATTCCCGGCTTTAGCACGGAGAACGGCGGGGCGGAAGCGTCGCACGGCGCGGTGGAGTCGCCCGCGCCGACGCCGTGCGGCGTCGGCGCCAGCCGCGCGGCCAGGCGCCAAACCCCTCGCGGTCCCGGAAATACGCACGCAGCTGCGGTTCCAGGTCCGGAAAGTCCGTTACGAGGCGCTCCAGGTCGGGCGCCTGCCCCTGCTCCTCGGCCTGGAGGACCTCGGCCAGCATGTCCGCGAACGGATCGGCCGACGGTGTGTTGTCGTTGAGATCGGCGGGCATGGGTCACTCCATCTCGGGGAGCCATTCGCGCATCTTCGCCAGGCCGCGGGCGTGCAGGCCGGCCACGGCCCCCGTCGTGCAGCCCAGGTGGGCGGCGATCTCCGCGAGCTTCCAGCCGTGCCACCGTTGCAGGATGAGGGCTTCGCGCTGACGCTCCGGCAGTCGCGCCAGCGCCTCCAGGAGCCGCAGGCTTTGCTCCTGGCGGACCAACCGCTCGCCCGGCGATGAGTCCTCCACGGCCAGCCATTCATTCACCCGGCACGACGACGCCTCCGCGGCCGCCTCCAGGGACTGTTCGAGGGCGACGTCGCGGCGGCCCGCGCGGTGGCGGGCGATCTCGTCGCGCAGCGTGTTGAGCAGCATCCGCCGCAGCCAGCGCTTCTGGCCGTCCTCGTCCAGGGCCGTGATGCGATCCAGGGCGCGGGACGCCTTCAGCAGCGTCAGCTGGATGACGTCGGACAGCCCGAACCGGCCCTGCAAACGCGGGTCCAGCTGGATCGACTTCAGCGTCTCCAGGTACGCGCGAAAATGTTCCAGCCGGCCGTTCGCGTCGTTCGGCGTCGGGGGCACGGCGCCCTCCTTGTCATTAGCGGGAAACGCGGCGCCTCTCTGCGCGAATTGTCTGAGGATAGGCCCGATGGCGTCCGTCGAGCTTACCGCTTCGGAGGCTGTGGGGATAGCTTTTTCCCGAGATTTCACCGCGGAGAACGCGGAGCGCGCGGAGAGAAGACATAAACAAGCACCGAAGGAACAGGCCGTCTCAGAACAATGGTTTTTGCTTTTCTCCGCGCTCTCCGCGTCCTCTGCGGTAAAATCATTTTCGACGGCCTGCCGAACCGGCGCCGAAACCTTCGCCGCAAGGCGCGGGTAAGAGCCTTGCCCCGTATTGGCTTTCCGAGGACACTCCATGCGTCGTCTTGTTCCATTCGCCGGCCTGCTTCTCCTCGCGGTCCTCGTCGGCTGCGCCCTCCACGCCGAACCCGCGCCGCCGGCCGTCCCCGCCCGCGTCGCCGATTTCACCCTCAAGGACGTGCTGACCGACAAGCCGGTTTCGCTCGGCGACTTCAAGGCGAAGAAGGCGGTCGTCGTCGTCTTCATGGGTACGGAATGTCCGATCAACAACGCCTACATGCCGCGGCTGGCCGAGATGGCAAGAACCTACGCCGACAAGGGCGTCGCGTTTCTCGGAATCAACAGCAACTGCAACGACGCGCCGCCGCGGATCGCCGGACATGCGAAGAAATACGATCTGCCCTTCCCCGTGCTGCGCGACCCGGCCAACGTCGTCGCCGACCAGTTCGGCGCCAAACGCACGCCGGAGGCTTTCCTCCTCGACGGATCGCGTAACATCGTCTACCGCGGCCGCATCGACGATCAGTACGGCGTCGGCTACAAGCGCGCGGCGCCCACGCGCCGCGACCTGGCCGAGGCCATCGACGAGGCGCTGGCCGGCAAGCCGGTGTCGCAGCCGTCCACCAAGGCGGCCGGCTGTTTCATCGAGCGCGTCGTCGCGCCGAAAGCCGACGGCAGCATCACCTTCAGCAAGGACGTTTCGCGCGTCTTGCAAAAGAACTGCCAGGAGTGCCACCGGCCCGGCCAGGTCGCGCCGATGCCGCTCTTGACGTATGAAGACGCCGTCGCCTGGTCCGACAGCGTGCGCGAAGTGGTGCAGCAGAAGCGGATGCCGCCGTGGCTGGCCGACCCGCACTTCGGCAAGTTCCAGAACGACCGCAGCCTGTCCGACGCCGACCGGACGACGCTCCTCGGCTGGATCGAGCAGGGCTGTCCCAAGGGCGACCCCGCCGACCTGCCGCCGGAGAGGCAGTTCGTGGAGGGCTGGACGATCGGCAAGCCCGACGCCGTGTTCAGCATGGCGGAAGAGTACACGATCCCGGCCGACGCCGGCCCCAAAGGCGTGAAATATCAGTATTTCATCGTGGAGACCCATTTCGACGAGGACCGCTGGATTCAGGCGGCGGAGGCCCGGCCCGGCAACCCGGCGGTCGTGCATCACATCATCGTCTACGTCGTGAAGCCGGGACTCGGCGGCCTGGTGCGCGAGAAGACCGGCGACGGCATCGGCGACGGCTTCCTGACCGCCTTCGCCCCCGGCGAGCTGGGGACCGTCCTCGCCCCCGGCACGGCCAAGCGCCTGCCCAAGGGCGCCATCCTCGCCTTCCAGATGCACTACACGCCCAACGGCGTCGAGCAGAAGGACCGATCGTCGGTCGGTCTCGTCTTCGCCAAGGAGCCGCCCAAGGTCGAGGTCCGCACGCGGGGCATCGCCCAGAAGCACCTCGTCATCCCGGCCGGCGAAGCCAACTTCGAGGCGAAGTCCGAAACCACCTTCGACCAGGACGCCGACCTGCTCAGCTTCCTGCCCCACATGCACCTGCGCGGCAAGGATTTCCTCTACGAGGTCGTCTACCCCGACGGCAAGCGCGAGACGCTGCTGTCGGTGCCGCACTATGACTTCTCGTGGCAGTCCACGTATCGGTTAGAGAAGCCGCTGCACCTGCCGGCCGGTACGAAGATCGAATGCACGGCCCACTACGACAACTCGAAGGACAATCTCAACAACCCCGACCCGAACAAGACCGTGCGCTGGGGCGACCAGACCTGGGACGAGATGATGATCGGCTTCGTGGACTACGCCTATACCAAATAAAGAAGATCTCACGCAAAGACGCAAAGGCGCAAAGAGCCGCAGAGGAGAAGTCATGGGTTCGGGACAGGCACGCCCCGGAACCGGCCTCTTCTCTTCCGCGGCTCTTTGCGCCTTTGCGTCTTTGCGTGACATTCTCTTGACCCTCCCCCCTTCGTTCCTATCATGCCGATAGAGCATCGTCGCTCGGGTTCCCACCTCGACGAAAAACGTCGGGGCTTCTTTTTGGCGTACTTCGTGAAAAAAATCACAAAGTCCGCCGCCGGGAGCGCCGCTCATGGATTTCAGCCTGTCCACCTACTATCCGATATTCATCTATTTGGCGATCGTGGTCGCCTTTTCCGCCGGCGCCCTGCTCGTGCCGCCGCTGATTTCGCCGAAACGCAAGACGCCGGTCAAGCAGATGCCCTATGAATCGGGCATGGACCCCATCGGCGACGCCCGCCAGCGCTTCGACGTGAAATTCTACCTGATCGCCATCCTGTTTCTCGTGTTCGACGTGGAGTTGCTTTTCCTCTATCCGTGGGCGGCCGCGTCGGGCGATCAGCCGCTGATCCCGAAGGAATTCAGCGGGCCGGTCTTCTGGGAGGTGCTGGCGTTCCTGGCCACCGTGGTTTTGGCCTACGTCTACGCCTGGCGGAAGGGGGTGTTCCGATGGCGGTAGAGCAAGGCGAGAGCGTCTTCTTCGGCAAGCTGGCCGACTGGGTCGCCAACCTGTCGCGCAAGAACAGCCTGTGGCCGATGCCGTTCGCCACGGCCTGCTGCGGCATCGAGTTGATGGCGACCGGCGCCTCGCGCCACGACATCGCCCGCTTCGGCTCCGAGGCCATGCGCTTCAGCCCGCGCCAGTGCGACCTGATGATCGTGGCCGGCCGCGTGGCCATGAAAATGGTCCCGGTGCTGCAGCGCATTTGGCTGCAAATGCCGGAGCCGAAATGGTGCATTTCGATGGGCGCTTGCGCCTCCAGCGGCGGCGTCTTCGACACCTACGCCGTGGTGCAGGGCATCGACCGCTTCATCCCGGTGGACGTGTACGTCCCCGGCTGTCCGCCGCGGCCGGAGCAGCTGCTCCAGTCGCTCATGGACATTCAGGCCAAGGTTGCGCGGACGGGCACCGTCACGGGCACGGAATTCGGCAAGCGGACGCTGTCCGAGGCGCCCAAGGCGCTGGGGCCGGACGTGCCGCCGGCCGACCTGCTGGTGGCGCCGGGAAACTACGCCACGGCCACGCGACTCCAGGGCGACGCTGTGGGGGACGGCAAGCGATGACCCACGAGGAGATCCTGGCCAAGCTCCGCGAGCGCTTCGGCGCCGACTCGTTCACCGCGTCGGACTTCCGCGACAACCGCCGCGTCCACGTCGGGCCGGAGCGGCTTTACGCCTTTCTGGAGTTTTTGAAGGGTGATTGCGGCTTCGACCTGCTGGCCGAGCTGGGCGGCGCCGACTACCTGCACTACCCCGGCGCGAAGGACCGTTACGGGGTCTGGTACATCCTGGTGAACACGGCGACGGGGCGGCGGCTGTACGTCAAGACGTTCGTGAACGACCCGGAGCCGCGGCTGCCGTCGTGCTTCCCGCTGTGGCGCGGGGCCGACTGGATGGAGCGCGAGGTCTACGACATGTACGGAGTGGTATTCGACGGCCATCCCGACCTGCGCCGCATCCTGATGCCCGACGAGTTCAGCGCGTACCCGCTGCGCAAGGACTACCCGCTGCGCGGCCGCGGCGAACGGCACAACTTCCCGGAGATCACGCGGGCGGAAGGGTGAGACAAGGAGACAAGGAGACAAGGAGACAAGGAGACAAGGAGAAGGGGCGGCATTTATTGCGGGGGCGGGGCCGAACGAAAGGTCGTTTCGCCCCCTCTCCTTGTCTCCTCTTCTCCTTGTCTCCTTGTCTCGGCTGTGGGAGGCGGACATGCCGCTCGAACTGGCCGACGCCATCGCCCCGCCGGAGGGGACGGACAAGGAATTCCTCTGGACGCTCAACTTCGGGCCGCAGCACCCGGCCACGCACACCACGCTGCGCCTGGTCCTCACCCTCGACGGCGAAACGGTCGTCAAGGCGGTGCCGGACATCGGCTACCTGCACAGCGGCTTCGAGAAGCTCGGCGAGCACCTCGACTTCAACCAGTATTGCACCATCGTCGATCGGATGAATTACATCTCGCCGGTCGCCAACGAGGCGTCCTGGTTCGCGGCCGTCGAAAAGCTGATGGACATAAAGCTGACGCCGCGCTGTCAGTACATCCGCACGATGTTCGCCGAGCTGATGCGCATCCACGACCACCTGCTGACCTGCGGGGCGGCGGCGCTCGACCTCGGCGGCTTCACGGCCTTCCTCTACGCCTTCAACCAGAAGGAGAAGATTTACGACATTTGCGAGTCGGCGGCGGGGCAACGCTTCCACCCCAGCTACCTGCGCGTCGGCGGCCTGCTGCGCGACCTCGGCGACGACACGATCGCGCAAATCCGGGCCTTCGTCAAGGAGTTCCCCAAGGCCCACGCCGACGTGGTGCGGCTGCTCAACCGTAACCGCATCTTCATCGACCGGATGCGAGACATCGGCTATCTCTCGAAAGAGGACGCGAACAACCTCAGCTGCACCGGGCCGGTCGCGCGGGCCAGCGGCGTCCTCCGCGACCTGCGCAAGGACGAGCCGTATTTGGCTTACCCGCAGCTCGATTTCAAGGTGGTCTGCTCCGACGGCGGCGACTGCCTGGCCCGCTATCTGGTGCGCATGGAGGAGATGCTGGAAAGCATCAAGATCATCCAGCAGTGCGTCGAGAACCTGCCGGCCGGGCCGGTCAACGTGGACGTGGACAGCAAGGTCGTTTTGCCCAACCAAATGGCGGTTTATCGCAGCATCGAGGGGCTGATCCAACACTTCGAGCTGATTATGACAAACCGGCAGTGGAAGCCGCCGGTGGACGAGGTGTACGCGGCGACCGAGTCGCCCAACGGTGAGCTGGGCTTCTACGTCGTGTCCGACGGCAGCGGCACAGCCTACCGGGCGCGGACGCGGCCGCCGTCGTACATCCACTTTGCGATCTTCCCGTACCTGATCGTCGGCCACCAATTGAGCGACGTGGTGGCCGTGCTGGGCAGCCTTAACATCATCGCGGCGGAGTTGGACCGATGAGCGTCCTGAGCGCGGAACTGCGGCAGCGGATTCTCGACTACCTGCCGCGCTACCCGAGCAAGCAGGCGGCGACGCTGCCGGCCCTGCACCTGGTCCAGGACGAGATGCGCTGCGTGCCGCTGGAGGCGGTGCGCGAGATCGCCGACTTGCTGGACCTCAGCCCGGCCGAGGTCAACGACGCGATGACGTTCTACGGCTTCTTCCGCGGCGAGCAGAACAAGCTCGGCCGGACGCGGCTGTGGGTGTGCCGGAGCCTGGCGTGCGGTCTGCGCGGCGGCGACGAACTGCTGACAACGGTGTGTCAGAAGCTGGGCGTGCGGCCGGGCGGCACGACGGCCGACGGGGCGATCACGGTGGAGTTCGCGGAGTGCATCGGGGTGTGCGAGGGGCGCCGGCCGTGCTGGTCAACGACGAGGGCCGGCCGAACGTCACGCCGGACAAGGTGGACGCGCTGATCGAGGAGCTGCGGACGCGGCCGCCGAAGCTGCACCACACGCTGGCGACGATGCCGCCGCTTCCGGCCGCGGCTGCGGCGGGGCATAATGGAGGTGGGGGGCAAACGTCCTGACGTGTCGCATCGCGGGGAGGGCCGGGCCATGCAGCTGGAAGACTATTTCGATTTCGAGAAGATCGAGACGAAATTCGGCGGCGTCGATCGCATCCGCCTCAGAGGAACTCGCGTGCGGATCGAGGTCGTCGTCGAAGAGTTTCATAAAGGGGCGCCTCCTCAACAGATCGCGGAGAATTACCCCACGCTGACTCTGGAGCAGGTGTACGCCGCGATCACGTACTACCTGCACAACAAGGCGGAGGTGGACGAATACATTCGGCACGGCGAGGAGATCGCAGAGTTGTTCTATCAGGAACACCTGAAGCAGCCGCCCGACGCCGTAACGCTCCGTCTTCGCGCGTTGGTGGCCCAACGGGATGCTCAAAAGCATGACGGCGCCGGCGGATGAACCAATTGACGTTTCTGCTGGACGAATGCACGCGGCGGGCGTTGCTGAACGCCTTGCGGGGCAGCAATCCGGCCCCGGACGTGATTCGCATGGGAGAATCCGGCGCCCCGCCACTGGGCACGAAGGACCCTCAAGTGTTGCTGGCCGCGCAGGCGGCAGGCCGGTGCCTGATCAGCGGAGATCGCAAGACCATGAAACAGCACCTTCAGGATCACTTCGCCGCCGGCCGTCACACCTGCGGGGTTGTCCTGATGAAAGGCGGCTTCGCGCTGAGACGGTACGTTGATGACATTCTCCTGATCTGGCAGGCGACGACGGCCGACGAATGGGTGGACCGCACGGACTACATCCCTTACTGAACCGCCAGCGGATTGGGGCGACTTTCTTATGCCCGACTTTGAACCCGTCCTCCTGCGCCGCATCCTGAAGAAGGCCAGCCCTTCCCTGGACGCCTACCGCGCCGACGGCGGCTACCAGGCGCTGCAGAAGGCCGTCCACGAGATGACGCCGGCCCAGGTGACGCAGACGGTCAAGGACTCCGGCCTGCGCGGCCGCGGCGGCGCCGGCTTCCCCACCGGGCTGAAGTGGACCTTCCTGCCCAAGGACCACCCCGGCCCGATCTACATGTGCATCAACGCCGACGAGAGCGAACCCTGCACCTTCAACAACCGCATTCTCATGGAAGAGGACCCCCACCAGGTGCTGGAGGGGATCATCCTCTCCTGCTACGCCACGAGGGCCAGCACGGCCTACGTCTACGTCCGCTACGAGTACGGGCCGGCCACGCGGGCCATGCAGAAGGCCATCGACGAGGCCTACGGCGCCGGGCTGCTCGGCAAGAACATCCTCGGCAAGGGCTTCAACCTGGAGGCCTACATCCACCGCGGCGCCGGGGCCTACATTTGCGGAGAGGAAACAGGGCTGATCGAAAGCCTGGAGGGCAAGCGCGCCTGGCCGCGCATCAAGCCGCCGTTCCCCGCCGTCGAGGGCGCCTTCCGCAAGCCGACCGTCGTGAACAACATCGAAACCGTGGCGTGCGTGACGCACATCATTCAGCGCGGCGTGGAGTGGTTCAAGTCGATCGGCGTGCCGGCCGACCCCAAGAACCCGCGCGACGCCGGCAGCTACGGGCCGAAGCTCTACTGCATCAGCGGCCACGTCGAGAAGCCGTGCTGCGTCGAGCTGCCGCTGGGCGTAACGGTGCGCGAGCTGGTCGATAAGCACGGCGGCGGCGTCTGGAAGGGGCGCAAGGCCAAGGGCTGCATCCCCGGCGGTATCAGCATGGGTCTGATGACCGAGTCCGAGTTCGACACGCCGCTCGACTTCGCCGGCCCCGGCAAGGTCGGCTGCCTCGGCCTGGGCACGGCGGCGGTGACGATCTTCGACGAGGAGACGAGCATCGCCGACGTTTTGCATAACATTTGTCGTTTCTTCGAGCATGAGTCGTGCGGCCAGTGTACGCCCTGCCGCGAGGGCACCGGCTGGATGCTCAAGATCGCCGACCGGCTGCGGCGCGGCCAGGGGCGGTTGGAGGATTTGCAGATCCTCGACGAGGTCGGCGACAAGATGGGCATCATGCCGGGCACCACGATTTGCGGCCTGGCCGACGGGGCGGGGTGGCCGGTGAAGCAGGCGGTGCGTAAGTTCCGCAAGGAGTTGGAATCGTACATCAAGAGCGGCCAGAAGGCGAAGGCGCTGCCTGTGCTGGCGGCGCATTAGGCGAGCCGGGTCGCGTCAGCGCCCGGAGCAAAGGAGCGAACATCATGCGATTCATCCACACCGTTCGGACGGCGATCGCCGCCGCAGGAGTCGCGGCCCTGTTCCTGGCGGGCTGCGGACCCGGAACGACCTCGGCGCCGTCGTCGCCCCCGCCCGCGCCTCCCACGGTCATTCCGCCGCCGGCGCCGCCCCCGACCGGAACGCCCCCCACCGGCCCGTCGGCCGGCGCCATCCTCAATCCGGCCGATCGGATCAAGGTTGAAAACGATCTCAAACAGATCGGATTGGCGTACCACAACTACTGGGACACCTACGCCGGCAAAGGCCCCGCCAAGATCGAGGACCTGTACCCCTTTCTCGAAGGGGCGCAGACCACTCCTTCGCAGGGTCTGGCGAGCGGCAAGTACAAGGTCTATCTGAACGCGACCATCGCCCAGATGACGAACGGCACGTCCAACACAGTCCTGGGCTACTACAAGGACGTGCCTGCCGCGACAACGCCGCTTCCGGTGCTGATGGCCGACGTCAGCATCAAGACGATGACCGCCGACGACTTCAAGAAGGCCGCCAAGGCCGGACAGTAACCGGATCGGAGAACGCCAGCATGGCCGTCGTCTACGTCAACGACAAGCCGGTCGATATCGGCAGCGAGAAGCTGAATCTCATCCAGGCCGCGAAAAAAGGCGGCGTCTTCGTGCCGCACTACTGCTGGCACGAGGCGCTCACCGTCGTCGCCAGCTGCCGCATGTGTCTGGTCGAGGTCGGCGAGAAGAAGCCGGACGGCACGACGGCCATGCAGCCGAAAGTCGTGCCCGGCTGCCAGACGCCGGCCAAGGACGGCACGGTCATCGTCACCAACAGCAAGAAGGCCCGCGACGCCCAGATGCAGACCCTCGAAGGCATCCTTCTCAACCACCCGCTCGACTGCCCCGTCTGCGACAAGGCCGGCGAGTGTTTGCTGCAAGACTACAGTTTCGGATACGGCAAGTCGCAGAGCCGCATGATCGACGAGAAGAACACGCCGCCCAACAAGCCGCACATCGGCCCCAACGTCACACTGTTCGCCGACCGCTGCATCCTGTGTTCGCGCTGCGTCCGCTTCACCCGCGAAATCAGCGGCGAGGCCGAATTGCAAGTCATCAACCGCGGCGACCATTCCGAGATCGACATTTTCCCCGGCGACGCCCTCGACAACAAGCTGGCCACGAACGTCGTGGACCTCTGCCCGGTCGGGGCGCTGTGCAGCAAGGACTTCCTCTACACGCAGCGCGTCTGGAACCTCAAGACGAAGAACAGCGTCTGCGCCGACTGCTCGACCGGATGCAGCACCCACCTCGACGGCAACAAGAACATTGTCTATCGGCTGCGTCCGCGCTACAATCCGCAGGCGCAGGGCCATTTCATGTGCGACGACGGCCGGCTCGGCTATCACTACGTCAACTCGGACGACCGCCTTCTGCGACCGATGAGCCGCCGCAACGGCGAGCTGGCGGCCGTGCCGTGGCCGGAGGCGATCGCCGAGATTCGGCAGGCGTTCCAGGCCGCCGCCGCGACGGACGGCTCCGCGGTCGTCGCCGTGCTGTCGCCGTTTTTGACCTGTGAAGAAGCGTATCTGCTGGCGAAGTTCATCCGCGGGCTGTCGCCGTTCGCCCGGCTGGCGCTCGGCCCCGTGCCGGTCGTCGGCGAGGACGACACGTACCCGAAGGACCGGCGCGGTCGGCCGGTCCAGCCGGTGAAGTTCACGATCCGGGCGGAAAAGTGCCCCAACCGCAAGGGCGTCGAGGCCGTGCTGGCCCGCTTCCAGGGCAAGCCGATCGGTTTCGATGAAATCGTCCATTCGGCCGCGGAGGGCAAGGTGCAGGCGCTGTACCTGGCGGCCGGCTATCCGCCACGGCCGGGCGGATGGGTTTCGGAGGCGCAGGCCCAGGAATTGAAGAAGGCCCCGCTGGTCGTTTGCCACGACATCCTGCCGTCGCCGGTCAGCGCGTTCGCCCATTATCTCCTTCCCGGAGCGACATTCGCGGAGAAAGAAGGGACGTTCGTCAACCACGCGGGGCTGGCCCAGGCCGTCCAGTGGGGCGTGACGCCGACCGGCGAGGTCCGCAGCGACGGACAGGTGTTTCTGGACCTGTTGCAGCGCCGCGGGCTGGTCCACGCTCCGACGCTGCGCAAGGAAATGGCCGAGGAAATCAAATACTTCGCCCCACTGGCCGGGGGCGAGCTGGGAGAGTATGGCATTCTCCTGGAGCAGGCGAAGTAACGCCCACGGAACTCCCGATGTACGCCGACTTCAACATCTGGATCACGCTGCTCATCATCGTCGTCGTGATGGGCGTCATCCAGGGCACGTGCGCCTACCTCGTGCTGCTGGAGCGCAAGATCGCGGCGTGGACGCAGGACCGCATCGGCCCCAACCGCGTCGGGCCGTGGGGCCTGCTCCAGCCGATCGCCGACGGACTCAAGTTCGTCTTCAAGGAACAAATCATCCCCGCGCGGGTGGACAAACTCTTCTACCTCGTCGCCCCAGCCGTGGCGATGACGGCCGCCCTGATGGCCTTCGCCGTCGTGCCGTTCGGCCGCACCTCGGCGCCGCCGGACTACCTTACGCAGCGGACCATCACGCGCCCCCCAGACCAACGCGGCGGCGTCGTGAGCTATACCGAGCCGTGGACTTCCGCGTGGCCGCAGACCGTCCAGGAGCAGGCCGCTCGCGACAGCGACCCCGCGTTCCAGAAGCAGCTGACGGATTACAACAGCGCGGGGCAGGGAAACGTCAACGCCGTGCAGTGGGTCGTCGCCCCGCACGTCGAGGTCGGCGTCGTCTACGTCTTCGCCATCGGCAGCCTCGCCGTCTACGCCGTCGTGCTGGGCGGCTGGTCGTCCAACAGCAAGTACAGCTTCCTCGGCGCCCTCCGCTCCAGCGCTCAGCTCATCAGCTACGAGATCCCGATGGGCCTGGCCGTGCTGGGCGTCTTCTACGTCACCGGCTCGCTCAACATCGAGCGCATCATCGAATATCAGGACGTTCACGGCTGGAACTTCCTCTTTCAGCCGGTCGCCGCCCTGATGTTCGCGGTCAGCGTCTTCGCGGAGTGCAGTCGTCTGCCGTTCGACCTGCCGGAAACGGAGCAGGAATTGGTGGGCGGCTACCACACCGAATACACCGGCATGAAGCTGGCCCTGTTCCTGCTGGGTGAGTACGTCCACATGATTACGACCAGCCTGCTGGTGGTGACGCTGTTCTTCGGCGGCTGGGAGCTGCCGTGGGTGGCCGTGCCGGGGCCGGATAACGCCGGCACGATCATCCTCAAGCTGCTCGTTCTGTCGGTGAAGATGATCCTCTTTATCTTCTTTTACATGTTCGTGCGCTGGACCGTGCCGCGCTTCCGCTTCGACCAGCTGATGGGCCTGGCGTGGAAGGTGCTGATACCGCTGGCCCTCGTCAACGTCGTGGTGGTGCTGATCGTCCGCCAGTTCTGGCCGCAGGGCGGCTACGGCGACTGGCTGATCACGCTGGTTTCCGTCGCGGCGCTGATCGCGTTCGGAGCGTACAGCGTCAACCTGCCGCGGCCGCCGACGCGCGTGAAGACGCCGTACCGGGGGCACGGCTCGGAACAGCTGTCGCCGGCCGGCGACCATGCCGTGTCGCCCTGAGCGGCCTGAAATCGAGGAGTTGGACGATGCCTTTATCGCCAAATGACGTGACGTGGGTGCGTGAGCCGAAGATGGGCCTGTTCGAGCAGCTTTATCTGCCGGCCCTGGCGGCGGGCCTCGCCGTCACGGTGAGCCACGCCGCCAAGACCGTGTTCGGCGGCGGGGCGATCACGCAGCAGTTCCCGGAGCAGCGGCCGAAGCTGCCGGCCATTTACCGCGGCGTCCACCGGCTCAACCGCGACGAGAACAACCGCGTCAAGTGCGTGGCCTGCTACATGTGTTCGACGGCGTGCCCGGCCCACTGCATCGACATCGTGGCGGCGCCGTCGCCGTGGCCCGACCGCGAGAAGTACCCGGAGACGTTCGTCATCGACGAGCTGCGCTGCATCTACTGCGGCATGTGCGAACAGGCCTGCCCGGTGGACGCCATCGAGCTGACGACGCTGGCCGACCTGACCGGCCTGAGCCGCGAGGAGATGATGTTCGACAAGGAGAAGCTGCTCAGCGTCTTCGACCAGACGGTGAAGATGGGGACCGACCCGGTGCGCACGACGCGCGGCGCCCTGGGTCCGGCCTCGGAGCTGCCGCCGGAATCGGGGCTGACGATGTCGTCCTCGGCGCAGAGTTGAACGATCCGATAAACCCGGTTAGCCGCGACGCGCCAGCGGAGCGCTGGCCGCGAGCGCTCCGCTGGCGCGTCGCGGCTAACCGAACGCGATGTCCATGACACGACCCGGTGGGATTCGCCATGCCGTCGTTCTGGCTGTTCGTGCTGCCGTTGATCGCGGGGGCGGCCGCCATTTACCTGCTGCTGCCGCGGCCGCGCGCCTACCCCGTCCTGTGGGGCGCCTTGCTCGGCGCCGCCGCGCTGGGGCTGGCCGGCTGGCTCATCGTCGGTTTCGGCGCCCTGACGCCGGAGTCGTTCCTCTTCTACGTCTTCTCGGCGGCGGCCGTCGGCTTCGGCGCCCTGCTCGTCACCCAGCGCAACCCCGCCCGCGCGGCCCTGGCCTTCGCTCTGGTGGTCCTCAGCACCTGCGGCCTGTTCCTGCTGCTGGCGGCGCCGTTCCTCATGGCCGCCACCATCATCATCTATGCCGGCGCCATCATCGTCACGTTCCTGTTCGTCCTCATGCTGGCCCAGCAGGAAGGACCGTCCGACGCCGACGCCCGCAGTCGTGAGCCGATGCTGGCGTCCGCCATCGGCTTCGTCCTTCTCGGGGCGCTGCTCTACGTCCTCCAGTTGTCGGACGACTCGCGCGTCGCCGGCCCGGCCGCCGCTGCCGGCGAGCTGGAAGTGCAGCTGAAAAGGACGCGCGACGCGGAAGCCATGAACGACCCCGACGAGATCCGCGCCGCCGTGGGGCTGTTCACCACCGACGAAGCGGGGCTGAAGGTGTATCAGCGCGATGCGATTTTCCAGGATTACAAGGCCGTGCTGACGAAGCTCCACGCCGACGATCTCAGCGATTACATCGAGAACGAGTTTCAAAGAAAGGGGCTGGGCTTCCGGGACGCCGACCTCCCGCAGATGAAGAAAATGCTGGCAGATCTGGAGAAGATCGGCATGGCGGCGCGGGACGGCTTGCACGGCCGGCTGCGGCCGACGGCCGACGCCGCGCTGTCCTCTTTCAGCGGGCCGCCGTCCAACCTGCGGCCGGATCAGGTCCGCACCGAGCCGGGCGGCCGGCCGCCGATGCCGGCCGACAATCCGGGCTATCTCGGCAAGTCGCTGTTCACCGACTACCTGCTGCCCGTCGAGCTGGGCGGGTTCTTGCTGCTGGCCGCCGCCGTCGGGGCCATCGCCATCGCCAACCGCCGCACCCCGGAGGGGCCGTGATCCCCGAAATCCCCTTGCACCACTACCTGGCCGTCGGGGCCGTCCTCTTCTGCCTGGGGATGGTCGGTTTCCTCGCGCGCCGCAACCTGATCGTCATGTTCCTTTGCGCCGAGATGATGCTGCAAGGCGTGGCGATCAACCTCGTCGCCTTCGCCCGCTACCGCGGCAACCTCGAAGGCCAGGCCTTCACCCTGTTCATCATCACCGTGGCGGCGTGCGAGGCGGCCATCGCCCTGGCCCTGATCCTCATGCTGTTCCGCCGCAAGAAATCGCTCGACGTCAGCCTGTGGCAGGAGCTGCGCGAGCCGCTCCAGGAGCCGATCGTGGACGACGAACCGCTGCCGCCGCCGGAGAAGGCGGCGCCGGAGCCGAGCCTCACGCCGGCCGGCCTGGAACCGGAACACCGCGAAGAGAAGAGCCATGTCTGACCTTAGCACTCTGCTATGGCTGATTCCCGCGCTGCCGCTGGCGGCCGCCGCCGTCACCGCCTTCCTCGGGCCGAAGCTGCTGCGCGGCCAGAGCCACTGGCCCTGCGTCCTCGCCTCGGCCGCCGCCTGCGTCCTGTCGCTGGTCGTCTTCTGGGCGGTGTACGCGACGCCGGGCGGCGAGGACGCGAAGCCGCCGTTGCATGTCCACACCTATTACACCGTCTTCCAGGCCGGCAACCTCGGCGTCGATTTCAGCCTGCGCGCCGACGCCCTGACGGCCATGATGCTGGTGATGATCACCTTTATCGGCACGCTGATCATGATTTATTCGATCGGCTATATGCACGGCGAATTGCACTCGGAGGCCCACGGCGAGCGTTCCGACGCCCACGGCCACGGCTCCCCCGCGCCGTCGGGGCCGAACCACGGCTACCCGCGCTTCTTCGCCGAGGCGGCGCTGTTCATCTTCTCGATGACGATGCTCGTGCTGGCCGACAACCTGTTCATCCTCTACGCCGGCTGGGAAGGCGTCGGCCTGTGCAGCTACCTGCTGATCGGCTTCTGGTTCACCAAGCCGTCGGCGGCCGACGCGGCCCGCAAGGCGTTCCTCGTCACGCGCATCGGCGACGTGGGCTTGTTCCTCGGCATTTTGCTCCTGTGGCTGGGGTCGGGCGGCCATCTGGACTATGCAAGCGTCTTCCGCGACTTCCCGCAGAACGCGGGCGGCCACCGCGAGTTTTACGTCACTCTGGCGTGTCTGCTGCTGCTGTGCGGGGCGGCCGGCAAGTCGGCGCAGTTCCCGCTGCACGTCTGGCTTCCCGACGCGATGGAAGGCCCCACGCCGGTCAGCGCCCTCATCCACGCCGCCACGATGGTGACGGCCGGCGTCTACCTGATCGCCCGCTGCACGCCGCTGTTCGTCCAGGCGCCGATCGCCCAGCTGGTCGTCGCCTGCGTCGGCTGCTTCACCGCCCTGTTCGCCGCACTCATCGCGCTGACGCAGACCGACCTCAAGCGCGTGCTGGCCTACTCCACGCTGAGCCAGCTCGGCTACATGTTCCTCGGCCTCGGCTGCGCCCTCGGGCTGGGCGGCATCGACCGCGACGGCGCATCCCAGGCCAACGCCCAGGCGACGGCCGCCATCGTCGCGGCGATGTTTCATCTGTTCACGCACGCATTCTTCAAGGCGCTCCTGTTCCTCGCGGCCGGCAGCGTCATGCACGCGATGGGCAACGTCATCGACATGCGCCGCTTCGGCGGTCTGCGGAAGAAGCTGCCGATCACCCACTGGACCTTCCTGATCGGCGCCCTGGCGCTGTCCGGTCTGCCCCCCTTCTCCGGCTTCTGGAGCAAGGACGAGATCGTCGGCGCCGCCTTCGACGCCCGGACGAATCTCGCCTTTGGCGGGGCGTACATGGCGCTGTTTCTGGCGGCGATGGTGACGGCGTTCCTGACGGCTTTTTACACGTTCCGGGCCTATTTCCTCACTTTCTGGGGCGAGGAGCGCATCCCGGAGGAGGCCGGCGGCCACGCCCACGAGTCGCCGGCCGTGATGACCGCGCCGCTCATCGTCCTGGCCGTGTTCGCGGCCGGCGTCGGCGCCGTCTTGGCCATGCCGCCGTGGCATCTGTTCGGCTCGTTCTTGGCGCGGGCACCCGGCCTGTTTGAGGGACCGGAGCGCGGCATGAACTACGGCCTGATGGGCGCCAGCGGGCTGATCGCGCTGGCCGGCATCGGCCTGGCGTGGTGGATGTACGTCCTCCAGCCCGGGACGGCGGCGCAGGTGGCCCAGACGGCGCGGCTGGCCTACGACGCGTCGAGCCACAAGTTCTATGTGGACGACCTCTATAATCTCGTGATCGTCCGGCCGGCGGAAGGGTTCGCCCGGGCCATGCGCTGGATCGATCAATACATCGTGGACGGCCTCGTGGACTTCATCGGCCAGGTTCCACGCTATCTCGGAGCGCTCTTCTGGCCCATCCAGAACGGGCTGGTGCAGTACTACGCCCTGCTGATGGTGCTGGGCCTGGCCGTGTTCCTCATCGCCCTCGTTCGCTTCCTTCCCGTGGGATCGCCATGACGAAGCTGGTATTGCTGCTGCTCGTCTTGCCGCTCGCCGGCGCCGTCGCCTCCGCCCTGCTGGGGTCGAAGCGGGCGAGGGCCGTGCGCTGGGTCAGCCTCGCCGCCACGGCCGCGACCCTCGCCGCCGCCGTCGCCGTCGCGGCGGGCTTCATGAGCCTGCCGCCGCACGACGGGGCGACGAAGTTCGAGCCGGAGTTCGTGCCGGGCCATCTCATCGTCAGCGACCGCAAAACGGGAGAAGTGGTCAAAGAAGATCCGCACGTGACCACCTGGAACCTCGTCACGGTCGGGGAGGGGACGGCGATCCAGTTCTTCGTCGGCGTGGACGGCCTCAACCTCTGGCTGGTCGTGCTGACGGCCCTCCTGATGGTCCCCGCCGTGCTGGTGTCGTGGACCTCGGTGACGGAGCGCGACAACGAATTTTTCGCATGGCTTTTGGCGCTGGAAGTCGCCATGATCGGCGTCTTCCTCGCCTTCGACATCGTGCTGTTCTACGTCTTCTTCGAGCTGACGCTGGTGCCGCTGTTCTTCCTGATCGGCATCTGGGGCGGGCCGCAGCGCCAGTACGCCGCCCGCAAGTTCTTCATCTACACCCTGGCCGGCAGCCTCATCACGCTCCTCGGCGTCCTCGGGGCGGTGCTGGCCGTCGCCAACGACCCCTACGCGCCGGAGCCGAGCAAGGCGACCATCGGCAGCGCCACGGCCAACGAGCTGACCTTCTCCATCCCGCGCCTGGTCGAGCTGGTCCACGGCCACACGGACGGCTTGCCGCAAGACGTGAAGACGCGGGCGGCGGCCGCGACCTCCGCCGACGAGTTCAACAAGGTTCGCGCCAAAGATGATCAAACGAGAGCGGAAAATCGACTGATCTACTGGCGCTGGGTCGAGTTCTTCGTGTTCATCGCCATGATGGTCGGCTTCGCCGTCAAGGTGCCGCTGTTCCCGCTGCATACGTGGCTGCCGCTGGCCCACGTCGAGGCGCCGACGGCCGGCAGCGTGCTGCTGGCCGGCGTCCTGCTCAAGATCGGCGTCTACGGCTTTTTGCGGCTGTGCATCCCGCTGGCCCCCGACGCCAGCCTCGGCTTCGGCACGCCGTTGATCGGCACGCTCGGCGTCATTGGCATCCTTTACGGATCGCTTTGCGCCCTGGCCCAGGACGACATCAAGAAGCTCGTCGCCTACAGCAGCGTGGCCCACCTCGGCTACTGCGTCCTCGGCTTGTTCGCCCTGAACGAGATCGGCATGAGCGGCAGCTTGTTGCAGATGATCAACCACGGCTTGTCCACCGGGGCGCTGTTCCTCCTGGTCGGCATGTTGTACGAGCGCTACCACACGCGGAAGATGGCGGACTACGGCGGCATGGCGTCGCGGTTGAAGCTGCTGGCCCTGTTCTGGGTGTTCATCGCCATGACGAGCATCGGCCTGCCGGGCCTGAACGGCTTCGTCGGCGAGACGCTGACGATGGCGGGCATGTACGCGTTCCAGCGGCCGGAGGTCCCCGGCTGGCTGCTGGCGGGGCTGGCGGCGTGCGGCGTGGTGCTGGGCGCCTGGTACATGCTGACGCTGTTGCGGCGCGTCTTCTTCGGCGTGCTGAAAGAGCCGGCCCACAACGGCCACGGGCCGGTGCGCGACCTGAACGGCCGCGAGGTGCTGGCGCTGGCGCCGATCGCCGCCCTGTGCGTGCTGCTGGGCGTCTGGACGCAGCCGTTCTTGAATTCGGTGCGGCCGGACATTCAGATCGTGGGCCGCATCGCCGACGGGGCCAAGGCCCGCGCCGCCGACTGGAACGCGCCGGCCGCCGGCCCGGCGCCGGTCGCGGCCGTATCGGGAGGAAAGGCGCCGTGAATGAGGCGATTACCCAGGCCCTGGTGAACTATCTGCCGCTGGTGCTGCCCGAGGCGGTGCTGGGCGCCGTCGCCTGCCTGATGTTCCTGGGCGCGACGTTTTGCCGCGGCCGCAACCTGTGGGGCGGCGCCGCCCTGGTCGGCCTCGGCCTCGCCGCCGTCGCCCTGGTTTGCACGGCCCTCGCCGTCCCGACGATGCAGACGATGCAGGAGCGCCTCGACGCGATCCCGCGCTTGCAGGAGGAGATAAAAACCGAAAAGAACCTGACGGCCGACGAGGCGGCGGCCTCGACAAAGGCCTTGCAGGATGAAAGCAATGCGCTGGCGGAGAAACTGGCGGCCGAACGGTACGCCGCCCCCGTGGTGAACACCCGGTTGGCGCTGTTCCTCAAGGCGCTGGCGCTGGCGGGCGCCCTGGTCCTGGTGCTGACGAGCTGGAACGAGGTGTCCGACGAGCTGGCCGCGGAGTTCCACACCTGTTTGCTGCTCATCACGGCCGGCGTCTGCCTGACCGGGGCGGCCAACGAACTCATCACGCTGTTCCTGGCGCTCGAAATCATCAGTATACCGAGCTATATACTCCTGTATCTACCGCGGCACGACGCGCAGGCGCAGGAGTCGGCGATGAAGTATTTCCTCCTGAGCATCTTTTCGTCGGCGCTGTTGCTGTTCGGCTTCAGCTACCTGTACGGCATGGCGGGGACGACGAACCTGACCGCGGTGGGCCACGCGCTGATGCGGCCCGGTTTGGACGCGGGGGCGGCCGGCCTGGCGCTGACGGCGGTGGTGCTGGTGACGGCCGGCCTCGGCTTCCGCATCACGGCCGTGCCGTTCCACTTCTACGCGCCGGACGTGTACGAGGGGACGACACCGTCGGCCGCGGCCATCCTGTCGTTCGTGCCGAAGGTGGCCGGCTTCGCCGTGCTGCTGCGCATCTTCGGCTACAATTTCGGACTGCCGGGCGACGCGATGATTCCCGGCCGGATTCTGGACGGGCAGGGGCTGAAGCTCTTGTGGATTCTGGCGGCGGTGACGATGACGCTGGGCAACGTGCTGGCGCTGTTGCAGAACAACCTCCGGCGCCTGCTGGCCTATTCGAGCGTGGCCCACGCCGGCTACATCCTGGCCGGTCTGGCGGCCGGCGCCCCGTTGCTGGCGCCCGAGCAGGCGGCCGGCGCCTCGCCTCTGTCGGCCGACCAGGCGCTGGTGCGGTCGGCCGGCGTCGAGGCGGTGCTGTTCTACCTCGTCGCCTACGCGGCGATGACCATCGGCGCCTTCGCGTTGTTAGCGTATCTGGATAGGCCGCAAAGGCGGGTGGAGACGGTGGACGACCTGGCCGGCCTGAGCGTCAGCAGCCCCGGCGCGGCGCTGCTGATGGTGCTGTTCCTGTTCAGCCTGATCGGCATTCCGCTGACGGCCGGGTTCTGGGCGAAGTGGCAGGTCATCTTCGGCGTGCTGGACCTGCCCGCGAACGCAGATCCGCTATCCGTGATGTGGTTCATCATCCTGGCGGTGATCACGGCGGTCAACGCGGCGATCGGCGGCTGGTACTATCTGCGGATCGCGGCGGTGATGTATTTGCGGACGCCGCTGCACCCGGCGGAGCGGCCGCGGTTCTCACCGGCGCTGGCGGCGGTGTGGCTGTGCGCCCTGGCGACGCTGGCGATCGGCGTCTACCCGCGGCCGTTGCAGCAGTGGGTGCAGGCGGCGCTGCCGGCCCCACCGGCCCCGACCTCACAGGGGCCGGGGGCGTTCACGCAGGCGCCCCCGCCGGGGCGTTGAGGCGGCTTGCCATGTCCGCCGACCCCACGAACGCGGCCGCCGCGGAAGTGCTGCGGCAGTATCCACGGCCGCTGTGGTCGGGCGCCGCGCTGCCGCTGGGCAACCGGGGCGGCTTCAGCGGCGCCCGCCTGTGGCGCCTCGACGGCCCCCTCTGCCTGCGGGCCTGGCCGACGGGTTTCTCCCCTCAACGACTCAACTTCATCCACCGTTGCATGACCCACGCCCGCACGGCGGGGCTGGCGTTCGTGCCGCGCCTGTTCGCCACGGCGGCGCGGACCACAGCGGTCGAATATGCCGGCCGGTTGTGGGAGTTGCAGGAGTGGCTTCCGGGCGACGCCGATTACCAGTGCAACCCGTCGCCGGCGAAGCTGCGGGCGGCGCTCGTCGCCTTGGCCCGGCTGCACGTCTGCTGGCAAAACATCCTCCCGCCGGCGAGCGGTCCTTGCCCCGCTGTCATCCGAAGGCTGAACATCGTCCGCGAGTGGCGCGACCTCGTGCAATCCGGCTGGCGGCCGACGCCGCGAGCCGCCGACCCAGCGCGGCCGGCGGCGGAACACGCCTGGCGGCTGCTGCCCGGACGAATCGATGCCATCCCCGACCTGCTAAAGCACTGGACGGATCGGACATGGCCGCTGCAACCGTGCCTGTGCGACGTGTGGCACGATCACGTCCTGTTCGACGGCGACCGCGTGACCGGGCTGATCGACTATGGGGCGATGAAGATCGACCATCCGGCGGTGGACGTGGCGCGGCTGCTGGGCAGTCTGGTGGAAGACGACCTTGACGGATGGGCGACAGGCCTGGCAGCGTACCGCGAGGTGCGGCCGCTTTCCGCCGATGAGGCGGAACTGGCGCGGACACTGGACGTGACGGGGACGATCGCGGCGGCGGCGGTGTGGCTGCGATGGCTGTATTACGACGGGAAGGAGTTCGAGGATCGGGCGGCGGCGGGGCGGCGGTTGGAGAGCATCGCGGCGCGGTTAGGTTCTCACCACTGACGCCTCTGGAGTCGGGGCGCGTTCCCGGTTACGATGACGGGAAGGGAGGTCCGCCATGCCGCTTCGCGATCATTTCCATCCGCCCGTCACAAGCCATATGTCGTGGGACGGCTTCCACGGTTTATGGCCGGGAATGCTTGTCCAGGCCCTCGTGCGCAAACTGCCTCGCCGCTACGTCGCCGCCCCCCTGGTGCATCTCGGTTCGTCCGTGAAGATCGACGTTGCGACCTACGAAAAGGACGAGAACGATGCGCTCGTTGCGGACGCCGGAAACGGCAATGGCGGGGTGGCGACGGCGGTCTGGGCGCCGTCGCGGCCGACGCTCTCCGTCGCCACCGACCTGCCGGCGCAGGATGAGTATGAGGTGCGCGTCTACGACATCCAGGAGGGCCGGCGTCTGGTCGCCGCCGTCGAGATCGTCAGCCCCGCCAACAAGGACCGGCCGGAACACGGCCGGGCCTTCGTCGCCAAGTGTGCGGCCCTCCTCCAGAAACTCGTGTCCGTTACGATCATCGACCTGGTCACCACGCGCAACTTCAACCTTTACCGCGACCTGCTGCAGCTGATCGGCGCGGCGGACGCATCGCCAGAACCCGAACCGCCGCCCCTGTACGCCGCGGCCTGTCGCCAAACGAAAAAGGGCGACTCCTGGATGCTCGAAACCTGGACGCACACGCTCACCCTGAGCCAACCGCTGCCGACGTTGCCCTTGTGGCTGGCGGACAACTTCGCCGTGCCGCTGGAACTGGAAGCGTGCTATGTGGAAACGTGCCGCGTCCTGCGCATCCCGTAAGTCGCGGCCGCGGTGTGGTTGTACTACGACCGGAAAGAGTTCGAGGATCGGGCGGCGGCGGGGCGGCGGTTGGCACGGTTGGCGGGGCGGATGGAGCGTTTCTTCGATTAGCGGACGGGCCTACGGCATACAGACCCAGGTGCTAATTTGGTGCTTTATGAGTTTGTCGTCCTTGTCAAAATAGAGGTCGATGACGATTGCTCCAGAGAAGATGGGGTGTAACCGTCCAGCGGAATTCGCAAAGCAGCGCAGCTGCGCCGAGAGCCGACTGCTAAAATCGTGGCATGGACGCTTCCGTGTGCCCGGGATGCTGCGAACGCGATAGGCGCATCGCCGAGTTGGAACGCCGCGTCGCCGAGTTGGAAGCCCGACTCGGCACCAACAGTTCCAACTCCTCGCTGCCGCCGTCCGCCAATCCCCCCGGCGCACCCAAGCCGGTCCAGAAAAAGAAGTCCAAACGTCCAGCCGGCGGACAACTGGGCCATCCCCCGCAGCTGCGGCGGTTGCTTCCCGCCGAGCGGGTCAACCATTTCAAGCACTTGGTCCCCAAGCGGTGTGAGCGCTGTGCCGCGGCCCTGCCCGCCCAGCCCTCGCCGGGCGATCCCGAGCCCACCCGCTTCCAAACCATCGAACTGCCCCCGGTCATAGCCGAGGTCACCGAGTACCAGGGCCACGCCCGCACCTGCCCCTGCTGCGGCCACCGGACGCATGCGGTCATCCCGGCGGCGGTTCGCGCCCACAGTGTCGGGCCGCGGCTGACCGGCACGCTGTCCTACTTCTCCGGCTGTCACGGCCTGAGCAAGCGCGGCGTCGAGGAGATCGCCGACGCGGTCTTCGACGCCCCGATCGCCTTGGGCACGGTCTGCAACCTCGAGCAAGAAGTCGGCGCCGCCCTGGAGACGGCCCACCAGGAGGCGGTGGCGGCGGTGCGCCAGGCGGCGGTCAAGAACGCCGACGAGACCAGTTGGAAACTCGCGGGGGCGTTGTGCTGGCTGTGGGCGGCGGCCACCACCCGGGTGGTGGCCTTCGTGATCCACGCCCGCCGAAGCGCGGCGGGCCTGACGGCGATCCTGGGCCTGGAGATCCTGGGGATCCTGTGCAGCGACCGCTGGGGCCCGTACAACCGGGTGCCGCCCCAGCGGCGGCAGATCTGCTGGGCGCACCTGAAACGGGATTTCCAGAAGATCATCGACCGGGGCGGCCCCGAAGAGTGGGTCGGACGGGAGGGGCGGCGACTGGTCAGGAAGGTCTTCGCCGCGTGGCACGGGTTCCGGGACGGACAGGTCACGCGGGCACAACTGGAAGCGCGGCTGGCCCCGGTGATGCGACGGATGAACCGGGTGCTGCTGGAAGGCGCGATCCTCGGCGCCGACCCAACGGTGGTGCGGTTCTGCGAGAACGTGCTGGCGTTGGAGCCTGCGCTGTGGACGTTCGTGACGACGGAGGGAGTGGAGCCGACGAACAACCACGTGGAACGACTGCTGCGTCGGGCGGTGCTGTGGCGCAGGCGGAGTTTCGGCTGCTGGAGTGGGAACGGCTGTCGCTTCGTCGAGCGGATTCTGACCGTGGTGCAAACCCGGCGGTTGCAGGCGAAGAATGTCCTGGATTACCTGCATGAGGCTGTCCTCGCCCATCGCACCGGCCAACCCTGCCCCTCACTGCTCTCGTAGCGTTGAACGATTACGATGGGGTCAACCCACGCATCCTGGTATCTGACCTGAACAGTATATCCTATTTCGGGCCGCAGTAATCCCTGCGGCCGATCATCCGGCGATCGGATGAAGTCCTTTTCGGGGCCAGAATAGTAGGTGAGATGGTTTGCAGCCAGCCATCCCTCAACCTGCTCCCTTGGGGTGCCCGGGGGAAACTGCCGATTCATCAGGCTTTCGGCCTTTGCCACGGTCATCGTGCTCGTGGGAGGCCAGTAGGTCAGCCATACGCCGATAATCACAAGGGACGTGATGAAAAAGGCAGCGATGCCCAACAGGATGAGCATGACTCGGCGAGCGCAGCTTGCGCGGGAAGTGGTCATCGGCTCAGCTTCCTTCGGCCCCCTTCCGGACTCATGATGCCTTTGCGGGATTCTGTTCCGCGTACCCCCGCCGCACCGCCGCATACACCTCCCGCAGCGGCACGCCCTGCGCCGCGCCACCCGCGCACAATCCTCGTACTCCGGCGTAAACACAATCGGCCCGCCCTCGCGCCAGCCGCGCTTGCCGCGCACCGGACCCCACGGCGTCTCCACCGTCACCGCCTCGCGCCGCAGTTTGCTCCGCCGTGCCAGGTAGCGCCGCACCCCGAACGTCTCCGTCTCGCGGAACAGCACCGCCTCCAGCGCCGGCAGCGCCGCCTCCGACGCCAGCACGCTCAGCAGCACGCCGGGACGGTTCTTCTTCATCTGGATCGGCGTGCTGAACACGTCCAGGGCGCCAGCCGCGAACAGCTGGTCGAAACAGTAGCCGATCACCTCGGCCGGAACGTCGTCGAGGTTCGTTTCCAAAACCCAAATCCGATCGGTTTCCTCCGTGTTTGTCTCCGCCGTCGTGCCGACGAAAAGCCGCAGCACATTCGGCTGCTCCACGAACTCGCGCCGGCCGGCGCCGCAGCCGATCCGCTCCACCGTCATCGCCGGCTCGTCCAGCCATTCGCTCGCCACCGTCGTCAGGATGGCGGCGCCGGTCGGCGTCGTCAGCTCGGCCTTGATGTCGGACGCCGCCAGCGGCACGCCCTTGAGCAGCTCGGCCGTGGCGGGAGCGGGGATCGGCATCAGGCCGTGGGCGCACTTCACCATGCCGTGGCCGGTCGGCACGGGTCGGCTGGTGAAGCGCTCGACGCCCAGCAGATCGAGGCCGACGGCGGAGCCGGCGACGTCGGCGATGCTGTCCAGGGCGCCGACCTCGTGGAAGTGGACCTTCTCCAACGGAATCCCATGCACCGCCGCCTCCGCCTCCGCCAGCCGCCGGAAGATGCGCAGGGCCAGCCCGCGCTGCCGATCCGTCAGCCGGCCGCGGCCCAGAATCTCCTCCACGTCGGGCAGATGGCGATGGACGTGCTCTTCCGGCGCCTCGACGCGCACCTCCGTGGCCGCGAAGCCGCCCTTGCGGATTTTTACGATCTCCAGCGTGATCGGCAGGCCGAGCGAGTCGATCGCCGCGCGGATGGCGGCCGCGTCCACGCCAGCGTCGATGAGGGCGCCGAGCGTCATGTCGCCGCTGATGCCGCTGAAACAGTCGAAATGGGCTGTGCGCACGGGGGAATCCCTCTCTTTCTAAAGAGATTGTAGTGCGCGGCGCAGCCGGGGCAGGGAGCGAAGCACTTGCAAGAGGCCCTGGACAAGGGTAGAACTGCACCATGCTGATTATCATTCGGTTCCCCGACAAAGCGTCTGAACGCCGCGCGCTGGGCTGGCTGCCTGGCCGCTTCTCTTTCAAGAGCTAGGCAACGGGGGAAATGCTTGTGCCTGCGGATGCTTTGGTTTGTTTGGCGGAGGAAGGCGTCCGATTCATTGTGGAGGGACCGGCCGCCTGTCAGCAACGTATCCCGGACGTGCGACTTCCCTCGGTGATCGACAACCTTTAGTCTTCTCGTCGCCCCAAAGTCCTCACCGCCGCTGGATAGCGATACAGCTGCGCCGCCAGCCACGCCGGCCCGCCCGGTTCGTCCGCCGGCCGCGTGAAGTGCCATTCCCGATCCGTCGGAAACAGCTCCTCCCCCAGCGGCCACGGCTGGAACAGGTCGCCGCCCACCGCTGCAACCAGTTTGCCGCTGCTCATGCTCACGTTGCCGGCCCGCGGCGGCAGCGGCCCCGCCTCGATGCGCGGACATCCTTTCAGCAGCCGCGGGTCGTAGCCGCCGACCCGGTTCACGATTTGAGCGATCTGATAAAGCGTCACGGGGCGCGGGCCGCCGCAGTGAAACAGGCCGGCCTCGTCGCCCGCCAGGAAGCGCCCGAAGACGCGGTTGAGGTCGTCGGTGTAGGTGCAGGAACGCACCTCGTCGAAGTACAGCGTGGCCGGTCGGCCGTGGCGGAAGCGCGACTGGATCCAGTCGATGGCGCCGGCGTGGCGGTTGAAGCTCGGCCCCATCGGCAAGGAGATGCGCAGGATCGCGGCGCCGGGGTCGATTTCGCACACGGCCCGCTCGCCCTCGGCCATCGTCCGGCCGTAGACCGTCACCGGATCGACCGGGTCGGTCTCGACGTAGCCGCCCGCGCCCTTGCCGGAGTAAACGAGGTCCGACGACAGGTGGACCAGCCGCGCCCCGAAGCGGCGCGAAACCTCGGCGATGTTGGCGGCGCTGTCCACGTTGGTCCGCCGCGCCATGGCGGGGTCCAATTCGCACGATTTCAGAGCGCAATTGCCGGTGCAATTCAGCACGGAGCGGAAGCGGTGCGTCTCGAACAGCGCGTGAAGGCCGGCCCGGTCCTCGGTGTCCAGGCCGATCACGTCGGCGCCGACGAGCTGCCACGTAGCCGTCGGACGGATGCCGATCACGCGGCCGGGATGGCGACGGCGGAAGCAGGGGAGGGCGTTCCAGCCAGCGACGCCGGAGACGCCGGTGACGAGCAGCGGGAGACGCGAGATCAGGTGGGGATGCGGATGCACGGAGGGAGCGGCGCCTTCAGAGGAATGGCCCGGGCGGGACTCGAACCCGCAAGCCTTGCGGCACCAGCTCCTAAAACTGGCGTGTATGCCGTTCCACCACCGGGCCGGAGAGGTGAACGTAGGTCAGTCTACGGCCCCATCCGCCGCCGCGTCAAGGACGCCAAAACAAAAGGGACCGCCGTCATCCCCGGCGGTCCCCGCGAGTCGTGAATCTCAGCCCGGCTCACGCCCAGCGCTTGCGCACCTTCTCCGACAGCTCGAACACCGCCCGGTTGGCGATCTCCAATTCGTCCTGCACGCGCTCGATGTCCTTGATCGTGTCCCAGCTGAAGCCCTTCTCCAGCTCCCGGTTGAGCCGCGACAGCTCCGCGTGCAGCATCTGGCAGTAGTCGAAGCCCTGCGACAACTTCCACGCCTCGGGGCTGTAGACCGCCTTGAGGTCCCAGGTGCCGTTCTCCGACAGCTTCTCCACCGTCACGTAGTCGATGACGTAGTTGATCGGCGTGCCGCTCGTCTTGCGAGCCACGCCCTCCGTCGTCACCCAGTAACGGGTGTCGGACGTCTCCAGCTTGAGTTCCAGCCTGCCCCAGGACTCGGCTACCTGATGGATCGTCGGTAGGCGCCGCAGCGAGTGGAGCGCCGGTCGGATGGCGGTGGTCATGTCTTCCTCAACCCCCCTTTGGATTGCCGTCCGCGATGCGGCCGGCGGTTCGGCGCCCGAGACATCACGATGCTGGCGGGAGCAACGCATTCGGCGTGCCGACCTCCGTTGCAATTTCGGGAAAAGCGCTCGGCCCACGAGGGCAGCCGCTGTCTGCCGCAAGTTCTTATCCTGATGATACTTGCATCCATAGCCCGGCGAAGCGCCGAACGCAAACGCATTCGCGCCCGCGATGAGGTCCGTCCGTGTTAACCGGCCTTAACACCGGCAACGAGGCCCGCTAACCCGTATTGGCAAGCTCGGCCCGGATTCGGTCAGGATGGCGCCGGGTCTCTGCCGAAGAAGGGAAAGCGACATGATGGGCAGAATCTACGCGCGAGGGGTTGTTTCATGGAGGCGCTGCGCCGCATTCGCAAGGGGGGCGGGCCGCCGATTGAGCCGTGCGGCCGGTGCGGCGCCGCGGGGTGCCCGTGGGACCGCCTCGCCGGCCGGCCGATGTGCCCCGACTGCCAGGAGGCGTTGGCCCTCGGCGAAGGTCCCTTGCTGCGAGAGCGCGGCGAGTCGCGGGCCTGTGCGCTCTGCGGCCGCGACGGAACGGTGTGCTACCTCACCTATCCCTTGCACAGCGCCGAGCCGGTCGAGATCGACCTGTGCGGCGGCCACTGCGAGGCGCTGCTGGGGCGCCGTCTGGAGCGGGCTGTGTTCCGCCGCCTGGAGCAGCTGCTCCGGGGGGCGGGCGTGGACGTGAAAGAGATTTTTCTCCTCCACGAAGCGTTTTATGATCGGCAGGGCCGGTCGTTGCAGCCGATTCGAGAGACGTGGTAAGCGCTGGGAAGGCGAGCGGCGCGGCGTCAGCGCCGGGGATAGGTTCACCGGCGGGCTCACGCCGCGCCGCTCGCCATCACTTCATCCCTTTCTTGCTCACCGGCGGCCCGAAGATTTCCACCAGCACGAAGGCCATCGCCGTCGATTGCGGCTGGCGCAGCATCCCCGGCAATTGCTTCAGGAACGGAGAAACGGGCTTCGAGGAGCGACCCAGGATGCCGGCCGCCTGGGTCAGGGGCGTGCCCGGAGCCGGCGGCGCCTGCCGTTCGGCCGGCGTCACGACCAGCTCGGCCGGCACCGGCACGTCGTCGGGGACGATCTCCAGAATCACGGGGGCCAGGGCCGGCTTGGGCGGGGGGAGAGTTCGATCGGCCGATGGGACCAGCGGCCGCGGCTCCGTCGCCGGACGCCGAACCGACGGTGTGAAGTCGCGCGGCCGTTCCGCCTGGCGCTGCGCCGGCGCGGCCGGCCTCCGCGGCGGCGCCGCCGGCTTGGCCCACGGCAAATCAGGCGGGCGGGCCGGCGCCGGACCGGCCCCCCCGTCGCCGCGGCGCCGACGGGCCTCCTCCAGGAAGCGGTCCAGGTCGGTCGTCGGCCGGCCGCCGCGGTTGGGTCGCGGCCGCTGCTGCTGCTGGTTCCGCTGCCGCTCCTCCTCGGCCTTCCGAAACACCGTCACGACGAGCCAGATGCCGAAGCCGAGCACGACGAATATGATCCAGATCCAGTCTTCCATATCTGCTCCCTCCCGTTCGTTGACAAGGTGACAAGGTGAACCCGCCGCTCACCTTGTCACCTTGTCACCGTGTCACCTTGTCATCTTCGACGGATCAACTCGACGACTGGTCGCCGCCGCCGACGCCGGCGATGGAGGTGCGCATCTTGGTATCCGCCTGGATATTGCGCAGATTGTAATAGTCCATCACGCCGAGCCGGCCGTTGCGAAAGGCGTCGGCGATCGCCTTGGGCACTTCCGCCTCGGCCAGCACCACCAGCGCCCGGTTCTCCTGCACGCGGGCCGACATTTCCTGCTCCAGGGCCACGGCCAACGCGCGGCGCTTCTCGGCGTTGGCCTGGGCCACGCGCAGGTCGGCCGCCGCCTGGTCGGCCTGGAGGTTGGCGCCGATGTTGGCGCCCACGTCGATCTCGGCCACGTCGATCGACACGATCTCGAACGCCGTCTGCGAATCGAGGGCGTTGTGCAGCACGGCCTGGGAGATCAGGTTGGGGTTGGCCAGCACGTCGGTGTGGTGCTCGGCCGAGCCGATGGCCTTGACGATGCCCTCGCCGACGCGGGCGATGATCGTCTCCTGCGTGGCGCCGCCGACCAGCCGATCGAGCTTGGTCCGCACCGTGACGCGGGCGCGGGCCTTGAGCTGAATGCCGTTCTTGCAAACGCCGTCCAGCGTGTTGTTCGGCTTGTTGGGGTTCGGCGAGGGGCAGTCGATGACCTCCGGGTTGACGCTGACCTGGACGGCCTTGTAGATGTCGCGGCCGGCCAGCTGGATGGCGGCGGCCGTGCCCCACGGCAGGTCCATGCCGGCCTTGTGGGCCGCGATCACTGCCTGCACCACCGATTCGAGCTTCTTGCCGTTGGCCAGCAGGTACTGCTGCAACTCGTCCGTGGACGCCTTGACGCCGGCCTGCACCAGCGCGATCTTCATCTTGACGACCTGGGTGTAATCGAGCTTCAGCAGCCGCATTTTCACCATGTCGAACATGCCGACGCCGGCGCCGGCCACCATGCTCTGAATCCACAGCCCCACGAAGCTGAAGAAGATGAACAGGAAGATCAGCAGGATGACGACGGCGGCGATGGCCCCGGCGACGATTCCGATCGTGCCCCACTGGACGTCGTCGGGACCGCCAGCCGCGGCGAAAAGGATCGGTAACATAGAGATTCTCCGTTGAACGGGTTGCGGTTCCTTCTCCCCTCCCCCCTTGCGGGGGAGGGGCCGGGGGTGGGGGGTATGCAGAGTCCGTGACCGCGCCCACCCCCCACCCCGACCCTCCCCCGCAAGGGGGGAGGGAGCAAGAAGGGACGCGGCCCTCCCCCTTTAGGTGAAAAGATCGTCGGCGATATCGTCGAGAGCGTCGGGCTTCTCGACCGGCCGGACGACGACCTTGCCGGCCCGCACGTCGATGCAGCGGACCCACTGGCCGCCGTCCACCATCATGCCCTCGGTGATGACGTCCACGCGCCGGCCGTCGAAGTCGGCGACGCCGGCCGGTCGCAACGGGGCCAGCGTCTTGCCGATGCGGCCGCGCAGCTTGTCCAGCTCCTGATTGAGCGGCACGGCAGCCAATGTCGCATCCGCGCGTGGCTTGGTCAACAAAAAATGCCGGCCCAGCGGCGTCTTCGGCCAAACTTTAAACAGCAGCAGGGCCATCATCGGCACGGCCACCAGCACGCCCAGCAGGGCCAGCATCCCCGTGGTGCTGCCCGCGGCGAACGTCAGGCCGACGCCCAGCGCGATGCACCCCATCGACGTGACGAGGAAGAAGCCGCTGGGCAAGAACAGCTCGCCCACCGAGCAGCAGAGGCCCACTCCGATGAGGATGAAACCAAAAGTCGCGTAGCCCGGGTCCATGCAGTCCGCCTGTTCGCAATGATGAATGATGAACGATGAATGATGAATCAAAGACCTTCTTGCCCTCGTTCCCAAGCTCTGCTTGGGAACGAGGGGGAAACACCTTCTTTATTCATCATTCATCATTCATCGTTCATCATTTTCTTCACACCTCTTTCACCACGACGCGGTTGCCCTCGATCTCGATCACCTGCACCCGCGCCCCCGGTCGAACGTATCCGCCCTCGGCCACCACGTCCACGAACTGCTCGCCGAATTGCGTCTTGCCGGCCGGCCGCAGCGGCGTCGCCGCCACGCCGATGGCGCCCAGCAGCGACGCCAGCTCCGGCTGCAGCGCCTCCGAGACGGACGTCTCGCCGTCCGCGGCGGCCTCGCCCGGCGGCTTCAGAAGCAGCCGGTTCAAAAACGGGATGTGCTTGAGGTAGCGCACCGCCGTGAACGCCATCACCACGGCCACGACGATGCTGATGCTGTACGGTCCGAGCTTCTGGCCGAAGCCGAGCCAGTCGTTGGTCGTCTCCGGCCATTTGCCGAACGCCACCAGGGCCAGGCCGGCCACCGTCAACAGGGCGCCGCTGATGCCGCAGACGCCCGTGCCCGGCATGATGAAGACTTCCACGCCGATCAGCAGCAACCCCAGGATGAACAGCAGCACCGCCAGCCAGGTGATCTCGGGGTGGGTTTGCGACTGCGACCAGAAGAACAGCACAAAGCAGACCGCCGCGATCACGCCCGGCAGGCTGGCCCCCGGCATTTTCAGCTCGATAATCAGGCAGGTGACGCCGATCATCACCAGCACCACGCTCGTCACCGGCAGGCACAGGAACCAGGCCAGGCCGTTGAGCCAGTCGCCGCCGACCTCGTCCGTTTTGACGTTTTCCTGAGTACAAAAATCATTATAGTCCTTGACCACCTTTTCGACGACGCCGACCTTCCGGGCGTCGGCGGCGCTGAGCTTGAGGTAAACGCCGGCCGGCTTCACGTCCGTCGCGTTGGGGCCGTGCGCCTTCTGGCTGCTCTTCCACTCCGCTTCGGTCAGGACGGCGCCGTCGTCGGCCCGGACCACGCGGACGTCGGGGTTGGCCATGCCCTCGGCCAGGGCCGGCGGGTAATAGCTGCTCTCGGCAATGTCCTTGAGTTCGGTGCGGACCTCCTCGGCGCGGCCGGGATGCTCCTGAAGGTAGGACTCGAAGTCGCCGAGGACGGCGTTCTCCTGCATCACGATCTCGTCGCAGGCGAGGGCCAGAAACGCGGCCGTGTTTCGCGCCGACGAGGAGACGTAGGCGACGGTCTTGATCGGCCGGTCGGCGCGGTCCTTGAGTCCGGCGATGGATTGGCCCAGCTCGTAGGCGGTCCGGTCGTCGCCGTCGGCGCACTCCAGGTCGAGGATGAGGACGTTGGCCTTTTCGTGCAGCGCCCGGCCGAGGCGGCTTTCCACGTCCTCCTTGAGCCGGCCGTCGATGACGCCTTCCACCTTGATGCGGTAGGCGACGGTCTGGTCCATCAGGGGGTAGACGCTGTTGGCCGGCAGCCCGAAATCGCCGAGCGCGTCGGCCAGCTTGTTCTGAGGGTCCTGCGAGGCGAGGAGGCCGTATTCCCTGGCCTGGGCGAAGTCGTAGAAGGCGATCTCGGCCGGCCCCAGGCCGGGAACCGGGTCGGCGTGCAGCGGCGGGTTGTTGTCGGCCGCCTCCTTCGCATCGACGTATTTGTAAATCACCTTGCCCACCGGCGACACTTTGACGACGACCAGGTCCTTGTCGTACATCTTGCGGACGACGGCGAGCGGGAAGTGGGCGCCGGCCATCAACCAGTCGCCGTAGGGGTCCGTCTCGGGTTTGGGGAGCGACTCGGAATCGGCGACGCGGCCGATGCGGGCGGGCGGCTCCGAGGACATGACGATCTTGCGCAGGCCAGCACGGGCAGCACGGCGTGGCGGCTGACGTCGCCGTGGACGAAGGCCCGCGTCTCCACTCCCTGGCCCTGCAACTCGCGGATCTCCTTGGCCAAGGCCCAGCAGGCGCCGAAGTCGCTGGTGGCGTCGGCCCGGCCGTCCGGGTTGAAGTCGCACAGCAGGCGGAACGGGTGCGGGGGCGGTTGCCCCTGGCGCTGGTAGTAGGTCTGGAAGTGCTTCAGCGGGACGTAAACGACCTCGCGCAGCCGCACGGCGACGTCCGCGGTGAGTGCGGGGGGGAACTGCACGGTCATGCCGGCCGGCGGCTGCGGTTCGTCGGCGTGGGCCGGCCGAGGCGACGCCAGCGCCGCGACGACGGCGAACAGGACGAGCCGGGTCGCGTATCTGGCGAGCCGGAGGAGAACAGTCGTCATAGGTACCTCGCGGCGGGTATACGGTTCGCCGTCGCGTTTCCGGGAGACAGGAACGGCCCCGCGCGTCTGCAGTGGATTATAGGTCCGGCGGCGAAAGGGTGTCAAAGGATGGCGCTCGCCGCCGTCAGTTCGCCTTGTCCGGAACAACCGCCGCTGGTATAGGGTTCAAAACGATACACCGGCGCAAGACCGAACGATGCGCGACCCCCTTCCACCCGATTCGCCGCAGAGCCAGGGTGCGAATCCGGGGCCGGAATCGCTCCGCATCGGCGTCAACCTGTTTCCCCTGGCCCGGACGGGCGGGGGAATGCGCCAGTACGTCCTCCAGCTGCTGCCGTGGATGGTGCGCCGTTCGCCGCATCGGTTCCTGCTGTTCCACGGGGCGCAGGCGCAGCCCTCCGTGGCCCAGCTGCTGCGCGGCCTTCATCCGGCGGAGCGAAACCGGGTCCTCCCTTTCTACTTCGAGGACCAGGACCAAATCTTGCGCAAGGCGCACCGCTTCGACGTCTTCTTCTGTCCGCTGAACTGCCTGGCGCCGGACCTGCTCGATCGGCCGACGGTCGCCACGCTGGCAGACATTCAGGAGCGCTTTTTTCCGCATTATTTCACGCCGCTGGAGCTGCGAACCCGGGCGGAGTTCTACCCGCACACGGCCCATGCCGCGACCGTCCTCTTGACCATCTCGCAGTTCTCCAAGGATGGCATCTGTACCGCGTTCGGCGTGCCGCCGGAGAAGGTCGTCGTCACGCCGCTCTCGCCGGGCGTGGTGGACGTGGAGGCGGATTGGCCGGCCGGCCTGCCGCCGCTGCCGGAACGATACATTTTCTACCCCGCCAATCTCTATCCGCACAAGAACCATGCTCTATTGCTGGACGCCCTGCGATTGCTGCGCGAGCGCGGCGTCGATTGCCATTGTGTGCTGACGGGCCAACCCGTCCAGCCCGGCGTCGATATCCGCCATGAGACGGCGACCCGCGGCCTGGACGAGCGGGCGACGTGGCTGGGCCACGTTTCTCCGGCGGCCCTGCGCCGCCTCTACGAAGGCGCCGCGGCCCTGGCCTTTCCCAGTCAATTCGAGGGGTTCGGTCTGCCGTTGGTGGAGGCGATGGCGTGCGGCTGTCCGGTGGTCGCAACCCCGGCGGGCAGCATCCCCGAAGTCGTGGGAGACACGGCGCTGCTGGTCCCCGCGACGCCCGAAGCGTTCGCGGACGGCCTGCAACGGATATTCACCGATTCGGGATTGCGAAAGGATCTGATCGCACGCGGCCGGGTGCGCGTCGAACGGTTCGCCGCCGAGCGCGTGGCGGAGCAGACGCTGGCCGCGATCGACCTTGCCGTGACGCGGTTTGCTGTTCCGCGGCCGACGGGTGCCATGCTTTCGCGGCCATTCGGAGACAGAGAGAACTCCCCCTCGACAAATGGGCCGCGAAAGCATGATAGGGTCGTGGACGCCATCATGCTTTCGCGGCCCGGCACGTCTGCGGGGACGGAACCAGCCGCGGAGGGGCCGCGAAAGCATGGCACCCCCATGCTCCCCAATCGAAACCCGGCAGAAGCCGTTCATGCTACGGCGCCGGCCGTCTCCTTCGTCGTCCAACCCCGGCGCGGCGGCCGCGGCCTCACGGCGACGCTGGCGGCCCTCGCCTATGAGGCGACCGAACAGGACGAGGTGGTGATCCTGGCCGCGCCCGGCGCCGTCGGCCGCGAGGCGGAGACGCTGGCCGCCAACCTGGGCGTCGCCCGTTTCGCCCTCGCCTCGTCCTCAGCCGGCGGCTGGCTCGATGAGGTCCGCCGCGAGGTCGTTTGCTATTTGCGCGAAGGTGATCGGCCAGCCGAGGGCGCGACGGTCGCAGTCCTGAACGCCTTCGCCGAACATCCCGACGTCCGGGCCGTCGTCGGCCAGGTCCTGGGGATCGACCGGCGCGGCCGGCCGACCTGCGTTCGCTACCGGCCGCCGCAGCCGTATCGCGCGGAATCCGGCGCCCCCGCGCCGCCGGCCGCCGTCTTCTGGAAGCGCTCGTGGCTGACGGAGCGGCGCCGCCCTGGACGGCCCGCGCTCGGCGCGCCGACTCCTCCGGGAATGCGGCGAACGCGCCCACGCCCTGAACCGCACCGTCGCCTATGTGCCGTCGCCGCGGCCGCTGGTGCGGCCGTTCGCCCGCGCCCTGGCCCGGCGAGTGCCGCGCTGGATGGCGGACTTCTTGAAGCGGTGTTATCGACGATTGGCCCGTTCCGGCGTCGCCCCGAGGTAGGTGTCCGCCATGCCCAGCCCCAAGGTCGCGGTTGTCGTGCCGGTCCACGGCCGATTGTCCAAGACGCTGCGCTTCATCGAGTCGTTCCGGCGCGTCGAATACGATTCCTATAAGATCGTCATTGTCGATGACGCCTCGCCGGACGGCACGGCGGAAGTTCTGGCGCGCGACCACCCCGACGTGGTGGTGCTGCCGGGCGACGGCAAGCTGTGGTGGACGGGCGGCACGAACCTCGGCGTCCGCCACGCCTTGGAACACGGCTTCGACTACGTGCTGACGATCAACAACGACACGGGCCAGCGGCCGGATTTCCTCGCCCGCCTGGTGGAGACGGCCGAGCGCGGCGGCCGCTGCATCGTCGGCAGCCGGATCCAGTTCCTCGATCAGCCCCGCCGCGTCTGGGGCGTCGGCGGTGCAACCAACTGGCGCCGCGGCGACATGGTGGCCGTGTGCGAGCGGGACGCCGACGAGGGCGAGCTGCTGGCCCGCCGCGCCAGCCCCGCGGAGGTCGAGCTGCTGACCGGCTGTGGCACGCTGGTCCCGACGGCCTGCTACCGGGAAGTCGGCCTGTACGACCGGCGGATGTTTCCCCATTATCACTCCGATTCGGAGCTGACGCTGCGGGCGGCGCGCCGCGGCTGGCGCATCCTGGTCGATTTGCGATCTGTTGTTTATGTGGATGAGTCCAGCCCGACGTGGAAAAAGAGCCTGTTTTGGCTGGGTTCGCCGATGTACTGGCGGCCGCTCTTGGCCATGCACCTGCGCTACTGCCCCCGGCCGCGCCTGCTGTCGTCGCTGGCGCGGCAATTGGCCCGCGGCCTGCGCGACACGTTCGCCCCGCGCAGGCCGGGGATTCGCACGTTCCTGCGCAAGATGCGCGACCGGATGGCGCCGCCGGCGCGGCGGGCGGGATGAAGGATGCGGTTAGCCGGGACGCGCAGCGGAGCGCTCCCGTCGGAGCGCTCCGCTGCGCGTCGCGGCTAACCGACGAACAAAGGGAGGACCGCCGTGGCGACGGCCGACTTGTGGATCGACGTGAGCACGCTGCTCCGCTGGGAGGGGAAAGTCACCGGCATCCCGCGGACGGTTTCGCAGCTGGTGGATGAGCTGGCGAAGCGGCCCGGTCTGCGCCCGCGGCTTTGTGCGTTCAACTTCTGGCTGGGCGCATACGAAGAAGTGCCGATGAAGGCGATCCGCCGCCCCGCCGCGGCGAGCGGCGCGGCGTCAGCCCGCCGGTGCGATCCCAACCGGCGGGCTGACGCCGCGCCGCTCGCCCAACCGCGCCCGACCTGGCGCGACCGGCTCCGGCCGCTGCACCGCATCCTGCCGACCGATTTGCAGCACGCCAGCCGCGAAGGCTTCAGCGCCTTGCGGTATCTGGCGAGGTTCCTGTTCCGCTCCTGCCGCACGTCGCTGACGAACCTCGGCCGCGGCCTGGCGCGGGTCGGCCCGCCTGCTTCTGCGGCGGAAAGACCGCACCCTCTTCCAGGACGGCGACGTTCTCTTCGTCCCTGGCGCGAGCTGGGACGACCTCGGCGCTTTCGACGCCCTGGCCCGCATCAAACAAACCCGGCGGCTGTCGGTGGTCCCCATCGTCTACGACGTGATCCCGGCCAAGCTGCCGCAGGTGTGCCAGCCGCTGCTGCCGAAACTGTTCGCCCCGTGGATTCGCAAGCTGCTGGCGCACTCCGATCTGGTCCTGACCATCTCGCACTACTCGCGCCGCGATCTGCTCGGCCTGGCCGAGGAAATGGGCGTCCCGGCGCCGCCGGTCGAGGTGATCCGCCTGGGCGACGCCCCCGCCGGCTTCGACCGGGCCGTCCGTCCCGCCGCCCTGCCGCCGGAAGTCGGCAGGTTCGCGCTGACGGTGGGGACTTTTGAGGTCCGCAAAAACCACGGACTGCTCTACCACGTCTGGCGGCGGCTGATCGAGGAGCAAGGCGACCGCACGCCGCCGCTGGTGCTGGCCGGGCGGATGGGCTGGGCTGTGAAGGACGTGCTGCAGCAGATCCAGACCGACCCGCGGGTGCGCGACCGCATCTTCGTCCTGTTCGACGTGACGGACGAGGAGCTGTCCTGGCTCTACGCGAACTGTCTTTTCACCCTCTACCCCTCCCATTATGAAGGATGGGGCCTGCCCGTGGCGGAGAGCCTGGCGCACGGCAAGCACTGCGTTTGCACCAGCGCCACGTCCGTGCCGGAAGTCGGCGGCGACTGGGTGGACTATCACGACCCGCTCGACGCCATGCGCTGCATCGAGCTGGTGAAGCGCGTCCTGTTCGAGCCGGGCTACCGCAAGGGGCGCGAGGCCCGCATCCGCGCGGAGTTCCGCGGCGCGACGTGGGGCGATTGCGCCGCCCGGATCATCCCCCTGATGGAGGGCCGGCTGGGCGTCCGCTTGGCCGGGGCGGAGCCGGTCGCGCCTTCCGAGGCCGCCTGACCGGCCGGTCGGCGCCGGTCCCGCGTTGCTTCTCCCTCATGTTCGGAACTTTCCATTTGTACGGCGCGTCTAATCGCGGTAGACTAATTCTCGATGGGAAAAGACCGTCCGCTGGGAGAGGATTGGACATGCGACACTTACTTGCCGGGATCGCCGCTCTGGTGCTGGGCCTCGCCGTCCTGCCCGCCTTGGCCGACGACAAGGACAAGAAGGACCCCGCGCCCGACGCCAAGAAGGACGACACGGCCAACACCGAAAAGACGATCAAGGCCGGCACGGTGGCCGGCAAGGTCGTCGAGGTCAACGAAACCGCCAAGTCGCTCAAGGTGGAAGTCACCATCCAGTACTCCAAGCCGAACATCGGCGAGATCCAGGCGATGGAACAGGCCAAAATCAACTACGCGCAGGCGCTGGCCAAGCGGCCGCCCGACGTCAACGGCGCGTTGAACGCGGAGCGGGACATGGCCTATCACAGCGCCCGCACCACGTCGATCGAGAAGAAGACCCAGCAGGTGGATGTCAGCAGCACGGACGACGTCAAGGTCCGTTTGGCCGAGCCGCCGCCCGCCTACGACGACAAGGGCAACATCAAGAAGCGCACGGACAAGGAACTCAAGGAACTCAAGGGCGATCCGAAAGACCCCGATTACAAGCTGCCCGGCTACCCTGCTCAGTGGAGCGACGTCCGCCAGGGGTCCTACGTCAAGGTGACGCTGGTCAAGAAAAAGGAAACCCACCCGGCCGGCCCCAAGCCCAAGGACGCCGACCCGGACCCCCTCGGCGACAACCTGCCGCAGGCGTCCCTCATCGAAATCCTCGCCGACCCGATGCCCGCGAAATGACCGCGGCCCGGTCTTGCAAGTCGTCTTTTCCTCATCGACGCCGCCCGGCTGTTCGGGCGGCGTCGGGCCGTCTCCCCCAAGGAATCCGGCGGGGCCTCCCATGCCCAGACCTCTCGCGTGGTGCGGTTTCCTCCTCGTCCTGGCGACGGCCGCAACGACGCTCGCCGACGACAAGCCCGACCCAAAGGACAAGCCCGATCCGCCGGCGGTGAAATACGTCCGCATCGGGTCGGTCGCCGGCGTCGTGCAGAGCGTCCCCGGCGAGGACGGCGTCTTGAAAATCAAGGTGACGATCCGCTCCCTGGAGCCGAACCTCCAGGCCCAGGCGAACCTTCTGCAGGAGGAGCAGCAGCTGATGGTTCGCCAGCAGATCGCGCTGCGGATTCGCAACCCCATCCTGCGCCAGCAGGAATTCATCAGCATCTACCAGGCGGCCCAGAGCATGGGCGGCGAGAACCTTTTCACGCTCAAGGAGGTCCAGAAGGACCTCGAGTTCGAGACGGTGGACGAGACGAAGGTTCGCACCGCCGCGCTGCCCATCGTCTTCGATGACAAGGGCGATCCGAAAAAACTTACGCCCGCGGAGCTGAAGGAGCTGAAGGGGCCGGACCACCTGCCCGGTTACACGTCCGAGACGAGCGCGCTGCACGTCGGCCAGCAGGTCGTCGTCACGGCGGGGCGGAGGAAGCTGGCGCCGGGCGAAAAGCCGCTGGCCGAGGAAAAGCCGGTCGCTACGATGATCGTCATCGTCGGCGACCCATGATCGGGGCCGCCGTCCTCCCGGAGTCCCATGCCATGTCGCAGCTCAAGCGGGTCGTCGAGCCGTTCGGCGAGGTCAACGTTCACCCGGCGGCGGGCGGCCGGACGCGCGTCACCGCCACCATCCTCATGGAGCCGCACAAGGAGGGCGCCCAAACCGGCGTCGCCCTCGACGGCTCCGGCTCCATGGCCAAGCTCTACGGCGTCGGCGAGGAACCGGGATTTTTGGCCTCCCTTTTCGGCGCGAAGAGCCAGGCCCACAACGAGGTCACGCCGGTCGCGCAAAAGCTCTGCGCCTACCTGGCGAAGAAGATCGACGCCGACGGCGGCACCACCTGCATCTACTGGGCGGTCGGCGACGGCGGCGGCCACGTCGAGGTCGTCGGCGACCTCACCGCCGAGCAAGCCGAGCGGCACGTCTTCGGCCCGCCGCGCCAGTTCGGCACCGGCACCCAGCTCCTGCCGGCCGTCAAGTACTTCGTCGAGCGCTTCGCCGACGCCCCGTGGGGCTTTTACGTCTTCATCACCGACGGCGAGCTGCACGATTTGCAGGCCGTCAAGGACTACAGCAGCTGGCTGGCCCGCGCCGTGTCCATGAAAGAGCGCCGCCCGCTCAAGTTCGTGCTGATCGGCATCGGCGACAGCATCAACGAGCAGCAGATGGAGGAGCTGGACGACCTCGACACTGGCACCGAAATCGATCTTTGGGACCACAAGCTGGCCGCCGAGATGCGCGTCCTCCAGGAAATCTTCGCCGAGGTCGTGGATCAGAACGCCCGCGTCTCCGACCACGGCCGTATCCTCGACCCGTCCGGCGGCGTCGTCAAGGACTACTCCGACACGGGGCTGCCGGCCTTCCTCGATTTCGAGATTCCGGCCGGGGCGGCCTACTTCACCCTCGACGTCAACGGCAGCAAGATCCACCAGGGCCTGACCGACCACGCCCACGTCCCGCCGTCGGAACTGGCGCGGTGACAGGCGTCGTGGGGGAGCGGCGACATTGGCCGCAAGCCGCGGCGGCTGGAACGCCGATGGCAGTAAGGGAGGCCCGGGGCGGCCGGGCAGGCCTGAGCGCCTTACCGGAGTTTGCACCGATGATTTCGAGTCCGTCGCCGTCCCGCCTCCTCTCCTTCCTGTTGGCCCCGGCCGCCGTCGCGGCGGTTCTCGCCGGCGGCGGCTGGTTCCACCACCCGCCGTCTCCACCGCCTGACTGCCCCTGTCTGCAAGCTCCTGCCCCGGAACCGTCCCCGGAGGCGGCCGTCCGCCAGGTGCTGGACGCCCAGGTCGCGGCCTGGAACCGCGGCGACCTCGACGCCTTCATGGCCGGCTACTGGTCGTCGCCGGACCTGACGTTCTTCTCCGGGCCGGATCGCACCAGCGGCTGGCAGGCGACGCTCGACCGCTACCGCAAGCGCTACAAATCCGAGGGCAAGGAAATGGGCCGCCTCACGTTCAGCGACGTGACGGTGGAGATGCTCGGCCCCGATGCCGCGCTGGTGCGCGGCGGCTGGCGGCTGGAGATGAGCAAGGATGCGCCGTCGGGTCTGTTCACGCTGATCTTCCGCCGCCTGCCGGAAGGCTGGCGCATCATCCACGATCACACGAGCAAATGACGGTTGGGGCGCCGTTCGCCTGGACTTCGACAGCGGAGGGCGCCGCCCGTTAGGCGAGCGGCAGCAGGAATGATACCCGTAGCCGCATTCGCCAGAATGCGGGCCGACAGCCATTCACCCGCATGCTGGCGAATGCGGCTACGGGTAAGGTATTTCCCGCCCCTCGCCTTATAATGCCTTCGTCTCTCCTCCGGGGCGGAGGAGGGCGTGGAGGCGTCATCGGCTCATGCTTCAATTGCTGCGCAGGCCGTTCGGGCTGATGCGGCGGCGGCCCGTGGCTTCGGCCGTGGTGCTGCTGCTCGCCCTGGGGGTTCTCGCCGTCGGCGGCGCCCAGGTCTGGGCGCTGCACGCCTACCAGGAAGCCGGCCGCGCCCTGGACGACGACCGGCTCGACGACGCTTCCGGCCAAATCGGCTTCTGCCTGGCCGTCTGGCCCTGGAGCGCGGACGCGCATTTCCGGGCGGCGCGGATCGACCGGCTGAACGGCGCCTTCCCGGAAGCGGAGCAGCAGCTCGACGAGTGCCGGCGCTTGCAGGGTCAGACCGCCCGGACCCAGCTGGAGGTCCTCATGCTGCGGGCCGAGCGCGGCGAGGTGGACAAGGTCGGCGACGATCTGCTCTACGCGGCCAGCCAGGACAAGGCCAACGAGCGGGACATCCTGGAGGCGCTGGCCCGCGGCAACATGCGGCTGATGCGTTACGTCCCTGCCCGGGAACTCCTGGACAATTGCCTGAATCGGTACCCGGACGACGTCCACGCCCTGGACTGGCGCGGCTGGGTGCTGGAGCGGCTGGGGCAGCAGGAGAAGGCGGCCGCGGACTACAAGCGGGCGCTGGAGCTGTCGCCCGGCCGCGTCGAGGTGCGGATGCGCCTGGCGGAGCTGTACCTGGACCACAGCGACCCCGTCCAGGCGGAGCCGCATCTGTTGAAGCTGGCGAAGATCGACCCGAACCGGCCGGAAGTGCTGCTGGGGATGGCGCGTTGCCGCTTCCTGCAAGGCCGGCTGGACGAGGCCCGCGGCCTGCTGGATCGGGTGCTGGCCGTCAAGCCGGAGGAGCCGACGGCCCTGCTGTACCGCGGCAAGCTGGAAATGCAGACGGACCCGCCGAGGCCGGAGGCCGCCGAGGCGTACTTCCGCCGCGCCCTCAAAGTCGATCCCAACGACGTGGAGACGCACAACGCGCTGTACGACAGTCTGCGCGCCCAGCCCGGCCGGGCGGCCGAGGCCGAGGCGGAGCTGAAGCGCTACAACGAGCTGGTCGCCGTCGCCCGCCGCATTCAGACGCTGCTGACCGACGAGGTGGAGCAGGCCTCGACCAACCCGGCGCCGGCCTACGAACTCGGCAAGCTGAACCTGGAGCTGGGCAACGACGATGTGGCCCTGTATTGGCTGAACAAGGTGGCCCTGGTCCGCGACCCCAACCACAAGCCGACGCACGCCCTCCTGGCCGACTACTACGAAAAAAAGGGCGACAAGAAAGAGGCGGAAATGCAACGCGCCCTGGCGGACAAGTAACCGCGGCGCCGTCCCCGTTTAGCCGCTCCTCGGAGAGGAGCGCGCCGCCCCCGCCCTCCTCTCCGAGGAGCGGCTAAACGGCCGCCGTGATCGAATGGGTGGACGAGGAACTCCTCATGACTTCTATGCTGCTTCTGCTGGCCGTGTCGGTCCCCGCCGCCGACGACAAAAAGGATGCGCCTCTGCTGAAATTATCAGACGACGAAAAGACCCTCCTCGACCTGACCAACGCCGAGCGCGCCAAGGAGAAGCTGCCGCCGCTGACAGCCAACCCGCTGCTGTTCCAGGCAGCCCGCGGCCACTCCGCCAACATGGCCAAGAAAGGCGAGATGAAGCACATCCTCGACGGCAAGGGCGTCGAGCAGCGGCTGGACGACCTCAAGTACGACTGGCACATGTGCGGCGAGAACATCGGCTGGAGCGACGGCGCCTCGCTGGCGGAGATCATGAAGGGCTGGATGAACTCCAAGGCCCACCGCGACCACATCCTCTCCCCGGATTTCACCGAAATCGGGATCGGAATCGCGCGCAACGACAAGGGCGACGTTTACTACACCCAGGTTTTCGGCACGCCGCCCGACAAGCCGTGAGGCTGGCCCGGGCTTACGGGGCGGCCTGCGCCACGCGGCTCGTCAGGCGGTTCAGGCCGTCCACGATCAGGTCGGCGCACTCCATCACCGACCAACGCGAGACGTTGAGGAGCAAATCGTAGTGGTGCGGGTTGGTCGGGTCCTTCAGGAAGTGGTCCTTGATGAAGGCGTTGCGCTCCCGGTCGGTGCTCTCCACCCACCTCGCCGCGTCCTGCTTCGACAGGCCGCGCTGGCGCATGACCAGCGCCACGCGATCGTCCGCCGGCGCGATCAGGCGGACGCGCAGCGTGGCGGCGGCCGGCAGCAGGTGCGCGGCGCCGCGGCCGACGATCACGCAGCAGCCATGCGCCCCCAGCGACAGCAGCGTCTGCGTCAGGTGGTGGACGTAGCCGCTCTCGCCGATGTGCGCGTGCTGGCCGAACGACTCCATGCACTCCGTCAGCCAACTCTGCCGCCTTTCGTCCAGGCTTTCCAGCAGCCTCACTCGCAGGTTGTGTTCCGTGGCGATTCGTTCGAGCAGCTCGTGGTCGTAGACCGGCCAGCCGAGCCGCCGGCCCACCGCTTGGGCGACGCTGGAGCCGGGCGCGCCCGCCTCGCGGGCCAACGTGATGGTGAAGGTCGGGGCCGACGAGACGGCCTCCGCGCGGCGGCGCGCCTGCCAATGCTGCTGCGCCAACGTAACGCCGCCGACGATGTGCTCCAGGGAATCGGTTGCGTGCATTTCGGTGATTTCCCCCTTGAATAGGGCGAAAACCGGGCCGTCACTGGAGGCGACGCCGACGCGGCCCGCAAACCATTGCATGTTTAGAGCGTTCGGAAGAAATGAGGACGGTGCGGCGAGCCCGCAGCGCCAAGCAAGGGCGAGAAGCGGCCTCGCCCTTGCTTGGCGCTGCGGGCTCGCTCCGACTCCTTGGGGTCCGCTCCGCTTTCTTTCCGAGCGCTCTTAGGATGACGTTGCAGCAGCTTTCGTGCCGGATGTCCGCTCGACCAGAGTTCGGGCCAGGCCGGCGGCTTCCCGCCGCTCCTCCTCCGAGGCGCCAATCGGGGCGAACTTGGCCAGGTCGCAGCGCTCCAGGAAGTCGCGCAGCAACGCCTGCGCTTCGTCCGACAGCCGGCCGCTCCGGCGCACCGTCTCCAAGAACTCGGCCGTCGCCCGCCGTGTCGCCGGCAGGCCGAACCGATCCGCGAGATAGCGGCGCACCACGTCGGACAGCGCCGTGTGATACGCCGCCGGGTCCGCCGGCGACGACCCGGCGAGGCGACTCAGCTCCTGCAAGGCCCACTGTTCCGGCGGCGGTTGACGCGGTCGCCGGCGGCGCAGGCCCATCCAGCAACCCCCCGCGGCCAGCGCCATCGTCGTGATCCCGCCGACGGCCCACAACAGCCAGGCGGGAATCCAGGGAGGCGGAGGAGGCAGCAACTCCGGCGGCGGGGCGTCATGCGCCGTCTTCAGAAGGTCCACCCATTCGGCTTCCTGCCAGGCGGCGTCGGGGCCGGCGCGGAAGCGCACCTTCAGGTCCGGCAGCGCGGCCGGGCCGGGCTTGGTCTGCCGCAGCAGGATCGTCGTCGTCCACGTCAGCCGGTCGCCGTCCAGCCGACACCATTCGTTGCGCTGAGCTTCCCAGGCGTTCACCGGGTCCGACAGCTGCGGCGGTTCGACCTCCAGCCGCGGTCCCCCCGTCACTGTCAGCGTCAGCCGGACGAGATGGGCCTTCACATCCTCGACGTGGACCGTCAGCCGGGCCGTCATGTCGCCGCGCGTCTGCTCCGGCAACGCCGCGCCGGGCGCCACCGCAAGGATGAAGGATGAAGGATGAAGGATGAACAAGATCCAGATAGCGAAGTTATTCATCCTTCATCCTTCATCCTTCATCCTTTACGGCGCCGGCGCTCGCGCAGCCGGAAAAAGCGGATCAGCGCGTCGAGGTGGTCGCCCTCGGTCGTCACCTCGATCAGGTCGGTCCCGGACGAGCGGGCCAGCTGGCGGACGGCCTCGCGGCGACCGGCGGCGGCGGCGGCGTAGGCCGCGCGCACCCGCCGGCTCGACGTGTCCACCAGCAGTCGTTCGCCGGTTTCCGCGTCCTCGACGCGCAGCAGGCCGACGGCCGGCAGGTCCTCTTCGCGCGGGTCGGTGACGCGCACCGCGATCAGGTCGTGCCGTCGGGCGGATCGTTTGAACGACATTTCGTAGCCTTCGTCGAGGAAATCGCTGAACAGGAAGACGATGGCCCGGCGCCGCTGGACGCGGTTGAGGAAGTCGAGGCCCTCGCGGAGCGAGGTGCCGGCACGGCGCGGCTGGTGGAACAGCACATCGCGGATGAGGCGGAGGACGTGGCGGGCGCCCTTGCGCGGCGGCACGAAGCGCTCGATGCGGTCGGTGAATTGAACGAGTCCGACGCGGTCGTTGTTGCTGACGGCGCTGAAAGCCAGCACGGCGGCCAGCTCGGCGGCGACCTCGCGCTTCTGCTGCGCCCGCGTGCCGAACAGATGGCTGGCGCTGCAATCGACGGCCAGCAGCACGGTCAGCTCGCGCTCCTCGATGAAGCGCTTGACGAAGGGATGGCCCATGCGGGCGGTGACGTTCCAGTCGATGGTCCGCACGTCGTCGCCGGGCTGGTACTCGCGCACCTCCTCGAAGGCGACGCCGGCGCCCTTGAAGACGCTGTGGTACTCGCCGCCGAGCAGGTCCTCGACGGCGCGGCGTGCTTTCAGTTGCAGGCGGCGGATCTGGCGCAGCACCTCGCGGGGCAGCATGACGGCGGCTCACGGCGGGCGACTCCTTCAGACTACCGCAAGCGCCGCTGTCTGCAATGCCGGTGCGGCGGATCGGGGCCGACATCCTTTTTGCGCGTAACTTAGTAGTCTATTGACGGTTGGTATGGAAAGTGCGAAGATTATGTGAAGGAAAGAAGAGAATTCGGCGATGAAGCCATTCCGTTCGCCCCAGCAAGGGAGAGAGCCATGCGATCGATGCTGCTGTCCGCAGTGGTCGGCATGAGCGCCCTCGGCCTGCCTCTGGCAGGACCGTCCGCGGCTCACGCCGACGAGACGCCCGCCACCATTCGGGTGACGCTGCCGGCCGACGCCACGCTGACCATCGACGGCCAGCCGACGCAATCGACGTCGGCCGACCGCTGGTTTCGCACGCCGGCCCTGGAAACGGGGAAGGTGTTTCATTACACGCTGCGAGCCACCGTGGTTCGCGGCGACGACACGGTGAGCGTCGAGCGGCGGGTCGCCGTTCGCGCGGGTCAGGAAACGGACGTGGCCCTGACGTTGCCCGGCGCAAACGACACGAACCGCGCCTTCTACTACGACCCCTCGGCGCCGGCCGCCGGGAACCCGGCCGCCTACTACTACGCGCCGCCGTCCGGGCCGCGCAACTACCCCGCCGACGTGGGTTCGGCTCGGGAGAACTGGAAACCGGACTTCTCGGACCCATTTTTCATCGGCGGCCGCAACTAGTGCAGGGCCAAGCAAGGTCTTGCCTGTGCGCAGCTGGAAGCGAACAATGAGGTATGAAACCACCCATCTTTGTTCGCACGCTCAGCGCCGCCGAACGGCTGCGGTTGCAGGCGGGGCGGCGCCGCCGACGCCTTTACCGTCCGCCGTTGCCAGATTCTCCTGGCCAGCGCCGCCGGTCTGCGGCCGCCGCAGATCGCCCGCAACTTGGGCTGCGCCGCGCGCACCGTTCACTACGCCCTGCACGCCTTCCGGCGCGAGGGACTGGACTGTCTCCAGGAGAAATCCTCTCGGCCGCATTCGGCCCGGCCGTTCCTGGACGAACGCCACGCCGACGCCCTGAAGGACCTGCTGCATCACAGTCCCCGTCTGTTCGGCAAACCCACCGGCCTGTGGACCCTGGAGCTGCTCGCCGAGGTCTGCCACGGCAAGGGCTGGACCCCCCGGCGACTCAGCGGCGAAGCCGTTCGCCTGGCCCTGAAACGCCTGAACATCGGCTGGCGGCGCGCCAAGCACTGGATCACCAGCCCCGACCCGGCCTACGCGCGAAAGAAAGAAGCCCGCGATCGCTTGATCCGTCTGGTCGAGAGTCACCCGGACTGGGTCTTGGGTTTCCAGGACGAGACCTGGTGGAGCCGCCTCGCCCTGCCGCGTTGTCGCGCCTGGACCGGCGCCGAACCGCTCCGCCTGGTGGAACGGAACACCGACCGCACCGATCCGGACCCCAAGGCGCTGTGCTGCTACGGCTTGCTGCGGCAGGACACGGACCAGATGCTGCTGCGTTTCGTGGAGGGTCGGCCGGTGAGTCAGGTCACCGAGGACTACCTGGCCTGGGTGTGCGAGCAGCTGGCTGCGGAGGGCAAGAAGGCGCTGCTGCTGGTCTGGGACAACGCCTCCTGGCACGCCAGTAAGCGGGTGCGGTCCTGGATCAAGGATCACAACCGACGGGCCAAGGCGGAGGGTGGGGTGCGGATCCTCGCCTGCCCGTTGCCGATCAAAGCGCCGTGGCTCAACGCGATCGAGCCGAAGTGGGTCCACGGCAAGAAGGCCATCGTGGAGCCGGATCGGAAGCTGACGGCGCAGGAGACCAAGGAGCGCGTCTGTCTGTATTACGGCTGCGAGCAAGTGGAACCCCTTGAGCAAAAGGCCGCTTGATCCTGCACTAGGGAACGCCAGGGGGCCGGCGGGCCGGCGCCGCACGCACCGCCGGCCCGCTCCCCACCCGCCCATCTCCTTCCTATAATACCCATCGCTTCGATCGACCCCCGCTGAGTCTTCGTCATGGATGCGCCCTCGCCATTGCTGGGCGTGGTCGCCGGATCGCCTCCAACCCGGCCGGAAGCGGCGCCGTTGGCCGTGGCGGCGACGGCCCCCGTTGTGACGGCCGCGCCGCCCTGGCCGCGCTCCGCGCAATGGACCACCGTGGGCCTGCTCGTCCTGGCGCTCGGTCTGTTGGGCTGGCACGCCGTCGGCGCCTGTCGCTGGGGCGCCCGGCCGACCGACCCGGTCGCCGATCCGATCGAACACATCGACCTGAACCACGCCGACCGCGCCCAGCTCCTGCAACTGCCCGGCGTCGGCGACGTCACGGCGGAACGCATCGAGGAATATCGCCGATCTCACAACGGCTTCCAAAGCGTGGACGACCTGCGGCGGGTACGTGGCGTCGGCCCCGCCCTGCTGGAACGGCTGCGGCCGCTGGTCGAAGTCCGGCCGTACGACGCGCCGGAGGACGATGAACATCCGCCGCCTCCAGCCCGTCCCGCGCCGGCGGTTCCTCCGGTCGCCGCGGCGAAAGCCGACAAGCCCGCCGCCCGGACGCCCAAGGTCGCCACGAAGAAAGGCGACGGCCCGGCCGAGCCGATCGACGTCAACACCGCCACCGCCGACGAATTGGAGCAGCTGCCGCACATTGGTCCCACTATATCCGCCCGGATCATCCAGTTTCGGGAGCAACGGCCGTTTCAATCCGTGGACGAGCTGCGCCGCGTCAAGGGCATCGGCCCGAAGACGCTGGAAGCGCTGCGGCCGTTTGTGAAGGTGGGCGAATAGGCCGCGGAAAGGACGGTGGGTGAGGAGCCGGAACCGGTGGTTTCCATTCGGGCGGTGCGTCGGGGTTGGGAATCGACGCTGCGGCGCCCTGCAACCAAATTCCAGCCCGCCGCGTCCGTTTTTTCCGGCCGCTGACTGCGCCCGGTCCAGCGCCGGTCCATCGGAAAGAAAAGACTGCCGTTCCCGCTTTTCGCCCCTCCCTGCTCTTTTTCCTGTTACGGACTCGCAATGGGTTGGGTAGACAGCTTTCCGCACAAAACCCACCTGAAAAGAGATGTTAAAAGGCAATGCCCTTCCGCTGCCAACCTGACTACCCAGATTGCCCCCTGCTACAATCAAACCTGGGCGAACCCACGTCCTTGCAACAGCCTCGGGTGGGATCGCCGGAGGGCGTCGGAGGTCCGTGATGCCAAATGGCGTTGAGAATGTCGCCAAGTTCCAACTCGTCAGCAAATTCCAGCCCGCCGGCGATCAGCCCAAGGCCATCGCCCAGCTCGTCGAAGGCTTCCGCGACGGCCGGCCCTTGCAGACACTGCTCGGCGCGACGGGCACCGGCAAGACCTTCACGGCGAGCAACGTGATCGCCCAACTCGGCAAACCGACGCTGGTGCTGGCCCACAACAAGACGCTGGCCGCCCAGCTCTACAAGGAATTCCGCGCCTTCTTCCCGCGCAACGCCGTCCACTACTTCGTCAGCTACTACGACTACTACCAGCCCGAGGCGTATATCCCGCAGCGCGACATCTACATCGAGAAGGACGCCCAGATCAACGAGAACATCGACCGCCTCCGCCTGGCCGCCACGGCCGCCCTCGTCAGCCGGCCGGACGTCATCATCGTCGCCAGCGTCTCCTGCATCTACGGCCTCGGCTCGCCCAGCGACTACAAGCGCATGATGATCTTCCTGCCCAAGGGACAGGTCGTCAACCGCGACGAGCTGCTGCTGCGACTGGTGGACATTCAATATGAGAGAAATGATGTCGCCTTCACGCGCGGCAAGTTCCGGGTGCGCGGCGACGTGGTCGAGGTGTGGCCGGCGTCGGAGGAGTTCGCCCTGCGCATCGAGCTGTTCGGCGACGAGGTGGACGCGCTGGCGATCATCAACCCCACGACCGGCGAGACGCTGCGGCAACTCGACGAGCTGTATGTGTACCCCGCCAAGCACTTCGTCACGCCGGAGGAGCGCATCAAGCAGGCCGTGGAGGGCATCGGCAAGGAGCTGGAGGAGCGGCTGGAGGTTTTTCGCCAGGAGGGCAAGCTGCTGGAAGCGCAGCGGCTGGCGGCCCGGACGCGCTTCGACATGGAGATGCTGCTGGAGGTCGGCCATTGCCCCGGCATCGAGAACTACGCCCGCTGGTTCAGCGGCCGCAAGACCGGCGAACCGCCCTACACGCTCATCGACTTCTTCCCCGAAGATTTCCTGATGATCGTGGACGAGTCGCACGCCACGCTGCCGCAGGTGCGCGGCATGTTCGCCGGCGACCACAGCCGCAAGCTCACCCTCGTCGAACACGGCTTCCGCCTGCCCAGCGCCCTCGACAACCGACCTTTCCGATTCGACGAGTGGGAGAAGCGCGTCAAGACGGCGCTGTTCATGTCGGCCACGCCGGGGCCGTATGAATTGGAGCGCTGCGGCGGCGAGGTGGTCGAGCAGGTGATCCGGCCGACGGGGCTGGTCGATCCGCTGGTCCACATCAAGCCGGCGCGCGGCCAGGTACCCGATCTGGTGGAGGAGATCAAGAAGCGGGCGGCCGTCAAGGAGCGCGTGCTGGTGACGACGCTGACCAAGCGGCTGGCGGAGGACCTGAGCAACTACTTCCGCGAGGCGGGGCTGCGCTGCAAGTGGCTGCATTCGGAGCTGAACGCCATCGAGCGGGTGCAGGTCTTACGGGAGCTGCGCGAGGGGGCGTTCGACGTGCTGGTCGGCGTCAACCTCTTGCGCGAGGGCCTCGACCTGCCGGAGGTGTCGCTGGTGGCCATCCTCGACGCCGACAAGGAAGGATTTTTGCGATCGGGAACATCGCTGATTCAGACGATCGGCCGGGCGGCGCGCAACGTCCATGCCGCGGTGATCCTGTACGCCGACCGCGTGACGGACTCGATGCAGCGGGCGGTGGACGAGACGGCTAGGCGGCGTGAATTGCAGCTGCGCTACAACGCCGCACACGGCATCACGCCGGAGACGGTGAAGACGGCGATCAGCATGGGCATCGAGGACGAGATCGCCGCCCACAAATTCGTGGCGGAGGCGGCGGGGCTGAAGGCGGACGACTATGTGACGGAGGAGTACCTGGAGGAGCTGCACGGCGAGATGCTGGCGGCGGCGGCGAACCTGCAATTCGAGCGGGCGGCGGAGCTGCGCGACCGCATCGGCCAGCTCAAGGGCAACCCATTGGCGACGCCGCAGCAGACGCCGAAGCCGCGGCGGAGGAGGAGATAAGAGAGTTCACCGCGGAGAACGCGGAGAGCGCGGAGAGAAGAAAAGAATGCTTTTCTTGTCTTCTCTCCGCGCTCTCCGCGTTCTCCGCGGTGAAATGCGTTTTTTCCGAGTTTATTTGGCCTTCTCCCGTTCCAGCAGGATCTCGGCTTCGATGTGGTAGTATTCCGCATCGGCCATGTCGGCGTCGGCAATCTTGCCGGCCGCGAACTTGAGCTTCACAATCCTCTCAATGTCGGTGATGCGATCCAGGTGGGCCTGGTACGCCGCGACACGATCCGCTTTGGCGGCGGCCGCGGCAAGCTCCGCGGCCAGGAGGCGGTGGGCGGCGCCGATGCAAGGCTCGATGTCCGTGTGTCCCTGTTCAAAGTACTTCTTCCGCAGTTCAAACGCCTTTTTCGCCACGTCGGCCCAATCCTGGAGAAGTTTTTGCTCCTTTTCACTGCGTTGACTCTCGGGCGAGGGCGTGTCAGACGGCGACGGCTTGGGCTTCTCTTCCGCCGGCTTCCGCTTGAAGATGAGCAGCCGCAAGTTGGAACCCGGCGTCGTGGCGAACTCCTTGGGTTCCTCCCCCTCGCCGTTCAGGAGGCACAACTTCAGGCGGTCGCCGTCCAGCTCGTAGAGGCAGTGAAGCGCCTTCCCCTTACCCGGGCCGTCCTGCGGCGTCAGTTCGATCCCCTTCGGCGTTTTCGTCGGGTCGAGTTTGTACAGGGACTGGCGATTCTCGCCGCCGGGGTTGAAGGCCAGCTTGTCGGCGGTGACGAGGATGGTGAGGTCCTTGATCGCTTCCGCCGGCGCCGGCTTGCCGTCCATTTCCGCCGAGACGGCCACCCACGTCCCCTGAATCTTCTCCGCATCGCCGTCGTCTTTGGGCTTGTCTTTCGTGGCGCCGTCCTTCGGCGCCACGGCAGCGGCCGGCAGTTTCTCCGCGTCGGCCGCCCTCGTCGGCCCGTCTCCGGGCGCCGTCGCCCACGAATGATAGGCCAGGCCGCCGACGCCGCCGAACAGGGCCACGGCCAGCGCCAGGGCCGCCATGAACGAGAGTTTTTTGAGGAACATGGTTCGCAATACCCCCTGAGACAGCGCAACCGCCCGCGCCGAAACGACTCCGCCCACCGCAGCGCCGCCGGTCACGAACGGCAAGGCGGCCCGCACCGTCGCATCCACCAGCGCCGCCGACGCCGGCGCCGCGTCGCGCCGCCAGCACCGTCCCGGCAGCGCCGACCGACACCGTCATGCCCCGCCGCGTCAGCCGCGTCCGCAACAACTCCCGCGCCCGCGTCAGCCGGCTCTTGACCGTGCCGACCGGCCGGCGCAGCAACCGCGCCGCCTCCTCATTGGTTTTGCCTTCCAGGCAGCAGAGGACAATGGCACTCCGATATACATCCGGCAGCCGCTGCACCTCCTCCTGCACCACCCAACGCGCTTCCGACCACGCGGCGGCGTCGGCCGGCAAAGCGTCGAGATCGACGCCCGACTGCTCGCGATCGCGCCGCCGGGCCGCCTGGCCGCGGAGGGGCAAGGCCACACGCCAGGCGACGCCGTACAGCCACGGGCCGAGCAGGGTCTGGCGCTGCATGGCGCCCGCCTTGCGCCAGGATCAGGAAGGCCGCCTGGAAGGCGTCCTCGGCGTCCCGCGCGTCGGGCAGCAGGCGGCGACACAGGCCCAGCACCATCGGGCCGTGCCGGGCCATCAGCGCGGCGAAGGCCGGCTCGTCGCGCCGCCGCGCGAAGCGCTCCAGCAGCTGGGCGTCCGTCTGGGCCAGGTCGCCCTGCAGCCCGCCGGATCGGTCCAGCCGCCGGATGACCTCGCCGAGCGTCTCGCCTGCCAATCGCCACCGTCCTTCCGACCGCGCCCCTCTACAAAGATACTGGGGCGAGGGAGCGTGCCCGGTTCCCTGAGTTGTACCAAAAAAACGACGCCGGCCGGGAAAGCGTTCCCGGCCGGCGTCATATTCGGTCGTCACAAGGCGGGATTACCTGCCTCCCTTGATGTCAGCCTCGCGCTTCAGCGTAAGCAGCACCGTCTTGCCGCCTTCCTTGGCCGCAAACTCCGTCGGCCGCGGCCCGCCCTCCGGCCCCGGCGCAGATCTTCAGGACGTCGCCTTCCAGGCTGTAAATCGCTTGCTGCGCCGGCCCTCCCTGCGGGGTGAAGTCGAGTTCCTTGGGCGATTGAGATGAGTCCAGCGTGTAGGAGGCCGGGGCGTCTTTCTCGCCGGGCGTCTGGACGACGACCTTGTCGGCCGTGAAGACCCACTTGGCCCCTTTGATTTTCCCGAGCGTGGCTTCGTCCGGCCCCTTCCCTTTGACCGCGAAGTCGGTGACTTGCCATACGCCCTGGATGGCCTCCTGGTCCTTGTTCGGCTTGTCGTCCTTCGGCTTATCCTGGTCCGGCTTTTCGCGCTTGAGGGTGATGAGCAGGTTCTTCGTCCCTTCCTTGCTCACCAGCTCTGTCGGCCGGGCCTGGACGCCGGGCGTGCCGGCGCAAACCTTCAAGACGTCGCCCTCCAGGCTGTAGATCGCCGGCATGGTTTTGCCCTTTTCGCTGTCCGGCCCGTCCCGCGGCGTGACATCCAGCTCTTTGGGCGTCTTCGACGGGTCGAGCTTATACGCGGCCGTCTCCTCCGGCTTTCCCTTCCAGTGAATGACGATATTGTCGGCACCGAAAGTCCACATCCCAGTCAACGAGTCCTTGAACTCGTCCGTTCCCGACACGTCCTTGCCGCCCATCTCCACGCCCGTCACCTGCCACGTCCCCTGGATGGCGTCCTTGTCGTTTTTCCCCTTGTCGGCGGCCGGCGGCTTGTCCGCGCTCGCCGCGGTCTTCAGCGCGGGGCCAGGTTCGCCCGCAGCCGTCTGATAAACGTAGGTCCCGATCCCGCCGAGCAGCACAGCGGCCAGCGCCAGCGCCGCTGCGAGTTTCCCATTGGTAATCATCATGGTTCGCAATACCCCCTGAGAAAGTGCCAGCGCGCGGGCCGGAATCAGCCCGCGCACGGTCGCATCACCGGCCGCGAACAGCGGCGCGGCCCGAACCGTTGCGTCCACCAGCGCCGCCGGCGCCGGAACGCTCGCCAGAGCGGTTCGCCACGTATCCTCACATGGCCCTACGCCCCGCCGCTCCAGGCGCGAGCGCAGCAGGTCGCGCACCGCGCCAGCCGGCCCTTGACCGTGCCTAGCGGGCAGCGCATCAGCCGCGCCGCCTCCTCGTGGGTCTTGCCTTCCAGATAGCAAAGGACGACGGGATCGCGGTACTTGTCCGGCAGCCGCTGGACCTCTTCGTGAATCGCGGGATAGTCGGAGGCGTCGGGACCGACCGCCGCGGGCACGGCGTCGAAATCGGCCGGTTTCTCGCGTGCCTGCCGCCGCCACGCCTGGCCGCGCAGCCGGGCCGCGACCTTGAAGGCGACGCCGTACAGCCATGCGCCGAGCAGCGGCCGTCGCTGGATCGCCCCGGCCTTGCGGGCCAGCACGAGGAACGCGGCCTGGAAGGCGTCTTCCGCCTGGCCGGCGTCGTGCAGCAGCCGCCGGCAGACGCCCAGCACCATCGGCCCGTGGCGCACCATCAGCGCCGCGAACGCTGGCTCGTCCCGGCCGACCGCGAACCGCTCCAGGAGCTGGGCGTCCGTCAATGTGAGGACGCCTTCCAGGCCCGCCCGCCGGCCGATGCGCCGCAGGACCTCGCCCAGTGTTTCGCCGGCCACGCCTCGCCTCCTTCCACCCGCTTCTCAAGGGATACTGCACTTTCCTTCGCTTTCGGATACGTCCATTTTCCGGGAATTCTTGCGCCAGGGGAAGGGACGCGGCGTCCGATTGCCCCATTCTCCGAGAATCGAGCGCATTTCGCTGGTCCGCCTCGCCCCCCTCTGCTACGCTGTTCCCATCGCCGCCGCGCCGGGCGTTTCGGCCGCGGCGGCGCCTCTCCCATCCACCCATGAATACCCCCCGTTGAGGAGGTCGCTCATGAGAATCCGTGGTCCGTGGCGGTCGGCCGCCGCCCTGGCGGTGCTGGTCCTGGCCGTCTCCGCCCGCGCCGAGGTCAAGGAAGTCGCCGAGCTGTTCCCCGCCCAGACCCTCGCCTGCGTCGAGGTGCGCCAGCCGGAACGGTTGGCCCGCGAGGTCGAGGCCCTGCTCAAAAACTCCGACATCGACGACATGCCCGCCGTCATGTCCCGCTTCCGCGAACGCATGGGCGACAACAACCAGTTCTGGTCCTTCTACGAATACGGCTCGTACGCGCTCATGCTCAGCCCCGAAATCCTCAACGAATGCGGCCGCATCCAGGGCGCCGCCGTGGCCGTCACCGGGGTCAACAAGGACGGCCCCGAGATCGTCGGGGTCATCCTGTCCGGCGACAGCAACATCCCCACGCTCTACATGCGCGGCATGCTGTCGATGGGCCTCGGCGGCCGCAGCGTCGCCGAGGTCGAGGGCGTCCACATCTACCGCGAGCGGCGGCAGAAATACGAGCCGTTCGTGCCGGGGCAGCAGCCCAAGCCGCCCACCTGGGAGGACTCGGGTCCGTTCATGGCCATGACGGGACCGGCCATCGTCATTGGCTCGTCGCTCGACGGCGTCCAGGACGTGATCCGCCGCTGGAAGGGCAAATCGACCGAGCCGTCGCTGGCCAACGTCGCCGCCTACAAGGAGGCCGCCCATCAGCGCGACAAGCCGGGGCTGTTCGCCTACGCCGACCTGGCCTCGCTGGCGCAGCGGCTCGACGACATGGGCGCCAACCTCGGCTCGTTCGAGCCGCAATGGCGGCTCATCAAGGCGATCGCCAACGCCAAGGCGGTGCATGGATCGACGGCGTCGCTCACGCTGATCAACGGCGTCGTCGAGCTGAAGGCCCGCGTCGAGCTGGACGCCAGGGAGTCAAGTCCGCTGGCCGACCTGCTCGGCGCCAAGGGGGCGGCGCCGGACGAACTCGCCTTCACGCCGCGCGACGGGATGCTGACCCTGCACTTGAACCTGAATGACGGCGAAAAGCGCTGTCAAAAGTTGATGAACCTGATGGACGCCCTGAGCAAGCCGCGCCCCGGCGAGGCGGAGCGGCCGGCGCCGAGTGCGGTCCTCAAGGCGGCGGAAGACCGGATCCAGCTGAACGTGGCCAAGGACGTGCTGGGCCGGCTGGCGTCCGCGGCGGTGGTCGTGGAGCCGATGGCGTCGTTGGCCCCGCACGGGCGGCCCGTGCCGCTGGTGGTGTTGCAGGCGAACGACGCCGACGCGGCCAAGTACCTGGAGGGCGAGGGCCTGCCGAAGCTGATCGGCCTGGCGGCCGTCCTCGGCGGCGCTCCGGGACAGGCGCCCGCTGCGGTGCGCGAGGACGTGGACGGCCGGTCGATCCAGGTCGTGGCGGCCGGCGCCTTCGCCGACATACTGGGTGCCAAAAATATCTATATCGGCCGCGAGGGCGCCTTCGTGGTGGTCGGATCGGACAGCAAAGAGGTGGTCGCCGCTCTGAACGGCGGGGCCAAAAAGGAAGGGCTGCTCGGCGACGAGAAGGCGGCCGCGGCGATCAAGGACCTGGGAGACGTGCAGGCCCTCGCCGTCCTGTCGAGCGGCAACGCCGTCGTCGAGGCGTTCCGGCAACGGGAACTGGCGCCGGCGGTCCAGCAGTTCACCCCGGTCGCTCCGAACCCGCCGCCGGCGCCGACCGACAAGCCGCCGGCCGAGCAACCGAAACTGTCGAAGCGGGCGGAGCAGACGATCGCGGACGTGAAGAAAGTCGTCGAACCGCTGCCGCCGGCCGTCTTCAGCCTGAAGCGCGAGCCGGATGCGCTGACGCTGGAGGCGCGACAGGCCGGGCTGAAGGGCGTGACCAACAAGCTCATCGATCAATGGATCGAATCGGGGATGGAGCGCATCCTGGAAGGGATCAAAGGGCCTGGCAGCTGACGCCTCAAACATGGTCCCGTTGTGGCCGTCTGTTTAGCCGCGGTTCGCAGAACCGCGGTTCTGCGAACCGCGGCTAAACAGATTGGTCGCCGTTCAGCGTCCGCCGCCCGGCATGATCGGGGGGGCCGTGATGACGGGCGCGGCCAGGGGCGGCGCGCCTTGAAGGTCGCCGGGACCGTAGCAGCTGCACTCGCAGGGACTGCCGCAATCGCGTTCGCGGGCGCACCGCCGACAGCAGCAGTGGTCCCAGCAGCAACCCGAGGTCAACATCACCGCACCGAAGGCGCAGAGCGCAAAGATGCGTCGCAGGCTCATGGAAGAGGACTCCTTTTATCCGGAATGCACGGCGATCAGGCCGCACGGCGCCGTCCGTGGGAAGGTGGGGGGGACGGTGAGGGAGGCGGGGTCCGCCGCCGACGGCTCTCCGTGGAGAAGTATGCCGCACGGCGGTCGCAGGACAACAGGCGGCGCGCGCGGAAAAGGGGAATAGCCGCCGCCGGGCGTCAAACCCTGCGGGCGGCGGCGAAGAGTTGGAAAAGGCAAGCCGGGGGCGTTAGCCCCCGGAGGGCAGTTGCAACGGTTGAACCACTCAGGGACCGACGGCCGCGCCGGGCGGCGGCCCGCCGGGCGGGACGTAGGGCGCGCCGGGCACGGGGGCGCCGGGCGCACCTGGGCCGCCGGGTGCGCAGCCGCACGGCGGGGCGGACCCGCAAGGAGGCCGATGGAAGCATTTCTCGCACCCGGCCCCGAGAAGGGCCGCCAAGGCAACGGCGGCGGCCCATTGTCTCAATCGCATCGTCGCATCCTCCCATTCACGCATCGGGCGGCGGGCGGGCCGCGGACCTGTCGGCCGAGCCGACCCCTTAACACGGTAGGTCGATCCCGCACGGCCCACAACGCGATTCTTGAGAGAAAACCGCAGGAAATCCGGCCCGCGATCCGGCTGTGCCGCGTGGATCGGGTGGGCGGATGGCGTCGTCCGCACCGTCCGCGCGGGCCGGAGCGGCGGCGCGGATCGTGCGGGGGCGCCTCCCGTTCCAGGCTGACCTGCGGGCAGCCACGTCCGGCCTGGTCCATTGCACCCTTCGTAACGCCTTCCCATCGCCTGTTGGCCCTTACCCGCATCCACCAATAGCATTCCACTGGACGGCCCTCGCCGAGGCCGCCGTCTCCTCTTGCCGACGCAAACGCCACGGGCTGACACGATGCAGGTTCCCACCGCCAAACTGCTGCGCCTGCTGGGCGCGGACCACCCGCCGGAAGTGCGCCGGGCGACGGCGCTGGTGCTGGGGGAACTCGGCGTCCGCGATGGCGAAGCGGCCGCAGCGCTCTGCAACGCGCTGCAGGACGCCGAGCCGTCCGTGCGTTTTGAAGTCATCCGGGCGGTGGGAAAGCTGCGCGTCGAGCCGGCGCTTCCCCATCTGCTGGCGCGGATCAAGGAGGGCGGCGCGGAGGCGGACGCGGCGGCCCACGCGGCGGCTCATCTCGGCGCCAAGGGGACGCGCGCCCTGCAAGAGCTGATGCCGAAGGTGGCGCCCGGCCTGCGCCGCTACATCGCGGCGGCGCTGGCCGGCGGCGGCACCGCCAGCGCCACGGCGGCGGCGGCGGCTGTCCTTCTCGACAAGGACCCCGGCGTCGTCGAGGCGGCGGTGCGATCGCTCGCCGAGCAGATCCCCGCCCTGGCCGCGGCCCAGCGCCACGCCTGGACGGACCAGCTGCTCGAACTGGCCGGCGACCGCAAGGGCGGGGCGACCCCGCCCCTGCCTTCCTCGACCCGGACGGCCGTGGTGCGGCTGCTGGCGGCGCTGGATGACCCCCGGGCCGGCGCCGCCCTGTGGGACAAGGTCGCGGCGCCGAATCCCCCGGAGGTGCGGGCGGCGGCGTTGCAGGGCCTCGGCAAGTGGGCCTCCGCCCCCAGCAAGGATCAACTAAAGCGCCTTTTCGCCTGCGCCGCCGACGCCGATTTCCGCATCGCGGCGCCGGCGCTGGTGATCCTGCAACGGCTGCCGGTGCAGGATCGCGCCCTGCCGGAGTGGCTGTCTCTGCTGCGGGCGCCGGACGTGGCGGTGCGCCGGTTGGCGCTGGACAAGCTCAGCGACCGCGACGACGCCGAGACGGCCGCCGCCCTCGTGGAACAGCTGCGCCATGCCGACCGCAACCTCCGCGACGCCGCCCTGGCGCGCCTGACCAAAATGGAACACGGCCGCAAGGCGCTCACTGCCGCCTTGCTGGAGGCGGAATCTCCCGATCGGGCCTGGCCGCTGGCGCGTGCCCAGGCGCCGTTCACCCGTCAGTATCCCGTCGAATGGCGCGAGGAGGTTTTCGACCAGGCGGCCCAGCACATCGAAGGCGGCGACCGGCGGGCCGATCCGCTGCTGTTCCTGCTGAAGGAAACCGACCCGGCCGACCTGCGCGACCGCCTGGAACAGCGGGCGCTGGCCCACCGCAAGAAGAAGGCGTACCCGACGGCCCTGCTGTTCCTGCGGCTGCTGGCGCACGACCCGGCGTGCGGCTTCCCGACGCGGCTGGAGCTGGCGGCGTGCGGCCTGAAGGTTTCGGGCAAGGACCTGGCGGCGGAGGCCCGCGCCGGCGATCCCTGTCTGGGACAGTTCGCGCTGCTCTGCCAGCAGGACGAGGCCGAGCTGGTTAGCCAGGTGGAGCAGACCAAGTGGCTGGATACGGAAGACCTCTATTATCTCGGATTCCATTTGGTGGAGCAGGAAGGCCGGGCCAAGAAAGCGGGCGGTGAGGTGTTGAAGCTGGCGGCGAAGCGGTCGCCGCGGACGAAGGTGGGCCAGGCGGCGAAAAGTAAGTTGCGCAGCGCGGGGCTGGCGTAACCGCCGGGGGGCGTCCCTCCCGATTCCCTCGTTCCCAAGCAGAGCTTGGGAACGAGGGGGAAGGAGCTGCCCCAAAATCGAGAGCGACACTCCCGCTGGGCGGCGCCGCCTTGCCCTACTGCGCCCCCACTTTCATATTCAGCGCCTTCACCAGAAACGCCCATTCGTCGGCGACTTCCTCGATCTGCTTCGCCGTCGGCTTGCCGGCGCCGTGGCCCGCCCGCGTTTCGATCCGGATCAGCACTGGTGCGTCGCCCGACTGTTTCTCCTGAAGCGCCGCCGCGAACTTGAAGCTGTGCCCCGGCACCACGCGATCGTCCGTGTCCGCCGTCGTCACCAGCGTCGCCGGGTACTTCGTCTTCGGGTTCTTCAGGAGCGCGTGGTAGGGCGAATAGGCGACCAGCGTTTTGAATTCCGCCGCGTCGTCCGACGAGCCGTACTCATCGACCCAGTAGCGCCCCGCCGTGAACTTGTGGAAGCGCAGCATGTCCATGACGCCCACGCCCGGCAGGCAGGCGCCGAACAGGTCCGGCCGCTGCGTCTCGACCGCGCCGATCAGCAGGCCGCCGTTGCTCGCGCCCTGAACCGCCAGCTTGTCGGTGCGGGTGTAACCTTCCTTGACCAGGTACTCCGCCGCCGCGATAAAATCGTCAAAAACGGTCTGCTTCTTCTCCTTCTTGCCGGCCCCGTGCCACGCCTCGCCGTATTCGCCGCCGCCGCGCAGGTTGACGGACGCATAGACCCCGCCCAGCTCCAGCCACTCCGCCGTGCTGGGCCGGAACTCCGGCGTGATCGAAATGTCGAACCCACCGTAGCCGTACAGCAGCGTCGGGTTCGAGCCGTCCCGCTTGAGGCCCTTTTTGGCCGTGATGAACATCGGCACCTTGGTCCCGTCCTTGCTCGTGCAGAAGACCTGCTTGACCTCGTAATCGTCGGGGCCGAATTTGACCTTGGCCTCGCGGTACAGCGTGCTTTGGCCCGTCAGCAGGTCGTAGCGGTAGATGCGGGGCGGCGTGTTGAAGCTGCGGAAGGAGTAGAAGGTTTCCGTGTCGGTGCGCTTGCCGCCGAAGCCGGACGCGCTGCCGATGCCGGGCAGCTCGATGTCGCGGAGCGGCCGGCCGTCCGGCGCGAACACCTTCACCTCGGAGTGCGCATCCTTCAGGTAGTCGGCCACGAACTGGTCGCCGACCAGCGACACCCCCTTGAGGCTCTCCTTCGCCTGCGGGACGACCTCCTTCCAATCCGCCTTTTCGGGCTTGCGGAGGTCGATGGCGATCAGCCGGCCGCGCGGGGCGTCGAAGTCGGTCTTGAAGTAGAGGACCGGCCCGTCGTTGCCGACCAGGGTATATTCCTGGTCGAGGTCGTCGATCAGATCGACCGGCAGGGCGAGCGGCTCGGCCAGGTCGCGGACGGTGACGCGGTTCTTGGCGTCGGTCCCCTTGTACGTCGTGACGACCAGGTAGCGCCCGTCCTCGGTGACGGTTGGCTCGAAGCCCCAGTCGGGGTGGTCGGGCCGCTTGTAGACCAGCACGTCGTCGGCCTGCGGCGCGCCGAGGCGGTGGTAGTAGAGCTTGTTGTTGAGGTTCGTGGCGTGGAACTCCTCGCCCTTCTTCGGCTCGTCGAAGCGGCTGTAGAAGAAACCCTTGCCGTCGAGGGTCCACGCCGGCTCGCTGCCCTTGATCCAGCGCAGCTCGTCGGCAAGGTCATTGCCCGTAGCCGTGTCGCGCACCTTCCAGACGTTCCAGTCGCTGCCGGCCTCGGCCAGGCCGTAGGCGAGGTATTTCCCGTCGTCGCTGACCGCCTGCCCGGCGAGGGCCACGGTCCCGTCCTTGGACAGCGTGTTGGGGTCCAGCAGGACGCGCGGCGTCCCGTCGAGCCGGTCGAGCGTGTACAGCACGGACTGATTCTGAAGCCCGTCGTTTTTGGCGTAGAAATAGCGGCCGCCGGCGTGGAAGGGGAGGGAGTACCTCTCGTAATTCCACAGTTCCGTCAGGCGCTTCTTGATGACCTCGCGCTCCGGGATGGCCTTGAGGTAGTCGAAAGTCACTTTGTTTTCCGCCTCGACCCAGGCGGCGACGTCCTTGGAGTCGCGCACGTCGTCTTCGAGCCAGCGGTAGGGGTCGGCGACTTTGACGCCGTGGTAGTCGTCCACCTGGTCGCCGCGAGGCGTCTTCGGGTAATCCAGGCGCGCCGGGTCGGCAGCCGCGGCGGCGAGGAGGGCGGCCAGGGGGACGGCGATCGCTGTTGCGTGGTTCATGACCAATTCATCCTCCGATTGGATCTGCATTCGTACAATATCGTGTTAGCGCGTCGGCGCCGTCACTCCGCCCAGGCGTACTCATGCGCCTCCATCTCCTCCGGCGCATGCTCCGCCGCACCGCGCCAGACGACCGTGGTGCAGCCGGCGACATCCTCAAGCCATTCACCGCCGAGATGCGGGCGCAGGCCGATCGGCAGGAGCAGGATCAGCCGCTTCGCCCCGTTCAGCGCGCCCGGTTGCAGGGCGTAGTATTTGTCGAGATACGTCGGCGTCTCCTGGCAGACGGCGATCAGCGATTCCAGCAGGGCCGGCCGGAACTGTCGCCGAACCGCCTCGGCGTCCGTCGAAACGCCCGGCTCCAGCACCACTTGCAGCGTCGTGAACGGGTTGTCGGCGAGGAGTTCGCGCACCAGCGCCGCCGCCTCGCCGCCGTGGCGGTCGAAGTGCGCCGAGCGCAGCCAGAGGGTGAACGCCTGGGCGCGGGCCGCCGCCGTGGCGGGCGAGCGGGCGGCCGCGTCCAGGTCCACGCGCAGACGCGCGACCCCTCCACGGCCGTCGGGAAGTCGAGCAAGGGCCGCGGCTGGGCGTCGAATTCCACCTCAAAAAGATCCTGCGCCTCCTGCATCAGCCCGTACAGGTCTTCGCGGCCCAGCGTCGGCGTGCTGAGGACGTAGTACGGCGGCCGCGGCTGATACTTCAGACCGAGTTGCGCCGCCTCGTGACGGAACGCCGTGCCCGGCAGCACCGCCAGGTTGAACACCTGCACTTCGTTGAAGCCGTTGTCGTGCAGATAGTGCAGACCGCGGCGCACCGATTCGACCGTGTCGCCGGGCAGGCCGACGATGAGATCGACCTTCACTCGAATGCCCTGACCCTGCATCGCCCGCACGCCGCGCTCGAAGGCCCGCAGATTGTTCTTGCGGTCCATCTTCGCCATCGTCTCCGGCTCGACGGACTGCAACCCGACCTCCACCTCCGTGAAATTCGCCTCGCGCAGCAGCCGGGCCGTCTCGTCCGTGATTCCTTCCCCTCGCAGCTCGCCGAAGTAGCTGAAAGCGCGGCCGGGATTGCCCTCCGCCAGCGTGCGCAGGAAGTCGGCGAAGTCGCGGCGCTGGTTCAGCGTCGGGTCCAGCAGGAAGACCTCGCGGGCGCGGCGCTCCGAAGCGTGCCGCAGCCCGGCCAGGACGTTGTCGCGGCTGAGGTAATACTGCTTGTCATAGGACTTGGGGTAATAACAGAATTTACATTTGAACACGCAGCCGCGCGTCGTCTCCAGCAGCATCATGCGCTCGTCGGCGGCGTCGAGGACGCCGGCCAGGTAGGGCGAACGGAGCCGGTTCAGGTCTGGCATCGGTGTGCGGAAGGCCGGGGCGCGGTCGGGTCGGAAGCGCGGCGGAGACGGCGACGGGACATACAGGCCGGCGACGGGGACGAGCGGCGTCTCGTCGTCGAGTAGAGCCAGGAGCAGGTTCGCAAATGTCTGTTCGCCTTCACCGACGACGGCGAAGTCGTAATCCGGCGTGTCCAGCACCCAGGCGTTGTCGGCCGTGATCTCAGGCCCGCCGAGGACGACGCGCACGCCGGGCCGCAGTTGCTTGAGCCGGCGGGCGATCCACAGGGTGCGCTCGATGTTCCAGAGATAGCAGGTGAAGCCGACCATCCACGGCTCGCGGCAGGCGAGGGCGGCGGCGAGGGCGTGGTCGCCGAGCGTGTTGGCCAGCTCGGCCGGCAGGACGTCGATGGCGTAGTCGCCGCCAAGTCCCTTCTGCTCCGCGAACACCTTGAGATACGCACCGGCCAACGGGACATTGCCGCGGATCGGCGCCGGCCCGAGCGGCGGGATGGGGAGCTGCACCAGCAGGACGTTGCGTCGCGCGACGAAGTTCATGAGGGAGATTGTAGCAGATCGTCCCCGCCTCAATCCCGCTGCATGACATTGACCAGACAGTGAAGCGTCCCGTAGTTGCGGGCGGCGCCGTCGCACTCGACGGGCTTCACGTCATAGCCCAGGTCGGCCCACACCGCCGCCGCCGCACGGTTCAAGCCCGCCGCGAAGGTGTACGACGGCATGTAGACGGTGCGCCGGCCGTCGCGCACGTCCATGATCGCGTTCACATACGTTAGATACGTCCGGCCGTCTTGTCCGGGGACGATGGGGATGCGGACGACACGATAGCCGGCCGCCCGGCATTCGTCGGCGACCGTCTCGAAGCGGGCGGCCGTGGCCGGCGTGAAATCCGGGCCGCCGGGCAGGAAGGCGGCGACGGCCGCCGCCGCCTCGGGGGAGTCGGCCAGCGCCTTTTCCCCCAGCCCCGGATCGCCGACGAGGACGGTGCGATGGCCCACCGGCATCAAGTACATGCCGACGTGGTGGTCCGGCGCTCCGTCCAGCACGACGACACGTTTCTGCAAGAGCGATTCCAGCGCCGCAATCAGGTCTTCTCGGGTCTTCACCGTCCGCTGAATGTTGCGCAGCAGGATGGAAGGGCGAGCGAAGGCCGTCTGGGCGTCGGCGTCGAAGTCGCCGCCGTCGAAGTAGAGGTCGCTCCGACTGGACCGCACGCCCGGCGCCAGGGCGGCCGCCAGGTCGTCGGCGACGCGCTGATCGCCCGCGCGGGTGGGCCACACGGCGGCCCCGTCTTCCGCCCGCGAACAGAGCAGCGTCGTCGGCCCGCCCCGCGCCGGCCCCAGCGCCAGCCAGCGGTCGCGGGACCACGAGGTAATGGGATGGTCCACCGCGACGCGCGTCAGCCGGCATTCGGTCGGGCCGATCTTCTGCCCGAGCGCGTCAAAGGCCGCCGCGCTCGGGCAGACCACGTACACGTCCACGTCCTTCGGCAACTGGCGGAGGAAGTCCCGGTAGGTCGGCAGGACGACCTCATCGCCCTCGCCGGTGTAGTGGATCACGACCCGGCGGAGGGCGCCGTCGCACTCGCTCACCAGCGGCCCGGCCGCCGCGGCCGACGAGCCGCGGCGGTGGAACGCCAGGACGGCAAAGGCGACACCCAGGCCGAGCGCGACGCCGAGCAAGACAGGGATTCGCGAAGACATGGCGGAGTTCCTATTGCTGCTTGGCCGCGGGCTGCACGGCGTTCGGGCCGCCCTGATTCGGGACTCCGACAATCCCCGCCAGGAGGGCGTTCTTCTGGTCGGACAGGGTGATCCCCACGTTGCCGCCGGCGGGAAGGCCCGCGCACGTGGCGGTCAGCGCCTTGGTCGAGTCGGGTTCCAGAGTGAAGGCATACTCGTGGGACCAGAGAACCACGGGGATCGGGAGCATGCGCGACATGCGGGACGTGGGAGACGTGGACGTCACCGTGACCCACACGGAGGCGGCGACGGGCTTGTCCGTCGGGTTGACCGCCGTGACCTCGACCGCCGGCGCCTGGCCGGCCTCGTAGGCCGTCTTGTCGGTCTTGAGGGTGAACGTGCAGCCCTGCGAGGCGAGCTGGGCCTGAGAGATGACCGGCTGAACGGCCGGGCCGGCCTGGGCGTCGCCGCCCCATGGGGCGAACAGCGCGAGCGTCGCCGCCGCGGTCACCGCCGCCGTCCCCAGCACCGTCAACACATTTCGGAGCTTCACGGGATTACCCCTTTCTCGGAGCGTTCAAAAGAGTCTTAAACCTTGGGAGAGGCCCGAACCTCGTCCCCCGCCACCCGGGAGCATTGTACCCGGCGGTTCGCCGGAGGGGTGTAACTCCTTTGTAACAACCGACTTGGGATGGAGAAATGGAGGATCTCGGATGAAGCCGGAAAGACGCCGCCGGGTTCGTCTCACGCACAGGTCGGATTCTCGTCGTCGGCGTCCGGCGTCAGATGGGCCATCGTGCCCTCGGCGGCGGGGCGCGGGCACGACCACACCAGGAAGAAAAGCGCCTGCCGCGCCCGGCGCTGGGCCGGGTGCGGCCGGACGAACCCCGCCCCCTTGGAGGCGGTCAGCGCGGCCTGCGTCGCTTGCAGCGCCAGGGCGTTGGCCTGGATGCGCACGTCGATCGCGTCGGTCGCCGAACCCGCTCCGTCGGTCAGGCCGTAGAGCCGCCGCCGCAGCCCCTGCCGCGCCGACTCGAACCGATCGGCGGTAGGCCGCAGGTCCGGCCGCGCCCCGGCTTCGTGGTGCAGATGATCGACCGCGGCGCCGGCCAGCCCCAGCGCCAGGCACGACGTTTCCAGACCGCCCGCCGCGGCGCCCAGCACGCGCGGCGACGGCCCCGCCATCACGTCATCCGGCTCGACGCGCACATTTCGGCAGCGCACCTGCGCTGTCTGCGATCCGCGAAGGGCGCAAAGGTCCATCGGCGCCTCGACCTCCAGGCCGGGCCGGTCGCGGGGCAGCAGCATGAGGAGCTGCATCCCGTCCGCCAGCGTCGCGCCCACGACCAGCGCGTCGGCCCGCGCCGCGCCCGTCACCCAGGGAATCACGCCGTCGAGGACGTAGCCGGCGACGCTCGGCACGGCCGCGAGGGCGGGGGCCTGATGCTGGCGCGAGGTCGTCAGCTGCGACAGGCCGACGGTGAGGAAGATTTCATCCCGCGCCAGCCGCGGCAAGAGCGCGGCCTGGACCTCCGGCCGGGCGTGCGTGAGGACGCGGCGGACGGCCGCCTCGCGCTGGCTGAGAATGAACATCGTGGTCAGGCAGGCGCCCGCCAGCTGCTCGGCGCCGCGCAGGCGGGCGGACGCCGACAGCCCGGACCCGCCGAACTCCGCCGGCACGCTCCACGCCGGGACGCCGGCCGCCCGAACCACCTCCCACGACGCCGATGGGAAATCCACCTCGGCGTCGGCGCGATCGGCCAGGGCGGCCAGCGCTTGCAACGTCGTCTCCGCGATCCGTCCTTCGCCCGTCGTAGAATCCATCGCCGCCTCCGCGGAAACGCTTCCGAACCGCGCCCGTCCGAGCCGCGACTGTAAGGGAGCGATCATCGCCAAAACCGCTCCCTTACAGTCGCGGCTCGGACGGCGCGCCTCACGGCGTCGCGGACACCGGCGTGGCCGCCGCCTCGGGGGTCCGGCCGCCGAACGACAGGACGCTGCCCCCAACCTGGATCCGATCGCCCGACCGCAGCGGGCTGGGGCCGGCGATGCGCTGGCCGTTGAGCAGCGTGCCGGTCGGCGCGCCGGCGTCCGTCAGCAGCCACCCGCCGCCCTGGCGCGTGATCGTCGCGTGCAGCTTCTCCACGCCGGCGTCGCCGAACAGGCCCACGTCGCACGACTCGGCCCGGCCGATCGTCGTTTCGGGCCTCGTCAGCAGGAGTTGGCGGCCGGGGCGGAAGCCGGACTCCACGCGAAGCCATGCCTCGCGCAGTATCACCTGGGCCAGCGGCACCGTCAGACCGATGCAGGCCCCCAGGGCCACAAGCCCCGTGGCGCCCGGCGACCACAAATCCTTGGCGTCGGCGTCCGGAAACACGCCCGCCCAGGCGCCGTGCAGGTAGACCGACAGGACGCCGCCGACCAGCCCGCCGATCGTGCCGCCGATCAGACCGTTGCGCATCTTGCGGTTGACGCCGTGCCGGTCCTCATTGCGCAGCACGGCGGCGAGATAGTCGTAGGCCGATGGGGCCGCCCCGATCAGCACGCCGGTCAGCGTCCAGCCGGGAACGACCAGCAGGGGCCATTGGCCGTCCGTCGCCTGAACGAAGACCTGGCCGATGAAACCGCCGATCACGCCGCCGACCGCTCCGACCACGACGGCCAGGAACAGCCGGAACGCCAGCGCGGTCGGGCTGCGCTGGGCGTCGATCGCCAGGGCGTCCACCAGGCCCAGGCCGAGGGCCAGCAGCAGGCCCAGCGACAGGCCGCGCAGCGCGGCCCCTCCCAGGGCGGAATCGCCCTCGATGAACCGGCCCATGATCCAGCCGAAGTAGGCGGACGCCGCCCCCCAGGCGGCGCAATAGTAAATGAACAGGCGGAACGACATACGGGGGCTCCTGGTTGGAGGACAGAGGACAGAGGACAGAAGACAGAGGACAGAGGACGGTGGGTCAGTTCTCCTTAATCAGGAAGGGCGATGGATTGGTCAGCATCGCGCCGAGAATGCGTCGGACTTCAGAACAGAGGGCGACAAGACGCGCATGGTCCTCGGAAGTAATGAAGCCACAATCTCGGGCGAAGTCGAGCGACGAGTCCGTTTCATTGATTTCGCCGTCGCAATCGGTCAGTTTGCTCATGAAGTGAGCCTGGTAGCGACGCTTCGCCCATGCCTCGCGCAAGTTGAGGCAAACCGACCGCGACGAGCGCCGGATCTGGCTGACCAATGCGAATCGCTCTTCCTGCGGAAACCGCTTCGTACAGTGGAAGATGTGCATCGCCAAGGCATAGGCCTTCTGGTAGGCAATCAAGTCCTTCGCGCACTCGATCTTCACGTCTGAATCCTCCGTCTTCTGTCCTCTGTCCTCTGTCCTCTGTCCTCTGTCCTCTCACTTCAGGTTGCCGATCTTCTCCGGCACAACGAGCTTGTGCCGCAGCGTCGCCCCGGAATTCAGCGTGATCTGGATCGTGTACACGCCGGCCTTGACCGCATGGACCTTCCAAGTCACGGGGCTGAAGACGCTGGAAGACCCCGGCGGAACGGGATCGACGGACTGCTTGTCCTGGCCCTGCGCAAGCTCCAGGCCGTGCGGCAGCGTCAGGGTCAGGGTCGCCCCCTGGGCCGGGCTTTTGACGTAGGCCGTCAGGCTGAAGTCCTTGCCGGCCGCGACCTCGCCGCCGGCCTCCAGGCCGAGCTGGCCCGCGCCGGTGTCGCCGGTGACGCTGCCCAGGCCGTAGGCGAAACCCACCGTCCGCGTCTGCTTGGGGGCTATGTCCTTGACGTCCCAGTACAGCACCACCGCCGAGTCGCCGTTGGGGTTCTCCGCGCTCTTCGCGTCGGCCATCGGCAGCACCGGAACGTCCCATTTCGTCTCCGGCCCTTCCGCCTTGGCGCCGCCGGGCTTGGCCTTCAGGGAGCTGACCGGCCAAGCGCCGAGCGTCACGCGGGTCGGCGGCTCCAGACCGCCGCCGTACTTGAGGCTGACGTGCGCCACCGTGCCGGGGTTCTTCAGGTCCTGCTTTTCCAGAGCGGAAATATAGTCGGGAACGTCTGCGGGGCTGTTGAACTCCTTCATCGTGTCGCACAGCTCCTTGGCCCCGGCGATGGTGAACGGCACGGCGTCGTTGCCGCCGATGTAGGTGTCCAGCAGGAAGCGCAGGCCGACGGCGTTGGTCTTGCCGTCGTTGTTGTAGATATCGTAGCGCACCAGGCAGGTGTCCAGCAGCCGCTTCTTGCCGTCGGGCGACAGGCCGCCCGGCACGATCTCGACGTGCTGCGTGATCTGAATCGGCGGGTCGCCGGCGTGGACCCAGACGGCCTCGGCGCCGATGAGCCGGTGGCCGGCCAGGTCCTTGCCCAGGTCGTGCTTGATGGGCGGCTTCCAGGAACCTTGTTCCGCCCCCCAGAGATACTCGAAGTCAGGTTTCTGGCCGATCCGCACGCAGACGTTGTTGGTGCGGCCGAACGGGTCGTAGGTCAGCCTGGTTTTGAAGCGGTTGGGGTCCGCCGGGTCGGGAAGGCCCAGGCCGAAGGTCATCCGCGGCGCCGGCAGGAACTCGTCCTTCGGCTGAAGCGCGTCGTGGAACTTCACGTCGAGGATCGGGTTGGCGTAATCGATCTCCGGCACCGGCGCGTCCACCGCCTCGCGGAACAGGAAGTCGCGCCCCACGGCCGTCAGCAGACCGACGGACACGATGGCGATCGGCAATAAGCGCATCAGCAGGGGACCGCGGCCGCCGAGGCGCGGCGCGGCCAGAGCGGGGGCGATGGCGGCCGCCGCTTGCGGAGCGGCGGCTGCGGCGGCGACCGCGATGACGGCGGGCGCCGGGGGCGGAGCCGAAACCGCGACAGGTGCGGGAACGGGGACCGGTGCCGGGGCGTCAGGATGGTCGAAGGCGAACGGCGATGGCTCCGGGGCCGCGGCTATCGGCGGCGGCGCGGCGCCGAAATCGAACGGCGACGCCTCCACGGCCGGGGCCGATACGGCAGCGACCGGCTCGGGCGCCGGCATTGGCGTGGGCTTGGCGCTGCGGCCGTGCGATCGAATCGCCGAGCCGTCGCCGATGGCCAGCGTCACCGGCACGTCGAAACGCTGATTGCCGTTGGCCGTCACTTTCAGGCAGGCCGTCAGCGTCTCGCCGGGCTGCGACGGCGCCGCTTCCACGATCAGCGGAATCATGGCCGTCTGGCCGCGGTAGGTCGGCCGGCCGACCGTCAGCCACGGCTGGTCGCTGACGCCGTAGGCCACCGCCGCCCGCTTCTCCCGCGTCAGGACCGTCAGCACGTATTCCAGCCGCTGGCCGGGCTTGCCGCGGAGCGCGATCGCCGATTCGCTCAGCTCCACCTTCGGCGGCTTGACCAGGCCGAGCGTCTCGAACAGCTGCTGCACCGCGGCCAGCCCGGAAGCCGTCGGCGCCTGCACCGGATAGGTCCAGCCGTTGCTCTCGTACCAGCGGGCCACGGCGCCGTTCTCGATCAGCACGGCGGCTTCCTTCGGCTGATGCTTCGCCTTGGCCGCCAGCTGCCGGGGCGACAGCGCTCCCGAAAGCACGCCCTCGGGGAACGGCTTCACCGGGACCGTCGCCTGCACGACGACCGTGACGTTGCCGCCGCTGGATTCCAGCGCGATCTCCGCCCGCTGCGGCTTGTCGAACGCCCGCAGCCGTTTGCCCGGGACGTGAACGGACAGGGTCGTCTTGTCGAAGAACTGGAACAGCTTTTCCGGCTGGCCGCTGTCGCCCAACGCCAGCCAGGGGCAGTTGTTTTCCACCGCCGCCTTGCCATGCACCAGCCGATCCTTCGCGTTGGTCAGGGTCAGGTCGAAGCGGCGATCCTGGCCGACCGCGAGGACGCCCAGGTCGATCTGCAACGGCTCGACCTGGAGCTGGGGCGGCTGCAGCGGCGAGCCGGGCATCTTGCCGAGCAGATCGTCCAGGCCCCGCGCCCGGTCGGGGGACTTGGCCGCCGCGCTCGCCGCCGTCACCAGATCGATGCGGCCGAGCGAGGCGAAGAACTTTTTGAGATAGCCCTGCGACACCATTTCCATCGCCGTCGCCGGGTCGCGCTGGCAGGCGAGGGCGAGCTGAAGGAAGTTGCGGCACGTCTCGCCGTATGGAAAGACGAACGGACTGGGAAAGGCCCAGACGCCGTAGTTGATGGACCCGCCCTCGGCCGACGAACTCACGCCGCCGTCGAGCGCCGTCCCGTCGTAGTAGCAAAAGACGGCCTCCGACGGGTTGGTGCGGGTGCATTCGCTGCAACGGCGGGGCATCGTGGACTCCCTCACCCATTGTCCGGTTTCGCTGTTTGTTTAGCCGCGGTTCGCAGAACCGCGGCTAAACGGCGCCCTGCGACCCGTTGCTGCTGGTCGCTGGTCACTTCTCCGGCAACCGGATCACATACACCGTGCCGTCGCCGTTGGCGGTCAGCAGGTCGCGGCCGTCGGGCGACAGGGCCACGCCGCCGACGCCGCCGAAGTGCGGCGGCGGGGTCCATTCCCAGATCGGCTTGCCCGTTTCCACGCTGGTCACGACCACCTTGGCCCCCGTCCCCGCGACCCGTTTGGCGTCGCCGCTCAGGACGGGCGCCGCCACGCCGCCGAGGTTGAGCGGAAGGCGTCCCGCCTCCTTCGGCTCATCGCCGGTCACTTCCCACACGGGAGCGTCGGCGCCGCCGAAGAAGGCGACGCGCGCGTCGGGCAGGAACGGCGCCCAGGCCGGGGCGCTCGGCCAGTCGTGCAGCACGTGCTGGCAGCGCAGCTGGAGCAGCGACGACCGGCCGGCGATCACGGCGACGGCCCGGTGCATGTCCGGCGACAGGGTGGCGGCCACGGCCCCCTGGCCCTTATTCAGATCGAAAAAGCGCACCTGTCGCCCGTCGCTCAGCCGCCACATCCGCACCGTGCCGTCCTGGTAGCCCCCCGTCAGCGCGAACCGCCCGTCGCGCGTGATCGCGGCGGAGACGATCGCCCCGTTGTGCTGCTTGTCGTAGGCCGGCGCCCGCGCCTGACCGCTCTCCATGTCCATGAGCGGCAGCGTGGCCCAGCCGGAGCCGTAGTAATACACCGTTTTCGCGTCGGGGAGGAAGCCGACGCCCCACACGGCGCCGCCGCCGGCCGCATAGCGCTGGCTCAGCGAGTCGAGGCCCCACAGGCGCATCGTGAAATCCGTGCCGCCGGACGCGACGTTCTGGCCGTCCGGCGCGAAGGCCGCGCACGTCACGGCGTTGAGATGCCCGACGGGCGGGCGCCGCTCATTGCCCGTTTCGACCTCGTAAATGTGGACGTTCCAGTCGTTGCTGACGTTGCTCGTGATAGCGACCCGGTCGCCGGCGCCCAGAAAGCGAACGTCGTTGACCGCGGCGACCGTCGCCAGGCGGCGCACCTGGCCGCCCTTCTGCGCGTCCCACAACCAGACGCCGCCGTCGCCGTAGCGGCCGGTCGTCAGGTAGCGGCCGTCCGGCGAGTAGGCGAACACGGGCGCCCCGCCGGGGACGTGGCCCTTGCAAATGTGGATTTCCTCGTCTTTCCGGAAGCGGCCCAGGTCCCACAACCGCACGGCCGCGTCCGAGTGGGCCGACGCCGCCTGTTTGCCGTCGAGGGAGAAGGCTACCTGACCGACGTAGGTGGTCTTGTCGATCTTGCCGCGGAACTCGATGGCCGTTTGATCCTCGCCCTTGACGGCGTCCGTCCAGAGGTGAAGGCTGCCGTCGTCGGGGCCGCCGCCGGTCAGCGCCCGGTAGTCGCCGGGGACGGGGCTGAAGGCGGCGCCCATCACCGGCCCGGCATGGTGCAGTCGGTTGACGATCCGGCGCGACTCCACCTCCCACACCGAGGCGACGCCGGTGTTGTCGCCGCCGAGAAGGTACTTGCCGTCGGCCGAATACGACAGGCAGCTTGCCGGCCCGGCCGCCTTGTCGAGGGCGACGGGTTCCGGGATTTTGTCGAGGTCGCGGACATCGTACAGGCGCACCAGCCCGTCGCCGCAGCTGACGGCCAAGGTCGCCCCGGCCGGCGCCAGGCGCCAGCGCGTACACGCCGCCGGGACAGGCGAGGATCGTCTGTTCGTGGACCGTTTCCGTCGGGCCGATGCGGAGAAAGGCGGCGCCCGGCGAGCCGACGGCCAGCCAGCGCCCGTCGGGTCCGCCGGCGACCAGCTGGCCGCGCATGCGGTCGCTCGCCGAGGACCGCGACCAGCTCGGCCGGCTGCCACGGGTATTTTTCGAGGTCGGGAATCGGCTTGGCCGGCAGCGCGTCGAGCCGGCCCCGGTCGAAGCGCGTCTCGACGGGAGGGCCGAAATCGAGATGTTCCAGATACTTGGGATCGTCGTCATCGGAGCAGACCTGGCCCGGCTCGACGACCGGCGGCGGGCCGTTCCGGGTCGGGGCGTCGCCGTCTCCGCGGCCGGCGGGACGGTGGACGCCCCACCAGACGCCGGCGCCGCCGAGGAGCAGCAGGAGCAGCAGGGCCGCCACGACCCAGCCGAGGCGCCGGCGCGATACGGCGGGCGTCTGGGCGTTCGTAGTCATGGGATGTTCCCTTTCAGAAGCCCGCCGTAAGGGAGCGGTCTTCGCCCCGCTCCCTCACGGTCGGGCTGGCGACGATCGCCTTGATCCCTGGTCCGGTTAGGCGTGTCCGTTTCCCGTTTAGCCGCGGTTCGGAGAACCGCGGCTAAACGGACAGCGACAACCGGACCCTGGATGAGACTCTCATTTCAGCGCCTTGAGCGGCTTGTCCGGGTCGTTGGGTCGGAACTTCTTGATGAAGTCCTTGGGGTTATAATCGTGCGTCGCCTTTTTTTCATCCATCGTCTGGAAGCGGAACAGCGGCGTGGGGCCGTCGTCGCTGCCGTCCGACGCGCGGTAGTCTCCCTCGGCCGTGGCCGCCACCCAGCCGCCGTTTTCCAGCAGGACGATGACGCCCCGCTGCTGGCCGGAGGGCACGTCCCACAGACGCATTTTTCCATCCGAGTCGTATGAGAAGAGCGTCATCGGGTCCCCGTGGGGGGCGAAGATAAGGGCCAGGGACGATAGCTTGTTTCCTGGCAGCGTCCGCAGCAGCTTGACGTCGTCCCACGATTCGCAGTTCCAGATTTGGATGCCGTCCCGCACCGGGACGGCCAGTAACTTGCCGTCCGGCGACCAGGCCGGGGGTTGGACGGCGCCGAGGAAGTTGTACTGGCGTTTCGTCCCTTTCAGATCGTAAATACCGATATCGCCTTCTTGTTTCGTGAAGACCGCAAACGTCTCGCCCTGGGGAGGTCGCAGGCGCACCGCGTCGGTGTCGCCTTCGACGGTAACTGTTCGCAAGCTGTGTCCCGTGGCGACGTCGATTTGGTAAACCGTGTTATGGCGGCCGTTGACGCTGCGACCGCCCACAAGACGATCGACCGATCGTCCGGCGCCCAGACGAAATCCGCGTTGCCCATTTGCCTCGTGTAGTCGCTCCAGGTGTTCAGTCGCTGGGCGCTGTTGGGGTTCCAGACGCAAATCCCCTCGCCGCCGAAGGTGGCCAGGTAGTCGCCGCCGTTCGACCAGTCCGTCCGCAAAACGATGGGCGTGAGCAGGCTGTGATCCAGTTCCGTTTTGTCTTTCACGAACATCTGCACCGATTGCTGCTGGTTTCGGGCGCAGCTGCTCTTGTCCGGGGCGATCGCGCTGTAGTTGCCGCCGAACGGCGCGGCCGCCAGGCCGCCGGTCTCGAAGTCCCAGAGGTAGTGCGCGTCGCCGTAGCGGAGGTCCAGCCGTCCATCGTGCGTGAACGACAGGGCGACGTTACTGATTGCCGAAACGTGGTCGCTGATCAGGTCCCAGGTCAGCAGCCCTTCGATTTTCGCCGGCCGCATGACGATAGAGTTGGGGTTGAGCGGCTGGCCGGCCTTAACGTCGATCTCCAGGCGCGGCGGGCTGGGGACGACGGTGGGCGGGTCGACGTGGGGGTGGCCCGGGTCGCCGTTCGGGTTCCTCCCGGCACCGGCTTGCCGTCCGTCGGCCGCGCACCGCTCGACCCCATCATGGCGACGATCAGCACCGGCAGGCCGATTAGCAGCAGGACGGCGGCGGCGGCGCCGCCCCACAGCAGCCACTTCTGCCGCGGACTCAGGCCCCGCGCCCACGATTGCAGGGCGTTCACCTTGAGAATCAGCGAGTAACTCGGGTCTTTTACGTCCTTTTGGATCGCCGCGGCCGGCGACGGCGTCTTCTGGATTTGCGGCGCCGCCGGCGCGGGGGCCTTGGGACGGGCCTGGATCAGCTGGGCCACGGGCGGCGCGGCCGGCCTGACACCCGGCGCCAGGGTGGCCGCCGCGGCCGCCGGCGAGAGTCTGGATGGTGGCCGATAGCTGCTGCTCCAGCGTCTTGAGTACTTTGGCCACGACGGCCGCGGACACCGGCCGCTGCCCCCGCTCCTTGGCCAGCAGACGCAGCAGGAACTGGTCGAGCGCCGTCGGGATTTCCGGGTTCAGCTTGCGCGGCGAGCGAGGCGTCTGGACGGCGATGTTGCGCAAGATCTCCATCGGGCTGGAGCCGGGGAACGGCAGCCGGCCCGTGGCGGCGCGGTAGAGGACGCAGCCGAGGCTGAACAGGTCGGCGCGGTGGTCGATGGGGCCGCCCGCCTGCTCCGGCGCCATGTAGGCGGGCGTGCCCATGATCGTGCCGGGCGTGGTCAGCTGCACGTCGCCTTCCTGCCCCGAGGCCAGGCCGAAATCGAGGATCTTGACGCGGTCGCCGGGCCGCTCCAGCCAGACGTTTCCCGGCTTGATGTCGCGGTGGACGATGCCATGGTCGTGGGCGGCGGCCAGGCCCTCGGCGATCTCGCGGCCGATGCGGAGCGCGTCGGCCAGCGGCAGGCGCCCCACGCGCTTGAGGCGGTCCTCGAGCATCTCGCCGTGGAGCAGCGGCATGGCCAGAAACGGCAGCGAACGCTCCTCGCCGACCTGATAAATGGGCACGACGTGGTCGTGGTTGAGGGCGGCGGCGGCCCGCGCCTCGCGCAGGAAGCGATCGCGGGCGCCCGGCTGGGCCGCCACGGCCGGCTTCATCGTTTTCAGGGCGACGCGGCGCCGCAGCGTGACGTCCTCCGCCTCGTAAACCGTGCCCATGCCCCCCACGCCGAGCACGCGGAGGACGCGGTAGCCGCCCAGCCGCCCCAGCTCCCCCGGCCCCTGCGCCGGGGCCAGGAAATGCGACGTTTCGTCGGCGGGATCGAACGGGAGCGGCGCCCCGGCTTTGGTCATCGACACGGCCCCGGTGTTGACCAGGGAGGCCGGCAGCGGCGGGACCTCCGGCCGGCCGATCTTGTAAAGGAGGCGCCCGAGGACGGGATGCCGCGGATGCGGCACGGTGAGGTTGGCCTGCATCGCCTGCGCGAGTTCCTTCTCGCCCGCCATTTCAGCCAACTGCTGGAAACAGGACGGACAATCGGCGACGTGCTGTTCCAGGCGGGCGGCGTCGGCTTCGGGCGTTTGGCCCCGGAGCAGTTGCTGCAACGGCTGGAGACCCGGACAAGCAGTGGCCGGCTGCATCGGTGTCGCCTTTCCTTTGAAGGTCGATCCTTCCACCCGTGGAATGGACGGCCCCTCATGCCGCATTCTGAGCGGCGGGCGCCGGTGGAATGGTCGAACCGTGAAGATTGGATTGTACTTTCCGTCCGCGCGGCTCGCAAGCATCCGCTCCGCAAATTCCCCACCGCGCCGGGGGAATCGCCACGGCGGGGAATTCGTTCGGCGCCGGATGGCGACTTCATTCCTACCGTGCTTGCAATAGCTGGTCGGCCCCATCTAGTATGAAGGAAGGGGGGATTTCTCCTACAGGGTGAGCGTCATGACCGAGCAGCAGACCCTCTGGGAATACCTGGAGTCGGGCCGGAGCAAAGAGGAATACCGGGAACAGGCCGACAAGCAGCGGTCGCGGCGTGAGAGCATCAAGCGGCTGCGGGCGGGCGGCCACTGGCTCACCCTGCTGCGCATCGCCCGCACCATCCCGCAGCCGTTCACGCTCAACGACGTTTCCGTGGCCGTCTGGAAAGCCGACCCGGATTTCTTCGGCATGAAGGGCTACGCCTATCCCGACAATCACAAGGTCCACTACATCCTTTATGGCACAAGGGGCTTGATCGCCAAGGGCCTCGTCCAGCGGGTTCGGCAGGGCCTCTTCCGCATCCCGGACGGCGTCGATCCGGAGAAGCTGCTCGAATCCGCCGCGGCCGAACCGGATGAGGAGGCGCCGGCTCAGGAAGGTGAAGACGATGGGGAGGGGTGAATTCTCTCGCCCGCATCATGTCATTTCAAACCGCAGCAGCCGGCACGGAATCTTCCCATTAAAGAGCGGGATTTGCTTCACCGGCCGCAGCCCGATCGCGTCCGCCAGCACCGGGCTGCCGGTGAACACGAACGCCGTCCAGCCGGCGCAGCGGCGGAAGACCTCGCCGAGCGTCCGGTACAGGCCCCGCAGCTCCCGCTCCTCGCCAATGCGTTCGCCGTAAGGCGGGTTGCACAGGATCACGCCCGGCGGCCCCTCCGGCGGCCGGAAGTCGTACACGTCGCGCTTGTCGAAGCGCAGCAGATGGCCGATGCCGGCGGCGCGGGCGTTGTTGATCGCGAAGGCCACGGCGTCGCCGCGCACGTCGGCGCCGAGGATCGGCGCCGGCAGCTCCCGACCGACGCCGCGCCGCGCCTCGTCGCGCAGGTCCGTCCACAACCGCACGTCGTAGTCCATCCAGCCCTGGAAGCCGAACCGCTTGCGCGTCAGGCCTGGCGGCCGCCGCAGCGCCATCCACGCCGCCTCGATCGGCAGCACGCCCGAGCCGCACATCGGATCGACGAAGGGCGTCTCGTGCTTCCATCCGGTCAGCAGCACCAGGGCGGCCGCCAGCGCCTCGTTGAGCGGCGCCTTGGTCAGCACCGGCCGGTAGCCGCGCTTGTGCAGCGATTCGCCGGAGCTTTCGAGGCTCAGCACGGCCCGGTCGCGGTAGATGTGCAGATTGAGGCCGACCATCGGCTCATCCACGTCCACGCTCGGCCGGCGGCCGCACTTGTCGATGAACTGGTCGCAGACGGCGTCTTTGACCCGCAAAGCCGCATATTTGGAATGGGTGATGTGCGAGTCCCGGACGTTGCAGTCCACGGCCAGGGTGTGTTCCGGCGTCATCCAGCGCGACCAGTCGAGCGACCGCACGGCGTCGTACAGCTCGTCCGGCGAGGCGACGGTCGCTTCGAGGATCGGCCGCAGCACGCGGATGGCGGTGCGCAGCCACAGGTTGGCCCGGTACAGCAGCGCCAGGTCGCCGGAGAAGGACGATCCGCCTCGTCCCGGTTCCACGTCGGCCGCGCCGAGGCGCGCAGCTCGTCGGCCAGGACCGACTCGACGCCGCGGGCGCAGGTGGCGAAATAGGTTTCCATGTTCACGCGGTCGTCGCCTTTCACCAGCCGTTGACCTGCCTCAGCGCTTCGTACAATCCGATCCCCACCGCCGTCGCCAAGTTGAGGCTGCGCACCTTGCCGGCCGGCATCGGAATAGTTACGGATCGGTCGGCGTAGCGCTCGCGGACCTCCGGCGGCAGGCCGAACGTCTCGCCGCCGAACAGGAGACAATCGCCATCCTCATAGCGCACCCGCGTGAACGGCGTGGCCGCATGGGTGGTGAAACAGAACACGCGGCAGGCGGCGCCGTCCGCCTCGAACCCGACGAGGGTGTCGTGGCGCCGCACGTCCACGTCCTTCCAGTAATCGAGGCCGGCCCGGCGGAGGGAGCGGTCGTCGAGGCGGAAGCCGAGTCGGCCGATCAGGTGCAGCACGGCCCCGGTCGCGGCGCACAGGCGGGCGACGTTGCCGGTGTTCGGCGGGATCTCCGGCTGCCAGAGTGCGACGTGGAGCATGATGCAGGCTTTCCTCAATAGCCGGCGGCGGCGATGGTCGCCGCCGAGCAGCCCATGCCGAGAAGGAACTGCTTGAATTCCGCGTTGATGTGTTCCTCACTCCGCCTGACCAAGAATTCCACGTCCTCGATCACCTTCAAGACCGTCCCCGGGGTGCTCAGGGGCTGCGGAGAAACGCGTGGCCGGTCGCAGTTGTGGATGCAGTCGTGGCGGCGCTGGAAGAGGTCCTTGAAGCGGCCCTCCAGTTTTTCCCGCGCCTGCTTGCAAGCCTGCTCCTTGTCCTGGTTGCCAAGCGACAGGTAGGCCGCCCTCCGGATCCCGAAGAGGCGGACCTTCGCGTCGGCGTGACATATCCAGCCTTCGAGTACAGACGCCTTGAAGAAGCGCTTGTCTTGCCGGAGGAACTTGTTGAACAGCTCCTGAATGGTGGAAAGGCTGAGGACGTTTTCCCGCTCCATCATCTTGCGGGCGGCCATCCGCCACCGCCAATTGGGGTTGTCGTACTCCTCCAGGATCGCCCGAACCGGGAACTTGATCTCGTAGAAGACTTCCGGAAGTGCAATGCCGGGTTGGCGGCTCTTCGAGCTGACCGTGGCCGCTACGAGATCGGTGTACGCATCGCAGAAGTAGGCGTCCAGCGCGCCGATGGCGAACATCCAGGCGGCGCGAAGAAGGTCCGAACGGAGCAACTGCTCCGCCGCGGTTCCGATCGGCAGGATGAACGCGTGGGCGACGATCGCGCGAGCACGGGAGACATCCTGCTTGAAGTGCTGGATGGCGGTGGCCGGCACAGGCAGCTCCGGTCCGATGGCGGAAGAATTCGCTACGGCTCTGCGTATCGCAGCTCGCTCTCGCTGTACCGCAAGGTGTCGTCTTGCTCGTCGTAGGAGACGTTGCGGTCGCCGGGGAAAACCACGTGCCACAGATCGACTATTTCCTCCGGCTCGATTCCCGCCCGGATGTGTTGCGCCAGCTGCTTCGCCAGCGGCGCCCCGTTCCCGACGGAAGCATCGGGCCGGCCCTTCGCGGGAAACAGTTCGGCGTAGATCTCGACGAGGTCGTCGGAAGAGGCCTTCTCCACGGCCTCGGCAAGCCGCTCAACCGCTTCCGCCTTGGGAATCGTGGGCATGCTTGTCCCTCCTATATGTGCGGAATGCCCGAAATCCTGGTTTATTCTACCGCCTGGCTTGGGTGGCTGCGATACCAGCACTCCAGAACGGTGCTTGGGCGCGTGCTTTGGCCACGTGCGGATCGTACCGCAACGGAAGCCTCGATCGTCGGCGCGCGAACCTGTGTACGGCGTCGAGGACCGTCACTTGGGCGCCCACACCGGCGGCGGCGTGATGTCATCCGCGGGGCGCGTTCCCACGTCCTTCCGGCCGCTGCCGGCCAGGCGGCTGATCGCCCGAACCGCCATGTCGTGGTCGCAAACGATCTGGCAGCTCAGCCGCACGCCGGTCAGGCCGCGGGCGGCCAGCACCTGTTTCTCCGCCTCGGTCATGCGGTCCGGTTCGCCGGACACAAACTGGACGCGGCAGGTCGTGCAGCGGGCGTTGCCGCCGCAGGCGTGCAGCTGGTCGATCTTCGCCTCGTCCTCCAGGGCCAGCACCAGACGCTTGCCCGGCGGCACGTCGAACGTTCCGACGTCTTCCACGGTCAGTTTCGCCATTGCGGTTCTCCTTCGGCATGAGGGATACGGGTCGTTCACCAGCTGCGGCGGGCCGCCTCCAGCATGGCGGCCGCCTCCTGGCGCGTCGTCTCGCCGCGCGAGGCGCCGCGCAGCATACTGGCCAGCTCCTCCAGGCGGTCGGCGTCCTGGAGCGGCTGGATCTGCGTGAGCGTCCGGCCGCCTCGCCGCGCCTTGCGGATGGTCCAGTGCCAGCGGGCGTAGCTGGCGACCTGCGGCAGGTGCGTCACGCACACCACCTGATGCGTCCGGCCCAGCGCGGCCAGCTTCTGGCCCAGCACGTCGCCGAGCCGGCCGCCGACGTTGGCGTCGATCTCGTCAAAGACCAGCGTACCGATGCGGTCGTGGCCGGCCAGCACCGTCTTCAGCGCCAGCATGGAGCGCGACAGCTCGCCGCCCGACGCCACCTTGCGCAGCGGCAGGGCCGGTTCGCCGGGGTTGGCCGCCAGCGTCAGCTCCAACCGCTCCGCCCCCCACGCCGGGACTTCCGACGCCGTCGGGTCGTCGCCCAGGGGGACCGGCTCCAGCACGGCCTCCAGCCGCGCCTCCGCCATGCCCAGCTCCGCCAGCTGCTTCTGCGTCTCCGAGGCCAGGCGTTTGGCGACCTTTTTCCTCTGCTTGCTCAGCTCCGCCGCCGTCGCCTTTAATTGCTCGTATTCCGCCGCCAATTGTTCCCGAATGCCGCCCAGGTCGTCCTCGTCTTTTTGCAGCCGCGTCTCCTGCTCGTCGAGACCGACGCGGTAGACGATCAGGTCGTCCACGCTGCGGCGGTATTTCGCCTCCAGTCGCTTGAGCGACGCCAGCCGCTGTTCGACGGCTTCGAGGCGCTCCGGGTCGGCCTCCCAGTGCTGGGCCAGCTTGCGGAGCGCCCGCGTCGCCTCCTGGACGCCGGCCTGCGTCTCCTCCAGGCGGCGCACCACCTCCTCCAGGCCGGGATCGAGCGCCGCCCACGACTGCGCCTCGCGCTGCAGCCGACCGAGCCGCTCCACGACGGAACCGTCCTCGTCGTAGAGCTGGGCCGACGCTTGCTCGGCGAAGGTCCGCAGGTTCTGGGCGTGGGCCAGCCGTTCCCGCTCGCGCGCCCTCTCTGCCACTTCGCCCGGCTCCAGGGCGGCCTCGTCCAGCTCCTCGCGCTCGAAGCGGATCAGCGCCAGCTCCCGCTGGCGCTGTTCGCGGGCCGCCGACAGCGCCGCGAAGCGGCGCCGCAGGTCGCGCACCTTCTCCGCCTGTTCCAGATACGCCTGCCGCGGCTTTGCCAGCCCGCCGAAGGCGTCGAGCAGCTGTAACTGGTAGGCCGGGTGCAGGAGCGATTCGCTCTCGCGCTGGCCGTGGACGTCCACTAACCGTTCGCCGATCTGCTTGAGCGTGGACACGGCGGCCGGCTGATCGTTGACGTAGGCGTGGCTGCGGCCGGCCCGCGTCAGCCGCCGCGCCAGGATCACTTCATTCTCGTCGAGCGGCGCGGGCAGCAACGCCTCGATCTCCTGGCGGAGTTCCGGCGTCTCCAGCTCGAAACGGCCGGTGACGCGCAGCTCATCGGCCCCGGCGCGGAGCAGATCGGCCGAGCCGCGTTCGCCGAGCAGCAGGCCGAGCGCCCCCAGCAGCAGCGACTTGCCGGCGCCGGTCTCGCCGGTCCAGACGCAGAAGCCCGGCTGCAGCTCGACGCGGACGTCCTCGATCAGCGCCAGGTTCTGCACGGACAGTTCGCGGAGCATGGTGGTCGCTGTTTCGGGCCGCCAATTGCACGACAGGGCTTTTATAGCGGAAATGAAGGCGCGAGAAGGGCGCGGCAATCCGCAGCCGCGCCTCCTGCGACGCCTGCTAACCTTGATTGCTTTTCGGGTCTGGACTACAAGGGGGACCTGCACGCGGGCGACCATCTTCGGCAACCCTGGTAGGAGGATGGGATGAGCGTGGACAAAGGGCTGCGCGCCACGGCCACGTGTCGTATTTGGAGATTCCCGCGGTCGATGCCGAACAGTCCGCCGTCTTCTACGAGACGGTCTTCGGCTGGAACATCCATCGCCGCGACGCCGGGCGCATCAGCTTTGACGATCGGAGCGGCGATCTGATCGGGCGGTGGGTCGCCGGCCGCGCGGCGTCGCGCGAACCGGGGCTTGTGCCGTACATTTACGTCGATCGAATCGACGAAGTCGTCGGGCAGATCGTGAAGCAGGGCGGCGCGGTCGTCCAGCCGTCCTACCCGGAGGGAGACCTGTGGGCCGCCACGTTCCGCGACCCGGCCGGCAACCTCATGGGAATCTGGCAGTTCGGGCCGCGCTGAGGGGAATCGGTCGCCCACGCCAGTCACGCTTCCGGCGACTGAACCTCCCTCAGCCTGCGTTCGAGAAACCGGCGCTCGCTGGCGCCGGCGGCCAATTCGAGGGCGCGCGCGTAGCTCCGCGCCGCTTCTGTACGCGACCCCATGCGGCGCAGGAGGTCGGCGCGCGCGGCGTGGAGCAAGTGGTAGCCGTCGAGGTCGCCGGTCGCGGCGAGCGCGTCGAGCAGGGCGAGCGCCGGTCGGGGGCCGTCCACCATGGCCACAGCCACCGCCCGGTTCAGCGCCACGATCGGAGAGGGCCGCACGCGCCCGAGGAGGTCGTAGAGCCGGAGGATCTGGGGCCAGTCCGTGTCCTCGGCCCGCGCCGCCTGACAATGCACGGCGGCGATCGCGGCTTGCAGGGCGAACGGGCCGGGCCGGCCGCCCAGCGCCTCCTCGACCAGCGGCAGGGCCTCGGCGATTTGCCCCTGGTCCCAGCGCCGGCGGTCCTGGTCTTCGAGAAGGACGAGATCGCCGGCCTCGTCCATGCGGGCGGCGCGCCGCGAGTCGTGCAGCAGCATGAGGGCGACGAGGGCGGTCGCCTCCGCCGGCGTTTGCGGCGCCAGCAGCGCCCGCGCCAGGCGGCCCAGACGGATGGCCTCGGCGCAGAGGTCGGTTCGCACGAGCGCTTCGCCGCGCGTGGCCGCATAACCCTCATTGAAGATCAGATAAATCACCGTCAGCACGGCGTCCAGCCGCTCGGGCATGTCGTGCAAGTCGGGCACGCTGTACGGAATGCCGGCGTCGCGGATTTTGCGCTTGGCGCGCACCAGCCGCTGGGCCATCGCGGCCTCCGGGACGAGAAACGCCCGCGCGATCGCGTCCGTTTCGAGGCCGCCCAACGTCCGGAGCGTCAACGCGATCTGCGCCTCCGGCGCCAGCGCGGGGTGGCAGCACGTGAAGATCAGGCGAAGGCGATCGTTGGGGATGTCGCTCGCATCGTCTAATTCCTCGACGGCGGGGGACGACTCGGCGGCGTACGCCTGAAGTTTTTCCGCGAACCGCGTCTGGCGGCGGATGCGGTCGATGGCCTTGTGCCGGGCCGTCTGGATGATCCAGGTGCGCGGGGATTGGGGGACGCCGGACGCGCGCCACTGGTTCACGGCGGCCGCAAAGGCTTCCTGCGCCGCCTCTTCGGCCACGTCGAAGTCGCCGACGAGCCGGATCAGGACGGCGACGATTCGGCCCCAGTCGGAGCGATAAACCGCGTCGATGGTCGTGTTGGCGTCGGCGAGCATGGCCGCATCATAAAAAAAAATCCGTGGGCGTGTCGATCCTGGTAGGCGCCGTTCGACTTACTGGTGGAGGTGAACCCATGAAGTACATGCTGCTGATCTACCTGGGCGAGCAGGCCATAAGCGAGGCCGAGCGGGAGCATTGCTATGTGGAGTCCGCGCAGCTGGCGCGGGACCTCCACGCCAAGGGGCAGTTCCTGAGCGCCAACCCGCTGCACCCGACGACGACGGCGACCAGCGTGCGGGTGCGCGACGGCAAGCCGCTCATCACCGACGGCCCGTTCGCGGAGACGCGCGAGCACCTCGGCGGCTACTTCCTGATCGACGCCAAGGACCTCGACGAGGCGATCGCCGTCGCCGCCCGAATCCCCGGGCGCGAGTCGGCACGGTCGAAGTCCGGCCGGTGATTGAGGTGGCGGGCCTGCCGACGAGTTAGCATCGTGACCCGCGAGCCCGCAGCGCCAAGCAAGGGCGAGCGGGCGACGATTGCTCGCCCTTGCTTGGCGCTGCGGGCTCGCGGAAACATTCGCGCCGTTCGGAACAGTTTCTCGGCACTGATGGAAGGCTTCGACCCATGAACGACGACTCTTGCACTTGCACGCTGGTTCACGGCTCGGCGACCGCCGACTCCCGCGGAACGCGGCCTCGTGCGATTTCTCCCCTTACGTTCGGCGACAGGGCCTATCGGGGCAGGAAGGCGCTCGACCGGCGGCGCCGGTCGGTCCTGCCGACTTTGGCCCACCAGGAAGGGTGCGTCGCCGACGGCAAGCTCGCCTGGGAGATCAACAGCGCTCGCGACATTCAGCGCCACGGCCTGCCCGATCCGCTCGACCTGGGGGCGGGCCTCGGCGTCGCCGGCGCGAACCTTCCGGCCACGCATCTCAGCGGCGACATTTACGACTTCGTTCTCAACGGGCGCAAGCTGTACTTCCTGTTGTGCGACGTCAGCGGCAAAGGTTTGGGCAGTGCGATGATCGCCGCGCACCTGGGGCGGGTGTTTCGGGTGGCGCGCGGCGCGGCTGGTCGCTGCAGGCGTTGGACGACGAATTGCACGAGACGGCGCGGGACGCCGACGGCTCGGAGAAATACGCGACGGGAATCCTCGGCGTCCTGGAGATCGACGACCGGCGCCTGCATTTGCTGGCGGCGGGTCACGAGTCGCCGTCCGTCGTCGGCCCCGGTGACGGCGGGCGGATCACACACGGCGCCGCGCTCGTGCATTGCTGGGGAAGTCCTCTGGGGACGCGCCTGCCGCCTCCTGCGGCGGCCGTTTCGTTCGGCCCCGGCCAGTCGATGCTGCTTTATACAGACGGCGTTTCCGACCAGTGCGGTTCCGACGAGGCCAGGAGCGCGCGGTTCGGCAGAGGTCGGGTAACGGCGGCGCACGCGGGATTTGCCGGCGACGCGGCCAGGGACCTGTGCGATCACGTTCTGTCGGAGGCCCTCCACTTCGGCCGGTCGGCGGCGTCGTTGAGGGACGACATGACCTTGCTCGCATTGCACTGGCGGGGATAATGCTAGCGCCGCGCCCGCGTCGCGCAACCAGCGAGGAGCCGCAAGAACATGGCAAGAAAGCAAAAGAAACTCTTGGGACGCTATATCGTCGCCGATCCGGAAATCTGTCATGGCAAGCCGACCTTCCTCGGTACGCGGATCATGGTGACGCAGGTGTTGAAGCAAGTCGCCAAAGGAATGTCGTGGGAGGCGATCACCGCCGAGTGGCGCGGCGCCGTAGCCCAGGAGGCCATTGCCGAAGCGGTCGAGCTGGCCCAGCGGATTTTTGAGGATCACGCCGTCGAGTACGCCCACGAGTCTCTGCCGGCATGAACATCCTCGATGAAAACGTCCCCGAGAATCAGCGACGGTTCCTGCGGAGCCGGCGCGTTTCGGTTCGGCAGATTGGCCATGAGGTTGGGCGGAAGGGGATGAAAGACGACGAGATAATCCCTTTGCTGCATCAGTTGGACCGGCCGACGTTCTTCACGCTTGACGGGGATTTCTACAACCCTCGCATGTGTCATGAAGGATATTGTCTGGTTCACCTCGATGTCCAGGAAGAGATGGTCGCCGCCTGTGTTCGGCGGCTGTTGCGGCATCCCGCGCTAAAATCCAAAGCCAAGCGGATGGGACTGGTCATCCGAGTTGGGCCGACTGGGCTAGCTCTTTGGCGGATCCACCAAGGGCAAGAGAACCATCTTTCATGGCCGTGACGCGGATACGGGCCGAGATGCAACCCGGTGCGCGTTTCCGATAACTCAAAAAGGGAGGATGGGATGAACGGAGTACGAGTCCTGGTGGGCACACGGAAGGGCGCGTTCGTCCTGACGGCGGACGGCAAGCGCGAGCGGTGGGACGTCCGCGGCCCCTTCTTCGGGGGCTGGGAGATTTACCACATGAAAGGCTCGCCCGCCGACCCGAACCGGATCTATGCGTCGCAGACGAGCGGCTGGTTCGGGCAGATCATCCAGCGCTCCGACGACGGCGGCAAGACGTGGCATCAGCCGGGGACGCCGCCCGGCGAGCCGACCACGACGCCGGAAGGCACGCCCAAGGCCGAGAGCAACAAGTTCGCCTACGACACGTCGCCGGAAACCGGCAAGCCGCTCACGACGCACCAGTGGTACGACGGCACGCAGCACCCCTGGGAGTTCAAGCGCGTCTGGCATTTGGAGCCGTCGCTCGACGACCCCGACGCCGTCTACGCCGGGGTCGAGGACGCCGCGATGTTCCGCACCACCGACGGCGGCAAGAACTGGCGCGAGCTGGCCGGGTTGCGCGCCGCCCACGGGTCCAAATGGATGCCCGGCGCCGGCGGGCTGGGCCTGCACACCATCGTCCTGGACCCGAACAACCCCCGGCGCATGTTCATCGCCATCTCGGCGGCCGGCGCGTTCCGCACCGAGGACGGCGGCCAGACGTGGAAGCCGATCAACCGCGGCCTCCACTCGCAGTACATCCCCGACCCGGCCGCCGAGGTCGGCCATTGCGTTCACCGCATCGCCATGCACGGGTCGCGGCCCAACACGCTGTTCATGCAGAAGCACTGGGACGTGCTGCGCACCGACGACGCCGGCGACAACTGGCGCGAGGTCAGCGGCAACCTGCCGACCGACTTCGGCTTCGTGATCGACGTCCACGCGCACGAGCCGGAAACCGTCTACGTCGTGCCGATCAAGAGCGACTCGGAGCATTATCCCCCCGAAGGGAAGCTGCGCGTCTACCGCAGCCGGACGGGCGGCGAGGAGTGGGAGCCGCTGACGAAGGGCCTGCCGCAAAGCAACTGCTACGTCAACGTGCTGCGCGACGCGATGGCCGTCGATTCGCTCGACGAGTGCGGCGTCTACTTCGGCACGACCGGCGGGCAGGTCTACGCCTCGGCCGACGGCGGCGACAGCTGGGCGGCGATCGTCCACGACCTCCCGGCCGTGCTGTCCGTGGAGGTGCAGACGTTGCCATGATCCGAATCGTGCTTCCTTATCACCTGCGGACGCTGGCCCAGGTCGGCGCCGAAGTGGCGTTGGCCGTGGACGGCCCGGCCACGCAGCGCTCGGTCCTCGACGCGCTGGAGGCCCGCTACCCGATGCTGCGTGGGACGATCCGCGACCACGACACTGGCCGGCGCCGGCCGATGCTGCGCTTCTTCGCTTGCGAGGAGGACCTGTCCTTCGAGCCGCCGGACGCCCCGCTGCCCGACGCGGTCGCTTCGGGAGCCGAGGCGTTCTGGATCGTGGGCGCCATCGCCGGCGGCTAGGCGGTCACTCGGGTCGCTATGTCCATCTTTCACCCTCTGAAAAGGAGATGTCATGCAAGTCCAACCGTACCTGAACTTCAACGGCCGCTGTGAGGAGGCGCTGGAGTTTTATCGCAAGGCGCTCGGCGCCGAGGTGACGATGCTCATGCGCTACAAGGACAGCCCGGAACCCCCTCCGCCGGGCATGATGCCGCCCGGCTCCGAGAACAAGGTGATGCACGCGAGCTTCCGCATCGGGCAAAGCATGCTGAATGCTTCCGACGGCCACTGCCAGGGGCAGTCGGTCTTTCAGGGCATTTCGCTGTCGCTCACGCCGGCCAACGAAGCCGATGCCAAGCGGGTGTTCGCGGCCCTGTCCGACGGTGGGCAGGTGGAGATGCCGCTGACGAAGACGTTCTTCTCGCCGAGCTTCGGCATGGTGGCCGACCGCTTCGGCATGCGGTGGATGGTCTACGTGGCCCCGTAAGGCCGGGTGTTGCGGCACGGTCGGGAGACCGCGCCGCAACGCACTGTTGTGGCATGGTCTCCCGACCGTGCCACAGCGCGGGAGGCGTTTTGGGCTTATGAACCTCTACGTCGGCACGAGCGGCTATTCGTACAAGGAATGGAAAGGCGCGTTCTACCCCAAGGACCTGCCGGCCAAGAAGATGCTGCGCTTCTACGGAGAGCAGTTCCGGACGGTCGAGATCAACAGCACGTTCCGCGGCGTGCCCAAAACGTCGGTCCTGGAAGCGTGGGCGGGCGAGGTTCCCGCCGAGTTCCGGTTCGTGCTCAAGGCGCCGCAGCAGATCACGCACATGAAGCGGCTCAAGGACGCAGGCGATCCCGTATCACAGCTGTTGGAGGTCGCCGAGACGCTGAAGGATCGCCTCGGCCCGCTGCTTTTTCAGTTGCCGCCGAACTTCAAGAAGGACGCGCCGCGGCTGCGCGAATTTCTCGCGCTGCTGCCGTCGGGGCGCCGGGCGGCGTTCGAGTTTCGCCATGCGTCGTGGTTCGATGAGGAAGTCTTCGGGCTTCTGCGCGGCCACGGGGCGGCGCTGTGCATCGCCGACGCGGACGACGACCTGGAGGTCCCGTTCACGGCGACCGCGGATTGGGGCTATCTGCGGTTGCGGCGGCCCGACTATGGCGATGCGGAGCTGAAGACGTGGGCGAAGCGGGTGCGAAAACAGGACTGGCGGGATGCGTTCGTGTTCTTCAAGCACGAGGACGAGGGCAAGGGGCCGCAGATGGCGAAGCGGTTTTTGGAGCTGGGGGCGTAGGCGGCGGCAGCCGGCCGGGCGGGAATGCACTCATGGCGGAACTTCCTTCCCCTGTCGCGCGTTGTTACATTGAAGAGGAAGGAGCAATCTCATGAACACGACCAAGACTACCGGTATCCCGCCCGAACTTGCCGCGGAGTTTCGGGAAGCCGTGGACGACCTTGCGAAGGGTATCCGTCGTCCCGACAAGATGAAGGCTGCCTGCGAACGGATGGACCGGCTCCGCGAGGAAAACCGGCGGCTGTTCGGCGAACAGAACGTCGCCGTTGAGCTGATCCGCCAAACCCGCGACGGGACATGAAATACGTCCTCGATTCCAGCGTGGCCCTCAAATGGGTGTTGTCTGAGGCCGACTCCGCCAAGGCGATTCGCTTGCGCGACGAATACAAGAATGGCGCTCAGGAGCTTCTCGCGCCAGACATCTTCTTGCCCGAGATCGCCAACGGCCTCGCCTCCGCCGAGCGCCAGGGCCGGATCAAGGCAGGCGAATCAGTTATCCTTTTACTCGACGTTATCCGCCGCCCCCGCCGTTCACCCGACGCCGCCCCTCCTGCTCCGGGCGATGGCACTTCCGGCCTACGCCCGCCTGGGCCGGCTTTCGACGTTTGGCGATTGCGAGAACGTACCGTTCGACGATTGCGTCTACCTTGCCCTGGCGGAAGCTCCGAATCGGCGCCTGGACTCAAGGTTGCGTCATTGCTGGTCGACGAGCCGACGACCAATCCCCCGCGGCCTTCGGCCGTCCTATCCGTTCATTGTTTCTCTAACGGCGCTGCCCTGACGGGCCGGGACGGTCCTCGGTTGCGGCACGGGCTCCCGACCGTGCCGCAACCGGCGGTGCGAGTACTGCCGCCGCAGCTGGATACAATCGGCGTCACGGCTGCGGCGCGCCCCTTGGGTGTAGTTGAGGAGGACTTCGCGATGGCCACGAGGAAGCCTGCCAAGCCGGCCAAGGGTGTGGCCGCGAAGGAAGTCGCCGACCATCTCCTGAAACTCGGCGACCGGGTTCGGATTCTGCACTACGGCGGGCAGAAGGGCCGGATAGTGGAATTCCGCGGCCCCCTCGGGCCTGGCGGCGCCCGCATTTATCGCGTTCGCGTCCGGCAGAAGCCTTCGCCGACCTACATCGAGCTGCGCGAAGACCAGCTGGAGTTGATACCGACGGACGCCTGAGCCTTGCGGGGTTCACTCGCACGCCCCGGCCCGCTCCAGCAACAGCGCCCGCTCCCGCGCATTCCGCGTCAGCGCCGCCGCGCGCTCGAACTCCGCTCGCGCCTCGTCGAGGCGGCCGAGCTTGAAGAGGAAGTCGCCGCGCACGGTCGGCAACAGGTGGTAGCCCCGCAGCGACGGCTCCGCGGTCAGCGCATTGACGAGATCGAGACCCGCCTGGGGGCCGAAGGCTATGGCGACCGCCACCGCGCGGTTCAACTCCACGACGGGCGTCGGCGTGATCCGGGCCAGGTCGTCGTAGAGCGCCGCGATGCGCGCCCAGTCCGTTTCCGTCGGGGCGAGCGCCGCGCGTGACAGGCGGCGATCGCGCCTTGGAGCGCGTAGGGGCCGCGCGCGCCGCCGAGGTTGTCGGCGCGCTCCAGCGCGGCGAGGCCACGGCGGATGAGGAGGCGGTCCCAGAGCGCGCGATTCTGGTCGAGGAGAAGGATCGGCTCCCCCGATGGGCCGACGCGCGCCGCAGGCGCGACGCCTGAATCTCCATCAGCGCGACCAGGCCGTGGACCTCGGGTTCCCGCGGGGTGAGTTCGGCCAGGATGCGGCCCAGACGCAGCGCCTCCTCGCACAGCGCGGGCGCGTCCAGTCGTCGCCGGCGGTGGCCGTGTAGCCTTCGTTGAAGATGAGGTAAATGACTTCCAGCACCGACGACAGGCGGGCGGCCAGCTCGGCGCCGCGGGGGACCTCGAAGGGGACTTGCTTTTCAGCGAGGGTCCGCTTGGCCCGGACGACGCGCTGGGCAATGGTCGGCTCCGAGACGAGGAACGCCCGCGCGATCTCCTCGGTCGTCAGGCCGCCGAGCAGGCGCAGCGTGAGCGCAACGCGCGCCTCGGTGGAAAGGACCGGATGACAGGTCGTGAACACGAGGCGCAGGAGGTCGTCGCCCACGTCGTCGTCGAGGGCCGCGTCGAGGTCCGAGGCGGCCGCCTCCTGCTGGGCCTCGATCTTCCGGCCGATCTCCTCGTGCTTGCGTTCGAGCCGCTTGTTGCGGCGCAGCAGATCGATCGCGCGATGCTTCGCGGCGGCCATGAGCCAGGCGCCCGGGTTGTCCGGGACGCCTGACTCCGGCCACTGCTGGAGCGCGGCGACGAGCGCGTCCTGCGCGAGGTCCTCGGCCACACCGACGTCGCGCACGATCCGCGCCAGACCGGCGATGAGCCTGGCCGACTCGATCCTCCAGACCGCGTCGATCGCGCGATGGGCAGCGGTAGTCGTCATGACCACCGATCAGACCATCTTCGATTCGCCGGTTCAAGGTGAGCCGTCGGCCGGTTGGGGCGGTCCCTCGAACAGCGGGCGAAGCTCACACTCCCCTTGACCCAACGCCTTGAGGAAGCGCGTGGTCCATTCGATCGCCTCTTCCTTCGACTTCACTTCGAGCAAAGCGTAGGAGGCGATCAGCTCCTTCGACTCGGTGAAAGGCCCGTCCGTGACGGTGACTTTCCCTTCCGAGAACCGGACGCGCACGCCCTTTGAACTCGGCTGGAGCCCGCCGGTCGAAATCAGCACGCCGGCCTTCGTGATCGCCTCCATGAACTTCCCCATTCTCTCCATCATCTCCGGCGGCGGCGGAGCGCCCGCCTCGGAGTGTTCGTCGGCCTTGAGCAGTCCCAGGAATCGCATCGTCGTGTCTCCTTCGGGTTTCGGGTTCGGAGCCGGGTTTGTGGACGGAATCGCGCCGCGACTATTTCTTCGCGGCCGCCTGCGTTCGCAGCCGTTCCTCGGCCGCCCGCAGTTCGCCCGTCGGGTCGCACGGGGCGAAGTCCTCCGGCTCGAACACCTGGCGGATCTCGATTTCCCCCTCCGCGCCGTGGGATTCGGGCAGCGCTTGACCCACTCAATCGCCTCCTCCTTCGACTTCACCTGCCATAGCCAGAAGCCGGCGATCAGCTCCTTCGCCTCGGTGAAGGGGCCGTCGATCACGGTGCGCTTTCCTCCCGAGAACTTGACGCGCGCCCCTTGGAGCTGGCGTGCAGCCCCTCGGCTGCGAGCATCACGCCGGCCTTCACCAGCTCCTCGTTGAATTTCCCCATCTCCGTCAGCAGCTCCCGGCTGGGGAGAACACCCGCTTCCGAGTTCTTGTCGGCTTTGACGATAACCATGAATCGCATCGTAATGTCTCCTTCGGGTTTCGGGTTCCGACCTGGGCTTCCGGACGTTCTCGACCGGCTGAACCCAGGCTCTACTGTCGCGTCGAACGAGGGACGGCGAGATCGACAGGGGAAGATTCTTTTTTAGAAGTATTTGTTGTCAGTACCGGGGCCGCTCCCGGCTTCCCGAAAATGCTGGACGACGGGACGGCGGTCTTCGCCGACCTGGACGAGAAGTGATTTAGTGCCGGCAACGACCGCCAGTCCGTCGGTCGGATAGCCCAAAACAACCAGGGAAGTTACCGAGTGCATACAATGTCCCGCATCAGAACCATCTCTCCCGAGTCGGCAACGAGCAAAGCTCAAAGCCTCCTCGAAGCCGTGAATGGCAAACTCGGTCTCGTGCCGAACATGGCCCGCGCGATGGCCAACGCCCCGGCCGTCCTCGACGGCTACCTGCAGCTCAGCGGAGCGCTGCGCAAGGGCGCGTTGTCGGCCAAGGCGCGCGAGCAGATCGCGCTCGCGGTCGCCCGCCAACCGGGAGTGACACGAGCGCAACGGGACATACCTGTTCGCCTACGGCCTCGGCTCTGTCCTGGACCCCCAATCGGAGTTTTTCCCATGACCCGCTCGACGAAGGTGACGCACAAAACGGTGAAGGTCGGCGATCTCGACATCTTCTATCGCGAGGCCGGGCCGAAAGACGCCCCGGCAGTCCTGCTGCTGCACGGGTTCCCGACCAGCTCCCAGATGTTCCGCAACCTGATTCCGGCGCTGGCCGACGACTACCGCGCGATCGCCCCGGACTATCCCGGCTACGGCCACAGCTCGATGCCGCCGCGCGACAAGTTCGCCTACACGTTCGACAACCTCGCCGGGGTGATCGACGAGTTCACCGAGAAGGTCGGGCTGACGAAGTATGCGCTCTACGTGCAGGACTACGGCGCCCCGGTCGGCTACCGACTGGCGGTCAAGCACCCGGAGCGGGTGACGGCCATCGTGGTGCAGAACGGCAACGCCTACGACGAGGGGCTGGACAACGACTTCTGGAAGCCGATCAAGGCGTACTGGCAGGAGCCGACCAGCAAGGAGAAACGCGACGCCCTTCGCGGATTTCTCACCTACGAAGCGACCAAGTGGCAGTACACGCACGGGGAGAAGAACCCCGAACTCGTCAGTCCAGACGGAGCGGCCCACGACCAGTTCTTGCTCGACCGCGAGGGGAACGACGAGATTCAGCTCGACCTGCTCCTCTGCTACGGCAGCAACCCGCCGCTGTACCCGAAATGGCAGGAATACTTCCGCTCGCACCAGCCGCCGATGCTGATCGCGTGGGGGAAGAACGACCAGATCTTCCCGCCCGCCGGGGCCGAGCCGTACAAGCGGGACCTGAAGACGCTGGAGTACCACCTGCTCGACGCCGGTCACTTCGCCCTGGAAACCGAGGGCGACGCCATCGCCCGGCTGATGCGCGAGTTCCTCGGCAAGCACGGGAGCAAGAAGTAACCCGCCTGGAGGGCACGCCGATGCGAGAGTACCCGAGCGACGTCGCCTTCACCCCGGCGGTGAAGGCGGTCCAGCGGCGGAAGGGCTCCCGGGGGAGCTACGCCCGGATGGAAAAGGGACGCGGTTGGCGGACGACCGTCACCCCGGATCTGGCGGACTTCCTGGCCGACCTGGATATGTTCTACCTGGGCACAGCGAACTCCGAAGGTCAGCCGTACATCCAGTACCGCGGCGGCCCGCCCGGTTTCCTCAAGGCGATCGACGAACACACGCTGGGCTTCGCCGACTTCGGCGGCAACCAGCAGTATGTCACGCTGGGCAACCTATCGGAAAACCCCAAGGCGTTCCTCTTCCTGATGGATTACGCGAACAGCCGGCGGATCAAGGTGTGGGGAGCCGCCCGCGCGGTCGAGGGGGACGCTGACCTGGAGGAAAAGCTCCGCGATCCGGCTTACCCCGGCAAGGTGGAGCGGGTGATCCTGTTCACGATCGAGGCGTGGGACGTGAACTGCCCGCAGCACATCCACCAGCGGTTCTCGCTGCGACAGATCGCCCCGATGATCGAGCAACTCCAGACGCGGATCGCCGAACTGGAAGCCGAAGTCGAACGCCTGCGAGCGAGACCTAACCACAAGACCGAACAACAAGGAGCATGACAATGGACCTCAACAAGAGCGAGACCGCCCTGGTCGTCATCGACCCCCAGAACGACGTGCTGAGCGAGAAGGGCGTCTCGTGGGAGTTGGTCGGCGCCAGCGTGAAGGAAAACAACACCGTCGAGAATCTTGAGCGACTCTTCAAGGCCGCGAAGGAACAGGGCTTCGGCGTCTTCATCTCCCCTCACTACCTCTACCCCCACGACCAGGCCTGGCGGTTCGGCGGGGCCGTCGAGAAGATGATGCTGGAGAGCAAGGAGTTCTATCGCCCCGATCCGCTCGGCGTCGAGGGATTCTCCGGCTCCGGGGCGGACTGGCTCGAGCGCTACAAGCCGTTCATCGAAGACGGCAAGACGGTCGTGGTCAGCCCCCACAAGGTGTGGGGGCCGCAAACGAACGACCTCGTCCTGCAACTCCGCAAACGCCGCATCAATAAAATCGTCCTGGCGGGGATGTTGGCAAACCTCTGCGTCGAGAGCCACCTGCGCGAACTGCTCGAACAGGGCTTCGAGGTCGCCGTGGTGAAGGACGCGACGGCCGCCCCCCGGCACCCCGAACTGGGCGACGGCTACAAGGCGGCGGTCGTCAATTACGGCTTTCTGGCGAACGCGGTCCTCACGACGGACGACGCCGTGAAGGCCATGAAGTAGACCCGGAAACCGGCGACAGTAATGGAGTCGAAACGATGAGTACGATCACTACGAAAGACGGCACGCAGATTTACTACAAGGACTGGGGCAGCGGGCAGCCCGTCGTCTTCAGCCACGGCTGGCCGCTCAGCGCGGACGCCTGGGAAGATCAGATGGTCTTTCTGGGCGCCCACGGATACCGTTGCATCGCCCATGACCGCCGCGGCCATGGCCGGTCGAGCCAGCCGTGGAACGGCAACGAAATGGACACGTACGCCGACGACCTCGCCGCGCTGGTCGAAACGTTCGACCTGACGAAGGCGATCCACGTCGGCCACTCCACCGGCGGCGGCGAGGTCGCCCGCTACATCGGCCGCCACGGCACGAAACGGGCGGCGAAGGCCGTGCTCGATCAGCGCGGTGCCGCCGCTGATGCTGAAGACGGCCGCCAACCCCGGCGGCCTGCCGATCGAGACCTTCGACCAGATCCGCGCCAGCGTCCTCGCCGACCGCTCGCAGTTCTTCAAAGACCTCAGCGCACCGTTCTACGGCGCCAACCGGCCAGGCGCCAAAGTCTCGCAGGGCCTGCGTGACTCGTTCTGGCTGCAAGGGATGCTGGCCGGCCACAAGGGCGTCATCGACTGCATCAAAGCCTTCTCCGAGACGGACTTCACCGAAGACCTCAAGAAGTTCGACGTGCCGACGCTCATCCTTCACGGCGACGACGATCAGATCGTGCCCATCGGCGCCGCGGCCATGCTGTCCTCCAAGCTCGTCAAGAACGCGCAGCTGAAGGTCTACAAGGGCGCGCCGCATGGCATGTGTTCGACCCGAAAGGATGAGGTCAACGCGGACCTGCTCGCGTTCCTCAAGGCGTAGCGACCGGGCGGACGGGCCGGGGCGCGGCGCTCGGCCCCGCGCGGCGGCTCAGCGCAAGTACCGCCGGGGGATTTCGGCCCCCGCCACGAAGCTCAGTTTGCCGATCTTGCACATCTGATACACGTTGATGCGGAAATCGGGGCAGATGCTGACCAGGCAGTAGGCGTCCGTCGGCGAAAAGCCATGCTCGCTAATGAGCCAGTCCATGAGGTGGAACGTCGCCGTTTCGACGGCGACCTCCAGCGGCCGGGATGCGTACACCGCCACGATCGAATCCGCCTTCTCGATCCGCATCCACGGCGGCCGTTGGCCCTTGACGAGATCCAGTTTAAGGCGGACGACGGCCGTGGTTTCGGCGGCCGTGCCGGTGAATTCGGTGTCGCCCTGGCTGGCGTGAACGTCGCCGAGGTAGAAAAGGCCGCCGGGGTGGAAGATCGGCAGCAGGATACGATTGCCCGGTCGGACGTCCCGAATGTCGAGATTGCCGCCCCATTCGCCCTGGCCGTCGAGGCTGGTGCAAACCTCGCGATCCGGGGCGACGCCCAGCGTGCCGACGAACGGCGCGATCGGCCACGAAATGCGGTCGTTGAAGTGCAGCACGCCATCGCGCATCCCACGGCCGCCGGGTTCGTGGCGGAAAATGCGCGTAGTGTAGTCGGCCGACAGCTCCGGCCAGCGCGTCGATTCGCCCAGCGGGCCGCGCTTCGGGCCGATCGCGATCCACGAATAATGGCCTACCACGATCTCTTCCATCGTAATGACGAGCGCGTCGCCGCGCTCCGCCCCTTCAACGTAGACAGGGCCGCCGATGGGGTTGGCCTGCGGCGGGCTTCGGTCGAAGCCGGGACGCAGGGCCGGGATCGCCTTGTCGGCCGGCGACTTGAAGTAGCCCGTGCCGGCGTCCCACGTCTCGATCTCAAACGTCTCGCCGGGTCGGACGTGCAGGAGCGGCGTATCGCGCCAATCGAAGGCGTACTTGCGGGCCAGGTCGCGGCGAATGCGTTGCATGGCGGGCCTCCGGGACGTTGTTGGGCCGGGAACTACCCCTAAGATAGCCCTGCCCACGCCCCGGAACTACCCCGCCATGAACGCCATCCTCCGCGTCCACTGCACCGACCGCAAGGGCATCATCGCCGCCCTGTCCGACTTCGTCTTCCGTCACGGCGGCAACATCCTCGACCTCGATCAGCATTCCGACCCGGACGGCCCGCGCTTCTTCATGCGCCTGGAATGGTCGCTGAATCGCTTCACCCTCGACGCCGACGGCGTGCGGCTCGGTCTGGAGGTCTTCGCCCGCAGCTTCGGCTTGCAATGGGAGCTGACGTGCGACGACCGCCGCGACCGCGTCGCCGTGTTCTGCAGCAAGGAGCCGCATTGCCTCTATGACCTGCTGCTGCGCCAGCGGCTGGGCGAGCTGCCGGGCGACGTGGCGCTGGTGGTGTCCAACCACGAGGACGCCCGATCCGCCGCCGACTACTTCGGCGTGCCGTTCGTCCTCACGCCGGTGACGAAGGAAAACAAGGAGAAAGCGGAGGCGCGACAACTGGAATTGCTGGCGGAGCATGGCGTCGATCTGGTGGTGCTGGCGCGGTACATGCAGATTTTGTCGCCGGGTTTCGTGGAGCGCTGGCGCGGCCGGATCATCAACATCCACCATTCGTTTCTGCCGGCGTTCGCGGGGGCGCGGCCGTACCACCAGGCGAAGGCGCGCGGCGTGAAGCTGATCGGGGCGACGGCCCACTACGCGACCGAGGACCTCGACGAGGGGCCGATCATCGAGCAGGACGTGGTGCGCGTGACGCACCGCGACGAGGTGGAGGATTTGGTGCGGAAGGGCCGCGACCTGGAGCGGCAGGTGCTGGCGCGGGCGGTGCGGCTGCACTTGCAGCGGCGCGTGTTGGTGGACGGACGGCGCACGATCATCTTCGGGTGAGGCGGGAACGCCATTAAGATAGGCGGGAATCGTACTCCGCGAGCCCGCAGCGTCAAGCAAGGGCGCTCCCGCTCGCCCTTGCTTGGCGCTGCGGGCTCGCAGGATTGAGGGAGCGGGACGAATGGGCAAGCCGACTCCGTTGCTGCGGCGGCGGTCCCGATGAGCTTCATTCTACGCTTCGTAAGGGTTCGGCGGACGCCGGCGCCGGAACCGCCTCGCGCCGCCGCCGGAACGCCACCACGCCCAGCGGCGGCAGCGCGATCGTCAGCTGGTGCTCGCGGCCGTGATGCGACTCGGCCGCCGCCTCCACGCCGCCGAGGTTGCCCACGCCCCCGCCCCCGTACAGCGGCGCGTCGCTGTTGAGTACCTCGTCCCACCGGCCGCCGTGCGGGACGCCGACCTGATAGCCGTACCGCGGCACTGGCGTAAAGTTGAACACCGCCAGCACGCAGTCGCTCGGGTCCTTCGCCTTCCGCAACAGGCTGACGACGCTGGCCTCGGAGTCGCGGCAGTCCACCCACTCGAAGCCGGCCGCGTCGCAGTCCCCCTCGTGCAGGGCCGGTTCGCCGCGGTAAATGGTGTTCAGGTCGCGCACGAAGCGCTGCGCCCCGGCGTGCAGCGGCTGGTCCAGCAAGTGCCAATCGAGGCTGGCGTCGTGGTTCCATTCGCGCCACTGGCCGAACTCGCCGCCCATGAACAAGAGCTTCTTGCCCGGCTGAAAATACTGCCAGCCGAACAGAAGCCGCAGGTTGGCGAACTTCTGCCACTCGTCGCCCGGCATTTTCGACACAAGAGACCGCTTGCCGTGAACCACTTCGTCGTGCGACAGCGGCAGGACGTAGTTCTCGGCGAAGGCGTACACCGCGCGGAAGGTCAGGGCGTTGTGGTGGTACTTGCGGTGGACGGGGTCCTGCGACAGGTATTCCAGCGAGTCGTGCATCCAACCCATGTCCCATTTGTATCCGAAACCGAGCCCGCCGAGGTGGACCGGCCGCGACACTTGCGGCCAGGCGGTGGACTCCTCCGCGAAGGTGACGGCGTCGGGGAAGTCGGCGTAGACGCGCTCGTTGAGCCGGCGCAGGAAGGCGATCGCGTCCAGGTTCTCGCAGCCGCCGTAGTAGTTCGGCGTCCACTCGCCCGGCTTCCGCGAATAATCGAGATACAACATGGAGGCGACGGCGTCCACGCGCAGGCCGTCGATGTGATACTTGTCGAGCCAGAACAGGGCGTTGCCGATGAGGAAGCTGCTGACCTCGTTGCGGCCGTAATTGTAGATGAGCGTGCCCCAGTCCTTGTGTTCGCGCAGGTTGGGGTCGGCGTGCTCGTAGAGGTGGGTGCCGTCGAAGTAGCCCAGGCCGTGCTCGTCGCGCGGGAAGTGGGCCGGCACCCAGTCGAGGATGACGCCGAGGCCGCGCTGGTGCAGCGCGTCGATGAGGAACATGAAGTCCTGCGGCGTGCCGAAGCGGCTGGTCGGGGCGAAATAGCCGACGGTCTGGTAGCCCCACGAGCCGTCGAACGGGTGCTCCGTGATCGGCAGCAGCTCGACGTGCGTGTACCCCAGGTCGTGGCAGTAGTCCGCCAGCAGCGGCGCCATTTCGCGGTAAGTCAACCAGCGATTGCCGTCGTCCGGCGCCCGCCGCCACGACCCTAAATGGACCTCGTAAATCGCCATCGGGGCGGAAAGCGCCTGGACGCGGCCGCGGCGGGCCATCCATTCCGCGTCGGCCCACTCGTAGCCGGACAGGTCCCAGACCTTGGACGCCGTGGCCGGCCGGATCTCGCCGGCGAAGGCGTAGGGGTCGGCTTTCTCGACCCAGTAGTTATGCAGCCTGGAAAAGATCGCGTATTTGTACAAAGCGCCGGGGCGGGCGTTGGGGACGAAACACTCCCAGATGCCGGAGGAATCGACGGGCCGCATCGGGTTGGCGGCGGCCTCCCAGCCGTTGAAGTCGCCAATGACGGAGACCCAGCGGGCGGTCGGCGCCCAGACGGAAAAGCGCACGCCGGCCACGCCGTCGCGCTCGGCCACGTGGGCGCCCAGCTTTTCGTAGGCCCGGTAGTGCCGGCCCTCGCGCCAGAGGTAGATGTCGAAATCGGTCAGGGTTTCGGTGCTCACGCGATCTCCCCCGGTTGCGCCCGGCCGGCACCGAGTGAAAGCGAAAAGGCCGGCGTGCGCCGCATTATGACTCGGCTTATTCTTGGATGTCGTCAGGTTGAGACGACGTTGGCTGGTACTCCTCAATCAGATCGTCGTCGCCGATGCTCAACCGGGCCTCCTTTGCTTTCAGGTCGAACACGATGACTATCGTGTCCCCAGGCTCGCCACCGCGGCACCTGAAGAAAGGCCCGATGCCCCATCCAGTCCCTTCTTTCACGGCCACTGTGCCGACGGGGGTTCCGTCGGCCGCCTTGAGCGCGAATGGCCCTTGCAGAAAGCTCTTCAGGCCAGGCGGGACGCTAAAGACGCCGCTGGTCAGCATGGCTTCGGACAATCGATACCCGATCCAAATCCGCCGATCAGTTGTCCAGCCGTGATCCAGTCGGACGGGTGTGCGTGGCTGGTACTGAGGGATGAGAGACTGGACGACGACCGGGTCTACCGCAGCCCCACGAAGCCCATAGACGCCAGGGGCGAAGCGATCAATAACCGGAGAGTAGTCCAAGTAGACCCAGAATGTTGATCGCTTCATGCCGCGCCCCAGGCACTGTTCCTCAAACTTCGCGCGTTGCATCACGGGGCCATGCTCCATTAGCACTTGGACCATCGTGTGTTCAGTCCCGCGAAGTACCTCTCGCCAATCCATCTTCGGTTCGGCTTGAACACACTCACCCTCAACCAGGCAGTGTGGCAGGCACCGGCAGAGTTCCAGCAGCACGCGGCGAGGTGGCGCGTACCCTTTCATCGCGTGGTGTCGCGCGATCCCGCTCCGCAACTCGGAAACATGAATCCTTTCTGCGACTGCAAGGATCTTGCGGATGCGGCTTATGACTCTGTTCCTTCGGCTGTACCGAAGGAAAAACCAACCCGCCTCCCTATCGAGCCACTCGAAACCAAGCTGGCCTTCGACGATGCTGGCAACGACTGCGGCTGTAGTCGGGCAGGAGGTACGCTCCTGGATCATTGCCGCGATTTCGGAAGTGGTCGCCACACCGTAGCGGGCGACCGCCCGTGCCGCGATGAGGATTGTACGCTGCACCGACTCTTCCTGACCCGGTACGACGGCCATCCGCTTGCCGTTGATCGTCTCCAAGGCGAACGACGCCTTCCGGCCAAAAAGTTCAGCCGCTTTTGCCAAGGCCTCCAATCGGAACCGGCCTTGGGTGATGCCCACGTCTCGGAGTTGGGCCTCTACTGAGTCGGCCGGAGACGGGAGAAGTTCCTTGACCGTTGTGAGCGCCTTGTCGAGGAACGGTATGGCACCGACCCTGCGCCTCATACGTTCCCCAGCCCTGTGGCAAATCTGTCGGACCCTCTCGCGGGTAAGACCGTGCGCGTCGCCGACCTCCTCCAACGTGGCGCAACAGGCACCGTCCAGTCCGAAGTAACGGATGGCGATGAGTACGTTGCGATCGGTCGGCGACGGTCTCCCGACATTGCAGGATCCAGCCGCGAGAAAATGCAGCTCGTCCTCGATGTGCGAGCGGTGTCCAGAACCACTTCCGAGGCGACAGAGAGTTCCGGCGGAGCGACGGGTTGCAAGGCGGTTCCGGTGGAGAAGGCGTTGAACGCTGCGATCAGGTCCGCAAGGCACTGCTTCCCGAACCCAGGCAGTTCCAGCAGCTGGCCTAGCGTATAATCCTCCAGGTCGCGAAGGCGCTCGTGAAGGCCTTGCCGTACCAGACAGTTAAGTGTGCGATTGCTCAATCTCAGGTCGCTGACCTTGACGCCTTCTTGCAGTCTGGGAAGCCGCACATTCCGAATCGCGGAAATGGGCATGCACAAGGAGTACCCGGCCGGCAGGTCTGTCACGCATTGCGGCCCGGCTACAGGGACCTCTGGCCCTCTTGCTCCTCCAAAGTGGAGAGGGAGTGGCGGGCTCGGCACGACGGATTCGATTGACGTGAGGAGATCGACCAAGCACTTCGCCCCGAACCCGCGGACGGCGAGGAGTTGACCGATCGTCTTTCCTCCGAGTTCGTGAGCGTCGTCCGGCAGCCCGTGGTCCTGCATGGTCCAGAGGCAGTTGTAGGTCCGCGTTTCGAGCTCGAGGTCTTCTATCTGGACGTCCCCCGGTAGGTGGGGTATGACTCGGTCCCGCACCGCGGCCGGGGGTGGAGATATGCGACCTTGCACCTCTTGGACAAGTGCTTTCGCCAACGGGCGACACGCCGCCCCGAAGCGCGTCCACGCCGTCTCGTCGAGATCGGCGAAGCGAATCCGGTCCTTATCGGCCCAGCCTATGAGGCGGCGAGGGACCGGCGCATGCAGCAAATCTCCCAGACTCGCCGGTGCGAGACGTTGGCCGGGCCGCGGATATCGGGAAATTGGCATGCGAAAGGCCTGCCTCATCAGGGTGCAACGGCGTACAGGTGAGCGCCTTTTCGGGCCAGTCTGTTGAGCGTTTCGCCGATGTCGAAGATCGGGTCAGTCGGCTCCACATAGTAGCCGGCGACCTGCGCCAACTCCATCGCGAGCGAGATGGAATACTCTGAAAACGCGACTTCGTAAGCCAACCGACGGAAAACCGGATCGTCCACAGGTCCTGTACCCTTGGCTGCCGCCATTTGCGGGTGATCCAGGTTTAGGTAGATCGTCCGCTCGTCACGGACATACTTGGCGCGGTTCGATTGTACTCCGGCCGCCTCGAACTTTACCTGAAAGCCTCCCCGCGGCTTTGCTTTACTTCCCGTTCCACCCGCGTCCTTCCCCTTCTTCTCTCCATTTTCGCTGGGAGCCAAGAGCGGCTGAAGGTTGCGCGGCTCGCCTCCGCCTCCGCCCCCGTCGCCGGTGGCCCCTGGGCCGCCTGTCGGCGACTTCTCTCGCGCTGGAATGTCGGCCCCTAGGATGAGATCGTCCTCCTGGAATCCGCCGCCGTCCTCCTGTCGGTGCAGGTCAGAGCCGCCAGGCGCCTTCGCCCGAACCTTCGCCACCTTCTTACGATATTCCTCGAAGTCCTCGTTGATTACCTTGGCGATCTCATCGGCTTGTGCCGCGAGCTTCCGGGCCTCCTCACTCGCTTTGCGTCGGCGCTCGGCGTCCACAAGCTCCCGCCGGACGGCCTCGACGCTTTCATGGACGAACGCGAACAGCTCCCGCACCAAGTCATTGCTTCGGTTGAGCTGCACGGATCGGCTGACATCGAATGGCGAGACAGGCGAGGCGTCTTCCTCAAGCCGAGGCACATCCACGGCGCCGAAGATATATTGCGCCATCTCGCGCCCCTCGCTCCCTGCCAAGGTCGTTTCGTGCCAGACGCCCTTCGAGTAGATCGCGACCCCGCGCGATCCTCTGCGAGAGCTCTTTAGACACCTTAATTGTCAGTTCCACGTCGCCGAGGAGGCTACGGGACGCCACGGCGGGGCGGAACAGTCGCTCCGTTGACACGGGCGGCTCGGAAACCTCACATTCGTGGTTGTTGACGAAGACGGAGACGCTTCTCGGATAGCGGGCCAGGTGACGTTCGATGTACTGGATTACTCCCGCTTGGTCGATGGAACGCAGATGGACCTGCTCGATCTCCACCAAGGTCCCGTTCGGCTCCAGTGTGGGCACCTCTTGCTCGACGACTCGCACCGGTATTTGTTCCCCGGAGATCATCGCCTCGATCTCGCCGCGGCTGATCTCCACGGTGGATCGGCGGCCGCCCTGTACGGTCGTGAGCCGCAGTAAGCTGGCGATGCCAAACGCGGCGGATTTGCCCGTGCCGAACCGCCCGCGCCCGGCATTACCCTCTTTGCGATCCTGATTCTCGCCGTGCATCACGAAGAAATTCTGCAAGCCCTGCCAGTTCATGCCGCGCCCGTTGTCGCGGATCGTTATGCGCTTGCGGCGCGAGTCTATGGCTACTTTGATGACTGGGCTGACGGCTTTATCGACGTATTGCAGGCTGTTCGCCACATACTCCCATACCGCCAGCCGCTCATTCTTGAAGAGCCCGGCCGTCTGGAGAAGATCGCGGGCAACGTGGCTTCGGACGACGAGTTGGTTCCCTGGGTCGGGCATGGCGTTCACCTGCTTCTTACCTTCGCTGCCAGCGATTTCACGGCCGCACCAAGTTCCACGTCGTCGCCGAACGTATTGAGTACGCGCGTGAGCTTACGCTCACGCGCCTCACCGACGACATAGTCGTTGAGGCGGAAGAATGCCTCGGCTTCCTCGCATGTGACGGCGGCGGCTCCGCCAGCGGCCGCTTTGCGAAACGCCTCGCTATTAAGGATGCGAACGCGCTCACTACGCATCCACTGCTGCTCCCCCGCCGTAAGTTTTCTCCGCGACGCCTTTACTCCTTTCAGCGCAGCGATGCGGCTTCGCGTCAGTTCCAGGCCATGTTCCGTGAGCATCCATCCCTCTTTCTCAGAGCCGAGAAGCAAACTGCCTTTACGGCTACTCTTGGCGTCCCACAAATGGGTCATAATGGTGTGGATGTTGATCTGATCGGGGTACTTTGCCCATGTAAAGCGGCCAGGGGTCAGCTCATTCGCCTTAACCGCAACGTCTTCTGTATGAACGTAACGCGATTCGCCCCCTAGAAGGTACACCGCCAGCGCGACGATTTCCATGTTGGAAAGCGCTCGAGGGCGTTCCGCCGCCGGCTCGGCGTGCTGGTCGGAATTGTTCTTTCGCAGTGTCACAGACGACTGCCCTCATATGCGCTGCTGTAATGGCCGCCCGGCCCACCCAGAATTCGGGGGTTACAGTCGAATCTCTGCCGATTGGATGGCCGCACACAGATCCCTCCGACCGTCAGCCGGCAGTTCAAACTCCTGATGTAGCCGGCTGTCCGACGGGAGACGGTCTGGTTCATCCAGCAACCCCCCTCTCCACTCTACCCTGCCACCCCCCTAATTGGAACAAGTGACCGAAGTGATTTCCAGCCCAGCAGGGACAGCAGGGACCGCGCGACCGCGCCGCGGCAGGGCCGATGTAAGGGCATCAAGTGCTGTACCGGCCGAGGCGCGCTTTTTCCACCGCCGATTACCCCCGCCCCACGAACGGCATCCGCGTCGCCATCACCGTCAGAAACAGCACATTCGCATCCAGCGGCAGGCTCGCCATATACAGCACCGCGCGGGCGACGTGATCGACGTCCATCGTCGGCTCGTCGGCCGTCTCGCCGTTCGCTTGCAGCACGCCGTCCTTCATCCGCGCCGTCATCTCGGTCCCCGCGTTGCCGATGTCGATCTGGCCGCAGGCGATGTCGTACGGGCGGCCGTCCAGCGCGGCCGAGCGCGTCAGGCCGGTGACGGCGTGCTTGGCGGACGTATACGGGGCGGAATTCGGCCTTGGCACATGCGCCGAGAGGGAGCCGTTGTTGATGATGCGGCCGCCGCGCGGCGTTTGTTCCTTCATCAGCCGAAACGCCGCCTGGGTGCAGAGGAACGCTCCCGTCAGGTTCACGTCGATGACCCGCCGCCACTGCTCGAATGTCAGGTCTTCGAGCGCGACGGGCGGGGCGCCGGCCCCGGCGTTGTTGAACAGCAGGTCGAGCCGGCCGAAGGCCGCCTTCGTCGCGTCGAACAGCGCCCGCACGGAGGCGGGGTCGCTCACGTCGGCGGGGACGGCCAGCGCCCGCGAACCGTCCAGTCCGGCCTCGGCCGCGGTCTGTTTCAGGGCGTCGGCCCGGCGGCCGGCCAGCACCACGGACCATCCCTCGCGCAGGAGAGCCAGGGCCGTCGCCCGGCCGATCCCTGACCCTGCCCCGGTCACCATCGCTATTTTTCCGGTCGTTTTTGTCATGTTTCCGACGCCCTTTCTTATCGGAGAAGTTGGGCGCTTCTCGGTGTACAATACCCCATCGCAACGACGACCCACGCCGACCTTTGGACGGAAAAGCTCGCATGAACGACGAGAAGCGGCGGCTGGAAGAGGACCGCCTCGGTCAACAGCCGTGGCGCGAATGGGGGCCGTACCTCAGCGAGCGCCAGTGGGGCACTGTCCGCGAGGACTACAGCCCCGACGGCGACGCCTGGACCTATTTTCCGCACGACCAGGCCCGCAGTCGGGCCTACCGCTGGGGCGAGGACGGCCTGGCCGGCGTCAGCGACCACAAGCAGCGGCTCTGCCTGGCGCTCGCCCTGTGGAACGGTCGCGACCCCATCCTCAAGGAACGCCTCTTCGGTCTCACCAACGGCGAGGGCAACCACGGCGAGGACGTCAAGGAACTGTATTACTATCTCGACGCGACGCCGACGCACTCTTACCTCAAGATGCTTTACAAGTACCCCCAGCGGGCCTTTCCCTATGAGCAGCTGACCGGCGAGAACCGCCGCCGCGGCCGGGACGAGCCGGAGTTCGAGCTGCTCGACACGGGCGTCTTCGACGACGACCGTTATTTCGATATCGTCGTCGAATACGCCAAGGCGGCGACCGACGACCTGCTGATGCAAATCACGGCCCACAACCGCGGGCCGGACGAGGCGGTGCTTCACCTGCTGCCGCAGCTCTGGTTCCGCAACACCTGGGCATGGAAGCGCGGGGCCGACCGGCCGCGGCTGTCCGCGGCGGGACCGAACGCGGTCGAGGCGCGCCATGCTGATCTGGGGACATACACGCTCCACGTCGAGGACGATGCGGAGCTGCTGTTCTGCGACAACGAAACCAACGCCGCCCGGCTCTACGGCGCCGACGGAGAAAAGGGCTATTACAAGGATGGAATCCACGACTGCGTCGTCCACGGCGACCGCGCGGCGGTGAACCCCCGGCGCGAGGGCACGAAGGCCGCGGCGCGCCACGTCCGCACGGTCGCCGCTCGGGCTTCGGTTCGCGTCCGTCTGCGGCTGGCGAAATCCGCCGTGGCCGACCCGTTCGGCGGCTTCGATGAGGTCCTGGAGGCGCGGCGCCGCGAGGCCGACGAATTCTACGCCGACCTTCAGTGCGGCCTCGCCGACGCCGACGCCCGCAACGTCCAGCGGCAGGCGCTGGCGGGCATGGTCTGGTCGAAGCAATTCTATTATTTCGACATACCGGAGTGGCTGAAGGGCGATCCCGCGCAGCCAGCCCCGCCGTCCGAACGGCGGCGCGGCCGCAACGCCGACTGGACCCACCTCAACACGGCCGACGTGCTGTCGATGCCGGACAAGTGGGAGTACCCGTGGTTCGCGGCCTGGGACCTGGCCTTCCACTGCATCCCGCTGGCGCTGATCGACCCGGAGTTCGCCAAGGGGCAGCTCGTGCTGCTGACGCGCGAATGGAGCATGCACCCCAACGGGCAGCTGCCGGCTTACGAGTGGTGCTTCGGCGACGTCAATCCGCCGGTCCACGCCTGGGCGGCCTGGCGCGTCTTCCAGATCGACCGCAAGCAGCGCGGCGACCACGGCGACCGGGCGTTCCTGGAGCGCGTCTTTCACAAGCTGATGCTGAACTTCACGTGGTGGGTCAACCGCAAGGACCCGCAAGGCCGCAACATCTTCCAGGGCGGCTTCCTCGGCCTGGACAACATCGGCGTCTTCGACCGCAGCGCCCCGCTGCCGACCGGCGGCTTCATCAACCAGGCCGACGGCACCAGCTGGATGGCGATGTACTGCCTCAACCTCCTGCGCATCGCGCTGGAGCTGGCGCTGCACAACCCGGTCTATGAAGACATCGCCACGAAGTTCTTCGAGCATTTCCTGCGCATCGCGCAGGCCATGACCAACATCGGCGGCGACGGCCAGCCGGACGCGGACGGCTCCGGCGTCGGCCTCTGGGACGACGCCGACGAGTTCTACTACGACCAGCTGAACCTGCCCGACGGCCGGATGATCGAACTCAAGCTGCGCTCGTTGGTCGGGCTGACCCCGCTGTTCGCCGTGGAGACGCTGGAGCCGGAGTTGCTGGCGCGGCTGCCCGCCTTCGGCCGACGCCTCCAATGGGTCCTGAACCATCGGCCGGACCTGGCGGCCCTGGTTTCGCACTGGCAGGAGCCGGGCCGCGGCGAGCGACGGCTGCTGTCGCTGCTGCGCGGCCACCGCGTGAAGGGCCTGCTGCGCCGAATGCTGGATGAAACGGAGTTCTTATCGGACTTCGGGGTCCGCGCTCTGTCGCGGCGGCACCGGGACGAGCCGTACACGCTGCGGTGCGGCGGCGCGACCCAGACCGTGCGCTACCTGCCCGCCGAGTCGGACTCCGGCCTGTTCGGCGGCAACTCCAACTGGCGCGGGCCGATTTGGTTCCCGGTCAACTACCTGCTGATCGAGTCGTTGCAGAAACTCCACCACTATTACGGCGACGACTTCAAGGTGGAGTGCCCGACGCGCTCGGGCCGGATGCTGACCCTCCACGAGGTCGCCGCGGAACTGACCCGACGGCTGACGCACGTCTTCTTGCGCGGCGCCGACGGCCGCCGGCCGGTCTTCGGCCGGAGCGAGAAGATGCAGGCCGACCCGCATTTCCGCAACCACCTGCTCTTTTACGAGTACTTCCACGGCGACGACGGCCGCGGCGTCGGGGCGTCGCACCAGACCGGCTGGACGGGGCTGGCGGCGAAGCTGCTGCAGCCGCGCCGCGCGCCGAAAGCGGAGGGCGCGGCGGTACATGAATGACATTCGTTTAGCCGTTCTTCGCAGAAGAGCGCTCTGACGGAGCGCTCTTCTGCGAAGAACGGCTAAACGTGCGTTTGACCTCGCCGCCGCGCTCCGCTAACCTGACACGATACCTGAACCCCGGGAAATGAAACAAACCTCATGGCGGAACAGTACATCTACACGATCGAGAATCTTACCAAGGCCTACGCCAAACGCGAGGTCCTCAAGAACATCTGGCTGGCCTTCTACCCCGGCGCCAAGATCGGCGTCATCGGCAGCAACGGGGCGGGCAAGAGCACGCTGCTGCGCGTCATGGCCGGCGCCGAGACGGACTTCCTCGGCACGGCCCGCCTGACGCCCGGCTTCACGGTCGGCTGGGTGCCGCAGGAGCCGCGCCTCGACGAATCCACGGACGTGCGCGGCAACATCGAGCAGGCCGTGGCCGCCACGCGCGCCCTGCTGACGAAACAGGAAGAGTTGGGCAACCGGATGGCCGAGGCGTCGCCCGAGGAATTCGACAAGATCTCCGCTGAGATGGACCGTGTCAACGCGGAGATTGACACGGCCAACGCTTGGGACCTCGACCGCCAGCTCGAAATCGCGATGGACGCCATGCGTCTGCCGCCCGGCGACGCCAAGCCGTCCACGCTCTCCGGCGGCGAGCGGCGGCGCGTCGGCCTGTGCAAGGCGCTGTTGCAGCGGCCCGACCTTCTGCTGCTGGATGAGCCGACCAACCACCTGGACGCCGAGTCGGTGGACTGGCTGGAGCGCCACCTGCGCGAGTACGCCGGCACCGTCGTCGCCGTAACGCACGACCGCTACTTCCTCGACAACGTCGCGCAGTGGATCCTGGAGCTGGACCGCGGCCACGGCATCCCCTGGAAGGGCAATTACTCCTCGTGGCTGGACCAGAAGCAGGCGCGGCTCGCCAAGGAGGAGAAACAGGAGTCGGCAAGGCGCAAGGCGTTGGCCCGCGAGCTGGAATGGGCGAAGATGGCGCCGCGGGCGCGGGTGGCCAAGAGCAAGGCCCGTCTGAGCGCCTACGAGAAGCTGGCCAGCCAGGAGTACGAGGAGAAGGAAGACGAGCTGGTCTTGCAGATCCCGCCGGGGCCGCACCTGGGCGACATCGTGGTGCGCGCCGAGCATGTCCGCAAGGGCTACGGCGACAATCTGCTGATGGAGGACCTGAATTTCGACCTGCCGCGCGGCGGCATCGTCGGCGTCATCGGCCCGAACGGCGCCGGCAAGACGACGCTGTTCCGCATGATCGTCGGCCAGGAGAAGCCGGACGCCGGGACGCTGCGGGTCGGCGACACGGTGTCGGCGGCCTACGTTGATCAGGACCGCGACACGCTGGACGATTCCAAGACAGTGTTCGAGGAGATCACGGGCGGCGTGGACTATCTGATGCTGGGCAAGCGGAAGGTGGCGTCGCGCGGCTACGTTTCGCGTTTCAACTTCAAGGGGCCGGATCAGCAGCGGAAGGTGGGCGAATGTTCCGGCGGCGAGCGGAACCGCGTCCACCTGGCGAAGCTGCTGCGGCGCGGCGGCAACCTGCTGCTGCTGGACGAGCCGACGAACGACCTCGACGTGGACACGCTGCGATCGCTGGAAGAAGCGCTCTTGAATTTCGGCGGCTGCGCGGTGGTCATCAGCCACGACCGTTGGTTCCTGGACCGCATCGCCACGCACATCCTGGCGTTCGAGGGCGACAGCAAAACGGCGTGGTGCGAGGGCAATTACCAGACTTACGAGGCCCAACGGAAGCAGCGCCTCGGCGTGGAGGCGGATCAGCCGCATCGGATCCGGTACAAAAAGCTGCACCAGTGAGGGCGACATGGCATTCAGCGACTTCGGGTATCCGGAAGTGTATGCCCGTCTGGGACTGCGGGCGGACAACGCCCTGGACATGTTCGCCGCCGTTCCGGGGGTTCCGGCCAGTGCGACCCTGCGTGCGGTGTTGGCCCAGAACGTCCCGCAGGCGACCACGGCCAGTACCGAGGCGGCACGCGCCTCGCTCATGGTGGCCCCGATCATCAGTGAGCTGTGGCGGCGCTACGGCGGGCGCATCGGGACCTACTACGGCGTCGAGTTCAACGCGGACGCCGATGCGGGGTTGAACGGCTATTGCGATTTCCTGATCAGCCGGGCGCCGCAACAGCCGTACGTCGTTTCCCCGGTCGCCGTCATCGTCGAGGCGAAGCGGGACAACCTTGAGAACGGCTACGGCCAGTGCATCGCGGGCATGGCCGGGGCGCTGCGGTTCAACCGGCGCGAGGGCAACGGCATCGAAACGGTTTATGGGGCCGCCACCACGGGCAGCAACTGGCGCTTCCTTCGCCTGAGTGGGGCCGTCGTCGCACTCGACCTGACGGAATACACGATTTCCCAGGTCGATCGCCTCCTCGGCATCCTGACGTACATTGTCGGGCCGGTGCCGGGGGCGGCTGCGGCCTGAACGGGCGTTTCATTACCGTTTCGCGTCGTCGGCGCCAGGACAACGGACCATTCTCATGATGGAACTCGTCGAGGTCACCAAGCACTACCAGCAGGGCCGGCGTTCGGTGCAGGCCGTGCGCGGCGTGAGCCTGCGGGTGGTCGCCGGCGAGTACGTCTCCATCATGGGACCGAGCGGATCGGGGAAGTCCACATTGATGCACATGATGGGCGCCCTTGATACGCCGTCCACCGGCCGCGCCCTCTTCGACGGCAAGGACCTCAACGCCCTCTCCGACCGCGAGCGCTCCCGGCTCCGCCGCACGCGCATCGGCTTCGTCTTTCAGTTCTTCAACCTGCTGCCGACGCTCACGGCCGTCGAGAACGTCGCCATGCCCTTGCTGCTGGGCGGCGTCGGCCGGGGCAAGGCGCTCAAGGCGGCCGCCGACAGCCTCGACCGCATCGGCATGAGCCGACGGGCCGGCCACTACCCCGAGGAGATGTCCGGCGGCGAGATGCAGCGCGTCGCCATCGCCCGCGCCCTCGTCGGCGACCCCGAGGCCATTCTCTGCGACGAGCCGACCGGCAACCTCGATTCGGCCAACAGCCAGGAGATCCTCAAGCTGCTCCGCGAGCTGCCCGAGTCCGGCCGGCGCTCCGTCGTCATGGTGACGCACGACCCGCACGCCGCCGCCGTCGCCGACCGCATCGTCCGCATCCGCGACGGCGTGATTGAATCCACCGAAGAGCTGTCCACCAGGAGTCAGGGGTCAGGAGTCAGGAGTCAGGAGTCCGTAAAGACCAGCTTTTGACCCCTGACTCCTGACTCCTGACCCCTGACTCCTGACCCCTGGCGCCTGATGCTTTCCCTCCATCGCACCCTGAGCCTCGGCTACCTCGTGCAGCGGCCCACGCGCATGGTGCTGATCGTCGTCAGCATCGCGCTGGGCGTGGCGACCCTCGTGGCCACGCGCTGCCTGGACGACAGCCTGCACCAGGCGGCCAAGGGGGCAATCAATCCCTTCGCCACCCTGGCCGACCTCCTCGTCTCCAACGGCCAAACCGGCGTTCCCGCCGACCTCGCCGACCGCCTCACGGCCGCCCACCTGGCCGGTCTCGGCAGCGTCGAGCCGCTCGTCATGGGCCGGGCCGCCCTCATCGACCTGAACGACCAGTCGGTTCGCCTCCTGGGCGTCAACTGGTCGCCGAAACAGCTCGGGCCGGAGGCGAAAGCGTCCCCCGACAACAACCCCTGGGGCATCCAAATCGACGTGCCGCCGGTCGCGGACATGCCCGATCGCTACTGGGCGTGGGGCCTCGGCGAAAACCCGGCGCTGGTCGGCGCGGGGCTGGCCAAGCGTCTGGAAGCGCTGCCGTCCGGGGCGGTCCACTTCCAGCTGCGGCGCGGGCCGGGCGACGTCCAGAAAATGGTGAGCTTCGGGACCGTCCACCTCGACGGGCCGGCCCACGTCCTGGAGGATGAGTCAATCTTCACCGACGTGTACACCGCCGCCTCCATTATCTACCCGCAACGATCGAATTACTGCACGCAGCTCAACCTCAAGCTGGCGCTGGGCGCCGACCGCGAGCAGGTGCGCCAGGAAGTGCGGCAATTCCTCAAGGACCAGAAGGAGCCGGGCCAGGTCCAGACGGTCGAGGCCAACGAGGAGATGACCGGCGACGTCACCGCGGGGCTGGAACTCGGCTTTTCGGTCGGCGGCTACCTGGCGCTCTTGGTCGGCATGTTCCTCGTCTACAACGCCCTGTCGGTAAGCGTGGCCGAGCGGCGCCACGACATCGGCATCCTGCGCTCGGTCGGGGCCACGCGAGCCCAGGTCGCCGGGCTGTTCGTCGGCGAGGCGTCGCTGCTGGGGCTGACCGGGTCGCTGCTCGGGCTGCCGCTGGGCTACGGCCTGGCCTGGCTGGCCCTCAAGCCGATGGAGCAGGTGCTGAGCGAGGTCTTCGTCAAGCTGCCGGCGACGACCCTGTCCGTCTCCACGCCGGTGATGCTGCTGGCGCTGGGCGCCGGAGTGCTGACGGCCGTGCTGGCGTCGCTGCTCCCCGCCCTCCAGGCGGCCGACGAGCAGCCGGCCGACGCCGTCCGGCGGGCGCCGCAGGCGTCCCGGCCGCTCTATTTCATCCTGCAAGCCGGGACCGCCGGCCTGCTGGCGGCGGTGGGCGTGGCGGCGGCCGTCTTGCGGACGAGCCTGCCGGCGCGAATGGGATCGTTCGTCCCTCCCATTTGTTTCATGGGGGCGGTCCTCGTGGCCATGCCGCTCCTGGCCGGGGCTGTCGGTCGGCTGGTGCAGCCGTTCTTCCGCTTCCTGCTCGGCTTGGAGGGCCGGCTGGCGGCCGACAACCTCGTCCGCAGCCCCGGCCGCACCGGCCTGGTCGTCGCCGCCCTCGCCGCCACCGGCGGCCTGCTCCTGCAAACCGCCGGCTTCACGCACAGCACCGAGTACGCGCTCAACGATTGGCTCGACCATAACATCGCCGCCGACCTGTTCGTCACGGCCGGCAGCGGCGTCAGCAAGTCCGGCTTCGGCCTGCCGATGGACGCCGGCGTCGGCGACGAGTTGACGTCCGGCCCCGGCCGCGTCCCGCCGGTCGAAGGCGTGGACGCCGTGCTGCCGGTTCGCTTCCACTATTTCACCTACCACGACCAGTTCGTCTATCTGGTCGCGATCGGTTCCGAAGGCTCGGCGCGCGATCGGGCGCTGGGCGGCGCCATTCGAGCCTTCCCCCGATTCCGCGAGCCGGGCGCCTGCGTGGTGTCGGAGAACTTCGCGTCCCTCCATCACGTCGCCGTCGGCGACAGGATTGCCATCCCCGGCCGAACGACGCCGACGATCGACCTCGAAGTCATCGGCACAGTCGTCGATTACTCCTACAACCGCGGCACGATCCTGGTGGATTATGCCTGGTACTCCGAGGAGTTCGCCGACAATCAGGTGGACCTATTCGACGTGTATCTCAAGCCCGGAGCGGACGCCCGACGGGTGCAGACGGAGCTGACCAAACGCGGCGGCTGGGCCGACAAGCAGGCGGTGTTCGTGGAGCGGCGCGACGAGCTGCGCGACGCGGTCAACAACCAGCTGGAACGGATCTACCGCCTCGCCTACGCCCAGGAATTCGTGGTGGGGCTGGTGGCGCTGCTGGGCGTGGTGAGCGCGCTATTCATTTCGGTGCTGCAACGGCGGCGGGAATTGGGGCTGCTGCGCGCCGTCGGCGCTTCGCAGGGGCAAATCCTGCGATCGGTGCTGGCGGAGGCCTCGTTGATGGGCGTCGTCGGGGCCGTCCTCGGCGTCCTGATCGGCCTGGCGCTGGAATGGTACACGGTGCGCATCATGGTGTTCGACGAGGCCGGCTTCGCCTTCCCCATGCTGGTTCCCTGGACGGCCGGCGTCGCGGTGCTGGCCGGCTCGGTGCTGACCGCCACGCTGGTCGGCCTGTGGCCCGCCTGGCGCGCCACGCGCTGCGCATCCCGGAAGCGATCGCTTACGAATAGCCGTGCCACGTATTCTCAGTAATCCAAGGCAGCGGCAATACGGTTGAACAGGTCGGGGTCGCCGTAAAAATGGAACCGCCCGAGTCGGCCGACCTCGGGAGAATCGCGGAGTGGAATGGGGCGGTCGGGCATGCGCTCCAGGCCGTCGGCCGTAACATAGACCACTCGGGCCGCCTCGACGAACGTGGACCCGCCGGTCAAGGTTCGGTAGTCCGCGTGGGCGTCCGCAGGGAGTTCCAGATCCGGGACGCAGCGGACGTCGAGGCCGCGGGCGCGGAGTTCTCGCAGCAGGCGCGGCACGTCCCAGTCGTCGAAGTTCGGCGGCTTCCGGGCCGCGGGTGGGCGGACAACGCGCCAGGCGACGAACCCGGCGGCAACCACGGTCAAGGCGGCCAGGAGCAGCCAGCGGCGCAGGGGACTTCGCACGGATGGATTCTCCCGTAAGCGGGGCGGGATCGCCTCGTAAAACTTATAGAAGATCGTTTTTACGGAGTTGTACGCCGCCAGAATCGTATTGCGGCGCGGGCGGCGGAGCGTTGTCGCGGCCCCGCCCCCCTCTGCCGAAGGCGTTGCGGGGCCGCGTTGTACGTCAGGTCGGCCGCACGGCTGTGGCCGCGCACGCCTTCACTTTTCTTCCCGCGGCTTATTAGGGTCCGTAATCGGCGCCGTTCCCCCTTCTGCCGGCGCGAACACATCCTTGAGGCGCTGGACGGTTTCCTCGAACTGTTCCAGCTTCCGGGCCTCCTCGCACTTTTCTTGCACCTTTGCCTTAAACTGGTCCGCCTCGGCCTTGCGACGCTGGATCGCACGCTGCAACACTTCCATCGCCGGCTTGTCGTCGGGGTGTTGCCGCAGCTTCCGCATCGCCGCGTCCAAGTCTGCCGGTGCATCGACTTCCAACAAGAAGCCCACATCGGCCAGCGGCTGTCCCTTCGGGGGCGCGTCGGGGGACCCCGCTTTGGCAGGCGGCCCCATCGGGGCCCCGGCCCCCGGGCCGAAGTTCCCGGCACCCTCGCTGCCTGAGCCGATCCCTCCCGAGGGGACCCGCGCCTGGTTCTCCAGCGCCTTGACGCGCTCCTTGAGCGCCTCGACCTCTCGCCGCAACGATTCCAGGTCGTCCGGGGCCGCGGGTCGGGTCGCGGGCGCCTCCGCCGCACGGCCCAGGTAGGTCGGGTCCGCTGTGCGGGGCGGTTCGGCGGCGGCCGAGCGGAAGGCCCAGCCGGGGGCGATCACGCCGACCGCGGCGGCGACCAGGAGCGCCCAGAGTCCACCCTTCAGCTTGGTAAGCAGCATGGCTTTCATCACTCCTCGCGCCAGGGCGGCGACGCCGGCGGGGACGACCCCGCCCGCCGCCCGAATCGTGGAAACCGCCAGGGCGCCGGGCACACACGCGGCCCTCGCCCCTCCCGCCAGCAGGCCCGTCAGCGCCGCGGCTGTTACCGCGGCCCCGTACCGCGACAGCCGGCCCGCCAGCGTCTTGCGGGCCGCCGCCAGCCGGCTGGACAGCGTGCCCTCGGGCAATCCCAATTCCTGCGCCGCCTCACGGCGGCTGCGCCCTTCCAGCTCGCACAGGACCACGGGCAGCCGATACTTCTCCGGCAGGCGGGCTAGCTCCCGGTCCAGCAGCTCCAGCAGCTCCCGTCGATCATCCACCAGCGGTGCAACGGGGTGCGGCATCTCTTCCACCTGTCGCTCTCGCGCCTTGCGCCGGAGGCCGGACGCCCTCGCCGCCAGGGCGGCGTGATAGGCCACCGTATGCAGCCAGCCGCCGACCGCCGCGCGGCCCGCCACGGCGGCGGCCCTCTTGGCCAGGATGAGGAACGTCGCCTGGAAGGCGTCCTCGGCGTCCTGGGCGTGGCGGAGAACGCGGCGGCAGACGGCCAGCACCATCGGCCCGTGACGACGCACCAGCGCCTCGAAGGCGGCGTCGTCGTGCCCGGCGGCGCAGGCGCCAGCAGCTGGCCGTCCGTCAGGCCGCCGTCCGGCCCCGCCTGACGCAGGCACCGCAGGAGGATCTTCGCCCTGCCCGTCTTCACGCCGGTCGCCTCCCCGATTCATTTGCCTCCGTCTATATAGAGGGGCGGACCCTAGCCCGCGCGTCGGTTTTTCTGACGTGGCAAAGCAAAGAATCTCACGCAAAGACGCAAAGAAGACAAGAACCAGGGTTCCCCCTCGTTCCCCTCGTCTCCCTCGTTCCCAAGCTCCCAACATCTTGCAAGGATGGTCGTAAGTCCTTATCCGTAGCGGATGCGGACGGCGTTGATGAGCAGCTTGGCCCACACCCACGTCCGCACCCGCTCCAGGCCCCGCACCCACGCCGGCAGCGGGCCCAGCCCGCCCCCGAACGACGTCGCATTCCCGAACGAACGCTCGATCGCCGGCCGCGCCTTGAACAACGCCTTGCCAAAACCCCCTCGCAGGATCGCCAGGCCGCGCAGTCGGTGCGGGCTCGGGTAGTGCTTGCCGCAGCCGGGCGTCTTGGCCTCGCGGCACGGCGAAACCAGTTGATAGCCGTGGTCGAAGGCCGCCTCGTACAGGTAGCTGGCGTCGTAGTTGCCGTCGGCCACCAGGTAGCCGCCGTACTCCAGCCGGCCGATCAACCGCTCGGCGACCGCCTTCTCGCCGGCGTTCAGCGGCGTGATCTCCCAGGCCTCCGGCATGGCCCGGTTCGACCAAACCGTATGCAGCTTATAGCCTTTGGCGAGGCAGCCGGCGCCGCGGCCGAAGCGGGCGTCGGCGTCCTTGCCGTTGCCCCCGATGGGCAAGGGCTTGCCATCCACGAAGGCGACGAGGGCCGGGCGGCCGCTGTCGCGCAGGCGCCGCTCCAGCGCCCGCCCCAGCAGGCCGACGGCGACGCCGTCGATGCGCCGGCGCATGGTCGAGGGCGAGGGCAGCCGCCAGGGCTTGAGCGTCGTGGTACTCCAGTGGCGCCGCTGACAGGCCCACGAGACGGGGCGGTCGTGCAGGGCGGCCCACAGCATCACGGCGACCAGCACCCACGGCTGTATCTGCACGTATTTCTGACGGAAGTCCTTGGCGACCTCCTTCAGCAGGCGGTATAACGGATGCCACAGTTCGCGTTCCATGGTTCACCTCCTCAAGAGTTGCTTTCCTCTTGAAGTAAACCAAGAACGCGAACTCCTTTCAAATCAGCACCTTGCAGACATCCTTGCAAAATCCTGAGAGCTTGGGAACGAGGGGAATTCCCATCCTTTCTTCCCCCAGCTTGCCCCATCCGATGGTTTCGACCGCCGCCGCGCCCCTACCGTTCGCCGGGTTTGACCCGACGGAACAGTTTGCGCGGACGGGGCGAAAATGCGGTCGCTCCTGCTCCTTCCCTGTGTACCGCCCCTTCCCGCCGTGTCGAATGAGAGTGTTGTGAAAGCTCTCCTGCGACCCGGCATGGCGGCTCAAGCAGCCCGCTCTCTCTCCTGCCTGGCCTCGCACGGTACACGGTAATGGAACTGTCCGCCCGGTATTCCTTGCCCAACACGAGGCCGTCATGTGGACCCCTGCCATTCTGACCGCTGCCCTGGCGCTGGGGCAGCCGGGAGCGGACCTCCCGAACGTCGTTTCGCTTCAGCCGCCGATGCGAGCCCCCGCGGCGGCGGCGCAACCCATGCCCGCGGCGGCGCCCGATCCGTCGGTGAACTTCCCGACGGGCTATAACTTCGCGGCGCCGGAACCGCCGCCCCCCGACCAAACCCCCGCCCCCGTCAACATCGTGGCGCCCCTGCTGCCGCTGCCTGCGCCGCCGCCGGCTGCGCCGGCCGCGCCTGCCGCCGCGGCCGCCGCCCCTCCGCCGCGCTGGTTCCTCATGAAGGAGCTGCAAGGCACCTACCTCGGCAGCGAACTCGACGGCAATAACATCGCCGTCTACGGCTGGCTCGAAGGCTCCGGCACCGCCAGCTCCGCCGGCATCAGCAATGAGCCGATGGCCTGGAACGACCGCGCCAATCGCGTCCTGCTCCAGCAGATGTTCATCCGCGTCGAGCGCACCGTCGTCACGACTGGCACGACCATGCCGACCTGGGGCTTCCGCTCCGACTGGCTCGTCGGCTCGGACTACCGCTTCACGTTGCCCCGCGGCGTCTTCAATGGCCAGCTGGTCAATCAGGACCCCACGCAGAACCTCTATGGCATCGACCCGGTCGAGTTCTACGGCGAGGTGTACGTTCCGAACGTCCAGCAGGGACTCGACATCAAGGTCGGCCGCTGGTACGCCCCGTTCGGCGAGGAAAGCATCGAGGCTGTCAGCACGCCGCTGGTGTCCCGGTCGTACACCTTCAACAGCGGGCCGGAATTCACCAACACGGGCGTCCTGGCCACCCTGACCATTAACCCGGTGTGGCAGGTGTGCGGCGGCTACGCCATCGGCAACGACACCGTCTTCGACGCCGGCGACGAGGGCCGCTTCGTCGGCTTCATCAAGTACACGCAGCCGGAGGGCGGCCGCAACACCGCGACCCTGGCAACCACGCTGGGCCGCGGCAAGTTCAACCCGAACGCCCCGCTGGAGGCGCCGGAGTTCGCGGCCGGCGACACGATCACGACGTCCGGCATTGGCGGCGAGGTGTTCGGCCGCAACAACATCAACGTCGTGGACCTGCTCTACACCCACACCTTCAACCCGGTGCTGAGCTTCGCCTCCGAAAGCCTGTATGGCTGGCAGACGAACATCCCGTATGACACGGGCATCCTGGTCGCTCGCACGGGGCTGGTCGGCGACGGCACGGCTCACTGGGCGTCCACGGCCGAGTACCTGATCTACACGATGTCGTCGCGGACCACGGCCACGCTGCGCGGCGAAGTCTTCGACGACTACGAGGGGTCGCGCACCGGGTTCAAGGGGATTTACACGGAGGTGACGGGCGGCCTGGCGGTCAAGCTGCGGCCGGGCCTCATCGTCCGCCCCGAACTGCGTTGGGACTCCAACGGTCAGGCCCGGCCGTTCAACCCCGGCGTCGATCCCCAGCACAACCTGTTCACCGCCGCCTGCGACGTGATCGTGCGGTGGTGAGGTCTTTCTCCCTCCCCCCTTGCGGGGGAGGGGTGGGGTGGGGGGTAAGTGTCTGCGAAACCATCACCCCCCACCCCCGGCCCCTCCCCCGCAAGGGGGGAGGGGAGAACGAAGCCATTGGGGAGGCATGGCGCCTTCCCAATCAACCCCGAAACGGGAGCCGGCGCCGCGGTCCTGACTCTCCCGCACGGAAGGCGGCAGGAAGGATCCCACTTAGTCGCCAAGGACAGGAGTATCCTAGGATGGTGATGCGAAAACTCTTTTGTGGCTTGCTCGGCGCGGCGCTTCTGCCGATGCCGCTCATGGCCAAGGACGAGCCGACCAAGGTGCCGCCGGGCACGCCCGTGACGATCACGGTACAGCCGGCCGCCCCGTCCACCCCGACCGTGTCGCTCCAGCTGGACGATCGGCACGGACACGTCACGCCGCTGCGCGTCGGCTTCACCCATACGGGCGGCGGCCTGATCAACGTCGCCACGCCGGACACCGACACGATCGTCGTCACGTTCACGGGCGTGGTCGTGGCCGGCGCCCACCCGTGCAAGGATTCGCTGGCCCAGATGAACTTCTGCCTGGATCAGGTCCTGGAAGTGAGCTGGGATTCCAAGGACGTCAAGGCCTGCAAGGTGACGATGGACGGCCAGATCATCGGCGCCCTGCGCAGCGAGTGCAAGGGCGGCGGCTCGGCCGAAGAGTCCGCCGGCTCCTTCGTGCTGTCCGGCGACGGCGTCGATACCTTGGCGCTGAGCGTGCCGCCGCACTCGGTCGCCGGCGACAACCTGGCCGTCAACTGCCACGGCGGCCCGGTGAGCGCCAGCATCAAGGCGGGCAAGTACAACCTGCACGGCAGCTGGACGATCGCGGCCTCGCACCCGCGCGGCTTGATGCCGGATAAGGCGGCCTCGGCCGACTTCGACCCGGCGGCCCTCGATCCGCTCTGGATCAGCTACTGGGAGCCGTTCCACGGCATCGGCAAGACCACCTTCGGTCTGCAGGTGACGCTCAAGATCGCGGACGACACGGCGAACCTGCCGCCGGAGCCGGTCAAGCCGCCGACCCCGGACAAGCCGAAGTAAGTCGGAATCAGGGATGAGTGCGCGTGAGAAGGCCCCGCCGGCGAACCCGGCGGGGCTGTTCGTGTTTAGCCGCGGTTCGCAGAACCGCGCTCCGGCCGAGCGCGGTTCTGCGAACCGCGGCTAAACAGGGCGCTCACTTGATGAACAGCATCTCGCGGTACGTCGGCAGCGGCCACAGGTCGTCGGCGACGACCGTCTCCAGCTTGTCGCCGAGCGCCCGCACGCCGGCCATCGCCGGCAGCACCTTGTCGCGCGAGTGCTTGGCGTGGTCGAGCGGCTCGCCCTCGGCGTGGTGCCCGATGGCGTGATCCAGCTCCGCCGTCGCCTTCTGGAACTCCGAGATCGTGCCCGTCAGCGACCGCAACAGGTCGGCCTGGGCCGTATTCTCGACGCCGGCCGCCTTCGTCGTGCTGACCGCCGTCGCCACCTCGGTCTGGTACCGCAGCGCCGCCGGCAGGATCATCGTCTTGGCCATGAACGCCGTCAGCTTGGCCTCGACGGCCACCGTCTTGACGTAGTTCTCGGCCAGGATCGCCAGCCGGCTCTGCAGCTCGCGCTCGCTGTAGACCTTGTACTTGGTGAACAGCTCGACGCTGTCCTTGCGGACGACCACCGGCAGGCATTCCACGGTGTTGCGCAGGTTGGGCAGGCCGCGCTTCTCGGCCTCCTTGTGCCATTCGGGCGTGTAGTTGTCGCCGTTGTACAGGACCTTTTTGCTCTCCTTGAGGATGCCGGGCAGCAGCTCCTGCATGGCCTTGTTAATGTCCTTGCCGGCCGCCTTCGCCTTCTCCAGGTTCGTGGCGATGTAGTCCAACGACTCGGCCACGATGGTGTTCAGGACGGTGTTGGGGGCGGCGATCGACTGCGAGCCGCCGACGGCGCGGAACTCGAACTTGTTGCCGGTGAAGGCGAAGGGGCTGGTGCGGTTGCGGTCGCCGGCGTCCTTGGGCAGTTTCGGCAGCACGCTGACGCCGATCTCCATGAAGCCGCCCTGCTTGGTGGACTTCGCCCCGCCCTTCTCCAGCTGGTCCATGATGTCCTGCAGCTGGTCGCCGAGGAACACGGAAATGATGGCCGGCGGCGCCTCGTTGGCGCCGAGCCGGTGGTCGTTGGCCGCCCCGCTCACCGACACGCGCAGCAGCTCGGGGTACTTGGCCACCGCCCGGATGACGGCGACGCAGAAGACGAGGAACTGGGCGTTGTCGTGCGGCGTGTCGCCGGGGTTGAGCAGGTTCTCGCCGGTGTCGGTGGACATCGACCAGTTGTTGTGCTTGCCCGAGCCGTTGATGCCGGCGAACGGCTTCTCGTGGAACAGCGTCACCAGGCCGTACTTCGGGGCGATGCGGCGCATGACCTCCATCGTCAGCTGCTGGTGGTCGGTGGCGAGGTTGCACTCCTCGAAGATGGGCGCCAGCTCGTACTGGCTGGGGGCGACCTCGTTGTGGCGCGTCTTGACCGGCACGCCGAGCTTGGTCAGCTCCGTCTCGCAGTCGGCCATGCAGGCGATGACGCGCTCGGGGATGGCGCCGAAGTACTGGTCTTCCAGCTCCTGGCCCTTGGGCGGCGGGGCGCCGAAGAGGGTGCGGCCGGCGTTGATGAGGTCGGGCCGCGCCAGTAGAGGTTCTTGTCGATCAGGAAGTATTCCTGTTCGGGTCCGGCGGTGGTGAAGACCTTGTGGGCCTCGGAGTTGCCGAACAGACGCAGGATGCGGATCGCCTGCTTCGACAGCGCCTCGATCGAGCGCAAGAGCGGGGTCTTCTTGTCGAGCGCCTCGCCGGTCCACGACACGAACGCCGTGGGGATGACGAGGGTGGCGCCGTTGGGTCCCTCGAAGATGTAGGCGGGGCTGGTGGGGTCCCAGGCGGTGTAGCCGCGGGCCTCGAAGGTGGCGCGGATGCCGCCGGACGGGAACGACGAGGCGTCGGGTTCGCCCTTGACCAGCTCCTTGCCGGAGAACTCGATGAGCGCCCGGCCGTCGTTGGACGGTTGCAGGAAGCTGTCGTGTTTCTCGGCGGTCAGGCCGGTCATGGGCTGGAACTGGTGCGTGAAGTGGGTGGCGCCCTTCTCGATGGCCCAGTCCTTCATGGCGGAGGCGACGGCGTCGGCCACGGAGGGGTCGAGCGGCGCCCCCTGCTTGATGGTCTTCTGCAGGGCCTTGAAAACGGGCTTGGGCAGCTTCTCTTTCTGCACGAACTCGTTGAACACGTTGATCCCGTAGAGGTCTTTGACGTGTTCCATTTTGAAGTCCACGTACTCGAGCGGGTACTCGGTCGTGACGACGGCGCGAACGGCCTGCTGACGGATCGATTCACTCATCTTCAATTCCTCGGTCTTGCTGGGCCGGGGAGAGAAGCCGGCCGGGGTCCAGTCGATGTTATGAGAGAGAGCAAACTCGGTCGGTTCCGGCATAGTGGGCCAATCGCTCCGCGATTGGCCGCTGACTCGCGGAGCGAGTCGGCCACTATTAAATGTCGAAATAGAGAGCGAACTCGTACGGATGCGGGCGCAGGCGCATCGCTTCGACTTCCTTTTCGCGCTTGTACCAGATCCAGGTGCCGATGACGTCGTCCGTGAACACGTCGCCCTGGAGGAGGAACTCGTGGTCCTTCTCCAGGCAGGCCAGCGCCTCGTCCAGCGACGCCGGCGTTTTCGGGACCTTGGCCAGCTCTTCCGGTTCCAGATCGTAGATGTCCTTGTCCAGCGGCTCGCCGGGGCGCGTCTTGTTCTTGATTCCGTCGAGCATGGCCATGAGGATCGCGGCGAAGGCGAGGTACGGGTTGCTGGAACCGTCCGGCAAACGGAACTCGAGCCGCTTGGCCCGGTGGCTGGGAGAGTAGACCGGGATGCGGATGGCGGCCGAGCGGTTGCGGCGGCTGTAGGCCAGGTTGATCGGCGCCTCGTAGCCGGGCACGAGGCGCTTGTAGCTGTTGGTGGTCGGGTTGGTGAAGGCGCACAGGGCCGGCGCGTGGCGGAGGATGCCGCCGATGGCGTGCAGGGCCGTCTCCGTCAGCCCGGCGTAGCCGGAGCCGGCGAAAAGGTTTTTCCCGTCCTTCCACAGCGATGTGTGGACGTGCATACCCGATCCGTTGTCGAGGAAGATCGGCTTGGGCATGAAGGTGGCCGTCTTCCCATGCTTGCGGGCGACGTTCTTCACAATGTATTTATACTTGAGAACGTTGTCCGCCATTTCGACGAGCGGGGCGTAGCGCATGTCGATCTCGCCCTGGCCGCCGGACGCCACCTCGTGATGCTGGGCCTCGACCTTGAGGCCGCTCTCGATCATGGTGAGCATCATTTCGGAGCGCAAATCGTTGAGGGCGTCGGCCGGCGGGCAGGGGAAATGGCCTTCCTTGTAGCGGAGCTTGTAGCCGAGGTTGGGCTTCTCGTCGCGGCCGGTGTTCCAGGCCCCTTCGACGCTGTCGAGGAAGTAGTAGCCGGAGTTCTGCGTCTGGTCGTAGCGAACGTCGTCGAAGACGAAGAACTCGACCTCGGGGCCGAAAAAGGCGGTGTCGGCGACGCCGCTGGACTTGAGGTAGTTGGCGGCCTTGCGGGCGACGTTGCGGGGGTCGCGGGTGTACTCTTCGCCGGTGAGGGGGTCGTGGATGTTGCAGATCATCGTGAGCGTTTTGTCCTTGCAAAACGGGTCGATGAAGGCGGTGTCCGGGGCCGGCTTGACGAGCATGTCCGACTCGTTGATGGCGACCCAGCCGCGAATGCTGGAGCCGTCGAAGCCCTTGCCTTCCTCGAAGGTCAGCTCGTCCAGCTCCTCGGCGGGAATGGTGAAGTGCTGCCACAGACCGGGGAAGTCCATGAAGCGCAGATCGACGGCGCGGACTTCCTTTTCCCGGATCAGGGCCAGGACTTCTTTCGGCGTCACGGGTGCAGGACCTCCAGGGGAGGGATGGCTTTACCCGTTATAGCGATGCGGGATGCGGTTGGGAATGGCAGGGCGGCTCCGTCGGCGCCGACAGGCTTCTGTTGAACGACAATAGAAATGTCCGGTCTTAACGCAATAGAAATGTCCTCCTTGGTCAGGCCAAGGAGGAGCCATGTCTATCGGCGTGCTTTCCACAGACCGGATCGCTATGAGTCAGAAGGAACGCGATGTCCTCAGGGTCCTGCACTCGGTGCAGAGCGGCCAGCGGACGCAGGCCGAGGCGGCCCGGCTGCTCGGCCTGTGCGTCCGCCAGGTCCGACGCATCCAATGCAAGCTGGAGGCCGAAGGCGACGCCGCCCTCGTGCGACGGCCTGCGCGGCCGGCCCTCCAACCACCGGCCCGACCCCGCCTTCCGCCGGGCCGTGCTGGCGGCCTACCGCACCCGCTACGCGGACTTCGGCCCCACCTTCGCCGCCGAGAAGCTGGCCGGGGAGGGCCTGACGGTCGGCCCGCAGACGCTGCGCCGCTGGCTGATCGCCGAGGGGCTGTGGCAACGCAAGCGTCGCCGCGACCCGCACCGCAGCCGCCGGCCGCGCCGGGCCTGCTTCGGGGAGCTGGTTCAGATGGACGCCTCGGTGCATGACTGGCTGGAGGGCCGCGGCGAGGAGATGGTCCTGATCGGCATGATCGACGACGCCACCAACCGCACCCTGGCGCGCTTCTACCCGGCCGGCACGGTCGAGGCGCATATGGACCTGGCCGGCCGCTGGCTGCGGCGTTTCGGCCGGCCGGTGGCGTTGTACACCGACCGGCACAGCATCTTCGAGCCGCAGGACAAGGGCCGCGCCCTGCCCGACGCGGAGACGCAGTTCGGGCGGGCCCTGCGGGAGCTGGGCATCGAGCTGATCCGGGCGCACAGCCCGCAGGCCAAGGGCCGCGTCGAGCGGTCCTTCGGCACGGCCCAGGACCGCTGGGTCAAGGAGCTGCGCCTGGCGGGCGTGACGACGCTGGCGGGGGCCAACGCCGTGCTGGAGCGGCTGCTGCCGACGCACAACCGCCGCTTCGTCAAGCCGGCGCGCCAGGCGGCCGACGGGCACCGGCCGCTGGGTCCGGGTCACGACCTGGCGGCGATCCTGAGCATCCAGGAGGGGCGGGTGGTGTCCAACGACTACACGGTGCGCTTCCGCAACCGCTTCTACCAGTTGCTGCCGCCGGTGCATGCGGGGGAGCGGGGCGGTCGGGTGGTGATCGAGCTGCGCCTGGACGGGACTATGGCGATCCGCTTCCGGGGCAAGTACCTGAAGTACCGCGAGATCCCGCCGGGTTGCGGCCCTGGGGCTCCGCCCCCAGACCCCCGGAGTTTAACGCATCGGCGGCCGACGCCAGCGGGGGAAAAGCGAACCGGGACCCCTCTTCGGGGTCCCGGTCGCCTGGCGTACAGCCGACCGACGGGCGCTCGGGTCGCACTCCTGCGGAGCCCTATCCTCCCGACGGCGGGGCGGACGATAACAAGAAGGGGCCACACCGTCCAGCCGAGGACCACCCGTGGAGGAAGCCGTTCAAGCGGAAGAAGTGACAACGTCCGGACACCGGACATTTCTACTGTCGCCGAAATGCGGACATTTCTATTGTTGCCTGACACGGCGCCGACAGGCTTCTTGTCAGCTCCCGATCCATCCGTTACACTTGGTTGTTATGGAAGGCATGGCCCCCACCAACCCATCACGGACGATCCCGGACGAGGCGACGTTGCTGGCGCGGATGCGGGCCGGCGACGACGCCGCCTTTGATGCGTGCGTCCGCGCCTACTGCGGCCAACTGCTGATCGTCGCCCGGCGCATCCTCAAGAACGAGGAGGACGCCCAGGACGCCGTTCAGGAAGCCTTCCTGTCCGCCTTCAAGGAAATCGGCCGATTTGAGGGGCGGTCGCTCCTGGGCACCTGGCTGCACCGCATCGTCGTCAACGCGGCGCTGTGCCGGCTGCGCAGCCGGCGGCGGCGCCCGGAGCGATCGATCGAGGAGCTGCTGCCGCACTTCGGCGACGACGAGCACCAGATCGTTCCGCCGACGCCCTGGCAGGAAACCTCGGGAACGATCCTTCTCCAGAAGGAGGCGCGTGAGCTGGTGCAGCAGTGCATCGGCCAGCTGCCGGAGATTTACCGTACCGTCCTGCTCCTGCGCGACATCGAAGGGTTGGACACCGAGGAGGCGGCCCGGATGCTCGAAGTCAGTCCGGGCGTCGTCAAGACGCGGCTGCACCGCGCCCGCCAGGCCCTCCGCACGCTGCTCGACCCCTACTACCGGAGGGGCGACGCATGAACTGCCGCGAATTCACCGAGTTCCTGCACGAATACCTGTTCGGCGACCTGCCGGCCGAGGAGCGCGCCGAGTTCGAGAAGCACCTGGCCGAGTGCCCCTGGTGCGTCGCGTACCTCGACAGCTACAAGAAGACGATGCTTCTCACGAAAGCAGCGTTTTCCGCCAATGGAAACGGCCGACACCCTGCCGACGCGCCCGAGGAGCTGGTCCGGGCCATTCTCAGCGCCCGGCCTCGCAATTCATGACTTCGCCGCGGCGACCGGCGCATGCCCTTCTCTTCCTTCTTCCGCATTCTTCGTAACCTTCGGTCGCGGCCGGCATCGAACGGGATGCGAGGCTCCGCGGCCGTCCCCCTCGACGTGTACGGGCGCGCTGGGGGCCGACGGGCATTTGGCATATTCTCGATCCCTTCCCAAGGAGAAGCGATGCACACACCCGACCCGAACCGACGTGAATTCACCAAATGGGCCGCGGCCGCCCTGGGCGGCCTGGCGGCCGGATTGAGCGTGGCCCGCGCCGCGGCGCGGACACGGCGCCGGGCAAGAAAGATCCGGACAAGCCGCTGCTGCTGCAAGAGCCGCACGTCTGCCGTGGCCTGGGCAGCTGCAAGGGCAAGAGCGCCAGCGGCAAGAACGACTGCGCCGGCCAGGGCGACTGCGCCACGGCCAAGGCGCACACCTGCAAGACGCACAACGACTGCGCCGGCCTCGGCGGCTGCGGCGAGCATCCCGGCGAAAACAAGTGCAAGGGCATGGGCGAATGCGCCGTGCCGCTGAAGAAGGAAGCCTGGGGCAAGGCTCGCGCGAACTTCGAGGCCGCCATGAAGAAGGCCGGCAAGACGTTCGGCGACGCCCCGAAGCCGTAAATGATGAACCGCGGAAAGGCGAGCGGCGCGGCGTAAGCCCGCCGGTGACCGCAACCGGCGGGCTTACGCCGCGCCGCTCGCCAAAGAGCCGGAACCGCAACCATGCTCCCGTCGCGTCTCGGATACGCCAACCTCGGACTCGGGGTCGGACTCCGCACCGTCCACTTCGCCCACATCCTGCGCCAGCAGCCCCAGGTGGACTGGTTCGAGGTCATCTCCGAGAACTTCATGGACTCCGGCGGCCGGCCGCGCTACATCCTCGAACAGGTGGCCGAGCGCTACCCCGTCGTCATGCACGGCGTCTCGCTCTCCATCGGCAGCACCGACCCGCTCGACTTCGACTATCTCCAAAAGCTCAAGAACCTGGCCAAGGCCGTCAACGCCCGCTGGGTGTCCGATCACCTCTGCTGGACCGGCGTGGCGGGACTCAACGCCCACGACCTGTTGCCCGTGCCGCTCAACGAGGAGACGCTGGCCCACGTCCGCGACCGCCTCCGCATCGTGCAGGACTTCCTGGAACGGCCTTTCGTGCTGGAGAACCCCAGCACCTACGTCGAATTCGCCGATTCGACCATGCCGGAATGGGAGTTCCTGACGCGGCTGGCGGAGGGCGCCGACTGCGGCCTGTTGCTCGACGTGAACAACGTCTTCGTCTCGGCCGTCAACCACGATTTCGACCCGGTGGAATACATCCGCAACGTGCCGCACCGGCGCGTGGTGCAGTTCCATTTGGCGGGGCACACCGACTGCGGCACGCACCGGATCGACACGCACGACGGAGAGGTGATCGACCCGGTGTGGGAGCTGTACCGTCTGGCGCATAGACTGACGGGCGGCGCCTCGACGCTTTTGGAGTGGGACGCGAAGATCCCGGAGTTCCCGGTGGTCCATGCGGAGGTTCTGAAGGCGAAGCACTACATGAGCGAGCGCCTTTCGCCGGCGCCGGCCTCTCCGGCGTCCGCTCCGGTCGCGGCGCCGGGGGCGGTCTCCAACCCCGTGTCGTTCCTCGTGGCCGGCGCGGCCAATTCCTGTGCAACAGGCGCCTTGTGACGGCGGTGTCGCGGTTTCGACCTGCGGAGGGCCTGTTCATGGAAGCGTTGAAGCGGTGCTATCTGGGGTGGATTCATGCGCTGAAGTACCTCCAGCCGGTGTTCCTGCTGGCGATTCGCGTGCTGATCGGTTGGGGCTTCATCACCGCCGGCTGGGGCAAGCTCACGAACGTCGCGGACGCCGCCGCGTTCTTCAAGAGCGCGGGCATCACCTTCTTGCCCGAGTTGAACGTCTACCTGGCCGGGACCGCGGAAACCGTCTGCGGCGCCCTGCTCATCCTCGGGGCGGCCTCGCGGGTCATCACGATCCCGCTCATCGGCACGATGGTCGTGGCCTATGCCACGGCGCACAAGGAGATATTCGGCGACCTGTTCGCGGACCCGAACAGCTTCGTGAAGGAGTTCCTGTCGGCCCCACCAGCGCCCTATCTGATCGCCGCCTTCGTGGTGCTGCTCTTCGGGCCGGGCCTGTTCTCGGTGGACGGGCTGCTCAAACGGTTTGTCTTCGACCGCAAAGATCCGCATGAGCCGAAATCGTCCGGCGTTTCGACCTGAATCCGAACCGGGCCGGAGGTCGGCCTGGCGTTTCGATCGAGTGGGAGAATCCATGAAAGAACCGATGCTGACTCGACGCGACCTGACCCGCCTGGCCCTGGCCGCCCTCGGCGGCCTGGCGTCCGGGGCCATCCTTGGTTGCGGCCCCGGCTCCACCAGCGGCACGCCGCCGGCGCCGGGCGCCACGCCAGGGCCGGGCGCCACGCCAGGCAGTCCCGCACCCGCCGACACGCCGCTTCTCTTGCACGACCCGCACGTCTGCCGCGGCATCAACACATGCAAGAACAAGGGCAAGAAGGACACGATGAACGACTGCGCCGGCCAGGGACATTGCGCCACGGTCAAGTCCCATTCCTGCCAGGGCATGAACGACTGCAAGGGCCACGGCGGCTGCGGCGACAACCCCGGCGAGAACGAATGCACGGGCAAGGGCGGCTGCGCGGTGCCGCTGGACGCGGGCAAGAAGATGACCTGGCAGAAGGCCCGCAAACGCTTCGTGGAGCTGATGAAGAAGACCTTCCCGGACAAGAAGGTCGGCGACGCCCCCGCCGCCTGATCCGGCTTCCGCGATCCGGAATCCCGGGGGGCGACTTTCGCCCCCCTCTTTCTTCTACCTGCCATGAACCCGACCAGCACTCCGCCCGCTATCGGGGCCGGCATACGCCCTCCTGTCCGCTCTGCCCTCTCATCTCCAGACGGACGTCCCGTTTTTTTGTAAGGCGTCGCCCCGGATGCACGACAAAGAAGCGGAGCGGGATGGTCTCCCTCCTGAAACGCCACGGAAGGACAGCGCCGATGATGCAGCGATTACCCGCCGAAGGCGGTCCCACGGGCGAGAGGCCTGCCGGAGCCTTGCGAGTGGCTGAGTCGATACGGCGACTCCCTTTACCGTTACGCCCTGGGCCGGCTGAGACGCAGCCACGACGCGGAAGAGGCCGTGCAGGAGACGCTGCTGGCGGCGCTCACCCAGCGGCAGCAGTTCCAGGGACGGTCGCACCCGCGCACCTGGCTGATGGGAATCCTGAAGCGCAAGGTGGTGGATCGGATGCGCGCCGCGGCCCGCGACGCCCGCGGGACCGGCCCGGACGACCTGGACGCCTGGTTCGACGCGAAGGGCAAATGGCGCAAGGGGCCGCGGCGCTGGGACGACCCCGTCGCCTCCGCCGAGCGCTCGGAGTTCTGGGGCGTCGTGCGGCAGTGCCTGGCGCAGCTGCCCGGGCGAATGGCCGGGGCCTTCACGCTGCGGACGCTGGACGATCAGGGGCCGACCGAGGTGTGCCGGGAGCTGGCCATTTCGCCCGCCAATCTTTGGGTGCTGCTGCACCGGGCGCGGCTGCGCCTGGTTCGCTGCCTGGATCTGCACTGGTTCAACGCGGAGAGGTAGCCATGCTGAACTGTCGCCGCATGACGCGATTGATTTCGGACCGACTGGACCGTCCCCTGTCCTGGGCGCAGCGCTTGTGCCTGGGGGTGCATCTGCTCGGCTGTCCGCCGTGCCTGCGGTTCAGCCGCGCGATCCGCTGGCTGCATCGGCGCCTGTCGGCCGCCGCCGCCGACGTCCAGCTGCCCGCCGAGGCCCGCGACCGCATCGCCCGCGCGCTGGAGCAGGCGGGCCGCGGCGAGTAAGACGGCCGAACTGAAATTCGCTGTAAGGAATCACGCCTTGGGGGCGACTCACCTGCGACCGAACGCGGAAGCCACGTTGGACGGGCTTCCCCGCAGCGTGTGTCCCTCAAGGAGGCAGATTGATGCTGAGCTGGTTTCGCAAGCGTCGCCACGCCCGCCCCGTCGCCCGCAAGGTCCGCCTGGGTCTGGAGGCCCTCGAAGAACGCGCTGTTCCCGCCGCGCTAAGCCCGACCCTTCCCCTCGCCCCACCGCCGGCCGCGACCGTCTTCGTCGAAAGCAACAACCCCGAGCCGGGCGAGAACGCCGTGCTGGCGTTCACCCGTCTCGCCGACGGCGCCCTCCAGCAGATTGGCACGTTCAGCGCCCACGGCACGGGCCAACTGAACCTCCCCAAGGTCGTCGGCCCCGACGACTCCAGCCAGGAAGTCGTCGCCTCCCCCGACGGCCGCTTCCTCTTCGCCGTCAACCAGGGGAGCAACACGGTCGCCGCGTTCCGCATCCGCCGCGACGGCGGGCTGGACTTCATCAACACGTTCGACTCCGGCGGCGTGCAGCCGGACAGCATCGGCGTCGTGAACGGCAAGCTCTACGTCTCCAACCGGGGCGACGCCGCCAACGCCGGACCCGGCGGAGCCCCCGCCGCCAACCCCGGAACCGTCGCCCCCAACATCACGGGCTTCACCATCGACCCCGACGGTTCGCTCGCGCCCATCCCCAACTCCACCGTCGCGTTCCCCGTGGGAACCGTGCCGTCGCAAAACCTGATCTCGCCCAACGGCAAATTCCTCTTCAGCGACGTTTTCGGCGTCAACGGCGGCACGGCGCCGCAAAGCAACACCCTGGCCTCGTTCCGAATCGAGGCGGACGGCGCCCTGACCCCCGCCGGCGACGTGGCGGCCCAGGCTCCCGGCGCCACGACCGCCCCGCCGGCCCTGCTGGGGGCCGCGGCCAACCCGAAGCTGAACATCGTCTACGCCGGCCTTACCGGCCTCGGCGAGGTGGCCGTCTTCACCTACGACGACGCCGGCCGGCTCTCGTTCGTCGGCGCCTCCGATCCCAACAACCAGGGGGGAAGCGGGCCGTGCTGGGTGGCCGTCAGCCCCGACGGGAAGTTCCTCTACACCGGCGACACGGGGAGCGACTCCGTCGGCGTCTACTCGCTCGCCAACCCGCTGCACCCCGTGCAGCTCCAGGAATTGTTCCTCGGCGGCCCGCTGACCCCGCCCGGTTCGCCGCCCGGGTCGCCGCGCGAGACCAGCGTCTTCCAGGTCGCCGTGGACCCCAGCGGCCGCTTCGTCTACGCCGTCAGCCAGAACACCAGCGCCAACGGGACCTTCCAGGAGGGCAACCAGCTGCACACCCTGGCGGTCGCCCCGGACGGCACGCTGAGCGAGCCGAATGGGCCGACCGTCTTGCCGCCGGGCGCCGTGCCGGGAACCGCCCACCCGCAAGGCATCGCGGTGGTCGTCACGGCGGGCGGCGGCCACGAGCGTGACGACGGTTCGCGTTCCGATGTGACCGGATCCGAGGTCGCCCGTTCCGACGCCTTCTTCAGCAACGCCGAGAATCACGCGCCCGAATGGGGCGGGTGGTGGACGCGCTGACCCGCCGGCGCGTCGGACGGCAGGCGTGGGTTTTCCACCCTCCGGCGGCGCGCCGCGGCGGAAGAAGACGGCAAGGCGTCGAAACTGCGTCGCCGGCGCGGTTTCGGCGCCTCGCCTCGCCAAAGCACCCGCTCGCCCGAGAAGCAAGGAGGACTTTTCATGTTAGTATTATCCCGCAAGGTCGGCGAACGGATCGTGCTGAGCGGCGGCGTGGTGCTGACGGTGCTGGCCATGCACAGGTCGCAGATCCGCCTGGGCGTTGAGGCGCCGCCGGACGTATCCGTCTGGCGCGAGGAGATCATCGGGACCGCTCGTCGGAACGGCGAGCCGTCGCCCGGAGAAAGGAGACGAGGATGAGAGGATGGCGTTTGGCCGCCGGCCTGAGCGCGGCGGCGCTGGCCGTCGCGGCGCTGGTCGCCGTCGTCGGGTCCAGCTGGTTCGCCCCGCCGGAATCGAGAACGGCTCATGGCCGCGTTCCGCCCGCGGATGCGCCGACCGGGCCGCGGCCGTCCGGCGACCAAAAGGCCACCTTCGGCGGCGGCTGCTTCTGGTGCATGGAGGCCATGTTCCAGCGATTGAAGGGCGTGCATTCCGTGGTTTCGGGGTACAGCGGCGGCTCGGTGAAGAATCCGACGTATGAGCAGGTCAGCTCCGGCGACACCGGCCACGCCGAATCGATTCAAATCACCTACGACCCGCAGGTAATCTCCTATGGGGAGCTGTTGGAGGTGTTTTGGGAAACCCACGACCCGACCACCCGGAACCGTCAAGACCCCGACGTCGGGTCGCAATACCGCTCGGCGATTTTCTACCACGACGAGGAGCAAAAAGCGCTGGCCGAGCACTACAAGCAAAAACTCGATGCGGCGGGCGTGTTCGCGGCGCCCATCGTCACGGAGATCGTCCCCTTCACGGGCTTCTATTCGGCGGAGTCGTATCACCAAAACTACTTCGTGAATCATCCCCGACAGCCCTACTGCTCGTTGGTGATCGGCCCGAAAGTCGAGGAGTTCGAGAAGGTGTTCAAGGACAAGCTGAAGTCCCCGCCGCGGTAGCGCGCGGATGTCACTGTCACGCCGGATCGCGCATCGAAGGATTGGCCCTCGCCCCGGAAAAGGAGACGAGCATGAGAACGTGGCGTTTGGTCGTCTGTCTGACCGCGGCCGCGGCGCTGCTGGGGGCGATCGTGGTGCGGCTGACCCTTCCATCCAGCTTCGGACAGGCCAAGGGGGCCGACGCGCCGAAAGGCGGCGACGACGCCGGGCCGGGCTTCGCCGTGGTGGAGCTGTTCACGTCGGAGGGCTGTTCGAGCTGCCCGCCGGCCGACGCCCTGCTGGCGGAGCAGGTCCAGGACGCGCGGGAGCACGGCCGGCCGGTCTATTGCCTCGCCTTCCAGGTCGATTACTGGAACCGGCTCGGCTGGGCCGATCCGTACAGCGACGCGGCGTTCTCCCGCCGCCAGAACGACTACGCCCAGGCCTTTCAGTCGGATCGAGTGTACACGCCGCAGATGATCGTGAACGGGACCGACGAGTTCGTCGGCTCCGACCGCGAACGGTCGCGCAAGAGCATCGACGCCGCCTTGAAGCGGCCCGCCAAAACGCTGCTGAAGCTGAGCGAAGAGAAGTCCGACGCCGGCGCCGTCGTTCTCTCCTACGAGGCGTCGTCGGCCCCGAAAGGCGCCGTCGTGAACGTCGCGGTGGTCGAGCGCGGACTGGTCAGCAAGGTCCCTCGGGGCGAGAACTCCGGCCGGACGCTGCGGCATGAGAACGTCGTCCGCGTCTTCCGGACGGTTCGCCTCGATGAATCCGGGAAAGGGTCCGTCGAGCTGAAATTGCCCGCGGATCTGGTGCGAAAGAACTCTTCCGCGATCGCCTACATCCAGGAAGCGGGCGCCGGCGCGATACTCGGGGCGAGCGCCGTCGATCTGGCGCCGGGCGAGTCTAAATGACCGGCTTGCCGGACGAGCGGGCGGGGTCGAACGACGAATCGCCGGTCTTGAGCAGGTAGCGGAGGCCCCGCTTGCAGTAGGTGCGCGGGTTGATGCGGAGATGACTCAGCCATGCGGGCCGTTCCTCGCCGCGAATCCAGGCGAACAGGGCGAGAGCGTAGCCGACCGCATGTTCATCAAGATAGCCGAGGCGGCTGATGCTCCAAGTCGAGCCGTGGGCGTGTTGCTCCGTCCGGGTCCGGACGCGCGAATTCGCGGTGAACAAGCCCAAACCCAGGAAGATGGTGATCAGATCGGTGAGCGGTTCGTGGTCCTTGCGGTCGGCGGTAATGCGGCCCTGACCAAGCAGAAGGACGTGACCGAGTTCGTGCGCCATGGTGGCGACGAGGCCCATCGGATCGGCGAACCCTGCCTCATCCAATCGAATCGTAGTTCGCCAGCCCTCGTCCTCGTAGGTTCCCGCAGCCCCACTTTGCCAGCCTTCCACGCCTTTAAGTCTCTTGTTCGTGAAGAACTGAAGCCGGATGGGATCAGGATCGACGTCCATGTATCCGCAGACCCGGCGGAACAGCCGTTTCGCACCGGCCCTGTCGGCGTCGTAACGGTCGGGAAAGAACTCCGGCGTCGGCAGGATGACGCGGGCCTTGAGCATACGGTCCAGGCCGAAGTCCAGCGCGAGCCAGCGCATGCGGTCTTCGATCCACGACTTTTCCGTGGCGCCGACGGGACAGGTGGGGCGGAACCAGCCGAACACGGGGACGGCCTCGGTGCGCAGGGGACGTTGGGACAACCGATTGATCGTGTTGGATTTTCGGCGGGCGTCAAGAGGGCGAGCGGCGGTCATGGCACGCCCGCCTTGGTTGCCGCCTCCGCATCAATCTTTTTCAGTGCCGCGGCGGCCGCATAGCGAACACACAATTCCTCGTCATCGAAAGCGCTCGACCAGCGCGGGGACCGCAGCCTTGGCTTCCGGCCCGATGCCGCCCAGCGCCCGGCAGGCCGCCGCGCGAACGGATGCGGACGGATCGTGGAGGGCGTCCAGCAAAGCCGGTACGGCGGCCTTGGCCTCCGGACCGATAAGTCCCAGGGCGCGGCAAATCGCTGCATGCAAACTGCTATCGTCTTCCTTGAAGGCGTCGATGAAGAGCCGGCACGGCGGCCTTCGCCTCCGGGCCGATGGCACCCAGGGCGTCAAGGGCCGTGAACCAATGCCAGGACCGCACTCCTCGTCTTAATAATCTCGATCAAGGCAAGGATGGCGGCCGGGTCCTTCTTGATCCGCCAAGGCAGAGCCTCGGCCGCGCCCACTCGCACCTCCACATCGTTGTCCTTGAGCGCCTCGGCCAGAGCGGGCAGCGCAGAATCCGCCCCGATCTTCCCCAATGCGGCGGCGATTTTGGGCCGGTGCTTTTCCTTATCGTCTTTGAGCATCTCGATAAGGGCGGAAACGGCGGCGGGTTTTTTCTCGATCCGCCAAAGTGCGTCCGCCGCCGCCAGCCGCACGTCCAAGTCTTCGCCGTTAGGATCTTGATGAGGTCCGGGGTCGCCGCCTTCGCGTCCGGGCCGACGGCCCCCAAGGCCCCGGCGACCGCGAAACGGACTCTCCACTCCTTATCGTCCAGGAGCCCCGGCAAGGGCGGGAACGGCGGTTTTAGCTGCTGGGCCAATCCGCCCCAAAACGTTGGCGGCGTCCGTGCGCAACGAATTGATTCTCGTCCTTGAGCATGTCAACGAGGGCCGGGATGGCGGCCGGATGCTTTTTCATCCGCCACAATGCCTCGGCGGCGGGCAACCGAAGATACAGCTCATCCTCCGTTTTGAGAATCTCCACGAGGACGGCTGGGATGGCGGCCTCGGCGTCCGGATCGATCGCCTGGAGGGCCGAAATCGCAGCCGCCCGCGTATCATCATCCCTATCCTTGAGGGCGTCCACGAGGGCAGGGACCGCGCTCTTCGCCTCCGGGCCGATGGCCTTCCAGGGCCCTCCCCGCCGCGTCCCGGCCTTCCCACTCCTCATCTCGCAGCGCCTTGGCCAGAGCGGGGACGGCGGCCTTCGCTTCCGGGCCGATCTCCTGCAGGATGGAGACAGCGCGTCGCGTCCATACCGTGCTGCCGGATGGGGAGAGAGGGTCGTCCACGGCCTTGCCCAGGGTCGCGATGGCGGCCGGGCTTTTGTGCAGGTGCCACAGTGCCCGGCCGCCAAAAGGCGAACCAGACGGACTTGTCGTATAGGGCATCGATAAGGTCGGGAACCGCGGGAGTCCCTACGGGGCCGATTTTCCCGATGGCTTCGGCGGCTATGCAGCGAACATACACGTCCTGGTCCCCAAGGGCTTTGCGGAGGGCGGGAAGGCCGGCGGAACCGAGTTGACACAAGGCGGCGGCGGCGAAAGACGATCCGACAGGGCCCTGTCCCGAAGAAGTTCGGCAAGGGCGGGAAGGACGGCCGGGTGCTTGTCGATGTGCCACAGCGCCTCGGCCGCATCGACCCGGAAGGCCCCCCAGATCATCGGGGGCGTGCAGGGCCTCGACGAGCGGCGGGGATGCCTCTTTCGCCTTGGGGCCGAACTTCTTGAGGGTCCGGGCGGCCTCGTTGCGCACTCCGTCGATGCCCCCGCCCTTATCCTTGAGGGCCTCGACGAGCGCGGGGACGACGCCCTTGGCCTGGGGGCCAATTATCTCCAAAGCCCCTACCACGTCGTAACGAACCGGCCACGCCTCATCCTTGAGGGCCGCGGTGAGAGCGGGAACGGCGTCGCCCTGACCTACCTGCGCAAGGGCCAGCGGCACTACCTCTCGAACCCGATCATTCCTGTCCTTGAGAGCCTCGACCAAGGCGGGCATGGCGTCCTTGGCTTTGGGGCCGATGCTCCCCAGGGCGCTCGCCGCCATGCCGCGAATTTCCCATTCCTTGTCACGGAGGGCGTCGGTAAGAGCGGGAACCGCCGTCGCCGCCTCCGGGCCGATTTCTTCGAGGGCGTTGGCCGCCATCGCTCTTTCGGCTGGGTCCTGACTCTTCAGCAATTCCACCCACTGGCTGACGGTCTTGCCGCGGGACATCGGCTCCTTTCCCTCTTCCGCGGCGAGAACCCCCCAAAGGAAAATGATGAACACGGAGCAACATACAGGGAACCCAATGCGGCGGAACATGGCGGCCTCGTTATCAGCTTCGGGAGACAGGGGACGCTGCGTCAACCGAGTCACTGTGGCGCATTGTAGGCCGGCGTGAAAGATCTTTCCCCTTTTCCCTTGCCCCGCGAGTGGTCATGCGATGGAATCAGCAGAGCAATGTTTCCACGCAATCAAGAGGCGCACCCATGAACCCCAAGCCATCCGAACCCCCCGCCCCCCACCGCCGCGAGTTCCTCCAGCTCATCGGCCTGGGCACGGCCGCGCTGCTGGCCGAGTCCGGCTTCGTCGCCGGCCCGTTCGCCGCGGAGGAGGCCGGCCAGCTCGTGCCGCTCGACAAGAAGCTGTCGCCGGAATGGGTGCGCGCCCTGACCGCCCGCGGCGAGCCGGAGGTCTACCGCGGCGGCGAAACCGCCCTGATCGGCATGCCGGTCGGCGGCCTTTGCGCGGGCCAGCTCTACCTCGGCGGCGACGGCAAGCTCTGGCACTGGGACATTTTCAATCAGGTCATCGGCACCGGCGACGGCCACTACGCCCATCCGCCCAAGCCCGACGAGCCGCTCGATCAGGGCTTCGCGATCCGCGTCGAGGCCGACGGCAAGGCGGAAGAGCGCACGCTCGACCGCGCCGGCTTCCCCGACGTTTCCTTCCGCGGCGAATACCCGATCGGTAAAGTCGAATATAAGGCCGACGGCTTCCCGCTGAGCGTGACGCTGGAGGCGTTTTCTCCTTTCATTCCCCTCAATGTGGCCGATTCCAGCCTGCCGGCCGCGGTGCTGCATTTCACCGTCAAAAACACCGGCAAGACGGCGGCCGACGTGCAGCTGGCCGGCTGGCTGCAAAACGCCGTCGGGCCGCCCCCCACCCGACCCTCCCCCAGCTTCGGGGAGGGCAGGGTCGGGGCCCGAGAGGCGCAACCGCGTCCGCGCCGGCAAGACGCACCTGTTCCTCGAATGCGCCGCCGAGGCGGGGCCGGCGGACGAGAAGGGCAAGCCGCCGATCGTCTTCGCCGACTTCGAGGGCAAGGACTACGGCGACTGGAAGGTCGCCGGCGAGGCCTTCGGCACGGGGCCGGTCCACGGCACGCTGCCCGGCCAGCAGCCGGTGTCCGGCTTCGAGGGCAAGGGATTCGTGGACAGTTGGGTTCACGGCGACGACGCCGTCGGCCAGCTCACCTCGCCGGAGTTCACGATCGAGCGGCGCTACGTCAGCTTCCTGATCGGCGGCGGCGACAAGCCCGGCAAGGCGTGCATCAATCTGCTGGTGGACGGCAAGGTCGTCCGCACCGCCACCGGCAAGGACAACGAGAGGCTGGAATGGCGCAACTGGGACGTGCGCGACCTGGCCGGCAAAAAGGCCCATATTGAGATCGTGGATGCGGCGACCGGACCGTGGGGCCACGTCAACGTCGATCAGATCGAGTTCCGCGACGACGCGCGCGGCGAGGCCCTGGCCGACCGGCCCGACTTCGGCGCGATGGGCCTTGCTCTGCTGGGCCGGCAGGACGGCGACGCCGGGGCGGCCGCGCTGCCGGAGGCGGAACATCCGCCGGGCCTGTTCGACGAGCGCGCCGCCGGCGGCGACGACGCCACGGCGCCGCTCGACGGCCGGCTGCGCGGCGGCCTGCGCCGGCGCTGGAAGCTGGAGCCGGGTCAGGAGGCGACGGCGACTTTCGTGGTGACGTGGCGCTTCCCCAATCTGCGGCTGCCGGGCTTTGCCAAGCCGGTCGGCCGCTGGTACGCCACGCGCTTCGCCGACGCGGCCGCCGTCGCCGACCACGTCGCGGACAATTTCGACCGCCTGTCGAAGCAGACGCGGCTGTGGCGGGACGTGTGGTACGACTCGACGCTGCCGTACTGGCTGCTCGACCGGCTGTTCACGAACGCCTCGATCCTGGCGACATCGACATGCCACCGCTTCGCCGACGGCCGATTCTACGGCTGGGAGGGCGTCGGCTGCTGCGTCGGCACCTGCACCCACGTCTGGCACTACGCCCACGCCGCGGCCCGGCTGTTCCCGGAGCTGGAGCGGTCTGCCCGCGAGATGCAGGACTTCGGCACGGCCTGGGAGGACTCCGGCCTGGTCCGCTTCCGCGGCGAGACGGCCGGCGACACGCTACGCCATCGACGGCCAATCCGGCGTCGTGCTGCGCTGCTGCCGCGAGCACCAGATGTCGGCCGACGGCGCCTTCCTCAAGCGCAACTGGCCGAAGATCAAGAAGGCGACGGAGTACCTCCTCAGCCACGACAAGGACCACGACGGCGTCCTCAAGGACGCCCAGCCGAACACGCTGGACACGGCGTATTTCGGCCCCAATTCGGCGATGACTTCTCTGTATCTCGCCGCGCTGCGGGCGGCGGAGGAGATGGCGCGCGAGGTCGGCGACGACGAATTCGCCAAGCGGGTCCGGCCGATCTTCGACAGCGGCAGCGCGAAGGTGACGGCGGACCTGTGGAACGGCGAGTATTTTTACCACAAACCGGACCCGAAACACCCGGAGGCGCTCAAGATCGGCGACGGCTGTTTCATCGACCAGGTGTTCGGCCAGAGCTGGGCGTTCCAGGTGGGCCTCGGCCGCATCCTGCCGGAGGAGAAGACGCGGCAGGCGCTGCAATCGCTGTGGAAGTACAACTGGACGCCGGACGTGGGGCCGTACCGGAAGGTGTACCCGAGCGGCCGGTGGTACGCGATGCCGGGCGAGGGCGGCCTCATCATGTGTACGTGGCCCAAGGGCGGCCGCGCGGGGACGGCGGGCAACGTGAACCCCGGCTTCGCCAGCTACTTCAACGAGTGCATGAACGGCTTCGAGTACCAGGCGGCCGGCCACATGATCTGGGAGGGTCTGCTGACGGAGGGGCTGTCGGTGTGCCGGTCGCTGCACGAGCGTCATCATGCGTCGCGCCGCAACCCGTGGAACGAGGTGGAGTGCGGCGACCACTACGCCCGGTCGATGGCCAGCTACGGCGTCTACCTGGCGGCGTGCGGCTTTGAATATCACGGCCCGAAGGGCCATCTCGGCTTCGCGCCGCGGCTGGGGCCGGACGACTTCCGCTCCGCGTTCACGTCGGCGGAAGGATGGGGGACGATCGCGCAGAAGCGCGAGAACGGGACGCAGCGGCAGACGATCGAGGTGCGCTGGGGCAAGCTGCGGCTGGCGACGCTGGCGTTCGCCGTCGCGGAGGGGATGAAGGCGACGAAGGTGAGCGTCAAAGTCGGCGACAGGGTCGGTGGAGGCGGAACACGCCATGGATGGCGAGCGGGTGCGGATCACGCTGGCCATGCCGGCGACGCTGGCGGAGGGGGAGCGGATGGAGGTAAGCATCGGGTAATCGACGGAGAGGAAGGACGGAGCATGGCCCATCATCCGGCTTCCGACCGACTGGCCCGAGCGCTTGCGCGATGTCTTCCTCGGTCCATCCCGTGGGCGGGGGAACTGTATCGCTCCGCCTCCCCGCAATACGCCAACAAGGACGACCTCGTGACGGGCGCCGGCAGCAAGAGGGCCGGCGCCCGCTGGAACCCGCCGAACAGCTTTCACACGGTGTACACGAGTCTGGACCCGCACACGGCGATCGACGAGGCCCTTGCCCACTTCCTCCATTTCGGCCTACCGATTGCGAAGGGAATGCCGAGGGTACTGGCGTCCCTTCAGGCTCGCCTGGGGCGCGTGCTGGACCTGACCGACGGTACGGTGCGTCGCCTCCTCGGCGCTTCTGAGCGCAGGCTTCTGGATGAACCCTGGCGCGAGGAGCAGCGAAGGGGACGCGAAGCGTTAACTCAGGCCGTCGGCCGCCTGGCCCATGACGCGGATTGGGAAGGCCTCCTTGTGCCGTCGGCGGCTCGCAAGGGTGGGGTGAACCTCATCGTCTTCCCGGCGAACCTCGAAGTTCCGAGAAGTTGGCTCCGAATCATCAACAAGGCGGACCTTCCCCGCTCTCGCTAGCCGATCCTGATTCATGCACTTTTGCATGTAAAAGCACTTGTCTTTTTCGAGTTCGGCTGCCATAATAAGCACAGAGGAGGGTTGTCCATGACGACCAAACCGGCGAAAAAGATCAAAACAGCGGCGCATGGGAAGGCTGCGAAATCCGGGCGGGCGGGTGCGACGGAGAGCTTGGCCGCCGCAGTCCGGGAGAAACTGGGCGTCAGCCGAAAGCTGTTCTCACGCCTCACGGGGTTTTCCGAGCGGGCGATCGCGCACTGGGAGGGCGGCAAGAGGCCGGACGAGCCGGGCCTCCGCCGCATCCGGGAAACCGAGCGCTTTCAGGCGCGGCTGGCCGAGGTCGTGGCGCCCGAAGCCATCCCCGCGTGGCTCGACGCGCCGAACGACGCCTTCGACGGCCTGAAACCGCTGGAAGTGATCGAGCGCGGCGAGATCGACCGCCTCTGGAACATGATTTTTTACCTGGAGTCCGGCGTGGCGAGTTGACCGTTCCTTGGGGGAACGGCTGGGGTGGTCATCGCATGAGGCGGCGGGCCGCGACCGCGGGAACGGAGACGAACTCCGCTCCCGCGGTCGCGGCGACCGCTCAGTAATCGCTCTGATTCAGCTCGCCGCCGGCCCGCGTAGCGAGGGCGCCGATGACGCCCAGCGACACGCCGGCGTTGATGAAATGCGTCGAGCCGTCCGCGAACAGGAAGTTGCAACCGTTGGTGTGGAAGCTGTAGATCTCGTTGCCGTTGTAGCAGTTCATCGCACAGGTGTTGGCCGCGGCGCCGTGCGGCTTGACGGCGCCGGTGGCCGGGTTGGCGCCTTTGACCTTGAAGGCGCCGTTGGGGTCCGCCCATCCGGCCTCGCCGTTGCCCAGCAGGCCCAGCGGCATGCTGCGCGGCCCGTAGGCCATCGGCCGACCGGCGCTCTCGGCCACCATGATGGTGTTGGACGTGCCGTCCGTGATCGTGGCGATGCGCGTCGGCCCATTGGCGTAGTGAGACAGCACGCCGGCGCAGCGGATCGTAGTCATTGCCGATCTGGTAAGAAGCGTAACCGGGGAAGGAGCCGATGGAATTGCTCACCTGCGGCACCCAGGTTTCCATCGCATTGATGCCCCAGTAGTCCGTGACGCCGCGCGGCTCCGTGCCGCCGTTGAATCGGGTCCCCTCGTCCGGGGTGGTGTCCAGCCGGGGTTGCATCGGCGTGCTGGGACAGTTGTAGATCTTGATCTGGTAGGCGATCGCCGTGTAGTTCGCCGGGTCGTTGTAGTCCAGGTTGTAGTTGTAGCCCGTGGCGATGTTGCCCTGCTCGAGGTACGGCAGGACCACCGCTTGCCACGACTGGTACACTCCGGCGACGTTGTCCCGATTGTCGCCGACGGGAAAGGCGTTGTGGCTGCTTTCGTAATTCATCAATCCCAGGCCGATCTGTTTGAGGTTGTTGGCGCAGCTGATGCGGGCCGCGCCTCGCGGACTTTCTGGACGGCCGGCAGCAAAAGGCTGATCGGGATGGCGATGATGGCGATCACCACCAGCAGCTCGATCAGCGTAAAACCGGCTCGGATTCGTCGTTGGATCACCGTGGTTCTCCTGATGTAAGGCGTGGACCGTTGGCGCGGCCTTAGTGAATCAGAAGAACATGGGAGGGGTGTGAAGCGCGGGCGAAAGCTTCGTGAAGAGCGTTCATTCGCCGACCGGGGCGGCCGGGCGGCGAATGGCATGAATTCCGGGGATGGCAGCGGCGGCGCAACCCCGCCAGCTACGAGCCGGGATAAAGAGCGTTTACGGCCAGCTCGACCTCTTCCCGATCGCCGTGGAAGAACGCGCCCAAAAATTGCAGACAGCCGGCGAAACCGAGCAGCGGCTGTTTCAGGCGGGCGGCGGTGAAACCGACCCAGGCGGGCCATCGGCGGAATTCCCGGCCATCGGTGAGGCGCAATTCAACGGCGGCGTAACGGACGATCACCGGCGCCCCGTCCACGCCCGACGCCTCTCCTGTGGGGGCGTTCGTCAGATCCAGCCCTGCGGTGACAGCGGCCGCGTCGGGAAAAACCGTGTCGTCCGCAGCCGTATCCAGTATCGCGCGGTCCACAAAGACGCCCGACGGGCCGATCAACGTCACGAAGACCAGGGGACGCGGCCGGACCCAACGCCCGCCCAACGATACGACCGCCTGCTGGAGGGGGAGAAGCCGGTACGGGAAACGCATGGTCATCGACGCAACATCCCGTCAAACGATGTCCACGTAGTCGAACACGACGCGATGTACATTTTCTCCCACCGCGGTCAGTTTCTCGATAAGCTGTTCCAACTCTTCGGCGCTGTCGAGAATCCGGCTGCCGTCCCAGCTCCAGGCGATGTGCCGCCCGGCGTAAGGGAGCAGGGCCTCGGGCGGAACCTTGGCCTGGTTCTCGAAAAACGTCAGGTCGAGCCAGGAATCGTCGGGGCGCTCGGTAATCAGCGGCTTCATGGCTGCTCTCCGGAACAGGGCGCGCTCCCGCGCGATCCACCTTGTTGATTGTACCGCCCCTTGCCGCATCTGTGAAACACCGCATCAAGATGGATGAGCATCCCGCCCGCTGTTGCATCCCTCCCCCCGTTCGGCCCGCGTCCGCCGCCGTTCCGACGAGCCGGAACGATGATCGGCCGTGGCGCCTCAGTCCTTTTAGGGAAACGTGACTTCGGGTCGATCTTTCTGGAACGCCGCTTTCACCTTTTCGGTCACGCGATCCGCCTCCAAGTTGACGAACTGCAGACTCGGCAGCTCTTTGAGGCGGATCACGCCCTCCTCGGTGATTTTGGTGTCATGGAGGTCCAAAGTTTCGATGCTCTTACACGCCACGATATCATCCAGGAATTCGTCGGTGACGTGCGCAGAATCGAGGTTCAGATCGTCAAGGTGAGGGAGGTCTCTCAGGAACCGAAGCGATCCGGCGGGCAGCGTGGTGCGCCCGATATCGACATAGTGCAGGTCTTTGCATGTCCCTATCACCTGAAGATCCAGGGCCGAGTAGGTGTCTTCCTTGAGGAACAAAAGAGACAGCCGGGTGAGATGAGGTAACTTGCCGAGAACCTGAAGCCCAGGTCCGGTGACTTTATCCTGGCCTATAACCAAATTCTCCAGCGTGGGCGTCTCAGCCAAATAGGCCAATCCGGTGTCCGTGATCTCTCCGCCGATGATCCACAACTCCTTAAGCTTGGGGAACGCTCTCACGTAGGACAGGTCGGAGTCCGTCGCGCCGTGGTTGTCCAAGTCCACGTAATAGACGTGGCCGTCCTGATCCCGGCGAACCGAGCCCTTGATCGCTTCGATGGCGGCCACCGCCTCGGTTTCGCTGGGCCGCGGCGACGTCGGCGGCTTGGCTGGCGGCGGTTGGTCGCCTCCCTTATCCGGGGGCGCGGACGCCGTCTGGCGGACCAGCGTCGCCGTCAGCACACGGCGTTTCCCGTCCTGGAGTTCCACCGTTTCGCCGTATGCCTTGAATCCGTCCTTCGTCACTTCCACCTTGCGCCTTCCGGATTGGACGCGGATCTCCGCCTTCTTGCCGTCATCCCCCCAAGTGACAATCATCCTGGTCCCGTCCACGTACACGTCGGGATTCGGCTCGTTGACATCGACGACGAGAATGCCTTCCGGGGTCTGCACCCGAAACATGCCGCCGGCCCACAGCCAGATCACCCCGACCACTAACAGGATCAGCGCCGCGAAGGCGCCCGCAACCGACCACCGACTCGGCCCCTTCACGGTGGCAGGGCTGGGTTGTCGCGCCATCGGCTGCTTCCTGGGCGCCGCGGCCCTGGGGCCCCGAGGGATCAGCGTCGGGCGGTTGAAGATCGAAGGCGCGGCGGGAGTTCGCGCGGGGCTTCGGCGCTTCCGCCTTGCCCACCGCCGCAATCGGGGGCGCCGCCTTCACGACGTTGGCCGGCGGCGCCGTCCCCTTGACGAACGGCGCCAGCGCCTGCGCCACTTCAATCGGCTGCTGATAGCGCCGCGCCGGGTCCTTCGCCATCGTCTTCGCCACGACCGCCGCCAGCCCCGCCGGCGCCTCCGCACGCAGCTGGCCCAGCGGCGTCGGCTCCGCTGAAATATGCGCTTGCAGGATGGCGAAAATGCTCTTCCCCGCGAACGGCGGGCGGCCGGTCAGCAGGAAGTAGAGCGTACATCCCAGGCTGTAGACGTCCGCCCGGATGTCCGCGCTCGCCGCGTCCTGCGCCTGCTCCGGCGCCATGTAATCCGGCGTGCCCATCATGGCCCCCTCTCCGGTCAGGTCCGTGATCGCCTGCCCCTCGCGCTTCGCCTTGGCCAGCCCGAAGTCCAGGACCTTGACCACGTGTTTCTTCCCCTGACGCCACAGGATCAAGTTTTGCGGCTTGATGTCGCGGTGGACCAACTTCTGCTCGTGGGCGTGTTGCAGGCCCAGCGCCGCGTGGGAGACGTAATGGCAGGCGTGCGGGATCGGCAGCGGCCCCTGACGCTGCACCACCTTGGCCAGGTCCTCGCCGTCGATAAATTCCATCGCAAATAGAAGGTAATCGCCGACCTGCAAGGCGCTGTACGCCTTCACCACGTTGTTATGGTCGAGCTTCGCCGCCGAGCGGATCTCGCGGAGGAATCGCTCCGCCACGCCCGGCTTGTCCAGCAGGGCCTTGTTGACGACCTTCAGCACTTCGCGCCGGTCCAGCAGCACGTTCTTGGCCAGGTAGACGACGCCCATGCCGCCGCGGCCCAGCTCGCCGAGGATTTCGTAGCCGGGGACCTGAAGCGCCGACCCCGTCGCCAGCGCCGCCCGCGACGGCCCGATCTGCGGCGCCGTTTCGCCTGCTCCTGCCGCCGCCGCATCGGACACTGTGGAGGGAGGCGCTTCCCGTTCCAGCCACGCTGCACCCAGCTCCGGGAAGCGGCGCAGGTATTCCGCCGATGGGACGGCCTCGCCGCGCTGACGGCGATAGGCGAGGTCGAGGCGGACGAGTTCCTTCAGCAAGACCAGACGCTCGGCGCCCGTCGCCCCGCCCAAATGCTCCTCGATACGCGGCGGTCGGCCGGCCTTCCAGGCGTCCTCGAAGCGCTGGCAGATTTCATCCACGCGCCATTCGCCGGACAGAGGAACCGCGTCGCCGTCTCGGGATGGAAGCGGGTTCATGCGTCTCTCCTGGTGAGCCGACGGGCGAGGCTGTGCAGGCGGCGGCGCACAGTCCGGCCCACCTATCCCTGTAATCCGCAATCGGCGGCGGCGCCCATCAGGCGGGGGCGGATGCGTCGCCGGCCGCCTCCGGGCCGATTTCGTTCTCCCACGTCCTGCGAATGATCCGCAGGCGTCGTTCGACGGTGGGAACGGAGCGGCCGATCCGGTCGGCGATTTCTTCGCTGGTGCATCCTTCCATCTTCCACACCGCGATCTTCCGCGCCTCGTCGTCGGGAAGCAACGCCAGCAGCCGCTCGACCTCTTCCGCCGTCTCGGCCGCAGTCTCCGGCGTCGGCTCCGTCCCCGCGATGCGATCCCAACCCTCCGCCGAGTCGGCGGCCCGCGGACCTTGAAGCGCCGAATCGCCGCGCACCTTGCCGCCGCCCCGCTTGGCCCGGCCCTCTCGAACCGCCTGATCGACCGCTTTGCGGGCCGTGATGACCCCAAGCACCTTCCACAGGTCGTAGCGGTCGTCCAGCTGCGGAAACCGGCCCTGCTCGGCGCCGCGGCAGAAGCTGGCGAAGGCGCTCAGGACCGCGTCTTCCTCATCCGCCGCCCGCCCCCGGTTCCCGCGCAACCGCGCTCGCGCCAGGGTGACGAGGCGGCGGTAATACCTTTCCCAAAGTTTCTGGACGGCGGCGCCGTCGCCCTGCTTGAACAGGTCAATCCAGTGCGTGACGGACCCGTGTTCAGTCATCGGCGCTCTCCCCTGTCGGTGCGGCCCGGCCGAGAAAATGTCGCCCGATTGTACCACCCCGCCCGCCGGCCGCCAAAGGATTCGCCGCCCGTTTCACCGCGATTGTTTCCTCCGCGTGATGGGTCGTCGCCCCCCTTGTGGATGTACTCGGTAGAGACTTGCAACCCCTGGGATGAAGGAGTTCCGCCGTGCCGCGACTTTCCCTGATTGCCGCCGCCAAGTTCCTCTGCCTGCTCCCGACGGCCGCAGCCGCGGGCGCCCCCGTCGTGGGCGACGCCCCCAACCAGGATGCGCTGGTCGTGCCCGGCCGCGTCACGATCGTCATCCACGGCGTCGGCGACGACGGCGCGGGCCTGTCGCACTGCTTCAAGGAAGCCGTCGATGAGCAACCGACCGCGGGACCGCGGCCCGAAATCTACCTCTTCCGCTGGACCCAGCCGGACGGCGACAAGCCCGCCGTCGGCCACGCCCGCAACAGCCTGAAGGGCATCGAGGAGCGATACCACGACGGCGCGGAGAACAAGGCGGCGTATCAGGTCGCCGTCGCCGAGCGGCTGCGGAACTTCCTGGTCGGCGCCCGCCGGCTGTACCGGGAGTACGGCGTGAACGGCCGCATCGACGTGGTTGCCCACAGCCAGGGGACGCTCATCACGCTGGAGGCGCTCGACCAGGGCGGCGAGGCGGACAACCTCGTGTTCCTGGGTTCGCCGCTCCAGTACGCCGGCGAGCGCCAGGACGACGTGATCGGCGCCCTGCCGCACGTGCGCGGCGTCCTTTACAACTACTACACGCCGAGCGACGGGCCGATCGAGTGCGAGGGTGGTTTCACGGGCGTCTGGTTCGTGGAGCCGCGAGGCTGGCCGGAAAAGGATTTGCCGAAGGACAAGGTGGTTCAGGTGAAGTTGAATGTCAACGGACATAGCGGCTACTGCACGGAGGAGGCCATCCGTGCGAACTACCTGGACAAGCTCGCCATGCCAGGGGATGCGAGCTGCCGATTGCCGGCGGACAAGGCGCGAGAGTTCCAGGAGAAGTGGCGCCGGCTGACGGCCGACGCCGGACTGATCGACCCGGAATAAGGAACCTCACGCAAAGACGCCAAGGCGCAAAGTAGGGGCGGGGCTACCCCGCCCCTACTTTGCGCCTTGGCGTGACGGCGCCTATTCCTTCCAGCCCGCCACCATGTTGCTGCGCAGCGCCTGATTGGCCAGGTGGGCCGCGGCCGCCGCCCGGACGCCGGCCTCCACCGGGGCGTTCGGCGCCGTGCCGGCCCGCACGCTCTCCACCCAGTTCGTCAGATGAAGCAATTCGCCGTCCGGTTTGTCGTAGAAATCCTTGCCGCGCTTCTTGTCCGTGCCGAGGATCATCTCCTCGAAGTCGCCCTTGTCGCGCTCCGGGAAGAGCTGCCAGCCGCCGCGGTCGATGTTCAGCGTGGCGTCCGTCCCCATGAACTCGATCATGGCGCCGTTGCGGGCGTTGGCGAACGTCGCCTCGAAATAGACCTGCAGGTCGTTGGGGTACGTCCACAGCGTCTGGGCCGTGTCCGGCGTCTGCCAGATCCCCTTGCTGAGGGGGTTGGCGCCGATCGCCGCGGCCGTCAGCGGATGGTCGAGGTCGAGCAGCCAGTGGGCCACGTCGATCCAGTGGACGCCCAGGTCGGTGAAGACGCCGCCGCCGAAGTCCCAGAACCAGCGCCAATTGCGAAAGCGATACTCGTCAAAGGGCTGATCCGGGGCGTCGCCGAGGAACGCCTTCCAATCCAGCGTCTTGGGGTCGATGCTCGGCGGCTTCTTCTGCACGCGGTCCTGGTTGCGGTTCCAGGTCAGATGGACCTTGTAGATTTTGCCGATGCGGCCGTTCTGGATCAGCTCGCGGGCCTTGGCGATGTGCGGCATGGAGCGCTGCTGCATTCCGACTTGCACGATCCGTTTCGACTTGCTTTGCGCCTCCAGGATCGTCTTGGCCTCTTCGGGTTTGTGCGTCAGCGGCTTTTCGACGTAGACGTCCTTGTCGGCGGCCAGCGCGTCCACGGCCATCGCGACGTGCCAGTGGTCGGGCGAGCCGATCAGCACGGCGTCGATGTCCTTGCGGTCCAGCAGTTCCTTGTAGACCTTGGTGGAAAAGGCCTTGGGGTCGGCGAGCTTCTTGCCCTCGTCGAGGTGGGCGTCGTAGATGTCGCAGACGGCGGCGATGCGGACGTTGGGGACCGTGGCCAGCGATTTCATGAGGGTGCGGCAGCGTCCGCCGGTGCCGATGCAACCGACGTTGAGCGTCTCGTTGGCGGAGCGCGACGCCAGGACGGCGGGGGCGCCGACCGCGGCCAGCGCGGCCGTCGCGGCGGAGGTTTTCAGGAAGGAACGGCGGGAGAAAGACATTGGTGGGAACTCCGGGGCGACGCTTGGGGGACGGAAGGATCGTAACCCGGCCGCGCCGGGGCTGTCAATCGCCCAGCGCATCGGCGCTTGCGGTCTCCTCCGGGGTGCGGTACGATCGCCTGGCGTGGCCCATCACTTCTCGGAAGAGCGCCGCATGGGTGAAATCAAGAAAGAGATCCCGACTGAAGCCGAGACGGCGCCCCCGCCGCTCCCCGCGAGCGGCGCTGCCACGGTGGCGCCCCCCGAGGGGCCGCCTTCGGTCGAGGAGCGGCCCAACGTCCCCGGCTTCGAGATTCTGGAGGAGCTGGGCCGCGGCGGCATGGGCGTCGTCTACAAGGCCCGGCAAATGTCCCTCAGCCGCTTCGTCGCCCTCAAGATGATCCTCGCCGGGCCGTACGCCGGTGCCGAGCATCTGGCGCGCTTCCGCGCCGAGGCGGAGGCCGTGGCCAGCTTGCAACACCCCGGCATCGTGCAGATCCACGAAATCGGCAGCCACGCCGGGCGGTCGTACCTCGCCCTGGAATACGTTCCCGGCGGCACGCTGGCCGGGAAGTGCGCCGGCCGGCCGCTGCCCCCCGCCGAGGCGGCCCGCCTGGTCGAGACGCTGGCCCGGTCCATGCACTACGCCCACCAGCGCGGGGTGGTCCACCGCGACCTCAAGCCGGGGAACGTGCTGCTCACCGAGGACGGCCAGCCCAAGATCACCGACTTCGGCCTCGCCAAGCGCCTGGAAACCGAACCGGGGGCGACGCCGGCGGGGCCGCTGACGCAGAGCGGCGCGATCCTCGGCACGCCCGCCTACATGGCTCCCGAACAGGCCGGCGGCCGGCGCGGCGCCGTCGGGCCGGCGGCGGACGTGTACGCGCTGGGGGCGATCCTCTACGAGCTGCTCACCGGCCGGCCGCCGTTCGGGGGCGGCAGTCCGGTGGACGTCGTCTTGCAGGTGGTGAGTGAGGAGCCGGTCGCGCCGCGGCGCGTCGAGCCGACCTGCCCGCCCGATTTGGAGGCGGTATGTCTCCAATGTTTGCGGAAGGAGCCGGCGCGGCGCTACGCCGGCGCCGCCGCGCTGGCCGACGACCTGCGCCGCTTCCTCGCCGGTGAACACACGCAGGCCCGCCCCCCGACCCGGGTCGAGCGCGTCCGCCGCTGGGCCTGGCGGCGTCGCTGGCAGTTGGCCGCCGGCGCGGTCGCGGTCTGCCTGCTCCTGGCGCTGGCGGGTTCCCTGGCGCTGAATGCGCTGGCCCTGTCGTCCGGCGGACGGGTGAACCCGTCGCCGCCGCCCACGGAGGACGGGTCCGAGCCGCCGGACGAGGGAAAGGCCGCGCTGACCGAGGACCTCGAACTGGTCCCGCGCGACTCCGTCCTGTTCGTGAGCCTCGCCGTGGGCGACCTGTGGAAGCGCCAGGATGTGCGGGGGCTGAATGACCTATTGGTCCGCGAGAAGCTGCCTCCTCCGACCGACTGGTTGACGCACGGCCTGCCTCCGGGCGTCCCCGTGGAGGATCTGCAGCGCATTACCTTCGTCAACATGAAACCGGAGCAGGCCGAGCCGTTATTCGTCGCCGTCGTGCAGACGGTCCCATCCTTTTCCGGCGAGCAGTTGCGGCAACAGGTGAAAAGCCGCGGCCTGACCCCGCGGCAGTTCCGGGGACAAACTTACTTCGCCGGCCCGGACGGCCAAGAGGGCGTGTGCATTCGCGGCGACCACACCTTCGTCGCCGCCGCCCCGTGGGAGGAGTCGTTGCGCGAGTGGATCGCCCGTGTCCCCGAGCCAGGCTCCGACGGCCCGCTACGGCCCGCCCTCGGTCTCGCCGCGAGCGGTCATCACGTCGTCGTGGGGGCCGCCCTGACGCCGAAATTCCGCGACGGACTGATCGCCGAGTTGCAACGTGCGCTCTCTCAGCCCCACCCCGCGGACGCGCCGGCGGCGCCCGACCTCTCGGCGCTGGCCGACGCGCGGGCTGCGATCCTGACGGCGGACCTGTCGTCGCGGGCCGACGGGGCGGCGACCGACGGGCTGGAAGCAATCCTTCGCCTCGACTACGCCGACGGAACCAGGGAGGCGGAGCGTCTCCAGACGCTGCTCGGCCTGCGCGACCTGATGGCTTCGGACCTGAAGCGTTACGCCACGGGTGAGCTGGAAGGCGTCCCCCCGCCGATCGCCGAGGAGCTGACCGTGGCCCTGCGAGCCGCGACCGCGGAGCAGCGCGGCGCCTCGGGGCGAATCAGGGCGACGATGCGATGGGAGCCCGGCTGGCCGGCGACCGCCGTCGCCGCCCTCAAGGATGAGGACGCGCGGGTGCAGAGCCTGAACAATCTCCACCAGCTCGCCCTGGGCGTATACAACTACGAAAGCCAGTTCAACCACCTCCCCGGCTCCGCGATCACCGACCCGGCCGGCAAGCCGCTCCTCAGCTGGCGCGTAGCGCTGCTGCCTTACGTCAATCAAGCCGCGCTTTACCAGGAGTTCAAACTCGACGAGGCCTGGGACGGCCCACACAACAAGAAACTCCTGGAGCGGATGCCGGCGATCTATGCGCCGCCGCTCCAGCCGCCGGGGTGGAAGCCGAACACGACCTACTATCAGGTGTTCGTCGGCGACCAGACGCTCTTCCCACCGGGCCGGCCGATGCGGCTCCAGAACGTCACCGACGGCACGGCGTTTACCCTGATGATCGTGGAGGCGGGCGAGGCGGTTCCCTGGACCAAGCCGGAGGACCTGCCGTACGACCCGGCGCGGCCGCTGCCCGCGCTGGGCGGCATCTTCTACGACGGCTTCCAGGCGGTGTTCGCGGACGGGCGTTCGGGCGCTTCCTCCCCCGCAACATCCCGCCGGCGACCCTGCGCGCGCTGATTACGCCAGCAGGGGGGGAAGAGGTGACTCTGCCGTGAGCCTGGCGTCATCCGCCCGGCAGCCACGGCCCGGCGAACAGGCTGAAGAGCAACAGCGCCAGCACCACCAGCGTGACGACGATGTAGAGCCGGTCGCGCTGGCGGGCGAAGACGTACACGGAGAAGGCCACGCGGGCCACCGGCGTGGCGATGAGCAGCAGCACGCCGAGTTGGATCAGGCCCTGGCCGCGCGCGTCGAAGGCGGCGCCGACGACGCCCGGCACGCTGGAGACCTCCGGCGGCGGGGGCGTTTTGAAGACGCGGCGATCCGGGACCGGCTTGTCCCAGTGCTTGACCAGGTGGATCGCCCCGCCGACGGCAGTGACCGCCGCCGCCAGCAGGACGCCCACCTGGAGCAGCCGGCCCATCCTATGCTCCACGCGCACGTCCTCGGCCTTCTGTTCCGGTTCGTCCACGTTAAATCCTCCCCGTCAGGCCGTTCCAAATCATCTGGATCGCCAGGGCCACAATGACCAGGGCGAAAACGATCCGCAACATCTTGACCGGCGCGTGCGTCAGGATTTTGGCGCCGAGCAGCGAGCCAGGCAGCACGCCCAGGAGGACGGGCAACGCCAGGCCGGGGTCGATGTAGCCGCGGGCCAGGTAGACGCCGGCGCTGGCGGCGGCGGTGACGCCGATCATGAAATTGCTGGTCGTCGTGGACACCTTGAACGGCAGCCGCATGGCCTGGTCCAGCGCCAGCACCTTGAGGGCGCCCGAGCCGATGCCGAGCAGCCCGGACAGCACGCCGGCCACGAACATCAGGCCGAACCCGGCCGGGATGCGGTGGACGTGGTACGGCTGCGACCCGTTCGGCGTGGGAAAGCTGCCGTCGAGGCGGAGTTGCACCGCCAGCGGATCGGCTTTATCCGCGATGGGCAATTCGACGCGCGGCCGGCTCGACAGGTAAGCCGATACGATCAGCACCACGCCGAAAATGACGGCGATGATTCCCGGCGCCACGATCAGCGCCACAAACGCCCCCGCCAGGGCGCCGATCGTGGTGGCGATCTCCAGCAACATGCCGATGCGGATGTTGGAATAGCCCTCGCGGACGTAGGCGGCGGCGGCGCCGGACGACGTGGCGATGACGGAGACGAGCGACGCCCCGATAGCGTACTTGATGTCCACGCCGAAGACCAGCACCAGCATGGGCACGATGACGACGCCGCCGCCCAGGCCGGTCAGGGCCCCGAGAAGGCCGGCCGTGAACGATCCCAGCCAGATGAGGCCGGTGAAGATCAGAAGATTGTCCATCCCGCAAAGTTCCTTTCAGCCAGGGAACGGCACGGCGTCTGCTGACTTGTTGGACGAGAATGCCGCATGGGCGGCAAGGCGCCCAGGGCCTGTTTTTGCCGTTTCCTGGGACAAACCGACCTCCGAAGTGGAACGGCGTCAGGGGGTCGGGGGCGTCTTGTCGGTCGCGGGCTTGCCGGTCGGCGGTTGCAGGGTCCGCCCCAGCTCGGCCATTTCGGTCGCGCCGCCGGGCACGTGGGCGGAGTCGGCGGCGGCGGGCGCCTGCGGCGGCGGGGCGGTCTGATTGCCAAGGTTGTCGCGGTCGCGGCGTTCCTCGGTGTGGTGGCGGGTGGTGTTGTTCATGACGGCGTTTCCTGGGGGGAAAGGGCGAACCCGGGAGAAAAGGGGCGAAAGCCGTGCCGACCCGGCGCGATCGGAGAAGCCCGACGAGCCCGCAGCGCCAAGCAAGGGCGAAACGGCTGCTCGTCCTTGCTTGGCGCTGCGGGCTCGCCGAAGAAGCTGCTCAGCTGGCGAACACCTTGTCCATCCGCTGCGACAGGTCCTTCAGCGCCTCGGCGTCCTTCGACTGCTCGCCCGGCTGCTCGGAGATTCCCCATCCCTTATAGCCGACGTCGTCCAGCGCCTTCATGATGGCCGGCCAATTGTCGTCGCCCTCGAAAAAGCGGACGCTGAATTTCTTGAGGGCGCTGTACTCCTTGATGTGCAGCTTGAGGATGCGTTTGCCGAGCTTCGGGATCCACTCCTCCGGCTTGCCGTAGCGCAGGACGTTGCCGATGTCGAAGTGCCAGCCGACCATCGGGCTGTCGATGGCGGCGAGGAAATCCAGCGCCTGCTCCGGCTTGGTGATGAAATTGTTCCAGACGTTTTCGATCGCCAGCTTCACGTCCAGATCGTGGGCCAGCGGCAGGATCTTCTTGATCTCGACGACGGAACGGCTGAAGCACTCGTCGTAGGTAACCTTGTCGTTGACGATGCCGGGCACCAGCAGCACCGACGTGGCGCCGTAGCGCTTGGCGTCCTTGAGCGCCACCTCGACGCCCTCGCGGGCCTCCTGGCGGACGTTCTCGTCGGGGTGCGACAGCGGTTTGCCCCAGTGGGTGCTGCAGCAGACGCTGGCCGGCTTCAGGCCGCTCTTGTCGAAGGCCTCCACCACCTCGTCCTGTCGCATGTGGCTCATCGGCTCGACGCCCTCGAAGCCGGCGGCCTTCACGGCCTGGAATTGCTCCAGGACCGACCCCTTGTAGGTCAGCGTGCCGTACATGATGGCCTTGTGAAGCTCGCGCTTGCTCGGCGGTTCGTCGGCCGCGGCGACGCGGCCCAGCGCGGCCGCCGCCACGGCGCCACCGCCGATCCGCAGGAAGTCGCGCCGGTGCAGGTTCTCGGTCATGGGTTCCCCCCTCAATAATGGAGCCGGCGGCCGGGCCGCCGGGCGTGTGGTCTCTCCTGGAAAGGGATTCTATCCCGACCGTTTCGGAGGAGGCGGAAAATCGGGAAAAAATGATTGACAATTTGGAAAGGAATGGTTACGTTCTACCCCATCTTCGGCCTCTTCTCTGTTCCGGCCCCGCCGCTTCGCACCCGCGGACGGCGGGGTTTTTCCATTTCTCTCACTCGCCGCCATCAGCCGGCGCTCGCCGAATCCCCGCGACGAACTTGACCCGTTCGGGTACAATGTCCTTTGCCTTTCGTGGGGTTCCCCACGGCGCCCCGAAGCCCTGTGGCCTGCCTCGAAGGAGTCCGTCATGCTTTCCGCCGAATGCGCGCGAGAATTGCGCACCGCCTGGCTGCCGAACCTGACCGACGCCGGCCTCGACCGGATCATCGAGCTGCTGGAAAAGGGAAGTCCGTTCCTCATCCACGGCTGCTTCACCAAGGCCGCCCCGATGGGCTGCCTGGCGTCGCACGCCGCGTGGCACCACCCCCGCACCGCCCATCTCACCCAGGACGCCGGGATCACCTGGCTGCACCATGTCGCCGGCCTCAACCCCGCCACGTCGGCCGTGCTGCGCGAGTGGGACGGCCGCGGCGCCAACGACCTCGACCTGCGGGGCGACCTGCTGAGCCTGTTCCGCACGGAACGCCAGGCGCGGCGGTCGCCGACGCCGGCCGCGGCGCGCGCGTCGGTCCTCGTCGGCGTTTGAGGGCGTCGCCCCCCATGTTACCGCGCGTCCTCGAACCCGAGGTGATGGATTCCGCCGAGGAAGCCCGCGACTACGATGCGATGGACCATTCGACGGTCAACCGCGTCTTCGTCACGGACTTCCTCGCCGTCTGGGACGGGACCAACCCGATCCTCGACGTGGGCGCCGGAACCGCACAGATCCCGATCGAACTGTGCCGCCAAAGCTCCACGGCCATCGTCACCTGCGTCGATCTGGCGGAACACATGCTGGCGGTCGGCCGCGACAACGTGGACCGGGCCGGCCTGCACGACCGCATCCGCCTGGAGCGCTGCGACGCCAAGCGGCTGCCGCACACGACCGGCGCCTTCGGGGCCGTGATCTCCAACAGCATCGTGCATCACATCCCCGAGCCGGCCGAGGCGCTGGCGGAGATGGTGCGCGTCGCGGCGCCGGGCGGCGTCCTGTTCGTGCGCGACCTGCTGCGGCCCGACGACGAAACGACACTGCGCCGCCTCGTCGAGCAGTACGCCGGCGGCGCCAACGCCCATCAGCAAAAAATGTTCGCCGACTCGCTGTACGCCGCCCTGTCGCTGGCGGAGGTCCGCGAACGCATCGCCGCGCTTGGATTCGACCCCGCCGAAGTCCGCCCGACCACCGATCGGCACTGGACCTGGAAAGCAGTGGCGAGTGGCGAGTGGCGAGTGGCGAGTGGTCGTTGACACTATTCCAATTCGGAACAGAGGTGGGGCGGCCGGCGCCCTGTTTTCACTCGCCACTCGCCACTCGCCACTATGCTTGAAACCCTCGGCCGTCTCTCCCACTTCGCCTGGCGCTCTCTGCTGGTGCTGCCGCACGCGCTGTTGCGGCCGCGCGAGCTGGCCGCTCAACTGTTCCACGTCCTGATGGGATCGCTGCCGCTGGCGCTCACCGCCGGGGCGGCCATCGGCGTCGTCGTGTGGCTGCACCTGCGCGGCGCCCTGGAAGCTGTCGCCGGGCCGGGGGCCGTCGTCTATCTGCCGCAGGCGCTCGCGCTGGCCGTCGTGCTGGAGCTGGCGCCGCTCGCCGCCGGACTCGTCGTGGCCGGACGCATGGGGGCCAGTCTCGGCGCCGGCCTCGGGGCCATGACCCTCACCGAACAAATCGACGCACTGGAGGCGCAGGGCCTCTCCCCCATGCGCGAATTGACGGCCCCCCGCGTCCTCGCCTGCATGATCTCGCTGCCGCTGCTCACCGTGTTCATTTCCTTCACCGCCCTCGCATCCGGCTGGCTGGCCGAGACGCTCGGCGGGACCCTCACCGGCCGGCAGTTCTTCAACGAGTCACTGCGCGTCCTCACGTTGCACGACGTCCTCCCGGCCGTGTTCAAGACGGTCGTGTTCGGCTGGCTGATCGGTGCGTCCGGCTGCTACTTCGGCATGAGCGCCCGCGGCGGCGCCGAGGGCGTCGGCAAGGCGGCCACCGCCGGCGTCGTGGCGTCGCTGTTCCTCGTGCTGGTTTCCGACGTGGCGCTCGTCAAGCTCATCCAGATCGTCACGGCCTGGGCGCCGCATCTGTGAGACGGGCTTCTCCCTTCCTGCGAAATGGCGTGCGCATTTTTGGGCGGAGGAGCGGCGCCCGCGCGAGTGGCGCGGCGTCTGCCCGCCGGTGCTGCACGAAGTCAGCGACAAGATACTGCACTGGCGGGCTGACGCCGCGCCGCTCGCCGCTCGCACCGCCGAACGGCATGGATGTTGCCTAAAGGTTCTGCCGCTACCGGAGGCGGTTCCGGAATGCTTCCCGGACGCGCAAGGGTTTGCGATCCAACGGTTGGGCCGCGGCCCCCACCAGGGAAATCGACCTTCAGCCGCAAAAGAGGGAGTAGATCCAATGGCGAACAATCCCGGTTCCGTTCACGACAAGAGCAAGGACTTCGCTTCCAGCGTCGGCCAAGCCGCGTCGGACGTCAAGAACAAGGCCCAAGACCTCGGCGCCGCCGCCATGCACCAGGCCAAGGACGCCGCGTCCAACCTGGCCGACAAGGCCAAGGGCGCTGCCAACTACGTCGGCCAGCGGGCGGAAGACGCCACCTCGGCCGCCGGCGGCGGGCTGAAATCGCTGGCCAGCCAGGTGCGCCAGAACGCCCCGCACGAAGGGATGCTCGGCTCGGCCGCCAGCGGCGTCGCCGGCGCCCTCGACCGCACGGGCGACTACCTGCGCGAGCAGGGCCTCAGCGGCATGGGCAGCGACTTCACGAACCTGATCCGGCGGAACCCGATCCCGGCCCTGCTGATCGGCGTCGCCGTCGGCTTCCTTCTCGCCCGGGTCACGTCGAGGAGCTGAGATCATGGCCGACCGTTTGCAGACGACGCCGACCAGCGCCGAACCGTCGGTGACGACGCTGCTCAGCGGCATCGTCACCGACGCGCAAGAGCTGATTAATCAGCAGTTGCAGCTGTTCAAACACGAACTCAAAGACGACATGAAACGGGCCCAGGAGGGGTTGCCCGTCCTGGGCATGGGCGTCAGCATCGCGGTGGCGGCCGTCTTCCTGCTTGGCATAACGGTCGCCCTCTTGCTCAGCTGGGCGATCCCGGCCCTCCCCTGGTGGGGGAGCTTTGCCATAGTAACGGTCGTCTTCGGCGTGGCGGGCTGCGTCCTGCTGTATTTCGCCAAGAAAAACCTGGAGTCGCTTCCCATGAGCCGTGAGGCCATGAAAGCGACTGAGGAGAACGTCGAATGGTTAACGAAACCGAAGTAATCCGAGAGAAAATGGAGGCGACGCGCGGCGAGCTGTCCGACAAGATCGAGAAGCTCGAACAGCAGGTCGTGGACACCGTTCAGGGGGCCACTTCCACCGTCGCCGATGCGGTTCAGGGCGCCAAGGAGATGGTCGAATCCGTGAAGGACACGATGGAAGGCGCCATGGGGACCGTGAAGGACACGGTGGACAGCGTCCGGGACACGATGGAGAACGTCACGGGCGCCGTGGGCGGCGCGGTGGACGACGTCAAGGAAACCTTCCAGGACGCCGCCGAGTGCGTCCGGCAAACGTTCGATCTGCCGCGACAGGTGGACCAGCATCCCTGGCTCATGATGGGCGGGGCGGTCGCCGTCGGCTTCGTGGCCGGCAAGCTGCTGCCGCACGCTCCCGAGGCGGCCCGCGCGGTCGGCCGCGCCGCCCAGGCGAGCGGCCGATTGGCCGGCTCGGCGCTGTCCGCGGCCGGCTCGGCGGCGTCCTCCGCCGGCAGCTGGTGGGGCACGCTGGAAAGCATGTTCGGTCCCGAATTGGGCCGGGTCAAGGAGCTGGCCCTCGGAACGTTGTTCGGCGTGATCCGCGACGTGGCAGTCCAGGCCGCCCCCGAGTCGATTTCCCGCCAGGTGCGGGAGATCATCGACAGTGCTACGTCCAAAATAGGCGGCAAGCCGGTCGAAGGCGCCGTCCTCAGTCCGCGCCCGCCCGAGGAAGAGGCCCATAATGGGCCGGGGCGGCGGTTCTAGTTCACCTTCCGGTGAATCGTTTTGTTCAGCCGCGACCCGACAGGGGAGCGGGTCTCGATGACGCGCTTTCCTGTCGGGTCGCGGCTGAACTTTTCAAAACACTTCCGCCGCTCCATGCGCCTTGAGCAATAGCTGAAGTCGCGGATCCATTTCATCCGGTTCCGGGAACAGCTGCCGGAAGGCGTCGCCGTGGTCGGACAGGTCCACGCCGGCCGCCAGACAGCGCGGCAGCACCCAGGCGAACAGCACGGCGTCCAGCGCGTCCGGGGCGCCCGGCTCGGCCGGCCAGCCCGCCAACCGCCGGTCGGCCGCCAGCACGTTGCGGCGCCACAGCTCGTTCGGCGCCGGCTGCATCTGGTCCAGCAGGAAGCCCAGCGCGTCCTCGTCGGGGCCGTCGGGGTGCGGCCAGGGGCCGGCCGTCATCTGACCGGCCCGCGCCGGCCGGGCCTTCCAGCCGCGCTTCCACGCCAGGCAGTCCGTGTGCAGGATCGGCCCCAGGGCCGTCAGCACCGGGTCGGGCGGCGCGGCGCTGAATCCCTCGGACAGCACGCCCAGCACCATCAGCCCCGGCGCCGAATCCAGCCCGGCGGCGCGCTCAGCCAACAGGCGCACCAGATCGGCGCCGTAGGCGTCGATGCAGGAGCGGTTGGCGCCGTGCAGCAGCAGCGCCGCCGGCCCCTTCGCCGCGACCGATTCCAGAATCGGCCGAACCGCCGTCCCGTCCTTGAGGTCGCTCGGCACGTCCAGCTCGGACCAGCGCTCCCCCGACAGAGCCAGGGCGGCGGCCCGCGCCAGCACCGGCGCCAGCGACCCTTGAAAGAAAACCGCCTGGCCCAGCGACACGGCCGCCAGGGTCTCGCGCGCCACCGCCGACGCCGAACGCGGCTGGAGGCCGACGTTCTCCAACTGACTTTTCAGGTGCGCATAGGAGGCGATCCAGGCCGAGCAGCGGAACGGCCTCGCGCTCGTAGGTGAGGTGCGCCACGGCTGTCACAGCCGTGCCCGGCGCCGCGGCGGCGGCGCCGTCGGCCAGGAACGGCCGCAGCACGGCCACCTCGGCCAGAATCGCGTTGACCTCCTGTTGCGCCTGGCGGGCGCGGGCCACCACCGCCTCGGCCGTCGCCTCGGCCGTCTGCTCCTTCTTCGCCTCCTCGTCGGCCAGCCGCTGCCGCGCCGCCTCGATCTCCGCCTCGACGCCCTGCTTCTTCGCCCTCAATTCCTCCACCTCGTCGCCGAGCTGCGACTTCAGCTTTTCCAGCTCCTTGCGATGCTCCTCGCCGATCTGGTGCTTGTACTGCTCGATGGCCTCCTGCACCTTCGGGTCGGCGCGCAGCAGCGGCACGCACTCCTCCAGCCGCTTGCCGGTCTGCAGCGCCTCGTCGAGCAGCGTTTGCAGCCGGCGGCGGTGCAGCGGCGGGATGCGGGAGGCGTGGTCGATGGAGCCGAGCCGGCCGATCAGGTCGTCGTAGAGTTCCTGGCCGACGCCGATGCGCTGAAGGTTTTCGAGGACCTGTCGGGTGGAGGCGAGGTCGATGAACGAATCGGGTCGCGGCAGCGGCCAGACGAACCAGCGGATGGTCTGGCCCATGCTGACGAGGACGGGCTGGAGGGCGTGGCGGTTGGGCCAGGCGCCAAGCGGCTGGGCCAGCAGTTCGGGGTCGCAGCGGAATCGGCCGTCGGCCTCGGCCGGTTCCAGGCGCACGGGGCCGGCCGTCACGCCGTCGGCGAACTCCAGCAGCAGGTCGCGGCCGTCCAGGCGATAAAACGACTCCAACCCTCGCTCCAGGAGGAATTGGCGGGCCTCGTCGGCGCGGTGGGAGGGGCAGTCAATGCGGAGCAGCTCGGCCGGCACGTCGGGGCGGAGGCGGAAGGCGCGGTACTTGGCGCCGCGGTTGCGCTCGCCGAAGCTGGGGTCTTCTTCCACGTCCCAGAAGCCGAGGTCGCGGAAGCGCACGGGGAGATGCGGGAACAGGGAGCGCGGCACGTAGATGGAGCCTTGCGGCGGAAACATGCTGAAGTCGGCCTTGAGCAGCCGGCCCTCGTGGCCGGCCGCCATGACGTAGGCGAAGGTGTAATCCGTCGTGGCGATTTCCGCGCAGAAACCGAGGACAATGCGGGGGACCATGCGATACCTCAAAAATAGGAAGACCTAGCCGTCTAACCGTCGGCAACAAGGCGAATGGTACGGTATCCTAGCAGAGCCTGGGGCCGGCCGCAAACGGCCGCGCCCTTTCATCCGCGCCGCCGGCGGGTTACGATGGGGCGAACTCGCCGCCCCCGGAGCATCCCCCATGACCGCGTTCCTCCTCGCCGCGTTCCTCCTCGCCGACCCGCCACCGCAAACCGGCGTGGTGCGGTCGGAATTCATCTTCACCGACGCCCCGTTCACGGCGTGCCACGCTTCCACCATCGTCCAGACGCGGAAGGGGACGCTGCTGGCCGCCTGGTTCGGCGGGTCGCGCGAGGGTGCCGCCGACGTCGGGATCTGGCTGGCGCGACAGTCGGACGGCCAGTGGACGAAACCGGTGGAGGTCGCCGACGGCGCCCAGCCTGACGGCAAGCGATTCCCTTGCTGGAACCCCGTCCTCTTCCAGCCGAAAGACGGGCCGCTGATGCTGTTCTACAAGGTCGGCCCGAACCCGCGCGTCTGGCGCGCCATGCTGACCACCAGCGACGACGACGGTGTGACGTGGTCGGCGCCGCGGCCGCTGCCGGACGGCTTCCTCGGGCCGATCAAGGACAAGCCGGTCCAACTGGCCGACGGCGCCGTTCTCTGCCCCAGCAGCACGGAGGACGGCGGCTGGCGCGTCCACTTCGAGCGCACCGACGACCGCGGCCGCGACTGGTCGAAGACCGACCCCCTCAACGACGGCAAGGAGATCGAAGCCATCCAGCCGACGATCCTGTCCCACGCCGACGGCCGCCTCCAGGCGCTGGGCCGCAGCCGCCAGGGCAAAATCTGGCAGGCGTGGTCGAAGGACGACGGCAAGACGTGGGGCGCGATGGAACTCACGGACTTGCCGAATCCCAATTCCGGCATCGACGCCGTGACGCTGGCCGACGGCCGCCAGCTGCTCGTCTGCAACCACACGACGAAAGACCGCAGCCCGCTCAATGTCGCCGTATCTGACGACGGCAAGACGTGGAAGTCCGCTCTGGTTCTGGAGACGGAAGCGGGCGAGTATTCGTATCCGGCCGTCGTCCAGGACCGCGACGGCCTCGTCCACATCACCTACACCTGGAAGCGGCAGCGCATCAAACATGTTGTCGTGGATCCGAAAAAGCTGACGCTCACCGACCTGCCGGCGTCGCCGTGATCCGGCGGGAGCGCTGGGAACGCTGCGGCCGGCGCTCATTTGCGCCAATTGGCCGCGGTGATGCGCCAAATGGTGCATGGTTTGGCGCACACTTAACTCCTTGGCAGCATTGACTTTTCCGGGCCTCGCGCCAATGCGCCAAACTTTCGGCGCCCGGCGTGCTTTCCTCATTTGCCGGCCAGAGCCATTCGACCGGCCGCCTGCTTCCCTGGGTGGATGGATGCTTCGCCATGACGCACCAGGATGTTGCGGGGACGCGGGCGGCGGTCGAGTGTACCGCGCGGAAGGGGCGTCTGGGCAGGGGAAGTGGAGGGGAAAAGAGTGGTCGGTCCCAGTAAGGACGTGCAGGGTGGGTCATAAGACCCATCCTACAGGATTCCTCAACTCGGCCGTGGCAAGCTAGGCTTTGTGTGCCTCGGCGCCGGCCGATCCCTGCTCCAACAGCACTTTCAGCCGTTCCAGGCAGCGGCCGCCTTCCTCTCGGAGTTCATGTTCCCAGAACCGCAAAACGCGGACGGCGGCGCCTTTAAGCTCGGCATTATTCACGCGGTCCCGCTGCTGATTCCGCGCGATCTTCGCTTTCCAGAAGGGGCGGTTGACGGTCGGGAGGTGACCGCAACGTGGGCACCCATGCCAGTAACAACCGTCGAGGAACACGGCGACCTTGTGGTCCGGGAAGAAAATGTCCGGCTTGCCGGCCAAGCCCGTGGTCTGGAGCGTCCACCCCCGGACGCCGGCGCGTACCAGCATCCCCCGGAATCGGGCCTCCGTCGTGCGGTTGCCCCGACCACGGATCGCCCCCATGCGGCGGGAGTGAGCGACGGGGACGCCCTCGAACTTGCCGCCGACCAGCTTCTCGCGGAGCGACCGTTCCATGTGGTCTCGATCCTGTCGGGGGGAGTTCGGCGACCCACGCGGCTACTCGTTGGCGATGGAGTCGCAAAAGTGCCGGGCAAAGAAGAAGAGCCATTCGAGCTGGCTGTGCTGCAAGATGCTAACGTTGAAATCGTCCGGGACCACATCCAACGAGATGATGGAATTCAAGTCGCGGATGGTGAAGGCGCAATCCTCCGGCTCCGTATCGCTGGGGGAAACGCAGGCCCGGATCAGGGCGCAGGCCATTTCCAGGAACGCCAGGCCGTTGTCCGCGAGGTGGTTCCACAGTTCGATCCCGATTCGGACGGCCACCCGAACCGTCACCTTTTCCTTGACGAAGGTGCAATCCCACCTGCCGTCCGGCCGGACAATGACGGCCGCTTGGGGCAGCTTTTCACCAATGTTCCGCAGGATGTGCCAGTCCTTCTTGTTGGACTGCTTCTTCGTTCCATAGAGGACGCCGTAGGTGAAGTCCACCTGGGTCGTCCCGGCTTGCCGCGCCCAGCCGCGGGCGTGGGCGATAATGGCGTCGGCGATGTTTTCGCTCATCTCGTCGTTGAGGCAACGGGGGCCGCTCTTGAGAGTGGCGACCCGGAAAGGGTCGCTTCCCGGCTGCCGGCCGTCGAGGACGGACTCGGCCGAGTGCATCCCACTGGCCACGCACTCCCAACCGTAGATAGGCAGGACCACCGTTTCCACCATGCGCCCGGCCGAAGTTTCCATCGACGAGAAGAGCTTTGCCGGGAGAATGTCTTGCTCGATCTCATAGACGTGCCGGTAGGACTTTTTGAAGGTGTGGAATAGGAGGACGAACGGATTGGTGTTGAACTTGGCGAAGAGCGCGCTCTCCAACGGCAGCGACTCGACGTGGGCGGAGATGCGCCGCCGGAAGTCCGTCTCCATTTTCAGCACGCGATTCACCGCATCCTGGTCCGCGTCGAGCGTTGCAAGCGACTCCAGGAGGCCGCTCTTTTTGATTTCCAGGGCCTTTGGTCTTGGCATGCCGGCGTGCGAGCGAGCCATCACGGCCCCCCTTCGATTTCGCGGACCTTCCGCTGCGTTTTTGCGGCGCGGTACGTGGGGTTGCCGTTCTCCTGGCCGTCCTTCCAGAGGAAGGTCTTGCCGTTCTTGAACCATTGCCGGGTACGGATGTGAGACTTCACATACACGACCCGACAAGCCGGGTGTTCGCCCGTGGCGGCCGTCATGCCGGCCTCATAGATCGCATCCAGCTCCTGCGCGACCAGTTGGCCGCACACCTGGCCCAATCGCACGGGCACGGCGTTGCCCACCTGGGCGTACTGCTCCACGGTCTTGCCGGAGAACTCCCAATCGTCGGGGAATTCCTGCACGCGGGCGCACTCCCGTAAAGTCAGCGCTCGCGTTTCCGTGGGGTGGCAAAGGGAAGTGCTGGCGTGGTTCGGCATCGTCACGATGGTCGGGCAGGGCAGGTCGAACGTCAAGCGGCGCCACCAGCCGGATCGGCCCCCTTTCGCGCTGTACGCCTTACCCATCGACTCCTTGGCCACCTCGGCGGGCAACGATCTCCAGTTGCTGCCGGGCGGAATCATCGCCAGGTATTTCTTCTTCCGTGGGCTGAAATCCATGATAACGGGTTCGGCCTCGACCAGCCCGGCCAAGGCCTCGCCCAGGGTGCGGAAGGGCATGAAGCGCTCCGGCGGCTCCTCGAACAGAGACCGCTGCACCCCTTCGACGCCTCCCTCCATTCCATGCGTCGGCGCGGGGAATTCAACGAGCCGGTTAAAGCGGTTCCCGACGAAGATGGCCCGCTCCCGCAGCTGCGGCGCGCCGTAGTTGACGGCGTTGACCTCGAAGGCGTCGATCCGATAGGCGTACCGGAGGTCAAGCAGGAACGACTGTATCACGGAGCCGGGTTGCTCGTCGGGTTCCAGCGGCGGGCCGCCCTTGTCCGGCCGGTCCTTGATGGGGCGGTGCCGCAGGGCCGCCGACATCAACCCACGGACGTTCTCCATCACGAACATCTTGGGTCGGAAGTGCTGAACGTAGCGAAGGAACTGCCACAGCAGCGTCCCCCGAGGGTCTTGGACCGTGGCCCGCTTGCCCGTGGTGCTGAAAGTCTGGCATGGCGGGCCGCCCACGATCAGGTCCAGTTGGCCGGGTTCGAGGCCAACGTCGTCCATGACCCGCTGGGGGTCCAGACCCCCGATGTCGCCCTCATAGACCTTGAAGTCGCGGTTGCTCACGCGGCCCGCGTCGCGGTTGCCCCGGATCGTCGCGCAGAATGCGGGCGCCTTCTCCACGCAAGCCAGCAGCTTGAACCTTCCCGTCTTAGCCAGGCCGATGTCGAAACCCATGCCGCCGCTGAACAGGGAAAGCACTGCGTACTGTCTAGTCAATGGGAACGCTCCGTCGATGCCTGAGCTTGCCCGTCCGTACCGGGGCCGGCCCCAAAGGGCGACGACACCCGCTCACTGTACCGCCTTCGACCGCGCCGACGCGAGGACCGTAGCAGGTTGGCCACGGAAAAAAGCCGTCCGGGATAGGGCCGCGTCGGTGGGGGCGCTTAAAGCGACTATCCGGGCGGATCGTGTTGCTTCCTCGGACGGCGGGGCCGCCGGCGGAGCCTCGCAGCGTCGTTGATCGGGATCGGGTCGGCGCCGGATGCGTCGGGCGATTCGTTCATCGAGCCGCTCCAGGTGGGTGTCTCCTCACGGGGCCGCGCTTCACCGCGCGATTATCCGCGCCGGAATGGTGGACCGCAAGAGCCGGGTTCGCCTTGTGTCAGGCAACCGTCTATCGCCGCCGAAGGGCTTGGCATCCCCCCGCTCGCCGCGGTACCATCACGGAATGAGCCAGAAACCCGTTCCAGGCGCGAAGAAGGGCCGCGGCGAGGCGAACCCCTTCCCGTTCGGCCAGGCCGAGGGCCGGCAAGCCGTCCCCGCGGCCCCGCCGCCGTCGCCTCCATTGCGCCCCACTTTTATAGACTATTTCCTGATCGTGCTGGGATTCGCTCTGTCCGCCTATCTGGCGCGCATCGCCCCGCTGCCGGTCGAGGCCCGCGACGCCGCCGCCGATCCGCGCCTGCGAACAGCCATCTCGTATCTCTCTGACTTCATGCGCCTGCCGGAGGGCGTGCTTCTGTTGGGGCCGTTGTTCCTCGTCGGCCAATGGGCGCGGGGCCGGAAGCAGGGGTTGACCTCCCTCGAATGGTTGTGGGTGCTGTCGTGGTTCGGCGTGGCCATCCTCACCGGCCTGACGGCGTGGAGAAACGCCTTCCCCGGCCTGGCGCCGTCCGTGATCGGCCGCCTGCCGTGGCTGTGGTATCTGATCCTGGTCCCGTCGATGGCCGGCCTGGGCGTGGTGCTGCGGCTGCTGGGGATGTTCAGCCGGCGGCCGGCGCCGTGGACGCACGCGCTGGGCCTGGCGCTGCTCGTCTGGCCGGTGCTGCCGCTGGCCGGCGTGCTGACCGTGGGGAAGTTTTAGGATGGGAAAACGGACATGAATCGCGCCGTTCTCGGCCTCGACGTGGGCGGCGCCAACCTCAAGGCGGCCCACACCGACGGCGCCGCCCGCAGCCGGCCCTTCGCCCTGTGGAAGAACCCCGGCGGATTGGCGGACGCCTTGCGCGGCCTCATCGCCGAGACGCCGACCGCCGACGTGCTGGCCGTCACCATGACCGGCGAGCTGTGCGACTGCTTCGAGAGCAAACGGCAGGGCGTGCTGGCCATTCTCGACGCCGTGGCGGCAGCGGCGGCCGGCAAGACGATCCGCGTCTGGCGCATCGACGGCCGCTTCACCGACCTGGCGGAGGCGCGGGCGGCGCCGCTGAAGGCGGCGGCGGCGAACTGGCTGGCGCTGGCGACGTTCGCGGGGCGGTTCGCGCCGGAGGGGACGGCGCTGCTGATCGACGTCGGCTCGACCACCACGGACCTCGTGCCGCTGCAAGACGGCCGACCCGTCCCGCAGGCCCGCACCGACCCGGAACGGCTGCGCTGCGGCGAGCTGGTTTACACCGGCGTTCGCCGCACGCCGCTCTGCGCCATCCTGGGATCGGAGGGGGCGGCGGAGCTGTTCGCCACGACGCTGGACGTGTACCTGCATTTGGGTTGGATCGCGGAAGACCCTGCGAACTGCAACACCGCCGACGGGCGCCCCGCCACGAAGGCCGCCGCCGAGGCCCGGTTGGCGCGGATGCTCTGCGCCGACCTGGAGACGTGTACCGCTGAGGAGAGAAAGAAGCTCGTCAATCGAGTATTGCTTAAGCAGGTCCACACACTTCAATGGGCGGTTGAAGAGGTCGTCCGTCGCCGGCCGGAACCGCCCCGCATGGTCGTCACAGCCGGCGAGGGAGAGTTTCTGACGTGGCCCTTGCTGAAACAGCAGGAGGCGATCCCACCCTGCGACGTGGTGCGTCTCGGCAACAACCTCAGCCCCGAAGTGTCCCGAGCGGCCTGCGCCTATGCCGTGGCCGTCCTTGCGGCGGAGGAGTGAAACGCGCCCCTACCAGTCCAACCCCAGGACTTCGCCGCCCGCCGGCGTCACCGCCGACCAGTAGGTGGTCATCGACATGCTTGGCGAAAGCGTGCGGACACTGCCGTCGCCCAAGCTGACCAACATCCCGCTCCAGTGCGGCGTCTGGGCGATTGTGCGGTCACAATCGGCCGGACGGGGCGCGGTTTGGAATGTCCCAAACACCCCCGTCGTCGTGGGCGGGTTCCCGCTGATGATTGGGTACTCGTCGCCGCAGTTAGCGGATTGATCGACGTTCGGCCCCCCGTCGGCGAAGGTCGCCCGGTGGACGCTCGGTATGTGGGCGACGAATTCACCGTAATAGAAATGACCTTGCGTCAAGTAACCTTTCGAGTTGCACTCCGCATAGTGCTCGCCGAAAGCGATCGTATTAGAAGCGCCGTCGAGGTAAACGCCGGGAAGTCGGGGGCTGCCGATGAACACCTGGGCGTTCGCCGCGTAGCTGGCCTCTAACGGATCTTGGCCGGAGAACGTAAAGTCCGCCGGACTAACATAGGTTTTTACCTTTACAGCAGGCGTGGACGGATCAGCGGCGTATGCAGCATAAAGCGCGCTCTGATCGACATAAGGGAGCAGGGCGACGAACAGGGACTGGCCCACGTTGGCGGTGCCTGGCTTACCGTCGATGCTGGGGATTCGGTCGTCGTTGGCGTCCGCGAAGTTCTGCACGGCCAGGCCGATCTGCCGCAAGTTGTTCATGCTTTCCAGGCGCAGGGCCGCTTCACGCACCTTCTGGACGGCGGGGAGCAGCAAGCCGATGAGGATGGCGATGATCGCGATCACCACCAGCATTTCGAGCAGCGTCAGGCCAGACCGACGCTCCATTTGTCGTCTTTTCATCCTTGTGCTCCCTTGAAGGAGGTTGCCGCGCGGGGCGACGCCTTTAATCTCCGGGGTCTGGGAATCGGTTGCTGAGAACGGCCCCTCCCCGGGGGGAGGGGCGAAAGACTCCCCGGCAGGTCGTCACTTGACCGGCACGAGGACCGGAACCGTAGTGGTCATACTGTATATTCTCTGGATGCCTGTGCCCTTCACCTCTGTCAGAGTACTGTAGACATAATACGATCCGGTCGGAAGCCCGACGATTAGGCCCGAAAAAGCAGGAGCGTTGACGGTGCATGGGTCGGTGTCGCTGGCCCCCCCATTCGCGTTGACGGCGGTGATCGTCAGGCTGTACAACGTCCAGCCGGGATCCACCATGAATGTTCCCGTGCCTGAAACCTGCCCCGCGGCGGGCGACGTCGGCTGCCCCTTGTCCCAGGTGACGTTGCTTGCCCGTCCCTCAAGAGGAAGCAGGCCGGCCAGGGCGACGGCGACGACGACTGCGCTGATCTTCTTCATGGTGCATTCCTTCTGCGGCACCCTACCGGCGGACGGCGGCGCGAGTCCAGAGCGCCCAAGCCCTTTGGCAAGAACGAAACAACGGTTTCTTCTTGGAATGCGAGCGGGCAGAGCGTCCGGCCCCTCTCGAACGGACTCCTTCCTTCCGCGCTTGTGCGCCGCGGCCCGGTAAGATGAGGTGAGGGGGGGTCTACCAGAACAGGGGGGGGGCGCGTCAAGAGACATTTGCGGATTTTGATAGAAAAACATCTTCATATTTCCCAGTACTGAGGCAAGGCCTTGTCCATTCAGACTTTGGAACTCGCCGTCGTCAAGGTCGGCGGCAGCCTCTACGATCTGCCCGACCTCGGCCCGCGTCTGCAAGCCTGGCTGCCCCATGTCGGGCCAAACGTCTTGCTTGTTCCGGGCGGCGGCCCGACCGCCGACGTGGTGCGCGATTTCGACCGCATCCACCGGCTCGGCGAGGAACGGGCGCACTGGCTGGCCCTCGGCGCCTTGCAGCTCAACGCCCACTTCCTGACGTGGCTGCTGCCGTCGGCGGCGGTCATCGACCATCCCGAACAGGCGGCCGGCGGCGTCGCCATCCTCAACGCCTTTTCGTTCCTCAGCCGCGAAAAGGCCGCCTGCCGCAAAGGGCGGCTGCCGCACTGCTGGGCCGTCACCAGCGACGCCATCGCCGCCCGCGCCGCCGTCGTCGCGGGGGCGGCGGAACTCATCCTGCTCAAGTCCGTCGCCATTCCCGAGGGCATGAGTTGGGAAGAGGCGGCCCGAAGCGGCTTCGTCGATGAGTGGTTCGCGCCGACGCTGCGCGAGGCCACGTCGTCGTTGCGGGTGCGGGCCGTCAACTTCCGCGAGTGGCAAAAGATACGCCCGTCGGAGCCGCGACCGTAAGGGAGCGGTTTTCGCTGACACCGCTCCCTTACGGTCGCGGCTCCGACGTGGCCTCGACCAGGCCGCGCACCTTCTCCGCATCCACGGCGGCGGTCCGCAGCAACCCCTGGCAGGCGGCGCCGCGCACCGCGAACCAGTCGGGGTCCGTCGGCCTCAGCGTGCGGATCAGACTGCGGCTCAGCGATCCCGCCAGAGCGATCCGCACGCCAGCGTCGCGGCAGGCCCGGCACAGGCGGTCGATCTCGACGCGGCTCATCCAGTCCAGCAGCGTCAGGCCGTCCTTGCCCCAGGTGTCGAGCAGGAGGCCCCAGCCCGGCCGGCGGCTTACAAACGTACACACCTCGTCCGGCGTGGGCGCCCGCGCTCGCCGCCAGTCGGCGTAGGCGACGACGGCCACTTTGCAGAGGGGATTCGCCTTCCATACGGCCTCGGCCAGCGCCTCCAGCTGCGCCGGCCACGACGGCGATTCTTCCCCCGCGCTGCCGGCCAGGCCGCACTTGACGAAGGAGAGCGACCCGAGGCCGGCGGGCAGCGTCCTTACGGTTGCGGCACGGTCTGGAGACCGTGCCGCAACCTGGCGCAGCTCGCCCAGCGCGGCGCTGACCGGCGCCCGTCCGGCGACCGCCCGCACCACGTCGGCGATCGCGGCGTCGTCGGCCCGGCCGAGCGCGCCGCGGGCCGGCTCCTTCACGTCGATCAGGGCCGCGCCGCCGGCCAGGGCCGCCTCCGCCTCCGCCGCTGAACGCACGCTCACTAACAGTGCCGTCATGCCTGCTTCTCCGGCGCGTCATCGACGGTGAAGAAGCGGACGTTGCCGGGGTAGGGACGGAACGGCAGCGGCCGGGCGTTGGCGAAGACGAATCCGTACAGCCGCGGCAGCTGGAACCACGACGGGTCGTTGAGGTGCTTGGCACGGTCGGCGACGAACAGCTGCGGCGAGCGGTAGGCGACCACGCCGGTCAGGTCGGCGGCGCCGATCACGCCGCCGGCCAGCTGCGCCGCCGCGCGCAATTCCGGCGGCACCTGCGCCCACGCTTCCGGCCGCGGGTCCGGAACGCGAGCGGCGTGGATCAGCACGGGGCCGCGGCGTTTCGTGGCCCAGCGGCGCACCTCGATCGTCTTGCGGCCATGCACCAGCAGGGCCGCCCACGGCTGTTTCAGCGACAGAGCGTAATGCGTCATCGCTCAGGAGTCGGCAGGGTCAGGGGTCGGGAGGTCAGAGGACCGCATTGCATTGTATGCCGGCTGCGTTCGGGCGGCGCCGCTGACCCCTGACCCCTGACTCCTGACCCCTGACTCCTGATTCCCATTTGCGGCCCGCCGCGCCGCAAGCTATGGTTTGGTGCATAATGTCGGGAGGCCGGCGCACTCCCCCGGTCCAACGTCCGTCCCGTCCCGAGGACGGACGACCCGCGCCCGCGCCCCGCGAGACGTACTCATGGCGGTCCGGATCGAAAGCCAGGCCGAGCCAATCCCAGGCTATAAGCTCATCGAGCGCCTGGGCGGCGGCGGCTTTGGCGAAGTCTGGAAATGCGAGGCGCCCGGCGGGCTGCACAAAGCCATCAAGTTCGTCTTCGGCGATCTGTCCGCCGCGGTCTCCGACTCCGTCACCGACCACGGCGACGACGGCCACCGCGCCAAGCAGGAACTCAAGGCCCTCAGCCGCGTCAAGACGGTCCGCCATCCCTTCATCCTCTCGCTCGAACGCTACGACATCATCGACGGCCAGCTCATCATCGTCATGGAGCTGGCCGACCGCAACCTCTGGGACCGCTTCAAGGAGTGCCGCGCCCGCGGCCTGCCCGGCATCCCGCGCGACGAGCTGCTCGGCTACATGGAAGAGGCGGCCGAGGCGCTGGACCTGATGAACAACACGTACCAGCTGCAGCACCTCGACATCAAACCGCAGAACCTCTTCCTCGTCTACCAGCACGTCAAGGTGGCCGACTTCGGCCTGGTCAAGGACCTCGAAGGCGTCCAGGCGTCCGTCACCGGCGGCGTCACGCCGGTCTACGCCGCCCCCGAAACCTTCGACGGCTGGGTCAGCCGCTTCAGCGATCAATATAGTCTGGCCATCGTCTATCAGGAGCTGCTCACCGGCCGCCGGCCGTTCAACGGCGCCAACGTCCGCCAGCTGATCGTGCAGCACCTCCAGGCCGCGCCCGACGTCACGCCGCTGCCGCCGGCCGACCAGCCGGCCATCGCCCGGCGCTGGCCAAGAACCCGGACGAGCGCCACCCGACCTGCCAGGAAATGGTCCAGCTGCTGCGCCGGGCCGGCCGGCCTTCCGACGATGCGCAAGGCCCCTCCGAGCGCTTGCGCGAACCGGCTCGCCCGGCCGCGCCACTTCCGCCGCTCGACCCGATCCAGACGCTCGAGCGCGACGTTGGGCCGCCCAGCACGTTCCAGGAGGCCGCCACCGCCAGCATCCGTCGCGGGCCGGCCGACTCCCACCCCGGCCTGACGCTCTCCATCCGCGCCCTCGAAGGGGCCGTCCTCCAGGAGTCCGTCGCCTCGATCCGCAAGGCCCCGACGGAGGTGCGCGGCGACGGCGCCCTGTTCCCCGCGCTGATCGTCGGCGTCGGCGCCGTGGGCATGACCGTTTTGCAGCGGCTGCGCGAGAGCCTGCATCGCCGCTTCGGCTCCGTGTCCCAGGCGCCGCACCTCCGCCTGCTGCTGCTCGACACCGACCCCGAGGTGGTGCGCTCGGCGACGGCCGGCCGGCCGGGCGCCGCCCTGGCCGGCGGCGACGTGCTGCTGACGCCGCTCAACCGGCCCAGCTACTACCTCCGGCCGCGCGACGGCCGGCCCAAGCTCGACGGCTGGCTCAACCCGCGGATGCTCTACCGCATCCCGCGCTCGCAGGTGACGACCGGCGTGCGGGCCCTGGGCCGCCTCGCCTTCTGCGACAACTACCGCGCCATCGTCCGCCGCCTCCAGACGGAGTTGGACGCCTGCCTGGAACCGAACGCCCTGCCGGGCGCCGCCCGCCAGTCGGGCCTCGGCCTCCGCACCAATCGGCCGCGCGTCTACGTCGTCGCCAACCTGGCGGGCGGCACCGGCGGCGGCGTCTTCCTCGACCTGGCCTACACGCTCCGCGCCATGCTCCGCCAGATGGGCTACGCCCAGCCCGACGTGGTCGGCCTCTTGCTGCTGCCGCCCGTGGACCGCCACCGCACTCGCGTCCTGCCGCTCGGCAACGCCTGCGCCGCCCTCACCGAATTGATCCATTATTCCTCGCCCAAATCCGTCTTCACGGCCCGCTACCACGAGCGCGAGGCGCCGGTGCAGGACCCCGACCCGCCGTTCAGCCGCTGCTTCTTGCTGCAGATGCCGGACGAGGCCGACGAGACGGCGACGCGCGAGCTGGTCGATTCGGCCGGTCAGTTCCTCCACCGCGACCTCTGCTCGCCCCTGGGCCAGGCGGCCGACCTGGGCCGGGCCGGCCTGTCGGGGCCGCCGTGGGACCAGCGCGGCATGTTCTACCAGACGTTCGGCCTGTATCACCTGGCCTGGCCGCGGCACGCGCTGCTGCGCGAGGCCGGCCGCCGCCTCTGCCAGCGTCTCTTGCAGCGCTGGATAAGCAAGGACAGCAAGCCGCTGCGCGAGGCGGTGCAGGTTTGGGTCCAGGAACAGTGGGCGCACCACGAGATGGGCGCCGACGCGATGATCGGCCGGCTGCGCGACGCTTGCCAGGACTTCCTGCGCCAGGCCCCCGAGGACGCCTTCGCCGCGATCGTCGAGCCGCTGGCCCGCTATCATGCGGCGGCCGGACGGGCCGGATCGCGTCCGCGCCCGGACGCGCCCCTCCCTCCCAACCCTCCCCCCGCGGGTGGGGGAGGGCAGGGTGGAGGGGCCCCCGACGCGGCGGCGGTGCTGGCGGAGCTGGAGGAGATGTTCGGCAGCCCGCGCGAGGAGGGCATGGGCGAGAACGCCGGCGCCCTGGTGCGCCGGCTGCGCGAGGCGTCCGAGGAGGCGGTCGCCGATTGGGGGCAAAAGCTCGCGGAAATATCCGTTCATCTGATCGAGGAGCCGGAGTACCGGCTGGCCGGCGCCGAGGAGGCGGTGCGTCAGGTGGTGGCGACGATCGAGCAGATCCTGCAACGGCACGAGCCGCTGGGCGCGAGCTGGCGGCGAAGGCCGCGGAGGGGCACGCCCGGTTGCAGGCGGCGCTCGCGCCGGCGAAGCCCGGCGCCCGGCGCCCGGTCCTGCCGCCCGCCGAGGTCGCGGAACTGCTGCGCGCCTACCCGAAATGGCGTTTCCAGAGCCTGGTAATGCAGCAGGCGTCGGCCGCGTTTTTGAGCCTGCGCGGCCACCTGTCCGACGAGCTGCGGGAAATCAACTTCTGCCGCGTGCGCCTGGCCGAGCTGCAACGGCTGCTGGAGGCGCCGTCCGACGCGGCCGAGACGGAAGCCCGGGCCGGCCGGCTCGTGCTGCCGGCGGGGTGCAAGGACATGGCGCAGGCCGTGGACGGCTTCCTGGCCGGCGTGACGCCGGAGGCGCTCTTGGAGCTGGACGTGCGGACGCAGACCGTCATCCGCGGGCAGTTCGTCGCGCTGGTCCACGTCTGCCTGGCCAGCGCCAACCTGCTGAAGAACGTCGAGACGGCGATGGTGGAGACGGCCCAGGCGTTCGCCGGCGAGCTGTTGGGCGAGACCAACGCGGCGGAGCTGTTCCTGCAACAGCACCCCGACCAGGAGGAGGCCATGGACGAGGCGGCGTCCTTCTTCAACGAGGCCCATCCCGAGCTGGCGCCCGCCAAGGCCGCCCCCGCGTCCGAGATCTGCGTCCTGGCCGCGCCGCCGGGGCCGGCCGGCGACCGCTTCCGCGAGCTGACGCGAACCGCCCTGCCCGACGTCGAGTTCGCGCCGGCCGCCAGCGAGGACGACATCCTGTTTTACCGCGAGGTTTCCCATCTGCCGCTGGCCGAGCTGGAACAGCTCGGCCCGGCCGGCCTCGACGCCTACCGCCAGATGAGCGCCGCCGAGGACTTCACGCCGCACACTCGCATCGACGTGGACTTCGGCGCCCCTTCCCGCTGAATTCAGGAGTCAGGAGTCAGGAGCGGCAGCCGTGGCGTCCAAGGCGTCCGACGGCAGCTGACCCTATACAATTCCCTACTGACTCCTGACTCCTGACTCCTGATTGGAGAGGATGCTCCCATGTCCCGATTGCTCCGCTCGCGTCTCGTCTGGACGCTTCTCGTGCTGGCGCCCGCCGCCCTGCTGACGATGGCCCGCGCCGACGCCCCGAAGGAGGCGCCCGCCGAGGACGCCGCCCTCAAGGCCGCCTCCGCCCTCTACGACGGCGTTCGCGTCGAGACCCTCGACAACGGCCTCAAGGTCTATCTCAAGCCGGTGCCCAAGTCGCCCGTCGTCACCACCATGGTCGCCTACAAGGTCGGCTCGGCCGACGAGGACCTCGACCACACCGGCCTGTCGCACTACCTCGAACATCTCATGTTCAAGGGCACCGACAAGATCCTGCCCGGCGACATCGACCGCATCACCTTCCGCAACGGCGGCGCCAATAACGCCTATACCGATACGGATTACACCATATTCCACTTCGACTTCCCCTACGACCGCTGGGAGGCGGCCCTGGAGATCGAGGCCGACCGGATGCGCAACCTGCGCATCGACGACAAACACGAGTTCCAGCAGGAGAAGGGCGCCGTCATCAACGAGCTGCAGCGCGACGAGGACGAGCCGTGGGACCTGGAGGAGAAAACGATCCTGCCGGCCCTGTTCGGCGCGGACGGCCCGTACGGCCATCCGGTCATCGGCCTGAAACAGCAGGTCCGCGACGCCACCGCCGAGGTCATCAAGGCCCACTACGACAAGTGGTACCACCCCAACAACGCCTCGCTCGTCGTCTGCGGCGGCTTCGACCCCGACATGGCGCTGGCGAAGATCAAAGAGCTGTTCGGCCCCATCCCGAAGGCGGAATTGCCGGAGCGCAAAAGGCTTTCGAGGGAGCAGCCGAAGCGGCCCGAGCGGGTCGCGATGGACTCGAAGTTCGCCGTGCCGCGGATGCTGATGACCTGGAACACGGTGGACAGCAAGAGCGACGACTACCCGGCCCTGACCGTGCTGGAGGCGCTGTTGAACGGTCGCACCAGCCGGCTCTACAAGAAGCTGATCGAGGGCGAACAGGTCGCCTCGTCCGTCTCCGCCAGCCACAACGCCGGCCGCTACCCCGGCTGGTTCGAGATCGACCTGGAGCTGTACGACAAGAAGGACGGCGACCGCACGGAGAAGCTGGTGCTGGACGAGCTGAAGAAGCTGGCCGACCAGCCGGTTTCGGACGCCGAGCTGGCGCGGGTGCGGCGGCAGCTTGTGGCCGGCGCCGTGTTCGGCCGCGAGAGCGTCCACGCCCTGGCCGACAGCATCGCCAAGGGCGTCACCACCAACGACCTCGACTGGCTCAAGACCGTGCTGCCGCGCATGTTGGCCGTCACGCCCGCCGACCTCCAGCGCGTCGTCAAGACCTATCTCGATCCGGAAAAGCGCGTGGTCTTGTGGTCGGTCCCCAAGGGTGAAGGGGCGAGCGGCCGGCGTGAGCCGGCTGATGGGGTCTATCAGCCGGCTCACGCCGGCCGCTCGTCGCGCACCGCCGCGGTCGGCGGCGACTTCCCGCTCCAGGACGTGAAGCGCGTCGAGCTGCCCAACGGCCTGACGCTGCTCCTCTACGAGGACCACCGCCTGCCGATCATCACCGCCCAGGCGGAGCTGCACCGCGTCAACGCTTATGAGACGGACGACAAGCTCGGCGTGTCGGCGCTGACCGGCCTTCTGTTGCAGGAGTCCTCGAAGAAGCACAGCGGCCCGGAAATCGCCGACCTGATCGAGGGCGTCGGCGGCTCGCTGGAGCTGGGCGCCGGCGGCGGCACGGTGCGCGTGCTGGCGCCGGATCGCTCGCTGGGCCTGGGGCTGCTGTTCGAGTGCCTGACGCAGCCGGCCTTCGCCAAGGAGGACTTCATGCGCCAGCAGCAGATTCTGCTCTCGACGCTCAAGGACATGGAGACGCAGCCGGAGTCGATGGCCGAGCGCACCTTCCAGGCGATGGTCTACGGCAAGCACCCGCGCGGCCGGCCGGCGATGGGCACGGTCAAGACGGTGGAGGCGCTGACGCCGGCCGACTGCGCCGCCTTCCATGAGAAGGTGTTCACGCCGTCCAACGTGACGCTGGCGATCGTCGGCGACTTCGACGCCAAGGAGGCGACGGAGGAGATCGCAAAGCTGACGGCCGACTGGAAGAAGACGGACCTGGAAACGCCGCAATATCCGAAGGTGGAGATGCCCAAGGAGTTCACGCAGAAGATCATCTCCATGCCGGAGTCGGCCCAGCTGCATTTCTACATCGGCCACGTCGGCGTCCGGCGCGACAACCCGGACTATTACAAGCTGCTGGTGATGGACTACGTTTTGGGCGTCGGCCCCGGCTTCACGGATCGGCTGTCGGCCCGGCTGCGCGACCGCGAGGGCCTGGCCTACACGGTGCGCGGCACGATCACGGGGTCGGCGGACCTGGAGCCGGGCGCGTTCACCGGCTACATCGGCACGGACAGCGACAATTTCGACCGCGTAAAGAAGGAGTTCCTGGAGGAGCTGAACCGCATCCGCGACACGGCGCCCAAGCCGCAGGAGGTGGAGGACGCGAAGACGTATCTGGTCGGCAGCCAGAGCCTGCGTTTTTCGACCTCGGCGGAGGTGGCCGGCCAGATGCTGTACGTGGACCGCTACCACCTCGGCGCCGACTACCTGAGCGACTATCGCAAGGCGGTGATGGCGGTGACGCCGGAGGACGTGCAGGCCGTGGCGAAGAAGTACCTGGACCCGGACCACATGGTGATCGTGGCGGCCGGCGCCGTGGACGCGACGGGCAAGCCGACGAACAAGCTGCCGGCGCCGAAGCCGTGACCGCGACCGCCCACTCCGTTTAGCCGCTCTTCGCAGAAGAGCGCGTCCGCGACGCGCTCTTCTGCGAAGAGCGGCTAACCGAGTCGGAGCAAAACCGACGTTGCGGCCGCCCTCGAAAGACGGTATCTCCCCACCGGAATCCGCTCGGGGGAGAAACGATGCGTCATTCGTGGCTGCTTTTCGCGGCGGTGCTGGTCCCAAGTCCGACGTGGTGCGCGGTCGGCCGGGCCGCGCTGGAGGGCGATCCGCCGGCGTTCGACGCCGGGACCGTCCACGCCGGCGCACCGCTGTCGCACCGCTTCGTCCTGTCAAATCGCGGATCGGAAATCGTAGAAATCATCGAAACCCGACCGAGTTGCGGCTGCGCGACGGCGACGCCGGATCGGCGGCGATTCGCGCCGGGCGAAACGGGATCGCTGCTGCTGGCGGTCAACACGCTGACGCGCCGGACGGCCCCTCGTCGTGGGGCGTGACGCTGCGCTGCCGCTGCGGCGACCGCGTCGAGGAGACGACGCTGACGCTGACGGCGCACGTGCGGGCCGACCTGTCGCTGGAGCCGTCGGCCTTGGTCGTCGAGACGGCCGGGGCGGTGGACCGTACCATCACGCTGACCGACCGGCGGCAAGCGGCGATGAGCGTCAAGGTGGAGACGACGTGCCCGCAGGTGCGGGCGTCGGTGGACGCGCCGACCCCCCCTCCCAACCCTCCCCCCGCGGGTGGGGGAGGGCGGGGGTGGACATATGCGATCCATCTGGAGGCGCCGGCCGACCTGCCCGAGGGCCGGTACGACGAGACGCTGCATCTCTACACATCCGACCCGGAATATCCTGATTTGAAGCTGCCGTTCACAATCGTGAAGCACGGCCGCCAGCGCGTGAGCGCGACGCCGGCGGCGGTGGAACTGACGGCCGCCTCGCCGTCGCGGCTGGTGCTGCTGCGGGGCGGCGAGGGCGACGGCGACGAGGTGGAGATCGGCGGCGTGGACGCGGACGCGGCGGTGCGGTGCGAGTGGACGCCGGGCCCGCGGCCGACGGCGGCGGTGCGGCTGCGTCTCGACGCCGCGAAGCTGCCGGCCGACGGAGTGAAAACGGTCGTGCATGTCCATCTCATCAAGCCGGCGGAGCAGACGGTGGACGTGCCGGTGACGTGGGGGCCGCGGTGAGCGGGTGCAGGGGATGGACGACTCCTTTTTCGAGTTCCTCCACTTGCCGCGAATCCGAGTTATATCCCAAGCGCCCGGTCGATCCGCGCCAGGCAGCGCTCCTTGCCCAGCGTCGCCAGCGTCTCATAGGCGCCGAAGCCTACTTCCTTGCCCGTCACCGCGACGCGCAGCATCTGGCTGACCGGCCCGTGCTTGATTCCCTCTGCCTGTGCGAACTCCTCGACCCGTCCCTTGAGCGTCGCCGCGTCGAACGGCTCCGTCGCGGCCAGCACCGCCCGCGCCTTCCGCAGCAGGTCCGCCGCCTTGCGGACGTGCTTGTCGAAGGCCTTCTCGTCATACGGCAGCCGCTCGTCGGCCGTGAAGAAGTCGGCGTAGTTCAGAACGTCGCCCGCCACGGTGAACCGAGGCCCGGCGTCCGCGATGATTTTCGTCGCCAGGGCGCGGTCGGACGTCGAAACCGGCTCGGGGACCAACCCGGCCCGCGTCAAATACGGCAGCGCCCGCTCCATTTTCTCCGCAATCGGCAGCTGCTGGAAGTAGCGCTCCTCGAACGCGAACAGCTTCTTCACGTCGAGGCTGGCCGGCCCCTTGTTGACGCGCTCCAGGGAGAACGCCGCAACCATCTCCTCCCGCGTAAAGAACTCCGTCTTGTCGTCCAAGGCCCAGCCGAGCAGCACGAGGTAATTGACGATCGCATCCGGCAGGTAGCCGACCTGTTCGTAGAAATCGACGATGACCGGGTTGAACGTGTCGGCCGTCGTCTTCAGGCCGAGTCGGTCGGCGATGGCCTTGCCGTGGTCGTAGACGCGCTTGAAGTCCGGGTTCTTGAGGTATTGCGGGATCTTGCGCTTGCTGAGCTTGTTCTTGCTGCCCGGCTCGGCGACGAACGGCAGATGCGCATACTCCGGCAAGGGGTAGCCGAGACTCTGGACAATGAAGATCTGTCGCGGCGTGTTCGACAAATGCTCCTCGGCCCGGATGACGTGGCTGATCTTCATGTCGAAGTCGTCCACGACGCTGGCCAGGTTGTACAGCACCGTGCCGTCGGCCCGCTGCACGACGCTGTCCTGCTCGCCGGCCCACTTCACCTCCATGTCGCCTCGGATATGATCGAAGAAGCGGCAGGCGCCCTCGCGCGGCATCTTGAGACGGACGACGCCCTTGCGGCCCTCCGCCTCGAACTTCGCCCGCTGAGCCGGCGTCTCGGCCATCCAGCGGCGGCCGTAGAGGAACGGCCGTTTCTCCGCCTCGGCCGCGGCGCGCTCCGCCTTCACCTCGTCTTCGGTCGCGTAATCCCAGTAAGCATGGCCCCTCTCGACCAGCTCGCGCACGGCGGCCCGGTAGCGGTCGAGCTTCTGCGACTGGTAGTAGGGGCCGTGCGGCCCGCCGACCTCGGCGCCTTCGTCCCAGTGCAGGCCGAGCCAGCGGAAGCCTTCGAGGATGGGTTGCAGGGCCTCGGCCACGTTGCGCTGCTGATCGGTGTCGTCGATGCGCAGAATGAACTGGCCGCCGTGCTTGCGGGCGAATAGCCAGTTGAACAGGGCGGTGCGGACGCCGCCGATGTGGAGATAGCCGGTCGGGCTAGGGGCGAAACGGGTGCGGACCATGAGCAGCGCTTCCGTGGCCAGGCGGGGAGGCGGGCGTCCTTCGCATTGGCGCCATTATAGGGACGGCGGCAGGCTCCGGGGATCGTCTGGAAACCAGAGAAGCGCCGGCGAGGGATTCGGACGGAATCCCTTGCCGGCGCTTGGGGCGGGTCGTCGAACGATGGTCATTCCGGCGGGGCGGGGATGGGGGAGCCGATCGGCTCGGCCCGCGTGAAATCCACGTCGGTTCGCTCGTTGGAGTGGACGATCACAGTGCGCGTCTGATCGACCACCTTGCCGTTCGCCTTCCAGCGGGCGCGGATCTCGTACTGATAGTTGCGGCCGACGGGCAGGGTCGGCGTGACGAACTCGCGCTGCTCGCCCTTCTGCTGGGTCGCGTCGCCGTTGAACCAGACCTCGGCGTCGGCGGGGACGACGACGCCGACCGCGGCCGTGCCGTCGGGCGGAGGGGGCTGTCCGGGTTGTTGCGGCGCCGGGCCCCGTCGTCCGGGCTGCCGCTGGAGTAGAGGGCCGCCGACGGCGCGGGGTAGGCGTAGGCCGGCGCGACGTAGGCGGGGCTGTAGTAGGCGCTGAGGCCGGGGTAGACGCCAAGGCTGCCGAAGTAGCCCGGAGCGTAGCCGCCGTAGTAGCGGCCGTAATACCCCGAGCGGTAGCCGCCGCCGTAGTAGCCCGAATGATAGCCGCTGTAATACCCGGAGTGGTAGCCGCCGGCGTAGCCGCCGTGGTAGCCGCCGCCGGCGTAGCCGCCGTGGTAGCCGCCGCCGGCGCCGCCGTGGTTGCCGCCTCCCTGGGCGGGCGCGGCGAGGGCCGACCCAACGGGCAAGCCGAGCAGGGCCGCCGTCAGCGTTGCGACCATCGGGGCGAAAAAGCGTGATCCGGACATGACATCACCTCATTGGGCCGGTCGATTGGAGAAATCGACCTGGCTTGTCTATTCTACGCGCTCCTCTTCCGCCAAGAAAGGGACGGAAACGGAAGTCGTCCACTGAAGTTCGCCGCCGACCCCGACCGAATGGAATCCGTATACGGAAGTGTACCTGTGAAGAGACGGCCATGCGAATCGCCGACCGTGAATCCGACGTGCTGGCCGCGTGCCTGCAATACCTGGCCGTGAAGGGCGTCTTCGCCTGGCGGCAGAACCAGGGAGCCATTCCGCGGAAGGGCGGCGGTTATCGGCGTTTCGTCGGTCTGCGCGGCGTTTCCGACATCCTCGGCATTCTTCCCCAGCGCGCGGAGGTGGTCGGCGAGGGGATGGTGCGGTTCGGCAATCTGCTGGCCGTCGAGGTGAAGCGGCCGGGCGAAAAGCCGCGGCCGGAGCAGACGGCGTTCCTGGAGCGCGTCAACGGGCTGGGCGGCGTCGGCCTGTGCGTCCATAGCGTCGGCGAGCTGGAGGCGCGACTGCGGCCGTTCCTGGTGTAGCGCCTCCCGCTCGCCGCCGATTTTCCCCTACAATTTCCGGCTGAAATTCGCCAGCAGCAGCGCCCGGCCGCGAAGGTGATCGATCGGAATCCCCAGGGCCAACTCTCGGGCCTGGTCGCACTGCCCCTGCTGCACGAGGTCCGCAACCCGACGGTACGTTTGGACGGCGATCTGGGTCATGGCAACTGTCTCCCCGGTGAAAGTGCGCTGGTCCCCAAGGGAGTTTGCCCCGCGAATGTCCGCCGCGCCGGCCGCGCTTCATGGAAACCAGCGACGATCGGGGGCCGCTCGTCGTCGCCGGCCGCGTCTCGCTTGAAATGCCTACAGCAACCCTCTCTTTCCTCGCCGGATCACTTTGCCGGCCCGCCCCATCTTCCGCCGGCCACGCCGTCTGGTTAGCCGCGACGCGCAGCGGAGCGCTTCGCCCCCCAAGCGCTCCGCTGGCGCGTCGCGGCTAACCGGCGTCCCCAATCACTTCTTGAGCGTCCCCCGCCACTCGCCGTCGAGTTCCTGGAGCGTCTTGCCCGTGAGATCCTTGAAGAGGTCGTCGGAGTAATCCCCCTTCCGCATGTGGACGTTGAGCTTGCGGACCAACTCCTTGTCATACTTTTCGGACACGTAATTCAGGAACGTCGCCGTGACGCGGTAGCTGCCGTCGTAGTGGGCCTTGTCGGGATCGACCGGCCCCGCCTTGCCCGGCTCGTACTTGAAGAAGCGCTCGTAGTCGGCGACGCCCTCGACCAGCCAGCCCGGGTTGCGGACGCCGCGGAGGCCCTGGATCGTGTGGACGGTTTCGTGGACCATCGCCCCGAAGTCGTCGGGGTGCGATTTGAAATACTTCACGGACCCCGTAATGTGGTCGCCGCCGGTCGCCGCAACGCCCCGGTAGCGGTTCTTGAGGGTCATGGTGACGACGCGGGACGGTTTCCAGCCGTCGCTCTTGAGGTCGTCGCAGAGCAGCGGATATTCGCGCTCGCAGATGCGGGCGGCCTTGTCCGCCCATTCCTTCATCTCCGGCGCGTCGGACACGTCCACCACGAACTCGACGGGGTACTGGAAGACCGTCACGGCCGGGTCCGAATCGACCGCGATCTCGTCGATCGCCAGCGGATGTTTGAGGTCTTCCGTGGGCCGAATGCGGATCGCCTGGATCATGCGGCCGTCGAACTTGGCGGTGGCGATGCCGTCCGCGAATATCCCGGCGTCCTCGAAGGATTTGCCGTCGGCGGAGACCTGGAGCGTCCCTGCCTCCAGCTCGTCGCCGCCCTTCGGTCGGCCGGTGGAGACGCAGACCGACTTCACGGCGACCGGCCTGTCGAAGACGAGGCTGAAGTGGTCGGCGGCGGTCGGGTTTTTTTCCGACGCGAAATAGGTGTCAAGATCGCCGTCGAAGGCGAGCTGGCGAATCTGTTCGCCCGCCGTGGTCAGCGTGGTTTCGACGGTCGCGGCGACCGGCTCCGCGGCGCGCGACGCCGCGGCCCACAGCAGCGGCGCCGCGAGGATGAGGGGGGTCCAACGTCGCATTCCGATCCTCCCAGAGAATTAGACGGGGATTTGTGCCGAATGCGCCGCCTCGGCCGTGCTGATGACGCAGCGCAGCTCCCATTCGTCCTCGCGCGCCGACCAGGCGGCCTCCTGCGAACGCGGCTCGGGAATCCGCCCTTCGGGGTCATAGATCAGGACGACGAGGGTGCGGCAATCGGGCCGGCCGCGGTAGTAGGCCGCGTCTTCCTTCAGCTGCTCCGTCAGCCGATCCCCGACGACGGGCGGCCGCACGACCTTGACCGCGACCGCGATCTGCTCCGGGGCGAGGCGGAAGTCGGTTCGCACGCCGGCGGCGTAGCGCGGCGTCCGTCCCTCCGGCCGCACGTCGTCGAAATGCAGCGGCAGAAGCGCCCTCAGAAGGTCTTCCAAATCTCTTTCATCTTCCACGCGGAATGGCGGCCGATCGCCCTGCCGCCAGCGCAGCTGGCGGATCGCGCGCGGCAGGCGGCGGAGCAGCCGTTCCAGCGGGGCCGTCGGGTCCGCGGCGGGCGGCGCTTGCCGCGTCCACGGCAGGGCCGCCCCGCAGACGGAGCAGCAGCGCGCCGGCCGGCGCGTGCCGACCGGCGCCAGTCCCGGTACAGGCGCGGCGCCGGGCAGTCCCGTGCCGCAGGTGGGGCAGCGGTCGATGGTCGCCGCCCCGCAGCGGTCGCAGGCGGTGCGGCGCCGCTCGGGATGGGTGCAGGCCAGGTCGGTGATGACGTGGCCGTTCAGGCAGACCTGCATCACGTCGCTGTCGGGGTGGGCCATCGCTATCTCCCGTTGAGAGACAAGGAGAAGAGGAGACAAGGAGACAAGGAGCGGCTGAAACGGTTGTCGTTTCATCCCCTCTCCTTGTCTCCTCTTCTCCTTGTCTCCTTGTCTGTTTTACTTCACCCCATCGACCGCGACCGGCGCCGGCGCCGGCGCCGGCCGCAGCGACTCCGCCGCCTCGCGGGCCAGGCGCTCGCTCACCTCCTTGAGTCCCGCCAGCTCGCCGGAGTCCACGGGAAGAAATCCCGACTTTTCCGCCACCAGAAGGTTTAGCAATAGGCTCAACATGCCGCCCGCCCCGCCGGCCTGGCCGTCGCCGCCGGCCATGAACACGCGCTCCGGCACCAGCGGCTGCTCGCTGTGCGTCAGCTGCTCCGCCACGACCGACAGGGCGTACAGCCGCGGGTCGCCGAACGACGCGACCTTCCGCAGCAGCACCGACGCCTCGGACAGGCCGATCTGCATCACGCGCTGGGCCTCGCCGTGACCGGCCAGAACGCGCTGCTTGCCGTCGGCCTCGGCCGTCAGCACGGTTTGCTCGGCCTGCCGCCGCGACCGGGCCAGCTCGGCGTCGGCCGCCACCACGACCTGCTGGGCCTGACGCTTCGACCGCTCCAGCTCGGCCTCGGCGTTGACCACCGTTTGCTCGGCCTGCTTGCGGGCGCGGGCCAGGTCGGCCTCGCCCTGGCTCTCGGCGATCTGCGCCTGCACGCGGGCGTTGGTCAGCTGCGTCTGCATCGCCGACTGCGCCTGCGCCTCGTTGAGCGTCCGCAGCTTTTCCGCCGCCGTCTTCTGCCGCTCGTAGGTCTCCAGCTGCTCGATCGACAGTTGCCGGATGCGCAGCTGCTCCAGCAGCGTCTCGATCTTGCCGCCGGCCTCCGCCGTGTCCGGCTTGCCGATCAAGACATCCACACATTCGATATCGAAATCGTGGAACTTCCGCTTCAGCTCCTCGCGCGCCTCCGCCTGGATGGTGTCGCGCTGGTGCAGCAATTCCAGCATCGTCTTTTTGTGGGCGATGTCGCGGAAGTAGGCGGAGAGCATCGGGTCGAGCGTCTGCGTAATCAGCTTTTTGACATCGCCGAAGCGCTGAATGACGCTCGGCGCCCGCTGGTAGTCGATGTGGACGACCATCGACAGCGGCAGCATCGGCTCGTAGGCGTCCTTGGTGACGAGATCGATCGAGCGCAGCGTTTCGTCGTAGCGGTGCGACTCGGACTTGCCGGTGATCCAGTGCAGCACGAAGTTGGTCGTCGGCACGAGGATGACGTTGCCGGCATAGGTGTTGAACGGGTACTTGCCGGGTCCGAGAGGTCGCTCCCAGACGCCGCGCTCGCCCTCGGCCACGCGCTCGCCGTGACGGAAGGCGTCGCCGGACAGGTCGCGGCCGGCCTTGCCGTGGTAGCTGACGACGACGCCGACGTAGCCGAGCGGCACAACCGTTTTGGCGATGATCTCGACGGTGGCGAACCAGCGGTTGATGAAGTAGGTGCCGTCGGTGAGCGGCACGTACTGCCGGCCGCGGCGCCCGCCGGCCCGGAGGAACGCCTCGGGGTCCTGGAAGTTGTTGTGGTAGTTGGGGTCGCCCGGCTCGACGCCGACGGCGGGGGCGATGATCTCGCCGGGCGGCAATGATGGGCCGTCCTGAACGGAGACGATGGCGATGCCGTCCACGCTGATAGTGGCGTTGGGCTGGAGCGGATCGGGCGCCTTGACGGGGGCGCCGACGACGACGGGGCTGAAGCCGTCCACCTCGCCCAGCTGCTGCTGCCAGGAGGCGGCGGCCTCGGCCTCGCGCGTGCCGGACAGGTTGGGCAGGCGGTAGACGGCGTCCTCGGTGATGACGACAAACAGGGCGGGGTTGATGGCGTAGACGCCTTCGCGGAGGATGGCGCGCTGGCGGCCGCGCTGGCCGCGGACGGCCGGCGCCCCCTGCTCGGCCGGCTCGCCGAGGAAGGTGTGGGCGTCCTGGAAGTTGTTGCAGGCGACGACCTGGGCCAGGGTCTGGCTGGGCAGCAACGAGTCACCGTCGCGCGCGTAGACGTAGCCGATCTTGCCCTGCGGAATGGCGACAAGCGGGACTTTATGGATTCGGTATTGCCATCGCCACAGGCCGAAGTGGAGTCCGCCGCGCAGGAGGTCGGCCTGGAAGCCGGCCTCGCCGTTGAGCGCGATGATGCTGCCTTCGGGCACGGAGCCTTTCGGCGACCAGAGCTTTTCGACGACGCCGACCTGCTGGTTGGGGATGCTGCGCAGGGTCATCCAGGCGAGGAAGAGGGCGCCGAACACGGCGAGGCCGATGGCGACGGCGATCCAGACGAACAACTCGGGAGAGGCGGGCATGGCAGGAAGCACCTCCGGGCGATCGGTGGACGCGAGACGGGGCGGCGACGGCGACGCCCTTGCCGATCCGGCGCGGGGTACGCACGCCAGGCCGTGTCGCGGCGATGGGGTTCCCCGGCGGCCGCGCCGGGGAGCGGGATCGGTCTCTATAAGAGTAATTCTATGTCGTGCGGCGGTTCTTGCACAAAAAGAAGTGGGGGCTGGCGGCTGGGGATGGACCGTGGACGCCCTCCCAGGTGGAGCGGGAGGCGACGCAGCCGATTCGCGGGAAGTCTCCGTGCGCTTGAGAATTGCGTCGCCTCCGAGACTCACACTCCCATCTCCTGCGGCGCCGCCACGCCCTGCGCCATCGCCTGCTGCGCCGCCGCCACGCCGGCCCCCACGTCGACCGGCCAGCCCAGCTCCAACAACACCAGCTCCAGCGCCGCGATCGCGCCCAGCACCTCGAAATAGTCAATGTATCCCATATGTCCCAGACGCACGATCTTGCCCTTGAGGACGTCCTGGCCGCCGGCCAGCTTGAAGCCGTAGGCCTTCTCCAGCTTCTTCAAGAGCGCTTCGCCGTCGATCCCCTCCGGGACCTTGAACACCGTCAGGCCGTCCACCGGCTGCGCGGCGAACAGCTCCAGACCCAGCGCCGCAACTCCCGCCCGCGCCGCGGCGGCCACCCGCGCGTGCCGCGCCCAGACGTTCTCGATGCCTTCCACCCGCAGCCGCTTCAAGCTGGCCCGCAGCGCCCGCACCAGCGTGATGGCCGGCGTGAACGGCGTTTCGCCGGTCTTCACGCCGTCGCGGTACTTTTTCAGATCGAAATAGAAGGCGTGCGGCGCCGGGTTCTGCTCGATCCGCCGCCACGCCTTGTCGCCGACAGAGACGAACGCCAGGCCCGGCGGCAGCATCAGCGCCTTTTGCGACCCGGTGACGCAGACATCGACGCGCCAGTCGTCGGTGCGGCATTCGACGACGCCCAGGCCGCTGACGGCGTCCACGATCAGCACGGCCGGCGTCGGCGCGACCAGCTTGCCGAAAGCCGCGATATCATTGCGGACGCCGGTGGCCGTCTCGCTGAGCGTGGCCGTGACGGCGGCCGCGTCGGGGTGCTTGGCCAGGGCCTCGGCGAGCTGTTCGGGCTGCACCGCCTGGCCGTAAGGAACGGTGACGCTGACCGGCTCGGCGCCGAACGCCTTGCACAGGTTGCGCCAGCGCTCGCCCCAGCGGCCGGCGATCAGGCAGATCACCTTGCCGCCCGGCGGGACGCAGTTGACCAGCGCCGCCTCCATGCCGCCGGTGCCGGAACAGGTCAGCGTCAGCACCGGGTTGTTCGTGCAAAAGACATATTTGAGGTCTTCCTGCACTTCCATCAGGAGATGCCGCGCCTGGGGGCTGCGGTGGTAGAAGACGGGCTTCGCCATCTCCAGGAGGGTGTCTTCGGGAACCGGCGTCGGGCCGGGGGTCAACATGCGGTGCTTCATTCCGGTCGTCCTTCCACGGGTTTCGGTGGCGTTGGGCCCCGTAATCATGTTAGATATTCGGAAGAGCGGGAGCAGCCCCCGCGGCGGCCCGTGCTAAAGCACGGGCCTACAAGCAAAAGCCCCCGTAAACGGGGCTGAAATATGTTCTAGCCCCGTTTACGGGGCTTAGGCAAATAGGCCCGTCGTTCACGGCGGGCCGGCCTCCACGGAGTCGAACATGGCAAGCGACGGCTTCACCACCCGCCCCGTCTACATGGGCACGCACGGCGTCATCGCCGCCGGCCATTACCTGGCGGCCCGCGCCGGCCAGCTCATGTTCGACCACGGCGGCAACGCCATCGACGCCGTCGTCGCGTCCGGCTTCGCCCTCAACCTCCTCAAGCCGCACCTCAACGGACTCGGCGGCGAGGTTCCGCTACTTGTTTACTCCGCCAAGGAGGAAAAAGTCTTCTCGATCTCCGGCCAGGGCTTCATCGGCAAGGCCGCGACCGTCGATTGGTTCAACAAGGAAGGCATCGACCTCATGCCCGGCGACGGCTTCCTTCCGGCGTGCGTGCCGGCCATGTTCGGATCGTGGGCGTTCGCCCTGATGCGCTTCGGCACGCGGACGCTCAAGGACGTGATGGGGCCGGCCATCGACTACGCCGAGTCCGGCTTCCCCGTCTACCCCGGCCTGCACAACGCCGTGGCCGGCCTGGCGAAGCGATTCCGCGAAGAGTGGCCCAGCTCGGCCGCCGTCTACCTGCCGAACGACCGGCCGCCGGCCGTCGGCGACGTGTTCAAGAACCCCGATTTCGCCGCGACGCTCAAGAAGGCGGTCGAGGTCGAGACGCGCGAGGCGAAGCGCGGCCGCGAGGGCGCCATCCAGGTCGTCATCGACTGGTGGTACAAGGGAGAAATCGCCTCCACGATCGTGGATTTCATGAAGAAGACGGAAATCCGCGACGCCAGCGGCAAGAAACACTCCGGCTTGCTGACGACCGACGACTTCGCCGCCTGGCAGCCGAAGCTGGAGGCGCCGGTAACGATCGACTACCACGGCCTGTCGGTCTACAAGTGCGGCCCGTGGACGCAGGGGCCGGTCTTCCTGCAACAGCTGCGGCTGCTGGACGGCTTCGACCTGCCGAAGATGGGCCACAACACGGCGACCTACATTCATACGGTGATCGAGGCGTCCAAACTGGCGTTCGCCGACCGCGAGAAGTATTACGGCGACCCGGATTTCGTGGACGTGCCGCTGAAGCTGCTGCTGTCGAAGGACTACGCGGCGGAGCGTCGGGAGTTGATCGATCCGAAAAAGGCGTCGATGGAGATGCGGCCGGGCGCCGGGCCGAAGTCCACGCCGGAGGACGTGAAGGGCAAGCCGGAGACGTTCCGCGGCGACACGACGCACACCTGCGCCGTGGATGCGGCCGGCAACATGGTCGCGGCGACGTGCAGCGGCGGCTGGATTCCCTCGTCGCCGGTCGTTCCGGGCCTCGGCTTCCCGATGGGCACGCGCGGCCAGATGTTCCGGCTCGACCCGCACGAGGCCGGCGTGGTCGGCCCGCGCCGCCGGCCGCGCACGACGCTGACGCCGTCGCTGGTGCTGAAGGACGGCAAGCCGTTCATGGTGTTCGGCACGCCGGGCGGCGACCAGCAGGACCAATGGACGCTGCAATTCTTCCTCAACTACGTCGATTTCGGGATGAATCTGCAGGCGGCGATCGACGCGGCGAACTTCAACTCGACGCACTTCCCCAGCTCGTTCTACCCGCGCGACGCCCACGCCAGCGAGCTGGTCGTGGAGGGCCGCATCCCCGAGGCGACGCGGAAGGAGTTGGAGGCGCGGGGCCACATCATCAAGGTCGCCGGCGACTGGTCGGGCGGGATGGTCATGGCGGTGCAGACGGAGCGGAAAACGGGCGTAATCAGCGGGGCGGCGTCGCCGCGCGGGGAGCTGGCGTATGTGATGGGGTCGTGAGGCGAGAGGATGACTGACGCGGAGTGGACGGCGTGCGATAATTCTGAGCGGATGCTAGAGTTTCTGCGCGGCCAGGTCAACGGCCGCAAGATACGTTTGTTCGGCTGCGCCTGTTGCCGTCGCATCTGGCGCCGGCTAACGGACGAGCGGAGCCGCAAGGCCGTCGAGGCAGCGGAATTATATGCCGACGGATTCATCGCTCACGCGGACCTGAAGCAAGCCTGGGCCGAGGCGTCGGGGGCGATCCAGGGTTCGCTTGTTACGCATTCCGGTCAGAGCATTGCGACGGTCGCGGCAAGGAGCGCCGCCGACCCCGCCCGTGCCTCCATTGCGGAAGCCGTTGCGCTTGCGGCCCGAGCAGGCGTCTATTCCCAGCAGCATTTTGAGGCTGAAAAGGCGGCGCAGGCAGCCTTCCTGCGCGATCTATTGGGCAACCCCTTCCGACCCGCTAACATCGACCTCTCCTGGTTGGCCTGGAACGACGGCGCAATCCCCAAGATGGCGCAGTCCATCTACGACGGGCGCTCCTTCGACCTCCTGCCGCTGCTCGCCGACGCCCTCGAAGACGCCGGCTGCACCGACGCCGCCATCCTCGGCCATTGCCGAGGCGGCGGCATACACGTCCGCGGCTGCTGGGTGGTGGATTTGTTGCTCGGGAAGGAGTGAGGCCGTCTATTTGAGATGATGCAGATCGAGATCGAGGCGAAACGAGTCCAGCAGGTGCAGCGAGGCAGCGTCCACGGCGAAGAATTCGCCCAGAAGCTCGGCGGCCGTGACCGTGAGACGCAAGAAGCCGTAGCAATGGTCGGCGTAGGCCATGACCCGCAGCTGGTGCTTGCGGGGCAGCACGTAACCGGGCGGCGGAGCGGCGTCGAAGGGCACGGTGCGCGGCGTCGTCTCCCGCCCGGCGGCGTCTTCCCACATGCCCTCCAGCGCGGTGTGACCGCCGCAGCCGGCGATCAGGTGCGGGATCTCCTAGCCGTCGTCGTAGCGGTACGTCAGCCGCTGGTAAAGGTGCGCGTGGGCGGACAGCACCGCGTCGGGCCGTCGGCCGGCCTCCTTGCAGGCGCGCCAGCACCTCCGCCAGCGGCCGCGCCGCCGCGGCGTTGCTCGTCGGACCCAGCGTCGGGTCACCCCGCACGGTGAAATTGGCCGCCCCGGAGAACGGCGGGTAATGCACCACGAGCAGCACGGCCCGCCGTGACGAACCCTTCCGGTCGCGTCCCCGCACGTCCTTGAGCTGGGCCGTCAGCCAATCGTATTGCGGCCGGCTGTCGGGGTGCGCCGGGTCGTCGAGAAGGCCGCCGTTGCAGACGTTCGCGTACAGGCCGATGAAGTAGGCCACGGGCGTGTCCAGCCGCCAGCAGACGTAGGGTTGGGTCACGGCCGGGCGGTCGTCCGTTTCGTTGTCCGGCGATTTATCCTTTTTCGGAGCGCAGAACTGGTCGAGAAAGTGGAGGATCGAGGAGCGGTCGCCGTGCAAGGACTGTTTGCCGCAGTGGTTGCCCGGCACGGCGAAGATCGACCGCGGGTAGGCGGTGTACGGGGCGAAGAACTGTTCGTTGTACATGCGCCGCTGGTCGGCGCGGGCCTGGTCGGCCCGGTTCTCGTCCTTGTAGGCGACGTCGCCGAGGTGGAAGAAAAACGACGCCTTGGCCGCCGGATCGCCGAGATGCCCCGGGTCGCGCGCCTGGGCCGCCATGGCGGCGGCGACGGCGTCCTGCGGCCGGTGGTCGGGGAAATCGCCGGTGCAGCCGACCGCGTGGAAGGTCAGGACGCCGGATCGCTTGACGCGGTCGTGCTCGCGGCGGTCCACGTCCTTCAGCCGGAGAATGAAATCCGCCGGCTTGCGGGGCGGCTCGCGCGGCACGTCGGTCCAGACGCCGTGTTCCACGCCCGGTTCGATGCTCGGGACGTCCGCCAATTGGTCCAAGCGATCACCCACCTTTCCGTGCGTCGGCGCCCGCGCACGTTCTACCGTGGATGATGCGGAGGGGCAAGTCGGCGGGGCGGCCCTCCTGGAAGAAGCGGCGCGGGCGCGTTCACTTGCCGGGATCGGCGGGTGGGCTCTTCTTATCGGCGTCGGCCGGTACAGCCGTGTCGTCTTTGGCGCCGGCCGCGATCCAGTCGCGCACTTTGGCGATCTCATCGGCCTTGGGTTGCGCCGCCTTGCCGGGAGGCATCGGCTTGCCGTGGCCGGTCATCACGCCGAGCAGCCGGCTGTCGTCGGGCTTCTCCGGCACGACCAGCGTGCCGCGCCGGCCTTTCTTCGTCAGGTCCGCGAACGTCTCCACGCTGACGCCGGCCCGGCCCCGGTTGTCGTTGTGACACTTCATGCAGTAGTTGGCCAGGAATGGCTTGACGTCCTTGCTGTAGGTCGGCGCCGGCGGCGGATCGTCCGCGGCCGACGCCGCGCCCGCCCACCCCAGCGACGCCAGCGCCGCCGCTATACCCGCCCATGCTCGCCGCATTCGCGTCTCCCTGGATCGCAGGAACCGTACACGCGGCGCAGGGCCGCTGATGGAATTTACCTCATGGAACCCCGAAAGCGGTTCCGGGTATCGGCCCCGGCCGGTGGATTCGTACAATGTCTGAGGCGTGCGCGGCCGGTTTTTTGCCAGAGCGGCAAAGGGCCGCTGCGTCATGATGCAAATTCTTTACAGGAAAGGGCCTACGCGAAATGCGCCCGTAGCTCAGGGGATAGAGCATCGGTTTCCTAAACCGAGGGTCGCAGGTTCAAATCCTGCCGGGCGTAGTGAAACCCACGAGCAGCGAAACCGGCTGCCCGCGGGTTTTCGTTTCATGCGCGCCTTTGTCCGCCCGCTTGCTCCGACAGATCGCGTTTTCCCACAAGGTTTTGCGACTTCGCGGTCACCCTACCGCTCCTCTTCTGATACACAAACCCGGTAGTTCTGTCTCATTTCGCCTGGCGTGACAGTCGCTTTTCCAGCAGCGTTTTGACCTTGCCGCGCATGGTCTGGAAGTAGCAGAGGCTGGCCCGGAGCGACTGCTTGAGGTCGGCCAAGGTGTCGAACAGCCGGTTGTGCGTCGCCCGTCGCCGCAGCTTCTTCCAGAAACGCTCGATCGGGTTCAACGGGGGGCTATAACTGGGCAGACGCTTGAACTTCAGATGCGGGTACTCCGCCAGCGCCTGGTCCACCGGCTTGCCCCGGCGCCACGGCGCGGTGTCGATCCGCAGCACCACTTCCGGGTGCTTGTCCCGCGGGTACACCCGACCGACGTGGCGCAGGTGGTCCGCGAACGCCTCTTGCAGGCGCCGCGTCTTGCTCTGGCCCGTCCTCTTCTGGGCGGCCTTGGGGCTTTCCAGGGTGTTGCTGTGGACCGCCGCGCTGAGCAGGTTCACCACGGCGAAGACGTAGAGCAGGTCCTTGCAGTCGCGCGTCCCGACCGTCGGCCGGTGTCCTTTGACCCCCCGCGTTGCACCCAGCGTTGGCGCCATCGGGAAGCGGGCCTCGTCCTGACTCAGCAAGACGATTTCACCCGCCGTCGCTTTTTTTCCTAGTGCAGGGCCAAGCAAGGTCTTGCCTGTGCGCAGCTGGAAGCGAACAATGAGGTATGAAACCACCCATCTTTGTTCGCACGCTCAGCGCCGCCGAACGGCTGCGGTTGCAGGCGGGGCGGCGCGCTGCCGACGCCTTTACCGTCCGCCGTTGCCAGATTCTCCTGGCCAGCGCCGCCGGTCTGCGGCCGCCGCAGATCGCCCGCAACTTGGGCTGCGCCGCGCGCACCGTTCACTACGCCCTGCACGCCTTCCGGCGCGAGGGACTGGACTGTCTCCAGGAGAAATCCTCTCGGCCGCATTCGGCCCGGCCGTTCCTGGACCAACGCCACGCCGACGCCCTGAAGGACCTGCTGCATCACAGTCCCCGTCTGTTCGGCAAACCCACCGGCCTGTGGACCCTGGAGCTGCTCGCCGAGGTCTGCCACGGCAAGGGCTGGACCCCCCGGCGACTCAGCGGCGAAGCCGTTCGCCTGGCCCTGAAACGCCTGAACATCGGCTGGCGGCGTGCCAAGCACTGGATCACCAGCCCCGACCCGGCCTACGCGCGAAAGAAAGAAGCCCGCGATCGCTTGATCCGTCTGGTCGAGAGTCACCCGGACTGGGTCTTGGGTTTCCGGGACGAGACCTGGTGGAGCCGCCTCGCCCTGCCGCGTTGTCGCGCCTGGACCGGCGCCGAACCGCTCCGCCTGGTGGAACGGAACACCGACCGCACCGATCCGGACCCCAAGGCGCTGTGCTGCTACGGCTTGCTGCGGCAGGACACGGACCAGATGCTGCTGCGTTTCGTCGAGGGTCGGCCGGTGAGTCAGGTCACCGAGGACTACCTGGCCTGGGTGTGCGAGCAGCTGGCTGCGGAGGGCAAGAAGGCGCTGCTGCTGGTCTGGGACAACGCCTCCTGGCACGCCAGTAAGCGGGTGCGGTCCTGGATCAAGGATCACAACCGACGGGCCAAGGCGGAGGGTGGGGTGCGGATCCTCGCCTGCCCGTTGCCGATCAAGGCGCCGTGGCTCAACGCGATCGAGCCGAAGTGGGTCCACGGCAAGAAGGCCATCGTGGAGCCGGATCGGAAGCTGACGGCGCAGGAGACCAAGGAGCGCGTCTGTCTGTATTACGGCTGCGAGCAAGTGGAACCCCTTGAGCAAAAGGCCGCTTGATCCTGCACTAGGATGGCAAACTTAACTTGAGAGGCCCCGAAAACGGCCTGTTCTTGAACTGGGCGGCCCAGGAAAACGCCAGAAATCGCTTGTCCGCCGAGGGTCTCAAGTTGAGTTTGCCGTCCTAGTTTTTTCCTAGGATGGCAAACTTAACTTGAGAGGCCCCGAAAACGGCCTGTTCTTGAACTGGGCGGCCCAGGAAAACGCCAGAAATCGCTTGTCCGCCGAGGGTCTCAAGTTGAGTTTGCCGTCCTAGTTTTTTTTTAACTCGGCAATGTCTTGGCGGGCTTGGGCTTGTTTCTCGGGGTTGCCGCGCAGGTAGCGGTAGGTCGGGCGATACAGGCGGATATCGATCTTGGCACAGAAACGCTGCACGGCGCTGCGGGATGTCTGGATGCCTCTGGTCTTGAGCAGATAGTCGGCCAACTCCTCATGGGTCCAGTTGACCCGGTCCAGACCGCACGCGGCCGGCCCGTTGATGACCCAGCGTTTGACCTCGCCGGCCAGGTGGGTCGGGATTTTGGCTGGCGCCCCCTTCGGTTTGCGGGGGCGCAGACCGTCCAGACCCCGATCGAGGTAGACGTTGAGCCAGCGTTGGACGGTGCGTGGGGTGATGGCCAGGTCCTGGGCGATGTCCTGGTGGGGTCGATGGCGGCAGGCCAAGCGGATGATGGGGATGCGATCGCGGTACTTCGGGTCGGTCTCGTGGCGGAAGGCCTGGTCGAGACGTTGGCTTTCCTCCTGGGGCAGTCGGATGCGAATCACGTCAGGTCTGGTTCCTCCTTCGGGTCACTCGACCCCATTCATTCTACGCAACCAGACAAGCCTATCGGGTTTGTGTATCAGTAGAAAGCGGAGAGGGAGGGATTCGAACCCTCGGTAGACTTGTCGTCCTCACCGGTTTTCGAGACCGGCCCGATCGGCCGCTCCGGCACCTCTCCGAGAAACCGCACAAACCCGTCCTCCCCCGCATTCTAGCAGCCCAGCCCCCTGCCGACAATTTCCCCTCCTCCCCGCCGCTTGCATCCGGCTCGAAGGACGTGGGACAGGATTCCGATCCTGTCCGGTTGGGTCAGGATTGGAATCCTGACCCACGGCCCAATAGTGTTCGGCACGGCGTTTGAGAGGGACGTAAGTGGCGATCCCCCCGTGGTTAACGGCAAATGAGCGGGTGAGCCTCGACCAATTGTTCCAATGGGCACCCATCAGCGCAACTCTCAATTGCCATTAGACTTATGCGCTTCCTCAAATCGTGTGCCGAACACTATTGCCCACGGCCCCATGTCGTGCTCCTAAGCAAGTACGCAAAAGTGTTTTGACAAAGTTCATTTGAGCCAGAAGGTGTCGCTGAACACGCCGGACGTATGCAGAGCCTCTTGGTTCGACAAGCCGCCCAGGTAGTCGAGGAAGCGGTTCACCTGTTCCTCGATCGGCTCGTATTGCTTGTTGGCGCTGATCACGTCCTTGCCCTGGCCCCACAGCGTATCCATCGGGTTCAACTCCGGGGACCTCTTGGGCAGCCACAGCAGCGTCATCCCCTCCGCCTTGGCCAGCGATGCCTTGGCCGTGTGGCTGCGATTCTCATCCACGAGCATGGCCACGTGCCAGCCCCGGTAACGCCCGCGTACTTCCTCCAGGAACGCCTGGAAGTCGATGCTCTGCCCCTTCGCCCTCGGCAGGAAGAGCCGCGCCCCGGTGCGCAGGTTCATCGCCCCGAAGACGACCCGCCGCGCGTTCCAGCCGCTCAGCAGCACCGGCGCGGTTTCCCCTCGCCGCGCCCACCCCGCCCGCAGAGGCGGGAAGAGCAGCAGGTCGGTTTCGTCCTGGGCCAGCACCACGCTTCGCCTGGGCAAGGCCAGGATCTGCCGCTTGATCCGCCGTTTTTTTCTAGGACGGCAAACTTAACTTGAGACCCCGGCGGAAAAGCGATTTCTGGCGTTTTCCTGGGCGGCCCAGTCAAGAAAAGGCCGTTTTCCCGGGGCTCTCAAGTTAAGTTTGCCATCCTAGTTTTTTTCTAGGATGGCAAACTTAACTTGAGACCCCGGCGGACAAGCGATTTCTGGCGTTTTCCTGGGCCGCCCAGTAAGAACAGGCCGTTTTCGGGGCCTCTCAAGTTGAGTTTGCCGTCCTAGTTTTTTCTCGCGCAGCGGGTCCGGCGCGAGGGCGTAACGCGGCCGCTTCCAAACGAAGTCCCACTCGGCCAGCTGCCGGCGGATGGTGTCGCAGGAGGCCTCCCGGCTCGTGGCGACGGCCAGGGCCTCGCGGAGCAGCGGCGCCGTCCAGCTTACGTGGGGGAAGCCGACGTCCGGGGGGGAGCAGTCCAGCAGCGACTCCAGCAGTTCCAGGTCGTCCTCGTCCAGCAGTCGGGGTCGCCCGGGGCGTTCGCCCTCCGCAAGAGTATCGGGCGGAGGCGTCGTGGCGAAGGCGGCCAGCCAGTTGTGGACCGTCTGGCGGGTCACGCCGAGCATCCGGGCGATGTCGGCGGCAGACCGGCCTTGGTCGAATTCGAGAACGGCCAGAGTGCGGCGGAAGAGGCGAACGTCGCAGGCCTCCCGCAGCTGTCGCCGCAATCGCCGCCGTTGCCAGGATGTCAGATGGAGTCGATCCATGGTACTTCCCCCTCTACCCGAGAGGATACCAATAAACCGGGTGTCAAATTACTTTTGCGTACCTGCTTACAGGCTCTGACAAAACCTACTTTTGGCATGGAATTTGCGCTATGGCACAATGGCCCTTCTTTCTCAGAGGTTGGTGTCATGGCGAATGCACATTTACCCGATGCCTTCTATGACCTGGTTTCGCACCATCTGCCCCCCGAAAAGCCTGTCGGTCCCAAGGGCGGTCGCCCACCAATCCCCCACCGCATAGCCCTGAAAGTGATCTGGTTCGTCCTCGTCTCCGGCTGCCGGTGGGAAGACGTGCCGCACGAGATGGGCTGCTCCGGACGCACCGCCCACCGGCGGCTGCCTTGTGGGAGGAACTGGGCGTCTGGGACCGTCTGCACGCCGATCTGCTCCGCCTGCTGCGGCAGGACGACAAGCTCGACCCCGCTCTGGTCATCGTAGACGGCGTGATCGTGCGGGCCTTCGGCGGCGGCGAGGACACCGGCCCCAGCCCCGTGGACCGGGCGAAAAAAGGCTCCAAACACACCTTGATGGTGGATCGACACGGTGTGCCGCTGGCCATCCACACGGTGGCAGCCAACGCCAGCGATCACGGGCAGATCATCCCCATCGTGCTGGACTTCCCGCAGGTCGGCGGCAAAGTGGGCCGACCGAAGGAACTACCCGACGAGTTGTACGCCGATGCGGGTTACGACAGCGAGGCGACCCGCTGGCTGCTGGCCTGGCTGGGGATCGAGGCCAAGATCAACAAGCGGCGGTCGGTGCACGGGAGCGGGTTGGGCAAGGTACGCTGGGTAGTGGAGCGGACCATCAGTTGGCTCAAGGGACTGAGGCGAATGCGCATCCGCTACGACCGCCTCAAGGTGGTCCAGGAGGCGTGGAATACGCTGGCAGCGAGTGTCATTTGCTTTCGCATTTGGCATCATGACTTCGCTGTTGCCTCATAGGGTTTTGTCAGAGCCTGTTAGTATTACAGCGCAGGGCGCTTTGCTCTTCTACGCGAAGGGAGAAAACGGTACAAGACGAACTCCTTCGCCCGCAGTCCGCCGTAGGAGGGACCGTTCATGGACGGGCAACAATTGCGGGCGCTCAAGCCTGAGTTGGATCGTTTTTTGGACCGGTACGCGCCCCTGTTCGGCCGTGACGAGAATCAGGCCCATGCACGCCGCTTCGTTCAAGGACTGCTGCACAAGGGTGAACGTCGCAACATCGAGAACATCGCCGAGGCTCTCGACGGCGGTCCCGTGCGTTCCTTGCAGGCGTTTGTGACCACCGGCGCCTGGCACGACCAGGCCCTGCTGGCCGAGTTGCGCCGGGACGTGCTGGCGGTTCTCGCGGACGAGGACGCCGTCTGGAACTCGGACGAGACCGGCTTCCCCAAGAAGGGCGCCAAGTCGGTGGGGGTCAAGCGGCAATACTCCGGCACGCTCGGTCGCACGGATAATTGTCAGATCGGCGTGTTCGCCAACTACTGCTCGTCCAAGGGGCACACCTTCATGGACCGCCGCTTATTCCTGCCGGAGGAGTGGGCCGACGACGCGGGGCGACGCGCCGAGGCGGGCGTCCCCGAGGACGTGCTCTTTCGCACCAAACCAGCGTTGGCGCTGGAGATGGCAGCCAGGCCGTCGCCGAAGGCATCCCCTTCCGCTGGGTCGGCGGCGACAGTGTCTACGGCGACAACCCGACCTTCGTGCAGGGCGTGCGTGCGTTGGGCAAGTGGTATGTGTTGGACATCGCCTGCGACACGCGGGTATGGACCGAGCCACCCCAGGTCATCCCGGCGGCAGAGCGGCCGCGTCCGCGGCGTGGCCGTCCACCCACCACGCCGTTGGTGGTCGGCGAGCGGCGACGTGTGGACGAGATCGCGGCGGCCCTTGCCGGCGACGGCCTGGCGACGCGTCGTCGTGGGCGAAGGCAGTCAGGGGCCGCGAATGTACGAATACGCTGAGGTGGCCGTGTGGTTGTGTGAGGACGAGTTGCCGGGACCGCCCGAGCGTTTGTTGGTGCGGCGTTCGCTGGGGCAGTCGGCGGAGTGGAAGTACCACCGCGCTCACGCGGCGGCGACCGTGTCGCTGGAGAAGCTGGCGCAGGTGCGTGGCACGCGCTGGACGATCGAGGAAGACATCCAGTGTGGCAAGGGGGAGTGTGGCCTGGACGAGTACGAGACGCGTGGCTGGGTGGGCTGGCACCATCACACGGCGTTGTCGCTGTTGGCGTTGGCGTTCTTGGTGCTCCAGAAGCAGCGGTTGGGGGAAAAAAAGAGCCGCAGATGACCGTCCCGGAAGTGCGCGCGTTGCTGACGCATCTGCTGGAAGTGCGCGTGTGGGACGACGACGACATCCTGGGGTGGTCGGAGTGGCGGCGCGAACGCAACCGCCGGGCCTCGGAAAGTCATCGCAAGCGGCGGCTCGCCGAACTGCGGCCGCCGCGAAGTAAGAAAAAGAAGCCTGCGCTGTAATATTAGTTCGCTTGCCTATTTGACCCCATAAACTGCTCCAAATACCGCTTGCTCTGCCGCAGCGCCCGCTGCCGATCCGCCAGCGACCTTTCATACGCCCGGTCCTCCACTTCAATGCACACCGCTCCGCGGTAGTCGGCGTCCGTCAGCGCGGAGAACAACGATCCCCATTGTACGTCTCCCAGCCCCGGCAGCTTCGCCGTGTGCCAGCCCAGGCCCAGCACGCCCACCGCGTACAGCGTGTCGGCGTCGATGCGCGCGTCCTTGGCGTGGAAGTGGACGATGCGGCGGCCGAACTCGCGGATGCACCGCGCGGAATCGATGTGCTGCCAGACCAGATGCGACGGGTCGAAATTCAACCCCAGGGTGGAGCTGGGCAGCGCCTCGAACAGCGCCCGCCAGATTTCCGGCGTCGTCGCCAGGTTCTTGCCGCCCGGCCATTCGTCCTTCGAGAACAGCATCGGACAGTTTTCGATCCCGATGTGGACCCGCGACTCCTCCGCATGGCGCAGCAGGTCCGGCCACACCGTCCGCACCATCGGCCAGTTCGCCTCCACGGACCGCGACGGGTCGCGGCCGATGAACGTGTTCACCACCGAAACGCCCAGCCGCGACGCCGCGGTCATCACCTTTTTCAGATGCTCCGCCACGAGGCTCCGATGCTCCGGGTCGGGGTCGAGCGGGTTCGGGTAGTAGCCCAGGCCGGAGATGGCCACGCCGTACCGCTGCGTCAGGTCGCGCACGCGGCCGGCGTCGTCGGCGCCGAAGTGCGTCGCGTCCAGGTGCGTCACGCCGGCGTAGCGGCGGTCGGCCCCGCCCGGAGGCCAGCACATCAGCTCCACGCAGGAGAAACCCTCGTCCCGCGCGAAGCCGAGGACCTGTTCCAAAGTGAGGTCGCCTAAAATGGCGCTGACGAAACCGAGCTGCATGGGAGCGGTCCTCCAGGTGTCCCGGCGAACGGCCGGCGCGAGCCGGCGGGTGCGTCCCTCCGTCTGAGGCCCTATGCTATGCCAGCCGCCTCACGCCGGCCGTTCGCCGGGGACTTCGCCTTCGGCGCCTGCGCCAAACCGTGCGCCAAACGGGCGCCCCTTGGCGCACACTTAAGTCCTTGGCGGGCCTGGCTTTTCCGGGCCTTGCGCCATTGCGCCAAGGGTCCGGGGGCCCCTGAATAATGGCCGCCGTTGGGCGACGATGAAGGCGAAGCAAGGCGGCGAGCGGCGACCGGCCGGCCGAGCCTTGATATCGCTCATCAGTCGCCGGCGGGACTCGGCGGACGGACGCTTCGACATGGCGCACCTCGACGTTCCGGGGACGCTGGGCGACGCCGAGTGTACCATGCGGAGGGTGCGTCTGGGCAGATCAACGCGGAGGGGAAATGGGTGCGAATGAGGGCCGATGGGCGACGGCGGCCGTGTTCGCCGCCGGAGGGGACAGCCGGCGGTCTGCGCTCCGAGGCAGCGAAGGTTCCGAACGTCTCTTCGGTCCTGACGCCTTTTCGGCCCGCGTCACTTATCCTTCTCCTTGCCGCTCTTGTCGGGAAGTTGGATCTCCTTTTGATCGGCGAGGAAGCGGGCGTACTCCATAACCGCCTTGAGCGGCTCGACGGTATCGACCGGCTTGACCAGCGTGGGGTCGTAGTCGTGCCGCTGGACGGTTTCGTCGAGTTCCCAGTACAAGTGCTTGCCGACGCTGTCGCCCTTGCGGGCCTTGCCGAAGGAGATTAATGGTGTCAGATCATATTTATACTATATATTATGATCTTACACCAGTTTCCCGGACCGACGCCGCCCCTGATTGCCCTGGATGGCGAGGGCCAGCCGTAGGAATTGGCTTCGTTCGGCAAAACCATCCGTCGGGGCCGGACGAACGCCGTTGCAACCCCCGGCCGGACGGCGGTAAGCGGGAAACGGCAAGAAAACCGCATGTTTTCCCGTGACGGGCGCCCGGAGGCGGCCGCCGGCCTCGGCGGCGGGATCGCCGGAAAATGTCCAAAATGCTGATGATTTAGGAAAAAAATGCACGGGTCGGAGGTCACACGTCATGGGCGGGACGCTCTCGACACGGTGGAACGGACACACGAAACGCGACACCGTGGAGGACGGCCGGACGCTGGACCTCGGGGAAATGGCGCGGAAGGGTTGCTTCGTGCCCTGGTATAGCGGCCGGTGTACCTGGTACAGCGGCGAGACGGAAACCGCCTCGATCGGTTACACGGTTCGCCCGGCGGACGTGGGCCTCGTCCTCGTGCTGTCCTACAACATGGTTCGGACCAAGCAGGAAGTGGAGGTCCGCATCCCCCTCGAAACGACGCGCCCGCACTTCGGCGGGGTCCGTTGGTGGGGTCGCTGCCCGTGCGGCCGGCGGGTGAGGAAGCTATACCTCCCGCCCGGAGCTGGTCGTTTCGCGTGCCGAACGTGCCACGGTCTGACCTACGAATCCGTTCAGTCTCACGACAAGCGCGTGGACGCCTTGCGGCGGAACCCGGACCTGATCGAGCGCATCCTGGATGACGCTGCGGCGAATCCTCTTTGCTCCAAGCTGCTCATCGCGCTCAAGGCGTTGCGATGAGGGCCAGGACCGCGCGCCGCCGTGCGTCGCCGGGTGGGCCGCGGCGTGGCCGGTTGGCGCGGCGCCAACAGGCCGCTCCACGGCACCGAGAGCCGGTATTCAAGGGCATGGACGACGCGCCGAGGCGGGGGAATTCCGGAACCTATTTCGTGCTTGCAAACCGCCAGAATTTCGGCGAGGATGACAATACTACGGGCCCTATGCAAATGAGGCTGAGGTTCTCGCGCCCTACGAAATACCGCTGGAGGACATCGCTGGCTATCAACAAGTTGGCCCGGGAGAGAACCTTACGGGCCCCGTCACACCATTCCCATATTTCAACCCATGAAGACTTCGCATTCACTAGAGTTGGTCAGCCCTGAAGGGTCTAGTCGATGCGAACTTCAGCATACGACGAAACCTCCTTGGCGCTTACTGTTCATGCACAAGACGCTAGGAAACCTACTTTGCGAGTCTAGCGATCTATTTGACGCACTCTGTAAGTTGCGTTTGGTCCTAGAGAGGCACAATTATAAGATTCTGTGCAACGGCGGCCGCATCGACGCCTGGCCATCAAACATGGCCAGGGACATGGGAGGCGGGAAAAAGGTCTATATTACTCAGATTGGTAAGCGTGCCCAGTTTGACGACTTGGTGCCATTATTTGGACCGACAGAAGGCGTGCTAGTTGCCACTGTGCAGGTACAGATCGCGCACCATCGGGAGTGGATAAGAAGCATCATGAGCGAATTGAATACTCCACCGCCAGAAGCGCTTAAGGAAGCGAAGCTCCGTCCCAACGGATGGGTCTATAAGATTGAGGGTGACTACGGGCCGCAAGACAGCGTGCCTGTCGAAGCGATTGTTGGAGCATGGAAAGTCGATTTCGAAGGCAACATTGTTGGAGACTTTGTCCCCAACCCAAAGTATAAACCGAGACAGTAATCTTCCGCGGGTTTCTTCAGATGCCCATCTGCGGTGCGTTGCAAGCCTGTTGTGGCCTCTACGATATTTTGGCGGTTTTCCCGGCCGAAATCGGTTCCGGAATTCGGCCCGGGTACGCTTGGCGCCGGGGCCGCCCGCGCTCACCGGCTCCGCCCCCTCGACGCCTTCCGAAGCGCCGCCCTGCCCCCTTCCCTTCGCCCGCCGCGGCCCGCGCCGCGCCGCCGGACCCGGCCGCGTCCGGCGCTGATTCTACCCGGCCGCCGACGGCGGGGATAGCAGAATCGGCGACCCTGCGCGCAGGCCCCTGAACGGGCGTCGAGGCGCCGCTCGGGATCGCAACGCCCGACGACCGAACGGCAGGCCGACGCCGCGCCCGATCCGTCGCCCGGTGGCGGCTGAAGAAAGGGACGCGGCGTCCGATTTTTCGCTGGCAAAGGCGCAGTGGCGGACCTATAATGGCGGTCACCCTCATGGCCGGCCTCGCGTGCGCCGGAACCCTCCACGAGCGACAGGGCGCACGGCTGGGCCGGCCAAAGCCGCGGCGCATCCAGCGGCCGCGGGCGCGTGACCCGCGGCGTGTTCTCTTTGTACCCGGAGGGAGGCGAATTCCGGAACCAATTACGCGGAAAAAGGCCGCCAGAATTTTGTAGAGGCCACAGCATGTGCGAGAACTGGGCAAAGGTGTACCAGTACATGGAGAGCGTGGGAAAAGGGGGAGCAAGCGCGGGCCCGCGCCAACCTCATGGTGAAAATCGCCGGGTTGCTGAAATGAAATACAAAGAAAGGGTGTCAAATGGACCAGCTTGTTAGGCAGCGATTTCTTGTCAAGAATGCCTTCGCGCAGTCAATTGAGCTGCGAATCGAGCCGATAACCGAGAAAGTACTTATGCCGGCGGGCGCGGTGTTTCAATTGGAAGCGGATTATGACGGCCGAGTTCTGCCCAGAATCGACTTCGCCGACGGATCAGTCACCGTCTACGCTATCGTGCATTTAATTTCATCTGTTGCGGACGATAATTCTCTTACTCTTCTGTGGTCGCTTGATCCCCCGTAAACAGAGATAAGAAGTAGGGATAAGCGGGGATAAGGTCGGGGCTGTGGGTCCCGAAAAACTCGTCGTCCGGTTCGACGCAGGCGATGTCATCCTCGCCGAAATTCTGGCGGTTTACAAGCACGAAATAGGTTCCGGAATTCCCTCCCTTCGGACGGCGGGCTGAACCCCGCCGGAAGGAGGAGTCATGTCCGTTTCCTTCCGCCCGCCCGACCCCCCGGGCCGCCACGTCCCCGCCGGGACGGCCGACCCGACCTACCCCGCCCCCGACCCGCCGCAGCCCTGCGGCGGGCCGCCCCCCGCCCCGCCGGCCTTCGCCGAAGGGGGGCCGGAATGCGACGACTGCCCGGCCGATGACGACCTCGACGGGCCGCCCCCGGAAGCCCCTGGGCTGTCGGGACGTGTTCGCCCACCCGACCGCCGACCCGGACGCCGCCTGGCGCGGCCGCCGGAGGCCCCCGCCCCGCCCCTGACCGCCGAACAGCGTCTGCTGCTGCTGGACGCCTGGCGGCGCAGCGGCCTGCCCGCCGGCGACTTCGCCCCCCTCGTCGGCGTCTCCAAACACACCCTCTACGACTGGAAACGCCGCTTCGAGGCCGAGGGGCCGGCGGGCCTGCAAGACAAGCCCCGCGGCTCCCCGCGCGGCAGCCGCCTGCCCGAGGTCACCAAGCGCGCCATCCTGATGATGAAGCAGGACAACCCGGATTGGGGCTGCGAGCGCATCAGCGCCCTGCTGCTCCGCGGCCCCGCACTGCCCGCCAGCCCCCAGGCCGTCGCCCACGTCCTGCACGAGGCCGGGTACGAGACCGAGGAAGCGCCCACGCACCCTCACGCGCCGCCCGTGCATCATTTCGAGCGCGCCCGTCCCAACCAGTTGTGGCAGACCGACTTGTTCACCTTCGTCCTGAAGCGGCAGAACCGGCGCGTCTACCTCGTCGCCTTCCTGGACGACCACAGCCGCTTCCTGGTCGGCTACGGCCTGCACGCCAGCCAGTCGGCCGCCCTGGTGCTGGAGGTCTTCCGCGCCGCCCTGGCGAGCTACGGGGCGCCGGAGGAGGTGCTGACCGACAACGGCAGCCAGTACGTGACCTGGCGCGGCAAGAGCGCCTTCAGCAAGGAGCTGGAGAAGCGGGGGGTGCGCCAGGTGGTCGCCGCGCCGCGGCACCCGCAGACGCTGGGCAAGATCGAGCGGTTCTGGGGGACGCTGTGGCGGGAGTGCGTCGAGGCGGCGGTGTTCCTCGACCTGGGGGACGCCCAGCGCCGCATCGGCCTGTTCATCGACCATTACAACTTCCAACGGCCGCACCGGGGGATCGGTGGTCTGGTCCCGGCCGACCGCTTCTTCGGGGCGGCCCCCGAGGTGCTGCGGACGCTGCAGGCGCGGGTGGCGGGCAACGCCCTGGCGCTGGCGCGGCACGGCACGCCGCGGGAGCCGTTCTACCTGACGGGGCAGGTGGGGGGCAAGCCGTTCAGCCTGCACGCCGAGGGGGAGCGGGTGATTCTGACGGGGGCGGAGGGGACGCGGAAGGAGATCGACCTGACTCCGCCCGCGCCGGCGGCCGCTGCCCCGCCGCCTCCCGCGGCACCGCCGGCCGTGGAGCAACGTTCCGCGCCGGCGGCGGCCGGGCCGTCGGCGTTGCCGCAGCCGGTCTGTCCGCAGGGCGTGGTCGCGGGCATCCACCCCGGCGACGTTCAGGACCCTCCGCCGCCGCTCGACTCTACTCCCCTTGGGGAGATCACGGACTTCGAGCAGCTCCAGCATGGGCCTGAGGGTCGCCGGCTTGCGCACCGCTGTAGAGACATTGGGGGGGGCTTTCGTGGCTTTCTTGCGCGGCGCCATGGGGCGATCTCCGGTTGCGGACTCGGCGAAGGGACTGAGAGAGGAAGCTGCCCGACCCGCCGGGCGGACGCAAGCGAAATCCGAAAAATCAGGCCCTCCCTCGCTCTTGCGATCCGGTATAATCGCCGATTGGAGGTCGGCGCATCCGGCGAAGGGGGACGACTCATGCGACGCAGCATCGGCGTGGGCGCGGCGGTCCTGGCGTTGACCGCGGCCCTGGTTCGGGCGGACGATCCCGCGGACAAGGCGGCCGCGCGCAAGCAGGCGGCGGAGGCCGCCTGGACGACGGCAGGCGGCGGCGAATTCTCTACTTTGGAGACGGACCACCTGCTGATCTACGCCCCCAAGGACTGGGACAAGCGACTCAAGGAGTTGGGGACGCTGCTGGAAAAGCAGTACGCCCAGGCGAAGTCGGCGCTGGGTTACGACGACAAAACGGACCCGTTGCCGGCCAAAGCGACGGTCTTCGTCTTTGGGGAGCGCGAGCAGTTCACCGCGTTCGTGCGGCGGGTCGATAAGCAGCGGCTGGACTCCGACGACGCGGCCAGCTTCAACGGAGAGGACGACGCGCTGCACGTCGCGGCCGGCCCGGCGCGGGCGAAGTCGGACCTCGGTCAGGAGGGCGAGACGGCGGAGCAGCTGGCGGCGCTGATGCTGGCCCGCAAGGCCGGCCTCAAGACCATCCTGCCCGGCTGGCTGTCGGACGGCTTCGGGCGGGCCACCTACTACCACGCCGTCGGCGGGCCGAAAACGGCGGCGGATCGACGCGAGGCGGCCGCCTGGGCCGCCAAGGGCAGCGCCAAGGACGTGTGGAACGGCAACATCGACGCGGACAAGTCGGTGGTTCTGGAGGGCAGCCTGGCGGACTACTTCGCCTACGGACCCGGCGCCAGCAAGTTTGGGGAGCTGCTCAAGGGCTTCATGCCCGAGGAGAACGTCGCCCGGCAAACCACGGAGCACGCGCTGGACGCGGCCGGCCTGACGCCGGATCGCATCGAGAAGTCGTGGAAAGTCTGGGCGGCGGCGGCGAGGTAATCAGCCGACGATTTCCGCCAGCGCCGCGGCCAGGGCGTCCACGTCTTCGGCGGTGTTGAACGGCCCGGTGCTGACGCGGACGGTCCCGTCCTTGTCGCTGTCCTTGACGTAGGCGCCGAGGGCGCGGTGGATGTACGGGGAGCAGTGCAGTCCGGGCCGGACGGCGATGCCGAACTGGGAGTCGAAGATCGCGCCAGCTCCAGCGCCGGCATCGCCTCGGCCCGGAAGCTCAGCGTGCTGACCCGCCGCGCGGCGTCGCCGCCGCCGTACACCGTGACGCCGGCCATCTCCTCCAGCCGCCGGCGCAGGCGCTCGATCAGCTCCATTTCCCGAGCGTGAATGCGTTCGATTCCCTGCTCCTGCACCCAGCGGACGCCGGCCGCCAGCCCCGCCACGCCGAGGACGTTGGGCGTGCCGCCTTCGAGGAAATGGGGGAATTCGACCGGCTGCGTCTCGCTGGACGAGTCGCCGCCGGTGCCGCCCTCGCGCCAGGCCCGCAGCACGGCGCGGGGACCGACGTACAAAGCCCCGGTGCCGGTCGGCCCCATCAGCGACTTGTGGCCGGGGAAAGCGAGCAGGTCGATGTTCATTTGCCGCACGTCGATCGGCACGACCCCCGCCGTCTGCGCCGCATCCACGAGAAACAGCAGATCGTGTTCGCGCACGATGCGGCCGACCTCGCCGACCGGCTGGACCGTGCCGAGGACGTTGCTGGCGTGGGTCAGGGCGACAAGGCGCGTGCGCGGCATGATCGCCCGGCGCACGTCGTCGGGACTGACGTAGCCGTCGCCGTCGGCCCGGAGACGTGTGAGAGTTATGCGACCGTCTTTCTCCATCGCGCGCAGCGGACGGCTGACGCTGTTGTGTTCGAGGTCGGTGGTGACGACGTGATCGCCCGCGTTGAGGACGCCTTTGAAGGCCATGTTGAGGGCGTCGGTGCAGTTGAGGGTGAAGACGAAGCGCTTGGCCCCCTCGCCGTGGAAGAACTGGTTGAGGAGGTGCCGGCCGTTGTTGAGGGCGTCCTCGGCCTCGCGGGCCATCTTGTGGCCGGCGCGGCCGGGGTTGGCGAGGCTCTTGCGCGAAGGCGTCGAGGGCCTGGTAGACAGACTCCGGTTTGGGATAACTGGTAGCGGCGTTGTCGAGATAGATCATCACAGGCTCTCACTTCATCCGCGCTCACGGCAAGATTTCACGGACGGGGATGCGGGCGATCTCGCTGCCATCGAGGACGAGGGGGATGGATTCATCGACGGTGAAGTCGCGGCGGGTGCGGTAGGACGGTGAACGACCCGTCTTCGGCTCGGTGTAAACCTCCACGCGCCGGTTGACCAAATTGACGATCCAGTACACCGCAATGCGGGCCTGGGCGTACAGGGGGCCTTTGGCGTCTCGGTCGTATGCCACGGTGGCGTCGGCTACCTCAACGAGCAAAGCGATGTCCTTTGGGCCGGGATGCCGCCGGTCGTAGGTTTCCTCGGAGCCTATCGCAATTACGATGTCGGGTTCCGGCTCGCTGTCCTTTAGCGTGATCGCGCTTTGAACACGGACGCTCCATTCCTCGGAAAGGAGGCGGTACAGGCGTCGTGTGAGCCGAGCGACGGCAGAGTCATGGGGCGGCTTGTGTGTCATTTTGCGAACAATCCAGCCCTTGAACAGTTCGACCCGGACATCGGGCTTGAAGATTCCCAGATCGATCATGCGGTGATACTGATCGACCGTGAAGCGGTGATAGCGAACGGCTTCCGCCGCCGTTTGGGTCGGCGGCGCGGCAACGGCGACGTTCATGGCTCTGCTCCCTTGATACTTTCATCAATGCCCGACGTATTTAGCATACAGCGTCCGCGCCCGCTCCACGTCGCTGGTGCCCTTGATGATGGCCCGGCCGTCGGGGAAGACCGTGAACTCGCAGCTTTCCGCGTTGAATTTCAGGAGAAAGCGGTTGTAATGCACCTCGCCGAGCGGCCCCAGTTGCCGGGCCATGTCCTCGAAGTTCAGGCGCGACGGCGCCCGCTGCGACACCTGCACGGCGTTGCGGCCGCACAGGCTCGTCGTCTGCGAGCCGTGTTCGCCGTCCAGCCACTCGAACCGCCGACGCCGGCAGCACGGGCAATCGACCTTGCCCAACAGCGGCGCCATCTTGATGCGCCGCTGCACGTTCTCCCACACGTCGAAATACAGCAGCTCACGGTTGATCTGGTCGCGCTTGCCGACGAGGATTTTGATGGCCTCGGCCGCCTGATAGCTGGCGATGATGTTGACGATCGGCCCCAGGACGCCGGTCGTCTCGCAGGTGCCGGCCTCGCCGGGGGCCGGCGCCGCCTCGAAGACGCAGCGCAAACACGGCGTCTCGTTCGGCAGGATCGTCATCGTCTGGCCGTGGCTGCCGATGCAGCCGCCGTAAACCCACGGCTTGTTCAGCTTCACCGCGGCGTCGTTGATGAGATATCGGACCTCGAAATTGTCGCTGCCGTCGAGGATCAGGTCGGCGTCCTGCACCAGCTCCAGAATGTTCGTGCGGTCGATGTCCGCCACCACCGGCTCGACGTGGACGCTGGAGTTGATCGCCCCCAGCTTGCGGGCGGCGGCCTCCGCCTTGGGCAGTCTCTCCGCCACGTCGTGTTCATCGAACAGCACCTGGCGCTGGAGATTGCTCGTCTCGATGAAGTCGCGGTCGATGAGCCGCAGATGGCCGACGCCGGCGCGGACCAGCGCGTTGGCCAGCACCGTGCCGAGGGCGCCGCAGCCGCACAGCGTCACCCGCGCGTCCAGCAGCTTGCGCTGGCCGACCTCGCCGACGCCGTAGAAGCGCATCTGCCGGCTGTACCGCTCCAGGGATTCGTCCATTGCTACGCTTCGCCTCCGTCGCCGACGCCGAAGTCCGTGAGAAACGTCTTGAGGAACTGGGTCAGCTGTTTGGGCCATTTCTCGCTCCGGCCGAAGGCGGCGAGGCAAGTCATGTCCTCGCGCACCCTTCGCAGCCGGTCCCCGTCGAGCCGCTGGAGATAGCCTGCCACGTACTCCAGCGCCTCCTCGGCGGCGGCGGGGTGGACGACGTTTTCATCCGAACCGGAGAGGAAAACGGCGGAATGAAGCACAGCCAGCAGCAGCGGATCGGCGCCCAGCTCCGCCGGGATGAGCGGAAAAACGGCGGCGCCGTCGGGGGCCTCGTCGGGTCGGTCAGCCACCGGCCACCGCGGGGATGATCGCCACCTCGTCGCCGTCCTTGACCGGCGTGGCGAGGTTGTCCAGATAGCGCACGTCCTCGTTGTTGACGTAGAGGTTGATGAACGGCCGCACCTTGCCGTTCTGGAAGATGCGCTCGGCGAGGGCGGGGTACTTGGCGCCCAGGTCGGCCAGCGCCGCCTGCACCGTGCCGCCGGACACCTCCACCGTCGTCTTGCCGTCGGTGTGTTGCCGCATGGGCGTCGGAATCTGAACTTTGATCGCCATGAAGACTCCTTTTCGGTCGAAAATAGGTCTTATGGGTCCTATGAGTCCTATAAGACGCCCCCGTCACGCCAGCGCCGGTTCACGGCTGCCTTCCACCAACGGCTCGAACTCCTCCAGCCTCGGCCCGATCACCGCCGGCTGTTCCAGCAGGTCGGCCACCGCCTCCTGCGTCTTCAGGCCGTTGCCGGTGATGCACACCACGATCTCCTCGTCGCGGCCGATGCGGCCCTGCTCGAGCAGCTTGCGCGTCACCGCCAGCGTCACGCCGCCGGCCGTCTCCGCGAAGATGCCTTCGGTGCGGCCCAGCAGCGCCATCGCCTCGGCGATCTCCGCGTCGCTCACGTCCTCGGCCCAGCCGCCCGAGTCGCGGATCACCTTGGCCGCGAAGTAGCCGTCGGCCGGGTCGCCGATCGCCAGCGACTTGGCGATGGTGTTCGGCCTGCCGCACCGGCTTGTGCGCCTCCCAGCCGTTCTTGACCATCGTGCTGATCGGGCTGCAACCGCTCGGCTGGGCGCCGTGGAACTTGCACTGCGGCTTCGCCGATCAGGCCGGTCTTGTGCAGCTCGCGGAACGCCTTGTCGATCTTGCCGATCAGGCTGCCGCCGGCCATCGGGCAGACGACGTGCCGCGGCGTCCGCCAGCCGAGCTGCTCGGCGATCTCGAAGCCGAACGTCTTCGACCCCTCGGCGTAGTACGGCCGCAGGTTGATGTTGACGAAGCCCCAGCCGTACTTGAACGCCACCTGCGTACAGAGACGATTGACCTCGTCATAGGTGCCCCTGACGCCGACGACCTTCGCCCCGTAGACGCTGGTGCCGAGAATCTTGGCCCGCTCCAGGTCGGCCGGCACGAAGATGTAGGCGTTCGAGGCCGGCCGCGGCGGCTTGGCGGCGACGCTGTTGGCGAGGTTGCCGGTCGAGGCGCAGCCGACGGTCGTGAAGCCGAACTCGCGGGCCTTGCTCAGGGCCACCGCCACGACGCGGTCCTTGAACGACAGCGTCGGGTAGTTGACGGCGTCGTTCTTGAGCCAGAGACGCTCGACGCCCAGCTCCGCGGCCAGGCGGTCGGCCCGGACCAGCGGCGTGCCGCCGACCTGGCGGCCGACGGTCGGCTCGCCGTCCAGCGGCAGGAACTCCGCGTAGCGCCACATATTGATTGTAGCGGGATTCGATCTTGCCGCGGCTGACGGCCTCGGCGATGGCGTCGTAGTCGTAATCGACTTCGAGCGGGCCGAAATCCTCGGTGCAGAAGTTGAGGGGGGAGGCCGGGTAGGCGTGGCCGCACAGGCGGCACTTCAGGCCGCGAACGAACGGGGAAGACACGGAGCATACCCTCCAAACGACGGATGAACCCATCACGCGCGGAGGTGCGTATCGTCCAGAGGAGGGATTGTGTAGCACAAGCTTAAGCTTGTGCCACAACGAGAGAAGAAGAGGCGTGCGGGGCACACGATCTTATCTCTCCCGGCCGCGGCCGGGTAGGAGGTAGCACCAGCGTTTCCCTTGCGGAAAACCGGTTGCTGTGGCTTCACAGGGCCCAGTCCCTCAGCCACTCTGGATAAGATACCCACCAAGTTGTCCTTAGAATCTTAGAAAGGCCGGCCGCGAAGGGCAATGGCGCTCCCGGAGATTTTGCCGAAATGCGGCCGCCGCGTCCCGCAAAATCGTTTTTGGCGCGGACCGTCGGCCCCGCCTATTCTTGCGGCAGCGCCCCCTCCGCCGTAAAATGATCTCGGTGAGCCTCATCCTTCGCCCCCCAGGAGCGCCGCATGACCCGCAAGCCGCCGAAGACCGCGGTGGTCGCGTTCAAGGTGGAACGAGAGCTGGCCGACCTGCTCAATAAACTTCCTAACAAGAGCGCCTTCATCCGCAAAGCCATCGCCGCCCAGCTCGGCGTCGCCTGCCCGCTCTGCAAGGGCCAGGGCGTCCTGTCGCGCGGCGTCCACGACCATTTCGCCCCGCTCCTGGCCCGCTTCAGCTCGTACAACTGCGACGGCTGCGGCGACGAGCTGAACCTGCCGCTCGACGCCGGCGACCTCGCCGACGACCACCGCACCCGCCTCGAACAGTTCTTCCTCGGCGGACCGCTCTTCTGCGACGGCTGCTACGACAAGGCCCCGACCTGCGACGACTGCGGCTGGCACATCCCGCCCGACCGCGTCGCCGAGCATCACCAAAAGGTCCATCCCGATTGACGCCAGCCGACTCGACGCCCTCCGCCGCGACCTCGCCGCGCCGCTGCCGCACCCCGGCCCCGATGCGCTGCGCGCCTCCGGCCTCCAGGCGCTGGACTGGCTGCTGAATCACCACGCCACATTGCCGGATCAGCCCATCGGCCGCTCCGCCTCGCGGGCCGAGATGGAACGCCTCCTCCGCGAGCCGCCGCCGGAAGAGGGCCGCGACTTCGCCGCCGTCCTCGCCGAGTTCGCCGACAAGGTCGCCCCCTTCGCGATCCGCGTCAACCACCCGCGCTTCCTGGCCTTCGTGCCGGGGGCGCCGACCTTCCTTTCCGTTATAGGCGATCTTCTTTGTGCTGGAACTAACTTCTTCGCCGGCGTCTGGCTGGAAGCGGCCGGGCCGACGGAAGTGGAATTGGTCGTCCTCGACTGGTTCCGCGAGTTCCTCGACATGCCGCCGGGGACGATGGGGATTCTCACCGGCGGCGGTTCCGAGGCCAACCTGACCGCCCTGGTCGTGGCCCGCGAACGGCTGTCCGAGGAGGAGCGCGGCCGGGCCGTCCTGTACGTCGCCGAGCAGCGGCACTGGTCCGTCGATCGGGCCGCGAAGATCATGGGCCTTCGGCCGAACCAGCTGCGGCCCGTGCCGGCCGACGACGACTTCCGCCTGACGCCGGCCGCCCTGGCGCGGGCGGTCGTCCGGGACCGGCGGGAGGGGCTGCGGCCGTGGGCCGTCGTCGCCAACGCCGGCACGACCAACACCGGGGCCGTCGATCCGCTCGGGCCGCTGGCCGACCTGTGCGCCGCGGAGCGGCTGTGGCTGCACGTCGATGCGGCCTACGGCTGGACGGCGGTGCTGACGCCGGAGGGCCGCGACGAGCTGGCCGGCATCGGCCGGGCCGACTCGGTGACGCTGGACCCGCACAAGACGCTGGCCCAGACCTTCGAGGCAGGCTGCGTGCTGGTGCGCGACGGCCGGCTGCTGCGGCAGGCGTTCACGCTGCGGCCGGAGTACATGCAGGACGTGGCGCCGGCCGACGACGAGGTGAACTTCGCCGACCACGGGATCGCCCTGACGCGGCGGTTCCGGGCGCTGAAGATCTGGCTGTCGATGAAGGTGCTGGGCGTCGGCTGGTTCCGGGCGCTGGCGGAGCGCTGCCGACGGCTGGCGGAGTATGCGCAGGCGCTGCTGGAACGGGACGGCCGTTTCGAGATGCTGTCGCCGCGGCGGCTGAGCATCGTCTGTTTCCGCTTTGCACCGCCGCGGGTCGCGCGTCGAAGAGCCGGACTCTGGATCGTCTGAATCTGGCACTGATCGATGCGGTGCGGGCGACGGGGCGGGCGTTCCTGTCCTCGACGCGGCTGCGGGGACGGACGGCGATCCGCTTCTGCTTCGTCAACTGGCGGACCACAGCGGCCGACGTGGAAGAGGTGGTGCGGCTGCTGGCGGCGCTGGGGGAGGAACTGGCGAGCCGGGTCGCGTAGCGCCGGAGATGGTTTCAGTCGCGGGGGTCCATTCCCGTTATTGCGGCGCGGCGGCCGGTCGGCGCAAGCGGCCGCTGCCCGCCGCGCGGGGATGCGGCCGCGGTCGCGCCCAGTACCGCTCCGCCCGTTCGTCCTCGCTCAAGTAGGCTGCACGCACCTGGAGGACGGTCTCGGCCCGCGCGCAGCCAGAACTTCTCGCTCCCCTACACCCGACGGTTCAACTGCTTGATGACGCTCTCCACCGGCGCACTACTGATCGGCGGCAGCCGCGTACTCGGGGTAGTTAAGGCGGCCCCGGTTGTTCTCCACGTAGCCCAGCGTGTCCGCCGCCACCCGCCGTGGCTCGTCCTCCGCCGCATTCGCCGGCGGCTCCCCCAGACGCTTGCACACCGCCCGCAGCCCGCCCAGCAACAGCAGCACCTTCCCTGACCAGGCCCAGCACAGCCATTGCGTGTACAACGCCCACGCCGCCTCCGTGCCCTTGCCCTCCGCCGCGCACGCCCCCGCATACAGATGCGCTAACAGGTGTAAAAAGGCCAAAATGCCGAGGAACCCAGCCGCCAGCAGATGAAACTCGCTCACTGCCCAGACCGTTTCAGCCGTCGCCCAGGCAAGCCTTCCCTTGACCCGATCCAGACCACGCCGGTGAACCTCGGCCGCCACGTGCCAGCCGAACGGCTCGTGTCCGCCGAGGTCGGCAACCGTTCGCACCAACCGCTGCGGTCGCCTGGTCCGACCCGGCCGCCGCCGCCGACGCTTCTTGGGAGGCGGCGGCGAGGGCCGGTCGGCACGGCCCACGCTTTTGCCGCTTGCGACCGCAATTCCGCCGCCAGTCGCGCCACCCGTTGGCGGTCCAGGAACTTCGGCGGCGGCTGCGGTTGCGGATCGCTCCGAGCTTCCCGGGAAGCGTAGGTCTGACAACAGGCCACCTTGTCCTCGCGCCAGGCCGGGTCGGTTACCCCGCGTCCCGCCTCCGCGGCGCGCGTTTGATAGCGACCCCCATCCAGCATCACAGCCGCGACCACGGGCGCCTTCCCGTAGTCGCGTGCCAGACGGTTCTCCTGCAACGCCCGGACGTCGGCGTCTCGCTGTTGTTCCCACTCCCCGCCGATCCGTTCGGTCAGACGCTGCAGATGCGTCGGACTGATCGCCCACTTGGCCAGTGCCCGAAGGTCCTCGCTGGCGTCCTTAAACGAGGCCGCCTTGGCGGCCTGACGAACCGCCTGGCGAAGCAGGGTGGGACTATAGCCTTCCGTCCCCAACGCCAGTTTGTGGTCCAGAGGGAAAAAAAGAGACCCGACAGGTCTGGCAGTGCCACTGTTCGCGGCTGAAGGTCACTTCCCCCGCGTCGCTGTGCAGTTGCCGCCGCGGCAGGGGTTCCCCCGCAGGAGTATGCCGCCGAGCCGGTCGGCCGCACCGCGGACAAAGGATCGGTTGGCCGTCCTCCGGTCGCACGGCCGGGTCGTCCGCGATGTCCTGCTCCAGGAGCCAGGCGGCCAGCTCACGGGTAAGAGAGCAGGCGCGGCCTTCCCGCTGAGAGAACGTGACCGGGGGTGGATTCGGCCCGCCGTCGAAATAGAGATCGAAGGCGGCTCCCGCCTGTTCGAGCCACTGCTGGCGGAGTTGTTCGCGGCCGGTGTTCACGCTGCGTGAAGATTCGTTCATAGCTGCCTGCCGGGGATTAAGGAACAACGTGTCTCGCTTTCCTGGTTATCTCATACCGGAGGCGCAGCTGCAATAACGGGAATGGACCCCAGTCGCGGTCGGTTCTTGACGGCGGCTGACGGCTGTGGTTTATTTAGGGATCGCAATAGGCTGACTGACAGGCGTGGTACGCTGACCGGCGCCTCTGATTTGCTGACCGGGCCGGTCAGCATACTCACCAGTTCGGCGAAGAGATGTTGGTGCGGAGGTTGCCATGGACCGATCCATCCGCCGAGCCGTCCTACAACGTGATCGGTTTACCTGTCAAGCCTGCCGTAGGAGTACCAAAGGCCAAGTGCATCACATCCTGCCACGCAACTGCGGCGGGACGGATGCGTTGAATAACCTGATGACCTTATGCGGCCGCTGTCACATGCTTGCGAGCACTATTCCAGATCTGATTCTATGCGAGGTACTCCGGATTCGACCGCAAGATCTCCCCGCCGAAAAAGTAAAGGTGGCAACGGCGATCCAGCAGTACGAGTTCACGAAACGACAAGAGCGGCAAACGGGAGTCGGCCCAGACATGGACATCGCACACGTCGTGACGATCATCGAAGCCTTGGCAGAAGGCGTCGATCCGCTAACCGGACAAGCGTTCCCTGAAGGCAGTCCGTACCAACAGCCCACGGTAATCCGCGCTCTGTACACCGCCGTCAGAGAATTACGACAACTCAAGGTAGGCGGCGCCTCGCCGGGCGGCGCACTTGCAAACGCCGGCAAACCGTGGGGAGCCTCGAGGAGGAGCAGTTGCGTCAAGAGTTCTCGAAGCAACTCGCGATCCCAGAGATCGCGCGGCGGCACGGTCGCACGCGGGTCGCCATGCTTGGACGGCTGATGCGGCTTGGGCTGCTGAACGGCAGTATAGAGTTGCCCGACAAGGGATGACGAAGACGCCGAACAAGACGCCGCAGGAGACGGCGGCCGCGAAACTGGTCTTGACGCTTTTCGCATCGCTCATAGCTGCGGCCCGGAGGAAGTACTCCCCTCCGGGTCGCGGCTAAACTACAGACATTTCACCGCTCAGAACTGGTCGAGCCAGAAATGGAAGCCGCGGTAGTGCTTCTGCGGCGTGAGGTACTCGTAGCGCCAGTGCGGCTCGTTGAACGGCGGGTAGGCCATGTAGGCCGGCGGCGCCATGTACGGCGCGCCCGTCGGTTCCGGCCACTGCGGGCCTTGGCTCGGCCAGTAGTTGGCGGGGAAGTAGTAGTAGGGGTAGTAGAAGAAGCGGTTGAGCGTCGGGTCCACCTGTTGGGCGTGGGCCGGTGCGGCCGTCAACCCCAGGCCCGCCGCCACAAGCGCCGCCAGCAGAATCCGCCGAATGCGTGTCATCGTCGCAGCCCTCCTGACGTGGCGGGGCGTCGTGCCCCAAGCCCTCCATCTCCCTTCACTCTACCCGGTGAATCCCTGCCGTGCGGCGACGCGGCGCCGCGCCGCCGATAAAAAAACGACGCCGACGCGCCGCCTGCACGGCCTGCGCAAAGACTGACGAAAGAGATTGAACTCCGGGCGCTCGACGCGACCCGGCTCGCCAAAAAAGTGAGAAGCGCCAATGGATTCGCATCCAGTCTACGACAACCCGCTCGTCACGCGCTACGCCAGCCGGGAGATGGCCGAATTGTGGGGGCCGCAACGCAAGGTCTCGACCTGGCGCCGTCTCTGGATCGCCCTGGCCGAAGCAGAGCAGGAACTCGGCCTGACCGCCGACGACGGCGTCTCGCCGCGCATCAGCGACGCCCAGTTGGCCGAGCTGCGCCCACGCCGACGACATCGACTTCGCCCGCGCCGATTTCCACGAGCGCCGGCTGCGCCACGACGTGATGGCCCACATCCACGCCTACGGCGAAGCGGCGCCCGGCGCCCGCGCCGTTCTCCACCTCGGCGCCACCAGTTGCTTCGTCACCGACAATACCGACCTGATATTGATGCGCGAGGGGCTGACGATGCTGCGCGGCCGGCTGGTCGGCGTCATCGACGCCCTGGCGCGGTTCGCCGTCCGCTGGCGCGACCTGCCGACGCTCGGCTTCACTCACTTCCAGCCGGCCCAACTGACCACCGTGGGCAAACGCGCCTGTCTGTGGTGCTACGACTTCGTCCTCGATTTCCATGAGATCGAGCATCGTTTGGCGACGCTGCGCTTCCGCGGAGCGAAGGGCGCCACCGGCACCCAGGCGAGTTTCCTGTCCCTTTTCCACGGCGATCATGACAGGGTGCGCCGGCTGGACGCCCTCGTCGCCCGCAAGATGGGCTTCGACGCGGTTTACCCCGTAACCGGACAGACATACTCCCGAAAGGTGGATTCTCAGGTGCTGGACGCCCTGTCGGGCCTCGGCCAGACCGCCCACAAGTTCGGGACCGATCTGCGTCTGCTGGCCCACCGGCAGGAGATCGACGAGCCGTTCGAGGCGGAGCAGGCCGGCTCGTCGGCCATGCCGTACAAGCGCAACCCGATGCGCGCCGAACGGATGTGCGGCCTGGCCCGCTTCCTCGGCGGGCTGGCGGTGAGCGCGGCCCAGACGGCGGCGGTGCAGTGGCTGGAGCGGACGCTGGACGACAGCGTCAACCGCCGGCTGACGCTGCCGCAGGCGTTCCTGACGGCCGACGCCGTGCTGCGGCTGGCGCTCAACATCGGCGGCGGGCTGGTGGTCAACGAGGACGTGATCCGCCGCAATGTGGACCTGACGCTGCCGTACATGGCGACGGAAAACGTGATGATGGCGGCGGTCGCGGCGGGCGGCGATCGGCAGGAACTGCACCGGGTCATCCGCGACCACAGCCAGGCGGCGACGGCGCGGCTGAAAGCCGGGGCGGCGCGAAACGACCTGCTCGATCGGCTGCGTGCCGATTCGCTGCTGGCCAAGGTGGACTTCGCCGCGGTGCTGGCCGAGGGCCGATTTGTCGGCCGGGCGCCGCAGCAGGTGGACGAGTTCATTGCGGAGGAAGTGGAGCCGATTCGGCGGCGTTACGGCGGAGCGCTGGGGCAGGAGGCGGAGGTGGAGGTGTAGATGCGCAGGCGAGCGGCGGGCTTTACGCGAGCGGCAGCGGGAAGGATACCCGTAGCCGCATTCGCCGGAATGCGGGCCGACAGCCATTCACCCGCATTCTGGCGAATGCGGCTACGGGTAAGGTATTTCCCGCCCCTCGCCTTACGCCCGCCGAGTTCACGGCAGAGCGGCCAGCAGCATGCCGAGCGGGCCATCCGGCCGACACTCCACCGGCGCGGCCGCGGCCGGCAGCAGGAGGCTGTCGCCGGCTCGCAGGACGCTCCGCCCTTCGGGGCCGTCCAGGCTTCCGCGCCCGTGGACGACGATCAGCACCTCCATGCCCTCGCCGCCGAGCCGAAACGGCCGGGCGTCGCGGACGTAGTCCAGCGTGAAATAGCGGCAGGAGACGAGGCGCTGCCGCATGGGTTCCAGCGACGGTTCAGCGGCCGCGCTTTCCGGGTATCCCTGGGCGTGGACCGGGTGGACAGGGCCGGCGTTCCAGTCGATGCAGGCCAGCGCTTCTTCGATATGCAAGGTCCGTGAACGGCCCTGAGCGTCGCGGCGGTCCCAGTCGAACAGGCGGAACGTGGCGTCGCTGGTCTGCTGCACCTCGGCCATCAGCACGCCGCCGCCGACCGCGTGGACCGTGCCGGCCGGCAGGAACAGGCAGTCGCCAGGCCGCGGGCGGAAGCTGTGCAGGCAGTCGGCCACGGTTCCCTCGCGCAGCGCGGCCCGCAGCCGGGCCTCGTCCACTCCGCGACGCAGGCCGGCGTACACCTTGCCCGTCGGCGCCGCGTCCAGCACGAACCACGCTTCCGTCTTGCCGCCCTCGCCGGGCCACAACTTGCGAACCGATTCGTCGTCGGGGTGGACCTGCACCGACAACCAGTCGCGCGCGTCCAGGAATTTCACCAGCCACGGGAAGACCGACCGGGACTCTGCGGCGCCGAGCAGCGCGGCCGGCTCTTGCCTCATCAGGTCGCGCAGCGTCCGTCCGGCCTCTGGCCCTTCGACGGCGATACTGCGGTGCGAGGCGTGGTCGCTGATCTCCCACGACTCGCCGTAGGCCTCGCCCGTCGGCAGCGGCTTGCCCAGCACCTCGCCGAGCCGGCGGCCGCCCCAGACCATCGGCCGCAGGTACGGTGCAAAGCGAATCGGAGCGTGCAACACCGGCGTCCCGCCTCCCCTGATCCCAACGGTCACGCGGCCTGCGCCGGCGCCGCCGTCGCCTTGTACGCGGCGACGACCTCGTGGATCGGCCCTTCCTTGATCATACGGCCGTGATCCATCCAGACCCCGCGGTTGCAGATTTTCGGCAGCGAGTCCAGGTCGTGGCTCACCATCACCATGAGATGCGCCCGGTCCACCATGTCGCGCATCCGCTGCCGCGCCTTTTGCAGGAACGCCAGATCGCCGGCGCCCAGCACCTCGTCCACCAGCAGCACCTCGGGGTCGATGGCCGTGGCGATCGAAAACGCCAGCCGCACCAGCATTCCGGCCGAGTAGTAGCGCACCGGCGTGTTGAGAAAATCGCCCAGTTCGCTGAACTCGGCGATGGCGTCGCGCTTGGTCCTCACCGTCCGCGGCGTCTCGCCCTGGAGATAACTGCGATAGGCGATGTTCTCCCAGCCGGTCGCGTCGGTCTCGAAGCCGAGGGCCAGCTCGAACAGCGAGCTGATCTTGCCCTCCACCGTCATCGTACCGTGCGTGGGCTGGTAAACGCCGGCCAGGAGCTTCAAGAGCGTGCTCTTGCCGGCGCCGTTGTGGCCGATCACGCCGATGCGGTCGCCGCGCTCCACCCGGAGGTGGACGCCCGACAGGGCATGCACTTCCAGGATGGGGTTGCGCGAGCGGCGGAACATCTGGCCCACCAGGAATTCCTTGAGGCTCATGCGGATGTGCCGGCGCACCCGGAAGGTCAGGCCGATGTCGTTCAGCTCGATTCGCGCCATGTCGGGAGGAATCCTCGCACGGGGGTCACAGGTTGAAGATGATCCTTCGTTCTTCCGCCCGCATCGCCGCGGCGGCGAGGCCGGCCGTCAGCAGCGTGATGAGCGCTGCGGTCAGGTAGGTGTTCAGCGACGGCGCCGCGCCGGCCACGACCGGACAGCGGAGCAACTGCAAGATCGGCACGAACGGATTGAGGTAGAAGATCCATCCCACCGTCCGCCGCTCCAGAAGGCTTCTCATTTGCTCTTCCGGGTACATGATGGGCGTCAGGTAGAACAGGGCCTGGAAGCCGACTTCGCTCAGGTGCTTGAAATCGCGGAAGCGCACGGTGGCCAGGCCGAACAGGATCGCCAGCGACCAGCCGAACGCCGCCAGGAGCGCGAACGAGGGGATCAGGCTGAGCAGGGCCGGGACGTTGAGGAGGGCGACGCCTTTGAATATCACGGCCAGGGCGATCACGAGCAGATAGCCCATCGCAAAGTGGAAGGCGGCGCCGAGCATGGTCCGCAGCGGGTAGATGGCCATCGGGGCGGGGTGCTGGCGGATGTAGCAATCGGCGGTGAAGAAGCACTGGGTCCCCTGGATGGACGTGGTCGTGATGAACTGCCAGTAAGTCAGGCCGGCCATGAGCAGGGGGGCGAAGTCCGCGATCGCCTGATGAAAAATCGTGGCGAAGACGACGCACAGGATCGTCGTCATGGCGATCGGGTGCAGCAGCGACCAGCCGATGCCGAACAGCGAGCCGCGGTAGCGGGCGCGCAGATCGACTTGCACCAGCGAGAGCCAAAAATAGCGCCGCCGCCAGATTTCCTGGAAGTAGCTGGTTAGCCCCGTCATGTGTCCCCTTCCATGAGGCCGAACGGTTCGGCCGGAATGGGCCGAACGACCCGCGCGCATCGCGCAATCCGCCGGGCAAGTATGCTCATAACATTCCGCCCGCGAATTTGCAACCGACGTGCGCCGGACGCGCCGGCTCTGCCGCTCTGGCGGTCGGCCCGGCGTGGAAGGACGGGCAGTTAAGAAAATTTGTATGGCGGCGCAAGTAGTCTGGGGTTTAGAATTCTAAGTAATGACGCGACCTTACGCGCTCCGGGGAAGAGTTGCCATTCACCCAACCTGACCAGGGGGTTCGGACCATGATTGGAGTCCGCCGGCTCAAGGCAGTCGGTATCGTGCTCGGGGCAGCGACCCTGATCACCTGCACGCACGTCTGGGGCGAACCCGGACGCGACAAATCGAAAGACGTCGTCCCCTCCGAGACGACCCGATCGTCGGCCAAGGCCGACGCGGACTTCGCCCGCGACATGGCCGTCTCGCGGTTCAGCGACAAGACCCTGGTGACGTACCAGTCGGACAAGGGCGCCCCCGTCCAGTTTGCGCTGCTGCTGCGGCCGAAGCTGGACGCCGCGCCGCGGCCGATGGACGTGCTGGCCCTGATCTCCGACTCGGCCGGCATGGCGCAAGGCCCGCTCCAGGCAGCCCAGAAGATCACCGAGTCGCTGAGCCGGAACCTCGGCGCCGACGACCGCCTGGCCGTCTGGACCATCAGCACCAAGGCGACCGACAAATCCAACGGCTTCAAGACCGGCGACGAACTCAAGGAAGTCTTCAAGAACATGGCCCAGGAGGAGTACCCGTCCGGCGCCGTGGACCTCAAGAAGGGCCTGGCGGACGCTGTGGCCAGCTTCCAGCCCGACCCCTCCCGGCAACGGCTTATCCTCTTCATCGGCGACGGCAAGAGCCTCGCCAACCCGCTGGACGACAACGACCGCGCCGCCCTGTGCGACCAGATGGTCCGCACCGAGATCGCGTTCTTCGCCATCCCGCTCGGCACGGACATGGACGCCGCCAACCTGCACGGCCTGGTCAGCGGCACCGGCGGCACGGTCGTCCGCACGCTGAAGACCGACAAGGCCGAAAACGTCGTGCTGCGTTTGAAGGACGCCTTCGCGGAGCCGATCCTCTACCCGACGGCGTTCCAGCTCCCGGCCGGCGCCACGGACGTTCTGCCGTCGCGGCTGCCGCCGCTGCGGGGCGACGCCTCGACGCTGGTGCTGGGCAAGCTGCCGGCCGGCGCCGTCAAGTTCGACTACAGCGTCTCCGGCAAGGTTTCGGGGCAGGACAAGAAGGTGGACGCCTCGGAGGCGATGCCGGAGCCGGACGTGGACAATTTCTTCCTGGTGAACATCGCCGGGCAGTGGCAGGCGGCGAAGGACCGTCCGGCCCTGCTGCCGGCCGACCGCGCCCTGGCGTCGGCGGCGACGCAGCACGAGCTGGCCCGCGAGGACCTGCTCGCCCAGGCGTACTGGGCGCTGGAAGAGGACCAGATCGATCCGGCGTTCAAACTGTTCCAGCAGGCCCAGCGGCTCGACCCGCACTGCGTGGAAGCGGCGGCCGGCATCGACATCGTCGCTCAGATCCGCGACGGCAAACTGACCAAGGAGCAGCTGTTCCAGCAGGTCAAGGAACACGAGAAAAAGGCCGGCGTCAAGGACCGCCCCGCCCGCCAGGGCCGGCTGGACCGCGCCGACAACGGCGTGCTGGTGGCCATGGCCGAACCGAGGCCGGACCCCCGCCGGATCGACGCCCCGCAGCCGCTCAACCCCAACGCCCCGCCCGACATTCTCGCCAACGAGAGGGCGCGCCAGGAAGTGGCCAACCAGCAGGCCACGCAAGTGGTCCATGAGGCCATTCGCCGGGCCAACAACAAGGTGCTGGTCCAGCCCGCCGAGGCGATCGCCGAACTCAAGCAGACGCTGGACGACGTTCGCAACAACCCCGACCTGAGCGAAAGGGTCCGCGTCGAGCTGGTGGACGGTTTGGAGCGCACGTCGCAGACGATCGACCGGACGGGTCGCCGCGTCCAGGCGGAGCAGGAGCTGGCCCAGCAGGCCGCAGCGGAAGCCGCCGCCAAGGCGGCCGCCGGGGCGCACGATCAGCTGGTCCACCTGCAAACCCGCGAGCGGATGCGCCAGTTCGCCGACCTGATGCACCTGGCCCGCGAGGAGTCCGCCTACCTCCAGGCTCAGTCCATCGCGGAAGACCTCACCGCCCAGGGCCAGCCGGTGCCCGTCGCCGTGACGGCCGGCTATCAGGTCGGCCTGGTCGGCTACAACCTCCGCGAGCTGCGGCGCCTCAGGACCCTGCGGTCGGAGGCGCTGGCTGGCCACGCTGCTGTCGGTCGAGGAATCGGCCGTGCCGTTCCCGGACGAGCCGCCAATCCGCTTCCCCGACTCGGCCTACATCAAGATGGTGACCAAGCTGCGCTACGGCGCCTCCGGCTCGCAGTTCGACAACTGGGGAGATTTCTCGAAATACCGCCTGGATGTCAAGCGGTACGCCACCACGACGTTCGGCGCGCCGGAGGACATCGGCCGGGCGCTGGAATACCAGAAGAAGCTGAACGACCGCATCGACTACGAATTGCTCGTGCAGACCACGCTGGACAAGGCGCTGGACGAGCTGCTGACGCGGCAGGGCATCCCGTGGACGGTCAACGAGGCCGCGTTCGTCGCCGCCCAGCAGGACAAGGACCTCGTGCGGAAGACCGAGGTCGATAAGATCGAGAAGATGACGGGCGTCAGCCGGGCCACGGTCCTGAAGCGGCTGCTGGCGAAGATCCCGAGCGACGGCGGCAAGGGCACCCCGACGTACCTCATCCGTCCCGACTCGATCGAGATCACGACGACCGACGCGGCCGTCAAGGACAAGGTGGTGCGCGTCTACCCGGTGGCCGACCTGGTGACGCCGATCGGCGGCCAGGTCCCGCAGGGCGGCATCTTCGGCTTCGTCGGCCAGGCCAACCAGCTCGGCGGTTCGGCGCTCGGCGGCTTGGGCAACCTCGGCGCCGCACAGATCGGCGGCGGCATCCAGCTCGGCGGCGGCATCCAGCTCGGCGGCCTCGGCGCCTGGGCGGCGGCCTCGGCGCCCTGGGCGGCGGCCTCCAGCTCGGCGGCCTCGGCGCTCTGGGCGGCGGCCTCGGCGCTCTGGGCGGCGGCCTCGGCGCTCTGGGCGGCGGCCTCGGCCAGCTCGGCGGCGGCCTCGGCCAGCTCGGCGGCCAGCTCGGCGGCCAAGGCCAAGTCGGGCAAAACCCCGGCCAGTACAACAGTCTGTTGCAGATCCAGCAGGCCAACCAGCTCATCAGCCTCATCAAGCAGGTGGTCGGCAACTACAAGGATTGGCAGATGCCGATCGACCCGACGACCGGCAAACCCCTCGACCCGATGAGCGAAGGCGATCAGGATCCGCTGGCCACCTACAACGCCATCGGCTACTACGGCCCGGCCCAGGCCCTGGTCGTCAAGGCCCAGACGCGCATCCACACGCGGGCCAGCGATCCGCTTTCCTTCGCCGCGGCCAGCCCGACGGCGATGGTGGACGACAAGGACCACCGGGTGAACGTGGCCGGCGACGGCGGCCTGCGGAACAAGGACCCCAAGGCGGAGGACCTCGACGCCAAAAAGATCTGGCAGGACGCCTTGGCCAAGGGAGTGGACGATCCCGGCCTGATCATCGCGTGCGCCGACTTCCTGGCCTTCCAGGGCAAGTGGGACCACGTCAGCGAGTTTCTCAAGGCCGATCTGCGGCAGGGCATCGTGGTCCGCCCGTGGGTCTATAAATCGCTGGCCATCGCCCTGCGCGAGAGCGGGTCCAGCCCCGACGAGATCGAACGAGCCGAGATGTCGTCGGCGGAGCTGGAGCCGATGGACGCCCAGGGCTTCCTGGACGCCTCGCGGGCCATGGCGGCCGACAAGCGCTACGACCGCGCCCTGGCCTTCTGCAAGCAGGCGGCGGCCCTGGAGCCGAACACGCCTTACGCCTACAACGAAGCCCTTCTCTACGCCGAGTCCGCCCAGGACGTGCCGGACATGGAATGGGCGGCCGGCCACCTGCTGAGCCAGGATTGGCCCGTGAGCAACAAGGAATTGCAGGGCAACGCCATGCGGACGGCGGAGAACCTGGCCCGCACGCTGGACGGGGAGAACCGCAGCGGCGACGGCCAGAAACTGCTGGACTCCGTGGGCGGCCACCGGCAGCGCGATTTCGTCGTCAAGCTGAACTGGCAGGGCGAGGCCGATCTCGACCTCAAGGTGAAGGAGCCGACCGGCTCGGTCTGCTGGGTGCTGAACCCGCAGACGGTCGGCGGCGGCACGCTGACGGGCGACGCCCAGTCCGACCCGAACAGCGAGACGTACCAGGCGGCCCAGGCTTTCTCCGGCGACTACGAGGTGACGGTGGACCGCGTGTGGGGCCGGCCGCTTTCCGACCGCGCCCAGCTGACGGTGATCCGCCATCAGGGCACGCCGCAGGAGACGCAGGACCTCGTTACCGTCGATCTGAAGTCCGGCGCCCCGGTCAAGCTCAAGCTGACCGACGGCCGGCGGACGCAGTCGGCCTACGTCCCGCCGCCGTCGGCGAGGCGGCCGGTCAACGACACGGTGGTGTCGTCGAACAGCCGGGTCCTCCTGCTGAACCAGCTGCGCAAGCTGTCCGAGCCGGACGTGCAGGGCGTCACCCTGGGTATGCACGGTTCCTCGACCGGCCCCGGCGCGGCGTCGGCGCCGGACATGGGGCCGATGGCGCCCCCGTCGGCCGGCGACCATGTCCTGTACGAGAGCAAGCTGTCGTCGTTCATCAAGAACAGCCTGGACGTGACGACCCAGACGGTGCTGTCGGCCGACCGGCGCTCCGTGCGGGTGGAGATGACGCCGCTGTTCAACACCGCGACCAACGCCCGGCCGCAGGTGTCCAGCTCCGTCATCCCCGGCGGCCAGGAGCCGTGATCGCGGCGACGTAACCATCCCCGAGGCCCGCGGCGCCGGCTGGTTCCGCGGGCCTCCTTCGTTTTCCAAGACAGGGAGACAAGGAGACAAGGAGACAAGGAGAGGGGGTGAAACGACCAACGGCGTCGCCTCTCCTTGTCTCCTTGTCTCCTTGTCTCCTTGTCTGGCGACCGCACTTCCCGCACTCGCGCCTCAGTTTATCGCCCGCCGCGGCGGCGGCGGCAAAAAGGCTCAAGCCGCTGTTTCTTTCAGCCGGCGCCGCGGCCACAATAGATCAGGTGGGGTTGATAGGAGGTCCCGCAAACGGGTTCGGCGGCAGGGAATCGCCGACTTCTCTCAGCACTCCCGGCCGGACGCCGCCGTGCGGAAAGGGACCGATTCGCCATGTTGCACGTCGCCGGGAAATCGAAACGCGGCCCGTGGGTCGCGGCGGCGCTGACCGCCGCCCTGTTCGGCGCCACGGCCGGCCCGCCGCGGGCCGCGGAGCCGACCGCCCCGCCGCTGCCCGAGAAGAAACTCACCTTTCGGGATATCCAATTGACGGTCCACGCCCGCCAGGCGCTGGCCGACGATCCGGTGCTGGGTCCGGCCAACCTCGGCGTCCGCGTGCAGGAAAACGTCGCCGTTCTGTGGGGGCCGGCGCCGACGGAGGAAGCGCGGCGCCGGGCCGTCGAACTGGTGAAGAAGGTCAAGGGCGTCTTCGAGGTGCGCGACGCCGACGTGTACGTGGCCGCGCCGCCGCCGCCGGTTCCCGTGCCGATCCGCACGCCGCCGCCGCCGCCCCCGCCGACGGAAGGACCGACGCGAACCGAGTCCGACTCGCCGGACCTCGCCGCCGGGGCGCTCGGCGCTCTGACCGGCCGGCCGGCCGTCGAGGCGCCGTCGGTGGTGCTGGGAGCGCCGAGGTCCGTGGGGGACAAGGCGCCGGCGCAGACGGTTTCCGCCGCGCCACCCGAAGACCTGGCCGCGCTGCTGTTGCGGGCGCACCTGGCCGAAGCCCGGTTCCAGGCGGTCGATTACCGGCTGGAAGGCGATGCGGTGGTGCTGCGAATGGGCGCCGGCCGCCCCGAAGACATGATGGCGTTCGCACGGGCCATCAAACATCTACCTGGCCTGTCTCGTATCGAGGTCCTCGCCGACGACGCGGCCGCGCCGCGCTGATCGCGCCCCCAGTCACGCCACGGCGAGCGGCGCGGCGTCAGCCCGCCGGTGAGGTTGCACCGGCGGGCTGACGCCGCGCCGCTCGCCGTCGGTCTTGACGAGCGGAGGGAATCGGCTAGAAAAAACAAAGACCGCCTTCGATCCCCGTTCGCGGCCGCTCGGCCCCCGTCGCCGACTCTCCCCGATTAGGGTTCCGTGATGTCGTCGGATACGAGTTTCACCCGGCCGCCCGAAGACGACGCGCCGGGTGGGGCGCACGCCATTTCCCGCACCCCGCCGCCCGCCGGCCTGCCGCCGGTCGCCCCGCCGTCCGGCAAGCTGATGCTGCAGCTGTTCCTGGTGCCGGGGCTGATCGTCGCCGTCCTCGTGGCCGTCGCCCTGGGGTGGCGCTGGCTGTTCGGCGGCCCCGTCTCCAAGACGGATTTCCTCGACAGGCTGCGCAACGACAACGCCGAGGTCCGCTGGCGCGCGGCCGAGCAACTCGCCCAGGTGCTGCTGCGCGACGACGCCCTGGCTTCCGACGGCGACTTCGCCCGCCAACTCGGCCTGATGCTGGAGAAGGCCCGCGACGACTCCCGCCAGGGCGAAAAGGACTTCAAGGCCTCCCTGGCCAAGACGAACCTCAACGATCAGCAGAAGGAGAAGCTGGACGCGGATCGGAGAAAAGTGGAGGCGGATCGAACGTTCATCTCCTTCCTCACCGCCGCGCTCGGCGACTTCATGGTCCCCGTCGGGGCGCCGGTCCTGAAGGAGCTGGCCGCCCCGACGCCGAACCCGGAAGAGAAGGAGAACCGGGAAGACAAGGACATGGAGCCTAAGGGGCTGGCGCTGCTGCGGCGGCAGGCCGTCTGGGCGCTGGCCAACCTCGGCGAGAACCTCAAGCGCTTCGACGCGCCAGCGCCCCCGGAAAAGGACGCCGTTCTGGACAAGCTCCAGGCCGCGCAGGCGACGGGGGAACACGCCGACTGGCTGGACGGCGCCGCCAAGGCCCTTCGCCGGCGCGTCAAGGGCGAGAACGACGACCTGGGCGTCGGCAAAGTGCTGATCGCCTGCAGTAAAGACAAGGACGATGCGTATTTGCGAGAATTGTCCGCGTTCGCCATGAACTTCTGGCGCGGCGACGCGGCCGCCAACGCAGACATGGAAGAGGCGCTGGCCGATTTGACCCGCGACCCGGGCGACGGCGACAAGCAGCTGGCCGACGCGGCGGGGGAGAAAGACGAAGGCCCGACCGTCGCCGTCTCCAAGCCGCCCGGCCTTCAGATCCAGTACAACGCCGCCGTGGCGCTGGCCCGGTTCGGCGCCAAGGACGTCCGCCTCGACATGCTCAAGGACATGCTGGATGAGAATAAACTGAAAAAGGCGTTCGTCCTGCGCCCGCGCGAACGGGGCCGGGACGGCGACGCCTCCGAGGACCGGCCCAACGACGAGGTCGTCGGCCAGACGCTGACCAACGCGCTGAAGGCCGTCGCCGAGCTGCACGGGCTGCGGCCGGACATGGATTTGTCGTCGCTGAAGCCGGCCGTGGACGCCCTGGCGTCCGGCAGCGGCAACCCCGCCGTGCGCGTCGAGGCGGAGAAGACGCGCCTCGCGCTGAAGTAGTGCGCGGTTGGTGAACGCGCCGCTCGCCGGAAAAAACCGGATTCTTGCCGCTCCCGAAACTTCCTTTGTGTATGCTGGTTGAATACCCTCGCCCGCCTGCCGCCTTAACCGTCGAACACGCACCGAGGCCGATCGCAATGACCACCATCCCCTTGCGCCCCGTTTGTCGCGCCGTCTGCGCCGCCGCCGTCCTGGCCCTCGCCCTCGCCGTCCCCCTGCGGGCCGCCGAGGCCGCGCCGGCCCCCGGCCTGGAGATCCACCCGGGCGATCACGTCTGCTTCATCGGCAACACGCTGCCCGATCGGATGCAGCACGACGGCTGGCTGGAGGCGCTGCTCCAGAGCCGCTTCCCCAAGCAGAGTTTGGTCATCCGCGATCTCGGCTTTTCCGCCGACGAAGTGGGCGGCTACACCGACAAGCCGAACTTCAACCAGCGCCTTCGCTCCGCCAACTTCGGCAGCTCCGACGAGTGGCTCACGCGCACCAAGGCCGACGTGGTTTTCGCCTTCTTCGGCTACAACGAGTCCTTCGGCGGCAAGGAGGGCCTCGACGAGTTCAAGCGGGAGCTGGACGCCTGCATCAAGCACACGCTGGCGCAGAAGTACAACGGCCATTCGTCGCCGCGCATGGTCCTCTTCTCGCCGATCGCCCACGAGGACCTCCACGACCGCAACCTGCCCGACGGCGTCGAAAACAACAAGCGCATCGCCCTCTACACCGACGCCATGCGCGAGGTCGCCGCGGCCAACACGGTCCCCTTCGTGGACCTCTTCAAGCCGTCGCAGGATCTTTACGCCAAGGCCGCCAAGCCGCTCACCATCAACGGCATCCACCTGACCGAAGACGGCGACCGCCTCATCGCCCAGGTCATCGACAAAGAACTGTTCCCGGCCGACCCGGAGCCGAAGCGCAACCCGCAGGCGCTGGAGCGGCTGCGTCAGGCCGTCCTCGACAAGAACCTCGTCTGGTTCAACCGCTATCGCACCCTGGACGGCTATTCGATCTACGGCGGCCGGGCCGACCTGAAATTCGCGCCCGACCAGCAGACCAACCGCGAAGTGGCCCAGCGCGAGATGGAAGTCCTCGACGTGATGACGGCCAACCGCGACAAGCACGTCTGGAGCGTGGCCAACGGCGGCGATTCGGTGGTGGACGATAGCAATACTCCGCCGTTCATCCCGGTCAAGACCAACATCCCCGGCAAGGGACCCAACGGCGAACACATCTTCCTCAGCGGCGAGGAAGAGATCAAAACCATGACGCTCGGCAAGAACCTGAAGATCAACCTCTTCGCCGACGAGAAGAAGTTCCCCGAGCTGGAAAAGCCCGTGCAGATGGCATGGGACACGAAGGGCCGGCTGTGGGTGGCCGTCTGGCCGAGCTATCCGCACTGGAAGCCCAAGGATGAGATGAACGACAAGATCCTCATCCTCGAAGACACCGACGGCGACGGCGTCGCCGACAAATGCACCGTCTTCGCCGACCACCTGAATTGCCCCACCGGCTTCGAGTTCTACAACGGCGGCGTCCTCGTCGCCCAGGCGCCCGACATCCTGTTCCTCAAGGCCAGCGACGGCGGCGACCACGCCGATATTCGCGTCCGCGTGCTGGACGGCATGGACTCGGCCGACACGCACCACACGTCCAACAGCTTTTCCATCGATCCGGGCGGCGCGATCTACTGGCAGGAAGGCACCTTCCTGCACACGCAGGTCGAATCGCCCTACGGGCCGCCGGTGCGCAACGCCAACGCCGGCGTCTACCGCTACGAGCCGCGCACGCAGAAATTCGACGTGTACGTCACCTACGGCTTCGCCAACCCGCACGGCCACGTCTGGGACCTGTGGGGCGAGGATTACGTCTACGACGGCACCGGGGCCAACCCCTATAACGGAGCGCTCTTCTCCGGTCATCTGCCCTTCCCCGAGAAGCACCCCCACCCGCCGCAGGTCTACAACCAGCGGACGCGGCCTTGCCCCGGCGTCGAGATCCTGTCCAGCCGGGCCTTCCCGCCGGAGAACCAGGGCAACCTGCTCGTCGCCAACGTCATCGGCTTCCAGGGCATCCTCCAGTACAAGCCGGAGGACAAGGGGGCCAGCCTGACGGCCACGGAGGTCGAGCCGATCGTCTACTCGACCGATCCGAATTTTCGGCCCTCAGACATCAAGATCGGGCCGGACGGGGCCATCTACTTCCTCGACTGGCAGAACCCGATCATCGGCCACATGCAGCACAACCTCCGCGACCCCAGCCGCGACCGCACCCATGGCCGCATCTACCGCGTCGTTTACGAGGGGCGCGACCTCCTGAAGCCGGCCAAGATCGCCGGCGAGCCGATCGACAAGCTGCTGGACCTGCTCAAGGAGCCGGAAAACCGCGTCCGCTATCGGGCCAAGATCGAGCTGGGCGGCCGCAACAGCGACGAGGTGATCGCCGCGGTCAACAAGTGGGAGGCCAATCTCGACAAGAAGGACCCCAATTACGAGCATAACCGCATGGAAGCGCTGTGGGTCCACCAGTACCACAACGTCGTCGATGAGGGGCTGCTCAAGCAGGTGTTGGCCTCGCCGGACTTCCACGCCCGCGCCGCGGCGACGCGCGTGCTGTGCTATTGGCGCGACCGCGTGCCGGACGCCCTCGACCTCCTGCGCACGCTGGCGGCCGATCCGGCCCCGCGCGTGCGGCTGGAGGCGGTTCGCGCCGCCAGCTTCTTCACCGATCCCGAGGCGGTCGAGGTGGCCCTGATCTCCGCCGACCAGCCGACCGACGAGTACCTCGACTACGTCCGCGCCGAGACGATGAAGGCGCTGGAGCCGTTTGTCACGAAAGCGATCCACGAAGGGAAGGACATTCACTTCAGCAGCCCGGCCGGCGCGCGCTACCTGCTCAAGAACGTCAGCACGGACGACCTGCTCAAGATGAAGCGCAGCCAGCCCGTCTTCGTGGAGCTGCTGTTCCGCAAGGGCGTGCGCGACGAGTTCCGCACCGAGGCGATGAACGGCCTGGCCAAGCTCGAAGGCAAGAGCGCGTTGCAAGTGTTGGTCGAGGCGATCCGCAATCAGGACGAGCTGGGGACGGCCCAGGACGAGAGCGTCGTGTTCGATCTGGTCCGTCTGCTGACGGCCCGCGGCGGCAAGGAGCTGGCCGAGGTGCGGCCGGACCTCGAACGGCTGGCCGTCAGCGCGAAGCTGCCGGTCACGCGCCAGCTCGGCTACGCCGCACTGGTCGCGGCCGACGGGGGACCCGACAAGGCCTGGGCGCTGGGCCTGAAATCCACGTCGGCGCTCCAGGACCTCGTCAATTCCATGTCGCTGATCCGCGATCCGGGGCAGCGCGCCGAACTCTATCCCAAGGTGCTGCCGCTCCTGAACGGGCTGCCCAAGGAGCTGGCCTCGCCGAGCAACGACGCCAAGGCCGTCGTCGGCCGCTACGTCCGCATCGAGCTGCCCGGCAAGAAAAAGACGCTGACGCTCGCCGAAGTGGAAGTTTACAGCGAGGGCCGCAACATCGCCCGCGAAGGCAAGGCGTCGCAGATCAGCACGGGCTACGGCGGCGACGCCTCCCGCGCCATCGACGGCAACACGAGCGGCGCCTACGCCGACGGCGGCGAGACGCACACGGAGGAGAACATCGACAATCCGTGGTGGGAAGTGGACCTCGGGGCGGAGCATCCCATCGGCTCGATCGTCGTCTTCAACCGCACCGACGGCGGCCTCGGCAAGCGCCTGGACGGCTTCACGCTCAAGGTCCTGGCCGGCGACCACAAGACGGTCGTTTACAGCAAGACGAAACTCCCGGCCCCGCCCGAGAAAGCGACCTACGCCGTCGGCGGCGATTCACCGGCGTCGGCCATCCGCCACGCCGCGATGAACGCCCTCGTCTCGGTGCGCGGCAAGGAGACCGAAACGTTCACGGCCGTCGCCCCCTTCGTGAAGGAGGACGCCGACCGGGACGCGGCCGTGCGGGCACTGCAGCGCATCCCTGTGGCCTACTGGCCCAAGGAGCAAGCCAAGCCGCTGACGGACGACGTGCTGGCCTACATCCGCAAGGTGCCGGTCGCGCAGCGGACCTCGCCGTCGGCGCTGGACGCGATGCAGCTGGCCGACTCGCTGGCCACGTTCCTGCCGGCGGACGAGGCGAAGCAGGTGCGCAAGGAGCTGGGCGAGTTGGGCGTGCGCGTGGTCCGCCTGTCCACGCTGACCGACCAGATGCTCTTCGATAAGGACCGCATCGTGGTGCAGGTCGGCAAGCCGGTCGAGGTCGTCTTCGAGAATGAAGATGTCATGCCGCACAATTTCTGCGTGCTGCAACCGGGGTCGCTGGAGGAGGTGGGCACGGCCAACGAGGCGACGGCGGCCGACCCGGCGGCGCTGGCCCGCGGCTTCATTCCCAACTCGCCGAAGGTTCTGGCGGCCAGCCGGCTCTTGCAGCCGCGCGACTCCCAGCGGATCGACTTCATCGCGCCGGTCCAGCCGGGCGTCTACCCCTACGTATGCACCTACCCCGGCCACTGGCGGCGGATGTACGGCGCCCTGTACGTCGTCGAGGACCTCGACGAGTACCGGGCCGATCCGGAGGCCTACCTGGCGAAGCACCCATTGAAGATCGCCGATGAGCTGCTCAAGTACACCGGCCCGCGCAAGGAGTGGAAGTTCGCGGAGCTGGAGCCGCTAGCGGCCAAGCTCGAATCGGGCCGGTCCTACGCCAACGGCAAGCACCTGTTCACGGTGGCGGCGTGCGTGGCCTGCCACAAGATGAATGGCGTCGGCAACGAGTTCGGCCCCGACCTGACCAAGCTGGAGCCGAAGCGCAAGGTCCCCGTCGAGGTGCTGCACGACATCGTCGAGCCGTCGTTCCGCATCAACGAGAAGTATCAGACGTGGATCTTCACGCTGAACAGCGGCAAGGAGATGAAGGGCCTGATCCTGGAGGAGACGCCGGACGCCTACAAGGTGATCGAGAACCCGCTGGCCAAGGCCGAGCCGGTCATCATCAAGAAGTCCGACGTGGACACGAAGACGGCGTCCAAGGTGTCGCTGATGCCGCTGAACCTGCTGGACAAGCTGTCGGCGGAGGAGATCATGGACCTGACGGCCTACGTCACGTCCGGCGGAGACGAACACGACAAGCTCTTCCAGGGCGGGCCGCACGACCACCATCACTGACGACGGGCGGGCGCCGGCGAGCAAGGGTGGGAGAAGGCGGTGAAAGTCTTCGCCCGGTGCGTTCATCGGCGTTAACGGCTCGGCAAAGGGGGATGCAAAAACGCTCGGGGCCGTGGCACGAAAGCCACGGCCCCGAACGTTCTCCGCCGGCGGATCGCCGAGGGGCGTTACGCGCCGGTCGATTTGCTCCGATCCCGGAAGCCCGGAAAGCCGGGAGGACCGCCGGGGGCCGGGGACTGCGGAAGGCTCTTTTCCAGCTTCTTGAGCTGGTCGGCGTCAAGGACCTGCTTGACCGCCTTCATGAAGTCCTCGTGGATCTTCTCCACCGCTTCTCGCTCTTCGGCGAAGAGCTTTTCCAGCTTGGTCTTCTGCGGGTCGGTCAGATTGAGGGCCTTCAGGGCGTTCTCCAGGCCCGCTGAGCCGGCGCCGGCGCCGGGGCCGCGCCCGGGGCCGAAACCAGGACCGGGGAAGCCGGGGCCGAAACCGGGGCGGGGGCCGAAGCCGGGGAAGCCGGGGAAGCCGGGGCCGGGAGGCCCCTTGCCGTCTGGAGCGGGCTTCTTCTCGTCCTTCTTGTCCTCCTTCTTGCCGTCGTCCGGGCCGGGACGACGCCCAGGGCCGAAGCCGGGGAACCCACGGAATCCGGGACCGAAACCAGGACCGAAGCCCGGACGAGGCGGGTTGCCGTCGCGGCCAGGGCCGCCGGGGAAACCCGGAAAGCCTCGGAAACCGGGGCCTGGCCCGCGGAAGCCGTCGAAGCCACGCCGGTAGCCGTCTTGCCCGTCGCGGCCACGGAAGCCGTCGAAACCGCGCCGGCGACCATAGCGGCCGCGGTAGCCCTCGAAACCGCGCCAATGGCCGGGGCCTCGGCCGAAGCCGTGGAAGCCGTCGAAGCCGCGCCCATGGCCGTCCCAACGGCCGCGGCCGGGGAAGCCGGGTCGGCGTCCGTCCCAGCCGCCACGCCGATAACCGTCTCGCGCGCCCTGGGGCCGCCGTCTCGGCCGTCAGCGCCGGGTCCAGGCCCAGGGCCGCGGAAGCCGGACGCCGAACCAGGACCGCGGCCGGGAGGGCCGGGCGGCGGGCCGTCGCGCCGGTCGGCTGCGGGTTGGATTTCACCCGCGTCGTCGCCGATCCGGGCGATGAGCTGCTTTGCGGCGGCCGCCGCCTCGGCGTCGCCGGTCTTGGCCAGCCGCTTCAGCGCGGGCAGCGCGGGCTTGCCGATGGCGACCAGCGCGTCGCGGGCGCCGTCGCGGAGCAGGGAAGAACTGCCCGTGATTCGCAGAGTCAACGACTGCACAAAGGAGTCGTCCTTCCCATCCTCTCCGGGCGGCGCGGCGGCCGCCGCGGTCGCGGCCAGGAGCGAAACGGCCAGGGCCGTCGCCGCCCGCCAGGGTCCATACTTGTCGCGTTTCATCGATCCGTCCTTTCGGGTTAGGGTGATCCCTCTCGCCAAGCGCGTTGCGGCAGGCCCCGCGAGCCGAGCGGGGCGAACCGGCAGCACCCCGGCCCCGCTCGGCTCGCGGGGCCTACCCGATTTCAGTCGCGCCCGATCGGGGGCCGGCCGCCCAGCCGGATTTCGCCCTGCAACGGGTCGCCGATCATCTCTTTCCACTTCGCCTTTTGTTCGTCGGTCAGCACGCCCAGCAGTTGGTCCCGGACGCCCTTCCAGAAGTCGTCGGGGTGCTTCAGGCCCTTGCCCTTGAAAAACGACCGCCGCGCATCCTCCTCGATTTGATGGATGCCGTCGCGCTGGTCCCGGCGAAGGTCGAGGGCGTTCGCCACCTCGGCGTCGGCGAAGGCGTGGGGGCCGCGCTGCTGCAACACGATCTGCCACAGCCGCTTGGCCTGGTCCGGTTTGAGGACCTCGAAACAGGCCTGGTCCTTCGATCCGTGGTCGTCGTCGTGGTCGCGCTGGGCGGCGGGCGGCCAGTGCAGCTCGTGCCGCTTGCCCGTGAGGGACGCGACGGCCTTGATCTGCTCCGGCGAGAGTTTCAGGTCCTTCTGTACGGCCGGCTCCGCCAGCAGGGTGCAAACGCCGAACTCCGGCTCGCCCAAAATGCGCAAGACTCCGCTGAGGCCGGCCGGCGTCGCGGCGTGCAGCTCCGTCCGCACCTGCTCGTAGATCGCCAGGGCGCCTTCTTTCTCCCCCATCTCCACGAGGATCGAACCGATCCGCAATTTGCTGGCGGTCATCTCCGCCTGGACCGAGGGGTCGTCGCCCTGCTTCTCGATGAATTCCTCGTAGTAGCTGAGCGCCGCTTCCAGCAGCTTGCGGCGAATGGGTCGCAGCTCGGGTTTGTCCGGGATTTCCTCTTCGCCGACCTGCGTGAAGAAGTTCAAGACCTGACGCGCCTTCCGTGCCGCCTCCTGGGCCTCCCGCCGCTGGTCTTCCTCCGCCCGCAGCGCCGCGTCCTTTTGCGTCTCCTCCTGTTTGAGCAGCTCCAGGGCGCGGTCCTTCTTTTGCTGCTCCACGTTGAGCAAATCCAGTGCTTTCTGCGTCTCGGCCTTCTGCAAGGAGATCAGGATGGTGCTGGCCGCCAGGCCGCACACGGCGAGGAGCAGCACGCCGATCACGGCTGCCACCAGCCGGCGCCGGCGGCGCGACCACCGCGCCGCCTTCTCCAGCAGAGAGGGCCGCTTCGCCAGGATCGGCTTGTCGTCCAGGAACCGCCGCAGGTCGTCGGCCAGGGCCAGGGCCGTGGGATAACGATCCGCCGGCCCCTTCGCCATCGCCTTGCCCACGATGGTTTCCAGATCGGCCGGGATGGACGGATTGATCCGCCGCAGCGGCTTCGGCTCGTCCTGGACGACCCGCCGCAGGACTTTCGCCCGGTCGCGCCCGCCGAAGGCGGGCCGCAGCGCGAGCAGCTCGTAGAGCGTGGCGCCCAGCGAGAAAACGTCGGTGCGGTGGTCCACCGTCTGATCGCCGGACGCCTGTTCCGGACTCATGTAGCGGAGCGTGCCGATAAGGTTGCCGGTGGTGGTCAGGCGCGGGTCGTTCTGCACCTGGGCGAGTCCGAAATCCGTCACCCACAGCCGGCCGGCCCCGTCCACGATGACGTTGGCCGGCTTCACGTCGCGGTGGATGACGCCCTGCTCGTGGGCGTGGTGCAGCGCCTCGGCCGCCTGCACGGCCAGCCGCGCCGCCGTGTGGAACGAGACGTCCGGCGTCCGGGGCCGCTCCGTGGAGACGGCGGCGTGGACGTGGGTGGAGGCGTCCGGCGCGACGGCCGGCGGGTGGACGTCCGTTGGCTGACTTTCCGGACCCGCCAAGGGGTCGCCGTCGTCGGACGGCAGGCCCGCCTGGCAGCGGGCGTCGTGGATGAGGACCGCGAGGTTCCGCCCTTCGATGTACTGCATGGCGTAGAAGTGGACGCCGCGGTCGCAGCCGACGGCGAAGATGGGCACGATGTTGCCGTGGTGGAGGCAGGCGGCGGCCCGCGCCTCGTTCTGGAAGCGCTGCAGCCGGTTGGGATCGAGCATGGCCGCGAACGGCAGCACCTTGAGCGCCACGCGCCGGCCCAGCGACAGCTGGACCGCCTCGTAGACGACGCCCATGCCGCCGCGACCGATCTCGCGGCCGATCTCGAAATCGCCCAGGCGGCCGGGCCGCTCCGGCTCGCACTCCGGCGGCGCCCCCACCCTGCCCTCCCCCGACGCTGGGGGAGGGTTGGGAGGGGGCGCCGACGCCCGCATGGCCCGGAGCGCGGGCAGCAGCTCGCGCAGCACGCCGGCGATCCGCGGGTGGCGCGCAACCACCTCCTCGACGTCGGGGTTCTCGCCGCGGTCGAGCCGCTCCATGAACTCGTCGGCCGCCCGCGACGTGAGTTCCTCCAGCGGGTCGTCCTTGTCGGGCGCGGGCAGGCTGTTCACAGCTGGGACTCCGTGAGACCTTCGTCGGTCAGCACCTTGTGCAGGCGGAGGAGCGCCCGGCCGTGCCGCTTGCGAGCGGCGGCCGACTCGACATCGAGCAGGCGGGCGATCTCCTCGAAGGAAAGACCTTCAAAGGTCCGCATCAGGATGATTTCTCGGTCGGCTTCGGCGAGCCGGGCCACGGCGTCGCGGACGCGGCGGGCCAGCTCTTCGCGTCCGGCCCGCCCGCTCGGCGTCGAGTCGGCGGCCAGGAGCTGGCGCGCCAGGGCGCACGACGAACCATCCGGCAGCGTGGCCTCGCGGTTCACCGAGCGGCGGGCGGCCCCGACGTGGCGGCGCCGCATCATGAGCAGCCGGTCGAGGGTGATCTGACGCAGCCACAGCTTGAACGGCATCGGCGGGTCGTCGAGGAACGCTTCCAGCCGGCGCGTCGCCTCCAGATAGGCTTCCTGGACGACGTCGGCGGGGTCCACGCGCGGCCGCAATTTCGGGTCGAGGCGCAATTCCACAAATCGGCGGAGCTGCGCCTCATAGCGCGCGAACAGCCGATCGAAAGCCCGCTCTTCTCCCGTTCGGACCTGGCGGAGCAGGGACAGCGTCTCCTCCGAATCGGACGACCGCTCGTCCATTGCGAGTCTCCTCCGACGACAAAACTGTACGGCCGGGCGGCGATGTGACCGAACAGCACGGGAATAGCGAACTTAGGCGAGCGGCAGCAGGAATGCTACCCGTAGCCGCATTCGCCAGAATGCGGGCCGACAGCCATTCACCCGCATTCTGGCGAATGCGGCTACAGGTAAGGTATTTCCCGCCCCTCGCCTTACCGCGAACGCCCCTGGGGGGGAGCATAGCAGATGCGCCGTTAGGAAGTCATGAGAAGTGGGTGCGGCGGTGAGCCGCGGGGCGTCTGTCAGGAAAGTCCGGCAGCCTCGCTCATGCCTTCGGCCCCTCGTCGGCGTCGGGCGGCGTCGGGTCGCCCGTGGCCGGGTGCGGCTGGTCGAGCTGGTATTTTTCGAGCAGCCGGTACAGGGCGCGGCGGCTGACGCCGAGGGCGCGGGCGGCGTGGGCTTTGTTGCCCTTCTCTTCGCGCAGCACCGCCAGCACGTGCCGCCGCTGAGCGTCGTGCAGGTTGTGCCCGGACTCGTCCTCGACGGCCTGCTGGGGCGTGGTCTGAGACCATGCCCCAACCGGGGTGAACAGGGCGTCCGGCAGGTCGTCTTCCGTGATCAGGTCGTCCTCCGCCAGGATTTGCGCCCGCTCCAGCACGTTGGCCAGCTCGCGCACGTTGCCCGGCCAGTCGTAGCGCCTCAGCGCCTCCAGCGCTTCCGCCGCCATCCGACAGCGCCGGCCCCACCTGGCGCGTCGTCAGGAAGTATTCGACGAGTTCAGGGATGTCCGAACGCCGTTCGCGCAGCGGCGGCAGCCGCATCGTGATGACGTTGAGCCGGTAATAGAGGTCCTCACGGAAGCGGTTCGCCTTGATCTCGTCCTCCAGCGAGCGGTTCGTGGCGGCCACCACGCGCACGTCGGCCCGCTGCTCCGTCGTGCCGCCGACCCGGCGGAAGTGGCCGTCCTCCAGCACGCGCAGCAGCTTGGCCTGGAGGCCGACCGCCATTTCGCCGATCTCGTCGATGAACAGCGTGCCGCCCTCGGCCACCTCGACCAGGCCCGGCTTGGCCTGCACCGCCCCGGTGAAGGCGCCCTTCTCGTGGCCGAACAGCTCGCTCTCCAGCAGGCTCTCCTGCAACGCCGCGCAGTTGATCGTCACCATCGGGCTGTCGCGCCGCGGACTGCCGGCGTGGATCGCCCGGGCCACCACCTCCTTGCCCGTGCCGCTCGGGCCGCGCACCAGCACCGTGGCGTCGGTCGGCGCCACCTTCTCGATCAGGGCCGCGATCTTGCCCATCGCCGGGCTGGAGCCGATCAGCCGGTGGCGCGGCTCCTGGCGGTGCAAGTGCTGCACCAGCCGCTGCTCGCGGCGGGCCAATAACACCTTTTCGTAGGCCTTTTGGATGTGAACTTCCAGCTCGGGCAGGTGGAACGGCTTGAGCAGGTAGTCGTAGGCGCCCTTCTTCATGGCCGCCACGGCCGTCTCGACGCTGCTGTGGGCGGTCAGGAGCAGCGCCTCCAGATCGGGCTGCCGCTCCTTCAGTTTCTCCAGCAGCTCGACGCCGTTGACGCCCGGCAGATGCAGGTCGAGGACGGCCACGTCGAAGCGCGTCTTGGCGGCGATCTCCAGGGCCTGCTCGCCGCTGCCGGCGTTGGAGACGACCAGGCCCTTGCGCTCGAAGCGGCCGACCAGTGTGCGGCGCATCTGCTCGTCGTCGTCCACGATCAGCAGGCGGATCGGCGTCGGGGGGTTCTTCGACATGGGCTTGACCGCTTGCACGGGGTTGGGAACGACCGGATCAGCCGTTCGCGGGGGCGTGCTTATCCCCGCCGCCCAGCGCGGCTCCCGTATTGTACTCATGACCGCCTCCTTCGTTGGCAATGGCCGGTTTGCGCGGCACGGTGAAATAGAACCGACTGCCCTCACCCGGCGTAGACTCGACCCAAACGCGGCCGCCTCCCTGCGCGACCACGGTGCGCACGAAGTACAGGCCCAGGCCGGTGCCGGGGCGGCGATCGGCCGCCGCCGGCCCGCGCACGAACGGCTCGAACAGCCGGTCGCGGATCGCCTCGGGGACGCCCGGCCCGTTGTCGGCCACGCAGAACACACAGAAATCGCCGTCCTCGCGACCAGGTCACTTCAACGCGGCCCGGCTCCTTGTCCAGGTAGTTGACGGCGTTGCCGATCAGGTTCGCCAAGGCCTCGCGCAGCTGCACGGCGTCGGCCCAGATGCGCGGCGCCTTCTCCGGCAGCACCAGCTTCACGTCGCGGCCCTCGGCGTACAGCCCGAACCGCGCCTGGAGGGCCTCGAAAATCGACCCCGCGTCCACCAGGGCCGCCCCTTGTCCGGTCGGCGAGGCCGCCAGCATCTCGCCCAGCAATTCCGACAGCTTCCAGCAGCGCCGCGTCAGATTCGTGAGCTGCTCGGCGACGGCCGCACCCCCTCCCCACCCTCCCCACCCTCCCCCAGGGTCGGGGGAGGGTGGGGAGGGGGCGGCCGAGTCCTGAAGGTCTTCCAGGCCGGTGATGACGGCCGCCAGCCCGCCGCGGATCTCGTGGCTGGCCATCTTGTGCAGCTGTTCCTCGCGCCGCTGGGCCTGCCAGTACAGGCCGAGGGCCTGTTGCAGCTCCTCGTTGCGCTGCCGCAGCTGGGCCGTCGCCTCCTGGAAGTAGGTGTCCAGCGCGAGGCCCACGTCGAGGAAAATCACCTTCACCAGCGACAGCAGCAGCGGCAGTACTTTTTCCAGGTCATCGCCAAAGGCCCGCACAAACAGCGGGAACGTCAGCTGGATGTACTGGTTGTACGCCCCCAGATACCAGACCGGAGACAGGCCGATGCGCTGGTGGGCGACGCCGACGCGCAGCCGACCCTCGAAGTAGGCTACGTCGAACACGCCGTCCAGCAGCTGGGAGAAGTACTCCGCCTGCAAATCCTTGAGCCTCCGCAGCTGCTCGGCGTCGCGGAGGTAGGCGCGCGTGTGCGGGTCGGCGAGCAGGTGGTCGTAGAACTGCTCGGCGAATCCGCGGGCTTGCTCGGCGAAGGCGTCGCGGAGGGCGCGGACGTTTTCGGCGTCCGCCTCGGTCAGTCCCAGGAACGCCTTGCGGCGGCGGCGTTCCGCCTCGTCCATCCCGTAGCGCTGCAGAAACGGCATGTGCGACCCCGGCATGAAGTCCCAACCCCCCGGCGCAGCGCGCCGGTCGCCTGTCGTGGCGTGGTGGACTTGCATTGTGTCGCCGTGAGATCGTTCGTGCAAGGGGTCGGAACCCTCCTTTCTCGCGGTTCATATCACCTCGATCGCGTTGGTATGGACCGGCAATCCGGCGGCCTCGGCGGCCGCGTGCTGGGCGAGCTGCTTGGCGTAGTAAGTGGCGGCCCAACCGTGCAGGACGAGGCCGCCGTCGTCCAACTCGACGCGAAGCTCGCGGATGCGCCTGCCCCAGCGCTGGAGCAGGATGGCCGCCGCCCGTTGCGCCCAGTGGTCCGTTGCGGGATCGATCCGGAGGATGTTCATGGAGAGACCTCGGAAGAGAATCCCAATTCCCGCTCTTCGCGGGAGAGACGGGTTCCGATCAGTTCTTGTCGCAGCACCAACACGTCCTGCGGCGCGTCGATGGAGAGACGGATGCGACCGCCGCGCATCTCGCGCACCGTCACGATCACGTCGCCGTCGATCACAATGCTTTCCCCGACCTTCCGGCTGAGAACCAGCATGAGTCGCCCTCCTTGGTGCGGCCTGACGGTTGGTCCTCGGCCCGGCTGCGGACTCCCATCTCCCTTGCCGGACGCCGAGCGGCTTCCTTCCCGCCGGGCCTTCTTGCGGGCGGTTGTTAGCAAAGCCGATGCCGAAGAATCGCCCTGAGCTGCGAAGGGCGGAACGCCCTGGAAAATCCCTCGATTTTTGCCGGCCGAATGCCGATACGGGCCATGGATACACCGTTGCGGAGCGCGACCACTGTGCGAATCCGCACGCGCCCGGTTCGTTACCGCACGCGACCGCGGTCGCCGGCGGCGCATGCGCCAGCCTCTCTCTCTCCAGGCGAACATCTGGATCGACGTGTTCGCGCCGGTCTTTCCGTGGCGACCCGACATCCACTATCCCGGACCCATACAGCGGGCCATCCGAGTCTCCTTGCTTCGTCAGGTGCATGGGAGGACGCCCCTGAATCGATCGCCCGCTCAAGCCGTGGCCCGTTCGTGCCTGCCGGCGAGCAATTCATTGAACCGGGCCTGAAGGTCGTCCTTGCGCTGCGGGGTCCACCATTGGAGAAACGTCCGCCGCGACCGATTCAAGCGGGCGTATTCGTCTTCGAGCAGGGTCCGAAGGTGGTCTGCTTCCGAAGGGTCGTCGGCCGCGTCTATCCTATGGCGGAGGCGAGCCTGAGCGGTCGCATGGTCGTTGATCTCTCCCAGTTGCTGCTGCAAGGTCTCGACGACGGGATAGAGCTTCTCGACAAAGTCCGGTGGGAACGCCCCGGCGAGCAGTTCCATCTCGTAGCGCAGCTCCTTGGCACGAATCCGGAATCGGTGCAGGGCCGAGGCGTCCGTGCCGTCGGTCGGCGCCGCCTTGAAGAACCTGTTGACGATGCGCCGCAGGCAAGTCCGGGCCCACTCACCGAAGCGAGGGTCTTTCGACTCGGCCTTGCCTCGCGGCCGCACACCGCGCAGCAGCTTCTTGACCCGGCGATCGAAGCGATCATCTTTCTTCAGGCGCCGGTAGACTGCCTGGATCGGCCGCTGCGCCTGTCGGCGTCGCGAGCGGACTTCTTCCAGGAATCGTTGGGCCTCCGCGTCGGAGTGGCATTCGGACAACCGCTGGGCGAGCACGTCGCAGTCGCGGGCGTCGCCGGCGGCCCGCCGGATCTGTTTCAGGCGCGTTTCCATCCGGGCGGTTCGACGACGCGGCAGCATGTCGGCGTACAGTCGCAGCGCAGCCGTCGTCCGCCGCGTGGCCACGCGCAGCTCATGCACATATTCGACGTCCTCATCGGGCTTCTCGGCGGCCAGGGGCAGGTAGTGCTGCACGGCGGCGAGCCGAAACCGCAGCGTGCGGCCCGCGACGTCGCTGGTCCGGTCATCGGGTGAGACGCCGGAAATCCATTTGTCCATCCGTGCCATCGACATACCTTGCCTCCGCATCAAACCGGTCTTCCTGCTTTCCGGCCGTCCGCTTGCCGGACTCCGCGCTTTCGTTGCTCCGGCGGCGGGGTGTGCGGCTCAAGAGGCCGAGCCAGCCTCCTTTGACCTGCCGCCGAACCCGCGCGTTAGTATCCTGCGCAGCCAGCCCCATCTCCCAGCGGGAGGAGCCGGCACGGCGTAAGAGATCGCATCCCTGGCGTCCCGAGTAGCCTCATGACCCGTGACGCGGTCGATCCGAATCCTGTAGTAGACGGAAATGAACGGTTCGGCCGAGTCGCCGTGGGCGCGAGCTGCCCAGACGGCGCAGCCCGGCTCCGCCCACACAGGATGGGTCTTGAGGACCTGCCAGGCCCGTTCCTGCTCGTCATCGCACCCCTCGTCATCGCACGGGCAATGGCGGCTGTCAGCAGACCAAGGGGGCATGGCTTCGCCGACCTGCCGCGAACGCTCGCGGGCCTGGAGGCGCGCGCCATCGCTCCCTGGGGTCTCCGGCAACTCCTCGTAGCGCCCGACAGCGATGACGCTCACCCACTGGTCGTAGGCCGCGATCTCGTCCATCTCGACGCAGACCCGTGGGTTGGCCCGCATCCACTCGACCTTCTGGCCAGGGGTCGTGAAGCCGTAGAGACACCCGGACGCTTCATGGTAGGCGAGGTAAACGGGGACGACGTAGGGCTGATTCTCCTGCGCAAGCCAACCTGGCCAACCTCGCTCCGGCCAGCACCCGAAGGCACTCTTCCCTGCTCATCTCTCGGATCATCATCACGCACCTCCGTCAGGCCAATGCCGAGGCCTTCCTCCGAGCAATTTCCTTCCAGCCGGGCCTTGTCGCGGGCGCTTGTTCGCAAAGCCGATGCCGACGAATCCGTTCGGGCTGAATGGACGCGATTCGCTCTGGAAAACCCGTCGCTTTTTGCCCGGCGAATGCCGACGCGGGCCGTGGGCGCACCGTTGCGGAGCGCGACGACTGGTGCGAATCCGCACACGTTTAGTCCGTTAGAGCACCAGACCGCTTGCGCCGCGCCGCAAGGGCGTCGCTGTCCGATCCGAGAAATCGAACAAACGGATTAACCGCTCCAGCCGCTCTGAACCGATGATTGAGGTGCCTCGATTGGATTCGGGGCAGCTGGGTCATTCGCCGAAAAACACCCGCTCGTGAGTAAAACAAACCCGTTCCGTGCGAGATTAGCCATGACGTCAACCAGCCGTCCATCCCGCCGAATCGCTGTCACAGGCGGTGTCGTTGTGTTGCTCTTGGTTTGCTGCGCCTGGTATACGGCGGCCTCCGCCCGGCTGGAGGCGTCGCCGCTCGACCAGCTGCGCGCCTGGTGCAGCGGCGACGAGTCGCCGTGCGCCTGCGACCAGGGCTGCTGCCATAGCGCCCCGGCGAAATGGGATGCGGCGACGAGGGCGTGGACGGTGAATGGTACTGGCTCCGCAGCCCGGACCAGGAGAAGCGGGTTGTCGCCGGCCTTTTCAACCGCTATTGCATCCGCTGCCACGGCGTGGACGGCCGCGGCGTCTGGGACATCCCCGGCATCCCGAATTTCACCAACCCGCGATGGCAGGAAATGCGTTCGGACTCCCAGCGAGCGCACATCATCATGGAAGGACGCGGCGCCGTCATGCCCCCGTTCCGGGGTGCGTTGACCCTGGAAGAAGCGTGGGCGCTCGGCCGCTACCTGCACACCTTCGTACCTGGCACGGAGGTCTCGCGCCCGGACCTGAATCAGCCGGCGCCTCCTTCCAAGCCCGATGGAGAGACATCCGCTCCGAAGAAACCGGAGTCGCCGCCCAAGTAGTCTCGCCTTGCTGTCACGACAAGCCGCGCCGGCGGTTCTCCGCCTCCCTTCAGCCGCCGCGTGGCTTGCCGGATGTCCTTTCCGCTCCAACTTTCTCGGCCTTCCCCCCACCAACAAGCTGTGCGGTTTACCTGAGCAACACGGGTTGCTCCTCTTTTGCTTTGTTGTTTCGCGTCCCAGTTCTGGCTCCTGAGGCGAGCGGCAGCAGGAATGCTACCCGTAGCCGCATTCGCCAGCATGCGGGCCGACAGCCATTCACCCGCATTCTGGCGAATGCGGCTACGGGTAAGGTATTTCCCGCCCCTCGCCTTATCGCCCTGACCTCCTGCAGCCGTCGTCAGTACTGGAATAATCGGCAAAGCAGGCCCAGCCTTTCAAGTAACATCCCAGGACTAACCGATAAACTCAGCAGGCCTTCGTCGGCTTACCAACGCGCAGCGCTGCTGCAGGCGCGACGGACGGGGAGATAGTGGGATGAAACGAGGTTTTTGCGGAGCTTCTGCAGTGCTGCTGGCGAGCACGGCCTGGCCTTGTGCCTGCACCCGCCGGCATTCGCGCAGTCCCCTCGGGGACCAAGCAGCTTCGCGATTGAAAGCCCCGCAGCGGCCGCCAGAGATCCGGGCGCCCCTGCGGACCTGGCGCCGGCGCTTCCTGTTCCCGGCGCAGCCGAGCCGACGGTGTTGGATCTCGGGGAAAACGAGCAGGTGAGGCGGTGGTATGCCAGCGCGGACTACCTGCTCTGGTGGTTCAAGGACAGTCCAGTGCCCGTGCCCCTCTTGACCACCAGCAGCAATTCCAACTCGACGCCCGTTGCGGCGCTCAACGATCCAAACTCCAGCGTACTTCTTGGCAATGAATCCCTTGGCGGGCGGCTCCACCAGGGCGCCCGCTTCACGGCGGGTGGCTGGATCGACGACCGCCGTCAGATCGGCCTGGAAGGCAGCTACTTCTTCCTGGCCAACCAGACCACGGTTCGCTCCGCGGCCTCCAATGGTCAGCCCGACGCGCCGGTCCTGGCCGTGCCGTTCTTCGACGAGGACGCCGGCGCCGAGAACACGTTCGTGATCGCCTCGCCCGGCAGCTTCGCCGGCGCGGCGGCCGTGAGCCTCACAAGCAAGCTGCAGGGCGCCGAACTGCAAGGCGTCGTTCAGGCGTTCGACGCCAACGATCTGCACGTCGAGGTTTTGGTCGGCGGCCGCTTCGTCCAGCTGACGGAAAACCTGAGCTTCGCCACGTCATCCACCGGGCTTTCGGACCCGAACACCGATTTGATCCTGAATACCGTGGACCAGTTCGGCATGCGGAATGACTTCTACGGGTGGCAAGTGGGCACGCGCGCCGAAGCCCGGTGGGGCGACTTCGAGGTCCGCGCGTCCGCGAAGTTGGCGTTGGGCGAAATGCATGAGGTGGAGAATCTCAACGGTTTCGCGGTCACGAATTTCTTCAACGCCCCGGCAGGCGGCCCCTTCACGGGTGTGCCGACGCAGATCGCGCCGGATCGGGCGCGTTCGTGCAGCCGAGCAATCAGGGACGTTTCAGCCGCGACGTCATCGCCGTCGCGCCGGAAGTCAATGTGACGCTCGACTATCGGATCACCGACGGTCTCCGGGTCTTCGCGGGCTACGATTTTCTTTACCTGAGCAATGTCCTCCGCCCCGGAGAGCAGATCGACCGCGGCATCAACTTCTCACAGACGGTGCAGAGTGTCATAGCAGGAAACGCGGTTGCCTCCGGCACACGGCCGGCGGCGATGCTGGTGGGTTCCGACTTCTGGGCGCAGGGGCTCCACCTGGGGCTGGAGTTGCGCTACTGAAGAAGAGGTCCGCAAAGCACGCTGCCACGCGTGCCTGATTTCAGCCAGGCCGTTTTCGAGGGGATTAAGGCATGCGGATTCTCCTGTTGAGCCTTGTGAGCGGGGCACTGGTGCTTGCCGTCGCCTGTCCTGGCATGGCGCAGCTGCCGGCCGCGAGCGCGCCGGCGAGCAGCAGCACCCCAGCCGGGCCGGGCGAGTCGCTGCCCGGTAATCGGCGGCAGAACCTGGAAGTCGTGCTGCCGCCCCCGGGCCCCACGGCGCCGGACGAGGCGCGGGGCGGACCTAGCCCCACGGCGCCGGACGAGGCGCGGGGCGGACCTAGCCCCACGGCGCCGGACGAGGCGCGGGGCGGACCTAGCCCCACCGCGCCTACCCCAGGCGTGACCTTGTGCCTCGCGGAAATCGAAAGCCTTCGCACGCAGGAAGCGGCGTTGCTGGCCCATGCCGACGACGAGGACCTCAAGAAGAAAGTCGAAATCCTGGAACAGCAGATCAAAACCCTGGAGGATCTGGTCAAGCTCCTGGCCAAGCAGATCGAAAAGCAGCCGGGAGGCTCTGCACTGGACCAGCTGCAAGCCCAGGCGGCCACGCTGGAGGCCCGTTCCGTACAGACGGCCCACCGCGACGTGGAATTGGCCGGCGCCATCGACGACCTGCGCGAGCACCAGGACGCCCAGGAGCGCTACGGGCCGGACCTGCCGGCGCCGGTGAAGGAGTTGTTCTTGCCCAGCGGAAACAGTGAGACGCCGCTCAGCATCTACGGCGCCCTTGCCGTCGGCTACAGCAAGATACTGGGCGATCCCACCACGGCCGCCAACGGCGCCGGACGCCCCTCCACGCCTGGCGGATTCTACTTCGGCGAGTTCACACCCGACTTCTTGCTGAAGCTCAACGACTGGATCTTCCTGGAGGCGGAGGTCGGCATCGGCCCGAACGGATCGGTGAGCGCCGGCTCCTTCGCCCAGGCGGATTTCTTCGTGAACGACTCGTTGACGATCATCGCTGGACGATTCGTCGCGCCGATCGGCTGGTATAACGAGCGGCTGAACAACCCGTGGATCAACAAACTGCCGGCCGACGCGCCAGGCAGCGGACCTCTCTTGTGGGAACAGGTCCTGCCTGCGTTCTCGTTGCTCGGCGTCCAGGCCACCGGCTCTTTCTACCTCGGGTGCTCGCCGATCAAGATGGAGTACGCCGCCTACGTCTCCAACGGCTTGAATCTGACCCCCGCCACTGCGGGGAGCCCGACCATCGACGAACTCGCCAACCTTGAGAACATGGAAGACACCTTTAACATCATCACGAACTCGAAGGCCGTCGGCGGCCGCCTTGGATTCTGGTGGCCCGAAGCCGGGTTGGAAACGGGCTTCTCCGCCATGTACAACGGCGATTACATCGCCGGCGGGCTTCCGGAGTCCATGAGCCTTTGGGCCGTGGACTTCAACTACCACAAAGGCAACTGGGACGCCCGGGCTGAATACGGCATGATGTACCAGCAGGCTCAGCCGTTTCTCAACTCGGTGAGCTCCCTGCCCCTCACCGACGTCACCCGCCAGGGCTTCCACGGCCAGATCGCCTACCGCCCGCGGGACTCCCACAACAAGTACCTCCAGAACGTCGAGCTGATCTACCGGTACGGCTACGTCAACTTCTCTGGGATCGACCCGACGACCCTGGATCTGACCACTTACTCGACGCCGATGGACGTGCCTGTGCGTCGGCAGCAGAACGAGATCGGCATCGACTACTATTTCTACCCCCGAATGGTTCTCAAGTGCGCCTATCAGATCAACGACGAACCGGGGTTCCATCTCCACGACAACCAGTTCCTGACCGAACTGGCCTGGGGCTGGTAGCGGCTGGCTGGCGCCGAATGGGAACAGACGGCAAACTCGGAGGGAGAACAGGGTCATGCGAAACATGCGAAACTGCTGGCTAGCCTGGTCCGTAATGGTCCTCGGCGCGTCCCTGGTGGCCGTAGGTTGTCTCAACACCACGCCTGACTACTCGAATTACGCGCGAGGCCCCGCGCCCCTGCGAACGCCGTCGCCGGCCGCGGAACAGAATTGCGATTGCTACGAGGACTCGCTGACCGGCGGACAGGTCTTCGACATGTACTGCAGCTACTGCCATAACGCCCCGAGCCTGGCGGAGCGGCCTTACTCGCAGTTCAGGAACGTGGCGGCCCACATGCGCGTCCGCGCCAACTTGACGGGCAAGGAATATGCGAAGCTGATGGAGTTCCTGCGCCGCTGGAACGACGTCCCGCCGCCGACGCCGCCGCTCGCCCCGGCGCCGAGCCGACTGATCTTTTCGCAGCCAATGTCCGAGCTGCGGCCCGAGGAACCCAAGCCGCCGGCCGAGGGGCCCAAGCCGCCGGCCGAGGGGCCCAAGCCGCCGGCCGAGGGGCCCAAGCCGCCGGCCGAGGGGCCCAAGCCGCCGGCCGCGCCTCCGAAGCAGCCCGGAGAGGAGGCGCAACAAGAGCCTGGGCCGCAACCCTGAGCGGCTGCCGGGGTTCAGGGTCGGCGGCGGTTCGCGAGTCCACCCGGCTTCGCGTGCCGCCGCCTGCTCTGTTTCATGTCTGCACGGGTTCATGAGGCGGCACGAGCGGCGCGCGTTGCAGGCTCCACAGCACAACCAGGACAAAGACCCCGACCGTGCCGAGCGCCAGTCCCGCTTCCACCAGGCCCGGCTGTTCCGACGCGCTTCCCTGAGTGGGAAGAATCATCATCGAGAGATCGACCCACCTCCCGGCGAACACCAGCAGGGCGACGGCGCCCAGGAGCCACGGACTGCGCTTGGCCGAGCGGAACAGCAGCACGACGAAAGGGACCGCCCAGTTGAGGGCCAGATCGACGAACAACCACACCGTCCATGGGCCGTGCAAGCGCTCCCGAAAGTAGGCCGTCTCCTCGGGGTTGTTCACGTACCAGATCAGAAGGTACTGGCAGAACCAGATGTACATCCAGAAATTGCTGAAGGCGAAGAGCAGCGTGCCCAGGTCGTGCAAACAGTCGGCGTTGACGGCGGCTCGCATGGGAGCGCGTCGCCGCAACCAAATCACCAGCAGGGCCGTCGCCGCAAGGGCGCTCAGGAACAGGCCGGAAAAGTTATAGACGCCATAGATGGTGCTGGCCCAGTTCGGTTGCAGCGACATGAGCCAGTCCGAACTGGACAGCCAGCAGGTGAGGCCGAAGGCCACGAGGAAGAAGGCCGACAACCGCAGATTCCTTTCCGTCGGGGCGCCGCCCAGCGTGCCGCGCTCCCCGTCCTGGCGGCGCGAGTTACGCACGATCGCCGCGCCGAACGCCACCCAGACGCCGAAATAAATCAGGGACCGCGCGAGGAAGAACGGCGGATTGAGCCAGAGGCGGCGCAGCGGGACCGCGGAGGAGCCCCAGGCGGAATACCCGAAGAACAGGACCGGCAGGACGACGGCCATTCCCGCCGCGGCCACCGGCAACACGGCCGTCATGGCCTCCGGCACTCGCAGGAGCGGCAAGCTCCATTTCGCACCCGTGACGTAGTGAAGGGCCACGAACACAAGCCCGCCCAGCCCCAGGCCGAGGAGGAAGTTGCAGGCCGTGAACACGCCGAGCCAGGTCCGCTGCGGCGCCAGGAAGAACCCCGCCGCCAGCGAGACCACTCCCACGACCGCCAGGGCCAGGCACACGGCCGCCGCCGACCAAGGCAAGCGATTAGACGACTCGTAATCTCTCATAGATCATCCTCGCTTCGCCGCCCGTCACGGCGGGCCCTTGACGTCCTGCATTTGCTTGTGCAGATCGTCCAGCTGCTTCTCTAGATCGCGGACCGCCTTCTGGAACTCCGCGTCGGAACCGCCCTGGCTGATGGGCGCTCGCCCTCGGGCCGGAACGTCCGAATGAAATCCACCAGATCGCGGGCCTGGTCGGCGGTGACGCGGCCGACGTTGGCCGGCATCTGGTTGTTGCCCGTGAGAACGATGGACCGCAGCCGGAAGTCGTCGGGCCAGTCCTTCGGGAATTTCGGGCTGGTAAAGTCCGGAATCTGCGGCAAGGCCTGACGCATGGACGATCCGGTCCCGTCATGCCCGTGGCACACCATGCAGTACTGGCTGAATATGGTCTGGCCGACGCGGACCCGGGCGGCCTCTTCATCCGACAGGCCCGTCACGGGCGGGGGCGTCGGCTCCAGGCCGGGCGGACTCCTTGCGGCGGCTGCTTCGGAATATGCCAGGAGGGGCCCGGCGCCGGACGGCGAGGCCAGCAGCCCGCCGACGGCGACGGCGTCGCGGGTGAGCGGGTCCAGCGAGGCGGCCGTCGGTGGGGGCGGCAGGACGGGGCCGCCCAGCTTGGGGGGCGTCAGCGTGGCCACGTATTTCCCGTCCTTGAAGCGCCTCACCAGGGCCACCATGTCCTTCACGTCCACGGGCCCCAGCTCGTCCTTCCGGGACACCATGAGCTTGCCCGGTCCCATCCCTTCCAGAATGGATTTCGCCAGCTGGTCGTCCGTTCGGCCCCTCTGCCAGAACGGGTCCGTGAAATCCGGAAGGTCGCCGGCCGCCGGGTTCTGCTTGAACGCGGGGTTGCCCTTGCCGTTCAAGTCGTGGCACGCGAAGCAGGACGTTCCGTAAATGCTCTCCGCCGTGAGCTGCGACGGCGGCGGGGCTGCGGGGGCGGCGCCGGGCTGGTGGGCGGCGAAGGAGCGAACGTAAACCGCCAGGCCGACGACCTCCTCGGGCTTCAGCTTGTACCGGAAGGCCGGCATCATGGGCGCCGTGCCGTAGTTGATTTGATTGACGATGGCGACCTCGGTTTGAGACATTTGCCAGGCAAGGCTGGTGAAATTCGGGATCAGGGGCAGGGCCTTCTTCATCGCGGGGTTGCCGGCGCCGTCCTGCCCGTGGCAGCCGGCACAGGTCTCGTTGAATAGTTGGGCGACCGCCTGCATGCGCGTCGCCGCCGGAGCCGGGGTGGAGGGCGCCTGGAGCGTCATGCGGACGTACAGAATGACGCTCCAGCGGTCGTCGTCCGACAGCTGGGCGGCCACAGAAGGCATGTTGCCTTGCCCGTAGGTCAGCACGTGGAACATCTGGCCGTCCTTCATCTGGACGGCGCGCTCGGCCTGCAGAGACGCCGGCGGTGGAAAGCCGCCGAGCGCCACCGGCCCGTTGCCTAGCCCGAGTGGACCGTGACAGCACTGACAGAAGTTGGCGAAGACTGTCGTCCCACGCTCGCGCCGGGCCGTGTCGAGGGGCGGGAAGGGGTTCTTCAGCTCCTCGCCTGCCCGCACCGCGTCCGGCAGGGTCGGCAGATAGTGCAGCGGCGTGGACCCGCGCGAGCACGCCAGGGGGAGGGGTGCGCAGCGTAAGGCCGTCGGCGAAGTTCGGGTTGGGCGCGAAGGTGTCGTACGCGGGCGATCGGACCATCTGAGCTTCCGGAACGAACTCGTAGTTCGGCTGCTTCGCGTCGCGCGGGGGCATGTAGTAGCAGAGCGCCACGGCGCCCGCCAAAGCCACAAATAGTACGGGGTTTACCCAGCGATTGCCCTTCTTCATTGCCGCCGCCCCTCCTCTCCCTGCCCTTCCACCGTCAGTGCGTGGCACTCCTGCAACAGCTGGCGGGCGTGCGCAAACCCTGTTGTCGGATCGCCATGGAAGGCAAGAAGGCCCTCGCCGCCCTGCAACAGCAGGCGGGCCTGCGCCAGCCCTGTTGTGGACGGGGCCACAACAGGATTGCGTACTGCCAAAACGAACCGGTCATCGGTCACACCGCTCAGCGGCGTGCGGGCCTTCTTCCCCGGATACATACCGCAACGAAGGAGCCAGGCCGCTACCAGGCCGAAGCCGGCGAACAGGACCATGCTCTCGAAGGCCGCGGGGACGAATGCGGGAAGCGAATTCCACGGCCGGCCTCCCACATTGATGGGCCAGTCCTGCGCCGAAGCCCAAAACTGAAACCACAGGGCCAAACCGGCCCCTGTCGCGCCGCCGAGCAAACACGCCGCCGGCAACCAGGAACGCCGCCAGCCGAGCGCCTGCTCCAGGCCATGTACGGGATAGGGGGTGTATACATCGACGATGTGCCAGGCCCGCTTCTGCACGGCTCGCACCGCCTCCAGCAAGTCTTCCTCCTTCGCGAAACTGGCCAGGATGACCATCGGGGCCACGGGACCCAAGGGGTCAGGGGCAAGAGGCAAGGGGTCAGGCCCGACAGGGACGGGGTTGGCCGACCCCTGACCCCTGACCCCTGACCCCTCACCTTCGTGCTTCGCCGGCAACACGCCCTTGACCTCGGCCATCGCGATCACCGGCAGCAGGCGGCAGAAGGCCAGGAAACACGAGAAGAACAGGCCGAAACTGCCGAGGAGGGTGGCCAGCTCGATCAACGTCGGCGCGTAGCCGGTCCAGCTGGACGGGAGGAAATCCCGCTCCAACGACGACACGATGATGACGAACCGCTCCATCCACATGCCCACGTTCACCAGGATGGAAATCGCAAACACCAGCAGCAAGCGGCGCCGGACGGCCTGGAACCAGAACAGCTGGGGGATCAGGACGTTGCAGGCCACCATGACGGCAAAGGCCCACCCCAGCGGGCCGAAGGCGCGATTCGCGAAGGTGAAGGTCTCGTAGGGATTGCCCTCGTAAAACGCCGTGAAAAACTCAATGGCGTAGGACAATCCCACAATGCAACTCGTGGCCAGCACCAGCTTGGCCATCGCGCCGATATGGCGCGGGGTCAGGTAGTCCTCCAGATGCAGGACCTTGCGGACCACGAGCATGAGGGTCAGGACCATGGCCATGCCGGAGAAGATGGCTCCGGCCACGAAGTACGGCGGAAAGATGGTGGAATGCCAGCCGGGCAACAGGGCAGCGGCGAAGTCCGAACTCACCACGGAATGGACGGAGACGACCAGCGGCGTCGCCAACCCGGCCAGCAGCATGTACACGACCTCGTAGCGATGCCAGACCCGGTACGACCCGTTCCAGCCGAGACTGAAGAGGCCGACGAACCGACGGTACCACCCCGGCCGGACGCGGTCGCGGAGCGTGGCGAGGTCGGGGATCAGACCCACGTACCAGAAGACGAGGGAGATCAGGAAGTAGGTGCTGATGGCGAAGAAGTCCCAGACCAGCGGCGAGCGGAAATTGATCCACAGCGGCCCGCGCCCGTTGGGGTAGGGGATGATCCAGTAAAAGAGCCAGGCCCGGCCCATGTGGATGACGGGGAAGATGCCGGCGCACATCACCGCAACTATGGTCATCGCCTCCGCGGAACGGTTGACCGAGGTCCGCCATTTCTGCCGGAACAGAAAGAGGATGGCCGAGATCAGGGTCCCGGCATGACCGATCCCGATCCAGAAGACGAAGTTCGTGATGTCAAAGGCCCAGCCGACCGAGCTGTTAAGGCCCCACGTGCCGATGCCCACGTCGAGCTGGTAGGAGACGGCGGCGACGCCGAGCAGCAGGATGCTGACGGCCGCCAGGAAGGCCAGCCACCACCAGCCGCCGGCCCGCCGCTGCAGGGGAGCGCAAATGTCCGAGGTGACCTGCCCCGCGGTCTTGTTCCCGCCGATGAGGGGCAGCGGAGACGGGACGGAGATGCTAGCCATGCTTTTCGCTCTCCCCTTCCGCTGGACGATTCCTGACCAGAGTGAGATAGCTCACCGAAGGCTTCACGTTCAACTCCGCCAGGACCTGGTAGCTGCGCGGGCCAGCCGCGAGCCGGGCCGCCCGGCTCGTTTTGTCGTTCAGGTTGCCGAACACAATGGCCTTCGCGGGACACGACTGCTGGCACGCCGTCTGAATCACTCCATCCTCCGGGATCTTTCCGTTTCCCCCGGCCGCGATCTTGGCCTCCTCGATGCGCTGCACGCAGAAGGTGCATTTCTCCATGACCCCGCGCGACCGGACGGTGACGTCGGGGTTGAGGACCAGGTTCTGCAGCAGGTCGTCGTGGGCATAGTCGAACCAGTTGAACCGCCGCACCTTGTACGGACAGTTATTGGCGCAGTAGCGGGTGCCCACGCAGCGGTTGTACACCTGCATGTTGAGCCCATCTTCACTATGCACCGTCGCCAGGACCGGGCAGACCGTTTCACACGGGGCGTTGCCGCAGTGCTGACACAACATGGGTTGGTGCGCCACGTCCACGCCGTCGTCGTGTTCCGTGTAGTAGCGGTCGATGCGCAGCCAGTGCATGGCCCGTTGCCGCCCGACCTCGGCCTTGCCGACCACGGGAATGTTGTTCTCGGCCTGGCAGGCGATGACACAGGCTGAGCAACCCGTGCATGCGGTGAGATCGATCGCCATGCCCCAGTGGGCGCCCTTATCCGGGTGATCCTCAGGCCAGAGATCGTCTTTCTCGCCGGCAGGCGCGGCTTCCGGCTTGCCCGCCGCTTCCTGCTGGGCCTGAAGAGTTCCCTGGCGGACGATGGGTTGCCGTTCGTCTTTCACCGAAGCAAAGCGCGAGGGCAAGGTCAGCAAGCTGTTGCCTTGCGTCGAAGCCAGGGGCTGCTGCCCGGCGCCCTTGGACAGATGCACGCCGTCGCGAGTGTAATGCAGGCCGCTCGCCACCCACTGAAGCAACGGCGCCGCGTTCTTTCCGACGAGGCCGTTCGGCCCCACGGTGGGTCCCGCCTGAAGCCACGACGGCCCGATGTTGGCGAAGCGCTTGGTGAGTACGCTCCCATATCCCAGCGCCACACCCACCACACGGTCGTGCTGTCCAGCTTGCACGCACACCGGCAACTCCAGGACGCCGGAGGGCGCCGCGTCGCCGCCCGCGTCCAGTCGGAGCAGGTCGCCGTCCGCCACGCCCAGGTTCTTCGCCGTCGCTGGCGACACGGTGGCGTAATTGTCCCAGGTGACCTTGCTGATGGGATCGGGCAGCTCGTGGAGCCAGGGGTTGTAGGCGTGGCTGGAATCCGGCAGCCCGACCTTGGAGTACAGCACGACCGTGTATGTCGCCTCGTCGCGCGGACCCGCCGCGGCGACAGCCGGAGGCGGCTTGAAGTCCGGCGACCAGTCAGGCGCCGCCGGCGTGGCAGGCGCGACAGGCGCGAAGCCGTCGAGCAGGGCGCCGTCCCAGAATTCCGCGAAGCCGACTTTCCGCGTGCTTCGCGGGAAGACTTCTTTCTCCCAGCGTTCGCGCAAAAGGTCGTACGCCGGGCGCGCCTTGCCTGTCCAGGTCGCCAGGCTCTCCAGCACCGAGCGCGTCTTCCCGAGCGGGCTGATCGCGGGCTGAACCAGACTCGCCGTTCCGCTCACCGGCTCGGCGTCGTTCCAGCTTTCCAGGTAGTGGTGGTCCGGGCAGACGAAATGGGCGAGTTCCGCCGTCTCGTCCCGACGGGGCGCCAGGCTGACGAGCAGCGACACTCGTTTCAGATCCTCCGCGATGGCATCTCCGCCGGGCAGATCATGGACGGGATTGCTCTGGTACACGAAGAGGGCCTGGATCTTGCTCGCGGGGTCGTGAAGCTCCTGAAGCAGCTTTTCCACTTCGCGGTCGTCGCCGTCGCGCTGATTGGACGGCTGGGCGAGGTCCACGGTGCGGCCGTAGTTGTCCAGGAAGTGATTCAAAACGTTCGCGCGCACCTGGAGGTCCACGTCCTGACTGCCGCAGAGAATCACGCTGCTTTTCCGATGCCGCCAGAGGCGAGCGGCCAACTCGTGGAGGAAGTTCCCCGACTCCGGCGCCAGGTCGGGGTTTTTCGCGTGTTCAGCAAGGCGTGCGGCCAGCTGGTCCATCAACGCGCCCAACTCTGCCGGAGCGACGCACCGCCGTTGATCCGCCTTGGCGCCGGTGAGCGTCAGGAGAGACTCGAACTGGACGTGATACGAGAATCGTCCTCCCGGCTCATCCGGGCGACGCCCTTTCTGGTAGTCGGCCGTGAACTCAACCGGCGAAATCCAGGCGCCGAGGAAGTCTGCGTCAAACGCGACGATCACCTCGGCCTTGTCCAGATGATAATGCGGCAGCACACGGGCCTTGTGGGTGCGCGCGTGCGCCTCCAGAATGGCCGAGCAAGAACGCGGATCATGCACTACGTGGCTGGCGTCGGCGAAACCGTCCAGGAACTGGTGGATCGCGGCGCGGACGCCGGGACTGACGCCCGGGCCTGTCAGGAACCGCACGGCCCCCTTCGTCTGCCGAATGACCTCCAGTCGGCGCATCACTTCCTGATCCACATCCTGCCATTCACCGGGCTGGCCGCCCGCCAGCGGTTTGGCCAGGCGCTGCTGGTCGTAGAGTCCCAGGAGCGACGCCTGCCCGGCGGCGCAAAGCCCGCCGCGCGACAGCGGATGATCCGGATTGCCTTCGAGCTTGATGGGACGGCCGTCGCGATTCCGGACCAGCAGGCCGCACCCGGCGCTGCAGCCGCCGCACGTCGAGGCATAATCATAAGACCGACCCGGAATCAGCCCGGGAGGCGGATCGATGTACGTTTCGGCGTAGCGAACCGGGGCCCGCTGGCAACCCGCCGCGGCGGCCCCGGCGACCGCGAATCCGGCCAGCATCAGGAAGTCGCGCCGGCTGAACGGAGCCTGGTCGGCGCCGGTAAGAACCGGCAGGGCGCGGCGGCCGGCGCCGTCGTCGCCGTGGGGCACGGGCTCCTGACGCTGCTGCTCTGGAAGATGCATCCTCTCCCTCGCGGTCAATGATGACAGGTCGCACAGTCCAGCGACGGCTGGACCGCCTTGCCGTCCACGCCGTTTCCCTTGCCGTCCACGCCGTTTCGCTGACAATCTCGATGGCAGTTGACGCACCAACCCATGGACAGGTCGGACTCCTGGCGCACGCGGTCCATGGTCTTCACGGGTCCGTGGCAGCGCTCGCAGTCCACGCCCGCGGTCACGTGGGCCTGGTGATCGAAGCAGGCGTAATCGGGGAGGTTGTGGACCTTCACCCACTGGATGGGTTGGGGCGTCTTGTCCGGGTCTCGCTCCAGCTTGCTGTTCAGCGCCAGGGAGTCGTAGAGCTTTTGCAGCTCGTCCGACACGACCGGTTTGGGCGCTCGGTTCTCTTTGCGGGCCGCCAGGATTTCGGCGACCATGTCTTTCTGCGGGGCCGTCACGAAGCGATGGCAGTTCATGCAAATGCCGGCGGCCGGGATGCCCGCATGGCGGCTATTATCCGCCCCATAGTGACAGTATTGACAGCTGATTTGCAGATCTCCCGCGTGGAGACGATGGGAGAAGGCGATGGGTTGCTGAGGCTCGTAGTATCCGTGCTTGTCGTCCGGCAGCACATAGCTCTGCAATCGTCCGACGAGGACCACGCCGCTGAGAACCAGGCCGACCAGCAGAACCAGGGTCAGGAACCGTCTTACCACGTCGCGCCCTCGCCGATGGTGTGCCCCGGATTGATTGAGGGATGCCACTTTAGCATTTGTCGCGCCGGCAAGCCAGGGCTCTCGTCAGGTTCGGCGGCTGCGGTCGGCGGCGGCTGCGAAAGGCGCCCCTGCACAGGTACGGACGCCCTCTCCGTGGCTCCCCTTGCTGACCACGGCCCACGGATCGCGGATAAAGCAAATGTGCGCCGAAACCGCACACTTGACGCCCACACCGCACACGCGGCGTCCTTTGGCCGATGGGAACGATCTCCATCGCCGGCCCAAGACGGGCCGCAAAGAAAAGCTCCACATGGACCGTGGTCCAGGCGGAGCTTGGGGGGCCGTGCCTCAATCCCGCTCCTCGCTCATTCCGCCGCTGGATCCCCCGCGTGCGCACTCGCCAGGGCCTCGATGGCATGATATAGGCCCCGCCAGGTGGGCGGGTAGTGGTGGAGCGGCCTGCCGGTCTCGAACTCCAGGGCCCAGGCCCGCCGGGCGTGGCCCCGCGCGGCGGCCCATTCGCCGGCGTTCGCTGCGGCCAGGGCCAGGGCCGCCCGGCCCTCCGCCTCCTGGGCGCTCCGCTCCACATCGGCGAGCCAGCGGGCCGCGGCGGCCCAGACCTCCCCATCGTCCGAGCCGGCAGTCTCGACGGCGCGGGCCTCGGCCTCGGCCGCCGTGCAGCCGGTGAGGTCCAAACAGGTCGCGCCGAAGCAGGTCGGCCAGTCGCACCCCGTCCACGTCCCTGCGGCCTCTTCGTACGCCGTGCAGCTCTCTTCCAGGCCGGCCTGCCCGCTGTACGGAAGGGCGGAGAGCAGGCGAAGCCCTTTCGCGCGCCGTTCGCGCCGCTCGTCCACTGCCTCCACCGCCTCCACGAGCAGCACGGCCAAGGTATCCATCGGGCAGGGGCAGACGCTGGTGTGCAGCAACGCACAGTGTTCGCAGATCTTCCGCCGGTTGTTTGCCAGGTAAGGCGCGATGAGGTCGCTATGCACCTCGTGGATCGCGTCGATCAGCTGCGGCAGGTGGAGTTCGATTCCACATTGTTTCCCCAGGGCGCGCACGGGGGTCCGCCCGGGGGCCGCTCCATGCAGCGAGTACAGACCTCCTGACGGATCTCGTCCAGGTATTCGTTGAGTTCGACTTGGCCTGTCATGATAACCTCCCGTAGGATGCCCCCACGTTTGCGTCTCCCAGCGGACGCCGCCCGAGCGCCAGGTTTTTTGCCTCGACGGGCCACCCCATGCCGCACTTCCCATGCCGAATAAACGAAGTGCGTGAGGCGCGTAGTCGGTCTTGCTGCCCAACAACAGCCGACCCAGCCCTGTCGATTGTCACACGGCGGCGAGCGCATACGTCCGGTTCGTTACCGCGCGCGACCGCGGTCGCCGGGTGAGATTGCGTCGGCGTCGCGAGCGGATTTTTTCCAGGAATCGTTGGGCCTCCGCGTCGGAGTGGCATTCGGACAACCGCTGGGCGAGCACGTCGCAGTCGCGGGCGTCGCCGGCGGCCCGCCGGATCTGTTTCAGGCGCGTTTCCATCCGGGCGGTTCGACGACGCGGCAGCATGTCGGCGTACAGTCGCAGCGCAGCCGTCGTCCGCCGCGTGGCCACGCGCGCTCATGCACATATTCGACGTCCTCATCGGGCTTCTCGGCGGCCAGGGGCAGGTAGTGCTGCACGGCGGCGAGCCGAAACCGCAGCGTGCGGCCCGCGACGTCGCTGGCCCGGTCATCGGGTGAGACGCCGGGAATCCATTGGTCCGTCCGTGCCATCGACATACCTTGCCTCCGCATCAAACCGGTCTTCCTGCTTTCCGGCCGTCCGCTTGCCGGACTCCGCGCTTTCGTTGCTCCGGCGGCGGGGTGTGCGGCTCAAGAGGCCGAGCCAGCCTCTTTTGACCTGCCGCCGAACCCGCGCGTTAGTATCCTGCGCAGCCAGCCCCATCTCCCAGCGGGAGGAGCCGGCACGGCGTAAGAGATCGCATCCCTGGCGTCCCGAGTAGCCTCATGACCCGTGACGCGGTCGATCCGAATCCTGTAGTAGACGGAAATGAACGGTTCGGCCGAGTCGCCGTGGGCGCGAGCTGCCCAGACGGCGCAACCCGGCTCCGCCCACACAGGATGGGTCTTGAGGACCTGCCAGGCCCGTTCCTGCTCGTCATCGCACCCCTCGTCATCGCACGGGCAATGGCGGCTGTCAGCAGACCAAGGGGGCATGGCTTTGCCGACCTGCCGCGAACGCTGCGCGGGCCTGGAGGCGCGCGCCATCGCTCCCTGGGGTCTCCGGCAACTCCTCGTAGCGCCCGACAGCGATGACGCTCACCCACTGGTCGTAGGCCGCGATCTCGTCCATCTCGACGCAGACCCGTGGGTTGGCCCGCATCCACTCGACCTTCTGGCCAGGGGTCGTGAAGCCGTAGAGACACCCGGACGCTTCATGGTAGGCGAGGTAAACGGGGACGACGTAGGGCTGATTCTCCTGCGCAAGCCAACCTGGCCAACCTCGCTCCGGCCAGCACCCGAAGGCACTCTTCCCTGCTCATCTCTCGGATCACCATCACTCACCTCCGTCGGCACGCTCTGGCCAATGCATCTCCTCTGTCGGGGGAATCGGACGCGGCTCATCGACTGCTCTCAACGAACGGGGCTTTTACCGCAAGGCGCGGCCGAGCCACTCAGGACCAAGGCCGCGCAGGCCGATTACGCCTCACGGCCGCTTTCCATGCTTGGGCAGTGGATGGCAGAAAATAGCCGCCACATCGGTGCCGCTGGGAAGCTGCTGCGACTCCACCGCATACACGGTCCGGCCGTGCGCCAGCGTGTGGGCGGCGGCAAGGTCCAGCAGGTCCACGTCTCCGAACAATGCCTGCTCGTGCTCTTCCACCTCGCCGGCGGATGGGTCGAACACCCCCCAGCGCTGGCGGTCAAGGGCAACAAACAGCGTCTCCACCCGCCCTTCGTGGGCCGCGGCGACGACCGCCTTCAGATCGCCGGAAGCGCGATCGGTACCGGCCAGCTGCCGGTACTGGGCAGCCGCCCGCTGCTGCGCCTCCTCGAAGAGGGGCTTGACCAGCGGCCAGGCCCGGTCGTGCAACTCTTTGCTGCTCAGCCGGTCGGGGTTGCCTTCGATTCCTCCCTCCAGCAGGTGGGCGTAGGTGTTGGCCTGGCGGTAGATCGGCTGGAGGTAGTCCACCGCTGCCAAGACCAGAGGCGCCTTCTCCTCTCGCAACAGGGGGTGCAGGCCCCGGTCGATCTTCTTGAAGTAGTGCAGCAACTCGTCCTTGGAATCGTCGATCCCCACCCCGTGGCCGTGGAAAATGCCTCCCCAGGAGCCCGCCCCCTCCCCGGCGCGGCGGCCGTAAAACGAGAACGGCTCCTTGGCTTCGTGGGTGAGAAGGGCCTCCGCCAGGTTCCGCGGCACGCCCTTCAGATCAACCTCGCTAACGCTGTGGTGGGTCCCCTGAAGCAGCCGGACCGCCTTCTGACTTAGCGCCAGGACAAAGAACCTCCCGTTTCCGCTGAGCAGCGGCAGCAGAGGGATGATGGAGAACCGATTCGCAACCACCACCCCCTCCTTGAACGTCAGGGGAAGCCGGAACAGACGCAGGAACTGGGGCGCCAGGAAGGCTGCCAGTCCGTCGCTCTGGTTTTTCCAGAACGTGATGTCCTCCAGCAGGCGTCGTCCGGGCGCCAGTAACTCCTTGACCTCGGCGGCGTGCCACCTGGCGTTGACCAGGCGCTCCTCCGCCTCCGCCAGGTGCTTCCGCCAACGGATCGGATCTTCCTCCGCCCCGCCGCGGTGAGCAGGCATGAACATGGAAACACAGGGCGAAGGGTGCTCCGCCAGAAGGCCTTTGAGATTCTCTCGAGTGAACAAGTCCATAGCCAATCTCCTTCTTCCTCAGCCACCGAACGGTCTGCAACCGGCGCCTGGGGACGCACGCCGCGAAACAGTTTCTTGCGCCGCGCGATCTCGGCCAGCTGGTGGCGGCGCTCTTCCGCCAGGTACTCTTCCATCAGGTCAAGGAACTCCCGGGCGTGATGATTCAGGTAGACCTGCCGGTCCTCGGAAACGGCGCCGATGGCCAGTTCGGGCTGCCCCGGCGCTCGCAGCTTGCGGGACAACACCACGTCGAGGTCGCGCCCCCAACTCTCGGGCCAGTACGGCCCCAGTGACTACTCCGCCGCGGGGGATGGCGAGCACCAGCGGGTCGTGCAACTCGCGGCCCTTCAGCTTCTCTGCAAGGCGATGGGCGGCATCTTCCCGATCACGAAACATAAACGCCTCCCGGCCGAGGGCCGGTCTGCTTTGGCGCTGCTCTGCCAAGGGCAGGCGCACAACGAACTCACTTCCTTGCCTCTCCCCCTCACTGAATGCTTCGACGGCGCCCCGGTGCGTCTCCACTAGACGCCGGACCAGCGCCAACCCGATTCTCAAGCCGCCGGCAGAAGCCTTCTTGCCGGACTCCAGCCGCGTGAACAGGTCGAACACGCGGGCCAACATTTCCTTCGGGATGCCAACGCCGTCATCCCTCACCCGAAGGACGGCCGCGCCTTCCCCCTTTCCGACCGATAGTCCGATGTAGCCTCCCTCTGGGGTATATCTGGCAGCGTTGCTCAGGCGGATGCAACATGCGGCCGCCTGGACCAACCCGTCCCCCGCGCGGGAGGGACGGCGGCGAGTCACCTCGCCTGAACTGCGCATTTCGACCACAGGCGGTCGAACTCGACCGTCACGCGCACACGACCTTAATGTCGTTTCGCACGGCGGTGACGCCCGGGGCTTTCCAGGCGGCCCTCCCGGCCTCGCCCTTCTCGTTCCACGACCGGACGTTGCCGGATAGCGTCACCATGTCGCCGTCGACCGCCACCTTCACCTTCCCCGCGTCAATCTCCGCGTTCCGCACCAGAGCCTTCTCGATCGCGTCCTTGATGGCAGACGGCTTGGCCGTCGCCTTGAGAGCGATGTCGTTCGAGACGCCCTTCACGCCGGCCAGAAAGCGGACGGAGTCCATCGCCGCCGTCTTCTGGTACTCCCAGTTCACCACGCCCCGCAGCGTGACCCAGCCGTTCTCCACGGTGGCCTGGATGTCGGTCGGCACCCAGACGTTGCGCCTTGAGGGATGTGGCGGCGGCGGCGGCGATCTCCGCGTCGGTTTTGGCGTGCATGCCGAAGGGCTTGATCTGGATCTCCTCGGCGATGACCTTGACGCCCGCCACCCGCTGGGCCGCCCGTTCGGCGGCCCTTTTCTCGGCGTAGGTCGGGACGGTGCCGTTGAGCGTCACCACCCCGTCGGCGGCCGATACCCCGATTTCGCTCGCCGTGACACACGGTTCCCACTTCAGTTCTTCCATGACGTCCTTCTGCAACTGTGCGTCCGTCTTCATCGTGAACTCCTCGCGGTAAAACTCGGGCGATTATCCCCGGATTACACGTCCAGTGGCTTTGTTGGCTTCGCTGCGGGCACTACCTTCGTGCTGGCGGGGCGAACCGTGTCCCGCCGCCCGGGTCCCGGCGGGCCTTCCCCCTCGTCAGCAAAGCCGATACCGAAGAATCGGCCTCTGCTCCGAGCAGCGGCGCGCCCTGGAACACCCGTCGATTTTTGCCGGGCGAATGCCGACGCGGGACCGAGGGCGCGCGGTTGCGGAGCGCAAAGACCGTGCGGATCCGCAGACGCTCCGGTTCGTTACCGCCCGCGACCGCGGTCGCCGGGTGAGATTGCGTCGGCGTCTCTCCCGGCGAACAGCTGGTAGGTCTGGAAGCCGCCGCCGAGGTTCGCCGCCTTCCACCCTGCCTGCTGGAGAATGCGGAGGGCCAGGTAGCCGCGCTGCCCGACCCGACAGTACACGGCGATTGTGCGGTCGGGCGGCAGTTCGCCGAGGCGGGACGCAGCTCGTCCACGGGGACGTTCACCGCTCCGGCGATGTGTCCGGCGGCGAACTCCTCGGCCGTGCGGACGTCGAGCAGGAAGGGGCCTGTTCCGTTGTTGGCAGTATTGTCATCCGCAATATCTTCGACAGATACCTGCGGATGGTCGCCCCGCAGCAATCCGGCGGCCACGAACCCGGCCATGTTGATCGGGTCCTTGGCCGCGCCATACTGCGGCGCATAGGCCAGCTCCGCCTCCTCCAGGTCGAAGACCGTCATCCCGGCCTGGATGGCCACGGCCAGCACGTCGATGCGCTTGTCCACGCCTGCCCCGCCCACGGCCTGCGCCCCGAGCAGCTTCCCACTGCCGGGGTCGAAGAGCAGCTTGAGGGTCATCGCCTGTGCGCCGGGATAGTAACCGGCGTGGTGCGTCGGGTGGACGTACACTTTTCGGTACGGCCTGCCGAGGCGGCGCAGGGTCTTTTCCGAGGCCCCGGTCAGCGCCGCCGTCAGATCGAAGACGGCCACGACGGCGGTGCCCTGCGTGCCTCGATAGCGGCTGTCGCGGCCGAAGACGTGGTCGGCGGCGATGCGGCCCTGCCGGTTGGCCGGCCCCGCCAGGGGAACTTGCGTCGCCTCCCCGGTCACGAAGTCTTTCACTTCCACGGCGTCGCCGACCGCGTAGACATCCGGGTCGCTGGTCTGCATGTGTTCGTTGACGCGGATGCCGCCGCGGGCGCCGACCTCCAGCCCGGCGTCCACCGCCAGCTTGTTCTCGGGCCGAACGCCCACCCCAAGCACGACCAGCTGGGCGGGCAGACGCAGGCCCGATTTCAAACGCACGGTCAGGCCGTCCTCGGACGCCTCAAACGCCTCGGCCGACTGGCCCAGCAGCAGGATGACGCCCTTCTCCGCCAGGTGGTCGGCGATCGGCGTGGTCATCTCCGGGTCGAACGGCGGCAGCACCTGATCCTGCAGTTCCACGACGGTGGTGCGGACGCCGCGCCGAACCAGGTTCTCCACCAGCTCCAGGCCGATGAAGCCCGCGCCGACGACGACGGCCTGCCGGACGCCCCGGTCGAGGACTTTCTTGATCCGGTCCATGTCTTGCAGATTGCGGAGGGTGAAGACGCCGGGCAGATCGACGCCCGGCAGCGGCGGCCGGATCGGCGCGGCGCCGGGCGCCAGGATGAGCTTGTCGTAAGGCTGCTCGTATTCGCGGCCGGACCCCAGCTCGCGGACCCGGACCCGCTTCGCTTTGCGGTCGATCGCCTCCACGGAGGTCCGCGTCCGCACGTCCAGCCGGTAGCGTTCCTTCATCCGCTCCGGCGTCACCACCAGCAGACGCTCGCGTTCGGCGATTTCGCCGCCGAGGTAGTAGGGCAGGCCGCAGTTGGCGAACGAGACGTCCGGCCCCCGCTCGAACAGGACGATCTCAGCCTCTTCCGAAAGCCGACGGGCGCGCGCCGCCGCCGAGGCGCCGCCCGCCACACCGCCCACGATGACCAGTTTCATGGCAAACCTCGTCTCCTGTGGCGACCCTCGGCACCCGCTGGCCGTTCAGCGCGAGCAGCCCGCCCCCTGCGGCCCCCCCACGCGGTTCCACGGCATGCGGGCGAGCAGCAGTCCCATGCCGCAGGTGTCCGTGATTCCCGCGAGCACTAACCCCGCCCCGATGAACGCCGACAGCAGGACGAACCAGGGATGGACTGCCAGGGCCAGCGCCGCCCCGAGCAGGACCAGCGATCCGGCGGCAATGCGAACCTGGCGCTCCAGCGAGACGGCCTTCTTGCCGCGCACCAGGGGCAGGCCGGCTTGCTCCCAGGCCAGCACACCCCCTTCGACGTTGACCTCGTCGGGGAACCCCGCGGCAAGAAATCGCTCGCACGCCTGGCTGGCGCGGCTGCCCGAGCGGCAGATGATGTACAGGGACGTCGCCGCGTTCCCGTTGCGACCCGCCATCACGGCTCGTGGGTCGAGGCCCCCCAGGGGGACCGGGCGGGCGCCCTCGACATGCGCCTCCCGGAACTCCACCGGCGTCCGCACGTCGATCAGGTCCACTGGCTTGCCGCTCCGCCGAATCTCGTGCAGTTCCTGCGGAGTAATTGTCGTCGCGCTCATGGGTAGACCCTCTCGCCGCTACGCCCTCCCCTTCTATTCCTTGTGGGCGAGTTTGCCGCCCCGATGTCGCAGCATTTCAACCAACTTGGCGTGGAACGCGGCATCCTCCCGGTCCAGGGCGAGCTTGGCGCTCCGGATTCGGAGCATTTGGCCGGCTATGAAGAAGGAGATGAGTACCAGCAGTGCCCAATCCGGGACTTGGGCGGCGATTCCGGGAACGATTATCCGAGCAGCACACCAAGCCGCGATACCGGCTGTGGCAAGACCCGTCAGCAGGTCCCCGAGATTGATCCGCCGCATTGGTTCACCGTCCTTCCCACTTCGCCGAACGAGGCCGCGCAGTCGATCCCGCCTGGAAGGCCTCACGAAGCGGCGCGAGCGGTCCCGTTGGCCGTTGAACGCATCCGCACGAGGCGCAGGGTTTCCATGATGACTTCGGCGCAGGCTTCGACGCCCAGCCGTGCCGAATTGAGGACCAGATCGTAGTTGCAAGGGTCCGTCGGGTCCTTGCTGAAGTTGTTCACGACGAACTGAGTCCGGTCGTGGTCGGTCTGTGCGATGCGGCGCACCGCCTCCTCCCGCTTGACGCCCAATCGCTGCTGGATCGTCGCGATCCGGTCCTTCAGAGGGCTGACGAGGCGGACGCGCAGGGTCGTCGTCGCCGGCAGCACCTGCGCCGCTCCGCGACCCAGGATGACGCACTCGCCCTGCGCCGCCAGGCAGAACAGCGTCTCGACCAGGTGATGGACGTAGGCGCTGGAATCCACCGTGGGGACCGACGTGATGAGCGCTGCCAGGAACGTCTGCAGCCAGTTCGCCTGTTTTTCATCGAGGTTCTCCAACATGCGGGCGCGCAGCCCCATGTCGTCGGCGACCCGGCGGAGGAGTTCCTGGTCATAAACGGGCCAGTGGAGCCGGGTGCCCACGGCGCGCGCGATCAGATGGCCGTTCGCGCCGCAATCGCGGCTGAGGGCGATGGTGAAGGGCTGGGCCTCGCCGGGCTTCGCCGCAGGGGGCCGTTTCTCTTGATGGAGATGGGCCTGCGCCATGCTTTCGACCAGACGCTCTGGAATGGGTTTCGTTTCCATGACACACTCCCTGAAGGGGCTCCTCGATGGATGTTCCGCCAGTCGATCCGTATAGCCCGGCCGCCCGCACACATCCGCGGCGTTTCGTTTGCACGTCCTGCGCACCTTGCAAGCAACCCCCATGCCGGGTCGCTTCTCCGACGGTTATTTCAATCTAATGATGTCCTCGAAGGATACGACGATCCGTTCGCATTTGCCGCGACGGCCTGTTCCGGGGCAAATCCAGACCCTCGCAATCCCTGGACTCAACCGCCGCCGATTCCTCGGCGTTAGGCCGCCGCACCGCCGCGGAGCTGTGCGGCTTTCGCCCGCCATGTGCGGAATCGCCCGCTGGCGCCCACGCCCGCCTCGGCCCGCGCCTCGCTCTCCCTGTCGGCATCTCACGGAAAAGAGCTTGATTATAAGCATTTGCCCCCGTGCCAACCGGCCAGGGCCGCATCGGGCACGGGGCTTGCTCTGCCGAGCGGCGCGTCGCCAGGGACGCCCGGTCGGCGTCGTGTCCGGCACGGACATTCTGGCCGCCGTGGCCGACAGTGCCGCAAAAGAAAGGGATGAGTCATGACCCAAGCCGCTTTCGACGCCCCTGTCCAGGCGACTCCGCCGGCGCCGCCCACCGTGCGGAGCTGCGGGTTGAGCGACCCCGGAAGGGTCCGCCCGTTGAACGAGGACCGCTTCCTGATCGGGGAGCTGGTCCGCACCCTGCGAGTCCACCAGACCAACGTGCCCCAGCCGCCGACGCAGTACGGCCGGCATCGGGGGCACGCCTTCCTCGTCGCCGACGGCATGAGCCGCCATCGGGCCGGCGAGGTCGCCAGCGCCCTGACCATCACGAGCATCGAGGGATACGTTCTGCACCTCCTGAAGAGGTTCTCCAACCTCCAGGCCGACGACGAGCAGACGGTTCTGAGAGACTTGCGGGCGGCCCTTCGGCAGGCCGACGCCCGGATTCTCGTCGAGTCCGCCCACCATCCGGAATTCGCGGGCATGGCGACGACCCTGACGATGGCCTTCGTCAGCGGCTGGAGGCTGTTCGTGATCCACGCCGGGGCCAGCCGCTGTTACCTGTACCGCGGGGGTCGGCTCCGGCAACTGACGACCGATCAAACCTTGGCGGGGGAGCTGGCCCGTCGCGGGGTCATCAAGCCAGAGGAGGTCCGCCGCTGCCACTCCCGGCATCTCGTCACCAACGCGCTGGGCGCGGGCACGACCGGCGTCGAGATTGAGGTGCAGAAGACCGATCTCGAGTCGGGAGACGTGATGCTGCTTTGCTCCGACGGCCTGACGGACATGCTGGCCGACGATCGAATCGCCGCCATTCTGGAGGCCGAAGACGAGCCGGAAGCAGCGTGTGAGCGGCTGATGAGCGAGGCCAACGAACAGGGCGGTCGGGACAACATCACGGCCATGGTCGCCCGCTTCGACGCGGGATGAAGGCTCATGAGACGGCGGCGGCCAATGGAGACCGTTTTGATGGGTTAACGGCGATACTCGTCCGTTGGGTCGAGTTCCGTCCGGGCCGAGGTTCCCATCCCCCCGGTTGAACAGCACGCCGGTTGTCGCTGTCCGTTCAGCCGCGGCTCGCAGAACCGCGGTTCTGCGAGCCGCGGCTGAACGAGAAACAGACACACCCAATCTGATCGTGTATCAGGCGTCGGCCGCCAGTTCCCGGTTCCGGGCGTAGACCAAACGGTTGATCTGCCACAGGGCCGCGGACATTCCCGCCTGGGTCGTCGCCGAGAGCCGGTCGCCCAGCTCGAAGTCGGCCGCCGGGATTGTCACCAGCCAGGCCTCGGGCCGCCGACCGTATACGGCCTCGGTCAGCGCCAGCAGCCAGCGCGGGTCGCTGGTGTGGCCCCTGCCGGCGCCCGGCCCGGCCTCCAGACGGCGCAAGCAGACCTCGCGCTCCTCGCTCTCCGCACAGGCGTCCACAAAGACCACCATCTCCGTGTCGCGGAGCGCCGGCGCAAGCTCGGGCGTCAGCTGGTGGACGGCGATTCCGTCGATCTCCGGCCGCCCCCATGCCGCGATGCGCCGGGCGACTTGCGGCCCGGCGGCGTCGTCGCCGCGAAGCTCGTTGCCATATCCGATCACCAGGAAGGGAGTCGTCATTGGCGTCGCACCTCGTGAAGGACCGCGCCGTCGGGGCCGATCAGCCGCACGATCAGCGGCATCTGCCCGGCGGCGTGCGTCGAACAGCTCAGGCACGGGTCGAAGGCGCGGATGCCCGCCTCCAGCCGGTTCAGGACCCCCTCCGGGACCTTCGGCCCGCGGATGTATCGCCGCGCGATCTGCGCGATCGTGCGGTTCATCGCCAGGTTGTTCTGTCCCGTGGCGATGATGAGGTTGACCTTCGTGAGCAGACCGTTTTTGTCCACCCGGTAATGGTGAAACAGCGTGCCGCGCGGCGCCTCGCTGACGCCGACCCCCTCCAGGCGGTTGACGCCCGCCTTGGCTCGCAGGTCCGTCGCGTGCATGTCGGGGTCGGCCAACAGTCGCTCGATCCTCTCCGTCGCGGCCAGGATCTCAATCAGGCGGGCGTAGTGGTAGAAGAACGACGACTGCACCACCTTGCCGCCGCGCTGGCGATACTCGATCAACTCCTGGTCGGCCAGCACTGTGCCCATGTGAGTGCAGACGTTGAGCCGGGCCAGCGGGCCGACGCGATAGACGCCCTGCGGGTAGCCGAGAGGCCGGAAATACGGCGATTTCAGGTAGGAATCCGGCTCGACCGCCTCGCCGATGTATTCGCCGTAGCGCGTCGGGTCGATGCCCCCCACCCCACCCTCCCCCAGCGGCGGGGGGAGGGAAGGGATGGGGGCGCCCGCCACGTCCACGAAACGGAGAAGGCCGTCGTAGTGTTCCCACGTTCCATCCAGGCCCACCAGGCCCATGAACAGCGACGGAAAGTCGCCGAACGTCCGCGCCTCCTCCTGGAAGCCGTCGAGCATCTTCTTGAAGCGGCCCAGCGCCGCCTGCACCGTCGCCCGCGCCTCCGGCAGCCGGCCTTGCAGATGCGCCCGCCGCTCCTCCGACAGCGCCTCGCGCACGCCGCCGGGCACGCACCAGGCCGGATGGATCTTCTTGCCGCCGAGCGCTTCGATGATTTCCTGTCCGAATTGCCGCAGGCGGATGCCGCCGCGCGCCAGCTCGGGGTCGGCCTTGATGAGGCCGAAGACGTTGCGCGTGGCCGGGTCGCTGTCCCAGCCCAGCAGCAGGTCGGGGCCGCTCAGGTGGAAGAAGCTCAGGGCGTGCGACTGGACGATCTGGCCGAGGTTCATCAGCCGCCGCAGCTTCTCGGCGGCCGGCGGCACGTCGACGGCCAGGATGCGGTCGCCGGCCTTGGCCGACGCCATCAGGTGGCTGACCGGGCAGATGCCGCAGATGCGGGCGCTGAGGCCGGCCATCTCCCAGAACGGCCGGCCCTCGCAGAAGCGCTCGAAGCCGCGGAACTCCGTGACGTGGAAGCGGGCGTCCGCCACCTCGCCGGCGTCGTTGAGGTAGATGCTGATCTTGGCGTGGCCCTCGATCCGCGTCACCGGGTCGATCACGATCCGCTGCGTCATGAACCTTCTCTCCTTTCAGCCGAAGCGGCGTTGGTCCCTGTCCAGCTGCGGCGTCTCGCCGTTCAGCAGCGCCTCCATCACGGCCCGGATGCGGTCGGCCGGCGGCGGGCAGCCGGGCAGGTAGAAGTCCACCGGCACCACCGAATGCACCGGCGTCACGCGGTCGAGCAGCACCGGCACGACGCGGCGGTCGTCCGGCACGCGGGCGTTGAGGTCGCCGTGTTCGACGTACACCGGCCGCAGCACTTCCAGGGCCGTCCCCAGCGGGTTGCGCAGGGCGGTCACGTTGCCGGTCACGGCGCAGTCGCCGAACGACACCAGCACCTTGCTGCGCTCGCGCACGCGCCGAATCATCTCCAGATTGTCTTCATTGGCCACCGCCCCTTCCACCAGGACAACGTCCACGTTTTCCGGATACGTCTTGGCGTCCATGAGCGGGCTGTAGACGAGGTCGGCCCGCGCCGCCAGGTCGATCAGCCACTCGTCCAGGTCGAGGAACGACATGTGGCAGCCGGAACAGCCGCCCAGCCAGACCGTCGCCAGCCTTATACGCTCCATTGCTTCTTCTCCCGTGCGGTCGTCAACTGGATCAGACGCTCGCGGCCATGCACCATCTCGGCCACCGTCGAGCCTTGCTGGAAGATCGCCCCCGTCGGACATGCCTGGACGCATTTGCCGCAGGAAGTGCAGCTGGCCGCCTCGCCCCAGGGCTGGTTCAGGTCCGTGATGACCCGCGAATTCGTGCCGCGGCCGGCCACGTCCCAGGTGTGCGCCCCCTCGATCTCGTCGCAGGCCCGGACGCAGCGGGTGCAGAGGATGCAGCGATTGTGATCGACGCCGAAGCGCTCGTGACTCACGTCCACCGGCAGCTGGGGGAACTGGTACTCGAAACGCACGTGATCGACGCCGGCGGCGGCCGCCTGCTCTTGCAGCTCGCAATGGCCGTTGGCCACGCACACCGAGCAGACGTGGTTGCGCTCGGCCAGCAGCAGCTCCAGGATCATGCGCCGGTACTCTTGCAGCTTCGGCGTGTCGGTGCGGACGTGCATGCCCTCGGCGGCGCGGGTGACGCACGACGCCTGGAGTTTCGGTCCACCGTTGATCTCGACGAGGCAGAGCCGGCAGGCGGCCGCCTCCGAAAGGCCGTCCAGGTGGCACAGCGTCGGGACCTCGACGCCGGCCGCCCGCGCCGCGGAGAGGATCGACTCGCCTTCGGCGGCGGTGACGGGGTGGTCGTTGATGGTTAGGGTGAGGACAGCCATGTTAAATATCCGTCTTCTGTGGCGGCTAGTTTCCAACTTGCCGTGTCGAATGAAGGCAAGTTGGAAACTTGCCGCCACGCATCCATCCCCTCACGCCTTCGGCGACTTCTGCAGCAGCGCCTCGTACTCGCTTCCGAAGTAGCGCATCGTGCTGAGGACCGGGTTCGGCGCCGTCTGGCCCAGGCCGCACAGGCTGGTGTCGCGCACCATGTGACAGAGCTGCACGAGCCGGTCGTACTCGGCCCGCGTCGCCCGCTTCTGCACAATTCGGGTCAGGAGTTGGTGCATTTGCACCGTGCCCGCGCGGCAGGGGATGCACTTGCCGCACGACTCGTCCATGCAGAATTCCATGAAGAAGCGCGCCACCTCCACCATGTCGGAGGTCTGGTCCATCACGATCATGCCGCCGCTGCCCATGATCGTGCCGAGCTTCACCAGCGACTCGTAATCGACCGGCGTGTCCAGGTGTTCGGCGGGGATGCAGCCGCCGGACGGGCCGCCGGTCTGCACGGCCTTGACCGTCCCGTCCGGGACGCCGCCGCCCATCACCTCGACGATGTGCCGCAGCGGCGTGCCCATCGGCACCTCGATCAGCCCGGTGTTGCGCACCTTCCCGGTCAGCGAAAAAACCTTCGTCCCCTTGCTCTTCTCCGTGCCGATGCCGGCGAACCAGGCGGCCCCTCTGCGAATGACGCCAGGGACGTTGGCGAACGTCTCAACGTTGTTGATGAGCGTTGGGTAGCCCCACAGGCCCTTCTCGGCGGGGTACGGCGGCCGCGGCCGCGGCGTGCCGCGCTTGCCCTCCACGGACGCCATCAGGGCGGTTTCCTCGCCACAGACGAACGCGCCAGCCCCGATGCGCACGTCTACGCGGAAGTCGAACGGCGTCTCGAACACGCCGCTGCCGAGGACGCCGAGTTTCTTGGCCTGCTGTATCGCTTTTTGCAGGCGGCTGACGGCCAGCGGGTACTCGGCCCGCACGTAGACGAAGCCCTGGTTGGCGCCGACCGCGTAGGCCGCGATGGCCATACCCTCCAGGACGCGGTGCGGGTCGCTCTCCATGACGCTCCGATCCATGAAGGCGCCCGGATCGCCCTCGTCGCCGTTGCAGACGACGTACTTCTGGGCCGCCGGCATCCGCGCCACCGTCGCCCACTTCAGGCCCGTCGGGTAGCCGGCGCCGCCGCGCCCGCGCAGGCCGCTGTCGCTCACCGTCTTGACCACGTCGGCGGGCGCCATCTCCGTCAGGGCCTTCGCCAGCGCCTGGTAGCCGCCGGTTGCGATGTACTCCTCCACGCGCTCCGAGTCGATCTTGCCGCTCGTTTCGCAGACGATCTTCATCTGCGATGCAAAGAAGGGATGGCGCTGGTCCAGCTTGCCCGGCGTCGCGGAGCCGCCGTCGAGGGCGGCGAGGATCGACGGAGCGTCGGCCGGCGTCACCTTCTCGTAGAGTTCGCCGGCGGGGGCCGTCTCGACGAGCGGGCCGCGGCCGCACAGACCCAGGCAGCCGACGCCGACCACCTGCACGCGGTCGCCCAGCTTGCGGTCGGCGACGGCTTGGCGAAACGACTTCTCGACGTTCAGGGAGTCGGCGGCCACGCAACCGCTGGCGGTGCAGCAGTGGACGCGGACGCCCTTCCACGAGGCGCGCGCGCTCTCGGCCAGGTCGTGCAGCTCAACGCGGTCCATTTCAGAGCCACTCCTTCAGGCGGGCGACTGCGGCCTGGGGCGTCTGCTGGCCGGCCGTCGTCTTGTCGTAGACCACGACCGGGGCGATGCCGCACGCCCCGATGCAGCGGGCCGTCAGCAGCGACAGCTTGTCGTCCGGCGTCGTCTCGCCGGCCTTGACGCCGGCGCACGCCTCGACGGCGGCGAGCAGCCGGTCGGCCCCCTTGACGAAGCAGGCGGTGCCCATGCAAACGACGCAGGTGTGTTCGCCCGGCGGATTGAGAGTAAAGAGGTGGTAGAACGTGGCGACGCCGTAAACGCGGCTGGGCGGCAGTTTCAGGCCGCGGGCCACGTAGAGCAGGACGTCCATTTCCAGGAAGCCGAACAGCTCCTGGGCCTTGTGCAGCACCTCGATCAGCGCGTCCTGCTGGAACTGGCAGCGCTTCAGCGTCGTGTCCAGGATCTTGAAGCGCTTGTCGCCGCTGGGGTGGGCGCCCGTGTGAACCGCTTCCATTCTGTGGCTCCTTACCGCGGAGGCGAATCCGTCAGGCCGCCCTGCTCCCTTGGCAAACCCTGTGCCGGGCGGCGAGCGGCGCGGCGTCCGCCCGCCGGTGCAGGCGAAACCGGCGGGCGGACGCCGCGCCGCTCGCCGGCGGCCGGCGTCGGCGTGCGTTCCCGACCCAGCCGGCGTGCGTTTCCGCACAGGGCCGCTCGCGGGGAGCAGCGGAGCAACAAACATTTCTGCTGTTCCCTGGCCCGATTCGCTGTTCCCTATTTCGGCGCGGCCTTTGCTCATCCCCCGGCGCTCGACCTTTTGCCCCGGAAAGGAGCGGCCATGTTTCACACCATCCTCACGCCGCTGGACGGCTCGACGTTCGGCGAGCACTGCGCTGCCGCTGGCGCTGTCCATCGCCCGGCGCTCCGGCGCGGCCCTCCGACTGCTCAACGTTCAGTCGCCGCCCGCCACGATCTACTCCGAAGCGCCCCTGTTCCTCAACGATTCGTACCTCGACGCCTACGTCCGCGAGCAGCAGCGGGCCGCAAGCCTCGCCTATCTCGACGGCGTCGTGAAGCGCCTCAAGGGCGGCCCCGCGGGCGGCGTCACGCGCCTGGCGGCGGAGGGCGAGGTCCGCGACGTGATCCGCGCCGAGGCGGAGGCATCGCACGCGGACCTCGTGGTGATGACCACGCACGGCCGCGGCCCGCTCGCCCGCTTCTGGCTCGGCTCCGTGGCCGACGAGCTGGTGCGGACGCTGCCGATGCCGGTCCTGCTGGTCCGGCCGCGCAAGGGCGCCCCCGACCTGGAGCGCGAGACGGAACTCAAGCGCATCCTGATCCCCCTGGACGGAACGCCCCTGGCCGAACAGGTTGTCGAGCCGGCCGTCGAGATCGGCCGCCTGATGGGCGCCGAGTTCACGCTGCTTCGCGTCGTCCGGCCGGTCGTGCTGCCCGAATACGCCCTGGAAGGCTCCGGCGTCATCCAACTCACACAGGGACTGGAGAAACTCGACGCGCAGGAAAAGGCGCTGTGCGACGAGGCGGAAAAGTACCTCGAAGCGATCGCCCTGCGCTTGCGGCAGCGTTCGCTGCCCGTGCAAACGCGGGTGATCGTCGAGGACCAACCGGCGGTCGGCATTCTGCACGAGGCCCAGAAGGCGGACGCCGACCTGATCGCGTTGGCGACGCACGGCCGGCGCGGGCTGTCGCGGTTGTTCCTGGGCAGCGTCGCCGACAAGGTGATGCGCGGCGGCCGGCCGCCGGTGCTGCTGATGCGGCCGCGGGCGGAGTGAACGGCGAATCCACGGCGGAACGCATCGGCGCTGGACCGGCGGGCGGTCCTGGCACAACCCTTGCTAATCCCCACACCATTCCCCTTGCATGAAGGGAGTTCCCATGTTTGATGAAATCGGCGAAGCGTTCAGCGAATCAACGATCGGCGTCATGGGTCCGAAGGGGGGATCGGGCGGCCGCACAACGAACGCCCCGGCCAATCGGCGACGCACTCCGTTTCTGAATGACATCCGCGACCTGGCGTATAAGAAATGGATAGCCGCCGGGACGCCGCCAGGCGACTGCGCCCGCTTCTGGCTGGAGGCGGAGCAAGAGGTCCAGCAAGGGCGGTAGCCTGGTTGCGAGCTTCTCAGTCTTCCGAGAAACGTGAGGTGCATGCACGGAGGTTCCATGCCCGGCGTTCGCCATTCCCTCGACCCGATCTTCCGGCCACGATCCGTCGCCGTTTTCGGGGCCAGCGCCACGCCGGGCAGCGTCGGCGCCATCCTGATGCGCAACCTGCTCGGCAACCCGTTCGGCGGTGGCGTCTACCCGATCAACCCGAAGCGGCGCACGGTCCTCGGCGTCCACGCCTACCCCGACCTGGCCTCCGTGCCGGAGTCCGTCGATCTGGCCGTCATCGCCACCCCGGCGCCGACCGTGCCCGCCCTGGTCGCCGACTGCGCCGCCCGCGGCGTGCCGGCCGCGATCGTCATCTCGGCCGGCTTCTCCGAACTCGGCGCCGAGGGCCGCGCTCTGGAGGCCCAGATCCGCGCCGCTCGCGGCAAGATGCGCCTCATCGGACCCAACTGCCTCGGCGTCATCCACCCGCCCAGCAACCTCAACGCCAGCTTCGCGGCGGCGATGGCCCCGCCCGGCCGCGTTGCGCTGCTCAGCCAGAGCGGCGCCATCTGCACGTCGATCCTCGATTGGGCGCTCGAACGGCACATCGGCTTCAGCAGCTTCGTCAGCGTCGGCGCCATGCTCGACGTGGATTTCGCCGACCTGCTCGATTACTTCGGCGACGACCCGGCCACGCGCACCGTGGTGATGTACATGGAGTCGATCGGCGACGTGCGCAAGTTCCTGAGCGCCGCCCGCAGCGTCAGCCGCACCAAGCACGTCATCGTCGTCAAGTCGGGCCGGCACGAAGCCGGCGCCCGCGCCGCCGCCTCGCACACCGGCGCGCTGGCCGGGTCCGACGCCGTCTTCGACGCCGCCTTCCGCCGGGCCGGCGTCCTCCGCGTCACGACTATACCGGATCTCTTTAACATGTCGGAGATCCTGTCCATGCAGCCGCCGCCGCGCGGGCCGGCCCTGGCGATCATCACGAACGCGGGCGGACCCGGCGTCATGGCGGTGGACGACCTGATGACGCGTGGCGGCCGGCTCGCCCCTCTGGCGCCGCAGACGCTGGCCGCGCTGAACGCCGCCCTGCCGCCGTTCTGGAGCCATGCCAATCCCATCGACCTGCTCGGCGACGCCACGGCCGAGCGCTACCGCCTGGCCGTCGAGCTGTGCGTCAAGGATGAGACGGTCCAGGGCGTGCTGATCCTGCTCACGCCGCAGGCCATGACCGACCCGACGGAGACGGCCAGGCAGGTCGCGGCGGTCGGCGCCGGTAGGGGCGGGGCGACCCCGCCCATCCTGGCGTGCTGGATGGGCGGCGCGGCCGTGCGTCCCGGCCGCGAGGTCCTCAACACGTCCGACATTCCGACCTTCGACGCGCCGGAGGACGCGATCCGCGCCTTCCTGCACATGGTGCAGTACCGCCGCAGCCAGGAGCTGCTGTACGAGACGCCGCCGGCGCTGCCGGAGGACTGGCGGCCCGACGCCGAGTGCGTGCGGCGCATCATCACCGGCGCCCGCGCCGCTGGCCGGACTCTGCTGACGGAGGCGGAGGCCAAGGACCTGCTGGCCGCCTACGGCCTGCCGGTGACGCCGGCCGTTGCCTGCCGCACCGCCGACGAGGCCGCGGCCGCCGCCCGCCGCATCGGCTTTCCTGTCGTCCTCAAGCTGCTTTCGACGCGGATCACGCACAAAAGCGATGTCGGAGGGGTTCAGCTCAACCTCGCCGACGAGGAGGCGGTGCGCGGCGCCTTCGAGCGCATCCGCGGCAACGTGGCCAAGGTTGGCGAGGCCGACGCCTTCGAAGGCGCGACGGTGCAGCCGATGGTCACGGAGAAAGGGATCGAACTCATTATCGGCAGCTCGACCGATCGCCAATTCGGGCCGGTGATACTGTTCGGGGCCGGCGGCGTGCTGGTGGAGGTGCTGCAAGATCGGGCGCTCGGCCTGCCGCCGCTCAACCGCACACTGGCCCGCCGCCTCATGGAGCGGACGCGCATCTACCCCGCGCTGCAGGGCGTGCGCGGTCAGAAGCCGGTGGACCTGGAAGCGCTGGAGACGATGCTGGCGCGCTTCAGCCTATTGTTGACGGATTTTGTCGAAGATATTCAAGAGGTCGATATGAATCCGGTGCTGGCCGCGCCGGGCCGGGTCGTGGCGTTGGACGCTCGCGTTCTGCTGACGCCGGCCGCCCCCTCCCAACCCTCCCCCGAGGCTGGGGGAGGGTTGGGAGGGGGTAGGCCGCGCCTGGCGATCCATCCCTACCCCAATCAATACACGGCCCCGTTCCGGCTCCGCGACGGCAGCGAGGTCGCGGTGCGGGCCATCGGCCCCGAGGACGAGCCGCTGATCGTCGAGATGCACGCCCACCACTCGGAACACACCATCCGCATGCGCTACTTCAGCCTGGTCAAGACGCTGTCGCGCGACAGCTTGATCCGTCTGTGTCACCTCGATTACGACCGCGAAATGGCGCTGGTCGCCGTCCGCCGCGACGATGGCGGCTCCCACATGCTGGGCGTGTCTCGCTACTACCTGAACCCGGAAACGGGCGAGGCCGAGTTCGCCCTGGTGGTCGGCGACGCCCATCAGCGAAAGGGCCTGGGGAGGCACTTGCTGCAACGGCTGATCGAAATCGCCCGGGAGCGCGGCGTCCGGCGGCTGACTGGCCTGGTGCTGCGCGAGAACGATCCGATGCTGAGGCTGACGAGTTCGCTGGGATTCGGCCCGGCGGGGACGGTGGATGACGGCGTGGTGCGCGTGACCTTGGACCTGATGGGGGCTGCATCTGCCTGACGGCGCCCGCGGACCTATCCTGCGCCGGACGAGCGCCTCAGGCGCGCCCGCCGCGTCTGGCAAGGTGCTCGCTCAAAACCTGGAGCGAATGCTCCAGGACCTGCTCCGGCGCGCCCGACGCCCGAACCGGCACAAGCCTGTCGCTCCGGCCGTAATACTCCGTCAACGGCCGAGCGGCCTCCTCGTAAGCTCGCATCCGGACTCGGATCGACTCGGGCCGGTCGTCTTCCCGCTGGACCACTCGGCCCCCGCACTGGTCGCAGACGCCCTCCGTGCGAGGCGGCCGGGTGCTGTGGTGGTAGACCGCCTTGCAGGCCGAGCAGGTGCGGCGGCCGCCCAGCCGGGCCACGACCGCCTCCAGCGGCGCCTCGTAGCTCAGGACTACAGCGCTGCTTGGCCGGCCTGCATTGCCATAACCGCTTGCGGCGCCTGTCTTTCTCCCCTCTCCCCAAGGGGAGAGCGGAGGAGCGCCGTAGTACGAATACCCACCTGCTATTGTACACCAACCTCAAGCAACGGCGGCTCCCGACGATGCGCGCCGCATTCGAGAAGCTGGCCCGCGAGGCCGCCGACGCCAACCGGACAGCCGACTCACCTCAACTCGGTGGCGTCTTTCTTTTGAGCGGGTGCGAAATCTGCTCGGCCGCGCCGACGTCCTGGAGCCAATCGGGCGGAGGGACGGCCGCCACGGGTGCGGCGGCCTCGGCAGTCTCCCCGCCGTCGATCAGGTCGCGTAGCCACTCCGGCGCCGGGGCGGAAGGCGGGAACGCGAGCGGCGGCGACGCCTGCGGCGTAGGCTTTCCTCCCGCCAGGAAAAAAACCAGCACGGAGCCGGCAGGGACCGCCGCCCCCGGGGGAATGTCTTGCCTCCAAATCGGGTCCGCCGCCGCCAGCCCTCCGGTCGCGGCCAGGTTGCGCAGTTCGTCGGCGGAAACCGGGCCGAATGTCCGACCCTGATGAATGTAGAACCATCGATCCATGAGCATCTCCCTCGCTCACGGTTGAAGCGGTTTGACCGTGAACGACTTGACCTCCAGGATTTGTTGACTTTTCAACTCCAGCTGGAATACCCGGAAGCCCGACACGTCCCTCTTGTAGTCCTTTTTCGTCGGGATGGGCTTTCCGTTCACGAAAGGAACCATCTTGTCTTCCGTCACGATGCAGGTGTACGTGTTCCACGAATCCTGGCCAAGCGGCAATGGGCCGGCGTCGTCGGTGAAGAACGCCGGTTGGGAAGGGATTGGCCGGCGGACATGCACGACCTTCTCCCGCACTCGAGTTTCCCAGACGACGACGACTTCCTGCCCCCGGCGGCACTGGAAGAGCGAATCGCCGGGCGCACCCGGGCGACGACCGTGATCTCGACAGGCCCGGCGACGGCTTCCTTCGTCGAAATCACCTGTCCCAGCATCAGCCGCACGAAGGAGTCTCCGACCGGCACGGCCTTCGAGACGTCCAGTTGCTCCCAGGCGGAGGGAAAGTCCGGGTACCGCTGGCACAGATCGGCCACCCGGTCGGCGACCCGTTTCTCTTCCTTTTCGACCAGCAGGGGCAGCGCCTGGTTATACCAGGTGTAGGCCCGCCGCCGCAGCGCCTCCCGAGTTTCAGGGAGCGCTGGAGAACTGTCCGCCGATTTGGCCAGGTCCCACCAGGCGTCGCCGACGGCCGCTTGCTTGTCCGGCGTCGCGGGGGCGGCGACGTCCTTGGCTGCCGCCCCCGCGAGACCTTTGTCGCGCCCCAGGGCCAGGAACCGCACGCCCCTGTCCCAATCCTGCTTCCGCAGGCAGTAGAACTCGCCCACCACCTGGTTGGCGTCGGGATCGTCCGGCGCGGCCTTCAGGGCCTGCAAATCTATTTGCAGATCCTCAAAATCCTTTTGCAAGCGCGCCATTTCGTTCGCCAGCGCGGAAGCCGCCCGGCTTCCCTCGGAGTCTCCCGCGATCGAGCAGGCCTGTTCGACCATCGGCAAGAGGGGAGCGACGCTGGCATAAGCGTCGTCGGCCCGGGCCGCCTTCAGGAGCGGGACCGTCGCGTCGAGGAAGGCGCGGGCGGCGCCGGGCCTCCGGATCGACGCGCCAGCTTTTCGCAACACATCCACCTTGGCCGCCTGGACGTCGATCTCATACGCCTGGCCCATTTCCTCCACGATTCGCAGGCCGAGAGCGGGGTCTTCGCCCTGCACCGCCAGGTCGCGGGCTTCCAGGTACAGGGCGTAACAACGGAGCGGCTGGTCGGGAGTGCGGCGCGCCTCGGTCAAATGCTTGACGGCGAGGTCGTGCAAGTCCTCCGGGCCGTCCAGCTCGTCGTAGTCCGTCCGGAACGTCTTCTTGATTTCCTCCATCGCCGCGGCCGCCTGGGCGTTGGTGGGCGGGTCGAGTTTCTTCACGACGGCCGGCGATCCCGACCCGGCCGTGGAGCCGGTTTCCTTCAGGCCGGTGATCTCCCAGCAGTGGATCGTGCCGTCGATGCAGCCGGCGAGCACGTGCCGGCTGTCGGGGGTGAAGGCCAGGCACTCCGGGGCGACCGGCGGCGTGTCGCAAGGATAGGCGGCCGGGTTCTCCAGGTCCCAGATGAAGAATCCGGGACGAGGGTCTCCGGGGCCGCCTCCGCCGGCGCTGGCGAGCAAGCGACCGTCTGGGGAGACCGCCACGGCCCCTACCGGCGTCGCCGTGTTTCCAACGGCCGGGCAGGTCTTCCAGACTTCTCGCGTTTCCAGGTCCCACAAGTCGATGGTTCCATCCGTCATGCCCACGGCCGCCTCCCGCCCGTCCGGGAACAGCACGGCTGTCACCGGCGCCCGGCCGCTTCCGTCGGGTGCGTCGATTCCAAGAATCTGGAAGGTCTGAATCTGTCGGGCGAGATCCCAGGCGCGGGTCACGTGGTCTGGCCCGGACGAAATCGCCCGCCAACCGCCAGGTGAGAACCGCACCACGGATATGGGCGGCGCCAGGGGGACGGGCCAATGACGGGCCTCGGCGCCTTTGTCGAGGTCCCACAAGCGGATGGTGGAGTCCTCCCCGCAGGAGAGGGCGCGCTTGCCGTCCGCCGAAACGTCCACCCAGGTCGCCGCCGACGCAGGACCGGCCAGAGGCTTTTCCGTCCCTCGTTCCAGGTCCCGCAGGTGCAAGCGCCTGTCGCCGCCCGCGGTCAAGACTCGCCGCCCGTCGGGCGAAACGGCGAAAGCGCATGGGTCGTCGTTGAGGGGGATAGGGGCCATTTCGGACCCATCTTGGACGTGGAAGCGGTACAGAACCTTGTCGGCGCCGAGGGAGAATCCCAGCCCGCCGTCCCGCGCCACGGCCAGCACGCGCACGGGACCGGTGTGACTGCGTGGGTACTGGAACCCTGAAACCTTGCCCGGGTAGGCGGGCGGCACGGCGGACGCGGAAGGCGGCCTGGCGACGCCGGAGTCGATGTGGGAAGTTTCCTTGACCTTGGTCGGGGCAGACGTCGGAGCCGTGTGGGGTTCCTTCGGGGCGACGTGGGCCTCCGCTGCGGCGGGCCCTGGCGGATGGGGCGCCCAAACGACCCAGGCCGCGAAGCTCGCGGCGGCCGCAATGGCGCTCACCACCGCGACGACGGCGACATACGCCTTGATCGGCGACCGGGACCGCCGCCGCCTGGGCCGCACCGATCCAGCAGCGTCGGACGAGTCCGCCTCGCCGGCGTCGAAATCCCACGGGTCCGGCTCGGCCGTGGCGGGCCTCACGCCGTCGTGCGCCCCGGCCGTGTCAGCCGTGCGGGGCGCGTCGAACACGGCTGACACGGCCGGGGCGCACGACGGCGTGAGGCGGCGCGCGGCGGATCGATGCACCCGCCGAGCGTTGGCCATAACCGCTTCCAGGAGCGGCGCCGACTCCAGCCCGCTGTCGAGCGAGGTCAGGACGCGCCTGGTCAGCGCGGCGGTTGCGGGGTCGCCCAGCGCGAGAAGGTCCTGGAACAAGGTGGACTGGTTCGGCTCGCGCAGGTCGGCCTCGCAGAACAAGAGGTTGTCACCGTTGTCGTACTTCTCCCACAACGGCTTTCCGCCCACCATCAGGGCGCACAGCGCCGTGGCGACCAGCAGGAGCGGGAAGCGGTCCACCGCCGCACTGTACGTCTCTTCGCGGAGTCGCTGGGGGTGCTGGTACGACGGGTGGCCGACTTCCCCTGACTTCGTTTGTGCCAGCGACGGGACCCACATGCCGTCGTAGTCGATCAGCTTCAGCGCCAGCGAATGGGCGTGGGCGCCCGGAACCAGCAGGACGTTGCCGTGCTGCAGGTCGCAGTGGGCGACCTCCGCTGCGCGCAGGCGCCGCGCCATGCGCGCCCAGATCTGGAGCAGCGCCTCCAGCGCGGCGGGCCGGTCGAGGGCTTGCGCCACGAACTGATTCAGGGTCAACCCTTCGACCCACTCCATCTTGAGGACGGGGCGCCAGCGGCCGGCGACGTGAATGCCCTCCACCAGATAGCGGAAATCCACAGTGAAGGGCAGCCGGGCCTGGCGCAGGCGGCGGCCGATCTCCTGGTAGCGCTCGCGCAGGTGGGGGACGCTGCGGGTGAAGCACTTGACGGCCCAGCGGCCGCCGTCGGGGCCGCGCACCTCGTAGACGTCCGCGAAGTTGCCGGAGCGGGGCACGGGGATGCCGAGGGCGTTGGTCACGGCTTCGCCCCGGCGGAGGTCGGGATCGGCGAAGTTGTCGGCGGGGTACTGGACGGCCTCGTTGTATTCCTGCGACAGGGGCCAACTCATGGGATGTCATGCCTCACGGCGCGTCGGTGCGGGGCGTCGATCCGTAGGGGCAGGGTTAGCCCGCCCCTGCTGTCCGGGCTACGCGGGTGCCGATGTCCAGGAAACGGATCACCGCCCCGAGGTCGGCGTTGAAAACGAACCCGCGGGAATGCGGGCCGACCGCGAACCCGTCGGACTTCGCAGCCTCGACCAGCCTGGGAGGCAGGACGCTGGACATACGGAACAGCAACCGGGCGAAGTCGTCCGGCAGGCCCGCCTCGTCCTCCGGAAACTCGACGGGTCGGTCGTGTTTTCCGGAGAGGTGGGCGTTGAACAGCAGGACGTGGCCGTCCTGCGAGGCCAGGGCGCGCAATTCCTTCGCCGGCTCGCGCGGATCGCCGTCCGTCGGATGCCCGTCGGTGATGTTGACGACCAGGGGCGGGTAGCAGGCCGGGTGTTGCGCGAGGAAGGCCTGGACGGCCTTCCGGGCCTGGCCCAGCGCCTCGCACATGGGCGTCTTCCCCGCCGGGTGGGCCTCGAACCAGACGGGGAACTTAAACTTCCGCTCGACGAGGCCGCCGGCCCGGTCATCGACCATGCGGGCCCGCATCTCCACCCGCAAGGGGTTGCCGGCGATCCGGCTGACGGGGACCAGGGTTTCGCCGGCCAGGGTCCCGCCGAACGCGGACTCGACGCGGCCGCCGTAGCGGATCATGCCGACGCGGAAGAAGTCCCGGATGCCGTCGGCCTTGGCGCACTTGAGCACAATGTTTTGCAGCAGCCGGTTGATCGCGTCGGCGACGCCGTCGGCCTTGCGCTTGTCGGGCTGCGCCGAACGGTTCGACCATGGAGCCGGATTCATCGAGGAGAAACAGGAGCGCGGCGGGGTTCGCCCTGCTGATTTCGGCGGAGTACGGCAAGGGTATAACTCCTTTTCTGCGGTATGACTTTCGTGCCCGAAGCCGGAAGCATGGCCCCCGCATTCGCGTGCGCCCGACCGTCACGCAGACGGGGCGGCGGGCTGCTGCGGACCCGGCGTGCAGCCGGCCCGGTGCTTGCAAAGGCAAATGCAGTTGCCCTGCTGGTTGTGGCAGACCCCTGACAGATAAGTCCGCATCAACAGCAGGCCGCGCCCGGTCGGACGCTCCAGGTTCTCGGGGGCGAGCGGGTCCACGACCTTCCCCGGATCAAAGCCGGGTCCCCGATCCTCCACCTCCGCCACCACGCCCTCCGCGGCCGCGTGGTAGCGAACCGCGATCGGCGTACCCCAATCACCCCGATGCCCGTGCTTGTGGGCGTTGACGATGGCCTCTTCCAGGGCGAGATGCACCCTGAAGATCTCCTCCTCGATGTGACCGGCTGCGCGCATGGCGCCCGTGATGACCTGGATGACCCGGGCGATGTCCGCGACGCAGAGAACGCGGTCCACGCGCCAGACCGTAGCGCCGGCTTCGCGGGGTACGAGTCCCTGCCGGCAGGAATCCAGCCGATGGCAATGCGCGGTAGTCATGTGGCTTCTCCGGCAAAGGCAAACGTCTTTGGTGGATTGACGATCGGTGGGCGGCAGCCTGGTGCGAAGGCCCGGCACCGATCCGGACGGCGAACATCAGGCCTGGCCCCACCTGGCAAGTGACTGGACCGCCCTTGAAACCTTGTGCAGTCCGTCGCACGTATGCTGTGGATTGCAATCTTCTATGCTGTGGATTGCAATCTTCATGCCGAACAGGAGACGGTCGAAAACCTGAGTACAGGCTCTGTTCGCCGCACAGGCACGCACGCCTGCACCCGGAGCAGGCCCCCACTGGCCAAGACGCATGGCCGCGATATTGGCCCGAGTTGCGGCGCGAGGAGACGCATGGAAGCGGACTGCGAGACACGGCTCAGTGCCTGTCGCCGGCATGCGCTTTAGGGGAGACAGCCGCGGCAATGGGACGCCTGATGTGCGGAAACGTCTCAAATGCCGCGTCACCACGCCCCGAATCCGCACACCAGGGCGTCGCCATATTGGCTCACCCGATTCAAATGGTCGCAGGCGCGACCTTGCTCTATCGGCCGACGAGGGTCCAGCAGGCTGGCGCTGCGTCGCCAGGCGTCCAGCAGCAGACGCTGCTCGGCTGTCAGGGCGGGGGTGGGCTGTTCGGGCGTGCGCGCCAGCCATGTGCTGTGGCCGACCCGTCGGGGGCGCGGGGCCGGCGGCGGCTCCCTGGAGTTCGGCCCCGCGGCGACGGTTGATGACGGCGTGGTGTGCGTGAGCCTGGACCTGATGGGGCTTGCGCCAACCTGGCGGCGCCCCCGGGGCGCCGCCAGGTTCTTCCCGATCGCCCCCTGCGGCCCATCCTACGCCGGACGAGCGCCTCAGGCGCGCCCACCCCGTCTGGCCAGGTGTTCGCGCAAGGCCTGGAGCGAATGCTCCAGGATCTGCTCCGGCGCGCCCGACGCCCGAACCGGCACGAGTCTGTCGCTTCGGCCGTAATACTCCGTCAACGGCCGGGCGGCCTCCTCGTAAGCTCGCATCCGGACTCGGATCGACTCGGGCCGGTCGTCTTCCCGCTGGACCACTCGGCCCCCGCACTGGTCGCAGACGCCCTCCGTGCGAGGCGGCCGGGTGCTGTGGTGGTAGACCGCCTTGCAGGCCGAGCAGGTGCGGCGGCCGCCCAGCCGGGCCACGACCTCCTCCAGCGGCGCCTCGTAGCTCAGCACGCCGTCCAGGACCACGCCTTGCTCCGTCAGCAGCGCGTCCAGCGCCTCCGCCTGCGCCAGCGTGCGGGGAAAGCCGTCGAGCAAGAACCCGCCCTGGCACCGGAGGCATCCGGCCCGCTCCCGCACCATCGACACGACCAGGCTGTCCGCAACCAGTTCGCCCCGCCGCATGGCCTGCAGGGCGGCCTGGAGGGCCGGGCTTGGCTCGCCCTCGCACGGGGCGGCCCGGAAGACGTCGCCGGTGGACAGGTGGCACGCCCCGAGGGCATGGCGGAGGAGTTCGGCCTGCGTCCCCTTGCCGACGCCGGGCGGGCCGAGGAGGACGAGCCGGTAAGGGCGAACTTGGAACGGGGACGTCTCACAGGAAACGTCCCCGCCTCGGAACCAGGCGGCTCGATCGGGTTGCGCGGTCACGGCCTTGTCCCTGCTGCGTCCCGGTCAGGAGGGAAATCGGCCAGGTCCACGCCCCGTTCGCCGTCCCGCCGCGTCATGCGCGTCTCGCGGACGTACTTGTGGCATTTGACGCAGGTCATCGTCAGGTCCATGTAGTCCAGCGTGGCGCCGTCGAGGTTCTTGGCCTTGGCGTTCTTGGCCATGCTCTCGACGTTCTTGCGGAACTGGTTGCTGAACAACTCGTACTCGGGCGTCTTGACGACCGTCCACTCGGCTTGCTTGCTGACGTTCATCAGCTCGTCGGCGTTGTCGGCGATCTTGTCGAAGTCGTTGAGGGCGATGCCCTCCAGGATGTTTTGCGCGTATTTCAGCTTCTTCTTCATCAGCTGGGCGGTCTTGCTCGGCTTGTCCGCATCGTCGCCGCCGCGGCCGACCGGGGCGCAGACGCCGGCGAGGAGGAGAAAGACCACCAGCGCGCGGGTAAGAATCTTCGCCATAACATCTCCGAAAAAGAAGGGAAGCCGCCGAGGCCCGAGGCCCCGGCGGCGCTCAGGCCGCGTCTTCCGACGCCGGCGCCAGGCGGCGCAGCACGTCGGTGGCGGTGACGACGCCGACCAGCACGCCGCCGTCGTCCACAACGAACAGGCGGTGGACGCGCAGCGCCAGCATGTCCTCGACGACCCGCGCCGATGGTGCATCGAGGCGCACCGTGAAGACCGTCGGGGTCATCAGGTCGCGCACGAGGGCCGCGTCGTCCACCCGCTCCACTTTCAGATGGTTCCAGACGCCTCCCGGCTCGCCGGGCACTTCCGCGAACTCCGAGAAGTCTTCGACGTAGCCCTCGCCGCGCGTCAAAGCGTTGATCTTCTCTCGGGCGTGGACGACCAGATCGGTCTGGCTCAGGACGCCGACGGGCGCCCCGGCCTCGTTGATGACGGGGGCGGCGCTGATGCCGCGCTCGGTCAGGAAGCACGCCGCCTCGCGGGCCGTGGCGGTCTCCAGCAGAGACACCAGATTGGGCGTCATCAGATCGGCCGCCGTCCGCGCCTTCAGCAGCAGCGGGGGCCGCTCCAGCGTGCAAACTTGGCTCAGATTCATGGCAGGCCTCCTTTCAAGCTCCTTCGCCGAGACGCGGAGGGGAGCGCGCTTTTCCTCGCGCTCCCCTCCGCCTCTCGACCAAGCAAACGCGATCAACGGGATCGCATCTCAGGTCGTGGTCACCGGCACGCGGCGGCCCTTGGCCTCCGCCGCCTTGGGCAGCGTCACGGTCAGCACGCCGTGGACGTACTTGGCCGCGGCCTTCTCCACGCTCACGGGGCCGGGCAGCGGCATGACCTTGTAGAACTCCTCCCGCACGTATTCCGTCTTCTCTTCCTCCTTTTTCTCCATCTCTTTCAGTTCCGGCTTCCTCTCCTTGACGGCGTGGAGGACCAGCAGCTCGTCGCGCACCTCGACCTCGAAGTCCACTGGCTCGAAGCCGGGGGCCTCGGCGCGGACGACGACCTCGTCGGCCTTCTCTTCCATTTCCACGTCCCAGCGCCACGCCTTCCTGCCCATGACGGGCAGTTCCCAGTCGCGCAGGAAGTCATCGAAGAGATGGTCGAACTCCGGGAACAAGGCGCTCCGGAAGAACGGGAATCCGGGCGGCGTCAGCACGCCGCCTTCCCCGCCGATCGCCTTCTTCACCGCCCTCTTGCCAGGCATCAAGCTGAACATGATCCACCCTCCTTTCCACGAAACGAACGACGCCGGATGGGAAGCGTCACAGGCCGTCGGCTTCTTGGAGGGCGTCCAACCGGGCGACCGCCGCCAGCACGTCCATGCTGGACACGACGCCGATCGGCCGCCGACGGGCATCGACGATGACGACCCGATGGATGTGCGCGTCGCGCATCCAGCGGGCCAGCTCACCCACGCGGGTTTCCGGCCCAGTGGCGACCACGTTGGTGGTCATGTAGCGCGACACCTCATCCTCGGGCACGTCGTCCAGCCCGTCGATCTGCCAATCGCAGCAGACGCAGGACGCTCCCGCCCCGCAGCGTTTGGTCGCCTGCTTGCCCCGATCCATCCAGTGGACCAGATCGGCGGCCGACAAGACGCCGACGCAGCGCCCTTCCGCATCGACCACCGGGGCGCCGCTCACCTCGGCCTGGGCGAGCAGGTGCGCAGCATAGCGTAGCGACATCGTTTGCGGGATGACCACCACGTCCCGGGTCATGAGGTCCTCTGCGGTCAGTTGCAACAGGGGCCTTTCCAGGGTCGTCATGATTACCTCCAGGGGAGAGGGGCGTCCATTCCTTTCCGGAGTCGTTCACGCGCCCTCTATAAAGCAAGGGCCGTGCCCAAGGCCGCAGGCTGCAGGAAACATGAGTCGCAACCCCTTTTCCTCAAGTTCCTTGCGCAAAATACCGATGGAGCCGAGCCGCCCCGACGCTCATCGCGGGGCCGGGCGGAAGCGGGCGATTCCGCACAGGCGAAGCAGGGACCGCACACGGAGAGGCTTCTTCACGCGTGTGCCTCCTTTTCAGCCCATCGCCGGAGGGAATCCCCTCCAAATGGTCGCTTGGGTTTGGCGCGGAAATCGGCACTCGCGTTTCCTGGGGAACCCCGCTCGATCCGCCCGTCCAAGTCCGGCTCCGCCCCATTTGCTCGCCTCGACTCAGAAGGACATATCCGGTGTGCGTTGTCGCCCATCACCGTTGGCCGCTCCTCGTCGAGGCAGGTCTGGCTCGCGGGCATGCGCCGGGGGACGGTACAACGTAAGCCTTGACGGAAGAATGGCTTGTAGCATCCAATTCGATTTGCGCGCCCTACGGCATGAGAAGTGCCAAGGGCATTGATGAAGAAGATGACTGGCCCTCCGCATGTGTTACCGGCACGGAGTTGAGACGGATGACTCAGGCAGTGGCAGAACGCGTAGGCTATCGCCCCCGGAGGGCTGGGGTTGCCCATTGGGACTTGTTCGAGGTCCCTATGAAAACCCAGGGCGAGATCGAAGCCGCCATCTGCGAAGGGATGACCCGCTTTGAGCAGCAATACATGGGCCGGGGTCCCAAAGACATCCATGCCCATCTGATCGGTGATCTTCTCGTGGTCCGCGTACGGGGTGTTCTGACCGTACCCGAACAGCATCTGGTCAAGTCGCTTCCGGCCGAGAAGGGGAGGGATCTGCTCAAACAAGTACGAAGCGGTCTGATCGAAACGGCACAGCCGGTCCTGGCAGCAATGATCCAGGAGGTCACAGGCGTTAAAGTGCTGAGCCTGCACCACGACATCAGCACCGTCACTGGAGAAGAGATCGTGCTCTTCACCTTGGCCGAGTCGCCGGATTGCAGGCAACCGAAAAAGCGGTAGGGCCATGAATCAGGGCAGGAGTTGTGGCACGAGGCCTCGAGCGGTGCAATGAACCAAGCGGCGGACTCCCGATGAATCTTGGGTCCGCTCCGACAACCAGTTGAGTCGCAGTCGTCGGAAGACTAGGCGAAGGGCAACCTGGCCGTGCCAGGGGGCTCGCTGACGAGTAGGCCGACGTGGTCGGACACCCTATCGGGGGTGTTCGACCACGTCGGCTTTTTTTGCTTGTAAGCGCAATACAGGAGCAATCACCGAGGAGGAAGACTATGGACAGGGCCAAATCAAGCATGGCCCAGCAGATCGCCCAGGCGGCCATCGCATTCGAGCAGCGGCGCACGGGGAGCCATGTGCCGAAGTCTGTGACCGTGGTCCTGAGTGAGGGCACCCTGGTGATTACGCTGCACGAGGCCTTGTCGCCGGCCGAAAGGGAGCTGGCCAAGACGCCGGAAGGCGCTGCTCAGGTGCAGGAGTTTCACCGGCGGCTGTTCGCCAGTTCCTCCGACTCGCTGCGGCACGAGATCAACCGGATCACAGGGATGGAAGTGCGCGAGGCGACTGCGGAAGTCGAGCCGGCGAGCGGCGCCGTGGTGCAGGCATTCACCACCGGCGCCGTGGTCCAGGTGTTCCTGCTCGCCGGCAACACTCCGACGGAAACCTGGAGCGGCAACCGTGAACAGGCCAAGGAGCACGCTGCCTCGGCTGACGGCCATAGCCAGGATGCGGACAGGCACAGCAAGACCAGACACGTGCAGTCGCAAAAATAAACAGGCAGGGAGCCCGACTGCTCCAGAGTATGACGGGCTGGGTTTTTCAAGCTGTCAAGCAGCACGAGGATACACAGGAGCGCAATCATGCACACACACCACCGTAGGCGTGCAACGCTAGCACAGTCTGGTCCGACTGGACCAACGACCACAACGGAAGCAGCCGTGGCCTCTGGCGACAAGGATCGCAACGCCCCGTGGGTCGCCGCGGAAGACATCCTGCTCTGCGCCTACCGGAAATGGGTGAGCGCAGGAAAGCCGACCGAGGACGGCATCAAGTTCTGGCGAGAAGCGGCAAACGAGATGGTGCAAGGAAAGTAGGCGGCAGCTTACCGGACAATCACACGGACATCCTGATGAAGGAGCTTTCCCATGCGTCGCACCGCAATCATGACCCTGGCGATCTCAGCCGCCTTGCTGCTCGGGTGCAGTCTAAATCCTCCGTCCACCCCGGACGCCAACTCAAAGACGTCGAACGCGACGGAAAAGATCAAGGACGCGGTGGATGCGACGGCCGAGGCGGCCAAGGCGAAGCGGGACGAATACGCCCGCGAGATGAGCAAGCAGCTGGACGAACTGAACGTGAAGTACGCAGCATTGAAAGACCGCGCCGACAAGGCCACGGACCAAGCCAAGAAGGATCTGGAGAAGAAGCTCGAAGAAGCGAAGGTCAAGCGTGACGCAGCGGCCCAGAAACTCGAGGAACTGAAACAGGCAGGGGCCGACCGCTGGGAGAAGGTCAAAGAGGGGGTGGGAAGCGCAATCGAAGACCTGAAGAAGGTGTTTGAATAACGGAGAAAGGCGCGGGCCGCGATGGTCCGAAGGGCATCTTCCTCAAAGGCCCGGCGTTCCTCTTCAGAATTGCCAGGGCTTTCCACGGCCAAGCGGGGTTCCGGTCGCTGTCCCGCGGCTCGGCGGCCGGAACAGGGTGTGCCTGGTCCGACTGGCATCGATCGCCCCGTCGGGGCAAGCTAACGAAGGAGGCGTCGTTATGAAAGGCTTCGTGCAAGACATCGAGGGCCTCGCCGTCAAGAATGCAGAGTTCCGCCGGGTGCTTTACACGGCGAAGCACTGCCAGCTCGTCGTCATGGCGTTGAAGCCCAAGGAAGAGATTGGGGCGGAAGTCCACAAGCTCGACCAGTTCTTTCGCGTGGAGGAGGGGACCGGTGAGGCGGTTCTCGATGGCGTTCGGACGGCGATCCGAGCGGGCTTCGCGGTGGTCGTCCCGGCTGGGACGAATCACAACATCGTCAACACCGGCAGTGTTCCACTGAAGCTCTATACGCTCTATGCGCCGCCGAACCATCGGGACGGCGTCGTCCACCACACCCGCGACGACGCGGAGGCTGACAACGAACACTTTGACGGCAAAACGACGGAATAGAGAGGCGGCTGGGCGTTGGGTTGATGCATAGTGATCGCGGTTGGAGGCGCCTTGCTCGTGCTGTTCGTGTACGGGCTGGTGGTCCGGAACCACGTGCGCCCACGCGGCCGGGCCACTCCGGCACAGGCGTTTGCAACTGCCGCCGGCCGTGGCGTTCACGGCGGCGGCCCCCACCGGGTTTCTAACCATCGAAAGGGGTCCACCATGATCGGGATCATCCTGCTGGTTCTGTTGGTCCTGCTGCTCCTGGGCGTCCTGCCCACCTGGGGCTACAGCCGCAACTGGAGCTACGGTCCGAGCGGCGGCCTGGGGCTGCTGCTGGTGATCGTGCTGATCGCCTGGCTCATCTACCGATTCTGAGCCTGGGTCCGGACGGCCGGCGCTCCCCGTCCGGACCTGGCGCGCCCGGCGCCGATGCGGAGCTTGCTGTTCCGCGGCCCGACGAGAGGAGAATCCCATGACCACTGCAACATTGCCGATCGCCCCGACGCGACCCGCCCCGCCCCGGATCAGGGAAAGCCCGAGTGCGATCACCATCATCAGCCACTCCAACGTCTATTACTGGTGGCCGGTGTGGGCCTGCGGCTTCGTGATGGCCGTCATCACATGGGCGGAAGGCTACGTGATGGCCGTGGTCCCCCAGAGCGCTGTCGCCTACGTGAACGCCACGACGGGGGAGTTTGAAACGTCGGCCAAGAATGAAAAGGGCGAGGTCGTCACGACGCCGCACGAGATCAAGGAGCCTTCGCTGGTCATCAAGGCGCCCCAGGCGGACGACGCCTCTCACCGCGGCGTCCCGCTCCAGGAGAATGGGCAGGCGGAAAACCCCTTCATCCGCATCTCGCCTCATCGGGCGCTGGGCGTGATCTTCGTTCTGGTCCTTCTGTTGGTCGTCGCCGCCACCAACGTGTCGATACGCGGAATGTGGTCGGTGGCTCGTCATCGTCGTGGCCGTGGCGACGACCATCGTGTTCACCGTGCTGGGCTGGATGGAAACCTTGCTCGGCTGGTTCTGGCTGCTCGACGTCCGCATCAACATGGCTGGCTACTTCACGATCTCGACCTTCCTGTTCGTGCTGTGGCTGGTGGTCATGCGTTTGTACGACAAGCAGCGCGACATCACCTTCACGGCGGGTCAGTGCAAGGTATGCGACGAGATCGGCGGCGGCGAGCAGGCCTACAGCACGGACGGCATGACGTTGCAGAAGCGGCGGAGCGACTTTTTCCGCCACTACGTCCTCGGCCTGGGTTCGGGCGACCTGATCGTGCGGACGTCCGGCGCCCAGCGCATCAGATCGATCTGCCCAACGTGCTGTTCATCAACTACAAGCTGCGTCAGATCGAAACCCTGCTCAAGACGAAGAACGTCGTCGCTGTGGGATGAGCGGCGGGCGCAGCAGCGCAGGGCCGGCGGGAGCGGACGGCGACCGGCCGATGGCGGTAGAGTATTACGCCTCTCGAAAGGGGCTGAAACGAAGGGGGCCGCCGCCGGCGCTTGGCGAGGGCGCGTTCCCAACGAGACATGAAGTGCGCAGGAGAACGGACATGATTACTTTTGCGGACATCTCCCTGGATCCGGTCAACGTCATCACCTGGCTGCTCGTGGGCCTCGTCGCCGGATGGCTCGCCGGAGTGGTGGTGAGGGGCGGTGGATTCGGCGTCCTCGGAGACATCGTCGTGGGCCTGGTCGGGGCTGTGATCGGCGGCTTCCTGCTCGGGCTGATCGTCCCCGGCGGCTACGGCTTGCTGGGAAGCATCGTGGTCGCCTTCCTCGGGGCCTGCCTCCTCATCGCCGTCGTCCGCTGCATGGCCCCCCGACGCTACTGGCGCTGATCCGCCGCCGATCGTTACGCGGCCCGCGGGGCAAAGCCGTTCTGCGGGCCTGCCCCGGCGCTGCGGCCCTGGCACCGGCCAACGACGAGACGTTCCTGGGCCGCCGCCAGGAGCAGGGATCCAGCCATTCCGCGGGCCGCATCGTTTGCGACCCGCCGCAGGGATTTCTCCTCTCCGTAGGAGGCGGACGTGGGATTGGGTAGGAAGGCGCGGTGAATCATGGCCGCTTTGACCGGGTCCGTGCCGACCAGGCCGACCCCGCACAGGCCGTCGCAGGTTCCGCCGGCGCCGCGCGTCCCGCGACGTCACATCGTCCTCACGACGTTCGGCTCGCTGGGCGACCTGCACCCGTACCTGGCCATCGCCCTGGGCCTGCAGGAGCGCGGCCACGAGGTCGTCCTGGCGACCAGCGCGTGTTATCGGAAGAACGTCGAGTCGCTGGGCGTCGGCTTCCGGGCCGTGCGGCCGGATCAGCCGGACTGGCTGGCTCGCCCCGACGAGGCGCGGCGGGTCATGAACCTCCACAGGGGCACGGAGTACGTCCTCCGGACCCTGCTGCTGCCGGCCCTGCGGGACTCCTACGACGACTTGCTGGCCGCGTCCGAAGGTGCGGACCTCCTGGTGTCGCACCCGCTCACCTACGCCGCCCGGCTGGTCGTCGAGACGAAGGGCCTGCGCTGGGCGTCCACGATGCTGTCGCCCATCGGCTTCTTCTCCGCCCAGGACCCGCCGGCTCTGCCGGGCGCCCCGTTCGTGTCCTGGTTGCGCTTTCTGGGACCGCCCCTGTACAGGAATCTGTTCCGGGTCCTCAAGTGGGGAGGGCGCTCATGGGCCAGACCCTGGCATCGCCTGCGCGCCGAGGTCGGCCTGCCGCCGACGCGCGACAACCCCCTGTTCGACGGCCAGCATTCCCCCGCGTTGGTGCTGGCCCTGTTCTCCGAACTCCTCAGCGCAGGGCAGCCCGACTGGCCGGCCCCGACGCGAGTCGCCGGGTTCGTGTTCTACGACCGCGACGGCGCGGGCGGGCTGTCGCCTGAACTGACCCGTTTCCTCGACGCCGGCCCGCCGCCGATCGTGTTTACGCTCGGCTCCGCGGCGGTGCATGACGCCGGCCCATTCTACGAGCAGAGCGCCGTCGCCGCCCGGCTCCTGAACCGCCGCGCCGCGCTCCTGGTCGGCAGGCAGACGCACAACCGCCCGGCCGTGCTCCCCGAAGGGGTGGCCGCGTTCGACTACGCCCCGTTCTCGGAACTCTTCCCGCGGGCCGCCGTGATCGTCCATCAGGGCGGCGTCGGCACCACGGGTCAGGCGATGCGCGCGGGCCGTCCGATGCTGGTGGTGCCCTACGCCTACGACCAGCCGGACAACGCCGAGCGCGTGGCGCGGCTGGGGATCGCCCGCACCCTGGCCCGAAGCCGCTACACCGGGGCCCACGCCGCGCGGGAGGTGCGGCGGCTGCTCGATGACGTGTCGTACGCGGAGCGGGCGGGCGAGGTCGGCCGGCGCGTGCGGCGGGAGGAGGGCGTCCGCGCCGCCTGCGACGCTCTGGAGGCTTTGCTCACGGCTCCTCGGCGCGTAAGGGTCGAGACAAGGAGCCACAAGGTAATGGGTCTCTCGAAGCGGCAAGCGCCCTTAACGGCCTGAAGAGAGTGCTTGAATAGCCGGAAAGAACGCGGGTCCAGAGTAGCGCTTTGTCGAAAAGAATGCCGGGCGTATCCATTCCGCACAGCAGCGGCCGCGCCACTCAGTAGTCGGTGAGCGACCGCGGCGGCAGCGCCGCCCGCAGGGCGTTGACCACCGCCGCCACGTCGATGACTTCTTGCAAGACCGCCCCGGCCACCGGAGAAAGGAGGCCCGCGGACGCCAGCGCCATTCCGATCAGGCTCAGCGCCATGCCGCCGACGGCGCTCTGCAACGCAATCCTTCTGAGGCGGCCGCCGATGTGCAGAAACTCGTCTACCTTCTGCAGCGAACTGTCCAGGATCACCGCGCCGGCGGCTTCCGAAGTCACGTCGCTATTCTGGCCGAAGGCCACGCCGACCGTCGCGGCGGTCAGCGCCGGCGCGTCATTGATGCCGTCCCCGAGATAAACCGTGTCCGCCTTGCGAGTCTCCGCGGCCACGATCTCCAGCTTCTGCTCGGGGGTCTGCCCGGCATAAACCTCCTTGATTCCCAACGCCTCGGCGAGATAGCGGACCTCCGACTCGCGATCGCCGGACACCACCATCACCCGATTGATGCGGTGACGGCCGCGGAGGTGTCGAATGAAGGGGGCGCCGTCCGACCGCGGCTGGTCGCGGAACCGCAGCGGCGCGGCATAGCGGCCGTCGATGAGGAGCGACGCACTCCAGCCCTTCGGCGGCGGCCGGCAGCTTGCCTTCGTCTTCGGAGTGCGCCGCGAGGAACTTCTTCCGGCTCGTGACCTGGACGGATCGGCCGGACACGGCGCCGGTCAGCCCCTGCCCCGGCCGCTCGCTCACCTCGGCGGCCTCGCGCAGCTCCACCCCCTGCTTCTCGGCGGCGGCCAGGACCGCCCCGGCCAGCGGGTGCTTCGAGTAGCGCTCCAGGCCGGCGACCAGCGCCAGCACCTCGCGCCCCTCCCAGCCCTCGGCCGGGAGCAAGGCCGTCAGGTGGGGCCGGCCGTAGGTGAGCGTGCCGGTCTTGTCGAAGATGGCGGTGCGGCAGGCGGCGACCTTTTCCAGCACGGCCGGGTCCTTGATGATGATCGCCGCGACGGGCCGACAGCGACACCGAGCCGATGATCGCCACCGGGATGGCGATCAGCAGCGGGCAGGGCGTGGCGACCACCAGGACGGCCAGGAAGCGCGTCGGGTCGCCGCTCGCGGCCCAGGCGGCGAGGGCGATCGCCACGGCCAGCGGCGTGTACCACGCCCCCAGCTGGTCGCCGAGCCGCCGCAGGCGCGGGCGGCGCTGCTCCGAATCCCGCATCACCTGCATGATCTTGGCGTAGCGCGAGTCGGCGGCCGGTTTTTCGCAGCGGATGGTCAGGGCCTTGTCGCCGTTGACGGCGCCGGACAGCACGGCCGACCCCGGCGCCTTGGACATCCGGTACGGCTCGCCCGTGAGGTACGACTCGTCCATCGCGCCGTGGCCCTCGACCACGGCGCCGTCCACCGGGCAGATTTCGTGCGGAAAAACCACCAGCGCGTCGCCGACCGCGACGGCGTCGAGCGGCACGTCGGCGATTTGCCCGTCCCGCTTGCGGTGGGCGGCGGAGGGCATGCGTTTGGCCAGCGCCGCCAGGACCGATGAGGCGCTGCGGACGGCGTAGGCCTCCAGCGCCTCGCCGCCGGAAAGCATGAGGACGACGAGCGTGCCCGCCAGATATTGGTGGGGGATGATAAGGACGGAAGTGACGATCGAGATTCCGGCCAGTAAGTCGGAGCCGAACTCGCGCCGGGACAGCTTGACCAGAAGGCCCAGGACAAGGGGCGTGCCGCCGAGTGCAAGCGCGAGGACGAGCGGAATGTCAAACAGCTGCAGGCCGAAGACGGCGCTGGCGACCCCCACCGCGTAGCGCATCACCAGGTGACATCCGACGGCCGTGATCGCCAGGCCGGCGATGACAACCTGCTTGCGGCTCGCGGCCGGCGCCTGTCGTTTCGCGTTTTGCGTCATGGCGTCCCGATTACTATGTAACAGGCCTACATAATCTTATTTATTCTGGTGTGGGGTGGCACACGAGGACCGGCCCGGCGGCGCCCCGGATCACCTTGTCAGCGACGCTCCCCAGGAGCATCCGCCGGAGACCGCCGCGCCCGTGCGTCGCCAGGGCGATCAGCGTTTCCGGTTCCGATTGCGCCACTTCCAGGATCGCGCCGGCCGCGTGCGGGGCGACCACGACGCGCGTGTCGGCGCCGACCGATTGTTCGCGCAACCGTTCCACGATTCGCCGCAAGTAGGACCGCGCCTCACCGACGTGCGGCTCCAGCGGCAGTTCTCCTCCGTGCGGCGCGGCGGGCGGATGGGGTGGGGCTTCAACGATCCGAAGGAGGGTGCAGCGCGCGCCGAGCAGGCGGGCCAGCGCCCCGCCGGCCCCAACACGTCTTCCGCCAGGGCCGAGCCGTCGAGCGGGACCATCACGTTGGAAATGGCCGGCGGCGTCGCGGGTCCCGTGGGTGGGTCGTGGGGCCGCAGGAGCAAAACGGGGACCGGCGACCTTCGCACGACCTCGTCCGCCACGCTGCCCAGGAAGAAGCGGCTCACCGGGCCGCGGCCGTGCGTCGTCATCACGATGAGGTCCGCCCGGCGAGCCTGGATCTGCTCCAAAATGCCGTCCGCCTCCAGCCCGAGCGCCAGGGAAGTGGCGACTGGCGTTCGCGGATCGGCGATGCGGCGGCCGACGGCGTCGAGGTACGCCCGCTCTTGCTCCTTGAACGCGGCGTCCTCGGCCGGGTCGAAGGCCAACCAGGCGGCGGCGGGTTCGTTCAGCGCGTAGAGGACGTGGACTTGCACGAGGTTCAGGGCCGCCCCCGCCCGGCGAGCGACGTCCACGGCCAGCGGCAGCGCTTGCTCGGCGAAGGCGGAGCCGTCCAGCGGCACGAGAATGGAGCGAAACATGACCTTCCCCCTTCGGTACCCGGAAACCCCGGCCGTCGCCGCGGCTTCCTTCGTTGGGACGGAGCAGCGGGCGTCAGGAGCCGCCCCCGCCCGTCGTCTCGGGCGGCGACGCCCGCCGGGCGTCGATGAAGACATCCAAAAGCTGCCCCACCAGCACCTTCTTTTCCCGCACCAGCCGGTTCGCGGGGTCCAGCGCATAGATCACCTGCACCACTCGCGTGTCCACCCGTTCGACGTTGATGCCGGTCATCGATACCTTCGGCACCACATAAGGCTCCAACCGGACGAAGGTCAGCGGCAATTCGTTTCGCTCCGAGTCGCCGCGGATGTGCGCGGGCCGGGGCGTTCAGTACCAGACGCGGCACGTCCTCCTCGTCCACGTTCACCCGGACGTGCAGCGGGCGGAGGTCGCCCATCAGGATCAGGCCCCCATCCCCCAGGATGGAGACGTACTCGCCGGGCCGCACGTTGACCTGGAGGATCGTGCCGTCCGACGGCGCCCGGATCTCCAGGAGGTCCAGGGCGGTTTGCGCCTGCTGGACCGCCGCCTCGGCCACCTGCCGTTGGGCCTGGGCCAGACGCCAGGCCTCCTCGTCGGTGATGCGTTGCTCATCCGAAATGGCCTCGCGGCTGAGCGCCAGATCCCGTTTATAGGCGTCTTCGGTTTGCCGTTCGGTGGCGCGGGCCACGGCCACCTGGGCCTGGTTGACCTTCAGCTGGGCCTCCGCCTGCCGCCGATCCAGCTGCACCAGCAGGGCGCCGGCCTTCACCTCCTGACCGATGCGCACGGGAACCTGGACGACGAGGCCCGCGACCTGCGAGCCGATGGAGACGCCTGAGGTTCCGCTCGCCTCGTTGGCCGGCTCCACCATGCCGTCCCCGGCCACGGTCTGGCCGAACGGCGTGGTCGGCGGCGGCACCGGCGGCGGCAGTTCCTTCTCCGGCCACTGGATGTATAGGGCGTGGCCCACCGCGAACAGCAGGATCGCCCCCGCGGCCGCGGGCAGCATCAGGTGGCGTGTCATGGCAAACCTCCACTTCTCACGCGGTTGACGAGCCGCAACCGTCAGGGAGCGGGGAAGACAAATCCGCTCCCTGACGGTCGCGGCTCGTCAACGCCGCTCGTTTCACGCGCCTATCCCCCGCCACCCGCCCATCTTCCAGGGTGACGATCCGGTCCCCATAGCCGAAGACGCGGGCGTCGTGGGTCACCACCACGGCCACGCGGTCGGGCTGCACGGCGACCTGGCGGATCAGCTCCATGATGGTCTGGCCGGTCGCGGCGTCCACGGCCGAGGTCGGCTCGTCGCAGACCAGCAGGCGCGGCCGGTGGATGAGAGCGCGGGCGATGGCCACGCGCTGCTGCTGGCCGCCGGAGAGCTGCGACGGCAGCGACCGCAGCCGGTCGGCCAGCCCCATCGTCGTCAGCACCTCGCGGGCGCGGGTCAGAGCCTCGCGCCGCGGCCGGCCGTTGATCAGCAGCGGAACGGCCGTGTTCTCCTCGGCCGTCAGCGACGGCAACAGGTTGAACTGCTGGAACACGAAGCCGACGTTCCTGGCCCGGAAAGCCGCCTTTTCTCGGTTCGACAGCCGGGGCAGGTCCGCGCCGAGCACCGTCAACTCACCGGCCGTCGGGTCGAGAGTGCCGGCCATGATGGAAATGAGCGTGGTCTTGCCGCAGCCGCTCGGGCCGACCAGCAGCGTCAGCTCGCCCGGGGCGACGTCGAGATCGACGCCCCGCAGCGCCCGCACGCGCGATTCGCCGGTGACGTATTCCTTGACCAGGTTCCGGCACCGAACTCCCCTCACCGTCTCTTTTCCCTCTTGGGAGAGAGGAGAGAGTGAGGGGGCGGCCGGGGGCGCGATAAGACAGTTCATGGCTCACCCCTGGAACACGGCGGCAGGCTCCAGCACCAGGACGCGGCGGATGCTCACCAGGCTGCTCGCCAGCGCGATCACCAGCATGGCCGCCGCCGTCAGCCCCAGCACCTGCCAGGGCAGGAAGAAGGCCAAAAGCGGCATGCGGTCCTGGGCGAACATGCCATACAGCGTCGCCAGACCGACGCCGACCCCGTAACCGATGGCGCTGACCACCAGGGCCTGGAACAGGATCATGCCGACGATGCGCCGGTTGGTCGCGCCCATCGCCTTGAGCGTCCCGAACTGCTTGAGGTTCTCCACCGTGAACAGGTAGAACGTCTGGCCGGCCACGGCGACGCCGACCAGGAAGGCCAGGATCACCGTGGTCCCGAAGTTGATCGGGATGCCGGTGTGTTCCAGGTAATACCACATGGTGAGGTCGATAAATCCCCGTTTGGTGAGCGCCTTGAGGCCGGTGGCTTCCTGGATGCGGCGGGCCGCTTCCTCGGGGTCCGTGCCAGGCTGGCACTTGGCCAGCACGAAGGGCGTCATGCGTCGAGTCGGGGCGACGAACAGCGTGGCCTGGCTGAAGCGGGTGTAGACCAACGGCATGGTCATGAAGGTCTGCGAGGCGCGGTAGATCCCGACGACCACGGCCCGGCGGTCGTTCATCTCGATGAGCTTGCCCGGCCGCAGGGCTTCGCCCGGCCACATCTGCTTGAAGCCGGCCTCGTCCACGAGGACGGCGTCCGGGTTTTGCAGGTCGCCGAGCCGGCCGGCCAGCATGTGATTCGGGGCGCCGACGAGAGTGGCGTCATCGACGCCCATGAGGATGACGCCTTGGTAATCGCCGTTGGCGAGCTGGGCCTGACCCTGGCCGCGGTAAAGATTGACGGCCCAGGCCACGCCCGGTACGCCGCGGACCTGCAAGACGGCGTCGTCGGATATGGCCTTGAGGTCGTCCACGTAGCGGACGTTGGGGTTCATGACCCAGACGTCCACGCCCTGGATGTCGCGGATCTGGCTCGTCGTGCGGAGCATGACGCCGCAGAAGGTGGCGCTCTGCTCGGCGATCAGGAAGCAGGCGAAGGCGACGCCGAAGAGGATGGCGACGTACTTGCTCCGGTCGCCGGTCAGCATCTTCCAAGCGATCCAGGTCATGGCGCGTCCCCTTCCCGAACGGCCAGCACTACGGCGAGCGGCCGCCGTCAACCGGCCGGTTGACGGCGGCCGCTCGCCGTCCAGTACAACTCCCGTGCCGCTTGCGAGGTCGCGGCGGGCGGACAGTGGAAAGACCTTGTGTGGCTCGTGTTTCCTGCGGTCGGGCCGCCTCACGACCGCGGGCCGGCCGGAGAGAACGGGGGCGTGCGGCGTGCGGTTTTGGCCCGGCGATGTGCGGCGCCGACGCTTCCGCCAATCCGACGGGCGGCTTCGGCCCGCGCTTGTCGGCGGCGTCGCGGACGGGTAGACTTCATCTATGGCCCCGACGCTTCCCGGCTCGCCGTCTCCGGGCGCTTACGCGACCCGGCTCGCCTGACACCACCCATGCACCGCGAGATCTCTCACGCCGGCAACAACCTCCAGCCCGAAAGCCGGCTGTTCCTCTACCTCCTCACCACCGTCGTCGCCGTCCTCATCGGCGTGGACGTGTGGCTCTGGGTCACGGCCGGGGCCGACGACGTGACGGTCTGGGGCTTCCGCTTCAGCTTCGCGCTCGTCCCCGCCATCCTGGGCGGGGCCCGCATCCTTTACGGCTCCCTGGACTCCCTTTTCGAGGGCCGCATCGGCGCCGACCTGGCCGTCGCCGTCGCCTGCGTCGCCGCCATCCTCGGCGCCGGCCCGAGGTCGCCGAGGAAGTCGTCTTCGTCGGCCTGCTCGGCGAGTGCCTCGAACATTTCACGTTCGAGCGCACCCAGCGGGCCGTGCGGTCGATCGTCGCCATCTGCCCCCGCCGCTGCTGGCGGCTGCGCGACGGCCAGGAGGAGCGCGTCCTCGTCGCCGACCTGCGCGCCGGCGACCGCGTCGTCGTCAAGCCCGGCGCCCGCGTGCCGGCCGACGGCGTCGTCGTCGAGGGCCGATCCTCGCTGGACGTGAGCGCGCTCACCGGCGAAAGCCTGCCGGCGGAGAAGGGGCCGGGCGACGAGGTGCTGGCCGGCTCGCTCAACCAGCAGGGGCGCTGACCATCGAGGCCCGCCGCGTCGCCGAGCATACCGTCGTCGGCCGCGTCATCGAACTGACCGCCAAGGCGCTCCGGGACAAGGCGCCGATCGAGCGCACCGCCGACCGTCTCGCGCGCTGGTTCCTGCCGACGGTGCTGGCCCTGGCCGCCGTCACCTTCGTTGGCGCCCTCATCGGCGAAAGTTTCTGGGGCCGCGACGCCAGCGGCGCCCGGCTGCCGTTTTACGACGGGACAAAGACCAACGCCGTCGCCGAGAGCGTGCCGCCGGCGCTGGCCGTGCTGGTGGTGGCCTGCCCGTGCGCCCTGATCCTGGCGACGCCGGCGGCGGTCATCGCCGCGCTCGGCCGCCTGGCCGGCACCGGCGTCCTGCTCAAGGGCGGCTCGGCCCTGGAACGGCTGGCGGCCGTCAACGCCTTCGCCTTCGACAAGACCGGCACGCTGACCGAGGGCCGGCTGGAAATCGGAGAACTCGTACCGCTGGAAGGCGCAAACGCCAAGGAAGTCCTGGCCGTCGCCGCCGCGGCGGAGCAGCGCAGCGAGCATCCGCTGGCCCGGATCATCCTGCAAGAGGCGGGACGGCGCGGCTGGCGCCGGAGGCGGTCGAGGACTTCCGCGCCCATCCCGGCGGCGGCGTCACGGCGAACACGGCCGGCGGGGCCGTGGTCGTCGGCAACCGGCGGCTGCTGGAGGAGCAGGGCGTGGCCGTGCCGCCGGAGGCGCTGGCCCTGCTGGAACGGCTCGACGCCGAGGGACAGACGGCGCTGCTGGTGGCCCGCGGCGGCCGGGTGCTGGGGGCGGTCGGAGCGCGCGACAAGGTGCGGGTCGAGGCGGCGGCCGTGCTGGGTGAGCTGCGCGGCCTGGGCGTCGCCGACGTGGCCCTCTTGACCGGCGATCGGGCGGCGCCGGCGCAGCGCGTCGCCGAGGCGCTCGGCGTCCCCGAAGTCCATGCCGAACTATTGCCGCAGCAAAAGGCGGAATTCATCGGCGTCTGGCAGGCGCAGGGCAAGCGCGTGGCGATGGTCGGCGACGGCGTCAACGACGCCCCGGCCCTGGCCAAGGCCGACGTCGGCGTGGCGGTCGGCGGCGGCGCCGACGTGGCCGCCGAGGCGGGCGACGTGGTGCTGATGAGCGCCGACGGCCTGAAACACCTGCCGTTCCTGCTGCGGCTGTCGCGCGAGACGGTGCGCGTCATCCGCCAGAACATCGTCTGGTTCGCCTTCGGCGTCAACGTCGTCGGCGTCGTCGTGACGGCGTGGCTGTGGCCGCTGCTGGCCCCGACGAGGTGGTGGTACGAGCAATCGCCGCTGGCCGCGGTGATTTATCACCAAATCGGATCGCTGGCGGTGCTGTTGAACGCGATGCGGCTGCTGGCGTTCGAGCGAGCCGACGGGCCGGCGGCGGCCCGCTGGCGCGATCGGCTGGGCCGCGTCAACCGCTGGCTTGAGACGCGCTTCGACGTGGAGGCGGGGCTGCACTGGCTCTTGCACCACTGGCGGCCGGTCCTCGCCGCGGCGGTCCTGCTGGCGGTCGGCGGCTACGCCCTGAGCGGCCTGACGGCGGTGGGGCCGGACGAGCGGGCGGTGGTGCGTCGCTTCGGTCGGGCGCTGCCGGAAGACCTCGGCCCCGGGCTGCACTGGTGCTGGCCGTGGCCGGTGGACGCGGTGACGCGCCTGCAACCCGACCGCATTTACACCGTCGAGGTCGGCTTCCGCACGACGCAGCCGGTGGGAGGGAAGCCTTCGGTGCGCAGCTGGTCCAGCGCGCACGGCGACGACGGCGTGCGGCCCATGCCGGAGGAGGCCGTCATGATGACCGGCGACGGCAATCTCGTCGAGTTGCAGGCGACGGTTCGCTACACCGTAAGCGACCCGCGCGTCTACCTCTTTGAGGCGACGGACCCGCCGGCCGTGGTGCGCGACGCGGCCGAGTCGGTGCTGCGGGAGATGGCGGCCGGGCGGACGTTCGGCGATTTGCTGACGCGCGACCGTGAGGCGTTCCATACCGAGGCGCTCCGGCGGCTGCGCGAGCGCTGCGCGGGGTATGGGCCGCACGGATTGGGCGTGGAGCTGGAGGGTCTGTCGCTGGCCGACCTGCACCCGCCGCAGGAGGTGGTGGAGGCGTACCATCAGGTGACGATGGCAATGGAGAAGCGCGACGAGCGCATCAACCAGGCGACGGCCGAGGCCCTGTCGCGGGAGCGCGAACAGGAGGCGAAAAGTCTGGAAACGACGCGCAAGGCGGAGGCCGATGCGCTGGACAAGGTGCGGCGGGCGGAGGCGACGCGCGACGCCGTGACGGCTCGCGTTCGCGCCCGAGACGTTCTCTCGTGGGATCAGGAATGGGCGCTGTTCCGCGACGCCGTGCTGGAGGCGTGGGACGACCGGCGGCCGGACGAGGACGAGCGGCTCCGCGACGCGATCCGCCATTACCAGGAGCGGCGCGACGAGGCCGTGGCGCGGCAGAAGGCGCTGACGGATTTTCGCCTCTACTGGGAGGCGCTGGCGACGGCCCTGTCCGACCGCGAAAAGGTCGTCATCGACGCCGAGGACGTGCCGGGCCGACGGCATTTGTGGCTGACGCCGGCGGACGGGCTGCCGTTCGCATGGCCGGGCATGTTCGGGCCGGGAGCAGCGCCGCGCGATTCGCGCGAGGGGCCGTAACAAGAATTCAGCCCCAGAGATCACAGAGAACACAGAGAAATAAACTCCTGACCTAATGCTTTCCTCTCTGTGACCTCTGTGACCTCTGTGGCTAAGTTTAGGCTTCATTGGACTCAACCATGCGCCGGAAATTGATCCTCTTTCTCCTCCTTGTCGCGGTCCTCGCCGTCGTGGCGGCGGCCCTCTCCGTCTTCACGGTGGACCGCACCGAGTTCGTCTACCTGACGCAATTCGGCCGGCGCGTGGACGTCTTCGACGGCGCCGACGACGCCCGGGCCGGGCTTCATTTCCGCCTGCCGTGGCCGATCCAGTCGGTGCAGCGCATCGACCGCCGCCTCCAGTATTTCGACCTGCCGGGGGCGGAATTGCTCACCCGCGACCCCAAGAAGAACACCATCGACAAAACGCTGACCATCGACGCCTACGTCTGCTGGCGCATCGCCGACGCCGACGCCGTGGACCGCTTCATCCGCAAGATGGGCAGCGTCGATCACGCCAATTCGGTGCTGGGCCAGCGCCTCACCAGCCAGCTCGGCGCCGCCGTCGGCAAGATGGAGCTGGACGACCTCATCAGCACGGACGAGGTCGGCGACGGCAAGGTGCGGCGGGTGGACCAGAAACGCGACGAGCTGCGGACCATTCTCCTCGACGAGGGCGACCAGCCGCTGCGCGAAACCGCCCGCAAGGAGTGGGGCATCGAGATCGTGGACGTGCGGCTGCGGCGGACGAACCACCCGCCGGCCGTGCGCCAGGCCATTTTCGACCGCATCATCAGCGAGCGCGAGAAGAAGTCGGCCGACTATCGCAGCGAGGGCGAGCGGCAGGCGTCGGACATCAAGAGCGAAAGCGACCGCAAGGTGGCCGAGATGCGCACGGAAGCGGAGGCCGAGGCCCTGCGGCTGCGCGGCCAGGCCGACGCCGAGGCCGACCGCATCCGCTCCGACGCCGCCCGCCAGGACCCGCAGTTTTACGCCTTCCTCAACAAATTGGAGGACTATAAGCGCATTCTCGGCGACAACAAGACCATGCTGCTCCTTTCCACCCACCGCGACCTGTTCGATACACTGTTCAACCCACCCAGCCCCGCCGCACCTCCGCCGGGGCGGCCCGCGCCGTCCGCCGCGCCCGTGACGCCGACGATCAGGGGGGGGACGCCGTGAAGAGCCGAACGCTCATTCTGCCGGGCCTGCTGGCGGCCGCGCTGTTGGGGTATGCGGCCACCGGCCTGTATCAGGTGCTGCCGGGCGAGGCGGCCGTGGTGCGGCGCTTCGGCCGCGTGCTGCCGGAGCGTCCCGAGCCGGGGCTGCACCTCGGGCTGCCGTGGGGCATGGACCGCGTGGACCGCGTGGCCGTGGACGAGCTGCGGCGCGTGCTGGTCGGCTATCAGCCGGGCGACGCCGACGCCGCGATGCCGGCCGGCCAACTGCTGACCGGCGATCACAACCTCGTCAACGTCCAGGCCACGATTTACTACAAGGTCCGTCCCGACGAGGCCGCCGATTACGTGGCCCAGGCCGATCGGGTGGACGGTCTGACGGCGCGGACGGCCGAGGTGGTGATGGCCGAGTGGGTCGCCAGCCGCACCGTGGACGAGGCGCTGCTCAACGGCAAAATCGGCCTGCGCGAGGCGCTGATCCGCGAGGTCGGCGAGCGGATTCAGCCGTACCGCCTGGGCGTCCAGGTGCTGGACGCGCCGGTCGCGCTGGTCGCGCCGCCGGACGAGGTGAAGTCGGCCTTCGACGACGTGGCCCGCGAACAGACCCGCATCGAGACGAAGGTAAACAACGCCAATCAGGAGGCGGATAGTCAGGAAAAAGCGGCGCTGTCCGACCAGTTCCGCATCCGGCAGGAGACGGCGGCGTACGTGTCCGGCCGGAAGCTGCTGGCCCGGCAGGAAGCGGACAACTTCCTCGCCCGGCTGGCCAAGTACCGCGAGGGCCTGCGCGACAACCCGGACTATCTGCGGCAAATCTGGGACGACGAAAGGGGCAAGCTGTTTGCGACGCTGAAGGCGAACGGGCAGCTCGGCCTGCTCGACGATCACGTCGGCAAAGACGGTTTGGACTTCAACATGACGGCGCCGCTGCCGAAGAAGAACCCGTGAGACCGGCGAGCCCGCAGCGCCAAGCAAGCAAACTCCTCACCCCGTTCCGCGGCGATACCGCTGCCAGGAACGGGGTGAGAAGCCGTGGCGCGAGGCCTCAATGGAGGTTGGCGCTCCCACGAGTGGGATGGAAGTCGCGCTTAAAGTCTGTTCCATAAGGCCCTACGCGGCCGATTTGGGCCGATGGCCTTTGAACCGGAAACGCTGGCTCCATGCCTTCCGTTTCGGTTTGAGTCGCCGGAGCATGTGATGGATGGCGCCGAGTTGCACCATGGCTTCACTCGACTCCGGCAGATGCTCGTAGTCCTTGCTCAGCCGCCGGTAACGCCCCAGCCAGGCGAAGGTCCGTTCCACCACCCAGCGGATCTTCAAGGGCTTGAACTTCCGCTCGCCCTGCGGCCGGCTGACCACTTCCAGCCGATAGGGCCGGCGGTGAAGACGCAGCCAGTCATACAGGGCATAGTTGTGATACTTGTTGTCCGCGAATACGACTTCCAAGCGGGGGAAGTCCCGGCCCCGCGCCTGGGCGAAAACGTCCTGGGCGGCGCGGCCGTCGTCCACGTTGGCGGCCGTCACCCCAACGGCGATCAGCAAACCCAGCGTGTCAACGAGGATATGCCGTTTGCGACCATGGACCTTCTTGCCGCCGTCGTTGCCAATCTCCCGTCCGCCCTCGGCCGTCTTGACCGACTGGCTGTCGATGGCCGCGGCGCTGGGCGTCGGCTGCCGGCCGGCCTTGCCACGCACGCGTTCCCGGAGCGCATCGACGAGACGCTGCCAGGCGCCGTTCCCCTGGAACCCCTGGAAGTAGTTGTAGACGGTCTTCCAGGGCGGGAAGTCGTGGGGCAGCGCCCGCCACGTGCAACCCTGGCGGGTGACGTAGAACAAGGCGTTGACCACCGCACGCATGTCGGTTTTACGGGGTCGTCCTCCGGGCCGGGCGGGCGGGATCAGCGGCTGGAGAGTCGCCCATTGGTCGTCCGTAAGGTCGCTCGGATAGGGTTTGTGTTCCATACCCTATTCTATGGCCGACACCCCCTTATGGAACAGACTCTTATTACCGCTGTGGCCGCTTCCCACGCCCGACGATTCAGAGCATCGCACACCGCCGCCTTGGCAGGGCCCCGTCGATGTGCGCCGAACGAAACCCAGCCAACATGGAACGCCGTCTCCCGCGCTCGCTTACGTTCAGCCGAATCGGCAGCCCCCTCCGCCACTCTCTCAGCAACCTCCAGCGCCGTGCGTGCTTCAGGGACAAGTAGTGGGCTGACTCGGCGAACACAAGCAACGGCAAAGAGTCGCAATTTCCGGTCACTCGCCTTGCCGCGCAGGAGTTCCAGCATCGCCGTCGGGTCGGTACATATCAGCCACTCCGCCTCCGTCATGTCCCACCCCCGCAGCCCCCCTTGCACAGCCGGGTGATGTGCTGGAGCATGTCGCGCACGGAGATCATGCCCAGCACGCGGCCGTTCTGCACCACCGGCAGATGGCGGTAGCCGCCGCCGTCCATTTTGTGCAGCACGAACGCCAGCGGGTCGGTCGGCCGCACCGTCTCCGGGTCGGCCGTCATGAACGCGCGCACCGGCCGGGCGGCGCAGTCCGGCTCGCCGGCCGCCTTGGTCAGCAGGTCGCGCTCGCTGAAGATGCCCAGCAGCTTGCCCGCGTCGTCCACGATCAAGAGCGCCCCGACGTTGCGCTCCAGCATCGTGCGGACGGCCTCGCCGACCGTCGCCGTCGGCGGCAGCGTCACGGCCGGCCGCGGGTTCAGCACGGCCACGCGGTCCTCCAGCAGGCTGCGCTCGACGCGGTCGTGGGCCGTCGGACGGTCCAGCTGCGTCAGGTCCTGCTGGCAGTGGCCGCACTGCTCGGCGCCGGGCAGATTGTCGTGCGAACAAACCGGACAGATCATAAGCCAGTGTTCAGTTTTCAGTGTTCAGTTTTCAGTGGGGTGCCGCTGGTTCTATCTTACTGAACACTGAAAACTGAACACTGAAAACTATTCAACGATCCAGGCGTCTTCCCCGGCGAAGAGTTCGTTGAGGTCGCCGGAGCCTTCCGATCGGATCGCTTCCTCAATCTGGCCGTCGATCAGGTCGCCATAGGTCGGTCGCCGCACGCAGCGCAGCACGCCGACGCACTCGGGCAATTCCGGGTAGATCATGCGGCTCAGGAGGTGCGCCAGCGTCGTGTCGGCGGCGGCCTCGTCGTGGACCAGCAGGTCGGCGTGCGCCGCCCCGTTGCCGTTGGTCAAGGCGACGGCCTCGGGACGCAGGCCGCGCAGCCGGACGCCGCGGTTCCGGTCCTGGCCGAACACCAGCCGCTTGCCGTGTTCCAGGTAGACGAGGTTGTCCGCCTTCACGCCCTTGTCGGTGGCGTACTCGAAAACGCCGTCGTTGAAGACTTTGCAGTTCTGGTATATCTCGACAAAAGCCGATCCCCGATGGGCGGCCGCCCGCCGCAGCGTCTCCGTCAGGTGGTTCACGTCCACGTCGATGGTGCGGGCGATGAACGTCGCCTCCGCGGCCGTCGCCAGCGTCAGCGGACGCAGCGGCTCGTCGATCGATCCCTGCGGCGTGGAGCGCGTCCGCGTGCCGCGCGCGAGGTCGGCGAATGCTGGCCCTTCGTCAGACCCAGCACCTCATTGTTGAAAAGAAGAATTTTGAGATCGACGTTGCGGCGCAGGGCATGGATGAGGTGGTTGCCGCCGATGGACAGGCCGTCGCCGTCGCCGGTGACGACCCACACGCTCAACTCCGGCCGCACCAGTTTCAGGCCGGTCGCCACGGCCGGCGCCCGGCCGTGAATCGTCTGGAACCCGTAAGTGTTGAGGTAATACGGCAGCCGGCTGGAGCAGCCGACGCCGGAGACGAACACGAACCGCTCGCGCGGCACGCCCAGCGACGCCAGCACCTGCTTGAGCACCGCCAGGACGGAGAAATCGCCGCAACCGGGGCACCAGCGCACCTCCTGGTCGCTGGCCAGGTCTTTCGCGGTCAGAGGCAGCGGCGTTTCCAACGGCATTCCGCACCACGGCAGGGAGTTCGTAACTAATTACTAACTATTCAGCATTTGATGAATCGTCTCTTCTATTTCGCCCACCTGGAACGCCCGGCCTTGCACCTTGTTCATTCCGACGGCGTCGATGAGATAGTCGGATCGCAGCAGCCGCACCAGCTGGCCCGCGTTCAGTTCCGGCGCCAGCACCTTCTTGTAGCGCCGCAGGACGTCGCCGGTGTTGCGCGGCATGGGATTGAGATATCGCAAATGGGCGTGAGCCACGCTCCGGCCCTGACCCCGCGCCCGGCGCACCGCCGTCGTGATGGCGCCGAAGGTGCTGCCCCAGCCGACCACCAGCAAATCGCCCTCGGTCGGGCCGTCCACCGACAATTCCGGGATGTCGTCGGCGATGCGGGCGATCTTCTCCGCGCGGATGCGCACCATCCGCTCGTGGTTGATCGGGTCGTAGCTGACGGCGCCGCTGCCGTTCTCTTTCTCGAGGCCGCCGATGCGGTGCTCCAGCCCTGGCGTACCGGGGACCGCCCACGGCCGCACCTGCCGCTCGTCGCGCTGGTACGGCTGGAACGGCGCGCCGCCGGCCGCCGTCGGACGGCGAACCGAGATCGCGGGCAGCGCGGCCGCGTCAGGCAATCCCCACGGCTCGGCGCCGGACGCCAGCGAGGCGTCGGACAGCAGCAGCACCGGCGTCATGTGGCCGACCGCCAGGCGAACCGCCTCGTAGACCGCGTCGAAACAGTCGGCCGGCGACCGCGCGGCCAGCACCGCGACCGGGCATTCGCCGTGCCGGCCGAACAACGCCTGAAATAGATCGGCCTGCTCCGTTTTCGTCGGCAAGCCGAGGCCGGGGCCGCCGCGCTGCACGTCGATGACCACGACCGGCAGCTCCGCTGTCACGGCCAGGCCGATCGCTTCCGCCTTCGACGACAGCCCGGGGCCGCTCGTCGCCGTCGCGCCGAGGCCGCCGCCGAACGCCGCGCCGACCGCCGCCGCCATCGCTGCGGTTTCGTCCTCGGCCTGGAACGCGCGCACGCCGAACCGTTTCAGCTCGACCAGCCGGTGCAGCACGTCGGAGGCCGGGGCGATCGGGTAGGCGGCGTACAGCAGCGGCAGCCCGGCCGTCCGCGCCGCGGCGACCAGGCCCAGGGCCAGGGCCTCGTTGCCGGTCACGCTGCGGTAGCGGCCCGGCGGCAGCGGCGCCCGCCCCACGCGGACGCGATCCGGCAGCCCCTCGGTCGTTTCGCCGTAGCGCCAGCCGGCCTGGAGGGCGCGGCGGTTGGCTTCCAGGATGGCCGGGTTGCGGGCGAATTTCTCCTGAATCCACTGCAGCGTCGGCCCCGGGGGCCGCTCGAACAGCCAGTAAACCAGCCCCAGCGCGAAGAAGTTCCGGCAGCGATCCACCTCGCGCTGGCTGAGCAGGGGCGGCGCCGCAGCGCCGGTCGGCGGCGGCCTGGCGGGTCAGGGCGGTGATCGGCACGGCCAGCAGCCGCCGGCCTGCCAGGGAGCCGTCCACCAGCGGGTCGGCCGCGTAGCCGGCCTTAGCCAACTCGTCCGCCGTGAAGGCGTCGCGGTTGACGATCAGAACTCCGTCGCTTTTTAGGTCTTTCAAGTGCGTCTTGAGCGCCGCCGGGTTCATGGCGACGAGCAGATCGACGCGGTCGCCGGGCGTCTGGACGTCGCCGCCGAACTGGACCTGGAAGGCGGACACGCCGGCCAGCGACCCGGCCGGCGCCCGGATTTCGGCCGGGAAGTCGGGCGCCGTCCACACGGCGTTGCCGCACAGCGCCGACGTGTGCGTCGAGCTGGGCGCCCGCCAGCTGGATGCCGTCGCCGGAATCGCCGGCCATACGGACGACGGCGGAATCCCGTTCTTGCAGCGTCATTGGATCGTCTCCGCCGCCGCTGTCGGAGACAAGGAGACAAGGAGACAAGGAGAAGGGCATGAAATGACGATCAACGTCGGCTCCGCCCTGTCTTTGGCAGCGGTACGCTTTCGGTTCTCCTTGTCTCCTTGTCTCCTTTTCTCACTCTTCACGCCCCCTCCGGATTCGCCGGGAAGCTGGCCGGGTCCGGGGGCTGGTTGCAAACGGTGGCCGGGAAGTGTTCGGCCAGGTAGTGGATGATGCGCTTGACCGACAGCACGCCCAGCGGCCGGCCGGCCTCGTCCACGACCGGCAAATGGCGATATCCGCCCTCCTCCATGCGGCGCACCGCGACGCCGATCGGCTCCTTCGGCCCGACTACCACGGGGTCGGCGGTCATGCAGGCGGACACCGTCGCGGACAGCGGCAGGCCGGCCGCCAGGACGCGGCGCATCAGGTCGCGCTCGGTGAAGACGCCGACCAGCCGGTCGTCGCGGCAGACCAGAAGGCAACCGACGCCGTGCTCGCGCATCAGCCGAACGGCGTCCGCGACCGTCTGCTCCGGGGCGATGCGCAGCGGCGCCGTCGGGTGCAGGCGGGAAACGCTGTCCACCTTAAGGTTGCGCGCCAGTTCCATGATACGGGTCGTCCGCGTCCGGGCCGCGTCCGAAGGCGGCGGGCGGGCGGCCGCCATGCGGGCGCTGCGCCTGAGGGATTGCTTTCCGTCGTTTCCGACGGGCCGGGAGGGGGTGGGGGTCGGTGGGACGGTTCAGGCTGGTCGCTCGCCCTCTTCCCATGCCAGAGGTAATTGTCGGGAAACCCCGGGCGGCGGCAAGGGTCGGCCGACGGACGCTCGGCGAAGCAGGCCGTCGTACCATGGTCGGCGTCGCGCTCGCCGGGCGCGAGGAAAGCCCCGGGCGGGCGGCCCGGGGCTTCTTCCTGCTTCCTTCCCCTGTCTTGCCGACCGCTCACTTCTTGTCCGCGGTCGTGGCGTCCGCCTTGGGGAAGTCGCACAGCTTCTGCACGGCTGTCACGTCCTTCATGTAGTCGCTCAGGTAGGTGCGGAAGGACGCCGGGCTGACGCCGCCGTGATTCAGCAACGGCAGGCCCACCTTGATCTTCTTGAACTGCTTGTCGTAGTAGACGGCGGCCGGCCCGATGTCGTTGTTTTCCTGCAGCAGCTGCAGCAGCATCTCCGCCGGGACCTTTCCGTCCGCGGGGACGTCGGCGACCGAGCTGGTGATCCACAGCTGGTCCTTGTCGTTGCTCAGCATCACGTCGATGTAGTAGGTCCACGTGCCCTGCTCGATCGTGATGGTATAGATGGTCGTCTTTTCCAGCTTGTCGGCCTTGGGGTCGTAGCCCATGTTTTGCAGCATGGTCAGCAGGCTCTCGTCGGTCAGCGGGGCCGCGGCCGTGGCCGGCTTGGACGTCTTGGGGGTCGGGACCGGGCCGTCCGCCCGCGTCTGACAGACGCCCAGGGCCGCCGCCATCATCCCCGCCAGCGCGAATTTCGTGAACTTCGACATGTGCAATCTCCTTTGGTTGCGGCGGGGCCGCGAACGGGCCGCCGCCGTGCCAGGGTTCGGATCGTGTCAGCCGTCTCGTGCGGCCTTTCCACCCACCTTTACGCGGGCGCCGGCGCGGTGTGACGCCGAAAAACGCGGCGCTTGACTCCGCTCGACCGGCAGGTTCCAATCGTTCGGAGCGGCCGCGCCCCTCGCCCGGCCCTCGGTTCCCATCGGAGACGCTCCATGAAACGCCGCATCCTGTGCTGCTGTCTGCTGTGGCTCGGCTGGGCCACGGCCGCCCACGCGGCCGGAGAATGGTTCGAGCTGGCCGACGCCAACGGCTGGTGGACGAGCGACCTGAACCACCCGGCCGCGAAGAAGCTGAAGGAATTGGCCGGGCGCGAGAAGCAAGAGTTGACCTCCGTGGCCTTCACGCCCGACGGCGACTGGGTCGTCCTCTACGGCGGCAACGGCTTCTGGACCAGCAACGCCGATCTGCCGGCCTGCAAGAAGCTGGCCGAGTTGCAGAAGAAGCACACTCTCAAATGCGTCGCCTTCACGCCCACCGGCGGCTGGGTCGTCTTCTACGACCAGAACGGCTACGAGGCCCAAAACATCGGCGACGAGGCGTTCAAGTACATCAAGAAGGTCGCCGACGACGGCGGCACGCTGCGCTCGATCGCGTTCACGCCCGCCGACGGCTGGGTGCTGCTGTTCGACACGTGCGGCCTCTACATGGGGAACGTCCCGGACGACCTCAGCAAGGTGCTGGGAGCCGCCGTCGATAAGCGCGTGCCGGTTCGCTGCGTCGCGTTCACCACCTTCGGCGACTGGTTCGCCCTGGTCGGCGACGGCTGGAAGTCGAACGTCCCCGACCATCCAGCGTCAAAACAGATCGCTAAACTCCGCAGAGAGGGGAAGGCCCTCAAGTGGGTCGCCTTCGCCCCCGACGACCTCGCGGCGGCCCGGTACGTCCTCGACGTGAAACCGTCGCAGCGCGTCAAGGCGGTGCTGACGACGGACATCGCCCATCCCGACGCGACGGTCGAGGCGTGGTACCTGTACGCCCCGAAGGCGCCGACGCTGCCGGCCCAGTCGTCGGTCGAGACGACGTTCGCGCCCAAGGGCAAGGTCGTGGAAGAACTCAGCCCGCTGAAGCGCCCCGTCTTCTTCACGAAGATCGCCGACGGCCGCAAGGAGGTCCACACGGTGCTGACCGTCGAGGCGACGCTGAATTCGCGACGGCTGCGGCCGCTCGCCGCGGGCCAGGAAGCCCCCGACGTGAAAGACCTCTCCGCGGAGGAGGTGAAACACTATACCCGCGCCTCGGAGACGATGGACCTCGACGCCAAGGCGTTCCGCGAGTGGATGGACGGCGGCGGCCTGACGCGGAAGGACGGCGAGAGCGACATGGCCTTCGCTCACCGGGCCTTTGCGTACATCAAGCACCATTTCACCTACGAATTCCCCACGAAGAACGATTCGGCCTCGTCGGTGTGCAAGGGCGGCAAGTCGGACTGCGGCGGACTGTCGTGCCTGTTCACGGCGACGATGCGCGCCAACGGCGTGCCGGCCCGCGTCCTGGCCGGTCGCTGGGCGCAGTCCCAGAAGCCGGGCGACAAGCTCGGCGACCAGCCGTACGCGCAGTGGCACGTCAAGGCGGAGTTCTTCGCCCACGGCGTCGGCTGGGTCCCGGTGGACACGTCGGGCGCCGTCGGGGACGTGAGCGGCCCCGACTTCGCCTGCTTCGGCGACGACCCCGGCGACTTCATCGTCCTGGAGGCCGATCAGGACCTCACGCTGGATTCCCACGTCTCGGGCAAGCAGAACGTTTTTGTGATGCAAGGGACCATGTACTGGTGGAGCGGCAGCGGCGCGGACAAGAACAACCGTTATGAGGACAAGTGGACGGTGGAGAAAGAAGATCTGCCAAAATAGCGCGGAGATAACACGCGCTCCGTCAAAGCCGCGACCGTAAGGGAGCGCTTTTGTACCAAAAGCGCTCCCTTAGGCGAGGGGCCGTGAAATACCTTGCCCGTAGCCGCATTCGCCAGAATGCGGGTGAACGGCTGTCGGCCCGCATTCTGGCGAATGCGGCTACGGGTAGCATTCCTGCTGCCGCTCGCCTTACGGTCGCGGCTTTGACGTTTTCTTGTGAAAATATCCGAATCCGGTAAATTGTGACGGAAAATGCTTGACAACCGTTGCCAGTACAGCGATAAATGAGCAAGATCAATCAGGGAGTGAGAGATTTTCCTCAAGTTCTGTCAGGTGGACCCCCGTGCTGGTCGAAGAACGTCGGCAACGAGTGCTGGATCTGATCAGCAAGCGCGGCTTCATCGCCCTGACGGACCTGGCCCGCGCCGTGGCGGTGTCCGAATCGACGCTGCGCCGCGACCTGGACTACTGGCACCAGCAGGGGGCGGTTCGTCGCACGCACGGCGGGGCCATCTACGTCGGCGACGGCCAGGCGCTGCCGGCGCTGGAGGAGCGGTCGGCGACGCAGCTAGAAGAAAAGCAAGCCGTCGCGCGGGCCGCCGTCGCCCGCATCCGGGACGGCGACGCCGTGCTGCTCGACGGCGGCACGACCACGCTGGAGACGGCCCGCCTGCTGGTCGGTCGGCCGATGCAGATCGTCACGAACAGCCTGCCGATCGCGATGCTGTTCGCCAACAGCCACGAAACGGACCTCGTGATGCTCGGCGGCTACGTCTACCCCAAGACCGGCGTGGCGTTGGGGCCGCTGACGGTGCGGATGTTGGACGAGGTCCACGTCCATCAGGCCGTACTGAGCGTCGGCGGCGTGACCGCGAAGGGGCTGTACAACAGCAATCTCTTGCTGGTGGAGACGGAGCGGCAGATGCTGCGATCCGCCGATGAGGTCGTGGTCGTGGCGGACCATACGAAGATCGGCCGGCCGGCGTTGGCCTTCCTGTGCGACTTCGCCGCCGTGGACACGTTCATCACCGACTCCGGCCTGACGGCGGAGCAGCGGCGGCTTCTGGAACAGAGCGAAGTCCGGCTGATCGTGGCCGGCGAGACGACGGAGGAACAGCAGCCATGAGCACGGCCGTGCTGGACCGCTCCCTGGTGGAGCGCCTGGTGCGCGAGGCCCTGAAGACGCGGCCGAACGGCCACGCGCCCGTTTCCCCTCTCCCCTCGCGGGAGAGGGGCAGGGGTGAGGGGGCCGGCCCGCCTCACCCGCTGGTGGTCAACGTCTCGGCCCGGCACTGCCACGTCACGCAGGAAGATTTGGAGCGGCTGTTCGGCAAGGGCCGCAAGCTGACGCCGTTCAAAGCGCTCTATCAGGACGGCTTTTTCGCGGCCGAGGAAGCGGTCACCGTGATCGGCCCGCGCCAGCGGATGCTGACGAACGTGCGCATCCTCGGCCCGTGCCGCGACCATAGCCAGGTGGAACTGGCCTTCACGGACGCCATCCAGCTGGGCCTGGACATTCCGGTGCGCAAGAGCGGCGACCACCGCGAGTCGCCGGGCGCGTACCTGATGGGGCCGGCCGGCATGATCCGGCTGGAGCGCGGCGTGATCCGCCACGAGCGCCACGTCCACATGGGCCCGGCCGACGCGGCGTACCACGGCGTCCAGGACGGCGACCGGCTGAACCTGCGGATCAGGAGCGACTGCTCGGCGGTGTTGGAAGATCTCCTTTGTCGGGTGGCGCCCGCGTCGAAGCTGGAGGTCCACATCGACACCGACGAGGGCAACGCGGTGAATCTGGCGAAGGCGACGCACATGGAACTGTTCAAGTAAAGAAGTTTCACCGCGGAGAACGCGGAGAGCGCGGAGAGAAAACAAAAGAGCGTTCCAAAGAAATCGCTTTGTCTTCGTGTTTCTCTCTTTCTTCTCTCCGCGCTCTCCGCGTTCTCTGCGGTGAAATGCTTCGGGAATGCTAACCCACGGGAGACATTTCAGATGGCAGGTACTCACCTGGAAGCCCTTGGCATGATCGAGACCAAGGGTCTGGTGCCGCTGGTCGAGGCCAGCGACGCGATGTTGAAGGCGGCCAACGTGACGCTGGTCGGTTGGCAAAAGATCGGCAGCGGCATGGTGACGGCCTTCGTGGTCGGCGACGTGGCGGCGGTGAAGGCCGCCATCGACGCCGGGGCGGCGGCGGCCGGCCGCGTCGGCGAGGTGGTCGGCGTGCAGGTCATTCCGCGGCCGCACGAGGACCTCGGCGTCGTCCTGCCCCTGGCGGGCAAGAAGGTCACTCCGGCCCCGGCCGGGGTCAGCGGTTCGTGAGCAACCACCCCTAAAGAGGACCCCATAATGGCGAGCAGCAACGGCAACGGCCGGAACGGCAACGGCGAGGCGCTGGGCCTGATCGAGACGAAGGGCCTGATCGCGACGATCGCCGCGACCGACGCGATGTGCAAGGCGGCCAACGTCACCTACGCCGGCCAGGTGCAGATCGGCAACGCCTTCGTGACGACGTTCGTTCGCGGCGACGTCGGCTCGGTGCGGGCGGCGGTGGACGCGGGCGCCCAGGCGGCCAGCGCCAACGGCGAACTGGTCAGCGCCCACGTCATCCCGCGGCCGGAGCGGGACGTGATCGAAACCTTCCTGGGGAAGTAGGACGCTGTCCGTTTAGCCGCGGTTCGCAGAACCGCGGTTCTGCGAACCGCGGCTAAACGCGAAGCGAACATCGGGAATGAAAATCCTCGTCGCCAACCTGGGCAGCACCAGCTTCAAGTATCGCCTGTTCGACATGGCGGACGAGCGCGTGCTGCGCGCGGCGGCGTGGAGCGCATCGGCTCGCCGCAGTCGCGCTGCTTCATCGAGGCGGGCGGCGCTCGCGAGGAAACGACCGTCGAGGCGCGCGACCATGCCGCGGCAGTGCGGCTCTGTCTGCAACAGTTGGCCGACCCGAAGCGCCATTGCCTCGAAAACCCGTCGGACCTGGCGGCCATCGGCTTCAAGGCCGTCCACGCCCGCGGCGTGACCGGCGTGCAGCGCGTCGATGACGTGGTGCTGTCAGCGATGGACGACTACGCGGACGTGGCGCCGGCCCACAACCCGCCCTACGTCGCGGCCATGCGACTCCTGTCGCGCGAGCTGCCGGAGATCCCGCTGATCGCGGCGTTCGAGACGGGGTTTCACGAATCCATTGCGCCGGCGGAGCGGCTCTACGCCGTGCCGATGGAGTGGGCGACGAAGCACGGCGTCCAGCGCTGGGGCTTCCACGGCGCCAGCCACCGCTACATCGCCGGGCGCACTGCCCAGCTGCTGAACAAGCCGGGCGCGAAGATCGTCTCGTGCCACCTCGGCGGCAGCAGTTCCTTGTGCGCCATGGAAGAGGGCGTATCGGTCGCCAACAGCCTGGGCATGAGTCCGCAGAGCGGCTTGCCGCACAACAACCGCGTCGGCGACTTCGACGTGTTCGCGCTGCCGGCGCTGATGCGGGCGACCGGCAAGACGCTGGAACAGCTGCTCGACGACCTGGCGAACCGTTCCGGTCTGCTCGGACTGAGCGGCCACAACGACCTCCGCGACATCGAGGCGGCGGCGACCCGCGGCGAAGCGGCGTCCGTCACGGCCCTGGACGTGTTCGTCGCCTCGGTGCGGCGCTACCTCGGCGCCTACCTCGTGCTGCTGGGCGGGGCCGATGCGATCGTGTTCACCGGCGGCATCGGCGAGAACTCGTCGCGGATGCGCGAGGCCGTCTGCGCCGACCTCGGCTGGTTTGGGATCGCGCTCGACCCGGTGCGAAACCGGGAGGCGAAGGGCGAGGCGCCGATCCACGACCTCGGCAGCCGCGTGCAGATCTGGATCATGCCGACCAACGAGGAGCTGGTGGTGGCCCGGCAGGCGAAGGCGCTGCTGGAAGGACAATAACCGAGTGAGGCCGGTCATGTTTTTGGCGCGGGTGACGGGCGTGGTCGTGGCGACGCAGAAGGTCGCGTCGATGACCGGCTCGAAGCTGCTGACCGTGGAACCGCTGCGGGTGGACCCGCAGGGCCGCGATCGCCTCGTCGGCACCGGCCGCAGCTTCGTCTGCGTGGACACGGTGGGGGCCGGCCAGGGCGAGACGGTGCTGATTTGCCAGGGATCGAGCGCCCGCTTCACGCCGGAGACGGAAAAACTGCCGATCGACGCCGCCGTCATCGGCATCGTGGACAGCGTCAACGTCGAGGGCCGTGCGGTCTTCTCGGCGAGGGAATAGCCGGTCTTCATAGGTCCTCTAGGACCCATCAGGACCCATGGGACTGCGTTACAGGACTATCACGCGATGCAAGTCACCGACGAACTCATCCGCGGCGTGGTGCAGCAGGTGCTGTCCCAGGTGCGCAACAGCAAGGTCGCTCCGCCGTCCAGCGGCAACGGCAAGGCCGTGAGCGTCCGCGGCGTCTTCCAGGACGTGAACCAGGCCGTCGCCGCCGCGACCGAGGCCCAGCGCCGCTTCGAGGCCCGCGGGCTGGACGACCGCCGCAAGGCCGTCGCCTGCATCCGCCGCATCTGCACGCAGCAAGCTGAACAGCTCGGCCGCGAGGAGCTTGAAGAAACCAAGATCGGCCGATTGGCCCACAAGATCGAGAAACTCACGGTCATCGCCGACCGCATCCCCGGCGTCGAGTTCCTGCGAACCGATGCCTTCAGCGGCGAGAACGGCGTGGCGCTCCAGGAGTACGCCCCGTTCGGCGTCATCGGCGTCATCACGCCCGTGACGCACTCCCTGCCGACCCTGGCCTGCAACGCCATCAACATGCTGGCGTCCGGCAACGCCATCGTCTGCAACCCGCACCCCGGCGGCGCCCGCATTGCCTGCAAGGGCGTTCATCTGTTCAATCAAGCGATCTTTGAAGCGATCGGCATCGACAACCTCATCACGATTATCGAGAAGCCGACGCTGGAATCGGCCCAGGCGATCTTCGACCATCGGGACGTGCGAATGCTGTGCGTGACCGGCGGCCCCGCCGTCGGCAGGGCGGCGCTGCGCAGCCCCAAGCGCACCGTCGTCGCCGGGCCGGGCAACCCGCCGGTCGTCGTCGATGAAACCGCCGACCTGGACAACGCCGCCCGCTCCATCGTCGCCGGGGCCGCCTACGACAACAACCTCCTTTGCATTGGCGAAAAGGAGGTCTTCGCCGTGGCGTCGATCTTCGACGAGCTGATGAGCGCGATGACCGCCCACAAGGCCGTCCGGCTGGACGCGAAGCAGATCGAGGCCTTGACGAAGGCGGCCTTCGTCCCGTCGGAAGACAAAAAACATCTGCTGGTGAACAAGGATTTCATCGGCCAGGACGCCGCCGTGCTGGCGGAAAAGATTGGCGTCAAGGTCCCGGCTGACACCGAGCTGCTCTTCGGCGAGACGGACGAGTCGAACCCGTTCGTGGAGCAAGAGCAGATGATGCCATTCGTGCCGTTCGTCCGCACGCCGGACGTGGACGCGGCCATCGCCCTGGCCAAGAAATATGAACACGGCTTCAAGCACACCAGCATCATCCACTCGCGCAACCTGGAGACGATCACCCGGATGGGCCGGGCGATGGACACGACGTTGTACGTCCAGAACGGCCCGAGCATGGCCGGCCTCGGCAGCGGCGGCGAGGGCTACCTCAGTTTCAGCATCGCCACGCCGACCGGCGAGGGCGTCACCACGCCGCTGACGTTCACTCGGCAACGGCGGTCCACCACGGTCGGCGCCCTGCGGGTGCTTTGAGACGGGGGATGCGATGGCCGACCTCAGTTTCAGGCCGGACCCGGAGCCGCCTCCGGCGTCGAAGCCGGACAAACCGCCGCCCCCGCCGTGGGTGGCCGGCTGCAAGAGCGGCCTGCTGACGGTGCTGTCGTTCTTCTTTCTGCTGTTCCTGATGTTCATGATGTGCGCGGGCTTCCTCGTCACCAACCATAACGTGGAAGCGGTGAATAAAAAGATCGACGAACTCCAGAAAGATGTGAAGGACCTGAAAGCGCAGAAGCCGGACGACAAGGGCATGCCGCCGGCGGCCAACTGACGGCGAGGAGTCATCCGTGCAAATCGGCCGGGTGGTGGGACACGCGACGGCGACGGTGAAGCACGCCAGCATGAAAGGTTGGCGGCTCTTGCTGGTGCAACTGCTGCTGGCGGACGGCAAGGAAGACGGCGAGCCGCTGCTGGTGATCGACCACCTCGGCGCCGGGTCGGGATCGCGGGTGATCGTGACCAACGAGGGGGCGGCGGTGCGGGAGTTGGTTGGCGCGAAAAACTCGCCGATCCGCTGGATGGTGCTGGGGATGTGCGACGCATGAGCGGCGACGGGCGAACTCCTGGGACGACGCGGCTGGCGGCCGAGGAGCGGCCGTACCCGATGGTGCGGGCGGTCCTGGCGTCCGCGGCGCGGGAGGGCTTGCGACTGCGGGAGTTTCCCGCCGCCGGCGGCGGGCTGCTCTGCCGCTGGGCGAAGGCCGTGGCCGAGTGCGTGGCCCGCGGCGATTGCGCCGGCGGCGTGGTCTTCTGCGACGACCCGGCCCTGGTTTGCTGCGTGGCCAACAAGCTGCCGGGACTGCGGGCCGCCGCCGTGACGACGGTCGCCCAGGCGGCCCGCGCGACGCTGACGCTCGGCGCCAACTTGCTGGCCGTCGAGGCGCCCGGCCGGACGTACTTCGAGCTGCGGCAAATGGTGCGGTTGCTGTGTGCGGGATCGACCTGCCCGGACGGGCCGGCCGACACCCTGCGGGAGCTGGACGGTCATGCGCATCGCTGAGGTGATCGGCACGGTGACGCTGTCGCGCTGCCACCCCACGTTGGTCGGCGCGACGTGGTTGATCGGCGTGCCGTTCAGTCTGAAGGCGCTGCAAGCGGACGCGCCCGACGGCGAGGACCTGGTGATCTACGACGAGCTGGGGGCCGGCGGCGGCGCCCGTATTGGGTTCAGCGAGGGGGCGGAAGCGGCGGCACCGTTTCATCCCAAGAGGAAGCCGGTGGATGCGTACTGCGCGTGCATCTTGGACCAGATCGTGGCGACGGGTTTCTAGACCGGAACTGGTGTGAATTTGGATGTCGTCATTCAAGTGTTTCAAATGCGGGCAGATAGGGTTCCTCTTGGACGGGAAGATCGGTGAACTTCCCAACGTGCCCTGTCTGGAGTGCTGGAAGAAGCTATCCGAAGAGGAAAAGCAGGCATTGGGAGTGAAGAACGAGCGGCTCACAGAGTCCAAAGGCGACCATGAACGAACATAAACTCAAAGAGCAGATCTGCGAAATCGGCCGGCGGCTGTACGCCAAGGGCTTCGCCGCCGCCAACGACGGCAACATCACCATTCGCCTCAACGACCGCGAGGTGCTCTGCACGCCGACGATGGTGTCCAAGGGCTTTCTCAAGCCGGAAGACATCTGCAAAGTGGATTACGACGGCAAGCAGCTGGCCGGCGTCAAGAAGCGCACCAGCGAGGTGCTGCTTCACCTGGCCGTCTACCGGGCCAGGCCCGACGTGATGGGCGTCGTCCACTGCCACCCGCCCTACGCCACGGCCTTCGCCGTCGCCCAGGAGCCGATCCCCAAGTGCGTGCTGCCGGAGGTCGAGGTCTTCCTCGGCGAAGTGCCCATCGCGGAGTACGAGACGCCCGGCACGCAGAAGTTCGCCGACTGCGTGCTGCCCTACGTCCGCGACTGCAACACCATCATCCTCGCCAACCACGGCACGGTCACGTTTGGTCCGGATCTCGAAAAGGCGTATTTCAACACGGAGATCATCGACGCCTACTGCAAGATCCTGCTGCTGGCCCGGCAGCTCGGCCGCGTCAACTATTTCAGCGAGCAGCAGACCCGGGAGCTGATGGGGTTCAAGAAGAGATTGGGCTACGACGACGTCCGTTTCAAGAACCCGGACTGCGAGCTGTGCGGCCCCAGCACGTTCAACGGGCCGGAGGGGCAGTACGTCCTGGAGCCGCACGCTTTTGCACAGGACGCCGCCGCCGCGCCGGGCCTGGACGGCCGCGTCAGCCGCAACGGCGCCGCCCTGGACATGGACGATCTGGTGCGGACCATAACGGATCAGGTCATGGCCGCGCTGGCCGGGGCCGGGGTTTGACCCTGTCGGAGGTCGGCGGGGCGACGCGCCTTGCCGAATGGACGATCATGCTTGATCCGCGCTCCACAAAGTCCGGTTTTGTCACGGCCGTCATCGGCGTCGCGTTCCTTGCGGGGACGGCCGTCGCCACCGCGCTGATCTACCTGATCTGGTGGTTGGCCGGCGGCGCCGGCTGGCAGGACTACAGCTGGCCGCGCAACCTGACCCTGCGCATCCTGTGGGGCTGCTGCCTCGTGGCCCTGGCGGCGACGATGCTGACCCGGCTCACGATCGTCGGCTGGACCTTCCGGCGCTATTTCCGACCGGGCGAGCAGTCGCCGCCGCCGCGCGAAGCGATCGGCGCGGGTCCGCGGCGGCCGGCCAGCGCCCCGTGGTACAAGTCGGGAGTCCTGAGCTTCTCGATGACGGTGTCGCTGGTGGCGCTGGTGGGGGCGACGGCCGTCGCCTCGGCCGTCATCTGGATCATGGGCGACGTGTTCGGCGACTGGGTGATGTGGTTGATCTTGAAGATCATCTGGGGCGCGGCCTGGGTCGCGGCGATCGCCCTCGTGCTGACGCGGATCGGCGTTTTCCGCCTGCACATGCTCAAGGCCAAACCGCCCGCGCCGCCGGCCGAACCGCCCGCCCCCGCCCCGCCGCCGTCGCCGCAACAGCCGTCGGACCAGTTGACCACGGAACCGCCCCAACGATCTTCAGACAAACTCTCTCTGGAATGAAGGCGTCTCGCGCATGAAAGTCAGCGTCATCGGCGGCGGCGGTCTGGTCGGCAGCATGACGGCGTACGCCCTCCAGTGCGGCGGCGTGGTCAGCAGCATCTGCGTCATCGACGCCAACAAGGACATGGCGCAGGGCGTGGCGACCGACCTCCTCAACGGCGCCTGCCTCGTCCCCGGCGACCAGCGCATCACGGCCGGCGATTACGGCGACATCCCCTCCAGCAATATCGTCGTCGTCACGGCCGGCCTCCGCCGCAAGCCGGACGAGAGCCGGCTGGACCTCATCAACCGCAACGTCGATCTCTTTCTGGGTATTCTCGAACAGGTGAAGGCGGCCGGCCTGAAGGAGAACGCCGCCCTCGTCGTGGTCAGCAACCCGGTGGACGTGCTGACCTACCTGGCGGTGCAGCGGGTCGGCCTGCCGTGGCAGCGCGTCATCGGCCTGGGCACGCAGCTCGACACGGCCCGATTCCGCAGCTACCTGGCCCGCCGCCTCCAGGCGCCGCCGACGCAGGTGCAGGCCATGATCCTCGGCGAACATGGCGACAGCATGGTCCCGATCTGGTCGAGCGCCACGGTGGCCGGCCTGCCGCTGGAACAGTGGCCGGGCTTCACCCCGACCGTCGCCAAGGAAGTGTTTGAGGAAACCAAGACGGCCGGGGCGACGCTTATCAAGCTCAAGGGCGGCTCCGGCTTCGGTGTCGGATTGTCGATCCGCGAAGTCGTTCACGCGCTGGCCCAGGACGGCCGCCGCATCCTGCCCGTCAGCACGTTGCAGCAAGGGCTGTACGGCGTGCGCGACGTGTGCCTGTCCATGCCGACGGAGGTTGGCTGCGGCGGAGCGCGGAAACAGATCGAGCTGCCGCTGACGCCGAAGGAACGGACGGGAATCCAGAACTCCGCGCGCGTGCTGCGCGAGATCATCGATCAGGTGGAGGGGCGCATCGACAAGGCGCGGATGAGCGGCCCGGAAACCCCGGCCGCGCGCGGCAACGGTCACGCCATCCCGCGTTCCGCCTGGCAATCGGCAAAGAAATAGCCTAACCGCCAAGACGCCAAGAGCCCCAAGACATGGTTCAGAAAACACTCGACCTGAAGCTGGCCCGCATCCACGCCGATCCGCGCGGATGCAAGGACTTCATCCTCGCCGACGCCAAGGACCCCGACATGGCCCTGGCCATCGGCGCCCCCGGCAAGTCGCCGGAGGCCCATTCCGGCGAAGTCCGCTACCGCACGCTCGCGGAGTTCCGCGATATCATTACTCGGATCGTGGAAGAAAAGCTCGTCGATATCATGCTCATGTCGGCCAGCACCAACGAGGCGCTGACCATCCAGAAGCGGATCTTCGACGACAGCCCCGTCACGCCGGCCGCCCGCGCCAACGACACCACCGACATTCACGTCGTCCGCGGCGGCCGCTACGTCGGCCAGCCCTCGATGCCGTTCCGCACGGCAACGCTGGATCATATCCAGTGCGGCCGGGTCGAGTGCCGGCCGGAGGAGCGCCGCCTCGGCGCCGACCTCGGGTTGTACAGCATCACCTTCAACAACGACACAACGCTGGACCGCGCCGCCCTGGAAGAGTACAAGCAATTCCGCCTGGAGGCGGAGCGCAAGGGCTTTCGCCACTTCCTGGAGATTTTTGACCCGAATCGTCCCGAAGCCATCGAGGTCAGTCAGCTGCCGGCGTACATCAACGATGTGGTCGTCCGCACGCTCGGCGGCGTCACGGCGGCCGGCCGGCCGATCTTCCTCAAGATGGTCTACCACGGCCCGAAGGCGATGGAGGAATTGGTCCGCTACGACCCGCATCTCGTCGTCGGCATCCTCGGCGGCTCGGCCGGCACCACCTACGACGCCTTCAAACTGCTCAGCGAGGCGAAGAAGTACGGCGCCCGCGTGGCGCTGTTCGGCCGCAAGATCAACAACGCCGAGAATCAGTTCGCGTTCATCCGCTTCTTGCGACTCATCGCCGACGGTGAGATCACGGCGGAAGATGCGGTGCGGGCGTACCACGGCGTATTGCAAAAGCTTGGCGTGAAGCCGCAGCGGTCGCTGGAAGACGACATGAAGTTGCAGACCGGCGTGATGAGCTACGGCGGCGACGGCAAGGTGGTGAGCGTCCCGCCGCCGGTCTCACAAACCACGGCCGCGTCGGTAAACGGGAAAGCCAAGGCCGATTGCGGTTGCGGATGCAAAGGCTCCTGCAACGGCAAAGCGGAGAAGGCGGCGTCCAATGGTCATGCCGCTGAGGTCGATTTCACGAAAATGACGCCGGCGCAGAAAGTCGCCTACCACAAGGCGCGGTGGGATCGCATTCTCGGATAAGTGGTTTCGCCTATCGGCCTCCGGGAACCGGCTATACAATCGCAGGGAGGACAACCGTTCCTCCCGCAACTGTTTCGCGGGGGTGTGAGGCCGGAGGCCGTTCGATGGCAAAGAGGCCGCCGATCCCTTCGGACCTGGAGCGGGCGGTGCTCGTCGAGGCCGGCCATCGCTGCGCCATTGCGGCGTGTCGGCAGACTCCCGTCGAGGTCGCGCACATCGTGGGATGGGCGGAGTGCAGGAAACACGAGTTCCACAACCTCATTCCGCTATGCCCAACGTGCCATACGCGATTCGATAAGGGTGAAATCGACCGCAAGTCGATGCGCCAGTACAAGCAACGCCTCGCCGCGATCAACCAGAGGTACGGAGACGCCGAGCTTCGCGTGCTGGAGTTCTTCGCCGGCGACAATTCGGGCGCCGAATTGCGGATGCTGTCCGACTTCGTGCTTTTCATCCGGCGTTTGCTGGACGACAGGCTCCTTGTCGATACGGGCAAGGACCAGCCGATCGCGGGCGGCGAACTCGTCCGGAAGACCTTCGCCCTGACGCGGGCCGGCAAAGATTACATCGAGCGCTGGTTGGCCCCCGAGAAAAGCATCTAGACCGTCGGGGGTGGCCGTTCAGGAGTATCAAGATGAGCGAGAAGTTCGTCGAGGTGAACGGCGTCCAGGTGGCCGAGGACTGGCCGCAGAGAATCGCGGACGCCCAGGAAACCAAGACCTACACGATCGGCGGCAAGGAATACGCCCGCATCCGCTATGGAGAAGAGAAGGACGATTGGGGCGCGGAAACCCGTCCTTGTCATGACTGCGCCGTCGTCAAGGGGCAGTTCCACGTCCTGGGCTGCGACGTCGAGCGCTGTCCGGTCTGCGGAGGTCAGGTGATTACCTGTGGCTGCTCGTATGAGGGGGACGAGGAGGACGGATGAAGCGGACGGCGCTTCTCGGCGCCGTCCGCGCGTTTCATGGGGCGTCCTCTCTTTTTGCCTGCACTCCCCACGGTGGTTCCGCGCCTCCCACCTTGCCGTCGTTCCGCGCCGCCGACTCGCCGACTGCCGCCGCTTCCTGTCCGCCGCCCACTTCCGGCCGCACCGGAATTAGTCCCCTCGCCACCGCCAGTTGCCGCGCCGTCGCCAGCAGCAGCAGCGTCAGCACGCACGTCACCACGAACACCATCATCGCCATGCTCAGCGCCCCCTTCAGCACCTGGCCCCCCTGGATCAGAGCCGGGAACTGATACGTCCCCATCTGGTACGCCGCCGTCAGCGTCGTGGACAGCACGAACAGCATCGGCAGCAGCGTCACCCAGGCGTAACGGCCGCGGCCGGTGTTGACCAGCAGCGTCGTCACCAGCGCCAGGGCGATCACGGCCAGCAGCTGGTTGGCGATGCCGAACATCGGCCAGATCGTGTCGATCGAGCCGGTGTAGACGAGGACGCCCCAGCCCGCCGTCACCGCCGCCGTCGCCAGTGATCGCGCCGGGCAGCCAGTCGGTTCGCTCGAACGGCGGGTGCAGCTTGCCCAGCATTTCCTGCAAGACGAAGCGCGCGATGCGCGTGCCGGCGTCGATGGTGGTGAGGATGAACAGCGCCTCGAACATGATGGCGAAGTGATACCAGTATTTCATCAGGCCCGCCACGGCCGCTGGGTCGTTGGCCCAGTCGAGCGCGTCGCTCAGAATGAACGACATGCCGACGGCCAGCGTCACCGCCCCGCCGGTGCGGCCGCGCAGCGACTCGTTGCCGACCGTCCGTTCCACCTGAGCCAGGTCGCGTTTCTCCGCATCGACCGGCAGGTGCGCCACGTCCTGCGACGCGCTGAACTCCGCGGTCCACCTGCGCGACGGCCGGCGCCACTTCTCCGCCTTGTCCAATCCGACGTTGATGTCGTAGTAGAGCTGCGGCGGCAGCGACGCCGCGGCGATCAGGGCCACGATGCCGACCAGCCCCTCCATCAGCATCGCCCCGTAGCCGATGGGCCGGATGTGCGATTCCTTGTCGATCATCTTCGGCGTCGTGCCGGACGAGACCAGGGCGTGGAAGCCGGAGATCGACCCGCACATGATGCAGATGAACACGAACGGGAAGATGCCGCCCTGGAACGTCGGCCCGCCGTTCTGGAAGACGGGGTTGACCATCGGCGACGGCAGCACGGGGTTGGCCACGAACACGCCGACGATGAGCAGAATCGATCGTGCCGATTTTGAGGAAGCTGGAGAGGTAGTCGCGCGGGCACGAGCAGCATCCAGACCGGCAGCACCGAGGCGATGAAGCCGTAGATGGTGATGGCGAGGACGGTCTGGCCCTTGGTCAGCGAGAAACACTCCCTCCAGCGGCGAGCCGGGAATCCAGTGCCCCGGCGACCGTCGCGGCCAGCACCAGCGCCGCCGCCGATCAGCGACGCCTCGACGATGCGCCCTTTGCGGAGGCGGTACATGTAGAGACCGACGAGCAGGGCGATGGGGATGGTGCGGCGATGGTGAACGTGCCCCACGAACTGCCGGGGAACAATTCAACGCTTCCGGGCGGGACGGAGAGGTAGTCTCTGTCCTTCCACTCAAGGTCGATCACCCACTCCACGGTCGCGCCTGCCGGGATTGCGATGATGATTGGGTCGGGACGCTTAATCCATTCGCATTCGGGTTGGCGGCGGATTTCACAGTTCGCCGGGAAGCGGTAAACCGTGTGGGCGGCATTACTCAGATGTGGGTCGGGGGTCAGGGTTTGGCCGGGAGGCATGGGCGGTGCAATCTGCATCTCTTTGGGCAAGGCCACTTCCTCGCCGCCGAGCGCCTTGACGACGACGAAGCCGAGGCCGGCCAGGGCGATGACGACGATGAACAGGATGGCCGCCGAGGCGACGCGGTAGGCCCACGGCCCCAGCTCGGCGCGGGCGATCTCGGCCAGCGACTTGCCGCCGCGGCGCACCGAGGCGGCCAGCACCAGCATGTCCTGCACGGCCCCCGCCAGGCAGACGCCGATCACCAGCCACAACAGACCCGGCATGTAGCCGTACTGGATCGCCAGCACCGGGCCGATCAGCGGGCCGGCCCCGGAAATGGCGGCGAAGTGGTGGCCGAACAGCACCCACTTGTTGGTCGGATGGTAGTTCTGGCCGTCGTTGAAGCGGTGGGCCGGCGTGAGGCGGGAGTCGTCGAGGACCGCCACCTTCGCCGCCAGGAATGCGCTGTAGTAGCGGTAGGCGATGGCGATCACGCACAGCGCGCCCAGCAGCAGCGGCATGGCGTGCAGCAGGACCTGGCCGTTGGGGCCGAGGGTGTAAAGGGCGAAATGCCGCACCAGCGTATCGGACACGGAGATTCCTCCCACGAGGGCCGTCCGCGGCCGGCGGACTCTCGGTAGAGGGTAGCGGATGCCGTCCGCCGCGCCCAGCCCGGCGCGGCCCCGCGGCATTCTCATAATCTCTTCCTTGCGTCTGTGTTAGACTCCGCCGATACAAGCCCACCCTTGATGCACTTGTCGCCCTTTCTGGGAGATTGCCATGACCACACGATTTGCCGGCCGACTGTGGGGCGCGGCGCGCTCCTGGCGCTGGGCCTGTTCGCCCTGGCGCGGGCGGACGACCCGCCCAAGGACTTGCCCGCCGCGCCGGCGGGCTTCGACGTCCGCCGCGACGGCATCGACCGCGGCAAGGTCGAGACCGTGGAGTACGACTCGAAGTCCGTCGGCGCCAAGCGCAAGATGGTCGTCTACACGCCGCCGGGCTACTCGAGGGACGCGAAGTACCCCGTCCTCTACCTCCTGCACGGCGCCGGCGACGACGAGAGCGGTTGGACGAGGAAGGGGTCGGCCGACGCCATCCTCGACAACCTGTACGCCGACAAGAAGCTCGCCCCCATGATCGTGGTCATGCCCAACGGCTTCGTGGCGCCGCCGGGTCCGGGCGCCGTCCTCGCGGCCTCCGTGATGAAGCGCGCCGACGCCGACAAGGACGGCAAGCTGACCGAGGAAGAGCTGACCGCGTTTGCGAAGGAACTCTTCAAGGAGTGCGACAAGGACGGCAAGGGCGCGGTGGACGAGAGGCAGCTCGCCGAGGCGCTCAACCGCCTCGCGCCGCCGCCGGCCAATCCCTTCGGGCCGAGGCAGAACAACGGCTTCGAGAACGACCTGCTCAAGGACGTGATCCCCTACGTCGAGGCGCATTACCCCGTCCAGGCCGACGCCGACCACCGGGCCATCGCGGGGCTGTCGATGGGCGGCGGCCAGGCGCTGGGCATTGGCCTGAAACACCTGGACACATTCGCCTATGTCGGAGGCTTCTCATCGGCGCTGTTTGGACGGTCGGGCGGCCTCATCGAGAACCCCGCGGACGCGGCGAAGAGGCTCCGCCTGCTGTGGCTCTCCTGCGGCGACAAGGACCAGCTGATGACCGCCAGCAAGGCGTTCCACGACTCCCTGGACGAGACGAAAGTGCCGCACGTCTGGCACGTCGATTCCGGGCGCACGAGTGGCCGGTCTGGAAGAACGATTTGTATCTGCTGGCGCCGATGCTGTTCCGGGACAAGTAAAGGCGCGACTCGATTTTCCGAGCCGCGCACGCAGCGCAGCGGAGTAAGCGGACTCCGCGCGAGGTCCGCTTACTCCGCTGCGCTGCGTGCGCGGCTCGGACGGATCGGGCCAGAGCGCGACGCCATGAATCTTCTCAATCCGGCGCCGCCAAATAGGACCGCGACCAGCGCCGCGGCGCCCAGGCTCAATTCCCTCCCACGCAGATAGGATTCCGGCTCGAACGTGAAGACGACCTCGCACGGCTCGTCCGGCACGGCGACGGCCCGGAAAAGGAAGTCGGCGCGGTGGATCTCGACGGCGCGGCCGTTGACCGTACATTTCCAGCCGGGGAACCATACGTCCGTCAACACCAGCCACCCCGCCGCCCCTTCCGTGTGCAACGTCACCCGGTTCGGTCGGTAGTCGGCGACCTGGACGGTGCGGCCGGCGTCGCCGGGCGCCGCGGCGAACTCGTCGCGCCAGCCCTCCAGCAGCACCGTCTCCTTGAAGTCGGTTCGCTTGAGCGCGTCCAGCAACTCCGGCCGGTTCGGCAGCGGGGCCGCCCGCGGCGCGACGAACGCCCGCGGCAGGACGCTTTGATTTTCCCAGACCGTATAAGGAGGCAACGGCAGGACGCCCCCGAGTGTGAAGCTGTACGACCGGGCGTCCTCGTCTTCGAGGATGCGCCGCCAGCCCGGCGGGCGCGCGGGATCGTGGCCGTCCGGCTGATCGCCGGGGTCTCGCGGCTGCAACAGGTATCGGACCCCGAGGAGGTCCGCCAACGATTTGTTGCGCACCGGGATGCTCAGCAGGATCGGATGGCCGAACGGCACGTCGAACGCCCGCACCGGCGCCGGATCGTCGGCCATGAGCTGCAGGTAGTCGCGGAAGCGGTGGACGTCCAGCGGGTTGTACCCGCTCACGACCTCCAGGCCGTAGATCGGGCCGAGCGGGCAGCCGGACCCCAGTGCCGCGTGGCCCAGCGTGCCCTTGATGCACGTGTCCAGCACCCGACCGCGCCTGCCCGACCCGTCGCGTTCCGCGTCGATGATGAAGGAGACGCAGCTGGAAGGTTTATAGAGATCGTTTTCGTCACAAATCTGCACCATCGGCCACGACATGGCCCACAATTCGACCAGCAGGAGGCCGAGCCAGGCCAGCCCCGCCGCCCGGCCGGCCGGCCCGCCCCCGCCGCTGCGGAGGCGGAGGATCAGCAGCGCTGCGCCGGCCGGGACGAGGATCGCCAGGGCCAGCGGGTAAAACGGGAAGCGCACCTCCTCGCCGTCTGGTATCCCGAGGATTGCCTCGCTGGCCAGGGCCGCCACGCCAACCGCCAGGGCGACAAGGACAAGGGCGATCGCGAGTTTCTTCCTACGCGGCGACAGGACGACGGCCCTGGCAAACAGGGCGTCCGTGGCGGCGCCGACCAGCAGGGCCGTGAGCAGGCCGGCGGTGATAAACGCGCGGACGTGGAGACGGAACGTGCGGAAGCCCGGACAGCCGGCGTCGGCCAGCAGCGTGCCGCCGCCCAGCGCCAGCGCCCAGAGCGTCAGCCAGAGGGCGGCCTGCCAGCGGACGCGGCCCCGGCACAGCACCGGCGCCAGCAGCGCCGCCGTCAGCGCGAGGACGCCAAACCCGGCCCGATTCTCCCAGCGCAGGCAGACGACCGGGCCCGGCCCGACCAGCTCATGCACGGTGTACAGGAACTCGCGCACTACATCGTCGGGCGCCACGCCGGCGCCGCGGGTGGCTTGCGACGCCGCCTCCAGCGTGGGCAGCAGCTGCACCGCGGACAGGGCGCCGGCCGTCAGCGCCGCCCACAGACCCAGCCCCAGCCAGCGACCCAGCGCCGCCAGCGTCCGGCGCGCCGAGCGCGGCCCCGCGCCGCCCAGCCAGCCGGCCGACTCCAGGGCCGTTCCGAGGGTCAGCCCCGCCGCCAGCAGCGCCGAGTAAAACGTCCACTGCGGCTGCGTCCCCAGAATCATCAGCCCCGCCGCCGTCCCCGCCGCCGTGGCCCGCACCAGGCCGCCGCGGCGGACGGCCGACTCAAGCAGGAGCAGCACCAGCGGCAGCCAGGCCAGTCCGATGAGAATGGTGTGGCCCGCGTCGAGCAAATGAAACATCCATTTGCCCGCGAACATATAGCTTATGCCCGCCGCCGTGGCGCCGGCGCAACCCAGGCCGTGCGACCGGGCGTAACCGACCATGCAGCAGCCCGCCGCGATGACGTGGCCGACGATCACCCAGCTCAGGACGCAGCCCGCGGCTTCGGGCGGAAACAGGAAGAGAATCCAGTACGGGGGGTAGAAGACGCCGACCTGGATGTCGTGGACGAACGGCTCGCCGGCGAACTGGTACGGGCACCACAGCGGCAATTCGCCCGTCTCGCGCCAGGAGCGGATCAGGAACCGCTTCGCCGGGATGTGTTCGGCGATCATGTCCGAACGCTTCGAGTACAGCGTCCCGGTCGGGTGCAGCAGCAGGGGGGCGAAGAAGACCAGGCCGAGCAAGGACAGAAGGATGAAGGGCCGCAGTCTGGCGAACAACAGGGACTACCTCAAATGGCTGCCGGCGGGATTAGGAAATGGGCGTGGTAGGTTTGGGCGGGTCGGGCGCCGCAGCACGGCCACCCAGCAGGCCGATGGGAGTCGATCGTTGTATTATCCTTGAAAAGTCCCCCAACTCATGGGCATTGTATACCGTAAGGGGTCTAGCACCAACGACAAAGGCAAGGGCCGGGTGCGGGGCGCCCCTTTTTGCGGGGGTGTGCCTCCCGATTTTGGACCTGGCCCGTCCCGCCGTGAACGGCGGGCCTACAAGCCGAAGCCCGGTGAACCGGGCTGCCAGGGATTTCAGCCCGGTTTACCGGGCTTTTGCTTGTAGGCCCGTGCTTCAGCACGGGCCGGCCGGCCCACGCCGCCTCCAAATTCGAGAGGCACACCCTTTTTGCGGAACCTGTCTTGCAGCCATCCCCGCGAACGCTATAACCGTCAGATTTCGGAGGGCCGCCCGCACCGGGGCGGAATCCCGCGACGGCCGGCCGTTTCCCCTCATCCGGCGTCCGCCGTGCGCCGAGTGAGTAGCGGGAGGATTGCGCGCCCGCGCTAACCGGAGGTTTGCCATGCGTTCCGCATCGCTGCTCGGCGCCTTGACCCTGGCGGCCCTGGTTTGGGCGACGGCCCCGGCGCGGACGGAGCCGTACGACGCCACGATCCGGCAGGATACCGACGTGCGCAGCGGCCACGGCGACGGCGCCATGTTCTACCCCACCAACCATCTCCACGCCGGCGACCGCGTTCGCGTCGTCAACCAGGAGGACGGCGGCTGGCTGGCCATCGTGCCGCCGAGCCGCTCGTTCAGCTGGATTCGCAAGGACCTCCTGATAACCAACAATCAGCAGCAGCCGCCCGTCACGGTCGCCAACGAGGACGCGGACGTCCGCATCGGCAGCACGATGACGAATCAGCCGCCGGTGGTCGGCAAGCGCGTGCCGCGCGGGACGATCGTGTTCCTCCTGCCCAAGAACAATGAAGTGCGCGACAGCGACGGGACGTGGGTGTCGATCTACCCGCCGGAGGGCGAGGTGCGCTACATCAAGGCGGAGGCGATCCAGACGCCGACGGCGGCCGCGGCCGTGAATCCGCCGGCCGTCGTGACCGTGCCGGGAACGGCGGCCGGCCCCGCGGCCGGGATTCCGACGGCCAACCCGCCGCCGGGTCAGGACGCCGAATCGCTGTACCGCAAAGCCGTGGACGCGGAGAAGTACGACCCGCAGCAAGCCTTCACCCTGTACAACCAGGGCGCCGGCGTCGATGCGGATTTCAACCGGGCGAACCAGGCCCGCAACCGCGCCAACTGGCTGCGCGACAGCCTGCGCAATCCGACGCAAAACATCGTGCCCGGCGTGCCTCCCGGCGCCGACCCGCACGTCGCCGCCGCCCCGAACGAGAGCAAGGTCTACCCGCTGCCGGGCGAGCCGACGCCTGCGCCGGCCGTGCGCCTGTCGGCGCCGCAGGGCGTCGCCGCCTCGTCGGGCGCTTCGCCGTCCGCGTCCGGCGCCGCCGCCAAGGAATACGCGACGCCGGCTGGATGGTTGCACGTGTCTTCCCGCGCCGCTGAGGGGCGGAAAGCGTACACGATGATCGCCGACGACGGCCGCACGCTGCTGTACTTCGTCACGGCCCAGCCGGGCGTGAATCTGGATCCATACGTGAACCGGCGCGTGGCGTGTTTCGGCGAGGCGATCTGGAGCGGCGACCTGCGCGCAACTATATGCGCGTGTCGCGGGTGGAATTGCAGGAAGGGCAGTAAGAAGCGATTCACGCGAACAATTCCCGGATCGCCGACCCCCACGGCGCCAGCACGAACGGCCGCGACAACCGATCCTGCATCTCCAGATCCGGCGGCACCCCCAAAATCTCATACACCGTGGCGATCACGTCGGCCGGCGTCACCGGCTGCTGACTCGGCCGGGCGCCGATCTTGTCGCTGGCGCCGTGGACGTAGCCGGGTTTGAGGCCGCCGCCGGCCATCAAGAGTCCGTAGCAGAAGTTCCAGTGGTCGCGGCCGCCGCCGCCGTTGACCTTCGGCGACCGGCCGAATTCCCCCATTACGACCACCAGCGTCCGTTGCAGCATTCCCCGATCCGACAAGTCGGTCAGCAGGCTCGACAGCGCCGCGTCGAGCTGCGGCAGCAGCTCGTTCTTGAGCTTGGGGAAGTTGCCGCCGTGCGTGTCCCAGGTGGCGTTGGCGTCGGGCGCCCAGGAGACGCAGGCGACGCGCGTGCCGGCCTCGATGAGCCGGCGGGCCAGCAGCGTGGATTGGCCGTAGATGTTGCGGCCGTAGCTCTCGCGCACACGATCCGGCTCATGCTCCAGCTGGAACGCCTTCTGGGTCTCCGGCGAGCTGAGCAGGTCGAAGGCGCGGGCCTGGAAGCCGGACAGCTCGCGCGCCGCGGCGTCGCCGTGGCCGCCGTCGGCGATCTCGTCGAGAAGCCGCTTGCGACCGTCGAGGCGGCCGGCGTTGACGTCGGCCGGCAGACCCAGCTCGGGCAGGGCGAAGTTGGGGGCGTTGGGGTCGCGGAGAACGAAGAGCGGATCGCGGACGCGGCCGAGCAGCCCCCCGAAATAGCCGGGCTGCGGCGGCCCGCCGGCCCCTTCCTTGGTGATGTACGGCATCGACACGTAGGGCGGGATGGGCGTGGCCGGCGGCCGGCGCATGCCGACGACGGAACCGACGGCCGGGTGGTCGTCGGGCCGGGCGCCGCCGCCGATCTCGCCGCGGTCGTGGCCGGTCAGGGCGCAGTAGACGGCGGCCGCATGGGCGTTGTTGACGCTGTGATGCGCGGAGCGGATGAGGGTGCAGCGGTGCATCTGTCCGGCCAGGCGCGGCAGCAATTCGCAGAGCTGGACGCCGGGAACGGTGGTAGCGACGGGTTTGAATTCGCCGCGGATCTCGGCCGGGGCGCCCGGCTTCATGTCCCACATGTCGAGGTGGCTGGGACCGCCGTTGAGGAAGAGGAGGATGCAGTGGTCGGCGCGGGGGGCGGGTCCGGCTGGCGACTCGGCGGCGCGGAGCAGGCGCGGCAGCGTCAGGCCCAGCACGCCGGCGGCGCCGGCCTGCAACAGCTCGCGCCGCGACAACCGCACCGGCCCGGAACATGGCGCGCGCTGGGAACGGTCTGTCACGTCTCGGCCCCCCGAAGGACAGATGCGGCGGAACTCTCGGGACGTAGGATAGTGTAACCCACGGCGCCGCCGGGTACAATCGGCCGGCGGCGGAAATCGGATGCGGACGCCCAAAGCGGGCTTAGGCGAGCGGCAGCAGGAATGATACCCGTAGCCGCATTCGCCAGAATGCGGGCCGACAGCCATTCACCCGCATTCTGGCGAATGCGGCTACGGGTAAGGTATTTCCCGCCCCTCGCCTTACGAGGCGCGGCGCGGCGCGCTTCACTTGTCGCCGGGGCCAGGCGGCCGCGCCAGAACGGCGTCGGCTTCCGCCTGGAACTCGGTGAGTTCCTCCGTCCAGGCCGGGGACTGCGTCGCCTTATGGTCGGCGACCCAGCGGACGGCCCGGTCGCGGTCGTCCTTGGCCCCGTCGGCGTCGCCGAGACGATGACGGCACATCGCCAGGAAGAGCAGGTCGAAGGCGTCGTGCGCCCCGTTGCTGAGCTTGAGGCTCTTTTCCAGCACCGGGACGGCCTCGGCGTATTGCCCGGTGCGGTACAGAGCCACGCCGAGCGTGTTGACGTAGAGCGACTGCTCGGGCGCCTTTTCGACGGCCTTGCGGGCCAGCGGCAGCGCCGCTTTCGCATCGCGCAACTCCTGCGGGCCGGTCAGCAGCAGCCACGCCAGGTCGTTGTTCGCCTCGGCATGGTCCGGGGCGACGGCGAGCGCGCGGCGCAGGTCCGCAGCCGCCTTGGCGTAGTCCTTGGCGTTCTCGTCTTGCCGCGCCTGCACCAAAAACGGGTCCGCCTGAAGCTGCTGAAGGAGATCGCCCATGTTCACGTCAATAGTCAGGGCCGGCGCCGGCGCCACGGCAGCGGGGTAGGCCGGCGCGGCCCAATCGAGGCCCAGTTCCACCAGCCCAGCGCGGATGGCGCGCAGGTCGAAGAGGTACAAGGCGGAGTCCTGACCGCTGTAAACGATCAGCCGGGCGCCGTCCGCCGTGAAGGCGGTGGGAGACAGACGACTCTCCACCGGGGCGGTCAGGCGGGCCAGCTCGCGTCCCGTCTCCGTTTCCAGCAGGCGCACGACGCCGGGCGCGTCGCCAAGCGCCAGCAGCTTGCCGTCCGGGCTGAATTCCCCGGACGGGTTCAGTGGGTCGCCGTGCAGGTCCGGACCTTCCTCCCAGCCGTCCACCTTCCAAAGGCGCGGGATTGAATTGATGGTCAGCAGCCAGCAACCGTCCGGGCTGAAACGAACATGGTCGCCAGCCAACGGCATCGGTAGGTCTCGGACGAATCGCCCCGTTTGCCCGTCCCAGATCTTGACGGCGTTGCCCTTATCGAGGTTGAAGCTCGCGGTCGCCACCCAGCGGCCGTCGGGGCTGACCGCGCAGTGGCGCACGTCCTGTTGCGGACCCAGTGAGAAACTCTCTGACGTGGACGGGTGCAAGAGCAACGCGCCCACGCGCTGCCCAGCGCGATCCGACAGGGCCACGACCCGACCGTCTTTCGAGGCGGCGCCGTTCACCGACTGCGGCGTCGTGCAGAGCCGCTGAGGCGGCCCGAACGTCCGTCGGCCGTCGGCCGGATTGACAGCCAGCGGCCAACGGACCAGCCCAGAGGCGCCGGCCGTCAGCAAATCCCCGCCCGGCTCAAAACCGACCACTCGGCAATCCGATAAGCGGATCTGTATCGCCTGTTCCTCGCGCTCCAGATCGATGAGAGCCATGCCTTCGCTCGTGCGAACGGCCAGCAGCCGTCCGGCTGCATCCTGAACGGTGTCCGCTCCGAGAGCTCCGGGGCCGACGTTTGAGACGCCCCAAAACGCCCGGAATTCCGTCCCCTCGGCGTAGCGGAACAGCCGGAGCTTCGGCGGCGCCACGCCCGCGGCCAGCCGGCCGCCGTCACGGCTGAACTGGATCGTGTTCCAGCTCGCCGGAAGCGTCAGCAGTCGCCGGCCGGCGCGGGCGTCCCATAACATCCACAGGCCGCTCCAGTCGGTGCTTAGCAGGCGCTCCCCCGACGGGCTGAAGCGGGCGATGTCGCCGCCGCTGCTGTAGCCCGAGAGCGGGGGCAGGACGGAACGCTTTGAGAGGACATCCCAAAGGTAAATCCGGTGATCGCGCGCACAAATCGCCAGCACGCGGCCGTCCGGACTCCAGGCGGCCCACAAGTAGCCGCTTGGGATCGGCGGCTGGACCTCCGAAGTCTTTCCCGTGTCCAGGTCCAGGATTCGCAGGTGCGCCCCGTTGAGAACAAGGCTCGCCCCCGTCGGGTTCCAATCGACGTAGGAATCGGATAGCGGCGAGTTTATCAGATACCGGCGCAATTCGTTGCCGGTGGCCGCGTCGAACAGGCGAATCGTCCCGTCGGGGTAGCTGGCGGCGAACTGCTCGCCGTCGGGGCGGAACGCGAGGAAACTGTGGTCGTCGTCCAGCACGAGGACCGGCTCAGGGCCGTCCAGCCGCCACACCCGCGAGCGGAACCCTTGTTCCTTGTGACAGTGCTGTTGCAGAAGGCGGCCGTCCGGGCTGAATTCCACTCCGCGGTAGTCGCTGACTTGCCCGGCGCCGGGCGGCGCCGGAAGGGTGAACAGTTCCACACCGTCGCTGACGCGGTGGACGTGGACAATCCCCTCCTTGTCCCCGCGGGCATAGCGCTCGAACGCCGGGTCGAACGCCACCGAGACCGACCCCGGCGGCCATCCATCCCATTCCTTCTCCGTCTCGATGTCGGCCAGGCACAGCGCGGCGATGGCCTCGGTGCGCAATTCGTCGATGGACCGGCCCGGCGGCGTCGGCAGCGTCAGCGCCTCCCGGATGGATCGCAGCGCGGCGAACCGCTGCCCCGACTGCCGGCTCATGCGCCGCGCCTGGGCGTGGTCCAGGTCCGCCTGCCAAAGCTTGTATTTCCCCTGTTCGTCGGCATCCTCCGCGTCCTTGCGGTGCTTTTCCGACTGCGCGAGCGTGGCGTTCAGGTAGAACGCCGTGGCCGTGGAGCCGACCGCAACTGCGACGAGCACCAGAAGAAGGCAGGCCGTGAGCGCGGCCAGGGCGGGGTTGCGCCGGCTCCAGAGTCGAAGTCGGCCAAGCCCGCCCGTCCTCCGCGCCTTGATCGGCTCATCGGCGAGGAATCGGCGCAGGTCCTCGGCCATCGCCTCGGTCGTCGCGTAGCGCCGCCCCGGTTCCTTGGCGGTCGCCTTGAGGACGATCGTCTCCAGGTCGCGCGGGATGCGCGGATCCAGCGTCCGTGGCCGCGGCGGTTCCAGCGACTTGACGAGGGCGACCAGCGCCAGCCGGTCGGCGGAGTCGAAGGCCGGCCGCAGCGTCAGCAGCTCGTACAGCGTCAGTCCCAGGGAGTAAACGTCGGCGCGGGCGTCGCCCTTGCCGCTGAAGCGCTCCGGCGCCATGTAACGGAACGTGCCGATCACGTCGCCGGTCGCCGTCAGTCCGTCGTCGTCGGTCTTGGCCAGGCCGAAGTCGGCCACCCAGACGACGCCGGCCTCGTCCAGCAGCAGGTTCGACGGCTTGACGTCGCGGTGCAGGACGCCGCGCTGGTGGGCGTAGGCCAGGGCCAGGGCCGTTTGCTGGCCGATGCGGGCGGCGCTTCGGAAGAAGTGCCGCAGGTGCGACTCGACGCCGGACAGGGCCATCCGATCCGGCAGCACCGCCGCACCGGACGAATCGGCTGCGGCGGCCGCGCCGGGAGCGGGCGCCGCTTCCGCAGTGGTCGCTTCCCCTACCGCGGCCTTGGCCGGCGCCTCACTGGACTGCGAGCCGCCGGCCAGCAGCGCCTGGGTGATGCGGCTGACGGCCGGCGCATTCTCCTCCGGGCGCTCACGCAGCCCGGCTCGCCCGGACGGACGCCGCCGATTCGCCGCCGACTGCGCCCGCAGCCGGCGCAGCTCCTCGATGACTTGATCCAGCGACTGCCCCTGGATGAACTGCATGGCGTAATAGCATACGTCGCCGTCCTGGCCGACCTCGAAAACCGGCACGATGTTCGTGTGGTGCAGCTTGGCCGCCGCCCGCGCCTTGCGCTGGAAGCGGCCGAGCGCCTTGCCGTCCCTGGCGACTTGGGCCGGCAGGATCTTCAGGGCCACGCGCCGGCTCAGCGACGTCTGCTCCGCCTCGTAGACGACGCCCATGCCGCCGCGGCCGATCTCCCGAACGATGCGGTACTCGCCGACCTGCCGCAGCGCGGGAGCCGCAGGCGCGGCCACGCGGGGAGGTCCGTCCGGCTCGGCCCGGGCCATCTCGACCAACGCCGGAAACAGCTCGCGAATGTCGTCGGCCAGGTCGGGCGCCCGGTCGATGAACTCCTGGAGCGGCGGCCGCTCGCCGCGGCGCCAGCGCTCGGCGAACTCCTCAGCCATGCTGTCGAGCTTCGCGTACTTCTCTCCGCTCGGGGCGCCCATGTCAGAGGCCCTCCAACCCGCCCGGCATCTGGGCGAGCAAATCCTTGAGGCGTTTCAGAGCGCGAATGTACCGCTTGGCGGCCGCCTCTTCAGTGACGCCGAGGGCGAGGGCCGTCTCGGCGCGATTGAGCTGCTCGAAGTGGCGCAGGGCCAGCACCTCGCGGTCGATGGCGTCGAGGCTGTTGATCGCCTCCTGGAGCCGGATCAGGCGCTCGGCCCGGACGGCCGCCTGCGACGGGCTGGTGAACTTGCCGAGCAGCTGCGCCGCCAGGGCCGCGGAGCTGGCCTGCGGCAAGGCGTCCTGGAACAGCGACACCTCGCGGCGCGGGTCGCGCATCCGGGCGCCGAGGTGGCGGCGGTGCAGGTTGACCAGCTGCTCGCCGACCACCAGGCGCAGCCAGAGGAACAGCGGCAATTTCGGATCGCGGAGGTAGTCGCTCAGGCGCCCGGCCACGTCCAGGTACGCATCCTGGATCACGTCGGACGGATCGACGCGGGCGCGGAGCCGCCAGTCGAGGCGCAGCTCGACCATGCGACGCAGGCGGTCGCGGTGGCGCGCGAACAGCTCGCCCAGGGCGGCGCGATCGCCGGTTCGGCGCGCTGGAGCAGGCGCAGCGTTTCACTGGGGTCGTTCGTCATCGGCAGGTCCATACTCTCTTACCCGCGCGACGGGGCGTTTCCAGGACAGGGCGGCGATCCGTTTTTTCCCATTCTGTTTAGCCGCTCTTCGCAGAAGAGCGCGTCGGCGACGCGCTCTTCTGCGAAGAGCGGCTAAACGTCCCACTTCCTCTTGCGGCAGTTTGCGGCAACCGGGTAGAGTACACGCGCTTCGGACGACCCGCCCGATCGGATCGTCGCCCGGATGGGGAAAGGAGTTCCGTGAACGTTGCACCCACCCTGCCGCACGGCCGACGCGCCCCCGCCGCTCGCCGGACGCCCTTTCCCCCTGCGCCGGAACGCCGCGCCCTCGACCGTGCCCGCCGCCGCCTCCTTGAGCTGCAACGGCCCGACGGCCACTGGTGCGGCGAACTCCAGGGCGACACCATCCTCGAATCCGAATACGTCCTCTTGATGGCCTTCCTCGGCCGCGAGAACGACGACAAGGCTCGCAAGGCCGCCGAGTACGTCCGCCGCCAGCAGCGGGCCGACGGCTCCTGGGGCCATTACCCCGGCGGCCCCATCGAACTCAGCGGATCGGTGAAGGCGTATTTCGCCCTCAAGCTCACCGGCCATGACCCCGCCGCCGCGTACATGGCCAAGGCGTGCGAGGCCATCCGTGCGGAGGGCGGCGCCGGCCGCTGCAACAGCTTCACCAAGTTCTACCTCGCTCTCCTCGGACAATTCCCCTACGAAAACTGCCCGTCGGTGCCGCCGGAGCTGGTGCTGCTGCCGAAGTGGTTCACCGTCAACCTCTACGCCCTGTCGAGCTGGACGCGCACCATCGTCGTGCCGCTCAGTATCTTCTCGGCTACCAAGCCGGTGCGCCGCCTGCCGCCGGAACTCGGCATCCGCGAGCTGTTCCTCCGGCCGCCCGAAACGCCGATGCCGGTGGGGCCGCCGCCGCGCCGCCTGCTCAGCTGGGGCAACTTCTTCCTCGGCGTCGATGCCGTCTACAAGGCGGCCGAACGGCTCGGCCTGCTCGCCCCCTTCCGCAGAATCGCCGTGGAGAAGGCCGCCGCATGGATGCGCGAGCGCTTCCAGGACAGCGACGGCCTCGGCGCCATTTTCCCGCCGATGATCTACACGGTCGTCGCCCTGCGCTGCCTCGGCGTCGCCGACGACGCGCCGGAGATGCGCTGGGCCTTGAAGCAACTCGACGACCTGATGATCGAGGAGGACGGCGCGATCCGGTTGCAGCCGTGCTTCTCGCCGGTCTGGGACACGGCCCTGGCGCTCAACGCCCTGGCCGACGCCGGCGTTGTGGCGGGGCCGTCCCCCGTTGGGGCGCGGTCTGGAGACCGCGCCCCAACGGGGGACGGCCCCGCCACAACGGGCGACGCGGCCCCGCAAGCCGCGGTGGAATGGCTGCTGGGCCGCGAGGTGCGGCGCCGCGGCGACTGGAGCGTCCTCAACCCGCACCTGGAGCCGGGCGGATGGGCCTTCGAGTACCGCAATGATTTCTATCCGGACATCGACGATACGGCAATGGTGCTGATGGCGCTGGCGCGGAGCGGGGCGGCCAACACGCCCGCCGCGCGGCCGGCCGCCGAGCGCGGCCTGCGCTGGCTGTTGGGGATGCAGAACCGCGACGGCGGCTGGGCGGCCTTCGACCGCGACGTCACCCGCGAGGTGCTGACCAAGGCGCCGTTCGCCGATCACAACGCCATGCTCGACCCGGCCTGCCCCGACATCACGGCCCGCGTGCTGGAGGCGCTGGCGGAGTACGGCTTCGGCGTCGATCATCCGCAGGTTCGCCGCGCCCTCGATTTCCTGCGGAAGACGCAGGAAAAGTCCGGCTGCTGGGTCGGCCGCTGGGGCGTCAACTACCTCTACGGCGCCTGGCAGGTGCTGGTCGGGCTGCAAAAGATCGGCTTCGACATGCGCGACCCGATGGTGCGGCGCTGCGTGGCGTGGCTGCAAAGCGTGCAGCAGCCCGGCGGCGGCTGGGGCGAGAGCTGCGCCAGCTACGACGACCCGACCCAGGCCGGCAAGGGCGCGCCGACGGCGTCGCAGACGGCCTGGGCGATTCTCGCGCTGCAAGCGGCCGGTGAGGGCGAAGGCGACGTCGTGCGGGCCGGGATCGACTATCTTGTCAGCACGCAGGCCGATCACGGCGGCTGGGACGAGGAGTATTTCACCGGAACGGGATTCCCGAAGGTCTTTTACCTGAAATACCACCTGTACAGCCTGTACTTCCCGCTTATGGCGCTGGCCAGATACTGCACGGGGCAAAATCACGAACGAACCACAGAGGCACAGAGGACACAGAGGGAAGAAGCACCGAGAAAATCAAAAGTGGAAACACAGGAGCGATAACGCTTCGGAACTCGCTCTTTCGTCTTCTCGGTGTTTCTTCTCTCTGTGTCCTCTGTGCCTCTGTGGTTCGTTCCTCTTCTGAGGAGTCCAGAATGCGTTTCCCCCTCAGCCTGACGACCGACATGGTCGGCTACATGGCCAAGAAGAAGCTGTCCGGCGCCAAGCGCTTCCCGCTGGTGCTGATGCTGGAGCCGCTGCACGCCTGCAACCTGACCTGCACCGGCTGCGGCCGCATCCGCGAGTATTCCACGCACATTCGGGACCGCCTTTCGCTGAAGGAGTGCCTCGACTCCGTGGACGAGGCCGGCGCCCCGATCGTCAGCATCTGCGGCGGCGAGCCGATGATCTACCCCGAAATCGGCGAGCTGGTCAAAGGCATCCTGCGGCGCCGCAAGCACATCTATCTCTGCACCAACGGCATGTTCATCAAGAAGAAGCTGCACGAGTTCCGGCCGACCGACCGCTTCTTCTTCAACGTCCACCTCGACGGCCTGGAAGAGACGCACGACCGGGCCGTCGAGCGCGAGGGCGTCTTCAAGGCCGCGGTGGACGGCATCGTCGCGGCCAAGAAGGCCGGCTTCCTCGTCTGCACCAACACGACGATTTTCAAGGACACCGACCTCGGCGAGGTGGACCGGCTCTTCACCTACCTGACGCGGCTCGGCGTGGACGGCTTCCTCCTGTCGCCGGCCTACGGCTACACGGCCGTGCAGGAAACGAACCCCGACGGCGCCGCGGAAATCTTCATGACGCGCGACGACATGCGCGCCAAGTTCAAAGAGGCGGAAAAGCTCTTGAGCCGGCACCGGATGATGTCCTCTCCGGTGTATCTGGAGTTCCTGAGCGGCAAGCGCGAGCTGACCTGCACCGCCTGGGGCAACCCGACGCGGAACATCAAGGGCTGGAAAGGGCCGTGCTACCTCATCACGGACGAACACCACGACACGTTCCGCGGCCTGATGGACGATACGCCGTGGGAGAACTACGGCCACGGCAAGGACCCGCGCTGCGAGCATTGCCTGATGCACTGCGGCTACGAGCCGTCGGCCGCGCTCGGCGTCAACGCCCGGCTGGGCGACAGCTTGAAGATGCTGATGTGGCAGCTGAGTTGAACCGGCGAGGCGGGGACGTCCGCTCGTTCCCGGACAGGAGTTCGGGCGCGGGAAAACCGCAATGTATACAAAGACGTGTACGCCTCCGGGTCCATTCCCGCCGGATGGATGCCCGTTCCGGGAGGTACAATCAAGTACCCGGTGCGGAATCAGGTTGTTCGCTGTTATCTGCGGCAATTATTGCCCGGAAAGTGGCAAAAAGTCATCAAGAAGGGCAACATCGGCGACGCGCATTACGTTGAGCATGCTTCCGGTCAGGTCGCCGACGTGAAGTTCTTCCCCAGCCCCGCTCTGCCGTGAGCCAGGACATGGAACTGCAAGACTTGCTCTCCGAATCGCAGGCCAGGGCGACGCACCCGTTGACTCTTTTCGCCCTGCTCAACCTCGGCGTCATTGAGTCGCTGGCCAACGGCGTCATGAGTGCGACGGAGGCGGTTCGCCTCTTCTTCCACGCGGACAATTGCCTGTTCGTTCGGAAGCGCCTGCACGACAAGCGGGCCGACAAGATCATGAGTCACGGCGTCCAGCTGCCGGACCTTTTTACGGTCCTGCCGGCCGAGGAGGCCCATCGAGAGTTCCAGCGCGAACTGACGACGATGCGCTCCCTTTGCCTGGAGATGCTCCAGGGACGGCGATCGGTGGCTTGAACCGGGGGGGAGTGAACGCTTTGGACCCTGGACACGGGCCGGCGGCGCTCGGCCTCAACGCCCGGCTGGGGGACAGCCTGAAGATGCTGATGTGGCAGCTGAGTTGAACCGGCGAGCGGCCGGCTCACGCTGGCCGCTCGCCGATCGTCACTTCTTCTTGTTCGTCGGCCGAATCAGCACCAGCCCGCCGTTGGGGCCGGGGACGGCGCCCTCGACCAGCACGAGGTTGTTCTCGGCGTCGATCTTGACGACGCGCAGGTTGCGGATGGTGACGCGCTCGGCGCCGTAACGGCCGGCCATGCGCTTGCCGCGCTTGGGACGGCCGGAACCGCGGTTGCTGGCGTGCGAGCCGACGCTGCCCGGCGAGCGGTGGTGCTTCTTGACGCCGTGGCTGGCCGGCAGGCCGTGGAAGTTGTGACGCTTCATGGCGCCGGCGGTGCCGCGGCCCTTCGACGTGCCGATCACGTCCACGGCCTTGACGTCCTTGAACACGTCGGCCGCCTTCAGCACCGTGCCCACGGCCACGTCGGACGGCGTTTCGACGCGGAACTCGCGGATGTGCTTCTGCGGCTCCACGTTGGCCTTGGGCGGCAGCGCCACGCCGGCCGAGGTGCGCGCCCGCTTCCGCTTCGATTCCAGGTCGGCCGAGACGTGGCCGCGCTCGGCGCGCGTCGCCTTGGTCCGCTTCTTGTCGAGGTAGCCGAGCTGAACGGCGTCGTAGCCGTCGCGCTCCTGATTGCGCACTTGCAAGACCGGGCAAGGGCCGATTTGCAGCACCGTGACCGGCGCGATCTTGTTCTGGTCGTCGTAGATCTGCGTCATTCCGACCTTGAGACCCATCATCCCGAGAGGCATGGCATTCACCCTTCGCGCGGCAACTGTCTGACCCGGGCGCGGCCCGGTGAGCATCATTGCCGGATTCCCGCGATCGGCGGCCGGCGGTCGGCCGCGTGGAAAAGGTTAAGGGTAGCGGGATGGGCGGGCGGCGTCCAGGGGACTGGCGAGCGGCGCGGCGTCCGGATCCCCTATGAGCTGAACTTTCCGGCGACGTGCCGCGACGAGAAGCAGCAGGTGGAGCTGCTGAAACGATTCGGGTGCTAGGGGCTGGAGTGCAAGGCGCTGCTGGCGTAGCATGGGGCGCGGCGCGAAAAGGGTCGGGGCGCCTTTCTGCGATACGGACAATCGACGCCATTTTCCCCTGGCCGCCGTGCGCATCGCCGATCGGGGCCTGGAACAGCTGCGGCACACGGACCTCGTGTCATGACGCCCCACCCGGATTCGGACCGCCTCAAAAGGGCCGTGCAGCGATGCCTGGCGTCGGCCGGCGCGTGGTCTGGCGACATTTACCGCTTCTCAACTCCCAAGTGGTCCACCGGGACCGAATTGCTGACCGGGGCCGGGGCTCTGAAGACCGGCGGGCGCTGGCATCCCATCGGTCTGTGCCGGGTCGTCTACGCGAGCCTGGACCCCTTGACCGCGTTTCATGAGTCGCTGGCTCATTGCAAGCGCTATGGGCTGTCGCTCCGGACGGCGATGCCCAAAACCGTGAACGCCGTGGCCGCGAAACTCCACCACGTCCTGGACCTCACGGACGGCCGCCTCCGACAGCGCTTGATGCTATCCGAACGGCGCATCTTGCAAGAGCCGTGGTGGTTGCTGGCGGCGACGAGCCAGGAGGCGCTGACCCAGGCGGTCGGCCGAATCGCCTGGGAACTCGAACTCGAGGGGCTTGTCGTCCCCTCGGCGGCCCACGCGGGAGGCAAGGGGTTGGTCTACTTCCCCGACCGCAAGCGCCCGCACAGCGTCCTGACCATCATTAACCCGGACGATCTGCCTGCTCGCGTGCCCTGAACAGGCAAAGTTGCAGGCAAGGTTTCTTGACCTTTCTTGAGGCGGCGTTACGATGTAAGGGGAGAGTGCAAGGTCGCTCAACACCAGGAGGGCGCCATGACAACCGCGATAAACACCAAGGAGACGCACCAGACTCGTCCGTCGCCGCGCCGTCAACAGACGTCGCGGCGGAGCAAGGCAAACACTTCGCCGCTGCGCACCGACTTTGTGTTGACGCGCAAGACCTTGGCGCGAATGACCGGGCTGTCGGAAAGGACGCTGGCGACCTGGGAGGCTGGAGGCGACATCAACGAAGCAGGCCGGCGAGCCATCGTGACTGTGGACAGGCTTCTGCGGGCTTTGGCCGAGGTCGTCCGCAAGGAGGCCATCGCCGAGTGGTTGGAGCAGCCGAACGAGGGCTTCGGAAACCTTAAGCCGTTGGAAGTGGTGGAACGGGGAGAGTCCGACCGGCTGTGGCGGATGATCTATTTCGTCGGTGCGGGCACGGCCAGTTGATTCGGCGGGCGTCGGCGGCGCTCAAGCTCCTGTTCAAGGCCAACAAGCGGCTGAACAAGGCCTACCTCCTCAAGGAGTCATTCAGCCAGCTGTGGGATTACCGCAGGCCGGGTTGGGCAAGGCGGTTCTTCGACCAATGGCGCGACGCCCTGCGGTGGCAACGACAGGAGCCGTTCGAGCGATTCGCTCGGATGGTGGCGGCCCATTGGGACGGCATCGAGGCCTTTTGCCACGAGGAGAACAAAGTGCCACTGGGCTTCGTGGAAGGCCTGAACAACAAGATCCGGGCCATCCAGAGACGGGCCTACGGCTTCCGGGATGAGGAGTACCTCCGCCTGAAAATCCTCACCTGCACGCTGCCGAAACTGTGAAAGTTACCCACACGAGTACGCGAAGAGCCCATTTTGGGACCATGCTGAAAAAACGGTCCCAAGGCGCCAGCGGGAGGGTGACCATTCGGGCGCCGCGGATCGGCGGAAGCCAATGCCAGGGCCGCCTTGTCATGTTTGCACGCCAACATGCCAACATGCCCGCGGTCACTCCGCCGCGAACAGGTACGCCAGCAGCCGCGCACCGCGCCGGTAATCCGGGATCACGAGGTCCGCACCCGCCCGGACGAGGCGGTCGCGCTTCCAGGCGTTGACGCCGCGGCGATTCACCTCGTCGCTGGCCACCGCCACGGCGCAGCCGCCGTACTTTTTGATCTCTTCAATCTCCACGAAGCCGTCGCCGAAGCCGAGCAGCTCCTCGCCGTGCAGGCCGTGGTCGCGCAGGATGCGCTCCACGATCATTTGCTTCGAGAAGTTGTGGTAGTCGTCCAGAGCGCCGTAAATGTGTTCGCCGAAATACGGCGCCACGCCGAGCAACTCGGCCTCGCGGCGGACGTACTTGAGGTCGGTGCCGCTGGCCAGGTACAGCGCCACGCCGCGCCGCCGCAGCGCCTCCAAGAGCGCGTGGCTGCCGGGGACGGTCCACTCTTCCGGCGCCGCCTGTCCCGCTTCCAGGCGCAGAGAGCCGGCCGCGGATGCGCTCCATGAGCAGATCGTGGTAGCGGTGCTTGTAGGCCAGCGGCTCCAGCGGCGCGCCGCCGCGGCTGCGCACCTCGTCGGCCAGCTGGATCATCTGGTAGATGGTCTGCCGGCCGTTGAGGCGCATCACGAACTCCTCGACGGCGGCGGTCAACTCGACGTCGCTCTCCGGCGAGCCGGTTTCGCGCAGCACCGCGGTCATCATGGGGATCATGACCTGCGGCCAGCCCTCGCGGATCAGCGACAGGGTGCCGTCGAAGTCGAACAGCACCGAGCGGAATCGGCCGCGGCGCAGGTCCGGCCGCAGCACCTCGATTTCGTCGTCCAGAAACATGTCGCCCCCTATCGTCGTTACAGCCGGCGCCATCCGCACGGTCGGCCGGCAGGCGCCCGTAATCCAGAGAGAATAGACAACCTGTGCGCGAAGCGACAGGCCATCCACCGTTATAGTTGCGTGGGGACCAGATCGGCCCGTCAGGTGCGGAGGTTCGCATGCGCATCGCGGCTTTCCTGGCCGAGGAGCGGGTGTCCTGCGAGTTTTTGCTGCACCCGCCGGCGTTCACGGCTCAGAAGCGGGCCAAGTATCTGCACGTCGCCGGCGGCCAAGTCGGCAAGTGCGTCTTGCTGGGCGGCCCGTCGGGCTGGCTGCTGGCGGTGCTGCCGGCGACGCGGCACGTGGACCTCAAGGCCCTGGCCGAGGCGCTGGGCGGTCCGGTGCGGCTGGCGACCGGCCGCGAGTTGGCGGAGGTGTTCGGCGACTGCGAATGGGGCGCGGCGCCGCCGTTCGGCCGGCTGTACGGCCTGGCGACGCTGCTGGAAGACGGCATTTCGCCGGACGCCGTCCTGGTGTTCGAGACGCACACGCACATGGAGGCGGTGCGCATCCGCTGCGACGACTTCGAGCGCCTGGAGCGGCCGCGGCGGCTGCGGTTCGCGCGGGCGGATGGTGGATGAGGATGCGTCCTGTTTGAGCGCCTCGACGGTGGTCCGCATCCTGGCGGATTTGTTCCAAATTGTTCCAGACAACCACCGAAAAGAGCAAAGCGGGCGGGTTGTTCACCCGTCCGCTCTGCCTCTTCGTTCCACAGGACTGTTCCAGGTTTTTCTTGCTCTAAGTCCTTATCTCACTTTGACTTCCGACTACCCCCCCAGGGGACTCGAATCCCTGTCTTAGCCGTGAGGGAGATAGGATAGTGCCTCAAACCCTTGAAATACAAGGGGTTAGACGTGTAAAATGTACCGATGACCAGACCGAATTTACACGTTTCTTTACACGTCAGAGGCCCCAACCGTGCCCCGCAAGTATGAAATGTCTTGGGACAAGCACCAGTCCCGCTGGACCAAGATGTACAAGGGCGTCAGGCACGTCGTCTCCTGCTACTCTCTTGGGGCACCGCCGACCAAGGAAGGGTCGGCGGAGAGGGCAAACGAGTGGTGGCGTGCCAAGAAGGCCGAACTGGACGGCTATTCGGCCCGCCCCGCCCCCGGCTCGCCGCAGGCTGTCCAGGCGCTCCTCGAAGCCTGGGCAGGCCAGTCCCTCACGTCAGAGGCGGAGGCCGCCGCCGCCCTTCTCGACTTCGAGGAACACTTCACAGAAAATTCCATGCCCAGGGAAGTGCAGGAGGCCCTCCTTGGCTCGGAGAGGGTGGCGCAGCTTGAAGTCGGCGTTGATGCCCTGCGCAACGCGCCGGAAGCACCGCCTGAGAAGACCATCGGCAGGCTGGTGAACACCTGGGTCGAAACCGAGGCGCAGCGTGTGCGGGCTGGCAAGCTGGGCCTCGCCAGGGCGAACATGAACCGGGTGTGCCTTCACCACTTCCGAAACTGGCTTGGGGCGAACTCTCCCGTCGAGGCCGTCACTGAGGGGAAGTGGCTGGAATGGTACACGTTCCTCTCCGGCCAGATCAGCAAGGGCGTCTGGGACGTGAGCCACGTTGACCGCATCTTTGCCGTCGCCCGCCGCTTTGTGCGGTTCCTGTGGGATATGCGGCTGGTGGAGTTGCCACGCAACCTCGACAGCAAGAGGCTGGCGTTCACCGTGTCGCCCAAGGAAATCGAGGTCTTCTCGACCGAAGAACTCAAAGCCCTCTGGGCGGTCGTCTCCGGCCAGACGAAGCTCCACGTCCTGCTCATGCTCAACTGCGGCTTCATCGGTAAGGACATCAGCGACTTGCGGCAAGACGACGTTGACTGGACGCAGGGTGTCATCAGCAGGAAGAGGAGCAAGACGGCGAGGCATGAGGACGTGCCGGTGGTCAGGTACAACCTCTGGCCGCAGACGTTCGAGTTGCTGAAGAAGCACCGCAGCAAGGACGCCGAGGTAGTGCTGCTGACGACTGGCGGGAAGCGCTGGATCGAGACGAAGCAGACGGACACATTCCACCACTCGGACAAGGTGGCCAGCGCCATGAAATACTGGCTCAAGCGGGCCGGAGTGAAGCGGGCACCGAAGGCTCTCCGGGCCACGGCGGCGAGCAAGTTGGGTGAACACTCGCAGTACAAGTTCTACGCCCAATACTTCCTCGGCCAGTCGCCCCGGACGGTGGCCGACAAGCACTACGTCAAGCCGGCCGATAAGGAGTTCTTCGAGGCCCTGGCTTGGCTGGAGGGGGCGCTGGCCCTCAAGTGGTGAACGGGTCGGGTCGCCTGGACACTTCAAGCCGGTCTTGCTGGAACAGTCCCAGGTCAGGTTCGTCTTCGGCTGGCAGCCCCAGGCACGGGCGAGTTCGTGGGCCTCGACCATGAAGGCGTTCGTGGTCCAGAGGTACAGGTGGGCGGCGTCGGCGGCGATGTCCTTGACCGGCAACCGCTTGATCTCCTCCAGCGTCATTAGCGAGTAGTGCGCAGCGGCATCGACCTGGAGGATGTCCTTGGCACGCCCGTTCTGGTTCCCCCGACCGGCGTTACCGACGACGGCACGGGGCGAACGGTAAGGCCAGGCTGGGTCAGCCAGGATCGTCCCAAACTTGGTGAACGCCCCCTTCCGCCCCCACGCACGCCGCAGAAACAGCACCGAGTCGCCCGCCCGAAGCCGGTACAGGCCATCGACCAGGGAGCCGCCGACGAAAGCCTCGGCATCGCCTGGGATTGAAAAAACGCTCGCCAGCGAGCGCCGGATGGAGGCGACCGACTTGGCCACGAGGTTCGGAAAACAAGAATCGTAATCGTTCAACGCTACGAGAGCAGTGAGGGGCAGGGTTGGCCGGTGCGATGGGCGAGGACAGCCTCATGCAGGTAATCCAGGACATTCTTCGCCTGCAACCGCCGGGTTTGCACCACGGTCAGAATCCGCTCGACGAAGCGACAGCCGTTCCCACTCCAGCAGCCGAAACTCCGCCTGCGCCACAGCACCGCCCGACGCAGCAGTCGTTCCACGTGGTTGTTCGTCGGCTCCACTCCCTCCGTCGTCACGAACGTCCACAGCGCAGGCTCCAACGCCAGCACGTTCTCGCAGAACCGCACCACCGTTGGGTCGGCGCCGAGGATCGCGCCTTCCAGCAGCACCCGGTTCATCCGTCGCATCACCGGGGCCAGCCGCGCTTCCAGTTGTGCCCGCGTGACCTGTCCGTCCCGGAACCCGTGCCACGCGGCGAAGACCTTCCTGACCAGTCGCCGCCCCTCCCGTCCGACCCACTCTTCGGGGCCGCCCCGGTCGATGATCTTCTGGAAATCCCGTTTCAGGTGCGCCCAGCAGATCTGCCGCCGCTGGGGCGGCACCCGGTTGTACGGGCCCCAGCGGTCGCTGCACAGGATCCCCAGGATCTCCAGGCCCAGGATCGCCGTCAGGCCCGCCGCGCTTCGGCGGGCGTGGATCACGAAGGCCACCACCTGGGTGGTGGCCGCCGCCCACAGCCAGCACAACGCCCCCGCGAGTTTCCAACTGGTCTCGTCGGCGTTCTTGACCGCCGCCTGGCGCACCGCCGCCACCGCCTCCTGGTGGGCCGTCTCCAGGGCGGCGCCGACTTCTTGCTCGAGGTTGCAGACCGTGCCCAAGGCGATCGGGGCGTCGAAGACCGCGTCGGCGATCTCCTCGACGCCGCGCTTGCTCAGGCCGTGACAGCCGGAGAAGTAGGACAGCGTGCCGGTCAGCCGCGGCCCGACACTGTGGGCGCGAACCGCCGCCGGGATGACCGCATGCGTCCGGTGGCCGCAGCAGGGGCAGGTGCGGGCGTGGCCCTGGTACTCGGTGACCTCGGCTATGACCGGGGGCAGTTCGATGGTTTGGAAGCGGGTGGGCTCGGGATCGCCCGGCGAGGGCTGGGCGGGCAGGGCCGCGGCACAGCGCTCACACCGCTTGGGGACCAAGTGCTTGAAATGGTTGACCCGCTCGGCGGGAAGCAACCGCCGCAGCTGCGGGGGATGGCCCAGTTGTCCGCCGGCTGGACGTTTGGACTTCTTTTTCTGGACCGGCTTGGGTGCGCCGGGGGGATTGGCGGACGGCGGCAGCGAGGAGTTGGAACTGTTGGTGCCGAGTCGGGCTTCCAACTCGGCGACGCGGCGTTCCAACTCGGCGATGCGCCTATCGCGTTCGCAGCATCCCGGGCACACGGAAGCGTCCATGCCACGATTTTAGCAGTCGGCTCTCGGCGCAGCTGCGCTGCTTTGCGAATTCCGCTGGACGGTTACGGGAGGACAACGGGCTTCCCGCCGAGCGGCACGGCAAGAACGGATACTTCCTTCTTCACCATTGGTTCTCCTGTTGACCGAGCCGGTGCAATGAAGCGGCAAGCACCGGCAGAAACACGAATCACACCCCGATCTGGCGACGAGCCATGCCGACTCCGAGGGACCGGCACGAATCTCGGTCATGTTCGTCCGCTCGGTCTTCTTGCTCATGGCTATCTCCTGATAGGTTCGAGGTTCCTTCACTACATGAGGATACTGCCGGGTCGAGGCGGATGTAAAGTAAAGGCACCAAGTTCTTTCTTCTGAATTGGCAAGGAGTTAGAGTCTGTTCCATAAGGGGGTGTCGGCCATAGAATAGGGTATGGAACACAAACCCTATCCGAGCGACCTCACGGACGACCAATGGGCGACTCTCCAGCCGCTGATCCCGCCCGCCCGGCCCGGAGGACGACCCCGTAAAACCGACATGCGTGCGGTGGTCAACGCCTTGTTCTACGTCACCCGCCAGGGTTGCACGTGGCGGGCGCTGCCCCACGACTTCCCGCCCTGGAAGACCGTCTACAACTACTTCCAGGGATTCCAGGGGAACGGCGCCTGGCAGCGTCTCGTCGATGCGCTCCGGGAACGCGTGCGTGGCAAGGCCGGCCGGCAGCCGACGCCCAGCGCCGCGGCCATCGACAGCCAGTCGGTCAAGACGGCCGAGGGCGGACGGGAGATTGGCAACGACGGCGGCAAGAAGGTCCATGGTCGCAAACGGCATATCCTCGTTGACACGCTGGGTTTGCTGATCGCCGTTGGGGTGACGGCCGCCAACGTGGACGACGGCCGCGCCGCCCAGGACGTTTTCGCCCAGGCGCGGGGCCGGGACTTCCCCCGCTTGGAAGTCGTATTCGCGGACAACAAGTATCACAACTATGCCCTGTATGACTGGCTGCGTCTTCACCGCCGGCCCTATCGGCTGGAAGTGGTCAGCCGGCCGCAGGGCGAGCGGAAGTTCAAGCCCTTGAAGATCCGCTGGGTGGTGGAACGGACCTTCGCCTGGCTGGGGCGTTACCGGCGGCTGAGCAAGGACTACGAGCATCTGCCGGAGTCGAGTGAAGCCATGGTGCAACTCGGCGCCATCCATCACATGCTCCGGCGACTCAAACCGAAACGGAAGGCATGGAGCCAGCGTTTCCGGTTCAAAGGCCATCGGCCCAAATCGGCCGCGTAGGGCCTTATGGAACAGACTTTGAGTTGATTTATGGGATTCTGCGCAGCGCCAAACCGGCAGCCAATCGCGCCAAGATGGACGCCTTTATCAAGCCACTCGACAGCCTGCCGTTCAACGATACCGCCGCCGAAGTGCATGCACGCATCCGCGTCCATCTGGAATCCCTCGGCACACCCATCGGCCCCTACGACCTTCAGATCGCCTCCATCGCCCTGGTTCATCAGCTGACCGTGGTGACGCACAACGTCGCCGAGTTCGGCCGCGTTCCGGGGCTGACCGTCGAGGACTGGGAAGTCCCCTGACGGCGCCCGTATCTCAGATCGGCGCCGCCGTCGTGTCGCGCGGCGACAGACCCAGCGCGATCATCGACGTGCCGCTGAACACCATGCGGATGCCAATGAACAGGCCGATCACCCAGGCCGCCGACCCCGGCCAGCCCGTCAGGATCAGCACGCCGAGCAGCAGTTCCAGCACGCCGCTCACCAGAAGCAACACCCAGGCCGCGGTCTACCGCAACATGAAACCCAGGACGAACCGCAGCACGCCGCCGATCACCAGGAAGATGCCGATCAGCAGCGTAAGGCCGATCGCGCCGCCGACGGGATCCACCAGCAGCACGGCGCCGACCACGATGCTGAGCAGGCCTTCCACCAGATACAGCAGGAAGCCCCGCCAGCCCCGCATCATGAATGCATGAGCGGTGTGCAGGACGCCGCCGACCACCAGCAGGACGCCGAACAGCCAGACGAACGCCAGCGTGCCGATCACCGGCGTGCTGATCAGCAGCAGGCCGAAAAGGACCCAGACGATCCCCAGAATGACAAACAGCAGGCCGCCCGTGGGCCATGTCCTCATGCGGTCCCCGCCCGAATAGGTGCTCATGGTGGAACCTCTCTTCTGGGCGTGAAACGTCGCCGCTGTCGCTGGTTGTGACGCAATTGGCGTGCCGACGCCGGGAACTGTCTCCGGGCGCTCGATGCGACCCGGTTCGCTTCGTTCATGATTGGACAACCGGCCGCTTGCGACCTACCCTTTTCCAGCACCCCGTCCGGAACCGTGTGAGTGGTCGCGTCCCGACCCGCCTGCGATACGCCCGCCGCCTGGGGAGTCGGGGGAAAAAAGGATGAAGGACGAGGGAGAACGGGTGAACAGGACCATGCTTGATTCCTCGTTCCTCCTGCGTCGTTCCTCCTTTCGGGGGACCGAGTCATGAGTTTTATCCGGGAGCCGGATGCGGAACCGCTCCCAGGCTACCGCCTGATCGAGCCGCTCGGCAGCGGCGGCTTCGGCGAAGCCTGGAAGTGCGAGGCCCCCGGCGGCCTCTTCAAGGCCATCAAGTTCGTCTTCGGCAACCTCAATTCGCTCGACTGCGACGGCGTGCGGGCCGAGCAGGAATTGAAGTCCCTCAACCGCGTCAAGGAAGTGCGCCACCCGTTCGTGCTGTCGATGGACCGCATCGAGGTCGTCGGCGGCGAGCTGGTCATCGTCATGGAGTTGGCGGATCGCAGTTTGCACGACGCCTTCGAGGAATGCCTCTCGGCGGGCCTGGTCGGCGTCCCGCGCGACACGCTGTTGCGCTACGTCCGGGACGCGGCCGAAGGCCTCGACCACATGAACGAGAAGCACGGCCTCCAGCACCTCGACATCAAGCCGCGCAACCTGTTCCTCGTCAGCGACCGCGTCAAAGTCGGCGACTTCGGCCTGGTCAAACATCTGGAACGATCCGGCGCCTCCAGCATGATGGGCGGCGTCACGCCGCTGTACAGCGCCCCGGAAACCCTCACCGGCGGCCTCAGCACCCGCTGCGACCAGTACAGCCTCGCCATCGTCTACCAGGAATTGCTCACCGGGCAGCGGCCGTTCAACGGCAAGAACGCCCGCCAGCTGGCGCAGCAGCACATCAACGAGGAGCCGGAACTCCGCTCCCTGCCCGAGGCGGAGCGGCCCGTCGTCGGCCGCGCCCTCGCCAAGGACCCGGCCAAGCGCTTTCCCAACTGCCTCTCCTTCGTCCGCGCCCTCTACACGGCCCGCTCGACCGGCCCGCAGCCATTCGCGCCGAGGCCGGCCCGGACGGCAAGCGGCAGAAGACCATGGCCGACACCATGGAAGACGTTCTGCTGGAGCAGATGTTCTTCGATGGCGCCAGCGAGGGGAACGGCGCGGCCGCCCAGCCCGGCTCGCACCCGGAGGTGGACGTCGCGCGGCCGGACGAGCAATCGCGCCTGGGCATGACCGTCGCGCAGCCGGCCACTGGCGCCTTGCGGCCGACCCTGCTCATCGGCCTGGGCGGCTTCGGCCGCCGCGCTCTGCTGGAGCTGCGCTGCCGTTTCCTCGATCGCTTCGGGGACCTGGAAAAGACGCCGTTGGTCCGCTTCCTCTACATCGACGTGGACGGCGAGGCCGTCAAAGCCGCCACGCACGGTTCGCCGGAAGTGGCCCTCAAGCCGGCGGAGGTCTACCACCTGCCGCTCCAGGCGGTGTCGCACTACCGCCGCCGTCAGCTGGACTTCCTCGGCGACTGGCTGCCGCGCGAGAAGCTGTACACCATGCCGCGCTCCCTGAAAACGCAGGGATCGCGCGCCCTCGGCCGGCTGGCCTTCGCGGACAATTACCTCCGCCTCATGGGGCGCCTCCGCCGCGAGGTGCAGCAGGCCACCCACCCGGACGCCCTGTACCAGTCGGTCAACAACACCGGCCTGGCCCTGCGCGACAACACGCCGCGCGTCTACGTCCTGGCGGGGGCCGGCGGCGGCCTGAGCGGCTGTCTCACCGACCTGGGCTTCGCCCTGCGCCGGCTGCTCAAGCAGATGCACCAGCCCGAGGCGCCGGTGACAGCGCTCGTGTTCTGCGGCGCCCCGGACGACCCGGCCACGCCGCCCGCCGAGCAGGCCAACGTCTACGCCACGCTCACCGAAATGAACCACTTCGCCGACCCCTACGTCCCGTTCGCCGCCCAGTACGGCGTGGACGGCCCGCGCCTGTCCGATGAAGGTTCCGCGTTCGACAACGTCTACATCCTGCCGCACGCCAACCGCTCGCCGGAAAGCCGCCGCGACGCCCTGGCCCACCTCGGCAGCTACCTCTTCCACGAGATGACCACGCCGCTCGGCCTCCGGCTCGACGGCCTGCGGCTGAAGCGGGCGGACGGCGACTCCGTGCCATTCCGCAGTTTAGGGACATACGGGATCTGGTTTCCGCGCGGCTTGCTGCTGCGCCTGGCGGCTCAGCGGGTCTGCCAGCGGCTGCTGGAACAGTGGCAGGCGCCCGTCAAGGAAGACCTGTTGCTGGGGGAGGAAGGCGCCCTTCTGGAGGGGGTGCAGGCGCGGGTGCTGGCCGACCCGGAGCTGCTGCCGGAGAGCCTGTCGCGGCGAGTCGGCGAGGCGGCCGCCATCCCGACCGAGGGCGAGCCGGGTGAGGCGCTGACGCGGCTGCTGGCCAGCATCGAGGAGCAGTCGCGCCAGATGATCGCGCTGGACGACCCGGGGGCGTGGGCGCATCAGGCCCTGACCCGCGTCCGCGACTTTTTGGGCAGCGGCATCCCCGGGCCGGGGGCCCCGACGGTCCACCAGCGCAAGAGCAAGATGACCAAGGCCCTGGAGCTGGCCGCCGTGCAGCTGGCCGAGAAGTGGGACGCCCGTTTTACGGAGGCGGCGTACGGCCTGTTGGACCATCCAGGCCGCCGCGTGGCGCTGGCCGAGGCCGCCCTGACCCGGTTCATCGGCTACTGCAACGATGCGGCCGCCGCCCACGCCGAGCGTTTGCATCAGCAGGCCCCGCGAGGCCGCCAGGCCGAGCAGCAGCTGCAATCCGCCCTGGACAGCTGCGTCGCCGGCAACGGATTCAGCTGGTTCGGCAACCAGTCGCGGCGGAAGCTGCGCCTGTTCGTGGACCACCTCGCCGCCTACGCCCGCCAGTGCATGGCCGACGATCTGGCGGCCGTGGTCGCCCAGTTCTTCGCCGCCCTGTGCGGCCGCCTCAGCGACCGCCTGCGCGACCTGACCCTGTGCCGGCAGCGCCTGCGCCACATGCAGGACACCCTGACCGCCGTGGAGAACGGCGAGGACGTGAGCGAGGGCGACGCCGAGGAGCTGCGGCCGCTGCTGGGCGGGGCGCCGACCTCGCAGGACCTCAGCCCGGCGCCGGCCCTGTCCACCGAGGCGTTCTGGGAGGCGGTGCGCGAGTCCGCCACGCATCGCGTCGTGCTGCCGGAGGGCGTGGAGCAGCTGGAAACCGCGGCCAACCGCTTCCTCGCCAGCCTCAACAACGAACACTGGGCCCACCTCGACCAGACCTTGCAGGACCACGTCCTGGCCCCGCGCAAAGGCCTGTTCCCGGCATGCATGAACACCAACGACCTCATCCGCCATCTGGCCGTGCCGCTGGTCAACCAGGCCACGTCCACGCTCGGCGATTATTTGCCCGTCACCGACGTGGCGCAGGTCGAGCTGGCGTCGGCCAGCGAGAGCGCGGCCGACGCCGACGTGTCGGTCGAGAGCGAGCTGATTGAGCGGATGCGGACGTACCAGCAGCTGGCCGTTCCGCTCATCGGCTCGGCGGCGGCGAAACGGCTGACGGGGGTTGGCCCCGGCGCCGCGACGGCGGCCAACGGCCAGGCGGATCAGCCGACGGACGAAACATTCTTGCTCATCCCTGCCAGCGAGGCCGGCAAGCAGTACGGCGAAGAGGCCCAGCGCGTGCTGCCCGGCGTGCAGATCGTCAACGTGCCGGGACAGGCCGACCTGATGTTCTGCCGCGAGCAGAACGGGCTGACGATGGAAGACCTCGATCGCATCCTGCGCAGCTGCCGGGCCGCCTACGAGGACGCCGCCGGCACGCCGCAGTCGTCGCCGCACGCCCGCTTCGACGTGCAGGATTGGACCCCTCTCGATCCGTGAAACCCTGTATAATGCCGGGATGAGTTCTTCATCCCGGTTGTCGCTGCCCCTGTGGAACGAGCGCTTCGCCGCTCCGCTGGCCCCGACCAGCGGCGCGGAAATGCGCGCCCGCGGCTGGGACGCCGTGGATGTCGTCTTCGTGAGCGGCGACGCCTACGTGGACCACCCCAGCTTCGCGGCCGCCCTGCTGACGCGCGTTCTGGAGGCCGAGGGCTTCCGCGTCGCGGTGCTGCCGCAGCCGGACTGGCGCTCGTGTGAGCCGTGGCGGCAGTTCGGCCGGCCGCGGCTGTTCTTCGCCGTCAGCGCCGGCAACATGGACTCGCTCATCAATCACTACACGGCGAACAAAAAGGTCCGCAACGACGACGCCTACTCGCCGGGCGGCCGAATCGGCCTGCGGCCCGACCGGGCGACGCTGCCCTACTGCCACCGGGCGCGCGAGGCCTTTCCCGGCGTGCCGGTGATCGCCGGCGGCGTCGAGGCGTCGCTGCGCCGGCTGGCCCATTACGACTACTGGAGCGACACGGTTCGCCGCGCCATCCTGCTCGATTGTAAGGCCGACCTCCTCGCCTATGGCATGGGCGAGACGATGATCGTGGAGATCGCGCGCCGCCTCGCCGCGGGACAGACGATGCGCGACCTGCGCGACATGCGGGGGGTGTCATACGTACTGGGGGCGCGGGAGGCGGCCGCGACGGTTAGCCGCGACGCGGAGCGGAGCACGGGGGACGAAGCGCTCCGCTCCGCGTCGCGGCTAACCGAAGAAGCGATCGTCCTGCCGACCTACGAACAAGTCCGCTCCGACAAGTTCGCCTTCGCCGAGGCGACGCGCGTCATCCACATCAACACGAACCCCCACAACGCGAAGACCCTGGTGCAGTTCCACGACCGCGAGGCCGTCGTGGTCAACCCGCCGTGCCTGCCGCTGTCGCAGGCGGAGATGGACCGCGTCTACGACCTGCCCTACACCCGCCGGCCGCACCCGTCGTACACCGAGCCGATCCCCGCCCACGAGATGATTAAAGACTCGGTGACGATCATGCGCGGCTGCTTCGGCGGCTGCACGTTCTGCTCCATCACCGCCCACCAGGGTCGCATCATCCAATCGCGGTCGCAAGAATCCGTGTTGAAGGAAGTGCGCAAGATGGCGGCCGACCCCGAGTTCTCCGGCGTCGTCAGCGACGTGGGCGGGCCGACGGCCAACATGTACGAGATGACGTGTACGCGCCCGGAAGTGGAAGCGAAGTGCAAGCGGCTGTCGTGCGTGCATCCGACGATCTGCAAGCTCCTCGGGACCGACCACGGCCCGCTGGTGGACTTGCTGCGGCGGGCGCGCACCGAGCCGGGAATCCGCAAGGTGCTGGTCGCCAGCGGCATGCGCATGGACCTGGCCCAGCGGTCGCCGGAATACATGCGCGAATTGGCCGAACACCACGTCGGCGGCCACCTCAAGGTCGCGCCGGAACACACCGATTCGCACGTCCTCGGCCTGATGAAAAAGCCGGACAGCAATGACTTCCAGGGCTTCGCGGAGGAGTTCAACAAGGCGTCGCGCGAGGGCGGCAAGCCGAAGCAGTACCTCGTGCCGTACTACATTTCCAGCCATCCCGGATCGGATTTGCATGCGATGATCGACCTGGCCCTGTTCCTGAAGCGGAACGGCTACCGGCCCGATCAGGTGCAGGATTTTATCCCGGCGCCGTTCGACATCGCGACGTGCATGTATTACACCGGCATCGACCCGTTCACGAAGGAAGAGGTGTATATCGCCCGCAACCTGCGCGATCGCAAGTTGCAGCGGGCGCTGTTGCAGTTCTTCAAGCCGGAGAACTATTTCGAGGTGCGCAAGGCGCTGGAACAGGCCGGCCGAACCGACCTGATCGGCGGCGGCTGCGACGCGCTGATCCCGGCCCAGCCGACCAAGGAAGCGCTGGCGGCGCGGCGCGAGCGGGCGAATGACGCGGTTCGCGGCGACCACTACCATTCGGTGGCGAATCCCGCGAAGGGCGAACCGGCCGGCGAGCGCGGCCTGCCGAGCAAGGGCTACCGGCCGGGACGCAAGACGGCGCGCCGCCAGGACGAGAGGCGCGAGCGGAAAGGCGGCGGCTCGGCGTCGCTGCCGTAGCCGGCGGGGGCACATTTTCTCCGTTCAGCGACCCGTCATTTGCTCCAATCTTTCGGGGTAGCGAGCCCCTTGCACCGTGATCTTGGAGGCGGCGCCGTTGATCTCGCGGAGGTCGTCGGGCGTCAGCTCGACCGCCGTCGCTCCGATGTTCTCGTCCAGGCGGTGCAGCTTCGTGGTGCCCGGGATCGGGACCATCCACGGCTTCTGGGCCAGCAGCCACGCCAGCGCGATTTGAGCCGGCGTCGCCTTCTTCCGTTCGCCGATCTTGCCGAGCAGATCGACCAGGGCCTGATTCGCCTTGAGCGCCTCCGGCGTGAAGCGAGGCAGAGTGCTGCGGAAGTCGGAGTTGTCGAACGTCGTGCTTTCGTCGATCTTGCCCGTGAGGAAGCCCTTGCCCAGCGGGCTGTACGGCACGAAGCCGATTCCGAGTTCCTCAAGCGTCGGGATCACTTCCGCTTCGGGGCGTCTCCACCACAGCGAGTATTCGCTCTGGAGGGCGGTGAGCGGCTGGACCGCGTGCGCGCGACGGATCGTCTGCACCCCAGCTTCGGACAGGCCGAAGTGCTTGACCTTGCCCTGGCGGATCAGGCCCTTCACCGCGCCCGCCACGTCTTCGATCGGCACGTTCGGATCGACGCGGTGCTGGTAGAGCAGGTCGATCGTCTCGACCCGGAGCCGCCTGAGCGAGCCTTCGACGGCCTGCCGGATGTGCTCCGGCCGACTGTTCAGCCCCGCCGCGCCTGGCCGGTGATCGGTTCCGCTGAGGTCAAACCCGAACTTGGTGGCGATCACCACCTGCTTGCGGACGGGAGAGAGTGCTTCGCCGACGAGTTCCTCGTTCGTGAACGGGCCGTAGACCTCGGCGGTGTCGAAGAACGTGACGCCGCGGTCCACGGCCGTTCGGAGCAGCGAGATCATCTCCTGCTTGTCCTTGGGCGGGCCGTAGGAGAAGCTCATGCCCATGCAGCCCAGGCCGAGGGCCGAAACTTCCAGGTTGCTCTTGCCGAGTTTGCGCTTCTGCATTGGTTTCTCCTTCGAGGCAGCATCAGTTGGCGTACTTCATTAAGAATGCTTACAGCTCCTGGCGCGTGGGCCGGAACAGGATCTCGTTCACGTCCACCTCCTCCGGCTGGCTCATGGCGAACGCGACCGCGCGCGCGAACGAGTCGGCAGGGATCGCGACTTCCCCGTAGAACTTGCGAATTCTCTCGGCGACGTCCGGCTCGGTCACGCTGTTCGGCAGCTCCGTGGCCACCGCGCCCGGCGAGATCACCGTCGTGCGGATATTGTAGGGCTTCACTTCCTAGCGCAGTCCCTCGGAGAGGGCCCGCACGGCGTGCTTGGTCGCAGCGTAGACCGCGAAGCCGGGGCCGACCTTGTGCCCGGCCACGGAGGAGACGTTGATGAAGTGCCCGGCCTTCTGCTGCTTCATGTGCGGCAGCGCCGCGGCGATGCCGTAGAGCACGCCCTTGATGTTCACGTCGATCATCCGGTCCCACTCGTCTGCTTTCAGGCGTTCGAGCGGCGACTGCGGCATCAGCCCGGCGTTGTTGATCATGACGTCGATACGCCCGTACGTCTGCACGGCTGCATCGACCAGTCTCTTCACCTGATCGTGGCTCGTGACGTCCGTCGGCACGGCGAGCGCCTTGCCGCCACGGCCGGTCAGCTCGTCTGCCAATGACTTGATGCGATCGACGCGCCGCGCACCCAGCACGACGCTCGCGCCCTGCGCGGAGAGAAGCCGGGCGGTCGCCTCGCCCAGGCCACTGCTCGCGCCCGTGATGACGACCACCTTCCCTTCGATGTTATTGCTCATGACGGGTTTCCTTTTCGATGCCGCATCAGGCCTGGTACTGTTCGTCGCTGACCTGCTCCATCCAGTCCACCGCCTTGCCGTCGAGCTTCTCCTGGATCGCGACATGCGTCAGCGCCGTCGTCGGCGTCGCCCCGTGCCAGTGCTTTTCGCCGGGGGGAAACCAGACCACGTCGCCGGGCCGGATTTCCTCGATCGGCCCGCCCCAGCGCTGCGCCCAGCCGCAGCCGGCCGTCACGATCAGGGTCTGGCCGAGCGGGTGCGTGTGCCACGCCGTCCGGGCGCCCGGCTCGAAGGTGACGCTGGCGCCGGAGACGCGCCCCGGATCGGGCGCCTCAAACAGCGGATCGATCCGAACCGCGCCGGTGAACCAATCGGCCGGCCCCTTGCCGGAAGGCCGTGAGCCGCTTCTCTTGATGTCCATTTCCCAGCCTCCTTCACGTTGATCCCTTGCAACTCCAGCGCCGGGTTCGCTCGAATCTTCGGCGGCCGCCGCCCGACGAAGGAATAATAAACCGAGGCATCGACGCGCCGGTAGCACGATCGTCCTGGACTCTTGCCTAATCCTCCACGACTTGTGGGAATGCTCCTGACCGCCAGCGCTGGCGGCGGGTATACTGGCGAGAGGCTATGCGGGGCCGGCCGGGGGAGGAGCGGGCGTGGCGACGAACGAGCTGGCAAAACTCGCGTTCGCAATCGAGCGGCAGGCGGCCGTGGACGGTGGGTACGACACGGCGGCGCCCGCACTCCGGCTGTCTCGGTTCTCGGCGCCCTCGGATCTGGTCGCCCTCGTGTACGAGCCTTCCCTGTGCGTCGTCGCCCAGGGCGCGAAGGAGGTGATCCTCGCCGACGAGACGTACCGCCTCGACCCCGCCCAGTTCCTCCTGGTGTCGGTCGATCTCCCCGTCGCCGCCCGGGTGGTCGAGGCCTCGCGGGGGAGCCCGTACCTCGCGGTTCGCATCGCGCTCGACCCGGCGGTGGTCGGCGAGCTGCTGGCCGACGGCACGGTCGCCCCGCCGCTCGGCCCGCCCGCGCGAGGGCTGGCCGTGACTCCGGTCGAGCCGCCGCTGCTCGAAGCCGTCAGTCGCCTCGTGGCCCTCCTCGACTGCCCGCGGGACGTCGGGCCGCTGGCGCCGCTGGCGCTCCGCGAGATCACCTATCGGCTGCTCACCGGCCCGCAAGGGTCGCGGCTGCGCCAGATCGCCTCGGCCGGCGCTCCGGCGCAGCGGATCGCGAGGGCGATCCGCTGGCTGAAGGACCACTTCGCGGAACCGCTCCGCATCGAGTCGCTCGCGAAGCACGTGAGGCTGAGCCCGTCGGCGTTTCACCTCCACTTCAAGAGCGTGACGGCGATGAGCCCGCTGCAGTACCAGAAGCGGCTTCGGCTCCAGGAGGCCCGGCGGCTTATGCTGAGCGAGGGGCGCGACGCCGCTGAGGCCGCGTACGACGTCGGGTACGAGAGCCCGTCCCAGTTCAGCCGCGAGTACCGGCGGACGTTCGGCGCCCCGCCGCGCCAGGACGTGGCCGCGCTCAAGGTCGAAGCTCAGCCGACGGCGTAATCTGGCTGTCAACTCGGCGGTCGTATGCTAGCGGTGCGTCCGTCGGATATACTGATCTTTATGTCTTAATCAGATGGCCCGTGCCATTGCGACGTGCATGTATTACACCGGAATCGACCTGTTCACGAAGGAAGAGGTATACGTTGCCCGCAACCTGCGCGACCGCAAGTTGCAACGGGCGCTGCTGCAGTTCTTCAAGCCGGAGAACTATTTCGAGGTGCGCAAGGCACTGGAGCAGGCCGGCCGTACCGACCTGATGGGCGGCGGCTGCGACGCGCTGATCCCGGCGCAGCCGCCGCGGGAGGCGCCGCAGGCGCGGCGGGACAACGCCAACACGTCGGTTCGCGGCGAATACGTTCACACCGTCCCGAACCCAAAAGCGCCGCCGTTTAGCCGCGACCCGAAGGGGAGGCGCGAGCGCAAGGGCTATCGCCCCGGCCGCAAGTCCGCGCCGCCGCCCCCGCCCGTGACCCCGTTACACGAGGACACGTCCATGCGTCACTGCCTTATCTCCTGCGCGCTCCTCGCGGCCCTGACCGGCGCTGCACGGGCCGAGGACAAATACGACGAATCGCTCCGCCGCTTCCAGGTGAAGGAGCACACCAACGCCGTCACGGCCGTGGCGATCTCGCCCGACGGCAAGACGCTGGCGACGGCCGGCAAGGACAAGTCGATCCGCTTCTTCGGCCTCGCCACGGGAAAGCGCACGAACATCATCCATCATGAATCCGAGATATGGTCGATCGGCTACAGCGGCGACGGCAAAAGCTTCGCCTATTCCGACGGCGACAAGGTCGTCACCGTGGTGGACCCGGAAACGCTGAAGGAAAAGGCGGTGATGAAGGACCAGTTCGAGTCGCCGGTGGCGATGCTGTCGCTGTCGCCGGACGGCTCCCTGCTGGCGACGATCGAGGACGGCTTGCAGGTGCCGCACGCCTGGGAGCTGCCGTCGGGCAAGGCGCGGGCCGTGTTCGAGGGCCACGGCGACAAGGTCAACAGCGTCGCGTTTTCGCCGGACGGCAAGCACGTGGTCAGCACCAGCGGCGATGAGACGATCCGCATCTGGGAGGCGACGGCGGGCATCCCCGGTCGGCCGCTGCGCGGCCACGACGGTCCGGTGTTCCTGGCGGTCTATTCGCCGGACGGCAAGATGATCCTGTCGGCCGGCACGCGCGACAAGACGGTGCGACTGTGGGATTTGTCTACCTTCAAGGTCGCCAAGGTGATGGAAGGCCACGAGGACGAGGTTCACTTCGTCGGCTTGGGCCCGAACGGCATGATGGCGTCGCTGAGCAAGGACGGCGTCGTGAAGCTGTGGGACGCGGACGGCGCGGAAACGGGATCGTTCTTGTGGACGGGAGAGGGCGCGACTTTGCCGCCCTACGGGACCAGCGTGGCGCTCAGCCCCGACGGCAAGACGCTGGCGGTGGGCCATGATAACGTGGTGGATGTGTGGGACCTGACGAAGGTGAAATCGGAGAAGTGATCCGCAGGAGGGTCTTATGCCGTTGCACGATCATTTTCACGCACCCCTCCGGGGGCGGCGCAGCTGGACATCGTTTCATGCCACATGGGCGACCTATTTAGCAGAGGACTTGAATGAGTTGCTTCCCGAACGGTACATTGTCGAGCCGCTGGCGCAGTTCTCCATCGAAATCGACGTGGCGACGTGGGAAGAACCGGGCGGCCCGCCGCGGGAAGTGATGCGGCCCATCGAGGGATGGTCGCCTTCGCCGCCCCAGATGACGATCCCCCTGACCATCGTTACGGATGTGGTGGAGGTTCAGATCTACCACAACGAAGGCGGCTACGTGCTGGCGGGGGCCGTCGAGCTGGTCAGCCCCTCCAACAAGGACCGACCCACGGCGCGCGACGCCTTCACGACGAAATGCGCCGCCTACCTGCAACAGGGCGTCGGTCTTGCAGTCGTGGACATCGTGACGGAGCGGCGGGCCAGCTTTCATCCAGACTTGCTGGCCCGGGTGTCTCCAGGCGCGGGGCCGGCGTCAGAGGCGGATCTGTACGCTGCCGCGTATCGTCCCGTGAGTCGGGAAAAGCAAACGACCCTGGAAGTCTGGCATGAGGCGCTGGCGATAGGTGGCGTGCTGCCCACATTGCAGCTGTGGCTGCGCGGAGGAATCTGCTTGCCGCTGCACCTGGAGGCGGCGTATGAGCGAGCCTGCCGGACGCTCCGGATCGCCGCCAACGGCGCCTGAATAAGCCTTCGAGAAAATCCGAAATCGGCTTCCTCATGACACCTTTCGACCCGATTGCAACCCCCGCCGATCAGACCGGCGCCACGCTCGCCGCCCTGCTGCGTTCGCGCCTGCCCGGCCAGTCGTGGAACCAGATCCGCCGCCTGATCGAGACGCGCCACGCCAAGGTCAACGGCGAACTCTGCCTCGACCCTGCCCGCCGGCTCAAGGAAGGCGAAACGGTCGAACTGCTGGCCCGGCCCGCGCCGAAGCCGCGCCAGGCGGAGTCGATCACGATCCGCCATCTCGACGAGCATGTGGTCGTCGTGGAAAAGCCGAGCGGCTTGCCGACCGTGCGCCATCCGGTGGAACGCGACTGGACGGAGCGACGCAAGGCCCTCGCCCCGACGCTGGAAGACCTCACGCCGCCGCTCATCGCCCGGGAAGAAGGCCGGAAAGCGAAGGGCACGCTGCCGCGCCTCCGCGTGGTGCATCGGCTCGACAAGGAGACGAGCGGCCTGGTCGTCTTCGCCCGCACCGTGACGGCCGAGCGCGGCCTCGGCAAGCAGTTCCACGCCCACACCGTCGTCCGCCGTTACCTGGCCGTCGTACCGGGCTTCGTGCCGCCGCAACGCATCGATTGCCGGCTCGTGCGCGACCGCGGCGACGGCCGGCGCGGCGTCACCGACAATCCGGACGACGGCAAGGAGGCCGTGACCCTCGTGGACGTGGGAGAACGGCTGCCCGGATACACGCTGCTGTCGTGTCGATTGGAGACGGGGCGGACCCATCAAATCCGCATTCATCTGGCGTCGCTGGGACATCCGGTGTGCGGCGACAAGGTGTACTGTCATCTGCTCAACGGCGAGGTGCGGCCGGACTCCAGCGGGGCGCCGCGACTGGCGCTGCACGCCGTCGAGCTGGGTTTCATGCACCCGGCGACGCGCGAACCGCTCCACTGGACCATGCCCCTGCCGCCGGACTTCGAGGCGTTCCTGGACCGTCTGCGCGGCGGGCCGGGGCGAGGCGATCATGCAGATTAAATGGAACGACGAAGACCCCGAAACCGGGCGGCGCCGCTTCCTCAGCGCGGAGCGCTTCGCCGGCGTCTGGAGCTTCAAGTGGAAATGGCAGCGGCGCGGCGACTGGACCAAAGGGCTTCAACCGACAAAGGCGATGTGGGAACACGTTCTCGACGCGCTGCAGCGCCGCTACCGCCGCCGCGAGGGCGTCAGCGAGGAAGACATCACACAGGTCGAGCGCATCCTCAAGGCCTGGATCGAGCCACGCGACCTGGAGGAGTAGTCCCTCGCCGGCGCTTCGGGCTGGTCGTGAGACGCCGCCTTAACCCTTGGGGGTCGGCGTGACGCTGACGCAGGAAACCGGCGCCTGCGTCGGCGCGGCAGCGGCGTTCGGCCGAGCCGCGGCCGGGGCGCCGTCCGCCTTTTCGGTGTTGGCGGCGGCGTGACGGCCGAACGCCTGGAGCAGCAGCAGACCCGCCCCGCACACCAGGCACGAGTCCGCGACGTTGAAGACCGGCCAGTCAAAGAGGTAGTTCCAGTGGAGGAAATCGCGGACGCCGTTGAACACGACGCGATCGTAGAGGTTGCCGAGCGTCCCCGCCAGGATCAGGCCGAGCGCCATGCACACCCACAGATCGCGGGCCGCGCTCGGACGGAAGCTCCAGTAAACGATGGCCGCGGCCGCGAGCAGGCTGACGACGGCGAACGTCCCGTTGGCGAACGTCGCGTGCTCCCGGCCGAGGCCGAACAGGGCGCCCTGGTTGACGCCCGGGACCAGCGCGCCGTCCGACGTGTACTCGTAACGGGTTTCCAGGGCGAAGCCGGTCTGCGGCCCGGTCTGGAAGAGCCAGTGGACGTGGCGATCCACCGGCGCCAGCCAATCGAAAACCGCGTACTTGGCGGCCTGGTCGGCGGCCAGGCCGGCCAGGGCCAACGTCCACAAGATCACGCGATACGTTTTCATGTTTTCATCCGCTCCCGGCCTTTGGGCCGGAGGAACCTTCAGGTACTTTGTTGGACCTTCCGGGCGCACGCGACGCAATGGCGGGCGTAGGGCAACGCCTGGAGGCGGGCCTTGGCGATGGGCTTTTGGCACTCCTCGCAATGGCCGAACGTGCCATGCCGTATGCGCTCCAGCGCTTCGCCGATCTCCCCCAGCACCAGCTCCTGGTTCTGCATCAGGCTGAGCGTGAATTCCTGCTCGAAATTGTCAGTGGCGACGTCGGCCATGTCCACCGGGGCGTGTGAACCGCCGGTCTTGGCGCCGTTGGCGCCAAGGGCCTCGCTGGCCAGGTGCGACACGTCGCCGCGCAGCCGGCTGCGCAGGGCAAGCAGGTTTTCCTGATAGACGTCCAGTTCAGGCTTGGTCATCGCGGTCCCCGAAAGTCGTTGGGCGAGCCTTCTCCGACCGTTCCACGAACTCACGATATCCCACGCCGGAAAACCCGTCAAGGACGGCGAACGCCGGGCGGTCGGCGGCGGCGGTAGGGATATACCGGCGGAATGGGGCCGCCGCAAGAGAGAAAGGGGTCAGGAGTCAGGGGTCAGGGGTCAGGAGTCAGCAGGAGCGCCCGAAGGTCGCTTCCTGCCCTGATCCTGTATTTCGTGACCCCTGATCCCTGACCCCTGACCCCTTTGACAAAGGTTCGGGCGCTCCGGCGGGGCGGGGCGGTCTGGGCGACGGCGCAGTGGAATCGGCCTTGACGCGCCGCGGGTCTGCGGTAAGAGTTGGCTGGTACTACGCGGAATCACCATTCATGGAAGAAGGTCCGTGCGTCGGCGGCCCGATGGCCCCGCCGGGGCGCGGCCTTTCGGCGTTGCCCGTCCGTCGTCGAACGCCCGTCCGATCCGGTTGGGGAGCCGACCGCGGCCCAGTTGCTCTGGCCGACTCCCTGACGAGGGCCTTGCCGTGCGCACCCGATTCGGGCTTCCCTTGGCGGCCGTCTGCCTGGCGTTGATCGGCTGCGCCACGCCCGGCCCCAAGCCGAACCCGGCCGACGGTCCTGACGCCCCCTTCACCGGAGCGAAGCTGACCAAGCCCGTGCGCGACGCCTCCACGCCGCCGCCGGAGGCCGACGTCCTGCTGGCCGGTCAGGTGGTCGAGAAGGCGTTCGGCAAGCGCGTGGCCAACGCCTCCATTCAGGTGATCGACCTGGAAGACCCCGCCCCGTCCGCCCGGCTCGACGTGAGCGCCAACGCCGATGGGTATTTCTTCATCCCCGGCCTGCAACGCGGCCACCACTACCAGCTCATCGGCCGCATCAAGGACGGCGACCACCTGCTCAGCGGCATGACGCTGTCCACGCCGCCCAACCCACGGCTGTCGATCTACATCAGCGAGGACCTCACCTCGCCCTCGACGCCCGCGCCGCCGGCGCCGCCCCTGCCGCCGGCCGCCCCGGCGAAGCCGCCGAGCGACAAGGACGCCCCGACTCCGCCGGCGGCGCTGGCGCCGCCGAAGGCCGGCCCCGACCCCGGAGCTTCCGCTCCCGCATCGCCCCCGTTCAACAAGATCGCCGACGGACCTGCGCCCGAACCGGGCGGATTCCAGAGCGTCCGGCCGCCTCCCACGGTGACGATCCCGAACGGCTCGCCCAACCCGGTGCTGCCGCCGCCCCCACCGTTCGCCCCATCGACGCCGCCGATGGACGCGCCGCCGCCGCCCGTGGACCAGGCCCGCCACGACGGGCCTCCCGCTCGCTCCGCGCCGCCGTTCTGCGTGTTGGTCGGCAACCGGCTCGACAACTTCTCGCTCCCGACGTTGGCAGGCGGCTCGTGGGAGTTCCGCCGCGATCCGCCGCGGAAGCTGGTGCTGCTCGACTTCTGGAAGAGCAATTGCGGCCCCTGCCGCGAAGCGATTCCGCACCTGACCCGCTTGCAGGAGGCATACGGCCGCGATGGATTGGAGGTGGTAGGGATCGCGTATGAGGATGAAGCACCGCCGGCCCAGCAAGCCGTACACGTGCGCGAGGCCGCCAGTCGCTATCACATCAATTACACCATTCTGATGGGCGCCGACTCGCGCGCCGGCGGCCCCTGTCCGGTGCGCAGCCAGTTCCTGGTGGATCGATTCCCGCGGTTGGTGCTGATCGACGAGACGGGCGACATCTTGTGGCGGAGCAGCCCGGAGGGGCTGAGCGACGACGAGTTTAGCGCCCTGCAACGCCAGATCGAACAGAAGCTGTACAAGAGTGGGCGTTAGGGCGAGCGGCGCTCGCCCTATGTCGTCCGAGCCGCGACCGTAAGGGAGCGATTTGGACTAAAACCGCTCCCTTATGGTCGCTGCTCGGATCGGACTCCGTAACGCTCGCCTTGGATGCGTCCCCCCGGAGTCGTACCATAGAGGAAGCGTATTCGACGCCCGCGCCGCTGGGGGACGACCGATGGGCCTGCGCACGCCTCTGTACGACTGGCACCTCGCCCATGCCGCCCGGATGGTCGATTTCGGCGGCTGGGACATGCCCGTCCAGTACACGACCATCACGGAGGAACACGCCGCCGTCCGCTCCGCCGCCGGCCTTTTCGACGTCAGCCACATGGGCCGCCTCTCCTTCGCCGGACCCGACGCGCTGGCCTTCATCCAGCACGTTTACACCAACGACGCCGCCACGATGAAGGACGGTCAGGTCCGCTATGGCCTGATCTGCAACGAGAGCGGCGGCGTCCGCGACGACGTGCTGGTCTACCGTTGGTCGTACGGTTATGCGATGGTGGTGAATGCGGGAAACCGCGAGAAAATCGTCGCCTGGCTGGCCCAGCAGAAGGGGACGCGCAACGTCGAGGTGAGCGACCGCACGACGGAAACCGTCATGGCGGCGGTGCAGGGGCCGAAGGCGCTGGAGCTGGTCCGCGGCCTGACGGAGGCCGACCCGTCGCGGTTGGGTTACTACCACGCCACGCCGACGAAATACCGGGACGGGGATTGCGTCGTGAGCCGAACCGGCTACACCGGCGAGGACGGCGTCGAGATCATCGCACCGGCGTCGCTGGGCGTGGCGCTGTTTGACGAACTGGCGGCGCGGGGCGCGGCCGTGCGGCCTGGGCGCCCGAGACACGCTGCGGCTGGAGGCGGCCATGCCGCTGTACGGCCATGAGCTGACGGAGGAAATCGATCCGCTTCAGGCGGGACTCCGCTGGGCGGTGAAGCTGAACAAGGGCGACTTCATCGGCCGCGACGCCCTGCTCCGTTTGCAGAACGACCAGAATCGTCCGGTGCGCGTTGGGATCGAATTGGGAGGCAAGCGCGTTGCGCGGGAAGGAGCGATGCTCCGTTCAACGTCCGTTCTTTCACCGGACGGATGCGTCACCAGCGGCACGTTCTCCCCGACGTTGCAGAGGCCGATTGCGATGGCCTACGTCCTGCCGAGGTGCGCCGCCGTGGGGACCGCCTTGCGCGTGGACGTGCGCGGCAAGGACGAAGCAGCCCGCGTGGTCGCCCTGCCGTTTTATCGCCGACCCAAACCGTGATCCGTCGCCGCTCGAACCCGAAGGGAGGACGCGAATGGACCCGCAGAAACTCCGGTATTCCAAGACCCACGAATGGGCCAGCCTCGAAGGCGACGTCTGCACCGTCGGCCTGACGAAGTTCGCCGTCGAGCAGCTGACCGACGTGATCTACATCGAGCTGCCCGACGTGGGCGAGCCGACCAGCGCCGGCGACGGTTTCGGCGAAATCGAATCCGTGAAATCGGTCAACGACCTGTACGCTCCGGTGGACGGCGAGGTGATCGCCGTGAACGCCCAGCTGGAAACGGACCCGGCGCTGGTGTCGAAAGACCCCTATGGCGAGGGTTGGCTGGTCAAGATCAAGCTGGACAAGGGCGCGACGCTCGACCATCTGCTGACAGCGGAGCAGTACCAGAAGCAGGTCGCGGCCGAGGGGCACTGAGCGGCTGAAGCGGAGAAGATCATGAACGTCCTGCTCAAACCGGAAAGGGCCGTCCAGCTGGAGCCGGTCCAGCGTTTCGTGTTGGACTGCGTCAGCTGGGACGAGTACGAGAAGTTCTTGGACGCGGTCGGCGAACGGCGCATTCGCTTGACCTATGACCGGGGGAGGCTCGAGTTCATGACGGTCTCGTCCCTGCACGAACGATACAAGCACCTCTTTGGCCTCTTTCTCGCCGTCGTCGCGCTCGAGACCGGCGTCCGCGTCGTTGGCGTTGGATCGACCACGTTCCGGCGGCGCGACGTGGAACGTGGACTGGAACCTGACGAATGCTACTACCTGCAAAACGCGTCGCGGGTACGCGACATGACGGCGATCGATCTCGCAGTCGATCCGCCGCCCGACCTGGCGATTGAAGTGGACGTTTCAAGGAGCGTGCTGGATCGCCTGGGCGTTTATGCGGCCTTGCGCGTCCCCGAGCTGTGGCGATTTGACGGTCAAGCGGTTGAAGCATACTTGCTGCGGACGGAGGGGGGCTACGAGCAGAACTCGAACAGCGCGGCGCTGCCGTTCTTGCTGCTCGAAGAGCTGGGACCGCTGGTGCAGCGCGCGGCTGCCAGGCGGGATGACGCGGAGTGGTTCCGTGAAGTCCAGACTTGGCTGCGCGAGCGGGCGCTGCCGCGGCGGCCGACTGCGGACGCCCCACCTCCGACCCCGGCCGCCCCCGGTGGGACGGAAGGCCACGCTTCATAACCCTCTTACGGAGGTCTGTTTGTCCTACATAGTCAACACCCCCGACGACCGCGGCGCCATGCTCCAGGCGATCGGCGCCGCTTCGGTGGCGGACCTGTTCAAGAACATCCCGGCGGAGCTGCGGCTCGACCGGCCGCTGGCCGTGCCGGAAGCCCTCAGCGAGATCGAGCTGACGCGCCGCGCCGCGGAGTTGGCGGCCCGCAACCAGTCGGCCGCGGCCGCCGTCTGCTTCCTCGGCGGCGGCGCCTACGACCATTTCATCCCCGCCGTCGTGGACGCCGTCGCCGGCCGCAGCGAGTTCTACACAGCCTACACCCCTTACCAGGCAGAGGCCAGCCAGGGCAGCCTTCAGGCCTTTTTCGAGTTCCAAACGCTGATTTGTCAGCTTACGGAGATGGACGTCGCCAACGCCAGCCTCTACGAAGGCGGCAGCGCCGTCGCCGAGGCCGTGTTCATGGCGACGGCCGCCACCGGCCGCCACGGCAAGGTCCTCGTCGCCGAAAGCGTCCACCCGGAATACCGCCGCACGCTGACGACCTACCTCGCCAACCTGGAGCCGCGCGTCGAGACGCTGCCGACCGCCGACGGCTTCCTCGACCCCGACGACCTGCGCCGCGCGATCGACGACCAGACGCCCTGCGTGGTGGTGCAGCATCCCAACTTCTTCGGCTGCCTGGAAGAGGTGGAGGAGTTGGCGAAGGCGGCCCACGACCGCGGCGCCCTGTTCATCGTCAGCTACGACCCGATCAGCCTCGGCCTACTCAAGCGGCCGGGCCAGTACGGCGCCGACGTGGCCGTGGCCGAGGGCCAGTGCCTCGGCAATCCGATGACCTACGGCGGGCCGTACCTGGGCCTGCTGTCCTGCCGCGAGCAGTTCCTTCGGCGAATGCCCGGCCGGCTCGTCGGCCAGACCGTGGACCGCAACGGCAAACGCTGCTGGGTGCTGACGCTGCAAACGCGCGAGCAGCACATCCGCCGCGAAAAAGCCACGAGCAACATCTGCACCAATCAGGGTCTGATGGCTCTCAAGGCCGCGGTCTACCTGGCGGCGCTCGGGCCGCAAGGGCTGCGCGAGACGGCCGAATTGTGCCTGCGCAAGGCCCATTACGCTGCCGAGGCGCTGACGAAAGTCCCCGGCGTCCGGCTGCGCTTTTCGCGGCCGTTCTTCAAGGAATTCACGCTGCAATTGCCGGCCGCCGTGCCGGGACTGCTGGAAGCGCTGCTGGCGGAGGGCTGCCACGCCGGTCTGCACCTCGGCCGCTGGCTGCCGACGCTCGACGACTGCTGCTCGGTCGCCGTGACGGAGAAGCGGACGCGGGCGGAGATCGACGAATTGACGGCGGCCCTTGCCAGGGCGCTGGCGCCGGCGTCCCGGCGAACGCGGCCAGAGGTGGGGCGGGATCGGACTGTTGTATTGGAGAGCCGTTAAGGAGCCGCGCATCCGAGCCGCGACCGTGAGGGAGCGGTTTAGAAAGAGCGCTCCCTTACGGTCGCGGCTCGGATCGCTCACGAAAACGACCTGCTCATGGAAAAGAATCAATCCACCGCCCTGCTGTTTGAGCTGAGCCGCCCCGGTAGGCGCTGCACCCGCCTGCCGGAATGCGACGTGCCGGCCCCGGAAGCGAAGGAGCTGCTGCCGGCCGCCGCCCTGGCCGACGCGCCGCCTCCCTTGCCGGAGGTCGCCGAGATCGACCTGGTGCGCCACTTCGTCAACCTCTCGACGAAGAACATGGCCATAGACACCAATTTCTATCCGCTCGGTTCGTGTACCATGAAGTACAACCCGAAGCGGCACGAGCGCCTGGCCGCCCTGCCGGGCCTGGCCGAGATGCACCCGCTCCAGAGCGACGCTTCCTCGCAAGGGATGCTCGAGATCCTCTGGGACATGCAGAATACCCTGGCGGAGATCGCGGGTTTGGACGCCGTGTCGCTGCAGCCGGCGGCCGGCGCCCAGGGCGAGCTGACCGCCCTGCTGGTGGCCCACTCCTACTTCCGCGACCGCCATGAGGAGGAGCGGACGCGTGTCCTCATCCCCGACAGCGCCCACGGCACCAATCCGGCCAGCGCCGCCATCGCCGGCTTCGACGCCGTCCCCGTCAAGAGCGACGCCCGCGGCCTGGTGGACCTGGCCGACTTCAAGGCGAAACTGGACGGCCGCGCCGCCGTCTTCATGATCACCAACCCGAACACGCTCGGCCTGTTCGACCCGCAAATAGCGGAGATAACGGAGCTGGTTCATCGCCAGGGGGCGCTGGTCTACCTCGACGGCGCCAACATGAACGCCATCCTCGGCATGACGCGGCCGGGCGACTTCGGCGTGGACATGATGCACTACAACGTCCACAAGACGTTCACCGGCCCGCACGGCGCCGGCGGTCCCGGCGCGGGGCCGATCGCCGTGCGCGAACCGCTGGCGCCGTTCCTGCCGGCCCCGATCGTCGTGAAGGGCGACGGCGGCTTTCGGCTCGACCACGACCGGCCCAAGTCGATCGGCCGCGTCCGCAGCTTCTTCGGCAACGTCGGCATCCTCTTGCGCGGCTGGTTCTACATCCGCACGCTCGGCCCGGCCGGGCTGCGCGAGGTCAGCGAGAACGCCGTTCTCAACGCCAACTACCTGTTGAGCCGGCTGAAAGCGATTTACGAGGTCCCGCACGGCGACCGCTGCATGCACGAGTTCGTCGCCAGCGCCCGCCGGCTGCGGCGCGAGCGCGGCATCAGCGCGATGGACGTCTGCAAGCGGCTGCTCGATTTCGGCTACCACGCGCCGACGGTATACTTTCCGCTGGTGGTGCCGGAGGCGCTGATGATCGAGCCGACGGAAACCGAGAGCAAGGAGACGCTCGACGCCTTCGCGGACGCCCTGATCCGCATCCACGGCGAAGAACCGGCGTTCCTCCAGCAGGCCCCGCACACGCTCGGCTTCAGCCGGCCCGACGAGGTGCGCGCGGCCCGACAGCCGATCCTGCGATGGAAACCCGAATAAACGCGGTCCGCCTGCTCCCCTTTGCGACGGCGGACGGCCCGCACAACATGGCCGCCGACGAATCGCTTCTCGAAGCCGCGATCGCCGGCGCCGCCTCGCTGCGGTTCTACGGCTGGTCGGTGCCGACGCTCAGCCTCGGTTACTTTCAGCCGCAATCCGTTCGTCTTGCCGACTCGCGCCTGACCGGCTTGCCGTGGGTGCGCCGGCCGACCGGCGGCGCCGCGCTGGTCCACCATCACGAACTGACCTACGCCGTCGCCCTGCCTGCCGGCCGGCCGTGGCAAGCACCGGTGAATCGTGGTTGGCGCGGATGCACGCGATCGTTGCGGAGGCGTTAGCTGGACTATCCGCTGGTCTAGAAAGAGTCGTTGGGGAATCGAAATACGGCGAAATCCTGTGCTTCCTGCACCACACGCCGGGCGACCTGCGGATCGGTCGGGCCAAGGTCGTCGGCAGCGCCCAGCGCCGCCAGCGCGGCGCGCTGCTCCAGCACGGCGCCGTTCTGCTGGCCGCCAGTCCGTTCACTCCGGCCCTGCCGGGCGTCGCCGACTTAACCGACCCTCGGCTCGACGCCGCGGCGGTCGCATCGGCAGTCGCGGATCGCTTCATGCGGCGCACCGGCTGGCGGCTGGATGCGTCCAACTGGACCGAGGAGCAGCGCCGCCGCATCGACGCCCTGGCGGCGGAGAAGTACGCCCATCCCGCCTGGAACGGCAAACGCTGACAAAGGAAAAACCCCGCAGCGTCGGGCGAACGCTGCGGGGCCGAGGGGTAGGCACAATCGAGTCGATCCAGGGCGTTCGGTCGCACCCGTTGGGGCGGTTCGTCGGCCGCCCGGAGAGAGGGGGCGGGACCGCGAACCTTCGGACGCGGCGGCTTTCCATGCCGCCGGCGGCGCGGCCCACGCGCTTCTCAGGCCGGCAAACTCCTTAAAACGGATTCTTGTTATCCTTTTCGATCGTGACGGTCGCGGCCGGGGCCACCTCGAAGGGGGCCGGCGCTTTCGCCTCCTTGGGCTTGTCGGTGTCCTTCGGCAGCGGCTTGGCCGGCGTACCGTCCTTCGGCGCGCCGATCTGCTCGCCTGGGGCGGGGGCTGTGACGGGAGCGCCGACGGGGGCGCCGTAGGCGGACGTGCCGTTGCAACCGCAACCGGTGTTGCAGCCGCTGTCGCAGCCGCAATCGTTGCGGTGGAAGCGGGACTTGAGCCGCTCCCAGAACGACGGGCCGCTGTCGCAGCCGCACGACGGAACCGCGGCGCAGCCGCACGCCGGGGCGGCGGCGCAGCCGCAGCCGCAGTCGGACGACGACCAGCCCCAGTGGCCCTTGAACCGCGAGAAGAGGCCTTCGCTCTCGCAGCCGCAGGCCGGCGCGGTCTCGCAGCCGCAGCCGCAATCGTCGTGGCGGGCGAAGCGGGCGCGCAGCTTGGCGAAGAAGCCTTCGCTCTCGCAGCCGCAACCGGAGTCGCAGCTGCTGCAGCCGCCGCCGCAGCTGCTACATGGGGCGCCGGCCGCGACGGGGGCGGCGACCGGCGCGGGTGAGGCGGGCGGCGGCGGCGGCGCGGCGGCAGGCGCATCGCCCACGAGCCACGCCGAGGTGACGAGCAAAAACGCTGCATTCACGAGTGGTAACCTCCAGTGGTAGGTAACTTCGGCGGGAGGCCGCCGTCCCGCCGACGGAGCGTCCCGCCCCGGCCGGTTCGACGGCCCGCGCCTTCCCTGAGTCCTCTGCAATCCGCAACCGGCGCTCCGCCCGTCCCTCCCGGACACGACGGCTCGCTGATTCCTATCCCCTTTCATCGGCCGCCCGCCCCGCCCGTCTTGAGCCGCTTTCCCAAAATCGTCACGTCCACCGTCCTGCCTCGCTTCCGCAGTCATGGCGAGCGGCCGGCGTGAGCCGGCTGATGCAGGTTCATCAGCCGGCTCACGCCGGCCGCTCGCCGTGCGCGAACCGCGGGGTATAATCGTGGTGGCGCCCCACGCCGGCCATGCAAGCGAAAAGGACCGAACCCTGTCCCCCCCTCTGCCTAAACCGTGGCGGCTCTTGCCGCACGACCCGACCGCCATCGAGCGGCTGGCGTCCGCGCTCCGGCTGGCGCCGATCACCGCCCAGCTCCTGCTCAACCGCGGCCTGACCTCGCCGGACGACGCCCGGCGCTTCCTCGACGCCCCGCTGACCGGCTTGCACGCGCCGGAGCTGCTGCCGGGCGCCTCCCAGGCGGCCGCGCATATCTTCGAGGCCGTCCGGCAAGGCCGCCGCATCTGCGTCTACGGCGACTACGACGTGGACGGCGTCAGCGGCGCCGCCATCCTGCTCCAGTGCCTCCGTCTCCTCGGCGCCCAGGCCGATCTGTACGTGCCGCGCCGGCTCGATGAGGGCTACGGACTCAACCGCGACGCCCTCGTCCAGATCGCGGCGAGCGGCGTTTCGCTGGTCGTCACGGTCGATTGCGGCATCGCCAGCGTCGCGGAGGCGGAAGAGGCCAAACGACTCGGGCTGGAGCTGATCGTCACCGACCACCATGAATTCAAGGAAACGCTGCCCGACGCGGCGGCGCTGGTCCATCCGCGTCTGCCGGGCGGCGCCTATCCGTTCGGCGGACTTTCCGGGTCCGCCGTGGCGCTGAAGCTGGCGTGGGCGCTGGCGCAGAAGGCCAGCGGCGGGCCGAAGGTGACGCCGCGCTACAAGGAGTTCCTGCTCGACGCCGTGGCCCTGGCGTCGCTCGGCGTCGTGGCCGACGTGGTGCCGCTCCTGGATGAAAACCGCATCCTGGTGCGCTACGGACTGCACCGACTGCGCGAGGCGCCGCCGCTGGGGCTGCGGGCGCTGTGTCAGGCGGCGGGCATTGAGGACGGGGCCGAGCTGCGGGCCTACGACGTGGGCTTTCGCATCGCCCCACGGCTGAACGCGGCCGGCCGGCTCGGCTGCGCCCGCCTGGTGGTGGACCTGCTGACGACGACGCGGCAGGAGCAGGCGACCGACCTGGCCCGCTACCTGGAGGGGCAGAACACGCAGCGCCAGCAGCTGGAGCGGCGCATGACGGCAGAGGCTCGGCGACTGGTCGCGGAGCAGGGGCGGCAGGACGACCCGGCGCTTGTGCTGGCCAGCGCCGACTGGCACGGCGGCGTCATCGGCATCGTCGCCGGTCGGCTGGCCGAATCCTACGCGCGGCCGGCTTTGATTATCAAGCTGCCGGCGGCGGGGGAGGACGGCGCGGAGGCTGGACTGGCCGTCGGCTCGGGCCGGTCGGTCCCCGGCTTCGCGCTGCACGAGGCGCTCGCGGAATGCGGCGACCTGCTGCTGGGCCACGGCGGCCACCCCGCCGCAGCCGGTTTCCGCCTGCGGCCGGAGAACATTGACTCCTTCCGGGATCGCTTTTGCGCGGTGACGGCCGCACGGCGGCCGGAGGGGCCTCGGCCGGCGGAGCTGGTGCTGGACGCCGAGGCGCCGCTGAGCGCCTTGACGTTCGGCCTGTTGCGGGACCTCGACCGGCTGGAGCCGTATGGGGCGGGGAACCGCCGGCCGCTGTTCCTCGCCGGCGGCCTGCAGGTGGAGGGCGAGCCGCGCAAGGTGGGCGGCGGCGAACGCCACTTGCTTTTCCGCGTCCGCCAGAACGGCGTGGCCCTCAAGGCCATCGCCTTCGGCATGGCCGACCGCGTGGAGGAGCTGATGTCGGCCGGCGGGGCCTGCTCCCTGGCGTGTACGCCGAAACTGAACGAGTGGCAGGGCCGCCGCAGCGTTGATCTGGAGGTGACCGACTTCCAGGTGGGGCCGGAGGCGCGGCTGACCTGATGGGCACGTTCCGGCCGACGACTCACCGGAACACCACCCAGCTCAGTCCGAGAAACTCGACGTCATCCGTCCAATCCCAGACCTCCGCCGTTTCTTCGAGCCGGCGACGGGCGGCCTCGAAGGCGGCGCCGGCATCCGGGACCGCTTCGGTCGGCGCCGCCGCATCGGCCTCGCCGGCCACGGCGGGCCAAACCGCGTCCTCGTCGATTCGGCCGTCGGCCGCCACGAACACCGGCTCGAACCGGAACAGGCATTCATCGCTGTCTTCGCGGGCGATCCGCTGTCGCACGACGAAGACGAATAGGAAGCCGGAGCGGCCGGCCAGCTTCGGCGCCGTGACGTGGCGAACCGCCGTGAGGCCGCCGAAATCGTAGGAGCCGGCGTACTGGAGCATGGCGTCCACGAACGGATGGCCCAGCGCCAGGAACTCCGCGTCGGGCCGATGGATGGCCAGCTCGCGGTCGAACGTGGCGTTGCGGACGCGCTCCGGCAGCTCCGCGGCGCGCAGCACGTCCGGCGTCAGGAACTCCAGGAACGACTCCTTGCGCTGCACTTGTCGGCGGTGCCGCGTCAGGAAGCGCTCGGTGAACGCCCGCAGGTCGTCCAGCGTCAGGTCCGACGCCAGTTCGCGCCGGTAACTGTCGAACGAGTAGCTGGACACGTCGCGGAACAGGCTCCGAGTGGCGATCTCATACGCCCGCTTGGCCCGCTCCACCGCTTCGGCGATCTCCTTCTGCGTCTGCTTGTTCAGGTCCCCCTCGACCAGCGCCCGCTGGTAGATGTGCTTCGGGTCGATCTCGCTTTCCAGCTGACCGTTGAGCGTCCCCTTGATGTCCTCCGGGTCCTCGCCGGTGACCTTCCCCAGGGCCGTCGCCGCCCGCCCCAGCCGGTCCTCGAAATACGCCTGCACCGTCTCCTCGATGGTCGCCTTGTTGAGCAGGTGGTAGACCTGCACCACCTTGTCCTGGCCGTAGCGGTAGACGCGGCCGACTCGCTGCTCCACGCGCATCGGGTTCCACGGCAGATCGTAATTGACGCAAATGTGGCAGAACTGGAGGTTGATCCCCTCGCCGCCCGCTTCCGTGGAGACGAGGAACCGCACCTTGGGGTGATCGCGGAAGAGGCGCTGGCTGGTACGCTTGGTCGTCGGCGCCTCCAGCGCGCCGTCCCGCGCGAACGGCGCCCACACGGCTTGCAGATCCTGCTCGGATTCGCCCTGCCGCTCCAGCTTCATGCCGCCGTGGATCACGACGACCGACCCCTTGCCGTAGCGCCCTCGAGCTCACGAACCAGGTGGCGCTGCGTTTCGCGGTACTCGGTGAAGATCAGCACCTTTTCTTCCGCGCCGCGCCGCTTTCCTGGGCAACCTGGCCGATCAGCCCCACCAGTTCGTCGAGCTTCTTGTCGCGCTTCACGGCCTGCGCCAGCAGCCGTTCGAGAAGCGCGATCTCCCCCTCGACCATTTCCCGGTCACCGCGGAGGGCGTCCCGTTCCTCGATTTCGCCCTCATAACGCTCGTCGCGGTCCTCCGGCTCTTCCTCCTCCTCCGGCGGCAGCTTGTCCAGCACCCCCCGCAGGCGCAGCAGCCGGGCCGTCAGGGCGGCGCGGATGGCGGCCGTCGAGCTGCCGTTGAGCTTCTGGAACGTTGTCAGCAGGAAGCCCGCCGCCCGCCGTTGGGTCGGGTCGCCGTGCCGTTCGAGCGCCTGATACCCCGTGCGGATGTAGTCGGTGACGGCTTCGTAGAAGCGGCGTTCGTCGTCGTACATCTTGCACAGAAGACGATGCGTCTGCCGGCCCTTGAAGACCTTGCGGCCCTCGGCGTCGGTGACGTCCTTCTTCGGCGTGCGGATGACCAGCTCGGTGAACTTCCGGCCGCCGCCAATCTCGGTAAACAGGTTGCGCTCTTCCAGGGCGCTGAAATCGATGTCGTCCTCCAGCAGCGCCACCAGGTTCTTGAAGCGGCTGTGGTTCTCCTCGCCCTGGTGCGGGGTGGCGGTCAGAAGCAGGAACGCCTCGCTGTATTGCTTCCTGGCGACCTCCTCGGCCAGACGGTAGTTGAGCGTCTTTTCCACCTTTCCGGAGCCGTAATCGAGGGCGCTGAGGCGGTGGGCCTCGTCGAAGATGATGAGGTCCCACTTGCGGTTTTCGAGGAGCAGGCTCTTGTGCTCCGGCCGCTTGAGGCGATCGAGCGAGGCGATGGCGTGCGTCTTGAAGGCCCAGATGCGCGGGTTGACGGAGTGGAAGTCGCGGCCGAAGATTTCGAAGGTCTCGCCGAATTTGTCTTGCAGCTCTTCCTGCCACTGGGTCGTGAGCCCGGCGGGCGTGATGATGAGGGTGCGCTTGGCCTGGCCGCGCTGGGCGAGCGCCTGCCAGATCATGCCGGCCTCGATGGTCTTGCCGAGTCCGACCTCGTCGGCCAGGAGGAAGCGCCGCCGCGGGCTGGAGACGACGCGGTGCGCGGCGAAGATCTGGTGCGGCAGGATCTCAGTGCGGGCGTTGCCGAGCTGGCCGCCTTTGTTGCCGGTGAGAAACCGCGCTGCCTGCATCTTCAGCTCGAAGCGCCACACCTCTTCCCACTGGCCGCGCGCCGCCCGTTCCAGCGGCGTCTCGATGCGCTCCAGTTCGTGGAAGTAGAGGAGCTTGTTCTCGGAGCGGTACGGCGGCGACATGAAGACGGAGGGGTTGAACTCCACCTTGGCCAGGTCGTCGCACACCTTGACGATGCGGCCGACGCCGTAGGGCTTGTACACGGGGTTCGTGCTGCGGACGAGGGCGCCTTCGGCGAAGGAGCCGGCTGAGGCGCCGCGGTCCAGGGGTGGAGGTTCGACTTGTGCCATATGCCTGCGCCTATTTGGACCAGTCCTCGATGCGGAGGCCGGGAACCAGCCTGAAGTCGCGCACATTGCGCGTCACGAGAACGCCCCCTCGGTCGACCACCGACGCGGCGATGCGGAGGTCCATTTTGCGCACCTTGATTTTGAGCCTTTTCAGCTCCTCATAACGCCGAATCGCCGGCTCGTCAAAATCAACGATTTGAATGCGGGACAGAAAGCGCACGGCGGCCGCAAGGCGACGATACGCCCAGGCCAGGCGCTCGGGCCGCTTCGCCTGGCGCAGTTCCGTGTACCAGCCGGACATCTGTTCCTCCACACAGACGACGGAGGTGGCGAGGTCGGCGGGCGCGACGGCGGCGACGCGGGCGACTACTTTCTCGTCCTCGTCCTGAAACAACTGCAGCGTGTCCGTGTCCAGCACATAGAGGCTCATAGCGCGTCCGGATCCTCATCGACCTTCCGCCGGTATTCTTCGACCGATCGTTTCCAATCGTCGATCCAGGGATCGTCCTTGTACATGCCGGCGAATTCCATCCAGGGGTGCGGCGAGGGGCCGACCTCCAGACCGACGATTTCCTTGCCCTTCTTGAGCCGGCCGTCGATCTTCGCGCGCAGCTTGGCCAGGGCTTCCTCGCGCATCGCGCCCCTGGCGCTGACTTTGAATGGTTCTGCGCTCCTGGCGCGGTAGCCGTTCCGGGCGACGCGTTCGATCAGGATGGGGATCTGCATGGCAATGCCTCCGGGCGGTTCGCGCGGTTCCGTCCCATTCTACCGCGCGGCGACATGAAGACGGACGGGTTGAACTCTACCTTGGCCAGGTCGTCGCGCACCTTGATGACGCGGCCGACGCCGTAGGGCCGGTACACGGGGTTCGTGCTGCGGACGAGGGCGCCTTCGGCGAAGGACGTGATCGGGGTGATGTTGGACACTATTCGCCCTCGTCATCCGTTCCGGGCGCGGCCGGACCTGGGCTTCGGCTGCGAAACGTCCCAATATCGTCGTAGGCTTGCACCAGAACCGCCAACTCCCTGTCATCGATTTCCCAGACCGCGGCAGCCGCTTTCGCCAGTTCTAGTTCCGAGGCTCGGGATTGGTCAGCTCCCGCCGAGACTTCTTTGTGGCACTGCTCCGAGAGCCGCACGATTCCTCGATGAGCCTTCGCCGACCGCTTGAACTTGGGCAGTCGAACCCGCGAGATGTCGGTAGGGAAATACCGCTGGGTCTGAACCCCAACGGAGGCGCAGTGCAGAGCCACTCGGGCCGGAATCGAATTCAAGAGGCCCGCGAGGAAAAAGGCTTCGTCGGCTTGATCGCAAGTGAGAAAAAGAAGTGTGTGATCCGGGATTACGGGCACATGCGACCCGTCCATGTCATGTGGACCGACGACGGTGCATTGAAAGAACTCGGACAGGTCCTTGAAGACGACCTTGTAGGGGGCCAAGGTGTAGTTGCCGACGTTGCCTACAACGTAGAATTCCGGTCTGGATCGGTGGAGTTGCTTGTAGCCGCTGCGCTTCTTGAGCGGTTCCTCGAACCGCTTGAAGAATGCGAAGGTCTGCGGAAACCTCTGCTTCAGTACGGCAACCGACATTGGCTCGCCGAAACTGTCCCTGCTATGTGGGACAAGAATCATCGCAGAAGGCTGCGCGGACCACGCGCGGACATCTCGTCCCCGCAGCAGCGGGAAGAGGAAGTCGTTCTCAACCTGCACCGTTGTGGCTTCCACTTTGGTTCGGCCAATGTCGCCGAGATTCCTGATCAGCGAAGAACGTCCGCCCGGCTTGACGCGCTCGACCCAAAAGACGCCGTTAAAGCCTATCCCAAAACCACCGTCGATCATGACGATTCTCGTCAAATTGGTGATGTTTCGACGGTTTTGGGATAGGCTCTTAAGCCAAGTACAGGAACCAGCGTAACTCCGATCCATGATCTCCGATGATCGGTCGCCGAGAATCCTTTGCAGCAGGGGAAGCGCCTTCTTTGGGGCCGTGAGCCACGTCGCTCTCTCTCACACTCGGTTCAACGTGCGCGGCCTGCCATTCCCTGATTGCAAACCCTTGGCAGACGGTAGCCAGGTCCGTTTCCGGCACAACCGCACGCGGGACCGTCGGTACCCAAAGCCGATAGTCCACGGGGTAGTCCGTCTTGCTGCCGTTCTCGGCGATCAGGACCGACGTTCTGTTTACCGCGCTCTCAAAGGGTAGAGAGAGCGAGAGGTCTGAAACCGCTTGGACGCCGAACGGTCGATCATGCGCGATGGCGAATCGACGGAACCCTTCGTTGGCCCCGCTCTTGAAGATTGATTGTGTGATGACGTAGCCGAGCTTCCCCTTCTCGGAAAGGTAATGGTCGAAGGCTACATACACGAAGAGGACGGACAGCTCCCTTTTCACGTTGCCGAGCCTTGCTGCCGCGGTCGCACGTTCGCGCAGTCGATACTTGTCCCATAGCGCGATGGTTGTATCGCGGTACTCCTTTGGCAGGCTCTCCCAGTTCACCCACGGCGGGTTCCCCGCCACGTAGTCCACCTTGCCGATGAACAGCGGCGCGAAGGCATTCTTGATGATCCGCGCCCAGACGCCGTTCTTGTTCGCCTTGTCCAGCGCCACCAACTCGTTGTACAGCCCGACGTGCAGGCTCTCGGCCTCGGCGGGAAGCCCTTCGTCGCGGCAGCGCGCAGGAACTCGTCGGCCGTGTAGCCGTTCTTGACGCAGAACTCCAGCTGCTCGGCGTACTTGGCGACGCCCTCCTTGTTTGCCGCGATCTCCGTCGGGATGAGGAACGTGGCGGCCGCCGTCTTCAGTTCCTTCGACTTGCCCAGCCCGCCCGACAGCAGATCGCCGTACTCCGAGGGCGTCATGATGGAATCGCACAGGTAGACGGGAATCTCAATCTTGTCGGCTCGGCTGACGTACTCGCGGATGGCGATGAGATAGTTGGTACGGGCGGCCATCACCGCCAGCGGGTTGAGGTCGAAGCCGACGACGTTGGCCAGAATCTTGCGGACGAGGTCGGCCTCGTCGTAGGCGCAGCGCTCGCGGTTGTCGTCGTACCACCGCTTGATGCGGTTGATCGCCATGACCAGGAAGGTGCCGGAGCCGCAGGCCGGGTCGAGCAGCCGCTTATCCGGATCGCCTGCGTAGCCCAATTCGTTGAGGACGTGCTCGGCCAGCCAGTCGGGCGTGTAGTACTCGCCGAGATCGTGGCGGACGCTCTTGGGGAAGAGCTGCTGGTAGAGTTTTTTGAGCAGGTCGCGGCTGGTCGCCGGGTCCTCGGACAGCGTGCCGGGGTTGTAGGCGTCCAGGCGCGTCATCATGTCGCGGACCAGCTTCTCGATGGGGTCGGACCAGACAGAGGTGTACCAGGCGAACAGGTCCCCTTCGAGGAAGTTGGTGATGTTGAGATGCCGGAAGATGCTGCCGGCCTCCAGGTCAACCAGCTCGCGCTTCAGTTTCTCGCTGGTCCCGGCCTGGAGCAGCTTCTGCACCTGGCTCTTGAGCAGGCCGCGGTGGAAGAACGCGACCGTCTCCGCCGCCAGCAGCTTCATGAACAGCGCGTAATAGCTGTGCAGGGAGAAGAGCAATTCGGCCGGTCTGAGGCCTTTCTGGGCGAGTCCGTAGGATTCGGCCAGCTTCTTGACCTTGTCCGACGGGTTGTCCACGTCGTAGCCGCAGACCTCGCCGAAGAGGATCTTCCACTGGTTGAAGAAAACCTTCGCCTTCGCGTTATCCGTGGTTGTGATCGCCTGGTAGAGCGCGTGAACGCCGGGAATGGCGATGGAGTTTTCGTTGGCCCCGAAGTCGCCGGCGAGGTACTCCGGCGAGAACGGCTTGCCCTTCTGACCGAGGTTGAAGAGCGCCCACAGGAAGCGCGCGGTCGAGTGACGGTTGACTTCGGCCGGCTCTTGCACTTGCCAGTTGCCGTCGCGGAAGCGGACGAAGATGAAGTATTTGCCGTCCAGGCCGACGCCAAAGAGCGAGTTGAGCGGATGGCCCTGCTCGTCCTTCAGCCCGCGGAAGCGGCTCTTGATCTGTTCCACGACCTTCTTGGCGCCGGGGGAGTCGGTCTTGGGTCCGATGCGGGCGCCGGCGTCGGCCGGGTTCTTGTACTCAATGAGGACGCGCGAATAGACGGAATCGACGCGGCCCTTGGCCACGGTGAACTCGTGTTTGCCGTCCAGCTCGACGCCGGCTTCCTTCTCGATGAACCCGAGCTGTCTCTCAACGGCGATGCGGATTTCCTCTTCCTTGGCCGCGTGGGCGGCGACCCTTTTCACCTGATCGGCGAACTCGACGGCCTTGCGAGCGATCAACTCATCGAGCGATTCGGCGGTCGGCATGGCCGGCTCCCGGTGGGACAGGTGGGAGCAGTTTACACCACTTGCGGGACGGCTCACAAGAACAAACGGTCTAGGCTGGGCCTATTTCGACCAGTCTTCGACGTGCAGGCCGGGAACCTGCCGGAAATCTCGCACGTTGCGCGTCACAACGGCGCCCCGTGTTCCAACGCGATTGCGGCTATGCGCAGGTCGTTTTTGCCCATCCTCCGACTGGACGCGCCCCGCGACGGCCGCGTGGCCAGCTTGAAAAAGCGTCAGCATGTCCGTGTCGAGGACGTAGAGGCTCCTGAGACGTCCGGGTCCGCATCCATTTTTCGCCGGTTTTCGGCGATGACGTCCAGAACGTCCTGAAAATCAGGGTCGTCCTTGAACATGCCCCCGAACCTGGCCAATGGGTGCGGCGCGGAGGACACTTCCAGCCCCACGAGTTCGGTCCCTTTCTTGAGGCGGCCTTCGATTTTGGCGCGCAGCTTGGCCAGCGCTTCCTCGCGCGTCGCGCAGGTTCGTTTCCCCAGCGGGGAAGTGCATCAAGCCGAGTGGCACTGGTAGGAGGCTCACGGCGTTGGGCGTCGGAAGATGAAAATCAAGCGGAGGCTGGACTGATGCATGGTCCGGTTGTCGCCGTCCGTTTAGCCGCGGTTCGCAGAACTGCGGTCCTGCGAACCGCGGCTAAACGGGAAACGGACACGTCCAACCGGACCATGGATGAGGCGGCTTGCTTGCGCATCATGGACGACTCGGGAGAAGATTGCCTGTACGCAGCGAAGCGATTCGTCCTGGTGGATGTTCCCAAGAAGCTGCGCGGTCGCTTGCTGAAAATAGTCAAGGGCGAGCCGGGCCTAACCAGTCGCTGACTCTCATCTTCTTTCGTCTTTTTTCCGTGTGTTCCGTGGTTTACTTCCCCTTCTTCGCCTTGAACTCCGCGATGTACTTCTCCGGGTTCTCCTTGAAGGCGTCGGCGCAGCCGGAGCAGCAGACCCAAAACGTCTCGCCCTTGTAGCTGACCTGGATCTTGCCGAGACCGCCGCTGACGACGCAGATGTTTTTCGACTCGGTCGCGCCGAGCGCCTCGCCCTCGCGCGTCGCCTGCACCAGGAAGTCCTTGTGGTAGAGCTGCGACCCGTCCTCCTTGTGGGCCATGCGGTAGATGAAGCGCACGCCCTCCGCGGCCGTGTTCATGACGATCTGCTGCGTCTCCTTGGTGTCCGGATCGACGCGCGACAGCGTCAGCTCGTTCTTGTCCGTGTCGAGCGGCCCCTCGAAGACGGTCTTCTTGTCGTCCTTGTCGGTCAGCGTCAGCTGGTAGACCTTCTTGTCGAGCAGGTAGCGCATCTCGCCGGATTTATAATTTTTGCTGTCCTTGAAGTTGATGACCAGGGCGACGTCGTCGCCCTTGAACTTCCAGACCCATTCGAGGCTTTCCTTCCAGATGGGATCCTTGGGACCGGGCTTGGGCTTGTCCGGGCCGCCGGTGCCCTTCCATTCGCCGATGAAATCGTTGAGGGCCTGGAGGGCCTCCTTGGAGGTCTTGGGCGCGTCGTCGGACGCCGCCCGCGCGCCCACCGCCGCCAGGGCCAACAGCACGCCGCACGCCAGCAGTCGTTTCATATGCGCTCGCTTTCAGAGAGAGGTTTTCGGAAGTACATCGCCGTTTAGACGGGTCAGAAGGGCGATTGGTTCCCCGCGTTACTCTATCACCCAAACAACCCCTCTACGGCCTTCCCCTTGCCGTCCTGCGTCACGAAGAACGGCCGGCCCTCCGTCTCGTAGGACAAATCCGCCGGGATTCCCAGCGCCCGGTACAGCGACGCATGGAGGTCCGGGATCGTCACCGGGTCCTTGACCGACGTGAACGGCCGTTCGTCCGCCGTCTGGCCGTGGACGTGGCCCTTCTTCACGCCGCCGCCGAACAGCACCACACCGCCGGCCCCGGTGAAGTGGCGGTGCATCCCGTAGTTCTTCTCTTCCATGACCTTGTCCGGCACCGTGACCTGGTCCTGCACCTTCTGCTCCGGCTTGCCCTCGATCAGCATGTCGCGGCTGAACTCGCTGGCGATCACGATCAGCGTGCGGTCGAGCAATTTCCGCTCGTCGAGGTCCTTGACCAGCTGGGCGATCGGGGCGTCGATCATCTTCATCATGTCCACCATCCGGCTGTGGCCGTTCTCGTGGGTGTCGAAGCCCTGGAACGGCACGTATTCCGTGGACACCTCGATGAAGCGGGCGCCGGCTTCGACCAGCCGCCGGCCCAGCAGACAGCCGAGGCCGAAGCGGTTCGCCTTGCCGCCGCTGTAGATGTCATAACTCTCTTTCGGCTCCAGGCTCAGGTCGAACGCCTTCGCGGCCGGCGAGTCCATCAGCCGGCGGGCGCCGTCCACCGACTTGAGGAACTCCTCCTCCTTCGGATCGAGTCCGGCAGTCTCGCGGCGAGCCTGAAGCGTCTTGACGTACAGCTCAAAGCGTTGGCGGAAGCGCTCCTTCGACATGCCGGCCGGCGGCTGGACGGTCTGCACGGCGTCGGCCGGCTCGGGCACGAGGAAGGGGCCGTAGGCGTTGCCGAGGAAGCCGGCCGTCTGGAAGGCCTTGACCTCGAAATCCTCGCCGCCGGCCGAGCGCTGGCCGACGTCGATGAAGGCGGGCACGTCGGGATGCCGCGGCCCGAGGGTGCGGGCGACGACGGCGCCGAGGTGCGGGGCGGCGACGGGCTGCGGCGGCACGTAGCCGGTGTGCCAGTGGTACTGGTGGCGGGAGTGGAGGATGAAGCCGAGGTCGCCGGCCTTGAAGGTCTTGACGAGCGTGCCGTGGTGCATGACCTGGGCGACGTTGGGCATTCCTTCGGAGATTTGCAGGCCGTCCACGCTGGTGGGGATGGCTTTGAAGGTGGAGTAGACGGCCTTGGCTTCCATGCCCTTCTCGAAGGGCGTGTATTTCTTCATGTCCCAGACTTCGGTGGCCGCCTGGCCGCCGGCCATCCAGAGGAGGATGAGCGTGTCGGCGGTGGGTTTGAGTTTCGGCGGCTCGTCGGCGCGCAGGTGCGGGCCGAGCAGGGCGGCGGCGCTCGCGGCGGCGCCGGCGCGGAGGAAGTCACGGCGGGATGGGATGTGTGGATTCATGTGGAAGTCCCTGAATCAGTCGTGTGTCAGCTCCATTATGTCCGAAGGTCGGGTGCCATGCTTTCGCGGCCCATCCCGATCTTGCCATCACTTCCTGGGCTTACCGGGCCGCGAAAGCATGTTTCGCCGCCGCGGAAGCCGGGGGTAGTCGTTGCACATGAACATGCTTTCGCGGCCCGGTAAGTTTGGGAGGACAAAAGATCTCTCGGATGGCCGCGAAAGCATGGCACCCAACGTGATCACCCCGACTCAACCGGCACAAGCGACTGATCGGGCGACTCCTTCTTGCGGCCATTCCAAGGCGGGTTCAATAGCCGGATCAGGCTGTCCTCCAGCCCCGCCGCCAAGTTCACATGAAATCCACCGTAGTGCAACAGCCCATTGTCGGGCAAGATAAAGATCTCCACGCATTTGCCTTCGGCCAGGCTGTGCTTGATGTTCTTGTTGTTCCGTTTGTTCGTCGGTTGCGTCGATCCTGGATTCTTGTACCCTGCCATCCGCGTGCGGAGAGACTGAACTGTCTTTCCAAGATACATCAACTCGCCGCCCGCCACGAAGGCGTAGAGAACATTTTTCGACGCGGCGATGTTGTCGTTCAGGTCGAACTCCAGTTTGGTCTCGCTGAGCGGCCTCCATGTGCCCGCGAGGGCGAAGCCGATCGCCTTGATTCTGGCGAGCTTATCTGACATGGGTGCCTCACGCCTCGCTACCGAATGAACTGCATCTCCGGCTCCATGCATAGCGCCCACAGGAAATCCTCCCACGCCGCCTGCTCTTATCCCGTCGATCCCCCGTGCTTGTCGTTGCTCGACCCTTGCGAAGACGGCGCCCCCGGCGGCGCCTCGCCCGGAAGGGCTTCGCGCCAAATCTCCGACCACTCCGCATTCAGCGCCAGCCGGTCAACCCACCCCTGCAGATAGCCAAACTCCAGCGAAGCCCGGTTGATCCGCAGCAAGGTTGCCGCGTCGATTCGGTCGATGATCCGCCCCGCAAGCAGCTTGTGCAGGATCAAGTCTTCACAGCTCAGCACATAAAGCGCCAGGTCGAGGCCGGCAAGCTGGGCCGGAACCCGCCGCGCCAAGGCCTGCTTCGGGTATTCCGAGTCCGCCAGCAGCAAATCCACCTGGGCTTCCACAAACGTCCCCGGCGGCTCGTAGAGCAGCTGGGTCAGGCGGAAAGAACCCAGCTGCAAAACGGGAGGGTGACGCTTCAGCCTCATGCCTGCGTCTTGCAGCACTTTCAGGACGGCATCGACGTTGGACGCTTCTACGTTCACGAGCAAGTCCACGTCCCGCGTCGCCCGCGGGTATCTCCACATGGACAGGGCAAGCCCTCCCATGACCGCCATCGGCAAACGCAGCGGCTCCAGGTGCGTCCATGCGTGCTTCAGCGTCTTCAGGACGACTTCGGTGGACATGGCTCCCCCAGGCGCCGGGCCAGGTTCTCCACCATTTGCCGCATGGTCCGGTCGTGTTCCTCCATCTGTTCCGCGTACCAGCGACGATAGGCGGCGTAAACGTCTCCGTCCGGGCCTACCTCGCGGCGCAGGCCGGCGAAAAGAAACTCGTCGCAGGCCTTCATCACGTCCACCCACAAAGCAATTCTCTGCTCCGGAGTCAGCCCTTCCGGTACGGACGGCGCCAGGTCAGGGTCGGGCAGCAATTGGTTCGACATGAAAGCATCTCCGCCGCGTCACCGAACGAACTGCATCTCCGGCTCCATGCACGGCGCCCAGAGGAAATCCTCCCACCCCGCCGCGCCCCCCTCACTTCCTCAAGTACGTGAGAGCCAGCTGTGCGAGAAAGCCAAGCACGGCGCCGATGATGCCGCCGATGATCGCGGGCGCCAGCGACCACCGCCTGCGGCCCGCCTCCTCGTAGATTTTCTTCAGCTCGTTCAGTCGCTCCTCAATGACGGCGACCGTTGCCTTGTCACTCTTTTCCTCACGGACATTGTTCAGCCGCTCCTGGAGGGCAGCAACGATCTTCTCCAGCTCGTCGATCTTCTCGCCGTCCGATTTGCGAGCCATGCTACTCTCCGGGCTGGGTTTTCCCCAGGAGCTGATCGATCATCTTTTGGGACCGGACCTGCAGGACGTCGCCCCAGATGGTAAAGGACCGCGCCTCGACACGGCTCTCGTTGGCCAACTCGTCCGGCGCAAACCGCGCCTCGGCCCGGGCGCCCGTGTAGTCGGAGAGCGCCAAATGAACCAGCGGCCGGCCGCTCGGGTCCTTTTCGAGGCTCCATTCCGCGGCCGCCGATGCGGACGACGAACCGATTGCCCGCTCCAGGATCTGGCTGGCCCGGCGCAGCGCAGACCCCAGCACTCGATCATTTTCGATGGCCCCGCTGATGGAAAGTTTCATGGCGGTCTCGCTGGTTCGGTTCTGTCGGCGATTGCGTCCCAAAATCCTTCTGGGAACATTCTACCCGACTTCGCGCCGTCCTACCGAATGAACTGCATCTCCGGCTCCATGCACAGCGCCCACAGGAAATCCTCCCACGCCGCCTGCCGATCCGCCGGCCTGTCCTTCGGCGCGCCCAGCATCTCCTTCGCCAGGGCCGCCTCCGCGTCCGACGGCGGCCGGCCCAGCGCCCGCAAGTACAGCGTCCGCGCCACCTTCGCCGCGTCCTCCTCGCGGCCCAGATCCGACGCCAGCAGCGCCTTCGCCCCCTCGCGCAGCCGGTTCGACATCGCCGCCCCGTTGACCAGCTCCAGCGCCTGCAAAACCGTGCTCTCGTCGTCGCGCTGCGTGCAGACCTGTTCGCGGGTCGGCCGGCCCAGCGCCAACGCCAGGCTGTCCGGCTTGCGGTGACGCCAGGCCCGGATGTTCGGGTCGTCCACCTTCACGTTCATCACGTCCACCTTCGGCCACCAGCCCGTCAGCATCGACACCGAATCGAGGTACTGCTCGCTCGTCAGCCGCCGCTCCGTGGGGCCGATCAGAAGCGGCGTCTCCTTCCGATTCGTCGGCGCCTTCACGGCCGGCAGCTGGTAGACCTTCGACAGAAGAATCAATTTCAGAGTGTGTTTGGCGTCGTAGTCATGGGCCATGAAGTCGTAGGCCAGCCAGTCGAGCAGGTCGTCCTTCGGGGCCTTGCCGTCGAAATCGTCGGCCGGCTCGAACAGGCCGCGGCCCATCAGCCGCTTCCACAGCCGGTTCACCATCGTCCGCGCGAACCGCGGGTTCTTGGGTCGCACGACCATCGTCGCCACGGCCTTCAGCCGCGTCGGCTGGTCGGCGGCGGCGTCCACGTCGCCGAGGTCGGGGAAGAGGAATCTCGGCGCGACGATCTTGCCGGTCGGCTTGTCGCAGCGGGCCATTTCGAGATTTTGCGGAGAGAAAAAGCTGGCCATGCCGTAGGCCTGTTCCAGCTTCCAGTCGTTGATGAAGCTGTCGTGGCACGAGGCGCACTTGATCGAGCTGGCCAGGAACACCTGCGACACGTTCTGGGCCGCCTGCACCGGCGGCGTCTGGCTGGCGTTGACCCGGCCGCGCCAGTTCACCCCCTTGAGGTAGCCGTCCGGCCCGTCCTTGCCGGGGTTCAGCAGCTCCGCCGTGAACTGGTCGAGCGGCTTGTTCTCCAAAAGGGAGCTGTAAAGCCACTGGGTGATCGGCTTGCGCAGGCCGTCGATGTTGGTCTGCTCGTCGTTGCGCAAGAGGTCGTTCCAGAACGCCATCCAGTTCTCGGCGTAACCCTGCCGGTCGGCCAGCAGCGCATCGACCAGCTTCTCGCGTTTGTTCGGCGCATTGTCGGAGGCGAATTGTTCCAGCTGCTCCGCGGTGGGCGGCAGGCCGATCACGTCGAGGTACACCCTGCGGGCGAAGGCGCGGTCGTCCACGATGGCCGGCGGAGCGACCTTGTGCGCGGCCCAGCGCGCGGCCAGGAAGCGGTCGATCTCGGCGCCGTCGCCGGGCGGCACGGCGGGGACCGGCAGCGTCGCCAGCTCGGCGCTGGCGGGCGCGGAAGTCGTTCGGCTCGGCGGCAAAGCAATCAGCCACAGAGATCACAGAGAACACCGAGAATGCCAAAACGAGTTCGCGGGATCGGTGCATTGTTTACCCTCTGTGTCCTCTGTGATCTCTGTGGCTGATTCTTGCTCACGGACAATCCAGCAGATACATCGTCGTGTCCGCGTTGCCGGTGACGAGCTGTTTGCCGTCCGGCGTGAAGGCCAGCGCCCGCACGAACAGCTGTGTCGGCTGCGCCGACACAGCGAAGTTCCATGACCGCAGCTCCTTCCCGTCGGCCGTGGCCAGCAGCCGCACCATGCCGTCCTCGCCGGCCGTCGCCAGCCGCGAGCCGTCGGGACTCAGCACGAACGGACTCAGCACGAACGCCGTCGGCCGTGGGTTCGGCCCCGTGTACGCCTTCAGCGCCTGCAGCTCCTTCCCCTTCGCCGTGTCCCACACCTTTATCAGACCCTCCTTATCCACCGCCGCCACGACCTTCTTGTCCGCCGACAGCGTCAGGTCCATCACCTGACCCTCGTGGACCTGCAAATCGCCGCCCGGCAGCGCCGGCTGCTTCTTCATCACGTCCCACAGCCGCACCTTGCCGTCCGACGCGCCCAGCGCCGCCACGGCGCCGTCCGTGCTGAACGTCAGGCTCGTCACCTTCTTCAAGCCGTCGCCCACCTCCGCCGAGTCGGCCAGTTTGCCGGTATTCAGGTCGTAATACTCCAGCGTGGTCGGCGCCACCCAGACGACCGCCTGCTTGCCGTCCGGCGTCGTCGCCAGCGACGTCGGCACGCCCGACGGGCCTGTGTCCTTCGTGTTCGCCCTCTCCTTGCCGGTCGCGCAGTCCCACACCCGCAGCGTCCGATCGTCTTTGCCGGCCGTCGATACCAGATATTTGCTGTCCGGCGTGAACGACAGGATCGAGATCGCCGCGGCGGACCCCTTGAGGGCGAACAGGTCGCGCCCCGTCGCCGCCTCCCAGAGATGGATCGTGTCGTCGGCCGAGCCGGACGCGATCAGCCGGCCGTCGGGGCTGACGGCCACGACCGTCAGCGCCAGCGCGTGGCCGTAAGTCTCCACGCCCTCGCCGCCGCCCACCTCCCACACCTTGACCAGATGGTCCACCCCGGCCGACACGATGAAATGGCCGTCGTTGCTGAACGCGACCGAGGTGATCCAGTTCTTGTGGCCGCGGAAGCTGTGCACCTCCTGCCGCGTCTCCACGTCCCACAGCTTCACCACCTGATCGCCGCCGCCGGAGACGAGGTGCTTGCCGTCCGGGCTGAACGCCACCGAGCTGACGACGTTGGTGTGGCCGGCGAACGCCACGTTGGTCCCGTCCTTGAGGTCCCACACCAGCACGCGCTGGTCGCCGCCGCACGACGCCAGCTTCTTGCCGTCGGGGTTGAACGCCACGCAGCTGACCGACGATGTGTGGCCGGCCAGCGTCCGCTCCTCGGCGTACGTATCGGCGTTCCACAGCTTGACGGTGTGGTCGCCGCTGCCCGAGGCGATGTGCTTGCCGTCGCCGCTCCAGGCCACGCTGCCGACGACGGCCTGGTGGCCCACGATCGATTTCAGCTCCGTCCCCTTTTCCGTATCCCAAATCTTGATGAGCCAGTCGGCGCCGCCGGAGACGATCCGCTTGCCGTCCGGGCTGAAGGCGGCGGCGGTGACGGCCCGCGTGTGGCCGGTGAACGTGCGCAGCTCGGCGCCGGTCTTGGCGTCCCACAGCTTGAGCGTCTTGTCGCCGCTGCACGACACGATGGTTCGGCCGTCGGGGCTGTAGACCGCGGCCGTCACCGGGGCGGTGTGGCCTTGCAGCACGCGCACCGGCTTCGCCCCCGCCACGTCCCAGATGCGGACCAGCTTGTCGGCCCCCGCGGAGGCGACCTGCGAGCCGTCCGGGCTGAACACCGCCGACCAGACGGCGCCGTCGTGGCTGCCGAGGTCGCGCGACTGCTCGACCAGGCCCGGGTCCCAGACCCGTACCGTCTGATCGGCGCTGCCGGAGGCCAGCCGGCCGTCCAGGCTGAAGCTGATGCTGTTGATCGTGTCGGCGTGCCCTTGCAGCGTGCGGAAGCTCTGACCGTTGGAGACGTCCCAGAGGCGAATCGTGCGGTCGGCGCCGGCCGTGGCCAGCACCTTGCCGTCCTGGCTGAAGGCCAGGCAAGTGACGGGGCCGGTGTGCCCCTCGAACGACATCCGCTCGGCGCCGTCGGGGATATTGATGAGCCGGGCCGAATTGGGGTCGCTGCCGCAGACCGCCACGGCCGAGTCGTCGGCCCCGAAGGCGACGGCGTCGATCGAACCCCGGTCTTGCTTGAGCGGAAGGATGGCCACGATCGCCCCGTCGTCGGCCTTCCAGACGCGCAGGGAGCGGTCGGCGGCCACCGTGGCGATCAGCTTGCCGTCGCGGCTCCAGGCGACGCCCTTGACGCCGAGGCTGTGGCCGATCAGGTCGAGCTTCACGGAGTCGTTGGACAGGTCGTAGACGCGGACGTGCTTGTCGCCCCCGCTGGCGCCGGCCGCGAGGTACTTGCCGTCCGGGCTGTAGGCGAGACACGACAGGAAATCGGTGTGGCCGGTGAGCGACTTGACGTCCTTGCCGGTGTCGGCGTCCCAGATTTTGAGGGCCTTGTCCTCGCCGCCGGAGGCGACGGTCTTGCCGTCGGGGCTGAAGGCGACGCACCAGACGCGGTCGGCGTGGCCGGTGCAGCGGACGAGGGCGCGTCCCGTGTCGGCGTCCCAGACGACGACGGCGCCGTCGGCGCTGGCGGCGGCGACGCGCCGGCCGTCGGGGCTGAAGGCGACGGCCTGAACGACGTGGGCATGGCGGAGTCGGCCGTCGCCGAAGAGGCGGGCGACGTGGTCGGGCAGGCCGGCGGGCAGGCCGGGCAGGTCCCAGCGCGCCTTGCGGAAGGCGTCGGCGGCCTCGACGAACCGGCCGGCCGCCAGCGCGTCATCGCCGCGCTTGGCGAAGGCGTCGGCCTTTTGATACCAATCGGGAGAGAATTTCTTCGTGAGACCCTGGCTGTCGGCGTCGGCCCGCTCCGTGCGGAACTTCGTCTGGAGGTCGTGGGCGGCCTCATCCGGCGGCGCCGCGGCGAGGCGGACTAGCATCCCCGCTCCGAGGGCGGCCAGGAGCGGAACGAGTTTCCAGGCGGAAAGCGCCTTGGCCGTGGTGTTCATTATCGTGTCCCCGCACGGAGGTCGGTTCACCGGAGGTACGCTGGAGTATAGGAGGCGGGTCGCGCGCTCCGCAAGCGGGTTTCCGACGGGGGCGACCCCGGTTAGCCGCGACGCGCCAGCGGAGCGCTCCGGTCCCGCGCTCCGCTGGCGCGTCGCCGCTAACCGAACGTGGTTTATTCCACACAGGGAAAAGCTTTGCCCCGCCGCGTCCGGTCGCTACCATACACACCTTCGCCCCAAGTCCTCGAAACGGTGCGCGGTATCCAGGGATGCCCAACGGCGTGGAACACAGGCCGCCGCGGATCTTGGTCCTGTCCGCCTCGGTCGGCGCCGGCCACCTGCGCGCCGCCGAGGCCGTCGAGCTGGCCCTGCGCGAGACGGCCCCCGACGCCTTCGTCCGCAACCTCGACGTGCTGGAGACGACGGGCCGGACCTTCCGCCGGCTCTACTCCCGCGGCTACCTCGGCCTGATGAACCGCGCCCCCTACGTTCACGGCTACTTCTACGATCTCTTCGATCGCCCCGGCCGCGCCCCCATCACGCGCACCGACCAAGTTCGCCTCGCCCTGGAACGGCTCAACCTGCGCCGCTTCATCCACCTCCTGCAAGCGGAACCGTGGGACCTCGTCGTCAACACGCACTTCCTGCCGGCCGAGATCGTCGCCGCGCTGCGGCGACAGGGCAAACTCGACGTTCCGCAGGTGATCGTCACCACCGACTTCGACACCCATCGCATGTGGGTCCATTCGCCGTGCGAGCATTATTTCACGGCCACGGAGGAGGGATCGCGCTACCTGCAATACTGCGGCGTGCCGGCCGCCGACGTGTCCGTCACCGGCGTGCCGATTCACCCGGTCTTCCGCACCCCCAAGGACCGGACGGCGTGCGCGGTCAAGCACGGCCTTGCGACCGACCGGCCCGTGATCTTGCAGATGGCGGGCGGCTTCGGCGTGGTGGGGCCGATCCAGCCGATGTACGAGGCGCTGCTGCGGACGGCCCGGCCGATCGAGCTGGTGACGGCCGTCGGCCGCAACGCCGCCTTGCAGGCGCGGTTGGAGAAGGTCCCGACGCCGCCGCGCCATCGCGCCCGCGTGCTGCCTTTCACCCGCGAGATCGACGAGTACATGGCCGCGGCCGACCTGGTGGTGTCCAAGCCGGGCGGCCTGACCGTGGCGGAGACGCTGGCGCACGGGGCGGTGCTGGTCATGGTGCAGCCGGTGCCGGGGCAGGAGAGCCGCAACAGCGACTATCTGCTGGAGAACGGGGCCGCGGTCAAGGCGAACAACCTGGCGCAGCTGGTGTTCAAAGTGGATGCGCTGCTGGCCGACCCGGATCGGCTGGCCCGGCTGCGCACAACGGCGCCCGCATCGCCCGGCCCAGCGCGGCCTTCGACGTGGCTAACCGGGCGCTGAGGTTCGTCCGGCCGTCAAAGCAGTGAGGAGTCAGGGGTCAGTAACGACCGGATGCCAACACCGCTGCCCCCACCCTTCCTGCCGACTCCTGACTCCTGACTCCTGACTCCTCAGGCGATCGGCAGGTCTTGAGTTACCCGCGTATCGGTCGGATCGGTCTAATCGTGATGTCGTACTTGGGCAGCGTCTGGGATCGTTCCAGACGCGCCTCGTAAGGCTTCATTTCCTTCTTGGTCAATCGAATGCCCGCCGGGTAGTCGCCGGTCAGGCGTTTCACCGTCGGATGTTGGCCACGCCAGGTCATCCGCCGAGCGTACTCCAAGATCACCTTTAACCCGTTGAGCAACGCTCCGCCCGACGGGCACTGCCCGCGCACCGTTCCAGCGTGACTTCGGCCCGGAACAACCGTCCCTGATGACCCCTGAGCCGATCGGCGCCACGCCGCAACAAGTCATCGAGCCGTTCGCGGGAGCCGTCCAGGACTCGACCTCCACCGCAGACAAGACGATGCCACGCACCCATCCTCGCGTTTCCCGCGCTCCGGGGGAAGACCAACCGGCGGGTAATTCATCTCCTGCCGGGCGCCTAATGGTCATGGCCCGATTCCCGAATCGGTTCGCGGGCGAACCCAGCAGAGGTATATCCCCGCGTTCGCTCGGTGCGAAGTCGAATAGGGAAGAGGGCACGGTGAACGACGAAGGCGGCCGGCGAGCCTCGCCGCCAAGCAGAAGTCTCACCGGCCCGGCGTCGCCCGGGGCTGGAGTGGGGAGCTAGGGAAACAAGATCGCGAATCCTTCTTGGGTGAAATGATGATCGTTGGTCAGCGCCTCGGACAGGCCCAGGCTCCTCATGGCAAGCATCGACCGGCAGTCGGTGAGGCTGTACCCCTTGTCGGGCCGGGCCTCGTAAAGCGCCAGGGCTGCGTCGAAGTCGGTACGGGTTTGCGGCAACACGACCACCTTCGGATCGCTGCGGATGTCGTGAACAGTCGCAGCGGCGTAAGCCCGGCCGACCGGCCCCGTGCCCGCCAGGGCGTTGAGAAATTCCATGAGAACTTCGTCGGTGGTGACGATGCGGGCCGAGGCATTTGCCCCCGCCCAGCGTCTGGCCGCAGCGTGCCACGGGTCGCGCGGCCGGGCCAGGGCCAGCCAGTAAAACGTGTCAGCGAAGACGGTTGGCGGCATCGGCAGGTCACTCCGGCCGCTTCGGGGTCCCGTATAGGTAGTGATCGTGCTGCGCCGCCAAGTCGTCCGGTAAGGCGGCCAACACTTCCGGCGGCAGGGCGCGGGCGCGGGCCGCGATCCGCTCCGCGAGCGACGGCCCGGCCGGTCCCAGGATGATCCGGCCGTCCTGGACTTCGGCCACCAGGTCGGCCCCCGGCGCGACCCCGGCTGCCCGGCACAACTCGGCGGGGAGCAGCACCGCACCGCTGGCGTCCGCTTTGATGATTGTGGACATGGGCCTCGACCTCCGCAGGGAACACGGATAACTGTCTGGAACAGCTCCAGGCTAACGGAAACGCGAACGGACCAGAAGAGCAAGAAAGGCGGCCGGTGAGTCTCGCCGCCAAGCAGAAGTCTCACCGGCGCCGACGCCACCGGCACGACGAACGACAATCCGCCGAGGCCCGCGTACAGCCCGCCCGTCACGCGGCGGAGGGCGCCGCCCGTCCCCGGCCCGACTCGCAACCGCGCCTTTCCTTCATCGTCGCTCAACGGCAGCCGTTCTTCGGGGCCCCCGGACCCTTGGCGCAATGGCGCAACCACACGGCGCGAAGTCGGGTGTCGGCCGGACCCCGCCGCCAGCGAGAACCGAACCACCCCGGCGCCTGCGTCCCTCGCCCCTTTTCGCCGCGAGCGCCTTCCCCTTCCAGCCGCGCGGCATTTGGCGCGAACCGCCCGGCCTGATAAGATATGGGGGTCGGGGCGATTCCCCCGTGCCGGCGGAATCGGCCCGGCTCGCGGCGTGCGGTGGTTCCTTTCCTCTCCGTGGTCTCACGGCATTGGCGCCAAGGAGGTGTTCTCGTGATTCGCATCGAGAAGATCCTGTACCCGACCGATTTCTCGTCGTACTCCAACCAGGCGTACTTCCACGCCATCGCCTTGGCGGAGAACCACCGGGCCAGCCTCACCGTGCTGTTCGTCTACACGCCCGACATGATCACGCCCGGCTCGGAGGGGGACGAGGACGCCGACCGCCGCTACTGGCAGAACCAGCTCGAACAGATCCGGCCCGTCGATCCGGGCATCACGGTGCGCCACGTCTTCCTCGAAGGCGACCCGGCCGAGGAGATCGTGCGCTACGGCCGCGACGCCGGCGCCGACGTGATCGTCATGGGCACGCACGGCCGAACCGGCCTGGAGCGGCTGCTGATGGGCAGCGTCGCCGAGCGCGGTACTGCGCGACGCCCCGTGTTCCGTGCTGGTGGTCAAGCTGCCCAAGGGCCAGCCGTCCACGGAGCGCGGCGACGTGGAAGTGGCGGCCGGCCCGGCGTGACGCCGCGGCGAGAAGCAGTGAGGAGTGAGGAGGGGGGAGTGAGGAGGAAAGACCGGCCCCGATGGCTTGTCTTCTCTCTTCACTCCCCCCTCCTCACTCCTCACTGTGTTTTACGGGTTACTGGAACCCGCGCACCGGATGCGGCCGGTAGGGCGCTTCGAGCCGCCGGACCTCGTCCGTGCTCAGTTCCAGGTCGAGGGCGGCGACCGCGTCGTCGAGGTGCGCCAGCTTCGTCGCGCCGATGATGGGGGCGGCGACGGCCGGCCGCGACAGCAGCCACGCCAGCGCCACCCGCGCCGGCGAAACGCCGCGGCCCTTCGCCACGTCCCGCACCGCGTCGATCACGGCCTGGTCGCTCGGCTGGTCGTACAGCTTGCGGGCGAAGTCGTCGGACTCGGCCCGGCGCGTCGATTCCGCGTCGGCCGGCGACCGCCGCGTGCCGGCCAGCAGCCCCCGCGCCAGCGGCGACCACGGGATCGCCGCCACGCCCTCCGCCTCGCACAGCGGCAGCATCTCGCGCTCTTCCTCCCGGTAGAGGAGGTTGTAATGGTTCTGCATCGTGACGAACCGCGCCCAGCCGTGCCGCTCCGACAGGCTCAGCGCCTGGGCGAACCGCCATGCCGCCGTCGAGCTGGCGCCGAGGTAGCGCACCTTGCCCCGACGCACCAGCTGGTCCAGGCCCGACAGCATCTCGTCGATCGGCGTGTCGGGGTCGAAGCGGTGGACTTGATAGAGGTCGATCGTCTCCATTCCCAGGCGGCGCAGGCTGGCCTCGCAGCCCTGGACGACGTGCTTGCGGGAGAGGCCGCCCATGTTGGGCCGATCCGACATGGGGTTGAAGACCTTGGTGGCGACGACGCACTCTTCGAGGCGGGCGAGCTCCTCGAGCGCCCGGCCGGTGACTTCCTCGCTGGCGCCGATGGAGTACATGTCGGCGGTGTCGAAGAAGTTGATGCCGAGTTCGACCGCGCGGCGGAAGAAGGGGCGCGCAGCGGCCTCGTCGAGGACCCACGGCCGCCAGGCCGGGCTGCCGTAGCTCATGCAGCCCAGGCACAGCCGCGACACCGTCACGCCGGTGCGGCCCAGAAGAGTGTACTTCATGACGCATCCTCAAGGGGGAACCTGCCGAACCGCCAAGACGCCAAGAAGATCGAGACAAGGCCCGAAACCATCATAGGCAGGAACATGCGTTTTTGTCTTCTTGGCGTTCTTGGCGTCTTGGCGGTTCATTCGTGTCTGGAATTTGTTTCGGCGCCGGCTGGACGCTATGATATACCGGGACAAGATGTCCGCGGTCCTTCTTCGCCGCCCCGGGTCACAAAGGACGCCACCCTCGTGCCAGCGGAAACCCTCTTGCGCTCCCCGACGGAATCCAGCGAGTTCCAGATGCGGACGGTCTCCGACCGCCGCGCCGACGTGGACCTGAAGACGGCCCGCGTCGGGGCCTTGTTGCAGGCGCTCGACTGCGAAGGGCTGTTCCTGTTCGAGCCGGAGAACCTGGCCTGGCTGACCAGCGGCGCCACGGCCCGCGGCCTGCCCGACCCGGCCTCGACCCCCGCCGCCTACTGCAACGGCGATCAGCGCTGGCTCATCGCCGGCAACGCCGACTCCCAGCGGCTGTTCGACGAGGAGATCGACGGCCTCGGCTTCCAGCTCAAAGAATGGCCGTGGCACTGGGGCCGCGACCGGCTGCTGACCGAGTTGTGCCACGGCCGCCGCGTGGCGTCGGATCGGCCGTTCGGCGAATGCCGCGTCGCAGCCGACGAAGTGCGTCTGCTGCGGCGGTCGCTGACGGCCTACGAACAGGCCTGTCTGCTGACGCTGGGGGAGACGCTCAGCCACGCCCTGGAAGCCACCTGCCGCAACATCGCCGCCAACGACACGGAGCGCGAGGCGGCCGGCCAAATCGCCCACCGCCTCATCCACCGCGGCGCCCTGCCGGTCCACGTCGGCGTCGCGGCCGACGGCCGATCGCGCCTTTACCGCCATTTCGGATTCACTTCCACGCCGATCCGCCATTACGGCGTAGTGACGGCGGCGGCCCGCAAGTACGGCCTGTGCGCCGCGGCCTCGCGCTCGGTGAGCTTCGGCCCGGTCGATGAGGACTTCCAGAAGGAACACAACGCCGTCTGCCGGGTGAGCGCCAGCTACCTGGCCTCGACCTGGCCGGACGCCGTGCCGCGCGAGGTCCTGACGGCCGGCCGGCGGATCTACCTCATCAGCGGGTTTGAACATGAATGGATGCAGGCGCCGCAGGGCTGGCTGACCGGCCGCGCCGCGGTGGAAGAGATGCTGACGCCGCAGACGGAGGAGCTGTTCCATCCGGGCTGGGCGGTGACGTGGGCCGCCAACGCCGGCGCCGCGTCGGGCCTCGACACGTTCGTCATCACCGAGCAGGGGCCGAAGGACATGACGCCGCCGGAGGCGTGGCCGCTCAAACGCATCCGCATCCAGGGGGCGGAGTTCGTGCGGCCGGACGTGCTGGTGCGGTGAGGGGCTGAGCCGCGCCGCAAGCCCCGCTTCGACCTCTCTTGGCGAACTCTTGCAGGCCTGGTATGATTCTTTATCATACCAGGAGTTTTTCATGCGCACTGTGAAGATCGGCGTCACCATCGACCAAGATTTGCTGGCCCGGCTCGATCAACTGGTCGAAGAGAAGCAATTCCCGAATCGCAGCCGCGCCGTGCAGGAGGCGATCCGCGACAAGCTCCAGCGGCTTCAGCGGAGTCGCCTTGCCCGCGAGTGTGCAAAGCTCGACCCCAAGTTCGAGCAGGCGCTGGCCGATGAAGGGCTGGCCGAAGACTACGAGCAATGGCCCGAATACTGAGAGGGGACGTACTCTGGGCCGACCTGAATCCCGCACGGGGCCACGAGCAGGGTGGTTTGCGCCCGGTGGTGGTCGTCAGCGAAGATGTTTTCAACGCGCGCTCGGGGACGGTCATTGCCATGGCCGTAACCAGCCAACCACAACGTGCGGGATTCCCTCTCACGCTGGAACTGACCGGCGTCGTCCTTCCCAAGCGGTCGTGGGTGAAGATCAGCCAGGTGCGCACCCTGTCGGTGCAGCGCCTCGGCAAGAAGATCGGCCAAGTCGCGCCCGAAGAACTCGACCGATTGATCGAAGGGTTGAATGAGATCGTCGGGACATGATCGTCTTCACGGGTTCGGCTCCGCCAGCGCCGCCTCGTAACACGCCTTAAGGTCCGCCTCGCCGTCCACTCTCATGCCGAGTTCCCGCAGCAGCCCGTCGGACAGCCCGTAAACCCACCCATGCACCGTCAGCGGCTGGCCGCGCCCCCACGCCTCGCGGACGACGGTGGTCTGGCAGACGTTGACCGTCTGCTCGATCACGTTCAGCTCGCAGAGGCGGTCGTGCCGGCGGGCCTCGGTCGGCAGGGCGTCGAGCCGCGCCTGGTGCTTGCCCTGCACGTCCTGGACGTGACGCAGCCAGTTGTCGATCAGTCCCAGCCGGTCGTTTCGCAGCGCGGCCAGGACGCCGCCGCAGCCGTAGTGGCCGCAGACGATGACGTGGCGGACGCGCAGCACGTCTACCGCGTACTGCATCACCGACAGACAATTGAGGTCCGCGTGGACCACAACGTTGGCGACGTTGCGGTGGACGAACATTTCGCCCGGCAAAAGGCCCACGATCTGGTTCGCGGGGACGCGGCTGTCGGAGCAGCCGATCCAGAGGTACTGCGGCGCCTGCTGGCGCGACAGCTGGGCGAAGAAGTCCGGCTCGCGGACCCGGATGTCGGCGGACCAGGCACGGTTGTTCTGGATGAGGCGGTTCAGATCGGGCATACTTGCATCCGATGACGGCGACTCGCTCCTCTCCGAGGAGCGGCTAAACGTTCACGCTCTCCTCGTCACTCGCTTTCCCCGGATTCCATGCGCGCCGCCTCCGGCAAGTACAGAATGCGCCCGCACGACTTGCACACCACGAAGCCGCCCATCAGCAGCTCGTTGTACTGCTGGGCCGTGATTTCGGAGCGGCAGGAGGCGCAGCCGCGATTCTCCACCGCAGCGAAGGCGTCCACGCCCTTGCCGCGGACCATGCGGTCGAAATCCCGGCGAATCTTGGCCGGCACGGTCGCCTCCACCTCTTTGAGCCGGGCCTGCGTCTCGTCGAGCTGCTGCTTGAGGCCGGCCAGCCGCGCCCCGGAGTCCTTCTCCCAGCGAGCGAACTCCTCCCGCGCCGCCTTGGCCGCCTTGTCCAGTTCCGGGATCTTCGCGGTGCGCTCGTCCGTCTCGCTCATGGCGGCCAGGATCTCTTCCTCCAGCTTCGCGGACTTCTCGCGGTCGGCGGCGATCTCCGCCAGGAGGGCGTCGTATTCCTTCTTCGACCCCGCCTCGTTGAGCTGCTTCTGGTGCTTGGCGATCTGGGTGTGCGTCGTCTTGAGCGACACTTCCTTTTCGTGGCCCGCCACCTTGAGCTTCTTGATCGCCTCCTGGTTTTCGCGGGCCGCGTCCTCTTGGCGCGTGACCCTGGCCTTTTGAGCTTTGTGCTGCACCGGCGCGCGGTCGATCTGCTCCTGCAAATCGCGGGCGAACCGCCGCAGGCGATGGATTTCCCGCATCAGTTCGGCCGTCGATGCCATGATTCCCCTCCTCCTATCGGCCGCCGCGGTTAGCCGCGACGCGCCAGCGGAGCGCTTCGGGGAGAGCGCTCCGCTGGCGCGTCGCGGCTAACCGCGACCGCCCGTGAAACAAAAAAACCGCCGGTCTATTCGACCGGCGGCTGTCGGGTCAGCAGCGGCGCATGCCGTCGAGGAATCCCTCGAGCTGCCGGCTTCGCACCGGATGTTGCAGCTTGCGCACCGCCTTGGCCTCGATCTGCCGGACGCGCTCGCGCGTCACCTTGAAGATCCGGCCCACCTCCTCCAAGGTGTAGGTGTAGCCGTCGCCCAGGCCGTAACGCAGCTTGATGATCTCGCGCTCGCGGTACGTCAGCGTCTTGAGCACCTGATCGATCTTGTCCTTGAGCATCTCCTGCGTCGCCGCCTGCACCGGCGACTCGGCCGTGTCGTCCTCGATGAAGTCGCCGAAGTAGCTGTCCTCACTCTCGCCGACGGGACGGTCCAGCGAGATCGGGTGCCGGCTGATCTTGAGGACGCGCCGCGTCTCCTCGACGCTGATCTGGGCCTCCTGGGCCGTTTCCTCGATCGTCGGCTCGCGGCCCAGCGTCTGGAGCAGCTTCTTGGAGACGTTGCGGAGCTTCGACATCGTCTCGATCATGTGGACCGGGATGCGGATCGTCCGGGCCTGGTCGGCGATGGCCCGCGTGATCGCCTGGCGAATCCACCACGTCGCGTAGGTGCTGAACTTGTAGCCGCGGCGGTACTCGTACTTGTCCACCGCACGCATCAGGCCGGTGTTGCCCTCCTGGATCAGGTCCAGGAACGACAGACCGCGGTTGCGGTACTTCTTGGCGATCGACACCACCAGCCGCAGGTTGCCGCCCGAAAGGTCCCGTTTCGCCTGTTCATACTCCGTGAAGCGCTTTTTCACGATCTCGACGCGCTTGCGGAGGCCGGCCGGCTCCTCCAGCGTGTGCATCATGTAATCGTGCAGCTCTTTTTCGAGGTTGGCCAGGTCCTCTTTACAGCCGCCCTCGGCCCGCAGCGCCATGACCTGGGCTTCCAGCTCGTCCATCCGCACCGAGATCTGCTCCAGCTTCTTCATCAGCGGCTGGACCTTCTGCGTGCGGATCGACAGCTCTTCCACCAGCGTCACGGCCTTGCGGCGGCGGATGCGGAGCTGGCGCCGCAGCCGACGGCGGTCGTCCTCCGGCGTGCGCGGGTCGAGGACCTTGCTGAAGTCCTCCTGGTTCTGCTCCATCAGATGTTCGAGCGTCTTGAGATTGTGCGGCATCCGCTGGAGGATCTTGTCCTTCTCCAGGTTCTCCGTCAGCGACACCTTGACGGTGCGGTCGAACGGCAGGTCGCCGGCGTTGACGCGCTTGAGCTGATCGACGACCTGCTGCAACGCCCCGTCGCATTCGAGGACCTTGCGACGGAAACGCTTGCGGGTCACTTCGATCTTCTTGGCCAGGGCGATTTCCTGCTCGCGCTTGAGCAGCGGGATCGACCCCATCTGGGTGAGGTACATGCGCACCGGGTCGTCGATGCGCCGGCTGTCGTCCTCGTCCATGAAACTGAGGTCGAGTTCGGCGCGGGCTTCGTCTTCGAGCGCGGCCGGGCCCCGCCCTCGCGCTCCTCCGCCTCCGACTCCTCGATCAGCTCGATGCCCTGTTCTTCGAGGAGAATCAGGATCTGGTCGATCTTCTCGGGGTTGGCGTCGTCGTCCGGGAGATGGTCGTTGACCTGATCGTAGGTCAAGTAGCCCTTTTCCTTGCCGGATTCGAGCAAGGTTTTCAGGCCGTCGTCGATTTTCTCCATCAATCCCTCCTCGCCTCGCAACCCGCCGCGTGCAGCAGTGGATGCGCCGGGTGTAAGGTGGGTTACGGGTTGATCCCGCCGCCCACGACATTGCTTCGGTTGGTCAGCTGCCGGAGCAGTTCCAGGGCCTCGGCGTGGTCGCCGGGCGCCTGGAGCCGGTTTTGCAGCTCCTGTTTGCCGGGCCGGGTGCGGCGCTCCTCGAAGGTGCGGAGCAGGTCCCGCAGCGCGGCCGTGCGGTCGGTCATGTTAAGGCCGGTCGCCTGTAATTTCAGTGCGTGTTCCGTGAGGCGCGGGTTGTCGAGCCGGCCGCGCAGCGAGTCGAGATCGGCCGGTTCTCCCGCGTCAAGTTGATCGTACAGCCCCTGGAGCAGTTCCCGCAATCCAGGGTGGATGATCTCCTCGGGTCGGAGGGCGGCCTTCGCCGCCGGCACGAGGCCCGGCTCGGCCAGCAGCGCTTCGAGCAGGTGCCGCTCCTCCGGCCGGGCCTTGGCCGTGCGTTCGGCGTCGTCGGCCTCCGCGGCGCGGGCCGGCCGCGGGTCCGTCGCGCCGCCGCGCTCCCGCCGCAATTCGTTCAGACGCGCCCATACGGTCTCCTCCTTGAGAGCCAGGCGATGAGCAATCCGGTTGACCAGCAATTCCATCTTGACCGCGCCGGCCTGTCCGGGCAAGGTGGGAGCGAGCGCAATCACGCTCAGCACCGACTCCACCGCCCGCCGCCGGCCTTCCACGCCGGAGCTTCCCTCCCCGGCCAGCACGCGATTCAGCTTGAACTCCAGCGCATCCACCGCCCCGTTCAGCACCGCCCGGAAGGCGTCCGCCCCCTGCGCGAGCAGCAGGTCGCACGGGTCCATTCCGCCCGGCAGCGTGGCGACGGCGAGGTCCACGTCCTGGCCGACGAAGATGGCCAGCGCCCGATCGACGCCCGTGTCGCCGCCGGCGTCTGCGTCGAAGACCAGCACCACGCGCGGCGCGAAGCGACGGAGCTGGCGGACGTGGCGGGCGTTGAGGGCCGTGCCCATCGTGGCGACCACGTGCAACACGCCCGCCTGGTGCGCCATCAGCACGTCGGTGTATCCCTCCACCACCGCCAGGAAGCCCGCGGACGCCGCAGCGTGCCGGGCCACGTCGATACCGTACAGGCTCTCGCTTTTGCTGAAAAGGGAAGTTTCGCACGAGTTGTAGTATTTGCCGACGCGGGAGGCGAGCGGAGAACCGGGAAGAATGCGCCCGCCGAAGGCGATCGCCTGCCCCTGCGCATTGCGGATCGGAAATTGGATGCGGTCGCGGAAGCGGTCGTAGTGACCCGGCCCCTGGTCGCGCTTGGCGAGCAGCCCGACGCTTTCCAGCAGCTCTAGGGGGACGCCGCCGGCCTCCGCCTTGCGGGCCAGCCAGTTCCCCGAGGCCGGGGCGTAGCCGAGGCCGTACTTCCGCACCGTCTCGCCGATCAGGCCGCGCTCGCCGACGTACTTGCGGGCCTCTTCCGCCTGCGGGTCGTCGAGCAAACATTCGTGGAACTGCTGGGCGGCCCAGCGCACGGCGTCCAGCAGGCGGGCGCGCCCCTGGTTGGAGGACGCGCCGGAGGGGTCGAGGTTGATGCCGGCCCGGCGGGCGAGCAGCTCCAGGGCTTCGCGGAAGCTGATGTGTTCAAATTCTTGAACAAAACTGATCACGTCGCCGTATTTCGTACAGACCCAGCAGCGGTAGCGCTGGCGGCGCGGGTCCACGTCGAAGGAGGGGTGGTGATCGTCGTGGAAGGGACACAGCCCCTTGAAGGTCGCCCCGGCCGGTCGCAGGGACAGGTAGCCGCCGACGACATCCACGATGTCGTTGGCCTCTTTGACCTGCTTGACCCGGTCGTCCGCCAAGGGCCACCCATGTTGCTGGAGCCGGCCCACCGGAAGGATGAAGGATGAAGGATGAAGGATGAACAAAGCGCCTTGCCGCCTCTAATTCATCCTTCATCCTTCATCCTTCATCCTTTCTGATGGCGTGTATCCCCAATCTGCGGAATCAGGCAAGGATCAAACGGCGGAAACCCGGCCAGAAGGGAAGGCGGTTTCGATTCGCATGGCCCCCGATTGCGGGATGAGGATCGCATCCGGGGGAGTCCGTGCGTCTACTCCTTCCCGCGACTTCGCCTTGCCGTATCTCGGAAGGCGTGTTGGCCATGGCCGGCAATCCCTTGCCTGAGCTGTCCGGGCGCCGGCCATCCTGGACCGGCGGTCGCGTCGTTTCCGGCGCGACGGATCTGAAGCTCTCTTGAGTGAAAGTCGGTGTCCGCCCGGCAGCGCGTGTTAAATTATAGCCGTAGGCGCAAAACCAGTCAAGCTGGGCAAGGCCCGTGGCCAAACCACTCGCATCGTCCTATCTCTTGAATTCCCTTTCGGTTAGCCCCGAATCGCCGCCCGGCCGGACGCCGGCGGAACAATCGCTGTAAACGCGAGGCGCGGGGCGAGCGGCGCGTCCCCGCGAACTTTGCTGTAAGATGACCTTCATGAGGAGCAAATCTGCGGCCCCCGAATCCCCCCCGTCCAACGGCCGCAAACCGCCGTGCCTGGATCCCTGGGCGCTGGTCTGGGGCCAGCCCACCATCGACGCTGACCGACTCGCCGCCGCGATCGAACACGACCTCCAAACAACCCCCGACGCCGACTTCCGAACCCGTCTCCTGGTCCGGGACGCCGCCCGCGCGATCCGATCTTTTTGGGGGCGGACGCGCTTCGCCCGCTGGCTGGCGAACAGCGCGACGGGGGCGCGGGTCGGCGCCATCCTGGCGGAAGACCTGGGGCCGACGGGGTTCCCTGCCATTCGGAGGCGCCTCGTGGCCAACAACACCGCCGCCGTGGTCGGGCAGATTTTCGACCTTCTCGGCCGGAACATCCACAGCCGGGTCGAGGCCGACGTCGCCGGGTCGATCCCCACCCTCCTCCGGGGCCTGACCGCCCGCCCCACGGCCGACATCGATTTCGTCGATGAGGTCCCCACCGAGATTCGCAAGCAGAGGGCCGTGCTGCGCAAAATCCAGGCCGACTACGGCCTGACGCTCGGCCACGTCCAGTCCCACTACCTCCCGTCGGGCTGGCGCGACCGCCGGCGTCACTTGGGGGATTACGGCGGTCTGCGCGTCTACGTGGTGGACGAATACGACGTCTTCGTCAGCAAGCTGTCGAGCAAAAAGGAGAAGCACCGGCAGGACCTGCGCGTCCTGGCCGGCGCCCTCGACAAGGAAACCGCCCGGCGCCGCCTTTTCACGTCGGGGCAGGCGTTTTTGGAAGACCCGCTTCAACGACCGCAGATTGAAGAGAATTGGCGGTTCATCTACCAGGATCCCCTATCTCCCCCGCCGCCGGAAGGCCCCGCGAAGCGCCGCAGGAAATAGGAAACGTTCAGCCGCGACCCGGCAGGGGAGCGCGTCCGCGGACGCGCTCCCCTGCCGGGTCGCGGCTAAACTTCAACTGCCCACGCCGAATATGCCGAATAGAGGATAGGGTCGGACCCTCCGGAAAAACCCGGCGACGGAAAGGAGACCACGGATGGCGACGGAAACCTGGAAGTGGGCGCGCAGGGCGGCGCGGTGGGCGGTGGCGGGTTGCATCGCGCTGGGCGGCGCGGCCGCGGCGCGGGCCGGCGAGACGCCGCCGGCCCAGATCATGCTCCGCTACAAGCCCTCGCAAGACGGCGTCGTCTACACCATCCCCAAGCCGGAAGAAGAGGCCGGCCTCAAGGTCGAGTCGGTCAAGGGCGGCGCCGGCGGCAACGGCTGGATGCTCAAGGACGCCGGCGGCAAACCGCTCCGTCTCTTCTTCAACACCAACCCCACCCCCACGCACAACGTTCCCGACGTCTGGGCCTATTACAAGGACGGCGTCGAGGTCTACCGCGAGTCCGAGAGCGAGACGAAGAACTACGTCGGCAAGCCCGACCAGTTCCGCTGGCTCAACGGCGGCGGCATGAAGTGGGGCGTGGACGAGGCCAAGGAAGGCCGCATCAAGCACTGGAAGATGATCTCGCCCGAGGAGGTCAGCCAGGAGGTCCTCCAGGCGCTGGCCGCCAAGGACTTCGCCCGCCTCCAGGCGCTGATGATCTCCGACGCCGAGATGGCCCAGCTCGGTCTGCCGCAGGACGAGGTCGCGCACATTCACGACCTGCAAAAGGCGGCGCCGGCCAAGTTCCAGAAGACGATCGCCGACCTGCCCAAGCTCTCCTCCGGCAAGCCGAACTGGGTCCACCTGGAAACGTCGGCGCCGGAATGCGCGCCGGCCGAGCAGACCGGCGCCAAGGCCGACGTGGTGACGTACCCGCACGCCTCGATCCTGTTCGAGGTGGGCGGCGCCACCGACTGGGTGCAGACCGGCGAGCTGATCCAGGTCGGCCCCGCCTGGCGGATCATCGACGCCCCGACCGCGGGCGCCGCGGCGGCCGACGCGGGGCCGGCCGACCCCAAGGACGTCGGCGTCGGCGGCGCGACCGACCCCAAGGTGATGGCGCTGGTCAACGAGCTGACGGAGCTGGACAAGAAGGCGCCCGACGCCGGGCGCCGCCGAACCCGGCCCTGGCCAAGCACCACCTGGCCCGCACCGACCTGCTGGAGAAGATCGCCGCGGAATGCAAGCCGGAGCAGCGCGAGCCGTGGATTCGCCAGATGGCCGACAGCCTCAGCACGGCGGCCCAGAACACCGCGGCCGGCGACGGCGCGGCGATGACCCGGCTGGTGCGGCTGGAGGAGAGCATGGCGAAGGGGGCCCCGGAAGCAACCTCGCCGCCTACGTCACCTACCGCGAGATGCAGGCCGACTACGCCGTCCGCATCACCAAGGAGGAGTACGCCGCGGCCCAGAAGGAATGGGTGGAGCGGCTGACCAAGTTCGTGGAGACGTACTCCAAGGCGGAGGACACGCCGGACGCCCTCTTGCAGCTCGGCATGGTCAACGAGTTCCTGAACAAGGACGTGGAGGCGAAGAACTGGTACGGCGTGCTGGAGAAGAACTTCGCCGACACAGCGCAGGGCAAGAAGGCGGCCGGCTCCATCGCCCGGCTGGAGCTGGAGGGCAAAACCCTTCAGCTGTCCGCCCCGACGCTGAACGATTCCAACACGATCTATAATGTCGAGCAATCGGTCGGCAAGGTGGTGGTCGTCTACTACTGGGCGAGCTGGATCAGCCAGTCGGCCGCCGATTTCGCCAAGCTCAAGGCGCTGGCGGACGCCGAGGGCAAGGGCGTCGAGATCGTCTGCGTCAACCTGGACGGCACGCCGAAGGAGGCGCGCGACTTCCTGGCGACGGCCCCGCCGGTCGGCGTCCAGCTGTACCAGAGCGGCGGCATGGAAAGCAAGCTGGCCGTCGATTACGGCGTCACCGTGCTGCCCAACGTGTTCGTGGTCGGCAAAGACGGCAAGGTCGTCAACCGCAACGCCCAGATCAACGCGCTGGACGAGGAGGTCAAGAAGCAGTTGCAGAAGTGACGATTCCTTGATTCGTTTAGCCGCTCCTCGAAGAGGAGCGCGTCGCCTCCGCGCTCCTCTTCGAGGAGCGGCTAAACGGACGCCCCAAGAGCGCCGTCAGCGCCCCGCCCGCCCCGACCGCCGCCAGCATCAGCAGGCACAGCGCCGCCAGGCTGTTGGTGACGCCGTAGTGCATCTGCGTCCAGACCACCTCCGCGAACGAGTCCCATCCCGGCGTGCTGACCAGCTTGCCGGCGCTCACCTCCCCCAGCGACAGCACCCCCACCGCCGCGGCCGTCCGCACAATCGCCGCCGCGTACATCGGCACGGCCACGAACAGAAACTCCCGCGCCGGCGAGGCGCCGTCCACGCGGGCCGCGTCGCGCAGCTCCGGCGGCGTCAGCCGCACCACCGGCCACAGGATCGCGACGGCATAAGGGAAAAAGCGGATCGTATTCACCCACAAAAGCGGCAGCGGCGACGGCCCGCTCCACAAGGCGCGGTCCAGCAGCCGCGGCGCGTGGACGGCGTCGAGCAATTCGAGCAGCCGCAGGATCGTCTCCTTCAGCCCCAGGCCGACGACCGGGCCGGGCGTCGCCCAGGCCAGCGCCATCAGCACCAGCACCGCATTGCGGAAGCGCGGCGCCCCCAGGGCCGCCCAGCACGCCGCGAACGCCAACCCCGCGCCGACCGCGCCCGACGCGGCCGCCAGGCCCAGGCTGCCCGCCAGCGTGTCGCCGTCGGTTCGCGCCGTCAGGACCAGATGCCTCCCGACCGACGCCGCCGACCAGGCGGGCGGCGTCCCCTCCATCCCCGCGCCATCCCAGGCTGGCCAGCGGCACGGCCAGCAAGGCGACGCTGGCCGCGGCCGCCGCGGCGCCGAGCGGCCAGCGCCAGCGGCCGAGCGGGAACAGCAGCGGCGGCGACGGCGCCGTGGCGCGCGGCGGCAGGTTGCGCTCCCAGCGGCCGGCCAAAATCACGACCAGCGCGGCCCAACCGAGCATGAGCGGCGCCGCGGCGGCCACGGCCCGCGCGATCATGGCGCCCTGGGCCTCGCCGGAGGCGCTCGCGTCCGGTGCCACCATCTGGGTATAAACTTCCTCCGCGAAGGTGCGGACCTGCATCATGTCGGTGATGGTGATTTCCGTGGCAGTCTGGAGTCCGACCCAGAGCGCGGCTGCGGCGATCGCTGCGGCGGCCCGCCGCAGCGTGACGCGCAGCAGGACGCGGCGCCGGCCCGTCGCCGTCAGGGCGTCCTCTTCCAGGTCGCGCTCCACCCAGCGCAGCCCCTGGCCGACCACGAGGATCACCCACGGCAGGCCGGCCGCGGCGTGGACCCAGACGGCCGAGCCGACGCCCTGGCCCCACGGCGCCCACACGCCGCCGGGGGCCGTGGCGCTGCCCGCCCCCGGACGCGGCGGGTTCCACCATGCCAGCGGCAGCCAGCCGGTTGAGCCTAGCACTGCCTGCCATCCCGACGCGAACAGCGGCAGCGGCACGAGCAACGCCAGCAGATTGAGGAAGCGGAACAGTCCACGATAAGGAAGATCGGTTCGGTAGAGGAGAACGGCGGCGGCCGTGCCGAGCGGGACCGTGACGGCCACGACGGTCAGCGTCAGCCCCGCCGAGTTGTGCGCCAGCGTCAAGAGGCGATCCGCGTCGCCCCAGACGCGCCAGGCGGCCGGGTCAGCGGCGAGGCGCACGAGCGGCAACGCCAGCGCGATTCCAACGACGGCGAACAGCAGCAGACCGACGGCGAGGCGCCAGCGTGTCATCCGTTTGTCCTTGCCGCCGTCGCCCTTCGGTCACAGGAGCCAGCCCTCGTTCCCAAACTCCGTAGCCCTCGTTCCCAAGCTCTGCTTGGGAACGCCTTCCGCGAAACTCCGTTTCGCGTCCAGTTCCTCGACCGGACGCGAAGCGGAGCTTCGCCGACGTGCGTTCCCAAGCAGAGCTTGGGAACGAGGACGCCGCGTCAACGATTCACGCGGATCGCCCCTATTTCTTGGCCGGCGAGACGATCAGCGTGTCCTCGACCTGCGTGTACTCGCCCTTGATCTGGCCGATCACGTCCGTCAGCACGTCGCCGAGCGCCTTGTTGTCCGCCTTGGGCGTGGTGATCGTCTGCTCGTCCGGCGCCGGCAGCATCGCGTTCGCAAACGCCTTGGGCGATACGAAAATCTTCAGACCGTACTTCTGCGCCATCTTGTCGCGGTAGATCTTGAACAGCATCATCTCGCCGCCCGCGTCTGTGATCGGCTTGGCCAGCAGGTCCTTGACCTCCTGGACGCGCTCCTTCAGCGACTTGCCGACCGGTCCCGCGACGACCTTCCGATAACCCAGGGCCTTGGGGTAGTCCTTGTCGTGCAGGCAGACGACGAGGCCGTTGTTGGCCGCGAGGTAGATGCGGTCGGTGTCGGCGTTGCTGACGGGGAAGGCGTAGTCGCGGATGTCGTAATGGCTCAGCACGGCGCCATTCTTCCGGTCGAGGACGAGCAGCCGGCCCGCGCCGTCCGTGGTGTAGACGAACTTCGGGTTGGCGGCGACGAAGCGGTCGGCGTCGGGGGAGAAGTCGTCGCGGCCGATCTTCCAGTCCGGCTCGCCCGTGTCGCGGTTGAGCCGGGCCATGCCCTTGCCCTCCGCCGTGACGTACAGGTCCTTCTCCACCGCGCCGCCGTCGTTCACGTCCACGGAGATCGGCTTGCGGACGACGGGCCGGCCGGGGATGTAGCGCCACAGCACCTTGCCGGAGTCGATATCGACGGCGTAGAGGTGGGAATCTTGCGTGGGCAGGTAGGCCGCCGTGTCGGAATATCCCCGCGTGGCCGAAAAGCGGCTGTCGCCGGCGTAGCGGTACAGCTCCGTGTTGCCGAGGGAGGCGTCGCCTATCTTCGGCACGCCCAGGTAGGAGCCGTTGGGGATCGCCAGGAAGATCGTGTCCCGGCTCAGCACCGCCTTGCTTTCGACGCGCAGGTTCGTGTCGAAGTCGAAGGCGATGAGGGGTCGAACGTCCTCGGTGGTCAGGGCCTTGGTCGGGGCGGCTTCATATGGCTTCTTCTCGTCCTCCGGAGAAGGGGTCGGACTCGGGGTCGCCGCCGCGGGTCTGCTCATTTCCGGCAGGCGCACCGCGATGAGGCGCGCCTCCACGTTTTCGATGAAGATGTGCTGTTCGTCCGCCGACAGGGGCGCGCTGAGGGCGACGCGCAGCTCGTACTTCCACTGGAGCGCGCCGGTCTCGCGGTCCACGCCGTAGATGGCGCCGCTGTCGTTGGCGAACACCCCCCGGCTGTTGAAGGCCGGAGGCAGGACGGCCTCGTAGGCCCGGCCCGGCCGCGACCGCCACAGCGCCCGCCCGCCGTTCTCCGCGTCGAGGACGGTTATCATGCCACTGCGCGTCTGGGCGATCAACTGGTTGCCGTCGAGCTGGATGCTGGCGAAGCCGTCGCGTTTGCCGTCCATCGGGACGTAGACGGCCCAGGCCAGGTCCAGGTTGAGCCGGTCCAGCGCCTCGCGCGACGGGACCGCCGGCTGTGACCAGATGCGCTTGAGGTCCTCGTCGGCGACGGCGACGGCGGCGAGCATCAGGACGACGACGGCGGCAAGGGTCTTCTTCATGGCGTGCCTGTCGGTAACGATCGTGGGGGGAGCGAACGGGAGACGCAGCTGTTAGTGTAACACAGCGGGGCGGCGGCGACGAAGGGGCGCGGTGGGCGGCGGCGTCTCCGTTTGTCCTATAGGGCCTATAGGTCTTATAGGCCCTATAGGACAAACGGAGACGCCGCCCTGTCTAGCGCGGCCGGGCCAGCCGCTTGCGCACCAGCTCCGGCAGGTACTTGACCGGGAGCGTGCCGTTGTCCAGCACCGCCTCATGATAGCGCCCGAGGTCGAACGCTTCGCCCTGCTCGCGCTCGATTTGCTGCCGCAGCCGGTAGAACGCCGTCCGGCCGACGAAGTACGTCGAGAGCTGGCAGGAACTCTGCTTGGCCCGGACCACCTTCGCCGCCGCCTCGCCCTCCGACTGGAAGGCCCGCCCCACGAGCAGCTCCATCGCCTCCTTGTCGGTCATGCCGTCGCAGTGCATGTGATGGTCGAGAATGGCGTTGGCCACCGCGCGCAGGTACCACTTCAGCTGGTTCAGCCGCAGCACCGGGTCGCCCTGGCCGTAGCCCTGGTCGAGCATCATCTGCTCGCCGTAGACCGCCCAGCCCTCCGCGAAGACGCCCGAGAACAGCACGCGCCGGATCAGCGACGGACAGCGGTTGGAATACTCCAGCTGGACGTAGTGCCCCGGATAGGCCTCATGAATAGTGAGTATCTGGATCATGTATTTATTGTACTCTTGCAAATAGCTTTCGACGCGGCGGTCGTCCCAGTCGCGCGGCGGCGGGCTGACGGCGTAGAAGCTGGAGGCGTGGGGGTCGAGCGGCGGGGCGTTGTTGAGGAAGGCCCCGGAGTTGCCGCGCTGGAACTCAGGCATCTCGATGACCTGGCAGCGGTCGGGTTCGGGCAGCCGCAAAATGTCGTGGTCGGCGATGAACGCCTTGATGCGGTCCACGGTGGCGCGGGCGTCGCGCGTCAGGTCGTCCGGCTTGCCGTGTTCCTTGTTGAAGTGGCTCAGCACCAGGCGGATGGTTTCGCGGCGGCCCTCGGCGTCGTCGGGCGGCAACGGTTTTTTGGGGTAGGCCTCCGCCCAGAGCTGGCGGGCGATGACGTACATGTCGCGCTCGACGCGGTCGAACTCCTTCTCGGCCTCTTGCAGCACCTCGTCGGCCGTCAGCCCGGCGTCCAGCTCCAGGTCGAGCTTGCGGGCGAATTTCTCCTTGCCGAGTCGCCAGTCCCCCTTCGCCTTGGGCAGCAATTCGTCTTCGAGGAACTTCTGATAGTCTTCCAGGGCGTCCACGACCTTGGCGGCGGCGGCGCGGGCCTCGTCGGTGCGGGCCGCCTCGCCGGCCAGGTCGAAGAAGCCGGTCTTGTAGAAGGCGATGGCGCCGTGGTTCTGCGCGATCGCCGTCTTCGTCGTGACCTCCGGCGGGTTGCGCAGCGTCGCCCTGGCGACGGCGATCACCTTGGGAACCTGCGCCATGCGGGCCACGGCGTTCTTGACGTTCCGCTCTTGCGGCAGCGTGGACTGCGTGAGAAGAGAATAAACGCTGTCCGTGACATAGGCGTTATAGACGCGCGGGTCTTCCTCGAAGGGATGGGTGTTCTCGGCCAGCCAGACGGAGCGCTCCAGATCGTGGCGGAGGATGTCGAAGTCGATGCGACCGTCCGGCGACAACTTTTCCGCGTCGATCTTCTTGGGCAAGTCGGCGAGGACGTTCTTCCAGCGTTCCAGGTCGGCGGCGCGGGCCTGCGGCGATACGTCGTCGAGACGGTCGTCGAAGCGGTGATCGCCGAGCCGGGTGGCGTCGAGCGGCTTGTGCTGGAATTCGTCTTCGAGATAGGCCTTGAAGAAGGCGGTGAGCTTGTCGTCCTCGGACTCGGCGGCGCGGGCCGGGCCGATCAGGAAGACGCCGAGGGCCAGGACGGCCAGCGGCACACAGGCAGGCGCGCGGGTCATGAACGCTTCTCCGTGGCGGGCGGAAGGATTGGGGTACAGCATATGCGTTTAGCCGCGCCTCGGAGAGCCGCGCGGATCTTCGATCCGCGGCTAACCGGGGCTTGCATTTCCGACCTTGCCTTTGTACTGTATTTCTGTTCACATACCATCCGCGCTGCCCGGCCGCGCCGTTTTTCTACGGGAGATCCTCCATGCCTGCGATTCCATTTCTTCCCAAGGACCTGCTGACCGCCCAGGACGTGGCCCGCCGCCTGTCCATCGGCGTCCGCACCCTGTGGCGCATGGTCGCCCAGGGGAAATTGCCTCAGCCGATCCGCTATACCCGTAAATTGGTCCGATGGAAGGCGACGGACATCGACCGTTACATCCAGTCGCTTTCGGCGTGAGGGCCGTAAGATGACCCGGTCGCCCGGCGCCGCCGAGACGCACCCATGAACGACGGGAAAAGTCCGTTGCCGCTGTCCGTGCTGCTGGACGGCTCGCCGGCCGACTTCGCGGCGGAGGTTCGCCTGGCCGCCGACCTCGGCTTCCGTTGCGTCGATGTCGTGGCGCTGGAGGAGCGGCCGGAGGCGGACCGCGAGGCGCTGGCGGACGCCGGCGTGCTGGTCGGCTGCGCCGCGGTCGGCCGCGGGCTGCCGGCGGGTTGCACGCTGGACGCGGCCGACGCCGGGTTGCGGCGCGAGGCAGTGGGGCGGATGCGACGGCAACTCGCCGACGCCGCACGGCTGGGGGCGACCTGCGCCTACGTCGTCTCCGGCATGGACGGCGGCGCGGCGGCCCTGGCCTGCTTCGCCGAGGGGTGCGGCCTGCTGGCGGACCACGCGGCCGGCCGAATGGTGCGCCTGTGCGTCGAGCCGATTCCAGGGCGGGCGCTGCCCAACGCCGCAGCGACGTTGGCGTGGCTGCGGCGGGCGGCGCACCCCAACCTCGGCCTCTTGCTGGACGTGGGCCACTGTCTCATCGCCGGCGAGGACGCGGCGGCGGCGGCCCACACGGCGGGGCCGCTGCTCGGGTGGGTCCACCTCGACGACAACGACGGCGCCGCCGATCTGCACTGGCCGCTGCTGACCGGCCGGCTGACGGCGGCGCCGCTGACCGACCTGGCGGCGGCGCTGCGAGAAATCGGTTTTTCGGGCGGGATGAGTCTGGAATTGAAGGCGTCCGGCGCGGAGCGGGCGGAGGCGTGGCGGCGGAGCAAGGAGATCGCGGAAGGGATTTTCTTTGGCGAGCGGGGGGCGTCAGCCCCATAGGCATCAACTTAGGGTAAAGCGGAGGGAACTCCTTTGTTAGCATGGGGTTGACCATAACACCGTGCCAACGGGAAGGAGTCCCCTCCATGATCCGTACTGTAACGCTGTGTGCGGCCGCTTTGCAAAGCCTTTTGTTCGCCAAGGCCGAGGCGGCGGCCCAAGCCGTGGGCCTGGTGCAACGCCGCCGCCGCCTCAGCGGGGCGCAATGGGTGCAGACGCTCGTGTTCGGCTGGATGCGTCAACCCGACGCTACCCTGGAGGACCTGACCGACGAGGCGGCGCGGCTGGGGGCGGCCATCACGCCGCAGGGGCTGGACGCCTGGTTCGTCCCGGAGGCGGCCGAGTGCCTTAGAGCCTATCCCAAAACCCCTGCCGCCCTCCAGGTGATCCAGGCGCAGGCGAAGTGGAGGAAGGCTTTGTAATTGGGGACTTTTTTCTCCCAGCGGATCAACAGTCGTCGGAAGCGGTTCATCCAACTATGCGTCCGCTCCACCACCCAGCGCCGCGCCCGATACCCGGGGATCTTCTCCCTCGGCTCCGCCTTGGCCCCCCGGCGCTTCTTGACCGGGATGTGGGCTGTGTAACCCCAGCGGGCCACCAGCTCCCGCACCGAGGGGTAGTCATACCCCTTGTCCCCCAGAAAGTGCTGTGGCTTCTCCGGCGTGGGCTCGGGTCGCTCGATCGGGATGCTGTCCAGGGTGGCTTCGACCAGTTTCATGTCGGCCCGGTTGGCCCCGGCCACCTCCAGGCCCAGCGGCACGCCTCGGCCGTCCGTCAGCAGCGAACGCTTCGTGCCCTTTTTGGCCCGATCGGTGGGGTTCTTGCCCGTCTTTTTTCCCCCCGAGCGGGGCCTTGGTCATGGTCCCGTCCAGGCTCTGCCATTCCCAGTCGATGCCGACCTTGTCGTCGTACTCGTGCAAGGCCTTTTGCCACAGCTGGCGGAACAGCCCCCGCTTTTGCCAGCGTTGGAAGTAGCGGTGCAGACTGCTGCCGGAGCCGAACTCGGGCGGGGCGGCCTTCCAGTGGCCGCCGGTACGCAGGACGTAGAAAATGCCATCCAACACCTGGCGTTGGGGCAAAGGCGGCCGTCCCCCCTTGCGGGAGCGGCGCACCTTGGGCAACAGGGGTTCGATGCGTTCCCAGAGGGCGTCCGGGATACGGAAAGTATCGACAACCGTTTCACGAGAAGCGGCCATGACTCTGCTCCAGTTCGGTAGATAAGTGGCTACTCATATTATACCCTCCGACCGGGTTTTGGGATAGGCTCTTAAGCGCTTGGCCGCGGAAGCGGTCGGCGTGCTGCTGGAGACGACGGCGGCGGCCATCCCGTTGCTGCGACGCTTCCGCCGCGTGTCGGTGGAGGACTGCACGGTGGTGGCCTTGCCGGCCTGCCTGGCGGAGGCCTACCCCGGCTGCGGCGGCAACGACGCGGAGGGCCGCGACCAAGCGGCCCTGAAGATGTACGTGCGCATGGACCTTACGGACGGGGCCGTGACCGACCTGGCCTTCCAGCCGGGCAAGCAGCCGGACGTGGCGGCGGGTCAAGAGGCGGCGCCGTTGCCGGCCGGCTCGCTGCGGCTGAAGGATTTGGGCTTCTTCGACCTGGACATGGCGGCCCGGGACAGCCGGGCCGGGGTGCATTGGGTCAGCCGGCTGCCCAGCGGCGTGACGCTGCGGGAAGGCGACCGGCCGGCCGAGTCGATCGCGGCGTTCCTGCAACGGCAGGTCGAGGACGCGGTGGACGTGGGGGTGCGCGTGGGCCAGGAGAGGCCGTTGACGTGCCGGCTGATGGCGGTGCGTTGCCCCGAGGCGGTGCGGCAAAAGCGGCTGCGGAAGCTGGGCCAACGGGCCCGCAAGAAGGGGCGGCCGGTGAGCACCCGCCAGCGCGAGTTGTGCGGCTGGACGGTGCTGATCACCGACCTGGCGGCAGGAGAACTGACGTTCGACGAGGCCTGGGTGCTGTACCGGGCGCGTTGGCAGATCGAGTTGTTGTTCAAGCTGTGGAAGGGCCGGGGCGGGCTGGCGCGGTCGCGAGGGCGGCGGGGCGACCGGGTGCTGTGCGAGGTGCTGGCCAAGCTGGTGGCGATGCTGGTACAACACTGGTTGCTGCTGACGGCGGGCCCGTGGCTGGACGGGCGGGCGGCGACGCGCAAGGTGCGTCGGCTGCGTCGGCTGCTCACGGAGTTGGTCGAGGCCTTGGGCGAACGCGCGGCGTTGGAGGCCGTGCTGCGCAGGATCGGGGAGGAATTGCATCGCCTTCGTCCTCGCAACCGGCGTAAGAAAAAGCCGGGGACCATCGAGCTACTGAACGAACCGGGGCGAGCGAGGTTAGGCGTAAGTTGATGCCTATGGGGCGTCAGCCCCCTGATTCTTCCCCTTGTCCGCGACGGCAGGAAGAATCAGGGGGCCGGCGCCCCCCGCTCGCCAATACGCGGTCAGTTGTCGCGGAACTCCGTATGGCAGGATTCGCAAGTGCTGTTGAGCGCCTTGGCCCCGCTCTGCACCGTCATGGGGTCGCCGCCCTTGATCGCCTCGCCCAGGCCCTTCGACTGCTTCTTCATGTCGTCGGAGAGCCGCATCCAGTCCTTGATCGGCTTGCCCGCCTCGTCCGTCTTGGGGGCGTAGCTCGGCACGACGTAGGAAACGGCCAGCATCACCTGGGCCATCTTCTGCAGGTCGGCCTTCTGGACGGCCATCTGGGCCGGTGTTACGCCCTTTTTGCTGAGGAGCAGCAGCTCCAGCTCAACGCTGTCGAACGGGAAGGCGCCGGGCTGGCCGACGCCGACGCCGCCCTTGTCGCGCGGCCTGAACTGGCCCATCACAAACTTGATGGCGTGCTTTTGGGCGACATCCAGGGCCTGCTTCTTGACGTCGTCCTCCTTGCCGCCGAGACTATCGACCAGTTTCAGCACGTCCACCTGGGCCGCCGCCATCTTCATCCGATTTTCTTTCTCTTCCTTGTCGTCATCGTCCCGACCGCGGGCCGGCGCCAGGAAGGGGCCGGCCAGGGCCGTCACGACCGCCGCGGCGAAAAGCGTGCGCAAATGGGAACATGGGGGACTCCGTAGGTGGAAAGGAGAGGAAGAGGAAAGGGGGCTGGAAGGCCAAAGGCGCGTCCCTTACCAGCCCGCAGCGCCAGCGAGGGGTGCGATCGAAACCCTTGCTGGCGCTGTGGGCTGGCAGGGATGGCCCGCTGTCAGTTGTCGCGGAACTTGGTATGGCACTCGTTGCAGCTGTGGTTGAGGTTGTTGACGGCCTTCTTGAAGGCCGCGGGGTCGTCGCCCTTGACCGCGGCGATCAGATCGTCCGACCCCTTCGCCATGTCGTCGGCCAGGCCGCTCCAAACCTTCTCGTCGGCGGCGTTCTTGGTGAAGCCCCCCTTCTTGCCAAAGGGCGGCGTCACGGCCGCGATGCCGCGGATCACTTCCGCCATGCGCTGGAAGTCGGCCGCGTGGTCGGCGATGTCCTTGGCGGGCGGCGGCTTCTTGCCCAGCTGCAGCAGCTCCAGCTCGATGGCGTCGTTCGGAAAGGCGCCGGGCGTGGGGCCGACGCCGAGGCCGCCCCGGTCGCGCGGCTTCATCTGCCACATGATCGGCATCAGCTCGTCGTACTTCTTGACCACGGCGTCGGCCTGCTTCTTGAGGTCGTCGGGCTTGCCCGCCAGGTCGGCCAGCTTCAGCACGTCCGGAGCGGCCTTCTTGGCGGCTTCCATCTTCGCCTTCTCATCGTCGTCGTCCCGCGCCCGGGCGACGGTCAGAAAGCAGACGCCCGCCGCCAGGACGGCGGGCAACAGCCAGGTGAGTCTTCTCATGTGCGTCTCCTCGGTGAATGGGCGCAAGCACAGGGGAGGGAATCATGCCGCGCCGCTCGCCGTTCCCCTGTCCGGCCAGCCTCATCATAAATCGACCGGCGACGGTTTCAAGCGTCCGACCCGATTTGCCGGGACTCGTCCACCCCCCGCAGCCCGCCCCGCGCCGATTTTTTGTTTTTTCTGCTTGACTTTCCCAAAGCCGTGATTACAATCACACCCATCTATCCCGGCCTCTTCTCTGTTCCGGCCCCGCTGTCCGACCTGCTTGCAGGACGTTCAGCGGGGTTTTTTCGCGCGCTGGAGGGTGCCATGCTCTCGCGGCCGTTCCAAGTCGTTGATGAGCTACGACATCCGTGAACGGCCGCGAAAGCATGGCACCCCGGGGACGCTCACTCCCTCCCCAAACATCTTCTAACTTGTCCGCTTCCGCTGCCACTGGCTCAGCGCCGTGTTGGCCATCACGATGGCGCCCATCAGGATCAATTTCACGTCCAGGATGGCGCCGCAGCGAGTCACGCCGTCGTTCAGCACGCCCAGCAGCAGCACGCCCAGCACGACGCCGATCACCGAACCCCGCCCGCCGCGCAGGCTCGCCCCGCCGATCACCGCCGCCGCGATCACGTCCAGCTCCAGGCCGATTTGACCGCCCGGCGCGCCGCCGCCGCTCTCTTGTGCGAACGCCAGCACCCCGGCCCATCCCGCCAAAAGCCCCGCCAGCACGTAGATCACCACCTTGATCCGCCGCACCGGCAGGCCGCACAGTCGGGCCGTCGCCTCGTTCGAGCCGACCGCGTAACAGTGCCGGCCGAAGACCGTGAAGCGCAGCACCACGGCCGCGATCAGCGCCAAAAGCAGGGCGCTCCAGACGCCGGGGTCGAAAAAGAAGGTTGGGTTCGCGTAAGTCTGCAAGGCGTTGACCCAGGCCGGCGGCCGGCCGACGGTGATGTTCTTGCGGTCGGACAGCCAGTAGGCCAGGCCGCGGGCGATGCTCAACATGCCCAGCGTGGCGACGAACGGCGTCAGCCGCAAGAAGGAGACGGCCAGGCCGTTGACCAGCCCGCACAGGCCGCCGGCCAGCACCGCGGCCGTCACCGCCGCGATCGCCGCCGTCTCCGCCGAGCCGGTGCGGTCCTGCACCGTGGTGTAGACGACGACGGCCGTCACCGCTGACAGCGCCGCCACGGAGCCGACCGACAGGTCGATGCCGCCGCTGACGATGACGAGCAACATGCCCAGGACGACCACCAGCTGGATGGCGTTCTGGTGCAGGATCAGCCGAACCACGTCCCATTTCAGGTAGCTCTGCAAGCCGCGCTGCCCGTCCTTCTGGTATACAAGGATAATGAAGAGGGCGATAACCGCCAACAGTCCGAGAAGCGTCCGGACCTCGGCGGGGAGGCGGAACGTCCGGGGCCGAGTCCCCGCGACCGCCTCGTTGCCCGGTTTCAACGCCTGCACTGCTTGGGGTTGTTCGCTCATTGTCGCTCACACTCCCGTCGCCACGGCCATGATCTGTTCCGGCGTCCACTCCCCGACCGGCCGGACTGCGCTCAACCGGCCGCGCGTCATCACCGCCAGCCGGTCGCACACGCCCAGCAGCTCCGGCAGATAGCTGCTCACGAACAGCACCGCCTTGCCCTGCGCCGCCAGGCCGCCGATCAGCCGGTAAATCTCCGCCTTGCTGCCCACGTCCACGCCGCGCGTCGGCTCGTCCAGGAGCAGCACGTCGGCCTCCTGGTGCAGCAATCGGCCCAGCGCCACCTTCTGCTGGTTGCCGCCGCTCAGGTCGCCGACCGCCTGGCCCGGCCCGGAGCAGCGCACGCGCAGCCGTCCCAGCCATTCCCGCGCCGCCCGCCGCCGCCGCCCGGCGTTCAGCCAGCCCATCCAGCTGTACGGACCCAGCCGCGTGTACGTCAGGTTGTCCTCGATGCTCTGGTCCAGCGTCAGCCCTTCCTCCTTGCGGTCCTCGCTCAGCATCCCCAGCCCCTCGGCGATGCGTCGTCCCGGTGTGGACGAGCCGCCGGCGATCTCGCCGCCCGACGCCGTGCGGACCACGACCCGGCCGCTCCGCACCGGGTCCAGGCCGAAGACCGCCCGCAGCAGCTCGGTGCGCCCTGCGCCGACGACGCCGGCCACGCCCAGGATCTCGCCGCGCCGCAGCGTCAGGCCGACGCCGTGCGGCAATTCCTCTCCACTAAGGTCCGTCAACTCCAGGACCGGCGCGCCGATGTCGTGCGGCGTGTGCGGATACTGTTCGTCGAGGGCGCGGCCGACCATCATCTCGACGATGCGATCGACGGAGAAATCGGCGGTGCGACCGCCGCCGACGCTGCGGCCGTCGCGCAGCACCGTGAAGCGGTCGGCGATCTGCTGCACCTCTTCGAGGAAGTGGGAGATGTAGACGACGGTGACGCCGCGGTCGCGCAGCCGGCGGACCAGGGTGAACAGCCGGCGGGCGTCCTGCTGCGTCAGCGAGCTGGTCGGCTCGTCCAGCACCAGGAGGCGCACGTCGAGCAGCAGGGCGCGGGCGATCTCGACCAGCTGCTGGGCCGCCGGGTTCAGGCCGGCCACCGACGCCTCCGGCCGGATCTCGGGATGTTCCAGAACGGCCAGCGCCTCCTCGACGCGGCGGCGGTCGGCGCCGCGCCGCAGGAAGCCCCAGCGCGTCGTCTCCAGGCCGAGGGCGACGTTGGCCTCGACGCTGAGGTCCGGCGCCAGCGTCAGCTCCTGGTAAATCATGGCGACGCCGCGGCGCCGGGCGTCCTGCGGCCCGGACGGCGCATAGGGCCGGCCGTCCAGCGTCATGCCGCCGGCGTCGGGATCGACCGCCCCGCTCAGCACCTTCATCAAGGTCGATTTGCCCGCACCGTTCTCGCCGACCAGCGCATGGACCTCACCGGCGCGCAGCTCCAGATCGACGCCGTCGAGCGCCCGCGTCGGGCCGTAGCTCTTGCGGATGCCGGTCATGGTCAGACGAACGGGCGCGTCCACGTCGGCCCCTCCTCAGCGCCTCTTCTTGTACTCGGGCGTGTCCTTGAGCAGCTGCTCGGCGGTGCGCTTCGCCTGCAACGCCGGGACGAATTTCTCGCGCGTCTCCTCCGTATCCAGGTTGCTCTGCGTGACGACGTACTCGCCGGTGCCCCGGTCCAGGTCCCTGCCGCCGTCGGACACGTCGTAGCCTTCCAGGCGCTGCACCAGCGTCCAGACGCTGAGATAACCCATCCGATAAGGATCTTGAATAATCAGACCGTCGATGTCGCCTTCACGGACGCCGGCCAGCAGCTGGTCGGACGAGTCGAAGCCGACGAACTTGAACTTCTTGTTGAGGCCCAGCGTTTTGAGACTGTTGAGCATTCCGGCCGCGGCCGACTCGTTGACGGCGAAGAGGCCGACGCCTTCGGTGTCCTTGACCTTGTCCTTGAGGCTCTGGAGCAGGGGGCCGGCCGTCTTCTCGGCGTCGCTGATGGTGGCCCCGGCGTACTGGTTGTCCGACAGCCACTCGATGGCGGGGCTGTCGGACGAACGATCCCGGATCGCCTCGTCGATGGCGTCATGGAAGCCGCTCTCGCGCTGTTCGGTGCTTTCGGAGCCGGCCGCATAGCGGAACAGAATGATCTTCTGATTCCGGTATTTCGGGTCCGTTTTGGCGGCCTCGTTCATGACCTCCAGCAGCCGTTTGGCGGCGAGCCGGCCGCCGTTGTAGTTGTTGGTGGCGATGTACTTGACGATCAGGTTGGGGTCCTCTTTCAGCGCCTTCTTGTCGAGGCCGGAGTCGATGATGACGACGCCGATGTTTTTGGCGACGACCTCCTTGACGGGGTTGACCATCTGCTGGCTGTCCTGCGGGGCGAGGACGAGGCCGTCGATCCCCATCGTGGATAGGATTTCGATGAGATTGATCTGCTCGGAGGAATCGCTCTCCTTGCGGGGGCCGTCCCAGAGGATTTCGACGGGAAGGCCCTGCCGGCCCAGGTCGGCGGCGGCGCGGACGGCGCCGCGGTGGATGGATTGCCAGAACTCGTGGGTCAGGCCCTTGGGGACGACGGCGATCCGGTACTTGTAATTAGCGGCGGGTCCGCAGCCGACCGCCAGCACGGCGGCGGCCAGGGCCGCGACGAGACGCAGTTTCATGGAGAGGTCCCCTGGACGGCTGCTGGAATGATGTAGTGCGGGCGGCCGGGACGGTCAAGGAGGCGGGCGCCTCCGCCTTCCGTGTGTCCTATAGGACCCATAGGTCCTATAGGTCCTATGGGATCAGCAAAGGCCTCGCCCCTGCACCGAAACGGACCCCCTCCATGCCTTCCGATTTCTGGACCGACGCCCGCGCCCGGATGATGCTCGACCCAACGGTCACGAACCTCAACACGGGTTCCTTCGGCCCCTCGCCGCGCGTGGTGTTCGACCGCGTGACGGAGCTGCGCCGCCGGCTGGGCGAGGAGCCGATGGACTTCCTCCTGCGCGGCCTGCCGCCGCTCTTATGGTCGGCCCGCGAGGCGCTGGCCCGGTTCCTCGGCGGCGACCCGCGCCGGCTGGTCTTCACGGTCAACGTCACGGCCGCCGTCAACCTCGTCGCCTCGTCGCTGCGGCTGGCGTCGCCCGGCGAAATCCTGCTGACCGACCACGAATACGGCGCCATGCACTGGACGTGGGAGCGCGCCGCCCAGCGCCAGGGGCTGACGCTGCGGACGTTCCCCCTGCCGATCCTGGCGCCGTCGCCGCAAGAAATCGTGGAAGCCGCCCGCGCCGCCATGACGGAGCGCACCCGGCTGTTTTTCTTCAGTCATGTGCTATCGCCGACGGGCCTGGTGCTGCCGGCGCGAGCTGTGCGCGGAGGCCCGGAAACGCGGCGTCGTGACGGTGGTGGACGGGGCGCACGCGCCGGCCTTCGTTCCGCTCAACCTGGAGGAGATCGGCGCGGACTTTTACGGCTCGAATTGTCACAAATGGCTGCTCGCGCCGACGGGTTCCGGCTTCCTGTACCTCGGCGCCGGCGCCTGGGAGCGGGTGCAGCCGTTGCAGGTGAGCTGGGGCTGGCGGCCGGAGCGCGACCGGCTGGACGAGCCGGACGAATTCGGCTCGACGCCGCGGCTGCGCCATCTGGAGTTCGAGGGGACGCGCGACGTGTGCCCGTGGCTGGCCGTGCCGACGGCGATTCAGTTCCAGCAAGAGATCGGCTTTGGGCGCATTCAGCGAGCGCATCGGCGAACTGACGCGCTACGTCCGGCGGCGGCTGACGGGGCTGTGCGGACTGACGCCGGCGACGCCGGAACATCCGGCGCTGCACGGGGCGATGACGGCGTTCCGCGTGCCGCCGGGGTGCGACCCGGCGACGCTGCGGCGGGCGGTGTGGGAGCAATGGCGGATCGAGCTGCCGGTCATCGAGCGGCCGGAGGGACTGCTGATCCGCGTCAGCACGCATTTCTACAACACGGAAGAGGAGGTGGACCGGCTGGCGGAGGCGCTGCCGCACCTGCTGCGGTAGGCGGCGTCCGGACGGACTTCGCTCCCGGCGCCGGCGCGAAGTCCGCTCCCCGTCACTTGCCGGTCGCCGCCAGAATCTTTTCCATCTCCGCCGCCGTGAACGCGCGAGCCGTCTGGGTCTGGACGTTCCCCAGCGACCCCAGGCGCAGCATCACGGCGGTCGCCGTTTCGTCGTCGGGGGCTTCAAGAATCAGCACTCCGTCGAACGAACCGAGGGTCCAGTAAACGTCCGTGACCTTGCCCCCCAACTTCTTCGCCGCCGCCTTGAAGGCGGCCGCTCGCTTGCAGGTGTCCTGGATTTCCGCGACGCCTTGCGCGGTGAGCTTGATCGTCGTGATGAAAGTCGCCATCGCCGTTTTCCCTCCAAATTGGGCGCCGGGCCGCGCGGGCATTCTACGAATTCCCGGACGACGCGGGCGGGCGATCATCGTGCGGCCGACACACGCTCACACGAGCTGCCGCTTTGCCAGGTCCGCGAACAGCCCCTTTTGCCCCATCAGTTCCTCATACCGCCCGCGCTGTACGATGCGGCCGCCGTCGATGACGTAAATGCAATCCGCGTTGCGGACGGTGCTGAGCCGGTGAGCCACGACGATGCGCGTCGCCTTCAGCCGCTCCAGGCTGCGGCTCACGTCGGCTTGCGTCCGGTTGTCCAGGGCGCTCGTCGCCTCGTCCAGCAGCAGGATGCGCGGCCGCGAAACCACCGCCCGCGCGAGCATCAGCCGCTGACGCTGGCCGCCGGACAGCGTGGCGGCCCCCTCGCCGATCACCGTCTGCATCCCCATCGGCATCTCGTGAATGTCCTCCTCCAGGCCGGCCAGCCGCGCCGCCTCCCAGGCGTCGTCCTGCGTCAGCGGCGACGAGCCGACGATGTTGCTGAACACGTCGCCCGGCGTCAGCTTGCCGTCCTGAAGCACGACGCCGATCTGACGCCGCAACGCCTGCCGGTCCAGACCGGACAGGTCCTCGCGGTCGTAGTAGATCGAGCCGGAAGCCGGCGACTCGAACCCTAAAAGGAGCCGAATAATCGTGGACTTGCCCGCCCCGGAAGGTCCGACGAAGGCGACGAACTCCCCCGCCTTGACGTGCAGCGATACGTCGTCCAGGATCAGCGGGCCGTCCGCCTGGTAGCGGAACGAAACGTGGCTCAGCTCCACCTCGCCGCTCAGGTCGCCGGGCGCCGCCTTGGCCGGGTCCACCTCCGGCGGCGCCTCCAGGATCGGCCGGTGCGCTCGTACAGCGGCACGACCTGCACGGCGTAGCCGACGACGGACGCCATGAGGATCGCGGACGCCAGGATCTGCACGAACGCGACGTAGAAGGCGAGGAAGGCGCCGAGCGAGACGCTCCGCAGCGGCAGCGACGCGACCAGGGCGAACAGGGCGGCCGTCGCCAGGGCCGGCAGCGCGGCGTTGAAGGCCGCCAGCACGTTGGCCGACGACCGCGCCGGAAGGCGAGCTTCTTTTGCAGGCCGAAATCCCGCGCCCAGACGGCCAGCGCCCGGTCCTCCGCTCCCGCCAGCCGCAACCGCGACGCGCCGGTGATGAGCTGCAACACCAGCCCGCCGACCCGGCCGCGAACCTGATAGACGCCCCGCTGGTAGCGCAGCTGCACCCACGCCGACGCGCCGACCGCCAGCAGGGCCACCGCGAACACGCCGCACGCCAATCCCGCCAATCGGACATCGTAATAGAACAACAACCCGAAATAGGCGAGAGAAAAGACGAAGGTGAGCAGTACGGTCAGCCCCGCGTCGGTCAGCACCTGGCGCATTTCGCCGACGCCGAGGGCGCGATAGGCCAGGTCGCCGGCCGCGTAGCGCCGGAAGAAGGGCGCCGGCAGGTTGAGCAGCCGGTCCCAGACGGCCGCCTCGACAGAAGCGTCCATGCGCCCCTCCAGGCGCAGGACGGCGACGCCGCGCGTGAACTGGAACAGGGCGATCGACACGGCACTCACCAAGCAGCGCCAGAACCACCAGCAGCAGCTGGCCGCGCTCCGCTCCGGGGATGATCGAGCCGAAGATCCAGCCGGCGGCGACGGGCGTGAACATGCCGAGCAGGCTGCCGCCCAGCCCGAGCAGGAAGACGCTCAGCCAGTCGCGGCGGCGCGTCCCGCGCAGGGCGAAGCGGAACAGACCCCAGGGCGTGAGCGGCCCCGGCGGGAACGGCCGGTAGAAGCACCATCCGAACGGCGCCAGCGACGCCGCGACCGCCGCCGTCACCGGCTGCCGCGTCTCCGTCGCGGGGTCAACCAGCTCGTAGCGCGTCGGCCCCTTGGGCAGCAGGGCCGCCGGCCGCTCGTCCTCGCCCGCAAAGCCCAGCAGCGGCCCGTTGTCTTGCCGGTGCCAGTCGGGTGTCAGTCGCACCTGCCGGACGCGAACCCGCGAGGCGCGCGCCACGTCGCGCACCGGGTCGCGGCCCTTCTTCCGCTCGCCGGCGACCACGGGCGCCCGAATCGCGATCCCCGACCGGGCGCCCACCAGCCGGCATGCGGCCAGCAGCGGATCGTCCTCCACGACGGCCGGGCCGCCCTCCGCCGTCTCCAGGTCGTCCTCGCCCTCCGCCGGCGGAGCCACGACGTCCACCAGCCGCGATAGGGTGTCGTGGGCCAAACGCCGCTCGAATTCCAGCCGGCGGCGCAGCCGATCGCGCTCCACATGCTCCGATGCGGCGGCGTTCACGGCGACGCAGCTCAGGATGATGCGATGAAAGCGATCCAGATATTTCCATAATTCCGCATCGCCGAGGACCATCGGCGTGGTCGTCGCCGTCAGCGCCGTGTCAGGCTCCGCGGCCGCCAGCCAACCCGGATACGCCAGCGGAAGCAGGCCGTCGCCGGCCGTGAGAGGCTGCTCGACGCGGCCGAGGAAGTGCGACGCGCCGCGGTCGTGCCGGACCCACAACCCATCCACCGCGGGGATGACGGCCGCGTAGTCGGGCAAGCGGATCGCGTCGCCCGGCTCCAAAGCTCCGGCCCAGCGCGGTGGCCGGCCGCGCGCCACGACCGCCGTCAACCCGTAGACCCAGTCGTCCAGCAGCCGGGCGAGCGGGGCGGTCATGTCGGGTCGCCGGGCCGTCTCGGCGAACCGCTCGCGGGAGACAGGCGCCACCCGGCAGCCCGGCCCGCCGACCGCCAGCAGCCCGCTCATTCCGAGGCCGAACAAGATTTGCCCCGTCTCCACGCCGAAAAGGCGGATGCGCGAACCGGGCGCGTCGTCCCGCGGCGGCAGGACGGCGAAGACCTCCAGCCGCCCGGAAACCAGCGCCCAAACGTCGGCGCCGTCCAGCGGCAGGGGGCTGTTGCCCGCCACGTCCCGCGGGGCGCCATCGGATACAAGGGCTTCCAGAGGGTTTTCCATTCAACCACCCGTCATTGTTCCGCAATCAACCGCTGATAGAGTCCATCCGCCGCCGCCAGCGTCTCGTGGGCGCCGCGCTGCACGATCCGGCCGCGGTCCAGGACGAGGATCTCGTCGCAATCGCGGATGGTGCTGAGGCGGTGCGCGACCAGGACGCACGTGCAGCCGCGGCGCCGCAGGTTCTCGTCGATCCGCTGTTCGGTGACGGGATCGAGGGCGCTGGTCGCCTCGTCCAGTACGAGCAGCGTCGGATTGCCGACCAGGGCGCGGGCGATCTCCAGCCGCTGGCGCTGGCCGCCGCTGAAATTCGCCCCGCCCTCCTCCACCTTGCTTTCGTAACCGCCCGGCCGGGAGACGATGTCGTCGTGAATGCAAGCGTCCTTCGCCGCCCGGACGACGTCCTCCAGCGGCACGGTCGCGTCCCACAGCGTCAGCACGTCGCGCACCGTGCCCGCGCAGAGGAAGAAATCCTGATCGACCATCGCCAGGGAGTTGACCGCCGTGGCCCGCGGCACGGCCCCGCGCGGCTTGCCGTCGAGCAGCACCTCGCCGGACCACGGCCGGTAGAGGCCGCTGATGAGCTTGGCCACGGTGCTCTTGCCGCTCGCGCTCCGCCCGACCAGCGCCACCCGCGCCGCCGGCCGCACCGCCAGGTTGAAATCCACGATCAGCGGCGGCGCCAGCCGGGCGTAGCCGAACGTCACGTTCCGCAGCTCCAGCTGGCCGGACAGCTTGACCGGCCCCACGCGGGCCGGGTCGAGCTGCGCCTCCTTCTCCAGGTTGGCGTCGATCGGGTAGCGCAGCACGTCGTCCAACCGACTCAGTTCGCCCTCAATCTCCTGTACCGATCCGCCCAGGCCGACCAGCTGCTCGACCGGATCGAGGAAGCTCATCATCAGGCTCTGGAAGGCGACCAACATGCCGACGGTCATGTCGCCGTCGATCACCCGCAGCGCCCCGAGGCCGAGGATCGCCGCCGTGTTGACGGCCGACAGGAGGGCCGGCGCCGCCCCGAGGGCCAGCGTGTAGACGCCCATCCTCTGGTCCGCCGCCGTCACCTTGGCCAGATGGCCGGACCAGCGGCTGAAGAAATCGGACTCCGCGCCGGTCGCCTTGAGCGTCTCGATGGTCTGCAAGCCGCTCATCGACGCCCCGGTCAGCTTGGCCCGCTCCTGCAAGAGCCGCAGGTTCACGTCGCGCCGCCGCCGCGACACCCAGCGCAGGGCCAGAATGTTCAGCCCGGCGACGGCCACGCCGGCCAGTGTCAACGGCACGTCATAATACGCCATCAGCGCGACGTAGAAGACGCACATGAGGACGTTGAGCAGGTTGGCGGCCAGCTCGCGCGACAGGAGTTGGGCCACGCGGTCGTTCATCTCCACACGCGACCCGACTTCTCCGCCATAGCGCTGGGTGAAGAACTCCACCGGCAGGCGCAGGACGTGGCGGAAGAAGCGGAGCGAGGAGGTCAGCGACAGCTTGGTTTCCAGGCGGAGGAGCGAGCGCTGCTGCATCCAGGTCAGCAGGCCGCGGAAGCACGCCGTCAGCGCGAGGCCGAACAGCAGCGGGCCGACCCAGTCGGTGCGGCCGGCGGCCAGGACGGAATCGACGAAGACGCGGCTGAAGACGGGAAGGACCAGGCCGGGCAGCGCCAGCGCCAGGCTCACCAGCACGGCGTACAGCAGGCCGGTTTCTGAGCCTTTCAGCCGCTCGCGCAGCGGCCGCGCCAGGCCGCGCCGGCCGCCGCCGCGCCGGAAATCCGGCCCCGGCTCGAACGTCAGCACCACTCCCGTAAAAGCCTCTCGAAACTCCGCTTCCGTGACGACGTGAGGACCGACGGCCGGGTCGTTGAGGTAAACGCGGCCGCGTCCGAACCCCTCGACGACGACGAAATGATTGAAGTTCCAGAAGACCACGATCGGCAGCGGCAGAAAAGGGAGTTCGTGGACCTCTTTCGTGAATCCGCGGGCGATCAGGCCGTAGCCGCGTGCGGCCTTGGCCACGTTGCCGGCGTCGGTGCCGTCGCGGGAGACGCCGCAGGCCAGGCGCAGCTCCTCCAGCGAGACGTTGCGGCCGTAATACGCCAGGACGATTCCAAGGGCGGCGGCGCCGCACTCCACCGCCTCCATCTGGAGCATCGTGGGCGTGTGGACGCGGCGCGAGGGTCGCGGGGCCGGCGGCCGGTCGCTCATGTCACGGCCCTCGCCGGGGACCGAGACCGGGGAAGACGAGCTGGATCGGCCGCTCTTCGCCGAGAACGATGCTGGCCTGGCACGGCATCCCGCTGTACAGCTGCGTCGCCGTCCCGCGGCGGACGACCAGGCGTAGCCGCTGGCCGTCCGTGGGTCGGGCGCCAGCTCCACGAAAACCTGGAGGCAGGGGCCGGCGCCGGTCAGCTGGCGCGCCAGGTCCTCATTCTCCACCACGCGGGCCATCTCCGGTTGCGTGATCGGGAACTTGGTCGCCGCACGCACCTTGCCGATCAAGTATCCCGATTCACTCCGGTTCGCCGAGGCCGGCCACACCCGCACCGGCATTCCGGGCTGCACCGAATAGCCCTCCGCGACGGGGACGAACAGCTGCGCCCGCAGCGGCTGGTCCAGCCGTTCGAGCACCAGGAGCGGGTCGCCCCCCCTGACCTCTTGGCCATCCCGGATCGACCGCTGCAGCACGCGCGCCGCGAAGGGGCTGCGCACCGCGGTTCTTCCGGAGATAAGTGCGGAAGCAGCAAGAAAGGGCCCTTGTCCCAAGGGCGAGCCCAGCAAACCCGCCGTACTCGCACCTAAAACCGGAAGAGCCCGCACCGCGACTGCCGCCGCGTCCGTGCCCGGCGCGTTGGGCGCAAGCCCGACCAGCTCCTGGCCGTCGGCCACGCCGTCGCCGGACATCACCGAGACGTCCATCACGACCCCCGCGATCGGCGCCGTCACGGTCGTCAGGCCGCCGCGGCGCAGCAGGACGCCTTGCGTCTCCACGGTGGTCGGGACGGTCCCCCAAATGCCCCATAACAGGGCCGTTAACAGGACCAGGCCGACGGCGGCCAGCGCGACCCAGGCGCGCGGCCGCGCGACCCGCATGAGCTGGTCGAGCTGCTCGGGCGAGGCCAGGCGATCCAGGGCCTCTTTGCGGAAGATCTGTCGGTCCATGCCATCCCCATCGATCAGGGCTTGCTTCCCAGCAGGAACTCTCCCACCGACGTTTCGTCGGCGTACTCGACGCCGGCCGCCCGCGCGAACAGGTCGGAGTCGCCGCCGCCGAGGGCGCAGGGGGCCAGGTCCATCGCGGTCGCGGCCAGGTACATCGTCTGATAGACGACGCCGACGTGTTTGAGAGTCAACGCATAGGCCAGGGAGGCGTATTTCCAGGAGAGGCGCGGGAAGCGCGACGCCAGGATCAGCAGCACCTGCAACCCCTCCGGCGCGGCGCCGGCCGACTGGCCCGCGTCCTCCAGGAGCGCCTCGACCTCCGGCGTCGGGCCGGACAGCCGCCCCAGCCGGTGGCCGGCCGGGTCGTAATGGTATAGGCCGGGCGCCAGGTTTTGGCAGGCCCGCACGACCGCATGCACCTCCAGCTCGTACAGGCCGCCACCCGCCGGATAGGGGCGCGTCGTGCTTTCCACGCGGATCGGGCCGTCCGGCGCCGGGACCGTCCATTCCGTGCGGTCCTTGACCCGCGCCGTCCGAAACAGGAATTCGCCCAATTGGCGATCCGTGATCGGCGCAGCGGCGTACTGGCGGATCGAGCGGCGCCGTTCCACCACCTGCGCAAAGGGTGGGTCGCTTCGTTCCAGCGCTTCCATGTTGGGGCGGTACAGGTCGATCGTCTCCGCGGCCGCGACCGGCTTCAGCGGCGGCGGCGGCTCCAAGCGTCCGGCGTGGCGGTACGTCCCGCCGACCGGCGCGTCGTGCCGGCCGACGCGGCTGCGGGCGTGAAACAGCAGATCGTGGAATTCCCAGCATTGCAGAGCGGTGTTTTCATCTTCCGCGATCGCCCCATCGTCGTTCGCTTCGGCGGCCAGGCCGGCGGTTACGAACAGGCCGATCAGCTGGGCCGCGGCCGACGCCTTCAACCCGAGGATGCGGCCGCCGAGTTCCCGCACCGTCGCCGGCCGCGCCAGGGCGTGGACCAGCGCCGCCGCCCGGTCGTCGTGCAGCACCACCCGCGCGAAGGCCAGCGGCGATTCCAGCACCGTTTCCTCTCCGTCGCGGTGCAGATAGGCGAACCGCGAGAGACGGTAGGCGCCGTCGGAGAGAAGGGGAGTCGCGCCGGTGAACGCGAAGGAGGCGGCGATGGGGACGAGCGTGGCGAGACGGTCCCGGTCGGAGACGACGGAGACGTGCAGGAAGCCGCGGCGGGCCAGGGTTTGCAAGGAGTAGTACCAGCGGGCCAGCGCCTCGGCGCCTTCGCCGGAGAACACGGATTCGGCCAGGCGGTCGTCGGCTTGCCCCGGCGCGGCGAGACGGCGGAGCGCGTCTTCCAGGGCCGGGCCGAGGCCGCGCAGCGCCAACCGAGAATACGGGTCGGAAAAGATCAATTCGCCGGCGCCGCCGTCCTCGACGGCGACCGTCTCCGCCAGCGACAGCACCCGCGACGCAGCCATGACCGCCTCCCGCACCCAAACCCACAAGGCGAGCGGCGCGGCGTCAGCCCGCCGGTGAAGCCGCAACCGGCGGGCTGACGCCGCGCCGCTCGCCCGGAACGCGTCTCACAGGAACATCGGGATGGGATTCAGCTCCTCTTCCGCCGTCGGCCGCGCCTGCCATCCCAGCTCCACCGGCACGTCGTACAACCGCCCCGGCGCGAAGCGCGGCCAGAAGTGGCGCATCCCCGGCACGATCACCTTGACCACCGGCAGCCCAATTTCAGGTCGCGTTTGGTCGAGGACCAGCATCTCCATGCCCCGCTGCTCCACCAGCGCCCGGCAGGCCAAAACGTCGTCCTTGATGTCGTCCGTGCGACAGGCCGCATAGGCCGCCGCCGTCCGCGCCGGCCCCTCCCGCGGCGCCAGGTACGGCTGATTCGCCAGGGTCGCGGTGCGCAGCCATTCCACCGTGTCGCGATCCGTGATGTGGGCGCCGACCGGCTCGTCTTCCCGCGCGTGCAGGACGTGGCCGAGCATCTGGTTCATCTCCGTCACCGCCCGCAGCAGCGCGACTCGCGCGTCGAGGTGGGCGCCGAAACCGAACAGGATCTGTTCCGCCGCCCCGTCCGTCCGCCGGCTCGCCGCCACGAACACCGGAATCCCCAGGTCGGTCGTGGCGTCGAGGACCCAGACGTTCCGCTTGCGCTTTTCCAGGAACGTCCGCACCTCGGCCAAGTACGGCTCGTCGAACCCGTCCAGATCGACGGCCGGCAGGCGGACGCGGTTGTACCACCACAGGGCGACGCCGTCGCGCTCGACCAGCTCCAGAAAGCCCTGCAAAATGGCCTCTTCCCGCGTGTTGCCGGCCGCGTTGCCGTTGGAGCAGCTCCAGCAGACCGCCACGTCGCGGTCCTGCGGATAATCGAAATAGCAAAAGGCGGTCGGCAGCCAGCGTGCGGCGCCGCGCGTCAGCGACCATACCGGCGTCCAGTCCATCTCCGCCGCGGGGTCGAAGGGCGCCGGCACGATGTCCCAGCGCGACCCGCGGGCGTTCCATGCGTCCCTTTCGCGGTATTGTTTGTCGCTGAACAACATGCAGGTGTGCGGATGGATTCCCGCATCGCCCAGGTCGATGAGCGTGGCCCGGCGGCGGGCCTCGTCGCCGCGGAAGACGCCGGAGTAGCGCTCCAGCCCCTCGCACAGGGCGCTGGCCTTCGCTTGCAGGTCCGTCGCGCCCTTGCCGGCGTTGGAGCTGCGGAGGTCGCTGCGCAGCCCTCGCATGGTGCGCGACCGGCGGGCGGCGTTGTGGCCGGACAGGTAGACGTGGACGACGCCGTCGCCCTCCGCGCCGTTCCGCTCCAGCATCGGCACCGCGCCGGTGATCGGGCTGACGTGGCGGCCGTAGCGCGCCAGCGTCTGCTCCGGCGGGATGCTGCGGTGGCCGCCGTCCTGCGTGTACGTCTTGCGCGAACTCTGCAACAGCAGGGCTTCCGGCGGCCGTTCGCGCGCGTCCCGTTCGCCGCACGCCGGGCACGATGGCTGACGCATCAGCTCGTGCGTCTGATTTTGCCCCGTGAGGATGTCCAGGGTCTGAATCTTCCCTTCCAGCTCCGGCAGGCCGCCGCGGGCGATCCAGGTCGCCGCGGCGTTCGCCGTCAAACCATAAGCGATCTGCAAAGTCGCTGGAGTGCGGCACAGGTCCGCGGACGACCGACCGCCGAGATCGCCGCTCTCCTCCAGGTAGCCGGTCACCGGCGAGTTGGACCGCATCCGCTCCGCCATGCAGCGCCAGCAGCCGGTCTTGCCCGGAAGGAACAGCGGGCCGAGCCACACCTGGGCGCCGACCGGCTTGGCCAGCAGCCACGCCCGGCCCGACGCCAGCGCCTCTCGGTTGAGTTCGCTCAAGCCGCTTCGGAGATATCCATCCGCAAGAACAACTGTCAGCCGCCCTTCTTCCTCGGTGCGGACGCGCAGCGCCCGCAGCAGCTCGCGGAACGGCCCGTCGTCCACGTCGCCGACGACGCGGATCGCCACCGGCGTCTCGGCCAGCCGCTTCGCCGCCTCGGCCGGGTCGATGTTCTGCATCGACCACAGGGCGGCTTCGCCGGGCGGGACGGGAGCGTCGCCGTCCATCAGACAGCCCTTTTGCTCCAGAAGGCCCATCGTGTAATAGACCTCGGCGGGCGACGCCTGGCCGCGCAGCCGGGCGCACACATCTTCCGCCGGGCTGCCGTCGAGGGACGACGCGACCAGCTCGTAGAGCCGGCCTTGCAGGACGAGCTGATCCTGCTCGGACAGCAGGAAGACGCCCTCGCCGTGGACCACTTCCACTCGTAAATGGGGTTTGAAACGAGGCCGACGGATCATGATGGAAGTCCCTCTATAAGCGTGCGCGATTCGGCTGTGGGACAGGATTCCAATCCTGTCGGGCAAGTTGGACAGGATTGGAATCCTGTCCCACAGCGGCCAGCGCGGTCCCGCTGGGGGCCGCGCCGGCCGAGGGATGGGTTAGCACCGTTCGCAACGGTAACAGCCCTCGCCGCAGCGGTTGCAGCCCTCGCCGCAGCGGAAGCAGCCCTCGCCGCAGCGGAAGCAACCCTCGTGGCCGCGGCCGGCGGCGACGCGGTGCAGCTCCTCCTCCGACAGCTCCTGCGGCGCCGGCTTGGCCGGCAGGACGAGGTGGATCACCGAGCCGGTGTTCTCCATCACCTTCAACTGCTTGCCGGCCGGCGGCGTCAGGCCGTTCTCCTTGAGGACCCCGGCGGGGTCGGCGAGGAGCTTGGCCTTGAACGCCGGGTCGGCCCAGGCGCGGGCCACCAACTGGCCCCACTGGTACTCGAAGTCTCCAGGCATGGGGATTAAACCTCCAAAGGAAAGGACTGGGGCCGACGAGATATGCTACGCAGCAGATCCTCTACTGCCCCATTGCACGACTCCCGGCCGCGCGATCGGCGAGCGTCAGGAAGCGGGCGCGGACCAGCCGACGCGCCAGCAGCAGTTTGGCGTCCGGCGTCAGGTCGTCCGGCAGGTCCTTCGGCGCGAAGCGCGGCGTCCGGGTGATAGTTTGCAGGGCCGCGGCGATCTTGGTCGGCCCGTCGATGCGGTTGCCGGGGAACACCAGCGCGACCCAGCCGTCGCCGCCGGTCAGGCGGAAGACCACGCCCGGCGCCCGCTCCAGCACGGTGTCCAGGCCGATCGCGTCGGCGTCGTCGCCGGCGGAGAAATAGTCGCCCGGCAGGGGCGCCAGCTGGCGCAGGAAGTTCGACGCGAGCCGGTCCACGGCCTCCTCGACCCGGCCGTCGTCGGCCAACGCCTGGAGCAGCTCGCGGAAGCGCCCCTGGAGCGACTCGGGCGCCCGGCCGGCCGGCAGCACGCCGGGCGGCACCGCCTCGCGGAAGCGCGCGTCGCGCCGGCTCACCGCGTCCAGCGCCAGCCGCACCAGATCGGCCATGCGGTACACCTTGACGCCGACCGTCAGGTGCATCGACGCCTGGTCCGACGTGAACGCCTCGTGAATGTGGCCGCGCGGCATGTACAGCAGGTCGCCGGGCCGCACGAACGCCTCCTCTGTGACGGGGCCGATGCGCTCCACCGGCACCGGCCCGTCCTCGTCGGCCAGCGGCAGCTCGCGGCCCGATCCATAGAAGCGCCAGTGCTTGGTCCCCGCCAGCTGAAGGACAAACACCTCATGCCCGTCGAAATGGGCGTGAAAGCCCTGCGCCCCCTTGGGCGTCAGGTACAGGTTGGCGTGGACGGGGCAGCCGAAGAAGCGCTCCAGGTTGCGGCACAGGGCGGCCGAGGCCGGCCAGCGGTGCTGCGTGGACGTCAGGATGAGCGTCTTGCCGCGCAGGAACGCCTGCTGGACGTCCGCGACGGTCGGGTAGAGGACGCTCGGCATCGGTTCGTCGTCGGCCAGCCAGCCCTGGACGTAAGGGTGGTTCACGGGGCCGTTCGGCTTGAAGTCGCCCGGCTCGACGAACTTCGGCCGCGAGTAGGCGATCATTGCGTCCACGTCGCCCAGCGACGGCAGGCCGTGGTAGTAATCGGGGTCGTTTCGGGAGATGAGAAGAGGCTTTTTCTCCCAGGTGTCGCGGAAGAAGACTTCCGGTTCAACGGGGTGAAGGATTTTCGCCAGCTCCAACTTTTCCGGATTCATGGGCCGTCTCCCCTGGAACGTCCGGCCGCGCGATCCCCTCTCGTTATAGGGATTCCAGCCGCGGCCCGGACAAGGACGGTTCCGCCCGCTCCCGCGGGCCGAGTTCCGACCTGTCCATTGAGGAAACGCAGCGGAGTCGTTCGGCTTGCGCCCGAGGTTGGGCGGGAGTGCGGAGCGGGCGAGGAGAGGCGCCGGTCTTGAGCGGCCGGCGCCTCGGTCGGCGGCGGGGCGTTACTTGTCCTTCGGCGCGTCCAGCGGCGGCACCACGTGCGACATCTGTTCGGCGACCAGCATCCAGCCCCCCTTGCGTTGGACCCAGACGCGGGTCCAACGGTAGGAGTCGTCGAACTTACGGTCCTTGTTGGCGCCCTTGATCTTGGACAAGCCGGTGACGACGGCCACGTCGCCGTAGAGGTTGACCTTCTCCTCCTCGTTGTCGATCGAGTCGAACGTCAGGGTCTTGTCCTTGAGCGCCTCAAGGTTCTTCGCCTTGTCCCAGACGTTGCCGCGGGAGCTGGTGAGGATGTACTCGTCGCTGGTCATCTGGTCGAACGCCTTGAAGTCGCCCTTGGTGATAGCCTCGGTGAAGGCCTTGTCCGCCTTCATCACGTCGCCGGTCGCCTTGTCGCCCTTGGCCGCGGGCTTGTCGTCGGCGCGCGCCGTCCGCGCCGACGCCGCTGTAAGGACCGCGAGCAGGATCACACCCAACCGTTTCATGTGCCGTCCTCCTGATGTGGGGGGAAAACGCTCCGCGCGGTGTGCGCGGGATGGCTCTGCTGCCTCGGGTTCATTCTAAGCAAGCGCCATGCCACGGGACGCTGATTTCCACGCCGCCGGCCGCCGCGCGCTTCGCTATGCTATTCCCTATTCCGCGGCGGATCGGTTATCTGGAATTGGGGGATCGGACATGGCGTCGGACGTATTCAACCTGAGCGGCAAGACGGCCCTTGTCACCGGCGGCAGCAAGGGCCTTGGCAAGGCGATGGCGCGCGGTCTGGCCGAGGCCGGGGCCGACATCGTCATTTCCAGCCGCCACGAAGATGAGCTGCGCGCCGCCCTCGACGACATCCTCAAGGGGCTGGATCGCAAAGGCGCCTTCATCGTCGCCGACATGGCCCGGCGCGAAGACGTGGCGCACCTGGCGAAGGGCGCCCTCGTCCTCACGGGCCGCGTGGACATTCTCATCAACAACGCCGGCACCAACCGGCCCGAAGCCATCGACGCCGTCACCGACAAGAACTGGGACGAAGTGCTGGAGATCAATCTCAGCTCCGTCATGGCGCTGACGCGCGCCCTGGCGCCGCAGATGAAGGCCCGCGGCTGGGGTCGTATCATCCACATCGCGTCGGTGCTGGCCTTCCTCTCCAAGGAGAAGCGCAACGGCTACTCGGCCACCAAGGCGGCGCTGCTCGGCCTGGCCCGCGCCAGCGCCCTCGACCTCGGCCCATTCGGCGTCACCGTCAACTGCATCGCGCCCGGCCCGTTCCTCACCGACCTGCCGATGTCGATATTGTCGGAGGCGGAGAAGCAGGCGTTCGCCGACCACACGGCCGTCGGCCGTTGGGGCGATCCCAAGGAGATGGTCGGCCCCGCCTTGCTGCTGGCCAGCGACGCCGGCAGCTACATCACCGGCCAGACGCTGGTGGTGGACGGCGGCTTTCTCGTGCGGTGAGGGCATCGGAGCCGCGACCGTCGGAGCCGCGACCGTAAGGGTCTGTGAATTAATCGCACTCCGGGTGCGTAGAATGGTAACAGCTGAGTTGCAGCTGTTACCATTCTTGTTCGTTGGGTTGGCTCGCCATGTCTACCGCCGCGCCGTTGCCGCGCATCCGCTCCATTGACCGTAATCGCTGCTCCAGCGTTTCGCTGGAGCAGCAACTACCCGCCGACCATCCCGTCCGCGCCATCTGGGCTTTCGTCCAGTTGTTCGACTGGACGCCCTGGTATGGCCGCATTCGCGCCGTCGAGGGCCGGCCCGGTGCTCCCGCCGTCGCCCCGGAATTGCTCTTCGCCCTCTGGCTGTTCGCCACCACCGAAGGCGTCGCTTCCTGCCGCGAGCTGAACGAACGCTGCGGCCGGGACCTGCCCTATCAATGGCTGTGCGGCGGCGAACCCGTCAATTACTGGACCCTCAACGATTTCTACACCGCCCACGCCGCCGACCTCGACCGGCTGTTCGTCGAGCACATCGCCGCCTTGCGGGGCCAGGGATTGATCGCGTTGCGGCGAGTGACCCAGGACGGCCGCAAGGTCGTGGCCGACGCCGGCAAGGACACGTTCCATCGCCAGGGGACGCTGGAGCGGCACTGGGCCGAGGCCGAGCAGCACGTGGCCGCCGTCCAGGCGCAACGGGGCGCGACGGCGACGCGCAGCCGGTCGCAAGCGGCCCAGGAGCGGGCGGCGCACGAGCGGCTGCAACGCCTGCGGCGGGCGGCGGCCCAGGTGCGGCAACGGCAGGAGCAGCGTCGCGTCTCCAAGCGTTCGGACGCGGAAGCGGCCGAGGCACGGGCGTCGGAAAGCGATCCGGACGCGGCTCGGATGAAGATGCCTCACGGCGGCTTTCAGTTGGCCTACAACGTGCAGACGGTGACCGATACGGCCCACGGTCTGATCGTGGCGACGGCCGTCGTCCACCAGGGTTCGGACAATGGGCAATTGCGACCGATGATGGAGCAGGTGCATCGGGAGCAGGGGCAGCGGCCGCAGGCGGTGATCGCGGACGCCGGCTACAGCGACGCGGAGGACGTGGAGGTGCTGGAGACGGAGGGGGTGACGGTGTACATGCCGCCTCGCGACGAGCGTCGGGACCGGGCGGCGGGACGGGACCCGCATGCGCCGAAGCGACGGGACACGGCGGCGTTGGCGGCTTGGCGGTCCCGGATGGGGACGGAGGCGGCACGCTTGGTCTATCGCGACCGGGCGCCGGTGGCGGAGGGGGTTCATGCGCAGGCGGTGCAGCGGGGCTGGCGCCGGTGCCGCCTGCGCGGCTTGGCCAAGGTCGGCGGGGAGGCGCGTTGGCAGGCGTTGGCGCACAACGTGAAGCGTCTATTGGCGCTGGGTTGGCTTACGGTGGGGGGGAGGGTGCGCGCGGCGGCGGTGTAACGGGGCGGGTGGGGCGACGGGTGCAGCCCGCTGCACCCGTCGCCCGGATCGCCGCCGACCAAGAACGAGCGTAGCCATCGCCCATCCAGAGCCTCAGCGGCAATTAATTCACAGACCCGTAAGGGAGTGGTTTGGGCCGAATCCGCTCCTTTAGGCGAGAGGCGGGAAATACCTTACCCGTAGCCGCATTCGCCAGAATGCGGGTGAATGGCTGTCGGCCCGCATTCAGGCGAATGCGGCCACGGGTATCATTCCTGCTGCCGCTCCCCTTACGGTCGCGGCTCTGAATATCAATGCGAAAAGTACGACCACAGCCCAAGCGCCATGAGGATGACGCCGGCCCAGTTGGTGAGGGCGTCGATGGTCCCGATGACGACGGAGGCGAGGAGCGGGCCGTGGGCGGTGAAGGTGGGTTCGCCGCGGGCCTTGCGGGCGGCCAGCGCGCCGAGGACCACGGCGGCCGGACCCAGCACGAGGCCGGCGATCGGGATGAGGCCGAACAGGCTGAGCCGGTAGGCGCGGAGGGCCGGGCGGTTGCTCGGCACGGCGGGGGAGGCCGGCGGATCGTCGTCGCCGCTGCGGCGCCGGGCCGGCCGGCGCCGCAGCGCGGCGTTGCAGGCGACGCACTGGACGGCGTCGCGGGGGTTCTCGGCCTGGCAGGCGGGGCAGCGCATAAGCAGGGGTCAGGGGTCAGGGGTCAGGGCTCGAGTAATCCATAGGAATTGTCGTAGCGAGCCGACGCGCCATCGGCCGCATGTCTGCACGAAAATCGGGAAACCGTATATTGACCCCTGACCCCTGACCCCTGACCCCTGACCCCTGCCATGCGCTACCGTCCGACCTTCGAGGAATTCGCCGAGCTGTCCCGCCAGGCCAGCCTGGTCCCCGTCTACCGCCGGCTCATCGGCGATACGCTCACGCCTGTGAGCGCTTTCTGCAAGATTCAGGAGGGCGAATGGGCGTTCCTCTTCGAGAGCGTGGTCGGCGGCGAACGGCTCGGCCGCTACAGCTTCGTCGGCGCCGGCCCGTTCCTGCGCTTCCAGGCGTTCGGCAACCGCGTCGTCCTTCAGCCGGCGTCCGGCCCGGCCGTCGAGTCGGAGCATCCCGACCCGCTGCTGCTGCTGGAACAGAAGGTGGCCGCCTACCGCGCCCCCAGCGTCCCCGGCCTGCCGCGCTTCAGCGGCGGCGCCGTCGGCTACGCCGCTTATGACGCCGTGCGCTACGTTGAACGGCTGCCGAACCCGCCGCCCGACGACCGCGGCCTGCCCGACCTCTGCTTCGCCTTCTACGACCGCATGGTCATCTTCGACCACATCAGCAAGACGGTCGCGGCCGTGGCGCACGCCCACATCCCAGGAGTCAGGGGTCAGGAGTCAGGAGTCAGGAGTCAGGAGTCAGGAGTCAGGAGTCAGGGGTCAGGAGTCAGCACGGAAGAGCTGCGTCGAAGCTATCAAGAAGCCTGCGACCGCGTGGACCGGCTGGTCGAGCGGCTGCAACAGGGGGTCGCCGATTTGCAGCTGACCGATGTGGCGCCGGTCGGCGAGGTGACGCGGCCGTACCGCTCCAACTTCGAGCCGGCGGCGTTCGAGGCCGGCGTGGCCAAGTGCATCGAGTACATCAAGGCCGGCGACGCCTTCCAGATCGTCCTGAGTCAGCGCCTGCAAACGGACACGAAGGCCCGGCCGTTCGACATTTACCGGACCCTGCGCGTCGTCAATCCCAGCCCGTTCCTCTTCTACCTCAAGGCGGGTCCGCTTTGTCTGGTGGGGTCGTCGCCGGAGATCATGGTGCGCGTGGAGGGCGACAAGGTCACGATTCGGCCGCTGGCCGGGACGCGGCCGCGCGGCCGAACGGAGGAGGAGGACGAGCGCCTGGCCGCCGAGCTGATCGCCGACCCCAAGGAGCGGGCCGAACACATCATGCTCGTGGACCTGGGACGCAACGACGTGGGCCGCGTGGCACGGTACGGCAGCGTGCAGCTCAGCGACGTGATGACGGTGGAGCGCTACAGCCACGTCATGCACCTGTGCAGCACCGTGACGGGCCGGCTGCAACCCGGCAAGACGGCCTTCGACGCCCTGCGGGCGTGCCTGCCGGCCGGGACGCTGAGCGGCGCCCCCAAGGTGCGGGCGATGGAGATCATCGACGAGCTGGAGCCGCAGCGCCGCGGCCCCTACGGCGGGGCCGTTGGCTACGTCGATTTCAGCGGCAACATGGACACGTGCATCGCCCTGCGCACGATGGTGCTGAAGGGCCAGACGGCGTGGCTCCAGGCCGGCGCCGGCATCGTGGCGGACAGCGTCCCGGCGCAGGAGCGCGAGGAGACGCTGAACAAGGCGCGCGGCCTGCTGCGGGCGCTGGAAATGGCGGAGCAGCAGTTGTAGCGGGCCATGCCTTGCCGAAACCTGCGATCGCCACAGACACGCGACCCGGCGGCGCGAGCCGCCGCCGTCGGCCGTATCAAAAAATCCGACGGCGTGTTGTGATTCGCGCCCCGGCCGAGTAAAAGGGGTGGTGAGTGCTCCGTCGAATACCTGGCGCACCGTGGCGAGCGGGGGGCGCAAGCCCCCTGATTGCGTGCCATTGTCAGCCACGATGTGGAGACGTCAGGGGGCTTACGCCCCCCGCTCGCCGAGTTTTCGACAGAGCAGGTGGTGAGCCGAAACCCGCTCTTGCCGTCTCCCGGAGCCGCCCATGCTGGCCAAGCTCAACACGTTCGCCCTCGTCGGCATCGACGCCGCTCCCGTCGAGGCGGAAGTCGATGTCTCAAGTGGCTTACCAAAAACCGTGCTGGTCGGCCTGCCGGAGCCGGCCGTGCGCGAGAGCATCCACCGCATCGAGCGCGCCCTGGTCAATCTCGGCTACGCCCGCCACCCCGGAAGGACGGTCATCAATTTAGCGCCCGCCGACCTCCGCAAAGACGCCGGCGGCTTCGATCTGCCGATCGCGCTGGGCCTCCTCGTCGCCACCGGCCAGCTGCTGCCGGAGCAGCTGAAGGACTTCGCCGTCGTCGGCGAGCTGGCTCTCGACGGCAGCGTCCGGCCGATCAAGGGCGCCCTGTCGATGGCGATGGCCGCCGCCGAGCGCGGCATTCCGAAACTGATGGTTCCCACCGCCAGCGCCCGCGAGGCCGCCGTCGTCAAGCGCGTCTCCGTCTACGGCGTCAGCAGCCTCGCCGAGGCCGTCGGCGTCCTGTCCGGCCAGCTGCCGGCCGAGCCGGTCGTCGCCGGCGTCGAGGAGCTGTTCGCCCAGCTCAACACCTACGCCGAGGACTTCACCGACGTGCGCGGCCAGGAGTTCGCCAAGCGCGCCCTCGTGGTCGCGGCCGGCGGCGGGCACAATGTCCTCATGATCGGCAGCCCCGGCACGGGCAAGTCGATGCTGGCGCAGCGGCTGCCGACCATCCTGCCGTCCTTGACGCCGAGCGAGAGCCTGGAGACGACGCGCATCTATTCCGCGATGGGCCGGCTGTCGGCGGACGAGCCGCTCATGAAGCGCCGGCCGTTCCGCACGCCGCACCACACCATCAGCGACGCCGGCATGGTCGGCGGCGGCAGCACGCCGTCGCCGGGCGAGATCAGCATGGCGCATCACGGCGTGCTGTTCCTGGACGAACTGCCGGAATTCCATCGCAAAAGTCTGGAAGTGCTGCGCCAGCCGCTGGAGCAGGGCGTCGTCACCATCTCCCGCGCCCTCCATTCCACCACATTTCCGGCCCGCTTCGTCCTCGTCGCGGCCATGAACCCGTGTCCGTGCGGGTATCTGGGGGACGCCAAGCACGCCTGCAAATGCACGCCGATCCAGATCGAGCGCTACATGGGCCGGATCAGCGGGCCGCTTTTGGACCGCATCGACATGCACATCGAAGTGCCGGCTGTGCCGTTCCAGGAGCTGTCGGCCAACGCCGACGGCACGTCGAGCGCCGCCATGCGGGAGCAGGTGAGCAACGCGCGCACGGTGCAGCGGCGCCGCTTCGGGGCCGACAACAACGTGCTGAACAGTCGGATGACGACGCGGCAGCTGCGGCGCTCTGCGCGCTGGACGAGGCGGGCCGCGGGCTGCTGAAGCAGGCGATGGAAGACCTGGGGCTGTCGGCGCAGGCGCACGACCGCATCCTGCGCGTGGCTCGCACCATCGCCGACCTGGACGGCAGCGACGCCATCGGGCAGGGGCACGTCATCGAGGCGATCAACTACCGGAGCTTGGACCGTAAGCTTTGGGCGAAGTAGGCGGCTCGTCCCTTGTCGGTGTGGGCATTCGCGCCGACGTTACTTGCCCTGCCCCCCCTTCGCCTCCATCTCGACCAACCGGAGCTGGCCTGCGGCTTGGCTCAGGTCGGCGCGGGAGCATTTGCCCTCCGCGAATCGTTCCCGGACCATCGCAAGCATCTTTTCGTGTAACCGTCCAGCGGAATTCGCAAAGCAGCGCAGCTGCGCCGAGAGCCGACTGCTAAAATCGTGGCATGGACGCTTCCGTGTGCCCGGGATGCTGCGAACGCGATAGGCGCATCGCCGAGTTGGAACGCCGCGTCGCCGAGTTGGAAGCCCGACTCGGCACCAACAGTTCCAACTCCTCGCTGCCGCCGTCCGCCAATCCCCCCGGCGCACCCAAGCCGGTCCAGAAAAAGAAGTCCAAACGTCCAGCCGGCGGACAACTGGGCCATCCCCCGCAGCTGCGGCGGTTGCTTCCCGCCGAGCGGGTCAACCATTTCAAGCACTTGGTCCCCAAGCGGTGTGAGCGCTGTGCCGCGGCCCTGCCCGCCCAGCCCTCGCCGGGCGATCCCGAGCCCACCCGCTTCCAAACCATCGAACTGCCCCCGGTCATAGCCGAGGTCACCGAGTACCAGGGCCACGCCCGCACCTGCCCCTGCTGCGGCCACCGGACGCATGCGGTCATCCCGGCGGCGGTTCGCGCCCACAGTGTCGGGCCGCGGCTGACCGGCACGCTGTCCTACTTCTCCGGCTGTCACGGCCTGAGCAAGCGCGGCGTCGAGGAGATCGCCGACGCGGTCTTCGACGCCCCGATCGCCTTGGGCACGGTCTGCAACCTCGAGCAAGAAGTCGGCGCCGCCCTGGAGACGGCCCACCAGGAGGCGGTGGCGGCGGTGCGCCAGGCGGCGGTCAAGAACGCCGACGAGACCAGTTGGAAACTCGCGGGGGCGTTGTGCTGGCTGTGGGCGGCGGCCACCACCCGGGTGGTGGCCTTCGTGATCCACGCCCGCCGAAGCGCGGCGGGCCTGACGGCGATCCTGGGCCTGGAGATCCTGGGGATCCTGTGCAGCGACCGCTGGGGCCCGTACAACCGGGTGCCGCCCCAGCGGCGGCAGATCTGCTGGGCGCACCTGAAACGGGATTTCCAGAAGATCATCGACCGGGGCGGCCCCGAAGAGTGGGTCGGACGGGAGGGGCGGCGACTGGTCAGGAAGGTCTTCGCCGCGTGGCACGGGTTCCGGGACGGACAGGTCACGCGGGCACAACTGGAAGCGCGGCTGGCCCCGGTGATGCGACGGATGAACCGGGTGCTGCTGGAAGGCGCGATCCTCGGCGCCGACCCAACGGTGGTGCGGTTCTGCGAGAACGTGCTGGCGTTGGAGCCTGCGCTGTGGACGTTCGTGACGACGGAGGGAGTGGAGCCGACGAACAACCACGTGGAACGACTGCTGCGTCGGGCGGTGCTGTGGCGCAGGCGGAGTTTCGGCTGCTGGAGTGGGAACGGCTGTCGCTTCGTCGAGCGGATTCTGACCGTGGTGCAAACCCGGCGGTTGCAGGCGAAGAATGTCCTGGATTACCTGCATGAGGCTGTCCTCGCCCATCGCACCGGCCAACCCTGCCCCTCACTGCTCTCGTAGCGTTGAACGATTACCTTTTCGTTACGGAGGACCGACAAATGGGTTGCCGCGGCAGCCTCATTCGGCGCACAACACATGCGGTCGGCTGCCGTAAGGAAGCGCTCGGCCTCCAGCAGGAGGTCGAGGGTGTTTTTCCCCCCGAGAAAGGCCTGCCTGTTCGCCACGTATTGCTCGTGGAACGCCGTCCTCTGGGCTTGGATGTCCGCCGCGCCTCCGGTTCCCACCCACGGCGTCGCTTCCGTGAAATCCGTCGCCTCACGCAGATACGTCTCTCGGTCGGGGTCGTCCCCTCGCGCCGGGAACGACGCCAACAGCGCGGCCAGCAGCCCGGCGGCCACGATGCCGGCGTAACCGGCGCGGGATTCCATCCAAACCATGATGCGTCCTCCTTCATCGGCCATGCGGACCACCGAGTCCAATTCCGCGCGATCCGCCTTCCCTGGTATAATCCCATTCGACCCCCTATGTCCAGGAGACATCGTGCGGACCTCTAACCCCGGGGCCATTCTCTTTGGACGGAATCCTTGTTCTGACGGCCGCCGTGATCTGCCTCGCCACGCTGATCCGCTCGGCGTTCGGCTTCGGCGAGGCGCTGCTGGCCGTGCCCCTGCTGGCCCTGGCCCTCCCGGTCACGACCGCCGCCCCGCTCGCCGTCCTCTTCTCCATCACCGTCGCCGCCGTCGTCGTCGCCCAGGACTGGCGCCAGATCCACGTCGGCGGCGCCTGGCGGTTGGTCCTTTCCGCGCTGCCCGGCATCGTCCTCGGCCTGCTGCTGGTGACGCTGGCGCCGGAAGTCGTCGTGAAAATGATTCTGGCGGTCGTAATTATATCTTTCTCGACGTATTGCCTGGCCGACCGCGGCCGGCTGCACCTCAAAGACGACCGGCTGGCGTGGCTGTTCGGCTTCGGCTCGGGCGTGCTGGGCGGGGCCTACGGCATGAACGGGCCGCCGCTCGCGGTCTACGGCGCCCTGCGCCGCTGGCCGCCCGAACAGTTCCGGGCCACGCTGCAAGGGTACTTCCTGCCGGCCAGCCTCGCCGGCATGGCCGGCTACTGCACGGCCGGCTACTGCACGCCGACCGTGTTCCGGCTCTACCTCGTCTCCCTGCCCGGAGCGCTGGCCGCCATTTTCCTCGGCCGCGTCCTCAATCGACGGATGAAAGCCACGTCATTTATCCGTTACGTCCACTTCGGTCTGATCGCAGTCGGCGCCGTGCTGCTGGTCCAGTCGGCCTGGAAAGGGCCGAAATGACGCCGCGGCCGCGCTGCAATGCTCAGCCCCCATACCCATACCGCTCGATGACCGCGCTCCACCGCCGCCCGATCTCCGCCCGCAATTCCGGCGTCAGCGACGGGTAGCGGTTCGTCTGATATCCCGCATGGTCGTGAAGGTACTGCCGGATGCGCGGCAGCGCCGCGTCGAAACCGCCGAGGTCCAGACGGTCGTACAGCAGGCGCATTTCTCCTTCCGGGTCGCGGATCAGGTCCTCATAGCGCAGCTCGTGAAAGCGATCCGCGGCGACCAGCCGCTTGCCCTCCTCCAGCTTCGCATAAAGACGATTGAAGGTCTCGAAAACGTGTTCTTCCAGGCCGGCGAAGGTGGGCGTTTGCAGGCCGTGGTTGCGGTAAAGCGACTTCCACAGGTTGACCGTGGACGGAAAGACGACGTGGGGGTCGCGGACGATGTGGACGAAACGGGCGTCGGGGAACAGCTCCAGGAGCGTCTTGATGCGGAAGCTGTGCGTCGGCGACTTGAGGACCAGACGGCGCGGGTCCTTGAAGGTCAGGCCGCGGAGGAAGTGCAGGAAGGCCCGCTTCCAGACCGCCCGCGCACGGGGCGACAGCCGTTCGAGGTCGAAAGCGTCCTGGTCCTGCGGCGGCCGGTTGGGGAAGGCGATGGTAAGGTACGGCGACGGCTGGCCGAGGACGGCCAGGGCGAACTCGTCTTCCTGCGGCTTGTCCCATCCGGCCGCCATGTTGTCCATCGGTCGGCGCGACGGCATGAGGAACCAGAACAGGCGCGGGAAGATTCGCTCGGTGAGGACGAAATGATGCGGCGAAAAGCACTGGTAGTAGTTGGAGAACGTGTGCCGTGGATCGAGGATGAGCAGCTCGTGCAGGAGCGTGGTGCCGGTGCGCCAGTGGCCGACGATGAACAGCGGCGCCTCGCGGATCGGCGTCCGATCGATGCGGCCGCCGTAGGCCGCGTCGCTGAGCAGGCGGAGCGTGCTGTTCATGAGGCTGGCGGCGGTGGCGACGGCGGCGATGTGCCAGTAGGGCGGATAGACGGCGGCGTGGTTGCGGACGAGGAGGCGCATCCAGGCGAACAGGTCGGCGCCGTGCCAGAGGCGCGGCGACCATTCCTGTTTGGGCTTGGCGGCGGCCGTCGTCATCGCGCTTCCCCGTTCCGCAAGACAAAAGGTCATTCTGGCGGAGCGGGGGGGCGCGACAAGGCGATTTTTTCGGCGACCGGCCTTGACCTGTCGTGTGAAGGAACGAAGAATGAACATGTGGAGCCGCTTGCTCAGGCCGAGCTAGCACGACAGGTTCAGGCGGCTCTCACTAGGCGCGGCGTGGAGCAGTGGCAGCTCGCCAGGCTCATAACCTGGAGGTCGCAGGTTCAAATCCTGCCGCCGCAAATCCTTCTCACCGCGGAGAACGCCGAGAGCGCGGAGAAAAGACAGCAGAATGATTTGCTTGTCTTTTCTCCGCGCTCTCGGCGTTCTCCGCGGTGAAATGCTTTAGACCGCCTCAAAAACCGTCGCGATCCCCTGCCCCGCGCCGATGCACATCGTCGCCAGCCCCAGCCGCGCCTTGCGGTCCCTCATCGCGTGAATCAGCGTCGTCGAGATGCGCGCCCCGCTGGCGCCGAGCGGGTGGCCGATGGCGATCGCGCCGCCGCGGACGTTCACCTTCTCCGGGTCCATCTTCAGCAGCTTCATCACCGCCAGCGTCTGCGCGGCGAACGCCTCGTTGATCTCGATCAGGTCGATGTCTTCCAGCTTCAGACCGGCCCGCTCCAGCGCCTTGTGCGTCGCCGGCACGGGGCCGATCCCCATCACCGACGGATCGACCCCCGCCACCGCCATCGCGCGGATTCGCGCCAGCGGCTTCAGCCCCAGCTCCTTCGCCCGCTCCTCCGACATGATGAGCAGGGCCGCCGCGCCCACGTTCAGCGGGCTGGCGTTGCCGGCCGTCACCGTGCCGCCCTCCGGCATAAACGCCGGTTTCAGCGCCCCCAGCGCCTCCAGGGAAGTGTCGCGCCGGATGCACTGGTCCTCTGTCAGGACCTTGCGCCGTCCCTCCTCGTCGCGGCCCCACGTCGGAACGACTTCCTTCGAGAAATGGCCGGCGTCCGTCGCCTCGGCGGCCAGGCGGTGGCTGCGCAGGGCGAATTCGTCCTGTTCGCGGCGGCCGATGCGGTGGCGCAGGGCCAGGTTCTCGGCCGTCAGGCCCATCTGCATCACGGCGGGGCTGTACCGGTAATAGAGGCGCGGGCTGGCGTCGAAACCGGCCTCCATGGGGATGTGGTGCATGTGTTCGACGCCGCCGGCGATCTGCACGTCCTCGCACTCGGCGGCGATGCTCTGGGCGGCCTGGTTGATGGCCTGGAGACTGGAGCCGCAGTTGCGGTTGACCGTCACGCCGCCGACCTCCAGCGGCAAGCCGGCGATCAGCGCCGCCATGCGGGCGATGTCATAGCCCTGTTCGCCCTGCTGCTTGACGCAGCCCCACTGGATGTCTTCGATCTCCGACGGCGGTATTCCGACGCGGTCCACCAGCGCCCGCATCAGATCGGCCGACAGGTCGTCGGCCCGGACGTCGCGGTAAATGCCCTTCTCGGCGTGGGCGCGGCCAATCGGGGTGCGAACGGCGTCGATGACAACGGCGCAGCGCATGGGGAAATCCTCGGGAGGATGGAAGCGATAGGGGCTATGTGGCATTATAGACAGGGGCGAGCGGCGCGGCGTAAGCCCGCCGGTGGCGCTTCACCGGCGGGCTTACGCCGCGCCGCTCGCCGTGGCCGCTTGGAGCTGGCGCGCTTACAAAAGGGCTTGACCCCTCTGGCCGGCGCGGTTCTGATGCGTTTTAATGGGGAGGACGGGACCAAATCCGCGCGACTCGCGGGGCGGATGGAAATATGAACCCCAACGAGGCCAAACCGACCATGGCTGCCTCCGGCCGTCCGAAGCGCGGCGTGCCCGAGGGGCTGTGGATTCGCTGCCCGCAGTGCAAGGCCACGGTCTTCCGCAAGGAGGCCGAGAGCCGGCTCAACGTCTGCCCGGAGTGCGAGTACCACTTCTACCTGCCGGCCCGTGAGCGCATCGCCCAGCTGCTGGACGAGGAGAGCTTCGAGGAGTGGTTCACGGACCTGGCGCCGTGCGACCCGCTGGGCTTCAAGGACCGCATCGGCTACGCGGAGCGGCTCAAGGCCCAGCAGGCCACGACCGGGATGCGCGACGCGGCGGTGGTCGGCCGCGGCTTCATCCGCGGCCGGCCGGTGGTGTTCGGCGTCACCGACTTCGCGTTCATGGCCGGCAGCATGGGTTCGGTGGTCGGCGAGAAGCTGACGCGCGCCGCCGAGGAGGCGACGCGGCTGCAATTGCCGTTGATCTTCGTGAGCGGCTCGGGCGGCGGCGCCCGGATGCAGGAGGGCATCCTGTCGCTGATGCAGATGGCCAAGGTGTCGGCGGCGCTGGGGCGGTACGACAAGGCCGGCGGCCTGTACGTGTCGATCCTGACCAACCCGACGATGGGCGGCGTGGCCGCCAGCTTCGCGTTGCAGGGCGACGTGACCCTTGCCGAGCCGGGCGCCAAGATCGGCTTCGCCGGCGAGCGGACCATCTGGAACACCGTCCGGCTGGCCCTGCCGGAGGGCTTCCAGACCAGCGAGTTCCTGCTGCAACACGGCTTCGTCGATCGCATCGTGCCGCGCGCCGGCCTGCGAACCGAGGTGGCCACGATCATCGACTATTGCGAGCATTGAGCAGGGGTCAGGAGTCAGGAGTCAGGGGTCAGGGAATCAGGCGAGGGGCGGGAAATACCTTACCCGTAGCCGCATTCGCCAGAATGCGGGTGAATGGCTGTCGGCCCGCATTCTGGCGAATGCGGCTACGGGTATCATTCCCGCTGCCGCTCGCCTTACTGACTCCTGACTCCTGACTCCTGACTCCTGAGTTGAGGACGGCATGAGCTTCCTGGCCAAGCTGAAACAGTTGTTCGCCAAAAAGCCCAAGAGCGCCATGAAGCGCGTGGACATGGCCAAGCGCTTCGACCTGGTCAACCGAACCGGCCAGGGCAGCATGTCGAAGGTGTGGAAGGCGCGCGACAAGACGCTGGGCCGCACCGTCTGCCTGAAGATCCTCGACAAGGTGAAGACGGCCAAGTTCGAGGCCCGCTTCCCCGGCGCCCACAAGCCGCCGGAAGGTGAAATCTGCGCCGGCCTCCGCCACAAAAACATCGTCCGCACGCTGGAATACGGCATCAGCTTCCAGGGCGAGCCGTTCCTCGTCATGGAGCTGATCGACGGCGACGGCCTCAACCTGCTGGTGGAGACGCGCAGCACGCGGCTCGACGGCAATCGGGTCAACTACCTCACGCAGCTCGCCGACGCCCTGGAATACGTTCACGGCCAGGGCTACCTGCACCGCGACATCTGCCCGCGCAACGTCATGGTGGATCGCGAGGGCGTGGTCAAGCTGATCGACTTCGGCCTGACGATCCCGAACAAGCCGGAGTTCTGCAAGCCGGGCAACCGCACCGGCACGACGGACTACCTGGCGCCGGAGCTGATCCGCCGCGTCACGACGGACCATCGGGTCGATCTGTTCGCGCTGGGCGTGACGGCCTACGAGATGTTCACGCACGGCTTGCCGTGGGAGAAGGCCACGTCGCAGCAGACGCTGTTCAATCACATGAATTCGCCGGCCCGCAGCCCGCGCGAGTTGAATCCCAACCTCGACGACGCGACCGTCAAGTTCCTGCTCAAGGCCGTGGCCCGCGACCCGGCCGAGCGCTTCCAGACCGCCGCCGAGTTCCGCGAGGCGCTGCAGAAGGTGCCGAAGAAGCATTGATCCGCATTCCCGGTTAGCCGCGACGCGACAGCGGAGCGCTCCACCCCCAAGCGCTCCGCTGTCGCGTCGCGGCTAACCGGCGAACGTCCACGCCGCCAGCATGATCGCCGCCGTCTCCACGCGCAGGATGCGCGGCCCCAAATCCACGACCGCCCATCCCGCCGCCCGCGCCTGATCGACTTCATCGTCCGTGAATCCGCCCTCCGGCCCCACCGCCGCGACCGCGTGTTGTGGCATGGTCTGGAGACCATGCCACAACGCGGCCGGCGCCCACGGTCTCCCGCCCGGGTGCGCCAAGACCTTCCGACCGGGCAAATCCTCGCGCCGGTGGAAGTCCGCCCATTCCGTCAGCGGCCCAATGTCCATCAACACGTTGCGGCCGCACTGCTTGCTCGCCTCAATGACGTAGCGTTGCAGCTTATCCAGCTTCGTTTCGCGGGGGTGGACGACGCTGCGGGCGGTGTGCAACGGCGTGAACGCGGCGGCGCCCAGCTCGGTCAGCTTCTCGATCAGGAACTGGGCGCGGTCTCCCTTGGGCAGCGGCGCCGCCACTTCCAGCCGAACCGGCGCTTCCCGCCGCGGCGACTCGACGGTTCGCACCTCCAGCACGACGGCGCGCTTGCCGACCTCGCGCACCTCGGCGGGGTACTCCCGGCCGTCGCCGTTGAACAGGCAAACGGCGTCGCCGCGGCGGAGGCGGCAAACGACGGCGAGATGGTGCGCTTCCGGCCCCTCCACTGTCACCGGCCCTGGGGCCAGCGGACAATTGACGTAGAATCGGTCGGCCATCTTTGCTACAGCCTCCTCCTGCGTCGGTCGATAGGCGGCGACGCGGTCCTCTTATCAATCTACCGGCTCTTTTCCCGTTGGAAGGAAATGGCCCATGTCCACGTCTGTTACGCGTCGGTCGTCGGCGACGGGGCATCCCACGCGACAGCAGCTCGACGAACTCGACGCGCTGCTCAAGCGCATGCTCGACCTTCCCGTGAACCGGCTCGAAGATGAGGCGGACGTTCCCGCCCCGGCCGACGCGGCGCCGCAGCCGCCGGCTTCCGCCCCGGAGCCGATGCGCGGGCCGCACCGCCCGACCGTCGCGCGCCAGCCGGCCGAGCCGCCGGCGGTCAATTACAGCACGGCGGAAGACGAGGAGGCCGATCTCAAGCCGCGCGTGGTGTCCGACGACCCGCAGGCCAAGGCCCCGGCCGCGCCGCCGAACCCGGCGGCGGGCCGCTCCGAGGATTGGGTGCCGCTGTCCTCGACGTGGCAGCCGTCGGCCCGGACCTGGAAGCCGCTCAGCGAAGCCTGGAAGCAGGCCCAGGCGGCGGCCGGTCAGCCCGCCGTCGAAGAGGGGCCGGCGCTCGCCGCAGATCCGGCGCCGGAACCGCGGGCCGAAATGGACCCGCCGACGCCCGACGCCGCGCCGGAAACGGCCCCGGCCGAGGCGCCGCGCATCGAACGGGCCGCGCCCTCGGTCAACGCCCCGCGCTGGCTGCTGTGGCCGCTGCTCGGTTTCAACGCCGCCTTCGACGCCTGCCTGGTTCCCTTCGGCCCCGCCGGCCGCTGGCTGCGCGGGCGCACCGGCCGGATGGCGCTCGGCGCCGTCGGCCTGCTGGCCCTGGCCGCCGCCGTCGCGCTGGCCGCGGCCGACTGGTTCGGTTGGACCGGCTGACCCCTCTCCGCTAGAATAGCGGCTGTTGCGAGGGCGGGGAAACCCCGCCCCTACAGCGGTTCTTTCGTAGGGGCGGGGTTTCCCCGCCCTCCGCCAGCCCGCGGGCTGGCTGGGAACCCGCCGCTATGTGCTTGCCGCCGTCCGCCCGAACGGCTGGAGAGGAGAATCATGTCCAACGCCGCGCCGCTCGGTCCAACGCCGCCGGCCCCCCCCCGCGAGATCCAGCCCCTTCCCGGTCTGCTCAGCCTCCTCGTCCCCGGCCTGGGACAGATCTACCAGGGCCGCGTCGGCAAGGGCGTCCTGTTTCTCGTCTGCATCTACGGCCTCTTCTTCTACGGCATGTGGCTCGGCAGCGGCTCCGTCCGGGCCGGTGAACCGGAACATACCTATACCGTCTCCGGCAACGTCTATTTGCCGGCGGCGTCGCCGAAGAACGCCCCGGTGCAGGGTCTGCCGCCGCTGGCGAACGACCTGTACAACCGGCCGCAGTACCTCGGCCAGTTCTGGGTCGGCGTCGTGGCCTGGCCGGCCCTGTACCAGTACGCGATGTACGACCCCAAGGCGGACTCCGGCCCCCTGCTGGGCCAGTTCGAGCGCACCCCCACCGACGAGGCCCTCAACGCCGTTCACACCTACGGCGACAAGGTGATGGACCTCGGCTGGGTGTACACCGTGATCGCCGGCGTGCTCAACATCCTGGTGATCTACGACGCCGTCGCCGGACCCGCCTTCCTCCCCCACAAGCCCGACCCCGCCCGGAAAGCGACGGCCTGACATGCTCGTCCCCCTTTTTGCATACAATATCTATCTGGTTCACCTGCCGATCCTGATCGTGATCGTCAGCATGGTCTACAGCGCCACGCGCTACGACCAGTGGGGCCCCATCCTAAAGGAGGCGCTGCGCTGGGGGCTGCGCCTGACCGGCTTCCTGGCGGCGGTGGCGCTGGTGCTGTGGGTGATGAACCGACTCTGAGCGCACCATGACCGAGCCAACCGTCCCTCCGGGCGCTGACGCGACTCCGCTCGCCTCCGCGGATGGGACGTTCCGCTGGCGGGCGTTTTTCGGCCGCGCCGCGGAATCCCTGTTCGTTCTCGACCGCCGGCAGCGGCTCCTCTTCGTCAACGCCGCCTGGGAGACGCTGACCGGCATCCCCGCTTCGGACGCATTGCGCCTCGTCTGCCGCCGGCCGCGGCCCGCCGGCCCCGACGATTCCGCGCAAGCCGTCGTCGAGCACGCCCTGACGCCGCCGCCCGAGGCCCGCCGCGGCGCGATGACGCGCGTCCGCCGGCTGCTGCCCAGCCGCGACGGCCGCCGCTGGTGGGACGTGGATTTCTTTCCCCTGCGCCAGGCGGGCAAGATGGAAGGCGTGCTGATCCTCGGCCGCATCACGCCGGTCGCGGTCGAGGAACCCGTCTCCGCGGCGCCGCTGCCGGAACGACTCGTCGCCCTGCGCGAGCGGATGACGCAGCGCTATGGGCCGGACCTTCTGTCCGGCGCCGGGCCGGGAATGCGCCGCCTGGCGGAACAGGTGCGCCTGGCCGTGCAAACGACCGTTCCCGTCCTGCTGCTCGGCGAGTCGGGCGCGGGCAAGCAGACGTTGGCCCGATTCATCCACTACCAGGGGCCGGCCCGCGAACGGCCCTTCGCCGCCGTCGATTGCGCCCGCCTGCCCATTCCAGCTTTGGAAGAGATCCTTTTTGGCGCTTTCTACGGCCGGCTCGGGGCGGTCTACCTGCGGGAGCCGTCGCGCCTGCCGCGCGACTTGCAGCTCAAGGTGTGCGCGCGCTTGCAGGACGCCGAGCGAAACGCCGGCGGGCCGCGCCTCCTGGCGGGCTGCGGCGCCGACCCGCTGCAAGAAGTCCGCGCCGGCCGGCTGGCGGAGGAGCTGTATGCGTCGCTGGCCGTGCTGACGGTGCATCTGCCGCCCTTGCGTGAGCGGCCGGCGGACTTGCCTTCCCTCGTGGACCGCCTGCTGGAGCGGTGCAACGAGGAGGGCAAGCCGCACGTTCGGCGGCTGGCGCCGGACGTGTGGGACGTGCTTCGCGGCCACGCCTGGCCGGGGAACCTGCGCGAGCTGTACGCGGTCCTGTCCGCCGCTCGCCGCCACGCCGGCGGCGAGCGCATTACGGCCGCCGACCTGCCGGCGTCGCTGCGGTTGCTGCGGCGCATGGAGGAGACGCCGGGCCGCCGGCCGGAACGGCCGCTGCCGCTCGACGCCCTGCTGGAACAGGCGGAGCGGCGGCTGATCGAAATGGCGCTGGAGCGGGCGGGCGGCAACAAGCACCGGGCCGCGGAGATCCTGTCGATATGGCGCGCCCGTCTGATCCGGCGCATGAAGGCGCTGGGAATCGGCGATGTGGACGCGGAGGAGACCGGGGCGGAATGAGGTCGTCATGCGGCTGCCGCAAATCGTGATCTGCGAACCGGACGACCGGCTGAAGTTGCAGCTGGAGGCGCTGGCCGAGCAACGGCGGTGGGCGCTGCGCCGGCGCGGCGGCCGGAGACGTGCCTGCGTCTGCTGGCCCGCGGCGGGCCGGCGGTGCTGGTCCTCAAGGCCGGCCGCGACCTGGAGCGCGAGCTGGCCCTCCTGGAGCGAGCGGTGTGGCTCTACCCCGATGCGCCGGTGGTGCTGGCGGCGGACGGCGACCGACCGGAGTTGGCCGGCCTCGCCTGGGACCTCGGCGCCGCGTACGTCCTGCTGCCGCCGCAGCCGCGCGAGCGCCTGCCGGAAATCGTCGCCGGATTGATGGGAGAGAAAACGGAGGCGGAAAAGACGTGACGGCCGAGCTGCCCGTGCTGGACGAGACGCGCTGCACCGGCTGCGGCGATTGCGTCGCGGTCTGCCCGACCGGCTGCCTGGCGCTGCGCGGAAAAACTCCGTGGATGCCGCGCCCCCTCGACTGCGTGAGCTGCGCCCTGTGCGTCCACGTCTGCCCCACGGACGCGCTGCGCATGGGCGCGGCGGCCGACGATTGAGAACGTTCGGGAGCAATGAAGACGGTGCGGCGAGCCCGCAGCGCCAAGCAAGGGCGAGCAGTCCGACTCGCCCTTGCTTGGCGCTGCGGGCTCGCCGGCCGGACTCCTTGGGGTCCGCCCCCCCATTCTTTCCGAACGCTCGAACGAAACCGCCGTCCCCGCGCCCCGCCGTGAGCTAGGATTGCCGAGAGCGACCGCGGCGGAGCCTGGGCGCCAGGCGGCGCGGCCGCACGTCCCCGAGCGCGGACGGCGCCTTCTCATGGAAGCCTCGTTCCCTTGCGGTCATTGTTCTCGCCCTCTCGTTCTCGACGCCAGCGGCCGCCCTCCGCCGTGGTGCCGCCATTGCGGCGCGGATGTAAGGTCGGCCGCCGCGCCCGCGCCTCCGCCGCCGACGCCATCGACCCCACCAAGCCCTGCTGTCACGGATCGGCCGGCCCCCGCCCCCGCGCGGGTCGAGGCGCCGACAGTTCCGACGATCGCCGCTCCGGCGCTGCGGTATTTCCACGCCTATAACGGATCGCTCGGGGGCGACGATCTGTACCGTGTGTACGTCACCGACTTCGATCTTCTCGTGTTCCAGCTCGGCCCCGGTTCGGTCAGCCACGGCCAGTTCGTACCGCGAACCAAGGTGCGCAATTATGGAGGAGGCGGCATGTTGGGCGCCGTCGCCATGTGGCGCGAATCGCAGCGGCTGAGCCGGGCCGCCCGCGTGCGGGACATGCTGGAAATGGCCGACGAGGAGATGCTGCGCCAGTACGCCCAGGCACACGACGGCGGCTACGTCGTTTGCCCCGACGACGTGGCCGAGGTTCGCATCGACCCGCCGTCGTTCTGGGGCCGCCTCTTCGGGGCGGAGCAGGAAGGCGTCCTGAGAATCCACCACCGCTTTGAAGGGAAGAAAGTCCTGGCGCTGGCCACGGCGAAGGAAGTGCGGCAGGCGGCGGAAGCCGCGACGCGGCTGTTCGGCGACGCGGTGCGGATCAATCTGCCGTGGGCGGCCGCCGGGATCGGCGGCGGGGCGCCGTGACGCCGCGCCTTCACCCCGGCGGCGTCAGGAACTGCCGCACCACCTCCGCCAGCACCTCGGGATGGCTGTAGCCCGGCACATGGCCGCAGCCCTCGACCACCACGCGCCGGGCGTTCGGCAGGCCGCCGAGCAGGATCTCGGCGTGGATCGGCCGCACCACGACATCCAGGTCGCCGCAGAACAGCAGCACCGGCTGTTTCACCTCCGGCAGCAGCGGCCGCAGGTCCACCTTGTCCAGGAGCATGGCCTGGTGCGCGAACGCCTTCACCGGCGTTCGCCCCGTCGTCTCCACGAAATAACGGTACAGGCGCTCCGGCTTCTCCCGAAATCCCGCGCCGTTGACCTTGAGCGTCACCTTCTCGCGCAGCGGCAGCCGGCCGGTCGTGCCCGGCAGCCAGCGGCCCAGCCGCGCCAGGAAGCGCTCCAGGCGCCGCAGCGGCCGCAGCGCCAGGCCGCCTTGAAGCACCGCGCGCGGCAGGCGTTCCGGCCGTTCGCGCAGCGCCGACAGGACGATGGTCGAGCCGAAGGAGGAGCCGAGGACGTAGCTGCGCGACAGGCCGAGATGGTCCAGCAACGCCCAGAAATCGCGCACCAGATCGGCGTGGGTATGGCGGCCGAGGCGGGCGCCGTCGCCGCGGCCGGTGGGCAGGTCGTAGGCTACGCAGCGGAAGTGGGCCGACAGCCGCGAGACGGCCATCACCCACGCCCGGCCGGAGTCCATCGCTCCGTGGACGAACACCAGCGGCGGACCCTCGCCCCAGACGAAGTACGGCATCCGGTAGCGGCCGGTGTCGCAGACGCCGCGGACGGCCTCGCGCTCGAAGCGGTCCAGGGCGTCGTCCAGGTCGATTGGCGGCAGCGCGGCCGCCGCGTGCATGGCGCACACGTCGGGGCAGGCCAGCTCACAAGGGTGGTCGCAAACGGATTTGCAGGGGGCCGCGTCGTCCATGGTTGTAGGCTACCGACGGCCGAAGACGCCAGCAAGGGGCCGCCGGCTCAGGGAGAAGGCTTGGACGGTGAAACGGGCGCGGCGTCCTTCGCGGCCGGGGCCGTCGCCGGCCGCGCTTCCTTGCGCGAACACGCGGAGGACGAGGTAGATCTCGGCCGCCTGGTAGGCGAGCGCCGCCAGCAGAATCCACGGCACGGCGTCCATGACGGCGACGATGAGATTGCGGATCGCCGACGGCGGCAGTTCGGGCCGCATCAGCCGTGGGCGCAGGCCCGGCCAGGCGAAGTACCATCCAACGAGGACCAGCACCGCGCCGACGACGGCGACGACGGCCTGGAACAGGTAGCGCCGTTTCGTCATCGAAAACAGGCCGTACAGCTTGACGCGGACAGGTCCCACGGCGAACCTCCGGGGCCTCAGCGCGCCGCGGCCGCGGCGGGCTTCGCCTCGCGGACGGCCTGGAGGACGGCCTGCATGAACGCCGGCAGGTCGTCCGGCTTGCGGCTGGTGATGAGGTTGCCGTCGCGCACCACCTCGGCGTCGGCGTAGCGGGCGCCGGCGTTGGTCACGTCGTCCTTGATGGAGGAGAAGCAGGTGGCCTTGCGGCCCTTGAGCGCCTGGGTCGAGCAAAGCACCCACGGCCCGTGGCAGATGGCGGCCACGACCTTGCCCTGCTCGGCCATGTCGCCGACCAGTCGGAGAACGGCGTCGCTGCGGCGGAGGTAGTCCGGGGCGAAGCCGCCGGGGATGACGAGAGCGTCGAAATCGTCGGCGGACACGTCGCGGGCGGCCTTGTCGCTCTTGGCCGGATAGCCGTGCTTGCTGGGGTAGGTCTGGCCCGCCTCCGGGCCGACCAGCGTCACCTTGAAGCCGGCCTCGCACAGCCGGTAAAGCGGATACCACAACTCCATTTCCTGATACTGCTGCTCGACCAGAACGGCCGCTCGTTTGCCTTGCAGGTCCATGTTGGTCTCCGGTGAGGTTGGGACTGCTGGGCATTGTAAGAATGCCGCGCGCGGGCGACAACGCGGGGCGCGTCGCCGCTTCCGGGATCGTTGCCGGCTTCCGCGGGCCGGGCTACAATCGGGCCGTCGCCCGGAGTCGAACACGGAAAGAGAGGAGGCGAAGATGGGCAAGCGTTCCCTCGTGCCGGACGCCGTCGAGCGCTACGTCAGTGAGACGATCACGCGGGAGACGCCGTTGCAGCAGCGGTTGCGGGCGGAGACGGCGAAGCTGCCGGTGCGCAGATGCAGATCGGCCCCGATCAGGGGGCGCTGATGGCGTTCTTGATCCGGCTGACGGGGGCGCGGCGAGCGCTGGAAATCGGCGTGTTCACCGGCTGCAGCGGCCTGGCCGTGGCGTCCGCCCTGCCGGAGGACGGCAAGCTGATCGCCTGCGACGTGAGCGAAGAGTGGACGCGGATCGCCCGACGCTATTGGGACGAGGCGGGCCTTTCCCGCAAAATCGAGTTGCGGCTCGGCCCGGCGCTGGAGACCCTGGCGGCGCTGCTGCGCGACGGGGCCGGCGAGTCGTTCGATTTCGCCTTTATCGACGCCGACAAGGAGAACAACGACGCCTATTACGAGGCCTGCCTGCGCCTGCTGCGGCCGGGCGGGCTGATTGCCGTGGACAATACGATCTGGGGCGGCCGGGTGGCCGACCCCGCCGTGAACGACGCCGAGACGGAGGCCATCCGGGCGCTGAACCTGAAGATGCGCGACGACGCGCGCGTGGAGGCGGTGCTGCTGACGGTGGGCGACGGGGTGATGCTGGCGCGGAAACGGTAGCACGTTGGGGAGCCGCAATCTTTCTGCGACGGCGTCACTCCGCTTGATGAATTCGCAGGTCCGCTTGGTGGATGCGAAGATCGGTACACGTCGCCCGGTAGCTGGCGTCCAGGTCGAGCGGCACGGAAAAGTCGGCGGCGATCCACAAGGGAAGGGTCGGCAGCGGCTGGCCGAGTGCGAGCGGCGCCGGCCACACCTGGAGTTGTTGCGCTTCCTCGTCGCGGCCGACGGCCCGGTAGGAAATCGCGGAGAGGCTCGATGGCGTCGCGGCGTCAGTCTTGACTGCCAGGAGCGACAGGATGGCGGCATTCAGGTCGGCCCGTCGTGTGGTGACGGTGTCCACGACCACGACGCTGCTCCCCTGCTGCAAGTAGCCGACGCACTTGACGGCGAACGCCTGCCGGGCTTGCACGCGATCCTTGTTGCGCGGACTGAGCAATTCGATCGCGGCCGTCAGCCGCGGGTCGCCGTCGTCGGCGAACACCTGAACCTCGACCGCATCCACCGCGGGCAGTTCGACGGCGACCGACAAGCCAGGGGTCGGGGCCGCCCACGTCTGCGGCACGGCCTCGCCCCCTGGGGGTGCAAGCGTCCCATCCTGGCGCAGCGCGGCCACGTCGATTTCGATGGGGCCGTCCCGATCGACCATCGGGACGGCGTAATAGCCGGCCGGCAAGATGCCCTGGTTGAGCAGCCGGGCGATGGCAGCGGCCCAGGCCCCGTGGAAGCTGCGCCAGGGGTGCGTCCGATTCAGCGGCGGGTTGAAGTGATCGAGCAGCGGCATTACAGGCGCCTCCAAGCGTATTCCCACCGCTTTTATAGCTTCTGCCACCCCGTTCGTTCATGCCCGAACCGCAACGCCTCCGGGTGCAGCAATTCGGCCAGGATTTCCAGCGATTCCACCAATCGCGGCCCCGGCCGGTTGAAGTATTGGTTGCCGTCCGCCAGGAAGACGCGACCGTCGCGCACCGCCCGCAGCCGCGGCCATTCCGGCCGGCCCGTCAGCGCCGGCATCTCCTGCCGCGACCGCGCGATGTCGAAGCCGCACGGCAGCACCACGATCGCGTCGGGGTCGCGCTCGATCAGCTGCTCCCACGTCATCCACGGCGAATGCTTCCCTGCCTCGCCGAACAGGTTGACGCCGCCGGCCAACTCCACCAGTTCCGGCATCCAGTTGCCCGCCGCCATGAGCGGGTCGATCCATTCGATACACGCCACGGTCGGCCGGGATGCCAGCGCCCGCGCCTGCCCCGCAATCGCGTCCATGCGGCTCTGCAAACTCCGAATCAGCGCGTCGCCGCGCTCCCGCACTTCCAGAGCTTCCGCGACCAGCTGGATGTCGGTCCACACGTCAGCCAGCCGGTTCGGCGCGAGCGACACCAGCTTGGGGCAGGCGCCCAGCCACGAGCAGACGGCCCGCTCCACGTCGCGCAGGCTGACCGCGCACACGTCGCAATGCGACTGCGTCACGATCACGTCCGGTTCCAACTCCCGCAGCCGCTCCGCGTCCACCCGGTAGACGGACAGCGCGTCGCTCAGGAGCGCCTTGACGCGCTCGTCGATCTGGCGGCTGGAGCCTTCCACGTCGAATTTCGGCGTGGTGCAGATGGGAAGGCGACGCACCGACTCGGGATAGTCGCATTCATGCGATCGGCCGACGATCTGGTCCTCGAAGCCGAGGGCGCAGACGATCTCGGTGGCGCTGGCGATCAGGGAGACGATGCGGGTCATATCACACCATCCCCCAGCGCCGCCGCAGGACCCACTCCGCGGCCAGCAGCCCCGTGAACAGCAGGAAGAACAGCCCGAAAAACGGCGACCACGACGCGGAGCTCCAGTCCGGCGCCTCGTCCACCTTCGGCTTCGTCTTCGGCGCGGGCGGCGGCGGCAGCTGCTCCAGGAACGACGCCAGCTGCGTCCCGCGGTGGTACTCGCCGCGGCCCTCGTCCGCCAGCTTCTTCAGGAAATCCTCGTCGGCCGCCCACTCGGCCATCTCCACCTCTTCCTCATAGGCGAAGAACCGCGCCGAGCCGTCCGCATGAACGTCGGCGCCGTCCGCGTCCTTGCCGCGGCCCTTGGCGTGGATCGTGTACTCGCCCGCCGTCTCCGGCCGGAACACGCCGCGGTCCTCGCCGCCGTCCTTCGTCGGCGTAACGGTCTTGTGCTCGCCGTTGGGGCCGATCACCTCGATCTCGTAATCGGCGTCCTTGACGTCCTGGCCGTTCTTGCTGCGCAGGTGCAAGCTGAAACCGAGGTCGTTGCCGGCCGGGATCGATCGCACGTCCGGCTCGACGCGCAGCTGGTCCTCGCCCTCGTCCTGCCGGGCCAGCCACAGGATCATCTGCCGCCAGAAGCGGTCGTGCTTCCGCTTGCTGTCGCGGTCGTGAATCCAGCGGTTCGTCGTGTCGCCGGCAAAGGCCAGCACCCGGCCGTTGCCGTAGTCCCGCTCCACCAATAGCGGGTAATGTTGATTCTTTTCGTCCGTCTCCTCCGATTCCGCCAGGACGACCGCGTTGCTCCCGGCGGCGACGGCCAGCCGATTGGCGCCTTGCAGGCCGAACGGGCTTTGCATACTTTTCCACGCGGCGATCTCCGCATCCTTGTCGCCGCCCGACAGGCCGACGACGCGGCTGTAGAGCCGCAACCCGTCCTCCGTCGGCAGCATCACGATCCCGTACAGGGGCGTCCGGCTCTCCACCTGGCCCCTGACGCTCAGGTCCACCGGCAGCATCCGCTCGACGATCGTGCCCTTCCAGTCGCCGGTCCCCTTCGCGTCGGGGTCGCCGCCGAAGCTGGCGTAGCCGCCGATCATCAGGAAGCCGGCGCCGCGGTCCACCTGATCCGCCATCTGCTCCAGCACGTTCGGCTGCAGCGCCCGCATCTGGGCCGCCGTCACGTCGCCGATGATGATGACGTCATATTTTTGCTTGTCGAAATCAAAGAGCTTTCCCGCGGCGCCCTCGATGGGGGCGCTGCCGCGAATCCACAACGGCTTGACGGAGATGCGCGGGTCGCGGGCCAGGGCGTCGTAGATCAGCTGCGGCTCCCAGGCCCGCTCCTTGTCGATAAGCAGCACGTTGACGCCGCCCTTGATGACCGTGACGATCGTGTCGCGCTGGTTGTTGTCCACGTCCAGCTCGCCCGGCAGCGGGTCCACCTTCACCGTCACCTTGACTTCGCCGGCGTGGTCCGGGGCGTCGCACTCCATCACCACCTTGTTGCCGGTGCTGAGCGGCAGCGCCACGTCCTGCGCCTTGACCTCCTTGTCGTCCAGCAAAAGGTGGACGTGGACCGTGCGGTTCTCGAAACCGTGGGCGTCGATGGCCGCGCGCACGGTGATCTTGCCCTTGGTCGGCACGACAGTCGGCGCCGCCACGACGTTGGCGACGGCCACGTCGCTCTGGCCGTTCGGCGTGTTGGGGTTGCCGAAGCCGAAGGTGTAAAGGGGGCCGAGCCGGCGCCAACGGCCGGCCTCGACGAACGGGTCGGTGCGCTGGCCGCCGTTGTTGCGGCCGTCGCTCAGCAGGGCCAGGCCGCGCACGCGCCGGCCGCCGTTCTGCTCCTCCAGCCGGCGCAGCATCCCGCCGACGTCGGTGCGCTTGCCGTCCGCCTCGCCGGGGTTGTCAGGATTAAACGGCTCCACCTTGTCCGCGAAACGGTAGAACTCGACGCGGACGTTCTGCTCCTTGCGGAGGCGGTCCAGGGCCGGCCCCGCCTCGCGCAGCGCCTTGAGCATGGCCGACCAGCGCGGCCGGTCGGACTCGTCCTGGATCGTCATGCTCTTGGAACCGTCGAGGACGATGTAGAACACGGCGCCGCCGGCGTCGCCGTCCTTGGGGAAGGCGAGGGACGGCCGCAAGATCGCCACGGCGGCGAGCAGGAAGGCGGCAGCGCGCAGAGCGAGGATCGCGGCGACCCGGCGCGGCGGCCGGCCGGACCCAAGGTACGTCGCCGCCGTAAGCCCCGCCAGGGCCATCGGCACGACGACCAGCATCGTCAGGCCGACGCCGGCCAGCCGCCCAAGCCAGGGGCCGCCCGACCCCGTCATTTCCAGCGGCGTCTCCCAGGCGTGGCCGACGGCCGCCCAGGCCAACAGCCCGACAAGGACAAGGCCGCAGCCGAGCAAGAGACGCCGCCGCTGCCACGGCGCGGATTGGCGGACAAGCAGGATCGGCAATGCGAGCGCCACGACGCCGGCCGTGAGGACCGCGGCGACGACGGAGGCCGGCGCCGTGGACAGGCCCTGGAACAGCAGCCGCCACGGCCAGATGGGGTCGATCACGAGTGTCATGACGAAGCCCGTTCCCCTTCCGGCCCGCCCGCCGCGGCGGGCGTCGGCCGCTCGTAGAATCGGTTCGCCAGCAGCCCCTCGAACGTCAGGAACAGCAGCGTCAGCATCATGAGCATGGGCAGAAGATCGACCGGCGCCGGCGGCGGCTCTACCGTCGTCGCGGCGGCGGCCCGCTCGCGCAGGGCGGCGCTCAGGCCGGCGCCGGCCGGCAACACTGAACCCGGCCCGAGCGCCTTCTCGATCTCCTCGGCCGGCAGGCGGTCCAGCCGCGACTCGGCCGGCGAGACATTGAGGCTGAAAGCCGTGAAGAAGTTGCGATTGGGATCGAAGACCGTGTAGGCGCCGGGCGCCGAGGCCGCGTGCACCTCCAGCGTCTTGTCGCCGGCGGCGACGGTGATGCTGCGCTCCGACTCGGTCAGGTCCGGGTCGGGCGTGTTCAGCCGATAGACGCCGCGCGGGGCCGACGCCGGCAGCGCCAGCACGACCGGGGCGCCGCACTCGAAGTTCGGGTTCTCCATCGACGAGTCGCCGGCCAGGTACTTGACCGCCTCGTTGATGAGCACCATACCGAAGGAGCCGTTGTAGAAATTGTTCCAATCCGGATCGGAGGGATCTTCCGGCCGGCGATTGAGCCGCGTGGTGAAGAGCAGCACGCGGCCGCGCTTCTCTTCCTTGTCGCCCTCACTGCGTTTCAGCTCCACCAGCGCGGGTGACTTACGTTCATCCGCGTAGTTGGCAATCACCAGCGATCGGTCCTCGACCGGTTCGACCTCCCAGTAGCGCTTGACGAACGGCAGCAGCTCCTCGTTGGCGAAGTCCGGGTTGGCGCCGCGCTTCCAGTCGTAGAACGGTCGCGTAAGGGGGTGATTGTCCTTGAAGTCTTCCAGGTAGACCGGCTTCCCCGCCGGCGCGCTGGTGAGATCGCGCAGCCTGGCGGGCAGCAGATGGTGCGAATCGAGGGCGTCGTTCCACCGTTTGAGGTCGTCGGGACCCAGGGGCGCCGCCGGGGGCACGATCGCCAGGCTGCCGCCGTCGTTGACGTACTCTTCGAGCGCCTTGCAGAAGTCGTCCGGGAACGGTTTGGCGTTCTGGTAGAGGCAGACAACGCGGTACGGCTCCAGGTCCTTGAGGCGCAGCTTCGCCGCGTCGGTCGCCGGCCGCAGGTCGCAGTGATAGCCCTCGGGGTGCGATTGTGCATACGACTCCAGCGCCGCATACCAATAAAGGCCCGGCTTCTGCGTCAACTCGCCCGCCGGATTCGGGTCGTCCTCCAGCACCAGCACCCGCCGACCCTGCCGCTTGGAATCGTCGCGCACAAAAAACGTGGCGTATCGGATGTTGTCGTGCGGCAGATCGTCCTGGAACGGCCGGTCGTCGGCCGCGCTGAATTTGACGACGACCTGATGGGCTTCCGTGGCGACGCCTTCCGCCGCGCCCGGCGGATGCACCAGCGCCGGCGTCGTCAGCTTGAAATCGACGCCGGCCGGCGCCCGCGAACCGGCCGACAGTTTGACGCGCCGCGTCGCCAGGCTTCCCGCCCCGTCGAGCTGGCAGAGCAAGTTGGCGTCGAAATCGCCGCCGACGGCCCGCACCTCGACGTGGACGTTGACCTCGCCGCCGGGCGGAACGACCGTCGGCCTCACCTCGACCTTGTCGATGCCCAGGTCCACCGGCTTATCGACGCCGAGGTCGATGTACGCCGTCCGAACGCCGTCTGGGATCTTAACGCGCTTGGCCGCGTCAGCGTCCCAACTCGTCGTCGTGCGATCCGAAAAGACGTAGAGACGCCGCGAAGAAGGGGCCGCCCAGTCGCCGGAGTCGCCGGCCTTGGCCAGCATCTCGGCGGCCCGTTCGATCTGGCGGGCCAGCGTCGCCCGCACCGGCCGCAGCCGCAGGCCGTTGATGCGCGAGCGGACCTGGGCCAGCGTACCGATCCAATCGTCGTCGGCCGCGTCGCCGGTGTCGTCGCCGGTGTCCAGCACCGCGACGCGGCTGTCCGGCGGCAGGTCGCGCAGCAGGTCGAGGGCGGACTGGCGGGCGTCGTCGAGTCGGCTCTTGTCGGCGACGCGGTACTCCATGCTGTGGCTCACGTCGAAAACGAACACGGCCGTCGCCGGCCGCGGCCCGCCCAGGCCGAACCAGTCGGCCACCGCCCGCGGCAAAAACAGCTTCGGCTGCGCGATCGCCAGGCAAAGGGCGGCCAGCACCAGCATCCGCAGCAGCAGCAGCAGCAGGTGTTGCAGGCGCATCCGGCGGCGGTTGATGCGCGAACGCTGGCGCAGGAAGCGGAACGCCGGGAACGGCAGGCGGCGCGGCTTCTGGCGCATCAGCAGATGCACCACGATCGGCACGCCCAGGAGCGCCAGACCGCCCAGGAGGTAGACGTTGAGGAATTGCATGCGCGTCTTTCAAACGTGCGGCCCGCTCAGCAGATGATTGCGCTCCCGCGCGTAGAAAATCACCGCCTCCTTCAGGATCGGCACGGCCTCGCCGACGCCGAGCGGCGCGTCCACCACGACCTCCTTGCCCTCCAGCGCCTTGTAGTCCATGAAGAAGCGCTGCAGCTCGCGCAGCCGGTGCGGCGGTATGTCGCCGATGTCGTGGATCTCCGTGTATTCGGGGTCATCGACGTGGACGGCGATGATCTTGTCGTCCTGGCCTTTCTCGTCGAGCATCCGCATCACGCCGATGGCCCGCGCCCGCAGCAGCACGCCCGGCGCCACCTCCTCCTGGCCCAGCACCAGCACGTCCAGCGGGTCGCCGTCGGGGCAGTACGTCCGCGGCACGAAGCCGTAGTTGGCCGGGTAGAACACGGAGCTGTAAAGGACGCGATCGACGCGCAGCAGGCCCGTCGCCTTGTCCAGCTCGTACTTCACCTTCGACCCTTTGGGGATCTCGATATAGCACCAGAACCAGAGCGACAGGTCGCCGGGCAGCGGTACGTCGTGCCAGGGGTGTGCGATCATCCCGCGTTCCTCCGCCGTTCAAAACCGCCGCTGCCGCTGCAGCAGGTATTCCATCAACGCCTTGTCGAAGCTCACGCTGGTGTCGATCGGCACGTAGTCGATTTGCCCCTTGGCGCACTCGACGCGGTACTTGTCGCGGAATTCCGCCACCGCCTGGAGGTAGTCCTTGCGCATCCCCTGCGCGTCCAGCGTCATCCGGTCGGGAGTCTCCACGTCCTCGAACTCGACCAGGCCGGTGAACGGAAAGTGGACCTCGGCCTCGTCCAGGACGTGAAAGACGATGACCTCGTGACCGCGGTGGCGCAGGTGGTGCAGGGCGGCCAGCACCGGCTCGGGGTCGCCGAGCAGGTCGCTGAACAGCATGACCAGGCTCTTGCCGTGGACCATCGCCGCCAGCTGGTGCAGGGCGGCGGCCGCGTCCGTCGTGCCGGTCGGCTTGAGGTTGGCCAGCACCGACAGGATCGAACCGAGGTGCAGCCGTTTGCTCCGCGGCGGCAGGCTGACCTTGATGCTCGTGTCGAACGCCACCAGCCCGACGGGGTCCTGCTGGCGGATCATCAGGTAGCCCAGCGCCGCGGCCAGGCAGATGCAGTAGTCGAACTTGGTCAATTCCTGGCGGTAGGTGTAACCCATCGAGGCGCTGAGGTCCATCGCCAGGTAGCCGGTGACGTTCGTCTCGGCCTGGAACTTTTTGAGGTAGTATTTATCGGTCTTGGCGAAGACGTTCCAGTCGAGGTCCTTGAGGTCGTCGCCGGGGACGTACTTGCGATGCTCGGAGAACTCGACGCTGAAACCCTGGAAGGGGCTGGCGTGCAGGCCGGCCAGGAAGCCTTCGACGATGAAGCGGGCGCGCAGGTCCAGCCGCGCCACCTGGCGGATGACCTCGGGCCTCAGATACTTCTCGGGGGCCGACATGCCATGATTATAGCAGGGACGGGCCGCGTCCCATAAGACCTATACGACCTATAGGTCTTATGGGACGCGGCCGGCTCACCGATGCAGCCACCCGCGCAGCACCGACAGCATCTGCTCGGTGTCCACCGGCTTGGAAAGGTAGTCCCAGGCGCCGGCTTCGATGCACTTCTCGCGGTCGCCCTTCATGGCCTTGGCCGTCACCGCGATGATCGGCAGCGACTTGAATTTCGGGAGTTTGCGGATCTCCCGCATGGTGTCCAGGCCGTCCATCTCCGGCATCATGATGTCCATCAGCACCACGTCGATGTCCGGCTGGGTTTGCAAAATGCGGATGGCCGCCCGGCCGGTCTCGGCCGAGGCGATGTTCATGTGGTAGCACTCCAGCACGCTGGTCAGCGCGAAGATGTTGCGGATGTCGTCGTCCACGATCAGCACCTTCTTGCCGGCCAGGGCCTTGTCGGTGCGGTGCAATTCCTCCAGCGTGCGGCGCTGGGCCTCGGGCAGCTTGGCCGGGTTGAGGTGCAGCACCAGGGCCGTCTGGTCGAGCAGCCGCTCCGCCGAGCCGGCCGGGCGGACGTTCAGGACGGTCGAGAGATGTTTCAGGGCCGATTCGTCGCCCGGCGACAGCGGCGCCTCGGCGAAGACGATCAGCGGCAGGTCGGCCAGGGCCGGGTCGCGGGCAATCTCCTCGGCCAGCGCCGCCGCCGTCATGTCCGGCAGGGCCGGGTGCAGGACGACGGCGTCGGGCCGCTTGCGGCGCAGCTCGTCCAGCGCGTCGGCGCCGGCGGCCGCCTCGATCAGCCGGGCGGCGCCGCCCAGAACGTCCCGCATGCGGCGCCGGGCCTCGTCGCCGCCGACCACCAGCACATCCTTGACCGGGCGCGCCATGGCGTCGGTCACGCCGTCCAGCGTCCGCTCCAGCACCTCCTTGGTCTGGATCGGCTTGGCCACCACGGTCAGCGCCCCCAGCCGCAGGGCGCGCTCGCGCGCCTCCTCCGTGGAGATGACGCAGACCGGGATGTGGCGGGTATTGAGGTCGTTCTTGAGCCGTTCCAGCACGCGCCAGCCGTCGATGTCCGGCAGGCAGATGTCGAGCGTGACGGCGTCCGGTTTGTATTCGCGGCGCATGGCGAGGGCGGCGGCGCCCAGCGACGTCACCAGGCCCTTGAAGCCCTTCTCGCGGGCCGTCTCCAGCAGGAAGCGGGAAAAGTGCGGGTCGTTCTCGACGATCAGCAGCACGCGGTCGCCGGGCTGAATGGCGCCGCGGTCGTCGCCGACCTCGTTGATCAGCTTCGGCTCCTCGGCGGCGGTTTCGGCAGCGGTCAGCGGTCGGAGGTCGGGGATCAGGGGGACCGGCGCAGCGGATTCCGACCTCTGACCTCCGATCTCCGTCCGCTGATCTCTGATCTCCGCCGAGCTCCGCGGCTTGGGCGAGTAGAACTGCGGCAAATACAGCGTGAACGTGCTGCCGCGGCCGGGGGCGCTCGCCAGACGAATTTCGCCTCCCAGAAGGCGGGAAATCTCGCGGCTGATGGCCAGGCCCAGGCCCGTGCCGCCGTACTTGCGGCTGGTGCTGCCGTCGGCCTGCTGGAACGCCTCGAAGATGATCTGCTGCTTGTCCGGCGGGATGCCGATGCCGGTGTCCGACACCGAGAAGGCCAGCACGTTGGCCGCCTTGTTCAGGCTGTCGTTGTCCAGGCTCCAGCCGTCGCGGGCCGGCCGCATCGTCAGGGCGACGCGACCCTGGTGCGTGAACTTGAAGGCGTTGGACAGCAGGTTCTTGATGACCTGCTGCAACCGCTTGGCGTCGGTCAGCAGGTACTTGGGCAGCGACTCGTCCAACTCGACGGCGAAGTCCACGCCCTTGGACTCGGCCACGTGGCGGAAGGTGCGATCGACGTAGCCGTGCAGGTCGGCCACCCGCAGCTCGCCCACGTCCACCACCACCGTGCCGGATTCGATCTTGGACAGATCGAGAATGTCGTTGATGAGCATCAGCAGGTCGTTGCCCGACGAGTGGATCGTCTTGGCGAACTCGGTCTGCTTGGCCGACAGGTTGCCGTCCTGGTTGCTGCGACAGCTGGTCGGACAGGATGAGCAGACTGTTGAGCGGCGTCCGCAGCTCGTGCGACATGTTGGCGAGGAACTCGGACTTGTACTTGGAGGTGAGCGCCAGCTGCTTGGCCTTGTCCTCCAGCGCCTGCCGGGCCTGTTCGACTTCCTGATTTTTCCGCTCGACTTCCTGGTTCTGGTGGGCCAGCAGGCCGGCCTTCTCCTGCAATTCCTGGTTGGTGTTCTGCAATTCCTCCTGGCGGGTCTGCAATTGCTGGGCCAGCGACTGCGACTGCTTGAGCAGGTCCTCCGTCCGCATGTTGGCTTCGATCGTGTTGAGCACGATGCCGATCGATTCGGTCAGCTGGTCGAGGAAGGCCTGGTGCGTCGGGTTGAAGCGCTCGAACGACGCCAGCTCCAGCACGCCCTTGACCTGGCCCTCGAAGACGACCGGCAGGACGATGATGTTCTGCGGGGCGGCGCTCGCCGAGGCCCGAAGAGATGCGGATGTAGTCCGGCGGCACGTTGGTGAGCAGGATCTTCTGCTTCTCGACGGCGCACTGGCCGATCAGGCCTTCGCCGAGGGCGAGCCGGCCGCCGAGCGCGTCCTGACCCTTGTGGGCGTAGCTGGCCAGCAGCTTGAGGCCCGGCGCGTCGTCGGCGGCGTCGAGGACGTAGAAGACCGCGTGCTGGGCCGCGACGACGGGGGCCAGTTCGGAGAGGATGAGCCGGCCGACGGTGAGCAGGTCTTTCTGGCCCTGGAGCATTCGGCTGAACTTGGCGAGGTTCGTCTTGAGCCAGTCCTGTTCGCTGTTCTTGAGCGTCTGGTCCTTGAGGTTGCGGATCATCTCGTTGATGTTGTCCTTGAGGACGGCCACCTCGCCGAGGGCCTCGACCTTGATGGAGCGCGTCAGGTCGCCCTTGGTGACGGCGGTGGCCACCTCGGCGATGGCCCGCACCTGCGTCGTCAGGTTGGCGGCCAGCTGGTTGACGTTCTCGGTGAGCGCCTTCCAGGTGCCGGCGGCGCCGGGCACTTTGGCCTGGCCGCCGAGCTGGCCTTCGACGCCGACCTCGCGGGCCACCGTCGTCACCTGGTCGGCGAACGTGGCGAGCGTGGTCGATCATGCCGTTGATCGTGTCGGCGAGGGCGGCGATCTCGCCCTTGGCCTCCACGGCCAGCTTCTGCTTGAGGTCGCCGTTGGCCACGGCCGTCACGACCTTGGCGATGCCGCGCACCTGGCTGGTCAGGTTGCTGGCCATCGAGTTCACGGAGTCGGTCAGGTCCTTCCAGGTTCCCGACACGCCTTCGACCTTGGCCTGTCCGCCGAGCTTGCCTTCGGTGCCGACCTCGCGGGCCACGCGCGTCACTTCCGCCGCGAACGACCGCAGCTGATCCACCATTGTGTTGATGGTGTTTTTCAGCTCCAGCATCTCGCCCTTCACGTCGGCGGTGATCTTCTTCGACAGGTCGCCCTTGGCCACGGCCGTCGTCACCTGGGCGATGTTGCGGACCTGTCCGGTGAGGTTGCCGGCCATCGAGTTCACGGAGTCGGTGAGGTCCTTCCAGGTGCCGGCCACGTCGCGCACGTCGGCCTGTCCGCCGAGCTTGCCTTCGGTGCCGACTTCGCGGGCCACGCGGGTCACTTCCGCCGCGAACGACCGCAGCTGATCGACCATCGTATTGATGGTGTTTTTCAGCTCCAGCATCTCGCCTTTCACGTCCACCGTGATCTTCTTCGACAGGTCGCCCTTGGCGACGGCGGTGGTGACCTCGGCGATGTTGCGCACCTGGCCGGTCAGGTTGCCGGCCATGAAGTTCACGGAATCGGTCAGATCCTTCCAGGTGCCGGACACGCCTTCCACCTTGGCCTGTCCGCCGAGCTTGCCTTCGGTGCCGACTTCGCGGGCCACGCGCGTCACTTCGTCGGCGAACGACCGCAGCTGATCGACCATCGTGTTGATGGTGTTTTTCAGCTCCAGCATCTCGCCCTTCACGTCGACCGTGATCTTCTTGGACAGGTCGCCCTTGGCCACGGCCTTCGTCACGTCGGCGATGTTGCGCACCTGGCCGGTCAGGTTGCCGGCCATCGAGTTCACGTTGTCCGTCAGGTCCTTCCAGGTGCCGGCCACGCCCTTGACCTGGGCCTGTCCGCCGAGCTTGCCTTCGGTGCCGACTTCGTTGGCCACGCGCGTCACTTCGTCGGCGAACGACGACGAGCTGATCCACCATCGTGTTGATGGTGTTCTTCAGCTCCAGCATCTCGCCCTTCACGTCGACGGTGATCTTCTTGCGACAGGTCGCCCTTGGCCACGGCCGTGGTCACGTCGGCGATGTTGCGCACCTGGCCGGTCAGGTTGCCGGCCATGAAGTTGACGGAATCCGTCAGGTCCTTCCACGTGCCGGCCACGCCTTCGACCTCGGCCTGGCCGCCGAGCTTGCCTTCGGTGCCGACTTCGCGGGCCACGCGCGTCACCTCGTCGGCGAACGACGACAGCTGATCGACCATCGTGTTGATGGTGTTTTTCAGCTCCAGCATTTCGCCCTTCACGTCGACCGTGATCTTCTTGGACAGGTCGCCCTTGGCCACGGCCTTCGTCACGTCGGCGATGTTGCGGACCTGGCCGGTCAGGTTGCCGGCCATGAAGTTCACGGAGTCGGTGAGGTCCTTCCAGGTGCCGGCCACGTCGCGCACGTCGGCCTGTCCGCCGAGCTTGCCTTCGGTGCCGACCTCGCGGGCCACGCGCGTCACTTCCGCCGCGAACGACCGCAGCTGATCGACCATCGTATTGATGGTGTCTTTCAGCTCCAGGAACTCGCCCTTCACATCGACGGTGATCTTCTTGGACAGGTCGCCCTTGGCCACGGCCTTCGTCACGTCGGCGATGTTGCGGACCTGATCGGTCAGGTTGCCGGCCATCGAGTTCACGGAGTCGGTCAGGTCTTTCCACGTGCCGCGACGCCCTTCCACCTTCGGCCTGTCCGCCGAGCTTGCCTTCGGTGCCGACCTCGCGGGCCACGCGGGTCACTTCCGCCGCGAACGACCGCAGCTGATCGACCATCGTGTTGATGGTGTCCTTCAACTCCAGCATTTCGCCCTTCACGTCGACCGTGATCTTCTGCGACAGGTCGCCCTTGGCCACGGCCGTGGTCACTTCGGCGATGTTGCGCACCTGGCCGGTGAGGTTGCCGGCCATGAAGTTCACGGAGTCGGTGAGGTCCTTCCACGTGCCGGCCACGCCTTCCACCTTGGCCTGGCCGCCGAGCTTGCCTTCGGTGCCGACTTCCGTGGCGACGCGCGTCACCTCGTCGGCGAACGACGACAGCTGATCGACCATCGTGTTGATGGTGTCCTTCAGCTCCAGCATTTCGCCCTTCACATCGACGGTGATCTTCTTGGACAGGTCGCCGTTGGCCACGGCCTTCGTGACGTGCGCGATGTTGCGCACCTGGCCGGTGAGGTTGCCGGCCATGAAGTTCACGGAGTCGGTGAGGTCTTTCCAGGTGCCCGACACGCCTTCCACCTTCGCCTGTCCGCCGAGCTTGCCTTCGGTGCCGACCTCGCGGGCCACGCGGGTCACTTCCGCCGCGAACGAGCGCAGCTGATCGACCATCGTGTTGACGGTGTCTTTCAGCTCCAGAAACTCGCCTTTGACATCGACGGTGATCTTCTTCGACAGGTCGCCGTTGGCGACGGCCGTGGTCACTTCGGCGATGTTGCGGACCTGGCCGGTCAGGTTGCCGGCCATGAAGTTCACGGAGTCGGTGAGGTCCTTCCAGGTGCCGGCGACGCCCTTGACCTGGGCCTGTCCGCCGAGCTTGCCCTCGGTGCCGACCTCGCGGGCCACGCGCGTCACTTCCGAGGCGAACGAGCCGAGCTGATCCACCATCTTGTTGACGATCTTCGCGGTGCGGAGGAACTCGCCCTGGAGCGGCCGGTCGTCCACTTCCAGGGCCATCGTCTGCGACAGGTCGCCCTGGGCCACGGCGCCGATGACGCGGGCCGTCTCGCTGGTCGGATGAACGAGGTCGTCGATCAGGTCGTTGACCGAGTCGATGGCCGCCTGCCACGAGCCGCTCACATCGCCGAGCGAGGCGCGTTGGGAGATCTTGCCCTCCTTGCCGACGACGCGGCTGAGCCGTTCCAGCTCGCGGGCCATGCGCTCGTTCAGCTCGGTGACTTCGTTGAAGGCGTCGGCCACCTTGCCCGCCACGCCGGTCCACTCCATCGGCAGGCGGACGGAGAAGTCGCCTTTCTTGAGGGCGTGCATGGCCTTGAGCAGGATGGGGGCGTCGATCGTTCCGGCGGCGGAACCGTTGGCAACGATTTCCTGGACGGCGGACATGCGAATGTCTCCGGAAATGGTCGGGTGAGGGAAAAGCGCGGCGGCGCGAGTGATTTCACGGATTCGGGCGAGCGCACGACAGCCCCCGCGGGTTGTGGCCGCGGGGGCTGTCGTAGACCCCGGGATGGGGGGACTGGTTGGGGGCGCTCAACATCAGATCGAAAGAAAGTATGGCCGAAAAGGGGCGCCCTGTCAATGGGCCGGTGCGTCTTTGAACGAGGTCAACAGACCGCCGGCGTCGTACTCCATCGCCGTCGATTGGCCGGTCGGCAAGGCGACCCGGCTCAGCCGACTGTCCGCCCCGGTTTCCAGCGTCGTGCGCTCCCCGCCCGGGGCGATCAGCGCGACCGGCCGGCCGGCCTTGCGCTCGACCCGCGTCACCGCCCCCGAACCGTCGTGGACCTCCTTGAGCCGCCAGGCCGCGTCGTACACGAAGCGGTAGATCAGCGCCCCCGTCGCCGCGTCCAGCGTCTCCAGGTGCCGGCCGACGCCGTCGAAAACGTACAGCTCCTGGCCGTCTTCCGAGGTAATGAGAATTTCGCTATCGGAAATGCCGTCGAAGGCCGGGGCGATGCGGCGGACGCTGCCGTGGCCCACGTCAGCGACGTAGAGGCCGCCGCCCGGACTGACGGCCAGGCCGACCAGGCCGCATACGTCGTCCCGCTTGGGCGCCAGGTAAAGCGCCAGCTCGGCCGCCGACGCGGGGCCGCCGTCGCCCGTCTCGCGCGAGCCGGACTTGCCCCCGCCGGCGAACGTGCTGATGACGCCGTCGGGCGCCACCCGGCGGATGCGCTCGTTGCGCGCGTCGGCGATGTACAGGCTGCCGTCCGGGCCGAGGGCCACGCCGGAGGGTTTGTTCAGCTGCGCCGCCACGGCCGGGCCTCCGTCGCCGCTGAAACCGCGCGTCCCCGTCCCTGCCGCGACGGTCGCCGTCCCGTCCGGCCCCACGCGCCAGACGCGGCAGCCGTCGCCGTCGACCACATACACCGTCCCGTCAGCCGCCGCGACCACATCGACGGCGCTCAGCAGCTTCGTCCGGTCGTTCGGCCCGCCGAGGAAGAACGTGATGATCCCATTGGCGCCCACGCGGCACGCGCACTGGTTGTTGTAATTCTGGGTGAGGAACAGATCGCCGGCCGGCCCGACCGTGAGGCCGCGTAAGTGGCCGAGCTTGGCCTGCCCCGCCGGAACGGCCTCCCGATCGAATTGCCACACGGAGCCGAGGCCGCCCACGAACGGTTGCAGCTCGCGGCCGTGCTGCCGCCACACGCGGCCGGCGCCGTCGTCGGCGACGTACAGGCCGCCGTCCGGCCCGACGGCCAGTCCCGTCGGCCCGTTCAACGGCGCCAGCGTGGTCCCGGCCGCGGTCGCAATGAGGCCGTCCGGCTTGACCCGGCGCACGCGGTCCTGGCGGGCGTCGGCGATGTAGAGGCTGCCGTCCGGCCCGACGGCCAGCCCGCGCGGCTCGTTGAGGTTGGCCTGCACCGCCGGCTGGTCGTCGTCGTTGTAGTCCGGCACGCCCGTGCCGCCGGCCACGGTCGTGATGACGGGCGGCATCCGCATCGCGTCGCGCCGACCGCCGCCGCCCAGGTAGAGAACGCGACCGATCGGGTCGTAGGCGTGATGGACGTTCAGGGTCCAGCCGCCGAGGGCCTCAGCGCGGGCGTCCCAGCCGCCCACCATCAGCCGCTGCTCGCGCCACAGCTCGCACTCCTGTCCGCTGCCCTTTCCGCCATCGGATGGGGGAGAGGGTGGAGTGAGGGCGGCCGGCGGCGGGGCGTCGTAGGCGTAACCGACCCGCACCGTCGCCGGACGCCTCCCTGCGATGGGCCGGCCGTGGGCGTCGAGGCCGTTCCAGTGAAAAGCGGTCGTCTGGTTCGCGTTCGGCGGAAAGGAACCCTGGAAGCGTTGGCCCGCGACCTGGATCTCCAAGTCGATCCGTTTCAGCCCCTTGGGCGCGTCGGGGCCGCAGAGCGTCACGTCGATCTGATAGGGCGCCTTCCATCCCGGCGCCCGGTCGCTGCTGTAATAGAGCTGGAAGGGGGTCCCGGGGATGGGAACCGACTCGGAGGCCGGCCGCGCCGCGTCGGCCGGGACGGAGGCCAGTCCTCCCGGCGGCGCGACGGCGCCCTCCGGCGGCCGCAGCGGGAAGAACACGGCCCACGTCCCCGTCGCCGTCAGCGGCAGCCGCCAGAGCGTCTGATCGTTGGCGAACAGCTTGCCCACCGTCTTCCGCTCCGCCCGGCCGGGGCCGTCGCCGGCCGCCGGTTCTTCCGTCTTGTCGCCCTCCGTTCCCTCGGCCTTCTCGTCCAGGCCCTTGGCGAGGTCCGCCGCCCGGACCACGCCGCCCACGGCGCCGGGGAGCCAGGCCGACTGCTCGGCGTCGTAGCGCCACGTCGGCAACGCGGTCCCCACGGGGAGCTGGAGAGAGTTATCGACGTAATGAATCAGAGAAGGAGTAAATACCACGCCGCGGGCGCCCGGCTGGTGCGTCAGGTCGGCCGCGACTTCCACGGCGTAGGCGCAGCTGGTCCCCGGCGGGGGCGGCGCCGGCAGGGCCGCCGTCGGATTGGGGCCGCCGGCGTATTCCCGGACGGAGAGGGACAGGTTCCCCTTGAGCGGCCCGACGCCGCCGCCGAAAGCCGCGCCGGCGGTAAAGCCCGCGGGGGCGATGAACGTCGCCTTGCGGGTTCCGCGTTGGGGCATGGTCTCCAGACCATGCCCCAACGCGGGCGCCGCTGGCGCGGCGCCGCCGTCGCCTTCCCGCCACGGCAGCTCCAGCACGCCGACCGGCGCCGGCGCCGGGACCAGCACCACGTCGGGGAGCCACACGTAGTCCTGCCAGGGGACCGCGACCGAACGCCGGGCCGGCAGAAATCCCGTTTTCTCGTAAGTGACGACGAGCGGCCCGCCGCCGTTGACGGCCAGCTCGAAGCCGCCGCCGTCGTCGGTGAGCGCCTGGCCGGCCGACGACTGTCCGGGCGCCCGGACGATCGCCTTGGCCATCCCCTGACCGTCCGGCGTCAGCACCCGGCCGAGCAGCACGGCGGCGCGGCGGCGTTGCAGGAAGGACTTTCCCGGAATGGCCGCCAGGCTCACCGGGGCCGGCGTGTACAGCGAGGGATCGTCCGATTCGTCCGTCGGGGCGCCCTTGTCGCCGGGATCGTTCTTCGCCTCTTCGGGAGGGGGCGGCGCGGCGAACCGATCGTGCAGGGTGAAATACAGCACCGCACCGACCGCCGCCATGCCGGCGAGGGCGGCGAGGACGATACCGATCGTGCGCTTGGTCATGACAGGCTCCGCGGTGCAGTCGGAGACGGCCGGCTGGTTCGGAGCGAGCCGGCGGCGACGGGGATGGAATCGAGTGTAAACCCGCCGCCGCCGGCGGTCAAGAAACTCAGACGATCCATCTTGGACTTACTGACACGCGGATACGGCGAGCGGCCGACCGCTCTTGCCCGCCGTCGGGCCGCTCTTATATATGAAAAGGGTTGAGGTTTGAACGCCATGAAGATAAGCGGGGAACCCGCTTATCTTCATGGCGTTCGGTTGAGGTTCCTTACCCACTGCTGAGAGGGCGCCGATGTCCACGCTGCTCGTTACCGGCGGGTGCGGCTTCATCGGCGGGCATTTCATCCGCCGCGTCCTCACCGCCGAGCCGGACGTCGCGGTCGTCAATTTCGACGCCCTCACCTACGCCGGCAACCTCGCCAACCTCGCCGACGTGGCCGCCCATCCGCGTTACCGCTTCGTCAAGGGCGACGTGGGCGACCGCGACGCCGTGCGCGACGCCTTCCGGTTGGGAGTGCGCCACGTCGTGCATTTCGCCGCGGAGAGCCACGTCGATCGCAGCATCCAGGATTCCGGGCCGTTCGTCCGCACCAACGTGGTCGGCACCCAGGTCCTGCTCGACGCCGCCCGCGAGTTCGCGGTCGAGCGCTTCGTCCAGGTTTCGACGGACGAGGTGTACGGCAGCCTCGGCCCGACCGGCCTGTTCACGGAGGCGACGCCGCTGGCGCCGAGCAGCCCGTACTCGGCCAGCAAGGCCGCCGCCGATCTGCTGGTCCTCAGCTACGCGCACACGTTCGGCCTGCCGGTGCTGGTGACGCGCTGCTCGAACAACTACGGACCCTACCAGTTCCCCGAGAAACTGATCCCGCTGTTCATCGCCAACCTGACGCACGACGAGCCCGTGCCGGTCTACGGCGACGGCGGCCAGGTCCGCGACTGGATCCACGTCCGCGACCACTGCGCCGCCGTCCACCGCGTCTGGCGCGACGGCCGGCCGGGCGGGGTCTACAACGTCGGCGGCCGCTGCGAGAAGACGAACCTCGAATTGACGCACGCGCTGCTCGACTCGCTCGGAAAGCCGAGGAGCCTGATCCGTCACGTCCAGGACCGGCTCGGCCACGACCGCCGCTACGCTATCGACTGCGCGAAGATCGAGCGCGAGCTGGGCTGGCGGCCCGAAATCCCGTTCGAGCAGGGGCTGCGCGAGACGATCGAGTGGTACCGCGCCAACGCCGATTGGGTGGCGCATGTGCGCTCCGGCGAGTATCGGGAGTATTATAAGCGGCAATACGGCACGACGACGTCCGAGCCGCGACCGTAAGGGAGCGGGGGAGAAAACCGCTCCCTTACGGTCGCGGCTCGGACCCCTTTGGAAAGGGACGGGGACGCCATGCAAATCACGCCGACGGCGCTGCACGACGTGATCGTGATCGAGCCGCGCGTCTTCCGGGACGAGCGCGGCTTCTTCCTGGAGTCGTTCCAGGAGCGGCGGTACGCGGCGGCGGGGGTTCCCGGGCCGATGGTGCAGGACAACCATTCCGGGTCGCGCCGGGGCGTGCTGCGCGGCCTGCACTATCAAGTCTTCCGTCCGCAGGGAAAGCTGGTGAGCGTGATCGTCGGCGAGGTCTTCGACGTGGCCGTGGACCTGCGGCGGTCGTCGCCGACGTTCGGCCGCTGGGTGGGTCTAGCGCTGTCGGCCGAGAGCCGGCGCCAGGTGTGGGTCCCGCCCGGCTTCGCGCACGGTTTCTACGTCACATCCGACTGGGCCGAGGTCTGCTACAAGGTGACGGATTTTTACCATCCGGAATATGAGAGGACGCTGCTCTGGAACGACCCGCGGATCGGCGTGGCCTGGCCGGTGGACGGCGCACCGCCGATCCTGTCGGCGAAGGACGCACGGGGCCTGCCGCTGGCGGAGGCGGAGGTGTTCGATTGATTCGATGGGGCGAGCGGCGCCGCCCCTAACTAATTGTCCGCCGGCCGATCGTCCTCGTAAACGTCGGGCAGCTGGTTGCGGTGCAGGGCTTCGCCGCCCGGACTGTCGTCGGGACCGGCCTCGTCGTCGTCGGCCTCGGCAGCCTTGGCCTTGCGCAGCAGCTCCGCCACCTCCCGGGCGTCCAGGTGCTGCGTCGCCTCCGCCACGTTCATTGAGGCCGGCGGCGGCGCCGGCGCATCGGGGCCGAGGTGGACGCGGAACTTGTAGCTGGCGATGCTCAGCTGGTCGTTGGGCAGCAGGGCCGCCCGGCGCACGCGGGTGCCGTTGACGCGCGTGCCGTTGGTGCTGCCGAGGTCGCGCAGCATCAGCAGGCCGTCCGTCTTGACGAGGACGCAATGGATCTTGGAGACGCTCTTGTGTTCCAGCCGGAGATCGCAGTCCTCGCGGCGGCCCACGATGACGAGGTCCTTGACGAGTTCGACGGGGGCGCTTCCGTCGGACGGCACCAGCTGAGCGCGCATACGGCCTCCGCTGCGGAGAGGGGGCGGGCGAGCGGGGGGCGTCAGCCCCCTGATTCTTCCTACGGTCGCCGACAAGGTGTGGTATCAGGGGGCTGACGCCCCCCGCTCGCCGCCGTTCGTTATAATCCGCGGCAGGGCCGAATGCAAACGCCGGGGCCGAGCCGCCTTCCCTTATTATGACACCAAAGTTCGGCCGAGGCGTCCACGAAATAACGCCGCTGCGGGCGGAACGGATTGGCGCCCGTGGATGTTTTCGTTGCAGCGGGGCCGGCCGGCCGGTCGAATCAGTGTAGGTTAGATGAAGGCGCGACGCCGCACGGGGGACAAGGATGGGCGACAACGGCAACGGCGTCGGCCGGCTCGTGGGCAATGGGGCCGCCCAGCCTCCCACGGCAAAGGACGAAACGCGACGGCCGCGGCGAATCGTGCTGCTTAACGGGGAATCGGATGGGGCGGTCGAAGAGGTGCTGGCGGAGTACCGCGGGGCCGAGGTGAGTGGCAATCGGCTGCACGCGGACTTGCAACGGCTGTCGCAGGAGCATCCGGGGCGGAACGTCGCGGCCGAATGGCTCGGCCCTCTGGGGTGGACGCGCTTCCTGTGGCGGCGGCAATGAGCCTTCCGCGGTCCAATCCGGGGCCGCCGCCGACCCTCACCTTTTGATCCCCGACAACGCCTCAAGGGCCAGGGAGAGCGCCTGGGTTCCCTTCCGCCCGAACCCCTGCGCCTGCAAGGCGATGTACAGCTGGTTGGCCAGCGCCAGCCCCGGCAGCGACAGGTTCATGCGCTTCGCCTCATCCAGCGCGATGCCCATGTCCTTGATGAAATGCTCCACGAAGAAGCCCGGCTCGAAGTTGCGGTCGATGATGCGCGGGCCGAGGTTGTTCAGCGACCAGCTCGCCGCCGCCCCGCCGCCGACCGATTGCAGCACCGTCTTGAGGTCCAGCCCCGCCTTCCAGCCGTACAGCAGCGCCTCGCACACGCCGATCATGTTGCTGGCGATCAGGATCTGGTTCACCATCTTCGTGTGCTGGCCGGCGCCGGGGCCGCCCTGGTACACGATCGTCTTGCCCATGCACTCCAGAAGCGGACGAACCGCCTCCAGAACGTCCGCTTCTCCGCCCACCATGATCGACAGCGCCGCGTTTTTGGCGCCCACGTCGCCGCCGGACACCGGAGCGTCCAGACTGGCGGCGCCCTTCGCCTTCGCCGCCGCGTGAATCTCCCGCGCCAGCGACGGCTCGCTGGTCGTCATGTCCACCATCGCCGTCCCCGGCCGCGCTCCCGCCAGCACGCCCTGCGGCCCGAGGAACACTTCGCGCACGTCCTTAGGGAAGCCGACGATGGTGAAAACCACGTCGGAGCGCTCCGCCACGGCGCGCGGCGCGTCGGCCCATGCGGCCCCCGCGTCCAGCAGCGGCCGCGCCCGCTCCTTCGTGCGGTTGTACACGGTCGCGGCATAGCCCTTCGTCATCAGGTGCTGGCACATCCACCGGCCCATCACGCCCGTGCCGACCCAGCCGATCCGGGTCGTTCCGGGCGCCGCCTTGGCGATCGACATGACTCCTCCCGCGGAATTGGCGCCTCGTTTGCCCTCTCAGAGTGATGGTAGGAGAGACGGCGGCGGGCGGCCAACCCGCGGCGGCAAATGCGGCGAGCGGCGCGGCGTCAGCCCGCCGGTGCGGCCCAGACCGGCGGGCTGACGCCGCGCCGCTCGCCGATCCGTTTTGTAGCGTAGAATGGAATGGGGGAATGGATTCCGACGAGAGGATTGCACCCATGGCGGTTGCCGTATTGAAGGCGCCGATTGTTCTGGTTCACGGCCTGTTCGGCTTCGACAAGCTGGCGATGGGCGCCTGGATTTTGACCCACTACTTCCGGGGAATCCCGGAAATGCTCCGCAAAGCGGGCAACCGCGTCCTGGTTGCCCGCCTCAACCCCATCGGCGGCACGGCCGAACGCGCCGCCCAGCTCAAGGCCCTCGTGGAGGCCCAGTCGCCGCACGAACCCGTTCACCTCATCGCCCACAGCATGGGCGGCCTCGACGCCCGCCACATGATCTCCCGCCTCGGAATGGCCGACCGCGTCCTGTCGCTCACCACCATCGGCACGCCGCACCGCGGCAGCGCCTTCGCCGACTGGGGCGTCCGCCGCTTCGCCCGCCTCGTTTGCCCCGTCTTCCAGTTCCTCGGCCTCTCCTATCAGGCGTTCCAGGACCTGACCACCAGCCGTTGCCGGGTGTTCAATTCCGAGACGCCGGACGCCCTCGGCGTGCGCTATTTCAGCGTAGCCGGCCGCTTCCTGTTGGATTGGCTGGCGCCGGAATGGCATCTATCTTCCAGCATCGTCGGACGGGTGGAAGGGCCGAACGACGGCGTCGTCTCCGTCGAATCCGCCCGCTACGGCGAAACCTGCGACATCTGGGAAGGCGACCACATGAATCTGGTCAACTGGGCGCACTTCCTCGGGTCGGCCTTCCGCCGCTGCCCCGACCGCTGTGACGATTACACCCGGCTGGTGGGCCGGCTGGCGGACGCGGGGTTCTGACGCCGACGCGCTCCTCTCCGAGGAGCGGCTGAACGGCATCCCTTTTCTATCACTTCTCCGGTTTCGCGTCCGGTTCGATCACGGTCGCGCCGACGATGACGATCGTCTGCGCCTTGCCCGACTTTGCGACGGTTTTCACCCCCTGCGCGGCCTGCGCCTTGCCCGACGGGACCTCCAGCTTGCTGGTCAGGTTGGACATGGCGAACTCGGTGGCGAGGATCGGCTTGCCGTTCTCGTCGGTGCCGATGGGGATGCCGTCGTCGGGCGTGTAGGGGTGCGAATCCTCCAGTTTGAGGTCCAGCGTCACCACTTTGTCCGGCGAAACGCGCACCGTCGCGTCGGCCTTGGTCCCCGTGTTCCGGTAGGTGATCATCCTTGAAACGAGACCCGTCGCCGTGTGGTTCGTCCCGGCGACCATGGGTTTGGTCTCGCCCAGCATCATCGACTGCGGCTGCCCCTCCACGGCGGTGAGCTGGATGCGTTTCACGTCGGTGAATACGCCCTTCTTTTGCAGCCCCATCACCTTCGCCTCGATGTCGGACATCGCCCCGGTGAAGTCCTTTTCGTCCACTTCTTCCGCCGGGGCCGTCTTGTCGCCGTCGGCTTTCTTCGTCGCGACCTGCGCGATCAGGATTTCGATGGACACCGTCTGCGGCCGGCGGTCGATCTGCGCCAGCACCTTGACGACATCGTCGAAGGCGTCGGGCGCGGCGCTGATGAGCAGGCAGTTGTTCGACGGATCGGGCAGGGCCTGGACGTCGGCGACGCCCTTGAAGTGCTCGCCGAGGACGGCGGCCAGGTCCTTGGCCGAGCCGTGCTTCACGATATAGAGGACGCGCTTGTTCGCGCCGCCATCGTCCTTGGCGGGCGGGGCGGGCGCGGCGCCGACGGCGAAGGCCGCCAGGCCGAACAGCAGGACCAAACCACCGGCCATTCGTGACAGGATACGTTGCGACATGGAAGACATTCCTCGGGGCTGGGGGAGAAAGAGTGTACCGATCGCCAGCGGTGTGAACCCCGCTACGGGGCCGCAGACTCTGCCGTGACGACCACCCTACGTCCTGGCGCGTCGGGCCGCAACCATTGTCCCGCGCTTTTCGTTACGATCCCGTTACACCGGCGCCGCCGGACGCCGATTAGAATGGGTGCATTGTTTTGCATTCGCTCAAACGAACGGGGCTGTCCGAACGTCGAATACCGGGGCCGACGTTCGGGCCGTCGCCCTGACCCTGTACCATGTGGGTGCAAAGCCCTCTCCGCGAGGCGACCAATGCAACCGGCTCGTGTCGTGGTGATCGAGGACGAACAGGCCATCCGCCGCGGCGTGAGCGACGCCCTGCGGGCGTCCGGCTACGAGGCGGCGGAGGCCGGCGACGGCGACCGCGGCCTGGAAGAGGCCGTGCGCGTCGGCGTCGATCTGGTGCTGCTCGATTTGATGCTGCCGCGGCGGGACGGGCTGGAGGTGCTGGCCGAAGTGCGTCGCACGCGGCCGACGCTGCCGGTCATCATCCTGACGGCCCGCGGCGGCGAGGACGACCGCGTTCGCGGCCTGAAGATGGGGGCCGACGATTACATCATCAAGCCGTTCTCGGCCCGCGAGCTGTTGGCCCGCGTCGAGGCCGTGCTGCGTCGATCGCTGGGCCGGCCGCGGGAGGTGCAGGGCGCCCGCCTGGGCCGGGCCGTCATCGACCTGTCGCGCCGCGAAATCCGCTGGTCGGAACACGAGCGCGGCGAGCTGTCCGAGATGGAAACGGCCATCCTCGGCTTCTTGATTGCGCACCGCAAGCGGGCGGTGTCGCGCGAGGAGCTGCTGTCGCGCGTCTGGGGCATCGAGCCGACCGGCCTGGAGACGCGCACGGTGGACATGCACGTCGCCCGGCTGCGCACCAAGCTCCGCGACCCGTCCGGCCGCCATACGCCGGACGCCATCCTCACCGTCCGCGCTCACGGCTACATGGCCGGCCCCGACCTGCTGCCCCTCGATCAGGAGTCAGGAGTCAGGAGTCAGGGGTCAGCAAAAGAGCAAACCCTGACCCCAGACCGCGACCCCTGACTCCTGACCCCTGACCCCTGGTTTTCATGAAAGAGTGGATTCGCGGCAAATTCGGCAGTGCGGCCGCCTTCCTGGCGATCTGTGGTCTTGTAGCCGGCGGACTGGGCTGGGCCACGGCCGCGGCCCTGCGCCTGGAAGACGAGCAGCTGGCCGAACACGCCCGGGCCGCGCGCGAGGAGCAAATCCGCCTGGCCCTGTGGCGCCTGGACAGTTACGTCGCGCCGCTCCTGGCCGTGGAAGACGGCCGGCCGTTCAATCATTACAGCGCCGTCTTCGCCGCTCCGCTGGCCTTCGACAACCGCGGCGTCGCCCGGCCGCCGGGGGCGGTGGTCGAGCCGTCGCCGCTCCTGACCGCCGACCTGCCCGACTGGATGCTGCTGCACTTCCAGCTCGACGCCGCCACCGGCTGGGAGTCGCCGCAGGCGCCGTCGGTCAACATCTCGCACGTCCTGATGAACCCGCCTATCCAGACGACCCTGGCCAACGCCACGCCGGAGCGAACGGCGCTGCTCGACGAGCTGAAGCGCAGTCTCCGGCCGGCGGAGCTGATCGCCGCCGTGCGCGAGCGCGTCCCCGCCGCGACGCACAACGACACGATCGTCCTGCCGGCCCCACGGACTGACTTCGCCGGCGCCCGCAACGGCGACGGCCTGAACAACCAGGCGAACGATTACGACCTGCGCCAGCAGACCACGCAGCAGTTCAACCCGAACCAGGCGGCCCAGCGGTTCGACCGTTCGGTGGCGATGAACAACGTCGTAAAGAACGGCGAAAACTGGCTGAACGTCCCGGGTCCGATGGGGACGCCGGGGTCCGAAGTGCTGGTTCACCTCACCGCGATGACGGCGCTGTGGACGCCGACGGAGGACGGCCGTGAACGGCTGCTGCTGGTGCGGCTGGTGCGCATCGAGGAGAAGGAAGTCTGCCAGGGCATCGTGCTGGACGACGCCGCCCTGCGCCGCCTGCTGGCGGACAAGGTCGCCGACCTGTTCCCGCAGGCGCGGCTGCTGCCCGTGTACGAGCCAAAGCCGCCGCAGCCCGAGCGCACCATGACGGCCCTGCCGTTTTCGCTCGACCCCGGCCCGGCCGACGCGATTCCCGGCCCCGGCTGGACGCCGTTGCGCGTCGGCCTGGCCCTGGCGTGGGCGGCCGCGCTCGTGGCGCTGGCGGCCGTCGGCCTCGGCGGATTGTCGCTGCTGAACCTGTCGGAGCGGCGCATCCGCTTCGTGTCGGCGGTGACGCACGAGCTGCGCACGCCGCTGACCACGCTGCGACTCTATCTGGACATGCTCATGAATGGATTGGTGCGCGACGAGAAGCAGCGCGAAGAATACATCCATACGCTGAACGCGGAGGCGAACCGGCTGAGCCGGCTTGTGGGCAACGTGCTGGATTATTCGCGGCTGGAGCGGAATCGGCCGCGCCTCAACCGTTCGCGCGTGCCGGCGGCGGAGCTGCTGTCGCGGGTCGAGGCGGTCTGGCAGGGCCGCTGCCACGACGCCGGCAAGGAGCTGGTGATCGAGGACGAGGCGGCGAGCGGGGTCGCGTCAGCGCCCGGAGTGGCGGCCCTCTGCACGGACGGCGAGCTGGTGCAGCAGGTCCTCGGCAATCTGGTGGACAACGCCTGCAAGTACAGCCGGGGCGCGGCCGATCCCCGCGTCAGCCTGCGCGTGCGGCGGCAGGGGCGGCGCGTCGTGTTCGAGGTGGAGGACCGCGGACAGGGCGTACCGAAGGGAGAGCGGCGGACGATCTTCCAGGCGTTCCGGCGCGGTCGGGGCGCGGAGGCGGCGGCGACCGGCGGCGTCGGCCTGGGGCTAGCGCTGGCGCGGAGCTGGGCGCGGCTGCTGGGCGGCGAGCTGACGCTGCGGCCGACGGCCGGCGGGGCGTGCTTCCGATTGTCGCTCCCGGCCGAGGCCGGATAACAGGCGCCTGACGCGCCTGCATTCCCTTGACCTCGCCGAGAACTCCTGCCAAAACCGCCGGCGCCGTAAGGCAAGCGGCAGCAGGAATGATACCCGTAGCCGCATTCGCCAGAATGCGGGCCGACAGCCATTCACCCGCATTCTGGCGAATGCGGCTACCGGTAAGGTATTTCCCGCCCCTCGCCGTAAGTCCTTGGCCTGGAAGCGTTTTCAAGGGTGGGTGAGGGGACTCGAACCCCCGACATTCAGAGCCACAGTCTGACGACGACGATCCCCAAGTCGCAAGCCGACAACGAGTTGCGGGCGGACGACCCCGCCGCATGTCGTCCGGCATGTCGGATCGGCCCCGAAGACGCCGACCTGGCCCGTGTCGCCGCGGCGTGGGCCGGGCTGCCGGAACACGTCCGCGCCGCCGTGCTACTACTGGTCGATAGCGCTCGGAAGACGCCGTGAAGACGCGCGGGTCGGGGTCCAATTTTGGACCCCGCCTCGCATACCCTGTACGATCGCCGTGACCCTGTACGCCCCGCACGCCGGCCGCCGGCCCCTGGCGACCCTGTGAACCCCCCGGAACCCTGTGGACCCCCAGGACCCCATGAACGCCCCGCCGGCCGCCGGGAAGGCCCTCTGGCTGCCCCCGCAGCCGCGTCCGGACGGCAAAGCAGACCCACGGGGCCGTCCGGGCGGGCGGCCCGTGGGAAGGCCATGTTTTAAGAAGCGCATCTCACCCTCGAACCCGCCCGGGGGAACGCCCCGGGACCCCATGAACGCCCCGCTGCGGTCCGCCCGCCCGCGGGAAGGCCGGCCAGGTCGCGGGCGATCCCGCAGTCCCGTCCAGGCGGCAAAGCCGACCCGCGGGCCGCTTCCGCCGGGGGCGGCGGCTGGATAGAATAGCTGCGATGATCCTTTGGCCGGCCGTCGGCCCGTCGTGAGAAGCGGGTCGGCGGCGCGGCCTTCTCACCAAAGGCCCAACCATGTCCGATGCCACCCTCGCCGGCCTCATCGACGACGCCATCTTCTGCTTCAAGCACGACGTGGACTCCGCCCAGGTCCTCGCACTCATCGACCGGCTCGCCCCCCGGCTGGAGCGGATGGGTGAGGATTCGTCGCGGCTGCTTCAAGCGAGACGCCACATCGTCGGGGACGGCCAGTACGGGGCGGGCGACTCCGGGGACGTCGCCGTGACGCAGCCGGGCGCCGTCATCTGGCTGGAGCGGCTGGCGCTTCGGTTGCGCTTGGGCCTGGCGTCCGAGACGCCGCCGGCCCCGCCCGCGCGGGAAGACGCCGCGGCCGCCGCCCCCGTGGGGAAAGACGGCGACGGCGCGGAGGAAGCCCCCTGGCCCGCCCTGATGTCCGCCTCCGACCTGGCCCGCCGCCTGGGGATGGGCCCCGACGCCGTGAACTCTTTCCTGTATCGCCATCGGCGGAAACGCCCCTTCTGCTGCGACGAGGTGCCCACGCCGAGAAAGAACGAGCCACGCTTACTGTTCCGGACGGCGGACGTCGTGCCCTCTCTGAAGCAACTTCGGGACAAGAGAAAGTAACACGCGACCGACGGACGGGCGACGGACGGCCCGTCCGTCGGTCCCACGTTTGCCCTGGCATTTCCCGCGTGAGCCCGTCCGTCGCCCGTCCGTCGCGCGACGATTCACACACGACCCCCCCGGCCTCCGCCTATCGTGGAGGCATGAACGCCACACCCCCTCCCCACCCGCGCCTCAGTGAACTGCCCCTGTGGCGGTTGCTCGTGGCCCTCGACGATGCCGAGCGCGTCGTCGGCCCCAACTCCTCCACGGCCCGCGTCCTGGCGCGGGTCGTCCAAGAGCGCCTGCGCGACCGCCGCCCCTCCGACAAAGAGGAGGCGACGAATGCCGACTGAACCCATTCTCCCCCTTCGCCCCGCCACGCCCAACGGCACCCTGTCCCATCCCGTCGAGGCCGGCCGCCCGGGGACGCCGGCCGCGACGCCCTCCGCGTCGGCGGGGTCCAAAAATGGACCCCGGGTCGCCCCGCCGCGCCGCCGCCGGCCGCTCTCCCCCCTCGTGGCCGACGCCAAGCGCCTGGCCCGCCTGCTGTGCCTCGGGGTCCGCACCGTCCGCACGATGGACTACGGGGGCAAGCTGCCGCGGCCGCTGAAATTAGGCACTAGAACCGTATGGGTTGTCCACGAAATCCGCGATTGGCTGGCGGCCGGGGCGCCCGACCGCGCCGCGTGGGAGGCGATCAAGAAGAGCAAACGTCGTTAACGCCGCGGGCCGGCTGTGGCGGCCGGCCCGCGACTGAGCAGAGTGTTACCTACCAAAAGCAGACGAGACATGGGTAAATCTATCGAAAGACCGTCCGCGCACAAGCCCGCTGACAACCACCTGTCACCCGCCCCCGAACCGACGCCCGAGCGAGACCACCCCTTTGAGGCGAACGGCCAGGCCCATGCCGAGGCGCCGGCCGGGGTGCCCGCTCCCGACCCATTCGACCCCGCCGCCCTGCGCCTCTCCCAAGACTTCGCCGCCTCCGTCGGCGTCCGCAAGGTGCTGCTGTCCGTCCCCGTCCGCAAGCCGGACAAGAGCTGGTGGGTCCGCGTTCACCCGGACGAAGGCTACCGCCTGCCGACGACCGTGATTGAGTTGCGGGAGGATCGCGGATCGGAGAGCTATCTTGTGGCGCCGGCGCTCTGGCCGGACCTGGCGGCCGAACCTACCTTGCGGCCGAAGCTGCTGACGACTGCCATGAATCGGCAAGGGACGCTGTTCCTCTGGGAAGTGAACCTGCCCCGATCCGACGGCCGGGCGGACGAATGGTCCCGAACCGCGCTTGAGGCCGTGCGGATGGCGACAACGGGCTGGGTCCGCGTCGCCGCGAACATGACCCTCGGCGCCTACGAGGTGCATCAGGCGAGCGGCCAATTCGGGGATCCGCAATGGCCGGCGACGCCGTTCGCCGAGCTGCTGCGCGTCGCCTTCAAGGACCGCTTTATCGACCGCGACGACCATCCCGTCCTTCGCCGCTTGCGCGGGGAGGTGTGACAATGGACTGTCTCTCCCGGTATCGCCAGGTGTGGGCTGTGGACTTTGAGTTCACGGCCCCGCCCGGCGAGCGGTCAATCCCACTCTGCTGCGCGGCCCGCGAGCTGCGTTCGGGCCGGCTGGAACGGCTGTGGCTGGGCGACGGGGTGCCGACGCGGCCGCCCTACGGCTTGGGGCCGGACGTGCTTTTCGTCGCCTACTATGCGAGCGCGGAGCTAGGCTGTCACCTGGCCCTCGGCTGGCCGTTTCCGGTTCGCATCCTCGACCTGTTCGCGGAGTTTCGCCGTCTCACTTCGGGCTTGCCCGTACCCTGCGGAAACGGCTTGCTGGGCGCCCTGGCCTATCACGGGCTGGACGCCCTGCCAGCCGTGCAAAAGGACGATATGCGGCAGCTGGCCCTGCGCGGAGGCCCGTACACGGCGGACGAACGCGCGGCACTGACGACCTATTGTCAGTCGGACGTGGACGCCTTGGCCCGGCTGCTGCCCGCGATGCTGCCGAGGATCGTCCCGCCGTCCCTCGACGCCGCCGGGCGACGCCGGGCACTGGGGCAGGCGCTGCTGCGCGGCCGCTACATGGCGGCGGCGGCGCGGATGGAATGGAACGGCGTCCCCCTCGACGCCGAGGCCCTGGCGCGGCTGCGCGGCGGCTGGGACCGGATCAAGGGCCGGTTGGTCGCGGAAGTGGACAGGGATTATGGAGTGTTCGTCCCGACCGGCCGGCGCGTTGTCAACCCGGAATCGACGCTGGGCGCCGCTGTCTTACGGGAGGCCGGGGAATGGGGGATCGACCCCGGCCGTCTGGCCGAGGCCGTGGCTATCGTGTGGGCCGAGGAGCGCGACGCGACGGCGGAATCCTACGCCGCCCGCCACGCCGCCCGCAAGGCGACGGGGTTGACCGCCCGGCGCATCGACCAATGGGAGGACGCCGGGCGGGACTATGCGAGCTACCCCCGCCTGGACCTCGACGCCCGCACGCTGGCCGGTCTTCATCCGGCGCTGGGCATCGGCCGCGGCTACACCGCCGACGACGGCCCTGACGATACGGACTACGCGGGTCGGCTATGGGAGCTGTTGCGGGAGCGGGACGAAAAGAACAAGCCGAAGTGGCATCCCGACTTTCTGCGCCGCGCGGCGGAGCTGGTCGCGGCCTGCCCGGACGATCCTGCCCTCCTCGGCCCGACGACGTTCTCCGCGGCGCGCTGGTCGGCCTTTCTGGCCTGCAAAGGCATCCCGTGGCCGCGGCTGCCAAGCGGGGCGCTGGCCCTCGACGACGACACCTTCCGCGAGATGGCCCGCGCCTACCCCGCCGACGTGGCGCCGATCCGGGAATTGCGACATGCCCTATCTCAGCTGCGGCTGCGGGAGCTGGCCGTCGGGTCGGACGGCCGCGGCCGCTGTTTGCTGTCGGCGTTCGCCTCCAAAACGGGTCGCAATCAGCCGAGCAACAGCCGTTTCATCTTCGGGCCGTCCGCCTGGCTGCGCAGCCTGATTTGCCCGGCGCCGGGTCGGGCCGTGGCCTACGTCGATTGGAGCGGGCAGGAATACGGCATCGCCGCCGCGCTGTCCGGCGACGCCGCCATGCGGGCGGACTACTGGAGCGGCGACCCCTACCTGGCGTTCGCCAAGCGGGCCGGTGCCGTTCCGGCTGACGCCACGAAGCGGACGCACGGCAAGGAACGCGACCTGTTCAAGGTCTGCTGCGGTCTGGGCGCGATGTACGGCGCCGGCGAGAACAGCCTGGCCATGCGGCTGGGCATTTACACTTCGGAAGCGCGGGAGCTGCTGCACCTGCACCGCGAGAGCTATCGCACGTTCTGGCGCTGGTCGAACGCCGCGCAGGATTTCGCCATGCTCCACGGCTACCTCGAAACCGTGTTCGGCTGGCGAGTTCACGTCGGCCCCGACGCCAACCCGCGCTCCCTGCGCAACTTCCCGATGCAGGCGAACGGAGCGGAAATGTTGCGGTTGGCCTGCTGCCTGACGACGGAGCGCGGCGTCGCGGTTTGCGCCCCCGTTCATGATGCGCTGCTGGTGGAAGGGCCGGCCGAAGAAATCGACGCGGTTGTCGTTCAGACGCAAGCGGCCATGCGGGAGGCGAGCGAAGCGGTCTTGGCCGGGTTCCCCATGCGCACGGACGCCAAGGTCGTGCGCTGGCCGGATCGCTACTCCGACCCCCGTGGCGAACGCATGTGGAAGACGGTTTGCGGCATCCTGGCCGACCTGGAACGGGAGCAAGCGGACGCCCCCGACCTGTCCCAAAACGGGACACCCCGCCTGTCCCAACATGGGACAGGTACCTGTCCCACGGTGGGACACCCGTCCCCTCTTATTTCTCTTCTCTCTTCTTCTCCTGAAGAATAAGGGAGGCCCTGGCCATTGATACCCGACCCCGAACAGCTGCGGATGACCTCGGCGACGGCTACCGAACTGGCGGCCGGCAACGACAAGCCGAAGCGTCCGCCTCGGCATCGGCCGAACGGCGAATTTCTGCGCGGGCCAATCCCACTCTCTTGGCTGACGCCGGCGGCGCGGCTGCCTGGTCGGACGCTGGCGCTGGCCCTGGCCCTGTGGTTCCAGAGCGGCCGGACGGGCAACCGGCAGGCGAACCTGACCAGCCCGATTCTGGCGAGGTTCGGGGTGAACCGGAAAGCGCTCTATCGCGGGCTACAGGCGCTGGAAATGGCCGGCCTGGTGAGGGTAGACAGGCGACGCGGCAAGAATCCGGCCGTGGAGATACTGGACGCGCCGGAAACCGGCACGCGATAGCCGAGGCCCTGCCGTTGCTCTGCTCCGATTGTGGCCGGCCCCTCGACGCCAAGCGCCGCTGTTGGGGCTGTTGCGATCGCGCCTCCTGCGACTGCGGCCAGCCGACCGGGACCGCGTTCGTTGCCCGTTGCATCCCGTGCGGCAATCGGCTCAACTGGAACGTCGGTGAACGGCTGTAATGCCGACGGCTTGCCTGCGCACGGCCCTGGCAAGGCCGGGCTGGGGACAGGGCCCGGCGCGTGGAAGACATGCGGGACGCCGTTTAGACGGCTGAAAAACGGCCGCGACCACGGGTAGGTCGCCTACAGCACCACTTTAAGGACGCGAATTGTGTCAAACGAACCGAACGACCGCAGACCTGACGGCACCTTCGCGCCCGGCAACCCGGGTGGACCGGGCCGGCCGCGCCGAGAGGTGGAGCGCGCCTACCTGGCGGCGGTGGTCGGCCGGGTGAATGTCGAGGACCTCGCGGCTGTGGTAGACAAGGCGCTTGCCGACGCCAAGGCCGGGGACGCCGCGGCGCGGGCTTGGCTGAGCAAGTACCTTTTGCCGGCCGATCCGTCCGCCCTGCCCGACCCGCCCGTCCCCGAGCCGGCGGCATTCGAGGCGCTGCGGCTGTTCGTCAGTGCGGCCGACCCCAAACTGTCGTTTTCACCGGACATGATGGCGGGCCTTTGCGCAGCGATGGAGCGGCACGACGTGATAAAGCGGGCGCGCGAACTCCTCGACCGTATGGACGCCGCGGGGGGCCAGCCTTGACCACCAGCCGCTTAGCGGGGTGGCGACCGGCGGCGCGGGGTCCAGAAATGGACTTTTCGGCCGCCGACCCGAGAGCGTCGCTTGCCGGCCGGCGACGTCAATCCGTCGCGCCCGGATCATCTGCGTTGCTGCGCAAGGGCCACTTGCTCTTGCACGCGCTTGTAGAACTCAAACGGCCCCCGGATGCTCTTGCACGTCCTGCGCGTGCCGCCGCTGCCCTTGAAGACCAGCGTACCGTAGCCGAAGAGCTTGCCGAACAGCCCTTGTTCCATGTTCAGCGCCTCAACCTTGGTCAGCGGCATCTCACGGAGTTGCGTCGTTATCAGACCCGCCTTGATGAGAATGCGCCTATCCGTGCAGCTGTACTCCGTCGTCAGCACCTCGACCAGCAGCACCAGCGCGGCGATGGTTGCGAGCACGGCGATCGGGATGCCGACAAACAGTAATATGATATGCCACACGTCGCCAATGACGTAGCCGCACCCGATGAGAAGCAGGCCGATAGCGGCATCTATGCAACGGCCGATCAGCACCTTCGGATGCATGTGCGTGGTCGCTATCAGGCGTTCGCCGGGCATCAAGTTCTGTCGGATGTACGCACTGACGACGATCGCTAGTCGTGGTTTCGGGGCAGCGCCCGGCGACGCGGCCGCAGTTTCCCAGGGGAGGGTCGGGCTGTCCCGCGCAGGGGGGGTCTGGTCTTGCGCCGGTGCGACGGGCGTCCCCGCTGGGGGCTGGGCTGGTGGGGTGGCTTGCCCGACCCAATCGGGCGTGGGGCCGGCGGCGGTTGGGACGGTCAGCGGCTCGCCGCACTTCGGGCACGCGACGCGCCTTCCGGCCGCCTGATCCGGGGCCCTGATTTTCGAGCCGCACACGGGACAGGACAGGGAGATGGGCATGGGATGGGCCTCTCTGAGCCGCGACGCCGCGGCCAGCTTGCGGAGGGGTGGTTGGTCCGGCCACGCCGTAGGACCAACCCCGACATTGTACTCCTGGCCACGAAAACAGACAGGATTCCGGCGAGGGCTTTGAGCCGGCGACGCCGGCCGGGCGGCTTGGCGGCAGGCCATCCATCGGGAGCCGGCGGACGAATTCCGACCTTCCGACCTCCCTTTCGTCAGCTGAAGGCGCTACAATGTTTCGTCCTTTGCCGCGTTCGGTCCGGGAACTGAGAGGCCCGGCCCGACGCGGCGACTCTCAGAAGGGAACCCTTCCGATGGCCCGCGTCTTCAAACCAACCTTCACAAAAACCAACCCCGCGACCGGCGAAAAGCGAACGAAAACGCTCCGCAAGTGGTACGTCGAATACCGCGACGCCGACGGCCGGGTGCGGCGCGTGCCCGGTTTCGCCGACCGCAAGGCGACGGACCAGCTGGCCGCCGACCTCGAGCGCCGCGCCGCCCGCCAGCAAGTCGGGATGATCGACCCCAGCGTCGAGCATTCCCGCCGGCCGCTGGCCGAACACCTGGCCGACTACCGCCGCGCCCTGCAATCCAGGGGGAACGACGCCCGCTACATCTCACAGGCCGTGGCCCATTGCCAGGCCGTCTTCGCGGGGATCGCCGCCGTCCGGCCGTCCGACCTCGACGCCGACAAGATTGCGAACTGGCTGGCGGAACTCCGCCGCGGCGGCGTCGGCCCCGTCACCAGCAACCACTACCTCCGATCCGTCAGGGGCTTCGCCGGATGGATGTTCAAGAGCGGCCGCGCCGCCGCCGACCCGCTGAAGCGCCTGTCCGGCGTCAACGGCAAGTTGGACGTGCGGCGGCGCCGCCGCGACATGACCCTCGACGAATGCGGCCGGCTCTTGCGAGCGGCCGCGTCGAGCGGCCGCGTCTTCCGTGGACTGAGCGGGGAAGTCCGGCGCGTGCTGTACCTGACCGCGCTGGAAACGGGGTTTCGCGCCGCGGAGCTGGCGTCCCTCTACCCCGGCTCTTTCGACCTCGACGCGGACCCGCCGACGGCGACGGTGGAGGCCGCCTACGCCAAGAACGGCCAAGAGGCCGTGCAACCCTTGCCCCTGGAACTGGCGCGGGCGTTGCGGCCCTTCCTGGCCGGATTGCCGTCCGACCGCCCCGTCTGGCCGGGGACATGGGCGAAGGTCGCTTTCAAGATGATCGGCCGCGACCTGGCCGCGGCGCGGGCCGCCTGGATCGCAGAGGCCGCGGCCGACGCCGACGAATCGCAACGGCGGGAGCAGTCCGACTTCCTGGCCTACCACGCCGACGCGGGGACCGTCGATTTCCACAGCCTGCGTCACAGCTACATCAGCGCGCTGGCCCGAAGCGGCGTTCACCCGAAGACGGCCCAAGTCCTGGCCCGCCATTCGACAATCGGCTTGACGATGGACCTGTACACCCACGTTCGCTTGCACGATCAAGCCGCCGCCCTGGAAGCGCTGCCGTCCTTGCTGCCGTCGGCGCCGGCCGGAGCGGGCGAGTTGCGTGCGACAGGTACGGAATCGGCTACCGGCGGTGTCCCGCATGTCGTCCAGCATGTCGGACTTTCGGACATGCAGCCGCATTCGGACGCATCGGCCGGCATCGGGGAGGGCACAGGGGGAAGGAAGGGCGATCGGCGCAAGGGCCTGGAAAACAAGCCTCTTGGCACTGCTTCGCACCAAGAGGCATCGGGCCGCATTAGGGTGGGTGAGGGGACTCGAACCCCCGACATTCAGAGCCACAGTCTGACGCTCTAACCAACTGAGCTACACCCACCGTGTTCCCAGTCATCATAACGGCCCGACCGGAAATGGCAAGCCGGCCCTGGCCCGCTCCCAGGCGGCGGCGCCGACATACAATGACCGCCGGAAAAGGTCGCCCCCGCCGAACCGAACGCCGGTTCGACCTCCCCGGGCCAAGGTGTCGTCATGAAGCGATTGCTGCTGTCCGCCGTGTGGGGCCTCGTCGTGGGTTGCGTCGCCGCGGCCGCCGAAAAGCCCGCGACTATCGACCTCTGGCCGGGCAAGCCGCCCGGCGACAACGGCGACGTCGGCGACGAGAAAGTGCTGGAAAACAAGCCGGGAGATGCGAAGATAATACGGATCACCAACATCTCTCATCCGACCCTCACCGTCTTCCGGCCCGACAAGGACAAGGACACGGCCGCCGCCGTCGTGATCGCCCCCGGCGGCGGCTACAGCATCCTCGCCTGGGACCTCGAAGGCGAAGAAGTCGCCGCCTGGCTCAACTCCGTCGGCGTCACCGGCGTCGTCCTCAAGTACCGCGTGCCGCGCCGACCCGGTACGCCCAACAACGTGGCGCCGCCCCAGGCGCAGATGGACGCCCAGCGCGCGGTCAGCCTGGTCCGCAGCAAGGCCGCCGAGTGGGACCTCGACCCCAAGCGGATCGGCATGCTCGGCTTCTCCGCCGGCGGCAATCTCACCGCCTGGACCGCCACCAACTTCGACAAGCGCTCCTATGAGCCGATCGACGACGCCGACAAGGTCAGCTGCCGACCCGACTTCGCCGTCCTCGTCTACCCCGCGTATCTGCTGAACAAGGACGGCGACGGCCTCGCGGCCGAGATTCGCGTCACCAAGGAGACGCCGCCCATGTTCCTGGCCCACGCCGGCGACGACAAGGTGCTGCCCCAAAACAGCGTCGAAATGTATCTGGCGCTGAAGAAGGCGGGCGTTCCGGCGGAGCTGCACGTCTACGAATCGGGCGGCCACGGCTTCGGCCTGCGGCCGAGCGGCAAGCCATGCTCCACCTGGCCGCAGCGCCTGCGCCGACTGGATGAAGGACCAGGGCCTGCTCAAAACAGAGCCGCGACCGTGAGGGTCTGTGAATTAATCGCACTCCGGGTGCGTAGAATGGTAACAGCTGAGTTGCAGCTGTTACCATTCTTGTTCGTTGGGTTGGCTCGCCATGTCTACCGCCGCGCCGTTGCCGCGCATCCGCTCCATTGACCGTAATCGCTGCTCCAGCGTTTCGCTGGAGCAGCAACTACCCGCCGACCATCCCGTCCGCGCCATCTGGGCTTTCGTCCAGTTGTTCGACTGGACGCCCTGGTATGGCCGCATTCGCGCCGTCGAGGGCCGGCCCGGTGCTCCCGCCGTCGCCCCGGAATTGCTCTTCGCCCTCTGGCTGTTCGCCACCACCGAAGGCGTCGCTTCCTGCCGCGAGCTGAACGAACGCTGCGGCCGGGACCTGCCCTATCAATGGCTGTGCGGCGGCGAACCCGTCAATTACTGGACCCTCAACGATTTCTACACCGCCCACGCCGCCGACCTCGACCGGCTGTTCGTCGAGCACATCGCCGCCTTGCGGGGCCAGGGATTGATCGCGTTGCGGCGAGTGACCCAGGACGGCCGCAAGGTCGTGGCCGACGCCGGCAAGGACACGTTCCATCGCCAGGGGACGCTGGAGCGGCACTGGGCCGAGGCCGAGCAGCACGTGGCCGCCGTCCAGGCGCAACGGGCGCGACGGCGACGCGCAGCCGGTCGCAAGCGGCCCAGGAGCGGGCGGCGCACGAGCGGCTGCAACGCCTGCGGCGGGCGGCGGCCCAGGTGCGGCAACGGCAGGAGCAGCGTCGCGTCTCCAAGCGTTCGGACGCGGAAGCGGCCGAGGCACGGGCGTCGGAAAGCGATCCGGACGCGGCTCGGATGAAGATGCCTCACGGCGGCTTTCAGTTGGCCTACAACGTGCAGACGGTGACCGATACGGCCCACGGTCTGATCGTGGCGACGGCCGTCGTCCACCAGGGTTCGGACAATGGGCAATTGCGACCGATGATGGAGCAGGTGCATCGGGAGCAGGGGCAGCGGCCGCAGGCGGTGATCGCGGACGCCGGCTACAGCGACGCGGAGGACGTGGAGGTGCTGGAGACGGAGGGGGTGACGGTGTACATGCCGCCTCGCGACGAGCGTCGGGACCGGGCGGCGGGACGGGACCCGCATGCGCCGAAGCGACGGGACACGGCGGCGTTGGCGGCTTGGCGGTCCCGGATGGGGACGGAGGCGGCACGCTTGGTCTATCGCGACCGGGCGCCGGTGGCGGAGGGGGTTCATGCGCAGGCGGTGCAGCGGGGCTGGCGCCGGTGCCGCCTGCGCGGCTTGGCCAAGGTCGGCGGGGAGGCGCGTTGGCAGGCGTTGGCGCACAACGTGAAGCGTCTATTGGCGCTGGGTTGGCTTACGGTGGGGGGGAGGGTGCGCGCGGCGGCGGTGTAACGGGGCGGGTGGGGCGACGGGTGCAGCCCGCTGCACCCGTCGCCCGGATCGCCGCCGACCAAGAACGAGCGTAGCCATCGCCCATCCAGAGCCTCAGCGGCAATTAATTCACAGACCGTGAGGGAGCGGTCTTTAGGCGAGGGGCGGGAAATACCTTACCCGTTGCCGCATTCGCCAGAATGCGGGTGAATGGCTGTCGGCCCGCATTCTGGCGAATGCGGCTACGGGTGTCATTCCTGCTGCCGCTCGCCTTAGCGAAGACCGCTCCCTCACGGTCGCGGCTCTGTCCGTCGCAGCCAGTCCTCCAGCGCCGGGTCCAGCGGGGCCGGGCAGACCGCCGCCGCCGCGCCCCGATCCGTCAGCAGCACGCCGCTGTCGGGGTCGAAATGCACCACCCACTGGCCCCCCGGCCCGCGCTCGATCGCCGACAGCCGGCCGCCGAACAGCATCCGCTGCGGCCGCTCCCGCGCCAGCGGCTCCAGCACCGTCAAGTCCTCCAGGGCCAGCCGCACCTCCCGGCCGTCGGCGACGACGCGGTAGTAGCGCAGCAGCGGTCGGCGCCGACCGTCCGGCAGAGGCGCATCGTCGAACCGCACCTCGTCGTCGAACACGACCGCTTTTCCCTTGTATTCGGCCTCGAAATGGGCCTTCCATTCCTCGTCGTGGCGAACCTGATCGGCCTCCTCCACCATTTCTTCCAGCGACCGGCTCGAAAGCCGGGAGAGCAGATCGCCCTGCTTCTCCAGCTGGATCAGGTCGCGCCGCTCCTCCGGTGAAAGGAGGTCGGGGTGCTGCCGGTCCTGATCGAGCGCGGATTGCAGGAGCTGAACGGTGAGGTGGAAGTCGCCGTCGGCCAGCGCCCGGCGGCCGGCCGTCGTCATGGCGCCGACGTCGGGCGGCCGTTCCGGCCCCTGCGGCGGCGGCGCGGACCGGCCGAGGAAGGGCAGCGCGGTCGAGAAAGCGACAATGAGGACCGCCAGAGTGGCCGACGCCGCGATCAGGGGCAGGCGCCAGGGACCGAGTCGGCCGCCCGGGACGCACGGCTTCGGCCCGAGTTCGCTGCCGGGCGGCGGCAGGGGACTCCACGGCAGCACGAAGACCGGCCGGCCGCAGGCCGTGCAGGGGACGACCTGCCGGCGGGCCTGGCGCACCCCGCGCAGCGCCCGACCGCAGGAGCAAACGACTTCGTAGGGCGGTGCGGGACCGGCCGTGCGCCGGCCCCAGCGCCGGACCCGGGCGAACAGCTTTTGCACGTCCGGACCCTCCCACCCCTTCCGCCGCGTCAGACGGCGTCCATCCGACAGGCCGTTTCCCACGCCGCCTCCTTGCCCATCAGTCCCTCCCAAATATCCTCGAATCGTTCCCAGTTGCTCTGCATGAACGACTCGGCCAGGCGGCGCAGGCCCTCGCCGTCGCCGCGCCGCTTCAGCGCGGCCGCCTCCGACGCGAACTCGGCGGCCGTCTGGTCGAAGCGGCCCTGCAAATCGGCCAAGGCCGCCCGCGCCTCGACGATTGGCGGCCGGTCGAGCGGCTGGCGGTGCATCAGCCGCCACAGCCCACAGCCGCCGTCCTCCGCGCCGTCGCCGCGGAAGGCCGGCGGAGGCTCGGCGATCACCGGGAGCGGAAAATAGAAACCGCAGCCCGCTGGCCCGAATGAACACCACGCCAGCGGCACGCCGTCGGCCGGCGCTCCCAGCTGGGCGAGGAGCGCTGCCGCCGCCGTTGGCCGCGCCTCGGGTTCCTCCGCCGGCTCGCCGAGGAGGCGGCGCATCAGCGCATGGTCCACGGTCCCGTTGTGCTGCTCCAGGAGCATCGTCGCCCGCCCCCACCAGCGATAGCCGGGCCGGCCCGCGCCATCCGCCGCCAGCGCCCCGGAGAAATCCAGCTTGCTGCCGTCCTCCGGCTGCCAGCCGCGGCGGATCGCCAGGTCCGCCAGGCCGGGCGAGATCCGGTCCCAGTCTTTCCGGAGATGACAGATCTCGTTGAGCGCTCGAACGGCGCCGACATGCTGGACGGCCCAGTGGGCGCCGCACGCCGCCAGCAGATAGGCCTCCCGCGCATCCGCGATCAGGAAGGCGTTGTCGTGGTCCTCCTCCGCCGGGCAACCGGGGTACGGCCCCTGGCCGTGGCGCGTGATGAGGTCGGCCGCCGTGTCCACCGCCTGGCGGGCGCCGGACGACCGCTCCAGCGTCAGCCGCACCAGATCGGCCCCGGTCAGCCCCGCCGTCTCGCCGCGCAGGCGCATGAAGGTCGGCGTCGCCCCCATCGCCACGCCGTGTTCGTTGACGCCGTGGATACAGCCCCAGACGCCGGCCGGACGCATGCCCAGCAGGGCGTTGGTCCGCCGCACCTGGGGCAGCGTCAGGCGCTGCACGCGGACGCTTTCTCCGACGGCGTAGTCGCGGCCGGCCGCCCAGAGCAGCGCCCAAGCCCCGCCGGACGGCCGGCTGCTGTTGTGGGTGAAAAGCGTGCTTCCATCCACCGTCGCCCCCGGAAGGGCGGTCGCCATTTCGCATCCCATCGCGAGTCTCTCCTCCTCCCGGGCCGTTCGACGCCGCAAGCCTACCCCGTATTGGAACACGATGCGGCGCCGTCGGCAACCGGCATCTGATCGGCCGCGGCGAGTTTTCTGATAAACTGAACCGTGGACCGGAATGGAACTCTGTCACCAAGGAGAAACGCCCGTCATGCTTCCCTATCTGATCGCGGCCGTCGTCGCGGTCCCCGTTCTTTTCCTCTTAGGCGACCTCGGTTATTCCCTCTGGATGCGATTGGGCTACCGGCGCTGGGAGGCGCGGATCGAGCGCGACGCGGAGGGGGTGCGCGCCGGCTGCCGGGAGTTCACGCTCGGCGAGGGCGCCGACGCGGTGCTGCTGGTCCACGGCTTCGGCGATTCGCCGGCTGTCTTCCAGCGCCTGGCCCCCGCCCTGGCCGACAGAGGCTTCACCTGTCACGGCCTTCGCCTCCCGCAATTCGGCCTGCCGATGGCCAGCTACCGCACCACGCGCGCCGCGCTGTGGCGCGACGCCGTGCGCTCCGCGATCGTGGAGCTGCGCCGCCGTCACCGCCGGGTCTTCCTGCTGGCCCACTCCCTCGGCGCCGCGGTCGCCGTGGAAGCCGTGGCCGATCCGGCTGCGGCGGTGGACGGCATGGTGCTGCTGGCTCCGCTGTTCGACGTGTCCAACAAGCGCAGCCCCCTGCTGCCGGCGCGCATGTGGTATCGGCTGCTCGACCCGCTGCTCGTTTTCACGGACTACGTTGAGATGCTTCACCCGCCGGACCTGTGGGACAAAAGCGCGACGGCCCTCATGCGCGAGGACAAGTTCGTGCCGCGCGTCGTCATCCGCGAGCTGTTCGGGCTGCTGGCGCGGAACCGGGAGCGCGCGAAGGAATTTCGCGTCCCGCTGCTGATGGTCCTGGCGCGGCACGATTTGGTGGTGGACAATGCGGCGTCGGAAAGGTTCTTTAACGACTGCGCATCCCGGCCGAAGCGATTGCTGGTCGTGGAGGACGCCGGGCACATGCTGCCGATCGACCAGGGATGGGAGAAGCTGGTGGACGAGGCGGCGCGGTTCTTCCGCGAAGAGGCCGTCCGGGAATAACGATTGCGTCTCGGCGCCGGTTCTGATTCGATGGGCGCGGGACCGGCCCATCTTTCCATCGTCCCCGAGCGCCGCAGGTGCATCATGTCCACTCCCCGGAAACCGCGACGAACGACCGAGGTTGCGACAATCCTGATCCCGCCCATCCTTTTCCTGTGCCTGGCCGCGGGCTGCGAGGAATCGGCGAAACGCGCCGCGGATGCGGCGGCCGTCCCCGCCGCCGTCGTGGAGACGGCCGACCCACCGGCGCTGGCCCCGGACGATCGGCCGGTGGTGCTGCGGCCGGCGCGGGTCTTCGACGGCGTCGGCCTGGAGGCCCATGAGGGCTGGGTCGTGGTCGTCCGCGGCGACCGAATCGAGGCCGCCGGCCCAGCCGACGAGGTCAAGGCGCCGGCGGACGCCCGCGTGATCGAGCTGCGCGGCGCGACGCTGCTCCCCGGCCTGATCGACGCCCACACCCACGTCCTGCTGCACCCCTACAGCGAAACGTCCTGGGAGGATCAGGTCCTCAAGGAACCGCAGGCGCTGCGGGTCTGCCGGGCGACGAACCACCTGAAAAGCATCCTGCTGTCCGGCTTCACGACCATTCGCGATCTGGGAACGGAGGGCGCCGGCTACGCCGACGTGGGCCTGAAGCAGGCCGTGGATCAGAAGATCGTCCCCGGCCCGCGGATGCTGGTGGTGACGCGCGCCATCGTCGCCACGCGCAGCTACGCCCCGCGCGGCTTCGCCCCGGAGTTGTCGATCCCGCAGGGGGCGGAGGAGGCCGACGGGCCGGCCCTGGTCCGCGTGGTGCGCGACCAGATCGGCCGCGGCGCCGACTGGATCAAGATCTACGCCGACACGTGGAGTCCCGGAAAGGAGGGCACGCCGACTTTCACCGAGGAGGAATTGAAGCTGATCGTCGAGACCGCCCGCACGGCCGGCCGTCCCGTGGCGGCCCACGCCATGACGAAGGAGGGGATGCGCCTGGCGATCCTGGCCGGTGTGGAGACGATCGAGCACGGCAACGGCGGCGACATCGAGGTGTTTCGGCTGATGGCCGACAAGGGCGTGCCTCTCGTGCCGACGCTGGCGGCGTCCGAGGCGATGAGCAAGTACGGCGGCTGGCGCTTCGGGACCGACCCCGAGCCGCCGGCGCTGCGGTCGAAGCGGGCGGCGTTCAAGGAGGCGCTGGAGGCCGGCGTAACGATCGTCAACGGCAGCGACATGGGCGTCTTCCCGCACGGCGACGGGTGCGCGAGCTGGAATTGCTGGTGGACTACGGCATGAAGCCGCCGGAGGCGCTGCGCTCGGCCACGTCGGTCGCGGCGAAGGCGCTGCACATGGAGGATCGCATTGGCGCGATCAAGCCGGGACTGCTGGCCGACCTCGTCGCCGTGGAGGGCGACCCGACGCACGACATCACGACGCTGCGGAAGGTGCGGCTGGTGATGAAGGGCGGCGTGCTGTACCGCGAGCCGTAGCGGGGCTACCGGGCTTGCCACGACGAGTGCGGACGTGGAACAATTGGGGAAGAAAGTGCAACCGGGGATGATCGAGGAAGGATATGAACTGCGCTCCAGGGCACCATTAAGAATGGCCAGGTCATTCTCGACGCCCCGGCCGCGCTGCCCGACGGCGTCCGGGTGGAGGTGCGCCCGATCGAGGGGGCTAGGCCGCCGCTCGGTATGCGCGAGGAAGACTGGCCGACGACGACCGAGGGGATCGCAGCGCTGTTGGCCCGCATGGATCAGGTCGAGCCGGGTTGGCTCGCGCCGGAAGACGACGCCGCCTGGAGGGCGGCCTTACGCGCGCAGAAGGAGTACGAGAAGGCCCGGTTCTTCGAGGACGCCGAGAAACTGCGGGGGACGTGGGAATGACGCGGTTCCTGCTCGACACCGGCAGTGCCGGCGACTACATCCACCGCCGGCGCAGCATCTATGAGCGGGCACGCGAGGCCGTCAAGGCTGGCGACCGGCTCGGCATCGGCCTGCCGGTTCTCGCGGAACTGTGGTACGGGGTCGAGAACAGCAGCAGCCGGGAGAGGAACGCCGAGCGGCTGCGGCGGGTGTTGCCGGAGCTGATCGTCTGGCCGCTCACCGAGCCGGCGGCCGAGGTGTACGGGCGGATCGCTGCGGAACTGAGGCGAATTGGCCGGCCGATCGGGAAGATGGACATGCTCATCGCCGCCATCGCGCTGAGCCTCGGCAAGACGACCGTGGTCAGCGCCGACAACGACTTGACCGCAGTGCCGGGGTTGACTGTCGAGAATTGGTCCGCGACGTAAGAAGGTCGTTTTTGAGAGAAAAGGATCTGACGCCCCCCGGCGCTATCCCTTTTTCTAGGCGCGCGTGGCGAACCGCGGATTAGTGGCCGCTCAGCCGCAGAGGTCAAGTCTGGATCATTCGTCCGGGCTCTCCTGCTCGTTTGTCTCTGGTTCTTCTCGTTCGGCTTCCACGGCAATGCTTAGGGTTTCGAGGAATTCCTTCAGTCGCTCGAAAGCTTCCTTGGGGTCCAGGTTGATGATGCTGAGATCTCGTGGCTCGCGTTTCCCATGAGCGATCCAGTTCCGGTAATCGCGCACCTGTTTCACCTTGTCGCTTAGCTGAGGAGTGATCCGGCCTTGGTCCTGCAAGGGGGTCAATACCTGATTTGCGAAGCTGCCCTGCTTGATGCCTTCCAGTACCTTCTCGGCTGCGTGCTCGAGGATCGGGTGGCCAAGATTGCCGGTCATTGGCTTGATAATCCCTTCCAAGTGGTCCCGGACAGCTGCCTCGAACACGGAGAACAGCACAAGCACTCCAAGGTCTTCAAGTGGCTTGATGGCGAGATCCGTTTCCCTCTTGATATCCCTGGCTTCTACTTCCTTGAACCGATCATCCAACCAGATGGAAGCGTTCTTTAGGACGCCCGAAAGAACAACTTGAGCAAGTTTTTCTGAGTTCGTAGTCTGTGAGGATGCACGATGCAACCATCCTCCAAGGACTGCGGACCAAGTATGGAACTCTTCAGCCGATCATGGACGAGCGTCTCCGTCGCCAGTGGGCTGCCACGGAAGCTCTCGCCCTGGGCTGGGGTGGCGTCTCGGCGGTTGCCAGCGCCACCGGGCTGTCGCGCAATACCATTGCCGCCGGCATTGCGGAGATCGGCGAGCGGTCGCGGCAGACCACGCCCGTTCCTCCCAGCCCGCGGGTGCGGCGACCGGGCGGCGGGCGCAAACCGCTGACCGAGACCGACCCCGGTCTGGCAGAGGCGCTGGAGGCCTTGGTCGAGCCGGTGACGCGGGGGCACCCCGAATCGCCCTTGCGCTGGACGTGCAAGAGCACAGCGAAGCTGGCCGAGGAGTTGCACCGGCAGGGGCACGCGGTCAGCGACCGAACCGTGGCCAAGCTGCTGTACGAGGCGGGCTACAGCCTCCAGTCCAACCGCAAGACCCGTGAGGGGTCGGCGCACCCGGATCGCAACGCCCAGTTCGAGTACATCAACGACCGGGTGCGGCTGTTCCAGTGCCAGGGGCAGCCGGTGGTGTCGGTGGACACCAAGAAGAAGGAATTGGTCGGGGATTTCAAGAACGGCGGCCGGGAGTGGCGGCCCAAAGGCCAGCCGCAAGAGGTCCGGGTCCACGACTTCCAAGATCCGGCTCTGGGCAAGGCGATTCCCTACGGGGTCTACGACCTGACCCACAACCAGGGTTGGGTGAGCGTGGGCATCGACCACGACACGGCGCGGTTCGCGGCCGAGACGCTGCGGCGCTGGTGGGCAGGGATGGGCGCCAAGAGGTTCCCACGCGCCCGGAAGTTGCTGATCACGGCGGACGGCGGGGGGAGCAACGGCAGTCGGTCGCGGCTGTGGAAGATGGCGTTGCAAGGGCTGGCCGACGCCGTCGGGCTGCCGCTGAGCGTGAGCCACCTGCCGCCGGGGACGAGCAAGTGGAACAAGATCGAACACCGGCTGTTCTGCCACATCACGCAGAACTGGCGGGGACGACCGCTGGTGAGCCATGAGGTGATCGTAAGCCTGATTGCCCATACCACCACCGAAGCGGGACTTGAAGTTCAGGCGGTGCTGGACACCAACTGCTATGAGACAGGAGCCAAGGTGAGTGACGAAGAGATGGCATCCCTTCAGATCACCAAGGCCGACTTCCACGGCGATTGGAACTACACCATTGCGCCCAACTGACACTTGCTCAAGTTATTGTTTCGGGCGTCCTTAGAGACTCATCACCCCAGTGGCGGGTGCCCAGTCGTGCATGCGGACGAGGTTGGTTCTGGCTGATTCATACCATTTCCACGCATCCATGAGCGTCTTCATTGGAAGTAGCCCAACAGTGCGGATTCAAACCGGTCTGCGGTTAGCTGTTGCAACTCACTGTTCGCAGCGGTGTCGTCCATGAACCACTGCTCATCCGTGCCATAGCCAAAGCGGTAAAGCACATAACGGCGGATCTCGTCTGTAATGTCTACACGGCCTGTGGCCTGCTCCGGAGCGCCCTTTTGTTGTGGGGCGGCTCTCTTGACCGTTTTCTGGGCCTTGGGAATCAGGCCAACCCACTTACCAAATGCCCGAAGATTCAAGCGGGAAATCGAGTAACGGCCGAGGCCCGGTTCCGTGACCTCGATCTGGCTGCGCTCGCGCCCGATGATTCCCTCTGGGTCGGCGGCATCTAACCACTTTTCCAGGAGAGCGAACAGCCGTTCCACTGCCGCCTTCCACTCCTCGATGACTGACCTGTTTTTCTCGTTCTCGGCCGTGTACAGGGCAGCTTTCTGCTTCAGGAAGTCCCTGAGCGATGTACTCATGCTTTTTTCCTCCGGCTGCGCAAAAGGGGGGGAAATGGGTCAGTTCACATGATCGCTCCCGAAAGGCGAAGCAGCGGCATTTTCCCCCGCGCCCCATTCTACGCCACCAGCGCCCTGCACTCCAGCCCCTCCCACCCGAATCGTTCCAGCATCTCTACCTTCTGCTTCTCGTCGCGGCACGTCACCAGGACCAGATACTGCTCCGAGATGATCTCCGACCCCGCCATCGCCGGCGTGGCGAGCGCCGCGAGGTTCGCGTTCGCCGTCGCCTCCCACGCCGCTTGCAGCTCGGGCGACGCCGTCGGCGTCGGCTCCGGGGAGGGCGGAAGTCGGGCTTACGGTGCGGTCGCGCAAGCCCGCCCCCGTCCCGCGTTTCCTGTGCGGACGCGGACGACAGGCACACCACGAAATCTCGCCTCACAGGAGTTCCGAGCCATGCGAACCAGCTGGACGATTACCGCCTTGATGTTGGTTGGTTTGTTGATGTCGCGAGCCTGGGCCGACGACGCCGACGACGCAGCCTATCAGCAACAGCAGCAGGCGGCCGCGGCCCAGGCGGCCCAGGATCAGGCGGACTATGAGCAGCGACAGGCACAGGCGCAGCAAGCGGATGATGAGGCCCGTGCGGCGGCCCAGGCCGCGGCCCAGGCGCAAGCGGCCCAGGACGAGGCGTACTATGAGCAGCGACAGGCAGAGGTCCAGCAGCAAGCGGATGAGGAGCGGGCTACAGCCGAGGCCGCGGCCCAGGCGCAGGCGGCCCAGGACCAGGCGTACTATGAGCAGCGGCAGGAAGAGGTGCAGCAGCAAGCGGATGCGGAGCGGGCGGCCGCCGAGGCGCAGGCGGAAGCCGCGGCCCAAGCCGCCGCTCAGGGCCAGGGGCCGTGAATGCGTGGGCTAGTTGGCGAGGAGGTAAGGTTAAAGGTTGTCCAAGGAAAAAAGGCCGCCTCAGGGGTTTCGGATTCCATTACCAAATCAGCCGCGTCACTTTGCCTACCCGCATTCCCATTCACCCATTCGGCGCCGTTGCGACGAACTGCTCGATGACGGCCGCAGCCAGTTCGGCCGCGGTGACCGGGCGGGCCGTCGCCTCGCCCTCAGCCCGGGCGAGCTGCTCCAGCTTCGCGCGCGTCTCGCGGCGCAGCGGGATGGGCAGCTCCTCGCGGTCGGCGCCGCCGACCCGAGCCACCGCCGCCGACAGCTGCTCCAGCCCCAGCGACCCGTGCGGGTTCGGCACGTGGAGCGGTACGACCCGTCCAGCCCGCAGCGCCCGCTGGATCTCATCGTCGTGGAGCATGACTCAGTCCTCCGCGTAGTCGGGGCGCGAAGAAAGGAACATCCCAGGTTCTCGGCAATCCAGGCGTCAATCCGCGCCCGCGGTAAGGGCCAAGCCGGCCGCCCATTGCGTGCGCCGTTGGCGGATCGTGTCCGTGAATTCCTGGACGCGCTGCCGGAGGCGCGGGGGCAGGCCGGCCTCCGCTTGCAATTGCTCGCCCAAGCCGATGGCCGTATGGAAGTCGCCCGCCCGCGCCCAGCAACTGGCGGCGCTGAAAAGGTGCACCCAGCTTTTTTCTCGCAGCCCCAGGCCCGCGCAACGCGAACTGAGTCGCTCTTCAATCTCCGCGGCCTGGGCGAAACGATCCGCGGCCGCGTCCGGTTGCTGTTGAGTGCTGAGCAATTGCGCTTCGACGATCAGGTTCGATTTCAAGGCTTCGTCGGCGTCAAAGGACGCGTCCAATCCGTGCCGATCGACTCCGACCGAATGCTGGTTCATGGGCCGCCCCTGTCATTGCGGTGGAAGGAAAAGATCACCCTTCGAGCGGCGAAGCCGACCACGACCACATACCCGTCCGCGCCGTAAGGGTTGGCCAGCAGCTGCCGGATTTTCTCCTGACGCCGGGCTTCCAGGTCGGCCGTTCTCGTGCCGCTGACTTCCAGACCGAACTCCTGGTTCTCCCGCTTGACCCAGTAATCGACGCGGTCTCCCAGCGCCGCAACCGCATGAAGCCGCAACCCGGCAAAATGCCAGATCACGGCGCATGCCACTCCCAGGGCGGCCCATTCCGTGAGGGGCTGGTCCTGAATGGCGAGCGGCAGCGTGGGAATGCTGCTTCGCTCCCAGAACAGCCGCAACGGACGATCTTCCGTGGTTTGTTCGTCGATGCCGCTCAACGTCACTGCCAAAACCGCTTCGGTGTCCTCAGGGCGTTGCTGGAGCCGCTTCACGGCAAACGGTACAAACAAGTGTGCGGCAACCGAATGGAGTTCGCCGATCGTTTCCAAGCGAAAGGACTCCACCGCCGAATCCTCCTTGCCGGTCGAAGCGAACCTCGCACCGAAACTCTGCGCCGATCATTATAGCCCGATTCAGCGGCAGGCATGCGCCCGGGGCCTCGACCATCCCTCGTTGCACATTATAGCTCTGGAAAGGTGAGGTGATGCCATTCCCCCTCTTCACCCCTTTCTACGCCAGCAGCGCCCTGCACTCCAACCCCTCCCGCCCGAAGCGTTCCAGCAGCTCCACCTGCTGCTTCTCGTCGCGGCATTTCACCAGAATCAGGTACTGTTCCGGAATGTCCTGAATCCCCGGCGGCGTGGCTCGAATGAACGTCGGACTCAGCGGGGGTAGAGGCCTTTCAGAGCCAGAATGTGCCGGACACGAACACGATCGGGCCGGTTCAATTGAAGCAGGAACTCGGTGACGCGTCCCACGGCCGTTCGGGCAAGAATGTGCCCTTCGTGAAGGAGGAAATGGCGCGTCCAGCGATCCCGGCGCGGATGAAACAGACGAACGACGCGGTTGGTCGCAGGATCAATCGAGGCCACGTCGCTGCCCTTGTGCCGATTGCAAAGCGCGCACGTCCACGCCAGGTTCTCAGCGACGGTCTCGCCGCGGTGCTTGCGGGCGATGATGTGGTCGGGTTGGTGCGGTTCCCAGCCGTCTTCTTCATGAAGCCCGCAGGTTTCGCACCGGCCACGCGCTCGTTCCTGCACCTGTAAGCGCAAGGGAGCGGGGACGTCCTCCTTCATGACGGCACCGAACGGCGCGCCCGCAGCCGGGCCTTGACGGCCTGCATCAGCATCTCAACATGCTCGAACTGATTCAGTTCCCATTCCTCCTCCTCGCTGAGCGATCCCTGCTTCGACCTGTCCAGCAAAGCGTTGAAGCGCTCCTGGGCTTGGCGAGAAGGGCGGTAGGCGAGCAGCTCCTCACGCGAGGGGCGGGAAGCAAGAAAATCGGCAACGTCGTCCACCAACCACCTCGCCGGGGGCTTGTCGGCCATGCGTCGCCTCCCCTTTCCTTCTCAGACAGTCGGAACCTCTCTCGATTGTCCCGCGGGGCTATCGTACCCGACCGCCGAAGAACATTACAGCCGGGGTTCCTGCTCTACGCCAGCAGCGCCCTGCACTCCAACCCCTCCCGCCCGAAGCGTTCCAGCAGCTCCACCTGCTGCTTCTCGTCGCGGCACGTCACCAGGATCAGGTACTGTTCCGGGATGCTCTCCGGCCCCGGCGCCGCCGTGCGAAGGACAATCGGCGCTCATCGCCCCCTCATCTTTCGCCCCGGCTCCTCTGCCCAGACGCCCCTCCGGCATGGTACACTCGTCCCCCGAAGCCGTTCCTGGATCGTCCGCGCCCGTGGACCGGATCAGGGAGAGTTCGGTCGGATTCCTCTTCAGCGGATGCGGCTGCATGGGCGGCTCCGTGGCGCCCGCGGGACGACCGGAGCATAGCAAGGGGACGTTCGATCCGCGAAGGAGAATCGGCGTTCACAGCCCACGTCGGGCGATCATTGAATCGGACCCCGCGGACCTTGGCGCAATGGCGCAAGGCCCGGAAAGATGTGAAATGCCAAGCGACTTAAGGGTGCGCCAAGCCTCGGGCCGTTTGGCGCAATGGCGCAACCCGACCGGCGCGAGGGACGACCGATGGCCGCATCCCGCAAGAAAAAGACCGCCGATCTCTTCGAGCCGGCCCGCGAGGCCAACCTGCGCAAGGCCCAGCCGCTGGCGGCGCGGATGCGGCCGCGCGACCTCGACGAGTTCGTCGGCCAGGAGCATTTCCTCGGGCCGGACAAGCTCCTCCGCCGGCTGCTGCTGGCCGACCGCCTCGGCTCGCTGATCTTCTACGGGCCGCCCGGCAGCGGCAAAACCGCCCTCGCCCACGTCATCGCCCACCACACCCATTGCCGCTTCGTCCCCCTCAATGCGACCGCTTCCGGGACGAAGGAGGTCCGCGAAGCCCTCGAAGAGGCCCGCCGGGAACTGGAGGATTCGGGCCGGCGGACGATCCTTTTCGTCGATGAATTGCACCGCTTCAACCGCGGCCAGCAGGACGTGCTGCTGCCGGACGTGGAAGAGGGTCGCGTCATCCTGATCGGGGCGACGACGCAGAACCCGTTCTTCGCGGTCAATTCGCCGCTGATAAGTCGCAGCCAGATCTTCCTGTTCGAGCCGCTGGACCGCGAGGCGATCAAGGCGCTGCTGCGGCGGGCGCTGGCGGACAAGGAGCGCGGGCTGGGATCGGTCCCGGTGAACGTCACGGACGACGCCCTCGACTTTCTGGCCGAGGCCAGCGACGGCGACGCCCGGCGGGCGCTCAACGCCCTGGAGGTCGGCGTCCTGTCGGCGGAGCGGACGACCCGTGGAGTTCACGCGCGAGGTCGCGCAGGAGTCGATCCAGCGCAAGGCCCTCGACTACGACGCGACCGGCGACGCCCATTACGACGTGGCCAGCGCCTTCATCAAGAGCATGCGCGGCAGCGACCCGGACGCGGCGATCTACTGGCTGGCGCGGATGCTGGAATCGGGCGAGGACCCGCGCTTCATCGCCCGGCGCATGGTGATCCTGGCGTCGGAGGACGTGGGCAACGCAGACCCGCAAGCGCTGATTCTGGCGGCGGCGGCGCTGCAGGCGGTGGAGTTCGTCGGGATGCCGGAGTGCCAGCTGCCGCTGGCCCAGGCCGTGACGTACCTGGCCACGGCCCCGAAGTCGAACGCCGCCACGCTGGCCATCGGCAAGGCCCGCGAGGACGTGCGTTCCGGCCGCACGCTGGCGGTGCCGAAGCACCTGCGCGACAGCCACTACCGCGGCGCCGAACAGCTCGGCCACGGCGAGGGCTACGAGTACAGCCACAACCACCCCGGCGGATGGGTGGAGCAGGCATATCTTCCCGAGGGGCGGCGCTATTACGAGCCGACGGACCGCGGCTTCGAGGCGGAGATTCGCAAGCGGATGGAGGCGCTGCGGGAGAAATCCCCGCCCGGTTAGCCGCGACGCGCAGCGGAGCGCTCCTCCCCTTACGCCGCCCCGTACCCGGCATATAGTGGCTTTGCCCTGGAGCGAAGTCATGCACACGAACGGGACGCCGCACATCCTGGTCTGCGCGGAGCCGATGGAGGCGCTGCAAGAGCTGCGCCGCGTCCTGGCGCAGGGCGGGCGGCACGTGGACGCGCACGTCGCCGCGCGCCGGACCCGTCGAACCTCGGCCGTTATCATCTCCTGGTGGTGGACGCCGGCCGCGCCCCCGCGGCAGCGCTGGACTTCTGCCGCCGCTGCCGCGCCCGCCTGGAAGACGGCTTCACGCCCATCCTGTACGTCACCGACGACCACGCCCCGGCCGCCCGCCTCGCCTGCTATGCGGCCGGCGCCGACGCCTACCTCCTCCGGCCGTTCGCCGTGGACGAGCTGCTCGCCCAGGCCCGCGCGCTCCTTCGTATCAAGGACGTTCACGACCGCTTGCATGAGAAAACCACCGAGATCAACCGCATCAACAAGCGGCTGCAGCAGGCCTACAAGCAGATCGACCAGGAGCTGGAGCTGGCCCACCGCATTCAGTCGAGCTTCCTGCCGCAGACCATGCCGGAGGCGCCGGGCAGTCGCTTCGCGGTGCATTACCAGCTGTGCGGCCGGGTCGGCGGCGACTTTTACGATGTCTTTCGTCTGGATGAAAACCACGTCGGATTCTACGTCGCCGACGCGATGGGGCACGGCGTCCCGGCCAGTCTGCTGACGATCTTCGTCAAGAAGGGCGTGCGGCCCAAGGAAGTGTTCGGCAAGCAGTACCGGCTGGTGCCGCCGGGCGAGGTGCTGGGCCGGCTCAACAAGGAGCTGGTGGATCAGCAGTTGTCGGACACGCCGTTCATCACGATGGCTTACGGTTTGCTGAACCACCGGGAAGGCGTGCTGCGTTTCGCCCGCGCCGGCCATCCCTACCCGCTGCTCGTGCCGCAGGACGGCCCGTTGCAGTGGTGGCAGCAGGAGGGATTGCTCCTGGGCGTGGTCGATGCGGTGTTCCCGACGCAGGTGTACCGTCTGCGGCCGGGCGACAAGGTGCTCCTCTACAGCGACGGCGTGGACACGGCGATCTTCGAAGGCGCGCCGCCCGGCGCCGAGAGCCTGAAGGCCTGCGTCGAGCGACACCGCGACCTGCCGGCGCAGGAATTCGTCTCGCGGCTGTCGCGCGACCTGTTCGGCGGCGCAGAGCAGGCGGACGATCTGACGCTCTTGGCCCTGGAGATGTGCGAACAGGAGGCCGAGGTCGTGGGGCCTTCCGTCGGAAAAGTGGCAGAGACGCGACCGTAAGGGAGCGGATTTCGCTAAAACCGCTCCCTTACGGTCGCGGCTTCGACCGGAACATTCCCATGCTTGAAATCGAACAAAAATACGCCCATGCCGACTTCGCCCGACTGGAGCGGCGGCTGACGGAATGGAGCGCCGCCTTCGGCGAGGCCCGCGACGAGGCCGACCACTATTTCAACGCCCCCGACCGCGACTTCGCCCGCACCGACGAGGCTTTCCGCCTTCGCCGAGTCGGTTCGGAGAATTTCCTCACCTACAAGGGGCCGAAGCAGAAGGCCGACGTGAAGGTGCGCACCGAGCTGGAGATCGCGATCCAGCCCGGCGACGCGGCGGCGGCGGACATGACGCGGCTGCTGACGCACCTGGGCTATCGTTTCGTCGCGGTGGTGAAGAAGCGGCGGCGGACGGCGGCGCTTCAGCGCGACGGCTTCGCGTTCACGCTTTGCCTGGATGACGTGGAAGGACTAGGCCCTTTCGCGGAGGTCGAAGTGCTGGCGCCGGAGGAGCGGCGGGCGGATGCGGAGCGGGCGGTGGCGGAACTGGCGGCGGACCTGGGGCTGAGCGAGGTGGAACGGCGCTCGTACCTCGGCCTGGTGCTGGCGGCGAAGGCCGCGGAGGCGGCCCCATGAAGCCCGCCGTCGTATCGACCGAGGGGCCGTTGCGCCAGGCCGCGGCGGAGGCCCGCCGCGCGGGAAAGACGGTCGGCCTCGTGCCAACGATGGGGTCGCTGCACGCCGGCCACGTCGCTCTGATCGACGCGGCCCGCGCCGCCGACGGTTTCGTGGTCGTGTCCATCTTCGTGAACCCGACGCAGTTCGGCCCGAAGGAGGACCTCAGCCGCTACCCCCGACCGCTGGCGCGCGACCTGGAGCTGTGCGCCGCCGGCGGCGTGGACCTCGTCTTCACGCCGGACGCCGCGACGATGTATCCGCCGACCTTCCGTACGTTCGTGGAGGTGAAGGAACTCTCGGATATCCTCGAAGGCGCGTCGCGGCCGGGCCACTTCCGCGGCGTGGCGACGGTGGTGCTGAAGCTGTTTAATCTGGTGCAGCCCGACCGGGCGTATTTCGGACAAAAAGACGCCCAGCAGGTGCGTATCATTCAGCAGATGGTGCGCGACCTGAACGTGCCGGTGGAAGTGGTGGTGCGGCCGACGGTGCGCGAGCCGGACGGGCTGGCGCTCGGCTCGCGCAACCAGTATCTCGACGCGGACCAGCGGCGCGAGGCGGCGGCGCTGAACGAGGCGCTGGAGGCGGCGGAGGCGAAGATCCGGGCCGGCGAGCGCGACCCCACTGTGATCGAACACGCGATGGCGCACCGGATCGCGGAGGCGCGGGGGACGGTGTTGGACTACGCCGCGGCGGTGGACGCCGAAACGCTGAAGCCGCTGACGACGTTAAGGGGGACGATCCTGCTGGCGCTGGCGGTGCGGTTCGGCGCAACGCGATTGATCGACAATCGCATCGTGGGATGTTGAGGCGGAGATTTCACCGCAGAGAACGCGGAGAACGCGGAGAGAAGAAAAGTGAAACTCTTTTTTGTCTTTTCTCTGCGTTCTCTGCGTTCTCTGCGGTGAAATCTCTTTCACACATCCGGTATCCGCCAATCAATCGCCTCCTCCCCCAGCCCCTCCAGCGCCCGGTTGACCGCCGAGAACGGCCGGCTGCCGAAGAACTTCGCCATCGACAGCGGCGACGGGTGCGCCGCCGTCAGGATGGGGTTCCGTGTCGCGTCGATCAGCTTTTCCTTCTTCTGCGCATAGGCCCCCCACAGCATGAAGACCACCGGCGTCTCCTTCGCCGCCAGCGCCCGGATGGCCGCGTCGGTGAACTTCTCCCAACCCTTGTCCTTGTGCGAATTCGGTTCGCCGGCCCGCACGGTCAGCACGGCGTTGAGCAGCATCACGCCCTGTTTCGCCCACGGAATGAGACAGCCGTTGTTGGGGACCTTGCAACCGATGTCGGTCTTCAGCTCCTTGAAGATGTTCAGCAGCGACGGCGGCGGCCGGACGCCGGGACGCACCGAGAAGCACAGGCCGTGCGCCTGGCCCTCGCCGTGGTAGGGGTCCTGGCCCAGCAGCACCACCTTGGCCTTGTCGTAAGGCGTGTACCGGAAGGCGTTGAAGACGTCCTCCTCCGGCGGATAGACCGTGTGGCTTTTCCGCTCGGCGGCGACGAACCGTTGCAGCTCTTTGAAGTAGGGTTTGGCGAATTCTTCCGCCAAGACGGCTTGCCAGCTGGGGGGAAGATGCGGCTTCATGGGTGGTACGTCCTCCGTGAGAATTGTAGCAGGCGCGCCGCTCGCCGGGCTTGACAAACCCACGGCCGATCCCCACTCTGTCGAATACAGGCATCCTCTCCAGGGAGCGCGGATTTGGCTACACCTGTCGTCTTGATTCCCGGCGACGGCATCGGGCCGGAAGTCACCGAGGCCACCAAGGCCGTCCTGGCCGCGGCCCGCGCCGACGTGTCCTGGATCGACGCCGTCGCCGGACTGGCCGCCGTCGAGCGCTTCGGCGACACCCTGCCGCCGGACACGCTCGCCCTCATCCGCCGCTACCGCGTCGCCCTCAAGGGGCCGCTCACCACGCCGGTCGGCAAGGGCTTCCGCTCCATCAACGTCCGCCTCCGCAAGGAGCTGGACCTCTACGCCAGCATCCGGCCGTTGCGGACGCTGCCCGGCGTGAAGACGCCCTACACCGGCGTCGATCTCGTGGTGGTGCGCGAGAACACCGAGGGCCTCTATTCCGGCCAGGAGCACGTCGTCGTCCCCGGCGTCGTCGAGAGCCTGCGCATCATCACCCGCACCGCCGCCGAGCGCATCGTCCGCTACGCCTTTGAGCTGGCCCGCAACCAGGGGCGGCGGCACGTCACCTTCTGCCACAAGGCCGACGTGATGCCGATGAGCGACGGCCTGTTCCTGGCGACGGCGCGGGCCGTGGCCGACGACTACTCGTTCATCGACTTCGAGGAGATCCACGTCGATACGCTCTGTCTGCGGCTGGCGCTGGACCCGACGCCGTTCCAGGTGCTGGTGATGGAGAACCTGTTCGGCGACGTGCTGAGCGACCTGTGCGCCGGCCTGACCGGCGGCCTCGGCCTGGCGCCGGGCGCCAACCTCGGCGTGCGCTACGCCGTGTTCGAGGCGGTCCACGGCAGCGCCCCGGACCTCGCCGGCAAGGGTCTCGCCAACCCGATCGGCCTGATCCGCTCGGCGGCGATGATGCTGCACCACATCGGCCAGCGCCGCACCGGCGAGCGCATCGAGGAAGCAGTGATCCGCACGCTCACGGCCGGCAAAGGGCTGACCCGCGACCTCGGCGGCGACGGCAATACCGCCACGATAACGGAGCAACTGATCGCCAATCTGCGCTAGAAATCCAAGGGAGATCCTTCATGAACCTCTTCCGCCGCTGCGCCGTCTTCGCCGCCGTCGTGTTCGTGCCGGTCCTGCCGCTGCGGGCCGACCCGGACAAGCCGGACGAGTCGCGCTACGAGTTCCGCAAGGACCACGACCCCAACGGCATCGGCAAGTTCTACATGGGCCGGGAGATCGCCCAGGTCATGGGCCACGAGGCCGCCGGCTGGCTGGACCGGCCGGAGCGCGAGAAGGAGGAGCAGCCGACCAAGCTCATCGAGGCGCTGAAGCTCCAGCCGGGCGACGTGGTGGCCGACGTCGGCGCCGGCAGCGGCTATCTCAGCTTCCGCATCGCCGAGGCCGTCGGCGACAAGGGCAAGGTCCTCGCCGAGGAAATCCAGCCGGAAATGCTCGACATCATCAAGAAGAAGATGAAGGACAAGAAGATCGAGAACATCGACCTTGTTTTGGGCACCATTACCGACCCGAAATTGCCGAAAGAGGGCGTCGATCTCATCATCATGGTGGACGTTTACCACGAGTTCGACCACCCCTACGAGATGACCGACGCGATGGTGCAGGCGCTCAAGCCGGGCGGCCGGCTGGTGTTCGTCGAGTACCGGCTGGAGGACCCGGACGTGCCGATCAAGCTGGTCCACAAGATGAGCGAGAAGCAGGTCGTCAAGGAAATGGCGGCGTTCCCGCTCCATCACGTCAAAACGATCGACGTGCTGCCGTTGCAACATATCATTATCTTTGAGAAGAAGGCGGAGAAATAAAGGGGCGTCCCATTCGTCTCATGGGTCCTATGAGTCCTATAGGACCCATGGGACGAATGGGACGCCGCACGACGGCGGGACCGAGGCCCCACCGGAACTGAAGAGGCCGTTCGAGCGAGCGGAGCCGCCATGCCCGAAGTCACCCAATGCCCGCAGTGCCAGCGCAAGCTGAACGTGCAGGAAGACCAGCTGGGCCAGACCGTCCAGTGCCCGGTGTGCAGCACCTTCTTCACGGCCGCCGTCCTCCACGTGCAGCGCCCCGACGCCGCCGCCGCTGCAAGACCAACCCGCGCCGCCCCGCTACGACGCGCCGCCGCGCCCCCGCAACTACGACGATCGTCGGCCGGGTTATCCCAACGACTTTCGGCGCGGCTACGGCGGCTACCGCGACCCTTACGCGGAACCGCTGCCCCACCGCGGCGGCGTCATCCTGGCTCTCGGCCTCACGGGGATGTTGCTGTCCTGCATCCCCTTCGTCGGCTGGATCATGGGCGGCATCGCCCTGTCGATGGCCAACACCGACCTGCCGCGCATCGACCGCGGCTACATGGACCGTGAGGGCCGCGGCCTGACGGTCGGCGGCCAGGTGTGCGCCATCATCGCCGTGGTCGTCAACTCCCTCCTCGCCATGATCTTTTGCGGCGGAATAAACGGCCTGTTTCGCTGAGGACGGTTCGGCCAGTGCATCAGGCGAGGATGTCCGTCACCACCGTCCCCGACACGTCGGTCAGGCGAAACTGGCGGCCCTGGTAGAAGTAGGTCAGCTTCTCGTGGTCGATGCCGAGCAGCCGCAGGATCGTGGCGTGCAGGTCGTGGACGTGGACCGGGTTGTCCACGGCGTTGTAGCCGAAGTCGTCGGTCCCGCCGTGGGTGATCCCGCCCTTGATCGCCGCCGCCGGCGAGCCACATCGAAAAGCCCTTGATGTGGTGGTCGCGGCCGCTGCCGCCTTGCGCCATCGGCGTCCGCCCGAACTCGCCGCCCCAAATCAGCAGCGTGTCCTTGAGCATGTCGCGCCGTTTCAGGTCCTTGATGAGCGCCGTGGCCGCCTGATCGACCTCCTTCGCCACCACCGCGATGTCGTTCTTGATGTTGCCGTGGTGGTCCCAGTCGCGGTGGTAGAGCTGGATGAAGCGCACGCCGCGCTCGGCCAGCCGCCGGGCCAGCAGGCAGTTGGCCGCGAACGAGCCGTCGCCGCCCTTCGTACCGTACAAATCGAAGGTCTCCTTCGTCTCCTTCGACAGGTCCATGAGCGCCGGCACGCTCGTCTGCATCTTGAACGCCATCTCATACTGCGTGATGCGCGTGGCGATCTCCGGGTCATCGATGGCGTCGTTCTCCAGCCGGTTGAGCGCCTCCGTCGCATCGACGATGTCGCGCTGGCGGCCGGCGCTGACGCCGGGCGGGTCGCCGGCGTACAGCACCGGGTCGCCCTTGGAGCGGAACTCGACGCCCTGGAATTTGCTGGGCAGAAAGCCGCTGTGCCACATGCGCTGGGCGATCGGCTGCTTCTGCCCCGAGGCGCCCGTCGAGGTCAGCACGACGAAGCCGGGCAAGTCCTCGCACTCGCTGCCGAGTCCGTACCACATCCACGAACCCATACTGGGCCGGCCGGAGATCGTCGTGCCGGTGTTCATGAACGTGTGGGCCGGGTCGTGGTTGATCGCCTCGGTGTGCAGCGAGCGGAGGATGCAGAGATCGTCGGCGACTTCCGCCAGCCGCGGGAAGATGGACGATATTTCCTGCCCGTTTTGACCGCACTTCTGAAACGGGTGCTGCGGGGCGAAACAGGTCAGCTTGGCGCCCTGGAGCTGGGCGATCGGCTGCCCTTTGGTGATCGACTCCGGCATCGGCTGGCCGTTCATCTCGGCCAGCTTGGGCTTGTAGTCGAAGGTTTCCAGGTGCGACGGCCCGCCGGCCATGTAGAGGTAGATGACGCGCTTCACCTTGGGCGGGAAGTGGCGCGGGTTGACGACGCCCTGGTAGCGTCCGGTCGGCGAGTCGGCGGCGAAGAGGCGCGGATTCAGCAGCGACGCGAGGGCGACGCCGCCTATGCCGGTCGCGGCGCGGCCGAGGAAGGCGCGGCGGGTTTGCCTCAAGACGTATCGTTGATGGGGGGTCATGATGTGGTCCTCAAAAAATGTCACGCAAAGACGCAAAGACGCAAAGAGACAACGAAGAAAAGCATTGTGCTTCGAGGGCAGCGCGCCCTCGAACCCTACGTTCTTCTTCCGCGGCTCTTTGCGCCTTTGCGTCTTTGCGTGACATCTTCTTCTAGTTCCGCGTGATCGTCTCATCCAAATTCAAAATGACGCGCGCCACCGAGGTCCACGCCGCCAGTTCCACCACATCCAGGTCCTTCGGCACGGCGTACTGTCCTGCGCTCACCAGCTTCCGGGCGGCGTCCTTGTCGGCGGCGTATTCGACCTTGTGCTTCTCATAGAGGGCCGTCAGGAGGTCGCGCTCCGGCGGCTTCACCCCGCGCGACAGGGCGCGGCGGTAGGCCCAGTTCAGCCGCTCCTCCGGCGTCGCCCCGCCCTCGCGGAGAATGTGTTCGGCGAAGACCCGGGCCGCCTCGACATAGGTGGGGTCGTCGAGCAGCACCAGCGCTTGCAGCGGCGTGCTGGACCGCGTGCGCTCGGCCGTGCATTCCTCCCGCGTCGGGGCGTCGAAAGCGGCCAGGCTCGGTTGCAGAAACGTCCGGCACCAGTAGGTATAGAGGCCGCGACGGTACTGGTTCTCGCCCTTGTCATTGTCCCACTCGCGCACCGGGAAATTGAGATATGACCAGTAGCCGGCCGGCTGGTACGGCTTCACGCTCGGCCCCCCGATTTTCGGAGAAAGCAGACCGCTGACCGCCAGGGCGTTGTCGCGCACCATTTCGGCGTCGAGGCGGACACGGTCCTGCCGCGCCAGCCAGACGTTGGCCGGGTCGCGCTCGCGCAACTCCTTGCCGGCAACCGATGACTGCCGGTAGGTGTTCGACAGCACCATCAGCTTGACCATGTGCTTCACGTCCCAGCCGCTCTCCATGAATTCGACGGCCATCCAGTCGAGCAGCTCGGGGTGGCTTGGCAGCTGCCCCTGCGTGCCGAAATCGCCGGGCGAGCGGACGATCCCCTCGCCGTACATCAGCATCCACAGCCGGTTGACGAAGACGCGGGCCGTCAGCGGGTTGTCGCGCGCGACGATCCACCGCGCCAGGTCGAGCCGCGTCGCCCGGCGGTCCCCCACCCTGCCCTCCCCCGAAGCTGGGGGAGGGTTGGGAGGGGGCGGCGTCGCCAGGAACGCGGGCACGGCCGGCTGCTCGATTTCGCCGCTGTCGTCCTGCCAGTTGCCGCGCGGCAGAAGGCGGACGGTGCGCGGCGCGACCGCCGTCGTCACCAGCGTCGTTGGGATTTTGGCCGTCAGCTGCTTCTTCTCCTCCGTGAGTTTGGCGACCTGGGCGCGGGCGTCGCCGAGCTGCGGGGCGACGGTGTGGAAGTAGGCGGACACGGCTTGTTTCTGCTGCGGCGTGCGCTTGTCGGGATCGACGGCCAGCGCCGCCGTCGCGTCGGCCGGCGCCCCCTTGGGCGGCGCGGCGTGGGCCGTCTTCTCCCACTCCGCCTGGGCCGCGTCCAGCTCCGGCGTCTGCTTGTCGAGCGCCGCCTTCGCCGCCGCGATCTGTTCGTCAAGCGTGTGCAGCTGCTCCGCCTGCTCCTTCGACGGGAACGGCGTCTGCTCCTGCCGGCCGACGGCTGCCTCCTTCACGTCCGCGAAAAACGCCTCGAAACTGTAGAAATCCTTGTTCGTAAACGGATCGAATTTGTGGCTGTGACACTCCGCGCAGCCCATCGTGGAGCCGAGCCAGACCACCGAGGCGTTGCGCACGCGGTCGGCGGCGTACTTGGCCGTGTACTCCTTCGGCTGGGCGCCGCCCTCCTCCGTCGTCTGCAACAGCCGGTTGTATCCCGATGCGATGCGCTGCTGCTCGGTCGGGTTCGGCAGCAGGTCGCCGGCCAGCTGCTCGACGGTGAAGCGGTCGAACGGTTCGTCGGCGTTGAAGGCGCCGATGACGTAATCGCGGTACATCCAGACGTCGCGGTGGTTGTCGCTGTGGTAGCCGGCCGTGTCGGCGTAGCGCACTAAATCCAGCCAGTAAATCGCCATCCGCTCGCCGTAGTGCGGCGAGGCCAGCAGCCGGTCCACGACTTTCTCGTAGGCGTCGGGGCTGGCATCCTTGACGAAGGCGTCCACCTCGTCCGGCGTCGGCGGCAGGCCGGTCAGGTCGAAGCTGAGCCGGCGGAGGAGCGTGACGCGGTCGGCCTCCGGCGCCGGCTGGAACCCCTCGCGTTCCTGAGCGGCGGCGACGAAGGCGTCAATGGGGTTGCGGATCCACGTCCTGTTCTTCACGTCCGGCAGGGGCGGCCGCACCGGCGGGACGTAGGCCCAGTGACGCTCGAACTTCGCCCCCTGCTCCACCCATCGGCGCAGCGTGTCGATCTGGTCGGGCGACAGCGGCCCCGTCTTGGCGTTGGGCGGCGGCATGAGATGATCGGCCACGTCGCCGTGGATGCGCTGGAACAATTTGCTCCCCGCCGCGTCGCCGGGCTTGATGATCTTCTGGAGGGCGTCGGTCTTGATATCGAGGCGGAGGTCGCCGCGGCGCTTGGCGCCGTCGGGTCCGTGGCAGGCGTAGCACTTGGCGGCGAAGATCGGCCTCACGTCATGGTCGAAATTGACCGGCTTCGGAGCGGGGTCGGCGGCTGTCGAAGCCGCGGCGGTCAGGAGGCAAAGGGAGAACGAGAAGAAGGCCGTCGGAATGGTTCGTAGCATGGGTGGCGTTCTCTCAAGACGGTAGGGGCCGCGGCGAGTCGGCGGGAGGGCGCGGGCGTCGGCGGGGACCTTTCCCTTGAAAGTAACGGCAAGGGCCGTGGGCCGCAACGGTTTTTCTTGAATCTTTGCCGTCGCCGACTCTTTTCTGGACGGCCGGCAGCGCCTCGCTTACGCTGATAGCACTTCGTCGGTTTGCAGGCGGCGCGGGCTGCATGATGGGCCGGCCGTTGCCGGGCGACCCCGTCGGAAAGGAGCGTGCGGCGTGCGGGTAAAGCTGTTCGTCAAGGACAAGTCGCCGTTCTCCGGCTGGGGCCGGTTCACGTCCAAACTGGAGGACGAGGTCAACGCCTGGCTGGCGGACAACCCGGGCATCCGCATTGTCCACATCACGCAGTCGTCCAACGGCGGCAGTTTCGACACCAGCAAGGTCTGGATCTCCGTCTGGTACGAGGAGGGCGGTTATCCCTTCGGCGCCGTGAGCGAGGCGGCGGCGGCAGCGGCCGTACCGGCGAGTCAAGGCATCAGCAAACCCGTCCGACCCACGGACGGCTAACCCTTGCGGAACGGGAGGAATCATGAAGCGACTAACGGCGGCGATCCTCGTGGCGGCGTGCGCGGCGCCGGCCTGGGCGCAGACGGAGGCGGACCTGCGCGGGGCGAATCCGCCGGCCAATGGCCTGTGGATCGACGCGCTCGACCTGTCGAAGGTGCAGCAGGATTGGGGCGACCCGCACGCCGGCCGCTCGGTGGACGACCACCCGATCACCCTGCACGGCGACGTCTTCCGGCACGGCGTCGGCACCCACGCGGTCAGCGAGATGCTCATCGACCTGAAGGGGGCGGCCGTGCGCTTCCTGGCGGTCGTCGGCGTCGATGACGAACGGAAAGGCCAAGGCTCCGTCCGCTTCCACGTCCTGGTGGACGGCAAGCCGGCCGCGGATACGGCGGTCCTTCACGGCGGCGATGCGCCCAAGCTGCTCTCCGTCGATCTCACCGGCGCCAAACAGCTCGGCCTCGCGGTGGACGACGCCGACGACGGCATCACCAACGACCACGCCGACTGGGCCGGGGCCGTGCTGATCCTGAACCCGGACGTAAAGGACAAGCCGGAGACGATTACGGGGCCGAAGGAGCCGGCGCCCGACATCGCCGGTCCTCCGGGGCCGAAGCCAGCGATCCACTACCCGCGCATCACCGGCGCCACGCCGGGCCGGCCGTTCCTGTTTCTGATCCCGGCCACCGGCGATGGGCCGCTCACGTTCACGGCCAAGAACCTGCCGGCCGGCGTCACGCTCGACGAGAAAACGGGCGTCCTGTCCGGGTCGCTCCAGTCAGCCGGCAAAACCGCGGTGAAAATCACCGTGAAGGGGCCGGCCGGTTCTGCGTCGGCGACGCTCACAATCGTCGGCGGGCAACACCAGCTCGCCCTGACGCCGCCGATGGGTTGGAACTCGTGGAACGTCTGGGGCGGTCAGGTGGACGCCGACAAGATCCGCGCCGCGGCCGACGCGATGGTCAAGAGCGGCCTCGCGTCGCACGGCTTCCAGTACGTCAACATCGACGATACGTGGGAGGGCAAGCGCGGCGCCGACGGCGTTCTCCACGTCAACGACAAATTCAAGGACATGAAGGGCCTGGCGAATTACGTCCATGCCAAGGGCCTCAAGCTCGGCGTCTACTCCTCGCCCGGACCCAAGACCTGCGCCGGCTACGAAGGCAGCGACGGCCACGAGGAGCAGGACGCGAAAACCTACGGCGAATGGGGCGTCGATTACCTCAAATACGACTGGTGCTCCTGCAAGAGCAAGGACCTGCGGGCGCCCTACGCGCTGATGCGCGGCGCCCTGGACAAGTCCGGCCGCGACATCGTGTACAGCCTGTGTCAGTACGGGATGGGCGACGTGTGGACGTGGGGCAAGGATGTGGGCGGCAATTGCTGGCGCACCACGGGAGACATCAACGATAGCTGGAATAGCATGTCCGGGATCGGCTTCGGTCAGGACGGCCATGAGAAGTTCGCCGGCCCCGGCCACTGGAACGACCCGGACATGCTGGTGGTGGGCCAGGTCGGCTGGGGCCGGCCGCACCCGACGAAGCTGACGCCGAACGAGCAGGTGACGCACATTACGCTGTGGTCGCTGCTGTCGGCGCCGCTGCTGATCGGCTGCGACATGACGCAGCTCGACCCGTTCACGACGGCGCTCTTGGGCAACGACGAGGTGCTGGCGGTGGACCAGGACCCGCTGGGCAAGCCGGCCGGCCGCAAGGCGAAGGACGGGATGCTGGAAGTGTGGGCGCGGCCGCTGTCGGACGGCACGGTGGCCGTGGGCCTGTTCAACCGCGGCGGCGCCCCGGCCGACGTGACCGCGCGTTGGGCCGATGTCGGAGTCCAGGGCGAACAACCCGTGCGCGACCTGTGGCGGCAGAAGGACTTGGGGGCCTTCGCCGATTCCTTCAAGACGACGGTGCCGCGTCACGGGGCGGTGCTGGTCAAGATCGGCAAGCCGACGCAGGAGCCGTGATTACGACGGGAAAAGGAGGCGGTCGATTTCGCCGGCGGTGCGACGCAGGGCGGCAAGGCAGTCGTCGGCCGTGTCGCCGCGGGCGAAGAACGTGAAGACAGGCCGCCCGGCCTTGATGCGCGTTCCCGGATGGGGAATATCGGCGAAGGCGGGAGGCTCCGAGAGATCGGGCGGCGACTGGAGGACGGCGTTCCAGGGGCCGTCGTCCGGGAAGGCGAGATCGTCCCGCGCGAACAGGACGGCCTTGCCGACGCACGCGGTCGGGTTGCCGGAAGGGGGCGCCGGCCGGGACGCGGCCGGGACGAAGGCGGCGCGGTGCCAGGCGATAGCGGAAAATCCGCATCCATATTCAAGGATTTCGACGGAGGCCGTGTAGCGCGGGTTGACCTCGACCGGATGGAAGGCGCCGTCGCGGACGACGCCGTCCACGCCGAAAATGCCGCGAAGGCGGCAGCGTCGGGCGAGGGCGGCGCCGAGGGTTTCGAGGTCGCGCCGGCGGCCGGCGTCCGGCCGGAGAGGCCCGACGCTGCCGCAGTAGCGGAACGGGGCGGCGTGGAGCCAGTCGAGGCCCACGAGCTGTCGGGAGACGCCGAGAAGGACGGCGCGTTTGCCGTCGCCGCAGAAGACGGCGGCCTGCGCTTCGCCTTCGAGGAATTCCTGGACGTGGACGAGCAGGGAGGGCCGGTCGGCGGCGTCGGCGGCGGTCCAGAAGTGAATGGGATCGCCGAGGCCCCAGGTCGGCTTGACAAGCCATCGTCCGGGGGGCGGCCGTCGGAAGAAGGCGTGGACGGCAGGCGCGGGCAAGCCGGCGCCGCGAACGGCCGCGCGGACGACGGCGGGGTTGCGCGCCGGAGCAAGGCGGGACAGTCATTGCCCCAGAGGGGGCGCCGGCGGGCCAGGCGTTCGACGAGCCAGGGTCGATTTTCGAGGCCGCCGGTGTACATCCAGGGACCGGGGATGTCGGCGCCGATCCAGTCGAGGAAGCCGTTAGGGTAGGCGGCGGGGAGGCGCATGGCGGGGCATCGGGCCTGGAGGTCGGCGTCGGCGAAGAGGTCGGCGCACCAGGGTCGGAGGCCGGCCCGAAGGGCGGAGAAGGCGGCGGCGCGAGTGCTGGCGCCGAACAGGATGAGGTTGTCGGCGTCGTGCAAAACGAGGTCTCCCGACGGTGCGGCGTTTCCCTTCGAGAGGCGGATCGGCGCGGGAGGAAATTCGCGGCGAGCGCCCTTGACGAGGGCGGGAACGCCGCCTATGGTGTGGGTCAGAGGGCGCTTAGCTCAGTTGGCTAGAGCACCAGCTCGACACGCTGGGGGTCACTGGTTCAAGTCCAGTAGCGCCCACTAATACAAGTCCTTCGCTGATTGCATCTTACGCGCGCCTCCTGGCGGTCAGGAGAGCGGCCGAACCCGGCAATCCAGTACATTGTACTGGATTCTTGGAGGTCGCCTCCCATGGCAAGCCTCAAGAACGGCGGGGTTCCCGCCTGCCGCCGTCATAAGGCCCGCAACTCCGCCGCCGGCACGATCGCCGGCCACGATAGCTGCCTGGGCCTCTGCGGCTCCGCTTCCAGTCGGCGCCGGTACGCCGCCCTCATGGAGCTGGTGGTCCAGTTTTCGGGGTCCACTATAGAGATCGGCCATCGCCAGCAGCCCAAGCCGCTCCCCGGCGCCGGGGTCGATCCTGAAGACCAAAACCGGCTGACCAGCCGAGACGCCTTCCAGGTGGAATCGGGGGATGATCCGGTCGTCGGCAAAGCGGAAGGTGAACCAGGGGTCTCGATATAGCAGCAGCATCCTGCTCCCTTTGCGCCCACACCCGCACGTCGCTGAAGCCGAGCGCCTTCCTGCGGCCAGCCCGCAGCGCCACCGGCAGGTCGAAGAACAGGGCCGTCAATTATTGATTGGAGAGGCCAAATGAGCGAGCCATTCCCCGCCGCCGTGGAGCAGAAGGCGAGAGATTTCATCGGCGCTCTCAAGGCGAGCCTGAAGGTGAGGCGCTACGCCGAAGCCTACCTGGACCACCTGCTCGATGACGGCCCTGAGCCGCCGGAGTTCAAGGTCGGGCAAGGGCAGCCGTCGTTCAGCTACCTGCGGAGGAGAATCGGCCGCATCCTGAACGAACAGGACACGTAAACCATCCCTTGTGACGGCGCTGCCGTGTGGTTTCCTTCGCCTTGCCTTTCGCCATACTCACTCCGATTCGAGACTGCTGCGTTGTGATCCTGCGGACGATTCTATCACTGGAAGACGTGTTCGCAAGCGGCTGATAGGTTTCGTATTCAGGTCAACGACTTCAAAGGCGACGTAAATTCTCCGCCTCCGTTGCAGAGGAAGGGAACCCCGATGACCGGAAAGGCGCAACCTCGACGGCGTGGTTCGTATGGGATTGACGCCCCCTATGCGGCCGCTTTCATGATCGTCCTGACCGTTGCCTGTCTCGTAATCGCCGTCCTCTCTGCCGTCGTCTCTGGCGACGTGCGGCCGTTTCTGCCGGCCCTGGTCACGGTGGCCATCGTCGGATTCTTCCTCCACACCACGCTCCGAGGCAAGTTCGTGGTTTGGGCCGAACTGCTCGACAACCTGGGACTCCGGGGCGACGAGCGAATCCTGGACCTGGGATGCGGCCGGGGGGCGGTCCTGCTGCTGGCCGCTCGCCACCTGACCACGGGCCGAGCGGTGGGCGTGGACCTGTGGCGAGGCGCCGACCAGTCCGGCAATTCCGCCGAGGCCGCCCGGCGCAACGCCGTCGCCGAGGGGGTGAAGGATCGCGTCGAATTGCACACGGCCGACATGACGGCGCTGCCCTTTGGAGACGACAGTTTTGATCTAATTGTCTCCAGTTTGGCGATCCACAACATCCGAGGACGTGCGGGCCGGGAGAAGGCAATTGACGAGGCGGTGCGGGTGCTGCGTCCCGGCGGTCGGCTGCTGATCGCCGACCTGCGGGGCATAGGGCAATACCAGGCGCGCCTGGCCAGGATCGGCATGAGCGATGTCAGCCGTCGTGGGCTGGGATGGCGATGCTGGGGGGGCGGTCCCTGGTTTGCGACCTATCTCGTGACCGCCGCCAAGCCGGAACGCCGGATTTGAGACGACCCGGTCACGCTTCATTGGCCCTCGGCGGGTGGGGCGAGGACCGGATTTGTCGAAGTTCCCACTTGACCCTCGCCGATAGTTGCATATACAATGAGCGGTGGCGGTCAAGGAGGCGCATCATGGACAAGCCGACGAACAACAGCATCGACACGATCTCCAGGACGTGCATCGCCGTGCGCCTGCGCCTGCTGAATCGGGTCGTCACGAACTTCTACGACGACGCCCTGCGCCCGCTGGGCCTGAAGGTCAGCCAGTTGAACATCCTGATCGTTACCGCACGCCTCGGCCTCGCCCGGCCCGCCCAGGTCTGCGAGATTCTGCAACTCGACACGTCCACCCTCAGCCGCAACGTCAAACCGTTGCAGGCACATGGTTGGCTGGAAGTCGTGCCGGACGTGGACGCCCGCACCCAGCCGTTCCGGCTGACGCCCCAGGGCAGGCGGCTGATCGAGAAGGCAACCCCGGCCTGGGAGGAGGCCCAGCGCCAGGCCAAGGAACTGCTGGGGGACGAGGGGATCGCCCTGCTCGACAAGGCAGCGAAGAAGTTGCGACAGGCAAAGGCCGAAGGGTGATCGACCCGCGTTTTTTTTCGGGCGACACTTGCATATACAATGAAAGGACGGTCATGAACCTCGCCGAACACCCGACCGTGCAGCGCTTCCACGAAAACGGCGGCAATCAGCCAGTATCGCCGTCCGTCCTCGATGCGGCCTGGCTGCGTCAACTGTGCCTCGACTGCGGGGCCGACGACGCTGGCCTGGTCGAGATCAGCCGCCCGGCCCTGGACAATCAGCGGGACGACATCCTGCGCTGCTTCGCGCCCGCCAAGACCCTCCTCAGCTTCGTCTGCCGGATGAACCGGGAGCCGATCCGCAGCCCCGCTCGGTCGGTCGCCAACCTCGAATTCCACCACACCGGCGATCACGTCAACGAGGTCGCCCGCAAGGTCGTGGCGATCCTGGAGAAGCAGGGCGTTCGTGCGTTGAACCCGTCGATGGGCTTCCCGATGGAAATGGATCGGTTTCCGGGCGGCAAGATTTGGGTCGTCTCGCACAAGCCGGTCGCCGTCGCTGCGGGCCTGGGGCACATGGGCATCCACCGCAACGTCATCCACCCCAGGTTCGGCAACTTCATCCTGCTGGGCACCGTCCTGATCGCCGCCGAGGCTGACGCCTACGACCAGCCGATCTCGTACAACCCGTGCCTGGAATGCAAGCTGTGCGTGGCGGCGTGCCCGGTGGGCGCCATCTCCCCGAACGGGGACTTCAACTTCTCGGCCTGCTACACGCACAACTACCGGGAGTTCATGGGCGGCTTCACCGATTGGGTCGAGCAGATCGCCGACAGCAAGGACGCCCTGGACTACCGCAAGCGGGTGTCCGACCCGGAATCGGCGTCGATGTGGCAAAGCCTCTCCTTCGGGGCCAACTACAAGGCCGCTTACTGCCTGAGTGTCTGCCCGGCTGGGGAAGAGGTCATCGGCCCCTATCTCACCGACAAGGCCGGGCATCTGCGGGAGGTCGTTCGTCCATTGCAGGAGAAGGAAGAGACGGTCTACGTCGTCGCCGGTTCGGACGCCGAGGATCATGTGGCGCGCCGCTTCCCCCTCAAGACGATCAAACGGGTCGGCAACGGCTTGCGGCCCCGGACGATCCAGCGCTTCCTGTCGGGGCTGCGTCTCACGTTTCAGCCGGGGAAGGCGGCGAAATTGAACGCCGTCTACCACTTCACCTTCACCGGCAAGGAAGAGAAACAGGCCACCGTCTCGATCCGGGACGGCGCCTTGCAAGTGCAGGACGGTCATCAGGGCGAGGCCGACCTGCGTGTGACCGCCGACAGCGAGACGTGGCTGGGCTTCCTGGCGAAAGAGCGGAGCCTGCTGTGGGCCTTGCTGCGCAGGAAAATCCGCATCAAGGGGTCGCCGAAGTTGCTGGTCGCCTTCGGGAAGTGTTTCCCCTCGTGAGTCAAGCTCGCCCTCGGCGGCGTCCTCGTGTATGCCCGGTTCGGTGTGCAGCGCCCAGGAGGTAATCCGATGAACGACTCTCGTTTCACTGTGGACCACGTTCGCCTGGCGACCGACAAGCCGTTCGAGGAAGTCGCCAGGGCCTTCGAGCGGCAATGGGGGCGCTTCGACCCGGACGTGTACAAGTCCCTCGCCGCAGGCGGGGACGCTGAGGGCGCCAAGGCCAAGATCGAAGCGATGGCCGGGCCGAGCGGTTTCATGCTGTTCGCCACGCACAACCACGGGGCGCTGCTGCGCCTCGCCGGCCAGAAGCGGAAGGCGATCCAGTACGTCGTCGGCAACCCGCTGTTCGCCCTCCAGATGACGCAGCACGACATCCGGGCGAGCCTTTACGCCCCGCTGCGGGTGCTGATCTGCGAGAACGAAGAAAGGAAGACTTGCGTGGAGTACGACAGGCCGTCTTCGCTGTTTGGGCAGTTCAACGATGACCAGATTGCCTCGGTCGCCAGTATGCTGGACCGAAAGCTGGAGGATTTGGTTGCGGCGGCACTGGCGTAAATGCCCTTCGTCGTGCCCAGGCGGCCGCACCACAAAGGGAGATGCTGTCAGGATTTAGTAATTCAACCCCGGCACAGCGACGCCGCGCTCCTTCGCGCACCGGATCGCCTCCTCATACCCCGCGTCCGCGTGCCGCATCACCCCCGTCCCCGGATCGCGGTCAGCACCCGTTGCAGGCGGCCGGCTGCGTCGTCGCTGCCGTCGGCGACGACGACCATGCCGGCGTGGAGGCTGTAGCCGATGCCGACGCCGCCGCCGTGGTGGACGCTGACCCAGCCGGCGCCGCAGGCCGTGTTGGCCAGCGCGTTGAGGATCGGCCAGTCGGCGATGGCGTCGGAGCCGTCCTTCATGGCCTCCGTCTCGCGGTTGGGCGACGCCACCGAGCCGGCGTCGAGATGGTCGCGGCCAATGACGATGGGCGCCTTCAATTCGCCGCGACGCACCATGTCGTTGAAGCGCAGGCCGATGCGGGCGCGCTCGCCGTAGCCGAGCCAGCAGATGCGGGCCGGCAGCCCCTGGAACTTCACCCGCTCGCGCGCCAGCCGTATCCACCGGGCCAGCGCCTCGTCCCCGCGGAACGTCTCCAGCACGGCCTGGTCGGTGCGGTAAATGTCCTCCGGGTCGCCGGACAGGGCGGCCCAGCGGAACGGCCCCTTGCCCTCGCAGAACAGCGGACGAATGTACTCCGGAATGAAGCCGGGAATGCGGAAGGCGTCGGCGACGCCGGCCTCGGCCGCCTGGGCGCGGATGTTGTTGCCGTAGTCGAACGTCACGGCCCCGCGCCGCTGCAATTCCAGCATCGCCCGAACGTGGACGGCCATCGACTCCTTCGCCCGCCGGACGTACTCCGCCGGGTCGTCGCGCCGCAGCGCATCGAGGTCTTCGTCCGGCGATTTCTGGAGCGGCACATATCCGTTGAGGGCGTCGTGGGCGGAGGTCTGATCGGTCAGCACGTCCGGCGTGACGCCGCGCCGCACCAGCTCGGGCAGCACGGCGGCGGCGTTGCCGACCAGACCGACGGACAGCGGCGCCTTCTCGCTCCTGGCCCCGTCGAGCCAGCCGAGCGCTTCGTCGAGGTCGCGGCTCATGCGGTCGAGGTAGCCGCTGCGAAGGCGGCGCTCGATGCGCTCCGGGTTGACCTCGACGCCGAGGAAGGCGGCGCCGTTCATGGCGGCGGCCAGCGGCTGCGCTCCGCCCATGCCGCCGAGGCCGCCGGTGACGAGCAGCCGCCCGGCCAACGTGCCGCCGAAGTGCCGGCGGGCGGAGGCGGCGAACGTCTCATAAGTTCCTTGCAAGATCCCTTGTGTGCCGATATAGATCCAGCTGCCGGCCGTCATCTGGCCGTACATGGTGAGGCCCATCGCCTCCAGCCGGCGGAACTCTTCCCACGTCGCCCACTTCGGCACGAGGAGGCTGTTGGCGATGAGGACGCGCGGCGCCATCGCATGGGTGCGGACGACGCCGACGGGTTTGCCGGACTGGACGAGGAGGGTTTCTTCGTTTTCGAGTTTGCGGAGGGTCGCAACGATGGCGTCGAAGTCGCGCCAAGTGCGGGCGGCCTTGCCGCTGCCGCCGTAGACGACGAGGCGATCGGGGTCTTCGGCGACCTCGGGATCGAGGTTGTTGAGCAACATGCGAAGGGCGGCTTCCTGAATCCAGCCCTTGCAGGTGCGCTCCGGGCCGCGTGGGGCGTGGAGCGGCCGGGGATGGGTGATCGCGGACATGACGGCGCCTCCGTGGGGCGAATGCCGTCGGTCATTTTACCAGGAAAGGCTCACGCGACGGCGAAGGCCTTGCGGGCTTCACGGTTTCACGACGCCCACTTTTCGACAGTCAAACCGGGAACCGCCGACAGGTCCGAATCGCCGCTGACGACGGTGCAATTGCCCAAGGAAAAGGCGATGGCCGCGATCTGCATATCGATTTGGTGAATGATGCGACCGCGTTTCTTGAGTTCAGAGAAGATTCGTCCGTATTCGTGGGCGGCGTCCCGGTCGTAGGCCAGCAGACGAGTTTTGCCAGACGCGGCCGGGCAGTAGCCCATGAAGCGTCCCGGCGGCCGCTCGCCTCCAGGCCGCCGACGATCTCGCCCAGTACGGGCACACAAATGCCGACTTTGGCGCCTGTTCGCCTGGCGTTCGCAACGCGATCATCGACTCCCTTGCGCCGGAAGAGAAAGTCGAATGCCGGTCCCGAATCGAGCAAGCAGCGTTGCGTCATGAAACGCCCTCGTCCATCTGCCGGCGCACGGCTTGCAGATTGAATTCCTTTACCTTGTTCCGCCAAGCAATCCTGTCCGCCTCTTGTTCCGGCGTCAGCGTCAGCGCCGGCGATGCGCGGAGTTCCGCGATCCAGCGCTCGATCTCTTCAGGATCGTCAGATTGCTGGTCTTCCGTCATGAACTCGACGACAGCCGGGCGCTCTTCCGTCACTACAAGCCGATGGCCGTCCGGCCAATCGGCCGGGCCGTCCAGCACGATCCGCCCGTTTTTCCAGGTTGCTTTGATTGAGCTCATGACCATCCTCCCATTCGGCCCGGGCCGCGCTGGCGGTGGGCGGCGCCGCGTCTTGATTGTACCAGACGACCCGCCGCGCTCCGCCTCGGTCTTATGCGTCCCGGCGCCAGCTTGAGCCGACCGGCTCAAGCCGCTCGTTTCATGACCTTCCCATCGTCCTCCTGCTGTTTGGTCGCCGCATTCCCATGTACCGCCGCGGCCGACTGCACCGCCCACCGCCGGAAGCCGCCGCGCGCCGTCCGCACGTCCTCGACCACGTAAAACGTCGCCGGGTCGAAGCGCTCGATCATCTCCACCACCTGCGGCAGCCGCTTGCGCGCGACGATCGTGAACAGGACGTGGACGCCGCCCGTCGCTCCCTGACCCTGGACGCTGGTGACGCCGTGGCCCGCCGTCCGCAGAGACATGACGAGATCGCCGGCGTCCCGCCGCGTCAGCACGCGGACCACCTGCGTGCCCAGCGCCAGCCGCTCCTCGATGCGGATGCCGAGGTACGTCCCCAGCGTGAAGCCCACCGCATAGCCGATAAAGCAGGTCGGGCTGCTCAGGTTCTGCATCACCTGGCTGATGGCGAACAGCCAGATGGTCACTTCCAGCAGGCCCAGCGCGGCGGCCAGGACCTTCATGCCGCGGGCGATGAAGATCGTGCGAACCGTGTCCAGGGTGACGACGGCCGTCTCCGCCAGACAGATCAGGAACGGCAGCAAATAGATCATCGTGGCCTCCTTGCCCTCGGATTACGCCGCCGATTGTAGCTCGCCGCGCGGCACGGACCAGACCAACCCGCGACCCGCTCCGCCCGGAATGCGCCGGAGGTTCCGTTGACCAGAATTCCCCAACGGTCTATACTCCCACCCAACGCCAGCAGTCCGAGGCAGTGTCGGGGCGAGTTTCCCTCCGCCTCATCACGGAGATAGGACATCTCCATCTGCTCGGCCGGCACGGAGGCCGCATCATGATAAGCGTCCTTTTCTGCTCCCGCGTCCAAGGCAACCCGGCTTCCAATCTCAAGCGCCTGCTCGATTCGGCCGTCGAACACGTTCGGCCGGAGGAACGCCGGGACATCGAATTCCTCATCAAGTACGACGACGACGACGACGAGCGGCCGCCCGAGAGCTTCTTCGCCGCCTACCCCTTCGCCGTCCGCACTTTCGTCTGGTCGCGCGGCGAGGGCCGACACTACCTGCACCACGCCCAGGAATACCTCTTCACCCAGCGCGATCCGCGCTCGCGCTTCTGTTTGATGACGGCCGACGACTTCGCCTTCTTCCGAACCGGATTCGTGTCGGAGATCCTCGGCATCCAGGACGAGTTCTGCATCATCGGCCACAATCGGCCGCCGATCGAGTCCTACGCCGGCGTCTACGAAAAAGAGGAAGAAATTCGCAAATGGGTCGTGGCCTTCGGCGAATGGTCGCCCGTCGTCAGCGCCCGGCTCATCGAGGTGTGCCAGAATTTCGGCTGGCAGTCCAACGTGGACAGCTGGCTGATGGGGCTGTCGGTCGTCCTGTATGACCTCTACAAAGTCGTGATTTGGAAGCGGCTGCCGCCGTTCTACGAGCGCCGCGGCGGCTACGGCCTGGGCGACACGCCGACCTACAACAACATGGAGCTGACCTGCAAGCAGGGGCCGCACAACAAATACTGGTTCGAGCTGCTCCGCCGCCAGGCGCGCAACCTCTACCTCAACATGGAACACGGCGCCGACTTCCACAAGAAATCGTGGGCGTGGGGCCCGCGCCGCCTCTGGAACAAGGTCCGCGCCGAGCCGCTGCGGCGACTTCCCGTCCGCGTTTGCCGGCGGCTGCTCAAAGACCTCCGCTCCGTGATGGGTTGACGGGCCGCAAAGCGAACCTCTCCCGTGCGAAAACCCGATAAAAATGACCCGCTGCGGCGCTGATTCCACGCCGCCCTGCCCACGAACGGGAGACCTCGTCATGCCGCTCGGCTTGCGCCCCCGCGTCCCCTTCCCCGAATCGTACCGGGGATGGGGCCTCGTCCGTACCCACGGCCGCGTCTTCGCCCTTCCGCCCTCCGTGGACCCCCTGGACGCCCTGCGCACCGGCCGGCTGTTCACGCACCCCGCCGCTCTATCGGCGGCGACGCTGGACGAAATGCAACGCCTCATCGACGATCGCGGCGGCGAGGCCGACGAGCCGATCGTTGCGGCCGACCGTCCTGAACACGGAAGCGACCAGACGCCCATCGAGTTCGCGGGCTGGCTGCCCGTCTACACCCGTTCCGGCGACTGCGGCCGCCACCCCCAGTTCAACCACACCGGCGAGCCGCCGCCCGGATATCGCTTCATCTGTTCCGCTCCTCCCCCGGCGCCAACCCCGCGAAAACAGGGGCCGTCCCTGGCGGCGAAGATCGTGGGAGCGGTGGGCCGCATCCCCGCTGCATTCGTGGGAATGATCCGCACCGTGATCGGCGTGTTCCGCGGCGCCCCCCACGTCCCGTTGAGGCAAAAGCTGCGCGTGCTGACGGCCCTCGCCCGGTTCACCCTCACGCTGCTGCGCCGCGGGGCCAGCCTTGGCGCGATCGCGCGCTTCCTGCACTCGCGCCATCTCCTCTCGCAGCTCCTGCTCGCACCCAACCGCGGCCTCGTCTTCCTCACCAGCATGCCGTACACTTTCGGACAGAACCCGTGGATCATCGAGATAGAAGATCCGACGACTCTGTTCTATCCGCTGATTCAGAACGGCCGTACCAGCGATTTGCGGATCGAAAAGTCGCCCTACCTTCCCATCGTCAAGGCGCTGCTCGAAGCCGACTCTTGCAAGGGCGTCGTCACGCACATCCGATCCACGGCGGAGCTGGTCCCCACCCTGTTCGGCAGCGAGGCGATCCGCAAGAAGGTCTCTTACACCCCCCTCGGCGTCCCGCTGCCGTCCCGATGGCAACGGCATCAGGACCGGAACCCCGATGAGATCCATTTGCTCTTCATCAACTCCTGGTGCCAGGTCCCGGAGAACTTTTTCGTTCGCGGCGGCCTCGACGTGCTGGAGGCCTTCGCCGTCCTGCGCGAGCGTTACCCGCAAGTGCGTCTCACGCTGCGAACCGCCCTGCCGGCGCTCGACGCCCACTACCATCGCATCCTCGAATCCGGCGGCGTGCGGCTGATCCAGCGTTTCGTGACCACCGAGGAGATGGCCGCCCTCCACGCCGACAGTCACCTTTTTCTCCTGCCGGCCGCCCGCATCCACATCGTCTCCCTGCTGCAAGCGATGTCCTACGGCCTGGCCGTCGTCGGCTCGGATGGGTGGGGAATGGAAGAGTACCTGCATCACGAGCGCAACGGCCTGGTCGTTCCGGGCCGCTACGGCAAGGCGTCGTGGGCGGACGAGACGGCCGGGCTGCTCCGCGAGGATTACGAGCCGATGTACACGCCCGACCCCGACGTGGTTCAGGGGCTGGTGGACGCGGCGTCGCGCCTCATCGAGGACCACGACTTGCGCGCCGACTCGGCCGAACCGCCCGCGCCGACGTGGAAACGAAGTACACGTTGGCCCGGTGGAATGCGGGATTGAAGGCGGTGTTCGACCGGGCAGCCGGCAAGGCGGCGACGGTGAGCGAACGGGGCGAGCCGCCGGACTTGTCCCGGCGGGTTGAGTCCAAACGGCGGGCGTAAAGCCCGCCGCTCGCCAAGGTGCGTCAGGGGCCGTCCGTCCCAACCTGCGTGGTGACGCGGAATTTCTCATGGCACTTGTTGCAAGCGGCGGCGACGATCTTCATGCCGGCGACGCTGCCGTCGTAATCGCGGTCGCCGGCCTTGTGGGCGAGGTCGGCGGCGGCGTCGCGCAGCTCCATGGCGTCCGCGAACCAGGCGTCCTGGCCGGCGTTGCGCGGCGGCCGCAGCAGGAGAAGGTTGCCGGTCTCGGCGATGAGGAGCGCCTGGCCGCGCGCGTAGGTCCACGAGTCGGCGTCGGCCGGCTTCTGCTTGAAGATCTTCTGAAGGCCGCGGTAGTTGGCGTCGTTGAGGCCGTCCATGAGAAGGCTGGTCTCGGCGACGGCGGCGAACTTGGGGACGACCCGGGGGGCCGGCCGCTCGGGCGGAGCGGCGCCGGCGGCGGTGAGCAAGAGGGGGGCCAGCGCCAGCAATGCGGCGGCGCGCGGCAGGCCGGTGCGACTCATGAGGTTTCTCCCGGTTGCGGCTTTTTCGGCGGCTCGGGCACTTGCACCTGGATAACGCCGTTCTCGACGCGGACGGGGTAGCAGCCGATCTTGATGCGCGGGTTGTCGGCCCAGGCGCCGTCGGCCAGGCGGAAGCGCCAGGCGTGCCAGGGACAGGTCACGATTCCGTTCTCGACGTATCCGCCGCTGAGCGAGGCGCCCATGTGCGGGCAGGTGTCGTCGATGGCGCAGTGCTCGCCGTGGACGCAGAACAGGGCGATGAGCTTGTCGCCCACGGCGACGGTCTTGCCCTCGCCTTCGGGGACTTCGCCGACCCGGCACACGTCCTGAAACTCCGCCATTCCCGCTCCCGCAATGGATTCACTTCTTGCACGCCCGTTCACGTTGGATTGATTCTAACGGCAAGCAAGGGCGTTGTAAACGATGCACCGACCCGGACGGCGGCGCGTTCATTCCGGCAAGGGTTGAGCCGATGGGAGTCACTATATTGTAGGGGAACGAAGAGTGGCGCCTGTCGAGGAGAACAAGTCATGACACGCGACGGGATGCTCTTTCCGGCCGGCGAGCCGCGCCGGGCGTTCACGCTGATCGAGCTGCTGGTGGTGATCGCCGTCGTCGCCGTGCTGATCGGCCTGCTGCTGCCGGCCGTGCAAAAGGTGCGCGACGCCGCCGCCCGCATCAGCTGCACCAGCAACCTCAAACAAATCGGCCTCGCCCTGCACGGCTTCCACGACGCCAACGACTATTTGCCGGCCGGCATGGTGACGCAATTCGACCTCCAGGACTCGTACCGCACCGGCTTCACCGACCTCCTGCCGTACCTGGAAGAGGATAATACGTATCGCTCGTATGACTATACCATGCACTGGTACGACAAGCAGAACTACGCGGCGGTCGGCCATGAGGTGAAGATCTTTTACTGCCCCAGCAACCGCGGGCACGGCGCCATCGACATGAAGCCGATCCAGCAGCAGTGGGGCGGCCCCATGCCGTCTTCGGTCGGCGCCTGCGACTACGTGTTCTGCAAGGGGGCGAACGCCGGCCTTGGGCCAGACCCCACACTGATTCCGACGCAGGTCCGCGGCCTTTTCAACATCGCCCGGGCGGACTCCTCGTTCGTTAACGGCCAGCAGCAGTTCGGGCCGACGCCGAGCTTCCGCGTCCGGTTCACGGACATAAGCGACGGTCTTTCCTCTACATTCGCCGTCGGGGAAGGGACGGGCGGCAACTCGTACTATCTGGTGGCCGACTTGAACGACCCATCGCAGCCGGCGACCGAGCCATTCATCGACGGCCCGGCGGTGATGGATCAGTCCTGGGCGGCCGCCAGCCTGGGGGACCCGGGTCATCCGTGGTACGCCGGCGTCTTCGGCGTGACGGCCCAGTACGGCCTGGCGCCCAACCCGCACGACGAGCCGATGAACCGCCGGCCCGGAACGCCGACCATCATCGGGGCGGACTCCTCCGGGTACAACGTGAGCGGCCGCGACCGCGTCAGCGGCTTCCGCAGCATGCACGCCAACGGCTGCAATTTCCTCTACGCCGACGGCCACGTCCGCTGGGTCGCCGAGGCGATCGACCCGGCCGTCTACCGCGCCCTTTCCACCTACGCCGGCGGCGAGGTGATTTCCGGCGAAGGGAATTGAGGCGGATCATGGCACGGCGCTGGGCGGGCCTCTGGCTGGCGGCGGTTCTGGCGCTGGGCTGCGCCCACAAGCCGCCGTATGAGGGGCGGAGCGTGGCCGAGCTGGAGCGGATGCTCGACGACGCGAACCCGACGGTGCGGGTGCAGGGGGCGCAGGGCCTGAGCGAACACGGCGCGGAGGCCCGGCCGGCGGTCCCGGCCCTGGCGAAGGCGCTGCAATCGTCCGACGCCCTGCTGCGGCAGCACGCGGCGCTCGCCCTGGGGGCGGTCGGCCCCGACGCCCGCGACGCCGTTCCCGCGCTGACCACGGCTTTGGACGATCCGGAATGGTCGGTTCGGCGGCAGGCGGTGCTGGCGCTGGGGGAGATCGGTTCGGCCGCCCGCTCCGCTGTGGACGCTCTGCACCGGCTCCGGGCCGGCGACCCAAACAGTCTGGTGCGCAGGGCCGTCGAGCAGGCGCTGCCGAAAATCGAGGGGGGATAAGGAGAAAGCCGGCTGCCGCGGCCGAGAGTCTGTCCCGGAGGGGGGTCTAACACGGCTGACACAGCCGTGGCACGCCGGAAACCTCGGTGTGCCACGGCTGTGTCAGCCGTGTTTCGATGGCTTATGGGACGACTCTGAGTCCTCGGCGGCCCCATCCTTCACTCCGTCTTCCCTTCGGCAATTCGCTCCAGCTTCTCCAACTCCGGCCCCGGGTTGCGCAGCTTCGCCGCCGCCTCTCGGCCCGCCTTCAACTCTTCGTCCAGCGGCTTACCCAGCCGCGCCAGCAGCCGGCAGCGCTCGACGTGGCAGACACTCTCGTAGGCCAGCCGGCCGCGATCGCGGATCGTCTCGTATTCGCGGTCGCGCACGGCCAGCGCCGCGGCCAGATCGTTCTCGTGCAAGGCCCAGGCGGCCAGGGCGTTGAACCACGACGCCGACGGCGGCCGCTTCAACCGCGACACGCGCGCGACCGCCTGCCTCCGCAACGGCCTGGCCCTCGCCTCGTCGCCGGATCGCAGCGCGAGCAGGGCCGACCACATTTGGCACTCCGAAATCTGCATTTTGTAGCCGATGCGCCGCGCCGCCTGCTCGCCCGCAGCCGCGTTCTCGCCCAGGCGCTCCCAATCGCCGCGCTTGAACGCCACCGTACATAGCCCGCAGCAGTTGAAGGCCGAGTGGTGCGCCGCACTGTGTTCCTCCCCAGCCTCGTCCGCGAGCCGCATCGACCGCAGCGTCGCCGCTTCGGCCGCGTCCAGGTCTTCCAGCGCCAGCGCGAAGGCCCGCTTCGAGTCCTCCAACAGGAAATGGTCCTCGCCGGATCGCGGTACGTCGTGTTCCAGGCTGTGCAGCGCCTGGCGGATTGGGTCTGCGTAGCCGGGCGCGTCGATGCCGAGATAGGCGGAAATCAGGTCGTAAAAGATGGCGAAGCGGAAGGGGAAGGCTTCGTAGGACGGCTTGCGCGCCTCCAGCACCGCCTCCACGGCCGGCCGCAGCACGTCGCGGTAGTCGCGCTTGAAATAGAGCAACGCCCCGAGCCGCCAGTGGGCGTAGAACAGCTGCCACCACGGCTCGCCCAGCCGCCGCGCCAGCTGACAGCCCTGGTCGTAGAGGGCGTAGGCCTGGTCCGGATCGGTCTCGCGCCAGCCCCAGCCCTCGTAATGCAACCTGGCCAGGCGCAGCCGATCGGGATCGCCGCGGACGCGGGCGTCCGCCTCGTACTCGTGAAACCAGGACCACTTGCTCATGGCGGCCCCGACGCGCCCCTGACAATGGCATCGACTTCGGCCAGGCGCGGGGCCGGGTCGCGCAGCTTGCCGGCCGCCTCCCGCGCCGCGGCGAGCGCTTCGTCCAGCGGCTTGCCCATGCGCCGAGCAGGCGGCAGCGCTCGGCGTGGCAGTAACAGTCATACGCTAGCTGCCCTCGGCCGGCGATGGCCGCCGACTCCTGGTCACGCACCCGCAGCGCAGCCGGCAGGTCGTTCTCATACAAGGACCAGGCGCACAGGGCGTTGAACCAATGGGGGGTCGGCCGTTTCTTTAGGCGGCTCACCCGAAAGATCGCCGGTAGAAACAATGAGCGGGCGCGCGCCGCGTCGCCCGCCTGCCGTGCGAGCAGCGCCTGCCAAAGCTGGAATTCCGATAATTGGAGCTGGTGACCGGACCGCCGGGCTCTCTCCTCACCGGCCGCCGCGTGTTCGGCCAACAACTCCCGATCACCCCCCTTGAAGTCGATGCCGCAGAGGTCCGCGTAGACGAACGTCAAGAAGTAGTCGGCGGTGGTTCTCTGGACGCCTTCCTCGGCCAGGCGCAATGCGCGCCAGGCGGACTGCTTCGCCGCATCCAGGTCGTCCAACCACAGGGCGAATTCCCGTTTCGCGAATTCCAGCAGGAAGCCGTCTTGAACGAATCGCCGGACGTCGTTTTCCAGGTAGGCGATCGCCTGCCGGACTTCGCCGGCATAGCCGGCCGGATCGACGCCGACGTAGGCCAAGACAAGGTGGATATAAACGACGAAAAGGAGAGGGTAGTCGGCGTACTGGGGCTTACGGGCTTCCAGGGCGCCTTCCACGGCCCACCCCAGCGCGTCGTCGAAGTGGTTGGACCACAACATCCGCGCCTGGATTCTCCGCTGCGCGTAGTAAATCGCCCACCACGGCTCTCCCAGCCGCTTCGCCATTCGCAGGCCCTCCTCGTACAGGGCCTGCGCCTTGGCCGGGTCGCTTTCGCGATAGGCCCACGCCTCGTGCTGAATACGGGACATCCGCAGCCGCTGCGCGTCGCCCCTGGCTGCGGCTTTCGCCCGAAACTCCTGCATCCAGGTCCACTTGCCCCTGTCACCCCCGCGACCCGCGGCGCTCATGGCTTCAGCAACCTCTCCAGCGACCCCGACAGCTCGCGGAACGCCCCCACCGCGTCCGCCGCCGACAGCATCCGCCCCGCGAACAGCCGCGCCGTCTGGTGGATCAGCGTCAGCACGGCGCCCAGCGTCTCCTTCTCCGGCGGCTTTTCCGCCAACCGTCGCACCAGCGGGCTGGTCGCGTTCAGGTAAAGCGTACCCCTCAGTTCGTCGCCGTCGCCGAACTTCTGCTCGACGTACTCATTCACCAGTCCCGGCCAGCGGACCCGGCAGGTCGCCGGCCTGGCGGCTGGCCTCCGCCTCGGCGCCAGTTCCGCCCCCTGCGGGTAGAGCATCAGCGCCGGCGCCTCGGCCGGCTTGAACGCCGCCACCTTCACGCGGACGTCCTGCTCCGCGTACCAGGCAAGCAGGGCGGCGAACGGCCGCTCCGGCGCTGGCCGCATCAGCTGCGCCGCCTCGCCGTCCAGCTGCACCAGGCCGACCTCGGGGTGGCGCTGGGCGTACTTCTCCAGGAACGGCGTGACCGAGAACCACGAGGCGTCGATGGCCGGCACGTCCCGGCCCTCGGCCAGCAATTGCTCCTGAAGCGACCCCAATTCTCGCGTGACGTAGTAGAGGTTGCCTCCGCTCTGGTCGAGGTACTCCGGCACGCTCAGCGGGCCGCGCGTCGTGCGGAACGTGACGATGTCCTCGACGCGATCGAAGAACTCGTTGTCCGTGACGGCCCAGCCGATGATGACGTCGGAGTGGCCGCGCACCACGCGCTTCCACGTCTGCGGGGCCTCGCGGGCCAGCCGCCGCAGCCCGTCGCCGAGCTGCTCTTCCAGCGCCTGCCGCACCGACTCGAAGTTCTCGTCCTGGTGAATGCCCTCGCGCGAGGCGGTCGGCTGCAGCAGCGGGCACTCGATCACGCCGCGCACGAACCGCGCCCACGGCGGCAACAGGTCGCGCTCGCGCTCACAGATGAACATGCGCCGGATGAACACCGTCAGGTCGCCGAACTCGCGCACCGACGCCACGGAGCCGGGCGGCACGAACAGGAAGCCCTTGAGCGGCACGGTCAGCTTGTCGTGGCCGACGTTGACCTTGCCGTCGTGCAGCGGCAGCACGCACAGCGGTGGGCCTCCGTGGAAGGCCCGGCCGATGTACTCCAGCACCGCCTTGTCCGGGTCGTCCATTTCCCACGGCGGCGTCATCAGGTTGACCGGGTACTCGTCGCCATTGACGTGGATGGGTATAGGCAGAAAATCCGCATAGGTGCGAACGGCGTCGGTCAGCGTCTGCTCATTGAGGATGAACGACGCGGCCGGCTTGACCTTGAGCTGGACGGTAGTGCCGACCTCGTCGCGCTCGGTCGGCGCCAGGTCGTAGTGTTCGTCGCCGGTCGAGTGCCAGCGCAGGGCGGGGCCGCCCTGGACGGAGCGCGTCGTCAGGACGACCTCGGAGGCCAGCAGGAAGGCGCTGAGGAAGCCGAGTCCGAACTGGCCGATCAGCTCGGCCGCCTCGGCCGGCGAACAGAGCGCCAGCGCTCGCGCAGCTCGCGCGTGTAGCCGCGGCCGATGGTGGACAGGTACGCGCCGATTTCCTCCTCGGTCAGTCCGTTGCCGTTGTCGGTGATCGTGACGAGTCGGCGCGGGGCGTCGAGAGCAACGTCGATGCGCGGCCGGTATGCCGGCTCGTTCCGCTCGATCTTGCGGCGAACGCAGGAGTCGTGGGCGTTCTGGATCAGCTCCCGGACGCCGACCTTCTTGCTGGAATAGAGGTGCTCCGCCAGCACCTTCAACAGCCCGGGCAAGTGCAAAGTGAACCGCTGGCGTTCGGACATCAATCCGTCTCCCCAAACAAGAATTCGCCGCAGAGAACGCGGAGAGCGCGGAGGAAAGACACGGGAGAACTAAAATGGCAGCCGCCGCCGGCCCTGCGGCCGCGGTTTTCCCATCCGCCTCGCCTTCGCCTTCGCCTTTCTACGCGGATGCGCGAGCCGACGCCAGCCCGGCAGGGGTTCCGCAGAAATAACATCGTCGGAGCCGCGATCGTAAGGGAGCGGGGAGAAGACCGCTCCCTTACGGTCGCGGCTCCGACATGGCGCTGTCAATACTCCGGCAGTCCCCTATTCAGGGGATGCTGAATGGGTTACAATTCTTTGCCGGCCGCTTTGTTCTTCCCGTTTCAACGGGCCCAAGGGGTGCGCCTCTGCACGTCACGGCGGCAAACACGTGCCTATCGCAGGAGGCGCAGACCTTTTGGAGGCCTTTCCGATGGCGACGCCGCAGTCCGCCTCGCCGGCGGTGGAAGACCCGCCGGGTTGCACCGACGAGGAGCTGCAACGAAGGATTCAGGAACGCACCGCGGACCTTTTCCGGCTGGCGGTGGGGATCGCCCCGAGCGGCATCCTCATGATCGACCGCGACGGCGCGATCGTCCTGGCCAACGCGCAGGTGGAGAAGCGGTTCGGCTGACGAGCGCCTTCACCTTTCGGTGACGGACACGGGCGTCGGCATCGCCGCGGAGGCCCTCCCCCATCTGTTCCAGAAATTCCAGCAACTCGAAGGCGCCGCCGCACGCCGTTTTGAAGGGACGGGTCTGGGCCTGGCCCTCGTCAAGGAGTTCGCCGGCCTGCTGGGCGGGACCGTCCACGTCCAAAGCAAACCGGGGGAGGGAAGTACGTTCAGCGTGGATTGCCTGGCCCCCGCCGCGGCGGCGCCGGCCGACGAGACGGCGCCGCTCCGGACGCGGAAGAGCATCCTGAAAAAGTACGGGCCGGTCGTCCATGCGGCGGAGTCCGGGGACGACAGGGCGGACGAGGGGGGCGCCAAATTGCTGATCGCCGAAGACAACATGGAGCTGGCCACCTGCATCGTGTCTCTGCTGCGCGACCTGTGCCAGACCCGGATCGCCCGCGACGGCGAGGAGGCCCTGGAGCAGGTCCATCAGTGGTCGCCCGATCTGGTGCTTTCCGACGTGATGATGCCGCGGCGCGACGGACTGAGCTTGTGCCGCGAGATAAAGGCCAATCCAAAGACCGCCGCGATCCCCGTGGTCCTCCTGACGGCCATGACGCACCGGGAAGCCCTCCTGAAAGGGTGGGAAGCCGGGGCCGACGAATACCTGTTCAAGCCCTTTCATCCGCGGGAGCTGCTCACTCGCATCCGGGCGATCCTCGCGGCCGGCCAGGAACGCCGACGGGCCGAGGAGCAATTGCGACGCACGGCGGCGGAGCTGGCGCGTTCCAACGCCGAGCTGGAGCTGTTCGCTTCCGTCGCCTCCCACGACTTGCAGGAACCGCTCCGGATGGTGTCGAGCTACGTGGAACTGATCGCGCAGCGCTACCGAGGGAAGATCGACGACAAGGCCGATCGGTGGATCGGCTTCGCCGTGGCCGGCGCCGCCCGCATGAAAGAGCTGATCAACGACCTGCTGGAATTCTCGCGGGTCGGCACGCAGGGCAAACCCTTCGACCGGGTGGACTGCGCCGCGGTCTTCGCGGCGGCGGCGGCGAACCTGAAGCAGGCGATCCAGGAGAGCGGCGCCGTGTTGACGTACGGCCCGCTGCCGACGGTCCTGGCGGACGCCACGCAGCTCGCCCAAGTGTGGCAGAACCTGCTCGGCAACGCGATCAAGTCCGCGGCCCGCGGCCGCCGGAAGTCCGCGTCGAGGCGGAGCGGCAAGACGGCCGTTGGCTGTTTTCGGTCCGCGACAACGGCATCGGCATCGACCCGCGGTTCGCCGAGCGCATCTTCGTCATTTTCCAGCGGCTGCACACGCGGGAAGAGTATCCGGGGACGGGAATCGGCCTGGCGTTGTGCCGGAAGGTGATCGAGCGCCACGGCGGGCGCATCTGGGTCGAATCGCAACCCGGACAGGGCGCGACGTTTTTCTTCACCCTTCTGGGGGATGCGGCCGGCGCTGGCGGACGGCGCGCGGAGCGCCCTGGCGCGGATGAGGCGACAGGCCCAGTCGGGCCGGCCTTTTCGCCTGGCCCTGCTCGACCACATGATGCCCGAGACGGACGGTTTCGGCCTGGCCGCGAAGGCCGCCGTGGAAGCCGCCTTGAAACTGGAAACGATGGGGCGCGAGGGGAACTGGACCGGGGTCGAAGAAGCCTGGACGGCCCTGGAAATCGAACTCCAGCGGCTCCTGCCGGCGCTGACGGCGTCCGTGAAGGACGGTCCCTGACGCCCTGGTGGGCCACTGGCCTGGTAGCTGGCCGTCCGGCCGGCCCTTTGGCTTGCCGGCGAACCCCCTGCGCCTACTCTGACGGCATGGCGAAGAAACCCACTCCCACGACGATCCGGCCGGAGCTGATCGAGCAGGCCATCCAGATCGTGCGCGGCCAGCGCGTCCTGCTCGATTCGGACCTCGCCCGGCTGTACGGCGTGACGACGGCCGCGCTCAACCAGGCCGTCCAGCGCAACGCCGAACGCTTCCCTGCCGATTTTGCGTTTCGGCTTACGCAGCAAGAGTTTACAAACTTGATATCACAAATTGTGATATCAAAGGAGGGGCGCGGTGGCCGGCGCCAACTGCCCTGGGTCTTCACCGAACACGGCGTCGCCATGCTCTCCAGCGTGGCTCCGCTCTCCGACGGCGGCGCGCGTCAACATCGAGATCATGCGGGCCTTCGTCCGGCTGCGCCGCCTGCTGGCCACGCCCGGCGAACTGGTGGAGCAGATCGCCAAACTCGGCGAGACCGTGCGACTGCACGACGATCAGATCAAGACCATCATCGATGTGTTACGCCAGATGATGGAGAAGCCGCCCGAACCGCCCAAGGGAAGGATCGGTTTCCAGCCGGCGCCCGCGAAATAGTCTTCGCCCCTCCCCGAGCCCGAGGCCGCCATGCCCGGCATTCCCGCCGCCGACCTGGAGCTGCTCCGCCGTTACGACACGCCGACGATCTGCAATGTGGTCGAACTGTTCGACCTCCGGCCGCGCACCGCGGGCTACACGGACGGCCGCATCCAGGCCTGCTATCCGAAAATGCCGCCGGCCGTCGGCTACGCCAGCACGGCGACGTTTCGCTCGGCCGCGCCGCCGCGCTCCGGCGACGTGTACTCCGGCCTGGCCGAACAAGTGGCGTCGTTCGCCGAGCTGCCGGGGCCGGCCCTGGTCGTGTTCCAAGACCTGGACGACCCGCCGGCCGCCGCCGTCTTCGGCGAGGTGATGTGTACGACCTACCGGGCGTTCGGGGCCGTCGGCCTGGTGACGAACGGGGCCGGACGCGACCTCGATCAGGTGGAAGCGCTCGGCTTCCCGGTGTTCACCGGAGGCACGATCTGCGCCCACGGCTACTGTCATATTCCGTCCGTCAACGTGCCGGTGCGAGTGGGCGGCGTCGTGATCCATCCCGGCGACCTGCTGCACGCCGACCGCAACGGCGTGACGACGATCCCCAACGCGATCGCATCGGCCGTGGCCCGCGCTTGTCCGGAGTACATGGCCGCCGAGGCGGTGGTGCTGGACTATCTGAAATCGGGGCGGATCGACCCGAAGGGCTACGCCACGGCGCGGATGGAGTGCCACGACCGCATCGAGGCGCTGGGGCGGCGGCTGCGGGAGCGGTGACGGATCGCCGGCGAGCGGCCGGCTCACGCCGGCCGCTCGCCGGCCGTCTGCCGGATGCGTTTCTCGCGCACCTCCTCCGTCAGCCGCTGCACCACCTCCGCCAACGGCAGCGCCCCGAGGTCGCCGTCCACCCGGTCGCGCACCGCCACCGTGCCGGCCGACTGCTCCTTCTCGCCGACCACCAGCATGTAGGGAATCTTCTCCATCTGCGCTTCGCGGATCTTGTAGCCGATCTTCTCCGGCCGGTAGTCGCCGCTGACGCGGAAGCCGTGCGACCGCAGCTCCGCCTCGACCTTTTTGCCGTAGTCGCACGAAGCGCTCGCTGATCGGCAGCCACCCGCACCTGTTCCGGCGCCAGCCACAGCGGGAAGGCGCCGGCGAAGTGCTCGATCAGGATGCCCATGAAGCGCTCCATCGAGCCGAACGGCGCCCGATGGATCATCACCGGCCGATGCGTGTGGTTGTCGGCGCCGATGTACTCCAGCTCGAAGCGCTTCGGGCAGGTTGTAGTCGAGCTGCACGGTGCCGAGCTGCCATTCGCGGCCGATGCAGTCGCGCACCACGAAGTCGATCTTCGGCCCGTAGAACGCCGCCTCGCCCGGCTCCGCCGTGTAGTTCATGCCGCGCGCCTTCACCAGCGACAGCAACGTGCCCTCCGCCTTGTCCCAATCTTCCGCCGCCGCCGACGTACTTGTCGCTGTCCGGATCGCGCAGGCCGACGCGCACCCGGTAGTCGTTCAGGCCGAGGCTCGACAGCACGAACAGCACCAGGTCGAGGTTGGCGCTGAACTCCTGCCTCGATCTGCTCCGGCGTGACGAACAGGTGGGCGTCGTCCTGGGTGAAGCCGCGGACGCGGGTCATGCCGGACAGCTCGCCGGTCTGCTCGAAGCGGTAGACGGTGCCGAACTCCGCCAGCCGCACCGGCAGGTCGCGGTAGCTGCGCGGCTCGGCCTTGTAGATCTGGATGTGGTGCGGGCAGTTCATCGGCTTGAGCAGGTAGCCCTCCTGGTCCTTGAGCCACGCCATGAGGGCCTCGGCCCGCTTCGCCGCGTCTCCGGCCTGCTCGTAGGCCGGCAGCTTCACGTCCATCGCCTTCAGCACCGCCAGGACGTAGCGGTGAACGGCCTCCAACCGCTCCGGGCCGGATTTCGCTTCCGCGTACCCGGGGACGTGGAATTGGGTCAGCGCCATGAACTGCTGCATTTCCTGCTCTTTTTTGTCATCGAGCAGGCCGGACGCCAGCCGGTGTTGCGCCAGGTCCAGCGCCGAGCCGGCCGGGTTCGTGTACATCGGCGGATACTGCGCATCGCGGTAGTAGGGAAAATGGCCGCTGGTGCGGTACAGCTCCAGCCGGCCGATGTGCGGGGTGTAGACCGGCTGGTAGCCGCGCTTGAGCAGCTCCTCCTTGATGAACGATCTCCAGCAGGCCGCGCACGGTCGCGCCCTTGGGCATCCACAGAATCAGGCCGCTGCCGGCCGCCTGGCTGATGGTGAACAGCTTGAGCTGCTTGCCGAGGACGCGGTGGTCGCGTTTCTTCGCCTCTTCGATCTGGTGCAGATAGGCGTCCAGGTCCTTCTGGCTGAAGAAGGCGGTGGCGTAGAGGCGCTGGAGCTGTTTGCGGCTGCTGTCGTTCTTCCAGTAGGCGCCGGCGATGCTCAGCAGCTTGAACGCGCCGACCTTGCCGGCGTGCGGGATGTGCGGGCCGCGGCAGAGGTCGATGAACTCGCCCTGGCGGTAGAAGCTGAGAGTGTCGTTCGCCTTCGCCAGGTCGTCGTCGATGTGTTCGACCTTGTACTGCTGGCCGAGGTCGCGCACCAGCTCGCGCGCCTCGGCGGTCGGCCGCTCGAAGCGCTCGAACGGCTCGGCGCCGGCGATGATCTTGCGCATCTCCTCCTCGATGCGCGGGAAATCGGCCTCGCGTGATCGGCGTCGGCGAGTCGATGTCGTAATAGAAGCCGTTCTCCAGCGGCGGGCCGAAGGCGAGTTGAGTTCCGGGGAAGAGGCGCATGACGGCGCGGGCCATGATGTGGGCGGTGCTGTGCCGCAGCACTTCCAGCGCTTCGGGGTCCTTCGGGGTCAGCACGGCGAAGGAGACTTCGCCGGCGCCGGCCGGGAGTTCGCGGTCGAGATCGACGACGGCGCCGTCCACCTTGGCGGCGACGGCGTCCTTGGCCAGGCGCTTGCCGATGGACTCCGCCACGTCGCGCGGCCGGGCGCCGGCGGGGGCCTCGCGGACGGAGCCGTCGGGAAGTTTCAGGGTCGGCATGGAAAGAGTCTCCGAAATGGGGTGTCGGATCGCCCCTACAAACGGGCGCTCCACCGGCCGAGACACGCGGGGGATTGCGGGCGTTCGCGCGGTCTTGGCGAAGTGTATCTTACGGCGGCGGCGAACAGGCGGCTCAGGACACGCGCTCCACCCGCACCATCGCGGCGGGGAAGTTGACTTCGAGTCGATGGAAGCGCAGCAGATGGGTCCCGATCAGGATTTCGGCGTCGGCGACGAACGTCGCGTCGGCCGTCAGCGTGATCCCGTCGAAAGGGAAATCGACGCGATAACACACCTCTTCCACGGTTTGGCCGCCCGCCAGAAACGAGTGTAGTGTTCCAAGAAAACGGGGATTCATGACCGTGCGGAGGGTTTCGGGCAGTTCCAGGTCTCCGTTGAAACCGGTGTCGATGGTGGCTGACCAATCCTGTCCGGCCACCGGAAGTCGGACGGTTGGAAGACCGTTCGCCGACACCACCCCGACGATCACCGGCGTCCCCCCTTGCGTTGGTAATAGTCGTACCCGACCCTGATGAAGTACAAAGGACGATCGACCCCATCCGCTCGCGCCAGGTCGGAAATCTGCCACGCCGTCTCGCCGAACCAGACGCGGCCGCTGACCGGGTCGATGCCGACCGCCTGCCCGTGGCGGTCGGACACGTCATGGGTCTTCTGATAATCAGCCCAGGCCTGGACGGCCCGAGCCGTATCTTCCTCTTTCCAGGGTGAAGTCGGCACGGCCGATCCCCCTCACTCGCCGACGTAGGGCAGCAGCGCCATGAAGCGCGCCCGCTTGACCGCGTCCTTGACGGCCCGCTGGAAGGCGGCGCAGTTGCCGCTGCGCTTGCGGCTGAACATTTTGCCCTGGCTGGTGCAGAGCTTTTTCAGCGTCTGCACATCTTTGTAGTCCACGAAGGCCGGCCGCGGGCAGCCGTCCTTGGTGCAGAAGCGGCAGCGATTCTTCCGGCCCCGTCCCAGTTTCTTGCGAACCATCGGCGTCACGCCCCATCCAAATCCGGTGTCGTTCTTCCCGAAACCCTTACCATAGCGGCCGGCCCCGCGCGCGTCAACGAGCGGGGCCGGCCGTCGCCGTCTTGACAGGGTACGCCGATCGCGCTAGATTACCCCCACAATCCTCCTTTCGGATTGTCCGAATGAGCCACTCCGGACAAGGGGAGCGGCTCCGTTGATTCCGGCGCCTTTCCCCTTGTCCGGAGAGGCGCCCGTCCGTCCCCGGCGCAGGCCTGGGGCCAAGCGAAACCGTTCAAACATGCAGACGACTTCCACGCCGCCAGGAGAATTCGGGCGCCTCGACCTGTCGCGGATCGCGCAGGACCTTCAGATCCGCAAAATCCAGGTCGAAAGCGTGGTGCAGTTGCTCGACGAGGGCAACACCATCCCGTTCATCACCCGCTACCGCAAGGAGCGCACCGGGGGGCTGGACGAGGAGGTGCTGCGCGTCATCCAGGAGCGCGTCGGCCTGCTCCGCCAGCTCGCCGAGCGCAGGCTGACCGTCCTCAAGAGCATCGAGAACCAGGGCAAGCTGACCGACGAGCTGCGCGCCGCCATCCTCGCGGCCGACAACCCCAAGCGGCTCGAAGACCTCTACCTTCCGTACAAACCGAAGAAGCGCACGCTGGCGACGGCGGCCCGCGAGAAGGGCCTCGAACCGCTGGCGACGGCCATCTGGAACGCCGACCCGGCCGTGGCCAACCTGGCCGAGCTGCTGCCCACGCTGGTCAACCCCGAGAAGGAGCTGGCCACGCCGGACGACGTGCTGGCCGGCGCCCAGCACATCCTCGCGGAACTGATCGCGGAGTCGGCCGACGTGCGCGGCGTGGTCCGGGCGGTGCTGTGGGACACCGGCGTTTTGACCACGTCGAAGAGCGAAAAACTGGCCGAAGGACAGGGGCAGGAGTACAAGGACTATTTCCAGTTCAAGGAGCCGATCCGCCACATCCCGCCGCACCGCGTGCTGGCCATCAACCGCGGCGAGAAGGAGAACGCGCTGACGGTGAAGCTGGAGTGGGATTCGGAGACGGGCCGCCGCGTCGCGCTGGAGCGGCTGCCGCTGCCGTTGCCCGGCGAACAGCCGCCCCCGGCGCCGACGCAACCCGGCTCCCCGACGGACGCGCCCGCCGCCGAAGCGCCTCCGCCAGCGGCGGACGCCGCCGGCTCGCCGGCGCCCGAAGCGCCGGCCGCGGAGGCGCCGCCAGCCGAAGCGCCGCCGCAAACGGAATCGCCGGCCGCGGAAGCGCCGCACCATCCGCCGCCGCATCGCAACCCGCAGGCGCTATGGGCCGCGCGGACGGAAGCGCTCCACAACCATCCCCACGCCGACTTTCTGCGCACGACCACCGAGGACGCCCTGGCGCGGCTGCTGGCGCCGAGTCTGGAGCGCGAGATCCGCCGCGAGCTGACGCAGCGCTCCGAGGGGCACGCCGTCGAGGTGTTCGCGCGCAACCTGCGCGGCAAGCTGCTGGCGCCGCCGCTGCGCGGCCGCCGCGTGCTGGCCGTCGATCCGGGTTTTCGCACGGGCTGTAAGCTGGCCGTTCTCGATGAGACGGGCAATCTGGCCGAAGACGGAGTAATTTATCCGCACACTCCGCCGGCCCCGCGCCGGGCCGAGGCCAAGGTGCGCCTGGAAGAGCTGGTGCGCAAACACCAGATCCAGGTGATCGCCATCGGCAACGGCACCGCCTGCCGCGAAACCGAGGAGGTGGTGTCGGAGCTGATCGCCGACCTCGACGCCCGCCGCCACGGCGGAGCGCCGGAAGCCGCCGCGCCGATCGCACCGACCGAGGCACTGCGCCTCCGCCCGCGATGGAAGCCGCCGCCGCGCCGGAAGCCGCGCCCGCTGCGGCGCCGGAAGCCGCGCCGGCCGAGACGCATCAGGGGGCTGACGCCCCCCGCTCGCCGACCGCCGACGCGCCAGCCCCGGAGGTCGTCCCCGCGTCTTCCGCCGACGGCGCCGCGCCGGCCCCGCCGCCCGAACCGGCGGCGCCTGCCGCGCCACCGCCGAATCCCCTCGCCGGTCTGCCGGACGCCCCGGCCGAGCTGGCCTATGTCATCGTCAACGAGGCCGGCGCCAGCGTCTACTCGGCCAGCCCCGTCGGCCGCGAGGAGTTCCCCAACTTCGACGCCACGCTCCGCGGCACCATCTCCATCGGCCGCCGTCTCCAGGACCCGCTCAGCGAGCTGGTCAAGATCGACCCGCAGCACGTCGGCGTCGGCCTTTACCAGCACGACGTCAGCCCGCGCCAGCTCCGCGAATCGCTCGACGGCGTCGTCGAGTCGTGCGTCAACTCCGTCGGCGTGGACCTGAACACCGCCAGCGTGCCGCTCTTGCGCCACGTGTCCGGCCTCAACCAGATGGTGGCCCGCGACCTGGTCGAGCATCGCAAGCAGCACGGCCCGTTCCAGAGCCGCGATCAGCTCAAGCAGGTCAACGGCATCGGCGAGGCGCGCTTCACGCAGGCGGCCGGCTTCCTCAAGCTCGGCGAGGGCGCCGACCCGCTCGACGGCACCTGGATTCACCCGGAGAGTTACGGGATCGCCCGTCAGATCCTTTCCGACCTCGGCTTCACGCCGGAGGACCTCCGCAGCAAGCAGCGGCTGGAGGAGCTGCGCGAAAAGCTCAACGGCGTGTCGGTGGAGGAGATCGCGTCGCGCCTCCAGGCCGGCCCGCCGACGGTGCATGACATCCTCGGCGCCCTGGCCCGGCCCGGCCGCGACCCGCGCGAAGACCTGCCGCCGCCGATCTTCAAGAAGGGCGTCCTGAAGCTGGAAGACCTCCAGGCCGGCATGGAGCTGAAGGGCACGGTCCTCAACGTGGTCGATTTCGGCGCCTTCATCGACATCGGGCTGAAGGACAGCGGCTTGGTTCACATCAGCCAGATGGCCAACCGCTACGTCAAGAGTCCGTATGACGTGACGGCGGTGGGCGACGTGGTGACGGTGTGGGTGCTGGCGGTGGACAAGGAGCGGCGCCGCGTGTCGCTGACGATGATCCAGCCCGGCACGGAGCGGAAGCCGCCGGAGAAGAAGCCGCAGCCGCCGCGCCGCGAGGGGCCGCCTCCCGCCCGGCGGCCGCCGCACCCGGAAGGGGCCCGCGCCCCGCAGGAAGCCGGAGGCCCGCCGCGCGGCGATCGGCGTCCGCCCCGCCAGGGCCAGGGGCAAGGACAGGGACAGGGACAGGGACGGGGGCCGCAGCGGGGCGCCCGGCCGCCGCAGGCGGTCAACCAGCCGCAGGCGCCGCGCGGCACGTCGCGCCGGCCCATGGGCGGTCAACAGCAGTACGGCCGCGGCCCCGCCCCGCATCAGCAACAACCGGCCCCCGCCGCGGCGCCACCCGCCGAGGGCGCCGCGCCGCCGGCCGAGGGCGCGGCGCCGCCTGCCGCCGCGGCGCAGCAACCGCCGCCGCCGCGCAAGCCGCGCCGGACGCCGGCCAAGCCGAACCTGTCGCAGGCGGCCCTGGCCGGCGCCACGCCGCTCGGCACCTTCGCCGAATTGGCCGCCTTTTGGGAGGCGAAAAGAAAGGAAGACGAGGCGCTGCAAGCGGCGGCGCAGCCGCCGGCCGCGGACCAGGGGACGGGTGAAGCGCCGCCGCCGCCGTAAAGGGCGAGGGTCCGAGCCGCGACCGTAAGGGAGCGGTCTTCGCTAAAACCGCTCCCTTACGGTCGCGGCTCGGAACCGCCCAGCATCCGCTCCAGCAGCACCGCGTTGACGCGGCCGCGGAAGCGCACCTTGCCGTCGATGCTTACGACCGGCACGCATTCGCCGTGCTGCTGCGCCAGGGCCGGGTCCGCGTCCACGTCCACCGCCGTCAGCGTGAAACCGTGCCTTTTGCGCGCCGCTTCCACCACGGCCCACGCTTCTTCGCAGAGATGGCAGCCGTTGCGCGTATAGAATAGGACATGACGGACGGCGGTCGCCTTGGATCGCGCGCCGCGCTTGGACAAGCCCCAGAACATGATCCGTCCCTCCGCCGGGTCGCCATCGGCGTAGTCAGGTGCGCCGGCGTTTGCTATCCTACAGGTAGCGCCGACCCCTTCCAGGGAGGGCTTGGCGGGGCAGCGACCGCCCAACGAGGAGTTTCCATGCCTTCCGACCCTATCCCCCCCAACAACCCCAATCCCGCCGGGAAGCCGCGGCGAAAGCCCGCCCCCGGCCTGGGGGGGAACTGGCTCGTGGTGCTGATCATTCTTTTCGTCGTTCTGCTCCTGTGGTGGGGCAGCACCATGCCCTCGCAGTCCTCCCTCACCTGGGGCGACTTCATGGCCCTGGTCAACCACCAGGCGGCCGACAGCAACGAAAAAAACCCCGACTACGACGCCTACAAGTATCTCCGCAACGTCACCTTCGTCGGCGACTCCACCGTGACGGGACAGGTCGATAAAGACAAGCTGCCGTCGGACCTCAAGTACCTGGAGGCCGAGAAGCTCAAGACCGGCCATTTCACGGTCCACCGCCTCCAGGTGCGGGACGACAAGGAGTTGCAAGACCGCCTGAATGAAATCCATCTCAAGGCCATCAAGGACGCGGCCGCGCAGCCGAAGGCGGCGGACGGGGCCCTGCCGGCGCCGGCCTTCAACTGGGACCAGCAGGACGAGCCGTTCGCCGGCCTGTCGGGCCTGTTCGTGATGATCGTCCTGCCGCTCCTGGTGATCGGCGCCCTGTTCTTCTTCCTGCTGCCGCGCTTCCGCGACCCGCTGGGCGGCGGCTTCCTCAGCAATTACATCAAAAGCCCCGCCAAGCGCTACGAGCGCAGCCGCAACCGCATCACCTTCGACGACGTGGCCGGTCTGCAAAACTCGAAGAGCGAGCTGCAAGAAGTCGTCGAGTTCCTGCGCGACCCGCAGAAGTTCCAGCGGCTCGGCGCCGTCGTGCCCAAGGGCGTCCTGCTGGTCGGCCCGCCCGGCACCGGCAAGACGCTGCTGGCCAAGGCCGTGGCCGGCGAGGCCGGCGTGCCGTTTTTCAGCATCAGCGGATCGGAATTCATCCAGATGTTCGTCGGCGTCGGCGCCAGCCGCGTCCGCGACATGTTCAAGACGGCCAAGGAAAACGCCCCCTGCATCCTGTTCATCGACGAGATCGACGCCGTCGGCCGGATGCGCGGGGCCGGCGTCGGCGGCGGCTCCGACGAGCGCGAGCAGACGCTCAACCAGATCCTCAGCGAGATGGACGGCTTCACGCCGACCGAGTCGGTGATCGTCATGGCCGCCACCAACCGCCCGGACGTGCTGGACTCGGCGCTCTTGCGTCCGGGCCGCTTCGACCGCCACATCACGGTCGATCGGCCGACGTGGCAGGGGCGGGCGGCCATCCTCAAGGTCCACACGCGCAACAAGCCGCTGGCCGACGACGTGAACCTGGAGGAAGTGGCCCGCGGCATGATCGGCATGACGGGCGCCGACCTGCGCAACCTGGCCAACGAGGCCGCCCTGGTGGCCACGCGCGAGGGCAAGAACCGCATCGACCGCCACGACTTCGCCCGCGCCGCCGACCGCGTGCTGATGGGCGCCAAGCGCGAGGAGATCCTGACGCCGGAGGAGAAGCGGCGCACGGCCTACCACGAGGCCGGCCACGCCCTGGTGAGCCTGGCTGCTGCCGGAGGCCGACCCGCCGCACAAGGTGACGATCGTGCCGCGCGGCTACGCGCTGGGCGTAACCATGAACCCGCCCGACGAGGACCGGCACCACCGCGGCCTGGACTACTCGCGCGCCCGGCTGGCGTTCATGCTGGGCGGCCGGGCCGCCGACCGGCTCATGTACGGCCAGGCATTTTCCGGACACGAAGACGATCTCAAACAGGCCACGCGCCTGGCCCGCTACATGGTGACGCACTGGGGCATGAGCGACCGCCTCGGCCCCATCGCGTTCCGCGTCGGCGAGGAGCACGTCTTCCTCGGCAAGGAGATCCAGGAGCAGCGCGACTTCAGCGAGGGCACGGCCACGATCATCGACGAGGAAGTGCAGCGCATCCTGCGCGAGGCGGACGACCACGCTTACCAGCTGATCGAGTCTCACCGCGACAAGATGGAGCGGCTGGTGGAGGCGTTGTTGCAGCGCGAGGAATTGATGCGCGACGAGATCGACGCCATCTTCCGCGCCGAGAGCAACGGCGTCGTCACCGGGCCGGTGGGGATCGTCAGCAAGGAGGCGTAGTTCCGCGGCGGGACATTTGCCCGCCCCGCGATGGCGTGCTATGCCTTGAATGGCTGCACCGGCACGATCCATCTTCGCGGGGGCCTCACGACATGGACGAGTTCCTGGACAATCTCTTCGACGGCCTGAAACGCCTGGAAGGCCGCTTCATCCCCAGGGGATGGTCGGCGACCATCGTCGCCGGTTCCGTCTTGTGCTTCGCCGGCTTGCTGCTGCTGATCGCGTTCCTGCTCGTGTGAGGGGGTTCTCCCCTGCACGGCGGCCAGTCAATCTCACGCCAAGACGCAAAGATCGCAAAGGAGCATTTTGCTATGCTTTCTTTGCGATCTTTGCGTCTTGGCGTGAGACTTTCTTCTTCCCCTGGCACAGGAGCGAGCATGGCCGCCGAGAAGATAACCGCCCGCAGCGCCGACTATTCCCAGTGGTACCTCGACATCGTCAACCGCGCCGGCCTGGCCGAGAACTCCGACGTGCGCGGCTGCATGGTCATCAAGCCGACCGGCTACGCGATCTGGGAGAAGATGCAGCGCGGCCTCGACCGCCTGTTCAAGGACACCGGCCACGTCAACGCCTACTTCCCGCTGTTCATCCCGAAATCGTTCCTGGCGCGGGAGGAGCAGATGGCGGAGGGGTTCGCCAAGGAGTGCGCCGTCGTCACGCACTACCGGCTCAAGGCCATCCCCGGCAAGGGCGTCGAGGTCGATCCGGCTGCGAAGCTGGAAGAGGAGCTGATCATCCGGCCGACCTCCGAGACGATCATCTGGCACACCTACAAGAACTGGATTCAGAGCTACCGCGACCTGCCGCTGCTCATCAACCAGTGGTGCAACGTGGTGCGCTGGGAGATGCGCACGCGGCTGTTCCTGCGCACGGCCGAATTCCTCTGGCAGGAGGGCCACACGGCCCACGCCACGCAGCAGGAGGCGGAGGAAGAGACAAAACGGATGGTCGAAGTCTACCGACAGTTCGCCGAGGAGTGGATGGCGATGCCGGTGCTGGTGGGGCCGAAGAGCGAGGGCCAAAAATTCCCCGGCGCCGTCTACACGCTCTGCATCGAGGCCATGATGCAGGACAAAAAGGCTCTGCAAGCGGGCACAAGCCACTTCCTCGGCCAGAACTTCGCCAAGGCGTTCGACGTGCAGTTCCAGAACAAGGAGGGCAAACTGGAGTCCCCCTGGGCCACGAGCTGGGGCGTGTCCACGCGGCTGGTCGGCGGCCTCATCATGACGCACAGCGACGACCAGGGCCTGGTGCTGCCGCCGCGACTGGCGCCGATCCATGCGGTGATCGTGCCGATCTTCAAGACGCCGGAGGAGAAGGCGAAGGTGCTGGAGGCGGCGAACACGCTGGCCGCGTCGATCCGCGCCCTGGACTTGCGCGAATGGCTGAACTACGAGCCGGTGAGCGTGAAGGTGGACGACCGCGAGCAGTACCAGCCGGGCTACAAGTTCAACGAGTGGGAGCTGCAGCGGCGTGCCGGTGCGCATCGAGCTGGGGCCGAAGGACCTGGCCAAGGGGGCGTGCGTGCTGGCTCGGCGCGACCTGCCGGGCAGGGAGGCGAAGGAGATGGGCGTGCCGCTGGAGGGGGCGGCGAAGCGCATCGGCGAAATGCTGCGGGCGATGCAGAGGGACCTGTTCGACCGCGCGAAGAAGTTCCGCGACGCGAATCTGTCCGAGGTCGATTCTTACGACGACTTCAAGAAGCGGATCGAGGAGGGCGGCTTCTTCCTGGCCCACTGGGACGGCACGCGCGAGACGGAGGACCGCATCGCCGAGGAGACGAAGGCAACGATCCGCTGCATCCCGTTCGACCGCAAGAAGGAGGCGGGCAAGTGCATGGTGACGGGCCAGCCGTCGGAAGGGCGGGTGGTGTTCGCTAAGGCGTATTGAGATCCACAAATTCCAGATCAGAGGGCGCGGCGATGATTCAACGATCCACCATCCCAAGGGAACCGCCGTTTCACATCGAATCGGACGGCAAACCGATGGGCGAAACGGCGTGCGCCATGCTTTCGCGGGTCCTTTTCTGGACCGAGGAAGCGGCAATACTATCGCGAAAGCATGGGGGCCTCGCGGGGTAGACATGCTTTCGCGGTGGCAGCTCCTGGGGTTGCCTCCCCCGACTGGGTCCGCGAAAACATGGCGCCCGGCGTCTCTGCAAATGAACGGACGTGATTTATCGGGTGAAGCGAATTCTCGCACCTTGACATCGTGCGCCTCGACGGATGCAATACTCGTGGGAGGTATGCCGCCATGAGCCACCCTTTGACGGTTGAATTGAGCGATGCGACCTACGCCGCACTGCAACTCCGCGCCCATGCGGCCGCGCAGTCTCCCGCTGCGGCGGCCGCGGCGGCCCTGGAGCAGCACTTCGGCGCCCTCGACGGACTGTCCGTGAGCGAGCGCCCTGTCACAGAGGCCGAAAAGAAAGCGGCGCGGGAGCGGTTTGAACGTCACTTCGGCGAGGTCAACCTGGGCCACGCGACAGGGGTGGATAACGAGGGCATCGACGCCGATCTGGCCCGCGATTATGCCGACAGCCATGAGGAAGGCTGATGCTCCTGGACACCTCGGGCCTGCTCTGTCTGCACCACCAAGCGGAGCCGTTCCACCACGAGGCTTGTCGGGCTTACCACGCGGCTCACGTCCGGCTGACGCACGGCTATGTGCTGGCCGAGTTCGTCGCGCTGGCCCAGGCGAGGCGCCTCCCGCGCCCGGCAGCGCTGGAGTTTGTGGCCGATTTGGCGGCCAACCCGGACATCGAGACGGTGTGGCCGGATGAGTCGCTGCATCGGAAGGCGATGGCGCTGCTGCAGGCACGGCCGGACAAGACGTATTCACTGTGCGATGCCACAAGTTTTGTGCTGATGCGGCAGCGCAAAATCAGCGACGCCTTGACCACAGACCACCACTTCGAGCAGGAACGCTTCCGGAAGCTGTTGGGGTAGGGCACGGGACGGCGGCCCGCAAGGGAGAGGCGGGCCGGTGCATGGTGACGGGCAAGGCGTCCGAGGGGCGGGTGGTGTTCGCCAAGGCGTATTGAAGTACCGAGAGGTCTGAATGAAGCTCAAGTACAGCCTCAAGGAGCTGGCAAAGCGGGGGCGGTTGCCCTTTTACATCGACAACGACGGCCGGCCGGTGGGTGAAACGCAGTGCCATGTCGAAAACGTGTGCTATTTGCTGGAGCCGCTGGAGGAGTGGTTCCGCGCCGATCCCCAGGTGTTCGTCGCCGGCGCGATGGTCCTCCACTACTTCTACTGTGCTAGATATACTCACGATCCTAAATGTAATCCCTGCCTGGGTATAGAGTTATGTCTATCACGCCCAACACAGATCCCATGAGAACTTTTCAATGGCGTCTGGCCATAAGCTCCTAGCAGGCCTGGGTTTCCGTTTAAGACCCTGAATGTATCTAGCACAGTAGAACTACCTTGTCCCACCGCTGCAAGGGCTGCGGCTGACGTCCGGCCGCTATCGGCCGATCCGGCGGGTGAAGGGTCGGCTGCCAAGCAAAGTGTTGGGGCTGCACCTGGAAGCGGACGGTGACCTGCTGCGGCTGTACGACCCGGCGACGAAGCAGCGGCTGCTCACTCCGTCGGAGGTCCGCGCCGCGTGCCTGGAAGAGCAGCAAGCCCTGAAGGACATCAAGGCCGATATCCAGCGCCTTCACCGCGAACGGGAAGAATTGCAGCGCGAACGGGAACCGTTGTGCCACGAAAAAGAAAAGCTGAGCCACGAACAAGGAGAGTTGCGCCGCCTGCCGGGTGATTCCTGAGCGGGCCGTCACATTGCCTTCTCCGAGACGGCCGCCAAGATTTGCTGCAACTTGCCGAAGTCGGTGGGCTTGACCAAAAGGCGGCGTACACTAATCCCTCGAAGTGGAACGCCCAAGACTCTCCCTCCAGCTGCGAAAGGACGAGATGAAGACCCTCACTCGGTTCGCCTGCGTCGCCGCGCTTCTTTCCCTGGCGTCGGCCCTGAATCTTGCCTTGGCCGTCGATGCCCCCGACGCGAAGCCGTCCGCGGGAGACCTCCCCGACGGCGATTTCAAGATCGCGCCTCCCTACGCCGACGCCCCGGAGCTGACGGTCAAGGACGGCGTGCCCAAGGGCGCCCTCCACGAGTTCACGATGGACTCGAAGGACAGCAAAATCTATCCCGGACTCAACGGACCCTACAAGCGCAAGGTGACGGTCTACGTTCCGAATGGATACGTCGCGGACACGGCCGCGCCGTTCATCGTCATCCAGGACGCCATGACCAAGGGCGCCCTTCCCACGATCCTGGACAACATGATCGCCGAACGTCGCCTGCCGCCGATGATCGCGATTTTCATCACCTCGGGCGGCGGCGACGGCAAGGGGAGCGAGCGGGGGCTGGAATACGACACCGTATCGGGCGCTTATGCCGACTTTATCGAGACCGAGGTGCTGCCCCGCGTCGAAATGGAATGCAAGGTGACGTTCACGAAGGACCCCGAGGGCCGGGCCACGATGGGCGGCAGCTCGGGCGGGGCCGCCGCCTTCACGATGGCCTGGTTCCACCCGGACCTGTACCACCGCGTGCTGACCTACTCCGGCACCTACGTCGATCAGCAATCTCCGATGAACCCCAAGTCGCCGCACGGCGCCTGGGAGTACCACGAAAACCTCATTCCCATGAGTGAAGCCAAACCCATACGGGTCTGGCTGGAAGTGGGCGAGAAGGACAACGGATACACCAAGGACGAAAAGTCCTTGCACAACTGGGTGATGGCCAACGACCGCATGGCCGCCGCCTTGAAGGACAAGAAGTACCACTACCGCTACGTGTTCGCGGCCGGCGCCGGGCACGTGGACCACAAGGTCGTGAATCAGACGCTGCCGGAAGCCCTGCTGTGGCTGTGGCAAGGATACCCGATCAAGTGAGGCCGGGGGCCGTCCGAGCCGCGACCGTGAGGGAGTGGTCTTCGCCTCCGCTCGCTCACGGTCGCGGCTCCGTTTCCCGTCGGATTTGACAACCGCGCCAAACCGACCCATGTTTCTAAAAGGAAACACGGCACCGACACGCCAACCGCCTCCGCCGGGTCCGCGCCCCGCCGGGCCGGCCGGCCGGGAGGACGACGCCTGCAATGAACGGCCCCCGCCTCGCCTTGATCGCCGACGACCAGCGCCTGTCCGGCGGCCTCCTGACCCACCTCGAAAAGACGCTCGGCCTCGTGCTGTGGCAATGCTCCTTCGAGGGCATCCGCCGCTACCCGGCGCCGGAACCGGACGGCCTGTTCCTTCTGGCCTCGGCCTCGGCCGCCGACTCCGATCAGGTTCGGCGATTGGTCCAGGAAATCTATCTGCAAAAGCTGCCGATCGTCTGCCTGGTCGTCGAAACCGAGGCCGCCCGCGCCGGCCGCGACCTGGCCGGGTTGGACGCCTACGCCGCCCGCCGGCTGCTCTGGCCGGCCGAGGCGTCGCTCGTCAGCCAGTTCGTCGGCGAGCGCGCCGCCCGCATCCCGCACGCCACGGCCATGGAAGAAGAAACCATCGAGGAGGTGGTGCGGCGCCGGCTGATGAGCCAGACGCCGTCGCTCTTGCCGCTCGTGGAACGCATCGCCCTGGCCGCCCAGCACGACGTGACGGTGCTGCTGACCGGCGAAACGGGCACGGGCAAGACGTTCCTGGCCCGACTCATGCACGACTGCTCGCCGCGCAAGGCCCAGCCGTTCCTGGTGGTGCCGTGCGGGGCGCAGCCGCCGAACCTGCTGGAGAGCGCGTTCTTCGGCCACGTCCGCGGCGCCTTCACCGGGGCCGATCGGCCCAAGGTCGGCAAGTTCGAGGCGGCCGGCGAGGGCACGATCCTCCTGGACGAGATCGACGTCATCCCGCTGGAGCAGCAGGCCGGCCTGTTGCGCGTGATCGAGACGGGCGAATTCGAGCAGGTCGGCGGCAACGAGGTCAAGCACGCCAACGCCCGCATCATCGTGGCCAGCAACTGGGACCTGGAAGAGGCGGTGCGCGAGAGCAAGTTCCGCCAGGACCTCTATTACCGCCTCAACGTCATGTCGTTTCATTTGCCGCCGCTGCGCGAGCGCATCCAGGACATCGCCCCTCTGGTGCGCGGCCTGACGGCGCGCTTCAACACGAAATATCGCAAGGACCTTTTCGACCTCAGCCCGCGGGCGCTCGACGCGCTGGAGAACTTCCCCTGGCCGGGCAACATCCGCCAGCTGGAGAACGTCCTTCAGCAGGCGGTGCTGGTCAGCAGCGGCGCCGAGTTGCTCTGGGAGCATTTGCCGGAGCAGATGCGCCAGCACCGGCCCGCGGAAAGGATGGACGCGATCCCCGAGCCGCGCGCGACACGCTGGTCCACAACCGCGAGGCCCTGGAACGCAACGTCATCCAGCGCGCCCTCGCCAAGAACGGCTACAGCCGTTCGCGGGCGGCCATGGCCCTCGGCATCAGCCGCGTGACGCTGTACAAGAAGATGAAGAAGTATGGGCTGATGCGCGGGCCGTTCGGGGGGGAGGAGTCGTGACCGCGAAAGGCCGCCAGCGGATCGGCGTCCTGACCGTTTGCACCGCGTCGCGCCAGCCGATCTTCTTCCCCGCAGACGCGCCGCGCGTTCGCCCGAAGCGCAAAAGCCCATATGGGGACCGGCCGCGAATGGACAGCGAGGCCGGAATGGATGTAAGTTGTGATAGAGAAACGACTTAGTGATCGCATAGAGGCGGCTCGCTGGAGGCGCGGCACAGGGACCAGCCACGAACTTCTCCGTTTGCCAAGTTTCCGATCCAAAAAGCGGCTGCAATTTTTGCTGGACTCCAATCCCCCGACCGGGTTCAATCGTCTGTGTGCTGTCGCGCGCCGAAACGAACATCCGACGTCGCCGTTTTTTGAGGGAGGGGAACCAATGCGTGCTCGTGCTTTGCTTCCGCTGCTGGCGCTGGGTCTCGGCCTGGGCGTGCTGGCGGCGACCGCGGCGCCCCCGGTGGAAAAGCCCGACAAGCCGGACGCGGACAGGATCGCCAAGCTGATCGCCCAGCTCGGCAGCGACAGTTTCGACGACCGGGAGCAGGCGTCGGCGGACCTGGAGGCCGTCGGCGACCCGGCTTACGGCGCCCTGCGCGAGGCCCTCAAGACCAACGACGAGGAAGTCCGCAAGCGGGCCGAGCTGCTGGTCGGCAAGATCGAGAAGCGGCGCGAGTCGGCCGACGCCCTGAAACCGAAGCATGTCCACCTCGTCTACAAGGACACGCCGCTGACGGAGGCGGTCGAGGACTTCAAGAAACAAACCGGCTGCAACATTTCCCTGAACGACCCCGAAAACAAGCTCAAGGACCGCAAGGTCACGCTGGACACCGGCGACGTGACGTTCTGGCAGGCGCTGGACCAGTTCTGCGACAAGGCGGGCGTGCAGGAGACGGAGAGCGCGTCCAACGGGCTGGCGCTTCCGTGGGCGGTTCCCGCGCCGCCTCCGATCCTCCGCCCGCGGCGGGTTCCGATTCAGCCCGCGCCGGGCGGCGCCGCCCCGGGCGGCGCCGCCCCGCTGGCCGCTCCGCCCGCGCAGCAGCCCCCCGCCCCGGTGGCGCCGCCTCCGCCGCCTCCGCCGCCCCCACCGCCAGTCGGCATCGTCGTCGGCGCCCCGGCCTTGCCGCGCGGCGTCCCCATGACCGGCGTCCCCGACGGCATCACGCTGACGGACGGCAAGGCGGACGCCCTGCCAACCGACGCCTCGTCCGCCGTGCGCGTGCAGGCCCTCAAGCCCGACCCGAACACGCCGGCCCCGGATGGTGAAATCGTGCTGGGCCTGCGGCTGTCGATCGAGCCGCGGATGCTGTTCCAGAGTGTGGAAAAAGTGACGATCCGCAAGGCGGTCGATGACCAGAAGCAGGACCTTGCACAGACCACGACCGACGCCGCTCCGGCCGTCGCGGCGCCGCCGGGCGGCGGCGCCTTGTTCCCCGGCGCCGTGGTCGGCCGGCCGGTCATCATGCCCTTCCCGGGACCCGGTATGGGCGCCGGCACAGGCGACGTCCAGGAGGACGCGGTCGTTCATCTGAAGAAGGGCGACAAGGCGTCAAAGTCGCTGAGCGAGTTGAGTGGTACGATCAGCGCCCACATCCTCGCCGAGGCGACGCCGGTCATCACGGCGGATGACATCATGAAGGTCAAGGCCGGCGCCGTGTTCAAGGGCGGCGAGAACGGCCAGCTGACCATCGCCGACGTGGCGAAGACCCCGGCCGGCCAGGTCGTGATCCGGTTGGAGCTGCAACCGCCGACCGACTCCGTGCCGGTCGGCGGCGCCAACCCGGTCGCCTTCCCGCGGCCCATCCGCATCCGGCCGGTTCCTCTCCCGGCGCCGCCCGGCGGGGCGGCCGCCCCGCCGGCCGTGGCGGGCGGTGTGGCCGCCGCCATCGTCATCGGTCCCGGCGGCTGGAACGCGCAAGGGGCCGCCGGGCTTAACCTCCTCGACGACAAGGGCAACGTCGTCAAGCAGGTCGGCAGCCAGATTCAAAACCAGATCACCGCGGTCAACGGCGTCGCCACGGTGACGCAGATGTACACGCTGACCTTCCAGCCCGAGAAGGACCAGGAGCCGTCGAAGCTTGTCTACATGGGCCGCAAGGTCCTGAGCGTGGACGTGCCGTTCACGCTGAAGGACGTGCCGCTGCCGTGACGGCGGCCGCCGAAGCCCCGGGCGCAATCGAAGCGAGGCCCCTCCAACCGGAGGGGCCTCGCTTTTTCTATCGCCCGGCGTGTGCAATCCCCTTCTCAACGATGTAAGGGATGCGTATTGAGGCTGATAAAGCCGGCACGATACTTGCCCCTTCTCAGTGGGAAGCGGCCGTCCGACGACGGCTGTCGTGCGCACAGGGAGCCGCAGGCTCCGCATCTATTGAGAACGAGGAGGATGGTATGTCGAGAACGAGTTGGTTCGCTGGCGGCGCGCTGGCCTGCTGGATCACCGCAGCGGGAGTGAGCGTCAGCATCGCCGCCCCGCCCGCCCCGCCGCCCGTACCTCCGCCGCCGGCGAACCGGGTGGCGCCCCCTGCGGATCGCCCGGCCCCACCCGCCGACGCCCGGCCCGCCCAGACGATGCGGGCCAAGGATGTCCTGGGGTCCAAGGTGAGCCTCAAGGACGGCCTGGCCATCGGGACCGTTGATGACATCATCTTCGACGACGGCGGCGACATCGACTATCTGGTGGTGCGGAACGAGGGCAAGGACGTGCTGGTGCCCTGGGACGCTGCCAAGTTCGACTTCAGCAGTCGGGCGGCGACGGTGGACGTGACGCAGGAACAGTGGAAGACGATCCCCACCTACGCGCCGACCGAACTGCCGGCCGACGTCTACGAGCCGGCGTTCCAGACGAAGATCTACGGCTACTACAACCTGAAGCCGCGCGAACGCCGGGAGATCCGGCGCGACCGGCCGTGACTGCGTTAGGCGAAGGGGCGGTCGAGCCTTCCGTGCTTGGGAGGCCCGGCCGCCCTTCTTGTTGCGCGGTTTGCTCGGGCGATGTCATTGACATGGCCGGTCGCCGAAGGGAGAATAGAAGAGGTCCGCGGATCGCCTGCTCGGGAGAGGACGCCATGAGTCAGCGGCCGGTGGTGGTCGGGCTGTTCCTGTGCGAGAACGTGATCGTCGAGGAAGGGACGCACAACATCACCCTGGTCAACTGCTTTTCCATCCGAGCGGCGGAACGGTTTCCCTCGGAGCCGCTTTCCTTCCTCTTGTTCGCCACGATGACGGACGGCCTTGGGGAAATGACGTTCGACGTGATGATTGAACGCCTCGCGGATTTGCAGGAAGTGTACCGTCGATCCTCGGTCGTCCGCTTGGTGGACCGGCTGCAGGAGGTGCGGTTCAAACTCCAGATCGCGCTGCTCATTCCCCTTCCCTGGTGCGTATCTTGTCAGCCTGTTCACCGACGGAGAATTGATCGGGCAACGCCGGTTTCACGTAGAATGAAAGGAAAGGCGGCATGAGTGAACCGCAAAACGCCCCGACCCCGATCCCCGACCCCGCGGTTGAACAGTCCGAACACCGTGTCATTGAAGTCGAAGGGCCCGGGGACACGACCATGCGCCCGGTCAGCCCCGAACAGATTGCCGCGGTAAAGCGTCTGGGAACGCCGGAGGACGAAACCGCCGCCGCCCTATGACAAGCTGTAACGCCCCGACCGATCGCGGCCCGGGGCGTCCGCTCCCCCGGGCCGCCTCGTCGCCGCTCACTCGTCCTCGTCGGCCCCCACCTTGGCCTTGCTGACGATCTGCTGCTGCACGTTGCCGGGCACCATGTCGTAGTGGCTGAACTCCATCGTGTACGAGCCCTGCCCCTGCGTGATGCTGCCGAGCTGGGCGGCGTAGCGCGTCACCTCGGCCAGCGGCGCCTTGGCCGTGATGACCGCCAGGTCGCCCGGCAGGCTGTCCTGGTTCTCGATCCGCGCCCGCTTGGTGTTCAGGTCGCCCAGGATCGCGCCGGTGTACTTCGACGGCACCGTCACTTCCAGGTCGACGATCGGCTCCAGCAGCACCGGCCGGGCCGCCAGGAAGGCGTTCTTGAAGGCGATGCGGCCGGCCGTCTTGAACGCCGCTTCCGAGCTGTCCACCGGATGGTCCTTGCCGAAGTAGACCTCGACGGCCACGTCCTGCATGCGGATAGCCGGCCAGGGCGCCGCGCTCCAGCAGCTCCTTGCAGCCCTTCTCCACGGCCGGCACGAACTGGTTGGGGATCGTGCCGCCGACGATGGTGTCGATGAAGGCGAAGTTGTGCTCCGGGTCGTAGTGGGCCGAGCGCAGCTTCTCGAACTGGTCCTTGTTGGCGAACTGCTCCAGCAGCTTCTCCTCGCTGTCGATCTCGCGCGGCAGCGGATAGACGCGCAGATGCACCTCGCCGAACTGGCCGCGGCCGCCGGTCTGCTTCTTGTGCCGGTGCTGGCCTCCGCCTTGACCGTGATCGTCTCGCGGTAGGGGATCTTCGGCTCGTGGGTGACGATTTCCAGATCGAAACGGCGCTTCAGCCGGTTGCTGCACCACGTCGAGGTGCAGCTGGCTCATGCCGGTGATGACCAGCTCCTTGGTCTGCGCGTCGCGCGTGACGTGGAAGGTCGGATCCTCGTTGGCGATCTTGGCGAGCTGCCGGAGATCTTCTGCTCGTCGCCGCGGGCCTTGGGTTCGACGGCCAGGCCGAACATCGGCGTCGGGAAGGTCGGCGGCGGCAGCTTCGGCGGGTGGGCCTGGTTGCTGACCGTGTCGCCGATGTGCAGATCCTCGACCTTGGTGACGGCGACGATGTCGCCGGGGATGGCCTCGGTCAGCGGCGTCGTCTTGTTGCCCTGCATGTCGAGCAGGCCGCCGGTGCGGGCCGACTTGCCGGTGCGGGCGTTGACCAGCGGCTGGTCGGGCTTGTACGTGCCCGGAAGACGCGGATGAAGCTCAGGTTGCCGACGAACTTGTCGGTGATGGCCTTGAACACCTGGCCGACGAACTCGCCGGCCGCGTCGGCTTCAGCGGGATTTCCTCGGCCTTGTCGCCCGTCCCTTGACCGCCTTCTTGCCCGGCCCCTGGGCGGCGACAGGGCGTAGTCGGCCAGGGCGTCGAGCAGCTCGGCGATGCCGAGGTCCTTGTCCTTCTTGGCGGCGGTGCAGAAGATCGGGATGACGGTGCCGGCCGCCAGGGCCTTCGGCAGGGCGGCGGCCAGCTCGTCGGCGCTGATGGCGCCCTCCATCAGGTACTTCTCCATGAGCGCCTCGTCGGCCTCGACGACGGCGTCGACCAGCTGCGACCGGGCGGCGGCGAGATCCAGAGGGCAGCCGGCCGGCTGGGCGGCGGCCGAATCCGGCGGATTGAGGACGCTGACGACGCCGCTGAATTTCGGGCCGGGGTTGATCGGGCGCGTTGAACAGCACGCAGGCCTTGCCGAAGGTGTCGCGCATCGTCTTGAGCAGGGCCCGAATTGAGTTGTCGGCGTCGAGCTTGTTGATGACCAGCATGCGGGCCAGGCCGCGCTTGCCGGCCTCGTTGAACATGCGGCGGGTGTTGACCTCGACGCCGTTGACGGCCGAGACGACGACCACCACGTTCTCGACCGCGTTGAGCGCCCCAGGGCGGCGCCGACGAAATCGGGATCGCCGGGCGTGTCGAGCAGATGGACGTGCTTGCCCTTGTATTCCAGGTGCAGGACGCTGGTGTCGATGGAGAAGTGGCGTTTGTGTTCTTCCTCGTCGTAGTCGGAGACGCTGGTGCCGTCGTCCACGCTGCCGCGGCGATCGACGGCCTTGGCCTGAAAGAGCAGGGCGTCGGCAAGCGAGGTCTTGCCCGACGCCCGATGTCCCGCCAGGGCGATGTTCCGGATGTCCGCCACTTGATATTTGCTCATGGTCGCCGTCCTCAAAATGATGAATGATGAATGATGAATGATGAATGACGAATGATGAACGATGAATCCATCTCGCGTCGTTGATTCGTCATTCATCATTCTCATTCATCATTTCCAATTGCGATCGCCGCCGCCAGGTCGATCCGCCCTTCGTACAGGGCGCGGCCGATGATGCAGCCGGCCAGGCCGCATCGCGCCAGGCGGGCGACGTCGTCGAGCGTGGTGACGCCGCCGGAGGCGATCACCGGCACGGCGACGGCGGCGGCCAGCTCGGCCGTCGCCTCGACGTTCGGCCCTTCGAGCATGCCGTCGCGGCTGATGTCGGTGTAGACGATGGCGGCCAGCGGCCAGGCGGCGCACTGCCGGGCCAGATCCAGGGCCGTGCGGTCGGAGTCGTGCAGCCAGCCCTGGATGGCGACGCGGCCCTCCCGGGCGTCGATGCCCAGCGCGACGCGGCCGGGGAAGCGCCGGCACAGGCTCTCGCACCAGTCGGGATCGAGTAAAGCGCGCGTGCCGAGGATGACGCGCGTCGACGCCCCAGCCGAGCGCCTCCTCGATGTGGTCCTCGGTGCGCAGGCCGCCGCCGAGCTGGCAGGGCACGCCGGCCGCCTGGACGATGGCCGCACGCTGTCGCCGTTGATCGGCTGGCCCTCGCGGGCGCCGTCGAGATCGACGAGGTGCAGATAGCGTCGCGCCCTGCTCGACCCAGCGGCGGGCCATGGCGGCGGGGTCGTCGCCGAAGACGGTTTCCTGGGCGTAATCGCCCTGCCGCAGCCGGACGCACTGGCCGCCTCGCAGATCGATGGCCGGCAGGATCAGCACGCGGAACTCCTTCCGTCCGAGGAGAATCGACCGACGCGGAATTGCTTCTGGCGCCACTGTAGGCGTCCGCGGGCCGAATTGCAAGCGCCGGTGAAGATTCGTGGAAGGTCGGGAGAAGGACTGCCCGGATTCTGGCCGGGATAGCGTTCAAGTTCCGGCCGCGGCACGGTAAGATAAGCCAGGTCAGGCGCTCGCCCGTCCCTCGCCGGAGACGCCGCAAATGACGGTCGTGTACTTTTCCTCTCGCTTCTCCTATCGACCATTCCCGTCGCCGCCTGGGCCGCCGACCCGCCGGAGCGGCCGTCGCCAGAGGAAAACATCCTGCAAAAAGCCGGCGTGGCGGCGGACGACGCCGGGATGCTGGCGTTCTTCCGCGGCCGCACGCTGACTGATGCGGAGAGCAAACAGGTCCGCGACTTGATCGGCCGGCTCGGCGCCGACGACTTCAACGACCGCGAACGCGCCTCCGAGCGTTGCGGAAGTTCGGCGGCCGGGCCGTGCCGCCGTTCCGGCCGGACGCCGAAGGCGTCCTGAACGTGCCGGACAAACCGGGTCTTGGAATCGAGCTGAATCGCGAGGCGTTGAAGCGGTTCGGCGTGTAGACCAAACCGGGCGTCGTCGATCATCCTTGTCCGATTCCCGAAATGGGACCTCGGGCGCGGAAAAGGGCATAGCGTACATTTATGCTCCGATGGACGGCAAATTTACGCTGCCCCCTTTACTTGTCGCTCTGCATTCTGCCGACGGTCTTCAACTGTTCGGAAGGCCGTCGAACCTGTCCTTCGTGTACCTGCTGATTTCGTCGTAATAGTCCTTGGCGTCGTCAAGCGAACCGGAGGGCAGGTTTAGCAGCGCGACAATGGCCGCCGTCACATAGCGGTAAACAGAGGGGTATTTGCTTGCCACGGTCGCCAGGTTCAAAGCCGGGTCGCCGTGCGCGATTCGGTTCCTGATTTTCGAGAGCGAATCGGGATCGGCGTCGAATTCCTTCAGGATGGCCTTGCAGTCCCTCTCGCTCGCTGCCCCCAGCAGCCGCCCGATCTCTGCGTCGGCTTGCTGGCGTTTTCGGTTCCGTCTTTCTTGAACATCGCCTCGATACGCCACCATCAGGATCAGAAAGGCATGGTCCACCCTTTCGAGCCCGAAGGACAGCCGGTGATACTCCATCGCCAGACGCAGCACCCTGTCGAACGTGGCGTTTTCATTCCACGTCTTCCGCATGAGTACGTCGATGGTGGATCGGCAGGCGGCGAAGTCCGCGCCATGCAGCACGGATGGCGTGCCTAAATGGGAGAAGCTGGCCTGTCGTGTGTTTGGCGAATGAGTCCCCAGCCCTGGATGCAAGGGAGGAGGGCAGCGGAAAATTGTAGGTTTCGTGGCAGGGCAACCCGGCGGATGAGTGCAGGCGCAGGCCGTCCATGAGGGCATCTTGGATGACCAGGCACTCTGTCGTGTTTCCGATGTACTCGGGGATGGTTTCTGCCGGATGGATTACATCGTTCAGCAGAAAGTGGGCTGCAACCCCGAAGTGGTGGGAGGAGATGTGGGTCCATCGCCGAACCGCAGCATGTCCCGAACGCCGTCGTCGGCGTATTCCGTCACTGCCGCCCAATCCGTCGGGTTTGGAGCGTGAGGGGCGCAGCTCGATCTTGAATCGAGCGTTCCTGTGGTTGCCGGAATGCGTGAAGAGAGCAGCGCCGTTGATGGCGTACCTGAAGACAGGGGTGAGCATTCGGAAGACCACTTCCGGCGACGGCAATGGCGCTGCTGGAGCGGGATCAGGAGAAGGTTGTTCGCTCATGGTCGTGCCTCGCTGGAGAGTCGTTGTCTTGCTGGAGCTCCGACACTGCACGTTGAGCGAAGGTTCATCGTCCGCGCGGCGGCCAGCGACGCCCTGGTCGTGGTCCCGAACGGTGCGGGGCGCTCCGGGTGGTTTGCGGCGGGCCGCCACCGTTACGAAGCCGTCATGGCCGGACCTGGACGGCCAGAAACGGAAACTTTTCGGCAACCTGCGGGCCGGCGGCCGTCGCGTCGAGCCGCACAACGCCAGGCTGTACCCCGGCCAGTAAAACGCCCGACGCCTGGATAGCCGAACGTCGCAGGACTTCGAGGGACGGCCAGTTGGACCGGATCAATCCGACGACACGGTCGAAAAACATGGCCAGGAATTCCACCGGTCGGACACGCGGCCGGAATTGCCGCCTTGCGCCGCCTGCTGCACGCGATGGGGTTCCGTTCCGCCTCCATCGGAAAGACCTGCCGGTAGAATGCTCGACGTGGTGCTGCCCCGCTGGCGGGCCGTGGTCTTCGTTCACGGCTGCTTCTGGCACCGTCACCCCGGCTGCCCCAAGGTTTACACGCCCGCGAGCCGCCAGGACTACTGGCTTCCCAAGTTCGCCCGGAACGTCGAACGCGACCGGGATAATCGGGCGGCCCTGGAGGCCCTGGGCTGGCGCATGGTCGTCGTCTGGGAATGCGAGATCGGCGACACGGATCGCCTTCGCAACCACCTGCGTGACACTTTAGAGGTCGGGGGAGGCGGCCAGGTCGAACAGGGACGGCTGGGCCGGCCGGCGTCGCGGCGGGGCGGCCGGCCCGCCTGAGTCCAGGCAGGCGCGGGCCGACAGAGCGACCGCCTTCGCCAGCAGCGGCGGCACCGCATTCCCAACCTGGTTGAACTGGTCCCCCTCGGTTCCGCAGAACGTGAACCAGTCCGGGAAGCTCTGAAGCCGCGCCCCCTCCCCGCACGGTCAGCCGTCGTCGTCGGCCGTCTTCCAGCCGGACTGCGCATGTCCCCCGTGGCCCCGTGCAGGTTCCGGCACGTCACCGTCCGGCTCGGAATGTCCAGGTGCAGGTCGCGGGGCCGGATGCACTTCGACGCCTTTTCGTAGCGGGCGACGTAGGCGTCCATGCTGGCCGTCAGGAAGCGGAGTCCGGCGGCACTTCCCTGGCGAGAGGACCAAGGGCCTCACCCGCCGTCACACGCCGGCCCTTGTGGGTCGGCTCCGGGAAATCCCACCCGCCCTTGTGCGCGGCGACGAACAGCCGCTCCCGGTTCTGCGGCACGCCGTAGTCCACGGCGTTCAGCAGTTTCCAGTCCACCTCGTAGCCCAGCCCCCGCAAGGCGGCGACGATGGAGTCGAAGTAGGTTCGGTTCTGGTACATCATGCCGCGCACGTTCTCGAACACGGCCAGGCGGGGCCGCAGCCGCTCCACGGCGGACAGGAAGGCCGGAAAGGCGTCCGGTCGTCCCGGTGGCCGTTTTGGTGCCCGTTGACCAAGAAAGGCTGGCAGGGCGGGCCGCCGATGAGAACCGCTGCCAGGGCGGGTATTCCGTGTCGGGCCGCAGGACGACCTGGCGGCACTCGGCGAGCAGGTTCTTCCGGTACGTTTCGAGGCCGGCCCCAGCATTTCAAAGCCGATGGTTGCGAACCCGACCGCCTCGAAGCCGAGGGCCAGGCCGCCGCAGCCGGCGAACAGGTCCAGGACCAGCGGACGGCCGGGCAGAGGTTCAGGCGGCGGCAGCTCGGCTGCCAGCAGCGCGGGGTAGTCGGCCGACTTCTTGGTCATACGGTCCTGCTCGTGCGGTCGCGGCAATCAACCATGTATTCTTGGCGGAAGCCTCGGCCCGCGCCCAGGGGTTCGACGCCGGCAGGGCCTTTCCGGGACGGACCGCCCGTGGTAAGTTCATCACCATCGTCCTTCCCACTACTCTACCTGTCCATCCGTACCCCTACAAGCTGCGGAGCCGGAATCCAGGCAGGATGGGAGCCGCCCATGACGAAGGAACCACTCGACGCAACGACGCCCGGCAGGACGCGGATCGCAGAGGCCCTGGAAGTGCTGAAGGCGCTGGGCTTGCCGGCTGCGCAGCAGAACGAGCGGTCAGCCCTAACTCTGTTGGCCTTGTTGAACCTGAAGCCGGACACGCCCTGGTCGGAGGCTGGCGAGCCGCTCTGCGGCATCACGCCCATGATGGAATTCTTCGCGGAGCATTACGGCAAGCGGTACAAGCCGAACACGCGCGAGACAGTGAGGCGGCAGACGGTCCACCAGTTCCTGGAAGCCGGCCTGATCGTGGCGAACCCCGACAAGCCGGATCGGGCGGTGAACAGCCCGAAGGCGGTCTACCGCATCGACACGTCCACCTTGAAACTGCTGCGGTCCCACGGCACGCCGGCCTGGGACCGTGACCTGATGACGTGGCTGGCCTCAAACCAGTCGCTGCGGGAGCGGTACGCCCTCGAACGCGAAATGGCCCGCATCCCGGTGATGACCGCGCCGGGCGTCTCCATTACGCTTTCGCCCGGCGGCCAGAACGTCCTGGTCAAGGAAGTGATCGAGCAGTTCGCCAGCCGGTTCACGCCGGGCGGTACACTCCTGTACGTCGGGGACACCGAGGACAAGTTCGCCGTTTTCGACGACGAGGGCCTGAGCCGGCTGGGTGTGGAAATCGAACCTCACGGCAAGATGCCGGACGTGGTGATCCACTACAGGGACAAGGACTGGCTGGTGCTGGTGGAGGCGGTCACGTCGCACGGGCCGATTGACGGCAAGCACGGGACGAACTGCGGCGGTTGTTCGCGGGCTCGCGTGCCGGCCTGGTGCTGGTCACGGCGTTCCTGGACCGCCGGGCGATGGTCGGCTACATCGACCAGATCAGTTGGGAAACGGAAGTCTGGGTCGCCGACAGCCCGACGCACATGATCCACTTCAACGGCGAGCGGTTCCTGGGGCCGTATCCGGGGTGAGGCCCCGGCAGCAGGGCCTATGGGGAGTATACCGTGGCCAAAAACAAGAAACCCACGGCGGCCTCGTCGCCCGTGGGGCAGCAGGTCAAGGAAGCGCAAGTAATCCTCAAGGCCCTGGGACTGCCCGCCCGGCAGCAGAAAAAGCTGGCCGCCCGCATCCTGCTGTCCCTGATGGGGGCCAACTTCACCGATATATCTCCGTGAAGCGCACCGCACGCTCAAGCTCGACGGCCGCCTGCACATCATCGAGGCGACCGCCCGTTTCACGGATCGAGAACGGTTCGCCAGGGATTTGCAAAGCCTTGGCTTCGACGTGGTTGTAGACGACCTGTGGAAGTTCACGCATTTCCGGGCGACGAAGACCGAAAGGCAACCGCGCCCGGATGTTGAACTCCGCCTCTGAGACGCGTCGCAGGAACAAGCAGGGCTGTTCGATTCTTGTCAATGGGCGTCGATCCCTGCCCGTCTTCCAGCCCCCGTGTGACGGTGGCGGGTTGGCGGACATGGAGTCATGGGCACGCAGGGCAGCGATACGGGGCCGTCCGGCGCTCATAGGATGTCCGCCAATCCCGTGGCGGCTATGGCGGACTGGCGGACGTGGCGGTTCGCCCTCGCCGAGCACCTCGGCGTCTGCGACTCGTCAAGGAAAACACCAGTCACAGGCAGCGTGGGCAGGCACAGCACGGCAGCCGACGCCGCCGGCGACGGGGCCGTCGCCCGCCGGCTTGCGGCGCGGGACCAGCGACTGCACGCCGAGGCAGTGGATCAGGATTCAGATCCTGACAGGGTAATCGCGAGTCAGGATCGAAATCCTGACCCACGACCGACGCCAAGGGCTTCCTGACCGCGCAGGACGCGCCGGGCCTGGGCGTCGAACTGAACCGTGAGGCGCTCAAGCGGTTCGGCGTCTGAACCGCCCCGGCTCATGTCAAGGCCCCAAATTACCGAAGTAACAGGAGGCCGCCGCCGGCGCGGGCTTTGGAGACAAAGGCGATGACCAAGGTGGAGATGGCGCGGGAGGCCGTGCGGGAACTCGGCGAGGCCCCGGCCGAAGCCCTGGCCGCCTTCATCGACGCCCGCTACGGCGTGAAGATCGACCCGCGGTTCATCCCCGTCTTGAGGGCGTCGGTGCGCGAGAGGGAATTGCTGGAGGACCTTCGCCGGAGGAGGTCGCCGACGGCCGGAGACGCGGCGGCCGGCCCAACGCCTCCGGTTTGACGTGCGGCCAACTCGTCCGGGCTGGTCAGCCCGGCCCCACACGCCCCGCTGCAATCGTTACAGGCGGCCTTGCGCCTCCCTCCGGGCGGCCGGCGCCTGGAGTCCGTCCGTACGATCGCCCTGGAGTTGCTGGCCCGCCACGGACTGCCCGCCTGGTCGTTCGGCTTCAACCGCAGGAAGCGGTCGCTGGGCCTCTGTTTCTATCACCGCCGGGCCGTCGAGCTGTCCGTCCACCTTGTCGAGCGCAACGGGCCGGAGGAAATCCTGGACACCTTGCTCCATGAGATCGCCCACGCCCTGGTCGGCCCCGACCACGGGCACGACGCCGTTTGGAGGCGGAAGTGCATCGAGGTCGGGGCGACGCCGAAGCGTTGCGGAGAGGCGGATATGCCGGAGGGGTCTTGGCGGGCGCAATGCCTCCGCTGCGGCGCCCGGTACGACCGGCACCGGAAGCCGAAACGGCTCCGGGGTTGGTTCTGCCCGCGGTGCGGTCCTGAATTGGGCGGGTTGGCGTGGAGGGCCTTCTGAGCGAAGCGGCTTGCGTCGCGTCACTGTCCCTGCTCCACGGCCCCCGATTCGGTCTGCACTTCCCGGCACACAGCGCCGCCGTGCGCGCGGCGGCAGGACGGCGTCCGGCCGGCGGGTTGATAGAATGCCCCCATCGCAGGCCCAGCGGCCGAGTCGCCCCGTCCATTGTTTTTCCAAACGGGAGGCCGGTATGACGGTCAAGGTCCAGGTGATTTTCTACTCGATGTACGGCCACATCCACCGCATGGCGGAGGCCGTGGCGGCGGGAGCGCGCGAGGTCGAGGGGGTCGAGGTCGGCGTCTTCCAGGTTGCCGAGCTGGTCCCGCCCGACGTGCTGGAACGCAGCGGCGCGGCGGCGGCTCGCAAGATGTTCGCCCACGTCCCGACGGCGAAGCCCGACCAGCTCGCCGAGGCCGACGCCCTGATCTTCGGCACGCCCACCCGCTTCGGCAACATGGCGGCGCAGATGCGGAACTTCCTGGACCAGACGGGCGGGCTATGGGTCAAGGGGTCGCTGGTCGGCAAGGTCGGCAGCGCCTTCGCCTCGACGGCCTCGCAGCACGGCGGCCAGGAGACGACCCTTACCAGCTTCCACACCACCTTGCTGCACCTGGGCATGGTCGTCGTGGGCGTGCCCTATGCCGAGCAGCGGCTGATGAACATGGAGGAGATCACCGGCGGCACGCCCTACGGGGCCACGACGCTGGCCGGCGCCGACGGCAAGCGGCAGCCCAGCGAGAACGAACTGGCCATCGCCCGCTACCAGGGCCGCCACGTCGCCCAGATCGCCAAGGCGCTGACGCTGGGCCGGAAGGGCGCGACCTGAGCCGCCGGGAGGAAAAGGCATGTCCCACGCGGAAGCAGGGCGCGGCCGACTGGCCGAGTCCGACCGGCTCTTGCAGGAGATCGCCGATTACGCCCTTGCCGCCCGGATCGACTCCGCAGAGGCATGGACGACGGCCCGCTACTGCCTCCTCGACGCGCTGGGCTGCGGGTTGCTGGCCCTCGGCTATCCCGCCTGCGGCAAATTGATCGGTCCCGTGGTTCCCGAGGCCGTGCTGCCCGGCGGGGCGCGGGTGCCCGGCACGCGCTGCGAGCTGGACCCGGTGCAGGCCGCCTTCTGCATCGGCGCGATGGTCCGCTGGCTGGATTTCAACGACACATGGCTGGCGGCCGAGTGGGGCCACCCGTCCGACAACCTGGGCGGCATTCTGGGCGTCGCCGACTACCTGGGCCGGCGGGCGGAGCGGGAGGGGCGGGCCGGCTTGACCATGCGCTCGGTGCTGGAGGCCCTCATCAAGGCGTATGAGATCCAGGGCGTCCTGGCGCTCAACCACGGCTTCAATCGCGTCGGCCTCGATCACGTCCTTCTGGTTCGCATCGCCTCAACGGCCGTGGTTACGGTGATGCTGGGCGGCTCGCGGGCGGAGGTCGTCAACGCCTTGTCCCAGGCGTTCATCGACGGCGGGGCGCTGCGCCTACCGTCATGCTCCCAATACCGGATCGCGAAAGTCCTGGGCCGCCGGCGATGCAACGAGCCGCGCGGTGCGGCTGGCCCTGATGGCCCGGCAGGGCGAGATGGGCTATCCCACGGCCCTGACCGCCAAGACCTGGGGTTTCCAGGACGTGCTTTTCCGCGGCCGGTCCCTCGCCCTGGCGCAGTCCCTCGGTTCCTACGTGATCGAGAACATCCTGTTCAAGATCTCCTTTCCCGCCGAATTTCACGCGCAGACGGCGGTGGAAGCGGCGTTCGCGCTCCATCCGCGAGTCAAGGACCGGCTGGACGAGATCGAATCCATCCGCATCGAGACGCAGGAATCCGCCATGCGGATCATCGACAAGACCGGGCCGCTGCACAACCCGGCCGATCGGGACCACTGCCTCCAATACATGGTCGCCGTCGGCCTCCTCAGGGGTCGCCTGACGGCCGAGGACTACGAGGACGCCGCCGCGGCCGACCCGCGCATCGACCGGCTCCGCGGCCTCATGGTCGTGAAGGAAGACCCCCGCATGAGCGCGGACTATCTGGATCCCACAAAGCGGTCGATCGCCAACGCGGTCCAGGTGGCGTTCAAGGGCGGCGAGTCCACCGAGAAGGCGACGGTCGATTACCCGATCGGCCATCGGCGCCGTCGCGCCGAGGGGATTCCGCTGCTGCAGGCCAAGTTCGAGGCGAACCTTCGCTCACGACTCCCGCCGCCGGCCGTGGAGCGCATCCTCGATGCCAGCGCCGACCAGGCGCGGCTGGAGCAAACGCCGGTGCGGGATTTCGTCGCGATGTTCGTGGTCTGACGGGCGAGGGGCCGGCGCAAGCCGGCTGATTCTTTGCTCTATCCGCGGCAGGATGACGAATCAGCCGGCTTGCGCCGGCCGCTCGCCCCATGCAGGAGAGTTGAGCCATGAGTAACGCCCAGGGACCAAATCTCTCCCCCGGCCGGCGGCTGCGCGAGGCGTGGGCCGCCGAGCCGGTCGCCGTGCCGGGCGTGTTCAACGCTCTCGTGGCGCGGATGGCGCAGCGCCTCGGCTTCCGCGCCGTCTACCTCTCCGGCGGCGCCCTGTCGGCGGCGGCGGGCGTGCCGGACATCGGCCTGCTGACGCTCAACGACTTCGTGGACCAGGCCCGGACGATCGCGCAGGCGACCTCGCTGCCCCTGATTTCGGACGCGGACACCGGCTTCGGCGAGGCCCTGAACGTCGAGCGGACGGTGCGGCTGTTCGAGGCGGCGGGCGTGGCCGGCATCCACCTGGAAGATCAGCAATCTCCCAAGCGCTGCGGCCACCTGTCGGGCAAGAGCGTGGTCGAGCCGGAGGCGATGGCCGCCAAGGTCCGGGCGGCGGCGGCGGCGCGCCGGGACCCGGACTTCGTCGTCATCGCCCGCACCGACGCCCGCGGCGTCGCCGGCTTTGACGACGCCGTGCGCCGCGCCCGCCTCTACCGGGAGGAGGGGGCCGACGCCATTTTTCCCGAGGCGCTGGAGAGCGCCGACGAGTTCGCCCGCTTCGCCCGCGAAGTCCCGGGGCCGTTGCTGGCCAACATGACCGAGTTCGGCAAAAGCCCGCTGCTGGACTTCGCCGCGCTGACCGGCCTGGGTTATCGCATGGTGCTCTACCCGCTGACGGCATTTCGCTCGGCCCTGCGCCGCCCACGACACGCTGGCGGACCTGCTCCGGAAGGGGCATCAGCGCGATCGCCTGCCGCAGATGCTGACGCGGGCCGAGCTGTACGAGCTGCTCGGCTACTCGGACTACGAGGCGCGCGACCGCGCCTATTTTGGATAAAATGCCGGTGCGGCTCTCCAGGCCGTCGCCGATTTCCTCCATGCCTTGCGGCGCGGCAGCGGTCGTTCGAGACGTGGATGGGGCGGGCGAATCCTGACGCAAGAGATCTGGAAATTCGTCCTTTCGGACTTGCCTGGCCTGTTCGCGGCATGGAACTACGTGTTCGCCCAGGCCAAGGAGCAGGCGCTGGCGCCCGCCGCGTGAGAAACCGGAAGACGTTCGAGAGGAAAGCGAGGTGCAGTCATGCCGCGAGTGGTGCTGAAGAACGGCGTCCTTTGCCCGCTGGAGCCGCTGCCGCCAGAATGGGCGGACGGCAGGGAACTGCGGGTCGAGGACACAGAGGAACCGGCTGCGGCGCTGGACGCCGACGACGAATGCTTTGAACGGCTGGAAGCCGCGGCAAAACAGATTAGCCCGCAGGACATCGAAAAGTTGGAGGCCGCCCTGAAGGAAGCGGACGAACTGGCCAAGGCCCAAATGCGGCGCGAAATGGGGCTGCCCGAATGATAGGGCGAGGTATGGGAAGTGAAGGGAGGGGGGTCATGCCGCGAGCAGTCTTGAAAAACGGCGTCCTTTACCCGCTGGAGCCGCTGCCCCCAGAGTGGATGGACGGACAAGAGGTGGAAGTGACGCCGGTATTGCCGGCGGAGGAAAGCCCCGAGGGAATCGAGCGCTGGGCGGAAGAAATGGAGGCGCTGTGCGCCGACAGCGACCCCGAGGATGAGGCGCGGATGCTGGCGGCCATTGAGGAACAGCGGCGAGAGGACAAGGCGCAGGTGCGCCGCGAGATGGGGCTGCCGGAATGATCCGTTACCTGCTGGATACCAACCACCTGGCGGACGCCGTCCGGCGCGTATCCCGCATTCGGGATCATATTCGGCGGCGGTGCCGCGCCGGGGATCGGTTCGGCACGTGCGGCCCCGCGCTGTGCGAACTGGAAGCTGGGATTCAGCAGACGTCCCAGCCGGCGGCCGTGCGCCGGCGGTTGAACGGCCTCCTCAAGGAGGTCCGATTGTGGGCGATCGATCCGGCTATTGCCGAGGTGTTCGGCGCCGTTCATCTGGAACTCCGGCGAGCCGGCAGAGCGTTGTCCCAGGTGGATCGGATGCTGGCCGCCCTGGCCCGTCACATGGGTTTGACTTTGCTTACCACCGACCAGGATTTCCAGGCGTTGCCAGACATACCTACGGAGAACTGGTTGATCTGACACCGCTCCCCCACGACGAAGGATCCCCCATGCCCCGCTCTCTCCGTCGCCGCCCCCTCCTTGCCGCCCTGTTCACGGCGTTGCTCGCCGTCCCGGCCCGCGCCGACGACGCCGCCCAGGCCGCCCAGGCCGCCCAGCTCGCCGCCCGGATCGACGCCGTTATCGGCGGCCCCGACTACAAGCACAGCCGATGGGGCCTTCTCGTCGTGGACAACGACAGCGGCCGCACCGTCTACGAACACAACCCCGACATGCTCTTCGCCCCCGCCTCCGTGACCAAGCTCTACACCTGCGCCGCCGCCCTGTCGGCCCTCGGACCCGACTACCGCTTCGAGACGCCCGTCTACCGCCGCGGCGACGTGACCGGCGGCCGGCTGCACGGCGACCTCATCCTCGTCGCCCAGGGCGATCTCTCCTTCGGCGGACGCGGCGACGCCCACGGCACGCTCCTCTTCAAGGACCACGACCACATCTACGCCAACTGGCTCAGCACGCGCACCGAACTGACCGATTCCGACCCTCTCGCCGGCCTCAACGACCTCGCGCGTCAGGTCAAGGAGAGCGGAATCAAGCAGGTCGAAGGCGACGTGCTGATCGACGACCGCCTCTTCGACCGGGCGCGCGGCAGCGGCAGCGGCCCCGACGTGGTGACGCCGATCGTCGTCAACGACAACCTCGTGGACGTGCGGGTGACGCCGGCGGCCAAGGCCGGCGAACCGGCGACCGTGGAGCTGCGGCCGCAGACCGCCTACGTTCAGATCGACGTTCAGGTGGACACCGTCGCCGAGGGGAAGTCGGTTCGGTTGGAGGCGGAGCGCGTTGGGCCGGAGCGCTTCGTGGTGCGCGGCGAAGTCCCCGTGAACGGCAAGCCGCTGGTGCGCATCTGCCCGGTGGACGAGCCGGCCGCCTTCGCTCGCGCCCTGTTCATCGAGGCGCTGCGGCGCCAGGGCGTCTCCGTCCAGGCCGGCATTCACCAGGCGCCGACCGCCGAATTGCCCCCCCGATTGGGGCGTGGTCTGGAGACCACGCCCCAACCGGGGGGGACCTGACTCGCGTGGCCTTGCTCAAGTCGCCGCCCTTCTCGGAGGCGGTCAAGGTGACGCTCAAGGTCAGCCACAACCTCTACGCCAGCACCATGCCGCTGCTGGTGGCGGCGAAGTACGGCAAGCGAACGCTGGCGGAGGGGCTGCACGAGGAGCGGCGTTTCCTGGCCGACCTCGGCGTGGACGTGGACGCGCTGTCGCTGGAGAGCGGGGCGGGCGGCGGCGACGCCGATCGCGTGACGCCGCGGACGACGGTGCAGGTGTTGCAGGGCATGGCCAAGCGGCCGGAATGGGCCGTGTACAAGGCCGCCCTGCCGGTGCTGGGCGTGGACGGCACCCTGGTGGACGCGGTGGACGCCGACAGCCCGGCCCGCGGCAAGCTGTCGGCCAAGACCGGCACCTACGGCGACGGCGATTTGCTCAACGGCCGGCTGCTGCTGCGGGCCAAGTCGCTGGCCGGCGTCATGACCACGGCCAACGGCCGCAACCTCACCGTGGCGATCTTCGTCAACGACGTGCCGCTGCCGGTCGGCGGCGACCCCGCCCGCGAGGGCAAGGTCATCGGCCGGTTATGCGAGATCATTTATCAGAATTGTCCGTAGTCCATGGTCGGCAGCCCGAGGCGCGGGTGGTTGGGCGATTTGCATTCGCCGGCGGAGTGAACTAGATACTTTTGGTACTCCGTTCGTGCGCCCCAACCACTCATCACCGTTCCTCGGGAGGTCGTGCGCTCATGCGCAAATTCGTCGTCGGCGTCGCCGCGTTTGTCGTCGTCACCCTCACGGCCTACATCGGGCTGTTTCAGCGCGCGGCCGTCCTGAGCCTGTTCGCCCAGAGCAAGCTCGCCGCCCAGGGCTACACGCCGGCCAAAACGCCGGATGAAGCCCTGGACGGCTTCCGCAAGGCCCTGAAGGAACGGAACTACGAGGCGGCCGAACTCTACCTCGGCGGCGAGTACACCACGGAGTTCCACCGGGCGCGAAGAACGGCCAGAAACTCGGCGTCGCCATCGACAACCTGCTCAGCATCATGGAAACCACCGGCACGAAATCGGACAAGGTGAAGTACGTCCTCCGCTGGCTCGACCCGTTCCCCGCCGACTTCAAGGTGTTGGACGTGAAGCAGTCCGGCGACGGCAAGGCCTACGCCACGATCGCCGAGGACGCCTCCCCGCTCCAGGTGCAGGGCGACTTCTCCGACTGGCGCGTCGATCCCCGCGCGTACCGCTCGTTGTGCCGCTCGGTCGGGTCCCAGCTGGAGCTGCGGAAGGAGGGAAGCGGCGACGGCCAGTGGAAGATCTACCTGCCGGTGACGCCCGACCTGCGCCTGAGCGCTGACTACCTGGCGGATAACGGGTCGAATTACGCCAACGCCGTCGATCGCGTCAAGGAGGATCTGAAAAACGACGCCACGACGAAGGAATCGCTGGAACACGCCCTGAAACAGGCGTTGGAAGAGTCCAAGTGAACCGGAGGCGCTGCCCCGGCGTCCTACCGTCATGAACCACGACGACAAGCGCCGCCTGCGGCAGCTGAAGCGCGACATCAAGCAGGCCGGCAACCGCAAACGGCGGCTGCATCTCAAGCGCACCCTGCGCGAAAACCCGGAGGGCGCGGCCGAGGTCGAATTCGACTTCGGCCGCGACAGCTCCGCGGGCCTCAACGGCAACGACCGCGACGCCACGCGACGGCGCGGCGAAGAGGAAGAGTAATCGGGCGCTTACGCGACCCGGCTCGTCTCGCCGACCGCCGCCTTCACCAGCAGCGTCGCATAGCAGCCGCGCGGCAGCTCGAACGACAGCGTCAATTTGCACCGCTTCGGATGGAGTTCGTCCGCGGCGGATTCGTGGGCCAGGCCGGCCGGCACGCACAGCGCCGCCCGTTCGCCCTTCGAGAAGAACATCTCCCGCACGCCGCGGACTTGCAGGTCATGCAGCTCCATCCCTTCCTTGGCCAGCACCGATTGCACCACCTCCGCCCGCGGGTCGCCGGCTTCCAGCTTCAGCCGCGACGACGGCAGCGGCAGGTGCAGGGCGGCCAGTTCGGCCCGCTGTTCCGCGTCCAGGTCGGCGGGGAAGGGGACCTCGCCCAGCCGCAGCGACACCGGCCGCAGCTGTTCCGGCCGCAAACGCCGCGTCAACCACTGCGCCAGCATCCGGTTCCACAAATGGCTCTGGTACGCCGACAGGTACAGGCCGCGCAGCTCCGGCCGCAGGCGGGCCACGGCGCCGCGGAAGTCGTCGGGGTGGACGCGCAGGTAATCGACCAGGCTGCGGGCGTGGCCGCGCGGCAGCTGCTCCTTCAGCGCCGGCCAGTCGCCCCAGCGCTCGCGCAGCAGCGCCTTTTCCTTCTTCTGCGGCTCCGCGATCGAATTCATAGGGGGCGGTCAGCGCCAGCCGCAGCGCGTCCTCGAACCGGCCGCGCACCAGCAGCCGGGCGATGAACTCCTGTCCCTCGCCGGCCACCGAGCCGAAGCGCTGGTCGTCGAAGTAATTCGGCACGCCCTCCACGGCGATGCGGTCCAGGGCGGTCCCCGCGCGCCGCGGCCTCGGGGCTGAGGTCGCGCAGCGTCAGCCGGAAGCGGTTGCAGCGGATGTCGTGCGACGTGTACGGGGCGTCGGTCCAGCCGAGGTGCGTCACCGTCACGTCGTGATGGTGCAGGCCGCGGGCCGGGCCGTGGAAGATGGTCAGATACTGGATCGTCCAGGCGTGGCGGTCCTTCAGGCCGCCGTAGGAAACGCGACGGGCTTCGATCCGCCAGCGGCGACGCAGGGCCGCCAGGGCGTCCGGCGTGGACCAGCCGCGCTTTTCCAGGCGGTACAGCGCAAACGGCCCCCGGTCGGCCGGCGACACGGCGGTCGCCTCCTCGACGAAGAAGTCGTCCGGCAGCTGTTTCAGCTTCATTGGAGGGAAACTAAGTAGGAAATGAGGGAAAAAGTGAGGCCGAGAGATGTGGATCCAAAACCGTCGCCCAGTCAGCTTTGAACCCCGCCAATCTCTCGGCCTCGTCAGTGAGGAGCATGGGTCGCTTGCTCCACTAGTGTTATAACAGAAGCCGCGGCGCTGGCAAGAGGATTATCAAGAATTTTTGTCGATATTTTACCGGGCCGAGTTTCCGGACAGGAACCAAGGACCAGACGCCCCTCCCAGCAACTCCGCCAGCCGCTCCCGCCGGTACGCAAACGCCCGTTCCAGCTCTCGCCGGATCGCCTCCGTCGTCGCCAGCCGGCCCAGCACGCCGCCCGGCGGCTCATACTCGATCGCGTCCGTGATAGTCACGCCGTCCGGCGACGGCGCGAACCGCTGCGCGTGCCGCCATGACCGGAACGGACCCCGCCGCTGCTCCTCCACGATCAGCGCGGCCTCCTCGAACGCCGTGATCTCGCTCACCATCCGCTGCGTCACGCCCCAGCGCCGGCCGCGCACCGTCAGCCGCGATCCCAATTGCAACTCGTCCGGCGCCTCTTCAAGACGAAGGTGCAGCTCCGGCGGCGCCAGCCGCACGCGCTCGGCCGGACGGCGGAACAGGGCGAACGCTCGCGCCGGCGTCGTAGGATAGCATTCGGATATCTCGAATGTCGGCATAGCAGTTCCTTGGCGAGCGGCGCGGCGTCAGCCCGCCGGTGAAGGTTCCACCGACGGGCTGACGCCGCGCCGCTCGCCTCCCCTTGGCAACACCGCGCCCGTCCATTGTAATCACCCACATGCCCGTCGCACCGTTCCAGAACGCCTTCGTCCTCACCGGCCCGACCGGGGCCGGCAAGAGCCAACTCGCGCTCATGCTGGCCGAACGCCTTGGCGCCGAGATCGTGTCGATGGACTCCATGGCCCTCTACCGCGGCATGGACGTCGGCACCGCCAAGCCCGGCCCCGACGAGCGCCGCCGTGTGCCGCATCACCTGATCGACGTGCTCGACCCGTGGGAGTCGGCCAGCGTGGCCTGGTGGCTGCGGCGGGCCGCCGAGTGCTGCACCGAGATCGAAAACCGCGGCCGGCGCGTCCTCTTCGTCGGCGGAACGCCATTGTATCTCAAGGCGATCTTGCACGGCCTGTTCGAGGGACCGCCGGCCGATGAGCAGCTGCGCCGCCGTCTCGCCGACGAGGCCGAGACGCTCGGGCCGGCCGCCCTGCACGCCCGCTTGGCCGACGTGGACCCGACGGGCGCCGCCCGGCTGCACCCCAACGACGTTCGCCGCGTCGTCCGCGCCCTGGAAGTGTGGCATCTGACCGGCCGGCCGATCAGCGCCTGGCAGACCCAATGGCGAGTGGCGAGTGGCGAGTGGCGAGTGGCGAGTGAAGGGATGCAAGGCGAGCCGCGAGCCGCCGAGCCGTCTTCTTTCGCCACTCGCCACTCGCCACTCGCCACTCGCCCCGTCCTCTACCTCGACCCGCCGCGGACCGAGTTGTACGCCCGCATCGACGGCCGCGTCCGCCGCATGATCGCCGACGGGCTGGTCGAAGAGGTCCGCGCCCTCCGCCGTCTGCCGCGGCCGCTCAGCCGGGAGGCGGCGCAGGCCCTCGGATACAAGGAGCTGTTCGACCACCTCGACGGCCGCATCGGCTTGGAGGAGGCCGTGACCCGCATCCAGACGCGCAGCCGCAACTTCGCCAAGCGTCAGCTGACCTGGTTCCGTAATCTCCCGGAGTGCGTTCCGATCAAGGATCATTTGACATTCGCCGCGTGGGGGCTGACAATAAGTGAAGGGCGGTGAACTTCGACAGAGCCGCGACTGTGAGGGAGCGGAGGCGAAGACCGCTCCCTTACGGTCGCGGCTCCGACGGGGCGTTTCTCCTCCTGTTCGCGCTTTCCCCACGCCGGCTTCTATGCTATAAGACCACAGGGTGGTTCGCGATCCGCAGGGGACGGATCGAAACGGTTGCAACGAGGGAGCATCCATGCCGTCGGTGACATTTCAGGTGCTTGAAGGCATCGACAAAGGCCGCGCCTTCCGCGAACTCCCCACGCCCGTCACCATCGGCCGTGAGGAAGGCAACGTCCTGCGCCTCAACGATGAGCGCGTCAGCCGCTTCCACGCCAAAGTCCAGGCGGACAGCGGCGAAATCATCCTCACCGACCTCGAAAGCACCAACGGCACCCGCGTCAACGGCAACGTCGTGCAGATCCGCCGCCTGCGCCCGGCGACCGCGTCGGCGTCGGCCGTTCGCTGCTTCTGTTCGGCACCGAGTCGGAGATCGCCGCGCGCCACGCCGCCCTGATCGCCTCGGCCGGTATGTCCACCCACGGTATCGGCGGCCTCAACGACCTGCCCGCCACCGTCCACGGCCAGACGCTGGCCACCTCGTTCGGCAGCGAAGACGACTTCGACCTCAGCCCCACCGACAAGATCACCTTCGCCAACGGCACGCTCTTCGCCAACGCCCGGCCGCTGCCGCCGCTGCCGATGAAGATGACGCCGTCGCAGGCTGCGCGTTTGGCCGAGCTGCTCGAATTCCTCCACCAGCGCGTCACCGCCGCCACCGAAAACATCCAGGCCAACGAGGAAGGCTCCCAGGTCGCCCTCTCCTTCGCCGACTGGCAGCGCGTGATGGCCGTGCAGATGGTGCTGGCGCGCTACGTCCGCGCCGTCGCCGAGCCGGACGCGCTCGAAGAATAAGCGGTTTTCAGTGTTCAGTTTTCAGTGTTCAGCAGCCGATGCGAGCAAGTCGGCCTGGAAAGGCGCGCCGCACCGCGATAGGCTTCATTTGTCCAGTGCCGGCTGAAAACTGAAAACTGAAAACTCCTTATGAGCCGTCCCTTCGTTCATCTGCATTGTCACAGCCACTACAGCCTGCTCGACGGGGCCAACCGCCTGCCGGAGCTGGCCGCCCACGTCAAGGCCCACGGCATGAACGCCCTGGCCCTGACCGACCACGGCAACCTCTACGGCGCCGTCGAGTTCTACCAGGAATGCAAGGCGGCCGGCCTCAACCCGATCATCGGCTACGAGGCCTACGTCGCCCCCGGCAAGCGCACCGAACGCGGCGCCGCCCGCCGCGGCGACGCCGGTTTCCATCTCACGCTGCTGGCCCGCGACCGCACCGGCTTCCGCAACCTCGTCAAGATGGCCTCCGCCGCCTTCCTCGAAGGCTATCACTACGTCCCGCGCATCGACAAGGAATTGCTGGAAGCGCACAAGGAAGGTCTCATTTGCCTCAGCGGCTGCGCCTCGGGCGAGTTCAGTGAATTCATCCTGAAGGACCAGACGGCCGAGGCGGAGGAGCTGGCCCGCTGGTTCCACGGCGTCTTCGGCAAGAACTTCTACGTCGAGATCCAGAACAACGGCCTGACCATCCAGCGCGAATGCGCCGAGGGGGCGATCCGCATCGCCGACAAGCTCGGCCTGCCGCTGGTCGCCACCAGCGACGCCCACTACCTGACGCAAGACGACGCCAACGCGCACGACGTGTTGCTCTGCATCAACACCAACTCCAAGCGCAGCGACGACAACCGCATGCGCTACGGCGAACCGGGCACGAACACGCTCGTCGATCAGTTCTACGTCCGGCCGCCGGAGGAGATGTACCGTCTCTTCCCCGGCCGCGAAGAAGCGGTGAAGCGGAGTCAGGAGATCGCGGACGGCGTTCACATCGATCTCGACTTCAAGGCGCGCCACTTCCCCGTCTTCACGCCGCCGGAGGGCAAGACGCCGGAAGACCACCTGCGCGAAATGTGCCAGGCCGGCCTGCGCGACCGCTACGGCGAGGACCCGTCCCAGGCCGTCCTCGACCGGCTGGAACACGAGCTGGACGTGATCTGCCGGATGGGCTTCGCCAGCTACTTCCTCATCGTCTGCGACTTCGTGCGCTTCGCCGTGGAGAACCACATCCCGGCGAGCGCCCGCGGCTCGGCGTGCGGCGCCGTGGTCAGCTACGTCCTCAAGCTCAGCCACGTCGATCCGCTGGAGTACGATCTGCTGTTCGAGCGCTTCCTCGATCCCAACCGCTCCGAGGCGCCCGACATCGACATCGACTTCTGCCAGGACCGCCGCGAGGAGGTCATCGCCTACGTCCGCAAGAAGTACGGCGAGGGCAGCGTGGCGCAGATCGCCACGTTCGGCACGCTGGCCGCCCGCGCCGCCATCAAGGACGTCGGCCGCGTCCTCGACTTCCCGCTGGAGCGCGTCACCCAGCTGACCGACATGATCCCCAAGACGCTTGGGATCACGCTGGACGAAGCGCTGAAAGAGAGTTCAGAACTCCGAAAAGCCTACGAGTCCGACCCGGAGGTGCGCGAGCTGATCGACATGGCCCGCCAGCTGGAGGGGACCAACCGCAACGCCGGCACGCACGCGGCCGGCGTGGTCATCGCCAACGGCCCGCTGACGCGATTACGTTCCGCTGCAGCGCGTCGTGCGCAAGGGCGACGACGCCGGCTCGCGGGCCGGCGAGGCCGTCGTGACGACGCAGTGGGTCATGGGCGACCTGGAAAAGGTCGGCATGCTCAAGATGGACTTCCTGGGCCTGCGCACCCTGACGCTGCTGGACAACGCGGTCAAGCTGATCGAGAAGGACGCGCGGCGAGACGATCGACGTGTACCAGCTGCCGCTGGACGACCCGGAGACGTATGCGCTGTTGCAGCGCGGCGACGCCAAGGGCGTGTTCCAGTTCGAGTCGGACGGCATCCGCGAGCTGCTCAAGCGGCTGCGGCCGGACAACATCCGCGACATCATCGCCAGCACGGCCCTGTACCGGCCCGGCCCGCTCGACGGCGGCATGGTGGACGCCTACGTCAACCGCAAGCACGGCCGCGAGAAGCCGACCTACGCGCACCCCGTCATGGAAGAGATCCTGAGCGAGACCTACGGCGTCATGGTCTACCAGGAAGACGTGATGCGCATCCTCAACCGCCTCGGCGGCATCGAGCTGTCCAGCGCCTATGCCTGCATCAAGGCCATCAGCAAGAAGAAGCAGGAGATCATCGACCAGCGGCGGGCGGATTTCGTGCGGGGGGCGCAGGAGCGCGGCGTGAGTCGGGAGACGGCCGAAGAGATATTCGGACTGATCGTATATTTCGGAGGGTACGGATTCAATAAGTCTCATTCTGCGGCCTACGCCCTCGTCTCCTACCAGACGGCCTACCTGAAGGCCCACTACCTGCCGGAGTTCATGGCGGCGCTGTTGTCCAGCGAGATCGAGGACGGCAACAAGCGCGACGTGATGGTCGAACACATCGCCGACGCCCGCCGGCTCGGCGTGGACGTGCTGCCGCCCAGCGTCAACGCCAGCGACGGCGACTTCACGGTGCGCGACGGCAAGATCGTCTTCGGCCTGACCGGCATCAAGGGCGTCGGCCGCGGCGCGTCCGAGGAGATCATGCGGGCGCGGGCCGAGGGCGGGCCGTTCAAGGACCTGTTCGACTTCTGCGAGCGCATCGACCTCAAGGCGGTCAACAAGACGGCGCTGGAGAAGCTGGTCCGGGCCGGCGCTGGACTGCCTCGGCGGCCATCGGGCGCAGCTGTTGCAGGCCCTGCCGCGCGCCCTCCAGGCGGCCGTTTCCTCTCAGGAAGATCGGCGCCGCGGCCAGCGCAACCTGTTCGACGCCTTCGGCGGCGACGGGGCCGAGGCCGCGCCCGCCCCCGCCGCCGAGGCGCTGCCGGAAGTGGCAGAGTGGCCGGATGCGGAAAAGCTCAAATACGAGAAGGAAGTCCTCGACTTCTACTTTTCCAGCCATCCGCTGGCCCAGCGCGAGAAGGAGCTGCGCCGCTTCGCCAGCCACACCGCGGACCAGCTCAAGCAGCTGCCGGCCCAGCAGGAGGTGACGCTCGGCGGGATGATGGTCGAGGTGCAGTACAAGAACACCAAGAAGGCGCGGAACGGGAACAGTCGTTTTCTCATCTGCAAAGTGGAAGACATGACCGGCGCCGTCAAGTGCGTGATGTGGCCGGACGACCTGGTGCGCTGCAAGGACGAGGTGCGCGAAGACGCCGTTTGCTTCGTCAAGGGCGTCGTGGACCGGACGCGCAACGAGCCGGAATTGATCCTCAGCCGCATCCTCAGCGTGGAGCAGGCCCAGCGCGAGCTGCGCGCGGCCTGTACCTGCTGCTGAAGCTCGGCGTCCACGGGCCGCAGCACATTGAAGCGCTGGGGCCGATCCTGGCGCAGGCGCGGGGCGGCTGTCCGGTGATCCTGACGATCCGCGATCGGTCGGGCAAGGACGCCGTGCTGAGGCTCGGCCGCGATTACGCCGTCAACCCGGCGGCGTATCCGCACGACGAGCTGGAGGCGCTGCTCGGCGAGGGGTGCGTCAAGCTGGCGTGAGGGGCGGTCTTTCTCCCTCCCCCCTTGCGGGGGAGGGCCGGGGTGGGGGGTGATCCGGTCACTGATAGTACTCACCCCCACCCCGGCCCCTCCCCCGCAAGGGGGGAGGGGAGAAAGCGGCGCTTCAATCCAGCCCGAAAAACGCCGTCGTCCCCAGAACCAGCAGCACGGCCAGCGACCGCATCGCCTCGCGCGAGTTCACCTTGGACGTGCCGCCGCGACGGTCGGCGAAGACGATCGGCGTCTCGCCGATGCGGCAGCCGGCCTTGCGACAGCGGTACAGCGCCTCTTCCTGAAACGAGTAGCCGCGCGAAATCATCCGCTCCAGCTTCGCCTCACGCAGCTTGGCCGTGCGATAGCAGCGGAAGGCGCCGCTGCAGTCGCGGGCGCCGGGACGCAGCAAAAACCGCGTCAGCAGGTTGACGCCGGTGCTGATGAGCCGCCGGCTCAGCGGCCAGTTTTCCGTGCCGCCGCCGCGGACGTAGCGCGAGCCCACCATCACGTCGTGCCGGTCCATGCCGGCGACCAGGGCCGGCAGGTAGCGCGGGTGGTGGCTGAAGTCGGCGTCCATGTTGACGAGGAAGTCGAAGCCGTGGTCCAGCGCGTAGCGCATGGCCGTCAGGACGGCCGTGCCGAGGCCGAGCTTGCCGGGCCGGTGCAGGACGTGCAGCCGCGGATCGGAGGCGGCCAGCTCGTCGGCCAGTCGGCCGGTGCCGTCCGGCGAGTTGTCGTCCACGACCAGCACGTCGGCCGCCGGCAGCTCCTTTCGGACCTCCTGAAGGAGCGGCCCCAGGTTCTCCCGCTCGTTGTAGGTGGCCAACGAAACCAGGATGCGCGGGGAAGACGGCGGCACGATCCGACCTTTCTTGCGGGTTGAGGCTTGCACGGCGTACCGGGGCGGAACTATCTTATGAAAAGGATGAAGGATGAAAGATGAACGATGAATCAGAAGAGCGGGTCGTCTGGATTCATCATTCATCGTTTATCAATCATCATTCCGGGAGGTTGCGATGGCCGAGGCAATCACGATCGTCTGCCCCGAGTGCGAAAAGAAAATCAACGTGGCGTCCGAAGCCGTGGGCAAGAAGGTCCGTTGCAAGGGCTGCCAGCATGTCTTCGTGGTCGCCGCCCCCGGCGGCAAGAAGGCCAGCAAACCGGCCGGCAAGACCGTGCCCGCCAAGGCGCCGGCCGGGGCCAAGAAGAAGGCGCCCGACCCCAAGGCCGGCAAGCCCAAAGCCGAGGATGACGAGGAAAACAGCAACCCTTACGGCGTCACGTCGCTCGACCTGGCCCCGCGCTGCCCCGACTGCGCCCAGGAGATGGAGAGCGCGGAGGCCATCATCTGCCTGCACTGCGGCTACAACACCCAGACGCGCTCCAAGGTCGAGTCGCGCACCGTGGAAGAAGACACCGGCATGGTGTGGACCTGGTGGCTGCTGCCCGGCATCCTCTGCGCGGTGTTCACTCTCGTCTTCCTGACTTTCGACATCTGGTACAGCTTCAAAGTCCCCACCTACTTCAGCGGAGGCGAGGACGACGCCTGGTACGCGTTCATCGCCCGGCCCTGGTTCGTCATCTGGCTGGTCTGGGGGCCGACGGTCCCGCTCATGGTCGGCATGACCGCCTTCGCCGTGAAACGACTGATCTTCAACCCCCGGCCGCCGGAGCGCGTGAAGAAGAAGCCGAAGAAGTTCGAGGAATGAGGGCGGTGGGTCGTACCAATCGCGCGGCGCGGGTGGATCGTCTAATACGATGACCCATTCCGTCGGAGCCGCGACCCATTCCGTCGGCAGCCCACCCGTGAGGGAGCGGGGGCAGCCAAAACCGCTCCCTCACGGTCGGGCTGCCGACGGCAGGAGACAAAGATGAAGCGAGCCGTTCCCGCCCTGTGGCTGCCGTTGCTTCTGCTGGGGGGCGGTTCGCTGCGGGCGGCCGAGACGGACCAAACGACCGTCGCCGCCAAGGCCCTCGCCGTCTTCAACGTCAACTGCCACCGCTGCCACGGCCAGGACGGCTCGGCCGAGGGCGGCATGAATTTCATCCTCGACCCCGCCAAGCTCGTCGCCCGCAAGAAGATCGTCCCCGGCCAGCCCGACCAATCGCTGCTGTTCAAGCGCCTTTCCACCGGCAAGATGCCGCCCGCCGGCGAATCGCCGCGCCCGTCGGAGGCCGATATCGCCGTCGTCAAGCAGTGGATCGAACTCGGCGCCCCGCCGCCGGCGCCGATCGCCCGCCGGCCGACCCTCACCGACGCCGAGGCCTTCAACCGCATCCTCGCCGACCTCGACGGGCAGGACCGTTCCACGCGCCGCTTCCTCCGCTATTTCAGCCTCGCCCCGATCGCCAACGCCGGGGCGGGCGAGGACGAATTGCAGACCTACCGCAACGCCGTCGCCAAGCTGCTCAACAGCCTCTCCTGGACCCCGCGCATCACCCTGCCCACGCCGATCGACGCGGATCGCACCATTCTCCGCATCGACCTGCGCGACTATCAGTGGGACGCCATCCTCTGGAACCGCCTGCTGGCCGATTACCCTTACGGCGTCCTCGACGACACCGCCGCCGCTCGCGCCGTCGTCATCGGCACGGCCACGCGCGTCCCCTGCGTGCGGGCCGACTGGTTCCTGGCCAGCGCGTCGCTGGCGCCGCTGTACTACGATCTGCTGCAAATTCCGTCCAATTTGTCGGAATTGGAGCGCCAGCTGCGCGTCGATGTGGCGACGGACGTGCAGCAGGAGCGCGTGACGCGGGCCGGCTTCCTCGGCTCCGGCATCTCGCGCAACAACCGGCTCATCGAGCGGCACGACGCCATGAACGGCGCCTACTGGCGCACCTACGATTTCGAGGCGATCCCGCAGAACCTCGTCGATCGGGACCTGCTCTTGCCCGACCGGCGCAACCTGTTCGCCTATCCGCTCGGCCCCGGCCTGGCCGACGGCAACGCCTTCCAGCACGCGGCCGGCGAGGTCATTTTCAACCTGCCCAACGGCTTGCAGGGCTATTGCCTCGTCAACGCCAACGACATTCGGCAGAACAAGGGCAACACGGCCATCGTCAGCGACCCGAAGCGGCCCGACCGCGCCGTGGACGCCGGCGTGTCGTGCATGTCCTGTCACGCCCGCGGCATCAACCCCAAGGACGACCAGATCCGCGACCACGTTGGTAAGAACCCGAAGTTCTTCAAGCGTAAGGACGCGGAAGCCGTGCGCACCCTCTATGTGCCCAAGGAGAAGATGCGGGCGCGGATGGACGAGGACAGCGAGCGCTTCCGCAAGGCGCTGGAGAAGACCGGCAACAAGGTCAGCCCGTTCGAGCCGGTCATGACTGCGACCCTGCGTTACGAGGCCGACGTGGACCTGCCGACGCTGGCCGCGGAAATCGGCCTGGCGCCGGAGGAATTGCAAGCGCGGATCGCCCATTCGGAGGTGCTGTCGAAGAGCTTCGGGCCGCTGAAATCGGCGGGCGGCACGGTGCCGCGGCAGGTCGTGGCGCAGGCGTTCGGCGACCTGGTGCGCGACCTGCGGCTGGGAGCGGTGTTCCAGCCGGGCCAAACGGGCGAAGTGCTGCCGGACAACACCGGCGAGGTCGATCCGCTGGAGGCGCAGTCCAGCCCGGCCAACGCCGTGGCTTTCAGCCCCGACGGCCGATGGGCCGCCTTCGCCAGCGCCGACAAGTCGGTGGTGATCTGGGGCGTCGCCGAGAACCGGGAACTGCGCCGCTGCATCGGCCACACGGCGTCGGTCTGGTGCGTCGCGTTCAGCCCCGACGGCTCCCGTCTCCTTGTCCGGCGGCAAGGACGGCACGGTGCGATTATGGGAGACGCGAACGGCCCGCGAACTCCGCAAATTGGAGGGACACGAGGACTTGGTGACGTGCGTGGCGTTCGGCCCCAGCGGCCGGTGGGCGCTGTCGGCCGGCTACGACCATCAGGTGATCCGCTGGGACCTGGAGACGGGCGCGGCCGACCCGAATTTCACCTTTGACGCCCCCGCCAAGTACATCAACGCCGTCGCCGTGTCGCCGGAGGGGGGCCGCTGCCTGGTGTGCGCCGAGCGCAATGTCTATGTCGCGGATGCCAAAACGGGCAAGGTGTTGCAGACGTTCACCGGCCACACCGATTCCGTGACGGCGGCCGCGTTCTCGGCGGACGGTCAGCGCGTCCTGTCCGGCGGCGACGACCGCACGCTGCGGCTGTGGGAGGCCGACACGGCGAAGGAAATCCAGGTGTTCCGGGGTTGCGAGGGCGGGATCAAGAGCGTGGCCTTCTCGCCGGACGGCCGGCGCGTCCTGTCCGGCTCGGCCGACGCCACGGTACGGTTGTGGGACGTGGAAACCGGCAAGGCCCTGCGCGACTTCCGCAAGCACGCGGAATCCGTCGTCGATGTGATGTTCCTCGACGAGGGCCGGGCGACGCTGTCGGCCAGCCGCGACGCCAACGTGCGCATCTGGCGGCTGGAGAAACCTCCGACTTCGCCGACCCCGAATCTGTACGATCCGCCGGTCGTCAGTCCGAACCCGTCGCCGGCGCCCGCCGCGGCGATCGAGTTAAAGCCGAGCGCGGTGATCCCCATCGGCGGCACGGTCGGCGCCTTGCACCTGTCGCCGAACCGCAAGTGGTTGTTCGTGCTGAACGTGACCGACGGCAAGCTGGTGAAGATCGACGCCCAGGCCGACCGACGCAGCGGCGAATTGCGTCTCGGCGAAGGGGTGGAGGCGCTGGCGATCAGCCCCGACGGCAAGACGCTGGCGGCGATCGCGGCCGTGGATGGGATCAACAAGGGATCGGCGGCGTGCGAATTGCAGATCATCGACCCGGTGAAGCTGGAACTGCGTCACGATTTCACCGTGCCGGCCGCGCCCTACGACGTGGCCGTGTCGGACGCCGGGCTGGCGTTCATCAGCGGCGGCGACGGCGACTGGACCGACGTGTCGGTGGTGGACGCGGCGAAGGAGGCGATCGTCGCCCGCTGGGGCGGCGTGTGGAACCGCTCGTTCCTGCGGCTGTCACCCGATCAAAAGCGCCTTTACGTCTCCAGTCAGGGGGTGAAGCCGGGGACGCTGGACGCGCTGCCGCTGCCAGGTAGGGGCGAGGTTACCTCGCCCCTACGCGACAAGCCGGCCGCCTACCGGGCCGCCCCGCCGGCGCAGTACGCGCTGGGCGGCGAGTTCCAGGCGACGCCGGACGGCCGATTCCTCTTGTGCAAGACCGGCGTGGTGCTGACGGCGTCGGAGACGCGCGAGGAGGACGTGCAATTCGCGGCGTGGGTGGGTCCGTTCACGGCGGCGGCGGTCGATCCCGAGACGAAGAGCGCCTTCTTCCTGACGCGGGAGGGCATGTTGAAGCAGGTTTCCTACCCCGAATTCAAGCCGCTGGCGACGTACGACCTCGGCATCGTGGCGACGCAGGCGGCGCTGGATGGCAAGGCGGGCAAGCTGTACGTCGCGGGCTTCGACCCGAAGACGGCGGCGGAACACCCGCGGGCGCGGGGCTTCGGCGAGGTGTTCGTCTACACGCTGCAAGACATGCTGACGAAAAAGTAAACCACGGAATACACGGAATACATGGAAAAAAGACGAAAGAGAATCAGTGGATGATGCGCTCGTATTCCAGCTTTGGGTAGTGACCGAAGCTGACCAGCAGACCGACACGGTAACCCGTCGCCTTCAGGTAGTTGTGGAGCTGGGCGCGGTCGCTCGTCCGCCAGATGCGCGACCGCTTTGAGTTCCACGACGATTTTGCCAGAGCAGATGAAGTCCGGAATGTACCTCTGCTTCAGCAGACGGCCCTTGTAGGTCAGCGTCAGTTCGGCTTGCGGCTGAAAGGGGAGGTCCTGAAGACCGAACTCGATCTCCAGACACTCCTGGTAGACGGCTTCCAGGAACCCACAACCCTTGTCCTTGTAGACCTCGAAGCAGGCTCCCAGGATCTTGTGCGTCTCCTGTCAAAAACAAGAGTCATGGACGTTCCCCCCACGCGTCCTCTAACCCGTGCCCGGCGCCGAATATCGCGCCGTCGCGCTGGGAGAATCGGCCATGAAACTGCTCGACGAGGTACGCCAGGTCGCCCGCCTGCGCCGCCTCGCCCCGGAAACCGAGCCCCGCTGCGTCCGCCGGAGGGAAACGAGGACGCATGGCGCCGCCGGCAGCCATCGGCCCTCATTTTACACTTCGTTTTTGCGCTAATTTAGAGTACACTATCCCCGACGCTCCCCGCGGCCGGCGCCGAACCTGCCAAAACAAAGATAATGCAGATGGCAAATAATGTGACAGGCTCCAGGTGCAACGCGGCGAGCCGGCGGGTTGATCCTGCCGGGACAAACCCGGCGGCTCGCCGCGCCGGCCGGCGCGGCCCTTCCGGGCGCCGCGGAGTTTAGCGCAATGGCGCAAAGCCACCTTAAGTCGTTATTTTACTTGCACTTAACTGTTCGCACAAACCTGGCGCCATTTGGCGCAGTGGCGCGTCGTTTCGATGTCCCTCGACGCCGGGCGGCGCCGCGCCCGGCGTCGTGCGGAGTTTCCGCTGTCAGTCGTCGTCCTTGTCCGCCTTGCCGCGCGGCATCACGAACGCCGCCCGCACGGGCGCCGGCGCCGCCGAGTCCGGCCCCTTCACCGATCGCCAAATGACTTCGTTGAACGCCAGGTCGTCCACCCGGTCCTCCTCGTCGAAGTCGAACTCCTCCGACTGCTTCGCGCCCCACGCCGACGCCGTGCCGGTTTCCTTCAGGTCCGTCTGGGCTTCGGCGTGTTCATACGGCGCCAGGTCCGGCTTGGCCTGGAAGGCGTTCACCATCGGCCGGGCCGCCGCGTCGAACTGACTCATCGGCTTCAGCCCGAGGATCAGCTCCATCGTCCGCAACAAGCTGCTCGTCGAATACATCGTCGAATCGACATAGTTGCGCCTGGTGTACGCGCTGACGACGAGGGCCGGGGAGCGGTGGGCGTCCACGTGGTCGGGGCCGTTCTGGGCGTCGTCTTCCAGCACGAAGATCGCCGTGTCCTTCCAGAACTTGCTCTTGCTGACCGCCTCGACCACCATCCCCAGCGCCAGGTCGTTGTCGGCGACCATGGCCCGCGGCGTCGGCTTGCCGACTTTCGTTCCGGCCGTATGGTCGTTGGGCAGGCGGAGGATGCTGAGGCGCGGCAGGTCGCCGTCCTTCTCGAAGCGGTGCAGCTCGGCGATGAAGCGCTCGGCCCGCTTCACGTCCGGGTAATCGAGGTCCCAGCCGTGGAAGTCGGGGTCGATGTGGCCCTCCAGCGCCTTGACGCGCGGCGCGGCCGGATCGCCCGGCTTCTTGGCGTTGTCCACGAACTCGCCGTAGCTGCGATAACTGACGTGGGCCTCGGCGCAGCGGTCCCAGAGGTAGCCGGCGGCCGGGCGGGCGATGGGATCGTAGTTGCCCTCCGACGGGTATAGGGCCAGCTTCCTCAGCGGGCTGCCGCGGTAATTCAGCGGCCAGACCTTCTCCACGAAGTCGGTGGCGTAGGCGCCCATCGACCACTGGTGGCCGTCGGCCGACACCTCGCCGTCCACGTAGAAGTTGTCGAGCAGCACGAATTGCCGCGCCAGTTTGTGATAATTCGGAGTGACCTTTTCGCCGAAGAGGCACAGGTCCGCATCCCCATTGCCCTCCTTCACGTCGCCGAGGATCTGATCGTAGGTGCGGTTCTCCTTGATGATGTAGATGCAGTGCTGGAGGGGGCTGGCGTCGCCGACCTTGCGCGGGATGGGGCTGTCGTCCGGGAAGTCGCCGGTCGGCGCCTGGTCGGCGCGCAGGGGACTGCAACCGTAGGCCTGCTTGGTGCAGTCGGCCAGCTTGTCCGGATCGGGCAGATCGATGACGCTCAAATCACCCTGAAGCAGACCGCCGATGTACTGATAGGTGGACTCCAGCCCCTTGACCGGATCGGGGCCGGGGCCGTGCGGGTTGGCCCGCGAGGCAAGGCCCTTGCCCTCCGTGACGTAAAGGCGCTGGTCGGCCGGGTTGTAGCGCACCGACGTGGGATACCAGCCGGTGGGAATGAAGCCGAGCGATTCGGAATGGCCGGGCGCTGTGACGTTGAAGACGGCGAGGTTGCTGGCGTCGGCGTTGGCGACGAACAGCATCCGGCCGTCGGGCGTGAGGGTCAGGCTGTTGGGTGTGTTGCCGGACGGAGCGTCGGGGTAGAGGGCGCAGCGGAGCGTTTCGAGGCCCTTGCCGTCCTGCGACGCATCCAGGACGCTCACTCTGGACGAGTTGGCGCAGGCCACGAAGAGCGTCTTGCCGTCCGGCGACAGGGCCATTTCCGTCGGGTGCGACTCGGTCGGCCAGTCGCCGACGACCTTGCCCTGAACGGGGTCGATGACGGCGACGGCGGCTTTTCCCCACAGGCTGACGAACAGCCGGCCGCTCTTGGGGTCGGGCAGACAGGCGTAGGGATAGCCGCCCTTGTCGAGGGCGACGGTGCGGCGGCTGTGCGGGTCGTCGAGCGGCACGACGGCGACGGCGTCGCCCCAGCAGCCGGCCGCGAAGAGGGTGCGTCCGGCCGGGTCCACGGCCACCCCGGCGACGACGAACCCCCCTCCCTGCCCTCCCCCCGCGGGTGGGGGAGGGTTGGGTGGGGGGCCGACGGCGATCTCGCGGTGGTCCGACAGCAGCCCCTTGTCGAAGGCGAAGGCATGGACCACCTCGAACTCGCCGCCGCTGGCGAAGAGGGTCTTGCCATCGGGCGCAAAGCAGATCCCATAAAACGTCTGTGGCAGGCTGACGCGGCTGGCGACGCGCGGCCGGTCCTTGCGCAATTCCACGACGACGATCTCATGCTCGCCGTATCCGGCGTGGAGGACGGCGGCCCACTGTCCGCCGGGATGGACGGCGATATGGACGGGGAAGTCGCCGAGAGGCAGATGCTTGCCCGCCGGCCGCAGCGACCACTGGTTGGGCAGCTGCACGACGCCGTCAGGCCGCACCCCTGGCAGGACGCGCGGCGGCGCCGGCGTCGTGGGGCGGGGCGGCTCCGCCGTCGGTTGCAGGGCGACGGCCAGCGTACCGCAGGCGCCCAAAAGGGCCACGGCCGCGCTGAGAGAGCGGAGCATCGGTTGCGTCCTTCCGGTTCGGGCGACTGCGTGGATGGGCGTGAAGATGATTATTCAGACGGAGGCAGCAAGAGGACAGAGAAAAGTGGGTGAAAGCGAAACTCGTGTGGTCTTTCGGCCTGCCGCGCCGCCGTCCATCCGAATGCCGACCGCAGGATCGCGCTTCTCCGCTTGGCGGTTTTTCAAACGGCTTCTGCAGCTGAAAATCCCGGTGTACAAAGGGCACGCGCAATAACAGGCGCCCGGTGGCGCCCGAGGTCTTGTCAAGGACGGATCGGTCGGGTAAAATCTGCTGGTCGGAAGGGGTGAAGGCGGCTCAGGGTGTTCGCCGACGAACGTCGGCCCCCACCCGCCAGCGTTTGGGGAATGGTGTAACGGTAGCACGACTGACTCTGGATCAGTTAGTCTAGGTTCAAATCCTAGTTCCCCAGCTGAGGTAAAGGCCGCCGTGACAAGGAGTTACGGCGGCCTTCTTCTTTGCCCGCCGTGTCAATTCCGCCGAATGTGTCAATTTCGTGTCAATTTTCACGGGCCCACGCGGCGTTTCGCCTCGATTCGCCTGGTTTTCAGGCCTTTTTGCGTGGGACACTTCCCACCGTTCCCTTGGAAATGAAGCAGCCCTGGTCGGAGCCGCGGCCGGGAATTGACACGCAAATTGACACGCGCTACCCCTCCTCCGATTTCGCACCCTTCTTATCCTTCTCTCCGTACATCTCGTTCAGAACGTCATCCGAGGTTCGCTTCTTCTCCGTCGCGGTGTAGTACCGCAGCATCGTCTCCGCCGTCACATCGAAGGCCACCGCCGCCCGCTTGGGGTGGATGTCCAGTTCGGCAGCGCGCGTGAACGCCGCCCTGCGGAAGTCGTGGCTGGAGAGGTCCTTTCCGGTCGCCTTCTGGTAATCCTGCATGATCGCCACCACCCACAGGTACAACCGCCTCGGCGAGAACTCCGGGTTCTGCCGGTGCGTCGGGTACCCCTTGGCCTTGTTGGTTGCGATCAGCTCCGCTGGGTAGCGCTCCCAGAGGTAGGTTTCGCCGCGGTACGCTTCCAGTTCGGCGTACAGTTCGGGGCGAAGCAGGGCGTAGCGCTCGGAGCGGTTTTTCGTGGCGTCGGCGGTGAAGATCAGCCGCCCTTCTTCGAGCTGGTCCGACCGCAGGTTGCAGATGTCTTCCAGCCGGCAGGCGGTCGCGGCCTTGACCGAGAAGAAGAGGTGCGGCATCCGCCAGCCGGGGAACCGGCCGTCCATCCAGGCGAAGAAATCGGTCAGGTCGCCTTCCTTGACGTACTTCACCTCGTGCCGGTCCAACTCCGGGGCCGTCACGTCCTCGAAGGGGTTGGAGTCCACGACCCGCAGTTTCTTGAACCAGCCGAACGCGGCCTTGAGGGTGCGGATTCGGCTGTCCAGCGACTTCGCCTTCCTCGCCTGCATATCCACCGTGTCGCCCTTCGGCACGTTCCGCTTGCGGGTGAACCTGCCGCCGGCGTACTTCACCTTGAAATCCCCGGCCATTCGGTCGGTCACGTCGGCCGGCCCCTTGGCCAGTGGGAACATGGCGATAAGTTTGTCGAGGGTTTCTATGTAGCCGCCGATGGTGCGCGGGCGCTTGCCGTCTGCGGTCATGCCCGCGGTCAGCCGCTCCTTGGCCACGTCCCAGGGCACCGATTCCGAAGTGGGGGCGATCTGCTGGTATTCTTCGAGGATGAGGCGGTGCGCGGCGTCGATCGCCTGCACCTTTTTCGACTGTCCGGTGGACATGCGGGCGTACCGCCCGTCTCGCGCCCTGAACCGAACGAAGTAGATGTCTGAGTCCGGCTTGCTGAAGAAGGCATACCGGATACGTTTTCCCGTCGAAAGGGTCACGTAATTGCGTTGCCAGGCCCAGGTCATCGTGCGCTCCTGAGAAGTGACACGGAATCAGTTAGTCTATTGTAGGCTCGTGACCTGGCCTGGACAAGCTCAGCTGGCTACCTCCTCTGAGGTCTCTTCTTCAGGCACTCGTCGAGCGCCTCGCGGGTAAACAACAGCCGCCCGCTCCCCGGCATCGGCTTCACTCTGCCCCGTTTAACGAGGGCGTATATCCCCTGAATCGTGCTGCGGATGTATGCCGCCGCCTCGGCGGCCGTCAGGTACGGGCTGTTGACAGGAATGCTACTCATGGCGTCACCTCTGGCGGACTCTTCGCATCGCCCGCGTCGCCGGCATGGCGTTGCAATAGGCCCTCACGCACGAAGCGGAGAAACCCCGCCTGCGACATTCACGCCAGCAGCCCCGCGGCCTTCATCCTGGCGTCGAACGACAACACTTCGGCCACCATCTTCTCGCAGATGAACTTGAGAGTCGGCGGGTCCAGGGCGGCGCCGAGCGCATCATAGCGGAGGCCAAAGATTGCCCTCCCGTCCTGGGTCACATCGGCGAACCAGCATCCGGGAGCCGCTGTCGCGTTCTGGTGGAGTAGGTAGCCGAGCACTTCCTCCGTCACGTTGTCAGCCGGCGGCAAGGCCTGACTGTAGACGAGGAACAGGGCCAGGCAGTCGTCGCCGGACAGCACCCGCACGTCACGCGGCCCCAGCTCGGCGTGGTTGAAGCGCAGAAGGATGGCGCCGCCCTCCCTGCCGTCCACCCCCCAGCCGAGTTCCCGGCAGAGCCGCTCGATGCGGCCCCGCTCCTCGTCACTCCCAGTCCCGACCAGGCGGTTGCTCTGGGGTCTTATCCCGGTCACCGCGTTGTAGCTGGTGACGAAGGCGTCAGTAAGGACGCCCGAAACAATAACTTGAGCAAGTGTCAGTTGGGCGCAATGGTGTAGTTCCAATCGCCGTGGAAGTCGGCCTTGGTGATCTGAAGGGATGCCATCTCTTCGTCACTCACCTTGGCTCCTGTCTCATAGCAGTTGGTGTCCAGCGCCGCCTGAACTTCGAGTCCCGCTTCGGTGGTGGTATGGGCAATCAGGCTTACGATCACCTCATGGCTCACCAGCGGTCGTCCCCGCCAGTTCTGCGTGATGTGGCAGAACAGCCGGTGTTCGATCTTGTTCCACTTGCTCGTCCCCGGCGGCAGGTGGCTCACGCTCAGCGGCAGCCCGACGGCGTCGGCCAGCCCTTGCAACGCCATCTTCCACAGCCGCGACCGACTGCCGTTGCTCCCCCCGCCGTCCGCCGTGATCAGCAACTTCCGGGCGCGTGGGAACCTCTTGGCGCCCATCCCTGCCCACCAGCGCCGCAGCGTCTCGGCCGCGAACCGCGCCGTGTCGTGGTCGATGCCCACGCTCACCCAACCCTGGTTGTGGGTCAGGTCGTAGACCCCGTAGGGAATCGCCTTGCCCAGAGCCGGATCTTGGAAGTCGTGGACCCGGACCTCTTGCGGCTGGCCTTTGGGCCGCCACTCCCGGCCGCCGTTCTTGAAATCCCCGACCAATTCCTTCTTCTTGGTGTCCACCGACACCACCGGCTGCCCCTGGCACTGGAACAGCCGCACCCGGTCGTTGATGTACTCGAACTGGGCGTTGCGATCCGGGTGCGCCGACCCCTCACGGGTCTTGCGGTTGGACTGGAGGCTGTAGCCCGCCTCGTACAGCAGCTTGGCCACGGTTCGGTCGCTGACCGCGTGCCCCTGCCGGTGCAACTCCTCGGCCAGCTTCGCTGTGCTCTTGCACGTCCAGCGCAAGGGCGATTCGGGGTGCCCCCGCGTCACCGGCTCGACCAAGGCCTCCAGCGCCTCTGCCAGACCGGGGTCGGTCTCGGTCAGCGGTTTGCGCCCGCCGCCCGGTCGCCGCACCCGCGGGCTGGGAGGAACGGGCGTGGTCTGCCGCGACCGCTCGCCGATCTCCGCAATGCCGGCGGCAATGGTATTGCGCGACAGCCCGGTGGCGCTGGCAACCGCCGAGACGCCACCCCAGCCCAGGGCGAGAGCTTCCGTGGCAGCCCACTGGCGACGGAGACGCTCGTCCATGATCGGCTGAAGAGTTCCATACTTGGTCCGCAGTCCTTGGAGGATGGTTGCATCGTGCATCCTCACAGACTACGAACTCAGAAAAACTTGCTCAAGTTGTTCTTTCGGGCGTCCTAAGCGCCCCGACACGCTCATGGTTCGCATAACCCACTTTAGGTGACATGAAAGATCCTCGGTATCGCCTAGAGCGGGACGGCAGCGATTCGTCCCGTTGAACTCAATCCTGTTGAACGACAATAGAAATGTCCGGTCTTAACGCAATAGAAATGTCCTCCTTGGTCAGGCCAAGGAGGAGCCATGTCTATCGGCGTGCTTTCCACAGACCGGATCGCTATGAGTCAGAAGGAACGCGATGTCCTCAGGGTCCTGCACTCGGTGCAGAGCGGCCAGCGGACGCAGGCCGAGGCGGCCCGGCTGCTCGGCCTGTGCGTCCGCCAGGTCCGACGCATCCAATGCAAGCTGGAGGCCGAAGGCGACGCCGCCCTCGTGCACGGCCTGCGCGGCCGGCCCTCCAACCACCGGCCCGACCCCGCCTTCCGCCGGGCCGTGCTGGCGGCCTACCGCACCCGCTACGCGGACTTCGGCCCCACCTTCGCCGCCGAGAAGCTGGCCGGGGAGGGCCTGACGGTCGGCCCGCAGACGCTGCGCCGCTGGCTGATCGCCGAGGGGCTGTGGCAACGCAAGCGTCGCCGCGACCCGCACCGCAGCCGCCGGCCGCGCCGGGCCTGCTTCGGGGAGCTGGTTCAGATGGACGCCTCGGTGCATGACTGGCTGGAGGGCCGCGGCGAGGAGATGGTCCTGATCGGCATGATCGACGACGCCACCAACCGCACCCTGGCGCGCTTCTACCCGGCCGGCACGGTCGAGGCGCATATGGACCTGGCCGGCCGCTGGCTGCGGCGTTTCGGCCGGCCGGTGGCGTTGTACACCGACCGGCACAGCATCTTCGAGCCGCAGGACAAGGGCCGCGCCCTGCCCGACGCGGAGACGCAGTTCGGGCGGGCCCTGCGGGAGCTGGGCATCGAGCTGATCCGGGCGCACAGCCCGCAGGCCAAGGGCCGCGTCGAGCGGTCCTTCGGCACGGCCCAGGACCGCTGGGTCAAGGAGCTGCACCTGGCGGGCGTGACGACGCTGGCGGGGGCCAACACCGTGCTGGAGCGGCTGCTGCCGACGCACAACCGCCGCTTCGTCAAGCCGGCGCGCGAGGCGGCCGACGGGCACCGGCCGCTGGGTCCGGGTCACGACCTGGCGGCGATCCTGAGCATCCAGGAGGGGCGGGTGGTGTCCAACGACTACACGGTGCGCTTCCGCAACCGCTTCTACCAGTTGCTGCCGCCGGTGCATGCGGGGGAGCGGGGCGGTCGGGTGGTGATCGAGCTGCGCCTGGACGGGAGTATGGCGATCCGCTTCCGGGGCAAGTACCTGAAGTACCGCGAGATCCCGCCGGGTTGCGGCCCTGGGGGCTCCGCCCCCAGACCCCCGGAGTTTAACGCATCGGCGGCCGACGCCAGCGGGGGAAAAGCGAACCGGGACCCCTCTTCGGGGTCCCGGTCGCCTGGCGTACAGCCGACCGACGGGCGCTCGGGTCGCACTCCTGCGGAGCCCTATCCTCCCGACGGCGGGGCGGACGATAACAAGAAGGGGCCACACCGTCCAGCCGAGGACCACCCGTGGAGGAAGCCGTTCAAGCGGAAGAAGTGACAACGTCCGGACACCGGACATTTCTACTGTCGCCGAAATGCGGACATTTCTATTGTTGCCTGACACCGTTGAACTCAATCCTTGACAAACCCGCCCGTTTGCTCCATGCTCGAACCATATCCCACCTCAGCGAAGGTAGAGCACGTCATGTCCGAGTCCCATCCCTCCCACTTCTCCCGCGTCCGCGTCGATTCGGCAGGACGCGTTGTCATCCCGGCCGAGGTGCGGCAGCACATTGGCATCCAGACCGGACAGGACCTGATCCTTTCCGAAGACGAGGAGGGCATCCACATTCAGACCTTCAGCCAGGCAGTCAAGGCGGTCCAGGAGGCCTTTGCACCGTACCGCGTTCCTGGCGTCAGCGTGGTGGATGAGCTGATCCGCGAGCGCGAAGAAGAAGCGCGCCGGGATAACGGCGGTGAGTAGGGCGGTCCTCGACACGTCGGCCGTCCTCGCCCTCTGCTTCGCGGAGAAGGGAGCCAAGGCGACGGTCACGCGCGGCAAAGACGGCCTCATGTCCGCCGTCAGCTACTCGGAGGCCATCGCCAAATCGCTCGACTACCGCATTCCGATGGAGACGGTTCGCCAGGCGCTCGCCAGACTGAAGCTGACCATCGTGCCGTTCGACGAGGAGCACGCCGTCGCCGCGGCCTCGTTCCGGCCATCGACGCGCAACCTCGACGTCTCCTTTGCCGACCGGGCCTGTTTGGGCACGGCCGCCCTTGCCAAGCTGCCGGTCCTGACCGCCGACCGCAAATGGCAGAAGATCCAATGCGACCTGGAAATCATCCTGATCCGATAGAGCCGTAGACCATGCCCCAAGACCAGCCTGTCCTGCCCGCCGCCCGTCCGCCCCAAGCCCTTCCCGTCGTCGGTGAAGCCCCGGCCGGTCGCGCCCTGGACCCACGCCAGCAACTCCAAGACGCGATCATCTCCTGGCTGACCCGCTCCCCCTCCGCGGACACGCGGAGCAACTACCGTCGCGACCTCAAGCAGTTCCTGTCCTTCGCCGGCATTCCGCCGGAGGAGCCCGAGCAGCTCGTGCGTATCCTGCCCCGGCAGATCAGCGCCTGGCGCGACCATCTGGCCGGCCAGGGCCGGACCAACAGCTCCATCCGCCGCAAGCTCACCGTGCTGCGCAGCCTCTTTTCTTACCTCCAGACCTACGGCTATTCGGGGATCAATCCGGCCCACGGCAAATTCGTCGCCGCGCCGGCCGCCCCCCGCGACGGCAAGACCGTCGGGCTGTCGCCGGAGGATTGCCGGCGGCTGCTGGAATCCCCACTGGCCAAGTTCACGGACCCCGAGACCAAGGAGGAGATCACCTTGCCAGGCGGCGTCCGCGACCGGGCTCTGCTGGCAGTGCTGGCCTTTACCGGTATCCGCGTGGGGGAGCTGTGCCGGCTGCGCGTCGGGGACATGAAAACGCACTCTGGTCTTAGAATCCTGGAAGTGCGGGGCAAGGGGGGAAAGGAAAGGCGCGTGGCGTTACACCCCGAGGCGGTAACCCGCCTGGAACACTGGCTGGATGTCGCCAGCATTCGCGACGACGAGGCCGGGCCGTTGTTCCGTCCTGTCGCCGCGGCCCGCGGCAACGTCAAACAATCCTTCCGGCCACGCCCGATCACCCGCCGGGCCGTGCAGTATCTTGTCGCCCGCTACGTCGAGCGCCTCGGCCTCGACCCGTCCGTGACGGTGCATTCCTTCCGTGTCACAGCGCTGACGGTCGCCCGCGAGCGCGGGGCCGACATCGTCGGGCTGCAGGATTTTGCCGGCCACGCGGATCCCAGGACGACCCTGACTTACATTCGTAATCGCGACCGGCTGTCCGACTCGCCGGCCTATCTGCTCAAATACTGACCGTCGCAGGACCGCCGCCGCTCTTTCCCGGTCATCTCTTCCTCTCGCCTCACTCACCAGCCGCTGTCGAGCAATAGGCGATGCAACTCCGACAATTCCTGGTGCGGCCGTATCCATTCCAGTTGCCCGTTGGTGAACCGGGCCACATACTCCAAGGTCTTTCCATCGGCCTCGCCGCAGAACCAAACGTCGCCGTGAAACTCAAGGTCGCGCTCGCCCACAGGAATCCTTCGGTAGTCGGGAAGCGTGAATCCAGGACGAGTTTCCCTTGTTCCGCACTCCTCCCGCCGAAACCGGCGCTCGATCAGCCGGCCGCCTTGCGTAATCCTCAACTCCGCGCTTGCCCGGAAGACGCTTTTGGTCTGGAACAGGACGCCCACGGGCCTTTCCGGGCCAGGAAGCTCCGCTTCGCAGGTCAAGTAATCGAAAAACCCCATCTTTTGTATCCTTGCCCCGGTCTCGCTACCTGTAGCGCCTTCTCGGCCCGGTCATCTGTTCCTCTCGTCTCCCTCGACGCGGCCCGCCCCTTTCTCCTGCCTGAGCCGCCCGGTGAACCCCCGCTGCTGGTCTTCGAGCGAGACGCCGCATTCGCGGGGGTTCATCAGATCCGTCTTCTGGGCGTAATACTTTCCGCCCTCCTTTTTGAAGGCATATACGTAGTCGGCCCCTTCAGCGAACCCGAAATTCCACTTTTCTCCGTTCCAGCGGAAGCCGATCGCCGCGGGCGGCAGCACGTCGAGGAAGTAGTCAAAGTCCTCCTCGGTGACCTCCCGCTTCTTGCCGTCGTCCAGATCGTGCAGCAGCCCCATGATCGTCCCGCGCCGGCGGGGTTTGTGCTATGGCCGCCGACGGATGCCGACGCTATACGGCATCGGCCGTTCGCGCAAGCCTGTTTTCCGCCATCACGGCTATCAGCCTGGGCGTGATGACCACGAAACTGATTCTGGACACGGTACGGGACGCGCAAGAACGCATGACCAAGTCTCATGGCCGGGGGCGCTAGCTCCTTCTTGAGTCCCAAGCCCGCGAGCGCGACCTTTCGACTGCCCTTTGGCCTTTGCCGCTCTTCGGCGGCTTCCGGCGGGTGCGCCGCGTCGGCAGGACAAAGCCTTCCTCGACCTGCGGCTCGTCCCACCGGAAGGTATAGCGACCACCGAGCCGCAGGAACGCCTCCAGGAAGGCCGGGTCCTCCTGCCGCCAGAGGAACGTGAAGACTTTTGTCGTGCCGACGCGACGCCTCCCGGTGCCGAACTCGGCGAGCGGATTTCCACCTGCGCTATGGGAGTGCGTCCGGTCTTATCGGCCCTTACGGGAACATCCGCGCGGGCATGGGCGGTGCGGGATAACGGCCGATTTTGAGATTCCAGTACGCCCAGGAGCGCGGATCGAAAATGCCGGGCGGCGCTCGGTCGATGGCTTCCCGCAATTCCTCGTCGGAAACGTAGCGTCGCAGCGTCGTCACGTCCTCGTGGGTGCCGTAGGTCAGCACGTGCGCGACCAGGTGGAACGGATCGTCCAACGCCTTGTCCGGCGGCTTGAACCACACCGTGTTGCGCGCCACGGTTTCCAGGTCCGGCGTGTGGGGGAGCCGTCTCATGATCCGCATCCGCCAGCGCTGTTTCCGCCCGGTTGCAGGATGGGCAGCCTGCTCAGATCGACAGCGGCGACGGCCCGGACCAGGCGGGCCTTCATATCGGCAGGCAGCGTCCGCAAGTCGCCGTCGTCGAAGAAGCTCAACGCCTTCAGCGTAATTTGCGGATTGAAACCTGGGCCGTAGATGAGCTTCGCCGCCGCCAAGGCGGTCGGCAGGCCGACGCCGGCGCCCATCATCGCGTCGAGGTCCACATAGTCCTTCGCCTCCGGGCGTTGCTGTACCACGGCGGCTTTCGTCCCGGCCAGGTCGAGCAGCGCCGCGACTTTCAATCGGTTGTTGGGTACGACATGCGGCGCTTCGATGCTCTGGATATGCGGCAACCCGAAGAACGACACCTTCACCGGGCCGGAACGATCGACCAGGCAGGTCAAGGTATGCTTCTCCTGCTGAATGATCTTCGCGTCCCGGAGGAAGGCGATTTCAGTGTACAGCTCGGCGGGGCGGATCGGCTTCGTGCTGAAAAAGTCGAAGTCCACGGACTGCCGGTGCCCAAGATGCAGCGCGGCGGCGGTGCCGCCGTACAGCGTGAAATCCGCAGGCAGATTAGCCAACTCGTCCCACAGCAAGCGCTGCGGGGCCGGCAGTACGTCCAGTCGGGGCGAGAAGGGCATGGCATTCAGTGTACCACAAGAGTAGGAAAATGCAGCAACAATCGACGCCCTGAGCGCGCAGGGCGCCTCGATCAGATAGGCGCCGGCTGACTCTGAAACCGGCCTTGCACACGGCGAAATATCCATTTTCACCCATTTGCAACCGTTCAATACCCAATCTTTACCATCCCGGCCTGCATAGACCAGCCCATGGGTTCCGCTGGTCGGAGGCGGCAGCCGACGCGTGACCTGTGCAGGAAGGGCAGTGGCCCGGCCCACAATCGCCTTGCGCCTCCTCTCCGGCGGTACATCGGGTGATGCGACCGGAGCAGGCAACGCCGAGATCCGAATCGCCCTCGGCGTGTCGGTCCTCCGCGCGCTGCGGACTTCGGCTTGGGTGCGCATGTCAGGCCGACTGACGCGCGCAAGGCATCGGACCTCGAAACACGTTTTCAGGGGAGCGGAAAGCGCCCGCGGCAACTGAAAGTGATTCCGTGATTTCGGTCGGATTGCAAGTTTGCATGTCAGCGTGTCTTTCCTTTGGACAACGATTCGTAGCCGGATAGGACGTCGAATAATTCCTCATCTATGGAGGTCTGGCGCAAACGGCGATACGTCTGATTCAGGGTTCCCAGCAGTTCGTCAATGTTTTTCTCGGCTCGTTGCATGGCAGCCAGGCGGCTCGCGTTTTCGCTGGCCAACGATTCGGCGCAAGCCTTGAAGAGCGAAACAAAAAGATACTCCCGCACGAGTGCCGATAGCGTTTGCACCCGATTTCCTATGACCTCGGGCAGGCTTTTTGTCGGCCAAGGGAGATGGGCCAGCCGGACTGCCCATTGTGCATCCAGGGGCAGCAGGCGTTGACTGACCGGTTCATAGGCCGCGCCGGACCTGGGGCCGTTGTGGAAGAGGTAAAGTTGACCGATCTCCCCCATGCCGTGATGCGCCTCACTTTCAACGAGAATCTGCCCGACGAGCGGCGTGATGGCGTTGACGGAATTCGGTACAGCGAAAAGTCCGAGCGCCGCCAACCCGGCATCCGCCAGCCGCGCGTGGATGCGCTCACCGACCGCCCAAACTTTCTTTTCGCCGGGCAGAGCATTCAGCGCTGTGACGACATAACCAGCCAGCACATCATTGAATTGGCCGACTAGTCCCTGATCCGAGCCGAAGACGATGGCGCACGCCCTCTTCACATTGTCTACGCGGCCCCCTTGATTGACGGTGGCCATTCCCTGCTTCCTCAGGCATACAAGCAAACCCAGCTCCACAGTGCGATAATAGTCGGCCAGGGCCAGCACGGACTTCTCATATTGGCCGATGCTCGCGGCTGCCAGGGCCTTCATCGAGCGGACCACGGATTCCAGATCGCCCGCCCCGCTGATTTTGCGGCGCAAACTGGCCAGGGTATCGCTCATGGTTTCCCCTTGGTTTCGGGTGCGGGCTTTGGCTGAAACGACGCGATCGCTGTACTGGCGATTTGCAGAAAGGCTTTGCGGTCCTCGTCGCTCAGCGGGTCATTAGAGGAAAATCGTTTACGAACCTCGGCCGGGATGTCCGCGGCCGATTTTCGCAGAGCGTGCTCGGCGTCGCGCACCTTGTCGATTGGCACGCTATCCAGCAGACCGGCGGTGAGCGCCACGAGGACGACGATTTGTTCGGCAACGGACGCGGGCTCGAACTCCGGCTGTTTGAGGACTGCGCGGATTCGCTGGCCGTGGTCGATGATCTTGCGGGTGTGTTCATCGAGCCGTGTGCCGAACTTGGCGAAGGATTCCAGCTCGGTGAACTGCGCGTACGCGAGCTTGAGGTCGCCCGTCACCGCACGGTAGGCCGCCCGTTGTGCCTTACCACCGACGCGTGAGACGGACTTGCCGACATCGACGGCGGGAAGAACGCCCAGCTCGAACAGCGTCGGCGAGAGGTAGATCTGCCCGTCGGTGATGGAGATGAGATTCGTTGGAATGTAAGCGGAGATGTTCTGCGCCTCAGTCTCGATGATGGGCAGCGCGGTGAGCGAGCCGCCGTGGAGGTCGGTGCCGAGATGGGTGGCGCGCTCCAGCAGTCGCGAATGGATGTAAAAGATATCGCCGGGAAATGCTTCGCGGCCGGGGGGGCGGCGCAGCAGCAACGAAAGCTCGCGATAGGCCCGCGCGTGGTGGGTGAGGTCGTCGTAAACGATGAGCACGTCCCGGCCCGTTTCCATGAAATGCTCCGCGATGCTGGTCGCGGCGTAGGGGGCGATGTAGGCGAGCCCCGGAGGGTCGTTGCCTTCGGTCACGACGACGATGGTGTAGTCCATGGCGCCTTTTTCGCGCAGGTTGGCGACGACCTTGGCGACGGCGGACGCACGTTGGCCGATGGCACAATAAACGCAGAGCACATTTTGGCCGCGCTGGTTCAGAATCGTGTCAATGGCGATGGCGGACTTGCCGGTTTGCCGGTCGCCGAGGATCAGTTCGCGCTGGCCGCGGCCGATCGGGATGAGCGCATCGATGACGAGGAGGCCCGTCTGCAGAGGCACGGTGACGGGAGCGCGGTCCATGATGGGCCGGGCGGGGCGTTCGATGGGCAAACGCTGGGTGGAGGCGACCGGCCCCTTGCCATCGAGCGGCCCGCCCAACGGGTCGATGACGCGTCCGACCAGTCCATCGCCCACCGGTACGTCCATCACACGACCGGTGCGCTCGACCTCAGCGCCGGCGTGGAGGTGCCAGCAATCGCCAAGCAGCACGACGCCAATTTCGTCCTCATCGACGTTGAACGCGATGCCATACAGATCGCCGGGGAACCTTACCAGTTCATCAAAGCCCACGCCCGGCAGGCCCGAGACCTTGGCGATGCCGACGGAGACGCTCGTGATCGTACCCACCTCGCGCGGGGTCAATTGCGCCGTGACAGCGTCCAATGTCCGGCCGATCCCCGCGAACGCCTTGCCGAAGGCTGTATGCAGGCTGTCAAACGAGTTATTCAATGGATCGCCTTTGGGGCCGAGGCCACCGGTTCAGGGCCGTGTTGAGGTTAAGGCGTCGGCTCAGCCTTCGCCACGACCTTCGGGACGGGCGTGGCTGCCGCCTCAGCCTCGGGCTTGGATTTTGCATCCGGCAAAGATTCGTGCTTGGCATCCTCATGCAGCAGTTCGCCGGCGCTCTTTTCCAGCGTCGCGAGATAATCCGCGATGCTCCAGGCGACCTTCTGTCCGTTGGTGGAGAGTTCGATGCCGCTGACCAGTTCCGGCACGGTCTCGAACTGAATGTGAATATCAGCCGCGAAGGTTTCGTTCAGCGCTTTTTGTATCGCCGCGTGCTGCGCCGGCGGCAGATCGAACGCGGTGCGCACGCGCGCCGGTTGGGTCGAAGTCTTGAGGGCGGCCGCCAACTGCTCCTTGGCCGCGCCAGTCAAGGCGCAGGCGCTGAACGAACACCTCACCGATACGTTCCTCGAGGCTCGTCGTGGCGAGGTCCGCCAGCGTCTTGCGAGCGATAGCAAAGACTTCTTTCTGCGTCCAGCGGATGATTTCTTGGCCGAGGTTCCGTTGTTCGTTTCGCAATGCGTCCTGGCGTTTGGCGCGCAACGCGTCGGCATCTTTGCGTGCTTCGTCGAGCAGCCGCTGACGTTCGCCGTCGGCCTCGTTGGTGGCTTTTTTCAAGAGCGCTGCACGCTCCTCATCGAAGGCCTCGTTCTTGTGCTGGAAGTCGTCGCGTTCCTTTTCCGCCTCACTCTTTTTCGCCTCGGCCTCCGCGAGTTGGGCGGCGATCCCCTTTTCCCGCTCGTCGATGGCGTTGAGGATGGGTTTGTAAAGGAAGCGCTTCAACAACCACACCAGGACGAGGAAGTTGATCACCTGGGCGACGACGGTGAACCAGTTGATTGGCATGGCTCACTTTCCTGTGGCTTGGGCAATGACGTGGTTCCAGAACGGGTTGGCGAAGATCAGAATCATCGAGATCACGAGACAGTAGATGGCAATGGATTCGATCATCGCCAGGCCGACGAACAAGGTTCGTGTGATGGTCTTTGCGGCATCGGGCTGTTGCGCCAACGAACTCAGGGCGTTCGAGACCGCCCGCCCTTCGCCGAGCGCTGGGGCGATGCTCCCCACTCCCATCGTGGCGCCGGCGGTAATGATGGAAACGATCGCGATGAGAGTCATGCTGTCCATAGATCGCCTTTCGTTGCTGGGGGTGCAGTTTCATTCGTCGCGGGTACGCGTGGCGGCCGCGATGTAAACGGTGGCGAGGACGCTGAATATGTAAGCCTGCACGATGCCGGTGAGCAGACCGAGCAAGCTCATGAAAACCGGTACGAAGAATGGCACGATCGTCAGCAAGATGCCGACGATCATCGTCCCGCTCATGATGTTGCCGAAGAGGCGGATGGCCAGGGCGAAGGTGCGCGAGAACTCGCTGATGATGTTAAACGGCAGCATGATGAACGTCGGCTTCAGGTAGGACTTGAGGTAACCGCCCAGGCCTTGCTCCTTGATGCCGAAGAGCAACACGGCGACAAACACGGAAATCGCCAGGGCGGACGTTGTCGAGAGCGAGCCGGTCGGTGGTTCGTACCAGGGCAGAATCGCGCAGAGATTGGACGCCGCAATGAACAGAAACAGGGTGCCAATAAAGCCGAGGTACTTCTCCGGATGAAGCAGGCCCACCTCCTTGATCTGTTGCTGAATCGTCGTGACGACGATTTCCAGGAAGCCTTGCCAGCGTGAGATAGCCCCTTCGGTTTTGAGCCTCCGGGTGATCAGCATCGCCCCCACGGTCATAACGAACATCAACGCCCAAGTCGTGATGATCGTGCTGTTGAGCACGACAAAGCCCCACTGCCATACAATCAGGTCATCGGGACTAAGGCGCATTGTGGGTCTCCTTTTCCGGCGAAGTCTGCTCTTCCGCCGGCGCTCGTGTGAGCCGCTTCATGACGATGACGCGCGCGACGACCAATCCAAGGAGGCACAGCCCGAGCCTCGACCAGTGACCCTGCGAAACATAATAAAATCCGGCCAGAATGACCCCGATTCGCAGGAGCAGGCTGCCGAGGAACCAGAGCGCCGGCCTGTCGGACGTCATCCCCTTCTGGACCGTCCAATACAGGCCGCCGAAGAAAAACGCACCGAGCAAAACGCCCGCGAGGAACGCTAGGCCAAGGGCCGGTAGGTCACTCATCCGGGCCCTCCTGCATCTCCTTGTATTCCGAATCGACCCACCGCCAGGCGGTGAAACAGCCGATGATCAAGCCAATCAGCAGCAGCATCAGCGTCCAGGACAGCGAACTCGGGTAGTGACTGTCCAGCCAGATACCGAGGGCCGCGCCGATCAGGGTCGGAACCGTCACTGACCAGCCGATCAACCCGGACATACCCAGGCCGAACCAAATGCTCCTTTTGGCTCCGCGCTGCGCCTTCTGCTTGCGCCGCCTGGGCGCCTACCTGGCGGCTGAAGTTCGTCTCTTTGTTCGGACCCTGCACTTTGTTCTCTTCATTCATGTTGCAATTCCATCAAGTGGCGGATGAGACCGGTCTCCATTTTCGCAAGCACCGAGCGAACGTTCCTTTCCTGCTCGTCCACTTTGAGAAACTCCCGCTTCACCGCTTCATGGAGCTTGTCGAGATCCGTCCCGCCGATCGCATTCCGCACGGAGACCAGAACATCCTTGCCGGCCTTGACTAGCACCCCTTGATCGACGGCCAGATAGACCTCCCCTTCCGCCTCCGTTTCATAGGTGAGAATCCCTGGCGCCAGGGCTGCCGCGCAGTCGAGCCGGCGCGGAAGAATTCCAAAGGAACCCTGGAGGGTTTGGGCCACGATACGTTTCACGCCCTTCTTCTCGACGAAAATCTGGAAGGGGAGGAGGATCTTTAGATCAATGGGTTTTGCCTCCCTGAAGGGCCGGGAGTTCCGGTTTCCCTGCCGCAGGCGGTTTAACTGGACCGTTGAGTTTGAGACCGGGATCGGCAGGAGTTGCAGGCTGGGCCGCTTTCACTTTTTCCTTGGCCTCGTCGATTTCCCCGATCATGTAGAAGGCGCTCTCTGGATAGTCCTTGAACTCATCGTTCAGGATACGCTCGCAACCGTCCAGGGCGTCCTTCAGGCTGACGTCCTTACCTTTGATGCCGCTGAACTGCTCGGTGGCGAAAAACGGCTGGGTCAGAAAGCGCTCCAGCCGGCGGGCACGACCGACGACGTTCCGGTCATCGGGAGATAGTTGCTCCATCCCGAGCATGGCAATGATGTCCTTGAGTTCCTCGTAGTGCGCCAGCGTCTTGCGGATTTCCTGTGCCAGGAGGTAATGCCGTTCCCCGACGATGGTCGGCGTTGCCATCTTGGAGTTGGATTGCAGCAGATCAATGGCCGGGTACAGTCCCTCGCTCGCCCGCTTGCGGGAGAGAACGATCGACGCGGAAAGGTGCGAAAACGTATGCACCGCCGCCGGGTCGGTCAGGTCGTCCGCGGGCACGTAGACGGCCTGAATGGACGTGATGGCGCCCGTGTCGGTGTTGGCAATGCGCTCCTCCAGTCCAGATAACTCGGTGCCCATCGTCGGTTGATAACCGAGGCGCGACGGCATCTGCCCCATCAAGCCGGACACCTCCATGCCTGCCTGGATGAATCGGAAGATATTGTCGATGAGCAGCAGAACGTCGCGATGCTCATCGTCCCGGAAATACTCGGCCATCGTGAGCGCCGCCAGGCCCACGCGGAAGCGGGCGCCGGGAGGCTCATTCATCTGGCCGAACAGCATGACCATGTGCGGGAGGACACCGGCTTCTTTCATGTCGTGGTACAGCTCTTCCCCTTCGCGGCAGCGCTCGCCGATGCCGCAAAACATGCTGACTCCCTTTTGATGGCCGACCATGTTGTGAATCATCTCGGTGAGCAGCACCGTCTTGCCAACGCCCGCGCCCCCGAACAGCCCAGCCTTGCCGCCGCGCTCCAGCGGCACCAGCACGTCGATGACTTTGATGCCCGTTTCGAAGACTTCGGACTTGGTGGAACGGCTGGCCAGGGGCGGCGGGTCTCGATGAATGGTGCGCCATTGCACATCAGCCGGCGGCGGCTGGCGGTCGATGGCGTTTCCGAAAACGTCGAACATGCGCGAAAGAATCCCTTTGCCAACGGGCACCTTCAAGGGCTCGCCGGTGTCCGCCACTGCCATGCCGCGCGCGAGTCCCTGTGTAGGATGGAGCGCGATGCCACGGACATGATGTTCATCGAGTTGCATCAGCACCTCGATGGCGATTGGCGTCTCCTTTCCTGTGCGCAGCAGGGAGTAGATGGGCGGCAAGCCGTCTTCGAACCGCACATCCACCACGCTTCCACGCACCGACGTGACGACGCCGTGATTGGAGTGCTTGTCGTCAATCCTGTTGCGTTTCGGCATCTTGAAAACCCTTCGGCAAAACCGCCGTGCAGGTACAGGCGCACCCCGCACGGCGTCTCCGTTCTTCGGGGCGGGTCAGGTAGCCGCAGGGGCGTGGACATCGAGTGGATCCGCCTTGGAGCCCGCCAGGATCTCGCGCGCCTTCTTGACCGCGTCGGCGGGGCCGTGGGCGATGACCAGGAACTTGCCGGCTTTTACGGCTTCCTGGTACTTGAGGATCTTCTCCTTGGAAACGCCGAGGCCGAACAGCCAGCCGAGCACACCGGTCGCGGCAGCACCGGCCACGGTACCCTCGATCCCGCCCAGCAGCATCGATGTGAGAGAGCCGGCCACGACGAGCGGCCCGACGCCGGGCACCCACAGGAAGGCGGCCCCGGCCAGCAGGCCGAAGATGCCGCCCAGCCAGGCCCCCGTCACCGCCGACGACTTGGCCACGTCGCACGCCGTGACATAGCCGTGGACGCGCCGGTCGTCCTCCAGGTTTTGTGCGATGATCGACACTTTTTGGATGGGAAAGCCGCCGTCGCCCAGGGAACGGACCGCGGCCTCCGCTTCGCCCAGCGTCTTGTAGACGCCGACCACAGAATGCTCCACCATCACGAATCTCCTTTCCTGAAAAACCATCGGGGAAGGGCAGCGCCGCATTTAGCCTATTCGGCGCAGCTTGTCCAGGCTTACATCCCCCACTTCCAGTTGCGGATCTCCGGCATGTCTTCGCCGTGCTTGTCGATGTAATGCTTGTGCTCGATGAGTTTGTCCTGGACCATCTGCTTCAGGTAGGCCCCCTTGGCGCCCAACTGCGGCAGGCGATCCACCACGTCTTGCACCAGATGAAAGCGGTCCAGGTCGTTTTGCACCCTCATGTCGAAGGCCGTCGTGATCGTGCCTTCTTCCTTGTACCCCCGGACGTGGAGGTTGCGGTTGGACCGGCGGTAGGTCAGGCGGTGGACCAGCCAGGGATACCCGTGGAAGCCAAAGACGATGTGCTTATCTTTGGTGAACAGCGAGTCGTAATCCGTTTCGCTCAGTCCGTGCGGGTGCTCGCTCGCCGACTGCAGCTTCATCAGATCGACGACGTTGACCACCCGGATTTTCAGATCGGGCAGATGCTGGCGCAGAATGGAAACGGCGGCCAGGATTTCCAGCGTGGGCGTGTCTCCGCAGCAGGCCATCACCACGTCCGGCTCGGCGTTCTGGTCGTTGCTGGCCCACTGCCAGATGCCAATGCCTTCCGTGCAGTGGACGACGGCGGCGTCCATGGTCAGCCATTGCGGGAGGGCGTGTTTGCCGGCCACCACCACGTTGACGTAATGCCGGCTGCGCAGGCAGTGATCGAAGACCGACAGCAGACAATTCGCATCGGGCGGCAGGTAAACGCGCACGATGCCGGCCTTCTTGTTGATGACGTGGTCAAGGAAGCCGGGATCCTGGTGCGTGAAGCCGTTGTGGTCCTGCTGCCAGACGTGGGAGGCGAGCAGATAGTTCAGCGAGGCGATCTTCCGGCGCCAGGGCAGCTCCGACGTCACTTTCAGCCACTTGGCATGCTGGCTGAACATCGAATCGACGATGCGGATGAACGCCTCATAGCTGTTGAACAGCCCGTGCCGTCCGGTCAGCAGGTATCCTTCCAACCAACCCTCGCACTGGTGCTCGCTGAGCATCGAGTCCAGCACGCGGCCGGCGGGCGCGAGGAATTCATCATTCTTTTCTTCCCGGGCGTCCCACTGACGGTTGGTGACTTCAAAAACGGCGCCCAGGAGGTTCGAGAGCGTCTCATCGGGCCCGAAGATACGGAAATTACGTTGATCTTGATTCAGCTTGGCCACGTCGCGCAGGAACTTACCCAAGACGAGCGTATCCTGGCCGTCAACCGCGCCGGGCGAAGGTACATGCACCGCGTGGTCGTTGAAGTCCGGCATGCGCAGGTCGCGCAGCAGGATGCCGCCGTTGGCGTGGGGATTGGCCCCCATCCGCCGGTCGCCCTTCGGCGCCAGCTCGGCCAGTTCCGGCATGAGTCGGCCCTTCTCATCGAACAGCTCCTCCGGCTTGTAGCTCTTCATCCAGCTCTCAAGCAGCTGGACATGATCGGGGTGCTTCTCGTCAACCAGGATCGGCACCTGGTGCGCTCGGAAGGTGCCCTCGATTTGCAGGCCATCGACGACTTTCGGCCCCGTCCAGCCCTTGGGCGACCTCAGGACGATCATGGGCCAGCGCGGCCGAGTCGTGTTGTTCGCGCTTCGCGCTTTCTGTTGGATTTGTCGGATGTCCTGGATACCCTTGTCCAGCGTGGCGGCCATCAGCTCGTGCATCTTCTGCGGCTCATCGCCTTCCACGAAGTAGGGCGTCCAGCCGCAGCCTCGAAGGAATTGCTCCAATTCCTCATGCTCGATGCGGGCCAGGACGGTCGGGTTGCTGATCTTGTAGCCATTGAGGTGGAGGATCGGCAGCACGGCCCCGTCGCTGATCGGGTTGAGCAGCTTGTTGGACTGCCAGGCAGTCGCCAGGGGGCCCGTCTCTGCTTCACCGTCGCCGACGACGCAGGCGACGATCAGATCGGGATTGTCGAACGCGGCCCCGAAGGCATGGCTGAGCGAGTACCCCAACTCGCCGCCCTCGTGAATCGACCCCGGCGTCGTCGGCGCGACATGGCTGGAAATCCCGCCGGGGAACGAAAACTGCTTGAACAGCTTTTTCAGCCCGGCTTCGTCCTGGGTGACGTCCGGATAAATCTCACTCCAGGTGCCTTCGAGGTACACGTTGCCCACAATCGCCGGACCGCCGTGCCCGGGACCGGCGACGTAGAACATGTCCAGGTCGTACTTCTTGATGACCCGATTCAAATGGACGTAGATGAAGTTCTGCCCCGGCGTCGTGCCCCAGTGTCCGACCACCAGCGGCTTCACGTGCGCCAGCGTCAGCGGCTCCTTCAGGAGCGGATTGTCGTAGAGATAGATCTGGCCGACGGACAGGTAATTGGCGGCCCGCCAGTAGGCGTCGATCTTGTGGAGCAGTTCCGGGGACAGCGCACTTGTCGTCGGGGCACTCGTCTTCATGGTTCTCTTTTCCTTGTTCAGTCAAAGCCGAGGACGCTGCAAACCGTCCTGGCTATCATGAGTTCTTCGTCCGTGTGCATGACGCGGATCGCAACCCGGCTGGCCGCCGCGGAAATCACGCCCTCATTCGCCGCGTTTCGCTTTTCTTCGACTTCGATCCCAAGGAATCCCAGGCCATTGCAAACCCGGGCGCGGATCGTGGGCGCATTCTCTCCGATGCCGCCTGCGAACACCAGCGTGTCCACTCCACCCAACGCCGCCGCGAATGCGCCGATCCACTTCTTGACCTGATAACAAAACAGTGCGACTGCTTCAGCCGCCCGCACGTCCTGCGTTTCACGGCCGAGCAAGTCACGCATGTCGGAACTGGTTTCGGATATCCCCAGCAGCCCGGACTGTAAGTTCACCATCTCGTTGAAGTGCTTCGCGCTCATTTTCTCCGTGCGCGCCAGATACCAAACCAGTCCGGGATCGAGATCGCCGGAGCGGGTACTCATCGGCACCCCGGCCGTCGGGGTGAAACTCATGCTTGTGTCCACGGATTTGGCGTCGCGCACCGCCGCCAGGCTCGCGCCGTTGCCGAGGTGGGCGAGGATGACACGGCCTTGGGCGGCTTCCGCTCCGGCCAAGCGGGCCAGTTCTCCCATGAGAAACGCATACGACAACCCGTGAAACCCGTACCGCCGCACCCCCTGCGCTTCGTAGCGGCGCGGGATGGGCAACAACCGGGCCACGCGCGGCAGGTCATGGTGAAAAGCCGTGTCGAAACACGCCACTTGAGGCAGGTCAGGAAAGCGGCGCTGAAACGACTCGATCAACAGGATCTCCTCCGGCATATGCTCAGGATCGAATGCACTGAGCCGACGCAACTCCCGTATCATTTCCGCCGTGATTCGCTGCGGCTCGCTATACTTCGGCCCGCCATGCACCACGCGATGCCCCACCGCGGTCAAGGCTTCACGCCCGCTGCGTTCCTCGATCCAATCCATCAGAGCGCCCACCGCCGTCGTGTGATCCGGCGCCGTCACTGACCGCGAATAGTTGTCCGCCTGGTCCAGGCCTTTCACCCGCAAGGTGGCCTCCGGCAGCCCAATCCGATCAATCGCCCCCTCCAGAATCCGCCGGAGCGAGTCACCGGCCTCGAACAGCGCGAACTTGATGCTTGACGAGCCTCCGTTGATCGTCAGGATGCGTGAGTTAGTTGGCCTCATCGCTGACTCCTTCGTCCTTGTGCAATCCGAACGAGGCAAGTTTCGCGCTCGTGGCCGACAGGGCCGACCCCACGGCAGCGATACGCACGGGTACACCCGTGGCCATGCTCAGGACCGTGGAACGTAGACGCTGCCGTCGCCATCCGCCGGGCCGCTCTCGCCCGACAGATCGTAGGTCGGGGGCCGGGTGTGATGGTGGTCCGGTTGTTCCGCCACGCGGCGCAGGATGGCGACCGCCTCGTCGTAGCGGTCGCCGGCATGGACCGTCACCAGGGAGCGGCCTGAGTGAAACTGCTGCTCGCAGTGGCGAGCCTCTTCCTCCGGAACGTTCAGGCCGATCAGGGCGCCGAAGATCCCTCCGCTCGCCCCACCCGTGACCGCGCCGCCCAAGGCCCAGGCCAGCAGCCCGCCCACGATCACCGGCCCCACCACCGGGAGGGCGACCGCGGCCGCCGCCATGCCCACGGCGGCGCCGAGGGCCCCGCCGACGGTTGCCCCCACGGCCGCTCCCTTCCCCGCCTGTGTGTGCGACTCCACCGCGGGAGCCTCCACCTTTGCCGGGTCGTCCGCAATGAACCCAATCCGGTCGGACGCGAATCCGGCGCGCCGCAATTCCTCGATGGCCTGTTCGGCGTGCGTGAAGTCCGTGAAGACGCCCACCGCTGTGTTTCGATCCTTTGTCGCCATAAATCACCAACCTTTCTTTCGTGAGCTATCCCTGGACCCGCAGTTTCGCGTGGCTCCCGAGCTTGCCTCAGTCAGCGTGCCTGTTCGGGAGACTGGCAGAAGGACAAATCTGGTTGGGGACCGGCACGACTGCATCTCCGCAGGTAGAAGCGTCCGGGTGCGAGCACCTGCAAACTATCTGGTTTGCAAAAGCCGCCTCGGTCATTCTTCGTTCGGCGGCGATCTGGCCGGCGGTTCGGCTACCGCACTTCAATCTCGTTTGCCAGAATGGGTAGGTTTGTTATCTCCATGACCAAATGTTGGGCCAGTTGCTTGGCGTAGTGGTGCGGGTACGCCCCTGCAAGACAACTCCGGAGTTTCGATACATCACCCGGATATGGCGTGCGTGCGATCCCAACCGAGCCTGTATGTGCGTTTGAAGCCGTGTTTCCCTTGCCGGAGTTTTGTCATCTGCGTATTCCATCGTGTCACCCCCTGAAGCCGTGGGCCGAACGCCGGCCGGCCCACGGTGTGTCGCCCGAAACCACTACGCATGGCGGCCCGTCGCCGGAATGTTTTTTCCAGATTCGACCGCCGTGGCCACAGTCTTGTCGTCCTTGTTCGCAGTCACCCGGACGTGCGTCCCGGCCTTGAGGTCCGCGGCCTTGCCGGCCTTCCCGTCGCATGTCACCTTGGCGTCCTTGGCCATCGTGTGACAGTGCTGTTTGCCTTCGCCGCACGTCGTCGTGAGCTTGTCGCCGACCACGCTGACCACCGTGCCCTCGTGCGTCTTGCCTTCATGCGTCTTCGTGCATGTTTCCGTCATGGCAGTCTCCTTCATTCGAGATGTGAAACGAACTCTGGACGGACACAACAAGCGGCCGCCCGAACCAACCCATCCCTCCCGTGCGGGAAGCACGACAGCGAGTCACCTCGCCTGCGCTGCCGCACTACTTGCACCGACATGGCTCATGGCGTTTTGGGCGGTTGGCCAGCCGGTGGCTTCCCACTGCCGCTCGCAGGCGCGGGCAGAGCCCCTCCGGCTGCAAGTGTTTTGGGCTTGGCGTCGGCACCGCCTGATTTGATGGCGACCTTCACAGCATCTTCCATCGGATCTTTCAAGGGCACCTCGATTCGGAGCAGGCCGTGTTCGTAGGTCGCTTCGGCTTTGGCAGGTTTCACCGGCCAGCCTAAAGCCAGTGCTGCAACATACTCGATGTCCCTTGCCGGCGCTGTCAGGTGGATGCTGTCTTCCAGGATCTTCACATCGATGGTGTCCGTTGGCGCTCCTGGGATGGCGAACTCCACGACGAGCTTGTGGCTCTCCCCGTCCGCATAGGCCACTGTGTCGGGCGCAACCTTCATCCGATATTCCGGCATCTTGGCATCCTCCTTTTCGTGGACAACCTCCCAACCCGTCCCCCCGCGCGGGAGGCACGGCGGCGAGTCACCTCGCCAGTGCTGCTCATTTCGACCTCAAGCTGACGAAATCGATCGTCACGTGTATACGACCTCAATGTCGTTCCGCAGGGCATTGACACCTGGGGCGTTCCGGGCGGCTGTCCCGGTCGCGGTCGTCCCGCGCCACGACCGGACGCTGCCGGAGGGCGTCGCGGCGCCGCCGTCGGACGCCACGTTTACATTTCCGGCGTCAATTTTGGCGTTCCACAGCAGCGTGCTCTTCTTGACCGCGGCAGCCGCCATTTGCCAACCCATCCGCATTTGCGGGTAAGCGCACGAGGAACTCGCTGCCGCGGCCCGGCCCCGCGCTGTACGCGCTCGCGCTGCCGTCGTGCATCTCCGCCAGCTTGCGAACCAGCGCCAGGCCGATGCCCAGCCCGCCCTGCGAATGATCGAGCGTGCGCTCTACCTGCCAGAAGGGATCGAAAACATGCGGGAGCATCTCCGGATCGATGCCGATACCGCTATCCCGGACCTGCAACACAACATCCCCGCCCTGAACCTCCGCCGTCACCTGGATACGGCCGCCTGCCTCCATGTACTTGGCGGCGTTGTTCAGGAGGTTCGTCAGCACCTGCTCCAGCCTGGCGGGGTCCGCATCCAGGACCACAGGCTCCGGCGGCAGGACAACTACAATGCGGTGGCCGCGGTCCTCGACGGAGGCGCGTACCGTCTCGACCGCTCGGGCCACGGTTTGCGCAAGATCCAGCGGCTGTTTGTGCAACTGGATCTTGCCGTGTTCGCTACGGGAGACCTCCAGCAGGTCCTCGGCTAGGCGGCCGATGCATTGCGTTTGCCGTTCCATCAAGCTCCGGACCCATTCCCGCGTGGCCGCATCGTCCCCCTTCAGTTCGAGGACGCGCAGGGCGTTACGGATCGCGGCCACTGGGCTGCGCAGTTCATGCCCTAACAAGTCCAGGAACTCGTGCATGTGCCGGTTGGCTTCGCGGAGTTCTCGGTCCGGTCGGGCGTCCCCATTCCCTTCCTGATGCCTTTCACGTTTGCTCAGAACTGGGCTCGCCATTGAAGACCCCTTTCCATAGATGTCCCTTCTCGTCCCATCCTTTTCCTTTGACCCGCTTCTACTTCCGCTGCGGAGCGGCCCCGAACCACTGAATCAGGCCGCAGTTGTCGCACATCAAATTCGTGACTTTCCTCTCCGTCGCCCAGTTGAGGTGAGCGAACGAGACGCCCACGGTGCTCAGCAGGGCCGAACCCTCGATGAATTCCTCGGACTGGCAGTGAGGGCAGCGCACCGGGAGACCCCGGGCGACGAACCTCCCCGGGCCTGGGTGGACGACCGTCTGTACGCCCTGCGTGATTTCGTGCCAGATGCTCATGGGGGGTTCTCTCTTATGCAAGGCCTGACCGGCGCCCGGAGTGACATCAGCAACCGGGCCGGCGCACAGAACCAACCGCCTTGCCGGGCCTCGAACCCGGACCATCGACCGATGGCATATCCCCAAACGGACAAGGCAGCGAGTCGTTTTGGTTCAGGCACGACACAGCCTGTTTGACCTCGCGTTGACGACACCGCCAGCCCGTACTGTCGATGCGGGTCTGGGAGACGTGCAGACTATTTTCCCGTCTGCAAGGGGTCGGTAGACTTCTGCCCGCCCGGACATGCCCTTGTCCGGAACTAGCGGCAGGCATATTTCGCGTGTCGTCTCCTCGTCTACAAGGAGAGCACCTATCCCCGAGAGGCATCACGCTGCGTGCGTGCATTCCCCACCATAGGGATTCCGGCATCGCAGCCGGATGCTTGTGAATAGTGAATCTGACGGCGCGGGATACGCCACTCCGCGTGTCGCTGGACGACTGTGTCGTGCGCTCCTTTCGACCAGGTATGGCGATGTTGTCTGGGGCGGCTGCCCCGCTCATGCAGCCTTGTCCTTGCCCTAGGGTCCCGGGTGACGAACCGCGCCACCGTGTAAAAAAAAGCCGGCGTGGCTGGACACCCCAAGGTATCCGACCACGCCGGCTTACTCGTCTGACAGGCCCTCGGCACCGCCGGGTTGCCCTTCAGCTAGTCTTCCGACAAGATCAACCGAAGCCTTTAGCGGAGCGGGTTTAAGACTCACCGAGGCTCCGCCACACCTATTACTCTACGCCTGGCGACCGGGGATGCAAGGGTAAGCCGGTGCATCATCCTCCCGCGCCCGTTATCATGATCCCTGGATCGTCCCGTAACCGCAGGCCCCAGTCGTGCCGTCCAGGCCCGGCGCTCGCCCGGGTGCCGACCAGGACTCGGGACGCTTTGGAGGTTGCCATGAAGACGTAGGGGAAATCGAAGCCGTCATCTGCAAAGGGATGACGCGTTTTGAGCAGGAATACACGGGCCACGGCCGACGGGAGCTTGTCATTCAAATCACCGACGCCAACGCCCGAATCCTGCGCTACGTCGTGGCGCACGTCAAAACGCCGGCCGGCTACGAAACCGCAAGGACCGACGCCGAGACGGTCGCGAACTTCAGCATGGTCGATGGGTGCGTTGTCCTCGGCCAAGACCTGCGGGTGTTCGGGGTTGGGGCCATGATTGCTTGCTCTCTGGAAGAGGCAGAGAACGGCCCGCGATTCAAGCACATCAATAGCGGCGAGGTGTACGAGAACGCAGACTTCATGAAGGCGATCGGCGGTACGCGCCGCCAGTCAGTAGCCCGGCTCTGTCAGGCCCACCCCGGGCGCGCTGTTTTACGCCGTGTCCCAAGACGGGGGCTTGAAGCTCTTTTTCTTCGACGCGGATCATGCCTGCGTTTACGGGCCGCTCGACCTGCCCACGATCGACGGGGAGCTGATCGTGAGTTAGTCGCAGCCCTTCGGCTTTCGCAACGGGTTCCGATTTTTTCTCCTGGCCGACGGTCGGAATCGTCAGCCAGCAGAGAAGGGCGCCGCCCGCGAGCAGGGCCGCGGCGGTCAGAGTCGTTCGCGTGCGCATGGTGCCTTCTCCTGTCGTTCCGGCGAAGGATCGGGATGTGCCAGGTGCTGTTCTATCCCGAGAGCGAGCCGGTGGCTCCGCGCCGGCAGCCGCCAGGTCTCGGCGACGACCCTAGCCGTTGCGTGCGCGTCGGTCCAAAACACCGATTTGAGTTGGCGTCGCCTTGTTCGGCGCAGAGGTCACATCGACATCCGCGCACAAACCAATGCCAGTAGTGCGCGGCGGTCCGAAACGCCGACGCACTTTCGTGGCAAATCGCACGCCCTCCGCCGTCAGGCTGAACCTCGACGCGCTCTCCTCAACCCTGGCACGACTCTTGCAATCCCCCGCCGGACGCCGCGACGCCGCCGCGGGCAAAACCCTCATCACCGTTCCCGTATGGCACGGAAGCCGCCCGCCCTCAAATCCCTCTTCCCCGACGACCTGCCGGATGCCGCCGCTACGGCCGTGCCCCGGGACGATGTTCCCCCTCTCGCGAAAGGAGCCCACCATGCAGTACAAGACAATCTGCCTCCAGATGATCCAGGACCGGCCGGAGATGTACAACCGGCTTCTCAGCAATCGGACGCTGCTGCCGACGCTGGAACGCTTCGCCCGGCAGCTGAGGAGCAGCCACCAGAACTGGAAAGAGCGCCTGCTTCGGGCGAAACCGGGGAGCAGCGACAGCCAGATCGCGAGCGAGGCCCTGGAGCTGGCCCTCCGGCAACTGGGTTTGTCTTCCGCCTCGCTTCCGCCGGAGGAAGACCAGCCGTTCCCCCTGGAGGACGCAATGGCGTTCATCCGTCATACGCAGCCCGCGTAGGACCGTCACGCGGCCAGCGTCCGCGATCGCTGTTCGACCGCGTTCATGACCGCGATGAGCCGCAGACGTTGCCAACCGCAGCAGCCCCTTCGCCCGCCGATCCCCTTCTCCCTCCTGCCCCGCCTGGGGCCTTCAACGACGGCACGGTAATCAGCCCGCCGGGCATTGCAAGCAGGAACGGGGCCCCCGCCCCATTGCCAGCTTGCAAAGACGCTGCGCTCCCGGCTGGGGCTGATTCTTTGGCGTGCCGTCAGGCCCCGATGGCGGGGCTATTCACGCAAGGAGAAGGAAATCACGACATGCAAAACGCCCAGCTCACCCTACCGCTCTTCCGGCCTTCGCCGCCGCCCGCATCCGTCGCCGTCACGGATCGGCAGAAGGCCCAGGACATCCTTGCCGCCGTCAGGACCCTCCACGCCATCGAGAATGAGAAGCGGCCTGCCACGCCGGAGGAGAAGCAAGCCCTGGCCCGATTCGGCGGCTTCGGCACCGTGGCGCTGCGGATCTTCCCCGATCCCGTCACCGGGGAATACAAGGACCTCTCCTGGCGGGCCTTCGGCGAGTACCTGAAGGCCCTGCTGACGCCCGAAGAGTACGCCTCCGCCAAGCGCACGACGTTCAACGCCTTCTACACCTCGCCCATCGTCATGCAAGCGATCCATCAGGCCATCGCCCGCCTGGGCGTCCCGGCCGACGCCACGGTCCTCGAACCAGGCTGCGGCATCGGCAATTTCATGAGCTACGCCCCAGCCGCCATGCGTTTCATCGGCGTCGAGTTGGACTCGGTCTCCGGCTGCATCGCTCGGGCGCTTCACCCCGGCCAGGACGTCCGGATCGAGAACTTCCGGGACACCAAGCTGCCTCCGCTCGACGCGGTGATCGGCAACGTCCCCTTCGCCGACGTGAAGATGGAACACAACGGCCGGCGGTTCAGCCTGCATGATTACTTCATCGCCAAATCGGTGGACGCCTTGAAGCCCGGCGGCGTCCTCGCCGTGGTCACCAGCCACTTTTCTCTCGACCGGCAGAACGGCGCCGCCAGGGAATACCTCGCCGAGCGGGCCAACTTCCTCGGCGCGATCCGCCTGCCCTCCGACGCCTTCAAGCGCGAGGGAACCGCCGTCGTCACCGACATCGTGTTCCTGAGAAAACGCGCCCCGGCGCGCCGGCCCGCCACGCAGACCCCGACTGGCTCCACGTCGCGCCGCTTTCCATCGACGGGACCGAGGTTGCGATCAACAAGTTTTTCCTGAATCACCCGGAGATGGTGCTTGGCACCTGGACCAGCAAGGACACGCTGTATGGCGAAGGTTATGGCGTCACGTCAAACGGCGACTTGACCGTGCAGCTCCAGGATGCAATTTGCCGCCTGCCGCCGGCGTCGCCCGCGACCGTCGTTGCCGTCGAGATACCGACCGCAACGCCCGCCTTCATCGCCCCGCCGCCCATCAAGCACATCACGGAGGGCAGTTTCCTCATTAATGACGATCGCATCCTCTGCCAGTCGATCGACGGCCGATCCGTGCCGGTTACTTACGGCGGCACGACCCTCACCGCCTACGGTTCGCTCACCGGCAAACGCCTGGCCGCCCTGGTCGGCCTCCGCGACCGCGCCCGCCGCGTCCTGCAATCGCAGAACGACGGCTGGCCCGAGACGCACCGCAACGACGCGCGCCGCGAACTCAACTGGGCCTACGAGCGTTTCGTCGGCGCTTACGGACCCATCAACAAGACCACCTTCGGCGAGACCAAGGACGGCCACGTCATCCGCCGAATGCCCAACCTGGTCAAGTTCCGCGAGGACCCGGACGCCATGCTCGTCATGAGCCTGGAGGAGTACGACGAAGTCACCGGCAAGGCCGCCAAGGCGGCGATCCTGAAGCAGGACGTGGTTGGCCGGAAACCACCCGTCACGCAGGTTACGAGCGCCGAGGACGGATTGCTCGCTTCCCTCGACCAGAAGGGCTCGGTCGATCTCTCCTTCATCGCCAGCCTCTACGGCAAGCCGGAGGAACAGGTCATCGCCGAGCTGGGCGAGCTGATCTTCCGCGACCCCGAGTCCCAAACCTGGCAGACCGCCGATGCCTATCTATCCGGCAACGTGCGGGCCAAGCTCACCGCGGCGGAAGCCGCCGGTGCCGCCTACAGCCGCAACGCCGAGTCCCTGCGGAAGGTGCAGCCGGAAGACGTGCTGCCCGGCGACATCGACGCCAATCTCGGCGCGCCGTGGATTCCCGAGGCCGACGTCCAGGCCTTCGCCGCCGACCTGTTCCACGTCGCACCGGCTTCGATCCAGGTCGCGCACTTGAAGAAGGACGCGGTGTGGGGCATCGACGCCGACTACGCCACGCAGCAGTCGGTCGCCGCGACCTCCGACTACGGCACGCCCCGCGCCAACGGCACGTCGCTCCTGGAGTTAGCGCTCAACATGAAGACGCCGGTGATCTACGATCCCGACCCCGCCGATCCTGAAAAGCGGGTCGTCAACCAGGAGGCGACGCTGGCCGCTAAGGGAGAAACAGAGCGCGATCAAGGAGAAGTTCCGGTCCTGGGTCTTCAGCGATCCCGACCGCACCGAGCGGCTGGTGCGGCTTTACAACGACACCTACAACAACCTCCGCCCCCGCCTCTTCGACGGCTCGCACCTCGACTTCCCCGGCATGAACCAGACGATTACGCTGCGGCAGCACCAGAAGGACGCCATCTGGCGAGAGATGAGTTCCGGCAACACGCTGCTGGCCCACGCGGTCGGGGCCGGGAAGACCTACACGATGGCCGCCGCCGGCATGAAGATGAAGCAGGCCGGGCTGATCCACAAGCCGATGTACGTGGTGCCCAACCACCTGCTGGAGCAGTTCGCCCGCGAGTTCCTACAGCTCTACCCCAACGCCCGCCTGCTGGTCGCCGCCAAGGAGGACCTGACGCGGGAACGCCGAAAATACCTCACCGCCAAGATCGCCAGCGGCGAATGGGACGGCATCGTCGTCACCCACAGCAGCTTCGAGCGCATCGGCATGTCGCGCGGCTACCAGGAGCAGTTCCTGAAGGAACAGATCGCGGAATACGAGCAACTGCTTTGCGACGGCGCGAGCAAGAACGCGACCCGCGCCCACCGCAACCTCATCAAGACCATCGAGAAGCAGAAGGCCAAGCGCGAGGAGCGGCTGAAAGACCTGTTGGCCGAGGACAAGAAGGACGACGGGCTGGTCTTTGACGAGCTGGGCGTCGATCACGTCTTCATCGACGAGGCCCACTACTTCAAGAACCTGGAGACGCCAACCAAGATGGACCGCGTCGCCGGCATCCAGACCGGCGGCAGCGAGCGCGCCTTCGACCTCTACATGAAGGCCCGCTACCTGCACCGGCGGCACGCCGGCCACGGCGTCACCTTCGCCACCGGCACGCCGATTTCCAACACGATGATGGAAATGTACACGATGCAGCGCTTCCTCGACCCCGACGGCCTGAAAAGCCGCGGCATCGACCATTTCGACGCCTGGGCCGCCACCTTCGGCGAGGTCGTGGACACGATGGAAATCTCGCCCGACGGCGCTTCCTTGCGGCCGAGGAGCCGCTTCGCCCGCTTCACGAACCTGCCCGAACTGCAACAGATGTTCCGCGCCTTCTCGGACGTGCAGACGGCGGAGATGCTCGACCTGCCCCGTCCGGAGCTGGAGACCGGCAAGGCCATCGTCGTCGCCTGCCCGATGTCCGACGAGCAGCACGCCATTCAGCACGAGCTGGTCGCACGTTACGACCGGCTGCGGAATGGGAAGGTCGATCCGCGGGAGGACAACGCCCTGGCCATCACCACCGACGGCCGCAAGCTCGCCCTCGACGCCCGGATGCTGGCCAGTGAGGCGACTGACTTCCCTGGCTCGAAGGTCAACGCCCTGGTCGAAAACGTCGTTTCCGTCTGGCGGCGGACGGAGGCCACGCGCGGCACGCAGATGATCTTTTGCGACATGGGCGTCCATCCCACGTCCTGGGGCTACTCGGCCTACGACGAAATCGTCAGGAAGCTGGTCGCAAGCGGCATTCCCCGCGCAGCAGATCGCCATCGCCGGTGACGCCGACACCGACGCCAAGAAGCTGGCCCTGTTCGAGAAGGTGCGGGCCGGTTCGGTGCGGGTGCTGATCGGCAGCACGCAGAAGATGGGCACCGGCACCAACGTCCAGAAGCGGCTCGTCGCCCTGCACCATCTCGACGCGCCCTGGAAGCCGGCCGAGGTCGAGCAGCGCGACGGCCGCATTCTTCGCCAGGGCAACGAGAACAAGGAAGTGGCGGTCTACCGCTACGTCACGGAAGGATCGTTCGATGCCTATATGTGGCAGGCCCTGGAGACCAAGGCCCGTTTCATCTCCCAGGTGATGACCGGCGACAACGCCGTCCGCCGCGCCGAGGACATCGGCCGCCAGGAACTCTCCTACGCAGAAGTGAAGGCGATCGCATCCGGCAACCCGGCGGTGCTGACGCTGGCTGAGGCCGACGCCGAACTGCAGCGGCTGAACCTCTTGAAGCGGAACCACGCCGACGAGCAGTATCTGGCCCGCCGCAACCTCCGCACACTGCCCGACCACATCGCCGCTCTGTCGAAACGCCTGGCTCACCTCGAAGCCGACCGGGCCGTCGTCGCCGGCCACGACGGCGATCGGCTCGTCATCGGCGAGCGCCCGGCTTTCGGCGGCGACGCCATCGACGTTCTCGGTGGCCGCCTCGAAACCGTCCCGCAATATGTGCAGCAGCCCCGGCGCTTCCCACTAGGCTCGTACCGCGGCCTGCGCTTCGGCCTTACCCTCGACCCGCAATTCGCCCCCGAGGTGTATCTGGAAGGCGCAAGCACTCGCCGCTGCCCGCTGCCGCGGGAGCATCGCGGGCCGCGGGCGGTGATGAACGCACTGGAGCGCCTGGCCGGCGGCTATGCGTCTGAATGCGGCCGCGCCCGTCAGGAGCTGGCGATCGCCGAATCGCAGCTGCGTGACTATAAGGCCCGCCTCGGCGCGCCCTTCCCGCATGAATCCTACCTGTCCGACCTGGCAGCCCTGCGAGACCAACTCAAGGCCGGGCTTGCCGGCGTGCCGCCCGAGGACGGGGCCGAGCCGCCGAACGTCGCCGAGCTGGCCGAGAAGGTAAAAACCCTGCGGGCCGACCACACCGTGGAGGCGGTGCCGCAACGCGAGGTGAAGCGCCGCCTTTCCGCCGAAGAGCCGGTGACGGCGAGGATACGCCGCCGGAGCGAACAGGCTGTTGAGGACGAGTGGCAGCAGCGAGTGCGCGAGGGCGAGGACAAGAAGGCCGCCAGGGCATGAGGGACTCGGCGGCAGTCAGGTGGAGTGCTGGGCAACTCGGCTCTTTCGTCTCGCAGCATCCCTCGGCGTATCGCGGCGCCCGGACATCGCTAAGCCGTTGCAACGCCTGCCCTATGACGCTGCAAGGGCATGAGTGACGCAAACAAGAGTTGGTTAACAACCCCCTTGCCATCTTAAAGAAATACGCTATTCTGTTAATCTCATGTTAACCATAAGCCGGTAGGCTGGAAACATTCAACCTGGGTGGAGCTGTTTATGAAGCCGTATGTATCGCGTCTCCGTGCGCTTATTGTGATGGCGACCCTGTCTGTATTTCCGGCGTCGGCCATGGCTCAGGCAGTTCCTCCGGGGGGTACGCTTAACAACGGTCTGGTGCTGTACCTGCCGTTTGACGGATCGAACCCGCTGGTGGACGGCGTATCGGGTCAGGCCCATGCCGGCACGGTGAGCGGCACGTCCGAGATGGCGGGCATCTACGGCAACGCGCGTGCCTTCAAAAGCACTACCGACATGATCGTCATCACTACCGACCCGCTGACTAAAATGTCTGCCTTCACGGCGGCGGCCTGGATCTATCCCACCGCCTCGGCCACCGACAGGCGGAGCATTGTCATGCACGAAATATCGGGCCGGACGACGACGACGCTTTACGGCCTGTTCGGCTGGCGCACCGCCAGCCCGCACGTGCCGATGGGGCTGCTGCATATCAACGGCAGAGACGAAGTTGCCGACGGCAAGGCGACATTGCCGCTGAATACGTGGAGCCACCTGGCCATGACGTATGACGGGAAAACGCTGAGCCTCTATCTCAACGGTATAAAAGTCAGCAGCAGCAAAGTGGGCTCGTTGCCCAGCACGGCCGGTCCGCTGGTCATCGGCAATACGCACGTGGCCAGAAGCGCGAATTTCGTCGGCGGTATCGACGAAGTGCGCCTCTATAACCGCGTGCTGACTACAGCCGAGCTGCAGACGCTGGGCGCGACGCCGACTGCCTCCGCTACGCTGACCGCCCGCATGACCGCCACACCGGCTTCCGGCACGGCGCCGCTTAATGATTCCTTCACCGTCACGGCTACCGGCGGAGCAGCACCTTACAGCTATAGCTGGAACTTCGGCGACAGCCAGACCTCTGCCACGCAGAACCCCAGCCATACCTATGGCACGGCCGGCAATTACACGGCTAAAGTAACCGTCACCGATGCGGATGGCCACACGGCCTCGGCCAGCCAGACCGTTACCGTCGGCGCCGCTGTCGCCTTAAGCGCCGCCGCTTCGGCCGGCACCACTTCCGGCACGGCGCCGCTTCCCGTCACCTTCACCGGCACCGCCGTCGGCGGCATAAGCCCCTACAGCTACAGCTGGAACTTCGGCGACGGCAGCGCTGTATCCACCGCTCAGAATCCTTCGCACACTTATGCCAGCGCCGGCAGCTATACCGCCACGCTCACCGTTAAAGACAGCGAAAGCACCCCCGCCGCCGCCCATGCCTCGACTGCCGCAATCACCGTCACCGCCCCCAGCAGTTCAGGATCGGGCAGTGGAAGCGGGTCAGGGTCGGGTTCCGGCTCGCCCAACACCGCGCCGGTGCTGAATCAGAGTAATTTTACCTATCTCGGTTCTTTCGCCCTGCCGACCTATAGCGGATCATGGGACACGGCTTATTCCAATGGCGGCCTGACCTACCGATATGTCAACGGCAAACTGCAATTCTTCACTACCGCCCATGTATATAGCAGCGGTGATGTCTATGAGTTTAATTATCCCGGTATCGGCACCGACCAGAACAACCTGCCGCAGGCGACCATCGTCAAAGACTGGGGACTCATCTATAATGGCAACTGGAGCCTCGACGGAACGAGTTTCACCAGCCGCAAATGCTTGTGGCCCAGTGTCAATCCAGGAACGACCAGTCCAGACGTCGATGCGCAGAACGGCACCCTGACTGCAGCGGATGTTTCCGCTTTAGCCTGCCCTGCTGGCGATGTCTATGGCCTCTATTACGACCAGGCTACCAATAGGCTCTATTGGAATTACGGCTTCTGGTATAATGCCTCCAATCCCTTCAATCCGAGCCTCGGCTATTCGACCTTGAATGACACGACAGGTACTGCTACCGCCTACGGTCCTTGGAGCTTAAGCGGACGCCCGGAGAAATTCGACCGCGGCGGCACGCTGCAGATCCCGCAATGGTTCGCCAGCACCTACACCGGCGGCAAAACGCTGGGTGTCGGCTTCGGCGGGTATTTTTCGATCGTCAGCAGCGCAAGCCTCGGCATAGCGATAACAGCAATTAATCCGCCTGATGCCAACACAAATGCCCCGCTGTCAGCGCTGGCGAATACGCCCCTTATCGGCTTCGCCGCCCAAGGCGGCGGTGGCGAGCCAGATCACGGACATCGTGATACGAATTACAACAGCTATTATTATGATAATAACGGCGGCCCGGATCTGCCCGGTCATTGGAACCCATTAAATGGCGTCGGCTACTGGACATGGAGTGATGCTGTTTTCGACAGCTGCACCTGGATTGATACAGCTTCGCTGCAAGGTATAATATGCATTGCTCATATGGGAACGGGAAAAGTCTGGTACGAGACTTCTGACCGCCATGCGACGGGCGCCGAGTACGAATGGATGGTATTCGATCCCGCCGATCTCGCTGCCGTAGCCACTGGCCCCAAACAAGAGTGGCAGGTCCAGCCCAAATACGAATGGACGGATAATGGTCCTTTGAACCAATATGCGCTAAAATATGATAAAAATGGCTATAGCGGTGATGGAGGCAATGCCGTAGGCGGCGTAGTTTTCGATCCTACCACCAACCGTCTCTATGTACTGGCCGAGGGGGTGATTGAGAATTGCTGCGAAGGCTGGCCCGAGATGTTTGTCTATCAGCTCAAGTAAGCAGTACCAGCGGCGGCGGCACCTCCTCCCAATTTACCGGTTCAGGCAGCAGCACCACGCGGGTATTGCCGGCCCCAGGCCGACCCCCACGCTACCACTCCCATACACCGGCTATGGCCGCGGGGCTGACGGAGGAGCTGTGGTACTGGGAGCGCATCCTCAGCTAACCTGATGCAGAAGGACCAGGTGTTCTACACACAGCAGGCGGCAGGCTTCGTGGTCCCGCCGAGCGTCTATAACGGCGGAAATGAGCCCGTGGTAGGCTCTCCTGCCGCCGGGCTGACAAACACACAGTTGTGGACCAAGGACGGTGCCGTCGTCGCGGGCGCCGTCGCTCCCGCCAGCGCCGTAGACGGTCCCACCATCGGCATTTCCGGGCTTATCGCGCCTGCGCAGTAACGGCGTCCAGCCGCGACTGCCACAGCATCGACAGGCCCTGCAATATGTACGCCCTCATCGCCGTTACCGGCCGTTGACCATCGTTTCCAGCGTCGAGGCGCCGCCGGTCACTTCGCCGCTTAAGCCAGTCCCGCCCCAGATAACATAGATCGACCCGGCGCCGCTGACGCCGTTCGGGCTGTTGCCCGGCGCGGATATGGCGAGGTCGGTTTTGCCGTCATGGTCGATATCGCCGGTGACCACCACCGTCCCGGCAGCTTCATTGGCATAATCACCGTCGAGGCGGATCCATGTTGTGCCTTGATAGGTCGCCGAATCATCAAATTGGCCGCTGTTGGGGTAGCCGCCGTTGGCACCCCAGACGATATAGGTGGATCCGGCGTTGCTGACGCTGTTCGGACTATCCGCCGGTATGCCGACGATGATCTCATTGATGCCGTCGCCGTTCAGGTCACCGGTGTTGAAGCCGCCAAGGCTATTATCTTCGCCTACGGAAAACAGAAAACCGTTATTGCCATTGATATTTGATATCGACGAGGTCGTATTGATTCCCCATATGCTGTTGGCAACATTGTTGTTGTCATTATTATAAATCACCTTGATGTTTTCGATACCGTTGTAGCCGCCCGGTATGATCAGATCCTTTTTGCCGTCGCCGCTGACATCGGCCGTCATTATGCCCAATCCCCCGCCCGAATTGTTGTCACCCATTCGCATATATGACCATAGGCCGGTGATTTGCTGGTTCACGCCGACGGTCAGGGTGTTCATGTTCAGCGAATTATGACCCGAGGCGGCTGTCCAGTAACTCGCGCTGCCGTGAAAAATGTTGACAGAGCCGGCGGTAGCCTGCCCACTTACTACGCATTCGCCGCAGCCTATCACAATGTCATCAATGCCGTCTCCGGTAACGTCGCCGGCAGCCACGATCCCGAAATATCCATCCCCGGCGTTCGTTATATTAACGCCCTGACCTGCGGCGATGCCGTTCAGATTGAGCGGGTTCGCCCAGACATAGGACGAATTCTGGCCGAAGACGATGCCCGCATTGGCGCTACCCACAGTTCCTATCATCACAACGTCCTCGATCGGGCCCCCTTTATCGCCGGTGGCGCCGTTGAAGTCGCCGACGGTGGTGACGCCTTCGTTACCCGACTTGCCGTTGACGAGGAAGCCATAGCTGGGGCTGGCCGGTTTCAGCGCCACCATCTGCATCGTATAGGCGCCGCCAGCCGTGCCGGTGGCGGCGTAGGCGCCGGCGGCGCCGGCCATTTTATCCTCGACGGCGTTGCTGTCGAAAGCCGAGCGCGTAGTAAAACCCGCGCCTGCCGTGCACCCCGCTGCCGAATCCACGAAGCAGAAACCGTAAATGATGTCGCCCGAAACTGTCGTGGTTCCGTTGTTACTGGTGGCGGCACCTGCCGCGCCGTTATGGCCCGGGTGGACGTCCACGGCGGTAGCCGTGCTGATGCCGCTATATTCGGTGATGTAAACGTCGCTGGTAGTGCTCCCCGAGAAGGTAACGGTGACGGTATCCGCTCCCCCGGCAATGTGGTTGGCGTAATAGACGCGCGTTTTATTGCTGCCGGTAGAGGTCAGCGTGCTTCCTGCCTGCGTAAACGTGCTGCCCAGGCTGTCGGTGACCGAACTGAAGGTCGCGGCGCTTGGATAACTGAACGCTACCATGATGAGATCGCCCTGGGCGGTGTTGGAAGAGAAGGCGACGGGATTGGTGGCGGCGGTGGTCTTGGCTGCGTTCTGCTGGACGAAGGCGGGAGTGGCCCCCTTGGCGGTCCCGCCGGTAAGCTGCGAAATGGTCTCGCTCGATGGCCAGATCGTCGGCGGCCCGTTGGGATAAGTGCCGGCTGTGATAGCCGCCTGCGTCGGATGGCCGAAATAGACGAACAGCTGCCCCTTACTGCCATTTTCGCCGCCCGAATTGTCATCCCCGAAGATCACGTCATTGATGCCGTCGCCGTTAACATCGCCGAATGAGATGGTTGCGTTGCTGCAACAATTATTGCTTAAGTTTTGCAGCATCGTCACTTTGGGTGACGTAGCATTGGTTAACGTGGTAATGTCGGTAGCCGTCGTCGGCCAATAGTTAGCTGCTGATGAGCCCTGGATCAGATAGGTATTGCCCGTTCCTCTAATGCCATCGAGAAGTATGAGATCCTGCGTGCCGTCGTTATGGCCGCTGATATCGGCGGCATAAATGCCGATGCGCTCGCCACCACTCCCTGTCCCAAAATTGGTCAGTTTAAAGCCTTTGGTGCCGTTGAGGTTGGCGGCGTTGAGCAGAAACGGATTAGGGAATGAGCTGCGGCTGGCGTTGCCAAAGATCACATATACATCGTAGTTGCCATTGACGGAATCCCACCCCGTGAAGATCAGATCTGGAATGCCGTCACCGTTAATGTCGGCGAACGCTAGATCATTCAACCCGATCGCGGCGCTGGCGATCGTCCCGTCGATCCTGAACCCCTTCGAGCCGCAGGCCAGGCCGCTCGGGTTGTAGATATCGTAGGCGTCCTGCATCTGCCAGCGCTCCCGGTAGCGTACGATATGGCCGAAGGGATGGAGGCTGTCGCTGTCGCCGGTGTAGGTCGAGTATTCTTTCTGGATGTAGGTGGCGGTGTAACCGGTATCGGAACCGGAATTGTTATAATGAGCGTTGGCCAGCTCATCGACGTTAGTCATTGTCGAGCCGACATTATAGCGCGTGCCGCTCTTGAGATAACCGCCGTGCCCGTCGGGGCCATAGCTGATAAGCGCGTAAGCCGCGGCGGCCGTGCGGTTGCCATGCCCGGCGTTTTCCACCGTGATCGCTCCGCAGGTAGGCGAGACGCCGTAGGTGATGAAAGCATAGCTGCTGCTGGTGGAGGTGGCGGCAGCGGTCAGCGGCGTCCATACGGCATAGCTTATTTTCCGGCCCCAGCCATCGAACTGGTATTCATCGGGCAGGTTTAATGTGCGCACCGGCACGGCGCCTTCGGCGACCGTCGTACCGGCGGTTGCGTTGGGGTTGCCGGTCACGGTATAGCTGCTATTGGCCGCCGGGGAGCCGCCGATACAACTGCCCAGGTTGGCCGCCTCATAACCATAGGAGGTGGCATTGGCGGGAATGTCGGTGATTGACGCATCGCCGGGGCAGGGCAAGCGGTTGTTAGCCAGCCGGAAAGCCATTAACGCCTCCTCGATGGCGTCGAGCTTCTGCTGCGTGTTGACCTTGCGCCGACTCGATCATTGAGCCGCCCATCGAGAACGTCCCGCCGATGATGACGGCGATGATCGACAGTACGATGGAGAGTTCGAGAAGTGTGAAACCGTGCTGCTGCTTCCGCCGCGGGGTGCAGCCCGGTGAGCCTGGCGGAAGTGCATGGGATGGCAGCATGGGCATCTAATCGGCGCTTGTGTGTGACCTGGATTATGGGGCGCAATACTTAAGGATCTGTTAATGCGTTACGGCTCATGACCCCTGCCGTCCGACAGCGGGCAAGCAAGACACCGGCGACGCCGTGGCCCTCAGCAGTCGCGGCCTTTCTGCCGAACGCTATTAGGGCCGTACTTGAAAGGGAACAAACCACTCCACCCCTTGCGGCTCCTCGTCCGGTCGATGCGACAGGAGGCGGATACGCTCGACTGTCACGTCTCCATCCGCAGCTTGCTGGACCTGCTGGCGCGTCATCTCCCGCACCCAGGTGATGCGGTGCCGCTGGATGCCCCGGTCGTAGAGGCTGACGGCACCGTTCACCAGGGCATTCAGGTTCGATCCTTCGAGCAGCACCAGGTAGATCAGGTCGCCCACGAATTTGAGCAGCAGCCCCGCCGAGGGGTTGTACGTCACCGGCCCCAACCAGCTGTAGGGGAACGCCTCGCGGTTGCCGTTGGCGAACCGGAATTCCAGCGACAGCGCCGTGTCCCGTATACCGCGCAGATAGCCGAAACAACCGCACTCTTCTTCGTCGGTATCCACGTCCGCCGCGGCAACCCGGTCGTGCGGCGAGTTGGACCGCGACTGTCCGGCGCGGTTTCGCAGGGCGAACATGTCCAGGCCGTTATCTTTCATGCGTCGCCTCCTTCTTCTTTATCGCTGTATGGTCGCGGCCGACCCGCTCGCGCGGCCGCTGCTGGCTTGCCCACCGCCGCAGGAACGACCAATGCCGGTTGAGCCGCTCCCGGCCCGCAGGTTTTCTCGGCCGGAAGACCTCCGTCGCCGTCAGCCGCTCGCGGTCGCGCGCCACCGCCTCTCGCAGCGCCTGCTTGTCGTCGGTGAAAATCACCGCCTGCTCTTTGCCCCTTGAGACGCTGACATAGAGCTGCTGGCGATCCGAAGCCGGGAGCGACTGCTGCGACTGGCCGATCAGCACCTTGTCCACGGTCTTGCCTTGAGCCGCGTGACTCGTCACCACGTACCCGCAGGCGATATGGCCGAAATCCTTCCCGATCACCCAGCCATTGTTCAACACCACGTCGCCGCCGGCCGTGAAGCCTCGGACGGTATAGAGTGCCCCGTTGTTGAGCCGATGGCGGTTGTCGGCCGTCTTGCCGCCCGCCGTCACCCGCAGCCGGTCGCCGATGGCCAGGCGCATCGTCTCCGGCCGGTACACCTGAAAGCGCGCCGCCTGGGCGAGCGGAAGCGGCTGGTCGCCAACCACCAGACTCTGCCCGTTCCTGAAGCCCTTGGCGTTCTGGTGGAACTGCAGCATGTCGCCGGCGTCGTAGCTTCCCGCCTCCCCTCGCTCGGCTTGCGTCAAATGCAGCGGCCGCCAGGCCGTGAACTCCCTTTCCTCACCGAGCTTGCCTTGCGCCGCCAGCTCGCCGCGGATGACCCCGGTGATGCGCTGCCCCTCGGCGTGCGTCGGCGACACCACCAGGGCGGTCTTTAGCGAACCGTCCCGCTTCTTTTCTGCTGAGGCGTGCAGGTAGGCCGCGGCCAGCCGCAGGTAGCGCTCGCCGTCTGGGACTTCCTGCACCCAGCCCAGGCGGTCCAGCTCGTCGAACCCTTCGGCGACCTTATCCTCCGACAACAGCCGCACGGCCTTCTTGTAGTCGCCTTCCTGACGCATGATCTCCGTCACCGCCACCGACGGCACGCCGGCCTCTTCCTCCAACAGCTTCAGCGGCGAACCGCGTGACGGGCTGGAATGCTGCCGGCGGTCGCCCATCAGGATCACGCGCGCATTCACCCGCTCCGCTATGTCGAACAAGGCGGCCGTGTCCTGACTGTTGAGCAGGCCGGCTTCGTCCACCCACACCACCTGCCCTGCCGCACGCTGCTGCATGGCTTCGCTTTTCAGGAACATCGCCACCGTGTCCGCATCCTTGAAGCCGGCGCCGCGCAGCACGTCGCGGCTCGCCCCGGCCGAGGGTGCCAGCACCAGCACCTGGTGCCCGCCCTCCCCGATCGCCTCCACCGCCTCCTGCATCAGCGTCGTCTTGCCCGTGCCGGCGGCGCCACGCAACAGGATCACGCGGTCGCGCGACGACAGGATGTGCCGCACCGCCTGCCGCTGACCGTCGTTGAGCCAGTCGCGCTGCGTGGGGCGGCCGGGAAGTCCCAGCGGCTGCCGCGTGCCCCTGCCCTCGCGCGCGAACGCTACCAGGCGGTCTTCCTCGGCCAGCACTTCCGGCGTCGTGACCAGCCTTGCACCGTCGCCCTGCTCGACCAAGAGCGGCCGCCGCGCATACTCACGGCGGACGCCTTCCACCGTGACCGCCCCCAGGCCGTGCTTCAAGGCCTCGGCCAGCAGGCGCTTTTCGGGAACGACCGCCTCGCGCTCGAAGACGTGCCGCACCGCGAATTCCACCGCAGCGGCGTCGCCGCGCTCCGGGGACGGGTTCGCCCCGCGCTCGCCCTTCGCCGTCAGGATCGCCTGCCGCTCCGGCGCAGTCAGCCGGTTGTCCCACTCCTGCGTAAGCTCCGCCCAGCTCAGACTTTTGTCCTTGCGTTCCCGCGACAGGGCGCCGAGGCGGGCTTTGGCCTCCGGGTCGTCGATGCCCTTCTCCCGCGCCAGCTCTTCGATCTTGTCCGTCCGCCGGGAGAAGCGCCGGATCGTCGCCGGCGCAACGCCGGCGATCTCGAAATCGTCGCGCTTGCGGTCGATGGCGTAGCCCAGCGCCTGCAGCCGGTTGGCCAGCCGCACCCGGAACGCCGCCTGCCAGTAAGGCGCGTCGCGTTTCAGGTCGCGGAACTGGCCGGCCTTCCACTGCTGCTCTTCGGAATCGAAAGTAGCGTTGAAGCACAAAGCAGTGGGCATGGAGTTGGGGGTCGGGCACGCCCTGCACTGGCCGGCTGGTGAAATGCACGAACTCCCCGTAGGCCAGGTTGCCGGTAGTCCGCTCTTCGTTGCGGCCGTCCTTGCGGACGCGGGCTTTCATTTCCGCCTCGATGTCGCCCATCGTCTCATGCACCGAGTCGCGGAAGGCGGCGAGGATGTCCTGGTCCTCGGTCAGGGCGTAGAGCAGCGACACCGACTTCGGCACCGACCAGGTGAAGTCGTAGCCAACCGTCCGGTCGTCCTTCGTCCGTGGCGTCAGCCGGTCGCCCGTGCGCGGGTCGCGATTCTCGCACAGGGCGTTGAACGCCCGCTTAGAGACCGGGCCCTCCAGGCCCAGCATCCGCGCCCCCTGCCCTCCCCACCGGCCGACGATCTCCTGCCCCTCCGCATAGTAGTCGGCGGAGGCGTAATACTGCTTCGCGGCGTCGGACGACGCCTGTTGCGTGATGCGCAGCATGCAAAATTCTAGGCGTGAGTTTGCGATGCGGCCTGGCCGTTCTCGGGAAACGCGTGTTTCCCCGATCTTGACCAGGCGTCGATCCGCCGCAAAAGCAAGAGGCGTGCCGACCGTTTGACCGTATTGATTTCCGCCACGTCCGAAGTGCTGGACAGACGCGACCCTGCTGTGCTACCCGTCTCCTCATGGGTCCATCAGGAGTTCATCAGGACATGAAAACCTACCATGGAAGGCGAACCGAACACGGCTGCGCGGTCGATGTCGAGGATAACGGCGAGGTCTATTGCCTCCACCCACGGCACGACCTTAGAAATCACTCCCCAACGGGTCTCGAATGGGGGTATTCGGGAAGCGGGCCGGCCCAACTCGCCCTGGCCCTGGCCGCCGACGTACTCGGCGACGACGAACAAGCCCAGGACATCTACCAGCGGCTCAAGTTTCGCCTCGTCGGTGGCCTGCCGCACGAGGGCTGGGTGCTGACCGAGGACCGCATCCGCTCGGCCATTGACGACATCCGCCACGAGCAGGGCCGGATCCGCCAGTAGTCCAGCCGCCCACATCGCTCGCCCCCGACCGCACGCACTCGCGCCAGTACGCGCCGCCTTGATCCGCACGCCCGCGTCCACTTCTTCTCCTGCCGCCCAATCGCCTCGTTCAGCCACCGGTCTCCCCTTCCCTATTCTCGCCGCACCGAGCGGCCTTTCTTGCCGGGGTCTTAAAGCCGCCGCCGGCCCGCGCAAGCTGCCAAGGCCGTTTCCCTGCGGGAGCCTCGGCCTTTCGCTTGCCCGGTGCGCTGCGCCCCGGCTGAGGCGGCTTTCTGTCCGCCCCGGAAAGGCCGTCACGGTGACGGTCTCAGAAGAAGAAGGAGAAAGACCATGTCCGACACGAAAATCGATCACAGCAAGAAACACCCGGCGTTCACCGCCTACCACGTCCGCGACGGCAAGCAAGGCGAGAAGGGCTTCTGGACCCGCATAGGCGTAGCGTGGGCCCATAAGGACGGCAAGGGCTTCGACGTGCAGCTCGACGGCCTGGCCCCGCTGGACGGACGCATCGTCCTCCGCACGCCCGAGCCGAAGAACGGCTAACCGATGAATCAACCGGGCGGGCCGCAAGGCCCGCCCCCATCTCGAAAGGAATCGACCATGAACACGTTCAATCACCACGCCGCCGCCGACATTTTCAGCGTCACCGCCGCCCTCGACCGCTACGTCGAAGCCGGCATCGACCCGGCCTTCGATACCGAATGCGAGGAGCTGGAACGCCAGTTCGCGGAACTCCGCTGCGCCCAGGCCAGCGAGTTAGGGAGGCGACCATGAAACTCAAGATCATTGACACCGCCCACCATCGCAACGGCATCGACGGCGCTCCCTTCAACGTGGCCCTGTTCGAGGACGCTGGCCCGGACGGCGGCTGCAAACTCGCCATCCTGTTCGACGAGCCGCACTACTGCGCGGTCCTCGACGTGGCCAAGCTGGCCGCCGGAGACATCGCCTTCGGCTCCAATTCCTGGCGCGGCGACGATTACGAGCCGGCGCTCCGCCGGGCCATCCGCCACGGCCGCGACAGCAGCCAGCAGGCCGGCATGACCGCCGAAGCGTCCATCCCGCGGCGCGTCGATCGCTGCGACGCCGCCCTGCGTCACTATTCCGACGACGGCGTGTTCACCAGCCTGATCGACCTTCTCGCCGACGCCATGCACTGGTGCGACGCGACCGGCGAGCACTTCCACTACGCGTTGTGCCTGGCCGGCAAGCACTATGTCGCCGAACTGAACGATCAACCCGTCACGGAAAGGAAACGCCCATGACCTACGCCCTCGCCTCCATCAACCCCTTCCTCGCCGCCCGCTGCAACCGGGCCGCCCCCGGCGTAACACCCCGGCTTGAGCACCAACCCGTCGCACAGCAGCCCGTCTATGCCCGGTTGCCCCGCGCTCCGAGGAACGCCAGCCCGGTGCCGCACCTCACGAGCCTCTACCATTTCAGCCGGGCGGGCGAGTACGGCGACCGGAGTTACCCCGGCAATTGCGGAGGCAATCTTATCAAGGACTTGCTGATTTATTTCAAGCCGGGGCTAGTCCTGGACCCCATGAGTGGCAGCGGCACATGCCCGGACGTATGCCAGGAACTCGCCATTCCCTGCATGGCGTGGGACATCCACCGCGGCATTGACGCCTGCGAGCCGCAAGGCTTCTCCGACGGCGACAAGGTCTTTGACTTCATCTGGGCCCACCCACCTTACTGGCGCCAAAAGCTCTACGCGGACGACCCCCGGGACCTCTCCCGCGCCCCAACGCTGGAGGTAATCGTTCAACGCTACGAGAGCAGTGAGGGGCAGGGTTGGCCGGTGCGATGGGCGAGGACAGCCTCATGCAGGTAATCCAGGACATTCTTCGCCTGCAACCGCCGGGTTTGCACCACGGTCAGAATCCGCTCGACGAAGCGACAGCCGTTCCCACTCCAGCAGCCGAAACTCCGCCTGCGCCACAGCACCGCCCGACGCAGCAGTCGTTCCACGTGGTTGTTCGTCGGCTCCAGTCCCTCCGTCGTCACGAACGTCCACAGCGCAGGCTCCAACGCCAGCACGTTCTCGCAGAACCGCACCACCGTTGGGTCGGCGCCGAGGATCGCGCCTTCCAGCAGCACCCGGTTCATCCGTCGCATCACCGGGGCCAGCCGCGCTTCCAGTTGTGCCCGCGTGACCTGTCCGTCCCGGAACCCGTGCCACGCGGCGAAGACCTTCCTGACCAGTCGCCGCCCCTCCCGTCCGACCCACTCTTCGGGGCCGCCCCGGTCGATGATCTTCTGGAAATCCCGTTTCAGGTGCGCCCAGCAGATCTGCCGCCGCTGGGGCGGCACCCGGTTGTACGGGCCCCAGCGGTCGCTGCACAGGATCCCCAGGATCTCCAGGCCCAGGATCGCCGTCAGGCCCGCCGCGCTTCGGCGGGCGTGGATCACGAAGGCCACCACCTGGGTGGTGGCCGCCGCCCACAGCCAGCACAACGCCCCCGCGAGTTTCCAACTGGTCTCGTCGGCGTTCTTGACCGCCGCCTGGCGCACCGCCGCCACCGCCTCCTGGTGGGCCGTCTCCAGGGCGGCGCCGACTTCTTGCTCGAGGTTGCAGACCGTGCCCAAGGCGATCGGGGCGTCGAAGACCGCGTCGGCGATCTCCTCGACGCCGCGCTTGCTCAGGCCGTGACAGCCGGAGAAGTAGGACAGCGTGCCGGTCAGCCGCGGCCCGACACTGTGGGCGCGAACCGCCGCCGGGATGACCGCATGCGTCCGGTGGCCGCAGCAGGGGCAGGTGCGGGCGTGGCCCTGGTACTCGGTGACCTCGGCTATGACCGGGGGCAGTTCGATGGTTTGGAAGCGGGTGGGCTCGGGATCGCCCGGCGAGGGCTGGGCGGGCAGGGCCGCGGCACAGCGCTCACACCGCTTGGGGACCAAGTGCTTGAAATGGTTGACCCGCTCGGCGGGAAGCAACCGCCGCAGCTGCGGGGGATGGCCCAGTTGTCCGCCGGCTGGACGTTTGGACTTCTTTTTCTGGACCGGCTTGGGTGCGCCGGGGGGATTGGCGGACGGCGGCAGCGAGGAGTTGGAACTGTTGGTGCCGAGTCGGGCTTCCAACTCGGCGACGCGGCGTTCCAACTCGGCAATGCGCCTATCGCGTTCGCAGCATCCCGGGCACACGGAAGCGTCCATGCCACGATTTTAGCAGTCGGCTCTCGGCGCAGCTGCGCTGCTTTGCGAATTCCGCTGGACGGTTACCGCTGGAGGACTTCCTCCGGCGCTACGGGCAGTTCATCCGCAACTGCGCCCCCGTCCTCAAGCGAGGCGGGAAGCTCGCCATCCTGATAGGCGATTATTGCGACCGGGAGGACGGGTACGTCCCACTCTCCTACCACACGAAGCGGCTTGCCTTCGCCGCCGGGCTCAGGCAATGCTGCACCGACATCATCCGCTTTTCGCATGGGGCGAGCAGTAGCAAGAAGGTCTACCGCAGCAGCTTCATCCCCGGCCTGCATGACGTGTGCATGGTCTTCCAGAAGCAATCATAACCTCCGACCGAAAGGAATCTCTATGACGCCTATGAAACATTCTCCGCAGCCGTGGGCCTATGAATACAACCCGTACACCGCATATGACGGCAGCGAGATACCCGCCTTCCAGGTGTACGACGCCGACGGCGACAAGGTCTTTGACACGAATGAGGACACCCCGCGTGATTTGCAGGAGGCCAATGCCCGCCTCGGCAGCACGGCCCCACGGCTGCTGGCATCGCTCATCACCTGTGCGAACCTGCTCGCCGACTATGACGAGGCAGACGGCGAGGAAGGGGAAGCGTGGCGTGAGGCGCTGTCAGCCATTGCCGCAGCCACCGGGAGGGCGGCATGACCTCCGTCGAGGACATCTGGGACGATCTTTTCCACGGCTGTGCCTGGGCCGCCTACATCGACCAGGCTCACGCCGAGCGGGGCCGGCCCGATTGCGAGGCGACGCGCCGTCGGGCTTTCCGCTATTATGAGGAGGAACTGCCCAAGAAGGACGGCCCGCCGTCACGAGGCCAAGGCCCATCGGATAGCGTCGCCGTTTGACTTTTGACGACGCAATCGCCTCTTGACTTCACGATCGTCCTGCCCCTTACTCGCCGCATGAGCAAGAACCCGAAAAGACCGCGGGGCCGACCGACCAGGGCTGCCAAGCTGAAAGCAGTGCGGCATCAGGTCCAGGAGGGCTTCGACAGCGGGCCATCCCGACCCCTCAACATGGGAGAGGTCAAACGGCAGGCCCGCCGACGCCTCACGCCCGACTGCCACAAGACCTCCGTTCGCAGGCATCCTCTCGCCGAGGAAGACCTCATCGGCATCTGGGTCCGCACGGCTTCCGACAACCCGACCCTCGCCGACGATTTCCTCGACGCCCTTGACCGCAGAATGCATACGCTGGCGGCATCGCCCGCCCTGGGCCGTCGTCGGCGCGGGCTGGCCCACGCCTTTGACATCCCGCTTCCCGGCCATGTCGTCGTCTACCGCGCCGACGATGACGGCATCGAGGTCGTCCGCGTCTTGGACGACGCCCACGACATCGAGGCCCTGTTCCGCGACGGCCGGTAGCCATTGCGGCCTTCTGCCGCGGTTCCCAGTTCATCCCCCTGTCCCCTTGCGTTCCTTCCGTCTCCTGGTCGCTGCGTGGCCTGTGTCGGGAAAGCTGAAGCCGCAGCCGCTACGAATCATCTGCCAAGGCCGCTTTCCGCACGCGGACGCCTTCGGCCATTCGCTTGACCGCCGTTGCGGAAGCGACCGAGAGTGCGGCCTGGACTGCGGGAACTGGCCCGGCGCCAGCCCGGCTCAGCGCCCCCGCGGGGGAAAAGCAAGGTCCGTTACGTCGTCCAGCAACTGCTTCTTGGTAGTCTCCTCCAGGCGCCGGTAAGCGTCGCCGGCCAGGAGCGCGGCGAGCCGCGTGCGGAACGCATCCTTCCGGCCGGCGTGCCGCCGCGTGTCGGCGCGGGCCTGCGCCTGGTCCCACTGCTGACCCGCCCGCAGCAGGGCGAGCCGGAATTCCTCCTTCACGGCGGCGTCGTGATGGCGGCCGTCGGCCGCGAGGATCGGGAACGCCAGGTAGGTCAGCTCCAGGTCTCTCCGCCGCCTCGGGTCGCCCGTGCACGAGGCGTCTTCGATGTCGCCGATGGAATGCCGGGAGTGCTGGTCGAGCTGGGCCTTCAGCAGGGCGCAGAACTCCGCAGCTTGCCGATGGGCGGCGGAGAACCCGACGCGGGACGCGAGGTCGCCACATTCCACGTAAACACAATAGACGCCGTCCTCGAAGCCGCGGTCCAGCTTGACCTCAAGACCCTGCCGGCCGAGCCTCTGCTCAACCAGCACCGACCCTGCCTCCCCATCCTCCGCGTCCATCACCGCAGCAGTCCCGGTACCCGTCCCCGGATCGGCCCCTGCCCCCAATCAACGCTTTCCCGCATCCAGAACCTCCGTGCCCTGCCGCTGACGAGCTATTCATAGCCCCGTTCGCCGCGTGGCGCAAGCCTCCGTTGCGTCATGGCAGCGTTGCTCCCTCCAGGCCGCCTGCCCGCTCCCTACGGCCGCGGACAGGCACGCTGACGCCGCCGCCGATTGGGTCAAGCTGCCAAGCCGGTTTCCACTTCGTGGACCCACCGGCTTTCGCTTGCCCCTTCCGGCTACCACGGCATCGGACGCTGTGCCATCGGGCCGCAATGGGTGCGGGCCGGCAACAGAGAAAGGAACCACACCATGACGGATCAACCGAAAAGCTTCACCGACATCTCGCTGAAGGCCCTCGGCCTCTCCACTGACCTCCGGAACATCGCCAGACATCATCCAGAAGCCGAATGGACCGACTACCCCGGCGACATCGCCTGCCGCACCTGGACCGTCATAGAGCTGATCGAGCATGTCACCGCGATTTACACCGTCCTTGGATTCATCGCCGAAACGCCGAACGGCCACATCAACCGTGAAGCACTGGACGGCTTGTGGGATCAGCTCAAGGTGCCGACGGAGTTCCTTGACTCCGACTGGGCGAAACGGGCCCTCGACGAAGCGACCAGTAGCTTCCTGACGGGAGGGCCGGACCCGCAGCAACAGCGTGAACGACTCCAGAAAGCCGCCCCTCGGATGTATGATGCCCTTGCGGCCTGCTTCACGATGCTTGGCGATTACCACGACATGGCCACGGGCAATCGAGCCCGAGAGCGCATCGACGAGGTACGCGAGCAAGCCTTCAAGGCACTCGCCGAAGCCACAGGCGAGGAACCCAAACTCGCCGACTGAACCGCTCCATCCCACCACAAGGCCGCCGGCAACCCCGAGCGGCCTTTTTTCACGCCCCTCCAGGCAGTCGGCTCATTTGAAAGCCGCTCCCGCAGAGCAGCCAGGGCAAACCACTGCATGATGGGCATTCGACGCGAGCAAGGGCATCGCAAATGCAACCGCTGGCATCTCGGGAAAAAGTCCTTCAGGCGTCTTCCCGTAGCATCGCTATGGGCGGGGAAACGCCTCCGGGGGGGCGCGTCGTTTCTCCGGGAAAGCAGGCCGGTTAGCCAGACGACTGACTGGCCGCAAGGGCAGCCTTCTTTCAGGCCTGCCGGACGGTGAGCCAGCAAGCCGCCACGCTTGCAAGCAAGCAGGCTTGCAGCACGACTTACCTCGCAGCCTGCATTCAAGACGACAGGCCGGCGCGTTTGCCTGCTGTCGTGGCAGCTTGCTTGTTGGCAAGACATCGGGCTGTCAAGAAAGCCTGACAGCCAGCCGTCATACAGGACTGCTGCCACGACAGCTTGTTTTTATGTTTGCAGGCTGAGTTGTTGCCATGCCGCCCAGGCGGCTGGCTTGCCGCCATGCTTACAGGCGGCCTTGCCGCTCTGGCGGCTTGACGGCATGAGTTCTTGCTTGCAAACCGTCCTGTCGGCGTGTCGGCGTGCATTCCTGGCAGGCCGCCGTCACGCCGACCTGCTGTTCTGCTTTCACGCAACCCAGCTGACAGGTCTTCACGCTTTCATGCCGCCACGTCAGCCTGCCGCAAATATTGCTTGCCAGCTTGTCGGTGCCCGGTGTATGGTCCGCCACATGATTATCGTAGTCGCAAACTCCAAAGGCGGTGTCGGCAAATCGACTCTCGCCGTTCACCTGGCGGCCTGGCTGCACGAGCAGGGGCACATGGTTACGCTCGCCGATTGCGATACGCAACACTCGTCCTCTCAGTGGGCGAAAGAGGCGGTGCCGGAGGTCAAGGCGGTCCAGCTCGGCGACGCCAACGAAATCCTCGACCGGCTGCCGACGCTGGCGGCGCAGTGCGACTATCTCGTGGCCGACGGCCCCGGCAGCAACACCGAAACCAGCCGGGCCTTGCTCCTGCGCGCCGACCTGGCGCTCGTGCCCTGCAAGGCCAGCATGTTGGAAGTCCGCGCCCTGGCCCAAGCCACGAACGTACTCCGCCAAGCCCAGGACATCCGCGGCGGGCATCCGCGGGCGATCATCGTGCTGAGCATGGTCGGCAAGACCTACCGGCTAACCCAGGACATGAAGGACGCTGCCGCGGCCCTGGAATTGCCGCTGGCCAAGACCGCGGTCACGCTGAAGCAGATTTACGCCGACGCGCCGGGGCAGGGGGCCGTCGTCTGGCGCCTGGGCGCCCGCGCCCGCGACGCCGCCCATGAGATCAACGCCTTGTTCCGCGAGGTGCTGCCCGACGCCTGGGCGTCCAGATCGTCGCGGAAAAACCGCAAAAAGGCGGCGGCCTGACAGAGAAAGGGAGGAGCGCTATGGCAGTACGCAGAAGATTGGTTGATGAGGTGAAGCCGGACCCGGCCCTCGAAAAGAGCTTCGTGTTTTCTCATAAGACGCCCGCCCCGGAGGAGACGCAGCAAGCAACAGAACCCGCGGCGGCGCCCGCGGGCAAGGACATCGAGTTGCCCGCCAAGGAAACCTCAATGCCCGAGACCAAAGGGCAGGGTTCTGCCGCAATCGCCAGGTCGCCGCTCACCACCCGGGTCCGCGCCGACTTCGCGGCGGCCCTCAAGCGGGCCTCCCTGGAACGTCAGCTCAACGGCGTGTTCCCTCAGACCGTCCAGGACATCCTGGAGGCGGCCCTGGAGCCGTGGCTGCGCGGCAACGGCTACCTGCCGTAGAGCCGGGCGGATGAGCAAGCCCCCGGAATACCGCGCCCTGACCCGCAACATGGAACGGCTGATCGACGCCTCCGCCGCGATCCGGGCCGAGCCGCCGCGGCGCATCGACTTCCTGCACACCATCCAGTGCCAGTGCGGCATCCCCTACAAGAACCCCGGCGACCAGGTCCGCGAATGGGACCGCAAGCAGGGCGGGGCGTCGCTTCGCATCGAGGCCGGCGCCGCCATCGACCCGCAGACGGGAGAATTCGTCAAGCTGGGCCTGCCTTACGGCGAGAAGCCGCGCCTGGTGCTGATTCACCTCGCGAGCGAGGCCGTCCGCAGCGGACAGCCCGTGGTGGACGTGGAAGATTCCATGACGGCTTTCGCCCGGTCGCTGGGGCTGGAGACCAACGGCCAGCAGCTCAAGTCCCTGAAAAACCAGCTCGCCCGCCTGGCCGCGGCATCGGTGCGCATGGGCGTGGTGGAGGAGGGGAGGGCGGTGCAGGTTCAGACCCATTTCGTCTCCGCTTTCGACCTGTGGTTCCCCAAGCAGTCGGACCAGCGCATCCTGTGGCCGTCCACGGTTCGCTTAAGCGAGGAGTATTTTCAGAGCCTGGGCAAGCACGCCGTGCCGCTCGACCACCGGGCGGTAGCGGCTCTTGCGTCCTCGTCGATGGCGCTCGACGTGTATGTCTGGCTGGCCCAGCGCCTGCACCGCGTGCCGGTCGGCCGGCCGCAAGTCATCACCTGGGCGGCCCTGTACGAGCAGTTCGGGCAAGGCTTCGGGCGAGTACGGGATTTCCGCCGGTGCTTTCTCCACACGCTGCACCAGGTGCAGGCGGCATATCCGAACGCCCATCTGTCGGGCGATGAGGTCGGGCTTACGCTCGAAAACAGCCCGCCGCCGGTGCCACCCCGCTACACCAGTATTCTCACCGGCTCGCCTGCAAGGCAGTCGCCATCAGGCCACGGTAAGTTAGTCGCGCCCCCATCCAGCACGCCAGCCGCAGCTGTCAACGAAAAGCACGCGAATGCGGGGGAGGGGGCCGAACCAGACAAACCCTTGAATTCTCGTGACCCCGCCACGGTAAGTTAGTCGCGCCATGCCGCAGCCCTCCGCCCATCACGGTAACTTGGTCGCGCCCCGAACGCGGGAGAATCGGCAGCTTCTCGGGTATTTTCGCAAAAAGTGGACGGGAGAGGGGGCTGGCCAACTCCTTGAGCCGCCGTCCGCCTGCACGGTAACTTGGTCGCGCCCCTGTCCTGTGGACAACTGGCAGGACGCCGCACGTTATCCACGGCAACTTGGTCGCGGCACCGGCGGTAACTTGGTCGCGGCCCTCACGGAAACCTGCGGGTCCGGCCACGGCAACTTGGTCGCACAAACCTATATAAGAATACCTATATCTTACTTACCTGTAGTTGGCGGCGGTGTTTCTGTGGATAACCCAGCATTCCGAGCAGCTGGGCACGGTCGGTGAAGCTGCATTCAAGGGAAGGAGGGAACAGAACCGTCGCATTCGGCCAGAAACAGGCCTGGGAGAGGCGGAAGAGCCAAGGGTGCCCTAAACCAGCCGAACACGCCTTATCCTTCCCTACGGACGCCTATTCGACTTTTCTCACGCAACTCCGTTGCAGCTACCTCGGTACTCGCCCAAACGTCCGGTCGTGGTGCCGCTGTAGGGCCGTTTTTTGCTTGCAGCGGCTGGCCGACCCGCCTACGATAATTCCAGTCGTCCGAAATTCCTGACCACAAGGCACTTACACGGCATTTTGCCGCCTTGTGCGGTCAAGGGGCAAGCTACCAGGCGTTGATCTGTCCATCCCGACCAGCACGCAGAGCGGATGGGGCAGCTGACCCGAAAGGAGTGCCCGGCACAAATTCACCTAAGGACGCCCGAAACAATAACTTGAGCAAGTGTCAGTTGGGCGCAATGGTGTAGTTCCAATCGCCGTGGAAGTCGGCCTTGGTGATCTGAAGGGATGCCATCTCTTCGTCACTCACCTTGGCTCCTGTCTCATAGCAGTTGGTGTCCAGCGCCGCCTGAACTTCGAGTCCCGCTTCGGTGGTGGTATGGGCAATCAGGCTTACGATCACCTCATGGCTCACCAGCGGTCGTCCCCGCCAGTTCTGCGTGATGTGGCAGAACAGCCGGTGTTCGATCTTGTTCCACTTGCTCGTCCCCGGCGGCAGGTGGCTCACGCTCAGCGGCAGCCCGACGGCGTCGGCCAGCCCTTGCAACGCCATCTTCCACAGCCGCGACCGACTGCCGTTGCTCCCCCCGCCGTCCGCCGTGATCAGCAACTTCCGGGCGCGTGGGAACCTCTTGGCGCCCATCCCTGCCCACCAGCGCCGCAGCGTCTCGGCCGCGAACCGCGCCGTGTCGTGGTCGATGCCCACGCTCACCCAACCCTGGTTGTGGGTCAGGTCGTAGACCCCGTAGGGAATCGCCTTGCCCAGAGCCGGATCTTGGAAGTCGTGGACCCGGACCTCTTGCGGCTGGCCTTTGGGCCGCCACTCCCGGCCGCCGTTCTTGAAATCCCCGACCAATTCCTTCTTCTTGGTGTCCACCGACACCACCGGCTGCCCCTGGCACTGGAACAGCCGCACCCGGTCGTTGATGTACTCGAACTGGGCGTTGCGATCCGGGTGCGCCGACCCCTCACGGGTCTTGCGGTTGGACTGGAGGCTGTAGCCCGCCTCGTACAGCAGCTTGGCCACGGTTCGGTCGCTGACCGCGTGCCCCTGCCGGTGCAACTCCTCGGCCAGCTTCGCTGTGCTCTTGCACGTCCAGCGCAAGGGCGATTCGGGGTGCCCCCGCGTCACCGGCTCGACCAAGGCCTCCAGCGCCTCTGCCAGACCGGGGTCGGTCTCGGTCAGCGGTTTGCGCCCGCCGCCCGGTCGCCGCACCCGCGGGCTGGGAGGAACGGGCGTGGTCTGCCGCGACCGCTCGCCGATCTCCGCAATGCCGGCGGCAATGGTATTGCGCGACAGCCCGGTGGCGCTGGCAACCGCCGAGACGCCACCCCAGCCCAGGGCGAGAGCTTCCGTGGCAGCCCACTGGCGACGGAGACGCTCGTCCATGATCGGCTGAAGAGTTCCATACTTGGTCCGCAGTCCTTGGAGGATGGTTGCATCGTGCATCCTCACAGACTACGAACTCAGAAAAACTTGCTCAAGTTGTTCTTTCGGGCGTCCTTATTTACAATCCCTCAAAGCCGCGGGCAAGACAGTCGCTGAGATTCCTCAGAATGGTTCCATCGCGGATCGCTCGCAGCGGACGAAAGAGGCTTTGAGTGACGGCGTCGATGTGGTATACCAGGCGGCTTTGCTAGGCGAAAATTGGGGAGGCTATGCCGACTTCCTCGTCAAAACAAGCCGGCCGTCGCCCTTGGGAGCATTCAGCTATGAAGTAACAGACACCAAGCTGGCCCGGCATCCCAAGGTTGCGCACCTCATTCAGCTGGGCGTTTATTCCAATCTTCTGGCCAATCGCCAGGGCACGACGCCAGAGCAGTCTCACCTTGTCCTCGGTGACCGCAGCCAGGTCAGCTTTTTAGTCCGCGACTTCGCCTCCTACATTCGCCACGCCCAGCAACGACTTCAGGACTTCGCTGCTTCACCACCTGCTGATTCTTATCCAGAACCGTGTGCCCATTGCTCGACGTGCCACTGGCAGGAAACCTGCACCGCGAAATGGGTGAAAGATGACCATTTGAGCTTGGTGGCCAACCTCCAACGATCCCAAGCAGCCAAGCTAGAGCGGGCAGGGGTGCAAACCGTCGCCAAGTTGGCCGCTCTGTCAGCCGAAACCCGCATCCCTGACTTGAATCCCCAGGTGCTTCAACGATTACGCGCTCAGGCCGTTCTCCAGGAACATAAACGACAGACCGGCGAAAACAAATTCGAGCTGCTCGACTCAGAACCGGGCCGCGGCTTTTCACGCTTGCCCAGGCCCGATCCAGGCGATCTGTTTTTTGACATGGAGGGCGATCCGCTATACCCGGAGGGCCTTGAATACTTGTTCGGCCTGTGCTCTTGGAAGGGCGGCCAACTGGCATTCACGGCCTTCTGGCGCACGACCACCAGGAGGAACGCGCCACGTTCGGCCAGTTCATGGCTTTCCTGTCCAGCCATTTGGCCGCCCATCCCGGGGCCTACATCTACCACTATAACCACTACGAAACCACTGCTCTAAAGCGACTTGCCTGCCGCTACGCCGTCGCCGAGCATCAGCTGGACGACCTACTGCGCCGCAGGAAGTTCCTTGATCTCTACCAGGTTGTCCGCGAGGCCGTCCGTGTGTCCGAACCCGCCTACTCGATCAAAAATCTCGAAGCCTTCTACATGGGCAAACGCCAAGGTGAAGTAGCGACGGCGGGCGACAGCATTGTCGTTTACAACCGCTGGCGCGAGGAGGGCCAACCCCAGCTCTTGAAACAAATCGCGGACTACAACGAGGTCGATTGCATCTCAACCGCCAAGCTCCGAGACTGGCTCCTGACGCACCGTGCAGGGAGCATCGCCTGGTTTGACGGGCCGCCGGCACCAAGTAAAACCGACGCTGCCGCAGACAAAAAAGCGGCTCGGGTGGAGCGTGAAGCCCGGTACGCCGACTATCAGAGACGGCTCATGGAAGCAGCGACTGACGGAGAAGGCGATTACCGCTGTCACCTTGCCGACCTGCTCGAATTCCACGCCCGCGAGGGGAGGCCGCAATGGTGGGAGTTCTTTGACCGGCAAAGCCGATTCTTAGATGAATTGCTCGACGACACGGAATGCCTTGCCGGCCTGACGCTGACGGGGCGTCCCGAGCCACTAAAGAAATCCCTTCTCCATACCTTCCGGTTCCCGGCCCAGGAGACCAAGCGAAAGGCCGGCGACCAAGTCGTTGACGTGGCAACACTGATGCCTGCCGGCACTATCGAGCAACTCGACGAAGCAAAGCTGGTCGTGGGCATCAAGCGGGGCGTCAAAAGCGGTCCACTGCCTGAAAACCTCAACATCGGACCTGGAGGGCCAATCAGCACCGATGCCCTGCGAGAAGCGATCTATCGCTTTGCCGAGGATGTTCTTGCCGACAAGAACAGCTATCCTGTGATCCACGACATCCTGAGCAAAGCCTTGCCCCGAATCCGGGGCCTCGCTGAAGGGCAACCTATCGTTAGCGGTGAGGACTTGCTCACGGCGACCACAGAAGCCGTGGCTAGCCTTACCGATTCGTACCTGTTCATCCAGGGGCCGCCAGGCGCCGGGAAGACCCACACCAGCGCCCATGTTATCGTCGAGCTGATCCGCCGGGGCAAGAAGGTAGGGGTCGCGGCCAACTCGCACAAGGCCATCCACAACTTACTCGACATGGTCGACGACATGGCCGAAAAGCGCGGCGTCAGCTTTCTGGGAATCAAGAAATCGTCCGCAGGCAATGACGAGTCGATGTACGATGGGCGTTTCATCCGCAGCGAAGAGAAAAGTGAAAGCATCAGTCTGGATGCCCCTTTGTTGGCGGGGAGCGCTTGGCTATTTGCTCATGAACGATTCGACCGGCATCTCGATTACCTGTTCATCGATGAGGCCGGTCAGGTTTCCGTTGCAAACGTCGTTGCGATGGGGACTGCCGCCCGAAACATCGTACTGGTCGGTGACCAGATGCAGCTCGGCCAGCCCATTCAGGGCGTCCATCCGGGCCAAGCTGGCTTGTCGATTCTCAACTTCCTGCTCGGCGACCAGGCCACGGTCGCTCCCAACCGCGGCATTTTCCTCAACACCACGCGGCGGCTGCATACGTCCGTGTGCCGCTGTATTTCCGAGGCGTTCTATGAAGGCCGACTTGCTGCCGATGGTGAGAATGCGAAGCGTCGCTTGATTTTCGAGTCACCGATCAACGGCATCGCACCCACAGGCATTCACTTTGTCCCCGTCACCCACTCAGGTTGCTCGCAGAAAAGCGAAGAAGAGGGCAGCGTAATCAAAGCCTACTATGAGCAATTAGTGGGGCAGCAATTTCAGGACAAGAACGGATCGGTTCGGGTGATGTCGGCCAACGACATCCTTGTCGTCAGCCCCTATAACGTCCAGGTCAACCACCTGAAGTCAGTCCTTCCCGCCGGGGCCAGAGTCGGAACAGTCGATAAAATCCAGGGGCAAGAAGCACCGGTCGTTCTGGTTTCGATGGCTACCTCGGATGCCGAATGCCTTCCCCGCGACATCGAGTTCCTGTTCAGCGCGAATCGTCTCAACGTCGCTTTGTCGCGCGCCCAATGCCTGGCAGTGGTGGCCGCCAGCCCAAAACTTCTGGCAACACCTTGCAGGACCATCAATCAGTTGAGACTGGTAAACAAACTTTGTCAACTTGTCGAATTTGCGACGGATGCGGGAAAGGTGGCAATGTGACGGTATTCCCGAACCCCGTCAAGGTGTCGATCCGGAAAGGGCCCCTCCAGTCCACCGGCACCACCCAGCCTTTCTTTCTACTCCATCCGTAGCCTGGCAGGGGCCAATCGGTGGGCTGCCGCAGTCGGGCCATCCATGACCCTTGGTGCGGCAGCCTCTCCTGTGTCTGATTGCCGAAACCTTCCCATAAGCCTTCCTGCATCGCTGATGCGCATTTCTGCACAGACGGTGCCCGAGCAGTCCTGCCGGGAGGGGCCGGACGCGCGATAACGCCGTCGGAGCATGGCGACGTGTGTCTGTGCAGGAAAGTGCTGACATGACGGCAAGCAAGCCAACGCGGCAGTGTATGAGGACATTCCGCCGGTAGGCTTTGACAACGCCCCCTCCCAGGACTATAGCTGGCCCGTTTATTCAGGCAAATGGGGCCAGCAGCATGGCACAGCGCAGACCGAATTTCTCCGATGAAAGCCCCGCTGATGCCAGGCATCCTGCCGGCCGGTGACTGACACGGCGCATGAAATGAGCAGGGACCGGCGAGCCGACGATCTGACTCCGCCCAAGGGCCGCCAGGCGCGGCCGCCGGCCCGGCACGATAGCCAGGAAGAGCCTCGCGGACGCCAGTGGTGCAGTTCGATTCCCCAGGTTGCCAGCGAGGACATCATCGACATCGGCAATGGGCGCGATGCCCACTTCCGCCGCGACCGCCGCTTTGCCCAGGTGCAGGTGACGTTCACCGCGCCAGAAGGCGTTGACCCAGACCCGGGTCGTGAACTGACCGACCAGTTCAAGGAGCTTGGGTGGACATGGTGGCCGACTGAACCAGGCAAACCGTGGATTTACCAGCTCGACCATTCCAGCGAGGATGATCCCACCGCCCGCGGAGACAGCCGCGACGTGCTGCACGAGCTGTTCCTGATAATCATCCAGGAGTACCGGCACAAGCGCGGAATGCCGCCGACCATCGGCTGGGCGAGCCTGGCCGAAAGCGACAAGGCCCCGAGCGCCGACTACCGCGCGCTTTCCGGCAGTCCCTTGGCCGATCAGGCCGCCACATTTGGCGAAAAACAAATGCTCCCGTCAGCAGCGAAAGAAACACGGGCGGGCGGCGGGGCGGCCGAACAGGCGATAGAGATGCTCGACGCCTTCGCCAGCGTGGGTGCGGAGCGGTTTGACCTTACCTTTACCGACATCGCCGGCGACAAGGTGGCCTTCCGCAGCAGCCAGCCCCTCGGGCAGCTGCGAGCCGCGATGCCGAGGATTCTCGCGCACGCGGAGAAAAGGCAGCGCAACGTCATCATCCGGCCCCGCGGGCCCGTGGTCCAGCTCGATGACCTCGATGATGCCGCCGTGGAAAAGCTGCGGCCGGCGTCGTTTTTGGTCCTACGCACCAGCCGCGGCAACTACCAGGCGTGGGTCGCCGTCGCCGATGCCGACGAGGACTTTGCCCGCCGGCTGCGGAAAGGCGCCGGGGCTGACCTGACCGCATCAGGAGCTACCCGCGTCAGCGGCAGCCTGAATTTCAAGGACAAGTACGCGCCCGACTTCCCGCGCGTCGAAACAGTCCAAAGCAGCCCCGGCAGGGTAGCGACGCGAGCAGAACTGGAGGCCCTCGGCGTTGTAGCACCAGAGGAAATACCAACACCTGCCGTGATCCGTGGCCATCGCACGGGCCCCCGCGGATGGCCGAGCTACCGGCGCTGCCTGGAGGGCGCCCCGGAGAAAGAAGGCGGCCGGCGGGATCGCAGTCTCGCGGATTTTACCTTCTGCAAGATCGCCATCGACTGGGGCTGGGCCGTCGAGGAGACCGCCAAACGCCTGATGCAGGAAAGCGGCAAGGCGCAGGAGAACGGCGAAGGCTACGCCCTCCGCACGGCGCGGAGGGCCGCCGAGGCGAGCGCGCGGCGCGGTGAGCAGCGTCGGTGAGCAATACGCCACCTGAGCCATCAGGACCCGGGGAGCTGCGACAGTGGTGGTTGTATAGCGGTCAAGCGCTTCCGGTCCCGCGGTAAGCCATCGTCTCACTGTCACAGAACTGTCACTGTTGCGAACCTCCGGCAGCGGATATAGGTTTCGGATTATCAAAGTTTCTATTGGCATGGAGGCAAAGCAGGGACGGTGACGGCGGACAGTGACGTTTTCTACGGCTTCGTGTTTGAAGGCAAAGACTATCCGCCGGAGCGCGTGGAAGAGGCGACACGTGCGGTGCAGCCACAGCTCAACAGCGGCGAGCTACGCCGGGTCAACGAGGCCCTGCTAGCGCGGTTGGAGGAAGCCAAGGAGATACGCCAGGGGAAAACGAAGAAGGAGCTGCTGGACGATCCCGCTGTCAGCGTGCTGGTCAATACGCTGGTACTGGCCAATAAAGCCTGGATCATCACCGTCATCGCCAGAAACATCAACAGCCGTCCACACCTGCGCGGCTCATCCGTCGAGGAACTGTTTTCCACCGCCTTGACCGGGGGAGGGGCCGTCGGCGGAGTGATGAACGCCGTCCTGGAATACGACTATGAGGCGTGCAGCGTGGCGGCGTTCAGCCACTACCTGGCCAGGGCGATCAACAACGCCCTCCTGTTGACGCGCAAGCAAGACAAGGCGTTTCGGCGGGTCGAAGCGCGGACAGGCCCGTTCCGCGATCCCGACGAGGAGGGGGCGGGCCGAGCATGGGTAGACCGAACGGCATCGCCGCCGGAAGCGGCGGCCATTGACCACGAGCTGCTGCAGGTGGTGCAAAGCGTCATTCCCCGTCTGCCCTCGCCGCAACAGCGCCGGACGGCCGCCTGGATGATCGACCGCATCCTGACCACCGGGGAGTGGCCTATGGCCCGCGAGGCCGCTCAGATACAGCGCCCGCGCGTGTCCCGTGAACGGGGGCGCCAGATCATGGAAGCGACTGTGGACAGCATCCGCCGGCAGATCGAGGCCGAGTACCCGCAACTGGCCGAACAGGGCATAAACGGCTGGGAGGAATTCAAGGCCGCCTTTCCCGACAACCGCGCGGACCAGCCCGGGCGGTTGAGGGCAGCAGGGAATGCAGAAGGTGAGTTCCGCGAAACCCGCATAACCGGCAGGTCTTTCCTTGCCCAGCCAGCTTTCCCGCCCTTCCTTGCTTGGCGCGGCCCATCGTGCGGGTAGACTGTCCGTAAAGGGAGGTCCACCCGATGGCGAAGCCACTCGGCCCGAAGTCTCTGCTCATCCGCCAGGCGATCACCGCGCATCCGGATAAGGGCAACACTGCCATTGCCGAGATGCTGAACGACGCCGACGCGCGAATGGACGACAAGATCAAGGTCACGGCCCAGGATGTAGCGGCCCAAAAGCAGGCCATGAAGAAGGCGGGGGCAACGGCTACGCCCGCCCCGGCACCGGCAGCCCCGGCAGCCAAGCCTGCCCGCAAGAAGCCTGGCCGGAAACCGGGGCGGCCAGCTGCAGCCCCTCAGCCTGCTCCGCCAGCCGCCGCCGCCAGCCCTGTAGACCTGATCGACAAGACGCTCGACCTGGCCCAACAGGCCGGAGGCGTCGCGGCCCTCAAGCGGCTGGTGGACCGGCTCGCGGACATGCAGCGGTGGTGAGTACCACGTTGTCCGCGTTGCTTATGGCCGAACGCGGACCTCGAATCTCGTTCTCGTCGGGTCCACCTCCGACACGATGACTTCTGCCGTTTCACGGTTCGGGGCGCAGGCTGCGGGGCATTCAACGCAGACCTTTTCGGCCGTGGTGAAATCGTCCGTGGAGCTAAAAACGTGCCGGTGGCTCTGCTCGACCTGAAGGCGGTTGAAGACCTCGGCTTGCTCTTGCGTGAAAAGGGCACGTCCCCGGTCGCAGGGCCAGTAGGAGCGGAAGAAATTCCGCTCCAGCATCAGAAGGCCGTACTTCGGCGATAGCGGCATGAAGAACTCAACGCCGGGCGAGTTCAGCCCGATACCGCCGGTTTTGTCGTCAGGAAGGTTGGCGCGTCTCACGACCGGATGATCCGAGGTGTAGAACGGCTTCCCGGTGTCGTTGACCGCGAGCATCCAGATTTTGTTGATAAGCCCCGCGGCCACCTGCTCCCACCGTTCCTGGTTGAAGAAAAACTGGCCGTGCATCGCCGAGACGCTGGTTTCCTTTACTTCCGCGATCGGATATAGCCTTTGCGGCACGTCGGGGAAGCGGTGCCGCATCAAGTCGTCCACCTGGGCCTGGAAGTATTTGCGGCTTAGCTCCATCATCGAATCGCGGTACCGCTTGGTTCGCATCCACTGGATGGCGACCTGGACCGCGAGCATTTTCCTAAACCCCGGCGGGATGCCCATCGGGGGTCTCCTATCCAGCAGCGCCTCTAGGGTGGACGCGAGATACCCCTCGATAGCCGCCAGCCCCTTTTCCACGGCCTGAAGGTCGTTCTCGGACGCTCGGTGCTCCGGCTTAATCGCTTCGGGATGGAAGTCGTAAAAGTACCGTTCTTGAGCCACGTTCCATTCGCTGGCGTCGTACACCCGCTTGGTGTGCTTATCAAACGTCCACACCGTCCCCTTCGCGGGGTCGATGAACCGCTTCAGGTAGCACCTGGGTACCGTGTGCTGTCGCTTCGTCTTTTGCATTTTGCCGCCCCTCATCTCTGTCCGCTGCGTCATTTTAGACTCTGTTCCTGAAGTCCTAAGCGGCCCGTTTTCGGGGTCGCGGCTTGAACCGGAATCGTTGGCTGCGCACTCGTCGCGTTGGCCGCAACCGGCGGAGCATGTGATGAATCGCCGCCAGCCTCACTACCGCCTCACTCGACTCGGGCGTATGCTCGTAGTCCTTGCTCAGGCACCGATACCGCCCCAGCCAGGCGAACGTCCGTTCCACCACCCAACGCACCTTCAAGGGCTTAAAGCCCGTCACGCCTTCCGGCCGGCTCACCACCACCAAGCGGTACGGCCGCCGGTGCAAACGCAGCCAGGCGTAGACGGTCTTCCAGGCGGGGAAGTCGTGGGGCAAGGCCCTCCAGGTGCAGCCCTCGCGGGTGCGGTAGAACAGGGCGTTGACGACCCGACGCATATCGGCCGCCCGGGGGCGACCGCCCGACCAGGCCGGCGGGATGAGCGGCTCGATGACTGCCCACTGAGCGTCCGTCAGGTCACTGGGATAGGGTTTGGGTGTCGGCTTGCGTTTCATACCCTATTTTACGCGACTCGCCCCTTCTGGAACAGAGTCTTATTGCATTTCCCCAAGGGAGACAGCGAGTTGCCGGTGGACGTTCGCGCCTCTTGCCCTGCAGCCGAAGCACTCACTTCGCGACTGGATACCGCACGGCCCCGACGGTTTGGTCGGCGACGAGATCGGCGAGTGGCAGGAGTAATACCCGCAGGCGGAAGGCGGAAGCGGCCCAAGCGGAACGGGCCCAGGAGCCGTCGAGGAAGCGACGCGGTACGCTCAAATGATCGAGGCAAGCCGAGCCAAAGGCGGGAATGGCTCGTGCTAATTTCGTGTCAATTTTTTCGCCCAGGACGGACAACTTCAGCCCAGAGCAGCCTAATTTCGACTAAAGCGGCGTCGCCACAACTTGCTTGCAGCCAGCGGATTACGTATGATTATCCAGGATTCCCGGCGAATACTGAACATACGCTCTAACTGACTCTGGATCAGTTAGTCTAGGTTCAAATCCTAGTTCCCCAGTTTGACTAAACCTAGAAATGCCAGTAGGATACGACGAGGCAACGAAACGGCTGGCAACATTCTGGCAACAGATTCGCGGTGACATTGGGCTGGCGTTGCCATCCGAAAGGGGCAACCCGTGGCCTCCCTCCAACTCCGCAGCGGCTCCTGGCGTGTCATCTTCCGCTATCGCGCCTTGCAGCATTTCGTCACCATCGGCGAGGTCGAGGAGATCGAAGCCTAGGGCGTAAAAGCCCGGTACGAATACCTCCTGCGGCTGCTCAAGCAGCGGCTGCTGACCATGCCGCCCGGCATGGACATCGTGACCTTCCTCTGCCATGACGGCAAGCCGCCCGACACTACCAGGGAATCCTCTCCGCCCGACATCACCTTCGCCCAGCTCCGCGACGGCCACCTCAAGACCATCGGCAACGGGTCAGTAGATAAAAACACTCTGTATATATCTAAAATCCATCTGGCCCACCAGGCCGACACCCTCGGAGAGCGGTTCCCGATCGTAACCCTTGCCCATGCCGATCTTCAGCGGCATGTCATCCGGCGCTGCGCGGCGAAGACCGTGGCGGCCATCACGATAAAGAAGGAACTGGACACGCTCCGCTCGGCATGGAATTGGGCAAAGCGCATGGGGTACACCCAGGACGAATTCCCCGGTGCCGGACTGGTCTACCCGAAGGGCGAGGAGAAGCTGCCCTTCATGACGTGGACGGAGATTGAACGCCCATCGCCGCCGGAGGCGACCCGGAGAAATTATGGGAATGCCTTTACCTGCGTGAATCGGAAATCGCCAAGTTCCTCGACTTCGTTCAGCAACGGAAGGCCCCGGAGCGCCTTGGAAAATGGGTAGAGCGCTATGGCGGGGATCAGGCAGACGAGCGGTTCGGCGAAGCGCCAAATGAAGGCAGCCAGCGGTTTACGTCGCACGTCCACACCGAGAGATTTCAAGGCCCGTGCGACCAAATTCCACCACGGCTGCGGGTCGCCGTGCGACCATGAGTAGCGCGGCGGAGAGCCGTACTTTTCCCAGCGGTGGGCTTCGACCAGGTGGTAGATCGACAGCGCCGCCGAGGCCAATGCCCGCCTTCACCATTGCCAACACGGTTTCGCACTCCACCAGGTTGATCTTGAGCACCCCTGCCAGAAATTTCTCCAGGCCCGTGCTGCCCGCCGCCACGCTGGAAATGAACAGATGGTCTTCGCTCCCAAGCTGGTCGAGCGAAGCCTGGCCCTGGAAATCGCTTATACTCCGCATGGTCCGGACTGAGACGTTTCCCCGGCGGCTTCTTGGACTATAACACCTGGGTCGAGGTAACGATCCAACGGGTTTGCCAGGGAGCGCCAGGATGGCATGGTATCGCGTACAACGGACGGCTGCGGAACGGGAAGTGGTGAATGCCGAGCGGGAGGCCCACCCGCAGGCCCAAGTCCGCCGCAAGATGCTGGTCTTGTGGTTGCTCCATTGTGGACTCACTCGGGCCAAGACGGCGACCGTCGCCTGCCTCGAGCGAGCCACCGTGCAACGCTATGTCGCCGCCTATCGGGACGGCGGCCTGGACGGACTGCGGCAGTGGGATGTGACCGGCCCCGTCAGCGACCTGGTGCTGGGAGCGTGGAACGCCGTCACCCGGGAACTGGTGGCCATCACCAACACGACGGTGGTGAACAGCGAAACAATGTGCGATTTGCTGCGGGCGATCGCGGCCCGGGGACTGGTCGGGCCCGTCACTCTGGTCCTGGACAACGCCCGCTATCAGCGCAATGCGCTGGTGCAAGGCTTGGCGAAAGAGTGGGGGATCGCCCTGCTGTTCTTGCCGTCGTGTTCGCCGAACCTGAATCTGATCGAGCGGCTCTGGCGGTTTATGAAACGGAAGGCGGCCTACGGGCGCTATCACCCGACGTTCGCCGACTTCCGAGCCGCCATTGAAGATGTCCTTGGTAGGATACAAACGACTCACGCGGACAAGCTGGCCACCCTCATGACGCTCCACTTCCAGGAATTTGAAGATGTCTCACTCCTGGCCGCGTGAAGTATAGATTAAGTGCCATTCAACTCACACTGATTTCCGCCGCGCCCAGACCCCCGATCCGAGCCGCGACCGTAAGAGCAAATTGCATATGGCGCCGCAATCCATTATGGCGTCAGGATTTGCGGCGCAGGACATCCGCCGCCCAAGCCCCTTTCGGTTAAGGACTTACGGCGGCCGACGCAATTTGCTCGTAAGGGAGCGGATTTCTCTCCGCTCCCTTACGGTCGCGGCTCGGATTCGCTACTTCGGCGGCGGCGCCGGCTCCTCGCCCGGCGGGTGGAACGTGTCGATCGGCTCTGGCGGCGTGAACCGCGTCCGCGGCGGAAGCCGCACCACGTCGCGGTCGAACGGCCACGCCACCTCCAGCCCGTTGCTCACGATTTCCTGGTCGTCCGGTTCGCCGCCCGGCTTCCGCTTCGTGATCCAGATCCGCAGCGTATCGCCCTTTTGAAAATGATGCTCCTCGTATTGGTACTGGATCAGCAGGACCTGCACCTCGCCGCGGCGGAATACCCGTTCGTAGGTCGGCCGGTGCTGCACCACCGTCCCATCGGGGTACTCGAGGTTGACGTAGTATTCGGCGTCGCGCTGCGGCGGCGTTTTCCACTCGCCCTCCAGCGACAGGACGTAGACGTGGCGGTCGAGCGGCCGCATCTCCCACAGGGGAGCGTTGGGGTCGTTCAGCACGATTTGCGGGGCGGCGAAGCAGGCCGGGGCGGCGGTCAGGCAAGCGGCCAGCGCCAGCGAGACGGCGGTCAGGGTGCGCATCGAGGGAGTCCTCCAAAATCTTCCCTTCATGATCGCAGCCGCGGCCGGGCGACGCAACGGCCGTCGCGCGCCGGAAACCGAATTCCTTTGCGTTCGCGTGGAAAACTCGATACGTTCGATCTCACGCCCGGCGCTCCGTTGACCGACCGCAAGAGGGAGAGACGTGTCATGCCCGAACCATTCGACCCCACGGCGGAACCCCGATCGTTCGCGTTGCGCGTGGACCGGGAGGTCGGGACCGACGAGGACCATCCGCCCCGTCCGCCCGGCCCGGAGACGGCGGCCTCGCCGATGAGCCGCCACGCCGCCGAGTGGGGCTTGGCCTCGCTGCTCACCGGCGGGTTCCTCCTGCTGGTCACGGCCGTCATCGTCGTTTTCAACCTCGAGTTCTGGAACACGGGGGACCACGTTGTTTCGATCGCCGCCAGCTGGGCCATGAAACTGGTGGTCGTCGGCGCGGTGATCGCCGCCCTCGTGCTGATCGCCGTGGGCGCGGCCAGCCTGGCGATCGGCATCCGGGCGCTTCAGTCGGCCGCGCGGCGGCGCCAGCCGGCCGGCCTGGCGGTCGCCGGGACCATGGTGAGCGCGGCCGCCCTGCTGCTGTGGACCCTCACCGCCATCGGAGGCCTCATGGTGATCCTGACGTTCACCGGGTGAAGCGCGATCCTTTCTATTTCGGCGGCAACGGCACGAGGAAAATCACGTCCTCGCCGGGGCCGGCATAGCCCTCCGGACGGGCCTGCCGCACCCCGCCGTCGTCGTGTTCGTCGGGGCCGACGCTCCACAAAATCCCCTGTCCCGGCGGCACATCGATCGTCGGCGGCGGGGGCGGCGGCGCTCCCGGCGCGGCCGGCGCCTGCGGCGGCCCTCCCGGCGGAATCGGCTGCGGCGGTCCTCCCGGTACGTCCGGCGGCCAGACAATCCTCTCTCCCTTCGACAGCCGGTAGTGGAACGGCTGGCCCTTCTGGTAGGGGTCGTCGGGGACCGTCGGAAGATATTTCGGAACCAGATCGTCCAGTTTCTCCGCCGGCCGGCCGTTCTCCGCCTGATACCAGCGCAGCGCCAGTGCGATCCGCATGGCTTGCTCGCGGCAGCGCTGCCTCGGCTGGACTGGGCGAAGATAGGTCAGGGAAGACAGCGTCGCCAGCGGGCTGTCTCTGACGGCTTCTGGCCAGTTCAGGGCGCGGCCGCTGAAAAGGACGCGCAATATCCGCTCCTGCCGCTGCCGCTCCCACGGAACCAGCAGGCCCGACAGCCCCACCATCTGCGCTTCAACGTCGGCTGCCTTCGCGGCGCCGTTGGTCCTGTTCGACAGATAATAAGGCAGCCAGGAAAGTGGCTCGTCCATGCTGTTGCGCAATCAAGTAGTTCACAAGTCTCTGATCGGCCTCGTCATCCTTCTCCGCGTCCAGATGGTCCGACAAGAGGCCGAGCGCCCGCCGCAGCAGGTCCGGGCGGCCGTGCAGGTGCTCCATCCAGGGGTACATCCCCTGCAGCAGAATGCTCTCAGCGCTCCGGCCGACGATCACCTCGATGTCCGGTTGGCGCCGGCGCAAGGCCCGCGCCAGGGCCAGTCCGAGGCGGAGGTTTTCGACGTAGGCGTCGTCGTCCCCGGCCGCCTGCCGCTGCAACCCGCGCGCGACCAGCGCCGCCGCGATCCGCCGGGCAGGATCCAATACCCGATCCGGCGAGTCGATCGTTTCGAGCCGCAGGTCCACGACCATTCCGGGCGGCAGGTCGGCCGCCTCCCGGAGCGATTGCACCCAGTCGCCGGCGAACAGCCGGTCCAGCCACGCCGCCAGCTCGGGATCGTCGCCCGTCCAGCCGTGCTCGACCATGGCGTCGGCGCGACCTTCCGGCGACGGCTTCACGCCCGGTCCCTCTCCGGCGGCCGGCCGTCTCTGTACGTCGAAACGGCCGCAGGCGCTGCGGATGAGGTCGCCCGCCTTGTTCTCCTTCGACGTCGGCAGGCTCGCCCGGAACGCGGCGAGGTCGCCGGGCGGAGGCACATCCGGGATCTCCACTATCCGGTAATACAATCCCGCCGCGATCCAGAGGACGGCGAGGACCGCGAACGGGGCCAGCCGCCGGGTCGTCGTCCACGACACGATGCGGCCCGCCGCCCACGGCCGCAGCAGGAACGGCGTGGACAGCAGCAGGAGGGCCGGCGGCCCGAGCATCTGCCAGACGTGCAGGCCCCCCTGGAGCATCGAGGGGACCCAGACCACGGCGAGCAGGCTGCCGAGGAAGAGACTGAACACCCCCGAGGCCAGGCCGTTGCGGAACAGCAGGCCGCACAGGACGCCGGCGCAAAAGCCGCTGACCAACCACGCCGTCAAAAACAACCCCCACGGGCAGACGGTCGCCAGCAGGCCGCTGTGGAAAGCCATCACCAGGAAGGGGACGTGTTCGGTAGCGCCGGAGCTTCCGTAGCCCTCGATATCGGATTTCCCGAGCGCCGCCACCGCGCTCGGCAGAAAGACCACGAAGGCGGCGACCACGGCGATGAGAAACCGCAGGCCGACTTTGACGATCCAAAATCGGACCAGCGGAAAGCGCTGGTCGCCGAGGAAGCGGTACGGCCCCTGCTGCTCGTCGGCGAACGCCGTCGCGCCGCACAGCACGCCGACCAGCAGCGTTGCGGCCGGCCACAGGAGCAGGCCGTCGGCCAGCGTCAGGAAGCCGAGCAACACCGAGAAAAGGCTCAATCCCACGGCGAAAAAGCGCGATTGCCGCCACGTCAGCCAGAACAGCCGTTCCCACAGGGCGACGCGACGACCTGCCCTGGCCGGCGCTGGCGGGCGCACCGGCCGCAGCCGTCCGCGATCCGGTCGGGTGAAGATCAGCGCCGACGCGCCCAGCGCGGCGGGGATGCTGAAGGCGGCGACGGCGGCCCAGGACCAGTTCATGGAGGCTTCCGCCGGCACGCCGTAGACCTGGAAAATCAGCACGCTCAGAAAGACGGCCGGGACGATGAAGAGAGACGCCGCCGCCAGCTGCCCGGCCACGCCCAGGAGAATCATGTTCATGACGCTGCGACCCAACGACGAGAACAGCATCCCCCAGGCCATGCCGAACAGGGCGACGCCCCCCATGCCGATCAGCGTCGCCGCCGCCTGGCCCCAGTTCGGAAAGAGGTTCGCGGCCGCCGCCAGGCCCATCAGCACGGCGACCTGGGCGATCACCAGCAGCACGCCGGCCAGGCACTTCGCCCGCCACACCTGCCCGCGCAGGCCCGGCAGCGCGTCGAGGAACGGCAGCGTCCCCATCTCGCGCTCGCCGGCCAGGAGCATGGCGCCGCAGATCAGGCCGTAGGCCCAGGCCACCAGGACGACGGCCGCGACAATCGTGTCGCGGGCTTGCGGCTGGGATTCAAAGTCGCCCGGCGCCATGATGATGGGCAGGCCGAACAGCGCCGCCGCGCCGACGACGGCCAGCGCCGCCCAGGCGATCCGCTGTTCCCGGTATTCTTTCCAGACGAGCGCGGCGATCATGGCTGGCCTCCCTCCGCCGGAACCTCCGAGGCCGGCTGGCCGTGCGGCGCCCGGCCGTTGGCCGACGCCGCCGGCGACCCGGCGGTGTGGTAGCGGGCGAGCAACGCCGTGTACATTTCTTCCAGCGTTAGTTGCGACTCCGCGACGCCTTCCAGGTCGGGCCGTTGGCCGAGCGAATCCAGGGCGGCGCGGTTGGGGTCGAGCAGGACCGCCTGCCACTGCCGGCCGGAGACCTCGCTCTCCAGCGCCTGGCCGAGCGCGGCGGGGTCCGGCGCGGCCGCGTCGAAGCGCAGCCGGACGCGGACCATGCGGCGCCGCAGCTCCTCCAGCGGGGCGGACAGCAGCAGCCGGCCCTCGGCCAGGAACGCAACGTGGCTGGCGACGCGCTCCACCTCGGCGACGCCGTGACTGGAGATGAGGATGGTCCGGCCGGCGCCGGCCAGATCGACCATGCTGGAGAGAAATTCTCGTCGAATGAAGAGGTCGAGGCCGGAGGTCGGCTCGTCGAGGATCAGCACCTCCGGGTCGAAGGCGAGGGCCAGCGCCAGGCCGACCTTGGCGTAGCCGCCCTTGGAGAGGTTCTTGAGGCGGGCGGCGGGGTCGAGGCGGAAGCGCTCGGCCATTTCGAGGTAGCGCGGCAGGTAGCCGGGGCCGTGGAAGCCGGCGGAGAACCAGCCGATTTCGCGGACGGTCATCCAGTCGTAGAAGCGCGGCTTTTCCGGGACGTAGCCGACGCGGCGGCGGAGGACGGGAGCGGCGGCCCAGCAGTCCTGACCGAGGACCGTGGCCCGCCCGGCGTCCGGCGGCAGTAGGCCGGTGAGCATTCGGATGGTGGTGGATTTGCCCGCCCCGTTGTCTCCGAGGAGAGCGAAGACGGACCCGGCCGGCACGGCCAGGTCGAGCCGGTACACCACGGCTTTGCCGCCGAACAGTTTGGTCAGGCCCTGGGTCGCGATGACGGGGTTCATCGGTCGGTTGCTCCTTTCTTTCTCCCCTCCCCCCTCGCGGGGGAGGGGCCGGGGGTGGGGGGGGGATGAGTCCGGCGACCATAACCCCCCACCCCCACCCTCCCCCGCGAGGGGGGAGGGGGCAAGAACTTGGCTCCCCTCGGGGGACGGAGGAAAAGCGAATCAGCGCCGCTTGCCGTTGGCGCGGGTCAGTTCGTCCTCGACCAGTCGGCGGACCTCTTCGGCGGTCAGGGCGCTGTGGACGGCCTCTTGCAGCGCCGCGCGGATACGGTTCTGGACGATCTCCTTGCGGCGGGTACGGCACAGGGCCGGCGCCTCCGGCGTCACCTCCATGCCGCGACCCTGCCGGGCGGTCACCACGCCCTGGCGCTCCAGCTCCTGATACGCCTTGGCCACCGTGTTGAAGTTGATGACGTGCCGCATCGCCACGTCGCGCACGCCGGGCAGCATCTCGCCGGGACGCAGGCCGCCGGAGGCGACGCCGAATATGACCTGCGCGACGATCTGTTCGTACTTCGGGATATGCGATTTCTCGTCGATGTCGAACAGCATGACGCGACCCGCCTGTGTGTAACACACTCATAGTACACTAAGGCGCCGGCGTGAGGATTGCAAGAGGATTCTCGCCGACCGCGCCCGCTCCGTGTAGGGTAAGCGCTGCCGTCCCGCCCGATGCGAGGCCCCCGACCGTGAATACCTCCCTGCTGACGCCGCCGCGCCTCGACCCTACCGCTATTTTCGAGGCTTTTCGTGGCAATTACGGCGCCGAATTGCTGACCGCCGCCGTCGCCCATTTCCGCGTCTTCGACCGCTTCGTCGGCGGGCCGATGACGGCGGACGAGCTGCGCGCCGACCTCGGCCTGGCGGAGCGGCCGGCCGCGGTGCTGCTGACGGCGCTGCGCGCCCTCGGCCTGCTGGTGGAAGACGGTCCCGGCCGGCTCGACCTGTCGGAGCTGGCCCGCGAGCACCTGACGACCGGCGCCCCGTTCGACGTGAGCGATTACGTCCGCATGGCCGCCGACAGTCCCGGCGTTTTGGCGATGGTGGAGCGGCTGCGGAGCAACCGGCCGGCCGGGTCGGCGCCGGAGGAGGCGGGCGCCGCCTTCATTTACCGCGAAGGCGTGGCGTCGGCGATGGAGCAGGAGGAGGCGGCGCGGCGGCTGACGCTGGCCCTGGCCGGCCGGGCGCGCACCGTCGCCCCGGTGCTGCCCGAGCGGGCGCCGCTGGGGTCGGCGCGGACGCTGCTCGACGTGGGCGGCGGGACGGGCCTTTACAGCATCGCCTTTCTCCAAAAGAACCCCGGTTTGCGCGCGATCGTGTGGGACCGGCCGGAGGTGCTGAAAGTGACGGCGGAATTCGCGGCGGCGCACGGCGTGGCCGACCGCCTGGAATGCCGGCCCGGCGACATGTTCGCCGACGCCGCCCCGCCGGCCGACGTGGTGCTGCTGTCGAACGTGCTGCACGATTGGGACGTGCCGGAGTGTCGAAATCTCGTGTCGCGCTGCGCGGCCGCCCTGCCGCGCGGCGGCCGGCTGCTGATCCACGACGTGTTCCTCAACGACGCGCTGGACGGGCCGCTGCCGATCGCGCTGTACTCGGCGGCGCTGTTCTGCGTGACGGAGGGGCGGGCCTACAGCGCCGCGGAGCACCGCGGCTGGCTGAAGGAGGCGGGGCTGGCGCCGCGGCCGGTGACGCCGACGCTGATTCATTGCGGCGTGCTGGCGGCGGTGAAGGAGGGGTGATTCCATGCGCACCATCCCTACGAAACTCGTCTGTCATCCGCCCGTCGAGCCGGAACGCCTGGCCCGCATCACGGAGGCGGCCGGTCCCATGATCGTGGTCAACGCCGCGACCGAGGCCCAGGCGCGCGACCACATGCCGGACGCCGACGCCTTCTTCGGCAAGATCACGCCGTCGCTCCTGGCCGCCGCCCGCCGTCTCCGCTGGGTCCAGGCGCCGACCGTCAGCCTCGAACACTACCTCTTCCCCGAACTTACCGCCCATCCGTGCGTGCTGACCAACATGCGCGGCCTCTTCTCCGACGTGATCGCCGATCAGGTTCTCGGCTACATCCTCTGCTTCGCCCGCAACCTCCACCGCTACGTCCTCCAGCAGGCGCGGGGCCGATGGGCGCCGGTCGGCGGCGAGGGCGCCCGCGTCGCCTTCGCCACGGGGCCGGGCGTCGTCAACGCCATCGACCGCGCTCACCTGCACCTGGCCGACTGCTCGCTCGGCGTCGTCGGCCTGGGCGGCATCGGCGCCGAGGTCGCGCGCCGCGGCCTGGCCTTCGGGATGCGCGTGCTGGCCGTCGATCCGGTTCGCACCGAGGCGCCGCCCGGCGTCGAGGCGCTGTGGCGGCAGGAGCGGTTGCCGGAGCTGCTCGGCGAAAGCGATTTCGTGGCCATTACGGCTCCGCATACGCCGGAAACGGAGAAGCTGTTCAGCCGGCCGCTGTTCCGCGCGATGCGGCGCACGGCCTACCTCATCAACGTCGGTCGCGGCGCCGTCGTGGACCTGGCCGACCTGACGGCGGCGCTGGAAGCGGGCGACCTGGCGGGGGCGGCGCTGGACGTGTTCGAGATGGAGCCGCTGCCGCCGGACCACCCGCTGTGGCGCATGGGCGACCGCGTGATCCTGACGCCGCACGTCGCCGGCTACTCGCCGCGCATCGCCGGCCGACACCTGGCCGTCGTGCTGGACAACATCGGCCGCTTCGTCCGCGGCGAGCCGTTGACGAACATTGTGGATAAGAATCGATGGTTTTGAGCGGGCGACCGTCAATACTCGAAATGCATCCGCACCCCGGCGATGGCCACCGGGCCGCGGTCCTGGTTGTAGGCCGGATTGTTCACGCCCTGAAAATCGAACGTCACGTTAATGCCCTTGTGCAGCTCCCAGTTGTAATAGGTTTCGGCGATCTCTTCCGGGGCGTAGCTCAGCCGGCCGTCGCCGATGATGAAGCCGACGCCGCCTGCCACCAGATAATCCTTGTGGGCGTCCGACAGGGCGTTGATCACGGTCGCCAGGCCGACGAAATCGTTCGGCCGGCCCCACGCCTTGCCCTGGAGCAGGTAGCCCGACGCCAGCGTCGCGTCAATCTCGGTGAACGCCCAGCTTTCGCTCTGACCGTCGTTCCAGCCGGCCCGCAGGAAGCAGCCGAGGTTCTTGGTGATTTCCTGGTCGAAGCTGACGCCGAAGCCGTACTTGTTGCGGTAGGAGCGCGTGGCCGTCACGTCCGGGTTGACGGGCATTTCGGCCAGCGCGTCGCGGTATTTGCCCATGTGCGCCGTGTTCAAGTAGCCAAACTCGCGCAGGTGGGCGGGGTGATCGCCGAGGATGAAGTCCTGTTCCAGCTCTAGCACCTGCCCGTGCGCCTTGAGGATGTGGGGGTCGAACATGGGGCCGTTGGCCTCGGCCGGCTCGGCGAAGATGCCGTAACGCACGGCGTAAAACATCGTGGTGTAATCGAACAGGGCGCCGTAGGTGTAGCCGCGCGTGTTGGCGGGATAGTCCCAGGCGCCGGTGTACATGAGCGACCAGTTGAGGAACTGCGTCCGCGGGTCGTGGCTGTAGGGGTTGTCGTCGATCACGTCCTCGGAGGACATCTTGCCGATGCTGACGGTGAAACGGTTCTTCTGCTGGACGCCGGCGATCTGGTTGGGGCCGTCCTCGATCTTCTCCCATTCGCCGTCCAGGTCGAACGTCTGGCGGAACAGCAGCCGGGCGACGTAGGGCGTCGGTTCGAGGGCGCCGACGCGCGTGGCGTCGCCGTTGGGGAAGCCGGCCAGGCCGACGGTTCCGCTCAGGCCGGTGCCGCCGGAAATCTCCGGGTTGAAAATGATTTCGCCGCCGTGCCAGACGCGGGCGTCGAGGAAGAGGGTGGCGGTTTCCGTGGTGCGGTAATTGAGATTGGGCAGCAGACTATTCGGACCGACATAGGGGGATCGGAAGGGCCAGTTGCCCTGGCTGATGATCGTGCCCTGACCGTGGACGCTGTACCACGGCCTGTCCGCGGCATATTCATCAGCCAGGGTGGCCGGTTGCTCCTCGGTCTTCGGCTGCTCCTGCGGCGGCGGCAGTTCGGGCGCTGGGTTCTTCTTGCCGGCCTGCTCCGGCGGCGGCTGATAGAGGATATTGAGCGGCTGGCCGGGAACGAAGCCCGGAAACAGCGGCGGCGGTCCCGGCTGGTCCGTCGGCGCGACGGCGGGCGCCGGTCGGCTCACCTCGACGCCGGGCATTTCCGGCGGCGGCTGCCCGAGCGCGGCGGCGCAGACCAGCAGGACGGCGGCGGACATGAGAGCTTCTTCCTCAAAGGAAAGCACGGCGTCAGGCCGCCGCGGGCGTCGGCCGTTGCACGACTCCGGGCCGGCGCGCCACGACCCGCAAGCCGTCGCCCTGACCGAGCCAGGCGGTCCAGCGAGTCATCAGGCTGGCGACAATTCGCATCCGGCTGAGGGCTGCGGCCCAGTGCCGGCCGGCCGGCCTCCCCAGCCGTCGGCGGCGGTTGGCCAGCGACAGGCGCATCCAGCTGCCGTGGGGGATCGGCCGCAATTCCTCCACCTCCAGGCCGTGCATCGCCATCAGCCGGCCCAGTGTGGCGGGCGTGAAGTGCAGCAAGTGGCGCGGCAGCTCCAGCGGCCACCAGTCCACGCCGAACCAGCGCAAGGCGACGGCGGCGAAGTTCGGCACGACCGCGACGAGCCGGCCGCCCGGCCACAGCGCCCGCGCGGCAGCCGCGACGACCTCATGCGGGCAGTGGACATGCTCCAGCGAGGCGCCCATCACCACCACGTCGAAGCTCGCGTCGCCGACCTCGGGGTGCGGCAGCGTGCCGGCCAGGGTCCGCAGGCCGTAGCGCCGCGCGACCTGGTCGAGCGAGATCGGGTTGAAGTCCATGGCGGTGACGGTCCAGCCCCGGTCGCTCATCCGTTTGGCGTACCAGCCGGAGCCGCAGCCGAAGTCGAGGAGCCGGCCCTCGCCGGTGAAGGGAATCGCGGTCAGGGAGTCGCGGCCGGGGTGCAGCCAGGGCGTCGCCAGCGCCGCCAAAACCTTGTCCGACCAGCGCAGCGGCGGCGGTGGGGCGCCGAATGCCCGCGCGCAGACGAGCCGTTGCAGCCCGCGGACCAGCGGCGACGGCTCGCGTCTCGGGGTCTGATAGGGATGGTAATTATCCGCATAAAACCGGCCGATGGAGGCGCGATCCGGCCGCGGATTGAGATAGGCCATGTCGCAGCGCCGGCATTGCGCCACGCGGTAAACGTCGCCGGCCGCCTCCCCCGGCACGGCCAGCAGCTGCTTCTCGTCCAACGCGCCGCACAGCGGACAGGGCGTCTCTTCCCAGACGACGCCGCCCGCCGCGACGCCGTGCGCCGCGACCATGGCCGCCCCCTCCCCCGACAGGTGCTTGCGTAGAGGGGCGGGGGTATACCGAAGGAGGCGCCGGGGCACAAGGTCAGGTGGCGCGGCGCGGGGCCGCCTATGGCGGAGCGCGCGGCCCCATCTGCAATCGACGAAACGCCCCAATTTGCATCCGGGGTTCCTCATGGCCGCTCTTCGCATCGTGTGTCCCTCCTGCAAGACGGTGCTGCAGATCGGCGAACCATCGTTCGGCAAGGCGGTTCGCTGCCCGAGGTGCCAGACGGTGCTGAAGGTTCCCGCCGCGCCGGCGCGCCCCGCCGGGGCGGAGCGATCCTGTGCCGGTGCTGGTCGAAGTGCTGGCCTACGGCGACATCGACCGGCAAGGGGTGGCGTTCGTGGTGAGCAACGCCGCGGCGGAGTTGATTGTGCCGACCGGGAAATAGGCCGCGGCGGATCGCGGTACTTGAGTAAGGCGAGGGGCGGGAAATACCTTACCCGCAGCCGCATTCGCCAGAATGCGGGTGAATGGCTGTCGGCCCGCATTCTGGCGAATGCGGCTACGGGTACAATACTGTCCGGCACATTTTGTGCTGTGCCGCGATGCTGGCTTTGAGCCACCGCATTGAGCGTTTCCGTGAAATTGCCCGGCACTTCAATGAGGATGTCGAAATCCTGAAGAGAGTTTTCGATTCGTTCGTGCGGGAGAAAGATTATAAGAGCGCCGTCACGGTACTCGATCGTGTTCTGCAACTTGAACCCAACAGCTCTGGATTGGATGAGAAGCAGATCCGCGATATCCAGGCGCTGCGCGAACGCCTGCACGCGCTGGCACTGCTTCCCAGCGACTCCTCACTCGCCCCTTCGATGCGCCGCGCGGGAGCAGCCATAGCGGAAGGTGCGCCCCCCATGTCCACCCCCTGGTACCAATCCGGCCTCCGTTTCACCTGCACCCGCTGCGGCCACTGCGGCACCGGCGAGCCTAGTTTCGTCTGAGGGTCCGCGGCCGTAAGATGGCGGTAACATTCATGGCCCTGTGGCGCCCCAATGCGACTCTTCCGCAGTATGATGGAAGCGGCGGACGGACTGCCGGAAGTCGGTCCCAGCGCCCGGATGCTGGGAGTCCGTCCAGGCAACGCGCCGACTCCCGACGTGCCGGTCGTTCACCCGCAGGACGTGCTCGCTCCCGGACAGGGCGGGATGTCGGTCGCCCCGGATGACCCAGTACGGCTGTCCCGTCACCGTCGGCCTGCCAGCCTCGGCGGAATCGGGCAAGATCCGGTTTGGGTCCTGGAACTGGACGACCTCGGGCCGGATCTCTGCTACCGATCAGACAGCCCGACCCACGGCTTGATTGAACCGAAAACGCCCACCGCGTTTCAGGACTATTTGAAAGCGCTGGTCGCTTTCCGGAAGCGCTGGCGGCTGTATTGCCGGTGAAGGCGACTTACGAGAGGCGCCGCCATGACCCAGGAAGAACGCTGCGAACTCGCCCTTCAAACGGAAGAACCCGAGCGGGCGCGTGCGCCCTGGTTCTCGATCTGGCGATGGAAGGCCGCAGAAAAGCGGAGATTTATGCTCTGTTTGAAAGCGTCCTCGCCCGAGTACGGGCGCACAATGGCGGTGAAGAACAGGAAGACGCCCTTCTCAACGTCATGGACGCCTTGACGGGATGGTGCCACCCCGACGCCCGGCTTCTGCCGGATGATTCATCGTTGTCTCCCTCAAGCGCCGTACCAGAGGAGAAGTAGCGGAAGACACCCCATGTCCACCCCCTGGTACGAATCCGGCCTCCGCTTCACCTGCACCCGCTGCGGTCACTGCTGCACCGGCGAACCCGGCTTCGTCTGGGTGGACGACGCCGACCTGGCCGCCCTCGCCGAATACCTCGGCGAAACCATTGAGGTCGTCCGGGGTTTATATACCCGTGGGACCACGCGGGGCCGGACCCTGCGCGAAAAGGCCGACGGCGATTGCGTCTTCTATGACAAACAGGCCGGTTGCACCGTTTACGCCGTCCGGCCGCCGCAGTGCCGCACCTGGCCGTTCTGGGAGAGCAACGTCGCCTCCCCCGAGGCCTGGCAAGAAACCTGCGATGTCTGCCCCGGCGCCGGCCGCGGCGAGCTGATCCCCGCCGAGGAAATCACCCGCCGCTTGAAAATCATCCGCTTGTAAGGAAGAATCGTTCGGGTAGAATTCCCTTGCCCTCCCGCCGATGGTATCTCGGGGCGCTTACGCGGCCCCGCTCGCCTCCCGCCCGCCGCGTCCGAAGGAACGCTTGATGAAACGCCGGCCGACCATGCTGTGTCTGGGGTGCGTCCTGACGGCCATCGCCGTCCTCGGCGCCTGTGCGCCGGCCCGCTCCGATCCGGCCCCCGCGGCTCAACCTTCCTTCGGCGACGTGCAGCCGGTCCTCGCCAAGTACTGCATCAAGTGCCACAGCGGCGCCAAGCCGCGCGGCGACCTCAACCTCGAAGCGTTCAAGGACCAGACCGCCGCCCTCGCCAAACCCAAGGTCTGGGAGAAGGTCGATAAATACCTCCACGACGGCATGATGCCGCCGGAGGGCAAGCCGAAGCCGTCCGAGACCGAACTCGACGCCATCTACGCCTGGATCGACGCCGACGTACTCAAGGTAACGTGCAACCCCAACGGGCCGAAAGACCCCGGCCGCGTCACCATCCGCCGGCTCAACCGCGCCGAGTACGACAACACCATCCGCGACCTCGTCGGCGTCTCCGTCCACGCCTCCGACGATTTCCCCTCCGACGACGTCGGCTACGGCTTCGACAACAACGGCGACGTGCTGTCCATGTCGCCCATCCTCGCGGAAAAATACCTCGCCGCCGCCGAAAAGGTCATCGACGCCGCCTGGAAGGACGACGCGGCCCGCAAGCGCATTCTGATCGCCAAGCCGGGCAATGCGAAGGAGACCCGCGAGGCCGCCCGCAAAATCCTCAAAGCCTTCGCCGACCGCGCCTGGCGCCGGCCCGCCACCGACGACGAGATCAAACGCCTCTTCCGCTTCATCGACGCGGCCGATAGAAACGGCGACCCCTTCGACACGGGCGTCCAGCTCGCCCTGGAAGCGATCCTCACGTCGCCGAACTTCCTCTTCCGCGTCGAGATCGACAAGGAACCTGGAGACGCGCCGCACGCCGTCAACGACTGGGAGCTGGCCACGCGGCTGTCGTACTTCCTCTGGAGCAGCATGCCGGACGAGGAGTTGTTCGCCCACGCCCGCCAGGGGGACTTGCATCAGCCCGACGTGCTGGAGGCGCAAACGCGGCGGATGCTCAAGGACCCGAAATCACACGCCCTGGTCGAGAACTTCGCCGATCAGTGGCTGCTCATTCGCAACCTCAAGAGCGCCACGCCCGACCCGGCCATGTTCCCGACTTTCGACGAATCGCTGCGGTCGGCGATGCAGAAGGAAACGGAGACGTATTTCGAGAACGTGATGCGCGACGACCGCAGCATTCTCGACTTTATCGACTCCGATTACACGTTTGTCAACGAGCGACTGGCCAAGCATTACGGCATCGAGGGCGTCAAGGGGAACGACTTCCGCAAGGTGACGCTGAAAGACGGCCGGCGCGGCGGCGTGCTGACGCAGGCCAGCATCCTGACCGTGACGTCCAACCCAACGCGGACCTCGCCGGTCAAGCGCGGCAAGTTCATTCTGGAAAGCATCCTCGGCACGCCGCCGCCGCCGCCGCCGCCGGACGTGCCGCCGCTGAAGGAGGACGCGAAATCGGCCGACGGCCTGTCGCTGCGGCAGCGCATGGAGCAGCACCGAGCCAACCCCTCGTGCGCCGTCTGCCACCAGCGCATGGACCCGCTCGGCTTCGGCTTCGAGAACTTCGACGCCGTCGGCGCCTGGCGCGACCGCGACGGCAAGACGCCGATCGACCCGTCCGGCGTGCTGCCCGACGGCAAGTCGTTCCAGGGGGTGGCCGGGCTGAAGGCGATCCTCAAGGGGCGCGACCAGGATTTCACTCACTGTCTCACCGAAAAGATGTTAACCTATGCGCTGGGCCGCGGCCTGGAGCGCACCGACCGTTGCACCGTGGACGACGTGACGCGGCAGGTCGTGCAGAACAAGTTTGCGTTTTCGAGCCTCGTGTTGGGCATCGTCAAGAGCGATGCGTTTTTGATGCGACGAAAGCGAGGGGGGTGATGGGCAAGCTGTTTCCGATCTCCCGGCGGACCGCGTTGAAGGGTCTGGGCGCGTGCATCGCCTTGCCGTGGCTCGAAGCCATGTTGCCACGCACGGCGTTCGGCGCCCCGGCGCCGGCGGCCGTCCCGCTGCGCATGGCGTTCGTCTACGTCCCCAACGGCAAGAACATGGCCCAGTGGACGCCGAAGGAGGAAGGCGCCGGCTACGACTTCACGCCGACGCTGGAACCGCTGAAGGCGTACCAGAACGACTTTCTGGTGCTGACCGGCCTGACGGCGGACAAGGCCCGGCCGCACGGCGACGGCCCCGGCGACCACGCCCGCGCCATGGCCGCGTGGCTCACCGGCCGGCAGGCCCGCAAGACGGACGGCGCCGACATCCGCATCGGCATTTCCGCCGATCAGGTGGCCGCCCAGGCCGTCGGCCAGGCCACGCGTTTCGCCTCGCTGGAGATCGGCTGCGAGGGCGGCAAGAACGCCGGCAACTGCGACTCCGGCTACAGCTGCGCCTATTCGTCGAACCTGTCCTGGCGCGGCGAATCGACGCCGATGTCCAAGGAGATCAACCCCAAGCTGGTCTTCGACCGGCTGTTCAGCTCGGCCCCCAAGGGCGACGAGAACGCCGCCCGCCGCGACCGCTACAAGCAGAGCGTCCTGGATTTCGTGGCGGAGGACGCGCAGTCGCTGCAATCCACGCTCGGCGCCAACGACCAGCGGAAGCTGGACGAATACCTGACCGGCGTGCGCGAGCTGGAGCTGCGCATCGCCAAGGCGCCGCCGGCCGCCGAGGTGGGCGCGAGCAAGATGGACCGGCCCAACGGCGTGCCGCGCGACTACAAGGACCACAACCGGCTCATGGCCGACCTGCTGGCGCTGGCGTTCCAGGCCGACCTGACGCGGATCGCGACGTTCGTGTACGCCAACGACGGCAGCAACCGCAGCTACAAGGACGACCTCAGCTTCGGCGAGGGCCATCACGACCTGTCGCACCATCAGGGCAACCAGGAAAAGCTCGCCAAGATCCAGAAGATCAACGCCTTCCACATCTCCCATTTCGCGTATCTGCTGGAGAAGCTGAAGGCGGTGAAGGAGGGCGACGGGACGCTGTTGGACCACTGCATGATCGCCTACGGCAGCGGCATCAGCGACGGCAACCGGCACAACCACGACGACTTGCCGATCCTGCTGGCGGGCGGCGGCGGCGGCACGATCAAGGGGGGCCGGCACGTCAAGTATGCGAAGGACACGCCGCTGACGAACCTGTACGTTTCGATGCTGGACCGGATGGGCGTGAAGGTGGACTCGTTCGGCGACAGCAAGGGGCGGCTGGACGGGTTGGAGGGGTGAACGCGGCTCTGGCGAAAGCGGTCGGGCGCCCGTATCCTGGATACGGGCGCCCGACCGCTTTGCGTTTGGAGGTGGACCGATGACGACCCGCACGAAGACCGCGACGCCGATGCCGCACATCTGGCTGGATGAGCGCGGCCGCCCCTGGATCGACGACACGAACGTGAAGGTGATCGAGGTTGTGCTGGACAAACTGGGGCCGGATCGATTGACGCCTGACCAGATCCACGAGGAACACGATCACCTGTCCCTGGCCCAGATTCACGCCGCCTTCACCTATTATTACGATCATCAAGCCGAGTTGGATGCGGAAATCGAGCGGCAGAGCCGGATGGTCGATGAGATGCGGACTCAGAGCCTCATCAACGATCCCATCCGGGCTAAATTGCGCGCCTGGGGAAGATCCCTTGAGCCTGCCTCTTTATATGGACATGCACATCCAGGACGCTGTCACGCGCGGGTTGCGACGGCGCAACGTCGTCGTCCTGCGCGCCCAGGATGACGGTACGGACCAGGCGGATGACCCGGTTCTGCTCGACCGGGCCCTGGCTCTGGGCTATGTCGTATTCACGCAGGACGTGGACTTCCTGGCCGAAGCCGCTCGCCGGCAGAGGGCGGGGGAAGCATTCGCTGGTGTGGTTTACGCAAAGCAACTCGCCGTTTCCGTCGGGCGCTGCATCGACGATCTGGAATTGCTGGCCAAGGTTTACGATCCGCCGGATATGATGAATCAAGTGGTTTACTTGCCTATTTGACGTCTCCCGACCGAGGCCGCATGTCCGAACGCATCCGCCTCAAAGTGCTGGAGCTGTACCAGGAGGTGGACCGCGAGGTCGCCGCCGCGGGGCCGGTGTGCGTGGCCAGCGGCCGCTGCTGCCGCTTCAAGGAGTACGGCCACGTCCTCTTCCTCAGCAGCCTCGAAGCGGAAACGCTCCTCGCCGCCGCCCCGCCCTACGAGCAACCCGTCTCGCCGGATTTCTGCCCCTTCCAGAAGGGCAATCTCTGCACCGCCCGTGAGCCGCGGCCGCTCAGCTGCCGCGTCTTCTATTGCGATCCGAATTATCAAGAAAGAAGCGGCGAGATCACCGAAAAGTATCTTCGCCGTCTCAAGCAGCTCGCCGACGCCGAGGGCGTGCCGTGGGTGTACGCCCCGCTGCACCACTTCCTGAATAGTGGCGAGTGCCGAGTGGCGAGTGGCGAGTGAAGACAGACGCGGGAGGGCGTTTCCTTGCCTCGTGCGGTTTGTCTTCTCTCGCCACTCGCCACTCGCCACTCGCCACTCGCCACTCGCCACTCGTATATTATCCCCAGCCTGAAATCGACCCCAAGGCGCCCCATGAGCGATCCTCTCCCTGTGGATGACGCAACGCCGGCCGCCGTCGAGGCCCTGCGCGACGTGGCCGCCCTGTTCTGGCAAGAGGGCTGGTCGCGCGGCACCAGCAGCAACTACAGCATCGTCCTCGGCCGCGAGCCGTTCCGCCTGCTGCTCACCGCCAGCGGCAAGGACAAGCGCCGCCTCAAGCCGACCGATTTCGTCGTCGTCGATGAGGCCGGCAAGCCGGTTGCGCCGACCGACGAACGACCGTCCGCCGAGACGGGGCTGCACCTCGTGCTGACCCGGCAGCCCGGCGTCGGCTGCGTGCTGCACACGCATTCCGTCTGGGGCACGCTGCTGTCCGACGTCTTCGCCCCGGCCGGGGGCTTCCACATGGAAGGCTACGAGATGCTCAAGGGCCTCACCGGCGTCAAGACGCACGAGCACCGCGAGTTCGTGCCGATCTTCGACAACACGCAGGACATCGCCGCCCTGGCCGGGCGGCTGGAAAAGCGGATGCTCGATCCGATCCACACGCTGACCTACGGCTTCCTGATCCGCCGTCACGGACTCTACACCTGGGGCCGCGACGTGGACCAGGCCCGCCAGCACGTCGAGATTTTCGAGTTCCTCTTCGAGGTCGTCGGCCGCCGCCTCGGCCTGGAATCGGCCGCAGCCGTGTTCAAAGCATAAAAGGAGCGCCAATGGCGTACATCATCGTGCCGGACGAGAAGCGCCGGCTGGACGACCCCAGGGAGATCAACGCCTTCCTGGCGCCGTTCGGCATTTGCCACGAGCGCTGGCCGCTGGAGGATCGCGTCAGCCCCGACGCCCCGCCCGAGGCGATCCTGGCCGCCTACGCACCGGAGATCGACCGTCTCAAGGCCGAGGGCGGCTACGTCACGGCCGATGTCATCAACGTCACGCCCGAGACGCCGAACCTGGAAGCGATGCTCGACAAGTTCCGCAAGGAGCATACGCACTCCGAGGACGAGGTGCGCTTCATCCTCAAGGGCCGCGGTCTGTTCCACATCCACCCGGAGTTCGGCCCGGTTTTCGCGATCCAGGTCGAGGCCGGCGACCTCATCAACGTGCCCAAGGGGACGATGCACTGGTTCGACTTGTGCGAGGATCGGGTCATCCGGGCGATCCGCCTGTTCCAGGACACGACCGGCTGGACGCCGCAGTACATCGACGGCGCCGCCCACACGCGCTACACGCCGGTTTGCTGGAACCCGTCCCACGTCGCCGCCGAGGTGCGGCCGCCGGTGGTGCGGATATGACCGCGACCGGCGTCCGCGGCGTGCTGCTGGACGTGGAAGGCACGACCTCGTCCGTGGCCTTCGTTTACGAGGTGCTGTTCCCCTACGCCCGCCGGGAACTGACCGACTTCCTGCGCCGCCGCTGGGACGATCCCGCTGTGGTCCGCGCCTGCGACATGATCGCGCGCGACGCCGGAGCGGCGTCGCTGTCGGCGTGGGTCGGTCCCCCCTTCCCTTCCCTCCCGCCGCGGGGGGAGGAGGGTGGAGTGGGGGAGGCGGCGCGGGAGCGGGTCCGCGCCGAGGCGATCCGCCTGATGGACGGCGACGTGAAGGCGACGGGCCTGAAGGAGTTGCAGGGCCTGATCTGGCAGGAGGGCTACGCGGCGGGCCGGCTGCGGTCGCACGTCTACCCCGACGTGCCGCCGGCCCTGCGCCGCTGGTCGGAGGCGGGGCTGGACCTGCGCATCTTCTCTTCGGGCAGCGTGGCGGCGCAGAGGGTGTTCTTCGCCCACACCGAGGCCGGCGACCTGCTCGGCCTGTTCCGCGGCCACTACGACACGACGACCGGCCCCAAGCGCGAGGCGGACAGCTACCGCCGCATCGCCGCGGACATGGGAACGCCTCCAGCGGCGATCCTTTTTCTCAGCGACGTGCGGCAGGAGTTGGACGCGGCGGGGGAGGCGGGGATACGGACGGCGCTGGTGGTGCGGCCAGGCAACGCGCCGGTGACGCCGGAGCATGGACATCCGGTGGTTACGGACTTCGGACAGGTGGATTTGCTCTTGCTCAGCGCGATTTCCTCTCCCCAAAGACCCGCTCAGCCGCCGCCGGCGGATTCTCCTTGACGACGGGATCGGCCCGACCCAGGATGAAGGAAGGCGACCGATGAAGGCCCCGAGCGGGTGGAGAAAGCGGGCCTTCCCGCCCGACCCGCGGCTGGCCCGGTCGCCGCCCGAACGGCGTTTTGCTCAATCCGCTTCCAGGAGGGTGCCTTCGGGCACGCCGGTGTTCATGCCACGCGTTCTCATCAGCGACAAACTGGAATCCGCCGGCCTCGACCTGCTGCGCCAGGCCGGCTTTGAACTCGACGAGCGCGACGGCCTCAAGGGCGCCGAGCTGAAAGCCGCGCTCCAGGCGGCCGACGCCGTCATCGTCCGCAGCGGCACCACGATCACCGCCGAGCTGCTCGAAAGCCCCGGCAAGCTCCGGGCCATCGCCCGCGCCGGCGTCGGCGTGGACAACATCGACGTGGCCGCCGCCACCCGCAAGGGCATCGTCGTCATGAACACGCCCGGCGGCAACACGCTCAGCACCGCCGAGCAAACCGTCGCGACTGCTCATGGCCCTCGCCCGCCACATCCCCGCCGCCGACGCCCACGTCCGCTCCGCCCCGGCCAAGTGGCAGCGCAACAAATTCGTCGGCACGCAGCTGGCCGGCAAGACGCTCGGCGTCGTCGGCCTCGGCCGCATCGGCCGTGAGGTCGCGCGCCGCGCCGCCGGCCTTGACATGAAAGTCCTCGGCTTCGACCCGTTCCTCGCCCCGGCCGCCGCCGGCCAGATCGGCATCGAAACCGCGCCGGACCTCGATTCTCTGCTGCCGAAGGTCGATTTCCTCACCGTCCACACGCCGCTGACCGACGAGACGCGCAACCTGATCGGCGCCCGCGAGTTCGCCCGGATGCGGCCCGGCGCCCGCGTCGTCAACTGCGCCCGCGGCGGCATCTTCAACGAGGAGGCGCTGGCCGACGCCCTGCGTTCCGGTCACCTCGCCGGCGCCGCCCTCGACGTGTTCGTGCAGGAGCCGCCGCCGGCCGATCATCCGCTGTTGAAGCTCCCCAATGTCGTGCTGACGCCGCACCTCGGCGCCTCCACGGTCGAGGCGCAAACCTCCGTCGCCGTCGAGGCGGCCCAGCTCCTCATCGACTACCTGTCGCGCGGGGCCGTCGGCTTCGCCGTCAACATGGCGGCCGTCGATCCCGCGGAGCTGGCCGAAATGCGGCTGTACGTGGACATGGCCCGCCGCCTCGGCCTGCTGCACAGCCAGATGTGCCAGGGCGCCATTCAGCGGGCCGAGCTGCATTTCCGCGGCGACGCCGCTCGCCGGCCGACCCGGCTCATCACGGCCGCCTTCGCGGCCGGCCTGCTCGAAAACCGCCTCGACCAGAACGTCAACATCGTCAACGCCCGTCTGCTGGCCGCCGAGCGCGGCATGGAAATCGTCGAACAAACCAGCTCCCAGACGGGCGATTTCAGCACGCTGATCCGCGCCGACGTGCAGACGGAAAAAAAGACGTACACCGCGGCCGGCACGCTGTTCGGCAACCAGTATTTGCGGCTGGTGCAGCTGGGGCCGTTCCACCTCGACGCCTACATGGACGGCGTGATGCTGCTCTTCACGCACCGCGACGTTCCCGGCCTGATCGGCTTCATCGGCACGATCTTCGGCAAGCATCAGGTCAACATCGCCCAGATGACGGTCGGCCGACGGACGCCCGGCGGCGACGCCATCGCCGTGCTGAACCTCGACGGCGCGCCGCCGGAGGACGCCCTGAAGGAGGTCCGCGCCCACCCGCAGATCAGCAGCGTCAGCGTGGTCAAGCTGCCGCCGGCCGGCCAGACGCCGCCGTGGTTCGGGTAAGAAGGGCCTCACACAAAGGCGCAAAGAGCAGGGGGCCGCCGCCCGGTCGCCTTGGCGCTTGCCCCGACCCGTCCGGCGCCTTACGATGCCCTACGTCCGCCGGACCCGCCGCTTGCTCGCCGGCGCCCCACCGAACCCGGGATGCTCCGATGAACCGCGTCCGCACCGCCTTCTTCCTCGCCGCGCTGGCCTGCGCCGGCCGACTTGCCGCCCAGGGCTTCTCCCCCGAGGACGCCGTCCGCCGCATGAAGGTCCCCGACGATCTGGAAGTCAAACTCGTCGCCTGCGAGCCGGAGGTGCGCCAGCCGGTGGACATCTCCTTCGACGACAGCGGCCGCATGTGGGTCATTCAGTACCTGCAATATCCGACTCCGGCCGGCCTCAAGGCGGTCAAGGTGGACCAGTACCTGCGCACCGTCTACGACCGCACGCCGGAAGCCCCGCCCAAGGGGCCGAAGGGGGCCGACCGCATCACCATCCTGTCGGATCCCGACGAGAACGGGCGTTTCCGCAAGGCCAAGGACTGCATCGACGGCCTCAATTTGGCCTCCGGCATGTGCCTCGGCTACGGCGGCGTCTTCGTTTTGCAGACCCCGTATCTCCTCTTTTACCACTTCAAGGCGGGCACGGACGAGCCGGACGGCGACCCCGAGGTGCTGCTGAGCGGCTTCGGCATGGAGGACGCCCACGCCGTCGCCAACTCGCTGCAATGGGGTCCCGACGGCTGGCTGTATGGCGCCCAGGGCAGCACCGTCACCGCCCGCGTCCGCGGCCTGGAGTTCCAGCAAGGAATCTGGCGGTATCATCCGATCACCAAGGAATTCGAGCTGTTCGCGGAGGGCGGCGGCAACACGTGGGGCCTCGACTTCGACGCCCACGGCAATGTCATCGCCGGCACCAACTGGGGCGGTTTCGCCATGCTGCATCAGGTGCAGGGCGGCTACTACATCAAGGGCTTCGGCAAGCACGGCCCTTTGCACAACCCGCACTCCTACGGCTACTTCGACCATGTGCCTTGTCCGAATTTCAAGGGCGGCCACGTCACCTGCGGCGGCGTCGTCTACCAGGGCGGCGCCCTGCCGGAGAAGTACGAAAACACCTACATCGCGGGAAACCTCCTTTCCAACTCGCTCATTTGGTACACCTTCGACCGCAAGGGATCGACGTTCACCTGCAAGCAGATGGGCGACTTTCTGACGGCGAACGACACTTGGTTCCGGCCGATCGACTGCCTGACCGGCCCGGACGGCGCCCTGTACGTCGCCGACTGGTACGACAAGCGCGCCAACCACGTCGATCCCGTGGACACCTGGGACCGCAGCAACGGCCGCGTCTACAAGATCCAGGCCAAGGGGGCGAAGCCGTCGCTCGTGATCGATCCGCCGCTGGGCAAGCGCTCCAGCAAGGCCCTCGTCGCGCTGCTCGACGACCCCAACAGCTGGCTGGTCGGCGAGGCGCGGCGCGTGCTGATGGAGCGGCGCGACGCCTCGGTCTGCCCGGAGCTGCGCAAGATGGTGCAAGAAAACAAGGGCAAACTCGCTCTGGAATCGCTGTGGGCGCTGTACGTCAGCGGCGGCTTCGACGAGGACTTCGCGGCGAGCCTGCTCGACCACCCCAACGAGGACGTGCGCACCTGGGCGATCCGCCTCATCGGGGATGGCAAAAAGGTTTCTCCCGGTTTCCGCGATCGACTCGTCGCGCTGGCCCGCAAGGAGAAGAGCGCGACGGTGCGCTGTCAGCTCGCGTGTTCCGCCAAGCGGCTGCCGGGGCCGGATTGCCTGGCGATCGCGCGCGAATTGCTGCACCGCGACGAGGACGCCGACGACCCGTTCATTCCGATGCTCTTATGGTGGGCGATCGAGGACAAGGCGATTTCCGACCGCGATGCAACCATCGGGCTTCTCGACGCGCCGGCGGCGTGGCGGGCGCCGATCGTCAGCCGGTTCATCGTCGAGCGGTTGGCCCATCGCTACGTGGACGAGGGCGGCGCCGCGGACTTGCAGGCGTGCGCCCGGCTGCTGGCGGCGGCGCCGGCGCAGGCGGAAACGGACCTGCTGCTGCGCGGCATCGATAAATCGTTGGAAGGCCGCCGGCTGGAAAAGGCGCCGGAGGAGCTGGAAAAGCAGCTGCTGGCCCTGCGCGAGAAGCGGCCGGACGACCTGACGCTGTTGCGGCTGGCGGTGCGGCTAGGGAGCGCGGACGCCTACCAGCAGGCCATGAAGCGCGCCGGCGACGCCCGGGCGCCGGACGCCGACCGCATCGCTCTCATCGACCTGCTCGGCCAGACCGCCAAACCAGACGGCGTTCCGACGCTGCTGCAAGCGCTGACCGATGCGAAGACCGATGCGGTTCGGGCCGCCGTCCTGACGGCGCTGCAGCCGTTCGCCGATCCGCATATTTCCGACGAAGTGCTGTCGCATTATCCGAAATGGTCGGCCGACCTCAAGGGGCGGGCGCAGAGCCTCCTGTGCGGCCGGGCGGCGTCGGGCCTGGAACTGCTTCAGGCGGTGGACGCCGGCCGCATCGCGGAGCGCGAAGTGCCGCTGGACGCGCTGCGCCGGCTGGCCCTGCTCCACGACGACAAGATCGAAAAGCTCATCGCCAAGCACTGGGGCAAGATCACTCCGGCGACGGCCGGCGAGAAGCTGACGCAGATCCGCAATATCGGCGGTGTGCTGTCGAAGGCGCCGGGCGACCGCATTACGGGCAAGGCGATCTTTACGAAGAGCTGTGCGGCCTGCCACACGCTGTTCGGCGAGGGCGGCAAGATCGGCCCCGACCTGACCGGCGCCGACCGCAAGAACCGCGACTGGCTGCTGACCCAGATCGTCGATCCCAGCGCCGTCATTCGCCAGGAGTTCCTGGCCTACATCGTCAACACGAAGGACGGCCGGACGCTCAACGGCCTGATGGTCGAGCAGTCGCCGGAGACGATCACGCTCGTGGACGCCAAGAACGTCCGCAGCGTCGTCCGCCGCGATCAGATCGACGACCTACAGGCATCGCCGATATCGCTGATGCCGGAAAAGCTCCTCGAATCGCTGGAGGAGCAGCAGCTGCGCGACCTGTTCGCATACCTGCAAGGAGACGGGCCGGTGAAAGGGCCGTAAAGTCATGGTGCAGCAAATCCACCCGCGCGACCTGGCGGCGAAGCGGCAGGCCGGTGCGCCGATCCACCTGCTCGACGTGCGCCAGCAATGGGAACACGAGGCGGCCGCCTTGCCCGACAGCCAGTTGATCCCGCTGAATCAACTGGCGGATCGGGTCGTGGAGGTGCAGCAGTCGCCAGGGGCGCTGCTGGTGGTGTACTGTCACCACGGCGTCCGCAGCCTGTCCGCGGCGGCCTACCTGGAGCGCCTCGGCTATCCCGATGTCGTCTCGCTGACCGGCGGCATCGACGCCTGGTCGCAGCTGATCGATCCCTCCATACCGCGCTACTGAACCATGAGCGAACTCAGCCACTTCGACGAGCAAGGCGCCAGCCGCATGGTGGACGTCAGCGCCAAGCCGGAGACGCTGCGCGAGGCCCGCGCCAGCGGCCTGGTGCGCATGGCGCCGGCCACCGCCGCCCTGATCCGCGACCGCAAGCTCAGCAAGGGCGACGTGCTTGAAACCGCCCGCATCGCCGGCGTCATGGCCGCCAAGCGCACCGGCGATCTCATTCCTCTCTGTCATCCGCTCCCCATCACCAGCGCCGCCGTCGCCTTCTCCTGGGACGCCGACGACCTGCTCCGCATCGAGGCGACCGTGCGCGTCTTCGGCCGCACCGGCGTCGAGATGGAGGCCCTCACCGCCGTCAGCGTCGCCGCCCTGACCGTCTACGACATGTGCAAGGCCGTCGATCGTGTTATGACGGTCGAGCGAATCCGGTTGGAGGAGAAGAGCGGCGGCCGCAGCGGGGCCTTCCGGCGCGATGATTGACGGTCTCTCCGCCCGCCGATACATTCAACAGGGATTGAAATTTCAGAAACCTCTTGCGGGCGGCGCACGGGCCGGCCCGTCGGGGAAGGCTCATGAATCAATCGATGCTGGCGGTCCCGCAGAGAGTGGCGCCCCCCTCGACCTGTACGGGCCGATCGCGGCGGACCTGGAAGAAGTCGAGCGCATCCTGTCGCAGACATTGAAGAGCCGCTATACCCAGGTCCAGCCCGTCGTCGATCACGTCCGGCACTACCGCGGCAAGCGGCTGCGTCCCGTCCTGCTGCTGCTGACGGCCCGCGCCTGCGGCAAGGTCGCGCCGGCCCATCACGTCCTCGGCGCCGTGGTAGAGATGATCCACACGGCCACGCTGGTCCACGACGACATCCTGGACGGCGCCGCGGTGCGCCGGCACGTCCCGACCGTCAATGCCCGCTGGGGCGTCCACAACGCCGTGCTGCTCGGCGACTACCTGTTCACGCACGCCTTCCACCTGGCCAGCACGCTGGACGACGCCCGCGCCTGCCGGCTGATCGGCCAGGCGACAAACCGGGTCTGCGAAGGCGAGTTATGTCAAGGCCTTGAGCGCGGCAACCTCGACTTGACCGAATCCGACTATTTCGACATGATCGACGGCAAAACGGCGGAATTGCTGGCCTGCGCCTGCCACCTGGGGGCGCTCTACAGCGGCGCGTCGGCGGAGACGGTGCAGGCGCTGATGCGGTTCGGCCGGTACGTCGGGCTGGCGTTCCAGATCGCCGACGACCTGCTCGATCTGGTCGGCGACGAACAGACGACGGGTAAATCGCTGGGCACGGACCTGGAGCAGCAGAAGATGACGCTGCCGCTGATCCGGCTGTTGCAGCACGGGCCGGCGGGGCTGGCGGAGCGCGTACGGCGGACCCTCCAGGCGCCGGGCGACCATAAGCGCGAGCTGCTGCGGCCGTGCCTGGCGGAGAGCGACGGCCTGGATTACGCCCGGCGGAAGGCAGAGGATTTCGCGGCGAAAGCGCGGAAGGAGCTGGCGTGCCTGCCGGCGTCGGCGTGCCGGGCGATCCTGGAGGCGGTCACGGATCGGGTGGTGCATCGGAGCCATTGACCCCGGCAAAGCAAACGCCGGCCTCCCAGGGGTCCCTTCGTTCATGCCATCTTCCGCGTTACAATAGACGAGCAGAAAGGAGGGGCGCCGATGGCCTCCTCACCGAGGTCTGCTCCGTTGAGCGTAGAGCGGCTGCTCGATGCGGTGGAGCGCCTTACACCGGCCGAGCAGTATGAGTTCCATTGTCGTCTCGCAGTGCGCCAGGGGGCGAACGGCGGCGCCGCGCCGGACGACGCGGCGCTGATTCGGGCAGCCCAGGCCCGCTTGCCGGCGGCGGCGGAACGTCGCTTGCGACGGCTCATCGCCCGGAGCGAACGCGGCCGGCTGACCCCAACAGAGTTGGCCGATTACCAGTCCCTGGCCCAGCAGGCCCAGCGGCTCGACGCCGCACGGGCCGAGGCGCTGGCGGAATTGGCCCGCCGGCGGGGCCAGGCCGTGCAGGCCGTGCAAGCGGAGCTTGATCGAAGGCCGCAGGGATGACGCATGAGGCTATTCCGCGGGCAGTCCGGCGACAGGTGCGCGACCGCGCCGGCGACCGCTGCGAGTACTGCCGGCATCCCGCCCGTTTCTCCTGCGCCCCCTTCGTCTGCGAGTACATCGTTCCACGGGTGCGGGGTGCGGGCAGCACGCCGGCTGAGTTGGCCTGGGCGTGCCCGGCGTGCAACGGTCACAAATACGCCAAGACGCACGCGCCCGATCCGCAAACTGGGCGTTCGGTTCCCCTGTTCAACCCGCGCCGGCAGCGTGGGTTGCGCCATTTTGCCTGGGGCGCCGGTTTCCTGCGGATCGAGGGGCGAACCGCCACGGGCCGGACCACCGTGGCGGCTTTGCACCTGAATGGCCCTGCCTTGGTGAATCTGCGCCGGGCTCTCCATGCCCTTGGGGAGCATCCTCCGCAAGCGACTTGATGCGGGGGACGGCTGGCGTGCCTGCCGGCGTCGGCGTGCCGGGCGATCCTGGAGGCGGTCACGGATCGGGTGGTGCATCGGAGCCATTGACCCGGCGGCTCGCCGACCGGCCTGCGCTAAAAGTCGCATCAGGCCGCATCCGCGGTCCTTGTCCGGCGCGATCCGCCCGCGAATAATCAAAGGGGGAAGAAAGTTGGTTGCTCCCGACCGAGGGGGGGTCCCGAATGTCCCGCCTTCCGAACGATCCGCCCTCCCGCCGCCCCTCCTCCGCCATCCAGCCGAAACCCCGCCGCCTGAAAACGCTGCCCCTTCCCCCGTTGCGCCATCCCGCCCTGACGCGACGACCGCTCATCTGCTGGCCCGTGGCAGCGACGGCGGCCGGGTTCTGTCTGTTCGCGCTGACGGGGCTGGTCATCGCCCTGGCCCTCGCGCCCGACCGGCGCCGCCCCGAAGGGGCCAGGGCCGCCCTGGCCGGCGCCCCGGACCTGCGGCTGCCGACGGCGTTCCCCTCGCAACCGGCGCGGCCGGACCTCCCTCCGCCGACCGCCGCGCAGCCGCCCGCCGCGGACCCGGCGATCCCGACCCCGCCGACTGAGGAGAACCTCCGGCGACAACTGGCGCGGGTCCCGGTGCTCGATTTTTATCCGCTGGTGGAGCGCGTGCGCGGCGAGGTCCATGACGACATCGACGCCCGCCTGCGGCAGGCCGCCCCGGCTGTGGCCGAGGCGAACGTCAACCCGGCCATTCTCGGGCTGTACCGCCGCCAGGAGTTCGAGAACGAGGTCAACGTCCAGGTGCTGCAAGAGGCCATGCGGCAAGGGCTGCCCATCCAAACCGACGCGGCCTGCAAGGCCGACCTGCCCGCGGCCGTCGCCATGCAGGAGGTGTCCACGGCGCTGCATACCAAGCAACTGGTGTCGGCCCCCGGCGCTCCCCCGACGGCCGGCGCCGCCGACCGCCTGCGCGACTGGCTGACGGAAAACGTCGCCGACGAACCGGCGGGGTCGCGGCGCGTCCTCATGCAAATGCTCCAGGTGGAAGACGGGCCGGAACGTTCCGTCCTGATCGACGAGCTGGCCCAGCGGAACGACCCCAACGCCGCCGTCGATCTGGCGGAGCGGGCGCTGTACGACACTTCGGAGCCTATCCGAGCGGCGGCGGTGCGGGCGCTGACGAAGCGCGACCCGGCCCTCTACCGGGACGTGCTGCTGAAGGGGCTGCGCTATCCGTGGGCGCCCGTCGCCGACCACGCCGCCGTCGCCCTCGTGCGGCTCGACGACCGCAAGGCGGTCCCGGCCCTGGCCGACCTGCTGGGCCGGCCCGACCCGTCGCGGCCGATCCTCGACCCGTCCACCGGCAAGAGCTACGTCCGCGAGCTGGTGCGGGTCGATCACCTGCGCAACTGCCTCCTCTGCCACGCCCCCGCGCCGGTGCAGGCGGCCCCCATCGCCGAGCCGGTCCCCAAGGCCGGCATGTCGCTTCCCTCGGCCTACACCTGCGGCGCCCCGGCTGTCAACGATTTCGCCCGTGCGGACATCCTTTTCTTGCAGCAGGACTTTTCCGTCCTCCAGCCGGTGGCGAACGCGGCCCCCTGGCCCGAGCAGCAGCGTTTCGACTACTTCGTTCGCACCCGCGAGGCGACGCCTCAAGAGGTGGCCGCGGCGAAGCACGCGCCGGCCGACTATCCCCAGCGCGAGGCGGTGCTGTACGCCCTGCGCCGCCTGAGCGGCGAGGACCACGGCGCCTCGACGGCCGAGTGGGAGATGGCCGTAGCGCGGCCGGCGGACGCCCCGTCGGCGCCGCCTGACCCGGTGGCCGTCCTCGATCCCAAGGCGGTGGAGGACCTCCCGGCCAGGCTGACGGCGCTGAAGGTGTGCCTGGAGCCGTGCGAGGCCGTCAGCCCGGACGGAAAGTTCGAGGCCAAGGCCCTCGGCAACCGCGTCGTCGTCACGCCGGCCGGCTCCAACCAGATGCTCGGCGTCCTGGCGGGACACACGGCGCCGGTGACGTCGGTCTGGTGGTCGCTCGACGGCAAGTCGATCACAGCGGAGGACGCCCAGGGCCTCGTCACGCAGTACGACGCCGCCTCGGGACAGCAGCGCACCACGACGGTTCAAAACGCGGATTGATGAAACGGGAGCCGGGTCGGGGAACGACCGCCCGCGGCAGCTCGTCAGTCGGCCGCCGGCGCCGGCCCGCTTCATGGGAGTGATCCGGCGTCTGCGCAGGGCGAGGACTGGCACGCCGTTCGCTCAAATCTAGAACCGCCTTGGGCGAACGTACTCATGAGGCCGGGGCGGGGGCTTCGCCGGGGCGGCCGGATGTCACGTCGTCGAGCTGGAGGCTACGCCGGTCACGGCGTGGCCGTTCACCGTCACGGGCGCCCATGGGTTGGCCGGCAACAGCCCGGCATTGTACTCCCAGAACTCGCCGTCGGTCAGCGTGGCAAACGCGAGGTCCTGGGCGGCGGTCTCCGACGGGCTGACCTGCGTAAACGTCCCGTTCGACAGCTGTTGCCAACCGGAGAGGCTGTGCAGCCAGAGCGAGTGGTCCGACGCGGAGATCGCGTACACCGTGTCGGCGCGGCCGGCTGCCTCGCTGAGGAACGCGGCCGGCGCCCCGCCCGTGCCCGACAGCTGCGTCCAGCCCGCGTCCAGTCCGGTCCCGACGGCCGGGTTCTGCTCCCATAGCGAACCGCCGTTGACTACGCCGTACACGACTGCTTGGCCCAGTCCGTTGAGGCCGGCGCTCACGGAAAGGAAGTTGCCGCTGGAGAGCTGCTCCCAATGGTCGTTTGGCAAGGCGGGGTTGTGTTCCCAGACGTTGTTCGGCCCGGACTCCGTGATGGCGAAGGCGTCGGGGTTGCCGGCGGCGTCGGTGACGGCGCTGACGGACAGGATCGTGCCCGCCGCCGACAGGTTCGTGAAGCCGGCGTTCAGGCCGACGCCGAGGGCCGGATCCTGCTCCCACAGCGAGTTGTCGGTCAGCACACCGAAGAGGACGGGCTGACCGGCCGAGTTCGTCGCGGCGCTGATCTGGTGGAAGGAGCCGGTGGACAGCTGCGTGAACATGCCGGTGGCGGTGCTGTACTCCCACAGGGTGTTCAGGTATTGCAGGCCATTGGCGCCGCTCGTGATCACGAACACGTCCGTCGCGCCGCTGGCGTCCTGAACGGTGGAGGCGGCGAGGATGCTCCCGGCCGCCGACAGCAATTGCAGCTGGCCGGTCAGCGTGTTGTAGAGGTCCAGCTCGCCGGTGGTCTTGAGGACGGCCGTCGAAACCTCGGCCGGCAACAGCGATTCCACGCCGTTGTAATTCACGGCCTGGCGATTGCCGAACGTCCAGCTGCCCGAGTAGCCCGTGGCCCGGCTAAAGGTTCGGGTCAGCGCCGGGGCGGTCGCGTTCGTCAGGTTGATGTCGAGCGTGTCGCCCGGGCTGGCTGGCGGGTTCGGCGCTCCGGCGTTGAAAGTGATGACGGGCAGGTTGCCGTTGGTTTCGTCCACGTTCAGCGTGTCCGGGTCGGCGGAGCCGGTCACGGTGATGGCGCCGACGCCCGACGCGGCGCCGAAATAGTAGGTTCCCGCCGCGCCGCCGTCGTTGGCGGCCGTCGCCAACAGATTGGCCGCCCCGTCGGTGGACAGGCTGACCACATCCGGCGTCGCGTTGCCGTCCTGGAAGCCCAGCGTCGCCGTGTTGATAACCAGAGCGAACGTCCCGCCGGCGCCGTTGACCACCTCGGTCTTGGAGTAGTTCAGGCCGGCGCGGTTGCCGAACGTGAACGTACCCGCGTTCGGCCCGGTCAGCGTATCGGTCGCACCCGTCGCGTTGGTCAGGGTGACGTTGAGCGTGTTCACGCCGGTGGTCGTCGCGCCGCCGGTGATAGTGATCGGCGGCAAGGCGCCGTTGGTCTCGTCCACGTTCACCGTCTGCGGGTCGGTGGAGCCGATCACCGTGAACGAACTGACGCCGGAGGCGGCGCCGTTGAAGAACACCGCCGGCGTGCCGCCGTTGTTGGCGACGGTCACCACCAGATCCTGGGAGGCGTTCGTGTCGGTGGACACGTTGACCACGTCGGGGGCGGCGTTGCCGTCCTGGAAGCCCTGGGCCGCCATGTCCAAAACCAGGGCGAACTGCCCGCCGGTGGCGTTGATCGTCTCAACGCTGGTGTAGGTCACCGTCGAGCGGTTGGTGAAGGTGAAGGTCCCGTCGCCCGATCCGGTGACGGTCTGCTGGACGCCGGTCGTCCCGGTCAGGTTGAGGTTGAGCACGTCGCCGGGCAGGGTGGGGAGAACAGGGGGTCCGCCGTCGATGGTCCAGGGTTGCGTTTGCTGGGGAACGACATTGAAAGTATCGTTCCCCGAGCCGCCCTGGATCTTGTCGAAGGAGGAAAAGTTCAGGGTGTTGGCGGCGTCGGTGTAGGTCGGGGCGGCGTTCAGGTTCCAGGTGCTATCGACGTTCTCGCCGGTCAGGGAGCCGGAGCCGTCCAGCGTGTCGATGGCACTGAAGGCGATGCTCCCGGCGGCCGTGCCGCTGAAGCCGCTGCTGCTGGAGCTGCTCAGCACGGCGTTGGACACGCCGGTCAGGGTGTCGCTGCCTGTGCTGCCGTTGACGGCGTAGCCCGAGGCGCCCGCGCCCAGGTTGAAGGTGTTGCCGCCGGTCCCGCCGTCGAGCGTGCTGAAACCGCTGAAGGTCAGGTTGTCGGTCCCGTCGTTGTAGGTGCTGTTGGAGGCGACGGCGTTGACCGTCCAGGTGCTGGCCGCGCTCTCGCCCGTCAGCGAACCCGTGCCGTCCAGCACGTCGATGGCGCTGAAGGCGATGCTGCTGGCCGCCGTGCCCGTGAAGCCGCTGGCCGCCGAGGAGGCCAGCGCCGCGTTGGACACGCCGGTCAGGGTGTCCGTGCCGGTGTTGCCGTTGATGGTATAGCCCGAGGCGCCCGCCCCCAGGTTGAAGGTGTTGCCGCCCGTGCCGCCGTCGAGCGTGCTGAAGCCGCTGAAGGTCAGGTTGTCCGTGCCGTCGTTGTAGGTGCTGGTGCTCGCGACGGCGTTGACCGTCCAGGTGCTGGCGGCGCTCTCGCCGGTCAACGTGCCGCTGCCGGTCAGGGCGTCGATGCCGGTGAAGCTGAGGGTGTTGGCCGCCGTGCCGCTGAAGCCGCTGCTGCTGGAGCTGCTCAGCACGGCGTTGGACACGCCCGTCAGCGTGTCCGTGCCGGTGTTGCCGTTGATGGTATAGCCCGAGGCGCCCGCCCCCAGGTTGAAGGTATTGCCGCCCGTGCCGCCGTCGAGCGTGCTGAAACCGCTGAAGGTCAGGTTGTCCGTGCCGTCGTTGTAGGTGCTGCTGCTCGCGACGGCGTTGACCGTCCAGGTGCTGGCGGCGCTCTCGCCGGTCAGCGTGCCGATGCCGGTCAGGGCGTCGATGCCGGTGAAGCTGATGGTGTTGGCCGCCGTGCCGCTGAAGCCGGTGGCGTCGGAGGAGGTCAGCACGGCGTTGGACACGCCGGTCAGGGTGTCGCTGCCTGTGCTGCCGTTGACGGCGTAGCCCGTGGCGCCGGGCTGGACGTTGAACGTGTTGCCGGCCGTGCCGCCCGTCAGGTTCGTGAACCCCGTAAACGTCAGGCTGTGGGGGCCGTCGCTGTAGATGCTGTTGGAGCCGGCCGCGTTGATGGTCCAGGTGCTGGCGGCGTTCTCGCCGATCAGGAAGCCGGAGCCGGTTCCCTGCAACACGTCCATGCCGGTGAAGGCGACGGCGGGGGCGGTGGCGGCGCCGCTGAAACCGTTGGGGGAGCCGTTGAGGGTCGCGCTGGCGACGTTGGCCAGAGTGTCGGTCCCCGAGCCGTTCAGCGTCGTGAAGCCGCTGAAGTCCAGCGCGTTGGACCCGTCGAAGTAGGTCGAGGGTGAGCCGAGGGTCCAGGTGTTGGTTGTGTTCTCGCCACTCAGCGAGCCGCTGCCGTCGAGGGTGTCGATGGCGCTGAAGGCGATGCTGCTGGCCGCCGTGCCGCTGAAGCCGCTGGCGGTGGAACCGCTCAGCACGGCGTTGGACACGCCGGTCAGGGTGTCGCTGCCTGTGCTGCCGTTGACGGCGTAGCCCGAGGCGCCCGCGCCCAGGTTGAAGGTGTTGCCGCCGGCGCCGCCGTCGAGCGTGCTGAAGCCCGAGAAGGTCAGGTTGTTGCCGCCGTCGCTGTAAGTGCTGTCGCTCGCCACGGCGTTGACCGTCCAGGTGCTGGCGGCGTTCTCGCCCGTCAGCGAGCCGGCGCCGGCCCCGTCGAGCACGTCGATGCCCGTGAACCCGCCGCTGATCCCCGTCGCCGACGCGCTGCTGAAGCCGTTGGCGTTCGAGCCGGCGAGCGTCACGCTGACGGCGTTGGTGTAGCCGAAGCCGTAGGTGAGAGTATCGGCGCCTGAGCCGCCGGCGATGCTCTTGACCGTGGCGTTGTTCTCGAGGATGAACGTGTCGCCGCCGCCGTTGGCCTCCAGATTCACGGCCGGAGAGTTGGCAGTGACCGTGAAGGCGTCGCTGGCGGTGTTGGAGCCGCTCAGCGTGATGTTGCCGAACGTGCCGCCCACGGCCTTGTAGCTGATGGGCGCGGGCGTGAACCCCGTCACGCTCGTGCCGCTTACCGTCACGCTTTTGCCGCCCGAGCCGCCGTAGTCGATGAGATTAAGGGTCTTCTTCGACCCGGTCCCCTCGTTGATGTTCAGGGCGCCCAGGATGTTCGCCAGGCTGCCGGCGCCGGTCCCGTCCGAGGAGACCGTGACCGTGGCGACGCCGGCGCCCATGTTGATGTTGTTGGTGCTGCCGCTGTTGGTTCCCTCGACGATGGCCGTGTCGCCGCCGGCGTTGCTGTCGAGCTGGAACGTGCTGGCGTTGGGATCGTTGACCGTGAACTTCTCGGCCAGGGTCGGGCTGTTGGAGCCGATCAGGTGGACCAGAGTGAAGCTGCCGCCCGTCGCGGTGACGTAGTTGATCGTGTGATTGTCGGTCGGGCCGGCGAAGCCGGTGATGGTGCTTGGACCGACCACCACGTTCGAGTCGCCGGCGGCGGCCCCGAAGTTGCTGACATTCAGCGTGTCCGTGCCGCCGTTGGAAGCCGTGACGGTCAGGTCGGCGTTGATGCCGTTGAGGTTGCCGGTGCCGGTCGGGGCGTTGGAGCAGACGTTCACGGTGTTCGTCCCGGACCCGCCGGTGAGCGAGGTCGGGGCATTGATCGATTGGATGTTGGCCAAATCGTTGCCGTCGCCCAGGTCGATGCCGATGCTGCTGACGGTCGAGCTGGCGCCCTTGACCGTGTTGGTTCCGGAGCCGGTCCAGCCGGCCGCAATCGCGCCGGCGCCGAGGGTGATGGTCTCGCCGGCGTCGGTGAAGGTGTAGAGGGAGGTCGGGGCCGTTCCCGCCACCGACACGGTGAGGCTGTTGTTCACCGCGCTGCCGGTGTAGGTGAGCGCCCCTCCCGCGATGTCGAGATTGGAGGACGGCGTCAGCCGGTCCTCCAAGCGCTCAAGGGTCGGCGGGCGGATGCGCCGGCCCCTCGCGCCGCGGCCCGCGCGATCCGGCCTGGAGGAACCGAGCGATGGTCGCTTCAACCATTCACGCCATGAGAGAGGGGTCATGGGAACTTCCGGGGGAGAGAAGGTTATGGGGCCGGACGGCACGGGCCGTCCGCCGGACGCGGGCCTCATCGCCCGAGTGAGATTCGGCGTCGCGGGGGAAAGAGGCGCCCAGGACGCGGCGCCCCTTCCTCAAAGATATTGAATCCGCAGCGCCAGGGAGGCCGTACTACCGGTGTAGGCCAGGGCTGGTTGCCGGCTTTGCAGACTGTTCTGGCGCTGCGGGGCGAAGGACTGCTGGGTGCGCCTCACCCTGCCGCCCGGCGCCGGGGAACCCGGGCCGGGCGACTGGGTAAAGTATGCGCTATGTGCCCCCCTCGGTGAGGCGTTACACGATGTTTTCCACGAGGAAGTCGTAGCAGCAGACCGCTCTCGTTGACCGTCAGTGTCTGCGGCGTCACCACCGTCAGGTCATCCACCGCAGTCTAGATGAAGCGAAACACGTCGATGCCCGTGAACCCGTCGGTGATCCCGGTCGCCGTCCCGCTGAAGCCGTCGGCGTCGAAGCTGGTCGGCGTCACCGTGACGGGGTTGGTGTAGCCGGGGCCGTAGGTGAGGGTATCCTTGCCCGCGCCGCCGGCGACGCTCTTGATCGTGGCGTTGTTCTCGAGGATGAAGGTGTCGCCGACGCCGCCCGGCGCCAGGTTGGCGTTGCCCACCAGGTTCATGGCTGGCGAGCTGGCGGTGACCGTGAAGGTGTCGCTGGCAGTGTTGGAGCCGCTCAGCGTGATGTTGCTGAACGTGCCGCCCACGGCCTTGTAGTTGATGGGCGCAGGCGCGAACCCCGTCACGCTCGTGCCGCTCACCGTCACGTTTCTGCTGACCGTGCCGCCGTAGTCGATGAGGTTGAGGGTCTTGCCCGGGCCGCTGCCCTCGTTGATGTTCAGGGTCCCGAGGATGCCGTCGAGGTTGCCGGCGCCGGTCCCGTCCGAGGAGACCGTGACCGTGGCCGCGCCGGACCCCATGTTGATGTTGTTGGTGCTGCCGCTGTTGGTCCCCTCGATGATGGCCGTGCCGTGGCTGCCTTCGCTGTCGAGCTGGAACGTGCTGGCGGTGGGGTCGTTGACCGTGAACGACTGGGCCAGGCCGGGGCTGTTAGCGCCGATCAGCCGCACCAGGCTGAAGCTGCCGAGCGAGGCGGAGTTGTAGGTGATGGTGCTTGGGGGCGAACCCGGTGATGGTGCTGGAGCCGACCACCACGTTCGAGTCGCCGGTGGTGGCGCTGAAGTTGCTGACCACCAGTTTGTCCGAGCCGCTGCTGGTCGAGGTGACGGTCAGGGCGGCCGCGATGCCGGTCAGGTTGCCGGTGTTGGTCGGGGCATTGGAGCTGACGTTGACCGTGTTCATCCCGCCCCCGGTGGTGACCGTGGTCGGGGCGTTGATCGACTGGATGTTCGCCTTGTCGTTGTTCGTGTTGGCACTCAGGTCGATGGAGACGGCCGTTACGCCGGTGTCTGGGACGGTGACCGTGTGGCCGCCGGAGCCGGTCTCACCACTTATCGTGCTGGTGATCGTGGCGCCCGGATCGGCGAATGTGTACTTGTGGGATGTCCCCGAATACGACACGGTGAGGTCGTTCGTCTCGCCGCTGGTGGCGAGATACTGGAGGTTGCCGCCCGTGAGGCTCAGCGTTGAGGGTGTTGTGCGGTCCTCCAACACCTCCAGGGCAGGTGGGCGGGGGGCGGCGGCGGGCGGCGGGGCCGGCCCGGGCCGACGTGAAGGGACGGAGCAGCTTCCGCTTGAGCCATTGATGCCACGAGGGAATGGTCATGACGCACTTCCTGGGCAGAGGGGTTCTGGGGTCAGACGGCGCCGGGCGGGTGCGCCCGCCCGGCGCCCCTTCCTCCGAGAGATCGAAGTCACAGCGCCGGGGAGGCCGTACCGCCGATGTGGGCTGGGGCCGGTTGCCGGCGTCGCGGGCTTCCCTGGCGCTGCGGGGCGAAGGACGGTTAAGGTGCCCCGCCGCTGCCGCCCGGCCCGGGGAACCCGGGCCGGACGGCAGGAGTGGAGGCGTGGTTGGCCGCTTGGGCCTACCGGTCAGCCCCCGGGGGCCGTAGATGGTTTCCGTGAGGAAGTCGTAGTAGTAGACCGGCTCATAGTTCCCGCCGGTATCGAAGATGGAGCTGGAACCGTCGTTCACGGGCGCATCGGGCGGGCTGATCGGGGTGTGGTAGGTCAGCGTGTTGGACGACCCCGACCCGCCATCCACGGAGATGGTCGTGCCGCTCCCGACGGTGCTGGGCGTGACGTCGAAGTGGTTGGTGCCGCTCCCGCCGAAGACCACCTCCTGGCCGAACTGGCCGTTGATGGTGATGCTGGCGTTGGTTGATGTCACGCCCGTATCCGACACGGTGTAGGTCGTGCCGGTGGTGTTGGCCTGGTCGTTGACGGTCAGCGTGTCGCTGCTGGTCCCGGCCAGGATGATGGTGACTCCCGTGAAGGCGCTGTCGAAGTCCTGCCCCACCTGCGCGAACTGGACGTCGCTGTTGCCGGTCGTCGTCAGCACCAGGGTCGTGCCCGAGACCGCGCCTTCCACGTCGATCGCGTTCCGGTTGGTGGTGGGGTCGCCCGTGGTGATGTTGATGGTGCTCGGGCCGTTGTAGATGATGTCGCCCGCGCTGCTGCTCTGGATGTCGGCCGCGGTCATGGTCAATGCGATGGCGTTGGTGTCCGCGGCATCGGAGACGTTCAGGGTGGCCCCGGCCCCGTTAATCGTGACGCTGTCCTGCACGTTGGCGAGGGAGCCGGTGGCCCCGGTCGGGTCGAGCGTCGAGTTGTACCCGATGTTGAAGGCGTCGCCGCTGCCGCCGTTGCCGTTCAACGTCATCGGGAACCCGGACGTGATCACGGTCACGTTGAACGTGTCCCCGACGGTGCCGCCGTTCAGCGTCTGGAAGTTGGCGAACACCAGGTCGCTCGCGCCGACGGACCCATCGTTGTAGGTCTGCGTGGCGGCCAGATCCCAGGTGGGGTTGGTGCTGGCGTTCTCGCCCGTCAGGCTGTTGGTGTTGGACGGGTCGGCGAACAGCTTGTCGATGGAGTGGAAGATCGTCGCGCTCACGCTCTCGGAACCGTTGTAGCCGTTCGCGCTCGACCCGGTCAGTGTTGCGGTCACGTTCCCGTAGGCGGCGGTGAACGTCAGCGTGTCGGCGCCGGTGTTGCCGTTGAGCGTGTAGCCAGCGACCGAGACGTTGAAGCGTTGCCGCCGGTGCTGCCATCGAGCGTGGTGAAGCCCGAGAACGCCAACGTGTTGCTGCCGTCGAAGTAGCTCGGGGTGGCGCTAACCGTCCAGACGCTGGCGGAGTTCTCGCCGGTCAGCGAGCCGCTGCCGTCGAGCGTGTCGATGGCGCTGAAGGCGATGCTGCTGGCCGCCGTGCCGCTGAAACCGCTGCCGCTCGACGAGGTCAGCGCGGCGTTGGACACGCCGGTCAGGGTGTCGCTGCCGGTGTTGCCGTTAAGGGTGTAGCCCGAGGCGCCGCCCGACACGTTGAAGGTGTTGCCGCCCGTGCCGCCGTCGAGGGTGGTGAAGCCCGAGAAGGCCAGCGTGTTGCTGCCGTCGAAGTAGCTGGGCGTGGCGCTGACCGTCCAGACGCTGGCGGCGTTCTCGCCCGTCAGCGAGCCGCTGCCGTCCAGCGTGTCGATGGCGCTGAAGGCGATGCTGCTGGCCGCCGTGCCGCTGAAGCCGCTGCTGCTCGAGGAGGTCAGGGTGGCGTTGGACACGCCCGTCAGCGTGTCGGCGCCGGTGTTGCCGTTGAGGGTGTAGCCCGAGGCGCCGCCCGACACGTTGAAGGTGTTGCCGCCCGTGCCGCCGTCGAGCGTGGTGAAGCCCGAGAAGGCCAGCGTGTTGCTGCCGTCGAAGTAGCTGGGCGTGGCGCTGACCGTCCAGACGCTGGCGGCGTTCTCGCCCGTCAGCGAGCCGCTGCCGTCCAGCGTGTCGATGGCGCTGAAGGCGATGCTGCTGGCCGCCGTGCCGCTGAAGCCGCTGCTGCTCGAGGAGGTCAGGGTGGCGTTGGACACGCCCGTCAGCGTGTCCGTGCCGGTGTTGCCGTTGAGGGTGTAGCCCGAGGCGCCGCCCGACACGTTGAAGGTGTTGCCGCCCGTGCCGCCGTCGAGCGTGGTGAAGCCCGAGAAGGCCAGCGTGTTGCTGCCGTCGAAGTAGCTGGGCGTGGCGCTGACCGTCCAGACGCTGGCGGCGTTCTCGCCCGTCAGCGAGCCGCTGCCGTCCAGCGTGTCGATGGCGCTGAAGGCGATGCTGCTGGCCGCCGTGCCGCTGAAACCGCTGCTGCTGGAGGATGTCAGGGTGGCGTTGGACACGCCGGTCAGGGTGTCGGCGCCGGTGTTGCCGTTGAGCGTGTAGCCCGAGGCGCCGCCCGACACGTTGAAGGTGTTGCCGCCGGTGCCGCCGTCGAGGGTGGTGAAGCCGGAGAAGGCCAGCGTGTTGCTGCCGTCGAAGTAGCTCGGGGTGGCACTGACCGTCCAGGTGCTGGCCACGTTCTCGCCGGTCAGCGAGCCGCTGCCGTCCAGCGTGTCGATGGCGTTGAAGGCGATGCTGCTGGCCGCCGTGCCGTTAAAGCCGCTGCTGGTGGACGCGGACAGCACGGCATTCGACACGCCGGTCAGGGTGTCGCTGCCGGTGTTGCCGTTGAGCGTGTAGCCCGAGGCGCCGCCGGACACGTTGAAGGTGTTGCCGCCGGTGCCGCCGTCGAGCGTGGTGAAGCCCGAGAAGGCCAGCGTGTTGCTGCCGTCGAAGTAGCTCGGGGTGGCACTGACCGTCCAGGTGCTGGCCACGTTCTCGCCCGTCAGCGAGCCGCTGCCGTCCAGCGTGTCGATGGCGCTGAAGGCGATGCTGCTGGCCGCCGTGCCCGTGAAGCCGCTGGCCGCCGAGGAGGCCAGCGCCGCGTTGGACACGCCGGTCAGGGTGTCCGTGCCGGTGTTGCCGTTGAGCGTGTAGCCCGAGGCGCCCGCCCCCAGGTTGAAGGTGTTGCCGCCCGTGCCGCCGTCGAGCGTGCTGAAACCGCTGAAGGTCAGGTTGTCCGTGCCGTCGTTGTAGGTGCTGCTGCTCGCGACGGCGTTGACCGTCCAGGTGCTGGCCACGTTCTCGCCCGTCAGCGTGCCGCTGCTCGACGTGCTGCCGGTGATGGTGCTGACGCCATTGAAGTGGCCGACAATGCCGGTGACCGTGCCCTGGTAGCCGTCGGCAGGCGTCGAGCTGGTGAGCGTGACGTTGACGGGGCTGGTCCAGGCGGTCGCCTGGCCGGTCCAGCCGCCGCCGTTGTAATTGAGCGTGGCGGTGCCGTCCTGGCCGTCGATGACGCCGGTGAGGGTGTCGCCGTTGCTGATCGTGATGACCGGGCTGCCGCCGGCGTTGGTTCCGCCGGCGTTGATGTTGATGGTGGCGTTGCCCAGGACGTCGAACAGGTTCTGACGGGCACCGACGCCCTGGAGCGTCGTGGGGTTGCCGATCGCGACGCCGTTCAATTCCCACTGGCCCAGGAAGCCGGCGGCGTTGTAGGCCCAGTCGCCGCTGCCGGTGACGGTGCCGGTGGTAATGCAGGACGTCGATGTCGTTGAAGCTGTTGCCGAAGCCATCGCTGCCCTGGATGCCGTGGTTCGTGCCAGCGCCGGTGACGGTCGCGCTCGCCACGTTGTAGGTGTCCGGGCCGGAAGTCAGCCCGCCGCCGTCGATGCTGCCCAGGTCCCCGGTCACGTTGAACGTGTCCGCGCCCGTGCCGCCGATGACCGAATTGAAGCCGGAGAAGCTCAGGCTGTACGAGCTGTCGTTGTACGTATTGCCGCTGAGTCCGACGATGGTCCAGGTGTTCGTCGTGTTCTCGCCGGTCAGCGAGCCGCTGCCGTCGAGGGTGTCGATGGCGCTGAAAGCGATGCTGCTGGCCGCCGTGCCGTTGAAGCCGCTGCTGCTGGACGAGGACAGCATGGCGTTGGACACGCCGGTCAGGGTGTCGCTGCCGGTGTTGCCGTTGAGGGTGTAGCCCGAGGCGCCGCCGGACACGTTGAAGGTGTCGCCGCCCGTGCCTGCGTCGAGCGTGGTGAAGCCCGAGAACGCCAGCGTGTGGCTGCCGTCGTTGTAGCTCGGGCGTGGCGTTGACCGTCCAGGTGCTGGCGGCGTTCTCGCCCGTCAGCGAGCCGCTGCCGTCCAGCGTGTCGATGGCGCTGAAGGCGATGCTGCTGGCCGCCGTGCCGCTGAAGCCGCTGCCGCTGGACGCGGACAGCACGGCATTCGACACGCCGGTCAGGGTGTCGCTGCCGGTGTTGCCGTTGAGGGTGTAGCCCGAGGCGCCGCCGGACACGTTGAAGGTGTCGCCGCCCGTGCCTGCGTCGAGGGTGGTGAAGCCCGAGAAGGCCAGCGTGTTGCTGCCGTCGAAGTAGCTGGGCGTGGCGTTGACCGTCCAGACGCTGGCGGCGTTCTCGCCCGTCAGCGAGCCGCTGCCGTCCAGCGTGTCGATGGCGCTGAAGGCGATGCTGCTGGCCGCCGTGCCGCTGAAGCCGCTGCTGCCGAGGAGGTCAGGGTGGCGTTGGACACGCCGGTCAGCGTGTCCGTGCCGGTGTTGCCGTTGAGGGTGTAGCCCGAGGCGCCGCCCGACAGGTTGAAGGTGTTGCCGCCCGTGCCGCCGTCGAGCGTGGTGAAGCCGCGAGAAGGCCAGCGTTGTTGCTGCCGTCGTAGTAGGGCTGTTGGAGGCGATGGCGCTGACCGTCCAGACGCTGGCGGCGTTCTCGCCCGTCAGCGAGCCGCTGCCGTCCAGCGCGTCGATGGCGCTGAAGGCGATGCTGCTGGCCGCCGTGCCGGTGAAGCCGCTGGCCGCCGAGGACGCGGCCAGCACGGCATTGGACACGCCGGTCAGGGTGTCGCTGCCGGTATTGCCGTTGAGCGTGTAGCCCGAGGCGCCGCCGGACACGTTGAAGGTGTCGCCGCCGGTGCCTGCGTCGAGGGTGGTGAAGCCGGAGAAGGCCAGCGTGTTGCTGCCGTCGTTGTAGCTGGGGGTGGCGCTGACCGTCCAGGTGCTGGCGGCGTTCTCGCCGGTCAGCGAGCCGCTGCCGTCCAGCGTGTCGATGGCGCTGAAGGCGATGCTGCTGGCCGCCGTGCCGCTGAAACCGCTGCTGCTCGACGAGGTCAGCGTGGCGTTGGACACGCCGGTCAGGGTGTCGCTGCCGGTGTTGCCGTTGAGGGTGTAGCCCGAGGCGCCGCCGGACACGTTGAAGGTGTTGCCGCCGGTGCCTGCCGTCGAGCGTGGTGAAGCCCGAGAACGCCAGCGTGTGGCTGCCGTCGTTGTAGCTCGGGGTGGCGCTGACCGTCCAGGTGCTGGCGGCGTTCTCGCCGGTCAGCGAGCCGCTGCCGTCCAGCGTGTCGATGGCGCTGAAGGCGATGCTGCTGGCCGCCGTGCCACTGAAACCGCTGGCGGTGGAACGCGGACAGCACGGCATTGGACACGCCGGTCAGGGTGTCGCTGCCGGTGTTGCCGTTGAGGGTGTAGCCCGAGGCGCCGCCGGACACGTTGAAGGTGTCGCCGCCGGTGCCTGCGTCGAGGGTGGTGAAGCCCGAGAACGCCAGCGTGTTGCTGCCGTCGTTGTAGCTGGGCGTAGCGTTGACCGTCCAGGTGCTGGCCGCGTTCTCGCCGGTCAGGGTGCTGGAGCCGGCGCCGTTCAGCACGTCGATGCCGGTGAACCCGCTGCCGCTGATCCCCGTCGCCGACGAGCTGCTGAAGCCGTTGGCGTTCGAGCCGGCGAGCGTCACGCTGACGGCGTTGGTGTAGCCGGAGCCGTAGGTCAGGGTATCGGAGCCTGAGCCGCCGGCGATGCTCTTGACCGTGGCGTTGTTCTCGAGGATGAACGCGTCGCCGCCGCCGTTGGCCTCCAGGTTCAGTGCCGGGGAGTTGGCGGTGACCGTGAAGCTGTCGCTGACGGTGTTTGAGCCGCTCAGCGTGATGTTGCTGAACGTGCCGCCCACGGCCTTGTAGTTGATGGTCGCGGGCGCGAACCCCGCCACGGCGGTGCCGCTCACCGTCGCGGACCTACCAATAGCCGAGTCGTAGTCGATCAGGTTGAGGGTCTTGCCCAAGCCCGATCCCTCGTTGATGTTCAGGGTCCCGAGGATGCCGTCGAGGTTGCCGGTGGCGCTCCCGTCGGAGGAGACCGTGACCGTGGCGGCGCCGGCCCCCATGTTGATGTTGTTGGTGGTGCTGCTGTTGGTCCCCTCGATGATGGCCGTGTCGCCGCCGGCGTTGCTGTCGAGCTGGAACGTGCTGGCGTTGGGGTCGTTGACCGTGAACGTCTCATGCAGGCTGGGGCTGTTGGAGCCGATCAGCCGCACCAGGCTGAAACTGCCGCCCGAGGCGGTGTGTAGTTGATGGTGCTGGGGCCGAACCCCGTGATGCTGCTGGAGCCGACCACGACGTTGCTGTCGCCCGTGGTGGCGCTGAAGTTGCTCATCACCAGACTGTCGGTGCCGCCGTTGGTCGAGGTGACGGTCAGGGCGGCCGCGATGCCGGCCAGGTTGCCGGTGTTGGTCGGGGCGTTGGAGCTGACGTTGACCGTGTTCATCCCGCCGCCGGTGGTGACCGTGGTCGCGGCGTTGATCGAATCGATGTTCGCCTTGTCGTTGTTCGTGTTGGCGCTCAGGTCGATGGCGATGGTGGTGACGCCGGTGTCCGGGACGGTGACGGTGTGCGTGCCGGATCCCGTCTCACCACTTATGGTGCTGGTGATCAGGGCGCCGGTGTCGGCGAATGTGTACTTGTGGGTTGCCCCCGAGTACGACACGGTGAGGGCATTCGTCTCGGTGCTGGTCGCGAGATACTGGAGGTCGCCGCCGATGAGGCTCAACGTCGATGGCGTCAGCCGATCCTCCAGGCGCTCTACCCACAGGTCGCGGCGGCGCGGCTGCAGGGCCGGCTGCTTGCGGATCGGCCGGCGCTGGCCGCGCCCGCCCTGGAACAGCTTCTTCAGACCGTTAAGCCAATTCGTCATGGGTGGAGTCCTCGTTGAGAGAGAGCAATTGGATGTTTTCACCTTGGCGGGGCCGCGCCGGTACTCGACCGACGGACCACCACCGTCAGGCGCACTTGAGTTCGTCTTTTGCTCTGCCGCTGGTCCCGCGCTCAGGACAGCGCGGCCGGACAAACAACTTTCAGGCAGGAACCCGCCACTGAGGCGCGTTCGCCGCGAACCGTGACTTCGTGAGCCGCGGTCGCCGGGAGCCTAACCCCTAGGCGGGGAAATCCGGCGATTGGGGCGCGGCCGTGACCGTTTCCGTCGGACACCGCAGGGAACGAACGTCACCGTGATCGGCGGATCGGAAGCCGGGCGGCCTCCTTCGCATTGATCCGAGGTGATCGTCGCTGTTGGAGGAAGGACCTGCCCCAGAGTGGACAACGCTGTCCACACCTTCCGCGGCAGGCGGGAACGAGAAACCACATTTCGGCGGGCGAGGGCGTTGACTTCACAGGGCGTATCCTGGGTGGGAGACATCCTCTGCTCCTTTGAGGGACCCGCTCGTCTCCGTCAGATCGGTTGCATCCCCCTTAGCACCTCCTGCGCCAATCCGCCGAATGGCCGCGCCGACGGCGGAGGGGACGTCATTCCAAAGTCCTTTTTCGCTCAATAATCGGGGCCCAGGCGAGATTGCCGCCTTTTCGGAAAAAAAGGAAGCACAGGCCTGAGCCGGACCACGCGAACCCGCGTCAGGTGTGTTCGCGGCGGATTACATGTGCAACTCCGCACATGTCCGGTTCGTTACAGCACAGGTCGCGGCGGCGCGGCTTCGGGGATGCTTGTTTGCGGATCGGCCGGCGCTGGCGGCCGCCCAGACCGTCCAGCCAATTCGCCATGGGTGCATCCGTCGTGCGCGAGGCGGGGTTTGGAACAAAAACCCGACGTGGTGGAAAGCCCTGGCGGCGTCCTACCACGTCGGGTTACTCGTCAACGGGCCTCCCGGCGCGGCCGAGTTGCCCTTCATCAAGTCGTCCGACTTCTCAGCGCACCCATTTGAACCAGCGCTAGTAAATGGAATGCACAGACCCATGTCAATACCTTGGGAAAACTTTTCCGGCGAAGGCCGGGCGCACCCACGGGGTCGTGTCCTAATTCCCTGACAATTGTGCGTGTCTCCGACGGCTGGGGCAGGAAGGCAATGCAGCTTGTCGCCGGCGCACGGCGACGACGTGGATCAGAGACGTCCACTGGACCATGTCTGTTGGTGGATCTGTTACGACCAAGGTGTTTTTCATCACAATCACGTTTTCGGGATGCGCGATCGTGAAGATCTGGCCGCTGGACAACTCCGCCTCCAGCGGCTCGAAGGGCTTGACATCCAGCAGCTTGCGTATGGCTTCGGCGTTCATGTTCTCATCCTATGCGGAAATAGAGGTCTTGTAAAGTAGTTTTTCATGTAGCCGCCCCCAGCAACTCCTCCAGATGCGCCTGCACCGACGCCGCCAGCGCCTCCAGGTCGTAGCCGCCTTCCAGGCAGCTCACCAGCCGGCCGCCGGCGTGCGTCCGCGCCACGTCCAGAACCCGCTTTGTCATCTCCGCGAAATCCTCGACTTCCAAACCGAGCGAGCCGATCGGGTCGGCGGCATGGGCGTCGAAGCCGGCGCTCAGCAGCACAAGCTCCGGCTTGATCGCGTCGGCCGCCTTCTCCAGCGCGGACGTGAACGCGGAGCGGTACTCCTGGCGCGGCGTGCCGTAACGAATGGGCATGTTAAGGATGCGGCCGAGTCCGGGTCCCGTCCCCGTCTCGTCGGCGGCGCCGGTGCCGGGATAAAAGGGAGAGCGGTGGATGCTGAAGAATTCGACTCCGCCGTCGGCGTAGAAAATGTCCTGCGTGCCGTTGCCGTGATGCACGTCCCAATCGACGATCAAGATCCGCGATAGGCCGTGTACCTTGCGGGCGCGCTGGGCGGCCAGGGCGATGTTGTTGAAGAGGCAAAAGCCCATGCTCGTCGTCGGCGTGGCGTGGTGGCCGGGCGGACGCACCAGGCACAGGGCGTTGCGGCCGTTGCCCTGGATCACGGCGTCCACCGCCGCCGCACAGGCGCCGGCCGCCGCCAGGGCCACCGTGAACGATTCCGGGCTGACGGCCGTGTCGCCGTCGAGCCGGCCGCCGCCCTGTTCGCAAACCCGTTTGGCGAACAGCACCTGTCGCGGGTCGTGCAACTCCTGCACTTCCTCCTCGGACATCGGCTGATACTCGCCGTGGGCGCAGAGGCCCGCGACGCCGGACTTCGCCAGCCGAGCCGTGACGGCGCGCAGCCGGTCGGGCCGTTCGGGATGGGGGCCGGTTTCGTGGCGGAGGAACAGCGGGTCGGTATAGAGCAGCGTCATGCGGGAATTATATCATCCCGCCGCGCGGGCGAGGAAAGGCCCGCGGCCCCACCCTCCACAGCGGTTTCCGCCAATTCTACCCCGGCCGGGGGCGGTATCAAGGGACTTTCCACCTTGCCCGACCCACGGCCGCCCGTTAGCCTCAACACGGGGCTTCGCGCGCCGTGGCACGGATGGCGCATTGCGGATAGCTTGACGGGATTATCCGGCGTGGCGCGGCTGTATCAGCCGTGTTTGGACTTTGCACCTTCCGCACGGCCGAGACGGCCGTGGCACACCCAAGGGGCCTGCGCGTCGATTCCGCAAACAAGGATCGTTTATGATATCGAGTACCGACGCTCCCCTGCCCCGCGGCGTGGACCTGCTGCACAACGCCCGGCTCAACAAATCGACGGCCTTCACCGAGGCCGAGCGCGAGGCCCTCGGTCTGGTCGGCCTGGTGCCCGAGGGCGTGGACGACGAGGCGCTGCAGCTGCGCCGCGTCCACCTCCAGCTGAGCCGCAAGAACACCGCCCTGGAAAAATACATCTACCTCTCCTCGCTCCAGGACAACAACGAGACGCTGTTTTACAAGACGCTGACGTCGGACCCGGCCCAGTTCGTGCCGCTGGTCTACACGCCGACGGTCGGCGAGGCGTGCCAGCAGTTCAGCCAGATGCTGCGGCGGCCCAAGGGCCTGTACGTCTCCGTCAAGCGCCGCGGCCGCGTCCGGGACGTGCTGCGCAACTGGCCGGAGCGCGACGTGCGCGTCCTCGTCGTCACCGACGGCGAGCGCGTCCTCGGCCTGGGCGACCTCGGCGCCAACGGCATGGGCATCCCCATCGGCAAGCTGGCCCTCTACACCGCCTGCGCCGGCGTCCCGCCGCGCGTCACGCTGCCGGTCATGCTCGACGTCGGCACCGACAACGAGGCGCTGCTCCGCGACCCGCTCTACCTCGGCCTGCGTCAGCCGCGCGTCCGCGGCGCCGCCTACGACGCCTTCCTCGACGAGTTCGTGACGGCCGTTCAAGATATTTTTCCGCTCTGCTGCATCCAGTTCGAGGACTTCGCCGGCGCCAACGCGGCGCCGCTCTTGGCCCGCTACCGCGACCGCGTTTGCTGCTTCAACGACGACATGCAGGGCACGGCGGCCACCGTCGTCGCCGGCCTGTGGGCGGCCATGCGCCTGAGCGGCGGCCGCCTCGGCGAACAGACGTTCCTCTTCGCCGGGGCGGGCGCCGCCGGCACCGGCATCGCCGACCTGCTCTGCCAGGCCGTGACCGCCGAGGGCTTGACGCCCGAGGCGGCGCGCGGCCGCTGCTGGATGCTGGACGCCAACGGCCTCATCGAATCCGGCCGCACCGACCTGGCCGACTTCCAGAGGCCGTTCGCCCACCGGCACGCGCCCATCAAGGACCTGCTGACGGCGGTGGAGACGCTCCGGCCGACGGCCCTTATCGGCGTCAGCACCGTGCCCAAGCTGTTCACGCAGGCCGTCGTCGAGGCCATGGCGCGCCTCAACCGCCGGCCGATCGTCTTCGCCTGCTCCAACCCGACCTCGCGCGCCGAATGCACGGCCGAGGAGGCGTACACGTGGTCGGACGGCCGGGCCGTGTTCGCCAGCGGCAGCCCGTTCCCGCCGGTTCGGCTCGGCGATCGAGTCCTCGTTCCGGGGCAGGGCAACAATGTCACCATCTTCCCCGCCCTGGGCATGGCCGTGTACGCGACCGAAGCGCGGCGCGTGACGGACGAGATGTTCCTGGAGGCGGCGCGGGCGTTGGCCGGCCAGGTCTCGCCGCGCGACCTGGACCTGGGCCTTGTCTACCCGCCGATGTCGGAGATATTGCAGAGTTCTCTTCCCGTCGCAACGGCGGTGGCGGAAGTGATCTTCGACCGCGGCCTGGCGCGCGTCCCGCGGCCGGCCGACATGCGCGCCTTCCTTGAGGCGAAGGCGTATCGGCCGGCGTACCGCAGTTTGGTTTGAGCAGTCCGTTTAGCCGCTCTTCTGCGAAGAGCGGCTAAACGATCGCACACATGAACCCCCGGAGTCCCCATGAACGACCCTCTCCCCCGCACGATCGCCCGACCGATCCAGTTCCGCAACGGCTGCGCCATCGGCATCAGCAACCGCTGGAGGCAGGGGCAGTACTGCACCATCCTGACGGAGGCCGGCCTGGTCGGCTGCGGCATCTACGACGTGAAAACGGCGGCCGTGTTCGGCCAGGCCGTGGCCATCGCTCGCGGCACGCCGCAAAAGCCGCTCGTCGATCCCGAGGACCTGTTCGACGCCAAGATCGTAGAGGCGACGCCCCAGGCCCAGGCGCTCGGCGTCCGCGTCGGCATGACCGGACGCGACGCGGTGGAGCTGCTGTTGGCCGCGTCCCCTCATCCCTCCGCCGGGGGAGAGGGGGAAGGGTGAGGGGACGCGGCCGCGCCTTTGACCGGGGCCGATCCGTGGTCTAAGGTTGCGCGGGGCGTGTTCGCGCGCTCCCACAATGTCGCCTGCCTCGGAATCAAGGGTGAAGGATGACAGGATCGTTGGCGGCTGCGGAGTCGGGGAACGCGCCGGCGCAAGGGGAGTTTCGCGTATCCGAACGATTCGTCTGCGATGTGCCGGCCTCGTGCCAGCCGCCTTCCGACTGGAAGCGCGGCGGGCAGAAGTGGCTGGCCCGCGTCCGGGACGTGTCCAACGGCGGTCTGTGCCTGGTTCTGGGCCGACGCTTCGAGCGCGGCGCCGGCCTGGCCATCGAGCTGCCGGGGGCGGACCCGGATTCGCCGTCCACGCTCCTGGCGCGCGTGATGAACATCCGGCCCGAGGGCGGCGCCTGGGCTCTGGGCTGCGCCTTCATCAGCCCGCTCAGCGATGAGGAGCTGGAGGCCCTCACGCGCTCCGCCGCATCCGACGACGCGGCGCCCGCCGAGGCGTCGATCGCCGACGTACATTTCCGCGGGACGCTGCCCGGAGGCGGGGTCGTCGAGCGCCGCATCCGCAAGCTCAACACCGGCGGGCAATGGCCGCTGGCGCCGGGCCGGCGGATCGGTCTGCGCTTCCCCGACGGCCCCACGCTGAAGGTGCAGGTGGACGCCTGCCGTTCCACGGACGGCCGCTGGGTACTGGAATGCACTTTCATCGGCGCGCCGCCGGCCGGTCTGCGATAAGGCGAGGGGCGGGAAATACCTTACCCGTAGCCGCATTCGCCAGAATGCGGGTGAAGGGCTGTCGGCCCGCATTCTGGCGAATGCGGCTACGGGTATCATTCCTGCTGCCGCTCGCCTCAGCGACTGATCCGGGCACCTTCGCGCTTGCATTTGCGCCGCCGGCGCGTAATCTGTCTCCTGGCGTCAGTTCGCGTTCCGAACACACAAGGAGAATGGATATGCGCCAATGGGTTCTGGCGACCGCGGCCCTGGTCGCCGCCGTCGCGTGGGGGGCCGGGACTGCTCAGGCCGGCAAGGTCGAGGTCAAGGGCGCCCACGTCTGCTGCCCAAAATGCGTCAAGGCCATCACCGGCGTTCTGTCGAAGGTGGACGGCGTCAGCGACGCCGCCGCCGTCAAGGGCGGGTCGATCACCTTCACGACCAAGGACGCCAAGACGACTTCGGCGGCCCTCACCGCCCTGGCGGACGCCGGCTTCACCGGCGAAGCCACCGACGACGGCAAAGACGCTAAGGTCGATCTGCCGACCGCCACGGGCAAGGCCGACTCCGTGAGCGTGACCACGCACATCTGCTGCGGCAAGTGCCAGGCCGCGATCAAAGCGTTGTTCCCCGACGACAAGGTATCGTTCGACGGCGACACGGCGACGATCAGCGGCAAGGACGTGGACAAGGCGGCCGCGCTGGAAGCGCTCCGCAAGGCCGGCTTCAACGGCACGATCAAGTAAGGACGGACGGGTCAGAGTTCTGGTGAACGAGCAAAGCCCGCGGGACGTACCCCGCGGGCTTTCGCGTTTCTCCCCGATCCGGGGAGGCGGCGCGGAGCAATTCACTCGACGAAGAACGCCTCGACCCAGCGCAGCAGCTGGCGGCGGTCCTCCGCGGAAAGGGCGCGGACGGCCTCCTTGCAGCGGCGAAGGGCTTCCGACTCCGGGGCGTCGTCCGCCTCGTCCGGCGGGGCCGCCGCCTTGCGGAGTCGGCTGCGGACCTCGCGCTGCAGAGCTTGGCCGGCCAGGACGCGGCGCAGCGTCAATTCCTCCAGCTGACGGGGAGAGAGGGCGGCCATGTCCACGGCGCCCAGGCGGGTGCACCACGCCGCAGCCGATTCCCCCCGGCGCCGCTTGAAGTCCGGCATCGCCTCGCCGCCTCTGGCCGGCGCAGCCCTGTCCGGCCCCGGTGTCACCGGGTCCGCGCAGGTTCCCCCCAGGAGGAACTGCAAAACGTGGCGCAATGTGACCGCCGGTTCTGTAGAAATCAATGGATTGGGTGTGCCTCCCGATTTTGGACCTGGCCCGTCCCGCCGTGAACGGCGGGCCTACAAGCCGAAGCCCGGTGAACCGGGCTGCCAGGGATTTCAGCCCGGTTTACCGGGCTTTTGCTTGTAGGCCCGTGCTTCAGCACGGGCCGGCCGGCCCACGCCGCCTCCAAATTCGAGAGGCACACCCCAATGGATTCATCCCGGCGGGTTGCGTCCCGGCGGCGGGGATGAACCCCGCCGCTCGCCGGGCGTCCGACTCCTCCGAAAAATTCCCCGCCGACCGGGAAGCCTCCGGCCCCGCCACGTCACTGTATAGGTAGGGGCCGAGCGGAACGCAGAGGAACGACCCTCCAACCGCACTTCACGAGCCTCTCCGCCGCGGCCGTGTCCGTCCCCTCGGGGCGTGGCCCGTTCGCGCTTCCAACGGCGCGACGGTCCCCACAGTCCGCGCCCCTGGAACGCCCATTCTCTTTCCTCGCCCAATCGTTCGCCCGGCGTCCGCCCTGCGCACGGCGTCTCTCATCTCCCAGGAGGTTTATCATGCTCGAACGGATCTGCAACGCCCTGAAATCCCGAGTCGCCCGGCCGAAGGCCGCGCCCCGTCCAAGGTTGTCCTTTCGGCCGGCCCTCGAACGGCTGGAAACGCGCACCCTCATGTCCGCGAACGTCCTGCAAACGAACCTCGTGTCCGACCTGGCGGGCGTGGCCGCGGTCCAGGATCCCAATCTGGTCAACCCGTGGGGCATCTCCGAAGGCGGCGGCGGCCCCTTCTGGATCTCCGACAACAACGCCGGCGTCTCCACCCTCTACAGCGTCCCGGGCGCCAACAATACGCCGGTCAGCATCAACGGGCTGGTCGTGAGCATCCCCACGCCTGGCGACCCGCTCGGATCGAGCGGCGCCCCCACCGGGACCGTGTTCAACACCGACGGCGGCAAGAACGGCGGCTTCCAGATCAGCGGCGTGGACAAGAACGGAAACCCGATCAGCGCCTCGCCGATCTTCCTGTTCGCCACCGAGGACGGGACCATCGTCGGCTGGAACCCCGCCGTCAATCCCAAGGGCTTCGACCCGGCCAAGGCCGGGACCTACGGCATCATCGCCGTGGACAACTCCACCAGCCCGACGGTGGCCGACGGAGCGGTCTACAAGGGCCTGACGATCGGCACGGACGCCAACGGCCGGACCCTGCTCTACGCCTCCGACTTCCGCCACGGCACGGTGGACGTCTTCGACACGAACTTCAAGCCCGTGACCACGCTGGCGGCCGGCGCCTTCACCGACCCGAACCTGCCCAAGGGCTACGCCCCGTTCAACGTCCAGGTCCTCAACGGCCAAGTGTACGTCACCTACGCCAAGCAGGACGCGACCAAGCACGACGACGTGGCCGGCCCGGGCCACGGCTTCGTGGACGTCTTCAACCTGGACGGCACGCCGGGCCTGGCCAACGGCGCCGTGCGCCTGATTTCGCGCGGCCCGCTCGACTCGCCGTGGGGCCTGGCGATCGCGCCGCAGGGCTTCACCGGCCTCAAGGCGCCGAACGGCGACGCCGTCCTCCTGGTGGGCAACTTCGGCAACGGCCGCATCAATACCTTCGACGCCAAGACCGGCGCCTTCCTGGGCCAGCTGAAGGACCCCGACGGCGAACCGATCCAGATCGACGGCCTGTGGGCGCTGAAGGTCGGCAACGGCAACGGCGGCGGCGCCGCCAACACCGTCTATTTCACCGCCGGGCTGTTCCACGAGACGCACGGCCTGTTCGGCTCGCTGACGACGGCCGCCGCAGGCTCGGCCGAGGGGCCGGCCGAGGCGCAGAGGATCCAGGCCGATCTGGACGTGGTGCAGCTGGACTTGAAGGTCGTCCTCACCGACCTCAGCACCGGGGCGCCGCGAGCCACGCTCCATCAGGACGTGCAGACCCTCGACGCCGCGCTGGTGCAGTTGGTCAGCGATGAAAGGGGATTCGCGGCCGACACGTTCGCCGACGCCGGCGGGGCGCATCATCACCACGACGACGACGGGGATTCCCTGTTCGGCGACTTCGACGTCTGACGACGAACGGGCGCCGCGCAAGAGCGGGGCGCCCGTCATTTCTTCTTCTGCTGCGCCTTCTCGATCTTCGCCCAGGTGTCCCGCAGCGTCACCGCCCGGTTGAAGACGAGCGCTCCCGGCCGGGAATCCGAATCGACGCAGAAATACCCCAGCCGCTCGAACTGGAACTTGTCGCCCGGCGCGGCGCCGGCCAGGCTCGGCTCCAGCCGGCATCCCTTCAGGACCTCCAGCGATTCCGGGTTCAGGTTGGCCCGATAGTCGGAGCCTTCCGGCGCGTCGTCGGGGTCGGGCTTGGTGAAGAGGTGGCTATACAGCCGCACTTCCGCCTCGACGGCGTGGGCGGCCGAAACCCAGTGGATGGTCGCTTTGACCTTGCGGCCGTCCGGGGCGTCGCCGCCGCGCGTCGCCGGGTCGTAGGTGCAGGTCAGCTCGACCGGCCGACCCGTTTCGGGATCTCGCTTGACGCCGGTGCAGGTGAGGAAGTAGGCGTAGCGCAGCCGAACCTCGCGGCCGGGCGCCAGGCGGAAGAAGTCCTTGGGCGGATGCTCGCGGAAGTCGTCCTGTTCGATATATAGGACGCGGGAGAAGGGGACCTTGCGCTTGCCGGCCGCGGCGTCCTCCGGGTTGTTGACCGCCTCCAATTCTTCCGTTTGCCCCTCCGGATAGTTCTCGATGACGACCTTGAGCGGCCGCAGCACGGCCATCACGCGCGGCGCCCGCCGATTCAGGTCCTCGCGCAGCGCGTCCTCCAGCCAGGACACGTCGATGACGCCGTCGTACTTGGAGACGCCGATCCGTTCGCAGAATTTACGGATCGCTTCCGGCGTGTATCCGCGGCGCCGCAGGCCGGAGACGGTCGGCATCCGCGGGTCGTCCCAGCCGTGGACGTGCTTTTCCTGCACCAGCTGGATCAGCCGCCGCTTGCTCAGCACCGTGTAGGACAGGTTCAGCCGGGCGAACTCGATCTGCTGCGGGGCGTAGATGCCGAGCGCCTGGACGTACCAGTCGTAGAGCGGCCGGTGGTTCTCGAACTCCAGCGTGCAGATGGAGTGCGTGATCCCTTCGATCGAATCGGACTGGCCGTGGGCCCAGTCGTACATGGGGTAGATGCACCACTCGCCGCCGGTGTGCTGGTGGCTGGCGTGGAGAATGCGGTACATCACCGGGTCGCGCAGGTTGAAATTCGGCGAGTTCACGTCGATCTTGGCCTTGAGGGTACGCGCCCCGTTGGGGAACTCGCCGGCCCTCATGCGCCGAAACAGGTCCATATTCTCCTCGACGGAACGGTTGCGGTAGGGGCTTTCCCGGCCGCCCCTGAGGTCGCCGCGGTACTGGGCGGTCTCCTCGGCCGTCAGGTCGCAGACGTAGGCCTTGCCGTCCCGGATGAGCTTTTCGGCCCACTCGCAGAGCTGGCCGAAGTAGTCGGAGGCGTAGAACTCGCGGTTTTCCCAGTCGGCGCCCAGCCAGCGCACGTCGGTGCGGATGGAATCGACGTACTCCTGCTCCTCCTTGGTGGGGTTGGTGTCGTCGTAGCGGAGGTTGAACTTGCCGCCGTACTGCCGGGCGAGGCCGTAGTTGAGGCAGATCGACTTGGCGTGGCCGATGTGGAGGTAGCCGTTCGGCTCGGGCGGGAAGCGCGTGTGGACGCGGCCGCCGAACCGGCCGGTACGGTTGTGCTCCTCGACGATCTCCTGGATGAAATGGAGCGATGGGGCGTCGGGTTTGTCGCCGCGGTCGTTGTCGGGGTTCTTGGCCATTAGTTCGCTCTCGATCGTCTGTCCAACGTGGCGAGCGGCGAGGTTCATCCCCGCCGTTTGGATAGCATAACGGCCAACCCGCCGGGATAAACCCGGCGGCTCGCCTTTTCCTGCCGCCTATGTCCTCATCACCGGGCGCCATGCAACGCCGTTAACGGATGAGGGTTGACGGCGACGGGCGCAGCCGAAAACGCCGTTTCTCGCCACAATGGGTTTGTCACACGAACCCAAAGAGGAGAAACGGCTTATGACTCGTCGCGGTTCGGCAGTTGGGTTGCGTCCGGCCGCCCGCTCGCTCGTCGATTCCTTGAGGCATTTTCTCACGCCGGCCCTCTGGAAGCAAGCCAAACAAGCGCGTGGCCCGCGGCGGCGGCCAACTTTCGGCCGGGGTCTGGCGGGAGCGGCGCGAGCGGTGCAGTGCGAAGGCGAAGCGGTGTTCCTCTCTTGTTGGCAACCGCCCCCAGCCGCGGTATAGTGGGCGCAGGTCGCCCGGCCCCGGAGGCGCCGCCCCCATGATCCGCCGAACGCTCGCCGTCCTCGCCGCCGCCGCCCTCGCGGCGCCAGCCCTCGCCGCTCCCGGCGAGGACGACTGGAAATACGATGTCGTCCATCTCAAATCGGGCGATACGGTGAGCGGCCTCGTCGTCGAGCAGGACGCCCGCCACGTCTTCGTCCGCATGATCGTTCGCAAGCCCGGCGCCCCGACGCTGATCTTCTCCGACGACTTCAAGCGCTCCGACGTGGATCGCATCGACCTGCTGAACGACGACGACCGCGATCAGCTCGCCAAGCGCATCGACGCCCTGGTCCGCGAGCGCGACCAGCTGGCGACGCAGCTCAAGCTGCTCGACCCCGACGCCGCCGCGGGGCAGCTTTCGTCCGGCGACGAGCTGAAGCTGCAACCGGCGCCGTGGCCGGCCGACCCCAAGGCCAAGGCCCTGACGTATCAATCGACCTACTTCCGCCTCACCTCCGACGCCCGGCCGGAGCTGGTGCAGCTGGTCGCCGTCAACCTCGAACAGGTCTACGCCGCCTACGTCCACACCCTGCCGCCGCGCGTCGCGGCGCCGGCGCCGACCACCATCCTTCTCGCCCAATCGCTCAAGGACTACCAGGCCCTCGTCGCCAAGGAGGGCCGCAACCTGTTCAATCCCGCCTATTTCGACCCCGCCAAGAATGAAATCGTCTGCGCCAGCGACCTGCAGCGCATGGCCGACGTGCTGGAGGTCCGGCGCCGCGACGCCGAGAAGGCGCTGGCCGACCTCAAGGACAAGGAGAAGGCGCTGAACCAGGCCTACAAGGGCCGCGTGCCGCCCGACGAGATGGCGCCGATCCTCGACGCCCGCAAGAAGATCAAGGCGATCCAGGACCAGAACGAGGAGGCGTTCGCCAAGGCGCGGCGGCGGCTGCTGCAACGGCTCTACCACGAGGCCTTCCACGCCTACCTGTCCAACTGCGTGTACACGCCGGCCGACGGCGAGGCGCCGCGCTGGCTCAACGAGGGCCTGGCCCAGATCTTCGAGACGGCCGTCTACGAGGTCGGCGAGCTGCGCGTCGGCCGGCCCGACAAGGACCGCCTCGACGCCGTCCACGCGGCGATCGCCAAGGGGACGCTGCTGCCGACGGCCGACCTGCTCCGCGCCGACTACAAGGCCTTCGCCGTGGCCCACGCCAGCGAACAGGAGGCGTCGGATCGCTATTATCTGGCGTCGTGGGCGCTGGCCTTCGATCTCGCCTTCAACCGCAAGCTGCTCGGCACGAAGGCCCTCGACGACTACGTCCACGCCCTGAAGCGCGGCGCCAACCCGCTCGACGCCTTCCGCGACCTCGTCGGCGAACCGATCGGGGATTTCGAGAAGGAACACCTGGAGTATCTCAAGAACCTTCGCTCCGATTGACCAACCGCCATGAAACTCGGACTCATCAACTCCGCCTGGGCGCAAACCGGCCGCGACACCGCCTTCGGCGTTCGCATGACGAAGGAGATCGGCTTCGACTCCATCGACATATTCGCCGACCCGCTGGACATCGACGCCCGCGAGCGCCGGCTGATTCGCCGCGAGTGCGAGAAGCACGGCCTGCCCATCGTCAGCGTCGCCTGCGTGGCCGTCGGGTTGATCGACTTCAATCCCAGCGTCCAGCGCTTCCACGTCGAGCGCTGCCGCCGCTGCCTCGATATGTGTCACGAGTTCGAGGCCCGCAACCTGCTGCTGGTCCTCGGCGAATACATCTGGGAGCGGCAGGTCATTCCGCCGGCCGAGCAATGGCGAACCGGCGTCCGCAACGTCCGCGAGCTGGGCAAGGCCGCCGCCGACTTCGGCCTGGAAATCGCCCTGGAACTGGAGCCGTTTTCGCTCTCGCTCCTCAATAATGTGGACGAGATGGTGCGGTTCCTCGACGACGTGAACCATCCGGCCGTGCGGGCCAACATCGACATATCGCATCTGCAATTGTCGCACACGCCGGCCGAGGCGCTCCGCCGGCTGGCGGGCCGGGCCGCCCACGTCCACATCAGCGACTGCGACGGCAAAGTCCACGGCGATCTGCCGCCCGGCCGCGGCGTCGTCGATTTCCCGCCGTACCTGCGCGAGATCAAGGCGCTCGGCATCGACGGCGCCGTCAGCATCGAGCTGGAATATTCGCCGCAGCCGGAGCGTATTGTGGAGTGGGTGCGCGAGGCCTACGACGCGACCGACCGGCTGATGCGCGAGGCGGGGCTGCGGGGGTGATTGGCGTCCCCTGTTCCGCTCCGGCCTCCGGTCGCGTAAAATGAATCCCTTGGAGCCTCCCGTCATTTCCGGGGGATGACACCCGTGCTGATCACCGCTGTCTGTCCGGCCTGTGAGACCCGCTATAACCTTCCGCCGTCGAGGCGCGGCCAGCAGATACGCTGCCCCAACCCGCAGTGTCGCTCGGTGTTCACCGTTCCCGCCGAGGAGCCGGCGCCGCAACCGCCTGCGCCGGGCAACGGCCACAAGACCGGCTCGGTCGGCGATCTCGTGCCGCTTGTTGAGGCCCAGGCCGTCGAACCCCCCGCCCGGTCGTGGAAAGAGCCGCCGCCGATCCGCCGGCCGGCCCCCAAGGAGCCGCCGCGCGAACTGCCGCCGGGGGCGTGGGCGCCGCCGCCGGTTCGGCGCGGGCCGGCCGAGCCGCCGGCCGACGCGACGCCGGAACCCGCCGTCGAGGAACGCCTTGAGGAAGTCGCCGAGGCGCCGGTCGAGGAACCCGTCGAACACCGCCCCCCCGCCAAGCGCCTTGGCCTGATCGTGGCGGCGATCGTGGTGGGCTTCTTGGCCCTGCTTGGCGCCGGCGGCGTGACGGCCTGGTTCCTGATGGGCCGCAGTGAAAGCTCCATGTCCGCGGAGGCCGAACAGGCATACAGGCAGGGGAAATTCGACCAGGCCAGGGACATGTTCGGCCAGCTGCAGAAGGCCTTTCCCTCCAGCGACAAGCGCGACGATTACCACTTCATGGAGGCCCTCAGCGACTTCCGCGGCCAGGCCCGCGCCCGGACGCCGACGTCAACGCCGTCCTCGACCGCCTCACCGCGTTCCTCGACGAGAACCGCAAGGCGGCGCCGCTCAAGGACCGGGCGCCCGACCTGGCGGAGAGCCTCGGCTGGCTGACCGACGCCTTCGCCGCGCGCAACGCCGCCCCCCAGGACGAGGCGCCCCTGGCCATCGCCAAGCGGATTGATGAGGCGACGGCTCGCGTCAACACGATCAACTCCGCGGCCCCCTCCGCCGAGCTGCGGACGCACATCGAGGCGGCCCTCGGCGGCGTCCGTCTCGCCGTCGAACACATGCGGATGGTTCGGGGCGCCGTGACTCGGATCGAGGAGGCCGCCAAGGCGCCGACGCCGTCGCAGGCGGTACGAAATGTCCTTAAACAGATCCAAAAAGAGAAGATCGGCCTGTCCGAAATCGATCAGAACGCCGACGTGAAGAAGATCCGCGCCCGCGTCTACGACGAACACATCGGCAGCGTTCAGTTCAACTCCGGGCGCAAGCGGCCCTGGCAAGGCCGGACGACGGGCCGGTCGAGACGCGCTTCGTCGTCGATCCGCTGCTCGGCGGCACGCCGAACCGGCCTTCGGCGAACGACCCCGTCGTCTTGGCGGTGTCCCGCGGCGTCCTCTACGCCCTGGCCCGCGCCAACGGCAAGGTGCGATGGACGGTCCCCGTCGGCGTCGATACCACGGCGCTGCCGGTTCGCGTGCCGGAGTCGGAGGGCGTCCCCGAGCGCATCCTGGTCCCGTCGGCCGACGACAAGGCCCTGGACGCCCTGGACGGCAACGGCGCCCGGCTGTGGCGCTACCGCATGGGGGCCGCGTGCATCGGTCGGCCGCTGGTCGTCGGCAATATCGCTTACCTCGCGTCCTACGACGGCAACGTCCACGAGATTGAGCTGGCCCAGGGCAAGGTGCTGGGCGTCTACCCGCTCGGCCAGCCGCTCACGGTCGGCGGCGTCCGCGACCCGAACAGCGGCCTGCTCTACTTCGCCGCCGACGAGTTCTGCGTCTACGAAATCGATCCGGTTCAGCACAAATGCACGCACCTGCTCTACACCGGCCATCCCGCCGGGTCGCTGCGCCGCGAGCCGCTGATCGTGTCGGCCCCCGACGACGACGGGACCGACGCCGACTGGCTGATCCTCGCCCAGGCGGACGGCCTGGGCGCCACGCGGCTGCGGGCCTACCGCCTGCCGTTCGGCGACGACCGCGAGGCGGCGCCCGCCGCGCTGAAACCCCCGCCGGAAACGCCCGGCTGGACGTGGTTCCCGCCCTTGCAGAACGGCGAACAGCTGGCGATGGTCGGCGACACCGGCGTTCTGGGGCTTTTCAACATCCGTCAAGAGCGCAATCTCAAGGACCCGCTGCTGTTCCCCTGCCTGTCGAAGAGCCTGGACCTGGCGCCGGAGGCAGGGAAGGCCCGCGGCCGATCCGAGGTGGTCGAGGTGCAGGGGCAGGATTTCTGGGTGCTGGCGGGCGGATTGCTCAAACGGCTTTCGCTGGAGCTGGACCCGGCGACGGGACCGCGGATGGCGCCGGCGGCCGGGTGGACGCCGCTGGACCTGGGATCGCCGCTGCACGCCAGCCAGGTGGAGCCGAACCCGGTGCGCGGCGGCGCCACGCTGGTCCTGGCGACGCAGCCGTTGACCCGGCAAATCTGCCTGGCGACGGCGCTGGACGACCAGGGCGGGCGGGTCCTGTGGCAGCGCCAGCTGGGGCTGGTGTGCCAGGACGACCCGCTGGAGCTGCGGCGGCCGGGCGCCAACGCGCCGCCGCCGCTGCTGGTCCTCGACCAGGGCGGCGGCCTGTTCGCGTTCGACCCGGCGCGATCCGCCAACCTCGCCGACGGCGAATGGCGCGACGGCGGCCAGCTCCTGTTCGGGCGCTGGACGACGGCCCCGGCGCCCCGCCGGTGCTGCTGCCCGGCCCCGACGGACATTCCGCCTACGAAATCGCCACGCCGGGCGACGGCAAGCGCCTCGTCGTCCGCCGCGTCGAGGCGACGGCGAACGATCTGGTCAAGGAGGAATATACGATCCCGCTGTCCGCGCCGCTGGCGGGGACGCCGGCCGTGATGGACGCGATGCTGATCCTGCCGCTGGCCGACGGCGTCCTGGCCCGCGTGCCCCTGCCGCTCGGCGACACATCGGCCGTCGTCAACGGCCCCAACTGGCGGTCGCGGCGGGCGCCGCCCGACGCCCGCGCCCGGGTGACGGTGCTAGGCCCCGACACGTTTTTGACCTGCGACGGCGCCCGCGGCCTGACGCACTGGAAATGGCCGCTGAACGACGTCTGGCACGTCCTGCCGGCCGGCAAGGAGCCGCCGACGTGGCAAGGCAAGGAGGGCGGCAGCCTGACGGCCGACCCGATCCTGCTGCCGGAGCGGAAGGATTCGCCGCGCCGCGTGTGCATCGCCGATGTCAGCGGTACGGTTACTCTCCTGAGCGTGGCGGGCGACGGCGCCCTCAAGCCGGGGACGCGCTGGAACCTCGGCGGCCGGATCACGGCCGGCCCCTACGTGCAGACTGTGGACGGGGCGACGCGGCTCGGCTGCGTCGTCGATGAGACGAGGCTGGCGTGGATCGACCCAGAAAAGGACGCCGTTTTGTGGAGGTATCCTACCAAGGCGGGGGCGGCGCTGGTGGGCCGGCCGCGGCTGGTCGGCGGCATGGTGCTGATCGCGGACGAGTCCGGCCGGATCGTCGGAGTCAAGCCGGAGACGGGCGAGCCGGCCGGCTTCGAGATTCAGTTGCAGGGCAGTGCGGCGCCGACCGGGGCGCCGGCGGGGTTCGGCGCCGATCGGCTGTTCGTGCCGCTGACGGACGGGACGGTGCTGCTGCCGAAGCTGGAGCGGATGCACTGACGGGAGGATGGACGATGCCTGTGCATGACTGGACGCGGGTCGAAGCCGGCCTGTTTCACGCTTTACACGTGACATGGATCGGAGAAATCCATAAAACACTCAATGGGGGTCTGCTGCCGCCCGGCTATTACGCTCTGCCGGAGCAGCATGCCGGCCGTACTATCCCGGACATCCTAACGCTGCACGCCAGCCCCGCGCCGCCGACGCCGCTTCCCCCGCTCCCCCCCGCCACGGGCGGCGTCATACTGGCGGAAGCGCCGCCGCGGGTCCGACGCCGGCACGTCATCGAGCAGGCGGCGTTGGAACGCCGCCGCAGTCTGGCGATTCGTCACATCAGCGGTCATCGCCTCGTCGCCCTGCTGGAGATCGTTTCGCCGGCCAACAAGGACCGCGCCCGCAACGTCGAGGACTTCGCCGCCAAGGCCGCGGAAGCCCTGTCCTTCGGCGTCCACGTTCTGCTGGTGGACCTGTTCCCGCCCGGCCCCCACGACCCCTACGGGATGCACGGCGCCATTTGCCAGCGCCTGGAGCAGTCCGACGAGCCTTACGACGTGCCGGCCGAGGCGCCGCTGACCGTGGCGTCCTTTGCCGCGGGGCCGCGAGTCGAAGTGTACCTGGAGCACCTCGGCGTCGGCGCCGCCCTGCCGGAGGCCCCTCTCTTCCTGCGCCCCGATCGCTACGTCAACGCGCCGCTGGAGTCCACATACCAGATCGCCTATCGCGGAATGCCGGCTTTCTGGCGCGACGTGCTGGAAGGCCGCCCGCCGCAGGGCGCCTGAGTCGATGGAAAGGACGGGGCGGGACCAACCAGCCCGCGCCTACCACGGCAACAGGCCGCTGTCTTGCAATTGAATCCATCCGTTGTGCTGGATGTTGCACTGCCGGGCAACGGCGGTCCCGTTCTGGAAGTCCACTTTGATGAAGTCGGTTCCGTTCTGCCAGGTTTCGCTTTGAAGTCCGAAGATATTCGGGGTCGAAACCGTCGGCTGGCCCAGGATGTTGTGGACCTGCGCCGGGTTCATTCCCCTTTTGAGCTGGTTGTAGTTGTTTATAGAAACCGGCCCGCTGCCGCCCGCCATGCTCCAGACGACGAGGCCCCCGACGCCGCAACAGCCCAGCAGCAGCAACAGGCCCACGCCGCCGCTCACCAGCCACACCCACAGCGGGACGCCGCCCTTCTTCGGCCTCCGTCGAAAGCGATTTTCTCTCTCCTCTTCATCCTCATCGTCGCGCCGCGCCGGTCGGCCCCGCGGCCGGGATGGCGCCTCCGCCACCTCTTCCAGCTGCGCGTCGGGGACCTCCTCCACCTCAAGCACTTCCTCTTCCGCCGCCGGCTCCGGCATCGGCGCCTGCGCCTCGGAGAGGATCGGTTCGTGGGCCGGTTCGGGGGCGCCGCCTTCGGCTCGGCCTCGGCGAGGAAGGAACCCTTGCACTTGGGGCAGCGGATGCGCGTCCCTTCCGCAACCGGCATCTTCGTTTTCAGCGTGCCAAGGCAGATCGGACACGTCAGGCGGGTCAACGGCATGGCCGCTCCTCGATCTCAGACCGGCGACGAACAGGCGGCCCCCTCATAGTCAGAAGCTCGTCTGGAAGGCGGATTCCGAACCTATTTTGTAGGCCTTATATACGACTTTATCATTGGCCAGGGAGACTTCGATGAAGTTGTCGCCGCTTTTCCAGACCAGCACCTTGACTCCGGCAACCGACGGCAGCGTTACGCTGGCCGCCTTCGCGAGGTCCTCCGCGTTGGCGTTCGGCTGGCCCATGACAGCCGTCACGTCCTTTTCTGACGATCCCATTTTGATTTTGTCGTAGTTGTCCTTGGTGATGTTGCCGCCGCCCAGCCACGACCAGGCAAGCCAGCCGACCCCGCCGCAGCCGCCGCAGAGCAGCAGCAGGGCGACGCCGCCGCCCGTCAGCCACACCCACATCGGGAACCGCTTCAGAATCGGGAACTTCGCGGCCAACCCCGCGCCGGTCGCAGCGGGGCTTCCCGCGTCGTCCCCGTCGGCGATCTCGACCACGTCGTCCGGCTCGTCGTCGATGATCTCCGTGGCTTCCAGCATGTCCGCTCCCGCCGGCGGCTTCGGAGTCACCGCCAAAGGTTTCGGGGCGGCCGGCCTGGCGCGGCCGCCGCCGGTCTGGGGGCCGCCGGCCTCGGGGCGACCGCCGCCGGCGAAGGCTTCGGCGGCGCCGCGCCCGGCACGACGAAAGGCTGGGTGCATTTGGGGCACTTCAGCCGCGTCCCCTCCGGCACCGGCGTCTTCGACTTGAACGTCGTGGTGCAGTGCGGGCAGGTGATGGTGCTAACAGGCATGGGAACTCGCTTTCATCGTTGAATAACAAGACGGCCTGTCCGGTCGCTCGGCGCCGGCTACTTTCCGTTCTTTTCCACGTCCGCGACGACGGCCCGGAAATCGTCCCGGCCGCGCAGCGGGTCGAACTCGTGGTCCTTGCTGAGCCGGTCCCGGTCGTGAAAACCCTTGGCCGCGGCCCGGCGCAGCGCCTCCACCGCCAGCCCGGCGCAGGCGCTCCCGGCCGGTCTGCTCCTCCGGCGACGGCGCCGCCTTGTCCCGGCCGTACAGCGGCATCGCCGCCGCGTACTCCAGGGCGCCGCGGTACAGTTCGTCGCCGTCGTCGAACGTCTTCAGCCGCTCCGCCGTCACGGCCAGCGCGGCGTCGGGCTGGCCGGCGCCCCGTTCCACCAGCGACAGGTTGAGGTAGTCGGCGTTCAGCAGCCAGCGCAGCTCGCCCGCCCCCTGCGGCGACCGCTCCAGGCCCTCCCGCATCGACGCGATCCCGGCCCGCAGCACATCGCGGGCCTCGTCCAGCCGGTTCCCCTTAAACAGAGCCAGGCCCAGGTCGCACGTGGTCCGGCCCAGGTCGCATCGGAGATCGTAGTTGTTCGGATCGTCGGCCGCCAGCTTCTGCTGGAGCGGCCAGGCCTGCGCCATCGCTTTGGCTTCTTCCGCCCAGTGACCCATCTCTCCGTGGTCGGCGCCGATGTTGTACCACTCGGCCGCCAGGTGCTTGCGGATCGAGGCCGAATTGGGATCCTGTTGGGAGAGGCGAGCGAGGATGTCGCGGGCCTGCTCGTGGGCGGCCAGCGCCTTCGGCCGGTCGCCCTTGCGGGCGTAGGCAATGCCGACGTTGGACAGGCTCAGGGCCAGGTCCACCTGATAGCGGCCGACGCTCGGGTTGTCGTCGGCCGCCTTCTGGCGCACCTTCTGCGCCTCGATCAGGAAGGAAAGCGATTTGTCGTAGTCGCCGTGATCGCGGTAGACGATGCCCAGCGCGTTGAGGCCGGCGGCGTAGTTCGCCTGCCGCACCGCCTCCTTCGGGAACGCCTGCGCCAGTCGGCCGTACAGGTCGCACGATCGGTTGTGGCAGCGCAGGGAGTCCTCGAACCGGCCCGGCAAGCGCGTATAGAGAGCGCCGAGGTTGGAATAGGTCGTGGCCAGGTCGTTGGTGAAGGCGATGCGATGCTCGTCGCGGTGGAACAGCTCCTCCTGGATGCCGACGGCCTGGTTGAGGCAGTCGAGCGCCTCGCGGAATTGGCCGCTGTTAAGGTAGCTGGACCCGAGATTGTCCAGCGCGCCGCCCAGGCCGTTGAGGAGGCGCTCGTCGTCCGGGTGGAAGCAGAGGAACTCCTCGTACAGCCGCCGCGCTTCCTGAAAGTCGGCCCGCTTCGATTCGACGTCCGGTTCATGCACGCCGGCGTTGTTGATGCAGTTGACGGTGCAGCGCTGCAAGTCCACGTCTCGCGGGTCGGCCTCGTGCAGCTCCTGGTAGAGGTCGCGGGCGCGGCGGTAAGCGTCGAGGGCGCCGTCGTTCGTCCCTATTTCGGAGATGATTTGGGCGGCGTCGAACTGGGCGTCGGCCTGTTCCCGGCGCAGCTTGGGGTCGTCGCCGCGCTGGCGGACGAAATCCTGCTCGAATTCCAGCGCGGTCTGGAGCATCTGCCGCCGCACCAGCTGCGTCCCCGAGATCGCCTTCAGATCCTCGGCCTGCTTCCGCATTTGCAGGATCGCATCGTGCGCCCGCTGGAAGTTCGCGTCGGCGGCCTTCCGCCGCGCCTCGGCGTCGAGGGCGTTCTGGTCGGCCCTCCGCGTCTCGCCCTCGGCTCGCGCCTTTTCGCCCTCCGCTTTCTCCCTGGCCGTCCGCGCGTCGGCCAGCGCCGCGGCGAGCTGCCTTCCGTTGGCCTCGGCGCAGCCACAGGGCGCCGACGAAGGCGCAGCCGGTCGCCAGCGTCAGCACCAGCGCCAGCGCCAGCGCGGACACGACGGGATGACGCCGCACCGAGCGCGCCAGCCGCTCGACGCGGCCGGCCCGGCGGGCCGCGATCGGCTCGCCGGCCAGGAAGCGGCGCAGGTCGTCGGCCAGGGCGTCGGCCCCGCCATAACGACGGCCCGGCTCCCGGTCGAGACATTTGAGACAAATCGTCTCCAGATCGCGATCGACGGCGGAGTTGAGCGCCCGCGGCCGCTGGACTTCCGCTTCCATCACCAGCCGCAGCGTCTCGACCGGCGTAAGCCCGCGGAACGGCGGCCGGCCGGTCAGCAGCTCGTACAGCACGGCGCCGAGGCCGTACACGTCGGCCGCGGTGGTGACCGCCCCGCGCTGGCCGGACGCCTGTTCGGGGGCCATGTAGGCGGGCGTGCCGACGACGGCGCCGGTGTGCGTCTCTGGAGTGGCGAGTGGCGAGTGGCGAGTGGCGAGGAAAGGCAACGCCCCCCCGCTTTCCTCGCCTTGCGCCTGTCTTTCCTCGCCACTCGCCACTCGCCACCCGCCACTCAGCTGCTTCGCCAAACCGAAGTCGGTGACATACGGCTGTCCGCGGTCGTCCAGCAGAATGTTGGCCGGCTTGAGGTCGCGGTGCAGCACGCCGCGCTGGTGGGCGTAGTGGACGGCGTCGGCCACGGACGCCAGCAGCCGGGCGGCGTCGCGCGGACGGATCGGCCGGGCCGCCTGGGCCAGGCTGCCGCCGGGCAGCAGCTTCATGCTCAGATACGGGTGGCCGTCGTGGTCGCCGACGTCGTAGATGGGGACGATGTTGGGGTGGTCCAGGTGGGCGGCGGCCTCGGCCTCGGCGCGGAACCGCTGCAGGTCGTCGGGCGACGCCAGCGGCCCGGCCAGCAGCATCTTCAGCGCGACGGTGCGGTTGAGGCTTTTTTGCCACGCCTTGAAGACGACGCCCATGCCGCCGCGAGCGATCTCCTCCAACACCTCGTAATCGCCGAAGTCGCGGAAGCGCGGCGCGGCGACGCCCCACCCTCCCCCACCCGCGGGGGGAGGGAAGAGAGGGGGGACGACGGCCCGGAGCGGCGCCGCCATGCGATGAACACGATCCTGATTGGTGAAGAATTCGGCCAGCTCGTCGGCCAGGTCGGGGTGGGAATCGAGGAGGGCTTGACGGGGCGGGGCCGAGCCTTCCGCGGCCGCCTTGAGGTAGTCGGCGAGGACCGCGTCGAGCCGATCTTCGCGTTCGACGTCGGGGGGCATGGGGTTCAGCCGTCCTCTTGCAGCAGGGTCCGCAGCTTCTTCAGGCCGCGGCGCAGCAGGCCGGCGACGGCCGCCTCGGTGCGTCCGAGGGTGGCGCCGATGTCGGCCACGGCGACGCCGCGCAGGTGGTGCATCTCGACGACGACGCGCTGGTCTTCCGGCAGCTGGGCCAGGGCGCGGGCCAGGCGGAGCAGGTCTTCTTGGCGGCCGACCCGCTCGCTGGGCGACGACTGATCGGCGGCCAGCCACGCCTCGATGCGGGCCGACGAGGCGTCCACGGCCTGTTCCAGCGACGCCTGCACGTCCAACTCGCGCTGGTACTTGCGAGCGGCGTCGATCAGCGTGTTGGCCAGGATGCGGCGCAGCCAGCCGGCTTGTTCGGCCTCGGTATGGCCGCGGAACTGGCCGCGGTTCTGGTGGGCCTTGACCAGCGTTTGCTGCACCACGTCCGACGGGTCGAGCTTGCCGCGCAGCCGCGGGTCGAGCTGGAGCCGCGCCAGGAGGTGGAGGTAGTCGCGGTAGTCCTCCACCGGACGATTCAGGCTGCCGGCCGGCGGCTGCATAACGGCCTCACGGAGGAAGAGACGGGGACGGAGCGCGAACCGACCGCGCGGGCGGCGGGAATTTCGCGCGGCGAATCTCGGCGCGGCTTCGCAAACGCCCGGACTTTCATTGTCCGGGATGGCGCGGAGTTGGTCAATCGGCGGGAGGGAAAAGATATCGGCGGATGGGGCGGCCGGGACCGCTACTTGAATTGCTCCAGGTGAACGAAGTTGCCGATCATTTCCTCCCTCGTGAAATGGTTGAGCAGGCGCAGCATCCGCTGGAGCAGGAGGCCGTAGTCCCGGCTGCCGAGTTGCTGGGACACGATGACGCCCGCATGGGGGCGCCCGGCCGCTTGCCGCGCCTCGTGGAGGGGAGCGAAATCGCGGATGTTGAAGGTGAGAATGGCCCGGTTTTCGGCCGTGGCGAAGGCGAGTTGTTCCTCGTCGGGGGCCGTGTCTTTGCCGACTTCTTCGGTCCTCACGACGTCGTAACCCCGACCGCGCAGATCGACGGCCAGCCGGCCCATGATATGGCGGTCGAGGTAGAGCCGAACGAAGAGCGCCTCAAGGCCGGGCGAATCGGGCATGGGCTTGTTCTTCTTGGGCGATGAGCGCGAGGATTTCGTCGCGATGATCGAAGAAGTAGCTAAGCGCGTGGAAGACCTGAGCCTCGGTGATGCCCAGCGCCTCGGCGATATCGAGAATCGTTTCGCCGCGCTGATGCAGCGTGACCACGTGGCGAACGGTCACGCGCAGCCCGTCGATCACCGGCTCGCCGCCGCAGACGCCTTCCAGCCGGACGATGTGGGGGTGCTCGGTCTTCACGGCTTCGGCCATGCGGATTCCTCCGATAAGGAGAGCCTCGATCCCTGGCCAGTGTAACAGGGGACCGGGGGCCGGGCCAGACAGACACGCTCGGCCTCGGTGCGGTCGCGGAACTGGCCGCGGTTCTGGTGGGCATTGTCCTGCATGGCGCGGAGTTGGTCAATCGGCGGGAGGGAAAAGAAACCGGCGGACGGGGCGGGCGCCGGTTCTTGCACTTGTCCCCTCCGCGGGGTACAAGAGAGACCGCCGGGCGCGGAAAAATCGGGGAATGACCTGTAACCTTTTCCTCGGGACGGGGGAATTAGCCTTATGGCCCCGACGAAGCGGCACGATCCTGACACCGACGAGCTGCTCGACGGCGCCGCGGCCGGCGACGACGACGCCCGCCAGCGCCTGCTGCAGCGGCACCGCGACCGCCTGGTACGGATGGTCGCCGTTCGCCTCGACCGTCGCCTGGCCGGGCGGCTGGACCCTTCCGACGTGGTGCAGGAGGCGCTGGCCGACGCCGACCGCAAGCTGGCCGCCTATCTGCGCGAACGGCCGCTGCCCTTCTACCCCTGGCTCCGCCAGCTGACCTGGAAACGCCTGCTGAAACTGGTCCGGCGACACCTGCATTCCCAGAAGCGCAGCGTCTGCCGTGAGGAGCCGGGGGCCTTGCCCGACGACTCGATTCAGGAACTGGCCGCGCGGCTTGCCGTCTCCCAGTCGGGGCCGGCCGAGCAGCTGCTGCGCCAGGAATTGCGGGAGCGCGTCCGGGCCGCCCTGCTGCGGCTGCCCGAGCGCGACCGCGAGGTGCTGGTGCTGCGCTACCTGGAGCAGCTGTCGATTCGGGACGTGGCGGCGGTGCTGGGCGTGACGGAGGGGGCGGCCAAGGTCCGCCACCTTCGCGCCCTGGAGCGGCTTCGTGGTCTGCTGGAGGACGACCTCGAGGAGGACCAGCCATGAGCGGTCGCGTTCTTTCCCTTGGGTCGTCCGACGCCGCCGCCGAGCGCGTCGCCGAACTGCTCGAAATGCTGGTGAACCGGCTGCAGGCGGGCGAGCCGGTGGACGTGGAGGCGTTCCTGGCGGAGCACCCGGAGCAGGCGGAGCAGCTCCGCCCGCTGCTGCCCGCCGTACACGTGTTGGCGGAGGTGAGCCGGTCCGGGGCCGATGACCTGGGGGCGGGGCAGGACGGCGACCCGCCGCTGGGGACGCTCGGCGACTTCCGGCTGGTGCGCGAGCTGGGCCGCGGCGGCATGGGCATTGTCTACGAAGCGGAGCAAATATCGCTTCACCGTCGCGTGGCGTTGAAACTGCTGCCATTCGCCGCCACGATGGACCCGCGCCACTTGCAGCGGTTCAAGAACGAGGCGCTGGCCGCGGCGCAGCTGCACCATACGAACATCGTGCCGGTCTATTCCGTCGGCTGTGAGCGCGGCGTCTCCTTCTACGCCATGCAGTTCATCGACGGCCAGCCGCTCTCCGCCGTGATCCGCGACCTGCGGCGGGCTGGCGGGCCGGGGCCGGCCGGCGCCGATGCCGGCGTGCCGACCACGGCCCACGTACCGGCCGACCGGGTCAGGGACCCAAAGGCGGACACGGAACCGGCGGCGCGGCAATCGACGTTGGGGCCTGCTCGTGGCCGGGAATACGTCCGGCGCGTGGCGGAGCTGGGCGTGCAGGCGGCGGAAGCGCTGGACCACGCCCACCAGCTGGGCATCGTCCATCGCGACGTCAAGCCGGGCAACCTGCTGCTGGACGTGTGCGGCCGCCTGTGGGTGGCCGACTTCGGTCTGGCCCACATCCAGCACGGCGACGCAAACCTGACGATGACGGGCGACCTGATGGGGACGCTGCGTTACATGAGTCCGGAGCAGGCCCTGGCCAAGCGCGTGCCGATCGACCACCGCACCGACGTCTACTCGCTGGGCGCCACGCTGTACGAGCTGCTGACGCTGCAACCGGCAATCTCGGGGAAGGACCGGCAGGAGGTGCTGCGGCAGATCGCCTTCGAGGAGCCGAAACCGCCTCGCCGGATCGCCAAGGCCATCCCGGCGGAGCTGGAGATCATCGTCCTCAAGGCGATGAGCAAGAACCCGGCGGAGCGCTATGGCACGGCCCAGGACATGGCGGACGACCTTCGGCGCTGGCTGGACGACCGGCCGATCCAGGCGCGGCGTCCCTCGTGGCGGAAGGTGGCGGCCGGGTGGGCGCGGCGGCACCGGGCCGCCGTGTGGGCGGCGGCAGTGGTGGCGGTGATCGCGGCCCTGTTCGCTGGAGGCGCAGGCGTGCTTTGGGCGCGGCAGCGGGCGGCGGTGGCGGCGGAGGCGGGCGGGGCGTTGCGCGAGGCTGCGGACTTTCAGGAGCAGGGGAATTGGCCGGAAGCGCTGGCGTCGGCCCGTCATGCCGAGGCGGCGGTGACGGCTGGCCCCGCGGACGCGGGGCTGCGGGAGCGCGTGCGGCGGCGGCGGGCGGACCTGGAAATGGTCGCCACGGTGGAGGAAATCCGCCTACTGGGCACCGCAGTGAAAGACGGGCATTATGACGCCGCTATGAGAGATCTGGAATACGCACAGGTGTTCCGGCAGTACGGCGTTGACGTGGCAGCGCTGGGGCCGGCGGAAGCGGGGGCGCGCATCCGGGCGACGAGCGTTCCGGTCGCGCTGGCGGCGGCCCTGGACGACTGGGCTTTGGTGTGCAAGGAAACGCGGAAGAAGGGCGACGCGACCTGGAAGGACTTGCTGGCGACGGCCCGCGCCGCCGACCCGGACGACTGGCGGAATCAGGTGCGCGACGCCCTGGAGTCGGAGCCGCCGAATCAGAAAGCCTTGAAGGAACTGGCGTCTTCCGATCGCGCCGCCGATCAACCGCCTTCTACTCTCGTTTGGATCGGAGAGGCCCTGATGTCGAGCGGGGCCGTTGACCAGGCGACGGCGTTGCTGCAGACCGCGCAGGCCCGGTATCCGGGCAACTTCTGGATAAACGACGCGCTGGGGAAGCAGGTCCTCCATGAATCCGGACCCTCCTATTTGGCAGAAGCGATCCGCTTTCATAGCGTTGCCGTGGCCCTCCGGCCGCAGAGCCCTGGCGCCCACGTCAACCTCGGCGCTGCCCTGTCTGCTCAGGGTCGGCTGGACGAGGCCGTCGCCGAGTACCGCAAGGCAATCGCCCTCAAACCCGACTATGCGGAAGCCCGTAACAATCTCGGCAAGGTCTTGTGTGACCTGAAGAAGTTTGACGAAGCGGAGACTGAATGCCGTAAGGCCATCGCGCTCAAGCCCGGGCTGGCGGAAGCCCACGCCAACCTCGGCAACGCCCTGCGGCTCATGGGTCAGCTGGACGAGGCCGTCGCCGAGTACCGCGAGGCCATCCGCCTCAAAAAGGACGAAGCCGGGTTCCACGCCAACCTCGGCGACGCCCTGCGGCTCATGGGCCAGCTGGACGAGGCCGTCGCCGAGTACCGCGAGGCCATCCGCCTCAAAAAGGACGAAGCCGGGTTCCACAGCAACCTTGGCGCTGCCCTGTCTGATCAGGGTCGGCTGGACGAGGCCGTCGCCGAGTACCGCAAGGCAATCGCCCTCAAACCCGACTATGCGGAAGCCCATAACAATCTCGGCAAGGTCTTGAGTGACCTGAAGAAGTTTGACGAGGCGGCGACTGAATGCCGCAAGGCCATCGCGCTCAAGGCCGAGCTGGCGGAAGCCCACGCCAACCTCGGCAACGCCCTGCGGCTCATGGACCAGCTGGACGAGGCCGGCGCTGACTACCGCGAGGCCGTCCGCCTCAAAATGGACGAAGCCGGGTTCCACAGCAACCTCGGCACCGTTCTGGCGGCCGAGGGCAAGCTGGACGAGGCCGTCGCCGAGTACCGCGAGGCCATCCGCCTCAAGAAGGACGACGCCGGTGTCCACAGCAACCTCGGCGCTGCTCTGGTGGCCGAGGGCCAGCTGGACGAGGCTGTCGCCGAGTGCCGCGAGGCCATCCGGCTCAAGAAGGACTGGGCTGAGGCCCACACTAGCCTCGGCGCCGCGCTGTACGGCAAGGGCCAGCTGGACGAGGCGATCGCCGAGTTGCGCCAGGGCGTCCGGCTCAAGAAGGACTACGCCCAGCCCCACTACAACCTCGGCGCCGCTCTGGCGGCCGACGGCCAGCTGGACGAGGCAGTCGCCGAGTACCGCGAGGCCATCCGCCTTAAGAAGAACTTCGCCGAGGCCCACTGCAACCTCGGCCAAGTACTCATACGCAAGGGGCAGTTCGCCAAGGCTCTGGAGGAGCTTCGCCTGGGCCACGAACTCGGCAGCCGCAACCCGCGCTGGCCTTATCCCACGGCGCAGTGGGTGCGGAACTGTGAGCGCCTGGTGGAACTCGATGGCAAACTGCCGGCCATCCTGAGCGGGCAGAAGCAACCCGCCGATACCGACGAACGCCTCGGCCTGGCCTCGATGTGCGAGATGTACAAGCAGCATTACGCGGCGGCCGCACGCTTCTACGGCGAGGCTTTCGCCGAGAAGCCGCAGCTGGCCGACGACCTGTCAACCGGCAATCGTTACAACGCCGCTTGCGCCGCCGCCCTGGCCGGATGCGGGCGGGGCAAGGATGCGGGCAGCCTTGACGAGATGGAGCGCGCCCGCCAGCGCCCGTCGAGATCGGCGACAACGATCGGGCGATGCCCGTGAGCCTAGATGAGTTGGAGCGCGCCCGCCTTCGCCGGCAGGCGCTGGAGTGGCTGCGGGCTGACCTGGCTGCCTGGAAACCGCTGCTGAGCAGCCCGCTGCCCGGTGTGCGCACGCAGGCGGTCAACGTGCTGGCGCACTGGCGCGGGGACGACGACTTGGCCGGCGTCCGCGACGCCGACGCCTTGATGAAGCTGCCGGACGCCGAGCGGGCCGATTGGCGCCAACTGTGGGCGGACCTCGACGCCCTGCTCCCGAAACCTAAAAGCCTATCCCAAAACCACCGTCGATCATGACGATTCTCGTCAAATTGGTGATGTTTCGACGGTTTTGGGATAGGCTCTAATGGTATCGCAGACCCCATCCGACGAAGGAGATTCTCCCCATGTGGCCGACACTCGTCTCCCTGTGGCTCGCCCTGTCCGGCCAGGCCCCGCCGCGGCCCGCCACGCGCCGCCGCCCCGCCTACCGCCGCCCGTCTTGCCGACCCCGCCTGGAGTCGCTGGAAGATCGCTGCACGCCGTCCGCCACCCTCGATCCCTCCTTCGGCACGGGCGGGATCGTCACGACTTCGGTGCCCGGCTACCAATCTCATGTCCTGGGAGACTTGCTCCAGCCCAACGGCGACATCATCGCCTACGGGCAGGTCAATCTCGATGGCGGCCTGTTCCTGGCGCGTTACACCCCCAGCGGCAGCCTGGATACCACCTTCGGCTCGGGTGGGATCGTAGTGAATACCACTATGAAATACACGACGAGCGAGGCAGCCCTCCAAGCGAACGGGCAGATCGTGGCCCTCGATCCCACGCAGCTCGTTCGCTACAACAGCAACGGCTCGCTCGACACCACTTTCGGCAATGGCGGCGTAGTGACCCTCCCTATCAGCGGGAATACCTTGTTGATCCAGCCGAGCAACGGCGACATCGTGGTCGGCGGCACCGCCCTGGTCCGCTACACCCCCAACGGCGCCCTGGATTCCACCTTCGGCAGTGGCGGCGAGGTGGTGACGTCTGGGTTCAACGGCCAGGTCTACTCCCTGGCCCTGGAGAACGGCGAAATCGTGGCCGGCGGCGGCGTCCGCGGGTCCGGCACGGGGAGCCTCGCCCTGTACACCCTCAGCGGCAGCCTCGACACGACCTTCGGCTCCGGCGGCATCGTGACGACCCCGGAGGTGGTCAGAAGCCTGCTGGTGCAACCCAACAACCAGATCGTGGCGGTCGGGAATGGGATCGGCTCGGATGGTTTGGAGTGGGCGCTGGCTCGGTACAACGTCAACGGCAGCCTGGACGCCACTTTCGGCAGCGGCGGCGTGGCGACCAGCAACATCGGCGGTGATGATCAGGTCTTCGGCGCCGCCCTTGAGCCCAACGGGCTGATCGCGGTGGAGGGATCCAGCCTTTACACCAACACGGCCGAGTTCGGCGTCTATACCTCGGACGGCAGCCCGGACGCGAACTTCGGTTCGGGAGGGTTCGTGACCCTCCCGTTCGGCAGTAGCCCCAGTTATGCCGGCGGCGGGGTCGTGATCCAGCCAAACGGCGACATGGTGATCGCCGCGGACGAGGGCGGCAACATCGCGCTGGCCCGCTACTTGCCGCCGGCCGCGCAAACCGGCCCCTCGTTCACCATCACCGGCCCCACCACTTTCACGGCGGGCGCGAGCGGCACATTCACCCTCACGACCCTGAATCCCGACGGCACCGCCGACACCGCCTACTCCGGCACCGTCCAGATCACCAGCAGCGACCCCCAAGCCGTCCTGCCCGGCAACGTCACCATTACCAACGGCACGGGCGCCTTCAGCGTCACTTTGGAGACGGCCGGCATACAGAGCGTCACGGCCACGGATGTGAACAATCCGAGCATCAACGGCAACGAAACCGCCATCGCCGTCACTCCGGCAGCCGCCAGCCAGGTGGTCTTCACGGTAGAACCTTCGAGCGCCACCGCGGGACAGCCCACCGCCTTCCAGGTAGCCATCGAGGATGCGTACGGCAACATCGAGACCGGCGACAACAGCGACAACGTGACACTGAGCGTCAACAGCGGTCCAAGTACGCAAATCGCCAGACCGCTCGGCGGCGGGCTGACGGAGACGGTTGAGCGTGGCAGCGCCGTCTTCAACGGCCTGGTGTTTGAAACGTCCGGCAGCTACACGTTGGCGGCCCTGGCCAACCTGGCCGGCGGCGGCATGCTGGGGCCGGTCGTTTCGTCCAGCTTCACCGTCGCCAGTCCGGTGTCGCTGTCGTTCGGCAGCATCACCTACAACAGCAGGACGAAGTTGTACAGCGAGACGGTAACGCTGACCAACAACACGAACGGCACGCTGACGGGGCCGATGTCGTTGGAATTGACGAACCTGCCGAGCGGCGTGGTGCTGACCAACGCCACCGGCACGACGAACGGCAATCCGTACATGCGCTTCCTGACCTCCGGCAAGACGCTCAAGAAAGGCGCCAAGGTGAGCATCACGCTGACGTTCACTGCCGCGAGCCTGAGCGACATCACCTTCGGCACGGAGGTGGTGGTCGGACTGTAGCGCAGGATCAAGGAACCTCGATTGCGACCCCTGCCGGCTTGTCCGGCAGGGGTCGATTGCACCCATCGGCGCTCATGGAGCAGCCATTTCCTCTCCCACTTCGCCTGCCCAGACGCCCCCGCCGGATGGTACACTCGGCGTTCCCTCACCTCCCCGGAACGTCGAGGTGCATCATGGCGAAGCGTCCGTCCACCGAGGCCCGCCTACAGCCCATCCTCCCGGACCCCGGGGTGCGCACGCAGGCGGTCCAAGTGCTGACTCACTGGCGAGAGGACGACGACCTGGCCGGCGTCCGCGACGCCGACGCCCTGGCGAAGCTGCCGGACGCCGAGCGGCAAGAGTGGCAGAAATTGTGGCAGGAGGTCGAGGCGCTCTGCAAACAGCCTGCCCAGCAGCACTAGGGATGCAGCCGGAAGCCGAGGTTGACCTGCTGGAAATGCGCGTCGCCCGTGAAGACGTCGGTGATGCCGAGGTCCTGCATGACCACCATGCTGGTGAAATCGACGAAGGAGATCTCTGGCTTGTCGTGGCAGCGGATGCGCAGCGCGTAAGGCGATCGGCAGGTCTTGAGTTACCCGCGTATCGGTCGGATCGGTCTAATCGTGATGTCGTACTTGGGCAGCGTCTGGGATCGTTCCAGACGCGCCTCGTAAGGCTTCATTTCCTTCTTGGTCAATCGAATGCCCGCCGGGTAGTCGCCGGTCAGGCGTTTCACCGTCGGATGTTGGCCACGCCAGGTCATCCGCCGAGCGTACTCCAAGATCACCTTTAACCCGTTGAGCAACGCTCCGCCCGACGGGCACTGCCCGCGCACCGTTCCAGCGTGACTTCGGCCCGGAACAGCCGTCGCTGATGACCCCTGAGCCGATCGGCGCCACGCCGCAACAAGTCATCGAGCCGTTCGCGGAAGCGCTCCAGGACTCGACCTCCACCGCAGACAAGACGATGCCACGCACCCATCCTCGCGTTTCCCGCGCTCCGGGGAAGACCAACCGGCGGGTAATTCATCTCCTGCCGGGCGCCTCACTCCTCACCTGCCGAGCGGCGGTGGACCTTGGGCGCGGATTTGACGCCTTTGCGGAGCTTCTTTTTCGCGCGATAGGATGGGGCCGATGCTGTTGATGGACAGGTTCAGCTCCGTGCTGATCTCTTCGTAGCTGCGCCCCTCAATGTAATAGAGGCGCACCACCTCGCGCTCCTTGCCGGGCAGCTTGCCGAGAAGCTTCTCGACCTCTTCCAGGCTCTCCAGCCCGGCCGCGCCGTCCGGCCCTTCCGATTCGACCGCGGCCATCGCCTCGTCGGTGGCCGGCTGCACCTCGCGGGCGGCGCCGCGCTTGGCCAGCTCCTGCACGCAGATCCGCCGGGCGATGACGGTGAGGTAGGTGGCCAGGCTGCTGGCGCCGCGAAACTCGCGCAGCACGGCGTAGTCCCGCGCGACGATTTGCAGCAGCACCTCGGCGGCCAGGTCCTCGACGTCCTCCGGGCGCAGCGGCGTGCTGCGGAGGTGGGCGGTGTGGTGAACGACGTGATAAACCAGGCCGAGGAAGCGATCGACGAAATCGTTCCAGGCCCCGGAATGACGGGCGAGACAGCGCTTGAGCAGGTCGCGGTCCAGATTGGTCAGGGCCACGGAGGGTTCCTTTTCGCAGGCGCCTGCGGAGAAAGGTCGGGATGCACCGGCCCGCCGCTTTCCCCCTGAATTCACCTGCCGTCCCCAGTGACGGCGCCTAACTGCAACTCTTCCGTGCCTCCATTTTACCGGCGTCGTCAATCCCGCGGTAGACCATTTAGTCAGAGGACAGAGGACAGAGGACAGAGATGAACCACGGCTTTCGCCGACGAAGCGGGCGGCGTCTAATAGAATCCCCTCCAGACCGTCCTCTGTCCTCTGTCCTCTGTTCAAGAGCGAGCCATGACCGCACCCGCCGATCCCTGGTTTCAGTCGCTGTTCGCCGAGCGCATCGGCGGCGTGAACTACGGCAAGAGCAACAAGATCTACAAATTCGAGAAGATCAAGCGGGCCAAGCGCGCCGCCCTGGCCGCCCACCCCGAGCGCAAGCTCCTCGATTTCGGCATCGGCGAAAACGACGACATGGCCGATCCGCTGGTGCGCGAGGTCCACAAGCGCGAGGTCGATAAGCTGGAGAACCGCGGCTACGCCGACAACGGCATCGCCGCTTTCAAGGAGGCCGCCGCCGGCTTCATGAAGAAGGTCTTCGGCGTCGCGCTCGACCCGGCCACGGAAATCAACCACGCCATCGGCTCCAAGCCGGCCTTGGCCATGCTGCCGGCCTGCTTCATCAACCCCGGCGACGTGACGCTCATGACCGTGCCCGGCTACCCCGTGGCCGGCACCCACACCGCCTACTACGGCGGCGAGGTCCACAACCTGCCGCTCCGCGCCGAAAACGGTTTCTATCCCGATCTGTCCTCGATCCCGGCCGACGTGCGCCGCCGGGCCAAGCTGCTGGTCCTCAACTACCCCAACAGTCCGACCGGGGCGACGGCCACGCGCGACTTCTATCGCCGCGTCATCGACTTCGCCCACACCAACCGCGTCGTCGTCGTCCAGGACGCCGCCCACGTCCTGCTCAGCTACGACGGCCCGCCGCTCAGCTTCCTCCAGGTCGAGGGGGCCAAGGAGGTCGGCGTCGAGGTCCACTCGATGTCGAAGGGCTTCAACATGATCGGCTGGCGCATGGGGTTCACAGCCGGCCATCCGAAGATCGTGCAGGCGTTCGCCGACGTGAAGGACAATTGCGATTCGGGACAGTTCATGGCGATCCAGCAGGCGGCCGCGGCTGCCCTGAATCACCCGGAGATCGCCGACGGCGTCCGCGAGAAGTACCGCCGCCGGCTGCAAAAACTCGTCGCGGCCCTGGGCCAGGTCGGCTTCCAGGCGAAGATGCCGAACGGGACCTATTTTCTCTACGTCCCGGCGCCGCGCGGCTGCGACCCCCTCACCCTACCCTCTCCCCCATCCGATGGGGGAGAGGGTAGGGTGAGGGGGGGCGCACCTTCGCCGACGCCGAGGAGGCGTCGCAGTTCCTGATCGCGGAGCAGTCGGTCTGCTGCGTGCCGTGGGACGACGCCGGGCCGTTCCTGCGCTTCTCCGCGACCTACCTGGCGCCCGACGAGGCCGCGGAGGACGCTCTGATGGCGGAGACGGTCGAGCGCCTGGGGCGGCTGCGGTTGCGGTTTTAGCGGAACGATGAACGATAAACGATGAGCCGACTCCTCGTTCCCAAGCAGAGCTTGGGAACGAGGGAACGTCGGCCGGCGCCGACCCCAGGCGCGATTCTCCCATTTTTTCTCCCGTCATTTGACAGGACGCCGCGGCCGACCTAGAGTTCTCCGCAGACTAGACTCCTCAATGCTGCGCGGCGCGTCATCCCCTCCTTGCCCGCGCGGCCCCCGTACATCCCATCCATTCGGCGCCCGAAGCGGCGCCGCGGGATGCGCTTTCGTACGGACGAGACCCCGCTGTCAGAAACGACTGGTGATTCATTCCAAGACCTGCAAGCAGTGAAAGGAAGAACCATGAAGAAGCTCGGCAACGCCCTGGTGAAGTTCCTCAAGAGCGAAGACGGCCCGACCGCGGTCGAATACGCCGTCATGCTCGCCCTCATCATCGTGGTGTGCATCGCCGCCATCACGACCCTGGGCCTCAACGCCAACAACACCTTCAGCTACGTCGCCGGCATCGTCGCCCCCACCGGCTCGTGACGCCCCGCAGACAAGGAGACAAGGAGACAAGGAGACAAGGAGACAAGGAAAAAACCGCCCGGTTTCACCTTCTCCTTGTCTCCTTGTCTCCTTGTCTATTCAAGCGCGGCTGCGGGCCGCGAATATTCTGCGGAAAACACCGGAAAAACCGGCTGTGCGATTTGACTGGAGCGGCGACGCAACCTACGTTTGGTCCGAGCGGTTCGGCGGATGCCCGCAGCGAGGGGGTAAAAGACCTCCCTCCGCGGCGGGACGATCAACCAGGAATCGCCTCTTCATCCTCGACAGAGCAAACCCGCTGCAAGGCGGCGACGCAAAGCTATGGGCCCCCCGCGGGCCGCCAGGCTGCCGAAGGGGTGAGGAGTTTCGCACGCCACGCTGCCGAGAGGATGAAAGATGAAGCATGAAGGATGAACAAGACGGCCGATCGCTCTTGATTCATCATTCATCGTTCATCGTTCATCGTTCAGCTAGGCCCGAACCTCCCCCCGACTCCTTCCGAGGCTTGAAGATGCCGGGCGCTCCGCGGCTCGGGCGCCCACCGGCCCGCGACGCGGTAACAGAGAAAGGGGAGATGGAATGAGACCTTGGTTCGCCTTGGCCGGCCGCTTCCTCCGCGAGGAGGACGGCCCGACGGCCGTCGAGTACGCCGTCATGCTGGCCCTCATCATCGTGGTGTGCATCGCCGCCATCACCACGCTGGGCAACAACGCCAGCAACACGTTCAACAACGTGGCGCTCAACACGGCCGCCGGCGGCTCGTGACTCTCGCTAACCCGCTCGGGGAAGGATGCATGGGGCCGGATGTGTGGTCCGCCCCTCTCGTCTTCGGCTCCAGATACGATTCCTCGCCCGGAAGGAAGAACCATGAAGAAGCTCGGCAACGCCCTGGTGAAGTTCCTCAAGAACGAAGACGGCCCGACCGCGGTCGAGTACGCCGTCATGTTGGCCCTCATCATCGTGGTGTGCATCGCCGCCATCACCACGTTGGGCACCAACGCCAACAACACCTTCAGCTTCGTCGCCGGCAAGGTCGCCCCCACCGGCTCCTGAGCGAGCCGCGGGACGCTGAACGATAGGGACGACGGGACCGATTCCAAGACCTGAACACGTGAAAGGATAAGAACCATGAAGAAGCTCGGCAACGCCCTGGTGAAGTTCCTCAAGAGCGAAGACGGCCCGACCGCGGTCGAGTACGCCGTCATGCTGGCCCTCATCATCGTGGTGTGCATCGCCGCCATCACCACGTTGGGCACCAACGCCAACAACACCTTCAGCTTCGTCGCCGGCAAGGTCGCCCCCACCGGCTCGTGAGCTCTCGGAACGATGAATGATGAACGATGAATGATGAACGAAGAGGATCTTGGATTCATCATTCATCATTCATCGTTCATCCTTCCCCGCACGGGACCGATTCCAAGACCTGAACACCTGAAAGGATAAGAACCATGAAGAAGCTCGGCAACGCCCTGGTGAAGTTCCTCAAGAGCGAAGACGGCCCGACCGCGGTCGAGTACGCCGTCATGCTGGCCCTCATCATCGTGGTGTGCATCGCCGCCATCACCACGTTGGGCACCAACGCCAACAACACCTTCAGCTTCGTCGCCGGCAAGGTCGCCCCCACCGGCTCGTGACGCTCTCGGAACGATGAATGATGAATGAAGAATGATGAATGATGAATGAAGAGGATCTTTGATTCATCGTTCATCGTTCATCGTTCATCGTTCCGCGTTGAAATCTCCCCTCAAGAGGATGCCTGACATGGTCTTCATCCTGAACCATTGGCCCCTGTGGTTCCTCTCCCTGGCGATGGTCGCCGCGGCGGTCATCGACGGCTGGAAACTGAAAGTCCCCAACTGGCTCACGTTTCCCCTGGTCCTGAGCGGCTGGACCCTCGGGCTGCTGCACACGTTCGGCCTGTTCACGGCCGCCACGGGCGGCGGCGACGTCTGGGCCAGCCTGGCGGGGACCGCTCTGGGTTTCATTTTGCTCTTTCCCGTCTATGCGGTCGGCGGCATGGGCGCCGGCGACGTCAAGATGCAGATGGGGTTCGGCGCCTGGGTCGGCGCGTTCTACGGCTTCGCCAGCGGCCTCTGGATCATTTTCTGGGCCTTTTGTCTCGCCGTCCTCATCGGCGGCGTGCTGGCGTTTGGCATGATCCTGGTCCGCGGTCAGTTCCGCGAGAACCTGGCGAACGTACGCGCCATTGTGGCCGACCTGTTCAAGGGACCGGGGGCCGCGGCCGAGAACGCGGCCCGGCGCAAGTCGCACATGCACTTGCTGCCCTACGGCATCCCCCTCTGCCTCGGCTTCCTGACTTTCCTGCTTTACTACCACTGGGCATGAACGCCCCTGCTGTTGTGGCACAAGCTTAAGCTTGTGCTACAGAGCGGCCCGGCCGGCAAACTCGGTAGACGCGGCATAAGCGACAAATTTTGAAGTCGCGCCGCCCTGCCGGTCGATACGAACGGTGGGAACGATTCCCACGGCGCAACCGAACGCCGGGCCGGCCGCGCTTGCGGCTCGTCCGGGAAAAACCCTGTGGCGGGTCGGCCCCCCACCCTGCCCTCCCCCGACCCTGGGGGAGGGTTGGGAGGGGGGCGCCGCCGGTCCGAAACGACATCGCACCGCACCCTGAGGTAAGCACCCATGAAACCCCGAACGATTATCCTGCTGGTCGTCGCCATCGTCTGCGGCCTGGGCGCCATGTACATGACGAACCGGCTGCTGGCGGACAAAGGGACGCCGCCGCCCGTCGCCACCGTGAAGGTCCTCGTGTCCAAGCAAAAAGTCAGCGCCTGGGCGCCGATCAAGAAGCCCGAGGACCTGTTTGAAGTGAAGGAAGTGCCCGAGGGGACCTACTCGCCCAAGTGCATCAGCGACTTCAAGCAGCTCCAGGACAAGGCCCTGAAGCAGCCGCTCAGCGAGCAGATGCCCGTCACGCCGGACGACCTGCTCAACGAGACGACGAGCGGCCTGGTCGGCATGTTGAAGGAAGGCCAGCGGGCCGTGGCCATCAAGGTGACGCCGGAATCGCTGGTCGGCGGCTTCGTGCTGCCCGGCTCCAAGGTGGACGTGATGTTCATCAAGAAGCGCGGCGACGGCGACTCGGAAACCCGGATCTTCCTCCAGGACATGCTGGTGCTGGCCGTGGACATGAACCGGACGCGCGAAGAGGGCAAGGACGCGATGCTGGGCAGCACGGCGACGCTGGCGGCCACGCCGGAGGAGACCGAGCAGCTGGCCCTGGCCGGCTCGCTGGGCGACCTGCGCCTGCTGCTGCGGACGCCGCTGGACGGCCCGGGCAACGTGAAATACAAGCCGGTCACCATCGCGGACCTGGGCCGCAAGCTGCACTCGCAGGGGGACCCGAACAAGCCGGACGCCTCGGACACGGACCCGGCGGTCGGCGACACGGCGACGACGCTGCCGGCGTTCCCGAAGGTGGACAAGACGCCCCCGCCGCCGGTGGTGGTGGCGGAGAAGACGCCGCCGCCGGTGAAGACGTTCACGATGCGCATCGTCAACGGCGACACGGTCAGCTGGGCGGTGTTCAAGTGGGACGCCGACAACAACTGCTGGGAGGGCGACGAGGCCCAGAGGAAGCCGGACGCCGCCCTGCCGGACGACGCCCCCCGGACGGACGACGCTCCGAAGAAGGACGCCGTCAAGCCCGAGGACGCGCCGAAGCCGTCGAAGCCGCCGGTGAACGCGCAGGAAAAGGACTCGCCCGTGGGTTGAACCGATAAAGGACGGAGAATGCAGGATGAAGGTAGGGGCGGGGTTACCCCGCCCCTACAAGCCTGACCTGCATTCTTCCGACGAAACCGTGAGCAGGGAAACCGTTAACCATGACGGGCGCCGTCGCCGCCGCCCGTCCCTTACGACGAGGTGAAAGGATGCACCACACACTCTTTCGGACGCGGGCCCTCCTGCTGGGGGGTCTGCTCTTGGCCCTGCTCGCCGGCGGGCGGCCAGGGCCCCTTCAGGCCCAACTCCCGCTTCTGGACACCGCCGCCATCACCGTCCCCACCGGGACGACGCAGCGGTTGCAGATGAGCACCAAAAAAGAGATCAAAAACGTCACGAACTCTCGGGAAAACGTCCTGGGCGTCAAGAAGGTCCCGGGCGACCCGACTCGCATCGATCTGCTCGGCCAGGACGCCGGCATCAGCCACCTGGAGCTGACGGACGCGGACGGCAAGGTCGAAAAGTTCGACATCATCGTGCAGGCGGACGTGGAGTTCCTTCGCATCCAGCTGAAGCGGCTCATCCCTTCGGGGAACATCACGCCGGTGCCGATCTCCAACAACGTCATCATCCTGCGCGGCACGGTCAACCACATCGAGGACGTGGCCCGGGCGACGGGCACGGCCGCGACCGCCATGCCCGGCGTGCAGATCCTCAGCGACCTGCGCGTGGCCGGCGACCAGCAAGTGCAGCTGTGCGTGACGGTCGCTCAGGTGTCGCGCAGCGAGCTGCGCAGCATGACCTTCGACTTTTTGACCGACTCGAAGAACTTCTTCTTCGGCAGCACGATCGGGGGTGCCGTCGCCCAGCCGCCGCTGGTCGGCATCGGCAGCGCCAACCTCAACGTCGCGCAGTTCGGTCAGGTGCTGTCCGGCGTGCCCGGCGCCAACAGCAACCTGTTGTTTGGCGTGATCCACAATCGCTGGGGCTTTTTGGGCTTCCTCCAGGCCCTGCGCACCGAGGGCGTGGTCAAATCGCTCAACGAGCCGACCGTGACGACGATCAGCGGCCGGCCCGCCAGCTTCCTGGTCGGCGGCGAGCAGGCCGTCCCGGTGCCGGCCGGCCTCGGCCAGGTCGGCATCCAGTTCGAGGAGTTCGGCACCCGCCTCAACGTCGTGCCGATCGTCCTGGGCAACGGCAAGATCCGCCTGGAGATCGAGCCGGAGGTCAGCCAGCTCAGCGCGGCCGACGGCACCTCGATCGACGGCGTGGTGGTGCCCGGACGGACGACCACCCGCATCAACACCACGGTCGAGCTGGAGGACGGCCAGACGTTCGTGCTGGGCGGCCTGGTCCAGAAGAACGTCCAGGCCTCGGCCATCAAGACGCCGGTGCTGGGCGACCTGCCGTTCCTGGGCACGGCCTTCCGCAGCATGTCCTATCAGGAGGACGAGACCGAGATGGTCATGCTGGTGACGCCGCATCTGGTGGACGCCGAGGACTGCGCCCAGGCCCCGACAATCCTTCCCGGCGAAGAAACCCGCAGCCCCGATGATTTTGAGCTATTCTTGGAAGGAATTCTGGAGGCGCCCCGCGGTCCGCGGCAGGTTTTCGAGGACCATCGCTACATCGCGGCCTACAAGAACGGCCCGACGGCGGCGGACTTCCCGTGTGCGGGGCCGGGCGGCGCGACCGGCACCGGCTGCAACGGGGCCTGCAACGGCGGTTTCCGCGCGGGCTGCTCCTCGTGCGGCGGCGACCATGCGGACCCGACCATGCCGCCGGCGCTCGGCGCGAACCGGCTGCCGGCGGCCCCGATCTCGCTGGCCCCGCTGCCGACGAAGCCGGCCCTGATGCCGCCGGCCGCGGCGGACGCGGCCACGGCGCCGCCGACCCCGCCGGCCGCGGCCGACGAGGCCAAGCTGCCGCCGGTTCCTCCGGTCCCCGCGGCGCCGGCCCCGGCCGACGAGGCGAATGCGCCGCCGCTGCCGGCGCCGCCGGCCCCGGTCGAGACGACGAAGCCGGCCGGTTCGCTGCCGGCGGACCTGCCGCCGGCCGTCACCGGGCCAGGCGACGACCCGAAGTGAAAGGAGTCAGTGGGTCAGGGGTCAGGGGTCAGGAGTCAGGAATGCGGCGTTCCCGATTTCTGACTCCTGACTCCTGACTCCTGACCCCTAACTCCCCTTGAGGTGGATGCCATGAAGGACGTGCAACGCGTGGCGATTGTGGACCCGTCCGACGTAACCCGCGAGGAGTTGCGCAAGGTCCTGCTGGGGATGGAGTCGATCTGGCTCGAAGCGGAATGCGCTCGCTACGAGTTCTTTTTCGACGTCATCAGCCAGTCCAGTCCGGACGTGGTGCTTGTTTCCCTCGATTCGGATCAAAATAAGGCGCTGGCGCTGATCGGCCAGCTCGCCGAGGTCAGCCCCGACCTGCCGATCCTCGCGGTCAGCGCCAAGGGCGACGGCCAGGCCATTCTGCAGGCGCTGCGGAGCGGGGCGCGGGAGTTCCTGACGGCGCCGGTGGTCCTGGAGGACCTGCTCAAGGCGCTGCAGCGGCTGGCGAGGTGCGGCCCGACGGGCGCGGCCGCGACGCACGCCAACGGGACGCCGCAGTCCAAGCTCGAGTCGCAGGTGATCGCCGTGCTCGGCTCGCGCGGCGGCGTCGGCTGCACCAGCCTCGCCGTCAACCTCGGCGCCACGCTGGCCCAGGATCCCGGTCACAGCGTCGCCCTCGTCGATCTCGACTTGGCGCTGGGCGACGCCGACGTGGCCCTGGACCTGATGGCCGACTACACGCTGGCCGACGTGGCCACGAACGTCGAGCGGCTGGACATGCAATTCTTGCGGAAGGCCCTGAGCAAGCACGCCTGCGGCCTGTCGCTTTTGCCGCATCCGGTGCAGATGGAAGACATCGGACTGGTCCGCGAGGAGGCGCTGCAGCGCCTGATCGGCCTGCTGCGGGCGAGCTTCACGCACCTGGTGCTCGACCTGAGCAAGAGCTTCGCCGCCACCGACATAACGGCCCTGCGCATGGCCGACGTGATCCTGCTGGTGGGGCAGCTGGAGCTGACCAGCCTGCGCAACGTCGTCCGCATCGTGCAGACGCTGGGCGGCGACGAGCTGCTGGCGGAAAAGTTCAAGGTGATCCTCAACCGCGTCGGCGGCGAGACGGACATCACCCTGAAGAAGGCCGAGGAGACGATCGGCAAGCCGATCTACTGGCAGCTGCCCAACGACGCCAAGCTGATGACCGAGTCGCGCACCAACGGCGTGCCGCTGGTGCAGCACGCGCCGCGGAGCAAGCTGCAGCTGAGCTTCGTCGGCCTGGCGGAGGCCCTCTTCGGCAAGAAGGAGGCCGCGCCGGTCAAGGAGAAAGCGGCCCGATGGGCGCTGTTTGCGCGGCGATGAGGGCCGGTCGGGGCCGCGACCGTAAGCGAGCGGTCTTCAGCAAAAACCGCTCCCTTACGGTCGCGGCTCGGACGGCAAGAAACACTGAGAGGTTGCACCGATGTCACGTTTGCAGCGCGGTCTGACGGGGTTGAACGGCGCGTCGTCGCCCAGCCGGATCATCGGCCCGATGGGCGGCGCCGGCGGACAGGGCGCCAAGAGCTTCGAGGAGCTGAAACGGCTCATTCACGGCAAGCTGGTCGATAAGCTCGACCTGTCGCGCGTCAGCGACCTGGAGGGCGAGACGCTCCGCCGCGAGATCCGGCTCGTCGTCGAGCGGCTGTGCGACACGGAAAATCCGCTCCTGAACCGCATGGAACGCGAGCGCCTCATCGACGAGGTGCTGGACGAGACGTTCGGCTTCGGCCCGCTGGAGGCGCTGCTCAAGGACCCGACCATCAGCGACATCCTCATCAACGGGCCGAACAAGGTCTACGTCGAGCGTCGCGGCAAGATGGAGAAAACGGAGGTCAAATTCCGCGACAACGAGCACCTGATGCAGATCATCGACCGCATCGTGTCGAAGGTCGGCCGGCGCGTGGACGAGACCTCGCCGATGGTGGACGCCCGCCTGCCGGACGGCAGCCGCGTCAACGCGATCATCCCGCCGCTGGCGCTGGACGGCGCCTCGGTGTCGATTCGCCGCTTCGGCGCCAACCCGCTGAAGCTGGAGGACCTGCTGAATTACAAGGCGTTCACGCCGGAGATGGCGATGCTGATGGAGGCGTGCATCAAGGCCCGCCTCAACATCGTCATCAGCGGCGGCACGGGTTGCGGCAAGACGACGCTTTTGAACACGCTGTCGAGCTTCATCCCGAGCGACGAGCGCATCGTGACGATCGAGGACGCGGCGGAGCTGCAGATGCAGCAGGACCACATCGTCCGGCTGGAGACGCGGCCGCCGAACATCGAGGGCAAGGGCGCCATCACGACGCGCGATCTGGTGAAGAACGCGCTGCGTATGCGGCCGGAGCGGATCATCATCGGCGAGTGCCGCGGCGGCGAGTCGCTGGACATGCTGCAGGCCATGAACACCGGCCACGCCGGCTCCATGACCACGCTGCACGCCAACACGCCGCGCGACGCTCAGGCCCGCCTCGAAACCATGATTATGATGGCCGGCATGGACCTGCCCATGAAGGCCATGCGGCAGCAGATCGCGTCCGCCGTGGACCTCATCATCCAGGCCAACCGCCTCCAGGGCGGACCGCGCAAGGTGACGTCGATCACGGAAGTGATGAACATGGAACAGGACATGATCATCATGCAGGACATCTTCCGCTACAAGCAGGTCGGCATCGACCAGAACGGCCGGGCCTTCGGCCAGTTCGAGGCGACGGGCGTGCGTCCGTCGTTCGTCAACCGCCTGGAGTCGGCCGGCATCAAGCTGCCGTCGAACCTGTTCCAGGAGCGCGTGCTGTTACGAGACTGAGGCCAAACGATGAATGATGAACGATGAATGATGAATAAAGAACTCCCCGTCGAAGTGCTTTTTATTCATCATTCATCATTCATCGTTCATCCTTCCACTGAGAGACACCCATGAGTCCCCTGATGCTCGGTATGGTCGCGTTCGTGACGGTGGCGGGCCTGATCGGCCTGCTGGCGTTCGTGTTCCGCGACGCGACGCCCCGGGCGGCGTCGCGGCTGGATACGCTGATCGGCAAGCGGCGGCGCGAGGACGACGAAAAGGCGGACATCCTCCGCAAGTCGGCGTTCGAGGGCGACAAACGATCGCTCATGGAGGCGTTGACGCCGAAGTTCCTTTCGCCGCAGAAGATGTTCGAGCAGGCCGACTGCCACATCAAGCCGCACCTCCTGCTGGGCATCGGCGTCGGGCTGGGCGCGGCGGGGGCGACGGTCACGGTGCTGGCGCGGCTGCCGCTGTGGTTCGCGCCGCTGAACGGCCTGCTGCTGGCGTCGCTGCCGTGGCTGTGGCTGTGGAACAAGCGGCGCATGCGCCTGAACAAGTTCGCGTCGCAGCTGCCCGACGCGCTGGAGCTGGTGGCGCGGGCGCTGCGGGCCGGCCACAGCCTCGCCGCCGGTATGCACGTGGTCGCCGAGGAAATGCCGACCCCGATCGCCGACGAGTTCAACCGCGTCTTCGAGGAGCAGAACCTCGGCATCCCGATCGACGATTCGCTCAAGGCGGTGTGCGACCGCGTGCCCAACCTCGACCTGCGCTTCTTCGTCACCTCGGTCGGCATCCAGCGGCAGACCGGCGGCGACCTGGCGGAGATCCTCGACAAGATCGGCTACGTCATCCGCGAGCGCTTCCGCATCCTCGGCCAGGTCAAGGCGCTGACCGGCGAGGGCCGCCTCAGCGGCGTGGTGCTGATCAGCCTGCCGTTCGCCCTGTTCGGTTTCATGCTCAACATGAAGCCCGACTACGTCGAGACGCTGTGGACCACCGACACGGGCCGCCTCATGAGCGGCGTCGCCATCGGCCTCCAGATCCTGGGGGCCCTCTGGATTCGCAAGATCGTCAACATCAAGGTCTAAATCAGAGGACAGAAGACAGAGGACAGAAGACAGAGGACAGCCGAACCGGCGCCGTCCAGCGAGATAAGCGGAGATTCGGGCTGAAACGGCCGATAACGATTGTAGGGCGCGAACGGCTGTCCTCTGTCCTCTGTCCTCTGTCCTCTGCATCGGGGAGGTGCAACGTGCTGTTCGCGTTCTCGTTCGTCGGCGAAACCGAATTGATCTACACCGGCATCTTCGGCGCGTTCGTGTTCGGCGTCTGGTCGGTGCTGTCGTACCTGTCCGGCCGCAACAGCCGGGCGCAGGACCGGCTCGACCGCCTGAGCCGGCCGCAGTCGCTGGTGGACATCGAAGACCCGAAAATGAAGAAGGAGCGCTTCCAGGGCATTTTCGAGACGGCCAAGGCCTTCGCGTCGCCCTTGATGCCCAAGACGGAGCTGGAACAGTCGAAATTGAAGATCAAGCTGGCCAACGCCGGCTTCCGAAGCGAGTCGGCGGTGAACATTTACCTCGGCATCCGCTTCATCACGCTGGTGATCTTCTTCGTGGCCGGCATGGTCTGGACGTTCCAGCAGCACGGCCTGAACTTCGACCTCAACGCGCTGTTGCCGCTGGGGATCGCGACCTGCCTGGGATTCTACCTGCCGAGCGTCATCCTGTGGTACCTGCGCAAGCAACGGCAGGAGGCGATCTTCCTGTCGCTGCCGGACGCCCTGGATCTGCTGGTGGTGTGCGTGGAGAGCGGCCTGGGCTTGGACGCGGCGATGCGGAAGGTGACGGACGAGATGAAGGACCACGCCAAGGTGATCTGCGAGGAGCTGTCGCTGGCCAACTTCCAGTTGCAGATGGGCCGGCCGCGGCGTGAGGTGCTGCACGACCTCGGCGTGCGGACGGGCGTGGACGATGTGCGCAGCCTGGCGGCCATCCTGATCCAGGCGGATCGGTTCGGTTCGAGCATCGCCCAGGCGCTGCGGGTGCAGTCCGACTCGATGCGGACGCGGCGCAAGCAGCTGGCGGAGGAGAAGGCGGCGAAGACGGCAGTGCAGCTGATCTTCCCGCTGGTGCTGTTCATCTTCCCCGGCATCTTCGTGGTGCTGGTGGGACCGGCGGCGATCAGCATCTACAACATCATGCTCAAGAAGTAGGGAACAGGGAACAGGGAACAGCAGAACGAGGACAAAACGGCGGATTTCTGCTGTCCCCTGTCCCCTGTTCCCTGTTCCCTCAAAAAGGAGTAACGGGATGAAAGGACTCATCCGCAAGGCGGCGGCGGCCCTGTGCTGCGTCGCCGGGGCGGGCGGCGTGGGATGCGTCACCTACCACGATCTCGTGGACCCGTGCTACCCCGCACGGTACGACGCCGAGGCGCGCCACGAGGAGGTCGCCAGCTACACGCCGCAGATCGCCAACGGCCACGTGCTCGACCAGACGCTCTGGAACTCCGACTTCGAGGCGGGGACCGACAAGCTGACGGGCGGCGGCATGGAGCATCTGGCCTACATGGCCCGCCGCCGGCCGCAGCCTGACCCGGTCGTCTATCTCGAGACGGCGCACGACGTTTACTACGACCCGGCCAAGCCGAACGACATGGCCGACAAGCGGGCGGACCTGGACGCCCGGCGCTGCGGCGGCGCAGAGCTTCCTGTCGGCCCAGACGGCCGGACGCCGCGGCGACTTCCAGGTGCTGGTCCACGACCCGGCCGAGGTCGGCGCGATCGACGTCTACGCGGCCCGCGAGTTCGGTCAGATGATCGGCCGCGCGGTCGGCGGCCTGCCGACCGGCTCGTCGGGCGGCTCGCCCACCGGCGGCGGCGCGCCGCCGCCGTAACCCAAGGATGAAGGATGAAGGATGAAGGATGAATCAAGAGGGTCTTGATTCATCCTTCATCCTTCATCCTTCATCCTTCCGAGGAGTTGCCATGATGACCTTCTTTGCGACGCATTGCCTGTTCGCCGAATCGGGCTGGTGGTGGTGGCTCGGCTACTTCTCCAGCGCCAGCTCCCGCGGCAACGTCATCACGCTCTGCGTCGTCATCGTCTGCTTTTCGCTGTTCATCATGATGAAGAAGTGATCGTCGGTTAGCCGCGACGCGCCAGCGGAGCGCTCTGACAGAGCGCTCCGCTGGCGCGTCGCGGCTAACCGACGGCCGTTTCGTGAGCTAGAGTTTTTACGGCGGCCGCGGTTTGACGCTCATGGAGAAGGCGCAGCGATGCAACACCTCAAGAACCTCGACTGGGACGGCGGCGGGGCGCCCGAGGCGCCCAGCGCGCCCGAGAACCTGCAGCAGACCGGCCTGACGGTCGGCTTCCTCAACGACATGATCCTCCGCACTCTGTACACGCGCGGCGGACTGCTCGGCCTCGACCTGGCCCGGCTGCTCTGCCTGCCGTTCAAGGTGATCGAGGAGTCGCTCGGCTTCCTCAAGAACGAGAAGGCCATCGAAGTGCTGGGCGGCGACCTGATCGGCCGCATCAGCTACCGCTTCAACCTCACCGAGCTGGGCCGGCAACGCGCCGGGCGAGGCCCTCAAGATGTGCGCCTATGTCGGCCCCGCCCCGGTGCCGCTGGAGGACTACGTCGAACAGGTCTACCGCCAGGCGGTGACGGCCATCAACGTGTCGCCCGAGGCCATCCGCGCCGCCTTCAGCCACCTCGTCATCAGCGAGGAGCTGTTCAACGCCGTCGGCCCCGCCATCGTCAGCGGCAAGTCGGTCTTCATCTACGGCCCGCCCGGCAACGGCAAGACCGCCATCACCCAGTCCATCGGCAACTTCATGAACACCAGCGGCGGCGAGATCTACGTGCCGTTCGCTTTCATGGCCGAGAACAACGTCATCACCGTCTTCGACAAGGCCGTCCACGAGGCGACCGAGGGCGAAGGCCTGGACCGCCTGGAGGACAACGAGGCCACCATCCGCCGCCTGCTCAACACCGGCACGGTGGACGCCCGCTGGGTGCGCATCAAACGGCCGGTCATCATCACCGGCGGCGAGCTGAACCTGCACATGCTCGACCTGCGCTACAACCCCGACTCCAACTATTACCAGGCGCCGCTGCACGTCAAGGCCAACGGCGGCATCTTCCTGGTGGACGACTTCGGCCGCCAGCTGTGCAGCCCCAAGGAGCTGCTCAACCGCTGGATCGTGCCGCTGGAGAACCGCGTCGATTACCTGTCGCTGTCGTCCGGTCAGCAGTTCCAGGTGCCGTTCGAGCAGCTGACGATGTTCTCGACGAACCTCGACCCCAAGGACCTGGTGGACGAGGCCTTCCTCCGCCGCATGAGGCACAAGGTCGAGATCACGGCGCCGGAGCGCGACATCTACGAGAAGATCTTCAACAACATGTGCAAGAAGCTGGGCATGAACCCCTGCCCCGACGCCATCGAGTACCTGTACCTTCGCTACTACTCGCAAGGACGGACCCCGCGAGCCAGCGACGCGCGAGATTTACTGGAGACGGTGCAATCGATTTGCCGATTTAGGAGGGTACCTGTCCAGCTGACGCGCGACCTCATGGCCGAGGCCGCGGCGAGCTTCATCCGGGAATTCAAGTAACAGGGGTCAGGGGTCAGGGGTCAGGGGTCAGCCCGAAGGGGTGCCGCTGCGGTGCATACCGCGCCGGGCGCCCGTCTTGCTGACCCCTGACCCCTGACCCCTGACCCCTGACAAGGGGTGGGCAATGGATTGTCGCAAGACCCTGGGACTCGGGGTGTGTTTGCTGATCGGGGCGGTCGGCTGCACCCGTCACGACACGACGTTGCCGGTCATCCCGCCGGCCCAGGCGTCGAAGGCAAAGGCGCCGGCCTCGACTCCCGTGGACGCCGTGCCGCCCGGCGCGGTCGTGAAGCAGCTGGAGCTGCCCAAGCACCCGCCGCAGGCCGCGACGTGCGTGGCGGCCGGCGACTTCCTCACGCTGGAAGCGGCGTCGGCCGATCTTGCCGAGAACATGCGTCAGGCCAAGCGCGAACAAGCCCGCAAGGCCTACGAACAGGCGATCGCCCTCGATCCGCACTGTCTGCAAGCCTACCTGTCGCTGGCCCAGCTGTACATCACGATAAAGGACCATTCCGACGCGGAGGCGACCTACCGCAAGGCGGCGCAGCTGTTCCCCAACGAGGCGCGCGTCTTCTTCGAGATGGGCCGCTGCTATGGCGCCGAGAAGCAATGGGACCTGTCCGTCCACGCGCTGGCCCGCGCCGTGGAGCTGGACCCGAAGAATCGGCCGTACGTCGATGCGCTGGGCTGGACGCAGGCGCGGGCCGGCCGCTACGACGACAGCCTGGCCACCTTCCGACGAGTGTACGACGAGGCGGAGGCGCAGTTTCGGTTAGCCGAGATGTTGGAGCACCTCGGCGAGGCCGAACCGTGCCGACAGCACCTGCGTGCGGCCCTGAACAAGGACCCGCAGATGGACAAGGCGAAGGCCCTGCTGGCGAAGCTGGACGCCGCGCCGCCGGCCGACGGCGTCAAGCCCGCCGCGTTTGTGACGGCGGACAAGCCGTCGGCGCCTGCCGTGGTTGCGGCCGTCGGCATGGATCGAGACCCGGCCGCCCCTCCGCCGAGCGCCCGAGGCGTGATGTTGCCGCCGCCGCCGCACATTCCGATCCGCTACGAGGCGGCGCAGACCCCGGATGCGCCGCCGCCCCCGCCGCCGCTGCCGATGCTGCCGGGGCCTGAGATGAATCTGAGCAGATAGGCCTCCCAAAAAGACGAATGACGAGCGAGCCGCCGGGTTTATCCCGGCGGTTTTCGTTTTTTGGCGTCGGAGCCGCGCTGGTAAGCGGCGCGGATGGCGCAAGACGGCGAAGGCGTTCATCGTGTGCGGGATGATGCCGGCGCGGGGGACGGCCGCGAATCGCAAGGGGATGAATCCGTTGGGCGACGAGGCAGGCTGCGCCCGATACCTCTTATGGTGGGAGGATAGACCGGACCAGGGAGGAAGACCCGATGAGTCGCTTCAGGATGACGCCACTGACCCTGTCGCTGGGGTTGCTCGCGACGGCCGCCTACGCCGACGAAGGCCCCTGGGGTCCGGCCGCCCCACCGGCCGCCCAGCTCGGCCGACCCGTGGCCGTCGCCCCGTCCGCGCCTTCCTCCCCCTATGCGGCGGACGGATGGAATGGGGGGGCGGCCTCGGCCGACGCCCAGGTCCGACCCGCCTCCTTCGCCCCCGTATTCCGCGGCGCGGCGCCCGACGCCCAGCCTCTCCCCCCCGGTCCGGGAGAGCCGCTCGCCCCGCCGCACGACTGGCAGCGGCCCGTCCCCGGCGGGCCGCTGCCAGCGCCCACCCTGGTCCCGGACGCCGGCCCGCCGCCGGCCGACGGCGACGGCTGCGGCTGCGGACATCGCCTTCTCGGCTGGCTGTTCCACGGCGACGGCTGCTGCGACGGCGGTTGCGACGGTTGTGGCATGGTCTCAGACCATGCCACAACCGCCTGCGACGCCTGCCGCGAAGACGGCGGGTGCTGCGGCGACGGCAACCACCTTTACGTCTCCGGCGAGTACCTGATGTGGTGGACCAAGGGCGACCACCTGCCGCCGCTGGTAACGGCCGGATCGCCGGGCGACCTCCTCGTGCCTGGCGTCTCGGCTGGCGCTCTCGACCGGCCCGGCAGCGTCGTCCTGTTCGGCAATTCCGAGGCCGACGCCGCCATGCGCTCCGGCGCCCGCATCATGGCCGGCTGGTGGTTCGGCGACGACCACTGTCTCGGCATCGAAGGCGGCGGCTTCTTCCTCGGCCGGCAGACGGACAGCTTCACCGCCACGTCGTTCGGCACGCCGCTTCTGGCCCGGCCGTTCTTCAACGTGCTGACGGGACGGCAGGACGTGGAGTTCGTGGCGGAGCCGGGCAACGCCGCGGTGGCTGGCGTGGCGGCCCGCGATCCGCTGGCGGGCACGGTCACGGCCACGGCCCAGAGTACCTTCTGGGGCGCCGAGGCCAACCTGCGCACCAACCTCTGGTGCTGCGCCGGCGGCAACGTGGACCTGATCGGCGGCTACCGCTACCTCGGACTCGACGATTCGCTGACCATCAGCGAGAACCTCCAGTCGTTCAACACCGCGACGCCGCTCACGTTCAACGGCATCGACAGTTTCCAGACCCGCAACCGCTTCAACGGCGGCCAGGTCGGCCTCAAGGGCGAGTGGCACTGGAACCGCTGGTCGCTGGACGGACGAACGATTATCGCTATCGGCGATGTCAGCGAAGAAGTGGACATCATGGGTTCAAAGGTCGCCAACGGCGTGGCCTCGTCCGGCGACCTGCTGACCCAGGCGGGGACGAACATCGGCGTTCACCGGCGGAACCGCTTCGCCTGGTCGCCGGAGGCCGCCCTCAACCTCGGCTATCAGGTCACCGATCATATGCGCGTCTTCGTCGGCTACGACTTCCTCTACCTGAGCGACGTGGTGCGGGCCGGCGATCAGGTCAATCTGGCCGTGAACCCCAACCCGCTGCGGGGCGTGACCGGCGGGCCGGCGCAACCGGCGTTCGTCGTCCGCCCGTCGGACTTCTGGGCGCAGGGCGTCAACTTCGGGCTGGAATTCCGATATTGATTGTCCACGGTTGGTTAGCCGCGACGCGGAGCGGAGCGCTTGGGGAAAGCGCTCCGCTCCGCGTCGCGGCTAACCGCTCGGCGCACCTTATCAACCCCCTTGCCCGAATCCTCCCGCATTCCCGAACTCTCGGCGCGTCCGTCCCCCGGATCTTGCGCCCGGCGCCGCAACGCCTTACCTTCCCCCACCCCGCGCGTCGATGAAACACCCATCGGAAACGAGGAATGATGAACGATGAACGATGAATCAAGACAATTCATCATTCATCATTCATCGTTCATCATTCAACTGGAGGGAACCACTCGTCATGACTCACCCGTTGTCTCGTCTGCTGGCCGCGCTCGGCGGCCCGTCCCGCGAAGCCGCCGACCGCCGCCGGCCGGCGCCGCCGCGACTCGAACTCCTCGAAAACCGCCTGACGCCCAGCACCATCGCCGGCGTCGTCTACAACGACGCCGGCGGGACCGGCCTGTTCCAGCCCGGCGACCCCGTCTACGCCAACAACCCGATCAGCCTGGCCAACGCCGCCGGGACCGTCATCGCCTCAACCGTCACCGACGCCAACGGCCATTACGCTTTCAGCGTCGATCAAACCATCAGCACGGCGCCGGCCACCCAGGAGCAGGACCTCGCCTTCGGGCCGAACTCGACCGACGCGCCGCAGTCGTTGCAGATCAACCAGTTCGATCCCTCGCTCGGCACGCTGACCGGCGTGGACATCGTCCAGAACGCCACAGTGGCCAGCGACGTTCAGGTGGCCAACACCGACCCGATCCCCTTCGCCGTGACGGGCCAGATCCAGGGCACGGTGACGCTGCAAGCGCCCGGCGCCAACACGCTGGCCACTAACGTTCAGGCCAACGAATCGGCGACCGTCCAGCCCGGCAGCGGCGCGACGCCCTTCGACTTCGGGGCGAAGGACGCCAGCGGCATGAGTTCGGTCAGCCTCAACGCGGCGACCAGCGACCTGTCGGCCTTCATCGGCACGGGCAAGGCGACGGTGACGGAATCCGGCGCGGCCGGCGTGGACCTGTCCGGGCCGGGCAATTTCCTGGCGATGGTGCGTTCGACCTATTCGGGACAGGTCAAGGTGGTCTATCACTACACGCCGAGCAACGCGCTGCAGCCGGGCCAGTACACCGTCATCCAGACGGCCAACCCGCCGGGCACGACCGACGGCGTGAACAGCAGCAACGGCGTCCCCGTGGCGGCGGCCACGCCGGCCGACACCATTCCGGTGACGCTGCCGCCGGCCGGCGATTCGCTGCACAACGACTTCGGCGAGTTGGTCGCGGCCAAGGTGTCGGGCTTCGTCTACGTCGATAACAACCTGGACGGCGTGTTCGACGCCGGCGACACGCCCATTCCGGGCGCCCTGGTGAACATCAGCCGCCTGAACGCCGACGGCTCGCTGACCTTCCTCGCCACGACGCAGGCCGCCGCCGACGGCTCGTATTCGTTCAGCGAAGCGCCGGGAACGTACACCATCACCCAGACGGCCATTCCCGGCCTGACCCGCGACGCGGACAACATCGGCAGCCTCGGCGGATTCTCGGGTCCCGGCGTCCTGACCTTCGCCTTGCCGGCCGGCGGCGACGGCGCCAACTACGACTTCGGCTACGTGACGCCGCCGGTCATCCCGACGCCGCCGGTGATCCCGCCGGTGACGCCGCCGGTCACGCCGACGCCGCCGGTCGTCCCGCCGGTGGTCCCGCCGCTGACGCCGCCGGTCGCGCCGCCGGTGGTGACGAAGTGGGACTTCCTCGGCAGCACCGCGTGGAATGGGGATTTCTAGGATGCCGTATGGCCGCGGATTGGAGATCCGCACGGATCTCCGATCCGCGGCTAAACGCTCCCACGAATCAATACGGTTTCGGCATCTTCGCGCTCTGCACCCAGGCGCTGTACCACAAGTCCTCGGTCAGCTGCGCCCCGCCCGGCAGCGCTCCAGGATGAAGGTCCGCGCTTCGTCGGTGGATTTGTCGAACGCCCCCGCCCGGTCCAGCTCGTAGCACCGATCCACCCGGGCGTGCGAATCCGTGAGCGCCTGCTGGACGCGCCCCCATACGTCCTCGACGGCGACCGCCTTGAGGCCGCGGGCCATTTCCTCGGCCGTCATGCTATTGCGCTCCGGGAAGGCGTCGATCTTGGCGTGAATGCCCTTTTGCTCCACCTTGCCGTCGGCGCCGGGGCGGCCGTCGTAGTCGCGCGTGGTGTGCAGCGGCATGGCCAGGTCGCCGGTCAGGTGCGACAGCACCCCGGCGTAGACGATGCACTTGGAGCGCACGGCCGGGTCGTCCGGCGTCTCGCGGTAATCGCGGAACGCACAGCAAAGGCGCTCGTAATTCTCCAGGATGGCGTAGGGCAACATGCCGGCCTTTTCCGGGTCCTGCTTGAGTTCGGTGAGCAAGGCGATGGCCTTCCAGCGGTCGGCGGGGAGGTCTTTGCCCGCATAGTTTTCCAGGTCGATGAAGTGATCGGGGCTTTCGGCCGCGCAGGTGCGGGGCCTTGGGGTTCTTCCAGCGGTCGGGGTCGCCGGCCAGGTGGGCCAGCTGCTTGCCGGCCTCGCGGAAGAAGGCCGGCACGTCGTCCGGCAGTCCGGCGTCGGCCGCCTCGGCGATGGTCCCGTGGCCGATCACCCACCAGCCGCGGGCCGGGGTGGCCAGGCCCAGGGCGACGACGGCGGCGGCGAGGAAGGAGAATGCGCGTTTCATGACGGGGTCTTGCTCCGTGGGTGCGGGAAACTCTATCGGCCGTGCAAGGTAGGCGGGGGCGACGGGGGGAGCAAGTGAGTTTTGGGAGAAATTCGGCCTGTTCCTCGCCGCCCGGCGAAGACGAAGCAGGATAGGGGTCGATTACCAGGACGGCCCGAGCGCTTTTAGGAAGAGAGCGAAGCCATGACCCGAGTCCATTGCCGGTGGGCGGCGGCCCTGGGCGTCGCGCTGGCGTTGCCGGCCGCCGCCGTCCACGGCGAAGACCCCTGGTGGGTCGTGAAGCCCTATCCCGCGGCCGCCGCTCCGGTGGCTCACGCCCCCGGCTCGCCGGCCGCCACGCTCGGCCGACCCTTGGCTCGGCCGTCGATCGGCCCGCCCGTCGCCGCGCCGGCCGCCCAGGCCGCTCCGAACTGGAACACGCCGACGACCGACGCCGCGCCGGCCTGGGACACGCCGACCGTTGCTCCGGGGCCAGAGGCTCCCGGCTCGCCGCCGGTCCATGTCGCGATGCCGGCCGGCTACGACGAGACGCCGGGCGGCCTCCTGGCGCCGCGCGTGGCTCGCGGTCAGCCGCCCGACCCGGCGCCGCCCGGCGTGCTGAGCGGGCCGCCGCCTGTCTCGCCGTCGGCCGACGGCGCCTACAACGCCGGCGCCGACGCTGGCCAGCCGCTGCACCGGCCCTTCCTGGCGGGCTGCGGTGAATGGTTCAACTTCGGCTCGCACCCCAGCACCAACGACGGCGGGTGGTTCAAGAGCGACTGCCTGTGCGACGACAGCATGATCGCGCCGGTGACGAATCCGTTCTTCTTCACCGACCCGCGGGCGACGACGCGGATTGAGCCGCTCTTCATTATCCAGAAAGCGCCCAAGGCCAACGGCGGCGGCAACGCCGAGTTTTACGGCATTCAGGGGAGTTTGGCCCTCTCCGAACGGTTCTCCCTGGAGCTGAACAAGCTCGGCTTCGTCTCGCTCAACCCGAGCGAGCCGGTCGGCGACTTCACCAAGGGCACCGGCTTCGCCGACGTGTATCTCGGGCCGAAGTTCACCTTCTGGCGCGACGAGTCGCTGCGGAACGCGGCCGCCGTGGGCCTGACGCTGGAGCTGCCGGTCGGCTCCTCGCGCGAGTTCCAGAACACCGGCACGCTGGGCCTCGACCCGTACCTCAGCTACAGCCAGGCGTTCGGCGACTCGTCGCTGGGCAACTTCGACTTCATCGGCGAGGTCGGCTACTCGTTCGCGGTGGACGACAAGCGGACGCAGTTCTTCCACGCCAGCGCGCACCTCGATTACGACGTGCTGCGCACCATCGCTTCTATCCGCTGGTGGAATTGAACTGGTTCCACAACACGCGGCGCGGCGACAACGTCGATCTGCCCTTCGAGGGGGCCGACCTGGTCAACTTCGGTTCGCGCGAGGCGACCGACCGCGACCTGGTGACGATCGCGCCGGGCTTCCGCTACAAGTTCACCGAATGGGCGAACGTCGGCACGGCGGTGGAGTTCCCGCTGACCAGCGGCAAGGCGCTGCAGGACTTCCGCTGGACGGTGGATTTGATCTTCAAGTATTAGGATAGGAGAAATCGCTCCTTGTCGCTTCTTTCCTCTCCCCTGAGTACGGGGGAGAGGGGAGAACGAAAGTGGACAGCCTCATCCGGACTGTGAATCAGGACAGGATTCGCCGTGCTGGCATGGACTTTTCCTCGCACGGCGCACAGAATGCCGGTGAACCGCCGCCAGGTCAGGACGCGCTGAAAAGGGAGGCGTCGATACGTCCCACCGAAAACCCGAGAAGAAGAAACGGCGGACGCGCGAACACGTCATCGCCGACCTCAGCATCAACCACGTGGAGCGCCATGCGCTGCTCGCCGGCTTTGCCGTCCAGCGCATCGTGCGCGACTACGGGATCGATCTGTTCATCGCCACGTATGATCCATCCGGCGAGGTCGAGAACGGGGAGATTCGCATTCAGCTCAAGGCCGCGGACGCGCCCCGATGGGTCCAGGGCGGTCAGCGCATTGCCGTTCGGGTTGACCAGGGCGACTTCCGACACTGGCTGATGGAGCCGATGCCCGTGATCCTGGCGGTCTACGACGCCGCGCAAGACGAAGCGTACTGGCTCTACGTCCAGGAGCATTTCGAGAGCGGGCGCACCGCCCGATTCGACAGGGCGGGCGCGAAGATGACCGTGCATGTTCCGCGAACGAACGTCGTGACGCCCGCCGCGATGCGGCGTTTCGCCGGCTTCCGGGATCGCATCCTGCTCCAGCTGGAAGGGTTGAGCCACCATGACGGATAAAATCACCTTCGGCGATCTGCGAAGACTCCTGGAGACACGCGGCTTCGACCGGACGCCCGTGGACGGCCCCTACGTGGTCTATAAACATCGCGCGGCGGGTGCCGTCCAGGCGTTTCGCGCGCACCGCGCCTCGGAACTTGCCGATCCCATGACCCTCGCATCCGTGCGGAAGACCCTGGTCGGTTTCGGCGTCGTGGCGGAGGAAGAATATGAGGAGGCGCTTCGGGAAGTCGCGGCGGAGCGAACGGCGAAGGCCAAGCGGGAATGAATCCGCTCGCGGGCGTCGGTCAGGCCTGTGCCGACTGCCGGTCCCTGTTTCTTGCGATGAGGCGCTGCGCCGCGGCCAGGAGTTGCTCGTCCTCGACATCCCAGATCGCCCCCGGCTCCTCGCAGCCGGCGGCGGTGGTCAGATTGGCCGCCAATTGGCCCAGCCTCTGCTCTGGAAATAACTCGCGCAGCCGGGCGAGCGCCTGGAGCAGGGGGTCGGAGTTTGTGAGCTTCATGGCAATAGGTCTCCCACGGACGGATACGAGCCCACGTGCCGGAAAACGGTGTCAGTTCATATTTATTGTATAAATATGAACTGACACCGTTTTCTCCCTGATACGCCCCCGCCTTGGCGTCAATTCACAGCGCCAGCGGTCTGTCCCGCACGTCTGCCCAGCCATGTGAGAGACGCCAGCAGGAGGAAGCAAACCGCGAAACTGATTCCACCGACTACGCATGCGGTGGCCTCGTCATGAATACAGGCGGCGTCATACAGGCCATGAAGAATCACGGCAGGCGCACAACATAAGATATACCCGAGTATAATAAAAATACAAAAAACTGGTGGGCCCAACTTATCATTGCCAGGTTCAGGAGCCCCCAAACTCCTTCTCCACCCACTTCGCCAAACAACCGATGGCCGCCGTTGCCACAATCCCGGTAAGAGATGCCCAAGCACCATGCAAGCACACGCACCAGACTGCTCGCGTCAGGTAAATCCACGTTGGAGCGCCGCTGCCAGCGTACACTTGAAAGTAGAAGATGGCCTCACCGGCGCCATAGCTGAGGCCGCCGACCAAAAATGCCACGCCGATGCAGGCTAGAAGTCTTGGCGTGTTGCTCTTCTCGAGGGATTCCCGGCTCGACTTGGTTGCCCCGAAGAGAAGGCCGAACGCGCCAAGCCCGACCAGCCCTTTCACCATTTCTTCTGGAAGCGCCACGCCTGCCATGAAGCTCAACATGTGGCCCCCGAAGGGCCGGGGCGCCACCGACTCCGAATAGCCCCAGCCAATGACCCCACCAATTCCTTGAATAGTCCAAGGTAAGAGACTAAAGTAAGACCCGCCGAAGTCACTAGAGCGCGAAAACCCCTGGAAATGCCCTTTGGCATACATCGATTGTGAGGCCCCTTGCAGCACGAGGACGGCTACCGTGCCCCCAAGAGCCAGCAGCGGAATCGCGACGACCGCGTTGCGCCAGCGCGCTTCCGGGAACAGAGGCCGCAGTACGAATGTGATTGCGCAGGCGAGGGTGGCGCATAGAGCGGCGAGTCCCCAGACCATGCCGAGAGCGGGCATGTTGAGGAAGGCATCTGGGTCGGCGAGAAATTGTCCTAGGTCACGCATCGCCTCTTACCGCCTTTCGGGCCTGTCGCCCTCCAAGTTCGCCTCCGTGCGCCGCACCCCGTCCACCTGTGCTCCAGGCAGCTCTTCCCCCGGAGGGTTCATCATGCCGCCTTTTTTTCCCGCCTACGGCCCCACCGAAGGCCCGCTCGGCTTCCCCATGCTCGACCGCCAGGCTCGGCAACTTGACACGCTGCTGAAGGCCCTGCGGAAGTCAAAGGAACACGCCTACCGCAAGGCCGTTACGGCGAAGGCCCCCACCGAGCTGAACCGCGGCGAGCGCTCCGACGTGAGTTGGATCACGACCGAGAGCGTGGACCGCACGCAGGAAGTCGTCGCCCGCGGCATGAACGACAGCCAGTTCGCGGCCAACCCGCTCGTCACCCTACGCGTGGGCCGAGGGCGACCCGTGGCCGCCGGACAAGGCGCCTACGCTCCTCCAGGCCGGGTTGCTCAACGGGAAGTCGATCGGATTCCTGCCGCTGAAGGTACACCTTGCCGACGCGAAAGCAAGCGAAAAATACGGCTGGCCTGAAAATACTCTTGTTATCGACGAATGGTTACTTCTTGAATATGCCGTCTGCTTCCTCGTTGCGCCATCAGGGGGCTTACGCCCCCCGCTCGCCCACTGCCCGTTGACATGTCAATTCGGATGCGCCCCCGCCTCGCGGAGCCGCGTCCGGAGGTAGCGGGCGCGGGCGGCGTTGCGCTCCTCGCCGTCCAGCGCCGCGCCCATCAGCTTCTGCAAATGCGCCGGCTGCGTGTGGATGAACAGCTCGTTCACCGTCAGGATGGTGATGTCGCCGATCAGCTTGAGGTTGACGCCGAGGCGGACGTAGGAGAGCAGCTCCATCGTCTCCTCCGACGTCATCATCGTGGCCGAGCAGAGCGTGCCGTAGGCGCGCGACACCTTGTCCTGCAAGCCGCCGCGGTTGTCGCGCAGCCAGGCGGCCCGCGCCTGCCGTTCGTAGTTGATGATCTGCGGGATGACGCCGTGGATCTCGCCGAGGATGCCCGTCTCGCTCTTGCCCAGCGTCACCTGATTGGAAATCTGGTAGAAGTGGCCGGACGCCCGGCTGCCCTCGCCGTACAACCCGCGCACCGCCAGGTTGATCTTCTGCAACGCCCGGAAGACTTTTTCGATCTGCTTCGTGTATTCCAGGGCCGGCAGGTGGAGCATGACGCTGGCGCGCATGCCGGTGCCGACGTTGGTGGGGCAGGCGGTCAGGTAGCCGAACTCCTCGGAGAAGGCGTAGCCGACGCGCTGCTCCAGCAGGTCGTCCACGCGGTCGATCTCCTGCCACGCCTCGTCGAGGGTGAAGCCGCTGCGCATGACCTGGAGGCGGAGGTGGTCCTCCTCGTTGACCATGAGGCTGACGGTCTCCTGCGGCAACAGCGCGACGCCGCGCGGTCCGTCGGCGGACGGCCAGCTCGCGGCTGATGAGCTGACGCTCGACGAGGAACTGGCGGTCGAGCGTGGACAGGTTCGGCACGGGGAGGTAGCCGAGCTTGGGGTCCAGCTCCACCTTGGCGATGCGGTCGCGCAGCAGGGCCTCGATCTCGGCCTTCTGGTAGCTGCTGGCGCGGTTGGTGAAGGGGAACGCGGCCAGGTTGCGGGCCAGGCGGATGCGGCTCGAGATGACGATGTCGGACTCGGGTCCGCTGCCGCGCAGCCATTCGCCACTGGTATGAGTCAGGTTATCCAGATTCATCCGTGGCATCCTTCAAAAGGATGAAGGATGAAGGATGAAGGATGAAGGAGAACCGGCAAGGCGCTTTTGTTCATCCTTCATCCTTCATCCTTCATCCTTCCAACTCTCGGAGCAGGGCGAGGTAACGGGCGGCCTCTTCGTACTGCTCGGCGTCCACCGCCGCTTGCAGTCGGCGCCGCAGCTCGACCGCCTCCGCCTGTTGGGACGGGGACGGGACGCGGCTCGGCGTCTTGCCGCGGTGCCGGGTCGCCCGGTGAATCTTCTGCAACAGCGGCTCCAGGCCGGTGCGGAACACGTCGTAGTCGTGCGGGCAGCCGAGCCGACCCTGGGCGCGGAATTCCATGTACTTGATCCCGCAGGCGGGGCAGGCCAGGCGGGACAGCTCGTCGGTCTCGCGGCCGAGGTGTTGGCCGATCAACGTCTGGAGAATGGCCGGCAGGTTCAGCTCCTGTTTCTGCAACAGGTTCTGGCTCTCGGCGCAGCTCTGGCACAGGTGCAGCTCTTTCTTCTGCTGTTCGATGATCTCCGTCAGGTGGACGGTGGCCGGGTTGGAGCAGCGCTGGCACTTCACGCCGGAATCCCTCTTCGGAAGGATGAAGGATGAAGGATGAAGGATGAATCAAGACCTACCTTGTTCATCCTTCATCCTTCATCCTTCATCCTTCCGGCGTCAGCTTTCCTCCAGGCGCCGGATCTGGTCGCGCAGCTTCGCGGCCTCCTCGTACGCCTCCTTGTTGACCGCCTGCAACAGCTGCTTGCGCAACTGGATCAATTCCGACTGCATTTGTTTGTTTTGCGGCAGCCGCCGCGGCGTCTTGCCGCAGTGCTTCGTCTCGCCGTGGATGTTCTCCAGCAAGGGCATCAGCTCGTCGCGGAAGACCTCGTAGTCGTGGGGGCAGCCGAGCCGGCCGGAGTTGCGGAAATCGACGAACTTGACCCCGCAAATGTCGCATTCGCGGTTGAGGACGGCCGGCTCGTCCGGCTCCTCGCCCGAACCGCCGACGGCGGTCTTGATTCCGCTCTGCTTCTGCTGCGGCTCGTAGAGATATTTCTGCGCCACTCCTCGCACAAATGCAGCTCTTCGATCTGTTCTTCGCCCAGAATTTCGGTGATGTGCAAGGTGGCGGCCTTGGCGCACTTCTGGCACTTCATAGCCCCGAATCCCCGTAGACGGCCGGCCGGTTGCGACTCCAGCGCCATTCTAACAGGGGGGGGAATGCTGTCAACAGTGGCGAGTGGCGAGTCAGGACGATTGCAAAGTCTATTTTGGTCGTTATCCTGTTGACTGGACGCACTTTGACTATTCCGCACCCGGAAGGACTCCTATGTCTGCCGCACCCGCCACGACCCTTCTCGCCGCCTTGCAGCTGCTAACCGATCCTCGCTGCCGCCGCGGCATCCGCCACCCCTTCGCCGCCGTCCTGGCCCTCACCTTCCTCGGCCTGCTGTGCCGGCAAACGGACTTCGCCACCATCGCCCGCTGGGCCAAGGCCCACTGGGACGCCCTGCGCCCGGCCCTGGGCTTCACCCGCCGCTACGCCCCCCACGCCACCACCCTGACGCGCGTCACCGCCGCTTACTCCTTGGCCGAGTTCCAGGACGCCCTGTGCCGCTGGCTGGCCGGCCTGCTCGCCCGCGAGCCGGTGCGGACGGCAGCCGTGGACGGCAAGACCAGCAAGCAGGGCCACGACGCCGACGGCGACCCCATCCACGTCCTCAACGTCTTCGCCCACGACGCCCATATCTGCCTGGCTCAGTGGGCCGTCGGCGACGGCAAGGAGACCGAGCCGGAGGTCCTCAAGGCCCACCTGGGCGAGCTGTTCGCCGCCCACCCGGCGCTGCGGCTGTTGACTGGCGACGCCCTGTTCTGCCAGCGGCCGCTGGCCCGGCTCATCGTCGAGGCCGGCCGCGCCTACCTGTTCGCGATCAAGGACAACCAGCCCGATCTGCACGAGGCCGCGCAAACGGCGTTCGCCGACGCGACCCCCGAGACGGCCGACGCGGGGACGCGAGAAAAAAGGGGCGCGGTGGTGACGCGGCGGCTGTGGCTGGATGTCGAGACCGCCGACTACGCCCGGGAGAAGCTGTCGTTCCCGGGCCTGCGGATCCTGCTGCGGGTCGATAGCGAGACGCGGGGCGGCGAGGCCGATCCGAAAACGGAGACGCGCTACTTCGCGACCGCCCTGGACCCGGGGTGCGTGACGCCGGACGGCCTGCTGGCGGCGGTGCGCGGCCACTGGCAGGTGGAGAACGGCTTGCACTTCATCAAGGATCGCTGGTGGGACGAGGACCGGCACTATAGCACCCAGGCGGGGGTGGCGCTGGGCTTCGCCGTGCTACTCAACGCGGTCGTGACAGTGCTGCGGGCGACCGCCGACCCGGAGGACGACCTGCCCCTGCGCACGCGCCGACGCCCTGGGCTGGGATGTCGAGCAAGCGATTGACCTCATAGCCCGAAAGAAGTTGTGACTATGCAATCCTCCTGAGTGGCGAGTGGCGAGTGGCGAGAAAAGACAGGTCGGTCTTTTCTCGCCACTCGCCACTCGCCACTCGCCACTCTCTCTTGTTCCGTTCGCCCCCCGCCGTTACCATCCGACCTTCATGAAACCCCACGAGCCGCCGCCGCACGGCGCCCCGCCGCGCGGGCCAGGCGATCATCCGCTGTGGTGGGGGGCGTTCGTCGCCCTCCTCGCCGCCCAGACCTGGATGACGCTCGGCCTGTTCGGGCCGGGACACGCGGCCGACCGTCTGTTCGACGACCAGCCGATCCTGTCGGGCCGGCACCCGCTCCATCTGTATCACGGACTTCTCGGAGCGCGGGCGTTCCTGAGCCGCGGCACGCTGTCCTGCTACGACCCGGCCTTCCAGGCGGGCTATCCCAAGACGCCGGTGTTCGACGACGGCAGCCGGCCGGCCGAGATGCTGCTGGCCCTGGCGGGCGGGCGCTACCTGCCGTGGGTCTACAAGCTGGGCGTGGCGGGGCTGTGTCTGCTGGCGCCGTGCGTCTTCGCCGGGGCGGCGCGGGGCGGGGCTGAACCGCTTCCGGGCCTGCCTGTCCTGTGGTCTGGGAATGCTGGTGTGGTGGGGCAAGCCGTGCCGCGACCTGCTGGGGGCCGGCGACGTGGGGCTGCTGCTGGCGTCGCTGGCCGTGCTGGGGCAGATGGGGCTGCTGCTGCGCTACCATCGCGCGCCGGGACCGCTCAGCGCGGCCGGCGTGGCGCTGACGGCGTTCGTCGGCTGGTTCGCCGACCCGATGCTGATGGTGCTGTCGGCGCCGCTGTTTTTGCTGTACTACTTCGCGTCCGGCCCGCACCATCGGCTGCTGTGGCACGTCAGCCTGGCCGGCGCCCTGGCGGCGGCCGTGCTGGCTAACCTGTTCTGGCTGCTGGACTGGTTCGGTTCCTGGTGGATTCACACGCCGCTCAACCTGGAAGCGCCGGCCCTGACGGCCCACACGCCGCGGGCCTTGTGGGAGGCGCCGGCCTGGGGCGAGCCGGCCGACCGGACGCTGGCCTGTTTCCTGGCCGTCGCCGCGCTGGTGGGCGTCGCCCTGATGCACCGCCGCGGATTTCGTCCGGCGGCCCGGCTGTTCGGCCTGGGGATGATCGGCTGGCTGCTGCTGGCGGGGACGGCCGTGGTGTGGGGGCCGCTGGCGCGGGCCGGCGGCGATCGTCTCTTCGCCCCGGCGCTGCTGTTCGCCGCAGCGCCCGCGGCCCACGCGCTGGCGACGGTGCTGCGGCCGATCCGCCGCTGGGCTGGATGGGGGACCGCCGCGCTGGCCGGCGCCGGAGCGCTGGCCGTCGTCACGCTGGCCCTGCCGTCGCACCGCGACGCCTGGATCGGCCGCTGGCGCGACAGCGAACCCTTGCAAATCGGCCTCGGCGCCGACCGCGGGAACGTCGTGGCCGTGCTGAAGGAAAAAACGAGTTCCCAGGCCCGCATTCTCTGGGAAGACCGCCGCTCGCCCCCCACCCACGGCTGGACGGCCCTGTTGCCGGTGCTGACCGACCGCGCCTTCGTCGGCGGACTCGACCCCGACGCCGACATCGACCACACGGCCGGCGGCCTGGTCGATCAGACGTTGGCCGGCCGGCCGATCGACGACTGGACCGACGCCGACCTCGACGACTACTGCGCGCGCTACAACATCGGCTGGGTGGTGTGCTGGTCGGACAAGACGGCGCAGCGGTTCGAGCGTTTCCGCCGCGGGGAGGGCGCGACGGATTCGCCGGCGCCGGTGGAATTGCGGGACGGCGGCCCCGGCCGGCTGGTGTCGCTGCACCGCGAGCCGACGTTCGCGCTGCGCGGCGCCGCCCACTGGCTCTCGGCCGATTGCAGCCGCATCGTGCTGACGGACGTGAAGCCGGACGACGAACATCACGTCGTGCTGAGCCTGCACTTCCAGGCGGGGCTGCGCGTATCGCCCAGCCGCATCCGCATCGAGCGCTTTCCGGACCCGCACGAGGCGATCCCGTTCGTGCGACTGCTGCTGGACGAGCCGGCGCCGGTGGCGACGATCACGTGGGACAAGCGATAAACAGCATTTCACCGCAGAGAGCGCGGAGAGCGCAGAGAGGACAAAAGCAAGTACCAAAGGAACAGCACGCCTCGGAACCTTTCTCTTTCTTCTCTCCGCGATCTCTGCGTTCTCTGCGGTGAAATGCTTTTTCCTTACGCCTCGCGTCGGAAGCGGCAGCCGCGGTCCACCTGCGTGAAGCCGAGGCCGCGGATCAGGTTGCCCGCCGCCGTGTTCGTCCCCGCCGCCTGGATCTCCGCCACCGTGAAGAATTGCTCGTGCAAATGGCGCAGGATCTGCGCTATCAGAAATCGGGCCAATCCCTTGCGGCGCATGTCCGGGACCGTCTCCAGCTCGACGACGCCGACGGCGTGTTCGTTCCACGTCGAGGCGTAGGTCTCCATCTCCCACAGCGACACGCGGGACACCCACTTGCCCGTCGTCTTCTCGATGAGCCGGTAATCATGCAATTCCAGAGGGCCGAACACGCATTCCTGCCACCACGTCGTGCCGGAGCGCGGGCCGACCTGGATGTCGTAGCGCTGGCGGCAGCCGGCGAAGCGGGCGTCGGCGACGACCGGCGGCCGGTCGAGCGGTCGGCGGAACACCAGCGTCGTCTCGTGCGGCTGGTAGCCGCGCTTCTCGAAGAACGGCCGGGCCGCCGCGTCGCTGTCGAGGAAGCCGGGCGATCCGCTGCCGCCGTACAGGCCGAACGTGAACGGATTGAGCGGCTCCATCGGCCCGGCGAAGAGGGTGCGGGCGCCGCGGCAACGGAGGTAGTCCTCGGCCCGCGACGCCAGCTCGGCGCCGACGCCCCGCCGGCGGTGCGACGGGACCACCGCCAGCAGGCTGACGACGCCGGAGGCCGTGTCCAGCCGGGCGCCGTCGGCGGACGGGCCGAAGCCGGACAGGACGAAGCCGACCAGTTTGGGGCCGTCCGCCGCCACGATCAGCCCCTCGGGGTCGAAATACGGCTTGGCGAATACGAAATATTCCAGAAGGGTCGCCGAGCGGAGGGCGGCGGCGCCGCGCGTCGTGAAGCTCGCATTCCACACATCGACCAGGCCGGGCGGGTCGAGGTTGATGAACGAACGATATTGGATCACGGAGGTGCGCCTTTCCACGTCTTGGCGCCGAACGGCCGCGCCGCCGTCGGCCTTCCCGACGTATGGGAAGATTATAAAGGACGGATCGGGTGACGCAAGTTCCGGCGCCGCCGACTGGCCGGGGAGACGGCGGCGCGGTACAGTCCGTGAGACGGCAGTGGGTGGTTGGTGAAAAGACTGCGGGTGCCATGCTTTCGCGGCCCTTCTTCCGCACCTTCTCCTCTGCAAGACCGCCGCGAAAGCATGGAGTCGTCGGGGGTTCTCATGCTTTCGCGGTGGTTCTCCCAGCAGCCAGTCTCCGACCGGACCCGCGAAAGCATGGCACCCAACCTCTTATGGGAGAAACAACGATGACCGGATCACGACTATCGCTGGCCTTGGCGTGTGCGCTGGGGGCGGCCGCCTGCATGGCGGCGGACTGGCCGCAGTTCCTCGGGCCGACGCGCAACGGCGTCTCGACCGAGACGGGCCTCAAGGCGACGTGGCCGAAGGAGGGGCCGCCGGTCGTCTGGCAGAAAGACGTCGGCGAGGGCTTCAGCGGTCCCGTCGTGGTCGGCGATCGCGTCGTCCTCTTCCATCGCGTCGGCGACGAGGAAGTGGTCGAGTGCATGAACACGGCCGACGGCGCCACGAAATGGAAGAAGGGCTATCCGACAAGTTACCGCGACGCCTACGGCAAGGGCGACGGGCCGCGCGCGACGCCGCTGGTCGCCGACGGCCGGGTCTGCACGCTCGGCGCCGACGGCGTGTTGCAGTGCCTCAAACTGGAGGACGGCGACAAAGTGTGGCGGAAGGAGCTGCACAAGGACTACGACGTGCAGCCCGGCTTCTTCGGCGTCGCCACGTCGCCGCTTTTGGAGGGCGGCCGGCTGCTGGTCAACGTCGGCGGCGCCCACGGCGCCGGCATCGTCGCCTTCAACAAGGACGACGGCAAGGAGGTCTGGAAGGCCGACGACCATGACGCCAGCTATTCGTCGCCGGTCGCCGCCGACCTCGACGGCAAGCGTCAGGCCGTGTTCCTGACGCGCGAGGGACTGATATCGCTCGATCCCGCCGACGGCACGATCCGCTACAGCAAACATTGGCGGTCGCGGATGGACGCTTCCGTCAACGCCGCGAGTCCGGTGGTGGTGGGCGATCAGATTTTCCTGACGGCCAGCTACGGCACGGGTGCGGTGCTGCTGCGGGCGAAGAAGGACGGATTGGAAGAGGTGTGGAAGAACGACAAGGTGCTGTCGAGCCACTACGGGACGCCGATCTATCTCGACGGCTATCTCTACGGCTTCGACGGCCGGCAGGAGCAGGGCGCCCGGCTGCGCTGCATCGAGATGAAGAGCGGCGACGTGAAGTGGACGCAGGAGGGTTTCGGCTGCGGCTCGATGATCCTGGCCGACGGCAAGCTCGTCATCCTGACGGAGGACGGCGATCTGGTGCTGGCGAAGGCGAACCCCGACAAGTATGAGGAGCTGGCGCGGGCGACGGTGCTGGAGAGCCGGCCGGTGCGGGCGCCGCTGGCGCTGGCCGACGGCAAGCTGTACGGCCGCGACGGGCGGAAGCTGGTGTGCTGGAATCTGAGATGATTGATGGCGAGCGGCGCGGCGTCAGCCCGCCGGTGAAGCAACACCGGCGGGCTGACGCCGCGCCGCTCGCCGCATGTCGTCTCACTTCACTGGCGCCGTCAGCAGCGTGCGCTGAATCGACATCTCCTGCGAATAGCCCTTGGGCGCGTCCGACCCCTGGGCCAGGTTCGACGCCGGGATGCTGGCCAGGTCGGCGCGGCTGAAGAGCTTCGCCGCCTTCTGCGGGTCGATGCTGTTGGCCTGCGTGTCGAACAGCCGCATTTTCAGCTCGATTTTCTGCGCGTTCCAGACCAGCTGCACCCGCTGCGGCAGCACCGCCCGCGCGTCGCGATCGACGGCGATCGTCTGCACGTCCTGGACCGACGCCCGGCAGATCTCGGCGCCCTTGTCGTCCAGGAGCAGGTAGGCCAGCACCTGCGGCTTGCCCGGCCCCACGCGCGTCCGGCTGAAGACCGTCACCTTCTGCACCGGCTGCCCCTGGGCGGAAGTCGTCTGCTCGATCAGGCTGATCGTTTTCGGATCGTCCTTGACCGTGTAATTTCCCTTGGGGTCGTACTCGCCCAGGCCGAGGGCCGACACGATCATGTCCGGCTGGAACGGGAACGGCATTCGCGCCTTGCCGGCCGCCATGTCCGTGTAGGAGCAGTAATGAACGCGGGCCACGCCGTCCTCGTCCTTGGCCGCGCTGATCCAGAACCAGAACTCGTTGTCGTTGGAGCCGATGTCCACCGCCGGCTTGCCGAGCGCGTCGGCCCGCAGCCGGAAGTTGCGCGGCTTCTGGCAGAACAGCATCCCCTCCAGGCCGATCGACTCGCCGGCCTGCTTGGCGTCGATCTCCACTTTCGTGGACTTGATCGATTGCACAAGGCGGGCGTTCTCGTTCATGTAAGCGACGAGATTGTCGGCCGACGGCGTTTGGGTCGTGACGGCCGCGGGCGGCTCGGGCGCCGGCTGCGCGCTTCCAAGCGGGGAGACACCCGGCGGCGAGCGCGAGCATTCCCAGGCCCGTGAGGATTTTGAATCGTCGCATGAAACCGACCTCCTCGGAAGGATGAAGGATGAAGGATGAAGGATGAATGGTCTGGCTTCATCCTTCATCCTTCATCCTTCATGCCTCTCGGTTAAGGTTCCCAGCCGAGGGCCTGGAACACGTCGTCCTGAACGGCCGCCATTTCGTCGTCGGCGAGGCGCGGGTCGGCGACCTCATGGCGGGCGCCGGTGCGACCGCAGCGCAGAACCAGAACTTCCCGGCCGCCGTCGTTCCGCGCCTCCTCGAACTTGAAGCGCTTGCGGCGCATCAGCAAGAGGGCGAGGACGTAGCGAAAATTCTCGCCCGCGGCGTCCGTCCGCTCTTCCAGCCGCTGGAAGCAGTCCAGCAGCATGTCGTCGTCGATGGGCGGCCGCTTCCGGGCGCCGGCCGCGGGGACGCGCCCCGCCCAGAAGCTGAAGGCGTCGGCCGGCGGACCCTGCCAGGCTTCGGCGGCATAATCCTTGCGGACGAACTTGCCGGCCTCGTCGAGCAGGACGCTGTAGTACCGCTCGCCGGGTTTCAGCTCCCGGCCGCTGACGAAGCAGCGGCGGGTGTTCGGCTGGATCTGATATTCCGTCATGGGTCCTCCGGGCGCCTGCACGACCCGGCTCGCCGCAATCCAGCGTCATAACATCCTAACGTTGGGTCCGTTCGCCGGGCAAGCGGCCGGCCGGGTGATTCGGTGAGATTTTCACCGGCGAGGGGGCCGGGCGTGCCGTCTGGGGAAGGAGGGGCGGGCGGCGTGATGGGACCCATAAGTCCTATGAGTCGTATGGGTCCTATACGACCGCTCGTCGCCCGTTACTTTTTGGAGCAGCGTCCCAACTCCTCCAGCACCTCATCCGGCGTTTCGCGGCCCCAGCCGGTGAAGTCGCCGCGGACGACGCCCTTGCCGTCGAGCAGCATCAGCTTGGGCGTGCCGTTGACGTCGTAGCTGGTCCGCAGGCCGCTGCCGTCCAGCAGCGGCACGGTCAGCTTGAGGTCGGCGTGCTGCTTCCGCGCCGCGTCCCCGTCGCCGGACATCGACAGCGTCAGCACGGACAGGTCCTTGTGGGAATCGCTCATCTGCTGGGCGTAGGCGAGGACGACGGCGGCGGCCGGCGAGGCCGGGTTGTAGAAGACGAGCAGCGTGGGCTTGCCGAGGGCCGGGCGGAGGTGGAACGTGCTGTTGGCGACAAGGTCGGGGGCGAGGAAGTCGGGGGCCTCGCCGCCGACGGCGGCGACGGCGGGCGGCGCGTCCGGCGGATCGACCGTCGCGGGGGCCGGCGGCGTCTCGCCGCGCTGCGCCGCCTCGACGCGGCGCTTGACCTGGAGGACGGCCTCGCGGTAGGGCGTTTGCGGCTGGTGATCGAGGTGATACGCGATCCGGTTCATCAGTGCGGTGAGCTGCGGCCCGTACTTGGCCGGCGTCGTCAGCAGCGGGGCGGCGGCGTCGGCGAAGGCGCGGGCCTGCGTGATCTCGCGGCGCCGTTCCTCGTAGAGTCGGCCGGTGTACTGCATCGACTCATCCAATTCATCGCGCAGCACGCCCTTGTAGGTCGGGTCGCGGTGGGCCGGCTCGCGGCGCTCGACGACGCGCTCCACGCGCGAGGCGACGCCGAGGCCGGGGGCCAGCCAGACCGTGTCGGTTCGGCGCCAGGCGGCGCGGTCGCCGCGCGGCTTGTCCCAGTCGTCCGACTTCTGCACCCCCTCCAGTTTCACACAGCGCTCGCCGTCGATTTGCTCGGCGCCCAGCACCCGCCAACTCCGCACCGGCCGCCCCTCTTCCGCGGTTTCCCAGGTCGCATCGGCGGCGACTCGGCCGTCCGGCACGACGGCGAAGGCGCCGCATTCCAGGGTGGGCGGCCCCTCCAGCGGCACGGCCAGCGCGACGCCGGGGTCGGCCGTGACGCCGCCCTGTGCATCGACGTGGGCCAGCTCCAGCCGCACCGACTCGGCGGTCGGTTCGCCTCCGCCGGCCGGAGCGCCGGGCTGCGGGTCGCGGCTCTTGAGGACGGTCAGAAAGGCCACGTCGGCGCCCTGCGCCGGCGTTTCGAGGACAAAGACGCGCGTCTCGATGCGGAAGGCGCGGTTGAACTGAACGCTGGCGCCGTTGGCCTCTTCGGTGAACGAGCCGCGGTAGACGAGTTCCTGGGCCTTGCCGAGATGGGGGGCGACGGCCCACTCGTGCCCCGCCGGCGCCGGTCGGTCGGGGGACTGGGCGGGGGCGAGAAGACAGCCGATCAGGCACAGGGTCGCTGTCATGGGGTTCCGACTTCACGTAAGGGACGAGGGATCACGGGCGCCACGCCGCCGGGCGAACCTTCACTCGCGGCGGGAGTATAGCAACGGGGGAGGCGGACGCAAGACGGAGTGAGGGGCCGGGGGTGTGCCTCCCGATTTTGGAGCGGCGGCCTTTCCGGGCCTATCGAAAACTTCGGACCTGGCATTCACCCCGTCAACCGGGTATCCTCAACCCCCTCAAAACAACGAGGAAACGGGACTGGACGCCCCGGAACCTGCGGCAAGCGGGCGGACTATGCCGAGAAAAGCGAATCTCAAGAACCACGCGACCTTGTTCGATGCGCTCGATGTCTCGGCAGACGCCGACCGCGCCGAGACGAAGGATACCACGTCCACCTTCCTCGACAACCTGTCTCTGCCCGTGCATCGGTGGTTCCGGTACTCCGCGGGGTTTTCCGCCGCGTGGGTGCGGGAGGTCATCCAGCGGGAGAAGCAAAAAGGGAGGCGACGAGTCTTTGATCCATTCGTTGGCTCGGGGACCGTCGCCCTTGAAAGCGAGCTATGCCAGGTTGAAAGCACCGGGATTGAAGCTCACCCCTTCGTCGCCCGGATCGCTCAGGCGAAACTGCATTGGCGAGAATCTCCCAAGGCCTTCATGACTTACGCCCTGTCGATCCTGGAGGAAGCGAAAAAGGAGCCGGTGGAGCGGGAAGAGTACCCGGCCTTGACGGCAAAGTGCTTCCCGCCTCAAACGCTGCGTCGGCTGGAGGCGCTTCGCCGCGTCTGTCAAAGAAGGGCCGACGGGTCGCCTGGTTCTGAACTCTCATGGCTGGTCCTGTGCGCCATCCTGCGTGAATGCTCCCCCGTCGGAACGGCGCAATGGCAGTACGTCCTTCCGAGGAAATCGAAGGCCCACGCGATTGACCCTTTCAAGGCTTTCGAGGCCGCGGTGTATCTGTTCTCTTCCGACATGGCTCAGCGACAGAGACAGGAGCCAGGCCCAAAGCCGCAATTGCTGGTTGAAGATGCGAGAGAGTGCAAATCGCTTCCGGCCGGTTGGGCCGATCTTGTCATTACCTCGCCGCCGTATGCAAACAACTACGACTATGCCGATGCGACACGGCTTGAAATGACCTTCTTCGGAGAAGTGGAAGGCTGGGGCGGCCTGCAAGAAACGGTGCGAAGGCATCTGGTTCGCTCGTGTACGCAGCATGTGGCTCCGCTGACGAAGCAGACGGACGGCATTCTCCAGGCTCCGGTCCTTGCGCCCATCGCGGGGGAGCTGCGGGAAACCTGCCGGAGGCTGGCGCGGGAACGGGAAGGGCACGGCGGAAAGAAGCCGTATCACACGATGATCGCGGCCTACTTCAAGGACATGGCGGAAGTTTGGCTGGCGCTCCGGCGGGCGACGGCGGGCGCGGCGCTCGTCTGCTTCGTGATCGGGGACTCGGCCCCGTATGGGATCTATGTGCCCGTGGATCGGTGGCTGGGCGAGCTGGCCGTCGCCGCCGGGTTTACGTCCTTCGCGTTTGAAAAGACGCGAGACAGAAACCTGAAGTGGAAGAATCGGAAGCACCGGGTTCCGCTCCACGAAGGCCGGCTTTGGGTGCAGGGGTAAGGGCATGGCGACCTCGCCTTCGCACTGCTGGGGCCAAATCATCGGCCAGGAGTTCCTGGAAGTCGCGATCGAACCGCTGATGCGGGACGTTGCGGCCGAACACGGCCTTTATCTGGACCGGAAAGGGCCGAGAGCGGCGCGGAAGGGGAACAAGATCAGCTGGGTGGACCTGTACGGGAATACCCATGACCTGGACTTCGTGCTGGAGCGGAACGGGAGCGACGCCCGGATCGGTTCTCCCGTGGCGTTCATCGAAACGGCCTGGCGAAGGTACACCAAGCATTCCCGCAACAAGGCGCAGGAAATACAGGGGGCGATTCTCCCTCTTGTTACGACGCATCAGCATCATGCCCCCTTCATCGGGGTCATCCTGGCCGGTGACTTCACGGAGGGGGCGCTGACTCAACTTCGGTCCCTCGGCTTCCGCGTCCTCTACTTCTCCTACCCGTCCATCGTGGCGGCGTTCGAGAGCGTCGGCATCGACGCCCGCTTCGACGAAGACACGCCGGACGCCGCCTGTGCGACGAAGGTTCAGGCCTGGGACGCACTCGACCGGCGCGCACGAAGACGGATCGCACGGCATCTCCTTCGGCGGCAGGCCGGCCAGGCGGCCGAATTTATGCGCTCGCTGGAAGAAGCCATCAAGCGGCAGATCAACCGGGTGGTGGTGGTGCCGCCGCTTCACGGTACGCCGTTTACCTGGGAAACGGTGGACGCCGCCATAGGCTTCATCGAAGCGTATTCGGAAACGGACCACGCGCCGAAGCCGGTGGCCAGGTACGAGATTCAGATACGGTACGACAACAACGACTCCATCCGAGGGGAGTTCGTGGATAAGGAAGGGGCGGTTGCTTTTCTCCGCGCCTACCTGTCTCCGCTGCGGCCTGCGGCGGCGGATGCGACCTGATGACACGCGCATTACGGGCGGTGCGGCGAAACTCCATCGGCCGGTGTTCGGCCGTCGAAGAAAGCCGAGCGCGTCCGGCCGTCTTCCCGACGGGCCGGCGGCGATCCCGTTTCCCCCGCCCCATTTCGCCCTTTTCGTTGCCTGCCCGCGCTCCCGGCGTTACGATATGCTTGCCGCCCGCCCTCCCGCCGCACTTGCGAGGTCCGTCCGCAATGGCGCCCCCCGCCGTCCTGACTGTCCTGCTGCTGGCCGCCTCCGTCGCGTCGGCCGCCGAACCCGCGCCGAACGGCGACGAGTTCTTCGAGAAGGAAGTCCGGCCGCTGCTCGTCGAACGCTGTCTCAAGTGCCACGACGACGCCAAGGCCAAGGGCGATCTCAAGCTCACGTCGCGCGACCGTCTGCTCAAGGGAGGCGACCGCGGACCCGCCGTCGCGCCGGGCAAGCCGGACGACAGCCTGCTCATCCACGTGCTCCGCTACGACGACAAGCCGAAGATGCCGCCGGACGGCAAGCTCGGCGACGCGGACATCGGCGTGCTGTCCCGCTGGGTCGAGATGGGCGCGCCGTGGCCGAAGGCGGCCGTCCTCGCCGCGCCGGCCGGCGAGTTCTGCATCACCGACGAGCAGCGGCGCTTCTGGTCGTTCCAGCCGGTCAAGGCGACGGAACCGCCGGCCGTCAAGGACGCCGCGTGGAACGGCTCGCCGATCGACCGCTTCGTCCAGGCCAAGCGCGAGGCGATGGGACTTGCGCCGGTTGGGTCCGCCGACCGGCGCGTCCTGATCCGGCGCGTCACGTTCGACCTGACGGGGCTGCCGCCGGCGCCGGAAGAGATCGACGCCTTCCTGGCCGACGATTCGCCGGGCGCCTTCGGCCGGGTCGTGGACCGGCTGCTGGCGGCGCCGGCCTACGGCGAGCGCTGGGGCCGCTTCTGGCTGGACGTGGCCCACTACGCCGACACGGCCGGCGAGACGGCCGACTTCCCCGTACCGCAGGCCTACCGCTACCGCGATTACGTCATCGACGCCTTCAACGCCGACAAGCCGTATGACCAGTTCGTCCGCGAGCAGATCGCGGGCGATTTGCTGACTCCGGTCGCTGACGCTCCCGGCTCGCCCAGTCAGCGCCTGGTTGCCACGGGGTTCATCGCCTGCGCCCGCCGCTTCGGCTTCGACCCGCAGAACTACCAGCACCTCACCATCGACGACACCATCGACACGATGGGCAAGGCCGTCCTCGGCCTGACCGTCGCCTGCGCCCGCTGCCATGACCACAAATTCGATCCGATATCGCAGTCGGATTATTATGCGCTTTACGGCATCTTTGACAGCACGAAATACCCGTTCCCCGGCTCCGAGGAACACAAGGCGCCGAGCGACTTCCCGAAGCTGCCGGACGGCCAGCCCGTCTATGCGCTGGCCGAGGGGACGCCGCACGACGTTCCGATCCAGAAGCGCGGCGACCCGAAGAACCCCGGCCCCGTGGCGCCGCGGCGCTTCCTGCAAATCCTCGGCGGTCAGCCGTTGCCCGCCGACTGCAAGGGGAGCGGCCGGTTGCAGCTCGCCGGGTGGCTGACCGACCCGAAGAATCCGCTGACGGCCCGCGTCATGGTCAACCGCATCTGGCAGCATCATTTCGGAGAGGGGCTGGTGCGGTCGCCGAACAACTTCGGCAAGCAGGGCCGGCCGCCGACCAACCCGGAGCTGCTCGACTACCTCGCCGACCAGTTCGTCCGCTCCGGCTGGTCGGTCAAGGCCATGCACCGGATGATTCTGCTGTCGCGCACTTATCAGATGGCTTCGATGGACAATGACGCCGACCGGGCCATCGACCCCAATAACGAGGGCCTGTGGCGCTACGACCGGCGGCGGCTGGACGCGGAGGCGATCCGCGATGCGCTGCTGGCCGTCAGCGGGGCGCTCGACCGCAGCCCGGCGGGGCCTCACCCGTTCCCGCCGCAAAACACCTGGAATTTCACGCAGCATAACCCCTTCCAGGCCGTCTACGAGACGAACCATCGCAGCGTCTACCTGATGACGCAGCGGCTGCGGCGGCACCCGTTCCTGGCCCTGTTCGACGGCGCCGACCCCAACGCCAGCACGGCCCAGCGCAACACGACGACCGTGCCGACGCAGGCGCTCTACTTCCTCAACGACCCGTTCGTCCACGACCAGGCGGACAAGTTCGCGGCCCGGCTGCTGCGCGGCGCGGCCGACGACGCCGGCCGGATCGACCTGGCCCACCGCCTCGCCTACGGCCGGCCGGCGACGCTGGAGGAGACGCGGGCCGGCGAGCTGTACCTGCGCCGAACCGGCGGGGCGTGGGCGAGCTACTGCCGGGTGCTGTTCGCGGCGAATGAATTCATTTACGTCGATTGAAGAAATATCGAACCACAGAGGCACAGAGGACACAGAGGGAAGAAACGCAGAGAAGACGAAAGAGTTGGTTCCGTGAGAACACGGCCTTGGAAACATGGCTTTCTCTCCGTGTGTCTTCTCTCTGTGTTCTCTGTGCCTCTGTGGTTCGTTCCGTTTGGGAGTCCGACGCATGAACGATCCGCGATGCGGCTGTACGCGACGGGACGCCCTGCGCTTCGCCTTCGGCGGCGCCGGGTCGCTGCTGACCGCCGGCCTCCTCCATGAGCTGTGCGCCGCCGATGAGGTGCGCGACGCCTCCGCCGACCCACTCGCGCCCAGGGCGCCGCACTTCCCCGCGCGGGCCAAGCGCGTCATCTTCCTCTTCCACACCGGCGGCGTCTCGCACGTCGATTCCTTCGACCCCAAGCCCAAACTGTTCGCCGACCACGGCAAGACCGTGACCATCGACGAGTGGCAGGGCAAGCCCGGCAAGTACAACCGCTATCTCAAAAAGCCGCAATGGGACTTCAAGCCGCACGGCAAGAGCGGCGTCGAGGTCAGCGAGCTGTTCCCGAAGGTGGCCGAGTGCGTCGATGATCTGTGCGTCCTCCGCTCCCTCAAGTCGGATCATACGAACCACTACGAGGCGACGCTGATGATGCACACCGGGTCGATCACGTTCGCCCGGCCGAGCATCGGCGCCTGGGTCAGCTACGGCCTCGGCACGGTCAACCGCAACCTGCCGTCGTTTTTGGTGCTGGCGCCGGCCGTGCCCTACGCCGGGGACCAGACGTGGGGGGCGGACTTCCTGCCCGGCTGCCACCAGGGCACGCGCGTCGTCCCCGGCCCCACGCCGATCGCCGACCTCGCCCCGCGCACCGCGTCGCCCGCCCTCCAGGACGCGGAGCGCGAGCTGCTCCGCCAGGCCAACCAGGACCACCTCGACCGCCGGCCGGGCGACGCCGAGTTGGCCGCGCGGGTGCGGTCGTTCGAGACGGCCTACGGCATGCAGAAGGAGGCGCCGGAGGCATTCGACCTGTCGCAGGAGTCGGACGCGACGCTGGCGCTCTACGGCCTGCAACGGGGCGCGAACACGGGTTTCGGCTGGCAGTGCCTCGTCGCCCGGCGGCTGGCGGAGCGCGGCGTGCGCTTCATCGAGCTGATCGACGTCGGCTCGTCGAACAATTGGGACGCCCACGCCGACATGCTGGCCCACGCCCCGCTGGCCAAGAACGTCGATCAGCCCATCGCCGGCCTTATCACCGACCTCAAAAGGCGGGGAATGCTCGACGACACGCTGGTGGTGTGGTGTACGGAGTTCGGCCGGACGCCGTACAACGAGCAGCCCGACGCCAAGGGCCGCGAGCACCACCACTGGGCCTTCTCGTGCTGGCTGGCCGGCGGCGGCGTCAAGGGCGGCCTCGCCTTCGGGTCCACCGACGACTACGGCATCCACGTCGCCGAGAACCCGGTCCACGTCCACGACTTCCACGCCACCATTTTGCATCTCATGGGTCTGGATCACGAGAAGCTGACGTTCCGCCACGCCGGCCGCGACTTCCGCCTGACCGACGTGTCGGGGCGCGTGGTGAAGGAGATTCTGGCGTGAGGGGCGGCCTAGGGTTTCGCTCCGGAGCGGCGTGCGCCGTTTGGCGCACACTCAGGCGGCCGGAACAGCAAACCGTGCAAGATCAAGGAGTGGTCCGCCGCCGGACTTCATCAGCTCTACGCGGTCTCCGTAGTCGTTGAAGTACACATGCCAGTGACGTATCTCCTCTTCGTTCGACGGGGCGGGCGGCGTCGTTAGGACGCCCGAAACAATAACTTGAGCAAGTGTCAGTTGGGCGCAATGGTGTAGTTCCAATCGCCGTGGAAGTCGGCCTTGGTGATCTGAAGGGATGCCATCTCTTCGTCACTCACCTTGGCTCCTGTCTCATAGCAGTTGGTGTCCAGCGCCGCCTGAACTTCGAGTCCCGCTTCGGTGGTGGTATGGGCAATCAGGCTTACGATCACCTCATGGCTCACCAGCGGTCGTCCCCGCCAGTTCTGCGTGATGTGGCAGAACAGCCGGTGTTCGATCTTGTTCCACTTGCTCGTCCCCGGCGGCAGGTGGCTCACGCTCAGCGGCAGCCCGACGGCGTCGGCCAGCCCTTGCAACGCCATCTTCCACAGCCGCGACCGACTGCCGTTGCTCCCCCCGCCGTCCGCCGTGATCAGCAACTTCCGGGCGCGTGGGAACCTCTTGGCGCCCATCCCTGCCCACCAGCGCCGCAGCGTCTCGGCCGCGAACCGCGCCGTGTCGTGGTCGATGCCCACGCTCACCCAACCCTGGTTGTGGGTCAGGTCGTAGACCCCGTAGGGAATCGCCTTGCCCAGAGCCGGATCTTGGAAGTCGTGGACCCGGACCTCTTGCGGCTGGCCTTTGGGCCGCCACTCCCGGCCGCCGTTCTTGAAATCCCCGACCAATTCCTTCTTCTTGGTGTCCACCGACACCACCGGCTGCCCCTGGCACTGGAACAGCCGCACCCGGTCGTTGATGTACTCGAACTGGGCGTTGCGATCCGGGTGCGCCGACCCCTCACGGGTCTTGCGGTTGGACTGGAGGCTGTAGCCCGCCTCGTACAGCAGCTTGGCCACGGTTCGGTCGCTGACCGCGTGCCCCTGCCGGTGCAACTCCTCGGCCAGCTTCGCTGTGCTCTTGCACGTCCAGCGCAAGGGCGATTCGGGGTGCCCCCGCGTCACCGGCTCGACCAAGGCCTCCAGCGCCTCTGCCAGACCGGGGTCGGTCTCGGTCAGCGGTTTGCGCCCGCCGCCCGGTCGCCGCACCCGCGGGCTGGGAGGAACGGGCGTGGTCTGCCGCGACCGCTCGCCGATCTCCGCAATGCCGGCGGCAATGGTATTGCGCGACAGCCCGGTGGCGCTGGCAACCGCCGAGACGCCACCCCAGCCCAGGGCGAGAGCTTCCGTGGCAGCCCACTGGCGACGGAGACGCTCGTCCATGATCGGCTGAAGAGTTCCATACTTGGTCCGCAGTCCTTGGAGGATGGTTGCATCGTGCATCCTCACAGACTACGAACTCAGAAAAACTTGCTCAAGTTGTTCTTTCGGGCGTCCTTAGGAAGTCTGGAAGCCACTTCTTGAAGTGTTCCCATGCGACGAGGTAGGAGCGCCCTGAATCAGCGCATACCAGGGCTACCCATCCCTCACCTGTTTCGGAAAGAAAAGCGCGTTGTGCGAGCGTGAAGCCAAACCAATAATTGCGGGACCCTGCCGGTCCTTCATAACGCTGCGAGGCAAGGCAGACAAGCCGCTTGGTTCCGTCACTAGACGCTCGGAGCGCGCGGCCCCGACGGACGAATGTGCAGTTGAGTTTGCCGCCAATCCGCAGCACGGCGGTATCCCTTCGCTCCTCAAGTTCCGTCGCCGTAACCGTTTGGGAATCAGAGCGTTGTTTGACTTCCGTCGGCGGCGCGACGGCCGGCGGCGTTTCCAGGTCTTTTTTTGCAGCAAACAGGAGTTCGACGATGCCATCGAGCCGGGTGTATTCGACCGGGCGAAGAAGCTGGTTGATCTTGTTGCTCGTGTCCCAGTCGCTCAGTTCCTCTTTGACTTCCGCGAGGCGGAGCAGCGCTTCAAGGCTGATGAGCCGAATGTCCCATGCGTGCTGAGAACCACGAATCTGAGCCTCCAGGTCACCTGTTTCCTGCCGTCCCACGGCGATTAGGATCGAGGACCGATGCGGGTCGATCTTGCCGCTCCGGACAAGCTCTTCCCTGTAGCCAGCAATGGTGTTCAGGTTGATTCGGTAGGCGTCGGTCGTTTTCACTTCGACGAGTAAGCAAAAACCATCGTCAGCCCGCCACAACCCGTCGTTTCCGATTTCGCCCTTGACGCCACGATACCTGCCCCGTGAAACCACGAAGCCCAGTCGGGTGCCTACTTCGTTTGCGGCGTCTTGAAGCGCAAATGGGCCGTCTTCAAACGATTCCGCCAGGCACTCCTCCACGCAGCCCCTCAGCCGTTCAAGCGGAATTGCTGCCAGCCAGTCGCGGAGCTCCTGCGACGTGATGTTCCCGTCTCGCAACCGGCCGTCGCCTGCAAGCTGGATGACCTGGCGAAACGACTTAGCTTCAACGAACGTGGGCTGATCGCGCCAGATTTCTATGAGCGTATTCGCCATGACATCTCTGCATTGTGCGATTATTGCAGCCTCACCCGAACAAATCTACCAGCGGCGTCCCCGTCGTCAGCGGCTGCGACACGCCGTCCTTGCCCAGCCGTGGGTCGAGCGGCACGCCCAGCGCATGATAGATCAGGCCCAGAAATGGGGACGCCGTAGTATAAGCCACTTATGATATCCCCTTTACCGTACTCGGCGGCGCTTCGGGCGCGACGACTGAGGCCGGATGGTCGCTTTGCGGGCGACAGGGCGCCGCACCCATGTCGCCGCCGTCCCGGCCGGCTTGCCTCTTACCCACCATGTCTTCGAGCGCCTTGACGATCTGCTCCTCGGCGGTGTAATTGAAGACCACTTCTTTGCAATTGCCGCACTGCGGGACCAGGAGCGCCGGGATTTCCACGACGTAATCGCGGCCCTGACAGGTTCTCACACACCGATAGGGGATCGTCGCCGGCCGGACTTCCTTCCGGCGGCAGCGGGGGCAGAACCAGGGGAACGGCCGGCCGTGAGGCGTCGCGGGCTTGGCGGCTTCCAGGTCAGGCATCGTGCATACTCACAATGTGGACGGTCGGGTCCGTGGGGTCGTCATCCACCAGGATGGTTTCGATGTAGACGCGCCGGCCGTCGATGACGAGGCGAAAGTCGTAATGGAACGGTCGGTCGTTCCACTCCGGGCGCGTCTCGGGCGTCTGGTCGATCGTTCCGCCGGTCTGGAGATGTTCGTACATCCGTTTGGCGACGGCCTTGAGCGAGACGCTCGGCATCTCCTTCGCGCGCCATTCCATGGCCGTGTCTTTCTCGGTGACGTAGTCCGTCACGTTCCAGTTGCTCAGGGCGGCGTTGAACGCGGCCAGAATCGCGGGCTCCGTCAAAGCGGGCATCGCTTCCGTCCCAAATCCGTTCCCGCCCAGGCCCGGTGTTCAGTTTAGCAGGAACCGGCGGGTCCTCAAGGAAATCCCGCCTCACCCGAACATGCGGCGCGTCCGGCCGCTTTTTGGCGGGCCGGCGGTAAACCAGTTTCGGAAGAAAACGGGACATCGTGGGTTAGGGTCGAATGAAATCCACGAAGTCCGCTTTCTGGCCCGGAAGAGCTTGACTCGGAAATCAAGCGCTTGCCGCGGCCGGGCGGTCAGGGCTCCCACCCCCGCTCCTCAAACGCCTTGTGTGGGTCGCGCCCGGCTTTTTGCTCCTCCTGCCATAGCTTGAAGAACTTGCTCTGCTCCCAGCGCCGCCGCGCCTCCGTCGCCCACTTGCTCACCACGTCCTCGTACTCGCCGGCCTCGATCATCTCACGGGCCACCTGGGCGCCGAGGAGGATGTTGTGGCACATGCCGCACGTCTCGCCGTCGTGGTCCACGGCGGCGTCGCTGCGGGCCATCCGCTCCAGGAAGTCCTGGTCGCCGATTTCGCCCTGCCCGGCCAGGACTTTCGCCAGTTCCAGGGAATCCTCCGCCGCCTCGCGGTAGTCTTCCGGCTTTCGCCCTTCGGGCGGCTTTCCCTTCTCGAGCATGGTCGTCCTCCGCGGAACCCAGGGCGCCAGCGAACTCCATGAAGGCGGTCCATCACCCGAACAAATCCACCAGCGGCGTCCCCGTCGTCAGCGGCTGCGATACGCCGTCCTTGCCCAGCCGCGGGTCGAGCGGCACGTTCAGCGCGTGGTAGATCGTCGCGCTGAGGTCCTGCGGACGCACCGGGCGGTCCTTCACGGAGGAGCCGGTTTTGTCGGATTCGCCGTAGACCTGGCCGCCGCGGACGCCGCCGCCGGCCAGGATCGCCGACCAGCACTGCGGCCAGTGCTGACGGCCGGGGAACTGACCGTTGATGATGTTCGGCGTGCGGCCGAACTCGCCCATGCACACCACCAGCGTGCGTTCCAGCAAGCCGCGATCCTCCAGATCGGCCAGCAACGCCGACAGCGCCTCGTCCAGGCGCGGCAAGCACCAGCCCATGCCGTAGGAGCCGGTGCCGAAGGCGCTTCCCATGCCCATGTTGCTGCCGTGCATGTCCCAGCTCGAGGCGGGCGGGCCGCCCAGTTTCTCGTCGGGGGCCTTGCCCGTCCAGCCGTTGACGGTGACGAAGCCGACGCCCGACTCGACCAGCCGGCGCGCCAGCAGCAAGTTTTGCCCCAGGGGATGCCGGCCGTAACGGTCGCGCACCTTCGGGTCCTCGCGGTCCACCTCGAACGCCCGGCGCGCCGCCGAAGAAGCGGCCAGCTCGAAGGCGTGGCGTTGCACGTTCTGCCATTGTTCCGTGGCGGCGCGGCCGTCGCTTGTGGACGCATTCAGGCTTTCCAGCAGCCGGCTTCGTCCCTGCAAGCGCTCGGGCGTCACGTCGGCCGAGATGAACAGGTCGTCCGGCGGTTTGAAATTCGGCGTCGAGGGATTGTTCTCGGCCGTGCCGACGAAGAGCGGGGCGTAGGGCGTGCCGAGGTAGCCGCCGGTGGCGATGTTCGGGGCGCAGAAGACGGGGTCGCCGATGCACTTGATGAGCCAGACGTAGGACGCCACGCTGCGCTGGCTGGGCCGCAGCTTGGCCAGGACGGAGCCGATGTAGGGGGCGTCGGACGGGGCGCCGGCCACGCCGCTCAGGAGGTTGTGCATGGCGTCGAAATGGTTGCTGATCGGCCCGGCGTGCGACATCGACCGGATCAGGCAGATGTGCTGGGTCAGGTCCGCCAGGCGCGTGTGCAGCTCGCTGATGCGCATGCCGGGGACGGTCGTGGCGATCGGCTTGTAGGGGCCGCGGATTTCCTCCGGGGCCGACGGCTTGAGGTCCCAGGTGTCGATGTGGCTGGGGCCGCCGCAGAGCAGGATGAAGATGCACGACTTGTCGGCGGCGCCGGCCGCCTGCCCCGCCATGCCCTCGACGCGGGCCGCCACCATGCCGGGCAGACTCAGGTTCAACAGGCCGGCCCCGCCGAGCTGGAGCATTCGGCGGCGCGAGATCAGGGCAGGGTTCATCGGGATTCCTCCGGCGGGCGGCGGGTGGATGGCGGGAACGGGCAGCCTCCAGGATACACCATGCGCCGTCGTCCGCCATCAAAAATCGAGAGAGCGCGAGGGGAGGCGTACACGGCCGCCGCGTCCGTCGCATTTCCTGGCCGCCGCGCCAGGCCCTCGACCGGCCGCCATTGGCGTCGATGGGCAGCGGCGACTCGCCAAGTGGCGAGCATTTGGCGGATCGTAAGTCGTTGTTATGCTTGGCTTTTCATGGTTTTCGCCAACACGCCAAATCTAGTCTGTGGACGGTTTCGTTTCTCATGGGGTCGCCGTATTTGCGCGGCGGCGTCCCGTTAAACGGCTCCCGTGAACCGCCTCCGAGTGTACCACGCGGAGGACGCGACTGGACAGGTCAAAACAGAGGGAAATTGGGCGCAGATGAGCGCCGGTGAGCGACAGGGGGATCGGCCTCACCAGCGCGAGGGGGTGCCGCCTTGCCGGGTTCAGGTCGCGGCTGGCCGTGGAAGTGGAGTTCGCCGCCGGTCTTGATAGATGTGTCCAAAGACAATCTACGATGTCCCGATGTCCCCTTTTCCGCCTCTTAAATGTGCCCGTCCCCTTTTCGTCTGGTGGCCGCATACCCTTTCGACGAGGGCCGTAATCATTCGCGACTGCGGGCGCCTGCTCTCCCGGCCTGATGACTTGCTGGAATTCCGGCCAGGCTTGCAGGGTGTTGAAGGCGGCATCGGTTTCGCGGTTGTGCCCGTCTCGGCTGTTGTGCTCACTTGCGATTCGTGTCAGCCGTCTTCCATTCTTTAACCGCCTGGTTGTATTCCGGCCATTCGCGCAACGGATCAAAATCCTCGTCGGTTTCCAGCCAGTGCCAGTCCTTGTAGCCGCTCGCAATTCCCAAGCGAAGCGAGACCATCGCCTTCGTAAAGAACCCTTCTCGTTCCTTTGAACCCGGCGGAAACGCGACGGCGCAAAAGCCGTAGCCGACGGCCGACTGGGTCGCGTATTGCTGCTTCCTCTTTTCCGGCGTGGAGCTTTGTTGCGCCAGTCGGAACAACTCGGCGGCCATCGGGGCGACTTCCGCGTGCATCCCGCAGCGTCCCTGGGCCAGCATTCGTAAGATCTTACGATCGATCATGTCCGGGCTGTCGGCGGGCACACCATTGGCTTCGAGCTCGCGAACACTCAAATCCCAGAACGCGAGGCAATGGCGGAAGTACCGAGCGGACTCCTCGGGTTGCCTGGCACGGTCGGCGAACAGACCGAGTTCGTAGTAGTTCGACCCAAGGTCCTCTCTCAACGCGGAGATCTCCTTGCTGTCCCAGAACCAGCGGCGATTGCGGACGGCGATCTCGCAATACTCCAAGGCGCGGGGGTAATCCTTGAACCAGACGATCAGGTAGTGGCCCAGGGCAGCGGCCTCCGTTGCCAGCGACTCGCGTAAGAGAGCCGACTCGGGCGTTGCCTTCAGCTCGTCTTGCAGCCGCTTGACGATGGCGGTGCGAATTTCAACCGCTTGCTTCCGACCCTCCATGGCTGCCTTTTCGTCCTTGCGCTCCCACGGGACCACTTCGGCAAGATAGGCGAACTGTCGCTGGACTGCAGCCCAGCTCAAAAGCAGCCTTTCGTAATCCTGCCGATCAGATTCCGATTGCAGGCCGGCTTCAAAGGCTTGATTCGCGTCACGTGCGATTTCGGCTGCCCGGTCGTAGTGTTTACGCTCGCTCTCGACGGAACCGTACACCATGAAAGTCGAACCGATGGCCTCTTCAGCTTGGGACGGCTTCAGGTCGCCATGCGGGTTTGCGAGGATGTCGCGCCGCAGAGTGAGCGCCGTTTGGCAATTCGCTTCGGCCGCATCAAGTTGCTTTTCGGCAAGGTCGCAACGAGCCAACTCGGTGAGCGCCATCGCCAGATTGTTCTTTGACCGGTCGATGAGTTGCGGATTTGAATCGAGGATTTGCTGGAACCCGTCCCGAGCGTAGGTCGCCCTACGGCGAGCCTCCGCGTAGTCCTTGCGGGCATAGGCATCGCGGCCCTCGCGGATGGCGAGAGCGTAGAGGCCGAGGTCGTACGTGTCGTTCAAGTCGTGCTGGTCGCGGATCGAAGTCACGAGCTTCGTCGATAGCGCCCTCAATTCTTGCCTGAGACCCTCGGACAACGGCAGGTGTTCGCCAATCGCCGGCAGGTCGTTCGTGAACTGGTTGATGGTCGATCGGATCATCATCAGCCGGCCCTCGGCCTTCGTCTTCTGTTCGACGGCCTCGTTCTTGGCGGCGCGTTCGGCGTCGGCCGCCTGGTTCGCACGGACCAGGCCGACCGAGGTGCCGATGATCCCCAGGAGCAGGATGGCCACGACGGCCCCGCCGAGCCGGTAGAGTTGCCCGCGACGCTTGTGCTGCTCCGCCTCGCGGATCACCGCGGCCGCCCGGTCGGCTTCCGCCTGGTGCAGGCGCGCCTCCACGCCTTTTCGGTACGTCGCGACGAGCGTCGCCACCGCCTGCCCGTCCGCCGGGCGCCGGGCCCGATCCGGGTCCGAACACTGCTTGGCGATGCCGACCAGCTCCGGGTCGGCCCCGCAAGCATCGAGCCGCGCGTGCGCCTCGGCGAGTCGCCCGGTCGCCGCCTTTTCGATCGTTTCCCTCGCCGACTGGCCGGTGTGGACGGCGTGTCCGGTCAGCATGGTACACAGGATGCCGCCCAGGGCGAACACGTCCGCCCGCACATCGACGGGTTCGCCGCGGGCCTGCTCCGGGGCCATGTACGCCGGCGTCCCCATCACCGCCCCGGCGACCGTCAGGTCCGGCGATTCGACGTTTGAATTGGCCGGCGCTTCGTGTCTCGCATCTCGTGTCTCGTGTCCAAGTTCCTTTGCCAGGCCCCAGTCCATCACCTGCACCTCGCCGAAGGCCCCCATCATGACGTTGGCCGGCTTCAGGTCGCGGTGGACGACGTGCTGGGCGTGGGCGAACCCGACCGCCTGACATATCTGCTCGAACACCTGCACGAACCGGGACAGCTCGTGCTTCGGATCGGGACGCGCCTTGAGTTCGGCGGCCAGGGTCTGTCCGCGGACGAACTTCATCGCCAGGAAAGGCGATTCGTCGGCCAGTGTGCCGAGCGCGTAGATCGGCGGGATGCCTGGGTGCGGGAGCCGGGCCGTGACCTTCGACTCGGTAAGAAAGCGCTCCGCGTTCGCGCCGGGGAGCAGCATCTTGATGGCCACTTCACGCCCCAGGGCCAGCTCGATGGCGGCCAGCACGCGCCCCATCCCGCCCCGGGCGACTTCGCCGGAGACGGCGTAGCCAGGAATGGTTGGCAAACCGGCGCCATCCCCCGTGTGCGTCGGGTCGGTCGGCAGCGCGGGTTGGAAGGACGCCGTTGCGTCGGTCATCCCGCCGGGCGCCGCTGCTTTTTGCTCGACCGTGGGTAGGGGGTCGTTTGTCACCGGGATACCTCCGAGGCATCGAAACAGGGCGATGGAGGGGAAAAGGGGACGGGCACATTTACGGGGGCGCTTCCGCCGTTGGCTTGCGGGGCCGGCCGCGCGGACGCAGCGCGCCGTCCAGGCCGAGTTGTGCCGCAGTCGCCCGCGTCCAGCCGTCGTCCCCGTACGGCGCCCCGCGCGCCACGCTCCGGCGGATCGCCTCCTCCTCGGCGGCCGTCGCCGCGCCGTTGACCCAGCCCAGCCAGTCCGCCGGCCGCTCCACCGGGCCGGGCGCGAGGTACGCGGGACGGGCCGCGGCCCCCCGCCAGTGACCCGCGCTCGACCACGGCCAACGCTCCGCCCGCGCAGCCAGCCCGGCCCGCACCGGGTTGCGCTCGATGTATCGCAGCACGGTCAGCAGGTGCGCGTCCTCCTGGATCGGGAAGGCCTTGAAGCGGCCCTGCCAGATGTGGCCGCTGCTGTGGTAGTGCTGGTGGTAGCGGCGGACGTGGGCGTTCTGCAGCCAGTGCATCCAGCGGCTGAGGTCGCCGTCGTGCCGCGGCCGCACGGCCAGGTGAAAGTGGTTGGGCATCAGGCAGTAGGCCAGGACGGGCATCGGAACCTCGGCGCAGGCGTCGCCGAGCGCCCGGAGGAACGCCTGGTAGTCGCCGTCCTTGTGAAAGACCTCGCGGCGGGCGTTGCCGCGGTTGAGGACGTGGTAACACATCTCGCCGACAGAGGCTCGCGCGGCGCGGGGCATGCCCGACAGCATAGCCAAACCCGGCCGCGGGGCAAGGCTATATGTGCCCGTCCCCTTTTTCCTCCGGCCTCGGGAGCGAAAGACTTGCCGCGTCGCCGGGAAACTTTCCTGATTTCCTTCCTTTTTCCTTGACAGCCCTTTCTGCGTGGCCGTAGTATCACGCAGGTCGTCTGCGGTCTTTGCCATGCCGGCTCCTTCAGCCGCATCGGCGCTCCTGGTGAGCAAAGACCCGAAGGAACCGTTCAGCCGAAACGCTCCGCTCTTCACCACGGGACCGCTGATTTGTCCCGGAGGAATGGTATCTCGATCCCTGTGCGGCGCGGGGCGTCACTGCCCACCCCACGCCGCCGCTACCCCAATAGGGCAGTAAAAATCTCCCTCTTGGGCCCCATTCCCTGTTCGTGGCGAAGGGCGGCCACGGCCCCATTGGGTGAGGAGCAAATCGCATGAGCCTAATCCCCAGCCGCTGCATCGCCATCCTGGTGCTGATCGCAAGCAGCAGCGCCGCCTTCAGCCAGTCGGACACCAAGACCGTGACGCCCGACAAGGTCGTCGAATTGCTCAAGAACGAAGGCTTCCGCAGCGCGGAGGTGCTCGATCAGGACAAGCAGATCGTTCGCTACAAGAGCGAAGGGCTGAGCATCATCGTCTTGGTGGACAAGGACGGCGGGGCGCTTCAGTGCTACTTCAAAATGAGCGGGACCATGGCGACGCTGCGCAAGATCAACGACTGGAACAAGTCGAAACGCTTCTCGAGGGCGTACCTGAACGACGACGGCGACCCGACCCTGGAGAGCGATCTGTCCGTCCGACGGGGAGTCAGCGAGGAGTCGGTCGAGGGGTTCCTTGCCCTCTTCGGCGAGAGCGTGAAAGCGTTCGTCAAGGAGGTATGCGAATGAACACGGATAAGGAGGAAGGGAAAGCCTCCAGGGAACGGGCCTGAAGAACCAGCCCGCAGCGCCGGCAATGATATCGACCGCATCCCTCGCTGGCGCTTCGGGCTGGTCTGCGCCCCACCCCCCCGGCGGTATAATGGAGTGTCGCCCCGACGCGCCCGTGGAGCCTCCATGCCGCCTTCTCTCATGCTATCCTCCGCCCTTTTGGCCTTTTCCGCCGCCCCCGCCTCGGCCGACGACGCACCGCTTCAGGAAACCCTGGACGTCCCTTACGCCCACGATTCCGACCTGCAAGCGCTGGACGTGTTCGCGCCAAAGGATGCGGTCGATCGGCCGGTGGTGCTGTTCGTCCACGGCGGGGCGTGGATGTTCGGCGACAAGAACATGCTCGGCCTTTACCGCGGCGTCGGCCGGTTCTTCGCCCGCCACGGGGCCGTCGCCGTCTGCGTCAACTACCGCCTCGTGCCGTTCGTCAAGCACCCCGAACAGGTCAAGGACGTGGCCCGCGCCTTCGCCTGGGTCCGCGGCCACGTCCGCGACTACGGCGGCGACCCCGACCGCATCCTCCTGTGCGGCCACTCGGCCGGCGGACACCTCGCCGCCCTGCTGGCCACCGACGATGCGTATCTGAAAGATCCTGAATTCAAGCTGAAGGCCGACGACCGGGCCGCGCTCAAGGGCGTGATGGCCGTGTCCGGCATCTACCGCATTCCGACGCAGGAGGAGTTCAACGCCATCCTCGACAGCGTGGTGCTGGGTCTGGTGCAGGCTTCCAACAACTCGCCGCTGGTGGCGGCGCTGGCGCCGGCCCTGCAACGGCAGAACTACACCCTCAACCCGTTCCGCCTGGCGTTCGGCGAGGACGGCCCCGCGGCCGCGCAGGCGGCGCCGCTGAGCCACGTCCGCAAGGGGCTGCCGCCGTTTCTGCTGCTGTACGCCGAGCTGGAGCTGCCCAAGGTCGATGAAATGGCCCTGCAATTCGGCAAGGCGCTGACGGCGGCCGGCGATCCGGTCGAGGTCGAGCGCGTCCTCGGCTGCGATCACAACTTCATCCTGTTCAAGCTGGACAGGCAGGACGACCCGGCCGCCGTCGCGCTCCTGGCGTTCCTGGACAAGTACGGCGGCCCGCGCACGGAATGCAAGCCGTGAGCGCCGTCGTCGGCCGACTGGCCCCGTCGCCGACCGGAGCGCAGCACGTCGGCAATGCGCGGACGTACCTGCTGGCCTGGCTGTCGGCGCGGCGCGCCCCCACCCTACCCTCCCCCGCGAGGGGGGAGGGTTTATCGTTGCTACCCTCCCCCGCGAGGGGGGAGGGAGCTTACGTTGCTCCCTCCCCCCTCGCGGGGGAGGGTAGGGTGGGGGGGCGCGTTGTCCTGCGGATCGAGGACGTGGATTCGCCGCGCGTCAAGCCGGGCGCCGCCGACGCCGCCCTCGACGACCTCCGCTGGCTCGGCCTCGACTGGGACGGCGATCCCGTCGTTCAGACGCAACGCCTCCCTCTCTACGAAACCGCTCTGCAAACGCTTCAACGGCTCGAACTGGTCTACCCCTGCACCTGCACGCGCTCCGACGTGGAACGCGCCGCCAGCGCTCCTCACGCGGAGCATGAGGGTCCGGTTTATCCGGGGACGTGCGCCGGCCGTCGAGCCGACGCCGCCGCGCTCGGCGACCGGCCGTATTGCTGGCGTTTCCGCGTGCCGGAGCGGTCGCCGGAATGGAACGACGGCTTCCTCGGCCCGACGTCGATCGACCTGCGCTCGGTGGGCGGCGATTTCGTGGTGTGGAAGGCCCCCGTGGCACGGTCGGGAGACCGTGCCCCAACCGAGGGGACGCCGGGATATCAGCTGGCCGTGGTGGTGGACGACGCGGCGCAGGGCGTGACGGAGGTGGTGCGCGGCGACGATCTGGTCCCCTCGACGCCGCGGCAATTGCTGCTGTACGAGGCGCTGGGTCTGCGTCCGCCGCGGTTCGTCCACGTGCCGCTGGTGGTGGGACCGGACGGCCGGCGGCTGGCGAAGCGGCACGGTGACACCCGGTTGTCAGCGTTGCGCTCGGCCGGCGTGACGGCGGAGCGGCTGCTGGGACTGCTGGCGCGGTCGTGCGGCTGGATCGAGACGGTGCGGCCGGTCGCGGCGCGGGAGCTGCTGCCGCGGTTCCGGCTGGACGCCGTGCCGCAGGGGCCGTTCGTGCTGACGGCGGAGCTGCTGAGGGCGATCGGCTAGGGATGACGTCTCAGAAAGGGAGAATTCGGACCCGGCATTTACTCTCGTCCACCACGACGAGCGCCCCGGACGCCAAATCCGCGTCATGCTGGCGAAGGGCCGCGATCACCAGACTGCCCAGGTGATCGGGCAGCACATCCTGTCCGCGCACCTGAAGGACGCTCGGGCCGACGGCGTGGGTCAGAGCCAGGGCCGTGCCGAAATCCAGATCATGGGTGAACACGATATGGCGGTTCGCCACGGCCCAGTCCATGATCGTCCGATCCGTGGCCCGCGGATCGCCGACCGTAGACCAGTGGACCGCGGACCAACCCTGGCCATGAAGGAAAGGGACCCAATCGGGAGACAAATTCATATCGATCAATACTTTGACGCTCATGCGACGGCCAGCGGAACCTCACGCTCTTCAACGCGCCAGGCCGCGTAGCCCAGCGCCTGGTCGATGTCTTCCGGCTCCAGGTAGGGATAGGCTTTGAGGATCTCCTCGCGCGAACGCCCGGCGGCCAGGAGGCCAACGACCGTCCCGACCGTCACGCGCAGTCCGCGTATGCAGGCCTTCCCGCCCATGACGGCGGGATCCAGGGTGATTCGTGTCAGGTTGTTCATAAGTCGTCTCCGCTCCCGCCGCCGGAGGAGCAAGACCGGCGGCCGCCCTTATTGTTCCATCCAGCGAAAAAAATGCTTAAGTCGTTCCGGAGAAAGGCTGTCCACCGGGTTCAAGCCGGCCACGTGGCGGAAATCCTCCGACCTTACTTCGGAGCCGACGAGGAGGGTCAAGCAATTCGCGATCCGAGGGGTGGACCGATTCAGCACCGACCGGGCCGCGCCAATCCAGTCGTCGGTTGGATATCGATCAAGAAGAACCAAGATCAGGGGGCAATAGTCGCCAACGTAGCCGGCTGATTTTGGCGCTACTTCTCGCTCGATACTTCGATTCAGCAGCGTAAACGCCGCCCCCAGCGCCAACTCTCCTGCACCCTCCGCAAACAGGTACGGAATCGAGAAAGAAGCGATTTCGGCAAGGGGGTCAACTTGCCACGCATCACTCCCCGCGACGATGGTGCTTATGTAGAGGGTTTCAAGGGTCATCGGCTCCCGCAAGCACTCCGCCTTGAACGATTGCAAACCTTGCATAACCGCTTGCAGGGGCAGGCCTTCCAGCGCCCGTGAGCAGCTGACGACGAAGTAGAGCGGCAGCTTGCGGAAACGCATGGGATTCCTTTCCGTGAGCGGGCAGGAAATCCGAGGGCAACGAAGTCCGAGAGCGCCTCGACGATTCAATCTCTTCGGATTATACAACGGAATCCGCGCGGGTGAAAGGTGGCGAGGGAAGGAGAGGGGTTGGGCTGCTGGCGTGGTCGTGCGGCTGGATCGAGACGGTGCGGCCGGTCGCGGCGCGGGAGCTGCTGCCGCGGTTCCGGCTGGACGCCGTGCCGCAGGGGCCGTTCGTGCTGACGGCGGAGCTGCTGAGGGCGATCGGGTACGGCTGAAATCGACGGGTACGTTCGGCGGATCCGACGGCCTACGTCCGGGACTGCCACGACGAGGCCGCTCGCGATCCATGCACCACGGCGATTACCTCAACGCGATCCGGAAATGTCAGATAATACACGACGTGGCGGAACCGCTTCAGCCGCGCCGCCCGCACATCCTGCCAAATGACGCCGTACAACTCCGGCGTCGTTTCGATGCGTTCAAGCGTCTCGCGCACTCGGGCGATGAACTGCCTTCCCAGGCCCGCTTGCGACCGCTCCAGGTCGTCGTGGGCCGCCTGGACGTCCGCCTCCGCCTCGGGCCGGACGATCACGGGCAGATTCATGATCCCGCCTCGAATGGCGCCAGCACCTCGCGCCACGGTTTGCCTACTCCCGGCTGCGCCGCGGCCGCGGCCCGGCGCCGGGCGAGTTCGGCCAGGTGCCACTCCGGGACTTCCTCGGGGGCCACCTGCTCGGGCAGGCTGTCCCAAATCGTGTCGATCAGCTCCAGCCGCTCGCGGACGCTGAGGCGGTCGATCCCCAGGGCTTCGATGCTGACGGACATGCACTACCTCCCCTGCCAATGGTGATAAAGGGAGTCTATCGGAAGGACGAGACGATGGGAAGCACGGGCAGGCCGCTGAACGGACAGGATTCGCCTCGCTTTCCTTCTCCTAACCTCTCTTAAGAAGAGCCAAAATAACTGGGATCAGGGGAATGCCCACCAGCAAGACCCAGCCCATCATCGCCACCATCCAGGCCGGCGAGGGGGATAGGCTGCTGTACCGCCGCCAAACGCCGGTCCAGCTCCCGATCGGCTCCGGAAACCAGATGCAGGCGAGCGGCGGGAGGACGCCGACCGCGACCGTTGCGGCAAACGACAGACTCCCCGCGACCCCCGCCGTGACGACGTAGGCCGCGGCGAGGACCAGGGCGATGATCTTGCTGAGGGTCACTTCCATTTCCCGCGGGCCTCCCGCGAATGCTTGCGACCCCTTGCCGCGCCCCCGGGCCAGGACCGTCAAAGGGCGGGCGCAGCGCCCGGATAGTACACTTCGAGGCGGGTAATGTGGATCAGAGAGACATACGCGATCCGCTCTCCGAGCGGCCCCGCGAAGCCCGAGGCCCGAACGGTCAGGAGGAGCGTCGCTCCGGACAATCGCCCTGCTTCCGGATGGGGGATGTCGTACAAGGCGCCGTCGGAAACATGGACGCGGAAGGGGCGAAAAGGTCGTTCGCGCAACAGCTTGCTAATCAGGTCAGGCCGCATGGGAACGAGCCTCCTGCAACCAAGGAGAGAGTTCGACGCCGCCGAACGCCTCATGCCTTCATGCCGGAGGCGGCCCTCGTCTCGACGAGTTCGACGCGAGCGATTTGGTCGTACTCCACGGGGAGCTGGATAATCCCCATACGGATTCTCGGGAGTGACGCCCACGGGGACCACGACGGCCCACTCCGCCACGAGGATGTGTATGGGATCGAGGATGTCGAATACTTCGCCGCGCTTCGTGTGGATGCGGAACGGCTGGAACGGTTCTTGCCGCGTCAGCTGTCGCATTTGCTCCGCCTGGATCACGGGCATGGCTGTCCCTCCAATTCGTTGCGGGCCGATTGCATTGTCGCCGGAGCGCCTTACTTTGACAAGTCGGACGGCCGGGGCGCCGGCAGCCGTTCGCCCCGGAAGACCGCGATCGGCGACCCCTCCGCCACGAACGCCGACGTGGGCGGCCGACTCAACGCGGCGCCGTACTCCCGGCCGTAAAACCCCTCCACGTCGCAATCGAGCCGCGCGGCCGACGCCCGCCACACGCGCCACGGCGGATGCTCCACGCCGTACTCCAGCGCGGAGCCGTCCCGCTGCACCACATAGCCCCAATAATGCTCCGTAATGAATTCTTCTTCCGACCCCGACGCCGGCAAGGCCGGTTCGCCCGCGAACTCCGCGCGGAGCGCGTTCCGGGAGGACGGAGTCGTCCAACCGTACTCCACCGAACCGCCGACCCCCTTCGACAGGTCGGGCAGCTGAATCCGTGAACGCATGGGATGCGCTTCATAGTTTTCGTTGTAGATCCAGCGGGCCGTCGCCGCGATGGCGATTTTCGGGACGATCTCCTTCACGAAGACGACGCCGCGCCGGGCCTCGTCGCCGGCCTGGCGGCGGACGTAGAAGCGCAGGTTGATTTCCTCGAAATTGCGATGAAACGGGACCGGCACGCCGAGGACGCGCGTGCCCAGGAAGAGGAACCCCACCACGCTGAGGAACGTCTTGCCGTTCCAGGCGTCGATTTCCGTTCCGGGAGGCGTCCGCGGCCGAAGGACGGCCGGATCGACCTCGTAGTTCAGCATGAGGAGATGCCGCCATTCGGCGGTGAGAAAGCGACGCTTCATACGGCTTCCTGGACCCGCGCCGCCCGGCCGAGCGACGCCAGCAGGTCCACCAGCGCGGCGGGGTCCACCGGCTTGACCAGATGGTGATCGAACCCCGCCTCCTGGGACAGCCGCCGATCCGCCTCCTGGCCCCAGCCGGTGGCGGCGATCAGGACCATGCCGCGCCCCCACGGCTCCTGGCGAATCCGTTGGGCCGCCTCGTGGCCGCTCAGTCCGGGCAGGCCGATGTCGAGCAGCACCACCTCCGGCCGAAACTCTTCCGCCAGACGCACCGCCTCCAGGCCGTCGTGGCCGGTGCGCACGTCCTGACCCATGATGCGCAGCAGCATCCCCAGGCTGGCCGCCGCGTCCCGGTTGTCGTCCACCACCAGGATGCGGAGGACGGGGGCGATCGCGGCGCGCTCCCAGCGGCGTTCCGGGCGCGTCGGCGCCGCCGTCGCCTCGACGACGACCGGCAGGCGCAGGATGAACTCGCTGCCCTTGCCGGGGCCGTCGCTGCGGGCCGTGATGCCGCCGCCGTGCATCTCGGCCAGTCGCTTGACCAGCGTCAGACCGATCCCCAGGCCGCCGTGCGACCGTTCCAGCGTCTGATCGACCTGCGCGAACATCTCGAAGATTCGGGAGAGCATTTCGGGGCGAAGGCCGACGCCGGTGTCGCGCACCGCGACGACCGCGTCGCTCCCCTGGCGCTCGGCCGTCAGCCAGATGCGGCCGCCGCGCTCGGTGTACTTGGCGGCGTTGTTGAGCAGGTTCGAGACCATCTGGGCCAGCCGGGTCAGGTCGCCGTCGAGGCAAACCGGCCCCGGCGGCAGGGCGACGGCGAGGTCGTGGCCGCACGCCTCGATGAGCGGCCGGCTGGTTTCGATGGCCGCGTGCAGCACGTCCCGCAGGTCGAGCCGCGCCTTGCGCAGCTCCAGCTTGCCCACGGTGATGCGCGACAGGTCCAGGAGGTCGTCCACCAGCCGGGCCATCTGATGCGCCTGCCGGTCGATCACGTCGCGCGCCCACTGCAACGCCGGGTCGAGCGGCCCCTGGGTGCGCAGGATTTGCACCGCGTTGAGAATAGGGGCCAGCGGGTTGCGCAGCTCGTGGGCCAGCGTCGCCAAAAACTCGTCCTTGCGCCGCTGATCTTCCTGGAGCCGCGCAGAGCCGGGCGTTCTCGATCTCAGCCCGCTTGCGATCGCTGATGTCCACGAGGACGTTCACCGCCGCGATGAGTTCTCCCGAGTCGTCGTGGATCGGGTTGGCGTAGGCCATGACGGTGAGACGGCCGCCGTCCGGGCGCTCGACGATGATCTCCTGGCCGTTGTACGCCGTCTGGTTCCGCAGCGCCAGGGCCATCCAGCACTGGTCGTGAATGATTGGCGAACCACCAACCGAGAACAGTTTGAACGAGCCTCAGTAGCGGTCCATCGGGTCGTTCAATTTCGGCGCTCGCCCCCACAGCCGGACGGCGTGCTGGTTGAAATAGGTAATGAGGCCGTCGGGGTCGCAGGTGTACGCCCCGGCGGGCAGCTTCTCCAGCAGACGGCGAAATTGCACTTCTCCGGCGTCCCGGAAGGATTCGGCGAGCCGACCCGCACCGTTCCCTGCTTCCTGTGCCTGCAGCCGCATGACCTGCTCCTCGCGCCGGCGCCTGGTGAGACGGACTCCATACCTCCATCAAGTTCCCATTCTATGGCAATTGCCGTGCCAGGAGCAAGCGGCGCGGCGTCATCTCATCGACCATCGTGCGAAGATGCTGATGCAGGGCTGTTGGGTGCCATGCTTTCGCGGCCCTTCAGGGGCTGGGAGGAACCTCCGCGGGTCTCACGGGGCCGCGAAAGCATGATGGCGTGCCCGACCGCATCATGCTTTCGCGGCCGGGCAGTCCGGCGGGTAGGGAAGCAGTCGCCGCGGGGCCGCGAAAGCATGGCACCCAAAAGACCCCCTTCCTGCGAACCACCAGGCGCGAATTACGCGCTTCATCCCCATCACCGCCGGGCCAGCTCCTCCAGGCACAGCCGCTGAACAAACGCCTCCGGGGCCGTCGCGCCGTCCAGCTTCTCCCGCACACCGCGGCGGATCGCGTCGCGCTCCTCCGCCGGCAGCGCGGCCCAGGCCTCCTGCAATCGCCGCTCCGCCTGCTCCCGCGTCCGCCCCGCTTCCAGCTCCTGGCGCCGCTCCGCCTCGGCCGCCTCGCGGGCCGCCTCGCGCCGCCGCTCCAGCTGGTGCAGCCGCACCGCGTCCGGCAGATACTTCTGCACCGCCCCGCTCAGCGACCGGCAGTCCGGCCAGCGCTTCTTCGTCACCCGCACCAGGCACGCGATCACCGCCTTCGCCTCCGAACCGTGGGCGCGCGCAGCGCCTCGGCCTGCTCCCGGTCGCGCGGCCCCGGCGTCGCCGGCGTGGTCGCGTCCCACAGGCGGTAATACTCCGCGGCCAGCACCTCGGAAGAGACAGGGAACAGGGAACAGGGAACAGCAGCAGCCGGCGGTGGGCGCTTCCGCCGCCCTCGCTTCCTCCGTCCCTGGTCCCTGTCCCCTGTTCCCTGCTCCTCCCGCCCGCCGGAACTGCACCCGCCAGACGCCGGCCTTGACCTTTTGGAACCGCTCCTCCGGCGCCAGGCGGGCGAGGAAGCCGATCTCCTCCAGCTCCGCGATGGCCGGCGCCAATCGCCGCTTGAGGATGGCGACGTTGCCCGATTCCGTCAGGCCGACGTGGCCGCAGGCGAACTCGATCAGGTCCATCGCCACGCAATCGTTGTTGTAGAAGCGCTTGTCGAGGAAGCGATACATGCGCTGGGCGGTCGGCGTCTTGAGGCGGAAGAACAGGTCGAGGTCGAGCCGCTTGATGTTGCCGTTGAGGAGGCTCTGGTGGAACGGCTGGGTCCAGGTCGCCCAGCTCAGCGGGGTGCGTGTCGGCGGTGCGCGGGCCGCTGACCTGGCGGGCGATCTTGTAGGCGCTGATGACGCCAGTGGCGACTTCCTCCTCGTAGCCGCGGCCGGCGGCGTCCCACCAGGCGTTCTCGTAGCGGATGGTCAGCGACTTGAGCCGCCGCAGCACGTCGCGCAGCCGGGTGTAGCTGCGGCCGTTGGGCGACCAGCCCATCACGTCGAACATCTGGCTCGGTGCGAAGTAGACGGTCGGGTCGGCGAAGTTGCTGCCATGCTTGGCGACGTAGAGCAGGGCGAGGATGACGTGCTCGTCGGCCGGCGTCGGCAGGCCGTCGCGGGCCGACGACGTGAGGGTGACGCGCTGCTGGACGCGCTGGCGCGTGACGGGATCGTAGCGCGTGGCCTCGAACTCCAGGCGGTCGCGCTTGCGGCCGTCGGCGTCGCTGGGCTGCTGGCGTTGCAGGGCGGAGATGGGGAAGTCCGCGAGGTTCATCTCGTCGCGGCCGTCGTGATACTTCCCCTTGGGGGCGTCATCGGGGTTCATGGTCGCACATCGTTGGATTCGGAAATCCTTCGCACCACGCCGGCCGGCCGTTGGTGTGAGGTTTTCTGTTCTTCACGGTTACAGAGGATGGTTTGGCGCTTCGCATTCGTCGGCGGAAGGCCAAACATCTCTTGCGCTTCGGCGCATCGTCTCTTCCGAAAAGGCGCCCCCTTGCCCGGAAACCTGGCGCCCCGCCGCACGGGAACTGGCCGCGGCAGGCGCCCGACCGCACGGGGATTCATGCGCGGCCGCACGCGGATTTGCAGCGAGATGTGTCCCGCCGCACGCAAAATAGACACTTTTGCCCATCGATCGCAGCTGCGCAGCTGGAAAAACGCAGCTGCGCAGCTGCCGACGCGATGAGGCGCGGGCCGTCTCCGTGCGGCGGCGGCACATTTCGGGGTTGGTCGCCCCAATTGCTGATCGGATGTTCGCGTGCGGTCAGGCACATTTCGGTCATCTCTACGGATGCCATCGGCTGGGACGGCGAGGGACGCCGGGCGGCGGACGTGGTAACGGAACCATACAGCGAAAATCGGCAAGCGGCGGCGAATGGGATGTAAGAGACGGTCGGGAAAGAGCGGAGTCTGGGGGCGTCGGAACGCCTGGGAAAGGGCGCTGGGATGGCGCGAGGGTATGGGGCTGCAAGGATGTAAGGGTTAGGTGAGAACGACGAGTTACTTGGCTTCCAAGTGCGGCACGACGGAAGTACCCAGCATGGCGTCCTGATCCGGTCCCCGCAGGACGGCCCGCACTTCGGGGACGGCGAAATAAGCGCGGAGAAGATTATCCATCGCCCGCGACTGGATCATCATCCCCGTCTCCCACCGCGACAGGGTTTCCCTCGCCACGCCCAGCCGCTCCGCCAGTTCCTTCGACTGCAAGCCCAGGGCCTCGCGCCCCTCTCTGATTTGTTGGGGCGTGGAGCCGCGCCTCCGCACGCAAGGCCGCCACGATCTGATCGTCCACGCGGATGCTGAAGACCAGTTCGCCGCAGGCCCGGCATTTGGGAATCGTGAGCGAAGGGATTGTCAGCTTGTACATGCGGCCGTCGTGCTTGACTTCTGTGGTGTACGGCATCGTCACCGGATACACTTCGTCCTTCAAGCAGTTGGCGCAGACCCACGGGAAAGGCCGATCGCGCCCGTTGCGAACCTCGGCTGTCCTTACTTGAGGCGTCATGAACGTTGCCCTTAACTCAGATGCTAATCATAGGAGAAAATTGATGTGCATCAAGTACCGAAGATGGCCCCTGGCCGTCTCGATGCGCCGCCGGCCCTTGTGATTGAACCCCGCCGCCCCCGCTCCCTAAGATTCCCCTGTCCCTCCCCTTTCGGCTCAGGAGGCCGTGATGCGTCACGTTCTGTCGGCCCTGGTGCAGAACCAACCCGGGGTTCTGGCGCACATCTCCGGCATGTTGGCCTCGCGCGGCTTCAACATCGACAGCCTCGCCGTCGGCGAGACCGAGGACGCCAACCTGTCGCGCATGACCTTCGTCGTCCACGGCGACGACGCCGAGCTGGAGCAGGTCCGCAAGCAGCTCCACAAGGTCGTCACGGTCGTCAAGGTTCAGGACATCAGCAGCGAGGACTTCGTCGAGCGCGACCTGATGCTCATCAAGGTCAAGGCCGCGCCGTCGCCTGCCCCGCCGCGCCGGCGAAGGATGCCGGCGCGGCGGGGAGGCTCCGCGGCAGGTCTACCGGCCCGCCGGGTCGTCTCCGCACACCAGCGCGCGGATCGGACCCACCCACCGGCCGTCTTCCTCATGTTTTTGAGAGAATTCCCCTACTTTTCCTAAAGGTACGGGGTTTGCACGTTCGACCGGCGACGAGCTGTGCCCTGGCGCAGTTCTCCTCATTGCAAGAGTGTGCAGCAAGGGCGCGGCGAAGCCGGCGCGAACCCGCCGGCGAACCTCTTACCCTGGTGCTGCGATGACGCGCTCCTCTCTCCGACGACCAATCTGGCGGCCCCGCCCCGGCAGCGCCCCTGTCACTTTCCGCCCGCAGCTCGAACGTCTCGAGGACCGCACCGTCCCCAGCACGGTCGCGAACCTGCTGGACGGCGGCCCCGGCTCGCTGCGCGACGCCATCGCCAACACCCCGGTCGGCGGCGTCGTGGACTTCCAGCCGGGGCTGACCGGGACCATCACCCTGACCAGCGGCGCGTTGACCATCGGCAACGACCTGGCGATCAACGGCCCCGGCGCCGGGATCCTCACGGTCAGCGGCGACCAGGAATCCACGGTGTTTGACATTACCGGCGGGACCGTGGCGATGTCCGGGTTGACCGTCGCCGACGGCGCCGCCGTCGGTGGGGAGTTAGGCGGGGGCATTGCCAACAATGGCGATCTGTCTCTCACGGACCTGGTGGTGACGGGGAACTCGTCCGCCGCCGTTCCCAACGGCATCTTTAACAGCGGAGGCGGAATCGACAATCAAGGTCAGATGACCATCACGGATTGCGTCGTCAGCGGCAACACGTCGCCGGGGGGCGGAGGGGGCATCCAGAACCGGGGCGCGCTGACCGTCGCCGACTCCACCTTGACAGGAAACTCCGCCGGGTACGGCGGCGGCGGCATCGCCAACCTCGGCACGATGACCGTCGAAAGTTCCACCTTCAGCGGCAACTCCGCAGGGAACACTGGCGGCGCCATCTGGACCTTCGACAGCATGGCCTACAACGGGCAAACGCTCGTCGTGAGTTGCACCTTCAACGGCAATTCCGCGACGAGCGGCGGCGCGCTCAGCAGCAACATGGGCAACGTCACCCTTAGCAGCAGCACCATCAGTGGGAACACCGCGTCGGCCGACGGGGGCGGAATCGTCGGAGACGTGGGTCAGCTGGCGAACACCCTTATCGCCGGGAACCAGGCCGCCTCCGCGCCGGACCTGAGTGGTACGGTGGGAGAGGACCAGGGGAACAACCTGATCGGCGACGGCGACGGCGGCAGCGGCTTCGTCGCCTCCGACCTCGTCGGCACGGCCGCCCAGCCCATCGACCCCCTGCTCGGCCCGCTGCAAGACAACGGCGGCCCCATGCCAACCATGGCCCTGCTGCCCGGCAGCCCCGCCATCGACGCCGGCGACAATGCCGCCACGCCGGGCCTTTACGACCAGCGCGGACCCGGCTACCCCCGCATCGTCAACGGGACCATCGACATCGGCGCCTTCGAGTCGAACATTCTGGCAGTTCAGAACAATAACGACAGCGGCGCCGGCTCGCTGCGCCAGGCCATCCTGGACGCCAACGGCACCCCCGGCAACTACACGATCTCCTTTGTCCCCGGCGTCGCCGGCGTCATAAGCCTCGACAACCCCCTGCCGACCCTCAGCGGCGACATCGACCTGGAAGGCCCCGGGGCGCTGAGGCTCACCGTGCAGCCGAGCAGCGGCGACAAGTTCGGCGTCTTCACGGTGGGAAGCGGTGCGGTCGTCACTCTCGCCGGACTCACCATCGCCGACGGGACGGCCGCGAGCGGCGGCATCCTGAACGACGGCGGGACCCTGACCGTCCGCGACTGCGCCGTCGCCGGCAGCAGCGGCGGCGGTATCGACAACGCGTCGGGGACGCTGACCATCAGCGATTCCACCATCGCCGGAAATTCGGGTCCCAATGGGGGCGGCATCGTCAACGCCGCGACGCTGACCCTCCGCAACAGCACCATCGCCGACAACACCGCCACGGGCGGCGGCTCCGGCGGCGGTATCGACAACACGGGCACGCTGACCGTCAGCAGCTGCACCATCGCGGGCAACACCGCCTCCGGCGCCGGAGGCGGAGTCTTCAACGGCGGAGCGGGGACGGCCACGATCAACAACACGCTCGTCGCGCAGAACCAGGCGCCCACCGGCCCCGACGCGGCCGGCGCGTTCGTCAGCCAGGGGCACAACCTGATCGGCGACGGCGACGGCGGCAGCGGCTTCGTCGCCACGGACCTCGTCGGCACGTCGGCCAACCCCATCGACCCACAGCTCAGGCCGCTGCAAAACAACGGCGGTCAGACGTCCACCCTGGCGCTGCTGCCCGGCAGTCCCGCCATTGACGCCGGAGACGACGCCTCGCCGCCAGGCCTTTACGACCAGCGTGGAGAGGGCTTCCCGCGCATTGCCAACGGCGTCATCGACATCGGCGCCTTCGAGTTTCAGGTGACGCCGCCCACCATCTTCGTCCTGAACACGAACGACGCCGGCGCCGGTTCCCTGCGCCAGGCCATCCTCGATGCCGACGCCCTGCCGGGCGACACGATCGTCGCCTTCGTACCCGGCGTCACGGGCACGATCAACCTCGTCAGCGCCCTGCCCGACCTGTCGAGCAACATCGACCTGGAAGGGCCCGGTCCGGCCAACCTCGCGGTGGAGAATAACAGCGTCTTGGAGTTCGGCATCTTTCAGGTGGAGAACGGCGCCGCCGTCACGCTGTCCGGAATGACCATCGGAGGCGTCGAAAACGACGACGGAACGGTGACCGTCAACGACTGCGCCCTGGGGGGCCTGAGCAGTTGCAGCTGGGAGGACCTGACCGTCAGCGACTGCAGCTTCGGCGGCTTCGGCGGCGTCACCATCTCCACGTCCCCCCTGGGAACGGGCGGAGTAATCTCCATCGACGGCTGCACCTTCTCCAACGACGGCGTGGGCATTACCCTGGATGCGGGGACCATGACCGTCAGCAACTGCACCATCCACACCGGCGAAGTGGGGATCAGCAGCGCCGGGACGCTGACCGTCAGCGACTGCACCATCCAGTCCTGCGAAGGCGGCGGGGTGAGCAACACGGGGACGGCGACGATCGACAACTGCACCATCGCCAAGAACAACTTCACCGCGGACGGCGGCGGCGTCTACAACACCGGGACGCTGAGCATCACGAACAGCACCATCGCCGGCAACTCCGCCGGCCTGCCGGGGTCCGGGTCGGGGGGGTCCGGCGGCGGCATCTATAACACCGGGACGTTGATCATCACCAACAGCACCGTGGCCGGAAACTCGGCCGAAGGGGCCTGGATAGCGGTCCCCATCGGCCACGGGCAGCAAAAGATCGTGCCGACGGCCCCGGCCGTCGGCGGGGGCATTTGGAACAGCGGGACGCTCACCGTCGCTAGCTGCACCATCGCGTATAACACGGCCGTCCAGGCCCTCGGCCCCGACATCGGCAGCAACGGCGGCGGCGTCGCCTCCGTCGGCGGGACGGCGACGGTGCAGAACACCATCATCGCCCAGAACCAGTCGCCCGCCGACCCCGACGCGAGCGGTTCCTTCGTCAGCCGCGGCCATAACCTGGTCGGCGCCGGCAATGGCTCCAGCGGCTTCGGCGCCGGCGGCGACCAGGTCGGCAGCGCGGCGGCGCCGATCAACCCGCTGCTCGGCCCCCTGCAAAACAACGGCGGCCCGACGCAGACCATGGCCCTGTTGCCCGGCAGCCCGGCCCTTGACGCGGGCGACGACTCCTTGAGCCCGGGCCCTACGACCAGCGCGGCCCCGGCTACCCCCGCATCGTCAATGGGACCATCGACGTCGGCGCCTTCGAGTCGGCAAACCCGTACGCCGGGGGCAAACAGTTCGTGGTCGCCCCGGACCAGTCCCTGTGGGAGGAGATCGGCGGCTACTGGTTCGAGACATCTCCGGCGGGGACCATCCTGTCGGCGAGCGCCGCCCCGACGGCGCAGGGGCTGGGGGCCTTCGCCGTGGCCAGCGACCTCTCCCTGTGGCAGTTCGTCGGCGGCGCCTGGACCGTGCTGTCGCCCGCGGGAACCATCCAGGCGGTCAGCGCCGCGCCGGGCGAGCAGGTGTTCGCCGTGCCGACCGACCACTCCCTGTGGGAGCATTCGGGCTACGGCTGGCAGATCCTGTCGCCGGCCGGGACCATCCAGGCGGTCAGCGCCAGCAGCGACGCCGGCGGGGCGGGCGTGGCCTTCGCCCTGGTCCGGGACTCGTCCCTGTGGGAGTACAACGCCGCCCGCGCCGGCGGCGGTGCGTTCAAGAGCGACGGCTGGGCCCTGCTGTCGCCGGCGGGCACGATCCTGTCGATCAGCGCCGGGGCGCACGACGACGTGTTCGCGGTGGCCGCCGACCAGTCGCTGTGGGATTTCGCGGGCGGCGGCTGGACGATGCTGTCCCCGGCGGGCACGGTCCTGTCCGTCCAGGCCGGGACCGGCGCGGCCGGCGCCGACCTGGTGTTCGCGCTGGCGAGCGACCACTCCCTGTGGCAGTTCGGCGCGGGCGGCCGGGGGCTGCTGTCCCCGGCGGGAACCATCGCCGCCCTCGACGACTTGCCCGGGACGCCTGCCAGTGGGGCCAGCAGCAACACGCAGTACGACGGGGTGTGCGTGACGGCCTCGGACGGCTCGTGCTGGGACTTCGACGGCGCCGCGGGGTGGCTGCGGCTCTTCCCCTGGCTCACCAAGTAACCGCATCGGCCAATGGATCCAGGTCCATTGGCCGGACCTGCGCCCGACCGTCTTCACGCGCGGCCGCCCTCGGCGATTGAACCCCGCCGGCCCCGTCCCTAAGATTCCCCTGTCCCTCCCCTTTCGGCTCAGGAGGCCGTGATGCGTCACGTTCTGTCGGCCCTGGTGCAGAACCAACCCGGGGTTCTGGCCCACATCTCCGGCATGTTGGCCTCGCGCGGCTTCAACATCGACAGCCTCGCCGTCGGCGAGACCGAGGACGCCAACCTGTCGCGCATGACCTTCGTCGTCCACGGCGACGACGCCGAGCTGGAGCAGGTCCGCAAGCAGCTCCATAAAGTCGTCACCGTCGTCAAGGTCCACGACATCAGCAGCGAGGACTTCGTCGAGCGCGACCTGATGCTCATCAAGGTCAAAGCCGTGCCGCCCCAGCGCATGGAGATCTCGCTGCTGGTCGAGATGTTCCGCGGCCGGGTGGTGGACATCAGCGCCGACAGCCTGATGATCGAGATCGGCGGCCAGGAGCGCAAGGTCGAGGCGTTCATCGAGCTGATGCGGCCGTACGGCATCCTGGAGCTGGCGCGCACCGGCCGCATCGCGCTGGTCCGCGGCCAACCCGGCGTGGGAGACATCGACCTATGAACCAGGCGCCCCTGATCTCGTCCACCCGGCCCATCGACCCGAAGCTGTCCGAATTGATCCGCGGCCTCAAGCCGGGGCAGCGCATCCGTATCACCCAGCGCGTGCGCGTCGGCAGCACCGCCACCTGGACGGCCACGGTGGAAGGCGCCTACCGCGATGTGAATTATCTCAACACCGGCCTGGCCACCGACCGCGTGCCGGAGGACGACATCGTCGTCGTGGCCGTCCACTTCACCAAGGACAACGGCGAGCTGTCCAGCGTGACGCTGGATGAGAACAGCAAGATCGAGGTGGTCGGGGGTTAGAGAGTGCGCGTCTTGCCCTGGAGGTAGAGGACGACGCGCTCCAGGTTGGCGAAGGCACGTTCGCGGTTGGGGTCGCCGTCCTTGTCCATGCTCCAGCAGAAGGCCGATTCGAGGGATTCTCGCAACTTATCCGCTCGCAGTCGTCCCATGTCGCACAGGAATTGCAAATCCTCCCGGTCCTGGGTGCGAAACGATTTCAGCTTGGTCGCGGCGAGGTCGTGGATTTCCAGCCGCCACAAGCGGATCACTTGCCATTCGCCCTTCACTTCCTCGCATCGGCTTCGGAATCCCGCGGGAACAGGCGGAACCGCGTCCAGAACCAGTTCCAGGTACAGCCCCAATTTGTGGGCGGCGTCGGTTCCCTTGCCGAAAAGCTCAACGGCTTTCCCGGCCAGTGGGGCCGGGGGATAGCTTATTTGGATCACGTCGAAGTCTTTCGTGCGTCCCGAGACCAGCTGCAAGCCGTGGTGGAGGATGAAGGCGGAGCGACCGATCGTGGTACAGGTCCAGGCGCTCGTCCTTTGCCGCGTGCGGGACCAAGGCGGCGTCCAGGGCGTTCAGGAACCGCTGAATCTGTTCAAGCATGCGATCCACCTCGCGAGGGGCGTCGCTCCAGTTCTTCGGCCCGGAGCGTGAGTAAGTGATTTGCGCGGCGATGAAAAGCCGCCAGATCCGCAGCATAGGTAATGTTCCAGCGGCGGGATATAGGAGGCAGTTCTTCGTCGGTTAGAGCTGGACGGCCCAAGTCGTCTGGGCGAGAGGTTTGTTTCGCGCGCGCCTCGAACGTGCGCGTCACGAACCGGGAAAGCCCCTCGGGATCGTAGAAACCGCCTGGAAACGTGTGGCTTTTGTGAATCAGCAGGGCGATTTCCGCCAGCCACGCGAGCCGGGAGGCGGCGCGCCGGTCAAGCGCATGGGCGTAGGCGGTCAACAAGTGTGGATGCCAAAGATTCCAAGCAAACACAGCCGGCAGCGCCTCCACCAACCGGGGATCGGGTTGATCTCCGCTCACGATTTTGGCCACAATGTGTTCAGCAGGCCGAAATGCACCCGGTACGTTGCTGTCCGGGACGAACAGATCAACCACCCCAAGATGGTGCAGTTCGATCGCGATGTCGCGGAGTTCAAAGCCCGGGTAGTTGCGGCCGGAAAGAAACCACTGGAGCGGAAGCCTCAGTTCCTGAGCAAGACGAGCCAGTTGGGGCGGCGTCGGCTGCCGCACGCCGGCCTCGATCTTGGATATTTCAGACTGTGTTAGGCCGCACGATTCAGCCAGGATCTTTTGTGTGAGGCCCCGATCCGCCCGCGCTTTCGCCAGGTGCCTGCCTAGATGGCTGAAGTTGAAGGACTCGCTTTGGAAGTTTTTGGCCAAAGGCCGCATTCCTTAAGGGAATGTTTTATTCCTCAGAAGAATTTCTGATTCTCCCCCAGAATACTACATGCCCCAGAGGAATATGTCAAGCGGGCTTTTTGAACGAGCGTTCACTTCCGCCGCCACAGCGCCGCCTCCGGTATGCCCAGCCGCTCCGCCGTCGGCCGGATGGCGTCGTAGAAGCGCTTCGCGTCGCCGGGGTAGCCGGCCGTCGGCTTGAGGCCCGGCGTCCGCTCCCGCCAGAAGCCGTTGAATTCCTCCATCAGCCGCTCGCGCACGTACTTGCTGACCATCGACGCCAACGCCGTGCAGAAATGGCTTATGTCCGCACGCGGCTGGAACGTCAGCCGCATCTCGCGGCCCATGCCGAACACACGGTAAACGCTGGCCGCCATGCCCTCTTGCAGCGGCGTCACGAAGTCGGCCGCCAGGGCTTGCTGGATCTGGGCGGCGTAACGGTTGCGGCCGCCGTGCTTGTCGATGTGGAACGTCAGCGCCTCGTCAGCCGGCGCCAGGTCGCGCGACGCCCGCAGCAGCGCGCCCAGGCCGTGCGCCAGCACCGCCCCCTTGCTGCCGGCCTCGTCCAGCAGGGCGTTGAACCGCGGCGCGCACACCACCACCGTATACGCCTTCCAGCCGTGGACTCCCGCCGCTGTGCAGGCCGCGTCGAACCGCGCCGCCGCCGCCGTCACCTCCTCCGCCGTCGCGTGGCCGGGCAGGCCGCCGGCGCCGGTGTACCACGCCTCGCCGCCCAACTCCGCAAGCACCGTTTCCGCACAAAATCCCGAAAGGAAGCTCCCGAATGGAGCCGATGCGTCGCGTCCCAGCGCGGCGAGGACGCCGTGCTCCAGCGCCGCCAGGCCGCGGGCCGTGCTGTAAACCCGCTTGGAATCGTCCACGGCGATGCGGCCGTCGTCGGCGTCGGCGGCGCGACGCACGGCCGACCGCAGCGCCGACCACAGGCAGGCGTCGGCCCGATCGTCGTCCACGCGGCACGCCGCCGCCGTCATGACGAACGGGCCGAGGTTCGGCCCGTAGCCCGCCTCATCGACGCCGACGATCCACATGACCGCTCCCCGAAACGAGGAATGAGGAATGAGGAATGATGAATCAAAGACCCTCTTGATTCATCATTCCTCGTTCATCATTCAGCCCGTTGTCCCTTCCGCCGCGAGCGGCTATTGTACCGCCAGGGCGAATCGTGGGGCAGGTTTCCAAACCTGCCTCTTCTCTCATGGCAGGTTTGGAAACCTGCCCCACGGCCGGAGGACCGTCATGCTCCAGGACAACCTCTTCCTGAAGATCCTCGAAAAGAAGGTCCCGGCCAAAATCATCCACGAAGACGATCTCTGTATCGCCTTCCACGACGTCAACCCGCAGGCGCCGGTCCACGTCCTCATCATCCCGCGCAAGGTCATCCCGACCCACGCCGACGTGGCGCCGGAGGACCGCCAGCTGCTCGGCCATCTGCATCTGGTCGCGGCCCAGCTCGCCGAGAAACTCGGCCTGGCGGACGGCTATCGGCTGGTGCTGAATTGCAAGGAGCGCGCCGGCCAGACGGTGCCGCACCTGCACCTGCACCTGCTCGGCGGCCGGGCGTTCGGCTGGCCGCCGGGCTGAATGATGAACGATGAACGATGAATGATGAATTGCCTTGATTCATCGTTCATCGTTCATCGTTCATCATTTCGGAGAAGCGGACATGGAAATTCTTCTTCCCGCCGAGCGCATCCAGCAGCGGGTCGATGAGCTGGCCCGGCAAATCGCGGCCGACTTCCACGGCCGGCCGACCACCATCGTCGGCGTCCTGACCGGCTGTCTGATGTTCCTGTCCGACCTCGTCCGCCGCATCGACCTGCCCTTACGCATCGGCCTCGTCCAGGCGTCCAGCTACCGCGGCCCCGCTGTCACGCCCGGCGCCCTGCGCATCGGTCCCGACCTCATGCCCGACGTGCGCGGCCGCCACGTCCTGCTGCTCGACGACATCCTCGACACCGGCCAAACGCTGGCCTACCTGATCGACCACCTCAAGGGCCTCGGCGCCGCGTCGGTGCGTTCGGCCGTGCTGCTGCGCAAGGTCGGTCGCCAGCGCGTCGCCGTCGAGCCGGACTACTGCGGCTTCGACATCCCCGACGTCTTCGTGGTCGGCTATGGACTCGACTACAACGACGAGTTTCGTCAGTTGCCCTATATTGGAATAGTCCATAGTCCATAGTCCGTAGTCCATAGTCCATAGCGGCAAGCCGGCTCGTCTTCGCTATGGACTATGGACTATGGACTATGGACTAATGAAGATCCTCTTCGTCATCCCGAGCCTGGACTACGGCGGCGCCGCCCGCCAGCTCACGCTGATCGCGGAGGGGCTGCCGCGCGACCGCTTCACGCCGCGCGTCTGCGTCCTCGGCGGCGCCGCCCCGTGGGCCGAGGAGCTGCGCGCCGCCGGCGTGGAAGTGGATCTGACAGGGTGGAAAAGGCCGTTCGAGCTGGGGCCGTTCCTGGCGCTGGGGCGGCTGACGGCCGAGCTGCGGCCCGACGTGGTCCATCTCTGGGGCCGCCCCGCCCTGCGCGCCGCCGTCGCGCTCGGCGGCGCCGGCCGGCTGTTCGTCAGCGCCGCCCTGGCGCCGGGCCGGCGCACGGGCTGGCTCGACCGCTGGCTGCTGCGCCGGATGGATCGCGTCGTCGCCTTCGGCGAGGCCGAGGCCGACCGCTGCCGCCGCCTCGGCGTCCGACCCGAGCGCGTCGCCGTCGTCGCTCCCGGCGTGCGGCCGGCCCCAGAGGCGGCGCCGCCCCCGGACCTCCCCGCTGGACGCCTCCTGTTCGCCGCCGGCCCTATCGAGCCGCACAAGGGCTTCCGCGACGCCGTCTGGGCGTTCGACATTTTGCACTATTTATATGAAAATTTGCTGCTGGTGTTGGCCGGCGACGGCGCCGGCCGGGCGCGCGTGGAGGAGTTCGCTCGGGCCGTCGGCGTGGCGGATCGCGTCGCGTTCCTCGGCCGTCCGCCCGACCTGGCGCCGTGGCGAGACGCCGCTGAAATCGCCTGGGTCCCGAGCCGCGCCGGCGGCGGCGTCAACGCCGCCCTGGAAGCGATGGCGGCCGGCAAGCCCGTGATCGCCACGCGCCTGCCGGCCCTGGCCGAGATCGTGACGGACGGCGAAGTTGGCTGCCTCGTGCCGCCCGGCGACAAGACCGAGCTGGCCCGCCAGACGCGCTTCCTGCTCAATGACGCCGACCGCCGCCGCGCCCTCGGCGAGGCCGGCCGGCGCCGCGCGGCCGAACAGTTCTCCGTCGGGCAGCTGGTGCGGCGCTGCGCGGAGCTGTACGAGAATGGCAAGCCAGGGGCGTGAGCCTCTGGGGGAGAGGCGTCATCGTTCCTCTAATGCATGGTCCGATTGTCGCTGTCCGTTCAGCCGCGGTTCGCAGAACCGCGGTTCTGCGAACCGCGGCTGAACGAGAAGCGGACACACCCAACCGGACCATGTATAAGGAAAATGGGCGAAAATGGAACATTTCGCTTGCAACAGGCACGTCGGAATGGTCTACTTTCCTAACCAATGTCGTCTCTCCGCGCACGAGAGTCGGGCGTTTCTCGTGCGGCGCCACCCGTCCTTTCCGCGTCGGACGTTTTGCCGGAAGGCCGAAAAGCGATAGGATGTCGTCACGGCCGGCGGGAAAGCCGTCCATCCGATGGCGCCCAGGCCCGAACCCGAATCTCAGCGTCCGCCGACCGGCGCCCTGTCGCAAGATCATCGGTTCCGCTCGCATCGCCGCGAGAACAGCCCGCGATAATGGCAAAAACGGATCGCGCTTCGCTACTGCTCCGCGACGGATACGGAGGATACCGCCAATGCTCAAGCGTCCCAGCGTCCGGGTCCGCCTCACCCTGGAAGTTCTCGAACCCCGGAACCTTCCCAGCGCCGTTGCGTTGGCGCCCCACGTCTGGCCCCAGACGACCGGATCGGATGAGTCCGACCGATCCGCGTCGGCCGTCGTGCGAACCGCGGAGACGGGCGGCGAGGGGTCTGCTTCCGACTCGTCCACGGCCGCAAGTCCCCTTGCCGCCGCCTCCACCAGTGGGCAGGGCCAACCGCGCGAATCCGAGGATTCCGGTCAAGCGGTATCGGGACAGCAGGGAAGCGCCTCCCCCTCTCCGGCATCGGCGGGCCAAGCGGCGGACGGCGCCGGAGAAACCGAAACGCCGGACACGGCTGCTGCAACGCAACCATCCGGTTCGACGACCACCCCTCAGACGGATGACGGCCAGGAAGCCGAATCCTCCTCCACCCAGTCGGCGCCCTCGCAAGGGGACGACGCCGGGGAAACCGGAGGATCTGGCTCGACGGGCTCCTCCGACGGCTCTGGGAGTCCGCAACCGCCGGTCTCCTCGACGCCGCCGCCTTCCACTCCCGGATCGCCTTCCGCCGCGCCGCCCGGTCCAACCGCGTTCGACGGGCCGACTGCGCCCCCGGTCGCGTCCACCGCCCCGCCGGCGCCCGAACGTCCGGCCGACGCCATTGGGACCGCCGACGAACCGGCCGATCGCGCTGCATCCGGCGGTACGGCCGGCGCCGTCAGCGCCGATCCGAACACGCCGTCGCCTTCCGCCGTACACGCACCGTGGCTAGCCGTCTCGACCCCGGAGACGGCGCCGTCCGGCGCATCGAACGGCCGGATCGGTGCGGAGCCGGTCAACTCCGACGCGACATCGGGCAGTGCGGCGGCGCCGGACGGGGGCCGCATTTCCTCGACGGGCGGGCAAGAAGCCGAGGTTCGCGCCATGGACCCGGGCGGCACGGCAGGCGACCCTGGCGACGGGCCGGTTCCCCGAAGTGCGAACCCGGCTCCGGAACGCCGGGAGGGCGCCGCTCCGGCCGAGGCCGGCTTGGTAATCGAAGCCATGCACTTCGATTCCGCCACGCTGGAAGGCCCCGTGCGGGACTTTTTCGCCCGCCTCAGCAAGGTCGGCGCGATCCTCGGCGAGTCGCCGACCAGCGTGAGTCTCTATTACTGGCTCCTGTCCGCCGCCGCGGCCGGCGCCGCGGCCGGCGCCGCGTGGACGCTGGTTCGTCGCCGAAGGGTCGCGGGGGGCGATGCGTTCGCCGCTGAGGACTTCGGCGATCCCGTTTTTTCGTGGGCGCCCGAGGGGGACGGCGACTCGGAGGAGAAGCGGTGGTGATGGACGAAGCCCCCGACGACCTGCTGGAAAAACTGTGCAGCGGCGACGCCGAATCGGCGGAGAAGGTCTTTCGCGCCTACGAACCGTACCTCCGCGGCGTGGTCCGACGCCAGCTCAGCGCGCAGCTGCGCGCCAAGTTCGACTCGATCGATGTGGTCCAGTCGGTGTGGGCGGACCTCCTGAAAGGGTTCCGCCATTCGGGCTGGAAGTTTCCCGACCGCACGCACCTCAAGGCGTTCCTGGTCGCCGCCACGCGCCACCGGCTTCTCGACCACGTGCGTCGCTGCCGAACGGCGCTCCGGCGCGAGGAACCGGCCGACGGCACGGCCCTGACCGTCGCCGTCCCCTCACCGCAACCCCGGCCCAGTCAGATCGTTCAGGCCGATGAGTTGTGGGAGCGTATCCTGTCCCTGAGCCAGCCGGCTCACCGCGAAGTCCTTCAGCTCAAGCGCCAGGGGCTGTCGGCGGCCGAGATCGCCCGCTGCACGGGTCGGCACGAGGACGGCATTCACCGCATCCTCCGCAACCTGGCGAGTCGGCTGGCCCTGCGTTCGTAGCCGTCGCCCGGCCGACCCCGCCGCGAGTTCGAGGCGTCCTCATGTCCCCGGCGACCGACCCTTCGAGCCAGCAAGAGGGCGACGCCGCCGCAGCCCACCTGGCGGACGCACTGGCAAACCGATGGCGGCAAGGGGATTGCCTGCCCGTCGAAGATTTCCTGGCGCTGCATCACCTGCAAGACCAGCCGGAGATCGGCGTTCCGCTGATTTACGAGGAAATGTGCCTGCGCCGCGAGCTGGGGCGGCAAGCGACGCCGGAAGAATACCTGGGTCGCTTTCCGCAGTGGCGCCGCGAGCTGGAGATGCTGCTCCAGTGCCACGACCTTTTTGAAGCCCGGCCGGCGGCGCCGCTCTTTCCGGAAGCGGGCGAGTCCCTGGGTGATTTTCGTCTGTTGGCCGAGCTGGGCCGCGGCGCCCACGGGCGCGTCTTTCTGGCCACGCAGGCAGCCCTGGCGGATCGCCCCGTGGTGCTGAAGCTGACCCCGCGAACCGGGCGCGAGCACCTTTCGCTGGCCCGGCTGCAGCACACCAACATCCTGCCGCTGCTGTTCGTCCAGGAAGACGAAGCCCGCAGCCTGCTCGTTCTCGCCATGCCCTACTTCGGCGGCGCCACCCTGGCCCAGGTCCTCGACGGCTCACCCGACCGCCGGGTGTACTCGGGCCGGCAGTTCCTCGAACGGGTCGATGCGGTCCAGGCCCGGTCGCCGGCGCCCTGGGCGGTGCGCGGCCCGCGCGCCGGTTCCTGCCGCGGGCCTCGGCGGTGCAAACGGTTTGCTGGGTGGGCGCCTGCCTCGCCGACGCCCTCCATTACGCCCACGAGCAGGGGCTGGTCCACCTGGACGTGAAGCCGTCCAACATCCTGGCGACGGCGGACGGCCAGCCGATGCTGCTCGACTTTCACCTGGCCCGTGAACCGCTGCCGCGCGACGACCCATCCCCGGCCCGGCTGGGCGGAACGCCCGCGTACATGGCCCCGGAACAGCAGGCCGCCTTCGCGGCCGTCGGCGTCGCGGGTCAACGGCCCGCCGCCCTGGACGGCCGCGCCGACGTCTACTCGTTGGGCCTGGTGCTGTATGAGATGCTGGGAGGGCCGGTCCCCCCGCCGCCCGGAAGGCACGCGCCCCTGTACCGCTTCAACCCCGAAGTCCCCGTCGGTCTCGCCGACATCCTCGCCCGCTGTCTCCGCCCGTCCCCTCACGACAGGTATGCGAGTGCGGCGGACCTGGCGGCGGACTTGCGCCGGCAGCTGGGGGACCTGCCCCTCGTCGGCGTTCGCAACCGCAGCCTGCTCGAACGCTGGCGGAAGTGGCGGCGCCGGCGCCCCAACACGCTGATCCTGGGGACGCTGCTGGCCGCGGTCCTGACGGCGACGGCGGCGGCGACGGCCCTGTTCGTGCTGCACCTCGGCCAGCAGCGCGACGCGGCCGGCACGGCCCTGGCGGAGGGACGGCGCCAACTGGAGCAGGACCAGGTCGCCGACGCGCTGGCCACCCTGCGACGGGGACAATCCGTCGTCGAAGCGCTGCCGGGGAACGGCGACCTGAAGCGCCAGTTCGCCGACGAGGTGCGCCGGGCCGAACAGGCGCAGGCCGCCCAAGAGCTGCATCAGCTCGCCGACCGGATGCGCTTCCTCTACGACTCCTCCTTGCCGCCGGCCCAGTTGCGCCTTCTCGAAGGGCACTGCCGTATGTTGTGGGATCGGCGCGACGACATCCTCGGGCGGTTGCAGTCCGACGCCGACCCCCAAATCCGGGAGCAGATCCAGGCCGACCTCCTCGACCTGGCCATCCTCTGGACGGACCTCCGCGTCCGCCTGGCGCCCGCCGAGGACGCCGCGGAGGCGCGGCGCGCGGCGCTGGAAGTCCTGGGGCGTGCAGAAGACATTTTCGGGCCAAGCCCCGTCTTGCAGCAGGAACGACAGATTCACGCCCGCGCGCTGGGATCGACGGCGCCGGGGCGCCAGGCCGACCTGAAGCCTCGCACGGCCTGGGAGCATTACGCCCTCGGTCGTTCGCTGCTGCGTTCGGGCCAGCCCGAAGCGGCGGCCCCGTATTTTGTCCGCGCCGTCGAACTTGAGCCGCAGGGGCTATGGCCGAACTACTACCGCGGCGTTTGCGCCTACCGGCTCGGCCGCTATCAGGAGGCCGTCATGGCCTTTTCCGCATGTACGGCGCTGGCGCCCGACAGCGCCGGCGTCTGGTTCAACCGGGGCGTCGCCCTGAGCGCCCTGGGCTGCGCCGACCAGGCGCTGCACGACTACGACGAGGCGCTGCGCCTCGACCCCGCGCTGGCGCCGGCGGCGCTCAACCGCGGCCTGCTCCACTTCCACGCCAAGCGCTACGGCGAGGCCGAACAAGACCTTGAAAGGGCGCTGGACGGCGGCGCCGAGGCCGCGCCCGTTTACTACAACCTGGCCCTCGTTCGTCTCGCCCAAAACGACCGCGCCGGCGCCCTCGCCTACCTCCGCCGCGCTCTGGAGGCGGCGCCGCAATACCAGGACGCCCGGCGGCTTCTGGACAGCCTCAACGCTTCGCCTTGAGCCCCTCATAGATAGGATGTACGCCTTCAGGGCTCGATTTCACCGCGCAACACCTCCTTCTGAAGGCTTGTCGGCATGCGAATGGCGCCTAGCATACCACCAGCCCAACTCGTGTTCAGGAAAGCCGGGCACGGCTCCGGACAACTTCACGAGGAGCAAGCACATGGAGCAGCGACGACTCGGCAAGCAGGGTTTGATCGTCTCCGCGATGGGGCTCGGCTGCATGGGCATGAGCGATGCCTACGGGCCAGCCGACGAGGCCGAGTCCATCGCGACCATCCACCGGGCCCTGGACCTGGGGGTCAATTTGCTCGACACGTCGGACGCCTACGGCCCGTTCAAGAATGAGGAGCTGGTCGGCAAGGCGGTTCGCGGCCGGCGGGACCACGTGCGGGTGGCCACGAAGTTCGGCTTCGTGGGCGGCACGGACGGTAAGGGGGGAGGAGGCATAGACGGCCGGCCGGAGTACGTGCGCCAGGCCTGCGAAGGCTCGCTCCGGCGGTTAGGCGTCGATACCATCGACCTCTACTACCAGCACCGCGTCGATCCAAACGTCCCCATCGAAGAGACCGTCGGCGCGATGGCTGAACTGGTGCGGCAGGGGAAGGTGCGTTGCCTGGGCCTGTGCGAGGCGGGACCCGCGACCATCCGCCGGGCGCATGCCGTACACCCGATCTCCGCCCTGCAGACCGAATATTCGCTGTGGAGCCGCGACCCCGAGGACGAACTCCTCCCCACCGTCCGGGAATTGGGCATCGGCTACGTCGCGTACAGCCCACTCGGCCGCGGCTTCCTCACCGGCCAGTTGCGACGCTTCGAGGATCTGCCGCCGGACGACTGGCGTCGCCACAGGCCGCGGTTCCAGGGGGAGAACTTCCAGAAGAACCTGCAACTCGTGGACCGGGTGAAAGAGATCGCCGCCACGAAGCAGGTGACGCCGGCCCAGTTGGCCCTCGCGTGGCTTCTGGCCCAGGAGGGCGTCGTTCCCATCCCCGGCACCAAGCGCCGCAAAAACCTGGAGGAGAACGTTGCCGCACTCGGGATCACCCTTACGCGCGAGGACCTGCAACGGATCGATGAGGCGGCGCCGAAAGGCGCGGCCAGCGGGGAGCGCTACGAGGACATGAGCGTGGTGAACCGCTGAACCGACCGCCCGCCGTCCCCACTTCCGTAATGAGTTCATTACGGGACGGATCGACGTCACCCACGCGATGGTCTTGCCGGACGGGGGTTTGCCATACCTGTGAGTGCATGTTGAGGCCGCCGCGGGCTGAGGTCCACCTGGTCAATAGGGAAGGTGCGAAACAATGGCAGACAACGACAACCTTCGCTACACGAAGATGCTCCTCAACAACGGATCCGGCGCCATGCCCGCACTCGGCTTTGGCACACTGATTCCGGACCCCGTGGCAACCAGAACCGCGACCAGGGCGGCGCTGGAGGCGGGATTTCGTCAGCTCGACGCTGCGGAACGCTACCGAAACGAAAAGGAGGTCGGCGAAGCGATCCAGGAGGTGTTCAAGGCGGGGCGGATCAAGCGGGAGGACGTGTTCGTCGCCACGAAGCTCTGGAACAACAATCATCGTCCCGAACGCGTCAAACCCGCCTTCGAGGCCAGCCTCAAGAAACTCCAGCTCGACTACGTCGATCTCTATCTCATCCACACGCCCTTCGCCTTCCAACCCGGAGACGAGCAAGACCCGAGGGATGCGAACGGCAGCGTGATCTACGACAAAGGGGTGACGTTGCTGGACACCTGGAGGGCGCTGGAGGGCCTGGTGGACGAGGGCAGGTGCAAGGCCATCGGACTGTCCGACGTCGGCCTGGACCAGACGAAAGAGATCTTTGAAGCGGGGAGGATCAAGCCGGCGGTCGTCCACGTCGAATCCCATCCGTATCTCCCGCAATGGGACCTTTTGGACTATTGCAGAGCGAATGGCATCGTGCTGCAAGCGTTCGCGGCGCTGGGGCACAGCAGCGAGCCCAAGTTGCTGGAAGATCCTGTCATCACCGGCATCGCCAAGCGAGTCGGCAAGACCCCGGCGCAGGTCTTGCTCGCGTGGGCCATCCAGCGCGGGACGGCCCTCCTGACCACCTCGAAGACCCCCAGCCGGATCAAGGAGAACTTTGAAGTCTCCACCCTCCCTGAAGACGCCGTGCGGGAGATCAGCGAAGGAATCCAGACACGGGTCCGGTTTAATGCCGTTGTGGAGACCGGGGTTCCCGGGTTCATTCCGAGAGCGAAGGGAGGTTGAGACGGCAAGGTGTTCGGCGCGGAGGTCCCCTCGGCATATGCACGCAAGCCGAAGTCCGCAGCGCGCGTCGGGCCGACACGCCAAGGGCAATTCGGCTTTCGGCGTTGCCTGCGTGGGTCTGCATCGACCGACGTGTCCTCTTGCACATGTCTTGAGCCAACACTTCCGGCTTCGTCCTTTACAGTATCATCATCTGCCGCCGCTTGCTCAGGCCTGCGGCTAGCAGTTCCCCATGCAAGGCGCAACCCCCTTCCCATGCCCCGGCGTCCGGCGCCGCGTGGGAATTTCGCCATACCGTTCAAAATCCGCGCCGGTTTCTTCCCCCTTCCAACGCTTATCCTTTTGAGCCGACTCGCACGCTCCAGCGAAATTGCCGGAACCGCCGGACGGGCCTTGGCCCCGCCTCGGTCGCCGCTGGACGAAACGGCTCGCCGGCTGCATCGCACACGGGAGATACCTCATGTGGAATTCCTGGCGTAGACTGACCCGCTCCCTCGGCCTCATCAATGACAGGACCGCCAGGCGCCGGCCACGGACCGTATTGGCCCTGGAATGTCTGGAGTCGCGCGACGTGCCGGCGCCACTGACGTGGGCCGCGGGCGTGGCTCTGCCGACGGCCGGCGGGATCGTCGCTCAACCGGAAGGGACTAACTTGCTTGTCGCGGCCGGTCCCTCGACCACCTCTTACAACCTGACGGCCACCGACCCGACCTGGAAAGCAAGCGCCAAGGCCACGGTCCAGCCGCTCGATTTCGCTCGGTCTTCGCCGGGCGTCGGGCCGCTGCCCAATGGCTACTTCCTCGTCTTCGGCGGCACGCAAAACGGGTTCGCCACGTCGGCCGTCACCCAGTACGACCCGAACACCGTTACCGTCGTGGACGGGGCCACCAACCAGACGCGCGCGCTGCGCTCGATGAACGTGCCACGCGCCGAGTTCGGCTGGGCGACCGACGCCACTGACCTGAGCTACGCCATCGGCGGCCTGGACAACAACGGCACGCCGCTGGCCTCCGTCGAGGTCTACAACCCCACCGCGAACACCTGGACCTACCTGGCCCCGCTGCCGCAAACGCTCTACGGCGAGTCGGCCGTCAGCGACGGCGCGGGCCACATCGACGTCTTCGGCGGCGTCGGCGCCAACGGGAGCATCAGCAACCTCGTCTATCGCTACACCATCGCCTCCAACACCTGGGACCTGTCGGCCGCCCCGCTGCAAGTCGCCGTGCGCGATAGCGCCGCCGTGCTGGCGTCGGACGGCCAAATCTACGTCCTCGGCGGCAAGACGAGTTCGGGCACGACCGCGACCGTCGAAAGCTACAACCTCACAGCCAACGCCTGGACCGTGCAGCCGTCGCTGCCGCAGGCGGTCAGTTCCGAGGCGGCGGCCGCCGATTCCTTGGGACGCATCGAAGTGCTGGGCGGCTACGACGCCAGCGGCAACGCCCTGTCTTCCCTCTTCGTCAGCCAAAAACTGAATCAAGCCGACCTCGCTCCGACCATCACTTCCATCCCCGGCAAGGCGGTGGTCGTCAACTCGACCTACGGCTACCAGGTCCTGTCCACCGCCAACCCACAGGCTGCGTACGCCCTCACGACGGCGCCGGCCGGCATGACGATCAATCCCAGCACCGGCCTCATCTCGTGGACGCCGGGCTATTCCACCGAAGGCGTCGAGAGCGTGACGGTGGTGGCGAGCAACAGCGTGGGGCAGGCGACGCAAAGCTTCTCGATCAACGTCACCCCCCAGGCGCCGACCGGCGTGACGGCGACCGGCCTCTCCACCACAACGATCGGCCTGAGCTGGAACGCCTCGCCCGATCCCAACGTGACCAGCTACGACATTTACAAGCAGTACCACAGCCACTCCCCCCGCGGCTCCGGCGGCAGCACCTACTACGTACTGATCGCCTCCGGCATCACCACGAATTCGGCGACCATCGCGGGGAGCGGCGCCTTCTACGTTACGGCGGTCGATGGCGCGGGTCTGCAATCGGCGCCCTCCGCACTGGCTTCCGCGGCCGTCTTCTCCCCGCCGGACCTCTACGTGGCCACGACGCTGTCCGGCGCCGACATCTCCAGCCTCACGCTCAACGTCGGGCAGACCGGGCAGATCAGCCTGATTCAGGAGTTCGCCAACCCGGCGCCGACGTTCTCGTTCGTCACGCAGCCGCCGAGCGGCGGCGTGTCGGTCGATCCAACGACCGGCCTGGTGACTTTCACGCCCACCGCGGCCGACATCGGCAACCAGCCCGTCGTCTTCGCCGCGTCGAACGTCGCCGGCACGTCCGACTACACCTTCTACTTCTACGTGCAGGCCAACCAGCCAGCCGTGACCGTCAGCGGCGGGCCGTTCACCTACGACGGCAACCCGCACGCGGCCGTCGGCCAGGCGCTCGAAACCGACGGCGTCACCCCGGTCCCCGGCAGCTTCACCTACACCTACAACGGCAGCGCCACTCCGCCGACCGCCGCCGGCTCCTACCCCGTCGTGGCGACCTTCACCAGCACCGACCCGGACTACGCCAACGGCAGCGCCAGCTACACCCTCACCATCAACCCGGCGACGCCGACCATCACCGTGAACAGCGGCCCCTTCAATTACGACGGCGTTACCCAGTGGTCGGCAAGCGCGACTGCTGTCGGCGTGGACGGCGTCACCCCCGTCGCCGGGAGTTTCGCGTTCACGTACAACGGCTCCACCACCGCCCCGATCGGTCCTGGCCTGTTCACCGTCAGCGCCGCGTTTACCAGCACCGATCCCAATTACACTTCGCCGACGGTGACCACCAACGAGATCATCACCAGCCCCGGCACGGTGGCGCCGACGCTGTCGCTGGTGGACGGCTCGGCCACCTACGACGGCAATGCGCACGCCGACACCGCCACTGCCGTTGACCCCACCGACGGGGTGACGCCGGTTAACGGCAGCTTCCTCATCACCTACAACGGCTCCACGACGGCGCCGACCCAGGTCGGCAGCTATGCCGTGGTCGCGAATTTCATCAGCTCCGACCTCAACTACGCCGACGCCAGCATCACCGGCACGCTGACCATCGGCCAGGCGACCCCCACGATCACCATAAGTAGTAGTTACCCGTTCTACTACGACACCTTCGCCCAGGCCCAGTATGTCAGCGAAGTGGGCGTCGATGGGGTCACACCCGTGAATGGCACGCTCAGCGTGCTGTACAACGGCTCTTCGACTCTGCCCGTCGATGCCGGGACCTACGACGTGTCCGTGACGTTCACCAGCAACGATTCCAACTACGCCTCGACGACCGCCACCGGCTCGATGACGATTCAGCAGGCGGGTGTCTCGCTGTACTACTACCTGAACGGAGGGGCGTACTACTACATCTACAACGGCACGCCTCAGGGTGTGAACGGCACCGCGCTCGGGTACTTCAACGACCCGGTCAACGGCGCCTTCACCTACGCCTACTACGACAGCACCGGCACGCAGCTTCCGGGCGCGCCAACTGCCGCGGGATACTACACATTCACCGAGGACTTCAACAGCCTCGACCCGAACTACTCCAGCGGCGCCTTCAGCTACAGCTTCGCCATCTATGGCGCCACGCCAACGGTCACCGTGACCGGCGGGCCCTTCACCTACAACGGGCAGGGCCAGGCAGCCACCGCAACCGCGGTCGGCATCGACGGCGTGACGCCAGTTCCCGGTACTGCCTCGTTTACCTACAACGGGTCCTCCTCGACGCCGGTCCTTGCCGGGACCTATGCTGTGGTCGCTACTTTCACCCCCACCGACCCGAATTACTCCAGCTCGACCGGCAGCGGCACGCTCGTGATCAACAACGCGACTCCGGCGTTCAGCAGCCTCGCTTCGCCGGCCGTCAACGTCGGGACGTCCACCGTCACCCTCAGCGGCCGCATCGGAGTTGGCTCCGTGGCCCCGGGCGGCGATGACGTGGCGATCACGTTCAACGGCGTCACCGAGCCGGTCACGGTCAGCAACGGCGGCAGCTTCAGCGCGACGTTCAGCATCGCGGGCCTGACGACGGGCAGCTACCCCATCAGCTACGCCTTCCTCGGCGACGCCACGCGCTTCAACGCGGCCGCCGCCGGCAGCGGCACGTTGACCGTGCAGGCGGCCCCCAGCATCCTCACCAACCCGAGCAGTCAGGCCGTGGTGAGCGGCAACAGCGTCACGTTCTCCGCCTCGGCCTCCGGCTACCCGACGCCGACGGTGCAGTGGCAGCAGAGCACCAACGGCCGGACCTTCACGAACATCGCCGGCGCCACCGGCGCCAGCTACACCATCAGCGCCGTCACGGCCAGCCAGAACGGCTATCAGTATCGCGCCGTCTTCACGAACCAGGCCGGCTCGGCCACGACGACCGCCGCGACGCTGACGGTGCAAACCGCGCCCGCCGTCACCAGGAATCCGAGCAGCGCCACGGTCAACGCCGGCCGAACCGCGACCTTCACGGCCGCGGCCACCGGCAACCCCACGCCGACCGTCCAGTGGCAGGTGAGCACCGACGGAGGCAACACCTACAGCAACATCTCCGGGGCCACCAGCACGACCCTGACGCTCACCAACACGACCGCCGCCCAGAACGGCAACCTCTATCGGGCGGTGTTCACGAACAGCGTCGGCGCCGCCACGACCACGGCGGCGACCCTGACCGTCCGGTTCGCCCCCATCATCATCACGAACCCCAACAGCCAGACGGTCAACGCCGGCCAAAGCGTGACGTTCACCGCCGCCGCCAACGGGAATCCCGCCGTGACCGTCCAGTGGCAGGTGAGCACCGACGGCGGCAAAACGTTCACCAACATTTCCGGGGCCGCCAGCACGACCTTGACGATCGGTACGACGACGAAGAGCCTCAGCGGCTACCACTACCGCGCCGTGTTCAAGAATAGCCTTGGCTCCGCGACGACAGCCGACGCGATCCTGACCGTCATCTGACGACATAAGCCGTTTCATATCTCCTGCAGGGAACGCCCTCCGTGGCGTTCCGCTCTAATCGGAACGCCACGGAGGGCGTTCCCTGCAGGGCGTTGGAACCACCTCTAATCAGTGGACGCAGTCTCCCCCACTGGTCGGAAGAACTGGCTGTTCGTCGGCTCGCCGCAGGGCGGCCGGACGGCTGCGGTGCTGATGAGCTTCGCCTCGACGTGCCGCCCGGCGACAAGACGGAGTTGGCCCGGCAGACGCGCTTCCTGCTCAACGACGCCGACCGCCGCCGCGCCTACGGCGAGGCCGGAAGGCGGCGCACGGCGGGGCATTTCTCGGTCGAGCGGTTGGTGCGGCGGTGCGCGGAGCTGTACGAGGACGGCGAGCGGGGGGCGTCAGCCCCCTGATGGTAGGTTCGGCGATTGCACTTCTATCAGGGGGCTGACGCCCCCCGCTCGCCTTTGCCCGCCCCTTCGGTTATCGTAAACCCCATGAGCCAGGTCACGCACGTCCCGAACGCCCTCAGACGAGGAGGGCGGGCGCGGCGTCGGTCACAAAGCGGGGCCGACGGTGGGTAGAGGGAATGGATGACAACATCAGGCGTGAAACCGGATTCGGCCGAGACGCTCCGCCTCCTGGAGCGGGCCGGGCAGGGCGACGCGCGGGCGGTGGAGGCGCTGCTGGAGCGCCACCGGCCCGACGTCCTCGGCTTCGTCCGCCTGCACTTCGACGCGCGCCTGCGGTCGCGCGTCGATCCCTCCGACGTCGTGCAGGAGGCGCAGCTGGAAATGGCGCGCCGGATGGACGACTTCCTGCGGCGGCGGCCCATGCCGTTCCGCCTGTGGGCGCGCAAAACCGCCTACGAACGGATGCTCAACCTGCGGCGCGACCACCGGCGGGCGCGGCGGTCGGTGGACCGTGAAGACGATTTTTCGGACCGCTCATCGATGCTTCTGGCGTCGCCATTCGTCGCCGCCGGCCCGTCGCCCAGCAAGGCGGCGTCGGCCCGCGAGGTGGCCGGGCGGGTCCAGGCGGCCGTGGCGGGGTTGGCGGAGGCCGACCGCGAAATCCTGCTGATGCGGCACGCCGAAGACCTCCCCTACGAGGAGATCGGCTGCCTGCTCGGCGTCGAGCCGGCCGCCGCCCGCAAGCGCTATGGGCGGGCGCTGATCCGCCTGCAAAAAGTCCTGAGCGACCACGGCCTGCTGGGGGAACGACCATGACGGAAGCCTCGGCGGTGGACGGCCTGAGCCTGGAGTCGCTGGTCGCGCGCGTGGCCGACGAGTTCCGGGAGCGCCAGGGGCGGGGCGAGCGGCCCGACGTCGAGGAGTACGCGGCGCTGCACCCCGCGGCCGCCCCGACGCTGCGCAAGGTCCTGGGTTCGCTGCAACTGCTGGAGTCGCTGGCGGGCGGGGCCGTTGCGGCAGGGCCTCCCGACGGTGTTGTGGCAGGGTCTCCCGACCCTGCCACAACGCCCGGTGTGCTGGGCGACTTCCGCATCGTCCGCGAGCTGGGCCGGGGCGGCATGGGGATCGTCTACGAGGCGGAGCAGATTTCTCTGAATCGTCGGGTGGCGCTGAAGGTGCTGCCGTTCGCGGCGACGATGGACCCGCGCCACCTGCAGCGATTCCGCAACGAGGCGCTGGCGGCGGCGTGCCTGCACCACACCAACATCGTGCCGGTCTTCGCCGTCGGCTGCGAGCGCGGCGTCCACTTCTACGCCATGCAGCTGATCGACGGCTGCACGCTGGCCGACGTGGTCCGGCGGCTGCGGCGGCCGGCGGGCGAGGCGTCCCCGGCCGACCCCGCCACGACCGCCTACGACGACGACCCGCCGGCCGACGCGGCGCCGGCCTCGGCGGACACGCCGGACGCGCGGGCGGCGTTCTCGACCCTGACCTCGCCGCGCGGGCCGGCGTACTTCCGGCGCGTGGCGGAGCTGGGGCGCAGGCGGCGGAGGCGCTGGACCACGCCCACCAGGTCGGCATCGTCCATCGCGACGTCAAGCCGGGCAACCTGCTGCTGGACGGGCGCGGCCGCGTGTGGGTGGCCGACTTCGGGCTGGCCCACGTGCAGCACGGCGAGGCCAGCCTGACGATGACGGGCGACCTGGTGGGGACGCTGCGTTACATGAGCCCGGAGCAGGCGCTGGCCAAGCGCGTGCCGATCGACCACCGCACCGACGTCTACTCGCTGGGCGCCACGCTGTACGAGCTGCTGACGCTGCGGCCGGCTTTCCTGAGGGCAAGGACCGGCAGGAGCTGCTGCGGCAGATCGCCTTCGAGGAGCCGCCAGGCCGCCGCGACCGGATCGCGAAAGCCGTCCCGGCGGAGCTGGAGATCATCGTGCTGAAGGCGATGGAGAAGAACCCGGCGGATCGCTACGGCACGGCCCAGGAGATGGCGGACGACCTGCGGCGCTTCCTGACGATCGGCCGATCCGGGCGCGGCGGCCGTCGTGGCGGAAGGCGGCGGCCCAGTGGGTGCGGCGGCACCAGGCGGCGGTATGGGCGGCGACGGCGGGTGGCGGCGATCGCGGCCCTGTTCGCCGGGGGCGCGGCGCGTGGCGGTCTGGGCGCAGCAGCGGGCGGCGACGGCGGCGGAGGCGGGCGGGGCGTTGCAGCGAGGCGGACGGCTTCCAGGAGCGGGGGGACTGGCCGGAGGCGCTGGCGTCGGCCCGCCACGCCGAGGCGGCGGCGAACGCCGGCCCCGCGGACGAGGGGCTGCGGGACCGCGTGCGGCGGCGGCGGGTGGACCTGGAGATGGTTGCCCGGGTGGAGGAAATCCGCCTGCTGAGTACCGCGGTGAAAGGCGCCCATTATGACAACGCCGTGAGGGACCCGGAATACGCGCAGGCGTTCCGGCAGTACGGCGTTGACGTTTCGGCGGCGGGGCCGGCGGAGGCCGGGGCGCGCATGCGGGCGACGAGCGTCCCGGTCGCGCTGGCGGCGGCCCTGGACGACTGGGCCATGGTGTGCAAGGGGATGCGGGACAAGGGCGACGCGACCTGGAGGGACTTGCTGGCGGCGGCCCGCGCCGCCGACCCCGACGACTGGCGGAACCGGGTGCGCGACGCCCTGGGGTCGGAGCCGCCGGATCGGCAAGCCCTCGAGGCCCTGGCGTCTTCCGACCGCGCGGCCGATCAACCGCCTTCCACTCTCGTTTTGATTGGAACGGCCCTGCGGTCGAGCGGGGCCGTTGACCAGGCGGTCGCGCTGCTGCGGATCGCGCAGCGCCGGCATCCCGGCGACTTCTGGACGAACGAGGAACTCGCGACCGCTTTCGTCGATCCGAAGTGCAAGCAATGGGATGAGGCGGTTGTCTTTGCCACGGTTGCATCGGCCCTCCGTCCTCAAAGTCCAGGCGCCCTTAACAACCTGGCGTTCGCCCTATACCTGAAGGGTTCTCTGGGCGAGGCGCAGCGCCGCGTGCGATGAGGCAATCCGCCTCAAGCCAGATTATGCCGAGGTCCATGGCATGATCGGCATCTCGCTGTACCATCACGATCGACCTGCGGAGGCGGAGAAGGAGTGGCGCGAGGCGATCCGGATCAAGCCCGACTACGCCGAGGCCCACAGCTGCCTCGGCGCCTTGCTGGCCGCTCAGGGGCGGCCGGCGGAGGCGGAGAAGGAGTGCCGGGAGGCGATCCGGATCAAGCCCGACCACACCGAGGCCCACTGCAACCTCGGCGCCTTGCTGGCCGCTCAGGGGCGGCCGGCGGAGGCGGAGAAGGAATATCGCGAGGCGATCCGGATCAAGCCCGACTACGCCGAGAGCCACTACAACTTCGGCGCCTTGCTGGCCGCTCAGGGCCGGCCGGCGGAGGCGGAGAAGGAATATCGCGAGGCGATCCGGATCAAGCCCGACTACGCCAAGGCCCACAACAACCTCGGGATCTTGCTGGACGATCAGGGGCGGCCGGCGGAGGCGGAGAAGGAATATCGCGAGGCGATCCGGATCAAGCCCGAGGACGCCGAGGCCCACAACAACCTCGGCGCCTTGCTGGGCATCAGGGGCGGCCGGCGGAGGCGGAGAAGGAATATCGCGAGGCGATCCGGATCAAGCCCGACTTTGCCGAGGGCCACTACAACTTCGGCGTCTTGCTATACCATCACGGTCGACCTGCGGAGGCGGAGAAGGAGTGGCGCGAGGCGATCCGGATCAAGCCCGACTACGCCGAGGCCCACTACAACCTCGGCGTGGCGCTGGACGATCAGGGGCGGGCGGCGGAGGCGGAGAAGGAATACCGGGAGGCGATCCGGATCAAGCCCGACTACGCCGAGGCCCACAGCTGCCTCGGCGCCTTGCTGGCCGCTCAGGGGCGGGCGGCGGAGGCGGAGAAGGAGTATCGGGAGGCAATCCGGATCAAGCCCGACTTCGCCAAGGGCCACTACAACCTCGGCGTGGCGCTGGGCGCTCAGGGGCGGCCGGCGGAGGCGGAGAAGGAATACCGGGAGGCGATCCGGATCGAGCCCGATTACGCCGAGGCCCACTGCAATCTCGGGCTGGTCCTTATCGGTAAGGGGCAATTCGCCGAAGCTCTGACGTACTGCCGCCGCGGCCATGAACTTGGCTCCCGACAACCGGGCTGGACTTACCCCTCCGCCCAATGGGTACGGGAAGCCGAAAGGCTGGCCGCTCTCGATGCCGCCCTGCCGACCGTCCTGCGCGGGCAAGCTGGCCCGGCCGACGCCTCGGCGGCGCTGGAATTCGCGAATCTTTGTCAGTTGCCGTGCAAGCATCGGTACGTCGCCGCCGTCCGCTTCTATGAGGAAGCCTTCGCGGCCCGGCCGGAGCTGGCCGGGGACGTGCAGTCCGGCAACCGCTACAACGCCGCCTGCGCCGCCGCCCTGGCCGGGTGCGGCCAGGGAGACGACGCCCCGGCCGCGGACGCGGATCGCGCCCGTCTGCGGGCGCAGGCGCTGGGGTGGCTGCGGGCCGACCTGGGGGCGTGGCGCGCCTGCTGGAGAAGCCGGGCGCGAACCGCCCGGTCGTGGCCCAGCAACTCCGGCACTGGCGCGAAGACTCCGACCTGGCCGGGGTGCGCGACGACCCGGCCCTTGCCGCGTTGCCCGAGGCGGAGGCCGCGGAATGGAAAGCCCTTTGGGCGGATCTCGAGAAGACGTTGGCCACGGCGCCCGACGCCGCGCCGGAAGGGAAGGGGAAGGATAAGCCGTAGCCGTTAGGGAAACAGGATCGTGAATCCTTCCTGGGTGAAATGACGATCGTTCGTCAGCACCTCGGACAGGCCCAGGCTCCTCATGGCAAGCATCGACCGGCAATCGGTCAGGCTATACCCCTTGTCGGGCCGGGCCTCGTACAAGGCCAACGCGGCGGCGAAGTCGGCGCGGGTTTGCGGAAGCACATCCACGTCGGGATCGCGCCAGGCGTCGCGGACCAGGGCGGCAGCCTTGCCCCGCCAAAACGGGCCTGCTCCCGCGAAAAAAGTCAGGACTTCATCGAATACTTCATCCGTTGTCACCAGGCGAACCGGCCCGAGCGAGCCGCTGTACGCGTGGGCCGCCGCATGAAAGGCGTCGCGCGGGTCGATCAGCGCAATCCAGTAGAAGGTGTCCGCAAACAACGTCCGGGGCATAGGCGGCTACTCCGGCCGCTGCGGGGTGCTGTAAAGATCCGGCCGTTTCGGGGCGCCGTAAATGTAGTGGTCGTGCTGCGAGGCCCCGTCGGCCGGCAGCTTGGCCAACTCCTCGGGTGGTACGTCGGCCACCATCTCCGCGATTCGCTCCCAGATGGGCCGCCGCTTCGGCCCCAGGACGATACGGCCATCCTGGACTTCGGCCACCAGGTCGGCCCCCGGCGCAACGCCGGCCGCTCGGCACAACTCGGCAGGCAGCGTCACCGTGCCGCTGGCGTCCGCTTTGATGATGGTGGACATGGGCCTCGGCCTCCGCAGGGAACACAAATAACTGTCTGGAACAGCTCCAGACTAACGGAAACGCGAACGGCTCAGAAGAGCAAGAGGCGGCCGGTAAGCCTTGCCCATGAATCGACGAAGATCATTGGCGTTTCCGCGTGCCATAGATGTAGCGGTCGTGGTTGGCGGCGCCGTCCGTCCGGCCGCTGCCGCCGATGCCGATGACGCCTTCCAGTGGGTCGTGTACTTCATCGGCCGGACACACGATAAGGCGAACCTCGGCGCCTTCCGCCAAGCGCAGCGGCTCCTTCGGCCTGAGGACGCCGTTCTCGTAGATCGCTTCGACGGTCAGCGGCATGGCGGACCCTCCCTTTCCAGAGCCGACGGGCGTGTAATCATTGTAGGCGGTCCCGACCTGACAAGAATTCCTGTCCCATTTCCGGCCGGACGGGGGGTTCTATCCTGGAGGAATCGCGGCGAACCAGAGCCGCGGTTCAATCTCCGCGACAAACCGTTCGGTCCGCGAGACAAACCCACGGAGACCGGCCGCCGCGTGGCCGGCAGGGAACGAGGCGATCCCCATTACGAACTGAAACCCCTGGAGCAACGACCAATGAAGCACCGTGCTCGACCCAGTTTCCAGCCCCGCCTGGAGGCTCTCGAAGCTCGCTGGACGCCCAGCGCGCCTGCCTTCTACGGGCCGCCGGCCGCCGGGATCTTTGCGGCCGTCAGCCCGTCCAGGGGCGACGACCAAGTCATGCCGTTCAAGGAATCCCTAACGATCACGGCCGTCTCGGACGGCGTATACACCTACGAGGGGCACGCCACGCACCTCGGCCACGTGACAGCGTTCTCGTTCCCCGACGGCTCGTTCACCAAGATCGCCGCCGACGGCGACCAGATCTTCGGCCAGCTCCACCCCGCGTCGGCCACGACCGGGTCGATGACGTTTACCGGCGGCACGGGCGAATTCGCCCACGCCTCGGGGTCGGCGTCCTACGTGATCTCGGTGGACGGCAAGACCGGGGCGACCCACGTCGATGTCGTCGGGACGCTGTCCTACGACGCGGACGACGGCAAGGGGGGCGACAGCCACGCCCGGCCCTTCGCGATCACCGGCGGCGGCCCGGCCCCGCAGGGCATCGCGCTGGCCCCCGACGTCCTCGTGCCGCACACCGCCACCGGCGTCGCCAGCTTCCTGGGCGCGTACACCGGCAGCGGGACGTTCGAGCAGCAGGACCTGACGATCTCCCCGACCGGCGCCGTGACCGCGAACTTCCAGGGGAGCTTCACGTTCGTCGCCGCCAATGGCGACAAGCTGGTGACCCACTACGGCGCCGGGTTCACCGGCCAGGTCACCGCCCAGCTGTCCGCCGACGGCACGACGTTGCTGGGCGTGCAGTTCGACGCCGTCTTCACCATCGACGGCGCCCAGAGCACGGGCCAGTTCGCCGGCGCCAGCGGCAGCTGGCGGATGATCGCGCACGCCGACTCCATCTCGCTGGCCTCGATGGTCCCGGGGTATACCGCCCCGTTCAACTACACCTGGACCGGTGGGGGGACGATCGTTCTCGCCCACGGCAAGAAGTGAGGGGAGGGGTAAGGCAAAAGGGGACATCGTAGATTTGGAATTGGCTATTCTACGCCGTCCCCTCTTGCACCCCTTTTGTGCCCGTTCCTTGTAGCCGGCCCCCGACCCGGAAAAAATCCTGTCCCATTTCCGGCCGGACGGTGGGTTCTCTCTTGGAGGAATCGCGGCGAACCGAGGCCGCGGTTCAATCTCCGCTCTCAGGCGAATGGATCATCCGTCCGACGTCGCCCCGGCGTCCGTCCTGCGCCGGCGGACGGTTCCCCTCACCGCGCGGCCCGCCGCGCCAAGGAGCCCGACAATGACGTTGCTTTCCACCCTCCGCCGCCTGCTGGCCGCCCCGTCCCCCCGGCGCCGCCTCGCCCCCCGCCGCCGGTCGTGCCCCCTGCGGCTGGAGGCGTTGGAACAACGCACGGTGCCCACAGCTGTCGCCGCACCCAGCGGCCTGGTCAGCTGGTGGACCGCGAACAACACCGCGGCCGACGCGATGGGGCTAAACAACGCCACACTCTCCAACGTGACCTACGCGACCGGCGAGGTCGGCAAGGCGTTCAGCTTCAACGGGACGAACGGCTGGGCGGCGCTGGGCGATCCCAGCAGCCTGGCGTTTACCCAGTCGTTCAGCATCGAAGGCTGGATCAAGGTGAACGGGCTACCCACCAACTACAACTTTGGCAGCATCATGTTCCGCGGCGACGACCGCGGCGGCCTGGACCCGTATCAACTGGTCATTCAGCCAAACGGCTATTTGCAATTCGGAGATCGACAATGCGAGCAACCAAGGGGCCAGTATCGCGGCCCCCATCGCGACAGGGCAGTGGGTCCACGTGGCCGCCACGCTGGACGACGGGACCGGGGCGATGACGCTCTACGAGAACGGGGCAGTCGTCGCGCAGACCACGACCACCGTTCGGCCGTTCGGCGCCCTGGACCCGACTCAGGAGCCCGGCGTCGGCATCGGCAACTCAAACGCCCTGGACAACTACAACGTCCCCTTCAACGGCCTGATCGACGAACTTTCCGTGTACAACCGGCGCTGACGCCCGGCGAGGTGCTGGGAATCGACAAGGCCGGCAGCAGCGGCAAGGTGTTCAGCCCCATTGCCGTCGATGGCCCCTCGGTCGTCGATGGGTCGGGCGGGGCGACCACGCCCGTCACCTTCACGCTCACACGCACCGGCAGCCTGAGCGGTTCGCTGACGGTGAACTGGACAACGGCCGATGACACGGCCATCGCCGGCACCGATTACGTCGCCGCCTCCGGGTCGGTCACGTTCGCGGCCGGCCAGGCGACCCAGACCGTCCAGGTGACGACCCTCAACAGCAACGTCCCCAAGCCAAACGTGGACTTCAAGCTGATCGCCACGCCGGCGGGCGGCACGTCCATCATGGGCCTGGCAACCATCCTCAACGACGACGCTTCCATCTCGGTCGGCAACGGCTCGGCCGTCGAAGGGAGCAGCACGCTGAAGTTCCTCGATCGATTCATTCCCCAGGGGAGCGGCGGCCTTTCGAGATCAAGTGGTTCAATCTTCGGCCCGGATGGCAACCTGTACGTCGCCAGTGATGGCACGAATTCAATTCTGCGCTACGACGGCGTAACCGGGGCGTTCAAAGACGTGTTCGTGACTTCGGGGAGCGGCGGTCTGCAAAGCCCGAACGGCCTGACATTCGGCCCCGACGGCAATCTCTACGTCGGCAGTTGGGGCACAGGCCAAGTCCTTCGCTACGACGGGTCATCCGGGGCGTTCCTCGGCACGGTGGTAAGTGGCCTGTCGTTGCCAATCGGCCTTACGTTTGGCCCGGACGGGAGCCTGTACATCGGGAACCGGGGCAGCAATGAGGTGCTGCGTTACAACAACTCCGGCCTGAGCGCCTTCGTGACTGCCGGAAGCGGCGGCTTGAGCCAGCCTCGGAACGTGGTTTTCGGTCCGGACGGCAACATGTACGTCGCCAGTCAGGGCACTGGCCAGGTACTCCGCTATAACGGCCAAACCGGAGCCTTTATTGACGTGTTCGCCACAATGCCCCCCATCGAAGCAGGCACAGGCCCCATGTGGCTGGAGTTCGGGACCGACGGCTACCTGTATACCACCGCGCGAGACTCGTCCACCAGCCTGAACATGAGCATCGTTCGCTTCAACGCCACGAACGGCACGTTCGTCGATAGTCTCCCCTTGGGACGAGACGGCTGGTCGTTCGACCTCGGCCCGGGAAATGTCATCTACGACTCGGCGGACGGCTCAGGAGGCTTCGTGGATCGCATTGGCCCGTCCTCGATGGCGGCATTCACCGTCAGCCTGGCCTCGGCCAGCGCGGGGACGACTCGGTCAACTACTCCACCGCCGACGCCACGGCGCTGGCCGGCAGCGACTACGTCGCCGAATCGGGAACCCTCACCTTCGCTCCCGGCGAGACCAGCAAGACCATCCTCGTTCCGACCCTCGACGACGGCGTCGCCGGGCCGACCAAAGGTTTCACCGTCAACCTGTCGAACCCGACCGGCGGGGTGATCACGAGCGGCCAGGGGATCGGCACGATCCTCGACGACGCCAAGTTCTACGTGGTCGATGGCGGCGCCAGCGACAGCACCTACCAGTACGCCACCGCCGGCGCCTCGCTGGGGAACGACGGATTGACCAGCGGCGATACAGCCCCGCGCGGCGTCGCGACCACCGCGGCCGGCACGACCGAATGGGTCGTGGACGCCAACAAGAACGTCTACGTCTACAGCACCGGCGGCGCGCTGCTCGGCTCGTGGTCGGCCGGCGGCCTGAGTTCCTCCGCCAAGCTCACGGGCATCGCCACCAACGGGACCGACATCTGGCTGGTGGATGGGTACACCGACAAGGTCTACAAGTACGCCGGCGCCGCCAGCCTCCTCTCCGGCAGCCAGAACCCGGTCAGCAGCTTTAGCCTCGCTAGCGGCAGGAAGGGCAACAATACCAACCCCCAGGACATCGTGACCGACGGCACGTCGCTCTGGGTCGTGGACGGCAGCGCCCTCAAGGTGTTCAAGTACACGCTGTCCGGCTCATTGCTCGGCAGCTGGGCCATCGACCCGGCAGACGCCCACCCAACCGGCATCACCATCAACCCGACGAACGTCAGTGACATCTGGATCGTGGACAACGGCACGGACAAGGTCTACCAGTACGTCGGCGCGGCCGGCCGCACATCGGGCAGCCAGAACGCGGCCGCGACCTTCGCCCTGGCGGCCGGCGACACCAACCCGCAGGGCATCGCCGACCCGCCGCCGGCGGACATGATGTTCCCCGCGCCGGCGGCCCCTTCGCTCGCCCTGAACCAGCCGCCCACCCCGGACGGGCTGACCGGCGGCGCCGGCCTCGTCGTTGGGGTGGTCCCCCCGGTGGGCGGTCGCGCCGTGCTCGCCGCGGCCCTGCTGTCGTCCGGCGAGCCGGTTGTCTTCATCGGCGGAGGCACGGACGCCGTCGGCGGGGCCGCCCACGCCGCCGCGTTCACGCCCGATGACGTGACGCCGGCCGCGGCACGGCTCGCGTTCCTGGGCGACCTCGCCGCCCGGTGGAACGCCTCCGACGGCACGGCCGAGTGGTCGCCCGCCGACCTGGCGCTGCTGACGCCCTTCGAGGCCCTGCTCCATGAGGGCCGGTTTTGAATGATCGCGCCGGGCCGTTGACCAAAGGCGAGCGGCGCGGCGTCCGCCAGCCGGTGGAGGGTTCACCGGCGGGCGGACGCCGTGCCGCTCGCCGAAGACTCACTTCAGCAGCAACGGCCGCGGCGTCTCCACCCTTCCCGGCGGCCGCACGCCCGGCCCCTTCCCCGTCGCGCCCAAATCCAAATCCATTTGGGATACGAATTCTTTGAGACGTTGCACCACATCGGGATGTTTGTCGGCCACGTCGGTCGTCTCGCCGATGTCGTCGTCGAGGTTGTACAGCTTCGGCGTGAACGGCCCGGTCTGCTTCGGCTCCGGCTTGCCGGTTTGCTCCTTCTGCGGCGCCACCGCCAGCTTCCACGGGCCGGAACGCACGGCCTCCAGACGGTTGCCGTTGAAATAAAAGTGGGCCGGACGCGGCGACTCCTTCGACTTGCCGTAAAGCAGAGGGCTAATATCCGCGCCGTCGATCTTGCGGTCGTCCGGCACGGTCCCGCCGGCCAGATGCACGAACGTCGGCAGCAGGTCGATGTTGCCGGTGACCGCGTCGCACGTGCTTCCGGGGGCGATGCGGCCGGGCTGCCAGGCGATGGTCGGCTCGCGCACGCCGCCCTCGTAGGTGCCGCCCTTGCCGCCGCGCAGCGGGCCGGCGGTCCCGCCGTTCTTGCCCTGCACCAACCACGGGCCGTTGTCGCTGCTGAACACCACCAGCGTGTTCTCGTCCAGGTGCAGCTCGCGCAGCGTGTCGAGGACGCGGCCGAGGCTGGCGTCGGCCTCCTCGACCCAGTCGCCGTAGGGGCCGTTGGCCGACTTGCCCTTGAACTTCGCGCCGGGGTGCAACGGGACGTGGACCGCCGTGTGCGCCAGATAAAGGAAGAAGGGCGAGTCCTTATGGTCGCGGAGGAACCGCACCGCCTCGTCGGTGTAGCGCTCGGTGAGGCGGTCCTGGTCGGCCGGCTTGAGCGTCTCGATCACCTTGTCGTCGCGCACCAGCGGCAGCGGCGGCTTGCGCTTGTCCGGCGGCGGGTCGTCGGCGCCGTCCCACTCGCCGCCCATGTCGTTCGAGTACGGCAGGCCGAAATAGTGGTCGAAACCGTAGTGGACGGGCAGGAAGTCCGGCTGGTCGCCGACGTGCCATTTGCCGATGCACAAAGTCGCATATCCTTGCGCTTGAGCAGCGAGGCGATGGTGTGTTCGTCGCGGTTGAGGCCGATCGGCGAGGCGGGCATAATCACCTGCGGCAGCGACACGCGCTTGGCGTAGCAGCCGGTGAGGATCTGCGCCCGCGACGGCGTGCAGACCGGTGCCGCATAGAACGACGTGAGCTTCATGCCTTCTTTGGCCATGCGGTCGAGGTTCGGCGTGCGGTTCTTCGTGTCGGGGTTGAAGGGGCCGACGTCGCCGTAGCCCATGTCGTCCATGAGGAAGAGGATGATGTTGAGTTTCGGCGGCGGATCGGCGGCGCGAACCGGGCCGGCGAACGCCAGCGCGGCGAGTGTGAGGGCGGAGAGGACGGCTGGTTTCATGGCGGCGAGCAACCTCCACTTCCGAACATGCGGTTCGGCCCTGGTTTGAAAACGACCAACTCACCTGGAGATCAGATGCCGACGCCCTGCTGAAGCAGTTCAAGAACATCGACGCCGTCCTTCTCGACTCGGACTTCTCCATCTCCGGGCCAGATGGAAAGAATCGGGTCGCCCTGGTCCGAGCTGGTAAGTTTGACGGTGACGGGGGCCGTCGTGAAAACGTCCATGATCGACACTTCTTCTCCCTTGCCCAGGCGGAAGAAGGCGCCTTCCGGCTCGATGTTGAGCGTCAGGGACTTGGACAAGTCGTTGCGGACGACAAACTGGTTGTGGTGAGCCATTACCGTTCTCCTCAATCGAGCAGTTGGGCGATCTGTCGGAGCTGCGCCGCGCGCCCGGCGCGCTGGGGTTGTTCGGTGTGATCCTGGCGATGTGTTCGTAGCCCTCGGCGACGGCCGCCAGCCGCTGTTTCGTCCACCCTTTCGCAAGCAATTGATCCTTCGTGAAATCAGCAACCGTCTTGGTGACCTTCGCCGGCTCCCAACCGAAGAACTCGCCGGCCTCTTTCAAGCTCGCCCCGCCAGCGGCGCGTATGCGTCCCGGCAGATCCACCTCCTGGAGGGTCTGGGGAACTTTCTGTGGCGCACCGCTGGAGTTATGCACGAGAATCCCCGTTGAGACCGCGACTATCGCAGTCCATCCGCCGTCTGCCACGCTAACCGACCCGGCGCCCGCTGTCAAACGCGCCGAGCGAAACGGCGCGACCCCGATCCCATCAGCAGGAAATCCCCGCGCCGCGCCTTGATCCCCGCGCACCGTCGCGCATCATGACAGCTTGCCCATGATGCGAGGAGGGCGCCGTGCGAGACGTTCTGACGATGATCCTGGCCGGCGGCAAGGGCACGCGCCTGGAGCCGCTGACCCGCGACCGCGCCAAGCCGGCCGTTCCCTTCGGCGGACTCTATCGCATCATCGACTTCACCCTCTCCAACTGCATCAACAGCGACCTCCGCCGCGTCCTGGTCCTGACGCAGTACAAGGCCGCCAGCCTCGACCGCCACATCGCGGCCGGCTGGACTTTCCTCAGCCGCGAGCTGGGCGAATACATCGACGTCCTGCCGCCGCAGCAGCGCATCGACGAAAATTGGTACAAGGGCACCGCCGACGCCATCTACCAGAACATCTACACCATCGAGAAAGCCGATCCGAAATACGTCCTCATTCTGGCCGGCGACCACATCTACAAGATGGACTACGCTGCCATGATTCAGTCGCACCTCGACCGCAACGCCGACCTGACCATCGGCTGCATCATCGTGCCGCGGCCGGAGGCCACCGGTTTCGGCGTCATGCACGTGGACAAAGAAGACCGCGTAACGAATTTCGTCGAGAAGCCCAAGGACCCGCCGCCGCTGCCGGACGACCCCAACAACTGCCTGGCGTCGATGGGCATTTACGTGTTCACGGCCCGGATCATGTACGAGCTGCTGTGCCAGGACGCGGCCAAGCCGGACAGCGAACACGATTTCGGCCGCAACATCATCCCCGGCATCCTCAAGGACCACCGCGTCTTCGCCTACCGCTTCCGCGACCGCAACCGCAAGGCGGTGCCGTACTGGCGCGACGTGGGCACGCTCGACGCCTATTACCAGGCCAACATGGACCTGATCGCGGTCGACCCGGTGCTGAACCTGTACGACCGCGAATGGCCGATCCGCACGTTCCAGCCGCAGCTGCCGCCGCCCAAGTTCGTGTTCAACGACGGCCCGTGGGAGCACGCCCGCCGCGGCGAGGCCCATGAAAGCGTCGTCTGCCAGGGCTGCATCGTCAGCGGCGGCCACGTCCGCCGCAGCATCCTGTCGCCGAACGTCCGCGTCAACAGCTTTTCCTACATCGAGGATTCGATCCTGTTCGACGGCGTCAACGTCGGCCGGCATTGCCGGCTGCGGCGCGCGATCATGGACAAGGACGTGCGGATTCCGGAGAACACCACCATCGGTTATGATTTGGAACACGACCGGCGCCGCGGCTTCGGGGTGACGGAGCAGGGCGTCGTGGTCGTGCCGAAGGCGGAGCCGCCCGAGACCTTCCACGGCCGGCCGTGAATCCCATGCAGAATATAGAATGCAGAATGCAGAACGAAAAACGTCTGCGGCCGCGGTCGCGCGCCTGGATCTGGTTCTTCGTCGTGCTGATCGCGATGAGCGCGGCCGCGGTGGCGCTGCCGATCGTCTACAACCTGAGCATCCAGCTGCGGCCGGAGGAGCTGACCGCGGCCCGCGCGCTGGAAGGCGAACGGCCCGCACGATTACGATCTGCAATTCGAGGAAAAGATCACGCAGAACGGCGAGCAGACGGAATCGACCTGGCTGGTGGAGGTGCGCGAAGGCCGACCGACGGCGGTGACGCGCGACGGCCGGAAGCTGCCCGCCGCGGACTACCCGAACCTGACGGTGGAAGGACAGTTTGCGGAGATCGAAAGGGGTTTACAATTGGACCAGGCGGAGGCCGCGGCGCAACTACGCGACGGCGGCGTTCGACCTGCGCGACGGCCATCCGACGCACTACGTCCGGCGGGTGCGCGGCAGCGGCGACCGGCTGGCGTGGAACGTCAATTTGTTCAAGCCGGGCGAGGGGGCGGGGCGGTGACCTGACATTTCGGGTGCCATGCTTTCGCGGCCAATCCCAGGCCGCCCCGACTGGTCGAAAGGCTGGCGGGCCGCGAAAGCATGTTTGCCGCGGCCATTTCCGGCAGGGCGCAACATGCTTTCGCGGCCTGTCCTGCCGAAGAAGACAAGGTCTGTCTCGAAAGGGCCGCGAAAGCATGGCACCCGGCGTGTACGTCGATGAGGTTTACATCTACCCGCTCCCGCTCCCTGTCCCCGTCGAGCCGACGCCGTGATCGGGATTCGGACCAGCGATCTCTGGCTTACCCATAAGAATAGGGACGAACCGCGCGATCGCCGCGCAGAAACTCGGCTCCGTTCCCGCTTATAACCAGAGAGGTCCGATGCCCGGCGCCTCCGACGAGTGCAATCGCCTGATGGAGGAGTTCCGCGCCTACCTGGAGACCCTGTCGTTCATCCAGGTGGACCCGATGGGCTGCACCGTCGGCGCCGTCGCCGGTCTGCACGCCCACGGGCTGAAGAACCTGCGCAAGTACCTCCTTGACCGGGAGTGAGCCATGCCGGGCGACGCGGATCGATCCACCTCGGCGGATCCCCGTTTCGAGCAGGTGCTGGCCGAGATTCTGCTGGCGGAGGAGGCGGGCCAACCGCTCGACCTGTCCCACGCCGCTCGGAAGCACCCGGACCTGGAAGGGCCGCTGCGCGCGTTCTTCCGCGACCGCGACGGCTTCGACCGGCTCGCGCCGCATCTCGCGCCGACGGCCGCGCGACCCGCCGCGCCGCCCGCGCCGCCCGACCTGCCGGCCGGCGGCCAATTCGCGGGCTACGAAATCCTTCGCGAGCTGGGGCGCGGCGGCATGGGGGTCGTCTATCTCGCCCGCCAGCGGGGCGCCAACCGTCTCGTCGCGCTGAAGCTCATCCGCGGGGACCGGCTGGGGCGCCTCAACCCGGACCAGCGCCGCCAATGGCTGAGCCGTTTCCGCACGGAAGGGCAGGCCGCGGCCCGCGTCGCCGATGCGCGCGTGGTGACGGTCTATGAGGTCGGCGCTCATGACGGGCGGCCCTTCTACTCCATGCGCTGACGTGGAGGGGCGCAGCCTGGAAGAGGCCCTCAAGGCCGGGCCCCTGCCGAACCGGCGGGCCGCGCTCCTGATGGAGCAAGTCGCCCGTGCCGTGGACGCGATCCACGAACGGGGCGTGTTGCACCGCGACCTCAAGCCGGCCAACATTCTGATCGACGCGCCGGGCCGTCCGTACGTGACCGACTTCGGTCTGGCGAAATGGTCGGAAGCCGCCGAAAGTCTGACGCAGACGGGCGAAATGCTCGGCTCGGCGCAGTACGTATCCCCCGAGCAGGCGGAAGACTCCAGCAAGGTAAGTGCAGCCGCCGACGTGTACGGCCTCGGAGCGACGCTCTACGCGCTCCTGACGGGTCAGCCGCCGTTCCGCGGCGCGACCGTGGTCGAGGTCTTGCACCAGGTGAAATACCGCGAGCCGACGCCGCCCCGCCGTTTGAATCCCGCCGTCGATCGCGACCTGAACACCATCGTTCTCCGGTGCCTGGAGAAGGAGCCGGGCCGACGGTTCCGCAGCGCGGCGGCGATGGCGGATGAGCTGCCGGCGCTACCTCGACGGCCGACCCATCCTCAGCCGGCCCGTCGGCCCTCCCGGACGGTTGTGGCGATGGGCGCGGCGCAATCCAACCGTCGCGGCCCTGTGCGCGGCGGTCGTGGTCCTCGTCAGCGCGGCCGGCGCCTTGGGTTGGGCTTATTGGCTGGCGTCCAAGGCCCCCGGCAACGTCGGCGGCCCCGTCCTCTCCTCTTCCCCCGGCCCCGCGGATCGGCAAGACGACGAACCCGACTACGTGGAGGACATGCGCCGTGCCCAAGGTCACATCAACGGGAGCGAACTTCCGGCGGCGCGTGCATTGCTCGCCAAGTGGGGGCCGAAAGGTGGAGGAAAAACCGACCGCCGCGGCTGGGAGTGGTATTTCCTCGACGCCCAGTGCCGGGAGCTGCGGTTCTCCGTGCGCGGGCACGAAGGCCCGGTGCAGGCGGCGGCCTGGAGTCCGGACGGCGAGCAGCTGGCTTCGGCGGACGCACAGGGAATCGTCAAGATCTGGGACGTGACGGACAACAAGCAAGTGGCTTCGTTCCAGGCCAAGGCTGGCGGCGTCCGGGCGCTGGCGTGCAGCCGGACGGCAAGTACCTGGCCGCCGCGGGTGAAGGGGCGCCGGCAGCCTGGGAGACGGCGACGGGAAAGGAATGGCGGTCCTTGCGTCCGGCCGACAAGCCCCGGCCCGTCGGCCTTAGCGGCCCACGGCCCACGGCCTTGATCTGGAGCCCAAGCCCGAGCAAGCCGAAGCTGGCAGTGGCGGACACGGCCGGCGAAATCCAGGTCTGGGACCTGAGCGCTGGCGACGATCCCCTCGTCCTGCACGCTCACGACGGGGCTGTTTACTCCGCCGCGTGGGGCCCCGACGGGAGCCGGCTGGCCTCGGTGGGCGCCGGACTGGTTGACGGACCGGCTGGCGGGCTGATTAAGAAGGTGGTTGGCGGGCTGGTTAAGGTCTGGGACCTCACGACCGGCAAGGCCTTGCCCACCCCAGCCGGCGCCGGCCTGCCCGGAGAGGGCTGCGCGCTGAACTGGAGCGAGGACGGCAAGCGCGTGAATGTGATTTCCGAAGCCGGTGAGATCCTGATGTTAGACGTGGACCCGCCGGCGGCGGCTCCGACCCGCAAGCTTGTCCCCCGAGACGCCGGCGTCAACATCAGTGCGACGTCCCGGCGGTTCGTTTGGGGCCCGGGCTGCAAGTTGCTGGCGAGCGTCGAACTGTTCCGCGACGACCTGACGATCTGGGACGCGGCCACGGGCAAGGAGGGGTTTTCGATCCGCGCGTCCGGGAATCCGAACCCATTGACGCAACCGGGCGACAAATGCCCCCCGGCCTGGGATCGCAGCGGCCGGCAACTGGCCGTGGGAGACAAGGATGGGCTGATTCAGGCCTGGCGAATCGGCCCGAGCCGTCGGGCGGTGCGCGATCCAATCCGGAACGCCTCGCGCCTCTTTTCCTGGAGCTTTGACGGTCGGTGTATCTACGGGGCGCCGGACTGCTATGCGGCCGAAATTGCCAAGTTCCAACAGGCCCCTCCCGGCGGCTTCGTCCTGCCCCCGCCGCCGGGTGAGCAGATCGGGCCGCAAATCCAGGCCTGGGACGCAGTCACCGGCGAGGCCGCCCCCAAGTTCGGCAGTGTGAAACAGGACTCTCCTGACGTGGTGAACGCACTGGCCGAGAGTCCGGACGGCAAATGGCTGGCGTTCGTAACGCGCGCCGGTTCCCTTCAACTCTGGCCGACGGCCCAGGGCGGGTCGCCCGTCCTCCTGGAACCGCCGCCCGCAGCCGCGCCTCCGCCAATACCCCTAAACAAACCGGACAACGGGGGCGGCCTCATCCTGTGCTGGAGCCCCGACGGCAAACGCCTGGCCTACTCGACGGAGCGCCAGACGACCATCCGCCTGTGGGACCCCGACACGCGCAAGGTCGTACAGGAGCTTGATGGGAACGGGGAGCCGTTGCGGTCGGTGGTTTGGAGTTCGGACGGCAAGTGCCTCGCCTCGGCGGGCGACAGCGGTACGGTCAAGGTCTGGGACGTACCCAGCGGCAAGGCGATTTCCAATTTCACGTACTTCGTCAAACGTGAACAACCAGGGGTCGTCGGCCCGACGATTCATTGGGGCAGCGCTCCTTCCATGCTGTCCTGGCGCCCCGACGGGAAGCAGCTCGCCGTGGCCGCCGAGGATGAGACGATCCGAATCCGGGACGTGGACGCGAACCAGGAGCTTGCTGCCTTGCACGAGCGGCCGCGCGCGAATGACTTTCAAGACCTGGTATGTGCGGCGGCCTGGAGCCCGGACGGTAAGCGCCTCGCCGCCGCCAGCCCGGACGGGACCATCCAGCTCTGGGACACGGCGACGTGGACGGAACTGCTCACGCTGCCGCCGGCCCCCGCCGCTCTCGTCGCCGTACCCAATAACCTGATGGGCTTCGGCGGGGCGCTGGCCTGGAGCCCCGACGGCCGGCAGCTGGGATACTTCCGCGGCGTGGCCGTCACCATCTGGGACGCCACGCCGGAAGAGGGAAAACCTGAGCGGTAAGGGGCGAGAAGGGGGCCTTGATCGTGCGGCCCATGCAGGCCCATGCCTGTGTAATGATTCCATGAACCGTGTTCCAAAGGAGGTGCGCCCATGCGTCGAAGTGCGTGGAATGCGACGGTTGTCGCGACGGCGGTGGTGCTGGCGCTTGCGAGCGTTTGCCCGGCCGCTCAGGCCGCCGAAGTCAACCTGACGGGCAAGTGGTCGATCAACACGGACGGCGGGGGGACCTATTATCTCCGGCCGGTCGATGACGAGGTGTGGTGGGTGGGCGAGAGCCCCGACGGCGGCCAGACCTGGACCAACGTCGGCCACGGGCACATCAAGGGCGACAAACTCTCTGTCAAGTGGGCGGACTCCCCACGGGGTTCCTGTAAGGGGTCGGGCGCCGTGACCTGGGAAGTGATCGTCAAGGACGGGGACGTGGCCGAGATCAAGAAGACAGACCAGGTCGGCGACAACTTCGGCGGCGACGCCTTGGAGCCTTTGAAGTGACGCCTCGGAGAGGGCGGCGAGGGCCGGCGCACGGAGCGGCGCCGGCCCGTCCCTCCGGCCGGTTGCAAGCAATCCCGGCCGCGGTGCGCAGAATTCCCGACATTTCCCGCTTAATACTCTGGGGGCGGGCCCAACTCGTTCGACGCCGCCCGGCCGCCGCGATGAAGCGAGCCCCCCAAACGCCGCCGCGCCCGACGCTGCGAGCACGAAGGAGGCGTCCGGGAACTCCGCCAAACCCCACGGGGGAAATGTGCGATGTCAGAATACCCAATAAGCCGCAAGTGCCCGAAGTGCGGCGCATCCGCCTTCAAGAGGGTAAAGCCCCATAGGCTCGTCGCCTTTGCGGACGACCGCGTATGCGGCGCCTGCGGCGCCCGCTACACGCCGCCGATCCCGGTATGGGCCGGGATCGCGTTCATGGTGTGCGGTCTGGCGTTGCCCATACTCGGGCTCGTGCTAAGCTCTCTTCTGTTTGGCCTTTTCGGTATTCTGGGCCTCGGCTGCGAGGGCGCTTTTCTCGTGCTGGCGGTAATCGCGTTCGTCGGCGGCATAAGAGAGCTGTTAAGGTCCGAGACACAGGCGCCGCCACCCTCGGGGGCGCCGAGCCAGAAAGAGACGGCCCAGGACCGTTAGCGTACGAGGCCGGCGAACCCTCCAACCTTCAACCATGCTCAGGTGCATCATGCCCCTCCGCTCCCGCGCTGTGTTCGCCGTCCTGGCATGCGCCTTGTTCGCATGCTCAACCCAGGCTCAGGAGGGCATCCCCTTGCCCTCCTTTGAGCCGCCGCCGCTCCCCGGATTCGAGGTCCCGCCCGTAGGGGGGTATCCGGTTTCTCCCGCGTCTGACCAGAGCGGCGGTTCGGGCGGAAGCGGCCCCGTGGACCCGGCCATCGGCGCCGGCATCGAAATCGGGCTGTTCGCCTTTGCCGCCGTGGTCCTTGTCCTCGCCCTCATCATCGCCTGCCGCTCGGGCCGGAAGGTCGCATACGTGCGCGTCGTCGATACCCCTCCGGGGGAGGCGCCCGAGTCGATCCGGCGCGCCTGGGTCGGGGTCCAGCTGCCGTTGCGCCGGTGGGAGGCCAGGGCCGGCATGCACCGGACGGAGGGCGTGCTGTCGCAGCAACACCGGGGAACCGGCACGGGCTACGCCGTCAACGGTCGGGCGGCCGTGGAGGCTCTTGCGTCCCACTCGCCGGAAGCCGCCGCATGGTGGCGCACGAACGCGCCCCACGTCCTTGCGTGGGGATACCGGTTATGGTTTCCGTCGGATGTCTGCGAACCGGTGGGGTAATGCGGTACGGTCGCATCCCTCGCTTGTGCTTCGGGCTGGTAGAAAGGCGGTATGAAAACCAGCCTCATCGTCTTCCCGTTCGACCTCTTCGGCAGCCCCGGCGCCGGCGCGGGGGCCGCCCTGGTCTCCGACGAGTTCCGCGAAATCCTCGCCGACAACCGCCGTGAAACCGCCGTGACTCGTGCGCGGGCTTACACCGATCACGTCCGCCTCAAGGAATTCACCTTCGACACCGTCGAGTCCTACGCCGACTGGCGGAAGAAGGGGCGGCAGGCGGCGCGGCAGGCGCTCAAGGCCGGCGACTTCCTTGTCTGGGTCGCCGGCAACCACCTCGGCGCCCTGCCGGTCTACGACGAATTATCGACCCGGCCCGACGGCGTGCTGGTGGTGCAGTTCGACGCCCATCTCGACATCCATCACTTCCGCGACACCGCCACGGAACCGTCGCACGGCAACTTCCTGCTGCACTGCGCCGGCCCACTGCCGCGACTCGTCAACGTCGGCCATCGGGAGCTGCTGCTGCCGGCCGATCACGTCGCGCGCACCTACCACGAGACGTTTCCCGCGGCGGAGTTGGCCGTCGATGCGGCGCCGGCGGTGCAGCGTCTGCGCCGCGCCGCCGCAGGGGCGGAGCGCGTCTTCCTCGACCTGGATTGCGACGTGTTCGACCCGGCGTACTTCCCGGCCGTGGCGCAGCCGGCGCCGTTCGGCCTGGCGCCGACGCTGTTTTTGCGACTTCTCGACGCCGTTTGGTCGCCGAAGGTGGCCGGCGTGCTGATCTCCGAGTTCGACCCTTCCCGCGACCGCGACGACCGCGGCCTGGCCCTGCTGGTCTGGCTGCTGGAGTTTCTGCTGCTACGGCGGTATGAAGAGAGTGGCGAGTGGCGAGTGGCGAGTGGCGAGTGAAGAAAAGATCGACCTGTCTTTTCTCGTCACTCGCCACTCGCCACTCGCCACTCTTCCGTCACCGCAGCCGCTTGAACCCAAACTGGGCGAGGTACTGGTCGGTCTGCGTGGGAAACATGCTGTAGCCGATGTAGTGCGTGTTGCTGAGGCTGTGCAGACTGGGCAGCAGATTGATCAGGCGGTTCGGGCCGGCGAACGACGCCCCCGGCGCCGGGAACTTGGCCTGCGAGGTGCTCGACGAGGCAGCGGGGGCGCTGCTGGCGAACGGCTGCTGGATCTGCGATCCGCTCGAGAACGGACTGAACTGGGATGCGGTCCCGTTCGACGTGAACGGCGTGAACTGGATTCCCTGTGCGTGGGCGCTCGAGACGGCGCCGAGACACAGGGCCGCGGCCGCCAAGAATCGTACCGACGTGCGCATGCTCGCCCCTCCTCCCGATGGTCGGGAAACGGCGTGGAAATGAGAGGTTCGGACCGGAAGCGGAGGAGGATAGCGAGCCGCGAAATCCTGTCAAGAGCAGATCGATCTTGGCGAGCGGCGCGGCGTCAGCCCGCCGGTGCGACTTCACCGGCGGGCTGACGCCGCGCCGCTCGCCAAATTCAGGCATGAATCAGAGGCCCCGCAGGACGCCCCAGAAGAAGTCCTGAAAGACCAGCTGCGCCGCCTCCGCCTGGACGTACAGGTCCAGCGAGGCGCGGCCCGGCTCCAGCGTCACGGCCACGCCGGCGTAGCCGGCCTTGCCCTTCAGCGCCTCCGGGATTTGCACGGGCGGCGCCGCCTGGACCAGGCCGTTCAGCGCCTCCGCCTGACGCACCACGTCGATCAGCATCCACACCGTCGCCTTGGCCGGCAGTTGCCGCCGCGCCGTGGCAAAGGCCGCGCCGCCGCCGACTTGATTATCCCCCTTGAAGTATCTCTCCAGTTGCTTTTCGGCGCTTTCCCAGTCCGCCGCCGTCACCTGGACGAACGCCTTGCCGTCCGTGCCGAACCAGAGGTTCATGCCGTCGCCGAGGAGCCGCTTCAGGGCGCCAACGTTCACGCGATTGTTCATGGGCGGCGCCAGCTTCGCCGCATCCCAGGTCACGCGCGCGGAGGTGAAGTCAAAGTCCTTGTACTTGCGGGCGTGCGGCGTGATCTCCGGTTTGTCCTTGAGGATGCCGGCCTTGAGCAGCGCGGCCCCGGTCGCCTCGATCAGCTGCGCCTGGGCCGCGACCGCCTTGTCGGCGTCGTTGAATTGCCAGACCTCGACGCCGGACGGCGGCGCGCTCACGGCCAGCAGCCGTTCATGCGGGCCGGCCTTCAGCATTTCCTGCACCGCCTCGTCGATCGCCTTCGCGTCCTCGCCCTTGGCGTCGGCCAGGGAGCTGAACAGCATCGTGCCCGTCAGCCGAAACAGCGGCGGGACCGTCTCCATGCCGACGTAGTAGGTCTGTCCCCTCGGCATTTTGTCCAGGCCGGAAAACGCGGTCGGCTTGAAGTCCTTGAGCAGGTCCGCCGTCTTGCCGTTCGGGCGGAACTCCGAATCGGCGTGAACGCGCAGGCCCTCCGCGCGGAGGTCGAGCGTAACGAGGACGCCCTGGCTGTCCTCGATCCCCTGGAACAGCGGCCCCAGCGCGTCCCGCGCCGTTCCCAGCAGCGGCTTGATCGCCCAATTCGACGCCGTGTCGGCCTGCTTCAGCTGTTCCTCCAACGTCTCGCGGGCGCCCTTGACCATCTCCGCGTAGTCCTTGTTCAGAACGTCCATGCTGACGTACAGGCCGAGGTCGCTGGCGAGGAGCCGGTCGGACTGGGTCTTGCTGATGCGGCCGTCCAGGCCGGCGCCGCCCTTGGCGAACTCCACCGCCCGCTCCTTGCGCAGCGTGAAAACGGCGTGGTCCTTCTTGTCCACGAGGAAGCACGTCTTGCCAGAAAACAGGCCGCTGAGGATGACCGATTCGTAGCCGTCCTCCGCTTTCAGACTTTTCCTCTCCTCATCATTGAAAAGATTGTCGCGGAACGTCTTGTAGTCCTCGACGGCCACGATCACCGCCAAGTCCGGCACGGCATCATTGACGTGGTTGACGTCCATCAGGGCGACGAGGATGTGGCCGTTCTTGGGCACGCCGCGGATCTTGTGGCCGTCGAAGCCGTCGCGGAAGAGGTTCTCCGACTCGCGCTGGGCCATGTCGGCGCTGTCGGGGGCGGCGTTCTTGAGGAAGGCGACGATGTGATCGCGCAGGTTGTGCAGGCCGTTGATGTGGACCACGACCGGCGTGGAGGCGGGGAGCCAGGCCAGCGGCGATTTCTCCGCCGGGACGGGAGCGGCGCGGCCCGCCGCGGCGGTCAGCAGCAGCACGGCCGCGGTGTTCATCCAGCGCGAGCGCTTCATGGGAATCACTCCAACGGAGACAAGGAGACAAGGAGACAAGGAGACAAGGAGAGGCTGAAACCGCTTTCGTTTCACCCCCCTCTCCTTGTCTCCTTGTCTCCTTGTCTCCCTGTCTGGTTACTGCTTCGGCAGCAGCGGCGAGACGTAGCCCTGGTAGATCTGCTTGACGGCCTCCGCCGTGACGACGAAATCGACGGCGCCGCCGTCGGGCTTCAGCGTCAGGGCGAAGCCGACGAAGCCGGTCTTGCCCTTCACCGCCGTGGGGAAGTTCGGCGGCAGGTTCACGCCCGACGACTTGAGGAGCGGCTCGGCGAAGTCCAGCACGTCGCCGACCGCCTGCACCGCGTCGAGCAGCACGACGGCGGTGGCCTCGTCGGGCAGCTGCTTGCGGGCGGCGGCGAACGTCTTGTCCTCGCCGACGCCCGGACCCTTGGAATACTCGTCGAGCATCTTCTGGGCCGACTCCCAGTCCTTGGCCGTCACCTGGATCACGGACTTGCCGTCCGCGCCGATCCAGGCGTTGACCTCCTCGCCGATCAGCTTCTTCAGGCCCTCGGCCAGCTGCTTCTTCATGGCGTCGGGCAGCGCGGGGCCGGCGCCCGTCCCGGCCAGCATCTTGTCGAAGTCCCAGACCATGTGGACGGACGTAAAGCTGATGGCGCCGTACTTCTCGGCGTTCGCCTTGATCTCCGGCTTCTCCTTGAAGGCGACGTTGCCGAAGCCGCCGCCGGTCCCCATCGTCTGGAGCATCTTGACGGAGGCGTCCAGGGCCTTGTCGGGGTCGGCGAACTTCGTGACGCTCAGGCCCGACACCGGGTAGCTGAAGGAGGTCATGTTGCCGCTCGGGCCGGCCTTGGCCCAGTCCTCATACACCTCGACCAGCGCCTTGCCGCTCTCGTTGGCGGCGAGGCCGCTCATCAGCGAGGTCATGGCCTTGATCATGGCGGGGTCGATGTGCATGCCGCAGTAAGCGAGCTGGCCGGCCGGCAGCTTGCCCAGGTCCTTAAAGGACGCGGCCGTGAAGCCCTTGAGGGCGTCGGCCGTCGCGGTCCCGGAGCGCATCGTGACCGCCGTGTGCAGGGCGACGCCGTCCGGCCGGAAGTCCGCCGTCACCAACGCGGTCTTGGCGTCCTCGACGGCCTGGAACATCGGCTCGAACATCTTCCGGGCCATCTCCATCTGGGCCTTCTGGTCCTTGCCGACGGTCTGGGCCGCCTTGTCCAGCGCGTCGTTGAACTGCGTGTGGGCGGCCTTGATGTGGTCGCCGAATTTCTCGTTGACGGCCTCCATGTTCACGTAGACGCCGAAGTCGCTGGCCGCGAACCGGGCGGCCTGCTTCTTGTCCATCTTGCCGTCCAGGCCGGCCGTCCCCTCCGCGCCGGCCCCCTGCTTGGCGTAGGACGCCGCCAGGTCCTTGCTCGGCGTGAAGACGACGTACTCTTTCTTGTCCACGAAGTAGACGGGCATGCCGCCGAACGTCGCCGATTCGACGCCGTCGGCGCTCTTGAGGTCCTTTTTCTCGTCCTCGGAGAGGAGGTTGTCGCGGAAGGCGGCGTAGTCGCTGACGGCGGCGACGACGGCGAACCCGTCGGGACCGCCGTCCAGGTTGGCGACCACCAGGAAGATGGGGCCGCCCTTGGCCAGGCCGCGCAGCTTGCGGCCCTGGAAGCCGTTCTTGAGCATGCTGTCGTACTGTTCGAGCAGCATGTCGGCGCGATCGGGCACGGCGTTCTTGAGGAAGGCGGCCATGTGGTCGCGGGCCGCCTCCAGGCCGTTGAGGTGGACCACGACGGGGGCCGTGGCGGGCACCCAGCTCAGGGGCGAGCTGCCGGCCGGGGCGGCCCACGTCGCCGGGGCCGAGGCGGCCAGGGCGAACACGACCGCGGTCATCCAGTGCGAATGCTTCATCAATTCGACTCCATTAAGGGGGAAACAGCCGCCGGGGCGCGCGACGGCCGCGTGCGAAACAGCGGTTCATCTCCGTTTAGCCGCGACGCGCAGCGGAGCGCTTGGGGAAGCGCGCTCCGCTGCGCGTCGCGGCTAAACGACATCCGGTTCAATCCTTGGGCAGCAGCGGCGCGACGTAGCTCTGGTAGACCAGCTTGACGGTCTCCGCGGGGACGACGAAATCAAAGGCGCCGTGGTCCTTCTCCAGCGAGACGGCGAAGCCGGCGAAGCCCGGCTTGTCCTTCACCGGCTTGGGAAACTTGGCCGGCAGCCCCGGGGCGCCCGACGACTGGAGGAGCGGCGTCACGAAATCGAGGATGTCGCCGGCGTACTGCACCACATCGACCAGCACCACGACGCTGGCCTGCTTGGGCAGCAGCTTGCGAGCAGCCGTGAACGCTGGGTCGTCGCCGACGGCGCCCTGGCCCTTGAAATACTGGTCGAGCGCCTTCTGGGCCGACTCCCAATCCTTGCCCGTCGCCTGGATCACCGCCTTGCCGTCCGTGCCGATCCAGACGTTGAGGTCCTCGCCCATCAGCTTCTTCATGCCCTCGGCCATCTGCTTCTTGATGGCGTCCGGCAGCTGGGCGCCGGCCGCCGCCATCGTCTTGTCCAGGTCCCAGACCATGTGGATCGAAGTGAAGCTGACGGCGCCGTATTTCTCGGCGTTCGGTTTGATCTCCGGTTTGTCCTTGAAATAGACGTTCATGAAGCCGCCCTCGGACCCCATCGCCTGGAGCATCTTGACCGCGGCGGCGACGGCCTTCTCGGGGTCGGTGCATTGCAGGACGCTCAGGCCGGCGACCGGGTAGGTGACGGAGCTGACGGCCTCGTTCGGCCCGGCCTTGATCCAGTCGTCGAACGCCGCCTGGAACTCCTTGGCGCCCTTGGCGTTGGGGTCGGTGGACAGGCCGGTCAGGAGCGAGCCGGCCAACTTGAGCAAGGTCGGGTCGAGTTCCATGCCGCTGTAGAAGACCTGGCCGGCCGGCAGCTTGCCCAGGTCCGCGAACGGCGCTCGCTTGGCGGTCTTGAGCAGGTCGGCCGTCGGCGTGCCGGAGCGAAGCGCCAGCTCCTCGTGATAGGTCACGGCGTCAGGACGGACTTCCAGCGTGGCCAGGCCGCTCTTGCCGTCCTCGACGGCCTGGAAGATCGGGCCGATCACCTTCTTGACCGTCTCGAACTGGGACTTCTGGGCCGTGCCGAGCGACGCTTCCAGTTTGTCCAGCTGCTCATCGACGGCCGTGTGGGCCGCCTTGATCTGCTCGCCGTACTCCTTGTTGACGGCCTCCATGTCCACGTAGAGGCCCAAGTCGCTGGCCAGGAACTTGGCGGTCGCCCCCTTGCCCAGCTTGCCGTCCAGGCCGGGCGCCCCCTTGACGAAGGCGGCGGCGACGTCCTTGTACGGCGTGAGGACGACGTAGTCCTTCTTGTCCACGAACACGACGTCGGCGCCCCCGGATTCCGGCGTGAACCATTCGTAGCCGTCGCCGGACTTCAGGCTTTTCTTCTCTTTTTCGGAGAGGATATTGTCGCGGAACGCGGCGTAATCCGTGACGGCGGCGATGATGGCCATCTTGGGAGGGCCGCCGGCGCCGGCCGCTCCCAGCTTGGGCAACTCGGTCAGCACGAAGAAGACAGGGCCGGTCTTGGCCAGGCCGCGCAGCTTGCGGCCGGCGACGCCCTCTTCGAGGAGTTTGTCGATCTGCTTTTCCGCCCGGTCGGCCTGGTCGGGCACGGCGTTCTTGAGGAAGGCGACGACGTGGTCGCGCAGCGTCTCGGGGCTGTTCGCGTGAATCACGAGCGGGGCCGTGGCGGGGACCCAGCTCAGGGGCGATTCGTCGGCCGGGGCGGCCCAGGCCGCCGGGGCGGACACGGCCAGCGCGAACGCGGCCGCCGTCATCCAGTGCGAGCGCTTCATCGATTCTCCTCCTGTTGTGAGTTCTGGCGAGCGGCGCGGCGTCAGCCCGCCGGTTTCGGCCGCACCGGCGGGCTGACGCCGCGCCGCTCGCCTTTGTTTCAGCGCCTCTCAATACTTTCCGATGATCTTCGCCTTGACCTCGGTTTGTTGACCGCCGCCGTTGGCGGCGTCCACGGTGCATTCCTTGCCGGCGGGGATCGTCCCCTGCAACGTGGGCGTTTCGCTTGCGGTCGATTTGGCGAGGACTTTGGAGGCCGGAGGCTCGCGGCCGAACGCCAGATCGGTTTCCACGTCCGGGGCGTCGGCTTCGAGGACGAGGTAGAGCGTCACCGGCGTGCTCGGCGAGGTCGTCGCCGTCACCGTGACGTCCATGTCCTTGGGCTGCGGGTCGGCCGTCAGGACCGCCTTGGCGCCCTTGCCGCTCACCATGACGCTTTTCTCGTCCTCGACGTGTTTGAGCTTGCACCCCGCCAGGAGCAGCGTGAGTGCCAGCAATCCCCATGCCCACCGCGTTGATCGCCGCATGACCCGTCCCCTTTCACGAAGAACTGCGTTCCCCGATCTGCGCAGCACGAACCGGCGCCGCGCGGACGACGTTGTGGCCGTCCTGCGCGTCGAGGCGGGGCTGCCCCCAGGTCATCGCCCGGGCCAGCGGCTCAATATGTAGTACCACCATACCGTTCTGAAAGATTCGCACCGAGCCGGAAGACTGGCTGACGACGACGGCGACGGCCTTGGTACATTTGCTGATGGAGGCCGCGGCCGCGTGGCGCGTGCCGAGGCCCATGCTCAGCGTGATGTCCTTGTCGGGCGCCTCGATGCGCACGCAGGCGGCCACCGCCACGCCGTCGCGGCGGATGACGATGGCGCCCTCCAGCTGGGCGATGTCCTTGATCTGCTCGCGCACGGCCAGGTCGCGCACGTCGCGCTCGGCATGGCTGTAGCCGCGGAACGGGTTGAAGTTCATCGGCCGCGACATCGTCAGCACCTTGCGCGTGTCGCCGACGACGAACATGGTGCCGACCGGGTGCCCCTCGCGGCCCTCGCGGCCGATCTCCAGCGCCAGATCGACGACGGCCCGCAGCGTCTCCAGCGGCACCTGCGTGTCGAGTCGCCGAAGGTCCTGGCTGGTCAGCCGCTCCAGATGTTCGCCGAGATGGATGACGCTGAGGCTGTCCACCGCCTCATGCGGCCCCTGGCCGACCTCGATGCCGTTGTAGACGACGACCACGTCGGACCCCTGATGGAGCTTGTCGCTGCGGACGGCTTCGAGCAGGGCGAGGCTCATGCGCTCCTGGGTCGGCGTCGGGCCGGGGTCGATGTCGAGGACGGTGAGGTCGGGATAGGTGCGGAGCTGGCGCGTGAGTCCGTCGTCCTCGGCCGCGACGAGGAGCCGGCAGTCGCCGAGACGGGCGCGGACGCGCTCCCAGTCGAGATCGGTTTCCGTGAGCAGCAGCACGGCGTCGGCCGGCAGCCCCAGCACGAGCTGCCGGGCCGCGTCGAGCAGCGCGACGGTTTGCGGAGGAAGCGCCATGATACGTAGGATTTCCGCATCGGACCCCGTTGACCCGCGAACGTGTTCCCATCGTAGCGGCCGGGGGGGGCGGCGGCAACCACTTCAGGGGTCAGGGGTCAGGGGTCAGGAGTCAGGGGTCAGAAAGACAGACTGCTGACAGCGCCCCGTTGCGGCACGGTCTCCCGACCGTGCCGCAACGGGGGGGCTGCCCCGACGTCGCGGTTGACGGCGACGCCCGTCTGTGTTACAAAACCTTGGTACTTCACAACAATTTGCAAGGTTTGGTAACACGCGGTTTCCGCATGACCGGTTCCAGGAAAGATCAGGTGCTGGCCCTGGCGCGGCGGAAGGGCGTCCTGCGTCCCCGCGACCTGGACGCCCCGGGCATCCCCCGCGAACACCTGCGGCGGCTGCACGCCGAGGGGCTGCTCCTGCGCCCCGGCCGCGGGCTGTACGTGCCGGCGGACGCCCGGCCGACCGAGAACCAGAGCCTCGTTGAGGCGTGCAAGCGCGTGCCGCGGGGCGTGGTCTGTCTTCTGTCGGCGCTCCAGTTCCACGGGCTGACCACGCAGGCGCCGTTCGAGGTTTGGATGGCCATTGGCGCGACGGCGTGGGCGCCCCGCGTGGATTATCCCCCTCTCCGCATCGTCCGCTTCTCGGGGCCGGCCCTGACCGCCGGCGTCGAGGAGCATCGCATCGGCGGCGTGCCGGTCAGGGTGTACGGCCCGGCGAAGACCGTGGCGGACTGCTTCAAGTTCCGCAACAAGGTCGGCCTGGACGTGGCCCTGGAAGCGCTGCGGGACTGCCGGCGGCGGCGCAAGGCGACGATGGACGAGCTGTGGCGGGCCGCCCGCGTCTGCCGCATGACGAACGTGATGCGGCCGTATTTGGAGTCACTGACGTGAGCAAGGACCGGCCGCGCAACCTGCCGGCGTCCGTCCGCGAACGGCTGCGCAAGCTGGCCGCGGCCCGGAAGGAAGACTTTCAGCTCGTGCTGACGCGCTACGCCCTGGAGCGGTGGCTGTACCGGCTGAGCCGCACGCCGCACGCCGACTCGTTCATCCTCAAAGGGGCGATGCTTTTCCAGCTATGGACCGGCCAGCCGCACCGGCCGACGCGGGACCTGGACCTGCTCGGCCGCGGCGACAACTCCGTCGCGGCAGTCGTCGCGGCGTTCCGGGAGGTATGCAACCAGGCGGTCGAGGCGGACGGCCTGGAGTTCCGCGCGGAAAGCGTCCGCGGCGAACGCATCAAGGAAGATCAGGAATACGAGGGGATCCGCGTCCACTGCGAGGCCCGCCTGGAGAACGCCCGCATCCCGCTGCAGATCGACGTGGGCTTCGGAGACGCGGTGACCCCGCCGCCGGCTGACGTGCGGTACCCGACGCTGCTGGATTTCCCCGCCCCGGCGTTGCGGGCGTACCGGCGGGAGACGGTGGTCGCGGAGAAGTTCCAGGCGATGACCGCCCTGGGCATGGCCAACAGCCGCATGAAGGACTTTTACGACCTTTGGGTGCTGGCTCGCGGCTTTGCCTTCGACGGATCGACGCTGAGCGGGGCGATCCGGGCGACATTCCGCCGGCGCCGAACCGCCCTACCGACGGCGGCGCCCCTGGCGCTGACGGCGGAGTTCGCCGAGGACGCGGCGAAACGCAAACAGTGGAAGGCGTTCCTGCGCAAGAGCAAGTTGGAAGCCAGCGCCGGGCTGACGGAAGTGGTCGCGGTGTTGCGTGATTTCCTGATGCCTCCGGTTCAGGCGCTGGCGGGCAGCGAGCTGTTCGAGCTGAGCTGGCCGCCGGGCGGGCCGTGGATGGCGACGTGACCCCAGAAAGGGGACGGGAGTCGAGCAAGCCAACTCCCGACCCCTTTCTTTCTCCCTCTCGAATCGGCTTCAACTGCGGGTGAACTTGCTGGCCCGGAAGGCAGACGAAAAGGGGACGGGCACATTTATTATCTGCTTAGGGTATAAATGTGCCCGTCCCCTTTTCTCGCCCCCGGCTTGGCCGTTCGTCGCGCCTCGGCTATTATCAAATCGACGGGAGGCCACACCACCGGTCGGAGAAGCGACGAGGGCGTGTCATGAGTCAGGCCAGCGTTCAGACCATCCTGGATCAAATCGAACGGCTGCCCGAAGCCGACCGCCTGCTGCTCGAACAGCGCCTGGCCGAAATGGCCGACGCCGAGTGGAAACGTGAGGCCGAGGCGGCGCGCCAGCTCGCCCGAGAACGGGGCGTCGATCAGGCGGCGATCGACCAGGCCATCCACGACCTACGCCACGGCCAATGAAGGTCTTCTTCGACACCAATGTCTACGTGGCCGAGGCCCTTCTCGGCGAGGCCGCGGAAGAGATGCTCGCCGCCACCGAACGGGCGGGGTGGCGCGTTTTCGCCAGCGCGTACCTGCTCGACGAACTGGAACGCGTCTTGACGGAGCGCCTCGGCTTCTCCCGGCGTTTAGCCGTCCTGTCCCGCCAGCGCACGATGCGGCGGGCAAGGCTGGTCGAGCCGGGCGCTTCGCGTCATGAGGTTCCCCAGGACCCAGGGACGAAAAAGGGGACGGGCACATTTATTATCTGCTTAGGGTATAAATGTGCCCGTCCCCTTTTCTCGCCGTTCATGAAAAGCCTCCCGGGCTGGGGAACAACCTCCATGATACCGCAAGAGGGAGCCGGTTGACCACTATACGGCATGGGCGAGGCTGGTCAAGCCGCGGCCGGGTCATGATCCCTCGTTGTGGCACGGCCTCCCGACCTCGTTGTGGCACGGCCTCCCGACCGTGCCACCAGCCCCGACCGAAGGTCTCCTCCAACCGCAGCGGCAGCCCGATTCTGCCGTGGTGATGAAGCCCAAGGCAGGGAGACCTTCGGTCGGGCGGCGTGGCACGGTCGGGAGACCGCGCCACAAAGGGTCAGGGCGGTGTCGATCCGTGAACCAGGCGGGCCGTCGTAGTGTCTTGTCTCGGATCGATTCTTCGGCTCGGAGAACTGTTCTCGTCCCCTTGCGAGGTCGCCCATGAGCGAACCCACATCGTTCGTCAGTATGTTCTGTGAACATCTCGCCGCCGCGGAACGGGAAACCCTGGACGGCCTGGGCGAAGAGCAAAGCAACCGCCTGCTCAACATCGCCAACGATTGCATGGCCATCGGCGGCGCGATTGTGGACGCCTACCCCCGCGAAGAACTGAACAACCTGGTCTACTTCGCTTTCGCAGGCGTCTTCAAGGAAGTGAGCTGGTTCCACCTCTTTTTCCTGTCCGGCCACTACGCGCTGTTGAACGCACGCCTCCGTTTCGTGTGGGAGTCGATCTACCGCGCCAGCTGGGCGGAAGCCGACGCCGTACCATCGTCGCCCGGCGCGGCCCTCTCCCTCGGTGACAGGGCCGCTTGGCTGGCTGCTCAGGAAAAGGACCTGGGCTGGGGCAAGTGCATCAAGCCGACGCTTCAGCGCCTATTTCCCCTGTCGTATCGCGAGCAGGACGTTTGCGAGTTCTACCACGATCTCTGGCTGAAACTCAATGCGTACGTCCACCCCTCCCAGGCGGTTACGGAAAGGCTGATCGGACCGGCCGGTTTGCTGATATGCAACGCCTTTGACAAGGACTGGGCGATCGAAACCCTGGCCGCCGCGACCCAAGTGTTCGACCTCGCCTGGCTCGCGGTCCTACAGACGTTCCCCAAGGCGGCGGATCGCTTCGAGCGCAACCCGTTTTCCGTCGCATACCCGATCCTCAAATCGGCTTTCGACGCGGTGCCCGCCGGATGAGGCGCTCTGCGTTATGGCACGGTCGCCCTGCGTTGTGGCACGGTCGGGAGACCGTGCCACAACGGAGACGTCCTCATAAGCATCGGTGGCGTCCTCGTCCTCGTGGGTGTCATCGCCGGCGTCTTTTCTGCTCCTCCAGCCGCAGGGCGGCGCCGGGATCGCTGAGGTTATGGAGGGCCAGGTCGATCCGGATCCGGTTGCGGACAGTCTGTACCTGTGTCCGCTCGCGCTGCGCGGTCTCCTCGATGGTGGAGGCGGCCCGGTTTGGGCTGAGGCCCAGGTAAGAAACGAGCGCGTACCACTGGGACGACGAGAGGCCGAGCCGCTCCCGTACCTCTTCGACCCGCCGACGCATGAGCAGATCCCGGACCCGTTGGTCGGGCGACTTTTCAACGTCTCCCGGCAATGTCGGGAAGAGGAAAGTTCTGGGCCCGCAGGGCTGGCCGTGCCGTGTGACCCGTACCTCGTAAGTGGGTCGGCCTCCCAGCGTCACCGGTTCGCCCAATGCGGCCTCCAGCGCCGCCACGTCCCGTATGGCGGCCGCGCGCCGGTCGCCGCGATCTTCCAGCCATCCGGCCAGGGCCAGGATGGAGGCGTCGTCGCCGCCCTGGACGGCCCGCAGTAGCCCGACCAGGGCGGGGTCCGGGCCCTTCGGCGCGTCATCGACCGGGGTGGCGAGGAAGACCTCGGCGGCCACGCAACCGCCCTCCCAGTACTTCTGGAAGCTCGCTGCGGCGTCCTGGAGCCTGCGCACCATCTCCGGCGTGAGTTCGCCTGCCTCGCGCGCGTTGATTGAGGAGTTGCAGGAGCGGCAGAGCCGGACGGCGTTGCCCGGCCGCAGTCCGTGCCCGCGGCTGACGGGCCGGACGTGATGGGTCGTCAGGTCGTCGTGCGCCCCGCAGTTCACGCACCGCGGCTGGTGGACGCGGAGCGCCTTCTCCATCTCCCTGGTCCACTCTTGGTCCAGCCGCGTGCGGGACCCGTCCATCCCGGCCTTCTTCAAGCGGCCGGCCGCCTGCCGCCGCCTGGTATGCCGGTCTCTGAAAACGGCGATGTCCGGGCGGCAGCCACAGCACAGCGACCGCCCGGAGTCCAAGTCTTCGTGGGCCACAGCCTTCGTGGCGCCGCACGCACAGCGGCATTCCCAAAGCGGGCCGTTGCCGCCAGGGGCGACCTCGGCCGGGCGACCGGCAGGACCCAGCACCGTCCAAAGCCCAAATATGCGGTCGGTGAACACCCCGGCCGGGTCTTTGCAACGGCAGGGCTGGTTGAGGGAATTGGTCTTACGGTCGCAGATTTTCTGCTCGGGAATGAGCCGCTCGACGCCGTGCTGGCAGCAGACGCAGTGCAGGATACTCACCCCGTCGCGCTGGCCGGCGGGAGCGACGACGTACCACCAGCCGCGTCGCGTTCCGGTTAGCTTGGTGGGGTCGGGCGTGGGGATGGTCATGGCTCGCGTCATTTCTTGGTGATTCTACACCAGCATGGTGTGGGGTGCCGTCTCGATAGGTAAGAAAGTAAGGGGCGTCGTGAGGAAAGCAGCGTCCCATCTCGGCGCCGCTGGTCGTTGGCGCCCACCGGCCCTCATCGGCAGATATTTTGCCTCTCATTTGGCCTGCCCAGACGCCCCCTCGGTATGGTACACTCGGCGTCGCCCCCATTCCCGGAACGCCGAGGCGCCCCATGTCGATCCGTCCATCCACCGCCGCCCGCCCCCGCCCGACCGGCTTACCTCCTTCGCGGCCGCGCCGTTCTTCGCCGAGGCACCCCCTGTCGAGTCGCCGATACGGCGGCGCCTTTCGGCCCCCGACGGGTCCTGCCCGGACCCGGCGCACGCTCCGGCGGTTGTGCCGGACGGCGCCGGCCGGCGCCTGGCGGCGTAAGGCCGACAGACCCCCCACGCGCGCACGGTGTCGGCCTTACGGCCTTGCTTTCGGCCCGGCGGCCCGCTCAAGGAGTCGGAAACAGGATCGTGAACCCTTCCTGCGTGAAATGATGATCGTTGGTCAGGACCTCGGTCACGCCCAACGTCCGCAACGCGACCATCGACCGGCAGTCGGTCAGGCTGTATCCCTTGTCGGGCCGGGTCTGGTACAGCGCGAGGGCGGCGTCGAAGTCGGTGCGGGTTTGCGGCAGCACGTCCACGTTGGGGTCGTTCCGCACGTTGTGAACACTGGTCGCCGCCTTGCCCCGCCAATAGGGACCTGCACCGGAAAACCAGTTCAAGACCTCCGTCAACACTTCATCGGTAGTGACAAGGCGAACCGTGCCGGCATTGCGGCCCCACGACAGGACGCGGGCGTGGAAAGGATCGTGCGGGCTCAGTACCGCAACCCAATAGAACGTGTCGGCGAATACGGTCGGCGGCATGGATGGTTACACCGCGCGTTTGGGCGTGCCGTACAAATACTGGTCAATTCCCGCCGCGCCGCCGGGCGGCAATTTGGCGATCTCTTCCGGCGGCGCATCCGCGGTCAATGCGGCGATGCGCTCCCAAATGGGCGGCCGCGTGCGCTCGAGCACGATGCGGCCGTCCTGAATTTCGGCGGCCACCTCGGCCCCCGGCGTGACGCCAGCCGCCCGGCACAATTCGGCGGGCAGCGTCACCGCGCCAGCGGCGTCCGCCTGGATGATCGTAGACATGAACCAGGCCCTCCACGAACACGAACCGCGATCCGGTATGGTCTCAGGCTAACGGAAACAGCAACGGACCAGAAGGGCAAAGAAGCAGCGGCGGCCGGACGCGCCGGTTGGCGCCCACCGGCCGCTGACGCGCCGCGTCGCATCTGTTATCCTGACCGCGCCCCCAGAACGAAAGGAAGCAACGATGCACGACAGCATCCTGCAGTCGGTCGGCTGGACGCCGCTGGTTCGGCTGCGCCGGCTGGCGGCGGACGTGCCGGCCGTGGTGTGCGTGAAGATGGAATCGCTCAACCCCGGCGGCAGCGTCAAGGACCGCGTCGGCGTGGCCATGGTGGCCGAGGCCGAGCAGCGCGGCTGGCTGCGGCCGGGCGGCACGATCATCGAGGCCACGGCCGGCAACACCGGCGTCGGCCTCGCCCTCGTCGCCGCCGTCAAGGGCTACCGCTGCATCTTCGTCCTGCCCGACAAGATGTCGAGCGAGAAAATCCTGCTGCTCAAGGCCTACGGCGCCGAGGTGGTCATCACGCCGACCAACCTGCCGCCGGACTCGCCGGACAGCTACAACGGCGTGGCCGATCGCCTGGCCCGCGAGATCCCCGGCGCGTGGCGGCCCAACCAGTTCGCCAATCTCGCCAATCCGGAGATTCATTACCGCACAACCGGGCCGGAGATCTGGGAGCAGACGGAGGGCAAGATCACGGCGTTCGTGGCCGGCGTCGGCACCGGCGGCACGGTGTCCGGCGTGGGCCGCTATCTCAAGGAGCGCAACCCGAACGTGAAGATCGTCGGCGCCGACCCGGAGGGGAGCGTGCTGTCGGGCGGCTCGCCCAAGCCGTGGAAGGTGGAGGGCATCGGCGAGGACTTCGTTCCGAAGACATTTAACAGCCAGGTGGTGGACGACTGGGTGCGCGTCGGCGACGCCGAGGCGTTCCACGTCGCGCGGGAATTGGCGCGGCGCGAGGGCATATTGGCGGGCGGCTCCAGCGGGACGAGCGTGGCGGCGGCGCTGCGTTACGCCCGGCGTCTGACGAAGGACGATATGGTGGTCGGCGTGATCTGCGACACCGGCCGCAACTACCTGAGCAAATTCTACGATGACGAGTGGTTAAAGGCGAATAACCTGCTGTTGCGGGAAACCCCAGCCCACTCGATCGGCGATCTGGTGAAGCGGCGCGGCCCACGGCCGCTGGTGTCGATCGCCCCGGAGGCGACGGTGGCCGAGGCGATCGGGCTGCTGCAGGCCACCGGCATCTCGCAGCTGCCGGTGCTGAAGGACGGTCAATCGGTCGGCAGCGTGCAGGAGGTGACGCTGGCCCGGCTGCTGCACGACGAGGCCGACCCGGCGCAGGTGAAGGTGGGCGACGTGATGGCGCGGCCGCTGCCGCAGGTGGAGGCGGTGGTGCATCTGGACGAGGCGTACCGATTATTGCTATCCGGCAACACCGGCGTGTTGGTGGTGGCGGAGGGCCGGGTGGTGGATATCGTGACGCGGATCGATTTAGTGCGCTACTGGGACGAGACGCGGCGAAGGTGACTCTGCCTCATGACCATGCCCGAATCGTCCTGTCTGGAGGCGGCCCGCGGGGCCGTGACATAGCGGCGCGGGCGCCGCCCTCGCGGCGAAGGATAGACCGCATGCCATCGTTCGATTCCGAGTCCCTTGTCCGGCTGGGCTGCTTCGGCGGCGTGCTGCTGCTGATGGCGCTGTGGGAGCTGCTCGCCCCCCGGCGCCGGCTCACGGTCGGCCGCCCCGCGCCTGGGCCAGCAACCTGGGCCTGGTGGTCCTCGACACGCTGGCCGTGCGCTTCCTGATCCCCCTCGGGGCGATGGGCGCGGCCGTGCTGGCCCAACAGCACGGCTGGGGCCTGTTCAACAACCTCGCCCTCCCCGAATGGCTGGCGGCGGCGCTCTCCGTCGTCGCCCTGGACCTGGCCATCTACCTCCAGCACGTCATGTTCCACGCCGTGCCGCTGCTGTGGCGGCTGCACATGGTCCACCACGCCGACCTCGACTTCGACGTGACGACGGGGGTGCGCTTCCACGTTTTGGAGATTCTGCTGTCGATGCTCATCAAGATGGCGGTCGTGCTGCTGCTGGGCGCACCGGCCGTGGGCGTCCTGGCCTTCGAGGTGCTGTTGAACGCCACCTCAATGTTCAACCACGGCAACGTCCGGCTGCCCGCCTGGCTCGACCGCATCCTCCGGCTGTTCGTGGTCACGCCGGAGATGCACCGCGTCCACCACTCGGTCCACGTCCGCGAGACGAACAGCAACTTCGGCTTCAACCTGCCGTGGTGGGACTTCCTGTTCGGCACCTACAAGGGCCAGCCGGCCGACGGGCACGAGGGGATGACGGTCGGCCTGGAACAGTTCCGGGACGAGCGGAGGGCGGATCGGCTGCACTGGATGCTGCTGCTGCCCTTCCTGGGCCGGCCGGGGGACTATCCCGTCAACCGGCGGGGCGCGGATGGATCGGAAGGATCACAGTCCTGAAACGGCCCAAAAGCCGGAAGAGCGGCCGCTATCGCCGCGCCGCCGGTCGCCCCATAGCATTACCCCCACACCCGATACGGCTCGCCCCCTTTCGGAAGGAGTCGCCGCGCATGACGCCACCCACCCCCCGCCCCGGCTTCTCCACCCGCGCCATCCACGCCGGCCAGGAGGCCGACCCCACGACCGGCGCCACGATCACGCCGATCTACGCCACCTCCACCTACACCCAGGAGGCGCCCGGCAAGCACAAGGGCTACGAATACTCGCGCAGCGGCAACCCCACGCGCAAGGCCCTCGAAACCTGTCTCGCCGCCCTCGAAGAAGGCGAACGCGGCCTCGCCTTCGCCTCCGGCTCGGCGGCGACGGCGGCCGTGCTGGCGCAGCTCAAGCCGGGCGATGAAGTGGCCGCCGCCGCCGACCTCTACGGCGGAACGTACCGCCTCCTGGAGCGCGTCTTCCGGCCGTGGGGCCTCGCCGCCCGCTACACCGACGACCCCAGCCCCGCCGGCTTCGCCGGCATCGTCACGCCGAAGACGAAGCTCGTCTGGATCGAGTCGCCGACGAATCCGCTCCTGCAAATCCTCGACATCGCCGCGATCGCCGACATCGCGCACAAGGCCGGCGCCGTGCTGGCCGTGGACAACACCTTCGCGTCGCCCTACTTGCAACGGCCGCTGAAGCTCGGCGCCGACCTCGTCGTCCACAGCACGACCAAGTACCTCGGCGGCCATTCCGACGTGGTCGGCGGCGCCGTGGTCGGCCGGGCGGAGCTGCTCAAGCCGATCCGCTTCTACCAGAACGCGGCCGGCGGCGTGCCGGGGCCGTTCGACTCCTACCTGACGCTGCGCGGCATGAAGACGTTGGCGATCCGCATGGAGCGCCATTGCGCCAACGCCCGCCGGCTGGCCGCGTGGCTGGCCGAACAGCCGCCGGTGGAGCGCGTCTACTATCCGGGCTTGCCGAGCCATCCGGGGCACGAGTTGGCGAAGCGGCAGATGCGGGACTTCGGCGGCATGATAAGTATCCGTTTGAAGGGCGGCGCGGAGGCGGCGCGGCGGTTCTTGCCGCGGACGAAGCTGTTCAGCCTGGCGGAGAGCTTGGGGGGCGTGGAGTCGCTGGTGTGCCACCCGGCCACGATGACGCACGCCAGCATTCCGGTCGAGGTGCGGACGGCGCGCGGCGTGGACGACGGGTTGATCCGGCTGAGCGTCGGCATCGAGGACGCGGACGATTTGCAAGAGGATTTGCGGCAGGCGATGGCGTGAGCGGGGTCAGGGGACGGTGCGCGAGCCGGCGAAGGCGGCGTTGGGGAGGATCTCCACCTCGCGCCGGGCGCCGTAGAGGAAGGCGTCGAAGAACTGAAGGAAGCCTGCTTGTCCAAGAAGGGCGTGCTTGGTGGGGACGTCGAGAAAGCCGACGATGGCACCCCATTGGCAGGTTTCGCGGCCGTCGGAAAGGTGCAGCCGAACCGGGGCGTAGCGGTATCGCAACCACACGCCCCCGGCCTGCCGGGATTCGCCCACAGGGGCTTTCGTCAGATCGATCCCCAGGCGTCGAGCGACCAGCAGGGGGAATATGACGTCGCTCGCCGCCGAGTCCACCAGGCCCTCGATGGGATAGGTGACGCCGGCGTGGATCGCACCCACGGCAACGATGGGCAAATGACGGACCTTCGACCCCCCAAGGGAAGGAATTGGACGTGAAACGGGGCGGGCGACGTAAGGAAAGATCATGGGGCAAACCGGCTCCTAAATGGTTCCTATGTCGTCGATGAATCCCATGACATGTTCCGACGGATCCAGGCCCGCTTCTTCGAGCAGCCGTAACACCTCCTCATCGGACTTGGCCGAGGCGGCGACGATGTGCGTGCCGTCCGGGCTCCAGGCGATCCATTGCCCCATGTACTTCTCCAACGCCTCCGGCGGGATTTCGCTGCGGTTCTTGATAAAGGCTGCCCAGTCGATCGCCATAACGCCCTCCTTTCTTCGACCCCTCCATTTGACCAGGCCCGCCCCGCTTCCACAAGCGTTCCCGGCCGCGTTCCGGCATTGCCTCCACCGCCGCCCCCTGCTACATAGCCGGTCGCACCCCTGGCACCGACGCCGTTCGCTTTCCCGATCCAACGGAAACCCGTTTATGAAATGCCTGGTCACCGGCGCCGCCGGCTTCATCGGCTCCCACCTCTGCGAACGCCTCCTCCAGCTCGGCCATGCCGTCGCCGGGATCGACGCCTTCATCCCGTATTACCCCCGCGCCGTCAAGGAAGCCAACCTCGCCGGGCTGCGCAATCATCCCGACTTCGCCCTCCACGCCGCCGACCTCCGCGACGCCGAACTCGCGCCCATGCTCGACGGCGTCGAGGTCGTCTTCCACCTGGCCGCCATGCCCGGCCTGCCGCGCAGCTGGACCGATTTCGCGCTTTATGAGGGGTGCAATGTCGCCGGAACGCAGCGGCTGCTGGAGGCGGTCCAGCGGGCCGGCGGACTGCGGCGGTTCGTCTATGCCTCCACGTCGTCGGTCTACGGCCGGTTCGGCTCCGGCGACGAGACGCTGCCGACGCGGCCGTCGTCGCCCTACGGCGTGACCAAGCTGGCCGCCGAGCACCTCTGCCGCGCCTACGCCGAGGAGTTGGGCCTGCCGCTGGTGGTGCTGCGTTACTTCTCGGTCTACGGCCCGCGACAGCGGCCCGACATGGGCTACCACCGCTTCATCCACGCGCTCCTGCACGGCGACGAGATCGCCGTCTTCGGCGACGGCCTCCAGACGCGCGGCAACACCTACATCGACGACTGCACGGCCGCCACCGTGGCCGCCCTGGAGGCGCCGGCCGGCGAGGTCTACAACGTCGGCGGCGGCGAGACGGCGTCGGTCTGGGACATTATCGGTAAATTGGAGCGCATAATGGGCCAAAAGGCGTCAGTGCGGCGCGAGCCGGCGCGCCCTGGCGACCAGCGCTTCACCGCAGCCGACGCCGGCAAGCTGACGCGGCACATCGGCTGGGCGCCGGCGGTCGGTCTCGACGAGGGCCTCGCCCGCCAGGCGGCGTGGCAAGAGGCCCAGACGGGGCGGCGAGTGGCGGCGTGAGCGGGCCGCGACTTTCCCTTTCAACGGCGTCCCCGCTTGTCCTATAGGTCCCGTGAGACCCATAAGTCTTATAGGACTCATGGGACAAACGGGGACGCCGCCTCCCTTTATCTGCTTGCCGCCCTTCCCGCGCCCCCATACACTACCGCCCGTTACCACCGCGGCGCCGCGAGTCTCTCCCCCGGGCGGAGGCGACGGATCGTGATCGATTTCTCCCAACTGCTCGGCGTCTCCCCCTACGTCGGCAACTGGATCGCCGCCCTCGTCTCCGCGAACCTCCTCCTCGTCTTCGTCGCGGCGTCCGCCATCTTCTTCATCTGGCTCGAACGCAAGGTCGCCGGGCGCATTCAGGACCGCCTCGGACCCACCCGCGTCGGCGGCAAGTTCGGCTGGCTCCAGACCATCGCCGACGGCGTCAAGCTCCTCGTCAAGGAAGACCTCATTCCCGGCGACGCCGATCAGATGCTCTTTCGCCTCGGGCCGTACATCGCCTTCTGCGGCTCCTTCGTCGCCTTCCTCGCCCTGCCGTTCGCCGACGGCTGGGTGGCCGTGCCGCTGTCCATCGGCGTCTTCTTCATGCTGGCCGTCATGTCCACCGAGGTCTTCGGCATCATCCTCGCCGGCTACGGCTCCGGCTCCAAGTGGGCGCTCTTCGGCGGCATGCGCGAGGCCGCCCAGATGGTCAGCTACGAAGTGCCGATGGCCCTCTGCGTCCTCATCCCCGTCATCGTGGCCGGCTCCATGAACCTCGTGGAGATAACGAATCGGCAAACGGGCTTTTTCTGGAAGTGGTACGTCTTCCGCAACCCGTTCACCTTCGCCGCCTTCTGGACCTACTTCACCTGCGCCACGGCCCAGTGCAAGCGGGCGCCCTTCGACCTGGCCGAGGCCGAGAGCGAGCTGGTCGCCGGCTTCCACACCGAATACAGCGGCCTGCGCTGGTCGTTCTTCTTCATGGCCGAGTACGGCGCCATGTTCGCCGTCAGCGGCATCGCCATGCTGCTCTTCCTCGGCGGCTGGAACATCGGGCTGTTGCCGTACGACCTGAGCGACCCCCACATGTTGGGTTACTTCGGCAACTGGGGCGCCGTCCTCGGCAAGGTCATCAGCGTCGTCGTCTTCATCGTCAAGGGCTGGCTCCTGGTCTTCGTGATGATGTGGGTGCGCTGGACGCTGCCGCGGCTGCGCATCGATCAGGTGATGATGACGTGCATGAAATACCTCCTGCCGATCAGCTGCTTCCTGCTGCTGGGCGTCGCCCTGTGGCAGGTGGCCATGCCGAATGTGGTGCTGCAAGACCTGAAATATGGATTGGGCGGCCTGTGCGCCGTGGTGGTCGTCTGGCTGGGGTGGAAGCTGGTGACCACGCAGAGCAAGCTGCCGGGCGCCGCGCCCAACTTGCTGGCCCGGACCAATGGACACTGACGCCGACGGGGACGCACCGATGACCTTCGACGCCATCCTGTTCTACGTCCTCGCGGCCCTGACCGGCGTTTGCGCCGTCGGCGTGGTGGTGTCGCAGAACATCGTGCGCTCGGCCGCGTGGCTGCTGTTCGCGCTGGCCGGCGTCGCCGGCGTCTTCTTCCTGCTCGACGCCGAGTTCGTCGGGGCGACGCAGCTGCTCGTCTACGTCGGCGGCACCCTCGTCCTCGTCGTTTTCGGCGTCATGCTCACCGCCCAGGGGCCGTTCATCTCCATGCGCATCAACGCCGCCGAGTGGGCCATCGCCGGCTCGGTCGGCCTGCTGCTCTACGCCGTCCTGGCCGTCAGCCTGCTGCGCGTGGACGTGCGCGGGGCGACGCCCGGCCCGATGGCCAGCAGCGAAAACCTCGGCCTGACGTTCCTCGGCGCCAAGGAACCCGCACCCGCACGGAGATCACCGGCGTGCCGCCCAGGGACGGCGACCCCGAACGGAATCGGTTCGCGCACGCCCGTGTCGTATCTGCTGCCTTTTGAGATCGTTTCCGTCCATCTGCTGGTGGTGCTGATCGCGGCGGCCTATCTGGCCCGCGCCAAGCGCCGCCGGGGAGGGTCGTCATGAGTTGGAGCGACATCGGCCTGACCCATTACCTGCTGCTCGGGGCCGTGCTGTTCACGTGCGGCGTCGTGTGCATGGCCGTCAAGCGCAACGCCATCGGCATCCTCATGGGCGTCGAGCTGGTCCTCAACGCGGCCACGGTCAACTTGGTCGCCTTCGCCCACTTCAGCGCGACGTTCCAGGTCGAGGGCCAGGTCTTCGCCCTGTTCGTGATCGTGCTGGCCGCGGCCGAGGCGGCGGTGGCGCTCGCCATCGTCCTCAACTTCTACAACAACCATTCGAGCGTGGACGTGGATACGGCGGAGGACCTCAAAGGGTAGCCATGAGCGAATTCTTCGCCAACCCGCTGAAATACTACGGCGCCCACCCCGGCGCTGTTCGTGACGGCGACGCTGCTGCCGCTGCTGTCGTTCGTCCTGATCCTGCTGGCATCGGGGGCGTGGGCGCTGCTCCGCCGCTACCGCGACGATCAGCCCTGGGTGGAACAGCTCTACCACGTCTTCGGCGGCGACAAGGGCGGCCGCACCGCCGCCTACGTCGCCACGGCCGCCATCGGCCTCGCCTTCGTCCTCAGCCTCGTCGGCTTCATCCTGTTCGCCTTCGTGGACGGCGACAAGGAACAGCAGCGCCACCGGCACGAGACGCGCATCGAGCAGATCCGCCAGGACGCGGTCAAGGGCCGCGGCGACCCCAAGGAGCTGGAGGCGGACTTCCAGCGCGAACAGGCAGAGCTGGCCGTCCTCGACGCCCGCTGGGCCGGCCGCGCCGACTGGCTGCGCATCACCCCGGCGACCACCGACCCGCGGCGCGGCACGGCCCTCCAGCTCGGCTTCCGCATCGACAGTCTCGCCGCCCTCATGTTCCTGATGGTGACGTTCATCGCCACGCTGATTCATCTTTTTTCGATCGGCTACATGGGAGATGAGCTGCAGCGAGACGGTCGAGGACCATCAGGTCCACGGGCCGCACGGTCACTTGCATCGCCGCGGCCGCTTCGGCCGGTTCTTCATGTACCTGTCGCTGTTCTGCTTCTCGATGCTCAATCTGGTGCTGGCCGACAACCTCTTCCAGGTGTTCCTCAGCTGGGAGCTGGTCGGCGTCTGCTCGTATCTGCTGGTCGGCTTCTACTTCGAGCGGCAAGAGCGCCTCCAACGCGGCCAACAAGGCGTTCATCACCAACCGCATCGGCGACGCCGGCTTCATCATCGGCCTGCTCATCCTCTGGACCTACGTGGGCACCTTCAATTTCGAGGACATTTTCGGCATGGTCCGCTCGCCGACGCGCAACGCGCACGGCGGCCTGGTGCTGGGCGGCCAGTTCCTGCGCGGCGAAGTCACGGCGGCCGAGGGCGGCGGCAAGGTCGTCCACGTGGTGCCGGGCCAGTCGGTCGGCCCCGGCACGGTCGCCGTGCTGTTCCCGCGCGACCAGTCCGAGCTGTTCCGCGCGGGCCGGCCGCCGAAAAGGAATTCGAGGGCGTCGGGCCGCACGACCTGGAACCGCTGGACTGGAACAAGGTCCCGGACGTGCCGATCCAGGCCGACCCCGGCCCGCACAGTTCGGCTCGATGCCGTACTGGATGCTGGTGCTGGCCGGCCTCGGCATCTTCCTCGGCTGCGTCGGCAAGTCGGCGCAGTTCCCGCTGCACGTCTGGCTTCCCGACGCGATGGAAGGCCCGACGCCGGTCAGCGCCCTCATCCACGCCGCCACGATGGTCGCGGCCGGCGTCTACCTCGTGGCCCGCGTCTTCCCGCTGTTCACGCCGGAGGCGCTGCTGGTCATCGCCTACACCGGCGGCATCACGCTGTTCGTGGCGGCCACCATCGCCGTGGTCATGACCGACATCAAGAAGGTGCTGGCCTACTCGACGGTCAGCCAGCTCGGCTACATGATGCTGGCGCTGGGCGTCGGCGGCTGGACGGCCGGCCTGTTCCACCTGATGACCCACGCTTTCTTCAAGGCCCTGCTCTTCCTCTGTTCGGGCAGCGTCATCTACGGCTGCCACCACGAGCAGGACATGATGAAGATGGGCGGCCTCTTTCCCAAGATGAAGATCACCGCCCTGACCATGCTGGTCGGCTGCCTGGCCATCTCCGGCATGCCGGTTTTCAGCGGCTGGTACAGCAAGGACGCCATCCTCGCCCAGGCGTTCGGCTTCATGTACGTCCACCCGGAACACATGCTCCTGTTCATCCTGCCGCTGGTGACAGCCGGGCTGACGACGTTCTACATGTTCCGCATGTGGTTCCTGACGTTCACCGGCAAGCCGCGCGACCATCACGTCTATGAACACGCCAAGGAATCGCCGTGGCTGATGACCGTGCCGCTGATCCTGCTGGCGTTCTTCAGCGTCTGCGTGGCCTACGGCCGGCAGCCGTGGAACCCGGAGGAGAGTTTCCTGGCGGCGCAGATCAACGAGGCGCAGCCCGCCTCGGTCTACGCCGACTTCGGCCGCGTCGAATCGGACCCTACGTGGAAGGGCGGCCGACTTCCGAGCGAGCAGAACATTCGCGAGCTGGCGCACGACAACCACGAGCTGGCCGGCAACCTGGCGCTGGGCGTCGTGGCGCTGGGCCTCGTCTTCGCGGCGCTGCTCTACTACTACCGCGTGCTGGACCCGGCGGAGGCGAAGGAGGGTTTCGCGCGCGTCCACGGCTTCCTGATGCACAAGTGGTACTTTGACGAGCTGTATAGCGCCCTGGTGGTGCGGCCGGGCCTGGTGATCGCCTACTGGTTCCGCTGGTTCGACCTGACGGTGATCGACGGGATCATCCACTTCGTGGCGTTCGCCACGGTGCGCGTGTCGAAGTGGGACGGCCGGTTCGACAACTTCTTCGTGGAGGGCTGGTGAACGTGGTCGGGCGGACGGTGTACGGCGTCGGTTCCGGATTACGGAGAGTGCAGACCGGCTATTTGCGCAGTTACGTGCTGTTCCTGGTGCTGGCGGCGGTCGGCGTCTTCCTGCTGCTGACGTGGTGGGTGACGCTGGTGCTGGCGGGATAGAGGGAGTGTTCAGTGTTCAGTGTTCAGTGTTCAGCGAGACGCGGGGACGGGTTGCTTGCTGAACACTGAACACTGAACACTGAACACTGGAGCGAAGCGACATGTTTCCGCAACAGTGGGAATGGGATTCGATCTGGATGACGCTGGTGGTGTTCGTGCCCAGCGTGTTCGCGCTGGGGCTGCTGTTCTTCCCGCGCGGGAAGGAAGAAGCCATGCGCTGGTGGTCCCTGATCGGGACGGCGCTGACGCTCGGAATCAGCATCGGCATGTTCTGGAACTTCCGCTACGACACCGTCGAGAGCCACGGCGTCCTCGACACCCCCCAGGCCCGCAGGGATGCGTCGCTGCCCGGCCGCGTCGCGGCGGCCGACGGCCTCCCCGAAAGCGACCCCAAGAAGAGCCGCGACTGGATCTGCCGCTACGAGTGGATCCGGAACTTCCACATCGACTACTTCCTCGGCGCCGACGGCATCAGCATGGCGCTCGTGCTGCTGACGACGGCCCTGTGCTTTTTGGCGATGATCGCCAGCTGGAAGATCGACAAGTTCGTGCGCGGCTACTGCATCCTGTTTTTGATCCTCGAAACCGGCATGTTGGGCACGTTCCTGGCGCTCGACTTCTTCCTGTTTTACATCTTCTGGGAAGTGATGCTCTTGCCGATGTACTTCCTCATCGGCGTCTGGGGCGGGCCGCGCCGGGAGTACGCCGCCATCAAGTTCTTCCTCTACACCCTGCTCGGCAGCGTCTTCATCCTCGTCGCGCTGCTGGCGTTCTACTTCACCAACGTCCGCGACTTCGTGACGCCGCGGCAGCTCGAAGCCTTGGTCGGCGACAAGGGCGGCCCCGGCCTCGCCGCGGCCCGGACGAACTTCGCCAAGGCCGAGACGAACGCCGCCAAGAAAGCTGAGGATACGCAGCCGGACGTGGACCGCTGGGAAGCCGCTAAAAAGGACCTCGAAGCGAAGGAAAGCGCGCTGGACAAGGCGGCCAACGCGCCGGAGGAGATCGACAAGGCGAAGAAGGAGCGCGACGACGCGGCGGCGGCGCTGAAGGCCGCGGACCCCGCCCACGACCAGGCCGTGGCGGCGCGGACGGCGGCGGACCGCGCGGTGGAGCTGGCCCGTATCAAGAAGCTCACGGCGGTGGTCAACGCCAAGGATGTCGTCGTCAACAGCTTCGACCTGATCCTGCTCCAGCGCGTCGGCAAGGCGGCCCAGGAGCATTTGCACGGCGACGCGCAGGCCTCGGCGCCGATCGTCGATGACGCGCGGGCCGCTCGGACGCGGATCGAAAGCGAGTTGAAAGAAGGCAAGGGCGGATGGACGGCGGCGGACCTCAAGGCGGCAAAGGACTACGAGGAGGCCGCCGAGAAGGGCCTGAACGAGCGACTCGGCACGGAAGCGTTCTTCACCGCCCCGTTCCAGTACACCATGTTCCTGTTCCTGTTCATCGGCTTCGCCATCAAGGTGCCGGTCTTCCCGTTCCACACCTGGCTGCCCGACGCCCACGTCGAGGCGCCGACGCCGATCAGCATGATCCTGGCCGGCGTCCTGCTCAAGATGGGCGGCTACGGCATCATCCGCATCGCCTATCCCATTTGTCCGTGGGCCGCCGAGCAGCTCGCCTTCTGGGTCGCCCTCTTTGGGATCATCAACATCGTCTACGGCGCCTTCGCGGCGATGGCCCAGACCGACTTCAAGAAGCTGGTGGCCTACAGCTCCGTCAGCCACATGGGCTACGTCATCCTCGGCATCGCCGTCTGGTCCACGGGGCCGGGCACGACCTACTGGGCCTGGGGCATGAACGGCGCCGATGTTCCAGATGATCGCCCACGGCATCACGTCGGCCGGCATGTTCTTCCTGGTCGGCGTCATCTACGACCGCGCCCACCATCGCAACCTCGACAACTTCCGCGGCCTGTATGAGCCGATGCCGCTGTACGGCGGCATCAGCGCCGTGATCTTCTTCGCGGCGATGGGCCTGCCGGGCATGTGCGGCTTCGTCGGCGAGTTCATGGTGGTGCTGGCGGCGTGGAACTTCGCACCGGGCGGCCACCAGGCGGTCGGCATCGTGTTCTCGGTGCTGGCGGCGCTGACGGTGGTGCTGACCGCCGCGTACATCCTGTGGACGATTCAACGAGTGTTCATGGGCCAGAACCCGGCGTACAAGAACTACAAGGACATGGACCTGCGCGAGGTGATCGCCGCCGTGCCGCTGGTGGTGCTGGCGGTGCTGCTGGGCGTGGCGCCCTTCCTGCTGCTCAACTGGATGGAGCCGAGCGTCACGGGGCTGATCGACGTGCTGGCGAGTTTCAAGTAGCGGTCAGAGCCGCGACCGTAAGGGAGCGGATGGCGTCCACGAACCGCGCCCGCTCCCTTACGGTCGCGGCTCTGACAGACGCGGCTCCGACCGGGGGCAAAGATTCATGCTGCCGAACATCATCGAGATCCAGTCGGTCCTGATGGATAGTTGGCCGCGCTTCCTCCCGGAGCTGGTGGTGTGCGCCGGCATCGTCCTGCTGCTGCTCCTGCGCCTGTTCGGCCGGGGGCACGTCGGCCCCATCGCCCTGGTCGTGGCGCTGGGCGCCCTGGCCGTCGCCGTCTGCCAGTGGGGCGGCTATTCCGGCTTCGACTCCCCGAAAAGCGAAGCGCTGTACATGTTCGACAGGTTGCTGGTCTACGACCACCTGACCATCTTCCTGCGCTGCTTCCTGCTGGGCTTCGCGGCGCTGATGATGCTGGCTGACGCTGACGACCGGCATCCCCGACCGCGAGGACTCGGCCGACTTCTACACGCTCTTGCTCGGCGCCACGCTCGGCATGATGCTGATGGCGTCGGCGAACCATCTGCTGATGGTGTTCATCGCCGTCGAGATGGCCAGCCTGCCCAGCTTCGCCCTGGCCGGCTTCCTCAAGGGCCGGAAACGGAGCAGCGAGGCGGCGCTCAAATACGTCGTCTACGGCGGCGGGGCGGCGGGCGTCATGCTCTACGGCATCAGCCTGCTGGCCGGCAAGTTCGGCACCGGCTATCTGCCCGAGCTGGCCGTCGCCTACGCCCGCTGCGTGGGGGCCGGGACGTTCGACCCGGTGCTGATCCTCGGCACGCTCTTCCTCTTTATCGGCGTGGCGTTCAAGCTGGCGGCCGTGCCCTTCCACTTCTGGTGCCCCGACGTGTTCGAGGGCGCCTCGGCCGAGGTGGCCGGCTTCCTTTCCGTCGCGTCCAAGGCGGCGGCCGTCGCCCTCCTGGCCCGCATCGTCCTCGTCTTCACGGGCGTGGACCCGCAGACGGCGTCCGCCGGCCCCGCCAACTGGATGGCCGTGCTCCGCTATTTCCTGCCGGCCCTGGCCTTGTTCGCCGGCGTGACGGCCACGTTCGGCAACCTGGCGGCCTACTTGCAGAACAACCTCAAGCGGCTGCTGGCCTATTCGACCATCGCCCACGCCGGCTACATGATGATGGGAATCTGCGCCCTGACGACGCCGCGGCCGGCGAACCCCGACGGCCGGGAGGTGGTCGGCGTCCAGGCCGTGCTGTTCTATCTGGTGGCGTACCTGTTCATGAACCTCGGCGCCTTCGCCGTGGTCGCCTTTCTGCGGCAACGAGACCGGCACGGAAGACCTCGACCGGATTGCGCGGCCTGGTGCGCCGGTCGCCGTGGATGGTGGTGACGCTGGCGTTCTTCCTGCTGAGCCTGCTCGGGATGCCGCCGCTGGTCGGCTTCACGGCCAAGTTCCAGATCTTCTCGTCGCTGTGGTCGGCCGGGATCTACTACTGGCACACGCCGGATCGCACCCTGGCCGTCACGCTGCTGGTCCTGCTGGCGGTGGGCGGTCTGAACACCGTCTTTAGCGCGGTGTATTATCTGAGAGTGCTGCGCGTGATGATTATCGAGGGCCGGGCCGAGGACCTGGAGGGACAGACGGCGACCCGGCTGCCGGAGCGGCCCGGCGCCGTGGCGTTCGCCGGGGTCATGGCGGCGGCGGTGTTCGTGCTGGGCCTTCTGTGGAACCCGCTGTCGGACGTGAGCCGGATCGGCGTGGATCGGTTCGTCCCGCAGCCGGTGACGGCGGCCGCGACGCCGCCGCCGCCGGGCGCGCCCGGCCCCGGCGGGCCGCCGGGCGGACGTCCGGGCGGGCCTCCCGGCGGAGGACCGCGGCAGGGTCCAGGCCCCGGCGCGGAGTAGAATTCAGCGCCCTTATCCGTGGTTCGGTTGTCGCCGTCCGTTTAGCCGCGGTTCGCAGAACCGCGGTTCTGCGAACCGCGGCTAAACGAGATGCGGACACGCTTTTACATTCGCGGACTGAGGATCGTTAGCCGTGATGGACCCCCGCACCCAGGCGCTGTTGCAGCAGACGTTCCGGCGCGAGAGCCTGTCGATGCTGCGCTACGTCGGCGAGGCCTATCCGTGGGTCGGCGCCGGGGGCGGCGCCGCTCTGAACCGGCTGCGCGAAGTTGAAGCCGAGGACCGGGCCGCCACGACCGGGCTGGGCCGGTTTCTCTTCCGCCGCCACATCTCGCCGTCCTTTACCGGCTCGTTCCCCAGCGGCTTCCTGACGATCAATTTTCTGTCCCTGGATCACCTGCTGCCGCGGCTGATCGCCGACCAGCGGCGGGCCGTCGCCGACCTGGAGCGCGACGCGGCGGCCGTCGCCGATCCAGACGCCAAAGCGGAGCTGGAAAAGCTGCTGGCGGTGAAGCGGGAGCACCTGGCCGAGCTGGAGGCGCTGAAGGCGCCGCACGCCGAGGCGGCGAAGGTCTGACGTGGCCGTTCTCATCGACACCCACGCCCACCTGGATGCGGAGCAGTTCGTCGGCGACCTGCCGGCCGTGCTGGAGCGCGCCTGCGCCGCCGGCGTGGCGCAGATCGTGGCGGTGGCGACGACGGCCCCGTCGAGCGCCGCCTGCATTTCCCTGGCGTCTGCACATCCCCACATCTTCGCCACAGTCGGCGTGCATCCGAACCACGCCGCCGAGGCCGCGCCGACCGCCTGGGACGAGGTCGTCGCGCTGGCCGGCAAGACGGAAGTGGTCGGCGTCGGCGAGACGGGACTGGATCGCCATTGGCATGACACGCCTTTTCCGCTCCAGGAAGACTACTTCTCGCGCCACCTGGAGCTGGGCCGCCGCCTGAACAAGCTGGTGGTGATCCACTGCCGCGAGGCGGACGCCGACGTGCTGCGGATGCTGCGGGCGGAGTTCGACCGGAACGGGCCGATCCGCGGCGTGATGCACTCGTTCGTCGGCGACGCGGCGACGGCGGAGGCATGCCTGGCGATGGGGCTGTACCTGTCGTATGCGGGGATGCTCACGTACAAAAATGCACAGGCGTTGCGGGAGGTCGCGGCGAAGCAGCCGCTGGACAGGCTGCTGGTGGAGACGGATTGTCCGTATTTAGCGCCCGTGCCGCTGCGGGGCAAGCGGAACGAGCCGGCCAACGTGGTGCATACGGCGGCGTGCCTGGCGGGGCTGCACGGCGTGGCGCCGGAGGCGCTGGCGGAGCGGACGACGCGGAACGCGCGGGCGCTGTTCGGGTTGCCGCAATCAGGGCCGCGACCGTAAGGGAGCGGTTTTCTCCTCCGCTCCCTTACGGTCGCGGCTCTGATTGATGCGGCTGGGTAAATCCTGCCACCGCGCGCACTGCCGCCAGAACGCCAGCGGGTTCTCGTGTACCACCTTGCGGATCACTTCCTCGGCGTGTCCGCGGCGGCGCATCTCCAGCATGAACTCCGGCACGGCCAGCGGATCGGATTTGCCCCAATCGCCCGCCGAATTCACCATGATCCGGTCGGTCCCCACCATCTCGATGATGTCGGCCGCCCGCGCCGGCGTGCATTTCGTCGTCGGGTAGAGCGTCATGCCGCACCAGAAGCCGCCGTCCAGGGCGAGGCGGACGGTGTGTTCCTCGACGTGATCGACGCAGACGCGCTCCGGCTGGACGCGGCGGTCGTTCTTGAGCATGTCGAGGATCATCCTTGTCCCTTTATACTTGTCCTCCAGGTGCGGCGTGTGGATGAGGATCAGCTCATTCGTTCGCATCGCCAGATCGACGTGCTCCTGGAAGATGGTCGCCTCGTTGCGGGTGTTCTTGTTGAGGCCGATTTCGCCAATGCCGAGGACGTTGGGCTTGTTCAGGTACTCGGGGATGAGGGCGATGACCTCGCGGGAAAGCCGGACGTTCTCGGCCTCCTTGGCGTTGATGCAGAGCCAGCCGTAATGGTGGATTCCGAACAGGGCGGCGCGTTTCGGCTCGACTTCCGTGAGGTGATGGAAGTAGTCGCGGAAGCCTTCGGCGGAGCCGCGGTCGAAGCCGGCCCAGAAGGCGGGTTCGCTCACGGCCGCGCAGCCGCTGAGGGCCATGCGGTGGTAGTCGTCCGTGGTCCGCGAGATCATGTGGATGTGGGGGTCGATGTAGGCGGACACGGATGCGACTCCTGCTGTCGTATGGCCTTTGTCTAGAGGCCCGACCGGGGTGACGGAACGAAGGGAGCGACGACCGCGAAGGCTCACGCCGACACGGTAGATTGCGGCGCGGGGTAGATGTAGGCGCCGTCGATGCTGAGGCCGCCGAGCGTGGACGCGCCGAACCGAGTCATGCCCGGATAGGGTCGCGGCTTCCGAGCCGCCAAGGCCGCCTCGGCGAGAGAGTCGTTCAACCCGATCACCTTGACCTCAAGCGGCTCGATCCACAGGTTGGGCATGTTCCGCATCAGAGCATGAACGAATTGGTAGGCCGCCAACCGCCCTTTGTCGTCCACGAAGGGAGAGGCGAGATACAAATACCACTTTCCCGTTTCGGTCGGCTTCGCCCAGAACGCGACCCGGACCTCGAAGCCGGCCGCCGTGAGCGCCTCCATCAGCTGCTTGCCGCCTTCGATCTCCTCGTTCACCAATGCGTTTTGATCCATGGGAACACTCCGGGGGCGGCGTCGGCGATTGCGTTGTAGAGCGTGTCCGCCTCGTCCTTGTCGATGCGATGATACCGCTTTTCCTCAGACCACTCGCCCGCCAGCACCCAGTTGTTCAGGTGGGCCTGATCCGCGCTGGTCGCGGTCTTCCGCGCCTGGTCCAGCCTGGCCAGGCCGACGAGCTTCTCGATGTCGTGCGTGTAGCAGTTCTTCGAGAACTCCTTGTCGGGGAAAGCGTCCCTTGCCATGAGCGTCTTGATGATGCACGCTTTCAAGGCCAGTTCCACGGCGTACCCGGCCAGGTAGTACGCCCCGCCCCACTTCCCGAGGTTGAGCAGCGCTTTCGCCTCATCCAGCCGCTCTTCGGCCAAATGTTGAAACTCGACCCGGGTCTCGATCAGCTTGCTCAACGGGCGAATCTCCCGATGGTACTCTACTGCTTATTGTCTCAGCATTCGCGGCGGAGGCAAGAAGAACCTGGCGGCCGGGTCCATTCCCGTTATTGCAGCTGCGCCTCCGGTATGAGATAACCAGGAAAGCGAGACACGTTGTTCCTTAATCCCCGGCAGGCAGCTATGAACGAATCTTCACGCAGCGTGAACACCGGCCGCGAACAACTCCGCCAGCAGTGGCTCGAACAGGCGGGAGCCGCCTTCGATCTCTATTTCGACGGCGGGCCGAATCCACCCCCGGTCACGTTCTCTCAGCGGGAAGGCCGCGCCTGCTCTCTTACCCGTGAGCTGGCCGCCTGGCTCCTGGAGCAGGACATCGCGGACGACCCGGCCGTGCGACCGGAGGACGGCCAACCGATCCTTTGTCCGCGGTGCGGCCGACCGGCTCGGCGGCATACTCCTGCGGGGGAACCCCTGCCGCGGCGGCAACTGCACAGCGACGCGGGGGAAGTGACCTTCAGCCGCGAACAGTGGCACTGCCAGACCTGTCGGGTCTCTTTTTTTCCCTCTGGACCACAAACTGGCGTTGGGGACGGAAGGCTATAGTCCCACCCTGCTGCGCCAGGCGGTTCGTCAGGCCGCCAAGGCGGCCTCGTTTAAGGACGCCAGCGAGGACCTTCGGGCACTGGCCAAGTGGGCGATCAGTCCGACGCATCTGCAGCGTCTGACCGAACGGATCGGCGGGGAGTGGGAACAACAGCGAGACGCCGACGTCCGGGCGTTGCAGGAGAACCGTCTGGCACGCGACTACGGGAAGGCGCCCGTGGTCGCGGCTGTGATGCTGGATGGGGGTCGCTATCAAACGCGCGCCGCGGAGGCGGGACGCGGGGTAACCGACCCGGCCTGGCGCGAGGACAAGGTGGCCTGTTGTCAGACCTACGCTTCCCGGGAAGCTCGGAGCGATCCGCAACCGCAGCCGCCGCCGAAGTTCCTGGACCGCCAACGGGTGGCGCGACTGGCGGCGGAATTGCGGTCGCACAGCGGCAAAAGCGTGGGCCGTGCCGACCGGCCCTCGCCGCCGCCTCCCAAGAAGCGTCGGCGGCGGCGGCCGGGTCGGACCAGGCGACCGCAGCGGTTGGTGCGAACGGTGCTGGCGACCACGGCGGACAACGAGGCGTTCGGCTGGCACGTGGCGGCCGAGGTTCACCGGCGTGGTCTGGATCAGGCCAAGCGGAAGGCTTGCCTGGGCGACGGCTCGAAGGCGGTCTGGGCGGTGTTCGAGTTTCATCTGCTGGCGGCTGGGTTCCTCGGCATTTTGGACTTTTTACACCTGTTAGCGCATCTGTATGCGGGGGCGTGCGCGGCGGAGGGCAAGGGCACGGAGGCGGCGTGGGCGTTGTACACGCAATGGCTGTGCTGGGCCTGGTCAGGGAAGGTGCTGCTGTTGCTGGGCGGGCTGCGGGCGGTGTGCAAGCGTCTGGGGGAGCCGCCGGCGAATGCGGCGGAGGACGAGCCACGGCGGGTGGCGGCGGACACGCTGGGCTACGTGGAGAACAACCGGGGCCGGATGAACTACCCCGAGTACCGGCGGCTGGGCCTGCCGATCAGTAGTGCGCCGGTGGAGAGCGTGATCAAGCAGTTGAACCGTCGCGTGAAGGGGAGCGAGAAGTTCTGGCTGCGCGGCGGCGCCGAGGCCGTCCTCCAGGTGCGTGCAGCCTACTTGAGCGAGGACGAACGGGCGGAGCGGTACTGGGCGCGACCGCGGCCGCATCCCCGCGCGGCGGGCAGCGGCCGCTTGCGCCGACCGGCCGCCGCGCCGCAATAACGGGAATGGACCCCTGGCGGCCGGGAAGCGCCGCCGTCAGGCGGCCAGCGGCCGCGCCGGCACGCGCACCTTCCAGGCGAGGCCCACCAGGGCGAGGCCGCGGATGACCCAGTAACTGACGTCGATCTGCCACCAGCGCAGGCCGTGCCGGGCGGAGGTCGGGAAGGCGTGGTGGTTGTTGTGCCAGCCTTCTCCCAGCGCCAGCACGCCGAACAGGAAGTTGTTGCGGCTCTCGTCGCCGCTGTCGTAGGGCCGACCGCCCCACAGGTGGCAGACGGAGTTGACGCTCCAGGTGACGTGGTGGACAAAAAAGATCCGCACCAATCCACCCCAGACGAGGCCGAGCAGGGCGCCGATCCAGCTCCCCGTCAGCACGCCGCCCAGGACGGCCGGGATGAGCAGGCCAATGGCCACCCACAGCGGGAACAGCGCGCTCAGCTCGCGCAGCAGGGCGCTGTGGCGCAGGTCCTTGACGTAGCGGTCCAACTGCTGCGGCTCGGGCCGGAAGATCCAGCCGACGTGCGCGTGCCAGAAGCCGCGCAGCATGCCCAGCAGTCCCCGGCCCTCGTGGTGCGGTGAGTGGGGGTCGTCGGGCGCGTCGCTGTGTTCGTGGTGGCGGCGGTGCAGGGCGACCCAATCGAGCAGCGGCCCCTCCACGGCCATCGAGCCGAGGACGCCCAGGACGAACTGGACCACGCGGTTGGTTTCAAAGGAGCGGTGGGTGAACAGCCGGTGGTAGCCGACGGTGATCCCCAGCGCCGTGGGGACGTACATGCCGAGCAGCAGGCCCAGGAGGACCCAGCTGAAGCCCCAGCCCCACAGGAAGAAGACCGCGGCCGCCAAGCCGAGGAACGGCAGGATGACTGCCGACAGGTTGGCGACCCACACGACCGCCGGCACGCGCCCGGCGGGCTTCGCGCGAACCTCCCCGGCGGCCTTTACGGCCGCCAAAGGAGTTTTGAGTTCGATCACGATAATAACCTCGCTCGCAAGGGGATGAAATGTCGGCGGGCGGCGCAGCGGACCACAGGCGAAGCCCCTCCACCCGGCGGAGGGTGAGGGGCGTCCGGTGCGGTCACTCCGCGGCCAGCGCCTCGGCCGGCGCCGGCTCGGGCATTGGCTCCTTCACGATCTGCAGAAAGTAGGGGCCTTTCTGCCGGCCGAGCAGGTCCGCGAGCTTTTCGTCCGCGGCGACCCGCTGGTTATAGTCGAAGACCGCGACCTGCTTCATGGCCCCGTCGAAGACGCCCCAGCGGGCGCGCATGCGGGGCGGCGCCTTCTTCGCGCGCGGCTTTTTCACGCGGGGGACGGCCGGCCGCTTGGCCTTGGCCTTTTTCTTGGGAGCGGCCTCCGCGGCTTCGGCGTCGGCGGCGGGGGCGCTCGCTTCCTGCCGCTCCGCCTGGTCCGCCTGGTCGCGCAGCTCCCGTCGATTCCGGATACGGCCTGCCATGTTAAACCTGCTTTCCCGTCGGGGCGAATGCGGTTCAGTCCATTCCTATAGAGGATCGCTGTTGGTGTACAACCCGCGAAGGTCGCTCGGTGTGGGTCGTCCGCTCGTTCGGCAAGGAGTGGATGGGCGCTGTACACCGGCCCCACGCACGAAAACGAACATCCTGCTCCACACGCGAGATGTCCGCCAGATTGGGAGAAAGGCTCTGGGGAGTTGGTAGTCACCAGGAATGAAGAGCAACACCCATATTATACACGATCGGGAGGCAAAAGAACAGCCGTCTTTCTGCGGGAAGGACACGCCGCCGGTCGCATCGCCTCGTTACAGGTGTTCTTGTCGAGGCCGATCTCACCGACGCCGAGGACGTGGGGCTTGTCGAGGTACTCGGGGATGAGAGCGATGACCTCGCGCGACAGCGAGACGTTCTCGGCCTCCTTGGCGTTGATGCAGAGTCAGCCGTAATGGTGGATTCCGAACAGGGCGGCGCGTTTCGGCTCGACTTCCGTGAGGTGATGGAAGTAGTCGCGGAAGCCTTCGGCGGAGCCGCGGTCGAAGCCGGCCCAGAAGGCGGGTTCGCTCACGGCCGCGCAGCCGCTGAGGGCCATGCGGTGGTAGTCGTCCGTGACGCGGGAGATCATGTGGATGTGGGGGTCGATGTAGTTCATTGCGGTTGCAAGCCTCTTCAGCGAGGTCGGGTATTTCGGAAGCAGGTTTATCCCCAGCGCGATAGACCGGTCTCCCACAGCGCCTTACGAGCCTCCGGAGTGTTTAACGCCCGTAGACCCTGTTCGGACCAATACCGCAAGCTTTCGTCGTTCGACTTTAGGTGTTCTGCGAACAGGAGAAATGCTTCCGGCAACTTTGCCTCGCATATGATGCCCAATAGGATGCGGCGGATGCGTTCATCACGCTCGGCGCTGAATGCGGCGATCAGCTCCGCCGCGTGACTGGTTGCATGGCTTTGCAGTTCCCAGCAGAGAAGCTCCACTAGGCTCCCCTGCACGTTCCGCCTGTGCAAGAATTCCACGCACTTGGCGACGCCGGGGAACTTCGGGTGTTTTTGCTTCCACCGCTCGTCTTGGTCTTGGATCATGCGGTGCCCCGGCGTTCAGTTTCGGAAGGCTGCTTCACTCTCCAGTTCGTGGATGAAGTCCTTCAGTTCCAGGCCGTCCGTTTTCCGGATCTCGCGCAGCCCGGCGATGAATTCCTCCTCGTCGAACTCACGCCGCGCCCAATCGAGGATTTCTTGCGGAATCTCATCGCCCACTCGGTGGCCCATCGCTGGCTCTCTTTCGAGAGCGGCGTCTCACCGCGGCTTCGGCAATTCCCACCCCGGATCATACTCCAGAGAAAATATCCGCTGTATCTGTTCCGCCCGCCCGTCGCCCTCGTCGTGCAGCGCCTCCAGCGCCCGGCGCACCCGCGCCAGCCGCGGGTCTTTCGCCAGCGCCGCCGCGCCGGCGCCGCGGCCGATGCGGTCCAGGATGGCGGCCAGGTCGAGCAGCTTGCAGCGGGCTTCGAGGAAGTAAGAGTCGAGGGCCGTCGCGGCCGGCAGGGGGTCGGTTTTCATGGCGCCGTCGGGGAAAAGGTTCGCTTGATTTCGAGGTTCACCAGCGCGTTCAGACTGCCGGAGCGGAAGCCTTCCAGGTCCAGCGTCACGAAGCGGAAGCCGAGTTCCTTCAGCCGCCGCACCAGCCCGTCGCGCACCTCCGGCGCGGCGAAGCGCACCAGCTCCGACGCCGGCACTTCGACGCGGGCCAGCTCGCCTTCGTGCAGCCGCACCCGGCACTCGCGCAGGCCCAGGCCGTGCAGATAGTCCTCGGCCGCCTCCACCCGGCCGGTGCGCTCCGGCGTCACTTCCACGCCGGGGGCGAGGCGGCTCGACAGACACGGCGACGCCGGTTTGTCCCACGTCGGCAGGCCCCACGCCCGCGCCAGGGCGCGCACGTCGGCCTTGGTGAAGCCGGCCTCCTGCAACGGATGGCGGACGCCGTGTTCCGCGGCCGCCTTCAGGCCGGGCCGGTAGTCGCCCCGGTCGTCGAGGTTGGCGCCGCTGCAAATCACGTCCATGTCCAGCCCCGGCAGCAGCGTCTCGATGCGACTGTACAACTCCGTTTTGCAGTAGTAACAGCGGGCGCCGTCGTTGCGGACGTAATCCGGGTCGGCGAACTCGTCCGTGGGGACGACGACATGACGAACGCCGATCTGCTTGGCCAACCGCCGGGCGTCCTCGATTTCCGCGCGCGGCACGCTCGGGCTGTCCGAGGTGACGGCGACGGCGTTTTCGCCCAGCGCCAGAAACGCCGCCTGAGCCACGACGGTGCTGTCGATGCCGCCGCTGAACGCCACGGCCGTCTTGCCGAGGCCGCGCAGCACGTCCAGGAGACGGTCGCGCTTCGCCGTCAGTTCCGCGGTCAGAGTTGGGGCGGGGGAGGTTTCCATATAGTCGATGATAAGCCTTTCGTCGGCGCATCTCAAGCGTTTGGCGAGCGGCGCGGCGTCAGCCCGCCGGTGCGATTGTGTGCATCACACCGGCGGGCTGACGCCGCGCCGCTCGCCAAATCCGCCTGCCATTCCGACAGACCACACGTCCGCCGCGTGCAATCTTGGCAGGACGCAATCCCTCCCACCCGGAGTGCTGTCGCCACAAAGCCTTTCCATATTGCTTGTTCCGTCGCAGCCGGGCGAGGGCATGAGACTTGCACTCCCCCAGGTGAACCGTTGGTATCCAGGTACACGACGCATCCTAATCCCTGCAATCGGGAGGCAGCATGAACATCAAACCGCTGGCCGATCGGATTGTGATCCGGCGATTCGAGGCCGACGAGAAGACCACTGGCGGCATCCTGTTGCCGGACAGCGCCAAGAACAAGCCGCAGAAGGGCAAGGTTCTGGCCGTCGGCCCCGGCAAGCTCAACAAGGAAGGCAAACGCACCCCCTTGGCCGTCAAGGAAGGCGACGTGGTGCTGTTCACCAACTGGGCCGGCGACGAATTCAAGAGGGGCCACGGCGAGGACGTCCTGCTCATGCGCGAAGAGGACGTGCTGGCGGTGCTTGAATAGTTTTCAGTGTTCAGTTTTCAGTGTTCAGCAAGAGCCGGCGGCCGCGGAACACTGGAACCTGACTGCTGAACACTGAACACTGAACACTGAAAACTGAACACTGAAAACTGAAAACTGTTTTGAGGAAGACAAAATGGCTGCAAAGCAGATTGCGTTCGATCAGGAGGCGCGGGAGGCGATGCGCAAGGGCATCGCCAAGCTGGCCAGGGCGGTCAAGGTGACGCTCGGCCCCAAGGGCCGCAACGTCATCCTCCAGAAGAGCTTCGGCTCGCCGACCGTCACCAAGGACGGCGTGACCGTCGCCAAGGAAATCGAGCTGGAAGACAAGTACGAGAACATGGGCGCCCGCATGGTGCGCGAGGTGGCCAGCAAGACCAGCGACGTGGCCGGCGACGGCACCACCACGGCGACGGTGCTGGCGGAGTCCATCTTCAACGAGGGGCTGCGGGCCGTGGTGTCCGGCGCCAACCCGATGCTCATGAAGCGCGGCATGGAGCGGGCCGTCGAGGACGTCACCGCCAAGCTCAAGGGCATGAGCAAGGAAGTCAACGTCAAGAAGCTCGACGACCTGGAAAACGTCGCCTCGGTCGCGTCCAACAACGACCGCGTCATCGGCAAGATCATCGCCGAGGCCATGTCCAAGGTCGGCAAGGACGGCGTCATCACCGTCGAGGAAGGCAAGACCACGGCGACCGGCCACGAGTTCGTCGAGGGCATGCAGTTCGACCGCGGCTACCTGTCGCCGTACTTCGTCACCGACCCGCAGAAGATGGAGTGCGAGCTGGAAGACCCGTACATCCTCATCTACGAGAAGAAGGTCTCCAGCAACAAGGACCTCGTGCCGGTGCTGGAGAAGGTCCTGTCGCAGAACAAGCCGATCCTGATTATCGCCGAAGAGGTCGAGGGCGAGGCGCTGGCCACGCTGGTCATCAACAAGCTGCGGCAGACGTTCAAGTGCGCCGCGGTCAAGGCGCCGGGCTACGGCGACCGCCGCAAGGCCATGCTGGAAGACATCGCCGTGCTGACGGGCGGCCAGGCCGTCTTCGAGGACCTCGGCGTCCAGCTGGAGGCGGTGACGCTCAACCAACTCGGCCGGGCCAAGAAGGTCAAGATCGACAAGGACAACACGACGATCATCGTCGAGAACACGGACAAGAAGCGGAAGGAAGCGATCCAGGGCCGCGTGCAGATGATCCAGCGCGAGCTGGACAAGTCCACGAGCGACTACGACCGCGAGAAGCTGAGCGAGCGGATCGCCAAGCTGTCGGGCGGCGTGGCCAAGATCAACGTGGGCGCCGCGACCGAGAGCGAGATGAAGGAGAAGAAGGCGCGGGTCGAGGACGCGATGCACGCGACGCGCGCGGCCGTTCAGGAAGGCATCCTTCCGGGCGGCGGCGTGGCGCTGCTGCGGGCCTCCCAGGGCCTCAAGCCGACGGGCGAGCTGCCGCACGACGAGGAAGTCGGCTACAACATCGTGGTGCGGGCCTGCCGTTCGCCGATCCAGCAGATCGCGGAGAACGCCGGCGAGGACGGGGCCGTGGTCATGAACAAGGTGCTGGACGGCAAGGACGCGAACTACGGCTACGACGCCCGGCTGGACCGCTACTGCGACATGGTCAAGGAAGGCATCATCGACCCGACGAAGGTGGTGCGTTCGGCGCTGCAGAACGCGGCCAGCGTGGCGACGCTGCTCTTGACCAGCGACGCCCTCGTGGCCGACGCCCCGAAGAAGGACGAGAAGGGCGGGGCCGGCGGCGGCATGGAAGACATGTACTAAAAAGAGATCTCACGCAAAGACGCAAAGGCGCAAAGAGCCGCGGAAGAAAACAATAGGTTCGGGGCAGGCGCGCCACGGAACCCTCATTCTTTCTCTGCGACTCTTTGCGCCTTTGCGTCTTTGCGTGAGATTTTTTTACTGGCCCACGGCCAGGTCGTTGACCACCTGTTCCACGCCCTGCGTCGATTCGGCCAGCTCCTTCGCCCGCTGCTGCTTTTCGGCGTCGGCCACGGTCCCTTGCAATCGGACGACGCCAGGGCCGGCCGAACTCACCTGAATGTCGGCGTCGGCGAGCTTGCTTGTCCCAGCGGAGGCGCACGGCCACGCGGGCGTCCGGCGTCGTGTCGCCGACGGCGGCGCATACGGTTTGCCAGCCGTTGGCGATCTTGCCGTTCGGGCCGCCGGCCATGTCCTGGAACTTGCCGGCCGCCAGGGTGCAAATACGGCCGAGCCGGTCCACGTCCCCGCCGCCGCAGCCGCAGACCAAGCAGCGCCAGCGCCGCCAACAGCCATCGCCGATTGCGTTTCATGAACCCCACCTCCTGAGCGCGGCTTCCCACTTCTCCTCCATCGGACGCCAGGGCCGCGGGCTTCACTCATTTTCGCCTTGCCGAACCCTGCCGTCATCCGGATACTTGACAGGGGTGAAATCACGCATCCATTCTCGTGAATGAAAGGAACGTCGCGGTGTTGCCAAGCGTTGCGGTGGTGGGCGCGACCGGTGCGGTCGGCGAAATCATGCGGCAGGTGCTGGACGAGCATTCGTTCCCCTTCCGCTCCATCAAATTCCTCGCCTCCGAGCGCAGCGCGGGCAAAACCCTCACGTTCAAGGGCAAAACGTACACGGTCGAGCCGATCCGGCCGGAGGCGTTCGCCGGCGTCGAGATCGTGCTGTCCAGCACGCCGGCTTCGGTCAGCCGCGAATACAGCCCCATCGCCGCGCGGGCCGGCGCCGTCGTCATCGACAACTCCAGCGCCTGGCGCATGGACCCCGACGTGCCGCTGGTCGTGCCGGAGGTCAACGCCGACGCCCTGCGCCGCATCCCCAAGGGCATCGTCGCCAACCCCAACTGCTCCACGATTCAGATGGTCGTCGCGCTGAAGCCGCTGCACGATCTGGCGCGGATCAAGCGCGTGGTGGTGTCCACCTACCAGGCGTCGTCGGGCAAGGGGGCGACCGGCCTGTTCGACCTCGACGCGCAGATGGCGGCGATCGGCCGCAACGAGGCCCCGCCGCCGCCGAAGGCCCACGCGGCCCGGCTGGCCGGCAACGTCCTCGCCCACGACTGGAAGCTCGGCGAGGACGGCTACAGCGAGGAAGAGTGGAAGATGATCCGCGAGACGCGCAAGATCATGGGCGACGACGGCATCCTCGTCTCGCCGACGACGGTGCGCGTGCCGGTGCGCGATCGGCCATTCGGAAGCGATCAATCTGGAGTTTCACAATCCCATTACGCCGGAACAGGCGCGCGAGGCGCTGCGGCGGGCGCCGGGCGTGATCGTGCTGGACGACTACGCCAAGGGCGAGGCGCCGACGCCGCTGCACGCCGAGGGCAAGGACGAGACGTTCGTCGGCCGCATCCGCCGCGATCCGACGGTGCCGCACGGCCTGAACCTGTGGGTGGTCGCCGACAACCTCCGCAAGGGGGCGGCGTCGAACGCGGTGCAGATCGCCGAAGTGCTGGTGCAACGGGGGTGGTTGCGCGAAAGGATGACCAGTCCCCAAATCTGCCGTCCTGTCGTCACGCATGCGCGACGGTGCGGGCGGAGGGATGACGTATGGATCAAGACGCCATTCGGCGGATTCAGGCCAAAGCCGGCAGGGTGAAACGGCAGCCAGTCGTGATGACGGTCATGCGCTGGTACACCAGCCTGAGCCCCACGCCCGTCATGATTACCTGCGTCACGGTGGGCGTGCTGCTGGGCATTGGACTCGGGTTTATCGCCGGGGGGCCCCTGGGGTGGGCGGATGGCGTGGGCATTGGCGTCGTTGCGGGCGCGCTGATCGGTGCCCTTGCCGGGCTGCTTTTTCGAGCCGTTGCCCGTCACATCATGGCGGTCATCTTCGGTCTGGTCCTCTTCGTGGACCGCGTTCGTGGGCGCAATTCCGGCGCCGATCAAAAGGATAACAAGGACGTGTTATAGGCAAATCTCAGCAGGCCGAATGTTGTTGCAACCGGCCGGATTCGCTTGCAGCAACCAAGCGCTCGACACCGGCAGCGCATCGACCAGGCGCCGGAGCAGGAGCAGGAAAACCTGCTGGCCGTTGCCCAGGTCATGGCCCAGATGCGATATAATGACGCCGGGCTGCTCGCCGTTTTCGGAGGAACCCCCGTGTTCGACGATTCACCGCTCGTGCTGGCAGCGATTGACCGGGCCAGCAAGAAAATCACGCGAAATAACATGGAAGAGGCCGTCCTTCAGGTTCTTGAAGCACGGTTCGAGGCCGTGCCGCCGGCCTTAGTCGAGTCGCTGCACGCGGTCGCCGACGAGGGGCGGCTGCGCGCACTCCTCAGAGAGGCCGCGCGCTGCTCGTCTCTCAACGATTTCCAGACGCGGCTGACTTCCCCGGCGTCGTGACGCCCCCGATGCGTAACATCCGTCTCGTCCTGTCCTACGACGGCAGCGACTTCTCCGGTTGGCAGACGCAGCCCGGCTTTCGCACCGTGCAGGAGACGCTGGAAACCGCCCTCGCCTCTCTCGGCGGCCGGCCGGTTCGCGTCAACGCCAGCGGCCGTACCGACGCCGGCGTCCACGCCGTCGGACAGGTCGTCAACTTCTACGCCGATCTTAAAATTCCCACGAACAAGCTGGTCAAGGCGATCAACGCCTTCCTGCCGCCGGACGTCATCGTGCGCGCGGCCGACGACGTGCCGCAGTCCTTCGACGCCAACCGCGACGCCCGCCGCAAGCTCTACCGGTACGTCATCCACGACGGCCCCACGGCCGAGGTGTTCCTGCGCCGCTGCTGCTGCCACAGCCGGAAGCGGCTGGACGCGGCGGCGATGGCGCGGGCGGCGGCGCCGCTGCGCGGCCGGCACGACTTCCACAGCTTCGAGACGGACTGGCCCAACCGCATGTCGAGCGTGCGGACGATCACGCACCTGGCGGTCAACCGCATCGGCGACTGGATCTGGCTGGATGTGGAGGCGGACGGCTTCCTGTACAATATGGTGCGGGCGATCGCCGGCACGCTGATGAACGTCGGCCGCGGCTACTGGCCGGAGTCGGAGGTCGCCGACATCCTGCGTGCGGAGGACCGCAGGCGCGCGGGCCCGACGGCGCCGGTGCAGGGGCTTTTCCTGATGCGCGTCACGTATGACCGCTGAACGGAGCTGCGTATGAACATCCGCTTCATGCCCGATCGGCCTTCTCCGACCTGGACGCTCCAGCAACTTCGGCGGCACTTCGGCATGATCCCCGCCGAGAGGATTCTCCTCGACCCGCCGCCTGGCACGGCGACCGAAAAGGATCTGATAAAGGTCAACGGGCGCAAGGACCATCTGTGCGAGCTGGTCGATGGCGTGCTGGTGGAGAAGGCGATGGGGACCAAAGAAGGCCTCCTGGGCAGTTGGCTCCTGTACACGCTATGGGATCATGTGGTTGGGCGAGGCCTCGGTATTGTCCTGGGGGGCGACGCCATGCTGAAGCTCTTCCCTGGATTGATTCGCGCCCCCGATGTGTCCTTTATCTCGGTGAGCCGCCTTCCCGGAGGCGAGCTGCCGGACGAGGCTATCGCTTCCATCTCCCCCGATCTCGCCGTGGAGGTCATCAGCAAGAGCAACACCAGGAAAGAGATCGACCGCAAGCTGCGCGAGTATTTCGCGTCCGGAACGCGGCTTGCCTGGGTGGTGCAGCCGAAGACGCGGACCGTGGAGGTCTACACGAGCGCGACCGACAAGAAGGTGCTGAGCGGCCGGCAATCGCTGGACGGCGGCGACGTGCTGCCGGGATTTCGTCTGTCGCTGGCCCGGCTCTTTGCGCCTGGGGCCGGACGCTGAACACGGGAGACGGCCGTGTCTTTTCCGGAGAGCCTGGAAATCATTCCGCTGAGCCGGCCGCCGACGGCGACGGTGCGCGTGCCGGGGTCGAAGAGCATCACGAACCGGGCGCTGGTGCTGGCGGCGCTGTGCGGGAAGGTCAAGCCATGTGAGGTCCATAACTGTCTTCGCAGCGAAGACACGGAGGTGATGATTGAAGCCTTGCGTGCGCTGGGCTTCGACGTTCAAGTCGATTGGGCACGCTCACGAGTCCGCGTGGCCGGCAGCCCACAAGCGAACCGGATTCCCGCGGTAAGGCCGACCTGTTCACGGCCAATTCTGGCACGACGATGCGCTTTCTGACGGCAATGGTCTGCTTGGGCCACGGGCGATACCGGCTCGACGGCGTGCCGCGGATGCGTGAACGGCCCATCGCCGATCTCTTGGAGCGCTCTGAGAAGCCTGGGCAGTTCGCGCGGTCAGCGAAAACAACAACGGTTGTCCGCCGGTTTGCATCGAAGCCGACGGGTTGCCGGGGGGCAAGGTGCGACATCCGCGGCAACGTAAGCAGCCAGTTCCTCAGCGGGTTGCTCTTGGCTGCCCCTTTTGCCCGCGAAGATACTGTCATCGACATCGACGGTACGCTTGTTTCGCGGCCGTATGTAGAGATGACGTCGCGCATGATGGACGACTGGGGGTTGCCTATCATACGGAGGTGGGACCAGGCGGCGGCTTACATGTCATCGGCCGACAGACGCCGGTTGGCGAAATGGTCTACCGCGTGGAAGCCGACGCTTCCGCAGCCAGCTACTTCTTCGCTGCTGCTGCAATCACGGGCGGAACGGTCACGGTCCCGGGCATTTGGGGACGAAGCTTGCAAGGCGATGTCCGCTTCGTGGAAGAACTGGAGCGAATGGGTTGTCGCAAGGAAAACGCCATCCACGGCATCACCGTCCACGGCGGCCCCCTCCGTGGCATCGACGCCGACATGAACGACATTTCCGACACCGTAATGACGCTGGCCGCCGTCGCCTGCTTCGCCGAGGGGCCGACCACCATCCACAACGTCGCCCACATCCGCCACAAGGAGACCGACCGCCTTGCCGCCCTCGCAACCGAGCTACGCCGCGTCGGGGCCGAGGTGGACGAGTTCGCCGACGGCCTGACCATCACGCCGCGGCCGCTGCACGGCGCCGAGATCGAAACCTACAACGACCACCGCATGGCCATGAGCATGGCCCTCATCGGCCTCAAGGTTCCGGGAATCGTCATCAAGAACCCCGGCTGCGTCGCCAAGACCTATCCCGGCTTCTTTGCCGACCTGGAAAAACTGCGGACGGAGAATTGAACCACAGAGGCACAGAGAACACAGAGAAAACACCATGCGAATTCGCACCCCTGTTATTGTCTTTCTGTCTTCTCTGTGCCCTCTGTGCCTCTGTGGTGAATCTTTCGCCGCACTCGACGCCGAGGCGAAGACGCCTTACGAGCTGAAGGTCGTGCTGCACTTCGCCGACCACCGGCTGTTGACCGACGTGTTCTGCGACCGCGTCGAGCGCGAGCTGCACGATGGCTTGCAGGCGTCGTTCGGCGACCTCGTCAACGTCGAGGTGACGCGGAGCCACGACCGGCTGAGCGGGGTGGTGCATGACGGCCTGGCGTCGCTCGACGGCTGGAGGGAGCGCTCCGCCGTTAAGACGCACTTCGTCCTGATCGACTACTCCGGCGGCCAGTACGTGATCCAGGCTAGGCAGTTCGACGGGCTGACCGGCCAGCCCAGCCCGGTGGTGCGCCGCGACCAGACCCGCGACCCGGAGTTCGTCGCCAAGCTGGCGGCGCTGCTCATCGAACAGGACTTCGGCATGGCCGGCGTCTTCGACCGCTGGCCGGCGGCCAACAACGACACGCCCGGCGAGGACCAGCCCGTCACGCTGCGGCTCAAGGGCGCCGGCCTTGGCGTGCCGCTGGGCCGCTGGATTCACAAGGGCGACGTCTTCGCCGTCGTGCAAATGCCGCCCGGCGACGGCGGCCCCGGTCAGCCGGTCGTCGGCGCCCTCCTGCAAGTCGAGACGCCGCCGGGCGCCGGCGCCGCCGACTGCCTCTGCCGCGTCTTCTGGCGCTACGACCCGCCGCGCGACGGCAGGGGCGGCTTCCGCTGCGTCAAGCTGGGGACCGTCGAGAAGACGCCGGTGCGGCTGCGGCTGTTCCAGGCCCTGCCCGACAACCGCGTGGGCGTACTCAAAGACTCGCTGAAGGTGGAAATCCGCCACAAGGGATTTCAGGGGGAGGATGCGGGGACGATCTCCAAGCAGACCGGCGACGCCGACGACGCCGTGGACACGACCGGCGAGAAGGACGGCCTCTTCGATCACGCCGCGTTCGTCAGCGTGCTGGGGACCGACAAGGGCCTCAAGGCCCGCATCCCGATTCCGCTGCTGGACGACCAGCCGGTGGTGCTGGCGATCAACGTTTCCGAGGACCCCAACACTTCACTCCTGGCCTTCCGCCGGGCGGCCTGGAGGCGCGACGTGGACGCGGCCTGGCGGGAGCAGGCCGAGCTGTTCCGCGACCTCAACGACAAGGCCGCGAAGCCGGACCAGCGCGCGCTGGCGATGAAATTGATCCAGGAAGGAATCGACCGCAGCCGCGCCGATTGCAAGCGGCTCGACAAGGAGCGAGAGGAAATCGCCAACCCTCCGCCGTTCGACGCCGGCGACGCCGGGGAGCGGCTGAAGAAGATCGCCGAAGGGGCGGACGAGTTGGGGGTGTTCCTGGAAAAGATCCAGAAGATCGACGCCGAGGAAAACGATCCGAAAAAGAAGCAATGGCGGACGCAGGTGGAGGAGGCCAAGCGGCTGGAGTCGCAGCTGGAGATCGACAAGGCCCTGGCCCTTTACGATCAGGTGCTCAAGGAGGGCTACCAGCCCGAGGGGCTGAAGGAACACGTGGAGCAGTTGCACAAGGAATGGGAGCCGAAGAGCGACGCACACCGCAAGGCGCGGGCGTTCATCTTCGAGGTCTGGCCGACGCTGGACGACGGCGGCCTGAAGGACAAGCTGGCCGAGGCGAAGGCCGCCGTGGAGACGTGCAAGACGGCCGGCGATCTGAGGACGCTGACGAAGTTCTCGCGGGCCACCGACGCGCACTTCGTCCGCATGACGCAGGAGGCGGGCAAGCTGCGTCCCGACATCAACGTCGATGACGAGAAGCCGTTCAAACTGATTCAGGACGTGAGGGACAGTCTAAAGCCCCTGTTCGACGATGTGAACCTGTACCTTAGAGCCTATCCCAAAACCCCTGCCGCCCTCCAGGTGATCCAGGCGCAGGCGAAGTGGAGGAAGGCTTTGTAATTGGGGACTTTTTTCTCCCAGCGGATCAACAGTCGTCGGAAGCGGTTCATCCAACTATGCGTCCGCTCCACCACCCAGCGCCGCGCCCGATACCCGGGGATCTTCTCCCTCGACTCCGCCTTGGCCCCCCGGCGCTTCTTGACCGGGATGTGGGCTGTGTAACCCCAGCGGGCCACCAGCTCCCGCACCGAGGGGTAGTCATACCCCTTGTCCCCCAGGAAGTGCTGCGGCTTCTCCGGCGTGGGCTCGGGTCGCTCGATCGGGATGCTGTCCAGGGTGGCTTCGACCAGTTTCATGTCGGCCCGGTTGGCCCCGGCCACCTCCAGGCCCAGCGGCACGCCTCGGCCGTCCGTCAGCAGCGAACGCTTCGTGCCCTTTTTGGCCCGATCGGTGGGGTTCTTGCCCGTCTTTTTTCCCCCCGAGCGGGGCCTTGGTCATGGTCCCGTCCAGGCTCTGCCATTCCCAGTCGATGCCGATCTTGTCGTCGTACTCGTGCAAGGCCTTTTGCCACAGCTGGCGGAACAGCCCCCGCTTTTGCCAGCGTTGGAAGTAGCGGTGCAGACTGCTGCCGGAGCCGAACTCGGGCGGGGCGGCCTTCCAGTGGCCGCCGGTACGCAGGACGTAGAAAATGCCGTCCAACACCTGGCGTTGGGGCAAGGGCGGCCGTCCCCCCTTGCGGGAGCGGCGCACCTTGGGCAACAGGGGTTCGATGCGTTCCCAGAGGGCGTCCGGGATACGGAAAGTATCGACAACCGTTTCACGAGAAGCGGCCATGACTCTGCTCCGGTTAGGTAGATAAGTGGCTACTTATATTATACCCTCCGACCGGGTTTTGGGATAGGCTCTTAAGACGCATGCCAAGTGAGCGGCGGCCGTTACTCCTTGCCGGTGCGTTGGCGGAGGAGCGCTTGCAGCCGGGCCACCTCGGCCGCCAGTTGGTCAGCGCGCTCCGATCGGGTCGGGACGGCGGCGCCGGTTCGCAAGTCGGTCAGGCGCAGCATGGCGCCTTCCGGTGTCAGGCGCACGCCCAGCTCGACGCTCTCCAGCCCGCCGTCCGCCGCGGCCGCCAGAGGGGCGTAAGCGCCCTGATCGAGCCGAAACCCTTGCAGCCGGGGGTCGAGGCAGACGCCCTCGGGGTCGAACAGGAAGTACTCCTGCACTCCCAGCGAGGCGTACAGGTCCCGCTTGGCGCCCACGTCTTCCCGCCAGGTGGACCGCGACGCGATCTCGAACAGCGCCTGCGGCACGGTGTTCTCTTCCCAAACGCGGAACGACAGGCGGAGGTGGTTGCCGACGCCCTTGGCGACAAGGATGTCGGGGTCGCGTCGTCCGGCGGGGTCGCCCTGCTCGTAGTAGAGCAGGAGGTTGGAGGCCACGTAGACGTCGGGCCGGTCGGCGAAGAGGTCCTGCAACGCCTCGCGCAGCCAAATCATGGCGGCGCTGTGGAAGTCGGTTTCGCCCAAGGGTCGTCCGTCCGAATCGGGATAAAGGGGATCGCGTCGGGTGCCCGGCAGGGCGTTGTTGCAAGTGAGCGGCGTCATTTCGTTCCTCCGTTGCCGTTGCGCTGGCGGAGGATCGCTTGCAGTCGAGCGACCTCATCCGCCAGTTCGTCCGCCCGCCGCCGTTCCTGCTCCGCGTGCTCGCGTTCCCGCTCCGCGCGCTCCGATCGGGTCGGGACGGCGGCGCCGGTTCGCAAGTCGGTCAGGCGCAGCATGGCGCCTTCCGGTGTCAGGCGCACGCCCAGCTCGACGCTCTCCAGCCCGCCGTCCGCCGCGGCCGCCAGAGGGGCGTAAGCGCCCTGATCGAGCCGAAACCCTTGCAGCCGGGGGTCGAGGCAGACGCCCTCGGGGTCGAACAGGAAGTACTCCTGCACTCCCAGCGAGGCGTACAGGTCCCGCTTGGCGCCCACGTCTTCCCGCCAGGTGGACCGCGACGCGATCTCGAACAGCGCCTGCGGCACGGTGTTCTCTTCCCAAACGCGGAACGACAGGCGGAGGTGGTTGCCGACGCCCTTGGCGACAAGGACGTCGGGGTCGCGTCGTCCGGCGGGGTCGCCCTGCTCGTAGTAGAGCAGGAGGTTGGAGGCCACGTAGACGTCGGGCCGGTCGGCGAAGAGGTCCTGCAACGCCTCGCGCAGCCAAATCATGGCGGCGCTGTGGAAGTCGGTTTCGCCCAAGGGTCGTCCGTCCGAATCGGGATAAAGGGGATCGCGTCGGGTGCCCGGCAGGGCGTTGTTGCAAGTGAGCGGCGTCATTTCGTTCCTCCTTTCGGCGTCGGCGCGCCGCCGATGCGGATCGGCGTCTTGCACAAAAGGCACGCCACGACGGCGCCGCGGTCGTGGTCTTCCACCAGCATGTATTTCCGGCAGCGCGGGTTGGGGCACTGCACGGCGAGGACGCCGGAGGGCGTGGGGGGGGCTGACATGAACTTTGCTCCTCTCATAAGTGAGGAGTGAGGAGTGAGGAGAAAAGACAACACGGCGGACCCGTCTTTTCTCCTCACTCCCCACTCCTCACTCCTCACTGGATTCGCAGCCCCCGCACCCACTCCGCCTCCCGTGCGATCTCCTCGTCCGACAGGCCGCTGCTGCGGTGGAGGGCGGTGCGGGCCATCTTGCCGCTGGTCATGTCCAGGGCCATCACGTCGATCAGGCCATTGCTGCCGACGCCGTAACGCACCTGCACCGGGGCGCCCTTCGGCAGCGACGGCGGCAGCCCCTCGATCCAGCATTCGCCGATGCTGATGCACGCGGCCGGCTGCCGCGCCTCGCCTTGCAGCACCTTGACGCGCACCTTCGTCTGGGTCTCCGCCGCGGTGTAGTAGACCCGGCTGGCGGCCGTCGGCAGCTGCGTGTTCTTGGGAATCAGCACGTCGTTGACGCGCTCCTCCGCCTGCTTGACCTCGATGCCCAGGCCGTGGGCGTTGACGTTGATCTCGACCACCTCGCCCAGCGCGTCGGCCGCGGCGGCCTCCAAATGGAGCCGGCTGTCGTGGCGCCGGGCGGCCGTGATGCCGGCGTGCAGGGCGGCGCCGCGGGCCACCACCTCGCTTACCGCCAGCGAGTCGTCCGGCGGTTTGCCCGTCAAATCCTGCAGCATCTGCCGCGTCATCGGCATGTGCGTCGAGCCGCCCACCAGCAGCACGCGATCCACCTGCTCCCAGCCGAGGCCGGCCTGGCGCACGAGCTGCTGCGTCGTCAGCTGCGTTCGGATCAACAGGTCGCGCGTCAGCCCCTCGAAGTCCGCCCGGCTCAGCGGCACGGTCAGCACCTGACCGCCGTGCGTGCAGGTGACGGTCGCCTGGGGGAGCTTGCTCAGGGTGCGCTTGGCCCGCTCGGCGGCGGCCTGCAACGCGGTCAGCGACTGCGGATCGGAGCGCGGGTCGGAGCCGACCTGCTTCTGGAACTGGGCGGCGACGTGGTCCACGATCTTGTCGTCCCAGTCCTTGCCGCCGAGGCGGACGTCGCCCTCGATGGCCAGGGTCTGGAAACGTTTCTGCGACAGGCGGACGAGGGTCACGTCGAAGGTGCCGCCGCCGAGGTCGTAGACGAGGACGGTGCGCGACCGGCTGGGGTCGGCGAGGTCCGCGGCGGCGGCCGTCTGGAAGGAGTAGGCCAGGGCGGCGGCGGTCGGCTCGTCGAGGATGTCGAGCACCTCCAGGCCGGCGATGCGGCCGGCGTCCTGGACGGCCTTGCGGCGGGTGTCGTCGAAGTAGGCGGGCACGGTGATGACCGTCTTGCGGACGGGGCCGATGCGGGCCTCGGCGTCCTGCACCAGTTTGCGGAGAATGACGGCCGACAATGTCTCGGGACGGAAGTCGCGGCCGGCGACCTGCCGGCCGTAGGACGGATAGCCCATGCGCCGCTTGATGAGCGAGGCGACGCGGTCGGGCTGTTCCAGCGCCACGTCGAGGGCCGACTGGCCGACGACGGCCTCGCCCTCGGACGCGAGCAGCACCGCGCTGGGCGTGAGCATTTCGCCGTCGCGGTTGGGCAGCGTCACCGGCTGGCCGTTGTCGTCCAGCGTGGCGATGGCGCGAGAACGTGGTGCCCAGGTCGATGCCGACCAGTTTTCCCGTACCGCCCGCCATGTTCGTCCACCTTCGGGAGAGGGATAGGACCGAAGAGGGAACGGCGCCCGCCGTCCCGCATCGGAAGTCCCCAAGAAATTGTACTGCCGGCGCGCGTCGGGTGAAAGGCGCGGCCGCGGTCGGTCACGGCTGCAACTCCACGGCCATGAGCATCTTCTGATGCTGCGGCTTGCCCTCCCAGGACCATGCATACTCGGCCGTTTCCGAGGCCAGGGCGAACGACGTGAACCCACGGCGGCCGGGGTCGTAGCGAGCGGCGCCGATCAGCCGGGCCGTCGCCTTGCCGCCGATCTGTTTGTCGAGAATCGGATATTTCAGCTCCACATCCCCTTCCAGCCTCAGCCGCACTTCGCCGTCCTCGACGGAAACGACCGTGGCCGTGAGGCCGCCGCCGGCGAACTCGCAATCGCGCGCATCCCAGCGCCCCGTCGGCGGGTAGAGCCGCTGGAACAGCCGGGCGGCCGCATCGCGCGGCAGGGTCCGCGCGTCGCCGGGTTTGGCGCCGGCGGCCGGGGCGAGGGCGGCCCATTCGTCCGCCGTCCATTCCACCCAGTCCTGAGCCGTGCCGCGGTTGCTCTTCGGATCGTCGAACCGCGTCCAGACGTTCAGCACCATGCCGCCTTCCGTCGCGGCCTTGGCCGGCGGCCGCGGGACGGCGGCCGTGGCGCGGATCGCCTCGTCGGAGCGCGGCGCCAGCTTCTGATCGTCCACGATCTTCTGGAGGAACGGCGCCAGGTTCTCCGCTTTGTACGCTTTCTGGACGCGCATTGTCGCCGATACGGCGCCGTCGGGGGCGAGGACATAGACGCAGACTGTGCCGCCTTCCAGCCCGCGCTTGGCCCGGTCGCGGTCGATGCGCTCCAGCTCGTCCTGTTCCGCGTCGGACGGCGGCGCCAGTTGGTAGTGTTCGCGGGAAACCCAGACGGGGATGAAATACTTCGTCAGCAGGTCGATGACTCGGTCGTCGGAGAGTGAACTCACCCTCATGTCCCAGGCGCCGCCTCAGCAGCGGCCGGTGTCGATGTTGCCGTCGTGGGTGAAGAGGAAGAGCGGCCGGCCTTCCTTCTGCGACGCCTGGCGGGCGTCGAGCAGCGAGGCCGTCCACGGGATGCGGCGCCAGGCCGTCGGCTCCGCGTCCCGGATTTGCTGGACGCGGCGCTGGACCCATGCCTCGTCGTGGTCGTCGGCGCGGGCCGTCAGGGCGAACACGCCAAGCAGCAGAAATGCCGTCGTGGCACGCAGGATCATGTGTGGACTCCTTTCCGATTAAACCTATTCCGGTCTCGGTTAGCCGCGACGCGCAGCGGAGCGCTCAGGGGAGAGCGCTCCGCTGCGCGTCGCGGCTAACCGGGCGCACTTTACCCCAACCCCCGCGTCGCCGGGAAGACGAGTCAATTCCCGCCCGGCTTGACCGGCGGGACCTTGCTGAAATCGAACTCCGCCGGCTGCGGCTTATCGGTCGTGAGCGGCTGCTTGTCGTCCACCTTCTTCTGCCAGTCCTTCAAGAGCGCCGTCAGCCGCGCCACGTCCGCCGCGTGGGCCGGGTCGTCGGCCAGGTCCTTCATCTCGGCCGGGTCGTCCTTGAGGTCGAACAGCTGCGTCTTGTTGATCTGCGTGTAGACGATCAGCTTCCAGCGGTCGTCGCGCACCGCCCGCTGCACCTTGGTGTACGCGGTGAAAAGGGAGTCGCGCACTCCTGTTTCCTTGCCCGCCAGGACGCCGACCAGGCTCTTGCCCTCGCTCTCCGCAGGCCCCTTCACGCCGGCCAGGTCGCCGAGCGTCGGAAACACGTCGAGCAGATAGACCAGGGCGTCGCGCTGCTCCCCCTTCGGCACGCCCGGCCCGGCCATGATAAGCGGGATGTGCATGGAGTGGTCGTAGAGGTTCTGCTTGCCCATGAGGCCGTGGCTGCCGATGGCCAGGCCGTGATCGCCGCTGACCACGACGATCGTGTTGTCGAGCTGGCCGCTCTCCTGGAGGGCGTCGAGGACGCGGCCGATCTGGTGATCGACAAAGGATATGGAAGCGTAGTAATCGGCCAAATTCTGGCGGACGATTTCCGGCGTGCGCGGCCACGGGGCCAGCCGCTCGTCGCGGCCGATCAGATCGCCGTTGTTGAACGGATGTTCCGGCAGGAAGTTCGCCGGCAGCGGCGGCTTGGCCGCGTTGTAGCGGTCGTGGTACTCCTTCGGTGCGATGCGCGGGTCGTGCGGGGCGTTCCAGGCGACGTACAGGAGGAACGGCCGATCGTCCTTGCGGCCCTTGATGAAATCGACGGCGCGGTCGGCGAACAGCTCGACGGAGTGCTTGCCGCTGTCGCGCTTGTCGGTCAGCGTGTGGTCGGCCGTGAAGTCCTGCACTGGCAGCTTGTAGGGGTCGGCCCCCATGCCGCCAAAAAAGACGCTTTTGCCATCCGCGAAGGATCGTAATGCGGATTCCGTACCATTGTGCCACTTGCCGGACATAAATGTGTCGTAACCCGCCTTGCGGAACATCTCCGGCCAGGTCGTTTGGTCCTTGAGGTTCTCGTGGAGGTGGAAGAGGGTGCGGCCGCTCATGAGCATGGCCCGCGACGGCACGCAGACGGCGCCCTGCATGGCGCCCATGCAATAGGCGCGGGTGAAGGTTGTGCCCTGTTTGACGAGGCGGTCGAAATTCGGCGTGTCGATGTTCTTGTTGCCGAGCGCGGCGATGGTGTCGAAGCGCTGGTCGTCGGCGAGGAGGACGACGACGTTGGGCGCCCGCTTCGGCGGGTCGGCGGCGCACGGTGCGGTGAACACGGCGGCGAGAAGGACGGCGTGCATGGGAGAGGCTCCTATCAACATCTCGTTTAGCCGCGGTTCGCAGAACCGCGCGTCGCCGGAGCGCGGTTCTGCGAACCGCGGCTAAACGAATCCATGTAACCGTCCAGCGGAATTCGCAAAGCAGCGCAGCTGCGCCGAGAGCCGACTGCTAAAATCGTGGCATGGACGCTTCCGTGTGCCCGGGATGCTGCGAACGCGATAGGCGCATCGCCGAGTTGGAACGCCGCGTCGCCGAGTTGGAAGCCCGACTCGGCACCAACAGTTCCAACTCCTCGCTGCCGCCGTCCGCCAATCCCCCCGGCGCACCCAAGCCGGTCCAGAAAAAGAAGTCCAAACGTCCAGCCGGCGGACAACTGGGCCATCCCCCGCAGCTGCGGCGGTTGCTTCCCGCCGAGCGGGTCAACCATTTCAAGCACTTGGTCCCCAAGCGGTGTGAGCGCTGTGCCGCGGCCCTGCCCGCCCAGCCCTCGCCGGGCGATCCCGAGCCCACCCGCTTCCAAACCATCGAACTGCCCCCGGTCATAGCCGAGGTCACCGAGTACCAGGGCCACGCCCGCACCTGCCCCTGCTGCGGCCACCGGACGCATGCGGTCATCCCGGCGGCGGTTCGCGCCCACAGTGTCGGGCCGCGGCTGACCGGCACGCTGTCCTACTTCTCCGGCTGTCACGGCCTGAGCAAGCGCGGCGTCGAGGAGATCGCCGACGCGGTCTTCGACGCCCCGATCGCCTTGGGCACGGTCTGCAACCTCGAGGAAGAAGTCGGCGCCGCCCTGGAGACGGCCCACCAGGAGGCGGTGGCGGCGGTGCGCCAGGCGGCGGTCAAGAACGCCGACGAGACCAGTTGGAAACTCGCGGGGGCGTTGTGCTGGCTGTGGGCGGCGGCCACCACCCGGGTGGTGGCCTTCGTGATCCACGCCCGCCGAAGCGCGGCGGGCCTGACGGCGATCCTGGGCCTGGAGATCCTGGGGATCCTGTGCAGCGACCGCTGGGGCCCGTACAACCGGGTGCCGCCCCAGCGGCGGCAGATCTGCTGGGCGCACCTGAAACGGGATTTCCAGAAGATCATCGACCGGGGCGGCCCCGAAGAGTGGGTCGGACGGGAGGGGCGGCGACTGGTCAGGAAGGTCTTCGCCGCGTGGCACGGGTTCCGGGACGGACAGGTCACGCGGGCACAACTGGAAGCGCGGCTGGCCCCGGTGATGCGACGGATGAACCGGGTGCTGCTGGAAGGCGCGATCCTCGGCGCCGACCCAACGGTGGTGCGGTTCTGCGAGAACGTGCTGGCGTTGGAGCCTGCGCTGTGGACGTTCGTGACGACGGAGGGAGTGGAGCCGACGAACAACCACGTGGAACGACTGCTGCGTCGGGCGGTGCTGTGGCGCAGGCGGAGTTTCGGCTGCTGGAGTGGGAACGGCTGTCGCTTCGTCGAGCGGATTCTGACCGTGGTGCAAACCCGGCGGTTGCAGGCGAAGAATGTCCTGGATTACCTGCATGAGGCTGTCCTCGCCCATCGCACCGGCCAACCCTGCCCCTCACTGCTCTCGTAGCGTTGAACGATTACGAATCCATCACTTCTGAAACGCCTTGTACTTCGCGTTGCCCTGCGATTGCAGGTACGCCATCAAATCCAGGATCTCGTCCGGCGTCAGCCCGTCCACGAGATGCTCCGGCATCGGCGACACCTTGGACGGCTGCACCGTATCCACGTCGGATCGGGGCACCTCCACGCGCTCCGGTTCCAGCGGGTTCGGCTGCACCAGCAGGCGCTGCGGCGTGTCCTCCAGCAGCCGGCCCGCGATGGTCTTGCCGCTCACCGTCGTCACGACGATGTTCTGGTACTGCTCCGACACCACCTTCGACGGCTCGATGATCGATTCGAGGATGTCCTTGGCGGCGAACCGGCTGGAGATCGCCGTCAGGTCCGGCCCGACGGCGCCGCCCTCGTTGCCGAAGCGGTGGCACTTGATGCACTGGCAATCGAGGTACGCCTGGCGGCCCTTGTCGAAATTGCGGCCGTGGTCGAGCTTGTCCAGCATCGGCAGGATTTCCGCCGTCTTGTACACCTTGATCGGCGGCCGGTCCTTCGTCACATAGTTGACGACGCTGGCCTGGTCGATCGACGCCAGCAGCGGCGCCAGCTCCTTGCGCTCGGCGTCGGACAGGTTCGCGGTCGCCTCGGCGAAGATGTGCTTCGTGTAGTTGGCGAAGCTGGAGCCGTCGCCGTAGGGCCGGCCGGCCTCCGCGAACCACTGCACCAGTTGCGGCGAGTGCGGCGGCCGCTTGTGGTCCTTCGTGAAGTAGCCGAAATACTCCTTGCGCTGGGCCATCGTCCAGTTGCCGATCGGCAATGTCCGCAGATTGTAGACGTAGTACAGCTCCTCTTCCTGCGTTTTTGCCTCGGCCGCCAGCCGCAAGCACTTCTCGGCGACGTGGGGCGCCCGCAAGTAAATCAGGATTTGAGCGAGTTCATGATTCGCGTTCTCGCTCTTGCCCGGGAACTGGCCGTCCAGCTCCGCCGCGACCTTCTTGGCGGCGTCGGCGGTCGGCGGCCCCTGGCGGATGAAGGTCAGCTGCATGACGCGCAGCTTCTCCAGCTGCTGGTCCTCCGTCAGGGCGCCGAGCGGCAACCGGCCCAGCGCGGCCAGCAGGTCGGGCTGCGCCTCCTTGGGACCGCAGCGGGCCAGGGCCAACAGCGCCGTCAGCGACGCCTCCGGCTGCTTCTCCGCCAGCGCCGCGCCTTCCAGTCGGCGACCGGCTGGCTCTCCACCGCGATTCGAGCGGCATATCGGAGATAGCGGTCGTCGCTGTTCAACTGCGGCCAGGCGGCGTCGAGCGCCTTGGGGTCCTGCTTGCCGTGGAAGGCCTCCAGCGCGTGGCGCTGGCGCGTTCCTTCACCCCGACCGCGTCGTGCAGGTCGGCCGGCGCCGTCGATTCGCTGCCGGTGTACGAGATCCGGTAAAGCCCCGACTGCGTGTTGCGGCCGCCCGTGGTGAAGTAGATGGCGCCGTCGTCGCCGATCACCAGGTCGGTGAGGTTCAGCGGCGTTTTCGGCCCGTCTCCCTTGAGAGATTTCGGGGCGAGGAAGTTCTCGAACTCGGCCGTGTAACTCGACCCCTTGGGCGTCAGGTGGGCGGCGAACAGCCGGCCATAGGTCCAGTCGCACATGAAAAGCGCCTTCTGATACTTGGCCGGGAACTTGGCCCCCGTCCCGAAGACCAGGCCGGTCGGGGAGCCGAGGCCGACGTTGGCGACGGCGCCGAGGCTGTCGGCGTAGGTTTCCGGCCACTTGCCGGCGCCGTTGCGCCAGCCGAACTCGGCCGCGCTGGTGCAGTGGTTGATGCGAGTCGGCCGATACCAGGGCCAGCCCCAGTCCCACTCCATGTCGGCGTCGAAGGTGAACAGCTCGCCGTCGGCGTTGAAGGCCATGTCGTAGGCGTTGCGGAAGCCGCCGAGCATGAGGTCCCATTTCTTGCCGTCCGGGTCGGTGCGGAGGATGAAGCCGCCGGGGGCGTAGCGGCCGGCCGCGAAGCCGTTGCCGTCCGGCTGGCGCGGCAGGAGCAAATCCTCGCCGTAGTTGCGGTGCGGCGAATCCGGAGCCATGCCCTCGGGAACATCGCAGAAGTTGCCGAGGAGGATATAGAGGTTCTTGTCGGGGCCGAGGAGGACGGCGTGCGCGCTGTGGTCGCCGCCGCCGTTGTTGAACTTCTTGAGCAGCTTCACCTCGTCGAACTGGCCGGTCCCCTTGGTGTCCTTGCAGCGGTAGAGTCCGTAGCCGCCGGGGCCGGCGCCGTCCACGTAGAGGCTGTCGAAGGCGTAGAGCAGGCCCATCGCCTCGCTGATGGGCAGATCGAGCTTTTCGATCTTCGCGACCTGGCCGTCCTTGATCGTGACGCGCAGGATCGGCTCATTGTGCTGGCCGGAGATGATGAGCCGGCCCTTGTCGTCCGTGGTCATGTTGATCCACGAGCCTTCCGTGGGCGGGTCGGAGGTGTGGATCAGCTCGACCTTGAACCCCGGCAGCGTCTGCAGCGCTTCGGCCGGCGTGGCGGCCGTCTTCTTCGGCGGCGCGGCGGCGCCAGGCGCCCCGGTCAGCACGAACACCGTGAACGCGATGAACCCGATTCGGCACATGAACGATCTCTCCCATCGGCCGTCCGGGGACTCGCGCCCGATAAGCCGATATCTGGACACAAGAAATACCAATCCTCCGGTTGGCCGGCCTCCGCGGTTGGTTGGCGGGAGGGAGGCGGGCCGCTTCGGTGGGCAAGGACGCCAGATTATGAAGTAACCGATGGGAAGGGCGGTGAGAAGGGAAAAACGGGCGGGGCGCGGGATTTTTCGCGGCGCGGCGCGGCCCGCATTTCAAGCGGGCCTTGTCCTTGTGCGGATAACCTCGGCGGCGAACGGCCGTCCCCCGGCAGGGGGAAAATAGCGTATACTCCGAAAGAGAAGCCCCCTTCTCACGACCATGATCTCGCTTCCCGTCCCGGATTCATTCCCCGCAAGAAGCGGCTCGCGCCGAAACCCGATCCCCCGACTCGCCTCGGGGCCGAGGAGATGTCATGCGTCCGCAACGCACCTTCCTGCACCTGGAGCCGCTCGAGTCGCGCGAGCTTCTCGAGCGCCTCGGCCTTCCCGAACACGTCCAACGGCATCCACATCTTTGAGGATCAGCTGCCCGGCGGCCTGTCCAACGCGATGGTTCAGTTCCTGGCCACCCACACGGACGGCACGCAGAAGGAGCTGCTCAGTCAGACCAACCAGTTCCGGGCGATCAACCCGAACTTCACGGTCTTGCAGTACCAGCTGGGCACGAGCAACAGCCCATTCGATTACATCATCAACAACCAGTGGGCCAGCGACTGGAGCTACGTGAACCAGCAGGAGAGCTGGTTCGCCCACCAGAGCTATTCCGGCGAGCCGCAGTCGGCGGCCAACCTCGCCAGCGGCCGGGCGGGCAACAGCACCGGCCTGGACCTGGCCGACATCGCCAACCCCGCCTGGCAACAGTACACGCTGAACCAGGTCCTCCAAAACATCGCGGCCACCGGGTCCAACGGCTGGTTCGCCGACAGTTTCACGTTCGGCATCAGCGGGGGCGGCCTCGACGGCACGGTCCCGACGCGCTACCAGGGGACCAACGCCGCCACCCCCGCGGACTGGCCCGGCGGCGTGACGTGGACCACGCAGCTGGGGAACTGGGCCCAGGCCATCGAAACCGCGTTCGCCCAGTACAACACGGCTCATGGCACGGACTACCAGTTCATCCCCAACCTCGACGCCCGCGTCACCTCCTGGGAGCCGAACTGGTACGACAACGCCAACGGCGTCCCGTTCATTGACGGCGGCTTCCTGGAGGGCTTCGGCCAGTACACCGATACTTACAACTGGACGCTGTCGATGAACCGGGGGCTGAACCTCACCGACAACGGCAAGATCGTCATCATGCAGCCGTACCCCACGGCGGACCCCAGCACGCCCGCCGGACAACAGCAGGTCGATTTCCTCCTGGGCACCTACTTGCTGCTCAAGGGCGACCAGACCTACCTGAACATCGATTACGGCGGCGGCGCCCAGTACTTCCCGGAATACGGGTTGAACCTGGGCGCCGCGACCACGCCGCTGGCGAGCAACGTGTCCAGCTACCTGTGGAACGGCGTTTACCGCCGCGATTTCCAGAACGGCATCGTGCTGGTGAACCCTGGCTCCACCACCTACACCCTGAACCTGGGCGGCACGTATCGAGAAGTGCTGGCCAGCGGCGGCGGCACGCTGTCCGATTCCCAGATCGACGCCAACGGCAACTACATCGGCGGCTCGCTGAGCTACCAGGACGTCACCAGCGTCACGCTGACGGGAGGCTCCGCGGTCATTTTGCTGAACGAGCCGAGCCAGCCGCCGCCCGACACCGTCTTCTCCCTGCGAACCGATCGCTCGCTCTGGCAGAGCGGCGCCGCCGGATGGCAAATGCTCTCGCCCGCCGGTTCCGTTCTGTCCATCAGCGCCGTCACCGATTCCGCGGGCCACGACGACGTGTACGCGATCAGCGCCGACAACCACCTTTGGGAACACACCCCCGGCGGATGGTCCCTGTTGTCGGCCGGCTCCTTCCAGCAGATCGCCGCGGCGACGAACAAGTCCGGCAGCGCCGTGGTCTTCGCCGTGCTGTCGGACGGCTCGCTTTGGGAGAACAGCTCGCTGTTCACCGACGGCTGGGCCATGCTGTCGCCCGCCGGCAGCGTCCTTTCGATCAGCGCGGTCGCCGACGCCACCGGCAACGACGACGTGTTCGCGGTCACGGCCGGCCGGACCCTGTGGGAACACACCCCGAAGGGGTGGACGCAGCTCTCGGCCGGCTCGTTCCAGTCGGTCAGCGCCGGCCGCAACGGCGCGGGCCAGGCCGTCGTCTACGGCTTGCTGACGGACGCTTCGCTGTGGGAGTACAATCCCGCCTTCACCAACGCCGGCGGCTGGCAAAACCTGTCGCCGTCGGGGAGCATCCTGTCCGCCAGCGCCGCGGGGCCGGATCAGGTGTTCGCGATCACCGCGGACCACCACCTGTGGCAGTACACGCTGGCGTCGGGCTGGTCGCTCCTGTCCAGCGGCGCGTTCGCCTCGATCAGCGGCGACCAGAACACCGGCGGCGCGGGCGAATTGTTCGCGGTGTCGGCGGACGCCACGCTGTGGGAGTACACGAACCACTGGGCCATGCTCGACGCCGGCGTCCTGGCGGCCGCCGCGCCTCGGCGAGCCTGAGCGGCGCCCTATTCCGCATACAGCAATGCGCCCGCCGCCGCTCGCCGAAGCGGATCAGCTCCGTGTTCCTCCGGCGCCCGTCGCCTCGCGCCCTTCCCCGTCCGGTACAATCTCTCCGTCGCCCCCGAGGACAACGGCCATGAAGCTGAAAGTCGTTCTTCACCCCGAAAAAGAAGGCGGCTACTCGGTCGCGGTTCCGGCCCTCCCCGGCTGCTACAGTGCGGGAGAGACGATCGAGGAGTCGCTGCGAAACGCCCGCGAGGCCGCCGAGGGGCTGCTGGCGGTCCTGAATGATCGCCAGCCGTTTGAACCGGAAGATCGTTCTGCCGACGACATCGTCCAGGAGATCGAATTGTGAAGCACATCTCCGGGAAGGAGATGTGCAAGGCTCTTGAACGGCGAGGATGGAAACTCGACCGAATCGAGAGCAGTCACCACATCTACACGAGTCCAGACGGGCGGACTAGCGTGTCCGTTCCCGTTCACGGCAACAAGGCGATGCCGACGGGCACGCAACGCGGCGTCATGCGAACGGCTGGCGAAGCGGCCCTGACCCGCGTGTTCGGGAGGTGGGTGTCCCTACTGAAAACCCCATCTTGGCAGGATTGCTCAAACTCGCCACGGCTTTTCGCAGGCGAATGGTCAGCGCCGAAAGCTCGGCGCTCCATCCAAGCCGCCTCCTGATGTCATGGCCACAATATGGGCCGGGATAGGTTGATGCTGAGGAATGCTGCGCCATAACCATCCTGCTGCCGGGGCGGCGGGCCGCCCGATCAACGCCGACCTTTCCCCAGCGCTTGGCAGCCGGGGCAGGCAGCGGCTTCCATACCGCCAGGATAGCAAGGCGACGGCCCTTCAGCTGCGCCGGTTGTGCGGCAGTCGCCGCGTTGCCGCCGACGGGGCCGCTAAACAATGACCGCGAACCGGCGGGTCAAGGAGCTGCTGGCGGGGCTGTACGACAACGACGACGCGGAGACGACGGCGGCGGCGGACGCGGCGCTGGGGCGGTATAGATATCTGACCAGCCACGAGCGCGAGCGAGGGGAGTTGTTATGAAGAAAATGGCGTCGCTTCCGCGATTTACCGAACGGTGAAACGACGCCATTTTCACTTTGCGCCCACCGATCCGTGCCAGGGCTGCCTTGGCCTCGCGCGTCAGGCGCGACTCGCCGCCCGCGGCAAGCGACTCCAGGACTTGCCGGCATTCCGCCGTGCCGCCGCGTTCCAGCACTTCCAACGCACGCAGCTCTTGAATTTCTTCGGCGGACGGCGGCCGCGGATGAAGACACATCGCCCGCAACAATTCCCTGATTCGCCGCTCCGCCTCGGGCGACGGCTTTCCGGCCAGGGCGTCAAGCAGGCCGTCTCGCGCCGCTTGGCCTGTTCCGGCCAAATCCTTCGACGCCCGCTCGCGCGCCTCGAAATCATCGCTGTCAAGGTCCGCGATGAGACGGCGTATCTCCTTGGCTTCCGCCCCCGACGCCGGCTTCAGACGCGCCTTGAGGAAATCGACCGCACCGGGTTCGGCGGCTAAAGCCCAGACGGCCTTGTAGGCGAGCGAGGCGTCGCCGTCCGCCAAGTCCGACCAGAGATGATCCAGGTCTTTCACGGCCGGCTCTGGAAGCGCCAAGTCCCACACGAGGGCGGTCGTGTCCATGCCCCCGGAAATCAAAGTCCGGCCGTCCGGGGTGAAGGCCAATTGCGGCGCACCGCCCACGCCGCCCGTCAGGGACAGCCGTTCTTGGCCGCTTGCGACTTCCCAGAGGCGGATCGTCGAATCGCTGAAACTTGAAGTCGCCAGGATTCGACCGTCCGGCGAAAATGCAAAACACTGGATTTCCGGATGCTCGATCTTGCTTAATTCGACGCCGGTGGCTGAGTCCCACAACCGGACGCGACCGTCCTCAACCGTGGCCAGCATGCGGCCGTCGGGCGAGAAGGTCGCTAAGGCCGTGTGGACATCGCCGAACTGAATGGTCTCCCGGCCGCTCGCCATGTCCCATAGATGCACTGTGGGGCCTTCCTTGGGCCGGCGGTTTTCTACTTCAAACCTATTCGTCAGGGCCAACGTCTTGCCGTCCGGCGACAAACTTACGAAATTCAGACGCTTCCCGGCCTCCTTGAACTGGTGCAGCTCCTTGCCCGTCGTTGCGTCCCGCAAGGACAAGGCGCCGTCCGCACGCAACACGGCGATAAGGCGACCGTCAAGCGTGAAGCCGCGCAAGTCGCCCTCTGGCTGCGCCATCGGCAGCTCCCGGCCGCTCGCCGTCTCCCACGTCCAGGCCGCGGCTTTCTTCGGCCAAGCGGCGGAGGCCGTCACACGGGCGCCGTCCGGCGAAAAGGCGACCATCCACGCCGGCGCACCGCAGTCGAAGGTGTGAAGGCAACGCCCCGTCGCCCGGTCCCAGAGCCGAACCGTGCCGTCCCTGCTGGCGGTGGCGATGGTCCGGCCGTCCGGCGAGACGGCGACGCCGTCAATGGACATCTCGTGTTCGTCGGTCGTCGCGATGCGCTTGCCCGTGGCCGGGTCCCACAGGAACACCGTACCGTCAAAGTATGCCGCGGCCAGCGTCTTGCCGTCGGGCGAGAAAAGAACTTTCACGATGTAGTTCAAGCTTTTTGGCCCTTGAAGCCGCAGCCGCTCCTCACCCGTGTCCGGGTCCCAGAGCGAGATCGGTTCCTCGCACGCGCCTGCCGAGGCAAGGGTCTTGCCGTCCGGCGAAAAAGCGACGCTCTGGACCCCCTTTTCGTGCCCCTTGAGCTGCCTCACTTCCACACCGGTCGCGGGGTCCCACAGCCCGACGGTCCCATCGTTGTAGCACGCGGCCAGGAGCTTGCCGTCCGGCCGGAAGGCGAGATCGCGGGCCCAGCTCTTGTGTCCCTGAAATTTTCGCAGCTCCTTTCCTGCGTCCACGTCCCACAGGGCCGCGTCGCCGCCCACGACGGCACACGCCAGCATCTTGCCGTCGGGTGACAACGCAAGGGCCGTCTTGGTCCCCGACGCTTCGAGGTACTTGGATTCCTTTCCCGTCGCCGCGTCCCAAATACCCACGCCATCATAGGCACCGCCCGCCAGCCATTTGCCGTCCGGACTGTAGGCGAGGCCGCGGGAACCCCAGCGGTTGCTGGTCGCATCGTGGTTGGCCGGGATCGACAGCCGGGCTTCGCCTTTCGCCACGTCCCAGCAGAAGACCAGCTCCGTGAGAAGCTCCTTTTGGCCCGCCGCCGAGCGTACGAAGGTGCCGGCCGCGGCCAGGGTCTTGCCGTCGGGCGAGAACGCCAACGATTCGACCTTGGCCGTCCGTTCTTCTCGTGGAAAGACGGCGACCTGCTTGCCCGTGGCGGCGTCCCACAAACGGATGGTCCCGCCGTAGCCCGCCGTGGCCAAGGTCTTGCCGTCCGGCGAATAGGCGGCCGCGTTGATCGAGGCGCCATGGCGGAATCGAATCGTCCCCAGCCGCATCAAGGCGCCCGGCGGAAGCGGGTCGCCGTAACGGTCGGCGCGGGCCGGCTTCAATTCTTCCGCGGGCGTCGTGCCGCCGACGCCGACGACAAGGGCCAGCGAAAAAATGAGGACAATGCGGGTCGTCGAAGCACTGGAGCCGTGGGCGGCGGTAGAAGCGGCCGTTTGGCACATGACGATCTCCGTGGGTGGGCGGTTGTCGTCCTCCAAATACGATACCGCGCCGCGGCGGGTTGGGTGAACAAAACTCTTCGGCCGCCTCTTATCCCTCTTATCAAACGGAAGCACGGAAGCACGGAAGCCCGCTCGGTATAATCTCTATTTCGCATACAGCAAATACGCCCGCCGCCGCTCGCGGAAGCGGATCAGCTCCGTCTGCCATCCCTTTTCGAGCTGTTGCCACGCCGCCCCATGCTTCAGCGCCTCCAGCGTCGCCGCGTTGCAAAGCAGCCGGTCGTAGCCGTCCGCCTTCCAGCCGTCGGGGTACAGCTTCCGCAGCGCGCACGCCAGCGCCACGCCCGTCCGCACCGGGCGGAAGCGCGGCCAGTCGTCCACCAGGATTTGCACGCCGTCGCACTCCTGGCCCTTGAACGTGCTGCCCGACGGCGTTTGCCGGCAGGGGACGAAGCGCACCCCCGGCAGGTCTTCCCTGGTCAGCGCCGCCGCCAGCTTCGGGCCGTCGATCCACGGAGTGCCGACCCACTCGAACGGCCGATCCGTGCCGCGGCCGACGCTTACGTTCGTCGTCTCCAGCAGGCCGATTCCGGGATAGAGCAGCGCCTCCAGCGGCGAACGCAGGTTCGGCGATGGGTTGATCCAGCGCAGCCCCGTCGCATCGTACAGGTCGCCGCGGCGCCAGTTCTCCATCGGGACCACCTCCAGGTCGGCCCCGATTTTCCGTTCCCCGTTGAACAGCCGGGCCAATTCGCCGATCGTCAGGCCGTGCCGCACCGGCAGCGTGTGCCAGCCGACGAACGACTCGCGCCCCGCGTCCAACACGGGACCCTCCACCTCCACACCGCCCAGCGGGTTCGGCCGGTCCAGCACCATCACCGCGACTTTATTCTCCGCCGCCGCCTCCAGCACACCGCCCAGCGTGCTTTCGTAGGTGTAAAAGCGGCATCCAGCGTCCTGGATGTCGTAAATCAGCGTGTCGATGCCCTTCAGGGTCTCCGCCGTCGGCTTCTTCCGCGACCCGTAGAGGCTGTAAATTGGCAGGCCGGTCTTCTCGTCCTTGGAGTCGGCCACCTTTTCGTCGAACGCGCCGCGGATGCCGTGTTCCGGGCTGAACAGGGCGACCAGCGTCACGCCGTCCGCCTTCGAGAGCAGGTCGATGGCCGATCGGCCGTCGCGGTCCACGCCGGTATGGTTTGTGACGAGGCCGACATGACGGCCCTTCAGCGCGGCGAAGCCGTCGCGCTCCAACACATCCAGGCCGGTCAGCACCCCCCCCACCCTACCCTCCCCCGCGAGGGGGGAGGGGTTATCTTTGTTTCCCTCCCCCCTCGCGGGGGAGGGTAGGGTGGGGGGGGGCGACGGCTCCAGCGCCGAGGCCGCGATCGTGGCGACCTGGCCGCGCAGCCGGCGGACGTCGCCCTTGCCGGCGGGGTGGACGGAGTTGGTCAGCAGGATTACGGCCGTCCGGCTCTCGGGGTCGATCCACAGCGACGTGCCGGTGAAGCCGGTATGGCCGAAGCCGGAACCGGGGACGAACAATTCGCCGCGGTTGCCGGAATACGGCGTCTGCACGTCCCAGCCGTAGCTGCGCTGGCCGAGGGCGCCGTTCGCCAGCGGCACGGGGTGCGGCGTCGTCATCCGCTTCACTGTCAGCTCGCCCAGGATGCGCTTGCCCTTCCACACGCCGCCGTCGAGAAGCATCTGGGCGTAGACGGCCAGGTCGTCGGCCGTGGCGAACAGGCCGGCGTGGCCCGCGACGCCGCCCATCAGCGCCGAGCGCGGGTCGTGGACCTCGCCGACCAGCCATTTGCCGTCGCGCTTCTCCGTCGGGGCGATACGGTCGCGCAGCTCCGCGGCCGGCTTATAGCCCATCGTCGTCAGGCCGAGCGGCGCGAACAGGTTTTCCTTCGAGAACTCGTCCAGCGGCTTGCCGCTCAGCTTCTCCACCAGCTCGCCGAGAAGGATGTAATTCAGATCGCTGTAGACGAATTTTTCTCCTGGCGCCGACGCCGGCTCCAGGTCGCAGATGCGCTGGATCGCTTTTTCCCGCCCGTCCTCGTAGTCGGCGACGGCGTTGTCGGGGATCAGGCCGCTGGTGTGCAGCAGCAGCTGCTCGACCGTGATCTTGTCCTTGCCCTTGGCCGCGAACGCCGGCAGATACCGCGCCACGGGGTCGGACGGCCGCAGCTTGCCCTGCTCCACCAGGAGCATGATGGACGACGCCGTCGCCAGCGGCTTGGTCAGCGAGGCCAGGTCGAACACGGTATCGACCGTCATGGGGATTTCGGCGGGCTGCTTGCTGCGGAGGCCGTAGGCGCGGCGGAAGATGATGCGGCCGCGGTGCAGCACCAGCACGACGGCGCCGGGCGCGTCGCCGCGGTCGAGCGCCTGTTTCACGACGCCGTCGATGCGGTCGAGGCGTTCGGCGGAGGCGCCGACCTCCTCCGGTTTGGCGACCGGCAGCGGCGGCTCGGCGCAGCAGCGCCGGGAGGGAGACGAGAAGCAGAGGGAGGATGCAGCGATAGAGGTTCATGCGAACGTCCCGAAAATATTCCATTTGACCATCTCAAAACTCCATCTCCCGCAGCGCCCGGATTCCCATCCGCAGCGGCACGACCACCGCCGCCGCCCCGACCGCCAGCCCGGCCGCCACGCCCGGCAGCACGGCCCACGGCGACGGCCCCTCGCCCTCCCCCGCGGCCGCCGCCCAGCCGGCCTGCAAGTGCCACGGCCCAGCCATCAGCACCAGCACCGCCAGCAAGAACACCAGGCTCAGCAGCAGGTTCATCGTGCCGCCGAAGCCCGACACGATCCGCGACGGGTCCGTCTCGCGGAAGTTCGGCAGGCACGCCCCCAGGCCCACGCTCAGGCCGCTCAGCCCCAGCGCCAGCACCGCTGTCGTCAAGACGTGCAGCACCACGGCCGGCCACGCCATGCTCAGCGTCAGGTCGCTCAGCAGCACCAAAAACTCTCCCATCAGCAGCGCCCCGGCCGAGGCGAAGGCGAACTTTCCCCAGAGCAATTGTCCGCGCTCCACCGGCAAGAGGCCGAGGATCCAGAACTTGCGGCCCTCCAGGCTCAACAGCGGGAACACGAACCGGCCCGTGTAAATGCAGATCAAGAGGCCGACCACGCCGAGGTAGAACCAGCTGACGAGGTTCTGGTAGAACGAGCCGAGGTCGGCCGCGAAGATGCGCCGGCCGACCGTGATGGAGAACGTCACTAGCACCGTGAAGATGAGGACCTGCGCCCACTGCTGCGGATCGCGGCGGAAGGTGCGGAAATCCTTGACGATCAGGAGCCGCGTCCGCTCGGCCACGAACGGCAGGCAGGCCGTCAGCAGACCGTCCAGCCACGCCCCGCCGTAGCGGCGCCGCAGCGTGCCGCCGGTCGCCAGCCGGTTATGGCCCCGGCGATACAGCCGCCGCGCCGCGAGCGCCGCAATCAGATATCCGAAAAGGCCGTTGCTCCAGACCAGGGCGAGGTCCCAGAGCGATAGGCTTACGTCGCCGCGCACCGCCGCCTCCAGGCCGCGCGCCGCCCAGTGGTCCGGCGTCAGCACCGCGCCGGAGAAGGTGAAGTGGCCGAGCCACCTGATGCAGCGCGTTCTGGCCGTCGCCGTCGCCGTGGGCGTCGCGCACGATCTGGTAGACCCACCAGCCGGCCAGCGCGACCGCGACCGCGACGCAGGCGATCAGCACCTGCCTGCGCCGCCGCGGCAAAAGGTTGACGGTCAAGAGGACCACCAGGGCATCAGCGAGGCCGGCAGCAGGATGAAACCGATAAAAAAGGGAGCTAATAGAGCGTAAAAATACCACGGCGCCCCGCAGGCGATGCCGTAGGCGATCAGGATCGGCCCGCCCAGGAGCAGGAAGGCCCAGACGCTGATCGCCGTCGCGCCCTGGAACTTGTGGGCGAAAACGCGATCGTCGTCGAGCGGCGTGGCCAGGAGGAACGCCGTTTCGGGGGCCGTGAACAGGCCGCCGTAGAGGATCAGGCCGCCCGAAAACAGCAGCAGCACGCCGAGCGTGAAAAACATCAGGTCGAGCAGGATGCCCACGATCTCGCCGTGCAGCGGGACGTGGACGTCCTTGTCGAGGAAGCGGAAGCCCTCCAGGCTGCCGTAAAAGACCAGCGCCCAGATGAGCAGCGTGATGAGGACGACGGTGAGGGGGCGCACCACGGATCGGCCGACCAGCGTCCGCAGCGCGTTGCGGAACATCGTCCAGCGCAGCCGCTGCATCAGCAGGGGCGGGCGGGAGGGGCGAGTCATCGCTGGATTCCCTCCGGGGCGGGCGGCGCCGTCGCAACGCCGTCCTCGCCCCCGCCCGGCTCAGTCAGCTTCAGGAACACGTCCTCCAGCGAGCCGTCCAGCGACGCCTGCGTGCGCAGCGCCTCCAGCGTGCCGCAGCCGATCAGCCGGCCGTGGTCCACGATGGCGATGCGGTCGGCCAATTCCTGCACCACGTCCAGCGAGTGCGACGACAAAAACACCGTCACGCCGCCGTCCGCCTGCGCCCGCAACAGGTCCTTCAATTGCCGCACGCTGCGCGGGTCGAGGCCGACCGTCGGCTCGTCCACGATCAGCACCCGGGGGTCGTGGACCAGGGCCGACGCGAACACCGTGCGCTGCCTCATGCCGTGGGAATAGCTCTCCGTCAGGTTGTCCACGAACGGCCCCAGCTCGAACTGCTCGATCGCCTCCGCGATGCGGCGCCGGCCGTGGTCGCGCGGCAAATCGTACATGTCGGCGATGAATTGGAGGAATTCTCGGCCGGTCAGCTTCTCGTAAAGGAACGGTTGATCCGGGACGTAGCTGAGCAGTTCGCGGGCGCGGCCGCCCTCGGTGCGCAGGTCGAAGCCGCCGACGCGGACCACGCCGGACGTGGGGAAGAGCAGGCCGCAGAGCATCTTGATGGTGGTGGTCTTGCCGGCGCCGTTGGGGCCGAGGAAGGCGAACAGCTCGCCGGCCGGCACTTCCAGGCTCAGCCCGTCCACGGCCGTCTTCACGCCGTACTGTTTGGTGACTTTATCGAGAGAGATCATAGGGTATCGGGATTGGATGCTTTGATGGATCGTCAGTCTCGCTGCATGGCCACCTTCTCGCCGCCGCGTTCGGACTCCTGGCGCAGCACCTTGCCGTCGCCGACCTGGACCCAGGTCGCGGCGGTCACGTCGTCGCCGCGGCAGTCGATGACGAAGCACTCGGCCGGCTTGCCGTTCCAGGTCAGCGTCTCGGGCTTCGGCCGGACGGAGGCGGTCAGGACGATTTCTCGATTTTCGTCCCCCAGGCCGGGCAGGTCGGCGGGGAGGGCGTCGCGGACCAGGGCGGCGAAGGCGTCCTTGACCGGGTCCACCAGCGGCATGCGCCAGGTCTGCCCCGGACGCAGGCCGGAGATGCGGTTGACCGGGTGCAGCGGCGACAGCACCGAGCCGTGCGCGGTGACGGCGACAGGTTTCAGGTCCGTGTCGATGTCCTTGCCGCCGAAGAGGGGCGTGGACGCGCGCAGGTGGGAATAGAACCGGCCCTCGCGCACCTCGCCGGTGAGCGTGCCTTGGCCGGGCAGGGTGAGGAAGGGGCCGACGTGGGCGTCGCCGGAGAATCGCATCGAGACGGCCCGCAGATCGCCCTGGCGGGTGACGGTGTAGACGCTGCTCATGTCTCGAATGGCGATGAGGCCGCCGAACGGGTCGCTGCCGCGGCCGCCGTCGAAGGGAACGGCCGGCTGGCGGACCTGGGCGTGGAGGTCGAAGGTGTCGTCCTTGGGGTTCGGGGCGACCCAGGTTTCGGCGCGGAGGAAGGGGTGGTCGTTGTAAGAGACGGTCCAGTGAACGTGGGCCTGCTGCGTCTGGACCTCGTCTTCAAGGTCGATGGTGAATGGCGGCGCCTGGCCGGGAAGGAGCCACGGCCACACGTCCCGGTACAGGAGCCAGCCGGTGGTGCAAAGCCAGAAGGCGACGATGGCAACGCTCAGCCAGCGCGGCGGCATGGGAGGTTCGGCCCGTGGAGGAAAGGGCGGCGGACGCTGTTGGGGTTATTGTCGCACGGATCGCGGCCGGGGCCAAGAGGCAATCGCCGGACCCGTCACGCCGCTTCGTCATGGAGGGAAACGGACGATGAGGAGCGAGAAACGGCAGAAACCGCGGGCCGCGCCTCGGCCGGGCGACGGGCGTACCGCAGGCCGACCCAAATCAGCGCGCCGAGCATGGCTAGCGCGCACCAGCAGGGGCCGCCGACCGTGCGCCAGACTTCCAGCGCCCCCGCGGACCAGACGCCCACCTGTTCGGCGAAGTCCTGCGTGCCGGGCGGGAAGATGAGGCCCAGCGCCAGCAGCAGCGTCCCGACCAGCAGCGGCCGGCGCAACGCGCCCGGCCGCGGCGACAGCAGCAGCACAGCGGCCAGCGTTTGCACCAGGAGCAAGAGGGAAAGGTGGCGCGTGTTGGTCTGCGGGCTGAACACCAGCACGGCCGTCACCAGTGCCGCCCATTCCAGACCGACGATGGCACCGATCGGCCGGGAGTCGGCGCGCGGCCCGTCCGGCCGATACAGGAACGCCACGCCGTTCCGCCGATACATCCAGGCGGCGCCGGCGGCGGCGGCCAGCGCGAGAATCCCGGCGGCCGCCAGCGCGATCGCCGCCGACCCGCCGGCCCCGGCCAACCGAGCGATGCCGCTGGGGATCGAGACGCTGAACTCGGCCGTGATGCCGTCGATGTTGGCCGCTGGCGCCGCCCCGACGGGGACGCCCATCAGCCGAAACAGGCCGCTGTAGGCGACCGCCTGGTAATGGAGGTTTACGTCCCAGCCGGTCAGGACGGCCGGCAGCAGGGCGAAGCCCGCGGCGGACGCGGCGAACGCCCCCGCGGCCGTCCAGCGGCGCCGCAGCAGCAGATAGGGGAGAAAGACGATCGGCATATACTTGATGTTGAAGGCGAGGCCGAGGGCCATGCCCGCGAGCGCCGGTCGGTGGTCCAGCAGGCGGAGCGCGACCGTGAACAGGAACAGCATGAGCAGGTTGGTCTGCCACATTTGCAGCTCGCCCTTGAGCTTGTCGGCGACGAGGAAGACGGCGATCAGGGCGACGGCGGCGGTCTTCCAGCCGTCGGCGGGCACGTCGAAGCGGCGGGCGAATTCGCGCGCGGCCAGGAAGACCGAGCCGAGCAGCAGGACCGTGTTGCAAACGAGCAGGGCTACGGCGGCCGGGTTTTGCGGCAGCAGGGCGAAGGGCGTGTAGAGGAAGGCGAGCAGCGGCGGATAGATGTAGCCGCCGCGGCCGGAGGCGTAAACGTCCTCGCCGCGGACCATCGCCTTGGCGGCCTCATAGAAGTGGACGAAATCGCCGGTGTCGCCGCCCACGCGGCGCACGGCGTTGAGGAAGAGGCAGGCGAGGACGGCGATCCACGCCGCGACCAGGACGATCCGACTCAGCCGACCCGGCGTCTTGCCGCTGAGCATCGGGCGCCGCTCCTTGTGCCGTCGCGTCAGGGCCGCGACCGTAAGGGAGCGGTTTGGGCGAAGACCGCTCCCTCACGGTCGCGGCTCCGACCGCTCTCGTAAACCCTTCCGGGGACAGGGCGCGCTATTTACCCGAGGTCGGTTCGTTTCGCAATCCCATTTTGGAGCGTCATCCCGACCCCCCCTACTTCCCGAACGCCTCCGCCGCCGCCTTCTCGAACGCCCCGCGCGCCTTGCCGACGTCGCCGCCGGGAAGCCGGCGTTCTGCACCATGTACACCGTGACGAGCTGCCGATCCGGGTCGATCCACAGGTTCGTCGAGTACGCCCCGCCGTGGCCGCACGGGCCGGGGATCACCGCGTCGCCCCGCGCCTTCCGGCTCGTGGACATGCCCAGGCCATAGCCGTTCTCGCCCTTGCCCTTGCTCAAGAGGTCGCCGGTCTGCGTGGACGTCATCTCGCGCACCGCGTCCTCCGACAGGTACTTCTGCCCCCGGAACGTCCCCCCGTTCAGGATCATCTGGCCGAAGACGCCGACGTCGGCCGCGGTCGAGAACAGACCGCCGGCCGGGAACGGCTGACGCTTCGGGTCGGTCAGCGGATAATAGCACTGCGAGACGATGGTTTCTTCCAGCCCCTTGCCCTCCTTGTCGGGCTTGTACGACTTCGCCAGCCGCTTCACCTGCTCCTCCGTGGGCCGGAACGTCGTGTCCTTCATGCCGAGCGGGTCGAACAGCCGTTTTTGCAGGAACTCCTCATAGGGCGTCCCGCTGACCACCTCGATGATGCGGCCGGCCGTGTTGATCCCCGCGTTGGAGTACTGATACTGGCTGCCCGGATCGAACTGCAGCGGCGTCATGGCGTAGCTGCGCACGGCCTCGCGCAGCGGCAGCAGGTCGAGCGTCGGCGTCTCCATCGCCGACGTGGGACGCAGCCCGCTGGTGTGGGACAGGACGTTGCGCACGGTGATGGGGTGCGTCGGCCGTTTCAGCAGCATGTGGTCCTTGTCCTGCTCCGCGATCACCCATTGATTTTTGAACTCCGGTAAGTATTTTTCGACGGGGTCATCGAGCTTCACCTTGCCCTCGTCCACCAGCATCATGAGGCCGGTGGCCGAGATCGGTTTGGACATCGACGCGATCCAGAAGAGAGCGTCGGTCTTCATCGGCGTCTTGGCGGCGACGTCGGAATAACCGACCGCCTCCAGATCGAGCGCCTTGTCGCGGTCGGCGACCAGGACGACGGCGCCGGCCAGGGTGTGGTTGTCCACGAACGGCTGGAGGCTGTCGGCCAGGCGCGCTTCGGGGGCCGCGGTCGCGGCCAGCGCGGGGACAAGGACGACAAAAAAGAGCGGTGCAGCGCGGAAAACAGGTCGCATCCCTTGGCACTCCGAAAATCATCGGGGACGGGCGCACGGCTATTGTAGACGCCGCGGCGGCTGACGGGTAAGCTGCCCTCCAACGGGGGACGCCGTCCGGTTAGCCGCGACGCGCAGCGGAGCGCTTCCCCCAGCGCTCCGCTGCGCGTCGCGGCTAACCGACGCACCCGATCAGGAGATAATCGCGATGCCTCGACGCCACGAACCCAGTCGCCGCCGCTTCCTCCAGGCCGGCCTCCTCGGCTGCGCCGCCGCGGCGGCCGACGCCGCCCCGGACGACCCCGCCGTCAAGCCGTTCGAGCTGGAGGAAATGGGGATCGCCGAACTCCAGGAAGGGATGAAATCGGGCAAGTTCACGGCCCGCTCCCTCGACCGAGCGCTACCGCGCCCGCATCGAGGAGATCGACAAACAGGGGCCGGCCGTCAACGCCGTGATCGAGCTGAACCCCGACGCGCTGGAGATCGCCGACGCGCTCGACAAGGAGCGGAAGGACAAGGGGCCGCGCGGCCCGCTGCACGGCGTTCCCGTCCTCGTCAAGGACAACATCGACACCGCCGACAAGATGGCGACCACCGCCGGCTCGCTGGCCCTGGTCGGCGCCAGGCCGCCGAAGGACGCCTTCATCGTCGAGCGGCTGCGCAAGGCCGGGGCCGTCCTGCTCGGCAAAACGAACCTCAGCGAATGGGCCAACATCCGCTCCAACAACTCGACCAGCGGCTGGAGCGGCCGCGGCGGCCTGACGCGCAACCCCTACGCGCTGGACCGCAACACCTCCGGCTCCAGCGCCGGCTCGGCGGCCGCCGTCGCCGCCAGCCTCTGCGCCGCCGCCGTTGGCACTGAAACCGACGGCTCCATCGTCAGCCCGTCGTCGGTCAACGGCATCGTCGGCCTCAAACCGACCGTCGGCCTCGTCAGCCGTTCGGGGATCATTCCCATCTCCCATACCCAAGATACGGCCGGGCCGATGGCCCGCACGGTGCGCGACGCGGCGATCCTGCTGGGCGCGCTGGCGGCCGGCGACCCGGACGACCCCCCCTCCCTTCCCTCCCCCCGCGGGTGGGGGAGGGTGGGGTGGGGGGGGGCCACGCTCACGCCGACTACACCCAGTTCCTCGACGCGGACGGTCTCAAAGGGGCGCGCATCGGCGTGGTGCGTCGCCTGTTCGGATTCAACGAGGCCGTGGACGCCGTCATGAACGACGCGCTCCAGGCGATGCAAAAGCAGGGGGCGACGCTGATCGACCCGGCCGTCGTCCCCACGCTCGGCCGCTACGGCGGATCGGAAATGGTCGTCTTCATGTACGAGCTGAAGGCCGACCTCAACGCCTATCTGGAACGACTCGGGCCGGCCGCCCCGGTCCACTCGCTGAAAGAGATCATCGAATTCAACAAGCAGAACCACAAAAAGGAGATGCCGTATTTCGGACAGGAGCTGTTCCTCCGTGCCGAGGAGATGGGGCCGCTCACCAGCGACGAATATCTGGAGGCGGTCAAGCGGAATCATTTGCTGTCTCGAAAGGACGGGATCGACGCCGTAATGGACGAGAACAAGCTCGACGCGCTGGTGGCGCCGACGGCGGGGCCGGCCTGGGTCACCGATCTGGTCTACGGCGGCGGCGGGAGCGGCGGCAGCTCGACCACGGCCGCGGTGGCGGGCTATCCCCATGTCACCGTGCCGGCCGGCTTCGTCTTCGGCCTGCCGGTGGGGATCTCCTTCTTCGGCCGGGCCTGGACGGAGCCGACGCTGCTGAAGCTGGCCTACGCCTTCGAGCAGACGACGCGGGCGCGGAAGCCGCCGCGGTTCCTGCCGACGGCGGACCTCCGGGAGTAGCCGTGGGAAATGTCCCTTCGGAAAAGATCGCCCGACTGGAGGCCGCCTACCGCGCCACTTCCTACTTCGTGGACGGGCCGGCCGGCCGGTTCGCGGTGCGCATCGGCTGCCCCAGCCCGGAGGCGGACGCACTGGCGGCGGCGCACGAGGTCGCCGCATGGGCCTACGTCACCGCGTACAACCCCGACTCGGTCGCGGCGCCGCCGGAGCGCAACGAGGCGCGGCAGCGGGAGCTGGAACAAGTGCTTACGGAGATGGGATATCGCTTTTACCGGGGCGAGGGCGTGGGCGACGACGGCCGCTGGCCGCCGGAGCCGAGTCTGCTCGTGCCGGGCGTGGACGAGGCGGCGGCGGCCGCGCTGGGCCGGCGCTTCGGCCAGGCCGCCGTCGTCTTCGCCGAGCGGGGGGGGCCGGCGCGGCTGGTGTGGACCGGCGCCGGATGAAAGGGAATACTCACGCGGCCTCGATTCCTTCGCGCAGCTTGCCGAGCGCTTCGCACTCGATTTGGCGGACGCGCTCGCGCGTCAGGCCGAGGCGGTCGCCGATCTCCTTGAGCGTCATCGGGTCTTCGCCGTCCAGGCCGAAGCGCAGCCGCAGCACGGCGGCCTCGCGCTGGTCCATCTTGCCCAGCAGATCCAGGATGTGGTGCAGGTCGTCGGAGTCCGCCATCTCGGCGTCCGGCGCCTTGGTGCGCATGTCGGTCAGCATCTCTTCGAGCGACCAGCCGTCGTCGGCCTGGTCGGTCTGCGACGCCGCGTTGTGGATGCGGATGGCTTTTCGGATGATGGCCAGCTTCTTTTTCGGCAAATGGAGGTGGGCGGCGATCTCTTCCTGGGTCGGCGTGCGGCCCAGCTCCTCTTGCAGCTCGGCCGTCGCCCGCCGCCACTTGCTGAGCAGCTCGACCATGTAGGCCGGCAGGCGGACGGTCTTGGCCGTGTTGATCGAGCGCCCGCTTGATGGACTGCTTGATCCAGTAGCTGGCGTAGGTGCTGAAGCGCGTGTTCATGGACGGGTCGAACCCCTCCACGGCGCGGAGCAGGCCGAGATTGCCCTCCTCGATCAGGTCTTGCAGGGCCAGGCCCTTGCCGGCGTAGCGGCGGGAGATGTTGACGACCAGGCGGAGGTTAGCGCGGACCATGTGGTCGCGGGCCTCGGTGTCGCCCTCCTCAATGCGGTAGGCGAGTCGCCGCTCGGCCTCGGCGTCGAGCAGCGGCGTGTCGTTGATCTCGCGGAGGTAGGTTTCCAGGGGGTGCTGGGCGGGGCGAGTCTTGCGGCGCAGGAGTCGAGCCATGGGGGGAGATTCCTTCGGCGTTGAAGTCGCTCGGGGGGGTCCGTTCCGGCCGGCGTTATGGGCCGGACGGAATGCGCGTCTGCTGTAAGGTAGGACAGGAATTCCACGGACGCAAGTTTTACGGGGAAAAATATGTCGCCGCGAGAACGGGTTGCCGTTCAGCCGCTCTTCGCAGAAGAGCGCGGGGGCGTCGCGCTCTTCTGCGAAGAGCGGCTGAACGAGATCCGCGCCCTACCCCTTCACCGTCTTGCCGCTCCGCGCCGCCTCGTAGATCCGCTGGATCAGCCGCACGTCTTGCATCCCCTCCTCGCCCGGCGTGTTCGGCCGGCGATTCTCGGCCACGCACTCCGCGAAATGATCCATTTCCGAGCCGAAATGGCTGACCTGCGGCAGATCGACCTGCTCGACCGCACCGCCGCCGTGGCTGCGCTGCATCCGCAGGCCGCGGTAGGCGATGGCCGGCTCCAGGCCGTACCAGCCCTCGGCCGCCATGACGCGGTAGCGGTTGGCGCCGCCGCCCGTGCTGTAGCTCGACGTGCAGTTGGCCAGCACGCCGCTCGGGAAGCGCAGCTGGAAGGCGATGCTCTGCTCCAGGCCGTTGAAGCGCGGGTCCTTGGGATTGCTCCACTGCACCGCGTTGATCTCGGCCGGCTCCTCGCCGCTGAGGTAGCGCGTGGCGTTGAGGCTGTAAATGCCGATGTCCACCAGCGAGCCGCCGCCGGACAGTTTTGGGTCGAGCCGCCACTGCTTCGCCCCGCCGACCTCCATGAGCGTGTCGGAGACGATGAACTGGATCGGGCCGTAAACGTGCTGCCGGCACATCTCGATCATCTTTTGGTTGTACGGCTCGTAGTGGACGCGGTAGGCGATCATCAGCTTGCGGCCGGCCTTGTCGCAGGCGGCGATCATGGCCTGGCACGCCTCGACGGTCGTCGCCATCGGCTTCTCGCACAGGACGTGCTTGCCGGCCCCGGCGGCGCGGATGGTGAACTCCTCGTGCATGGCGTTGGGCAGGATGACGTAGACGATATCGACGGCCGGGTTGTCGCGGATGGCGTCGAAGTTCTTGTAATCGTAGATCGCCTTGGGATCGATGCCGTAGTGATCGGCGACGGCGCGGGCCTTGTCGGGATCGCCGCTGACGAGGGCGGTCGGCCGGCAGCGTTCGGTGAGGGCGAAGGCCGGCAGCACCTCACCGAGGGCCAGCTTGCCGAGGCCGACGATCGCATAGCCGAGCCGTTTGGGCGGTGGGCCAGGCACCTTGGGCGTGCCGCCCTGAGCCGCGGCCGTGTCGCTGACGGGCTTGCCGACGGCGGGATTCGGGGCGTCGGGTTTGTCGTCGGGCGGGGCGGCCTCGGCGGAGGCCAGGCCGGCCGCCGCGAGGGCGCCGCCGGCCGCGGTCAGGAAGTCGCGCCGGCTGAAGGGGTGGGAACGCGGTTCGCTCATGGCAATCCTCGCAACGGGTTGAGAGAGACGAGGCTTGCTGGTACATGTACGCGGCGGGGGGCGGATTGTCCGCATGGCCGTGCAAACCGCGCAGGAGGCATCCTTTCCATGCCAAAGCAGCGCGACAATCGGCTCGTCCTCCTCGCGCATCGCCCGATCCATGAGGACGCCCACCGCGGCATGTCCGGCCCTTCCTCGTCGAAGATCGCGCGCACGCGGGCGTAGACTTCTCGGCGGACCAGGACGTACTCCTTCCGGGTCTGCGGGTCGATGACGACCGGCGCCGGCTTGGACACGTCCCGGCGCTGTTGTTCGGCGAGTTCGACCAGGACGGTCGCCTTTCCTGGATCGTGTCGGGCGCCCGCCGGTTAAACAATGCCGTGTGTTGCTTGCGCTGCCGCTTCAAGGCTTCGTGAGGAGGAAGACAAAAAGATATAGAAGCTGTACATATAATTAATCTATCTATATATTGTACGGCCCAAGGTTCCTGAAACCCGCCTCTACGCCTCACAGGGTTTTTTGACCCAGCCGAACTTGTCCGCGGCGACGTTTTTGCACTGGTTGAACGTCTCCTTGTTGCGAAGGAACTCGTACCGCTCCTTCTCCATTCGCTCCTTGTACTCCGCGCTGCCGAGGACCTCCTTGAGGATCGGAATCAGTTTGGCCGCAGCAAGGTTCTTCAGGTACTCGCGGAACGCCGCTTCCTTGGTCAGCGTTACTCCGAAGTCCTCCAGCAGCGTGGCCAGTTTCGGGTCGTTCAGGATACCTTGGATCAGCAGCGCCCACACAAGGTTGCGTGCTCGGCTGATGGCGTGACCGATCTTCTGCGGAGACCGCTCAACGAGGCGCCGGATTGGGTCGCGCAGAACCAGATGGACTTTGTATGCGATCACGATTTATCGCGCGTCGCACCTTGTGGGCGTCGCTCTTCATCACCACCTGGCCGAGCGTCACCTGGCCGCCGCCGCCGACGGCCGTGCCGCCGTTGCGCCGCACCGCCAGAATCGTCGTGGATCGCACCCGAGACACCACCGCCTCCTTGCGCCGTTAGGTCGGCAGGGACAAGCCCCGCCGCTCGCCTTCCCTTGCAATGGGACGGCCGGACGCCTTCATCTCTTGATTGCAGCGGAACGTCAGCGGGCAGTCCCGAACTAGCGCGCGGCCGCGCCCATCATCGCATCGAGCCGTTTCGCGCTCAGGAACAGCCGGTAGGGATGGCCCGGGACTTCCTCGAAGTCCCATCGCCGGTAGAACGCCTTCGCCGCGTCGTTGAGACAGTCCAGGATCACCGCGACGAAGGCGAACGTCTTGCCCGCCTCGTGGCAGTCGCGCAGGCGCTGCGCCAGCAGCCGCCCGCCCAGCCCTTGGCCTTGACGTTCGGCGCCGACGCCCAGCCACGCGAGCACGGCGACGGGTAGCACTCGCCGCGGCAGGCGCTTCGTGACCTCGGCAGGCAGGTCCGAGAAATCGACCTGTCCCGTCGCCAGCGTGTAGTTGCCGGCGATCGCTCCCCCGCCGTCGAGGAGGACCTTGGTCGTTGAGAGGTGTTTTTTCTGATTTTGGAGGGCGTGCGACGCCAGCCACTCGTGCACGGCGGCCTCGCCGCAGCGGAATGATTTGCGTGGGTGGGCGCGGACAAGACGCTCCAGGCGGAAGCCGTCCGGAAATCGGACCTCGTTCACGACTCGCCTCGCATCATCGCGCCCAGTCGCCGCTGCGCCTCGGTGGGTGTGGGCGTTTCGTTCAAGGCGTTCCAGAACGCGAGCTGTTCTTCGGGGGTCAGCACCAACGTCTGCTCGCCGGCCGCGAGGACCTCGCGCCGCGCCTGCGCGACCGTCACCTCCCGGACGTAATCACTCACGCTGATCCGCCGCAACTCCGCCGCCCGCGACAGGTACGCCTTACTTGCTTCGTCCAGACGGACCATCAGCGGGCTGGGCTTTCGCGGCTTTCGTGATCGAGACGAGTGCGACGTTGCCATGGGGAAACCTCCGATGATGTCATTGTATGGCGCTCTGCAATACAATCAAGAGGACAACGCACCTACCGCCGCCGCCCGGTGATCCGGTACAAATGCAGAGATGCACACCGACGATCCCCTCGAACTCTTCCTGCCGCCGGTTCGGGAGTGGTTCCGCACCGCGCTCGGCGAACCGACGGCCCCGCAGCGGCAGGGATGGCCGCTCATCGCGTCCGGCCGGAACACGCTGATCCTGGCGCCGACCGGCTCCGGCAAGACGCTGGCCGCCTTCCTCGCCTGCCTCGATCATCTCTGGCGACAGGAACCCGCGCCGGCCCGCGGCGTGCGCGTCCTCTACGTCTCGCCGCTCAAGGCGCTCAATAACGACATCCCCCGCAATCTGCAACATCCGCTCGAAGGCGTTGCCGAAACGGCCCGGCGGATGGGCTTCGACCTTCCGACCCTGGAAGCGGCCGTCCGCACCGGCGACACGCCGGCCGCCGAGCGGCAGCGCCTCGTCCGCCGGCCGCCGCATATCCTCATTACCACTCCCGAATCGCTGCATTTGCTGCTGACCTCGCGCGCCCGCGACACGCTGCGCGGCGTCACCCACTGCATCATCGATGAGATTCACGCCCTCTGCGCCGAACAAGCGCGGCGTCTTCCTGGCACTCCTGCTGGAGCGGCTGGCGGCGATCAACCCGAATGGCTTCGTGCGCATCGGCCTGTCGGCGACGCAACGGCCTCTTGACGAGGTGGCGCGCTTCCTCGGCGGGGCAGAGCCGGACGCCGATGGGCGATTTATTCCGCGGCCGGTTTCCGTCGTGGACGCCGGGTTGCGGAAGGACCTCGACCTCCAGATCGTCAGCCCGGTGGAGCAGTTCGGGCCGATGCCGGAGGGGTCGGTGTGGCCGTCGATTTACCGGCGCCTCGGCGACCTGATCCGCGAGCATCGCTCCACCATCGTCTTCGCCAACGACCGCCGATCCGTGGAGCGCATCACGTCGTTTCTCAACGACGAGGGCGAAGTCGCCCGCGCCCACCACGGCAGCGTCTCGCTGGAAGTGCGAAGGGACGTGGAGGCGGCGCTGAAGGAGGGCCGATTGCCGGCCGTGGTGGCGACGGCGTCGCTGGAACTCGGCATCGACATGGGGGCCGTCGATCTGGTCTGCCAGGTCGAATCGCCGGGCAACGTCGCGCGGGCCTTGCAGCGGGTCGGCCGGGCGGGGCACCTCGTCGGTCAGCGCAGCAAGGGCCGGCTCATCCCGAAGACGGCGGGCGATCTGCTGGAACAGGCCGTACTGGCGCGGGAGATGGTCGCGGGACGGGTCGAGGCGATCCGCACGCCGGTCAACTGCCTGGACGTGCTGGCCCAGCAACTCGTGGCCCTTGCGGCGATGGACGACTGGACCGTGCCCGACCTGTACGCCCTGGTGCGGCGGGCGTACCCCTACCGCGATCTTTCGGCGCAGGCGTTCGAGACGACTTTGGAGATGATTAGTGGGCGGTATCGGTTCGTCTCTTCTCTCCCCTCCCCCCTTGCAGGGGAGGGGTCGGGGGTGGGGGGTGGGGACTCTGACCAAACTTCCCCCCACCCCAACCCTCCCCCGCAAGGGGGGAGGGGGCAAGAGCCGGCGCCCCGCACACTGGAAGCGCTCCAGCCGCGCGTCAGCTGGGACCGCGTTCACAACCGACTCCTCGCCCTGCCCGGCAGCCGTCAGACCGCTCTCATCAACGGCGGCGTCATCCCCGACGTCGGCCAGTACGCCGCCTGCACCGGCGCCGGCCTGCGCATCGGCGAGCTGGACGAGGAATTCATCTACGAGCGCCGCGTCGGCGACGCCTTCCTGCTCGGGACCAACGCCTGGCGGCTGGAGCGCATCGAGGCCGACCGCGTCGTCGTCGTCCCGGCCGAGGGCGCCCCGGCCATGGTCCCCTTCTGGCGGGGAGAAGGCGGCGGACGCAGCTACGACCTTGGCCTGGCCATCGGGGCGTTCTTGCGCGAGCTGAAGGACCGCCTCGATTCCGACGACGTTCTCGAATGGTTGCAGCGCGAGTGTCATCTCGATGTCACTGCCGCACGCTGCCTGCGCTGGCACGTCACGCGCCAGCTGGTCGCCACGGGGACGCTGCCGACGGAGCGCACGCTGGCCGTGGAGGCGTCGCGCGACCAGCTCGGCGACTGGCAGGTGGTTTTGCTCAGTCCGCTCGGGTCGCGGCTGCACCTGACGCTGCGGCTGGTCCTGGAGGCGCGGCTGCGGAAGCGGCTCGGCTACCGGCCGCAGGCCATGCACCACGACGACGGCGTTCTCCTGCGTTTCACCGACATGGACGAGCCGATTCTCGATGTATTCGACGGTCTGACGCCGGAGAACGTGGAAGGAATGGTCCTGGACGAGTTGGCCGACAGCCCGCTGTTCGCGCTGCGGTTCCGGCAGAACGCGGCGCGGGCGCTGCTGATGCCGCGCGGCCAGGCCGGCAAGCGGGCGCCGCTGTGGCTGCAACGGCTGCGCGGCCGCGACCTGCTGCAAGTCTGCCGCCGCCACGCCGACTTCCCCGTCGTGGTCGAGACGTTCCGCGAGTGCCTCCACGATCATCTCGACGTGCCGCATTTACAACAATTGCTGTCCGATATACGCGATGGAGCCGTGACCGTGGCGACGCGGCGGGCGGAGACGCCGTCGCCGTTCGCGTCGGGCCTGCTGTTTTCGTTCAACGCGGCTTACCAGTACCAGTACGATGGTTCCGAGTCGGACGGCGCCGGCGCCGCGGGTTTGGATAAGCGCCTACTGGAACAGCTCGTCGCACCGGAGCGGCAGGCGCACCTCCTCGACCCGCGGGCGATCCATCAGGTGGAGCGGCGGCTGCGCGGCCTGGGGATGCCGCCGCGCACTGCGACGGAAGTGGCGGAGTGGCTGCGTCGGCTCGGCGACCTATCGCCGGCCGACCTGGAAGGGCCGATGGCGGCGTTCCTGCAAGAATTGGAGGCCGACGGCCGCGCCCGCCGCATCGAGCTGCCGCGCTGCCGGGAGCCGGTGCGCTGGGTCGCCGCCGAAGAAGAGGGGCTTTATCGCCAGGCGTTCGGCCTGGACGATGCGGCTGTGGCAGGGTCGGGAGACCCTGCCACAGCGAGAGAGGCGGGGGCGCTGATCTTCGGCCGCTTCCTGGCGACGCACGCTCTGGTCGGACTGCGCGACGTGCTGGATCGCTACCCCTTCGAGCCGGAATGGGCACAACGGCAGCTGGAGGAGTGGGCGCGGACGGGCCGGGCGACGGCGGTGCGGGCCGACGACGCGGGGCCGCTCCAGTGGTCGGCGCCGGAGAACCTGGAGCAGGTGCGGCGCGGCAGCCTGGCCCTGGCGCGGCGAGAGGTGATTCCGTGCCCGCCGCCGCAGTTCGCCGACTTTCTGCTGCGCTGGCAGGGCGCCCACCCGTCGGCCCGCGCCGGCGGCGCCGAGGGACTGGCCGACGCGCTGGACCGCCTGCAAGGGCTGCCGCTGCCGGCGGCAGTGTGGGAGCAGACGGTTCTGCCGGCGCGCGTGCCGGCTTATCAGCCGCGCTGGCTGGAGGAGTGGATCGCGGGCGGCGCCGGCGTCTGGGTGGCGCAGGACGGCGGGGTGCTGGTCTTCCTGGGGCGCGAGAGGCTTTCGCAGCTGGCGCCGCCGGCCGGGCCGGATCTGCCGTCGTTGGGGGAGGACGCCCTCCGCGTGCTGGAGCAGTTGGGCCGGCGCGGCGCCTCGTTCCTCACCGACCTGTCCGCTGACGGCGGCATGTCACCAGGAGCGATCCGCGCCGCCCTTTGGGCGCTGGCCCGGCGCGGCCTTGTCACCAACGACCGTTTCGACGTCGCCCGCAAGGGTGATGAGACGCCCGCCGTCCCCGCGGAATCGTCCGCCGGCGCGCGGCATTCTCTCCCGACTCTGCGGGCCTTGCGCCGCCGGGCGGGGCTGGCGGCGGAGGGACGGTGGTCGGTCGTGCCGTGGGGCCGGCCGGAGCCGGAGGTACACGCCGTCGCGCAGGCGTCTCTATTGCTCCACCGTTACGGCGTCGTGGCGCGGGAGATGGCGCTGCTCGACCCGTGGGCGCTGCCGTGGCGCGTGCTGTACGAAGTGCTGAGCCGGATGGAGCTGGCGGGCGAGGTGCGGCGCGGCTACTTCGTGGAGGGACTGTCGGGCGCCCAGTTCGCGCTGCCGGAAGCCGCCCGCCAGCTGCAAGATCTGTGCCTGCCGTCCACGGCGGCGGCGCCGATCGTGCTGCTGCACAGCCTCGACCCTGCCAACCTGTACGGATCGGGCGCCCCGTTCGACGTGCCGCTGCTGGACGGCGGCGTGCGGTCGCTGCTGCGGCGGGCGGGCAACTGGCTCGCGCTGCGGGCCGGCCGGCCGGTGCTGCTCGTGGAACAGCAGGGCCGCCGACTCACCGCCCTGGCCAGCGCCAGCCGCGACGACGTGACCGCGGCGGTGGCGTGTCTGCCGGAGCTGTGCGGCCGCGGGCCGACGCGGCACAAGCTGGCCGTCGAGGAGTGGAACGGCCGGCCCGTCACCGCGACGGAGGGCCGGGAGCTGCTGGAGGAGGCGGGATTCGTCCGCGACTACCAGGGCATGACGCTGTACGCGGCGTGGAAATGATCCGCGGGAGAAAGGTAATAGGCTCCCCGTTTGGCGACCACCACTGAAGCGCAGGACCACCCGATCCACTGGGCCGGCCGACGGCGGTCGCCGCAGGCCTTCACGGCGGATTTCGTCGCCAGACAGTTGCACGTCGCGCAGGGTCGGTTACAATCAACACAACCCGCCCGCCCGTGCCCGCCGACCTGCCGACCCTCAAGAGACCGCCACACCCATGACGCACCCCGCCTCCAACGCCGACCCGGCTCGCAACGCCATGACGGGCGCCCGCCCCGAGACGCAACCCGCCGACGGCGCCGACCTGGCCCGCGATCTCAGCGCCGCCTACCGCCAGATGACCGAGCAGATCGGCAAGGTCATCGTCGGCCAGACCGAAGTCATCGAGCAGCTGCTCATGGCCATGTTCAGCCGCGGCCACTGCCTCCTCGTCGGCGTGCCGGGCCTGGCCAAGACGCTGCTCGTCAGCACCGTGTCGAAGATCCTGCATCTCACCTTCAAGCGCGTGCAGTTCACGCCCGACCTGATGCCGGCCGACATCACCGGCACCGACATCCTCCAGGACGACCCGGACACCGGCCGTCGCAAATTCACCTTCCTGCCGGGGCCGATCTTCGCCAACATGGTCCTCGCCGACGAGATCAACCGCACGCCGCCCAAGACGCAGGCCGCCCTCCTCGAAGCCATGCAGGAGCATCACGTCACGGCCGGCGGACAGGCCTACCACCTGCCCGAGCCGTTCTTCGTCCTGGCCACGCAGAACCCCATCGAACAGGAAGGCACCTACCCGCTGCCCGAGGCCCAGCTCGACCGCTTCATGTTCAACGTCATCGTCGGCTACCCCAGCCGCGCCGAAGAAATCGACATCATGAAGCGCACCACCAGCACGCACCGGCCGCAGCTGGAAGCGATGCTCAGCGGAGAACAGATCCTCAAACTCCAGGAAGTCGTGCGCCAGGTCGTGACGGCCGACCACGTCTTTTCCTACGCCGCCGATCTGGTGCGGGCGACGCGGCCCAAGGACCCGACGGCGCCGAAATGGATCCCCGAGCTGGTCTCGTGGGGCGCCGGACCCGCGCCTGCCAGTACCTCATCCTCGGCGGCAAGGCCCGCGCGCTCCTTCACGGCCGGTTGCACGTCACGACCGACGACATCCGCGCCGTCGCCTACCCCGTGCTGCGCCATCGCCTGGTTACCACGTTCAACGCCGACGCCGAGGGGATCACCACCGACGACGTGGTGCGCAAGCTCATTCAGGCCATCCCCCTGCCGATGGAGGAGGCCGCCGCCAAGGTGCGGCGCTGACCCGCCGGGTTTGAAGTAAAACCCGGCCGGCGGCCGCGTCACAGACGCGGCCGACTGGCGTATGCTTGGGTGACGTGGATCATTTCCCTCACCCAAACCGTGTTTGTGGAGACCCGTTGTGATTATCTCAACGGCTCGACTGGACCCGACCTCGCTGGCGTACCTGCAACGGGTGGAAAAAACCCGCGGCGCGTCCGGCTCCGGCGCCTTTTTCTTCATGCGATCCGGCCTCAGCCGGGGGGCGGTCACTGGCTGGCTGATCGTCCTCGGGCTGGCCGCCCTGGGTATCGCCGCCTTCTTGGCCTGGCCCGGCCCGGAAACGGAGGCGGACTTCACGGTGCGCGCCCAATGGCAGACCGGCCTGGCCGTCGTCGGCGTACTGTTCCTGGGCCTCGCCGTTCTGCGCATCGTCCGCGGGAAACCCCCGAACGCTCTCGGCTCCTTCCGCTACTTCGACCCGCTGCACATGTGGGTCGTCTCTCCCGGGCGGGTGGAGGCCGTCTCTCTGGAATCGCTGAAGGACATCGACGGCACCCTCTACCGCGGCTCCAACAACTACGCGAAGATCGTCCTCAGCTTCCCGCAGGGGCGCCGCGAGTTCGCCATCCCCAATCCCAGCCGTTCCCAGGTCGAATATCTGGTGCGGTTCGTTCACACGATGATCCGGCTGCGGAACTCCGACGACGCCGGCCTTCGCGCCCTGGCCCAGTCGTCGCCCAATCTGCTCGGCGAGGTGGCCGCCCGCCTGGCCCGCGGCGAGAGCGTCGGCAACCTCGGCAATCTGAACCTGGGCGAAGAGCCGCCGCGGCCGACCGAGGTGGACCCCCCGCAGGCGGACCCGGCCCGCGGCGGAGTCGTCGGCGCCTTATTGCCGTGGCTGGCCGCCGCCGCCGTCGGCGCCGCCGCGTTCTTCCTGGCGCCGCGGCTGGATCGGCGCCTCCTCGACGAATACCTCTTCGGGCAGATCTCGGCGCAGGACCACGGCGACCTCGCCGAGATCGACGCTTACCTGAACAAGCTGCCCGACGGCAGCCACGCCCCGCAGGTGCGGGACATGCGCGACGACCGCCTCTTCGCCCGCATCCCCGCCGAGGACTCCGGCGATTTCAGCGCGATCGACGATTATCTCAAGCGGCTGCCCGATGGCCGTCGCGCCCCCCAGGTCCACGAGATGCGCGACGACCGCCTGTTCGACAAGGCCCGTCGTGAGGCGGATGAAAACCATAGCCCCTCTTCCCTGCGCCAGTACCTTGCGGACGCCACAAACGTCCGCCACCGCGACGACGCCCAGACGCGCATCAACGTCTTTTACGACGAGGCCATCGCCCGGCTGAAGAAACAGGCGGAAGGCAAGGACGTTGACGAGTCGATGTTCCAGGCCGTGCTGGCCCTGCTCGACGGCCTCAAAAAGAGCGACAACCCGGTGGTGACGGTCGGCTTCCACGCCACCCAAGATCCCACGCCGACCACGCCGGAACAGACGACCCGGGAAAACGAGGAATACGCCGGCCACCTCGACGACTCCCCGGAGTTGAAGAGCATCGCCGAAAACGCGCCCGAAAAAACGGCTATCCTGCCGCTGGGCGACACGTTCACGGCCGAGAACACGAAGGTCCGCGAGGCGGTGATCCTTGACCAGCTGCGCGAGTCGGTGAAGAAGGTGTTGGACGCCGACATCATCACGCTGGAGCCGGCGCCGACGGCGCATCCCGGAGGGGGAGAAATGCCGGCGCACCCCATTATGGAAGTGACGTATCACGCCTACGCCGATGGCAGCCTGTACCTGTACACCACCACTGTCCGCGACGACGTTCTCGGCGATCAGAAAAAGGTCAACGGCTTGCTGCGCGGCTACGAGATCGAATGGACCATCACGGTTCGGCCGCCCAACACGCCCAAGGTGTACGACTACAAGGTCGCCTCCAAGGCGCTGACGAGCCTCCACTACGATAGCGACGAGGCCGATCCTTCCTGGGCGCCCTACGCGATCATCCTCTATTCGGGCTTCGAGGACATGTCGCGCAAGCTGATCCAGGACTTCGGCGTCGAGCCGCCGGAGGCGCGGGACCGCTACCGATTCGCCGAGGTCGTCCACCAACCGTAAGCCCCTAACCCCCGCCCCGAGCGCGCAAGCATGGCATCCGTACAGTTCGATCCGACGTCTCTGTCCAAGTACGGCCGGCTTGCCCTCGTGGCGCGCAATCTGGTCGAAGGCTTCCTGACCGGGGTCCACAAAAGCCCCTACAAGGGGTTCAGCGTCGAGTTCGCCGAGCATCGCCAGTACTACCCCGGCGACGAAATTCGCCACATCGACTGGCGCGCCTACGGCAAGACCGACCGCTATTACATCAAGGAGTATGAAGAGGAAACGAATCTCAAGGCCCATCTGCTGGTGGACGCCAGCGGCAGCATGAAGTACAAGGGCAAGCACGGCGGCAAGTTCGAGTACGCCCAGTACATCGCCGCGTCGCTGGCCTACCTGATGCTGCACCAGCGCGACGCCGTCGGCCTGGCGACGCACGACACCAAGGTCCGCCAGCTCGTCCCGCCCAAGGCCAACGCCAAGCACCTGCTGCGCGTCCTCACCGTTCTGGAGCAAACCCAGCCTGGCGGCGAGACCGGCCTGGCGCCGCTGTGGAACCAGCTGGCCGACCAGTTCAAGCGGCGCGGCCTGGTCGTCATTCTCTCCGATTGTTTCGAGGACGTTCCCCCTCTGCTTAGGGCGCTGCGGCACTTCCGCCACAAGCGGCACGAGGTGCTGCTGTTTCACATCCTGGCGCCGGAGGAGCTGGACTTCCCGTTCAAGAAATGGACACAGTTCCGCGACCTCGAAGTCTCCGGCAACAAGATGTTGGTCGATCCGCAGCGGCTGCGGCGCGAGTACCAGCAGAACTTCCGGCAGTTCTGCAAGGAGCTGCGCGACGCCTGCGGCAATGCGCAGGTGGACTATCATCTGGTCCGCACGGACGAGCCGGTCGAGAAGGCGCTGGGCATTTATTTGACGCGGCGGCAGCGGCAGAAGTGAAAGGGGTCAGGGGTCAGGAGTCAGGGGTCAGCAATTCAGTGACCCGTGACTCCTGACCCGTGACCCCTTGGGAGCGGAGCGATCCATGTTTTTACAACCCCTGATGCTGTTCGGCCTGGCTGCCCTGGCCATTCCGATCATCATCCATCTGCTCAACCGCCGCCGCTATGAGGTCGTGGACTGGGGCGCCATGCGCTTCCTCCAGATGAGCAAGGTCACGCGCCGCCGGCTCTTCCTCGAAGAAGTCCTGCTCATGCTGCTGCGCATGGCGCTTTTGGCCCTGCTGCCGCTGGCCTTCGCCCGGCTCGTCTGGGGCGGCGATTGGCTGGCGCGGATGCAGCCGCGGCCCAACCGCGACGTGGTCCTCATCTTCGACGGCTCGTCCAGCATGAACTACACCGGCGGCGGCAAGACGCCGCAGGACGCCGCCAAGGAATGGGCCGCCGAATACGTCAAGGGCCTCGTCCCCGGCGACGCCGTGGCCGTCTTCCAGGCGCGCGAGCAGGTCCTGCCGATGGTGGCCCAGCCGAGCCGGGATCTCAACGGCTACGTGCCCAGCTCCATCCTCGCCATGCCGCGGCCGGGCGGCGGCTGCGACCTGCCGGCAGCCGTTCAGGCGGCCGGCGCCCTCCTGGCCAAGAGCCGGCGCGGCGAGCGCGACGTGATCGTGCTGACCGACGGCCAGCGTTTCGGCTGGTCCGACGCCGACACGATGCGGCACTGGGAGCAGCTCGGCCGCCAGCTCGGCGACCCCCACCCCAACCCTCCCCCACCCGCGGGGGGAGGCCAGGGAGGGGGGACCGGCCCGGCGGCGCCTCTGGATCGTCAATCTCGATCCGCACCGCGACCCCGACCCGCCCAACTGGTCGCTCGACCCGATCCGCGTCGATTTCCCCGTCATCCCGGTCGGCAGTGAAGTGACCTTTCACACCGCCATCGAAATCCACGGCTCGGCCGCCTACGACCCGCCGAAGGACGGTCTGGAGCTGGACGTGGACGGCCAGTTCGTCCGCCGGATTCCCGCCCCGCCGGCTTCGGACCTCATAAAGGGTCAGGTCGCACTGAAGTTCGTCCACCGCTTCGCCCAGCCGGGCACGCACCTGGTTTCGCTGACCGTGAAGCCGGACGCCAAACCGGGCGCCAACCAAGACACCCTGCCCGACGACGACCGCCAGGATTTCGTGGTCGAGGTGACGCCGCCCATGCCGATCGTCTATGTGGACGGCAATCCCGACCCGGCCGTGTTGAAGACCGGCGAGCAGACGCTGCTCGGCGCCCTGGCGCTGGAGAAAGACGTGACGCCAGCCCTCCGGGTGAAGGCCGTGTCGATCAGCCAGTTCACGCCCGACCTGCTGGCCGCCGGGCCGGACGGCGGCCGGCCGCGCGTGCTGGTCCTGTGCAACGTGGCCAGGCTGACCGAGGAGCAGCGGAAAGCGGTCGAGGAGTTCCTGACCGACGGCGGCGGCGTGCTGGCGACGCTCGGCGGCCGCGTCGATAAGGACGACTACAACCTGCACCAGTATCGCGACGGCCGGGGCTGGCTGCCGGCCCGCTTGACGGCCCCCGAGGGCGACGAGACGCGGCCGGACGACGCCGCCCACGTGGACGTGAAGGACGCCACCCACCCGGTCATGGACCGCTACCGCGACGAGCCTTCCAGCAGCCTGACCGACGCCCGCTTCCCCAAGTGGTGGAAGGTCGATCTGACGGGCAAGGACGCGCCGGGCGAACGCGCGGCGACCATCGAGCTCGCCGACCGGGGCTTTCCCTTTCCTGGTGGAGCGCCGCTTCGGGGCCGGCCGCGTCCTGGTCAGCACCGTGCCGCTCGACAACTACTGGGGCACGAACCTGACCACGCTGCCGGACTTCGTGCCGCTGGTTCACGATCTGATCTACTACCTGGCCGGCGCCCGCGCGGCGGAGTTCAACCTTCAGCCCGGCCAGCCGATCCGCTACCGCCTGTTCAGCAACGCCCCGCCGGACGGCTTCCGGTTGCAGCCGCCGGTCGGCGACGAGAAGCCGCTGTCGTTCGGCCCGCCGTCGCCGGACACGTTCGCGGCCCAGCTGACGCCGCTGCCGCACGCCGCGCTGGTCTGCGATGAGACGCGCGAGGCCGGCGTCTACCGCCTCACGACGCCGGAGGGCCGCATCGTCACCTACGTCTCCCAGCCCGACCCGCGCGAGTCGGAGCTGGCCTCCGCCAACGACGAGGAGCGGGCGCAGGTCGCCAAGGTCGTGCCGATGCAGTATGAGAGCGATCGCACAAAGATCCTGACGGCCCGCAACGCGCCGGCGCAGGCGGACGAGTGGGGGCCGATCTTCCTGGTGGGCATGATCGCCCTCCTGTGCGGCGAGGTATGGATGACGCGGCGGATGGTCAAGAACCGTTCCTAAAGGATGAAGGAGGAAGGATGAAGGATGAAGGATGAATCAAGCGGTTTATTGTTCATCCTTCATCCTTCCTCCTTCATCCTTTGAAGGACTCCCCCATGTTTTCGCTTTCGCTCCCGTGGCCGTTCCTGGGCTGGACCCTGCTGCTGACGCCGCGCTGGGGCGAGTTCGGCTTGCCGTGGCAGGCGACGCTGCTGGCCGTTTCGTGCCTCGTGCCGTTGGCGCTGATCGGCTGGCTGTACCGCTATGAGCTGAAGCTGGTTTCGTGCTTTGCGTCGCTGGTGCTGCTGGCCACGCGCATCGTCGCCCTGGCGGCGCTGCTGTTTCTGGTGCTGCTGCAACCGATCTTCGCCTTCACCCGCACCTGGGAGGAACCCGGCCGCGTGCTGGTGGCGGTGGACCGCTCGCAAAGCATGGACGTGGCCGACCCGCAGCGGAAGCCGGTGGACAAGCTGCGCCTCGCCCGCGCCCTCGGGCTGAACCACGGCGTCTGCACCGACGACCAGCTCGATCAATGGATACGCGACTATCAGGACCCGAAAATGGGGTCGCCGCAGTGGGTCCGGGACGACGAGGCCCGCGACGACCCGCGGCGCCGCGGCGACCTGGAGGCCGCACGGCGGGCGCAGCACGACAAGGTGTGCGATCTGGTGGACCACGAGACGCGCGCGCAGACCGAGCAGAGCATCCTGTCCGACGACGGCCTGGGCCTGCTGTCCTCGCTGGCCGCCAAGCAGAAAGTGGATTTGATCGGCTTTCACAGCACGTCCTGGAGCGTCCCGGCCGACCACCCGGAGACGCTGTTCGATGCCCCCACCCCAACCCTCCCCCACCCGCGGGGGGAGGGCAGGGAGGGGGGGGCCGGGTTCACCGATCTGCACCTGCCGCTGGCCCACGGCCTGGAGACGGCCGGCGTCGGCGAGGGCCGGCTGCTGGGCGTCGTGCTGCTGACCGACGGCCGCCACAACGCCGGCGATCCGCCCGTAACCAAGGCCCTGGAGCTGGGCGAGCGCGAGGTCCCCATCTACCCGATCGGCCTGGGCAGCGAAGTCGCCCCGCCGCAGGCCGCGATCCTCGCGGTCAAGGCGCCGCCCGCCGTCTACAAGGACGCCTCGGCCGGCGTTGATGTGCGTTTCCGCGTCGCCGGGCTGCAAAAGCAGGACGTGGAACTGGAGCTGTATCACGGGGCCGGCCAGGAGAAGACGCTGCTCGAAAAGCGCACCATTCACCACGACGGCAAGGATCGGGAGTATACGGAGAGCTTTCAGGTGAAAATGGACAAGGCCGGCCCGCAGACGCTCACGGCGGTCGTCCACCCGGCCGACCCCAAGACGACGGTGATCAACGCCGACAAGAGCAGCGGCTCGGCGGTGGTCAGCGTGGCCAAGGACCAGGCCAGCGTCCTGCTGATCGACGGCGAGGCCCGGTGGGAGTTTCACTATCTGCAAAGCGCCCTGAAGCGCGACCCGACCATGGAGACGGAAAGCGTGGTCTTCGACCAGCCGCGGCTGAACACGAAGCTGACAGACGACAACCTCGAAAAAATCGGCGGCCCGCGCAGCACCTGCCGGACGGCCCCGACGCGCTGTCGCGGTTCGACTGCATCGTGCTGGGCGACGTGTCGCCGGAAAAACTGCCGCCGGCCGACCGGAAACGGCTGGAGCAGTTCGTCGGGGAGCGCGGCGGCACGCTGGTAATCGTGGCCGGCCATCGCTACATGCCGATGGCCTACGCCGACCTGGGCGGCGACGGCGACGAGGCCGACCCGATCCGCAAGATACTGCCGATCACGAAGCCGCGCGTCGTGCCCGCGACGGACCTGCCGCCGGCGCAGCTGGCCCAGTGGCCCGGCTTTTCGCCGGCCCTGACGGCGGACGGCCGGGAGACGAAGTTCATGGACCTGGAGGAGGACGCCGCCAAGAGCGAGCGGCGCTGGGCCGAGCTGCCGCCGCAAGAATGGGCGGTGGTCGGCCAGGCCGAGGCGAGGGCGGCCACGCTGGCCTATGTGCCGGAGGGCGACCCCGATCCCGCTGACCCGACCGCGCGGGAGCGGCGCAACGCCCTGATCGTCCGCCGGCAATACGGACTGGGCCGGGTGCTTTACATCGGCCTCGACAGCACCTGGCGCTGGCGCAAGGGCGTCGGCGACCTGTACCACCACCGCTTCTGGGGCCAGGTGATGCGCTGGGCCGCGGATCGGCCGCTGGAAACGGGCAATCAGTACCTGCGTTTCGGCACGTCGGAGTCGGTCTACCGCAGCGGACAGGACGTGGAGCTGTCGGTGCGGTTCAAGGACGCCAAGGACGCGGAGAAGGCGGCGCCGGGGGCCGCCGCGCAGGTGCTGCGCCGCGGCGGCGACGGCAAGCCGGTGGCCGTGGTGGAGCTGACCCGCAAGAACGCGCAGCCGAACGCCTTCGAGGCCAGCGTGCCGAACCTGCCGGAGGGCGATTACGAGATCCAGCTGAAGATGGACGCGTCGCCCGACAAGCTGCTGCCGACGCCGTCGCCGGACGAGCCGAAGCCGACGGGGCCGCTCCAGGCGTCGTTCACCGTGTCGCCGCCGGAGAGCGCGGAGATGACGGACCTGTCGCTGAACCGGCCGCTGCTGGAGGAGCTGGCCTCGAAGAGCGGCGGCAAGGTCTACACGCCGGAGGATGTGCAGGGCCTGGTCAAGACCCTCCAGGCGAAAAGCACTCCGCAAACGGAGCATTCGGAAGGCCCGGCGTGGCAGGGGTGGACCGGCTGGGCGATCTTCGGCGTGGTGGTGTTTCTGCTGACGATGGAGTGGGTGATCCGCAAGTTTTCGGGGCTGCCGTGATTCGGTTAGCCGCGACGCGCAGCGGAGCGCTGGGGCAAGCGCTCCGCTGCGCGTCGCGGCTAAACGGTAGGGGACGGGTTTCATGACCAAAAGGATTGCGTCAGGGATCGGATTCCTGCTGGCCGCATGGGCGGTCCTTGCTGGCGGCGGCGCCGCGCGGGCGGCCGACGGTGCGGACTTCTTCGAGGCGAAAATCCGCCCCGTCCTGGTCGAACATTGCTACGAATGCCACTCCGCCAAGGCGAAGAAGCTGCGCGGCGGCCTGCGGCTGGACAGTCGGGTGAGGCTGCTGGCCGGGGGCGACCGCGGCCCGGCCCTCGTCCCTGGCGACCCGGACAAGAGCCTGCTCCTGGAAGCGGTCGGCTACAAGAACCCCGATTTGCAGATGCCGAAAGACGGTAAACTGCCCGACGCGGCGATCGCCGACCTGGCGACGTGGGTGAAAATGGGCGCCCCGTGGGGCAAGGAAGACGCGGCCGCCGCCGTTCCCGACAAGCCGGCCTTCGACCTGCAGAAGCGCAAGCAGGACCACTGGGCCTGGCGGCCGATCGTCCGGCCGGAGCCGCCAGCCGTGAAGGACGCGGCCTGGCCGCGCGGCCCGGTGGACCGATTCATCCTCGCCAAGCTGGAGGAGAAGAATCTCTCGCCGGCCCCGCCCGCCGACAAGCGCACCCTGCTGCGCCGCGTCTCCTTCGACCTGATCGGGCTGCCGCCGACGCTGGAGGAGATCGACGCCTTTCTCAAGGATGATGCGCCGGACGCCTACGAAAAGGTGGTCGATCGGCTGCTGGCGTCGCCGCAGTTCGGCGAGCGCTGGGGCGCCACTGGCTCGACCTGGTGCGCTACGCCGAGACGCGCGGCCACGAATTCGACTACCCGATCCCCAACGCCTACCAGTACCGCGACTACGTCATCCGCGCCCTCAACGCCGATCTGCCCTACGACCAGTTCGTGACGGAGCAAGTCGCCGGCGACCTTTTGGAGAAGCCGCGTCTCAACCCGGTCGATGGCTCCGACGAGTCGATCCTCGGCACCGGCTTCTGGTTCCTCGGCGAGGAGGTCCATTCGCCGGTGGATGTCAGCCAGGACCAGGCCGACCGCTTCGACAACCGCATCGACGTGTTCGGCAAGACGTTCCTCGGCCTGACCGTGGCGTGCGCCCGCTGCCACGATCATAAGTTCGACGCGATCTCCACAAAGGACTATTACTCTCTGTTTGGGTTCATGGAGAGCTGCAACTACCGCCTGGTGCGCTTCGACTCGCTGGAACAAAACCGCGCTGTCGCGCGGGAGCTGGCCGCAGCGCGCAACCGCGCTCGTCCCGTCGTCCAACGCGCGACGGCCGACGCGCTCGGCCCGACCGTGGAGCGCATGGCCGATTATTTGCTGGCGGCGCGAGAATGTGTCCAGGCCGGACCGCAAATGGATCCGAAATCCGGGGCGTTCACGGAGGCGTACCGCAAGCGGCTGGAAGCGATCGCCGGGCGCACGGCCTGGACGCCGCCCGTCTCGGTCGGTGGACCGCGGCGCTGCTCGACGCGGCGAAAGACCCCGCCGATCCGCTGTACGCCTGGGCTAAAGTGTGCGCGGACGCCGGCTGCGGCGATCCGAAACATCTGGCGGAGGTGCTGCACCCGATGGCCGACGCCGACGGCCTGCCGAAGGATGCCGATATCGTGGTCGATTACGCCGCTGGCCGTCCGGCGGACTGGATGCCGGACGACGTGACCTTCGGCCCCGGTCCCGCGCGGCCGGGCGACGTGCGAATCGACGGCGACCCGGCCCATCCGACGGTGCGGCTGACCGTCTCCGCCGCCGCCGAGTACGACCGGACGTGGGACGGCCTGAAAGTCGCCCCTGGTTCCGAGAACGATCCCGGCGCCCTCGGCAAGATGACGCGGGCGGGCCGCACGATCCGCACGCCGACCTTCACTGTCGGCGCCGGCCGCGTGTTCTATCTGGTCCGGGGCGCCGGCATGGTCTACGCCGCGGTGAATTCGCACGTGATGATCGCCGGGCCGCTGCACGGCGATCTCGTCGCCGACATTCCGGCGGGCGATCATCTCCATTGGGCCTCCATCGACCTGGCGCCGTACCAGGGCCGCCGCGCCCACCTGGAATTCACCGCCGCGGAGGGGTCGGATTTCGCCGTGGCGCGTGTGGCGCAGGCCGGCGCCGCCCCGGGGTCGGTCGATCCGCCCAATCGCGCTCTGCTGAATCTTCTTTCCGGCGACGACGCGGGTTCGCCGGAACGCCTGGCCGCCGGGTACCAGCGCCTCTTCGCGGAGACGGCCAAACGGCTTGGGGCGGACCAGATCGTCGGAACGCTGGACGCCGCCAGCTTCGCCCGGCTGGCCAACGCATTGCTGCGCCGGCCGGAGTTGCTGCCCGAGGACGGCGTGAAGGCGTTGCAGGACGCGGCCGCCGCGTCCCTGGCGGAGCAAAAGAAGATCGCCGCCAAGATCCGGCGCGAGTCACGGCTGGCGGTCGCCATGCAGGACGGCGACGGCGTGAATGGACGCGTCTTCAAGCGCGGCTCGTACAAGACGCCGGGCGACGACGTTCCGCGCCGCTTCCTGGAGGCGCTGGCGGGGCCGGGGCCGTTGGTGGCACGGTCAGGAGACCGTGCCACAGCAGGGGCGGCGCGCGGCAGCGGCCGGCTGGAGCTGGCCCGGCAGATGACCGACCCGGCCCTCGATCCGTTCCTGCCGCGCGTGATGGTCAACCGCATCTGGCATCATTTGTTCGGCCGCGGTATCGTCGCGTCGGTGGACAACTTCGGCGTCCTCGGCGAGGCGCCGACGCACCCGGAATTGCTCGACTACCTCGCCGATCAGTTCGTCAAGGACGGCTGGTCGGTCAAGAAGACGATCCGCACGTTGGTGCTGACCAGCGCCTACCGGATGTCGTCGCACCCGACGGACGCGGACCAGGCGGACCCGCAAAATCTCCTGTTGCATCGGACGCGGCTGCGGCGGCTGGAGGGCGAGGCGATCCGCGACGCCATGCTGTCCGTGTCTGGCCGGCTCGATCTGAAGATGTACGGCCCGCCGATCCCGGTCCACCTGACGCCGTTCCTGGAGGGGCGTGGACGCCCGGCCGACGGCCCGCTGGACGGCGACGGCCGCCGCAGTCTCTACACCGCCGTGCGCCGCAATTTCCTGCCGCCGATGATGCTGGCCTTCGACACGCCCAGCCCGTTCTCGACCGTCGGCCGCCGCACCGTATCCAACGTGCCGGCCCAGGCGCTGATCCTGATGAACGACCCGTTCGTCCACCAGCAGGCCGAGTTGTGGGCGAAGCGGATCAACGCGCAGGGCGGCTCCGACCGTCAACGGATACAGCGGATGTACGTCAGCGCCTTTGGCCGGCCGCCGACCGATGCGGAGCTGTCCGCCTGCTTTGACTTCCTGGAGCGGCAGGCCGCGGCGGCCGGCAAACAGGCGGAAGACCCCGCGGTGTGGGCCGACCTGGCCCACACCTTGTTCGAGACGAAAGAGTTCATTTACCTGAATTGAGGTTGCGGATGTCGGCGCATCGGATTCTCATGGGTTGGGCCGTCCTGGCGGCGCTGGCGGCGGCGGGATTCGCCCGCGCCGACGCCCCGGCGGAGAAAATCGCCCACTCGTTTCTGGCGACCGGCCAGGAGACGTACATCCTGGACGACGACGGCAAGGTGGTCTGGCGCTACCCGCAGGGGACGCGCGACGGCTGGGTGCTGCCCAACGGCGACGTGCTGCTGGCCGTCACCAAGAACAAGGACTATCCCGGCGGGGCGGCCGTCGAGGTGACGCGCGACGGCAAGGAGGTGTTCGAGTTCAAGGGCACGCAGTCGGAAGTCAACACGGTCGAGGCGGTCGGGGACAACATCCTCCTGACGGAAGCCGGCGACAAGCCGCGTCTGCTGGAAGTGGATCGCAAGGGCAAGATCGTCGTCGAAGTGCCGCTGCAAGCGCAGACCAAGGACCACCACTTGCAGACGCGCATGGCCCGCAAGCTGGCCAACGGCGACTACCTCGTGCCGCAGCTCCTCGACAAGGTGGTGCGCGAGTACACGCCGGACGGTAAGATCGTCTGGGAGGTCAAAACGCCTGACATGCCGTTCACCGCGATCCGGCTCGACAACGGGAACACGCTCATCAACTGCACGCTCGGCAACCTCTCCATCGAGGTGGACGCGGCCGGCAAGACGGTGTGGCAGCTGACCAACGACGACCTGCCGGAGAAGTGGATGAACGACAATTGCGGCGCCCAACGGCTTCCCAACGGGAACACCGTCGTCACGGCCCACCACGCCAAGGAGAACGAGGTCAAGCTGATCGAGGTGACGCCGGACAAGAAGGTCGTGTGGAAATACGTGGATGACAAGAAGTTCGGCATCCACGAGTTCCAGATCCTCGATACGAACGGCAAGCCGGTCGAGGGACGGCCGTTGCGGTGACCCCTTGTGTGGCACGGCCGTCTCGGCCGTGTTTCGCCATCGCGCACGGCCGAGACGGCCGTGGCACACCAAGGAGCAATCCCCATGCACTGCGGACGATTCCTGCGACCGACGACGCGCCGCGAGATGCTGCTTCGCTGCGCCAACGGGTTCGGCGCTGTGGCCCTGGCTGCGCTCCTGGCCGAGGACGGCCGCGCCGACCCGGCGAAACCCGACCCCGCCCTCAACGGCGGCCTTCACCACCCGGCCAAGGCGCACAACGTCATCTTCCTCTACATGGACGGCGGCCCGTCGCAGGTGGACACCTTCGACTACAAGCCGCTGCTCGAAAAATACGACGGAAAAGACCCGCATTCGGTCTTTACCGTCGAGCCGACCCAGTTCAACAACGTCGGCAAGGTCCTGGCGTCGCCGTGGAAGTTTCAGAAGCGCGGCCAGAGCGGCCTGTGGGTCAGCGAGTTGTTCCCCAACGTCGCCGAGTGCATCGACGACCTCGCCGTGATACGGTCGATGGTCTCGATGTTCCCGGAACACACCAGCGCCAACTATTTCCTCCACACCGGCAACGGCTTCCAGGGCCGGCCGAGCATGGGGTCGTGGGTGAGCTACGGCCTGGGCAGCGAGAACAAGAACCTGCCTGGCTTTATCGTCCTCAACGGCGGCCTCATTCCGCCCGGCGGTCTCGACAACTTCAACAGCGGCTTCCTGCCCGCCGCTTTCCAGGGTTCCGTCTTCCGGGCCGGCGATCCGCCTGTCGCCAACATCGAGCGCTCGGAGTCGAGCGACGCACTGCAACGCGGCAAGCTCGACCTGATGAAGAAACTGGACGAGGCCACGGAAGAGCGCCTCGGCAAGAGCGACGAGATCGAGTCGGCCGTCGCCAACTACGAAACGGCCTACCGGATGCAGACGGCCGTGCCGGAGCTGATCGACGTGAAGGGTGAATCGGACGCGGTGCGCAAGCTGTACGGCCTGGATGCAAAATATCCGCAAACGCAGGTCTTCGGCCGGCAATGTCTGATCGCCCGGCGGCTGGTGGAGCGCGGGCGCGGTTCATCGAGCTGACGTGTCCGCAGATTAGCGGCCGCGACCGCTGGGACCAACACAGCGGCCTCAAGGGCGGCCACGAGGACAACGCCCGCGCGGTTGATCAGCCGATCGCGGCGCTCTTGAAGGACTTGAAGGACCGTGGATTGCTGCAATCGACGCTCGTGATCTGGGCCGGCGAGTTCGGGAGGACGCCGTTCGCGCAGGGCGCCGACGGCCGCGACCATAACCCGTTCGGCTTCACGGTCTGGATGGCCGGCGGCGGCGCCAAGGGCGGCGTCGCCTATGGCGCGACGGACGAGTTCGGCTATAAGGTCGCCGACAAGAAAGTGGAGATTTACGACCTCCATGCGACGATGCTGTGGCTGCTCGGCGTGGACCACAAGCGATTGACGTTCCGCTTCGGCGGCCGCGACATGCGGCTGACCGACGTGCATGGCGACGTGGTCCAGGACGTGATCGCGTGAAGAACGCCGGATGACCGATAGGAGCGATCTCCCATGACGCACACCCGCCGGCTCGTCCCGTCGCTGATCGCCGCGTTTCTCGGCTGTCTCCTGATCGGCCCGCGCGGACCGAGCGCCGCGGAACCGCCGGCGCCCGACTCGGCCGAGCGCGTCCTCAAAGTCCCGCCGGGCTTCGTCGTCGAGCGCGTGGCCGGGCCGCCGCTCGTCGAGCATCCCATGAATGGCGGCTTCGACGAGCGCGGCCGGCTGTATCTCACCGAGTCCGCCGGCCTGAACCTCAAGGCCGACGACCTGCTCAAGCAGCTGCCCAATTCGATCAAGCGCCTGGAAGACGCCGACGGCGACGGCCGCTTCGACAAGGCCGTCGTCTTCGCCGACAAGATGACGTTCCCGCAGGGCGCCCTCTGGTACGACGGCGCCCTGTTCACCACGGCCTATCCCAGCGTGTGGCGGCTGGAGGACGCCGACGGCGACGGCGTCGCCGACCGGCGCACGGCCATCGTCAGCCAGTTCGGCTCAACCGGCAATGCGGCCGACCTGCACGGACCTCAGCTCGGCCCCGACGGTCTGCTCTACTTCGGCGACGGCCGCAACGGACACGACATCCGCCAGCCCGACGGCTTCACCCTCAAGGGCCGCGCCGCCGCCGTCTACCGCTGCCGCCCCGACGGCTCCCACACCGAGCGCATCTGCGGCGGCGGCATGGACAACCCCGTCGAGGTCGCCTTCACGCCGGCCGGCGAACCGCTCGTCGTCGCCAACATCGTCCTCAGCAACCCGCGCCACGACGCCATCCTCTTCGCCCTCGACGGCGCCGTTTACCCGTATTACGAGTCAATGTATCCTGAATTTCAGATGACCGGCGAGCCGATGCCGCTGACCGGCGACCTCGGCTGGGTGGCCGTGTCCAGTTTCATCCGCTACCGCGGCGACGCCTTCGGCCCCGAGTTCCGCGACACGTACTTCACCGCCCAGTTCAACCCGCACCGCATTCAGCGGCATGTGATCGAGCGCGACGGGGCCGGCTTCCGCGTCCGCACCGAGGATTTCGTCACGTGCGACGACCCCGACTTCCACCCGACCGGCCTGGTCGAGGACGCCGACGGCAGCCTCCTGGTGATCGACACCGGCGGCTGGTTCCGCATCGGCTGTCCCACGTCGCAGGCGGCCAAGCCCAACATCCTTGGCGGCGTCTACCGCATTCGACGCAAGGACGCGCCGAAGGCGGACGACCCGCGCGGGCTGCGGCTGGCCTGGGAAAATATGGATACGGAGGACCTTCTAAAGCTGTTGGATGACCCGCGCTTCGCCGTGCGCGACCGGGCCGTCGCGGTTCTGGCCAAACGGCGGGAGTCGGCCGTCTCTGCGCTGGCCGGGCGGCTCAAGGATACGAAGGCGCCGCGCGAGGGCCGGCTCAACGCGCTCTGGGCGCTGACGCGCATCGACGCCGCGGCGGCGCGCGAGGCGGTGCGGCCGGCGCTGACCGACGCCGACCTCGACGTGCGGCTGGCGGCAATCCACTCGGAGGCGGTGCAACGAGACATTGGCGCTTATCCGAATCTCGTCAAGGCGCTGGCCGACGCCGATCCCGCGGTGCGGCGCGAGGCGGCGACGGCGCTCGGCCGCCTCGGCAAGCCGGAGGCCGTCCCGGAGCTGCTGGATGGCTTCCGCCGCGCCGGCGACGACCGCTGGCTGGAACACGCTCTCATCTTCGCCCTCATCCGACTGGCGGACGCCCGGGCGACGCGCAAGGGCCTGACGGACGCCAGCCCGGCGGCGCAGCGCGGGGCGATGATCGCCCTGGATCAGATGGACGGCGGCGCGCTGACGCGCGAGGAGGTCGTGCCGCTGCTGTCCAGCGCCGACCCGGCGACGGCGCGGGCGGCGGCGCGCGTCCTCCAGGCCCACCCGGACTGGGCCAAGGAAACGCTCGGCCTGCTCCGAAAATGGTTGGACGACGGCGACGCCGACGCCGCGCGCGAGGAGCTGCTGCGCGGCCTGCTGATCGCCTTCGCGGCGCGGCCGGAAGTGCAGGACGTGATGGCTCAGGCGCTCCGCCGCGACAAGACCACGCCGGCCCTGCGCCTGCTGCTGCTGGAAGCGATGGCACAAGCGCCCGTGGACCGGATGCCCTCGACGTGGACGGCGGAGCTGCGCTGGTGCCTCGACTCCGGCGATGAGAAGATCGTCCGCCAGGCGGTCACCTGTCTGCGCCGGCAAGGTGGCCGAGTTCGCCCCGGTGCTGCTCAAGCTGGCGGCCGACCCCGGCCAGCCGAAAGACCTCCGCGTGAACGCTCTTGGCGTCGCCGCGCCCCAACTCAAACAACTCGACGCCGATTCGTTCGGGTTCCTGTGTACCTGTCTGGGAGACGATCAGCCGCTGCTGCGCCTGGCCGCGGCCGACGTGTTCGCCCAGGCCCCGCTGAACGCCGCGCAGCTGCAAACCCTCGCGGACAAGGTCGCGGCGGCGGGACCGCTGGAGACGGGCCGCCTCGTCGCCGCCTTCGAGCAGTCGTCCGACGGCCGGGTCGGCAAGGCGCTGGTCCAGGCGCTGGGACGCTCGCCGGGCCTGGCCAGCCTGTCGCCGGGGTCGCTGCGCGGCGCCGTCCGCAACTACCCGGCCGACGTGCGCGACGCCGCCGAGGCGCTGCTCCGAAAGATCGACGTCGGCGCCGCGGAGCAGAAAAGGCACTTGACGGAGCTGCAAAGCGTCCTGGACGGCGGCGACGCCGACAAGGGCCGCGTCGTCTTCCTCAGTGGCCGCACCGCCTGCTCCGCCTGCCATACCGTCAACGGCCAGGGCGGCCGCGTCGGCCCCGAGCTGAGCAAGATCGGTTCCATCCGGGCGCCGGCCGATCTCCTCGAATCGGTCGTCTACCCCAGCGCCACCATCGTCCGCGGCTACGAAACGTACAATGTCGAGACGAAGGACGGCCGGCACTTCATCGGCTTGCTGGCCCGCGAGACGCCCGACGCCGTCTTCCTCAAGACGGCCGACCGCATGGAGGTCCGCGTACCGCGCGCGGCCATCGACTCGATCGCGCCGGGCCGCCAGTCGCTCATGCCGCAAGGGCTGGAAGGGAAAATGAGCCGCGACGAGCTGCGCGACCTGATCGCGTTCCTCCGGTCGCTCAAGTAGAATGCGGATGGCATTATGAATATCCACGACTGCCCTTCGCCGCTCGCCCGCATTCCCGACGTGCGGGAGGGCCAGTCGGCGGAACAGGCCCTTCGAGAGAGCGAGGCCCGGCTGCGCTGCTTCTTCGAGGCGACCTTCGAGGCCATCGTCATTCACGACAACGGCCTGATCCTGGACGCCAACCGGGCAGCCGGCGAGCTGTACCGCTGCGAGCCGTCGGAGATGATCGGCCGGCACGTCCTGGAGTTCGCGGCGCCGGAAAGTCGGGAGGCTGTCCGTACGCGCTTCACCGCCGGCCACGAGCAGCCTTACGAGGCGGTCTGCCGGCGCCAGGACGGTTCCACCTTCCCCGCCGAAGGGCGCGCGAAGAACCTGACTTTCCAGGGAAAGGCGATCCGCGTGGTCGCCGTCCGCGACTTGACCGAGCGCAAAGAGGCGGAAAAGGCGCTGGAGCAGTACGCGCGGCGGCTGCAGAACCTGTCGCGGCGTTTACTGGCGGTGCAGGAGGAGGAGCGGCGTCGGCTGTCGCGCGAGCTGCACGACGAGGTCGGCCAGATCCTGACCGGAATGCGGCTTGCGCTGGAGCGGGGCGAGCGCGTCGGCGGCGAGGGGCTGCGTCAGGCGCTCGGCAACGCGCGGGGGATGCTCCAGGAGCTGACCGACCGGGTCCGTGACCTGTCGCTGCGGTTGCGGCCGACCATGCTCGACGACCTCGGCCTGGCGCCGGCCCTGCTTTGGCACTGCCAGCGCTACACGGCGCAGACGGGCGTGCGCGTCGATTTCCGTCACCAGGGCCTGGACCGACGGCTCTCGCCGGAAGGCGAGACGACGGCCTACCGGATCATTCAGGAAGCCCTGACCAACGTGGCTCGCCATTCGGGCGCGGCGGAGGCGTCGGTTCGGATTTCGCTTGACCGCAAGACGCTGCGGCTGGAGATTGAGGACTGCGGCGCGGGCTTCGATCCGGCGGCGCTGGCCGCGGCGGCCGGCTGCGGCCTGTCGGGGATGCGGCAGCGCGCGGCGCTGCTGGGCGGCAAGCTGACGCTGACTTCGGCGCCCGGCTCGGGCGCGTGCGTCGCCGCGGAATGGCCGGATGAGGCGGACGAAGGGAGGGGTGATGGCGTTGAACCTCGTGGTCGCTGACGACCACCACATGGTGCGTCAGGGGTTGTGCGCCTTGCTGCAATTGGAGCCGGACTTCCGGCTGGCTGGTGAGGCTGCCGACGGCGTCGAGGCGCTGCGCCTGGTGGAGCGGTTGCGGCCCGACGTGCTGGTGCTGGACCTGATGATGCCCGGCCTGGGAGGGCTGGAGGTCGCCCGGCAGACGGCCCGGCGTTCGCCGCGGACGCGGACGGTCGTGGTGTCCATGCACAAAGATGAGGCCTACGTCGTGGAGGCCTTGCGGGTGGGGGCAGCCGGCTACGTACTCAAGGATTGCGGATCCGACGATCTGTTCCGCGCCGTCCGCGAGGCGGCGGCCGGGCGCCGGTTCCTCTGTCCGTGCATCTCGGAAGCCGCTTTGCGGGCCTACGTTCGGACGGCGCAGGGCGCCTCGGCCGACCCCTTCGGCACGCTGACGAACCGCGAGCGGGAGGTGTTCCAGCTGACCGCCGAGGGCCACAGCGGGGGCGCGGTCGCGGAGCGCCTCTTCATCAGCCCGCGAACCGTGGAAAGCCACCGCGCCAACCTGATGCGCAAGCTGGGCCTCCGCAATCACAAGGAGCTGATCCGCTACGCCGCCCGCCGCGGGTTGCTGCCCGGCGCGGCCGAGCCGGCGGAGGGCGCCGACAGGTTCCGCCCCAGCTGAGAAATCCGTATTTATACGGATAGGAAACGCATGGGCAGTAGTTTACAACTTTCCGTGGAGGCCAGGTGTGGTTCAAAGCTGACTGGGCGACGGCTTTGGGCTCCCTGGCCTCCTTTGTTTTCTCTCCCGGCGCTTGCGCGACCCGGCTCGCCGGTTTCAATCGCCGAACATTCCCCAGCCCGTCGCCCCGCCGAACAGCGGTCGGCCGAAGGAACCGCAGCTCGAACAACCCCCGCCGCACGCGCTGCACGGGTGTTCCTTGCACTGCCCCAGGAAATACAGATACAACGGGACCCAGCGGCCCGTGCAGCAGCTGCGGCATTCCCCGCATTGAACGCGGTGCAGCGAACGGTAGGAGAGCCAGGCCCGCAGCCGGCCGCCGCACATGGCGCAGCTGGTGCAGGGAGCGCAGCCGCAAGCGGGGCTGGCGACGCCGGCCGGAAACGCCCTTTCCGGCGGAAGCGGCGCCGGCGCCGAAACGGGTTCCGCGCCCATGCCGGCCGCCGTCCACCCCAGCAGCACCGCGACGGCGACCGCGGTTCCGATTGGCTTCATGCCTTCACCCTCCATCTTGGCTCGTCGGGAGGAACCCGCGCCGCCGCCCCACGCGGCGCAAACCGCGGAACCCTCCCGTAGTGCATCGGCATTTTCCGGTCAGGAAGGTAAGACGAAGTGAGTCGGGCCGCGATACGAGGATGGAGAAGCTGGAGAAGCGAATGCCCCGCGGCGCGAGCAAGGGGTTGGATCGAAACCCTTGCTCGCGCCGCGGGAGGAGGCGTCTTCCCGTAGGGGGCCTGGTGTCAGCCTCCGGGGTTGCCGTAGTTTCCGAAGCCGCGGTTGCCGCGGTTGCCGCGGTTGCCGCGGTTGCCCCTGCCGCCGCCGAAACCGCCCGGCGGCCCGCCGAACGAGGGTTGACCGCTGAAGGAGGGCTGACCGCTGAAGGAGGGCTGACCGCTGAAGGAGGGGGCGCCGGGGAACGACGGCCCCGCGGAGGCGACGGCCGTGCCGCCCTGCGTCTTCTGATAGCGCAAGGCCTCGTCCACGGTGATGAAGCCGTCGCCGTTGAGATCGATTTTCTGGAAGTCGCTCACCGATCCGCCTTGCGCCTTCCACTCGTAGAGGCCGACCTGGCCGTCCCGGTCGGTGTCATAGGTTGCAAACCAGACCGGAAGGCCCTGCGGCAGGTTGCCCACGCGGTAGACGACCGAGCGCTTGTCTTCGGGCGGCGGCGGTTCGCTGTCGTCCGCTGTGGCGGCGTTGGGGTCGGCGGCCGCCGGGGCGTTGGGGTCGGCGGGGTTCTGGCCGTTGGGGTTGGCGGCCGCGCGCTCGGCCTGGCGCTGGGCCATGCGCTCCTGGAAGAACTGAGCGAACTGGTCGCGCGTCAGCCCCCCGTTGGTGATGCCGTTGCGCTGCATGAACGACTCGATCCGGTCCTTGGCGCTAGGGTCGCGGGCGACGAACGGGTTGGCCAGGTACTGGGCTTCGGTCAAGAAGTCCGCGCCGCCGGACAGCATGCCGAACATCTGGCTCGGGTCCATCCGGAACCCGCCGCCCCGGCGTCCGCCGCCGGGGCCGCCCGATCCGCCCGGACCACCGGGCGGTCCCTGAAATCCGCCCGGCGGGCCGAAGCCGCCTGGCTGGCCGAGGCCGATGGCCGGCCCCAGCAGCAGCATCGAGCCGCCGAACAGAAGGAACAGGCGGAATCGCGTCAGTCGCATGGAGGGCCTCCCGATCACCGAAGGCGTGAAGGCGCCGTCAGGGAACTTTCCACTATTGTAACCCCGAAGCCGGTCGGAAGTCTCGCGGAATCCGGCGCAATTGAATGGAGGCGCGTCCGCCGGGAAAGGGGTGTCCCTCTCGATTTTGGAGTGGCGGATTGTTAGAACGCCGTGCTGAGGGAATTGGGTTCTTTGGGAGGGATTCCGATGCCGGTGCTGACAATCGAATATCGCGATGAACGCGAGCGGCTCGGCCTGGAACAGGCCATCGCCTTTTTCACCCAGATGCGGCAGGTCGCTCAGACCGCCCCCGACGGCACGGTGCTGGCCGCCTGCGAGCAGGTCGCGCTCCGCGACGGGCCGGCGCTGCTGCGTGCCGGCCTCGCCGCCGCCGTGCAGAGACGCATCGAGGCGGCCGAACAAAAAGGGGGGCCGCCCGCGCCGGGGACTGCGCGTGCGGCCACGCCGGCCTCTCCAAGGGGCGGCACGAGCGTCGCGCCCTGACCGCCGTCGGGCCGATCGACGTGGATCGCCGGTATTTCACCTGCCCGGTCTGCGGTCAAGGCGATTTCGGGGCCGACCGCGTATTGGGCCTGGACGGCTACCTGACCGCCGCCGCCCGCCGCATGGCCTGCCTGGCCGGGGTGCAGCAGTCGTTCGCCCAGGCCGAGACGTTGCTGACGGAGTTGGCCCGTTGGGAGTTGGACGACGAGACGATCCGCCGCCTCTGCCACCAGGAGGCGGCGCGGGCGACGGCCCGGCGCGAGGAACGGGCGACGGCGGAGGCGTTCGCGGCCGCCCCGGGCGACCGGGAGTTGCACATCGACGCCGGCAAGGTCAACACGCAGGAGGGCTGGCGCGACGTGAAGGTGGCCGTCTTCGCCTGCCGGGAGCGGGGCGAGCCGGCCGAGGCGTCGGCCTGGGACAAGCGGGACCTGCCGGCCCCGTCGGTTCGCTCGGTGATCGCGGCGGTCGAGGAGGCGTCGGCGTTCGGCGAGCGTTGCGCGGCGGAGGCATGTCGGTTGGATCTGACGGACCCGACGCAGTTGAACGTGTCGGGGGACGGGGCGGAGTGGATCTGGAACCTGTCGGCGCGTCGGTTCGCCGGGGCGTCGGAGAACCTGGACATTCACCACGGGGCCGAGCACGTGGCGGAGGCGGCGCGTCGGGTGTTCGGGGAGGGGACGTCCCAGGCGCGTTTGGAGGCGGAGCGGGGGCGAACCCGCTTGCTGGAGGACGGCTACGGGGGGGTGGCGGAGTGGGTGGGCGAGTTGGGCGGACGGCTGCCGGCTGGCGGGGACGGGGCGGCGTTGGGCGAAGCCTTGAACTACTTCGCGGGGCATCAGGGCCGCCTCAACTACGCCTTGCGGTTGCGACGGGGCCAGTCGATCGGCAGCGGGCTGATCGAGGGCTCCATCAAGCAGTTGGTGAACCGGCGGCTGAAACAGACGGGAGCGCGCTGGAAGGTGGAACACGTGGGGCCCTTGGTGGAGTTCTGCGCACTGGCCCACGGCCCCGAGTGGAACGCCTACTGGAACAACTGACCTCCAAAATCCAAAGGGGCACCCCGGGAAAGCTGGGGCTGTATTTCTCCCCCGCCGTGAGCTATCATCCACAAGGCGGCGCTCGCGGTTGACATTGTCGGCCGACGCATTATGATGAGAGCGCTCACTCATCCTCCACGCCAACGGAACGGCATCCCGGCCTCGTCCGCCGCTTCCCCCCTGAAATCGTTGGGAAAGGAGTCCCACGCGTGGTAGCATCGCGAACGAGGTCCATGGACGCCTTCGATCCAACCAAGGACGTTCGCATCCTCCGCGAGCCGGCGGTGTATCTCGTCGGCCGGCAGGTGGTGGACCCCGCCGAGCTGGATCGCTTCCTTGCCGATCACGGCGTCCGCTGGCAGACCGACACGCAAGTGGCCGGCGAGCATTTGGTGGAGGCGGCGGGTCGGGTTTGTTACATGAGTTTTTCCCGCCCGCGCCCGGCGGCAACAAGGCGTACCTCGACCACATTCTGGAAGTCGGCCACGGGTCGGTCCTGGAGCACGCCGTCTGGAGCTTCATCTTCACGGGCGTGTCGCGGACTTTGACCCATGAGCTTGTTCGACACCGCGCGGGATGGGCGTACTCTCAATTAAGTCAACGGTACGTGGACGAGTCGGCGGCGGAGTACGTCGAGCCGGACGCGATCGGCGACGACCCCGAACTGCACGCCCTCTGGCTGGAGGCCGTGTCCCACGCCCATCGCTCCTACGTCCAGCTGGTGGAGAAGCTGGCCGAAAAGTTCAAGGACGAGCCGGACAAGACGCAGCGGCGGAAGCTGGCCCGCCAGGCCGCCCGCAGCGTGCTGCCCAACGCCACCGAGACGAAGATCTTCGTCTCGGCCAACGCCCGGGCGCTGCGGCACTTCATCGAGATGCGGGCCAGCCGCCACGCGGAAGTCGAGATCCGCAAACTAGCGGTCAAGGTGCTGGAGATCATGCAGGCCGAGGCGCCCAACCTTTTCAGCGACTACCGCCTGGAACCGCTGCCCGACGGCACGCGGGAGGCCGTCACCACGCATCGCAAAGTGTGAAAGCATTCTCACCGCCAAGACGCAAAGGACGCCAAGAAAGAACGAAGGAAAGGCCGCGACTGCCGCCTTACGTCCTCTCTTTTTTGTTTTCTTTGCGATCTTGGCGTCTTGGCGGTGAATCTTCTGAGGACCCTATGGTTCGCGACGACGATCAATCGGCCAAAGGCGTGCTTGAATTGCACCCCAAGGGCTACGGATTTTTACGCAACGCCGCCCGCAACTACACCGCCCAGCCCGCCGACGCCTACGTGCCCGCTCCGTTCATTCAGAAACTCGGCCTGCGCGAAGGGTTGCTGCTGGCCGGCCCCGTGGACGCCGCCCGCAAGGGCACGGGGCCGCGTCTGGCGCACGTCGAGGCCGTCGAGGGGCTCCCGCCGGAGCAGTACCGACCGCGCAAGTTCGACGATCTCACCCCGATCGACCCGCGCGAACAGATCCGTCTGGAGACGGGCAAGGAACCGCTCACCACGCGCGTCATGGACCTGCTCACGCCGATCGGCAAGGGCCAACGCGGCCTCATCGTGGCGCCGCCGCGCACCGGCAAGACCATCCTGTTGCAGCACATCGCCCAGGCCGTGGTCCAGAACCACCCCGAGATGCACCTCATCATGCTGCTCATCGACGAGCGGCCCGAGGAGGTGACGGAGATGAAGCGCTCCATCCGCGGCGAGGTCGTCGCCAGCAGCGCCGACCAGGACAGCCTCAGCCACGTCCGCCTCGCCCAGCTGGTGGTGGAGCGCGGCAAGCGGCTGGCGGAGCAAGGCAAGCAAGCCCTCGTGCTGCTGGACAGCCTGACGCGGCTGGCGCGGGCCTACAACAAGAACGTCGGCAACAGCGGCCGCACCATGAGCGGCGGCGTCGATGTGCGGGCAATGGAGATCCCCAAACGGCTCTTCGGGGCGGCCCGCGCCTTCGAGGAAGGCGGCTCCCTGACCGTCATGGGCACCGCCTTGATCGACACCGGCAGCCGCATGGACGAGCTGATCTTCCAGGAGTTCAAGGGCACCGGCAACATGGAGCTGGTGCTCGACCGCCGCCTGGCCGACCGCCGCATCTACCCGGCCATCGACATAAGCCAGTCCGGCACGCGCAAGGAAGAACGGCTCCTGCCGCCCGAGACGCTCCAGCGCGTGACGCTGCTGCGGCGCACGCTCGTGCAGATGAAGCCGATCGAGGCGATGGAGCTGCTGGTCAAGCAACTGGGAAACACCCCGTCCAACGCGGCGTTCCTTGACAAGATCGCCGCCTACGCCCGCTGAGCCGGCGCCTCTAATCCTTACCAAACGGGTTCCCGCCCGCGGCGGATTGCTGCGCGGTCGCCGTCACGTCATAAGTGTGATTGTCCGCGGTCACTTCGATTTCCAGCGGCGTCTTGCCGACGAGGGTGTAGACCTGGGGCAGCTTCGGCCCCGGCGGCGGCGGCGCCAGCGGGGCCTGCGGATCGTCGGGGTTCGCGCCGCCGCGACCCTGGAGGATGACGACGTGGTGCTTGCCGATGGCGGCGCCGGGCTGGTTCCTGTCGTGGGTCAGCCGGAAATGTCCGTTCGCATCCGTCATCGCCGTGGACGGCGGCGCGTCCACGTCCGCCTGCGGCTCAGGCACGAACTGGACCATGGCCTGGGCCAGCGGAGCGCCGTCCACCGTGAGGGTCCCCTCCACCTTCGGATTGAACTCCGCCGTCCGATGGCCGCAGCCGGTCGCGGCCGTCGGCACGACGGCGAGGACCAGCAGACGCAGCGTCGTCCAACGCATTCGGTTCATAGGGTAGGTGCCAGTACGTCCCGAACAGTTTTGTGCCAGTACGTCCCGAACACCGTGGGCTACAATATCCCCAAAGCTGATCCCTTGGGAGGTCTTCTGATGAGCAAGCAAAGCGTCAAGCCGATCGTCGTCGGGCCATGGTAGCCGCCGTCCGCCGTGGCCAGTCTCTGCGAGCCGTGGCCCGCCGCTTTGGAGTCGGAGTCGCTACCGTGACTCTGTGGGTCGAGCGAGCCCGTGGGCAGCGGCTCGATCGGGTGGACTGGTCCGATCGGTCCTCGGTCCCGCACAGGACCCAGCGGATCGACTCCTCCACGGAGGACCTGATCCTGACCGTCCGCAAGGAACTGGCCCACGGAGACCTGGGGGCAGTCGGCGCCCAGGCCATCCAGCAGGCCCTGCTCGACCGGGGAGACACGGCGGCGCCGTCGCTGCGGACGATCAACCGGATTCTGGCTCGCCGGGGCGCCCTCGACGGACGGGTCAGGACTCGCCGACCGGCCCCGCCCCGGGGGTGGTATCTGCCCGAGGTCGCCGCGGCCCGGGCCGAGCTGGATAGCTTCGACATCGTCGAGGGCCTGGTCATCAAGGAGGGCCCCGAGGTCGAGGTGCTTAACGGGGTGTCCTTGCACGGCGGCCTGGTCGTCTCCTGGCCGACGACCGCCCCCGTTACCGCGGTCCTGACCGTCGAATCGTTGACGGAACACTGGCGGGAGGTCGGACTCCCTGGGTATGCCCAGTTCGACAACGACATGATCTTCCAGGGGACGCACCGCTACCCCGACGCCCTGGGTCGGGTCATCCGCCTGTGCCTGAGCCTGGGGGTGGCGCCGGTGTTCGTGCCGCCGCGGGAAGTCGGCTTCCAGGCGATGATCGAGAGTTACAACGGCTGGTGGCAGGCACGGGTCTGGGCACGGTTCCAGCACCCCGACCTGGAGCTACTTGCAAGACCGTTCGCAGAGGCATGTGCAGGCCCTGCGTCGGCAGCGGGCGGCCCGGATCGAGGCGGCCCCCGCCCGCCGCCCCTTCCCGGCGGACTGGCGTCTGAACCTGAAGACCCGGCCTCGGGGGCGGCTGGTCTACCTGCGACGGACCAACGGTGCGGGCGAGGTGACCCTGCTGGGACGGACCTGGGTGGTGAGTGCGGTGTGGCCCAACCGGCTGGTCCGCTGCGAGGTGGACCTGGAGGCGGACAAGATCCGGTTCTTCACCCTGCGACGGAAGGAACCGAAGACTCAGCCGCAGGTCCTGGAGGTGGACTACCGGCTGCCCAACCGCGGGTTCCAGGACTGAACGAGGCTGTTCGGGACGTACTGGCACCTGTCACCGTGCGAGCAATCAGGTGTTCGGGACGTTGTGGCACTTACCCGTTCATAGGGTTATCCCGATGGTTCATAGGTGTAAAGGCGAGCCCGGGGGGGCGTCGGCCCCCGGAGGCGCGGTTTATCAACGAACCCTGTCTCCGGGGGCTGACGCCCCGGCTCGCCGGGTCGCGTCAGTACTGGGTGGCGTCGATGACCTCGCCGCCGTTCCGCGTGGACAGCTGTTGCAGGACGGTGAGCGAGGTGCTCTGGCTGAGGAACTTCACCGAGCCGTCGGCGAAGGCGAAGTTGGCCCCGGTGAGGTGGCCCGAGCCGGGGGTCGAGAAGCGGGCGTCGGAGTAGATGAAGTTGGGGTCGCCCACGCCGGCCGGCATCTGCCAGTTGATCGGCTCGGCGGCGCCGATCAAGTAGTCGTAGCCCGGCAGCGAGTTGGCCCACGCCCAGCCGCTCTTCTGCGCGAACGAGCCGGAGGTCCCGCCGCCGCGCACCACGTCGTAGGCCGGATCGACGCGCAGGCGCTCCTCGAACAGGAACGTGCTGCTCGTGCCGTCGGTGATGCTGAGGATGTTCACGGAGCTGTTGATGTAGAAGACTCCCGTCTGGTCCATCGCAGTCGTGTAGAAGCCGTAGACGCCGGGGTTCCCGCCGTAGCTGTTGGCGCCGAAGTAATACTTCTGGTTGTAGGTGATCTGCTGGGGTCCGACGTCGGCCGGGCAGAGGTACGTCTTGACGATCGTGGCGCCCGGCGAGTTGGGGCCGACCGTGTTGGCGTACTGGTTCTGGCTGAAGTTGATCTGGTTGTAGACGTTGCCCTGCTCGACGTAGGGCAGCAGGAACTCGAACAAGCCCTCGTTGGCGCCGGGGACGACGGGGCCGGCATCCGCTGATTGCCGCCGACCGTCACGGTGTAGGGCAGGTTGACGCCGGGCGGGAAGGCGTTGTGGTCGCCGTGGTAGTTCTGGGCGGCGAGGCCCAACTGCTTGAGGTTGTTGGAGCAGGCGATGCGTGCGGCGGCGGCGCGCACCTTCTGCACGGCGGGCAGGAGCAGGCCGATGAGGATAGCGATGATGGCGATCACCACCAAAAGCTCGATGAGGGTGAACCCCTTGCGCTTCATGGGGAAACTCCTTGGGGAAAACAAGGGATGACTCCGGGCCGCGGCGTGCGGCCGCGTGGGGAGAGAACCGCGGGGCAGGGGCGTTGTACCGTCCCCCGGTGGGGGATCGAATGAATGGCGGATGAAGAACGGGTGAAACGTGGGCCGTCGCCGCGCGGCCGGGGCGCTTCCTACAATGACGCACGCCGCCCGGCGCGTGCCGGCCGACGAGCGACGAATACGCCCCGGAATCGCGAGGACTTATGGAACGAACCCTGATCCTGCTCAAACCCGACTGCGTGCAGCGCCGACTGGCGGGCGCGGTGCTGGAGCGCTTTGAACGGAAGGGGCTGCGGCTGGCGGGCCTCAAGCTGGTGCAGGCGAGCCGGGCGCTGGCGGAGCAGCACTACGCCGTCCACAAGGGCAAGCCCTTTTACGACTCGCTCTTGCAGTTTTTGACGGCGGGGCCGACGGTCGCGCTGGTGTTGGAGGGCCGCGAGGCGGTGGCCGTGGCCCGTGCCCTCATTGGCGTCACCGACGGGGCCAAGGCGGCGCCCGGCACGATCCGCGGCGACTTTGGGATAAGCGTGCAGAACAACCTGATCCACGGCAGCGACAGCGCCGACAACGCCAGGATGGAAATCGCGCTGTGGTTCCGGCCGGACGAGCTGGTCGATTGGCGGCCGGTGGATGCGCCGTGGATCGCCGGGAGCTGACGCCGCGCCGCTCGTCTAAATCACCCGCTGTCGGCGGAGTTCTTCCAGCTGGGCGCCGTCCAGGCCCAGCAGCTCCGTCAGCACCTCCGCGGTGTGCTGGCCGAGCGTCGGCGGGGCCGTCGGCGCCGGCAGGGCCGCGCCGGCGATGTGAAACGGCGGCCCGATCAGGTCCACCGGCCGGCCCGACGGATCGCGCACCTCCACGCAGAGGCCCCGCGCCGCCGCCTGCGGACAGCCAAACACGTCCGCATACGTCCATACCGGCGCGTGCGGCACTTCGGCGGCCGTCAGTGCTTCTTGCCATTCGGCGGTCTTCTTCGTCCGCATCATGGCTTCAATCATGGGCACGAGGACGGATCGATTGCCCACGCGCGCCGGGTTCTCGGCGAAGCGGGCGTCGTCGGCCCACTCCTCGCGGCCGGCGGCCCGACAGAAGCGGCGCCACTGGCCGTCGTTGCCCACGGCCAGCACCAGCCACGAATCGGCCGTGGCGAACAGCTGATACGGCACGATTTGCAGGTGGGCGTTGCCCTGCCGGGCTGGCGTTTGGCCGCTGCTGAGGTAGGCCTGGGCCACGTTCACCTGAGCCGCCACCGCGCAGTCCAGCAGGGCCAGGTCGATGGCGTAGCCGTGGCCGGTCTGCTGCCGGGCGTACAGACAGGCCAGCACCGCCGACGCGGCGTAGAGGCCGGTCAGCACGTCCGTCGCGGCCACGCCGACCTTGTACGGTTCGCCGTCCGCCGGCCCCGTGATGCTCATCAGCCCGCTCAGCGCCTGCACGGCGAAATCGTAGCCCGGCAGGTCGGCCCACGGACCCGTCCGACCGAAACCGGAGATGGAACAGATAATGAGACGCGGATTCACCGCGAGCAGCTCCGCCGGACTCAATCCCAGTTTGGCGGCGCTGGCGGCGCGGAAATTCTCCAGCACCACGTCGCTGCGGCGGGCCAGCTCGCGGAAGAGGCGCGCGCCTTCAGGGTGCGACAGGTCGAGCGTGATTCCGCGCTTGTTGCGATTACAGGAGAGATAATAGGCGCTGAGTTCGGCGCCGCCGTTTTCCGAGGCGAACGGGACGAACGGCGGGCCCCATTCGCGCGTCTCGTCGCCGGCGCCCGGCCGCTCCACTTTCAGCACCTCGGCGCCGAGGTCGCCGAACAGCTGGCCGCAGAACGGCCCGGCCAACACGCGCGAGGCGTCCAGCACGCGCAGCCCCGCCAGCGGGCCGGATTTGTCGGCGGCCATGTCGTGCGCCTCCAGGCGCGGCGAGCGGTCGGCGTGAGCCGGCTGATCTGGTTGGAATCAGCCGGCTGATCTGCCTCCCATCAGCCGGCTCACGCCGGCCGCTCGTCGGAACGCCGCCGTCCCCCCTACTTCCGAACGGCGGTCCCTGCTATTCTAGCCCTTACGCCGCCGCCGGTCCCGCTGGATCGGGACGGCCCCTGTCCCGGCGAGGGCGCTGCGCATGGAACCCCACGAAAACCTCCTCCGCGTCTACCAAAAGCTCGCCGACTGGTACGAGCAGCAGCGCCAGCCGCAGATGCGCGACCGCTTCCTCATGCTGGCCGCCGACGCCGCCCTGACGGCGGGCCGGCCCGACGAGGCGGAGCGGTCCCGCATCCGCCTGCTCAAGGTCAACCCGCACCACATGGTCAAGCCGTACGCCTCGTTCGCCGAGGCGATCAAGGCGCCGGATGTGCTTACTTACGTCAAGGACCTGCGCGTGAATTACCCGGCCGACGTGGCCGAGGACCTGCTGCGGACGTTGCAGGGCGGGGAGAAGCATCCGCCGGCGGGCATCCCAATGACGGCCCCGGTGATGGACATCGATGGCTCGCGCACCGCGGCGCTGCCGAAGGCGGACGAGGGCGAAACCTTCTTCGATTCCAAGGAGGGGGACCTCGCCCACACGGCTGCCCCCGCTCCGGCCAACGCCCCGCGCCCCCGTCCGCCGGCCCGTCCCGAGCCGCCGCAGACGATCCCCCTTCAGGGTCCGCCCCCCGCCCGTCCCGCGCCGCCGCGTCCCCTGCCGCCGCCGGCGCCGCGCGCCGCCCCCCTGGCGCCCGACGCCCGTTCCGCGCCGATGCGGCCCGAGGAACCGGCCGCCGGCGGCTCCTGGTTCGCGGTGCTGCTGTTCCTCCTGGTCCTGGCGTCCGGCCTCGCCCTGACCGGCTTCATCTTCCTGCGGCCGTACCTGCAGCTGCCCTGACGGCGGCGGCTGGAACCGAAACCGGCCGCTACCGTTGCGAATCCGCGTTCTTCGGCTGCCCCTCGTGGTCATGCCCGTCGTGATCGTGATCGTGCGCGGCCGTCTGAATCGCACAATAGAGATCGTTCGGATCGCATCCCTCGACTTCCACCTGGATCGTGCTGTGCGTGACGCCGAAGCGCTGGCGCATCAGGTCGGCGGCGGCCCGACAAACCTGCTGGCCGCTCCGAACGGTCTGTTCCGGTACGACCAGATGACAACTGCACGCCGCCACGCCGGACGCCACCGTCCAGACGTGCAGGTCGTGGACGTTGTGAACGCCGGGCAGCTCCTTCAGCGCACGGGCCACCTCGTCCACGTTCAAGCCGCGCGGGGCCGCCTCCAGCAGCACGTCCACGGCCTCCCGCAGAACGCCCCACGAACTCGCCAGGATCAGCGCTCCGATCAGGAACGAGACGATCGGGTCGGCGATCGCGGCGCCGGTCAGGGCCGTCACGACGCCGGCCGCGACCACGCCCAGCGCCGACGCCGCATCGCCGAGCATGTGCAGGTAGGCGCTGCGGACGTTGAGGTCGTGTTTCGCTTCCTTGTGCAACCACAGGCTGATGACGCCGTTGACCGCGACCGCGACGAGGGCGACGCCGATCATGAGGCCCGCCTGGACCGGCTGCGGCGACCCCAGCCGCTGGGCCGCTTCCCAGAAAATGAGCAGCGCCAGCACCACCAGCGACACGGCGTTGACCAGGGCGGCCAGCACGCCGACGCGGTGATAGCCGAAGGTGCGGCGGGCGTCGGCGGGGCGGCGGGCCATCCACACGGCGTACCAGGAGAAGATCAGGGCCAGGGCGTCGGCGAAGTTGTGACCGGCGTCGGACAGCAGGGCCAGGCTGTTGGCGAAATAGCCGGCGATCCCTTCGCCGACCACGAAAGTCAGCGTCAGGGCGATGGACAGGCCCAGGCGGGCGCCGGTCGATGCGTGGGTGTGCGTGTGCGCCATGTCGTCGGTCCTCGGGTCTCCTTTCATCATAGACCGCGAGGGCCGAAACGCGACCCGCCCGGGGCGCCGGCAAGGGAAAAGCATTCCTTGCCGGCGCCCCGGGCGGATCCAAAGTCGATCCGCGGTTACGGGAAGACGGCGAACACGCCCAGCACGGCGCCGGCCTCGGCGACCGTGCCGCTGGCGCTCCACTCCGGCGGGTAGATCAGCAGCGGGGTGGGGTCGCCGGGCAGGCAGTAGCCGGCGCCGCATTCAAAGGTGCGGAACGGATCGGTGAAGGCGTGGTACGGCAGCAGAACCACGTCCGCGAAGAACGCCCCGGTGGAGAGCGGCATGTCGAGGACGCCGAGGTCCCAACCCTGGCGCTGGTAGTTGAGCTGCTCGAACATCAGGCGCTTGTAGCAGACGAAATTCGGCTCCGCGATCTCCGTGTATTGCGGCCAGGCGCGGCCGAGGTACTTGTCGCGGGAGATGATCGGCTCGTCGGGGAAAGGGAGACGGTCCTTGTGGCCGTTGTCGCGCCACTCCTGTTCGAGGCGGACCTCGAACTCGGCCTCCGAATCCAGCCGGAAGAGGACCTCCGCGCTGGGCGTGGCGACGAGGTACTGGTAGTCGCCGTTCGAGACGCCGGCGGGGCCGCCCGGCGTCATGGCCTGGGCCGGCACGACCGGCCCGCGCTCGTCGGCGAACTGGTCGCGCGGTTTGACTTTGTGTTTCTGGACCGGCGGAGGGGGCGGGGACGGATCGGGCGTCTGGGCCGGGGCGAAGCCGGTGAAGAGCAGCAGGCCGAGTCCGGCCAGCAGGGGTGGGATTGCCCCACCCCTAGCCGCCGTCCGAGCCGGCGTAGGATTCCGCTCGGGAGCTGTAGTTGGGCGCTTCCTGCGTAATGGCGATGTCATGCGGATGGCTCTCCTGCACCGCCGCCGCACTCACCAGGATGAAGCGGGCGCGGGTGCGCAGTTCCTCGATGTTCCGGGCGCCGCAGTAGCCCATGCCGGCCCGCAGTCCGCCCACCAGCTGGAACACGAACGGGGCCAGGGGCCCTTGTAGGGCACCCGGCCCTCGACGCCCTCGGGCACCAGCTTGTCGCGGCCGCCGCCGTCCTGGCGGTAGCGGTCCTTCGAGCCGGCCATCATGGCGCCGATCGACCCCATGCCGCGGTACGTCTTGAAGCTGCGTCCCTTGTAGATGATCGTCTGGCCGGGGCTTTCCGCCAGCCCCGCCAGCAGGCTGCCCAGCATGACGCTGTGCGCCCCGCCGCCAGCGCCTTGCTCACGTCGCCGGAATAGCGGATGCCGCCGTCGGCGATGACCGGCACGTCGGCGTCGCCGACGCCCCGGGCCGCCTGGTAGATGGCGGTGATCTGCGGCACGCCCACCCCGGAGATGACGCGCGTGGTACAGATCGAGTTATGTACGATCGCGTTGTCCGCGATGAAGCTGTGCGTCGGGCAGTCCACCTCAATGTCGTAAACAGGGACCGCCAGCCTCGACCGCCGCGTCCCCAACCGCTTGACGACTTGATGCTCTCGCGTGTGGCGCCTGCGGTGGCTGATGTTCAACCGCGACCGATGGGTTGGCCGGCAATGGGTCACGTCCACGTCCCTCAGTCCGCCGGCCGTCGGCTGCTCGGTCGTTGTGTTCGGGAAGCTCCCTTCCAGCAGGAAGGTCAGCACGTTAAACAACTCCACCAGGCGCGGCGACGAGTTGCAGAAGCTTAACCGCCCGTCGTCGGCGGTGTGGCCGTCACTGTCCAAGAGTCCGTCGAACAGGCCGCGCAGGTAGAGCGGGTTACCACAAAGGTATTGCCCCGGCAAGTGCTTTTCGTCCCGTTTGCCGAACGCCCACAAGATCCGCGCCCATTGCAGAGAGTAGAAATGGATGTGTATCGCCTTCGCCGTCGGCGTCGGCTCGACATCCACCCCCGTGACCGCCTTGAGGCAGCCCACGAGCTTCGCGGCGATTCCCCCCTCGTTGGGCCCGAAGGCCCACGACACGCGGCCCACTTCGGAGTTCCGCGACGCGGCGCGAAACGCCGTGCCGTCGCCGAGAAACGTGCCGAAAACGTAGCCAAGTTCGTACGAATCCGTGATCTCCGTCCGATACCGGGCCAGCTGACGCTCCTTACGAACGGCGAAATCCCGGAGGTCGATCTGGAGGCCGTCGGGCAGCTCGAACGCGATTCGTCGGGGCAGCAGGAACACATCGGACTCCAGCGCTCCCACTTCCTTCCACCCGACTTTCGACGTCCCCCGCTTCGTGGGTTTTTCCAGCAGGCGGACGAATCCCGTAGAGGAAACGGTCGCCCGGCTCGTGGTGTTCAGGTCGCCGACGTAGTACCGATGGTCGGGCGTGACGAAGGTCTCGCGGAAGGAGGCGGCGTGGCGCACCGCCATCACCTCCCGTACCCCGGTACACCACGCCCGGACGACCCGCACCGCTTCCCCATGCCTGTTGATGACGCGGTCGCCGGGGCGAACGTCTTCGATGTTCTTGTACGTCGCGTCGGCCATCAGGACGCGCGTCCCCGCCGCGAAACACCCCGGGCCGATGCCCACCTTCACCGCGTCGGCCCCCGCCTTGACTAGCGCCCGCGCCCCTTCCTCGGTGGCCACGTTTCCGGCGATGATTTCGATCTCATGCGTCCGCTTGAGGGCCGCCACCGTCTCGACGACGTTCTGCGAATGGCCGTGGGCCGAATCGACCACCAGCACGTCCACGCCGGCGCGGATGAGCGACTCCGCCCGCTCGTAGTCGTGGACGCCCACCGCCGCCCCCACGCGCAGCCGGCCGCGCGGGTCCTTGCAGGCGTTGGGGAAGTTGGCGAGCTTGTCGATGTCCTTGATCGTGATCAAGCCCTTCAGTCTATAGTTATCGTCCACCAGCAGCAGTTTCTCGACCTTATTTCCCGTCAAAATCCGCTCAGCCGTTTCAAGCGTCGTATGTTCCGACGCCGTGACCAGGTTGTCCTTGGTCATGACCTCGGCGAGCCGCTGGTTCATGTCGGTGAGGAAGCGCAGGTCGCGGCGCGTGAGGATGCCCTTGAGGAAGCCGTTGACCGTGATGGGGACGCCGCTGATCTTGTGCTGCTCCATGATGCGGCGGGCGGTGCCGACGGTTTCGTCGGGCGGCAGCGTGATGGGGTCGGTGATGATGCCGTTCTCGCTGCGTTTGACCTTGTCCACCTCATTGGTCTGGTCGGCGATGGGCAGGTTCTTGTGGATGATTCCGATGCCGCCTTCCTGGGCGAGGGCGATGGCCAGGTCGCTTTCGGTGACGGTGTCCATGGGCGAGGAGACGACCGGCAGGTTGAGGCGGATGTTGCGGCTGAGCCGGGTTCGGACGTCCACGTCGCGCGGTACGACATCGCTGTAGGCGGGTTCGAGGAGCACGTCGTCGAAGGTGATGCCCTGGTAGGCAATCCGGTCCTGCATGGGGGTGGCTCCTTGCGAAGAGGGAGAATTGGTTCATTATAGGAATGAGGCGGGAAAGGGGGGAATAGCGCTTTGCGGGGTCGTTTAGCTGTGACCCGCAGGCGAGCGCGGAAGGGGCGGGATTCAGCGGGTTTGCCGGCGCAGCAATTCCTGGCGCGCGGCCTGGAAGACGGCGGCGAGGCGCTGGCGCTGGGCGTCGTTCTCGCAGCGGGCCTCGTGGGCGACCCATTCGGACATGCCGTCCAGGGCGGCGAGGAAGCGGTAAATCGCCGTCGTATCCACGGGAGCCGGCCGCCCTTCCACCCGGACATAAACCGGAGACGTGTGGGCGAAGACGCACTGATTGGTCGGCCGGTGGAGCAGTTGCGATTGCCCTCGGCATCGGGCCGCGAACCAGCATGACGCCGAGATAGGAAAATCGGTTTCCACGACGGCGGAACACGGCGAACCGCCGGCCGCCGCCTCGGCGACGACCTTCCCGTCGGCCAGGATTTCCAGCCGGTCGAAGGGGGCGACGCTTCGGGCCTCGGCGCGAACAGGAAGCGTTTTAGAATCCGGCAAGACGGAGAAGGTGGCGCCGGGTTCCTGGCCGTCCACCACGAAAGAAAGGAGCGGGCCGTTGGTGACAAAGGTCCGGCCGGCGCGGACGGCCTCGATCCAGTTCTTGTACGTGAAGTCGGCCCCCGCCGACAGGCGCGCATAGGTCCGCATGGCACCCAACGCCATGCCGTTGCTTTCCTTGCCGCTGCCGCCGACGAGCGGGACGCGAACGCTGCTATTCAGCAACGCGCACCAGTCCGGCGTTACGTCGAAGGGCGAATCCTCGAAGGAATCGATTTCATAGGCGTCGATCTTGCCGAGAATCAGGTCCACCAGTGGCTCACCGAAAAGAAACCCTTCGCTCACATGGGCCGTGTTGACCCAGACCACCAGGCCGCCTTTGCGGTGGCACTGATCGCACCAGTCCGCCAAGGTCCAGTCGTCCACGCCGTCCGGCCCGCCGAAGCGGAGCGGATACACGACCCGATGACAGTTCAGCAGGCCAAGACTGCCCAAAACCGGATGGACATTCTGCGTATTCACGACGACCACGTGGCCGGGCGATTCCACGGCCGACCGCTGACCGCTGAAGGCCAGCAGATTCGGCACGGCGGGGTAGGTGCGACCGAACGGCCCCGGTGCCTGGCACTCGACGGCCAGGAGGTTCACGACGGCCAAGTCTTCCGCCTGGGCTTCCAGAAGTGCGGCGTGCGGCGTCAGGAAGTGACAGCGGATGTCGCCTGAATACCAGCCGTCGGCGCGGCGGTCGGTCCAGCGCTCGATCGTGAACCGCAGCGCCAGCTTTCCGGGGCCGACGTTCGCTTGCAGCCGCAGCGGCGTGTACTCCGGCCCCTTGTCGATCTCGACGTGAATGGGGCCGACGGGCAGCCCGATCTCACACGTCCCGTCGATGTAGGCGTGCGGCTTCATGCCGATCAGCACGTTGCCGCCGACTTCCTGATTGCGGCCCGTGGCGAACTCCGTCAGCCGCCCCAGCGGCGCGTAATACCGCCCTTCCGCATCCGTGAAGCGGACGCGGCACGGCGTCGGCTTGCCCGTGGCGGCGTCGTTGACGCGGACGTGGACGGTGTGCATCGCTCGGCCGCCTATTGATATTTCGCCCCGGCCCGGTCGAGAATGCCCTTGAACGCGGCCACGGCCTTCGGGAACAGTTCCGGCCCCGTGACGCCGCCGGTCGGGCCGCCGCCGAGCAGGTGCGGCTCCAGCACAGCGAAGCCGTCATAGCCGCGGGCGTTGGCGTCAGCGATCACTTCTGGAAGGCGGCCCTGACCCTCGCCGGCCAGGCTGCCGTGCTTCGCGCCGGCGATCCAGTCCTTGACGTGAAAATGGGCCGTGAACTCGCGCGTCTTCTCCCAGCCCTCCCAGGGGTCGTAGCCGCAGAAAACGTAGTTGGCCGCGTCGTAGACCGCCCGGAAGGCGTCGTGCGGCAGCACCTCGAACAGACGACGCACCCGATCCGGCGAGTCGCCGTAGATGCGATGCTCGTTCTCATGCACCAGGCGCACGTCGGCTCGCGACGCGAGGCGCACCTGTTCCTCCAGGCGGCGGAACAGCTCGTGTTCCCAGCTGTCGCTGACGCCGTTCCAGTCGTCGGCGTCGCCTGGCGGGTAGTAGCTGAAGACGCGGATGTTCGGCGTGTCGAAGACCTTGCACAGCTCGACGGCCCGCTTGAAGCGCGCCAGATGCGGCTCGAACGGCGAATCGATCTTGACCTTGCCGATCGGCGAACCGATGGCGCTGAGGCGGAAGCCGTGTCGGTCGAGCAGCGACTTGAACTCCTTCACCTGGAGGTCGGTCAGGTCGAGGACGTTGGTCTTGTGGATGGAGCGCAGCTCGATGCAGCGGACGCCGCAGCGCGTCAGCACGTCGATCTGTTCTTGCGGATCGGGAGAGATTTCATCGGCGAACGCGCTGAGGGTGAACATGGTGGTGGGTCCGTGGCGTTAACCGGATTGTTGCGACTGCCCGGGCTTCCATAGCACGTCGTCCTTACCCTGATTGTTGTAGACGCGGGCCAGCACGAAGAGGAGGTCGGAGAGGCGGTTGAGGTAAACGACGACCTCGGGGTTGATCGGCTCGTGCCGGGCCAGCGTCACCACGTCGCGCTCGGCGCGGCGGCAGACGGTGCGGGCCAGATGGTACCACGCCGCGGCCGGCCGCCCGCCCGGCAGCACGAAGCTCGTCAGCGGCGACAGGCTCGCGTTCAGTCGGTCAATAGCGGTCTCCAGACGGGCCGCCTGTTCCGGCCGGACGCGCAGCCGCGCCCCGGCGCTTCGTCGGCCGGCTGCGGGACGCACAGATCGGCGCCCACGTCGAAGAGATCGTTCTGAACGCTTCGCAGCAGGTCCGCTTCCGGCGCGTCCGAGTGGTGCGCGGTCAGCAGGCCGAGGACGGCGTTGAGTTCATCGACGCCGCCGTAGGCCGCGACGCGCGGATGGTCCTTGGCGACGCGGCTGCCGTCGCCGAGGCCGGTTTCGCCCTTGTCGCCGGATTTCGTGTAGATGTGGGAGAGGAAAACCATGAGAAACGCCGCCTAACACTCGCGCATCTTCCGGAGCACGGCCCGGACGCGCTGCTTGGCCAGGCGGGTTTGACGCTCTCGTTTGCGTTGCAAACGCTTGAGCCGCTGCACCGCGGCAAGAAACCGTGTCGTTTCCGGCTCGGCGTATAACATGCTTCGATCGCTTGCATCCGTCCCCGGCGGATCGGCCAGGGAAATCGTGGCGGACGAACGCCCGGCCCTTTCCACCGTCTATACCAATGTTATCGGCCGGATGCAACAGGCTGTCGAAGAAAAGACGAGTGGCGAGTGGCGAGTGAAGAAAAGATGGATCTGTCTTTTCTCGCCACTCGCCACTCGCCACTCGCCACTCGCCACTCGTTATCAGCTGCACCCCGATGTCGCCCCGCAGGTGTCGCACTTGCAGCAGGCGCCGCTGCGCACCAGCGTTAGCTGGCCGCACTCGCCGCACGGGTCGCCCTCGTAGCCCTTCTGGCGCGCCTGGCGGATCTTCTGGTCCGCCGTGGTTGCGACGACCGTGCCGCCGCCGTTCTTGTGGCCGTTGCCGTTGCCGTTTTCGGCGAGCGGCCGCAGGTGTTCGCTGCGCGGCGTGGCGAACGCCTTCGGCGTCGGCGGCGGTTCGGCCGGCACCAGGCGCTGCTCGACCACCTCCTCCGACTCGAAATCCGGCTCCTCGGCCTCGCGGTGGATAGCGTCCCCGCGCAGGTCCTCCGCATCGACCTGGGCCAGGTCGTGCCGGCCGAGGTAGGTGATGGCCAGCTCCCGGAAGATGTAGTCGATGATCGAGGTCGTCATCTTGATGTGCGGGTTGCCGACCACGACGCCGTTCGGCTCGAAGCGCGTGAAGGAGAAGGCGTCCACGTACTCCTCCAGCGGCACGCCGTGCTGCAGGCCCAGCGAAATGGCGATGGCAAAGCAATTCGTCATGCTGCGGAAGGCGGCGCCCTCCTTGTGCATGTCGATGAAGATCTCGCCGAGGGCGCCGTCGTCGTACTCGCCGGTGCGGAGGTAGATCTTGTGGTTGCCGATGCGCGACTTCTGCGTGTAGCCGGCCCGGCGGTCGGGCAGCCGTCGGCGGTGGGCGATGTAGCGGTAGACGATCTTCTCGGCCACCTGCACCGCCTCGGCCTTCGGCCCCGGCGCGGCCTCCGCCGGTGCGACGTCGGACTCCAGATCGGGGGCGTCGGCCACGCTGTTGAGCGGCTGGCTCAGCTTGGAGCCGTCGCGGTACAGCGCGTTGGCCTTGAGGCAGAGCTGCCAGCTCAGCTTGTAGGCGTTCTGCACGTCCTCGACGGATGCGCTGTGGGGCATGTTGATGGTCTTGGAGATCGCCCCCGAGACGAACGGCTGGGCGGCCGCCATCATGCGGATGTGCGACTCCGCGGAGAGGAAACGTCGGCCGTGCTTGCCGCAGCGGTTGGCGCAGTCGAAGACGGGCAGATGCTCCGGCTTGAGGTGCGGCGCCCCTTCGACGGTCATCGTGCCGCAGACGTAGGCGTTGGCCTCCTCGACTTGCTCGCGGGTGAAGCCGAGGGCGGTCAGCAGGTCGAAGTTGGGCGCCTCGATCTGCTCTTGGGTGAAGCCGAGATTCTTGACGCAGACGTCGTCGCCGACGGTCCAGCGGTTGAAGGCGAAGGGCAGCTCGAAGACGCCGGGCAGCTGCGCCTCGATGCACCGGAGGACCTCTTCCGGGAAACCCTTGGCGCGCAGGCTGGCCGGGTTGACGTGCGGGCAGCCGTGCAAGACGCCGGCGCCGCGGCAGCAGCGGACGACGTCTTCGATCTGCCGCGGCGTGTAGCCGAGGCGGGCGAGGGCGGGCGGGATGGAGGCGTTGATGATCTTGAAATAGCCGCCGCCGGCCAGCTTCTTGAACTTCACCAGGGCGAAGTCCGGCTCGACGCCGGTGGTGTCGCAGTCCATGACGAGGCCGATGGTGCCGGTCGGAGCGATGCAGGTGACTTGTGCGTTACGAAAACTATGCTTCTCTCCCAACTCCAGCATTCGGTCGGACTCGTGGCGGGCCGCCTCCAGCAGGTAGGCGGGGCAGTAGCGCTCGTCGATGCCGACGGGCGGAACGGTGAGGCCCTCGTACTGCTCCTTGGGGGCGTCGTAGGCGGCGCGGCGGTGGTTGCGGACGACGCGGAGCATGGCCTCGCGGTTAGCGGCGAAGCGGGGGAACGGCCCGACCTCGGCGGCCATCTCGGCGGACGCGGCGTAGCTGGCCGCGTGCATGAGGGAGGAGATCGCGGCGCACTGGGCGCGGCCCTCCGGCGAATCGTAGGGCAGTCCCTGCACCATGAGCAGCGATCCCATGTTGGCGTAGCCGAGGCCGAGCGTGCGGAAGTCGTAGGACTTCTGCGCCACCGAGACGCTCGGGAACTGGGCCATGTACACGGAGATTTCGAGGATCAGCGTCCACAGGCGCGTGGCGTGGCGGAACGAGTCCGCGTCGAAGCGGCCGGAGGCGGCGTCGTAGAATTTCAAGAGATTAAGAGAGGCGAGATTGCACGCCGTATCGTCTAAAAAGAGATATTCGCTACACGGATTGGAGGCATTTATCCTCCCGTCCGCCGGGCAGGTGTGCCACTCGTTGATGGTGGTGTCGAACTGCAAGCCGGGGTCGGCGCACGACCAGGCTGCGTAGGTGATCTGGTCCCACAATTCGCGGGCGCGCAGCGTCTTGCACGGCTTCGGCGCCCGGCCCTCCGCCTTCGCCTTCCCCTTCTCCGTGCGCCAGTACAGCGGCCAGGGGCCGTCGTCCTCGACCGCCTTCATGAAGGCGTTGTCGATGCGCACCGAGTTGTTGCTGTTCTGGCCCGAGACGGTGAAGTAGGCCTTGGAGGTCCAGTCGGTGTTGTACTCCTCGAAGCGCAGCGACGTGTAGCCCTGGGCCGCCAGCTGGAGCATCCGTTCGACGTAGTTGAGTGGGACTTGCACTGCGCGGGCGTCGGCGACGGCTTTGCGCAGGTCGGTGTTCCGCGTGCGGTCGAGGCGCTCGTCGGCGTTCGGCCAGCGGGCGCAGGCCTTGAGGATGGCGTTCAGGCGGCGGTTGAGCAGCCGCGACCCGGTCACCATCGACGCGACCTTCTCCTCCTCGACCACCTTCCAGTTGACGAACTCCTCGATATCCGGATGATCGAGATCCAGTACCACCATTTTGGCCGCGCGGCGCGTGTTGAAGACGACGACGCCCGACCCGGTGAACTTTGCGTCGGGCCAGATGACGAAGTTATGGCCCGACGCGGACGACTTGTCGTCTGGCGTCGGGCAGTCCACTTCCACGTCGTAGACGTCCATCACATCGACAGGTTCCACCCATAGGACGCGGTGGTTGTTGGCGGCGACTTCGCCCAGGAAGGCCTCATAGCTCCCGAAGCGCGAGTCGATCTTGCGGCGCAAACCGGAGATCGAAGCGATCCGGCCGAAGCGCCTCTTCCGCGCCACGATGTAGCGATCGAACGTGGAGATGTCGTGTCCGGCGTTGAGCAACTCAAACGCCGTGTTCAACATGTTGTGCTCTGCCGCGACCTTCTGCATTTCCGCCGCCGTCCCACGCCGCTGCATCTCTTCCGACTGCTTTTGGCGATAGCTCCCGACCTTCTCGGCGTCGTTCCAGAACGGCGCTTGCCGGCTCATGCCATTCGCCGCTCCCGCATGGGGGAAGGCCTCGCGCTGGAAAATGTGCCGCCCCTGGGCGGCCAGTTCCCGGCCGTGCAAGGCGGCATGTTCCGCTTGCGTCATCACCTCCAGGTTCGATGGGTCGTTGTTATCGACGTTCTCGTCGCGGTGGTGGACGATCCGCCCTTCCAGATTCACCCCCATGACATCGCGGGCGACCAGGCGGTGAAGGAAATTCTTGCCCTTCATGCCGTCGTGCAGGTGGACGCGCAGATGGCCGTGCTGGCGATCGATCGCGCAGGCGAACAGCGACATTCCGGTCTGCAAATCGCCGGCCCAGCACACTTGATCGTTCGACAGCCGAACCGGGTGGTCGAACGTTACATCGAACCAGCCCTTATCGGTGGTGATGTGGACGACCTGTTTTCGGCCGGCGTGCCAGGCCCGCGCCGTCTTCGCCTTGTAGCGACCGGCCGGCGGGTCGTAGCTCAGGACGACGAAATCCTCGCCCCGCTCGGCCAGATCCTTGACGGCCACCGGGCCGCGCGTCGTATAGACGAGCGTGTGCGGGGCCAGACACGTCCCCCCCGACTTGATGGCGCCGGCCGCCCGGTCGCCGATCTTGAGGAAGCTCATCAGGCCGCTCGACTTGCCGCCGCCCGACAGCGGCTCGCCGTCGCCGCGCAAGGCGGAAAAATTCGATCCGGTGCCGCTGCCGTATTTGAAGATGCGGGCCTCGCGGACCCACAGATCCATGATGCCGCCCTCGTTCACCAGATCGTCCTTGACGGATTGGATGAAACAAGCATGAGGAGAAGGATATTTATACGCGCTTTGCGATCTTTCCACCGCGCCCGTCTTCGGGTTGACGCGGTAATGGCCCTGCGGCGGCCCCTCGATGCCGTAGGCCCAGTGCAGGCCGGTGTTGAACCACTGCGGCGAGTTCGGCGCCGCCATCTGCGCCGCCAGCATGTGACACGTCTCGTCGTAGAAGGCGCGGGCGTCGGCCTCCGACGAGAAGTAGCCGCCCTTCCAGCCCCAGTAAGCCCAGCAACCGGCCAGCCGCCGGAACACCTGCCGTGCGTCCGTCTCCTGCCCCCCTCCCTGCCCTCCCCCCGCGAGTGGGGGAGGGTTGGGGTGGGGGCCGGCCGCCGGCGCGCTCCGCTGCAGCCACTCCGGGACGCCCTCCTCCACCACGCGCTCGGTGCGCGCGGGGACGCCGGCCTTGCGGAAATACTTCTGGGCCAGGATGTCCACGGCCACCTGCGACCACGGCTCCGGCGCGAGCAGGTCCTTCATCTCGAAGACGACCTTGCCGTCCGGGTTGGCGATGCGCGAGGTCCGTGGCACGAAAGCGAACGCCCCGAAGGGGTCCTTCCCCTCGGCGGTGTAACGACGGGTGATCTGCATGAGAGGTCTCGGGCCGGAAGAAACTCACACCCACGCGCGTCGGCCGGCTGGAAGGCCGATCCGCGACGGTGCGGGGGAGCCGTGATTCTGTTCAGTTGACGAATGTACCCGATCGGACGGCGATTGTCCACAGAAAAGGGCGCAGGATTGGCCTTACGACGGCGGCGTCTGGCCGACCACGAACGGCAGGGTGAGGCCCTTCTGGTCCTGGTACTTGCCGCGCTTGTCGCCGTAGCTGACGCGGCAAACGGCGTCGGCGCGCAGGAAAATGATCTGGGCGATGCCCTCGTTGGCGTAGATCTTCGCCGGCAGCGGCGTGGTGTTCGAGATCTCGATCGTCACCTTGCCGCGCCATTCCGGCTCCAAAGGAGTCACATTCACGATGATCCCGCATCGCGCGTAAGTGCTTTTTCCGACGCAAATACTCAGGACATCTCTGGGAATTTCCAGGTACTCGACCGTCTCCGCCAGCGCGAAGCTGTTCGGCGGGATCAGGCAGAAGTCGCCCTCGATGTCCACGAAGGAACCGCGGTCGAAGTTCTTCGGATCGACGACGGTGCAGCGGGCGTTGGTGAACACCTTGAAATGCCGGCCGACGCGCACGTCGTAGCCGTAGCTGCTCAGGCCGTAGGAAATGACGCCCGGCCGAGCTGCGCTCTCGGCGAACGGCTCAATCTTGACCTCCGACTGAATCTGCCAATCGGCCAGCACCCCCGCCATGACGGCCCCCTTTGCTCCGGTCCCTTCTGCGGCGTCCTCACTCTGCCATAGCGCGCGACCCCTTGCAAGTGAAGCCCGCGCGAAGGAACCGTGAAGCCCCTCCGGCCCCGGTTGGGTTGCGCCGGCGCTTCCGATTGCGCCGCTTGCGCCGCCCCCACGTATTGTACCAGAGGCGCCGGTCGGGCCGGGAATGCGGGGAGCGCTTCTGGCAATCGCCCGTCGCGGCGCGGTTCCCCGGCTTGCGCTGCACCGGTTTTCCCGATCCGCTCAATCCGGCCGGCCGATCGCCTCGATCGCCTCGCGCGCGGCCCGGCGCACATCCACGGCCGGATCGTTCTTCTCCAACTCGTCCAGAACCCGCAACGTCTCCGGCGACCGCGCCGCCGGGCCGATCTCCTTCAGCGCCCGAACGGCGGTCAGTCGCGCCCACCCGTTGGCCTCGCTGGTCGCCGTCCCCGGGCGATCCGCGAAATCGCCAGCTGCCGCCGCCGTCAGCGGCTTCACCGCCGGCTCGCCGATCGTGGCCAGCGCCTCGCGGGCTTTCTCGCGCATCGCCGTCGCCGCCGCATCGTCCGGATGCTCCACCCGCAACGCGGACACCAGCAGGGGGATCGCGTCCTTCGCCTCGTCCGCCCCGACTGTGACCAGGGCCAGCGCCGCCCGAAATCGAATCTCCTCATCCTTGTCGTTGAGCAGGGCGGCGAGCGCGGCGCCGGCCGGCTTCCCCGCCGGCCCCGTCGCCACCAGCAGATCGACGACGCGCGACCGCAGGTCCGCCGGCCCGTCGCGCAGCACCGCACACAGACCGGACACGGCCTCGCTGGCGTCCGGGCCTGCCGCCTCCAGTACGCTCAGTAACCGCTCCCGCACGGCCGGCCCCGCGGTCTTGAGGGCGTCGCCGAGGGCGCGGACGCCCGCTTGGTCCAGCCGTGCGGCCTTCAGCGCGTCCTCCGCCGCCTGGCGGACCGCCGCGTCCTTAGGACGCCCGAAAGAACAACTTGAGCAAGTTTTTCTGAGTTCGTAGTCTGTGAGGATGCACGATGCAACCATCCTCCAAGGACTGCGGACCAAGTATGGAACTCTTCAGCCGATCATGGACGAGCGTCTCCGTCGCCAGTGGGCTGCCACGGAAGCTCTCGCCCTGGGCTGGGGTGGCGTCTCGGCGGTTGCCAGCGCCACCGGGCTGTCGCGCAATACCATTGCCGCCGGCATTGCGGAGATCGGCGAGCGGTCGCGGCAGACCACGCCCGTTCCTCCCAGCCCGCGGGTGCGGCGACCGGGCGGCGGGCGCAAACCGCTGACCGAGACCGACCCCGGTCTGGCAGAGGCGCTGGAGGCCTTGGTCGAGCCGGTGACGCGGGGGCACCCCGAATCGCCCTTGCGCTGGACGTGCAAGAGCACAGCGAAGCTGGCCGAGGAGTTGCACCGGCAGGGGCACGCGGTCAGCGACCGAACCGTGGCCAAGCTGCTGTACGAGGCGGGCTACAGCCTCCAGTCCAACCGCAAGACCCGTGAGGGGTCGGCGCACCCGGATCGCAACGCCCAGTTCGAGTACATCAACGACCGGGTGCGGCTGTTCCAGTGCCAGGGGCAGCCGGTGGTGTCGGTGGACACCAAGAAGAAGGAATTGGTCGGGGATTTCAAGAACGGCGGCCGGGAGTGGCGGCCCAAAGGCCAGCCGCAAGAGGTCCGGGTCCACGACTTCCAAGATCCGGCTCTGGGCAAGGCGATTCCCTACGGGGTCTACGACCTGACCCACAACCAGGGTTGGGTGAGCGTGGGCATCGACCACGACACGGCGCGGTTCGCGGCCGAGACGCTGCGGCGCTGGTGGGCAGGGATGGGCGCCAAGAGGTTCCCACGCGCCCGGAAGTTGCTGATCACGGCGGACGGCGGGGGGAGCAACGGCAGTCGGTCGCGGCTGTGGAAGATGGCGTTGCAAGGGCTGGCCGACGCCGTCGGGCTGCCGCTGAGCGTGAGCCACCTGCCGCCGGGGACGAGCAAGTGGAACAAGATCGAACACCGGCTGTTCTGCCACATCACGCAGAACTGGCGGGGACGACCGCTGGTGAGCCATGAGGTGATCGTAAGCCTGATTGCCCATACCACCACCGAAGCGGGACTCGAAGTTCAGGCGGCGCTGGACACCAACTGCTATGAGACAGGAGCCAAGGTGAGTGACGAAGAGATGGCATCCCTTCAGATCACCAAGGCCGACTTCCACGGCGATTGGAACTACACCATTGCGCCCAACTGACACTTGCTCAAGTTATTGTTTCGGGCGTCCTTAGAGCCTATCCCAAAACCGTCGAAACATCACCAATTTGACGAGAATCGTCATGATCGACGGTGGTTTTGGGATAGGCTTTTATGGCCCAGCGCGGATCAGGCCCGGCAACGCGCCGCGGCCGGGGCCGGCCCGAATCAGCGCCTTGAGCGCCTCGGGCGGCATGGCCGGGTCGGCGTCGTCCAAAGCCTTCGTGAACGCCGCGACGCAGGCCGCGTCGTCCGGGGCAGCGGTTCGCAACGCGCGGAGGGCGGCCAGTCGCAGGTCGATCCGCGAATCCCGCGCCAACATCTCCACCAGGCGCGAGGCGGCGCCGCGCGCGTCCGGCCCCAGCGCCGTAAGGGCGGCGACGGCATAGCGCCGCACCGCGGGGTCGTCGTCCGTCAGCCGGATTTGAAGCTCCAAAATATCCTCTTTAGCGGGCGGGCGCAGTCGGGTGAGAGCGTCCGCGGCGGCCGCGCTCACCGCCGGATCGGGGTCGCGCAGCGCCGGGTAGAGGTCGGCAAAGGCGCGAACCTCCGCGTTGGGTCCGATCGCGCCGAGCGCCTTCGCCGCCTTGCAGCGCACGGCGGCGCCGGCGGTTCGGTCCAGCAGCACCCGATACACCGCCAGCGCCGCCGGCCGGGCGTTCGGTCCCAGCGCCGCCAGGGCGTCGAGAGCGTAGTCGCGGCCTTCGGGGAACGTCGCGTCCCGGACCCGCTCCTCCAGCAGCCCGACGTCGGCCCGCGTCGGCGCCCCGATCTTCGGCAGCGTCCGCAGGGCCACGCGGCGGAAGTCGGCGTCGCCGTCCTGCAACCCGCGCAGCAGCAGCGGCACGGCCGGCGCCGCCTCCGGGCCGCAATCCGCCAGATCGCGGGCCGCCCGCAGCCGGGCGCCGGGGTCGTCGCCGGCCAGCATCTCCAGCAGCTCCAAGGTCGGCGCGGGCATGTCCCACGCCTTCAGCACCGCATCGTCGCCGCCGGTGACGGCACGGCGGCCGTCGGCGGAGAACGCCGCGCACCGTACAGGATCTTTATGCCCCCCGAAATGGCGCAAGGGCGTACCGTCGGCGGTGCGCCACAGAAATACGGCGCCGTCGTCGCCGGCCGTCAGCACGCGGCCGCCGTCGGGCGAGAAGACCGCGACGCCGACCGCCTTGGTGTGGCCGGTGAAGCGCCGCACCACCGCGCCGGAGTCCACGTCCCACAACCGCACGTCGAAGTCGCGGCCGCCGCCGGCCGAGACGGCATACTTGCCGTCCGGCGAGAAGGCCGTCGCCCGGACGATATCCGTGTGGTCGTTGCAGCTGCGCACGAGTCGGCCCCTTTGGAGGTCCCACAGGCGAACGGTGTGGTCGGCGCCGCCGGACAGGGCATAACGGCCGTCGGGCGCGATTGCGACGCAGTTCACCGCGCCGACGTGGCCCTTCAACGGAGGAAGCAGCTCGCTCGTATCCACTTCCCAGGCGAGGATCGTCCCGTCGGCCCCGCCCGACGCGACGCGGCTTCCGTCTGGGGCGAAGGCGAGGCAGCGGATCGTCGCCATGTGGCCGGTCAGCGCATGCACTTCACGAGCCTCGTGCAGGTCCCACAGGTGGACGACGTGGTCGGTGAAGGCGGCGACGGCGGCGTAGCGGCCGTCGCGCGAGAAGGCGGCCGCGGCGACGCCGCCCGGGAACCCATGCAATCGTTGGATTTCGCGGCCGCCGCCGTCCCACCGATGGATGGCGTTGTCCGAGGCGACGACCGCCCTGCCGTCCCGCAACTCGACGCCGCCGCTCGCGGTAAGCAGACGGCCGTCGGCGACGAAGGCGGCGGCCAGGACGGGCGACGTATGGCCCACGAACGGCGGCCCCGGCGGCGCGTCCTCCCAGGCGATGGCTGTGGGCGGGTCCGGCGCCGGCGGATCGGCGGCCGGCCCGCTCACGCCTTCTCCCGGCAGAACGAGCGCGATCGTCGCGCCGAGCACGGCGACCGCCAGCATCAGCAGACCGCCGGCGACCGCCCACATCCAGCGACCCGGAGCGGCGAGCCGGGTCGCGTCAGCGCCCGGAGTCCCCAGCGCGGCGGTCGCGTCCGGCAGCGGGACTTGCAGCAGTTCCGGCGCGACGTGTGCGTCTGCCCTGAGATTAGCCGGATCGCCGATGGGATCCGCTTGCCGCTCCCCCACGGCGAGAAAGACCTCGACGATGAAATGCTGGCCGCCGTTGGCCGTGACATGCACCTCGGCCGTCAGACGCTCCCCCGGTTGATCGGGCACGGCGGCGACGCGCAGCGGAACGCGGGCCGCGCGCGCGTTGAGGACGGCGGGACCGGCGCTCAGCCACGGGGCGAAGCTCTGAGCGTGGGCGAAGACGGGCCGCGGGTCGATCGCTTCCAGGGTGAGAACAGCTTCCAGCGCGGCGCCGGGCGCCCCAGCCAGGTTGAAGGTCTGCCGGTCGATCTCGACGCGCGGCGGGGCGGACAGGCCGAGCGCCTCAAAAAACTGTTGCACCGCCGCTACGCCGGTAGCCGGCGGCCCCTCGACGGGGTAGGTCCAGCCGTTGGCCTTGTACCACGCCGCGACGGCGCCGCTCTCGAAGCAAGGGGCCGCCTGCTGCGGCGCCGCCTTCGCCTTCGCTGCCAGTTCCTTCGGCGAATACGATCCTGCCAGTTCGCCCTCCGTAAAGGGGATGACCGGCGTTTCGAGGCGAACTGCGACGCAGGCGGGGCCGCCCGTGGAGCCGATGAAGAGGCGGCCCTCCGGCTGCGGCCCGGCGCGGAGTCGATCACCGACGACCCGCACCGTCAGCCGGACCTCGTCATGGCACTGAAAGACCTTCCGCGCGACGGCGGCCTCGTCGCCGACCGCCAGCCAGTCGGCGCCGCCGCAGGTGACCCAGCCGGTCAGCAGGCCCATCCCCTCGTTTTTCAGGCACAGATCGAAGCGCCGATCCAAGCCGGGCAGCACCTGGCCGAGGTTGAAGTCCTGCGGCCGGACCCCGAGGCGGGGCGGCATCCGGGCGTCGCCGGGCAGCTGGCGCAGCAGCCGGTCGAGGCCAACGTTGGGGTCCGACTCGGCGGCGCAGCGCCGGGCGACGGCCGCCAGGTCGGGTCGGCCGACGCCGTCGAGGAAGCTCTCCAGCGAACCGTCGCGGAGCAGCTCCCACGCCTCGTCCCACTCCGCTTCGCAGGCCAGGATCAGCTCGTCGAAGTTGCGGCAGGGCCGGCCGGAGATGAACACGAATGGAAACGGGAACGGCGCCGCCCCCACCGAGACGGTCGCCGCGGCCGGACCCGGACCGTCGAGGACGGCCCCGTCGAACCAGCAATAGAGCGCCTCGTCGGGACAGACCTGCACACAGCGGGGACAGCGTTGGGGCATGGCAAAACCGCAATCCGCCCGGCCGGACGCGGGGGAGCCGTTCCCCCGCGGCGCGGCCGCCGCATGGGGTTATTCTAACGGCGGCGACGGGGATTTCGGAGAAAAATCGGGAGAGGCCAGACGAGCAGACGGGCAGGCATGAATCATGCGGGGCGCCTGTTCCTTTTCCGCGCCCAAGAGAAATCGGACGGATCGGGCCGACTCTCCGTGGCGACGTCGGGAGTTCGACGGAGCCGTGTTGCAATACTTCTTATAACATCTCAATAGAATTTGTATCTGCCGAGGATGCGTCGGGCCTAACTTGATTCCTTTCCAAAGGCGCTTACGATTTCCTCCGAGTGGCGGACCCCGGATTCCCCGTGTTTAGGAAAGCTGAGGCTGGCGACGGCTGGACCAGCTTTCGGCGGGCGCGGCCCTGACCGGCAGGTTTGCTTTCATGCTCGAACTGCCTCACCAACGCTCCTGGACCGTTTCGTCCACCCGGCGAGCGAGTTCGGAGCAGCCCGCGTTCTTCGCCAGGCGGGACTTCGAGTCGTTCGCCCACGTCTTCCGCTGTTCCAGCCGCGTGTTTGCGGTCCTCGGTCGCCTTCACCTCGCATTCGCTGGCCGCATTCTCTTGCGAGACTTCCTGGCGACGCTCTCCTGCGTGCGCCGCGGCCAGGAAATCCGTTCCGTCGTGGCCGCGCTGCTTGCGTCCATTGAACGCGCCGGGTGGGAAAGGGTCGGCGGCGCCGGACCCGAGACGGTCTTTAGGTCGCACGGGTTTGAATTGTCCGTGTACACGGCGGTCCTGCCGACGGGGAATGAGGCCGTACACGTCTTCCTGGGGTACGGAAGCACGGAACTTTGTCGGACGCAATACCTCGACCGCCTGTTTCCCCACCATGCCGGGCGGATCGTTCCGACCGATCCTTCCCGGGGCCTGACCGCAGCGCCGCCGCGGACGCCACGCATCATTCGGAGCGCGGACCTGGCCCGGCGGCTCCGGGACGAGTCCTGTACCGCACTCACCGGCGCGGGCGTCTCGACCGCCAGCGGCATCCGCCCTTTCACGGGTCGCGGCTCCCTGGATACGTGTTTTCGACTCGCGGAGCCATTCCCCGGCTCGGCCTTCGACTGGGTGCTGCACCGGCCCGCGGAGCTTGCCTGCCTCGTCGGCTCGTTCCAGGCGTCCGTCCTTACGGCCCGACCGAACCGCGCCCACCTTGCCCTCGTGGAGTTGGAACGCCGCGGCGTCGTGCAACAGGTCCTCACTTCCAATTTTGACGATCTGCACCAGGCGGCGGGGAGCGTTTGTGTCAAGGAGATCGGCAAGGGCGATGACCGCGTGGCTGGCTTGCGGGGGCGGTCGCTGCTGGCGATCGGGGTTTCCCACGATGAACATGGTTTGGTAGGGGCGGCGCGCGCCTCGGGAATGGGCGTCGTCGTCGTCGGCCCGCAAGTCCCCGAGTTCGTTTGCGAATCCGATCTGTATCTGCCGGGCCGGGCCGAGTTCGTGCTGCCGGAAGTGGTCGAGCTGCTTGGGCCGTAAGCCGCGCCAGAGACTCGCGGCGAGAGCTTTCTGCATTCGGCTCAGCACACGGCCGGCGGCGGCCCGGACGGGTTCTCGGTCTGCGGCGACTATGCCGCCAAGCTGCAAGCCAGGTGGGAACAGCGGCACGAAGGCGCACCGCGCATCCTTGCGCGCCGCCGCGTCTCCCGCCCGTCCGTCGCCACCCGGTATTGGCAAGCTGCATCGCTTCGGAGTAGGATTTCCGCTGCCATAACCTCGCCGACGGACGGAAAGGATTCTGTCATGCACCTCTGCCACTTCGAGGACCGTAGCGTCGCCGAGCTGGAGCCGCTCGCCCTGACCCGGCCCGTCTTCGACCTGCTGTGCGGCCTATTGTCCCTCGCCGACAAGCAGGCCGGCCATTTCCAGGCATCGGCACGCGCCGCCGTCGTCCGGCCGCACCTGGCCGAGACGACCCGCCGGAACACGCCGGGTCTCGCCGTCAACGACCTCGCCGACCTCGGTTCGGGACTTGTGACCGTCGTCAACGGCCGCTGGCTGCCGCCGGCCGGCGTCGCCGCCGACCTGTCCGGCCCGTGCGTCGGCCTCGTCGGCGACGAGCCTGCCTGGGCCGTGGTGGACGCGGCAAGCTTCATCGCCCGCACGCCGGACGCCGTCGAAGAACAGATGGAGCAGTGGAAGGCGACGCTGCCGTGCCGCGAGGCGGGCGGGCGCCTGTTCGGCCGGCTCTGGGAGATTGTCGCCCACAACGCCGACCAGATCATCGCCGACGCGGAGGCCCTGAACCCCAAATCCGGCGGCGCCACGCCGGCTGTACTGCCGGCGATCATCGGCCCGCGGAAACGGCTGCACGTCCACCGCTCCGCGCGCATCGACCCGTTCGTCGCCGCCGACCTGAGCGGCGGCCCGGTGATGATCGGTCCCGACGCCGTGGTGACGGCGTTCACGCGGCTGGAAGGGCCGTGCGCGATCGGCCCGCGCAGCCATGTCCACGGCGCCAAGATTCGGGCCGGCACGACCATCGGCCCCGACTGCCGCATCGGCGGCGAAGTCGAGGCCAGCATCGTCCAGGGCCGCTCCAACAAGGTCCACGACGGCTTCCTCGGCCACGCCTACCTCGGCGAATGGGTCAACCTCGGCGCCGGCACGCACAACAGCGACCTGCGCAACGACTACGGCGAGGCGTCGGTGTTCGTCAACGGCCGGCTGGTGCGAACCGGCCAGGCGAAAGTCGGCTGCTTCCTCGGCGACCACACCAAGACGGCGATCGGCGTGCTGCTCAACACCGGCACGAGCGCCGGCCCGTTCTGCAACCTGCTGCCCGGCGGCCTCTTGCCGCGCCGCCTGCCGTCGTTCGTCCGCTGCGGCGACGGCCGTATATCCGGCAATGACGATCTGGAATCGCTGCTGACCACGGCGGCGAAGGTGATGGCCCGCCGCGGTTGCGAGTTGACGCCGGCGCAGGCGGCGCTCTACCGGGCGGTGTTCGAGCAGACGGCATCGGATCGGCGGGCCGCCCTGATCGACGCCGAACGGCGGGCGCTGCGGCGGAGCGCGTGAAGAGCGGCTTACGGCAGCGGGTCCGGCGTCCAGCGCGCGGGCGGCAGCCAGTCGTCCAGGCACAGGTGGGCGTCGAGGAACGGGTTGTTCGACCGCCCGAAAAACAGGTCGCGCGGGTAGGTGGCGGACGGCCGGGTGTCGGCCGCCTCGCGCAGGCCCGCATAGACGCACGCCTCCATCACCATCTCGGAGCACCAGTAGCTCACCCGGTCGGGTCCGTGGACTTTGCCGAGGAAGCAGGTGCGAAGAGGGCCGCGCGTGGCGAGGTGCGTGCCCTGGGCCAGCATCCGCCACAGCGCGAACCGCTTGCCCTCCTGCATCTCGGCGAACGCCGTCAGTGCGGCCGACTGCTCGGGCGTCAGCGGCACGCGCCGCCGCCGCACCCAGACGCGGTCGCCCTTTTCGACGTGTTCGCGCATGTGGGCGGCGGGGTCGAGTACCTCGATCTTCAGCGAGTTGAAGGGGCCGGCCTGCAAGAGCGCAACGCGGCCGTCCGACCGGGCGAACAGGATGCCCGAATGCTGCAAGCCCTGGCTGCCCACCCACCAGTGACCGACTCTCGACCAGAGCGCCTGGTCGGAGGCCAGGAAAATGTCGCCAGGCTGCGGGTTGTAGGGTTCGGTGGGGGCGCAGGCGCGTCATCGACGCAAAACGCGGGCTGACAGAGGTAAGAACTGCACCGCGCCGGCTCGTCGCACGGGACGGCGCCGGTCGCCAAGAGGAGTATCAGGCCGCTCATCCGTGGTGCATCTCAATGGCGTGGACTTCACTCAATTGCTCCATTTTTCTATCCCCCCGTGGGCGGCCGAAACTTGAATCGTTTTCCGCAAACGCCGGGGCCGCCATACAGAAGGCTGGTTTGCCCCAGCCCCACACGGCGGCCCCGGCGCTCACGACTGGTCCTGAGGATCGGCGGCCGGTTCAGTCGGCGAGCTGGAAGTCGGCGGTCTGATCCCCTTTCTGCACCTCGACCTTGAGCGGCGAGGTCTTCACGTCCCGGTACTTGAAGGGGCCGGGGATCGGGATGTTGAGCTTGTCCGGGCCGACGGTAACGATGTACGCTCCGACCTTCACGTCCTTGAGGCTGTACGTCCCGTCAGCCGCGATGCTGGTGGGATAGCTCTTGCCGTCCGCGGACGTGAGCGTCACCACGCCATTCGTAAATGGCTGGCCCTTGTACGTCACCTTGCCGCTGACGTTGCCCGTGTCGGCCTGCTTGCCGTCGGGCGGCTTCGGCTTGTCGCCTGTGCCCTTGACCTCGACGATGTCCTTCCGCGTGCCCTCGACGGCGTCCAGGACGGCCTTCACGTTGTCGGCCTTGGCGCCGTTCTTTTCGAGCGCCGCCTTGAGGTCCACCGCGATGGCGTCGAATTCCGCGTCCGTGATCTTCATGCCCTTGTGGGCTTCTTTCATGTCCTTGCCGGTGTACTTGAGCGGCCCGCCCGTGGCGCTGCTGACGAACTCGACCAGCTTCGTTTTCAGGGCGGCGACCTGCTCCTTGCTCGGCTGATACGTTGGGTCGCGGAAGAAGTTGACCTTGGGGTCCTTGGCCGCGGCGTTCACGAAATCGTCCACTACCTTGGCGACGTTCGCCTCGCCGCCGAGCCGGTCCCACAGGGTCTGCCCGGGCGGCGGCGTGGCCGGGGTCTTGACGTCGATCTTTGTTACCTTGCCGTCCGCGTCCGTCACGGTGACGGTGCTGTCCACCTTTACGTCGTCGAGCTTGCCGTCCTTGCCGTCGATGCTCACCTTGGCGTCGTCGGGGATGGTGAAGTCCTTGGCCTCGCCGGTGGCCGGCAGGACCGTGAGCTTCTTGCCGACGACTTTAAGGACCTTGCCGCTCGTTTTCGTCTCCGCGGGCGGCGGAGGCGGCGGCGCTGCGCCGCCGATGGCCTTGATCTCGGTGACCTTGCCGTCCTTGAGGAAGACGATGACCTCGCTGCCCTTCTTGATGTCCTCGGCCTTGCCTTCCTTGCCGTCGATGGTGACCTTGGCGTCAGGGGCCAGGGCCAATTCCCAGTCCTTTTCCTTGGCGTCGGTGATGACGATTTTGTCCTTTTCGACAGATTTCACCTTGCCCTTCGCCTCTTTCAAATCCGGCACAGGTGGGGGCGGCGGAGGCGGAGCCGCGCCCTCCACGATGTCCTTGCGCGTGGTTTCGACGGCGCCGAGGACCGCCTTGACGTCATCTGGCTTGACGCCGTTTTTCACCAGGGCGGCCTTGAGGTCCGCCGCGGAGGCGTCGAACTCGGCGTCGGTGATGCCCATGCCCTTGTGGGCGTCCTTCATCGACTTGCCCTTGTACTCGAAAGGCCCGCCCGTGGCGCTGCTGACGAAGTCGATCAGCTCCTTCTTGAGGTGGGCGACGCCGGCGTCGTTGAGCTTGTACTTGCCGCCGCGGGTGAAATCGACCTTGGGGTCGGTTGCAGCGGCGGCGACGAAATCGTCCACGACCTTGCTCACGCCGGCCTCGCCGCCCAGCCGGTCCCAAAGCGACGAGCCGGGAGGCGAAGGTTTGGGCGTGCCGACTGCCTTATCCGACTTCACGCCCTCACGGATCTTGTCGATGACGTCGCGGAGGACGAAGGCGCGCATCTCCGGGCGCGGCGTGTTGCGGGCGTTGTCCAGGCCGTCGTCGATCACTTTCTGCAGGTCGGCGTGGCCGGCAAGGAGGGGCCGAATGGTAATGAGGGCGCCTTCGTACAGGTGGTAGCAGCCGAGGTAGTCGCGCTCGGTGTACTTGCCCTGGCCGTTGTACATGTCGGCGCCTTCGTTGATCACGCTCTTCAGCGCTTCGCGGACGCCGGCGTCTGCGGCCTTGGGGCCTGGATTGTCGTCCGCGGCCCGCGCGGCGCCGCACGGCAGCGCCAGGGCAGGCAGGACAAGCAGGAAGGCCCGCAGGCCCCATCGACGAATGAATGACATAAGCGATCTCCTTGTGGCCGCGCCCTCACGGCGGCGGGCGGGCGGCGGCGGATGGTGGCTTGACTCCCCCGACGGGGCCAATCTTAGCGGAGCGGACGGCGGCCGGAAACCATTTTTAGCTGGACTTGCACGGTTTCGGGAGATGGGGATAATGATCCCCACCGTCTGGAGGACGGCAAGACCGCCAACCCAGGGAGGGGCCTTTGGCCGACAAATCCACCAGCATGATCCTCGGCGCGCTGGGCCGGGCGGCGGCGTCCGCCGGCGGCGCGCCGCTGTTCGCCGGCCGCGGCGCCGCCGGTCTGTTCCCGACCACCTCCGTCGGCCGGCAGGCCGCCCAACGCTGCAAAGACGAGGGCTGGCTCCGCCCCCTCGCCGCCGCGGACGACGCCCCGGCTTCCCCCCCTCCCTGCCCTCCTCCCGCGGGTGGGGGAGGGAATGGGTGGGGGGGCGACGCGGCCCTCCTCGTCCGCAAAAAGATCAAAACCGCTCCTGAAATCTGCATATTGACGGAAAAGGGACTGACGTGGCTGCTGGGCCAGTCCAGTCCGCGGCAAGTCCTGGAGGACTTCGTGCGCGCCCTGGAGTCCCGCCAGGCGGAGGCCGCGGAGATGCTGGCCGGCGTGCGACGGATGCAGGCCGGCTTCGACGCCCTCAAGGCCGGCGCCGAAAAGGTGCTGGAGCAGCTGCCGCGGCCGGGCGCCCCGGCCGCGCCGGCCGAAAGCCTGATGGATCGCTTCCAGCGCTTCCATCAGCAGCCGACCGACGACGCGCCGGCCCTCCTGCTCGCCCGCCTCGTCGAATGGCAGGCGTCCGGCGCCTCGGAGGACTGTCCGCTGCCGGAACTGTACCGCCGGGCGCAGACCGCTTTGCCCGGCCTGACAGTCGGCGGCTTCCACGACGCCCTGCGCCGCCTGCATGAGGCCGGCCGCATTTATCTGCATCCCTGGACCGGCCCGCTGCACGCCCTGCCGGAGCCGCCGTTCGCCCTGCTCGTCGGCCACGAAATCGCGTATTACGCCAGCCTTCGCCAAGGAGGAAGGATGAAGGATGAAGGATGAACAAGACCGTTCTTGGTTCATCCTTCATCCTTCATCCTTCCTCCTTTCTTTGAGGAGGGAGCCATGCCAGCCGCCGCCGCCCCCGTTCGATCCCTGCCGGAGCGCGCCCTGGAAATGCTGCGCCGCGCCGGCAACCCGTTCCGCGACTACTTCGGCGCAACCCCGACGACGAGGTCTGCGCCCGCTACCATGTCCCCGAGTTGTTCGCGCGGGAGCGCGAGCAGCTGCTGGGCGTCGTCGATCTGTACCGCTACGCCCCCTCGACGCACTCCGAAGTCGTGCCGGTCCTCGGCAACAAGGGGTCCGGCAAGACGCATTTGCTCCACTCCATCAAGCACGGCCCCGAAGGGACGTGGCAGCTGCTCGTCACGCCGGGGACGTATCAGCGGGACATGGATTTTCTGGAATACCTGCTGTTCCAGTTCATCGACACGCTGCTCGGCGGCGGACGAGCAGAAGGACGCCCGGCCGCTGGAGTTCATCGGCGAACAGCTGGTGCGCGGCCTGCTCGGCAAGGCGCTGGACGGGCTGACGCCGGAGGAGCGGCTCGACCTGTTCCCGGCCGCGGGCCTGGGCCGCTGGGCGCGGCGCTTCGGCCTGGGCGGCTCCCAGGCCCAGGAGCGGACGCAGTGGCTGATCGACCGCCTCGCCCGCCCGGTCGCGCTGCCGTTCCAGGCCGGCGGCGTCCGCCGCGCCTGCGACGAAGCCGGCATCGACGCGGAAACGGCCTGCGATCTGACGGCCGGCTACATCGACTTCACCGAGACGCACGACACGGCCGGCGTGATGCGCCGGCACATCCTGACCGGCTTCGCGCGGGCCGTCCTGCTCGGCGACGAGGCCGACCTGGCCACCTTCCTCACCTACGGCTTCGCCGAGCTGGACTTCCAGGTGCGGCCCGGCCGGCAGGACCTGGTGCTGGCCCTGTGCAAGGTGCTGATGGAGGTGCTGCGCGGGCTGCGCATCCCCGTCGTGGCGGCCTTCGACCAGCTGGAAGACCTGCTGCTGGCCCGGCGCACCGACGACGTTCACCGCACCGCCGAGGCGTTCTTCGCCGGCATCGTGCAGGCCATGCACCACCTGGACGGCGTGTGCTTCCTCGTCTTCGCCGAGCGCGGCCTGTGGAACCGCTTCGTGCCGTCGCTGGACGGCTACATTCAGGATCGGCTGAACAACCCCATCCACCTCCCGGATCACGGCACCCTCAAGACGCTGCGCCTGGAGGCGCCGCCGCCCGAGCTGGTCCTCCGCGTCGTCGAGGCCCGACTGCGGCCGGCCCTGGAACAGTTGCCGGATTTCACCGAGCTGCCTTCGATCTTTCCGTTCGCGCCGGAGCAGATCGAGCGCGTGGCCCGCACCGAGCCGACGCTGCGCGACATGCTCCAGCAGTTCCGGCATCTCTTCGACCACATCGTTTTCGGCGCCGGCGAAGAGCGGCGCACCCAGCTCACCGACCCCGAATCGGAGCGGGGCGGCCCGATCAACCGACTGCCGGTGGCGGAGGTGTTCGCGCCGCCCGTGGCGACGGCGCTGCCGCCGGAAGTGAAGTCGGTGATGGTCGTGGAGTCGCCGGGGAAGAAGTCTCCGGGGGCGGACGCTCCCGGCTCGGGGCCGGCGATCGGCGACTTGTGGGATCAGGAAATGCGTTCGGCCCGGCGCAAGCTGGAGCCGGAGGGCGCGCTCACCGGCGCCACGCGCGAGTTGCAGGCGGGACTGGGAGCGTTCCTGCAAATCTGCCACGAGCACGGCGTCAAGGTGGGGCCGTGGCGGCTCTGCCACGTTGTGCCGGAATGGACGTTCGGCGACCACCCGACCTACGGCGCCCTGTCGATCGCGCACTGGGTCTGCAAGGACGGCCAGCCGTGGAAGGTGGGCGTCGGCCTGTTTCTCGGCCGCGGCCCGGCCAAGCCGAAGGACCTGACCACGAAACTGTCGGCGCTGGACGTGGAGCCGACCGTGGTGGATCACCTGATCCTGCTGCGGCCGGAAGACGATCTCGGGCTGACCGGGAAGAGCAAGACGCTGTGGCAGGAGGCGGAGCGGCGCGGCCGGCACGCCCGCCTGGAGCCGGCGTCGCTGGACGCCCTGGCGACGCTGTACGCCTTCCCGCGGCTGATCGCGGCGCTGCAGGAGTCGCTGCCGGAGGGGCAGCCGCTGCCGAACCTGGCGGATTTGCTCCAGGAGAAGTGCGAGAAACTGCTGGAGCAGGTGTGCATGCCGGTGCAGGGGTGAGCGAAAAAACGATACCAGCCCGCAGCGCCAGCAAGGGATCTCGACAAAAACCCTTGCTGGCGCTGCGGGCTGGTATCGTTTCAGCCGTCCATCATGCCAGCCGCGTCGTCCCCCTGGGTCGGCACGGCTTTCCGCTCGGCGGGCTGCTGCGGGAAGGGATGAGCTTGCAGCTCGCCTTGCGGCCGAGGATCATCGACCTTCTTCTCAACCGATGGGGCCGGCTTCGGATCGTTCTTGGCCACGTCGGTCGGCGGTTCTGGTCGTGCGGCGGGCGCCGTCTGTGCAGATTGTGCGGGTTGAACCGCGCTGGGAGCTGTGTTCCCTTCCTGCGGCGGAGACAAATAGGAGAGCGACGTCGTTCCGGCACTGAGGACGCAGGCGGCCAGCAGGACCACGGCGGTTCCCTTGAGCTTGGCCAGCTGTATGGCGGCCGCAACCGCCCTGGCCAGGCCGATGGCGCGGGCCGTCGCCAGGCCGCCGACCACGCCCTGCGCCGCCAACCGCATCGCCGCCCGCACCGTGGATTCCAACAAGAAGAGCGGCACCACCGACGCCGTGTTGCGGACGGCCGCGGGAAGAGGTTCCTCCGACAGCAGCGGCGCCGCGGCCAACCCGCGCCGGGCCAACCGCATCCGCAGCATGTCCCGCGCCCGCGACAGCCGGGCCTTCACCGTGCCGACCGGCCAGCGCAGCTCCTTCGCCGCCACTTCGTTGGTCTTGCCTTCCAGGTAGCAGAGGACGATCGGCGCCCGGTACTTGTCGGGCAGCCGGCGGATTTCCTCGTGAAGCACGAAGCGGAGGTCCGGGCCGACCGGCTCGCCCACGGCGGCCGCCGTGGACAGATCGAGGCCGGGCTGCTCATGCGTGCGCCGCCGCTCGGCCCGGCCGCGCAGCCGGGCCGCCACCTTGTAAGCGACGCCGTACAGCCAGGCGCTGAGGGAGGGGCGCTTGCGGATGGTACGGGCGTTGCGCACCAGCACCAGGAACGCGGCCTGAAAGGCGTCCTCCGCTTCCTGAGCGTCGCGCAGCATCTGCCGGCACAGGCACAGCACCATCGGCCCGTGCCGCACCATCAGCGCGGAGAAGGACGGCTCATCCCGCCGGGCGACGAAATGCTCCAGCAGCTGGGCGTCCGTGAGGGACAGCGGCGCCTGCAACCCCGCCGATCGGCCCATGCGCCGGATCGCGTCGCCCAGTGGTTCGGTAGACACGCGCACCGTCCTCCCGGTTGGCTCGCCCGTCTTGTAGTGCATCGGGGAGCGGCGCCGGGTTCAAGAATTGTCAACGGGATCGCCGTTTGGCCGCTCTTCGCAGAAGAGCGCTCTTCTGTGAAGAGCGGCCAAACGGACGATCATAACCGACTTAGGCGAGGGGCGGGAAATACCTTGCCCGTAGCCGCATTCGCCAGAATGCGGGTGAATGGCTGTCGGCCCGCATTCTGGCGAATGCGGCTACAGGTACCATTCCTGCTGCCGCTCGCCTAAAAGCCTATCCCAAAACCACCGTCGATCATGACGATTCTCGTCAAATTGGTGATGTTTCGACGGTTTTGGGATAGGCTCTAAGGGAGCGGGGGCGAAGACCCGGTTGTCCGAGCCGCGACCGTAAGGCGAGGGGCGGGAAATACCTTGCCCGCAGCCGCATTGGCCGGAATGCGGGTGAACGGCTGTCAGCCCGCATTCTGGCGAATGCGGCTACGGGTATCATTCCTGCTGCCGCTCGCCTTACTGCTCGCCGTTCTTGAGCAACACGTAGGTGACTTCGCCCGTCGGGACGCGCACCTCCAGCATCACGCCCTTGTCCAGCGCTGCGGAGGCCAGCTGCTCCTTCAGAGAATCCGCCCCCGAGACGGCCTTGTCCTCGACCTTCATCACGACGACGCCGCGGCCCAGGCCGGCCAGCGCCGCCGCCCCGTCGCGCGTCACGTCGGTCAGCAGGGCGCCCTTGGCGTCCTTGGCGTCCGTGTAGCCCAGGTCGTCGGCCAGCTTCGGGGTCAGGTCGGCCGCCTCGGCGCCGATCTTGTCGAGGCCGACCGTGTTCTTGATGGTTTCCGGCAGCCGCGGCCGGGCGACCTTCTCCTTGCCGAAGTCCGGCGGCTGCTCCTCGATCGTCACCGACAGCGTCTCGGGCTTGCCGTCGCGCATCACCGCCACTTCGACCGGCTTGCCCTTGGGCAGCACTGCCACCACGCCCTTGAGGCCGGACGAATCCTTGACCGATTTGCCGCCCAGGGCCGTGATCACGTCGCCCGGCTTCAGGCCGGCGCTGGCCGCCGGGGCGCCTTCGACGATCCGCGTCACGATCACGCCATGGTCGTCCTTGAGGCCCAGGTGGGTCGCCAGGTCGGCGCCGTCGATGTCGTCCAGGCCGATGCCGAGATAGCCGCGGTGGACCGAGCCGTCCTTGAGCAGCGCGTCCTTGATGTTCTTGGCCAGGTTGGAGGCGATGGCCATGCCGACGCCCTGGAAACCGCCGCTCCGGCTCTTAATGGCCGAGTTGATGCCGATCACCTGGCCGGCCATGTTGATCAGCGGGCCGCCGCTGTTGCCGGGGTTGATGGCCGCGTCGGTCTGCAAGAAATCCTCATACATGTTCATGTGGAGGTTGCGGCCCTTGGCGCTGATGATGCCGGACGTCACCGTGCCGGTCAGGCCGAACGGCGCCCCGACCGCCAGCACGCGGTCGCCGATCTCCATCTGGTCGCTGTCGCCGAACTGCAGGTAGGGCAGCGGGTCCTTCGACTGGATCTTGACGATGGCCAGGTCGGTCTTGGGGTCCGAAACGATGTCCTTGGAGACGAACTTGCGGCCGTCGTTCAGCGTGACGATCAGCTCGTTGGCGCCGTCCACGACGTGGTAGTTCGTCATGATAACGCCCTTGGCGTCGATCAGGAAGCCGGAGCCGAAACCGAGCGTGCCGTCGTCCGGTCCCTGGTCGCCGTTGTCGTCAGGCGGGAAGAACTTGTGCAGGTCGTCCGGGACTTGCGGGTTGTCGTCCTGGGCGGGCTTTTTCTTGGGGTTGTCGCGGGTCTTGACGGTCGTGTGGACGCGCGACTCGATGCTGACGACGGCCGGCAGCACCTTTTTCACGATGTCACGATACGAGGTGAGTTCCTTGGGCGCGTCCGCGACGGCGGGAACGGGCGCGGCGAACGCATGGATCTGGCTGGGGATGTACCAGGCGGCGCCGGCGGTCATCACGGCGCCCAGGGCGAACGACGACAAAAGCACGGACCATCGTCTCATGGTCGGAAATCCTCCTGTGGGGTCTGCGATAAGGCGCGGCGACGGCCGGCCCGCAGCGTCAACGGAATCGGTTTGCGTCGGGGAGGAAGGCTCCTCCCCCGTCTTCATCATATACCCCGACCGGCCGGCAATGGGATTCGGAAACCGAAAAAATCAGGTGAGAACAAAAGGGAGAGAAACGGACAGGAGAAGGACGGCGCCGGGTCATTCAGTCGGCGTAGTAGGCGAGGATAGCGCTGATGCGTCGGACGGCCTTGCGTTCGCTGACGCCGTAGTTGCCGGCGATGTCGGCGGCGGCGGCGCGGACGGCCTGATGCTCGACGACTTCGAGAGGGATGCCCTGCTCGGCGGCCTCGACGCGCAGGCCGGGGGAGCTGAGGACGAGGACGGCGCCGTGGACGGCGACGGCCGCCTCCACTTCCGGCACGCCCTGGTTGGCAAGCCAGGTGTACTGCTGCTGGAGGAGGTTCTCGAATCGGCGGGAAAACTGATCGTCGTTGAGTTCGCCGGCGCGGTAGCGGCGGAGCTGGCGGTTGAGTCGCTGGGCCAGGCGCGGTAGGACGATGTCCATCAACTCTCGGCTCATGGCGACCCCTCGAAGGTTGCGGGTCCAGGCGGAGCGGGAGGTCCTGCCGGCGCCCCGGCGGCCAGTCGCGGGGTCGGCTTCCTTACCCATTGTAGGGCGTGGCGGCGCCGCAAGCAAAAGTCCTTTTCGCCGCCGGGACTTCCGGCGGACGGATTACAGCGCAAACGCGCCGGCCGCAACGATCCTTCCAGCCCCGTTTAGCCGCGACGCGCAGCGGAGCGCTTCTCCCCAAGCGCTCCGCTGCGCGTCGCGGCTAACCGCGCCCTTGCAATGCGTCGCCGCGCGCCCTAAAAAACAATCTCCGCCAGTCCGCGTGAACCGGACCCTCCGGGGAGGAAAAGCCCGTCCTCCCGACCGGGCCGATGGGATATCAACCATGATCCAGGTCGATCGACTGACCAAGTACTTCGGCCACGTCCTGGCCGTCAACAACGTCAGTTTCCAGGTCGAACAGAACGAAATCGTCGGTCTGCTTGGCAACAACGGCGCCGGCAAGACGACGATCATGCGCATCCTCACCACCTATCTGCCGGCGTCGAGCGGCGTGGCCCGCGTGGCCGGCTTCGACGTGATGAAAGACTCGATGGAGGTCCGCCGCCGCATCGGCTACTTGCCGGAGAACATTCCGCTTTACGGCGAGATGCGCGTTGACGAGTACCTGGACTTCCGGGCCAAGCTCAAGGGCGTGGAGCGGCGGAAGCGGACGGAGCGAATCGGTTACTGCGTCGAGCGCTGCCGGCTGGAGGGCGTCCGCCGCGCCCTGCTGGGCACGCTGTCCAAGGGCTTCCGCCAGCGCGTCGGCCTGGCCGACGCCCTGATCGCCGATCCGCCGCTGCTGGTCCTCGACGAGCCGACCGACGGCCTCGACCCCGGCCAGAAGCAGGAAACGCTCGGCGCCCTGCGCGAACTCGGCAAGGACCACACCATCATGCTGTCGTCCCACATGCTGTCGGAAGTGGAGACGATCGCCCAGCGCATCATCATCCTGCGCCGCGGACACCTGGGTTTGGCGAAAAAGCTGTCCGAGCTGGAGGTCGATTCGGTCATCCTCGTGGAAGTGCGGGGGCCGTCCGATCAGGTGGCCAACGCCCTGCGCGGCGTGGAGGGCGTGACGCAGGTGACGATCCAAGGCCTGGGCGACGGCCTGCATTCCTACGAGGTGCGGACGCGGCGGTCGGAGGACCTGCGCGAGCAGATCTTCCGGGTGGCCGCGAACCACGACTGGCCGCTCCGCCGGCTCGACATGCGGCGGCGCCGCTTGCAGGACCGCTGGAACGAGATCAACAACCTGGACGACGCGGTGCTGCCGGCCGCGGCGGTCCCGGCGCCCGCGACCGCCGCGAACCCGCCCGCTTCGACGGCCGTAACGCCATAACGGGAGCGCCGGCGGTGCGGCCGCGGCGAGCCGAGGGGTATCCTGTCCATGTCCAAAGCCATCACGAACAAAGCGGACGACCACGCCCCCAACGCCCCGGTGCTTGCCGGCGGGATTGGGCCGTCCCTGCACGTCCAGACTGAGCCGACCTTCGCGCGTTTCATCGCCCTCGGTGGGGCCGCCCTCGCCACGATCGGCTGCGTCATCCTCTGGCTGACCGTCATCGGCGGCCGGACCCTCGCCCTCAGCGCCGGCTTCGGCGGCCTGACCCTCTTCGTCGGCGTCGCCGGCCTGCTGCTGCACGCCGTCGTCGATAAGGACCTGCAATTCCGCCTCCTGTACCTGGCCGTCGCCGCCGTCGTCTTCGTGGTCGGCGCCGCCCTGTGCATCATCCCCTACCCAACGCATTTCGGCGACATGTTCGGCGGCGGGTTTATCGCCCTTCTGGCCGCACTGCTGTTCGCCTTGGCGGTCCTGCGCAACGAGACGGACGCGATCCGCCGCGATTACATCCAGCTGACCATCCTCGGGGCCGGCGGGGTGACGGCCCTCACCGGCCTGATCGGCGGCGCGATCAGCATCAACTTCCTGACGCCTTTCGGCTTGCTGCTGTCGCTGCTCGGCCTGGTTTATCTGCTGGCGTTCATCGGCACGCGCGGCCTCGCCGACGACCTGGCCCGCCGCCTCGGCTGGGCCGTTCTCGCCCTGGGCGCGCTGACCTTCCTCATCGCCCTGGGACGATCCGTGCTGCCGCCGCTGTTTCACTATCTCAAATGGACGCCGACTGTGCCGCCCAACTACTTCTTCCCTTACGGCCTGGTCCTGATGGTCGTCGGCATGATCTACGGCGCCGCCTCGTACCTGACCTGCTCCGACGCCCCCTTCGCCGTCCTCACGCGGCGCAAGCTGGGCGCGTTCTTTTACACGCCGATGGCCTACCTCCTGCTCTTCGGCTTCACCGTCGTCGGCTGGGTTTCCTTTTACCTCTTCTTCAATGCGCTCTGGGACGCCCGCGAGCATCACGAGCCGCTCATCGAGCCGATCGTGCGGACGTATTTCTTCAACCTGCTGCCGGCCATCACGATGGTGTTCATCGTGCCGGTGCTTACGATGCGGCTGGTCAGCGAGGAGAAGCGGTCGGGGACGCTGGAGATGCTGCTGACGGCGCCGGTCGAGGAGCCGACGGTCATCCTGAGCAAGTTCCTGGCCGGCTGGCTGATGTTCCTGGCCATCTGGGCGCCGTTCTACCTGTTCCTGATCGGCATGGCGTCGGCCGGCGCCCCATTCGACTACCGGCCGCTCCTCAGCTACACGCTGGGGCTGATGATCGTCGGCGCCGGCATGGTCAGCATGGGCCTGTTCTTCTCCACGTTGACGGGCAACCAGCTCGTCAGCGCCGTCATCACGTTCGCCGCCATGCTCTGTCTGACGGCGGTGGCCATCTTCGGTGCCTTCATCCAGGACCCGAACTCCGCCTGGATGACCGTGATCAAGCACACGTCCTTCCTGTACAGCTGGCAGGAGACGCTCCAGGGGAAGCTGACGCCCGACATCGGCCTGGTCTTCTACGCCTCGATGGCGATCTTCTTTTTGTTTCTGAGCGTGAAGGTGCTGGAGGCGCGCAAGTGGTGGTGACGCGGCGAGCCGGGTCGCGTAAGGCGAGCGGCAGCAGGAATGATACCCGTAGCCGCATTCGCCAGAATGCGGGCCGACGGCCATTCACCCGCATTCTGGCGAATGCGGCTACGGGTAAGGTATTTCCCGCCCCTCGCCTAAGTGCTTTCGGAACGAATGAGGAGCGGCCTGCAAGCAGTGCGGCGAGCCCCGCAGCGCCAAGCAAGGGCGAGGCGGACTGCTCGCCCTTGCTTGGCGCTGCGGGCTCGCCGCACTGCTCCGGGCGCTGTAAGCGCCGGAGCAGCGGCCGGCGCGAGATGAGGTGAACGACGATGGCGACGAACCCGACGAACCCGCCCGGCCCGGCCGGCGCTTCCCTCCTGGACACCCTGGCCGCCAACCGGCTGCAGCTCGGGATCAGCCTCGTGGTCCTGGGTCTGGGCCTCGCCGCGATTCCCATCGTCTTCCTGGTCCGCCAGGGCTGGGACGACGCCCGAGAAATCATCGTCTGGGGAGCGCTGCTCTCCCTGGCCTGTCTCATCGCGGGGGCGGTTTGTCTGGCGGTGAAGTCGGGGCCGAACCTGTCGGACTCGGAGCAGGTCCGGCTGGTGCTGCTGATCCTCGGCGGCGTGGTGGGGTTCTTCACCACGCTGCTCGGCCTGATCCTGCCGATGACCCGCTACGCCTCCGTTTTCGGCGGCGGCCTCAAGGAGTGGAGCAAGAACCAGACGACCGTCTGGCTCTGCGCCCTCGCCGTCTTCGGCGGGGTGGGCCTGATGTTCATCAGCCTGCTGCTGGCCCGCGGGGTGGAACGGCGAAACGCTCTCATGCGCCGACTGATGTACGGCTACAACGCCTTCTTCTCCAGCTTCCTGCTGCTGGCCGTGCTGCTGCTCGTCAACGTCCTCGGCTACTCGCCGCTGCCGGCCTTCGCCAACCTGGCGAAGACCTACGACTGGACGGCCAATCAGGTATACACGCTCAGCCCGGCCACTGTCGCCCAGCTGACCGACCTCAAGAAGCCGGTCCACGTCATCGTGCTGCTCTCCGGCCGGTCGGAAGCGCTGCCGGCCATGGAATCCATGCTCAACAACTGCCAGCAGGCGACGCCCAACCTCACCTACGAGGTGATCTCGCCGGAGGTGCTGGACAGGGACCAGCGCCTGGACCTGCGGCGAAAATACGAGCTGCCGCAGGACGATTCGGGGATGGTCGTCATCTATGGCAAGGATGCGGAGTCCACGTTCACCTTCGTCAAGGAGTCGGAGCTGTACCAAGGGCCGCCGCCGTCGATGGACGAACAGCCGACCTCGAACAGGTTCACGTTCAAGGGAGAGGCGGCGCTGACGACTGCCATCGACTACCTTCAGGGCGGCAAAGCCAAGACGGTCATCTATTTCACCCAGGGGCACGGCGAGCTGGCGTTCGGGCCGGAGGGGGACGCGGAGCAGGGGAACGGCAGCGTCAGCACCCTCGTCGATGCGCTGAGCGGCGGCAACTACGACCTGCGGCCGCTGCCGCTCGGTCCGACGACGAAAGACATCCCCGCCGACGCCAACTTCATCGTGATCGCCCGCCCCCGCTCCGCGCTGCCGGGGCCTGCCCTGGACGCCCTGCGCCTTACCTGAAAGGGGCGGGGCCGGACGGCAAGCGCGGCAAGCTGATCGCGCTGCTGAATCCCGGCGATCCGGGCGCGCCGGCCTACCAGGATGCGGGACTGGAGGGACTGCTGGCGGAGTACGACGTGCGGCTTGGCCACGACCGCATCCTCACCCCCAACCCTGCGGCCCCCACCATGGCCATGGTGAGCGCCGACCCGGAAAGTCCCAACCCCATCGCGCGCGTGTTCACCCGGATCGGCGTCGATCTGCCGTTCAAGAATGCACAGACGGTGCATCCCGAGACGACCGTCCCCGCCTACCATGCGGAAACACTTTTTGTCACGGACCCCGACTACCTCCCCTGGGACCAGAAGGACCTGAGCGCCGACCCGTCGGCCCTGGCGGTCGCGGCCCGCAAGGAAGCGGAGCAGCGGAAATACGACCGCTTCGCCAAGGCGCCGCTGCCCGTGGCCGTGGCCGTCACCGAGGCCCAGGGGGCGCCGCCCATTCCCGGCCACGAGTTCATGGGTCCGCAGCCCGGCAAGCCGGTGCTGGTGGTGTACGGCGACGGCAACTGGATCAGCAACGAAACCCTCGCCGGGCCGGATCGGGGAATCCCGTTCAACATCTTCAAGAGCAGCGTGGACTGGATGCGCGAGCGGGCGACGATCGGCGAGCAGGTCAAGCAAAAGAGCGGCACGGAGCGAGAAGAGTTTTCGCTGGCCAAGATAACGCCCGCGACGTGGTGGGGCGTCGTGGTCTGGGCGGGGTTCACGATGCTGGCCGGCGTCCTCGCCCTCGGCCTGGGCATGGTGCTGGTGCGCCGCCGCTGAGAGGCACTCACACAATGGCGAGCGGCGCGGCGTCAGCCCGCCGGTGCGGCCTTTACCGGCGGGCTGACGCCGCGCCGCTCGCCCAAAAGTTACCGGCTCTAAGGCGGGACGGCCGACAAGGGAAAGCGGATTGGCCATGAAGCTGAGAACGATCTACATCCTGTTTGGCATACTGGGCTTGATGCTGATCCTGGTCGCCGTGGTCATGAACACCGGCACGCAGGCCCCCGACACGAGCCAGTTCGCCCTTCCCGGCGCCCACGATCCCAAAAGCCCCTTCGAGGCGTCCGACGTGGATCGCGTCGAGATCAAGCGGGTCCGCCCCACGCAGGAAACCCTCGTCTTCGTCAAGGATCCCAAAACGTCGCGCTGGACGATCGACGAGCCGCACAAGCTGCGGGCCGGTCCCGTCGTCAGCGACCTTGTGACGGAGGTCCTCGGCGCCACCCGCGACCCCGAGGCGGACGTGCCGGCCGACGCCAAGGCGGCCGGCCTGGACCCGCCCGCCGAGGTCGTCACCCTGAGCGGAACGACCGGCGGCGACAAGGACAAGAAGGGCGAACCGCGGTCGATGCAGCTGAACGTCGGCGACGCCAGCTCCGAGTCGGCCAAGGCCGTCATCTACGTGGCGTCGCCCGATCGGCCCAAGGATATCCTGCCCATCAGCCGGTCGCGGCTGGCCACGGTCCTCGACACGATCAACGACTTCCGCGATCCCTACCTTCTGGCCTCCGCCACGTCCGATTACGCACGCGTCAAGCTGAAGCGGACCACGGCGGACAAGGCGAAGGCGCCGAAAGGGCCGCTGGAGCTGAAGAAGATGGACGGCGGAATCTGGCGCTACACCGACTCGCTCGGCTACGACGGCTCGGCCGAGATGGGCGACGTCGAGCGCGGTCGCCCAGCCGGGCAAGCCGCCGTCCGGCGTGGACGGCCTGCTCAAGGCGCTGGCCGATCTCCGGGTCGAGTCGGCCGACTGGGTCCAGGACGGCGCGACGGACGCGGACCTGGCCAAGTACGACCTCGACGCCGGCAAGACCGACGTGCTGACGGTCGAGGTGGAGCGGGTCGTGACGGCGAAGGACGACGCCGGCGGCGAGAAGACAGTCCCGATGACGCTGCTGATCGCGGTCGGCAAGAAGGTCGGCGACAAGGCGGATCGCTATTACGCGGCGGTGAAGGACGAGGAGCATGGGACGAGCGTGGCGCGGATTCCGACGGCCGGGGCGGACGCCCTGGCGCTGGAGTTTGCGGACCCGACGGCCCTGCGGAGCAAGACGCTGGTGGCCCTGGGCGGCTTCAAGAAGCCGCTGGCCGTCCGCGTCACGAACGAGGCGGGCAAGCTGGAGTTCCTCCGCCTCAAGGAGGAAGAGCCGTGGCGCCTCTATCGCGACGGCAAGGAAGCGACGCTGGACCAGGGCGCCGTCGATCGGCTCATCAACCAGCTGGTGCAGCCCGATCAGGTGCGCTCCTTCGTCGATTCCCCGGACGACGCGAAGCTCGGCCTCAACGATAAATCCCCGACCATTGAGGTCTGGGTGGACGGGGTCGAGGAGGAGAAGAAGCCCGACGCCAAGGACGACAAGAAGGACGCCGACAAAAAAGACGACAAAAAGGACGCGGAGAAGAAGGACGAGCCGAAGCCGAAGCTGCTGCTCAAGTCGGACAAGCCGGCGGCGAAGCTGACCTACGGGGCCGTGGAGGGCGACCTGGCGGCGATCAAGCGCTTCGAGGAACACGCGGGCTGGACCGAGACGGCGGTGGTCAAGGCGTCGAAGCTGCTGGAGGACCAGGCGAAGGACGGCCCGCTGGCCTACTACGACAAGGTCTTGCCGAAGTTCAGCACCGGCTCCGACCTGCCGGACAAGGACGTCACCGACGTGGAGCTGGACCGCGCCGACGGCCCGTTCATCGTCTCCCGCGACAAGCCGGATTCGCCGTGGGCGTTCAAGAAGCCGGACGAATGGGACGCCGCTCACCGCAAAACCAAGGTCAACGCGCTTCAGGTGGACGGCGTGTTGCGGATGCTGGACGCCTTGCAGGCGAAGAGCCTGGTCGTCGAGACGCCGACGGCGGACGACCTCGCCAAGTACGGGCTGGACAAGCCGTCCGTCAAGGCGGTGGTGACGAAGAAGGTCGGCGATAAAACCGATTCGTATACGTTCCTGTTCGGCAAGGACGCGCCGGACGGCGGCGTCTACGCCCAGCAGAGCCAGCGGCCGATGGTCTTCGAGGTCGATAAGGCCGTCCTCACCATCCTCAATCAGGACCTGCGCGACCGCTCCATCTTCGCCGTGGACCCGGCCAAGGTGAAGGCGCTGAAGCTGACCGGATGGAACCAGAACAGCGTCCGGCCGGAAACCCTGGACTTCGAGAAGGCGGGCGACCAATGGACGCCGAAGCCGCCGGACTTCAAGGCGGACTCGGACAAGGTGACGGCCCTGGTGCAGGGGCTGGCGCACCTCACGGCGGGAGAGATCGTCACCAAGGACGACAAGATCAAGGCGGCCTTCGACAAGGACGAGGACAAGACCGCTTTCACCATCGAGATGACGGTCGAGGGCGAGGCGGCGCCGTTGCAGCTGAAGGTCGTGAACCTGACCGGCGACAAGTCCGGCCTGCCCCCGGAGAAGAAGGGGTACTACGCCGTCAGCGCGAACAGCCCGAACCTGCCCGGCGAGATGTTCCTGGCGCCGAAGGAGCTGTTCGAGGGTCCGATGAGCAAGTCGGCGTACTTCATCAAGCCGTAGATCGCTCCATAAGGCGAGGGGCGGGAAATACCTTACCCGTAGCCGCATTCGCCAGAATGCGGGTGAATGGCTGTCGGCCCGCATTCTGGCGAATGCGGCTACGGGCATCATTCCTGCTGCCGCTCGCCTAACCAGGCGGCCGCCACGGGGACGCCTCAAGAGCCGGGGTGGACCGGCAGCTCGTCGTCCCCTGCAACCGTGCGGACCTGTTCGAGAAGGCTTCCGCGCGGCATACCAGGGGCGGGCGAAACGGATGTTCGTCGTCCGCTCGGCCGGCTGCGCCCCTTCCGACTTCTGGCGTTATCCGTTCCGCAACATCCCGCGGCCGCTGCGGCCGCTGTGGCCGTGGGACGAAATCGCGACATGGGCGCCGGACCCGGTGGTCGTGGCGCGAGGGGCGGGCCGCCCATCCCTTTGAGTCCCGCGGCGAACCGAGTCACGGGGCGTCGTCGCCGGGAGGCGCCATGCGACCATTGGGCGTCGGGGTGCTGGTCGGTGCGGCCCTGCTTCTGCTGGCGGGGATCGGCGTCGCCTTTTCCTTCATGCACTGGCCGGCGTCCACGGCGGGCGTGTTGATCGGCGGGGCGATCGTGCTGACCCTCGCCTTCAGCCTGGCGCCGGGCGAGAAATCCTGGTGGATGCTCCCGCTGCTGGCCGCCGTGGCCCTGCTGAGCTTCGCGGCGCTCGCCGTGTTCGTCTGGACGGTGTGCTGGCGCCGCTGACGTCGCTTCGGGCGGCTACCGCCTCTTGCGAAGGAGCGGCGCGGCCAGCGGCGGCAGCAGCGCTCCCAACTCCTCCGCCGTCAGCGGCGCCAGCGGGCTGTAGCCCTGCCGCGCCAGGCGTGCCGACCGCAGCGCGCACTCCTTTTCCAGGAGGTAATAGCGGTTGTAGCCCTCGCGCAGCTCGTTGATCCGCCGCACGTCCACGCCGCCGAGGAACTCGCCCCACAGCCGGTTGAACCGCTCGATGCTTTCCCCCAGCTCGCGCAGCGCTCGCCGCAGCGCCCACCGCGACGAGGTCGGTTCGACCACGTCGCGCAGCCTCGGCGCCAGCTCCGTGTGCAGCCGGTCCAGCACCTCGACCTGTTCATCGTCCGCCAGGAACGGCCTCACCGCGGCCCAGCCGCCGCCCAGCGCGTGCAGCAACCCGAGCCGCGTTCGCACCATCTCCAGCCGTTCCTCGCGCTCCCGCCGGCACTGCCCGAGCAGCGCGTCGAACGCATCCTGTACCATCCGCGCCCGCCGGATGTAGGCCGGCGGGCCGAAGCGCGACTCGATCTCTTGAAGTCCCGCCTCGCGGTCGGAAATCGAAACGTCGTCCACGTCGAAATCCTCTCCCGTCGCCGCCGCCTACGACGCCGGCGTTTCCTCCTCTGCCGTCCCTTTTTCCGCCTTCTGCTCGCCGAAATAGCCGATCCAGGCCAGGTCGAGCACCTTGGGGGTCAACTCGAAGGGTCTGCCTTGAAAGCGGCAGATGTCGCGGCCGCGCTCGATCAGGTCGCGCGGCTCGCACGCGCAGCTCCCGGTTTTGCGTGCGGTAGCGCTTCAGCAGCCGCTCGATCACCTCGGGGGCGACGGCCGCCCCGTGGCGCTGGGCGTATTGCTGGAAAATCCGCACGTACTGTTCCTCCGTTGGAGGTCCCAGATAAAGCCGATAGCCCATGCGCCGCAGAAACGCCGGGTCCGTGACCAATTCCGGATTCAGGTTGGTGGCGACGATGAGTACGTGGCGCAGCGGCAGCTGGATCTTTTGGCCCGTGCGCAGCGTGAAATAATCAACGTGGTGTTCCATCGGCGTGATGAAGCGGTTGAGCAGCTGCTCCGGCGACACACGCTCGCGGCCGAAGTCATCGACCAGGAACACGCCGCCGTTGGATTTGAGGTGCGGCGGCGCCTCGTAGCAGCGCAGCGTGGGGCTGTAGATCAGGTCGAGGGATTCGAGCGTCAATTCGCCGCCGACGATGACCATCGGCCGGCGGATTCGCACCCAGCGCTGGTCGATGGTCCCGGCCCGCTCCGCCGCGAGAGGGACGCGCTGGTGGCTCTGGTCGTCGAACACCCGGATCACGGTGTTGCCGACGCTGAGGGCGTAGGGAATCCACCAGTCGCCTTGCAAGGCCCCGTGAATTTGCCGGCCGAGGCTGCTCTTGCCGTTGCCCGGCGGCCCGTAGACGAACAGGCTGCGTCCGGAGGAGACGGCCAGGCCGGCCAGTTGCGCGGCTTTCTGCGTCACGACCAGGCCCGACAGGGAGGCCGCCACGTGTTCCGGCAGCACCTGCGGGCTGTTGGCGAACTGCCAGCGCAGCATTGCCGAATACGCCTCCAGGCGCACCGGCGCCGGGCCGACGTAGCCGCACACCTCCATGCAGCGTGCGGCGTATTCGCGGCCGCGATCCGTGATGCGGTAATGGGAGCTGGTCTGGGAGGTGGTCAGCAGTTCCTCGGCCATCCCTTCGCGGCACACGTCGAGCAGGAGGTCCTGAACGAGCGTCAGCGACAGGTGCAGCTGCTGGCGCATCCAGTCGGTGGTGAAGCGGGCGACGGTGTAGGCGAGCCGGACGGCCAGGTCGATGAGGGCGCCTTCGTCCAGCCGGGCCGAGGCGACGTCTTGCGGCGCCTTGGGCGCGATCAGGTCGCCGACCCGGTGCAGGGGCGGCAAATGCGGGTCTTTCGCTGGGGCGTCGTCGGTCGCAACGCTGGAAGACATTTTGTGCGTGCCTCGCCGCTTCGGGGAAATGGCGTTACTTCATTTTAAATGTAGGGAAACGAACGGACGCCATTTTCCCACAGCCGTTGGTTAGGCGCCTTCACTTCTCCCCTCACTCGGGGTAGTCGCCAGTCAGACGCCCTACAGGCGATTCGGACAATTCAATCCTATTTGTATCCGGATCAGCCAGGGCGGCGCGGCGGCCGTAAGGCCAATCTGCCGCGGGTGTGAGCAACTCGCCGCCCGCGGCGATTGCATCATCAACGGAGGCCACGTACAACCCGAGACTGAGGCCGCATGTCGGCGATTTCCGGCCCGCGGGCTGAAGCTCCAGCCAAAGGCATGGGAGCTTCGCCTCTTCGTCGTCAGCCATCAAAGCGAACTCCGGTCCTGGCGCCACGGCTTTGGCCACGATGATAGAACCACTACCCCCATCATGTGGCTCATCTGAGACCGCTGAAACCGCAGACCGATCGCCGTATAAAAATGGACGGCGGCGTCGAGATCGCGGCGCCGGATCACCAAGAGGTTGAGCGACCGCACTGTAGTTCCGCCTTTGGCGATTTCGTCGGAAACCGAGTCCGTGATGAATTCGGGCATGTGAGACTTCCTCCGTCGCCGAAATGGTGAATATGCCGGCCGTCCCGGTTAGCATATCAGCAGTGCCGGTCACGACGCCGCGAGAAGTTCGTCCCATGTAGCAACCAGCAGCAGCCGTTCGGTCAGGCGCTCAAGCTGCTCCAAGTCGGCGATGCCGGCGATGGTCCGTTCGACCTGCTGGCTGGCGGGACCGAATCGCGTTCGCCCCTGATTCAGCAGGATTTTTTGGGCTTCCTTCACCGCACCCTTGGCCATGATGTACTGATAGAAAGTCGATTCTTCCATTCCCGAAACTCCTTGAAGCAAGTGGGCGACCACGCCGGGGGCGTAACGCAGACCCATGAGGACGCCCGTGGCGGTCCATACCGGACCGCGATCCGCCTCCGGCATTTCCACCTTGATCCGCTCTTCCATCCGCCGGACGACGCCGGGCAGGTCGCCCTCCGCCACGTCGCTCAACGGCGCCAGGGGCAACGTCCCCAGCCCACCAGTCAGAAACGTCTCCGGCGGCATCTGCCAGACGCGGACCACTTGATACCGGAACATCCGGTAAGGCAATTCGCCGGGGAAGCCGCGCTCGAACACGCCAGTGAGGGCGGCGTGGTCCGCCGGCCGGTTTAGCACGACGACCACGCTCCACACCGGCGCGCCATGCCGGTATTCTAACAGCGCGTTGTAGTGATGGACGCGCACCGCCAACTCCGGGTCGCGGTAGCTTTGCAATTCCAGGTGGAGCAGCCACGGCGGATCCCCGCCGACGCGCAGCACCTTATCGGCTTGCGCCGTCACCGTGGACAGGTCGGCGTCGATGACCTCGACGGGGCCGTCCGCCGGTCGGCCCGACAGCGGCAGCCAGTCGGGCAGCCACTCCGTCACCAAGTGCTTCACGCTCGCGTCGATCGGGTGCGACATCGTCGTCTCCCGCGGGGATTCCTTCACCCCGCTGATTGTACCCGATCCCCAGCGCCATTGCCAAAGGCGAACGGGCCGTTCGCGCCGTTGACCGCGCCGGACGCATCGCGTACATTGGACTTGGTCCAGGCCCCTCGGCGCCCGAATTGTCGTGCCCATGCTCTCCAAGCGCATCATCCCCTGTCTGGACGTGGACCGCGGCCGAGTGGTCAAGGGCGTCAACTTCCTCCAGCTGCGCGACGCCGGCGATCCGGTCGAGGTCGCCCGCCGCTACGAGGAGGCCGGCGCCGACGAGCTGGTCTTCCTCGACATCAGCGCCAGCCACGAGGGCCGCGCCATCATGCTCGACGTGGTGCGCCGCGTGGCCGAAGAGATCTTCATGCCGTTCACCGTCGGCGGCGGCATCCGCACCCTGGAAGACGCCACGCGGCTCATCCAGGCGGGGGCCGAGAAGGTCAGCATCAACTCGGCCGCCGTCAAGACGCCGGAACTCGTCACGGCGGTGTCCGGCAAGTTCGGCCGCTGCGCCACCGTGGTCAATATCGACCCGCGCCGCGTGCAAAAGAACGGGAAAGAGGTCTGGGAAGTCCACGTCAACGGCGGCCGCACGCCGACCGGCCTGGAGGCGGTGTCGTGGGCGCGGCGCGTCGAGGAACTCGGGGCCGGCGAAATCGTCCTGACCTCGATGGACGCCGACGGGACCAAGGCGGGCTATGACCTGCCGATGACGCGGGCCGTCGCCGACGCCGTCGGCATTCCGGTCGTGGCCAGCGGCGGGGCCGGCTCGCCGGAGCATCTGGTCCAGGTGCTGACCGAGGGCCGGGCCGACGCGGCCCTTGCCGCCAGCATCTTCCATTACAATGAATACGGCATCGAAGCGACCAAGGCGTACCTCGCCGAGCGGGGTGTGCCGGTTCGGCGGGCGGGGGCGAGGTAACCTCGCCCCTACCGCATGACCAGGGGAGACGAAAATGGCCGACGTTCAAGAGGCGAAAAAAGACGACGGGTTTCCGCACATGGAAATCGACGGCGGCGCCGCCCCTGTCGATGCGGATCGCGCCCGCGAGCTGGCCGCCCGCCGGCGCCTCGACCCCCGCGGCGGTGCCGGCGCCGCGGCGGAAGCCCCGGCCCGCAGGTCGGCCGCCGCACCGGCGGAGGCCCCGGCGCGGCGGCGGCCGCACCCGCGGCCGGCATCGGCGGGGTCGTCGGAACGGCCGACGACGACGAAGACATTGAGGTGAAGACCCCCGCTGCTCCGCCGTCCGCGCAAGGAGCCGGAGGTCAACAAGCTCTTCCGCATGGTCATGGAACACGAGGCCTCCGACCTTCACCTCAAGGTCGGCCAGCCGCCCATGATGCGTCTCCGCGGTGACATCCGCCGCATGAAGATGCGGCCGCTCACCCAGGAGGACATGGAGCGGCTGCTGCTGACGCAACTCCAAGCCAAGCACCGCAAGATCCTCGACGAGGAAGGCGGCGTGGACTTCGGCTACGTCATCGGCCAGGACGAGTGCCGCTTCCGCGTCAGCCTGTTCCGGCAGCGCGGCCGGCTGTCGCTGGTCGCCCGCCGCGTCAACAACACTATCCCGAACTTCGCCGATCTCGGATTGCCGGCCTCGATCGAGAAGCTGTGCAACTACCCGGAAGGGCTGGTCATCCTGGCCGGCGTCACCGGCAGCGGCAAATCGACCACCATCGCCTCGATGCTCGACTACATCAACGCCCGCGAGCCGTTGCACATCCTCACCGTCGAGGACCCCATCGAGTTCACGTTCACCGACCGCAAGGCGTACATCAACCAGCGCGAGATCGGCCTGGACACCCGCGACTGGCATAAGGCCCTCAAGGACGCCGTGCGCCAGGACCCCGACATCATCCTCGTCGGCGAGCTGCGCGACGTGGACACGTTCGAGGCCGCCATTCACGCGGCCGAGACGGGCCACCTCGTGTTCGGCACCATCCACGCTTCCAGCTCCGCCACGACGATCAACCGCATCCTCGACCTGTTCCCGCCGGACAAGCACAACGCCATCCGCCAGGCGCTGGCCAACAACCTCAAGGCCGTCGTCGCGCAGAAGCTCGTCAAGGGCCTCAAGAAGGGCCGCGTGCCGATCAACGAGATCATGATGGTCAACCCGACCATCCGCAAGCTCATCAGCGAGGGCATGGACAACAAGATCTCCGACGCCATCAAGATCGGTTTCCTGGAAGGCATGGTGGACTTCACCGAGAACCTGCGCCAGCTCGTGGAGCGCGGCGACATCGATAAGACGGTCGCCCTGGAGGTCGCGCCCAGCCCCGAGCAGCTGAAAATGGCCCTCAAGGGCATCAAGGTCGCGGCCCCGGGCATCCTCTGATGCGTGGCGAGTGGCGAGTGGCGAGAAGGGCGCCTGGCAGGCGGCCACAGAGGAACCGGCAATGTTTTCACTCGTCACTCGCCACTCGCCACTCGCCACTCTCTTCGCCGAGGCGGTCTTTCCGCGCGGGCCGGGCTTCTATCTGGGCGTTCCCGGCTTCCTGGCGGTCGTCGCGGTCTATCTCGTCTGGATACGCACCTGCTGGTGGGTGGACCGCGACGCTCGCCTTCTCAAACTTCCCGTCACGCTCTGGAACTCCATCGTCCTCGGCTGCGGCTTCGGCGGCCTGCTCGTCGTCTGGCTGTTCGGACCGGCCCTGTTCCTGCTGGCGTTCGCCGTGCTGCTGTTGCTGGTCCTCGGCCCCAGCCTGGTCTACGTCCGCATCCGCAACGAGGGCGTGGAGGCCGACCGGCGCGTCCTGACGCCGCGGCACCTGCGCGACCTGGGCCGCCGCTGGCTCCGCCTCAAGTTCAAGGAACCGGGGGGAGACGATGAGAAAGAGGCAATCCCCATCCGTTTCATCGGCAAGAGCTACGGCGGCCGCGAGGAGGACCCCAACCGCGTGCGGCGCGCCCAGGAGTCGCGCGGCTATCAAGCGGCGCTGAAGATGGTCTACGACGCCATCGAGCGGCGCGCGACCGACATCCACCTGGAGCCGACCAAGGACGACATGACGGTTCGCTTCCGCATCGACGGCATCCTCCAGACCGACGAGCCGTTCGGCCGGCAGATGGGCGAATCGGTCGTCAACATCTTCAAAGTGCTGGCCGACCTCGACATCACCGAGAAGCGCAAGCCGCAGGACGGCAGTTTCTCCTCCGAGGTGCGCGAGCGGAAGAGGGCCAAGAGAAATCGGGAGGCCGACGACGGCGGCGAGGAGGACGCCCAGGATCCGCACATGCCGGAGTCGCGCCAGATCGACTTCCGCGTGGCGACGGCCGGCAGCGTGGCCGGCGAGAAGATGGTCATGCGCATCCTCGACAGCGCCCGCAACGTGGCCAACCTCAAGAAGCTCGGCATGAGGCCGAAGATGCGCGAGGTGATCCACCAGCTGGCCATGCAGCCGCACGGCCTGCTCATCGTCTGCGGCCCGACCGGGGCCGGCAAGAGCACCACCCTCTACGCCTGCCTCCAGGAGATCGATCGCTTCCAGAAGAACGTCATCACCGTCGAGAACCCGGTCGAGTACAACATCCCCAACGTGACGCAGATCGAGGTCAATCCCAAGGCCGGCAAGACGTTCGCGTCGGAGCTGCGCAGCATCCTCCGCCAGGACCCCGACGTGATTTACATCGGCGAGATCCGCGATCAGGAGACGGCGGAAATCGCCTGTCAGGCGGCCCAGACCGGGCACATGGTCTTCACGACGCTGCATGCCAACGACACGGTGACGGCCCTGGCCCGGCTGATCGACCTGGGCGTGGCGCCGTTCACCGTGGCCGGGTCCGTGAGCGCCATCCTCGGCCAGCGGCTGGTGCGGCTTCTGTGCCCCAAATGCAAGCGGCGCTACCGTCCCAACCCGGAGCTGCTGCGCAAGGCCAACCTTCCGGCCGACAAGATCGACTATTTCTACCGGCCGCCGCCGGGGGCGGAAAGCGGCGACGGCGAAGAGGCCGGCGACGACAAGGAGCGCTGCCGCTATTGCGGCGGTACGGGCTACCGCGGCCGAACCGGCGTCTTCGAGCTGTTGGTGCTGAACGACCGCATCCGCGATCTGGTCCGCGAGAACCCTAACCTGAATGCGATCCGTCAAGAAGCCGTCAAGCACGGCATGAAATATCTTCAAGAGGACGGGCTGTTGCAGGTGATCGAGGGCCGGACGTCGATCCAGGAACTGCTGCGCATGTGCGAGTAGCGCCACGGCGCAAGCCGGGCCGGGACGCCCCACGGCGGCCTATTTCTCCATCATCGCTCGCAGCACCTTGTAATCCGTCTTCCCCGTCCCCAGCACCGGGACCTTTTCGACCCGTCGCACCTCGTCCAGACGCATCACGCCGCGGAACCCTTCTTCCAGCAGCACCGCGTTGGCCTCGCGCAGCTCCAGGCTCTCCGTCGTAAACAGCACGATGCGCCGGCCGCCGTCCGTCTCCACGCCCTCGACGGCCGCCCGCGGGCCGTCCTCCGTCGGCGGGTAGCGCCGCGCGAACGGCTCCTCCAGCGCCGGCAGCGAGATCATCTCGCCGCCCGCCTTCAAAAAACGCTTCAGACGACCCCGAAAGTGGATGTATCCGTCGTCGTCCACCTCCGCCAGGTCGCCGGTGACGTACCAGCGCTTGCCGTCGATCTCCTGGAACGGCGATGGCCCGTCGTGGCCGATGTAGCCGGGGAAAACCGTCGGGCCGCCCACGAGCAGCATCCCCAGCCGGTTCGGCCCCAGCGGCACGAGTTGTGGCATGGTCTGAGACCATGCCACAACGTCAAGGACGAGCAGCTCGACGCCAGGCAAGGGCTTGCCGACCGTGCCGCGGCGCATCGCGCCGGGCATGTTGCCCGAGACGACCGGCGAACACTCGGTGACGCCGTAGCCCTCCTGGAGGGCGGCGTTCGGGGCCGCCCTGGCGCAGCGCTCGAACAGCGCTTCGGGGCACTTCTCCGCGCCGACGAAGATGAATCGCAGCGAGCCGAGGTCGCCCGGTCGGGCGCGGTCGAGGATGTGACTCAGGAAGGTCGGCGTCCCGGCCAGCAGGGTCGGCCGGTACGCCGCGATCTTGGCGACCAGGCCGGCCGCGTCGGTCGGGTCGGGGTGGTGGACGACGCGGACGCCGCTCCCGAGCGGCAGCAGGCAGGTCACGCTCATGCCGAAGCTGTGGAACGCCGGCAAGAAGCCGAGCATCGAGTCCTGGCGCGTCCAGCCGAGGACTGTCAGGCCGCCGCGCTGGTTGCTGAGGATGTTCGAGTGGGTCAGCGGCACGGCCTTGGGCGCCTTCTCCGAGCCGCTCGTGAACAGCACGACGGCCGGTTGATCCGGGGAGACGTTCGGCAGACGGCCGCGCACGCCGCCCGGATGCAGCCGCACTGCCAACAGCGTGCCGAGCCGTTCGAGAAAACTTAAGCTTTTTCGGATATCTTCAAGGTACAGATACTCGGCTCCTTCGACGGCGACGGCGGTGCGGTCGATGAACGCCCGCGACGTGACGACGTGGGTCAGCTCCATGAGCCGGGCGGCGTGGGCCAGGTTCGCGGGGCCGGTGGTCCAGTTGAGGATCACCGGCAGCTTGCCCGCCATCGACAGGCCGAGCAGGGCGACGTCGCAGGCGACCGACGCCGGCAGCAGCAGGCCCACGTTCGGCGCCGGAATCCTGGCGAAGCGCTTCGCCATGAGCAGCACGCCGACGAGCATCCGTTCGTAGGTCATCACGCCGGCCAGGTCGTCCGCGACCGCCACGTCCCGCGGCGAGGCCAGGGCGCGGGCCACGAACGCCGCCGGGATCGTGTCGCCCTGGATCTCCAGCGGCGCGTCGCCGGCGGGCGGCCGGAACCACGCGGCGGGCGGCGGCTTGACCGTCCCCTTCTCGGCAAGGCCCTGCGCCAGCGCCCACATCTGGCCGAGGTTGGCCGGCACCTCGCCGCCGGAGAAGCCGAACTGCTGCTCCACCTGGAGCATCACCTCCGCGCGATCGAGGCTGTCGAGGCCGAGCTGATCGAGCGTGGTTTCCGGCGTCTGCTCGCTCTCGGCCAACGGCCGATGCAACTTGTCCGCGATGAGGTGGTTGACCGCCTCCCTCGTTTCCGGCTTGATCTTGCTCGGATCGACCTCGCCGAGGCCGGCGGGCTTCGGAAAATCGAACCGGCGCGGGCCGAAGAGGAAATGATGCGGCACGAAGACGGGCTGCGACTGGCCCTTCGAGTTGTACCAGTCCTCGAACCAGGGGTTGATCGTCTCGCGCCGCAGCTCAGGCAGCCGGGCGCGATCCAGCCGTTCCACCGTGACGTCCACCCGCCGGCGGGGGGCGAGAAAGAGGAGATTGGCGAGGAGCAGGCCGACGCCGGAGAACAGCAGCCGCGTCAGGTTCGGCTCCTGGCCCGTCGCGGCGAAGCTGAACGAGCTGCCCCAGACGCCGGTGGTGCGCACGAGAACGACGGTCGCTTCCGGCGCCGCCTGCAAAATGTCGGTCAGCGCTCGCGCGCCGCCCAGCACCTCGACGCCGCGACGTTGGATGCGCCCGGACGGCCAGAGGATGAAGTTCTCGCCCCTTTTCAGACCGTCGATGACTGCGCTGACGGCCGTTTGGGCCTGTTCCCGCGCCCGCGCGCTGGCCTGCGCATTGAGGTCCGGCACCGGCAGGCCGTGGAGCAGCTTCATGAACGGCCACAGCAACGGGTTGCGGTACATGCCCTCGTAGACCATCGGCCGCGGCTTCAGCGCGGGCCACAGCGCGGCCAGGACGAGCGGCGGGTCGATGTAGCCGGGGTGGTTTGGCAGGATCAGCATGGGGCCTTTCAGACCCCGAACCTGCTCCAGCCCGTGAATGCGCAGCCGGTAGCGCAGGGCGAGAATGCACCGGGCCAGGCCCCAGAGCAGGTAGCGCAGCAACGTCATAGCCGATCCTTGTTCCGGCGTCGATTCCGGGATGCCTCACATGGGTGGGATCGACTGGCGGATCTCGTCGAGGGCCGCACGGCAGCCGAGCCGGTCGCACCAGGCGTTGACCTGGAATTGCGGAACAAGGTGAGCTGCCAGTTGATCGACCAACTGCGATCCGGCCGGGACTACGAGATTCACATCGCGGCTGGCTTCCGCGGCGCCGTAGAAGTTGCTGGAAAACGATCCCACCAGCATGTACGGAATGCGGAGCGACTCTAGGCCTTCGATGACGGCCAAGGCGGCCTCGTCGCTGGTCATCGCCGTTCCTCCAACCGGTGGGCCAGCGCCAACCGCTCGCGCAAAATCTCCTCGAACGCGAGTCTCGTCGGCGTCAGGGTACTGGTCCCGGATGCCGTCTTTCATAATGCGGCAAGCCATGTCAAACAGCCGAGGGCCGTCGAGGAGCTTCTCCTCCGGCGGCGTCCGTCGCGCCCGCAAGACGCGCTCACGGAACAGGGCGTCGATGAGTTCTTGCGTCGGTTCCATGCCCCAATTCTGCCGCCGCCGGGCCGGTCTGTCAATCAAGGCCGACCGCGATCGCCGATCACTTGCCGTCCGGGCGGGTGAAATCGACGACCTGGATCTGGCCCGCCTCCGCCTCGATCTTGTGTTCCCGCTTCACGCTTTCGCCGTGCTGCTTCCACCGGGCCGACACCGTGTATTTCTCCATTTGGCCATCCGGCAAGTCCGACGTGACGAAATAGCGCGTCGTCCCCGCGGTGCAGGTCGGTTCGCCGTCGAAGAGGACCTCGGCGGATGCGTCGGGGACGTGAACCACGATGACGGCCGCCTCCGCCGGCGGCTCCTTGACAGGCCCGCTGGGTTGCGGCATCTGGAGGCGCCGCAGCAGGTGATACAGAGGGTCGTCCGGCACGGCAGGGGTGGAGGCGGCCGGCGCCGTCGTGACGGAATGGTCCTGCGAGGCGTCTGCCGGTGGGGCGGAGGTCGGGTTGGACGGCGTCGTCGGGTAGGACGGGTTCTGGGCGACCGCGGGGGCGGCGAACGCCAGCAGCATAACAGAGACGGCCCCGGCGGCCGCTGACGGAAGGCGGGTGGGATTCATGACACCGACTCCTGGTTCCGAGAAGGCGCCCGCCCCGGGAAGCCGCGCTCTCCCGTATGAGACGGGGCTACTTCTATTGTAGGCGTCCGCCGGCGGCGCCTGTCCACCTCGTCCCGCGCCCCTGGCCGGATCACATCTTTTGCGGATCGTAATGATCCTTCTCCAGCGTGTATTTCACCGCCGGTTCGTCGTAGCCGGGCAGGCGGAACTCCGCCTCGCGGCGCAGCCCTACTTTCTCCATCACGCGGGTCGAGGCGCGGTTGGCGACCAGCGCCGTCGCCACGACGCACGCCGCATCCAACTCCGTGAACGCCGCGCGGACCAGGGCGCACGACCCCTCCGTCGCATAGCCCTTGCCCCACGCCGTCCGATGGAAGCGGTAGCCCAGCTCCATGTCACTCGCCCGGAAACCCGCCTCCGCCGCGAAGCGGTGGCCCAGGGCCGGACGCAGCAGGAACCAGCCCAGGAACGCCCCGCCCGATTTCTCCAGGGCCGCCCAGACGCCGTACCCCGGATGTTCTTTGTAATACGGGATGTTGAGCGTCCGGATACGACTCCGGTACGCTTCCACGTCCGGCAGCTGGTACGGCCCGATGTAGCGCATCACCTCCGGGTCGGAGTCCAGCGCGAACAGCTCGCCGGCGTCGTCCTCGGTGAACTCGCGCAGGACCAGGCGCGGCGTCTCCAGCCGGATTTTCATGATCGGCTCCCTCACGGCGCCCTGTAACGGCCGCGTAACTCCGTCCGATCGCTCTTGTGGTTCGTCGTATAGCATGGAGAGCGATGTCGGCCCGACGGCCGGGCCTGTCTCCCCACGTCCCCCTGTCCCGAGGAGCCTCATCATGGTACGCCGAAGCCACGCCGCGGGCCTGGCCCTCGCCGTCCTCGCCGCCGCGCTGCTCAGCCTGCCGCCGAGGAGCCGAAGCCGGCCGACAAACCCGCCGCCCCCGACGACAAGACCGCCAAGGCCGACGTCCCCGTCGATATCCTGGCGACGGTCAAGGAGTGGAACTCCGACAAGTTCGCCGCGCCGCCGACCCAGTTCCGCCAGGGCAACGTCACCCCGCGGCCGGTCGAGGAGAAGGCCGTCACCGCGACGAAGAACGGCTTCGTCATCCAGCTGCCGAGCGGCGCCCCGATCCCAACGCCGAGCGTCTACAAGGACCGCCTCTACGTCAGCGGCGGCTTCCACAGCCGGGAGTATTACTGCTTCGACGCCGAGACCGGCAAGCCGGTCTGGGGCGTCAACCTCGACGACGACGGCCCGACCTCGGCGGCCTGCCAGGACGGCGTCATTCTGTTCAACACGGAGTCCTGCACCATCTTCGCCCTGGACGCCGAGACGGGCAAGCAGCTGTGGTCGCTGTTCCTGGGCGACCCGCTGACCAACACGCCGACGATCGCCAACGGCAAGGTGTTCACGGCCTACCCGGCCCTCGGCGCCGCGGCCGCCCAGAACGGCGGCAAGGCTCCGCCGCCCTGCTCCCACGTCCTGGCGGCTTTCGATCTCAAAACGGGCAAAATCCTGTGGCAGCGCTGGATCGACAGCGACGTGATGTCGGCCCCGGTGGCGGTGGACAAGGAGCTGTACGTCACGTCGTTCGCCGGCACGGTTTACAAGCTGAACCAGGAGGACGGCACGGTGCTGTCGGCGGTGCGCAGCCGGGCCACGTCGGCGCCGGTGGTGGTGGCCGACCACGTCTATCTCACGCGCCGGGCCGACGACGGCAAGGGGGACGTTTCGGAGGCCGTCGCCTCCGACGCCCGCGACTCGCTGACGGAGGTGGCTTCCGGAAAGGCGAAGGACGCGCCGTACCTGGACAAGAAGGTGCAGGACAAGGCGGACATCAAGGGCAAGGCGGCCGGGCTGGACGCCGGCAACGGCTTCGCGGGCGGCGCCCCGGCGGCGGCCAACCCCACGGCCGCCTACGGCAACGTCGGCCAGTCGAACGTGTCGTCGATGCAGGCGTTCCAGGGTTCGCGCATCCTGTGGTATCGCGATTCCAACTTCAATACGATGGGCGACGAGATCGTGTGCAGCGACCCGGCGACGGGCCAGAAGCGTTGGTCGGTGAAGCTGGACGGCGATCTCAAGAAGGAGGGCGGCCACCTGGCGTCGCCGCCGGCCGCGGCGGGCGGCCAGCTGTTCCTGACGACGCTCAAGGGCGAGGTGCTGCGGGTGGACCCGGCGGACGGCAAGATCACGGCCCGCTACGCGGTGGATTGCCCGGTGCGCTACCAGCCGGCCGTGGAGGGCGGCCGGATTTACGTCGGCACGGAGAGCGGCAAGGTGGTCTGCATCGACGCCGGCGACAAGAAGTTCACCGGCTGGCCCTGCTGGGGAGCGAACGCGGCGCATACGGGGCTGGTTGCGGAGAAGTGAGACCGGCTGATGTTGGCCGAGGCGCAGACTTGGGGGGGTCGGGAGTCCCTGAATCCCGCTGCGGGATTCAGGGACTCCCGACCCCCGATTGCTAGATCGCTTTTGTCGGCATCTTCGCCGGCCTTTGATAACCGTAAGGCGGCATGATCATTGATCTAAGTCAACTCACATACGGTCAGCTAACGTCATCCGGTTTTCCTATTGACTTAACGCAACCAGATGCTACCATGTAATTGTGGTTAGGCCGAGCGCGGCCACGGCGACGAGGAGCAGCCGGTGACGCTTCCCGATGATCGTGAGGCAAGACTGCGCTGCTACCGAAACGCTCTGCGGAACTGGAAATTCCGAGGCTATGTGCGTTTCAAGCCACGGGTCGAGGAGGACTTGGCGAACCTCTTGCCGGGTCTTTCCTTGGTCGAAATCGCCCGCGAACTTCACCGCCACGTCGAAGAAGGCGGTGAGATTGATGAACAGAAAGAGCGGCGGCCGGAGTACGTCAGTTACGAATACCACTTCGACCTCCGCGTAGGGATCGGCGGCCGGCTCGTTTACTTCGAGACGATCCTGTTCTGTGAAGACGCCGACGATCCGGACGATCCTTTGATCGAAGTGGTGAGTGCGCATTGATGTCTGACAAGATTCCCCCTGTGGGGCGCGATCGCCCCTTTCCCTGGCGCTGCGTCGAGTGCAAGGCCAAGGAAGTGTTTCCGAAGGTTACGGACTACACGACCACGGCCAAGCACGATGGCCGCGCCTATACGATTCGCATCCCCGACCTGGCCATCCCTACTTGCCAGAAGTGCGGCGCCCAAACCTTTTCGGTCGGGGACGACGACCGTATCATCGCCGCCCTGCGCCGCCCAGGTGGGATTGCTCACGCCCCAAGAGATTCAAAAGCGCCGCGGCGAGTTCGGCATGAGCCAGCAGGAACTGGCGGAGCAGCTCGGCGTGGCCAAGGAAACGATCTGTCGCTGGGAAACGGGCGCGATGATCCAGTCGCGGGCGATGGACAATCTGTTACGGCTGTTCTTCGAGTCCGAGGAAGTTCGCAGGCTTCTTGGGCGACGGTTCGCCCCGGATTCGCCATCGCCCGTCAACCGTGTCTTCAGGCGCATCCAGGCGGCAAGCTGCGAGGTCGTGGCATTCAGCCTGCGGAACTGAGCGAGGCCCGTCGTGTACGTCATCACCTTCTACTCGTTCAAGGGCGGCGTCGGCCGCACGATGGCGCTCGTCAACGTCGCCGCTGAGCTGGTGCGCCGCGGCCGCAAGGTGCTGGTCGTCGATTTCGACCTCGAAGCGCCGGGGTTGGAAACGTACAAGCACTTGCGTCCGCCGAAGCCGCATCCCGGTATCGTCGAATACGTCACGGAATTCCGGCGAACGTGGCAGGCCCCGGAACCACTGGAATACATTTACGAAACGAAACCGATCGGCAAGAAGGGCGGCCGGTTGTGGGTGATGCCGGCGGGAAGGCGCGACGCGGCCTATCGCACCGCCCTGGCGAACCTCAACTGGCAACGGCTCTACAAGGAAGAAGACGGGTTTCTTCTCTTTGAAGATGCGAAAAAGGGCTGGGAAGAGGAGTTGAAGCCGGATTACGTCCTCATCGACTCGCGCACCGGGGACACCGACGTCCTGGGTATCTGCACGCGCCAGCTGCCGGATTCGGTCGTGCTGATGTTCACGCCAAACGAGCAGAACTTGGCCGGCTTGGAGAACGTCTGCCGCGACATACGCCGCGAGGAAACCGAGGGGCTGAAGAAGAGTATCCGGCTGCATTTCGTGGCAGCCAACGTGCCGGACCTGGATGACGAGAACGGCATCCTGCGCCGGCAGTTGCAGGCGTTCCGCGACCGCTTGGAGTTTAGAGACGTCTCCGCCGTGATTCGGCGGTATGAGAACCTGAACCTGCTTGATCAGAGCGTGTTCACCCTGGACCGTCCACACACCCGATTGGCCCGCTCGTACCGACGCCTTCTGCGGATTCTGCTCCGGGATAATCTGACGGATCGCAATCAGGCGCTGATGTTCCTAGAAAACCCGGAGCGAACATTCACGCTAGACAAGAACGAAGCCGCTCGGCTTCAACAGGAACACATAGTCCGCCTCCATAAGATCGCACGACACTTCAATGACGACGTCGAGATTCTGACCGAGGTTGGCACGTCATTCCATCGGGAGAAGGACTACGGGAGCGCCGAACGGGTATTCGATCGTGTGCTGGAACTGGCTCCTGCCAACACCTACGCGCTGCAGTATCGAGATTTCGTGAGGGCTTCACGGGGCATCATTGAGCCCGTACCCGAATGATAATCGCCAGCTGCGCCGCATGTGCCAAGGCGAGCCGTTGAGGCCGGCATTCCTCAGTCACCCGCGTCTTGAACCGTATCGGGGCGGAATTCCCCAACAACCGCGCGGACAGGCCAAAAAGGATGTGGCAATGGTATTTCAAGAGCAACTCACTCTCGCAACCCGCCGCCACGGCGAGATGCAAGACCTGACGGCCCAGGTAGCCGCCGTCGTCGCCCGGTCGAAGGTGCGCACCGGCGTGGTTCACGTCTTCGCCGTCGGCAGCACCGCGGCGGTGAGCGTCATCGAGTTCGAGCCGGGGCTGCGGCAGGACCTGCCGGCGACGCTCGACCGCCTCATGCCGCCCAGCCGCGACTACGGCCACGAGCAGACGTGGCACGACGGCAACGGCCATTCCCACCTCCAGGCCACCCTCGTCGGGCCGTCGCTGTCCGTCCCGGTCGCCGACGGAAAGCTCCTCCTCGGCGAGTGGCAGCAGATCTTCCACCTGGAGTGCGATACTCGGCCGCGCAAGCGCCGGGTGGTCGTGACGGTGATGGGCGAGTAACAGGCTCTCCGAAAAGAAACCTCGAGAAATCAGGCGGCCTGCTTATCCTTTTTAGGATACTTGAACGGCGTCTGTCGATTATCAGGATCGCGCTTCAGACGGCGAACCATCCGTTGAATGGCGCTGAACTGAATCCAGGTCTCGCTGGAGGAAGTCCGCCGTTCGTAGTCCTTGCTCAGACGCCGACAGCGCCCGTGGCACGCATGGGCTTGCTCCACCACCCAGCGGATCTTCAGCGGCTTGAAACGCTGTCTCGGCGGCCGCCTTCATCGAGATTTCGATCTCGTAAGGGACGTGGCTGTCTCGCGTAGCCACGCTTGGAGCGTCTTGTTGTTGTACTTGTTGTCCGCGAAGATCTTCTGGAGCCTCGGGTATTTCTCCGGCTGTCACTTTCGCCAGCACCAACGAGGCATGCGTCCCGTCGTCGAGATTAGCCGCCGTCACCACCACCGCCACCGCCGCAGCAGCAACCCCAACGTATCCACCAGGATGTGACGCTTGCGTCCCTTGATCTTCTTGCCCCCGTCGTAGCCGACGCAGCCGCCCATCTCGGTGCTCTTGACCGTCTGGGTGTCGATGCAGGCGGCGCTGGGCGTCTCTCCCGGCCGCTGCGGATCTGGCCCCGAAGGGAGTCGAGGATTCGCTGCCAGGCGCCATCGTTCTGCCAGGCGACGAAGTAGTCCCAGACCGTGCTCTTGGGTGCGAGATCGTGGGGCAGATCGTCCCACTGACAGCCCGTACGGGCCTGATACATCAGCGTGTTGACCACCTCCCGCAGATCGACGGTGCGCGGTCTTCCACCCGGCTTGGCCGCCGGAAGCAAACCCCGGATCAGTTCCCACTGCTGGTCCGTCAGGTCCGATCGGTACGCCTTGCGCATGGCGCCCTCCGTGACTGGGTTCCTTGTTCCATCCTCCCTTCGTTTCTATAACTTGCGGGAACCTTGGCTTCCCGGAGAGCCTGTAAGTCGATTTCCAGCGTGCGGTCAAGACGATCGCCGCCTGGTGCTGGAGCAACTGCCACCGGCCGATGGCGGAGCAACACGAGGCATTGAGCCAGAAGCTGCGCGGGCACTATGGGTACTACGGGATCACCGGGAACTACCGCGCCCTGGTGCGTCTGTGGCGTGCCGTGCAGCGTCTCTGGCGGAGGTGGTTGTCCCGCCGTTCGTGGGGGGGCCGCCTCACGTGGGCGCTGTATCGGATGCTGGCGGAGCGCTGGCCGCTGCCGCCGCCGATCGTCGTCCATTCGGTGTACCGGAACGCTGCGAACCCGTGACCTGACGAGCCGGATGCCTGAATTGGGCACGTCCGGATCTGTGGGAGGCGGCGGGGGAAACCCCGCCGCCGACCCGGCATTCATATTATCGCTCCGCAAAGGTGAATTTGCGTCCTTTTCTCATTTCGCCCCATTCTACGCCAGCAGCGCCTTGCACTCCAGTTCTTCGCACCAAACCGTTCCAAGGTCGGAAAAGCGAGGTCGGGAGTCGTTGCCGATCCGTAACGACTCCCGACTTGCTTCGTCGAAAACCTACCTGTCGGCGGGACCGGATGCCCGTCGCCGAGTACGCCCTCTTGCCGGGACCCGGCCCGCGCAACGCTGGCGGGTTGGCGGGCGAAACGCAAACCTTTGGGGTGACGACACATTCATCCGCCAACGTCCGGTCTTGGCGGGCGAATCCTGGCGGAAGATCCGGCCGGAAGCGGCCCATGAGCGCCACGACGCCCGCGCCCGCGGCAGGTTGCCAGCGCTTCCTGGGCCGGCCGTTCCGTCTGCATCAGATTCCGGAGCGTGAGCGCCTGTTGCGCTGCAGGGCGCGCGACACGGTCTGTCGCTATCCGACGCGGCGGTAGGGTCGTTGGCCGGACGCGGCTTCTTGCCGGCGTTGCCAGAACGCTTCCAGCGGCTGCCATCGCTCAGGTGTCGGCCCGCAGTTGCAGCACGGCTTCGCTCCCTTCCTCCGACCAGAACTTCTCCGTCCCCTTGACCGATGGTTGATCTGCTTGACCACCGACTCCACGTGGCTGCTGCTGATGGGAAGCCCCTGCCGCCGGTACTCGTCATAACGCATCTTGTCTGCGTGGTTGTGCAGGTAGCGCCGTCTTGTCCACGACGTGGGCAGGGTTCGTTTCCGCTTCGTCCTTCCGTCGGCAGAGCCCAGTTCGGCCTGGCGGACGTGCAGGGCGGCGATGACCTCCGCTCGCCTGCCCTTGCCACACCCAGCCGATCCACTGCTGGTACACGGCCCAACCCGCCGCGAAGCGTCCCCCGCCATCGCCGCCGCGAACACGTAGGACAACGCATGGATGAAGTCCAGGATGGGCACGAAGGACCCGAAGAAGCGACGCCGCAGTGTCCAGTTGTTCGCCGAACCGTCGCCCACGAAGGCCTTCCGCGCCGCCCCCTGGAACCCCAACGCCCACGCCGCCTGCGCCAAAAGCAACGCGAACGTCGGCCAGATCTGACGCGAGGCGACGACGCGTCGCTGCTCCACCGACGGGGGCTGATAGGTCGCCTCCGCCTGCAACGGCTTCGGCCCCCGCTTCCGGTTCGCGCGGCCTCGCGTTACGGCGTCCTCCCCTTCCCGGACGCGCTCCCTTCAGCTCCCGCACCAACTTCGGGATGCGGACCACGTCGAGGAAGGACGCCGGAATCGCCGGACAGGGATCCGTGTCCGCCCGCCTCGCTCCGCATCGTCAGCAGCAGCCCGATTTTGTCTTCCCGCCAGTGACCCGACCGGCTGGCCGCGGCGGCTTCCTCCACCCACTCCTCGGCCTCCGGGGAAGCCGCCTCGACCGCAACCGGCAGAGACGCGACGGACGACGGCGGCGCCGCGTCGGCCCGCTTCGTATCGCGGATTTGCAATCGGCCGCCGTCCGCCATCACCACGGCCAACTCCGGCGCCGCCACGCCCGCAGGGACGGCGAACTTCTCGACCAGCGGCAAGGCCGCGAACGCCGCCGTCTCGGCGTCGCGCTCGGCCGACGCGTTCGGCGCCGATGCGTCGGGTGACCCGTTCGACCTGTTTCTCCGGGACCGGCCAATCGGCCAACCGGTCCAACAGCATGCTGCCCTCGGCGAAGGAGCGGCTGGCCGTCCCGGCATAGGTGATCTTGGCCAGCAGCGCCGGACTGGTTTCGCCCTGATCAATGCCGAGGCTCTTGGACTGAGGGAAAAAAAGCCCGCCGACAGCGGTTGCAGCCGCCTTCCGGCTCGGACCACTCGGCTTCGCCGGCCCGCGTCTTGAGGATGCGGGGATTAGCGTCGGCACAGGGCAACGGGGCGTGGCAGCCCGGACAGGTGCGGAAGGCCTCGGGCCGCTCGCCGGCCGCGGCCTGCTTGGTCAGGGTCACATCGAGCATCTTCTCGGTGAGCATCTCGCGGATTTCGAGGAACACGTCTTCGATCTGGGTGAGTTTGGTCCCCCAGGCCGGTCCTTGGGGGCCGTACAGCTTCTCGACGAGGTTTTTGGCGACGCCCTCGACGTATGATCGCAGTTCTTCCACCTGTCGGAGTGCGCTTCTTGCCTCGCGCCATCCCCGGCCCCTTTCGGAACTTGGGTCAAAAGAGGAAACGGACTTGTCCCAGCCAATGTACGACTCGTCCACGCCAGCTGCAAACCGTGTCGTGCGCCCTGCTGCTGCGTAACCCGGCGCTTTAACCTTGGCGGCCGCGGCGGCGATCCGTTACGATGAATTATCGTCGCCCGCCCCACACCCGGAGTTTCCTCCCATGACGAGGCGGATCGTCCCTTTCATCCTCGGCGTGGCTTTCCTGGCGCCCGTCCCGCTTCGCGCCGCCGAGGCGAAGCCCGCGGGAGAGAAGTACGCCTTCCTGGTCGGCTGCGGCCATTACGCCGCGGGACTCATCCCCGACCTGGACTGCACCGTCGAGGACGTCACCGACTTCGCCGCCGTGCTGCGCCAGACGGGCTGGTCGGACGACCACATCGTCCTCATGCACGACCGCGGGCCGGCCCGCTTCCGGCCGGAGAAGGAAAAGATCCTCCAGGAGTTGAAAACCCAGCTGTCGAGCCTCAAAGCCGACGATTTCGCCGTGGTGGCGCTGTCCGGCCACGGCATGAGGCTGCGCGACGACGACCACGGCTACTTCTGCCCGGCCGACGCCCGGCCCGACGACAAAGACTCGCTCCTGTCGCTGACCGACGTGTACGACCTGCTGAACGCGTGCCCGGCGCGGCGGAAGTTCCTGGTGGTCAACGCCTGCCGCTGCGACTCGCTGCCCGGCCCCGGCCTGCTGGGGCTGGAGAACCTGCTGCAAAAGCGGGAGGACGTGCCCAAGGGGGTCGCCGTGCTGTTCAGCTGCGCGGCCGGCCAGCCGAGCTGGGGCGACGGACATCTGGGACATAGCGTATTCTTTCACTATCTCATCCAGGGCTGGGAGGGCGACGCGAACGCCAAGGGGTCCGTGACGCTGGACGATCTGGTCGGCTACGTGCGGCGGCAGACGAAGGAGTACGTACGGACGAAGATGGACGCGGACCAGGCGCCGGTGTTCACGGGCGAGGGGGCCGGCGCGTGGGTGCTGGCCGACGGCGGCTGGTCGGCCGACGCGGAGGCGAAGGCCGTGGCGGCGGTGGAGCGGCTGGGCGGCACGGTGACGCGCGACGAGGAGCGGCCGGGCAAGCCGGTGGTGGAGGTCCACCTGGGTTTCAGCCAGGCCGCCGACGCCGACCTGAAAGAACTGGCCGCGCTGAAACGGCTGCAGGTGCTGGCGCTGCCGTACACGCCGGTGACGGACGCCGGCCTGAAGGAGCTGGCGGCGCTGCCGAGCCTGCGGAAGCTGTACCTGAACGACACCGGCGTGACGGACGCGGGCATGAAGCAGGTCGCCCGGCTGCGCGGCTTGCAGGCGCTGTACCTCGGCGACACCAAGGTGACGGACGTCGGCCTGAAGGACCTGACGGCGCTGAAGGGGCTGGCGGCGCTCAAGGTGCATTCCACGTCGGTGACGGCCGCGGGCGTGAAGGAACTGAAGGCGGCCCTGCCGGCGCTGGACGTCGATTATTGACATTGGCGAGCGGCGCGGCGTCAGCCCGCCGGTGGTGCTTTCACCGGCGGGCTGACGCCGCGCCGCTCGCCATCCCTCTTCGGGATGACCCAGCAGGAATCGTGCGGAGTCATGCCGATGTGCGGGTAGTATTCCCGCGCCGCGGGCGCCGCCAGCAAGATCAGCGTGGTGTGCAGCCCCGCCGCCTCATGGGTGCGGCGGATCAGCTCGCGGCCGACGCCCTGCCGCTGGTGCGCCCGGTCCACGGCGAGATCGGACAGGTACGTACAGTAGGCGAAATCGGTGAGCGCCCGCGAAACGCCGATCAGCCGGCCGTCGAGGCGGGCCGTCACGGTCACGTCGGCGTTGGCCAGCATGGCTCGAATGACTTCCGCGTCCTGCACGGGACGCCGCTCGGCCAGCGTGGACCGGACGAGGACGTCGATGAACTCGGCGGGGGAGAGGTGGGGTTCGGTTTGATAGGTCGGATTCACGTCACTTCTCCTCCCCCGGCGGTTGCGACAGCCGCCGCGCCTCCGCCTGCTCCCGGTCGCCTTCCGCCTCGTGGCCCTGCTCGATGAGGGCCTCGCCCAGGGAATAGTGGGCGTCGGCGAGGTTCGGGTTGATCGCCAGCGTCGCGCGGAACTCGGCGACGGCCCCGTCCAAGTCGTGCTGAGACAGCAGGACTCGCCCGAGATAATCGTGGGCCTCCACCGATTTCGGGTCGATCCGCAGGGCCTCCCGATAGTGCCGGACGGACCCGTCCCCGTCCCCCGAGTAGAACAACGCCGATCCAAGATCCATGTGAGCGTAGAAATAGTCCGGCTCGATGCGCACGGCGGCTTCCAGGTACTGGATCGCGTCCTTGACTTTGCCCCGATAGAAATAGGCCGCGTGTCCCGCCTCGAACTGGTACCATGCGTTCCCCGGCAGGTAAACCGCGGCCGTGCGGTACTCGTCGGCGGCCTCGTTCCAGCGGCCCTCCTTCTCCAGCATCCAGGCGAGGGTGAAATGGGACAGGGCGAAGGAGGGGTCGTATTCGATGGCCTTGCGGAAATACCCTTCCGCCTCGGGGTATTGGCCCCGGACGTAGAGGAAGTGGCCGATGTTGTTGCAGGCCAGGTGATTCCGCGGGTTCACGTCCAGCGTGTGCCGCCATAGCGTGAGGGTGTCGTGCCAGTAGCCGACCTGCTGCCACGTCCCGGCCGCGAAGCCGGCCAGCACGACGACCGCCGCGACGGCCGACATCCACGGCCGCACCCCCGCCCGGGCCAGCCCGTCCGCCGCGCCCCACACCACGGCGATGAACAGGCCGATCAGTGGGATGTAGGTGAATCGGTCCGCCATCGCGTAATCGCCCATCACCTGAATCACGCCGATCACCGGCGCCAGCGTCCCCAAAAACCAGAACCAGCCGACGGCCAGGTAGGGCCGTCGCCGCGCCGTCGCCAGCACCACAATTGTGACGCCGAGCAGCAGCAGGCCGGCCATCGTCGCCTCAAAGAGGGATACGTTTCCTCCTCGGACCTCCTTTGGAAACGGATAGTAGGGCACGAGGCCGACCGGCCAGACCGTCTTGCCGATGTAGGCGACGTAGGAAATCACGGCGTTGCCGATGCGCACCGGCATCTCGTTCAGGGGGTTGGATTCGCCGCCCTTCTGCTGGGCGTAAATCGTGATCGCCGTGGAGGCGGCCGACAACAAGAAGAGCGGGATTTTTTCCGCGATCAGCCGCCGCCACGACACGGGGGCGGGGCGGAAGCCGGGCGCCGGCTCGCCGTCGGCCGCGGCGGCGTCGCGGCGAACGAGCCAGGGGTAGCGCCGCAGCGGCCAGTAGTCCAGCAGGAACAGCACGCACGGCAGCGTCACCAGCATCGACTTGGCCGTCAGCCCCAGCGCGAAGGCCAGCACCACGAGCAGGTAGCGCGCCCAGTGCGGCCGCTTGGCGTACCAGACGTAAGCCGCCAGCGTTAGCATCCAGAACAGGGCGCTCAGCACGTCCTTGCGCTCCGTCACCCAGGCCACCGATTCGACGTGCAGCGGGTGCAGCGCGAACAGCCCCGCCACGACGGCGCTGCGCCCCATCCGGCCGGTCATGCGCGTCAGCACCCAAAACAGCAGAAGCGTATCCGCGATGTGCAGGATGACGTTTGTCAGATGAAAGCCGAACGGCTTTACGCCGCCCCACAGCGTCGAATCCAGTTCCAGCGACATCCAGGTCAGCGGATACCAGTTGACGGTGTCCGTGCTGGTTATCGCCCAGCGGACGCCGTCGCGGGTGAGGCCGGCCTGGACGTGGACGTTGTCGTAGACGTACTGGTCGTCGTCGTAATTGACGAAGCCGCAGTCGAAGGCCGGCCAGTAGGCGCCGACGACGGCCCAGGCCAGCAGCAGCGCCGTCAGGATTCCGAGCGCGTAGCGGGAGGCGGCCGATCGTCGCGGGGCCGGCCCGGCGGCGGGACGGGAGGCCGCCTCGGGTTCCTGGACGGGCGACGGCGCGGACGACAGATGCTCTTGGGTCATGAGGCGGCCGGCTGCATGGGAAGAGGGCGGGGCGCTCTGGAGATTATAGCGGACCCGGCCGCGTTCTTGGCCGGCCGTCTCCGCTTGGGGTATAAAACCTCGCACGGGATCACCGAAACCCCAGCCGGCGTTCGCCGGGGCCTTTCTTCCAGGGAGTCCACTCATGCGCCGAATGTTCTGGTTGCTGCCGTTCGCCGGCCTGGCCGCCGCCGGCCTCGTCGCCGTCCTCCGCGCCACGCCGCCCGCGGCCGACGCGGTAAAGCCCGCCGAGCCGGCCCACGCCCCGGCCGTCGCCGCCGCGGCCGTCCCGTCGGAAACGTCCGTGCAGCTGTCGATCGGCCAGGTGGTCCTTTTCAGCAGCGGCGTCGGCTATTTCCAGCGCGAGGGCACAATCGACGGCGACGCCCGCGTCGATCTCAGCTTCCCCGTCTCGGACATCAACGATCTCATCAAGAGCATGGTGCTGCGCGATCTCGACGGCGGCCACGTCTCCGCCGTCAGCTACGACAGCAACGCCCCCGTCGAGAAGACGCTGGACTCCTTCGCCGTCAAGCTGGCCGGCAACCCCGGCTTCGGCCAGATCCTCAACCAGGCCCGCGGCGAGAAGGTCGAGGCCGTCTTGCAGCAGGCCAACGCCGCCCAGCCCGGCACGCTGACCGGCGCCATCCTGGGCGTCGAGACACAGCAGCAGCCGGCCGGCAAGGACGGCGTCGTGAACGTCGAGGTGCTGAACCTGTGGTGCGCCGACGGCATGCGCTCGGTCAAACTGGCCGACGTGCAGCGGGTGCGCTTCCTGAATCCGATCATGGACAACGAGGTGCGCAAGGCGCTGGAGACGCTGACGCTCTCTCACGACACGCAGAAGAAGGCGGTGAGCCTCAACTTCGTGGGAGAAGGCAAGCGCAACGTCCGCGTCGGCTACGTCATCGAAAATCCCATTTGGAAGACGAGCTATCGGCTCGTCTTGGGCAAGGAGAAGGAGGACAAGCCGTTCCTGCAAGGGTGGGCCGTGGTGGAGAACGCCACCGACGAGGATTGGAAAGACGTAAGGATGGCGCTGGTGAGCGGCCGGCCGATCAGCTTCCAGATGGATCTGTATACGCCGCTATACGTCCCGCGGCCCACGGTGGTGCCCGAATTGTTCGCCTCATTGCAGCCGCGGACGTATTCCGGCGCCATGGAAGGCAAGGGCGAGTTCCTCTTCGGAGCGCGGACGCCGGAAGGAGCGGCCGCGAAGGATGAGCCGACGGCGGAGAAGACCCCGCCCCTCGCCCCGCCGTCCTCCGACTTTGGGCAGGCTTTACGCAAACACGGCCTGGCCAAGACCAAGCTAGATGATCTGGACCTTCATCAGGGCGTATCCAGCATCGCCAGCGCCACGAAGCTCGGCGACTATTTCCAGTACGCCATCGAGCATCCCGTCACACTGCCACGGCAGAAGTCGGCCCTGCTGCCCATCCTCAACAAGGACGTGGAGGGGACGCGCGTCAGCATCTATAACGAGGGCGTTCAGGCGAAATTCCCGCTGCTCGGCCTGCGCTTCAAGAACACCAGCGGCGTCCACCTGATGCAAGGGCCGATGACCGTCTACGAGAAGAACAACTACGCCGGCGACGCCCAGATCCGCGACCTGGAGCCGAACGAGGAAACCTACGTCAGCTACGCCATCGACCTCGGCACGGAAGTCAACCCGGTCCCGCACCCGGAGGACGGCCGGCTCACCAAGGTCAAGGTGGTCAAGGGAATCCTCCAGACGATCACCCGGCAGCGCGAAACCAAGACTTACGAGATCAAAAATCGGAACGAGGACGACCGGCGCGTGGTGGTCGAGCATCCATACCGCCCCGACTTCCGGCTGGTGAGCGAGGACAAGCCGATTGAGACGACGCGCGACGCCTATCGCTTCGAGGTCAAGGCCCCGGCCGGCAAGCTGGTGAAGCTGGACGTGGCGGAGGAGCGGGACGTGGAGAGCGCGGTGCAGCTGACCAACAGCGACGACGACGGCATCCGCTTCTTCGTGAACAGCCCCGTCAGCAGCCCCGAGGTGAAGGACGCCTTGCAGAAGGCCCTGGAGCTGAAGGCGGCCGTCAACAACGCCCAGCGCAACCTGGACGACCAGAACCGTCAGCTCAAGGACATCACGGACGACCAGGCGCGTCTGCGAGCCAACCTCAAGGAGATGCCGCCGACGGCCGCCGCCTACAAGCGCTATCTCGACAAGTTCGACGCCCAGGAAACGCAGATCGAGAAATTGCAGGAGCAGATCAAGAAGCTGCAAAGCGACGAGGCCGCCCGGCGTGCGGCGTATGAGGAGTACCTGTCGAAGCTGGATGTGGAATGAGAGTCGGTTCCAGAAGGGGGCGGGGAAACCCCGCCTCCTGCCGCCGCGCTAAACGCCCCGGGAATCATCCCCCTCGCTCGCTTCCGTCAACCGCCGCACCGCGCCACGCTTCCGCGAGATAGGCGCGGAGGGCCGCGATACAACGACGGTCGCCGTCGAAGTAGTCCTCGAAGAAGCCCGGCGCACTTAACGCCTCGGGATAGGAGTAGCGCTCGCCTTCCTCGCCGACCACCGTCGCCCAGTCCGGCGGTTCGCGGGGGTCCACCATCTCGAAATGGCTGGCGGGATAGAGATACGGCCGGCCCTCGTCGCTCATCAGCCGCAGGTCGTCCGCCTCGACGCCGATGACGCGATAGGTGTTGCCCGGCGTGAGGTCGGGGTAGGCGTCCGCCGCGGACGGCGGGGGTGCGTAGCGTACTTTCATGGTTGGTCCAACCACTTGATTTTTTCTTCCACCCGTCCGACCCCGTGGTGTTCGTACCAATGCACCTCCGCCGGACGGCCGTTGACGACGAGGGGCTGTGTACTCTTTTTTACCCAGCCGCGCACCGTACCGCCATACTGGCCAATCAACCATTGAAGGTCGCGGATGCCCCGGCCGCGGGCGACGACGCGCAACCGCGCCAGTATTTCACGCGTAAGGGTGGGGATCGGTTCCACGGGTCGGCCTCTGCTCCCCGGCGCCTCAGCGGAGGAATGGTGCAGCGTCCGGAAGCGACGCAAACGCAGATTTCCGTGCGGACGCCCGACGCCCTGCGTGCTATTCTAACCGACGGAAAGACGCGGTTCGTCGGAGAACCGTCGCTGAATCCTCCCCAGACTGCGGTCCCGGATTGTTGCCATGAACCCTGGTCCGACGCACGAATCGTCCATCCACGCCAACGGCTTCGCCGAGGAGCGGCCCGTCGGCCCCCCTGCCGACCCGGCCGCCTCCCCGCGGCCGGGCTTCTGGGAGCGGCTGTTCCGCCGGCTTTTTCCGACGTTCCCGGTCCCGCTTCACGTCGCCCTCTGGAACGGCGAGGGATTCGCCACGGCGCCCGGCGCCCCGATCGCCCGCATCCATTTCCGCGAGCGCTCCGCCTTCGTTAGCACGATGATGAACCCGGACCTCGGCTTCGGCGACGGCTACAGCGACGGCCGCATCGAGCTGGACGGCGACCTCGTCGCCTTCCTCGAATCGGTCTTCCGGGCGCCGAAGCCGCCGGCCGCCGTCGAGTTCCTGCGCCGCCTCCTGATGGGCTGGCGGCTCCGGCCCAGCGCCAACAGCCTGAAACGCTCGCGCCACAACATTTCCCACCATTACGACCTCGGAAACGATTTTTACAAGCTCTGGCTCGACGAGCAGATGGTCTACACTTGCGCCTACTTCCCCACGCCGGACGCGACGCTGGAGCAAGCGCAGGCGGCCAAGATGGACCACGTCTGCCGCAAAGTGTGGCTGCGGCCGGGCGAGACGGTCGTCGAGGCCGGCTGCGGTTGGGGCTCGCTGGCCCGGCACATGGCCCAGCACTACGGCGTCCGGGTCAAGGCGTTCAACATCTCGCGGGAGCAGGTCCGCTACGCCCGGGAACGCGCGAAGGCCGAGGGGCTGGACGGCCTCGTCGAGTACGTCGAGGACGACTACCGCAACATCGCCGGCCGCTTCGACGCCTTCGTGTCGGTGGGGATGCTGGAGCACGTCGGCGTGGACCACTACCATCAGCTGGGCGGCGTCATCCGCCGCTGCCTCAAGCCGGAAGGCCGCGGCCTCGTCCACGCCATCGGCCGCAACTTCCCGGAGCCGACCAGCCCGTGGCTGGAAAAGCGGATATTTCCGGGGTCGTACATGCCCAGTCTCAGCGAATTCATGGGCGTCTTCGAGCCGTGCGGCTTCTCCGTCCTGGATGTGGAGAACCTGCGGCTGCACTACGCCCAAACCCTCCGTCACTGGCTGCAGCGCTTCGAGGCGGCGTCCGACCGGGTCGAGAAGATGTTCGACCGGCGGCTGGTGCGGGCCTACCGCTTCTACCTGGCCGCGTCGATGGCGAGCTTCACCGTGGGCACGATGCAGCTGTTCCAGGTCGTCTTCGCCCCGGCGGGGAACAACGAAATCCCCTGGACGCGGGCCTGCGTCTACGACCGGCCGGCGGGCGAAGCGGATGACAAGATGACAAGGTGACAAGGTGACAAGGTGACCCCGCCGCTCACCTTGTCACCTTGTCACCAGCAAGAAGGACCGGCCAGATGCGCAACGTCGAAACCATCATCGTCGGCGGTGGGCCGGGCGGCAGCAGCAGCGCCCGAGAGCTGCGCCTCGCCGGGCGCGAATGTTTGGTGCTGGAGCGGAAGCCGATGCCGCGGCTCAAGCTCTGCGCCGGCTGGGTGACGCCGAAGGTGCTGAGCGACCTCGCCATCGACCCGGCCGAATATCCGCACGGCATGGTCAAGCTGGAGACGTTGAAGGTCTTCTTCGGCCGCGGCCGGCGCCGCGCCGGACGGTCCCGGCCGTGCAGTACTCGATCCGCCGCGTCGAGTTCGACGCCTGGCTGCTGGGTCGCAGCGGCGTGGAGGTGGTGCAGCACACCGTCCGCGACGTGGCGGCCGACGGCGACGGCTTCGTCATCGACGGCGCCTTCCGCTGCCGCTTCCTGATCGGGGCGGGCGGGACGAATTGCCCGGTGAAAAAGGCGTTGTTTGAGCCGGATCGGGGGGAATTGATCGTCACGCAGGAGGTGGAGTTCGAGAGGCCGGTGCGCAACCCGGCGTGCATCCTGTGGTTCCCCTACGCCGAGTCGTGGGGCTATGCGTGGTACGTCCCCAAGGCTGGCGCCGTCAACGTCGGCTTCGGCGGCCGGCGGTCGCGGCTGGAGAAGTGGGACCGCGGCCGGCTCTGGGACGACTTCGTCGGCCTGCTGCGCAAGGAGGGCTGTCTGTCCGAGGCGCCGCCCGAGCCGAAGGGCTACTCCTATTACGTCGGCCGGCGGCGGAAGCAGGCGCGGAAGGGAAACGCCTTCCTGATCGGCGACGCGGCCGGGCTGGCGACGCAGGACCTGGCCGAGGGCATCGGCCCCGCCGTCGAGAGCGGCCAGCTGGCGGCGCGCGAGATCCTGGGCAAAGGGACTTATTCTCCCCGACATGTCACTCGATATTCGCTGCCGTTCCTGGCCCGCGTGCTGCGCCGCCTCGCGCCGCTGGCGCCGTGACGGCGAAAGGCGCCGCCTCGATCCGAAGCGGCGGCCGAGAAGTGCTGGCCGTCCCTCGCGTTCGCCGGATACGATGCGGGAAAGGAGGGCGCCATGATTGAACTGAGTGAAGAACAGCGGCAGGAACTTTCGCAACCGGAGCCGGTCGTCATGGATCCCCTGACTCGGCAAACCTACGTTCTGGTGCCCCGAGACGTCTACGACCGCTTGAAAGGCCTCCTGGAGGAGGACGACGCCCGCCTCATGTACCCCCTGCTCGCGGACCTCGACCCCGAGGACTGGGAAGACGCCTCTGCTTACGAAAGCAAGCCATGAAGGTCAACCGGGGCGACATGGTCCTCCTCGATCACCCATTCAGCGACGCCAGCGGTTCCAAGGTTCGCCCCGCGCTCGTGGTGCGGGACGACGCCCGCAATGCCCGGCTGACGGAAACCATCGTGGCCCTCATCACGAAGAACGTGAGACACGTGGGCGTTGACCGGACGCAGCCCCTGATTGACTTGGGTACGCCGGACGGCAAGGCGAGTGGGCTGCACCGCAACTCCGCCGTGAAATGCGGGAAGTTGTATACAGTCCACGAGGGCGCCGTCAAAATGCGGATCGGTGTTTTGTCGGCAGTCCTCATGCGGCAGATCGACGACTGCCTCAAACAGGCGCTGGGGCTGCCGTGAATCCTCGCCTTGGGCGATTGGGAAGGCGACGGTTTGCGCCGGCAACCCTCTACCTGTGTGAAGAATCAGCCTTCCCTTCTGATCGGGCGGCGTCGGGCGGCGGGGGCAACGTCACCACGAGCGGCGGCCCGCTCGGCGGCCCCGTCGTCTCGCAGCCGGTGCAGCGGACCTGCCAGCCGCCCCCCAGCGCCCGATAGACCTGGATCAGGCCCCGCGCGATTTCCCCCCGCGCCTGCGCCAGCGTGTCCTGCTGCTGCACCAGGCTTTGCTGCACCTGGGTCACGCGGGTGAAATCGACCGTCCCCGCCTTGTACTGGGCCGTCACGATCGTGACCGCCTTCTCCGCGGCGTCCACGCTCTCGGCCTGCGATTTCGCGCGCTGCTGGGCGCGCAGGAACACCGCCAGGCCGTCCTCCACTTCCTGCTCGGCGCTCAGCACCGACTGCTGATAGGCCGTCGCCAGCTCCTGGAACCGGGCGTCCTGCAGGCGCACGTTGTTCCGCAGCCGGCCGTAGTTGAGGATGTCCCACTGGAACGACGGGCCGACGTCGGCGTTCATGGCCGTGGAGCGGAAAAGATGCGAGAACTCCTCGGCCGAATAGCCGAACGTCCCGTTGATCCCAAATCGCGGATAGAAATCCGCCTCGGCCACGCCGATCCGGGCGCACTGGGCGGCCGCCTGGCGCTCGGCGCGGCGCACGTCCGGCCGGCGGCGCAGCAAGTCGGCCGGGACGCCGACGACCGCCTCCGGCGGCGCGGTGGGAATGGGCGCCGGCCCCACTTTTTCCTGCAGCGCCTCCGGCGGCATGCCGAGCAGAATGCACAGCCGGTTGCTGGTCTGGCGCAGGCCGATCTCCAGCTCGGGGATCTGGGCCTCGGTCTCGGACAGCGTGCTTTGGGCCTGGTCCACGTCCAGCTCGCCGACGCCCACGCCAGCCTTGAACCGCGCCTGCGCCAGCGTCAGCGTCTGGCGCTGCAGCTCCGCGTTGGCCTTGGTGTATTCGATCTGCTGCTGGAGGGTGCGGAGCTGGACGTAATTCGTGGCGACGTCGCCCAGCAGCGTGACCAGCACGTCGTCGTAGTCCGCAACCGAGGCGTCCAGGTTGTCGGCGTTCGCCTCGATCGCCCGCCGAATGCGACCCCAGAAGTCGAGTTCCCAGCTCAGGTTGAATCCGTAGTCCCACGTACTGAAAAACTGCTGCAGCGCGACCACGCCCTGGGGAGTCACGATGCGGGCGTTGGCGTCCTCGATGCTGAGCGCGGTTCGTGTGTAGCCTCCCGTCGCGGTTTGCGATTGCGGTAACAGTTCCCCCCGAGCGATCGCCAGCTGGGCCCGCGCCTGCAGCACCCGGAAACCCGCCTCGCGCAAGGTCAGGTTCTGCCGGTAGGCGTGACAGATGAGGTCGTCGAGCACCGGGTCGTTGAAGACCGTCCACCATTTGCTGAGGTCGTCCGAGTCCGTGCGCACGTGCGCGTCGCCGGCTTCGATCCAATCTTGCGCCACGGGGGCCGGCGGCGGGCTGTAGTTTGGCCCCACTTTGAATCCGTTATGGACGTATTCTTGAAGAGTGGTGCAGCCGCACGTCAGCGCGGACAGGGCAAGGCAGGCGATCACGGCTATGGTGCGAGAGGCGTCTGCCGGTGGGGTCTTCATCGAGCAACCTCGGGGGGGACGGTGGGGCGCTTGGGCGTGGATAGCGCGCGGCCCGTTCAGGTGCTATTGTCGGCATTTCCCACAGAATCGGTTTACTCGAAACAGCCGCCCCATCCGGAATCGCCTCATTCTCCCCCGATGTGTTCCCCCTTCTCGGCCGCCGAGCGCTTCATCAGCAGCACCAGGGGCACGAGCGCAATCCCCACGACGGCCGCCACCCAGAACACGTCGAAGTAGGCCAGCGACGCCGCCTGTTGCTCCCGGAGGTTCGACAGCGCTTGCGCGGCCATCTGCTGCGACGCGGCCGAATCGCCGGTGCGCTGCAGGAAGAACTCCTGGGCGTGCTGCATGAAGGAATTCACCGCCGGGTTGAAGGGCTGGAGCGACTCGCCCAGGCGCAGGGTGTGGAACTGTTCTCGTCGCTCCTGGATCGTCTGGGCGACCGAGGTGCCGACGCTGCCCCCCTCGTTGCGAAGCAAGGCGAGCAGGCCGACCGCCGCCCCGCGCAGGTGCTTGGGGATGTACTTGAAGGCGGCCAAGTTGAGTGGGGCGAAGATCAAGCCCAGGCCGCCCGTCAGCACCATCCGGGGCCAGGCCGCCTGCCAGGGGCCGATCTGGAGGTTCATTTGCGCCATCCAGAAGTTGCTGATCGCCAGGACGATCAGGCCCACCGCGATCAGCCAGCGGGCGTCGGCGCCCCGCCCCAGCAGGAAGCCGACGATCACCAACGCACTGATCGAGGTAATGCCCCCGGGAGACAACACCAGCCCGGCGGCCAGGGCGTCATAGCCGAACAGGGACTGGAGCAGGGCCGGCAGCGAAATGCTCGCGGCGTACAGCACGGCGAAGGCGCAGAAAATGATGATGCAGGACATGGCGAGGTTGCGCTCGCCCAGCACGCGGAAGTTGACGATCGGGTTGTCGATCCGCATCTCCCGGAAGATGAGGAAACCAAGCCCCAGCACGAACAGGACCATCAGCGTCTGCACCCGCCAGAACGGGTCGTTGTACCAGTCCCACTCCTGCCCCTTGCTGAGCATGATTTCCCAGCTGGCCATGACCAGCGAGAGCAGCCCCAGGCCGATGTAGTCGAAGTTCAGCGGCTTGCGGCGCAGCTCGGCCCGCTCCTGCTGGAGGTAATCCGGGTCTTTGACCAGGACGTAGCAGCTGACCAGCGCCAGCAGACCCACCGGGACGTTGATGTAGAAGATGTAGCGCCAGTCGTAGTTGACCACGAGCCAGCCGCCCAGCGTCGGGCCGACGATGGGACCGATCAGGGCCGCGATGCCGAACATCGTTTGCGCCATGCCCTGCTTCTCGGGCGGGAAGCTGTCCACCAAGACCCCCTGGCTGCTTGGCTGGAGTCCGCCGCCGGCCAGACCCTGGAGCACCCGGAACAGGATGATCTGCCCCAGGCTCGTGGCCATGCCGCACAGCGCGGAGGCGAGGGTGAAGACGGCGATCGACGCCAGGAAGTAGTTGCGGCGTCCGAGGTGGGCCGAAAGCCAGCCGCTGATCGGCAGGATGACGGCGTTGGCGGCCAGGTAGCTGGTGATGACCCATTCGCTGTCGGTTTGCGCCGCCGCCAGGCCGCCGGCGATGTAGCGCAGCGCCACGTTGGCGATGGTGGTGTCCAGCACTTCCATGAATGCGGGCACCACCACCGCGACGGCGATGATCCAGGGGTTGATCGCGGGCCGGCCGAGGGGGGGCGACAGAACGATGAGGCGGCTCATGGGTGCGCTCCGTGCCAGAGGGGTTCAGGGCCGCGACCGTAAGGGAGCGGGCGGCCCCCATTATCACTTAACCGCTCCCTCACGAGCAAATTGCAGTTGGCGATGTAGGCCTTTACGAACAATAGCTTACGGCACAAGCTATCGAACGGCCTAAGTTCCGCCCCGCGATGGCTTTACGTCGCCTGATGCAATTTGCTCTCACGGTCGCGGCTCTGTCCGCCTGCCGACGGCGGCGGGGCGTACGGCTGCAAGACCTGCCCGGCGCTCGGCCCCGTCGGCGGCTCCTTGTAATAGACGTACGGCGTCACCGACAGGCCGGCGAACAACGGCGTCTTGTCGGGGTCATAATCGCTGAGCTCGATGCGGACCGGCAGCCGCTGGACGATCTTCACGAAATTGCCCGTGGCGTTCTCCGGCGGGAGCAGGGCCAGGGTGGAGCCGGTGCCATAGGTGAAGCCGGTGATGCGGCCCTCGAACTCCTTGCGGCTGCCGTACATGTCCGCCTCGACGCGGACGTGCTGGCCGATGCGGAGGTCGGCCAGCTGCGTCTCCTTGAAGTTGGCGTCGATCCAAACCTCTGTGAGCGAACGGACGGCCATCAGGTTCTGCCCGACCTGGACGTCGTTGCCGGGGTTGACGTTGCGGTTGGTCACCTGGCCGTCGATCTGGGCGACGACGTCGCAGTAGCAGAGATTCAACTCGGCCTGTTCCAGGTCGTGTTCGGCCTGCTGGACGGCGGGCGCGTTGCGCAGGATTTGGGCGTAGATGCGGTCAATGTCGCCCTTGGGATCTCGCTTGTAGAATTCCGCCACCACCTGCTTGGGGGTCAGGTCATACGAGGAGGGCACGATGCCGAGCGGGGCCGCGCTCTGGAGCAGTTCGCCCAGCGCCTGGCGGACGGAGGAAAAGTTCTGGTCGAGGTCGGGAGGGACCTGCGTGAGATCGTCGCCCGTTTCCGGCTTGGCCGGCAACCCGAGACCGGCGCGGATCTGGTAAACCTGCTCCAGCGCCTGCGCGACCTGCGCCTGGGCGACCAGGAAGGCCGCCTGGGCCTTGTCGAAGTCCTGCGGGCTGATGGCCCCGGGCGTTTTGGCGAGGTCCTTGGCCCGGTCGAAATCGGCCTTCGCCTGGCCCAGCTTGGCCTTGGCGGTTTCCAGGGCGGCCACGTCGGCCCGCAGGAGGGCGATCTGGTTGTCCACCTCCTCAATGGTGTGTTCGAGCTTGTACCGATTGCTGCGGGCCAGGCCCACTTCGGCGCGCGCCTGAGCCTGGGCGGTCGCCAGCGCCGCCCTTTTTTGATCGACCTGGATCTGGTAAGGCTCCTTATCGAGCTGGACGAGCATGTCCCCTTTACGCACGCGGTTGTTGTCGTCCACAAAAACTTTGACGACCTGGCCGGCCACGCGGGGCGCCACGAAGGTGACGTGGCCGTTGACATAGGCGTCGTCGGTGGAAATCGTGTTCAGGCTCAGCAGCAGCCAGGGGACCAGGAACCACGCCGCGACCGCCAGGCCGATCACCACCGCCCCAAGAATCAGCAGATTGCGCCGCAGGTGCGACGTGGGCCGGGCCGGGGAGGCCGGCGCGGCGGGAGGGGGGCCGGCCGGATGGGCTGCTGGAGCGGGCGGGGCCGCCTTCACCTCCGTCGCTGTTGCTTCGGAATGCGGCGGCCTGGCCTCCGGCGCAGCTGGCGGACGGTGATCGCCCGTGTCGTCCATGTTGGTACTTCTCCTTTCCGCAGGGCAGTACCAGGCAAGGGTCGAGAGGCCGGCGCTGGGCCGGCGGGTTCGCCCGGTTGACGTGCTGTATTATTCTGCGTATCTGGTGGAGGAGCGGCAACAGCAAGGGAGCGGTCGGAGCCGCGACCGTAAGGGAGCGGTTTTGGCCTGAATCTGCTCCCTTACGGTCGCGGCTCCGACCGTTTCCTAAGGGTGCTTCACCGCCGCCAAACGAATCGCGTCCTCGCTCTCCTTGTAATACGGGTCCAGCGGGTAGCACCCCGACGCCAGCCCGTTGCGCGGCGCCGTGGTGCAGTCGCTGAAGGTGCGGCAGATCTGCTTGCGGCGCAGCGGTCGGCCGGCCAGCACGTCGGCCGGCATTTCGGGATAGCTCAGCGCCATCCGCCCCAGCCCGATGAAGTCCGCGCCGCCCGTCCGCACCACCGCCTGGCCCACGTTCGGAAGCCACTCCTGCAAGTAGGAATATCCTGAGCCGACCACCGCCAGCCGCGGGGCGTGCCGCTTCATCTCGGCCGCGACGGCGATCTGTCGGGCGACGCCGGCCAGCGGGTCTTCCGGCGGCAGGTAGCCGTCCGACGGAGGGAACAGGGCCGGCCGCTGGATGTGCGGGTTGTAGTACGGGCTGCCGACCGACATGCACATCAAGCGGATGTCCAAAGACGCCAATAGATCCAGGAAGCGGAACGGCTCCGTCAGGTCGATGCCGACGCCGCTGCCGTCGCCGCCGAAGGCGTGGCGGTATACGCCGGCGAACGGTTCCGGCTCGCCGCGGCCGTCCGGCCCCTTGCGGAAGGGAACCCAGTCGAAGGCGCTAAGACGGACGCCGACGGCCAGGCCCGGCGCCTCCGCGCGGACGCCGGCGGCCACTTCGCGGAGAAAGCGCGTCCGGTTCTCGAAGCCTCCGCCGTAGCGGCCGGGCCGGTCCACGGCGCTGAGGAATTCGTGGCCGAGGTAGCCGTGGCAGTGCTTGACGTCGATGAAATCGAAGCCGATCCGTTGCGCCCGCCGGGCGGCCTGGACGAAGTCGTCCACCAGCCGGGCGATCTCGTCGTCGGTCAGGAGCGGATGGCCGTCGGGGACGCGGAACTTGCGGTCGAGAATGGGGTGGCGATACAGGAGGATCGGGTCATACCGGCCGCGCTGGTGCGGCCCCGCAAACCGGCCGGAGTGCGTCAGTTGCAGGCCGACGAGGAGGTCGTCGGTGCGGCCGTGGCATCGATGATGCTCCTCGATCAGGGCCTCGCGGAGGGCGGCCAGGCCTGTCAGCGTCTCCTCGGCGATGAGCAATTCGTTCGGCGTGGCCCGGCCGTCGGGCGCACGGACACGGCCTCGCCGCCCCAGATCAGCTTGGCGCCGCTCGCCCCGAACCGCCGCCAGCGCCGCACCGTCCGCTCACTCGGCCGGCCGTCGGTTTCCGCGTCCCAACCTTCCATCGGCAGGATGCAGAAGCGGTTGCCGACGGTGCGGCCGTCCACGGCGATGGGTTGCGCCAGCGGCCCATCCGGCCGGAGGTCGGCGTCGAACGGCATGGCGACGCCGAGCGCGGCCAAGCGGCGAAGGAAGTCTTCCACGGTCTTCAAACTCGATATGGTGGGGTATGCCGCCATCGGATGCTCTTCGCCCTTTCGCTGATTGCCGAATTCCCGTTCGGGCGTTTAGTGCAGCCGGCCGCCGCCGCGTCGTCCGGGGCGGCCGGAATGCGCCGGGCGGCGTGCGCCGAACGGCAGCGGCCGGCAACACTGCTGCGCGATTTGGCGCACGCATGGCGCAACGCAAGTCGTTGGCGCGCCTGGATTTTCTGGCCGTGCGCCAGTGCGCCAAACTTCGGCGTCCCCCCCGATAATCGGGTTGAGGGGCGGCAATGGGCAACCACGCCGAAGGGCGTGGCCGCTTGTGCGGGCCTCGCCGGACGGACGCTCGAACATGACGCACCTCGACGCATCGGGGACGCGGGGCGACGCCGAGTGTACCATGCGGAGGGGGCCTCTGGGCAGGGGAAGGGGGAGGGAAAATGGGTGCGGATGAGGGCCGATGAACACAATCGGCCGCCGAGAAAAATCTGTGTCCCGCCAATACTGTCCGGCTCGATTGTTGCTGAGGGCGGCGACGGCGGCAAGGGGATAGCGTGCCGGGTGCGGCTTCTTGGTGGAACGCGATGGGTTTTCCGCCAAAGAGAGAGGGGTGCGCTGTCCAAGCGGCAGTCAAGGCTCGGCACGCGGCGGCCGAGGCCGCCGTCCCGGACCTCGGCGCGCACCGGTAGCGCGGCTTACGTCGCCAGCGGTTTGAGATTATCCAGATGAGCCATCCGTTCCTCTTCCGTGGCCCAGCCCTGGAAGTAGAACTGAATCATCTCCAGGGTGCGGACGGTGGGCTTCCGCCCCGCCCAGAGACTGATGAGCAGACTGGCGATGATCGCCAAGTAGACCTGGATCGTGACGCCGTTTCGGCTGTCGGCCAGCAGATGACGGCAACCCAGGATGCACTTGAGGCAGCGGAAAAAGAGTTCCACGCTCCAGCGATAACGGTAGCCCAGGGCGACCAACTCGGCGGCCAGGTCGAGGCGGCTGGTGGCCAGGAGAAGGATTTCGGGACGGCCGTGGGCGTCGGTCTTTCCCGTTTCGACTTCGAGGACGCGCAAGGGTTGCTTCAGAGGCGCCCCGCTCTGCGGGCCGCCGAGCCGAACGACGCGGTCGCTGCGAACGCCGGCCGCGCGGGCTTCCGCGGTCAGCGGCCGTTCCCCGACGACGGTCCAGACGGCGTTGTCGCGGATGCGGCCGATGAAGTCGCTTTGGGCGTCGAGGACGTCCTGGAAGAGTTGATAGTCGGCATAGCCGCGATCGACGACGTAGAGACGCTTGGCTTGCAGGGTCGCCCGCAATTGCCTGGTTTCCGAGTCGTTGCCGGCCGTCACGGTGGTTTCGACGGGGACGCCTTTGAGTACGTCGAAATGGACGTGCATTTTGGCGGCGCGGTGTTGCGGATCGAGCCAGAGGGCCCAGGCCATTTTGGGCAAGGCGGGCAGGAGGCTGCCGTCCACGGCCGTGAGGCCGCGCAAGGCTTCGGCTTCCTTGCCGTGAACCAGGGGGAGCGTTTGCGTGGCGACGTCGCCGATAAGAGCGTGGAGCAGTTGGGGATCGAAGACGCGGCTGGCTTCGCTCAGGGCGCCGCGGGAGACTCGGTGGCAGCCGAACAGACGCTGCACTTTATCGAGTTCGCTGGCCTGCTGGATGCCGCGCAGACTTTGGACGACGGGGTTGAAGAAGAAGAGCAGGAGCAAACAGGCGTACTGGTCATAGAACAGGCGACGATTGCTGGCGTGATCGCGTACCGTGGCGTCCTCGTGCAGACGCTCGAGCAAGGACCCGAGCAATTTGAAATACTTGAGTCCTTGAAGATCCTTGTTTTGGATCGGTGTTCGTCGTTTCGCCGCCATGGCCTGCCTCCGCGGCCCAGCTGCCAAAGCGGCGGCAACTGAGGCCCGCCAAGGGTAATACAGCTGCTGGCGTGCCAAATCGATGAAAAATGCGCCGGGTGCGGTCTCTCAAAGTCGGCATCCCGGCACAGCACAAAATGTGCCGGACAGTATTGGTGTCCCGCTTATTATCCGAAAACAGCCGGATACGGATTCCCAGAGGCGTCACCGCAGCGGTCTGGTGCGGTAGGTTGCCGCCTGAAAGAGCCAGACCCCCGGTTTGGATTGGTCGTCGATCCAGAACTTGAAGGCGTGCCAAAGGCCGCCTTCCGCGAAGTAGGTGATGTGGCGGAGGCAGCGGGGGTCTACCGGGTCGCGCTGCCGCGGCGGCGGCAGCCGGCCCGCGGCCAGGGCGCGGATGTGCCGGTCCAGGCGCCGCTTGACCGTGGCAGGGGCGTCCAGTCGCGCCAGGGCGTCGGCAAGGAGTGGGTGTACTTCGTAGAGTTGCACGCTCAGCCCCCGAACAGGCGGGCCAAGAAATCGTCGGGGCCGAGATAGGCTGCGCCTTCGGCGACGTCCAGCGTGCCCAGCGTCGGCGGCGCATCCCCGAAATCTCGATCCGGGTCAGGCCATCTTGCCAGGGCGTCTGCGCGGAATCCCCTGGCATCCTCGACGGCCGCGGCCAGCTCCCCGGTGCGGGGGATGGACCTCCCCAGGGCTTCCCCCTCGCGGCAGGCCCAATCCAGGATCTCGCCCATCGCCGCGATGATCCGATCAAAGAAGTCCCGCAGCCAGACGCCGCGGGCCGCGAAATCGGGGATAAGGTCCGCCTCGGCGTCGGCCATCAGCTGCGACCAGACGGCCTCCAGGGCGTCGGGGAACGTCAGGGCCTCACGGACCATCGCCCGCGCCTCGGCGTAGCGCCGCGCGGGTGGGGCCTGCTCCGGCGTCGGCTGCCGCACGGCGTCGCGGGCCGCCTCGGCGCGGCGGCGCTGGTACTCCAGGAGCGGGGTGTCCGGCATACATCTCCCTGTGTTTCGTGAGATCCGGGCGGCGCCGTCTTGGTGCCGGGCCTGCGTCGCCCCGTGAAGAAGGAACAGGATGTAGCCTACCGCATGGCGGGGCTTCGCGGAAGTGCCGGCCGGCGGGCGGACGCTATGGCGCACCGGATCGCTTCGTTCCGGGGACGCGGGGCGACGCCGAGTGTACCATGCGGAGGGGGCGTCTGGGCAGGCGAGGCGGGAAGCTGCGATTTCTCTGGATCGACAACCCCTGACCAGCACGTCTGGTTGCGATTGGGCCAAGATCGTGGCGCCGGCAACGGTGGACGACTCAGGACTGGCGAGCTTGCGCACGACATCGGTGTGCGTTCGAGGATCAGGGAGGATGACGACCAACGGGTCGTCCGACGCTGGTCGGAATGATTCCCTGATGCTTCGGTCGAGGGGACCGAAGCGGACAACGCTCCCACCCGCAATACATATTGGGACCAACGGCATCTGGGTGAGGAGCATGGGTAAAATGCGGCCCTCCACAAGGCCCTCGGTGACGCTCCGCTTCGCGGACGACCTGCTCATCGCCTTGGATACGGTCGCCGTTCAACTCTCATCAACGGTAAGGCCAAGCGGGGTCGAGCAACCGCTGGTATGCCTGGGTTTTCTGCTTGTAGCAAACGCAGCCATGAGCTTCGAGCCGCTGACGGTCGAGGATCGTGAGTTTCCCCCAACTGTAACGAATCATGCCTGCTTCCTGTAGTTTTTTTGCGGCCTGCGTGATGCCGACCCGCCTCACGCCGATCATCTTGGCGAGAACATCGTGGGTGATCTCAAGGTCATCGCCCACGATGCGGTCGTGCAAGGTCAAGAGCCAGGAGCATAGGTGCTTTTCCAGCGGGTGAAAGCGGTTGCAACCGGAAAGCTGGGACGCATTGACCAGCAAGTAGTGAAGGTAGCGAAGGAGAATGTCGGTCCACTTGCTGTTGTCCCGCATCTCAGCCCTGAGATCGTTCGCCGTCATCCGCACTGCTTCTCCAGCAAGTCGCACCGTCGCCCCGAATGTCGTCTCGACTGCTGAAAGTGCCGCCAATCCGGCGAAGCCCTCGTAGCCGACCGGCCCCGCATCGAAGGATTGGCCGTCGTCAAGAACCTTGACAAGCGAGATCAAGCAGCCCTTCTTCGGGAAGTAAACGTCCTCGACGGAATCGCCCGGTTCATAGAGGAGTTCGTTCGCCCGCAGCGTAACGACCTCGCAGCGGCGCAGCAGGCGGCGCAGCTTCTGCGCCGGGAGAGAGGCCAGAAGTAGGTTTGTTTCAGGGCTGGATGGTGCCTCGGTCACACGCCGGACCTCCCCGCTGCGCAATAGGCAGGAAAAAGCCCGCCGAGGGAGAGTCACCGGCGTCTTTCCTCCATTCTAGCACGGCCCCTCGCACCGCAACCAGAGGGCTTGACAGACGACGCCAGCGTGCTAGGCTAAGAAATGTTCGCTTGGGAACATTTCGCAGAGGCAGGGCGGATGGGCAGCACCGACCGCAAGCGGCTGTCGCAGGGGGTCGAAGAATCGACCGAGGCCGTGGAACGGCTGCG
>CAWGKE010000002.1:0-755954 GCA_963823075.1 uncultured Planctomycetaceae bacterium
CGACGACGCCAATCGGCGCTCATAGACGTATAATTCCCCTCCCAATTCGCCTTCTCAGAGAACCTTGCCGCATGGTACAATCACCCTCGCCCAGCCCGCGCAACGTCGAGGTGCGTCATGTCCCCGCGTCCGTCCGCCGAAACCTGCCGGCCGCAATTCGCAAGCGGCCGCCGACGCCGCGCGGCCGGCCGTGCGACACGGGCGGCCGGTCCCGCGGACCCAGGTCGCAAGGCCGACGCGCGGCGGGGGTGCGCCCAAACGGCCGCGCCGGTCAGCGTCCATGACGGTTCCATCCGTGTAAGGCCGACAGACCCCCGTCGTGCGCACTGTCGGCCTTACGGCCTTCCCCTGGGACCGCTTGCCGGCCGTTCGCCCCTCGTCCTCGGATGGACGGCCGTCTTCCCACCCCGTAGGGTGAGGGCAACTCCCATGCTCCATCACTATCGTCCCGAGGGCCGAATGGAACCCAAACACCTGGCCGGCGTGCTGACCCTCTGTTCCCTGTTGACCGTCGGCGTCGCACGGGGGCAAACCGGGAAAGATCGGCCCGACTATCAGAACCCCGCGCTCCCCACGGCGAAACGCGTGGAGGACCTCCTCGGGCGCATGACGTTGGAGGAGAAGGTCGCGCAAATGCTGTGCCTCTGGAACGGCAAGCGTCCGATCACCGACGACCAGGGCCGCTTCGACCCCGCCCATGCGCCGGAGTGGTTCAAGGTGGGGATCGGGCGGATCGAGCGCCCCAGCGACGGCCACGGGGCGCGTGCCGAGGCGGAGTTCACCAACGCCGTCCAGCGGTGGGTGAAGGAGAACACGCGCCTCGGCGTCCCCGTGATCTTTCATGAGGAGGGCCTGCACGGCTTGCAGGGCGAGGAGGCGACCAGCTTCCCGCAGGCCATTGCCCTGGCGAGCACCTGGGACCCGGACCTGGTGGAGCGCGCCTTCGGCTTGATCGCGAAGGAGGTGCGGGCGCGGAGCCCAGCAGGTGCTCGCCCCGGTGGTGGACGTGGCCCGCGACCCGCGCTGGGGGCGCTTCGAGGAGACCTACGGCGAGGACCCGTACCTCGTGTCGCGGATGGGCCTGGCGGCGGTGCGCGGCCTGCAGGGGGGCGACTGGACGATCGCGGACCAGCACGTAATCGCCACGCTGAAGCACATGGCCGGGCACGGCCAGCCGGAGTCCGGGACCAACGTCGGCCCGGCTAACGTCGGCGAGCGGACGCTGCGCGACGTGTTCCTCTACCCCTTCGAGGTCGCGGTGAAACAGGGACACGCCCACAGCGTGATGCCCTCATACAACGAGATCGACGGCATCCCCTCGCACGCCAACCGCTGGATGCTCCACGATGTACTGCGCGGGGAGTGGGGCTTCGACGGCGTGATCGTCTCGGACTGGCAGGCCGTCGGCCAGCTCCTCGGGCGCCACCACGTGGCCGCGGACGCCGCCGACGCGGTGCGCCAGGCCCTGGCCGCCACCGTGGACGTGGAGTTGCCGGACCCCGAGGCGTATCCCTCGCTGATCGCACAGGTGAAACAGGGGAAGGTGCAACAGGCCGCGATCGACGACGCCGTGCGGCGGTTGCTGCGCGAGAAGTTCGAGCTGGGGCTGTTCGAGAACCCGTACGTGGACCCGGCCCGTGCCGACGAAATCTCCGGCTCGGAAGCGGCTCGGCCGCTGGCCCTGGAGGCGGCCCGCAAGGCGATTGTGCTGCTGCAGAACCGGGGCGGCCTGCTGCCGCTGAACGCCGACAAGGTGCGTCGCGTGGCGGTGATCGGCCCGCACGCGGCCGAGGTGATGCTGGGCGGCTACTCCGGCGTGCCGCGCCACGCGGTGAGCATCCTGGAGGGGATCCGCAAGCGGCTGGGGGAGGGCGCGACCGTCCGCCACGCGGAGGGGGTGCGCATCACCGAGGACTCGGTCTTCACCAAGGGCCCCCAGCCGCTCGTCGGCGGCACGCGCTCGCAGGCGCGGTGGTCGGCCGACAAGGTCGTGCCCGCCGACCCGGCCGCCAACCGCCGCCGCATCGAGGAGGCCGTGGCGCTGGCGCGCGACAGCGACTCGGCCGTCGTGGTGGTGGGGGACAACGAGCAGACCGTGCGCGAGGCGTACGCCGAGAATCACCCGGGCGACCGCGACGAGCTGCGGCTGGTGGGGCAGCAGGAGGACCTGGTGCGGGCGGTGCTCGACACCGGGACGCCGACGGTGCTGGTGCTGATCAACGGCCGGCCGCCCGCGATCCCGGAGCTGGCCGCGCGGCCCCGGCCATTCTCGAAGGGTGGTACCTGGGCCAGGAGGGCGGCACGGCTCTGGCCGAGGTGCTCTTCGGCGACGTGAACCCCGGCGGAAGGCTCCCGGTCAGCTTCCCCCGCGGCGTGGGGCAGCTGCCGATCTTTTACGACCGCAAGCCCACGGCGAGGCGCGATTACCTCTTCGACTCCACCCGGCCGCTCTTCCCGTTCGGGCACGGCCTTTCGTACACGACCTTCTCGTACTCCGACCTGACGGTCTCGCCGGCGCGTATCCCGCCGGACGGCCAGGCCGCCGTTTCCGTCGATGTGACCAACACCGGAAAGAGGGCCGGCGATGAGGTCGTCCAGCTCTACATCCGCGCCGAGGTGAGCCGTGCGACCCGGCCGGTGATGGAGCTGAAGGGCTTCCGGCGCGTTGCGCTAGCGCCCGGCGAGCGGCGCACGGTGACCTTCGAGCTGGGGCCGGAGCAGCTGTCGTATCACGGGCCTGACATGAAGCGCGTCGTGGAGCCCGGCCGCTTCCAGGTGATGGTGGGTGGGAGTTCCGACGAGGTGAAGTCGGTCGGGCTGGACGTGGCGGGGCCGTAGGCCGCCTCCCGGAAGGCTCCCTTTGCGCACGGATCAACCTCGAGTAAGGCGTTCGTCGGGCGCCCGGCCGGCTCATTTCGACGCGTCGGCCGGCGTGAAACGCACCTCGTCGCACACCAGGTAGCCGCCCGGCGGCGCGCCTGAGAAGCGTACATACGCTATCGCGGAAGACTTCACCGTCAACTCGAAGCTCGGGATCGGTTGGTCCGGCTCGGTCCGCTCCGGCGCCCCGTCCCGCGACGCACGGTCCACGACTTTGCCGTCCCGGTCATACGCCTCGACGAGGGCCGCGCTGCCGATCGAGCCCCACAACACCAGCGTGACGCTCGACGCCGGTTTCGGAAAACGAACCTCGACCGGGATCGACTCGTTCGCCACGGCGTTCAGAATGCCCTTTCTGGACGTCTTCAGGTGCGGGAAGAACATCACCCGCCCGGCGGCGCGGCTCTTGGCAGGCGCGTGTGACAGGACGAACTCGACGCCTTGGTCCTTGTCCGTGTAGCTCGGCATCGGCTTGCCGGTTTCGACGTTGTCGAAGGTGACGACCACGGGGTCTTCGACGGCCGCCGTGGCGGCGAGCGCGGCAAGGACCGCCAGACCGATCATTCGAGCGTGCGTCATGGCTCACACCATTTCCAACCCGCGCATCGTGCCCGTCGAGGGGCCGAAGCCGGCCTCCTCGATCCCCATCCGCCGCAGCATCGACACGAACAGGTTCGGCAACGGGTAGTTGCGACCGCGGTCGAAGGCCAGGTGCCGGCCGTGTCGGAAGCCGCCGCCGGCCAGGAGCGTCGGCAGGTTCGTGGTCGAGTGCGCGTTGGCGTCGCCCAGGTTGGAGCCGTACAGGACCATCGTGCGGTCCAGGAGCGCCGCGCCGTCCTCCTTCGTGGACTTCAGGCCTTCAAAAAGGCCGGCGAGCAGCTTCATGTGTCCCTCGTCGAGCACCTTGAGCTGCGCCAGTTTCTCCTCGGCCATGCCGTGGTGCGACAGGTTGTGATAGCTGTCGGTGATCGTCGCGCCGTCGATCTGCACGACCGGCGTGCCGACGCTGTTGAGCATCAGCGTGATCGCGCGGGTCGAATCGGTCTCGAAGGCCAGGCGCGCCAGGTCGTACATGATCCGAACCTTGGCCACGTACTGCGCCGGGCTGGCCGGGTCGGTCGGCGCGCCGACCTTGACCTTCGGCTTCGGCCTGTCGGCCCAGCCCTTCGACTCCTGGAGACGGTGTTCCAGGTCGCGGACGCTGGAATAGTACTGGTCCAGCCGGCTGCGGTCGCGCGCGCCGACCTCCCGCCCGAGGTCCTTCACCTGCCCCGCGACCGCGTCCAGGATGCTCCGCCCCGTGTCGAGTTCACGGACCTGGGCCTCGATCTCGCCGGGCGAGCCTTGCAGGAAAAGTTGATTGAACACGCGGGACGCCAGGCCCTCCGGCGGGATCGCCACGCCGCTGCGGGTCCACGACAGGCTGCGGCCGCCGTTGACGGCCAGCGTCAGCGACGGGAACCGTGTCAACGTGCCGATCCGTTCGGCCACGAGCTGGTCGAGCGAGATCGAGTTGCGGAACGAGCCGCCGGCCGGGTGCGGGGCCGTGGTCAGAAAGCTGACGTCCGCCGAGTGGCCGCCGTCCACGTTCGGGTGCGACACGCCGCTGAGCACGGTGAAGTCGGCGCGGTGCGCTTCGAGCAGCTTCAGGTACGGCGAAAGCTCGTAGTCCGGGCCGGAGACGGCGGGGAAGAATGACTCCGACAGCACGCCGAGGTTGTTGCAGATGCAAAACATTCGCCGGGGCGTCGGGGGGTCGTCAGCCGCCCGCGCGAACGGCGCCCGCATCGATTCCAAAAGCGGCAGCGCTGCCGCGACGGCCGCGCCGCGGAGGAAGCGCCGCCGGGAGATCGGCCGCCGCGTCGATGCGAACGGGGCCGTGCAGGCCAAGTTGGTTTGCCTGTTCATTACTGGCCTTTCCTATTTGTTGCGGAACAACTCGCTCTGCACGATTGCATGGACGATGCTGCGTACTCCGTATTGCCTCTCCTTCACCGCGGCGAGGATTTTCTCCACCTCTTCCCGGTCGGAAAACCGCACCGGCGCGCCGGTGGCGAAGACCGTCAGCTGCCGGACCAGGTTCCGCGCGATGGGCGTCTCGTCCTGCACCAGCAGCTTCTTGAGTTCTTGCACGTCCTTGAACTCCCGGCCGTCGGGCAGCACGCCGGCCGAATCGACCGGCAATGCGTAGTGGAACTTGAACGCCTGCCCGTCCATGCCGTGGCCCTTGACCGGCGGGGCGTCGTCGGACGCCGCCCGGTAGCGCTCGCGGTAGGCGCCCATCACGTCGAAGCTTTCCAGCGCGAAGCCCGGCGGGTCCATCTTGCTGTGGCAGGCCGCGCAGCTCGCGTTGGTTCGGTGCTTCTCCAGCTGCTGGCGGATCGTGACCGCGCCGCGGATGTCCGGCTGGACGGCCTCGACGGTCGGCGGCGGGGGCGGCGTCTCCAGCCCCAGGATTCGCTCCGTGATCCAGTGGCCGCGCAGCACCGGCGAGGTCGTCGTGCCGTTGGCGGTCACCTTGAGGACGCTGGCCTGCGTCATCAGCCCGCCGCGGACGCTGTCGGCGGGCAGTTTCACCTTGCGGAAGTGGACGCCCGAGACGCCCTTGATGCCGTAATGCTCGGCCAGCCGCTCGTTCAGGAACGTGAAGTCGGAATCGACGACGTTCCGCGCCGGCAGGTCGGCCCGTAACAGTTCGGCGAAGAACAGCCGCGTCTCCTCCAGCGCCGCCAGCTTCAGGGGGTCGTCCAGCTCGTAGTCGTTGTAAAGTGTAGTGGACGGCGAGGTGTCGTCGATCTTCCGCAGGTCGAGCCAGTAGTCGGTGAACGCCTCGACGAAGCGCTGCGATTTGGGATCGTCGAGCATCCGCTCGGTCTGCACCCGCAGCACTTCCGGCTTGTGCAGTTCGCCCCGGTCGGCCAGTTCCCGCAGCGGGTCGTCGGGGATCGAGTTCCACAGGAACAGGGACAGCCGCACGGCGAGCGCGTGGTCGTCGAGCCGGCCCGGCTTCTCCTCGACGAAGACGAAGCCCGGCGACGACAGGACGGCCGTGTACATCGACAGCATGGACTCGGTGAAGCCGTGGCCCTGCTTGCGCTGATCGTCGAACAGCGCCAGGAACCGCTCCACGTCGGCCTCGGCCGCCGGCCTGCGATACGCCTTTTTGATGAACGATCGCAGCAGCCGCTCGGCGTCTTTCCGCGGCGCCTCGGATTCGACCTCGTAGGGGGCTTCGCGCGTCGCGGCGCGGGCGGTGCCCGGCCCGCCGCGGCCTGTCGCCTGCGCCGGCCCGACTTCCAGCGGCACGCCCGGTCCCTCCGGCTTCGACGGCACCAGCCGCAACTGGTCGAACAGCAGCCGATAGCCCGCCCCGCCGACCGGGTCGTCGTAGAACGGGCCTTCGACCTCGATCCACTGAACCGCGTAGCCGGGAATCCCGTCCTCGGTCGCCAGGGGGTTGACGTACTGCTCGTCGGTGCCGTTGACGCGAGTGCGGAAGAGCCGGCAGCCGTCGGTTCGCAGGACCTCGCCCGGCCGCAGGAAGACTTCGACCTCCTGCACCGTCGGTTCCGGCGTGAAATCGACGGCCCCGACCGGGCGCGTCTGGCCGCCGCCGGCCGCGTAGACGCCGATCGGCTCGTTGCGGCGGCCCTTGTAGACTTCGTCCAGGTTCGGGCGGTGCCACAGGAGCGTGTGATACACGGGCGCCTTTTCGGCCCCCTGACCCTCGTAGAACCATCGCGCCACGCCGCCGCCGCCGACCCAGATCGTGTAGCCGGCGATTCGCACCTTGTAGCGCGCCGCGACCGGCGCCCTCCAGCCGTTCCAGCTGTAGCCGCCCGCGTCGCTGAAAATGCTCGCCACCTTCCCGACCGCCTCGCGCTCCCGTGTCTCCCGGCTGGTCGCCGGGGCGCGGCCCGCGCGGACGTCCGGCTGGGCGCGCGAATCGAGCACGGGGAACGACAGCCGGTCGGGCAGGGTCCCGTTCTCGCGCGGCTGCCAGTTGCGCAGGCTCGGCTCGTCGCGGGCGTACAGCTTGCGGGTCGTCTTCGCCGGCCGTTCGAGGCCCGTCGCCGTCGCCTGCCGCAGGGCGTAGTTGGCCGAGTCCATGAACCGCTCCATCTGGAGGTAGGACACGTCCAGCGCCTCGCCGCTCTTGTTGAAGCGGTAGGCCTCGCCGTCCTCGGGCAGCCGGTTGGCGATCTGCGCCCACGGGACGCCGAGCAGGTCGCGCAGGGCGTTTTCATATTCCTGGCGGTTGAGCCGCCGCAGCGTCGCCCGGCCTTCGCCGCCCAAGGCCGCCTGCTCCGCGGCGACGATCGACCGCGCCAGGCCCTCGACAAAGGTTTGCCGCCGGGCCGCGTCGGGCCGCACCCGACTCCGGGGCGGCATCTCGCCGGCCCGGACGCGATCATGCACCTTGACCCAGACGGCCAGATTCGCGGAGTCCTTCGGGTCGAACGCCAGACCGGTCAGGTCGAGCCGGCCTTTCTTGTCCACGCCGTTGTGGCAGCTGGTGCAATAATCGTGCAAAAAGGCCGGGTCGGGCGCGGCCGGCTCGGCAGCGCCGGCCGGCCGGGCCGAGAACAGGGCGAGAACCGCGAGTCCGAGGAGCCGAAGGCGACTGCGCATAATGGGTGTTCCTGGTCAAGAGTCGGCACGTCACTTCGCTTTGAGCCGGATCACGCTCACGGAATACGGCGGGAAGTCCTGCGCGAACTTCGGCCCGGCCGCCTCGACCGCGACGCGCCGCGTCGCCACCTTCTCCGGCTCGGCCAGCGTGTTGACGTCCGTGGGCTGGCCGGAAAGGACCTCGGCCGTCGCGCCCTTCTCAACGTCCCTGACCCCCTGCAAATCGATCTCCAGCTTCTGGGCGCCGGGCGACGTGTTGACCACCTTCAGAATAACCTCGCCCGTCGCCTCGACGCGGCTGGCCGAGGCAAAGACCGGGCCGACCGGCGCCGCCGGCGGGCTGGTCCCCTCGGTCACCAGCTTGTCATCCAGGAAGCAGCGGACCTTCCTGCCTTCCACTTCAACCCGGACGTCGTACCAGCGGCCCGTTTCCACCGTCGTCGGCGCGCTCTCGCCCGGCGCTTCCTTTTTCCCGTCGCGTACGAACTCCAGCGCCGCCCGCGTGTCGTCCGACCCGCCGACGTTCCACGCGGTGTAATCGCCCGGGCCCTGGGAATGGACGATCACCAGGAACCCTCCGGCCCCGTCCAGCTTCCGGGCCTTGAGGCTGTACGTGTAATCGGCCCAGTCCTCGTTCCCGGTCGTGGTCAGGCAATCCTCCTTGTCGCTCGACTGGCGCAGGGCCCCGTCCTCGACCTTCCACTCGCCCTGGCCGCGACGCCAGCCCCTCAGCCCCCTGGTGAAGTCGGCCTGGTACAGCACCTTGTCGCCATGCGTTACCTTGAGATCTTTGAACTCCGCCTGGGTGCGCGAGGTCCCCACCCCGACCCCGCCCTGCGGGTTGGGCAGGCTGTCCGGGGAAACGGCCTGCGGCACGACGTCCACCGGCAGCACCCGGTCGCCCCTGTTCTGGCTGAACATCTTTTGCGCGTAATAGGACGCCGAGCCGAAGCTGCTCTGGGCGTCGTAGCCGATCAGGTCCGTGGCCCACTGCTTGGCCCCCGGGCTGACGTTCACCAGCAGCGGCGCGTAGCAGTGCATGATCACCACGTCGGCGTTCCGCTCCATCCCGGTCATCCAGGCCGCGTCCCCCAGCGCCGCGTTCAGGTCCGGCGTGGGGTCTCCCTCCCTCGTCGCCCATTCCCCCACGAAGATCTTCGGGCCGTTCCGGTCGTACTTGTCGTAGTGGCGGACGTCCCGCTCCATCTGCCGGGCGCTTCGGTAGAAGTGTTCGTCCAGCACGTCCGGCTTGCGGCCCTTGACCGGCGTCGTGGCGATGACCTGCAGGTCCGGGTGCGCGGCCTTGATGGCGTCGTAGAACTGGGCGAAACGGCCGTCATAGCTGCCGGAGCGGTCGAACGCGTCCTCGTTGCCGACCTCCACGTACTCGATCTTGAACGGCTCCTTATGGCCGTCCTTCGCCCGCTCCTTGCCCCAGGCCGTCTCCGCGCCGCCCGTGGCGTACTCGATCTCGTCCAACGCCTCCTGCACGAACGGCTGCAGCTTCTCCCCCGGTTCCACGCGCTCCCCCCGGAGGGAGTAGCCCGCGTACACCGCCAGCACCGGCTCGCACTTCAAATCTTCGCACCACTCAAGAAACTCCAGCAGCCCCAGCCCGTCCGAAGAGCGGTAGCCCCACGGGCAGCGGTGCCCCGGCCGCTGCTCCAGGTCGTGAATGGTCTGCTTCCAGGCGAAGCGCTCCTGGATCGTGTTCCCCTCCAGGTAGTTGCCGCCGGGCAGGCGCAGGAAGCCCGGCCGCAGGTCGGCCAGCTTCCGCATCAGGTCGATGCGGTTGCCGTTCGGCCGGTCGTTGTAGGTGGGCGGGAACAGCGAGACGAGGCTCAGCCAGACCTTCCCGGTCTTCCCGGCCGCAAAGATCACCAGCCGGTTGTCCTTCGAGGCCTTCACGTCCCCCGTCTGGAGCGTGGCGGTGTACTTCTTCCATTTCGCGCCCAGTTCGGGAATGCTCGCGGAAGCCGCCGTGGTCTTGCCGTCGCCGCTCTCAATGGCCACGGTCAATGGGCCGTCGAAGCCGCCGCCGGCCCGGGCGTAAAACGACGCCCGGTATTCCGTCTTGGGCGTCACCGGGATGCCCCAGTAGCCTTCGTTGGCGACCCCCACGCGCTGCCCCGGGCCTGCCGTGGTAATGTCCAGCCGCAGGCTGGTCGTCAGGGCCGTGGCGTTGACCGGGTCGTCGCCGTCCAGCGCGACGCTCCCGTCCGCACCCGGGCTGGCGACCACCGACCAGTGGACCGGCGTCTTGGGGTCGTCCTTGAAGATCCGGTTCCGGACCAATTCGGCGTACAGCCCACCGTCGTAGGAGTGGTTGATCTCCTCGGTCATCAGCCCGAAGTGCATCGGGCCGATCTTCACGCCCGGCTGGTCCACTTTCACCGTCAGCCGCCCCGGCTCCACGTCCCCGGCCAGTCCGGCGGACGCCCAGGCCACGCCCGCCCCCAGAGTTGCCGCGAACAACCACCCGCCGCGGCTCGTGTTCGACGCGTTCATGCACGCTCCTTGCTCGTTGTTCGGCCGTAGGGCCCTTGGCGACCGGGCCGATCGTTCAATGGTCTACCGCGGGCGGCGAACGGGGATTCCGGGGGGCCCCGGCGTCAAGGCGGCCCCGCGCGTCATCTTACGTATACGTAGCAAGACCGACTGCGATTGTAGCGAGCGGCCGCCCCCCGTCAAATGAAAAGCGAGTGACAAGAGTCCGGCAGTTCGGCCGGGGACACGGAAAAGGAGCGACCTTGCGCATCTGTTCGGCACCCCGGGGGCAATGCGACGCGCCACCGTAGAATCGTGTCATTGTGTTCGGCCTGCGGTCACATCGGCCCGCAGCCGCGCACCGCGGGAGAGACGCCATTGCAATCGAGCCGGTTTCAAAGACCGGCCCCTGAGGTCTCAGCGGACACGAGGGGCCCGCGGCGTTCTCACCCATGACGCCAACGACGCTGTTTACCTTTGGCTACTGCGGCTGGGGCAACGCGACCCCGCGGCTGGTCGAGGCCGTGGACGCCTCGGAGCGCGGGCGCGGCTTCCGGCCGCCCCTGTTCGTGGACGCCCGCATCCGCCGCGACGTGCGGGTGCGGGGCTTCAAGGGCGACGCCTTCGGCAAGCTCCTCGGCCCGGGCCGGCGCCGTGGATGAAGTCGCTGGGCAACCGGTTCATCGAGACGAGGACCGGCCCGCCGATCCAGATCGCCGACCCCTCGGCTGCGTCCGACCTGCTCGACCTGGCGACGCAATGCGCCGCGGAGGGGCGGCGTCTCCTGTTCTTCTGCGGCTGCCGCCTCCTCCGGATCGACGGCAAGACCGCCTGCCACCGGGATACGGTCGCCGGGCTGGTCCCGGCGGCGGCGAAGCGGGCCGGATCCCCGGTCTCGGTCGTCGAGTGGCCCGGCGGCGAACCCGAGGACCGCGATCTGGACGTGACGCGCTCGACGTGGGAGGCGCTCGGGCAGGAAAGCGTGACCCTCGCGCTCGCATCCGACGCGGAAGTGCGGCGGCTCCGGTGCCTACCGTGGGCGTCCGTCGTGACGGTGCGATCCGGCGTCCGGGCCATGCGCGTCCTCTCCGGCCCCGCCTCGTATTCACGAGGTCAGTGGCTTCTGCCTGCCTACGAGCGGTTCGCCGGAACGGGCGTCGCGCCGTCGGCGATCAAGCGCCGGGCGGCGGCCCTGAGGGAGACTTGGGGGCTGAAGGCTCGCTCGACGGGCTGACGGGCACGCAGGCGCACGCGCCGATTTGCCACAGTGCGGCGTCCGTGGGGGGCGAGCGGGCGGCCGCAAAACGTCAGCCCATACGCGACCCGCATCCTGAAGGGAACGACCGGGGCCGCTGCGAACCCGTTCGCCCGTGTCGGGGACGACCACTTAAACCGCCGCGTGTCCCGGCGTCCCGGGCGGGCGGAACGAATTGAGTATCGCAGTACACACGATCACCCAGCGTTCCCCAGATGTAACTGCCCGCTCAGCGAACCAATCGAAGCAACGCGCCGACGCGCCGCCTGGCCTCGGCGCGTCGGTTGGCCAGGGCGGCGAGGGAGGCGGCCGACTCGCGCGCCAGTTCCCGCAGACGCTCACCCCCCGCCCCGGCGGACCGCCTTACAAATTCCTTTCGCCGGCTCACGCCCGGGGCTTTGCACGTTTACGCTCCCGAATGGCCGAATAAAAGTGCAGACGGGACGGTTTTGAGGCAGGGCTGCATGGGAACAAACCGGACTAGGCGCGAGCGGCGTTATGTTGGAAAATGAAAGGGCCGGTGCGTCTCAGGGGAGTACCGCACCGGCCCTTGTGTCATCCCAAACACATCGTAACCGATCGTCTTCCGACGGTCAACGCCTCCCCTAATCTCTGCCGAGTCGGCCGGCCGTCGGCTCGGTACGTACCGTGCTGAGGAGGCACAAAACATGGCCACGGAATTAATGCGGGTGGATTTCCACGGCGATGTCATCCAAGCGGCCATCGGCCCGGATGGCCAAATCCTCGCGGGTTTCCGTCAGATCTGCCAGATCATGGAACAGAGCTACGACAAGCAGTTGGAAAAGCTCAGAACGCGGTCGTGGGCGACTCTGACGCATATCGAGATGAAGACGCCAAGCGGGCCGGTGCGGCTCGTCACGGCCATCGACATGAAAACGCTTCACGGCTGGCTCCTGTCGATCAACGAGAACAGGGTGCCGGAGGCCATCCGGCCCAAACTCATCCGCTATCAGGTGGAATGCGTTGAGGTCCTGGAGCGCCACTTCCTGCGCAAGGCAACCCCGACCCGCTACCGCCCCTGGGCGGAGCGATTCCGCGAATCGTTCGCGCCTCACTCCCAAGTCGTCCTGTCAAGATTCCCTCCTGGCGCCTTTACGGTCATCACCGAAGGCGTGATGTCCATGCTCATGCTGGAAGACGAACTGATCCGGCACATGATGGAGATTCGGGCCGGGGACCGGCCCTGCATTTCAATCGGGCTGACGTGGTCCCACTACCGCAAGAATCACCTGGGCAGACAGGGGGCGCTGGGGGAGGCCCCCATCTGGCTGCCGGACAAGGCCATGTTCGTTCCGGTGAAGGTGTACGCTGGCTGCGAACTCGACTCCTTCAAGAGATGGCTGCACTTCACCTACTTGCAGGAAAAGTTGCAATCGTACCTCGACAACAAGGCGGAGTTCCGCCAGTACGGGCCGCTTCCGCGTGCGAGCGTAGCAGACAACACCTGCCTCACCCTGACAGGGCGACATGCTTCGCTTCCACCGCTGGCACGCCAACAGCTTATGGCCTCCAACGGATTCTTTCCTGCGGCCCTTCCTGGGCCGGACCAGCCGCAACTGCCATGACAGTCGCAAGTTAATCCTCCCCTCCCCCCTTAGGGGGGAGGGGAGGATTTCATCGGTTATCCGGCCGGGAACCGCAGCACGTCCTTCGGCGCGTCGTCCGGCGCCGGCTTCTCGCCGAAGGTCGGGTCGATGTTCAATTCGTACCACGCGGATATCAGGCAGCACAAATTGTGCGCCAGCAGCTTCGCCAGCGCCTCGTTGACCATCGCGTCATCCGTCTTGGACCGCAGCGCAGTCGCCGAACTTGCGCTTGACCATGCTGAACGTCGATTCCACGTTTGAACGCTTGTGATAATGTTGCAGGTACGCCTCCCGGTTCAGGCAGAACAGGTGGAACATCTTCTCGTAGATGCCGCCGACGCCGCCCGTCGCGTTGCTCTTGAAGGCAGCGTACAGCTTCCCGCCCACGCCCTCCACGGCGTTGAAGCAGTCCGTGGCCGCGTATGCCTTGTCTGCGCTCGCTTCGGATATTTTGAAGCCCTTGGCCGTCGCCTCTATCAGCGCCGGGAACTGGGTCACGTCGGCCGCGTCCTTGTCCTTGATCTCCACGGCGGTAATCACGTTCGTCTTGACGCCGCAGCAGATATGCACCTTCACCCACTCGGCCTTTTCACGAGTTACGCCATATTTAACGTCGAACCATCTTGTGAATTTGCAGGTCGTGAAGCCCGACGAATCCACAGCGAAGTCGCTCTCGACTTCCTTCAAGGGCAGGGCGCTCTGGCGGATGAAGTCAACGAGGATGGGCCGGATGGCCGGATTCTCCAGCGCCCGGAAGACGCTGTTGAAGTGCGGCAACCGGGCGACGTGGCCGCGTTCGTGGGCGTCTTCCAGGTCGCACATGAAGCGCCGGCCCGAGACGGTCGAATAGACCTTAAAGCCTATCCCAAAACCACCGTCGATCATGACGATTCTCGTCAAATTGGTGATGTTTCGACGGTTTTGGGATAGGCTCTTATAGACCGCCGCGAAGATTTGGTCGGCGAGCGGGATGGGCGGGCGCCCAACGCGGCCCGGAGCGACCGGCTCTTCCACGCTGCTGCACAGGTCGGCCAGCAACTCCTGGAAGTGGAACTTCTCATTCGTCGCCGCCGCGTTGTACTGCTCCCACGCCTGTCCGTAGGTCTTCCGCTTGACCTTCGGCGTCGGCTCCGTCCGGTCGGGAACCGGGTTGTCCACTGTCATCCGCTGGACGAACAGGCGGACGGCGATGATATGTTTACATACTTTCTCTCTTAATTCGTAATCTTCGCAGGTGCAGGTCGGGCGCGGGCCGATGGCGACCTTGTAGAGCATTGGGCTGCTCTGCGAGGGAACGAGGAAGCAGCCGTCGCCGAGCGCAATCTTGCCGCCGGCCGCGATCTCTTCCGCCCTTTGCTCGCGCGCGTCCATCTTTCACCGTGGGTCGGGTAGATACTGTACCCGTGTATTGTAGCTACACGAATGCCACGGCAGTAGGTCAGTAGGTCTTGATTTTTTGCTTTTTTGTGGCTATCCTGTTGGCATGGCAGGCAGACCAAAAAAACCTGAGAACGAGTCACGCGAGAATGTCTTGCGCATCCGGCTGACGGACAGGGAGCGCGAAGCTCTGGACGAAGGCGCCAAGGTCAAGGGGCTGGAAACTTCGACGTGGGCGCGGATGGAGTTGCTTGCGCTCGCGCGGAAGCTGCTGCGCGGTAACGGCGCATGAGCGGTTGCAGGGGCCGGCGATCGCCGGCCCCTCCCTGTGCATGTTCCGTCGTTCAGGCGTCCCGGAAGTATTCCTCCAAGATGCTCTCCGGGTAGGTGTTGACCAACCCCCAGCGGGTATCGTTGACATGATGCACAGGGATTCCTCGCTGGGCGCAGATCGCCGTCAGCCTCTTGCCGTGCTGGCCCGCCACGCCGACTGGCATCTCCATGCGTCGCTTCACGGCGAACCCTAGCAGGGTGAAGTACCCGTGGTTCGCGTCGGCCTGCTTCATCGCTGCTTGCGCTAACTGCTTCGCCTCACCAGCCACTTCGGTAGCTATAGCAGCCTGGCGCTCCACTTCTAGTTGTGATTGTCGTATCAGCACCAGCGACTTGAGGCCGTCCAGCAGTACGTCGCCCGACGCGGATTGCTTGGCACGGAAGTACACGGCCACAAGCCCGTTGCACTTGCCATGCGAGGTCATCCGTGAAGGATTTCACCAGCAGCATGTAGCCGCTCTCGGTGAGAAGGATGAGAGCGCGTCGGGCGCCTCCGTGGGTCGAACTTGAATCGACGGATTTCGTCGTTTCAAGAAGTGCTTGCGGTAGTTCACTTTGTGGCACTTCAAAGTAGTCTTCGCCATCCACCAGCTTGCTCTTGTTCGCCCGGAAGTTTCGCCCCGCCGTCCCGTCTGGGCGCCCGCCCATGCAGTTCGTCCATAGTTCGCAGCGTGATGACGCGCTGCTCGCGGTACACCACGGGGGAAGCCGACAGCCGTTCGATCAGTTCGTTCGACATACCTACCCTCCGTAGAAGAATAGACAGTATCCCCCTTCGCGTCCCCCAAATGGAACGCGACACATTTCCTCCGAAAACAGCGTACCCGCTGACTTGTGCGTAGTCGATAAAGTGGTGGTATCGCTTGACCTAACTTGCGACGCCCAAAGGGGATAAAATCTCTGAAAAGATTTCAATTAACAACAGCTCAATACGCTTGTATACAAGAGTACAGTATAAGTCCGCTTAGTCGGTGGGCCAAAGCTCTGCTGGCGTCATGCCCAGAGCGTCCGCTACACGCTTGACCGACCGGCGCCAGGGTTTGCGACATCGGCGCGAAATCATGACGTACACCGCGCTCTCGTGCATCCCCAGCGCCGCCGCTAGGTCGCGCTGATTCAGACCGCGCTCTCGCATGAGGGCGTCCACGCGCTCGCCGAACGATTCGCCAACCGGCTTGGCGCAAGCACCGGCAGGGAACAGATACCGTGCGAGGGCCGCGACAGCTGCGTTGCGTTCAGCGACGGCCTCCTGTGGATCGTTGGCGACGCGCGTCAGGCGTTCGGCATCCGCGCGTGATGCGTCGTCCAGGGTGCGGAGGCGTTCGTAGCAGGTCGCGAAGTGATGGCAGAGGAGTTTAGCCTTGTTCATGGCTCACTCCTCGCCGCGACGAAGGCGCGGGCGGCCGCATGGATTTTGAGGCAGCCGCCTGCATAAAAATGCAGAGCGTGATAAACGTGCAAAGCCCATAAAAATGGCTTTGCACCTATACTGTCTCTAAAGTACCGCTTGCACTTAAACGAAGGCGGCTGCACCTAAAGCCTAAGACATGGCGTCTGGTTCACGACTTTCCAAGCAACAGGTCTACGACCCAGCAGCCGCGTACATGCCCTTCTGCAAGGGAACAATGATCCAGTATTTCGCTGTTCGCGCAGCTATGAGCCTTTAGGAGCGGCGCGATCTCCGGCAGGCGTCCAAAGGTTCCGTCCCGTACAATCTCCCGCAGCAGCGCTATGATCGCAGGAGCCTGCCAAGCTGGATCGACTTCCACCTTGTGGAACAGCGTGGGGCCAACGATATCGCGAAGTAGGGCGACCTGCAAAGCGGTCTCGGCAGCGCAACCGCTTGGTGCAAGCAATGCCGCGTGCCTGTAGGCTAGAGCCGCCATAGAGGCCAACGGCGCAACCGCCCTTTTCGCGGCCAGAATCGCCTGGCGGTCTGCTTCTACTGCCGAAGACACCCGATCCGATTCCGCCAGTGCGCTTCGCGGCACACTTCCATCTGCGAAGCATTCGGCAACAAAGACGGTATGGCGAAGCTGTGCCGGGAGCGAATTCCAGATGCGGCGACAGCATGCGCAGGCCCAAAGGCGCAATTTACGGCCACTGACTCGGCCTCGCATGAAAGCGACCATAGACCCAAGGTCGCCCCCGCCCAGCCACTCTTGCTCGCTGATCTGAAATCCGTCTCCGCCCGGCCTCTTCATGTAACACCAGACGAAACCATATTCCGAACCGGCCAGAGCTTCTGGTCGGGCGTGCCAGATGTCCTCCCATGCCCCAATCTTGCTGGTCCAACCGCCCCGCACTTGTCGGGCAGCATGTTCCCAATCGGGCGGCTTCAAGTGCCCATACAGGGCGACCTTCTCGAAACCGACCTCGACATCCGGGCCGCGTTCCGCACACTCCTCATATCCCTCCCCGGCAAACATGGCAATCAGATCGCTTATGTCGAGACCGGGGTTCACTCCGGGGGGCCAGTAACCTAGAACTGGTTGCCAGACGCGAGTAGTATCACCGGCTGCCCATGCGATGCAGTTGTAATCCGAACTCTCACTACTTGTCTTTCCGTAACGGAGGGAGAGGGCGGCTGGGAACGTCTTTTCGATTCGTTCCACTCGCGGGCCGTTCATATTCTGTAGCCTCTTGCGCCGCCCCCAGCTTAGCCATGCCTCCACCATCTCCGCTTGCACGCCTTGGCTCTCCAGCGGCACTGGATTCACGCCCGTAAGTTGTTGAAGCGCACCTGGCCACGCCCCCGGCTGCCGTCTCAATTCCGCCAAGGCTAAAGGGATGGCGGCGTCACCCATTTCCGAAATCGCCTTGAAGGCCGGGTGGGCATAGATGCGGCGCGGGTTGGATAGGTGCGCGGTTTCCTCGATCCACAGCTTGGCCAGTTCGTGAAACCTGATGATGGCACCGTAGTCCGGCGGCTGAGGTAAGGGGCGGCCGCGCAGATCCTCAAGAGGCACGCCGTAAACGTGCGAGACGACCAAGTCAAGCGACTCGGACTCAGGGACGGAGCCGTTGGCAATTTGTCGGCCCATTTCCGCGAGATTTGAAACCGCCTCGCTCGGCGATTGCGATCCCCTTGACAGGTCGGGCAGGAACACGTCGTCTGCAAACTTGGGGTAAAGGTCAAATTGACCGCCGCGCATGCGCGGGCAGAAATGAGACAGCAAGAGTTCAAAGAATCCGCTGTTCAGAAGGGCCAAGTAGGCCCAAGGCAACTTCGCGGTGTGGAAACGTTCGCGCCTCCACAGCCAGGCGAAGCCCTGTACGACACAGCGGTTTCCGCCTTCATCGTAGGCAAACGACCCGATGTCGCCAAAACACGCCGCGACGATTTTCGGCTTGAACTTCGGTTGCCATGTTAATCGAGGCTCGGACAGGTTCCACCAAGGCCCCCGAACACTCAGCCTCGCAGTCAACTTGTCTCTGTTGGGGAGCAGGCGGTTCTCAAAGAACCGCGGCGCAGCGGTCCTTAGCTCATCATCGCTGGCGAATAGTACGCCGTTAGGGCCATACGGGTAAAAAACGAGGTTGCCTGGCTCAAGTCTTCCGGCGCGAATTGTGGAGTTGCCAGCGATCGGCCGGAAGAGACGCCGTTCAGCCTCGGACGCCCCCCACGCTTCGAGCGCTTGCGGGGAGACCACAAACACTCTTTGTGCCCCAGTGCGGACGCCTAATCGGACGTGGAACAGATCGCGCATGCGCGGCATGTCCTTATCTGCCAACTTCTCGAACAGAGCGATGGAGCGTCTAGATTTGGGCATCCAGCTGGCCGATGAAAACGCCGCTTGGTCGGTGGAGTACACTTCCCATCTTCCTAGCGGGTCAATAGCGTCGGCCCACTTCTCTTTGCGCAGTTCGCGGATGGCTCGGTCTTCACCTTTCCGCTGTGCGAGGACGACCCGCACCGGCCGTGACTCCGGCCCCACCGTCTCGCCTCTGCTGACGATAAAAAACGCCGGCTCGACCGTGGCACCGGGGAAGTAGCCGAAACCGCGAAAGCGCCCAAGCAGGTGAATGCGCAGGGACGGATCATCGCCGATGGCGGCCCTCAGGCGCACGGCGGCGTGACTCTCAAGAAAGGGTGCTGGCACCAAGCTGGCCAGGACCGCCCCTGGTTTTAGGGAGGCTATCGCCTTGTGAACGAAGGCCATCGCCTTGTCCGGGCGGCCGAAATAGAGGCTGCTCAGTTCGGTTCGGACCACCGACCTTTCTTCCCCACTCATCGCATCCCAAGCGGTGAACGGGGGATTCATGAATATGAAGTCGGGACTCCCCCACGACGCCAGTTTCAACGAGTCCGCCGTCAGGGTGTGGAGGTTCGTTTGTGTGCGCGCGGCGGGCTCCTCGGACGCGACACGCCATAGGGCAAACTCCGTCATCGCGCAGGAAACATCAGAGGTGTCGATGCCCCGTAGTACGAAGTCTCGCACCCCTCTTGCCGCAAATTCACGAAGCGATTCAATTAGGAATTCGCCGGAGCCGCACGCCGGGTCAAGAACCTCAACTCGATTCGGAAGGCCCCTCACCTGTTTCATCGCCGAGAATGCCTCTTCAACCAGCGCTCGCGCCAACGACGGAGGCGTGAAGTGTACGTCTCGCTTCGGCGTGCCGCCTGTGGGAGACGTACCCGACACGAGTGAGGGAAAGAGGGCGCGTTGACGAAAGAGCGGGCGGGCCAACTCGACGTGCGCTTCTTGATAGAGGTAGCCGGCCGCGTGCCGAATCAGCAAATCGGGATCAAGATTGTATCCCGTTTCGGCGTCTTTGTCGAGCAGCGCCTTCACCAAGTCCCAAATCCAGAAGCCCAGGACGCTCTTGGACACCCTGTCTGGGTCGAGCGGGGCCAGCCTCTTCCGGTTAATGAGGGTAAGCGCATCCTTTAAGGTTGCGTTATCGGGCCACTCATCCTTGGAGAAGCCCCCGCTGCGAACCGCGTCTGTCGCCACCAGAAGCGCGTTGAACGTGTGCATCACGTCCAGCGGAGTGCCGCCCATGTCCTCGATGTTGCGCCGCACTACTCGGAAGGTTTCCAGCATCCGGCTGATGACTGTGTTGTCTGCCGGTTCTGATCCGTCCGGCGAGTCAACGACCGCTACTAAATGGCTCTCCGTGGGAGTGCCTAATTCCACGGTGTCATTCGGCGCGTACCATCGGCGCAGGAACAGCTTGCCGCTCTGGCTGTCGCGGATGAAGACCCGACGGAGGTGCGACGACCAAGACCACGATAGGGGGTCGGTTTCACGGCATAGCCGTTCGGCATCGCCTTGAAGGAGGGCTATGCTGGCGACAGGGCCATCCAGTAAAACGGCGTGATCGCTGACGTGAGCAGGCGTTCGCCCCTTGCTGAACATGGGAGCCGATGTCATACCGAGCAGGGCCGCCCACGACTCCGGCGATGCGGGGTTCCAGTTCGCCATGCGGGACGCCTCACAGTGACTCGCGGCGGGCGCAGCTGCGCATTGTGTCGCCTACGCGCTAGTATGCACCAAAGGGAAGCCGACCACAAGCCCAGAAATGGTAAGGACTAAAGATTTTTCTAAACCAAGGCGCGCCAAGGAGAAGCGCGCTGCGCTTGGGTCGCCATTCAGATTTGCTACCCAGCCGGATGAACCTCCGCGCCGCGTCCCCCTCAGTAATATGCCATGTTTCCCTGCGTTTCACTTCCCTTGACGCTGGCCTAGTCCCCTTCTGGCGATCTTCTTGCGCCGCTTCCAGGAGGATGGTGCGCGCCCACGCGGCCTTCCCCTGCGGCTCGTCAGCCGTCGCATCGTCAAGCAGCGCCTTCTGCGCGGCGGTCATCGGGACGCGAAGGTCCGTGTCCATGCGCATGGCGTCGTCTTTTCGCGGTCTGCCCATGCCGCGATTGTAGTCAATTCTTTCGGGAAAAGTCAACTACCGACCTATATCGGTAGTCAAGAAAAGGATACAGTGGACGCCAGTTCAGCGGTACTCTTGCTGACAGGTGGCCACGATGGACGCGCGGGAAGTGAAGGCGTGCGAAATGTCTGGCGATCAGCGGATCGCGTTCCGGGATGGCGCGTGGCACGTCCACAGCCAGAGCGCGAGCCGCTTCTACAAGGTGAACCCGTCGCCGACCGCTCCCGCCTGTGAGTGTGAGGACTTCGCCCTGCGCGGGAAGGCGTGCAAGCACGTCATGGCCGTTCGCCTCTTGCTGGAGCGGCAGCTGAAGGGCGAGCCGAACCCGGCACCGGAAGCGCTCCCGCCGCGTCCGCCGCGCGCGACCTACCGGCAAGATTGGGTGAACTACAACGCCGCGCAGACGACCGAAAAGGATCATTTCCAGGCACTACTCGCGGACCTGTGCCGCGGCATCGTCCAGCCGCCGGCGCACCCGAACGGCGGTCGCCCGCCCATGTCGATGAGCGACGCGGTTTTCTCCGCCGTGTTCAAGGTGTACGCCTTGGTGTCGGCCCGGCGCTTCATGAGCGACCTACGGGAAGCGCACGAGCGTGGCCACGTCGGCAAGGTGCTGTGCTTCAACAGCGTCCTCCGCGTGCTGGACATGCCGGAAGTAACGCCAGTCCTCATGGCCATGATCCGCCAGAGCAGCTTGCCGCTCCGCTCCGTCGAAAGCCAGTTCGCCATAGACAGCAGCGGATTTGCGACCTCTAGATATGTCAAATGGGTCGATGAAAAGTACGGCGTCAACCGCCAGCAAGCCCGGTGGGTCAAGGCCCACCTGTGCATCGGCGTGAAAACGCAGACCGTAACGGCCGTTTTCATGGACGAAAAGAACAGCGGCGACTGCCCGCAGTTCGACCCGCTGACGAAGGCGACGGCCGAAAACTTCCGGGTCGAAGAGATGAGTGCGGACAAGGCGTATCTGTCAAACGACAATCTGGAACTCATCGCGGGCATGGGCGCGGTCCCGTTCATCCCGTTCAAGTCGAACAGCCTTCCGGGCGGCGCCGAAGTCTGGCGCCGGATGTTCCACTACTTCGCCTTCCGGCGCGACGAGTTCCTGGCGCACTACCACCGCAGGAGTCTGATCGAGAGCGCGTTCAGCATGATTAAGCGGAAGTTCGGCGACGCCGTGCGGGCGAAAACGGACACCGCCATGCGGAACGAAGCGCTCTGTAAAATCCTCTGCCACAACATCGCCGTCCTGATATCCGCGTGGTACGAATTAGGGATCGAGCCGGCCCACTGGATGCCGAAGCGTGGGCCGGAGAAGGACGAAGGGCCGCGCGACGTGTTGCGGTTCCCGGTCGGGTGAACGCCCGTCTTTGGCGGCGGTTGCGCCGCGTGATAAAATCACGAGCGTCCAGCCGGGCTTTTGAGAGGCAGACTGATGAGTGCCAAGCCGCCTACCATCACTGGTGACGATTCCAAAGTCCGCATACCAGTAACGCCGCCCCTGGATGAGCCGGCAGTCCGAGCTATCGTTCGGGACGAAATTCAACGGGCCACTCATGGCGTGGGTGAGGCAAACAGCCCCATTCTTTCGGCCTCCAGCAGCGCGACATAGCCGCAGGATTGGCACGAGAGCCGCACGGCCCCGAAGGCTGGACCATATTGAAAGGGCGGGGGCGGGCCGGGAACAAAGTCCGGCATACTGAAAAGCACCATCAGATCGCCAACCGCCCATTGGTTGCTGCCGCAGAGAGGACACCCAGAGACCTTCTGTGCCACCCAGGCGTCAACGATCTGCCGCGCGGCTGGACTCAATGCCATAAGGCGCTTCCTTCCCTGAGATGAGCAATGGGCCGCGCAGCAAAAACCCCGCTCCATTTGGTGTCCAGCCAAACCCGGAGCGGGGACAGTGCCTTGCGGCATTGTGTCGGTATTCTATCTGGCTTGGCTGGACAGGGACTTTTGTAGCACGCCGTTGCCTGCTATGCAACGAGATTCAGTCGCCGCAGCCCACGAAAGACAACCTGCCCTTAAACCTCCCGCCCCGCCCTTAAACTGATTTAGGTGGACGGGTTTACAGGCAAAGCTCATAAAAATGGCTTTGCACATGAAGTCCACAAAAACTATCCCTTGCACAACAAGTTCCGGCAATGCACAAAAACCCTGCCGGTCAGTCTCAACAAGGGAAGGTGTGGACTGCAAGGACAAAGCCCTAACATGAGGACTTTGCACATGGCTGAGAATGAGTGGAAGGAAGAGGCTGCGGTGTCGCTGCCGGAGTTGGAGAGGCTTTGTCCGGAATGTGAGGGCGACACGGACTACAACAGCAACCCATGCGGCCCGTGGTGTCCGTGCGGCTGCTGTGGCGGGGCTGGGTTCAGGCCGACGGCGTTCGGCCACAAGGTACTGGCCCTGGTTCGGCGCAACATCGTCCTAGATGCCGAGACCGGCAGCATATCCTGGCGGTGACGAACAGGCGTCAAGCCAGCCGTCTATCGCCGTGATTAGGTTCAGGCAACACGCCATGACCGGAACTGTGAGCAACATCACGATTTCGCCGTCCAGTCGTAGCCTTTGCCCTATGTCTAGCTGCGGAATAGAGAGGCCAGCCTTGTGGACACACTTGCTCCTCTTAACATACTCTTCATCGGCGATACTGGCTTTGTGGACTATCATGTTGCGCACGGCGGCAATCGCATCGAGTGCCCCATCGGCCAGAGCGGCGTCTACGGCCGCCAACACGCCACCATCAAGTTTTTTCTCGTCGAAAGCCAGGCTGTAGGCCCGCCGTATGTCCCACAGGCGAGTGAACACCACCTTGCTCTTTAGGAGTTCTCCCATTTTCATACTAATGTTATATTTTCCATTTGTTATATCATGAATCCTCTTGACTGGTACGCTCATGTCGTTGTCTTGCTTGCTTGCGCTAGACGACTCTTCGCCGAACGCCGCTTTGGCTCGCTCATGAATTCGCTTTGCCGTTCCATTTAGCCGAGCCAGCAGATGAGGATTGGCATTGACGGTCGCAATCCAGAGGTCGCCAGCCAGCGTCTCGAACACCGTCCACACACTGACAAGGACAGAGCCGAGCCACGCCTGGAGGGCGCCGGCGCCGAAGACCGCCATACTTTCCACCATCCGAATAGCCTCAAGCGATTCCTTCTTTACGGTCTGTTGGTCTGCGCGAAGCCATCCGGCGGTTGCATGGCCGTCTCGCCCCAGGGTAAACGACACGCCGGCAAGTTCCAGAGGCCAAAAAGACAGATGTTTGATGCGAATTGCGTTGGCCCGGAAAGCGACGACCGTTGGACGCAGCGTGTCTGTCTTGACTGAATTCGAGTCCAGGTTCGCCTGTAACCAAACGGGCATCAGTGCCTCTAGCTTCCAGGCCAGTTCTTCGCTGGTCAAGTGCATCGGTTCGGCCTTCAGCACAGCCGACTCGCCTTTCTGCGGTTTCTCTTCCATCGCCGAACCCTCCGGCCCGTTGGGGCGTCTCTAAGGTGGAGGCCAACCCTTATGTCCCACCCAACTTGTCGTCTTTGCTCTTGGCCAGCTTACGCCTCGCCGCCCCCAGCAGAAGCGACCTCGCCCACGCGGCCATCCCATCAGGCTCGTCGGCCGTAGCCCGGTCGATGAGCGCCTTCTGGTCATCCGTTACGGGTATCCGCAACTGAATGTCCATGCGCTGCTCGCCGTACTTTCGCGGTCTGGCCATGTCGAAATCTTAGCCAAAAAACACGGTCGCCGTCAACTACCAGGATAGTTTCATGGCGAAGAAACTGCTACGATACTGAACAGATATCCAGTAGCCGTAGCAGGTGCGAAAATGGACGCGAGAGAAGTGAAGGCTTGCGAGATGACGGGCGACGCGAGGATATCGTTCCGGGACGGCTCATGGCACGTCCACAGCCAGAGCGCGAGCCGGTTCTACCGGGTCAACCCGTCGCCGACCGCTCCGGCGTGCGAGTGCGAGGACTTCGCCCTGCGTGCCAAGCCGTGCAAGCACGTCATAGCCGTCCGCCTCTTGCTGGAGCGCCAGCTGAAGGGCGAGCCGAACCAGACGCCGGAAGAACTACCGGCCCGGTCGCCGCGTGCGACCTACCGGCAGGATTGGGTCAACTACAACGCAGCACAGACGACCGAGAAGGACCATTTCCAGGTGCTTCTCGCCGACCTATGTCGCGGCGTCGTCCAGCCGCCGCCGAACCCGAAGGGCGGCCGTCCGCCGATGCCGATGGACGACGCGGTATTCTCCGCCGTCTTCAAGGTGTACGCCCTGGTGTCGGCCCGGCGGTTCATGAGCGACCTTCGGGAAGCGCACGAGCGCGGCCATATCAGCCAAGTGCCGTGCTTCAACGGCGTTCTCGGCGTGCTGGCGCTTGAGGACACGACGGCCATCCTCATGGCGATGATTCGACAGTCGAGCCTCCCGCTCCGCTCCGTGGAACGCCAGTTCGCCATCGACAGCAGCGGCTTCGCCACGTCCCGCTACGTCAAGTGGGTGGACGAGAAGTACGGCATCAACCGGCAGAAAGCGGAGTGGGTGAAAGCCCATCTCTGCGTCGGCACAAAAACGCAGGTGGTAACGGCCGTCTTCATGGACGAAAAGAACTCCGGCGACTGCCCGCAGTTCGACCCGTTGGCGAAAGCCACTGCGGAGAACTTCGTCATCGAAGAGATGTCAGCGGACAAGGCGTATCTGTCAAACGACAACCTGGAACTCATCGACGGGATGGGCGCCGTGCCGTTCATCCCGTTCAAATCGAACTCGCTGCCGGGCGGCGCGGAAGTCTGGCGGCGGATGTTCCACTACTTCCAGTACCGGCGGGAGGAATTCTTGACGCACTACCACCGCCGGTCAAATATCGAATCCGCTTTCTCCATGATTAAGCGGAAATTCGGCGACGCCGTGCGCGCGAAGACGGATACGGCGATGAAGAATGAGTCGCTGGCGAAAATCCTCTGTCACAACATCGCGTGCTGCATCAGTGCGTGGTACGAGTTGAAGATTGACCCGACGCCCTGGCTGGCGAAGCCACGGCAGGAGGACGATGGGCCGCGAGACGTTCTCCGGTTCCCGACCGAGTAACTTCCTCATACGATGAAAGCGGGTGAGCGACCGCAAAGCCGCATGCCCTACTAAGGACCGACCCCGTTAGTGGCAACACTCAACGTCCTCAAGAACGGGTCCGGCTGGTCGCCCACCCTTTGGTTTTACCGGCCCAGCACACGGGATGGCAAGAAATGATGGCCAGCTGCTTTGTGTGTATCCACCGCCGCGACGGCGGCCTGGAAGACATTCATCTGGTAGGCCGCGACAAGAGGGAGTTTCTGGTCAAGGTCCACGCCGTATTCTACGGAACGGAGTGTGCTAACGCACATTTGGACGAATCAGGCCGCAAGGCCGGGGGTAGGGCATGGGCATGGGATGACTGGTATCGCATCCCAATCCCGGCGGGTCAGACGCTGACGGACATCCTCGCACAATGCCGCTACGCCGGCATCTATGATGGCCCACACTGGAGCGCCGGAGGGTTGGAATTGCCGGCGGCCGGACAAACGAAAAAGCCCGGTTCACACAGCGAAAACCGACATCATTGAGTGGCTTGGCAGTGTATTACTCTTGACTAGCACCGGCTCGCGGTGTCACCCACAAGCCGGTGCGTTCCGGTCAACGATGGCTAAGCCATCTGCGACCGCACTGTAACAGCTGGTCGATGCGGCTCCTGTTCACCCAGGCGAGCCATAGAGTTTCCGCCGAAAGCACGAGCAAGCGTCCCAAATGGGACGCCAACTCAGGCAACGGAGAGAACTCCAGGACTCCGTGGGCGAACAGGAACGCAACGCCGACTGTGCCTTCGGTGAATAAGGTGTTTTCCACCTAATTTCACCTTTCTTGGAGGTAAGGCCACCTCCATTGGCGACGAGGTCCGTCTCCCCCACGGGCGATGAACCGGCGACTTACGCCATCGGTTCACGTCCCCAACCTGGGGACTGGGAGAGGCGGGCCTTGACGCCTATTATTCTCGGTGGTCGCGGGAGAAATACAACGGGTTCCCACAGTCGCTATTGAGACGGCTGCACAAAATCCGGCCGGGCTGCACAAAAAAGGGGTGGTTTCTGGGGACTCAGTGTGCAAAGCTCATAAAAATGCAGAGCGTGATAAACGTGCAAAGCCCACGCCCGGGGAGTGGAAGGCGTCGTCGTAGAAGTCGCCCCAGCGCCGGCAGCCCCGGGCCGGCTCGCGCGGCGTCGCCTCCGGCCCGTGCGCCGCTGGCCGGCTCCGCGGCCGCCCGCCGACGCCGCCCCGGCGCGACGGGAAGCGCCGCCGCACCTCGAAGCGGAGGCGCCGGCCCGCCCGGCGCCGCTCCAGCGCCTCGCGCAACAGCTCGTGGCGTTGGCCCTCGTCCCCGACGGGGAACGTCAGCTCCAGCCGCGTCCAGTCCACCGCGTCGCCTCCAGCGCCCGCAGACTTGCCTCGGAGGGGTACAGGGCGGCGAACCGGATCGGCTTGCGCAGCGTCGACGGCGACGGCCAGGGCGCCGCGGAGAGGCGGCCGAACCAGCCCGGCCCCGCGGCCGGCGCCGGCGGGAGCCAATGCGGCGACGCGGCAGCCCAACTCGTGATGCCAGCCGAGGTCGCGGTGAGGGGCGGCGACCCGCCGCTCTAGGGCGTCGAAAGCGGCTTTTTGGCCCTGAGTCGCAAGATGTTCCCGGAAATCATGAGCCGTCTCCGCAGCGGCTTGTTTGATCTTGGCCACGCCGTCGCCCCGCGTACCTGTAAGCTGTTCCCCCAAGGCCGGCCACAAACCTCTCGTGGGCAGCATGCTTCTACCGCCCGAATGCTCCCCCGCGAACACCGCGGCGGGCGTCGAGCAAAGCGAACCTTTATCCAACGCACATTCCAGTACTGCTGCGGCCGTCAGACCCTTGTGATGGTATTGCTTCTAGGTGCGCCGGGCAGCGGATCGGTCGGTGCCGAAGCAAAGCAGCTGCGAGAGGCCTAGCCGTCTGGCAGGCCCTCGCTGACCCGTCCGGGGGGACATAGCATTCGGATTTTCCACGAATGGACATCTAGTTTTCGGAACTGACCGACCGACTTGTGAATTCACAAGAACGTACCCTTATCAACCTGCGCGGAACGGCAAACCGGGACAAACCTTGCAAACCAATCCATGCCGCAATGCCTTATGGCTAAGAGCCGGAAGTAGTGTGGCAACCAGAAGTTGGGACGAGAAGGGGATTCGGTCTACAGAACCGCAGGTTGCAGGTTCGAGCCCTGCCAGGTGTACTGGCAACAATCATTTCGCCGAACGCAAGTTAAGCGTACCTGTCTGCGTCGGACGGCGCGGCCGAAAAGCCCTGAAATGCGCGGAACCTTCCGCGCACCCTACCAGGGAGGCCCCATGTCCGCAAAACCTCGCGTCCCGTGCGGCATGGCGTACTTCGGAGCAGGTCGGGGAACAGCGGCTCGGCGTTGCACGTCAGCGCCGCCGGCACGTCGGCCTCGGTGAACAGGGCGTCCACGGCGTCGCCGAAGACCGCCTCGTATTCCAGCGAGAACCAGCGCGGGCCGATGGCTTTCCGCTCCTCGGCCAGGAACGGCCTCCAGGTCGTAGCCGACCTGCTGCCGCGACAGGCCCAGCCGCTCGCCGATCGCGCGCTGGGTCAGGCGCTGCAAATACAGCCGGGCTATCTCTTCCGGTCCTTTTGAGGATCTGGGTGGGCGTTCGGCCCTTGCGGCCCTTGGGCATGGCATTTGGCCCCACGGCATTTGGCGCCCCTCTTTCCCATTCCACCGAAGCGACCCGCCCCGCCGCAAAGCGAGTCCGGCGGCCGGGTACGGGCGGAGCGCAGCGCCTGTTTGACGTGCCGGACGAGTTCGTGACGAACCCGATGGGGTATCTGCTGGCGAGCCTGAATTGAGGGCGGTTCATCGCGCCAGGGATCGTTCCCGGCGCGTCCGACGCGGCGAAATGGGTGCAGGGTTCGCACCCACCCTGGGAACCCGCCGGCGGCACCCTGGCGGTTCCCATGCGTCCCAAACAGCGACGTGCTGGCGTCTTCCCTGCCGCCCGAATAGAAACGACCGTGCGGCCGCCGGGACAAGCCGGGGCCGTCCGTGGACGAGGAGGCGTCATGGAGCTGCCGCGCTGGGCCGGCCAGGCGTTCACCCTGTCGCTGACGCTGTCCTACTGGCGCCAGCTCGGCCTGGCGTTCCTGCTCGGCTCGTTCGCCGTGGCCACCTGGTCCGACCTGAAGCGCCTGTCGGCCCAGCGCGAGTTCCTGGAAATCTGGCTGGCGTTCCTGGCCGGCATGGTCGCCATTGATGCCTATGACGTTCGGTTCCGCGAGGCGGCCTGGCAAGTCCCGGCCGTGAAGTGGGGGTTGATTGTCCTCTTCTCGCTCTTCTCCGTCGAGCGGCTGCGGCTGCCATACAGGCTGTTCCGCCTCGCCCCGGCCGATGTGGCCGCCCTCGCCGCGGCCGCGAGCCTCCTAACGCCGATACTCATCGTTCTCTTTTACCTGACGGCCAAGCTGCTCAGCATGGTGATCGGCCCCCTGCTGCGGCGCGGGCCGTATTACCCCTTCATGCCGGTCGTGAGTCTGGCCACGGTGGGCGTTCTCGCCGTGGCCCTGCTCTGGCAGGCGACGCACGGCGGCCCGCTGGCGGCCCCGTGAGTCGCTGACGCCTGCCGCGCCGAAGCAGTAGCCCACGGAAGCGACACGGCGCGACCTCGGGTTTACGGGGCCTTGCGTTCGTTGACGCGCTGCACCAAGGCCGCCTCCGCCTCCCAGTAACGGGGCAACCCGCTCCACGGGTTGGGCGCCCTGGCGTCCGTTATGTAGCAGTAGCCGACCCCCTTCTCTCCCATGGCCAGGATGTATTTCTTCATCTGCTCCGCGCCGTCGGTCTTGCACAGCAGCGCGGCGAAGCGTTGGGCCGTGTAGCGATCCGCCCATGCGGGAAGGTTAAAGTCGCTGAAATCCTTGGGTGCCTCAGCCAGGCACACGACGTCCGTGGCGGGCCGCGCCAGATAAGCCTCCGCACAGGCCGTGCCCGGGTTGGCGAAGACCAATGGCAGGCCGCGACTCGTTCGCACGTAGTCGTACAGGGCCGCGTAATACGGGACCTGATCGGCCGTGCTTGCCTGCTCGTCGAAGAAGACGCCTTGGATTGTCGGGTAGAGGCGGACCCACCGATCCACGTCGCCTTGCACCTCGTGCAGCGGGCGTACGGCGTATTTTGTGCTCACGTAGCCGATCACGGTGACGCCCTTGCGGCGCGATCGGTCCAGGACTTCGGCGTAGTTCGGGTCGGCCGCTTCCCCCGGCCCGCTGTTCGGGTTGACGATCACCACCGTCGCCCGCGCCGCGGGGGACTCGGTGATCCGCTCCCATTGCACAAGGCCGTCGCCGGCCGGATAGAAATAGGCCGGGACGAGCAGCCTTAGCCGCGGGGGGGCGTCAGCGGCGGGGGCCGGGTTTCCTTCCGGCCGGCCCGTCGGGGCGGGACCTTTCCCGGCAGTCGCCAGATAGTAAACGGCGAAAGCGCCGGCCCCGACGAGCATGGCGGCCGCGACCCCGACCGCGACCGTGCGCCAGCCGGACCTCTTCGCCGCGGAACCCGGCGCACCGTCCGTTCCTCTTGGCGGGGGTGTGACCGAAGGCCCTGGGCGGTTCGTGTCGCCGGCCTCCTCACGGTTCCCGGATGAAGGATGGGCTGGCGTTGGCCCGGCGCTGCCCAGCAGGATGTCGGAATCGACGCCCGGCGTCGGACCGGACTCGGCGGCCGCGTACAGAAAGGAACTGGAGGGCGACCCCGACGAGGAGCCGCCGCTTTCCGCCGCCGCGGGGCGGGGCGTCGGCGAGGGGGGGTCGGCGTCGAGGGCTGCGGTAGAACCGGGAACCGCCTCCGCCTGCCATGCGCCGCGAGCGGGCGGGGGCAACTCCGGCATTTCTTCTTGCGGCGGGGGCGGGATCGGCGTTTGGGTCCAGGCGGCCAGGGCCTCCGCCGCCTGGACCGGGGTTTGGTAACGCTCCGCCGGCTCCTTGGCCATCATCCGTTCGATGACGGCGGCCAGGCCGGGGGCGCGTCCGGGCGGAGGTCGCGAATCGGCCGCGGTTGCTGCGTCTGGTGCGACAGCATCTTTTCCAGGGCCGTCCCCTCGTGAAAGGGGCCGTGCCCCGCCAACAGGAAGTAGAAAGTGGCCCCCAGGCTGTAAATGTCGGCCCGGATGTCGGCGGCGTGGCTGTCCACGGCCTGCTCCGGGGCGATGTAATCGGCGGTGCCGAGCGGGCTGGCCAGGCCGGGAACGCTGAGGTCGTCGGACTCCTCGCGGAAGAAGCGGGCCAGGCCCAGATCGAGGATCTTGACCACGCCCTCCCGGTCGAGCAGCAGGTTGGACGGCTTGACGTCGCGGTGGACCAGGCCGGCCTCGAATGCGTGTTGCAGCCCCAGGGCGGCCTGGTGGACGTAATGGGCGGCGCGGAGGGGGTCCATCGGCCCTCGCTCCTTGACGATCCGGTGGAAGGTGCTGCCGTCGATGTACTCCATGACCAGAAAATGCACCTTGCCGTCCCGGTCCACGTCGTAGCCGCCGACGATGTTGGGATGGCGCAGCTTGGCGACGGCCCGGGCCTCGCGGTGGAAGCGTTCCAGGGCCGCGGGCTTCCAGACCCTCGCGGCAGGGAGCACCTTGACGGCTACGCGGTGGCGCATGATCCGGTGTTCGCACAAGTAGACGTGGCCCATGCCCCCGGCGCCCAGCGGCCCGAGGACGACGTATTTGCCGCTGAGGACGAAGTGCCGCCAGCGGCCCAGCAGGAGATGTTCGGCCTGGAAGCGCGTCAGGAGGCCGTCTCGCACCAGGGCGTTGGCCAGGGCGCGGGGGACCGGAGGCACGGCGCCGCCGTCCGCCTGGCGTTGATGGAGATAAGCCTGGAGGCGTCGCGCATCAATCAGGCCGCTCTTATGCAGCAACTCAAGGAACTGGACCGAGGTCGAGGGTGCCGACATCGCCACACCTTTCCGCGGCGCGCCACGAACCGCTTGGGGCCGAAGGCCGCCTGGGACGGCAGCGGTCTGATGCTTCTCACGATAATGCCCGAGGGAATGTCCGAAAGTGTAGTATACGGGACAATGAATGGGTCAGCCAGGATAGTCTGTGCGGGGTCGCTTCCCGGTCGCAGCGTCGCGGCAAGGTCCCCGCTTTATGATCGCCCGGCCATGCGGTGGAGTCGCCGTCAAGCCCCAAGCTCTGAACCGACTGCGTTCCACCCCCCGCTCGCCGGGCGTGCCAACCGCGCCGAAGACTCCGAGGGCAACGCCCCGGTCCTCCTTGATTGGCCGCCCAACCCCTGTCCGCCGGGCCTGCCGCCCGGCCCGGTGCAATCCTTGGGCACGTGCGGCCGTTACTTCTTCCTGGCGCCCTCCAGCGAACTGGCCGAATCCTTCGGGCTGGCCACGGCCCCCGAGCCGCGCTCCGCTGCAACATCGCCCCGACGCAACCCGTCCTCGCCGTCGGACTCGGCAAGGAAGGCGGCCGCGCCGTCGCAACCTTCCCGCGGGGGGTTGGCGCCCCGATGGGCGGCCGATACAGAACTTGCCGCGGTCAACGGCCGCTCCGAGACGGCCGCGGACAAGCCGACGTTCGCCGAGCCGTTCCGCAAGCGGCGTTTTTCTCTGCGTCGGTTCGTGCCGCAGACATCTCCGTTCGTCACAACTGCCCGCCCGACAGGCCCAGGATCTGGCCCGAAACGAAGGACGCCGCGGGCGACAGCAGGTATTCGACGGCGCCCGCCACGTCCGCGGCGCCGCAGAGCCGACCGAGTGGGACGCGAGCCGCTTCCAGTTTCTGTTGCCGCTCGTCCGCCTGTTTGTTGATCCCCAGCGGTACGAAAGACGGGCAGACGGCGTTGACCGTCACCCTCTTGCGGGCCATCTCCGGCGCCAGAAGGCGAACGGTGGTTTCCAGCGCGGCCTTGCCGAGCGAATAAGCCGCCCGCGTCAGGGCGGGTTTGGCGCTGCCAACAACGGAGCCGAGGGCGACGAGCCGGCCGCCGTCCTCGCCGACGCGGGAAAACAGCATCCGGGCCAAGCGGACGAGATGGGCGCCGCCGAAGCGGAGCTGCCGTTCCAGCACGTCGTCGGGGCATTGCAGCAGACCGCCGTGCGGCGCCCCCGGCCAGGCGGCATGAACAACGCCGTACAGCGGCCGGCCGTCGAGAACGGCCGCGACCCGTTCCTCCCAGCCCGGTTCGTCCAGGTCCGCCGTCAGCTCGATCACATTGGCCGACGCCTTCAGATCGTCTTCCAGCGGCCGACGGTGGACCATACCGAGGATGAAATAGCGGGCCGACAGTTCGCGGACGAGGGCCGCGCCCAGGCCGCCCGACGCGCCGGTGACGAGGACGGCCCGTCTTAAGGAGGAAGGCGGAAGGATGAAGGATGAATCGGCCTTTCGACCCTCTGGTTCATCCTTCATCCTTCCGCCTTCCTCCTTCCGAGTGTGGAGCGTGAATCCCATCACGATCTCGGCGGTGGGCGTCCGTGTCGCCGTTTCCAGGACCAGCACGCGCAGCTGACCCGCATTGAGACGAGGGTCCCAGGACGTGATTTCCCCCCGAACGGAGACGCGACAGGGGAAATAGAGCGGCGCCGGGAAGCGGGCGTTGACCGAGCCGAGCAGCACGTTGCGGCCCGGCAGGTGCATCCCGATCAGGGCCGACGCGAGGCCCACCTGGAACGCCCCGTGGACGATGCGGCCCTGGAAATTGCTGGAGCGCGCGTAGGCGGCGTCGATGTGCAGCGGGTTGGCGTCGCCGCTGTTGCGGGCGAAGTCCAGAACGTCCGCCTCGGCGACTTCGCGCTCGAACTCCGCGCGGAGGCCGACCCGCAGCTGCTCCGCCTGCCAAACAGCCGGTTCAGGAAACATGGACGTGCTGCCGCTCCAGGTAGTCGAGGATCAAGTCGAACGAGGCCAATTGCTCCAGGTCCTCCGGCGGGACTTGCAGCGCGAATTCCTCCTCGATCACCGTGAGAAGGGTGATGGTCGCCAGGGAGTCCCACTTGCCGACGGAGGCCATCGAGGCCAACGGGATTTCGTCCAGCGCCAGGTCCGGGAACACGGTGGAGAAGCAGGAGGTCAAACGTTCGCGCAGGTTATCCATGAGCCGTCACCTTCACCTGATGGAACAGAGGAGGACACTGGGAGGCGAAACGGTCTTTCGGCAGCCGGGGGCCGTCGGCCGGCGCATTGCCCAGCAGGGCGGCGAAGAACTCGTAGCACGGGCCGTTGCGCCCCGTGGGTCGGTAGTCGAAGGCGATCTCCTCGACCGGGAATTGGTCGAACAGCAGGCGGACGCACTGGTGTTCGATGCGCCGCGAAAAGGCCCGGCAGCTCATGACCCAGGTATCGACGAGGAGCAAGCCGCCGTCGCGGCGCCCGGCGATGACGGCGATTTTGCCGAGCGGGCCGAACTTGTCCTTGTAGGCGACGACGTACAGGAAGGCGCCCGGCCGACGCAGGTGCGCCTGCCATTCGCTTTCGGTGAAGCGCCGGCCGTTGAGGTTGAACTGGTTCGTTTTGTTGATCAGCTCCAGCGCTCGCGGGTCCGGATCGGTGGTGAGGACCAACTCCGCTTCGACCCCCCGCAAGAAGTCGTCGCGGTCGGCGGCTTCGGGGCGCTAGCCGCGCGACGCAGGCTCTCTCGGCGAAGGCGGTCCTCCTCGCGCACCGCCGTCTTGCCGAACAGGTCGCGCAGCCGAATCAGCAGATCGTACACGGCCTGATCGTGGTCCTTCGGGTACAGAATCGTTTCGATGCCCGGATGCGCCGCCTGTACCTCGGCCAACTCCAGCGGGCTGTCGTCGATGAAAACGACGCTGTCGGCGCCGACGTTCCACGCCCGGAGGATGCGCCCGACGGATTCCGACTTCGGCCCCCAACTCGCCTCTACGGGGAAGAGGCGGTCGCGTTTCAGCAGCAGGTCCGACCGGCGGAACGCTTCTTCCACCCGCGCGGGGTCGTTTTTGCTGGCCAGGGCCACGAGGACGCCGGAGTCCGCGAGCGATTGCAGCATCTGCTGATAGAGAGCGTGGGCGTGGCTGTGGCGGTCAAGGCTCCAGGAAACGCCGTCGGCGCCGACCTCGCCGAGCAGGCCGCGCCAGAGGGTGTCGTCCAGGTCGGTGATAAGGCCCTTCTTGGGCGCGGCGGATTGCAGCAACGAGGCAAGCATCCCCGCGACGGCCGAAGCGTGCCCCGTGCGGTAGGGAAAACCCGAAAGGAGATCGCTCTTGACATCCAGGCGTTCGGCCAGCGGCGAGAGTTGATCGAGGCGCTGCGGATTGACGAGCCGGACATTCCTTACGGAGGCCAGCTGCGCCGCCAGGGCGGACAGGCGGGCGCGGAGGTGCGTCTCGAAGTCCGACAAGATCCAGCCGGGCGTGAAGGCCACGGGCGGAAGCGGCAGCGTCGGCAGGCATACCGCGACTGGGCCGTCTTCCGCGGCCCGCTCCACGGCGGCCAGGAACCGCGCCGCCTGGCCGTCGAAGCTGTCCAGGATGTCGGGCAGGCTAGTCGGCGACCAGCCGCCGGTCTGACGGAGGCCGAGCCGCGGATCGAGGTCGGCCCATTCCACCACCACGGCAACGCCGTCGCGCGCCGGCAGGCGCAGGCGGTCGAGGTTGCCGAGGCAGTCGCCGTACAGGCCCGTTTCGACGGTCACGCGCCGATCCGGGAACAGGGTGCGCAGGCGGGCGGTCAGGAAGATTTGCAGCGTGTTGGCAGTGCAGCCGCAGGCGAGGGCGACAGACAGCGGCCGGGCGCCGGCGGGCGGTTCGGCCCGGGTCGCGTGGAGCGCGTCGGCGAACTTCATCGTGGCGGAGCCTCCTGCTCACGGAATTTGGCGAGCGGCGCGTTCTCACACGCACCGTCCCAGAAACGCGCACCCCACCGCCCATCGGAAATCGTCCATCGTCTCCGGCGCCGCGATGCGCTTCAGCCGCAGCGGTGAATCCGTCGCCGTCACCGGCCCCGGCGTGCAGGTGACGGCGGTTCGATACCCGGACGCCTCACAGCTGGCCGTGGTCCCCGCGCTCCAGTGCGGCTGAAGGATCGGCGAAGGATAGGAGAAGTGGTCCACCGGCGCACCGAGCTTCTCCTCCAGCGCCCGCCGCGACTCGCGGATTTCGCGGGCCGCCTCGACCGGGCCGACCTGGGCCAGGTTGGGGTGCGTCACGGTATGCGAACCGACGACGTGCCCCTGGCGCCGCAGCTCGCGGACCTGTTCCCAGTCCATCATCAGCCGCTCTTTCGGGGCGAGGCGCTCCACGCCCAGTCCGCGTTCGATGGCATCGATCCGCTCGTCCTGGACCGGGCCGGATCGGCGGGCGCAGGTTTCCGAGGCGCTGAGGAACGCCCGCCGCCGCTCGCCGGCGTCCATCAGACTCCAAGTGCGCTCTCCAATAGGGTCTTGCCACGTTTCGCGGGCCGTCGCGGCGAAGGCGTGCCGCAGCCGGCAGAACCACGGCATCTTCTGCGGCTCGATGCAATCCACCGTGATGTAGAACGCGGCCTTCATGCCCAGCCGATTCAGGATCGGCGCCGCCGTTTCCAGATTGTCCGCGTAACCGTCGTCGAATGTGACGACGACGCCGCGCCGCGGCATCGGCCGACGGCCCGCGACGGCCGACGCCACATCCTCCAGGCCCACCGGCTCATAGGTCCGCGCCAGCCACTCCATCTGTTCGCGGAACGCCGCCGCCGAGTGGACGATGCCGCGGCCGATGGAGTGCTGATAGTCGTCCGGCCGTTCCTTCACGGAGTGGTAGCGGAGGATGACGGTGCGCGGTCCTTGCAACGGGCCGGCCAACGAGAGCAGGCCGCTGGCCGTCAGGCCCCTTTTGATCCAGCGTTTGTAGTCTATCATGGCCGGTTCCTTCCGCCGTGGCGTTCAAACCGCGACCTCCGTTTCCCTGGCCCTCGTGGAAGATTGATCGAGGAACGGCGCCCGAAGGCCGTTGTCGCCCCAGTCGTAGTTGACCAGCCAGCACGACGGATCGCCTGGCAGATCGACCGGCCCCCGCCGCGAGCCGACGACGAACGGCCGATCCGGCCCCGCGGATCGGAAGCCGAAGTCCCGATAAATCCGCCCCATTTCGGGGTGTACACATGTCAGAATGATTTCCCGCAATTTGCGATCCCGCTCCGTCGCAATCACAACGCCGCGGAGGACGGCATATGCCAGGTCGGACGGCGACTCGCCGTCGCACTGGGCCACGGCGATCCGATCCGGCGCGTTGTTCAGCACGACGTAACCGGACGTGCGGCCCACCGTGCGGACGCGGAAGACGCGGTAGCGCACGAACGACAATCCGGCTCGATAGCGCCAGTTGAGGTAGTCCACTTCCGGGGCGAAGCGGAACGCGAACGGCGACGTTCGCGGCGGCATGTCCTCCGTGAATCGGTCTTCCTCGTGGACGGTGATGCGTTCCGCGGCCAGGGCCGGGACGCGGGCGGCGAACCGGGTCGCCGGGGCCTGGCGGAAGCGGGTCAGCACGCGCTTGGCCAGCCGTCGCCACGTGGAGTCGCCAGGCCGGGCGGTGTAGGCGCGGTTCAGCACCAGGGTCTTCACGCCGGGGAAGTACGTCCACCCCTGGCGGCGGAGAATGCGATGCGTGTCCTCGCTGCCGCCGAAGACCAGGCCGAACGGCGACGTTTTCATCCAATGCAGATACAGATAGCCGCCCGCCCCCGGCTGGGCCGCGTGAAAGTTCGTGGCGAAGCCGAGCGTCATCCAGCGGTCGCCGGCGGCGAAGCGCATCGAATCCACGCCGATCGCCCCGGCGATCTGGCCGTCGGCGGCCGTCAGCAGGTGCAGCTTGCACCAGGGATTTCCGGTGTAGTAATAATCGACGAACGGCCGGTGGCGCAGGCTGGCCACGCCCAGCCGCTCCGCCGCGGCGCGGAGGGCGTCGAATGCGTCGGGCGTGTATTCGGTCAGTCGCACGCGGCGCTCCTTTTCGGTTAGCCGCGACGCGCAGCGGAGCGCTTGGTCGGGCGCTCCGCTGCGCGTCGCGGCTAACCGGATACGGGAATCGTGGCTCGCCGGGCGAAACTAACCAATCCCCGCCGAACCCGCAAGGCCGCTTTCCCTCTCCGCCGGCGGCTCGCAACTTGACACGTTTTCATGCATGCGCATTTTTTCTCAAGTCGGTGGGCCGTTGCAACCGATCCGACCCATACGGCAGGCCTTCGCCGCGCGATCGGTTACAGCGGCAAGGTCGGGGGGAGCCGGAAAATCCGCCGGCTGGGGAGGAGGCGCCGATGAACCTCGGAGCGATGACCTGGACGTGCCTGTTGCTGTCGGCCGCCGCCGGACAGCCCGACGTTCAGCCCATGAATCAAAAGGCGTTCCAGATCCCCATCCGCTTCGACGCCCAAAAGCGTGCGGAGATCCGCGAACTCCAGCTCTGGGTGTCCCGCGACAAGGGCACGACCTGGAACGAGGCCGCCCAGGCCAAACCCGACCAGGACCATTTCGACTACGCCGTCACGGAGGACGGCCCCTACTGGTTCAGCATGGTCATCATCGACCAGAAGGGCCATGCCGACCCGGCCAACGTCTACACGGCCCCCGTCGGCCAGCGCATCCTCGTGGACACCATCCGGCCGGACATCAAGATGACGGCGGAGCGGCAAGGCGACGACGTACACGTGAGCTGGGAAATCACGGAGCAGAACCCCAAGCCGGACACGCTCAAGCTGGAATACGCCGACTCGGCGGACGGGCCGTGGACGGCGGCGCCGATCAGCGCGGGGCCGACCGGGCACACCGATATTCACGATCCGGCGGCCGTGGTGGTGCGGATGCAGATGCGCGACGCCGCGGACAACGTGGGCCTGGCGCTCAAACAAGTCCCCACGGCCAACGGCGGCCCGAACCTGGCGCCGCCGCCGCCGCCGTCGTTCGACCCCGCGCCCGTGCCGCCGCTGCCGGTCCCGGCCGCCCCGCCCGCGCCGGTCGGGCCGCCCGCGCCGCCGGGGCCGAAGTGGACCGATCACGCCTCCGATGCGTCGCACCTGCCGCCGCCGGCCCCGCCTCCCGGCCCGGTTCTGCCGCCCGACCCGCCGCCGGGGGCGGTCAAGGACGCAACGCCGCCTGTGCCGCTCTTGCCGCCCACGCCCCTGGCGATCGCGTCGAAGAGCGCGGACAATCAGGTCGTCGCCTACTCGCCTGCGTCGGGCGGCGCCCCGCTGCCGCCGCCCCTGGCGCCTCCGCCCGCCGCGCCGGACGTGCCCGCGCCGACCCGCCCCGAGCCGGCCAGTTTGCAGATCGTCAATAAGCGCCAGATCAAGCTGGAATTCGACGTGGGCAAGTTCGGCCCGTCGGGCCTGGGCGGCGTGGACGTCTACGTGACGACCGACGACGGCGCCACCTGGCAGAAGACGCCGACCGACGCCGGCGGCGCGTTCCTGCCGGCCGCCGATGCCCACGGCGGCGCGATCCGCGGTTCGGTGACGGTGGCGCTCCTGAACGAAGGCGTGACCTACGGCTACTATCTGGTGGTCAAGAGCAAGGCCGGACTCGGCAAACCGGCCCCGCACGCCGGCGATCCGCCGCAAGTCCGCGTCGAGCTGGACGTGACGCCGCCCGAGGCGAAGCTGTACCGGCCGCAAGCCGACCCGACGCGGCGCGACACGCTCGTGCTGGTGTGGGAGGCCGCCGACAAGAACCTGGCCGCCAACCCAGTGACGCTGGAATGGGCCGCCCAGCCGGGGCCGGATGCGCAGTGGAACCTCATCGGGCCGGGCGAGCTGCCCAACACCGGCCGCTACGGCTGGCAGCCGACGCCCGACGTGCCGCCCAACGTCTACCTGCGCCTGACCGTGCGCGACACGGCCGGCAACAAGGCGGTGGCGCAGACGGCCGATCCCCAGCTCATCGACCTGAGCGTCCCCGAGGTGACGAACATCGGCCTGGTCGGCGTGGGGCCTGCCCCGCACTGATTAAAGGGAGCGGGCGGCGGAACGCATGGGGGGCGACGCTCCAACGGGGGCGCCGCCCCTGCCCCATTTGGCCCGGATTTCGCTACACTCCAGCACGGGCGATCCGATCCGCTGGAGGGCTTCCCGATGGGCCGTACACTTCTCTGCTGGCCGCTGGCGCTCGTGCTTCTGGCCGGCTGCAACAACAAAGGCGCGGACGTTTCCTCGCTCGACGTCGGGGCGACGATCCCCCTGACCAGCACCGCGTTCCCGCAGGGCCAGTCGATCCCCAAACGATACACAAAGGGGGGCGACAATCGGTCGCCGCCGCTGGCCTGGTCCAGCGTGCCGAAGGACGTCAAGAGTTTCGCCCTCATCTGCGAGGACCCGGACGCCCCCGGCGGGAGTTTCGTACATTGGGTGATCTGGAACATCCCCGGCGACGCCCGCGAGCTGCCAGAGGGGATGCCGACCGACGGGAGCATGAGGGACGGTACACGGCAGGGCAAGAACGGCTTCGGCGACGTCGGCTACACCGGCCCCGATCCGCCGTCCGGCTTGCACCATTACTTCTTCAAGCTCTACGCCTTGGACACGAAGCTGGAGCTGCCGGAGGCCGCCACGCGGCAGGACCTCGAAAGTGCCATGAGAAGTCACGTCCTGGGACACGGACAGCTCATGGGGACGTACCAGAAGTGAGTGAGGAGTGAGGAGGGGGGAGTGAGGAGAGAAGACAAGCCGCGGAGCTTGTCTTTCTCCTCACTCCCCCCTCCTCACTCCTCATTCTTTTCCTCTTCCCCTCTCCGGCCGCCGAGGCTATGACGCGGCCGGAGGTGTGCGCCATGCGACGACGGGTCTGGGTAGCGCTGCTGGCCTCGGTCGTCGCGGGCTGCGTCTCGACCGACGATCAGCGGCTGCGCGATTACGACGACGACGGCATTCTCCTCTTCCGGCGCGGGGCCTACGGCGACGCGCGTGAGGAGTTCCAGGCCGCGCTCACCCTCAAGCCCGCCGATGCGAATCTTCTCTACAACCTCGGCCAGTGCTACGACCGCCTCGGCCAGACCGATCAAGCGGAGAAGACGTACCGCGATTGTCTGCGACAGGCGCCCGGCCACGCCGATTGCATGCACGCCCTGACGGCGTTTCTGGTCCGCCAGCAGCGGCGCGGCGAAGCGGACCAGCTGGTCGGCGACTGGATTCGCCGCGAACCCAAGTCGGCAGCGCCCTACGCCGAATACGGTTGGCTCTGCGCACAAGACAAGGATTATCCCCGGGCGCTCTCGGCCTGTCAGCACGCCTACGAACTCGACCCGCACGACGTTCACGCCCTCAACCAGCTCGGCCGGCTGTATGAGGTCATGAATCGGAAGGACCGGGCGCTGGCGATGTATGAGCGTTCGCTGGAGTATCAGCCGAAGCAGGAGGAAGTGGGCGTCCTCGTCAGCCGGCTCAAGGCGGATGGCGTCCACGAGCCGCATCCGGATTAATCCAAGGCGAGCGGCGCGGCGTCAGTCCGCCGGTGACGTTTCACCGGCGGGCTGACGCCGCGCCGCTCGCCTTGCTTGGTCCGTGCGCCGTTGGTCTTTCAGAACCCGTTGCCGCCCGGAGCGGCGGCCGGCTGGCCCAGGCGCGGCGGAGGGGGCGGCACGTCGCCGCGCGGCGCCCCCAGGCGCACCGCGGGGGACGCGGCCGGCGCCGGGTCCGGCGTCTGCCAGGCTGCCGAACCGGCCGCCGGGACCACGGCCGATGCGGGCGTCGCCGGCACGTTCGGCAGCCACCACGCCTGTTCCTTGGCCTTCACGCCGTCGGAGTCGCCGTCGGCGGCCTGGCCGCGGATGATCGCCCGCGGCGCCTCCAGCAGCGGGGCGGCTGGCGGGGCCGTCTGCCGCACCACCACGCGCTCCGCCCCGTCGGCGTCGGCTGGGCCGGCCGGGCGGCTCGCCAGCTGGGCCTGCGGACGCGCATGGGACAGGCTCTCCACCCACGCCTTTTCCAACTCTTCCACGCTGCCATAGCCGTAGTTCGCCTTCACCGCCCCGTCCCAGTCGCCGCGCATCCCCTGGGCCACGAAGTTCAGGAAGACGCCGCGGTTGCTGTTGGCCACCAGGAAGTTCGACACCGAATAGCCCTCGGCGTACAGCACCATCACGTCCGGCGGGTACTTGCTCATGGAGAACAGGCGGCGCAGCGGGATGGCGCGGCCCGGCGTGTTGAGGATCTGCCGCACTAGCTGGTCGTGGCGGTTGCGCTCGATGTCGTCCTCGGACAGCACGGCGCCGCCCTCGTCGGCCCAGCGGGGCACCGGCTGGCGGAAGTAGTAGGCGAAGACGGTGTGCGTCACCTCATGCGGCAGCACGCTGGCCAACAGCCGGTCGAGCGAGCCTTCAATGTGCATGTCCTGGCCGAGGATGCGGCCGCGGTCGAAGGCGAACGACGTGGCGCCGCCCGAGCCGTTCATCGAGATCGTCACGCGCAGGGGACAGGGATCGGGCCACTGCGGCATCTCCTGGCCGAGCCAGAGCAGGGCCTTTTCCTTGCGGTAAGCCTCGGCGTACTGTCCAATCTGCTGCGCGATCTCCGGCGTCGGGGCGTCCACCACGAAATTGGGCGTGCGATAAGAAGCTCCGAGGGAAGCAACCGCCCCGGCCAGGACCACGACCATCCACGAGCGCGCAGCCATGCCACAGCACCTCCGCGACAAGACCCCGAGGAACGAGGGGAGAAACGACTCGAAGCGACGTGTCCGCTGCAACTCTAACCGCAAAAGTTGAGCCGCGCCGCCGTGCGGCCGCCGGGTTTCGCGCGGCGGCGGTCTCATTCTGCGGCGGGGACAGGGGTTGCGGCTTGCGCCCACCGGCAAGATGGCGGCGGTTGCGCCGGAACGGTTGTAATTCCTACGCGGCGGTTGTAGGAGGACGTGAAAAAATGGGGCGTCGGCTTGACGTGGGACAAGACCTTCAGCGTAAAAACCGCAGCACCGTCCCCAGGGCCGCCCCGACCGCTGCCAGCGCGGCGACGAGGGCCGCCGCCAGCAGGACGATTCGTCGGCGCGGGAACACGGCTGCGGCAACGGGCGAAGCGATGGCGGCCGCCTTCTTCGGCGCCGGCGCGCGACCGTTCTTGCGTCGTGCCTTACAAAGATCCTTGAATTCGGAAAAATAGACCAGCGGGTGGAACCGCGGCTGCGACGGCCGGCGGGCCACGATCCGCTCGGGCAGGCGGCCCTCGCGCAGCCGGGCGACGATCTGGTCGGTGGTGGCCTTGGTCTTGCAGACGCGGCCGGCCCGGTTGCGGAAGCGCACCAGCCACCTGTCGTCGGCTTCCGGCGGCGCCGGCTCAGGCGGACGCTCCGGGTCGAGGCGCGTCGGCTCCGTCGAGGACGCCATGCACGCCTGCACCCACGGGTCCTTCAGCGCCAGTTCCGGATCGGCGAAGCTCGGCAACCGCGCCGACAGCTGGGACCGCTCCAGGTCCACGATCAGCTCGCTGGCCGTCTGGTAGCGGTCGCGCGGCATCCGGGCCATCATCCGCGCCAGGATCGCATCGAGGGCGGCCGGCACGTCGGGCCGGATCGAGCCGGCCGGCGGGAAATCGCCGAGCCGCTTCTTCTCGACCACGTCCAGATGACTGTCGCCGGGGAAGGGGGCGGCGCCGACCACGAGATGGTAGAGGGTCGCGCCGAAGGCGTAGATGTCGCTGCGGTTGTCGGCGGAGCGCGCGGCGATGGCCTGCTCGTAGGGCATGTAGGCCGTGGTGCCGAAGCCCTGGCGCGTGGAGGTCAGGTGGCTGGTTTCGTCGGTGCGCTTGGCCAGGCCGAGGTCGGCCAGCTTGGCGACGCCGGAGCGGGTGACGAGGATGTTATCCGGCTTGATGTCGCGGTGGATGATGTTGCGGCTGTGGGCGTGCTCCAGGGCGCGGGCCACGTCCAGGGCGATGTGGACGGCGTCGCCGATCGACAGGCGGCCGAGCCGATCGAGCAGGGCGTGGGCGCTGGGGCCGTCCACGAATTCGAGGACGAGGTAATGTTTGCCGGTTCGGTCGTCCTGGCCGCAGTCGAGGGTGCGGACGATGTTGGGGTGGTTGAGGAGCTTGCCGCTTTTGGCCTCGCGGCGGAAACGGTCGATGTAGCTCTGGCTGCTGGCCAGCTGGTCGTCCAGCACCTTGACGGCGACCTGAGCGTCTTCGCCCTCCTTCCAGCCGAGGTACACGATGCCCATACCGCCTTCGCCGAGCCGCCGCAGAAAGCGGTAGTCGCCAAGGCTGCTCAGATCGTGCAGCGGGTCGGGCGGCCGGCGGGCCGGCCGGGCCGGGTCCAGGTGGGTGTTATCCATGCGCTCTCGCGGCGGACGGTCCCCTTTTTCGGCGGCGCGCCGATCTGTTCCGTGCAGACGGGCCGACGGTCGGCGGGTTTTGGGGGGAATGCCGGGACGAATACGTGATAATCTACCGCGGCCGGGGGTTCACGGCAACAAAGAAAACGCCGCCCGACGTTGCGGCCGGCGTTCGCCCCTGCCCTTCCCTACGCATACCATGACCCGCGGGTTCACAGTTCGGCGCCCCCTCACCCTGCCCGCTCCCCGAGGTGGGGGAAAGGGCAGGGTGAGGCGGAAGGACGAACGTATGGACCGACACAAGCTTTTCGGCTTCACCGCTGTGGATAAGACCGGCGACGCCGCCTTTTTCATCCGCTTCCTGGACGAGGCCGCCGCACAGCCGTCGTTCCAGGCTTACAAGCAGCGGAGCTTCACCCTGCTGGACGCCGGGGAGGGCCGGCGTATTCTGGAAATCGGCTGCGGCACGGGTGACGACGCCCGCGCCCTGGCGGCGTTGGTGCAGCCGGGCGGCGCGATCACGGCCGTGGACAGCAGCGACGCCATGCTGGCCGAGGCTCGCCGGCGCTCCGAAGGGTCGGGCCTGCCGGTGCGCTTCGAGCGCGGCGACGCCCTTCGCCTGGGATTTGCCGACGACTCCTTCGACGGCTGCCACTGCGACCGCACTTTCATGCACCTGGAAGATCCGCGGCGGGCGCTCGCGGAGATGGTGCGCGTGACGCGGCCGGGCGGCCGGGTGGTCGTCTACGAAGTCGATTTCGAGACGCTTGTCATCGACGCCCCCGATCGAATCACGGCCCGCAAGATCGTCAACGCCTGGTGCGACGGTTTCCGCGACGGCTGGCTGGGCCGGCGAATTCCGGGGCTGTTTCATGAGGCCCGCCTGTTCGACGTGGTCGTTTTCCCGGAGACGCTGCGGCTGACGCCCGCGCTGGCCGCGCCGATGGTCGGCCCGCCGACGGTGGACCGGGCCGTCGCCGCAGGGACGCTGACGCCAGCGGAGGCGGACGCCTGGCTGCGCTGGCTCGGCAAGACGGCGGACGCTGGGCGGCTATTTTGCATGCTGACGGGGTTTCTGGTTGCGGGAAGAAAGGCCTGAGTCCTTCGGTTATGGAGAACGCCATGCACCGTTGTCTCATCGCGTCCCTGGCGCTGATTGCCGCCCTTACGCCGGCCGCGCGGGCCGAGGAAGGGTTCTACCTCCACGACGGCCAGCGCGTCGTCTTCCTCGGCGACAGCAACACCTTCGCCGGACACTACATCGCCTACCTCGACGCCTATCTCTTCACGCGCTTTCCCGACCGCAAATATGAGCTGCTCAACCTGGGTCTGCCGAGCGAAACGGCCTGCGGCCTGTCGGAGCCGGACCATCCCTATCCCCGGCCCGACGTCCACGAGCGCCTCGACCGCGCCCTGGCAAAGACCAAACCCGACGTGGTCGTGCTGTGCTACGGCATGAACGACGGCATCTACTACCCCTTCGGCGAGGACCGCTACCAGAAGTACCAGGACGGCATGTTGGACGTGATCGATCACGTCTCGAAGGCCGGGGCGAAGGTCGTCGTCGTCACGCCGCCGCCGTTCGACCCGCAGCCGGTTCGGGACAAGCTGCTGCCGAAGATGGCCGACAAGTTCAGCTGGATACATCCCTACGAAGGCTACGACGACGTGTTGAAACGCTACTCCGATTGGCTGCTGACCCTGCGCGACAAGGGCGTCATGGTGGTGGACGCCCATGCGGCGGTCAGCCGTCGCCTGGAGGAAGTGCGCAAAAGCGACCCGAAATATCGTCTCTCCGGCGACGGCGTCCACGTCGATGGCGCCGGCCACTGGCTGATCGCGCAGGCCATTCTCCAGGCCTGGAACGCGCCGGCGGACGTGGACGCGGCGGTGATCGACGCGAAGACGAGCAAGGCGACGGCCGGCGACGTGAGCGATCTTTCCACCGACGGCGGCGCCATCCGCTTCGCGTGGCGGACGCGGCTGCCGATGCCGGCGGATCCCGCCTGGAATGATCGAGTTGCGGAGGTGGAGAAAATCGCGGATCGCATCAACCGGCATCGGCTGACCGTACTGAACCTGGAGCGTGAGAAATATCAGCTGTGGGAAGGCGACAAGAAGTTGGCCGAGGTTGGCCGTGAGGAGTTGGCGGCCGGCCTCGACATGACGCGGTTCGCCGACCTGTCCACCAACGTCCGCGCCGCGGAGCTGGGCAAGCTGGCGGCGGAGCGGTCGCACCTGCTCGGCCTGGCATGGCTGACCGACGTGGGCCACAAACGGCCGGACACGCCGAAGGGAATCCCCCTGCAGGACGCACAGAAACAGGCGGCCGATCTGGAAACGAAGATCCGAACACTCGCCGAACCTCGGCCGATCACGATGCGGCTGGTCCCGGCGGAGAAGTGACGCAGGAAACGATGGACGCCGACGTTCGCGATCTGATCGCCCTCCTGCACCAGGCGCCCCAGCGCTGCGTGCTGGCCGTCACCGGCGGCGGCGCCGGGGCGGTCGCCTGGTTGTTGTCCGTGCCCGGCGGCTCGCGCACGGTGCTGGAGGCGGTCGTGCCCTATTCCGAGGAATCCCTGTGCGAGTTCCTCGGCCGGCGGCCCGACTCCTTTTGCTCCGGCCCGACCAGCCGGGCAATGGCGATCCGTGCCCAGCAGCGCGCCCGCTGGCTGGCGCCCGGTGCGCCGACGGCCGGCGTCGGCTGCACTGCCAGCCTTCGCTCCGACCGCCCCAAGCGCGGCGACCACCGCTTCCACGTCTCCGTCCACACGGGCCTGCGCACCACCACCCATTCGCTCACGCTGGTCAAGGAGGCGCGCGACCGCGAGGGCGAGGAGATCGTCCTCGACCTCGTCCTCCTGAACGCCCTGGCGGAGGTGTTCGGCGTCACCGGCCGACTGTCCATGCCGCTGCTGCCGGGCGAAGAGGTGATCGCCGAAACAACGATCGAAAACGAGGCCTTGTCTCGCTTTTTGGCCGGCGAGATGCTGGCCCTGCACGTCGAGACGGACGGCTGGATGCGGCCGGACGCCCCGAAGCCGTCGCTGCTGGTGCCCGGTTCGTTCAACCCGCTGCACGCCGGCCACCTGGGGTTGGCGAAGGTCGCATCGGAGGTCGTCGGCGTCCCGGCGGCGTTCGACCTGAGCGTGCTGAACGCCGACAAGCCGCCGCTGGCCGACGAGGAGGTGCGAGGGCGGCTGGACCAGTTCGTCTGGCGGGCGCCGGTGTGGCTGACGCGGGCACCGACCTACGCGGAGAAGGCGGAGCTGTTTCCAGGCTGCGTGTTTGCGGTCGGCGCCGACACCGCGGCCCGCGTGGTGCAGCCGCGCTTCTACCACGACAGCGCGGAGCGCATGGCCGAGGCGCTGGGACGCATCCGCGCCCTTGGATGCCGCTTTCTCGTGGCCGGCCGAGTGGGGGCGGAGGGCCCATTCGTCGGGCTGGAGGATGTGAACATGCCGCCGGAACACCGCGACCTGTTCCGCGCCATTCCAGAGGCGGCGTTTCGCGTGGACCTGTCCGCGACGGAGATCCGCGCCGAAATGGTGCATTCGGGAGGGGATGACCACCCCTGATGCGAGAGGCGATAAGCCCTGGAAGACCGCCTATCGCGCGGCCGATCTGCTGCAGCGGCTGGTTCGGCGCTTGCACGTCTCAATCAGGCCGGCGGCGCGCCCAGTAGCGAGGGCGCCGCCGCTGGTGCGCCACGGCAGCCACCCAGATCCGGTTGTCCAGTTCCACATAGACCAGGGCGTAGGGGAACCGGCGCAGCGGGCAGGACCGGACTCCGGCATCGTCTTCGGCGGCGTAGGCTTGGGGATTCTCACGCACGCGCAGTAGCGCCGCCTCGAACTCCCGGCGGAACTCCCCGCCCAGGCCGGTTCGCTGTCCCTCGTAGGAGTCCAGCGCCTCCCGCAACTCGGCCTCGGCGTCCGCGTGCAGGGTGACGGGCTTCACGGGAAGCGCTCCCGCAACTCGGCCAGAACTTCATCCGCCGGCCGGCCGACCGCGGACCCGCCGCGGATTTCGGCCACCCGGCGGGCGATCTCCGCCCGCCAAGCCTCCTCGGCCCCATCCTCCTCGGGTTCCAGCGAGGAGAGTAGGAAGTAGGCCAAGTCCGCGCGCTCGGGCGCGGAGAGGGTGCTGGCCTGGGATTTCAGTTGTTCAACGGCTTCGGTCATGGCATCCCTCCGACATCGCGACCTGCACATCTTACCATGACCGGCGACTTCCGCACAGGCAGGCAGACACCCGTGCCGCCGAACGACGCCGCCCAGCAGCCGGCTCACGCAGGAGGGACGTTGAAGCACGATAAAAACTCATTCGGGTGGCCGATCTGCTGCAGCGGCTTGTTCGGCGGCGTCACACAAGCAGGTCCGTTACCCGCACCGACGCCGCTGGCGCGGCCAACGGCGAAACGGCGTCCGCAGGGCCGAACGCCTGTTGGGCGGTGTAATCGCCGGCTTTGGGGTCGCGGTAGACGAGCAGTTTCCGCCCGTTAATGTCCACCACCCAGTATTCGCGTATGCCGGCCCTGGCATACAGCAGCCGCTTCTCGTTCGTGTCGAAGGCGAGGGAGGAGTCCGCCACCTCGACGATCAGGTCCGCCGTCGTCGGGTGGCCCGCGTAGGCGCGCGGCCGGCCCGGAACGACGGCGAGGTCGGGTTCCGGGTCGGTGTCTTGGCCGAGGACCAACGGCAGCTGCTGTCGCAGCCACCACCCGGCCCCGAAAGCCGCTCGGATCGCCTCTTCGACCAGTCCGAGCGTGATCGCATGCGGCGGGTTCATCGGCCCTTGCTCCAGGATGACGCCGTCGATCAGCATGGCCCGCCGGCCCTCGAACACGCCCATGTCGCCGAAGCGGTGGAACTCGGCGCACGTCCAGCGCAGCGGCCTGGGGCCGGCTGGCGCGGCCCGCGATGACGGAAGCGACATCGTCGTCATGGCAATCCCTCCTGTTCGGCACGCCCTCTACCTTTATACCGGATGTCCTCCCACGCACCCCCGACGGGTGCGGGAAAAGGGAGGCGACAAAGGGAACATCGTAGATTTTCACAAGACTAATCTACGATGTTCCCTTTCCCTTTCACAGCCTCCATGTCCCCTTTTCCTCGCGGGGGCAAAAAACAGGATGTGGCTAACTACTGTAATGGCGATATTATATATCATCTATTGCCCGCCGGGGTTACAATAGTAAGCCAGCAACATTCCCGCAATGTCGGACGAAGCTCTGTCCGAGAAAAGCCGTGCGCGCAAGAATGAAGATACCCCCAATGGCCCCTGCAAAGACGCCAATACAGATCCCCAATATACCATTAGCCAAGCCGAGCAGGCGCAGAAAATGAGCAAGCCTGCAAGGGCACCCGCGACGCTTAACCACTCCGTCGGCAACAGCCTTACTGCAGCAACGCTCCGCTTCAGAAAATGCACCTCGCCGGCCGTGTGGTTCAAAATCAGGCAAAGATACGCATCACGACCGTCGAGGCGCGCATTGACCACGCTCACTCGATGCCCCTCTTTGAGGGGAATGTCCTTCTTGATCCGAACCGAAGACTCCCTGCCTTCCTCATCAAGAATCCACAAATCCATCGTGGTTTCGTGAGTCGTGTTGATCCAGACCGGCGCAGAAGAGCCTTGAACGCGACCGTACGAGTCGGTATGGGTCGAGCCGCCTCCGCCTCCGCCTGAGACATAGGTGCGAACCGTCTTGGACACACTCGTGAGAGTCCCAGTACGGTCAACCGTGAACGTGACACGGCGATGGTTGGACTTGAAGAAGGGTAGATGCGCGTAGAGGAACTCAGGCAACTCTTTCCTGTCAGGCGGTTGCGAGAACAACCCGGCGATCGAGCTGGCTGGAATCCATTGCCTTGATCCCTCCAGCCAGAGCATGTCAGAAGGCAAGAGGCTGCCAGAGACACCCAACTGCCTGAGCTGGGCGTCGGAATACGGGCCGTATTGCTTCTTGCCATCCCGCGTACAGAACCAGCGGTTTCCCATGAACCTCTCCGGCGTCGAGTGAGAAAAAGAAGACATCGCAGACTCGCTGCATTGTACTTTACGACGTTCCCTTTTGCTTTCCGAAGGTACATTTCACCAACGCGAAAGCAAGCGAAAAACACGGCTCACACCAAGAAACGCTTTTCATCGACGAATGATCACTTCTTGAGTACGCCGTCCGCTTCCGCGCTGCCCGACCGCCTGTTCCAGCGCCGCCACGACGCGCGGCGTCCACTGGTACGCCGGCAGGAACACCAGCGCCAGCATCGCCATGTTGGTGTGGAAGCCCCAGCCGAAAACGCATATCTGGGCGACGTGGAAGCCGATCAGCAGCAGGCCGACCAGCGGCCGCAGCCGCGCCGAGACGATGGCGACCAAGCCGCCGCACTCGCCGATCAGCGCCGCCCACTGCATCGCCGCCGCCGCCGTCCGGTTCGACAGGATGATTTGCGTGAAGACGGAGCTTTTATCGCCGAACAGCTCCGCCCACAGCTGCAGCGAAACGCCGTTGGGCCACGACCACCCGCTCACCGCCAGCTTGTTGAAGCCGGACAGGGCGTAGAACAGGCCGAGGTAGAACACGCTCAGCGAATAGACCCAGCGCGGGTACAGGGCCGTCCGCCAGAATCGGCCCTCCCGGTCGGCCTCGCGGATTTCGCGGCGATAGCAGTGATACCAGAGGGCGTATATCAGCAGAAAGCCGCCGGCGACGTGGGCGACGTGCGTTTCCTGGCTGGAGTTTTCGAGGTAGAGGGCGACGACCGCGTTGAACGACAGGGCCGTCAGCCAGCCGGACCAGGGCGTGAGCCGCCGCAGCGCCCACAGCGCAGCGCCGACGAAGAACAGCACGCCGCAGCCGATAATGACCCGACGGTTGAGCAGGAACTCGGCGGGCAGGAACGACAGCAGCGACGTGGGCAGGGGCGTTCGCACGTCGGACGTGCGCTTTTCACCCCAATACAGCTCAAAATAGATGCACAGAAAGCAGGAGCAAACCAGCACGGTCCACAGGACCACCTGGCCGTAATGCGGCCGGGTCCGTTCGCCGAGCCGGTCCAGGAATCGCGACAGCGTTACCACGAGCCAACGTCCGGCTGGTAATTCGGATTGTCCACGCGCCAGCGCGCCATCCAGACGACCCCCACGTGGTCGGCATCGGTGGGGCGGACGACGCTCTGCTCCACATCGACATATTTCAGGTCCGTAAACCTTTTCAAGCGCTCCACGACCATTTCCGTCACCCGCTCCCGCTCCGGTACGGTCCCGAACACGTCCGCGCTCTCCGCCGGCTGGAAGCCGACGCCGACGCCTAGCGGGTTGCCCCAGTAATTGCGCTGGAGGCCGAAGCGGCCGAGGTCTTGCGGGTCGGTCAGTCGGCGGCCGTCCGGCGTAATGACCGCATAATCGCAATACTTCCGCGGCGCATCGGCGAACATCGGCGCCCGGCTGAACGGGTAAAGTTCGGTTGTGACCAGCGGCGTGACGGCGAAGGCCAGGCAGAACAGGCCGACGGCCGCCAGCTCGCGGCGGCCGCGCGGCGTGGCCGACCAGCCGGCGCTCACGCCTTGCGGCCCAGGAAGATGTAGTACGGCGCCTTCAGCGGCAGGTAGGGCACCTTGCCCAGGCGCTCCTCCAGTTTCACCGTCTGGAAGCGGCTTTGCAGCCATGGCAGATGATCCGGAGAGGGAAAGACGTTATCGTGGCCGAACCACGTCGGCCAGAAGAACCGCTGGAAGTTGGAGTGCCGCCGCATCCCCGGCGCCGGCCACTTGCGGGAGATGGTGAAGTCCACGACGCCGATCATGCCGCCCGACTTCAGCGCCGAATAAGCCCGCTCCAGCGCCTGGAACCAGTTCGGGATCATCGTCAGCGAATAGGAGAACGTCACCACGTCCACCGGCCCGTCGTCCGGCTCGTAGGCCGTGGCGTCGGCCAGGACGGTTCGCACATTGGTCCAGCCGCGGCTGCGGACGCGCTCCTCGGCCGCGGCCAGCAGCGACGGGCAGAGGTCCACGACGGTGAGACTGTCCAGCCGGGCCAGGCGGTCGCCGAGCAGCTCGGCGTTGTAGCCGGTGCCGCCTCCCACGTCGAGCATCCGCCCGCCTTCGGGAATCTCCAAAGCGGCTGTCATTTCCTCGCGGCCGTGCAGGAGGCGACGGCGGAAGGCGTCGTAGTCGCCGGCCTGGGCCCGGTAGAACGCCTCCAACCGTTCGCCGTGCGTGGCGCCGCGGACGCGGGTGAAGGCCAGCTTGTACAACACGCGCAGGTCCGAAGCCAGTCCCATGAACGCTCCGCCGAAGAACTAGCCACAGAGGACACAGAGATCACAGAGGGAATCGCCGGCGTCATCGGGCCGTGCGGCAGCATTTTGGTACTTCTTACCTCTGTGTTCTCTGTGTCCTCTGTGGCTAAGATTTTTCCCCTCAATCCGGCAAATCCGCGATGTAGAAGCTGCCGTAGGTGTGGACGCGGTCCCGCGCGTGCAGCTCCGCCGCGTGAGTGAGATTGTAACGGAGCAGGCCGCCGAGTTCCACCTCCCGGCCGCGGCGCTGCACGCGGAGGTGATCCAGGTAGCTCACCTTGAGTCCGGCGCTGCGGAAGATCGCCCGGGCGCCGGGTCGCGCCTTCTCCAGGATCGCGTTCCACTCGTCCACCAGCCCCTGCGGATGGTGGAAGCTCATCCAATCCATGTGGTCCAGCAGCACGAAGCGCGACACGCCCGGCTCGGTTTGCCGCAAGAAGTCGGTGACGGTGGAGGTGTGGATCTTGAGCCGATGTACCCGCGCCCGCAGCCGCTCGAAGTTCTCCTTGCGGACATACTCGGGGCAGCAGTCCGGGGCGTAGTGGCCCTGAAAGTAGACGCGCCAGAAGTAGTTATTATGGAACGGCAGCTGCGTGACGACGGTCTCCAGCGCGTCGCGGACGAACTGGCCGACGCCGCCGGGGTACTGTGTCGTGATCTCGTCGCGCTGGGGCCAGGGCACGCCCAGCAGGCTCAGCGTGAAGCTCTGCGACAAAAACCACTTCAGCCACGGCGTCCAGATGCGTTTGCGGATCTTGGAATAATAGATGTCGCGTTGCTCCTCGATGCTGCGCGCCTCCAGCAGCTCCTCGATGGGGTCGCGGAGGCGGTGGGCGACGTGGGCGTTGACGAGGAACAGCTTGGCCAGCAGGCCGGACGTGCCGCGGAAGTAGAACGACTTGCGCCACCCTTTGCCGAGAAAGAAGCCGATGTGCTTGTCCCAGTAGCGTCGGGCCTGGGCCGACAGGGCGGGCCGGATCGAGTCGAAATACATCTGGCGGGCGTAGGGCGAGCGGCCCTTGCCGAACAGCGAGTAAAAGGAGTCGTAATCCAGCGTGCGGCAGGCGGCGGTCTTCAGCTCCAGCAGGGCGTTCTGGATGGGGTTGACGTCCACGGCGTTGACCTCGCCGCAGCCGGCCAGCAGGTAGTCGAGGGCGTTGCAGCCGGCGCTGGTGATGACGACGAGACGGTCGTCCTCGCTCAGCTGGAGGGCCTGGCGGTCGAGGGCCGGGTCCTCCCAGCAAGTGTTGTAGATCAGGTTGCGCTTGTGGACGGCGCGGAAGATGCGCGTGTTGAGCTTTTCCCGAGGGAAGTCGGTGCGGAGCATGGCCTGGATCAATCCTTTATGAGAGCGAGACGGTCGGCGGCCGGCCGTCCTTCCACGGGCGGCGGGCAGTTCCACTCCGGCGGCGGCCCCTGCTCCAGCAGCTTCCGGAGCAGGCCCTTCATTTCGCCGGCCAGCGCGTCCAGCAGCGGGTCGCCGCCGGCGGCGCGGCCCGTTTCGTCGCCTGGAAGGAACGCACGTCCAGCGCCGGCCCGACCGCGACGGCCGCGCCCAGCGGCGCGATCGGCTCTTCCATCCGGTCGTTCATCGTCTCCTCAATGCGCTGGACCGTTTCGGCCATGCGTTCCCGGCTCGGCCGTTCCATCAGGTACTCGTGCGACTGAGCGCTCAGGTTCTCGCAAAACAGCAGCACGTCCAACGCTTCGCGCGTCGCGCGGCTGACCTCCGGGTCGCGCCGCACCTCCATCAGTTTACGGACCAGCCACAGCCGCAGCCGCCGAATGCGCTCCAGATTCGATCCTTCGAGTTCCTTTCCCAGATGGACCTTTTCCAGGTCCGCGATCAGCACGGCGGCCAGCCGCTGGATGCGCTCGTCCAGCGTCCCCGGCTGCCCCTGGCCGAAGCGCTCGATCTCCTTCACGGTCAGCAGGGCGTGGCCGACGTGAACGATGCGCTGCGGCAAGTCGGCGCCGCGTCGCGGCAGCCAGCCGAGGCTGCGCTCCAGCTTCTGCATGCGCCGCTCCAACTCCGGCAGCGGGTCGCCGAGCAGCCAGTACTTGACGCCGACAGGGTGAATCAGGATCGGCCGCTCCGTCTGCTTCGCCGCCTGGCGGACGATCAAGCCCAAGCCCTCCTGCAGCGGGCCGACGCGGTCGTTTTGGCGGAACCACGTCCCCTCCGGGAACATGACGACCGGCCGCTCCGCCCCCGCAAGGATTCCGACGGTGGTGCGAATGGCGTCGCGGTCGGCCCCCTCGCGCAGAATGCTGTAGCCGCCGATGCGGTTGAGCCACCAGCCGACGAGGCGTTTCTGCTTGAAGAGGTGATACGACACCACGTAGTAGAAATACTGCTTCAGGCGGAGCCCCAGCATTCCCATGACGACGGGGTCGGCCCAGCGGCAGTGGTTGGCGGCGAGAAGGATTCCGGCGTTTTTGGACAGGGAATCGTGGATATGTTCGACGCCCTGGAAGTGCCAGCGCGGCACGCCCATCCCGCCGCGCAGGTGCCGCGGCATGACGTGCTTCGCCACGCCGCACCAGAACTTGCTGCGGTACGGCGGCACAAAGCGGTACGGCTCAAGGAAGTAGCGCTGGAACAATAGCTCACACTCCGGCCCGGCAGGCGTCCCCGTCCAAAACGGACGCCGGCCGGCTCAAATCTCGAACGTCCATTGGCCGTCCGGCCCGCGCCGCAGCGGGCAGATCTCGATCACCGCCTCCGGCGGGATCGGCCCATACACGTGCGGGAACAGCTCACCACCGGCCGCCGGCTCGTTTTTGAGGGCCGGCCCGAGGCGCTCGGCGTCGAGGCAGAGGACGAAAAGTTCCGGGGCGTCGGCGTAGAAGCGGTTGGCGGAACGGGCTGCCTGATTGGCGTTGGAACAGTGAATGAATCCTTCGGAGGCGAGGGAGTCGGCGCGATAGGGCCCGCCGCGCGCTTTTTCCCAGGCTTCCCGGGTTGTCAGGTGGTAGACCCGCCGCATGGCCGGCGCCTCCTCATCGTCGCGGCGCGGGCGCCGAACCGGCCCCACGCCTCATTACGAGAATGATATGCACCGGGGCGACAAAAGCGCGTCCGAACGGTAGGGATTTCGGGCGGCTCCGAGCCGCGACCGTAAGGGAGCGGTCTTGTCCCTGTCCTCTTCCGTCCCCCTATCCTTCCCCGTCGTCCCGGTCGGTCTTGACAACATTTTCCCTCCTCGGCACAATCACACCCTCGGCCGACGCCTCGTTCCAAAACTCCTGTTTGGGAACGCACGTATCCCCGGAAGGACCCGGGCGCACCTGGGATGAGGATCACGGATGATTATCTCCCGAACGCCGTTCCGCATTTCCTTCTTCGGCGGCGGCACCGACTACCCCTCCTGGTATCAGAAGCACGGCGGCGCCGTCCTCGCTGCGACGATCGACAAATACTGCTACCTCACTTGTCGCCATCTGCCGCCGTTCTTCGAGCATCGCATCCGCGTCGTCTACCGCAACACCGAGACCTGCAACACGGTGGACGAGATCAGCCACCCGGTGGTGCGGGCGGCCCTGCAATACCTCGACTTCGACCGCGGCCTGGAGCTGCATCACGATGGCGACCTGCCGGCCCGCAGCGGCATGGGATCGAGTTCCGCGTTCACCGTCGGCCTGTTGCACGCCCTGTACGCCCTGCGCGGCGAGATGCGGACCAAGATGCAGCTGGCCCGCGAAAGCATCCACGTCGAACAGGAATTGGTCGGCGAGACGGTCGGTTCGCAGGATCAGGTTATGGCCGCTTTTGGAGGCCTGAAATACGCACAATTCCACAGCGACGGCCGGATCGACGTAGACCCGGTGCCGCTGACGCCGGGCCGGCTGGCGGAGTTGCAGGCCCACCTGATGCTCTTTTACAGCGGCGTACCGCGAACCGCGTCGGAAGTCGCCGGCAGCTACGCCGCGAACCTCGAACGGCGCCAGCGCGAGTTGAAGGCCCTGCGCGGCCTGGTGGAGGAGGGCATCGACCTGCTGATGAGCGGCGCCGACCTGCGGCCGTTCGGCGAAATGCTCCATGAGGCGTGGCAGATCAAGCGCGGGCTGAGCGACCGGGTGAGCAATCCCGTCGTGGACGCGCTGTACGAGCAGGCCAGAGCGGCGGGGCGCTCGGCGGCAAGCTGACCGGGGCCGGCGGCGGCGGCTTTCTGCTGCTGTTCGTTCCGCCGCAGCGGCGGGCGTCGGTGCTGGCCGCCCTGCGCGGCAAGATCCACGTGCCGTTTGCCTTCGAGTCGGCCGGCAGCCAGATTATTTTCTACGACCCGGGGGTGGATTATCGTGAGGCCGAACAGGCCCGCGTCCTCCACGCGCCCGCCGGACGGTCGGAGCTGGCGGCCGCCGTCTGACCTCGAATGAGATTTCTCCCACGATTGGCATGCGCGAGGCCACGGAGGGCCGGATGTACGAACGCCTGTATCGCTCGCTTTATCGGATCCGCAGGGTGGAGGAAGAGGTCGCCCGCCTCTACCCCACCGACCGCATCAAAAGCCCCGTCCACCTGTCGATCGGTCAGGAGGCCGCGTCGGTCGGCGTGTGCCAGGCGCTGCGGCCCGACGACGTGGTATTCGGCAGCTACCGCGGTCACGCGCTTTACCTCGCCAAGGGCGGCGACCTGAAAGCGATGCTCGCGGAACTGTTCGGCCGATCCGGCGGCTGCTCCCGCGGCAAGGGCGGCTCGATGCACCTGATCGACCCGGAGGCCGGCGTGATGGGCACGTCCGCCGTGGTCGGCACGACCATCCCGAACGCGGTCGGCTACGCTTACGCCCTGCAATATCGCCAAACCAACCGCATCGTCGCCAGCTTCTTCGGCGACGGCGCCACGGAGGAGGGCGTCTTCGCCGAGAGCCTGAATTTCGCGGCCCTCAAGCGGCTGCCCGTCCTGTTCGTGTGCGAGAACAACCGTTACGCCATCCACACGCACCAGAGCCGCCGTCAGGCGACTCCGGCGATCTGCGATCGGGCGATTGCGCACGGAGTCCCCGCCGAGCGCGTCGAGGACAACGACGTGCTGGAATTGCATCGGCGAGCCGGCGAGGCGATCGCGCGGGTGCGGGCCGGCGAGGGGCCGCGGTTCATCGAGATCATGACCTACCGCTGGCAGGAACACGTCGGTCCGAACCGCGACTACCATCTAGGCTACCGCGGCGAGGACGAAGGCCGGCCGTGGATGGAGAACGATCAGGTCCCGCGGCTGGCGGCGTTGGTCGATCCATTGGGCCGGGCCGTCATCGAGGCCGAGGTCGAAACGGAGATCGCCGAGGCCCTCGCCTTCGCCGAGGCCAGCCCCTTCCCCGCGCCCCACGAGTTGTACACCGACGTGTTCCAGGAGGCCGAGCCATGCCCACAAGTGTGACATCGGCCCCGGCAAAAAGGCCCGCGCCGGCCGGGACGCGGACGCTCTCTTTCGTCGAGGCCGTCCGTGAGGCGACCGATTTGGAGATGGGCCGCGACCCGTCCGTGGTGCTGTTCGGCCTGGACGTGGACGACCCCAAGGCCATCCAGGGGACGACGCGCGGCCTGGTGGAGAAGTACGGGCCGGCCCGCGTCTTCGGCACGCCGCTGTCCGAGGACGCCATGACCGGCGTGGCCGTCGGCATGGCCCTGGCCGGGCTGCGGCCGATCCACGTTCACATCCGCATGGACTTCCTGATGCTGGCGATGAACCAGCTCGTCAATGTCGCCGCCAAGTGCCGCTCCATGTACGGCGGCCGGGCCTCCGTGCCGATGGTGGTCCGCTCCATGATCGGCAAGAGCTGGGGCCAGGGCGCCCAGCACTCGCAGGGACTTTACAGCTTTTTCATGCACGTCCCCGGCCTGAAGGTCGTCGCGCCGTCCACGCCTCACGACGCCAAGGGCTGCCTGATCGCCGCGATCCGCGACGGCGACCCGGTACTGTACGTCGAGCATCGGATGCTCCATTTTCAGAGTGGGCCGGTCCCCGAAGGCGCCTATACCGTCCCGTCGGGCCGCTCTCGGATCACGGCGCCCGGCGGCGACGTGACGCTGGTGGGGATTTCGCACATGCAGACGGAGTGCCTGGCCGCCCGTCGCTGTCTGGAGGCGGTCGGCGTGCGGGCGGAGGTCATCGACCCGGTCTGGCTCAGCCCGCTGGACGTAGATACGATCGCCGCGTCCGCGGAGAAGACCGGGCGGCTGATCGTGGTGGACAACGGCTGGACGACCTGCGGCGCCGGCGCCGAGATCGTCGCCCGGGTCGCGGAGCGGCTGATGGGCGCGCGCGACCTGCGCGTCCGCCGGCTCGGCTTCGCCCCCGTCACCTGTCCAACGACGCCGAGTTTGGAGACCCACTTTTATCCCAACGCCCGCACCATCGCCGTCGCCGCCCGCGACCTCGTGGAGGGGACGGAAACCAGCTGGACACCGGAGGTAAATCCGGACCCGCAAAGCGTGGAATTCAGGGGGCCATTCTGATGCAGCCCACCGCAACACGGCAAGCCGGCCTCGACTGGCCGCTCATGAAGAACAACATCACGCGCGACGACCTCGACGCCGTCTGCGACCTGCTGCGCGAGGACGACCCCGTCCTCACGCAGTCGCGCAACGTCCGCGCCTTCGAGCGCGAGTGGTCGGAGTGGGCAGGCGTGCGCCATAGCGTCTTTGTGAACTCGGGTTCGTCTGCCAATCTGGTGACGCTGGCCGCCCTCAAGGAGCGCGGCGGCGGCGAGATCATCGTACCGACGGTGACGTGGGTGTCCGACGTGGCGGCGGCGCTGCACTGCGGTTTCACGCCGGTCTTTGTCGATATCGATCCGCGCACGCTGGGCATGGATCACCGCCAGGTCCTGGAGAAAATCACGCCGCGGACGCGGGCCGTCTTCCTGACCCACGTACTCGGGTACAACGCGCTGACCTGGCCGCTGCTGGACCAGTTGGCGGCCCGCGGGGTGGCGCTTATTGAAGACGTTTGCGAGTCGCATGGGGCGACGTTCGAGGGCCGCAAACTCGGCTCGTTCGGCCTGGCGTCCAACTTTTCCTTTTACTACGCCCACCACCTCAGCACCGTGGAAGGCGGCATGGTCTGCACCAACGACGCGGATTTCTGCGAAACCGTGCGGATGCTGCGCTCGCACGGCATGGTCCGGGAGCTGGAATCAGAGAGCCGCCGCCGTGACCACGCCGACGAGCATCCCGACCTCCACCCCGATTTCATCTTCGCCCTGCCCGGCTACAACGTGCGCAGCACGGAGATCAACGCCGTCATCGGCCGGTCGCAGCTCAAGCGGCTCGACGAGGGAATCCGCCGACGCAGGGAGAACCTCCGTGTCTTTCTCGACCACCTCGATCCAGATACATATCAGACTGATTTTGCGACTGAAGGGAGCAGCAATTACGCCCTGACGCTGATCCTGCGGCGGCCGGACCATGCCCTGATGCGGCACGTCATGGCGGCGCTGCGGGCGAACGGCGTCGAGTTCCGGCGCGGCACGGCCGGCGGCGGCAACCAGACGCGGCAGCCGTACCTGTCGCGGCTGCTTGGGCCGGACGCCTGGAAGGCGTTCCCGCGGGCCGACCACGTCCATTTCTTCGGCGCCTACATCGGCAACTATCCGACTCTGGAAAAAGAGAAAATCCTCCGTCTGTGCGACCTGCTCAACGCCGTCGCCGGCGAGAGAGGGGGCGAATGATGGCCGGGCGCAAACTCGACCTGCTGATCCTCAACCCGTCGAGCCGCATTCAGGTTTATCAGGGGCTGGGAACCGAACTGGCGGCCGTAGAAAACCCCGTGTGGGCGGGGTTGACGGCGGCGTTCGCCCGCACGGCGGGGTTGTCGGTCGGTCTAATCGACGGCGAGGCGGAGGGACTGACCGCCGAGCAGCTGGCCGAGCGCGCCCGCGACGCCGACCCTCTGCTGACGGCCGTGGTAGTCTACGGACATCAGCCGTCCGCATCGACGCAAATCATGACAGCGGCGGGCCGCGTCTGCACCGCGATCAAGCGGCTGGCGCCCGAGCAAAGGGTGATCCTCACGGGCGGCCACGTCGCCGCGTTGCCGGCCCGCACGCTGGCCGAGGAGGACGCGGACTTCGTCGCCGCCGGCGAGGGACTGCACACGCTGGTCGGCCTGGTCGAAGCGCTGAAGACGCCGGCGCCGGACCTGGCGAGTGTTCCCGGGCTGTGGTTTCGGGGCGGCGACGGCCGGCCGCGCGTCACGCCGGATCGGCCGCTGGTCGCCGACCTCGACGCGCGCATGGCGTCGCAGGCATGGGACCTGCTGCCGATGGGCCGTTACCGCGCCCACAACTGGCACTGCCTCGACGGCCGCGACCGCCAGCCCTACGCCGCCGTCTATACGACTCTGGGATGTCCGTATCATTGCTCGTTCTGCTGCATCCAGGCGCCGTTCCGCAGCGGCGAAGGGGCGAGCGGCCTCCGCGAGACGGCCAACAGCTATCGCTACTGGAGCGTGGACACCGTCCTGGCGCAGATCGACGTTCTGGTGCAGCGCTACGGCGTGCGGAACCTCAAGATCGCGGATGAGATGTTCGTGCTGAACCGCCGCCACGTCGTCGGGATATGCGAGGGTCTGATCCGCCGGAAATACGACCTCAACATCTGGGCCTACGCGCGGGTGGACACCATCAAGGAGGGGATGCTCGACGCGCTGTGCGAGGCCGGCTTCACCTGGCTGGCGCTCGGCATTGAAGCCGGCTCCGAGCGCGTCCGGGCCGGCGTGGACAAGCAATTCGACCAGCAGCAGGTCTTTGAAGTCGTCGATCGGGTCCGCGCCGCCGGGATCAACGTGATCGGCAACTACATCTTCGGCCTGCCGGAAGACGACGCCGACACGATGCGGGCGACGCTCGACCTGGCCGTGGAGCTGAACTGCGAGTTCGCCAACTTTTACTCGGCGATGGCGTACCCCGGATCTCCGCTTTATGATCTGGCGCTGGGCCAGCGCGTGCCGCTGCCGGCCGCCTGGACCGGCTACTCGCAGCACTCGCGCGACTGCCTGCCGCTGCCGACGCGCCACGTCCCAGCCCGGGAAGTCCTGCGCTTCCGTGACGAGGCCTTCGTCAGCTACTACACCAACCCGCATTATCTGGAAGTGATCGGCCGACGGTTCGGCCCGGAGGTCATGGACGGAATCCGCCGGATGACAGCCGTGACGCTTGAACGCGATCTCCTGAGCGGCAAAATGCAGGTTCCCGCGACCCTGCTGCCGCTGGAGAATTCGGAAACGGCCGCCGGTCGAATTCCTTTGGGGACGGGAAGCTGACTGGATCGCCCGCCGCTCTCATGGAAGCCACAACAAGGAATGAACGCATGGACACGCGAGTTCTGGTGACGGGCGGCCTCGGCTACCTCGGCAGCATCCTCTGCGAGCACCTGCTCGACGCCGGTCATCGCGTCCGGGCCGTCGATAACCTCATGTACGGCGTCGGCCAGCAGGGGCTGTTCCACCTCTGCGCCCATCCCGGATTCGATTTCGTCAAGGGCGACGTGCGCGACGAGGAGCTGATGCGCCGCCTGTTGCGGGACGCCGACGTCGTGGTCCACCTGGCCGCCGTCGTCGGCGCCTCCGCCTGCGAGCGCGACCCGGCGCTGGCGACCGGCGTTAATTTGGAGGCGGTGCGTCTGCTGTCCCGCCTCCGCAGTCCGCATCAACTGGTCATCTACCCGAACACCAACAGCGGTTACGGCGTGACCTCCGGCGAAACCTACTGCACCGAGGACAGCCCGCTGCGGCCGATCTCCCTCTACGGCCGCACCAAGGTCGAGGCGGAGCGCGTGCTGCTGGAGCAGCCAAACTCGATCGCCCTGCGCCTGGCCACCGTGTTCGGCACGTCGCCCCGGATGCGCCTCGACCTGCTCGTCAACCATTTCGTCTATGCCGCCTTCAAGGAAGGCTATCTCGTCATCTTCGAGAAGGATTTCAAGCGTAATTTTATCCACATACGGGACGTTGCGGACTGCATGCTGCATTGCATCGCGCACGCCGACGGGATGCGGGACCGGGCATACAACGTCGGATTGGATTCGGCCAACCTGTCGAAGGAGGAGCTGGCGCTAAAGGTCAAGGAACACGTACCGAACTTCTACATCCACTTCGCCCCCATCGGCCAGGACCCGGACAAGCGCAACTACGTCGTGTCGAGCCGACGGCTCCACGACGCGGGTTTCGAGCCACGGCGGTCGCTCGACGACGGTATCCGCGAGCTGCTCAAGGGCTACGCCATGGAAGGTCGGCCGCTGTTCCAGAACGCCGCGTGAGGTCAAAGCGATGATCGGATTTGCGCCTCGTTCGTCGCGGCTCACCGGCGTGACGGCCGCGATCCTGGCGGGCGGGCTGGGCACGCGGCTGCGGGACGCCGTCGCCGACCGGCCGAAGGTGCTGGCGCCGGTCGCGGGACGGCCGTTTCTCGCGTATTTGCTCGATTTCCTGGCCGCGGCCTCGGTGCGACGGATCGTGTTGCTGATCGGGTTCCGGAGCGATCAGGTGCGGAGCGCCTTCGGAGACCGGCGCGACGAAATGACGCTGGCCTACTCCGAGGAGCCGTCGCCTCTGGGGACCGGCGGCGCGCTCCGGGCCGCCATGGACCTAATCGATTCCGAAACGATCCTACTCCTTAATGGAGATTCTTACTGTCGCCTGAGCCTCGCCTCATTCGCGGCCTTTCACCGGCGCCGCGGCGCCGAGGCGAGTTTGGCCCTGGCCCGCGTGGACGACGCGGGCCGCTTCGGGCGCGTGGCGACCGCCCCGGACGGCCGGGTCACGGCGTTCGCGGAAAAAGAAGCGGGGGGTGGATCGGGCTGGATCAACGCTGGCGTTTACCTATTCCAACGCTCCCTGTTAGAGGAAATCCCAACGAGCCGGCCGGTTTCGCTGGAGCGCGAGATGCTCCCCGCTTGGATCGAGAAACGGGCCGTGTACGGCCGCCGGAGTCGAGGACCGTTCCTCGACATCGGGACGCCGGAGTCGTACGCCGCCGCGGCCGACTTTCTTGCGACGGCGGCCGTCGGCGCTGCCTGCTAAGGAGGGAATCGCCATGACGATTTCCCTGCGCGAGCCGAAATCGCCCCAGACGACGCAAGAGCGCGTTCTTGACCGCGCAAGCGAGGCGGCCTACGCACCGGTCGCCGTCGAGTTCGCCGGCTGGTTGCCCTGCTTCGCGTTCTTCGGCGACTGCGGCCGCCATCCCCAGTTTTCTCACACCGACTTCCCTCCGGCCGGCTATCGCTTCGTCTGCTCCGCCCCAAGGACCGACGAGGCGCCGATCCGTCGTGCGGGTCTCGCTGGAATCGTCCCGTTCGTCTTCCATGCCGTGTGGCTGCTGATCCGGCCGCTCGGCGCGGTCGTCCGTCAGGGCCGCCGCGTCGGCGTCGTCCCGTGTCTGCGAACTCTGGCGGCCTTCATCCGCCTCTTCTTCGCGCTGCGCCGCGCGGGTTGCCGCCTTTGGCCGACCGTCCAGTTCCTGCGCACGCGCCACTTCCCCTCCCAGGTCCTCGTGCCGCCGCGCGCGAACCTGCTCTTCCTGACGAGCATCCCCTTCACCTGCAACCAGCGGCCCTGGGTGATTGAAATCGAAGATCCTATTACGTTGTTTTTCCCGTTTCACCAGAACGGCTGCACGGGGCGAACGGACATCCGGCGCTCGCCGTACCTGCCGGTGGTCAAGGCGCTGCTGGAATCCGAGGCGTGCCGCGGGATCGTCACGCACATGCGTTCCACGGCCGAGGCGCTTCCGAAGCTATTCGGGAGCGAAATCGTCGCCGCCAAGACCGCTTACGTCCCCTGCGGGACCACCCTGCCGCCGACCGGCGTGGACCATGCAGCCGACGGGCGCCTCGACCTGCTCTTCACCTGCTCCTGGCACCAGCTGCCGGTCAGCTTTTTCCTCCGCGGCGGCCTGGACGTTCTGCGGGCTTTCGAGATCGTGCAAGAGCGCTACCCGCGCGTCCGGCTGACGCTGCGAACCCGGCTCCCCGAACTCAAGCCCCGCTTCCGAAAAGTCCTGGAAAAGTGCTGGGTGCGCGTTATCGACCGCTATTTGCCGAATGACGATATGGACGATCTCATGCGGTCGTCGCACGTTTTCCTCATTCCGGCCGCGCGCATCCATGTCGTCTCGGTGCTGCGGGCGATGGCCCACGGCCAGGTCGTGGTCGCGTCGGACGGATGGGGCTTCCGCGAGTACGTCGAGCATGGACGCAACGGCCTGATCGTTCCGGGGCGCCACGGCAAGACGTCGTGGATGGACGACGCCGGCATGTTGCGCGAGGACCACGGATCGATGTTCACTTCCAGCACGTCCGTATCGGCGGGTCTGGCCGCGGCGATCGGCGCCCTCGTTGAGGACCACGCCTTGCGGCGGCGGCTCGGCGACCAGGCCCGCCAGGACGCGGCGACGCGGTTCAGCCTGGACGACTGGAACCGGGGGCTGAAGGAGGCGCTGGACCGGGCCTGCGGCAGGAAGGAAGCCATCGAAGGAGATCCGCGTTGATGCAAGCGCCTACCATCGGTCAAGCCGTCGCCGCCAAGCTGCGCCTGGTCGCCAAATACGGGCGAACCGGGCCGGCACTGCGCCGGGGCCTGGCCATGCTGGTGCGCGGCGACTTCGCCGGGGTGTGGCGCAAGCTGTTTCGAGCGCTCGACGGGCCGGATTTTGAAGGGCGAGAGCCTCACGACGAGGCCGGGGCCTACGAAGCGTGGCGGCGCGCTCGCGCCCTGAGCGACGCTGACCGCGAGCGCCTGCGCCGCGAGGCGGCGGCCTTCGCCGACCCGCCGCTGTTCTCGGTCCTCCTGGACGCCGCCGGCGCGCAAGCGGACCTGCGCCGCTCCGCCGAATCCGTGCGCCGGCAGACGTACCCCGGCTGGGAGCTGTGCGTCGGCGGCGACGCCCCCCTTGACAAGCACTTTCAGGAGGACAATCGTATACGGATGGTCTGTGTCGATAAAACAGACGCGGGATCGGCTATGCAGGCGCTGCTGGCTGCTACATCCGGGAACTACATCACATTGCTGGACGCGGGGGACGAGCTGGCGGAACACGCTCTATCGCGGCTGGCGCGGGCCGTCTGCGAAGACCCCGGCCTGGACATGCTCTACGGCGACGAGGACCGCCTCACCCCCGACGGCAGCCACGTGGAGCCGTTCTTCAAGCCGGACTGGTCTCCCGACCTTTTGCTATCGTCGATGTACACAGGCCGTCCGGGCGTGTATCCGACGGCACTGGTGCGCCGACTGGGCGGCTTCCGTCCCGAATTCGGGGCCGCCCAGGAATGCGATCTGGTCCTGCGGATCGCGGCCGGCGCCGAGCGCGTCGGTCACGTCCCCGACCTCCTCTACCACCGGGCGGCGCCGCGCGACCCGGCGGAGGCCGCGCGGGCGGCGGTTCGCGATCACCTGGACCGTACCGGCCGGGAGGGCGCCGTTGAGCCTGGCCCGGCGCCCGGCCTGCACAGCGTCCGCTTCGCCGTCCGCGGCGCCCCCACCGTCAGCATCGTCATCCCGAGCGCGTGTCGGCCGGTTCGCATTCGAGGCGAACGCACCTTTTACCTCCTCAAATGTCTGGAAAGCGTCGCGCGCAGCTCCTGGCGCAACCACGAAATCATCGTGCTGCACGGTCCCGCGGTTCCGGTGGAACTCGGCCGACGGCTGGAGCAGGGGGCGCCCGCGGCGCGAAGTATACCACGCCGTTCAACTGGGCGCGGGCGATGAACCAGGGCGCGTTGCTGGCGCGGGGAGAGCATCTGCTGTTTCTCAATGACGACGTGGAGGTCGTAACGCCGGATTGGCTGGAGCGGATGCTGGAGTTCTCGCAGCAGCCGGAAGTCGGCGCGGTCGGAGCGAAGCTGTTATTCCCCAGCGGCCGGATCCAGCACGCTGGCGTCGCCGTGCTGGGCGGCCGGCCGGCTCATCCGTTTTACGCCCACCACGGCGACCACCGCGGCTATTTCAACAGCCTCCTCGTCCCCCGCAACGTCAGCGCCGTGACAGGCGCCTGTCTAATGACCCGCGCGGACGTGTTCCGCGCCATCGGAGGCTTCGACGAGAGCTTTCCTCTGAATTACAACGACGTCGATTACTGCCTGCGGCTGATCGCCGCCGGCCGGCGCGTCGTCTGCACGCCTTACGCCCGCCTCATCCACCACGAACTGGGGACGCGCCCCGCCGGAGTGCGCCCGCCGGAGGCCGACGCCTTCCGCCGCCGCTGGGGCGCGGCTTGGGCCGAGGACCCGTTTCACAACCCGAACCTGTCCGCCGACCATCTCGACTGCCGCATCCGAGCGCCCGAGGGCTGAGCCATGTTCACTGATAAAAGCGACCCGCTTACGGCACAATGTGCGGTTGCCCGGCGGGGGGCCGTCTGCTTCGCGGCGGGCGGTGGTGGGACGGCGGGAGGTTCCCTGCGGGTCAGCGAGCGGTGGGCGGCCGTCGCGCTGGCGGCGCGCGGATGGAGAGTGCATTTCCTCTGGTGCGGCCCGGCGGCAGGGTTTGGTGCGACGCGCCGCGCCCTGGTAGCGGCCGGCGTCGGCGTCGCCCGGCTGGACGAAATCCTGTTGCCCGCCGCCTGCCGCGCCCCCAACGGCACGCCGGGTTGCGGCCCCGCCCTTTACACGAGCAACCTGATCCGTTATGCCGTCGAATCGTTGCATCGGGTCCACGGCTTCGACGCGGTGGTATTCCCGGTGCGGCAGGCCGCCGGCTTCCGGTGCGTCCAGGCCAAGCGAGCGGGGACGGCCTTCGCGGATGTGAAACTGGCCGTCCGCCTCGATTGTGTCGGCCAGTGGCTGCGCGAGGCGGACAAGCGCTGGCCCGGTCCCGACGACCTCTTCCTCGATTATTGCGAGCGCTATACTTTTGAGAATGCGGATATCCGCTGGAGCAACTCTCCGTACATGGGGGGCGAGGCGCGCCGCCTCGGATGGGACCGCTCCGCCGATGTGCGCGCAGGCTCCTTCGCCGCTTCCCATGCCGGGCCGCCCGAGGTGGTGTTCCCGTCCGGCCAGCAGTCGCCCGGCGCCCTTGACCTGTTCCTGGACGCGGCGGAGCAGCTCGATTCCCGCGTTCCGATCGTGTTCCTGAACCCGGCCAGCTCGCGCCGCGTCTCCCGGCGCATCGGCGACCGCATGAGAGGGCGTCCTCACGCGATTCGCAGCGCACTCGACCGCCTGCAGTCGCTGGAATTCCTGGCGGCCGGCAACCGGCTTGCCGTCGTCTGCGACCGCTCCGAAACGGTCCCGCCGCTGGTGCGCGATTGCATCGTCAACGGCCTGCCGTTCCTCGCCGCCCGGCCGCGCTGGCTGCCGGGCATGGTCCGCGACGCCGATGATCCCGCCCCCTGTTTCTTCGACGCGGACGGCGCCGATTCCGCCCGACGTCTGGGCGTCGCCCTCCGTTCCTGGTGCGTCGGCGCCCCGGCCGCCGCGGACGACGGCCTGGAATCGATCCTCCGGCCGCCGCCGGTCGTCGTGCCGGACTTCATCCGGGCGTCGCCGATCGCCACCGTGGCCGTCACCTACTACAATCTCGGCCGCTACCTGCCGGAGACGCTGACCTCGCTGGCGGCGCAGACCTTTTCCGACCAGGAAGTGCTCGTCATCGACGACGGATCGACATGTGAACAATCACGCCTGGTTTGGGAAGAACAGCAACGGCTCTACCCGCGGTTTCGCTTCATCCGCCAGGCTAACGCCGGCCTTGGCGCCGCCCGCAACCGGGCGCTGCGCGAGGCGAGGGCGCCGTACTTTATCCCCGTGGACGCCGACAATGCGGCGACGCCGGGCATGGTGGGCGCCTTCGTGCGCGCCATGCGGAGCGACCCAGGCGCGTCGGCCATGACCTGCTTTTTCCTCGCTTTTCAGGATATTCACGATATCGAAAAGGGCAAGTTCCTCCACCAGTACTGCCCGACGGGCGGCCCGCACGCGGCCGCCTGTGCTTACAACGTTTACGGAGACGCCAACGCCGTTTTTCGTACCGACGACCTGCGCGCCGTGGGCGGGTTCCCGGCCGACCGATCGACGTATTGCCACGACTGGGAGACGTTCATCCGGCTGGCGCGATCCGGCCGGCGGATCGGCGTCGTGCCGGATTACCTCTTCTATTACCGGCGACGGCCGGACGCCATGTCCGCCGTGATGACCCGCGGCGGGACGGATGTGTACCCCTTTGTTCAGAGGATGCTGGCGACCTTTTTTGATGAGGAAGGAAACGCGGAGGCGCGCACGCTCTGGACGGTGCTGGCCGGTTCGCTCTTGCGACCTGTGCGGCCTGAACCGCCGCCGTGGACGTTCGGCCGGCTCTGTCGCGGCGCCACGCGCCGCATCGCCGCCGCCGGCCGGGGAATAGGGCGTTTAGCGCTCCGTATAGCCGGCTTATTCCGTCAGGCGACGCCGGAGCGCGTCGGCCATCTCCCGAGCGATCCGCGCGCGCATCGCCTGGTCCACCAGGCTGGAGTGATCGCGGCCGGGGACGATCTCGACGACGGCGTCGCTCCCCAGGCCCTTGAGCGACGCCTGTAGCAGCCGCACCGCCCCCTCCAGGTAGAACGTGTCCTCGGCCCCGGTGTAGACGTGCAGCTTGCCTGCCAGCTTCGGGCCGAGCGTTTTCCACTCGCGCTCCAGCTTCCGGCGTATGTCGTATTTGTCCCAGCTTAGGGCCGTTTCGGCATCGACGGCGCCGGTCGCGCGGTCCCACAGCGGCCGCGGCCGGCCGTCGGGGCCGCGCGGGCTGAACACGGCCTCGAACGAAGCCAGCTGGCCGCCGTGACCCATGACCGTTTCCATGTCGTTAAAGGGTTTGAAATAGAGCAGCGGCTTGCCGCCGGCGCGAGCCAGCGGACGCGGCTTGCCGTCCTCGTCGGTGAACAAGTTGGCGCCGGGCCGCGTCAGGTCGATGCGCTGGAAGTCGCGGAAGTCTACCGGGTCCGGCGACAGCGACCAGACGCCGCCGAACACGTCGGGGTAGGCGACCTGGAGCCACAGACTGCTCCAGCCGCCGGACGAGTGGCCGGTAACGAAGCGGGCGTCGGCCGTGCCCAGGCCGCGGTACTCCTCCTCGATCACCGGGATCAGCTCCTCGACCAGCGCCCGGCCGACCGGCCCGTTGTTGGCCGAGTCCGCGAAGACGTGATGCCCGAGCCGGCAGCTCGGATCCAGGACCACCCAGACCGCCTCGACGCCGTCCAGGTTCGTCGCGTCGCGCGCGGCCGCCCCAAAAGCGCCGAAGTGCGAACCGCCGAAGCCGGGGATTTCGTACACTACGGGATAGCGTTTGTCCGGATTGCGGAAGAACGACGCCGGCAGCACGACGCCGGCGCGCATCCGGGTCGGCCGGCCGTAGAACGCGGTCAGCAGCTTGCTCTCGACATCGACGAGCTTGACGCGCTTCGTCTCGACGAACGGCCGGGCGTGGAAGACCTGATCGACGGTCAGGACGACGGGTCCGCTGGCTTGGGGGGCGAGGTCGGCATGGACGGGCTTGCCATAGCCGTTGCCCTCGGCAGCGGCGAAGCTGCGATCGCCGCGGTCGAAATCCATCACGGCCCGGGCGTAGTACGGACCCGGCTCCAGCTGCGGCAGCGGGACGGGGCAGGCGAACGCGTCGGCGCCGACGACCAGGACCTCCCCGGGCCTCCAGCCCTTCACATCGACGGCGAAGAACGGCTCGGGATGGAACCAGTTGGGGCCGGACGGCGGCTGACCGGCCTCCTGTTTCGAGAGCAGGACGTAGACACGGCCGGTGAACGGCTCGGCGGAGACGGCCCGGTCGTAGACGACGTGAAACTCCAGCGGCCGCGGTTCGACCGCCTGCCCCGGGCGCGCGGCCACGAGCAACAAAACGACGCTTGCCCATCCCCACCGCCGCGACATGTACCCGACTCCTGTAAGGCGAGTGGCAGCAGGAATGATACCCGTAGCCGCATTCGCCAGAATGCGGGTGAATGGCTGTTGGCCCGCATTCTGGCGAATGCGGCTACGGGTAAGGTATTTCCCGCCCCTCGCCTAAGCATCCACCGAGGCCGATTCCAGGTCGATGGCATCGATTGTACTCGTCGCAAGGAACGCCGCAACAGCGTCGGGAAACAGAACGGCCCCGGAAGCCGAAACTTCCGGGGCCGCTGATGCCGTCGTCACGCCGGGCCGATCGAGTCAATCCTCCAGGAGCCGAAGCACGTCCAAGCTGTAGGACGGGTATCGATCCGTCGGCCCGAGCGCGTCGGTGCGCAGCCCCTCCTCGGGGCCTTCCACGACCGCCGGATGATCGCCCCCTTCTTCACTCCGTTGCTCGAACATTCAATGCACCCTCCGCCCAAGAGCCTCAAAGAACCGAACAACGCGAACGTGCGTAACCCATCGCGGCGCGGCGGCAACCGGGTGGACTTCGCTGTGCCTCCCGGCGGCCGCGCCCGAGCGGGTTAGACAAATATAAGATTCATCGTCCAACCGTGGAAGGCGAAGCGACCCGGCCCACCGGCATTTTCCGCGCCAGGCCACGGCCTGACCCCTTCGCCCCTTCCGGTTTGCCCGCCTTGCCCGCCTTCGCGCGGCGGCAGCAGATTTGCCGAGAGTGGCTCCAGGCGCTCGACTGCAACCGACTTCCATTTCCGCTCCTGCGCGAGTAATATACTTCTGCTCAGGCTGCCGGGAGGAACCGTCGTGATCGCCGCACTCCGTAAAACGCTCCGTCCCTACCAGGCCCGGTTGATCACGGACGTGTGCCGGTCCAACGGCCACGTCCTCGTCGAGCAGCCCACCGGCTCCGGCAAGACGATGCAGGTCGTCACCCTCGTGGCGATGCAGCTCGGTCGGCGCTTCACCCATGCGGTCATCGCGGCGCCGCAGCAGCAGATCGAAGAGGGCTTCGTCCACCTCGACTATCAGTTGGTGGGGTTCCCGGCCTGCCTGGGAGTCGCCACGCCGGACATCGAAGTTCCCGAACGGTTCGTGATCGGGGGCGCGGAACAGCAAACAGCTCAGCTCGACGCGCCGGCTGATCGCCTACCTCCGCCAACCCGGCGCCTGTGACCATGCTCTCGCCTGCACCCACGCCGCCTTGAACCGCCTCGACCCGGAACGGCTGCCCGCCGACCTTTCCGGCAAGGCCCTGTTCATCGACGAGGCGCACCACGCCTCGGCGGATGGGCTGTCGGAGGTCGTGACGCTGTGGCGGGACCGCGGCGGACAACTCTACTTCTTCACGGCCACGCCTTACCGCGGCGACGGCCGGCCCGTCGCCATCGACGGCATGCGCCACTACCGGCGTTCCCTGGCCGAACACATGGCGGAGGGCTTCGCTCCCCGGCATCTGGAAAGTGAGATCGTGGCGCTGGGTCACCGGGGCGACGCGGTGAGCGCCAGCCAGTTCACCGGAGAAGAGGCGCCGCCGGACTGGGACGAGGTGGTGAACGACATTATCCGCCGCTGGACCGAAGACGGAAGCCCGAAGGCGATCGTGCGCGTTCCGCCCATGCGCGGCGGCAGTTCCGGCCGGGTTGCCGTCCTGATCCGAGCGCTCCAATCCCAGGGAGCGAGAGTGCTGGACGCCACGGGAACCGGGACGGAGGACAAGCAGCGATTCCTGACGGCAGCTGAAGGCCGAGAAGAGCCGATCCCACGCGGAATCTCGGTTCGACGTCGATGGTCGGCATCCAGCGGGTCATGGAAGGGACGGACTGGCCGGTGTGCAGCGCGGTCTACTGCGTGGGGATGCCCGGCTCGCTGAACACGGTCGTCCAGCTCCTGGGCCGGGCGATGCGGCCCAAGGGCGAGGACTCGCCGGAAGCGCACCGCGACCGGGCGCGGCTGGTCTTCTTCGTCCCCTGCGGCGGCGGCGCCGCACTGCCCGAACTCTCCATCGACCACAGCCGCCACGCCCTGCTGACCTGCTGCTTCCTGGCGGACCATGAGGTCGGTCAGGAGTGGATCGTCCTGCGCGAAATCCGGCGCGGGATCGAGGCGGCGCTGGGATCGCCGGAGCAGAACCCCGCCGCCGCGGAGGCGGAGAACGACGCGGCGGCGCCGCTCGACCCGGAGACACGCGCCGAGGTCGAGCTGGTCCTGGCCGACGCCCGCGAACTGATCCTCCGCGAGGGCCGGGCGCCGACGCTGGGCGACTGGTGCAACAGGCCATGCAGGCGAGGAAAGACCTGCCGGAAAGCGCTTTCCGCCAGGTCGCCGTGGAGGTCCTCGCAGGGCAAGGGGACGCCGAAGGGGCGAGGGTGTGCGAGGCGGTGCGGCGGGAGGTCGCCCAGCGGCTGCGCATCCGGCCGGAGATCAAGCAGGCGATGGAGGAGGCGTTCGCCGCGGTCCTCGGCGAGTTCCGGGACGCGACGCTCCAGAAGTCGGCCGTGCTGGAGAGCGTGGGGCGGCAGGTGCATGGGGTGACGGGCGGGCAGATGCGGGAGTTTGCCCAGCGGTTGCGGGATGCGGTGCCGCGACCGCTGACGGAGGAGCAGATTCTGGCGTGGGCGGATGCACATCAACGCCGTATTGGAGACTGGCCAATAACCGAATCCGGCCCTGTGTCTGAGGCGCCCGGTGAAACATGGTCGGCAATCAATGCTGCGCTCAGCATGGGTCTTCGGAGTCTTCCAGGTGGCTCATCGCTAGCGAAGCTGCTTGCCGAACACCGGGGGAAGGTACACAACAAGAACCAGCCGCTCTTAACAGAGTCTCAGATTGTGGCTTGGGCCGACGCCCATTACAAGAACACGGGCGAATGGCCGGTCGAGGCCTCCGGCCCAGTCGTGGAAACGGTGGGTGAAACATGGAGAAACCTTGACGCAGCCCTGCGGCTTGGCAATCGAGGGCTTCCCGGCGGCTCGTCGTTGGCCAACTTGCTGCGCGAGTGTCGTGGAGTAAGAAACAAATCGGACCTTCCATCGCTTTCCATCGACCAGATTCTCCTCTGGGCTGACTCTCATCACCTTTCCACAGGCAACTGGCCAGCCCTGATCTCTGGGTTCATAGACGGCGCTGCTAATGAAACGTGGCGAACCGTCGATTCCGCGCTGCGGAAAGGGCTTCGCAGCCTCCCAGGTGGTTCCTCGTTGGCCATGCTGTTGGCCGAGCATCGTGGGATCCAGAATGTCGGCGATCTTCCAGCCCTAACCGAGTCGCAGATTTTGGAGTGGGCTGATGCCCATAATCAGCGTACGGGGCAGTGGCCCAGAAAAAACTCTGGCTCAATCACCGATTCTCCCGGTGAGACGTGGGTGAGAATAAATGGGTCTCTTAAACAGGGAAATCGCGGTCTTCCAGGAAGGTCCTCACTCGCAAAGTTGCTCACTGAGAAACGCGGAGTGAAAAACAGGATGAGCCCTCCAGACCTGATTCCGGAACAGGTTCTCGCGTGGGCCGATGCCTACAATCAGCGCACGGGCAAATGGCCAAAGCACCTATCTGGAGCAATCGACGAGGCTCCCGGGGAAACATGGGCCGGCATTCACGCCGCCCTTGTGAGGGGTACTCGTGGCTTTCCAAGTGGCTCCTCGCTGGCACGATTCCTTACTGAACATCGCGGAGTCCGTAACCATTATGACCTCCCGGTTCTCTCTGCGGAGCAAGTACTCGAATGGGCTGACGAGTACAATGAGCGTACGGGTCACTGGCCACAAGTTCTCTCCGGGCCCATCGAGCAGTCTCCGGAGGAGACATGGGCAAAGGTTAACCAAGCGCTCATGCTAGGGCTAAGGGGCTTTGCCGGTGGTTCCTCTTTGGCCCAGCTACTGGCTGAGCATCGGGGGGTCCGAAATCCGAAAAACCTCCCGGCTCTAACGGTCGAGCAGATACTTGCATGGGCTCATGGGCATCATGAGCGCACGGATCAGTGGCCTAAGGTGAAGTCTGGTCCTATACAGGACGCGCCCGGTGAAACATGGGCAAGAGTTGATACCGCTCTGAAGGAAGGTCTTCGCGGTCTACCGGGCGGTTCTTCGCTGGCCCGCCTCCTCAAGAGAGGCGGCGGTAGCTCGCCGGCGTGATTGCAAAAACAAAGGCGACGCTATCGGGCCTTTCTCCTATGTCTCTGCTAAGATGTTTTCTATTAGGGGGGAAGAAGATCGCCATAGATCCTGTTGACATTCAATGGCTTCTGCCAGTTCGCGTGGAAGATGCCTTTGATCATGGCGTCGATTCCCGGCTCGTAAGGTTCGTACACACCGTCTTGCTCTTTGAACAGGATGAAGATCGGGCAATGGTCAGCTAGGTAGTAGCAATACAGCGGGGTGGTCCTCATCCACTCAGGGGAACTCCTCCCTTTGGGATCCGGATCTTGAATTACGATCCCCATGACGTGGTTTGCGCAAAGGAATACGCTTGCATCCTTCCAGGCGGGAGCCAAATACTTGTGGTAGCGCAATTGGAGATCTTCCCAGAGCCGCTTGATGTTCGTTGTGGAGGCCTTGATTTCAATGATTCCTCGGCAGAAGGCCGGGTGTGCGACCAGAAAGCTTCCTTCCCGGAGAATCGCCGGTCCGAGACGTGGGTCGTAGACAATCCCATCGATTTGCCTGGGGCCGAGTTCGCGTAGGGCGGAGTCCATCGCCGCGTCGTGGGGGTGCAAAGTGCCGTGAACCAGCTGGCAAGGGGCGATCCATTGCTGGACAAACCCGCGCACCATTTCCTCCACAAACTTCCCTGTAAGGTCTGAGTTGCTTCCCTTGGGGACCACATTGTAGAACTGCTGAAGCTTCAAGCTGATTGTTTCGGAAAACGCTCGCTTTACCGCTTTCAGAACATCCGCGTTGTCCTCCATCGGTCGCTCCGGCCTGTCCTGGAATGGAGAGGGCGAGTTGGCATGGCCGCGTCCTCGTTCACATGCTATCTGCCGGGACGGCTTCCAGCAATCCTGTCCCGATGACGGGCGACACGCGCCTCACGGATCGGCCCTGTTAGCGCGGCGACAAGCTCGCCAGCGCTCAAAGGTGCCCGGCACGGATCAAGGCCGCATGATCAATTGTCTTCGCGCATCACTACACTGCAAAGTCCCGCAGCCGCCGGCCCAGGGCGATGGCGACGTGCTCGATCAAGTCGCTCCGGGCCTCGATCTTCCCGGTCTCCAGGTCGGCGACGGTTTCCCGCGGCACGCCGACTTTCTCGGCCAGCGCCGCGGGCGTCAGCCCCGCCTCAAGACGCATGGCCCGAATCCGTCCGCCGATCCGCCGGGCGCGCGCGGCATTGTCTGCGGGGTGGGAGCGGGGTAAGCTCAACCCAGGTCCATTGGGGAGATCGCACCATGCCTGCAACCGCCAGCTGGATTTCCAAGAACCCGAACCGCTGCGGCGGCGACGCCTGCGTGCGCGACACCCGGATCACCGTTTGGGGCCTGGTCGCGTACCGCCGTCTGGGCATGTCCGACGCAGGGATAATGCAGGCGGTGCAGGGACTGACCCCGGCCGACCTGGAGGTCGCCTGGGACTATGCCGCCGCGCACCCGGAGGAAATCGACGAGGCCATCCGAGCGAACGAGGAAGGCGAAGAAGGATTCGTGGAGTTACAATGACAACGGTCCCGCAACTGAGGCGCAGGCTATGTCCATCGTCATCGCAGGCTTCGTCAAGAACGGGGTCGTCATCCCCAACGCGCCGCTGCCCGAGGGGGCGCAAGTCGAGATCCGCATGCGCGACGCGCCCGCTGCGGAGCGTGAAGAGGCGCGCGCGGCGGCGCTCGATCAATTCCTGGCGCTCGCCCGGTCGTCCTCGTTCCGCTCGGCCGGCCCTTACCCCACGCGTGACGACCTTCATGAACGCCATTGACACCAACGTCTGGCTGTACAGCCATGACACGCGCGACCCGCGCAAGCAGGGACTCGCCCAGCAGCTTGTCGCGGCTGTCCGGCCCCTGGCGCTGCCGTGGCAGGTGGGCTGCGAGTTCGTCGCGGCCAGCCGAAAACTTGCGGCGACCGGCTTCACGGAAGCACAAGCCTGGGCGGCCCTGGCGGTGATGCGGGCCATGGCCGACTCCATTCTCCTTCCCGTCCCCGACCTGTGGCCGGAAACGGAAGCCCTCCGGGCCGCTACTCCCTCTCCTTCTGGGACGCCCTCCTGGCGGCCTCCTGTCTGCGCGGCGGCGTGCGGGTTCTCTACACGGAGGACATGGGTGCGCCGCGGACCATTGATCGCCTGTCCCTCGTCAACCCATTCCTCGGTCAACCCGTTCCTTAGCAAAAGGCCCAGATTGGAAGCATCATGACGCCCCTCTCGGATCGCCAGAAGGATGCCTTCGACAACCCCGCCAAAATGGCTTGCCGCGAAGGCAACCTCCGCGTCCTGCGCGAGGCCGCCTACCTCCTCTGGGAAGACGGCGACCGGACGCCGGCTGCGCTGCGACTGGTGCGAGCTGATGGGCGAGACCGGCCTGCGCACCCTCGAGCTGCTGGAGCGGGAAGGGCGTGCTGAGCGCCGGGCGGGTTCGTCGGCGTCGATCTGGACCGGGAAAGGATCGAGGGGTTCCGGACGCGGCGGCCGGACCTGAAATGGGTCGCGGCCAACCTCTACGAGCGGCTGGACGCCCCGGAGTTGGCCGACGTCGGCGTCCTGAACCTCGACGCCTACGGCGAGATCGGAGACCCGGACAGTAGAGGCGACTTCCAGCTGATACGCAGCCTGGTGTTGCGCGGGTTGGAGAGATTCGGCGAGTTCGCTCTCTTCTGGAATCAGGACCTCGACTCCGTGGTGCGTCGGCGGAACAACCGGGGCCAGGCGCTCCGGCGACACGCCGAGATGGTCTGTGAAGCGCTGAAAGGGTGTCTTCCGCGCCGCGACCTCGCTTCGGACATGCTGTTCCCCGAAGGGGGCGAGGAGGCGATCGACTCCGGGTTCGTGGGCGTGCTGGGCGCGTTCGATATTTACCGGGGCAAGGAAAAGGGCCACCGCATGGCCAACCTGCGACTCGTCCTGCGCTGACAAAGCGACGCCCGGCCCACCCCTCGGATGCGCCGGGCGGCGCTCGCTTCTCGGAAATTGCCGATCCGGCAACGTCTTACTCTTGGATCGGCCGTCACAGCTTCGCCAACAGTTCCTTCCAGCGCTTCCACGCATCCTCGCGCGCCTTCTTGTTTGCGTCGTTTGCGTCGGGCGCCTCGCCGCGCGCATGAAGCCGTGGCCGGCGCCGTCGTAAGTCACCGGCTCGTAGGTCTTGCCGGCCTTCTTCATCAGCTCCTCCGTCTTGGCGACCGTCATCGTCACGCGCGCGTCGTTGCCGCCGTAGAAGCCGTACACCGGGCAGGCGATGCGCTGGGCGTCGGCCTCCTGGTCGGGGCCGGTCCCGTAAAAGACGAACGCCGCCTTGATGTCCTTGTTGTTCGTGGCGAGGCGGAACGCCTGGCCGCCGCCCCAACAGAAGCCGGCGACCGCGACCTTGCCGTTGCAGGCGGGCTGCTTGGCGACGTAGTCCACGGTCGCGTTCAGGTCGGCCGTCACCTGATCCGGCGGCAGCTTGAAGATCGCGTTGCGCACGTCGTCCGCGCCGCCGAAGTCGCTGGTCCCGCCTCCCTTTGGACCCATACCGGACAGCAGATCGGGCATGATGGCGATGTATCCGGCCTCGGCCAACTCATCGGCGGTCAGGCGCGCCCAGTCGGAGGCGCCGAAGATTTCGTGGACGACGACCACGGCCGTCGCCTTGTTCTTGACCTCCGGGTAGACGATGAACGCCTGCACCTCGCGGTCGCCGTGCTTGATCTTCACCCACTCCCCGTGGCGCGGGGACTTTTCCAGCCGTTCCTTCGCCCAGTCCTGGGCGGTAGCGGCGGCGGCCGCCAGCAGCAGGGCGGCCAGGCACAACGTCCATCGGCTCATGGCAACTCCTCCGGGAGGAAAGGAAAGGATCCTGCGCACCCGAGGGTTGTTATACTCCGCATGGCCCGGACTGAGACGTTTTCCCGGCAGCTGCTTGGACTATAACAGCTGGATCGACGTAACGATCCAACCGGTTTGCCCGGGAGAGCCCGGATGGCATGGCATCGTGTGCAACGGACGGCTGCGGAACGGGAAGGGGTGAATGCCGAGCGGGAGTCTCACCCGCAGGCCCCCGTCCGCCGCAAGATGCAGGTCCTGTGGTTGCTCCATTGTGGTCTCACCCGGGCGAAGGCGGCGACCGTCGCCTGCCTCGGTCGAGCGACGGTTCAACGCTATGTCGCCGCCTATCGGGACGGCGGCCTGGACGGACTGCGCCAAGGGGACGTGACCGGCCCCGTCAGCGACCTGGCCTCCTTTACGGACGCCATTCGGGATTCGCTCACCGCCGCCCCGGTTCGGACGACCGCCGAGGCGTGCGACCGGATCGAGCAGTTGACTGGGCTACGGCGACCGCCGACTCAGGTCCGCACGTTTCTGAAGGGGTTGGGATTCCCGTGGCGTCGCATCCGGGCGTTGCCGATCCCGCCCAAAAAAACTTGGCCGAGCACGTCCGGGAGCAACGGGAGTTCCTGGACGGCCAACGGAAGCCCCGATTGGACGCGGCGCGGGCCGGCCGGGAACACGTGTTCTTCGTGGACGCCGCCCCCTTCGTGTTCGGTACGTTCCTGTGTTGCCTGGGGTCGATCGCGCGGGTGTTCGTGCGGGCGGCGTCCGGACGCCAGCGTTTCAACGTGCTGGGGGCCTGGAACGCCGTCACCCGGGAACTGGCAGCGATCACCAACACGACGGTGGTGAACAGCGAAACGATGTGCGACTTGCTGCGGGCCATCGCGGCCCGGGGACTGATCGGGCCTGTCACCCTGGTCCTGGACAACGCCCGGTATCAACGCAATGCACTGGCGCCAGGCTTGGCGAAGGAGTTGCGGATCGCCCTGTTGTTCTTGCCGTCGTACTCGCCGAACCTGAACCTGATCGAGCGGCTCTGGCGGTTCATGAAACGCAAGGCGGCGTACGGGCGCTATCACCCGACGTTCGCCGACTTCCGAGCCGCCATTGAAGATGTCCTTGGTGGGATATCTACGACTCACGCGGGCAAGCTGGCCACCCTCATGACACTCCACTTCCAGGAGTTTGAAGATGTCTCACTCCTGGCCGCGTGAAGTATACCTCTGCGCCCTGCTCAACGCTCCGTGCGTGGATGAGGCGATCAAGCCCTACCAGACGCAAGGGGCGTTTGGAGTGCGGCAGGGCGGAGGAGAACGGGACATTCACCGCCGTCCCTTCGAGGTCTTGCCCATCCCGCGCTACGACCCCAAGGACAATTGGTGTCGCCGTCTGGCGGAACTGAGCCGGGATTGCCATCGCATCGTGGACGCCGTAGCAGCCCAAGCGGATGAGCGATGGCTGAGGCGGTGGATCGGGCCGCTCCGCACGGAACTGCGTGAAGAGACGCTTGGCGAGCCAGTCGCCGAAATCAATGCTCTCGCCTCGAAAAAACTCTAGCGGCGGGCGGCCCATTAGCTGGGCTTGGCGTCGATGCGGGTGATCTTGCGGTTCGACGACAGCCGCTCCGCCGCGTCCACCAGCGCCAGAAGCTCGGCCCGCCGGCCGTCCGGGTCCGCCCCGAGGGCGCCGCGGGCCGTGGCCCGCACGTCGGCGTAGCCGGCGCCGCGCGGCACCGATCCGTGCAGCAGCAGGCCGAACTCCGCCGCCGCCGCCGCGAAGCGGAAGTCTTCCGGCGCCTCCACGAAGCGACGCGACGCGACGGACAGCGACCGCGTGATCGACCGATCGCCACAGCGGATTTGCGTCGTCAGCCACTCCGCGGCGTCCGCATATCCCGTCGGCATGATTTCGTACAACGCCGTCACGGCCTGCCCGGCGTCGAGGGATTCGGCGCCCGCGGGGAGGCCATGCCGATCCTCATAGCCGATCAGCCGGTAGGACGCCACGCGCCGCGGGTTGAACGCCACCCGCACCCGCACGTCCCGCGCCGCCGCGTCGGCCCGGCAGCGCAGGCCGATCCGAACCAATTCATGGGCCGCGTCCCACGGGCACTCGGCCAGGTCGAGCGTCAGCGACACCGGATCGTCGCCGGACGGTTCAGGATAGGAATAGGTGAAGGAATTGACCAGATCGGCCACGCGCACCGCGTCCGCCGCAGGCAGCCGCTTCTCGTCCAGCAGCGCGCGCCGCACGTCGCGGTAGACCGCCGGATCCACGGTCAGCGGAAACGTCGAGACGGGGGAGCGCTCCGCCGACACGAACGGGCTTTCGGTCGGCCCGCCGTCGCCGAGGCGGGGGCGGATCACCCCATGGTCCACGCCGACGGCCACGTCGTTATTCCCTCCCTCATCTCCGTTGTTGGGGAGCCGGGTCGCGTCAGCGCCCGGCGCGGCGGCGCCCGTCCGACCGTTGGGATCGAAACGCCAGCAGACCAGCAGCAGGCCGAACGTCAGCAGCAGCACGGCGGCGACCGCCGCCGCCGTGGCGATGCGGTGGTAGCGGACCCACGGGTTGACCTTGCCCGGCCCGAGCCGCCGCGCCCGCTCCAGCGCGCGGCCCACCGAGGCGTGGGGCGGCGGATCGGTGCGCACCTGATCCACGGCCGTCCGCAGCGCGTCGCCCAGCTCGCCCACGAACGGGCGCTCCTCCAACGGGTTCGGCCTCTCGTCCACGGCTATTCCCTCTTCGCGGGTTCGACCAGCACGGCCTCCAACTTGGCCCGCGCCTTGTGCAGTGCGGCCGCCGCGGCCCCCGGCGTGATCGACAGCGTCTCCGCGATTTGCTGGTAGGGCAGGTCTTCAAAGTACCGCAGGCAGAACACTTCCCCCTCGCGCCGCGGCAGCTGGGCGATCGCCTCGCGCAGCCGTTCGGAAGTCTCGCGCTCCAGGAGCGCCGCGTCCGGGGCGTCGGTCGCCGCCGCCAGCTGGAGGCCATCCAGCGGCATCGTCTTGCGGCGTTGCCGCAAACGGTCGAGGGCGCGGCAGGCCGCCAGCCGGCGCAACAGCGCCACCCAGTAGCGCACCGGGTGCGTCTGCTGCAGCTGGTGGATTTGCAGGAACACGTCCTGGACCACGTCCTCGGCGTCGGCCGCGTTGCCCAGGATGCGCCACGCCGTGCCGTACACCATCGGACCGTGTTCACGGACGATGCGGTCCCAGTCGGTCGCCACGCCGACCTCCTCATCCCGCGGAACGGCGTCTACCCTTTCCAGTCGCACGACCCGCCTGGATGTTACCTCATTCGGAGGGATTTCGGCCACGCCCGAATTGACACGGTGACAAGGTGACAAGGTGACATGGTGAATGCTCTGCTCACCTTGTCACCGTGTCACCGTGTCTGGTGAACGCAGCGAGCCGGCCGGCGGCTGCAATGCCTCCCGGTCGGCTCGTGTTAGGAACGGACGAATGCGAATCGGCTATGGTTTGGGCAGGACAAGGTTGCACACCAGCCAGGCCACGGCGCCGGCCAGCAGGGCCAGCAGCACGAAGCCGAGCGCGCCCATGCGCTGGCCGAGCGATTTCGGCGCGGGGGCCGGCTCCGGCGCCTGCGGCTGCGGCGCCGGCTCCTGGACAAGTTGCGGCGCGGGGGCGGGGGCGGCGACCGTCGGCGGTGCGGGCGTCGGCCGCAGCGGGGCGGCGGGTCGCAGTTTCGGGGCGGCCGCCGACGGGGCGCGCGGCGGCAGTGGGCCAGTCGGGCGCTCCGTGGCGCGCGCCGCGGCGTCATCCGCGGCGGCCGTCGCTTGCGATGCTCTCAGACGCGGGATTGTCATTGTCGGTCGGCTCCGCACGGTGCCGGTAGCCGGCGCAAACGGCCGCAGCGCCTCCATCACCTCGGTGCAGCTGGCGAAGCGCGCCGCCGGCGTCTTCTGCATCAGCCGCTCCACCACGGCCGCCAGGCCGTCGGGAACCTCCGGCGCCAGGTCCTGGATCGCCTTGGGCTGCTTGTGCTGGTGGGCCATCATCTTCTCGACGGCCGTGCCGTCCGGGAACGGATACTGTCCCGTCAGGCAGTAATACATCACGCAGCCCAGACTGTACTGATCGCCGACGGCCGTCAGGTTCGTGGGGTCCATGATGCTCTCGGGGCTGGCGCAGTCCAGGCCCGAGTTGACGGAGTTGGCCGTGGACATGGTGTCCACAAGCGATTCGCCCTCCGTTTCGGCCAGCAGGCAGCCGATGCCGAAGTCGAGGATGCGCACCTGGCCGTCCGCCCCGATCATCAGGTTCGACGGCTTGAGCAAGCCGTGGAATAGGCCCTGCTGGTGGCACAGGTCGAGGCCCTCGGCCGTTTGGACGGCCAGCTGGACCGTCTTTTCCGCGGTCGGCTTGCCTTCCTTCTGGACGATCTTGTCGAGCGTCTCGCCCTCGACGAGCGGCCAGGCGAGGTAATGCATGCCGCCGGCCGTGCCGACGTCCACGAAGGGCACGACGGCCACGTGGCGGCATTGCTCGAACAGGCGGACCTTGCGGCGGGCGATGCGGACGTTCCACATGCTGCGCCGCGGCAGCACCTTGACGGCGTACATCAGGTTGTCGGTCTTGGACTGGGCCTTGTAGACGGTGCCCATGCTGCCGGAGCCGAGGGCGTCCTGCAGGGTGAACGGCCCGAGGACGAAGCCCTGGGTCTTGCCCTGGAGGAGGCGTTCGGCCTGGAAATCGGTGAGAACGCCCTGTGCGACGAGGAACTCGGCGAGGGCGGGCGGCTCGGCGCCGGCGTTCTTGGCGAGGAACTCGCCGATCACTTGATCGAGTTGTCCGCGGTCGATGAGGTTGCTGCGGCGCAGGTCCCAGACGAACCACTCGCAAGCCCCGAGGTCCGTAGTCATCATTGGCGGCGGCGTCCTTTGTGTTCAAGGGGGGAATGCGCGGCCCACAACCCCGCGCCCTGCCCAAGAGCGAACCGCGACGCCAGCGTACAGAACATCGACGATGCATCCGTCGGGGAAGACGGGAACTGCGCTCGGCGTTCGGCGATTCCACTCTTGCCGAAAGGATGGGATACAAAAACGGGGCTGTCAAACGGAGATTGGGAGTCGGGCGCCGGCGCCCTTTCGGCCAGTCGCCTGCGCCAGCGAGGAGGACGAATATCCGCCGACGCTGGCCGACAAGCTGCGCCTCCAGTTCGACGCCCTGCACCCGAACGTCGCCGAGTTCCCTACGCAATCGGTGTGGGGGGCGGGAATCTGGAATGGGGATGGCTCAGGAGAACCCCCGTGGCGGCTGTGGGACGAACCGCCGCAAGGGCACTGGTCGGTGGTTCAATTCAGCGATTCGGTTTCCTGACTGGCCTGTCTGAGGCTGGCGCCGATTCGTGGCACCCCGAGCTCCTTTGTTCGTTGTTACTGAACTGAGCTTTCGCCGGTGGGCCGGACTTCTCGGTAGTGCCCGGCTATCCGCGCTTGGCCAAGACGCCGACGATTCGACCAATGCAGTCCGCCGGCGACTCTTTGATCTCATGCTCCCAAAGGCGCACCACCCGGAAGCCGATCGCGGTCATAGCCGCCTCGTCCCTCCGGTCCCTTTCGAGGTTTAATTGGATCTTCTTTGACCAGTATGAGGAATTCGCCCGGGGCGACTTCCCACACCGGGGACAGCCGTGCCAGAAGCAGCCATCGGTGAAAACGGCCAACCGCTCGGCGCGGAACACGAACTCGGGCGTGCCTGGGATGTCTTTCGGGTGAACCGTCCAACCCCGAACCTTCGCTTGGATCAGATAGGCTCGCAGCCGACGCTCGGTGCTTCGATTGCCCTTGGAGCGAATCGAGCGCATGTGCTTGGTCCGCTGGGCGGAGACGCCCTCGAACTTGCCGCCTGCCAGCGTTTCACGCAGCACGCGCTGCATTACTGGTCCCTCGCCGTCGCCTATGTTGGCCACACACTTGCGTGTTCGATCAATGCCGTGACCCAGGCGTCGGCAGGCTCATCGATGGGGGCGAGGTCGCGGCGCATCTGGCAAAGGGATTCGGCGAAGGCGAGAACCCATTGCCTGCCCAAGTCCATTGGGTTCGCGCCCGTTGCACGCAGCGCCTGTGATTTCACCCACTCCTCGAAGCTCTGAATGTAAATCTTGACCTCATGAAGCTGCTCGAGTTCCCCGACGCGCTCCTGAATCTCCTTCTTCCTATTCGGCTCGGAGTCCACCACGAATCCGACCACGTCCGTCTCTGAGTGATCCTCCAGCTTCTCGCTGGCCTCCTCCAGTTCGTCGCGCAGGTAGGGCTTCCCGTACTTGGCGTCCCAGGCCTCCAGAATCTCCAAGCCGCCGGCTTTCTTGATGACTTCGATGTCGCCGATGTTTCCGTGCTTCTTGTTCGCCGACCTCATCTGGCCCAGGGGCTTCAAGACGCCGCCGAACACCTTCTGCTCGGCGAGCACCTGAAAGAGGGCGTGCAGTGCGATCTCAAACACGCGAGCAGAATAGGGAGAACGGTCCACAAAGGTCCGAATGAAGTGAGCGGCGTCATCCAATGTCTTGAGCTTCGGCAAGCGGCGTCGAACCGCTCGCATCGCCGCTGCGGCCGCTTTCTTGAAGTTGTCCGAGCGATTGAACAGCAGCCCGATCAAGTGTCGCAGCGCCGGCTCCGGCCTCACGGCCTCTCCTTCAATGAGGTCCACGAGTTCCAGCCATTCGGTGCGTGCGCCCCGGATGGCGGCCTTGTACAGCTTGCTGTACGGGTAGTTCTCAGCAAGCGAGCGGGTCATCATGAACCCGTCGGCGTTCAGTTTCAGCAAATTGAAATGACGCAGCACGGGCGTGATGTGGTTCTTATCGAGAACCCGCATGGGGATGCCTTCGGCCCAGGAGAAGTTGCTCCCGGCGCCGCCCGCCTTGTGCAGCCGAATGCTCTGTCCAGGGGCAACAGCCTTTACGCTCAACTGAAGGACGGTAAGGCCCACCAGGGCGCGTCCGACTTCGCTCGTCACCGAATCGACCAACCGGGACAACAGTGCCGCGTGCGACAGCTCCACAGGTTCGGCCGCTGAAGTGGGTTTCTGGCACTCCTTTATAAGATCCGTTAAGTATCCAGATTCGAGCCGTTCCTTGATCCTCTGAAGCCTTGCTTTGGCCTCGGGAGTGGGACTGCCCTCCACGAAGGATTCGGGCGCCTTTTCGCGCTGGAACAGGACCGAGCGGGTCAGGTACACTTCAAGCCGGGGTCGTTCGTCGCTCATCGTCGGCAACCAGCGACTTTCTGACCTGAACGCTCATCGGGCTCAGCGTCGGGAACGAGTAAGGGATGAGGTAGCTTCCCTGCGGGATCTGAGGGTTAGTGTTACTGTTCCTCGCTTCGTAGGCAAGCGACCGAAGCCACAGCATGTGTTCGAGCACCTCTTCCTCGCCGCACTCCCAGGCGTCGGCGATCTGTCGGCCGGTCAGAATCTCCCGTGTGCCGACCCCCGCCACGACCCGCTGCAGTACCTTCCAGCGATGGTCATCCCCCTCCGCTAGAATCATCCGGCCGGAGAAGTCGGCTAGAGTCATTCGGCCGGAGAACCGGGGCCGGTAGGTGTAGTACTCGCTGAGCTGAACAAGGTCCGCCTTCACGTTCCGCCGGGCCAGTTCGGCCTCGAACGCCTTCCAGACCGCCACGAAGACGGCTGCCTCCAGCGAGCCTCCTACCAGCTTGACTGTTCGTTTGCCAAGGACCCACTCCCAGGCATCTTGGCCCTTGAGGACGATCTCGAAAGCGCCCGAAGCGGACAGAGGCCTCAACGGGCCGGCGTCCACCCGAACGGTCCAACCGGCAGGCCCAACCGCCGTTTGGACGTGGTACGGCCCCTCATCGCACGGCCTTTCCCACCCGAAATCCCGCGTCAGCCTGGCCCGCTCCACCCTCCTCTCCACGTTCTCCGGTGACTCAGTGGGCTTGCCCTTGGGAGCTTGCGGACCATCCAGCGCGACGGACGCCTTTCTCCGGTACACGGACGTGAGCCCCCGCTTTCGTTTGCGGAAGCCCAGCGCTTGTTCCTCGTGCAGCAGCGGGAGTTGAGAGGGCAGCGGGACCGAGAAGAGCTGGTCGAGAATCGCCAGCGCCAACACCCTGGCGATTTGGCACGGGACGGAATTTCCGATCTGGTGGATCGCAATTTGTCGCTTGCCGATGACGGCGTAGCGGTCGGGGAACGTCTGCAGCCGCTTCAGTTCGGACACGGTGAACGGCCGGTTTTCCCAATGGAAGGGGCCGGTGTACTGCCCGCCCTGAGCTTTGAGCGTGCGGACAGGCGTCTTCGGATCGGCCTTGTAAAGGAAGTCGGAGAACTTCGACCGCCATGCGAAGATCGGCTGGGGATGCCCCATCTTCTCCGTGAAGAAACTATAGTTCAGGCCGTCAGGGACCTGCTCCAGGAGGCGCCCGAAGCGCCCCCCACACGGACCTGCCGCTGCTCCGGGGCCACGATGGCGCCCTCGATCGCTTCCGCAGCACTGAGGTGCGAGGTTCCATCGGGCGAATCCGGCCCGTGCGTCGGGGCGGGGAACAGGAAACCCTTGTCGCGCGTGCCGACGATGAACATCCTCTCACGGTGCTGCGGCACGCCGTAGTCCGCCGTGTCCAGTATGCGAAACGCGATGTTGTAGCCCGCCTCCTGAAAAGCCGCCCGGATGGACTGCCAAGCCCTGCCCTGCTCTGCGCCCGTGATCCCGTAGACGTTCTCGAAAAGGAAAGCGCGGGGTTTGAGCAGGTTCAACAACCTGACGTACTCCTGGAACAGGGTCCCTCGCTCGTCTTGGATCCCTTGGACGCCCGCCGCTCTGCGGCCGGCTGCGGAAAACGATTGGCAGGGAGGACCGCCCAGAATGAAGTCGATCTTCCGACCCGCCGAAGGATGGAAGTCGCGTATGTCCTCGCAGAGAATCTCGACGCCTTCCAGGTAGCCGCCCTGCCCCGCGTTCGCGCGGAGGGTGGCGGCAAACCGTTCATCGATTTCAACGGCCGATTCGATGTGAAAGCCAGCGTCGTGGAAGGCGATGTCCAGTCCGCCGGCGCCGGAAAAGAGGGAAAGTGTCCGAATCGGGGTTTTGATTGCGGACCTCGCCCAGCTGTTCATGGCCGCACCGAAGCGATCCGGCCAGTTCGGCCCCGCACCGGCCGCAAGCACCCGGCACAACCGCGCGAACGATCCGTCTTCAGGCGGGGTTGCCTCTTGATCGAACAGGCTCCGCTGTGCAGTTCCCATCCGGCCTGCCCGCCTTTTCTGTTTCCAAGCGGCGCCAAAAGGCCTGTCCGCGGCTGACCACCGCATCTCAAGTTGGCATTATGCCATTGAAGTGGTCGCATGTCCAGCACTTGCCGCGCAATTGCTGTGCCAAAAGCAGAACCGCAAGCCGCTTGCTTCGGCACAACCTCACTAATCGTGGCAACACGATGGCACGGCGGAAAACATAAGTGGCAGGAGCTTCTTCTCGTCCGACGAGGTTCCTCCCACCTTCGTTTTCGCTCGGAGCCAGCGCGCTCTGAAGTCGGCGAGCCGGTTCCCCTTTCCCCGCCCGTCGCGTAGAATGAATGCAGACGCAAGGCCGTCTATAAAATGAGCCGGATGTGGGTTCGTCCTCCGCCACACGAAAAACAAGGACTCCTCCCGTGCAAGACCTCATCGACGAAATCGCCGCCCTCAAAGCCCAGCACAACGCCACCATTCTCGCCCACTACTACCAGGAGGGCGAGATTCAGGAGATCGCCGATTTCGCCGGCGACAGCCTCAACCTGGCCCGCGCCGCCACCAAGGTGAAGACCTCCACCATCGTCTTTTGCGGCGTCCATTTCATGGCCGAGACGGCGAAGATCCTCAACCCCGAGAAGCGCGTGCTGCTGCCCGACCTCAAGGCCGGGTGCAGCCTCGCCGAGAGCTGCCCCGCCGACAAGCTCGCACGCTACCAGGAAATGCTGCGCATCAACGGCCGTAAGTTCCAGACCGTCACCTACATCAACAGCACCGCCGGCGTCAAAGCCCTGTCCGACTGGGTCGTCACCTCCGGCAACGCCGAGGCGATCATCCGCCGCGTGCCGGCCGATTACGAGATCCTCTTCGTACCCGACCGCCACCTCGGCCAGTACCTCCAGGAGATCACTGGCCGGAAGATGATCCTGTGGGACGGCGCCTGCATGGTCCATGAGATCTTCAGCGTTGGCGACCTGCTGGCGCTGAAGCGCAAGATTCCGAGCGCCGTGACGCTGGCCCATCCGGAGTGCCCGGCCAACATCCGCGAACACAGCGAGTTCGTCGGCGGCACCGAGGCGATGGTCAAGCACGTCGCCGGCTACCCGCAACCCACCGATTTTCTCGTCGCCACCGAAGCGAACATGATGTGGCGACTCCAGAAGGAGTTCCCGCGGCACCGCTTCCACCCGGTGCCCGGCATCACCTGCGCCTGCAACAAGTGCCCGCACATGGCCCGGAACACGCTCGAAAAAGTCCGCGATTGCCTGCTCTACGGCAAGCCGGAAATCGAGTGGCAGCCGGCGTTCGATCGGGCGCGCGACGTGCTCCAGAAGAGCCTGCTCAAATGAACCTGATTCCCAACCGCTTTCTGTTCCGCGTCGCCTACCCATGCCGCCACGTCGGCGGACTGCCGCGCGACGGCGACGAGCTGCTCGACCTGCCGGACGTCTGCCGCATCGACAATTTCGCCGACATGGACGGCCGGCGGAACTTCGCCGACGTGCGTCTGGCGTGGAACGTGGACGGCCTGGCGCTCCAGGTGGAGCTGCGCGGCAAGGAACAGCCGCCGGCCGGCGACGCCTCACGGCCGCGCCACTCCGACGGCGTGTCGCTGTGGATCGACACGCGCGACGCCCGCACCAGCCACCGGGCCAGTCGCTATTGCCATCAGTTCCATTTCCTGCCGACCGGGGCCGGGGCGGAAAAGGACGAGCCGGCCTTCGTTCAGGGCAAGATCAACCGGGCCATGCACGACGCGCCGACGGCGCCGGCCGGCTCGGTCCCGTTTCAGTTCCTGCGCCGAACGGGCGGATGGCGATTGGAGGCGTTCCTGCCGGCGGTCGCCCTGCACGGCTTCGACCCGGAACAGAACCCGCGCCTGGGCTTTTATTACGCGGTTCGGGACGCGGAACTCGGGGAGCAGGCGCTGAGCGTCGGGTCGGACTTTCCCTATGCGGAAGACCCGACGTTGTGGAGCGTGCTGGAGCTGGTCCAGGCGGAAAGAGCGGAATAGGTCGCGCAATCGAAAGGGCCGGGCCGATCCGAAGATCGGCCCGGCCCCGCTTTGTGTTTCTCATGCAAGGGAGAGGCTTAATAGCGTCGTCCGCCGCCGCCCCCGCCACCGTACCCACCACCGCCGCCGCCGCTCCGGCCTCCGCCGTAGCCGCCGCGCCCGCCTCCGCCACCGCCCGGCCCGCGCCCGCCGCCGCCTTCCGGCTTCGGCCGCGCTTCATTCACAGTCAGGGGCCGGCCCTCCACCTCGACGCCGTTCATGGCGGCGACGGCCGCCTGCGCCTCGGCGTCCGAACCCATCTCCACGAAGCCGAAGCCCTTGGAGCGGCCGGTGTCCCGGTCCATAATCACCTGCGCCGACGTGACGCTGCCATGCGCCGCGAACAGGCGCTGCAGTTCGCCGTCGCCGACGCTGTAGGCAAGGTTGCCTACGTACAACTTCTTTCCCATGGTTCAATCCTGGCCCTATCCGAAGAGCGGGCACAACGGGGACTGGCGGAAACGAATCGCAACCCCCTGCGGGTTGGCGCCGCTTCGCGCACGATTCAAGACGTCGCAATGGACAGGGGAAAGGCGAATGGGAAGTTGGGGCGCTCAGAAGAGGCTCACGTCCACGGACCAATCCACGTGCCCAAGTCGCTCTATTATAGCCGGGCGGATCGGCTGTGGATAGTCCTTGTCGAATTTTTTTCGGATTTTTCGGCGGGCCGATCCCGCCCATCCCCGCGCGGGGCGCTTCGGCCCCGCGGCGGCGTCGGATCACTCGGGGACGGCGGCGTCGGCCGGCTTTTGCCGCAACGGCCCGCGGTAGGTGATGCGGCCCTTGTTGAGGTCGTACGGGGAAATGGCCACCGTGACGATGTCGCCCGGCAGGATGCGGATGAAGTTCTTGCGGATCTTGCCCGCGATGTGGGCGACGATTTCGTGCCCATTGTCGAGGCGCACGCGGAACTGGGTGTTGGCCAGCGCCGCGACCACCTTGCCTTGAACCTGAATCGATTCCTCTTTCGCCATACGTTCTCCCCTGCGTGGAACCAGGCGGACCCAACGACCCGAACCGCGGCGGGCGTTCCATGACCCGCGGGAGGCTGGCGCCGACGCGCCTGGCTGCGTCTGCTGCAATGGCCTCGCCGGACCCTGGCGCAAGGCGGGTTAGGACGGCGGGACTTCGTATCCGTGTCCGACGCCAGGGATGGAATCGTGCATCCTTGCAGTATTATAGTAGCCCGCGCGGCGCCGGCGGACCAGAGGAAATCACGGCCGAACGCGCTCACGGGCAGCGTGGGCGGCAGGGGAGGGGCGCGGTATATTGCCGGAGCAGTCGCCGACCTGATTCCGTACCGGCGGGCTTACGCCGCGCCGCGCGCCGTTGCTATGATGAACCGTCGTGCCGGGTTCACGATCCGAGGGCCGCCGAGGACGCCGATGACCGCCCCGCAACGCCGACGGAACGAGGCGTCCCGGCCGACCCCGCGCCTGACCCGGGCCGAACGCAAACGCCAACTCCTCACGCACGCCAAGCAGCTGTTCGTTCAGTTCGGCTACCGGGAAACCACCACCGAAAAGATCGCGGCGGCGGCCGGTATCACGGAGCCGGTCCTCTACCGTCACTTCGACAGCAAGAAGGCCCTGTTCCTGGAAGTGCTGGAGGAAGTCCGCGCCGCCACGCTCCACCGCTGGAACGCGGAAACCGCGCACCTCACCGAGCCGCTGGCCCGGCTGCACGCCGTCATGGACCTCTACCTCGGCGCCACGCGGGAACACGCCCTCGAATTCCGCGTCATGCACCGGACGCTGGTCGAAAGCGACGACGAGGAAATCGTCGCCATGCTGCGGTCGTTCTACCTCGACAGCGAGGCGTTGCTGGCGCGCATCATCACCGAGGGCCAACAAACCGGCGTTTTCCGCCGTTCGTTGGACCCGCGCGTCGGCGCCTGGGAACTGATCCGCACGGCCCTGGGCTATACGCTGACGTTGCCGCTTGGCGTTCCCCTCTACACCGAGACGGACTATCTGCCGCGGGCCATCGACTGCCTGCTGCTGTGCCTGCTCAAAACGGACGTGTAACCTCGTGAAATCCGAGCCGCGACCATAAGGGAGCGGTTTTCTCCCGCGTTCCCTTACGGTCGCGGCTCGGACCCTGACGGTCGCCGTCCGAGTGTTTCCCGGCCGGCTTTTGACATCTCGGCTTTTCGAGCTACGTTTCCGGTGTCCCTCGCGCTCCGAATCCCGTCCGCGGCGCCGCCCACCCCTTCCGCCGCTTCGTCCCTGCGTCCGTCCCCCCTTTCGGCTGCACCGTGGCGCCGGGCGCCCTTATTGACCGCGGATAAAAAGGATATTCCATGCTACCTATACCGAGTCCGCCGTCCCCTCTCTGTTCCCGCCCTCGCGTCCCGCGTACACCCCCTGCGGCTGGAGGAGCTGGAGCCGCGGACGACGCCCAGCCTGATGGGCAATCAACTGTTCCCCTCCGACAACCCCTGGAACCAGAAGATAACCGACGCCCCCGCGGCCGCGAACTCCGCCGCGCTCGTCGCCGCGATCGGACTCAACGCCCCCCTGCACGCCGACTTCGGCACCACCTGGGCCGGCGCCCTCAACGGCATCCCCTACAACGTCGTCTCCGGCTCGCAACCGAAGGTCAACGTCGTCATCGACGCTTATCCGGATGAAAGCGATCTTCTTCCTGTTCCCATCCCCGCCAACGCCCTGATGGAGGGCGACCCGCTGCCGCCGGCCCAGAACCACGGCGACCGCCACATGATCGTCTACGATCAGGACAACAACATCGTTTACGAGCTGTACAACGCCCATCGGCCGTCCGAGGAAAGCGACGGCCTGTGGCACGCGGACTCCGAAGCGGTCTGGAACCTGAACCAGGACACGTTCCGCACGCCGGGATGGACCTCCGCCGACGCGGCCGGCCTGCCGATTTTGCCTGGCCTCGTCCGGGCCGACGAGGTGCTGAGCCAGGGCGCCATCACCCACGCCCTGCGCTTCACCGTGCCCGCGACGGACACGGCCTACGTTTACCCCGCGTCGCACGAGGCCGGCGTCAACGACCCCACGCTGCCGCCGATGGGCGAGCGATTCCGCCTGAAAGCGAGCGTGGACATCTCCAGTTATCCCGCCGACGACCGCATCATCCTCCAGGCGCTGAAGGACTACGGCATGAGCGTGGCCGACAACGGATCGCCGTGGTATCTGAGCGGCGCACCGTCGTCGAGCTGGAGCGACGGCGATCTCCACCTGCTCGGCCAGTTGAGCGGCGCCGACTTCGAGGCGGTGGACCTGACGCCGATTGTGACGTCGCTCAGCCCGGCGTCCGGCCCGACGACGGGCGGCGCCAAGCTGCTCATCAACGGCCAGGACTTCAGCGGCGCGGCCGGAATGCTGCATGTCTCCTTCGGCGGCGTGGACGCCGGGCCGGTCCAGGTCCTCTCCGATACGCAGCTGCTCGTCACGGCGCCGGCCCAGGCGGCCGCGGGCGCCGTGGACGTCACCGTCAGCAGTCCCTACGGCACGTCGGCGATCTCGGCGGCGGATCGGTACACCTACGTCACCGGCGGGCCGGTGTTCGTCCTGGGCGGCGACGGTTCCCTGACGCAGTACGACCCGGTGAGCGGCGTGACGCCGCTGTCTCCGGCCGGGACCATCCTGTCGATCAGCGCGGTCGCCGACGGGTCGGGCGCCAACGACGTTTTCGCATTGACATCGGATCGTCACCTGTGGGAACACACGCCGGCCGGCTGGGCCATGCTGTCGGCCGGCTCGTTCCAGCAGCTTTCCGCCGCGACCAACAAGTCCGGCGGCGCCGTCGTCTTCGCCGTGCCGACCGATAACTCTTTATGGGAGTACAGTAATCTCTATTCCGGCGGCTGGGCGATGCTGTCGCCGGCCGGCAGCGTCTTGTCGATCAGCGCCGTGACTGACGCCTCCGGCGCCGATGACGTGTACGCCGTGACGGCGGACCATCACCTCTGGGAACACACCCCCGCCGGCTGGGCCTTCCTGTCCGGGGGCGCCTTCCAGCAGGTCAGCGCCGGCCTCAACGGGGCAGGCCAGGCGGTCGCCTACGGTGTGCTGGCCGACGCTTCGCTGTGGGAGTACAGTCCCGCCTTCAGCGGCGGCTGGGCGATGCTGTCGCCGACCGGCTCGGTGCTGGCGGTCGCCGCTGGAGGGGCCGATGAAGTGTTCGCGGTGACAGCGGACCATCACCTGTGGGACCACCATCTGGCCGGCTGGTCGCTGCTGTCGGCCGGCTCGTTCGCTTCGATCGGCGCCACGAAGAATGCGTCCGGGCAGGGCGAACTCTTCGGCGTGCTGGCGGACGGGTCGCTGTGGGAGTACAACCCCGCCTTTTCGGGCGGGCCGTGGCAAGAGGTCGTTGCAACAGGAGTGCGGAGCGCGGCGCCGCCGCGGCGGTAAGGGGAAAGATTTCGATGGTACGGAAGGAGTACGCCCGGAGGGGCTCGAACCCCCAACCTGCGGTTCCGAAGACCGCTGCTCTATCCAGTTGAGCTACGGGCGCAAGTGCTTGTCCCACCTGCTGTTATTGACCCTTGCGGCCCACCGGGTATTATAACGTTGACACCCGTTATGACACCCGAAGACCGGAAGGAGTCAACATGCCTCAGTCTACCCGCCCCGGGGGCGGAAGCAAGCCCGCAAAACCGCAAAAGCCCTATGACGGCTTCCCGCTGTTCCCGCACGCGACGCGGCGCTGGGCCAAGAAGGTCCGCGGCAAGACGCACTACTTCGGCCCGTGGTCCGACCCCGACGCGGCCCTCAAGAAGTACCTGGAGCAGAAAGACGACCTGCACGCCGGCCGGACGCCGCGCGTCCAGGCGGACGGCTTCACGGTGCGTCTCTTACTAAACCACTTCCTGACGGCGAAAAGACACCTGCTTGACACCCGCGAACTCACCGAACGGACCTTCCAGGACTACCACGCCACTTGCCAGCGCCTCGGCGAGTGCTTCGGCCTGACGCGCCTGGTGGACGACCTGGCGGCCGACGACTTCGGGCGGCTGCGCGTCGGGCTGGCGAAGGCCCGCGGCCCGGTCGCCCTGGGCAACGAGATTCAGCGCGTCCGCACCGTCTTCAAGTATGCTTACGACGCTGGCCTGATCGACAAGCCCATGCGGTTCGGCCCCGGCTTCAAACGGCCCAGCAAGAAGACGCTGCGAAAAGAACGGGCGGCGAAAGGGCCGCGGATGTTTGAAGCGACGGAACTGCGGAAGATGATCGGCGCGGCCGGGGGGCAGCTGCGGGCGATGATCCTCCTCGGCGTCAACGCCGGCTTCGGCAACGCGGACGTGGGGACGCTGCCGATCGCCGCCCTGGACCTGGACGCCGGTTGGGCGACCTACCCGCGGCCGAAAACGGGCGTTCCGCGCCGGGCCGCCCTTTGGCCGGAGACGGTCAAGGCGATCCGAGCCGTGCTGGCGAAGCGGCCGACGCCGCGGGACGAGGCGCACGCCGAACTGGTGTTCGTGACAAAATACGGCAAGAGCTGGGCGAAGGCGGGCCGCGACAACCCGGTGAGCAAGGAGACGGCCAAACTGCTCAAGGAGCTGGGGCTGCACCGGCCGGGGCTGAACTTCTATGCGTTGAGACACACCTTCGAGACCGTCGGCGGCGACTCCCGCGATCAAGTGGCCGTCGATCACGTTATGGGCCACGCACGGGAGGACATGGCGAGCGTGTACCGGGAGAAGGTCGGCGACGACCGGCTGAAGGCGGTGAGCGACCACGTCCGGGGATGGCTGTTCCCGCGGCGGAAGGCGGAAGGCCAGGGGAGGAAGGGGGCGAAGTAGGCCGGCGAAGGCCGCACAACCGGAACGACGCTCACCCCTTCGCCAGCTTCCGGGCGCCGCCGGCGAACGGCCGGCGATCCCTCTCCCCGGACGCGGACGGCCAAGGTAGGCTATGAGGAATCGGGACGGCCGCAGCGATGGCCATCGCTGCGGACAAGCGGCCCTTCCGGCGCCGCGGCGCTCCATCCGCAGCCGCCGGCGGGGCCGGCCCGACCCGCCGAAATGGAGCGAGCTAATGAGCGACCCCGCCTTCACCTCGTTGCCGGACTATCCCGAGCTCGACGCCTTCCGCGAGCGGTTCGCCGGCCTCACCGCCGAGAAGCAAGGCGAGCTGCTGCAGCTGGCCGAGAGGCTGCGGCCCTACCACAAAAACAGAGTCCGCCGGGCGGACATGACGCCTGAACAGCAGGCGGAGTACGACCTGCTGATGGAGGCCCTGGGCCAGGACGGCGAGCACGAGCCGCCGGACGGGTGGTTCAGCCCCGACGCCGGGTACTACGCGCTGGCGACGAAGCTGAAGCAGTTCGGCGGCGATCTCACGCCGCGCATCGTCGTCTTTGGCTCGGCGGAAGACGACCGCGGCCCGAGTCGGGTGCGGCGGGGGCTGGAGGAAGCCGGGCAGGACATCGACGGGATGCGACGCGCCATGGCTCTCGTCGATCACGTGGTTCACGCGCCGGACGTTTCCCAGCGCGCCGTTGATGGCGTGGCTGAAGTCTGGCTCGACTGCTTCCCGAACAAGCCCTTTCCGGGCGGCTTGCGAGTCGCCAACTGGCTGGAGGCCCTCGACTCGTTGAGCCGCGTCCGGGCGGCCCTGGATGCGCATGAAGCGACTGAGTCCGTCCCAAGGACGCCGAACGCCCCGCCTCCAGGCGAGAGCAAGAACGGAGACCAGCCCCCCGATGGGCCCGCCGTCTACCTAACAAGCTGGAACGAAATCCTTGCCGCGCTGGAACAGAAAGGACGAGCCGGCCAAGCCAAAGTCCGGGCCCTCCACAAGCAACATGCCGGCCCCATCATCATGCCAGGCAAAGGCGGCCAGCCGCGCGTCGAGCGTCGGGCCCTGCTCAGCTGGTGGGAGGGCATCTCCCAGCGCTGGGAGGAGCTGCGGCAGCGGCAACAAGATCGGAAGGCGACGACGGAATCCACTCACGCCTACGGGCGGAGCGGAACGGTTGCGCCCGGCGTCTCCGGCAGCGTGAAGAAGCGCCGAAAGGACCGCAAGCCCTAAGCCGGCCTCGCTCGGCCTGCAAAAACGTCCGAAAACGTTCCAAACCTCATCGCGCCGCGCTGCTATCCGCCAGTTTGTGGAGGAGGGCACGCGGTATGTTGCTTTACCCCGAAGAGATTGACAAGCGGCTTAACTGGCCCCCCGGCCGGGCCGAACGGCTCGCGCGCGGAAGAAGCTCCCTCACGTCCTGCTGCCTGACGGCGCCGTCCGGTTCCGCTGGGAGGAGGACATCGAGCCGCTGCTTGTTTGCGTGGCGGCGGAAGGGGGCGACGATGCGCGCAGCGATTGCTAAGCGCCGGCTGACGCCGCTGTCTGACGCCGCGACTTGCCTCACGCCGCCGGAGCTGGCGCGGCGATGGCGGACGAGCCCCGACAAGATCCTGGGTTTCATTGGCAACGGCCAGCTGAGGGCGTTCAACGTCGCGGCCAGCCCATCCGGCCGCCCCCGCTGGCCGATCGCCCTCGTGGACGTACTGGCCTTCGAGCGGACCCGGGCCGCGCAGTCCCGGCCGGCGTCCGCCCCGCGGCGGCGGAAGGCGGCGGCGGGGGTCATCGAGTTTTTCTAGCGGCGAAGTGGTCTGAAATGGTCGCGGCCCGCGCGGGGTGCAGATCCCGGCGGGCCGCTAGGTGTGGCGGAATCATGGTACATGGTGCGTGCGAGAATGGCAACGCCGGCGGAGTCGCGCAGTCCGCTGTACGCGCGGAGCTGGCCCGCATCGCCGGCCGGTTCGAGGCCGCCGACCGCCGCGCGAAGGCGGCCGACGCGGCCGCCGACCGCGAGGCCGCCGAGGCGGAGCGTCAGGACGCCGCCGGGGAGTTCTGGGCTGCCGGCGAGGACCTGGCCCAGCTGCTGCTGCTGCTGCTCCGGTACGCCGTCCGGAATCAGCCAGAGGCGCTGACCGCTCTGCTGGCCGAGGCGCTGCGCCCGGAGCTGAGGCCGATTTTAGAGGCCGTGGCCCGGCTGGAGGCGCGCCGGCCATGACTCTGCTGGACGAGGCGCGCGAGAAGGTGAGGCGCGAACACGCCCAAGCCAACGGCAGGGCCGGCGCCGGAGGCCCGCTCCTCGCGTCGGGCTTCCGCTTCGATGTCGCTCGACAGCCCGGCCCTGGACGCCCGCGACTACCGGCCGAGCTGGCTCGTCCAGGGCGTCGCGGTCAAGGATCAGCCCGGCATGGTGGGCGGCGGCAAGAAGCAGCTGAAGACCACCATCATGATCGATTACTGCGTGAGCCTCGGCAGCGGCACGTCCTTCCTCGGCGAGTTCGTGGTGCCGACGCCGCGGAGGACGCTACTGCTCTCCGGCGAGTCGGGCGAGTTCACGATCCAGGAGACCGCGCGCCGGATTTGCAAGGCCCGCGGCCTGGCCCTGGCCGACGCCGGCGTGCTGTGGGGCTTCCGCCTGCCGCAGCTGTCCAACCCGCTCGACATGGCGGAGCTTCGCCGCGGGCTGGAACGGGAGAAGGTGGAAGTCGTCGTCCTCGACCCGCTTTATCTCTCTTTACTGTCCGGCCAGAGGGACCTGCAAGCCTCCAATTTGTTCGACGTTGGTCCGCTGCTCCTGAACGTGGCCGGCGCGTGCCTGGATGTCGGCTGCACGCCGTTCCTGCTGCATCATGCCCGCAAGAACGTCGCCGACCCCTTCGCCCCGATGGAGCTGGAAGACCTGGCCTTCTCCGGCTCCCAAGAGTTCGCCCGCCAGTGGATGCTGCTCTCCCGCCGCGAGAAGTACGAGTCGGGGACGGGCTCGCACCGGCTGTGGCTGTCGGCCGGGGGGTCGGTCGGGTTCGGCGGCTGCTGGGGGCTGGACATCGAAGAGGGTGTGGTGGCCGACGACTTCACGGGGCGGACGTGGTCCGTCTCCGTCCGCCCCGCGGCCGAGGTGCGCGACGAGTTCGTCGAGCGCGGGGACGCAGTGAAGCAGGACGCCGATGGCCGCAAGGACCGGGCGGACGAGGCCAAGGTTCTCGCCGCGCTGGACTACCTCACCGGGTGCGACAGGGCAGCCGGCCGCGACCAAGACGAAGGTGCAGGTGCAGGCCAAAGTGTCCTTCGCGCGCGTGTTCCGCGCCGTCAACCGACTGACCGCCGCCGGCATCCTGGAGGAAGCCGAGATCGAGGTCCGGTCGGGCCGCGGACGGGTCCAAACGGTGGTGGGCGTCCGCCGAAGACCCCCCGACAAACCGCTTAGCCCGATTGGCCCGACTATGGCCCGACTGTCGGGCCAATCCGAAGGCTTGGACATTGGCCCGACTCCCCCCCTTATAGGGGAGTCGTGGCCAAGCCAAACGCGAGGCCAAGGCAACGACCAAAGCCGAGCGCCCGGCGAGTCGGGCCAAAGCCGGGCGGAGGACGACGACAACCCGTTCCGGGCCGGAGACAAAGCCCCATGAACGCCGCACTGACGACGCCCAACGCACCGCCTGGCCCCGCTGCTGGCCGAAGCCCGCCTGCGTCGCCGTCAGGCCGGGCCCGATTTCGATCCGCTGGCCGTGTTCTTCGGCTACCCGGGCTGTGGCGTCGGCTTCAAGGCCCGCCTGTCACGGCTGGTGGGATGGGATCGGGCGAGCGACCCGGTGCTGGGGAGCGAGGCGGCTTACGACGTGGTGTACGAGACGATCCTGGCGGCGCTGGAGGGATGAGACGTGAGCACTGCGACGCCTGACGCACCGCCGGTCTTCATCGGCTGGTTTCGACCCCGCAAGGGCCTGCCCTGGACCCGCATCGCCGAGGGGCCGGACTACGACACGACGCTCGGCCGGCTCGTGGAGGCCCTCAGCTCCATGCGCGGCGGCGACAGCGTCGTTCTCCGCGCCGCCGACGACCCCAACGCGCCGCCCCGGTTTCAGGCTGGCGGACGGCGGCTGCTTTGGCCCAGGAGACCCCGGTGGCCGTGCGCGAGCGATTCACCCTGACGCTGGAGGCCCTGCCGGACTCGGCCCCGGCCGTCGTGCGACTTCGGCGGGTGATTAAGGCGCTGCTGCGGCACTACCGTTTCAGGTTGCTGGCCGCCAGCGAGGCGGACCCCGCCGCGCGGCGCGGCGTCGCCCAGGACCGGCCGGAGCACGCCGCGGCGGTCTCGACGCCTGCCAGGTAGACCGGGGGGGGGTGGTAGCACTGTGCCCGACGCGCAACGGCCAAAATGCCAGGCCCAGAAGGCGGACGGGACCCCTTGCCGGGGGACCGCACGCCCCAGCGGTTTCTGCACCTTCCACGACCCGGACTTGGCCCAGAAACGGGCCGAGGCGCGGCGGGCGGGCGGCCGCAGCCGCAGCCGGGGGGCGGCTGTCCTGCCCGACGCGGAAGACCTGCCCGCGAGGACCATCGGCGACGTGACGGCGCTGTTGGCCGTCACAATCAACGACGTCCGGACAGGCCGCGTCGATTCACGCATCGCCAACGCCATCGGGTATTTATCATCCGTTTTGTTGAGGGCTCTTCAGGACGGCGAGTTGGAGGCGCGGCTGGCGGCGCTCGAGACGCGCCTGAATGCAGGGGCGCGACATGACGCTGCGATCACGCCTCGAACAGCTGGAGCGCCGGCTACCGCCAGCGCTGGGCGATGCGGAGCGGATGCGGCTCGCGCGGGAGCTGCGGGACTACCGCGGCGACGACCCGTGGGTTCTGCGCCGCCAGGCCCGGCTCCGGGAGTTGCTCCAGCGCGTCCATATGCGGCGGGCGCTGCTCCGCGTGCGGGGCGAGCGGGCGGGCCGGGACGTTCCGCCCGGCGACCCCGAGCGCCAGCGCGTCCTGCTGCTGTCGCCCGCCGACCTCATGCAAACGTACCGGCTGGAGGTAGGCCCGCCGCCCTGGGAGGAGTCATGATATCCCAGAACCGCAAAGCCCGGCTGGAGCGGCTGGAGCGCACGGCGGCGGCCCGGCCCGACGCGGCCGGCCCCGACGACGGCGAGGCTTATTCCCGCTGGCTCCACGGCGACGGCCCGGAGCCGCCCTGGCCGGCCTGCCCGCGGGGCTTCGACCCACTCGCATGGGAGTCGCGCCGCCTGCTGAGCCGGGGCATGGGCTTGCGGCTCCGGGGCGACCTGCAGGCTGCAGAGTACCCGCCCGGCATGCCGCGCGCGGATTGTCAGGCGCTGGACGACAACGAGAGCGCCCTGCGCATGGTTGCCGAGGCTTACGTGGCCCAGTTCGGCGGTGCGGCCGACGTGGGGGAGGATTAGGACGGGCACCCTCGCAGTGGCAGCGGCCGATTATACGACAAGACGGAGGGTGTATTGCTGATCCACCGGGCTATCATTCTCTACGACGACGCCTGACGACCTTTGCTCGCCAGCCGCGGGCGGGGATCGGGATGCTGGCGGACCCGAGCGGCCCAACGGACGTTTTACGTCGTTCGGTTCGATTCGCGGTTCGGTCTGGCACGCTCCGGCCGCTGCGACCTCCGCGCTTCACGCTATGACACGAATGTACCGCGGTGTGTCCGACCGGAGCGCGCTGAGGACCGTGGTGTGAGTGCGCATTCGGGTACTGCCTTCACAGTTGCGACCAACCGCCGTCCACGGGAAGTTCCGCGCCGGTCGTGTAGGTCGCGTCGAACGCGAGGAAGAGGACGGCCTTCGCGACTTCCTCCGACGTCCCCCAGCGCTTCATCGGGTTCATACCGATCATCTTCTCCCTAAGCTGGGCGGCCACGTCTTTATCGGGAAACGCTTTGCCGATGATCGGCGTGTCGATGGGACCGGGCGTCACCGCGTTGACGCGAATCTCCCGAGGAAGCAACTCAGCGGCGAGCGTCCGAGCGAAGGATCGCAGCGCAGCCTTGGCGGCTCCGTATGCGGCGTTGCCGGGCATTCCCTTGACGTTGGCAATCGAAGTCGTGAGGACAACAGCGCCTCCCCGGTTTATTAGCGGCGCGAGCTTCTGCACCGCGAAAAGCGGTCCCTTGGCGTTCAGGTTGAACATCTCGTCGTAGACAGCCTCGGTCATGCTTTCGAGAGGCGCTCGGATGCTGAACCCGGCGTTGACGAAGAGCAGGTCGAAAGTGTCGAACTCGGCCTTCACCCGAGAGGCGAGGGCGTCGATTTCCGTCAACGAACGCGCGTCGCTCGAAACCACGAGGGCGTCCTTTCCAAGCTCTTTCTGCGCCGATTCCAGGCCGGCCTTCGAGAGACCCGTCACCAGAACACGCGCACCCCCATCGAGGAGCATCTTCGCCGTGGCGAGCCCCATGCCGCTGGTGCCGCCGATAATCACCACTTTTTTACCTTCGAAACGTTCCATGTGAATTCTCCTTGCGACGCTGGGTTGCCTAGTGGATTTTGAACTGTTTGGTATGATAATCAGGCGCGGAGGCTGCGGTCAAGGGATTTGTAAACTAATTATTTCAAAATTCCGTAGGACCCTGTGGACGACCATGTAGCTCCGCAATCGCCTGCTGATTCTGGTCACCGCGACCATTTCGCCGCGACCGGCGCTCCTTCAGGACACCGCTCTCAAGTTGCTGCGGAAGAGAAATCGACGCCAGAGACCTTAACGACGGCCTGCCACGCGGCTTCCTGGTTGGCGCGATCGTGAAAGTGCGGGTGACGCATCGCCTCAATTGGGCCTGTGAGCTTCTTCGGCGCCGAGGCGAAGAATTGGCCCGAGACGTCGGTTCCGAACTCCGAGGCCTGGAGGTACCGGCGAGCCGCGGTCTCAGGAGTCTGGGACATGCCGGGGATGAGCTTCACCAGTGGAATCATCAGCCACTTCATGACCGGACCAAGGTTTCGCACCGCCTTGGTGTCGGGCGCGCTACCGGGCGAGACGGCGTACACGGCCATGCCGGAAGGTAGCCGGCGTGCCAGCGCCGCCGCCCACCAAGCAACAATGAGCTTCGCGTCGGCATACGTCCGGTTGGGCTCGTACTTCACGTTCGGCCCGTTGCGCACCAAGGCTTCCACCGCGGCGCTCCGGTCACCCTGGTGATGCTTGGTTGCGAGGGCCGCCACGTCGGTGAAGCTGAACATGGGTACGTCCCCTCGGGCAGGTTCCGCGCCGGCGATAACAATCCGCGCGTTGGGGCTCAACAGGTTGGCGCGGAGCAAGCCGACAGTCAGTTGATGATGGCCGATGAGCGGGGCCTGAGCCGCCTCGATGCCCGCCGCAGTGAGTACGCGCTTCTTACCTGGGACCATCCCTGCATTGAGCAGTAGGAAATCGATCGGCCGACCTCGCTTGACGAGCTCGGCGAGCGCGGACTGAACGCTGGACGGCGCGTCCAGCTCCAGCTCCAGCGGCGTGAAAACCTGTGTCTTGGTCTCAGCCGCGAGCTGAGCGGCCGTTTCCTGAACCCGACCGAGGCTTCGCCCGGTGACGATGATCTCGCGCCAGCCCTCTTTGGCAAGAGCGCGGGCTGCCGCATAACCAAGCCCGGAGGTGGTGCCGGTGACGAGCGCGATAGAATGCTCCATGAGTGTCTCCGTGGTGAAGGTCGAGTCGTGAGGCCAGGGCCGGCTTGCTAATTTCGAACTGTTCGGTTATATATTGGTGCGATGGGCATTGTCAAGGAGTTTTGAACTAAATGTTTCAAAATGCCGGTAAGCCGCGTGGACGGCCGCGTAGCTTCGACGAGAGGGAGGCGCTGGAAAAGGCGACCCAGGTATTCTGGTCGAAGGGCTACGACGGAGTGACGATCGACGATCTCGTCGCCGGGATGGGCGTGGGACGGCCGAGCCTGTATGCCGTCTTTGGGGACAAGCGGGCGATATTCTTGCGCGTCCTTAAGGCGTATGCAGAACGGAAGGGCGCATCAGCCGCGAAGGCACTCCTCTCGCCACAGGCTCTTCGCGACTCGATCACGGGCTTTCTGAGGTACGCCGTCGAAAGTGCGACCGAGAAAGGGTCCGCCCGGGGCTGCCTTATGGTTTGCGTCGCGCCGCTTGTGAACGACGCTGAGGTCCGGCGGTTCCTGCAAAACGCGGCCGCCGGTGGCGCCGCGCTGGTGGGAGGTCGTTTCCGGGACGCAATCATCGCTGGAGAAATCCCGTCCGACTTTCCTGTGGCCGTGCGCGCGATCCAAGTCACGGATTTTGCTCGTGGCCTTACCATGCGTGCGCAGATAGGCACGCCGCGCAAGACGCTTCTCAGGGATGCCGAGGAAGCGGCCGACTTGGTGCTCCTGTCGCGCCGTGGAAATGCGGCGCCAGAAAGTTGACGCCGGATGCGTGAAGGTTGCAGCGTAGCGCTCATGGGTCTCCTGCTCGACACGATCCACGATTGGGGGCTGAGACTCCGGGTGGTCTTTACCATCTTCGCACTCTGCATGGTGACGGCCCTGGTCCTCGTTCAGCGAGGAATGACCGCAGCGAAGCCCGCTGTGCCGGGAGGGGAACAATAGGCCGCCTGCCGATGTGCCCGGACGAGCCCAACCCTTAGCGTGCAATTTTGTCCGTTCCGAGGAGTGACCTCTAATGTAGGTATCCATCAGCCGGGCCAGGGTGACGCAGGGAAGCATCCTCGTAACGACGGAAAGCGAACACCGCTTGGTTTATCCGTTCGGTATTGATCACCTTGAGCTTCACAAGCAGGTGGAAGTCGGTCACTGTCAGGTTAGTTACGGACGGCAACAATTTCGGAAAAAATTGGATCGAGTTGTGTCCAGAATCTCCCCTAGCCTCGATTTCCACGGTCCTGAGTTCGGTTAACAAAAGCGACCTGTGGGGTCAGGAAAACCGGAGGGCCAGACGCTTGTCGCCGAACCAGGGCATCGGGGTCGGCTCATCCGCGAGTCCCGACGCGACGAGGAAGGGATTATGAGCCCGCTTGTCCAAGGTGACGACGACTTCGTGTTCCCGAACATCGACGGTCGCCGACACGTCCAGCAGGTTGCGGAAGATCTTCTTGGCCGTGGCCTGCTGGTACTCTCGGCCAATGCGGTCGGCCAGCAGGCGATACAGGGCGCTGGCCATGAGGGTGATCTGCAAGTCGAAGTCCACCTTCAGGCCGATCATGGACGACAGGGCGTCGATGTGAAAGAACTGGACGGCCTCCGAGATGCCGTTCTCGATCAGCATGCGTTGGGCATAGCGCGTCACCAGCTTGGGGCAACCGGCTCGGAGGTTGTTGGTCAGAAGGATGGTCGGCTCCTCGTGGCCAAGATCGATCACGGTGATTTGCCGCACTTGGCCGGCGTAACCGGGAAGCGGAACGCGTTCGTCCAGGACGCGGGGCGTGCGGAAGACGCGGGTCAGGGAGGGCAAGGTGATGCGTCGCCAGGCCGACGCCGGCAGGCTCCAGATGCGGCCCAGCATGGGCCGCGTGCGGCGTCGGAGCGTGAGGAAGCCAATGCCGCGTTGGTTCAACTGGTGAAGGTGTTCGTAAGTGGTCAGTTGCGAATCGAAGACCAGTTCGACGGGCGGCCTGCCGGTGCGTTCTTGCCAGAAGTCGGCGAAGCGAAGGATTTCGGCCGCCTTCTGGTCTTTGGGGATGCCGGCGTGCGCGTAGCACAGGACGCGGGCGGCGGCGTCGCGGGCCAGGAACACCAGCACGCCCTGCTGGGCGCGGCTGCGGCTGGAAATGTAGTGTTTTTCCAGCGGTTCTTCCTGGGCGTTGGCGGGCACGGAGTGGAAATCGAGATCGATGGAATCGCCGCGCGGCAGTCCGGCTCGCCGCACCTCGTCGAACCAGGCGGCCATGAGCCGGACCACGGCTCGGTGATCGACGCGTGAACTGTAGCTGGCCAGGTAGGAGCGTTTGGGCACGACGTTGAGGCCGGCGAACAGGGCGATGCCCTGGTCGCAAACCAGATCCATGACGTGGCTCTTACGTTCCGTGCCGACGAGTTTGAGCGCCAGCAGAGTGCGCAGGGCCTGCTCGGCGGGAACCATCTGCGACCCGGGGAGATCGGCCTGGCGCAGCACTTCGGCCAGGCGGATGTTGTTCAGGAGCGGCGACGAAGAAGAAGAGGCCGCCGAGGCGGGTGCGGAACGAGCGGGGTTGCAGGCTCAAGGTCCGCACGTCGGCCGTGGCCTGGGTTCCCGGCCGGAGCGCTGCGGGACGTTCTTCATCGAGGCGGCGCGGCAAGCGGGCGAAGCCTTCCTCGCGCAACAGGACGGCGAGAGCATTGATACTGATGGCGTGTCCGGCGAGGGCCAGTTCGCGCCGGATGTCGTAGACGGAGAGATTGCGTTTGCGCATGGCCACGACGAGTTCGCGTACCCGATCGCGGACAGGGGCGAATCGCGGCCCATGACTGGACGGACTGGAAGAAGCGGATCTGCTTATCGGGGTCATGGCGGAACTGGTGACAGAGGACGCGGAAGGAACCCGGCGCGTAGCCGAAGCGGCGGGCGACCTCCAGGGAAGGACGGCCATCGACGAAGTAGGCGCGGAAGGCCTCGTATTGTCGGTGCAGAGGGTTTTCGGGTGGTGTCATACTTGAGTTGCCGCGCATAGAAGTATACTAACCATCTCTTATCTGCTTTCTGGCCGGGTAGGCAGCCCACTCTTGAATGCTCCAGACGTGATCCGTGAGTCCCGCTGCCAGGGCCGGTGTTCGCGGCGCGTACTTCTTCCGCCCCACCTTTTTCCGCAAGGTCCGCACCGGCCAGCAAAAGTTGTAGCTGTACATCGTGAAGTAGGTCATCGCCTCATGCACCTGCCAATCCTTCGAGAAGCAGCACGTCTTGCGCACCTTCCGCCGGTTGCGGTTGCGGTCGCTGCCGTTGTGCCGCTCCACGAAGACGGTGTTCACCACCGTACTCACCAGCGACAAGGCCAGCGCCGCTGCCACCGCCGCCAGCGTGCCAAACACCACCCGGGTCGTGACCTTCACCACGCGGCCGTTGGCCCGTTCCTTATGCACCGTTGCGTACTTCAGCTTCTTGGGCAGGACCTTCTTCGGTTTCCGAGGCCGCCCCGGACGGCCCGTGCGCGGTTGCTCCTGCTGCCAGCGCATACGCCTCGAAGATCGCCGTCTTGCAGGCGGGATACTCATCCGACGTCATCAGGTTCATGATCCGGCCGCCCGTTCGCTCCTGGAAGTCCTGGACCAGTTGGTGGGTCTTGTCCTCCGTGCGCTTGCCGGGGACCACACTGACTACCAAACGATGTTCCGCATCGAAGGCCACATGATCCCAGTTGTCTCCCTGCCGCCGGTCGGCGGGCTTCTCCGGGTGGCAGTGCTTCTCCTTCTTGCCGACGAAGGACCACTTCTCATCGAACTGCACTTCCCGGGTCTGAGGGGGAAAAAGCCACGAGTTCCTCGTGGACATCCTTGGCGTGTTGGCCAGCGACCACGGCCAGGCGTACCACGGTATTCTTGTTGACGCCGACCAAGCGGCCGGTCTGCCGCACTCCACAACTCTCCTGGAGGTGCTGCAAGACCGACAGCGCTTTGTCCTCGGGGAGCTTGCAGCGGTACAGGGCGGTGCCTTTGCGTTCGGAGAAGCGTTGCTGGCAGGTGCGGCAGGCGAAGACGCGGCGTTGCTTGGTGGGGCCATTGCGAAAGCAAACGCGCAGATTGCCGAGGCCACGCTGGCCATAGTCGGGGCAGTCGGGGTTCTGGCAGCAGAAGTTTTTCAGGTCGTCCATGATGCGTCCAGCCGGTCCAGGCCAAGAGGTAACGCTGACGAGCAGCTGCAATCAGCCTACAAAGCAGCTGTAGGCTCGACAAGCCTGATAGGACACGACCAGGCCTTGCTCAAGGAACGGCAAATCCAGGAGGATTACGATCGCTTCTTGCGTGAATCCCCGCCGCGTCTCACGGACCAGGAACGCGCCGCCATCCAAACGCTGGCCAACGACATCCCGACGCTTTGGCAGGCGCCGACCACCACGAACGCGGAGCGCAAACAAATCCTGCGCTGCCTGATCGACCGGGTGGTGGTGCAGGTTCGTTGCGACAGCGAACACGCCGAGGCGACCATTCGCTGGAAGGGAGGCTACGAAAGCCGCCACGAATTCATCCGCCCTGTCAGGACGTACTCGCAGCTCCGCGACTTCGAGGCGCTGATCGCACGCCTCGTCCAACTGCGCGAAGCCGGCCGCACCGCCGCGCAAATCGCGGCCACGCTCAATCAAGAAGGCTTTCGCACCCCGCGAAAGCCCGGTTCCTTCACCAAGGGGATCATCCACGCACTGCTGAAGCGTCGCGGCTTGATCGGCAACGAGCGCGACCACGACGAACTCTTGGGTCGCGACGAATGGTGGCTGAGCGATCTGGCCCGCGAGTTGCAAATGAGCTCCGACACGCTCCGACACTGGTCCGTCCGCGGCTGGGTCCGCTGTCGCAAGACGCCTCTGCAAGGCTGCCGCGTTCTCTGGGCCCCCGGGGAGGAAGTCCAGCGTCTCAAGAAGCTGCTGGCACAGAGCCGCCGCGGCATTCAAGGGTACACTCAAGACCTGACCACGCCTGCACCTCGCCCGAAAGCGTCTAAACGCCGATAACGCCATAAGACGGCCAACCAACCGTCGCGGGCGTACTCATCCGGTCCACCGAGGTGGATCCCAGCCAGTTTGAATAGGAGGCATCATGAATGCGGGTTCCACCACTGCTACACGCGCGTCGCGTAGGCTGCGAGGCGTACATCGCCGGGCCGGGCGCCACGCTGGGGACAGCGAGCGTTTGCGCCGGGGCGGAAAGCGGTTTCAAATACCCCCATTTACTACCTATTAACGAGATCGATCGGCAGCCCGGGGTTCTCCCGGCGAGACGCTCCCGGCGCCGCCGCCGGACCCATCCGCCGTCAACCGGGGCCGGCTGACGACAATTTCAGGACCCACGCGGGTGATTGCCGTCCCGCAGGTCGGCGGCCTGCACCACCGCTACACCCCGTCGCATAGGCTGCGAAGCGTGCATCACCGAGCCTTGTGATACGCCGCGGACGGGGAGCGTCCGCGCTGCGGAAGAAAAAAGGCTCAAATACCCCCACTTGTCACCCATAACAAGAGCGATTAGCGGCCCCGGTTCTCCCGGCGAGACGCTCCCATCGCCGCCGGCGGACCTATTTGCCGCTCACCAGAACGGCCGACCGCGTTTTCGGGATCCACAGGCAGAAACCCTTGTGGCGCCCCGCGCATTTCGGTAAAGGTATGGCATAGTATTGAGACATTAGAGCGCCCATTTTCACGAATAGTCCTGTTCTTCATTTCTTTTCCCAAGCATCGTGGCGCACTCATCAAATACACATATTCGCGCTTATACTACCCTCCGTATTTCCCCAACCTCTCCCCCCTGTTCGGATGCGCCGTGGGCGCATCCGATGGTCCGAAGCCTCGGACTGATGCGCCCCGCGATTTTGAGGTTCCCATTGGCGGGATACAGGAAGCGCCGCGCCATCGACGGAGCGCCGGCCGCCGTAATTGCCTCTTGGAAGAGGCGAAATAACGCTAAACCAACGTCGGAGCGATGGGCATGCGCGCATGAGCGATCTTTTTGGGCGGACCACTGAGACAGGCCTGTCAGCGATTTCCCCGCCGCCGGGAGGCCGCGGACCCGTGGTTCAGCTGTCGCCCGGGCCAGAGTTCCTCATGAACTCTTGTTCGACAACTCATGGCTTCCCACAAGGGGTCTTCATGTTTGGTCTGTAAAAACCCCACACGCCTGGGTTCCGCGGTTTGCCAAAGCTGCGCCCCCACCGCCGGCGGAACTGACGCCGCCAGGCGCCCCGGCTGTTCAACACGCGTCGTCGATTGCCTTGCTCCCCATGGTCGGCGGCCGGCCGAGTAGCGCCGCAACGAGATTCTTGCACCAGGAGGCTTCCTCTCATGCTCTCGTCTTTCTTCAAGCGTCCCCGCGTCCGCAAAGCCAACAAGAACCAGCCGCTACGTCGCCGGCCCCAGCTCTTCGTGGAGCAGCTGGAACGGCGCGATTTGCTGACGGCGTTCACGCCGGGCGACCTCGTCATCCTGCAAGCCGGCAATGGCACCACGGACACCACCACCGGCAGCCTGTTCCTCAACGAAATCACCACGAGCGGGACCGCGGTGCAGCAGATCGCCATCCCCAACAACCAGGCCGTCGGCGGGACCGGCAACCAGCCGATCACCATCGACCTGAGCGCCGCCGCCGGCAATGGTCAACTGAACCGCTCCGCCGACGGCTCGGTTCTGACCCTCGGCGGCGTCGATTCCGCCCCGAACAGCCCCATCGACAGCGCTAACGCCGCCCCGGTCGCCACCGACTCGGCCGATCGCGTGGAAGCCGTCGTCGGCAATAACGTGAACACCATCACGGCCGCCAGCTGGGCGTCGGGCGTCGTCACCATCACGACCACGTCCGCGTCTGGCTTCACGGTCGGTCAGCTGGTGACGGTCTCCGGCATGACCCCGAGCGGCTACAATGGCGCCTTCGCGGTCCAGTCGGTGTCGTCCAACACCTTCACCTACAACCTGGCCGCCAACCCGGGGACCGCGACCGCCTTTGGAGTCGCGGCCAACCTGCTCGACACCACCACCCACGGCCAGTTCTACGTCGGCGACGACAACCGCGGCTCGGTAGCCGTGAGTGCGACCGGCCCCATCTATTCGGTCGGCCACCCCAACCAGGCCGGCGGCGCCGTCTCGGAGGGCGTCCACTACTTCGGGACCGAGGGGCCGTCGATCGGCACCCAGGTGTCGGCCTCCACGAACATCCGCGGCGCCACCATCGGCTTCGACAACCGGGCCTACTTCTCCACGGCGACGATCGCCTTGCCGGTGAACGCCGGCGGCATCTTCACCGAGGCCGCCGCCCTGCCGACCGCCGCCAACGCAACCCCTTCGGCGGACATCGAAGTCGTCCCGTCGCTGTTCACCAAGTCGAAGCTCGGCGGCGTCTACCTCGCCGACGTGAACGGCACCGGCGTCATCAGCAACGGCGACCGCCTCTATTTCGTTGACGACGGCACCGTCGGCGGGGCAGGGAGCGGCGGCCTCTACGTCTCGACCTGGAACGACGCCAACACCCAGAATCCCTGGAACACCCCGAACAACGCCGCCGCGGCCGCCGCGGGCATCATCAACCACTGGGGCATCCCGGTTCGGCTCGGCGACGCCCCGGTTCAGACCGGCGACGTCAGCGGCCAGCTGCGCGGCGTCACCGGCACCGTCATCAGCTCGACCGAGGTCGATCTCTACACCACTGCGTTCGATGGCAGCGGCGGCAACCTCAGCTACGTCCAGAAGTGGGTGGACACCAACACGGGCGTTAGCATCGCCAGCGCGAGTGAGTCGGGCAGCACGGTCACCATCACCACCCTGACCCCCAACGCCTTCACCAACGGGGAGGTCGTCGAGATCGATGGCGTCGGCGCCAGCACCGGGGCGGGCGCCCTCAGCGCCGGTTACAACGGCGCTTGGACGATCACCGTCGTGGATTCGACGCACTTCACCTACAACGACACCCAGGCCAGCGGCCTCTCGACCGTGAACAACCAGGGCGCCGCGGACGTCACCGTCACACCCACCACGGTCGAGACGCTCGCGGAAGGCTCCATCACCAACGCCATCGGCACCTACGCCGCCGTCGGCCTGCGCGGCGTGGCCTTCGCCCCGGTCGCGCCGACGTCGGTTGCTCTGACCGTCAACGGCGGCAACTCCGTCACCGTCTCGCCGGGCACGCAGGTCACGTTCGCGGCCACGCTGACCAACAGCCAGGTCGGCGACGCCGGCCTCGCCGGCGACACGGTCACGTTCATCGACCAGAACACCAACACCGTCATCGGCCAGGCCACGGTCAACTCCAGCGGCGTGGCGTCGTTCACCACGACGACCGCTCTGATCGGCAACCACACCGTCACGGCCTACTTCGCCGGCGGCGGCGCCGACGCCCTCGCTTCGGCCCGCTCCAGCGCGGTGACGGTGAACGAGGCCGGCAGCACGACCTCGACCACGAGCGTCGCCAGCAACCTGGCCGCGGCCGCCCTCGGCCGCACAGTCACCCTGACCGCGACGGTCACCACCGGCGCGACCGGCACCGTCAGCTTCTTCAACGGCTCGACTCTGCTCGGCACTTCGATCATCAGCAGCAATCAGGCGACCCTGAACACCTCGTTCAGCACCGTCGGCACGCAGACCATCACCGCGATCTACAACGGCGACAACACCTACGCCTCGAGTCAGGGGACGACGACCGTCAACGTCGCCGCCAACGCGACCGCCGCGGTCACGTCGTCGGCGAACAACGTCGCCCTCAATTCGGTCCAGACCTACACGGCCACGATCCTCGGCAACGCCACCCTCGGCACGCCGGTCGGCACGGTGGTGTTCAATCTGGTCTCCGCGACCAACAATGGGACCGACGCCCAAAACCCAATCGGCGCCCCCTCGGTCATCGCGACCTCCTCCTCCATCACCCTCACCGCCGGCCCGAACAACACGGCGACGGCGATCTGGCCCGGCCCGGCCCTCAGCGTCGCCGGCAGCTACTTCATAACGGTCGCCTACACCCCGACCGGCGCAACCAACCCGTACAACTCGTTCGCCACGGACACCCTGACCACGACCAACGGCGTCGCGTTCATCGAGACGGTCCAGCAGGCGTTCGCCCCGGGCGACCTGATCGCCGTGCAGCGCGGCGACGGCAACACCAACCTGGGCAGCAACGCCTACCTCGTCTTCCTTGACGAGTACACGCCGACCGGCACGCTGGTCCAGAAGATAGCGCTGCCGAACCAGGACTCCGGCAGCACCCACGCCCTGTTCACCAGCGGGCAATCGGCCGAGGAAGGCTTGCTCAACCGCTCGGCCAACGGCTACTACCTCACCCTGGCCGGTTACGACACACCGGTCGGCCAAACGTTCGTCACCTCGACCTTCCCGTTCCAGTACCCGCGCACCATCGCCCTGGTCAACGGCGCGGCCAACGTCAACACCAGCACCGCCATCTCGACCGGGACCCAGGCCACGATCACGGCCGCGACCGAGTCGGGCACGACGGCGACCATCACCACCGCGTCGGCCCACGGCTTCGTGGTCGGCCAGCAGGTCACCATCACCGGGGTCGGCGTGGCGGGCTACAACGGCCTCGCCACGATTCTTTCGACGCCGACCTCCACGACGTTCACCTACACCGCCGGCAGCTCGGGCCTGGCCGCCAGCAGCGGCGGGACCGCCTCCGAGAGCGTGCCGTACAACCCGACGGACGTCGTGACCTATGACGGCAAAGAGTTCTGGATCACCAGCTCGCTGAACGTCGGCAACACCACCGAGAGCGGCATCGAGTACGTGGGCAGCGTCGGCGCGTCCACCGCCCTGCAGGTTGGCCCGGCCGGCACAGGCCCCAACGCGATCGGCATCGCCGGCGGCCAGCTCTACGCCAGCACCGGCGACAATCTGAGTGCGGTCGGCGTCGGCTTGCCGACGACGGCGGGTCAGTCGCTGACCGGCCTCCCGAACCTGCAGGCCGCCTACGACAGCTTCTTCCCCACCAGCCACCAGGCCAGGCAGGTTCTGCTCCTGAACACGACCGACGGGACCTCGAACAACCCGAACCTGGCGTACATCGCCGACTCGGCCAACGGCCTGCTCAAGTTCTGGAAGGACGGCAGCGGCAACTGGCAGTACGGCCAGCTGAATACAGGCACATTCGGCCAGAAGCTCGTCTTCTCCGGCGGCGCCTGGGGCGTCCAGGGCTACATCAACAACCCGGGGACCGCGAGCGCCTCGGTCCAGCTGTATGTCACGGGCAGCAACGTGCAGGGCGCCAACCCCGACCAGATCGCCTCGTTCCTGGACACCAATGGCGCCCCCGCCGGGACGCCAACCACCGGCGTCGATCAGGGCTTCGCCAGCGGCAACTTCGCCACGACGGCGTTCGTCGGCCAGTTCTCCATCGCCGGTTCCGGCGCCGGGAAAGCCGGCCCCAACGGCAACGAGAACTTCGCCGGCCTGGCTTTCGCGCCGGGCTACGTCACCAGCACCACGGTGAGCGACACCGGCGAGGTCGCCAGCAACACCTTCACGGCCGCCGTGACCTCCCTGGGCGGCAACGTCCCGACCGGCGTCGTCATCTTCTCGGTGGATGGGACCGTTGTGGGCCAGGGCACGCTCAACGGCAGCGGCGTGGCGACGTTCACCGACACGTCGTTCCCGGTGACCGGCAGCCACGTCATCACGGCGGCCTACCAGGGCGACACGAAAGACGGAACCAGCACCGGCACGCTGACGCAAGGGCCGCAGGCGATCGCCGGCGGCGACCTGATCGCGACGCTGGTCGGCACCGGTTCGACGCTCACCAGCAGCGGAACGGCGACATCCATCAACGAGTACACCACGGCCGGCGCCTCGGTGCAGTCGATCGCCCTGCCCTCTACGGGAAGCAGCGCCTTCACCGAGGGAGGCACGTCCACCACGCAGGGATACGTCACCGACTCGGCCGACGGGCACACCGCCGTCATCGGGGGCTACAACGCCGCAGCGGGCAGCAGCACCTCCGGCGTCAATGGCGAAGTGGGCGTGATCAACCCCAACGGGTCGATCGAAAGCTCGACCCAGATCGCGTCCGCCGATACCAACAGCTCCGTCCGGGCGGTGGCCTCGGCGGACGGCCTGGGCTTCTGGGTGGCCAGCGGCAACTTCGTTCGCTACATCCCGTTCGGCAACAACGCGCTGACCGCGACGCACGGCAGTCAGCAACTACTTCCCGAGTCCGTCCGTCGCCGAACTCCAGCCGTCCGAAACCTCGGGCGGTCAGCTGTACGTGGACGGCGGGGCGGGCGCCCAGACCAACGGCGTGCCGGCCATCGACGGCCCGGCCAGCATCGGCAGCGGCCTGCCGCAAAACGCCGGCCAAACGGGCAGCGTGCTGTCGGGCTTCCCGACGGGCCGCGATTCGTCGAATAACTTCCCCACCTCGAACCAGTTCGCCATCAGCCCGGACGGCAAGACCATCTTCGTCGCCGACAGCCGTACCGACGGCAGCGGCGGCATCCTGGAGTACTACGACACGCTGGGCGGCGGCGCCTACGCGTTCATCGGCAGCCTGCAGGCCGGGACGGGCGCCGACTCGGGCCTCCGCGGCCTGGTCGCCGACTTCAGCAATCCGAGCGCTCCGGTTTTGTATGCGACCACCACCGCCGGCAACGCCAACCGGATCGTCAAGATCACGGGCGGCACCACGGACGGCAGCACGCCGACGTTCACCATCACGACCGTGGCCACGGCCCCGGCCAACGAGGCGTTCCGCGGCGTCGCCCTCGCTCCGACGGCGCCCGGCGCCACGGCCAGCACCACGACGCTGGCCGTCACCAACAGCCCAGCGACCTATGGAACCGGCGTGACGCTGACCGCGACCGTGACCACCGGCGCGACCGGCTGGGTCAGCTTCCGCCAGAACGGCGTCGAGATCGGCGCCGCCCCGATCATTAGCGGCACGGCCACGCTCGCCACGGCCGGGAACCTCGGTGCGGGCGCCTACACCAACATCGTCGCCGTCTACACCGGCAACGCGACCTACGCCGCCAGCAGCTCCGCCGCCCAGTCGGCCACGGTCAACAAGGCCTCCACGACCACGACGCTCACCGAGTCGGCCAACCCGGTCGCCGTGGGCGTCGTGGATAAGCTGACCGCGGTCGTCGCTGCACCGGCCGGCACGGCCCCGACCGGGACCGTCACCTTCTGGGACGGGGCGGTCGGTACGGGCACGAACCTCGGGACCGCGACCGTTTCGCAGGTCATCGTCAACGTGGCCGGCAGCCCGGTCATCGAGTTCGTGGCGACGCTCAACGCCACCTTCTCGACGGTCGCCACGCACAACCTGTCGGCCGTTTACAGCGGCGACAACAACTTCACCACCAGCACCGGCACGTCGAGCCTGGTGGTCGTGAACGCCACGACGACCACGGTGACCAGCAACAACTCCGATCCGACGGCCAGCCCGAGCAGCACGGTGACGTACACGGCCACCGTGACGAGCGTCGGCGGGACGCCCACGGGGTCCGTCGAGTTCTTCGACGGCCTGCTGCCCTTCCTCTACGACCCCATCACCAGCGCGACCGAAATCGGGACCACGGTCACGATCACGGCCGCGAACCCGGTGCCGTTCACGAACGGCCAGACGGTGGGCGTCACAAACATGAGCGTCGCCGGGTACGACGGCGACTTCGTCATCTCCAACGTCAGCGGCGACACGTTCCAGTACACGGCCGGCGCCAGCGGTCTCGCCAACGGCAGCAACGGCATGGCCGGTCTGGCGGCCGTCCTCAACGGCAGCGGAGTCGCCACGGCGACGATCAACACCGCCCTGGTTCAGGCGGCCGCCGGCGCCGCCGACGTGCTGACCCCGGGCCTGCACTCCATCAGCGCCGTCTACGTCCCCGACTCGGCCGGCGCGAACACCTACTTCACCAGCACCGGCGTCAACGAACAGGCCGTCCAGGGCCAGGCCTTCGAGGCGGGCGATCAGTTCGTCTACCGGGTCGGCGACGGCGTCACCCCGCTCAACCCGCCGGCGCCGCCGAGCTCGGTTTCGGGTTCCATCGGCAGCGCGATCTTCGTGGACGAATACCACACCGCCTTCGTCGCCAGCGCCACCGAGAGCGGAAACACCGTCACGGTCACCACCTCGGGCCCGGACTACTTCCAGGCGAATCAGCAGGTGATCGTCAGCGGGATTGCGGTCGCGGGCTACAACGGCACGTTCACCATCCTTTCGGCGAGCGGCAACACCTTCACCTACACCGACTCAACCAGCGGCCTGGGTGCCGCCGGCTCGGGCGGGACCGCGGACAGCCTGGTGCAGTCGATCGCCCTGCCGACTGCCGACGGGACCGGCTCTCAGAGCACGATCCATGCGGTCGTCGGCAACGGCCAGCAGTCGGCCACCGGCCAGATGAGCCTGTCCGGCGACGGGCAGTTCCTGTTCGTCGCCGGCTACGACAACAACCCGCTGAACGTGACCACCGCCGCGCCGATCCCGACCGCGTCGGGCAGCGGCAGCACGTCGCGCTCCATCGCGCGGATCAAGTATGACGGCACGATCACGGATGTCGCCATGACGGCGAGCAACTCCGGGTCGAGCTTCGGCAACTTCAACGCGGTCTACAGCCCCGACGGCAACCAATTCTATGTCGCCGGCAACGGCGGGGTGGTCTACTACTCGTCGTTCAGCCCGTCGTCGGGCCTCGTGACCCCCATGAAAACGATGAGCAGCCCGACGGGAGCCACTACGGCCCTGGAGGGCGCGGGCGGCAACCTGATCGTGGTTGGCCCTCCCGGCTTCGGGAACGACGGTCCGCAGGTCTACAGCGGTTTCCCGACGACCGCGGCGTCGGTCAGCAACCTGCCTGGGTTCAGCGATGCGGCGGCCACGGCCGGCGGCCAGGCCAGCACCTTCTACATCGACGCCTACTTCACCCACCTCAATGGGACGGGGCGCCGGCCGGCGTCAACACGTTCTACCTGTCGGACGACGGCCCGAGCTTCGCGCACGGGGCGATCACCAAGTGGGCGGAGAACGTCGGGAGCATCTCGAGCGCGACCGAGTCGAGGCACGACCGTCACCATCACGGCGACGGCCCCGCTCGCCTTCGTCAACGGCCAGACGGTCACCATCGCCGGCGTCGGCGTGGCCGGCTACAACGGCACGTTCACGATCACCGGAGTGAGCGGCAACACCTTCACGTATACCGCTGCTTCCGGCCTGGCCAACTCCAGCGGCGGCACGGCCACGCAATGGCAGGTCGTGGACCACGTCACCGCCGGAACCAACAACAGCGCCACCAGCTTCTACTACTTCAACGGCAGCACCGACAAGAGCGGCAACGTGACGCTGGGCGTGACGTACGGCAACGGTGGCAACAGCGACACCGGGCCGGGCGACCTTTACTCCATCACCGACGCCAACGGCTGGGGCGCCCCGATCGGTACGGGCGGGACGCACAGCGACGTCGTCAACACGCTCGCCGCGACCGGCAGCACGTCCAACGAGGTCTTCCGCGGCGTCGCCGCGACGCCGCTGCCCGCGGTGGCCGGTGTGGTCACGAACGGCACCACGGACGCCTTCACGATCGTTTCCGCAACGGAATCGGGCACGACGGTCACGATCACCACGCAGGCCCCGGTCGATTTCGCCGTCGGCCAGCAGGTGCTGATCACCGGCGTGGGCGTGACGGGCTACAACGGCACGTTCACCATCACGGCGGTGGGCGGCAACACGTTCACCTACACGGCCGGTTCGTCGAGTCTGGCTGTCTCCCTCGGCGGTCAGGCCGACGCGGTGAACTGGACGATCTCCACCGCGACGGAGGCCACGAACACCGTCACGATCACGACCTCGGCCCCGACAGGGCTTTACACCGGGGAGGTCGTGGCGATCACCGGCGTCGGCGTGGCCGGATACAACGGGGACTTCACCATCACGGTGACAAGCTCTACCACGTTCACCTACACCGACGGCACGGCGGGGCTGGCCAACTCCAGCGGCGGCACGGCCACGGCCGCCCTGGCCGGAGCCCAACGCTCGGCCGTGACCAGCGTCGTCTACAAGTTCAACCAGGCCGTGACGCTGGGCGCGAACGCATTCACGGTCGGCGTCCATGCCGGCCAGACGGGGACCGTGCCGACGGTGAACTACAGCAGTCCTGACGGCGGCTTCACCTGGATCGTCACCTACTCCGGGGCCGGCGTCACGGCCAACCACTCCATCGCCGACGGCGTGTACGACATCCTGCTGAACCCGACGGCGGTGACGTACAACGCGAGCGGCGCCACGCTGACGCAGAACAACCGCGGCACCGACACGTTCTACCGGCTCTACGGGGATCTGCAGGGCAGCAAGAGCGTCAGCCTGTTCGACAAGGGCAAGTTCAACCTGGCGTTCGGCACGTCGCCTGGGGCGGCCAACTACCAGATCGCCTTCGTCGATGACGGCAACTTCAGCATCGACGCCTTCGACAAGGCGAAGTTCAACCTGAACTTCGGAAAGTCCTTCAGCGGGTTTACGCCCACGATCTGACATGGCGTTTCCGCGTCCCGCCGGCGCCCTCAACGGCGCCGGCGGGACGACATCCAGAGTCCCTCTCTTGAACGGAGATCAAATGATGCCGCGGTTTCTCCTTCTCACCCTAATGGGCCTAGCCGCCTGGCTCGGGCTCTCCGGCGTCGCCAACGCCGCGATCAGCTACACCTACACGACCGACCAGACCTCGTACTCGGCCGCGCAGGCCGGCCAGACCATCACGGTGAGCCTCTACCTCAACGAGAACCTGACGAGCGGCAGCCAGTCGCTCCTCGTGCCTGACAATGGTCTGGTCGGGTTCGGCGAGTACACCACCCAGAGCGGTTCGGTCCCGACCGGCGCCACGACGATCACCGCGGAGGCGGGGAACACCAACCCCTCGGCTCCTGGCTCGGCGAGCGACGGCTTCACGAGCAACTCGATCTACGGCAACCGTACCATCGCGGCGAACGGGTCGGCTGCGGCGATGCTCTTCGCCACGAACAATACGACCGGCCCGATCGGGGCCTCTACGGCCAACGGGCGCCAGATTCTCTTGGGCACGTTGACCCTCACGGCGGGGGCCGCCGGCACGACCACGCAGTTCACGCTGGAAACCTATGTGAACGCGCCGACTTCTCTCGGTGGAAGCGGCAGCAACAACAACACGGTGGATTACGGGTTCAACGACCTCGACGTGACCAACAACGCCGACAACGGCGGCGGGGCGACCTACACCGGCGCCAACGACCTACCGTTTGAGACGTTCACCGTAACGGTCGCCGCCGTCCCCGAGCCGAACGGCCTCGTGCTGTCCGGCCTGGTGGTGAGCTGCGGCCTGTTCGGCGGCCTCGGCTTCGTCGGCTACCGGCGCGGCAGGGCCTTCTTCCTCAAGGGGAACGCCGCGGCGTAACCCTTCCCACCAACCGACCCGAGGACACGGCGAAACGGTTTCGCCGTGTCCTCTCCGATTTGCACCCCAGAGACTCCCGCATGACCGGCCGATCCGAATCCTCCGTGGACGCCCCCACGGCGCGGGAAATCCTGGCCCGCGGCTGGAAGCACCACCAGGCCGGCCGCTTCGACCGCGCCGAGCAGCTGTACCTCCTGGTCCTGCGCGACGACCACGACCACGGCGCCGCCTGGCACTTGCTCGGCCGGCTGGAACACGACCGCGGCCGAAGCAACCGGGCGGTCGAATGTATGAAGCAGTCGATCGCCTGCGACCCGACCAACGCAGCCTTCCATTACAACCTCGGTCTGGTCCTCATCGGGCAGGGCGACCCGGCCGGGGCCGTCGATTGCTTCGCCGAGGCCGTCCGGCTCAAGCCCGATTTCGCGGAGGCTTACAACAACCTGGGCAACGTCCTCCGCGATCTGGGCCGAGACGACGAGGCGATCGCCTGCTTCCGGCAGGCGGTGGATGTCCGCCCCGATTTCACGCTGGCGGCCTCCAACCTCGGCACGACTCTGAGCGACGTGGGAGATTTCGGCGAGGCGCTGGCCTGGTTCAATGTGGTTCCGGAGGAAACGCCGGACCCGGCCGGCGAGGCCAACGCCCAGGGCGTCGTTCTCGTGCGCCAGGGCGATTTCGACGGCGCCGACGCCTGCTTCCGTGAAGCGGTGCGCCTCCGGCCCGAGTATGCCGAGGCCCACAACAACCTCGGAGGCGCCCTGGCCGCGCGACAGCGACTGGACGAAGCTGCGCACTGCTTTCGGCAAGCGCTGACCCACCGGCCCGACTATCCCGAAGCCCGCTACAACCTCGGCATCGTCCTCGCCGCCCGCAGCCAGCTGGACGAGGCGGTCGCGCAGTATCGCGAGGCCGTCCGGCTTCGGCCCGACTACACGAGTGCGCTCAACAACCTCGGTGCCACCCTTCAGGCGCTCGGGCGCACGGAGGAGGCCCTGGACTGCTTGTGGACGGCGGTTCGGATCGAGCCGGAGTTCGCCGGCGCCCACTTCAACCTTGGCAATACGCTCCTCGCCCGAGGCCACGTCGGAGCGGCCGTCGCCTCCTACCGAGAGGCGCTTCGGTTGCACCCCGATTTTCCCGAGGCCCGGCGACAGCTGGCGCTTCTCCTGGACGAGGTCACGCCTTATCTGACCGCATAAGGGGGCGAATGATGCGGGAATCTTCCTCGTGCCGAAACCATTGGGAAGTCAGAAGTTGCGCCGGCCTGCCGACGCATCGCCGGCGGTGCATTCATCGGTTCTCCGCCTGTTTTTAACGCCATCGCCACAGAAACCACAAATCGGAGAGGTAAACTGCCCGCTTTAGTTCACTCGTCGCAAATGTTGCGTTTCGTTCACCGCAGGAAGAGGTAAGCCTCATGCACCCACGGCTCCCTGCCCGCCCACGCCGGCGTCGCCCAGCCGGTTTCACGCTGATCGAGCTGTTGGTGGTGATCGCCATCATCGCCATCCTGATCGGCCTGCTGCTGCCGGCCGTGCAGAAAGTGCGCGACGCCGCCGCCCGCATCCAGTGCCTGAACAACCTGAAGCAGATCGCCCTGGCGGCCCACAACTTCCACGACAACACGCAACGGTTCCCCGCGGCGATCAACATCCCCGGCGAGGAGAACTTCGGCTGGCCGACCGCCCCCGATCAGAACAAGTGGTACGGCCTGCACATGGCCTTGTTCCCGTACTACGAGCAGGGCAACTTGCAGCACCAGATGGTCGATAACGTCCCGAATCCGCAGTACGTCAACTGCAACGGGCCCAACTCGGTTGGGGCGCACGTGGTCAAGATCCTGATCTGCCCGTCCGACGGCGCGATGAAAAACCCGCCGGTGGGGCAATACGGCATCTACTACTTCGGCCTGAGCAGCTACGGCGGCTGCTCCGGCACGTCGGCCACCACGACCACCGGCCAACAGAGCCTCAAGAACGGCATCTTCTTCATGAACAGTTCCATCAGCATTGCGGACATCACGGACGGGACCAGCGACACCCTGATGTTCGGGGAGCGGTCGCGGCTGAACCTGCCGGCCACCAGCAGCTCCGAGGCGCTCGGCGGCTGGGCGTGGGCCAACTACTACGCCCAGGAGGACAACACCATGAACTCCTCCGAGCCGATGGAGGGGATAAGGAGCCATGACCTCAACCAGTTCGGCAGCCAGCACTCGGCCGGGCAGATCTCGAATTTCGCCTTCGCGGACGGCTCGGTCAAGTCTCTGCAAAGGAGCATAAGCATCGTGACCTTCCAGCGGCTGTCGGCGCGAAACGATGGGCAGGTGATCGATGCGAGCCAGTACTAGCGCCCCGCGTCGGGGCGTGGTCCGAGACCACGCCCCGACGCGGGGCTGGGTCAGAGCGGCCGCCAGGCTGCTGGGGGCGGCCGCCGTGCTGACGGCCGTCGGCTGCGGCCAGCCGCACGATTTCGCGCAGGTCGCAGGGAAGGTCACGTTGGACGGCCGGCCGCTGGCGGGGGTCCGCATCTGGTTCTACCCGGAGGCCGAAGGCCGCGAGCAGCCGCCGTACGCCACTGGCACGACCGACGCCGCGGGCGTCTACAAACTGACCGCCGAGACAGGCGCGCCTGGGGCGTTGGTGGGCAAGAACCGCGTGGTCGTCAACTGGCCGCTGCCGGAGCGGGACCCGAACAAGCCGCCGCCCCCGCCGCCCGGCCCGCCCATCCCGATCCCCTACACACAGGCCGCGGACACGCCCCTCGTCGTCGAGGTGAAGGCCGGGCCGCCGCAGACCATCGACGTGCCCTTGCACAATTGACCGCGCCCGGCGGGCCGCCGCGCGAGCAAGCGGCCCTGCCGGCGACTCCCTGGTGTTCGCCCGAGTCCCATTCCGGTGATTAACGTGGCTTCCGAGGAACCTGCTATGTCCCGCCGACGCCGATGCCGGCGCGCCTTCACGCTGATCGAGCTGTTGGTGGTGATCGCCATCATCGCCATCCTGATCGGCCTGCTGCTGCCCGCCGTCCAAAAGGTCCGTGAAGCCGCTGCACGGATCGCGTGCGCAAACAATCTCAAGCAGATCGGGCTGGGGATGCGCAATTATGAAACGGCCATGGGGGGGCTGCCGCCCAGCCGGACCACCGGGACCGTCGCCAGCGCCCCGTACTATCCCTACCAGCACTCCTGGTCAGCTGCCTTGCTCCCGTACATCGAACAGACGGCCGCCTTCAACCTCTACAACTACAAAGCGAACTGGAACGATCCGGTCAACTACGCGGCGATCCGGACGTACCAGAAGATGTTCAACTGCCCCAGCACACCCAAGCAGCCGCGCGCGGACACCACCATCACCGCCCAGCCGTCCGCCGGCGACTACCACGCCGTCAACGCCATCAAGATCTTCGTCTGCATCAACTGCTTCGGCGTGCCCCGCCTTACGAACGTGGACGATCCCCGGATCGTCGGCGGCATGATGCGGGACCAGATCACCCCGCTCGTCGCCATCACGGACGGCACTTCGAGCACCATCCTGGTGGCCGAGGACGCCGGCCGGCCCATGTTCTACAACCAGGCGCATCAGGTCTTCGATCCTGTCGGCAAGGAAGGCGGGTGGGCCGACCCCAACGGCGCATTCAGCATCGACGGGTCCAACCCGGACGGCAGCATTCCGGGACCATGCACGATGAATTGCTCGAACAACAGCGAGGTGTACTCGTTCCACATCAACGGAGCGAACGTGGTGTTCGCCGACGGCTCGGTCCATTTCCTCAATTCCAACATGAACCTGTGCGTCCTGGCGGCGCTGACGACGCGGGCCGGCGGCGAGGTGATCGACGGCTCATCCTACTGAAAGCAAGGGTGGTGAGTGGATGGCGGGCGGTGGGTGGAAAGGAGAACGGCGCCTGTCTGCTCCAACCACCAGCCCCCTATTCACCTTGTGAGCTGGAAGGGAGGCAGCTTGTTGTCGTCATCCTTGATCTCCACAGGCAACGCCGAGGTGGCAGGGTCGAGGTAGCGCGCCGGCAGCAGATATTGCTCGTCGTCGTCCGCCGGCCCCGTGGAACGGATCCACGAAACCGTCACGACGTAGCGGCCGGCGGGCGCTCCCTTGCCGCGGTTATAGGTCGTCAGCTCGAACGATCCGTCCGGCCCGACCTTGCCGCTTGGCAGGACGACCGTTGAAGGGTGAACGCCCTCCGGATCGGCCTGTACGGCCGGATCGCTCTGCGGGTGGAAAAAGACGATGGCGCCGTCGGCCGGCTTGCCTTCATAGAAGACCTGGCCATGCACCGGGTACAGCCTCTCGCCCCCGCCACCGCAGGCGGACGTTGCCAGAGAGACGGCCAGGAGCGGCAGGAGCAGATGGCGGCCGCACCGCCGCGGACTGGACTGTGTGATCGACATGAATCGCTGCGCCTCCACCAGAACGGACGTCGCCATCGTGTTCGTCCCAACGGGATTTGGGATGCAAATTGCGTTTTATGAACCCGATCGTATCGTCCGGCGAAGGTTTGATGTGAATTTGATATATTCCGCCCCGTATCCCGGAAAGTGAGCCGGTGGGCGGCCGAAACCCAACCAAGGGTCTCGACTTAACCGTATCTCCACGCCGCTTTCATACGGTCGCCGCGGAAACCACAAATGCGTGAGATACGATTCGCTTTTTGATTTGCAAGGAATCGTTTCTTGTCATAACCCGCGGGATGAGGTACGTTTCATGTGTGCAAGGCCTCCTCTTGGTCCGCGTCGGCGCGGCTTCACGCTAATCGAGCTGTTGGTGGTGATCGCCATCATCGCCATCCTGATCGGCCTGCTGCTGCCGGCCGTGCAGAAGGTCCGCGACGCCGCCGCCCGCATCCAGTGCCAGAACAACCTCAAGCAGATCGGCCTGGCGCTGCACAGTTTCCACGACGATTACCAGCGATTCCCTTCGGGGATCATGGCCCCGATCGGAACCGGGAGCGGGGCGATCCAGCAGTCCTCCTGCCCCCGGTGCGCGCAACCGCCCCTCCTGAACAGCTTCGGGTCCTGGCTCACTATGATCCTGCCGTATGTGGAACAGCAAAACCTCTACGGGCAATGCAGAAGCCTAAGCAACAACTTCACCGAGCGCGAGTACTTTTACACGCAAGGGCCGACCACCCCAGGGGCTATGGCCGTCAAAACGTATATTTGCCCCTCCGATTACGTGCCGAAACAAACGATCCAGTACGGCGCCTATTCCTTCGGCGTCAACAGCTACTTCGGCAACGCCGGCACGAAGGCCTGGCCCGTGGCGAACGCCAGCCTCAACGGCGTCCTGTACTACAACAGCAGCGTGCAGCTGAAGGATGTCACCGACGGGACCTCGAACACCTTCCTGGCCGGCGAGCGCTACAGCAAAGATCCGGCCGTGCAGGACGTGGATTTGGCGGATTGGCGCGGATGGGCGTGGACCAACTACAACTCGGGCGGAGACAGCCTGGGCGACACGAGTTCGCTGATGAACTCCAAGGCCTCCGTCATCGGCGTGGACGCCCGAAAATGCAATTTCGGAAGCGGGCACTTTGGCGGGGCCAACTTCCTCCTGTGCGACGGCTCGGTCCATTTCGTCAGTTCAGGAAACCTCTCCAGCATCGTCACCTACCAGCGGCTTTCCGTACCCAACGACGGGAATCCGGTGAGTCTGCCGTGAGTCGCAAGCCGAATGGCCAGGAACAGGAGGGGAACATGGTCCGGAACGCGCGGGCCGCCGGTTGCTGCTTGGTGCTGGTCGCCCTGGCGATGGGATGCGGCAAAGTGCCTCCCCCGCCGATCGTGGCGGCGGAGGGAGTCGTCCGTCTGGACGGCCGGCCGCTGAACAAGGCGGTGGTGCGGTTCATCCCGCAAATCGATTACGGTCAGGAGTACATCGCCTCCGGCGTGACGGACGAGTCGGGCCGATTCACGTTGGTCTGCAAGGGCCAGCCCGGAGCCTGCGCCTGCGAGAACTGCGTGATCGTGATGGAGGCGGATATCCCGGTTCGACTCCAAAGCGAGAACGCCCAGACAGAACTGGCCCAGTACAAGGCCTCGCTCGGCCGGCCCGAAGTTCCACCGAAGTACGGCAACCTGGCCGAAAGCCCGTTGTCCGCAAACGTGACGGCCGGACAAAAGGAATACGATTTTGATCTGTCGCGATGAGATCCGGCCGTTGACCATCATCAAACATTCATCAAACGCACTCTCTATTGACGTTTGGATGCTTACAATAACCCGCGGCCAATTTGAGGATCGCGGAAACCGCTGCAGCGCCCCGAGGATGGCATGTTCATCGTTCGGCTGGTCGGTCGTCTCTGGCGGATCGCGGGCGTCTGGGGTCGCGGCCGTCGGTGGCTCTGGTTCCTTCAAGCCCTGCCCGCTCTGCTGGCCGGGTCCGCGGTCGTCGTCGCGGCGGCGGCCGCCCTGCTGACGCCGGCGCAGGAGCTGGAAGCGCGCTACCTGGAACAGGCCAAGGCCGCCCTCAAGGCCAAGGACTACGCCGGGGCGATGACCTGCTACGACCGGCTCGCCTATCTCGGTACGGATCGGCCCGACGTGCTCTATGGATTGGCGGCCAGCGCCGAAGGCCTCGGCCAAATCGGGCGGGCCGACGTCATCATGAACGGCCTGGCCCCTCCCGACAAGCCGGGGTACGCCCCAGCCCACTTGTGGCAGGCGCGGCGCATCCTTGCCGTCCCGACGGCCGCCCCCGGGGCGCGTGAGGCGGCGGAATCGCACCTTCTCCGCGCACTGGACGGAGAACTCGACGACCCCGACACGGCCCACGCGCTGCTCGGCGAAGTCTACCTGGCGGCCGGGCACTACGACGACGCGGAGCTGCACCTGACCAAGGCGGTGCAGACCCGGCCCCAGCTGCGCATCCGACTGGCGCAGCTGTACGCCCTCCGCGGCGACAAGGACCGCGCCCGCGGCGAGGCCCAACTGGCCGTCAGCTTCTTCCGCGCCCGCACCAAGGCCGACCTCGACGACCGCCGCGCCCGACTGGGCTGGGCCGACGCCACGGCCTTCCTCGAAGACTTTCCGGGGGCGGTCGCCATCCTCCAGGAGGGGTTGAGCGTCGCTGACGAGCCGCTGTACCGGGTCGCCCTCGGTAGCGTCTATTTGATTTGGTCCGACACGGTCGGCCGCGATCCAAAGGCCGATCCCGGCGCTCGAGCTGGCGCTCGTGGAGATGGGCCTCCGCTACGATCCCGCGAACGTGGGGTTGCTCAACCGGCTGCTGGGCGCCCTCAAGGTCGGCCCGGAGGCGGAGCAGGCGCGGAAGGCCTTGCAGGTGGGCGTCGGCGCCGGCGGTGCGGCTGCGTTCGAGGGCGCCCACGCGGATCGGGCGCGGACGGCCCTGCGCGGGCTGCTCGCCGCCGGCAAGGCGCCCGCCGGCGTTCATTTCGCGCTCGGCCTCGACGCCTGGGAGCGCGGCCAGGCCGACGAGGCGCGTATGCATCTGGAGCGGGCCAACGAGCTGGCGCCCCAGACGCCGGCCATCGCCAACAACCTGGCCTGGATGCTCGCGGAATCCGAACCGGCGGACCTGCCGCGGGCGCTGGATTTCAGCAACGTCGCCGTGGACAAATCCCCCGCGGACCCGTCCTTCCGCGACACCCGCGGGCGGATTCTCATGAAGATGGGTCGATGGAAGGACGCCCTGGCCGACCTCGAGGTCGCTTTGCCCGCCAAGACGGATGATGTGGATCTGCATAAGGCCCTGGCCGAGGTCTACGAACATTTGGGATCGCCCGACATGGCAGCCGAGCACCGCCGCCTGGCCGAGAAGCGCCCGGGCGGCAAAACGGACCCGCGCCGTAAAGTCGCCCTCCCTCGCCGTTGCAGGAACCGCGATGTCCACGACCTACCTCGAACCGCCGACGGTCGCCCCCGCCTTCCCGCCTGCCCGCCGGGTTCTGCCGTGGGCGGTCCTGGCCGCTGTCGCGGCCGCCCTTGCTGCCCATCTTCCGCTGCTCATCCTGCACGCGCAACAGATTTGGATGCGGCCCCACTATCAGTTCTTCCCGCTGGTGCTGTTGGGCGCCGCCGTGCTGGCGTTCCTCCGGTTGCGCGACCTCGGCCCCCTCACCCCGGCCCCGGCGCCGCGAGCCTGGCCGCTGCTGGGCGCGGCCTGGATTCTGCTCGCGGCCGCGGAGTTGCTCTACTCTTCCTGGCTGGGTACGACGGCCGCCCTCGCGGCGCTGGCGGCACTGCTGTACGCTCTGGGCGGAGCGCGGCTCTTTCGGGCGGCGCTGCCCGCCTGGCTGCTGCTCTGGCTGGCCGTGCCGCCGCCGTTTGAACTCGACCGGCAGTTGATCCTGTGGCTGCAATCGCTGACCGCGCGCTGGGCCTCCGCGGCGCTCGACGTGGTCGGCGTTTACCACGTCATGGCCGGCAACGTGGTGGAGGTCGGCGGCCGGCGGTTGCTCGTCGAGGAGGCGTGCAGCGGCGTGAATTCCCTGTTCTCCACGCTGGCCTGCACCCTGTTTTACGTGTTCTTCGTGCGCCGGCCGCCTGTACGTGCGGTTCTGCTGCTGGCGGCCGCCGTGGGCTGGGTGCTGGCAGCCAACGTCGTCCGGGTGGCCGCCATCGCCTTCCTCGCCGCCCGTTGGGGGATCGACCTGTCCGAAGGATGGCGCCATGAGACGCTTGGGGCCGGCCTCTTTGTCGCCGTGCTGGGCCTCGTCTGGAGCACCGACCGGCTGCTGCTCTTCCTGACGGCCCCGTCGGCTCGGCCGAAGCCGGCGCCCCCCGTTGGGGCGCGGTTGAGACCGCGCCCCAACGGGGGGCGCCGGCCGCCGGGTCCGCCCGTCCGCCGACGGTGTTTCCCGTGGGCTGGGTGGGCGCCGCCGCCTATCTGTCCCTTTTGATAGCTCACTTTGGTCTTTACGGCACGGCCGTGGCGGAAGGGCCGACTGCCGGGGGGCCGGTGGCCGCCGCCGTCGAGCCGCTGGGCGCCGATTCGCTGCCCGATCGGTTCGAGGGCTGGCAGCGCCTGGACTACGCTCCGACGACCCGGAACCCCGGAAGCGCCTTCGGCGAGAACTCGCGGACCTGGACCTACCAGGCCGGGCCGACGACGGCCGCCCTCTCGCTCGACTACACCTTCCCCGGCTGGCACGACCTCACGCGCTGCTACACAGGGCAAGGGTGGACGATGGACGACCAGGCCGTCCGCAAGTCCGACGGCGCGGCGCCGGACGGGTTCGTCGCCGTCAAGCTGACCAAGCCCGGCTACCGCTCCGGCTACCTGCTGTTCTGTCAGTTCGACCAGGCGGGCGCCGCGCTGGAGCCGCGGCTCGGCGCCTCCTCCCTCTCCCTTTACCGCCAGGAGGCGGCCCTGCGACGGTGGTTGCGCCGTCTTCAAGGCGACCCGGGGCGGGCTGCCGCCGACCCCTCCGGACCCGTCTACCAGCTGCAGCTGTTCGTGGAAAGCTACTCGCCCTTCGGCGCGTCCGGGCGGGCCGCGGCCGAGGCGCTCTTCCTCCACGGCCTGCGGACGCTGAGGAAGCGGTGGCGGCCCGACGAACCGCCGTCAGCGCCCGGCGCCCGGTGAATGCGTTCGGGTGCGGTCACGCCTCTGCCTGTCCACGCCGTTGGAACGCATTGGCTCGGTGCGCCGCACGGTCGATGCCCTATAAAGATCCAGCTATGTCCACAAAGACGCTTGTAGTTGGCGCCGCGGCTCGCGGCGCCAACTCGTCGTCCGGCCGGCGGAGGGAGGTTTCAATGATTCTTCATATTCATCCTGCTCTGAATCACACATTTGCGGGTAAAACAGTAAGCACAGCCAAGACGCGGGTTTGCTTCCCCACACCTGCGGCCGACCCGAGAAGGCCTGAGCCGGGAACTTAGCCTGGAGCCGCTCGCCCCGCGTTCGTGCTGCGCGCCGCACCGGCCCAACGATGATTCGCACCACCCGCCCACCGGGACGCTTGCCACCGATGCCAATCCTACCCGCCGAGCCTGCGCTCTTCCCCGAGGTTCTGTTCGCCGAGGAACGGCCTTCGGAAGCCGAGGGACGGATGTGGTGGGTGCTGCACACCCGGCCCCGCCAGGAAAAGAGCCTGGCGCGGGATCTGCACGATTGCGGGGCGCCGTTCTACCTGCCGCTGGTTCGCCGCCGCACGCTGGTACGAAACCGCGTGATGGAATCGTCTCTCCCGCTGTTCCCAGGCTACCTGTTTCTGCTCGCGGACAACGAGGAGCGCATGACCGCCCTGGCCACACGCCGCGTCGCCCGGTCGCTGGACGTGCCCGACCAGGCGCGTCTGTGGCGAGACCTGGAGCGCCTGCACCGGCTGGTCAGCTGCGGTCTTCCGGTCCTCCACGAGAAGGGTCTGACTCCGGGGACGCCAGTCGTGATCCGCACCGGGCCTCTGGCCGGCCTTCGCGGCAAGGTGCTGAACGTGCTCTCGGGGCGGCGGTTCGTGGTCCAGATCGATTTCATCCAGCAAGGAGCCTCGGTCCTCCTGGAGGATTGCCTCCTCGAGCCGGTGGACGACTTGGCCCGGCGCTGACGGCCCGGCCTCGGCGGGCGCTGGACGCCGCCCGCCTCGCCTTAACCGACCAAGGCGGGTCCGTTTTAGAACCGTCGTCTGGGCGCCCGCGCAACCCCCGGGGAGGAAGTCCGCGCCCACCCCGCGCCTTGCGGTTGCGACGCCCGCGCAACCCACGGGGACGAAGTCCGCGCCGAACGGACCTCCGCCCACGGCAGAAACGCTCCCCACGCAACGACGGGTCGGCCGGCGGCCGCACCGATTCGTCCGGTTCGGTTCCCTCTCTCCCGGAGACGTCCCGCGGGGCGTCTCCGGCCCTGGATGCACCCTGAATCCCGTTGCAGAGAGGATGTGTGCGATGCTCGGTTTGCTGCTGGTGTTGCCGGCCAGTTTCGCCTCATGCCTGCTTCTGGTGCCCCTCGTCCGACTCCTGGCGTCGCGCTACGGGCTGGTGGACAATCCCGACGGCCGGCGCAAGGTCCACGGCCGCTCGGTGCCGCTCGGCGGCGGACTCGCCATCCTGGCTTCCTCGGCCGTCGCGGTCGCCGCGGCGCTGGCGGTCGCCGGCCCGGTGCGGGACGAGTTGGCCGGCCGGTGGGCCATGGTCCTGGGGCTGTCCCTGGCGGCGCTCCTGATCTGCGGGGTCGGCGTCGCCGACGACTGCGGGAAGCTTCGCGGCCGCTACAAGTTGCTCGGTCAGGTCGCCGCCGTCGCGATCGTCATCGGCTCCGGCGTCGTGGTGCGAGACGTCCACCTGTTCGGGTGCCAGATCGACCTGGGCCTTCTGTCGCTGCCCTTCACGGCCTTCCTCCTGCTCGGGGCGATCAACTCGCTGAATCTGCTGGACGGGATGGACGGGTTGCTGGGCAGTGTCGGGGCGGTCGTCTGCCTGGCGCTGGCGGGGATGGCGCTCCTGGCGGGTCACTGGGCAATCGCCGGTTGCGCGCTGGCCCTGGCGGGGGCGCTGCTGGGGTTCCTGCGTTACAACCTCCCGCCCGCGTCCATTTTCATGGGCGACTGCGGCAGCATGCTCGTCGGGCTGGCCGTGGGGACGCTGGCTGTCGAAGGCTCGCTCAAGGCGCCCGCCACCATCGCCCTGGCGACGCCGGTCGTGCTGCTGACGCTCCCCATCTTGGACACGACGGCCGCGATCCTCCGCCGCAAGCTGACCGGCCGCTCCATTTACACCACGGATCGCGGCCATCTGCATCACTGTTTGCTCCGCCGCGGGCTTTCGACTTGGCGGGTTCTTCTCCTGGTCCTCGGCTTCTGCGTCTTGACCGGCGCGGCGCGCTCGCCAGCCAGGCGTTCAACAACGAGTGGATCGCGGTCCTCACCGGCGCGGCCGTCGTCGGCATCCTTATCGTGACGCGCCTTTTCGGCTTCGCAGAGATGATGCTCGTCAAGGAAAGGCTGAAGTCGATGGGCGGGTCTTGGTTCGTGAAGGGGGCCAGCAGCGCCCGGGAGATCGAAGTGCGGCTGCAAGGGTCGGCTGACTGGAAAGAGCTGTGGAACGCGGTGACGGCGCACGCCGCGGCGCTGAACCTGCGGCAGGTGCGGCTGGACGTGAACGCCCCGTCGCTGCACGAGGCCTACCACGCGCGCTGGGACCACGGGCACGACGACGGCGAGGCGCCCAGCCTGTGGCGGGCCGAGATTCCGCTGACCGCGCGCGGCCTCCCCGTGGGGCGGCTGGAGATCGTCGGCAGCCCGGATCGGGAGCCGGTGTGGGTGAAAATCGCGGCCCTGACGGACGCCGTGGAGCGCGCGGCGGAGGCCCTCCCGGCATGGACGGTTCGCGCGGCCACTCCGCCCAGCAGGAGGCCAAGAAGTCGCGGCTGGCGCCCGCCGCCGCCGAGACGTGAGCGGCCGTGCGCCGCGGTGGTGTCCGTCGTGCGGAGAGTGTGAAGGCGACTTTACCGCCGAGACAACCGAGGCGAACGGGAAGACGCCGGCGGCCATCCTATAAAGGATACTAAAAGGAGCAAGACGTGGCGCAGCACCTGGACGGGTCAGGGGGCGGCGCGGCCGAGGCGGCGGCCGCAACGTCGCGCAATCTTTTGCTGGTTTTCTGGCGGCGCAAGGCGCTGGTCCTGACCGGGACGGCCGTGGGGCTGGTCATCGCTGGCCTCGTCTATGCGCAGTCCACGCCGGTCTACCTGTCCACGGCCCAGGTGCTGGTGGTCAAGAAGAGCGGAGGGGCCGTGCCGCTGGAGGGCGGCGACCCGCGCGCCACCTACATGGAGGATTACCTGACCACCCACATTTTGCTCATCAAGAGCCAGCTGATCGTGGAGCGCGCCGTCAAGAAGCACAACCTGGGGAATTTGCCGTCGCTCCAGGGCAAGGGCGACCCGGCCGGCGCCATCCGGGCCGGTCTCGGCGCGGAACGCGAGAAGGACGCCTCGGGCGGCGCCCCCAATAACGTCATCAACCTCAGCTACAGTTGTTCGGCGGCCGAGGACTGCCCCGCCGTCCTCAGCGCGATCATCGACAGCTACAAGGAATTCCTGGACGAGACGTACCGCAACGTCAGCGACAACACGGTCGATCTGATTACCCGCGGCCGCGACGTCCTGCAGAACGAACTGGCGGCCAAGGAGAAGGCGTACTACGAGTTCCGCCAGAAAAGCCCGCTCATCTGGAAGGGCAAGGACGGCATCAACGTGCAGCAGGAGCGCGTGGCCGGCATCGAGGCGCGCCGATCGGTGCTGATGATGCGCCGCGCCGAGCTGGAGCAGCGCCTCAAGACGATCCAGGAAGCGATCGACAAGAAGCGGCCTCGCGGCGAGATCCTGGCCCTGGCCGCGGCGCCGGAGACGGACGAGGAAGGCAAGGCGCCGGCCGCCAAACCGGCGGACGGGCCGCACACGCTGGAGGACCAGCTGGTGGCGCTGCAGCTCCAGGAGCAGCAGCTGCTCGAAGACTACGGCGAGGACCATCCACAGGTGCGCTCGGTCCACAAACGCATCGAGCTGCTCCGCGACTTCCTCAACCACCAGAACGGCGGCGGCCCGACGGTGCTGGGACTCGACGGCGACACTGCCGTGGACCCGGTGGACGTGAGCATCCAGAAACTGACGGCCGACTTCGCGCGGACGCAGACGCAGCTCCAATCCCTGACCGACCTGCTCGGCGCGGAGCAGAATGCGGCCCGCGAATTAAACACGTTTGAGAGCCAGGACGAGAATTATCAGGACGACATCAAGCGGACGCGGGAGGTTTGCGCGGCCATCATCAAGCGCCTGGAGGAGATCAACATGGGGCGGGAGGCCGGCGGTTTCGACGCGCGGGCGCTGTCGCGTCCGGCCGCCGGCGGCCGGACGGCCCCGAACATGTTGTACATCCTGTTCAGCGGACTGCTGCTCGGCGCCCTCGCTGGGGCAGGTCTGGGTTACGTGGCCGAGCTGTCCGACAAGGGATTCCGCACGGCCGACGAGATCCGCCGCCGCCTCGGCATGACGGTGATCGGCCACATCCCTCAGCTGGCCCCGGACGCGGCGGCGCAGGCGGCCGTGGAGTCGGGGGCGCTCGCCCTGGACCCGTTCCTCTGCACGCACTACCGACCCAAATCGGTGGACGCAGAGGCCTACCGGGCGGTACGCACCGCCCTGTATTTCGGCACCCAAGGCGGCGGCTGCAACCTCATTCAGGTGACAAGCCCCGACATGGGCGACGGCAAAAGCACCCTCATCGCCAACCTCGCCGTCTCCATCGCGCAGTCGGGCAAGAGGATCATTCTGGTGGACGCCGACCTGCGCCGGCCGCGCCTCCACAAAATGCTGGGGCTGGCGGCGGCTGACGGCGGCTTGGCGTCGGTGATCGCCGGGCAGACTTCGCTGGCTGACGCCGTTCAGCAAACGACCGTTCCGGGTCTGAACGTGCTGCCGTGCGGGCCGCTGCCGCCCAACCCCGCCGAGCTGCTCACCTCGCCGCGCTTCCAGGATTTGCTCGATGAACTGCGCGGCCAGTACGACTTCGTCCTGGTGGACACTCCCCCGCTGCTGGCCGTGACGGACCCCTGCGTGGTCGCCCGCGCGTGGACGGCGTCGTGCTGGCCCTGCGCATCTCCAAGAAAAGTCGGCCGAAGGCGGAGCGCGCCCGGGAGATCCTGTCCACGCTCGGCGTGAAGGTGCTGGGCGTCGTGGTCAACGGAGTCACCGCCGGCAAGGCCGGGTCTCAGTACGGCGGGGCCGGCTACGACCATACCTATGGACCGGACGATTACACCGGCCCCGAGGAGCAGCCGGCGGGCGGCTATTACGACGACTCGTCCGGCGAGGGCAAGCCGTCGGACGCCGCCGTGCCGAAGCCTTCCGAGACGGCAGCGCCGGCCGAGTCCAACCGGCGGCGCCGCAGCCGCCAGGGCGTCTGGCGGTTGCCGTTGCTGGCATGGGTTCTGGGTTGGTGGGCCTGAAGGCGACTTGGCGAGCCGGCTCGCCATCTCCCTGGGAGAAGCGCCGCGTGATCCCCCTGGTCGATATGCACGTCCACCTGCTTGCCGGCCTGGACGACGGGCCGCGCAGCCGCGAGGACGCGGTGGCCATGTGCCGTATGGCCCACGCGGAGGGTGTGCAGATGGCGGCGGCGACCGCTCACCAGAACGAGCGCTGGCCCGACGTCACCCCCGACCGCATCCGCGAGTCCGCCCGTCTGCTCGGCCAGGATCTGCGCGAAGCGGGCGTACCGCTGACCGTGCTCCCGTGCGCGGAAGTAATGGCCGATCCGGAAACCCCGGACGCATGGAACGCGGGCGAGCTGCTCAGCGTGGCGAACCGAGGGCAATACATGCTGCTGGAGATGCCGCATGGGGTATTCGTGGACCTGCGCCCGACGGTGGAGCGGCTTCTCCGGGCCGGCGTGCGACCGATCCTGGCCCATCCGGAGCGGAACGCGGAGTCCCTTGATGACTCGGCGCGGATCGAGGAGATGGTCCGGGCCGGCTGCCTGGTACAGACGTCTTCGGGCAGCGTCACGGACCCAGCCGGCGCAGGCAGGAAAGGGCGCTGCGGGACTGGTTCCGGCGCGGCCTCGTCCACCTGCTCGGCTCGGACGGCCACTCGCCGCGGCGGCGGCCGCCGCGCATGGCCGCCGCCTACGAGTGCATCCGCCGCTGGGCCGGCGGCGCCGCGGCCGACCGCGTGTGCAGCACGCACGGCATGGCGGTGCTGCAAGGCCTGCCGCTCCGCGTGCCCGATTTCACGCCGAGGAAGGTGGGCTGGCTTCCCCGGCTGTGGTAGCACGGGCGGCCTGGCCTCATGGCAGGTTGCCGGAACTGGTAGCATTGAAGTCGGGCTGGTTGATCAGCGTGCCGAGGAAGTTGAACCGCAGCACGGTGGTGACATAGCGGGTGATGGCCTCGCCCGGCGTCTCCTGCAGCACCAGCACGTCGCCCGGCTGGACGAGGATGTTCTCGTGGGGGTCGCGCAGGGCGCGGTTGAGATCGACGCGGATCGCCACCTGGCCGTTGCACTTGGTCTTCCGCAACACGGTCAGCAGACTGGGCGACGGCGAACCGAGGCCGCTGGCGGTGATGGCGCCGGACAGGTTGTTCTGCGTGATGAGGCCGTTGACCAGCGGGCCGCCCGCCAGCGCGATGGCGTCCACCACGTGGAGGTCGTAATCGCGCGGCAAGATGAACTGGCGCGGGAAGAGCAGGCCGCCGGTGTAGTAGACCTCGGTGTCGCGGGCCTCAATGAAGAGAATGTCGCCGGTTTGCAGGACGACGTCTTCGGGCCGGAAGGGCACAGGTGCCTCGGGGGGCAGGCGGAGGGGGATGCGGATCACCTGCCCGCCCGCCGCCGCGACGGAGTCCGGCCCGGCGCAGCTGGGGCAAGGGGTGTCGGCCCCCAACTCCCGGAGCCGGGCGGAGTCGGCCCGGTCCCCCGCGCTGCCGCGCTGGATGACGACCTCGTTCATGGCGTCCAGGCCGGGCAAGCCGCCGGTGCGCGTCAGGGCGTTCAAAACGTCGTTCTCGTAGGCCGGCAGGTCCACCACCGCGCCGGTGCCGCGCTTGGTGTTTCCAAGCGCGCCCGCCGCGCCCAGCGTCACTCCGCCCGAATCCTGGCGAACGACGAGCACGTGGTAGTCGCGCGGCTTGACAAGGGTGATGATGATCCTCGCTTGATTCGGCTGGAGGATTTTCTTGTCCACCGTGTACGCCTGGATGATGCGCTTCTCGGCCGCGGCGACGGTGAGGCCCCGAACCGGAACGGGGTCGATCAGGGGCAGAGGCACGGTCCCGTCCTCGCGAACCGGAATCGGGTAGCCCAGCGCCGGCGGGGCGTTGCTCAGCTCGGCGTAATGCACGGGAGGGGGCTGGGTCTTGTCTCCCAGCACGCCCTCGATGTAGACGCCCAGCACGTCGCCGGCGTCCAGGTGGTAAGCGTCGGGCGCCTTCTGGCGGAGAAGGGTCAAGGGGATCGTCTTCTCCTCCTCGCGCGGCCGCGGCAGGTAGTCGGCGGGAAGGCGGTCCACGGGCACGCCGTCCGCCACGGGGTTGGTGACGGCCGCACAACCGGACAGGGCCGCGCACACTGCAACCGCGGCCATACCGGCGAGCCGGCAGTGCATGGGACATACGGGATGGGAGAATATTCTGTACATCGCATCGTCCCCTGAAAGACGGGTCGCAACCGTTGCCTCCACGCGGCCGGCCTACGGCCTCGGCCGTTCGGCGTCCTTGCCGTCTCCCGACGGGGGAGGCGCCTTGTGAGGGGGCGGAAGGAGTTCCGAGGCTGCGGGCGCGGCGGCCGGCGGCTGCGCGGGCGGCGTCGCGGCTGGGGTGGAGTAGGCGGGCGGAAGGGCCAGCGGCAGGATGACGGCCGCGTTCCGATAGCCGCCGGCTGCGCGACGCTGGCGCCGTGGCGGAAACCGGCGAACCAGTCCTGGACGTCTTGCCGGCCCTGGGGGGTCTCAAAGCCGGCGGTCTGGTAGATCCACGGCGGGGCCGCCGGGGGCTGGCCGTTGCCGTTCTCTTTCAGGTAGGTCGCGAACCCCTCACGGAACCCGCAACCGTAGTGGTAGGAGCCGCCGAGCGACGGGTCGTCACCGACGACCTGCGCCCAGGCGTCTTCCGCCATCCGGTTGAAACGGCAGTGCAGCAGATATTCGTCCCGGGCCTCGATGGGAACTTCCACAAGGTTCTTCGCCCCATACCAGTAGAACGAACAACCCGGCTGCAATGCACACAGGACCAGGACCAGGCGGAGTCGGGCGTTCTTCATGAGCGTCCATCCTCGTATGGGGCCGACGGGCGCGGTTCGGCGAATGATTCCTCTTCGGGGTTATCGGACGGCCGGTTGCAACGGGATTAGCAATTGCACCGTCGCGTCCGGCGGCCCGGCGAATCTTCACAGACCTTTTGGTTCAAGTCCGTCGTCGGCTCACTCATGAAACACCCTCCCCACGAGACGACGAACGGCGGGCCGCGCATCTGCCACCTCGGGAAGTTCTATCCTCCCGCGTCGGGCGGTATGGAGTCCCACGTGCGGACGTTGGCCCGGGCGCAGGCGGAGCTTGGGGCCGAGGTCCGCGTCATTTGCGTCAACCACCGCGACCATCGGGGCGCCGACGTGACCTGGGATAGATTCGCCGGCACGGAAACGGTGGAGGAATGGGACGGCCCGGTTCGGTTGACGCGCGTCGGACGCCGGGCGTCGCTGGCCCGCTTCGATCTCTGCCTCGGCCTGCCGGCGGTGCTGGGCCGACTGCGGCGCCGGTCGATCGATTTGCTCCATTTGCACGTGCCGAACCCCACGATGCTGCTGACCCTGGCCGCCGTTCGTTCGCGCGCCCCTTTGGTGGCGACCTACCACAGCGACGTGGTGCGGCAGCGCCGGCTCGGGATGGTGCTGCGGCCCTTCGAGCATCTGGTACTCGGCCGGGCGGTGCGTCATCCTGTCTCAGTCCCCCGAATATGCCGCCGGTTCGCCGCTGCTGCAGGCGTACCGGAAGAAGCTGAGGGTCCTTCCCCTCGGGATCGACCTGGCGCCGTACCTGCACCCCAGCGGCGCGGCGCTCGCCCACGCCCAGGCGTTGCGCCGGGAGCATGGAGCGCCTCTATGGCTCGCCGTGGGCCGGCTGGTCTATTACAAGGGCCTGGACGTTGCCATTCGCGCCCTCGCAGCCGTCCCGGGCAAATTGATGATCGTCGGCGAAGGCCCCCTGGAAACGGCCCTGCGCCGGCTCGCTGCAGAGGTCGGCGTCGCCGACCGGCTGGTCTGGTGCGGGCGCCTGAACGACGAACAGCTCGTGGGCGCCTACCACGCGGCGGCGGCGCTGTGGTTCCCCAGCAACGTACGCAGCGAGGCCTTCGGCCTGGTGCAGGTCGAGGCGATGGCGAGCGGCTGTCCGGTGATCAATGCCGCGATTCCCGCAAGCGGCGTCTGCTGGGTGAGCCGCCACGAGGAGACCGGCCTGACCGTGCCGCTGAACGACCCGGCGGCGCTAGCGCGGGCGGCGAACCGTCTTCTGACGACCCCGGGCCTGCGCGAGCGACTGGCCGCCGGCGGACGGGAGCGGGCGCGCCAGGAATTCGGCTGCCGTCTGATGGCCCGGCGCAGCCTGGACCTGTACCGCGAGGCGCGGGCGGCCCCTTCCAAGCGCCGCCGATTCGTGGAGGCGTGATGCGCGTCCTGCACGTCACCAGCGGCAACCTGTTCGGCGGCGTCGAGGCCTTGCTGGTCGCGCTGGCCCGGGAAAAGGGCCTGTGCCCGGAGATGGAACCGCATTTCGCCCTCTGCTTTGTCGGCCGATTGAGCGAGACGCTGGGCGAAATCGGGATCCCCGTCCACCTGCTGGGCGCCGTCCGGGTGAGCCGGCCGTGGACCGTCTGGGCCGCGCGGGGCCGATTGCGGGGCCTCCTGGACCGGGAGCCGTTCGACGCCGTGGTCTGCCACGGCTGCTGGCCGCACGCCGTCTTCGCACCCGTCGTCCGCTCGCGCCAGCGTCCGCTGGTGTTCTGGGCCCATGACCCGCCGCTGGGGCGGCACTGGCTGGAGCGCCGGGCGCGGCGGACGCGGCCCGATCTGGTCGTGGCCAACAGCTGCTGGACGGCCGCCGCCGTGCCGAACCTGTTCCCGGGCGTCCGATGCGAGGCGGCCTACGCGCCGGTTTCCGTGGCGGCCCCGACCGAGCGCGCCGCCGTCCGCCGCCGCGTCCGCGCCGCCCTGGATACGCCGGAAGCGGCGGTGGTCGTCGTCCAGGCCAGCCGCCTGGAGCGCTGGAAGGGTCACGCCCTGCTGCTGCAGGCGCTGGCGGGACTCGCCGGGACGCCGGGGTGGGTCTGCTGGATAGCGGGCGGCCCCCAGCGCCCGCACGAAGACGAGTACCTGGCGGAGCTGCGGCGGGAGGCGGCGCGGGAGGGGATCGCCGACCGGGTGCGCTTCCTCGGGCAGCGGTCGGACGTGGCGGAATTGCTGGCCGCCGCCGACGTCCACTGCCAACCGAACACCGAACCGGAACCGTTCGGGATCGCTTTTGTGGAAGCTTTGTACGCGGGCCTGCCGGTGGTCGCCACGGCGCTAGGCGGCGCGCTGGAGATTGTGGACGGCCGCTGCGGCGTGCTCGTGCCGCCGCACGACCCGGCCGCGCTGCAAGCCGCCCTGGGCCGACTGATCGCCGATCCGGCCGAGCGGGCGCGCCTCGGCCGCGCCGGCCCCGGGCAAGCACGGACGCTGTGCGATCCGAGAGCCGCTCTTCACCGTCTCCATCAGCTGCTCCGTCCCCTCGCGGTCGAGGGGCGTGCGACCGCCGCTCTCGGGGTCTGACGGACAGAGAATCGGGACGCAGCGGGACCAGGGGAAACACATGGCGCTCCTGAAAGACTGGGGCCGCCGGGCCGTCCCTCGCAGCGTTCGCAACTGGGTGCGCGCACCCGGCAAGGCGCTCCGTTGGGGTTGGGGTGAACTGCAATACGTGGTCGGGCGCCGGCAAGTCCGCGAAATCCGGCCGGGCTGGCGAGTGGTCTGCCACCCCTTGGCGTACGGCCAGGCCTACCACGCGCAGCAGGACGATCCGGATCAAATCGCCGAGTTCGATTCCTTCGTGGCCCATTGCACCGCCGGGATGGTGCTGTTCGACGTGGGGGCGCACTTCGGCCTCTTCAGTCTTGCGGCGGTGCATTATGGCGGCCCGGCCGCCCGTGTGCTCGCCGTGGACGCCTCGCCAGTGGCCGTTCGCATGACGCGGATTCAGGCGGCGCTGAACGGGGCGTCGGATCGGGTCCGGGCCTGCCAGGCCTGCGTTTGCGACCAGACGGGTTCGCAGGACATGGTGGCTGTTGGGGTCCTCGCGGACGGATACTTCGTCGCTCCCGCGCCGCACCACACGGCCCGCGACGCCACATCGGTGCCGGCGACGACGCTGGATCGGCTGGCCGAGGAGTCCGCTCTGCGGCCGACGCACGTAAAGATCGACGTGGAAGGGTACGAGGCCTCCGTTTTGAAGGGCGGCGTCCGGCTGCTGTCCGGCCCCGACCGGCCGGTGCTGTTCCTGGAGCTGCACCACCAGCTGATCCGGGACCGCGGTCAGGATCCGCTCCACCCGTGGACCCTCCTGGAGGAGATGGGTTACGAAGTCTCCGGGTCGGACGGTCGCCCCATCGACCGCGACGCGGCCCTCGCCCGGCCCTTGGTCCGCGTGGTCGCGGCCAGCCGGTCGCCGATCGCACAGGCGAAGTAGAGCGGTATATGGGACTCCTTTTGTGTTTGACCAGCTTAGCCCTAAGCTTGCTGCTGGGTCGTCGATCCCTGACAGCCGGCCTGGGCGCCGTGCTCGCCGTCGGCTACTTCTATGGCATCCTGCGCGCTAACTACCTGGACAGCTTCGCCCACTTCATCTTCGACAGCGCGGTACTCGGCCTGTATCTGTCGCAGCTGGGCCGAACGACCAACACGGCCACGGGCGGGCCGCGGCGCGAGCTGCGCATCTGGGCCACGGTGCTAATCGGGTGGGCGTGCTTCATGGCCCTCCTGCCGCTTCAGCACCCGCTGATCCAGCTGGTCGGCCTGCGGGGCAACGCCTTCCTCTTGCCTTTCCTGGTGCTCGGGGGACGGCTTGGTCGGCCGGAAGCTCGACAGCTGGCCCTCTGGCTCGCCCTCCTGAACCTGACGGCGCTCGGATTCGCCGGCGCGGAATACTTCCGCGGCGTCCCGGCGTTTTATCCCCGGAACGCCGTCACCGAGATCATTTACCGCAGCAACGACGTCGCCGGATACACGGCCTACCGCATCCCGGCCTGTTTCGTGACCGCCCACGCCTACGCCGGGACGATGGTGGGCGCCGTGCCGTGGCTGCTGGGGGCATGGTTTCAGCGGGGCAACCGCTTGTGGCAGCACGCGCTGCTCGGAACAGCCGTCGCCGCCGCAGTGCTAGGCGTGTTCATGTCGGCGACGCGGATCAACATCATCCTGCTCGCCGTGTTGTTCGGGGGGCTGCTCCTTTCCGGCCGGCTGCGCATCGGCCCGGTTCTGGGGCTGGCGGTCCTGCTCGTCGGCGTCGGCTATATGGTCAGCGGCGAGGAACGCCTGCAGAGGTTCACGTCGCTGCAGGACGCCACCTACGTCAAGGAGCGCATCGAGGGCAGCGTGAACCTGTCGTTCACGGAGCTGCTGCTCAAATACCCGATCGGCAACGGGCTGGGCGGAGGAGGAACGAGCATCCCCTTTTTCCTGCAATACCTGGTCAAGAACCCGATCGGCCTGGAGAACGAGTTCTCGCGGATCCTGCTGGAGCTGGGCGTTCCGGGGCTTTGCCTCTGGACCGGGTTCATCGGATGGACGGCCTGGAGGCGGCCATCCGACCGCGGCGACCCCTGGCTGCTGGGCCGCCGGCTCATGTGGTACGGGGCGCTCGCCGCGTTCGCCACCGCCTTTATCGGGCTCGGCATGCTGACGGCGATTCCGCAATCGGCGCTCCTATTTATCAGCATCGGCTTCCTGGTCGCCCCGCGCGAGGAGCCGCGGATCGCCGCCGCCTCCTCCCTCACCTCCAACCGGGGAGGGAGGGACGAGGCGGCGGCCGCGGCCCCGACGATGTCCGCCGCGCAAGGCGTTTGACGAGGGACGGTATGGCGATCGACGTTTCAGAGGCGACGGCCGCGGCGAAGGAGGCCGACCCGGCGCCGGCGGAAGCTGCGACCCTGCTGCGGCCGCGGAAGGGATGGCAGCCGATCCGCCTGGCCGAGCTGTGGCGCTACCGGGAACTCCTGTGGTTCCTGGCCTGGCGCGACGTGAAGGTCCGCTACAAGCAGACGGCCCTCGGCGTCGGCTGGGCGGTCCTGCAGCCGCTGTTCATGATGATCCTCTCCAGCCTGATCTTCGGCGGCCTGGGCAAAATCTCATCGGGGAAGGTGCCTTATCCCCTCTTCACGCTGTGCGCCCTGCTTCCGTGGCAGCTGTTCGCCTACGCCCTGACGCAGGCCAGCAACAGCGTGGTCGCCGAGCAGAACCTCATAACGAAGGTTTACTTCCCGCGGGTCATAATCCCTCTGTCGTCGGTGCTGTCCGGGGTCGTCGATTTCGCAATCGCCTTCGTCCTGCTGATCGCCATGATGGCTTGGTACGGCGTGGCCGGTTATAGCGTCGCCCCCGGCTGGGGAATCGTAACGCTGCCGCTGTTCACCCTGTTGGCCCTGGCGGCGGCCCTGGCGGTCGGGCTATGGTTGTCGGCCCTGAACGTGCAGTACCGGGACTTCCGCTACACCGTGCCGTTCCTGACGCAGCTGTGGTTCTTCGCCACGCCGGTCGTTTATCCGAGCAGCCTGATTCCAGAGAAATACCGGCTCCTCTATGGTTTGAATCCGATGGCCGGCGTGGTGGAGGGCTTCCGCTGGGCGCTGCTGGGCAAGGCGGAGCCGCCCGGCCCCCTGCTATGGGTCTCCGTGGTCAGCGTGATGGTGCTCTTGGTCGGCGGGTTGTTCTACTTCCGCCGGATGGAGCGTTCCTTCGCGGACGTGGTGTGAAGGGGGCGCCGATGGGCGACACGGTGGTGCGCGTGGAGGGCCTCGGCAAGCAGTACCAGATCGGCGCGCGGCGCCGCTACCGCACGCTGCGGGAGACGGTCGTCGAGGCGGCGACCGCCCCCCTGCGCTGGTGGCGGCGGCGGGGGTCCGCCGGCGACCGGGGCGGGCCGGCGAACCGCATCTGGGCGCTCCGTGACGTGTCGTTTGAAGTGAAGCGCGGAGACGTGGTCGGCGTAATCGGCCGCAACGGGGCCGGCAAGAGCACCTTGCTGAAGCTCCTGTCCCAGATCACGGAGCCGACGACCGGCGAGGTCGAAATTCGCGGTCGGGTCGGCAGCCTGCTGGAGGTGGGCACCGGCTTCCACCCGGAGCTGACGGGCCGGGAAAATGTGTATCTCAACGGCGCCATCCTCGGCATGAAGCGCGCGGAGATCCGCGCCAAGTTCGATGAGATCGTGGCCTTCGCCGAGGTGGAGGCGTTCCTCGACACGCCCGTGAAGCGCTATTCCAGCGGCATGTACATGCGGCTGGCGTTCGCGGTGGCGGCCCACCTGGAGCCGGAGATTCTGGTGGTGGACGAAGTTTTGGCGGTCGGCGACGCCGCCTTTCAGAAGAAGTGCCTCGGCAAGATGAAGGACGTGTCGCGGCAGGGGCGGACGGTGCTATTCGTCAGTCACAACATGCACGCCGTCAATACCCTTTGCAGTCGGGGGTTGCTCCTTCACGGCGGACGGGTTGAATTTGACGGGACGGCCGCGGGCGGCGTGGCGAGGTACATGGCGCCGGGCGCATCGGCCGCCGGGTCGGAGACGCCGCCGGAAGCGCGGCCCGGCAGCGGCGAATGGCGATTCACCTCCGCAGCGGCCGCGCAGGCGGTGTTCGACTCGGCGGAGCCGAAGGACTTCGACTTCCAGGTCGCGCCGGCCCGCGCCGGCGCCGGCCCGGCCTACCTGAGCGGGTTGATCGTCAACGAGCAGGGCACGGTAATCACACAGCTCGACTCTCGGTTCGTCGGCGTGTGCGTGTCCGGCGACAGCCCGATCGCTGGGCGTCTGCGGATCGACGGACTGTGGCTCAAGCCGGGCCGTTACACTCTTAGCCTGCACGTCTGCTCGCCGGCCGGGATCATCGATTTATATGAGCCTGCGGCCGAGTTCGAGGTGTCGTCCGTCCTGCCCTACCCGCAGTCGGCTTCCCCGGACGCCACCGCTTCCGCCACGGTTCTCGCCGACTTCACCTGGAAGGTTGGCCCGTGACCGCGCGGCCTGACTCGGGGCAAGCGATCGCCGCGACTCGGCGTCACGCCTCCCACAATCCACCCATTCGCGTTTGGGGCGCGGTCTCAACCGCGCCCCAACCGGAGGGGCCGCGATGAACCGAACGCGTGTCTTGCTCACCGGCCCGGACTGGTTCGGGGACATCCTCCCGTACTGCCGCCGGGCGTGCCAGGAGCTTGGCATGGAGGTCCGGACATTCGCGGTCAACGAAGTCCCATGGCTGGAGCGCGCCCAACGGCGAGCGCGGGCCGTGGCGCGGGTGCCGGTGATCGGGCCGAAGATCGCATTCCGGCTTCGCCGGGTCGCCCGCCGCCGGCTGGAGTACGACGTCAACCTTGGCCTGGCCGCGGCCATCCGGGAGTTCAGCCCGCACCTCCTGTTGGCTCTGGTTTCGTGGCAGGACCCGATCCGACCAGACATTCTGGATGCGGCCAAGGGTGCGGTGCGTGTGGCCTGGCTCATGGACGACCCGTTCCTGGACGACGAAACCGTCCTGCCTGCACTCCGCACCTACGACCGGGTGTATGCGGTGGACGGCTCGTGGCTGGTCAACCTCCGATACTGGACGCCGAGCCCCGTGGCCGAGTTGCCTTGTGGCGTGGACCCGACGGCTTACCGACCGCTCGCCCTGCCAGCGTCGAAATCAGGGATCGCTTTTGTCGGTAGCAGTTACGGCCGGCTGGCCGTGGGGCTGGTGCGGCAGGACCTTCTGCGGCCTCTGATCGGGCTGGGCCTGCGGGTGTATGGCGACCCCGGGTGGCGAACGGTCCCCGGTTTCGAGGCGTCCTACGCTGGCGGGCCGATCCGAACCGACGAGGCCAATCGGGTGTACAACGAGGCTGCGGCGGTGGTGAACGTCCACCACACACAGTGGCGCTCGGGAACGAGCCTGAGGACGTTCGCCATCGCCGCCGCCGGGGGGTTCCAGGTGATCGACTGGCGGCCCGGGCTTGACCGGCTTTTCAGCACGGGGGAAGAGATCGTGGTGTATCGGAGCGCCGAGGAGTTGGTGGGTCTGGTGCGCAAGTACCTGGACGACGCGCCGGCCCGCGAGCGGATCGCGCGTGCGGGGCGGGAGAGGGTGCTTCGGGAACACACTTACGCCCATCGGATCCGCCGCATCTTGTCGGATTGCGGCCTGGGGGGCGGGCAGTGAAGGTACTCCTCGTCTGGTGCGCCCCCACGCCGCTCCGTTCCATTTCGGTTCGGTACGAGCGGTACGTCCGAGGGGTTCGGGCGCTGGGGCACGACGCCGTCACCGTGTGCCTCCCCGCTGCGGCCGAGGGGTACGGGGAGCCGGTGCTGATCGCCCCAAACGAGCCTGCCCTCCGCGACCCCCGGTTCTGGGAGGCGGCCCGCCCCGATGCGGCGGTCGTCGTCACCTGGCTCGGGCTGGCCGACGTCGCTCGGGGCCTTGAGGCGAGCCTGCCCGCGAGTGACGTCCGTCGCCGACAGCGACGGCCAAATCGGCGCCCGGGTCCACCCCCGGGCCACGTTTCGCCGGAGCATCCTCCAGCACCGCGGCTGGTTGACCCGCGCCCGAGCCGCCAAGTTCTGGCTGGAGCGGTATCTTTTCGGCTCGGCGAGCCTCGACGCGGCGCACCTCGACAGCGCCGACCTCGCGGACGCGATCGCGATCTGCAGCCCCGCGGCGCGAGATCATCTGGCCGCCTTTTTCCGCTGCCACCGGCGCCCCGACCTCGTGGATCGCATCGCCGTCATCCCTTATCCGGTGGACGAGTGCTACTTGCACGGCGAGGCGCCGGCCGCGAGGGAGCGGCGGCTGGTCGCCGTCGGTCGCTGGGACGACCCGCAGAAGGACGCTCCCCTCTTGGCGGCGACCATCCGGCGGGTGCTGGCCGCCGACCCGGAGGTCGCGTTCGACCTGGTCGGGCCGGGCGGCGAGCGACCGTTCGGGGACCTGTGCCGCCGCCGCTCGCGGGTCGTGTATCACGGTGCCCAGCCGCCGGAAGTGGTCGCCGGGCTGCTCCGGCGCGGCCGTTCGCTGCTGCTGTCGTCCCGCTGGGAGAGCGGCCCGATCGTGGCGAATGAGGCGCTGTGCGTGGGCTGCACGCTGGTCGGCCCCGCCCGCGTGCCGAGTTTCGAGGCCTTCTGCCGGGGCGGGCGCTACGGGACCGTCGGCCGCGGCGGCTCTGCCCAAGCCCTGGGCGCGGCCGTCCTCGACGAGATGCGAGCCTGGGACGACGGTAAGCGCGACGCCGCCGTCATTGCCGCGACCTGGCGACCCCGGTTCGACCCTCGCACTGTCTGTCGTCAACTGCTGCAGCCGTGCGACATGCCATGCGAATAGCGCCTGCAAATCCCAGCGTGACGGCGGTCGTCCTCAGCTACAACCGGCCGCACTACTTGCGGGAGAGCTTGCAGGCGCTGACCTGGCAGACCCACCCCGCGATTCGGATCGTCGTCGTGGATAACCGGAGTCCGGCCAGCGAGAAAGTCGCCGAAGTCGCCGCGGCCTTTCCGGGCGTCGAGCTGATCCGCAATGGCGCCAACCTTGGCTTCACCGGCGGCATGAATGTCGGAGTCGCGGCGGCGACGGGTCAATACGTCCTCATGATCGAGGACGACATCACGGCCGACGCCGACTGCCTCGCCGAACTGGTCTGCTGCATGGAGGCTGACCCTCGCATCGGTTTGTGCGGTGCAATGATGTTCAACCGCGGCGACGGGAGCCTCCGATGCGCCGGCGGCGAGTTGTCGCTGGGGGCGCGCTACGGCAAGCGCATCCTGACTGACGAACGATCCGCCGCTCCGTATCCTGTGTCGTATCTGCCGGGGGCGCTGCTGCTGGGCCGTCTGGACGACCTGCGGCGCTGGGACGGCTTCCGCGACGACTTCTTCATGTACCACGAAGACGACGAGCTGTGCCTCCGTGTGCTGAAAGAGCGCCGCACCATTGTCGTGGCGCCGCGGGCGAAGGTGTCCCACTTCGACCCCCCGCCCGGTTCGCCCCCAGCGTGGCTGGATTACGTCAAGGTCCGCAACTTCTTCCGGCTCTACCTGCTCCACGCGCCGGCGTCGGTGCTGCCAGGATTCTTTGTCCGGTACGCGGCGTGGCAGTTCGTCCGCGAGGCGTCCCGGCTTCGGCCCCGCAGCCTGCTCGTTCTGGCCGCCGCCCTCGACACGCTCGCCCGGTCGCCGTGGCTGCTGCGCGACCGCTTCCGGCAGTCCAGCGGATCGCCGGATAGCGACTCCGCAGACCTTCCAACGCCCGAATCAGCGCTCGGTGCAGCACCGCAGGACTGACCCGCCATGCTCGAATGCACGGTCCAGACTCCCGACGCACACCGCGGTTCCGACCTAGAGGCACGCCGCATCCTCCACCTGGGGTCGGGCCGCAAGTACCACGCGGACGCCGTCAACGTGGACCTCGTATCGGACACGAACCCGGACGTGGTCCACGATCTCGACCGCACGCCGTGGCCGTTCCCGGACGGACGCTTCGAGGAAGTGTGGGCCTACGACGTGCTGGAGCACCTGGACGACCTCGTCGCCGTGATGGAGGAAATCCACCGCGTCGGCCGGCCGGGGGCGGTCCTGAAAGTGACCGTGCCGCACTTCTCGTGCAGCAACGCCTTCACCGACCCGACGCACCGCCACTACTTCGGCCGCTTCAGCTTCGACTACTTCACCGGGGACAATGAGTTTCCCTTCTACAGCCGGGCGTGCTTCCGGCGGCGCGCGGCCCGCGTCATCTTCCGGCCGACGCTGGTGAACAAAGTCGTGCATCGGCTGGCGAACTGGCGACCGGACTGGTACGAGCAGCGCTGGGCCTGGATGTTCCCCGCGTGGTTCCTTTATTTCGAGCTGGGAGTCGTCAAGCCCGAATCAGCGGAGCGGCCATGAAGCGTGCGATCATCACCGGCGTCACCGGGCAGGACGGCAGCTACCTCGCGGAGCTGCTGCTGGAAAAGGGCTACGAGGTCCACGGCGTCGTCCGCCGGGCCAGTACCGAGACGTTCGACCGCATCGCCCACCTCGGCGACCGCGTACGGCTCCACCAGGCCGACCTGCTCGATCAGCTGTCGCTCATTGAGGTTTTGCGGGAGGTGCGGCCGCACGAGGTCTACAACCTCGCGGCCATGAGCTTCGTCCCGACAAGCTGGAAGCAGCCCGTCCTGACCGGCGAGTTCACCGGCATCGGCGTCACCCGCGTGCTGGAGGCGATCCGCCTGCTGGACCCCAAGGGCATCCGCTTTTACCAGGCCTCCAGCAGCGAGATGTTCGGCAAGGTACGCGAGACGCCGCAGAGCGAGACGACGCCCTTCTACCCGCGCTCCCCCTACGGCGTGGCCAAGGTTTATGGCCACTTCATCACGGTGAATTATCGCGAAAGCTACGGCATGTACTGCTGCTCCGGCATCCTCTTCAACCACGAATCGCCGCGGCGCGGCCGGGAGTTCGTCACGCGGAAGGTCACGGACGGGGCGGCGCGGATCAAGCTGGGACTGGCGAAGGAGCTGCGGCTCGGCAACCTGGAGGCCCGCCGCGACTGGGGCTACGCCGGGGACTACGTCGAGGCGATGTGGCGGATGCTGCAGCGGGACCGGCCCGATGATTACGTCATCGCCACCGGCCAGACCCACAGCGTCGGCGAGCTGGTGGAGGAGGCGTTCGGCCACGTCGGCCTCGACTGGCGCCGGTACGTCGTGCAGGACCCGTCACTGGTGCGGCCGGCCGAGGTGGACCTGCTGATCGGCGACGCGGACAAGGCCCGGCGTGAGCTGGGCTGGCGTCCCGGCGTGGGCTTCGCCGACCTGGTTCGCCTCATGGTGGACGCCGACCTCAAGCGCCTCCGGTCAGCCCGCAGGGCCGCGCCCGAGGAAGAAGGGAACGCCGACTGCCCCCCGCTCGTCGTTTGAATCGGCAGGCCGACGATGACCATGCTCCTGGCGAAACCCCGAACGCGGAAGTACGCGCGCCAAGCGGCCCGCGCGTCCTGCACGTCGTGCCGGCCCTGTTCGGGCCGGGCGGCGTCGTCGGCGGGGCGGAACGCTACGCCCTGGAGCTTGCGCGGCACATGGCGGAGGCGACGCCGACGGCGCTCCTCGCATTCGGGGAGCGCGACCGCACGGAGTCGCTGGGCCGGCTGCGGCTGCACGTCATCGGCCGGCCGTGGTACGTGCGCGGCCAGCGCTTCAACCCGATGGCGCTGGGCCTCTTTCCCCACCTGGCGCGGGCCGACGTGGTTCACTGCCACCAGCGTTTCATCCTGTGCAGCAGCCTTTCCGCCCTGGGCTGCCGCCTGTTCGGGCGGCGCGTCTTCGTCAGCGACCTGGGCGGCGGCGGTTGGGATGTGTCGGGCTACGTGCCGACCGAACGGTGGTACGACGGCCACCTGCACATCAGCGCCTATAGCCGATCCGTATCGGGGCACGACGCCAACCCGCACGCCCACGTGATCCTCGGCGGCGTCGATGTGGAGAAATTCAGCCCGGAACCCGCGGTCACGCACGACGGCCTGGTGCTGTACGTGGGACGGCTGCTGCCGCACAAGGGGATCGACGATCTCGTTGCGGCCGTGCCGGAAGACATGCCGCTGGAACTCATTGGCCGTCCCTACCACGCCGACTTCCTGGAACGCCTGCGGGGGCTGGCGGAGGGCAAGCGCGTCCGCTTCCGGCACGACTGCGGCGACGCCGAGCTGGTCGCCGCCTACCGGCGGGCCATGTGTATCGTGCTGCCGAGCGTCTACCGAGACGTGTACGGTCAGGAGTCGCGCGTGCCGGAGCTGTTGGGGCAGACGCTGCTGGAAGGTATGGCCTGCGGGGCGCCGGCGATTTGCACGAACGTCGCCAGTATGCCGGAAGTGGTGGAGGACGGCGTGAGCGGCTTCGTCGTGCCGCCCAACGACCCGGCGGCCCTGCGGGCGAAGCTGCTGTGGCTGCGCGACAACCCCGAACCATCGCGCCGCATGGGCGAGGCTGGTCGGCGGCGCGTCCTGGAGAAGTTCACCTGGGCGGCGGTGGTGCGGCGCTGCTTGGACATCTATGGTACATGAGGCCCACGCCACGCCGTGCGCATCCTGATCGCAACCACGCATCGGGGAATCGTCGGCGGCGTCGAGACGTATCTGCGCGCGCTGCTGCCGCTGCTGGAGGCGCGGGGCCATGAGACGGCCGTCCTGTACGAGCGATCCGCGCCGGCGGGCGGCGATGCCATCGACGGAGCGGCGGGGAACCTGCCGGGCTGGTGCGCGGAGACGGCGGGGCCTTCGGCGGCGGTGCGCGATGCGCTCGGCTGGCGGCCGGACGCGGCCTACGTTCACGGCCTGGAATCGGCCGACCTGGAAGAAGCCATCCTGGCGGCTTGCCCGGCCGTGCTGTTCGCCCACAACTACCACGGCGCCTGCGTGAGCGGCACCAAGCGCCACGCCCTGCCGTCCGCGCGGCCGTGCGATCGCCGCTTCGGTCCGGCCTGCCTGCTCCACTACTACCCGCGCCGCTGCGGCGGATTGAACCCGCGCACCCTTTGGACGCTTTATCGGGAGCAACGACGGCGACAGGCGCTCCTGGGCCGCTACCGGGCGCTGGCGGCTGCCAGCCGGCACATGGTCGAGGAGTACCGCCGCCTCGGCGTGCCGGATCGACGGCTGCACCTGCTGCCGCTCTTCCCACCCGGCGTGGCGCCCGACCCGGAGCCTCCGGCTTGCCGCGCCGGCTCTCCGCCCGGCCTCGTCCTCATGGTCGGGCGGTTGACGGACCTTAAAGGGGGTCGAATTCTGGTGGAAGCGATGCGCCAGGCGCAGGCGTCGCTGGGTCGGCCGCTGCATCTCACCGTGGCGGGCGATGGGCCGGAGCGCGGGGTCATGGAGGCGGCGGCCGGGCGAGCAGGCCTGCGGGCGGAATTCACAGGCTGGGTCGGACCATCCCGCCGCACGGACTTGATGCGCGGCACGGACCTGCTAGCCGTGCCGAGCGTCTGGCCGGAGCCGTTTGGGCTGGTGGGCGTCGAGGCCGGCTGCGTGGGGCTGCCGGCGGCGGCGTTCGACGTGGGCGGCATCCGGGACTGGCTGCGACCGGGTGCGTCGGGCGAGCTGGCCCCCGGCGATCCGCCGACCGCGGACGGGTTGGCGGCAGCGATCGTCCGGGCGCTGGCCGACCCGGCGCACCTGAATCGGCTCCGCATGGGGGCCTGGGAAGTCGCACGGGAATTCCGCCCGGAGCGGCACCTGAGCGACCTGGAGCGAATCCTGGGCGCGGCGAGCGTCTCCCGGCCGGAGGAGGTTCCCTCATGCTGAAAGCCCTGCTGCGTCAGGCGACCCCTCGGTGGCTGTGGAGCCGGCTGCGGACCTGGAAGATGCGGAGGATGCTGGCCGGCTTCACGCCCTACACGGCGGAACACACCTATGCCGCCGTGCGCCTGAAGGTCCGCATCGCCGACCCGCTGGCCCAGGGGTGGTACGACCACGACTGGGGTCCGCTTCCAGAAATCGACCTGCTGCGCCACGGCGCCCTGACGCCGGGCGCGCGAGTGTTCGATCTCGGCGCCCACCAGGGCATCGTCGCGCTGATCCTGGCCCATCACGTGGGGCCGTCCGGCCAGGTCGTCGCGGTCGAGGCGCTGCCCCACAACGCCCGCCTGGCCGCGGTCAACCGCGACCTCAACGGCTTCGCACAAGTCCACGTGGAGGCGGCCGCCGTGGCCGACCGGCCAGGCGAGCTGGAAATCGCCATGGACCTGGACGCCCAGGTGAAGCACGCCGCCACCGACATCGGCACGGTCCGCGTGCCCGCGGTCACAGTGGACCAACTCGCCGAGCGGCACGGGCCCCCGGACGTGCTGTTCATCGACGTGGAAGGGTACGAATGCCACGTCCTTCGGGGCGCCGCACGCACGCTGGAGCGCCGGCCCGATTGCTACGTCGAAGTGCATGGCGGCTGCGGGCTGGAACAGGCCGGCGGCTCGGTCGAGGAAATCTTCCGGCAATTGCCCGCCGCGGACTACGAGTTCGCGGCATGGACGGAGGCCCACCCGGCGCCGGCCGCCGTCGCGGGGCCGGCGGACTGTCCGCCGGGGCGGTTCATGCTGGTCGCACGGCGGCCGAGCGGCGGAAGGCGATTAGCGAACAAGGGAGAATCGTAGAGTGGCTTTTCGCTGGTGCATCATCACCGGGGAATACCCGCCGCAACCCGGCGGCGTCAGCGACTACACGCGGCTGACGGCCCGAGGGTTGGCCGCGGCCGGCGACGAGGTCCACGTCTGGGCGCCGGCCTGCCCTGGCCCGGACCCGGACGACCCCGGCGTCACTGTGCATCGGTTGCCCTGCCGCTTCGGACCGCGTGGGCTGGCCGCGCTCGACGCCGGGCTTCGCCGCTTGCCTGGCCCCGCCCGCATCTTGGTGCAGTACGTGCCGCACGCTTTCGGCTGGAAGGCGATGAACGTGCCGTTCTGCCTTTGGCTCCGCACCTGGCGGGGCTGTCCCGTGTGGGTCATGTTCCACGAGGTCGCGTTTCCGATCCGATCCGGCCAGCCGTGGCGGCGGAACCTGTTGGGACGCGTGCACCACTGCATGGCCAGTCTGGTCCTTCGGTCCGCTGAAAGGGTGTTTCTGTCGATCCCTGGCTGGGAGCCTTTGCTCCGCAGCCTGGGAACGCCCTGCCCGCCGATGACCTGGCTGCCGATCCCCAGCAACCTCGACGCCCGACCGGACGCGGAGGAAACGGCGCGCGTGCGCCGAAGTCTGGCGGCTGGGGCGGACGCCGTCGTGATCGGCAGCTTCGGAACCTATGGCCCAGCTGTGGCGGAGCTGCTGACCGCAGTCCTTCCGCCCCTGCTGGAAGAGGCCCCGAACCGGGTCGGCCTGCTGCTCGGCCGGAATGGAGAGGCGTTCGCCCGAACGCTGCAAGCCGCCCGGCCGGCCCTCGCCGGCCGCCTCGTCGCGCCGGGGGCCTTGCCCGACGCGGAGCTGGCCGCCTACCTGACCGCATGCGATCTGCTGATTCAGCCCTATCCGGATGGGGCAAGCAGTCGAAGAACGAGCCTCATGGCCGGCCTCGCGCTGGGACTTCCCGTCGTCGCCACCGACGGCGCCCTGACCGAATCTCTGTGGCGCGACGCCGGCGCCGTGGCCCTCGCGCCGGTCGATCGCCCGTCCGAGCTTGTCCGCGCGGCCGAAGCGCTCCTGGCGGACTCCGCGCTGCGGCGCGCCTGGGCCAGCGCGGCCGGTCCTTCTACGAGGAGCATTTCGCGCCGGAAGGCCTCATCCAACGGCTGCGGGATGCGGCGGCGCCCATCCCAATGGGTGCGGCGGCGTGTCTGCCGTGACGACCCCTGCCTCAACCCCCAGGCCCGTGCCATGATTTCTTCGCCGGTCGATCGCGCGGCTGAGACCGCCCCGGATGGTCCCCGAGTCTCGGCACCCCCGGCGCGCCGCCTCCGGATCGCCTATGTCGTGCATGATTACAACCGCCGCTTCGGGCACAGCCGTTACGTCGCCGAACTCGCCAGCCGCTTCAAGCGGGACCATGACGTCCACGTGTTCGCCAACACGTTCGAGGAGCCTGACCCCGACGGCCTCGTGTACCATCACGTTCCCGCCTGGCGAACGAACGTCCTGGCGACGCTGCTGACGTTCATTCTGCCCGGCGCCTGGATGGTCCGCGGCCGCTTCGACGTCATTCACGCCCAAGGCTTTTGCGGGCTGCGTCAGAACGTAGTGACGGCCCACATGTGTCAGGATGCGTGGCTGGAAGCCATGACCCGGAGCACCGGCCGGCCGGCCTGGCGGAAGAGGGTCTTCCATTCCCTCGCCGGCTGGTTCGAGCGCAGGACGTTCGCCGCCGGCGGGGCGCGGCGGTTCATCGCCGTCTCCCGGCGCATCGCGGAGGATCTGCGGCACTATTACGGCTGCACGGATGGGGTGCGGGTGATCTACCACGGCGTCGATCTGGAGACGTTTCACCCGCGGAACAAAGCGCTTTGGCGATCCGCGATGCGCGGCCAGCTGGGGCTGGCGGAGGAAACGCTGCTGGCCCTTTACGTCGGCGATTTTCAGAAGGGACTGCCGGCGGCGATCCGCGCGACCGCCCGCGTTCCGGAGCTGCATCTGGTCGCGGTGGGCCGGTCCCCGGTCGAGCCGTACCGGGAAGCGATCCGGGACGCGGGTGCGGCCGATCGAGTCCACCTCGTGCCCGCGACCCCGCACGTGGAACGCTGCTACGCCGCCGCCGACCTGTTCGTGTTCCCGACGTTCTACGACCCTTTTGGGCTGGTCGCCACCGAGGCGATGGCGAGCGGCCTGCCAGTGGTGTGCAGCGCGGCCGCCGGGGCGGCGGAGCTGATCCAACACGGCGTCGATGGGCTGATCGTGAACGAACCTTGGGACGCCGCGGCGCTGGCCGCGGCGCTCGGGCGCCTGGCGTCCGATGCGGCCCTGCGGCAGCGGCTGGGCGAGGCCGGCCGACGGCGGGTTGAGGCTTACACGTGGGGCGAAACGGCCCGGCGGACGCTGGACGTGTATCAAGAAATCTGCAACGGTTGATTCCCGGCGTTTGTGGGAGGCCGACATGGGGGTTTTGCTGAACTTGCTGGACCGTATGCCGCCGACCTGGATACGGACCGCCGGGGCGCTGCGGGGCCGGTTTTCCTGGATCAAGAAGATGACCGACTGGCTGCCGGCCATGCTCCGCAACCGGGAGGGCCGTATCCAGAAGGGCCTGGGCCGCGGCCTTCGCTTCAACGGGGCGAACTCCGCGGTGGGCTTCCTGCTCGGCACGCATGACCTGGAGGTGCAATACGCCCTGTCGCGCCTGCTGCGGCCGGGCATGACGGTCTACGACGTCGGGGCCAACGTGGGCTTTACGGCCGTCCTCGCGGCCCGGCGGGTCGGGCCGCAGGGGCGAGTCGTTTGCTTCGAGCCGCTGCCGGCCAATGCCGAGCAAATCCGGCGCAACGCCGCGCTCAACCGTTTCTCCGGCGTGGAAGTCCGGCAAACGGCGCTCGGCCGCGAGGACGGCGAGGCGGAATTCCTGACGTCCGAATCGCCCACCTGGGGACGGCTGGCGCAGGCGGGGGCGGCGCCGCGACAATCCGGCGTCCTCCGCGTCCCGGTGCGCAGCCTCGACTCGCTGGCGGTCGGCGACAAGCTCCCTCCTCCCGCATTCATCAAGATGGACGTCGAAGGGGCCGAGGCGGACGTGCTGGCCGGCGGCCGAAAGCTCCTCGCCGCCGCCCGCCCGGTTCTGGTCGTCGAATTGCACCACACCTACGCGGCGGTGCTGGATTCCCTGGCCGGCCTCGATTACACGGTTCGGCCCTTGACGACCACGGAGACGGCGCCGGCGACCGACGGCGAGTTCCAGGTCCTCGCCTACCCCCCCGGGCGCCCCGACGCCGAGGCCGTTTGCGCCGACCTGGCCGCCGGCCGGATGGAGTTTTCATGAGCCGTCCGCGCCGGCTGCTGTCCCTGGCTCACTCCTACGCGGTCGCGGCCAACCGGCGGCTGGCCCATGAGATGGCCCGCGCCGGCGAAGGGCGCTGGGAAATCACGATGGCGGCGCCCACCTATTTCTACGGCCGCCAGGACCTGCGCCCCGTCCACCTGGAACCGCTGGCCGACGAACCCTGCGCCCTCGTGCCGCTGAAAGCGTACCTGACGAAGCATGTTCATGTGTTCGTATACGGCCCGCGTCTGCGCGATCTGCTCGCGGGACCGTGGGACCTGATCCATTGCTGGGAGGAGCCGTACATCCTGGTAGGAGGCCAAGTCGCCTGGTGGGCGCCGCGGTCGGCGGCGCTGGTCTACCGCACGGCCCAGAGCCTCGACAAGCGCTACCCACCGCCGTTCAACTGGATCGAGCGCTACGCCATGCACCGGGCGGCCGGGTGGATTTGCAGCGGCCGGCTCGTGGCGGAAACCCTCCAGCAGCGCCCGCCCTACGGCCGGCGGCCCATGGCGCTGATCCCGCTCGGCGTGGACACGGACAAGTTCCGGCCGGACCCGCAGGCGGGGCGGGCCGTTCAACGGGCGCTGGGCTGGGACGAGGCGGGGCCGCCCGTCGTCGGCTACCTGGGCCGCTTCGTGCCGGAGAAGGGATTGGAATTGCTGACCCGGGTGCTGGAGCGCCTCGCGGTCCCCTGGCGCGCCCTGTTCGTCGGGGCGGGGCCGCAGGAGGCGTTCTTGCACGACTGGGCGGCGCCACGGCGACCGCGTCCGCATTTGCACCGACGTCCGGCACGACCGCGTCCCCGAGTATCTGAACGCGATGGACGTCCTGTGCGCCCCGAGTCAGACGACGCCGCACTGGCGCGAGCAATTCGGCCGGATGACCATTGAAGCCTTCGCCTGCGGCGTGGCGTTCGTCGGCAGCGACAGCGGAGAAATCCCCCACGTGGTCGGCGACGCCGGCCGCATCGTCGCCGAGCGAGACGAGGACGCCTGGGCGGACGCGCTCGCGGAGCTGATCGACCGTCCGGATCGCCGGCGGGAACTGGGCGCCCGAGGGTTGCAACGTGCGCGAAGCGAATACGCCTGGCCTGTGGTGGCCCAAAGCTACCTGGACTTCTTCGAGCGAGTCCTCGATGGTCCTCGCGCCTGAACCGGCGCCCGTCCGGCTCGCGGTCCTCCGCGACTATCCGGAGGAAGGCTGGCCGAGCATGGACCTGTTCGCGGAGATGCTCGTCGCGGAAGTGCAGGCGCGGCCGGAGGGGAGCGTGTGGGCGGAGGGCCATGTTCCGCCATTTCGGAGACGGTTTAGCCGCATCCCGTGGCTGGGCCGCAAGCGGGCGGCCTTCAACGCGGACCGCTTGCTGAACCGCCTGTGGGACTATCCCCGGCGGCTCGGCGACCGGGCCGCCGAATTCGACCTGTTCCACGTGTGCGATCACAGCTACGCCCAGCTGGTCCACGTTCTGCCGGCGGAGCGAACCGGCGTCTACTGCCACGACCTCGACGCGTTCCGCTGCCTGCTGGATCCGGCCCGCGAGCAGCGGCCGCGCTGGTTCCGCGCCGCCGCCCGGCACGTCCTGCGCGGCCTGCAGAAGGCCGCGCTGGTCTTTTACAGCACCTGCTGCGTACGCGAACAGATCGAGACCCACGGCCTGATCGACCCCGGCCGACTGGTCCACGCCCCGCCCGGCGTCTCTCCCGAATTCACGGCTTGCCCCGATGGGCCGGGCGAAGCGGTCCCGTTTCCGGCGCCGGGAGGCAAGCCGTTCCTGCTCCACGTCGGCAGCTGCATTCCCCGCAAGCGCATCGACGTGCTTCTCTCCGTATTCGCCCGAATGCTTAAGGATGCACCGGATCTTGTTCTTGTGCAGATTGGCGGCCGGTGGACCGAACCTCAACTCGAACAGATCGAGCGCCTGGGGATCGGGCCCGTGCTGTTGCAGGCGCGCGGCCTGACGCGGGAACGGCTCGCCGCTCTTTACCGCGCGGCCGCGCTGGTCTTGCAGCCGAGTGAGGCCGAAGGCTTCGGGCTGCCGTTGGCCGAGGCGCTGGCCTGCGGCGCGGCTGTCGTGGCGAGCGACCTGCCCGTGTTGCGCGAAGTGGGCGGGCCGGCGGCCGTCTACTGTCCGGTGGGCGAAGTCGCCGCCTGGACCGCCGCTGCGTCGGCGTTGATCGTCCGACCGGAATCGGCGCCGGCGCGGGCCGCCCGGCTGGCGCAGGGACGGCGCTATTCGTGGACGGCCCACGCCGACGCCGTGTTGTCCGCTTACCGGCGTCTCCTGGATCGCTGAAATCGCCGCCGTCTGCCGCTTCCACGCACTCCGCCCTTTTGCTCAACCAACGGATGGAGAGACCGGCGTCAGGGGCCGCAGTGGGTTGAAAGGAGGATGAAGATTCAGGTGAAGCCCGGCTCCGTCTCATGAACACCGGTGGGAGGCGCCGATTCTATCGGTTGGGCGTGGTTTGCCGTTGGGCCAGCCGTGCGGGTGGGCGCGAAACCAATCGGGGGTGCCATGCGAAACAGACTGTTCGGGGCGATCGCCGCACTTCTGGCGGGCGCCGGCATGGCGGCCGCGCAGCCTATCCCCTCCGGCCCGCCGCCTGCCCTGGCCGGAGGCCCCGCCGCGGTCGTGAGCGATAGTCCCGACGGCCCGCCGCCGGCCGACAATGTTTTCCGGCCGACGCAGGCGGCTTCGGCCTACCCCTACTACGCCTGGGCCCGCTCGGAATTCCTGCTTTGGACGATCAAGAAAGGATCTCAACCGCCCCCGCTGCTCACGACCGGCCCGTCCACGGCCGACAACCCGGCCGTTTTGACCGATCCGACCACGGTGGTCCGCTTCCCGACCGGGACGGTCGATTACCACGCCTTTGAGGGCGGCCGCTGGGCGGTCGGCACGTGGTTCGATCCCTGCGAGGGATGCGGCGCGGAGGTCACCGGTCTGTTGCTCGTGAAGCGAGCGACCACGTTTGCGGCGGCGTCGGACGCGGGAGGCGCGCCGGTCCTGGGCGTGCCGTTCATCGACGCGCAAACCGGCCAGGAGAACGTCAACTTTGCGTCGTTCCCCGGCCGATTCGCCGGCGGCGTGCAGCTGACCTCTCAGGCCAGCCTGTGGGGCATGGAAGGGACCTTCTACGCCGACTGGGGCGACGCCACTATCCACGGCGGCGGGGCGTTTCCGTTCGGGGACTTGCGAACCCACTTGCTCGCCGGTTTCCGCTTCCTCAGCCTCGATGAAACCTTCAACCTGACCCAGCCGTCGCTCGAGCTGGCCGGCGGCGTCACCGACTTTGAAGGCGCCGCCCTCCAGACCGGCGACCTGGAAGTCCTGCACGATTCCTTCAACGCCCGCTCCCAGTTTTTCGGCGGACAGGTCGGCGTACGGTCGGAGTTCGACCATGGCCCGTTCTACGCCGAATTCACGGGCAAGGTCGGGATGGGCGACAGCCACGAGTCGATCCTCGTCAACGGCGCGACGACGCTGGCTCCAGCGGCCACGGGCGTCCCGCAGGTCACTCCCGGCGGCTTCCTGGCCACGGCGACGAACTCCGGCCGATTCGTCCGGGATCGGTTCGCCGTCGTTCCGGAGGTCGGAATCAACGCCGGCTATCAACCCTGCCCGCTGCTGCGTCTCTTCGTCGGCTACACCTTCCTGTACTGGAGCGACGTGGTCCGCGCCGGAGACCAGATCGACCGAACCGTCAACCTGACGGCCGTCCCCTCCAGCGGCACGTTTGGCACGCTGATCGGCCCCGCCCGGCCGACGGTCCCCTTCCGCGGGACCGACTTCTGGGCGCAGGGGGTGAGCTTCGGATTTGAACTGCGGTATTAGCCATGAAGGCGGATACATAAGGACGTCACCCGATCTTCTTTTGACAGGAGACGGAAGGCCGGGTAAGGTGCGTCGAGCAACGCGGCGCCTCACGCACGCCGCTGACTTTGGCAAGGCGTGAACGAGTTCCCTTCAGGAGACGACTTCCATGAGGATCGCAGCGAACTTCGTGTCCGCGCTGTTGCGCCGATCGGGGCGCCTGTTCGGCGGATTGGCCGCCGCCGTGCTGCTCTTGCCCCTGCCGGCCATGGCCCTCACCTTCACCAGCGCCTGGCAGGCCGTGACCCTCCAATCCGGAGGGCCTACGCCGCCCAAGCCGACCTTCACCGACTCCACGACCGGCGGCGCCGACAGCCTCACCGTGAACATGGGCAGCTACCAGGGACAGACGAAAACGGCCGTGGAGGCCATCGCCCTGGCCCGCTCCATCACCGTCCCCACCGCCGGCGAAGCGATCCAGTTCGCCGAGCAGTTCGCCACCCAGTTCAAGCAGGGAGGCGTCGATCTGGCCGTGGCCGTTTTTGACAACCACGGCAACCTCGTCGCGGCGCCGATCACGTTCAACCAGCAGACGAATTCAAAGGCGTTCACGACCATCACCGGCAATCAGTCGGTCAAGCAGACCATCAACGGCGGCAACTACATCCTCACCGTTGGGGTCGCCTACAACACCAACAACAAGATCGGCGGCTGGAAGGCGATCTCGGCGCACCACTTCCAGATCACCGGCCTGTAAGCCGCCGTCGGGCCTGACGCGGCCGCGCCATCGACCAGGACGCGGCCGCGTCATGAGTTCCGAGAACAGCCCTGCCGCTATCGACTCACTTCCCTCCAGGGGCCGTCCAGGCTGGCCGGTGCCCCCTTTTCGCCTTTAGCTGATTCACCGCCGTTCATGGAGATGGCCTGACGGTCGTCGGCCATTGCGATACGAACGTGCTCCAAAGGACATTGCTGGCAGGACGGTCTGCCGCTTCTGGCGTTGGGGGAATGCGGCTTCAGGGCGGGTCCGGTCGATGGCGAACTGCGGCAATGAAAAAGCTCGCGGAGTCGCCCCCGCGAGCGTCGCCTTCGTGAGAAGCCCTGAGTATAACGGGATGGCTTCCTCAGCACCTGCTTAGTCGCAATCGCCGTGGTCGTGGCCGTGGTCGTGGCCGTGGATGATATCGATGTCGTTGCGGCCGTTGCCATCGACTGTGGCAGTGTCCGTGCTGGAGATTTTGACGTTGTTGTTGCCGTTGCCGATCACCGCGACTGTGCCGTCGGCGCCGGTGTCCTTGATGCTGTTGTTGCCGTTGCCAACCACCTGGATGAAGTCGTGGGCGCCGCCGGCCGTGATCCTGTTGTTGCCGTCGCCGTTCACAAAAACATTGTTCACCCCCGCGCCGAGGTGGATGTGGTTGTCGCCGCCGCCGTTCACAGAGACGGTGACCAGGCCGGCGCCGGTTTTGATGTCGTTGTTGCCGCTGCCAACGAGGACGGCGAGCACGGCTTCATTACCAGCTGTAATGTTGTCGTTGCCGTTGCCGGCCGTAATGGAGACGACCACGCCGGGCAGGTTGCCGATCTTGACGCATTCGTTGCCATTTCCCAGGTTCAGGTCGATCTCTGTGACCGCCGGGCCGAAGACGCCGTCACCCAGATTGGACTCCACCCTGACGCCGCCATTCGCGGCGGGGGTAATCCGGACATGGTCGTTGCTGTTCGAGGGGTCGGCGATAGACAAGACGCCGTTTGAGAAGGAGATGGCAGCGGGCGTCAGGCGATCTTCCAATTGCTCAAGTCTCAGGGCAGCCGAAGGCTGGCGCCGGGCCGCCTTTTTGGATGACAGAAACCCAAAACTCATGAGGAGCCTCCATTAAAGACGCCATCTTGTGGTACGTGGGGTCAAGTCACACGGCTTGAGTCCTTGGTCGTGTGCGCTCGGCGCACACGAGTCCGCACCGACCCAGCAAACGCCTGGCTTGCCGGCCTCCACTAATTTATCAGCGAATGTGAGGTTTTCGGTGGGACTGACGGGAAGAATCGCTGAAGTTCGTCTCCAGGCATTGCCGCCGCCCATGCTGCAGTCGCCGTCCGGCCGGCCGCTCTATACGTCCCTCTCTGCACGGTACTCGCTCTGTGCGTTTTGGGACTTCTTCCCCGCAAGGCTCCCAGGGCTGCGGGCTGCTTTACTCACCTGAACCAGAGCGATTATACGCGCTGCGTCAAAGTCCGCTGCCTCACCAGCAACAAGATGGACGACCGGAAGTCCATCTCCGCGTTCCACCCGTGCAAGTTCGAGGGCCGCGTTGGCCCGCCCCGAAGGAGCCGCCGCCGCCGGCACACCCATGGGAAGACCTCAGCCTACTCCTGTCGCAGCTGATGCAGCCCCACTTGGGCTGTGCAGCCGGACCTTGCGCATCGCCCGCGCCGCCATGGAGGTCGTCGTCCTGCTGATGGCGTGTCTCTCTCCGTGGGCGTTCGGCGCGGTGGATCCATTCTGGGAATTCCTGCTGCTCGTCGGCGTCGGCGTGGTGCTCGTCCTGTGGGCCGTTGTGCTGCTGCTGGAGGGACAGCTGTCCTGGCGCAAGTGCCCCGTGACCCTGTGCGTGGCGGCCCTCTGCCTTCTCGGCTTCGCGCAGCTGACGCCGCTGCCGCGGCCCGTTCTCGCAGCGGCCTCCCCGGCGACGGCCCGGATGTACGGGGAGCTCGCTGCCCGCCGCACCGGAGGCGCTGCCGGGAAGCACGGCGAGGAGCGAGCCGCCGACTCCGCCCGGCTCGACCCTCAGTCTCTACCCCGGCGCGACGCAGCGGGAGCTGGTCCGCCTGCTGGCGGTCTTTCTCCTGTTCGCGGCCGTGCGCAACAACCTCGCCACGGCCGCCGCCTTCCGCCGCCTCGCCGTCGCAGCGACGGTGAATGGCACCGCGCTTTCCCTGTTCGCGCTGCTCCAGTTCTTCGGCGCCCCGCACCAGACGCTCTACTGGACCGTCCCCGCGGGCGTGGAGGTCTTCGGCCCGTTCATCTGCCGGAACCACTTCCCGTTCTACGTCAATGTGTGTCTGGGCCTGGGGGCAGGCCTGCTCCTGAGTCTCGGGGCGCCTGCGACCGGCGGCGCCGCCAGGGGCGGGTGGTGGGCGCGGTCGCTGTCGGCGGCGCTGAACGACCCGCGGAGGTTGTGGGTCGGCGCCGCCCTGGTGCTCATGTTGGCCGCCGTCGCGTTTTCACTGTCGCGCGGCGGCTTCGTAGCGCTCGTCGGAGGCGCCGCCCTCTTTCTGGTGCTCCGCTTCCAGCGCTCGCCCCGCTTTTCGCAGCTGGCCGGGGCGGTCCTGCTGGGCGGCGCGGCGCTGGCCCTGCTCGCCTGGTTCGGCGCCGACCGGGTCAAGACGCGGCTGGCGACCGTCCTCGACGGCCAGGCGGCGCGCGAGGATCGCATCCCTCTGTGGTCTCGCCTGCTGCCGTCCGTGGCTCAATTTCCCGTATTCGGGTCCGGATATGGGACATTCGACTACGTGGAGCCGCTGACGCGGACCGGCGGAGAGGACGCCGGCTACCGCTACGAACACGCTCACAACGATTACCTGGAGGCCTTGCTGGAGGGCGGCCTGGTCCGGCTGGGGCTTAGCCTGCTGGCCGTGGCGCTGGTGTACTGGCTCGGCGTCCGGGCGTTCCTCCGCGGCGCCGGCGGCCCGGACGGGGCGCTGGCCCTGGGGGCGCTGTTCGGCTTCACCACCGTCGTCCTCCACAGCTTCGTCGATTTCGGTCTGCATATCCCTGCTATCGCCGTGTTGACGACGGTGACGGCGGCGCAGCTGTGCGGGGCCGGCGATCGTCGAGCGGCCCTCTCCCGCGGGGAGCGGGACAAGAGCGCGGAGGCGGCGCCGGATCGCTGGACCTTCCGTTTCCTGGGACTCGCCCCGTTCGCGGGGGCGGCGGTCGCGGTTGGACTCGGGATCATGCTGGCCGCGGAGGGCTGGCGGGCGGCGACCGTGCAGCAGTACCGGGAGGCGGCTTCGCGGCTTCAAGCGGCAGCCGACCCGGAGCGGCGGGAACGCGCTGTCGCCTATCTGGAGGCGGCGGCGGTGCTGGCTCCCGAATACGCCCTCCTGCACCTGCAGCTGGGCGACGCTCATCTGAAGGCGATGCGGGACGAGTCCAACGCTCTCGGGCAAGCCGCCCAGGCCGCGGACGCCGCCCAGGCGGTGCTGAGCGCCGGCGCCGCCCCAAGTCCCGCCGCCGGCGCCGCCGCCTGGCGAGCCGCCTCGGCCGCCCGCGAGGACTGGCTCGCCTCCCGCGGCAAGGCGCTGGCCGACGCCCACCGGGTTCCGGGCCTGCGCAACCTGCTGCACGCCCGCGACGCTTGCCCCCTGCTCGCGGACGCCGACATGCAGCTGGCACAGCGAATCGGCGATCTGGAAAGGGCGGATTCACGGGCCGACTACCTGCGCCGCGCCAAGCGGCTGGCCCCCGATGAGCCGGACGTGTGGTATCTGTGCGGGGTCGTGGAACTCTTCGACGGCCAGGCGCCAGACGCCTGGAACGACTGGCGCCGTTGCCTGGAGCTGTCCCGCCTCCGCCTCCCGGAGATTGCGGCGGCCGCCGCGAGCGGCCCCGACGCCCTGGAGCGTCTCGGCCGGGTGCTGCCTGATCGTCCCGACTTCTGGCTGGATGCCGCCGACCAGCTCTACCCCGAACCGGGGGCGGCGGAAGAGCGGCGGCCGCTGGTGGAGAAGGCGGTGCTGCTGTGGGAGCGGTCGCCCGGTCCACTTAAGGCGAGCGAGCTGCACGGCCTGGCGTCGGCTTATGCGTCGCTCGGCCGAGAGGATGACGCCCTGGCCGCCTATCAGAAAGCGCTGGACCGCGATCCGAACCAGGCCGGTTGGCGGTTGCAGTTCGCTCGACTCCTCCAAGAACAGGGCCGCCTGCCGGACGCCCGCCGGGAGCTTTCCGACCTTCTCGTCGAGCGTCCCGACGACGCGGAGGTTCGCGCGCTGCTGGAGTCCGTAAATCACGATATTGCGGCGGGTAAATAGGATATATCTGCGCCGCCCGCGCCTCACGGCATTGGACGGCGTCGTTCCCCTCACGGTTCGGCCGGGCCTTCGGAAGGCCCGGCCGCGTTGCTTCCGGCGCCGCGCGTCGGCCGTTCATGAGAATCCTCTACCTCAACCCGACGAGCTGCCTGGGCGGCGCCGAGCGCGTGCTGCTGTCGGTCCTGGCGGCGGTGCGCTCCGCCGAGCCGTCCGCCGAAATGCACCTGCTGCTGGCGGGCGACGGCCCACTCATTCGGCGCGCCGAGGAGGCGGGGGCGCGGGTGATGGTGGTTCCCATGCCCGCCGCGCTAGCCGGCCTGGGCGACAGCGAACTGGACAAACAAGGCCTGCTTGGGAGAATAATCGGCCTGCTCCGCCCGGGCCTGGCGGCGGCGCCGGCGGCCTGGGGTTACGTCGCCCGCTTGCGCCGGCAGGTCGGCCGGCTGGCGCCGGACGTGATCCATTCCAACGGGCTGAAGACGCACATCCTCGCCCGCCTGGTCCGCGGCGCCGCCCCCGTCCTGTGGCACGTTCACGACTTCGTCGCCGGCCGGCTGGTCGTCGGCCGCATGTTGCGCCTCGCACGGCGGGGCGCGGCGGGGGCGGCGGCCGTCTCCGGCGCGGTGGCTCGCGACCTCGCGCGGGCGGTCCCCGGGCTGCCCTTGCGGGTCGAATACAACACCGTCGATGCGGCCCGCTTCGCACCGGGTCGGGGCGACGGGGCATGGCTGGACGCCGCGGCGGGCTTTCCGCCCGCGACCGAGGATGCGCTGAGAGTGGGGTTAATAGCGACTTATGCGCGCTGGAAAGGGCAGGACGTTTTCCTCCAGGCCGCCGCGGCGCTGGCGGCGGCCCATCCGCTGCGGCCGGTGCGCTTCTACATCGTGGGCGGCCCGGTCTATCAAACGCGCGGGTCGCAGTTTTCCGGGGCCGAGCTCGCGGTCTGGCCCGGCGCTGGGGAGTCGAAGGGCGGGTCGGCTTCCTCGGATTCCAGGACGACCCGGCCGCGGCGTTCCGGTCCCTCGACGTTGTCGTCCACGCGAGCACCCGGCCGGAGCCGTTCGGGCTGACGATCGTGGAAGCGATGGCCTGCGGCAAGCCGGTCGTGGCCGCGCGGGCCGGGGGAGCGGCCGAGCTGTTTCGGGACGGCCACGACGCCCTCGGCGTCCCGCCCGGCGACGCTGACGCACTCGCCGCCGCTCTGCGGCGCCTGCTCGGCGACCCCGTCCTGCGCGCGCGGCTCGGAGAACACGCGCGCCAGACGGTGCTGGCTCGCTTCCGGCCCGAAGGGCTTGGCTCGCGTTTCCTTCACATCTACCGGGAAATGCGCCGTGGGGCTTTTCCCTCTAACCAAACGGCTTCTGCTGGCCGCGCGTGAATCCGTGACCGGGAGGCAGCCTACGCAGATTCTCACTTCTTCTCCCAAATCCCCTATTGTCTTAGCGGGAACTACACACCCGCCGCTATGCTAGGCCTTAAACAAGCGAGGTTTCCAGGGTCGGCACTCGTTCTCCGGCCTTCCAGAAGAAGGCGGACCGTCTCTGTTCTGCCCCACCCAGAGCAGCTCCGTTCCCTCGCGTTGTGGGCCTCGTCATGGTTCTCTTCCCTTCCTGCGGCGTCGCGCTTGGGGCTGCGGCGGATCGGCGCATCCGGACGCCGACTTCGATTTGGTCCCGCTCAGCAGCGCAGCCGATCAACCAGCCGGAAGAAGATCGGCAGGTGCGGGTTCCACGCCAGCAAGCGGTACACCAGCCGCCGGCCCGTCCGTACGATCTGACACGGGATCCGGACGAACGCCGCCACGAAGGTCTTGAACTCCAGGCCCAGCACCCAGCCCTTCTCCGCCTGATGCTTCTCCTGCCAGCGTCCCGGCGGCTCCGGCAGCAGCAACGCCCACCACGCCTTGAGGTCCCACGCCAACGCCGTCATCACCATGTACGCCCAGTTGCTCACCAGGTCGTCCACCGGCGCACGCAACGCCCGCACCCCGCCGTGCAACTGGGCCAGCAGGTTCTCCTGGTGACAGCGGTCGTTGGCGCAGAACACGATCTCGTCCGGCTCGCTCACCCAGTCGTTGCTGATGTAAAAGAAGTAGCGGACGTCGTCGAACAGCACCCGCTCGCCCTTGGCGACCGACAGGTTCTTGCGGACCACGATCATGCGGTAGGTGGTGCGGCAGGCCGTCGGTCGGTAGTTGAACTCGGCCACCTGCTCGGACTGAAGCCGGATGTTCTCGAACTCGCGGCGGACGACGACGGCCTCCTTGACGTTGTCCGGCCGCTCGCGGGGCCGCGTCCGTACGTCGTGGCGTGACGGTCGCTGCAACGGTCGCCAGTATTTCTCCGGGATTTCCCTGGCTCGGGCGACCAGGTTCGGGGCGGCGTCGTAGCCGAAGACGAAGCGGACGCGGCCGTCGGCGTCCCAGCGGTCCAGGTGTGCCGTCTGCGAGAAGTCGGTGTCGCCACGCAGCAGGACCCGGCGGAAGCCGCCCCGGAAGCAGACCGCCAGGGCGCGGTCCACCTCGGCGGCCGCGCCCTCGTGTGAGGGGCGGTTGCCCGGCCGGTTGACCAGGCCGAGCACCTCGCCGGTGTTGGCCAGAGTCAGTACCAGGGCGTGGTAGCCCCACGTGCCGTCGTGGGCGATGTCCATGCCCCGCTTGCACTGGCCGGTGGTCTCGACCAGGAAGCCGTCCATGTCGAGGACGGCGCGGTCGAAGAAGGCGTCGGGCTGCTCGGCCCAGACGCCGATGCGCACGTCGTGGACGGCGTCCTGCAAGTGGCGGATCGACGCCTCATCGAAGCGGCGGCAGAAGTCGCCGGCGGTGGTCGGGTCCGGGAGGCGACGGGCGCCCAGGGCGTCGAGGAAGACCTCGTCGTGGCGGCGGAGTTCCAGGTCTTGCAGACACGCGCCGTCGCACAGGGCGTTGTAGGCGAAGGTCAGGACGTGGTCGGACTCGTGGTAAGGGAAGTGGAATTTGAGCAGGTGCAAGCGGTCGTCAATGGCGTCGATGAGACCGACCCGGCGCGCCAGGGCGTGGAGGGCGCCGATGCCGCCGCTGCCGATCGCGCGGGTGCGGTCGGCGATCTCGTAGTGGATGTCGGAGGCGGTGAACACGGGCCGTCGGCAGCCGTCCACGTTGGTCCTGTCGAGACGGCGTTGGATGCGGCGCTTGCGGTGGGCCAATTGTCGTCGTATCCTGGGTTTCACTTGAAATCCCTTCGGTCGTCCAGGGGGTCATGGCGGGTACAACCATGAAACCCCTGAAAACGCCGGGGGATTTCAAGTTCTTCAGAATTTCTCCTCGGCAGGGGTCTGAAACCTCGCTTGGTTAAGGCCTAGAGCTGACGGCTCGGCTGCCCGATCTTCATACGTTCGTCAGCCGTCTGGACCGGTTCCTCTCTTGACCGGCAACTCTCTGGCTCGCCTTTCGCCGCCCGTCGCCCTCGGCATCCTCCAGGCTGCTTCGCCACGCGCGGCTGCGCCGAACTGAGAAGCGGGCCGGCCACCGGCGTGGCCGAATCCCACCCGTCCCGTCGCCAGCGCCCGTTGCCCTTCGCCGGGTGTCATGACACCCGCAGACGCGGTTTTCCGAGGTCTTGTAAGGTCTACCGGGGGAGGGGCGTAAACGCGAAAACCCCCGGAAATCCGGGGGTTTCAAGGCCATTTCGCGGATTGCGGATGGAGTTAGACTTCCTATCCGAAGACCGCTGCTCTATCCAGTTGAGCTACGGGCGCGCGGCACATCCTTAATCCTACGATTCCCCGTTTCAACCGCAAGCCCGCCGCGGCCCGGCCAGAAATGAACCGCAAAGACGCCAAGAGCGCCAAGAAGACAAAAACCAGATCTCGAAATCGTCATGATCCAGAACCCCGCCTCTTGTCTTCTTGGCGTCTTGGAGGTTCATTCCTCCGTGTCCGCCGCGACGTCCACCTCCACCGTCATCGAATGCCGGCCGCCGCCGAGGTTGACGCCCTTGATCGGGCTGACGTCATCGTAGTCGCGGCCCCACGCCAGCACGATGTGCCCCTCCGAAGGGATTTGAGCGTTGGTCGGGTCCAGGTCGGTCCAGCCGAAACCCGGGCACCAAACCGACAGCCAGGCGTGCGAGGCGTCCGCCCCCACGAGGCGCGGCCGGCCGGGCGGCGGCGTCGTCCGCAGGTAGCCGCTGACGTACCGTGCGGCCAAACCCAACGAGCGGAGACAACCGATCTGCAAATGAGCGAAATCCTGGCAAACGCCGCGCCGCAGAGCCAGCACCTCGCGCAGCGGCGTGGAAAGCGTCGTGGCCCGGGGATCGTAGCGGAAGTCGGCGTGGATGCGCCGCATCAGGTCGAGCGCCGCGTCCAGCAGCGGCCGGCCGGGCGCGAAGCTGGGGGCGGCGTAGTGGGCCAGGTCCGCGCTCGCCCGGACATAAGGCGAATCGAACACGAACTGCCGCGCATCCAAGCCTTCCACACTTCGGTCGTGTTCCAGCGACACAAGGGCCGCTTCCCACGACGGCGTCGCCGCAGGGTCCGTTGTGGCATGGTCTCGAGACCATGCCACAACGGGCGCGACCGCGACCCGGCTGACGGCCTTCACCTTCAGCTCGTCGTGCGGCTCCTCGATCGTGAAGTACATCGCGCGGTTGCCGAAAAAGTCGGGCTGCTCCCGAATCAAGGTCGGGGCCGGCTCGATCACCGTCTCGCTGTGCAGGCATGTCTGTCGGCCGTCCGTCCGCGGCGTGAGGTGGACGAGGTTGTGGCCCAGCGACACCGGTTTGCTGTGCCGAAAGGTCGTCGAGTGGATGACGCGGTAGTTCATATCGCCTCACCGCCCGTGAAGGCGGCCAGTTGCCGCGCGGCCTGAACGTGCGTCAGGAAATGGTGCGTCAGCACGTCGGACAGGGCCGGGAAGTGGCCGACCAGCCGCCCCAGCAAGTCGTCGAGCCGGTCGCGGACGCCGTCGGCGTTGGTAAGCGCCAGGACGTCGAGGTCGGCCAATCGCACGTCGCCCAGGGCGGAGGTGATGAGCCGGTGCTCGGGCGAGTCGCGGGCCGGGCTCGCGTCGCGCGGCAGGTTCATCACGTGGCCGGCCAGGGCGATCAGCTGGAAGGCCAGCGAGCGCGGGTTGGTTTCGTCGGCCACCAGCAGATCGAGCACTGGGGCGGCCTGCAAGCTGCCGAGGTAGCGGCGGCGGTAGGTCATGGAGCTGTCGGCTACCTCCAGCACGGCCTCCAGCAGCGGCCCCTCGGCGCCGGCCGCCGTCACCAGCGTGCTGCGCAGGAGGGTGAGGGTGTGGGCCGAGCGCTCCAGTCGCCGGCCCAGCTCCAGGAAGCGCCAGCCCTGGCCGCGCGTCATGCTCTCCGTCGCCAGGCCGGAGAAGGCGGTCAGGGAGACGAGCAACCCCTCCAAAAGATCCAGAACGTCGCTGAGCGTGCCGGCCGGGACGCGGCCCGTCGCGCCGTTGCGGCCCTCGCCGTCCGCGACCGCCTCGCCGCCGGGGGTGCCGAGCTTGAGCCGGTTGAGGGTGCGCCAGGTGTCCGGCGAGATGCGGTCGCGCACCATCCGGGCGACGCGGCGGGCGGCGGTCAGCGTGCCGTGCAGGCCGCCCGGCCGGGCCGGGTCGAAGACGAGCGACCGCAGCTCGGCCTCGGGGGCGGCCAGGCGTCCGTCGGCCCCTTCGCCGACGAAGCCGGGATAGGTCCCGCCCTGATGCGTCAGGGCGCGGAGCAGGGCCGGCAGCTCCGGCGCCTCCGCCAGCCCCGCCTTTTCCGTCAGCCGCACCAGGATGCCGCGCAGCAGCCGGGTGAAGCCCTCGGCCCGTTCGACGTAGCGGCCGAGCCAAAAGAGGTTGTCGGCCGTGCGGCTGGGCAGGTCGCCCCCGGCCCGGCTCAGCTCCACCGGCCGGGCCGCGGACGGCAGCAGGCTGAAAGGGCTGACCGGGCCGTCCGAGAGGACCCACGCATCCTTGCTGCCGCCGCCCTGCTGCATGGAAACGGAGAGCGAGTCGTCGGCCGCGGCCACGCGCGCCAGCCCGCCGGGCATCGCCGTGAACGAGTCCTTGGTCGCCGTCAGGAAGGCGCGGAACAGGAACGGCCTCGGCTGGAGCCGGCCGCCGACCAGCACCGGCGTCGTCGAGAGGGCCAGCCGCTCCTGGCCGACGTAATCGCGCGGTCGCGCCCGAATGCGATCCGCCAAATCCTGAAGCTGTTCGCGCGACAGCCGTTCGCCGAACACCGGCTGGCGGCCCGGCGAGGGGTACGTCGCTTTGATAACGAGCCGACGCAGATTGGCCAGGACGTGATCGCGGGCCTTCGGGTCGCCGCACCACCACGTCGCGGCCGACGGCGTGCGCAGCTCCTCGCCGAGCAGCCGCCGGCACAGGGCCGGCAGAAAGGCGAGCAGGGCCGGCGTTTCGACCAGGCCGCTGCCGAGCGGGTTGGCCACGGCCACGTTGCCCGCCCGCACCGCCTGCACCAGCCCCGGCACGCCGAGGAAGGAGTCGCCGCGCAGCTCCAGTGGATCGCAATAGTCGTCGTCCAGCCGGCGCAGGATCACGTCCACCGGCTGAAGGCCGCCGAGCATCTTGAGATAAACGCGATCGCCGCGCACCGTCAGATCGCCGCCCTCGACCAGGGCGTAGCCGAGGTATTGGGCGAGGAATGCGTGCTCGAAATAGGTCTCGTTGTACGGCCCCGGCGTGAGCAGGACGACGCGCGGGTTGTCGCGGTGGTCCGGGGCGATCCCCCGCAGCGTCTCGCGGAACGTGTGGAAGAAGCGGGCCAGCCGCTGCACCTGACAGTCGCGGAACACGTCCGGCAGGACGCGCGACAGAACGACCCGGTTCTCCAGGGCGTAGCCCGCCCCGGACGGCGCCTGCGTGCGGTCGCCGAGCACCCGGAAACGGCCGTCGTCGGAGCGGCCGAGGTTGGCGGCGTAGAAGAGGAGGCGGCGGCCGCCGGCCGGTCGGGCGCCGTGACAGGGCCGCAGGAAGCCGGAGTGTTCAAAGACCAATTCCGGTGGGAGAAGTCCGTCGAGGAGAAGGCGCTGCGGGCCGTAGAGGTCGTCGAGGATCGCCTCCAGCAGCCGGGCGCGCTGCACCAGCCCCGTTTCAAGGTCCGCATACTCCGATGCAGAGATCAGGAGCGGGATGGGGTCGAGCGCCCACGGCCGGCCGACGCCGCGCGGGTCGCCGTAGACGTTGTAAGTGACGCCGTGTTCGCGGATCAGCTGGCGGGCCTCGTCCCAGCGGCGCGTCACCTCGCCGAGGCCGAGCCGGTCCAGCGCGTGGAGGAACCCCTGCCACGCCGGCCGCACGTCGCCGCCAGCCGCGGCCATTTCGTCGTGCGGCGCGGGCGGGAGGTCGGCGTAGCGGAAAGCGCCGGCCGGCGGGGCGTCCAGCGTCGGCAGGGGAGGGTTCATGCTTCCTTTGTTGATCCGCCGTGGGTCAGGCTACGGGGGCGCTACCGCCCTTTTGGAGAGCAAGCATATGGCGCCGGGGGCGACTCTGGAAAGACGGTTTAGCCGCGACCCGAGAGGGGAGCGCGCGGGAGCGCTCCCCTCTCGGGTCGCGGCTAAACGGAGGCGATGGAACGGAACCTCTCCGCCCGCGCCTCTTCAATCGGGTGGCCGGCGTCCCGCGAAAGCGGCGCTTCGCCCGCCGTCTGCCGCAGGTCCAGCGTCAGCGGCCGTTCCGGGCTGCGCTCCTCCGGCGGCAGGATCACTCGGCCCGGCGTGTGGCCGAACGCGAAGAACCGCGCCGCGCGTCGCCCCTCCGCCTCGTTGGCGTTGATCGGCCGCGTCTCATGCGATCGGCCGCCGGGGTGGGTGACGTGGTACGCACAGCCGCCCAGCGATCGGCCCATCCACGCATCCACAATATCAAATATCAGCGGCGAGTGCACCGGAATCGTGGGGTGCAGACACGACGGCGGCTGCCAGGCGCGGTAGCGCACGCCGGCCACGAATTCGCCGTTGACGCCGGTGGGGTGCAGCGGCACGCGGCGCCCGTTGCAAGCGACGACGTGCCGGCCGTCGATCAGGCCGCGAACTTTTACCTGCACGCGCTCGACGGAGGAATCGACGTAGCGGGCCGTCGCGCCGCCGGCCGGCTCCTCGCCCAGGACGTGCCACGGCTCCAGCGCCTGGCGCAGCTCCAGCTGAACGCCGCGCGGGGCCACGGCGCCGTAGGCGGGGAAGCGGAACTCGAAGTGCGGCGCGAACCACGTCTCCTCAAACGGCAGGCCGGCCTGGCCCATCTCGAACAGCACGTCGCGGAGGTCGTCCCAGATGAAATGCGGCAGCAGGAAGCGATCGTGCAGCTCCGTGCCCCAGCGCGACCAGTTTCTGGACATACGGCGCCTCCCAGAAGCGCGCAACCAGGCCGCGCAGCAGGAGCTGCTGGACGAGGCTCATGCGGGCGTGCGGCGGCATCTCGAAGGCGCGCAGCTCCACCAGACCGAGCCGTCCGCTGGCCGTATCGGGCGAGAAGAGCTTGTCGATGCAGAATTCCGCCCGATGCGTGTTGCCCGTCATGTCGATCAGTAAGTTGCGGAAGACGCGGTCCACCAGCCAGGGCGGACATTGGCCGCCGTCCGGGACCTGCTGAAACGCCAATTCCAGCTCGTAGAGGCTGTCGTTGCGGGCCTCGTCCACGCGCGGGGCCTGGCTGGTCGGCCCGACGAACATGCCGCTGAACAGGTACGACAGCGACGGATGGTTGTGCCAGTAGCCGAGCAGGCTGCGCAGCAGGTCGGGGCGCCGCAGGATGGGGCTGTCCGACGGGGTCGGGCCGCCGAGGACGACGTGATTGCCGCCGCCGGTGCCGGTGTGTCGGCCGTCGATCAGGAAGTTTTCCGTGCAGAGCCGCGTCTGGCGAGCTTCCTCATAGAGGACCGTGGTGTTTTCCACCAGCTCGCCCCAGTTGTGAGCCGGGTGGATGTTCACTTCCAGAACGCCGGGGTCGGGCGTCAGCTTGAAGTGGTTGATGCGGGGGTCGGACGGCGGCGTGTAGCCTTCGACCTGCACCGGCAGGCCCAGCTCGGCGGCCGTGTCCTCGACCGCGGCGACGAGGTCGAGGTACTCCTCCAGCCGGCGCAGCGGCGGCAGGAAGACGTGCAGCCGACCGTCGCGCGGTTCCACGCACACGCTGGTTCGGATCACGCCGGGGTCGGGCCGGCCGTTCACCGAAGGCCGGTCATGCGCGATCGGAGCGGCCGCATGGGACTGGAACCGGGGCCGGCGATCGGGCCGCGGCGGCAGCGGCCCGCGCAGCGTCGCCGGGTCCAGCGGAAAGAACGGCTGGCGGTCCTCCACGGCGGCCCAAGGCAGCGAATCCAGCGGCAGGCGCAACCCCATCGGCGAGTCGCCGGGGACCAGAAACATCGTCTCACGGCGGAGGAACCAACGGCCGCTCACCCACGGCGCCTCGCCGTCGCCGCCGGCACGGAGCGGCAGGGCGTAGCCGACGACCTTCTTCAAGCCCGCCTCGAAGACGCGGGCCAGGCGGGCGCGCTCCTCCGCATCGTCGAGATTGCTCTTCAACGGATCGACGTTGACCGGCAACTGCCGCTCGCGCCAGAGGTAGTACCAGGCGTCCTCGTAACCGGGGATCAGGTAGGCCGGATCGACGCCCAGCCGCGCCGCCAGCCCGGCCGCGAACCGCTGCGCCTCCCCGTCGCCGTGGCGATAGTCCCAGCCGTCCTCGGCGATCAATCCCTGGTCCTGCCACACGGCCACGCCGTCGCGGCGCCAGTAGCAGCCGAGCGCCCAGCGCGGCAGCGATTCGCCGGGATACCACTTGCCCTGTCCGAAATGGAGCAGGGCGCCGGGCGCGAAGCGGTCGCGCAGCCGCCGCAGCAGCACGCCGGCCAGCTTGCGCTTGTTCGGGCCGAGCGCCAGGAAGTTCCATTCCTCGCCGTCGCGGTCGTCGATCGACAAAAACGTCGGTTCGCCGCCCATCGTCAACCGCACGTCGCCGGCGCTCAGCGCCTCGTCGATGCGCCGACCCAGCGCGTCCACGGCCCGCCATTCTTCCTCCGTGTAAGGCTTCGTCACGCGCGGATCTTCGTGAATCCGCATCACCGACATCTCAAAGCTGAATTGTTCCTCGCACTTGTCGTCCTCGCCGCGGGCCGGGTCGCGGTCCCAGGCGAAGGCGCCGGTGACGGGGGAGGCGGAGACCGGGTCGGCGGCGCAGGCCAGCGGGATGTGGCCCTCGCCGGCCAGCAGGCCGCTGGTAGGGTCGAGGCCGATCCAGCCCGCCCCCGGCAGGTAGACCTCGGCCCAGGCGTGCAGGTCGGTGAAGTCCTTCTCGGGGCCGGAAGGGCCGTCCAGCGCCTTCTCGTCGGCCGTGAGCTGGATGAGGTAGCCGGACACGAAGCGGGCCGCCAATCCCAGGTGACGCAGCAGCTGCACCATCAGCCAGGCCGAGTCGCGGCAGGAACCGCTGCCCTTCGTCAGCGTCTCCTCGCACGTCTGCACCCCCGGCTCCATGCGGATGAGATACTTGACCTCCCGTTGAAGGCGCTGGTTGATCGCGACCAGATAATCGTTGGTGCTGACCTTTCCGCGCCGGAAGTCGGCGATCAAGGCTTCCATCTTCGGGCCGGCCGGCAGGGTTTCCCGGTAGGGAATCAGCTCCTTGGCCAGCGCCGGGTCGTACGTGAAGGGGCACTGCTCCGCCCCGGCCTCGACGAAGAAATCGAACGGGTTGATCGCCGTCATCTCGGCGACGAGGTCCACCTCGACGACCAGCTCGCGGCTCGGCGCGTTGAAGACGAGGCGGGCGAGGTAGTTGCTGTACGGGTCCTGCTGCCAGTTGAGAAAATGGGTGCCCGGTTGGATGCGGAGCGAGTAACTGAGGATCGGCGTCCGGCAGTGCGGGGCCGGCCGGAGGCGGACGACGTGCGGTTGCAGCGTCACCGGCCGGTCGTAGAGATAGCGGGTCTTGTGATGCAGGGCCACGCGAATCGACATGAGGGATGGACCTTGGGTTACGGCACAGTTATTGCCTGAATATGGGCGCGAGGCGGGACGACGGCCGGCCGCGTGCGCCCGGCGCCCGCCGCGGAAACCTTGCAACAAGGGCCGACCCGATGCCCCCTGAGAATCAGCCGCCGGCGCCCGCCCGGCGGCTTTCCGTCCGCCACGTGACGCATTACCAGTACGACCGACCCATCCAGCGGAGCCGTCATCGGCTGCACTTGCGGCCGATGCAGAACGGCAAGCAGACCGTGTCGAGCTACCGCCTGACCATCGCGCCCGAGGTTCCGCTCAGTGAATACGAGGATGTCTTCGGCAACATGACGGCCCGCTTCGAGGTCAATAAGCCCTACACCGAGCTGACAATCACCGCCGAGTCCACCGTCGAGCTTCTCGACGTCGATCCGTTCGCCTTCGCCGGCTTGCCGATCCACCCGTCGTTTCCCTTGGTCTGGATGCCGTGGGAGCAAAAAATGCTCCAGCCCTATTTGACGCCGCCGGAACTGCCGGAAACGCAGCTCATGGAACTTTACGGCTACGCCATGTCGTTCGTGGAACGCAACCGGCGCAACCTCATGGCGACGCTGTTCGATATTAATCTGACCCTCTTCCGCCAGTACCAGTACGTCCCCGACAGCACCTCGCTGGAAACGACGCCTTATCAGGTCTTCACCAGCAAAAAGGGCGTTTGCCAGGACTTCGCCAACGTCTTCATCACCCTGGCGCGTCTGCTGGGCATCCCCGCCCGCTACGTCTGCGGCTACGCCTACACGGGCAACACCGGCGAGAACCGGGCGCGTTCGGACGCCTCGCACGCCTGGGTCCAGCTCTACATCCCCAGCATCGGCTGGAAGGCGTTCGATCCGACCAACGGCGTCCTGCCGCGCACCGACCACGTCCGCGTCGCCTACGGCCGTCACTACCGCGACACGGCGCCGACTTCCGGCACGCTGTATACGCCGGCCAACGAAACGCTGCGGATCGACGTGGAGGTCAAAGACGTCACCCCCAAGGAAGCCGCGGCGCCGCGGAAACCCTCCGAATCCCATACGGAAAGCGGAATGCAGGATGAAAACAGGCCGCTGATTCTGTCCATCCTTCCGCATTCCGCATTGGAACCCGTCGGCTGACGCGGACTCGGGCCGCCGATTTCCTCGACCGGCGGTCGGACGCCGGCCACGGTCGCAGGGTCATCCCCATGAGGTCGCCATCGCCATGTTCGGCGCCTCGTCGGTGTGGACGGCGAACGATTCGAGCGCCATCGGCCCGAAGGAGGTGGTCATCGCCACGTCCACGGCGTCCCGGCCGCGGGCCATCACCACCCGGCCGATCCGCGGCGTGTTGTGCCGGGCGTCGAACGTGTGCCACTCGCCGCCGAGGTAGGCCTCGAACCAACCGCTGAAGTCCATCGGGCACGGCGACGCCGGCACGCCGATGTCGCCGAGGTAGCCGGACACGTACCGTGCCGGGATGCCCAGGCACCGGCAAAAGGTCAGGGCCAGGTGATTCAGGTCGCGGCAAACGCCCGTCCGCTCGCGGTAGACGTCGCTGGCGCTCCGGAACGGGCTGGCGAACTGGTAGCCGAACTGGACGTTGGCGTGGACCCAGTCGCAGACGGCCTGCACCCGCGCCCAGCCGAGCGGCGTATGGCCGAAGAGCGACCAGGCGATCTCGGTGAGTTTATCGACCTCGCAATACCGGCTGCTCAGCAGGAACGGCAAAGCCTCCGGCGGCAGCTGCTCGATCGGCAGCTGCGGGGCGTACGGGCAGACCGGATCGGGGCGGCCGCTGTCCTCCACCAAGGTCGTGTTCCACAGCCGAAGCCTGCCGGGTTGAGCGACCAGACAGCCGCAACGGTTGCCGAAGGCGTCGGTGAACTCACGGACGGGGCCGTCCGGCTCGACGTGGACCCGGTCGGCCTCGCGCAGCGAAGCGGCCCGCGACGGGTGGGTGTAGAGCATCAGCAACATCGGCGTGCGGGCCGGCACTTGGAACACCAGCTCGTAGCCCACCCGAATCAACATGAAGGTTCCCTCTCTCGGCGCTCGTTTGCTTTTCCATGGAACCCCAAAGTTAGCAAATGACGTGCCGCCGAGGGGCGGGTAGAGCGACGACGGCCGGCCGCCGCTTTGCAGAGGCCTTGCGGCCGCCCCGTGGGACTTCGCGCGGCCGTGCGGCGCTTCGAGAGTCGCCTGGCGGACATGCGGCGGCCGTGTAAGATAACCACTGTCGCCCAGCGAGCTTCCGAGAGAGGGGGAGTTGTGACCTATTGTTTGGGCATCATGACGCACCAAGGGCTGGTCATGGCCTCCGACTCGCGCACGAACGCCGGTTATGACGACGTGAATGTATGTCGAAAGATGCATAAGTTCGTTCATCCCGGCGAGCGGGTCTTCATTCTTTTGTGCAGCGGCAGCCTCTCTCTGTCGCAGTCCGTGATCACCCTGCTGGACCGCGACTTCAAACAAGGGGCGGGCCTGGCGACGGCCCCGACCATGTACGACGCCGCGCGCGAGATCGGCGAGCAGGTCCGGCGCGTGGCGGCCCTCGACCGGCCGACCCTGGAGCGCGACGGCTACCGCTACAACGTCCACTTCATCTTGGGCGGCCAGGTCCGCGGCGAGCCGCATCGGTTATATCTCGTCTACCCCCAGGGCAACCCGCTGTCGGCCGCGGAGGAATCGCCCTATTTGCAGGTCGGCGAGTGCAAGTACGGCCGGCCGATCCTCGACCGCGGCATCCGCTACGACCGCACCTCGCTTGAGGAGGCGGCCAAATACGCCCTGATCTCGCTCGACTCGACGATGCGCTCCAACGTGACGGTCGGGCCGCCGATCGACCTGGCCCTTTACGGCGCCAACGAGCTGCGGATCACGCGCTGCCGCCGGTTCGGCGCGGACGACCCGGTCCTGCGGACGATCCAGGTGCAGTGGGAGCAGGCCCTTCGCAAATCGGTGCAGGAGCTGCCGGCGGTGCGGTTCGACGAAGTCGAGCCGCAGCAGCCGGTTCCAGAAGGGCGGGGAAACCCCGCCCCTACAGCGGTATTACCGTAGGGGCGAGGTCTCCTCGCCCCCGATCGTCGCGGAACGCCGGCTCCCCCCCTCATCTGGACGACCCGGCCGCCTGGCACGGATACGAGCGGGCGTCTTCCTTGCCCGGCAAGTCGGCGCCGCAGCTCCCCCCGAGGGCCGGCGGCGCTTGCGGGGCGGGGTCGAAGTACGTCTGGTGGACGGCGTCGCCGATCTTGTGGATGCTGTTGACGACGGTGGTAAGCGCCTCGTGCAGGCCGTCCCGGATGAGTCCCTCGATATTCTCCGCGTCCAGCCAGTCCACGAGGTCTTGCAGAGACTGCTCGACAGGGTCGCCCGGCTTGCCGGCCGGCCGGCCGGAGATGGCGTGAGCGGCCGCCTGGCACTTGCCCAGGCAGTGTCGCACCGATCTCGGGAAAAGCGGGTCGTAAATGAGGAAATCCGCCACCGAGACGCCGGGGTCGGCGGCGCCGGGGCGCTGCTTGTGGTACGGCTCGTAGCCGGAGCAGCTGGCCAGGACCGCGACCCAGTGGACGTTGTCCACCGGCGTGCCGACGTGCTGCGGCGTGGGCAGCAGGATGTGGTATTTCACGTCCAGGATGCGGGCCGTCTGGCAGGTTCGCTCGAGGTATTTGCCCAGGCGGAAGAACTCCCAAGCCTCGCCGTGCGACATCGTGCCTTCGCTGATGCCGTGGATGAGCTGGTTGATGCGTTTGATCTGGCTGTAGAACTCGCTGCGGTTGTTCTGGTACAGCAACCGCGCCGCGGGCCGTTGCATCCACAGGTGGTAATAGTTGATGCGCTCCCACATGTCGGCGCTGATCACTTCGCGGATGATGCGCGCGTTCTCGCGCGCGGCGGCCAGCGAGGACGTGATGCTGCCGAGATTGGCGGCCTCCCAGGTGAGGTGATTCTGCACCGTCTCCGCGTCCGGCGCACCCTTCATGTCGTGGGCGCCGCTGATGATGAGCAGCGGCTTCCACTGCTGGTCGATCGGCGCCTCCAGGTCCAGGAGCAGCGTCTGGTTGACCTCCAGCACGCGGGCGGTGTTCTCGGCGCGCTCCAGGTAGCGGCTCAGCCAGAAGCAGTGTTCGGCGACGCGCGAGATCATTTCTCGCCCTCCATCACCCAGGTGTCCTTGCTGCCGCCGCCCTGGCTGGAGTTGACGACCAGCGACCCCTTGACCAGCGCGGTGCGCGTCAGGCCGCCCGGCAGCACCCAGGTGGACTTGCCGCTGACGATGTACGGCCGCAAGTCCACGTGGCGCGGGGCCAACCCCTCCTCGGTCCAGGTCGGGCAGGCCGACAGCGTCACCAGCGGCTGGGCGATGTAGTTGCGCGGGTCGTGCTTGATCTTATCGCGGAAGTCCGACCGCTCCTTCGTCGAGGCGAACGGCCCCATGAGCATCCCGTAGCCGCCCGACTCGTTGGCCGGCTTGACCACCAGCTCGTGCAGGTGCTCCAGGACGTAGGTGCAGTCGGTCGGCCGCGCAGATGTGCGTGGGCACGTTGCGCAGCAGCGGCTCCTCGGACAGGTAAAAGCGAATCATGTCCTCCACGAAGGGGTAAATGGCCTTGTCGTCGGCGACGCCGGTGCCGACGGCGTTGGCGAGCGTCACGTTGCCGGCCCGGTAGGCGGCGAACAAACCGGCCACGCCCAGCAGGCTGTCGGGCCGGAACGCCTTGGGATCCAAAAAGTCGTCGTCCACGCGGCGGTAGATGACGTCCACGCGCTGCGGGCCGCGCGTCGTCTTGAGGAAGACCTTGTCGTCGTGGACGAACAGGTCCTGGCCGAGGACCAGCTCGACGCCCATGTGGCGGGCGAGGAAGCTGTGCTCGAAGTAGGCGGAGTTGTACGGCCCGGGCGACAGCACGACGACGCAGGGCGGGTCGGAGGCGCCGGGGGGCGCGACCGAACCGAGGGCCTCGCGCAGGCGGTGCGGATAGTCCTCGACGCGGCGGACGTGGCAGTGCTGAAACAGCTCCGGAAAGACCTTTTTCATCACGATGCGGTTTTCGAGTACGTAGCTGACGCCCGACGGCGTGCGGCCGTTGTCCTCCAGGACGAGGAAGCGTCCGGCCGGGTCGCGGACCAGATCGGTGCCGACGACGTGGAGGTACTGCCGGCCCGGCGGGTCGAAACCGATCATCTCGGGCCGGTAGCCCTTCGACTTGAGGACCATCTCCTCGGGGATGAGGCCCTCGCGGAGGATGCGGCGGTCGTGGTAGACGTCGTGGAGGAAGAGGTTGAGCGCCTGGATGCGCTGCACCAGGCCGGCCTCCAAGGTCTGCCATTCCGCGGCGGCGACCGGCCGGGGGATGAGGTCGAAGGGGAAGATCTTCTCCACCCCCCGGCGATCGGAATAGACGGAAAAGGTGACGCCCTGGTTGACGAAGACGAGGTCGGCGGAGGCGCGGCGTTGCTGAAACTCCGCGGGCTGCAAACGGCCGAGGCGTTCGACGATGAGTCGGGTGTGGCCGTGCGGCCGATCCGGCTCGGTGAAAAGCTCATCCCAGGCCGTGGCATGGCGGCCGTAGCCGGCGAACAGCGGCGACGCCTGCCCGTCCATCGACTGCATCTGCCGGCCCGGCTGCTGGCTTTGCAGCAACATGGCATACCTTCCTTGTCGGGAGGGGACGTTCCGCGGGGATTGTACGCATTCCCGATCCGGCGGTCACCGGGTTTCGGCGCGGCATCACCTGATTGCGAAGATCAAACCGCGCAGCGGTGCAATTCCTGTACCCTCCCGGCGCGGCCCCGATCCCACGGGCGCAAGTCTCTTGTCGGCCATCGGTTAGAGCGCGGCACGGGCGACCGACCCAAACCGGCTCTTGGCTGCGCTGCCTAGATGCTGAGCAGCGGGCGCCTAACATTCACGGCTGGCGTAGCTTTGCGTCTATCCGTCCTACAATGGGGACAAGGAGCAGCTATGAGAGCGCAAGCGGCCTACGAAGAACTGATCCGTCTGTCCCGCGAACGGGCGCTGCTGGCGTCGTGCGTCGCGCTGCTGGCCTGGGACGAGGAGACGTACATGCCGCCCAGCGGCACCGCTCACCGGGCGGAGCAGCTCGCCTACCTCGCCGGCCTGGAGCACGACCGGGCCACCGATCCGCGCTTGGGCGAGCGCCTTGCGGAAGTGGAGAATTCGGACCTTGTAAGCGATCCTCTGTCCGACGCGGCCGTCAACGTCCGCGAGTGGCGGCGGCAGTACGGCCGGCAGACGCGGCTGCCGCGGCCGCTGGTGGAGGAGACGGCGCGCGTCACGTCGCTGGCCCAGGCGGAGTGGGCGGCCGCTCGCGGCGACGCCGATTTCGCTCGCTTCCGGCCGTGGCTGGAGCGGGTGACGGCGCTGAAGCGGCGCGAGGCCGAGGCGGTCGGGTACACGACGGAGCCTTACGACGCGCTGCTGGACGAGTATGAACCGGGGGCGACGGCCTGCGACCTGGAGCGGCTCTTTGCCGTTCTGAGCGAGGAATTATCCGAGTTGACGAACCGGCTGGCCGGGGCGCCGCGCCGGCCGAACCCCGGCGTCCTGCGCCGCGACTACCCGGCGGAGCGCCAGCGCGCTTTCGGTCGAGTCGCCGCCGCCACGCTCGGCTTCGATTTCCGCCGCGGCCGGCTCGACGACACGACGCATCCCTTTTTCAGCACCATCGGCCCCGGCGACTGCCGCATCACGACGCGCTACAACCCGCGCGACTTGGGCGACGCCTTTTTCAGCACGCTGCACGAGGTCGGTCACGGCCTGTATGAGCAGGCGTTGGACCCGGCTTCATACGGCCTGCCGGTCGGCGAGGCGCCGTCGCTGGGCGCCCACGAATCGCAGGCCCGCCTGTGGGAGAACGCCGTCGGCCGCCGCCGATCGTTCTGGGAGCACTTTTTCCCGCTGGCCCGCCAGGCTTTCCCCGAAGCGCTCGGCGACGTCGGCGCGGCGGAGTTTCATTTCGCCGTCAACGGAGTCGAACCATCGCCGATCCGCGTGCGGGCCGATGAGGCGACGTACGACCTGCACATCCTGGCGCGGTTCGGGCTGGAGCGGGCGCTGATCTCGGGCGAGCTGCGGCCGGCCGACCTGCCTGCGGCGTGGGACGAGGCGCATCGGCGGCTCCTGGGCGTGACGCCGCGCGACGAAGCCGAGGGCTGCTTGCAGGACGGCCACTGGGCGGCCGGCCTGTTCGGCTATTTCCCGACGTACACGCTCGGCAATGTCATTGCCGCTCAGCTGTTCGCGCGGGCCGAGGAGGAACTCGGCGGCGTGGACGCGGCGTTTGCGCGCGGCGATTTCACCGGCCTGCTCGGCTGGCTGCGCCAGCGCTTCTGCGGCCCCGGCGGCCGCTTCCCGACGGCGCGGCTCGTGGAACAAGCGACCGGCTCGCCGCCGGACCCGGGGCCACTGGTCGCGTCGCTGCGGCGGAAGTACGAGGAGTTGTATGGCGTCGCCTGATCGCTCTCGTTCCCGAACGTCGTGTCTTTTGAGCATTGCGGCGCGCTGCCCCGGGGCGGCCGAGCGCATCTATAAGGGTGGAGGACCGGGGCGATGGCGAGCCACACAGCGAACGCGGATGAGCGGCCCCTGGACGCCTACCGCGACTACCTGCGCCTGCTGGCGCGAATTCATCTGGGCGGCCGCCTTCAGGCGAAAATGGACGCCTCCGACGTCGTGCAGCACGCCCTGATGCAAGCGCACGAACACCGGGAGCAGTTCCGCGGCGGGACGGAGGCCGAGCGGCTGGCCTGGCTCCGCGCCATCCTGGCCAACGCACTGGCGGCGGCCGTGCGTCATTTCGACGCGGGTATGCGCGATCTGGCCCGCGAGCGATCCCTGGAGGCCGAGCTGGACCTGTCGTCCTCCCGGATGGAATGTCTGCTCGCCGCCGACCAAACCTCACCGAGTGAGGGGGCGGTGCGGAGCGAGGAGCTGGTCCGGCTCGCCCACGCCCTGGCCCAGTTGCCGGACGACCAGCGGCGCGTCGTGGAATGGCATCACCTGAAGGGACTGCCGATCGCCGAGACGGCGCAGCGCATGGGACGCAGCCGTGCGGCCGTGGTCGGCCTGCTGTTCCGTGGGCTGAAGAAGCTGCGCGAGCTGCTCGCGGACCCATCGGAGGACGGCGCATGAACCGCGAATCGATAGGCGACGCCGAACGCGAAGGGCGGCTGAATGACGTCCTGCTGGCCTACGTGGAAGGGCGGGAGGCCGGCCGGGAAGAGGATCGGGAACGGCTCCTTGCGGCGCACCCCGACCTGCGGGACGACCTGGAAGCGTTCTTCGTCAGCCACGACGCGATGGAGCGCCTGGCCGCCCCGCTCCGGGAAGCGGGGGGCGGTGGGCTGGCGGAAGAGGCGTCGAACGCGGAGGCGCCGGCCGGCGTGGGGCGGCTCGGCGACTTCCGCCTGTTCGCCGAGGTCGGCCGCGGCGGCATGGGCGTCGTCTACGAGGCCGAGCAGCTGTCGCTGCGGCGGCGGGTGGCGCTGAAGGTGCTGTCGTTCGCCGCCGCCCTCGACCCGCGCCGCCTGCAGCGGTTCAAGAACGAGGCGCTGGCCGCGGCGCAGCTGCGGCACGAGAACATCGTCCCGGTGTACGCCGTCGGCTGCGAGCGCGGCGTCCACTTCTACGCCATGCAGTTCATCGAAGGGCGGAGCCTCGCGTCGCTGATCGCGGAGCTGCGCCGGGAGCAAGGCGACAAAACGGACAGCACAAATCCCTTACCGGCCGCCGCCGCGGAAACTCGCACGGCCGAGGCGGGCCAGCGCACCGTCGCGTCGCTTTCCCGCGAGCGGGCCGCGGGGGGCCGCCGCTACTTCGCCTGGGCCGCCGCTCTGATCCGACAGGCCGCGTCGGCGCTGGAGTACGCCCACCAGCTCGGCGTCGTCCACCGCGACGTGAAGCCCGCCAACCTCCTCCTGGACGAACGGGGCCAACTCTGGGTCGCCGATTTCGGCCTGGCGCAGGTCGCCGGCGACGCGGGCCTCACCCAGACGGGCGAGCTGCTCGGCACGCTGCGCTACGCCAGTCCCGAGCAGGCCCTGGGACGGCCGGGCGTGGTGGACCACCGCAGCGACGTCTATTCGCTGGGGGCGACCCTCTATGAGCTGCTGACGCTGCGGCCGATCTTCGAGGGGCGCGACCGCAAGGAGCTGCTGCGGCAAATCGCGGAGGACGAGCCGCGGCCGCCGCGCGCCGCGGTCGCTTCCCTCTCGGCGGAACTGGAGACGATCGTCCTCAAGGCGCTGTGCAAGGAGCCGTCGGAACGATACCGGAACGCCCAGGAATTGGCCGACGATCTGCAGCGATTCCTCGACAACCGCCCCATTCTGGCGCGGCGGCCGACCCTGACGGAACGGGCGTGGAAGTGGGCCAGGCGGCGGCCGTCGATCGTGGCCGCGGGCATGGTGATCTTGCTGGTGCTGGCCGTAGGGTCCTTGGTCAGCGCCGCTCTGGTCCACGCAGAACAGGACCGGACGAGGCAGGAGCAACGCAAGGCGGAGGAGGCCTACCGGCGCGAGCGACAGCGGGCCGAGGAGGCCGAATCGCGGCTGCGCCTCGCCCGCCGCTCGGTGGACGAGCTGATCCAGGTCAGCGAGGAGGAGCTGGCGGATCGGCCGGGCACGGAGCGCGTGCGTAAACGCCTGCTCCGGTCGGCGCTGGCCTTCTACCAGGAGATCATCGAGCAGCGCCGCGACGACCCGGACGCCCAGGCGGAGCTGGTGGACACGACGCGCCGCGTGGAAAAGATCCTGGCCGACCTGGCCGTGCTGCAGGCCGCGGGCAAGCTGTACCTGCTGGGACAGACGGCCGTGCATGACGACCTCGGCCTCGACGACGGGCAGCGGAAGAAGGTGAACGAACTGACCGCCCGCCTCGGCAAGCGGTGGATGGAATCGTTCAACGACCTGGCCCGCTTGTCGCCAGCCGAGCGGGGCCGTCGCGTCGTGGAGCAGGCGCGGGCTGACGAGGCGGAGGTCAACGCGATCCTGACGGGGGCGCAGCAGGTCCGGCTCCGCCAGATCGGGTTGCAGGCGGACGGCCCCGGCGCCTTCCGCGACCCGGAGGTGGCGGCCCGACTCCAGCTCTCGACTGAACAGCGCGAACAGATTCGCGCCATCGAGGATGACGCCTTCTTCAGCTGGATGCGCATGACTGGGTTCCCGCCGCATCCCGGCGGCGGCCCGGACGCCGTGAAGGAACCTCCCGCTAACGAGCGCATCCTGGAAGCGCTGAAGGCCGATCAGGTCCTGCGCTGGAAGGAGATGACCGGCGAGCCGTTCAAGGGTTCGCTGATGCCGTCGCCGCCGCCATTCGGTTCGCCGCCCCCGTCAAGTCCGCCGCCGCGATGACCTCTCGGCGGCGCTCCTTCGGACCATTGGCGATTTTCCTCCGCGGCACCGCACCTGTCGCACGGCGTTTAAGCCGTAGACGCGCCGCTGACGCCGATTGCGTGGTGAAGCGCGGGGAAAACGGGGAAACCTTCGGTCGGGCCGAAGCGGAACAGGCTCCGTGCAAGCTGGATCTGGTATTCGTCCATTGCAGCCTCAAAGCATGAAGACGAACTCGCCCCTTATCTGGACAAGGGAAGTACCGTCCGGGTTCGTGCCCGTCACGAACGGAAGGATGACACGGGCGTTACGATGGCGCGCCGAGCAGGTAGCCCGGCGTGAGGTCGTGCTTCTTGAACCAGTCCTTGACCACCCCCTTGTTGTCCGAGAGCACTCGGTCAATCTCCTCACCGGGGTCGGACCAGAACTTCCAGTTGAACAGCCGCGCCACGGTCTGCCTGATGGCATCAAGCTGCTTCTTGTCCAGTTCGCGGTAGAACGGGCACGCTCGGTCGTCGGCATCCATCAGATCGAGCTTCGCCAGAACGGCATCCCGCAGTAACTCGCTCCACGCCATCATGGACTTGGAGCGGAACATTCGGTCCAGCTTCCGCTGGGCCGTGTCGCCGGTCATGGCCTTCGGGTTCCACGCATGGAGCCCAAGCTCGTACAGCATGTTCATCAGGGCGACCATGTTCTCGCTCTCGTTCTGCCGCTTGTACCCCTCGGTCGCCATGTTGTCTTCGACGGGCTCGCGGTAGAGGAAGCAGGAGAACAGCGACTTGCTCAGCATGTCGATGGTGAGCGGCTTATCGTCCGACCTGCGGTTCGATGCGGAGATCAGGTCTTTGAGCTTGTTGTTCTCGTCCTCGATCACCGAGTTGTACAAGAACGAGCGGAACTGCTCAGCCCGGTCTCCGCGCTTGACCGTCCCCTTGTCACGCCTGTCCAGCCAGCGCAGGAAGTTGGCCTCGGTCTTGATTGGCTCGTCGTCGGACTTCTTGTACTCCTCGAAGTCTGCGCCGAAGAGCGCCCCCAGCTTCATCACCATGATGGAGGAGAAGAACCGGACTTGCGCGAAGGTGTCGTGGGCCGAGATGTTGGTCAGGTTGAGGAGCCGGATGTCATAGTCGGTGTAGATCTTGCACTCGAACTCCCGCCGCCCGGTCCAGAGGAGCCCAGCGATCTTGTGCTGACCGTCGAACAGCCTGATATGGTTGCCGATGACGCGCCCGATGGACGGCAGCAGCACGGGATGCCGCTGGAAGTGCCGGTACATCTCGAACACCTTGTCGGGGATCAGGTAGCGCGGTTGCAGGCCGATAGAGTGGTCCGACTCGTCGTCGCTGTCGAGCAGGGACATATCCAGCGTGGCGTAGAAGTACCGCCACTTGGTCAGCGGGCACTGGTACAGGCGGTAGGACTGCTTGCCCGCCGAGGACTCGATCATCACGTTGCCGTCCGTCTGCGTCACGGTGACGGATTTGCCGAAGGCGTCGATGTCGCCCGCCTCGCGCAGAAAGCGAAGCAGGTGGCCGACCGTCAGCCGGTCGCCCTTCTTGAAGAAATCGTTCAGCCGCAATTTGACGCGGAAGTCGCCCAGCGACAGCGTGCCCTTCAAGAGATTGTAGTCTTGGCACATCGGGGCGATGTTGTCAAGTTCGGACACCCCGTCCTGCGAGAACGCCTGAATGTGGTCGAAGTGGACCTCCTCGTCGTCCGCGATGGCGTGCCCTGTGGCAAAGCACTTGCGCCCGTGAGTCGTGAGGTTGTGCTTCTTCTCTTCGTCCGTCAGTTGCCGCTTCAAGGTGATGGTCATCGGAACCCCCTTAACCAGCGGCTCCGCAAAACGTGGCATTCTGTACACAGCCGCTTGCAGCCGTCCGCAGCTTCCTCCCTGCCCGTTCGTCGCGCGAGCGCAGGCTGGACCACAAACCGATTATCCGCTACGGAAACCAAGGTGGCAAGGTCGGTAGCAGTGCGGTAGTGGCCTAATATGGTCCTTTCGACCCTGATGCAGACTGAACTTGCGACCCAAATTAGGCCACTACCAGCAGTGCTTTCCGCAGGCGGCACGCTATTCTATAAGATGGCCGCGTTCTCTTGCAGGACGGTCCTACAAGAGAACGCGGCCACTTGAAAGAGAACTGCCCGTTTTCGGGGCGTTTTCTTGCAACGCCAGGCGACGCCGTACAACCAGGCGCCGACCCGCTCGCGCGGCGCCACGGAAGCCGCCTTGCACACCAGCACGAGAAAGGTCGCCTGGAAGGCGTCCTCGGCGTCGGCGACGTTGCCGAGCACCCGCCGACACGCGCTCAGCACCATCGGATCGTGTCGGCGCAGCAGCGCCTCGAACGCGGCCTCGTCGCGCCGGACCACGTAGCATTCCAGCAGTTTGCCGTCCGTAAGGTCAGCGCCGTCCGGCGCCAGCACGGCCCGGCGAATGTGTCTCAGGATTGCGCCCGATCGCCTTGCAGTCATCCCGACCTCCACGCGGGCATTCACCGCCTGCTCTGCCTATATTTCCCGAAGGAGCGCCGTTTGATCCGCCCTTTTCCTCGGCGTTTCTCTTTTTCGGTACTTTCTGCGAGAACCCAATATCTCCCCGGCGGAAAAACAGGTGAACGGCGCGCTGCGTCCGTCCGCCCCGCGCATCCATCAATGGCCCCGCGCTCCCCTTCGGGTCGCGGCTAAACGATCGCGCGATGTTTTCTCAGGGCGGCCAGCGTCCGCGAAAACTCGTCCGGCAGCGGCGCCTCGATCTCCAGCAGGTTGCCGCGCGTCGGATGGCGGAACCGCAGCCGGTGGGCGTGCAGCGCCTGCCGCGTCAGCAGCTCCTCGTCCGCCCCCCCCTCGGGCAGCGGCGCCAGGTCCGACAGCCGCACCCGGTCGCGGCCGCCGTAGGTCTTGTCCGCCAGCACCGGGCAGCCGACGCTGGCCAGGTGGACGCGGATCTGGTGCGTCCGGCCGGTTCGCGGCTGAATGCGGCAGAACGTGAAGCCGCGGAAACGTTCGATCACTTCATAATAGCTGCATGCGTCGCGCGCGTCGTCGTCCTCGTCGTCGGCGATCGTCATCTTGATGCGGTCGTGCGGGTGGTGGCCGATGCGGCCCTCGATGTAGTCGCTGTCGCGGTCCAAAACGCCGGCCGTCAGCGCGACGTACTCCTTGAACACCTTCCGCGTCTCGAACTGCATGCTCAGGTCGCGGTGGGCTGTGTCCTGCTTGGCGATGATGATGACGCCGCTGGTGTCGCGGTCGAGCCGGTGGACGATGCCGGGCCGGTAGTCGCCGTTGGCGTTGCTCAGCTGGTCGAAGTGAAAGCGCAGGGCGTTGACCAGCGTGCCGGACCAGTGGCCCTTCGCCGGATGCACCACCATGTCGGCCGGCTTGTTCACCACCGCCAGGAATTCATCCTCAAACAGGATCTCCAAAGGAATGTCTTCCGGGACCGGCTCGGGATGAGAGGGGGCCGGCGGCGTGACGCGGATGTGGTCGCCGTGGCGGACGCGGTAGCTGGCCTTGGCGAGCTTGCCGTTGACCGACACGCCGCCGGCGTCGATGACGCGGCGCACCACGGATCGGCTCAGGTCGGGGAACGACCCGGCGAGGTACTGGTCGAGGCGCGTGTCGTCGAGGCGGCACTTGGCCGTCAACTCGACGATACGCGCCTCCGGGGCGGGTAGGGCGGGAGTGGTTTCCATAACGGGGACGGGCCGCGGCCTGTCAGTTCGGCGACGCAGGCGGCTTGAATTCGGCGGCGAGCGCGTCGATCTCTTTTTTGGAGTTCGGGTCGTCCAGGGCCTTGAGGCGGGCGTCGGCCTCTTTGGCCAGGGCGGTGTTGGGGTAGTCCCTGGCCAGCTGCTGGTAGAACTGGTGGGCCTTGTCGAGGTCGCCGAGCAGCTCGTTGGCCTTGGCCGCCCCCATCAGGCTCTCCTGCATCAGCGCGGGCGTATCGCCGGACTCGCGCACCAGCTTTTCGTAGGCGTCGCGGGCCTTCTGGATTTGCGGCCCGGCCTGGGTGCGTCCGACGGAGCCGAGATTGACGACCGCCTGCATCTGCATCCGGGCCGTCTCCGCCAGGGCGTAGTGCGCCTGGACGGAGCCTTGCTGGTTGGGATCCTGGGCGAAGCGCTCGAGGTCGGCCGTCGTCGGCGGCGTCTCGTATTTCTTCAGCCACAGCTCCGAGTTGGTTGCGCTGGCGCTGGCGGTGAACCAGAACCACGAACCGACCAGGGCCGCGACCAGGAGGACGACGATCAGGACGAGCCACGTCGCGCGGGACGGCGGCGTCTTGACCGTCTTGAGGACGCTCTTCCACCACTCGGCGATGAGGGAATCGTCTTCCTTGTGATGATGCTCCACCGTCATGCGGATGCTCCCTCGTGCGGCCCGGATTCCTCTCAACCCATTGCCCGATGAACGATTAGGTAATGATAGAAGGGCGGTGCCGCGCGGTCAATGCGAAAGGGGCCTCCGGGGGTGTGCCGCACCTCTCCCCCGCGGCGCGACTTTCCTTGCAGTATCCCATGCCTTCCCGCCGATGAACAAGAAGCGAGGCGCCAGCTTTTCCGGCGCCGACCGCGGCCGCAACGGGAGTCTCCGCACCATGTCGGATCGTCGATCCTGGCGTCTGGACGCCGCCGCCGGCGTCTTGCTGCTCCTCGGCCTTCTGCTGACGGTCGCCGTCGTCCGCCACGACCCGGCCGACCTCGACGAGGGCGTTTATCCGCTCCATGCCACGCCGCACAACCTCCTCGGCCTGCCCGGCGCCTGGATCGCCCGCGCCCTGGTCGGCGGACTCGGCCTCGCCGCCTACTTCTTCTTGGCGACGTGGTTCGTCCTGGTCCTGATGCTGCTGCTGCGCCGCGGCTGGTTGTCGTGGGGTCGGCGGCTGGTCGGCTGGCTGCTGCTGACGTCGTGCGCCGCCGTCGTCGCCGATCGATTCGGCGGCGCCTGGCCCGGTAGTCCACCGGCTGGCTCGGGCGGCTCCGTCGGCGCCTGGCTGTCGATCGGATTGGCGACGCACCTCGTCCCGTGGGCGCAGGCGGTGGTACTCGGCGGCTGCGTGCTGTTCGGCCTGGCGCTCGGGGCCGACAGCCTGGTGCGCCGCCTGCCGCGCTTCGCCTGGTGGGGGCTGCGGTCGCTGTGGCGGGCGGTCGGGTTGCCCTCGTTCGCCCGGCCAGCGCGTGGCTTCCGTCCGCCGGTGCGTCCGCCGTCCACTCGCCGCGTGAAGGATCAGGGGGCTGACGCCCCCCGCTCGCCGGAAGTGGAACCGACGCCAAAAGCGCCCGCGCCCACGGAAGCGCGTGCCATCCCCATCGTCCACCATCACGCCGCGGCGCCGACCGACGCCCACGGCAAGACCGCCGTCGGCCCGACCGATCAGGAACGCTACGCCGATTACAAACTCCCTCCGCTGAGTCTGCTGGAGGACCCGGCGCCGCTTAAGCTCGGCGACCAGGACCAGGTTCTGCGCGACCGGGCGGCGCTCCTGGAGAAGACGTTCACCGACTTCGGCCTCAACGTCCGCGTCGTCGGCATCAACACCGGCCCCGTCGTCACGCAATTCGAGCTGGCCCTGGAGACCGGCCTGCGGCTGCACAAGGTTACGGCGCTCGCCGACGACGTGGCCCTCAACCTCAAGGCGCCGAGCGTGCGCATGGTGGCGCCGATCCCCGGCAAGAACACCGTCGGCGTCGAAATCCCCAACGAACAGCGGGCCGTCGTCCGACTCAAGGAGGTCGTCCTGGCGTCGGGCAAGAAGATCGCCAAGAGCAAAATCCCGCTCTTTCTCGGCAAGGATGCGGAGGGCCGGCCGCTCGTCCACGACCTGGCCGACATGCCGCACCTGCTGATCGCCGGCGCCACCGGCACCGGCAAGTCGGTCTGCATGAACGCCATCATCCTTTCCATGCTGATGACGCGCCGGCCCGACGAGCTGAAGATGATCATGATCGACCCCAAGGTGGTCGAGCTGAGCCAGTTCGGGGCGGTGCCGCACCTGATGCACCCCGTCATCAGCGACATGAAGAAGGCGGAGGCCGTCCTCGCCTGGGCCGTGGACAAGATGGAGGAGCGCTACGACCTGCTGGCCCGCGCGGGTTCGCAATGTCGCCGCCTATAACGAGCTGAAATACGATGAAATCCTCCGCCGGGTCAAGCCGGCCGACGACTCCGAGCGCGCCGGCGTCCCGGAGCGGATGCCGTACATCGTCATCTTCCTGGACGAAATGGCCGACCTGATCCTGCTCTTGCGCAAGGAGGTCGAGGGCCACATCATCCGGCTGACGCAGAAGTCGCGGGCGGCCGGCATTCATCTGGTGCTGGCGACGCAGCGGCCGTCGGTGGACGTCATCACGGGCCTCATCAAGTCGAACCTGCCGTCGCGCATCTGCTTCAAGGTGTCGAGCAAGATCGACAGCCGGGTGGTGCTGGACGAGATGGGCGCCGACAAGCTGCTCGGCAAGGGCGATCTGCTCTTCCTCCAGCCCGGCGCCGGCGGCCTGATCCGCTGCCAGGGCGCCTACGCCGACGACGAGGAGATTCACAAGGTCGTCGATTACCTGGAGTGCGAGCCGTCGTACGCACCGGAGCTGATGCAGCTGAACACGGTGAGCAAGGAAGGCCTGATGGAGCGGCTGCGCGAGCGCGACGATTTGTACGAGGCGGCGGTGGAGGTGGTGGTGCGCGAGCAGCGCGGCAGCGTGTCGCTGTTGCAGCGGACGCTGGGGATTGGCTATGGCCGGGCGGCGCGGCTCGTCGATTTCATGGCGGAGGACGGCATCGTGGGCGGCTACAACGGCAGCAACGCGCGGGACGTGCTGTACACGCCGGAGGCGTGGGCGGCGCTGCGGGCGGGGGGCGGCGAGAAGCAGGCCGGGTAATTCCGACCCCGTTTAGCCGCGGTTCGCAGAACCGCGCTGCGAGAGCGCGGTTCTGCGAACCGCGGCTAAACGGCCTCAGTTCGTGATACCCTTCGTGATGCCCATGAACACGTCTTCGAGGTCGATCTCCTCCTCCTTGAGCATCTTCAGCCTCATGCCATTTTGCAGGACCAGGTCGGCGATGAAGCTGCCGTCCGGCACGCCGTCGGCCAGCGTCACGCGCAGGGCGTCCTCCTCCTCGCGCGGCTCCACGCTCTTGACGTCGATGTGCGCCTCCAGCAGCTCGCGGGCCTGCTGCGTCTGGCCGCCGACCACGGCCACAAAGTAGACCGCGTTCGTCCGCACCTGCTTGATCGCCGTCTGCACGTCGCCGTCGAAGAGGAGCTGGCCGCGCTCGATGATGCCGATCTTGTTGCAGATGTCGGCCAATTCGGGGAGGATGTGGCTCGACACCAGGATCGTCTTGCCCATGCCGCGCAGCTCCTTGAGCAGCTCGCGCATCTCGATGCGGGCGCGCGGGTCGAGGCCGCTGGCCGGCTCGTCCAGCAGCAGCACCTGCGGCTCGTGCAGCAGCACCCGCGCCAGGCCGAGCCGCTGCGTCATGCCGCGCGACAGGCTCGTCACCAGTGCGTCGCGCTTGTAGCCGAGGTCCACCAGCTCCAGGACCTGGTCGCACTTGCGCCGCCGCTCCGGCCCCTTGATCCGGTAGGCCGCCGCGAAGAACTCCAGGTACTCGATCACCTTCATGTCGTCGTAGACGCCGAAGAAGTCCGGCATGTAGCCCATCAGCCGGCGGATTTCCTTGGCGTTGTTGTAGATCGAGTAGCCGCACACCGACGCCTCGCCCCAGGTCGGGTTGAGCAGCGTCGCCAGGATGCGCATGGTGGTCGTCTTGCCGGCGCCGTTGGGGCCGATGAAGCCGTACACGTCACCGCGCTCCAGCTTCAGCGTCAGCCGGTTCAGGGCGTACAGCTCGCCGTACATTTTCGTCAGGTCGCGCGTCTCGATCATGGCTTCACGGCCCTGTCGTCGGGTTGGGGGTGTTGAACGGGGATGTAGACGCGGACGTAGGTTTCTTGCCACAGGTAGCCGGGCAGGGCGGGCGGCTTCGATTTGCCGTCGGGCAGCCGGTCGATCCACAGCCGCGTCGCGCTGCCGGGGTTCTGCGACGCCGCGTCCGCCCGGTCGGACAGCGTCGGCGTCCGGGCAACGAGGATGATCTCGTCTCGGTAGACCTGCACGTCCCGCGCCTGGTCGGGCGTCGCCGTCCTCTTCTCGTCCAGCCGCCAGCTCTGGTCGAAGGAGCGCAGGCCGCCGTTGGTCATCGTGCTGGCCGTCGCCTTGGCGTGGAACATCAGGTCCTTCATCAGCTCGCAGCGGCTCTTCACCGGAACGTAGGTCCGCGCGGCGCCGGACGCCCCTCGGGACCGCCGACGTCCGGGTTGGGCGGCGCCAGGACGTGTGCGTCGGCCGCCCAGCCAGCGGCGGGCAGGCCGGTCTGCTCTTTGCCGGGCCTCGGCTCCCACAGGGCCTGCACGTGGAACTCCCCACCGGGCGCCAGGTCCGGGACCGGGTAATAATTTCCCTGATAGAAGATCGTCACACTCTGCAATGGCACGGGCAGGTTGTTGCGGATCGTACCGATGAGCTTGTTCGGGTCGTTCACGTCGGGGCGGACGAGGTCCGGGTTCTTTTTGTCGGCAGCGCCGTTCTGGACGGGCGGATGGTCGGGATCGACGGCGGCGCGCCACGACGCCTGGAAGGAGCGGGTGGACCAGACGGGGATCGGCACGTCGCTCCAGGCCGGAGGCGTCCTCGGCGTAGGCGTAGGGCTTGCGGAAGAGACTGGGCGAACCGGCCGCATCGGCCTGGGCCGGGTTGGCCAGGGTGGCGACCGTGACGGCGTGATCGGCCGAGCCTTCGGTCGGCGGCGACGCCCATCCCGGCGCCGACGGCTCCACGCCGACCGTGTAGTTCTGGATGCGCGGGCTGAACAGCGTGAACCACGTCGTCCCGTAGGCCTGCTGCGGCGCGGCCAGGTCGTACTCCACAAGGTCGATCTTGTTTACGCGCAAATCGTCGCCCTTCATGGAGTAGGCCACGACGTAGACGAGGACGCTGAGGCTCAGCACCACGACGGGGAACGTGATCCAGGTCAGCTCGGGCCGCTTGAAGACGCGCGTCAGGAGGATGTAATCGAGCGGGCCGACGATGACGATGTAGATGAGGATGAACAGCGCCACCCAGCCGAAACTGACGACGGGGACGGTCTCAAAATCCTCCAGGGAGCGCTGCATCTCGGCCAGGAGAGCCGGCGGCTCGTTGGCGCCGAAACCGTTCGGATTCGGCGGGGCGACGGCGGCGGGCTTGGGGATGAACTCGGCCTGGACCCGCGACCAGAAGGCCTTGCGGCCCTCGGCCCAGTCGCGCGCGGCGAACGGCCCCTCGTCCAGATCGAAGGCGGTCAGCCAGACGCGGCCGAGGCCGCAGGACGACTCCACGACCACGGGGCAATCCACCGTCTTGTCGCCCTCCTTGCAGGATTCGCTGACGAGGACGGTGACGCCGGCGCCGGGCTGAAGGCGGGTGATTTCGAGGTTGTCGAGGGGCGTGGCCCGGCCGTTGGGGGCGAGCCAGCGAGCGAGGCTCGTCGTCTCGGGGCAGGCGACCTTGCCGTCGATGCGGCAGTCGATGAGGCCGTCGCCGGACTTCTGCATCTCGTCGAGGACCTTGGCGGCGTTCTGGCGGTTGGCGGCGCCGACCGAGACGATCAGCTGGCCGCCGCGCCGCACCCACTCGGCCAGGGCCTTGCGGCGCTGGGGCGCCGACCCGTCGTGCAGCAGCGATTCGACGAACGACTGGCTGCCGCTGGTGAGGACGACAACATCGGCCGCGTCGTACCCGAACCAGCGATCCGGCATGGTGGCAATGTCGTCGATGTAGGCGAACGGCACGGTTCCCTTGTGGTCGTCCGGCTCCAGGTCGGCGGCGACGCCGCGGGCCAGCCGCGACCCGACCGAGAGGTAAAGCGGCTGGGCGGCGCCAAGGGCCTGCTTATCCGCCGAGGGGGCGGCGGCGGGGCCGGCTGGGACGACCTGGCCGTCGGCGGCGACGAGGCTGACGGCGACCTCGCTGCCGCCGTTGCCGGGGCGCGTGTAGGAGACGGCGATGAAATCTTGCCTGGGGTCGAGGGCGGGGAGCGGCGTCTCGTAGTGGAAGACGGCGCCTTCGGAGTCGGTAGTTTCGACGCGGATCGTGAATTGACCGAGGCCGTTGCCGTCCGGCCCCGCATTGATCTTGACGTAGACCGGCGCCCAGGCGCCGCTTCGGTAGGGGGGCGAATCGAGTTCGCCCTTGCCGCCGGGCAGGCCGACCTGGAACTTCTCGATGTGCGGCGGCTCGGCCGCGCGTAGGGAACAGGGAACAGGGAACAGGGAACAGCAGAGCAGTACCGCAATGCCAAAGACAGGGCGGCGCATCGGCGCCGGCGGATGCTGCCGTTCCCTGTTCCCTGTTCCCTGTTCCCTGTTCATGGTTTCTCCGCCTGGTCGCAGATGCACGGGCTTTTCCCGCAGCCGGGGCAGCCGCCGCCGTACTTGGCCTGCACCGCTGCGTCCAAATCGACGCCGGCGATGTTGGCCAGCGTCGCCAGCCAGGCCAGCACGTCGGCGAACTCGGCGGCCAGCTCCTCCTTGGCCCCGGAGCGCAGGGCCGACGACAGCTCCCCGACCTCCTCCATGAACCACATGAAGGTGCCCTCGACGCCGCGCCGCCGGTCCTTGGCGTCGTAGGCGTCGCGGATCAGGGCCTGGAGCTGCGGCAAGGTGAGGGCCATGATGGTTATACGTCCAGGTTGGTGAGGCGGCCCGGCGGAACGCATCGGCCGTCGTCAGGCCGGCACGTCGGTGGATTCCGAGCCGGCGGCCGCCTCGCGTCCAAGATGCTCCGCGCAGACCTGCTGGTACAGTTCGCACAGTGCGTCCGCCGCCTGTTCGGCCAGCCGATACCACACGGGGTTGGCCACGCACGCCGGGTGTTCCAGGATGTGCCGTTCCAGCAGGTCGGACACCAGGGAAGTTCGGTCGAGCAACTCGTGACAGCCGGTCGTGCCGGGCAGATATTCCTCCGCCCACCGCTCCCCCGACTCCGCGGCCAACTCGCCGGCCAGGCGCAGGCGTTCCTGTTCGGCTTCTTCAAGGCTTGGTCTTCGGATGTCCTCGCGCACCTTGGCGGCCAGGCGCGCCAGTTTGTCCGGAGAGCGTGCGAACGCCTCTTTCCAGCGCCGCTCATCGGCGATTTCTTCCAGGATGAGAGCCGCGACCGTGTCCTGCTCGGAGGCCGAGAGCCTCTGTAACTCAGTAAGCGCTTGCTGCAACAGTTGGGTCATGTGTCGGGCACCTCCACCTCTCATTTGGCGAGGACTTCGCCCACAAACGACTCGAAATCCCCGATGCACCAAGCTACCAAATCGGCTCGCGGTCGGTCGTGGCCGCATAAGAGCGACACCACCGGCCACAGCCAGTTCGGTTCGATCTTTAGGTCCGGGCAGACCGCGCAGGCCAAGTGCGAGTGAAGTCGGCACACCGCTAGTTGGGCGTTGTCGCGATCAGGCCGATACCACAACTCTTCGGTCTTATCGTGGAAGACCCCACTCGCCGGCGGCGCGGACCTCCACCGCTCCAGCTGATCCAGGTCGGCCAGCAACTCGGTGCAATGGGGAGTGTCGGTTCGCGGCAGCAGCTCACGGACACAACGCAAGACCCAGTCCAAGGGCAGCGCGAGGGAGCGTTCCCGGAGCCATCGCACGAGAGGGGCCGGCCAAGCGTGACGCCATTCTCCATTAAGCAATTCGCGGGCGGCCGCAACCGGCCTCTCCATCGGCAAACCTCCACAAGCGTATCCCGCATTGAACACCGATCAGCTGCCATTCATTTCCCTAGTATCTTCTCCAACCGCTCCGCCTCGTCGTCCTTCTTCTCCGCCCGCAGCGCCTTGAGCAAGTCGTCGCGCGCCTCCGCGTCGCGGATGTCGATCTCGATCGCCTCCCGCGCGTACTTCTCGGCGTCGCCGTACTGCTGCTTCTCCAGCAGCAGGCGGGCCAGCTTCTTCCGCCCGTCGAGGTCGTCGGCGTCGGTCGGGATCAGCTCCTTCAGCACGCCGATTTGCTTGTCCTTGTCGTTGGTCTGGGCGTAGACGCGAGCCAGCTGACCCAACCAGTCGGTGTTGTACGGCTCTGCCTTGCGGCCCAGCTCGCACACCTCCGCCGCCTTGTCGAACTGGCTGGCGTCGTAGTAGACCTTCGCCAAGGCTCGCAGCACCTCCACGTCGGGGTCGGCCCGGTCCAGCGCCGACTCCAGCAGGTCCAGCGCCTGCTTGTCGTCGCCGGCCTGGTGCGCCAGCCGTGACAGCACGAACGACGCCCGCGGGTGGTTCTTCTTCCGGTCCAGCACCTCCTGGGCCAGCTTGCGCGCTTCGGCGTTGTCCTTGTCGTTCAGGTACGCCTCGGCCAGCTCCGCCGCCGTGTCGAGGTCGTCCGGCTTCTGGTCGTGGGCGATCTTCAATTCCTGGATGCTCCGCTGCTTCGCCGCCGGCTTGCCGCCCATCGCCTTGACCGTCTCGTCGAGGTAGGTCCGATACCCCTTCTCGAAGGCCGTCTTCTCCACGCCGCAGGCCTTCTTGAGAGCGTCGTCGGTGCCCAAGCCGTCGCGGTAGGCGTCGAGCATCTTCGCCACGGAGTCGGCGCCGTACTTCGCCTTCATGTAATCGACGTAGAGCTGGCTCTGGCAGTACGCCATGCTCCAGTCCAGCGGCGTCCGCGGCCGGATGAAGCCGAGGTCGATGTCGTCGAGGTCCATCAGGTCGTCCTTGGGCACGCGCTCGCGCAGGAGGTCGTTCCACTGCTGCGGCCGGGGGAAACCCTCGTTGCCGACTGCCAGGCCCTCCGTGAACCAGTGCGGCGTCTGGAAATTCGTCTGATCCAGGTTGAAAATGTGGACCATTTCGTGCCGCAGCACCCTTGCCCAGTTGAACGGCTTGCCGACGCCCTTGCCGTTGGGCGAGGCCATGGCGAACATGCGGCCGGTGGTAGCGCCGACCGTGTGCAGGTCCGGCAGCGCCACGACCCGGCCGCTGAACATCTCGTGGTTGTTGAACACCTCGATCAGAATCGGCCCCTTCACTTCGTACTGGAACTTCTTCGACAGGTCGGCGTAAATCTGCTCCAGGTAGTCGGCCATGTAGTGGGCCAGCGGGCCGTCGTTCTTCGGATCGAAGCGGATCACGAAATGGTCCGTTTTGATCGTCTCATAATCCTTGAGGTGCTTCAGCACCTTGCGCATGTTGGCGATCCGGACATTGTATTTGTCGGCGTCGAAACCTTCGTCGAGCAGCGGGGCGGCTTTCTCCTCGCGGCCCAGGCGCATGTTCAGGAGGCCCAGCGCGCCGGCCGGGCCAGGCATCATCGGCTGCGCCTCCCGAGCCTTCTGGTACCAAGCTTCGGCCTCGTCGAAATAATGGCGGTCTTCCAGCCGTTCGCCGAGGTCGAAGTAGAAGACGGCCGGCTTGGGGTCGTTCTTCTCGACCGCCTTGACGACGGCGTCGAAATCGTCCTTCTTCTTCATCACCTGAAGGCAGGCGGCCTTGCGGGCCAGGGCGTGTTCGTCGCGCAAGTTGACGGCCAGGGCCTTTTCCGCGGTTTCCAGCGCCGCGCTCACGTCGCCGCTTTCCAGCTGGACGTCCGCTTTGAGGAGAAGGGCGGCCGGCAGCCGCGGGTTGATCTTCAGCGCCTGGTCGGCGAAGCCGTCGGCCTGCTTGATCTCAAGCTTTTGCAGCGCCGCCCCGCCCTTGCCGACCAGCGCCTCGGCGGCGCGCGGGTTTATGGCCAACGCCTTGTCGAACGAGCGGAGCGCCTCGGGCTGGTTGTACTTCTCCAGCAGCAGTTCCCCGGCCTGGTACTCGGCCTGCCACAGCGGCTCCTTGACCTTGTCCGACTCCTTCGCCGCATCGACGTACAGCGTCTGGAGGATGAACGCGAACTGATTCGACAGTTTGTGCCAGCGGGCGTTCTCCGTGCCGGCCAGGCCGACGATCAGCAGCTCCTCCGGATCTTTAATGTCGTCATCCTTGTTGCTGCGGTCGGAGTAATAGCGGACGAACCAGCGGAATTCCGTGTCGGCCTTGGCGATGTCGCCGCGGTCGCGGTAGACTCGGGCGCGGACCCAGCGGGCCTGGAAGGAGGCGAGGGCCTCGGGCGGGGCCGCGTCCAGCGCCGCGTCGGCGGCCCTTTCCGCGTCGTCGAGGCGGCCGCGGAGGTACAGCAGCTCGGCCTGCCGGGCCAGCAACTTCGCCTCTTTCGGCGCGTCCTTCAGGGCGGCATCGACCGCGTCCAGCGCCTTGTCGTACTCGCCGACGCTCTCCAGGGCGCGGCTTTGGCCGACGACGGCGTCCGTCTTCGTCTTGGGGTCCTTGGCAAGGTCTTCGTAGAGGGAGAGCGCTTCCTCGTAATTGCCCTTGAGCCAGCGGAGGTGGGCGTCCTGGAGGGTGGGGGCGTCGGCCGCGGCCCCGGCGGCGACGCCGGCGACGAGCAGGGCGGCGCTGAGATGCTTTATCATGGGTGAGGCGTTCCTGAACGACTCGGAAGCGACATGGACTCACCTTACCGGCCGGCCGGCCGTAACGCAAGGAAACGCCGGGACGGCCGCCAACGTGGGAGCGTGAAGCGCGGGAGCGAGAAACGATTGAAACCCATGCCCCGTTCCATCGCCGACGGTCTGGCCCGGCTGCAACGCCTTCTCCCCTGGTCGAACACGCGCCGGGCGTGGCTCGAACGGCTGAGCCTCGCCGGCGTCGCCGCCGCCGTCGCCGCCCTGATCGCCTTCGGCAACGGCCTCGCCCTGTGGCAGCTGGTGCTGGCATGGGCCGCGCTGGTCCTGACCGCCGCCGTGCTGTTCCGGCGCGACTGGCTCAAGCTGTTCGGCCCCATCCTCTGGTACGATCTGGTCCGCACGTCTCGCCGCGCCCGCACCTATCTGCTCCGCGGCGGCTACCTGCTGACTCTCCTGGCCGTGCTGAGCGTCCTCTACCTGAATGCGTGGCCGGGCTTCTACGGGAGCCACCCTCTGAAGAGCCAGATCGCGCGCTTCGCGCAGGAATTCTGTTGCACGTTCCTGACCGCGCAGTTCGTGCTGACGTCCCTCCTGGCGCCGGCGTTCACGGCTGGGGCCATCGCCGAAGAGAAGCAGAAAAAGACGATCCAGTACATCCTCATCACCGACCTGCGGAACCATGAGATCGTGCTGGGCAAATTGGGGTCGCGGATGGCGCACCTGGGCCTCTTGCTGCTGGCCGGGTTGCCGGTGTTGGGGGCCGTGGAGTTCCTGGGCGGCGTGGACCCGCACCTCGTCCTGGCCGCCTTCGCGGGCACGGCGGTCACAATGGCGAGCGCGGCCGGCGTCGGCGTCCTGGCGTCGGTGGTCGCCCGGCCGTCGCGCGCCGCCTTGTTCCTGGCCTACGGCTGGATCCTCCTCTACGTCGTACTGTGCGTGCTGGGCGAGGCGGCGCCGTACTGGCTGCTGCCCCGGCCCTTCAACGCGGCGGCCCCGGCCGGCCCGTTGGACGGCCTGATCGCCGTGGTCGAGGCCGGCAACCCGGTCGCCGCCGTCGCCGCCGTCTTTGGAAGCGACCCCATCGAGCCGGCTTTGCTCCACGCGCTCGGCGCCTACGCCCTGTTCCACGGCGTCGTGGCGGTGGGGACCACACTGACGGCGTCGCTGCTGCTGCGCTGGGCGTGTCTGCGTGAAGCCCGGCCGCCCGCTGAGAAGAAGGCGCCGCGGCGGTCGCCGGTCGGCGACCAGCCGATGCTGTGGAAGGAAAGCCACGCCGACCGCGGCCGGGTGCGGCGCTGGCTCACGACGCTGCTCTTCGGCCTGCTGTTCGCTTTCAGCCTGTGGATCCTGGCCTGGAACGTGTATGAGCGATACCTGTGGACGACCGCCAGCCGCTCGGCCGGCGCCAACTGGACGGTTGAGATCCATTTCTGGCAGGACTTCCGCCGTGATCTGAACGGGTGGGTGCGCATCGTTGGCGCCATCGTGGCGTGCCTGACCCTGGTGGGTGTGGCGATTCACGCGGCACAGAGCATCCGCCTGGAGCGGGAGCGCGACACGTTCGACGGCCTTCTGACGACGCCACTGCGCAGCGAAGAGATTTTGTATGGCAAATGGCTGGGAGCGATCCTGAGCGTCCGTTGGTTGCTGCCGTGGCTGGCGCTAACGTGGGGCCTCGGCGTGCTGGGCGGCGGACTGAACCCGCTGGCCGTGCCGCTGCTGGCGCTGACGTGGTGCGTCTACGCGGCGGCCGCCGCCAGCCTGGGGCTGTGGTTCTCGCTGGTCAGCCGCAGCTCGCTGCGGGCCGTGCTGTACACGATCCTGGCCGGCCTGGGGATGTCGGTCGGCCACTGGATGATCTGGCTGCCATGCAGCTGCGTTCTCCGGTCCGGGCAGGGGCTGGAGTGGGTGTTCCTCGCCCAGGGCGGTTTGACGCCGCCGGTGACGCTGGGGATGTATCTGCCCTTCGGCTACGACGAATTCTTTCCAGAGGGCCTTCTCGGTAAATTCATCACCTTCGCGCTCTGCGGCGACGTCCTCTGGGGCGTCTTCGCCTGGGTCGCATGGCAGGGAACCAACGAGCGCTTCCAGCGCGACGGCGGCCGCGTCGATTGATTCCGCTCGGCGGCGCCGGGCGATCAAGCCGCCTGTCGAGTCTCTGGGACGACCGCGGATCGTTGCAGAGCGTGCAGGGCCGGTTCGGTTCGGGATGGGATTTCGGGGTCGAACTGGTAACCAAAGAAGCGGACATCCTCGGCCCAGGCTTCTTCGACCAGCCGGCGCGTGCGCTCCGTGTAATGGCGGCGGTAGTCGGGGTGCCGGGATCGGTTCAGGTGCGGCAGGGTTGCGCGGACTCCGGTCGCGGCGCAGACCTTGCCGAAGTCTTCCTCCAGGTCCTCGAACCGGCCGACGAAATCGACGAGCAGGCCGCCGCGCGCGTCGGCGACGAAGCTTTTTTGCAGCAGCCAGGCGTGTTCGACGCGCCAGGCCAGGAACTCCTCGAAGCCGCTCATGCGTACAACCAGGGCGTGCAGTCGGTGCGCGCGATTCTGGCGAACGTAGTGGTAATAGGACACGTTCCAGTCCCAGGGGTTCCGCACGAAGGCGAATTTGAAATAGCCGTCGAAGGCGGCGGCCGGCAAGACCGCCCGCAGCTCGGCGGCGGTGGCGTGGGCCGGCAGAGAGGCCAGCGGATGCCGCGGCGCCAAACCCAGCCGCCATCGGACGCGCTTCCACAGCGAGCGACTGGGGAAGTCGGCGTACCGGCCGAGGGCTTCTCCGACGCTGACGCCGCCGGTCTTGATGACGTGCACGAAGAGAAAGCGGTGCGAATGGGAAAGGAGCATGGGGCCTCGGTCTTCCGGAATCACTCTCGGCGCCGCATCGCGCGTCCCCCGGGAGGATTGGCCAACTGATCCGCAGCACCCCAGAAAATCCATGGCGGCGACGGCCCTTCGCCTGGAAAGGGCGTGGTCCCGACCGGGGCGGGAACGTACAGTCGCGGGTCGCAGAGGTCAAGACGACCTTGGCCGGGAGCGCGGAGCGACTCCAGGCGTTTTCTTGCAATCGGCGGCCGAAGTTCCTGTATCCTGGAGAAATGCGACCCCGCCTGCTATTCGTGACCGGCAAGCTGGCCGAGACGGCCCTGCGGCGCACCCTCGCCGAGCTGGCGCCGCGCCGGCTTCGACTGCGACGTGGCCGTCCTGCCAATTACCGTGGTCGCCCTGGCCGCAACGCCGTGGATCGCCCGCCACCTGAACGTTCCAGACGGCGTCGATCGCGTGGTGCTGCCCGGCCTGTGCGCCGGCGACCTGGCCTCGGTGCAGGCGCTCACGCCCGCCCTGGTCGAGCGCGGCCCGACCGACCTCCGCGACCTGCCCGACTTCTTCCGCGCCGCTCCCACACCGCTGGATTACGGCGCTTACGATGTCGCCATTCTCGCCGAAATCAATCACGCTCCGCGCCTGCCGCGCGAGGAACTGCTGACCCAGGCGCGGGCGTTGCGGGCCGACGGCGCCGATCTGATCGACGTGGGCTGCGACCCCGGCGACGCTTGGGCCGGGGTCGGCGACGCCGTGCGGGCGCTGCGCGGCGAGGGGATGCGCGTCTCCATTGACAGCTTCAACCCGGCTGAGGTCGAGGCGGCGGTGCAGGCCGGCGCCGAGCTGGTGCTGAGCGTCAACAGCGGCAACGTGGCGGCCGCCCGGTCGTGGGGCCGTGAGGTCGTCGTCCTGCCCGACGTGCTGGCGACGCTCGAAGGGCTGGACCGCACGGTCGAGGCGCTGACCGGCTGGGGCGTGCCGTTCCGCATCGACCCGGTGATCGAGCCGATCGGCTTCGGCTTCGCGGAGTCGCTGGGGCGCTATTCAGAGGTGCGGCGGCGCTACCCCGGCGCCGAGATGATGATGGGCGTCGGCAACCTGACCGAGCTGACCGACGCCGACTCGGCCGCGATGAACGTGCTGCTGCTCGGCTTCTGCCAGGAACTCGGCGTGCGGAGCGTGCTGACGACGCAGGTCATCAACTGGTGCCGCAGCTGCGTCCGCGAGCTGGACCTGGCCCGCCGCCTGGTGCATTACGCCTGCACCCGGCGCGTCCCGCCCAAGCGCCTGGCGCCGGACCTCGTGTTGCTGCGCGACCCGAAATTGCGCGTCCACGGGGCGGCGGTGCTGGCCGACCTGGCGGCGCGCGTGGCCGACCGCAATGTTCGTCTCTTCGCGGAAGAGGGGCGGCTGCACGTTATCAACCGCGCGATGCACCTGGAGGGGGCCGACCCGTTCGCGCTGTTCGACGAATTGCAGCGGCGCGACCCGGTGGACCCGGCGCACGCCTTCTACCTCGGCTGGGAGATGGCCAAGGCCGCCACGGCCCTGACGCTGGGCAAGAACTACGTGCAGGACCAGGCGCTGCGGTGGGGCTTCCTGACTGTCCCGGAGGAGAGCCACCGGGATAAAATGCGGGAGGAGGAAGGCGAAACGCGGAATGAAGAGCGAAGGCCGTCGCATGACGAACCCACCGCCGGAGGTTGAGCCGGCCCGGCCGCTTGTCGAGGAGCTGACGCCGGCGCCCGACCCGTGGGAGGTTTTTCGACGACTCGCCAACCTTGCCCGCGTTGTTTTCCTCGATTCCACCAGCGGGCCTACCGACCTTTGCCGCTATTCGTTCGTCACAGCCGACCCATTCCGCCAACTCAGAACGCGGGGCGGGGCCGACCCTTTTCCGGCCCTTCATAAGCAGTTAAGGAGCTGGCGAACCGAGAGGCTGCCTGGGGTGCCGCCATTCCAGGGAGGGGCGGCCGGGCTGTTCGGATACGCCCTCGGCCGTCACGTCGAACGGTTGCCGCGGCCGCGGCGCGACGAGTTCGGGGCGCCTGACTTGGCGCTCGGTTTCTACGACTGGGTGATCAGCTTCGACCACCGGCAGGGGCGGGCGTGGCTCGTCTCGACGGGGCTGCCTAAGGCCGAACCGGACGCGCGCCGTCGGCGGGCGGAACACCGCCTAGCGGCCGTGAAGCGCTTCCTCTCGGCGCCCCTCCCGCCGTCGGCTCGGCGGCCGTCTCCCCGACCAGCCGTCGATCCAGGCTCCCTATTCCCGCTCCCCGGTTTTCCCGGCGTCTCCAGCAATTTCGACCGCCCAGGCTACCTGGAAGCCGTACGCCGCGTCATCGAATACATCCACGCCGGCGACTGCTATCAGGTCAACCTCTCCCAGCGCCTCCTGCACCCGGCGGGCCTCCACCCGCTGGAACTGTATCGCCGCCTCCGCGAAGGCAATCCCGCCCCGTTCGCCGGCTACTTCGACCTGGGCGACTTCGCCGTCGTCAGCGCCTCGCCGGAGCGCTTCCTGCACGTCGAGAACGGCGAGGTCGAGACTCGGCCGATCAAGGGCACCCGGCCGCGCGGCGCCACGCCGGAGGAGGACCGCCGACGGATCGACGACCTTTTGCGCTCTGCCAAGGACCGTGCCGAGAACGTCATGATCGTGGACCTCCTGCGCAACGACCTCGGCCGCGTCTGCTCGTATGGTTCGGTCCGTGTGCCGGCCGTGTGCCGGCTGGAGACGTATGAACACGTGCATCATCTGGTGTCGGAAGTGCGCGGCCGATTGCGGCCAGGGCGGACGGCGGTGGACCTGCTGCGGGCGGCGTTCCCCGGCGGCTCGGTGACGGGGGCGCCGAAGGTGCGGGCGATGGAGATCATCGCGGAGCTGGAGCCGACGGCCCGCGGCCCCTACTGCGGCAGCCTCGGCTACATCGGCTTCGACGGGTCGATGGACATGAACATTCTGATTCGCACGTTCACGGTCGGCCGCGGCTGGATGCAATTCCCCGTCGGCGGCGGCATCGTGGCCGACTCCGTGCCCGAGGACGAATACGCGGAGACGCTGCACAAGGCGGAGGGGCTGTTGCGGGCGCTGCGGGAGTGAGAAGCGGCTGCAAATCCCAGGCGAGCGGCGGGGTTTATCCCCGCCGGGACAAGCCCGGCGGCTCGCCGGCGACCGTTCACACCACGGCCCCCTGACTCTCGCAGCAGCGGCGGACGACCTCCAGCAGGCGGCCGGGGTCCACCGGCTTGTGCAGGCAGCCGGCCGCCCCGAGCGCGACGGCCTCTTCGTCCGCCGCCTCCGCCCCTGAAAAAACGAGAATCGGGATCGATGCCAGGGCTTGATCCTGCTGCTGCTCGCGGCGGAAGTGCTGGCCGTCGAGGACAGGCATGGCCAGATCGAGCAGGATGAGATCGGGCCGGCGGTGCGCGCGGAGGCGGTGCAGGGCGTCCGCGCCGTTGTTGGCCAGCGCGACGCAGTAACCGTCCGCAGCGAGGATCATGCTGATCGCCTCCCGCGTGACGGGGTTGTCGTCGATCAGAAGGATGCGCTTGTGCGACGTGGCGGCCATGTCTCGGTTCCTCCGGCCGGCGGGCGGGCAGATAATTGCAAATTGTATACCATCGCGCCGCCGGATGCGAGCAGTCCGGCGCCGTTTTTGCGACTTCTTACGGAGATGGATCAGTCGTCCGTCGCCGTGCCGACGCGGCCCTTCGATGGGCGACTCCAACCCGGAGGGAGAGTCATGCTCACGAAAGACGACCTCGTGGCCGGCGTTTTCGACGACGTGCGGCCGGCGGAGCGGGCGATCGCGGATCTGTATAGGGCGGGATTCCCCATCGACAAGATCGACATGGTGACGCGCAGCCAGGGAGAGACGGAGGGCACGCCGGATTTCGCGCTGCAAAAGAACGCGGCCGACGGGACGGTGGCCGGGGCCGCAACGGGGGCTGCCGTGGGGGCGCTGGCGGCGGCGGCGGCGGCGACGCTGGCCATACCGGGCTTCGGCGTGGTGCTGGGGACGGGGCTGCTGGCCAGCCTCATCGGCGGCGCCGCCCTGCTGGGCGCGGCCGGCGGTTCGCTGGTCGGCACGTTCACGGCCCTGGAAATGTCGGAGGACGACGCCCGTTACTACGTGCAGGCCGTCGAACATGAGGGCCGAACCGTGGTGCTCGTTCAGACGCCGGATCGCCGCGACGAGGCCCGTGTCATCCTCAGCCGGCACGGCGCCCACCAGCGGCAACGGACGACGACCGTCGTGTAAACTCACCGCGAAAGCATGTCCTTGAATCGGCCGCGCCGGGACGCCGCGCCAGCACGTCCCGGCCGCCGGCGCCGCGCCTGCATCGCCAGCGCCTCCTCCTGTCTTCTCTCGCCACTCATCCCTCGCCACTCGCCCTGCATTTAATTTGGTTGACGCCGGGCCGGCACTTCCCGCATAATACATCCAGTCATTACCTATACTCTCCCGCCCAAGGGACGGGAGCGTTGCATCTGAAGAAACGAGGTCCGCGGCCGACCGGGCACGCTACGTTGAGTGACGCCGGGAGCGCTGTGGGAACCACGACCGACTGTTGCAGCGTCGCACCCAAAAACCTGACGAGTCCCGCATGATCCTGTTCTGTTTGCTGTGCGCGAGTCTGGTGCTTGGTGGATGGGCAGTGCGCCGTGAGGTGTGCGCGACGTTCGAGAAGCTCTGGCTGCATTTCTTCGGGGTTCGCGTCCGCGTCCTGCGCCGCCCGGAGCCGTCTCGCACCGACCGCCGCCGCATCGCCTTCCCCGCCGCGTTCCCCTGCCCCCTGCCGCCGCCGATCGTGGCGACACGGCCGGGGTCGTAAGGTCGCGGCGCGACCGGCGCGCCCCGCATCGGTGGTTCGGACCTGGCCTCCGTCGGCCGGGCGTCCCGACGGGCCGCGCCGCTATCGGTTCTGGTTGCCCGTCAGTGCGTTCCATTTCGACGACCCGCCGGCGCCCCCTGCGCCGGGCCGGGCGTTTCCCTATGCGCCTTCAGCGTTCGATCCGCCCGAACGTCCCGCGGCCCCTCGCTAAGGAGTGGCCTTCATGGGCGACCCGCTGACGTGTGTCCTGATCGGCTGCCTGGCCCTGGTCGTCGGGGCGGCCGCCGGTTGGCTGGGCGCCTGGCTGCTGGACCGCGTGCGGCTCCAGGGCGTTCGCGCCGCGCCGCCGAGATCACCGCCGCCGCCCGGTCGGAATCCGAAAAGATCCTTAAAGAAGCCGAACTCAAAGCCAAGGACGACCTCTACCAGAAGCGCGAGGAACTCAACCGCGAGACGGATCAGCTCCGCGCCGAGCTGCGCGACCAGGAGCGTCGGCTCGACAAGCGCGAGGACGGGCTGGAGGAGAAGAATCAGACCCTGGTGAAGAAGGAGCGCGCCCTCGAACACGGCCAGCGCAAGCTGTCGGAACGGAAGGCCGAGGTCGAGCGGCGGGCGCAGGAGGCCGACGAGCTGGTCAAGCAGCAGGGGCAGAAGCTGCACGAGATCAGCGGCCTGGCCCGCGACCAGGCCGAGGCGCTGCTGCTGGAGCGCCTGGAACGCGAGCTGTCCGAAACGATCGCCGGCCGCTTGCAACGGCATGAGGAGAACTTGCGGCAGGCCAGCGAGGAGAAGGCCCGCCGCATTCTGGCGACCGCCATCCACCGTTACGCCGCCGAACACACCGCCGACACCACCGTCAGCACCGTGGACATCCCCAGCGACGACATGAAGGGCCGGATCATCGGCCGCGAGGGCCGCAACATCCGCACGTTCGAGAAATGCACCGGCGTGGACGTGATCGTGGACGACACGCCGGGCGTGGTGATCGTCAGCGCCTTCGACAACATCCGCCGCGAGACGGCCCGGCTGGCGCTGACCAAGCTGATCCAGGACGGCCGAATTCACCCTTCGCGGATCGAGGAAGTGGTCACCGAGACGGCCGCGGAGATGGAGAAGCACATCCTGGAGGTCGGCCGAACGGCGGTGCTGGACGCGAACATCGGCGCCCTGCACGAGAAGCTGGTGCAGCTCCTGGGCCGGCTCAAGTTCCGCACGAGCTACAGCCAGAACGTCTTGCAGCACAGCCTGGAGGTGGCGCACCTGTGCGGCATGATGGCGGACGAGCTGGGCCTGGACGGCCGGCTGGCGCGGCGCTGCGGCCTGCTGCACGACGTGGGCAAGGCGGCCGACCACGAGATGGAGGGCGGCCATCCCAAGATCGGCGCCGAGTTGGCCAAGCGTTACGGCGAGACGAGCAAGGAGGTGCTGCACGCCATCGTCGGCCACCATGACGACGTGATGATCGACCACATCTACACGGTGCTGGTGGCGGCGGCCGACGCCATCAGCGCCTCGCGTCCCGGCGCCCGGCGCGAGACGCTGGAGAAGTACGTCAAGCGTCTGGAAGACCTGGAGGCGGTGGCGTCCGGCTTCCCCGGCGTGGAGCATGCTTACGCCATCCAGGCCGGCCGCGAGGTGCGCGTGATCGCCAACGCCTCGCAGACCTCCGACAGCGACGCGCTGAAGGTCTGCCACGACATCGCGCGGGCCATCGAGGAGCAGCTGCACTACCCCGGCGAGATCAAGGTCACCGTGGTCCGCGAGACGCGGGCGGTGGAGTACGCCCGGTGAGCCGGGCGCCGACCTCCGACCCCGTGAGCGCTTCCCGGGCGGCAGGCGAATGGGGAAAAATACTTCGTCCGGGCCGTGATCGCGCGGCCGCATTCACGCTTCTTGCCATAGAGGGTGCGATGCCGCAGAACGCCGAGGAAGGCTCCGGCCTGGAGCGCTTCCGCGACTATCTTGCCTTGCTGGCGCGCGCCAGGTTGCGCCGCAACTGCGCGGCAAGATCGATTCATCGGTCGTGGTGCAGCAGACGCTGCTGGAGGCGCACCAGGCGGCGGAGAAGCTTGATGGCTTGACGGAGCGGCAGCGGCTGGCGTGGCTGCGGCGCGCCCTGGCGAACAACCTGACCGACGAGGCGCGGAAGCTGGGCACGGCGGCGCGTGACGTGGGGCGCGAGCGCTCCCTGCAGGCGGCCCTGGAGGAGTCATCGACGCGGCTGGAGAGTTTGCTCGTCGCCAACCAGCCTTCACCGGACGAGGAGGCTGCACACAACGAACAACTCTTGCGCCTGGTGGAGGAGTTGAAGCAGCTCCCGGAGTCGCAGCGGACGGCGGTGGAACTGCACTACATGCAGGGGCTGCCTCTGGCGGCGGTCGCCGAACAGCTCGGGCGCAGTAAGGAGGCGGTCGCCATGCTCATTTACCGGGGCATGACGCGGCTCCGCCAGCGGCTGGCCGGAGAAGAGCGGGAGTGAGCCATGGTTCCCGAGAGCGCAACGGCTGCCGAGCGCGAACGCCGGTTGGGTGAAGCGCTCGCCTCCTGGATCGAGGCGGCGGAAGCGGGACGGTCTCCGGACAGCGGCGCGTGGCTCGCCCGTTACCCCGAGTTGGGCGCGGAACTGGTGGAGTTCTTCGCCGCCCAGAAGGTGTTCCCAAGGGTCGCCGCGACTCGGTCCGAGGCGACGCCGGCCCCGGAGCGGCTGCCGGCGGAGGATTGGAAGAGGCCGTCCCCCTCCTTCGACGATTTCGAGGTAGGGGAGGAACTGGGCCGCGGCGGAATGAGCGTCGTTTACAAGGCGCGGCAGGTCAGCCTGAACCGCCCCGTGGCGCTGAAGGTGTTGCGCGGCGACCAGTCCGAGGCCGAGGAGACGTTACGGCGGTTCCGCAACGAGGCCGAGCTGCTCGCCCGTCTCGACCACCCCAACATCGTGCGAATCCATGCGACGGGGGAGCAAGACGGCCGGCCGTTTTTCGTGATGCCCCTCCTGGAAGGCGGCAGCCTGGCCGGTCGCCTGGCGCGGTTCGGCGCCGACCCGCGGGCCGCGGCGCGGCTGGTCGCCGTCGTCGCCCACGCCGTGCATCACGCCCACCAACGCATGGTGCTGCACCGCGACCTCAAGCCGTCCAACATCCTCCTCGACGCGGCCGGCCAGCCGTACATCACCGACTTCGGGCTGGCGCGGCGTCTGGAGACTGACAGTGGGCTGACGCAATCCGGCGCCGTCGTCGGAACGCCCAGTTACATGGCCCCGGAGCAGACGATGGGCGACAAGGCCGTCGTGACCACGGCCGCCGACGTGTACGCCCTGGGCGCCATCCTGTACGCCCTTCTGACCGGGCGCCCTCCGGTGCAGGGCGAGACCGTCTACGACACCATTATGCAGGTGCGCGAGGCGTCCCCGGAGCGGCCGAGGCGCCGCAACCCGAAAGTGAGTCGCGATCTGGAGACGATCTGTCTCAAGTGTCTGGAGAAAGACGCCGGGCGGCGCTACGGCTCGGCGGAGGCGCTGGCGGAGGACATCGAGCGCTGGCTGAAGGGTGAGCCGATCACGGCCCGCCCCGGCGGCCCGGTCTCGCGGGCGGTGAAATGGGCGCGTCGGCGTCCGGTCCCGGCGGCCCTGGGCGTCCTGTTGGCGGCGGCGGTCGTCCTGTGCCTCGGGCTTTCTGCCTACGTCCTAGTCCGGGAGCGCGACCACGCCAACGAACGGGCGCGGAGCGAGGCTGACAAGGCGCGAAGCATCCAGATCGAACGCGACGTGGCCAAGGCCAAGCAACGCGAGGCTGAGAGTGCAAATGCCACGACCCAGATCGTCCTCGCGGTGAACCAGGATTCATTGTTGCGGATGGTACGTGCAGGGCGTGGCGGGCGGAAAGCGATGCGGGACCTGTACGAGTCGTTGGCGCCGCTGCTCCAATCGCTGGAAAGAGCGGGGCCCGCTAACACGGACCAGCGGATGCAACTGGGAAAGTTCTACATACTCATCGGCGAGGATTGCCGGCAGACAGGAGAGCTGGACCTGGCGGCCCAAGCGTTGAACCAGGCCTTGAGGCTATTCACAGGCCTGCCGGACGACAGCCCGTCGGCGCGGGAATATCGGGCCGAACACGCCGCCGCCTTGCAGACCCTGGCCCTCATCCTTCAGCAGCAAGGAAAGGTCAAGGAGGCGGATGACGACTACGGCGAGGCCCGCACGATGCTCCTCGGGCTGGTCAAAGTCGATAAAGACAACACCCTGTTCAAGCGCTACCTGGCTCACACCGAGGGCAACCTGGCCGCGTTGCGGATGGAGGCCGGGCGGTGGGACGAGGCCGTGGATTTAAACAAGCATGTCGTGGACAGCCTGGAAAAGCTCCCCGGCGCCCTGCCGGAGGACCGTCAGCGACTCGGCAAGGCGTGGGACAACCTGGGCGTCGCCCTCTCTCAGCAGGCCGGCCGCGCGCACGAAGCGGGCCAGGACGATCGGGCGGTCGAGCTGGCGGTCCAGGCTCGGACGGACTTCGAGGAGGGGCGAAAGGTGCGTGAGGCGCTGGCCAAGGACGCCCCCGACGACCTGGGTTTTCAGGCCGACCTGGCCAAAAGCCTGCACAACCTCGGCACGTGGGACCTCACGTTCCGAGCGGACGACAAGCAAGGGCGTGAGGAAGGCATCGGCCTGCTGCGCCGCGCCGCCGACATCGATAAGCGGCTGCTGTCGGACCAGCCGTTCCTCCCGGACCATGCCGCGGATGCCGCCCGCGACCTCCTCGACCTCGGGCAGCTTCTCTACGTCGATGGCGATCAGGAGGGATCGGATAAGAGCTTTATGGAGGCGGCGCGGGTCGCGGACGAGGCCGCGGGGCGCTTTCTCCGGTCCCCCAAGGTCCAAAACTTCTTTCTCGGCGTCGTCCGACAGAGCATCGACTGGTACGGCCAGCCGAAGCGCCCCGACGCGGCCCGCACGTTCCTCGACAACACGGTGGCGGCCTGGCAAGAACGGGCCAAGACCGACGCGGCGGCGCAGGACACGCTCAAGGCGCTGCTCGAACTGCAACAGAAGCTCAAGTGACGAAGGCGACGCCGCGGTTAAGGCCGCGGATAAGGACCGGAATCGTGGGCTCGGGCGGAGACGGTGCGCGCCGGCCGATCGGCGGCCGACGCGGTATCGGTGGTTCGGAAGTGGATAGGAGGTGGCAAATGTCACACTGGGACGACGACGACGAGCGGCGGCGGCAGGAACAGGAACAACGCTGGTTCGAGGAAGACCAGGAGCGCGAGCGGCAACAACTGGAGGAGGAGCAGCGCCACTATAAAGAGGATCTGGAAGAAGAACGGCGGCGGCTGGAGGAGGAGCACCGCCACTACAAGGAGGACCTGGAACGGGATCGCTAGGAGCGCCGTGGTTCCTCCGAAGGCCGGGTTTCGTATGAGGCGGTGTCGGGAACAGGACGGGCGGCTCGAAGACGCGGAGTCTGTCCCGAACTCGGCGCCGCCCCTCGACAGGAGTACCCGTATGAACGACCTGTTTAAGGAGTTTCTCCTTTCGCCCACCTTCAGTTCGTTCCTGCGGGTCCGGCAGGCGGTGATCGACGGCGCGAGCTATGACCCGACATCCACCGAGTTGGACGCCGCCTGGTCTCTCATCACCCAGAGTCGATTCCGAGAGGCCTGGGACCTGTTGATCGGGAAGCAAGAGAAGTATCTCCTCAGTTCGCGCTACTACGCCTGCCTCGGGATCGCGTCAGAGTCTCTCGGCGACCGGAACGCCGAGCCGATCATGCACTTGGGCGCCACGAGATGCCTACAGGGGCTGTTGAGTACGGGAGACGGGAGTCGGCGCCGTGCTTATCTGATCCTGCGGTCCTGGGACGTATGTGACGTGCTGGAATCACTCCACAAGAAAGTGGTCAACCCCGAAGCCATGCAAGAACCGACGGAGTTCCTCGTCATGCGCTGTGACGACCGATCCGAGGTTTGCTTTGACATGCGCGACATGTGGCGGGCCTTATTGCAACAGAGATGAGTTCCGATGAATCTCACGCAAGAACAGTGGCAGACGTTACGGCCCTACGCCCTGGCGGGCGTCGAATACGAACTGGCGAGCGGCGCCGCGCCGGAAACTACCGAGACGCTGCGGCGGCTAGTTCGCCAAGGATACTCAAGGGACGACGCGCTGGACCTCATCGCCCGCGTTTATTTCAAGACGCAGCTTGCGCCCCATTGTGAGGCGAGGTTCCTGGCGGAAACGTATGGCGCCAGCGTGTCGGTCGGCTTGAACTTTGACAGGTACAGAGAGGCCCTCCGCGCCCTGCCGAGGCAATGTGAATAGCCGAATGCGTCGCTGGGTCCCGGCCGGTGGTCATGCCTGGCCATCGCCTGAATCGCCTGTCTCTATTCCGGTCCCGTCGGAGAAGTCAATCGTGGCCCTGATCAGATGCCCGGGCTGTGCGAAGGAAGTTTCTCCACGCGCGTCGTCGTGCCCGCATTGCGGCGAGCCCATCAACCCCGAAGCCGGACCGAAGGTGAGGCTGACCTGCCCCAGCTGCGGCGGTTCGGGGAAAGGCCGGTGGGTCGGTCTATTGTTTGGGGGTTGGGCCAAGTGTGACTTGTGTCGCGGGAAGGGCTTCATCTGATCTTCCCGTGCCGCTACCCCCGCAGGAAAGGCTGCCAAGCAGACCGGGCGCCTGCGCCGCCGCCACGTCGCGGTCAAGTTGCAGTCGCAGGCCCCGCGGCCCCTGGACGCCGCGAGTTTCGTCGTACTCGAACCCTGTGCGGAGAGGGGCCTCCGCCGGAACCTCTTGGACATCGTCCCCTTAACACCCCGCAACGGCGGGGCAGGAGTCACACATGTCCGATGCGAACGAGAATGGCCCGAAAGTTATCGGCGCCGCCGTGCTGGTCCTCGCGGGTTACGCACTTGTCAACCTGGAAAAAACGACGCAGGCCATTCAGGGCCTGACCGGAGGCGGGATCAACTGGACTGCGTCCGGAACGCACACCATTTCGTGGGGGGAAGGAACCGGCGCCTATTCCCTGGAAACGTACTGGAGCAGCGGCAGCCTGTACTACCGGGCGGCGTGCAAGATGAGCCCCGAGCAGCTCCGGCAGGCCGTCACGCGCAGCAAGTCGCCGACGTACGGCCGGGCCGGCATGGACTTCCGGCTGCGGAATCGGTTCGGGCAGGATCTCATCCATCTGGAGATCCCCGCCGAGGCCTTCAAGACAGACGACAAAGACTCGAATCGCGTCGTTGCGGTCGGGTCGGCCGAAGTTTCGGAAGCGGACTATTGGGAGATTGTCCATTCGGCGGGGGAATGTGGGGGTTTGAACTTCCTCGCGAACTGAGATCCCGACAGCGCGTCGTGAATTTTGGAGGAGGGCTGTTCATGTCCGACGGCGGCTTTGAAAAGGGCGTGGGACAAGGGTGCGGCATGGTGGTCGGGGCGATCCTCGCCATTCTGGCGCTGCTGTTCCTGTGTTGCGGTGGTCCGGGCCTTATCTCGCACGACCAGCCGCAGGGGTCCGAGCAGCGCTCCGGGGCAAACTCGAGCCGGCCTTGAGACAGTTGCATCATCGCCGCCCTGCCTAGAGCGCCGCCCGGTGGATAGAATCCTAACCATCGAAGTCTTCCTCACCCTGAGAGGTATCCCATGAAACCGTTCAGGCTGCTGTTCGCGGTCACTCTGGCCGTCTTGACGGCCTGCAACCCGTCGAAAGATCGCGGCGATCGGACGGCACCATCCGCCAGGGCCGCGGCGGATCCGAGCACGCCGGACGCGGCGGAACCCGATCCGAAAATCGCGGGGAGGCCGCTCAGTCAGTGGCTCGAAGACCTGAAAGACCTGGATACGAACACCCGCAGCCATGCTGTCGCCGTCCTGGGCAAGGCCGCGGTCGATGTGAAGGCTGCTGCCCCGCACCGCCTTCAGGCCGCCGCACCAGACCTCCAACGCCTGCTCGGGGACGCGGATGAAAACACCCGTTACTCCGCTGTTATCGTTCTTGGCACTCTCGACGCCCAGAAATACGCGCCGGACGTGCTGCCCCTGCTCAAAGACAAGAGTGAGAAGGTCCGCGTGATGGCAGCGGCGGCACTATGCGACGCCGACGCGAAGACTTATTTGTCGGACGCCCTACCGATCCTGATCGCAGGCCTGAAGACCAAGAACCGCGCGGCCGAGACGGTCCTCGTGACCTTGGGCGGCAAACTCCCCGCGGTTCGGAAGGAGGTGGAGGCGTCGGCGACGGACGCCGATGCCGATGAAACGGTCCAAACGCAGGCGGCGCGAGTGCTGAACAAGATTGAAGCCGGCGCGGGAGACAAAGCGATGATCGCCTTCCTGCTCAACCAGCTAAAGAGCGCGAAGGCCGAAGCGCGCGTCAACGGTGCGCTGGTGCTCCGGAACATCGAAAACGGAGAAGGGGGTGCATACGTTGATGAGGACGATGGAGGTTTTGCCGCTAACGTCGCCTTGCGACAACTGGTGGAAAAAGATCCTGCCGTCGCGACCGCGCTCATGGAGGCCATGAAAGACGCCGGGGAGCGAGTCCGCGACGCTGCGGCGCAAGCCCTGGACAAAATCAATCCGGCTCTGCGGTCCAAGACACAGATCAACTCCTTGCTGGATCAGTTGAAGGACGCCAAGGCCGCGGTTCGGCGCGAGGCCGCCTATGAGTTGAGCGGCGTCAGACCGAAAGAGCCGTCCGCGAAACCAAACGGATCCCCTCCCATCTGGACAGGGTTCAACGACGGCCCGCCCGGCTTCGATCCCTTGACGCCGCGAAAAGCCGTTCCGGATTTGCCGGCCGACGACGAAACGGTCAAGACCATCGGCAAGGCCCTTTCGGAGGCGATGGACGACTCCGACGCAACGGTGCGCACTACGGCGGAGTGGTCGTTGAAGAAGATCGATCCCGATATCAGGATGAAGTTGGAGAAGATCGAAACCGGCGAACGGGTTAAAAAGGCGGTCGCCAGCTGTCTGAAAGGGCTGCAATCTCCGGATGCCAATGTGCGATCCAAGGCCCTTACGGAACTAATCCGTCTTGATTTGAATACGGACCCCGGCGGCAGGGAAGTTGCGCTTGCGCTGATCGAGGCCGCGCGGTCCAAGGACAAAAGCGTTCGCGTTTCGGCGATCGCTGCTCTGGGGAGAAAAGATGTCAACCTCAAAGATGTCCTCGGCCAGGACATCGCCACGGCCATCAGCGTTCTGGAAGAAGCGGCCAAAGACGAGAGTCCGTTCATCAGCCAGCGCGCCAAGGACGCCTTGAAGGTAGTAAGCCCGGACAAGTGAACTGTCCCAGAACACACAAGGGAAAGCGAAGCATGCGAGGGCGCGCCCACGCCAAAGGCTGGCATTGCTGTCATGTGCCTCTGCGGAATACGGATCGCACCAGTCAGTGGATGCATACAATGAGGCGGAATAACCTGGGGTGCGCCCACCCCTTCCCAACCAGGGGTTCCGCCTCCTGTCATGCGAATCCTCTTCCTCGGCGACATTGTCGGCCCCCCCGGCGTGACGTTCCTCAAGAAGGCGCTGCCTCCGCTGGTCGTGTACGAGCACATCGACTGCGTCATCGCCAACGCCGAGAACGCCGCCAACGGCTCCGGCCTCACGGGCAGCATCTACCGCAAGCTCCGCGAGGCCGGCGTCGATCTGATGACATTGGGCGATCACATCTACAAAAAGGCGGAAATCATCCCGACGCTGCAAAAGGAGGAGCGCATCTGCAAGCCGGCCAACTTCCCGCCGGACGCCCCCGGCCGCGACTTCGCCCTGGCCCGGACGAAGGACGGCACGCCGGTCGCCGCGGTGTCGCTGCTGGGCGCACCTTCATGCGGTCGGTGGACTGCCCGTTCCGCGCCGCCGACCGCGTGCTGAAGGAGTTGCCGCCGGACGTGCGCGTCGTCGTCGTGGACATGCACGCCGAGGCCACGGCGGACAAGGTCCTGATGGGCCGTCATCTCATGGGCCGCGTCAGCGCCGTGCTGGGCACGCACACGCACGTCCAGACCGCCGACGAGCAGGTGCTGCCCGGCGGCACGGCGTTTATCTGCGACGTGGGCATGACGGGGCCTTACGACAGCGTGCTGGGCCGGCGGATCGACCGCGTGCTTGGCACGACGGTGACGTTCGTGCCGAGCGCGTTCGACGTGGCGGAAGGCGACCCGCGGCTGGCCGGGGTCGTGGTCGAGGTGGACGCGGCGACGGGCAAGGCGTCGTCGATCCGCCGGGTGATGCTGGACGAGAAGGGCCTGGCGGCGCTGACGGCGGCGCCCCTCACCCCTTCCCCTCTCCCCCAGAGGAGAGGGGAAGGGGTGAGGGGGCGCCGCCATGAGATTGATGACTTATAACATCCACAAAGGCGTCGGCGGCGACCGCCGCTACCGTCTGGAGCGTGTGGCGGCGGTGATCGAGGCGGAGGCGCCGGACCTGATCTGCCTTCAGGAGGTGGACCGCAACGCCCGCCGTTCGCGCCACGACGACCAGCCGGCGCTCCTGGCGGAGCGGCTGCGGGCGGCGTCGTGGCTCTACCAGCTCAACGCGCCGCACGGCGAGGGCGGTTACGGCAACCTGATGCTGTCGCGCTGGCCGCTCCGCGACGCCCGATCCGTGTCGCTGCACTACCGGCGGCGCGTGCCGCGCGGGGCCCAGTTGGCGGTGGTGGAGACGCCGGAGGGGCCGTTGCACTTGGTCCACGTGCATTTCGGCCTGTCGGAGCGCCGAGCGCCGCTGGCAGGCGGCCCTGCTGCTGGGGCGCCCGGAATTCCTTGCGTCGGCGCATCTGCCGACGCTGATCGCCGGCGACTACAACGACTGGCGCAACACGCTGGGCCGGCGCTGTCTGCTGGCGCACGGCTTCCGTCCGGCGACGGCGCCGATCCGGCGATTCCGCACGTTTCCAGCATTCTTGCCGCTGGCCGCCATCGACAAGATCTACTGGCGCGGGGGGCTGCGCGTTGTGGAGACGCGCGTGGTGCGCAATCGGCCGGCGCGGCGGGCGTCGGATCATCTGCCGGTGATGTGCGAATTTCAGTTCCACAAGTAAGGGACCGCCTACGACCCGGACGACTCCGGCAGCGTCGGCATGGAGGCGGTCGATTTCGACTTGGCCAGCGGCCGCCGGAAGAGACGGCCGATCGCCACGAGGACCGTCCCCACCCGTCCGACGACCGCCAGCAGCAGCAGCGACGCCACGATCAACGTCAACGCTCCCGTCGCCCACCAGCCGACCAATCCGATCGTTCCGATCTGCTCCGGCCACAAGGCGCGCGACCAGGCCCCGGCCGACGGCGACAGCGACAAGAAGCCGATCAGCAGCAGCAATCCCAGCCAGGCCGCCGACGCCGTCCACGCCGGCGGCTCGCGTTCGGCATCCGGCGCCAGCACCGTCTTCGGAGCGGGGCGCCGGCGGCCGACCAGGCGTACAGCGGTCGGCCCTCCGCGGCCCACGGCGGCGCCCCGTCCGCCCGCCCCGCGCCGCCCGTCTCGACCGCCGACTCGGCGTCCGCACGCACCGCCTCGAAATGCCGCTGGTTCGCCAGCTTCTTGTTCCTCTCCAGCAGGTCCTGCAAGACGTCGTTCGGCTTCCGGCCGTTTGGCCATCCGGCGCGGCCGCACCCGACGACGCCTCCAGCTCCTCCCGCGCCCGCCGGCACTCCTCGTAAAAGCGCCGCTGCGCCGCCTCCAGTGAGGCAGCGCCGCCGCCCTCCGCCGCCTGCTGCGCCAGCGCGGCGCTCATGCGCAGCAGGGCCTCGGCGCGCTGCCAGGACAGGGCCGCCGCCGCCGTCAAGCCGGAATGAAGGTCCGTCTTGTCTTCCTTCCCGTCCGGGCGCCAGCCGGGCGGCGCGAGCACGGTCCACAGGCCCACGCCGTCGGGTGCCCCTTCCAGGATCGGCCGGTCGAGGTTCGGCCGCGCCCGGTCCTCCGTTGTGTAGCGCCAGCGGACGCGGACCCGGCAGACGGCGGGCCGGCCCGTCAGCGGCAGCCACAGCCGCCGCGGCGCCGCCTGCAACGGCGCCGCCGCCTCGTCGTCGATCGCCACCGACAGCACCTCGGCGTCGGCCGGCAGCGTCAGGTTCAGGTCGGTGTTGGCGTCGTGGCGCAGCCAGTAGACCGCCTCGTGCAGCCAGCGGCCGACGTCGGCCGGCGCCGCCCGGTACTCAGCCAGGTAGACCTCAATCGAGGCCGCGGACGACGACGCATCGCGCGGCGCCAGGTTCAGCCTCCATTGCGGAGCGGTCGCCTTCCAAACCAGGGTCGGCTTGTCCATCTTCGCCGCCGAAGCCGCAGCGGCCAGCTCCGCCGGCGGCACCTCCACCGGCGCCAGGCCCAGCGCGGCCTCTGCCGTCAGGTCCGATCCGGCGATCGCCGCCCACTGCTCGACCGGGACCGCGGCGCCGGTAACAGTCACCTCCGGCATCACCGCGCCCCCGCCCGCGTCGGAGGAGGGCGCCGGGGCGCCCGGCTGTTCGCCGCTCAGCACCAGGCGCAGCCGACCGGGCTTCCCCGGATCTTGCTCGAGCGCCCAGGCCCACTCGTCCGGCCCTCGCCGCAACGGGCGCTGATGAATCCCTTTCGGCTCCTTGATATCGACGTTTCCGGCCCAGTTGCGGACGCGGACCTCCAGCGCCTCCACGCCGCCGAACGCCGGATCGACGTCCACGACGGACGTGAACGACAGCCGGCGGTTGGACAGACCCGCGACGGTGCAGACGCGCACCTTCGGCGGCCCGGCATGGACTTGCCACGCGGCGCCGTAGTCCTCCCCGCCCCCCGCCGTGTAGGCCAGTACGCCGCCGGTCCCCTCGCCCTTCGCCTTCTCCGCCGGGGGGAGCGGCGTCAGGTTGAAGCGGCTCGCCTCGGTCAGCGCGACACCGCCAGCCGGCACGAGGCGGATCGTGGTTTGCTGCGCCGCCGCCGAGGAGACGCGCAGGTTCGGCAGCTCCAGGCGCGGGCCGCCCGGCGACAGCGGCAGCCAGCCGCTCAACTCCAGCTTCACCTCGCCCCTGGCCGCCGGTCCCAGCCACGCCAGCACGCGGCCGCCGTCCTGGCTCCAGCGCTTCACGTTCGGCCCGGCGAGGCCCGTCACCGTGAACGGCTGGGCCGATCGGATGCGCCACTCGACCAACGACAGGCCGCCCTCCCGCGCCGTCAGCGCGACTGAGGCCCGCACGTCGGCCTGGGTCGATCCGACGCGCACCTCCAGGTCCACCCGAGCGTCGTCCGCCGGGGCGGCCGGCCGCACCTTCAGCCCCAGGACCGGCGGCCGGCCCCCGTCCTCGCGCGACAGCGTCGAGGCGTAGGCCAGCGCGTGCGGATCGGGCCGCGTCGCCGCTGGCCAGAACGGGGCGAACTCCTCGAAGGCGATCCCGGTTACGCCCACCGGGTTGACGCGCTCGACGCTCAGCCCATGCGTTCGATACGCGAGATACGAGGCCTTCGGTCGGCCGAGCTTGCCGCCCTCCGGCCCCGTCCTGCCCAGGATCAGCGCGGAAGACGCCAGCCACGGCCCCTGTCCGAAGGGCGATCCCGGCAAACCCGCCATGCTCGCTCCCACGACCGGAAGGCCCGCCGGCGCCGGGGGCAGGATGGGCGACGGCAGCGGCAGCACGAAGGAGGCCGGCCACGGCGCCCGCGGCGCAAGCTCCACCGTCACGACAAGTTCCCCACTCACCGGAGAGGGAAAGTCCAGGGAGAGCGTTCGTCCGGCGCCGGATCCCGAAACCTGCCAGTCGCGCAGGCGGACCAACGTCCCGTCGCGCGGCCGCCTGGCCTCGACGGACAGCACCTCCAGCCCCGCGGGCAAACGCACAGCCAGGAAGTCCGTCCCGCCTGCGGAGATCGTGTACGACAGCAGGGCCGTCAGGCGGCTGGAGTCGGCGCCGAGGTCCCAGAGGTACGCCTCTTTCACCTGGACCTCGGGCCACAGGGCCGACCAGCGCCCGGCCGTCCAGCGGACGTGCAGCGGGGCGGTAAGCCCGCCTAATTCGACATCCAGAGTATACGGTTCGCCGTTCACCGGATTGCGGGTCCCGTGCCGGGTGGGCGCCAGGATATAGGCCGACCCCGTCGGCAGACGAAGCGCCAGGCGGCTCTGCGGCAGCCGTGGGACCGTGAACTGCACGTCCCGCTCCTCGTCGGTTCCGGTGACGGGCGCCTGGAAGTGCAGGCCGACCCACTCGACCCGCGGCGAGTCGCCGGCCGCGGCGCCGGCGTGGATCGGGACGGCGACGCCGGTCTGCGGGGCGGGCAGCGCCGCGGCCTTGACGGCCGTGCCGCCGACCTGGACCTCGCCGGCGTCCGGGTTCTTCGGCGATCGGCACAGCTGCACGCCGTCGAGCGGCAGGGCGACCGTCGTCGCCTCGTCGGTGAAACAGACCACCTGGAACTTGGCGTCGATCTCGGCCACGCCGCCCACGACCTCGCCGGTGTATTCCGCGCTGACGGGGACCACGGCGGGACCGGCCCCCGGCCGGGCAAGCGTGCGCAGCTGGTCGAGCAGCTCCGGCGGCGCCAGCACGAAGGTTTTATCGGGCGCGTCGTCGCCGCCGGGGACGAGGTACACCGTCGTCGCGGCCGGCGCGGGGGCGTCGGCCGGACGACCGCGGCCGCCCACCGCGATCAGCAGCACGGCGGCGGCGGACCCGGCGGCGGCCAGGGCGGATCGCGATGAGGGCGAGGGCCGGGCCGGCCCGCGCACCGCCGACCCGACGCGCCAGACGACGGCGCCGACGCAGCCCAGCAGCAGCGCCGGCCACGCCAGCCCTTGCAGCGCGGCCGGCAGCCAGAGCAGGCCCAGCCCCGCCGCGGCCAGCCAGACCAGCAGGAGCCACAGCCGCGCCCCTTTCCAGCGCCGACCCATCCCCAGGAACCCCAGGCCGAGAGGAACCGCCAAGGCCCACCCAGCGGCCTCGAACAGCGGGCGGCGGACGATCACGACGGCGGCCGCGTCTCCGCCGCCCGGGGCCGGCTCCCACTCGGTCCATTGGGTAAGGTCCATTTCGGGAGAGGGCAAGGGGCTTTTCTCCTCTGGCGAAGCCCCAGTCCAGACGACCGCGGCCTGGAAGCGGCCGGAGGCGTCGCGGCCCCAGCGCGCGGCCTCGCCGGCCGCCGATTCAACCGCCTTGGGGGCGGCCGCCTCTCCGACGGCCTCGCCCCAGGCGGCAAGCTGGCGCTGCGTCGTCAGCAGGCAGCCGCCGCGCACGGAAGTCGCCGCCAGCCCCAGATCGTCCCAGGGCGGCGCCTCGTCGTCCGCGGACTCCGCTTGCAGCGTCACCGACCGGGCGGCATCGACGCCCGCGTCGCGCAGGGCCGCCGCGTCCACCACCAGGAACTGGCCGTGCTTGCGACGGAGGGCGGCGGCCGCGTCGCCGAGGACGACGCCGAGCGGCTTTGCCTTCTTTTCCTTGCCGCGGAGGCCCAGCAGCACGTCCGGCAGCGCCTCGGGGCGGCGCGTCTCATCCCAGCCCGCCAGCCACGGCCAGGGGAGCGGCGGCTCGGGCGCCGCTCGGAACAGGTCCTCCGGCCGCAGCGGCGGGGCCGCGGAGGGCGTGCCTTCGCCCGGCCCCGGCCGCCGTCGCAGTTGGTCGTAGCCGAGCGGGCTGAATTCCGGGGCCAGCCGCCACAGCCGGCGGAAAACCGCGGGCGGGACGGGCGGCGAAGGGGCCGGCGCCTCGACGCGAAGCCACGCGCCGGCAGGCGGCGGCGCCGTCGTGTAGACGATTTCGTAGCGGTGCGGCGCGGCGGCGTCCTGATCGCCCCCCCGCGCCGGCGCCGGCAGGTCGATCACCGTCCCGCCCGGCCCGTCCTCGGTTGCGGGGGGGAGCGGCGACCAGACGCCGTCCACCTGGAAGGCGAGCACCCGCGCGCCGGCCGGCATTTGCAGCGGCAGCGTGTTTTGCGACCAATGGGAGGCTTGAAAAGTGTAATGATGTTCCAGCCCGCCGTCGCCGCGGACGTAAGTCGTCAGGGCGGCCCAATCGACGCCGGCCTCCGGCGGTCGATCGCCGCCCTTCAGCGGGCCGACCAGCGCCAGGGCGACGGCAGCCCCGTTGTAGCGGAAGGTGCGCCAGGCGGAAGCGCCGCGGGGACCGGCGGAGGCGGCGGAGAACTCGCGCAGGCCGAGCGCCTCGACCCGGGGCGGGCTGGCGGCGGCCAGGTGCAGCGTCGCCTCGCCCTCCATCCGGCCGGCGCCGAGCACGGCCGTCAGCGGGACGGCCAGCCGGTCTCCCCCGACCTTGGGGGTCAGCACGGCGTGCAGCACGACGGGTTCATGGACGCGCAGGGGGCGATTGAACGTCAGCCGCCAACATTCGCCGCGCGGACGGGCGATCCGCAGGGCGGCCTCTCCCAGCGGGTCGGCCGCGCCCAGCGCGGTCAGCGCGGCCGCCGCCTCCACGCCGGGCAGACGGTGCGCGTCATGCACCTCGACGCCCCCCTGTTCGGCCCGCCAGTTCCAGGGGTCGCCGGAAGCGGCCGGGGCGGCGGCGGCCGACAGATACAGGTCCACCGATCGCAGGGCGTCGGGGCTGCCCAGCTCCGCTTCCAGGAGCAGGCGCGTGTCCACCGAAACTTGCCCGGCCGACAGGACCACGTCGCTGGTGCATTGGGCGCGGACCTGCGGCGGGCGCGGCAGCAGCTTGAGGCTGCCAGCCGGCGCCGGCCGCCCCGCGCCCGGCGGCTCCCGATAGGGATAGAAATACACCGGAAGATCCTGTTGCCACGGGCCGTCGTCCTCCGGCGGCGCATCCGCGGCGGCGGTGTGGACCGCGACGACGTGCGTCTGCTCGTCGAAACCGATCGCCAGCGCGCCTCACGGAACCGCGCCCCGAGAGGCTCGGCGTCGGGGAACGGCAGCTCCTTTCCGATGACCTCGCCGGGACTGCGCCGGCCGAAGTCCGACGGTCAACCTCGATCCGCGCGACCCCGGTTTCTCGGGCGGGGTCAGCGCCTTTTGCAGATCGACGACCAGCACGCGGGTGCCGTTCTCGGTGCGGACGCTCCAGTTCCGCGGCGGCCCGTCCGGCGCCAGGTCCACGCTATCGACCTCCCAGTCGGCGGGCAGGCGGATCGCCAGCTGGAACAGCCGGCCGTAGGTCACGTCGTAGGTGGTCTGGAGGGTGAGCGCCGAGCGATCGACGCGCCACCAGGCCAGCTGACGAGCGCGGAACTCGACGGCGTGGGGTTGCAGCGTCGCGCGTGGGCGGCCGCCCGGCACCGCCAGACCGCCGCCCAGGAAGGTCAGTCGCTGGAACGCGGCCCGGCCGTCCGCGCCCTTCTCCGGCGCCGCGTCCTGGAGGCGGAACGCCCCGGCCTCCACGTCCGCCAGGCGCAGGTCGGGATGGACGCGCAGCACCAGCGTCTCGCCGCCGTTGACGGACTGGAGCAGGCGGACGCCGGGGCTGCTCCACGCGATGGAACCGGGGCCGCGCGCGGCGGCGCCGAGCGGCCCGACGCAACGGATGCGGACGGTCCCCTCGTCCAGCGGCGCTGAAAGGCGGACGGTCAACCGGGCGGAGGCGTCCTTCGACCCCGGCGGCGCCACGTCCCATCGGTCCAGGCCCGGGGCGTCCACGTCGTAGGGCCGCAAGGAGGGGTCGCACTCGAAAACCAGTTCGCGGACGCCCTGGTGCAGCGACTGGACGGAGAAGGCGTAGGTCGCGTCCAGGCCCTCGGGCGAAAGCAGCTGCGTCGTCTCCAAGGCGGCGCGCAGCACCGGGGCCTGGTCGGCCTGCCGGATCAGCAGCGCGACCTGCGAGCGGCCGCCGCAGGGGATCGTCCACTTGCGGAGGTTCGGGGCGTCGGCCTCGTCCGGCCCCAGCGCGCCGCCGTCCAGCACGGGAGCCATGTCGGGCGGCAAGTCCAACTCCAGGACGGCGGCCGGGCAGGCCGGGAAGCGCAGGTCGAATTGCAGCCCTTTTGGCCCCGGTTCGGCGCGAGCCGACCAGTCGTCCGACGCCTCGTATTCGCCTGGGGATTCGATCAAAAGAGAGGGATCATGCCCGTCGAAATCGCCGATGTAGGCGTCGGGGCTTCCGGGGGGCCGGCCCGGCTCCGGGTTGAGCGGCGCCAGCCGCGGCTGCCGCAGCGCCAGGTTGAGCGGCGTCAGCGGCAGCAAGCCAGGCCCCGCGGCCGTGTGGACCACCTTCCATTTGAAGTAGCCAGCCAGTCCGCCTTCCGCCAGGTGGGCCTGGTAAAACGCCGCGACCAGCCGCGGCGGGTTCTTCCGCGCCGCCTCCGCGCGGGCCGCCTGCCCCACCAGCTTCTCGAACTCGTCGCGCGGCAACCGGACCAGCAGGCCCTGCCGGGCGCGTTCCATTTCCCGCGCCACGGCCTCCGGCGTCAGCCAGACGCGCCGCAGCGAGACCGGGTCGGGCGGCTCCGCCGGGCCGTCGCCGCGGACGAAGAAAGGAAGACAAAGGAGAAGCAAGGAGGAGCAAGGATGCAGGATGAAGCGGCGGATGGAGGACATGGCGGATGCTCTTGCTTCTGAATTCACTCAGCGTTCGTCGGAGCCGCGACCGTGAGGGAGCAGGGCGAGGTCGTTGCACCGTCCCCCGCTCCCTCACGGCGGACTTCCGACGAACCCTCTCCTTCACGCCGGCTGCTGGCTGCTGCCTGCGGGCCGGGGGGCGTCCACGGTGGATGGCTCGCCGGCCGGCCGGGCGGCGACGGCGCCGCGCACCAGGGAGGAGCCGGGGCGGGCGCGGCGGAAGTTCGGCAGAAAGACGATCCGGCGGCGGTAGCGCTCCAGCATCACGACCTGGAACAGCAGGAACAGCAGCAGCACCGGGACGCCGGGTTCACAGCCGAAGGCGACCGCATAAAGGATCGTGGGACGAAACGCCCAGGCGGCTGCGATCGCCGGCGCCACGGGCAGCACGAGCAGCCAGAAGAGAACGGCCGCGACCCGGCCGCCGGCGTAGGACCGGCGGGCCAGGGTGAACAGCAGGAACCCAAAGAACAGCAGCAGGACCGAGCAAAGGACCATCCAGACCCACTCGGGGAAGAACACGACGGTCAACGGCTGGCCGGCGTCCTGCCAGCAGACCAGGCTCGGCGGACCGGCGTCGCCCCGGGCGACCGGCACGTCGCCGCCCGCGAACCACTCCTCCAGCTCGTCGTTGGTGACGGCCACGACCGGGGCGGGCAGCCGCACGAGCCGGCCGCGCAGGCCGATGGTCCACCGCTCGGCCGCCCCGGCCTCCGGGGCCAGCGCCACCTGATCGGCCGGCAGCGTGATTCGCCAACGGGTCGGCGCCTGGCCCGTGTCGCCGATCAGCCGCGGCGGCGTCAGCGTGTTCTCTAACGCCCCCCGCTGCGGCAGTCGGTACTTCATCTCCAGCACGACCGGCCTCAGAAATAGGTCGCCGCCCAGCCGGAAGTGGGCGAAGTGTCGGAAGCGGCCGTCCGGCTCCGCTTGCTCCACCGTCTCCGGGTCCACGTCCAGGTCTTCGAGCGTCGCGTGCAGGCGGATCACCGAAGGGGCGTCCGGCAATTCGACGTCCAGGTGGTCCTCGGCCGGCTGGCGGAGGAGATAGGAGACGTCGATTTCCCAGGCGCCGCCGTCGAGCCGGGCGCGGTACAGCGCCCGATCCACCAGGACCGACGGAGCGGCCGACGGGTCGCGGAAGGCCAGCGTCAAGGGCGCGTCCGGCCGCGCGCTCCCAAGCACCAGTACGGGCAGCCGATGTTTGTTCCGATTCGCTTCCAGATCCAGCTCCGACCAGTCCCCGCCCGGCGGCAGCGGCAGCCTCCCCGGATCGCACCACACGCGCACCCGCTCGTCGCCGCCCTTCGCCTGGTCCACGGACGCGAAAGGCACGGCCGTGGACGGCCCGGTGACGGGAAAGGAGTATTGCAGCGTTACCACCTGTTCCGGCCCGGAGCCGAGCAGCTTGAGGATGCGCGTCCCCGCGCCGGGGGCCGGGTCGTCCATCAGGGCGCCGCCCGGCCCGACGACTTTCAGCGAGGCGCCGAGGATCGGCGGCGTCTTCAGCGTCACCTGCGTCCCGGCGCCGCGGGGGAAGTGCAGATGCAGCTCGTGCTGAACGTCCGCGCGCCGCCCGCTGAAGGTCAGGTCGATCACCGACGACACGCGCTCAGGAGTGTAGGGCTGCCAGGACAGCTCGACGCTCATCGGCGTCGTCGGCAATCGCGCGGTGAAATGATGCGGGTCCTGCGACACGGCCTCGACCGGCGGCGGCAGCTCCAGGTCGTCGGGCACGGTCGCCTCGATCTGCGCGCCGCCGTCTTGCATTTCACGCATGGATGATGGCAAAAGGCGTGGAAGCCCATAGGATTGCTTTTGGGCCTGCCGGGGAACGGGTTCCGAGGGATAGCGCGCGTTCACCGAGAATCGGAACGGCGCCGCCGGGGCGCCGCCGAGGGCGACGTGCAGCAGCTGCCCGTTCGCATCGTCCGGCTTGACGTTCGGGTCGGGCGGCGTGGGAACGTACTGGCATCCCGACGGCAGCTCCACGTCGAGATGATCGATGGGGGTCTGACCGGAGGACGAGACGGTGAACGTGGCTGCGACCTGCCATTCCAGGGCGCCGTTCGGCCCGGTGGGGCCGAGGCGGAAGGCGCAGGCCGTCTGGGTTTTGAGCGAGCCGCCGGCCGCACCCGCTTCCACGTCCAGCCAGGGTTGGCCGGGCGCGACGGCGTATTCATAAGCGCAGATCAGGCCGGGGTCTTTGCGTTCCTCCTCGGTAAGGTCGCGCTGAACCAGGTCGGCGTGAGGGTGGGGGATCAGGCGGGCGTCCGACCCGGCGGCTGAAACCAGGACCGCGCCCGACTGGCGACTCGCGCCGCGGACCAGGAACGGCCCGACCGGCGCCCGCTGACCGGGCGCCAGCGTCGTCGCCGGGCCGGTCGCCGTCAGCGTCAGGTCGTCGGCGCTGGGCGTTTTCAGCCCGACGGTCCAGGCGACGCCGGCCGGATCGTCCGCCTTCGTGAGAGACTTGATCCGCGGCTGATCGGCGGGAGACGCCTTGATCTCGAAGCCGCGCGGAACGATCACCGTCCACTCCGCCGGCGGCTCGCCCTCGGCGTGCAGCACCAGATCGGCCTGCGTCGTCATCGACCCGCCCTCGACGCGAACCGTCGTGCGGCACCGGGCCGTCCGCAGCGACGGGGCGCCGGCCGGGGCCGGTCCCTGCCAACTCAGGTCGAGTTTATCCAGAATGCCGAGCGGCCCCGCCAGGAGCAGTTTGTCCACGGGTCCGGGAGGGTTTTCCTGGCGATGCTCCTGGAGCGTCAAGGCGGCGTCGGCGGCGTCCTTGCCGTTGAGGCGGATGGCGCGAGCGTCGGGCGGCAGCGCCAGGTCGAGGGTGGTGACGACGGCTCGCGGCAGGTCGATCTCGAAGCCGCGGCCGCCGGCGGGGCGCGGAGACAGCGGCACGGATAGACTGAGCGTCACGGTATAGTCGCCGGGCTGTTCCACCTGGACGTAGTAGCCGTCGGCGTCCCCGGACAGGACGGGCGTTCGATCGCCCTTGTCCTTCGTCACGGCCGTCACCTTCGCCTGACGGCACGCCAGGGCGAACACGGCGTCCTTCTGTTCGGCGTGGAAGTCGAACCCCGCCTCGAACAGGACGAAGCCGCCCTCGACCCGGCCCTGGCCGAGCCGGCACTCGGTCGGCGGCAGCTTGGTCCGCCCTTCCCGGCGGGCCTTGTCGAGCAGGTCCTGCAACTCCTTGGGCGTCAGAACGATGGTAGAGTCGGCCGGCAGCTTCGCCGGGTCGATCTTTACGCCGGCCGGCGGCATGAGCGGCGGCGCGTCCGGGCCGGCGGCCGCTTCCCGCGCACGGAGCGTCGGGGTCGTCGCCAGCAACAGGGCGCCAAACAGGAATCCGCACCGCCAGGACGACATGAGGTCTTCTCTCCTGGATGCCTGCAGAAACGCTTTTCCATCATAACAGGGGTGCGAAACCTTGCCGCCAGGGAAAACCCCGCGGGATGGGCCGATTGCAAGGGCGGCGTTCCGAATGTAGGGGTGGGATCACGCCGTCCCTACGGAACCAAACGTGTCGGGCGAATCCGGTCCGCCGCCGAGGAGCAGCAACGGCAGGCCGAGGGCACTCATCTCAGCAGCCCCGGTCGAACAAGCGATGAAGTCCACCCAATCGGGCAACGGCGCAGATGGCGGTTTGTCCAACTCTAGGCCGATGCGGGCGGAGCCCCCGCCGCGCAGTTGGCGGATGACCTCCGTCCCCCACGCCTCGACGGGCGCCGCCAACAGCCAGCCAAAGCAAGAAGGATGATCCGCCATGCCCGCGGTACATCCGGGCGTGACATCATCCAACTCGTTCAACCATCCCAGAACGAAAAACCCCAGGGCATCGGCGTAGTCCCAAACCCTCTCAGCCGCCGCCCGGCCTGGAACGAACAGCAGGTTGCAGCCGCTGTTCCGCAACGGGCCGGCTTGAGTTTCGTCGAACTGTTCCACGGGCCGCCCATGCAGGAATAGCGCCCGACCGTTCACGCGAAGGCCCCCCGGCCCAAGCAGGACGCGCCGAAGGCCGCGGCGAAGCGGGACCTGATCGCACCGCCGGCCGTCCTCCCACAACTCGATAGTCCCTTGGTAGACGAACGGACCCTCCGGGTCCCACAGACTGGGTTCCGGGATGACGACGCGCGCCGCCGGGCCGTTCAGCCCTTCCGGCCGCCGGACGAACGGCCGCAGCGGGTACGCCACTTCCACCGTGGCGGCGTAGAGACAGCGCGGACCCGTAAGTCGGCCGCGCAGCTCCGTCGTCGCGGAGACGTGTTCCGTCTCAGCGGTCAGCCACAGCTCGACCTGCGCGGGGTCCAGCGAGCGGTCGCGCACCTGCACCCCGAGGATGCGATTGGACATGCGGTCATCATAGCAGAGGCGAGCGGCGCGGCGTCAGCCTGCCGGCGTTTATACAGATTGCGACCATCTCTATAGCAATTGGAGCCGGGCGGGGTTTTTCCTGTTGAACGACAATAGAAATGTCCGGTCTTAACGCAATAGAAATGTCCTCCTTGGTCAGGCCAAGGAGGAGCCATGTCTATCGGCGTGCTTTCCACAGACCGGATCGCTATGAGTCAGAAGGAACGCGATGTCCTCAGGGTCCTGCACTCGGTGCAGAGCGGCCAGCGGACGCAGGCCGAGGCGGCCCGGCTGCTCGGCCTGTGCGTCCGCCAGGTCCGACGCATCCAATGCAAGCTGGAGGCCGAAGGCGACGCCGCCCTCGTGCACGGCCTGCGCGGCCGGCCCTCCAACCACCGGCCCGACCCCGCCTTCCGCCGGGCCGTGCTGGCGGCCTACCGCACCCGCTACGCGGACTTCGGCCCCACCTTCGCCGCCGAGAAGCTGGCCGGGGAGGGCCTGACGGTCGGCCCGCAGACGCTGCGCCGCTGGCTGATCGCCGAGGGGCTGTGGCAACGCAAGCGTCGCCGCGACCCGCACCGCAGCCGCCGGCCGCGCCGGGCCTGCTTCGGGGAGCTGGTTCAGATGGACGCCTCGGTGCATGACTGGCTGGAGGGCCGCGGCGAGGAGATGGTCCTGATCGGCATGATCGACGACGCCACCAACCGCACCCTGGCGCGCTTCTACCCGGCCGGCACGGTCGAGGCGCATATGGACCTGGCCGGCCGCTGGCTGCGGCGTTTCGGCCGGCCGGTGGCGTTGTACACCGACCGGCACAGCATCTTCGAGCCGCAGGACAAGGGCCGCGCCCTGCCCGACGCGGAGACGCAGTTCGGGCGGGCCCTGCGGGAGCTGGGCATCGAGCTGATCCGGCGCACAGCCCGCAGGCCAAGGGCCGCGTCGAGCGGTCCTTCGGCACGGCCCAGGACCGCTGGGTCAAGGAGCTGCGCCTGGCGGGCGTGACGACGCTGGCGGGGGCCAACGCCGTGCTGGAGCGGCTGCTGCCGACGCACAACCGCCGCTTCGTCAAGCCGGCGCGCCAGGCGGCCGACGGGCACCGGCCGCTGGGTCCGGGTCACGACCTGGCGGCGATCCTGAGCATCCAGGAGGGGCGGGTGGTGTCCAACGACTACACGGTGCGCTTCCGCAACCGCTTCTACCAGTTGCTGCCGCCGGTGCATGCGGGGGAGCGGGGCGGTCGGGTGGTGATCGAGCTGCGCCTGGACGGGAGTATGGCGATCCGCTTCCGGGGCAAGTACCTGAAGTACCGCGAGATCCCGCCGGGTTGCGGCCCTGGGGGCTCCGCCCCATAGGCATCAACTTAGGGTAAAGCGGAGGGAACTCCTTTGTTAGCATGGGGTTGACCATAACACCGTGCCAACGGGAAGGAGTCCCCTCCATGATCCGTACTGTAACGCTGTGTGCGGCCGCTTTGCAAAGCCTTTTGTTCGCCAAGGCCGAGGCGGCGGCCCAAGCCGTGGGCCTGGTGCAACGCCGCCGCCGCCTCAGCGGGGCGCAATGGGTGCAGACGCTCGTGTTCGGCTGGATGCGTCAACCCGACGCTACCCTGGAGGACCTGACCGACGAGGCGGCGCGGCTGGGGGCGGCCATCACGCCGCAGGGGCTGGACGCCTGGTTCGTCCCGGAGGCGGCCGAGTGCCTTAAGCGCTTGGCCGCGGAAGCGGTCGGCGTGCTGCTGGAGACGACGGCGGCGGCCATCCCGTTGCTGCGACGCTTCCGCCGCGTGTCGGTGGAGGACTGCACGGTGGTGGCCTTGCCGGCCTGCCTGGCGGAGGCCTACCCCGGCTGCGGCGGCAACGACGCGGAGGGCCGCGACCAAGCGGCCCTGAAGATGTACGTGCGCATGGACCTTACGGACGGGGCCGTGACCGACCTGGCCTTCCAGCCGGGCAAGCAGCCGGACGTGGCGGCGGGTCAAGAGGCGGCGCCGTTGCCGGCCGGCTCGCTGCGGCTGAAGGATTTGGGCTTCTTCGACCTGCACATGGCGGCCCGGGACAGCCGGGCCGGGGTGCATTGGGTCAGCCGGCTGCCCAGCGGCGTGACGCTGCGGGAAGGCGACCGGCCGGCCGAGTCGATCGCGGCGTTCCTGCAACGGCAGGTCGAGGACGCGGTGGACGTGGGGGTGCGCGTGGGCCAGGAGAGGCCGTTGACGTGCCGGCTGATGGCGGTGCGTTGCCCCGAGGCGGTGCGGCAAAAGCGGCTGCGGAAGCTGGGCCAACGGGCCCGCAAGAAGGGGCGGCCGGTGAGCGACCCGCCAGCGCGAGTTGTGCGGCTGGACGGTGCTGATCACCGACCTGGCGGCAGGAGAACTGACGTTCGACGAGGCCTGGGTGCTGTACCGGGCGCGTTGGCAGATCGAGTTGTTGTTCAAGCTGTGGAAGGGCCGGGGCGGGCTGGCGCGGTCGCGAGGGCGGCGGGGCGACCGGGTGCTGTGCGAGGTGCTGGCCAAGCTGGTGGCGATGCTGGTACAACACTGGTTGCTGCTGACGGCGGGCCCGTGGCTGGACGGGCGGGCGGCGACGCGCAAGGTGCGTCGGCTGCGTCGGCTGCTCACGGAGTTGGTCGAGGCCTTGGGCGAACGCGCGGCGTTGGAGGCCGTGCTGCGCAGGATCGGGGAGGAATTGCATCGCCTTCGTCCTCGCAACCGGCGTAAGAAAAAGCCGGGGACCATCGAGCTACTGAACGAACCGGGGCGAGCGAGGTTAGGCGTAAGTTGATGCCTATGGGGCTCCGCCCCCAGACCCCCGGAGTTTAACGCATCGGCGGCCGACGCCAGCGGGGGAAAAGCGAACCGGGACCCCTCTTCGGGGTCCCGGTCGCCTGGCGTACAGCCGACCGACGGGCGCTCGGGTCGCACTCCTGCGGAGCCCTATCCTCCCGACGGCGGGGCGGACGATAACAAGAAGGGGCCACACCGTCCAGCCGAGGACCACCCGTGGAGGAAGCCGTTCAAGCGGAAGAAGTGACAACGTCCGGACACCGGACATTTCTACTGTCGCCGAAATGCGGACATTTCTATTGTTGCCTGACACCGGGCGGGGTTTTTCCTTGACGATCCGAAACCGATGTGCTGCACTATTTCGGAGCGTTCACTTCGGGGCGGCGGCCGCCTCAAGGTGCATCGTTCCCGAGGGAATCGAAAAGAGGGCAGGGTCGAACATGGCGATGAAGCGCGTTTTCTGGCTGACGGCCCTGGCAGCCGGCGTTCTGTCCCTGGCGGGGGCCGGAACAACCTTCCCGGCCATGGCGGCGGGGCCGGACGACGAGGACGTGCTGCCCGGCAAGGAGCCGAAGCTGCCCCTGGAAGAGCCGCGGCAGCAGGTCATCCGCGACAAAGTCGTCCAGTGGATGAAGGACCACACGACGAACGCCCGGCTTCCCGACGACGTCGCCGAAAACATCGACGGGATTCTGGCCAAGACGAACAGCTTCCGCATCGCCCTTGGCGCCGACCTCAACGACAACGGCAAGCCCTACATGATCGACTGCTGGGACAACCGCCTGTACTTCCACGCGCTAAGCCCCGAGCAGGCCGCGACGGTGGAACTGAAGCCGCTCAGCCTGGTGCAGTACTCCGCGCTGGCCAAGCAGGACGCCCGTCGGCTGGCGACGCCTCTGATCCATCTGGACGACGTTCATTACAACCAGGATAGCGCCGTCAATAACGAGGAGAAGATCACCGGCCAGGTGACGCTCCAGACCAGCAAGGCCCCGGCGGACAAGTACACCCTCCGCCTGTCGTACCGCCGCGGCACGGCCCTGTGCCAGGCGTACTACGGCCTCGACACGTTGCCAAAGGCCGGCGAAACCATTTCCTTCTCCTTCTCCGCCATCAACGACAAGGACGACAAGGACAAATTCACCGGCCCGATGCCGCTTTATCTGGATCTGTGCAAGATCGTTAAAGTCAAGGAAGGCGTTTACGAAACCACCATCTTCAGCAACACCCTCGGCAAGGTGGTGGACGTCGTCCCGCTGCGCGTGGTCGCCCCCGGCCGGGAATAGCGACCTGTGTGGCGAGCGACGCGGCGGACGCCGCGCCGCTCGCCTCATTCTCTCTCCATTGCGTCCAGTTCGCGCAGCCGCCGATCCGCGTCGAACACCGGCGGCGGCAACGCTTCCGCCAGTCGCACGGCGTCGGCCGCGGCCAGGTCGCGTCGCGCGGTTCCCGAGCCGCGGAACAGCGGCAGGCCGCGCCGCAGCGCGATGATCTCGCGCCGCGTCCGGCCCTTGGGCGCGTCCGGCCAGCGGCCGATGCGTTCGTGGAAATCGAAGAACATCGGGACGAGGGCGCGGATGTAGCGCCAGTATCCGGGGTTGTCCGTCTGCACGAAGAAAAGGCCGCCGGGGACGAGGGCGCGGTGGACCAGCGCGAGGAACGCCGGCGTGATGAGCCGCATATACACCCGAGCGGGGTCGTAATACGGCTGGGGGTGGTAGCAGTGGATCTCGGCCGCGGCGCCGGCCGGGAGGAGGCGTTCGACGAGTGCGCGGCCGTCCACGACGGCGAAGCGGATGTTCGTCAGGCCGCGCTGGTTGGCGCGGCGCGTGGCGTAGCGGATGACGACCGGCAGCACGTCGGCGCCGAGGTGGTCGAGGTCGGGCCGCCAGACGGCGCTGCCGAGGAGGAATCGGCCGTTGCCGCAGCCGACGTCCACCACCAGCGGAGCGGTTCGGCCGAACAGGGCGGCAAGGTCGAGCGCTCCCTCGGCGGGCAGCTTCTTGAGGGCGGTCTGCGTCCAGAGCGCGGCGTCCAGGATCTCGCCGGCGATCGGCACGCCGAACTCGCGCTCGATGCGCCGGCGAGGTTTGTCGGGCTTCATGAATCGCCTCCCGTGGCATCTTACGCCAGCCAGCCGATCGCGTCGCGGCGGCATTCTGCTTGCATTTCCTTTTCGATACGATGAAATGCAAGGGTCGCCCCCGGGAGGAACCTGCTCATGACGATGCACCCCTACGTACTCGCCCTGACGGCCGGCCTGACGCTGGCCGCCGCCGCCCCGGCCGCGGAAGTTCGCGGCGTCGTCAGCCGAGTGGACATGGATAAAAAAGAGCTGGTTTTGGAAGGGCGCGGCCTGGGCGTCCGCGGGGCCGTGCTGGTGTTCACCCTGCCGGACCAGACGCCCGTGCTGTTCGGCGACCAGCCGGGCGCACTGTCCGACCTGGAAGTTGGCCGCCGGGTCCGGGTGCAGTACGACGTGGACGACGGGCGGCAGATCGCCCGGACGATTCACGTTCTCGGCGGACCCAAACCGGCCGGGACGCCGGCGCCGATCGCGGCCCCGCCCGCGACCGGCGACGCGCTGACGGGGGTGCTGCGGCACGTCGGCTACAGCGACCGCGAGGTGACGGTGATCGGCCCCAGCCCCAAGGGGGCGGCCACGGAAACGACGGTGGCGGTGCCGGAGTCGGCGCGGATCGTGAAGGACGGCAAGGAGGCGACGCTGAACGACCTCAAGGAGGGCGATACGGCGACGGTGCGGGTCGAGAACAAGGATGGCCGGCCGGCCGCGGCTTCCATCCTGGTGGGGCCAGGCGGCGCGGCGGGCCAGGCGGCCAAGCCGAAGGCGGACGTGGTCCCGAAGCTGCGCCTGCTGCTGAAGATCGCCGACCAGATGTTGCAGGGAATGGAGAACAAAAACGGTCGGTAATTTGTTCAGCCGCGGTTCGCGGAACCGCGGCCAATAGGAAATCGGACCTTAATCCCTTGGTTTTCATTGACTGCGCGCCGCGCTATGGTAGCATAAGTTCGTTCCCGCCTCTCCGGGAAGCGCGGCCCAGTTGTCCTGTAGTTTGGTTCTCTCTAATGCGCGCGCCCGGCGCCGAGCACAAGCACCCATGCCATCGGTTACTGTAAAAACCGGGGGGACGCACCAGTTCGGCAGTCCCGGCGAGGCCGCCGAGTTTCTGGACCTCTTCCTGGAAAAAGCCGGTTTCGTGAAGGAATTTCGCTGGGAGGCGCGTCTGGAGAAGACGGCCCATTGCAGTTGGGACTCGCCGCCCGTCCGGGTGGTTGGTTACAAGCACTGGGTCATTTACCTGCGCGTCAAACCGTCCATCAACGCCACGGTCGATCACTTCGTCAGTCTCCTCATCCCGGACGGTTCCGGTTACGCCGCCGAGACGGTTTACCGGCAGCTCAAAGGCCTGGTTAAAGGCTTCAACCGTTTCGTCCGCACCAACGGTCATCGCAAGAAGACACTGGAGCCAGTCATGGAGCGCGAGGCGATTCCGACGATCCCGTCCCCCGCGCCCGCCGGGCCGCCCGAGGATGAAGCGCTCGTCAACGGCGCGCCGGCGCCCGAATCCGCGGTGGAAGACGCGGCGGCCGTCAACGGGGCTGCCCCGCCGCCGGTCGAGGAAACCGTTGACGTCGCCTCGGCGCCGTCGTTCGACAGCCTCGACAGCCTCGCCGGCGTCACCCGCCACCCGGACAAGCTCCGCTACGTCCTGACGCACATCGACCGCGTATCGCAGCTGGGCATGCGCGACGCGCTGTCGTTCAAGAAGACGCTCCGGCGCGAGTGCGGCTGGACGCACCACCCGCTCCGCGCCACCTCGCTGATCCTGGCCTGGCTGGTCAAGAACGGCTACGTCGCCAAGGTCTTCGATGAGAACGAGGTGGTGACGAACTACACCCTGACGCAGCGCGGCCAGGGTTTCGTCTCCTCCGAGCCGCGAACCGAGACGGCGGGGGGGGCGGCAGCGCGGCCGGCCCCGAAGACGGCGCCGCCGAAGCCCGAACCGCAGATCGACCACGGCGACTTGCTGATCCGCTTCCGCGACAAGGCGCAGGAGTTGGCCGACGCGGGCCGGCGGCTGGAGATGAACCGGCAGAAATACAAGGAATTGCAAGGGCAAATAAAGCAATTGGACGACGAGTACCACGAGATCGCCAAGCTGCTGCTCGTCAACCGCGAGGCGACCTCGCTGCTGGCGCGGCTGCTGGAGATTCAGGGGTCGGTGCCGGTCAAGACGTGAGCCGCGCGGCGCCGCGCGGATTTTCCGAAAAAAGCGCGTCGGCCGTTTGCACGACCGGGAAACATGTTCTAATGTTGGGGTGTGAAGGGGACGCCCGCCCCGGAACAAGGACGAGCGACGGTGAACATTCGGCCGTCGTCCTCGACAAAGGCAAACCCGTCGCGAGGCGGGGACGCAAAGCTATGGGCTCTTACATCGTCCCGAGGGGGGGACGATTTAAGGCTGCCAGGCTACCGAAGGGATGGACGGGACCCGTAAGTATGTCTGGTCGTCCGGCGCTCTCGCAAGAGAGCGCCGGATTTTTTTTGCGCCGTACTTGTCCGCGAGCCCGCAGCGCCAAGCAAGGGCGAGCAGGGTGGTTTCGCCCTCTCCAGGAACTCTCTTCGAGAATTGCGGACGTAACACAGACGTAAAGAACATTATACACGGTCGGTGCGCGTACCAACCTCCTCCCCGCGCCGCTTTCCGAGATCTGCCCGCATCGTCGTTGGGACTGCTGGCACGCCTACCGTCGGGCCGCGGTCGCGTTGGGACGCGCTCACGGCGCCGCCGGCTCCAGACGATAGCCCAACTCCGCCGCCTTCCGCGCCAGGCCCTTCACCTGGCGTAACCGATACGCCTCCTCACAGGCCCCCTGCTCCTGACGCACGTATGCCTCGCCGTACTTCAAGAGGCGGTACACCCGCTCCGCGATCTTCCGCGCCGTCGCCACCACCGCCTTGCCGCCCCCGGCCCGCGCCGCAATCCGCCGGTAGAACGCCCCCAACGCGTTCTTGGCGTGGTGGCAGCCCTGCGCCGCCAGGCGAAACGCCCGCGCCGCACGGTTGGAGCCCCGACGCACCCGCCGGCTCCTGATCTTCCCCGCCGAACCCTGGTGCTGCGGACAGAGCCCCAGCCAACTGACGAACCGCTTGACCGTCGGGAACTTGCTCAGGTCCGTGCCCAACTCGCTCAGGACCACCAAGGCCGTCGCCGCGTCGATGCCCTCGATCGCCGTCAGGTCCACCCCCGCCAGCCGGAACAGCGAACCGCGCACGTCGAAACGGGCTTCGTTCGCCGCCCGGCCCCGCTTGCGAGGCTTGGGCGGCAGGGGCCGGCCGCCGCTCTTGTCCGTGAAGGTCCCCAGGTAGGCTTCGACCTGCGCGTCGCACTCGTGCAGCCGCGCGTGGTAGCACTCGTACAACGCCAACGCCTGACGCAGCGCGAACAAGTGTTCCTCGCGCCAATTGCCCTGCAAGGCCCGCGCCAATTCCGCCTCCGTCCGCCGGCACCGCTCGTGACGCAACTTCGCCAACTCCCGAGGATCGCGTTCGCCGCGCAGGATCGCCTGGAGGATGGCCAGGCCCGTCACGCCGACCACGTCGCTGACCGCCTCGGTCAACTTGACGTTCATCTCCTCCAACGCCTTTTGCACGTGCTGGACGTGCTGGCCGGCGTAGCCGATCAGCATCTGCCGTTGCCGCAGGTAACCGCGCAGGACCACCACCTGATCCTCCGGCCGGAACGACGCGCTCAACAGCCCGTAGCTGTGCAGCCGTTGAATCCATTGGCAATCCAGCACGTCGCTCTTGGGCCGGCCGGGCGCGTGCCGCGTCTGCCGCGGATCGACCAGATAGACCGCAAAGCCGCGCCGCTCCAACAGTTCGAACAGCGGCACCCAGTAGACGCCGGTCGATTCCATCGCCACCGTGGTGACGTCGCAGGCCTGGAGCCAATCGGCGAGCGCCTCCAGGTCGGCGGTGCAGGCGCCGAAGGCGCGGACGTGGGGCGGCAGGTGGGCAGCCGGGTCGGCGGGGTCGGCGGCCACCGCCGTGGGCGGCACGGCGACGTAGTGGCGCGCCGCATGGACGTCGATGCCGGCGGCGTGCGGGTTGGTGACCCGCAGCGGCTCAGGGGAGGCGACGATACGACCGTCTTGGCGAAAGCGTGGCGTCATGGCGACCTCGGGATGAGGGTGCGGGTGGTCAACGGGCGAAGGGGCCGCGGGCGCGGGAGTGCGTAACGGAGGCAGTCTCTCCAACGGGAACACGCCGCGGCGTGTCGCCAATGCGGTCGTCGCAGACTCCCGGGACCAAGCTTGCTTTCGGGCACGAAGCGCCAAGGCACGAGCGGCCACCTCGACCCGCGGCCCCGCACCGATAGGATAGGCATTCCCGTGGCGCGCTGGACCTCGGGCCCAAGTACCGGGTTGAGGTCACCATCCCGGGGCGTCAGGGCATCCGCGCTGAGCGCGACTTCCATCCCACTCGTGGGAGCGCCAACCTCCATTGAGGCCTCGCGCCACGGCTTCTCACCCCGTTCCTGGCAGCGGTATCGCCGCGGAACGGGGTGAGGAGTTTGCTTGGCGCTGCGGGCTCGCCCAGTTCATCGTGATCCCGAGTGCTTTTACGCTGCCCCGGCGGGCGCCGCAAATGGCACAACGTTCGATTCAGAGAGGGCAAATCGAAGCAGACCGCGGACAGGGTCGCCAGTTGATAGCCGTCCAGGCACAAACACGCGGCGCCGTCGCCCCGGCCGACCACCCACGGATCGCCGGTGAAGCGCAGATCCAGCACGGATGGGCGAACCGTGCGGAAGGGCGGCAGGCCGCCGCGACGCGGGCGACGCGGAAGACAGGCGGTAAGGGGCATACGCTGCGTCCCCCTGGCAAGACGATTTCCCACTGCGATCGACGCCGACGCCTTCAAAGAGCGAATCGGGCGCCAATGAGCCGCACGAGGCCCCACCGCGCTCGCCATCCGTCGGCAAAACCCCTATCCTGAAACGAGTTGCACGTTACGGAATTCACCGCGACCCCGGCACGGACGGTTCCCTGCGGGTTGTTACGTTTTGACACAGGGATGCGCCTTTCCGCGACACCGCCTCGGGACGATTTCGACGACGAGACCGTATTGTGACGATCCGCCGCGCCTTGCTCCTGGCTCTGCTCGCCCTGGTTTATACCGGCCTCAACGCCCTCAAGCCGCTGCACATCGACGACGCCGCGCTGGCCATGAACTCGCGCCAGGCCTACGAACATCCCCTCGACCCTTACGGCTTCCAGATGCTCTGGTACTACCAGCCGCAACCGGCCAACGAGGTCCTCGGGCCGCCGGTGCTGCCGTACTCCTGGGCGCTGGGCCGCGCGCTGTTCGGCGAACGGCCGTGGCTGTGGAAACTGGGTTTGCTGCCGTGGTGCCTGCTGCTGGTGTTTGCGTTGCACGGCCTGCTGCGCCGCTTCGCCGCCGGGGTGGAGTTGTCGCTGACGGTGATGACGGTGCTGGGGCCGGCGCTGCTGCCGAGCCTCAACCTGATGCTCGACGTGCCGGCCCTGGCCCTGTCGTTGACCGCCGTTTACCTGTTCCTCGGCGCCTGCGACCGCGACGCGATCGGCCAAGCCGTGCTGGCGGGGCTGGTCGCCGGCGTGGCGATGGAGACGAAATACACCGGCGCCGTCGCGCCGGCGGTGATGCTGCTGGCCGCGGCGACGATGCGGCGCTGGCGGCTCTGGCCGGCCGCGGCCCTCGCCGCGGCCCAGGTCTTCGTCGCGTGGGAATTTCTCACCGCCCTGCTGTACGGCGAATCGCATTTCCTTCACTCGTTCCGAGGCTCCTCCAGTTCGCTGATGCAAAAAGGGTCACTGGTGATGGTGTTCTTCAGCTACCTGGGCGGCACGGCCCCTTTCCTGTTCGTGCTGGGTCTGGCGGCGCTGGGGGCGCGGCGGCGCTGGCAGGCGGCGGCGGCGGCGGCGGTCGTGGTCGGGTTCGCCCTGATCGTGCTGCTGGACGCGACCTTCGTCGGCACGGTGCGCCCGTCGCCGCAGCTGTTCGGCCTCATTGATACGCCGAAATGGGAGTTTCCGGGAGGCGAGATCGTCTTCGTCGCCTTCGCGGCCGGCGGGGCGGCGGTGCTCGTGCTGGGCGTGCGACGGCTGTGGGCCGACGGCGCCGGCGCCGAGGCGGATCGGCGAGCGACGCTGTTCCTGGTGCTGTGGCTGGGGTTGGAAGCGCTGGCGTATTTCCCGCTGACGCCGTTCCCGGCGACGCGGCGCATCCTGGGGGCGCTGGTGGTGCTGACGCTGCTGATCGGTCGGCTGGCGGCGCGGGCGCGGCCGGCGGCGCCCCCTCCCCCGACGCTGGGGGAGGGCAGGGTGGGGGCGGCCTGGCTGTGGGCGGGTTGCGCGGCGGCGCTGGGCCTGGCATACTTCGCGCTGGACGCGCGAGAGGCGTATGCGGAGGAATGGGGGGCGGAGCAGGCGGCCGCGTGGGTCGCACAGCAGGGCGGCGACGGCCGGATGTGGTATGTCGGCCATTACGGGTTTCAATACTATGCGGAGCGGAGCGGGATGCGATCGACGTACCGTTGGCCGCCGCCGGAGGATTCGCCGCGGAAAGGCGACTGGCTGGCGGCGCCGGACGAGCGCGTCGATTCGGAGGACATCGACTTGAAGACGCCGGCCTTGCGTGAGGAAATGCGGCTGATGCTCGGGGACGCCGTACCGCTGGCGACGGTTTCGTGCTATTATTGCGGCCTCGTCCCGCTGGAGCATCACGAGGGGCCGCGCATCACGGTGCGGATCTTCCGGGTGATCGAGGATTTCCAGCCGACGGCGCGACCGTCGGAGCCGCGACCGTAAGGGAGCGGTCTTCGCTCAAATCGCTCCCTGACGGTCGCGGCCCCGACTCGCCCTGACCTCGGTAGATGCGGTTGATCCGCTCGCGCGTCAGTCCGAGGATCTTGTCGAAGCGGCTCAGCTTCATCCCTTCCATCCCGGCCGAGTAGTCGGCCATGTTGGCCAACAGCGTCACGTCGGCCCGAACCTCCCGCTGGAACTCGTGAAGCATCATCCCGCGCCAGGGGCCACAGCAGCGACGCCCCCGGCACGCGCGTCTTGCCGTAAACGAACATCACGATGTCCGTCTGGTCCGCATCGACCGGCACGTAAAAAAGGAACACCCGCCAGCGGACGCGCGCCTCCCGCGCACCGCCCGGCGTCTCCCACCAGTGGTCGATCAGGGAATAAACCGGAGAGTAATAGGTCCAGGTGTCCGAGCAGAACCAGTAGTCCCGGTTGTAGCCGATGAGCAATCGTGTGAGGAGCGGGCCGGGCTTGGTCGGCCCCTTGGTCAACATGCGGGTGGCCGTTTCCGTGGACTCGATCAGAACGGTGGCCTGGGCGATGCGTTGCTGGTCGAACCCGAAGGTCGTGTGGTTGACGCCGGCGTGTTCCAGCTCGTTGAAGTTATCGACCACCAACTCCAGCGGCGATCGCGCTCGCATTTGGAAGGCGCCGATCCAGGTGAACCCGGCGGTGTCGAGTTCCGGGAACGCCGCCGTCGCGCCGCGGGGCTTCACCCACACGAAACCATAGGCTTCCCGGGCGTCGTAGCCGGCGGCGCGAGCGGTGAGTTTGGGTTGGCCCGGACTCTCGCCGTCGCCGTTGACGCTGAATCCCCAACCGTGGTAGGCGCAGCGCAACTGTTCGCCGTCCACCGCCCCGGTGCTCAGCTTGCTGCGGCGGTGCGGGCAACAGTCGTCCAGCGCCCCGACCATTCCGGATCGGGTGCGGAACAACACGACCTGTCGGCCGCACAGGGCCACGGGAATCGGCCGACGACGAAGCGCCCGCGAGGCCGCTACCGGATGCCAGTGGTCGAGAATGCCCATAAGCCGAACCTCCCCGCGGGCGGCGCCGTTTTCCGCGATCGGGCCGCCAGCGGTGCGACGACTTCTCTTGCGGCAGCTTCAATCCCTCCTATTCTCGCGGTGGATTCCGCCGCGACAAGGGCGCCATCGGCGTTTCGCACCTGCGGCAAACGAAACGCGCGCCTGACGGTGCAATACCGGGCACAAAAAGTGCGTCTTTTGAAGGAATGATGAAGCCGGCGTGAACCTGATCGGGAAAGGAGATGACCGTGGGCGAATGGTGGCAAGGCGTCGTCGCCGGCATGGGAAAGGAGACGGGCGTCCTGGCAGATCCCGCGGAATTGGTGCAGGGCGTCCTGCGTCTGATCGTGGCCGCGGCGGCCGGCGCCGTGATCGGTTGGCAGCGCCAGCGCGCGGGAAAGAACGCCGGCTTGCGCACTCACATGCTCGTCAGCCTCGGCGCCGCCCTGCTGGTGCTGGCGCCCCTCGCCGCGGATACGCCCGTCGCCAACATCACCCGGGTGATTCAGGGCGTTGCGGAGGGCCTGGGTTTCATCGGCGGCGGCGTCATCCTCAAGCTCACGGCAAAGCAAGAAGTGCGCGGCCTGACCACGGCGGCCGGCCTGTGGATGACGGCGGCCCTCGGCGTGTCGGCCGGTCTCGGGCGCTACCTCCTGGTCGCGGTCGGCGCGACCCTGGCGTGGTTCATCCTTTCCGTCATCCGCCGGTTCGAGGCGGCGGAGGGCGAGAAGGAGCCTTGATTCCACCGTTCCAGGGGCGCCTTCCCCGCGCGGCGAACCGACCTGGCTCGTGGGTTGCTTTACGATGCGGCGGCGGCCGGCTCTGCCACGTTCGGCGACGGACCCGCTTCATCCGATCCGAAACCCTGCTCCGCCGACAGCACCAGCTCGGTGAACAATCCGCCCTGCTGGACCAGCTCGTCGTACTTGCCCACCTCGACGATGCGGCCCTCGTCGAAAACCACGATCCGGTCGGCGTCCTTCAGCGTGGACAGCCGGTGGGCGATGAGGATGGTGGTGCGATCGACGTTCGTCAGGCCCAGCGCCGCTGCACCTGTCTTTCGCTGATATTGTCGAGCGCCGAAGTCGCCTCATCCAGCACGAGGATGGGCGGCTGCTTGAGCAGGATGCGGGCGATCGCCAAGCGCTGCCGCTGGCCGCCGGACAGGTTGCCGCCGCGCTCCGCCACCGGCGCGTCGTAGCCGCCGGGCATCAGCAGGATCTCGTCGTGGATGTTGGCAAGCTCGGCCACCCGGATGATCTGCTCGCGGCTCACACCGTTGTTGCCGTAGGCGATGTTTTCGGCCACGGTTCCGGTGAACATGTACGGCTGCTGGCCGACGTAGCCGATGATGCGGGCGAGGTCTTCCCGCGTGACGTTCTCCAGCGGCACGCCGCCCAAGTAGACCGCGCCGCCGCACGGGTGCGTCAGCCGCAACAGCACCTTGATCCAGGTGGATTTGCCGGCCCCCGAAGGTCCGGCCACGCCGATCGTCTCGCCGTAGCGGATCGTCAGGTTGAGGCCCTCCAGCGCCCGCTTGTGCTGGCCGTCGGGCGTCAGGTACTCGACCGACAGGTTCTCGAGGGCGACGACCGGCGCCCCGGCGATCAGCCGCGGCCGGCGCGGCTCCTTGACCACGAACGAGGCGTCCACCGGCTGATGCAGCATCTCCAGCAGGTCGCCGACCCGCAGGCTGGCCTCGTGGCCCTCGTCCAGCACGCGGTGGATCTCGCTCAGGGGCGCCATCACGTTCAGAAACAGCATGGAGAAGATCAGCACGTCGCCGAAGCTCAAGCGGCCCTGGATGGCGAGGTAGACGGCCATCCCGAGGACGAGGACGTGGAACAGGCCCTCGTTCAGCGCCTTGGCCGCCCCGAAAAGGGACATGTCAAAATGGTGGCGAATCTCCTTGGCGCGGCGCCGCTCGCACGTTCGCTTCAGGCGGTGGACCTCCAAAGCGTTCGTATTAGCGGCCCGCACGTACTCCAGGCCGCTCATGTTCTCGACCACCGCGCCGTCGATCTCCTCACAGCTTCGCAGCAGCTTGAGGCGAACACCCTTTTGCGACAGCAATTGGCGGATGGTCAAGTAGACGGCCAGGGGGATCACGCCGACCATGATGAGGCCGAGCAACGGCTGCTTGGCGACGGCCGTGATAATGGCGAACACGCCGGTCAGGATGGCCGGGAAAAAGTCGATGAATCCGCCGCGCAGAAAGCGGATGAAGCCGTCCACGCTGCGGAGGATGCGGCCGTGCAGGGCGCCGACGCGCTCCTGGTTGAGGGTGGATAGATCGCCCTTCATCAGATGCGACACGAGGCGCACACTCATGTCGCGGTTCAGGCGCGTGCAGACGTTTTCGACGAGGTAGCGCCGCAGGACGTTGAGCGCCTCCCGCGCCAGGTAGACGCCCACCACAGCGAGCAGCACCCAGAAGGCATAAGTGTACATGGCGGAGGTGGATAGATGCTTGTCTTCGCCGCTCTTGACGCCGTCCACCAGCTGGCCGAGCAGCAGCGGCATGGCGGTGTTGCAGGCGCTGGTGCAGGCCATGACAAGCACCGCGGCCCCCAGCGACCATTTGTGCGCGGCCGGGATCAGATGCCAGACCTGCCGTCCGCGACGGAACAGCAGCTGTATTTCGGAGCCAATTTCCTGAACCGAACCGCGTGATTTCATCGCATGAGACTCTTGAGTCAACGGGCCGAAGGCGATTCCCGAGTTTTCGGCTGCGCCATCGACTCGCAAACGCCGCGCCGGCTGTCGGGGACCGAGGTGGTACACCGTTTGCTCAAAAAGGCGCAGAGGGAGCGCATGGGTCTAATAAGCCATCGCGTATAGGAGATTCCAGCCATGCGGCGCTGGGCCTTGGTTTTCCCGCCGTATGAGCGTTCGGAAAGAATGCACAACGGACCCCAAGAAGTTCGGCGAGCCCGCAGCGCCAAGCAAGGGCGAGCTGCGGTCTCGCCCTCTCTCCAGGAACTCTCTTCGAGAATTGCGGACGTAACACAGACGTAAAGAACATTATACACGGTCGGTGCGCGTACCAACCTCCTCCCCGCGCCGCTTTCCGAGATCTGCCCGCATCGTCGTTGGGACTGCTGGCACGCCTACCGTCGGGCCGCGGTCGCGTTGGGACGCGCTCACGGCGCCGCCGGCTCCAGACGATAGCCCAACTCCGCCGCCTTCCGCGCCAGGCCCTTCACCTGGCGTAACCGATACGCCTCCTCACAGGCCCCCTGCTCCTGACGCACGTATGCCTCGCCGTACTTCAAGAGGCGGTACACCCGCTCCGCGATCTTCCGCGCCGTCGCCACCACCGCCTTGCCGCCCCCGGCCCGCGCCGCAATCCGCCGGTAGAACGCCCCCAACGCGTTCTTGGCGTGGTGGCAGCCCTGCGCCGCCAGGCGAAACGCCCGCGCCGCACGGTTCGAGCCCCGACGCACCCGCCGGCTCCTGATCTTCCCCGCCGAACCCTGGTGCTGCGGACAGAGCCCCAGCCAACTGACGAACCGCTTGACCGTCGGGAACTTGCTCAGGTCCGTGCCCAACTCGCTCAGGACCACCAAGGCCGTCGCCGCGTCGATGCCCTCGATCGCCGTCAGGTCCACCCCCGCCAGCCGGAACAGCGAACCGCGCACGTCGAAACGGGCTTCGTTCGCCGCCCGGCCCCGCTTGCGAGGCTTGGGCGGCAGGGGCCGGCCGCCGCTCTTGTCCGTGAAGGTCCCCAGGTAGGCTTCGACCTGCGCGTCGCACTCGTGCAGCCGCGCGTGGTAGCACTCGTACAACGCCAACGCCTGACGCAGCGCGAACAAGTGTTCCTCGCGCCAATTGCCCTGCAAGGCCCGCGCCAATTCCGCCTCCGTCCGCCGGCACCGCTCGTGACGCAACTTCGCCAACTCCCGAGGATCGCGTTCGCCGCGCAGGATCGCCTGGAGGATGGCCAGGCCCGTCACGCCGACCACGTCGCTGACCGCCTCGGTCAACTTGACGTTCATCTCCTCCAACGCCTTTTGCACGTGCTGGACGTGCTGGCCGGCGTAGCCGATCAGCATCTGCCGTTGCCGCAGGTAACCGCGCAGGACCACCACCTGATCCTCCGGCCGGAACGACGCGCTCAACAGCCCGTAGCTGTGCAGCCGTTGAATCCATTGGCAATCCAGCACGTCGCTCTTGGGCCGGCCGGGCGCGTGCCGCGTCTGCCGCGGATCGACCAGATAGACCGCAAAGCCGCGCCGCTCCAACAGTTCGAACAGCGGCACCCAGTAGACGCCGGTCGATTCCATCGCCACCGTGGTGACGTCGCAGGCCTGGAGCCAATCGGCGAGCGCCTCCAGGTCGGCGGTGCAGGCGCCGAAGGCGCGGACGTGGGGCGGCAGGTGGGCAGCCGGGTCGGCGGGGTCGGCGGCCACCGCCGTGGGCGGCACGGCGACGTAGTGGCGCGCCGCATGGACGTCGATGCCGGCGGCGTGCGGGTTGGTGACCCGCAGCGGCTCAGGGGAGGCGACGATACGACCGTCTTGGCGAAAGCGTGGCGTCATGGCGACCTCGGGATGAGGGTGCGGGTGGTCAACGGGCGAAGGGGCCGCGGGCGCGGGAGTGCGTAACGGAGGCAGTCTCTCCAACGGGAACACGCCGCGGCGTGTCGCCAATGCGGTCGTCGCAGACTCCCGGGACCAAGCTTGCTTTCGGGCACGAAGCGCCAAGGCACGAGCGGCCACCTCAACCCGCGGCCCCGCACCGATAGGATAGGCATTCCCGTGGCGCGCTGGACCTCGGGCCCAAGTACCGGGTTGAGGTCACCATCCCGGGGCGTCAGGGCATCCGCGCTGAGCGCGACTTCCATCCCACTCTCCAGGAACTCTCTTCGAGAATTGCGGACGTAACACAGACGTAAAGAACATTATACACGGTCGGTGCGCGTACCAACCCCCTCCCCGCGCCGCTTTCCGAGATCTGCCCGCATCGTCGTTGGGACTGCTGGCACGCCTACCGTCGGGCCGCGGTCGCGTTGGGACGCGCTCACGGCGCCGCCGGCTCCAGACGATAGCCCAACTCCGCCGCCTTCCGCGCCAGGCCCTTCACCTGGCGTAACCGATACGCCTCCTCACAGGCCCCCTGCTCCTGACGCACGTATGCCTCGCCGTACTTCAAGAGGCGGTACACCCGCTCCGCGATCTTCCGCGCCGTCGCCACCACCGCCTTGCCGCCCCCGGCCCGCGCCGCAATCCGCCGGTAGAACGCCCCCAACGCGTTCTTGGCGTGGTGGCAGCCCTGCGCCGCCAGGCGAAACGCCCGCGCCGCACGGTTGGAGCCCCGACGCACCCGCCGGCTCCTGATCTTCCCCGCCGAACCCTGGTGCTGCGGACAGAGCCCAGCCAACTGACGAACCGCTTGACCGTCGGGAACTTGCTCAGGTCCGTGCCCAACTCGCTCAGGACCACCAAGGCCGTCGCCGCGTCGATGCCCTCGATCGCCGTCAGGTCCACCCCCGCCAGCCGGAACAGCGAACCGCGCACGTCGAAACGGGCTTCGTTCGCCGCCCGGCCCCGCTTGCGAGGCTTGGGCGGCAGGGGCCGGCCGCCGCTCTTGTCCGTGAAGGTCCCCAGGTAGGCTTCGACCTGCGCGTCGCACTCGTGCAGCCGCGCGTGGTAGCACTCGTACAACGCCAACGCCTGACGCAGCGCGAACAAGTGTTCCTCGCGCCAATTGCCCTGCAAGGCCCGCGCCAATTCCGCCTCCGTCCGCCGGCACCGCTCGTGACGCAACTTCGCCAACTCCCGAGGATCGCGTTCGCCGCGCAGGATCGCCTGGAGGATGGCCAGGCCCGTCACGCCGACCACGTCGCTGACCGCCTCGGTCAACTTGACGTTCATCTCCTCCAACGCCTTTTGCACGTGCTGGACGTGCTGGCCGGCGTAGCCGATCAGCATCTGCCGTTGCCGCAGGTAACCGCGCAGGACCACCACCTGATCCTCCGGCCGGAACGACGCGCTCAACAGCCCGTAGCTGTGCAGCCGTTGAATCCATTGGCAATCCAGCACGTCGCTCTTGGGCCGGCCGGGCGCGTGCCGCGTCTGCCGCGGATCGACCAGATAGACCGCAAAGCCGCGCCGCTCCAACAGTTCGAACAGCGGCACCCAGTAGACGCCGGTCGATTCCATCGCCACCGTGGTGACGTCGCAGGCCTGGAGCCAATCGGCGAGCGCCTCCAGGTCGGCGGTGCAGGCGCCGAAGGCGCGGACGTGGGGCGGCAGGTGGGCAGCCGGGTCGGCGGGGTCGGCGGCCACCGCCGTGGGCGGCACGGCGACGTAGTGGCGCGCCGCATGGACGTCGATGCCGGCGGCGTGCGGGTTGGTGACCCGCAGCGGCTCAGGGGAGGCGACGATACGACCGTCTTGGCGAAAGCGTGGCGTCATGGCGACCTCGGGATGAGGGTGCGGGTGGTCAACGGGCGAAGGGGCCGCGGGCGCGGGAGTGCGTAACGGAGGCAGTCTCTCCAACGGGAACACGCCGCGGCGTGTCGCCAATGCGGTCGTCGCAGACTCCCGGGACCAAGCTTGCTTTCGGGCACGAAGCGCCAAGGCACGAGCGGCCACCTCGACCCGCGGCCCCGCACCGATAGGATAGGCATTCCCGTGGCGCGCTGGACCTCGGGCCCAAGTACCGGGTTGAGGTCACCATCCCGGGGCGTCAGGGCATCCGCGCTAAGCGCGACTTCCATCCCACTCGTGGGAGCGCCAACCTCCATTGAGGCCTCGCGCCACGGCTTCTCACCCCGTTCCTGGCAGCGGTATCGCCGCGGAACGGGGTGAGGAGTTTGCTTGGCGCTGCGGGCTCGCCGAACCGCCCTCATTTCTTCCGAACGCGCTAAAGGCGGCGGACAAGGGATCAAACGCCGCGGCCCCGGAGTGGGCAAGGTTCTTGGACCTTGCCCACTCCAGGGCCGGAGCTTCTTCTTTACCGACTCTCATTATCGGTGGAGCGGCTCGCGCCGCTCGGTGCGGATGAAGCGAGTTCGGACAGGAAAGCCGGCGACCACGACTTGGGGACCCGACCCACAGACGGCCCCGAACATCGCCGCCAGCATCGAAAACAGCACGCCGGCGAACGTCCACCACGCCGCCGGAATCGCCCGCGGCTCCGCGGCGGCGGTGCGCATCTGGGCGCCAACGCGGTCGGCGTAGGTGCGGTAGTTCTTGATGTCGTCGGCCGACATTCCTGCTTTCTGCAGATCGGCGTCGGACAGGGTCGGAGCGGCGGCCTGGACGCCCGACGGCGAACTCGCCACGCTCATGACGGCGTTAAAGCCGAAGCGGACGTTGGCGGCCGTCATCCAGAGCAGGAACGCGAAGACCAGGCCCCACATGACGACGCCGCAGATCGCCGCTTCCCCGGAGGTTTCGCCAGCGGTGCATTGGCTCACGATAAAGCCCCCAGAAAACAGGGCAATCAGCAACGAAACCAGCGCCCACGCCGCTGCCCCAAATCCGAGCTGCTCGTCGGTCGAGTGCGAGCTGATGCTCAGGCCGAGCGCGACGCCCAGCAGGCTCAGCAGCAGGTAAACGGCCAGCGCCACCACGGCGCCGGAGACAATGGCGCCAAGGCTCACTCGGCTGCGCACGGGCGCCACTTGCGTCACTTCTTGAATAGGTACGGTTGCCATCAGCGGTTCTCCTGGAAAAGGAGAGGCGCGTTGTCCCCGCACCGGACGCCTGCCGCCAGCGGGACTCGCGCCTCCCGAAGTTCAATAATCCCAAAAGTGCAAACGGCGCGCCTTTGTCCAGCCAAAACATCCACCGTTGGCATCGACTTGCTCAGTGGAGGGCGCCCGATTTCTCTTGGAAATGCGTCCAAAATGCGGTTGGTGCAAGCGCCTGCGGCGCTCGACGCCCGGCACAACCATTCGGGGACGCCGCCGCTGTTCTTGGCACGGCGAATGCTTCACACCAAGATGCACCGCCCGGATGAGAACGACTTTTCCGAGCGGAATGAGCAAGCCATCGACATCCCGAAGACCATGAGGAGGTAACAGTCATGCTCCGCTGGGCCATTGTGTTTCTGGTGGTCGCCTTGATTGCCGCGTTGTTCGGCTTTGGCATGGTGAGCGGCATCGCGTGGGACGCCGCGAAGATCCTGTTCTTCGTGTTCATCGTCCTGGCGGTGCTGTCGTTCCTGGGAGGCTTCATCCAGAGGGGCGCGCCGCCGGTTTAGCCGGCCGATGTACGGACAGGAAGGGGCGAAAAAGCCTATGGCGAAACCGTCGGTCGTCGGAATGGGCGGCCGGCGGTTTCTTCTTCCCCGCGCCGCGCCGCGCCGCGCCGAATCGCCGACGAGGATCCTCATGGCAGCGCCGAATCAAGGCGGCCCGCTGCGGCCGTTCGTGACCACCACCACCATCCTTCTGGTCGTCGCCGCCCTGTACCTGGCGCGGGTCGTCGTCGTGCCCGTTGTGCTGGCAGCGCTGCTGGCGTTCTTGCTGACGCCGGCAGTGAGCTGGTTGCAGCGCTGGCGCGTCCCGCGTATCGCCGCGGCGGTCGTGACGGGGCTTCTGGCCTTCGCGTTGCTCGGCGGGCTTCTGGCGACGATGCTGATCCAGTTCCAGGGCCTCGGCCGGAACCTGTCCACGCACCGCGAACAGATCCTGAAAAAAGCGGAAGGCGTGCATCAGATGATGTCGGGCGACTGGCTCCAGAACCTGCGGAGCCTCTTCGACGACACGGTTCACACGATCAGCCCAGCCGCCGTGACGACGCCGCCGCCGAGCCAGGTCCCGTCCCCCGGCACGGCGATCCCGGCCGAGGGGACGCCGCCCCCCGCCGCCGCGGCCACGCCGACCTCCAACTTCTGGGGACCGCTCATGGAATGGACCTTCGCTCCCGCCCTGGAGGTCGGCGTGGACGTGGGCATCATTGTCGTCCTGGTCGTGTTCATGCTGACGCAGCACGAAGATTTGCGCAATCGCATGATCCGCTTATCCGGCACGCGGAACGTGACCAGCACGACCAAGGCGCTGGGCGAGGCCGCCCGACGGGTACGTCAATACTTGCTGATGCAGTTCTTCATCAACCTCTCGTTCGGCGTCGTCGTGGCCGTCGGCCTGTGGCTGATCGGCGTGGAGGATCCCTTGCTGTGGGGCCTCCTCGGAGGGATCCTGCGCTATGTGCCGTACATCGGCACGTGGCTGGCCGCGGCCTGTCCGGTGCTGCTGAGCGCCGCGCTGAGCGACGGGTGGACGCAGCCGCTCCTGGTGCTTGGCCTGTTCGCGTTATTGGACCTCGTCATCACGAACGCCCTGGAGCCGGTGGTGTACGGGCGCAGCATCGGCGTCTCCGGCACGGCCCTGCTGATCGCGGCCGTGTTCTGGACGTGGATGTGGGGGCCGATCGGCCTAATCCTTTCCACGCCGCTGACGGCGTGCGTGGTGGTGCTCGGAAGGACCGTGCCGAGCCTGGAGTTTCTCAGCGTGGTGCTGGGCGACCAGCCGCCGCTGTCGCCGCACCTGAGCTTCTACCAGCGGCTTCTGGCCCGGGACGAGGACGAAGCGTCGGCGGTGGTGGAGGAATATACTCAGAAAAACGGGGTCGAGAAAGTCTACGACGACCTGCTGGTGCCGGCCCTGGTACACGCGAAGTGGGCGCGGGACCGAGGCGGAATGACGCCGGAAGACGAGGAGTTCATCCTCGCGGCGACGGGGCGGCTTCTGGAGGACGTGGTGTTCCCGGCGCAGGACGCGATCGACTCGAAGGAAACGGCGAAGGGCGGCGAGGAGATGAAGTGCCGGCTTCTGGTGCTGGGCTGCCCGGCGAAGGACGCGGTGGACGAGATGGCCTTGCAGATGCTGCAACGGCTGCTGCCGGCCGGCAAGTGCCAGATGGAAGTGTTATCGAAGGACGCGCTGGCCGGCGAGGTCCTGACGCGGGTGGGCGAGGCGAAGCCGGCGGTGGTGGTGATCGGGGCGGTGCCGGCGTATTCCTTTTCGTCGATCCGCTATCTCTGCAAACGGCTGCGGGCGCGCTGGCCGGACGTGCGGATCGTGGTGGGTTGCTGGGGCCTGCGGGAGGACGTGAAGCCGACGATGGAGCGGCTGATGACGGCCGGGGCCGATCAGGCGTCGGCGGAGCTGGTGCGGACGCGCGACCTGTTGCTGCCGCTCATTCAGGAGGCGTCGCTGAAACGGGCGGCTCGCGAGGAACAGCCGGCGGAGGCGGTGCATGTTTGAGGAGGGGGTCCGACGCCCCGACGCCGGCCGCTCGCCTCCGTCTTGCGACTCCCGCGCCCGGCGCGCTATGATAGCGTCGCCCGGCGTTGCTTTGGCCGGGCCTTCGACCCAGCCGAGACCACCCGAATGCACGAGCCGTCTCACGCCTTCCTGAAAAACCTTCTCGAAACCCCCAGCCCCTCCGGCTACGAGCGCCCCATCCAGGACGTGGTCCGCGCCTGGGCCGCCGACTACGCCGACGAGGTGCGCACCGACCGCCACGGCAATGTCATCGCCGTGCGCCACGCCGCCCGCCCCCTCCCTGCCCTCCCCCACTCGGGGGGGGAGGGCAGGGAGGGGGGCGGCGAACCGCCGCGCGTCATGCTGGCCGGCCACTGCGACCAGATCGGCCTCATGGTCCAGTACATCGACGACAACGGCTACCTCTACGTCCAGCCCATCGGCGGCTGGGACATGCAAATCCTCCTCGGCCAGCACCTCACCGTCTGGGCGAAGAACGGCCCCGTCCCCGGCGTCGTTTCGCGCCGGGCGCCGCATCTGCTGACCAGCGAGGAACGCAACAAGGTGCCGCAATTCACGGACGTCTGGGTCGATGTCGGCGCCAAGGACCGCAAGGACGCCGAGGAGCTGATCGCGCCCGGCGACCCGGCGACGGTGGCGCTCGGCTATCGACCGCTGCGCAACGGCCTGGCTGCGTCGCCGGCCATGGACGACAAAGTGGGTCTCTGGACGGTGATGGAAACGCTGCGGCTCTTGCGCGATCGGCCGCTGACCTGCAATGTCTACTGCGTATCCACGGTCCAGGAAGAGATCGGCCTGCGCGGCGCCACGACCAGCGCCTACGGCATTCACCCGACCGTCGGCGTCGCGGTGGACGTGTGCCACGCCACCGACACGCCCGGCAACGACAAGAAGCAGCTCGGCGACACGCGGCTCGGCGCCGGCCCCGTGCTGTTCCGCGGGCCAAACATCAATCCGCGCGTGCTGGAGCGCTTGCAGGACGCGGCGAAGCGCGTGGAGATCCCGGTGCAGGTGCGCGGCACGCCGCGGGCGACCGGCACCGACGCCAACACCATGCAGCTCAGCCGCGAGGGCGTGGCGGTCGGCCTGGTCGGCATCCCCAACCGCTACATGCACAGTCCTGTCGAGGTGGTCAGCCTTGACGACCTCGACCGGGCGGCGCGGCTGCTGGCGGAGTTCTGCGCGGCAGTCGGGCCGCAGGCGGACTGGACGCCGTGAGGGCCGGCCCTTGGACTTCTCCCCGTTCAACCTGCCGCTGACCGACCCCCGACACCCCTTCCACGTCCACCACATGGAAATGGCGCTGGACGAGGCTGCCGCCGCGGCCGCCGAGGGCGAAGTCCCCATCGGCGCCGTCGTCGTCTCCTTCCGGCGCGGCGTCATCGGCCAGGCGCACGACCAGCGCGAACAGCTCCTCGACCCGACGGCTCACGCCGAGATGATCGCGATCACGCAGGCCGCCCAGGCGCTGCGGTCGTGGCGGCTGGAGGACTGCGCCCTGTACGTGACGCTGGAACCGTGCCCAATGTGCGCCGGCGCCATCGTCCAGGCCCGGTTGCCGCTCGTCGTCTACGGCTGCACCGATCCCAAGGCCGGCGCCTGCGACACGCTCTATCAGATCCCGGCCGACCCGCGTCTCAACCACCGCGCCCGAGTCGTCGGCGGCGTGCTGGCCGAACGGTGCGCGGCGGTGCTCGGTGAGTTCTTCGCGGCCCGGCGCCGCGAGGGAAAGAAGTGAGCGTCGGAGCCGCGACCGTGAGGGAGCGCTCTTCTCCCCCGGTCCCTCACGATTGCGGCTCCGACGCCTTCCGGATTTGCCCCGGCCCCTTTCCTATGCCATAGTCGATTGAGGTTTCTTCCGCCTGCGCAACCGTTCACGCCCCGAAAAAAAGATGCTATCATGGCGCGAATCCTGGTGATCGACGACGACGTGCTGCTGCAACGGATGCTGAAGCAGACCTTGCAACTCCTCGGTCACGAAGTGGAGCAGGCGTTCGACGGCGCGGAGGGCGTCCAACTCTGTCAGGCGTCGCTGCCCGATCTGGTGCTGACGGACATTCTCATGCCGAATCAGGACGGCTTGCAGACGATCCGCGAGCTGCGCCGGGCCTGCCCCGACGTGCAAATCATCGCCATGAGCGGCGGAACGCGGATCTTCGCAGACATGGATGCGCTGCCGTTCGCCCTGCACTTCGGCGCCCGCGGCGTGCTCTACAAGCCGTTCGGCCACAAGGAACTCACCGCGGCGCTGCACGAGGCGGTCGGCGCGTGACGCCGGTTAGCCGCGACGCGCAGCGGAGCGCCCGGGACAAGCGCTCCGCTGCGCGTTGCGGCTAACCAAAAGGTCACCGCTGGACGCGGGCCGACCCGCCTTTCGCCAGCGCCTCCACTTCTTCCCGCCGGGCCATGGACACGTCGCCGGGGTACGTCGTCAGCAGCGCTCCGTGCGCCCAGCCGAGGCGGAGCGCCTCCTCCGGCGGTCGGCCGGCGATCAAGCCATAAATGAGACCGGAGGCGAAGCCGTCGCCGCCGCCGATGCGGTCGTACACGTCCAGGCGGCAGGTCGGACTGACGAACCGGTGGCCATCCAGCCACAGCACGGCCGCCCAGTCGTGGCGGTTGGTCGAATGCACCTCGCGCAGCGTCGTCGCCACCAGGCGGACGTTCGGATGCTGCTCCACGACGCGGCCGATCATGCCGAAGAAGGCGTCCGGGTCGAGCTTCGACTTCGCGGACACCTCCGGCCCCGGAACGCCCAGCCCCTTTTGAAGGTCCTCTTCGTTGCCGATAAGCGCGTCCACGCGATCGACGATCCGGCGCAGCACCTTCTGGCCGCGTTCGACGCCGCCGACCGACGCCCACAGCTTGGCCCGAAAGTTGAGGTCGAACGACGCGACGGCGCCCGCCGCCTTGGCGGCCCGCATTCCTTCGAGGATGAGTTCCGAGGTCGTCTCGGACAGGGCGGCGAAGATGCCGCCGGAGTGGAACCAGCGCACACCGCCGGCGAGTATTTCCGGCCAATCGAAGTCGCCAGGCTTCAGCAGGCCGCCAGCCTCGTTGGAGCGGTTGTAGAAGACCACCGGCGGACGCACGCCGCAGCCGCGATCGCTGTAGACCGTGGCGATGTTCGGCCCGCGGACGCCGTCGTGCTCGAACCACTTGTAGAACGGCCTCACGCCGGTTTCGCGCACCCGCGTCTGGACGAGTTCGCCGATGCCGTAATTCACCATGGCCGTGGCGACGCCGGTGCGCAGGCCGAAGCAATCGGACAGGTTGGCGGCCACATTGTACTCGCCGCCGGAAACGTGGACGTCGAAGGAGCGCGCCTTGCGGAAGGGAACGACGCCGGGATCGAGCCGGTGGACGAGCGCTCCCAGGGAGAGGAAGTCCAGGTCGCACGGGTCGCGGCGGATGGCGAAATCGCTCATGAACGGTCCTCAATAAAGATTCATCAATGATTGAGTCCGTCCGGTTAGCCGCGACGCGCAGCGGAGCGCACCGGGTGGAGCGCTCCGCTGCGCGTCGCGGCTAACCGGCGCCGCGGTCACTTCTCCCGCCCCAGCGGCAGCCACGCCCGGCCGGTCGGCGCCAGGTAGTCGTCGCCGCAGCACGGCCCTTCCGAGCCGACGGGATACTCCTGCAACCGAACGGCCCCGTTCTCGACCGCCGCGATGTAGGGGTCCATGATTTCCCAGGCCCGCTCGATCTCGTCGCTCCGCATGAACAGGTGGGCGTCGCCGGCCAGGGCGTCCATCAGCAGCCGTTCGTAAGACTCCGGCAGGGGCGCGTCCGGGTACGACTCCTTGTAACGGAAGCGCAGGTCCGTCGGCCGCAGCGCCACGGAACCGTCGTCGGGCGCCTTGCTCTGGAAGCTCAGGTCGATGCCCTCGTCGGGCTGGATGGTCATCGTCAGCCGATTGCATTGCAGCGTCGCGCCCGGCGGCAGCGGAAACATCAGGTGCGGCGGGCAGCGGAACTGGATGACGATCTCGCTGCGGCGCCGTTTCATCGCCTTGCCGGAGCGCAGATAAAACGGCACGCCGCGCCAGCGCCAATTCTCGACGGTCAGCTCGATCGCGGCGAAGGTGGGCGTGCGCGAATCGGGAGCGACGCCCTTTTCGGAGAGGTATCCGGCGTAATGGCCGGCGACCATGCGCTTGGCCGCCTCCTCCGGCGTCAATATGGGCACGGCGTCCAGCACCTTGACCTTCTCGTTGCGCAGCGGGTCGGCCAGGAAGCGGGCCGGCCCCTCCATCGCCGTCAGCGTCAGCAGCTGCAACAGGTGGTTTTGGAACATGTCGCGGAGGACGCCGGCCCGGTCGTAGTAGTCGCCGCGCCCCTCCATCTTGACCGTCTCGCAGGCCGTGATCTGCACGTGGTCGATGAAGTTGAAGTTCCAGACCGGCTCGAAAAGCGTGTTGGCGAAGCGGAAGACGAGGACGTTCTGGACGGTGTCCTTGCCGAGGTAATGGTCGATCCGGTATATCTGGTCCTCGGCGAAGGCGCCGCGTAGGACGCGGTTGAGTTCCCGCGCCGAGGCCACGTCGCGGCCGAACGGCTTCTCGATGACGAGGCGCGTCCAGTTTGACCCATCCTGGTGGTTGAGGCCCTCGACGGCGAGCTGGCGGGCGATGTCGGCGTAGAGGTTGGGGGCGACGGCCAGGTAGAACAGGCGCCGGCCGCCGCGGCCTCCCTCCGACTTTTCCAGCCACGCCTTGAGGCCGTCCAGGCCGCCCAGCTTGGCGGCGTCGCCGGGGACGTAGTACAGCCGCCGGGCGAAATCCCGCCATTTCGCCTCGTCCCAGTCGTCCTTGGCGAACTCCCTCGCGGCGGCGGCCAGGCGGTCGCGGAAGACGTCGTCGCTCAGCGGCGTGCGGGCGGCGCCGACGATCTTCACGTCTTCCGGCAGCCGTCCCTTTTTCGCCAGCCGGTACAGCGACGGCGCCAGCTTGCGGGCCGTCAGATCGCCGGTGGCCCCGAAGACTATTACGGTCGTCATGGTCCGTGCTCCGTTGTTCTGTCTCAGCAAGTCCCATAGGACTTATGGGTCCCATGAGTCCCACAGGACGAACGGCGACGCCGACCCGGGCGGGTCGCCGGCGCGGCCCGGCCGCCCTGTACAATGACCAGGCCCGTCGTCATTCTACAAACTGCGGACACCGGACCAGGGACTGCGGACCATGAAGTGGATAACCCGCCCGTGGATCATGGCGACGGCGTCGGCGGCGCTGGTGATCGGGGCCGCCGTCCTGATCCTGCGCTCCTCGCCGGGGCAGCCGCGACCGACGCCGTCTGCCGTGGCGGCGGGCGACCGTGAAATCGTCTGGCTCTACACCACCACCACCGCCTCGTCGTGGGAGCGGTTCGTCGCCGCCGTCCAGCGGGCGGGTCGGCGGCTCCAAATCGACCATCCCGGCGTCCAGGCGCTGGTCGGCGACGCCGCTTTCCCCAAGCAGACGACGGCCGTGCCGGAAGTCGCGCTGGCCCTTCCCGCGGGCGCCGGCCGACTCGTTTTCCGCTGGTACAAGATCACCACGGACTGGAAGACGCGCGACTGGGTCGAGGCGCTGGTCAAGCGCCGGCCGCCGCCACTGGCGATCATCGGCGGCAGCTCCAGCGACGCCGGCCGGGAGCTGGCCTGGCAGCTGCGCCGTCAGTGCGCGGACCTGCCGGAGCAGGACCGGCCGCTGCTGCTGCTGACCACCGCCACCGCCGACCGCGTCACCGACCCGGACGCTCCTGCCGATGCGCCCCCGGACGCCCGTGAGTCGGAACTCACCGGCGTCTATCCGTATCGCACGTTCCGCTATTGCTTCTCCAACAAGCAGATGGCCGCGGCCGTGATAAGCTTCCTGCGCACCCGGGACGACCTTCGGCCCGACGCCAATTCCGTTCACATGGTCCAGTGGAACGACGATTCGTACTCGCACGACCTGACGGACGGCTTCGAGGAGGTCCTGCGCCAGGGCAAGACGACAGGCGGCGACGACGACGCAGCCGACGACTCCGGTGCGGCGCCGTCCGGGGCCGTGCTGACCAACCCCGAACGCATCGCGTCCAGCGTCGGCTCGTTCCTCACGCCCAACCGCTTTGAGGCCGACGCGGTGGGTCACGTGGTCCAGGACCTGGAGCTGAACCCCGGCGCCCGGCCGCTGACGGCCGATCGCCGGGGCCTCGCCGAGGCGCTGCGGGACGTGGAAGGAAAGCGCGCCTTGCCGCGGCGCCCGCTGCTGGTCGTCACCGGCCAGTCGGCCCCGTCGCGCCGCTTCCTTCGCGAGCTGGCGCGCACGTCGCCAGCGCAGGCCCGCCGCCTCGTCGTCGCCACCGGCGACGCCGTCGCCTTCAACACCGTCTACCGCGACCGCCGCGTCACCTGGCCCATCCAGGACCTGCCCTTCGCGCTCGTCTTCTTCTGCCACTTCGATCCCATTCACAACAACACCGGCGACCCGGACCTGGCCTTCCTGCCGGAGGGCAACCCGCCCCCCGACGGCGAGAAGGACTTCAACCTTTCCAGCACGGGGACGGAGGACGTTTTGCTCAACGGGGCGATCATCGAGTCGCTGGTGCAGGCGTTCGTCCGCGACGGCAAGCCGGCCGCCGACGCCGGAGAGCTGAGCCGGCGCCTCGCCGAGGTCCGACACCGGCGCGGCCTGTTCGGCTACGACCCTGACGGCACGCCGCTGTTCGGGGCGGACGGCAACCGCCTCACCGGGGCCGGCGAGAACATCGTCTACCTTCGGCCGCACTTCGACGGCGACCGCGTCCTCCCCGAGGCCACGATCGAAGTCTGGGTTTCGCGGGAGAACGTGGCCGGCGCGGCCCACCCCTGGGAACTCCACGCCGAGCCGCTGGCGGTTTCCTACGAGCCGCCCGTAGTGGAAGGGGGGACCGGTCCATGAGCGCCGACGCCCCGCCTTCCGCCGCGCCCGCCGGCCGGCCGCCGACGCCGCGCTGGCGCTTCTGGCGCTACGCCCAGGCGCTGACGGCGCCGATCCTGCTGTGGGTGCTGGTGGCGTTTCTCCTGTGGGAGCCGGTCCACGACTGGATCGAAGGAGAAGACAGCTACGACAAATCGACATTGGAAGAGTGGCTGGACGAGTCGCGCGGCTTCCGCAGGACGCTGCCGGAGATGGCGGCCGACTACGCGCAGAGCCAGGCGGAGCTGCGGCGCCTGAAGCCGCCGGCTGAGCCGCAGACGCCGGGCCGTTTCGTGGACCCTCAGTGGGTCCAGGCGAAGCTCGCCGTCGCCCAGAAGGGCGAGGAGATCCACGAGCACCTGCGCACCCTGGGGAACCCGCCGACCAAGATGTACAACGGCCTGCTGCCGCTGTTCCCAACCATCTACCGCATCGAGGTGACGTTCGACGACCCCTCCGTGGAACCGATCGTCTGGGACTCGGAATGGCCGTTCCGGCAGTCGGAGGTGCAGGAGCTGAATCATCCGCTGCCGTCGGCGCCGGCGTCGGCGCGCGTCTTCTACCAGCTGCACGCCTTCAACATCCGCCAACGTTTGGAACAGGAACATCAGCAGCGCTTGCAGCAGCTGAGCATCCTGGCGGGGATCGCCACGCTGCTGGTGGCGGTGTGGATCGTGCTTCTGCAGCGGCGCGAGCGGCAGCGCGTGCTGGTCCAGCAGCAAGTGGATTTGGCGGAGCGCAAATTGCTGGAGGAAGGCCGGCGCCACGAGGAGACGGAGCGCAAGCTGCTGGAGCAGCGGCTGGCGCGGCAAGCGGCGGAGCAGAAGGCGCTGGAGCTGCAATCGCAGCTGTACGCCAGCATCGGCATCATGGCCGGCTCCTACGCCCATAACATCAAGAACCTGCTGGTGCGTCCCAACGACCTGCTGCGCCGCTGCCTGGAGGCGGACGGCCTGAGCGGCGATCAGGAGGGGATGCTGCACGAGGTGCAGCAGACGCTCGGGACCGTGACGGAGCGGCTGCAGCAAATCCTGCGGACGGTGCGGCGCGACCCCAACCGGGCGGAGCAGACGGTGCTGGACCTCAACGCCGTGCTGCGCGACCTGGAGCGGACGTGGCGCGACCTGGCGCGGGACCGCTACAAGCTGGAGGTGGCGCTGGAGCTGGGCGAGGGCGGCGCCCCGCTGTGGATCTCCGGCGACTTTTCGCATCTGCAACAGGCGGTCGAGAACCTGCTCTTCAACGCGCGGGATGCAACCTTCGAGATGCGCAACCATCTGCGCGACGCCGCCCGGCGCGACGAGAAGCTGGATGCGGCGGCCCGGCGGCAGGCGCTGATCGCGGCGGCGGCGTGGAAGGGCCGCGTGGTGATGCGGACGCGGCGCGAGGGAGACGCGGTCGTGCTGGAGGTGCAGGACAACGGCGCCGGCATGACGGAGGATGTGCGGCGCCGCTGCATCGAGACGCACTTCACGACCAAGCGCGACAACGCCATTTACGAGGGACAAAGCACCGGCCTGGGGTTGGGCCTGTCGTTCGTGGCGGCGATTTTCGAGCACCATCGGGCGAAACTGGAGATCGAGTCGGAGCCGATGCAGGGGGCGACGTTCCGGGTGCGGTTCCCGGCGGCGGACGCCGACGCACCGCCGCCTCGGCGCCCGGATTACTGAGTCCTGCGTGATAAAAGACACTGTAGCACAAGCTTCAGCTTGTGCGATGGGCACAAGCTGAAGCTTGTGCTGCAGCCACGGCTGGGAACGGATGTCTTTAGATAGGCGGGACTCAGTAGGCGGGCAGGCCGAAGAGCGTGGGGCGGAACGCGGAATCGGTGAGGGCGGCCATGGCACCGGACAATCGTTTCTCCGTGTGGGGCTTATGGGCGGACCTCGCGACGGCGGTGGGCCGCGTCCGCCGGGTGCTGCCGATCATCGCCCGGCGGCACAAGGTCATGCTGCTGCTGGCCCTCATCATCATGCTCATCAGCGGCGCCCTCAACACGGCCATCGCGGTGCTGTTCGGCGCCCTCGTCACCCGCGTGGCGGACGCCTTGAAAGACGACCCCAGCGGCGCGACGGTCTTCTCGGTGGCGATGTTTTTCCTCGTCCTGATCGGCGTCGCTTACCTGCTGCGCGAGCTGCTGCTGGTCGGCCAGAAGTACCTCGTTCAGAGCGCCTGCACGCGCATCGAACGCGACATGACGGTGGTGGCCGTGTCGCACCTGATCAAGGTCGATCTGGCGCTGCTGGCCGGCGAGCGAATCGGGGCGCTGCAGGGCCGCATCTCCCGCAGCGTGGACGGCCTGGTCCTGTTCCTCTCCCTTCTTTTCCGAGAGCTGATCCCCGGCCTCATCTCCATCGCCTGCGCCCTGATCTACGTGTTTGCCGTGGACTACCGCATCGGCCTGATGATGCTGGCCTCCCTGCCGGTCACTCTGGCCCTGACCCTGCGCCAGACCAGCTCCCAGCTGACCACCCGGCGTGAGATCCTGCGCGCCGAGAGAACCTCGACGGCACGGTCATCGAGCGAATGGGAGGGATCGAACACATCCGCGCGGCCGACACCGGCCGCCAGGAGGTGAACCACGTCGAGCGCGTCGCCGAGGAACAGCGGCAGCGTAAGATGCACCACCAGCTCGGCATGACCGGCTATGAGACCTTTAAGGCGCTCAACGAGGGCTTGTTTCACCTGCTGGTTCTGGGCCTGGCGATCTATCTCGTGTCCGTGCGCGCCACGTACCCGCTGTCCGGCCAGGTGATCCAGCCGGGCGACATCGTCACCTTTTCCATGCTGTTCTACCGGGTCGTCATCCCGCTCAAGACGCTGTGGTCCCTGCTGGAGAACGTCCAGGAGTGCAGCCTGCGCGTGGACGACCTGCTGAAGCTGCTGGCCCAACCGCCCGATCCCACTTTCAGCCCGTTGCAGAGCCTGAACCTGAGCATGATGGTGCGCGTGGCCGCCCTGTACAAGCGGGACAGCCAGCCCTTGCCGGTCGCCGCGCGAAATCCCCAGTTGGTGAAAGGCTCCCCGCTGATCGTCGTGTCCGGCCTGGTCGCCGATTACGTGACGCCGTCCGGCCGGGCGCGGCGGGCGCTGCACGGCGTGTCGCTGACCGTGGCGCACGGCCAAACCGTCGGCGTCGCCGGCCCGGCGGGGTCGGGCAAGTCCACCTGGCTGAAGGTGCTGCTGCGGCTGACGCCGCCGGCGGCCGGCCAGGTCAGCATCGGCGGCGTCCCCCTGGAGCAGATCGACCGCGCGACCATCGCCCGGCTCTTCGGCTACGTCAGTCAGACGCCGTTCGTCTTCGCAGGCACCGTGATGGAGAACCTGATCTACGGCCACGAGGACGCCAAGGAGGAGGAGGTGCGCCGCGCCGCCGAGGTGGCCTGCATCCACGACGAAATCATGGCCATGCCGGCCGCCTACCAGAGTCGGGTAGCCGAGCGGGGCCAAAACCTCTCCGGCGGCCAGCGCCAGCGGATCGCCCTGGCGCGGGTGTTCCTGAAAAACCCGCCGATCCTCCTCCTCGACGAGGCCACCTCCGCCCTGGACAACATCAACGAAAAGGCGGTGAAGGAGGCGCTGGCCGCCACACGGGCCGACCGCACCACCATCCTGGTGGCTCATCGCCTCACGACGCTGAACGACGCCGACGAGATCCTGGTGTTCGACAAGGGCCGCATCGTCGAGCGCGGCGCGTTCCAGGAACTGGAGCAGGCCGGCGGCCTGTTCGCCCGGCTGGTGCGCAGCAGCGAGGCAAGCCCCGCGGCCGACGCGTAGCGGTCAAATCTCGTGGTGCAGGCGGCTCGCCTGCATGCATCAGCCCGCAGGCGAGCCGCCTGCACCACGCCGCAAGGTCAAATTAGGCCGCCACCGGCCGCGCCTGAAGCCAAACCACTCCGACTACCCTTGCGGGGCGACGCCATCCGCGTCGAGTGCGCCCTGTTCCATCAAGCGCAGGGCGTCCTGGACCGGGGGCGGGACCAGGCGCCCTCCCGCCTGCTTCAGGAGCGATTCGACCGGCCGCGCCAGAAAGCCCTGGGACGCCCGCCGCTGCATGTGACTGACGCGATCGGCAGGCACGCCCCCCGCGCCGGCCGGCCAGTTCTTCCAGAGGTGCGCCAGCCCGAACCAGACAAAACACGCCTGGACGTACTGGTAGTAATTCAGCGGGTTGCCGGACCACGGAGAGTGAAGGAGGTCGGGCCAGTTCTTGTCGAGAAACAGCGGTCCCTGCACGGCCTCGCGGAGAAAGAGGGCGGCGTGGATCGACTCGTGAACGAGCGAATCGAGCAGCCGCGCCGCATCGACGCGCTCGGCCCAGGGGTTGGTGAGGAGCGTCAGGCCGATCAAGTGGCCGAAACTGGACGACGCCGAACCGTCCGCCCGGCTCTCCTCCTCCCGGACGGCCAAACGCCGCGTCAGGAGGCGCACGCACTCCCAAGCAATCGGCTTGCCCTGCGCCAGGGCTTCGAGGGCCTCCTCCAGACGCCGCCGGGTTTCGGCGGCGCGATCCGGTGAGAGAGCGCGCAGCTCTCCGGCGCCCGCGCCTCGGGAAGGAAACGGAGTCGCGCTGTCGAAGTCCAACGGAATGCCCTGCAAATCGCCATTGTCCCGACCGAAGGCGACCAGCATCTCGGCCACGTCCGGGTCGGCGGCCGCGCTGTCGCTGGACCGAGCCAGCACGCGAACGAAGTCCCCCGCCAGCGCGGAGAAGGGCGGGACGTGGCCCACATCCCGAATGAGGAGCTGATTCGATACCCAAGGAGACAGGAGAAACTGTTTCCGCAGGTCCTCGGGCAATCCAAGGAAGGCCGTGAGCAGCCACTGCAACTGGGCGTCTCGTTCGCAGTACGCGCGGAACTGTCGCTCCGCCAGGTCGCGGCAGGCGTCCAGCCACGCCCGGCAGCAGTCCACCAGGGCCGGAGTCCACGAGAGGTTTTGGACGAACGTCGTGAGATCGGGGGGCATGGCCAGACGTCGCTCCCGTCGAGCGGTTCCAGGGACCAGCCGGCCCGTTACGCGCCGGATCGAACGGGCCGCCGCACCAGCGCGGCCAGGTGGGGGTTTGCCGCGCACCACTTGTCCAGATGCGCAACCAGAGGGTCCGGCAGCCGGTCGCGCGGCAGTTCCAACTCGGCCTCGTGCCGGTCGATGACTTCCTTGAGTCCGTCCAGCAATCTCCGCCCCGCGGGCGTGAAATGCTCGACGGGGGCTTGCGCGTGCCCCAGGCGCAGCCGTTCCACGACGAGGCGGCGACGGCCCCGCAGGGCGCCGCGCTCCTCCGCCAGACTGGGGCTTGCTTCGGCCCGGAGCAAGAACTCCGCGACGCCGCTGAACACGTACAGCGCGTGCAGCAGCCCCGCCAGCGGCCGCGGGTCGTCCCGCCAGGGGGAATAAAACCTCGCCTCGTCGCCCCCGATCAGCAGCTTCTCCAGTTCCATCCGCGTGTGCAGCACGCCGTGATAATGCTCGTGGACGATGGCTTCCGCCAGCAGCCGCCGGTCCCGACTGGTGGACAGGAAGATAACCCCCCCCAGCTGAGGTGCGGTCCGCGACCTGTGGACCTCGGGGCCGGGAGAGATCAAGGGCGCGTACCACGCAACCGCGGTCGCGATCTGCTTGCCCCGGCGGGGATCGACCTCCTGTATCAACCTCAGCGCGGAGGCGATCATCGCCGCATGACCGGCCGGGTCGGGCGGTTCGGTCGGCATATCCGCGGCGCAGGAACCGGGAAACAGGGCCGGGTGGGAACTCAGCAGCAGCCGGGCGGAGTCGTCGCCCCCCACCGCTTGCCACGCCAACCGGGCGGCCGCCGGCACGTCGTCCAGCGGGATGGTCGTCGCCTGCCCGTCGCCGTCTTCCACCTGAAGGACGCTGCGGCTGACCCGGCGCAACCGGGCCGGCCCGCCGGACGCCGCGAGGCGGACGCCCAGGCGGGGCAGGACGATGACCGGGTCGTCTCCGGCCGGCAGGCGGCAGGTGAAGCCGTCCGGCGCGACCGGGAAGAAGGCGTCGAAGCCCGTCACGAGGAGAAAGCGCAGGGCGACGGCCAGCCCGGCGCCGGCGTTGTCGCAGGCGGCATGGCAGCGGAGGACGTTCAGCCAGAAAAAGGGGGTCGCGTGCCGCACCAGGTCCGCCAGGCGAAGCGTCTCCAGCCAGCCGGCGGGGAAGAACTCCCGCTCCGGCGCGCCTTCCAGCCGGTCGCGGAGCAGGGCGAGCTGACAGGCCCGGCGCAGGCCCAGCTCCGTTTCCGCTGCGGCGGGAAGTTCAAAGAGGGCGTCCATCCGCGGTACTCCGCTGCAGAAGCAAGTCGCCGCCCCGATTCAAGTCGGCCGTGGACAGGCGAGCCACCAGCGCGAAAGGGCCGTTGGGGATTCGGGGCGCCGGATCAGGACGCGCTTACGATCCCCGCGAGGGCCGTGGAAGGAATCCCCTCCCGCGGGGAGGGCGGTGCAACCGGCACTCCCGCCCGGGTCAGCTCCTCGCCGACGCGCATCCGAATGTGGCGAATGAGCTTCATCAGGTCGGCGCAGTAGATGCTGGGGTTGGCGAAATTCTCGCCTCCCGAGTAGCGATGCGGAAAATAGCCGCCGCCGCAGGCGTTCACCAGGGAACACTCCTGGCAGGTGCGGCACAGTCCCCGGGCGTGCTGCTGCCTGGCCTGCACCCGGGCGTCGCCTGCCACGGCGTCCAGATCGTGATCGTAGACGTTGTACCCGAGGTGGGTCGCGCCGTCGTAGGTCGCTTTCAGCGAATCGACCGCCTCAAGCTCCCCGTTCGTCTCGACGACGATCAGGTCCACCGCGTCCGTGCCCACGGATTCGACGCCCGAAGGGGCGCCGAACAGCCTTCGCATGACGGCGTCGAAAAAGCGGATGCGCGTGGTCGTCTTGAGCGCGAACCAGTGATCGTAGGCCGCAATCAGCCAGTCGCCGAAAGGGGCGGCCTGTGGGTCGTGCTTTTTCCCCGGCGGGCAGTTGACCCAGTTGTAGTGGGGGAGCAGGTAATCGAGGCCCGGGGGGTCCAGGGAAAGCAGGTAGTCGGTCACGCGGACAGGATCGGTTTGCGGATCGATGACGCACAGCAGACCGGCCAGGAGTGGGCGATAGCGCGGCGATCGCAGCAGCTCCAGCCGCTTTTCCAGCTGGGCGGAGCTGGGCTTGCCCGCGTGATCCACCCGATGGCGATCGTTGATTTCGGGGGGGCCGTCGAGGCTGACGCCCATCGTGGCGCCGACCTCAAGCAAAACGTCGCCGATTTCGGGGGTGAAAAGGAGGCCGTTCGACTGCATCCCGATGTGAAATCGGACGCCCGCGCCGCTCAGCTCGTCCTTCAGGATCGCCGCGAGCCGGCGGAGATGGTCCGCCCCGCCCAGCAGCGGCTCGCCCCCGTGAAAAACAACGCACACGTGCTGCTGGTCGTGTTTGAGGCAATGTTCCCGGATGCGGACAGCGCTTTGGCGGGCGACGGCGTCGGACATGAAGGCTGGCTGTTCCCGCCAGCGCTGATCGGCCATGTTGTAGACGAAGCAGTAGGTGCAATTGAGGTTGCACCGGCTGGCGATTTTCCAGATGAACGTATGGAACGGGACAATCGGATGAGCCGGTTCGGTTCGCGCGGGAGCGGCGGGCAGCAGAGGAAGCGTGGGCATGGTTCGACTCCGCGGTGCTTCGGAGGGTGCGGCAGCTGCGAGAGGAGACCGACCGCGCCTGAAGTCGGAGCCGCGACCGCAAGGGAGCGGTGGACGGTCCCACCGCTCCCTTGTGGTCGCGGCTCTGTTTGCGAGATCGCTCCCGGCGAAGGCTCGGCCGGAATCGTTAGGCGAGCGGCGGCAGGAATGATACCCGTAGCCGCATTCGCCAGAATGCGGCTACGGGTAAGGTATTTCCCGCCCCTTGCCTTAGGCGAACTTAGACAATTCCTGAGTAGAAGACGCTGTGGCTGGTGTGCTGCATCGAGGCGCGCGGGGCTGTCCCCTCTTCTTCCATTTGTTTTTTGACCTGCAGCATCACCGCCTTGAGGGCGGGATGGTCCAGCTGGCGGATGTCGCCGACCGTCACGTTGGCCATGTCGATCTCGACGCGTTCTTCTGCTGGCGCCATGGTTGGGCCTTCCATTAGAGAAGTGCAGGGGGTGGTTGAACAACCACAGTTTCCCGTTTAGGCATAGTACACAGGCTGGGTATGTTGTCAAGAAAATAATAGGGATTATCGGATTCCACAGGCGCTGCGCCTAAAGTCGGAGCCGCGACCGTAAGAGCAAATTGCATCAGGCGACGTAAGTCTGTTTTCTCAATTGCATTCGGAGGGCGTTAAAGATCAGTTTGGCCTGGACCCAGCGGTTGACGCGGCGGTACGTCCGCACCCATGCCGGCAACGGCGCCAAGCCGCCGCCGAAGCTGGTCAGGTTCCCGAAGTAGCGTTCGATCGCCTGCCGCCCTTTCAGCAGGCCGCGCCCGAACGCGGGGAACGGGCTGTCCAGGATTTCCAGGCCGCGCAACCGGCCCGGGCTGTGCCGGTGGTGGCCCAGACCTTTGGCATTCTTGTAGCGTCGGGGCGTCACCAACTGGAGGTCCCCCTTGGCCCCACAGGCGTCGTGCAGTTGATTGTCGTCGAAGGCGGCGTCGCCCACCACGTAGCCTTGGATCTCGGCCTGCCGGATCATCCGCCGGGCCATGACGCGTTCGTCCTTGTTCATCGGGGCCAGACGCCAGAGGGGCAGCGAGCCGTCGCAGCCGACCAGGGCGTGCAGCTTGTAGCCCTTGGCCTTGCCGGCGGCGGCCCTGCCGTAGCCGGCCTGGCGGTCGCCGGAGGCGCCGCCGATGGGCAGGCCCTTGCCATCGACCAGCCAGAGCAACGGCGGGTCGCCTTGCGGGTCCAGAACGTCTCGCGCCAGATGTCCCAGCAGGTCCAGAACCGAGGGGCTGCGGAGCCGACGCGACATCACCGAGGGCGAGGGGAGTGGCTTCTTGCGGGCGTGCAACGGCCAGTTCCTCTTGTCACAAGCCCAGCAGGTGGGGCGGTCGTGCAGGGCGGCCCAGTAGAAGACCCGGACGATGTCCCGGTCCTGGAAGGTACAGTGGGGGCGGAAAGGCGTTGACAGCCGCCCCAGCTGCCGCTCGAAGGAGAGCCAGAGTTCGTGTTCCATGAAACAACCTCCGACGGGTTACGTCAAAGGTTATTATGAACGCCAACTCCTTCTCCTGACAAGCCTTGCAGCCGCGCCTGCAATTTGCTCTTACGGTCGCGGCTCTGTTCGAGATCGCTCCCGGCGAAGGCTCGGCCGGAATCGTTAGGCGAGCGGCGGCAGGAATGATACCCGTAGCCGCATTCGCCAGAATGCGGCTACGGGTAAGGTATTTCCCGCCCCTCGCTAGGCGAACTTAGACAATTCCTGAGTAGAAGACGCTGTGGCTGGTGTGCTGCATCGAGGCGCGCGGGGCTGTCCCCTCTTCTTCCATTTGTTTTTTGACCTGCAGCATCACCGCCTTGAGGGCGGGATGGTCCAGCCGGCGGATGTCGCCGACCGTCACGTTGTCCATGTCGATCTCGACTCGTTCTTCTGCTGGCGCCATGGTTGGGCCTTCCATTAGAGAAGTGAATGGGGCAGTTGGATAACCACAACTTCCCGTGTGGGCATGGTACACAGGCTGGGTATGTTGTCAAGAAAACAATAGGGATTATCGGATTCCACAGGCACCGCGCCTAAAGTCAGAGCCACGACCGTAAGGGAGCGGGGGACGGTTCCCTCGCTCCCTTATGGTCGTGGCTCTGATGTTCCGCTCCCTTACGGTCGCGGCTCCGACAGCCTACCAGTCGGAGCCGAGGACCTGTCCGTCGTTGGGGAAGATGGCATAGGTCCACGTCTGCATGCCGACGCCCGTGTTGATGAGGCGGACGCTGCCGTCGCCCAGGCCCACCATCAGGCCGCCCGCGTAGAAGCTGTTCGGCATCAGCGGGTTGCACGCCGCCACGCCCGGCTGCGGCTGGAACGGCGTGTTATTGTAGTTGAAAAGCGAGCCGTTGAACCCGTCGGCCGCATGGTTGCCGTTGGAGTAGTTGCCGCTCATGGCGCCCCAGACGGACGAATAGATGATCGCGTTGGTCTGACCGGGGCCGGAGCCTTGCCCGTCCTCGCCCCAGATGTGCTGGCCGTTGCCGCAGATGCACCAGCGCCTCCAGGAACACGATCGTGTCCGACTGGCCGTCGGTGAACGTCGCCGGGATGTTGGAGAAGCCCTCGTTCTCGCCGTGGAAGACGTAGAAGTTGGAGGCGTAGCTGGTGGCGCCGCGGTTGCCCCACGTCAGGTTGTTGGCCGGCATCGACGGGTCGCCGGGGCTGGCGTAGCTCTTGACGACGGAGCCGCTGTTCCAGGACCAGTCGGGCGTGTTGTTGTAGATGTTGCCGCCTTCCATGTAGGGCAGGATGTAGTACAGGAGCGTGCCGTGTTCGGCCGGGGCGCCGCCGCGGACGCGGCCGGTGCCGGGGAAGTAGCCGACTGTGTTTGGCAGCTTGCTGTTGGCGTCGTTGCAGGAGTGCAGCGCCAGCGACATTTGCTTAAGGTTGTTGGCGTCCGAGATGCGGGCGGCGGCTTCGCGCACCTTCTGGACGGCGGGCAGCAACAGGCCGATCAGGATGGCGATGATGGCGATGACGACCAGCAGTTCGATCAGCGTGAAGCCGCGCTGCTTCACCCACTTGCGTAACCTTGCCATGTTCCCTCCTCAAGAGATAAGAATGAACGACTGCGTGCTGGCGGCCGGAACATCCGACCGCAAGACGGATTCCGCGGAGATGGGGCCTTTGGCCCCCCACCTCACTCCGGGTATGAAATCCGCGGCCTAGGGAGAGCCCGTCACCCAAGAGCGCAATCTGTGCAACCACCAATCTTTTCATTCCCCCGAACCATAGTCAAGGAAAAAATGAGACTTTTCTGAGAATGAAGAGATGTTGATTTCACAAATGAGACGGTCGCTTCTCGGCTCGCGCGCCGGAGCCGCCGCCCCGTCGTCAATAGAGCCGATACAGCATCCAGTAGACGACAACGCCGGTCGCGGACACGTACAGCCAAATTGGCAGCGTCCAGCGCGCAATCCCCACGTGCCGCGCCAGCCGACCGCGCAGTCCGAGGTGCGCGGTGTAGAGCGCCAGCGGCGCGGTCACGACGGCCAGGACCGTGTGCGACAGCAGCACCGTCAGGTACACCGTCGCCGCCCACGCGGGGGCGTCCGGCCACTGGTCGCTGAACCGGGTCGGCGCCCCGTGGCGGACGGCGATGTGGAAATAGAGGTACGACGCCAGGAACACTGCCGAGACGGCCAGGGCCGACAACATGCACGCGATGTGCAGCCGGATCGCGCGGCGGCGGATGGCCGCGTAGCCGAGCAGCAGCAGCAGGCCGGCCGCGGCATTCAGCGCCGCATTGACCGGCGGGAAGAACGCCGCGCCGTCGCCCTCGTGCAGCAGCGCCGTGACCTTGTCTCGCAGCCGCCGCTGGTCCTCCTCGAACGTCCGGGGTGATTCGCCTTCCGACAAGTCAGGGACGCCGTCGAAATAGCCGCGGACGACGCCGTGGCGGTCTACGACCGCCAGGAGCGTGCTGTGACTGACCGCGTCGCCGGGCGAGGCGTTCGCGTCCGGGTTCTTCGCCGCCCCCACCTTGAAGCCGTCGTTCTCCAGGCGGTAGACGTCGGCCTCCTTGCCCGTCAGGAACAGCCAGCGCGCCCGGTCGGCCCCGAAGCCGGCGGCGTACTTTTTGAGGACTTCGGGAGTATCGTGTTCCGGATCGACGGTGAAGGTGAGCAGGCGGACGTCGGGGGCGGCGGCAAACTCGTCCTGGAGCCGGGCCATCGTGGCGGTGACGCGGGGGCAGGGGCCGCTGCAGTGCGTGAAGATGAACGACGCGATCCAAACCTTGCCGGCCAGGTCGGGGTCGGACGGCCGAACCGAGCGGCCATCCTGGTCGGTGAGGGCGAAATCGCCTACGGGGTAGGCAACGTCCTCGCGGCTTCGATCCGTCGGGGCGGGGCGGCAGGATGCGAGGCAGGTCAAGCAGAGCAGGCCGGCGGCGGTCCAGGCCGCGCCGGAACGATGAATGCGGAATGATGAATGATGAATCCAGACCGGCAGGCCGCTTTTGTTCATCATTCATCATTCCGCGTTCATCGTTCCACATGGCGCCGTCAATGCTGCCAGGCGAGGACCATGTCCGGCAGGAACACGAACATCATCATGGCGCCGAGGATGAAGGCCGGGAAGATCATGAAGTAGAGCTTGCGCCAGTCGGTGAACAGGTGCATGAAAATGTAGCTGACCAGGGCGGCCTTGACCACGGCCACGCCGAGGATGATGGCGAAGCTGACGCCCTTGCTGATCCACGGGTGCTCGCCGGCGGCGAGGAAATTGGCAAGGAACGAGGCCAGCGTGAAGAAGGCCAGGGCGACGAACACGCCCAGGTACACCCGGACCATGCGTCCGTGGTGGTCGTCGTGGGCCTCGGGTTTGGGTGCGTCGTCGGCCATGGCGGCCTCCAAGATAGTGTTCAGTGTTCAGTGTTCAGCAAGGAAGCATCATGGCGCGAATGAACCATTTTCCCACCGCCGCTGAACACTGAACACTGAACACTGAACACTGAACACTGAACACTATATCAGATACAGCAGCGGGAACAGAAAGATCCAAACGATATCGACGAAGTGCCAGTACAGGCCGACCAGCTCCAGCATGTTGGAGTGCCGCTTCTGAAGGCCGCCGCTGCGAGCGCCGACGATCAGGATGATCGCGAAGACGACCAACCCGCCGAAGACGTGCAGGGCGTGGAAGCCGGTCATGGCGAAGTAGCAAGACGCCCACAGGTTGCCGAACGGGATGGACGGCGTCAAGTGGATTTGCCCCTCGTACTTGTGCAGCAGCTCGTTGACGCGGGCGCCGACCTGTTCCGGCGGGGTCGGCCGGCGGTAGGCGTTGGTGACGGGGTTCGCCCCGCCTCCCATCGAGAGCAGCAGCTGTTCGCAGTCCGCCACGACGGGATTGGCCTTCGAGATCGCCTCGACCTCGCCCTCGACCTTCTGGACGTAGGCCCCGGCGGCGGCCGGGTCCGCGAGGGCCGCCCCGTCCGCCGGAGACACCTTCGCATTCGGCTGGTTCTTGAGGAGGAGGGCGACCTGCTCGTTGACCTTGGCCGCCTCCGCTTGCGGCGTCATCGGGTCGCCAGGGGCGTCGTGCAGGTCCGTCAGATACCGCGCCAGCGCCTGCGCATCCGCGACGACCGCGTCCCGTGCCCGGATCGTCTGCAGCTGGCCGCGCACCCGTTCGATGTACTGCATTCCGACGGCGTGGTACTGCTGTTCGCGGCGGAAGGCGTCGTTGAAGCGCCACTCCTCAACCTGCTGAGCGTTGAGGTTGTCGGGCGCCTCCATCGTGCCGGGCAGCACCTCGCCGATGCGGCCGGGGAGGATGTCGTGGTCGAACTTGGCGTAGTATTCATACGCCTTGATGCCGAGGAAGAGGGTGCCCAGCGCGAGGGTGGCGCCGACGTAGATCATGGCGTTGCGCGACTTGCCGATGTGGGCGGCGTGGTGGGCCAGCACCACGGTGAGGCTGCTGCAAATCAGCACGAACGTGTTCAGGGCGCCGATCCACTCGACCAAGTGAACTTCGTGCGGCTGCGGCCAGTGGAACGGCGAGTGGTTGGGCGTGCCGTTGCGCAGGATGACGTACACGCCGATCAGGGCGGTGAAGAACATGATTTCCGTGACGAGGAACAGCCACATGGCCAGCTTGCCGTTGGGCAAGGGCAATCCCATGTGGGCTTGTTGCGGTTCGTCGTGGACGGCTTGGGTCATGGCAATTCCAGGGGTCAGGAGTCAGGGGTCAGGAGTCAGGACTCAGGAGTCAGGGAAGAACCGTTCCGTCTTTCCCCTGACTCCTGACTCCTGACCCCTGACTCCTATTTGATCGCCGCATCCAGCAACAGCAGGGCGAACACGCCGGGCAGGTACAGCAGCGACGCCCGCAGCACGCGCCGCGCCTGCGCCGCCGACGGGGCGCGCAGGAAGCCGACCGCCGACGCCAGGAAGCCGAGTCCCAGCAGCGCGGCGCCGACGGCATAGACGGCGCCCGTGCCGAACCACAGCGGCGCCAGGCTGGCCGGCAGAAGCGCCAGGCACCAGCCGACCATGCGCCAGCCGGCGCCGCGGCCGGTGCGGTCGAAGACCGGCTGCATCCGCAGACCGGCCCGCGCGTACTGATCGCGGTAGATCCAGGCGATCGCCAGAAAGTGCGGCACCTGCCACACGAACACGATCAGAAACAGAGGCAGCGCCTCCCACGTCAGCCCGCCGCGCACCGCCGCCCAGCCGATCAGCGGCGGCAGGGCGCCGGGCACGGCCCCGACCAGCGTGTTCAGCGTCGTCCGAGTTTTCAGAGGCGTATAGACGCCGACGTACAGCGCGAAGGTCGCGGCCGCCGTCGCCGCGGCGGCCCAATGGCCGAGCGTCAGGGCCAGGTAGGCCACGCCGCCGACGCCGAGGAACGCCCCGAACAGCAGCACCTCCAGCGGCTGAAGGCGCCCGGCCGGCAGCGGCCGGTTCTCGGTTCGGGGCATCCGCGCGTCGGTGCGGCGCTCGATCAGCTGGTTCAGCGTGCTGGCACCGGCCGCCACGAGGGTCGTCCCGAAAAGGACGTTCCAGAGCGTCCACAGGTTGACGTGCATCCCGCCGGCCAAGAGCGCGCCGGCCGCCACGGTGAATAGCACCAAGACGGCCACGCGCGGCTTGGTCAGCGCGACGTAGTCGGCGACGCGGGGCCGCCCGGTTGGGGCATGGTCTCCAGACCATGCCCCAACCGGGTCGGCGAAGTGCGGACGCGGCAGCGGCGCCGCCGTCTCATTGCACACCTGGACGACCGCCTTCATGCTGTCCCCTTACACATGGTGCGAACTCGCGGCGACGAGGGCCGTGCTAGCCGTGACCGGCTCGGGTTCCGGCGCGGCCGCGCGGTAGGCCTGCATGGCGGCAACGACCGACGTAGCCAGGACGCCGGTGCCGACCAGGACGTGCAGCGTGCGGAGCAAAGCCGAGGCGAAGGTGACGGGTTGCAATTCCGCCAGGTTGCTCGATGTCAGGCCCATCCACACCTCGACGCCTAGCGTCAGCTGGACGACGACCAGACTCGTCATAACAAGGGCGACGCGTCTGAACGCCCGCCGTCCGGCCGGCTGCTCCCACGCGGTCTTGACGAACCAAACGATGGCCGCGACCACGGCGAACGCGGTCAGGACGTGCAGCCGCTGGGCAACGGGGTCGTGAAAGTGCCGGAGTATCACACCCCACACGACCTGAACGAAGGCCAGCGCCGCCAGGGCCAGCGCGCTTCGGAGGCAACGCCGACCATACGGATCCTCCAGGGCGACGTCCGACCGTGCCGAACCGATCAGAACCGCGAGCGCAACCAAGAGGCTGAAAATCAACTGTGCAAAGCAACCGTGCGCCGCGGCCAGCGTCGATTTGTCCAGCAACACGCGCATGCCGCCGAGGACTCCCTGGGCGATGACGCAAAGCAACGCGGCCGCGCCCAACCAACGCACCACCGGACGCCGTCGCGTGAGCCATAGGCCGATCACCAGCACAATCACGCAGCAGCCGACCACATAGCCTGCCGCCCGGTGCGAATGCTCGACTACGAAATCGAACTGGGCGGGGTCCCATTTCGACGTGAGCAAGTACCACGGATACGTAGGCCAGGCGCGATCCGCCATGCCGGCCTGGATGGTCGTCACCACGCTGCCGAGGGCCACCAGCACCACCGCGAATGCGACGGTAACGATAGCCCAGGCGTGCAGCCAGCGCGGGACAGGTTGTGATGAAGTCGAAGACATATCAGAGCCAGGGAAGTAACAAGGTAGACCTCAATGTACCGGGACCGGCTCCGGCGCCCCGGCGGGATGCTCCGCCGTCTGCGGCAGGAAGTCGTCCTCCATGCCCGGCACGCTGTATTCGTAGGGGCCGCGCCGGACGATCGGCGGCGTCTCGAAGTTGCCGTGCGGCGGCGGGGACGGCGCCGTCCATTCCAGCGTGTTGCTGTGCCACGGGTTCCGCCCCGCCACCTTGCCGCGGAACAGGCTCCAGCCGAAGTTGAACACGAAAACGAGCTGCGAAAAGCCCAGCAGGATGGCGCTGATCGTCATGAATTGGTTCAGCACGCGGAAATGCTCCCAGGTGCTGTACATCGTGGAGTCGAAATAGCGCCGGGGGTGGCCGCCGATGCCGATGATGTGCATCGGGAAGAACGTGCAGTTGGCGAACACGAACGTCAGCGCGAAATGCACCTTGCCCAGCGGCTCGTTCATCATCCGGCCGAACATCTTGGGGAACCAGAAGTAGATGCCGGCGAAGATGCCGAAGATGCTGCTCATGAACAGCACGTAGTGGAGGTGGGCCACGATGAAATAGGTGTCGTGGAAGTACACGTCCACCGGCGTCGCCGCCATGAAGATGCCGCTGAGGCCGCCGATGATGAACATGGCGACGAACGCCAAGGCGTTGAGCATCGGCGTCGTGTAGGTGAGGTTGCCGCCCCAGGCGGTGCCCAGCCAGTTGAAGACCTTCACGGCCGACGGCAGGGCGATCATCATGGTGGCCAGCATGAAGCCGGTGCCGAGGCGCGGGTCCATGCCGCTCTGGAACATGTGATGGCCCCAGACGATGAAGCCCAGCCCGGCGATGCCGGCGAGGGCGTAGACCATCGGCCGGTAGCCGAAGATGGGCTTGCGCGAGAAGGTCGCAATGATGTCGGAAACCATGCCCATCGCCGGCAGGATCATGATGTACACGGCCGGGTGGGAATAGAACCAGAAGACGTGTTGCCACAGGAGCGGCTGGCCGCCGCCGGCCGCGGTGTGCAGGTTGCCGAAGTCGAGGCCGCCCGGCGGCAGGAAGAACGTCGTGTTGATGGTCTTGTCGAGCAGCTGCAGGATCAGCGCCACGGTCAGCACCGGCAGGGCCATGGCCTGGAGGATGGCGGTGATGAACAGCGACCAGACGGTCAGCGGCATGCGGAACAGCGTCATGCCGGGCGCCCGCAGGTTGATGATGGTGGTGACGTAGTTGATCGACCCCATCATCGACGAGATGCCGACGAAGAGCAGGGCCACGAGCCAGAAGATCTGGCCGACGCCGGAGTGCGGCGAGGATGGCGAGTTCCAGCCCTGGCCCGGCCCGAGCATGACGCTGGCCACGGTCGGGTAGGAGGTCCAGCCCGAGCCGGCGCCGCCGCCGTCCACGAAGAAGCTGGCGACGATGACGATGAAGCCTGGCCACATGAACCAGTACGACAGCATGTTCAGCTTGGGGAAGGCCATGTCCTTGGCCCCGATCATGAGCGGGATCAGGAAGTTGCCGAACGCCCCGGCCAAGAGCGGGATGATGACGAAGAAGATCATCACCGAGGCGTGCATGCTGAACAGCATGGTGTAGAACTCGGGCGACATCTTCCCGGCCCACTCCTTGGGGAAGAAGGGGCTGAGGAACCACACGCCGTTGGGGTAGCCGACCTGGAGGCGGACCAGCAGGGCCAGGGCGCCGCCGATGAAGAAGAAGATCAGGCCGGAGAAGAGGAACTGGATGCCGATGATCTTGTGGTCTTCGGAGAAGACGTACTTGCGCAGGAAGCCCAGTTCGTGGCCGTGGGCGCCGGCGGCGGGGTGCAGATGACTGACGCTCATGCCCGATCCTCGTATGGACCACACACCCGTTGCGGGTGGGAGAGATAGCCTACTCATCGAGCGCACTGTTTAGCCGCTCCTCGAAGAGGAGCGCTCAGCCGACGCGCTCCTCTTCGAGGAGCGGCTAAACCGTTCACGAACCATTCGACGCCACCGGCGTCCCGGCGTCGCCGGGATTGGTTTCCGGCTCGTGGCTGTTCTGTGCCTTGAGTTCGTGGTTCAGCCAGCGCTCGAAATCTTCCTGGTTGGGGTGGACGTAGAGCCGGCCGCGCATGCGGTAGTGGCCGCCGCCGCACAGTTCCTTGCACGCGATCTCCCAGCGCCGCGACACATCGTCCGGCTCCTCGCATCCGGTGTAGCCGTCCCACTGCGTATTCGACTCGTTGGCCGAGAACCACATCGGGATGGTCTTGCCGGGCAGGGCGTCCTGCATCAGCCGCAGGTTCGGCAGGCCGAGGCTGTGGATCACGTCCTGCGTCTTGAGGTAGATGCGGACTTTCGCCCCCTTCCAGGTGTGCAATTCGTTCTGGACACGGAGGTCGTCGATTTGGGGCGACTCGGCCCAGGCGCGACCCTCGGCGTCGGTCTTTTGCGCGTTCACCCAGTGGGGGGCGCGGGGGGCGATTCCTTTCTCCTTATCTCCAGGATCTCCAGGATCATAACGGGCGGGATAACGAAGCCGCCACTCCCACTGGCGGCCGGTGACCTGCACGGTCTGGGCCGGATCCGGCATCAGCCCCTGGTACTTGATGCGCTCCCACACGTTGACCTGGGCGAAGGCGATGTAGAGCAGAATGGCGCCGGTGACGATGGTCCAGACCATTTCCAGGCGATGGTTGCCGTGGACGAAGGCGACCTTGCGCTGCGGGCTGTGGGCGTAGCGCCACATGAACCAGACAAGCAGGGCCTCGGTCAGCACGAAGGCCACGCCGGTGATGAAGAGGATGATGTAGAAGAGGTTGTCCACGTCGCCGCCGAAGGTGGAGACGTTCTGCGGCATCCACCAGCCCACCCAGGGAGCGGCGACGCACAGGGCGAAAATCCCCGTCAGCACCACCCCGAAAAAGACCGCCCAAAGTTTCTGCACGACAACGCTCCCGTCGCCAGACCCCTTGCTTGCGCTGCGGGCTGGTAGACCAGCCCGCAGCGCAAGCAAGGGTTTCGGTTCGCATTTACCTCTCCGCCCGCTCCCCCTTGCCGCCGTCCTCAAGCGACGGCGGCGAGTCGTAGACCTTGTCGCGCACGTCCTTCGGCAGCATCTGCGGATAAGGCAGCGCGTGGACGAAATTCACCACGTCCCAGATCTGTTTGTCGTCTTGCAGGCCGGTCTTGGGCATCCCGGACGGTTCGATGCCGCCCTTGATGCGCCAGTAGAGGTCGATCGGCCGTCGGCCGCCGCGGTAGACGCCGGTGGTCAGGTTCATGGGCCGCACCAGTGTGCCCCAGTCGTCGTAGCGGAAGTTGACCTGCCGACCGTAGTCGGCGTGGCAGTTGATGCAGCTGGCCTCACCCTTGGGGTCGGAGAAGAGCTTGTAGCCGTTGCGGATCGACTCTGGGTCTGTCATGCTCTTGCGGATCGACTCTGGATCCTTGTCCTTGCTGTAGGAGCCCTCGGGCGGGGTCATGAGATTGACGTCCGCGTCCTTGTCCCGCAGGTTCGACTCCGCCCACTGCCCAACGACCTCGGTCATGATCTGGTGGACGTCCTTGTCCGCCTCGTCCTGGTTCTCGTACTTCGAGCCGCCGATCACGGCGGAAAGGACGCGCTTTTCCACCAGCCCGCGGATGCTGAGGTGGATGACGTAGCTGACCGCCGCTTCGAGGTCCGTCTCCTTGTCCTTGCTCTCCGGGTCGCGGACGTCGAGGAGGGCGAAAGAGGGCATGGAGGTGCTTTCGATGCCGGTGCGCAGGGTGCGCACCAGATCCTCGCGGTGCGGTTTCTTGCTGTTGACCTCGGGCTTGGTGGAAATGAACTTGAACTCGCCCTGGCGGTAATCGCGCGGGTGCGGCACGACCCACGGGCCGGTCGGCCCACGGCCGTCGCCGGTCAGGCCGTGGCAGTGGACGCAGTGGTAGCGGTAGACCTTGCTGCCCTGGGCGAGCGTCTTGAAGGGCGCTTTGGCGTCCGCGTCGCGGACTTTGAGCAGCAGCAGCGGCTGTACGATCGTGGCGTCGTCCTCGCCGCCGGCGGCGCCGACGCGCGGCTGGCGCGGCGTGCCGAACACGTTGTTGAGCGCGGCCTGGATCAGCTTGCGCTGGTCGGCGGCCACGCCGTTGGGGTCCACCGTCTCGCCGCCGATCTTGGCGACCTGGGCGATTTCCTCGTCAAGATGGCCCGGCCCCGGCGGGGCGAAGGTCTCGCTGGGCGGCTTCTTGGTAACGATCAGGTCGGTGCGGAGCGGGTAGACGAGGTCGGCGGGATACCGCGCATATTCCAGGGTGTTTTCGCAGCCGGACAGCCAGAGGACGCCGACCAGGGGAACGGCGGCGGCGAGGGCCCACCGAACCCGCAACGTCTTCAATGCGGCCACAGTCCCGCGACTGTGGAAATGGGCCGGCATGGGGCAGCCTCCTGGTCGGCGAAGCGAATAGCGTGTTTTGTAGATGCCTGCGGCGCGAAGTCAAGCGGATTCATTCCTGGCCGCGGGTCGGCGACGGGCGGGGCGGCGCGGAGCAAGTTATGTGCCGCGTGCCGCGCTGCCGGGGCGGCGGACGAAGCGGCCTACCACGCATAAGAATGGACCGCGGCGGCGGCGCGGGCCGTCGCAGAAGTGAGAACGACCGCCGCGCCGATTTCTCGGATTCGGGAAGCGCCGATGCTGAAACCACTGGGCCAGCTTTTGCAGGTGATCGGCTTTTTCATGGTGCCGCTGGCCGTGATGGGCAACGTCGTGAATCCAGAGCAGGTGAGCCTGCGAACCTCGCTGATCTTTTCCGGGATCGGAATTGCAATCTTTTTTATCGGTCGAATGCTCCAGAGGGCTGGCGAGCGGCGCTAGGGGCGAGCGGCGCGGCGTCAGCCCGCCGGTGCAGCACGATGTCCGCGACCGTGTGCCGCACCGGCGGGCTGACGCCGCGCCGCTCCCCGACGGTTATAATGGGTCCATTGATGCGCATTCCTCTCGTTCGGGAGAAGGCATGACCGGCTTGCGGGACCGAGGCGCCTGGCTGGCCCTGGCGCTGACGCTCGGCGGATGGGCGGCGACGCGGGCCGACGCGCCGGCGCCAGCCGTGTTCCCGGCCGAGTCGAAGGCGACCGCCGGACGCATCGACGACATCCGCAAGCTGCTCGCCGACAGGAAATGGCCGGAGGCGGTCGAGGAGATCCAGGCCGTCCTGACCGCGTCGGGCGACGACTTGATTCCCGTCGGCCCCGGGCGCTGCGTCGGCTGCCGGCGGCTGTGTCATGCGCTCCTGGCGTCGCTGCCGCCGGACGCCCTGCGCTCCTACCGCAACGGGGCCGACCCCCAGGCGAAGAAGCAGCTCGACCAGGCCGTCGCCGGGCGCGACGTGCGGCTGCTGCGCAAGGTGGTGGACGAGGCGTTTTGCAGCCGGCCGGCGGAAAAGGCCCTCGATCTGCTCGGCGACCTCGCCTTCGAGCGCGGCGACTTCGCGGAGGCCGAGCAGTGGTGGCGCCTGCTGTCGCCGCCCAAGACAGCGAAGGCGGAACAACCGCCCGCCTTGCTCCTTTATTACCCCGACCCGCAGACCGACGCCGCCCGGACGCGGGCCAAGGTGCTGCTCGCTCGGCTTTTCGCCGGCGCCCCCCCACACAACCCTCCCCCGAAGCTGGGGGAGGGCAGGGAGGGGGACGACCTGGAAGCGTACCGCAAGGACTTCGGCACGGCCGAGGGCGCGCTGGCCGGTAAAACAGGCCGCTACGCCGACATCCTGGCCCAGGTCGCCGACGAGCGCCGCGCCGACCTGCCGGCCCCGACGGCCGCCTGGCCGACCTTCGGCGGCGACTCCGCGCGCGGCCGCGTCGCCGTCGCCCCGCCGCGGCTGCTCGACAGACTGGGGGCGCTGTGTCGGCCGGCCAACGAGCGCCAGTACAGCCTCAAGGACCGCCAGCCGCTGGACGAGGATCCCGTCTACGACCGCGGCGGCGGCGCGATCCTGGCCAACCGTTCGATGGCATTCGAGCCGGTCGTCGCCGACGGCAAGGCGATCGTCGCCGACGCGCAATACGTGACGGCCTACGATCTGCGGACTGGCGCGGTCGAGAATTGGTACGATGCGGCCCACCTCAACGGCGGCGTCCACCCGGATCGCGCCCTGCCGGCGCCTCCCGACCTGCGCTACACAGTGACCGTGGCCGGCGACCGCGCCTTCGTCCGCCTCGGCACGCAGACCGTCCGCGACGTCCGGGCCGTGGACCGGGACGCGAAGAACCGGGACAACCAGAGTCTGCTCGTCTGCCTGAGCTTGAGGCCGACGCGGATCGGCGAGCGTTTCCTGTGGGCGGTGGACGCCTCGGCGCCGGAGAACGCCGGCGCGGACAAGGCGGAGGCCGTTTTCGAGGGTTCGCCGCTGGTTCATGACGGACTGGTCGCCATTGCCTCGACGCGCTTCGTGAACGGCCGGCCCATTACGCGCATCCACTGCTACCCGGCCGACGCCGCGGAAGAACCGCCGGAACTCTGGCATCAAGATATTTGTGAGACCCACGAATTCGCCGACAAGGACCGGCGCTACCGCCAACACCTGCTGACGTTGGCCGGGTCGTATCTGGTCTACTGCTCCCATTCCGGGGCGATCGTCGCCCTCGACGCCGTGACTGGCAAGCCGGCGTGGTCGGTGCGTTACCCCAGCCGCGGCGACTCCCCCCTCCCTTCCCTCCCCCCGCGGGTGGGGGAGGGTGGGGTGGGGGCGTCGCCGCGCGATCTGGCGCCCTGCTTGTTCGCGGACGGCCGGCTCTACGTCGCTCCCGCGGATTATGACCATCTGCTATGTCTCGACCCCGCGACGGGTGAAAAGCTGTGGGACCGCGGGCCGCTGGAGGTGGTCCATTTGTTAGGGGTCGGCGAGCGCCGACTGATCTTCACGACGCCGATGGGCCTGCGGGCGGTGGACGCCGACGACGGCGTGGACGCCTGGGCGCTGCCGGACGGCGGCGGCGGTCTGGCCCCGGCGGGCCGGGGCCTGCTGATCGGCGATCTGGTGCTGTGGCCGACCGCCAGCAAGGGACCGGGCTCCACCACGGTGTACGCCGTCCGTCAGCGCGACGGCGAACAGCCCGACGATCCATCGCTGTTGAGCCGCATCCCCGCCGGCAACCTCGTTTACGCGGACGGCTGCCTCCTCAGCGCGGATCGGCAGGTGCTGACGATCTTCGCGCCGCCGGGCAAGGAGGGGCCGTCGCGAAGCGAGAAACACACGGCGCGGATGGACGCGGCGCGCCAGGCCGTCGCGGCCGGGCGCTGGGAAGAGGCGGCGGCGGATTTCAAGCAAGCGTCCACCGACGAGTTCAGCGCTCCGGTGCGTCTGCAAACGCTGCTGGACGAGGCGGCGCTGTGGAAGAAATCGGGGCAGGCGGATCGGGCCGTCGCGGTCTGGCAAGGCCTCGGCGGCGCGGATGCGTTTCGCGGCCTGATCGTCGAGGATGAAACCGGCGTCCCACAAAGCGCCGCCGCCTTCGCGGCCGCACGGCTCGGCCAGGCGCCAAAGCTGGCGGGGCCGGCGGCCGCCGACGCCCCGGAACGACCGGCCGCAGCGGATCCGCCGCTGTTCCGGACGTGGCAGGCGACGCTCGACCCCGGCGAAGACGCGCTGGCCCTGGCCGGCGACCTGCTGCTGTGCGGCCGCAGCCGGCCGGCCGGCCGGCTGACGGGGAGGTCGGCCGATTCCGGGAAGCTCCGCTGGCAGGCGGCGCTTCCGTTCGCTCCGACATGGGCCGGCCGACGGGGCGACGTAATCGTGACAGCCGGCGAAGGCGGCGCGGCCGCGGTGTCCGCGGAGGACGGCCGGGTCGCATGGCAGTTCGCCGCCCCGCCGCCGTCGCGGACGCTTCCCGACGAGGCGGGCCTGGTCCTGGCGCCGGACGCCGGCCGGCCCGACCCCCTCGGGAATTTCCATCTGATCGGAGGCTGCTTCTGTTGCATCCAGGGCGAACGCCGGATCTTCGTCCTGGACGCGGAGTGCGGCCGCGTCCTGTGGGCGCGGCGGGCGGCCGGGGCCGGGCTGCGCCAGCCGTACCCCGGCGGCCGCTTCCTGCACGCGGTTCCGGCGGGCGCCGGCTTGCTGCTGGTGCAGACCTCGGGCGGCCGCCGCTGGCTGCTGGACGCCGCCACGGGCCGGCTGCTTCACGACGACCCGACCGCGAGCGAACCCTGGCCGCGCCCGCCCGTCCGACTGTCCGACGGCCGCATCCTGCTCACGCCGGACGCCCGAACCGTCGTCCTGCTCGACCCCACGGCGGATCGTGAGGTGTGGACGTACACGCTGCCCGGCGCGACCACGCGCACCGGCGAGGCGCCGCGGTTGTCGGCCGGGCCGGACGCCCTGCTGCTGGCGTGGGCCACGAACATCGGCTGGCGCGTGCAGCGACTCGACCCGGCCAGCGGGCAGCCCACCTGGGCGGAATCGCCGCTGTTCAACGTGCAGGATCTGGACTTGGATGGGTGGTCGCAGGACGCCGACGCCTTTTACGGCGTGCAGGATCGCGTCCTCTTCGCCCGGTCGCTGAAGGACGGCGCCGTGTTGTGGCGGCAGCCCGCGGCCGGGCCGAGGGGTCGCTGGCGGACGCTGCGCAGGAGGCAGCCTGTTCGCCTACCCCGTCCAGATGCGGGGCGCACAATTTCAATACCGTTGGCTGTTTGGGCGGTTACAATGGGAAGGTCGGCTCGCCCTGGAAGAGGAACCCGGCCGGGGCTTCCCGATCGCGTGCTATGACCCGCAAACGGGCCGGCTGGTGCAACGACTGAATTTCCCGGTCGCTCCGCAGTCGTTCGCCCGTCTCGGCCCGGACGAGCCGGTGGTGCTGCCGGTCTTCACGATGGGGCGAGTGGAAGCGTGTCCACTGGTGCAGCTGTCGTCGCATGGCTTGGTCGTGGCGCTGGCGGATCGGGCGTGGGGGCTGTCGGCGATGAAATAGAAGCCGGAGAGGAAGCATAAGGACAACCACGGAACACACGGAACACACGGAAAAACAGACGCAACAACTCTCTGTTGTTCTTTCCGCGTGTTCCGTGTGTTCCGTGGTAGGATGAAACACCGATGCCAAATGTCCGCTGCAAAACGTGTGGTTTGTCGATGCAGGTCCCGGCCGGCGGCCGGCGCATGTGCGGCTGCGGGACGTGGCTGTCCGGCGACGACGACCTTGCGACCGCCGAGCCGGTCGTCGAGGCGACGCCGGCCCAGCCGTGGCCGCGCATCGACGGCGACCTGTCCGCCATCGAACGGCTCAACGACGGCTACCGCCGCATCCGCAAGGAGCTGGCCAAGGCCATCGTCGGCCAGGAGCGCGTCCTCGAAGAGCTGCTCATCGCCATTTTCGCCCGGGGCCACTGCCTCCTCGTCGGCGTGCCCGGCCTGGCCAAGACGCTTATCATCCGCACCCTGGCCGACTCGCTCAGCCTCAGCTTCAGCCGCGTCCAGTTCACCCCCGACCTGATGCCGTCCGACATCACCGGCACCGAGGTCTTGCAGGAAGACAAGACGACCGGCCAGCGCATGTTCAAGTTCCTCCACGGCCCGCTGTTCGCCAACGTGGTGCTGGCCGACGAGATCAACCGCACGCCGCCCAAGACGCAGGCCGCCCTGCTCGAAGCCATGCAGGAGCGTCAGGTCACGGTCGGCGGCGCCAAGCACAAGCTGCCCGACCCGTTCTTCGTGCTGGCGACGCAGAACCCGATCGAACAGGAAGGCACGTACCCGCTGCCCGAGGCGCAGCAGGACCGCTTCATGTTCAACATTTTCGTCGATTACCCCGAGGAGGAAGAGGAATTCAAGATCGTCGAGATGACGACCTCGACGCACGTTCCGAAGATCGACCGGATAATCTCGGCGACGGACATTTTGGAAATGCAGGACATCGTTCGGAAGGTCCCGGTGGCGCCGTATGTCATTCGCTACGCGATGAAGTTCACGCGGCTGACGCGGAAGGGTTCGCGGGTGAAGGGGCCGGCGCGAAACCAACCGGCGGCGATGGTCGGCAAGCCGGCCAAGGCGGACGACGTGCCCGATTTCGTGCGCGACTACGTGACGTGGGGCGCCGGGCCGCGGGCGTCGCAGTTTTTGATCCTGGCGGCCAAGGCGCGGGCGGTGCTGCACGGCCGCTATTACGTCTCATGCGAGGACGTGCGCGCCGTGGCGCCGGCCGTGCTGCGGCACCGCATCATCACGAATTTCAACGCCGAGGCCGAGGGGATCAAGCCGGACGACATCGTGCGCAAGCTGATCGACGTCGTGCCGCGCGACCCGAACGAGAAGGTCGAGGCGACGGCGGGGGGGTGAGGCCCGCGACAGTCAGAAGGGGGCGACTAATGTCACAGCCACCGCGACGCCGTGAGACTCTCCGAGATGTGATCACCAAGCACCAGCCCGACCTCACCGCCGAGCAGCTCGAAGAGTTGCGCAGAGAGTTCGGCGACCTGGACCAACCAGTCTACTCCTTCAAGGACATTCTTCGCGCTATCGGGGAAGAGGACGACGAAAAGTAGGAAGGCGCTCCGCTGTCGAGAAACAAACCCCATGCCGCAACTGAACGACCCCCAACGCTATCTCGATCCCGTCGCCCTCGCCAAGGTGCGCAACCTGGAGTTGCAGGCCCGCCTCATCGTCGAGGGCTACCTGTCCGGGATGCACAAAAGCCCCTACCACGGCTTCTCCGTCGAGTTCGCCCAGCACCGCGAGTACGTGGCCGGCGACGATCTCAAGCACCTCGACTGGAAGGTCTTCAGCCGCACCGGACGCTTTTACCTCAAGCAGTACGAGGAAGAAACGAACCTCGCCTCCTGGATGCTCGTGGACGCCAGCGAGTCGATGCGCTACGGCTCCGGGGCGGCGCGGCCCGACGGCAAGCCGCTCGTCTCCAAGTACGACTACGCCGCCATGTCGGCCGCCGCGCTCGCCTACCTCGTGCTGCATCAGCAGGACTCGGCCGGCCTCGTGACCTTCGACGATCAGGTGCGCCAGGTCCTCAAGCCGTCCAGCCAGCCTTCGCAGATGAAGCAGATCGTCAACGTCCTCAACGCCGGGTCGGGCCGTCGAGCGCACCCGCCTGGGGCCGATCTTCCACGACATGGCCGAGCGCGTCACGCGGCGCGGCGTCGTCATGATCTTCAGCGATCTGTTCGACGAGCCGGAAGAGGTGCTGACCGGCCTGATGCACCTGCGGCACCAGCGGCACGAGGTCATCGTCTTCCACGTCCTGGATCGGGCGGAGGAGGAGTTCCCGTTCCAGGAATCGACGCTGTTCCGCGGCATGGAGCAGATGCCGGAATTGCTGACCGACCCGCGCTCGCTGCGCGACGGCTACCTGGAACAGCTGCAGTTGTTCACCACCGAGCTGGAGCAGGGATGCCGGGCGCAGAACATCGACTACGTCCGCCTGCGGACCGACCGGCCGTTGGGGTTGGCGCTATCGACGTACCTCGCCCATCGGCTGGCGCGGAAGGGGAAATGAAACGGCGATCGGAGCCGCGACCGTAAGGGAGCGGTTTTAGCGAAGACCGCTCCCTTACGGTCGCGGCTCCGACGGTCGCAAGAATGGATACGCCACGGAGACTTGATCAGTGCCGCTCGCCATTCCGCCGCTGTTCGCTTTCCTGTTCAACCCCTTCCTCGCCGTGGCGGCGGCCGCCGGCGCCGTGTCCATCCCCATCGTCATTCACCTGCTCAATCGCAAGCGCTATCGCATCGTCCCCTGGGCGGCCATGCGCTTCCTCCTGGCCGCCCAGCGCAAGACCTCGCGTAAGGTGCGCATCGAGCAGATCCTGCTGTTGGTCGTCCGCTGCCTGCTTGTGCTGCTGCTGCTCCTGGCCATGTGCAGCGTGACGCCGTGGGCCGAAACCGCCTGGGGCTGGTTCAGCCGGTTCGCGCCTGCCGGCGTCGCCGTCACCAGTGGGGCCGCGCACTCACAAGATCCTCGTCGTGGACGGTTCGCTCGGCATGGGCTTCCGGGCCGGCGATCGGGACTGCTTCGACCGGGCCAAGGCGGCGGCCCGCCAGATCGTCAAGGAGAGCAACGGCGGCGACGGTTTCAGCGTCGTCCTTTTGGCCGACCCGCCGCGCATGATCGTCCCCGGCCCCAGCGACGACGCCGACCCCGGCGCGCCCTCCGAGGACGCGGAAAAAGTCCTCGGCCGCATCGACGCCCTGCGGGCCACGCACGGCAACGCCGACCTCGCGGCCGCCCTCAACACCGTCGAAGACCTCCTCAACGCCTCGCCGAAAAAATACGCCGAAAAAGAGGTCTACTTCCTCTCGAACCTCCAGCGTACCACCTGGCTGCGCGCGAGGCGTCGGCCCTGGCCCCCACCGTACAGAAAATCCAGGCCCGCGCCCGGACCGCCGCCCTTCTCGACCTGGCCAAAATCGACGACGGCGACGGCCATGAAAGGCGCCTGGACAATCTCGCCGTCGAGGGGCTGGCGCTGGCCGATCCGGTCGCCGTCGCCCGGCAACGGACCCTCCTCCAGGCCGTATTGCACAACTTCGGCGCGACGCGCGCCGACGTGGCCGTCCACTTCCTCGTCGGCAAGGTCGGGGCCGACGGTCAGCCGCCGGAGCTGCGCGAGGTCGGTCCGACGCCCACCATCAAGGAGATCAAGGACGGCGAACAGGTCCCCGTCGCCTTCCAGTACACCTTCGCCGAACCCGGCGACTACGTCGTCCAGGCCGAGGTGGACCACGACGGCCTGGAGGCCGACGACGCCCGCCGCGTGGTGGTGACGGTCAAGGACCGCGTGGAGGTGCTGCTGGTGGACGGCAAGCCGGCCGGGCAGGCCTTCGATCGGGCCGCCGAGTACGTCCGCACCGCCCTCAATCCGTTCCAGGACGAGGCCACGGCCCGCGAGAACAACGTCGTCGCCCGGCCCAAGGTCATCAATGAGACGCAGTTCGCCGACGAGGGGCTGGGCGACCTGACGCCCTACGACTGCGTCTTTTTGTGCGACGTGCCGCTGTTCACGGACGGCGAGGCGCACCGGCTGCTCAACCACGTCCGCCGCGGCGGCGGCGTCGTCTTCGTGGCCGGCGACCGCGTGGACCTCAAGGAGTACAACGCCACGCTCTCGCCGAGCGGCGTCGGCCTCCTGCCCGTCCGCCTCGTCGAGAAGCAAAACGACAACAGCACGTATTCCTATCAGTTGACGCCGGAATCCGACCTGGCCGCCGAGCCGGCGTTCAAGCCGTTCACCGACTCCCGACCGCGTGAGATGCTGCAGGCGGCCCACTTCCATTCGTTCCTGCGCGTGGAGCCGGCCGTGGACGCGACGGCCGGCCCCGCGCAGCGGAAGACGGCGGCGGTGCATACGCTGCTCTCATTCGCGCCGATCCTGCTGCCCGGCAAGGATGCGGACGCCGCCGCCCGGCCGCCGGGCGGCCCGGCCGTGCTGGAGTGGCGGCCGCCGACCGGCAAGGACGCGGCCGACCGCGGCCAGATGCGCGGCCGCGTCGTCCTGGTCACGACGACGCTCAACGCCGACTGGAACAGCTGGCCGGCCTCCCCCGTCTTCCCGCCGTTCATCGACCGCCTGATGCACTTCGCCGCGGCCGGTCGGCTGCGGGAGCAGTCCGTCGAGGTCGGCGACGCGATCGAGCTGTTCCTGCCCAACGCCGCGGGCGGCTCGGCGACGATCCACACGCCAGACGGCCGCGAGGAATCGGCCCCGATCCGCCAGCTCGACGACGGCGGCGTCCTGCGCTGGTCGGGCGCCGACGTGTCCGGCCTCTATCGCATCTCCGCGGGGGGCGCATCAGGGGCCGGGATGGACCATCTCGTCGCCGTCAACCCGCCGGCCCTCAACGCCTATCAGCAGGGCAGCCCCAGCGACCTCGGCCGCGCCACGGCCGACAACCTCAAGTCCGCCTTCCCAGACTGGAACCTCCAGGTCGTCTCCGACCTCCATCAGGTGACGCACGCCCCCGGCGCCGCCGTCGTCGTCGAGAACGCGCCGATCGGCCCCTGGATCGCCCACTGGCTGCTGCTGTTCATGCTCGGCCTGTTCTTCGTCGAGGTGCTGCTGGCGTGGCTGTTCGGCCACTACACCGCCGTGGCCCCGCTGGAAGAGGAAGCGGCCCAGCGCAACCTGACCCGCCGGCGCTGGGCGGCGACTCGGCTGCCGTTTTACCTCCTGTCCGGTCTGCTCGCCGTCCTGCTGTTCGGCGTCGGCTTCATCCTGCTGCACAACTACTGGACCGGCGATTTCCTCAGCTTCCTGCCCGGCAGCGTGCGCCGCTGGATGGAGTCCGCGCAGGGCGTGCCGCCGCCGGCCGAGGGCGAGACCAGCCGCTGGAACCTCGAATCCTCCTCCGTCTTCTGGAGCAACCGTCTCGACCCGTGGGTGACGGGGATCGTCTTCGCGCTGGGCGCGGTGCTGGTGCTGGCGGTCTACTTCCGCGAGGGCCGCAACATCGGCGTCGGCCATCGGCTGCTCCTGGCCGGCCTGCGCCTCGGCTTGCTGGCGCTCTTGCTGCTGGTGATCCTGCCGCAGCTGCGCGTCTGGTATCGAGCGCCAGGCGGCGCCCGATCTGGTCGTCATCTTCGACGATTCGCAGAGCATGAGCACCGTCGATCGCTACCGCGACCCGGCGGTGCAGAAGGCGGCCGACGCCCTGGCGAAGCAAGCCGGCGTCTCGGAGGCCGACCGCCTGCGCCTGGCCCAGACGATCGTGACGCGGCCCGACCCGGACTGGCTCAAGACGCTCCTGACCAAGAAGGACGTGCGGCTGCGCGTCTACCACTGCTCCGGCCGGCTGCACCGGCTGGCCGACGTGACCAAGCCGGAGGAGCTGGCCGCCGCGGCGGACGCGATCCGCGGCCTCAAGGCCGAGCCGAAGAACGACTCGACGCAGCTCGGCGCCGCCGTGCGCCAGGTGCTGGCCGAGTACAACGCCTCGTCGCTGGCCGCCGTCGTCGTGCTGACCGACGGCGTCACCACGGAGGGCGAGAGCCTCGACCACTCCGCCGACTTCGCCAAGGACCAGGGCGTGCCGCTCTTCTTCGTCGGACTCGGCGACGCCAACGATGTGCGCAACATCCGCCTGCACGATCTCCAGGCCGTGGACAGCGTCTACGTCAACGACCGCATCCTCTTCGAGTTGTCGCTCAACGGCGTCGGCTACCCCGGCCTGACCGTGCCCGTCACGCTCAAGGAAAAGGGCAAGGACGCGGTCCTCGACAAGAAGGACGTCACGCTGGCCACGGGCAACGAGGACGTGAAGGTCCAGCTGCAGTACAAGCCGACCGAGGCGGGCGACCGCACCTTCATCATCGAGACGCCGCTCCAGCCCGACGAGGCCGACAAGGAGGACAACCGCGTCGAGCGCAAGGTCTTCGTCCGCGAAGCGAAGCTCATCAAGGTGCTGTACGTCGAGGGCTACCGGCGCTACGAGTACCACTTCCTCAAGACGCTGCTGGAGCGAGAGAGCGACCGGACCAAGGGCAACAAGAGCATCGACCTCAAGGTGGTGCTGCTGAACGCCGACCCCGAGTTTGCGACCCAGGATCGCACCGCCCTGGCGGAAATCCCGACGCGGGAGGAGCTGAAGGCCTACGACGTGATTATCCTCGGCGACGTGGACCCGCGGCCCAAGGACGGCAGCAAGATGACGGAACACATGAAGGACATTGCGGAGTGGGTGACGGAACACGGCGGCGGCCTGCTGATGATCGCCGGCGAGCGCTTCGCCCCGTTCTACTACCGCGATTCGCCGCTCAAGGACGTGCTGCCGGTGGATGTGGTGGTCGATAAGCTGCCGGACGAGGGGTCCGTCGAGCGCACAGACAGCTACAAGCCCGACCTGACGCCGGAGGGCCAGCGCCACCCGATCTTCCGCTTCGAGGCGGACGCTCAGAAAAACGCGGAGGTTTGGGACCACTTCAAGGACATGTACTGGTGGTCGGACGTGTGCGTGCCCAAGCGGGCGGCGGAGGTGCTGGCCTACCACCCCACGGCCAAGGGGCCGCCCGACCGGGACCGCGGCGGCGACCGGCCGCCGGAGCGCCAGGCGCTGGTGGTGACGCAGTTCGTCGGGGCCGGCCGCAGCATGTTCCTCGGCTTCAACGAGACGTGGCGCTGGGGCTTCCGCGAGGACCAGGCCCACTACAACCAGTTCTGGATTCAGACGATCCGTTATCTCTCCGGCAGCCGGCGCGACCACGTCGAGCTGTTCCTGGACCGGGAGACGCCGTACCACCGCGGCGACGCGATCAAGGCGACGGTGCGCTTCCCCGACGACGCGCCGCCGCCGGCCGGGGACGCGGCGGTCAAGGTGCTGGTGGAGCGGCGCGGCCTGGGCGGCGGCGGCGAGCCGGCCGTGCGCACGCTGGAGCTGTCCAAGATCGAGGGCAGTCGGGCGTCGTACAGCGCCGTGCTGACGCAGACGCCGGAAGGGTTGTACAAGTTCCTGCTGACCGACCCGTCGCTGCCGTCGCCGCGGCCGACGGCCGACTGCAAGGTGCTGGCCCCGCCCGGTGAGATGGATCAGCTGCGGATGAACCAGAAGGAGATGGAACGCGCCGCCGACAAGACGCGCGGCGGCTTCTACACCGTCGCCAACGCCGACGACCTGCTCCGGGACAAGAACCTGCGGGCCGACGCCCGCGTGCGCCTCCAGGCGCCATCGGGGTCGGCGTGGCTGTTCTGGGCCTTCCCGGCGTTCTTCGTCATGGCCCTGCTGATGCTGACCTCCGAATGGGTGTTGCGAAAGCAGAAGAACCTCGTCTAATTGCGGACGCCGGCGAGCGGGGGGCGTCAGCCCCCTGATTCCGCATCCTACCGGCGACCGTATGAAGAATCAGGGGGCTGACGCCCCCCGCTCGCCACGGAGACCGCCATGAAGCCCCCGACCGCCCTCGACGGCAACGTACTGCGCCAGCGCCTGGCGGCCCTGCGCCGCCGCCTGCGCCGCACGGCCATCCTCCGCGGCGCGAGTTGGCTGGTCCTCGCCACGGCGGCGACCGCCGTGGCGGCCTGTCTCGTCGATTCCCTCTGGCCGCTCGACAGCCTTGTGCGGGCCGCGGTCCTTGTCGGCTGGCTGGTCGGCGTCGGGCTGCTGTCCTGGCGCTTCCTCTTCCGGCCGCTGTCCCAGCGCACGGACGACCTGTCGCTGGCCCTGCGCGTGGAGCAGCGCTTCCCGGCCCTCAACGACGCGCTGGCCAGCACGGTGCAGTTCCTCGACGCCCCGGTCGGCGCGGGCGGCGACTCGGCCTCCCTGCGGCGCGAGGCCGTCAAGCGCACCCTCGCTCGGTCCAAGGGCTACGACTTCAACCGCGTCGTGGACAGCCGCGGCTTGCGCAGCGTCGCCGCGGGCGCCGCCCTGGCCGGGGCCGCCGCCGTGACGCTGCTGCTGCTCTTCCCGGCCCCCGCCCGCAGCGCCCTGGGCCGGCTCCTCAACCCGTTCAACAACCGCTCGCTGCCGCCCGTGACCAGCCTGGTCCCTGTGCCGAACCCGCCGCCCGAGCGCGTCGGCAAGGGAGAGTCCTACGAGATCAACGCCCGCGTCGCCGGCGCCCTGCCGCCCGGCGTCCGGGCCAAGATCACCGTGCGCGTGGACGGCTATTCGACCAAGGAGTATTCGACCGACGTCCTCCCCGACGGCGAGAAGAGCGCCAAGCTCTCGTTCCGCCTGGACAAGGTGGAGAGCAGCTTCCATTTCAGCGTCCACTACAACGACGCGGACATCGGGGAGTTTCCGGTCAAGGTGCTGCCGCCGCCCATGCTGACGAACCTGGGCAAGGCGGCTTCGCCGCAATTGCAGCTCTTCTATCCGCTCTATACCGGCCTGCCGTCGCCGCACACGCAGACGCCCGGCGTCGGCGACGTGGATGCCGTGATGGGCACGTCCGTGGTGCTGCGGGCCGCCGCCGACCGGCCGCTGCGCGCCGCCTGGGTCGATTACCCGGCGGTCCCGCAGACGGCGGCCGCCGCGCTGGGCGTCGCCGGCGCCTTGGCGTCCGGCCCCAGCGCCAAGGTCCGCGCCGCCGCCGACCTCGACGACGGCCGCGCCTCGTTCACCGTCCGCTTCCAGCCGAGCCAGTCGGGCGTGTACGCCCTGCACTTCGAGGACGACACCGGCCTGGGCGCCATGCGCCTCTTCGGCCTGACCGTGCGCGACGACCCGGCGCCGGTGGTTCAGCTGGATCGGCCGTCGAAGGCGCGCGACGTGCTGAGCGTGCTGCCGACGGCGGTGCTGCCGTTGCAGGCGACGGCCGAGGATCCGCTGTACGGTCTGCGGTCGGTCGCCCTGGAGTATCGTCTCCAAGCCGACGGATCGCCGGCGCAGCGGCTGGTGCTGCACGACCCGGCGACGGCGGCTGAGGAAGTGCTGGCGCCTCTGCTGGGTCCGGCCGTCAAGGCCGCCCCGCCGCCGCTGCGGCCGACGCGGCTGGAGTTCCGCACCCATCTGCCGGTTGCATCGCTGCGCCGGCCGGACGGCGCCGCCCCGCGCGAGGGCGACGTGTTCCTGCTGCGAGCGGCGGCCGACGACTGGGACGACGTATCGCCGTCCAAGGCACCGGGCCGCACCCCCGAGGTCGAGATCCGCATCGTCGGCCGCAACGAGCTGGACCTCGCCGTCACGCAGGACGAAGGCGATCTGCAAAAGGACCTGGCCCGCCTGCGCGAGAAGGAATTGCAGGCGTTGCAGCACGCCGAGGACGCCGAGGGCAAGCTCAAGCAAATCGAGAAGATCCAGCCCAAGGAGGGCGATCAGAGCGACGAGGCGAAAAAACATCGTGAGGAGGTCGAAAAACTCCAGAAAGAGGTCGGCGACGATCTGGTGCAGGCCCAGCAGCTGCAGCGCGAGATCGAGGAAGGCGTCTCGGACCCGAAGAGCGGGGCGCGGCGCGGGCGCGGCGGCTGCTGGAGGCGCTGAAGGCGAACGGCGAGCCGCCCAACACGCCGCTGCGCGACCGCATGGAGCGGATGGACCAGGAGCTGGGCCGAATCGCCGACAACGAACTGCGGCAGATCGACCCCAAGCTGACGGAGGCGATGAAGGAGGCGGAGCTGCTCGACCCGAAGAACAAGGCGGAGCGGCAGGCGCTGCGGCAGGAGCAGCAGCGCGACCTGGAGCGCCAGGCGAAGGAGGCCGAACAGGACGCCGACCGGGCCGACGCCCGCGCCGACGCCGCCAAGGACGCCGCGGAGAAAGAGCGGGTGAAGAAGGAGGCGGAGCAGGACCGGCAGCGGGCGACGGCCCTGCACAAGGAGGCGGAGCGCCTCCACGCCGACGCCGTCCAGGACACGCCGACCGCCGCCCCGCGCGAGGACGTCACCAAGGCCGAGGAGATGCAGAACGAGGTCGCCCGCACCTTGAACGATCTGCAATCGTACAGCAGCACGCGCGAGGCCAAGGTCGAGGCCGCCCGCATCTTGCAGGAGCAGCGCAAGCTGGAAGCCGACGCCGCCAAGCTGCAAGACATGCTGGGCAAAGATGCGAAGGACTTGACCGACGCCCAGCGGGCCGCGCTGGACGAGCTGCGCGACAACCAGAATCGGCTGGAGGAGCGCACGCAACAGCTGCTGAATCGGATGCAGAACACGGCGGACGGGCCGAAGGAGCTGGAGAAACTGGCCAGCGAGCAGAAGGAGTTGCAGCAGGATATCAAGCAGTCCCGCGGCCCGAAGGAGCTGGAACCGCTGGCGAAGCAGGAGAAGGAGCTGGCGGAGCGGACGAAGGCGGCGGCCGACGAGATGAAGCGGCTCGGCGCCGACCGGGCGGCGGCCGCGCTGAAGCAGGCCGCCGACGCGATGGACCGAGACGCCGAGCGGTTGAAGCAGGGTCAGCGGCCGGAGAACGACGACGCCATGAAGGGGTTGCAGGACGCCCAGAACCAGAAGGACCCCACCGGCGTCCGGGAGCTGCGGGACGCCCTGGACAAGGCCCGGCAAGCCGGCCCCGACAAGGACGAGGCCGGGCTTCAGGGAGACATGGAGAAGGCCAAGACCGAGCTGGAGAAGAACCAGCTCAGCGACGCGCGGAAGGATCAGGAGCGGGCGGCCGGCAAGCTCCAGGAAATGCTCGGGCAGTTCCGGGCGCAGGAAGAGGAGCATCACGAGGACGACCTGGACCAGCTCGCCAAGAAGTTGGCCGAGAAAGAGAAGGAGCTGCAGAAGCTGGCCGACGAACAGGACGAGTTGCAGAAGAAGATCAAGGACGCCAAAGATCCCAAGGACCTGGAGCAGCTGGCGAAGAAGCAGAAGGAGCTGGCGGATCGGGCCAAGGCGGCGGCCGACGAACTCAAGCGGCTCGGCGCCGAGCGGGCCGGGGCTGCGGCCAAGCAGGCCGCCGACGCGATGGACCAGAACGCCGACAAGCTGGAGAAGGGCGAGAAACCGGAGAATCAGGACCTTGCGCTGGATCGTTTGCAGGACGCGCAGGACGAGGCGGACGACGCCCAGCAGGACGCGCAGGACCAGCTGGAGCGCGAGAAGCAGGCCCGCATCGCCGAGGAGGTGCAGGGACTCAAGGAACGGCAAGAGGCGTTGAATCAGGAGGCGGCGCGGCTGCACGACACGCTGGCCCAGAACGAGGTGAGGCGCGAGGTGCTGCTCAACAGCGTGGGCGGATTACGAGACGCGCAAAACGGCCTGAGCGGCGAGACGGAGGCGCTGGCGAAGAAGGAGCTGGCCGACGCGCCGGTGCTGCTGCGGCTGATGCTGCGAGCGTCGGAGTCGATGACCGATGCGGGCAATCGGCTGGAGGAGGGCATGAAGGCGAAGCCGGCGTCGATCGGCGACGCCGCCCTTCAGGCCCAGAAGGACGCTTCGCATCGGCTCGCCCTGGTCCTGGACGCGCTGAAGTCGGAGGACCAGGCCCTACCGCAGGCCGGCGGCAATCAGGCCGGCGGCCCGGCGGGGCCGAGCGGCGACCCGGCCACGCAGCCCGACAGCGTGCCGCCGGTGGCCCAGTTGAAGCTGCTGCGGGCGATGCAGAAGGAAGTCGCCGACCGCACCGCCGCGTTCCAGAAGGACCACCCCGACCCGGCCAAGTACGGCGACAAGGAAAAAGCGGAGCTGGAGAACATCCAGCGGGAGCAGCAGGACGTCGTTGATCTGGTGGAGGAGTTCCGCCACCCGGCGCCGCCGAAGAACGACGACGAGAAGAAGTGACGGCGCTTTGGGTCCATTCCCGTTATTGCAGCTGCGCCTCCGGTATGAGATAACCAGGAAAGCGAGACACGTTGTTCCTTAATCCCCGGCAGGCAGCTATGAACGAATCTTCACGCAGCGTGAACACCGGCCGCGAACAACTCCGCCAGCAGTGGCTCGAACAGGCGGGAGCCGCCTTCGATCTCTATTTCGACGGCGGGCCGAATCCACCCCCGGTCACGTTCTCTCAGCGGGAAGGCCGCGCCTGCTCTCTTACCCGTGAGCTGGCCGCCTGGCTCCTGGAGCAGGACATCGCGGACGACCCGGCCGTGCGACCGGAGGACGGCCAACCGATCCTTTGTCCGCGGTGCGGCCGACCGGCTCGGCGGCATACTCCTGCGGGGGAACCCCTGCCGCGGCGGCAACTGCACAGCGACGCGGGGGAAGTGACCTTCAGCCGCGAACAGTGGCACTGCCAGACCTGTCGGGTCTCTTTTTTTCCCTCTGGACCACAAACTGGCGTTGGGGACGGAAGGCTATAGTCCCACCCTGCTGCGCCAGGCGGTTCGTCAGGCCGCCAAGGCGGCCTCGTTTAAGGACGCCAGCGAGGACCTTCGGGCACTGGCCAAGTGGGCGATCAGTCCGACGCATCTGCAGCGTCTGACCGAACGGATCGGCGGGGAGTGGGAACAACAGCGAGACGCCGACGTCCGGGCGTTGCAGGAGAACCGTCTGGCACGCGACTACGGGAAGGCGCCCGTGGTCGCGGCTGTGATGCTGGATGGGGGTCGCTATCAAACGCGCGCCGCGGAGGCGGGACGCGGGGTAACCGACCCGGCCTGGCGCGAGGACAAGGTGGCCTGTTGTCAGACCTACGCTTCCCGGGAAGCTCGGAGCGATCCGCAACCGCAGCCGCCGCCGAAGTTCCTGGACCGCCAACGGGTGGCGCGACTGGCGGCGGAATTGCGGTCGCACAGCGGCAAAAGCGTGGGCCGTGCCGACCGGCCCTCGCCGCCGCCTCCCAAGAAGCGTCGGCGGCGGCGGCCGGGTCGGACCAGGCGACCGCAGCGGTTGGTGCGAACGGTGCTGGCGACCACGGCGGACAACGAGGCGTTCGGCTGGCACGTGGCGGCCGAGGTTCACCGGCGTGGTCTGGATCAGGCCAAGCGGAAGGCTTGCCTGGGCGACGGCTCGAAGGCGGTCTGGGCGGTGTTCGAGTTTCATCTGCTGGCGGCTGGGTTCCTCGGCATTTTGGACTTTTTACACCTGTTAGCGCATCTGTATGCGGGGGCGTGCGCGGCGGAGGGCAAGGGCACGGAGGCGGCGTGGGCGTTGTACACGCAATGGCTGTGCTGGGCCTGGTCAGGGAAGGTGCTGCTGTTGCTGGGCGGGCTGCGGGCGGTGTGCAAGCGTCTGGGGGAGCCGCCGGCGAATGCGGCGGAGGACGAGCCACGGCGGGTGGCGGCGGACACGCTGGGCTACGTGGAGAACAACCGGGGCCGGATGAACTACCCCGAGTACCGGCGGCTGGGCCTGCCGATCAGTAGTGCGCCGGTGGAGAGCGTGATCAAGCAGTTGAACCGTCGCGTGAAGGGGAGCGAGAAGTTCTGGCTGCGCGGCGGCGCCGAGGCCGTCCTCCAGGTGCGTGCAGCCTACTTGAGCGAGGACGAACGGGCGGAGCGGTACTGGGCGCGACCGCGGCCGCATCCCCGCGCGGCGGGCAGCGGCCGCTTGCGCCGACCGGCCGCCGCGCCGCAATAACGGGAATGGACCAGGAGGATTGCATAGTCACAACTTCTTTCGGGCTATGAGGTCAATCGCTTGCTCGACATCCCAGCCCAGGGCGTCGGCGCGTGCGCAGGGGCAGGTCGTCCTCCGGGTCGGCGGTCGCCCGCAGCACTGTCACGACCGCGTTGAGTAGCACGGCGAAGCCCAGCGCCACCCCCGCCTGGGTGCTATAGTGCCGGTCCTCGTCCCACCAGCGATCCTTGATGAAGTGCAAGCCGTTCTCCACCTGCCAGTGGCCGCGCACCGCCGCCAGCAGGCCGTCCGGCGTCACGCACCCCGGGTCCAGGGCGGTCGCGAAGTAGCGCGTCTCCGTTTTCGGATCGGCCTCGCCGCCCCGCGTCTCGCTATCGACCCGCAGCAGGATCCGCAGGCCCGGGAACGACAGCTTCTCCCGGGCGTAGTCGGCGGTCTCGACATCCAGCCACAGCCGCCGCGTCACCACCGCGCCCCCTTTTTTTCTCGCGTCCCCGCGTCGGCCGTCTCGGGGGTCGCGTCGGCGAACGCCGTTTGCGCGGCCTCGTGCAGATCGGGCTGGTTGTCCTTGATCGCGAACAGGTAGGCGCGGCCGGCCTCGACGATGAGCCGGGCCAGCGGCCGCTGGCAGAACAGGGCGTCGCCAGTCAACAGCCGCAGCGCCGGGTGGGCGGCGAACAGCTCGCCCAGGTGGGCCTTGAGGACCTCCGGCTCGGTCTCCTTGCCGTCGCCGACGGCCCACTGAGCCAGGCAGATATGGGCGTCGTGGGCGAAGACGTTGAGGACGTGGATGGGGTCGCCGTCGGCGTCGTGGCCCTGCTTGCTGGTCTTGCCGTCCACGGCTGCCGTCCGCACCGGCTCGCGGGCGAGCAGGCCGGCCAGCCAGCGGCACAGGGCGTCCTGGAACTCGGCCAAGGAGTAAGCGGCGGTGACGCGCGTCAGGGTGGTGGCGTGGGGGGCGTAGCGGCGGATGAAGCCCAGGGCCGGGCGCAGGGCGTCCCAGTGGGCCTTGGCCCAGCGGGCGATGGTGGCGAAGTCCGTTTGCCGGCACAGCAGGCCGAGGAAGGTGAGGGCCAGGACGGCGGCGAAGGGGTGGCGGATGCCGCGGCGGCAGCGAGGATCGGTTAGCAGCTGCAAGGCGGCGAGAAGGGTCGTGGCGGGTGCGGCAGACATAGGAGTCCTTCCGGGTGCGGAATAGTCAAAGTGCGTCCAGTCAACAGGATAACGACCAAAATAGACTTTGCAATCGTCCTGGGGAATGGACCCCGGCGCTTTGGTCCGCCCCGCATCCGCTGTATACTGGTGATAGGATCGGCCGTACCCCGAACCGAGGTCGCACGATGTACCGAGCAGCTTCCCTGATCGTGGCCGGCGTAGTGGTCGTGGCGAGCCTGGCCGTCTATGCCGAGCCGCCGGCCAACCCCGGCGACGATCCGCCCATGCTCAAGAAGAAGGGCGCGCCGGACATCGACGACTCGGGCCTCAAGGCGCCGGCCGACGACAAGGACAAGGACAAAGACAAGAAACCGGACGCGCCCAAGCCGGACGGCGACAAGCCCGCCGACCAAGCCAAGCCGCGGCCCGATCCCGACGAAGTCCTCAAGGACGTCGCCAAGAGCATGAAGTCGGCCGAGGAGCATCTCGCCAAGCAGGAGCTGGGCGATCCCACGCGGCAGGCCCAGGAAGACGCCCTCAAGGGCCTCGATTCCCTCATCGACCTGGCCGAGAACCCGCCGGACGACCCGGACAGCAAGGACAAGCAGAACAACGCGGACGACAAGCAGAACAAACAGAACAATCAGGGAAACAAGGACAACTCGTCCGCCGGCAAACCGGACGCTTCCCGGACCCCCGGCGGCAAGACGGGTTCGTCGTCTTCGAGCCGGCCGGGCCAGCGGCGCCGGAACGGCAAGAAGAAATCGGGCCAGAGCGGCATGAAACACGACGCCGGCGACCAGTCTTCGGGGCAGAAGCAACCGGGGATGCAGGGCGACCAGCAGCCGCAGGATCCGTCCAGCAGCAAGAGCAACAACGGCGGCAACGGCATGGGCGGCGCCAGTTCGCAAACGGTCAAGGATCCCAACGCCGACCTGTACAAGGACGACGTATGGGGCCACCTGCCCGAGACGCTGCGGGCGGAGATGAACGCCTACTCCAACACCAAGGGCTTCATGCCGGAGTACGAGGCTCTCATCAGTCGCTATTACAGCAACATCGCCGAGCAGGGCCGGCGCAAGGGGGACTGAGCCATGTGGACGCGGCGTCAATTCGTGTCGCGCGGCGTGCTGGGGATGCTCGGCCTCGGCGGCGTTTGCCTGGCCATGCCGGGCGACGCGCCCGGCGGTGCCAGGGGCGACGACCCGGAGGCGCTGCCGGACGGCTCCGCCTCCAAGGATTTGATCACGCCCCAGACCGACCAGGCCGTCAAGAACGGCCTGGCCTTCCTCGCCTCGCACCGCAACCGCAACGGCTCGTTCGGCACCAACGGCTACACCGGCAACGTGGCGGTCACCAGTCTCGCCGCCCTGGCGTTCATGGCCGCCGGCAACCAGCCCAACCGTGGGCCATACGGCCGCGTCGTCACCGACGCCCTGCGCTTCGTCCTCAGCCAGGAAAACCGCGACCGCTTCCACCCCGGCTACCTGCACAACCCGGACGGCACGCCGCACGGCCCCATGTACGGCCACGGCTTCGGCACGCTGTTCCTGGCCGAGGTTTCCGGCATGGTCCAGGAACCCGCCCTCCGCGACGAAGTGGACGCCAAGCTGCACCGCGCCGTCACGCTCATCCTCAACAGCCAGAACAGCGAGGGCGGCTGGCGCTACGACGCTGAGCCGCGGCTGCCGCCGCACGACGCGGACATCTCGGTGACGATTTGCCAGATCATGGCCCTGCGGGCTCGCGCAACGTGGGGATTACCGTTCCGAAGGCCAAGGTCGATAAGTGCGTCCAGTACGTCATGGACTGCCAGAACCGCATGGAGGGGTATTTCCAGTACCAAACGACGGGCGGCGGCGGCGCCGGCCCGGAGGCGTTCGCGCGGACGGCGGCCGGCGTGGTCGCCCTCTACAGCGCCGGCTACTACCTCAACACGGACCTGTCGCAGATCAAGGACCCCGTGGAGCTGAGGCGCGCCACCGACGCGGTCGAGGGGATCAAGCGCGGGCTGGCTTTCATGAAGATCAACCGCCCCATCGGCGGGCCGATGAACCACCTCGACATCCACTATTTCTACGGCCACTACTACGCCACGCAGGCGATGTGGGCGGCGGGCGGCGACTACTGGCAGGATTGGTACAAGTTCATCCGCGACGAGCTGGTCGGCCACCAGTACAACGACGGCTTCTGGGTGGACGGCATCTGCATCCACTACGCCACGGCCATGGCCTGCATCATCCTCCAGGTTCCCAACAACTACCTGCCCATCCTGCAACGATGAGGCGATCCACGGACATCCGCACCCCGCTCGCCGCGGCGCTGGCCCTGTGCCTTTGCGCTCTCCCGGCCCGAGCCGACGACATGCCGCCCGTGTTCGTCGTCCACACCGCCGACGGCAAGTCCGTCGAAGGCTCCCTGCGCGAACTCGGTCCCGACTGGTCCGTCCATGTCGGCGACGCCTCGGTGGAAGGCGGCGACGTGCTGACGGTGCGCCGCGCCGGCCGACCGCTGCCGCCGCCGTCCGCCGAGGCGCAGCTGCTGCTGGCCGGCGGCGATTGCGTGCCGGTGGTCAAGGATTTGAAGGAAGGGCCGCGCCTGCTCGGCGATCGCGTCCATTTCAAGTGCCCCTGCCTGGCGGGCGGCGAGGATTCCAGCGTGCCGCTGTCGGCCGTGTCGGCGGTCTGGTACGGCGGCACGGCTGGCGAGCAACCGGAACGATTGCGCCGGCGGCTGACCCATGAGACGCGCAAACGCGACGTGGTGCTGCTCAAGAACGGCGACGTGCTGGAGGGCGTGCTGACCGCCCTGGATGCGGCCGGCGTCACGATCGAGGTGGATCGCCGGCCCGTGACGGTGGACCTTAACCGGACGGCGGCGGTCGCCCTGAGCAGCGACCTGACGGAGGCGCCGAAACCGCAGGGCGTCTATGCCCGCATGGTGCTGGACGCGCCCGGCGACCCGATCGACGGCGCCCGACTGTCGCTGGCCTCGGCTCGCTGCGACGGCAAGACGCTGATCGGGACCACGCTGTTCGGCGCCGCGTTCAGCGTCCCGCTGGCGAAGGTCGCCGCCCTCGACCTCATCGGCGGTAAGGCGATTTATCTCTCGGAATTGAAACCGAGTCGATACGAATATTTTCCCTATCTGGATGAGCGCTGGGACTGGTCGCGCGACGCGGACGTCACCGGCCTCGACCTGCGCCTGGCCGGCTCGACCTACGATCGCGGCGTCGGTCTGCACAGCCATAGCCGGCTCACCTATGTCGTGCCGAAGGACTGCCGGACTTTCGAGGCGCTGGTCGGCCTGGACGACCGCACCGGCCGGGAGGGGAGCATCCGCGTCCGGGTGCTGGCCGACGGCAAACCGCTCGACCTTGGCGGCGACCGCGAGCTGACGGCCGGCGCCCCGCTGTCGATCCGCGTGGACGTGGCCGGGGCGAAGGAGCTGACGCTGGAGGTGGACTTCGGCAAGGGCGGCCCGGTGCAAGACCACGTCGATTGGGTGGACGCCCGATTCGTCAAGTAAGAGTCTGTCCTGGAAGGGGGTCTAACACGGCTGACACAGCCGTGGCACACAGGAAACCTCGGTGCGCCACGGCTGTGCCAGCCGTGTTTCGATGGCTTAGCGAGGGGCGGGAAATCTCTTAGCCGTAGCCGCATTCGCCAGAATGCGGGTGAATGGCTGTCGGCCCGCATTCTGGCGAATGCGGCTACGGGTATCATTCCTGCTGCCGCTCGCCTTAGAGCCTATCCCAAAACCGTCGAAACATCACCAATTTGACGAGAATCGTCATGATCGACGGTGGTTTTGGGATAGGCTTTTAGGGACAGACTTGGGTTCCCCATCTCCTCCCCGATTTGCTAATACTAGCTTAGGACGAGCCGTCTCTCCTACCCGCGCCGCCTTCCGTATGGCGATCCGCCTTCCGGCGCGACCGGCCCGTCCCGCGGGCCGTCGGAGGCGAATGAAGGAATGACAGAGAACGGCAAATCCAAGGCCGGATTGGGGCTGCTTCACAAAGGTGACTTCACCGCGGGGGCGCGACTCCTGTGGATCGCGTCGCTGGCCCTGGCCATCGGTGCGGCCTGCTCGGTCGTCGCCTGGATCCTGCTGCGGCTGATCTGGTTCTTCACGAACCTGTTTTACTCCGGGCAATTCTCCTTCGACAAACTCTTTCCCGCGGACGGCCGGATCTTTCAGAACGGCGCCCTGTTCTGGCTCTCCGTCCTAATCCCCGTGGTCGGCGGCCTCATCGTCGGCCTCATGGCCCGCTACGGCTCCGACCGCATCCGCGGCCACGGCATCCCGGAAGCCCTCGAAGCGATCCTCATCGGCGGCAGCCGCATGTCGCCCAAGGTGGCCGTACTCAAGCCGCTGTCGTCGGCGATCTCCATCGGCTCCGGCGGCCCATTCGGCGCCGAGGGACCGATCATCATGACCGGCGGCGCTTTCGGCTCCATCATCGCCCAGATCTTTCAACTCACGGCCGCCGAGCGCAAGACCCTGCTGGCAGCGGGAGCGGCCGGCGGCATGACCGCCACCTTCGGCACGCCAATCGCCGCCGTGCTGCTGGCCGTCGAGCTGCTGCTGTTCGAGATGAAGCCGCGCAGCCTGATCCCCGTGGCCGTCGCCTGCGCGGTGGCCGGCGCGCTGCGGCCGCTGCTGCTTGGGTCGGGGACGTACATCCAGGGATACATCGTTCACGACGTCGCGGTGTCCGTGTCCTGGCAGACCATCGCTTTTTCCGGCCTGGTCGGCCTGTTCGTCGGCGTCTTCGCCATGGTGCTGACCCTGGCCGTCTACACGACGGAAGACCTGTTTCATCGTCTGAAGAAAGTCCACTGGATGTGGTGGCCGGCGATGGGCGGCGTCATCATCGGCGTCGGCGGCCTGATGCAGCCGCGCGCCTGGGCATCAGCGCCGACGTGATCGAAGGGCTGCTCAAGGGGAATTACGTCGGCTCCCTGTTCGTCGTGCTGCTGCCGTTGTTGCTGGTCAAGGCCGTCATCTGGTCCACGTCTCTCGGATCGGGCACCTCCGGCGGCGTGCTGGCCCCATTGCTCATGATCGGCGGCGGCGTCGGCCTGTTCGCCGGTTCGATCCTTTCCTACGCCGTCGGGCCGGGCTGGTTGATCGGCGACGACCGCGTGTGGGCGCTGGCCGGCATGGCGGCCATGATGGGCGGGGCCATGCGGGCGCCGCTCACCGGCGCCATCTTCGCCCTGGAGCTGACCCACGACATCAACACGTTCCCGGCCCTGCTCATCGCCTCCATCGTTTCCTACGGCTTCACCGTGCTGGTGATGAAGCGCTCGATCCTGACGGAAAAGGTGGCCCGCCGCGGCTACCATATGACCTATGAATACTCCGTGGATCCGCTGGAAATCGTGTCCGTCCGCGAGGTGATGACGCCGGAGGCGACGACGATCCCGGCGCAAACGCCGGTCAAGGAGGTGCTGCGCGACTACTTCCTCGGCGGGGGCGGCAAGAGCCACCAGGCCTACCCGGTGGTGGACGCCGACGGCAAATTGCTGGGCGTCGTCACGCGGCGCAACCTGCTGGAGGACTGGCTGTCGGTCAGCCTGACCCGGCCGGACGACATCGGGCCGGGCGGGGACGCGATCATCGCCTACGACCTGATCCACCGCGAGCCGATCACGATTTACCCGTGGGAGTCGTGCCGGGCGGCGGCGGAGCGCATGGCCGAGCACGGCGTCGGCCGGCTGCCGGTGGTGTCGCCAGACGAGCCGACGAAGGTGATCGGCATGATCTCGCGCAGCGACGTGCTCAAGCCACGCGCCGCAGCGCGGAGGAGGAGGGCAAGCGCGAGCGGTTTATCGTCATCGGGCGCTGAAGTGAGGCGGCGTCCCCGGACTCATTGGTATTTAATCCGCGGGCGGTATACTCCCTATGCGGGCCTGCCCGCCCCCGCGAGGCGCGGCGGAACACCCATGCGGCAGGTTTTCAGCACGACATTTTTGTCCGGCGGCCGGTCGCGTCCGGGACTCCGACCGGCGTGGGGAGTCTCTCGATGGTGAAAAAGCACTCAATCTTCGTGTGTTGGTTCGGCCTGGCCGTTGTCCTTGGCGGTTCGCCGGCCTTCGCCGGGGACTGGCCGCAATGGGGGGGAAGCGACGGCCGCAACATGGTCTCGGATGAGAAATCGTTGCCCGACTCGTTCGTCCCCGGCGAAAAGTCGTCGGCCGCCGGAATCGACCTCGCCACAACCAAGAACGTCAAGTGGGTCGCCCGACTGGGCAACTATGCGTATGGGAATCCGACGGTCGCCGGCGGCCGCGTCTTCGTCGGCACGGACGCCGCGACCCTAAGCCCCGATCGACGATCCAAGGAGGGAGGAGGCGGGCTGGTCAAGTGCCTGGACGAGGCCACGGGCAAACTTCTCTGGCAACTGGTCGTGCCGAAACGAACCAACCTGCCTCCGGGCGTGTATTTCAATCATCAAGATTTGGGTACCTGCTCATCGCCGACCGTGGACGGCGACCGCGCTTACGTGGTCACCAGCGCCGACGAGGTGGTGTGCCTGGATGTGCATGGGCAGACGAATCCGACCGCGGGGCAGCCGGCCGACGCCAAGGTGATTTGGCGTTACGACCTGATCGACGAACTCAAGGTAAGCCCGCACGACTCCGCCAGTTGCTCGGTGCTGATCCACGGCGACGTGCTGTACGTCGGCACCTCCAACGGCGTGGACAAATCGCACGAGAAGATCGTCTCGCCGGACGCCCCCGCCCTGGTCGCCCTGGACAAGCGAACCGGCCGCTTGCTGGCGACCGAGGGCGAGAAGATCAGCACGCGGCTCTTTCACTGCCAGTGGTCGTCGCCGTCCCTGGGGAAGGTGGGCGACAAGACCCTGATTTTCTTGGGCGGCGCGGATGGCGTGTGCTACGCCTTCGAGACCCTTGATAGCATCCCCGAGAAGCCGGTGCATCTGAAAAAGGTGTGGTCGTATGACTGCAACCCGCCGTCCTACAAGTTCCGCGACGGCAAGCCGATCCACTACACGGACGGCGACAGGCGGAAGAGGCTCAGCCCCAACAAGGACGACGGGCTTTACGTCGGCCCCAGTGAGATCATCGCCACGCCGGTCTTCCACAACAACCGCGTCTACGTGGCCATCGGGCAGGATCCGATGCACGGGCGGGGTCGAGGGATGCTCCACTGCATCGACGCCACGAAGACCGGCGACATCACGGAGACCGGCCGCATCTGGTCTTATGATGGCATGGACCGCACGATCGCCTCAGCGACGATCGCCGACGGCCTGGTCTACATCCCCGACATCGCCGGCCGCGTCCATTGCCTGGACGCCGATTCGGGCAAGCGTTACTGGGTCTACGAAACCGGGGGCCAAACCTGGGGCAGCATCCTGGCGGCCGACGGCAAACTCTACTTCGGCACAAAAAGCGAATTTCTGGTGATGGCCGCCGGGAAGGAAGCCAAGGTCCTGAGCAGGGTACAACTCGGGTCGGCCATGTACACCACGCCGGTCGCCGCCAACGGCGTCCTCTACGTCGCCTCGCAACAATACCTCTGGGCGCTTCAGGCTCCGCGGGAAAAGGATTAGGGCGGAAGGGCGTTGCCCTTACTCGATCCGGTCTCGCCCGAAGCCGAGCGCCGCCTTGCGGCCGTTGGCGGCCGCGAATCCGACGTGCCGTTCCGGTTGGGCGTGCAGTTCGCCGCGGTTCTCGGCGAACTGCCGCAGCGCCCACCCCCAGTCCCAGGCGCCTGCGTCCATGTAGTGCAACACGAGCAGGTTTTTCAGCTCCTCAATCTCTGCGAAGCTGTAGCCGTCCGTCGAGGCGACTGCCCGGTTTACGTCGAGGCCGGCCAAAATGTCCGCGTGCCAGCGCGCGAGCAGCCGGCGGCGCAGGACGGCGTCCGGCGCCTTGAAATGCAGCGCCAGGTCGATCCGGCCGGGACGCTTGAACGCCCGGTCGATCAGGTCCAGCGGGCAGTTGGTCGTGAAGACGAAGACCACGCCCTCCTGGACGTTCAAACCGTCCAGGGCGCTGAGGAAAACCGCCTGGTCCTCCGTCTCCGCGATCGTGTCGCGGTCGCGCAGGGCCAAATCCATGTCGTCGAAGAAGACCACACCGCGGCGTCCGACGCCGAACAGCTTCTCGACGTTCTCGTTCTTGCGGGCGCCGCGGTAGGCGTCGGGCGTGACCAGATGGCACTCCCAGCAGCGGCGGCGACATTCCTCCAGCACCCAGCGGCACGCCATCGTCTTGCCGTTGCCCGGCGCCCCGGTCAGGAGCACGCCGCGTCGCGCCCGGCCGCCGTAAGCCTTGACGCGGGCCAGGTTATCCCCTTCCAGGTAGCCGATGGTGTTCTTCCAAAGCACGTCCAGCTGCTCCTGCGGCAGCACGGGCGGTTCGCCGGCCGGCTGCTGGTCGAGGCGGCGGCGCAGGGCGACGCGGTAAAGGCGGCGATAGTCCTTGCGGTCCACCGCGGTGAAGTCGAGGCCGGCGCAGTTGAGATTATCCACGGCCCAGAAAGAGACACGGACGAAGCGGATGCCGTCGATCTCGTAAAGGCGCATACCGATGCGAACGCCGAGGCCGGTGCGGCGGGTGTCCGGGTCCCAGTCGCGGACGAGGACGCCGTCCAGGGGCAAGGCCGGCCCGCGGCGGGCGGCCTTCAGCAGCGGCGCCTCGAACTCGTCCAGATTGACGGCGACCGGATCGGCGAAGCCGGCCTGGCGGCCGGCCGCCTCCAGCAGGCGACGGTGATCGACGGCGTATTGTTCCAACGGCGTAGCCATGCCGAAAGGACGCGCCGAATCGCCGCGAGGTTCGGGGGCGACCGACAGGCCGCAAAATGACTCAGGCGGCCAGCACCCCCACCATCCGCAAGGCGCCGCCCGGCTCATACTCAAACAGCATCAGATCCGTCAGCTCATCCGTCAGCCCCAGCAGCTCGCGCGGCCGCGCCCCCGCCATCTCCACCGCGTCGCGCAGGCTCACGCCGGCGTGCCGCACCGCCCAGCCGACGCACGCATCCGTGAGCACGCCCGACCCCGCCAGGTAGCTCGTCCCCGGAACGACGACTTTACCGCCCGGCAATACCTCGAATTCCTCGCCCCACTCCGTATAGCGCCCCGGCGGCAGGCCGGCCAGGCTGCTGGCGTCGCACGTCAGCACCGACCGCACCGGCGTCTTGACGCGCAGGATGCACCGCGCGACGGCCGGCGTCAGGTGCCAGCCGTCGCAGATCACGCTGGCCCATAAGCCGTCCTCGGCCAGCTGCTCCCAGATGGGGTTGTCGTGCCGCGGCAGCACGGCGTTACAGCCGTTGCCCAGGTGCGTGGACAGCCGGGCGCCGGCCCGCACCGCGTCGCGGAGGCGCGGCCCCGACGCGGCCGTGTGGCCCAGCGCGACGACCACGCCGGACGCCGTCAGCTTCTCGATGAACGCCAACGCGCCGTCGTGTTCGGGGGCCAGCGTCACCAGGCGGATGCGGCCGCCGGATGCGTCCTGGAAGCGGCGGAACTCGTCCCAGTCGGGTGGGCGGACGTGGCGCCGCGGGTGGGCGCCGCGCGGGCCGTCCTCGGGGCTGATGTACGGCCCCTCCAGGTGCAGCGCCGGCACGGCGCGGGCGATCTCGGCGTCCGTCTCGCACGCCCGCCGCAGGACGGCGAAGCCGTGCAGCAGGGCCTCGGCCGACTGCGTCACCAACGTCGGGCAGAGTCCGGCGACGCCGTGACGGCAGCAGGCTTCCACCACATGGCGGACATCATCGACCGTCAATTGCGGCGAATTGAAGCTGCGGCCGTCGCAGCCGTTGATCTGCAAGTCGAACAGGGCGGGGGCGGCCCAGCCGGCTTCGCGATCCGGCGGCCTGGCGGGGTCGGGTGGGCCGGCGGTCCAGACGCGGCCGTCGTTGACGAAATCCCGGAGTTCGCCAGTGGCGTACCAGCGGGCGCGGAGGCGCATCGGACGGCTCCTGCGATCGTTAATGCCTGCCCAGCACGGCGACGAGACAGCCGAGGAACGTCACCAGGGCGCCGGCGCCGACGCCGATCCCGAACGTGACGAAATCGCGCCGGCTGAAGGGCGGCCCCACCACGGGCGGTGGCTTGGGCGGCGGCGGCAACGGCACCAGCTCCACGTTGATGGGCGGCGCGGCCACGGCGGCCACGGCTGCGGCTGGCACGGGCGGCATGCTGTGCTTAGAGCGATGTTTCTTCTTGTTGCGGCGCTTGGCGGCCGCGTGCTTGTTCTTGTCGGCGTCGCCCGCCGGCTGGGTCGGCTTTGGCGGCGCGGCCGGCGCGGGCAGCGGAGGCGGCGCGGCCGCCGGGCGAGCGGCGGACGACGCCGAGGCGGCAGGCGGCGCCTGGATCGTGTGGAGCGTCGGCACCGCGGCCAGAGCGGCGGACGAGGCGGCCGACGCCGGCGCCTTCTCGCCCTCCACCTCCAGCCAGGTGAGGTACGTCCGCATTTTCGGATCGGATTCCGGCGCGTGCAGCGGTTCGGCCGTGGCCGCCAGGTACATCTGAAGTGCCTGGGCGGCGCGCTCCGGCGTCGGGTAGCGGCCGGCCGGGTCCTTGGCCAGCATCCAGTTGACGATCGGTTGCAGACCGTCCGGTATGGTCGGGTTGAACTCCTTGAGCGGCCGGGGCGGCTCTGTCGCGTGGCGGATCATCTGGCTGATGATGTTCGTGTCGGGGAAAGGCGGCTGCCCGGCCAGGGCGTGGTGCAGCACGCAGCCGAGGCTGTAGATGTCGCTGCGAATGTCGGCGGAACGCGGGTCGCGGGCCTGTTCCGGCGCCATGTAGTCCGGCGTGCCGAGCAGGACGCCCTCGCCGGTCAGACCGTCGTCCTGTTCGCCCGGCTCCTCGAACATCACCCGCCCCAGGCCGATGTCCAGCAGCTTGACCGTGGCGCAGGGTCGAGTCGGGGGCGCTGCCGACCAGCATCAGGTTGGCCGGCTTCAGGTCGCGGTGAACCAGTCCCTGCGTGTGGATGTGCTGCAAGCCCTGCAACGCCTGGAACACCAGCCGCACCGCCTCGGCCGGCGGCAGCTTCTTGCGCCGCAGCAGCACGTCTTCCAGCGTTTCGCCCTCCAGATACTCCATGACCAGATAGTGGAGGCCGCCGGCCTGGCCGACCTGGAAGGCGCGGACGACGTTGGGGTGCTTGAGCCGCATGGCCAGCTTGGCCTCGCGCTGGAAGCGGCCGAGGAGGTTCGATTCGCCGGCCCGCGACGGCGGCAGCACCTTGATGGCGAAGACCTGGCCGAGCCGGTGCTGCGCCTTGTAGACGCCGGCCATGCGGCCCTTGCCCAGCCGGTCGAGGATCTTGTAATCGTTGAGGAAGAAGCCGTCGGCGTGGCCGCGCACCAGCAGCGACGCCTGATACTCGGTCGCGTACTTGTTCGCCGTCAGCCACGAGGCGAAGCGCGTCAGGCTGCCGGCCGCGTCCTTGGCCTCGGCCTGCCAGCGCGCATACATCGTCTTGGCTTCATCGACGGACAACAGCTTGCTGCGCAGCAGCAGGCCGTAGACGTTCTGCACCGTGAGTTCCATGGACCCCTCGGATGAGCGCGCTCGCCCCCGATTGTCGTCGGCCGCGCCTTCCCGTTCAAGCGCGATCCCGGTCGCGGCGCCGGGCGGCGGAAAGGCCCCGGCCGCGCAATCCGTATAATAGAGCATGACGAACCGGGACGCCGCGCGAAGTCTATTGGGCGAGCGGCAGCAGGAATGATACCCGTAGCCGCATTCGCCAGAATGCGGGCCGACAGCCATTCACCCGCATTCTGGCGAATGCGGCTACGGGTAAGGTATTTCCCGCCCCTCGCCTTGGCGCAGACGGCGGCGCCCATTTCGTCCAGAGATTTCACCGCAGAGAACGCGGAGAGCGCAGAGAAAAGACAAAACCAACTGTCGAAGAGACGGCACGCCTCGGAACCATTCTCATTCTTCTCTCCGCGCTCTCTGCGTTCTCTGCGGTGAAATGCCTCAGCCCCTTAACGGACCCACGCGAATGATTAAAGCGGCCATTCTCGGCGGCTCCGGTTACACGGCGCTGGAACTCATCAAGATCCTGCTGCGCCATCCGCAGGTCGGCGTTGCGGCCGTCACCTCGCGCCAGGACGATTCACCCCACATCGCCGACCTGCACCCCAGCCTGGCGCGCCGCCTCGATCTGCGCTGCGAGCCTTTCAACGCCGACCGTCTGCTGGCCCGCGGCGTCCAGTGCGTCTTCAGCTGCTTGCCGCACGGTGCCAGCATGGCCGTCTTGCCGTCGCTCCTGCAGCACGGCCTCCGCGTCGTCGATCTCAGCGCCGACTATCGCCTCCGCGACCCCAACGTCTACGCCCAGTGGTACGGCGCCAGCCATGAGGACGTGGCCCATCTCACGCAGGCGGTGTACGGCCTGCCGGAGCTGTACGGCGAGGAGATCGCGACGGCCCAGCTCGTCGCCAACCCCGGCTGCTACCCGCAGACCGGCATCCTCGGCCTGGCCCCGCTGGCGGCCGGCGGCTACCTGGAGCCGCGCGGCGTCGTCATCGACAGCAAGAGCGGCGTCTCCGGCGCCGGCCGCACGCCGAAGCTGGCTTTCCACTTCCCCGAGTGCAACGAGAGCGTCGCCGCCTACGCGCTCGGCAGCCACCGCCACACGCCGGAGATGGAACAGGCCCTGTCCGAAGTGGCCGGCGAACCGATCGAGGTGCTGTTCACGCCGCACCTGATCCCGATGGACCGCGGCATCTTCTCCACGATTTACGTCACGCCGCGCCGTCTGTCGTCGCAGAACGAGTTGCTGGATCTCTATAGCGACTATTACGCCCGCGCTCCGTTCGTGCGGGTGGGAGAACGGCTGCCGGCGACGAAGGATTGCTGGGGGACGAACTTCTGCGACGTGACGGTGCGCGTGGTGCGCGAGCGGATCGTGGTGCTGGCGTGCCTCGACAATCTGGTCCGCGGGGCGAGCGGCGTGGCGGTGCAGAACTTCAACCTGATGTACGGATTCGACGAGCGGACGGGACTGCTGTGAAGGGATTGCGGAAATGAAGGAGGCGCCGGCGGCAATCCGCCGGCGCCTCCAGGCATGGATAGCATCAATCCGCACCCAATATGTAGTGATTGTAGACCGAGCCGCGGTTGACGACCTTGATGGTGAATTTGCCGGTCCACTTCGGCGTCCACCTCACCATGGAGACGGCGTCGCCGTCCTCGTCGGCGGCGATCTGGTTGCCGTTTTCGTCGAAGACGTAGAGGTCGAGGTGCGTGTCGCCGTCGCCCCGGAGCACGACGACGGCCGGCTCACGCCCCTTGAAGGTGACGACGTACCGATCGGCGCTGAAGGCCTCCACGCGGTCGTCCGCGAGTTTCGGTCCCGCGGCCGTCGCGGTCGCGGCCATGCCCATGCCGAGCGTGACCGCCGCCGCCATCGCCAACACCGCCCGTTTGATCTGCGTCATGTCCGATTCTCCTGAGTTGAGTGCCTTTGTCGAGAGAGTTGCGAGGAACCCATTGTTCCTCTCGTCCTCACCCTCGTTACGCCGAACCGGCGGCCCTGTGACGCGGGGTTGCAAAGAACCTTGTGTTTCTCTTGCCTTCACCCAGCCCAGCGAGAGCCGGGGCGAGATCGGTTCGTGATTTCTGGAGGAAAAAATGGATCGCGGATTGGACGGGCGGTTATCATGGACTTGCTGCGGCGTCGCATCATGAAGTCTCCCGCGACGCTTGAGGGACAAGCGCCCATCGAAACGGTGGGATGGCGCCGCATCAAGGGAGCTGCCCATGTCCGACGACGAACTGCTGGCCGAATTGCTGATCCGCTGGGAAGACGAGTACGACCGGGGCCGTGAGCTAACCCCGCAGGAGCTGTGCCGCGACGCGCCGCATCTGGTCGAACGCGCCGCCCGAGAGATCGAGAAGCTCAAGTGCATGCGGCCCACCCCGGCAGTCGAGACCACGCCGCCGATCCCGCCGCCGGGTCAGCCGATGGGGCCGCCCCCGCCGCCTGTTCGGGCGTTCGTCGGCCTGCGCTATGAGCCGCAACGCCACCACGCCAGCGGCGGCCTGGGCGACGTCTTCGTGGCCGTCGATGAAGAAGTCGGCCGCGAGGTCGCTCTCAAGCGCATCAAGCCGCAGTTCGCCGACCAGCCGGGCGACCGCGCTCGCTTCGAGCGCGAGGCGGAGATCACCGGCCGGCTGGAGCACCCCGGCGTCGTGCCGCTGTACGGCCGCGGCCGCGACGCCGACGGCCGGCCCTACTACGCCATGCGCTTCATCCGCGGCAAGAGCCTGCGCGGCGCGATTGGAGAGTTTTACAAGCCGGATCAGGCGAAAAAGGATCCGGGCGAGCGCGCCGTGGCGTTCCGGGGTCTGCTGCAGCGCTTCATGGCGGCGTGCAACACGGTGGCCTACGCTCATTCGCGCGGCGTGATCCACCGCGACCTGAAGCCGGACAACATCATGCTCGGCCCCTACGGCGAGACGCTGGTGGTGGACTGGGGCCTGGCGAAGTACGTCGGCCGCGACGAGCCGACGTGCGACTCGGCGGAGGAATCGCTGCGGCCGGCGGCCCTGCCGGACGGCGAGGGCACGCAGACGGGCGCGACCGTGGGGACGCCCGCGTTCATCAGCCCGGAGCAGGTACTCGGTCGCAAGGACGTCGGTTCGGCGACTGACGTATTCAGCCTGGGGGCGACGCTGTACCAGTTGCTGACGGGCCGGCCGCCGTACCAGGGTTGGCAGGCGCTGGTGGACGCGGCGGCGGGGAAGTTCCCGCGTCCGCGGCATGTCCGCCGCGACGCGCCGCCGGCGCTGGAAGCGGTGTGCCTACAGGCGATGGCGTTTCGGCCGGAGGAGCGTTACGCCACGGCGCTGGAACTGGCCCGCGACGTGGACCGCTGGCTGGCGGACGAGCCGACGGCGGCGTACCGGGAGCCGTGGCTGGTCCGGGCGCGGCGCTGGGTGAAGCGGCATCGTACGCCGGTGGCGGCGATGGCGGCTGCGTTCCTGGTGGGGGCGCTGCTGGTCGGCGGCGGGCTGTGGTGGAAGGCGGACCAGGAGGGCCGCGCGGCGAAGGAAAAGGAGCGCCAGGAAAAGGCGGCGGCCCGGCAGGCCGACGAGATGGAGCGGGACGTGCAGGCGGCGCTGGCGGAGACGTCGCGTCTGGAAGGGGAGGGGCAATGGGAGGGGGCGCAGGCCGCCGCGGCCCGGGCTGATGGGCGACTCGCCGGCGGCGGCCCGGAGGACCTGCGGCGGCGCGTGGGACAAGCCCAGACCGATCTGAACCTGGAGGCCCGGTTTGAAGCATTGGCCGTCGAGGTGGTGGAGCCACGGCCCAAGATCGACCGGGCAGGCCCTCTCATGGGCGGTGTGGCGGGCGTTCGCGACCCCGCGCAGATCGACCGGGACTATGCGGCGGTCTTGCGGGACGACGGGGCGCCGCTGGACGCGACGGACCCGGAGGAGATGGCCGCGTGGGTCCGGGCGTCGGCGATCCGCGAGCAACTGATTCAGGCGCTGGACAGCTGGGCCTATCTAAAGCGGGATGCAAAGATCGATGGGGCGGAGCGCTTGGGCGAGGCCGCTCAGCGTGCGGACGGCAACGACTGGCGCCGGCGACTGCGCGACCTGTCGGCCCGCGGCGACCGGGCCGCCCTGGAGCAACTGGCCGGGCAAAACGACGTGCTGGAGCAACCGCCGCCCGCGTTGGCGGACCTTGGCCGTTCCCTTTCCCAGGTGGGCGCCACGGTGGTTGCCGTGGAGACGTTGCGGAAAGCGCAGCAGCGTCATCCCGGCGACTTGGGGATCAATACCCTGCTGGCATCGGTTTTGTCCAGCACGGACTCTCCCGACGAGGACGCAATCGGCTTCTACCGCGCCGCGCTGGCCATCCGCCCTCGTAATCCGGTTCTGCATAACGGCCTCGGCAATGTGCTGGACGAGCGGGGCAAGCCGGACGAGGCGGCGGCGGAGTACCGGTGCGCCATCGACCTCGACCCCAAGTACGTCCCCGCCCACGACAACCTCGGCCTGGTGCTGGCGAAGCAAGGCAAGCTGGACGAGGCGACGGCGGAGTACCGGCGCGCCATCGACCTCGACCCCGAGGACACCCTCACACGCCTCGGTCTCGGCAATGTGTTGGACTTGCAGGGCAAGCCGGACGAGGCGGCGGCGGAGTACCGGCGCGCCATCGACCTCGACCCCAAGAACGTCTTCGCCCATAACAACCTCGGCAAGGTGTTGGAGGAGCAGGGCAAGCTCGAGGAGGCGGCGGCGGAGTACCGGCGCGCCACCGACCTCGACCCCAAGGGCGCCCTCGCTCACAATGGCCTTGGCAGTGTGCTGGACGAGCAGGGCAAGCTGGAGGAGGCGGCGACGGAGTGCCGGCTCGCCATCGACCTCGACCCCAGGTACGCTTTCCCCCACGTCAACCTTGGCAATGTGCTGGACGACCAGGGCAAGCCGGACGCAGCGGCGGCGGAGTACCGGCGCGCCATCGACATCGACCCCAAGGACGCCGTCGCCCACACCAACCTCGGCCTCATCTTGGAGAAGCAGGGCAAGCCCGACGAGGCGGCGGCGGAACACCGGCGCGCCATCGACATCGACCCTAAGAACGCCCTCGCCCACATAAACCTCTGCGCGCTGCTGCACAAGCAGGGCAAATTCGACGAATCGATTTCCTCCTGGCAACGTGTTATTGAGCTGCCGCCGCCCCGCGACTCTCCTCGCCCAAACTGGCACATAGACGCCGTTTACGACGCGGCCTGCGCCGCCAGCCTGGGCGCCGCCGGCAAGGGCGTGGACTCCGGTCTGGACGACAAGGAACGCGCCCGCCTCCGCAGCCAGGCCCTCGACTGGCTGCGGATCGACCTGAATGCCTGGGACAAGCGGCGACGGGACGGCCCCAAGGCCGGCCCCGAAATCCAAAAGACGCTTCAAGACTGGCAAAAGGACTCCGACTTGGCCGGCGTGCGCGACGCCGACGCCCTGGCGAAGCTGCCCGAGGCGGAGCGCGAGGCGTGGCGGAAGCTGTGGGCGGACGTGGACGCCCTGTTGGCCAAGGTGGACCCTGCAACGAAGCCTTGAAACAAGCGGCGATGTGAAAGCGAGGAAGCATCCGATGATCCAACGAGCCGTTGAAGATCTGACATCCCTCTACAACGAGGACGAAACCGCGTGGCTGGACGCCATGTCGGAGCTGATCCGCCAGGGCCGTCTCGACCAGCTTGATTACGCCCACCTGGAGGAGTATTTAGCCGACATGGCGCGAAGGGATCGACGCGAGGTGGAGAGTCGGCTGACGGTCCTGATTGCGCACCTGCTCAAGTGGACCCACCAGCCGAGAAAAAGGACGCGCAGCTGGCGCGGCACGATCGTCGCGCAGCAGCAGGAGTTGGCGGACGATGTACAGGGCGGCGTGTTGCGGAATCACGCGAAGGCGGTGCTGCCCAAGTCGTATGCGAAAGCCGTCAAGCGGGCCGCCGCCGAAACCGGCCTTTCGACCAAGACGTTCCCCGTCGCGTGCCCCTACACGCTGGACCAGCTGCTTTCGCCGAACCTCCCTTGATGACGCCGCCGGCGTTCGGAGAAAAGACCACGCCATGTCCGATCCCGCAACGTCCGAAACCGTGGCCTTGCCGCCGGGCGAGCCGGGGAAGCCGTCGCCGGCCCCGCCCCGCCGCGTCGGGGATTATGAAATCCTCGAAGAGATCGCGCGCGGCGGCATGGGCGTCGTCTTTCGGGCCAGGCAAACGAGCCTCAACCGCACCGTGGCCCTCAAGATGCTCCTGACCGGCTCGCTGGCCTCCGCCGCGGAGGTGATGCGCTTCCGCACCGAGGCCGAGGCGGCCGCCCACCTCGACCATCCCAACATCGTGCCCATCCACGAGGTCGGCGAACACGAGGGCCGGCCGTTCTTCAGCATGAAGCTGATCGAGGGCCGCAGCCTGTCGGGCTTCGCGGGGACGCCCCAGGAGGCGGCGCGGCTGCTCGCCGTGGTCGCCCGCGCCGTCCACTACGCCCATCAGCGCGGCGTCATCCACCGCGACCTCAAGCCCGGCAACGTCCTGCTGGACGCGGAAGGACAACCCTACGTCAGCGACTTCGGCATCGCCAAGCGCGTGCAGTCCGACGATCACATGACCCAAACCGGGTCCGTCATGGGGACGCCGGCGTACATGCCGCCGGAGCAGGCGGCCGGCAAGAGGGGCGAAATCACCACGCTGGCCGACGTGTACAGCCTGGGGGCGGTGCTGTACGAACTGCTCACCGGCCGGCCGCCGTTCCGCGGCGACTCGGCGCTGGACACGCTCGTTCAGGTGCTGGAGAAGGCGCCGGAGCCGCCGGCGAAGCTGAATCCCAAGGTGGACCGCAGCCTGGAGGCGGTGTGCCTGAAGTGCCTGGAGAAGGACCCGCGCCGGCGCTACGCCTCGGCTGCGGACCTGGCCGACGACCTGGAGCGCTGGGGGCGCGGCGAGCCGACGCGGGCGCGGCCGCCGTCGGCCTGGCAGGCGGTGCGCTTCTGGCTGCGCCAGAACTTCGCGCGGCCCTGTCGGTGCTGGCCGTGGGCGTGGTGGTCGGTTTGTTAGTTGGCGCCACGGTCTATGTGGGGGTCCTTCAGCACTGGCTGGACCAGAGCATTGACACCAGCTACGGCCTCCTGCCTTCGACCCCACGACCCTGGCTGGCTTCGCTTCCCCGCTTGGAAGGGCCGCTGAGTTACGTCCTCGCGCTCCTCGCCGTGTTCGCCATGACCACGGTTGGACTATGGGTCGTGCTGCTGGCTCGACCGCGAACCGCCGCCGCCGACCTGACGCACGGCCTGGCGGTCGGATTGGTTTCCGCCTACGTCGCGTTCCTGGGCGGCGGCGCCTGGGCGTTCGCCGGCAACGAGGAGGAAGCGACCTTTTACGGAGCGGGCGAGAACGAGAATTCCTACGCCTTCAAGTACGACCAGCTGCGCGGCCAGGAAGAGACGCCCTATCCGGATCTGCAAGGGAAGTCGGAGGAAGACCGGCGGCGCATCCTGTACGACAAGATGGCCTGCGACGCAGTGATCGCCGTGGAAACCGGACTGCTGAAATCCTACACCCTTTTTTTCGCGATACTGCTGGTCATCCCCGCCGTGGAGGCGCTGGCGGCGGGAGCTTTGTGGAGGCGTTATCAGCGAGCCTGGCCCGTCGTCGGCGCCTACGCCGAACGAGGCATTCCCCTGGCGCTTGCCCTGATAATGGCGGTCAGCCTGGTGTGGCGAGCCTTCCTGTTTCAGGACTTTGGGAAGGCGGATTGGTTCGCGCAAACCCAGCGGATGTACTGGCCGAGAGAAGTGATGCTCATCGCGATGATTCCGGCCCAGGTCGCCTCGTGGCGCCGCTGGCACTGGTCGCTGCGGCTGGTCCTGCACGCCGGCTGGATCGGCGTCATCGTTTTCCTCTTCGCCATGGCGGTATCGAGATGAAACGCATCCACTTCATCGAAATTGGCGACGAGCCGTGGTGCCCGCGCGGCATCCGCGACGGCGTCACCGATTACTGCCGATTCGTTGAGGAAATGAGCGGGGCCTTCAACGGCGTCGCGCCGCTCCTGGCCGGGGCGCTCAAAAAGACGGGCGCCCATCGCATTCTCGACATGGCTTCCGGGGCGGGCGGGCCGTGGCTGCGGCTGCAACCCCTCCTGCGCCAGATGGGCGTGGATGTGCCCATTTGCCTGAGCGACCACAACCCCAATGTCGAGGCGCTCGAACGGGTGCGTCGCCTCTCGGGCGATTCCATCGCTTATCACGCCGAGCCGGTGGACGCCACGCAGGTCCCCGCCGAGCTGACCGGCTTTCGGACGATGTTCTCCGCCTTCCATCATCTGCGGCCGGACCAGGCCCGCGCCGCCCTGGCCGACGCAGCGGCGAAGGGACAGGGGATCGCCGTTTTCGATTGGGTGCGGCCCAACCTCCTGCTGTTCCCGCTCCTGCTGCTGACGCCGCTGCGGGTGCTGCTGGCGACGCCATTCATCCGACCGTTCCGCTGGTCGCGCCTGTTCTGGACGTACCTCATTCCCGCGTTGCCGCTGGTGCTCCTGTTCGACCAGGTGGTTTCGCTGCTGCGGGTGTACAGTGTGCAGGAGATGCGAGATCTCACGACGGGATTGGACGATTTCCACTGGGAGATCGGCACGCTCCGAGCCAGGCCGATTCCGGTTCGGATCAACTGCTTGATGGGGGTTCCGTGCCGCACGTTTGGGCGTGCGGCGGAATGTCCTTGAAAAATCCAGGCTTGCGGAGCAGAATCATTCCCGCCCCCCGTCGCCGCAAGACGGCGGTTCAGTCCCTTCGGAGGCGCCGGCGCCGTGAGCGCTCCCCAGAAAGTTCTCGATCTTGTCGAGGTCTTCGACCGCAACGCGGACGCTTACGAGTCCGCGGGCTTCAAGGAGGCGGAGCTGCGCCAGCAGTTCGTCAACCCCCTCTTTGCGTGCCTCGGCTGGGACATGGAGAACAAGGCGGGCAATGCCGAGGCGTACAAGGACGTCGTCAACGAGGCAGCCCTCAAGATCGGCGGCGCGACCAAGGCGCCGGATTACTCCTTTCGCATCGGCGGCACGCCCAATCGCAATCCAGACGCGGAGACGCAAATCCGCCCCTTCCTCTAGGGCCGCGACATCCGAAGGTACCGCATTGAGCAGCGCGCCGAGTACCTGATCTACACGCATCACGGAATCGACATGCGGCCTTACCCGGCCGTGATCGAACATCTGCTGCCTTTCAAGCAGCGCCTGGAGCAGCGTGCCACTCAGCAAGCGTGGTATGAGCTGCGGCAGCCTCAGTTTGCTTACGTCGGGTTTCTTGAGAAGCCCAAGATCGTATTCCCGGATATCGCGACCTCATGCCGCTTCGCTCTGGATCGCGACGGTCGATTTGGCGCGAACACGGTCTACTTTCTCCCTACGGATGACTTGTACCTGCTGGCTTTGCTCAATTCCAGCGTGGCGCAGTTCTATTTTGTTCAGACGTGTGCGGCTCTTGAAGGCGGCGGGGAAGCCTATCTGCGTTTCTTCGGACAGTACCTCGAACAGTTCCCCGTACACTCCGCCAATGAAGGTGCCGATAAGGCCCGCCACGACCGTGTGGTGCAATTGGTCGAACAGATGCTGGCGCTGCACCGGCAGCTGGCGGCGGCGAAGGCGCCGCACGACAAGACCGTCCTCCAGGCCCAGATCGACGCGACCGACCGGCAGATCGACCGGCTGGTGTACGACCTGTACGGGCTGACGGAGGAGGAGATCCGGATTGTGGAGGAGGCCGCCGTAGCGCGAAAATGAACAAACGCAAACTGCTGAAGAAGATCCTGGGGGCTCAAAGAACGTCCGCTTCGGCGACATGGTCGCGTTGGTCGAGGCATTCGGCTTCCGTCTGGCGCGGACCAACGGCAGTCATCACACCTTCGCGCACCCCCAACCGCCGGAGATCGTCAATCGGCAGAATCGGCGCGGAAAAGTGATTCCCTACCAGGTAAAACAGTTTCTGGAACTGGTCGAAGAGCACAATCTCGAACTCGGAGACGCATGATGAAGGATTACCACATCAACGTGTTCTGGAGCGAAGACGACGGCTGCTGGGTGGCGGACATTCCGGACCTGAAGTTCTGCTCGGCTTGCGGCGACACTCCGGAGGAAGCGGTGCGCGAACTTCAGATCGCCAAGGCTGCATGGCTCAAAGCAGCGAAGGAACGCAGCAAACCGGTCCCCAAGCCGAAATACCGTCCGAACCGTATATACTTCACGCGGCCAGGAGTGAGACATCTTCAAACTCCTGGAAGTTGCGTGTCATGAGGGTGGCCAGCTTGCCCGCGTGCGTCGTAGATATCCCACCAAGGACATCTTCAATGGCGGCTCGGAAGTCGGCGAACGTCGGGTGATAGCGCCCGTACGCCGCCTTGCGTTTCATGAACCGCCAGAGCCGCTCGATCAGGTTCAGGTTCGGCGAGTACGACGGCAAGAACAACAGGGCGATCCGCAACTCCTTCGCCAAGCCTGGCGCCAGTGCATTGCGTTGATACCGGGCGTTGTCCAGGACCAGGGTGACAGGCCCGATCAGTCCCCGGGCCGCGATGGCCCGCAGCAAGTCGCACATCGTTTCGCTGTTCACCACCGTCGTGTTGGTGATCGCTGCCAGTTCCCGGGTGACGGCGTTCCAGGCCCCCAGCACGTTGAAACGCTGGCGTCCGGACGCCGCCCGCACGAACACCCGCGCGATCGACCCCAGGCAACACAGGAACGTACCGAACACGAAGTGGGCGGCGTCCACGAAGAACACGTGTTCCCGGCCGGCCCGCGCCGCGTCCAATCGGGGCTTCCGTTGGCCGTCCAGGAACTCCCGTTGCTCCCGGACGTGCTCGGCCAAGTTTTTTTGGGCGGGATCGGCAACGCCCGGATGCGACGCCACGGGAATCCCAACCCCTTCAGAAACGTGCGGACCTGAGTCGGCGGTCGCCGTAGCCCAGTCAACTGCTCGATCCGGTCGCACGCCTCGGCGGTCGTCCGAACCGGGGCGGCGGTGAGCGAATCCCGAATGGCGTCCGTAAAGGAGGCCAGGTCGCTGACGGGGCCGGTCACGTCCCCTTGGCGCAGTCCGTCCAGGCCGCCGTCCCGATAGGCGGCGACATAGCGTTGAACCGTGGCTCGACCGAGGCAGGCGACGGTCGCCGCCTTCGCCCGGGTGAGACCACAATGGAGCAACCACAGGACCTGCATCTTGCGGCGGACGGGGGCCTGCGGGTGAGACTCCCGCTCGGCATTCACCCCTTCCCGTTCCGCAGCCGTCCGTTGCACACGACGCCATGCCATCCGGGCTCTCCCGGGCAAACCGGTTGGATCGTTACGTCGATCCAGCTGTTATAGTCCAAGCAGCTGCCGGGAAAACGTCTCAGTCCGGGCCATGCGGAGTATATACGCCTTCACGAGCCGGATGGGGTGGCGCCCGCGCCGGGCGCCGGGCCGACGATGTAACCCAGCGCCTTGAGAGGTCCGACAAGACGGTCGCCCGCCGCCTTGGCCGCGGCGGACGCCACCCCGGCCTTAGCGACGGCCGTGTACCAGAAGCGCTCCCGGTCGCGCGGCGGCAGGTCGCTGGGATCGAGATTCAGTTCGTGGACTGCCTCTCGGTCCCAACGCAATTGTTTGAGCACCGCCGCCAGCTCGCGCCAGGTCATGCCGCCGGAAACCAACGTCCCATCCGTGCGGGTGATGCGGCGGCCGATCAGGATGTGCAGCAGCCCGAGCAAATGGCCGCGCGCCGTGTCTTGGTGTCGGACGGCGTTCAGGAATTCGCGCAGCGGCTCCATGCCAACGCTCCGCCGGCCTGCGGGCAAGTCGTCGTCCGGCCTCGCGGCCAGTCGGCTCTCTACCCCTCCCCTTCCACCCATGCTATCATCGCAAACGGGGTTCCAAAACGCCACTGGGGAAACCCCGCAAAATGGGTGATTCGGGCAATTCAGGAAGGCGGGGCAAATGACATGCCGCGGCGCGACCCTGGTCATGAGTGTTATCGGCTGGGTGGTCGGAGCGGGGCCAGATAAGCCGGCCGCATCCGACACGGGATTTCAGGAAGAGGTTCCGGTCAAGCAGGCCACTCGGCTCGACTGGACGTTCGCCGCTGCGACTTTCGGCCCGGATGCGGTCAAATTGCTGGACTCCTACGATTCGACGCGGCAGAAATACCAGCTTTATGTTCCGCCGACCTACGACCCCTCGAAGGCGTGGCCGCTGGTTCTGTGCGCATCGCCGGGCGACGAACCGCTCGGCTGGCCCTCCTGGAAGAAAACGTGCGAGGACCAGAGCGTGATCTTCTGCGCCCATACGGCGCCGGCAACAACGTCGCCCCCGGCCAGCGGGTCCGTATTCTCCTGGATGCTCTGGACGACGTGCGGCGCCGCTGTCACGTCGATCCCGACCAGACCTACCTGACCGGCTTCGGCGGCGCCGCCCGGCCGGCCTGCGCCGTCGCCTTCGCGCTGCCGGAGTTTTTCGGCGGCGTGGTCGCGGCCGGAGAAGGGACGCCGCTTAACGATCTGGAATATCTGCGTTGGCGGGCGCGCGACCGGCTGTCCGTCGCGCTGGTCGCGCCGGGAAAAGATCACCCGCTGGGGCCGTATTTCGACGACCTGGGGGTTCGGCGCAAGGCGTGGACGGATGTTGAATCGGCCCCGGACGGGCCGCCTGCCGCAACTGTGGCGGACCTGTACGGCTGGCTGGCGGCCGACCGGGACCGTCGGCGCGCGGAGGCGCGGACGCGTCCGGGGCTGGCAGCGCCGGACGAGGCGTACACGAATTTGCAGCAGGCCGCGCTGACCGTGGACGCGGCCAAGGCCGAACTTATGCGGCCGGACGGCGCCTATCGGGCGGCGACGCTGCTGGAAGGCGTCGATGCCCGCTGGGGCCGCACGCAGCCGGCCGACGCGGCCCGTACACTGCTGCGGGACCTGCGCCGACCCGATCCGGCGGAAGCAGTGGGAGGACGAGAGAGACGCGGAAGAGCGGCGGACCCTGACGGCCGAAGCCCGGCTGGCGGAGCGTGTCGGCGACCCGCGCGGGCGCTGCGGGCGTGGGACGCGCTGGCGGCGGCGCACGCCGACACACCGGAGGGTAAGAAAGCGTCGGAAGAGGTCAAACGTCTCACGACCGCGCTGGCCGCGACGCCGTACCTGGGGCTGACCGTGGACGGCGAATTCGTGGTCAAGACGGTCGCGCCCGGCGGCCCGGCCGCGGCGGCTGGCGTGAAGGTCGGCGATCGACTGGCGAAGCTGGGCGCGACCATGCCGGCGACGACGGATGATCTACGGAGGGCGCTTCAGGCGCTGAAGCCGGGCGACAAGATCTCGGTGGATGTGCTGCGCGAGGGGGCGCCGGTGACGCTGGAACTGGCCGTGGGAGCGCCGCCGGGGAAACAGTAGGACGGGCGAGTGAACCGCCGCTCGCCCGACGCTGGCAGTGAGGGTTTCCGTCGAGGATTCTTCGGACGAAAGCTTCTTCGGTCAAGTTGAATTCCGCGGCGATTCGGCGAAGGACGGCCCGTCAGCCAACGCCTCCCTTTCCAGCCGGCGAACTTCGTCGGTGAGGGTCAGGAGACGAGGTAGGTCGGCGGGCGCATGTCCGGTCGCGGCCAGGTGCTTGTCGGCGGCGCACCGGGCGCCATCCATCGCCTCGCGCACCGTAAGGAACAGTTGGCGGATCGCGTTGCGCTCCTCCTCGTATTGTTCCAGCGTCATCCAGCCCTCGCCTTCAGCCGCTAGGATCTGGCACGTCCGTCTCCACGCATCGGGCAATTGCTCCCCTACCTGGATGGCGGCCCGGATCACGGCGTCGAGCGTCGGGGCGAGCCGTTCGGGCGGCCGGCCGTCCAAGAAGCGGCGCACCGACTCCGCCTGGTCCAGCGTATATTGCAGCGGGAAATAATCGGCGACGGCGATGGTCATGGTTCGGCTCTCCGTTCCGGCGGTTGGGCGGCGCCGGTGTCACCATTATACCGCCCGAGCGGCGGCAGGTCGGCTGCTTGCTCCTGCGAGCCAACCTCGCCGCCCGGCCATAGCTCCCGCCACGCCGCCAGATCGCGCAGGTCCGCGGCGGCCCCGTCGATGTTCAGCCACACGCCGGAGCTGTGATAGCGGTTGTCGCGGCCGTCCCATGTCGTCGCCCGTCTCCAGCCGTCGCGGCCAGCGTAGCCGGCGCAGCTCAGCAAGGCGTCGCGGAAGGAGAAATCGTCGCCGTTCGCCGTGATGCGAACGCCGGCGGGCAGGGCGGTCAACGCCGTCGCGCGGGCCGCCGTGATCGCGTCGCCCGTCAGCTCCACGTCAACCGCCGCCGGCTTTCGCACTTCCGGCGCCCACAGCGCCAAAGCGGCGCCGGACGGGTCGCGCACTTCGAGCGTCGTGTGGATGATGCGGACCTTGCAAATCTTCTGCTCGCCCACTTCCACCGAAACGGCCGTGCCGCCGGACTCGACGCGACAGTCCCGCAGCGTCAACTCGCCCCCGTTCCGATAGACGACGCCCGCCCCGCCGGGGGCCGAGAGGCGGCAGTCCGTCAGGAGGAGGGCGGCTCGTTCGCAGCAGATCAGCCGGCCGACCGCCCCGTGGCCCGCTCCGGGCGGCGCACGCAGGTCCAGCCCCTCCAACGTCAGATCGCGGTCGGTAGTGAGCAGCGCCTGCCAAGGGTCGGTGGTGGACGCGGCCATCTCCAGGCAGGGCCGACCACCGGGCGCCGCCCGCAGCGTCAGCGACCGGCCGCGCCAGGCCAGCGGCGGCGTCGGATAGACGCCAGGGCCATGGACCACAACGACGGCGCCGTCGTCCGCCGCCGCGACGGCCTCCGCCAGCGTGGCGAAACCGCCCGGCCGGCCTTCCACGACAAAGGGGAGCGCCGCCGCCGCCGGTGAAGGCGCGGGCGTCGCCGCGTGCGGCGTCAGCCACCACCGCGCGACCACGCCGAGAAACGCGCCGCCGAGGATGACCGCGAGCATCAGGCGGGTGCGCCAGCGCCTCGGCCACGGACGAGAGGGCGCCGGCGCCTCCGGGACCGGCGCCGAATCGTGAAGCGCCTCCGCAGCCGGCGCCGTCGGGGCGAGGCAGGCCTCCAGCGCCGCCGCAGCTTCGGCCGCCGTGGCGAAGCGATCCGCCACGGCACGGGCCGTCAGCCGCTCGACCACGGCGGCGACGCCCGCCGGCACGTCCGGCCGCAATTCGCGCACCGGCCGCGCCGAATCGATCCGGTGCCGCAGCAGCTTGGCCGAACCGTCGCCTCCGGGGAACGGCGGTTGCCCCGTCAGCAGATGGTAGAAGGTGCAGCCGAGACTGTAGAGGTCGCTGCGGCCGTCGATCGGCTCTTTGCCGCCGCGCTCCGGCGCCATGTAATCCGGCGTGCCGTCCAGATCGTCCTTCGCGTCCGCTCCGATGCCATCCATCCGGCGGGCCAGGCCCATGTCGAGCAGCTTCACCGTCACCGGCCGGCCGTCGGACAGGTCGGTCAAGACTTCGGAGTCCCAGTGCACGCGCGGCGGGTGGGCGAGCAGCAGGTTCGCCGGCTTGACGTCGCAGTGGAGCAGGCCGTTTTCGTGAGCGTATTGGAGCGCCAGTGCCGTCTGGCGGACGGCCTCACAGGCCAGCGGCGCCGGCAGCGGCCCCACCTGCGCGACCAGCCGGCCAAGGTCAATCCCTTCGACGTATTCCATCACCAGGACGAGGGCGCCGCGGGCGCGGATGGCGTCGTAGGCGGCGACGATGTGGGGGTGCGACAGGCGGGCCGCCGCCTCGACCTCGCGCCGGAAGGCGCCGGCGGCCGGCGCCGGCGAATGCGGCCCCGGTCCGACGGCGCCGCCCAGCACCTTGAGCGCCGCCATCCGCTTCATGAGCCGATGTTCGGCCTTGTAGACGCTGCCCATCCCGCCGGCCCCGATCCAGTCCAGCAGCCGGTACTGGCCCAGGCGCAGCCGCCGCGCCTCGCCGGCCAGCACCTGTTCGACCTGCCATTCGGTCAGCAGGCCGGCCAACGCCAGCTCGCGCGCCGCAGGCGCGTCCCCTCGACGGGATCGTCCGGCTCATCGGGCCGCGACTCCGACCATTCAATAGCGAGTCGGCGAAGCTGTTTTGGGAAGAGAAGACGGGCGGAGCGCAGCGCGGCGAGCAACTCGTTGGCGTCGGTCGGCGGCGTGGGGCGACGGCGGCGGGTTCTCATCGTAAGGCCCCGGTCGGCGGCGTTTCAGCGGGCGCGGCGTCCCAGCCGCATCCTCGGTGCAGGGCTTACGTTAGCATGGAAGGGCGGTGGGAGGCAAGGCGGTCACTTCGCCGTCTTCACCCAGCGCACGGCGTTCGCGATGACGTAACCGTCCGTGCCGTCGGTGCGGATCGTGACGCTGCCGTCGCGGCCCGCCTTGAACTGGCCCGTGAAAACCTTCACCCATCCCCCCTTGTCGCGCTGGTTGACGACCACCTTCGCCGTACCGTCGGCGTGGACGATCTCCACCGGCACGTTCGTCGCCCGATTCGGATTGGCCGACCAGAGCAGGTACACGTCGTACGTCCCCTCGGCCGGCAGGTCCGGCGTGAACTTGACGCTTTTCTTGCCCTTGTCGGTGTCGCCGTCGTGCAGATAGCCGTCGCCGGCGAAGGGTGGAATCGCGCTGCTCTGCTTCCAGTCGCCGGCGATTTCCGCCTTCGCGTCGTCCACCTCGACGCCGGGCGGGGGCTGCTCGGCCCCCCCTCCCTTCCCTCCCCCCGCGGGTGGGGGAGGGTTAGGGTGGGGGGCGGCGCCTCCCATTTCAGGATCTGTTTATCGGCCAACAGCCGCTCGCGGAGCTTGGCGTAGTCCACCTTCTGCACGCTCGTTTTGCCGTCGATGGCCAGCGCCGCCGCCGTCCCCGCCGACTGGCCGAGGATCATGTACACCGGCTCCATGCGGATCGAGCCGTAGCCGATGTGCGACGCCGACACGCAAACCGGCACGAGCAGGTTGCTGCATTCGTCCTCCTTCGGGACCAGGCTGCGGTAGCTCACCGGGTACGGCCGCGGCGTGCGGACCTGCACGTCGCCCTCGTTGCGCACCGCCCCGTCCACGACGACGCGCTCGCAATTGTGCGAGTCCATGCCGTAGCTGGCGAGGCCGACGGAATCCCGCGCGACCTCATCGCCGGTGCAGTTCTTTTCCGTCATCACGTAGGCCGAGACCATCCGCCGGCCCTCGCGGACGTACAGCTCGTGCGGCCAGCCGCCGGTTTCGGGGAACTCGTCCCTCGGCAGGCCGAACGCCCGCACTTTCGTTCGCAGCTCCTCCGGCACATCCGGGTCGTTCGCCATGAACCACATCAGACCCTGCTGATAGTTGACGTGGTCCTGAAAGATCTTTTCGCGCGTGGCGTAGTCGGCTTCCGGCCAGGCGTCGGCGCCGCCGATGAAGTCCGTGGAAAAGCCGCCGTTGTTGTTGCAGTCGCCGCGGTCGAGCTGGAACGGCATGACGGGTTTCGGCTGCTTGTTGAGATAACGCAGCAGCAGGGCGCAGCGGTCGCGGTCGTAGCCGGCCGGTTTCGGGAACGGCAGCCGATCCGCCGCGTCGGTCAGCCACATGCGGAAGTTGTACGCCTGGACTTTCTTGTCGCCCTGGCCCACGGCGGCCGGCGGCGCCGGCGAGATCCCCCACAGCAGCCCGCTCTCCCTCTTCCCTTCCTCCTTATACGGATCGACCTTGACGCTGAACGTGTGGCCGGGGCCGAAGGAGACGCCGTTGTGCGTCTCGCCGTACTTGGCGTTGCCCTCGCGGCCGACGGTGAAGGAGACTCCGGCCGCCGCCAACAAATCGCCCTCATAGGTCGCATCCACGAACACCGCTGCCTGGAACGCATCGCCGTTCTCGGCGTGCATCACGGTGATGCGGGCGCCGTCCTTCGTCACGTCCTGCAGCCGCCGCTCGAAATAGACCGGCACGCCGGCTTCCTTGAGCAGGTCGCGGAACGTCTGCTCCGCCTCGGACGGCCGGAAGCCGCGCTGTTTGCCGACGCGGCGGTAGAACTCCGCCGCAAAGCCGCCGATCGAGTCCACGTTGCCCACGTCGGTGGCGGTGAGGCCGCCGGAGGTCATGCCGCCGACGTGCCGGCGAAAAACGACCAGCACCGTCTTTTTTCCCATGCGGGCGGCCTGGACCGCGGCCGCGACGCCGCCCGGCGTGCCGCCGTAAACGCACACGTCCGCCTGGACCGTCTGCGGTTCCTTCGCGGCAGGAATGGGGTAGTAATAGCGCAGCCCCGGCGAATCGTCGGCGGCCGAGAGAGAGGGAAACAGCACGACGGCGAGGGCGGCCAGCGCGACCGCGGCGGTCGGGGCGTGGAAGCGAAGGGGGATCGGGTTCATCGGCGGCGTCGCTCCCGGCGGTGGGGGTTGCTTGGGCGGGTATTGTACGAAGCAGCCGGGCGGCGGCGGACGTTTTCCTCATCCCTCATGAGGTCGTCAACCGATGTATGGCTCTGTCGCCTGCCGGCTCCCCTCGCCGGTGGGCGTCTCCGCCGACAACCCCGGCGGAGCAACCAGGCTGGCGCCGCACCCCGGCCCGGAGCCGACGGCCGACAGGCCGGCTCCCCACCTCCGCCGGGGACGACCCCCACCCCCGTCGTGCGGCGCCAGCCTTCGGCCGCGAGCCGGTCTGACCTTTCCTTTTCTTCCTCTTTTCCCCGCTAATTCCTTGCGACGGCCCGCGCCGCCGGGCAGAATGACGTGCGCCGTGGGAGGAGGGCCGCCGGCGCACGGTGCGCCGGGGTTCGTCTTGCGCGTCCTTGTGGACTCCGTGGAGGAGGCGATTATGCAACGCCTGGCGATGGCAGGGTTGGTAGTGCTGGCGCTGGCGGCGGCGATCGGCCGCGGCGCCCCGGACGACGACCCAATGGTCAGCGGCAAGCCGCTGAGCGCCTGGGCGGCCCAGCTCAAGGACAAGGAGGCCGACAAGCGGAGCGAGGCCGCCCAGGCGATCGCGCAACTGGGTCCGAACGCCAAGTCGGCGCTCAAGCCGCTGCTCGCTCTTCTGGGCGACCCCGACGGCGGCGTCCGCTTCTCGGCCGCCTCCGCGCTGACGGCCATCGGGCCGGACGCCGTGGCGCCGCTCAAGGAGGCCCTTAAAGACAAAAGTCCCGACGTGCGCGAGATGGCCGCCTTCGCCCTGGGCGAGATGGGGGAAAACGCCCGCGACGCCGCCGGCGCTCTCGTGGCCGCGATCAAGGATGACAAGGAAGCGCCCGTTCGCCGCGCCGCCGCCGAGGCGCTGGGCCGGCTTGGTCCCAATGTCAAGTCGGTGATTCCCGCACTTGCCACGGCCGTCAAGGACGCCGACGCCGACGTGCGCCAGGCCGCGGCCGGCGCCCTGGCCAGCCACGGTGTGGACGCCGTGCCGGCGCTGCTCGGGCTGCTGAAAGACAAGGACGCGGCCATCCGCTCCACGGCCGCCGCCAATCTGGGCTACCTGACCGACGCCGCGAAGGAGGTGGTCCCGCCCCTGATTAACGCGCTGAAGGACAAGGAGGCGGAGGTGCGATCCGCCGCCGCCGGCGCGCTGGGTACCTACGGCCCGGACGCCAAGGAGGCCGTCAAGCCGCTGATCGGCCTGGCGAAAGACGACGACGCCAATGTCCGTGCCGCCGCCGTCGGGGCGCTGGGCCGCTTCGGCGGCGACGCCAAAGACGCGGCGGGAGCGGTGATCGCGGGCCTCAAGGACCCCGAGGCCGGCGTCCGCGCCGCGTCCGCGCAGGCGCTGGGCGGACTGGGAGCGGACGTCAAGGAGGCGGTCAAGCCGCTGATCGGGGCGCTGGACGACAAGGACGCCGGCGTCCGGGCGTCGGCCGCCGACGCCCTGGCGGAGCACGCGCCCGACGCCAAGGAGGCGCTGGCGCCGCTCATCAAGGCGCTGAAGGATTCGGAGCCGCAAGTCCGGGCGGGGGCGGCGGGCGCCCTGGGCCGCTTCGGCGCGGACGGCAAGGGGGCGGTCGAACCGCTGATGGCGCTGCTCAAGGACAAGGACGCGAACGTCGCCGGCGCCGCCGCCAACGCGCTCGGCGCGATCGGCCCCGACGCCAAGGCCGCGGTCGAGCCGCTTATCGCGGCGTTGAAGGATCAGCAATCTCCGATACGGGGCGCGGCCGTGTACGCCCTGGGGTCGATCGGCGAGGAGGCGAAGGCAGCGCTGCCCGTGCTGAAGGCGGCCCTGAAGGACATGGACGAGGGCGTGCGTTCCGCGGTCCCCTACGCGCTGGCCGGCATGGGGAAGGAGGGGCTGGCCGCGCTGAAGGCCGGCCTGAAGGACGACGACCCGCAGGTGCGCAAGGCCGTCGCGCCGGCCCTGAGCCGGTTCGGGGCGGACGCCGTCGAGCCGCTGGTCGCCGCCTTGAAGGACAAGGACGCGGAGGTCCGCGAGGCCGCCGTCAACGGCCTGGGCCAGATCGGCCCCGACGCCAAGGCCGCGATCCCCGCGCTGGCGGAGCTGCTGCGGGACAAGGAACTGAACCTGCGGCAAGGGGCCGCCTTCGCCCTGGGGTCCATCGGCGCGGACGCCGTACCGGCCCTGACGACGGCCCTCAAGGACGCGGACGCCGACGTGCGCGTGATTGCGGCCGGCGCCCTCGGCCAGATCGGTGCGAACGCCAAGGAGGCGACCGCCGCCCTGGCAAGCCTGCTGAAGGACAAGTGCGCGGACGTGCGCCGCGCCGCGGCGGAGGCCCTCGGCTTCATCGGTCCAGACGCCAAGGGGGCGACGGACGCGCTCAAGGCCGCATCCAAGGACGAGGATGCGGCCGTGGCGGAGGCCGCGACGCAGGCGCTGAAGCTGATCGAGGCCAAGCCGCCGACGGACAAATAAGCGCGTTCGGAAGGAATGGAGGGCGGACCCCCGGGGGCCGGGCGAGCCCGCAGCGCCAAGGCGAGGGGCGGGAAATACCTTACCCGTAGCCGCATTCGCCAGAATGCGGGTGAATGGCTGTCGGCCCGCATTCTGGCGAATGCGGCTACGGGTATCATTCCTGCTGCCGCTCGCCCTCTCCAGGAACTCTCTTCGAGAATTGCGGACGTAACACAGACGTAAAGAACATTATACACGGTCGGTGCGCGTACCAACCCCCTCCCCGCGCCGCTTTCCGAGATCTGCCCGCATCGTCGTTGGGACTGCTGGCACGCCTACCGTCGGGCCGCGGTCGCGTTGGGACGCGCTCACGGCGCCGCCGGCTCCAGACGATAGCCCAACTCCGCCGCCTTCCGCGCCAGGCCCTTCACCTGGCGTAACCGATACGCCTCCTCACAGGCCCCCTGCTCCTGACGCACGTATGCCTCGCCGTACTTCAAGAGGCGGTACACCCGCTCCGCGATCTTCCGCGCCGTCGCCACCACCGCCTTGCCGCCCCCGGCCCGCGCCGCAATCCGCCGGTAGAACGCCCCCAACGCGTTCTTGGCGTGGTGGCAGCCCTGCGCCGCCAGGCGAAACGCCCGCGCCGCACGGTTGGAGCCCCGACGCACCCGCCGGCTCCTGATCTTCCCCGCCGAACCCTGGTGCTGCGGACAGAGCCCCAGCCAACTGACGAACCGCTTGACCGTCGGGAACTTGCTCAGGTCCGTGCCCAACTCGCTCAGGACCACCAAGGCCGTCGCCGCGTCGATGCCCTCGATCGCCGTCAGGTCCACCCCCGCCAGCCGGAACAGCGAACCGCGCACGTCGAAACGGGCTTCGTTCGCCGCCCGGCCCCGCTTGCGAGGCTTGGGCGGCAGGGGCCGGCCGCCGCTCTTGTCCGTGAAGGTCCCCAGGTAGGCTTCGACCTGCGCGTCGCACTCGTGCAGCCGCGCGTGGTAGCACTCGTACAACGCCAACGCCTGACGCAGCGCGAACAAGTGTTCCTCGCGCCAATTGCCCTGCAAGGCCCGCGCCAATTCCGCCTCCGTCCGCCGGCACCGCTCGTGACGCAACTTCGCCAACTCCCGAGGATCGCGTTCGCCGCGCAGGATCGCCTGGAGGATGGCCAGGCCCGTCACGCCGACCACGTCGCTGACCGCCTCGGTCAACTTGACGTTCATCTCCTCCAACGCCTTTTGCACGTGCTGGACGTGCTGGCCGGCGTAGCCGATCAGCATCTGCCGTTGCCGCAGGTAACCGCGCAGGACCACCACCTGATCCTCCGGCCGGAACGACGCGCTCAACAGCCCGTAGCTGTGCAGCCGTTGAATCCATTGGCAATCCAGCACGTCGCTCTTGGGCCGGCCGGGCGCGTGCCGCGTCTGCCGCGGATCGACCAGATAGACCGCAAAGCCGCGCCGCTCCAACAGTTCGAACAGCGGCACCCAGTAGACGCCGGTCGATTCCATCGCCACCGTGGTGACGTCGCAGGCCTGGAGCCAATCGGCGAGTGCCTCCAGGTCGGCGGTGCAGGCGCCGAAGGCGCGGACGTGGGGCGGCAGGTGGGCAGCCGGGTCGGCGGGGTCGGCGGCCACCGCCGTGGGCGGCACGGCGACGTAGTGGCGCGCCGCATGGACGTCGATGCCGGCGGCGTGCGGGTTGGTGACCCGCAGCGGCTCAGGGGAGGCGACGATACGACCGTCTTGGCGAAAGCGTGGCGTCATGGCGACCTCGGGATGAGGGTGCGGGTGGTCAACGGGCGAAGGGGCCGCGGGCGCGGGAGTGCGTAACGGAGGCAGTCTCTCCAACGGGAACACGCCGCGGCGTGTCGCCAATGCGGTCGTCGCAGACTCCCGGGACCAAGCTTGCTTTCGGGCACGAAGCGCCAAGGCACGAGCGGCCACCTCGACCCGCGGCCCCGCACCGATAGGATAGGCATTCCCGTGGCGCGCTGGACCTCGGGCCCAAGTACCGGGTTGAGGTCACCATCCCGGGGCGTCAGGGCATCCGCGCTAGCGCGACTTCCATCCCACTCGTGGGAGCGCCAACCTCCATTGAGGCCTCGCGCCACGGCTTCTCACCCCGTTCCTGGCAGCGGTATCGCCGCGGAACGGGGTGAGGAGTTTGCTTGCTTGGCGCTTGCTTGGCGCTGCGGCTCGCCGGGCTGTCCGCATTTCTTCCGAACGCTCAACGCAATAGGAGAAGGTTTTCGTAAAGGCGAGGCGCCGGGCTTGTCTCGGCGGTTTATTCTCAACGGCGGGGATGATCTGCTTCGCGTGTTCTTGGTGAACCTCATGTTCGGCGCCGGGAGGATCGTCATGCCACGGTTGGGAACCCTCGCCCTCGTGTTGTCCCTCGCAGCCCAGCCGGCGCCGAGTGCGGCGGCCGATAAGAAGGAACCCGTCTACCAGGGCAAGCCGCTGTCCGCCTGGGTGGAGCAGCTGACGGATCGCAGCGCCACGGCCCGGCAGGAGGCCGCCGAAGCGTTGGCCAAGATGGGTCCGGCCGCGAAACCCGCTCTCGGGGCGCTGGTCGCCGCCCTCGGCGACACGGACGAGTCCGTCCACGACTCCGCCGCCGAGGCGCTCGCCGCTTTCGGCAAGGACGCCGTCGGCCCGCTCACCGCCGCCCTCAAGCACACGGACCCGGCCGTGCGGCGCGGCGCCGCCGCCGCCCTCTTGCACATGGGACCGGACGCGCGTGAGGCGGTCGGCCCGCTCATCGCCGCCCTGAAAAACGACCCCGACCCCGACGTGCGCCAGACGGCGGCCGACGCGCTGGGCGGCATCGGACCTGCCGCCGGGGATGCCGTCGAACCGCTGGCCGCCATCGCCATCGGCCCGGACGCCAACCTCCACGGCCCGGCCGTCATGGCGCTCGGCGGCATCGGCAAGGGCGCCGTGCCGGTCCTGGTGCGGATGCTCCAGGACAACCAGCGCGACGTGCGGGAAGCGGCCCCATTGGCTCTCGCCCTCGTCGGATCGGCCGCCCGTGAAGCGGTCGCGCCGCTGATCGACCGGCTCAAGGACGACGATGTCGAGGTGCGTTTCGGCGCCGCCGCGGCGCTCGGCGCCATCGCACCGCCAGGGAAAGAGGCGGTTGGGCCCCTGACCGCTTCCCTCCGCGATACGGAGGGGAAAGTGCGCGTGCAGGCCGCCCGGTCGCTGGGGCGTTTCGGCGACGCGGCGGCCGACGCCGTGCCGGCGCTGGTCAGCGCCTTGAAAGACCCGGATAAGGATGTCGGCCGCGCCGCGGCGGACGCTCTTGGACAGGTCGGCCCGGCGGCCAGGGACGCCGTGCCGGCCCTCATCGACGTGGTGAGAAATGACGGGTCGCCGATCCGGGAAGCGGCCGTGCTTGCCCTGGGTGCGATCGGCCCGGACGCGAAGGCCGCCGCCCCGATCCTCCGCGACGCGCGAACCGACAAGGATCGGCGCGTCCGGGAAGCGGCGGCGGCGGCCCTGCAACGAATCGACCCGATGGGGAACGGAAAGCCGTGAGTCGCCGTCCGCCGGCCCCTACTTCGCCGAGAACTTGTAAATCGTCGTCTGCGTATAGGTCTTGCCCGGTTCGAGGATGGTGGACGGGAAATCCGCGTGGTTGACCGAATCGGGGAAGTGGTCGGCCTCCAGGCAGAAAGCCTGGTGCTGCTTGTAGACGACGCCGCCCTTGCCCTTGTTCGTGCCGTCCAGGAAGTTGCCGGTGTAGAACTGCAACCCCGGCTCCGTCGTCCAGACCTCCATGATTCGGCCCGTTTTCGGCTCCGTCACCCGCGCCGCCAGGGCCGGCTCCTTGCCGCCGCCGCGCAGGACGTAGTTGATGTCGTAGCCGCCGGGGTCTTTCGTCGCCGGGTTGCCCTTCAGCTCGTCGATGTGCGCCCCGATTTTGGTCGGCTTCGTCAGGCCGTAGGGCGTGCCCTTGACCGGCTTGATCTCGCCCGTCGGGATCATCGTGTCGTCCACCGGCGTGTACTTGTCGGCGGCGATCATGATTTCGTGGCCAAGAATGTCGCCCGAAGCCGGTTCGGCCAGGTTGAAATAGCTGTGGTTCGTCAGGTTCACGGGCGTCGCCTTGTCGGTCGTCGCCGTGTACTCGATCTTCAGCGCGTCGTCGTTGGTGAGCGTGTAGACGACCGTGACCGACAGGGCGCCGGGGTAGCCTTCCTCGCCGTCCTTGCTGACGTAGGTGAGCTTCAGCGCCGCTCCATCCGGCGACGTGTTCGGCTCCGCTTTCCAAACCACCTTGTCGAATCCCTTTAGTCCTCCGTGCAGGGAGTTCGGGCCGTTGTTGACCGCCAGCTTGTACTCTTTGCCGTCGAGCGTGAAGCGGCCCTTGGCGACACGGTTGGCGACGCGGCCGACGAGGGCGCCGAAGTAGGGATGGCCGGCCAGGTAGCCCTTGAGGTCGTCGAAGCCCAGCACGACGTCGCCCATCTTGCCGTCGCGGTCGGGCACGTCCAGCTCGGTGAGGATGCCGCCGTAGGTCATGATCTTGGCCTTCAGGCCGTGGGCGTTGGTCAGGGTATAAAGCGTGACCGGCGTCCCATCCTCGGTCATTCCGAAATTCGCGCTTTCAAGCCGCGCCGCCACTTTTCCATCCTCCGGCGCGGCCCATGCCGACGCGCCCACGAAACACAGGAACGAAGCCGCCAAGCCGACGAACCTCACATGCCGCTGCATTGGAGAGACTCCTGGTGAAGGGCCGGCCGCGGAGACATGGGCCGGCGAACCGGAGTCATCTTGCACCGCCCGGCGGGCGGCGTCAATGAAAAATCGCAACGAAGCCGGGGGAAGCGCTTGACGAACGCCTACCGCTGTAGGGCGGCCGTCGTCTTGCTGCAAATCACGGTGGTGATCGGACTGGCGGCCGGGGCGGCGCGTTGGCTGGCGCGTGGCGCGGCGCCGCGCCACGCCGTTTGGCTCGCCGCCCTCGGTTCGTAGTTGCCGTTCACGTCGATTCGATCCAGGCTGTGCGAGGCGGAAGGGCGCTGTCCAAGGCGGAATTTCCTTGAGTTTCGGAAAATGGCGCGGCATTATCGGCGAATCACCGCACAGAGGCCTCAGCCGATGCCAACCACCGTCCCCTGTCCGAAATGCGGCCGATCGCTTCACGTCCGGGACGACCTGCGCGGCAAGCGGGTTCAGTGCCCGAAGTGCAGGGGAGTGCTTGCGTGCCGGAGCGGACAGTGGGAGTCGCCAAGCAACGGCGCCATTCGCCTTTGAGCCTCCCCAGCCGAAAGTCACGACCACAGGGGAGGCCGAAGGCGCCGTCTGTCTGCAGAGGCGTTTACTGTACCGGCGTGGATGGCGCGTTGGCCGTGCCGGCGCTGGTCGGCCGACGCGCGGCGTCTGGCGGGCGTCCTGGACGCAGTTCGTTCCGCGCTGGCGTCAGAAATCTGCCGCCTCACTCGCCGCTCGCTCCGGGACGGCCGCGCGTTCATGCGTGTTCTTGCGCCGTTGATCGTCGCTGGACGACGGCCAGCTCCGCGACGTGTTGACCACGAGTTAGCCGTTGCGCGGCGGGATCGCTCGTCGGCCTTCTTCACGCGCCGCGCGTGGCCGCACCCGCTGCTGCATATCCAACCGCCGGCTGGCGGCGCGCGAGAGGTGTGCGACGACTACGTGTTGAGGCGGGCGACGCCGCGCTACGCTCGCACCTTTGACTGGCCGAGGCGGCGTCGCCTTCCGGTCGGCCGGCCTGTCGATCGAACTGGAAACGGAAGACCGGGCCGGGTTATGAACCGGAACCCCGCCGCTCCCTACCGTCCCGGTGGCCGCCGCGCGCGGCTGACCGCCAACCCGCCCTCCACCCGCCGACCCCGCCGTCGAAAAAGCACGCGAAGAGAAAAGCGGGAGAGGCGGAAGCGAAGGAGCAGAGGCGGTCGCGGAAGGAGGAAGCCGAACGCCGGGGTGGCGTGGCCCTCAATATCCCCTTTCCGGAAAGCATCACCGGCCGTACCGCCGCCGACGGCTCGTTCCATCTCGTTCTGGATACGGCTGCCGTGGGCAACGCGGTGGTCGTCACGGCGTCGGCCGCGGACAGCGAGAGAGGGGACCAGCTTAGATGCCGATCATTCAGGACAGGAAAAGGAAAAACTGAAGAGCGAGCGAAAGAGGCGTTCGGTCTGCTGACGCCGCGAAGAAGCCGGTGGAGGGCGCCGCGGTCGGCGTTACGGGCAGCTCGCTTTTTGCTCAAGGGGAAACCGACGCTCACGGCGAGGTCTCGCTTCGTTTGCCGCGCGACGCCCAGGTGGACCAGGTCCTAGCCCTCAAACCGAAGGTCGGCTTCGACTACTTCGAGAATAACGCAGTGGCCGTGGCCATATTTCGCGGGAACTGCTGGCCCGGGTGAATTTGACGCTCAACGGCGCCCGCTCCGTCTCCGTTCGGGCGGTCGATTCGGCAGATAAGCCGGTCGCCGGCGCCGATTTCTTGCCCTGGACGGTGCAGAAGCAGGGCAAGCTTGCCGACGCCAACCTCAGCGGCCTCAGTATGTTGAAAAACGTCCTCGCGAAGCTGACCGCGAAGGCCTCGCCAATCTGGACTTGTTACCAGGCGGACATCGAGGGAAGCGTCTCCATCAGGTACTACGGCCGGTTCGATTACTACCTGCCCGATGACCTGTACGTGAACCCCGCCGAGCCGCACGAAACCCTGACGGCCAAGCTCCCCGGATGACGCCGATCAGGGAAGGTCACCTGCTGGACTGCAAGAAGGACGGGGGCGTCATCTTCTAGGCGAAGGTGCGGCGGCGCGGGCACGTACTTCCGAGGCGTCGCGCGCACCAAGGCCGACGGGACGTATTCCCTGCTCGTCTATCCCAACAAAACCTACATCATCGCCGTAACCGACGAGAAATGTTCGATAAAGTGGCAGCAGACATAGGGTTCGCCCCTACGGACCCGACTCTGGACGACGCCGCCATCGAGTGGTTTTTCCTCGACACCTTCGCAAACGGCCAGTGGCAGCGAAGCGGCGGCACCTGGTTCGCGGTTGATGTCGTCACGACCTATGGACAATACGGCTATGACAAGATGCCGGCTCAGTGCCGTGACTTCATGCTCGCCCACCCAGCCATCTTCCGCCCCATCCTGAAACAGCGCACAGGCCGGTAATCCTACTGCCCCGCCCGCGTTCTTGGCCCGCGGCGCGGTAGCGTACTTCTTGATCTTGGCATTCCACTGCCGCAGCGCCCTGCGTCGTCCTTGGGACGCGATGCAGTTTTTTCGCCTTCCGGGGGTCCAAGTATTCGACGCAACTCAAGGAAGTGCCGTCGGTGCCCGCGGAGTCGCTGGACCTCGGCGATCTGGTGTTTGATCTGACGCCATAGCGTCCACTTCCGAATCGTCCAACCCCGGCAATCGCGGATGCGCCGCCGCAGGCCGGCGCGGGACGCGCGCCGGCGCCCCGGCGCGGCGTCCGGCGAACGGCCGCACCGGCGCCAATGTGCAGCGATCCTCCCGGCTCGTCCTGCCGCGCGGTGTGAACCTCGACGCGGGCGGCCAACTCGTCCAGCACGGTCTGCGCCGCTTCGCGGGCCAGGGCCGGCCGGTTGCACTCTCGGCTCAGGTGCAGCTGCACCAAATGCCGCACGCCGCCCCGGCTCCGACCGCGCCAGCACCGCCCGCAGCAGGCCGGCCCCCTGCGCGTTGGACAGGTGTCCCTCGTCGCCCAGCACGCGGTCGATGAGCCGCGACGACCGGCCGCTGGCGTGTTCCATCGCCACGTCGTGGTTGAACTCCACGGCCAGCACGTCCACGTCGGCCAGCCCGGCCGCCAAATCCTCGTCCCAGCAACCGAGGTCGGCGACGTAGCCCAGCGCCGCGGCCCGGCCGAACAGGTCGCGGCCGCCCTCCAGACGGAAGCCGAAGGCGCCGCCGCCATCGTGCCGCAGGGGCAGCGGCCGGCAGGTTATCGCCCCGGCCGCCGTGAACTCCTGCCACGGCTCGAACGGCCGCACCAAGCCTGCGTCCGTCAGCTTCTCGAAGGCTGGCGAATAGGCCCGCAAGATTGAATGCGTAACCGGATGGCAATAGAGCGGAATGTGCCGGCGCAGCAGGTGCGCCAGGGTGCGGTCCTTCCAGTGGTCGGAATGGGCGTGGGTGAGCAGGACCGCATGGACGGCCGACCACGAGGCGCCGACGGCGGCCAGGCGCTGGGCCAGCTGCGCGGGCCGAGGCCGGCGTCGATCAGCACGCCGAAGCCGCCGGCCTCCACGAGACTGGCGTTGCCGGCGCTGCCGCTGGCCAGGACGGTGAACCGCAGACTCATGCCGTCGCCTCCGTGACGGCCGGCAGGACGGCCGGGCCGAAGTCCGGGCGGTCGAGCAAACGCCGGCAGTCCTTCCAAAAATGGTCGCCGGGGCCGTCGCGCGGTTCGGCATTGACCGGCCGGCCGGGGTCGCCCAGCGGCACGTCCTCGGCCATGACGCAGCCGAGGAAATTGGCCTTGGCCAGGATTTCGACATGGACGAACGAACCGTCGGACTGGAGCGGCATGCGCCGGAAGATGTCGCGGCGCATCAGCCGGTAGGGACACAGCACGTCGCGGTTGCGCACGCCGAAGAGGACGCGAGCCAGCAGACGTGCGGCGTGGCCCTTGCGGCCGAGCCAGCCCGGCAGCGGCGGCGGGGCGGCACTGAACACCACGCGACAGAACACGCGGACGACCGCCCCCATAACACGCCACGCCAAGGGCGTCGGCCGCCCTGCCCGGTAGCCGCTCACGAGGTGGACCGGGTCGATCATCTGGAACAGGCGCGGCAGGTTGTCCGGGCGGTAACGGGGATCGCACAAGGTGTAGAAGAAAAGCGGCTGTTTCGCGGCCTTCAGGGCCGTGCGCAGGGCGGCGCCGACGCCCCGCGGCGCGTCGTGCCGCAGCACCGCCAGGCGCGGGAACTTGTCGCGCAGGGCGTCCGCCCGCCCGGCCGTGCCGTCGGAGCTGCCGTCGTCCACGAGCAGGAGTTGGTAGTCGCGTCCCATGCCGTCGAGATGGCTTGCCCAGGCCGCAACCAGTTCCTCGACGTGGGCGGCGTCGTTGTGCGCCAGGAGGGCCACGGCTAAGGGTTGGGAAGCGATCGGAGGCAGCTGCGGAAGGTCAGGCATCTTTGCAGGATCAAGGATGAAAGAGGAGGGAGGGACGCCGACGCGGCTGGGCCTTCTGGTTCATTCTTGATCCTCAAACGCATGAGTACCAGCGGCCGTTCGTGCCGGCCGCCGGACAGGTCGGTGTTTCGCAGAACTTCCTCGAAGCGAACGCCGGGCAGCGATTGCGGCCCATCGGCCGCGCTCTCTTCCGGCATCACGACATACCGCTCTCCCGATTCCGCCACGCGCTCTTCCAGGTCTTTCCATTCTACCAGAACGGCCAGGGGTCGGCCCACGTGAAACGCGAGGGCGTGGGCCTCGGTGCGGAAGAACACCACCTCTTCGGGTTGCGGCGCCCGGCGGCGGACCTCGGCGGCGAAGACGCGATAGTCGCGGAACGCTTCCTCCGCCGGCAGGCCGCGCTCCACCCGCGCCACCCACACCGCCGTCATGCCCAGGGCGAGCAGACACGGCAGCAGGCACAGGCCGGTCCATACGACCCGCGGCCGCGCTTCCCGCCATCGCCGCTCCTCGTTGGCGAAAATCGATCCAAGGAGCAGAGCGGCGCCGGGGTAGGCCGGCAGCAGATAATCGGCCCGCTTGAAGCTGGCGCACGACAGCACGAGCATCACCGCCAGGAGCCAGGCCGCGCCAAGGCGCATCTCGGGGTCGGTGCGCCAGTCGCCGCGCCGCCAGCAGACGACGACAGCGACCGGCAACAGGAGGCTCCACGGCAAGAAATCAACGGCGAACTGCGGCGGGTAGAACCACCACGGCGACGAGCGCAGCGTCGGCCCGCCAAGGCCCCGCTCGACGTTATGACGGAGTATGAAGACCCGGAACAGCTCACCGTGGGTGGCGGCGTCGGCCCAGACGAACCACGGCAGGGCGACGGCCACGACCAGCGGCGCGCCCCACCACAGGCCGAGTTCGTGGACCAGCCGCAGCCACGCCCGGACGCGCCACGGCGGCGGCAGGCGTCCTTCGACGAGCAGGTGCGCTGCCACGACAGCGGCCGGCAGCACGGCGCCGATCGGCCCTTTCAGCAGGACGCCGGCGGCGATGGCCGCATAGCCGACGAACTGGAGAGATACTCGGAGAAGCGTCCTGGCACGTTGCGACCAGATAGATGCCGAGGACGGCCGTTCCCGTCGTGAGCGTCAGCGGCATGTCGATGCGACCGATGCGGGCCAGCCAGGTGAAGTGCAGCGCCGTCGCCAGCACCACCGCCGCCGTGACGCCGGCGATGGTTCGACCGCGCGCCCAGCCGAACACAGCCAGGCCGACGACGCACAGCACCGCCGCGACCGCCGCCGGCAGCCGCACAGCCCAGGCGTCCACGCCGCCGCGCGCCATCCCGATGACCGCGACGAGCCAGTAATACAGTGGCGGCTTCTGCAGCTCCGGCTCGCCGCTGAACAGCCGCGGCAGGCCCCAGGCGCCGTCGTCCATCACCGTCGTGGCGTCCATGCCGGCCCGCGCTTCGTGGCTGCTCCACAGGTCGCGATCCGCCAGCCGGTGGAAGAAGAGCAAATAGATCACCGCCAAGGCGCCAAGAACGCCAAGAAGACAAATGAAGAACTGGCAGGCAGGGCGGCGCATCCGGGGCCTCTCTTGGCGCTCTTGGCGTCTTGGCGGTGAAACGGCCTTCACGCCACCAGGCGTTGCGTCTGTGCGTCTTGCAGCCGCTGGTAGAGCGGGCAGGTGCGCATCAGCTCGGCGTGGCCGCCCACCGCGGCGATGCGGCCCCGGTCCAGCACCACGATGCGGTCGGCGATCTCCAGAGTGTTCAGACGATGCGTGATGAGAAACGTGGTCCGGCCGACCTTGAAGTCCTTCAGCGCCTGATGGATCAGCGCCTCGTCGGTAACGTCGATGGCGCTGGTGAACTCGTCCAGGATCAGGATGCTCGGGTTGCGCAAGATGGCCCGCGCCAGGGCCAGCCGCTGTTTCTGGCCGCCGGACACGCTACGGCCCAGCTCGCCGACGCGCGTCTGGTAGCCCCGAGGGAACTTCACGATGAAGTCGTGAGCGAACGCTTTGCGAGCCGCCTCCTCGACCTGTTCCTGCGTCGGCCGCCGGGCGCCGTAGGCGATGTTGTTGAAGATGGTGTCGTCGAACAGGATCACTTCCTGCGTCACGACGCCGATCTTGCGCCGCAGGCTGCGCGTGTGGATGGTGCGCAGGTCGCAGCCGTTGATGAGAATGGCGCCGTGGTTGGGGTCGTAGAAGCGCGGCAGCAGGCTCACCAGCGTCGATTTGCCGCAACCGTTCGGCCCGACGAGGGCGATCGTCTCGCCGGCGTGGACGGCGAGGTGGATGTTGGACAGCACCGGCTGTTCGGGGTCATAGGAAAAACACACGTCGCGGAACTCGATGTAGTGCGCGCTCGCCCCCTCGCCCCTTCCCCTCTCTCCTGGGGGCAGGGGGGAAGGAGTGAGGGAGGTTTCGGGCGGCGCCGCAGGGACCTCCAGGCGCCCTCCCTCGCTGTTGCCGTGGACGCGCGGCTGCTTGTCGATGTAGCTGAAGATGCGGTCGGCCGCGGCGCAGCCGGATTGGATGCGCGTGAAGACGCTGGACAGCTTCCGAACCGGGTCGGAAATGGCGCCGAGCAGGATGTACAGGGCCAAGAGCGCCTCGGCGTCCAGCGGCTGATCGGTGATGCGGAGCCAGGAGATCCCGAAAAGGTGCGTCTCCTTGTACATCACCAGGTAGGAGCCGGCCAGCAGCGCCACGGCCACGGCCGCCACGGCCAGCACCTCGATGATCGGGTCGGACAGGGCGTCGATGTTCACCACCATCATGGCCCGGCGATAGTAGTCGCGCGTGGCCGCCTTGAAGCGGCGCCGCTCGGCCGCCTCCATCGTGAACGCCTTGACGACGCGGATGCCCTGGAACGACTCTTGCAGGATCTTGTATATGCTCGACATCCGCTCCAGCAGGCGCCGCGTGGCCCGTTTCATGATGCGGCCGACCTTCGACAGGATGAAGGCGGCGATCGGCACGAGGACGAGGAACATCAGCGTCAACTGCCAGCTGATGAGGCAGGCGCCGATGATGCAGGCGAGGGCGCGGAGCGGCTCGGCGACCACCTTACCCATCAGCATTTTGATGCCGGCGCCCAGCGATTCCATGTCGTTGGTGAAGCGGGCGGTCAGCTCGCTGGAACCCTGTTCGCCGAACTGGTCCACGTCGAGGTGAATGACGTTGCGGTAAAATCGATTACGCAGGTCGAACAGCGATAAATTGACGACGCTGCCGACGAGCGACTCCTGGCCGAACTCAAAGAAGCACTTGACGGCGATGACGACGAAAAGGATGCCGATGAGCCAGGCGAGGGTCTGGAAGCGGTCGGGCGGGGCGAAGGCGTAGATGTATTTGCGGGCGATCTCGTAGCGCCAGAGCAGGGCGCGATCCGCGGCGAGATGGCGTTCGACGCTCGCCAGCTCGCTGGTGTCGTCGCGTCGCTCCTTTTCGGTGAGGTTGTTGGACGGCTTGTCGTCGAGGTCGTGGAGCGCGTCGTGGAGCTTCTGCTCCTGGGGTTCGAGCTTATTGACGTCGGCGGTCACGTCGCGGATGGGACCGTCCACCAGCTCATGGGGCGTCATCTCCTTGTTGAGCAGCTTGAGGACGGGGTAGATGCACGAGAAGTTGAGGCCCCACAGGACGGCGGCGAAGGCGGCGCAGACGACGGACACGATGAATCGGCGCCGGTAGGGCCAGGTGTGTCGAAGGGCGCGCAGGAAGTTCTTCATCGGAGTCCCGTTTCGGCGGCCAGGTGGGGAAGGACGACGCGCGGCGTATCGTCGGAGCGGCGACGGTTTGTAGCACGGCGCCGGCGGCGGCGACAAGACCAGTGGGGCGGTTGACGGGTCGGGTGGGCGCCCGTAGGGTGAATCGACGGCGGACGGCGGAGGTGGGGAAGGGAGGAGAGATGGCGGAGGCGCCGAGGCTGCTGCTTCTGGAGACTTCGGGCCGCGGCGGTTTCGTGGCCTTGGCGGAGGGGCCGACCTTGCGCGGAGTGCGCCGACTGGATGAGGCCCGGCGACATGCACGGGACCTGGCGCCGGCGACGGCGGAGCTGCTGGCCGCGCAGGGATGGAAGGCGCGCGATCTTCACGGGGTCGTCGTCGGCCGAGGGCCGGGCAGCTATACCGGACTTCGCGTGGGGATCATGTCCGCGAAGACGCTGGCCTACGCCGTCGGCTGCGCGCTGGTCGCGGTGGACACGTTCGCCGTCGTCGCGGAGCAGGCGCCCGATGCGGTGCGGCGGATGGACGTGCTGGCCGACGCGCAGCAGGACAAGGTGTACGTCCAGGCCTTCGGCGCGCGGCGGACGGTTGGCGGCCGCTGGAGGCGCTGGCGGTGCGGCCGTTCGCCGACTGGCTGGCCGATCGCGCGGCGGACGCCTGGGTGAGCGGGCCAGGGCTGCACCGATGGGCGGCGCGGCTGCCGATCGGTGTGCCGGCGGCGAATGCGGGCTTGTGGGATCCGCAAGCGGAGAGTCTGCTGCGGCTGGGGTTGGCCCGTTATGCGGCCGGCGAGCGCGACGACCCGTTCGCGCTGGAGCCGCTGTACCTGCGGGCGAGTTCGGCGGAGGAACAGCAGCGGGCCAAGCAAGGCGCTCCGCATCCATAAACCGCACCAGCACCGAGGGCGCAACGATGCCAGATCGCATCACGAACAACGTTAATCCAACACCGCAAGAGGTCCGTGAATGGGGTTATGACAAGGGTCTCCAGTTCCTGGAGCAAGACGAAGACCTCATCTTTTACGGTCAAGAGTATCTTCGGGTCCTCCTTGAGCTGGCTGCGGACGACAAATGCCCAAAGCAAGGCTACGCCTTCGGCATACTCTGCGATTCCTGCCGTGAGTCCGTTTTGCACAGAAGGAGGGTCGAAATGCAAGCGATTCAGCAGGCGCTGCGTTCGCCCCCCTTAGGGGCGACTCAACGGCACCTGGTGAGCGAATGGGCCGCATATGTGGGCCGGTTGTTGGAATACGCCACGCGCTCCGGCCCGGTTGATGCGCCGAAGGCCCTGGCCATGGCGCGGGACCTGCTAATCGGCCCCGCTCCCAGGGGCGCGGTCGTCGAAACAGGGCGCGACCTGGCGTCATGGTGGGAGTTCACGCATGTAACCAGCATTACGGAATACGTGTATGTGAACCAAATGAACGGTCACTTCGTTTACTCACGGTTCTGGCCGTTAAGCCCAGAGCAACTAGCGAAGATCACGACATAGTCTGCCGCAGATGGCGCCTCCTTCGGCCGCACGGCCAATCCTTCGCGCGGGTACTCCTGCCCCGCCCGGCTCCCATAGCCGCCCGCCATCTGCGGAATCAGCTCCAGCCGCGGCCGCATCTCTCCGTCATACACCAGCACCCCCGCCCCCGCCGCATCGCGCGCCACCAGCACGCGACCGCCCTTGAGCAACCAATTCAGCTCCATTTTATCCGTCAAGTCCGTGAAACCATACTGCTCCAGCAGCGCCCGCACGCTTCCCGGCGTCGTCCGCAACAGCACGAAGTCCGGCGCCGCCCGCCGCGCGTCGGTCAGCGACACCGTTCCCGGTCGTGTGTCTCCGCCGACCGCGTCCAGTGACAAGCCGTGCGTCTCCGCGCCGCCCCGCAGCCGACGCAGGCAGGCGTCGCGCTCGATCTCTGGCAGCAGACCCGGCTCCCGCGCCAGGGCGTTCAGCCGTTCCTCCGCGATCGACCGGCTGTACGCTTCGCTGGCCAGCAGCAGCGTGCTGTCGGGTTCCCCCGGCGCCTTGCCGCCGCCGAACGGCCGATCCAGGAACAAGGACGCTCCCAATTCCCGCAATTCATCAGGATGTTGCAGATCGATTGCGCTCTGGCGCAGCACCTCGGCGCGCGCGGCCCCAGGTGCATCGGCAGCGGATCGTCGGCGTAAAGGCGGCGCGTGCGGCGCGACAGCTGGAGGATCTGTTCCTCCGGGACGCGGGGGTGCGACGGCGGCAGGACGCGGTTGTTCTCGCCCGGCGACGTGGGCAGGTCCGGGACCGGCCAGCCCTCGTAGCGCCGCCGGATCAGCCACGCCTGACGCAGAGCGCGACGGCGCAGCCGCTTTTCACCGTGGCCGTCCAGGAACAGCGCCGGCTCGCGCTCGATCCGGCTCAGGTACGTTTTCAACACGGCGTCCAGCACCAAAGCGTCGGGGTAATTCGCCCCGCGGTGATGGAAGACGACCAGATCGTAGGCCGTCAGGTGCCGGCCCAGTTGCCGCAGCAGCCATGCCAGGAAGTCCACGACCATCGCCGTCGGCAGAAAGCCTTGCACTTCCAGCGCGTTGAGGAAAGCGACCGTCTTTCCACCAATGCCGGTGTACGGCGACAGCGCCGCCGCGTTGAAAAGATCACGCAGGAGAGCCGTCAACTCCGCTGCTGGGCGTCCGGCGAAAAGTCGGGCCGCCTCGCCGACTTTTGTCAGCGGGGTCGCATGAAGGAACGCTTCCAGCAGCTTGACCCGCTCCAGCCGATTCAGGGACGGCGCAAACACGTGCTTCGCCAGGGAACCTGCATCGCGCACGGGTCCATCGCCCGATTCGCCGATGCCGTGGCAATACAAGAGCTGGCCGAATGAGAACGCCGGCAGCGGCGCCTCCGTCGAGGTCAGCGGCAAGCGGCTGGTCCCGACGACGGCGTGAAAGAGCAAGCAGATCAATTCATCGCGCAGTTCGCCGGCGTCGGCGAAATCCGCCGCGGCGACGGCGCCGACCAGCTCGCGCACCCACTTGCGCCGCTCCCGGCTCAGGAAGACGCCGCCGCCGGAGTCATACCCTTCCCAGACGTAGCTGTCGATGCCGCGGACCACGTACAGCCGGCCGGCCGCCGCGTCATGCTTCAGCGACAGCAGCGGCTCCGGCGACCGACCATCCGGCCCCGTTTGGTAGACGTTCCACGCCTCGAACACGCGGCGCTGCCGGGTGTGGGCCGGGTCGAGAAGACGGCCGCGGAAGATCTCCCAGGAGATTTCTTCCGCGACGACGTGTTCCCATTCCAGCAGCAAGTCCGGGCCGACATAGAAATGGGCCGGCTGCATCGTTTCCTCGAAGGGCGCCGCCGAATCAGACGATCGGAATCGCGGCATTTGATTTCTCCGCAGCCGTCGCGGGAAATGACCTGCCCGCCGGAGGTAACCTCAATGCTCATTACGAAACGCCAATTGGGCAAAAGATGTTCCCGTTTCCCCGGATCGTGTCAGCCAGGGGAGCGGCATGAGCTTTGCTCTTTGGCTGCAAAGGCGTGGCGTCATCCGCATACCGATGGAGCGCCGGGTCGGCGCCGCCCCTCTTCATGACGTGGAGAGCGGCGGGATCCACATACGCCTGAATGCCCGCGTCAAAGGGAGGTTTCACATGCCGCCAATCCTGAGCAAGCCGTCCAAAGCGGCTTTCCTGGCCATCGCGTTCGTCGTGGTCGGCGCCTTGGTCATGGTCAACACGGCGATCTACTACTTCTACGTCGTCAACCACCAGCAGCCGGACCCGCAACACGACGGCTCGCTTTACTGGTGCGCCTCCTTCTTCTTCAGCGGCCTGACGCTGTTCATCATAGGCCTCGCAGTCGGCCGCATCGGCCGCTCTGCCCGCCACGCGGAGATGCCACCGGAAGTGGGGCCTGGCGAGCGGACGGCGCAGCCGGCCGTCGCGGCGCAGCCCGTCATGCAGCCGAATGGGGCCAACGGTCAGGTGGTCATGCCGGGCCAGGTCGCCGTCCCGGGTCAGCCGGTCGCGGCCGTGCCGCCCGTTGCGCCCACCGCACCGACCGCACAGGTGCGGTAAGCAAACGATGAACGATGAACGATGAATGATGCAAACACCTGATTCATCATTCATCGTTCATCGTTCATCATTCATCGTTCATCGTTCCGAAGTCACTCCCGCACGTCCAGCAGCCGCATGTCCGGCCAGATTTCACGCACCTTCGCAGTCAAATAGGAGCGCACCTCGCCGACGGTCGCCATTTGCTGGACGGCCCGGGCCGCCTCCTTCGCCGCGGCCAGGGTGGTGTGGCGCACCAGCTCGCGGATCGACGGCAGGAACGCCGGACTCATGCTCATCCGCCGCAATCCCATTCCGAACAGCGGCAGCACGCACCGCGCACGGCCCGCCATTTCGCCGCACAGCGTCGCCGGCTTGCCGTGGGCGTCGCAAACCTGGATGACGTGGTTCAAGAGCCGCAGCAGCGCCGGGCTGAACGGCTCGCACAGGTGCGCTACCTTGGGGTTGTCGCGGTCGGCCGCCATCAGGTACTGAATCAGGTCGTTCGACCCGATGCTCACGAAGTCCACTTCGCGGACGATCTCCTCGATGCACAGCGCCGCGGCCGGCACCTCGATCATCACGCCCAGCGGCACGTCCTCCGCGAAAGGCACTCCGGATTGGCGCAATTCCGTGCGCGTCTCCTCCACCATGCGGCGGATGTCGCGCACCTCCTCCAGCGTGCTGACCATTGGGAACAGCAGTTCCGCCTTGCCTTCCAGACCGGCCCGCAGGATTCGCGCAGCTGGGTGCGGAAGAACTCGGGATAGGCGTAGCTCAGCCGGATGCTGCGGAAGCCCATGAACGGGTTCGTCTCGCCTTCACGGCCGAAGTAGGGCACCGCCTTGTCGGCCCCGAGGTCGATGGTGCGGATCGTCACCGTGCGGTTCGGGGCCGACTCGATGACGGAGCGGTACGCCTGGAACTGCTCCTCCTCGTCCGGCACCGACGGGTGCGTCAAAAACAGGTACTCGGTGCGGTACAGGCCGACGCCGGCCGCGCAGACCGAGACGGCCATGGCGGCGTCGTTCACGCCGTTGACGTTGGCCAGCAGATCGACGGCGACGCCGTCCTTCGACACGGCCGGCAGGCCGCAGGCGCCGACGAGCCGGCCGACCAAATCAACGTACTCCCGCTGCAGCTTGCGGTAGGCCGCGACGACCTCGGGACCGGGGTTGATGTAAACGTGGCCCTCGCGGCCGTCCAGCGCGATCAGGTCGCCGGTCTTCACTTGGCGCGTCAGGCCGTCCAGCCCGGACACCGCGGGGATGTTCAGCGATCGGGCCAGGATGGCGGCGTGGCCGGTGGCGGCGCCGCGCTCGGTGAGGATGCCGGCCACCAGCTTGCGGTCGAAGTTCACGGCCTGCGACGGCAGGATCTCCGGCGCCGTCAGGATGACCGGCTCGCTCACGTCCAGCAGCGGCCGGTTCTCCTGCCGCGCCAGCTCGGCCAGGATACGGGCGCCCACGTCGCGCAGGTCGGCGACTCTTTCCTGAATATATTTATCGGTAATGTGGCTGAAAAGGGCCTTGTATTCATCGACGGTCTGCTGCACGGCGGCGGCGGCGTCGATGCGTTTGTCCATGACGGCGGCGCGGACCTTGCCGACGAAGGCGGGGTCGCGCAGCAGCAGCTGGTGGGCGCGGAAAATGGCCGCCTCGTCCTCCCCGACCTGCTGGGTGACGCGGCGGACGACGGCGTCGAGTTCGCGGCCGGCCGCGGCGCAAGCGGCGTCGAAGCGCGTCACCTCGGCGGAAAGGGCTTCGGGGGTGAGGTGGATGGGTTCGCGTCGGGCCAGCGCCTGGTTGAGGCAATACGCCCTGGCGATGGCCACGCCCGGCGATACGGGAATGCCTTTGATCATGATGCTTCCGCAAGAAATCCCGGGGTCAGCCGCGACGCTCAGCGGGTGGGGTGGAGCGCTCCGCTGCGCGTCGCGGCTGACCGTTAGTCACCGTTCTTATTCTACGCGATTGACCAGCCGCCCGATCCCGTCGATCTCGATGGCGATCTCATCGCCCGGCGCCAGCGTGAAGTCGTCCGGCGGCACGACGCCCGTGCCGGTCAGCAGCACGACGCCGTCGGGGAAGCTCGTCTCGCGGCCCAGCCACGACGCCAGATCGGTAAACGAGCGCTTCATCGCCCCCAGCGTCGTCGAACCGTCAAAGGCGACGGCGCCGCCGCGCCGGATGGTCAGGCGGACGCCGACGCGCTCCGGCGGCGCCAGGTCGGCGGCCAGCGTGACCGCCGGGCCGAGGGCGCAGGCGCCGTCGTAAATCTTGGCCTGCGGCAAATAGAGTGGGTTCTCGCCCTCGATGTCGCGCGAACTCATGTCGTTGCCGATGGTGCAGCCGACGATCTTCAATGTCGGCGACAGGATGAGGGCCGCTTCCGGCTCGGGCACGGTCCAGCGGCTGTCGCGGCGGACGCGGACAGGGGCGCCGGGGCCGACCACGCGCCGGGCCGGCGCCTTGAAAAAAAGTTCCGGGCGGTCGGCGTTGTACACCAGATCGTAGAAGCGGGCGGCGCCGGCCGACTCGCGCTCCCGCGCCTCGCGGCTGCGCTTGTACGTCACGCCGGCCGCCCACACTTCCTGGCTATCGATCGGGGCCAGCAGCGTGACCGATTCGACGGGGACGCCGGCGTCGGCGCTGTCCAGCAGCGCCGCGCCGCCGCCGCGGGGTCTTCTGCGTGCAACAGGTCGCTCAGCGTGTACGGGCCGTTCAGCCGACGCACCTGCCCAGCATCCAGCACGCCAACCACTGCCTCGCCGTCCGGCCGTCGCACCTTGCACAGCTGCATGACAGAACACTCCCCTGCACCTCGGGAACCGCCCCGTCAGTATAGGGAGGGCCGCCCTGATTGCGGCGCATGAATGGATGGAGGTGGTTTTCGGAGCTTTGATGAGGGTGCCATGCTTTCGCGGCCCTCCGGGACGCATTCCGTCCTCCTCAGCCGCGTCCGCCGCGAAAGCATGATGCGGTCGGGGATGCCATCATGCTTTCGCGGCCGGGTGAAGCCCGCGAAGTCCAGTTCCGGCCCCCGACGGCCGCGAAAGCATGGCACCCGCGCCCCGACATTAGGGGCAAGATCACTTTGGCGCGTACGGCCGCAACCGATCCCCGAGCCAGTCCAGCGCCCGCGGCACCATGCCCAGCACCGTCGCCTCGTCGTGGCGGCCATTGGGCCAGTAGTCCACGTCGATGTGGATGCCGCGCTGGCGGGCACGGTAGAGGAAGCTTTCGGCCTGGGCGTCGAGGTTGAAGTTGTCGCGGCCGGCGTAGGCGATGTACAGGTTGAACTCGCCGTCGCGCACGTCGTAGGCGTCCAGCATCTCGATCGGGTTCTCCCGGCTGACCAGCGCCGCCGTTTCCGGGTTGTTGCGCCCGTAGAGGGGAATGCCGACCCGCCGCTGTCGAACGGTGAAGACGAGAAAATAGCGGCCGACCACTTCAAAGGGCCGGTCGAAGCGGTCTTCCCATCCCCAACAATTCGGGTCGAAATTGGCCATATATCGACCGTGGCAGTCCACCCAGCGCAGGTTCAACGGCGGGATGAACGCCACCACCGTGCCGAAGCGATCCGGGTACTTGATGGCCGTGTGGAAGGCGCCGCCGCCGCCCATCGACACGCCGGCGATGGCATGGGCGTCCCGCTCCGGGCGGATGGGGTAGTGACTGAAGAGGAAGTCCCAAACGTCCTGCATCAGGTAGTCCTCGAAGCGGCCGCCGACCGGCGTGTTGAGCCAGAAGCTGCCGGCGCTCATGTAGCCGCTGACGCCCTTGAGGCTGCCGTCCGGGGCGGCGACGATGGCCGGCGGCAGCTGGCCGGTGCGCATGGCCCGATCCAGCGGATCGACGCCGTCCTCCAGAAAGCTGTGTTCGTCCTGGGCGAAGCCATGCAGCCAAAGGATCAGCGGATACTGCTTGCACGGATCGTATCCAGGCGGCAGGTAGACGTACAGGTCGCGGCGCTGGCACAGGGCCGGCGACCAGATGGCGTTGTTGCGTCCGTGGTTGCGTGTGTAATCGACGATGCGGCCGGCGAGGCGCCGGTTGATGCGGTCCAGCTCAAACGGGCGCGGCAAAACGCAGCGCTGGGCATAGGCGTCAGAACCCAGAACCATCGCCAGCACCGCCGTCATCCAAGCCAATCGTCTCACGAGCGCGCCTCCGCTGCGTCCACCGGGTTTCCCGTTGTCCCTTCATCGGCCGCGGCGCCCGGCCGGGTCAGGTCCGGCGGCGAATCGGACGAGTCGGCCGTCGGATTTCCCGTCCGCGGCACCGGCCTTGCCGCGTAACCGGGTCGTCGCGGCCGGACGAGACGGGCCGGACATTCCTAAAATAACTGCGCGGAGGACGCCCGAGTGAGGAGGATTGAGCCATGACCATCGCCGCCAGCGACCTGAGCCAGAAACATTGTCAGCCCTGCGAGGGCGGCGTACCGGCCCTGAGCGCCGAGGAGGTGCGGCGCCTTCTGCCGGGCGTGCCGGCGTGGCGCCTGACGGCCGACGGCAAGCGCATCCGCGCGCGAGTGGCGCGTCAAGGATTTCCTGACCGCTCTTGACTTCTTCCGGCGCGTCGGCGAACTTGCGCAGGCGGAGGACCACCACCCGGACCTGCACCTGACCGGCTATCGCAACGTCGCGATCGAACTCTCGACGCACGCGGTCGGCGGCCTGACCGAGAACGATTTCATCCTGGCGGCGAAGATCGACCAGCTGCCGGTGGAGCTGAAGAAATAGAGGACAGAGGACAGAGGACAGAGGACAGAGAGCGAGCTACTGGCGACTTCTGTCCTCTGTCCTCTGTCCTCTGTCCTCTGCCAAGGAGGGTGTTATGGAGCCAGTAAGGATCGGCCCTCTGGAGTGCGGCGGCGGACGGCCGCTCTTGTGGATTCTCGGGCCGTGCGTGATCGAGTCGCACGACCTGACGCTGCGCATCGCCGAGACGCTGGCCGAGCTGGCCGAGCGCCTGCACCTGCCGCTGGTGTTCAAGGCCTCCTTCGACAAGGCCAACCGCACTTCCGGCAAGTCGTTCCGCGGGCCGGGCCTGCGCGACGGGTTGAAGACGCTCGCCGCAGTCAAGGAACGCACGGGGCTGCCGGTGACGACGGACATTCACGAGGAGCGTCAGGTGGGGCCGGTCGCGGAGGTGTGCGATCTGCTCCAGATCCCGGCTTTCCTGGCCCGGCAAACGGACCTGCTGTTGGCGGTGGGAAGCACGGGGCGGGCCGTCAACGTCAAGAAAGGCCAGTTCATGGCCCCCTGGGACATGAAAAACGTCGTCCGCAAGATGGACGAGGTCGGTTGCCGCAACCTGCTGCTCACCGAACGCGGCGCCACCTTCGGTTACGGGATGCTGGTCAGCGACATGCGTTCCATTCCCTGGATGCAGGACCTCGGCCGCCCCGTGATCTTTGACGCCACTCACAGCGTACAGATGCCAGGCGGCCAGGGCGACCGCAGCGGCGGCGACCGGCGCATGGTCCCGTACCTGGCGCGGGCGGCGACGGCGGCGGGCTGCGACGGGCTGTTTCTGGAAACGCACCCGCGGCCGGACGAGGCCCTCAGCGACGGGCCTAACATGGTCGCGCTGGATCAGCTGCCCGCCCTTGTGGAGTGCTGTCTGCGCCTGCGCCAGGCCTTGGCGCCACCGGCCGCGCTTCCCCCGAGCAATAGCGAGTAAGGACGACGACATGAGCAGCGGCGAACCTCGCCCGCAAGCGGACTCTGCGACCTGGACCTCCGCCGTCTTCGATTTCTTCGGCCGCCACTCCGGCGCCATCATCTTGGTCGTGCCGGGCGCGGGGCTGATCCTGGCAATTTTCATCACCCTCAGCGGCTTCGGGGGGTCCGTGAACAACGGCCCCGCCAAGGTGCAGGATGCGGACCCCCTCGAAGAGGCCCGGGAAACGCTGGAACACGACGCCGACGTCGGCGCCTGTCGCCAGGCGTTGCAGCAAATCAACGTGGCGCTGGCCAGCCGGCCGGACGACCAACGATCCGCCGCACAGGACCCCAAGGTGCTGGAACGGCTGCAAAGGGATTTGGATCTTAACCCAGAGGACATGTCGGAAGTCGGCCCCGACAACTACACGCTGCTGGACGGCTGGCACCTGGCCGGCGCCTTTCTCTTCCGGGACGCGGCGACGCACGCGCTGGAGCCGCAGGAGTTGGGCATCGACCTGCCGCCGCAGGCGCGGCCGACGCCGCTGGACCGGGCCGCCGCTGCCTTCGCCTGGACGGTGCGCGAAGTCCGCCTGGCGCCGCCGCCGGACGTCGGCGTGGCGCCGCCCACGGACATCGGCCAGACGCCGCCGCAATTCGTCGTGCGCCGGGCATCCGGGACGCCGCTGGAACGCGCCCTCGTCTTCCTCGACCTGATCGACCAGCTCAGCGCGACCGGCCCGAAACCGCTCAAGCTGACGAAGGTGGATGCGGCCGCGAAGAAAGTGACGCTCAAGGACGACGCCGGCAAGGAATGGCCCGTCGCGGTCGGCGACGCCCGCATCCGCGTGGACGGCGCCGGCGACAAGAAGATCGACGACTTAAAAGAAGGCATGGCGGTCGCCGTCCAGGCTCAAGGCGACCGGACCACGGCGATCGACGCCTGGACGACCGCCCCGCCGCCAGCCCTGCTCGGCTGCCTGGTCTTTTGCGAGGGCCATCCGGCTCAGCGCGACGACCACCGACCGGGCGATCCGTGGGCCTGTGGCGTCATGGTTTACGGCCGGCCGGAAATCTATCTCTTCGACCCGCGCCTGGGGCTGCCGCTGCCGGGCGAGGGCGGCGTGGGCGTCGCCGACCTGGCGGACGTCGCCCGCAAGCCCGAGTTGCTCCGGCAGCTGAAGATCGAAGGCGCGCCCGAATACGACGTGACGCCGGAGCAGGCCGCCAAGGCGGAGCTGCACGTCGTCTGCTCGCTGTCCGCGCTGGCGCCGCGCATGGAGCATCTCCAGGAAAAAGTGCTGCCGCCTATCCGCGTTTCTCTTTACCACAATCTGGACCGCGAAATGCAATTATGGCGCGACGCGGCGGCGAAATCCGAAGGCCCGCACCCGGACGTGGAATTGTGGAAGGAAGGCCCGACGCTGCTGCGCCGCTTCCTGTCGCCGGACGAGGGCGGGTCGGACAGGGGTTGGCCGTCTCCGGGCTATCCGCTCGCCGCTCTGACGGGCTTCACCCATCCCAACGACCCGACCAATGTCCAGATGCAGCGCTTCCGGCTGTTCCAGCTGGAGCTGGCGCCGTGGGACGTGATGCCGGAAGTGTTCCAGGACCTGGGGAAGTTTCCTTACAACGTGGGGCTGGGGCAGCGGGTGCGCGAGAACTACATGGCCCCGTTCCTTCGCCTGGCCCTGGAGCCGCAAGGCCCGCGCGACCGGCTGCTGCGCGGCGATTTCGACAAGGCGGCCGAGGACCTGGTGAGCTTCAGCGCCCGCATGGAACAGCAGCAGAAGCGGCGCGCCGAGGAAGGCTCCGAGAAAGAACTCGAAGACAAGGTGAACAAGTGGGCGGAAAGCGCCGTCGCCGCTTATGCGGACCAGATCCGGGCGCAGACGAACGGCACGCCGGAAGATCGGGAGAAGGCGGACAAGGCGGTGGACGAGGTTTGGAAGGACTCGGGGTCGGTTCGCATTCTGCTGGAAGGGGCGTCGTCGGTGCCGGGCCGGGCCGAGGTGACGTACCAGCTGGGGCTGTGCAAGCACGAGAAGGCGGAGCAGGCGCAGGCGCGGCTGGAGCTGCTGCGGCGCGAACAGGGGTCGAAGGTCCCCGCGCTGGAAATTGAGGACGTCAAGACGGCGTGGATGGACGCCCTGGGTTGGTGGAAGAAGTACGGCGACGACCACCCGCAAGAGGTGAAGGATCGTCCCTCGACGAAGCCGGGCCGGGCGGCCGCGGTGCGGCGGATGCAGGCCCGCGCCCAGGAGATGCTCGGCGACGTGGAGACGCACCCCGACGGCAAGGCGGCCGCGGCGACCCTGGAGGACGCCAAGGAGCCGCCGCTGTTTCCGCTGGAGAGGCTCGCCGACCAGTACCGCGCACAGCAGCTGAATCAGAAGCACCCGTGAACCGGGGCGAATCGGGTCGCATGAACGCCCGGAGCGCCGTCGCGGATCGGCGTCGAAAAAAACTAGGATGGCAAACTTAACTTGAGAGGCCCCGAAAACGGCCTGTTCTTGAACTGGGCGGCCCAGGAAAACGCCAGAAATCGCTTGTCCGCCGAGGGTCTCAAGTTGAGTTTGCCGTCCTAGAAAAAAAGAGCGGCCCCGCCGCGAACGACGGGGCCGCTTTCCCGGAGCGAGGAGGGGAGAACCTCGCTCAGTTCAGGTCCGCCGCCGCGGCCCGGTGCTGGAAGCGCACGCGGTCCATCAGCCGGGCGTACCATTCGGCGTCGCTCATCTTGAAGCTGGTCGGGCCGCACGGGCAGGCCGGCTCGCACACCGGCTCACACACCGGCACGCACCGCGTCACCTTCCGCGTGTAGCAGAACGGCTCCAGCGAGCAGGTGGTTTCGGGGACCATCGTGCAATGCTCCTCCGCTACCATGCGGCAGGTCGTGTACGGCACGCAGCAGGTCCGTTGCTCCTCGACCATGCGGCAGCGGCGGCACTTCACCACTTCCGTCTTCTGCTCCGGGACCATCCGGCAGGTGGTGTAGGGGATGCTCTCCACCTTTTGCTCGGGGACCATGATGCAGCGGCTCTGCTTGACCAGGGTGCAGTGTTCTTCCGTCACCGTGTGGCAGGTGGTGTACGGGATGTACTCCACCTTCTGTTCGGGGACCATATAGCAGCGCGTCTTTTTCACCATATAGCAGTGCTGCTCGGCGACCATGTGGCAGGTGGTGTAGGGGATGCATTCCACCTTCTGCTCGGGAACCGTGTAACAGCGGCGGCAGGTGATCGAGTAGCAGTGGTCCTCCGGGACCATGTGACAGGTGGTGTAGGGGATGCACTCCACCTTCTGCTCGGGGACCATCGTGCAGCGGACCTGCTTGACTGACATGCAGTGGTCTTCCGAAACCATGCGGCAGGTGGTCCAGCAGCGCTGCCGTATGACGGTGTACGGCTCCAGATGGCAGACCGTGTAGCAGCCCGTGTGGAGCTGTTCCCGCGTGACGTAATGGCACTCGCGGACGGTGCGGGTTTCCTCGTGGGGAACCCAGACCTTGCGGCACTCGGTATGGCCGCGGCACTGGATCTCATAAGTCACCGTTTCGCCGGGGCAGTAGTGGCTGGTGCAGGTGCAAGGATCGAACTCGCAGTGACCCGGCAGCCGGCAACACCTGTGCTGGACCGGGCCGGGGCAGAACACCTGCTCCGTCTCGTAGCAGCCCGTGCAGACCTTGACGCACTTGTCCTCGTACACCGGCTCGCAGGTGCAGGTCTTGTAGCAGTACTGCCGCTGCTCCGACACGGTGCGACAGCAGGTTTCGGGGACCTCGCAGGTGTGCTGTTCGTAGACCGGCTTGCACGTGGTGTAATGAACGGGGACCTCATATTCCTGATACACCGGATGGCAGACGGTGTAGCAGCGCTGGGCGACGTGCTGCTCGTACACCGGACGGCAGGTGGTGTAGTGGACGGGGACTTGATAGTCCTGGTACATCGTGTGGCAGACGGTATAGCAGCGCTGCATGACGTGCTGCTCGTACACCGGCCGGCAGGTGCAGTAGCTGACCGGCACTTCGTATTCCTGAACCACCGGATGGCAGACGGTATAGCAGCGCTGGGCGACGTGCTGCTCGTACACCGGGCGGTAGGTGCAGTAGCGCACGGGCACGCAGTACTCCTGCGTCACCGGATGGCAGACGGTGTAGCAGCGCTGGGCGACGTGCTGTTCGTACACCGGATGGCAGACGGTGTAATTGCGGCAAACGTCATAATCCTCGTAAACCGGCTTGCAGACGGTGTAGTGCTGTTCGCAGACGTGCTGCTCGTAGACCGGCTTGTAACATACGGAGCGGCACGGCTTCATGACCGTGTGGTAGACCTCCCGGTAGCCGACGCAGGGCTGCTCTTCCTCGACGGTGCGGTAGCAGACGCGGTACTGCACCGTCGGCATACAGCACTGATCGGGTTCGCAACACTGCACGGGGTAGGCGCACGCCCCGCAGTGGGCGGCCGACGCCGGGCTTGCCAGCGCCGCCAGGCCGAGCAAGGCCGCGGCCAGCGGAAACGCGACTTTCAGCCTCATTTCGCAACTCCTCGCTTACGGTTGTGCGGGCGACCCGGCCCCGCCGGTGGTTGGCCGGCGCGGAACCACGGTAAATGTGCCCGATGAATCCGCCGGGGCAAAATGGACTGAAGCCGAAAGAAGGGGGGTTGAGAGAATCGGCGCCGATTCGACCGGAGTTTGCGGCAGGGGCGGAGTTTTCGGACTCCGGCGCCGACTCCGGCGAGCCGCCGGAGTCGTCTTTTCCCCACCGAACCCGCCTGGTATAAGCCGCGCGCTTGGAACGCCATCCCCTCGGGATAGAGGAGGCCGATATGGACCAGCCGCCGCCGGACGAAACGACCGGCCTTGCCCCGCAGGAGACGCCGCCCTTGCCGGAGGCTGGCGACGACTTCACGCCGTTGCGCCTCGTCCTGCAACCGACCGGGGCCGTCATCGACATCCGCCAACCCGACGTGGTCGTGGGGCGTCACAGCGCCGCCGACGTTCGCCTGTCGCTGCCGGACGTGAGCCGGCGGCACTGCCGGTTGTTCCACGCCGAGGGACGATGGAAGGTGGTGGACCTGGACAGCCTCAACGGCGTCTGGATCAACCAGGAGGCGGTCGATCAGGCCGTGTTGCAGCAAGGGGACATGCTGCGGCTGGGCGGCTTCACTTTCATGATCGATCTCTCCAAGCCGATTGCGGCGACCGACGGCGCCAACGACGGCGTCCTGCGCAGCATCTTCTGCGCCTTGCCGCCGCCGGAGGAGGAAGAGCGCCGGCGGGCGTCGTGACGGCGCCGTCCCTGGCGACGCCCGACGACCGCCGGTATCATGACGGCATGGCTACCGGCGCCGTTCTCGACCGCGAGGAGTACATCGAGCAGGCCTATTTCTTTCGGGTCCTGCGCGACCGCCTCGCCGCCGGCATGGCCACGCAAGACGTGCTCGAACGCATCGATCAGGAAATCCTTTCCACCACGCGCCTGCCCTACGCCGTCCAGTTCCTGTCGGCCGAATTGAAGCACACCGGCCAGCTGTCCTCCGGCTTCGCCCGCCTGCCGCACTATTTCACGCCGTTCCAGGCGTTCGTCGTGGCCGGCGCCGAGGAGGAGGCGCGCCGCTTCCCGATGGACTCGGCGCTGCTCGTGCTGCAGCGGGAGGCGGAGTACCGGGCCGGCCAGCCGCAGCGCGCGGGCCTGTTCGTCTATCAATTCGAGGTGATGTCGCGCAACCGCCTCGGCTACGACGCCGGCCTGAAGGCGATGGCGGCCGACGTGTTCTACGACCGCGACTGGTCCGCGTTCATCGGCGACTTGCCCGCGCAGGTCGGCCTGGTGGACTTCGCCGACATCCTATTTTTACGGTCGGAAATGTATGTGAAGGAGCGGCGCAGGCAGGAGCCGGACTACGAGCCGCCCGTCCCGCCGCTGTTCGGCGAGAAGGAGGGCAAGATCGCCCGCGCCCACCGCGGCCGCGATCCGCTGTACCTGTTCGCGGCCCTGCAACGGCAGCTCAACTACCCCGAGGCGCCGCGGCCGAAACCGCGCGACGACATCGACAACAAGGTCCAGGTGCTGGAAGTGCGGCTGCGGCAGATGGAAAAGCGGCTGAAACTGCTGGAAAGCGAAGTGCGCGGACAGATCGACCTGAGCCAGTTCGGCAAGCCGGAAATCTTGACCGGCCCGGAAGATGAATAACCCATTTCACCGCAGAGAACGCGGAGAGCGCGGAGAAAGGACAAAAGAGAGTGCCATAGGAACAGTGCCGCCTTGGAACTCCGCTTTGTCTTTTCTCCGCACTCTCGGCGTTCTCCGCGGTGAAATCGCTTTACGCCGACGGCCGGCGGCAGCGGAAGGCGCGCAAGACTTCGTACAGGTCCGGCGTGACGGCCACTTCGTCGTCGAGGAAGTCTTGCAGCCACAGATAGTTGTTGCGGTGCGCCAGGGTCAGCAGCGGCAGCAGATCGCCCAGACTGATGTGGACGGTGGGTTCCTGCGGCTCGGCCTCTTTTTCCGCCAGCGGGTAGACGCGGAGATGGGCAGCCATTCGCATTTCCTCCCTGCGACGAGAAGTCCGTTCGGGGTGCGATTCGTTGGCCGGCCCGGGCGCGGCCGGACGTTCTCCCCTTTCATCGGCCGCGCCCGGCCGGCGACTTCGACCATTCTCCGCAAAGACGGCGATTCCGATGCGGCCGCGCCGGTCTGGTGCGCCCGCACGGCCGGCCCTATGATACATTCCGCGCCCCCCGAAGACCGTAGGCCCTCACCCATTCCCCCGATCCGCCATGCGAACCTCGTTTGGGATTCTGGGCGACGGCGCCTGGGGTACGGCCGTCGCCCTGCTGCTGGCCCAAGATCCGCGCCACCGCGTCGTCCTCTGGAGCGCCCGCGAGGAAAACGCCCGCATCCTCCACGAGCGGCGCGAGAACGTCCGCCTGCTGCCCGGCGTGCCGATCCCCGATAGCGTCGAGTTGACCACTGACATCGTCCGCGCCACCGCCGGCGCCGACCTGTGGGTGGCCGCCGTACCGACGGTCTACCTGCGCGAGACGCTGCTGCGCGAGCGGCCGCGACTCCGGCCGGGGCCGCCGGTGCTGAGCCTCGCCAAGGGCCTGGAAAACGGCACGTCCCTGCGGCCGACGGAGATCGTTTCGGAGATTCTCGGCGTCGAGCGAACGGCGGTGCTGAGCGGGCCGAGCCACGCCGAGGAGGTCAGCCGCGGCTTGCCCACGTCGGTCGTCGTCGCCAGCCGCGATGGGGAGCTGGCGCGGTGGGTGCAGACGCATTTCAGCACGGATCGCTTCCGCGTTTACACCAATCCCGATCCGGTAGGCGTGGAACTGGCCGGAGCGCTGAAGAACGTGATCGGCGTGGCGGCGGGCATCAGCGACGGCCTCGGCTTCGGCGACAACGCCAAGTCGGCGCTCCTGTCGCGCGGCCTGGTGGAGATGACGCGCTTCGGCGTGGCGCGGGGGGCGGACCCGCGCACTTTCGCCGGTTTGGCCGGGCTGGGCGACCTCATCACGACCTGTGTGAGCCGGCACGGGCGCAACCGCGGCTTCGGCGAGCGCGTCGGCCGCGGCGAACGGCCGGACGAGGTTCGGGCGAACATGGTGAAAGTGGCCGAGGGAGTGTACACGGCCCGCAGCGTCCACGAACAGGCGGTGCGGATGGGCGTCGATATGCCGATCACGGCGGAGGTCTACCGCGTGCTGTACGAGGACAAGGACCCGCGGACGGCGGTGAACGACCTGATGTTGCGATCGCCCAAGGGGGAGGAGGGGTTGTCGTGAGCGGACTGCGATTTGCGTTCAAGGAATGGGCCGTCGTCTGCAAGGCGCTGGCGGACGGCCGGCAGAGCATCGTCCTCCGCAAAGGCGGAATCGCGGAGAAGACGGATGAATTTCAGGTGGAACAGACGCGCTTCTGGCTGTACCCCACCTACCTCCACCAGCAGCGCGACGGCGTGACGGCCGATGCACTGCCGCTTTTGGAGCAAGCGGAGGCGGAACGGCCGCCGCCCGGCATGGTCCGCCTGACGCACTTCGCGGAGGCGGATGGGGGCGTGTACCGGCTGCACAATCTACCCGCGGCGCTGCTGCTGGGCGGGATGCACTGCCTGTCGGCCGCGACGGTGCAGTCGCGGTTCGAGTACAAGCGGCCGGGCCTGTTCGTCCTGCCGGTGCGCGTCTATCGGGCGGCGCAGGCGATCGACCTGCCGGAGACGGCGTACTACGCCGGCTGCCGCAGCTGGGTCGAGCTGGAGCGCGACTTACCGACGGAGGGGGCGGCGCCGGTGCTGTCCGACGAGGCGTTTGGGGAGGTGCGGAATCGGCTGGAACGGCTGCTGCGGCCGACGGGAATGGCGTGAGGGGAAAAGTCTTTCCCGGATCTTTGTGCGGAGGTAGAATGCGGATATGACACCGGAACAATTCGACGAAACACTGCGCTCGTATGTCAAACGCCGGCCGTTCTTCCCGTTCATCGTGGAACTGAACGACGGCCGCCGCATCCTCATCGAAGATCGGCACGTGGGCTTTGGAGGCGGCGTGGCCGGCTTCCTGAGCGATGAAGAAGGACTGGTCGGGTTTTCTTTCGACGAAGTGAAGGCGTTTCAATTTGCCGTGCCCGAGACCATGCCGTGACGCCCAAGCAAGCACGGCGGATAGGAACTCAAGTATGGTAATCAGCCTGGAATCGCTGGGATGGGACCGGCTCAGCCTGGACGAGAAACTGACTCTGGTCGGCCGGCTGTGGGACGACATCGCGGCCTCCTCGCCGCCGGGAGGGCTTCTCAGCGACGCCCAGCGACAAGAGCTTCAGCGCCGCGTCGCGGACGCCGAGGCCCATCCCGGCGATTCCGTCGCGTGGGAGGACGTGCTGGCGGCCGCACAGAAGCGGTTATCCCCATGAGTCTGGCGATAAGACTGAGGCGGGCGGCCCAGACCGAATTCGACGACGCGGCCTCCTGGTACGAGTCGCGCCGGCGCGGGCTGGGGCTTCGGTTCGTCGCCGCCGTGCGACAGGTTCTGCTCGCCATTTCGACCCATCCCGATCAATCCGCGGAGGTTTGGCCCGAAGTGCGTGAAGGGCCGGTTTCGGGGTGGCCCTACTGCGCCTATTATCAGGTCCATTCCAATCACGTGATGGTGCTCGCCGTCTTCCACTCTTCGCGTGATCCATCGGTCTGGCAGTCGAGAGCATAGAAAGACCTCGTTCGTCCTAAATCAAGGGCATACTATGCCGCGGTTCTCTTTCCTCTGCCTAGCCGCTTGGACTGTCACTGGGCCGCTCGCGATTGGGACGACCGAGGCCGAGCCGCTGGACCTCAACGCCGTCGATGCGGCAGTGAAGAAATCCCTCGACGCCTGGCAGGTCCCCGGCGTCGCCGTCGCCATTGTCCGCGACGGCGAGGTCATTTATCTCAAAGGCCACGGCGTCAAGAGCCTCGACGCCGACGGCCCCGTCACGCCCGACACCATCTTCCCCATCGGCTCCTGCACGAAGGCGTTCACCACCACCGCGATGGCGATCCTGGTGGACGAGGGCAAGATGGGCTGGGACGATCCGGTTCGCAAGCACCTGTCGTACTTCCATCTCGGCGATCCGCTGGCGGATCGGGATGTCACGTTGCGCGACCTTGTTTGTCATCGAACCGGCCTGGCGCCACATGATTTGCTCTGGTACCGCTCGCCCTTGTCGCCGGAGGAGGTCGTCCGGCGGGCCGGGCTGCTGCCGCTCGACCGGCCGTTCCGCACGACCTTCCAGTACCAGTCCACGATGTTCACCGCCGCGGGCCTGGCCGTCGGCTCGACGGCCGGCCAGCCGTGGCAGGATTTCGTGCAGAAACGCCTGTTCGACCCGCTGGGCATGACGGCCTCGTGCTTCACCTCCACCGCCGCGGCCAAGTCGGCCGACCGCGCCGCCGGCCACCGTCTCAACCGCCTCGGCCGGCCGGAGGTCGTCGATTATTACCCCGAGAAAGTCCCCGACCCGGCCGGCTCCATTCACTCCACGGCCCGCGACCTCGCTCAGTGGGCCATGTTTCAGCTCGGCGATGGGAAATGGAAGGATCGGCGCATCGTCTCCTCTGCCAACCTCGCCGAGACGCACGCGCCGCAAATGGTGATCCGGCTCGAGGGGATCGAGCGCGATTTGCACCCCGATACGGTCCTGATGAATTACGGCATGGGCTGGGTGCTGCAAGACTACCGCGGCGTCGGCCTCTGCTCCCACGCCGGCGCCATTGACGGCTTCCGCGCCCACATCACCCTCATCCCGGAAAAGAGAATCGGGATCGTCCTTCTCAGCAATCTCCAGTACACGCGCATGAACCTGGCGCTCAGCAATTCGCTGGTGGACCTGCTGCTCGGTTTGCCACGGAAGGACTGGAACGGCCTGTGCGCCGAGGCGGTGCGCGAGGACGAGGCCGCCGCCGCGGAGCGGGCGCGGGAGCGCGAATCCCACCGGGCCAGGGACACGACGCCGTCGCGCGAGCTGGCCGCCTATGCCGGCGATTACGAAAATCCGGCCTACGGCACGGTGCGCGTGACGCTGGAGAAGGGGGCGCTGGTCTGGACGTGGAACGATTTCACCACGCCGCTGGAACATTATCAGCACGACACGTTCACGGCGCCGCTGGAGTCCCTCCAGGCGCCGCAGATCGCTTTTTCCCTCAACGCCGACGGCGCCGTCGATGCCATGAAGGTGTCCGCGCCGATGAACGTCGAGTTCCGCCGCAAGTGAACCTGCACAACGCGACGGCCGATACTACGGGGTGGGCCGAGCCTCTTCCCTCGGCCCCTCGTGGTTCCCCTCGACGGAGCGCCTCACGCCGCGTATGGATGACGTCATTTGCCTGCCCACCCTGGACGGATTGCGCGCCCACGTCCTCAAAGTCCTCTGCGAACACGACCGGCTCGACCCCGGCCAGACGCCGTTGCATGAGGCCGTGGTCACGCGGTCGGGCCGGTCGTGCGGCCTGTTCTTCCAGGTGCAGGGGCCGCGGCTTGTCCGGGCCTACGCCGTGTGGGCCGGCGAGGAAGGGCGGCTGCTGTTCTACGATTCGACCGGCCGGCGCTTCGGCCAGGCGCGGTTGAGCGAGGCGCCCGACCCGCAACGGCTGGCGGGCTTGCGATGGGCGGTTTGAAGGTGTGACGCACGCTCTGCGCTTCTCTACGATAAACAGGAGGTTTCCGTCCACCAGGAGGCGCATTCCGCCATGTCCGCGTTCCGCTGCGTGGATGGCCGCGAGGCTGGCCCTGCCGCGCTCGGCGTCCTGGCCCCGCCGGGCCGGCGCACGTTCCTCATCCTCCGCCCGCGGGCGCTGCCGTGGGACCTCGTCCTGTTGCAGCCGGCCCATCCCTCAGCCTTCCATGAGTTGGACCGGGACGAGGCGACGGCCGCGGCCGGAGAAATCGGCCGCGCCCTGGAGGCGTGGGCGGCCGGCGGGCCGGGCGGCGTCGAGACGGCCGACGCGCCGCAGGGGCCGGGCGTCTGGATCCGGGTTCACGTCGGGTCGTTCGCGCTGCTGCTGTGCCCGCGCCGCCTGGACAACCGTACCAGGCCCTGCGTTTCGCCGACGGCGAATCGGCGCGGGCCGCCGCCGCCGCGATCGCGCCGGTCCTGCACCCGACGCCCGGCGCCCAGCAAGAGTTGTATTTCAACACGCGCCACTTCCTCCGTTGACCCGCGGTTTCAACGCCATGCCCTACACGCCGATTCTCGCCACCCTCGGTTACGTCCTGTCGCCGGACGGCCGTCAGGTGCTGCTCGTCCACCGCAATCGCCGGCCGAATGACGCCCACTTCGGCAAGTACAACGGCCTGGGCGGCAAGCTGGAGGCCGACGAGGATGTCGTCGCCTGCCTGCGGCGCGAAATCCGCGAGGAAAGCGGCCTGGAATGTGAGGAATTGGCGCTTTGCGGCACCATCAGCTGGCCCGGCTTCGGCAAGCAGGGCGAGGACTGGTTCGGCTTCATCTTCCGCGTGGACCGATGGAGCGGTGCGCCGCGCAGCGAAAACCCCGAAGGCGATCTGGTATGGGTTGATATCGACCGCGTGCTGGGCCTGCCCCTTTGGGAAGGCGACCGGCATTTCTTGCCTTTGGTCTTCGGCCGCGGCGGCCGCCAGTTTCACGGCGTGATGCCGTACCGCGACGGGCGGCCGGCGTCGTGGACGTACAGCCTGCTGTGACCGCGCATCGGCGTTGACCTTTTCCGCCCGATCCGTTAGACCCCTTTTCCACCTCTCTGTCCGGCCCCGCGACGACCGCTCTTCCCCCCCTTGCAGGGGCGCTTGCGATGAGACGTCGTTCTTTCCTCGTGGCGCTGGCCCTCGTCGTGCTGCTGTTCGGAGGCGCCGGCGTTCTCCTCTTTCTCGTCGTCGGTTACGAGCCGGACGTCTATTCGCGGGCGGCGGCTCCGCAGGGAGAGGCGCGGCGCCACGAAAGCGAGAAATTCCTCGACGAATTCAGCCATCTCTACAACAACGCCGCCGGCGCCGACCGCGACTGGTACGTTCAGTTCAACGACGAACAGATCAACAGCTACCTCGAAGAGGGCTTTATTAAGCAAGGTCTGGCCTCGCGCGTCCTGCCGGATTGCGTGAGTCGTCCGCACATCGTCTTCGAGCCGGGCAAGGCCGAGCTGGCGTTCCGCTACGGCGGGAGCTGGAACACGGTCATCACCATCGACCTGCGCATCTGGCTGGCCGGCGAGGAGCCGAACGCCGTCGCGCTGGAGTTGGAGGGTCTGCGGGCCGGGGCGTTGCCGATCTCCGGCCAGTGGCTCCAGGAGGAGTTCGCCAAGGCGGGACGGGAGAGCGGCGGCGGCATGGACGTGTCGTGGTACCGCCACAACGGGCACCCCGTGGCCCTCCTGCGCTTCCAGGCCGACCAGGCGCATCCCACTCTGCTGCTGCAGGACGTTCACGTGGACCAGGGTTCGCTCACCATCCGCGGCCGGTCTCCGGAGTCCGCCATGCACGCCTTTCTGATGCACTTCCCCGACGGGATTCTCAAGCCCGTATCCGACTGATCCCCCTTCAGCTTTCCTTTTCCGTTTCCCCTGTGAATCGGCCGCGCCAGGCCGTGCCTTCCCCGCGCTCCAGCCGGAACAGGCCGTGCAACCGCGACCCCGCCAGGCGAACGACGACGCGATCCACTTCCCGCGCCTCCCAGTCGAACGTCCCGCCGTCCCAGCGCGTCACGTTGCCGCGGCTGCCGCCGATGGGGCCTTCGTGGTCCAGGTAGACGAGCCGGTGGTCGAACGATTTCTCACCGTCCACGGCCGCCCCGGCTTCCGGCGGCGCCGACAGCCGCCAGGTCAGCAGCACGCCTTCATGCTCCAGGAGGAAGTCCCAGTGGAGGACTGGGTGATCGTGCTGGAGGACGGCGAATCGGGGCATGGCGAACCCTCCCCGCCGCCCCATCCGCCCATCCATCCCAGCCGCTACAGGCTGAAGGCGGGAGCGAGGAAAGCGCGGCGGCGACGGCCTGCGGCGCTTGCGGCGCTTCAGGGAGTCGGCTAGGTTTCCATTGTCGGTGATACGTTTCGGGAGCCATCGAGGCGGCGACTGGGCGGCGCTTGCGTTGAGCGGCCGCCTCGCGCTGGGAGTCGCCGCCTCTTTATCCAAGCACGCAGGCCCGTGAACCTCGGTTCGCGGGCCTGTGGCTTTTCTATTCCGCCGCTGTTAGGCCGCCATCTGCAGCGACAGGGCCGCGCTCAGCGGCTTGAACGCCTTGAGGATCAGGCAGCGACCCATCAGGCGCTCCAGCACGGGCAACGGCAGCCAGCGGAAGGCGTGGGGAGTGTCCGACCGGCGCAGGTGGCGTTTGTGGATGCGGTGTTCCGTGAAGCCGGCGAACAGGCGGCGGAGGCCGTGACGGCTGAACCCGCCGGCGTCCGCCGTCGAACGGCGGAACCAGCCGCGCCAGGGTAAGCAGCGCGTCCAGTAATCCACGTCATGACGGGCCGGCGTGACGACCAGCGCCTTGCCGCCCGGCTTGAGGACGCGGTAGACCTCCGCTGCCAAGGCCGTGGGGTCCGGGGCCGCGTGCAGCAGGTTGTTGACGCAAACCACATCGATGGAAGCAGGCTCCAACGGCAACCGGGCCGGGTTTGCCGCGAGGAACCGACCACGCAGGCCGCGCAGCTCGAAATTGCGCTGGACCACGGCCGCCGCGTCCGCCGAGGCGCAGCACGCCGTCACCAGCGCGCCGCAACGGGCGTACTGGACCCAATCGGCGCCGAGTCCGTCGCCCAGCCCGAGGAGCGTCTCACCGCTGTGCTTGCCGAATTCGAGCAGGCGCGGCAGCCATCGACCGTGGCGGCCGTAGCGAACGCTCTCGGCTTCCAGGTACCATTGCAGGCTGAACGGCTCGGCCGCCTCGCGCGGCGTCCGGCCGGGTTGCATGGCTTCGGCGGCGAAGAGGCGGGCCGCAAAAGCGTCGGCGTGCGGCGCGACGGCGCGGGCCGCTGCTGGTCCCGGAACGAGGGACGGCATCCAGCCTTCCCAGAGCTGCAATTTCCTGGGGTAGACTTCCGCCATGCCGGGCCTTCCTTGCTCCGTTTCCGGGCGTCCTGACGCCGTGCCATAGCCGAACGCTTTTCGCGGGTCAAGAGCGGCTCGCCAGGCTGGGTGTGCCTCCCGAAGCAGGCATGAGTCTCTCGTTCCCAAGCTCTGCTTGGGCACGCACGTCGGCGAAACTCTGTTTCGCGTCCGGTTCCTCGATCGGACTCGAAGCGGAGCTTCGCGGCAGGCGTTCCCAAGCGGAGCTTGGAAACGAGGGGCGAGGAGGAGGGGCGCAACCCGATTGCCTACTTCGGGAGGCGCACCCCGCCCGGCTGAACCACGTTGCTCCTCCCGCGCCGGCACCCAGCGCCGGCGCAAAATGCCACGCCAACTTCCGCGAATAAGACAGGTGAAGGACTATACAATGACAAGCGCCCTGGCACGCCGCGTGCAGACCAACCCCCATCTCCGAGGGTCCGCTAATGAGGGGCGGTACCATGTTTGAAGGGATCAAGCATCTGTTCACGGTGGCGAACCGAAGCGGCCGCGTGCAGAAGCAGCTGCAGCAGCTCCGCGAGCGGCTGCCCGTTCCGGTCTTCTGGCTGTTCGGCAAAACGCAGAGCGGCAAAACCTCCATCGTCAAGTACCTGACCGGCGCCGACCGCGCCGAAATCGGCAAGGGCTACCAGCCCTGCACGCGGTTCTCCAGCCTTTACCAGTTCCCGACGCCCGAGGCGCCGCTGGCGACGTTTCTCGACACGCGCGGCCTCGACGAGCCGGGCTACGACCCCGCCGAGGACCTGGCCCAGTTCAACAACGAGGCCCATGTCGTCGTCGTCGTGGTCAAGGTGATGGACCATGCCCAGGAAAACGTGTTCAAGCACCTTCAGGCGCTGCGCAGCGCCCAGCCGCGCCGGCCGGTCGTACTGGTGATGACCACGCTGCACGAGGCCTATCCGCAGCAGCAGCATCCCATGCCGTACCCGTTCGACACGGAGGGGCAGCAGACGGAACCGACCACGCCGCCGGTGTCGGAAGACCTGCTGCGCAGCGCCGCCGAGCAGCGCCGCCGCTTCGGCAAGGTGGTGGACCGCATCGCGATGGTGGACCTGACGCCGCCGGAAGAGGGCTTCAACGATCCCGAATACGGCGGGCCGCGGCTGCGCCAGGAGCTGCTGGAGGTGCTGCCGGCCGCGGTCGGCCAGACGCTGCGGACCCTGGACGAGGCGACGCACGAGCTGCAAGACCTGTATGCTCAGGAGGCCATGCCGCACATCATCGCCTACAGCAGCCTGGCCGCGTCCGCCGGGGCCGTGCCGATTCCCGTGCTGGATCTGGTGCTGCTGTCCGGCATCCAGTCGCGCATGATTTACCACCTGGCCAAGCACTACGGCCAGCCGATGGACGCCAAGGGCTTTCTGGAGATCGCCAGCGGCGCCGGCGTGGGCGCGCTCGCCCAAAAGGCGACGAGCATGACGGTGGTGGAGCTTCTCAAGATGATCCCGTTCGTCGGCACCGTGGCGGGGGCCGTGGCCGGCGCCGCGCTGGCCTGGGCCTCCACCTACGCGCTGGGCAAGGCCTTCTGCTACTATTACCGTCGGGTTCATCAGGGGCACGTCCCGCAGACCGAAGACCTGAAAAGCTACTACAAGGACCAGCTGAGCCAGGCGGAACAGCTGTGGAAGGGCACGTTCGGGCCGAAGGCCAAGCCCGCGACGGAAGGGCCGGCCGCGGGCGCGTGACGCTTAACATTAGGCGAGGGGCGGGAAATACCTTACCCGTAGCCGCATTCGCCAGAATGCGGGTGAATGGCTGTCGGCCCGCATTCGCCAGAATGCGGGTGAATGACTGTCGGCCCGCATTCTGGCGAATGCGGCTACGGGTATCATTCCTGCTGCCGCTCGCCTTATCTCCTTCGGAGACACGCCCCCATGAGCCGATGGCGCATCCTCACGGTTCTCGCGCTGATGGTCGTGCCGGTCGTCATCCTGGCCGGCTACGGCTGCTTACGGACTCTGGAAAGATTACTGGTGGGGCGCCTGGATCTGGGCGCCGATGACCGTGGCCATGGCGGTGGGTTGGTTTCTGGCCTGGTACTGGCAGCGCAACAACACACTGCTGCGGCCGGTGAGCTTCGAGCCGAACGTCCGCTGGACCGAGCGCGACCAGCAGGCCTGGAAGCTGGTCGAGGCGCGGGCGTCGGCCGCCAAGGACCTCAACGCCGACAACCTCGTCGATCCGAAATACTACCTGAACGTGGCCCAGGAAATGGGCCTGGAGCTGGCGGCCTATTACCACCCCAAGACCAAAGACCCGGTCGGCAACCTGACCGTGCCGGAGATCCTGGCCGTCGTCGAGCTGGCCTCCCACGACCTGGCCGAGATGGTCGATAAGTACCTGCCGGGCGGCCATCTGCTGACGATCAACAACTGGAAATCCGCCCGCAAGGCCGTGGACTGGTACCAATCGGCCAGCAACGTCTACTGGGTGGTTTCCGCTCTCATTTCTCCGATCAACACCGGCCTTCGCTACGCGGCGACGCAGCTCGGCCTGACGACGCCGTTGCAGATGCTGCAAGAGAACCTGCTGCTGTGGTTCTACACGGCCTTCTTGCAGCGCATGGGAACGTACCTGATCGAGCTGAACAGCGGCCGGCTGTCGGTCGGCGCCACGCGCTATCGCCAGCTGGTGGAGGCCGCGGCCGGCGGCGCGAAGGCGGACGGTGCCGGCGGCGACGCCTCCGATCAGGTGCGCCAGGTGACGATCACGCTGATGGGGCAGGTCAAGGCCGGCAAGTCGAGCATGGTCAACGCCCTGCTCGGCGAGCAGCGGGCGCGGACGGACGTGCTGCCGGCCACCGACGAGATCACGCGCTACGAGTTCCAGCCGCCGGACGTGCCGACGAAGCTGGTGCTGCAAGACACGGTGGGCTACGGCCACGAGGGACCGCGGGCCGACCAGATCCGGGCCACGCGGCAGGCGGCGCAGCAATCCGACCTGCTGTTCCTGGTGGTCCACGCTCGCAACCCGGCGCGCCAGGCCGACGTGGAAATGTTCAAGGCCTTGCACTCGTGGTTCGCCTCGCACCCCGACCTCAAGAAGCCGCCGATCCTCGTGGTGGCCACGCACATCGATTTGCTGTCGCCGGCGATGGAGTGGGCGCCGCCCTACGACTGGCAGCGCGGCAAACGGCCCAAGGAGGAGAGCATCCGCCAGGCCGTGTCGGCCATCGAGGGGCAGTTAGGCGACCTCAAGCCGGTCGTCATTCCCGTGTGCGCCGCGGCCGGACGGGTATACGGCGTGGACGAGTTCCTGCTGCCGGCCGTGATGCAGAAGCTGGACGAGGCGCACGGCGTCGCGTTCCTGCGCTGCCTGCGCGGAGAAAGACGCCGGCAAGATCCGCAAAGTCTTCAGTCAGATGCTGGAGGCGGGCAAGGCGGCGGCGCAGATCACCTGGAAGGGCGTCGGGCAGTCGTTGCCGAAATGACGGCGGCGCCGCTCGCACAAGGGCGCAGGTTCTCATGCTGCAATCGGTTGGAAGCGTCGTCCTGGCCCTGCTCGCCCCCGCCGCCTTCGCCGCGCCCGACGACATGGTCGCCGGGCTCGTCAAGCAGCTGCAGGACGAAAACGTGGACGTGCGCCTCAAGGCCGCCGACGCCCTGGCGACCCTCGGCCCCGGCGCCAGGGAGGCGATCCCCGCACTGACGGCGGCGCTGAAAGGCGACAAGGAACCCAGGGTCCGCGCCTACGCGGCGTTCGCTCTGAAGAAGATGGGCGCGGAGGCGAAGGAAACGGTTTCGGCGCTGACGGACGCCTTGAAGGATAAAGACGAGGAAGTAAGGTCGGTGGCCGCCGACGCGTTGGGGCAACTCGGCGCCGAGGCGAAATCGGCCGTGCATGCGCTGGCCGAGGCGCTCAAGGACCCGGACTCCGGGCCGCACGCCGCTCAGGCCCTGGGCAACATCGGGCCGGACGCGAAGGAGGCGCTGCCGGCGCTGACCGCGGCGCTGCAAGACGCCTCCGTGAGGCCGTACGCCGCCCAAACGATCGGAAAGCTCGGTGCGGTCGGTCTGCCGGTGCTGACCAAGGCGCTGGAGGACAAGGACGATGACGTGCGCGTCTACGCCGTGCTGTCGCTGCGTCTGATCGGATCGGACGCTGTGCCGGCCGTTCAGTCGGCCCTCAAAGACAAGGAATCCGAGGTCCGCCTCAATGCCGCCATGGTGCTGGGCAAGCTCGGCCATGAGGCCAAACCAGCCGTGCCCGCCCTTGCCGAGGCGCTGAAGGACAAGAGCGGTGAGGTGCGCCAGCAGGCGGCCCAGGCGCTCGGCCTGATCGGGGCGGAGGCCAAGGCCGCCATTCCGGCCCTTCAAGAAGCGGCCAAGGACCCGCTGGAGGAAGTGGCCAGCTCCGCCGCGGACGCCCTCAAACGCATCCAGGAAAGCAAGTAGCCGCGCCCTGCCGTGCAACGGACAAAGGGTCGCCGGGCTGTCAAGGCGAAAGACAGCCCGGCGACCCTGGGGCGACCACCAGACGTTCACACGCCCGGTCCGCCATTGTTGCCGAACGGCTTGCCGAACTGGAGGCCGCCGCCCCCGATGCCTCCGATCTGGCCGAACCCGCCGATCCCGCCGCCGAGCTGACCTAACCCGCCGCCGAGCTGGCCGATCCCGCCGCCGAGCTGGCCGATCCCGCCGCCGAGCTGGCCGATCCCGCCGCCGAGCTGGCCGATCCCGCCGCCGAGCTGGCCGCCGATCCCGCCGATCTGGCCGCCGAGCTGGCCGCCGATCCCGCCGAGCTGGCCGCCGATCTGGCCGACGAAACCGCCGCCCATTTGATTGTTCGACCCCCACAGCCAGAACCCGCCGACGGCGGTGCCGCCGTTAAAGCCGCCGATCTGGCCGCCGATGTTGCGCCGAGTTGGCCGATCCCGCCGCCGAGTTGGCCGATCCCGCCGCCGAGCTGGCCGATCCCGCCGCCGAGTTGGCCGATCCCACCGCCGAGCTGGCCGATCCCGCCGCCGAGTTGGCCGCCGATCCCGCCGCCGATCTGGCCGCCCAGCTGACCGAAACCGCCGCCGATCTGGCCGCCCAGCTGACCGCCGAGCTGACCGATCTGGCCGCCCAGCTGACCGCCGAGCTGACCGCCGATCTGGCCGCCCAGCTGACCGCCCAGCTGGCCGCCGAGCGCACCGCCCTGACCGATGTTACCGACGTTACTGAGCTGACCGCCACCGCCTGGCTGCGGTGGTCCCGGCGGGATCGTGTTGATGGCGGTGCGCATCTGAGAACGTGGCGGGGGCGGGGGGAGGTTCGAGCGGAACTGGGCCTCGGACACCGTCGGTACGGCGAAGACGACGGCCACCGCCCCCAGCGCCAGGACGAAACCGAACTGGAGCAATCGCGCGCGTGAGAACATAGAGACTCCCGAAAAGGAATACCCAGGATGAGAATACCCGCGCAACACCGTGGGGTGTCCACGCGGCCCGGCGCCAACTCTTCCCTTCGCAGGAGTCGCCCTGGGTGTTCCTTTCCGGTTCCAGGGGGCGTCCAGAGACTTCTGCTCATGTAGATTCTCAACTGCCGGAGGTCGCGCGTCAAGAAGATCTTCTGTAACTTCTCTGTAACCCCGGGCCGATCATCCCGCAGTCGCGGCAAGACGCCGTCAGGCGGCGCCGGACGGCGCGGCCCGGCGAAAACCGCGGCCAAGACGCCTTGACACGATTCGGGCCGCCGCTATAGTCCGCCACCCTTCAAAGTCTGTGTCGGTTTGCGAACACACCCACGCCGGCGGGCGACGACCGTCCGACCGGCGCGGGAGCGGCCGGGGGATCGGGCCGCACGGGGTCGGGCGTTGCGCCTTCGTCACGGAGGAGTGGGGTCTATGCACAGCAAGTCATTCGGACGGGTGTTGCTGCTGACGGCGTTGGCCGCACTCGTCATGGGGGCCGGCCAGCTGCGCGCACAGGCCGAGCCGCAAGTGTACGGTGAGGATTACGCCCCGCCCGACCCGGTGTGGCCCTTCCCGATCGGGAACTCCCACCCGGAGGACGGGGGGCTGTTCGCGGCGGCGGGCTTCGTCTCCTACCGCCAAACGAACCCCCTTCACAGCCAGCTGGTGGGCCAGCGCGGCTTCCTCGTTTCCGCGCCCCTGATCCCCATCCAGAACACCAATGGCGCGAACTTCCTGACCACCCTGGGGGCGCCCGGCACGCTCGAAGGCAGCGGGGCGGCGGCCCTCGACGTGAATCAGGTTTCCGGCCCGACGGACTTCGAGCCTGGCATGACGGCCGAGATTGGCTGGAAATTCGGCGACGGTTCCTCCTTCAGCGTGAAGTGGCTGTACATCGACGAGGTCAACCTGGGCGCCAGCGCCACCCTCGTTCCTCGGGGCCAGCTCGTCGGCTCGAATTTCGCGAACAGCTTCCTGTTCGCCCCGGTCTTCAACTTCCCATCGGACTACGCCGGACCGCTCAACAAGATCACGGTCCCGAACCCCAGCTTCGTCCAGGGCGGCGGGCAACCGCCCTTCGTCCCCGCCCCCGGCGCGGCCTACGGCATCTGGAACGGCGCCAGCGTCATGACCGAGCAGTTCCTCCAGCGGACCCAGCAGTGGGACGGCATCTACCGGGTGCCGGTCTATGAAACGGAGAACTATCGGCTCAGCGCCCTGGTCGGCCCGCGCTTCACCTGGATCTGGGAGCGCTACAAGTGGGTGACGAGCGACCTGGACGTCAACGGCAATAACTCGCCGGACTGGACCGCGCAGTACACCAACGTCACGTCGAACCGGATGTACGGCGTCCACGTGGGCTGCGAGCAGGAGTGCTACCTCGGTCACGGTTTCGCGGCCGATGTCCAGCTGCACTTCACCGGCTACGAGGACAGCGTCAAGGAGGAGGCCAAGTATCAGCTCGCGCGGGGCGCCAACGGCCAGGCCGATCCTGGCCCCGTCGCCAAGCGGTCCCGGGTCCAGTGGACCTTTGTCCCCGAGCCGGAGCTGACGCTCGGCATGTCGTGGTTCCCGATCGAGGCGGTCGAGATCCGCGCCGGCTATGACATCCAGGCCTTCTTCAACACCGTGTCGATGCACCAGCCGATCGATTTCAACTATGGGGCCGTGAACCCCCGGTACGAGACGAACACGGTTCGCCTGATGGACGGCTTCAATCTCGGCCTCGGCATCCACTTCTAAAAGGGGTCAGGGGTCAGGGGTCAGGAGTCAGGGAAGACGGCGGCAAAGGCGGGGAGGGAACTCCCCGCCTTTCTTGCTGACTCCTGACTCCCGACCCCTGACTCCTGACTCCCGACCCCTGACTCCTGACCCCTGACTCCTGACTCCTGACTCCTGACCCCTGACTCCTGACTCCTGACTCCTGACCCCTTTGAGAAGCGCCCCACCCGGTTGCAAAGCCTCCCCCAGCCCGTATAATCCCCACTCTGAACGGCATTGCGTCCGGCAAGGGCAAAGGAGCGACTGATGGCCGAGGAGAAAGTCGAGCCGCGCGAGACCAGCTGGCGGCAGCTGCTGCCGTGGACGGAGCTGTTCCGCGGCTTTCAGGTGGCGCTGGACGTCAACAAACTGGCCCTGGCCGCCGTCGGCATCCTGGTGATGGCCTTCGGCTGGTGGCTGCTGGCCGTGGTCTTCACGGCCGGCGAAGGCGTCAAGCCGCAGAGCATCAGCGGAAACGTCGCCACCGACGCGGCTGCCTGGAACCAGTTCAAGCCGCACCGGGACCACTGGAACCTGATGCACGAGACGGCGGGGCTTGGCAATTCCGAAGACCGCGTGGACGTGGACGATCTTCTCGACAGTTACGCCGATTTCCAGGTCTACCAGGACGCCCGAAAGGCCTACGACAAATCGGTTTCGCTGCTGAGCGACGCCCTGGCGGCGCGCAACGACGCCGTGGCGGCGCGGAAGGATGCGGCCGCCGACCTGGACAAGGCGCGGGCGACCCTCGCCGGTGCCGAGGCGGGCGCGCGCGACGCCGCCAAGGCCGCGGTCGCCGCCGCCGAGGCGAAACTGGCGGCCGCACAGAAGAGCCTGGACGAGGCCGAGAAGTCCCTGCGCGAGCGCAAGATCGACGACTTCGCCAAGCTGCTGATGGACGACAAGCTGCGCGACGAGAGGCTCACCGAAGCCCAGCAGACGCCCAGCCCCGAAGCCAAGGGCCGAAAGATCCCTGAAAACAAGGCCCGCGAGCTGGCGGCCCTCCACCTGGGCGATCCGGGGCCGGTCAAGCCCTACGCCCGGCTGGCGACGTGGCCGTGGTTCGAGGACCGCGGCCCCAACCCGTACCTGATGGCGACGGGGCAGCTCGGCAAGCCGTGGGAAACCGGCCATTTCTGGGATTGGCTGCTGACGCAGCAGACGCCCGTGTTGCTGGAACCGATCGTCAAGCTGCTTCTGCCGGTCGTTTACCTGTTCCACCCGGGCGCGGACGGGTGGTGCCAGTTCTATTTCCTGTGCGTGCTGCTTTGGGCCGTGCTGACCTGGTCGGTGTTCGGCGGGGCCATCACGCGCATCGCCGCCGTGCAGGTGGCCCGCGGCGAGAAGATCAGCGCCCTGGAGGCCCTGAATTTCACCCGCAAGCGCATCGGGTCCTACGTCGCGGCGCCGATGATCCCGCTGGCCATCCTGGTGTTGCTGGTGATCGGCATGATCCTGTACGGCTTCCCGCTCATGATCCCGATCTTCGGCGATGTCGTCGTGGCCGGTCTGTTTTGGCCGCTCATGATCGTCGTCGGTCTGCTCCTGGCCATTACGCTGGTCGGCCTGGTCGGCTGGCCGTTCATGTCCGTCACCATCAGCGCCCAGGGCGGCACCGACATCTGGGACGCCTTTACGCGCGCCTACAGCTACGTCTACCAGAAGCCGTGGCACTTCATCTGGTACACGGCGGTGGCAGTGGTCTACGGAGCGGTGATCGTCTTCTTCATCGGCTTCATGGGGTCGCTGACGATCTATCTCGCCAAGTGGGGCGTGTCGCAGACGCCGGGCATGTCCGCCGCGGGCCGTCAGCCGAACTTCCTGTTCGTGGACGCCCCGACCTCGTACCACTGGCGCGATCTTCTTGGTGCGCGGGGCCGAGGTCGGCGGCGAGCAAGTCGTCGGGGCCGACGACCAGATCAACGACAGCGCCTTCAAGAAGTGGATGGGCCAGGACCCCACGTACAACGCCCAGATCGCCGCGGACCCAAAAAACCACCCCGACGACCGGCTCGCCTGGTGGAACCTGATCGGCGCCTTCCTGGTGGCGATCTGGTTGTACATCATGTTTCTGCTGATCCTCGGCTTCAGTTACAGTTACTTCTGGAGCGCCAGCACCATTGTGTATCTGCTGATGCGGCGCAAGGTGGACGGCGAGGACATGGACGAGGTGACGCTGGAGGATGAAAACGAAGGCGGCTTCGCCGGGGCGCCGCTGGGTTCGCCCACCGCCGCGCCGCCGACGGGCGTTAAGCCCGGCGCCACCACCTTGACGATGGTGGACGCCCCATCGCTGCGTCCGCCGATTCCGCCGCCGACGACGGCACCGCCGCCGCCGGCCGTGGCCCCGGCGCTTCCGGAGGCGTCTGCTTCGCCGGTCCCACCGGGGCCGGCGCCGTCCACCGAGGACGGCGCCGCGCCGCACACCGAGGTCGGCGCCGCGCCGAAGGAGCCGTTGCCGTAAGAGACACGAATCGAAAGGCGAGCGGCGCTTCTCCTATGGGTCTTATAGGTCTTATAAGTCCTATAAGACCCATAGAAGCGCCGCCGGTGGGCGAGGACCGCCGATGGCGCGACCGATCCTGCTGTTCACCGGCCAGTGGGCCGACCTGCCGCTGGAGGAGCTGGCGCCGCACGTCGCCGAGTGGGGCTACCAGGGCGTGGATTTGTGCTGCTGGGGCGATCACTTCGAGGTCCAGCGCGCCGTCGGCGAGGACGACTATTGCGCCGGCAAGCTGGCCCTGCTGAATCGGCTGGAGCTGGCCGCGCCGGTCGTCAGCTGCCACCGCGTCAGCCAGGCCGTCTGCGACGTCATCGACGAGCGCCACCAGGACATCCTGCCCGATTACGTGTGGGGCGACGGCGACCCGGCGGGCGTGCGGCAGCGGGCCGCGGAAGAGGTGATGGCGACCGCCCGCGCCGCCCAGCGTCTCGGCGCGTCGGTGCTGGCCGGCTTCACCGGCTCGCCGATCTGGGGCGCCGTCACCGGCTACCCGTCGCCGAAACCGCAGCGCGTGGCCGACGCCTTCCGCGATTTCGCCCGGAAATGGCGGCCGATCCTCGACGTTTGCCAGGAATGCGGGCTGAAATACGCCTTCGAGGTCCACCCCGGCCAGATCGCCTTCGACCTGTTCAGCGCCGAGGCGGCCCTGGACGCCCTGGACGGCCGGCCGGACTTCGGCTTCACGTTCGACCCGAGCCACTTCCACTGGCAGGGCGTGGACCCCGTCGAGTTCGTGCGGCGCTTCCCCGACCGGATCTTTAACGTCCACGTCAAGGACTGCGCCCTGACGCTCAACGGCCGAACCGGCCTGCTCTGCTCGTATTTGCCCTACGGCGATGCGCGGCGCGGCTGGCGGCCGCGCTCGCCCGGTCGCGGCGGCCTCGACTGGGAAGCGATCATCCGCGCCCTCAACGAAATCGGATACGACGGGGCGTTGACGGTGGAATTTCAGGACGCGGGCATGAACCGCGAGTACGGGGCCGAGGAGGCGTGCCGCTTCGTGAAGCGGCTGGACTTCGAGCCGGCGCCGCGGGAGGACGGGCCGGCATTCCGGTGAGCGAGCCGATTCGCATGTCGCACGGTTCACTTATACAATGAGTCAGGCGACGGGGGTGTGCAATGCCGTTTGCGGTCTTGGAGTTCTCCGACTTCGCGATCATTGCCCTCATCTTCATCCTTTTTGGGGGCGGGGCCGCGGCGTCGTTCTACCTGCGGCCAGCGGCGCAGGCTCGGCTCCAGAGGATCGAGCATAAGCTCGACCTGATCATGACGCACTTGGGGTTGGACTACACTCCGCCGCCCAAGACCGCGTGGCAGGAGCTGGCGGACGAGCCGGCCCGGAAGATCGAGGCCATCAAGGTATACCGCGAGCAGCACGGCGTCGGGCTGGCCGAAGCCAAGCGAGCGGTCGAAGATTACATGCAGGGGCGCGGCACCTGACGCGATCGATCATCCGACGGAGAATCCGACGATGGAGCCGGCCGAGAGCCTGAACGAGGCGCTGAAGGGCGAATGGACGGATCGCTACGTCGAGGTGAACCCGGAGCAGCCGGAGCTGCGCCGCTTCGAGGGGATCGTCGGCCGCGTCGTCACGGTCAATTGCAACAACAAGGCGGTGATCGATTTCCAGGACGGCGGCTGGTACGACGTCACCGCGTCCGAAGAGTTCCTTCGCAAACTCGACCCCGCCGCGGCCAAGGACAAATACGACGCCACGGCCAACAGCGCGCAGCCTTATCCGTCGAAACAGGGATAGCGAACGCGCTCCCCTGCGGGTCGCGGCTAAACCTTGGCACTTCCATGATCCTTCTTATCGACAACTACGATTCCTTCACCTACAATCTGGTGCAGCGCCTGGGCGAGCTGGACCTGGCTCTGGACGTGCAGGTCTTTCGCAACGACCAAATCACGCCGGATCGAGTCGGCGAGCTGAAGCCGTCGCACATCATCATTTCGCCCGGCCCCTGCACGCCGCGCGAGGCGGGCGTTTCCAACGAGGTGCTGAAACGCTTCGCCGCGACGACGCCGATTCTGGGCGTTTGCCTCGGCCACCAGTGCATCGGCCACGTCTTCGGCGGCGAGGTGGTGCGCAACGTCCGCGTAATGCACGGCAAAACGTCGCCGATCCACCACGACGGCGCGGGTGTGTTCCGCGGCCTGTCCAACCCGTTCGAGGCGACGCGCTACCACAGCCTCGTCATCAAGCGCGAGACGTTTCACAACCCCGACTTCGTGGTCGGCGCCTGGACGGACGAGGGCGAGATCATGGGCGTGCGCCATCGCAGCTGGCCGCTGCACGGCGTCCAGTTCCACCCGGAGAGCTTCCTGACGACCGAGGGGCCGCAACTGCTCAGGAACTTCGTGGAGATGAAGTAAGAAAAGGACGAACCGCCCTTCCCGAGACGGGGCGAGCGATCATCCCGCTTCCGGCTTCAGCTTCGCGGCGAACTGCTTGCGGAGCTTCGCCAGCTTCGGCGGGATGGAGATGCTGCAATAGCCCTGGGTGGGGTTGCGCCGGTAGTAGCCCTGGTGGTAGTCCTCCGCCGGATAGAAGGCCGTGAAGGGCACGACCTCCGTGACGATCGGCGTGCGCCAGACGCCCTCCGCATTCAGTTCGGCAATCCGCCGTTCGGCGATCTCTTTTTGTTCGGCGCTGTGATAGAAGACGGCCGAGCGGTACTGCGTGCCGGAGTCCGCCCCCTGGCGGTTCAGCGTCGTCGGGTCGTGGACGACGAAAAAGACATCGAGGATCTCACGGAACGAGATGGCGGCGGGGTCGAACGTTATCTGGATGACCTCGGCGTGGCCGGTCGCGCCGGTGCAGACTTGCTCGTAGGTGGGGTTCGGCCGGGCGCCGCCGGCGTAGCCGGATTCGACCTTTTCGACGCCGCGCAGCCGCTCGAAAACGGCCTCGATGCACCAGAAGCAGCCGCCCGCCAGGGTGGCGACTTCCCGCCGCGGACGGTCGGTGGATGGATCGGCAGTCATGGAAGGGGCCTCCTGGACCGTGGATTCAGCCTGCGTCATGGTACCCCGAAGGCGGCGATTCGGCTCTCATCCCTGGTCCGGTTGTCGCTGTCCGTTTAGCCGCGGTTCGGAGAACCGCGGTTCTCCGAACCGCGGCTAAACGGGAAACGGACACGCCCAACCAGACCACGGATTATAGCGCCCTACTCCCCAAGGACCTTCACCAGCACCCGCTTCGGCCGGTGGCCGTCGAACTCGCCGTAGAAGATCTGCTCCCACGGCCCAAAGTCCAGCTTCCCCTTGGTGATCGCCACGACCACCTCGCGGCCCATGATCTGCCGCTTCATGTGGGCGTCGGCGTTGTCCTCGCCGGTGCGGTTGTGGTGGTAGTGGTTCGGGTCCGGGTTGAACGGGGCCAGCTTCTCCAGCCACACGCCGAAGTCGTGGTGCAGCCCCGATTCGTCGTCGTTGATGAAGACCGACGCGGTAATGTGCATCGCGTTGCACAGCACCAGTCCTTCGGCCACGCCGCTCTTGCGGACGATCTCCTCGACCTGGGGCGTGATGTTCCGAAAGGCCATTTTGGAAGGGATGTTGAACGTCAGATACTCGGTGCAGGATTTCATGCTGATCCCTCGCTGCGGTCATTTGCTGGAGAGTTCCAGCACCGGGTCGAACGGGTCGGGCGGCGTCTCCAGGCAGGCCCACGACCGATTCATGAGTTTTAGAGTAGGAATATCGTATACGCCGGTTTGCTCGGCCTTTTCCAGCAGAGGCAGCAGGGTCTGGCACGTTTTGAGCCACTGGCGCGACTCGTACAGGCCGAGCGCCTTTTCGTAGGCGTCGCGGTCGGCCAGCCATTCCGGCGAGGCGGTTTCGCCGTGCAGCTCGTACAGGTCCACGGCGCCCTGAATGCCCACCACCCGCACCTGGCACAGCCGGCGCACCGCGAAGGCGTCGCCGATCTGGGCGCGGGTCGAGCCGGTGATGAGGATCGGCGTCTTGAGGTGCTTGGTCGCCCCCTCGACGCGGCTGGCCAGGTTGACCGTGTTGCCGAGCGGGCCGTACATGAATTTGCGGCTGCTGCCCGTGTTGCCGACCTGGGCCGTCCCCGTGTTGACGCCGATGCCGACCTGGAGCGGCCGGCCGACGACCGCCTGCCAGGCGGCGCTCAGCCCCGGCAGCTCCGCCTGCATCGCCAGGGCGGCGCGGCAGGCCCGCACGGCGTGGTCCCGCTGCTGCGCCGGCGCGTTCCACATCGCCAGAATGCCGTCGCCCAGGTACGAGACGATGACGCCCGTCTGCTCGACGATCCGCTCCGACAGCCGCTCCATCACGTCGCGGACCAGGCGGCAGGTGTCCTGCGGGCCGAGCCGCTCCGACAGCGTCGAGAAGCCGCGCAGGTCGCTCATGAGGATGGTCACTTCCTGGCCGCGGCCCTCCAGCAGGGCCGGGTCGCGCGCCAGCTCGCGCACCAGCTCCGGCGAGAAGAATTGCTCGAACTGGGTGCGGGTGCGCGTGGCGACCGTGCGGGCCAGGTTGGCGCCGGCGGCGGCGGCCAGCAGCTGCACCAGCTGCGCCTCCAGCGGCCGAATTTTGACGCCCTTGATCCGGCCGTGGCCGCGGCGCAGCCCGTACAGCGCCCCCACCACCTCGTCTTGCAGTCCGAAAATCGGCGAGGCCACCACGGCGTCCACGCTCATGAGGCTCTCCTGCGACTTCATCAGGGCCAGGTCCTGATAGAAGGTCTGCTTCCCCGCCAGGACCTGGGCGAGGACCGTTTGGCTGAATTCGCGGCCGCCGCCGGCCGGCCGATCGTCGCCGTCGTCCCGGGCGGCGCGGGCGGCCACCTGCCAGCCCTTGTCGCCGCGCAGCAGGACCAGCCCCACGTCCAGACCGATCATGTCGATCAGGGAGTGCGCGGCCTGGGCGTGGAACTCGGTCGGGCCGGCGTCGAAGCGCTGCAGGGCCAGCACCGTCTCCATCCACCGGGCGAGGGTTTCCAGCGGCGGGGCGTCGCCCAGGCCGGGAAACAGCTTGACCGATTCCGGTCGGCGCACCGGCTGGATGGACAGGTAGCCGTCCGCCGCGAAGGCTTCCGGCATCGGCGGCGGCGCGGCCGGCGGGGCGGGCGCCGTCCGCGTGGGTTCCAGCCCGCGCGCCGCGGCCGAGGGCGCTTTGGGCTGCGTCCGGATGACGATGGACGTTTCCCCCACGATCACCGAGACAGGAAGAGAGACTTCTCGACTCTCGGTTGCAGGGATTTCGGTCCCGTCGGAGAACAGGACGGGGTTGCGCGAGCTAAGGTTGCGCATGGCCAGGCGTTCGCCGGGCAGCTCTTCCACGCGCAGATGGTCGCGCGATACAAAACCATCATCGATCACGAAGCGGGGCAGCTCGCCGCCGGGACCGCGGCCCAGTTCAAACGGCCCGGATCGGTGCTCGACCTGGCGGTTCTGCTTTTCGTTGCTGACGGATATAAAGAGCATGGCTATCGCAATGGGCCGGCGGTGGGTTGTTCTCCGAGTTCTGGTCGCCTGGACATTATCCGCGATCGTCCGGCCGGAGTCTACGTCCGCGGGCAAAATGGGAACGCCCGACGTAAGATAGTAGAGCGGCCGCTCCGCGGTGCGCGCCCGATTCGTGGACCGCGCGCCTCATGCCGGCCGAAGGAGTCTCTTCCGATGCCGCAGCTGCACACCTGTCCTCACGGCCACCAGTGGGAAGCCTCGGCCGAGACAGGCCCAGGTTCCGAGGGCGACCCGTCGGCCTGCCCCGTGTGCCGCGAGGGCACATCGACCGGGTCCGCCGAAACGGTGGAGTCGGTCCCGAGCGCGGAGGCGACGCTGCCGGCGCCGCGCCGCCCGGCGGCTGTGCCGCAGCCAGCCGATGGTCCCGGCCAGACGCTGGCGATGCCGTCGAAGTCGGCCGCTCCCTCCGCCCCGACGGCGGATGCGGCCGCAGCAGATCACACCCTGCCGTCGCCGGCGCGGCAAATCGCGGGCGCGGCGGCGCCGTCGATGGCGTTCGCGGAAACCCTGGCGCCGGACGGCACCGGGCGGTCGCCCGCCCTCGCCGGCTCCGAGTCAACGCTGCCGGCCCCGGCCCAACCGGGGCGAGAGCCGCCGCCAGCCGTCCCGAGCGACGGGACGCTGTCCTCCGGTTCGGCGGGAGACGCCGGCGCCGAGTCGGCCGGGTCGTTCAGCGACGGCACGAAAGTGCTGACGCCCACGCTGGCCGCCCAGGCGGCCGCGGCGTCGGCCCCCTCGGAAGTCATCGATCCCGCGGACGACGGCACCCGCGTGCAGACCCGGTTCGGGGCCGCCCGACCCGCCGCGCCTTCGCTGGCGAACGATCGGACGCGCCCGACCGGATCGGCGCCGGCGGCCCCGGTCGGGCCTGCCATCCCCGGCTACAAGATCCTCGGCGAGCTGGGTCGCGGCGGCATGGGCGTCGTCTATAAGGCCCGGCAGATCGGCCTCAACCGCATTGTGGCGCTGAAAATGATCCTGGCCGGCGAGTTCGCCGGCCAGGACGAGTTGGCCCGCTTCCGGTTGGAGGCGGAGGCCGTCGCCAAGCTCCAGCACCCCAACATCGTGCAGGTCTACGAGATCGACGAGATGGAGGGGAAACCGTACTTTTGCCTGGAGTTCGTGGACGGCGGGCCGCTGGACAAAAGATTGGCCGGCGCCCCGCAGCCGGTTCGCCAGGCCGCGGAATTGATCGAGAAGCTGGCCCGCGCGATGGCCTGCGCCCACGAGCGCCACATCATCCACCGCGACCTCAAGCCGGCCAACATCCTGATGACCTCGGCCGGCGAACCGAAGATCACCGACTTCGGCTTGGCCAAGCGGCTGGACTCGCAGGACATGCACACCCAAAGCGGATCGGTCATGGGCACGCCGAGCTACATGGCCCCGGAGCAGGCGCATGGCCGCATCAAGGAGATCGGCCCGGCCTCCGACGTCTATTCGCTGGGCGCCATCCTGTACGAGACGCTGGTGGGCCGGCCGCCGTTCAAGGGCGAGACGGTGGTGGACACGCTGGATCAGGTGCGCACGCTGGAGCCGACGGCGCCGTCGCGGCTGCGGCCGAAGCTGCCGCACGATTTGGAGACGATTTGTCTGAAATGCCTTCAGAAGGAGCCGGCCAAGCGCTACGGGGAGGCGGCCGCCCTGGCGGACGACCTGCGGCGCTATCTGGCCGGCGAGCCGATCAAGGCCAGGCCGACGCCGTGGTGGGAGCGTTCCTGGAAGTGGGCGCGGCGGCGGCCGGCCTGGGCCGCCCTGGCGGCGACGGCCGCGGTGCTGGTATTGGTGCTGATCGGCGCCGGTTTCGCCTTCGGTGGGATGGAGCAAGCACAGCTGCGGACAGAGGACCGGCACAATCAGGAGCTGACCCGGAAAAACAGGGAGATCGCCGACCAGCTCGGCCAGGCGCGGGGAAATTTCCACCTGGCGGAGGACACGTTCCGCAGAATGATAAGCCGGGTCTTCGCGGAACGCCTGCGTTACGAACCCAAGATGGAACAGCTGCGGCAGCGCGTGCTGGGCGACGCCCTGGATTTCAACGAGCTGCTGCTGAAGACGTACGCCGGCGACCCCGAGGCGAGACGGGAGATCGCTCGCGCCCATGCCATGGAGGGCGACGTCTTCTACCTGCGCGGCGATCCGAAATCGGCCGAGCAGCACTTCGACAGTGCGCGGACCATCCTCAAGACCTTGCGGGACGATTACCCGAACGACCCCCAGTACCGGCGCGACCTGGCGCAGTGCATGAACGACCTGGGCACGCTGCTCCAGGAGGCCCACCGAACTCCCGAGGCCGAGGCGGCGTTCCGAGAGGCCCTGGACCTGCTGGCACCTGTCGTGGACGGCGGGACACAGGACGAGGACCAGCGGCAGCTGGCGACGATGGCCGCCAACCTGGGCAATCTCCTCAAGGACGAAGGCCGACTGACCGAAGCCGAGTCGTTGCTGCGGCAGTCCGTGGAGCTGAACGAGCGGCTGGCCGCCTCCTCGGACCCGGAAAATGGAGTAACCCTGGCGCACAGCCGCGAGGTCCTGGGCAGTCTGCTGGGCGCGGCCGGCCGACTGGACGAGGCCGAAAGCGTGTGCCGCACCGCCAACGTTGCGCTGGAGAAGCTGACGGCCGAAGCGCCCGACGCGCCCGACTACACTTATGACTTGGCCGAGAGCTACGAAGTCCTTGGCGCCCTCGGGCGCGACGTTCAGCCAAAGCAGGCGGAGGAGCAATACCAAAAGGCCCTGGCCGCGTCGCAAAAGCTGGTCAGCCGGTACCCAAGCGTGCCGAGCTATGAGCGGATGCTGGCCGAGGTCCATCGCAACCTCGCCGTCCTCCGCCAGGCGGCCGGTCGGACGAACGACGCGCAGCAGGATTATGACCAGGCGCTGGAAATCGAAACCCGCGTCGCCGACCTGTACCCGAGCGTGCCGGACTTCCAGCTCGACCTGGGCCGGACCCTCAACAACGCCGGCGTCCGCTGGCAGACGGGCAACCAGCTCCCGAAAGCCGAGGACAGCTACGACAAGGCCCGCGGCATTTTCGAGAAGCTGACCGCCGGCCAGGCGGACGGAACGCCCTACCAGCAGGAGCTGGCCGCTACCCTCCAGAACCTCGGCGTGCTGTACGTGATGACGAACCGAGCCGACGACGGCGGCAAGCTGCTGGCGCAGGCGGCCGACCTCCGCCGCAAGCTGGCGGAGGCCCACCCCGACGCGCCGGAGCTGCGCAAGGACCTGGCCCGCGCCGAACACAACCTCGCCGGCTTCTGGCAGGCGACCGGCAATGCGCCCAATGCGGAGGCGTGCTATCGCGACGCCGCCGATCAGCTCGATAAGCTGGCGGCACAGTACCCCCAGGTCCCCGATTACCGTCACATGCTGGCCTACGCCCTGAAGGACTACGGCATCCTGCTCCGGGCGATGAAGCGCGGCCCCGAGGCGGAAAAGCTGTGGGCGAGGGCGGTGGACCTGCTGACCGCTTTGACGCAAGAGGAATCGACCGTGCCCGCCTACCGGCAGGAGCTGGCCCGGACCCTCTCCGAGTGGGGCATCTACCAGGCGTCCAGCGGCAACGCCTCGGAGGGGGAAAAGACGCTGGTGCGAACCCTGGAGATTCAGGAGAAGCTGGCCGGCGACTTCCCCAAGGATCCCATGTACCGGCAGGAGCTGGCGGTCTACTACGACAACCTCGGCCTCCTGTACGCGCGCGGTGGCCGTCTCAACCAGGCCGAACAGAACTACCGCCGTGCCGTGGACCTCGCCGAAGAACTGGAAAAAGCGGACCCGACCAATCCTGTTTACTGGAGCGTCCTCGTCCAGCCGTACATGAACCTCGTGAATCTGGCGACGGCGCAAAACCCTCTGGCGAACGACCTGCCGGACCTCTGGCAGCGGCGCGCGGACAACGCGCGGAAGCTCGCCGCGGCGTACCCCAAGGCGCCCGTCCTGCAAAGCCAGGCGGGCCTTACGCTGGAGGACATGGCCGCCTGGCTGCGCGAGCGGCGGCGATTGCCGGAGGCCCGCGACGCGCTGAAGCAGGCCGTGGCCTTCCAGCGGACGGCGGTGGACCTCGCCGCCGCGCCGGTGAAGAACGGCTACCGCGCGCTGCTGTGCGACGAGTCGCTGGCGCTGGCGGAGACGCTGCTGGCGCTGAACGATCGCGGCGGCGTGGCGGAGGCCGTCGCGGAATTGACGAAGGCGAAGCCGGCCGGCTGGCCAGGCAAGCCCGAGATCGCCGACCGCCTCCAGGCGGTGCAGGACGCGCTGCGAATGATGAATGATGAATGATGAACGATGAATGAAGCAGCGGCGTCCGTTTTGATTCATCATTCATCGTTCATCATTCATCATTCGCAGGGAGTCCGTGATGTCTTCTCCATCCGCCGACCTCCTCGAATCCGACCCGGCCGTCTACGACGTGCAGACCACCGCCGCCGGCCCCACCGGCCGCCTGCCGCTGACGGAGGAGCTGCTGCGCGAGGCGCCGAGCGGCGACCTGTTCGGCTGGACGCAGGACGTCGGCATGGGCTGGAACCCCGCCCACCTGAACCGCCGCGAGTTTCTGCTGCTCAGCACGTCCGGCGGCGTCCGCAACCCGGACGGTACGCCGGCCGCGCTCGGCTACCATACCGGCCATTGGGAGGTCGGTCTTCTCCTCAAAGCCGCGGCGGACGAGTTGAAGTCCCTCGGCTGCGTCCCGTTCGCCGGCTTCTGCACCGACCCCTGCGACGGCCGGACGCAGGGCACGCCCGGCATGATGGACAGCCTGCCCTACCGCAACGACGCGGCGATGGTGCTGCGCCGGCTGATCCGGTCGCTGCCGACGCGGCGCGGCGTGATCGGCGTGGCGACCTGCGACAAGGGCCTGCCGGCGATGATGATGGCCCTCGCCGCCATGCACGATCTTCCTTGCGTCCTTATCCCCGGCGGCGTGACGCTGCCGCCGACGGACGGCGAGGACGCCGGCAAGATCCAGTCGATCGGCGCCCGCTTCGCGCACGGCCAGCTCAGCCTGGAGCAAGCGGCGGAGCTGGGCTGCCGGGCGTGCGCCTCGCCGGGCGGCGGCTGCCAGTTCCTGGGCACCGCGGCCACGTCGCAGGTCGTGGCCGAGGCGCTGGGCCTCTGCCTGCCGCACTCCGCGCTGGCGCCGTCCGGCCAACCGATCTGGCTGGACATGGCCCGCCGCTCGGCGCGGGCCGTCCCCGAGCTGGAGAAACGAAAGATCCACATCCGGCACATTCTCACCGACGCCGCCCTGCGGAACGCGATGACGGTCCACGCGGCGTTCGGCGGCAGCACGAACCTGCTCTTGCACGTCCCCGCCGTGGCCTACCACGCGGGGCTGCGGCGGCCGACGGTCGAGGACTGGATCGCCGTCAACCGCCGGACGCCGCGGCTGGTGGACGCCCTGCCCAACGGCCCGATCGGCCATCCGACGGTGCGCGTCTTCCTGGCCGGCGGCGTGCCGGAGGTGATGCTGCACCTGCGCCGGCTCGGCCTGCTGGACGAATCCTGCTTGACGGTGAGCGGCGAACCGCTCGGCCGGATGCTGGATTGGTGGGAGCGGTCGGAGCGACGCCAGCGGCTGCGCGAGGTGCTGCGGAAAAAGGATGATATCGACCCCGATGATGTCATCATGTCCCCGGAACGGGCGCGGGCGCGCGGCCTGACCTCGACGGTGACGTTCCCGCGCGGCAACCTGGCGCCCGAAGGCGCGGTCATCAAGAGCACGGCCATCGACCCGAGCGTGGTGGACGCCGACGGCGTCTATCGCAAGACCGGCCCGGCCCGCGTGTTCACCAGCGAGAAGGCGGCTGTCGCGGCGATCAAGAGTCGTGGATCGGATCGCGTCCGCGCCGGGGACGTGCTGGTGCTGATCTGCCGCGGCCCGATGGGCGCCGGCATGGAGGAGATTTACCAGATCACATCGGCGCTGAAACATCTCGACTTCGGCAAGCACGTCGCGGTGCTGACCGACGCCCGCTTTTCCGGCGTCTCGACGGGGGCGTGCATCGGCCACGTCGGCCCGGAGGCGCTGGCCGGCGGCCCGATCGGCAAGGTGCGCGACGGCGACGTAATTGAGATCGTCATCGACCGCAATCGGCTGGAGGGGACGGTGAACCTCGTCGGCGAGGGCGACCGGCGCTGCGGCCCGGAGGAGGGGCGCGGGTGCTGGCGGCGCGGCCGCCGCGGGCGGACCTGGCGGCGGACCCGCAGCTGCCGGATGACACGCGGCTATGGGCAGCTCTACAGCGCGTCGGCGGCGGGGCGTGGGGCGGGTGCGTGTATGAAGTGGAGGCGATCGTTGCGGCAGTGCGGTAGCTGCGAACCGAGATCAGGGGCCAGGGGAAGCGGGATTCTTGGTCTTGGCGGGGACCGATTGAGGAGCCTTCCCTTCCCGACTGCATGATGGGGTAGCAGGTTCCAGCGGCCGCGCCTCGAAAGGGTCGGTGCGACGCCTCATGTATCGAACGACTTGCCGTAATCCTCTCCGCTCAGGTCAGCCGGCTTGCCATGTTCGATATCCTGGAATATGCCTAATTTGCTAGTCCATCTATCGCTACGCACCTGGCGCGCCACATGCTCGAATGCATCGCCTTGACCGTAAACAGCGATTTTCATGAACCCGTCTTCTGGAGCGCCGGTGTCGCAAACCTCAAAGCCCAGAAGCTCAAACACGCGCACCAGGCTTTCGATCCGGTCGTCCCATGGGGCCGCTTCGGGCCAGTAATACCCGGCTTTGCGAATGGGTTCCCACCATGCGTCCGTATGCCCCGCCGCCCATGCGATACAGTTGTACCTGGCATCGGTGAGACTTGTGATCTCGTAGCCCCCTGGTTTCAGGCCTGGAAACCAGGCCTCAATCGCTCTCGCACCTGGAGGCATGGCGCCTGCCGCCGGGCTGTCCGGAGACTCGGCTGGCGTTTGCGGTTGCTCCGCGCTTGGATCATTCGGAGAGGCCATGTTCCCTCCCCCACCGTATCCATGCGTCGGCCATCTCCCTGAGCCGGCCGCGTGACGCCTCGGGTACCGGGTCCGCCCCGGTCAGCTCATGCAGTGCGATGAACCAGTGATCCGGTTCCCGGCGCAACTCGGCCAGCAGAAGGGGAACGGCCGCCTTGCCCATCCCGACTATGCGGCGATAGGCCGGGTGTGCGGCCATCTTGAGTGCGGACGCCGGCCTGCGGCCATTTTTCCATTCGCGGACGAGGTTGGTGAACTGCTGCTTGAGAGCGTCATCCAGGCTGACCGCCGTGGGCGCCCGGCTGTCCCGGAGCCGGTCGTACTCCTCCTTGGGGAGAAGAACGTAAGTCGCCAGGGTCCGTGGGTCCACCACGGTCGGCGGTTCGCCCGACGACTGTGCGACGGCAAGCGCCTGTTCGGCAGTCAATTCAATCATTGGCGTCCTCCTTCTCCGAATGACTCCGAATATCCGAATATCCCACCAGGACGACTTCCGCGTCGGAAGCGCCCGCCAATCCGCCTTGACCCCGCCGCCCCCCTCCGGCTAAGCACGTCCGCCGCTCGCGCGGTGGGCCGGCTTTTTCCGCGCCCTCTGCCCCGTCCCCGACCGAGGGCCTCTCATGCGACCCGTCTCCGCCATGTCGGCGCTGCTGCTCGCCGCGGCCGTTCTCGCGGCACCCGCCCGCGCCGGCGACCTCCGCAATTACGACGACGCGGCCCTCCACGCCGTCCAGTTCGTGGACGACTCCGAAGGATGGGCGGTCGGCGACGACGGGGTCATCTGGCACACCATCGACGCCGGAAAGGCCTGGGAGCGCGTTTCCAGCGGCGTCCGCGCCTCGCTGCGCTCGGTCTGCTTCGTCAACCCCTATTTCGGCTGGATCGCCGGCCGCGAAGAGCTGCCCGACGGCGGAAGCAACGGCGTCCTGCTCTGCACGCAGGACGGCGGCGTGAACTGGCGGCGCGTGCTGGTCAACGCGCTGCCGGGACTCAACGCCGTGCGCTTCGCCGACGACAAGACCGGCTACCTGGCCGGCGACGGCTCCGACCACTACCCGAGCGGCCTGTTCGTCACCACGGACGCCGGCCATAGCTGGTTGCCCGTGCCGGGGCCGCGCGTCGCGTCATGGCTGGCCGCCGATTGCTCCGCCGACGGCGACGCCGCGCTGGCCGGGGCCTGGAACCGCCTCGGCACGGTCCGCAACGCCAAGGCCCACGCCGTCGATATGGACTCCCTCGGCGGTCGCAATCTGTGCGGCGTCCGGCTGCACGGCAAGGCCGGCGTCGCCGTCGGCCAGGGCGGGCTGGTGCTGACCACCGACGCCGCGGGGTCGAGCTGGAACTTCGCCGAGCTGGGGTTGCCCAAGAACGTGCCCTATGACTGCGATTTTCACGCGGTCGCCGGCGCCGGCAAGCAGTTCTGGGTGGTCGGCCGGCCTGGTTCGGTCGTGCTGCACAGCGCCGACGACGGCGCCCATTGGGATGTTCAGCCGACCGGCCAACCGCTGCCGCTGGACGGCGTCTTCTTCGCCGACGAGAGCCACGGCTGGGCGGTCGGAGAACTCGGATCGATTTTGGCGACGAATGACGGCGGCAAGACGTGGAAGCTGCAGCGGCGCGGCGGCCAGCGCGTGGCGGCGCTGTTCGTCCACGCCCGTCCGGCCGGGACGCCGCTGGACGCCGTCGCGCTGCTCGGCGGCCAGGAGGGCTACCTCACGGCCGCCCTGCGCGTCACTGGACCCGACCCGGCGTCGGCGGCGTCGGTTCGCGCGGCCGACGGCCTGCGTTTCGCCGCCGCGGTGCGCCAGGCGGGCGGCGCCGCGGCCGAGACGCTGTGGCAGTTCCCCGTCGCCTCGCACCTGGCCCGCGCCGGCCGCGACGATCTCATGCCGGCCTGGGACCAGCTGCACGACGGCCACGCGGCCGAGCAGATGCTGCGTCAAGTCGTTCTGGCCCTGCGCGTGTGGCGGCCCGACGTGATCGTCACCGACGCGCCGGACGCCGCCGGCGCGGACGGCCTGGTCGCGGAGGTCATGAAACAGGCCTTCCAGGACGCGGCCGATCCCAAGATGTTTCCCGAACAGATATCCGCATTGGGCCTGGAGCCGTGGAAGGCGGCCAAGCTGTACGGCCGCTGCGACGGCAAGGCCGACGGCCCGGTGGCGCTCGACCTGACCGCGGTGAGCGCGCCGCTGGAGGCCACGCTGCGGGAGTTCGCGGAGACCGCGGCGTCCGGCCTGGGCGACGAGGCGCCGGCGATCCCGACGAAGCGCTCGTTCCGGCTCATTGCGGCCAACCTGCCGGGCGCCGAGGACCATCACGACCTGATGCAGGGCGTGGAGCTGGCTCACGGCGGGTTCGCCCGGCGGCAGTCGGCGGACGGCGAGCCGTCGCCCGAGACGGTCAAGGCGATCCACCGGCGGGCGGAGCTGCGGGCCATCGCCGACGCGCCGATCGAGGGGCTGACCGACCCCGACCGGCTGCTCAGCCAGGTCGGGCCGATGACGGCCGACATGCCGGACGAGCAGGCCGGCCGGGCCGTCTTCGCCGTCGCCCAGCACTTCGCCCGGTCGGGCCAGTGGGACCTGGCCCGCGAGACGTTCCTGATGATGGTGCAGCGCTACCCGGCCCATCCCTGCACGCCGGACGCCCTGCGCTGGCTGATCCAGCACAACTGCAGCGGCGAGGCCCGGCGCCGCAGCGAGCTGGGCCAGTTCGTCGCGGCCGGCCAGGTGCAATTCGGCGTGCCGAAGCCCGCCCCGGCCGTGATGCCGCCGGCCGACGCGGACGGCGATAAAGCGAATAAACGATTCCCGAAAATGCCTCAATTCGGGACGAGCGACGGCATCCGGCTCGGCAACATCGCCGGCGCCGAGACGGTGCGCAAGTGGTACCAGGGCGGCCTGGACATGGAGCCGTTGCTGGCGTCGTTCGGCCCCGTTTTCGCCGACGACCCATCGGTGCAGTTCCCGCTCCAGGCAGCGCGCCGCACCCTGGGTCAGCTCGACGCGGCCGACAAGTGGTACGCCGATTTCGTCTCGCGCCAGCCGGCCGGCCCGTGGCGCGACGCCGCGGCCGCGGAGCTGTGGCTGTCCCGGCGCTCGGGGGCGCCGCCCAAGCCCGTGATTTACTGCCGCGGCACGGACGAGCGGCCGTACCTCGACGGTCTGCTGGACGACGCCTGCTGGAAGGCCGCCGCCCCGGCCCTGCTCCGCGACGCGGTCGGCGGCACGACCGGCGATTACAAGACGGAGGTCCGCACGGCCCACGACCACGACTTCCTCTACGTCGCGGTTCGCTGCACGCACCCGGCCGATCGGCGCGAGCCGCTGGCGAAGCCGCGGACGCACGACGCCGACCTGTCCGGCCACGACCGCGTCAGCATCCTGCTCGATGTGGATCGGAATTACGCTACTTGCTTCCACTTCGAGGTCGATCAGCGCGGCTGCGTGGCCGACGATTGCTGGGGCGACAAAACTTGGGACCCACGCTGGTTCGTGGCCGTCCACAAGGAAGATACCGAATGGGTGGTGGAGGCGGCGATCCCGCTGGCAGCGCTGACGGGCGACGGCGTGACGCCGGGCCGGGCCTGGTGCTGCAACGTGGTCCGCACCGTGCCGGGCCGGGGCGTGCAGGCGTGGTCGCTGCCGGCCGAGGCCCCGGAGGCGGTGGTGCGGCCGGAGGGCATGGGGCTGTTGATCTTCACGCAGGACGGGAAGGCGGGGCCGACGGCCGTCGGCGCGGCGGCGCCGTGATGTATAATCCGATATATGCAATCCCGTTAGCCGCGACGCGCAGCGGAGCGCTCGGGGAAGAGCGCTCCGCTGCGCGTCGCGGCTACTGAGTCCAGCGTGAGAAAAGTCACCTCTCATCTGGACGCCTGTATCATAACAGTTATGAGACCCAAAGGAACAGCAGCCGAACTGGAACGCCGCCGCCGTCGCGCGGTCGAGTTGGTCGAACAGGGCGAACCCCCGAGCGTGGTGGCCCGCATCCTCGGCGTCCGCCCCTCGTGCCTGCATCGCTGGCGGCGCATGGCCCGCCGGCCCCAGGGACTCGACGCCCGGCCCGTCCCGGCCCTACGCCCGGGCTCTCCGACTATCACCTCCGTAAGCTCGAACGCTTCCTCTTGCAAGGGGCCCACAAGCACGGCTGGCCCAACCAACGGTGGACCGCCGACCGCGTCGCCCGACCGATCCGCGCGCGCTTCGGCATCTCCTATCACCCCGAAGCTGTTCCGCCTGGCGGCGACCGGCGGCCTCCGTCCGGCCGACCGCATCTGGCCGGAGGGCGTCGATCCGACTGCGGCCGTTCTGGCCGAAGGCGCTTTGACGTTTCCCGCGACCGTGCGGTCGAAAACCACCCATCTGGCGCCGACGGATGCGTCCCTGCCGGAATGGGTCCGCGCCCTGACCGACGCCGGCCTGGACGTTCGCGCCCTGGAATCCCTGGCCAGTCCGCCGGCGTCCGACTGGCTCGACGACGTGCGGAATCTTGAACAAACGCGGGCCGCCCGGAAGCCCGCCGACGACGACGGGGCGCCGGCGCCGTGGCCGGTGTCGCAGGATTACAACGAAGCCGTCCAGTCCCCCGCGACCAATTTCGCCGACGCCGACCTCCGCACAGGCCAGGCCGTGACCAACGCGCTCGGCATCCCGCAGCCGTGTTCCGGCAACTTCGCCGACGTCTATCAGATGGGGCGGCCGGACGGCCTGCGCTGGGCGGTGAAGTGCTTCACGCGCGAGGCGACCGGCCTGCGCGAGCGCTACCACCACATCAGCTGACATCTCCGCAAGGCGCGTCTCCCCTTCATAGTGGACTTCACCTATCTGGAACAGGGCATTCGCGTGGTCGGCAAGTGGCGGCCCGTCCTCAAGATGGACTGGGTGGAGGGCCTCACCCTCAACCAATTCGTCGCCGAACACGCCGCCGACCCGGCCCGGCTGGAGGCGCTGTTCCAGGTCTGGGTGCGCCTGTCGCGGAGTCTGCGGGCGGCGCAGGTCGGCCACGGCGACTTGCAGCACGGCAACGTCCTGCTGGCGCCGGGGGCCGACGCCCACTCGGTTCGGTTGAAGCTGATCGACTACGACGGCATGTGGGTCCCGGCCCTGGCCGACAAGAACTCCGGCGAAGTCGGCCATCCCGCCTACCAGCACCCCCAGCGCATCCGCGAAAAGACGTACAGCCTGGAGGTGGACCGCTTCCCGCTGCTGCTGATCGCCGCCGCGCTCCGCGCCGTGAAGGTCGGTGGCCGGAGGGTTTGGGAGAAACACGACGCCGGTGACGGCCTGTTGTTCCGCCAGGCCGACCTGGAGGCGCCGACGAAGTCGCCGCTGTTCCACGACCTCGTCCGGTCGTCCGACTCCGTGACGGCGATGTTGGCCGATCACCTGCTGACGGCGCTGCGCGGCGACGTGGCCTCGGCGCCGCTGCTGGAAGAGGTGCTGGCGTAGCCGTGGGCCGTGAACCCCGCGCCTATAATGGCCTGCAAAGGAGATGCTCATGCACCGCCTGCTGCCGCTTCTGATCCTCTGCCTCCCGACCGCCTCCCCCGCCGCCGATATGGAACCCGTCGGGCTCTCCAAGGACAAGCACAGCCTCGTCCTCGCCGATTCCGGCCGTCACTTCACGCCGTGGGGCTTCAACTACGACCGCGACGCCGACGGCCGGCTCATCGAAGATTTCTGGGACGGTGAATGGGCGAAGATCGAAAAAGCCTTCGCCGACATGCACGAGATGGGGGCGAACGTCGTCCGCATTCAACTCCAGTTCGGCAAGTTCATGGACGCCGCCGACAAGCCCAACGACAAGCAGCTCGACCGTCTCGACAAGCTGCTCGAGCTGGCGGAGCGCGAACGGCTCTACCTCGACCTCACCGGCCTCGGCTGCTTCCACAAGAAGGACGTGCCCGCCTGGTACGACAAGCTATCCGAAAAGGAGCGCTGGGACGCCCAGGCCCAGTTCTGGCAGGCCGTCGCCGGCCGCTGCGCCAAGAGCAACGCCGTCTTCTGCTACGACCTCATGAACGAGCCGATCGCGCCCGGCAAGAAAGTCGAGTCCGCCGACTGGCTGGCTGGCAAGCTCGGAGAGTCGTACTTCTGCCAGTACGTCACGCTCGACCCCGGCGACCGCACCGCATCCGAAATCTTCCGCCAGTGGATTCATCGGCTGGCGACCGCCATCCGCAAACAGGATGATCGCCATCTGATTACGGTCGGAATGCTGCCGTTCGTCCCCGACAAGGTCAGCGACGACCTCGATTTCCTCTGCGTCCACATCTATCCGCAGGGGAAGAAGGTCGATGAGGCGCTGGGCGTGCCTCCACGGCTTCGCCGCTTTCGGCAAGCCGGTGGTGATCGAGGAGACGTTCCCGCTGAGCTGTTCGCAGGAGGAGTTTGCGGAGTTCGTGGACAAGTCGGCCAAGGACGCGGCGGGCTGGATCGGCTTTTTCTGGGGCCAGACGCCGGACGATTTGAGGGACGCGAAAACGATCGGAGATGTGGTCACGCGCAACTGGCTGGAATACTTCCGGACACATAAGCGTTGAATCGTTTAGCCGCGGTTCGCAGAACCGCGCTCGGCCGGAGCACGGTTCTGCGAACCGCGGCTAAACCGCGTACGCCGCGCCGCTCACGACACGGCCGCCGGCTCCTCTTCCTTCACGCGCGTCGGCACCATGCGCAGACCCGTCGCGCCCGTCGTCTGCTCGCGGCCGGCCGTGCCCGACTCGTGGTACTCGGCGTCCTGGTTCACCTGCCACAGGTCGTATATCTTTCGATCCGCCAGGATGTTCTGCACGCACAGCATCGCCGTCATCATGGCGTGGTCCTGGTTGTTGTACTTGTGCATGCCGTTGCGGCCGACCAGATGCAGCGTCGGATACTTCGCCTCCAGCTCGTCCTTGATTGTGCCGACGTGCTTGGCGTAGTCGTCGTCGTAGACCGGATACGCCTTCGGCTGACGCACCACGCAGCCGTCCACCACGTCCGTCGCCTTGCCCAGGCCGATCTTCTCCATTTCCTGCTTCGCCTGCTCGATCAGCTGCTCATCCGTGGACGACCAGAGGCCGTCGCCCTCGAAGCAGAAGTACTCCAGGCCGTAGCAGTTCATCGACGGGTCCGGCACCATCTCCGGCGACCACGACTTGAAGTTCTGCACCCGGCCGACCTTCACGCTCGGATCGTGAATGTAGATCCAGTTGTCCGTGAAGACGTTCTTGTCCTTCAGGATCAGCATCACCGTCAGGAAGTCGCGGTACTTGAGCGAGTCGGCCGCCTTCCGCGCCTCGTCCGAGATGGCCGGCGTCACGCCGTTGGCCAGATGCCGCATCGGCGCCGACGAGATGACGTGCTGCGCCTGCGTGACGTATCGACGCTTTTCCGCATCCTCATAGGCGACTTGCCACAGGCCGGCCTTGGCGTCCCAGTGGCAGCCGACCACCTTACTGCCCATGTGGATGGCGCCGCCCATCTTCTTCACCTTCTCGGCGCACGCCTCCCACATCATGCCCGGCCCCTTCCGCGGATAGCGGAACGAGTCGATCAGCGTCTTGATGACCTCGCCCTTGTTCTTCGGCTTCGGCTTCCAGATCGCATGGAGGATGGCCGTCTTCAGCGACAGGCCCTTGATGCGCTGGGCGGCCCAGTCGGCGGAGATCTCCTTGCAGCTCATGCCCCACACCTTCTCCGTGTACGTCTTGAAGAAGATGTTGAACAGCCGCGAGCCGAACTGGTTCGTCACCCACTCCTCGAAGTTCTTCGGCTCCTTGATCGGGAACGTGCGCGCCTTCATGTACGACAGCACGCAGCGCGTGGCCTCGAAGACGCCGAGCTTGAAGAGGGCCTCGGCCGCCTTCAGGGGGTAGGCGAAGAATTTGCCGTTATAGAAGATCCGCGACGAGCGCGGCCGGTGCAGCATGTCGTTGGGCAGGATTTCGGTCCAGAAGTCCTCGACTTCCTTCGACTTCGAGAAGAAGCGGTGGCCGCCGATGTCGAAGTGGTAGCCCTTGTACCGGGCGGTGCGCGAGATGCCGCCGACGTAGGTCGGGTCGGCCTCCAGCACCGTCACCGAGGCGCCGCCCTTGCACAACAGATAGGCGGCCGTCAGGCCGGCGGGTCCGGCGCCGATAATGGCCACGCTCGGGTTCAAGTTCATGAGGGAGAAATCCTTGTTTCAGGGGACGCTCGGGGGTGCGGCCGCATCCTTCGCGGTCTCAAAAGCAAGCGCCGACCCGGCGAAATGACGGCGCCCTGGCACAAGTATAGGAGACGAAAGTTGTACCGCGCCCACCGTTTTCGGGTCCAGGCCAAATACCGCCGCCGCGACCCGGCGACTTGAGGCCCCGCCGGAAGGGCAGGGCGTTCTCGCGTCCCTTTCTTGCATTCCGCCAATCCTGACCTACTCTTCAGGCAAGTCCGTCAGCCGTCGGCGGCCCCCGGCGTCCATGCGGCGGCGGACGCGACGCGGATCGAATGTCGGGACGATTCCCGCTGCCAACGACCCTGGCTCGAACTGGTTACGCCGCACCCCCGGCGCGGCCCCGATGGGCCTGCGCCGCGCCCACCCGGAGAACGCCGTGATCCACTGCTGCATAGGAATCATGGCCTACAACGAAGAGGCGAACATCCGCCTCCTCTTGCAGGCCCTGCTCGCTCAGAAGACGGAAAAGGTCGGCATTGACGAAATCGTGGTGGTGGCGAGCGGCTGCACGGATGGGACCGAAGACATCGTGAGGGAATACGCCGCCATCGACCCGCGGGTCCGGCTGCTGACCCAGGCGAGCCGCGAAGGCAAGGCTTCCGCCGTCAACCTGCTGCTGCGCAACACCGATTGTGAAGTCATCGTGCTGGAGAGCGCCGACACCATCCCGATGGAGAACACCATCGAGGCGCTGGTTTCGCCCATGACCGACGCCGGGGTCGGCATGGTGGGCGGCCATCCGGTCCCGACCAACTCGCCCGACGGGTTCATGGGCTACACCGCCCATCTGCTTTGGGACCTGCATCATCAGGTCGCGCTCCGCCATCCCAAGCTCGGCGAGCTGATCGCCTTCCGCAACGTATTCTACCAGATCCCGTTCGACTCGGCGGTGGACGAGGCCAGCATCGAGCCGCTCATCATCGGCCAGGGTCTCAAGCTGCATTACGCGCCTGACGCCGTGGTGCTGAACCGGGGGCCGGAGACGCTCCACGACTTCCTCAAGCAGCGGCGGCGCATCTTCGCCGGCCATCTCTACGTGCGGGAGACGCTCGGCTACAAGGTTTCCACCATGAGCGCCCCCGGCTGGCCTGGCTGTTCCTGAAGAACCTCCGCTGGCAATGGCGCTGGTTCGCCTGGGCGCCGGCTGTCGCGGCGCTCGAGATTTACGTCCGCTTGCTGGGAAGCTACGACTACACGATCTGCAAGCGGAAGCCTTACACCTGGGCGGTCGCCACGTCCACCAAGCAGGTGAGGACGACAAAGAAGCTCTCGGAAGTTGTCTGATTCCCGCCGATCCGCCAGGAAAGGTTGAGCCATGTCCCCCGCCGCCGTGGAAGCGCCGCCCGCCGAACGAACCGCCCCGGAAGCCCCGCGGCCGAGGGCCAAGGCGGAAGCGCCGTTGACCCGCGCCGACACCGGCCTCGGCACGACCTACGAGCGTTGGGCCGTGAACCGGCTGCTGTCGGGCCTGCTGTCCCGGCTGGAGGTGCGCACGCTGGTCGAGGGGCCGGGCGACGGCATGACGGGCATCGCCGGGCTGAACAGCCTCATCGCCGGGCTGCAAGGGGCGGCCGTCTCGCTGCTCCTGCCCTCGCCGGAGCGGGCGGCCTTCGCCCGGCCCGTATCGGCGCACCACGCCCCCGATGCGCAGCTGGAGATCATCGAGGAGTGGGACGGCCAGCAGATGCCGTTCGCCGACGCCTCGTTCGACCTGGCCTGGAACTTCAACGTCATGACGCGCGCGGCGGACCCGCAGGCGCTGCTGAACGAGCTGGCGCGCGTGAGCCGGAAGTACGTGCTGATCTTCGTGCCCAACCGCCTGAACTACGCCTTCTGGCTGCACCGGATGCACCACTGGGTCGCCAAGGAACCGTGGGACCACGGCCGCATCGACCTGATGCACCCGCGGCCGTGGCGCGGCCTGTTTGCGAAAGCGGGGCTGCGCGTTCGAGGAGACGTTCCACGTCGATTGCCCCTGGTGGCCGGACATCGTGGACGCCGGCCAGCTGGTCCGTGATTTCTTCCCGTTCCTCAAGGGCCTGGCCCGCGCGCCTCCCCCGCGAACCGTTACCGCTGGGCCCCCGAGGAGTTGCCATACTACCAGCCCGAGGCCCACCCGGAGGTCCACGCGCGGATGAACCGCCTGGCCTTCTTCGAGAACAGCCGGGCCGGTTGGCTGAAGGATCGGTTCGCCCACCACGTGGGCGTCCTTGGGGTGAAAGGCTAAGGCGCGAACCACCATGAAGTCCATGCTCGGAGTTCTGACTCGTATTCCCCTCTTCAAACTGTACCGCAGCTTCGGCTGGCCGCGGATGCTGCCGATCAACCTCACCCTGTCGCCCTCGCCGCGCTGCAACTCCCGCTGCCTCACCTGCAACATCTGGATGAAGCGGGAGAACGAGCTAACGCTGGACGAGTGGGAGAAGGTGCTGCGCTCGCTCGGCAAGGCGCCCTACTGGTTCACCGTCAGCGGCGGCGAACCGTTCATGTTCCAGGGCGTCGTCGAGCTGTGTCAGATGGCCTACCAGCACTGCCAGCCCGGCATCATCAACATCCCGACCAACAGCATCCTTTCGACGATCCCGGACAAGGTGCGCCGCATCGCCGAGTCCTGCCCGCAGAGCCGGCTCATCATCAACCTGTCCCTGGACGGGATCGGCGAGAAACACGATCGCATTCGGGGCGTTCCCGGCAACTTCAAGAAGTTCGAGCGGCGGCTCAAGGAGCTGATCGAGCTGCGCGACGGCCTGCCCAACCTGACCGTCGGCATCCACACCGTCGTCTCGACCTTCAGCGTCGGCCACCTGGACGAGGTGATGGACTACGCCGACCAGTCCGGGGCGGACCAGTTCATCACCGAAATCGCCGAGCCGCGCGTCGAGCTGGACACCGTCGGCCTGCCGATCACGCCGGACAAGGCGTCCTATACGAAGGCCATCAACAAGCTCATCGAGCACGTCAACAACCGGCCCTACCGAGGCATCTCCAAGATCACCGAGGCGTTCCGCGTCCAGTACTACCAGCTGGTCAAGCGCATCCTGGACGAGGAAAAGCAGGTGATCCCCTGCTACGCGGGCTGGGCCAGCAGCCACATCTACGCCGATGGGACCGTGTGGCCGTGCTGCGTCCGCGCCGATCAGCTCGGCAACCTGCGCGACCACAACTACGACTTCAAGGCCATCTGGTTCGGCGAGAAGATCAAGGAAGTGCGGCGGAGCATCCGGGCCAAGGAGTGCCACTGCCCGCTGGCCAACGCCTCGTACACGAACCTGCTGCACGACCTGCCGACGCTGATCCGCGTCGGGACGAAGGTGATGCAGCCGGCCCTCAACGGCAAGCCGGCCGTCAAGCCGCCGGCCGCGCCGGTGGAAAGTCACGTCTAGGAATCGACCGCCGGTTGGCGAGCGGGGGGCGTCGGCCCCCTGATTCTTCCTGCGATCGGCGACAAGATGCGGAATCAGGGGGCTGACGCCCCCCGCTCGCCCAAGCGACCCGACGCCCCAAGGATCACCATCATGGCTTTCGACTGGCTGAACAACTTCCACCGCGAGATGGAAAAGGCGGAGAACTACGCCGAAAAGACCCTGGCGGCCTACCAGCTGGGGATCAAGGCGAAAGGCTCCATCCGCGGCGTGAGCGTTTGCGTCTCCGGCGAGTGCTGTCAGGCGGCGCGAGAACTTCCCGAGGGGGTGGTCTATCAGCCCGCCGAGGCGCCGCGGCTGCCGCTGCCGGCCTGCCCGCAAGGCCGCCAGTGCTCGTGCGTCTACCGGCCGGTCATGAGCTATCAGGAGGAGGCCGCGACATGAAGGCCCTCGTCACCGGCGCCACGGGCTTCATCGGCGGCGCCCTGGCGGCCGACCTGGCCGACCAGGGTTGGGAGGTGCGCGTCCTCGTGCGCGCGGCCAGCCGCGGCAAGCTCATGCGCCCGGATCGGTATCACGTCGTCGAGGCGGACTTTGACGCGGACGCCGGCCTGCTCCGCGACGCGGCCGCCGGCTGTGACGTGGTCTTTCACGCGGCGGCCATCCGCGACCGCTGGAGCACGTCGATGGAAGAGTACCGCCGGGCCAACGTGGACGGCACGCGCCGCCTGCTCGACGCCGCCGTCGGCCGGGCGCGACGGTTCGTCTATGTCAGCTCCGTCGGCGTCCTCGGCCATCCGGGCGTCCTCGGCATCGACGAATCCTTTCCCGTAAATACGCACTCCGGCAAGGTGGGTTACCACAGCACCAAGGCGGAGGCCGAATCTCTGGTGCGCGAGCGCGGCGGCGAGGTCGAGGCGGTCGTGGCCCGTCCGACGATCACCTACGGGCCGGGCGACCGCGACGGCATGGTGACGCGCCTGGCCGGCATGATCGCCCGCGGTCGCTTCGTCCGGGTCGGCCGGGGAGCGAACCACGTCCATCTGACGTACATCGACGACATGGTTCGCGGCCTGACGTTGACCGGGACGCACGCGGCGGCGCCCGGCGAGACGTTCATCCTGGCGGGGCCGCGCTCCATCGCGATCCGCGACCTGATCGCTTTGATCGAACAGGCCCTCGGCGTGGCGCCCCGCACTGCCTGCATCCCGGAAGGCGTTGCTCGGCCCATCGCCTGGGCCGTCGAGCGCCTGTACCGCCTGGCGTCGCTGGTGCGGGGCCGCGCGCCTTGCCCCCCCCTGACGCGCGACAAGATCGACACCCTTTGCGTCCATCGCGGCTTCTCCTCGGCCAAGGCGGAACGGCTGCTCGGCTACGCCCCGCGCGTCGGCTACGAGGAAGGCCTGCCCCAGACCTTCGCCTGGATGGCGGAGCAAGGATTCCTGAAGCCCTCCCCGTCCTGCGCCCCGGTTCGCGCGTGACGGGAGCCCCAACCCTCGACGACGAGCCTCCCCCATGCCTTCCTTGTTCGCTCCCCCCGCGACGCCGGCCCCTGGAACGTCCACCGCCGTAGTACGCCCGGCGCCGCCGCCCGCCGAACCGTCCCGGGCCTCAGCCCTGCTCGGCTGGGCGGCCCTGAGCCTGACCCTCGTGGTCGGCGTACCGCTCTTCCTCTGCCTGCCGTTCTGGTTCGACGTCTACCACTACGACATCTGCGCCGTACGATGATGCGCGGCGGCGTCCTCTACCGCGACGTGTTCGACAACAACCTCCCTGGCATCGTCTGGTTTCAGGCGGGCCTGCGCGCGCTCGTCGGCTGGCGGCCCGAGGCGCTGCACCTGGCCGACCTCGTTTTGTTCTCCGTCAGCGTGGGCGTCTTGCTGACGTGGATCCGTCCCGCGCGCGGGTGTGGACGGCGACGGCGATGTATGCCTTCTACCTGTTCGTGCCCGAGAGCTGCCCCTGCCAGCGCGACATCTGGATGCTCTGCCCCGCCCTTGTCTGTTTGGTGCTGCGGCGCCGGCAGATGCGGCGGCTGTCCGGTTCGCCGGAGACGTTTTTCTCCGCGCTGCGGCGAGCGGGTCTGGAAGGCCTGTGCTGGGGGGCGGTCGTCTGGATCAAGCCGTTCATCGTGGTCCCGGCGTTCGCCGTCTGGCTGCTGAGCGTCTTCCAGGTCCGCCGGGCGCGGGCCGGCGGCGCGGGCCGCCTGCTCGCCGGCGATTTCCTGGGACTGCTGGCCGGCGGCGCGTTGGCCGGCGCCCTCGGCCTGGTCTGGCTGCGGCAGTCGGGGAGCTGGCCGTACTTCTGGGACATCTTCCTCAGCTGGAACAAGGACTACGCCGCCTACGCCAATAAGCCAGAGATCCGCTACATCTCTTTTATCGCCTTCCTGGTCCTGTACCTGCCCTGGAGCATCGTGCCGTTCGTCGCCGTGGCCCTGTCGCTGGGCGCCCTCAAGCGCGCGTTCGCGGGGGACGGCGCGGCCCCGACTCCCGCGCCGCCGGACGACGCCCGACCCAGTCTGGCGCTCCTCGCCGCGTTCTTCCTGGGATGGCTCATCCAGTCCTTGATCCTGCAACTGCCCCACGATTACGCGATCGTGCCGGTGATGCCCCCCGCCATCGCTCTCATCGCCGCCCTGTACCGACCGGCGAAACCGTCGCCGGGGGGGGCCGCCGATGCGGATGGTCCTCATCGCGGTGCTTGCCTTCGTCTGGTGCATCGCCTTCCGCCTCGACCGCATCCAGCTGTGGGCGCGGTGCTGCCGCGAGGGGGCCACGCCGCAAGTGCAGAGCCTCCTGGCGACGCGCAAAATGAATCCGTATTGTCCCGATCCGGCGCCGCTGGCGGACGTGGCCGCCTACCTGCGCTCCCAGGGGTTGCACGACGGCGACCTCACCTGCATGAGCGGCTGCACGCACGGGCTGTACCTGGACCTCGACCTGCGGCCCTCCACGCGCTTCCCCCAGGTGGAGATGACGACCCTCTTCTTCACGAAGCACCGCGATGAGGTGCTGGCGGAGGTGAACGCGAGCCATCAGCGGTTCGTCGTGAGCGATCTCGTCTGGACGGGGATGACGCCCGAGGCGGCGGAGGAAGCCGATCCCAACGACCCCCTCGCGCTGCCGCCGGCGTTCCCGGAGGAATTCGTCTTCACCTATCCGTGGACCGAGCCGGTCGTGTTCCGCTCTGGCCGCTACCTCGTCCACCGCGTGACCGGCCCGGCGACGCACTTTTGGAGAGACGACACGGAGGAGGAGACCAACGAGAAGTTCAAGACGAAGTACGCCCAGTTCTTCGCGGGCAAGCTGAGCTACCGCGACGAGGCGGCGGCGCGGGAGAGCGTGGCGGTGATCGACGACTTCTACCGCCGCTCGGACGCGGCGGGCGACGAGGACGGGCGGCACGCGGCGCGAAGCGCGGCGCTGACGATGTTCGACCGGGCGCGCGTGGCGGACAAGGGGTGCGAAGCCGAGGTGTTTCGCCGCTGGCTGGAAGACGCGGCTGGACGACGGAACTCAAGCGCACCGCTTGCCGAAGTAGGGGGTGCGCCTTTAGGATAACCCACGGTTCGCCAGGCGCAACGGCCGGAGGGGACCGTTATGGGCAGTGCAGACAAGAAGACCGCTTCGACGCTGGCACGGCGCACGGCGCTCGGCGTCACCGGGCTGGGCGCGGTGTGGGCGGGTTTGTTCCGCCTGGTCCCGCACTGGCCGAACTTCACGCCGGTCGGCGGGCTGGGCCTCTTCGCCGGCGCCCGACTGCGTCTCTGGCAGGCGTTCGCCGTGCCCCTGGTGGTGATGGCGCTGTCGGACCTGCTCCTGTGGGGAGTCTTCGACAAGAAGCCGTTCAACCCGTGGGTTTACGCCTGCGTCGCCGTCAACGTGCTGCTCGGACGCTGGTTGCTGAAAAAGGGGCGGCTTTGGCGCGTCCCCGTCGTCAGCCTGATCGCCAGCCTCCTGTTCTTCGTCGTCACGAACTTCGGCGTATGGGTCGGGGCCGACGGCCTCCTCTATCAACGGACGCTGGCCGGTCTGGGCGTTTGCTACGCCGACGCTCTACCGTTCGCCATCGGCACCGTGGCGGGCGACCTCGCCTATTCGGCCCTCTTCTTCGGCCTGTATGTGGTGATCGTCGCTGCCATCGAACGCCGGAAAGCAAGCCAGCCCGTATGAAATACGCCGCCGTCATCGAGTACCTTCAGGAGCCGGAAAAGGTCAATTCCATCCGGCCGGCGCATCGGCAGTACCTGCTGGACCTGAAGGCGCGCGGCCAGCTGGCGGCGACGGGGCCGTTCACCGACGGCAGCGGGGCGCTCATCATCTACGAGACCGCGGACGCCCGGGAAGCCGAACAGCTGCTCCAGGGCGATCCGTTCAGCAAGAACGGGATCTTCCTCAAGTACGTCCTGCGGCCGTGGAACCCGGTGTTCGCCAATCGGGAGCTGTTTCCGGCGACGTGAGGGTCGCCGAAGCGCTCCCCTGTCGGGTCGCGGCTAAACGAGGTGCGATTACTCCTCTTCGTCCCGCACCGTCTTGCCGCGCCGCATCGACGGCTTCCGCAGCTTGCCGCGGCTCAGTATCGTGTATTCCGGCCCCTGCTTCGTCAGCTGGCTGCTCATCACCAGCAATTCCTGCACCTCGATTTCGCAGCCGGCGTTCCACGTCGCCTTCTTCGCCAGCACCGCGGCCAGCTCGTCGGCGGATGCGTCGCTCTTGACCCGGCCCAGCGTGACGTGCGGCGTGAACTGTCGTTCCTCGCGGCGGTAGCAGCCCAGCTCCTGCAGCGGCGGCTCCAGGGAATCGTGCAGCGCGATCAACTCCGGCCCCCCGGCGCCGACGCCGGCCCACACCACGCGCGGCCGACGCGGGTTCGGAAAGCAGCCGACCGTCTGGATGTTGAGGTCGAAACGGTCGTGCCGGCCGCACACCACGCTCACGGCCCGGCACAGCGGCGGCAGCTCGCGCTCGTCCACCTCGCCGAGGAACAGCAGCGTGACGTGCAAGTTCTCGACCTCGACCCATTTCACCGCGGCGCCGCTCTGGGCCAGCTTCTCCTGGAGCGTGACCAGACGGTCGCGCAGCACCTTACCCAGATCGACGGCGATGAACGTGCGCAGGCGGCGGGCCATGATGCAGGCCTCTTTCAACGTTCTTGGGCGAGCGGCGCGGCGTCAGCCCGCCGGTGAAGCTCAGACCGGCGGGCTGACGCCGCGCCGCTCGCCGTCATGCCAAACACCCGTCCCAGAATTGCCGCGTCCCGTGATGCAGCCGGGCGCCGACCTGGGTGATGACCTTCATGGCCAGGTAGCAAGCGGCGCGCCCGGCCTTATCCGCGGCGACGCCGTGCGTGATCCCGTACAGGAAGGCGCCGGCCAGCATATCGCCGGCCCCGGTCAGGTCCACCGGCCGGCACGGGAACGCCGGGACGTGAGCCTCGACGCCGGCGTGTCGCAGGAAGGCCCCGTTGGGGCCGTCGGTGACGACCGCCGACGGGACCATGCCCTTGAGCCGGGCGAACGCCGCCTCGGCCCCCGCCGCGCCGGTGACGGCCGCGGCCTCTTCCCGGTTGCAGAACAGCAAATCGGTTTGCTTCAGCACGTCCATGAAGGCGTCGCGGTGGGCGTGGACGATGAACGCCTCGGAGCAGGTGACGGCCACTTTGACCCCGTTGGCGCGGGCGACGCGCAGGGCGGTGCGGATCGCTTCCTGCATCGTCGCGGGGTTGGTGAAGCCGTAGCCCTCGATGAACAGCCATTCCGCCTTCTTGAGCCGCTCCTCGTCCACGTGCCGCGGCGCCAGGCGGCCGGCGCAGGCCAGCGAGACTCGCATGGTGCGCTCGGCGTCCGGCGTGATGACGCAGACGCACGTCCCCGTCGTCTCACCGACGAGCACCAAGCTGCCGGTTTCGATGCCCAGCTCCGCAAACTCGGTCTCGTAGAACAGGCCGTAGCGGTCGTCGCCGACGCAGCCGAGGAAGGCGGCGTCGCCGCCCAGCTGCGAAAAAGCGATGACCGAGTTGGCGACTGATCCGCCGCTGACCATGCGAACGTCCCGGGTCTTGAACCGCTCCAGCAGGGCTTTCTGCTCTGCCGGTTCCACCAGGCGCGAGGAGCCGCGCTCGAAGCCGAGCGACGCGAACTCGGCGTCGGAAACCTCGATGAAAACGTCCACCAGGGCGTTGCCGAGGCCGAAGAGTTGGAACTCTTTCATGCCGATCCTTCCTCATCTTCCTTGTCCGCCTCGGCCGGGCCGGCGCGGCCGCCGCGCCCCTCGACGAGCGTGACGACGACGCCTTCCTGAACGAGCTTGTTTTCCTGGTTGAGGATGCGCCTCCGCCAGGCGATCTCGCCGCGTCGGCCGTGCGCCCGCGGCTGCTTCTGCACCACCTCGCCATGCACGCGGATCGTGTCGCCGAAGAAAACCGGATCGCGGAAGTGCCATTCCCGGATCTGCAAAAACGCAAACGTCCGCATCGGCGGGCAGGCCACGGCCAGGCCGCTGCCGACCGAGAAGACGAGCAGGCCGTGCGCGATCGGCCGGCGGAACAGCGTCGAGCGGGCGAACTCGTGATCGACGTGGATCGGGTTGAAGTCGCCGCTCAGCCCGGCGAACTGGACCACGTCGGTTTCGGTGATCGTCCGTCCGAGCGACTCCCAGTGCTGGCCGACCGCCACGTCGTCGAAGTACAAGTGCTGCGCGGTGAACGACATGGTCGTTGTGCCTCCGGCTTCGTTCATCCAAGCAAGTGTAACAACAGGAGTGGCGAGTGGCGAGTGGCGAGTGGCGAGCGAACTCCGATCGCATTTTGGTTCGAGAGACAGGTGCGGTCGTGTGAATTTTGTCTTCGCTCGCCACTCGCCACTCGCCACTCGCCACTCCTATAACATCGCCATGAGCAACCTCACCGGCAAATGCGTCCTCATCACCGGCGGCGGCAGCGGCATCGGCCTGGCGGCGGCGCGCGGCTTTCTGGCCGGCGGCGCCCGTGTGGCGATCGCCGGCCGCAACGCGGACAAGCTCCGGCGCGCCGCGGACGGCCTCGGCGGCGGCGACCGCCTGATTCATCACGCCGCCGACGTCACCGACCCCGAACAGGTCCGCCGCTTGGTGGACGATGTCACAAAACGGCTGGGACGGATCGACGTTCTCGTCAATAACGCCGGGTTGAACATCAAGGAACGCACCTTCCGCGAACTGACGCCGGAGCGCTGGCGGCGGCTGCTGGCCGGCAACCTGGATGGGGCGTTTCACTGCATGGCGGCGGTGCTGCCGCAGATGCGCGAGCGGCAGGACGGGCTGATTATCAACGTCAACTCGATCGCCGGCAAGCGCGCCAACCCGCTCGGCGGCGTCGGCTACGTCGCGGCCAAGTTCGGCCTGCGCGGCCTGGCGATGGGCGTGGCGGCCGAGGAAAAGCCGAACGGCGTCCGCATCAGCAGCATCTATCCGGGCGAAGTGGACACGCCCATTCTGGAGCAGCGGCCCAGCCCCCTCAGCGAAGAGCATCGCCGCACCATCCTGCAGCCGGAGGACGTGGCCGCTGCCGTCCTGTTCCTCGCCGCCCTGCCGCCGCATGTCACGGTGCCCGAGCTGGTCATCACGCCGACGCGGGCGCAGTACATCTGAACGGGCAAGGGGCTGCACCGCCGGCGGATTTTCCTACCCCGGCGGCCCGCCGTCGGGTATCTTCCATGCACACGCCCGTCATCCCACCCCTGAAAGGAGGCCGTCGCATGGCCCTGGAAACCCGCCGTTCGTTCAACCGCAAGCTGCTTGGCTCGCTGATGACGTACGGGCTGATCGAAACGGCGTTCGGCCGCAACCTGTTCGCGGAAGCCGTCAAGCCGGTGGTGCAGAAGTGGCTCGTCGAGCTGCACGAGCTGAGCCAGGACGTCAAGGGCCAGAAGATCAAGGACCTCGATTTCCAGGCGAAGCTGGAAGACCTCTACAAGCGCGTGGACCTGGCGGAGCTGGTCGCCTTCCTGGACCTGGACAAGATCGCGGCGGGCGTGAAGTACCCCGACCTGGGCGCGGCCAGTCTCGGCGTCGATCTGACGAAGGTGGAGGGGCTGCCGGAGCGTCTGGTGTTCGGCAAGCAGATTTTCGCGTGCCGGAAGGGCCGATCCGTCGTGCCGCACGGCCACGACAACATGTGCACCGGCTTCATCATCCTGCGCGGCGACTTCAACGGCAAGCACTACGAGCGCGTGGCCGACGAGAAGGACCACTACCTCATCAAGCCGACGATCGACCGGCCGTTCAAGCCGGGCGAGTTCTCGACCATCTCCGACCACAAGGACAACGTCCACTGGTTCAAGGCGGAGTCGGACACGGCGTTCATCTTCAACGTCCACGTGGACGGCTACAACCCGGACAACAACAACGCCCCCGCCCGCGTGTACGTCGATCCGATGGGCGAGAAAACGGCGGACGGCCTGATCGTGGCGAAGAAAATCTCCAGCGAGAAATGCCACAAGATGTATGGGTGAAAGATGGTTAGCCGCGACGGCGGCGTTTCAGCCGCTGCTTCGCAGAAGAAGCCGTTTCAAAACCCGGTGGGACCGCGTCCCGCCGGTCCAAACCCCGACCGGCGAGACGCCGGTCCCACCGGCCAAAGGTTTTGAAACGGCTTCTAAACGGTCTCCGGCACCACGAACGGCTTGCGGTACACACGCCCCAGCAGCGCGTTGGCCTCGGCGTCGTCCGCGATCGTCTCCGTCGAGGCGTCGAATTTCAGCGCCCGGCCGACGCGCTGGGCGATGTTGCCGAGGTGGCACAGGCGTGTACTCTTGTGGCCCTCCTCAATGTCCGCGTTGGGCCGCTTCTTGTCCTTGATGCAGTCGAGGAAGTTGCGCTGTGCGCCGACTCGAATTCGGACGCCTTGTCCGACGCCGCCTCGCCGTCCTGCACGTGCCAGCCGTCCTTGTCGAAAACCAGCGTCCCCTTCTCGCCGTAGATCCGCATCCCGAACGCCTCGCCCTCCATGCCCGTTTTCGACCAGATGCGATGCTCCCACACCAGCGTCGTGCCGGGGAAGTCGAATGCCACGACCTGCGTGTCCGGCGTCTGCTGGTCGTCGTCGTAGAAGAGTTTGCCGCCGCCGGACGTGACGCGCAGCGGGGCGTCGAGGCCGATCGCCCAGCGCAAAATGTCGAGGCCGTGGACGCCGTTATTGCCGATTTCTCCCGTCCCGTAATCCCAGTTCCAGCGCCATTTGTAGTGGAAGCGGTTGGGGTTGAACCGGCGTTCCGGGGCGGGGCCGAGCCACAGGTCGTAATCCACCCCGGCCGGCGGGTCGGCGTCGGGCGGGCGGCCGATGCTTTTGCGGTCGCCGGCGATCCAGGCCTGGGCGAACGGGACCTTGCCGAGCTTGCCGGAACGAACGAACTCGGCGGCGCTCTGGAAGTGGGCGCCGCTGCGGCGCTGCGTGCCGACCTGCACGACGCGGTCGTGCTTGCGGGCCGCCTCGACCATGCGCCGGCCCTCGACGAGGTTGTGCGAAACCGGCTTCTCGACATAGACGTGCTTGCCGGCCTGGCAGGCCCAGACCGTGGCCAGGGCGTGCCAGTGGTCCGGCGTCGCCACGACGACGGCGTCCACGTCCTTGTTCTCGAAGACGCGGCGAAGGTCCTTCTCGATTTGCGGCTGTCGCTTCTGCGCCCTGGGTCACTTTCAGCGCATCCTCGGCGCTGGATGAATCGGGATCGCAAATGGTGGTCACTTCCACATCGTCCAGGGCGACGAAGCCGCGCAGTAAGTCGCGGCCGCGGCCGTGGACGCCGATGAAGGCGAGCTGGACCTTGTCGTTGGGTTGATCGGCGGCGCCGGCGGCGGTCAGCGCCGACAGGGAGGCGGCGGACGCGGCGGCGGTTCGCAGGAAGTCGCGGCGGTGGAGAGGTTGCATGGCGGTGGGTCGCGTCGTGAGGGTAGTGGTCCGTCCAACGTCATTTGACGGGTGAGTTCGTAGCCGCATTCGCCAGAATGCGGGGATTTCACCGCCGCACCCGCATTCTGGCGAATGCGGCTACCTGTCAAGTGAAGATTGCTTCGCCGTAGGATGTCCCCGCATGGTCGAGGATACCCGGCCGGCGGGGCGAGTCAAGGACCGACAATAAATGGACAAAACAGAGCCGCGACCGTGAGGGAGCGCTCTTCGCCCCGCTCCCTCACGGTCGCGGCTCCGAAGATCACTTGTTCGCCGACGGCGCACCCTCCTCCGTCAGCTGATAGCAGGCCGCCCAATCGCTGTTGCGGACGAACAGCTTGCCGTGGGCCACGACCGGATGGTTCCAGGTCTTTTCCTCGAACACCGGGAAGCGCCCCACCTCCTTGCGCCCCTGCGGCGTCGCCTCCAGCAGCGCGGCCGCACACGGCTTTTCCGACAGGACCAGCAGCAGTCCCTGGTCGGCCAGCAATAGCACTTGGCCGCTGCCGTAGGCCTTCGTCCGCCACTTCTGGCGGCCGTCTTCCAGGCTGACGCACACGAAATTGTCGGCGTCGTAGCCGTAGGCGAAGCCGTCGTGGACGACCATGTCGTTGTAGTTCGGCTTGAGCGCGGGGCTGGTCCAGACTTCTTCTGTTTTCCAGCCGTCCTTGTCGTGGCGCACGTGCAGCCGGGTCGTCCCCGTGAAGGAAGCAACCAGCACGTCCGAATCGCCCACGAGGGTCGGCTGCAAGACGCGGTGCATGGCCTGCGGCTGGTCGTACTTCCAGAGGACCTCGCCCTTGGCGGGGTCGAAGGCCGTCAGCCCCTTCTCGGTCAAACACAACACCTGCTCGACGCCGTCGAGCTTCGCGGGCTGCGGCGAGGAATAGCTCATCTTTCCCGCGGCGGCGGACCAGACCGGTGGCTGGCCCGACGCGGCGTCGTAGCCGAGCGCGCTCTTCTGGTCGGAGCCGGCCGCGATGACCGTCACCACGTCGCCGACGACCAGGGGCGACGAGGCGAAGCCCCAGGTGGGAAGGGTCGCTCCCGAATCGGCCGCGATGTCGCGCGTCCACACGACGGCGCCGGTCGCCGCGTCGAGACAGTTGAGCCGGCCGTTGGCGCCGAGGGCGTAGATTTTGCCGTCGTGGAACGTCGGCGTGGCGCGGGGGCCGGCGCCGCCCATCGCCTCGTCGAAGCGCGTGGCGTCGTCGTGCGCCCAAATCTGCTTGCCGCTGGCGGCGTCGTAGCAGACCACCGATTCCTGCTTGTCGCGCTGCTCCTGCGTGTAGATGTTGTCGCCGACCACGGCGAAGGAACCCCAGCCCGGCCCGACGCGATGGCGCCACAGCTCCTTCGGGGGGTTCTGATTCCAGTCGGCGGCGATGCGGACGCCCGTGAGTCGGCCGTCGCGCTCCGGCCCGCGGAACCCCGGCCAGTCGCCCGGCTGGAGCTTCACGACGGCGGCGCCTTTCGCCGTGCCGATGCTTCCCTGCGAGGCCAGGAATTTGTCCTCGCCCCTCGGACTCCAGCGCAGCGAGAGCGTGCCATGCAGGCTGCCGTCGAGGCCGTCAAAGCGCAAGCAGAGGAAAGCGCCCCACGTCAGAAGAAGCGCGACCGGCAGGCCCAGACGCACGACGGACCAGCTCAGGAAGGGCGTCACCAGCAGCAAGAGCACCCAGACGGTCAGGACCACGGGCAGGGCGTAGACGATCAGCAGCATGGGATTCTGCGGCCACAGCGCCGCTGCCCCGGCAGCGCCGGCGCCGAAAGCGGCGAGGCCGAGCATACGGTCGATCCAGGGGATACGGCTGAAGAAGAGCCACCAGAGGGCGACGGCAGCCGTGGCGATCATGGGGCCGAAGAACACGAACATGTAGCGCGTCATGCCCGGCGCGTCCAGCCATCCGGGGAGCCAGACGGCGGCAAGCAGGAGGACGACGATGGCCACGCCCGGCCAGAGGCGCGGCCGGGGCGCGGCGATGGGAGGTGGGGCGGCGGCGACGGGTGCATGGGGTTCCACGGGCGGCCCGGCCTGGACTTGCGAGGAGGCGTCGTTCATGCGAAACTCCCTGGAGGACAGAGGCCCCGTTTTGACATGGGCGCAATTTGCAAGAACTGGTATATTATGTACCAGTCCATTATTTCTGTGTCAAGGTCGGCAGCGATGGGAAGCGAGTTTTTGCGGAAATGATCGACCCCCAGGAACTGGCGCGACTGATGGCGGAGTTCGGCAAGTCGTACACCCGGCGGATCTTTTCGGAGGTGGGGCGGGCGGGCACGACGCCGGCGCGGGGCCGATTGCTGATGGCGTTGCAGTGCCCGACCGGCGCGAAGATGAGCGAGGTCGGCGCCCGGCTCGGCGTGACGCCGCGTAACGTGACGAAGCTGGTGGACGGGCTGGAAAAAGAGGGGCTGCTGACGCGCGAACCGCACCCCCACGACCGCCGGGTCACGCTGCTTCGCCTGACGGAAAAGGGCCGCACGGTTTCGCGCGAGAGCATGGGCGCCCACTTCGCCACGGCGGCGAAGCTGTACGAGCGGCTCAGCGCCGCCGAACGCCGCGAGTTGGCGCGCATCATCCGCAAGCTCCTGGACGGTTTGCGGGCGACGGACGCCGAAGACGAGCGAGCGCCTCCGTGCTGACCGTCGATTCCCGTTCCGGTTAGCCGCGACGCGCAGCGGAGCGCTTTGTCCAAGCGCTCCGCTGCGCGTCGCGGCTAAACCATTATCCACCGTCCGTATTGGCGAAAACCTCGACGTGAACCGGGTGGTCGTCCAGCAGCAGCCCGGCGCCGACCAGCGTATTCCCTTCCATGCGCACGTCGTCGCCGAGGCCCGGCGACTTGAACGTCTCCTCCTTCACGCCGGGGGCGGTGCGCAGCCAGTCGCGGACGGTGTCGCGCGTCACCGGAGCGGCCTCCGCCTCGACCCGCGCGTCCACGGCGTAGGCCCGGACCAGTTTCGACCACAGTTTGCTCAGGGTGGCCGGCTGGTCGAACAGGTCGAAACCGGCGATGCGGCCGCCGTAGGCGAACACCGCGCCGCTCGCCCCCTCGGGCGCCTGGAGCTGTTCCGTCACGGGCGCCAGTTCCTTCTCCGTGTCCTCGTACATCTGCTGCAGCACCATCGTGTCGGAGTGGGAGCCGGTTTCCGCCATTTTGCGGTCCACTTCCTGCCACACTTCGCCCTGGCGCGACGACGGCTTGCCCTCCGCGCGGTAGCTCATGGTGGCGTGGGCGTGCATCAGCTTGCGGAGGCGGCCGTGCGACGAGCTGCCGGCGCTGCCGAACTTGGCGGAGCGGTAGGCCCAGCGGCCGCGCTCCACGCAGCTGACCGGGATCGGCAGCTCGCTGTGCGGCGCCACCAGGATGCTGGCGTTGAGGACGCGGTTCTGCTTGCCGCCGGACAGCTGTTCGCCGGCCATCAGGAAGGCGGGGGCGTCGCCCTTGTTCGTCACCTTCAGCGTCGGCACCGAACCGCTTTCGGCGACCTCGGTCACTTCCAGCAGGCCCGACGCCAGGCCGTCGTCCAGTGTGGCATAGGCCAGCGGCTCGCCCGGCCGCCAGCGCAGGGCGAAGACCTGCAAGCCGCCGGCCTCGACGGGTTCATCCACTTCAACGGTCTCAAGACGGCTGCTCAACGCCTGGCTCATGGGGCTTCCTCCGAGGGGTGACGGCGCAAAAGCGGGGACGACCGCGCGGATAGCACGGGGTCGGCCGGGGATCGTCGCCGGTCTGGATGCGTGGTGCGGACGAGATTGCTTCGCCGTTTCATTTTACCGGCGAAGTCAAGGGGCGCCGCGCGAAACGACCTGCGGCGGACGATTCATGAGCCACGGCGTCACCTGTCGGCCGAGGAAGAGCGGCATGCAGGTGCTGTTGTGCCAGCAGCGGCGTTCCAGGCACATTTCCGGCTTCCAGCCCGACTGCACCAGCCGGGCGTACAGGCGCCGCCCCTCCGCGTCGATGTCGTCGGGGACCTGGAAGCCCTGCATCCCGGCCGCGTCCTCGTAGTACCGATCGACGGTCCCGAACATCGTGGTTCCGAAATGGAGCATGAACACGTCGAGCGGCGAATGGAAGGCGACGATTTCGCCGCGCGTGGCGCGGAGGGCCGGCCGCAGGTCGTAGGTGGGCGACACGGCCGCGGACAGGAGGATGATGCGGTCGATGCTGGCGGCCGGCAGCTGGGCGGCGGTTTCGAGGACGAGGGCGGCGCCGGCGCTGTGTCCCATGAGGAAGATCGGCCGCGACGGGTCCTCGGCCTTGACGGCCCGCACCTGATCGGCCAGCTCGGCGGCCTTCTCCTGCAAATAGCGCATGTCCTGCAAGTCGCGCAGCATGTGGAGTTTGCCGTGCGTCCACTCGAAGACGCGAATCTCGTGCGGGACGCCGGCCAGGGGCAGCGCCACCGGTGCCCACGTCTGCAGCGGATCGACGCCGCCGACGCCGCCCACGACGAAGACGACGCCCGGCTTTCCTTCGGCAGCCGGCTCGTCGGCCCGCACGGCGGCCGGGACGAGCGCCGCGAACAGCGCAAGAGCGATCCGCGATGGCGTGGCCATGAACCGCCCCTCCGCGGGCGACCGGGTAACGACGCGAGGCGCGGCCGGGTATATCGCCGCGGCGCGGCGGGGGCAAGGCCAACCCGGCGCGCTCCTTTGAGCAAGGGGTCGTCCGGAAACAAGTTCCAAGGTTAGCCGCGACGCGCCAGCGGAGCGCTCCGCTGGCGCGTCGCGGCTAACCGAAGTTGCTTTTGGGCGATTGCAAGCAATCCCGCGGCGTTTTTCCTTGCGTCCGCCGCCGTCACGCGGTTAGATGCAATCCAGGTCGCGCCGGCCGCTGTTCCGGCGCCCCATCCGCGGCTGGATGAGTCCCTATTGAGGCCTCCCATGGCGTTCACCTCTTCGAGAAAGGCCCGCGGCCGGAAGCGCCTGCCGATAACCAAAGAGGTCCAACCTCCTCGTAAGGGCAAATGGCTGTGGCGCGCCAGTCTGCTGGCGGCCCTGGCCGTCGGCGCGTTCGCCGTGGCTTACGGCCTGACCAGGGTTTCGTGGTCGGGTTCGGCCGTGGGGCTGCCGGGCATGAAATGGATTCCGCCCGGCGAGTTCACGATGGGCACGGACGATCCCCGCAGCATGGCCAACGAGCGGCCGGCCCACCGCGTCCGCGTGGACGGCTTCTGGATGGACGAACACGACATCACCAACGCCGAGTTCCGCCGCTTCGTCGAGGCGACCGGCTACGTCACCACCGCCGAGAAGGCGCCCGACTGGCAGGAGATGAAGAAGCAGTTCCCGCCCGGTACGCCGCGGCCCGCCGACCTCAAGACGGCGCCCGGCTCACTCGTCTTCACGCCGACCCCCCACTCCGTCCCGCTCGACGACCTGTCGCAGTGGTGGCGCTGGGTGGCCGGCGCCGACTGGCGCCACCCCAACGGCCCCGACGGGTCCAGCGCCGGCAAGGACGATTACCCGGTCGTGCAGGTGTCGTGGGATGACGCGGCCGCCTATGCGAAATGGGCCGGCAAACGGCTGCCGACCGAGGCGGAATGGGAACGCGCCGCCCGCGGCGGCCTGGACGGCAAGCGCTTCGCCTGGGGCGACGAGTTCCGCCCCGGCGGCAAGTACATGGCCAACACCTACCAGGGCGAGTTCCCGGTCAAGGATGCGGGCGACGACGGTTTCGTCGGCCCGTCGCCGGTTGGGTCGTTCCCACCCAACGGATACGGTTTGTACGACATGGCCGGCAACGTCTGGCAGTGGTGCGCCGACCTCTACCGCGCCGACGCCCCGGAGCAGTGCGCCGCCAAGGGCTGCTGCGAGAACCCGGCCGGCCCGCGCGACTGCTGGGACCCCACCGACCCCACGGGCTACGCCGCCGCCCCGCGCCGCGTCATCAAGGGCGGCTCGTTCCTGTGCAACCCGGATTACTGCGAGAGCTATCGTCCCAGCGCCCGCCGCGGTACGCCGCCGGACACCGGCACGTCCCACATCGGTTTCCGCTGCGTCGTTTCGACCGAAGACGCCCGGAAGCTGCACGGCGAATAGGCGTCCGCGAAGGGGCTGGATCCTGGACCGGGCCTATCGGGGTTCGTATTGCTTCGTGAGTTTCGGGTTGCATGTCGTGATCTGACCGTCCGCGTCCACCGCGAGAAAAAAGCTGTTGGCGATCCGGACTGAAGTAACATCGTTGCCTGCGAACACGTTCACGCGGTAATTGTTGTCCCAGAGCGGACGAACCGACACGGAGAGGAGATCGTGGGGCTGGCCCAGGGTGTGCATGACCTGCTCTCGAATGAGGGCGTTCAACGCCTCGCGCTTCTCGTGTTTCAGGTGATTCTGTTGCTCGTTCTGCTGGGTCGTTGGCATGGCAGTCCTCCGCGGGGTGGATGGAACGTTTGCTGGCCTGCAGACGGCCGAATCGTCATGGCCCGAGAACATCGACCGTCATCCGTCTTGCCGCGGCGACGGGCCTGGCGCCGCGAAGCAAAACGCCCCGGCGCTCCTGGAAGGAGACCAGGCAATCCCTCTCGGGGTCCCAGAGTTTGAGCCGCAGGCAGCGAAAGATGTCGCGGGGGTGGAGCGAAGTCGTCCCCGGCGACTGCAACTCCTCAATCCCCGCCATGGCTTCCGGCAGCCGGTAGAAGGGGATGCGGGCGTTCAGGTGGTGGACGTGATGGTAGCCGATGTTGCCCGTAAACCAGTGCATCAGCGGGTTCAGGCGCAGGAAACTCGAGGAATGCAGCGCCGCGTCGGTGTAGTCCCATTCCGCGCGGTTTTGGAACCGTGCGCCAGGAAAATTGTGCTGCACGTAGAACAAGTATGTCCCAAGAGCATCGGCCAGCAGGACCGGCGCCAGGAACGTGAACACGAGGGCGCCCGGCGCGAAGACGGCCAGGCCGGCGATCAATCCCGCCTGGAGAAGCAGCGCCGCGGCCGCATCGAGATGCTGGCGCGGCCGGGTCAGCAACGGACAGAGACACAGGCTATAGACAAAGACGGTGAAGTAGCCCAGCAGCATGATAAGAGGGTGGCGAACCACCGCGTATCCCAGGCGCTGCCACCGGCCGGCCTTCGCATACTCGTCGGTCGTCATCAACCAGACTCCGCCCATGTTTTCGGCGAAGTACTGCCCGTTGTGGTGGTGGTGATGATCGTGCGACTGCTTCCAGATGCTGGGAGGAGCGAGCATCAGCAACCCAAAGGCCCGGAACATGAAGTCGGCCAGCCGCGAACGGCCCAGGATCGCGCCATGCAGGTAGTCGTGGTAGATCACGAACAACCGGACCAGGACCAGGCTGGCCAACACGCTGAACGAAAGGCGCACCGGCCAGGGCAGCTCCAGGCAGGTCAGGCCGAGCAGGCCGAGCAGCACCCCAAGCGTGGACCCGAAATGCCACCAGCTCCGGCGGCGATCCTCCCGGGCATACGGTTTCGTCGCCCGAATCAGTTCCGGCCCCGTCCGCATGGGTTTCCGCGTCTCCATCTTGCACCTCAAACGCGACGATCCGCGCGATCACGGCCTTGGACCCGTGCGCCATCCATTGCTCCTCCACCTCCACGCCCTTCGGATAACGCGGTTTCCCTTTACTGCCAGAAAGACCGCCTTCGGAACGCGTGTCCCAGGAAGGCCAGCACCGCGAGAACGAGGAAGACGACGAAGACGACCTTCCCCCCTTCCCAGGCGTAGCTGGACATTACTCCGAAGCCGAAAAAGGCGGCGATAAGAGCGATGACGAGGAGGGCGATCGCCAACCGTAACAGGGTCACGTTCTTCTCCTTCAAAGGGGATGCAGCCCGCCGGGTTCCCCATTGCGGTTTCAGGGGCGGGGTTGCGGGTCTTGAGTCTTGTCCGTGGAGTCGGGGGCGTTTTCCTTCGCCTTTTTTCCGAGGCCTTCGACCTTCGTCTTGTCGTCCTGCATTTTCTTTTCGTCCACGCCGATGGTAACGCTGGGCTTGTGGTCGGTGCTGTCCGTCGAAAGACGGAACCAGCCTTGGTAGAACCCGAGGCCGGCGACGCCGGCTGCGAGCAATACGAGCAGGGCGAGAAAAATCAAGAACGCTTTCATGACGGAACCTTCTTCTCTTGGGCAAAAGGGAGGGCGACTGGTTTCAAGCTGTCGTCACACGACGGGCGCCCCGGCGCCGTCGGCGGGGTTTGCCGGCCGGGAGCCGGCGCGGATGCGTTCCCACACCTCCAGGCGATGCACGGGAACGCCGGCATCGACCTCGAAGCCCAGCTTCACGATCCCGCCCCGGATTTCGAGCACCGTGACTTTGAGCAGGCGCTCGAAGCCGTCGGAGCCTCCGACCATGACCGATTCCTTGTGTTTTCTCGACAGTACCAACATGGCAAAACTCCTTTTTCAGGACGGAAGGTCCGACCCGCTCTCGCTCCACGCGTCGGCGGGAACGCTTCGGGCGAGCAGGAACACCTGGACCACGGCGCCCGTACTGAGCGCCTGCACCACCGCGCCCGGGGTCGTCTCCACTTCCACGCTCGCTTCGCGCACCTCCACCCCGGTGATTCTTTTGATCTCCTGCCGCAGCGGGTCGCAGGAGTTGTGGAACAGCAGTCGGTGATACTCCCGCACCTGGGCGGCGCCTGCCGGGCTTTTGGACAGGGCCTTCTCGGCCGGCGACAAGGCCCCGTGCAGGGTGATTATCAACGTGTCCTCACTTAGAACGACGTTCACCGATTCGGGCGCCTGGCCCGTGCGCCGCTGCTCAAACGCGCGGGCCGCGTGAGCGATCTGCTGCGCCCTGGTGCTGTAGGACTGGTTCATCCGATCCGTCCCTGGCGGCTGCGGCCGTCCCGCGCCGCCGAAAAAAACTAGGACGGCAAACTCAACTTGAGACCCTCGGCGGACAAGCGATTTCTGGCGTTTTCCTGGGCCGCCCAGTTCAAGAACAGGCCGTTTTCGGGGCCTCTCAAGTTAAGTTTGCCATCCTAGAAAAAAAAGCCGACGTGGCGGAACACCCCAAGGTTTCCGCCACGTCGGCTTACTCGTTAACGGGACTCCCGGCGCGGCCGGGTTGCCCTTCATCAAGTCGTCCGACGACTGAAAATCAACTTTTCGGAACCGATTGAAAGATTACTTCGGCTCCCCTCATAGTCGTATTATACAGGTCGGGGCCGCCGATGCAAGTGAATTATCGCCACGATCCTCCTATCATATTTGGGAAACCGCCCGGGCGTGGACGACAGCCGTTCCATCGCCGCGTGCGGGCCGCGGCCTGTGCGATCCTCGTCCCGAGTAATGGGGAAGTATCCGAGGCGACGATGAAGACTCAAGGCGAAATCGAGGCGGCCGTCTGTGAAGGCATCCGGCGTTTCGAGCAGGAATACATGGGTCGGGGGCCCAAGGACATCCACGCCCACCTGATCGGCGACCTGCTCGTGGTCCGCCTGAAAGGCGTCCTCACCGCGGCCGAACAGCAGCTCGTCAAGGCGCTCCCGGCGGAGAAAGGCCGAGACCTGCTCAAGCAAGTGCGGACCCACCTGATCGAAACGGCCCGGCCGCTCATGGAAGCGATGATTGAGGGGGTCGCCGGCGTCAAGACGTTGAGTTTGCACCACGACATCAGCACCGTCAGCGGCGAAGAGGTCATTCTCTTCACCCTGGCCGAGTCGCCTCTTTTCCGCGAAGCCAAGAAGAAATAGGGTCCGCCTCACTCCTATCGCGTCCGCTAGGGCCATCGACCATCAGCGACTTCGAGGTCGGTTCGCCCGGCCTCTTTTCCACGACGGCGAGGACGGCCCCCAACGGCGCCGCCCTCGCCAGGCGAAACAGCCCCGCCGCCCGGCCGAGCAGCACCCGCAGGTCCGTCGTGTCCGCGGGCTTGACCAAGTGCGCGACGAACCCCGCGCGGCACGTTCTCCGGCGGTCTTCGTCCCGCGCAAGTGGTCACGGCCACCAGCAGAGGCGGCTGGGGCAGCTCTTGCAGGCGGCGGGCCGCTTCGTAGCCGTCCATGCCGGGCAGGGCGAGTTCCATCAGCACGACGTGGGGGCGGAAGGTGAGCGCTGCTGCGAGGGCCTGTGGCCCGTCGGAGGCCGGTTCGGCATGGCAGCCCCAGATTCGCAGGAGCATGCACAGGCTGTCGCGCGCGTCGTCGTAGTCGTCCACGACCAGCACGCGCAGCGGCAGGGCCGGTTGAAGGGAGACTTGTCCCACGTTCGACTCCTTTCGGAGAAAAGAGACGGCCGGGCGATGGGTCGCAAACGGTACGGCCCACGCAAGGGATCGGACCCCAGTTCCTGGCGGGCGACCAGGAACGTCACGTCCGTGGACGCCGCCGAACGCGACGGGTCCACGCCGCGGAAAACGAAAAAAGCCGACGTGGTCGAACGCCAGGGCGGCGTTCGACCACGTCGGCTTACTCATCGACAGGCCCCCCGGCGCGGCCGGGTTGCTCTTCCTCAAGTCGTCCGACGGTTTAAGGGAGTATATACCTCAGGAAAGCGGAAATCAAGTGAATTCCCATGCTTCTCGCCGACAGAAGCCAGGGGCCGTCGGATTCGTGGGCGCGGTTCCGGCCCCATCCCCCTACGTCGTGGTGACATTCTTCGTCTTGAGCAGGTTTTCGATCCGACGCAGCTTGGAGTTGATGAACAGCACGTTGGGCAACTCGATTTGATGTCCCTGGGCGCCGGTCGCGCACGATCAGGTCGCCCGAGCCTAAACCGAGGAGATAATGGCGGAGAAAATCGCTCCGCTGTTTCTGCAGCGTCATGCCGTCCGTGCTGTAGACCTGCTCGCCGCCGCCGATCTCCTCGCACACCTTGACCTGGCCCGGCGTGAAGGTGATGTAGCGCTGCTTGTCGAACAGGCGCAGGGCCGCCAGCCATATCACGAACAGGAAGGTCGAGATAGTGAAGTAGCCGGCCATGTTGATGCGGACGTCGAGCAGCCAGAACCAGGTGAGCATGGTTTCCAGCCAACCCAGCACGCCGAACACGATGGTCGTCGCCACGGCCACCACGATGATCAGCACCGACCACATGCCGCGCATCGGAATGTTGGTGCCGACGACCACCACCAGCAGGACCAGGACGAAGATCACGCCCAGCGCCCGGTGCGGCGAAATGCGGACGAAGGGGTTTTCGGCCTGCCCATTGTCCTGGACCGGCACGCCGCGGTGAGCGGCGTCGTCCGCCTGGGGGGCCTTGATGATCAGCGAAGGCTCCTTGATCTCATGCGGCGCCGTGACGACCTCGCCCTTTTCATTCTTGGCGGACGTTTCAAACGTACCGCTGGTGGCGTCGATGTAGGCGACAGCGCCCCGGGGGACCACGGCCATCACGTACCCCTCCACCCAGGTGACGACGGCCAGCACGAAGCCGAAAGCCCACACCGGCCACCAGTAAAAGAGGTTGGAGTGGCTGATAATCGTGATTTGATGCGGCCCTTCCTGGGTCGGGGGCGGGGCGTAGGGCGTCGGGGCGGTCGGCGTCGCGGTGGCCATGGGATTCTTCTCTCTTCGGGTCCAGAACCGAGGTATGCGCCGGCGTCCGGCGCGGGAACGCCGCGCTCTCCAGAAAAGCAGCGGCAGGCCGCGTCGCCCACCGTTGCATCGGACGGACTCGTGTCGCGTCCGTTACTTGCGATCCTTGCTGTTCGGACGCACTTTGGCATCGCCGGGTGAACAAGGACGACGGCCCCCGGCGATCCCTATTCGTTCATTTCGCGGCGACGGCGCTCAGGGCGACCTTGTGCCCCTTGGACAGGAGCATGTAGAAATCGCCGTGTTTTTCCAGCGTCCAAAGCTCGTTGTCGTTGGCCGGCTCGATCTTGGCGTTGATGTACAGCTCACCGTCGGAGGCGCCAGCGTCCAACGCACCCTTACCCCCGGACCCGAGGATGCCGGCTCTTTCTTTGGTGAGGAGCATCGAGTAATCTCCCTGCACCTTCACGGTCCACAGCTGGTTGTTGTTCTTCGCATCGACCTGCTGGTTGAGGTAGGGCTTGCCCGTCCTGTTGCTGGCGTCCAGAGCCGCCTTGCCCGTCTTGGAGATCAGCAGGACGTCGTCGCCTTCCTTCTGCATCGTCCAGAACTGCGTGTCGTCGTCGGCATCCACCTTCTTGAAGGACACCCCCAGCCTCTCGGGGGCGGCGGCGCTCTTGGCCTCGACCCTCGTGGCGACCGTCGAGTCGGCGTTCTTCTTCAAAGTCACGGCGACGACCGCGCCCTTCTTGAGGTCTTCCAGCTTGCAGGCCTTGCCGTCGCAGCTGACATCGGCGTCCTTCGCGACGGCGACGACTTGGTCCTTGCCGTCCGCCGTCACTGTGATTTTGCCGTCGCCGACGCCGGCGACGACGCCGGTGACCATGCCGTCGGACTTGTCGGGCGCCGCCTTCGCGTCGGCGGCCGTCGCCGCCGAACCCGCCAGAAGGACGAACGCCGCCGCACCCACCCATTTCAAGAGATTCATCATCCTGTAACTCCTTGCCTCGAACGTGGTGGCCCGGTCGTCTTCTCGGGGCCGGGCCGCGCCTCCTCCGATCCACAGCGGATCGAAGCGATTTCTTGCACAGCGGCGGGACAAGCAAGCTCCGCATCGGCGCCGCACCCGCCGCGCCCTGGACATGTTGTGCCGGCCGTCTGGACCCAGGGATCAGAATCGGTAGATGAGCCAGACCACCAGCACGACCAGCAGGAGCAGTCCCAAGCCGCCGCTGGGGCCGTAGCCCCAACTGCGACTGTGACCCCAGGAGGGCAGGACGCCCAGGATCAGCAGGACCAATACAACCAGCAGGATGATCCCGATCACGGAAGACCCCTTTCGGTGGTCAGAGACAGACGCAGGCCGCCGCCGCGTACGTCACGGCTGGCGGCGATTCGTTTTCATCGACGGGCCGCCCCCTGCGGTCCGGCCGCGCCCTCTTGCGGACGTGGGCGCCGCGCGAGCCTTCCGAGGGGTTTTCCCGTCTTCCGGGAAGTCGTTGGGCAAAAAAAAAGCCGGCGTGGCGGAACGCCCGGGCGGCGTTCGACCACGTCGGCTTACTTATCGACGGGCCTCCCGGCGCGGCCGGGTTGCCCTTCATCAAGTCGTCCGACGACTTCGCATTTTCTTGGAGTCGCGCCGAAGCAACCTGCGACTCTACTATTTAGATAGTATACAGATCAAAACAGGGAAGGCAAGTAAATTCTCGGCCCGCCCCGTTTTTCCAGTGAGCGGCGGACCGCCCCCGGCCGACTCAGGGGACGGCCGGCTCCTCGGATTGAAGAATCACGCCGCTCGGCACGATCTCATACGCGCCCTCGCCCAGCGCCTGAACTTTTCCCCCTTGGAAGTGCGGATCTCACGGTCGCCCTGGACGCCGGGGCCGAGGAAATCCGTCCAGACCTCCAGGGTGCAGCAGTTGCCGCGGCCGTCCCGCGCCAGGAATTCTCCGGTGAGCCGTTTCATAAGCGACCTTCCAGGAAGAAATGAATCCGACGGGGACTGCGGCGGAAAGGAAACGCCCCCGCCCGGAATGGACCAGGCGGGGGCGCTGTCGTCCCGTGCTTAGTAGCGACGGCCGCCACCGCCGCCGCCGCCGCCGTAGCCGCCCCGGCTGCCGCCGCCGGCGCCGCCGCGGCTGCCCTCGGTCTTGGGCCGCGCCTCGTTGACGGTGAGGGCGCGGCCGTCCATTTCCTTGCCGCTCAGCGCCGCGATGGCGGCCTGAGCCTCCTGGTCGCTGCCCATCTCCACGAAGCCGAAGCCCTTAGAGCGGCCCGCGTCGCGGTCCATGATGACCTGCGCCGACTGGACCGTCCCGTGCGCCTCGAACATCTTGAGCAGGTCCGCGTCGGTGACGCCGTAGCCCAGGTTCCCCACGTACAACTTCTTACCCATTGCATCTCCGAAAAAGGAATGAGGCGGCGAAAAACAGGCGGCCGACTCTCGGCTCCCGTTCAGCGCTCGCCAAGGACTGGGCAGCGGGAAAGGCGGATGGGGGGATGAAGTGAGAGCAGCATCACGACCATGGCGCGGTTCGCGGAACCCAACGAGTAAAGTGTACGGCGCGGCCGCGGAGAAGACAAGCCATGCCGATGGTCTTCGTCCGAATTGTTCCGACCTTGTCCGCCGTCCGGTGCGCCGCCCGATCCTGCGACTTCCCTTGGGGCTTGATTTACTAATTCTCTTCTGATACTCTGAAAAAAGGCAATAGTCCGGCTGACGACGCGGGTCGGCGGCCCCAACTTCCCGCCCTTGCCGCTCGCCCCAACTCTCACGTTTTTCTCGGAGGACCTGTCATGACCACGAAGGAATTGCGTGCGGAACTCATCGAGACGCGGGACAAGATCCGCGCCGCGAACGAGGTGTTGAAGGTGCTGCGCGTCCGCCACACCGAGTTGAAAGTGCGGCTGTCCGAGGCGCGGGCGGCGAGGAACGGCACGGGCGACGCCTTGTGAACGCGAACGCCGGGGGCCGCCGCTCTCCCTTCGCATGAGGTGGAACCATGATCGACCGATTGTACCTCGCCCGGGGCGACAGGACGTGCGGCCCGTATTCGTCGGCGCAGCTCCGGGGACTGGCGGCCGCGGGTCAGATTCGGCCCACGGACAGCGTCTGGAGGGAAGGCGCGATCGAAAACGCGGTGGACGCCGGCAAGGTGAAAAACCTGTTTCCGGCGCTCTCGATCCCGGCGCCTGTCGAAGGCGCCGGCGCCCCGGAAGCGTGTGCGCCGGCCCTATCTCCTCTCGGCCACGGCCTGCTCGTCCCGTTGGAGTCGGCGCCCATGCCGCCCGACATACCGGGGATAACGGAAGAGCTTGACACGACGGCCGTTCAAACCGACTCAGCGCCTCTGGATTGTCCTGAATTGCTCAGCGCGATCGATCCAGCCTCGCCAGGCCGAGCCGTCCCCCAGGCGAAGGCGCCTCGTCCGGCGCCGGAGCCGGCCCGGAAGCGGCGGGCGCTCGCGCTGAAGGGGGCGGTCATCCTGAGCCAGGACGGCGCCACCGTCCACTACCGGAAGAAATGCACCCAGTGCGGCTTCGAGGACCGCTGCCGGAGCAGTATGCCCATTGGCAATGGGATGACGCGGGTCCACTTCTACTGCCCGGAGTGCCGCAAGGGTCGGGACGTTCAAATCCAAGGGATCATGCAATAGCGGACGGCTCGCGGCCTCGCGTATGAGGACGGCCAGCGCCGCCACGCACCTCGGAGACACCGATGAAGAAACGCAAAGGACGACGCAAGGTGGGCCGCAAGAAGCGGCGGATGCGGGCCAGAATCCGTCACCGCAAGTAAACCCCGCGCGGCCCGCCGTGGCGCCCGGGGCCGCTTTTCTCCCCATTCCCTACCCCATTCGTTGTTTGAGGCGCAGCGGCGTCCTTCGCGCCCGTCCCGGTTCGCCGAGGAGAGTCGATGACCCCGACGAAGAGCCTCCCGCAGCGGGAGAAGGAGCTGCAATCCCTGCTCGCCACGCCGGCGGGTCGGGACGAGCTGGAGGAGCTGGCGTCCCGCTACTGCGCCGCCGGCGGAAGCATGAGGCCGGAGGGCGCGTCGGTCGTCACGTACATCCTCGTCTACGAGAGAGGGCGCGGCCTGATTGGCTGACCGCCTCGAACCCGCGCCGGGGCGGCCCGCCGTCTCGCGCCTGGACTCACGGCGAGGAAGGGGGCGCACCCCGAGGCTGTACGTGTGCCCCGAGTTGAGCGTTCCCTGGACCGAAGACGACCCCGCCTGCATCTCGTAGGGGAACGATCCGGCGGGCGTCGGGATCTTCTTCGTCTCCCCCACCCGCAGCGTGTAGGAAGCGCCTCCGATGATGATGGTCAGCGTGTCGGTCCAATCGTTGCGCAGCATAACTTGGCCGGTCAGCGGAGCGGCCTCCCCCGTGCCGCCTTTCTTCACCTTCGCATCCAGCTTGTCGGCCCGCGTCAGGTCGCGCTTCGCCGCCTCGTCGTCGCCCTTGGCCTGGAGGCAGGCCGCCCGGCGCGGTAGGCCTTGGCCGCGTCCCTCAGCAGGTCGTCGTAGCCGTCGGCCTTGGGGTCGGCGATGTCGAGTTCCACTGCGTAGGAGAAGACGATCATGCCGTAGTCGGCCGCCGCGCGGCCGTAATCGCCCTGCTTCTCGTAGGCGGCCGCCCGGCCGCCGTAGGCCTTGCGCATTCAGTCGCGGCATGAGCCTTCCAGTCCTAGCACGTCGATGACCACCGAGTACCGGGCGGCGGCCGCTTCGTCGTCTCCCAGCCGCGCATACACGGCCGCTTCCCGGAGATAGACGCGGGGATATGTCTGCATCCCGAGGCGGACGGCCTGCTCGTAGGCCGCGACGGCCTCCTGAAACTTTCCCTGCTTCTCAAGCTCCTGGGCCTCGGCGTAGCGGTCGCGGGCCACTTCCGGGATGGGGTCGGTCGGCTCGGCCCGCACGGCCTGCCGGCCGGCGACCGTGAGGAGGAGGGCGAGCGCGGTGAGGCGGTGGATGCGACGCACGGACATCGGATGATCCTCGAAAATCGGCTTGGGACTTGGACCTCGCGCAGCAGGCGCGACGAGCCACACAAGTATACCCCACGACGCCGGCCCGCCGACGGTAAGAGCGATTGGTGGGCCGCCGCGACGAAATCGAGGAGGACCGGGAGGAGGGATCGGCAGAGGAGGCGCTTTTTGCGGAATCGGCGGATTGGGCGGCCGGGGCCGGACGATACGCCCTGCCGCGGCGACGCCGCGAGTACCCGTTCGGCGGGGCATTGCGGCTATCGGTCGTCAGGAAAGTAATGCACGCCGGGTGCCATGCTTTCGCGGCCCCGGTCGGTGACGGGTTGCCGGGGGGACCGCCGCGAAAGCATGGGAACCCCCGCGGACATCATGCTTTCGCGGCGGCCTTGCCGAGGACCAGGTGCGGCAAGGAGGCCGCGAAAGCATGGCACCCAGCCAGCCCCTCGGCCCGTGCATTACTTTTCTGACAACCGATAAACTCGCTGCGGTTGACGTAAGTCCTTATTCGTCGGCCCATCCGTCGAGTTTAGGCGCAAAGGCTATCCGGCCCGTTCCAAGTAATCTTGCCCGTCTTTCCCCGATCTGCTAGACCATATCCCGGTGCGGGCCACCCTATCTTCCGACCCCAGGCCAAGCGCTCGCCAGCCGAGAACCACCATGATTCCCCTCGACCTATCCGGAAAAGTCGCCCTCATCACCGGCGTCGGCGACAACGTGGGCTTCGCCTGGCACATCGCCAAGGCCCTGCAAGCGGCCGGGGCGCGGCTGTTCTTCGCCGTCCATCCGCGGCTGGTGGACATCGTCGAGAACATTCTGGAGCGCGAACCGGACGCCCCTTCGCGCGTGCTGCCCTACGGCGCCGGCGATCTCCACGTCGAGAAGGTAATCGCCTGCGACGTGGGCTTCGACACGATGGACGACGTGGACGAGAAGACCCGCAACGACCGCCGCTTCGCCAAGCGGGGCGACTACTCCATCCAGGGAATGCTGACGACATTCAAGACGTTGTGCAACCAAATCGACATCCTGATCCACAGCGTCGCCTTCAGCCCCGAGGTCACGAACCCGGCCATCGACACCAGCCGCAAGGCGTACCTCACCGCCCTGAACGTCAGCTCCTATTCGCTGACCGCGCTCCTCCGCGCCTGCCTGCCGCTGATGGAGAACCGGCCGGGCGGGGCCAGCGCCGTGGGTCTGACCTACCTGGGCGGCTCCCGCGTCGTCCCGCATTACGGCGGCGGCATGTCGTCGGCCAAGGCGGCGCTGCAGATCGACGCGATGCAGCTGGCCAGCAACCTGGGGCCGAAGAACATCCGCGTCAACCTGATCTCGGCCGGCCCCTACGCCTCGCGTGCGGCCTCCGCCATCGGTAAGGGCGATCACACCATCCAGAAGATGATCGAATACGCCGCCTCGCGCTCGCCGTTGCCGCGCGGCGTCGAAGCCGAGGAGGTGGCCAACGCCGCCGTGTTCCTGTGCAGCCCGCTGGCGTCGGCGATCACTGGCGAAGTTCTGTACGTTGATTGCGGCTACAATGTGATGGGGTTGTGAGGCGAGCCGGGCCGTCTATGGCTTCCGGGAAGGGGGCGGGATCTCCAACCGACAGCAGCCCAGATCGAGATGCTCCGCCGCCGGGGCGCCGCCTGCGGGGTGGAAGACGTCGGGGTGCAGGCGGTAAACGACGAATCGGCCCTGTTTCTCGTCCAGCACGACGCCGGCGTGCCGGAGGACGCCCAGGTGGTGTGAGACGTTGACGACCTCGGCCCCCACCAGGCCGGCGATTTCGCCGACGTTGCGGGGGCCGCCGCGCAGGCAGTTGATGATCCGCAGCCGCTCCGGGTCGGCCAGCGCCCGCAGCATTCGGGCGCAATGGTCGGGTTCCAACGCATCGGTCATGCCTGGGGCCTCACGGTCCCGAGAAGATGGGATAGGGATTCTGTCCCCTCCCCTAGAATACCCGTCTGGCTGCGCCCGACCAACAGCACTTTGGCCCTGTGAGGATCCGATGAGGGCGGGCCAGGCGCCCTTGCCGGCCGTCCGGCGCGCCGCCTACAATTCCAGCCCGTCGAAAATGAGGAGGAAACAATGGCGGAAAAGAAACCGACCGGCGGCGCGGACAAGCCGAAGCTGGTTCGCAAGAGCCTGATGGTGGACCCGACCAAGCTGGAGCAGGCGCGAAGGCGCCGGGCGCGTCGAACGACGCCGACGCCCTGCGCATGGCCCTCGACCATCTGCTCAGCCACTTCAAGGGCGATCCGCACGGCGAGGAAGAATAAGGAGCATCGGCATGTCGTTTCGATGGCTGTGGTCCTGTCTCGTCGCTCTCGCCGCCGTCAATCCCGTCGTCGCCGGCAAGCCGGAAGCGCTGGCGCCCGTGCCGTTTCCCGACATCCACATCGACGATGACTTTTGGGGCCAACGGCTGCGCACCAACCGCACCGCCACGGTGGAGGCCAACCTGCATCAGTGCGAGATCACCGGCCGCATCAAGAACTTCGCCGTCGCGGCCGGCCTGGAGAAGGGCAAGCACGAGGGAGCGCTCTACAACGACTCCGACGTGTACAAGATGCTGGAGGGCGTCGCCTACAGCCTGGCCGACAGGCGCGACCCGGACCTGGAAAAGCGGGCCGACGCGATCATCGACCTCATCGCCGCCGCCCAGCAGCCGGACGGCTACCTCGACACCTATTACACTCTCGTCGAGCCGCAAAATCGCTGGAAGAGCGACCAGTTCAGCCACGAATTGTATTGCGCCGGCCACCTGATCGAGGCGGCCGTCGCGTATCAGCAGGCCACGGGCAAGGACAAGCTGCTCAAGGTCGCCCGCAAATTGGCCGACCACATCGACTCGGTTTTCGGCCCCGACAAGCGGCATGAGGCCAGCGGACACGAGGAGATCGAACTGGCCCTCATCAAGCTCTACCGGGCCACGAAGGAGAAACGCTATCTCCAATTGGCCCTGTTCTTCCTCGACCAGCGCGGCAAAGCGGACGGCCGCAAGCTGTTCGGCGAGTACGCCCAGGACGACAAGCCGATCCGCGAACAGACCGAGGTGGTCGGCCATGCGGTGCGGGCGATGTACCTCTATTGCGCGATGGCCGACGCCGCGGCGATCACCGGCGACGACGGGCTGCTCACCGCGATGGACAAAATCTGGCACGACGTGACGGAGCGCAAGATGTACCTCACCGGCGGCATCGGGCCGTCGGCCAGCAACGAGGGCTTCACCGTCCCCTACGACCTGCCCAACGACACCGCCTACTGCGAGACGTGCGCCGCCGTCGGCATGGGCCTGTGGAACCACCGCCTGTTCCTGCTGAGCGGCGACGGCAAGTACGCCGACGTGCTGGAGCGCGAGGCCTACAACGGGCTGATTTCCGGCGTGTCGCTGAGCGGCGACCGCTTCTTCTACGAGAACCCGCTCGGCAGCACCGGCGGTCATCATCGCGTGCCCTGGTTCGGCACGTCCTGCTGCCCGACCAACATCGTCCGTTACATTCCCGCCATGGGGGAGCGCGTGTACGCGCAAAAGGGCGACGCCGTTTGGACCGTCCTCTACATCGGCAATACGGCCGAGCTGACGCTGCCGTCCGGCAAGATCAAGCTGAAAGAGGAGACGAAATATCCCTGGGACGGCGACGTGCGAATCACGGTCGAGCCGGAGAAGAGCTTTGCGTTCGATCTGAACCTGCGCGTGCCGGGATGGTGCGAGGACGAGCCGGCCGTGACGGTCAACGGCGAGAAACTGACCGGCCTCAAGGCGGAGAAGGGCTATCTGAAAATCGCGCGGACCTGGAAGTCCGGCGACGTGGTGCGGCTGAGCCTGCCGATGCCGGTGCGGCGCGTCTACGCCGACCCGCACGTCCAGGCCGACGAGGGGCGCGTCGCGCTGCAACGCGGCCCCGTGGTCTACTGCCTGGAAGGCGTGGACAACGACGGCCAGGTGCGCAACCTCGTCCTGCCGAAGGACGCGAAGCTGACGGCCGAGTTCGACAAGGACCTGCTCGGCGGCGTGGTCGTGGTCAAGGGCGAGGCGCAGGCCGTGACGGGGCTGGACGACGCGGACAAGCCGATCGTAAAGCCGACTTCGTTTGTCGCCGTCCCGTACTGCACCTGGGACAACCGCAAACCGGGGCCGATGGTGGTATGGCTGCCGGAGCGGCCGGAACTGGCGGAGCCGCCCGGCGACCTCGGCGTCCTGTCCAACGGCGTCCGCGTCCGCGCCTCCCACGTCTGGCAGAACGACACGGTGGCCGCCGTCAACGACGGCGCGACGCCGAAGAACTCCAACGACCAGAGCATTCGCCGGCATACGTGGTGGGACCACCGCGGCACGGAGGAGTGGATCGCGTACCGCTTCAGCAAGCCGAAGAAGATCGACGGCTGCTCGGTCTACTGGTTCGACGACACCGGCGTGGGCCAGTGCCGCATCCCGGCGGAATGGCGGCTGCTGTGGCGCGACGGCGATGAGTGGAAGCCGGTGAAGCTGAGCGGCGGTTCGGCTTACGGCGTTGCCCTGGACCAGTTCAACAAGGTGACGTTTGAGCCGGTCATGACGCGCGAGTTGAGGATCGAGGTGAAGCTGAAAAAGGACTTCTCGGGCGGCGTACTCAAGCTGACCGTTTCCGCAGGGAAGTGAAGCCGCGCCTCCGCCCTGCCCCGCCGTCCCCCCTGCCTTTTGCTTGACAGCCGCCCCCCGTCCCCGGTACGGTGGCGGAATGACGCCCCCTCCGCCCGGCGCCGCGCCGGGCGCCTTCCGCCTCTCCCGGACGCCAGGAGACGCCGTGCCTCGCTTGATCGTCATCAAGGGCGCCGACGAAGGCAAGCAGTTCGAGCTAGTCGGCGACCGCCTCAGCGCCGGGCGCGACTCGTCCAGCAAGGTGCGCCTCTGCGACACCGAGGTTTCCCGGCGCCACGCCGAGTTCGTCCGCACCCCGGAGGGCTACCGAGTCCTCGACGTCGGCAGCGCCAACGGCACCTTCGTCAACGGCCAAAGCGTCCGCGACGTGCTGCTTCAGCCCGGCGATCAGGTTCGCATCGGCCAGACCGTTCTCGTCTTCAGCGCCGGACGCACCGAGACGCCGCCGCCCGGCGCGCTGGCCGACCAGATCAGCCTCATCACCCGCCAGGACCTCGAACTGTCCTCCGCCGTCGTCAAGACCATCGGCGAGGGGGAGGGCAGCCGCATCCTCGCCCGGCCGGAGAAAGTCGAGGGCAAATGGCTCCAGGCCGCCCTCGCCAACCTCGGCGTCATGTACGAAACCATCCAGGCCGTCAGCCACATTCTCGACCTCAATCAGCTCCTCGACCGCATCCTGGAGCTGGTCTTCCAGTCGATCGAGGCCGACCGCGGCTGTGTCATGCTCCGCGCCGCCGCGCCGGACGGCACGGCCGCCGCCCTGAGCGACGTCGCCTCGCCCCCGCCCTCCGGTGCCGAGCTGGAACCCAAGGCGGTTCGCTGGCGCGAGGGCGTCAGCCGCCAGGAAAAGATCCCCGTCAGCCGCACCGTCATGGATTACGTCCTGCGCGAGAAGCAGGGCATTCTCGTCTCCGACGCCACGCGCGACGAGCGCTTCCAGTCCGTGCAGAGCATCGTGCGGTTCGGCGTGCGCGAGGTGATCTGCGTGCCGATGAAGGGACGGCACGAGACGATGGGCGTCATCTACCTGGACACGCGGACCAACGCGCGCGAGGTGATCGCGGCCGGCAATCCCACCGGCAAGTTCACGGCCGACCACCTGGCCCTGGCGGCGGCCATCGCTCACCAGGCGGCGCTGGCCGTCGAGGACACGCGCTACCACCAGGCGCTGGTCCACGCCGAGCGCCTGGCGGCCGTCGGCCAGACCATCGCGGCCCTGTCGCACCACATCAAAAACATCCTTCAGGGATTGCAAATTGGCGGCAAGGTGCTCAAGATGGGCATCGAGGACGGCGACGGCAAGGCGCTGCGGCAGGGGTGGGCGATCGTCGAGAAGAACCAGGGCAAGATCTACGAGCTGGTCATGGACATGCTCAGCTATTCCAAGGACCGTGAGCCGGCCCTGGAGGAGACCGACCTGAGCGGCGTGGTCCGCGACGTGGTGGAGTTGCTGGCCCCGCGGGCCAAGGAACTCGGCGTGACGCTGTCGGTCGCGCTGGCGCCGGTCCTGCCCAAGTGCCCCGCCGACCCCGAGGGCGTCCACCGGGCGCTGCTCAACGTCGTCGGCAACGCGCTGGAGGCGGTGGAGGGGTGCGAGGCGCCGGGCGTGGTCGTGTCCACGCTGCGCGAGCCGGACGGCAAGTGGCTGCGCATCGAGGTGATGGACAACGGCCCCGGCGTGCAGCCGGAGAAGCAGGCGGAGATTTTTCGGCCGTTCGTCAGCACGAAGGGGTCGCGCGGCACCGGCCTGGGCCTGGCGGTCAGTCGCAAGATCCTTCGCGAACACGGCGGCGACATTCTGCTCAAGAGCCAGGTTGGCCAGGGCAGCACGTTCGCGCTGCGGCTGCCGATGCGCAGCCCGGCCACGCAAGAGATTCATGGGACGCTGATCGGGCGGCCGCCGGCGGAGTGACGCCCGCGCTTCCGCGCCGGTTAACTTCGGCCTCCCTTTGGCGGTAATACAGCAGGACGCCCTTGGGATTAAACTCCCCCGTTTAGCCGCTCTTCGCAGAAGAGCGCGTCGGCGATGCGCTCTTCTGCGAAGAGCGGCTAATCGAAGCGAGACAGCGCCGGCCGATTGCCGTATCAATGAACGGAGTTCCCTGACGGTTCAGGAGGCGGTCGAATCATGATCGAGTTAAGCGCGGACGCCCGTTTGGCGGCCATCCGAGAGCAGGTCGAGGCCGGCAGCCGGCTCTCGTTTGCCGACGGCGTTTTCCTCTGCGAAAGCGCCGACCTGTTCACCCTTGGCGAGTTGGCCAACGTCGTCCGCGAACGCAAGAACGGCAACGCCGCCTACTACAACGTCAACACGCACCTCAATCCGACCAATGTGTGCGTCTACCGCTGCACCTTCTGCGCCTTCCGCTCCGACCTGCGCGGCGAGAAGGGCTACGTCATGACCGACGAGCAGATCCTGGAACGCGCCGCCGAGGCCGACCGGCGCGGCGCCACGGAGCTGCACATCGTCGGCGGACTGCATCATCAGCTGCCGTATGAATGGTATCTGAATGTCATCCGCATTATCCATCAAGCGCGGCCGCGGCTGCATCTCAAGGCCTACACGGCGGTGGAATGGGACTGGTTCGCCCGCCTGACCGGCCGGCCGACGCGCGACCTCTTGGCCGAGTTCAAGGAGGCCGGCCTCGGCAGCCTGCCCGGTGGCGGAGCGGAGATTTTCCATCCAGAGGTGCGCGACAAGATCTGCGAACACAAGGCCGACGCCGCCGAGTGGTTCCGCATCCACCGCGAGGCGCACCAGCTCGGCCTGCGCTCCAACGCCACCATGCTCTACGGCCACATTGAAGAAGCGCGGCACCGCATCGACCACCTTTGCCGGCTGCGCGAACTGCAGGACGAAACAGGCGGCTTCCAGACGTTCATCCCGCTGGCGTTCCACCCGGACAACACACGGCTGGCGCACCTGCCCAAGCCGAGCGGCCTGCTCGACCTCAAGACGATGGCGGTCAGCCGGCTGATGCTCGACAATTTCCCGCACGTCAAGGCGTACTGGGTCATGCTCGGCATCAAGACGGCCCAGACGGCGCTGAGCTTCGGGGCCGACGACCTGGACGGCACCGTGGTGCATGAGAAGATCTACCACGACGCCGGTTCCGATTCGCCGCAGGAGCTGAGCGTGGCCGAAATCCGGCGGCTGATCGAGGAGGCCGGCCGCGTGCCGGTGGAGCGCGACACGCTGTACAACGAGGTGGTGCGGGCGGAGCAGGGGTGGCGCACGGGGCGGGCGTTGCAGATGGCGGCGAATTGAATGCGCGTACCAGCCCCGAGCGCCAGCGAGGGGTTCCCCTCGCTGGCGCTCGGGGCTGGTATGCGTGATGAGAATCACCCCTCGCCCAGATACTCCATCGGGATGGCGCGGAACACTTCCTCGATGCTCGTTTGCCCCTGCGCCACCTTGAGCAGCGCCGCCATACGGAACGGCAACATGCCTTCCTCCCGCGCCTTGCGGTGCAGCGCCGGCACTGCCGCCTTTTCCAGGATCAGTTGGCGGATCGCCGGGCTGACGGTCAGCACCTCGAACACGCCCGAGCGGCCGGAATACCCCAACATACGGCAAGCCGGGCAGCCCTTGGGACCGCACAGCCGTTCGCTCTGACCCGGCTCCAGATAGCGCTTGACCTCGACGAACGAGTGCGGCGTCTCGCTGATGTCGAAGGCGGTCTTGCACTCCATGCAAAGCGTGCGGACCAGCCGCTGCGACACGACGCCCAGCAGCGACCCGGCCAGAAAAGCCGGCGGGACGCCCAGGGCCAGCAGGCTGTCGATGGCGCCGGCCGCGACCGGGGCGTGCAGCGTCGCCAGCACCAGGTGGCCGCTGTTGGCCGCCCGCACCGCCGTCTCCGCCGTCTCCGTGTCGCGCACCTCGCCGATCATGATCGCGTCCGGCGCCTGCCGCAGGGCGCTCCGCAGCAACTCCGCGAAGCCGACCTCCAGCCGCGGGTTCACCTGCGACTGGCGAAGGCCTTCCACCGCGTACTCGATTGGATCCTCAATGGTGTTGATTTTACGGTCGCCCGTGTTGAGGCAGCGCAGGCAGCCGTACAGCGTGGTGGTCTTGCCCGACCCGGTGGGCCCGGTGACGACGATAAGGCCGCTCGGGTTGTGCAGCAGGGCCATAAGCTGATTGAAGTCGCGGCGCACCAGGCCGAGCTGCTCCAGCCCCAGCAGCCGCGACTCGCGGTCCAGCAGGCGGAGCGTGAAGTCCTCGCCGTACATCGTCGGCATGGTGCTGATGCGCAGGTCGAGCGTGGACTTGTTCGGCCGGACCATCAGCCAGCGGCCGTCGAGCGGCCGGCGCTTCTCGGCGATGTCCATGCCGGCCATGGCCTTGATGTGAGACATGCAACGGCGGCCGTGGTCGGCGGTCAGCCGGCAGACGGGCCGCAACAGGCCGAGATGGCGGACCAGAACGCCGACCTCGCGCTCGTCGGCGCAGAAGAACAGGTCGCTGGCCCCCGCCGTCGCGGCGTGGTCGATCAGGGAGGAAACCGCCGTTTCCGGCGTGGAGGTGCGCACGTCCAGGGAGAGGGCGTCCTTGGGTTCAGCGGCGGCGGTCATTTCTTGCCCTCCAGGGCCATGGCGCGGGCTGCGTCCTCGTCGGCGGCCAGGTTCAGCACCAGGTTGAGCCGAAGAAGGGCGAGCGTCTGCTGGACCAGCGGCGGGGCCGAATGAAAGACGATCTTGCCGCCGCCTTGAACGAAGTGCTTGTGGCAGATCAAGAGCCAGCTGATGCCGCTGGAGTCGATGAAGGTGGTGTTCTCGAGGTCAAACAGCACCCGTTGCCGGTAGCCGGCCGACCCGAGCGCCTCCTCCAGTTGCCTTTCGGCTTCCGACGTTTCCATCATGGTGATCTGGCCGTCCAGGCGGAGCCGTATCAGCGGCGGGTCCGTGGACACGACGGTTAACTTCATGGGCCGATTCCTGAAAGGAGAACCTTGGGACTTCCGAACACAGGATAACAGACCGATCCCGCGGGGCCAGAAGAATCTCCCCGGATTTTTAGAACGTTCGGAAGCAAGGCGGACAGTCCGGCGAGCCCGCAGCGCCAAGCAAACTCCTCACCCCGTTCCGCGGCGATACCGCTGCCAGGAACGGGGTGAGAAGCCGTGGCGCGAGGCCTCAATGGAGGTTGGCGCTCCCACGAGTGGGATGGAAGTCGCGCTCAGCGCGGATGCCCTGACGCCCCGGGATGGTGACCTCAACCCGGTACTTGGGCCCGAGGTCCAGCGCGCCACGGGAATGCCTATCCTATCGGTGCGGGGCCGCGGGTCGAGGTGGCCGCTCGTGCCTTGGCGCTTCGTGCCCGAAAGCAAGCTTGGTCCCGGGAGTCTGCGACGACCGCATTGGCGACACGCCGCGGCGTGTTCCCGTTGGAGAGACTGCCTCCGTTACGCACTCCCGCGCCCGCGGCCCCTTCGCCCGTTGACCACCCGCACCCTCATCCCGAGGTCGCCATGACGCCACGCTTTCGCCAAGACGGTCGTATCGTCGCCTCCCCTGAGCCGCTGCGGGTCACCAACCCGCACGCCGCCGGCATCGACGTCCATGCGGCGCGCCACTACGTCGCCGTGCCGCCCACGGCGGTGGCCGCCGACCCCGCCGACCCGGCTGCCCACCTGCCGCCCCACGTCCGCGCCTTCGGCGCCTGCACCGCCGACCTGGAGGCGCTCGCCGATTGGCTCCAGGCCTGCGACGTCACCACGGTGGCGATGGAATCGACCGGCGTCTACTGGGTGCCGCTGTTCGAACTGTTGGAGCGGCGCGGCTTTGCGGTCTATCTGGTCGATCCGCGGCAGACGCGGCACGCGCCCGGCCGGCCCAAGAGCGACGTGCTGGATTGCCAATGGATTCAACGGCTGCACAGCTACGGGCTGTTGAGCGCGTCGTTCCGGCCGGAGGATCAGGTGGTGGTCCTGCGCGGTTACCTGCGGCAACGGCAGATGCTGATCGGCTACGCCGGCCAGCACGTCCAGCACGTGCAAAAGGCGTTGGAGGAGATGAACGTCAAGTTGACCGAGGCGGTCAGCGACGTGGTCGGCGTGACGGGCCTGGCCATCCTCCAGGCGATCCTGCGCGGCGAACGCGATCCTCGGGAGTTGGCGAAGTTGCGTCACGAGCGGTGCCGGCGGACGGAGGCGGAATTGGCGCGGGCCTTGCAGGGCAATTGGCGCGAGGAACACTTGTTCGCGCTGCGTCAGGCGTTGGCGTTGTACGAGTGCTACCACGCGCGGCTGCACGAGTGCGACGCGCAGGTCGAAGCCTACCTGGGGACCTTCACGGACAAGAGCGGCGGCCGGCCCCTGCCGCCCAAGCCTCGCAAGCGGGGCCGGGCGGCGAACGAAGCCCGTTTCGACGTGCGCGGTTCGCTGTTCCGGCTGGCGGGGGTGGACCTGACGGCGATCGAGGGCATCGACGCGGCGACGGCCTTGGTGGTCCTGAGCGAGTTGGGCACGGACCTGAGCAAGTTCCCGACGGTCAAGCGGTTCGTCAGTTGGCTGGGGCTCTGTCCGCAGCACCAGGGTTCGGCGGGGAAGATCAGGAGCCGGCGGGTGCGTCGGGGCTCGAACCGTGCGGCGCGGGCGTTTCGCCTGGCGGCGCAGGGCTGCCACCACGCCAAGAACGCGTTGGGGGCGTTCTACCGGCGGATTGCGGCGCGGGCCGGGGGCGGCAAGGCGGTGGTGGCGACGGCGCGGAAGATCGCGGAGCGGGTGTACCGCCTCTTGAAGTACGGCGAGGCATACGTGCGTCAGGAGCAGGGGGCCTGTGAGGAGGCGTATCGGTTACGCCAGGTGAAGGGCCTGGCGCGGAAGGCGGCGGAGTTGGGCTATCGTCTGGAGCCGGCGGCGCCGTGAGCGCGTCCCAACGCGACCGCGGCCCGACGGTAGGCGTGCCAGCAGTCCCAACGACGATGCGGGCAGATCTCGGAAAGCGGCGCGGGGAGGGGGTTGGTACGCGCACCGACCGTGTATAATGTTCTTTACGTCTGTGTTACGTCCGCAATTCTCGAAGAGAGTTCCTGGAGAGGGCGAGCGGGGCGGTCTCGCCCTTGCTTGGCGCTGCGGGCTCGCCGGACATTCCCTTTGTCATTCCACGAATTCCACGGCCGCCGGCGACGGGATGACGCCCGCCTTGTGGCCCTCGTCGAGCAGCCGGCGCACCGCCTCACGGCCGCGCGGCCCGTAATCCAGCGTCCAGTCGTTGACGTACATGCCGACGAAGCGATCCGCCAGCGCCTTGTCCATGTCGCGCGCATAGCTGAGGGCGTAGGCCAGGGCGTCGTCGCGGTGGTCCAGCGCGTAGCGGATGCTCTCCTTCAGCAGCCGGCTGACCTGCCGGATCAGTTCGGGTCCGAGGTCGCGCCGCACCGCGTTGCCGCCCAGCGGCAGCGGCAGCCCGGTCTTCTCCTGCCACCACACGCCGAGATCGACGACCAGATGCAGCCCCTGGTTCTGGAACGTGAGCTGTCCCTCGTGAATAATCAACCCGGCGTCATATTTTCCTTCTTCCACCGCCTTCAGGATGTGATCGAACGGCAGCACTTCGTAGAGGAAGCCCTGCGGCTGCAGCAGGCGCAGGGCGAGAAACGCCGTGGTCAGCGTGCCAGGGACGGCGATGTGGGCGCCGCGCAGCTCGTCCAGCGTCATCGGCCGGCGGGCGACGACCATCGGCCCGTAGCGGTCGCCCATGCTGCACCCGCTCGGCAGCAGGGCGTACTTGTCGATCAGATGGGCGTAGGCGTGGATGCTGACGGCGGTGAGGTCGAGTTCGCCGCGGAGGGCGCGGCGGTTGAGCGTCTCGATGTCCTGCAGCTCGTGCTTGAATTGCAGACCTCCGGTGTCGATTTTATCGTGGGCCAGGGCGTAGAACATGAAGGCGTCGTCGGGGTCGGGGCTGTGGCCGACGGTGATGATGCGTTTTGCCATAAGGACTCCTCATCTGCGTAGGGGCGTCTCTCCAACCGCCATGCGCTCGCCGTGACAACTATCCCAGCATTCGGCTGAGGAATTGTTTCGTCCGCTCGGTGCGCGGCCGGTCGATGACTTCTTGCGGCGTCCCCTGCTCGGCGATTCCGCCGTCGGCCAGCACCACCACGCGGTCGGCGGCCTTCCGCGCGAAGCCGATTTCGTGCGTCACCAGCAGCAGCGTCAGGCCGTCGCGCTTCAGGTCCACCAGCACGTCCAGCACCTCGGATTTCAGCTCCGGGTCGAGGGCGCTGGTGATCTCGTCGCACAGGAGGCCGCGCGGCTCCATCGCCAGGGCGCGGGCGATGGCCACGCGCTGCTTCTGGCCGCCGGAGAGTTGATTGGGGTAGGCGTCGGCGTGGTCGGCCAGGCCGACGCGCGTCAGCAGCTGCAGCGCCCGCTTTTCCACCTCCGCCCGCCGCCGACGCAGCACGCGCACCGGCGCTTCCATTACGTTGCCCAGCGCCGTCAGGTGCGGGAACAGCTGAAAATCCTGGAAGATCATGCCGAGCAGCCGCCGCACCTGCGCCACGGCCGGCGTCGCCCGGCCGGAGTCGCGCGCGGTCAGCACGTGCGGCCCCACGCGGACCTCGCCGCCGTCGAAGGAGTTCAGCCCATTCAGACAGCGCAAAAGGGTGGATTTGCCGCCGCCGCTGGGGCCGATCAGCGCGACCGTCTCGCCGGCCGCCACACTCAGGCCGACGCCGTTCAGCACCTGCCGGTCGCCGTAGCGCTTGGTGAGGGCCGTAACCTCGATGTGCATGTCTCAGCCGCTCCCTTGCTGGCGCTTCGGGCTGGTAACACTCTACGAAATCCCCTTACCCCATCGCATCTCCAGCCAGCGCGACAGGAAGCCCAGCGGCACCGACATGATGAGGTACAGCACGATCGTCGCCAGGCCGATGCCGACGTAATCCAGGCTGGACTGGGCGGCGGTCTGGTAGCGCTTGGTCAGCTCGGCCACGGCGATGACGCTGACGACGCTGGTGTCCTTGAACAGGGCGACGAAATCGCTGGTCATCGGCGGCAGGATGATGCGCAGGGCCTGCGGCAGAATGATCCGGCGGAACGTCAGCGACCGCGACATGCCCAGCGACGCGGCCGCTTCCCACTGTCCGCCGGGGATCGCCCCGACGGCGGCCCGGTAGATCTCCGCCTCGTAGGCGGCGTAGTTCAGACCCAGACCGACCACCGCCGTCGTGAACGGATCGACCTGAAACGGCTTGCCCAGCACGTAATACATGAAGAACAGCAGCAGCAGCACCGGGATGCCGCGGAAGAATTCGACGTAGGCCACCGGCAGCCAGCGCAGCGACGGCGGCCCGTACAGCCGCAAGAGCGCGATCGGCATCCCCAGCGAGACGGCCAGCGCCATGCCCAGCACCGACAGCGCCACCGTCACGCCGGTGCCGCCCAGCAGATAGCCCAGGTACTTCCAGGCCGACGAGGCGGTTTCCGTCCCGGCCTCCGTGGGCGCCAGGTCGGGCGGATGACGCAGCTCGTCCTGGTCGCAATGGAGGATGCCCCATTTCTGATAAATCGGATTGAGTTTATCGTCGTCAATCAGCCGGCCGAGCGCCGCATCGAACTGGTCGCGCAGCGCGGCGTCGTTCTTGCGGAAAGCAATGGCGTAGCAGCCCTTTTCGCCCGGTTCGCCGACGAGTTGGAGGTTGGAATACTTCGGCAGGTAGTAATCGTAGACCGGCAGGTCGATGTAGGTCGCGGCCAGGTTGCCGGCCGACAGGTCCTCGAACATTCCGGTCTGATCGTCGTAGGAGTGCAGCAGCGGCGGCAGGATGTCGCGCCGCATCAGCGACCGTTCCGCGGCCGAGCCGCTCAGCGTGCCGACGGAAAGCCCCTTGGCCTTCACGTCCTCGACGGTGCCGAACCGCTTGTCGCCTTTGCGGCCGGCGAGCTGAAGCTTGTAGACGTAGTAGGGCCGGGTGAACAGGACGTGCTGCTGATACTCCGGCAGCACCTCCAGGCCGTTCATGGCGAAGTCGAAGTCGCCGCGCTCCAGGCCGGGGACGAGGTTCTTGAATTCATAGTGCTTGAACTGGATCGGCCGGCCCAGCTCTTTCACCAGTGCGTCCTTGAGATCGACCTCGAAGCCGACGACCGCATCGACGTTGTTGGGATCCTGGAAGACGTAGGCGCGCCGCCCGATTCGTCCGCCGCCCACAGCAGCGGCCGCTCCTCGCCATGAGCGACTGAACCGAGTGCCGCCGCGGCAAGCAATACGGCGCAGGCCGCCATGCCGCTCAGCCGTCGGGACCACGTCCTTGACTTCACCTCGTTGGCTCCTGTCCCGCGCTCAGTGGAACGCCGACCGCACCTCGCCGTTCAGCAGCACGATCAGCGCCCAGATGCCGGCGATTTGCCCGATGATACAGCCCGGCGACACGCACGGAATGGCCGTCAGGATCGCGCCGGTCACGCCGATGCCGTACGACCGAAGGGCGAGCATGCGGATGCCGGCCAGGAGGCCCACCACGCCGACAATCACCGACAGTCCCCCTCCCCAAAGGCAAGAGTTGCCGTAAAGGGCGACGATGTTTTGTGGGTTCCAGCCATACTGGTTCATCTGATCGAGTTGCTGCGGTGTCAGCGTGGACCATTCCTGAGCCATCTCGGCTTCGGCGGCGGCGACGTTGGACTTGACGCGAAAGGCCTCGGACAGGAGCAAGATCCCGAACACGACGTTCAAGGCATTGACGACGAGCAAAAAAATGGCCGGCGCCCGGACCCGGCCGCGGATCGCCGCGGGGTCGCGGCCGGGCGGCGGGAACGCGCCGTAAGGGTCGCCCGAACCGGGCGGGCCGCTCGACCCGGGAGGCCGATCCGAGAACCCGGGAGGAAGGTCGCTCATGCCTGTGCCTCGGGGAAAAGGGGAGTTGGCCGTGGGTCGGCCGATTGCGACGTATTGTATCGCCGCACCGCCTTCCGCCCACTGACAGCCGAAAGTCCCTGGACAGGACCGCCGGAAGGGTTTAAACTGGAGAGGAGAAGGGTGAACCCCCCCCGTATACGTTGTGATGAACCCGTTTGTTCGGAGGCTTGTTTGACGAGCGCACTGTTGGCGGAGCCGCGAAGCGGCTTCCACTCCCTAACCCTTCGCCCCGAGTTGCTGGCGTCTCTCGACCGCGCGGGCTACCTCGAACCCACCCCCATCCAGGCCGCCTTCATCCCCGAAGCGCTGGCCGGGCGGGATGTCCTGGGCCAGGCGCAGACCGGCACCGGGAAGACCGCCGCTTTCCTCCTGCCCTTCATGAACCAGTGGCGCGAGGACGACCCGCCGGGGCCGCAAGCCCTGGTGCTGGCCCCGACGCGCGAACTGGTCGTGCAAGTGGCCGAGGAGGCCGTCAAGCTGTCTCCCAGCCCGCAGTGTCGCGCCGTGGCCATCTACGGAGGCCAGCGCATCCAGCAGCAGCTCACCCAGTTGCGGCGTGGGGCGGCCATCGCCGTCGGCTCGCCGGGCCGCGTCCTGGATCACCTGTCGCGCGGCACCCTGTCGCTGCAGAACGTCCGCTACGTCGTCCTCGACGAGGCCGACCGGATGCTCGACATCGGCTTCCGCCCCGACATCGAGCGCATCCTGCGCCGCTGCCCGACCAAGCGCCAGACGCACCTGCTGTCAGCCACCTTGCCGCCGCCCGTGCTGCGGCTGGCCCAGCGCTACATGGTCGATGCGGTGAACATCAACCTGTCGCCGGAAAGGGTGACGGTCGAGAACATCCGCCAGTCGTACATCACGGTCGATGAGGAACGGAAATTCGAGCTGCTGCTGCGCGTCTTCGACCGCCAGGAGCCGCGCCAGTGCATCATCTTCTGCGAGCGCAAACGCTGGGTGGAGAGCCTCTACCGGCAGCTGCGCCAGGAGCGCAAGCGCGTGGCGATGATGCACGGCGATCTGCCCCAGCCGCTTCGCAACCGCATCATGCAGGGCTTCCGCGACGGCAAAATCATTTATCTCGTCGCCACCGACGTGGTCGGCCGCGGCATCGACGTCAAGAACATCTCGCACGTCATCAACTACGATCTGCCGCTGGACCCGGAGAACTACGTCCACCGCATCGGCCGAACCGGCCGCATCGGCGCCGACGGCGTGGCCGTCGCCTTCGTCACGCCGGAACAGGGCGACCGCCTCACCGACATCGAAGCGTTCATCAACCAGGAAGTCGAGCGGGAAGACATCGAGGGCTTCCAGGCGTACACGCCTCGCGCGCGTGCGGAGCAGCCGCCGGAGTTCAAGGCGCCGACGCCGGTGTTCGGCCGCCGCGTCAAGAAGTACAGCAACCGACCGTGAACGTCCGTCATTCGTAGGGGCGGGGTTTCCCTGCCCCTACGCAATCCCATCTTCCCCACTACAACGATCCTTTGCGCCCCGTGACGCCGCGCGGAAGGACCGTCCATGAGCATGACCGCATTCGAGGCGACCGTCTACGGCGTCGTGCAGGGCCTGACGGAATTCATCCCGGTCAGCAGCAACGCGCACCTGGAAATCACATCGGTGGCGATGACCGGCCGGGACCTCGGCGCCGCCTTCACCGCCGTCATCCAGTGGGGAACCTGGGTCGCCTGCGTGATCTACTTCCGTCAGGACATCGCCCGGCTGGCGGCCGCGTTCTTCCGAGGCATCTGGGAGAACCGCCCGTTCGGTACGCAGAACGCGCGATTGGCCTGGATGCTGCTGATCGGCACCGTGCCGATCGGCGTGATCGGCCTTCTGTTCAAGCACCAGATCGAGAATGAGCTGCGCGGGTTGTATGTCATCGCGGCGGCGGCCGTCCTGTTCGCGGTGGTGCTGGCCCTGGCGGAATGGGTCCACCGATGGCGCGTACGAGCGGGCAAGCCGCTGAAGGATTTGTCGGCGCTGGGATGGGGCGAGACGCTGCTGGTCGGCTTCGCTCAGTGCTTCGCGCTGATTCCCGGCGCGTCGCGCTCCGGCACGACCATTACCGGCGGCATCTTCTGCGGCATGACGCGCGAGGCCGCGGCCCGGTTCTCGTTCCTGCTGTCGCTGCCGTCGGTCTTCGCGGCGGGGCTGTATGAGCTGTACAAGGAAAAGGACAAGCTCCAGGAGCAGGGTTTCCTGAACCTGGCGATCGCCACGGTGGTTGCGGGAGTGGTGGGATACGCTTCGATCGCGTTCCTGATCCGCTTCCTCAAGACGCATTCGACGTGGGTGTTCATCGGCTACCGCGTGGCGGCCGGCGCGCTGCTGGCCGTGCTGGTGTGGCGCGGCGTCCTGCCGAACCAGCCCGAAGCGCAAGCGAGGCAACCTCTTCCCTCGCTTGCGCTTCGGGCTGGTTCGGAATTCGCAGATTTCGCGCGAACCTTTCCCGCCGCGGATCGTCTATCCTTCATCGGCGCTGAAACTGTTTTCGCGTCTTCGGTTATTTTGAGGTCCGCTGACACAAAAGACGAAGAAAACGGTATCCTCTCATTAGAGGAGCGTCGCCCGAGCCGACAGGTTCGACTGGAAGAAGCGAGGAAACCGAAAACTCTTACCGATCAACGTCCGCCGGCGGGCCTGCTCGGGCCTGCCCGTCCCTTCCCTCTCGATCGCCGGAGGTCTGTCATGGCCGTGTTTACTCTGCGAACCCGGGTGCTGCGTGGCGTTTCCGTCGTCCGCGACGGTCAGAACGTCGGTCTGCGCCTCGCCGCGGAGTCCCAACCGGCCAGCCAGACCCCGGAGGTCCGAATCAATCCGCGACACCCGTCGCTCAACCGGGAGCGGAGCTTCACGCCCGCTCAGCGGCTCGACAGCCATGCGGAATATGATCGCATGGCGGTCGTGGCCGTCACAGGGGCCGGTCGGTCCCTCCGTTGCGATGGGTCCCTCATCCGTCGGGGCGCCGCGAGAATCGCGGCCCCGGCCATCCCGTTGGGATGGTGCAAGTCGAAATGCTCGTCCCGGTTGGCCCGGCTGACGCCGGCCGGCCGGACGTGTTCGGCTTCGACGTGGGCGTCGTGAATTAGGCCGTCCAGCCTGATTCCGACGGCGGAACCCGTCCTCCCACGCTGAACGAATGCGGATGCGCGTCCCGACCGGGCTGCGCGGCCATCGCGGAGATTTTTTCTCCCGATTCGTCGCCGGCCTCCGGTCGCGGGAGGCTCTCCCGTATTGTCGCCGTCACCCCCAATGCATGGCGCGCCGCCCCCCGGCTGATCCCCGGCGAACCGGCGTGCTTCCGGAGGGTGGATAGCATTCACGCGGCGGATCGAGAAGGCGTCGAACTCACATGAACGGAAACGAGATCTTGGAGCTGGTTCTGCGTGCCCGCGACGGCGACCGGGCCGCTTACGGCGAGCTGGTGGAGCGGTTCCAGCCGACGGTGTACGCCGTGGCCCTGGCCCGCCTGCGCAACCCGGCGGAGGCGCAGGAGCTGGCGCAGGAAGTGTTCCTGCACGGGATGAAGAAGCTGCCGCAGCTGCGCGACCCGCTGTGCTTCGCCGGCTGGCTGCGCCAGATCACGGTGCGCATGGCCATCAACCGCCTGACGCGGCGCGGCCCGTTGTGCCGGGTCGAGTCCGAGGCGCTGGACAACGCCGCGGCGGCCGGCGCCGGCCCGCTGGACAGCCTGGTCCGGGCCGAGCAGGCGGCCGAGCTGTACCGCGGCCTGGATCGGCTGAAGCCGGTGGACCGCGCCACGCTGGTGGCGTTCTACCTCCGCGGCCGGTCCCTGAAGCAGATGAGCCGCGAGTTCGAGACGCCGGTCGGCACCATCAAGCGGCGGCTGCACGTCGCCCGCCACCGCCTCAAGAACGCCCTGGAGAAGGCGGCCGGCAAGCGCGGCCGCCGCGACCGGGAGCTGGCCTGCGTGTAACAACCACTGACGGCGTTCAGCCGCGACCCTGAGGGGAGCGCGTTTCGCCGACGCGCTCCCCTGTCGGGTCGCGGCTGAACGCCGTCACTATCCGGGGTGTGCACAATACTGTCCGGCTCGATTGTTGCTGAGGGCGGCGACGGCGGCAAGGGGATAGCGTGCCGGGTGCGGCTTCTTGGTGGAACGCGATGGGTTTTCCGCCAAAGAGAGAGGGGTGCGCTGTCCAAGTGGCAGTCAAGGCTCGGCACGCGGCGGCCTCGGCCGCCGTCCCGGACCTCGGTGCGCACCGGTAGCGCGGCTTACGTCGCCAGCGGTTTGAGATTATCCAGATGAGCCATCCGTTCCTCTTCCGTGGCCCAGCCCTGGAAGTAGAACTGAATCATCTCCAGGGTGCGGACGGTGGGCTTCCGCCCCGCCCAGAGACTGATGAGCAGACTGGCGATGATCGCCAAGTAGACCTGGATCGTGACGCCGTTTCGGCTGTCGGCCAGCAGATGACGGCAACCCAGGATGCACTTGAGGCAGCGGAAAAAGAGTTCCACGCTCCAGCGATAACGGTAGCCCAGGGCGACCAACTCGGCGGCCAGGTCGAGGCGGCTGGTGGCCAGGAGAAGGATTTCGGGACGGCCGTGGGCGTCGGTCTTTCCCGTTTCGACTTCGAGGACGCGCAAGGGTTGCTTCAGAGGCGCCCCGCTCTGCGCCGCCGAGCCGAACGACGCGGTCGCTGCGAACGCCGGCCGCGCGGGCTTCCGCCGTCAGCGGCCGTTCCTCGACGACGGTCCAGACGGCGTTGTCGCGGATGCGGCCGATGAAGTCGCTTTGGGCGTCGAGGACGTCCTGGAAGAGTTGATAGTCGGCATAGCCGCGATCGACGACGTAGAGACGCTTGGCTTGCAGGGTCGCCCGCAATTGCCTGGTTTCCGAGTCGTTGCCGGCCGTCACGGTGGTTTCGACGGGGACGCCTTCGAGCACGTCGAAATGGACGTGCATTTTGGCGGCGCGGTGTTGCGGATCGAGCCAGAGGGCCCAGGCCATTTTGGGCAAGGCGGGCAGGAGGCTGCCGTCCACGGCCGTGAGGCCGCGCAAGGCTTCGGCTTCCTTGCCGTGAACCAGGGGGAGCGTTTGCGTGGCGACGTCGCCGATAAGAGCGTGGAGCAGTTGGGGATCGAAGACGCGGCTGGCTTCGCTCAGGGCGCCGCGGGAGACTCGGTGGCAGCCGAACAGACGCTGCACTTTATCGAGTTCGCTGGCCTGCTGGATGCCGCGCAGGCTTTGGACGACGGGGTTGAAGAAGAAGAGCAGGAGCAAACAGGCGTACTGGTCATAGAACAGGCGACGATTGCTGGCGTGATCGCGTACCGTGGCGTCCTCGTGCAGACGCTCGAGCAAGGACCCGAGCAGCTTGAAATACTTGAGTCCTTGGAGATCCTTGTTTTGGATCGGTGTTCGTCGTTTCGCCGCCATGGCCTGCCTCCGCGGCCCAACTGCCAAAGCGGCGGCAACTGAGGCCCGCCAAGGGTAATACAGCTGCTGGCGTGCCAAATCGATGAAAAATGCGCCGGGTGCGGTCTCTCAAAGTCGGCATCGCGGCACGGCACAAAATGTGCCGGACAGTATTGGGGTGTGCATCTTTTACTTGGGTGACTTTTTAGGGGGGTGCCATGCTTTCGCGGCCCCTTTCGGAACCGCGGCCGCCGCAAGGGCGCCGCGAAAGCATGGTTGCCTCGGCCGGCATTCATGCTTTCGCGGCGGCTTCGCGCGGGCCAAGGTTGCGACAACAGGCCGCGAAAGCATGGCACCCCTCATGCCTTTTTGGACAGCGGAGACCAGGAGGATTTTCCACCCAAGTATCAGACGCACACCCCACTATCCGCCGCCCACCATTTTTTCCTGTTGAACGACAATAGAAATGTCCGGTCTTAACGCAATAGAAATGTCCTCCTTGGTCAGGCCAAGGAGGAGCCATGTCTATCGGCGTGCTTTCCACAGACCGGATCGCTATGAGTCAGAAGGAACGCGATGTCCTCAGGGTCCTGCACTCGGTGCAGAGCGGCCAGCGGACGCAGGCCGAGGCGGCCCGGCTGCTCGGCCTGTGCGTCCGCCAGGTCCGACGCATCCAATGCAAGCTGGAGGCCGAAGGCGACGCCGCCCTCGTGGACGGCCTGCGCGGCCGGCCCTCCAACCACCGGCCCGACCCCGCCTTCCGCCGGGCCGTGCTGGCGGCCTACCGCACCCGCTACGCGGACTTCGGCCCCACCTTCGCCGCCGAGAAGCTGGCCGGGGAGGGCCTGACGGTCGGCCCGCAGACGCTGCGCCGCTGGCTGATCGCCGAGGGGCTGTGGCAACGCAAGCGTCGCCGCGACCCGCACCGCAGCCGCCGGCCGCGCCGGGCCTGCTTCGGGGAGCTGGTTCAGATGGACGCCTCGGTGCATGACTGGCTGGAGGGCCGCGGCGAGGAGATGGTCCTGATCGGCATGATCGACGACGCCACCAACCGCACCCTGGCGCGCTTCTACCCGGCCGGCACGGTCGAGGCGCATATGGACCTGGCCGGCCGCTGGCTGCGGCGTTTCGGCCGGTCGGTGGCGTTGTACACCGACCGGCACAGCATCTTCGAGCCGCAGGACAAGGGCCGCGCCCTGCCCGACGCGGAGACGCAGTTCGGGCGGGCCCTGCGGGAGCTAGGCATCGAGCTGATCCGGGCGCACAGCCCGCAGGCCAAGGGCCGCGTCGAGCGGTCCTTCGGCACGGCCCAGGACCGCTGGGTCAAGGAGCTGCGCCTGGCGGGCGTGACGACGCTGGCGGGGGCCAACGCCGTGCTGGAGCGGCTGCTGCCGACGCACAACCGCCGCTTCGTCAAGCCGGCGCGCCAGGCGGCCGACGGGCACCGGCCGCTGGGTCCGGGTCACGACCTGGCGGCGATCCTGAGCATCCAGGAGGGGCGGGTGGTGTCCAACGACTACACGGTGCGCTTCCGCAACCGCTTCTACCAGTTGCTGCCGCCGGTGCATGCGGGGGAGCGGGGCGGTCGGGTGGTGATCGAGCTGCGCCTGGACGGGAGTATGGCGATCCGCTTCCGGGGCAAGTACCTGAAGTACCGCGAGATCCCGCCGGGTTGCGGCCCTGGGGGCTCCGCCCCCAGACCCCCGGAGTTTAACGCATCGGCGGCCGACGCCAGCGGGGGAAAAGCGAACCGGGACCCCTCTTCGGGGTCCCGGTCGCCTGGCGTACAGCCGACCGACGGGCGCTCGGGTCGCACTCCTGCGGAGCCCTATCCTCCCGACGGCGGGGCGGACGATAACAAGAAGGGGCCACACCGTCCAGCCGAGGACCACCCGTGGAGGAAGCCGTTCAAGCGGAAGAAGTGACAACGTCCGGACACCGGACATTTCTACTGTCGCCGAAATGCGGACATTTCTATTGTTGCCTGACAGCCCACCATTTTTTCCTTGCGAACGCCTTCCCAATCGGTTAGTTTTCGTATCCGTATCCACGGAAGGACGACTGCCGGTTGACATCGGCGGGTCGCACGTGGTTTCTTCAGCCCGGAACCCTGATGTCTCCTGACCACTCCACCCGTGGAGAAGTCAACGAGGTTCTCCACCAGGCGCCCACGGTGAGCGGCGGCGCGCTCGGCCTGGATCACGACGCCCCGACCCAGGAGCATGCCGCGGCCGCCGGGTCCGCCGTGGAAGAGGCGGCGCCCGAACTGGGCCGGCATGAGCTGCAGGAAGAGATCGGCCGGGGCGGCATGGGCGTCGTCTACCGCGCCCGCGATCTGGTTCTGAACCGGCCGGTGGCCCTGAAAATGATCGTGCCGCGCCAGGGCCTTCTGGAGACGCCGGAGGCCGTGCATCGCTTCTACCGCGAGGCGCGGGCGGCGGCCCGCCTGCGGCACCCGAACATCATCGCCATCCACGGCATGGGCCTGCACCAGGGCCGGCACTGTTTCACGATGCCGCTGCTGACCGGCGCCCTGTCCGGCCGGGCTGCCAGCTACCGCGACGACCCGCGCGCCGCCGCGGCCCTGGTGGAGAAGATCGCGCGGGCGGTGCAGTACGCCCACGACCAGGGCGTCATCCACCGCGACCTCAAGCCGGCCAACATCCTTCTGGACGAGCAGGGCGAGCCGCTGGTGGCGGACTTCGGCCTGGCCAAGGTGCTGGACGCCGACGCCGACGCCAGTTCGCCGGGGCAGCGCGTCGGAACGCCGGCCTACATGTCCCCGGAACAGGCGGCCGGCCACACCTGGGAGGTGTCCCCCCGCAGCGACGTCTGGGCGCTTGGCGTCATCCTGTACGAGCTGCTCACGGGCGCACGGCCCTTCGCGGAGGCCACGCCGGAAGGCACGTACAAGCGCGTGCTGACCGGCGAGCCGGCGCGGCCATGCGCCACCGAGCGGACTTGCCGCCGGAGCTGGAGGGCGTCGTCTTGAAGTGTCTGCAAAAGGACCCGAATCGTCGCTATGCCGCGGCCGGCGAGCTGGCGGACGACCTGGCCCGATGGCGCCGCGGCGAGTCGGTTCGGCCGGCGCCGTTGGAGTGGGTCAAGCGAACCCTGCGCCGGCCGGCCGTCGCCGTCGGCGCCCTGGTGCTGCTGGCCGCCGTGGTGATTGGCGCCGTCGCTCTGTTCTGGCCCCTCCGCTTCAACCGCGACCCTGATCAGCCGCTTCACGACGGGCAAGAGCAGCTCGCGCACGGGCGGGCCGTAACGCTGATCGGCGAGTCCGGGGCGCCGGCTTGGAGCCGGTGGGCGGAGGGCGGGGCGACTGTCGCTCACGCCCGACGAGAAGGACGGCGCCTTCACCTTGGACACGCACAGCCCAGCCTTCCTGGAGCTGTTCCGCGACGCCCCGCACGGCTGCCGATTCAGCGCCGACGTTCGGCACGAGAGCGGCCCGGCTCGCGGCGAGGTGGGACTTTACTGCGGCTGGACGGCCGGCGGCGATGGGGCCGTCCACGCTTTCTGCAGCCTCACCTTCAATGACATGGAGCCGGCCCGGCTCGCCAACGCACCGAACGCGAGCATCGCCCGGCTGGCCGTGCGCTGGCGGCAGGACTCTGGGCCGCACGCCACCACTGACCTGGGCGAGCATTTGTTTTTGCCCGGCGCCCTGGCCACGCCCGGAGTCCACCCCTGGCGCCGGCTCGCCGTCGAGGTCGATGCGCACTCCGTCCGGGCCTTTTGGGCGGACGGCCCCGACCTTCCGCTCCAGCCCGTCGGCAAGGCGTCGGCCGACGACCTCTGGAACAACTTCCAGGCGATCCGCTTCCAGTTCATCAACGGACGGCCCCAGGATCAATGCCCCGGATTCAATCCCGCATTCGGCCCCGGACAGCCCCTGGGCCTGCTGGTGGAGGACGGTGCGGCCTCCTTCCGCCGCGTCCTCGTCGAACCGCTTCCCTGACCTCACCCATTGGAGGACCCCATGCCCGGCCCCTATCGCCTGCATTTGCACTTCCCCAAGAAGGACGGAAGCCATCAGGTGGACGAGAACTTCATGCTCTACGTCCACGTCTTGCCGGGGGTCCGGCGGAAGGGAAGCGAAACGAAGCCCAAGCTGGACGTCCAGGTCAAGGCGACCCTCCACATTCCCGACGACGACAGCCTGGACGTCGATCTCCAGGCGTTCGACCCTCCCCGATTCACGGACGCCCGCAAGGTGGTCAACGTCCACGCGTTCCCCGTGCAAATGCCGAAGGGGTGCGCCCGGAAAATGTGCCGGCTGAAAGTCACGGCGAAGTACGTCGGAAACGGCAAGAAGCACCCGACCCCCGGCGAGGCCGACGCGCTCATTGTCTGGAACGGGAACGGAAGCCCGATGGCGGTCGCGGCGGCGGCGATCGGAATCGGGGGCCCCACGCCCGAGATCGACTACCCGGACGGCAGCGGCACGTTCGGCAACCCGGCCCAGGTGACGCTCGGGCCCGGCGGCACGCTCACGACTTATGGGATGATCGATCCGTGCAGCACGCCGGTGTCCGCGACGCTCGTCCCGTACAACCCGAATCCGCCCCCGCCCCCCGGTCCGCCTCCGGGGCCGGTGACCGTCATCGTCATGGCGCCCTGTCCTCCGCCGCAGACCTACTGCTGGGCGTTCAGCGTCAGCGGCCTCGCGGCCGGCCAGGCGTATCAGCTGACAGTCCAGACCCTGGGCGGCGGGTCCGTCACGATCTACATCACCACCTACGCCCGCAAGAACGGAAGTGGGAAGACGCCGTGCCGGAGGAGAACGCAACGCCCGCATCGGGGCCGGACGCCCTGCCGCCGCATGAAATCCTGGACGAGATCGGCCGAGACACGCGGGTCTACCGCGCCCGCGAAACGAGCAGCGGCCGCGTCGTCGCTCTCCATCTCCTCATGCCGGGCGTGTTGCCGCCCGAACAGGTCGGCGCGTTCCTGCGCGAGGCGCGCGCCGCCGCCCAGATCCACCATCCGCACGTCCTGCCGGTCCTGGCCGCCGGAATGCTCGAAGGTCGTCCGTGCTGCACGACGGCGCTGGCCGCCAACGGGTCGCTGTCGGAACGGCGGGGCCGGTTCTCTGACCCGCGCGACGCCGCCGCGCTCGTCGAGCGGCTGGCCGGGGCGACCGCGGCGGCCCACGCCCACGGCCTGCTCCACGGCGGCCTCACGCCCGGCAAAATCCTGTTCGACGAAAACGATCAGCCGCTCGTCGGCGGCTTCGGCCTGACGCCGTTCTTCCAGACGCTTCGCCAGCCGGCTGTGGCGGTCATGGGCGATCCTCGCTATCTGGCGCCCGAACAACTCGCCGGCGGTCCCGACGCCGCTGAGGCCGCGACGGACGTTTGGGCGCTGGGGGCCATCCTCTATGAATTGCTGACGGGTCGGCCGCCGTTCCAGGGGCCGAATGCGCCGGATACCGTGCGGCAGGTCCTCAAGCAGAACCCCATTCCGCCGCGCCGGCTTCGCCGCGAGCTGGACCGCGACCTGGAGGCCGTTGTCCTCTGCTGTCTGGAGAAGCAGCCCGCCGACCGCTACCCATCGGCCCGCGTCCTAACGGAGGACCTGGAGGCGCTGGCGGCTCGGCCAACCGACCGCCGTTCGGCCGGCCACGTGGACGCAACGCCTGCTGCGAGCTTTTCGCGGAAACGCCCCCTGAACGTGGGAACGGTATATCATGGAGAGGGAGGCCCTCGCCCGCGGAGCCGGGCCGTTCGCCCAGGAAGAGAGGCCCTCGCATGACCGCCGTCGTTCCGCCGGCCGAAAAGGTCAAGCAGTTCCCGGCCAGCCCCGGCGTTTATCTGATGAAGGACGCGCAGGGCGTCGTCCTGTACGTCGGCAAGGCCAAGAACCTGCGCAACCGGGCCGGCCATTATTTCACCAAGGCTGCCGCCGAGGATCAACGCACCGCCGACCTCGTCAAGCTCATCGCCGACGTGGATTTCCTGCCGGCCGACAGCGAGGTGGACGCCCTCCTGATGGAGGCCCGCCTCGTCAAGGACATTCGGCCGCGCTTCAACGTCGATCTGAAAGACGACAAGACGTTTCCTTACATGCAGATCCGGGTACGAGAAGAATTTCCGCGCGTCGAGTTCACGCGGTCGCCGCGGCGCCGCGGCGTGCGGCTGTACGGCCCGTTTACCAGCGCCCGCACCCTGCGCCGGGCGATGCAGGTGTTGCAGCGGATCTTCCAGTTCCGCACCTGTTCGCTGGACATCCGCTCCGACGACGAGCGCTGGCGCTGGTTCCGGCCGTGCCTCTTGCACAGCATCCGCCAATGCACCGCCCCCTGCAACTTCCGCGTCACGCGCGAGGAGTACCGAAAACAGATCCGCAAATTGAGGATGGTGATGGAGGGCAAGAAAGAGCGGCTGATCGCGGAGATGGAAAAGGAGATGCTGGAGGCGAGCGCGGCCATGCTGTTCGAGAAGGCGGCCCGGCTGCGCGACGACGTGGAGGCGCTCAAAAAACTCGGCCAGCGCGGCGACGCGGCCCGCGACGTGCAGCCGGAGGTGTTTCCGATCGACCCGAAAAAGGGGCTGCTCGGTCTGAAGAAGGTGCTGGGTCTAGAGAAGCCGCCGCGCACCATTGAGGGCGTGGACGTGGCCCACCTCAGCGGCGACGAGACTGTGGCGTCGCTGGTGTCGTTCATCGACGGCCTGCCGTTCAAGCCAGGATATCGGCGTTATCGCATCCGCTCGGTGCGCGGCGTGGACGATTTCGCGTCGATCCGCGAGGTGGTGGTGCGGCGCTTCCGGCGGCTGTCGCGCGACGAGGAGGCGTTCCCGGACGTGCTGCTGATCGACGGCGGCAAGGGCCAGCTGAACGCGGCGCTGGAGGCCTTCCGTCTGCTGGGCGTCGAGCCGCCGACGCTGCTGTCGCTGGCCAAGCGAGAGGAGGAGATCTTCCGGCCGGGCGCCCAGGAATCGATCCGGCTGAGCCGGCACTCGGCGGCGCTGCGGCTGTTGCAGTACGTCCGCGACGAGGCGCACCGCTTCGCGCAGCACTACCACCACATCCTGCGGCGGAAGAAGATGGAGGAGTAAGAAGATCTCACGCAAAGACGCAAAGACGCAAAGCTGCAAAGAAGACGGAAGGCAGGGTTCCGGGGCGCGCCTGCCTCGAACCAATTGTTATCTTCCGCGACTCTTTGCGTCTTTGCGTCTTTGCGTCTTTGCGTGAGATTCTCCGGGAGGTGGAATGCGAATCCTCTTGACGAACGACGACGGCGTGTACGCCCCTGGACTGCGGGCGCTGCTGACGGAATTGCGTCGGCTGGGCGAGGTCGTGGTGGTGGCGCCGGCCACGGAGCAGAGCGCGGTCGGCCACTCGGTGACGCTGACCAACCCGCTGATCGTGCAGGAGATCCAGGACGAAGAGCGCCGGCCTCTGGGCTGGGCGGTGGAGGGCCGGCCGGCCGACTGCGTCAAGCTGGCGCTGCGCGAGCTGCTGCCCGGGCCGCCCGACCTGATCGTCAGCGGCCTCAACGCCGGCTCCAATGCGGGCATCAACGTGCTCTATTCCGGCACCGTCGCCGCCGCCATTGAGGGCGCCTTCTTCCGCGTCACGAGCATCGCCTGCTCGCTGGAATACAGCAAGCCGACGCCGCCCGACTTCGCCCGTGGGGCCGCCTGCGCCCGGCAGATCATCGAAGAGATCCTCGAACACAGGCCGGCAGCCGGCTCCCTGTTTAATGTGAACATTCCCGACCTGGAAAGGCATGTGCCGCGCGGCGTCCGCGTCGTGCCGCAGAACCTGGCCGCCTACGAGGAGAGCTACGACCGCCGCACCGACCCGCGCGGCCGGGTCTATTTTTGGTCGAACCCGGAGTTCAGCTGCCCCGAGCCGCACCCCGACACGGACGTGACGGCGCTGGCCGAGGGCTGGGCGACGGTGACGCCGCTGCAATTCAACCTCACGCATGAGGCGCGGTTGCGGGAGATAAGCGCCTGGCAATGGCGGCTGTGACCTTACGCCTCCCGCAGCTTCGCCTCCACCGCCTCCCAGGCGTCGTCCAGCACCTTCTGCGCGGCGCCGCGGATCAGCCCCTGCGGGACGAGCTTTAACAGCCCTCCCAGCTCCTTCACCTCCGCGATCCAGTGCATCCGCGTGCCGGCGTCTTGCGGCGCCAGGCCCAGCACCGCCTCGACGGTGCTGCTGCTGCCGACGCCCTTGCTGGTCATCACCATGCGGGCCGAACTCGGCGGCGCCTTCTCGACCACCTGGAGCGTCACGTGCAGCATCCCCCGCGTGAACGCCAGACTGGGCAGCACCTTGAACGTCGCCCGGTCGGGATCGTCTTGCGACACGCCTTCAACGTCGGGCACGCACGCCGCCAGGAAGCGGGCGTCGGTCAACCGGGCGAACACCTGATCCGGCGGTTGCGGGAAGTCGCGGTCGCCCTCGAAGCGCAGCATGGCAGCCGTCCTTTCTCTCGGGCGCTCTATTAAAGTCTGTTCCATAAGGCCCTACGCGGCCGATTTGGGCCGATGGCCTTTGAACCGGAAACGTTGGCTCCATGCCTTCCGTTTCGGGTAATCGTTCAACGCTACGAGAGCAGTGAGGGGCAGGGTTGGCCGGTGCGATGGGCGAGGACAGGCTCATGCAGGTAATCCAGGACATTCTTCGCCTGCAACCGCCGGGTTTGCACCACGGTCAGAATCCGCTCGACGAAGCGACAGCCGTTCCCACTCCAGCAGCCGAAACTCCGCCTGCGCCACAGCACCGCCCGACGCAGCAGTCGTTCCACGTGGTTGTTCGTCGGCTCCACTCCCTCCGTCGTCACGAACGTCCACAGCGCAGGCTCCAACGCCAGCACGTTCTCGCAGAACCGCACCACCGTTGGGTCGGCGCCGAGGATCGCGCCTTCCAGCAGCACCCGGTTCATCCGTCGCATCACCGGGGCCAGCCGCGCTTCCAGTTGTGCCCGCGTGACCTGTCCGTCCCGGAACCCGTGCCACGCGGCGAAGACCTTCCTGACCAGTCGCCGCCCCTCCCGTCCGACCCACTCTTCGGGGCCGCCCCGGTCGATGATCTTCTGGAAATCCCGTTTCAGGTGCGCCCAGCAGATCTGCCGCCGCTGGGGCGGCACCCGGTTGTACGGGCCCCAGCGGTCGCTGCACAGGATCCCCAGGATCTCCAGGCCCAGGATCGCCGTCAGGCCCGCCGCGCTTCGGCGGGCGTGGATCACGAAGGCCACCACCCGGGTGGTGGCCGCCGCCCACAGCCAGCACAACGCCCCCGCGAGTTTCCAACTGGTCTCGTCGGCGTTCTTGACCGCCGCCTGGCGCACCGCCGCCACCGCCTCCTGGTGGGCCGTCTCCAGGGCGGCGCCGACTTCTTGCTCGAGGTTGCAGACCGTGCCCAAGGCGATCGGGGCGTCGAAGACCGCGTCGGCGATCTCCTCGACGCCGCGCTTGCTCAGGCCGTGACAGCCGGAGAAGTAGGACAGCGTGCCGGTCAGCCGCGGCCCGACACTGTGGGCGCGAACCGCCGCCGGGATGACCGCATGCGTCCGGTGGCCGCAGCAGGGGCAGGTGCGGGCGTGGCCCTGGTACTCGGTGACCTCGGCTATGACCGGGGGCAGTTCGATGGTTTGGAAGCGGGTGGGCTCGGGATCGCCCGGCGAGGGCTGGGCGGGCAGGGCCGCGGCACAGCGCTCACACCGCTTGGGGACCAAGTGCTTGAAATGGTTGACCCGCTCGGCGGGAAGCAACCGCCGCAGCTGCGGGGGATGGCCCAGTTGTCCGCCGGCTGGACGTTTGGACTTCTTTTTCTGGACCGGCTTGGGTGCGCCGGGGGGATTGGCGGACGGCGGCAGCGAGGAGTTGGAACTGTTGGTGCCGAGTCGGGCTTCCAACTCGGCGACGCGGCGTTCCAACTCGGCGATGCGCCTATCGCGTTCGCAGCATCCCGGGCACACGGAAGCGTCCATGCCACGATTTTAGCAGTCGGCTCTCGGCGCAGCTGCGCTGCTTTGCGAATTCCGCTGGACGGTTACCGTTTCGGTTTGAGTCGCCGGAGCATGTGATGGATGGCGCCGAGTTGCACCATGGCTTCACTCGACTCCGGCAGATGCTCGTAGTCCTTGCTCAGCCGCCGGTAACGCCCCAGCCAGGCGAAGGTCCGTTCCACCACCCAGCGGATCTTCAAGGGCTTGAACTTCCGCTCGCCCTGCGGCCGGCTGACCACTTCCAGCCGATAGGGCCGGCGGTGAAGACGCAGCCAGTCATACAGGGCATAGTTGTGATACTTGTTGTCCGCGAATACGACTTCCAAGCGGGGGAAGTCCCGGCCCCGCGCCTGGGCGAAAACGTCCTGGGCGGCGCGGCCGTCGTCCACGTTGGCGGCCGTCACCCCAACGGCGATCAGCAAACCCAGCGTGTCAACGAGGATATGCCGTTTGCGACCATGGACCTTCTTGCCGCCGTCGTTGCCAATCTCCCGTCCGCCCTCGGCCGTCTTGACCGACTGGCTGTCGATGGCCGCGGCGCTGGGCGTCGGCTGCCGGCCGGCCTTGCCACGCACGCGTTCCCGGAGCGCATCGACGAGACGCTGCCAGGTGCCGTTCCCCTGGAACCCCTGGAAGTAGTTGTAGACGGTCTTCCAGGGCGGGAAGTCGTGGGGCAGCGCCCGCCACGTGCAACCCTGGCGGGTGACGTAGAACAAGGCGTTGACCACCGCACGCATGTCGGTTTTACGGGGTCGTCCTCCGGGCCGGGCGGGCGGGATCAGCGGCTGGAGAGTCGCCCATTGGTCGTCCGTAAGGTCGCTCGGATAGGGTTTGTGTTCCATACCCTATTCTATGGCCGACACCCCCTTATGGAACAGACTCTTATTCTATGCCCGCTCGGATCAGAGCAAGCGGCTGCCCGAGGGGCCTCTCCCTTCTTGTCCGGCGAGAACCGATTATACTACTCTCCGGCGTCGGCGACGCTGCGACCGGCCGCGATGCACCGGGCGCATTGAGGACCAACTCGGGCGGGGCGGGAAAGGAGAGTCGGCGATGCGCGTGCTGCTGGGAAGCGGCGGGTTTCGGACGCCGGAACGGGTCGGCGTACTCACGCGCCACATGCGGTCCTTCTTCGGGCCGATACGGCGGCTGTTGTTCGTGCCGTACGCCGTCGGCGACCTCGACGCCTGCACCTCCTCCATGATCGAGCGCGGCCTCCATGCCGGCTACGAATTGGATTCGATTCATCGCCGGCCCGATCCCGCCGCTGCGATCCGCGATGCGGAGGGGCTGTACGTCGGCGGCGGCAACACGTTCCGCCTGCTGGATGCGCTCTACCGTCATGGCCTGCTGGAGCCGATCCGCGAGCGTGTGCGGGACGGTGTGCCATACCTGGGAATCAGCGCGGGCTGCAACGCGGCCTGCCCGACGATGAAGACCACGAACGACATGCCGATCGTCCAGCCGCCGAGCTTCGCCGCGCTCGGTCTCGTTCCGTTTCAGGTCAATGCGCATTATTACGAGGGGCAATTCTTCTTGCGCAGTGGAGAGTCCTACGTCGCGCACTTCGGCGAGACGCGCGACGAGCGCATCCGCGAGTTCCACGAGTTGAACGACGCGCCGGTGATCGGTCTCTGGGAGGGCGGCGTCCTGCGCGTGGAATTCGGAAGCGTGGAACTGATCGGCGCCCCGGCGCGGGTGTTCCGCAAGGGGCGCGAGCCGGTGGACGTGCGGCCCGGCGGCGACGTGGACGCTCTCTTAAGAGCCTATCCCAAAACCGTCGAAACATCACCAATTTGACGAGAATCGTCATGATGACGGTGGTTTTGGGATAGGCTTAGAGCCTATCCCAAAACCCGGTCGGAGGGTATAATATGAGTAGCCACTTATCTACCGAACTGGAGCAGAGTCATGGCCGCTTCTCGTGAAACGGTTGTCGATACTTTCCGTATCCCGGACGCCCTCTGGGAACGCATCGAACCCCTGTTGCCCAAGGTGCGCCGCTCCCGCAAGGGGGGACGGCCGCCTTTGCCCCAACGCCAGGTGTTGGATGGCATTTTCTACGTCCTGCGTACCGGCGGCCACTGGAAGGCCGCCCCGCCCGAGTTCGGCTCCGGCAGCAGTCTGCACCGCTACTTCCAACGCTGGCAAAAGCGGGGGCTGTTCCGCCAGCTGTGGCAAAAGGCCTTGCACGAGTACGACGACAAGGTCGGCATCGACTGGGAATGGCAGAGCCTGGACGGGACCATGACCAAGGCCCCGCTCGGGGGGAAAAAAGACGGGCAAGAACCCCACCGATCGGGCCAAAAAGGGCACGAAGCGTTCGCTGCTGACGGACGGCCGAGGCGTGCCGCTGGGCCTGGAGGTGGCCGGGGCCAACCGGGCCGACATGAAACTGGTCGAAGCCACCCTGGACAGCATCCCGATCGAGCGACCCGAGCCCACGCCGGAGAAGCCACAGCACTTTCTGGGGGACAAGGGGTATGACTACCCCTCGGTGCGGGAGCTGGTGGCCCGCTGGGGTTACACAGCCCACATCCCGGTCAAGAAGCGCCGGGGGGCCAAGGCGGAGCCGAGGGAGAAGATCCCCGGGTATCGGGCGCGGCGCTGGGTGGTGGAGCGGACGCATAGTTGGATGAACCGCTTCCGACGACTGTTGATCCGCTGGGAGAAAAAAGTCCCCAATTACAAAGCCTTCCTCCACTTCGCCTGCGCCTGGATCACCTGGAGGGCGGCAGGGGTTTTGGGATAGGCTCTAAGGGGTTGACGCCCCGCGCCCGGCGGCCGGCGCGGCCTCATCCAGCGCGACGCCGACGGCGCCGACCCGGGCGAGATGGTAATGTCCGCACTCCGGGCACGCGGCCGCCCCCCACGCCCGCAGGATGGCCGCACGTTCCGGCGACCGCCACGTCCGCACGTCGGCCGTCCGCGGCAGGAACTCCCCGAATGCGAAGCGGAACCAGCGCTCCATGCGCCGGGCCAGCGCATCGATCGCGCCCGCGCCGCGGAATGCTCGGCCGCCCAGCACCAGCGTGCCGCCGAACGCCCGGTACGTCTCCTCAACGACGGTGGGCGGCGCCGTGAAGCGCACCTCCTGCAACCACAATCCTCCGGTACACAGCGCGATCTCGGCAGCGCGCATCGGCTCGTCGCCGCCCTCCGCCGCGATCGCCCATTCCGGCTCGCACTGCCAGAGCAGCAGGTCGGGGCGGCGGCCCAGCAGGTCGGCGTGGGTGGGGTCGGCGGCCAAGTCGAAGACGGTGCGCGCCGGGCCGCAATGGTCCCACGGCCGCGTAGGTCGCTGCGACCACAGCAGCCGCAGCGCCGCCAGGCCGGCCGGGTCGTCCGTCCGCAGCACCTCGCCAAGGGATGGGGCCGTCTGGCCGGCGTCGAGCAGGTTGCTCACCTCGAAGGCCGCTTCAAAGGCGTGGTCGCAGAGGAGGACGCGGAGCCGGACGACGTTGCCGGCCGTCCACCACGGGGAGCGCCAGCCGGCCAGCAGATGCTCGGCGTAGACCAACGGGAGGCGGCCCTCGAAGCAGCGGGCGATCTGGTCGGCGACGAGCGGCACGGGGTCGGCGCCGAACGCGGCGGCGTCTTCGACCATGAGACGGCGCAGGGCGGCCAGGCAGCCCGGCGGCCCCACACCGGCGACGGCGGCGTCCTCGGTGCGCTTCAGCAGCGCGGTCAAAAGCGGCGCCCGCTGCTGTCGGAACGCGCCGGGCGGCGTCGCCAGCGCCAGGCCGCCGAGGAATGCGGAGTCTTCCGGGCGGAATTCCGGCTCATGCAGGTGCGGGGCGAGTCGAGTCCAGGCGTGGTGCATCAGGCGCATGGGTGGGGCGCCGGCGGCGGCCCAATGGCGTCGTACCTGCCATTGCAGAAGCAGTGTCGCTCCCGTCAGGAAGGGGACGAGAAAGAGGAAAACGTCCATGCCGGTCGCCGCCCAGACGAGGGCCGCCGCCAGCGTCAGCGTCGCCAGGGGGCCGACCAGGAAGAGCGTCGCCCCCCGCCGCGTCAGGCGCCAGCGGCCCTCCAAACCGCGAAAGAGAAGGCCGGCCGGCGTGCGGATTTCAAGGGTATTCCATATCCCTTTAGGTCCCGCATCCACCTCGTAGCCGGCGGCGGAGAGTCGGCCGGGCCGGAGGTTGATGGGCAGCGGCGCCGCCTCGCGCGGCTGGGGGGCCAGGGCGTAGCACCACGGGCAGAGCGAGGCGTGGCGCTCGCGGGCCTCGGCGATCAGGTCGCGCCGCGCCTCGGCATCGGCGGCCCCGGTGCGCAAGAGCAGGCGGTGGACGCGGTGCAGCCCGCCCTCGGGATCGAGCTGCACGCCGCGAAGCCGGCAGCGTTCCAGCAGCTCGGCGTCGCCCGTGGCGCGGTATTCGATGATCCAGTCGTCGATCACCGCCCACGGGTCGCGGACGCGGCGGCCGTCGAGAATCAGACGATGTTCATCCCACAGGTGCCGAATCATGGCGGGCCGGCGCAGCTGGACGGAGCAGCGCGGGCAGCTCATGCGCATCTGTTCTTCGAGTTCCGCACAGAGAGCGTCGAGGGCCGGCGAACCGCCGTGGCGCCGCGCGAAGTCGCGCAGGCGCTCCACCGATTGGTTTTTGCCGAGTCCGCCGACCAGCTTGCGCAGGAACTCGGCGGCGAGGGGGCTGTCCGGCCCGGCCGAGCGCAGCAGGGCGGCGAGGGCCGCAAATTGCGATTCGATAGGCAAGCGGCGGTCGAGCAGCAGCCCGCGCAGCGGCTTCAGCAACGCGGGGTCGAACGGCGGCGTCTGCCGTGCGATCAGGGCCAGGGCCAGCCGCCGCGCCGCCGTTTCGCCGTCGGCGGCCAGGGCGGTCGTCAGCCGGGCGTTGCTGTCGCTCTCGGCGGCCAGCAGATCGGCCAGCCTGTCTGCGGCAGCGGCGCGGCTGGCGTCGTCCACGCGGGTGAGCAGCGCGCCGAGCAAGGCGGCGAGGACGGTGGGAGCGCGGGCGCCGTGTTCGTCGCGCATGAGGACCGCCAGCACGCGCCAGGCCTCGTCGTCCGGCGACGGCGCGGCAAGGAGGTTGAGCAGCTGGGCCAGGGTTTCGGTGTAGGTGCGTCGGATGCCGCGAAAGAAATGGAGCCGGTGGGCCTGGCGAAGATGGGCCTCGTACACGGCGGCCGCCAGCGGCGCGCCGCACTCCGGGCAGACGAGCAGCACCTCGGGCGGCGCCGCCGCGATGAGGCTCTGCGGATCGTGCTTATCGCCGTCTGGCATATCCAGGGCCGGAGGGGAAGGGGCGGCGCGACTCTATGGGGAAGAATACTCGTCGCCCTCCCCATGGGCAATCGTGGTCCCGCGGCGCATGAGACGAAACTTCGCGCTTTGCCGACCCCGACCGCTCCTCTATAATCGTGGAAAGATGATTCCCGCCAGGAAAGGTTTCTCGATGCCGATCGACTGGGCGCCGTTCGTTGAAATCGTTCGCTCCCGCCAGCGCTTCCTGCTGACCACGCACGTCCGGCCGGACGGCGACGGGCTTGGTTCGATGCTGGCGCTGGCCGACGTGCTGAGCCGCCAGGGCAAGACGGCCCGGTTGGTCGTGGCCAGTTCGCTGCCGCCGCGCTACGACTTCCTCGACCCCGGCCGACTGGTCCGCCGCTTCGAGCCGCCCGGCGACGACTGCCGCGACGCCGAGGCGGTGATCGTCCTGGACACCGGCGCCTGGGGCCAGCTCGGCGATTTCGGGACTTTTTTGCGATCGCTGGCGGTCCCGAAGGTAGTGATCGACCACCACCTGACGCAGGACGACCTCGGCGCCGTCCGGCTGGTGGACGTGACGGCGGAAGCCACCGGCCGTCTTGTTTTCGAGGCGACGGCGGCGCTGGGCGGCCCGCTGTCGGCGGCCGCCGCCCACGCTCTGTTCGTGGCCGTGGCGATGGACACCGGCTGGTTCCGCCACCCCAACACGACGCCGGCCACGTTCTCCCTGGCGGCCCGGTTGCAGGAAGCGGGCGCCCGGCCGACCGACGCCTACGAACAGCTGTTCGAGCGCGGTACGCTCGGCCGGCTCCGGCTGACCGGCCTGGTGCTGCAACGTCTTACGACGGCCCAGGGCGGCAAGGTCGCGTTTACGGAGATCCACAAAGGGGATTATGCCGCGACTGGCGCCCTGCCGCAGGACAGCGAGGACCTGATCAACTACACGCGGAGCCTGGACGGCGTGGAGGTCGGCCTGTTTTTCATGGAGCAGCCGCGCGGCGGCGTGAAGGTCAGCTTCCGCTCGCGCTCGCGGATCGACGTGGCCCGGATCGCCGCGACGTTCGGCGGCGGCGGCCACCGCCTGGCGTCCGGCGCCACGCTGCCCGACCCGCTGGACGAAGCCCGCACCCGCGTCCTGGCCGCCGTCGCCGCGGCGCTGGACGCGCCCGCCTGAGTCCCACCCGCTGGAGTGTTTCCCGATGGCAACCAACGCAAACGCCGCCCCGTTCGGAATCACCCTGCGCGGGCTGCCGCTGCCGGTTCGGCTGACGCTGTCGCTGTTCTTGATCGCGGTGGGTCTCGGCTATTTCGCGGGCCTGATGCAGCTGCACTTCCGCGACGCCAGCAAGGGCGAGCCGCTGCCGACGCCGAACGACGTGGTGGAGATCTTCTCCGGCGTGGAGAACTGGCCGATACAGAAGCCGGCGCCGCCCCCACCGATGTGCAAGATGGAAAAGCTCATCATGGGGCCGGAGGACGAATCGCCGACCGACGGCAAAAGCATGGCCAAGCCGTTCTTCACCCTCGACAAGAAAACCGCCGCGAAGGCGGACCAGGATCCCGCCTACAAGGCGAAGGTACATCAAGAGCGCGAAGGTGAACGGCTGGCGGTGCAGGCGTGGATTCACCTGCCTGACGACCAGCGGAATGCGGCCTACGAGAACGACGAACTGACCCTGCCGGATTCGCTCGCCAACCATCCCATCAGCAAGCCCTTCCTCGACCCGAACGGCAAAGTCCGCGTGAACTCGATCATCCAGGAGCGCTGCGCGAAATGCCATAGCGACGAATTGCAGCCTGGGCACAAGAAACTCGTCGATTCCGCCGACTTCGCCGACGTGCTTGTCGTCCCCCCCGCCGGCCGCACCAGCCGGCAGATGAGCCTGGAGAGCCTGACGCAGACGACGCATCTGCACCTTCTCAGCTTCTGCATGTTGTGGATGCTGACCGGCGTGATCTTTGCGTTCAGCAGTTACTGGAAGTGGTTCCGCTGCATCGTGGCGCCGCTGGTGCTGCTGGCGCAGGTGGCGGACGTGAGCTGCTGGTGGTTGGCCCGCCTGCCCAACATCGGACCCTATTTCGCGCTGGTCATCATTGGGACCGGCACGTTGGTCGCCGTCGGCCTGGTGCTGCAAATCATGCTGAGCCTGTTCGACATGTACCGTTGGCCGGGCCGGATGGTCCTGCTGGTGCTGCTGATCGGCGCGGTGGCGGGGGCCGCGCTGCTGGCGCCGCCCGTGCGGGATTACCTCAAGAGCGAGGCGGCGCCGCCGACCAGCGCCGGCGGCGCCCGCGCCGGAAAAGTGACGACGCGGGTTTCGGTTAGCCGCGACGCGCCAGCGGAGCGCTCCGACGACGCGCTCCGCTGGCGCGTCGCGGCTAACCGAGATCCGGATTCACGGCGGGTCGAACCCGCCGCGCGTCCACGGGTTGCAGCGGCAGATGCGCCAGACGCCCTTGCACGCCCCACGCAGCGGGCCGTACTTGTTCACCGCCGCGATCATGTACTCGCTGCAGCTCGGCTCGAACCGGCACACCGTGGGCAAGATCGGCCGCAGGCAAATCTGATAAAAGCGCACTCCGCCGATCAGAAATATCTTCAGAACATAGCGGAACGGGGCCAGGATCTTTCCGATCACGGTCGCCGGCCCTCCTGCTCCGGCAGGGGCGGGGCGACCCCGACCCTGCGCGCCGCCTGCCGCACCAGCCGCGGCAGCGCCCTTTTCAGCTCTTCCAACGTCGGTTGCTCCGGCCGCCGCGGCACCAGTACGAGGTCGAGGCCGACCGGCATCTCGTGGCGCGTCAGGCGAAACGCCTCGCGGTAGAGGCGGCGCAGGCGGTTGCGGTGGACGGCGGGGCCGTTCTTGCGCGACACCGACAGGCCGAGGCGAAGGTAGGGCAAGCCGTTTTCGCAGACGTAAACGATGAGCCGGCCGTCCGCAGCCGAGCGGCGGCGGTCGAAGGTCCGCTTGAAGTCGGCGGGGCGGCGCAGATGCTCGTGCGGCCGAAACGTGAGGCGCGGGCCGTCGTCGGTCATGGCTCAGCTCCACGGCAGGCCGGAACGCGGGTTCAGCGGATGAAGGCGCGTGAATTCCTCGATGAGTTCGCGCTCGCGGCCGTCGGCGGCCGCCGGCGCCACGATCTTGAGTTCGATATATTGGTCGCCGCCCGCCACGCCCCGGCCGCGCAGCCGCAACCTGGCCCCGCTCGACGCCCCCGCCGGGACCTTGACCGTAAGCCGTTCGCCGTCCAGCGTCGGCACGTCGATCCGCGTGCCGAGCATCGCCTCGGGCGCCGAGATCGGCGCCTCCAGGATCACGTCCTTGCCCTCGCGGCGGAAATACGGGTGCGGCCCGATGTGCAGTTTGACGTACACGTCGGCGCCGTTCGGCCCCTGGCCGGCCACGCGCAGCCGCTGTCCCTCGTCCACGCCGGCCGGCACCTTCACCTCGATCTCGCGGCCGTCGATGCCAAGGGTGATGCGGCCGCCCTGCGCCGCCATCTCGAAAGGGATCGTCGTCTCGGTCTCGACCTCGGCCGGTGGGCGCGGGGTGCGGCGCGTGCGGCCACGCGCCCGGCCGCTGAACAGCTCTTCCGGGTCGATGTTAAGGCCGCCGCCCATGCCGCCGCCGAACTGGCGGAGGAGATCGCTCAGGTCTTCCGGGTTGACGTTGCCAAACGGCGAACCGCCGCCGGCGCCGGCCCCGCCGCGGCCGAACGGGTTGCCGCCGCCGCCGAAGCCGCCCGGCTCAGCCGTGCCGAAGCGGTCGTAGTTTTCGCGCTTCTGCTTGTCGCCCAGCACGTCGTAGGCGCTCTGGATCTCTTTGAAGCGGGCCTCGGCCTGCTTGTCGCCGGGGTTGCGGTCGGGGTGGTGCTGGCGGGCCAGCTTGCGATAGGCCTTTTTGATGTCGGCTTCGGAGGCGCTGCGGGCAACGCCAAGAACGTCGTAGAGGTCGCGGGCCATGATTCGCTCCAGCGGCTCAGTGAACCTACCCTATTGTAGCGAGCGGCGAGCGCAAGGACGGCCAAGCAATAAGAGAGGTGGATCAGAAGCGCCAGGCTCCCCGGCGAGCCGCCGGGCTTGTCCCCTTGGTATGCGGATGGGTTCCATGAAACGGCCCTCGGGAAGTCCGCCGCCATTCTATCCGGCGTGCGAACCGGCGACCGCTCTCGTCGTGGCTTGCTGCTCGGCTCCGTCCCGCCTGCTTGGAATCGCAGGAGGGGCCGCCCGGAGCGTTCGCCTTGGCTACCGGTTCCGGGTGGCCGGTTCAGCACCCGACGGCGTGATCCACAATCCTCGTTCCCAAGCTCTGCTTGGGAACGCGAGGTCGGGAAGCTCTGCTTCCCGTCCGCATCCAGACGCGAAGCGGAAGCTCTCGCGGCCGTGCGTTCGAGGCCTCGTTCCCAAGCTCTGCTTGGGAACGCGAGGTCGGGAAGCTCTGCTTCCCGTCCGCTTGGGGACGCGAAGCGGAGCTTCGCGGCCGTGCGTTCCCAAGCACAGCTTGGGAACGAGGATGCTGTGCGTTTCCCGATGTATTCTGCCAGGGGCTTCGCCCCTGGACCCCGGCGCAAAAGAGGCCGCCGACGCCACCCGCTCCGCCGTCCGCTCCGGTACGCCGTGCCGCGGCTCCGCCACGCGGCCCGGCGACCTGCGCGGCCGGCGCCGCTCGCCTGCCCTCACTTGTCCAGACCGGACGGGACTCGGGCCAGGCGAAAGCCCAGGAAATAGCTCAGGCTGCCCGCATCGAACCCGCCGCGGGCCGCCGCTCGGCAGTCCTGGCCCCTCCCGCCCCCGCCGCCGCCCCGGATCACCCGGGAAGGGCCCTGAGCCGGCCCCGTCGGATCGACCGCCCGGCCCTGCGGGTAGTCGCCGTACCAATCCGCACACCATTGAGCGACGTTGCCCTGCATGTCGTACAGGCCCAGCGCATTCGCCGGGTAGGCGCCCCCCGGGGTCGTCTTTAACAAGTATGGACCCCTGGCCGCCCCGCCGTACGGGTGGTCGCCGTTGAAGTTGGCGTCGAGCGAGGAGAGAGAGACGCCGTCGCCGATCCCAAAAGGAAGGGAAGAAGGACGCCCTCCGCGACAGGAGTATTCCCACTCCGCCTCCGTCGGCAAGCGGTATAGCAGTCCATCCCGCGCTTTTCCCGTCAACCCTTTCGCAAAGGCGTCCGCATCGTACCAACTCACCCACTCCACCGGCAGATCCGGCTCACCCCTGTATTGGCTCGGGTTCTTACCCGTCACCGCCTCATACTGGGCCTGCGTCACGTCATAGACGCCCAGGTAGAACGGCCGCGTCAGTTCCACCTCGTGCTGCCCCTCGTTCTGGCCCCGGTCCGCTTCGCCTTCCGACGATCCCATGAGGAACTTGCCCGGCGGGATCAGCACGAACTTCATCTTGACGCCGGGCGCGATCTCGTCCTCCTCCTCCACCTGTCGCCCCAGGTACTTTGCCCACGCCCCCTGCGCCTTCCGCACGTCCGCCGCGCTCACCCCCTTGTCCCCGGTGCAGTCCAAGGGCGAGCGACGTGCGCCCACCGGCGGAAGCGGCGGCGGATCGCCTTGCTTTTCCGAGGGCCCCACCCCAAACGCGCCGCTGATCCACAACACGATCCCGGCGACCAGCAGTAGGAGCAATCCAAAGGCCGCTGGGATCGGCCACTTTTTTAATCGCCTGCCCGTTTTGGGCGTCGCGCTCCCTGTTGCCGTCCGTCCGGCGGTCGCGCCGCGCCCGCCCCGCAGCTCGGCCCCGCTCGGCGCGGGCGCGGCATGCATCACGCCTTCCACCTCGGTCCACACGACCTCGCCGGGCGGCGCGGCATGCGGACCGCTCCTTCGTTTCTCTTCCGCCCGTTCGGCGGCGGGCTGCGCCGGCACTGTCTCCGATAGATTCGGACTGCTCTCGGCGCTCGGGCCGGCCTTGGCATCGGCAGGCGAGACAGGCGGCGGCCTGTTCGGCTCCAGTCCTGGCGAAGTCGCAGGCTTGATGAATGGCGCGAGCGCCTTCGCCACGTCGATGGGCTTCTGCCAGCGCTGCGCCGGGACCTTGGCCATCATCTTCGCCACGATCGCCGCCAGTTCCGCTGGGACCTCCGCACGCTTCTGGTGGAGAGGCGTCGCCTCCGCGGTTTCGTGCGCTTTCAGGACCGCATATAGGCTATTGCCGCCGAACGGCGGGGCGCCGGTCAGCAGGAAGTAGAGCGTGCAGCCGAGGCTGTAGACGTCCGCCCGGATGTCGGCGCTCGCGGCGTCCTGCGCCTGCTCCGGCGCCATGTAATGCGGGGTGCCCAGCCAGGCCCCCGCGCCGGTCAGCTCCGTCGCCGTCTCGCCTTCCCGCACGGCCTTGGCCAGCCCGAAGTCGAGGATCTTGACGATGTGTTTCTTGCCGCGCTGCGTAAGAATCAGGTTGGGCGGCTTGACGTCCCGGTGAACCATCCCCTGTTCGTGGGCGTGCTGGAGTCCCCTGGCCGCCTGCGATACGTGATGGCAGGCGTGCGCCACCGGTAACGGACCCTGGCGCTGCACCAGCTTGGCCAGGTCTTCGCCCTCGATGTACTCCATTGCGAAGACGAGCAATTCGCCGACCTGCAAGGCGCTGTACGCCTTGACGACGTTCTCGTGGCTGAGGTTCGCGGCCGCGCGGATTTCGCGCAGAAAGCGCTCCGCGGCTCCCGGCTGCCCGTCGAGCAGCGCCCGGTTGGCGACCTTCAGCACCTCCAGCCGGTTCATCAAGACGTTCTTGGCCAGGTAGACGACGCCCATGCCGCCGCGGCCAAGCTCGCCCCGGATCTCGTAGCCGGGGACCTGGATCGCCGCCCCCGCGGCCGGTGAAGGTCCGACCTGCGGGACCGTGCCGTCCTGGGCGGGGACGGACGGGGCATCCCCGGCCGACGGGACGGGCACATACGGCGCCGTGGATTTCAGGGGACGCTCCGGGGGCGTAGCCATAAGGCGCCTCGGCGATCCGGGACCAAGGGTTGAAGGGATTATCCCATCCGCGGCGCCCCGCGTCCAGCGCCCTCGCCGCAATGTGCCGAATGACGCACCGGCCGGCTCACGCCGGCCGCTCGCCTTCCAGCAAGTCCAGCATCCCCGCGACCGCCGCGACCGTGCGCTCCACGTCCTCCTCGGTGTGCGCCGCCGTGGTCATGCCGCCCAGGCCGAAGAAATCGACGCCCTGCAGCAGCATTCCCATGCGGATCGCCGACGACAGCCGCGCGTCGCGCGGGCCGTCCAGCTTATTCAGATCGCCGTTGTATGGAATGAACTCGTCGTCGGTCGGCCGGGGGCCGCGGTAGTGCGGCAGCAGGCGGAACATCGAGAACTCGCCGTAGGCGATCCAGTCGGCGCCGCGCTCGGCGAACAGGGCGTTGAGACGGCGCCGCAGCAGCCGGCCGATCTCCGTGGCCCGCCGGCACGGCTCGCCGGTCGCCACCCGCTGGAGCGCCGCGATGCCGGCCGACGCCGACAGCGGGTTGGCGTTGAACGTGCCGGGGTGTTTCATTTTCGGCTTGCCGGGTCGGAATTCGAGGTGAGCCAGCACGTCGGCGCGGCCGGCCACGGCGCCGCCCGGCAGGCCGCCGGCCAGGATTTTGGCCAGAGTCGTCAGGTCGGGCCGGACGCCGTAGTGCTGCTGCGCCCCGCCGGGCGCGACGCGGAAGCCCGTGATGACCTCGTCGAAAATCAAGAGCCGGCCGTGCCGCGCCGTGATCTCCCGTAGCGTGTGCAGGAACGGCCCCCGGATCGGCACGCCGCCCCAGTGGCCGCCGGTCGGTTCCAGGATGACGCAGCCGATTTGCGGGTCGTCCTTCAACGCCCGCTCCACGGCCTCGGCGTCGTTGGGCGGCCGCACAATGGTCAGGGCCGCGACCTCCGGCGGGACGCCGGGCGGCGGTTGGGGCGTGGTCTGGAGACCACGCCCCAACTCGTAGGGCGGGTCTGCGGCGGGGATGAGGAAGTCGTGCCAGCCGTGGAAGTGGCCGGCGAACTTCAGCACCTTCGGCCGGCCCGTGAAGATCCTCGCCAGCCGCAGGGCCATCAGTGTGGCTTCCGTGCCCGACGAGGTGAAACGCACGGTTTCCGCGGATGGGATGAGGCGCTGAACGAGTCGGCCCCATTCGATCTCGCTTTCGTGGCAAGCTCCGGGGTGCGTCGCCTTCGCCATCTGCCGCTGCACCGCCTCGACCACGGCCGGATGGCTGTGGCCGAGCAGGAGCGCCCCGTGGCCCGACCAGTAATCGACCAGCTCCTTGCCTTCCACAGTCCACTTGCGGCCGCCGGCCGCCCGGTCCACGTAGACCGGGAACGGTTCCAGGTGACGGCCGTCGTGGGTGACGCCGTTGGGGAAGACGCCGCGCGCCTGTTCGTGCAGCCGGCGCGACAGGGGGAACTCGGTTGCGTAGCGGTCGGCCAGGGACGGGCGCGACGCGACGAGAGGGGGCATGGCGGCCTCCAGCACGGAATGGGACGGGACCGGGTTTCAGGATAAGGCGTGCTTCGGCGAATGGGAAGGGGGACGCCGCGCCCTCCAATGACGCCGAGGATGACCGGGAAGGCGGCGGCGACACGCTCAACGGCGGCTCCACCACCGTCGGATTCAACGGCGGCAACTACGCATCCGGCGGCGTCATGGGCGTCGTCGGGGGCGGTTTGGCTCGTTCCACGCGAGTGACGCATGAACGGATTTCCGCGAATCGCCCTCTGGCTGCTGATTGCCGCCGCGCTGGGTGCCGCGCCGGGTTGCGGTCCGGGCAAGATCACGGTGACTGGTCAGGTGACGCGCGGCGGAACGGCCCTGGTCAGCAAGACGGGCCACGTCCAGGTCAAGCTCATCCCCGTCGAGGCGGGGGAGCACTATACCACCTATCCGGGGATCGCCGACGAAAACGGGAAGTTTGAGATCCTTGGTGTGCCCCCCGGCAAGTACAAGGTGGCGGTCGAGCTGCGGGACAGCCCCACGTCCGACGGCCTCGGCGGCTGGTTCAACGACCAGAACACGAAAATCAGGCTCATCCGCGACGTCGATTCCAAGCCCCTCATCATCGACCTGAACAAGCTGGAGGGCTGAACGATCTGGTCGCTCCGGGCGCCTGCACGACCCGACTCGCCGAATCGGCACCTGGTCCGTGAGAACCCTTATAGCCAAAGGGCATGGCCCGATGAAGAACATTTGTAATCGTTCAACGCTACGAGAGCAGTGAGGGGCAGGGTTGGCCGGTGCGATGGGCGAGGACAGCCTCATGCAGGTAATCCAGGACATTCTTCGCCTGCAACCGCCGGGTTTGCACCACGGTCAGAATCCGCTCGACGAAGCGACAGCCGTTCCCACTCCAGCAGCCGAAACTCCGCCTGCGCCACAGCACCGCCCGACGCAGCAGTCGTTCCACGTGGTTGTTCGTCGGCTCCACTCCCTCCGTCGTCACGAACGTCCACAGCGCAGGCTCCAACGCCAGCACGTTCTCGCAGAACCGCACCACCGTTGGGTCGGCGCCGAGGATCGCGCCTTCCAGCAGCACCCGGTTCATCCGTCGCATCACCGGGGCCAGCCGCGCTTCCAGTTGTGCCCGCGTGACCTGTCCGTCCCGGAACCCGTGCCACGCGGCGAAGACCTTCCTGACCAGTCGCCGCCCCTCCCGTCCGACCCACTCTTCGGGGCCGCCCCGGTCGATGATCTTCTGGAAATCCCGTTTCAGGTGCGCCCAGCAGATCTGCCGCCGCTGGGGCGGCACCCGGTTGTACGGGCCCCAACGGTCGCTGCACAGGATCCCCAGGATCTCCAGGCCCAGGATCGCCGTCAGGCCCGCCGCGCTTCGGCGGGCGTGGATCACGAAGGCCACCACCCGGGTGGTGGCCGCCGCCCACAGCCAGCACAACGCCCCCGCGAGTTTCCAACTGGTCTCGTCGGCGTTCTTGACCGCCGCCTGGCGCACCGCCGCCACCGCCTCCTGGTGGGCCGTCTCCAGGGCGGCGCCGACTTCTTCCTCGAGGTTGCAGACCGTGCCCAAGGCGATCGGGGCGTCGAAGACCGCGTCGGCGATCTCCTCGACGCCGCGCTTGCTCAGGCCGTGACAGCCGGAGAAGTAGGACAGCGTGCCGGTCAGCCGCGGCCCGACACTGTGGGCGCGAACCGCCGCCGGGATGACCGCATGCGTCCGGTGGCCGCAGCAGGGGCAGGTGCGGGCGTGGCCCTGGTACTCGGTGACCTCGGCTATGACCGGGGGCAGTTCGATGGTTTGGAAGCGGGTGGGCTCGGGATCGCCCGGCGAGGGCTGGGCGGGCAGGGCCGCGGCACAGCGCTCACACCGCTTGGGGACCAAGTGCTTGAAATGGTTGACCCGCTCGGCGGGAAGCAACCGCCGCAGCTGCGGGGGATGGCCCAGTTGTCCGCCGGCTGGACGTTTGGACTTCTTTTTCTGGACCGGCTTGGGTGCGCCGGGGGGATTGGCGGACGGCGGCAGCGAGGAGTTGGAACTGTTGGTGCCGAGTCGGGCTTCCAACTCGGCGACGCGGCGTTCCAACTCGGCGATGCGCCTATCGCGTTCGCAGCATCCCCGGCACACGGAAGCGTCCATGCCACGATTTTAGCAGTCGGCTCTCGGCGCAGCTGCGCTGCTTTGCGAATTCCGCTGGACGGTTACGAACATTTAACGAGCCGCCGTGTTGCGGCGGCGCCCCTCCAGCCGATACAACCCTTACGGCCCGCGCCGGTGGGACGGGCGAGCATTCGGGAGGGAAAGATGGCGCCGCTACGCTGCCGCATTGGCCGGATGCTATGTATTCTCGGGGCCGCCGTCGCGGTGGGGACGTGGAACGCCTCCGCCCAGGAATTGACCCCGCCGCGCCGGCTTCTCCAAACCCCCTCCGTCGGCGCACCGCCAGGCCCAGTCGAAGCGCCGGCCCTGGAATCCGGCGACCGGCCGTTGTCCATCACCCTGCCCACCGCTCTGCGGCTGGCCAACGTCCAGGCCGTGGACATCGCTGCCGCCGCCGAACGGCTCAACGCGGCCTTCGCCGTCCTCGACCAGGCCCGAGCGCAATGGCTGCCCACCATCACGCTCGGCGGCGACTACTATCGCCACGACGGCATAATTCAGAACAGCGACGGCTCGGTCACCGACAACAGCCACAGCAGCTGGATGTACGGCGCCGGCTCCGGCATCGGGGCCGCCGCCATCCTAAGCCCCGACGACGCCATTTTCGGCGCGCTAATCGCCAAACAGACCGTCCGCGCTCGCCAGGCCGATCTCCAGGCCGCGCGCAACGACACGCTGGTGGCAGTGACGGACGCCTACTTCAACGTGCAGCAGGCCCGCGGCGAGCTGGCAGGCGCGATAGACGCCCGGCGGCGGGCCGAGGAACTGGTCCGCCGCACCAAGGAACTCCAATCGGTCTCCGGTCTGGCGCCCGGCCTGGAGGTCGTGCGCGCCCAGGCCGAAGTGGCCCGCCGCCAGCAGACGGAACTGCAAGCCCGCGAGCAGTGGCAATTATCCAGCGCGGACCTCCTGCGCGTCTTGCGCCTCGACCCCGCCGCCCGCGTCGAGCCGGTGGAGCCGCCGCAACTGCGCATCGACGTGGTCCCGCCGGGCAGGTGCGTGGACGACCTGATCACGTTTGCGCTGCTCAATCGCCCCGAATTGGCCTCGCAAAAAGCTCAGGTTGAGGCCACGCTCGTCGCGCTCAAGCAGGAGCGTTTGCGGCCCCTTATCCCCAGCGTCCTCATCCGTGGGGCGTCCACCCCCGTGACCGGCACCCTGGGGGTTGGGCAGTTCGGCGGCGGCTCGAACGGCTCGGCCGAGAATGCCGGGTCGCGCGGCGACATCGACGTGCAGCTGCTCTGGCAGCTCAACAACCTCGGCCTCGGCAACCTCGCCCTCGTCCGCCAGCGCCAGGCGGAGAACCGCTCGGCCGTGGTGGAATTGTTCCGCGTCCAGGACCGCGTGGCGGCCGAGACCGTCCAGGCGTTCGATCAGGTTCGGATGGCCGCCCACCGCGCGGACGTCGCCGCCGACGGCGTGCGGCTGGCGCGGGATTCGGCGGACAAGAACATCGAAGGCCTTCGGCAGCCGGACATCGTCGGCGGTAAAATCACTCTCCTCGTCCGGCCCGAGGAAGCCGTGGCGTCCATCGAGGCGCTGTACCAGGCGTACATCGACTATTACACGGCCGTGACCGACTACGACCGGGGGCAGTTCCGTCTCTACCACGCGCTGGGCCACCCCGCGCAACGGCTGGCCGACGACGACCCGACTGGCCCGCCGCCCGCCCCTCCTCCGCCCGCGGGGGGACGGCAGGAAGGGGGAGGGGCCGCGCGCGTCGTCCCCCTCACGCCGTCGCCCTGACCCTTGCCGCGCCTTTTTTTTCGGGTATGATGTCGAAAGACGACATCGATGGGCGACAACATGGCCAACGACTCGGTGACCCGGCACTTCTTCAGCGGCTTCATTCGGCTGCACGTGCTGCACCATGCCGCCAAGGAGCCGATCTATGGGGCCGAGATCGCCGAGGAGCTGGTCCGGCACGGCTACAAGATCAGCCAGGGAACGCTCTACCCCATCCTCCATTCCCTCGAAACGCTGGGCTACCTGAGCCGATCGGACCAGCTTGTGGGCGGCCGCATCCGCAAATACTACCGGGCCACGGCCGCCGGCCGCCGCGTCCTGGAGGAGGCCCGCGAGAAGCTCCGCGAGTTGACGGCGGAGGTGCTGGAGGACCACGACCGACCGTTCCAGGACCTTCGCGAGAAGCGCCGCCAAAAGGACGCGGCCGGTCGGCCGCCCGGCAAGGGGACGCGCAACCCATGAACCCGATCGTCTTCGCGCTGCGGCATCCGATCACTGTCATGGTGGCGGTCACCGCCATTGTGCTGGGTAGCGTCCTGGCCTACTTCCGCATGCAGGTGGACATTTTCCCCAGCCTCAACCTGCCCGTCATCTACGTCGCCCAGCCCTACGGCGGCCTTGACCCGGCCCAGATGGAAGGCCTCATCACCAACTATTACGAATATCACTTTCTTTATATCGGCAACATCGATCACGTCGAGTCGAAGAACGTCCAGGGCACGGCCCTGATGAAGCTGTACTTCCACCCCGGCACGAACATGGCTCAGGCCATGGCCGAGACCGTCAGCTACATCAACCGCGCCCGCTCTTTCATGCCGCCGGGGACCGTGCAGCCGTTCGTCATGCGCTTCGACACCGGCAGCGTTCCGGTTGGCTATCTGGTCCTGAAAAGCGACACCCTGAGCATCGGCGACATCCAGGACAAGTCGCTGTTCCTGGTGCGGCCGATGTTCGCCAGCCTGCCCGGCGTGTCGGCGCCGCCGCCGTTCGGCGGCAACCAGCGCACCATCGTCGTCCGCGTGGACCCGGACCGCCTGCGGGCCTACAACCTCTCTCCCGACGAGGTGGTCGCGGCCCTGACCGCGGGCAACACGATCAGCCCCTCCGGCAACATCCGCGTCGGCGACCAGATGCCCATCGTGCCCGTGGACGCGATGGTGAAGCAGCCGAAGGACCTGGGCACGATTCCCTTGCGGCCCGGCTCCGACATCTACCTGCGCGACCTGGGGACCATCGAGGACTCGACCGACATTCCCACCGGCTACGCCCTGGTCAACGGCCGGCGCGCCGTCTACATCCTCGTCACCAAGCGGGCCGAGGCCTCCACCGTCGCCGTCGTCAACGAGGTCCGCAAGAGCCTGCCCAAGATACAGGCGGTGCTGAATGCAAGCGTGCCCCGGACATCAAGGTCAGCTTCGAGTTCGACCAGTCGCCCTACGTCACCGGCGCCCTGTGGGGCGTCGGCACGGAAGGTCTGATCGGCGCGGTCCTCACCGGCCTGATGGTCCTGGTGTTCCTCCGCGACTGGCGGAGCGTGATCGTCGTCGTGCTGAACATCCCCTTCGCCCTGCTGGGGTCGGTGGTCGGCCTGTGGCTGACCGGCCAGACCGTCAACCTGATGACGCTGGGCGGCCTGGCGCTGTCGGTCGGCATCCTGGTGGACGAGGCCACGGTCGAGGTCGAGAACATCCACACCCAGATGGAGCACACGCCGTCCATGGCGCGGGCGGTGCGGCGCGGGCAACCAGGAGACGGCCGTGCCGCGGCTGCTGGCCATGCTGTGCATCCTGGCGGTGTTCATCCCGTCGTTCTTCATGCAAGGCTCGGCCCAGGCGCTGTTCGTGCCGCTGTCGCTGGCCGTCGGCTTCTCGATGATCACATCCTACCTGCTCTCCAGCACCTTCGTGCCGGTGATGTCGGTCTGGCTGCTGCGCCGTTCCCCCCTCCCAACCCTCCCCCCGCGGGTGGGGGAGGGCAGGGTGGGGGAGCGTCCGATCGCTCCCTGTTCGGCCGGCTGCGCGACGCCTTCGCGTGGATGCTGAGCGGCGTCCTGCGCCTCCGCTGGGTGGTCCTCGCCGCCTACGTGGTCGTCGCCGGCCTGGTGATCTGGCTGGTGGGGGGGCTGCTGGGCACAGAGATCTTTCCCACGGTGGACGCCGGCCAGTTCCAGCTCCGCCTCCGCGCCCCCACCGGCACCCGCATGGAATGGACCGAGGGCCTCACGTTGCAGGCGCTGGACGCGATCAAGCAAGAGGTGGGGCCGGACAACGTGGCCCTCAGCATCGGCTATGTCGGCACGATCCCGTCCAGCTACCCGATCAACGCCGTCTATCAGTGGATGAGCGGCCCGGAGGACGCGATCCTGCGCGTGGCCCTCAAGCCGAGCAGCGGCGTCCGCGTCGAGGAGCTGAAGGAGCGTCTTCGTCAGAAACTGCCGTCGCGCTTGCAAGACTGGTTCGGCAAGAAACTCCTGGCGGGCGGCATGACGGCCCAGCTGGCGGCGGAGCGGGTGCGCGGCTTGCGGCTGTCGTTCGAGCCGGCCGACATCGTCAACCAGGTCATGAGCTTCGGCTCGCCGACGCCGGTGGAGGTCGTGGTCACCGGGCCGAAGTTCCCGGAGACCATCGCCTACACGCGGAACCTCCTCCACCAGATGCAACAGGTCCCGTCGCTGCGCGACGTGCAGATTGCGCAGCCGCTGGACTACCCGACCGTCGCGGTGAAGCTGGACCGGGAGCGGGCCGGCCAGAGCGGCGTGACGGCCGACGACGTGGCGCGGTCGGTGGTGTCGGCCACGTCGTCCAGCCGCTTCGTCGTGCCCAACTACTGGGCCGATCCGAAATCGGGCATCGGCTATCAGGTGCAGGTCGAGATACCGCCGCCGCGGATGGATTCGGCGAGCCAGGTCGGCCTGGTGCCGATCATGAACAAGGGCAACGGCCCGATGTTGCTGCGCGACGTGGCCCACGTCGGCTTGGGGACCATGCCGGGCGAATACGACCGCAACAACATGAAGCGGCTGCTGAGCGTCACCGCCAACATCTACGGCGAGGACCTGGGCCGGGTCGGCGGCGCACGTCAACCAGGCCGTCGCCGCCGCCGGGCCGCCGCCCACGGGGGCGACGGTCGAGGTGCGCGGCCAGTTGCAGCCGATGGGCGAGATGTTCAGCGGCCTGGAGCTGGGCCTGGCCCTGGCCGTGGTCGCGATCCTCCTGCTGCTGACCGCCTACTTCCAGTCGCCGCGGCTGGCGTTCGTGGTCATGACGACCGCGCCCGCGGTGATCGCGGGCGTGGCCGTGATGCTGCTGGCGACGGGCACGACGCTGAACATCCAGTCGTTCATGGGGGCGATCATGGCGATCGGCGTGGCGACGGCCAACGCCATCCTGCTGGTGACGTTCGCCGAGCGCGCCCGCAAGGGCGGGGCTTCGGCGATCGCCGCCGCCGTGGACGGCGCCCGTCATCGGCTGCGGCCGATCTTGATGACGAGCTGCGCCATGATCGCCGGCATGATGCCGATGGCGCTGGGCCTGGGCGAGGGCGGCGACCAGGCCGCCCCGCTGGGCCGGGCCGTCATCGGCGGCCTGGCCGCCGCCACGCTGGCCACGCTGCTGATCCTGCCGTCCATGTTTGCCGTGGTGATGGGCTGGGGCGGCCGGGGTTCGGCGTCGCTGGACCCCGACGACCCGGAGAGCGCTCACAGCGACAAGAAGGAAGAGCCGGAGGCGGAGCGTCCGGCCGTCGCCGCGTCGCCGGCGGGGGCGTAGGCTTTCCATTCCCGGACACAACCGAGGATCCCGCCATGCGCGATGCCGTCAACAATCACCGCCGGCCGGCGGGCATCCTCCGGGTCGGGATCGTCCTCCCGGTCCTGCTGGCCCTGGCCGTCGGCTGCAACCACCCCCCCGAGGCGGCGCCCCCGCCCAAGGCGCCGACCGATTCGGCCGATTCGCGGATCGTCAAGCCGGAGCGGGGGCCGGTCCACTTGACCGTCGTCGAGCCGGGCTACATCCAGGCCTATGAGGAGACGCCGATGTACGCCAAGGTGCCCGGCTACGTCAAGGAATGGAAGGCGGACATTGGGGATCGCGTGACGGAAGGGCAGACCCTGGCCGTGTTGTCGGTCCCGGAACTGGACGTGGACCTGGTGCGGAAAAACGCCCTGATCCGCCAGGCCGACGAGGAGGTCAAGCTGGCCCGCGCGGCGGTGGACGTGGCCAAGGCGGAATACGACTTGCTCCAAGGCCAGTCCAGCCGGCTCGCGAAGGGCGGCGAAAGCGGCCTGCTCGCCAAGGAGGGCGTGATGGAGGCCCAGTTCCAGGCCCAGTCCGCGAAGGCCAAGATGGAGCAGGCCAACGTCGATGTGGGCGTGCAGGAGGCGAAGCAGAAGGTGGCGGTCCAGGATCGGGATTACGTCCAGGCCATGCTGGGCTACACGACGCTGAAGGCCCCGTACAACGGCGTTGTGACGCGGCGGAACATCAACCGCGGCGACTTCGTGGAGCCGGCCACGGGAGGCAAGGGCGACCCGCTGTTCGTGGTGCGGATGATGAATGTGATGCGCATCTTCGTCACGGCGCCGGAGGAGGACGCCGATTGGATCCGCGTGGGGACCACGGCCCCCCCGGCGACCGAGGCGCACCTCCGAAGTGGACGCCCTCAAGGGCAAGGAGTTCACCGGGCCGGTGGTGCGCACTTCCTGGTCGTTGGATCCCAAGGAGCGGACCCTGCTCGCGGAGATCGACCTTCCCAACCCGAACGGGGTTGACTCATACGGCGAATTGCGACCGGGAATGTATGTGTATGCGACCTTGAAGTCCGTGCGCGCCGACGCCTGGACGCTGCCGGCCTCGGCCGTCGTCGCCAAGAGCGACCAGACGCAGGGCGACCAGACGTTCTGCTACCTGATGGAGGGCGATAAGCCCGTAAAGACGCCCCTCAAAATTGGCGTGCATGACGGCCCGCGCGTGGAGGTGCTGGGCAAGCAGACCGGCAAGGACGGCGGGTGGGAGTCGCTCACCGGCGAAGAGAAGGTTGTGGAAGACCCGTCGAAGTTGACTCAGGAGCAAACGACGCCGCCCGCCGCCAAGTAAGTCGGGGCGGCGCAGCCTTTGCAGCGGTTGGAGGCTTCGCCCGCGGATTCCTTCAAGGAGACACCATGTCGAGCGATCGCAGACGGTTCCTGTGGGCGACGGCCGTGAGCGTAACGGGCCTGCCGCTGCTGACGGCGGCGCGTGGCGACGAGAAGGACAAGCCGCAGGGGTCGGAAGACGACGTGTCGGCCCCGGAAGACCTGATGCGCGAACATGGCGTGTTGAACCGCACGCTGCTCGTCTACGAGGAAGGTCTGCGGTGCCTGCGCGACAAAGAGGACGTGGGGCCGGAACTCTTTATGAAAGCCGCGACTCTGGTACGCAAATTCGTGGAAGACTATCACGAAAAGGATGAGGAGCACTTCATCTTTCCCGAGTTCGAGAAGCGCAAGAAGCTGACCGAGCTGACGACGGTATTGCGGAAGCAGCACAAAGCCGGCCGCGACGTGACGGACGTCGTGCTGCGCGTCGCGGGCGGGGACGCCTACGCCAAGCCCGATGGGCGTAAAGAATTGGTTGACGCGGTGCGGGCGTTCATCCGCATGTACCGGCCGCACGAAACCCGCGAAGACACCATATTGTTCCCGGCGTTGCGCCTTATGCTGGCGGAGAAAGAGATGAAGGAGATCGCGGAGCAAATGGAGAAGAGCGAACAGAGCGTTCTGGGCGACCAGGGCTTCGAGAAGGCCGTGGATGAGGTGGCCGCCATCGAGAAGCAATACGGCATCTACGACCTGGACCAGTTCACGCCGAAGACGACGGACAAGTAGACGACGGCCGCCCCACACAGGCCGGCTTATGAATGGCGGGGAGCACGAGGGCGCCCGGGGTCGGTCGGGGCGGCTTCCGTCTGCCCGCCGCGTTTCCCCGCCATGCCGCCGATCCACGACCCGGCCCGCGCCTGATGCACGCGCTCCGCGCCCGGAACGTCCTCTCCGGCCTTCTTCCGCCGGGCGCCCCAGGTCGCCAGGAAGAACTCGTTCGCAAACACCGCCAGCAGCAGGAAGAACCACAGCAGGTGAGGCACCTCGGCGGCGTCGCCATGCACGCCAACGCTCGGGACCTTCGCCGCCTCGGCCGTGGCGTCCACAAAGGTCAGCTTCGCCGACGGCAGCAGCTCGTGCAGCTGGCCCTCGTTCAGCATCGTGAAGTCCGATTCCTCCGGCGACAGGTTCACGGCGAACGCCGCGCTGCCCGCCTGACCCTGGCCGAGGGATCGGCTCTTCACGTTCAGCGTGTAATAACCGCGCTCCGACGTGTCCGTGAACGAGGCCAGCAGGCGCGGCCCGTTGCGCTCGAATTGCACCGGGATCGGGTCGCCGCCGCTTGGCTTCTTGACCTCGGCCTGCACGTCGCCCCACAGGCCGTTGACCACGAACTCCGCCGCGCCGTCGGCCAGCACCACCGCCGGCGCGTCCACCGGCGGACGACGCGCCACATGATTGGCCAGCTGCATGACCAGCGGCGTAAAATCCTTCCGCGTCGGCAGGTTCGTCCAGCGCGTGTGGGCCGGGAACGCCGACAGGATCACGTCGCCGTCGCCCCGCCGGCTCTCCACCAGGGCCGGTGAGCCGCCCGCCAACCACGCCAGCGGCCAGGCGTTCCCCCCACCCTGCCAACCCCCACCCGAGGGGGGAGGGTTATGGGAGGGGGGCAAAGCGATTTTGTACCATTTGTAGACCCGGAAAGACGACAGCGGCCGCGCGTCCGGGTCGGGGTCGTCGAACGCCGTCAGCGCGGGGTGGCCGAAGTCGATCTTGCCCAGCTGCTCGAACGTATCGACCTTGTCCGGGTCGCCCTCCGCCGCTTCCAGGCGAGCGGCCGTCAGCCGCTCGCCCTGCGGGCCGGGCACGGGGAAGAACTGGTCGTTGTACACCTGCGGGTTGACGTGGTCGCCGGGGAAGATCAGCAGGCCGCCGCCGCCGGCCGTGAAGGTGCGCAGCGCCTCGAACTGCGGCGCCTGAAGGCCGCCGCAATTGGCCAGCACCGCCAGCCCGGCGCCGTTCAGCGCGTCGGCCGTCAGCGCGGCCTCGGGGACCGTCTGCACGTCGAACGGGTCCGGCGAGTCGTAGCCGCTCTTGCCGGTCGAGCTGAGCGCATCGTGAATGTATTTCGCCTCATCGACATCCGCAATCGGCTGTCCCGGCGGCTGGCCGTCCACGACCACGACCTTGATGCGCGGCGCCACGTTGAGCGTGAACCAGTAGCGGTCGTCGTCGGGGAAGCGGTCGGGCGTCGTGCTGGAGATCTCGAATCGGCCGTTCAGGGCGCCCGCTTCGTGCGGCACGTAGGGGATGCGGCGCACGGCCGTCTCGCCCGGCTTGAGGGTCAGCGCCGTGCGCGACACCTCTTTCTCCTCGATGAACACGCTGAGCGTGAGGTCGGCGGTTTCGGTCTTCGACGAGTTGACCACGCGCGGCTGGAGATAGTACAGCAGGCCGGCCACGGCCCGGCCGCGCCGCGGCGCGTCGCCGATCACGGCCCGGTTGGACAGGTCGTCGGTCGCGCCGACATCGACGACGACGAACGGCGTCTTGTCGGGAATGAGGCCCGCAAGCCCCTGGTTCTTCACCTCGCGCCAGCCGCTGGCCTGGCAGTCGGTGAAGAGGTAGACGACCGGGTTGGCGCGTTTCGGGGCGTCGGGGCCGAACACGTGCTGAAGGGCGGCGAAGACGTTGCCGCGCGATGAAGTCGTTTTGAGGTCGTCGATCTCTTCTTCCACGTTCTTGGCGTCGCGGATGAAGCGGCTGAAGCGCTCGCGCGGCCGGGCGCCGACCTCGACGAGCGTGAGGGTGTCCTCGGGGCCGAGGTCTTTGGCGACGGCGAGCGCGGCGGAGCGCGCCCGGTCGAAGGCGGAGCGGCCGCCGCTGCGGGCGTTCATGCTGGCGGAGCAATCGACCAGCAGGACGACGTCGTGCCGGCCGCCGCCAAACGCGGCGGGGGTGAAGGCGAAGAGAAGGTGGGCGCACATCAGCACGACGAACAGGATAAACAGGGTGCGCAAAACGGCGAGCAGCGCTTCGAGGAACTGCATGCGCCGCCGCTGCTGGATGTAGCTGTCGAAGAGGAAGCGGTAGGTGCGCAGCTCGACCGTCTTGAGGCGGTGGAGCGTGAGCAGGTGCAGCAGGACCGGGACGGCGGCCAGCGGCAGGAGCCACAGCAAGGCGGGAAAAAGGAACGGCATGAGTGGGCCGGCGGGTTCGGGGGTGGGATGACGGCGCCGCGGGGGCGGTTATGATTGTACCGCATCCGCGCGGAGATACAACCGGCCGCGCGGCGCTTGGGCTGCGTCCGTTTCACGCCGTCGTTTCGCCGCGCCGCAGCATCCGGATCAACCAGACCCACAGCGCCGACGTCAGCGTGATCCCCACGGCCAGCGCGAGCAGCCCGAACCACACCAGCTGCTCCCGCAGTCGCTGCATCGGTTGCAATGCCGCGTCGCGGTCCTGTTGGACCACCACCACCCACCGGCTCGTCTCCGCGGCGGCGTAACCGGCCATGTACGTCCGGCCGTCCAACGGATCCACATAGTGGGCGTCGGCGCCCGCGGCCTTGCGGCCCGCGCTCAGGTCGCGGAACAGGGCGCTCTCCAACGGCTCCGGGTTGGCGTCGGCGCGCGGCCGGATTTTGCGGTCCACCGCGTCGCGATCCTGGTGCGCCAAGATCTGCTGACGGTCGTTGACCAGCACCGGGAAGCCGCGCCGCGCGTCGAACCCGGCCGCCAGGACCCACTCGTACAAGTCCGTGACGTGAAACGTCCCCGCCAGCAGCCCGACCGTCTTCGCGGGATCGTCGGGATCTTTCAAGGGAGCGGAAATGGTAAGAATGACCGGCTCCGGCTGGCCGTTCTCATCGACGCCGGCGCCGACGTAGGGCTGCGAGATGTAGACGCCGGCGTGCGGCAGGAACGCTTCGCCCTGGCGGTGGAATTTGTGGCCGCCGCCGCTGAACCAGTCGCGCCAGGCCCACGATTGGCTGTGGTCCCACAGATCCGGCTCCTGCGGCTCGTCGGCGATGATGTGTCCTGCGGCATCCGCCAGCGTCCACTTGAAGAAGTAGTGGTCCGGGTCGGCGTCGTGAAACTTCACGAGCCGGTCGCGCAGCCGGTCGCGCGGCTCGCGGTCGCGCACCGCCCGCGCCAGGTCGGCGTCGGCCGCCTGCTCGGCCAGCATGTCCGTGCGGCGCTGCAGCTTGTCGTCCACCAGCTGGGCCATGACCCGGGCCATCAGCTTGTTGCGCTGAAGCACCTGACCCGTCAGCGTCGCTTGCGAGTCCCGCATCGCCGTCTCGAAGAGGAACCAGCCGCCCAGCGCCATGGCCGCCAGCAGCAGCAGCGGTGCGACCAGGCCGAACAGCAGGAGCGGCCGCTGCCGGCGCCGTCGTTCGCGCAGCTTCAGCGCGTCCAGCACGGCCCCGGCGTCGCGAAAGCGCCTTTCCGGATCCACTTCCAGGCAACGGTCGATGACGGCCGCAAACGCCGGGTCCATTCCGGGTACGGAGCGGTGCGCCTCGGGCCGCGGCGCCTGGCGCACCCAGTCGCGGTAGCGCTGGAGGCGCTGGGCCAGGTCGCCCGCCGCGCACAGCTCCTTGCGGATTGCCTCATTCTCGAAGGGCGGCCCGCCGGTCAGCAGGGCGTAGACGACGGCGCCGAGGCCGTACACGTCCCAGCGCGTGTCGGCGATGGACGGTTGGAGGTCGGCCTGTTCGGGGGCCATGTAGAAGAAGGTGCCCAGGGCCGGCGAGGCGTCGCTGACCAGGTGGGCCTGGCCGAAGTCGGCGACGAGGGCGCGGTCGCGGGCGTCGAGCAGGATGTTGCCCGGCTTGAGGTCGCAGTGGCGGACGCCCTTGGCGTGGACGTAAGCCAGGGCCTCGGCCGCCTCGCGGAAGACTTTCAACGCCTCGGCGGGCGCGAGGGGCTGGCCGTCGTGCAGCCGCGTCGCCAGCGATCCACCCGGGGCGTAGGTCATGACGTAATAGGGCGGATCGGCCTTCAACTCCACGTCGTACAGCTGAACGATGCCCGGATCGGCGTGCATCAACGCCAGCTGCTTCACCTCCGCCTGCACCAGCAACCATTCTTCTCCCGTACCGTGCGCAAAGAACTTGACGGCGACCTGAACGCCCGTGCGCTCGTCCAGGTAGAGCCAGACCGATCCGTAAGCCCCTTCGCCGAGCTTCCGAACCGCGCAGTAGCCGGGGATGCGGTGCGGTGAAGCGGGCGGCCCGTCGTCCAGGGGGACGTTGGGGAACGGCTGCGTTGCGGGAATCCGTTCACCGCCCGCTTCGGACATGATGCGGGTGTCCTCGATGGGAGATGGGTCTTTGCCGGCCATGCGATCCGCTCGATGAGGGCAATCTCGGTTTCCAGCCGCGGCGATGTTCGCCCCACTATAGTCTATCCAACAGCTGCCCACGGCGGCCGATTGCTCGCTCGGGCCGCAGCACCCTTCCCCATCCTGCCTATCCAGAACACTTTCTCGCCGGCGCAGAGCCGGCTCGCGTTTTTTTCCCGAGAGGTTCTTGCGGGGCCGATGTTATTCGGGTCTGATTCTGCTGCGGCCTGAATTATTCGCGCTCAGCAGAAAAAAATTCCACGCGGATCGAATTATTTTTCGGTTCGATGTTGAGTATTCGGCCGGAGCGGTTATTCTCGTCCCAGCAGACTCGCGCCGGAACGGAAAAGGAAGAGACAGGTTGCTGCTCGCCCCTGCGTAGGACGAAGTCGTCGGCCGCCCTCCCCGTGTTCAAAAGGTTGACTCCCCATGAAGCGATCGAACCCCCTCCGACTCGAGCGGTTGGAAGCCCGCACCAATCCCTCCTCACTGACCGTCAGCTTCGTCCCGGACGGGACGCAGGTCGGCGCGCTCCAGAGCCAGCTGTATCAGGACAACGCCGGAATCACCCCGGCCGTCTGGCAGCAGCAGATCGTGAGCGAACTCCAGGCGGCGCTTTCCGCCGCCACGCAAACCAACGTAACGCTGTCGATCGTGCCGGACGACGGCGCCTCAATGGGCGCGGCGGCCCCGCAGGACGGCGCCATCCGCATCGCGGCCGTCAATGAGCTGTTCGCCTCCGATGGCTCGGTGATCGCGCCCGCCGCCGGCTCGGACTTCCTGGTGGCCGGCGGCAGCGCCGTCAGCACGTTCGGCTCCGGGCTGGGCATGATCGGCCCCAACGGCCAGCCGCTCAGTCCGTCCCCGACGCCGCCCGGCCAGCAGTCGTCGGGTTCCTTGCTGCCGCTCCTCCTGCCGGACCAGAAGGCCGAAGGCGGCCTGTACCCGATCAGCCCCGCGCCGGCCCCCACCCCGCCGCCCGGCTCCACGCCGACCAGCCCGTCGCCGGACGGCACGCCGTCGCCTTGATGCGGCGCCGCGATTCTCTCTCCGGGGGCGGGAGGGGCCTGAGCGTCCCTCCCTGCCCCCGCAGCGTTTCCGCGCCGCCTCCTTTCACCCGCGCCGCCAGTGGACCCTCCGCGCCGGACGTGATAATCTGGCTTCACCGCCGGATCGCTCTCCCCCTTCGCGGAGCCTGGTCATGAAACGCTGGTGCGCGTCCGCCCTGGTCCTGTGGTTCGCGTGGACAGCCGCGCGGGCCGCCGAGAAACCGCAGCCGCAGCCGTGGGACTACGCCGAGGCCATGAAGAAGGTGGCCGCCACGTCGCACGGCCGGCCCGGCGTCGTCCTCCACGTCGGCGACTCCATCACCTACGCCAATCCCTACGGCCAGTGGGCACGGGCCGGCGAGGGCTGGACCGATGAGGACAAGGCCGCTCTGAAATGGATGCACGCCGGCGCCGACGACGACAGCGACGGTTGGTATCTCGCCCGCTTCGACCACCCCGACGGCGGCCGGTCGGACACCGCCTGCGGCGGCATCCGCATCGACGAGATGCTGGCCGGCGGCAAGAACAAGATGCCGCCGCTGAAAGACATTCTGGCGACTTACAAGCCGCAGGCCGTCGTCCTCATGCTCGGGACCAACGACGTCTCGGCCGGCCGGAGCGTCGCCGACTACCGGGCCGACATGGAAAACGCCGTCGATCTCATCCTCGCGCAGGGCGCCGTCTGCATCCTGTCCACCATCCCGCCGCACCCCGGCAAACCGGAGCTGTCGAAATCCTGCAATGACGAGCTGCGAAAGCTGGCGAAAGGCCGCGGCCTGCCGCTGATCGACTTCGAGCAGGAGATCCTGAAGCGCCGGCCCGACGACTGGAACGGCACGCTGCTCGGCAAGAACGACGTCCACCCGACCGCCGACCAGGGCGGGGCGACGGCCCACTCCGCCCCGACGGCGGAGAACCTGCGCAACAGCGGCTACCTGCTCCGCGGCTGGCTGTCCGTGGAGAAAATCGCGGAGGTCAAAAAGAGGGTGTTCGACGGCCTGGCGGCCAATCCGGGGGCTGACGCCCCTGGCCCGCCAACAATCGCGCCTCCGCCGCCGGCCGGCGAGGCGGTCAAGGCGCCGGTGACGCGCGACACGTGGTTCTCCAACGTCGGCCCGGAGGCCGACGGCAACAACGGGGGCGCCGATAGGCTCAAGCTCAAATCGAACCAGGAAATGTCGCTGATCGACGTGGACCCGGCGCCGCTCAAGGGCCGCGTCATCCTCGGCGCCACGCTGCATCTGCACCTGGCCGCCGAGCCGATCCTGCACCGCGTGACGGTCGGCACGTTCGGCGCCGAGTGGGTTGAGGGCGCATCGACGGGCTACGCCCCGGAGAAGGGCGGCTCCTGCCATAACTGGCGGCGCTATCCCGACGTTCCGTGGACCGTGCCGGGAAGCGACCTGTGCAGCGTGATGCTGGGCGAGGGCGGCACGACCTGGCGCATGGCCGACGCCTTTCCGCCGGACAAGGACGGCTGGCAAAGGGTGGCCGTCGATCCGTCGATCGTGGCGGCTCGCGTCGCCGGCGTCAGCTACGGCTTTCTGCTGTTCGACGACGTCGGCTCGGAGTGGAAGCGCGACGGCGACACGTTCACGATGATTCACATGCCCAATCGTTTCGTTCACAGCCGCGAGGCCGGGCCGACGCGGGCGCCTTATCTGACGGTCTATCTGGGCGCGGAGGACAAGGCGCCGCCGGCCGCTCCGACCGAGCTGCACGGCGACGCGGCCGACCTGCCGGCCGGCGAGGCGTGGCTGTCGTGGATCACGCCGAAGGACGAGGGGCCGGCTGGGACCGTCGGCTTCTTCGTGACCATCGACGGCAAAGAAGTTCCGCGTTATCTCATACCGCTGGCGGGCAAGCCGGGCGACCGCATGCGGATGCACCTGCGCAACCTGGACCTGGGACCGGGCGTTGCGGTCAAGGTCGCGGTCAAGGCGGTGGACGGGGCCGGCAATATCGGCCCGGCGGCGGAGGGGGCGGTGAACGTGTCCGACCGCCGGCCAGAGCTGCTGCCCGGCAAGGCGCCGGCGCCGTTTAAGGAAATCGCCCCGCTGCCGAAGCTGGGGGACGCCGAGATCGCCGTCATCGACGAGCTGGACAAGGTGCAATCCGTCACCGGCGAGATGATTCCGAAGCAACCCGACGGCTACCTGGCGGCGAATCACCTGTGGAGCGCGAAGACCAAAGAAGTGCGGCTGCACGCGGCGCGCAACGAATTCGTCGGCCTCCAGGTGCTGGTGCATGGGGCCACGAAGGACGTGCGGCCGACGCTCTCCTTTGACGGCGACGACAAGTTGCGCGTGACGTTCGGCCGGTATTATGCCATACCGGACACGAAAAAGGGTCCGCTGCCGGACCCGATCGTGCCGCTGGGCGACGGGCTGGACGTGCCGGCAGGCGCGAACTACGGCGCGCTCTACGTCGAGGTCTATGTCCCGCACGATGCGCCGGCGGGCGACCACAAGGGCAAGCTCACGCTGAAGGCGGGCGACCAGACATTGACCTTGAATGTGTCGCTGAACGTCTGGAACTTTACCCTGCCGGATTATCTCAGTTTCATCCCGGAGATGAACTGCTACGGCCTGCCGCGGAACGAGCGCGACTACTATCGGCTGGCCCAGGTCCACCGCGTCGTCCTCAACAAGGTCCCCTATCACCATCGCGGCGATGTGGAGGACGGTTGCGCCCCCATCTGGGACGGCAAACGGCTCGACTGGACCGCGTGGGACAAGCGCTTCGGCCCCTACTTCGACGGCTCCGCGTTCGACGATTTGCCGCGCAAGGGAGTGCCGTTGGAGGGATTTTACCTCCCGCTGTTCGAGAACTGGCCGACGCCGATGGAGGGCAATTACAACGGCGACTACTGGGCCGACCGCGCCTTCCCGGACAGCTATCGCCGCAATTTCATCGAGGTCTCGCGGCAGTTCGCCGAGCACATCCGCGGCAAGCACTGGGACGATACGCTCTTCCAGTGCTTCTTCAACGGCAAGAACAACTTCAAGGAAAACGGCTGGTCGCGCGGGACGTGCCCGTGGCTGCTGGACGAACCGTCGAACTTCCAGGACTACTGGGCGCTGCGCTGGTTCGGCGCCGCGTGGCATGAAGGGATCAACCAGGCGCCGCCGGGCAAGGCGAAGCTGGCGTTCCGCTGCGACATTTCGCGTCCGCAATGGCAGCGGGACGCCCTGGACGGCGTGCTGGACTACAACGTCGTGGGCACGGCGATGCGGCAATACCCGCGGATCGTGGCGGATCGCAAGGAGGCGAACGGCGAGATCGTGGTCGAGTACGCCGGCAGCAACGCGGTGGAGGACGCGAACATGCAGCCGGTCGGCTGGTCGATCGACGCCTGGTCGCGCGGCACCGACGGCGTGCTGCCGTGGCAGACGATCGGCTCGGACGAGTCGTGGAAGAAGGCCGATGAGCTGTCGCTGTTCTACCCCGGCCGCGACGCGCGGGAGGGGCCGATCCCGTCCATCCGCCTCAAGGCGTACCGTCGCGGAGAACAGGACGTGGAATATCTCACGCTGCTGGCGCAGGCGACCGGCCAGCCGCGCTGGGCGGTGGGCGAAACGGTGCGGCGCGCGCTGCACCTGGCGGGCGAGCGGATGGGCAGCGGCTTCACCGGCGGCGAGGACGCGGGCGTCGTGAACTTCGCCCAGCTCAAGCCGCAGGACGTATGGGCGCTGCGCGTGCAGGTCGGCGCGGCGCTGTCCGACGCAGCCCCCCCGGTGAAGCGGCGGCTGATCGACCTGCGCACGCCGCCGCGCGACCCGGCCCACCTGCCGCCCGGCTGCGTCTCCGTCGGCGAGATTCCCGCAGGCCCGGCCGTCCAGACGACGAGGCCGGCGCCGGCGACAGGCGTAGCGAAGGTCCTGCAAGGGCGGGAAGCGGTGCGGGACGCGCTGATCGACCCGAAGCAGCCGGATCACAAGTACGGCGCCGAAGCCCGCGGCAACGCCGTGTCCAAGGGCGACGAGAGCAGCGCGTTCCTGGTGCGTTTCGACCTGGACAAGCTGGAGCTGCCCAGGGCGCGAAGATCGCCAAGGCCGCGCTGAGTTTCTACGTCTGGGACCCGAGCAGCCAGGGCAACACGAAGGTCTGCGCCTTTCCGCTGAAGGCATCGTGGGACGAGGCAGCGGTGACGTGGAACCAGCCGGCGGACGGCAAGGCGTGGACGGGCAAGGCGTTCGCGCTGAGCGACGACGCCGGCGCGGCCAGTCCGCCGGTCGTGGTCAAGCCGGACATGGGGTCCGACATGGTCGATCCGCCGCTGGAGTACCAGCTGGACGTGACGGACATGGTACGGGCGTGGCAGGACGGCACGGTGGCGAACCACGGGTTGGCGCTCGTGCCCGTGCCCGACCGCAGCATCGACGAGGGATACCACACGCGCTTTCAGATGTACGCATCGGAATATCAGCAGGGGAAGTACGGACCGAAGCTGACGGTCGTGCTGGAAAAGTGAGAATCAATCGGGAAAGCGCTACTGCCGCGGCGCGGCTGTCGGTGACGCCCGGCCACGGAGGCCAAGGGGCGTCGCATCGAGGAACTGAGCGAGGCGGCGGGTAAGGGCCAGGCCGCCTCGCCCCTACCCTCTTGGCGGTCCCCGTGGCGTTCGAGTATAATGCCGGGAAGGCGCCAGGGAGGGCAATCCCCTTGTCCGTTTGGAGGGCCGCACACCATGGCGCGTCGCAGCGCCGAATCTGGCTGTAATGGCAAAGTGGTCAGCGCCCGACGATCCGACCGTTTCCTCGACGGTCTGAAGGATGTAACCAGCGTCACCTTCGTCTCCCACGTCCACCCCGACCCCGACAGCCTGGCCAGCATGATGGGCCTGGCGCATCTGGTCCAGGTCTGCCTGGGCATCCCCACCCGCCTCACCCGCGACGGTCTCATCAGCCGGGCCGAGAACCGGGCGATGGTCGAACTGCTCGACCTCGACCTGATCCCCATCGAAAAGGTGGAGTGGGGCGAAGGCGAAGGCCTCGTCATGGTGGACAGTCAGCCGAACACCGGCCGGCACAACCTGCCCGAAAACGCCCCGCTGTACGCCGTGATCGACCACCACGACACGCCCGGCGACCTGGAGGACGTCCCGTTCGCCGACGTCCGCCGCAGCCTCGGGGCGACCTGTTCGCTGGTGACGAGCTACCTGATGGAGCAGAACATCGCGGTGCCGCCCGAGCTGGCGACCGGCCTGCTGTACGGCATCGAGACGGAGCTGAGCGGCTACCCGCGCGAGGCCAGCCCGCTGGACGACGGCGCCCTGCTCTACCTGTATCCGCTGGCGGACAAGGACCTGCTGGCCCGCATCCGCAACGCCCGCCTGCCGCAGAGCCATTTCGAGTGCTTCTTGCAGGCGATGCAGAACTCGTTCATCTACGACCGGCTCATCATCAGCTGGGCGAACGAATTGCCGCAGCCGGAGCTGGCCGCGGAGGTGGCGGACTTCCTGATCCGCTTCGAGGAGATCGACTGGGCGGTGTGCGCCGGCGTCTGGGAGGACAAGCTGATCCTGTCGGCGCGGGCGGCGGTGCCGGACGCCCATGCGGGCGAGGTCCTCAGGCAGGTGGTGGGCGAACTGGGCCGGGCGGGGGGCCACGACCGCCGGGCCGGCGGGACGATTGTGCTGCCGAGCACGTCGGCCAGCGCCGTGGAGCAGATGCAAGGCGAATTGCGGCGGCGGCTGCTCAAGGCGCTGCGGATCGACGAGTGCCGCGGCCAGCGTCTGGTATCGCGGCGTGAGATTCTGCAGAGTTTGCAGGGGTGAAGGGGGCGAAACCATGCCCACCTGTCCGAAGTGCGGCGCGGCGGTGGAAGGGCCGATCGGCTTCCGCGGCGTGTGCCCTTCCTGCAACGCCTATCTGCATTGCTGCGTGAACTGCCGGCTGTACAGCCCCAGCGCGCACAACCACTGCCTCAGCGCCACCACGGAATACGTCCGCGACGTGGAGGCGGGCAACTTCTGCGAGGAATTCGACCCCGCGACGGCGAAGAAGAAGGACGCCGGGCCGGCGGCGGGGAAAAGCCGATTCGATCAGCTGTTCGGCGATCCCTGATAGCGTCCCAAGGGATAGGGCAAGGGCCGACGACTGGATTCGCACCAGCATGGTCCGACTTACGAGGTCGGCGCCTTTCTGTCATCGAGCCACGTCGGCGCAAGGGGGTCTGGGGGGGATCGAACCCGCCGCCTCGGCTTTCACAGAGCCGCATGCAGGGCCACTACACTACAAACCCCATCCGTAACAGCGGAAGGAGCGGGAGTCGAACCCGCAAGGCGTCGCCGCTCGCCCGGCTTCCAACCGGGGGCCGTTGCCCATCGGCTAACCCTTCCGTATCGCAGTAGTCCCGGGCGGACTCGAACCGCCGGTATTTCCCATGTCAAGGGAACGTCCTGGCCGCTGAACGACGGGACTGTCGCAAGGCGCCCCGACCAGGAATCGAACCTGGAACGTCTCGTTCGAAGCGAGGGATGATGTCCGTTTCACCACCGGGGCGGCAGCGGAAGCGGTGGGAGTCGAACCCACAGGGCCGGAAACGCCGGACCCGACGCTTTAGCGGAGCGTTCAGCCTGCCGTTAGCAAGCGCTTCCGTTGAGTGGACCTACCGGGAGTCGCACCCGGATTGCCAGTATGCCGAACTGACGTCCTCCTGTTGGACGATAGGCCCGATATGTCAGTGGACCGCGGGGGAATCGAACCCCCATCTCCGGCGTGCGATACCGGCGTCGTCCCGTTGGACCAGCAGCCCGTGTCCGGCTCACACCCACTCAGACGCGGATCGGACGCCGAAGGTTCACACAGAAATCAACGACCCGCCTGCAGGCTAACGAACTCAGAGCGCCAAACGCTTCGACGCTCAATAACGCGCGCAGTCATTGTTGCTTATCCGCGGTCTTCTGCACCCGTGCCCGCCACGTGCGGTCCCAGGCCCAGGCATTGACGCCCTCCGGCGGCACGGCGCCCACATAAGAGGGCAGCGACGGGTCGTCCTTGGCGCCCTGCGCCGCCAGGGGTGAACCCGTCGGCGGTTGCAGGAAATTGGCCAGGGACGGGTTTCGGGGGAGTTGGACCGAGGCGTCCAGTTTGTGGTCGTCCGGGGCCAGCGGAATCAGGATGCTGGCGCCCGACAGATCCCTCCAGTTGCCTCCGAACCGCCATACCTGTCCCGCTTGATCGGCTTTCTCCCGGGACGGTTGGCCCGTGCCGTCCTCACCGCGGATCGCGACGATCATGTCGCCCGTGGCGCTATCCAGGATCAAGTTGTTGCGGGCTTCGACCTGCCCGACTTTCAGGTCCAGCGACCCATTCAACCAGCCCCGGAGTCCGCAATCGCAGTTGAGCAGGGTATTGTTGGCGACCAGGATGCGGGCGGCGTTGGGCGTCAAGTCCTCGATGCCGATTCCTTCCTGGAGGCAGTCCGTGAGTCGGTTGCCGGCTATTAGCACATCGGCCAAAGCCCCTTGAACGTGGATGCCGCGCACCATCCCCGTGATGCGGTTGTCGCGAATGGCGATATATCGGCTCGGAGTTAACGCGGACTGCGAGGGACCCACCACGAGGACGCCCTCCGACACGCCGCCGCCTGCGTCAAAACGACACCGGGCGATGACCACGGGCGCGTCTCCCGTGCCGACCACGCCTTGCAGCACGACCGAACGCGCCATGTAGGTCGGCCGGAAATCGAGGTCTTCCAGCTCGAGGCCCGAACATTCCCCTCTGACCTGCACCAGAACGCGGATCACCTGATCCCTGGCGCCCTCCGCCTGGCGGAAGACGAAACCGCTCACACGGATCGATGGCACGTCGCGCACCACCAGGGCCGGGCGTGCAGCCCCCACGAGCAGCAGGGCAGCTCGTCGCGGCGCTTCGAGCGCTATCCCCTCATGCTGCTCCTTCTGATCCAGCGCGATCGTCTCCTCGTAGGTTCCCCCATCCAGCACGCGGATCGTCGCCCACGGCTTGGCGTCCTTCAGCGCCTCGCCGATGGTCCGGTACCTCCCGCCGTCGCCGGCCTCCTTCGACACGGTCAGCAGCTGCGCGTCCTTCGGCATGCGCCAGGCGCGGTCCCAGTCCCACGGCTCCGTCCCCTCCGGCGGCAGCGCCCCAACGTAACGCGGCAGCGAAGGGTCCTCGTTGCCGGCGCCGTCGGCGGCCAGCGGGGAATCCTGGTCGGGGACGCAGGAAATCGGGCGACTTCGGGTCGCGGTTGACGCCGTCGATCTCGTCCGACAGCACATCATCCTTGCCAGGGGGAATCCAGCCGTCCGGCTCGGCGGGGGACTTGGTGGGTCGTTTGGTCTCGCGCCAGTTGTTCCGGAAGTTCCAGCGCTCGGGGAGGGCCGTGCCGTCGCCGAACCCTTTCGCATTCAGGGGGCTGCCGTCGCTGTCGAAGAAGACCGCATCCGGGTACGGGGAGCCCAGTGACAGGTTGTTCTGGTAGTGGACTCCGCTCGTGCGGATCTTCGCATCCCAGACGCGGAGGGCGTTGTTGCACTCCAGAGCCGTGTTGTTGGCGACGAGGACGTCGTTGGTTTCAGGAAGCAGCTGTTCGAGCTGGCATGCGGCTCGCAGGCAGCCTCGGAAGCGGTTGCCGACGACCTGCACGTGTTGCAGAGATCCCTTGAGGGTCACGCCCCACGAGCAGTCGAGGAACTCGTTGTTGCGCGCCGCCAGACCCCGCACCGGAGTAGCCCGGCTGTAATCGCCCTGGATGCCGATTACGTTTATGCCGACCTGTGCCTTGCGGAACACGCAATCGCGCACCGTGACAGACGGCCGGCCCGTGCGGCTGTCCTCCTCGACGTCCTGGACCTCCACGCCGTTATATACGCCGCCTTCCGGCCCCGGCCCCATGTCGAGGCGCTCGAGCAGCACCTCCGTGCCGTGTTCATGGACGTAGACGAGGCAGCACAACTTCGTCCCCGAGGCCCGCACGAGAAAGCCGCGGATCGTGACGCCGCTCACGCCGCTGACCTCGAACGCGGCCCCATCGGCGGTAATTTCCAGGGTCGCCCCCTGCGTCGCTTCCAGGGCGACCCCGGCGTGGGCGCTGGGTCGGTTCAACAGCACCCGTTCTCGATAGGTGGCAGCATCCACGACCCGGATCGTCTGTCCCGCGGCGACGGCGTCGAGCGCTTCGCCGATGGTACGGTACTTGCCGCCGTCCTCCGACTTCTGCGACACGGTCAGCACGTTCGGCTCGTCGGGCGGCTTCGGTCGCCTCTTCCTTTTTCGGCTCGTCGGACGGTTTTGACTTGCTGGCGTCCGCCGCCGGCGCTGTCCCCGTCTCCGTGCCGCCTGGGGATGCGTCGCGGTGCTGCGCCGTCTGCTGCGCGTTTGGGTGCAACCAGCCGACGGCGAATCCGATTAGAGCGACGGCCAACAGCGAGAGGACGGCGCCCCCGATCACGAGCCAGGGCGGAACACGGCGCCGTCGCGGCACCGCCGTCATGGTCCCGAGCTGTCCGCCCTCCCAGGTCGAGGTGTTGCGAAGGGCCTGGAACGACGGCGACGAGGCGGCGACGTGCGGCGCCAGGGCCTGGGCGACCTCGGCCATGCTCTGAAACCGGTCGGCGGGTCGCTTCGCTGTCATCCTCTGGACCACCAGCGCCACGCCCGCCGCCATGTCCGGGGACAACTCATCCAGCGGCGTTGGCTCCTTCGTTTCGTGCGCCTGAAGCTTCTCCGAAAGGGACGAGCCGGGGAACGGCTCCCGTCCCGCGATCAGGTGGTACAGCGTGCAGCCCAGCGAGTACACGTCGCTGCGCGGATCGGCTCGGTGGGCGTCCCGGAACTGCTCCGGCGCCGCGTAGTCGGGCGTGCCCATGCCCGATCCTTCGCGGGTCAGCGTGCCGTCGCCGATCTGGTCCTGGAGGAAGCGGGCCAGCCCCAGGTCGAGCAGCTTGACGCACCCATCAGGCGTGAGCAGCAGGTTGGACGGCTTGACGTCGCGGTGGACAAGGCCGTGCTGATGGGCGTGCTGAAGCGCCAGCGCCGCCTGGTGGGCGTAGTCCGCGGCGCGGCTGGGGGAAATGCGGCCGCGTTCGGCCAGCTCGGCAGAGAGGGTGCGCCCTCGACCAGCTCCATAACGAGAAAATGCTTGTCGCCGTCCTCGCCGCTGTCGTAGGCCTGGATGATGCCGGGGTGGCAGAGTCGGGCCAGCGCCCGGGCCTCGCGCTGGAAGCGGGCGACGGCCTCGGCGTCGTGCAGCTTGCCCACGGGTAGGATCTTGACGGCGACGTGTCGGTCGAGCTTGCCGTCGCGGGCGCGGAAGACGGCGCCCATGCCGCCCTCGCCCAGCTTGTCGAGCAGCTGGTAGCGGCCCGCAAGCAGCGGCACGTCGGTGGTCGCCGGCACGTCGGGCGGTAGGGCGTGGGGTGTCATCGCTCGATCCTCATCGGCGGCGTCGGAACGTGACTTGCCAGCGCTTCGATTCTACTCTGACGAGTGGGCTCCTGCGACCCGATTTCAATGACCCGCTTGAAAGATAAATGGAATGGAGGGACGTGTGTTTCAGTAGGGGGGTTCGACCTCGATAGTGTCGCGAAATCGAGCGCCGAACGTTCGGCGCTCTGAGTTCGTTAGCCTTCAGGCCGATCGTGGAAAAAGATCGCTTCTGACAGCTCGGCCAGCGGCGCATTTGAATCGCCGAACTGATGGCGTGAGTATGTGGAACTAGATCCATACCCGATACGGTATCGGACTGATCGCCGGGAAACGTTATGGTAATGGCATTTTGTCAGTCCGGCCAGGGCGCAAGGCCAGCTCCGCGACCCGTCGCAGCTCCTCGCGGCTCGCGCCGCCCGCCGCCTGGACCGCCATGCCCCGAATGAGCGTCACCACGTAGCCAGCGAGATCGCCGGGGTCCACATCGGCCGGCAGATCGCCTTCCGCCAGGGCGCGCTGGAAGCGCTGGCGCACCGCGGCCTCGCCTGCCGCGCGGCGCGAAACCAGTTCCCGGCGCACGGATTCCGCCGCCTCGCCGCACGCGAGCGCCCCCTGCACCATGAGACAACCCCGCGGGTTCCGCGGATCGGTCAGCAGCTCGACGGCCCCGCCCAGCAGCCGTTCGGCGACGGCGCGGGCCGTCGGCTCGTCGAGCGCCTCGCGCACGTAGCCCGCCGGCCCCTCGACGTAGCGCTCGATCACCTTGCGGAACAGGGCTTCCTTGTTGCCGAAGGCGGCGTACAGGCTGGGGCGGTTGATGCGCATGGCCCGGGTCAGGTCCAGCAGGGACGCGCCCTCGTAGCCCTTGCGCCAGAACACTTTCAGCGCACGGTCCAGGGCCTGATCGGCGTCGAATTCGCGGGGACGACCCCTCGGCACGGCGACCCTCCTCCTTTTTGTACCTGCCGATACAATACACCTCTTGACCCGCCCTGTCGAGGCCGATATTATTTACCGTGCAGTACAAAATGGGCCGCAGCGGCGGCCGATCCATTCACGGGAGCAAGGCAATGTCTCAAAGACTCACGGGCAAGGTCGCCGTCGTCACCGGCGCGTCCAAGGGCATCGGCGCCTCCATCGCCAGGCACCTGGCCGACGAGGGGGCGGCCGTGGTCGTCAACTACGCCTCCAGCAAGGCGGGGGCCGACCGCGTCGTGGCCGAGATCGCCGGCAAGGGCGGCAAGGCGATCGCCGTCCAGGCCGACGTGGCGAAGCAGGCCGACATTCAACGCCTGTTCGCCGAGGCGAAGAAGGCGTTCGGCCGGCTCGACGTCCTCGTCAACAACGCCGGCGTCTACGAGTTCGCGCCGCTCGAAGCTGTGACGCCCGAACACTTCCACCGGATGTTCGACCTCAACGTGCTGGGCCTCCTCCTCGCGTCGCAGGAGGCGGTCAAGCACTTCGGCCCCGCCGGCGGCAGCATCGTCAACATCAGCTCGGTGGCCGCCACGGCGGCCCCGCCGACCACCTCCGTCTACAGCGCGACCAAGGCCGCCGTCGATGCGGTGACCCGGTCGCTCGCCAAGGAGCTGGGGCCGCGCAACATCCGCGTCAACGCGATCAACCCCGGCATGGTCGAGACCGAAGGCGTCCATGCGGCCGGGATCGCCGACAGCGAGTTCCGCAAGCAGGTCGAAGCGCAAACGCCGCTCGGCCGGATCGGCCAGCCGCAGGACATCGCGCCGGCCGTCGTCTTCCTGGCGTCAGGCGACGCCGGCTGGATCACCGGCGAGACGCTCCACGTGGCGGGCGGGTTCCGGTAGTTCTTCGTCAACGGCAGGAGTCTCGGATCGAACGGCAATGCGGAGGGCGAACATCGTCTTTCGGCGGCTCAAGAGGTCTTCTCCGCGCGGCCCATACAAGGGACGCCCTCGGTAAGCCGGCCCCTTCGCCAAGCGGAAAGGCAACGGAAAACCCCTGGAATTCCAGGGGTTTTCGCGTCTTGACCGTTTCACGCAGGAACCCCCGGAAGACCCCGGAAAGCCGGGCTTGCGGGTGTCATGACGCCCGCTCCAGAGCGACGGGCGCTTGCAGCGTGGTTGGCGTCCCCTGCATTCCCTCGGGTGCCAGCCAGTCCTTCCACTGCATTCAAGCACGGACACGCCGGCGTCGTCTTCGCGCGCGGCGAGTCGGCGGCGGGGCCGGCCTCGCAAAAACCGCGGCAGTCTGGAAGTATAGGAGAGTGAACTTATCGATTGTCGGGACTGCTTCGACGTTGACGGCCCACTGGCTTCTCCCCACGGTGCTTGCACGGCCACGGCCTGCGGCGTAGAGTACTCTGGTAGTAGCCTTCTCGGCGTCATTTGAGGCCACACGAAACGTCTGGGCTAATGCGGCCGCCAGGAGCGGCTCCGGTGTTTCGTTCCTTCCCGCCCGGAAAAAGCCCCTGGGACCGGATCGGTCGGCGCGCCGCGTGCGCCTTCCAATTCTCTCCCCCGTTTGTCGCACCGCTTGGACAGCCCGCGAACGCGGCCACGCCGTCCCCGAGGATCGACGCATGCCCGGCAGTCTCACGATCTTCAAAAAGGGCCTGATCCTCGTCTCCGTCCCGCTGCTGTTCCAACTGACTCTTATTGGCCTAATTGCCGACCTCCAATGGAGAAATACCGACGCCGAGGCCTGGTCCCTTCACAGCAAGGAGGTCCTCCGCCAGGGACAGGGCGTCTTCACGAAGCTGGCGATCGCCGAAACCGCCGAGCGCGGCTTCGTCGTCACGGAAGACCCCGCCTTCGCCGCGTCCTACGAGAACGCCGCGCGGGACGCGCCGGGAGACCTGCAACGCTTGCAGGACCTCGTTAGGGACAACCCCGGGCAAGAGCTGCGGGCCGGACGCATCGCGGCCAAGGCCCAAGCCTTCCTCGCCTGGCACACCGGGATCCTCGACCTGGCGCGGGCCGGCGCCAGGGACGAAGCCGTGGCCCGGATCAAAACGTTGCAGGGCATGGCCTGGATGGACGAGTTGCGTGGGGAAGTGGACGGCTTTCTGACAGAGGAGGGGCGACTGGACGAGGAACGCCGCCTGGCCCTCGACAATTCCCAGCGCGTACTCAACTGGCTCCTGGCGGCCGGGGCGGCGCTGGCCGTCCTCGTCACCGTCGTCACGGCCTTGGTCTTCAGCCGCGGCATCAGCGGCCGCCTGGCCACGCTGACGGAGAACGCCCGGCGCCTGGCCCGGGGCAAGGAACTGACCCGGCCGGTCTCCGGCGCGGACGAGATCGCCCGGTTGGACCACGCCTTTCGCGACATGGCCGGCGATCTGGCGCGCTCCCAGGACGCCATGCGGAAGCAGACGCAAGTCCTGCGCTCCGTCCTCGACGGCATGGGCGACGGCGTCGTCGTCGCCGACGAGAAGGGTGAGTTCCTGCTCTGGAACCCGGCCGCCGAGCGCATCATCGGCGTCGGCCCGACCCGCACGGGGCCGGCGGAGTGGTCCAAGACCTACGGCTGCTTCTTGCCCGACGCCGAGACGCCCTTCCCTTCCGAGGATCTGCCGTTGGCGCGGGCGATCCGGGGGGTGGAATGCGACAACGTCGAGATGTTCCTACGCAACCCGAAAGAGTCCGAGGGCGTGTGGGCGGTCTTGACGGGCGCGCCCCTGCGGGACGAGCAGGGCCATCTCCGGGGCGGGGTGGTAGTGCTGCACGACATCAGCGAGCGCAAGCGGGCGGAAGAGCAGGTCCGCCGCCTCAACGAAGAACTGGAAGAGCGCGTCCGCGAGCGCACGGCGGCGCTCGTCGAGGCCAATCGCGACCTGACGGCCAAGAACCAGGAAAACGAGATGTTCGTGTACAGCGTCTCGCACGACCTGCGATCGCCGCTGGTCAACCTCCAGGGCTTCAGCAAGGAGTTGGGGAAAGGCTGCCAGGCCCTTCGCGCCCTCCTGGCGGATGAGAACGTACCCACGGCGGTGCGCCAGCGCGGTTCGGCGCTGCTGGACGGCGCCATGACCAAGGCGCTGGGATTCATTCAGTCGGCGGTGCTGCGGCTGAGCAACATCATCGACGCCTTGCTGCGATTGTCGCGGGCGGGGCGGGTGAAGTACCAGTGGCAGTTCGTGGACGTGGGCCGCCTGGTGGTACGGGTCCTGGACTCAATGCAGGGGGAAGTCGCCGAGCGAAAAGCGGCCGTGGTGGTCGGCGACCTGCCGCCGATTCAGGGCGATCCGGCCGCGCTGGAGCAGGTCTTCGCCAACCTGATCGGCAACGCGCTGAAGTACCTGGACCCCAAGCGGCCAGGGAGGATCGAGGTGGGATTCCAGAACGCCGCCCCTGGAACGCCGCAGGACTTCGTCACCTGCTACGTTAAGGACAACGGCCTGGGCATCCCCGAGGCCTACCAGGAAAAGGCCTTTCAGGTGTTCCAGCGGGTGCATCCCGGCGTGGCGTCGGGCGAGGGGATGGGCCTGGCCATCGTGCGCCGCGTCGTCGAGCGGCACGGCGGCCGGGTCTGGGTCGAGTCCCGCGTGGGCGAGGGAAGCACCTTCTTCGTGGCCCTGCCGGCGCGGCCGGCGAAGGACCAGCCCCAAGGAAACCCCGCGGGTGGGGCGCTGGTCTCGGCGTGAAAGGGAGGGCAAGGAAATGACGACGAAGGAACTGGTCATTCTCCTGGCGGAGGACGATGAGGGCCACGCCTTTCTGGTCCGGGGCAACCTGGAAGAGGCGGGGATCGTGAACGAAATCGTCCACGTCACGGACGGCCAGGAGGCGCTGGATTACATCCGCTGCGAGGGCGCCCACGCGGGCCGCGTCGCCAACGGGCCGCTCCTGCTGCTGCTGGACATCAAGATGCCGCGGGTGGACGGCGTCGAAGTCCTGCGGCGGCTCAAGGAGGATCCCCGAACCGCTCGGCTGCCCGTGATCATGCTGACGACCACCGACGACCCCCGGGAGGTGCAGCACTGCTACGACCTGGGCTGCAGCAGCTACGTCACCAAGCCGGTGGAATACGAGCGGTTCGCCGAGGCCATGAAGCGCCTCGGGTTGTTCCTCTCTATCGTCCAGGTCCCACGCGAAGACTCCCAGGTGTAGGAGAAAAGGGATGACCGCCCAGAAGGTCCCGACAGTTCTGGTCGTCGAGGACGACCCCGGCATCGCGGAACTGGAGAAGCAGAGCCTTGAGGCGGCGGGCTACGGCGTCCTCGTGGCCGGCACGGCCGCGGAGGCGCTGCAGTGCGTTCGCCGGGGCGACGTGGACTTGATTCTGCTGGACTACCGCCTGCCCGGCAAGGACGACGGCCTCGACTTCCACGCGCAGGCGCGCGCCGCCGGCTACGACCTGCCCGTAATCCTTGTAACCGGCTTCAGCGACGAGGCCACGGTCATCAAGGCCCTGCGCGGGGGTGCGCGACTTCGTGACCAAGTCGGTCGAGTATCTCGACTACCTGCCGGAGGCGGTCCAGCGGGTGCTCAAGCAGGTCCGCACCGAGCGCCGGCTGGCCGAGTCCGAGGGCCGGCTCGCGGCGGTCATCGACTCCGCCAAGGACGCCATCCTCATCGCGGACGCCTCCCGGCGGATCACCCTATTCAACCCGGCGGCCGAGCGGATGTTCGGCTGCCCCGCCGCCCTGGCCCTCGGTCAGCCGGTCAGCCGGTTCATCCCGAGGGAGTATGCTCCGCCGCGCGCCGGGGAGGGCGAAAAGCCGCGCGGCCCCGAAGACACCCTTTCGCACCTGGCCCGCTGGGGGGACCGCGGGGTGCGCGGCGACGGGGAAGAGTTCCCGCTGGAGGCGTCGGTCTCGAAGTTCGAGGTCGCCGGCAGCAAATTCTACACCATGGTGGTGCGCGACATCACCGAGCGAAAGCGGGCGGAACGTCAAATCCAAGAACAGGCCGCCCTGCTCGACAAGGCCGCCGACGCGATCCTCGTCCTGGGCCTGGACGGCCGCGTGCGCTACTGGAACCACGGCGCCGAGCGCCTGTACGGCTGGACCGCCGCGCAAGCCGTCGGCAGCTCCGTCGCGGCCCTTCACGGCGAGGGCCGCGCGGCGGGGCGGGGCGAAGCGGAGCGGGCGGTGCTCGAGAGGGGCGAATGGGCCGGCGAGCTGTCGAACGTCACCAGGGCCGGAAGGGACGTCACGGTCGAAAGTCGCTGGACCCTGGTGCGCGACGACCTCGGCGAACCCGACGCCAAGCTGATTATCGACACCGACGTCACGGAAAAGAAGAAGCTGGAGGCCCAACTCGCCCAGGCGCAGCGCATGGAGGGGATTGGGATGCTGGCGGGCGGCGTGGCCCACGACTTCAACAACCTTCTGACCGTCATTATCGGCTACAGCGAGATGCTGCTGAGCGGAAGTCAGCCCGAAGGACCGCAGCGGGAACTCGTCCACGAGATCAAGAAGGCGGGCGAACGGGCCGCCACGCTGACCCGTCAGCTGCTCGCCTTCAGTCGCAAGCAGGTGCTTCAGCCCGTGACCCTGGACCTCAATTCCCTCATCGCGGAGTTGGAAAAGATGCTCCGCCGAATGATCGGCGAGGACATCGACCTGGCGACCGCGCTGGCCCCCGACCTGGGCCGGGTCAAGGCCGACCCGGGCCAGATCGAGCAGGTGGTGATGAACCTGGTCGTCAACGCCCGCGACGCCATGCCCACCGGCGGACGGCTTACCGTCGAAACCCGGAACGTGGAGTTGGACTCGTCCTACGCGGAGAGCCATCAGGGAGTTCGGCCGGGCCCTTACGTGCTGCTGGCCGTGAGCGACACGGGCTGCGGCATGGACGCGGCGACCCTGGCCCGCATCTTCGAGCCGTTCTTCACGACCAAGGAGGTCGGCAAAGGCACCGGACTGGGGCTGGCCACCGTTTACGGCGTCGTCCAGCAGAGCGGCGGCCACGTCGCGGTTTACAGCGAGCCGGGCGCGGGCACGTCGTTCAAGGTTTACCTGCCTCGGGCGGTGGACGCGACTCGCCCGCTGGCGTCGTTGACAGGCCCGGCCGCCGCGCCCCGGGGTGAAGAGACTGTGTTGCTGGCGGACGACGACGAGGCGATCCGGCGCATCGCCGGCATTGTCCTGGAATCCTCCGGCTACACGGTGCTGGCGGCGCAAGACGGGGACGAAGCGCTGCAGATCGGCCAGACGCACACGGGGCCGATTGACCTGCTGGTGACCGACGTGGTCATGCCCAAAATGAGCGGCCGGCAGCTGGCCGAGTCGCTGGCCCCCGTGCATCCGCGGATGCGGGTGCTTTATCTGTCGGGTTACACGGACGACGCCGTCGTCCGCCACGGCGCGCTGGAAGCCGGCACGGCCTTTTTGCAAAAGCCGTTCACGCCGGGCGTGCTGGCGCGGAAGATTCGCGAGGTGCTGGACGGACGACGCGCGGCGGCCCCTGTAGAGTGAAACGAGCGCCGGCAAGTCTGACGGGTCGGCCTTGAGCTATGGTGCGCATGGCAAGGAGAGTCCGGGCCGCCTTTGCACTTGGGAGGAAGCAGCCGCCGGAGGGCGAGTGGAACCTCCGGCGGCCGAACGGATTCTCGGGTTCAGGGCGCCGCCTTGGGTTCTTGTTTGCCACCCCCCTTCCGCAGCGCCCCATCGGGGTCGTTCCACGGCCCGAAGCAGTGGGTTTTCTTGCGAATTCTCTTGGTCCAGCGGCGCGTCTGGTGGGGGAAGAGCGGGAAGTCAGGGCAGGGCTATTTCGTTCAAGGGCGGCCTGGCGTGGGGCCGATACCTCCCTTACGCCCGGACAAGACCCCGGCTGTCAAAACAGGTCTCAATTCGTTGTATCGTGCGAGGACGACTGTTCATCCCGCGTTAGAATAGTGCCCGGAATCAGGCGCTTTCTGACGTGCCCGGCCCCTTCGCCAAGCGGAAAGGCAACGGATTGCAAATCCGTCATTCCCCGGTTCAAATCCGGGAGGGGCCTCTGACAGAAGGTTGCTCTGTCGAAAACCTGGCGAGCGGGGGGCGTAAGCCCCATAGGCATCAACTTAGGGTAAAGCGGAGGGAACTCCTTTGTTAGCATGGGGTTGACCATAACACCGTGCCAACGGGAAGGAGTCCCCTCCATGATCCGTACTGTAACGCTGTGTGCGGCCGCTTTGCAAAGCCTTTTGTTCGCCAAGGCCGAGGCGGCGGCCCAAGCCGTGGGCCTGGTGCAACGCCGCCGCCGCCTCAGCGGGGCGCAATGGGTGCAGACGCTCGTGTTCGGCTGGATGCGTCAACCCGACGCTACCCTGGAGGACCTGACCGACGAGGCGGCGCGGCTGGGGGCGGCCATCACGCCGCAGGGGCTGGACGCCTGGTTCGTCCCGGAGGCGGCCGAGTGCCTGAAGCGCTTGGCCGCGGAAGCGGTCGGCGTGCTGCTGGAGACGACGGCGGCGGCCATCCCGTTGCTGCGACGCTTCCGCCGCGTGTCGGTGGAGGACTGCACGGTGGTGGCCTTGCCGGCCTGCCTGGCGGAGGCCTACCCCGGCTGCGGCGGCAACGACGCGGAGGGCCGCGACCAAGCGGCCCTGAAGATGTACGTGCGCATGGACCTTACGGACGGGGCCGTGACCGACCTGGCCTTCCAGCCGGGCAAGCAGCCGGACGTGGCGGCGGGTCAAGAGGCGGCGCCGTTGCCGGCCGGCTCGCTGCGGCTGAAGGATTTGGGCTTCTTCGACCTGGACATGGCGGCCCGGGACAGCCGGGCCGGGGTGCATTGGGTCAGCCGGCTGCCCAGCGGCGTGACGCTGCGGGAAGGCGACCGGCCGGCCGAGTCGATCGCGGCGTTCCTGCAACGGCAGGTCGAGGACGCGGTGGACGTGGGGGTGCGCGTGGGCCAGGAGAGGCCGTTGACGTGCCGGCTGATGGCGGTGCGTTGCCCCGAGGCGGTGCGGCAAAAGCGGCTGCGGAAGCTGGGCCAACGGGCCCGCAAGAAGGGGCGGCCGGTGAGGCACCCGCCAGCGCGAGTTGTGCGGCTGGACGGTGCTGATCACCGACCTGGCGGCAGGAGAACTGACGTTCGACGAGGCCTGGGTGCTGTACCGGGCGCGTTGGCAGATCGAGTTGTTGTTCAAGCTGTGGAAGGGCCGGGGCGGGCTGGCGCGGTCGCGAGGGCGGCGGGGCGACCGGGTGCTGTGCGAGGTGCTGGCCAAGCTGGTGGCGATGCTGGTACAACACTGGTTGCTGCTGACGGCGGGCCCGTGGCTGGACGGGCGGGCGGCGACGCGCAAGGTGCGTCGGCTGCGTCGGCTGCTCACGGAGTTGGTCGAGGCCTTGGGCGAACGCGCGGCGTTGGAGGCCGTGCTGCGCAGGATCGGGGAGGAATTGCATCGCCTTCGTCCTCGCAACCGGCGTAAGAAAAAGCCGGGGACCATCGAGCTACTGAACGAACCGGGGCGAGCGAGGTTAGGCGTAAGTTGATGCCTATGGGGCGTAAGCCCCCTGATTCCGCATCCTGTCGGCGACTGCGTGAAGAATCAGGGGGCTTACGCCCCCCGCTCGCCTCGGCGCTACCGGGTTTCGACAGAGCATTCCGCCGCGCCGACCCGGCCCTCATTTCTTGAACGTGCTGTCGTCCAGGCTCTCCAAGACGCTCGCCTCCACCACCTCGGCCTTCATGAACGTCTCCCCGTCGTGCTTGATAAGCACTTCCTTGGGCAGGGGAATGCCCTCCTTGCCCTTGTCGCCGTAACTCACGACGATTCGCTCCTCGGTGACTTCCTTGCCGGTCGTCCGCTCCGCCGTGCGGTGCTCCAGCTTGGCGAGCAAGCCGGTTTCCTTGTCGAAAAACAGGCTGACGTCCTTGTGGTCCTTGGACTTGACCAGAACGCCCACGACCGGCTTGCCCTCAACCTTGTCCTCCCCTATCAGGGACAGCTCATAGCTCTTGTCCTTCAGCAACGGCACGAACTTGACCACCTTCATCAGGTACTGGGCTTCCTTCAGGGCCATCTTGATCTCATCGGTAATCGGAACGTCCTTGCCGGCGGCTTCGATGGAAACCACGTCGCCGTTCATGAGCGTCACGATGGTGATCTGCTTGCCGTCGATGTCCAGGTGCATCGTCTCCTTTACTTTGTCGGGGAGCATGGTGGCGACTTCCTGCGTGAAATCCACCTCGCCCACTCCGGGCAAGGTGATCTTGCCCTTGCTGCTGGCCTGGACGGCCTTGTACTTGGTCAGGGCTTCCTCCCCGCCGTGAGCCTTGATCGCCTTGTTGATTACGGCGATCGCGGCGTCGTCGGGCGCGGGGTCCGCGGCCGCGGGGCCGACCAGGACCGCGGCGGCCAGCAGAGGCAGCAGCGTGCGACGCATGGGGCGTCTCCTTTTTCGAGAACGGAACTGAGCGACGCGCCGCCGACGCGGCGCGATGACGGGAGGCCGAAATCAGCAGCTATTGTCTAAGGCGGGCGCACGGAGTCAAGCGCCGCGCCGGCGAAGACGGCGCACCCTACGGGTGCGCCTCAGGGATAAACTCGTTGCAGCCGTCCTCCAATGGGATAGAATCGGCTTGTGGCCGCCCAAGCCGATTTTCAGGAAATGTCCACCGGAAGAAAACCAGCCGCGACAGGGGGGGGACATGCTGAACGTATACCGAGGCGGAGCCAGGCTGTGCGACGGATTGACCCGGCGCGAGGTGCTGCGACTCGGCAGCCTGGGCGTGTTCGGGTTGTCGATGCCCCAGCTGCTGCGGCGTCGGCAAGAGCAAGCCGCCAGCGGGCCTGCCGCGCGGGAAGCGACGCCGGCCCGCGCGAAGTCCTGCATCGTCCTGTTCCTCATGGGCGGCCCGCCGCAGCATTCGACCTGGGACCCCAAACCGGATGCGCCCGCGGAGGTCCGCGGGGACTTCAAACCCATCGCCACCAACGTGCCGGGCTTGCAATTCGGCGAGCTGATGCCGCGCACCGCCCGGCAGGCCGACAAGATCTGCGTCCTGCGGGCCATGTCCAGCGACGACAACGCCCACTCGTCCAGCGGCTACTACATGCTGACCGGCCATCCGCATCAGCCGAAGAACTTCGAGAACGCCAACCCCGGCCCGCCCAATGACCACCCCAGCCTGGGCGCCGTCGTCAACAAGCTGCGCATGGGGAGCGGCGTGCTGCGGCCGTCCGTCACCTTGCCCAACCGCATCTTCAACACCGACGGCAGCGTCTGGCCGGGCCAAACCGCCGGCTTCCTGGGCCGCAACGCCGATCCCTGGCTGTTCACGTTCAACCCCGCCGCCCCGTCCCTTCGCATCGACGACTTCGCGCTGCCGGCCGACGTGCCGCCCACTCGCCTGGAGGGCCGTTGTTCCCTGCTGCAACAACTCGACGGACGCCTCGACTCCGTGGAGGGAAGCGGACTGCTCGACCACTTCGACAAGCGGACCCGGGAAGCCTTCGACCTGCTGCGCCGCCGAGTCGCGCAAGGCGTTCCAACTCGATCAGGAGCCGGCCTCCGTGCGCGAACGCTATGGACACAGTCCGTTCGGGCGCAGCGTCCTTTTGGCCCGCCGGCTCGTCGAGGCCGGCGTGACGCTGGTACAGGTCAACTGGTATCGCGGCCCCGACGAGCCGTCCGACAACCCCTGCTGGGACAGCCACGTCAAGGAGAGCGAGCGCCTGAAGACGGTGCTGGTTCCGCCGTTCGATCTGGCCTATTCGGCCCTGCTGGAGGATCTGTCGGCCCGGGGAATGCTGGATGAGACGCTGGTCGTGTGCCTGGCGGAATTCGGCCGCACCCCGAAGATCAGCAACGGCGGCCGGGGCCACTGGGGGCACGTTTATTCGGTCGCACTGGCGGGCGGAGGCGTTCGCGGGGGACAAGCCGTCGGCGCTTCGGACAAAATCGGGGGGTTGCCCAAGGAAGGCAGAGTTCAGCCGGAAGACCTGACGGCCACCATCTTCCACTGCCTGGGTTACGCTCCCAACGTCGAAGTCCCCGACGCCCTGGGCCGCCCTCAGCCGATCAGCCGGGGCGACGTGATCCGGCAGGCCCTTTAGTGCAGACTCGAGCGACCTGATTTCGCTGCGTCCGAGCCGCGCACGCAGCGCAGCGGAGCAAGCGGCTCCTCCGCTGCCGACCGCCGGCCCGGTCGCACTTGTCCTGCAAACGTCTTGCGCACTACACTTTTATGAGGGGGACGTCGCAGAACGTCTCCTGCGGAACGCGCCTTGCTTCGTAAGGCGGGCGGCAGCGGGAATGATCCCCGTAGCCGCATTCGCCAGAATGCGGGCCGACAGCCATTCACCCGCATTCTGGCGAATGCGGCTACGGGTAAGGTATTTCCCGCTCCTCGCCCAAGGATGCGTCGCCCCGCCCCGGTTCGATGAAGAGGTGGAAGAATAATGCCGAATGGGACCGCCCGGTCTGCGTCTTTGTCCGTGCCTGCAACCTCCGGGGGCTTACGCCCCATAGGCATCAACTTAGAGCCTATCCCAAAACCCCTGCCGCCCTCCAGGTGATCCAGGCGCAGGCGAAGTGGAGGAAGGCTTTGTAATTGGGGACTTTTTTCTCCCAGCGGATCAACAGTCGTCGGAAGCGGTTCATCCAACTATGCGTCCGCTCCACCACCCAGCGCCGCGCCCGATACCCGGGGATCTTCTCCCTCGGCTCCGCCTTGGCCCCCCGGCGCTTCTTGACCGGGATGTGGGCTGTGTAACCCCAGCGGGCCACCAGCTCCCGCACCGAGGGGTAGTCATACCCCTTGTCCCCCAGAAAGTGCTGTGGCTTCTCCGGCGTGGGCTCGGGTCGCTCGATCGGGATGCTGTCCAGGGTGGCTTCGACCAGTTTCATGTCGGCCCGGTTGGCCCCGGCCACCTCCAGGCCCAGCGGCACGCCGCGGCCGTCCGTCAGCAGCGAACGCTTCGTGCCCTTTTTGGCCCGATCGGTGGGGTTCTTGCCCGTCTTTTTTCCCCCCGAGCGGGGCCTTGGTCATGGTCCCGTCCAGGCTCTGCCATTCCCAGTCGATGCCGACCTTGTCGTCGTACTCGTGCAAGGCCTTTTGCCACAGCTGGCGGAACAGCCCCCGCTTTTGCCAGCGTTGGAAGTAGCGGTGCAGACTGCTGCCGGAGCCGAACTCGGGCGGGGCGGCCTTCCAGTGGCCGCCGGTACGCAGGACGTAGAAAATGCCATCCAACACCTGGCGTTGGGGCAAAGGCGGCCGTCCCCCCTTGCGGGAGCGGCGCACCTTGGGCAACAGGGGTTCGATGCGTTCCCAGAGGGCGTCCGGGATACGGAAAGTATCGACAACCGTTTCACGAGAAGCGGCCATGACTCTGCTCCAGTTCGGTAGATAAGTGGCTACTCATATTATACCCTCCGACCGGGTTTTGGGATAGGCTCTAAGGGTAAAGCGGAGGGAACTCCTTTGTTAGCATGGGGTTGACCATAACACCGTGCCAACGGGAAGGAGTCCCCTCCATGATCCGTACTGTAACGCTGTGTGCGGCCGCTTTGCAAAGCCTTTTGTTCGCCAAGGCCGAGGCGGCGGCCCAAGCCGTGGGCCTGGTGCAACGCCGCCGCCGCCTCAGCGGGGCGCAATGGGTGCAGACGCTCGTGTTCGGCTGGATGCGTCAACCCGACGCTACCCTGGAGGACCTGACCGACGAGGCGGCGCGGCTGGGGGCGGCCATCACGCCGCAGGGGCTGGACGCCTGGTTCGTCCCGGAGGCGGCCGAGTGCCTTAAGCGCTTGGCCGCGGAAGCGGTCGGCGTGCTGCTGGAGACGACGGCGGCGGCCATCCCGTTGCTGCGACGCTTCCGCCGCGTGTCGGTGGAGGACTGCACGGTGGTGGCCTTGCCGGCCTGCCTGGCGGAGGCCTACCCCGGCTGCGGCGGCAACGACGCGGAGGGCCGCGACCAAGCGGCCCTGAAGATGTACGTGCGCATGGACCTTACGGACGGGGCCGTGACCGACCTGGCCTTCCAGCCGGGCAAGCAGCCGGACGTGGCGGCGGGTCAAGAGGCGGCGCCGTTGCCGGCCGGCTCGCTGCGGCTGAAGGATTTGGGCTTCTTCGACCTGGACATGGCGGCCCGGGACAGCCGGGCCGGGGTGCATTGGGTCAGCCGGCTGCCCAGCGGCGTGACGCTGCGGGAAGGCGACCGGCCGGCCGAGTCGATCGCGGCGTTCCTGCAACGGCAGGTCGAGGACGCGGTGGACGTGGGGGTGCGCGTGGGCCAGGAGAGGCCGTTGACGTGCCGGCTGATGGCGGTGCGTTGCCCCGAGGCGGTGCGGCAAAAGCGGCTGCGGAAGCTGGGCCAACGGGCCCGCAAGAAGGGGCGGCCGGTGAGCGCCCGCCAGCGCGAGTTGTGCGGCTGGACGGTGCTGATCACCGACCTGGCGGCAGGAGAACTGACGTTCGACGAGGCCTGGGTGCTGTACCGGGCGCGTTGGCAGATCGAGTTGTTGTTCAAGCTGTGGAAGGGCCGGGGCGGGCTGGCGCGGTCGCGAGGGCGGCGGGGCGACCGGGTGCTGTGCGAGGTGCTGGCCAAGCTGGTGGCGATGCTGGTACAACACTGGTTGCTGCTGACGGCGGGCCCGTGGCTGGACGGGCGGGCGGCGACGCGCAAGGTGCGTCGGCTGCGTCGGCTGCTCACGGAGTTGGTCGAGGCCTTGGGCGAACGCGCGGCGTTGGAGGCCGTGCTGCGCAGGATCGGGGAGGAATTGCATCGCCTTCGTCCTCGCAACCGGCGTAAGAAAAAGCCGGGGACCATCGAGCTACTGAACGAACCGGGGCGAGCGAGGTTAGGCGTAAGTTGATGCCTATGGGGCTTACGCCCCCGGCTCGCCGCGCCCCCCGCCCCGCCGGGAATCCGCCGCTGGCTCACCCTCGCCGTCGTCCTCACCGCCGCCTTCCTCGGCACCCTCGATTTCTTCATCATCAACCTCGCCCTGCCCTCCATGCAGGCCGACCTCCACGCCACCTTCGCCCAGGTCCAGCTCGTCATCGCCGCCTATGGACTCGCTTACGCCGTCTGCCTCATCACCGGCGGCCGGCTCGGCGACATTTTCGGTCGCAAGCGCGTCTTTCTCATCGGCGTCGCCGGCTTCACGCTCGCCTCGGTGCTGTGCGGCCTGGCGCCCAGCCCGGAACTGCTCATCGCCGCCCGCGTCCTCCAGGGCCTTGCCGGGGCCATGATGTTCCCGCAGGTGCTGTCCATCATTCAGGTGACGTTCCCGCCCCACGAACGCGGACAGGCCTTCGCCGCCTATGGCGTCGTCCAGGGCGCCGCCTCCTTTTCGGGCATCGTCCTCGGTGGTCTGCTCGTCCAGGCCAACGTGTTCGGCCTCGGCTGGCGGCCCATCTTCCTCGTCAATCTGCCGGTCGGCCTGCTGACCCTGCTGGCCGGCTGGCGGTTCGCGCCCGAGTCGCGCTCGCCCACGGCCCGGCGGCTCGACCTCGGCGGCGTCGGCATCGTTTCCGTCGCGCTGATGCTGCTCGTCTATCCCCTCGTCGAGGGACCGGACGCCGGCTGGCCGTGGTGGGCCTTTGTCTGCCTGGCGGCCGCCCTGCCGGTCCTGGCCGGTTTCGTGCTGTTCGAGCGGCGCGTCCAGGCCGGGGGCGGCTCGCCGCTGGTCGAGTTGGGGCTGTTCCGCAATCGCGCCTTCACCTTCGGCGTCGCCACCAGCCTGGCTTTTTGCAGCGGCCTGTCGGCGTTCTTCCTGACCGTGACGCTGTTCCTCCAGCGCGGCCTTGGCGCAGCTCCCACGGCAGCCAGCCTGGCTTTCGCGCCATTCGCGATCGGTTATCTGGTTTCGTCCGGCGCCGCCGTCAAGGTGGGCCGGCGGCTCGGCAACGGCATCATCCAGCTCGGCGCCGGCCTCATGGGGGTCGCGTTGGTCGGCGTCATCGTCTTGACCCGCGTGCGGGGGCAGGCGCTGAGCGTGATGGAGCTGATGCCGGTGCTGCTGCTGTACGGCATGGGTCAGGGACTGGCGTTCCCATCGCTGATCGCCGCCACGCTGAGCGGCGTCCCGTCCGCCGACGCCGGCTCGGCGTCGGGCGTGCTGGCCACGTTCCAGCAGGTGGCGTTCGCAATGGGTGTGGCGCTCATCGGCGGCGTCTTCGCCGCCGCGCTCGGCCCTGACGGCAAGCCGGAAGCCTACGCCGGCGCCCTCGGCGCCGCCTTGCTCTGCAACGTCGTCCTGCTGACGCTCACCTTCGTCCTGGCCTTCCGCCTGCCGCGCCGAATGGCGACGGAGGGGCATGCGGTGGTCGCGGAGGCGTGAACCCGTTTAGCCGCGGTTCGCAGAACCGCGCTCCAGCGGAGCGCGGTTCTGCGAACCGCGGCTAAACCATACAATCATCGTCATCCCCCGCGGAACGTTCGCGGGGCGCTCTCCCGACAACCGGAGCATACCGACCATGAAAGGGAATTGCACTGCGCTCATCGTGCTGGCCTTCGCCGCCGGGGCGCTCGGCGCCGCCGACAAGCCGGCCGACCTGCCCAAGCCCGACGCCGACGGCTTCGTCTCGCTCTTCAACGGCAAGGACCTCACCCACTGGCAAGGACTCGACGGCTTCTGGTCGGTGAAAGACGGCGTCATCAGCGGCCATGAGACCAAGGACGGCTCCAAGCAAACCTTCCTCATCCTCACCGCCTTGCAGCCAGCCGACTTCGAGCTGCATTTCAGCTACAAGTTCGCCACGCCCGACGGCAACTCCGGCGTGCAGTTCCGCTCGAAGGTCATCGACGAAAAGACGGATCGCGTCGGCGGCTACCAGGCCGACTTCGACGCCAAGGGCGGCTACGACGGCTCGATCTACGATGAGGCTGGCGTGGCCGGCGGACGCGGCACCATGAGCAACCGCGGCGAGAAGACGGTCTGGGACGCCGACGCCAAGCGCCACAACGAGAAGCTGTCCCTGAGCGGCGACGAGTTGAAGAAATACATCAAGGTCGGCGACTGGAACGATTGCGTCGTCGTCGCCAAGGGCGACCACATCACCTACACGATCAACGACCGTCTGACGACCGACCTCACCGACGACAGCCCCAAGGCGCTCAAGGACGGCGTCATCGCGTTGCAGCTGCACGCCGGCTTCACGATGGAGGTTCTGTTCAAGGACATCAAGATCAAAGTGCTGGAGCCGACCAAGTAGCGTGGACGGCGGCCTCCCGGTTAGCCGCGACGCGCAGCGGAGCGCTTGGGCGGAGCGCTCCGCTGCGCGTCGCGGCTAACCGGATCGTATTTATACGCCTATCCCCTCTCTTGCGACTCTTCCCGCCGGGCGGTACAGTGATTTCGTTCCCGTCTGGAGCGATGCGCATGATCGACGTGGCTCAGATTTGCGTGGTCATCGGCCGCACCCGTCACAAGATGGTCATGGCCGAGATCCAGGAGGCCGCCAAGCGCGGCGCCCAGCTGATCGAGTTGCGCCTCGATTTCCTCGCCAAGGCCCCGGATTTCAAGCGCCTCCTGGCCGACAAGCCCTGTCCGATGATCGCCACGGTGCGCCGGCCGGCCGACGGCGGACGCTGGAGCGGCCCCGAAGAGGCCCGCCGCATGTTGCTGCGCCAGGCCGTGGTCGGCGGCTTCGACTGGGTCGATCTCGAAACCGACGTCGCCGACGCCGTGCCTCGCTTCGGCAAGGTCCGCCGCATCGTCAGCTACCACAACATGCGCGAAACGCCAGCCGACCTCGAACAAATCCATGAACGCATGTGCCAGCAGGACGCTGACGTGGTCAAGCTGGCCGTGCGCGCCCAGCAGCCGACCGACAGCCTCCGCGTGCTGGACCTGATGGACAAGCCGGGCAAACCGACCGTGGCCATCGCCATGGGCGACACGGGCTTTTGTACCCGCATCCTCGGCGCCAAGTACGGCGCCCCGTTCACCTACGCCGCTTTCAACAAGGAGCGCGGCATCGCTCCCGGGATGCCGTCGCTCGGGGAGCTGCAGCAGATCTATCACTACGACAAGATCGACGCCGACACGCAGGTCTACGGCGTGATCGGCGATCCGGTGGCCCACAGCCTCAGCCCGCTGATCCACAACCAGGCGTTCCGGGCGGCCGGCCTCAATTGCGTCTACCTGCCGTTCCGCGTGCCGCGTGCCGACTTTTCGACGTTCCTCAAGGAATTCACGCACGTCCCGGTGCAGGGTTACAGCGTCACGATCCCGCACAAGGAGGCGGCGGCCGCGGCCTCGAAGTACCAGGACGACGCCGTGAGCGACACGCAGGCCGCCAACACGCTGGTGCGCGCCCCGGACGGCCTGCACGCCTACAACACCGACTACCAGGGCGTTCTGGACGCGCTGCGGGCGCATTTCCTGGGCCGGGAGAAGGCGGCCGAGGCGCCGGCGCACCCGCACGGCGTCGTGGAGGCGCCGAAGGGCCGGTCGATGGAGTTCCTCGGCAATTCACCGCTGCACGACAAGGCCGTGCTGGTGCTGGGCGCCGGCGGCGTGGCGCGGGCCGTGACGCATGCCCTGCACCACGACGGCGCCCTTGTGACCATCACGAACCGCACGCCGGAGCGCGGCCTGAAGCTGGCCGAGGAGGTCGGCTGCCGCAACGTCGATTGGGCCGCCCGGCACAACGTCATCTGCGACGTCCTCGTCAACTGCACCTCCGTCGGGATGCACCCCAACCTCGACGAAATGCCGGTCCACCCCAGCTTCCTGAAGCCCGGCCTCACCGTCTTTGACACCGTTTACACTCCCGAAACGACGCTTCTGGTCAAGGAAGCGCGGGACCGCGGCTGCGCGGTCGTCACCGGCGTGGAGCTGTTCGTGCGCCAGGCGGCCTTGCAGTTCCAGCTGTTCACCGGGCGGCCGGCCCCGCTGGAGCTGATGCGCAAGGTGGTCAAACGGGCGCTGTCGCCGGTGACGATCCGGCCGGAGGAGGAGACGGAAGAGTGACAAGGAGACAAGGAGACAAGGAGACAAGGAGACAAGGAGATAAGGAGAGTGCGCCGGCTCCGCGCGACTCTCGGTCGCCGTATGAAGAAATCCAGTCGGTTCTCCCTGTCTCCTTGTCTCCTTGTCTCCTTGTCTCCTTGTCTCCGGTGTTCCTCATCGGCCCCCGCGGCAGCGGCAAGACCACCGTGGCCCGGCTGCTGGCGGCCCGGCTCGGCCGGGACTGGGTGGACGCCGACGACGTGCTGGAGGCGCGGTTCGGCAAGTCGATCCGCGACGTGTTCGCGGAGGAGGGCGAGGCGGGCTTCCGCGACAGGGAAGCGGCCGTATTGGCGGACCTGTGCGGCCGGCGGCGCTGCGTCGTCTCCACGGGCGGCGGCGTGGTGGTGCGCGAGGCCAACCGCGCCTTGCTGCGGGCGTCCGGCTTCGTCGTCTGGCTGACGGCCGACGCCGAGACGCTGTGGCGGCGCTTGCAGGACGACGAGCGCACCGCCGACCGCCGGCCGGCGCTGACGATGGGCGGCCGGGCGGAGGTCGAAGAGGTGCTGCGCGTCCGCGAACCGTGGTACCGCGAGTGCGCCCACCTGACCGTGCGAACCGAAGGCCGACTGGCGGACGCCGTCGCCGACGAAATCCTCCGGGCGGCGGACGGCGCGATAAGTCGTATGGGTCCTATAAGACCCATGTGACTTCTAAGTCCTATCCGGCCTCCCGCCACGATCTTGTGAGGCGACGAATGCTCTACGTCTGGGTCGGGCTTGTGTTCGTGATTGGCGCGATCATCGGCAGCTTCATCAACGTCTGCGTCGCCCGTCTGCCGTTCGAGAAGAGCATCCTTTGGCCCGGCTCGCGCTGCGGCCGCTGCTTCCAGCCGATTCGGTTCACCGACAACATCCCCATCCTCGGCTGGCAGCTCCTCCGCGGCCGCTGCCGGAGCTGCGGCCAACCGTTCTCCGTCAGCTACTCCCTCGTCGAGCTGTTCACCGCCTGCGCCTTCGCCGGCCTCTTTTATCTTGAAATCGGCTGCAACGTCCTCGACCTGCCGTTCCTGCGCCAACCGCAGGTCCAGTTCAACCTCCAGTGGGGCGTGGTCCCCTGGCAGGCGTGGGTGGTGTTCGTCTGGCACGCGACGCTCCTCACCCTCCTTCTCATAACGTCCTTTTGCGACCTGCAATACCTGGAAGTGCCGCTGGGCGTCACGGTTTGCGGCACGCTCGTCGGGCTGGTCGGATCCGCGTTCCTGGCCTGGCCGTTCCCGGCGGCGTCCGGCCCGGTCCCGCCGGCGCCCGGCTGGGCGCCGCCGTTCATCGAGCCGGGGCTGTACCCGTGGCCGATCTGGCCGCCGAAGCAGCTGCCGGCCTGGCTGCCGCCGGGAAGCTGGCAGCTCGGCCTGGCCACCGGCCTGGCGGGGGCGCTGGCCGGCATGGTCACGCTGCGGGCCGTGCGCTTCCTGTTCGGCCTGGGCCGCGGCAAGGAGGGGTTAGGAATCGGCGACGCCGACGTGATGATGATGGCCGGCAGCTTCCTCGGCTGGCAGCCGACGCTGATCGCCTTCTTCGTCGGCGTCTTCGCCGCCCTGTTTTTCGGGGTGTTCCAGCTCATCCGCCGCGGCGACCAGGCCCTGGCGTTCGGCCCCGCCCTGGCCCTCGGCGCCGTCGTTACGCTGCTGGCCTGGCCGACGATCGGCCGCATTCCGAATATTACGATGCTGTTTTCCGAGGCGTGGGTGCTCGGCTTGCTGGCCGTCGCTGGGGCCGTCTTCCTCCTGCTGGCGAGTTTCTTTCTGCGAATCGTTCGCGGCGCCGAACCCACGGCGGCCGAGACGGGTCCAGAAGGCAAGGCGGCGGAATCGAAAGGCGGAGGAGACCCCGCATGAACGACATCGTCATCGTCGATTACGGCATGGCCAACCTGCGCAGCGTTCAGAAGGCGTTCGAGAAGGTCGGTCATGCGCCCGTCGTCAGCGGCGACCCCAACCGCGTCGCCGAGGCCGACAAGGTCGTCTTGCCCGGCGTCGGGGCCTTCCGCGACGCCATCGCCCGCCTGCACGAGGCCGACCTGGCCGCCCCGATCCTCGCCCATCTCCGCTCCGGCAAGCCGTTTTTTGGCGTCTGCCTCGGCCTCCAGCTCCTGTTCACCACCAGTTACGAAGACGGCGTTCACCGCGGCCTCGACTGCTTCCCCGGCGAGGTCGTCCGCTTCAAGGACATTCCCGGTCTGAAAGTGCCGCACATGGGCTGGAACCAGCTGCGCCTCGCCGGCCGGCGCCGCCGCTGGCGGGACTGCCGCCGGAATCATCCGTCTACTTCGTCCACTCCTACTACGCCGCGCCGCGCGACGAGGGCCTTGTCGCCGCCGAGACCGATTACCCGACGCCGTTCGCGTCGGCCGTCTGGCGCGACAACGTGTTCGCCACGCAGTTTCACCCGGAAAAGAGCCAGCGCGTCGGCCTGGAAATGCTGCGGCGGTTCGCGGAATGGAAGTGAAGGCGAGCGGCGCGGCGTCAGCCCGCCGGTTTCTGCTTCACCGGCGGGCTGACGCCGCGCCGCTCGCCTGCTACTGCTTCGGTATCGTCTGATACTGCGCGCGCACCTCGGGCGTGTCCGGGTAGATGCGCGGCGGCCCCGCGTCGCCCGACAACGGCGGATAGCCCGGCGACGCCGGGATGGGGACCACGTCCATCACGATCGGCGACTCGGCGTTGGTCCGCGGCGCCGCCGCGGCGGTTTGCAGCGGCAGCAGATACCGCTGCCCCTCCGTCGGCCCCCCTTTCGCCAGCCGCCAGCCGTCCTGCGGCGAGAACGTCTGGCACTTGTCGAGGTTGCCCACGGTCAGCGTCTGGCCCTTCTTGATCCCCGTCGCGTCTTTGGGATATAAAACCTCGTCGATGACGAATTTGTCGCCGCCCTTGCAGACAGCGATCACGTCGCGTTCCGATACGAGGAACTGCGGCCGCGACAGCACCACGGGGTTGCGGATCGTCGCGGCGAGGTAGCTGAGGTAGCCGATCCAGCCGAGGAACAGGACGGCGGCGACGGCCAGGCGCACGACGGCGAATTTCATGACGGGTCCTCCAAGGCGTCGCCGGCCTCGATGCGGTAGCCGGCCGTCAGGCCGTTTTGCAGGTCGAATCGGTCGCGGAAGGCGGCGCGGTCGTCGGCCGCGGTGGGGTCCATCAGCCCGGCGGCGATCAGGTGGAAAACGATGTCGCCGAAATCGTCGGTGCGGCGAACGCCCCACGCGCGGAACACCGCCGGCGCCATCAGGCCGAAATCCCGCAAGGCCAGCGCGCGCGCGCCGTCCAGGAAGTCCGCCACGGAGACGTGTTCGTCGTCGGACGCCCCCCCACCCTGCCCTCCCCCCGCTGCGGGGGAGGGTTGGGGTGGGGGGGCCTCCGCCCGGCTGAGTCGCCGGGCCGCGTGGGACAGCGCCTCGTACACGAACTCGTAGGCCTCCGGGGCGTAGCGCGGGTCGCGGCGGGCCAGCTCTTCAATGCGCGGATTCAGCATCGGCATTATCCGATAATTACCGGCCGAGGCGGGTGAGGATCTCGGCGGCGGCGACGGGGATGCGTCGCCCATCCTCGAACTCGACCAGCACCTTGCGGGCCAGCACCTCCTGCGCCAGCACGCGGCCCTGGCCCTTGGGCGTCACCACGCGGACGCCGACCGGCGGCAGCTCGGCCTGGAACTCCTCGTAAACGTCCTGCTCGAAGCGGAGGCAGCACTTCAACCGGCCGCAGCGGCCGGAAATCTTCGACGGATCGAGCGTGGACTTTTGCAGCTTGGCCATGCGCATCGACACCGGCGGCATGACGGCCATGTGCGTGTTGCAGCAGACCGGCTTGCCGCAGTCGCCGTAGTCGGCCAGCAGCTTGGCCTCGTCGCGTACGCCGATCTGGCGCATCTCGATACGCGTCTGGTACTCGCGGGCCAAGTCCTTGACCAGCTCGCGGAAATCGACGCGCTTCTCCGCCAGGAAATAGAAGACGATGCGCTCGCCGCCGAGGAGATGCTCCGCGTCTACTAATTCCATCTGCAATCGGCGCTGAGCGACGTATCGGCCGCACGTCTCCAGCTCGCGGGCCTCGGCCTCGCGCAGCCGGTCGCGCTCGGCCCGATCCTGGTCGGTCAGGACGCGGACGACCCGGCCGTGCGTCGGCTCCGAAAGCATCTGCACGGTGCGCGGCGTCGCCTCGCACAGCAGCTGGCCCAGTTCCAGGCCGCGGTCGGTGCGGACCACGACCTCGGCGCCGCGAATATAGTCGCGGCCCTCGGGGTCGAACTCGCCGAGAAAGCGCATGGCGCCGTGCCGCACGATCCAGTTGGCCGCCATGTCGCGCCTCCGCGGGATGTCCAGCCGCCTCTTCAACGCTTGCCATTTTAAAGCATGGCCGGGCGAAGGAAAGGGCAGTCCGACCGGCGAGCGGCGCGGCGTCAGCCCGCCGGTGCGGGTGTCACCGGCGGGCTGACGCCGCGCCGCTCGCCATAAATCACGTCGTATACTCTGCATTCAACCGGATGTACTGATGCGTGAGATCGCAGGTCCAGAAAGTGCATTTTCCGGCGCCCAGCGTGAACCGCAACCGCAGGTGAATGGTCGGCTCGCGCTTCAGATACGCCGAGGCGGCCAAGGCGTCGAACGGCTGCGGGGCGCCGGCATGGTAGAGCAGCAGGTCGCCCATCCACAACGACAGGTCTTCCTCCTCGAACTCGACGCCGGCATAGCCGGCCGCCGAGACGATGCGGCCCCAGTTGGGGTCGGCGCCGAACACGGCCGTCTTTACCAGGGCGCTTTCGGCAACGGTCTTGGCCACGCGACGGGCCTCGTCGTCGTCGCGTAGCCCTTCCACATCGATGACGATGAGGTGGTTCGCGCCCTCGGCGTCGGCGGCGATGGCGCGGGCCAGCTCGCCGCACACGGCCGCCGTCGCGTCGCCGAAGCGGCCCAGCGCCTCGCCCTGGAGCGGGGCGCCGCCGGCCCGGCCGTTGGCGAACAGCAAGAGCGTGTCGTTGGTGCTGGTATGGCCCTCGACGCTGACGCAGTTGAAGCTCTGGTCGGCGGCCCGGCCGACCAGGGCGGCCAGGTCGGCGGCCGCCACGGCCGCGTCGGTGAAGACGAAGGCCAGCATCGTCGCCAGGTTCGGCCCGATCATGGCCGCCCCCTTGGCCACGCCGGTCAGTCGCACATCCACGCCGCCCACCTCCACCGTCTGCGTGACCACCTTGATGCGCGTGTCGGTGGTGAGGATGGCGTGGGCGACGGCGTCGAAGCCGGCCGGCGTCGCTTCCAGGCGCTCGGCGGCGCCGCGGATTCCCGGCTCGATGAGGTCCATCGGCAGGAGCCGGCCGATGACGCCGGTGGAGCAGACCAGCATCTGCTCCGGCCGACAGCCGACGGACTCGGCGGCGACGGCGGTCATGCGGCGGGCGTCGTCGAGTCCCTGGCTTCCGGTGCAGGCGTTGGCGTTGCCGGAGCAGACGACGACGCCGCGGATTCCCTCGGCCGGCAGCCGTTCCTGGCAGATGCGGACGGGGGCGGCGCGGACGCGGTTTTGCGTGAAGGCGCCGGCCGCCGCCGCCGGGGCGTCGCTGACGACCAGGGCCAGGTCGAGTCGGTCGGGGTCGGGGCGGATGCCGCAGCGGGCGCCGGCGAAACGGTAGCCGCGGGCGAGGCTCCAGTCGGTCATAGTGAAACCAACCACAGAGGCACAGAGGACACAGAGGGAAGAAACACGGAGAAGACGGAATAAGGCTCAAAGAATCATGCGCTTGATGCCGTTCTTGAGCAAAGTGACATTGAAGTTCAGCAGAAGGCCGAGGCGGAGGCCGCTCAGCTTCATGTAGGTCAGCAGCTGCGCTTCGTGAATAGGCTGGAGCCTTTCCACGGTCTTCAACTCCACGACCAGGCGGCCGGGGACGACCAAGTCCATGACGAAGTGGCAGTCGAGTGACGTTCCCTTGTAGACCACCGGCAGCGGAACTTGCCGGCGGTGTTCGACTCCTCGCGCCTGGAGTTCGTGGCACAGGCAGTGTTCGTAGGCCGATTCGAGCAGTCCAGGCCCCAGAACCCGGTGGACCTCAATGGCCGCGCCAATCACTTGCTCAGTCAAAGGGTCGCGCTCGATCACCGCTTCTTTCTCCATTTGTGATTTTCTCCGTGTTTCTTCCTCTGTGCCCTCTGTGTCTCTGTGGTTGGTTTACCTCTTCAGCGCGTACAGCACCGCCGCCCGCCCCAGCGCCACGGCGCTCGGGTAATCGTGGCCGAGACAGCCAGGTGTCGGATGGTGCTCCAGGGCGCAGCCGATGTCGTAGCGGCTGTAGATCACGACCCATCGGCCGTTGATCTTGACGCCTTCCAGGGCCGGCGTCACTTCCTTGAAATCCGGGTCCACGCCGGAGCCGTCCGGCTTCTCGCGCCGGCACTTGACCGTTTTGATCTGCTGGCCGTTCAGCGCGGCGCTGTACAGCTCGTCGTCCGGCGGGATCGGCTCCAGCTTCGGCTTGTCCTTCATCTGCGAGCAAAGGTCATTGTTGATGAAATCGCGGAACGAGGCGTCGAACGTGCCCGACCCGCAGCAGGCGTCGGCGAACAGCAGGGCGCCCTTCTCCTCCAGGGCGAAGCGCAAATGTTCCAGCTCCTCCGGCTTGAACGAGAAGCTGCTGCGGCCGTGCATGTACAGGAACGCATGGTTGACCACGTCGGGGTCGCCGGGGCCGATCTCGGCCGGGTCGAGCGCCACGTCCAGGCCGACGGCCCGGGCCTCGATCATGAGATTGTGCATGGCCTTGGGTGCCGGCTGCCATTGGCCGCCGTGCTTGAGCTGGGCCGTCTTCAGGTAGCCGCGCTGGATGGGGGCGCCCTTCGGCGTATCGACAATCGTCACCGAATCGCCCTTCTGCCGCGGCGGCTCCAGGCCGGTGGCGTAGGCGATCACGTTGTCGGCCAGCAGGAACGCCTTTTTGCCCTTTTCGGAGGTCGTATCGTTGGCTTCCCAGTAGCCGGAGATGGCGTTGGGGGAGTAGACCACAATCGTCTTGCAGCCGCGCTCGATGCCCCAGAGGGGGAAGTCGCTGGCGTTGGACTTACGACCCGAGGCCGAATAGATCGGATGGCTGTCGTCCAGCGGCTTCAGCTCCGTGTCCGGGTACATTTCTTTCATGAGGGCACGGAACTTCGCGTCGAAGCGTTCATCGTGACAGCACGCCTCGGCGAAGACGAAGCCGCCGTTCTCCAGGTACTCCTTCAGCAAGTCCTCCTGGGCGCCACTTGGAACTGATTCGTGGCCGCTGAAAAAGACAATCGGCGACTCCAGCAGCTGCTCCGCCAGGTCGTGAACAGCACTGGGGTTCCCGGCGTCCAGATCACGGATATCGAAGATCTGCCATGCCATTGGCTGCTTCTTGAACAGCTCCAGGCTGGCGTATTCGACGAGATTGCGCGTGTCGTTGTGCTTGTGGTGCCAGTCTTCCTTGTTCCTCTGGCCGTAGGCCAGCTTGGTCATCAGCACCGGCATGCGGCCCTTGCCGAGGAAGAGGAGGGCGAACGACGTGGCGACGATCTCCTGGCCGTCGAACGTCAGGGCGCTCCAGGAACCGTCGGACCTCTGAGAGTTGACCAGGCACTGACAGCCGACGCGATACCAGTCATGGCCGCCGATGAAACGCTCGCCGGAAAGCCGGCCGGCCCGCTCGATGCCGTACAGGCCGTAGTAGGGGACGCTCAGCCCGGCGTCGGAGAACCTCTTTCCCGCTTCCTCGGCGGTCTTCGGGTCCGCCGGGAAGTCGTCGCCGATCCATTTCAGCGCCCGAGCCACAGGCTCTTTTTCCTTGTAGAGGCCGCAATTCGGATCGACGCCGTCGTTATTGAGCTGCTTGTGTTCGTCCTCCAGGTCCATGCCGGTGATGAGCAGCCCGCACAGGCCGGCGGTGGTCATCGTCATGCTAGGCGGCTCCGTGTCGTCGTAGGACCAGGAGCCGTCGGGCCTCTGCTCGTCCAGGTAGAACTTCTGAATGCTTTGCAGGTCCTTTTTATCAACGACGGCCCCGGCCCGGACGGCCTCATGGAGGGCCAGGAGGGCGTACTGCGTGTTGGAGGCGTCGCCCTCGCCGCCGCTCTTGTATTTGTAGGACCAGTAGCCATTGGACAGGCGGGCGCCGAGAAGCCAGGCGGCGTTGGCCTTGATGGCGTCGAGGTCGTTCTTGTCGCCGTTCAGGGCGTACACCATCGTTTGCAGGCTGACCACGTAGGTTTCGCTGCCGTCTCTCGGGTGGGCGTTGATCCCGCGCAGGACCTTCAGGCCGGCCTCAACGGCCTCGCGGTCGTCGCCCTTATCGCCGCACGTGAGCATGGCGAGCAGCGCCAGGCTGACGGTGCCGCCGGTCGGGTATTGCCGGCCGCTGAACTTGTCACGGTAGTCCCAGGTGCCGTTGCTGGCCTGCCGCCGGAGGAACGCCTTGCCCTTGTCGATGGCTTCGCGCACCCGCGCCGCCAACGGCTCGTCGTTGGCCGGCGCGGGGCCGGCCGGGGCGGACGGCGGCGCCGTGACGAGCAGCAGCAGGGCGGCGAGGGTCGCGGTCAGCAGCATTCCGACGACGGTGGAGCGCATGAGGGGACGCCTCGGAAGGGAGGGGCGAGGACTCCCTTCATTGTGGCCGGATCGGCGGGCGCTGCCAAGGACAAAGAGAAGGCTGCGACATCAACGCGCGTTCGTAGATTCCGATTTTGCGCGGAGGCCCCGGACTCACGAGTACGTTCGCCCGGGGCTTTATTTGGATCGCCCTCCGGGCTCTAGGGCGTGTCTGGCGAATCGGTATTCTCCCTGTTTTCAGGGGGTAGGACCTCGACAATTCCGGGCTTTTTTCGATTCACCAGACACGCCCTAGAAGGAGGAAAACGCGCCGTCCTGGAGCCCGCTTCGGGCGACGGTAATAAGAGCCTATCCCAAAACCCCTGCCGCCCTCCAGGTGATCCAGGCGCAGGCGAAGTGGAGGAAGGCTTTGTAATTGGGGACTTTTTTCTCCCAGCGGATCAACAGTCGTCGGAAGCGGTTCATCCAACTATGCGTCCGCTCCACCACCCAGCGCCGCGCCCGATACCCGGGGATCTTCTCCCTCGGCTCCGCCTTGGCCCCCCGGCGCTTCTTGACCGGGATGTGGGCTGTGTAACCCCAGCGGGCCACCAGCTCCCGCACCGAGGGGTAGTCATACCCCTTGTCCCCCAGAAAGTGCTGTGGCTTCTCCGGCGTGGGCTCGGGTCGCTCGATCGGGATGCTGTCCAGGGTGGCTTCGACCAGTTTCATGTCGGCCCGGTTGGCCCCGGCCACCTCCAGGCCCAGCGGCACGCCTCGGCCGTCCGTCAGCAGCGAACGCTTCGTGCCCTTTTTGGCCCGATCGGTGGGGTTCTTGCCCGTCTTTTTTCCCCCCGAGCGGGGCCTTGGTCATGGTCCCGTCCAGGCTCTGCCATTCCCAGTCGATGCCGACCTTGTCGTCGTACTCGTGCAAGGCCTTTTGCCACAGCTGGCGGAACAGCCCCCGCTTTTGCCAGCGTTGGAAGTAGCGGTGCAGACTGCTGCCGGAGCCGAACTCGGGCGGGGCGGCCTTCCAGTGGCCGCCGGTACGCAGGACGTAGAAAATGCCATCCAACACCTGGCGTTGGGGCAAAGGCGGCCGTCCCCCCTTGCGGGAGCGGCGCACCTTGGGCAACAGGGGTTCGATGCGTTCCCAGAGGGCGTCCGGGATACGGAAAGTATCGACAACCGTTTCACGAGAAGCGGCCATGACTCTGCTCCAGTTCGGTAGATAAGTGGCTACTCATATTATACCCTCCGACCGGGTTTTGGGATAGGCTCTAAAGCCCCGGGCGAACGTACCCGTGAGTCCGGGGGCCTCTCATTCCTTCTTCTGCGCGAACAGCCACTTCCACATCGCCGCGTCCTGGTACGCTGGGTCCCATGAGGCGTGGCCCACGCCCGGATAGATGGTGCAGCCCGGGTCGCCGCCGGCCTTCTTCAGCGCCTCGATCATGTGGATCGTCCGACTCACCTTCACCGCGGGGTCCTTCGAGCCGTGGAAGGCCCAGATGGGGATTTTGGCGATCTTCGGGGCCGTGTTCTCGTCGCCGCCGCCGCAGATCGGCGCGGCCGCGGCAAACTGTTCCAGCCGCCGGGCGATCAGGTCCCACGTCCCGTAGCCGCCCATCGACAGGCCGGTGACGTAGATCCGCTTCACGTCGATGGGGTAGTCCTTCTGCAACTGGTCGATCAGGCCCAGCACCAGCCGCATCGACTCCGACGGCTCTTTCGGCTGCTCGTTCGTCTCGGCGCCCCAGTCCACGTCCACCCACTTCTGGCCCTCGGGGCACTGCGGGGCGATGAGGAAACACGGGTAGTCCTTGCGGTTCTCCGGCTTCAGGAACTCCGGCACGCCGTGGATGAGCTGCTTCTCGTTGTCGTCGCCGCGCTCGCCGGCGCCGTGCAGGAACACCACCAGCGGGTAGCGCTGCCAGGTGGGTCTGGTGGTGTTGGCCCAGAACCTCGTGACCCTCCTCCGAGGAGAAGAAGGCGAAGGCCGCCAACGTAAACCCCCCAGAGGTCGTCACATAAAAGCTGGACGATCTCTTCACGGGGCTTGTGCTTGCAGCCCCGCCGTTCACGGCGGGGCCGGGAGCGGCGTAACCGGAAAGGCGTGCGGCCTTTCCTTTTTCGCTTGTCTTGTGTACCTTCTCCACTTAGAACCATGCGCCGGCGCGCCCTCTCCGTCTGACGGTCCCGAACAGGCGCCAGGACGGCTTGCCCGGCGCACGGCCCTTGTGGTAAAGAGGCCGGGATGCGCGGTCCCTCAACGGGAGCGCCGCCGACGCCGGCGTGAACCGAATTGGATATGGGGAGGTCCCAACCGTGGCTTCCGTTGAAGAACGCGTGATTGAAATCGTCTGCGAAAACCTGGGCGTCAACAAGGACCAGGTGACGCGCAAAACGTCCTTCCAGGAGGATGTCGGCGCCGACTCGCTGGACATCGTCGAGCTGGTCATGGAGCTGGAAGAGGAGTTCGAGATCACCATCCCGGACGATCAGGCCGAGAAGATCAAGACGGTGGGCGAGGCCATCGACTACATCGAGCGGGAGCAGGCCAAGAAATGACCCGACGCGTCGTCATCACAGGCATGGGCACAGTCAACCCGCTCAGTCAGGACGTGTCCGGCTACTGGGCGGCCCTGTGCGCCGGCCGGAGCGGCGTCGGCTTGATCGAGCAGATGGACACGTCCGCCTTCCGCGTGAAGATCGGCGGCGAGGTCAAGGGGTACGTCCCCGAAGCGACCATCGACGCCAAGACGGTGCGCCGTCTCGACCGCTTTTCCCAGTTCGCGCTGACGGCCGCGCTGCAGGCCGTCAAGGACAGCGGCGTCGAGTTCGCCCGAGAAGACCCGTACCGCTGCGGCGCCATCGTCGGCAGCGGCATCGGCGGCCTGCGCGAGTTCGAGGAGCAGACCGGCCGCTATCTCCAGGGCGGTCCCGGCAAGATCAGTCCGTTCGTCATTCCCAAGATGATGCCGAACGCAGCGCCGGGCAACCTGTCGATTCAGTTCAACCTGTGCGGCGTCAACACGGCCGTTTCGACGGCGTGCGCGTCGGCGGCCAACGCCATCGGCGACGCGATGCGCACCATCCAGTTCGGCACGGCCGACGTGATGATCAGCGGCGGCACGGAGGCGGTGACGACGCCGATGGGCCTGGGCGGCTTCGTGTCGGCCCGCGCCCTGTCCACGCGCAACGACGACCCGCAGGGCGCCAGCCGGCCGTTCGACAAGGACCGCGACGGCTTCGTGCTGAGCGAAGGCGCGGGCATCGTCGTGCTGGAGGAGCTGGAACACGCCCGCCGGCGCGGCGCGAAAATCTACGCCGAGATGCTGGGCGTGGGCAGCACGGCCGACGCCCACCACATCACGGCGCCGCACCCGAGCGGGGCTGGCGCCGCGATGGCCATGCGCATCGCCCTCAAGGACGCCAAGCTCAACCCGGAGGACGTGCAGTACGTCAACGCCCACGGCACCAGCACCGAGCTGGGCGACGCGGCCGAGACGAAGGCGATCAAGCAGGTCTTCGGCGAGTACGCCCGCCGCCTGGCCGTCAGCAGCACCAAGAGCATGATCGGCCACTTGCTCGGCGCCAGCGGCGGCGTGGAGCTGATCGCATGCGTCCAGTCGATCCGAACCGGCGTCGTCCATCCGACGATCAACTACCGCACGCCCGACCCGGAATGCGACCTCGACTACGTGCCGAACACCGCTCGCGAAATGCCGGTGCGCCGGGCCATCTCCAACAGCTTCGGCTTCGGCGGCCATAACTGCTGTCTGGTCGTCGGCAGAATGGAATAACCAAGAGAAGACAAATCTCACCGCGGAGAACGCAGAGAGCGCGGAGAGAAAAAAGAGAAAAGCGCAGGACCGCAATCATTCCTTTGGGATCCTCCTTTGTCTTCTCTCCGCGCTCTCCGCGTTCTCCGCGGTGAAATCTTCTTGGTTCCGACTTCCGCATTACTGGATGAGCGCCATGTTCGACCCTCTCACGACCCTTCCGAACCGTGCCAATCAAGAGAACCTGTCGGCCCAGGAGGTCGCGCGCTATAGCCGCCACCTCATCATGCCGGAAGTCGGCATGGACGGGCAGAAACGCCTCAAGGCCGCGTCGGTCTTGCTGATCGGGGCCGGCGGCCTCGGCTCGCCGCTCGGCCTCTACCTTGCCGCCGCCGGCGTCGGGCGCATCGGCCTCGTCGATTTCGATGTCGTGGATTTCAGCAATCTGCAACGTCAGATATTGCACGGCACGCCGGACGTGGGCCGGCCCAAGCTGCAATCGGCGAAGGACCGTCTCGACGCCATCAACCCCGGCGTGCGCGTCGATCTCTACGAAACCCACCTCAAATCGGACAACGCCTTCAAGATCCTGGAGCCGTACGACATAATCATCGACGGCACGGACAATTTCCCGACCCGCTATCTCGTCAACGATGCGTGCGTCCTCTTGAAGAAGCCGAACGTCTACGGCAGCATCTTCCGCTTCGACGGCCAGGCGTCGGTGTTCTACCCCGGCCGCGGCCCGTGCTATCGCTGCCTGTATCCGGAGCCGCCGCCGCCGGGCGAAGTGCCGAGCTGCGCCGAGGGCGGCGTGCTGGGCGTGCTGCCGGGGCTGATCGGTTGCATCCAGGCCACGGAGGCGGTGAAGCTGATCCTGGGCCGCGGCGAACCGCTGATCGGCCGGCTGCTGCTGTACGACGCTTTGCAAATGAGTTTTCGTGAATTCAAGGTGCGCCGCAATCCGAAATGCCCGATCTGCGGCGACAACCCGACGATCAAGCAGCTCATCGACTACGACCAGTTCTGCGGCATTCGGGGGCAGGAGGGACCGGCGATGGCGGAGCTGACGGCGGGAGAGGCGACCGTGGAGGAGCTGAAACAGCGCCTCGACCGCGGCGAAAAGGTGTTCATTCTGGACGTGCGCAACCCGGAGGAGTACCAGATCAGCCGCATCCCCGGCAGCACGCTGCTGCCGCTGCCGGCGCTGCCGCAGCGCTTCAGCGAGTTGAGCCGCGATCAGGAAATGGTGGTCCACTGCAAGAGCGGCATGCGCAGCCAGAAGGCGATCCAGTTCCTGCGTCAACAGGGGTTCACGAAGCTGAAGAACCTCAAGGGCGGCATTCTGGCGTGGGCGGATCGGATCGACCCGACGATGCCGAAGTATTGAGGGGTGAGCATGTCCGCCAAGATCGACTGGATGTACCACCGCCGCTCCTGAATGGGCTGCAAAAAAGCTCAAGGGTTCCTTGAGACGAATGCGGCCGGCCCAGCCGCCGAGGTGGTGGACGCGACGAAACAGCGGTTCGGCCGCGACGAAGCTTTGAAGCTGGCGAAGGCCGCCGATAAGGTCGTCGCCGGCAAGGGGAAGAAGGTCGTCGTCTTCGACATGAAGAAGGATCCGCCCGACGACGACACGCTGGCGGCGGCGCTGCTGGGGCCGTCCGGCAACCTCAAGGCGCCGACGCTGCGCGTGGGGCGGACGCTGCTCGTCGGATTCAGCGAGACGGCGTATCAGCAGGTGTTCGGCGAGCGGCGCGGCGTCAGCCCGCCGGTGTAACACAACATCGGCGACCGTGTGCAGCACCGGCGGGTTGACGCCGCGCCGCTCGCTCCACGTTTGTAACAACCAGCCATCACACCCAAACTTTTCCCTCGCAGACCCGTCTAAGGGATGAGACAATGCGGTGAGGTTCGCCCCTGCCGCAGCCTCCCCGATCACTCAACGGGCGGCCGTCCGGCCCCCAAGGAGGTCCGTTCATGCGTCGTTTTCTGTTCTGCACGGCCGCCGGCCTGTGCCTGGCCGCCTGGGCCGGGCCGCCGGCGCAAGCCAACGACAAGACCGAAGGCGTCTGCGCCACCTTCGGCACGTCCGTCGAGTTCGTGTCCACGCCAAGCGAGGCCGCGAAGATCGCCAAGAAGGAGCAAAAGCTCGTCTTCGTGCTGCACGTCTCCGGCAAATTTGAAGATCCCCGCTTCACCTGAAACAACGCCGAAGCGCTCCGTGTGAACGCATTGGCCAACCCCGAGGTAGGGAAATACCTCAACGAAAACTTCGTCTGCTCCTTCCAGAAAGTCGCCACCTTCAAGATCGTCAATGGGCAAAAACAGGGCGGCAACGTCGCCAGCTACTTCTGCGCCCCCGACGGCCGGGTGCTGCACATCATCGCCGGCCCCGTGGACGCCGCCACGATGCTGCGCGAGTCGAAATGGGTCGTCGAGACGACCGAAAAGGCGATGGACGAGTGCAAGGACGACGGCGTCAAGTTCAAGGCGTTCTTCCGCAAGGCCCACGCCGAGAAGCTGAAGGCCGAATCCGGCCTGACCGTCGAGCCGGTGACGTTCGACGCGCCGACCGATCAGGACCCTAACAGCGCCCTGACCTACAACGACCCGTCGGGCCGGCCGCTGGCGCCGAAACTGCCGCCGCCGCCGGTGGACGGGCCGGACGTTTCGATCCGGGCGGCGATGGCCGCGCAGGCCGGCGCGGCCAAGGCGGACGGCGCCCGCGAGCTGCTCGACCGCAACGGCGGCCGCTGGCAGCTCGGCAACCAGGGCCGCGTCGATCTGCTGCTGTCGGCCCACTGCATGAACAAGATCGAAACCCTTTATGGAACGGTCTTCGAGGACATCCTGGGCGAGAAGATCTCCACCAAGCCGGTCGAGATCGTCAACCCGTTCCCGTGGGTGAACGAGAAGGGCGAAAAGATCCGGGATTGAACCGAAACTGGAAATAGCCACAGAGGACACAGAGAACACAGAGAAATGCCTTTGCCGCCGGGAATAGGCGTCCCGGCGCGGCCTTGGCTTCTCTCTGTGTTCTCTGTGTCCTCTGTGGCTATTCCCTTTTCATTAGAATGACACGACGCCGCCCATCCCCACGGCAACCCGGAAAGGACGCATCATGGCCGCCTCTCCCGAACCCGCGACCCGCCTCGAAATCCTCGACGGCAACGTCGCTCTGCTGACCCTGGACCAACCCGGCAGCCGGGCCAACACGCTCGGCCAGGCCGTCCTCGGCGAGCTGGAGGGGCGCGTCCGGGAAGTCGCCGCGCGCCCCGGTCTGACCGGCCTCATCCTGTGCAGCGCCAAGCCGGGTATGTTCATCGCCGGCGCCGACCTGAAGGAACTCGGCGGCGCCAAGCCCGACCCGGAAACAGCGCGCCGGATGGTCCAGCGCGGCCTCGGCCTCGTCGCGGCCGTCGAGGCGCTGCCGTTCCCGACCGTGGCCGTCATCGACGGCGCCTGCATGGGCGGCGGCACGGAACTTGCGCTGGGCTTCGACTACCGACTGGCCGGCTCGCACCCCAAGGTGGAGATCGGCCTGCCGGAGACGAAGATCGGTCTCATCCCCGGCTGGGGCGGCACGCAGCGGCTGACGCGCCTCATCGGCCCGTCGCTGGCCGCGGAGATGATCTGCTCCGGCGATGCGGCCAAGGCGGAGCGCGCCCGCCAACTCCACGTCGTTTTCGACGCCGTGCCGAGCGAGCGCCTGCTCGACGAGGGCCGCCGGCTGTTGCAGTGGACAAACCAGAGCGGCGACTGGAAGGAAGTGCGGCGGCGGAAGAAGCTGCCCGTCGGCCTCAATGAGGAGGAGTTCGGCTTCACGTTCGCCGTGCTGCGCGCCCAGGTGCAGGCCAAGACCGGCGGCCAGTACCCCGCCCCGCTGGCGGCGCTCGATGCGATCGCCAAGGGGTGTAATCTACCCCTTGAGGATGGGCTAAAGGCGGAAACCGAGGCGTTTCTGCCGCTGGTCGGCAGTCCGATCTCGCGCAACCTGATCGCCGTCTTCTTCATGACGCAACGGCTGCAAAAGGACCCCGGCGTCGCCGTTGTGGCGCGGTCTGGAGATCACGCCACAACGCCGCGCGACGTGGGCCAGGTCGGCGTGATCGGCGCGGGCATCATGGGGGCGGGCATCGCAGGCGCCCACGTCCGACGCGGCGTGCCGGCCCTGCTCCTTGACAGCGTCCCGGCAGCCCTGGAAAAGGGCGTCGCCGCCGTAGCCAAGGGCGTGATGGGCCGCGTCGAGATCGGCCGCATGGCGCCGGCCGACGCGGCGGCGGCCCTGGCCCGCCTCAGCTCGTCGCTCACCCTCAACGCCCTGGCCGACCGCGACGTGGCGATCGAGGCCATCGTCGAGAACGAATCGGCCAAGGTGAAGCTGTACGGCGAGGTCGAGAAGCTGCTGCCGCCCGGCGCCATCCTGGCGTCGAACACATCGACGATCTCGATTACGCGCATGGCGAAATCGGTGAAGGCGCCGGGGCGCTTCGCCGGGATGCACTTCTTCAACCCCGTGGACCGGATGCAGCTGGTCGAGGTGATCCGCGGCGAGAAGACCGACGACGCCACGACCGCCACGCTGGTCGCCCTGGCCAAGCGGATCGGCAAGACGCCCATCGTGGTGCGTGACTGCCCCGGCTTCCTGGTCAACCGCATCCTGTTCCCTTACATCAACGAGTCGCTGGTGCTGCTGGAGGAGGGGGCGGCGCCGCGGATCATCGACAAGGCGGCGACGGCGTTCGGGATGCCGATGGGGCCGATCACGCTCAACGACCTTGTGGGATTGGATACGTCGCTCTACGCCGGCCGCGTCATCAACACCGCCTTCGCCGACCGGGCGGCCGCGACGCACATCCTGGGCGACCTCGTCGCGGCTGGCCGGCTGGGCCAGAAGTCGGGCGCCGGCTTCTACGGCTACACCAAGCCCGGCCGCGGCGCCGACGACCCGGCGCTGGCCGGCTTCCTGGAGAAGCATCGCAAAGGGACGCACGAAATCGGCATGGAGGAAATGACGGATCGTCTGTTTCTGCCGATGCTGACGGAGGCGAGCCGGGTGCTGGCGGAAGGAATCGTGCGCGAGCCGGGCGACGTGGACATGGGCCTGATCCTCGGCATCGGCTTCCCGCCGTTCCGCGGCGGCATTTTGCGCTGGGCCGACTCGGTCGGCCTGCCGAACGTCCTGGAGCGGCTGAAGACGTACGAGCATTTGGGTCCGCGCTTCCGGCCGACGGAGCAGATGCGAAAGCTGGCGGCGGAGGGCAGGGGCTTCTACCCGGAGGCGTAGCGCTGTCCGAGCCGCGACCGCAAGGGAGCGGCGGAGAAGACCGCTCCCTTACGGTCGCGGCTCGGACGGTCGCGGCCCTGCCGTTGCTGCGGCCGCGGGGATATAACGACCTGTGCCGCCGAAGGCGGCGCGCCCGATCGGCGCGGCGGGACGACCCTGCAAGGTGCATAGACGTGGACGAGTCGGCCTCGAACAAGCCGTTGAACGACCCGGCGGCAGGGGGATCGCCGGAAGGCTCGGAACGCCGACTGGCAGCGTCCGCCGTCTTCGCCGATTACACCTGCGTGGCTCGCTTCGACGGCAAGGAATTGGTGCTGGAATCGGTCAGCGAAGGGTTCGCCCGCGTCACCGGCTATACGCGGGACGAATTCAACGCCCAGGGAGGGGCGGCTTTCGCCATTCATCCCGACGACCTGCTCCTCGCCCTGCGCGGCCTCGACCGATTGGTATCCGGAGAGTCGGATACGAATGAAATCCGCATAATCCGAAAAAGCGGGGAGGTCCGCTGGTTGCGCTACCTGGCCCGGCCGGAGAAGGACGCCGCCCGGGCCGGCGTGATCCGCATTCACGGGGCGGTCCTGGACGTCACCGAGCGGAAGCTGGCCCGAGAGGTGCTGGAGGAATCGGAGCGGCGCTTCCGCCAGTTGGCCGAGAACATCCAGGAGGGCTTCTGGCTGTCCGATCCCCTGAAGTCCCAGATCCTGTATTGCAGTCCCGCCTTCGCCGAAATCTGGGGCCGTTCCTGCGACAGCCTGTATGAGCAGCCCTGGTCCTTGTTGGATGCGGTGCATCCCGAGGATCGGGAGCCGGTCGTCCGCGCTCTCGAACGGCACGGCCGAGGCGAGCCGACCGACGTGGAGTACCGGGTGGTCCGGCCCGACGAATCCGTCCGCTGGGTCCGCGAGCGGAGCTTTCCGATCAAAGACCCGTTGGGGCGGGTGCACCGGGTCGCCGGGATCGCCGAGGACGTTACCGAGCGCCGGCAGGCGGAGGAGCAGCGCCGGCTGCTGGAAGACCTGCTGCGGGGACGGAACCAGGAGCTGGCGGCGGCGGATCGGCACAAGGACGAGTTCCTGGCGATGCTGGCCCACGAGCTGCGCAACCCCCTGGCCCCGATCCGCAACGCCCTGCACATTATGAAACACGCCGGAAACGCAGGCCCGGTCGTCGAGCGAGTACGGGAGGTGGCGGAGCGGCAGGTGCGGCACATGGCCCGCTTGCTGGACGACCTGCTCGACGTGGCCCGGATCAGCCGGGGGCGAATCGACCTCCGACGCGAACCCGTGGCCGTCGCCTCGATCCTCCGCCAGACCGTCGAGGCCGTCCGGCCCCTGATCGAGGAACGGTGCCACGAACTGACCATCGCGCCGCCGGTCGGCCCGCTGTGGGTCGATGCGGACCCCACCCGTCTGGAGCAGGTCCTGACGAACCTCCTCAACAACGCCGCCAAGTACACGGACCCAGGTGGACGCATCGGACTCAGCGCCGGACGCGAGGGTGACGAGGTCGTCGTGCGGGTGCGGGACACCGGCGTCGGGATCGCCCCTGACATGCTGCCGCGGATCTTCGATCTGTTCGTGCAGGCGGAGCGGCGGTTGGACCGTTCGCAAGGGGGCGTGGGGATTGGGCTGACGCTGGTGCGCCGGCTGGTCGAGCTGCACGGCGGAACGGTGGAGGCCTTCAGTCCGGGTCTCGGCCGAGGGAGCGAATTCGTGGTCCGTCTGCCGCTGAGTGCGGCGGCGCCGTCCGGCCCGGCCGGGCCGGACAACGGCGAGGCCGCCAGCCTGACGAGGCGCCGCATTTTGGTGGCGGACGACAATCGGGATGCGGCGGACAGCCTCGCCTTGATGCTGACAATGATGGGCGGCGAGGTCCACGCGACCTACGACGGGCTGGCCGCCGTCGAAGCGGCGGCGGCGTTCCGGCCCGACGTGATCGTGCTCGACGTTGGGATGCCGGGACTGGACGGCTACGACGCGGCCCGGCGTATCCGGGAACAGGCGTGGGGCAAGGACGTGGTCCTCATCGCCCTGACCGGCTGGGGTCAGGAGGAGGATCGGCAGCGGTCGGAAGAGGCGGGGTTCGACCACCACTTGCCCAAGCCGGTCGAACCGGACGCCCTGAAAAGGCTGCTGGCCGATCGCAGCCCGTCGAAGACCGGACGGCAAACCTGAAGCTCACGTGCTCGCCAGAATGTGCATGATGTCCCCGTCTTGGACGACGTACGTCTTGCCTTCCTGGCGCAGCAGGCCGGCCGTGCGGGCCTCCTTCATCGACTCGCCGACTCGTCCCTTCGCTTCGCCGTACAGCTTCACGAAGTCGGCCCAGGCCAGCACCTCCGCCCGCACGAAGCCGCGCGCCAGGTCGGTATGGATCTGGCTGGCGCCCACCACGGCGTCGCCGCCGGCCGGCATCGCCCATGCCCGGCATTCGTCGTAGCCGGCCGTCAGGAACACGATTTGACCCATCGCCGCGAACACCGCCCGCAGCACGTCGTCGCGCGCGAACTCCGTCACGCCGAGGTCCTGCATGAACATCTGCCGGTCGTCGTCCGACAGGTCGGCCAGCTCCATCTCCAGCTTCGCCGGCGCCTGCATCGCAGCCGGGGACAGCGCCCGCAAGTCGGGCGGGATCGGCTCTTTGACCTTGTCGTCGCCAATGGCGAGCAGCACGAATTCCGACTTCAACGTCAACAGCTGGAAGCTGCGGATGGCCTTCTCCTCGTCTTCCTTGAATCCCAGCGACGCCGGCGTCTGGTTGGCCTCGAAAGCGGCGGCGATGCGCTGCAGCAAGCCCAATTCCACCTGATCCTGCTCCTTCAGCTTGGCCGGGCGCGGTTTCTTGAGCTGGTCTTCGAGCCGGCCGATGCGGCCCGAGACGATCTCCAAGTCGGCGAACATCAGCTCTTCGCGGAAGCGGCGCAGCTGCTGGTCCGGGTCCGACTCGCTGAAGCCGTTCAGCACGACGAGCAGGCCGTTCGATTCGCGGAGGATGCCGAGGCGGCGCGGGTTGTCGCGGCGCTCGTCGGGCATCAGGCCGGGCGTGTCAAGGAATTCGAGCGCGGTGGGCGTGGTCTTCTTGGGCTGGAAGCGGGCCGACAGCAGATCGAGGCGCGGGTCGGGGACCTTGGCCACGCCGGTCTGGCCCATTTGAGCCTTGGCCGGGTCGGGCTTGGCCCCGGTCAGCCACTGGAAGACGGTGCTCTTGCCCGAACCGGCGTAACCGACGATGCCGACTTTCATGAGAGGAATCAGGGGTCAGGGGTCAGGGGTCAGCGGAAGCGGCACGCTCACTCGCCACTTTACAGGCCGGCGCGACGGTTGGCTACGGAACACCTCGGGCGCGTGAAAAGGAGGGACAGGCGCATTCGACGGAATCGACAACCGGCCAAACGCCCTTTACACTATGCGGGACGACATCCACTCTCGGAGACGCGCCGTGTGGTCCCGATGCATGCGTTTGGTGAAGATCCGTATGACTCTGCGAGACTTCCGCCAGCTGCCGCGCCATCCGGCCTACAAATACGAGTACATCAACGGCGAGGCGTGGCTGTCGCCGAGGCCGCGCACCTACCACGCCCTCCTCGATCTCCGGCCGCCGCCGGAGGGCGACGACCGCGTGACGACGCAGCCCGTCGCCGACAAGGACTGGACCAATCTGGTCCGGCTCTTCTGCGCCGCGTTTAACGACCGCCCGCCGTTCCTCGGCCTGGACGACCGCAAGCGCCGGTCGGCGGCCCGCGCCATTCTTGAACGCGCACGCACCGGCGGCGACGGTCCCTTCGTCGAACAGGCCAGCTTCCTCGCCGTGGCCGACCCGCGCGACGGCCCGGCCGGCGGCGTCCTCATCACGCTGCTGCCGGCGTCCGACCTCGCCGACTGGCGGTCCTTCGCGTGGCCGGAACCGCCGCCGGCCGACGCCGTTACGCGCTGCCTGGGCCGGCCGCATCTGACGTGGATCTTCGTGCATCCGCTGGCCGCGGGGCAAGGCGTCGGCACGGCCCTGCTGCACGCCGCGACGCGGCAGCTCCTCGCCCTCGGCTACACGGAATTGGCCAGCACATTTCTGCTCGGCAACGAATCCAGCACGCTCTGGCACTGGCGCAACGGCTTCCGGCTGATCGGGTCGCCGTGGTCGTTGCGGCGACCGTAGGGCGGCCGTTCCGCGGTCGCACCCCGCTTGCCGAAGCCCCCTCTCGGCCCTACAACGTGTGTTTCTGCGACGCCCTCTTCCAGCGCGAAAGCGGATCGCTCATGCCCGAAGTATTCGACTGGCAACGCGCCGCCGACCCCCGCACTGTCGTCCGTCGCGCGGCCGAGGCCCTGCGCCCGGGGCCGTCGTCGCCTTCCCCACGGAAACGGGCTACCATCTCGCCGCCAGCGCGCTTTCCCCCGACGCCGCCGGTCTGCTGCGCGAGGCCAAGGCCGGATCGCCCGAGGCGCCGCTGCCACTAGCGGTGCGCGGGGCGGCCGAGGCGAGCGACTGGGCGCCGGGAATGGGGCTGCTCGGCCGCCGACTGGCCCGCCGCTTCTGGCCCGGTCCTCTGACGTTGGAATGCGGCGAGGGCGTCGCCGACGGGCTGGCCGGCCGGCTGCCTGACGCGGTGCGCCGCGAAGTTTGTCCGCAGGGACGGTTGCGGTTGCGCAGCCCTGCCCATGAGGCCGTGCTGGCGACGCTGCGCCAGCTGGCCGGGCCGATGCTTCTGGCGCCGGCGCGGGGCGAGGACGCCGCGAACCCCGATGTGGCGGCCGGCGACGCGGCCCAGGTGGTGCGGGCCGTCGGCGACCGGGCGGCGGTGGTCGTGGACGACGGTCCCACACCGGAGCGGCAGCCGGCCACCGTCGTCCAGGTCGAGGGCGGCTCGTGGAAGGTGGTCCGGCCCGGCGTGGTGTCCGACGACGCGGTGCGGCGCCAGGCCGCCTGCCTGCTGATCTTCGTTTGCACCGGCAACACCTGCCGCAGTCCGTTGGCCGAGGGGTTGTTCAAGGCGCGGCTGGCGGGGCGGCTCGGCTGCACCACCGCCGACCTGCCGGAGCGCGGGTTTCACGTCCTCTCGGCCGGCATCGCGGCGATGACGGGCGGCCCTGCCGCGGACGAGGCCGTCGAGGTCGCCCGCTCCTACGGCGCCGACCTGACGGGGCATCGCAGCCGGCCGCTGTCGCCCGATCTGGCTGCTCAGGCCGATTACCTGATCGCCATGACGCGCGGCCACCTGCTGGCCCTGGCCGACCACTACCGCGGTTTGGCTGCCCGGCCGCGGCTGCTCAGCCCGGCCGGCGACGACTTGGCGGACCCGGTCGGCTGTCCGCACGCCGTTTATGAGGAATGCGCCCGCCAGATCTGGGGCTTTTTGGAGCCGCTGGTCGAGGAACTGCAACCGCCCACGTCCAACGCCCCTTCAATTAGCTAAAATCCCAAAAGGAAACTCTCCGCGTCGGGAGGGCCGCCCGGTCCCGGCCCGGCGCTTCACCGCTTGCGGGGCGCCCCGCGAGCGATTCACGAGTTGAGCCATGAAAATCGCCATCGGCAGCGACCATCGCGGGTTCGAGGTCAAGCGCCGCATCATCACCGTTTTGCAGCAGATGGGCCATGAGGTGATCGACGTCGGCCCGAACGGTCGGGACAGCGTGGACTACCCCGACTACGCCTTTCAGGCCGCCCTGGCCGTCAGCGAGGGCCGCGCCCAGCGCGGCGTCCTGGTCTGCGGCACCGGCATCGGCATGTGCATCGCGGCCAACAAGGTCAAGGGCGTGCGCGCGGCGCCGTGCCACGACAGCATCACCGCCGAGATGAGCCGGCGGCACAACGACGCCAACGTGCTGTGCCTGTCGGCCGACCTGCTCGGCGAGGAGCTGATCGAGCGGATGTTACGGATCTGGTTAGAGACGGAATTCGAGAGCGGCCGCCACGCCCGCCGCGTCGAGAAGATCACCCGCTTCGAGCAGCAGGGGCCGGACGCGGCGAAGGAATGAATCCATCGGAGCCGCGACCGTAAGGGAGCGGAGGAGAAGAACGCTCCCTTATGGTCGCGGCTCCGACCGATTGCTACTTCTTCACCAGCCAGACGTTGCGGAACTGCACCGGGTTGCCGTGGTATTGCAGCATGATCGGCCCCGGCGCGCAGGGATCGCCGCCGCGGCCGGCGCGTGTTGTCCACCGGGATTTTCACGTCGTCCTGGATCAACACGCCGTTCTGATGGACCGTGATGTGGGCCGGCTCGGTCTTCTTGCCGCCGTCGCACTTCGGCGCCGTGAAGTCGATGTCGTAGCTCTGCCACACCGTCGGCGCCTTGCAGGCGTTGACCTTCGGTGCGGACACCTCGTAAATCGCTCCGCAATCGTTGTTTTTGCTGTCGAGTCCGTAGCTGTCCAGCACCTGCACCTCGTAGCGGCCCTGGACGTAGACGCCGCTGTTGCCGCGAGCCTGGCCCTTGGCGTCCGGCACATACGGCACGCGGAACTCGACGTGCAGCTGGAACGAGCCGTCGAACTGTTCCTTGGTGATGATGTCGCCGTCGCGCGCCTGGACGACGCCGCCCGGCAGCAGGTCCCACGTGGCCGGTTTCTTCTCGTCGTTCCGCATCACCCAGCCGTCCAGGCTGACGCCGCCGAAGAGGACGATCGCGTCCTTGGGGGCGGGCGTGGTCGGGACGTCCACCTTGTCCCCGGGCTTGTTCAATTTCAGGTCGCTGATGTCGCCATAGGGGTCGGCCGCGAACCCGGCCGCCGCCAGTACGGCCGTCAGAATCATCTGCGTCGCTCGCATGGGGAGAGAACCTCCGTCGGGTGGGTGCGTCGCGCGGCGCCGATCACGCGGCCGCCGCGGGTTTCGGTCCTGTTGTACTTCTTTTGACTCTCCTTGCAAGAACCCCAGCCGGGAGGCTCCGCATGAAAACACGGATCAATGCGCCGGCGTCAGTGTCACGCGGCGGAACTCGATGGGTCCGTGATCCCCTTGCAGGAGGATCGGCCCCGGACTGCCCTCGTCGCTGTCCAGCGCGCCGCCGGTCACGCCGGGGATGACCTGCCGGTCGATGATCCGCTCGCCGTTGAGCAGCACCGTCACCGTGCGGCCCACCAGGGTAATGTCGAGCGTCTGCCACTCGTCGGCCTTCTTCGCGGCGTTGACCGACGGCGTCAGGAAGCCGTAGACGCCGCCGATGCGGTGGCTGTCCGGCTCCTCGCCGTAATCGTCTTCGATCTGCACCTCGTACCGGCCGCGGAGGTAAATCCCGCTGTTGCTGCCGGCGGGGTAACGGAACTCCGCGTGCAGCTGGAAGTCCGTGAACTTCCGCTCGGTGACGAGGTCCGTGCTGGCCGCCGCGTTCACCAGCACGCCGTCCCGCGCTTCCCACCGGCTCTTGACGTCGGCGGAGCGCGGCTTCCAACCGGCCAGGTCCTTCCCGTCGAACAGTTCCACCGGGTCGCCCCAGGTCGGCGGCTTCGGCCGTTCCAGCGACGGGGCGCGGCGGGCCGTCCAGGCGACGCGCTTGCCGTCGTCGTCCGTCGTCTCGCCGCGGAGCGCGTCGCCGTCGAGTTTGCCCACGAAGTCGAGGTCGTCCTTGCGCGACTCCCACTGGGGCGGCGCGCTGAAATGGACGCGGCCGTCGGCGAACTCGACGCGGGAGATCGGCCGGGCGCTGCCGAAGCGGCCGACGAACGAGCCGACGAGCGTGGTGCGCCGGAGAGCCGGACCTCCAGCCACGAGGGGTATTCCCCCTGCGACCCCTGAACGATCAAGTCCCAGCGGCCGCAGATCGGCGGCTCCCCCTTGGCCGATCGGTCGTCGCCGCCGGCCAGAGACGCGACGAGTCCCACCGCCAGCAGCGCCGCGCCGGCGGTCCCCGGCCGTTTTCGCAAGAACATGGTTCGGTCCTCCGCTCGTCCCGGGTTCCGAGCCGGGGCGCGGGTGAAGTGTATCGCCGGTGGCGGTGGAACTCAAGGGACCGAGCAATCGCAGCTTTCCCGGACGTAGTGCCGTTGCCCAAATCGCGCGGTTAATGGTACTATCCCCGCCACGGTCAGCTAATATAGATACGCCCACCTGCGCCGGCGGGCGCGGCGGCGGAGAGTTGGATTGAACGACCTGCGTCATTATCTGCTGGAAATTCGCGCCCGGGTCGAGGAACGGCTGGACCGGGCGCTGCGTCCGGAACCCGGCTTCCCGGAAGCGCTGCGCGAGGCGATGCGTTACAGCCTGCTGGCGCCCGGCAAGCGGCTCCGGCCGGCCCTGGTCGTGCTGGCGGCCGAGGCGTGCGCCCCCCTCCCTTCCCTCCCCCGCGCGTGGGGGAGGGCGGGGTGGGGGACCCCTGGCCGGCCGCCTGCGCCGTGGAAATGATCCACGCCTACTCGCTGATACACGACGACCTGCCGGCGATGGACGACGACGACCTTCGCCGCGGCCTGCCGACCTGCCACAAGAAATACGGCGAGGCGCTGGCCATTCTGGCGGGCGACGCCCTGCAAACGACGGCGTTTCAGGTGCTGGCGGAGGGATACCCGCCGGCCACGGCCGCCGCCGCCTGCAAGGAGTTGGCCCGCGCCGCCGGGCCGGCCGGCATGATTGGGGGGCAGGTGGATGACATGGCGGCGAGCGGCCGGCGTGAGCCGGCTGATGCGATCGAATCAACCGGCTCACGCCGGCCGCTCGCCGGTGGAAACCCTGGAACGATTGCACGCCCGCAAAACCGGGGCGCTGATTCGCGCCAGCCTCCGTCTCGGCGCCCTGGCCGCCTGCGCCCCCGACGCGCCGCCCGCCGAGACGGTCGAACGCCTCGACGCCTACGGCTGGCGCCTCGGGCTGGCCTTTCAGATCACCGACGATTTGCTGGACGTGGAAGGCTCCGCCGACCGCACCGGCAAGCGAGTGGGGAAGGACGCCGCCCGCGGCAAGCTGACCTACCCCGGGCTGCTCGGCGCCGACGAGAGCCGCCGACGCGCCGACCGCCTCTGCCGCGAAGCCCGCGAGCAGCTCGCCCCCCTTGGCCCGGCCGCCGCCCGTCTGCTCGCCCTGGCCTCCTATGTCCTGGAACGCGATCGGTGACGGGCGGAGCAAGACGCTCACCCGGCCGAGTTCATAACTGCGAGGATGACCGCCATGACCGCGCTTCTGCCGCAAATCGCGTCGCCCGCCGACCTGCAAGGCCTGGCCGACGCCCAGCTGGCGCAGCTGGCCCAGGAAATGCGCGATGAGCTGGTGCGCGTCTGCAGCATCCGCCCCGCCCACTTCGCCAGCAACCTCGGCGTCGTCGAGCTGTGCCTCGCCCTGCACCTGACCTTCGACTTCCGCCGCGACCGCCTCATCTGGGACACCGGACATCAAATTTATCCGCATAAACTCGTCACGCGGCCGTTTCCCGCAGTTCGGCACGATGCGCACGCGCGGCGGCCTGATGGGCTATCCAAACCCGCACGAGAGCGATTACGACCTGTTCATGACCGGCCACGCCGGTTGCAGCGTGTCGTGCGCCCTGGGCCTCAAGGCCGGCGACGACCTCCGGGGCGAAACCGACCGGCACAGCGTCGCGGTCGTCGGCGACGGCGCCCTGCCGTCGGGGATCGTCTTCGAGGCGCTCAACAACGCCGGCGGCCTGCGCAAGGACCTGCTGGTCATCCTCAACGACAACGAGATGTCGATCTGCCCGCGCGTCGGCGCCCTGGCCCGCTGCCTCGACCAGGCGCGGATGACCAGCTTCTACCAGGGTTCCAAAAGGCACGTCCGCGATCTGCTGTCGCGCATTCCGCTGATCGGCGGTCTGGCGACGCACGCCTGCGAGCAGATCAAGGACGGGCTGAAGGCGTTCCTGACCGGCGGGATGCTGTTCGAGGAAATGGGTTTCCGCTACTTCGGGCCGATCGACGGCCACGACCTGCCGAACCTGCGCCGCTGGCTCCGCGACGTGAAGGACCAGAAAGGCCCAATCCTGCTGCACGTCCTGACACAGAAGGGCCACGGCGTACCACAGGCCAGCGCCGACCCGGTGACGTACCACACGCCGCCGGTGATCGAGAAGGTCGGCCCCGACCGCACGATCCTGGCGCTGAAGCGCGGCGGCTCCCGCGCCTACACCGACGCGGCGAGCGGCGCCATTCACCAGGCGATGACCGACGACCCGCGCGTCACGGTGCTGACGGCGGCGATGTGCCAGGGCAACAAGCTGGAAAAGGTGCGGGCGGAGTTCCCCGACCGCTTCTTCGACGTGGGCATCTGCGAGTCGCACGCCGTCGCCTTCGCGGCCGGCATGGCCAAGGCGGGAATGCGTCCCATTGTGGATATCTATTCGACGTTTTTGCAGCGCGCCTTCGACCAGATCTTCCAGGAAGTGGCCCTGCAAAACCTGCCGGTGACGTTCTGCCTGGACCGGGCCGGCCTGACGGGGCCGGACGGCCCGACGCACCACGGCGCCTTCGACACGACGTACCTGCGGCTGTTCCCGAACATGGTGGTGATGGCGCCGGGCGACGAGCTGGACGTGGCGCCGATGCTGAAGTTCGCCCTGGCGCACGACGGCCCCGCCGCGATGCGCTACCCCAAGGCCAACCTGGAGCGCGTCGATCGGCCCGCGGCCCCGGTCGAGCTGGGTCAAGCGGAAGTGCATGAGTGGGGCGAGGACGGCGTGCTGATCGCGTACGGGACGCTTTTCCCGACATGTGTGAAGGCGGCGCAAGAGCTGCGCGAGGGCGGCCTGAACGTCGGCGTCGTCAACGCCCGCTTCGCCAAGCCGCTGGACAAGGCGACGCTGCTCAAGGCGGTGGAGGAATTGCCGCTGGTCGTGACGGTGGAGGAGGGGACGCTGGAGGGCGGCTTCGGCGCCGCGCTGCTGGAAGCCGCCAACGCCGCCCGGCTGGACACGCGCAACATCGTCCGCCTCGGCCTGCCGGATCGCTTCATCGAACACGGCGAACGGGCGGAATTGCTGGCCGAATTGGGGCTGGACGCGCCGGGCATCTGCGCGACGGTGCGGAAGGCGCTGGGGCGGGAAGCGCCGGCGATGAATGGCGTGGCGGCGGCGCGGTGAAAGGGCCGGCAACGCGGCATCCTCCTCTACCAGCCCGAAGCGCAAGCGAGGGGGGCGTCGAAATCCCTCGCTTGCGCTTCGGGCTGGTCCTGGTTTCCATGCGCATTTTCGTACTCGGCAACTGCTACCGCCGCGGCGTCTCCGAGGAGGCCGAGCGCCTGCTGCCGCTGCTGCGCGAGCATGCCGAAATCGTGCTTTGCGATCTTTGCCAGGAACACGACCTCACCGGCCTGTCCGCCGATCTCACCCTCGTCCTCGGCGGCGACGGCGCCATCCTCCGCGCCGCCCGCCAGATGGGCTATCGCCAGACGCCCGTTCTCGGCGTCAACCTCGGCAAGCTCGGCTTCCTCGCCGACCTCAGCCCCGCCGAGCTGCGCCGCTGCTTCCCGGCCGTCGCTCGCGGCGACTTCCGCGTCACGCATCATCTCATGTTCGAGTGTCTCATCGACGGTTCCGCGCCGCGGCGGACCTTCCTCGGCCTCAATGAGATCGCCGTGCAGACCGCCCCGCCGTTCCACATGCTGGAGCTGGGCCTGGTCGTGGACGGCGAGCCGGCCGCGCGCTACAGCGGCGACGGCCTCATCGTCTCCACGCCGATCGGCTCCACGGCCCACAGTCTCTCGGCCGGCGGCCCCATCCTCGGCCAGGACCTCAGCGCGTTCGTCATTACGCCGATCTGCCCGCACACGCTGACCAACCGCCCGGTTGTCGATTCGGCCGACAAGGTGTACACCATTTCGGTGCGGCGAGCGTCGGGCGCCTTCCTGGTGATCGACGGCCAGGAATCCGTCCCGCTGGGCGAGGGGGACACGATCACGGTTCGCCGGGCGCCGGTGACGTTCGGCCTGGTGAAGGTGGCCGGCCGCAGCTACTACCAGATCCTCCGCGACAAGCTGCACTGGGGCGAACAGCCGAACTACCGCGACGAACCCTCCTCCGGGGCGTAGCGTAGCACTAACATTGCAACCGCCGCGGGACTGTCATGGCTACCACGGTTTGCAAGCGCGTCGTCTACCGGGGCCGCGTCCAGGGCGTCGGCTTCCGCTGGACGGCCCGGGGGCTGGCCGGCGGTTACGCGGTGGCCGGGCACGTCCGCAACCTGCCGACCGGCGAGGTGGAACTCGTCGCCGAGGGCGCCCCGGAGCAGGTGGACGCCTTCCTCGCCGCGGTGGCCGAGCGGATGGCCGACAACATCGCCGCGACCACGGTACAGGACGCGCCGCCGACCGGCGCCGCCGGCTTCCACATCCGCGGATGACTTGCGAGGCGCTATGTTTTTCTCTCTCCCGTACCTGACGACGGTCCTTGTCATCCTCCTGATCCAGGCCGCGGCTGCGCTGCCGTGGGTGACGACCGTCTTCGCCAACCGCAGCCTCACCGTATCGGAGATGCTGCGTGAAGCGTTCAAGCCGCAGGTGCTGCTCTGGGTCCTGGTCGGCGCCGCGGGGCTGGTCGCCGCCTCGATGGGCTTCGGTCAGGAGCGCACCACCCTGGAGACGGTCGGCGGCCTGGCCGGCTTTCTATTGCAGATCCAGCTGATCGTCGATTTCTTCATCCTGGGTTTCCCGCTGCTGATGTGGGTGTGGCCCAAGGGCGGGGCGGTGGCCTTCGCGGCCTTCCGGGAGGGCTTTCGCCAGCCGATGTTCTGGGTGCTGTTCCTCTTCGGCTTGCTGGCCCTGGTGGTTTCGCTGATCGTGCCCTATTTCACCTTCGGCGAGGACCTCGTCATGATGAAGGACCTCGGCTTCGACACGATGATGCTGGCCTCCGCCCTGTTCGGCGCCATCGCCGCCAGTCAGTCGATCAGCGAAGAGATCGAGGGCCGCACCGCCGTCACCCTGATGAGCAAGCCGGTGTCGCGCCGCCAGTTTCTGCTCGGCAAGTTCCTCGGCATTCTGATGGCGTCGCTCTTGATGTTCGCCCTGCTCGCCTGGGTCTTCGAGGCGCTCCTGCCCGTCAAGGCCTGGCTGGACCGGATGGACCCTGTGCCGCTGCCGACGTGGCTGACCTCGACGCTGTCCTGGGCCAACCTGCCGGACCTGGCGAGCGATCTGCTCCGCGGCGTCGGCCTGTGGGTGGACCAGACGCTGCAAGTGCTGCCGGGCCTGGTGATGACGTTCTCGGAAGTGACGGTGCTGCTGGCCGTGTCCGTCGCCCTGGCGACGCGGGCCACGATGGTCGTCAACCTGGCGACGGTTTTGGCGATCTATTTTCTCGCCAATGTGACGCCGGTGCTGGTGACGATCGGCCAGGACGCCAAGGCCCACCAGCCCGGCCCCGTCTCCGAATTGCTGTCGTTCACGGCCGGCCTTTTCGACATGCTCCTGCCGGACCTCGACGCCTTCCGCATCGGCCCCGCGCTGGTGTCCGACGTGGCCGTGCCGGCGCCCTACGTGCTGTCGGTGCTGTTCTATGGCGTGCTGTACACGCTGATTGTGCTGCTGCTGGGGTTGGTGTTGTTTGAGGATCGTGATTTGGCGTAATGGTTAGCCGCGACGCGCAGCGGAGCGCTTGGGGAAAGCGCTCCGCTGCGCGTCGCGGCTGACCGCTCACGGCAGCTGGTTCAGCGTGTAATACCCCTCCGGATGCAGCACCATGTCCCCGTCGGCCGACTTCAGCCCGTCCACGTCCAGCTCATAGATCCGCCCCGGCCGGAAGCCGTCCACCTTCAGCGACGCCGTCTTGCGATCCGCCGACACCTTCACCGCCTGGATCTTCTCCGCCTTCTGGTCCACCTCCGGCGAACCGTAGGTGCCCCAGTAATAGTGCGTGAAGGACTTGAGACTGTAACTCTCCAGCTTCTCCGCCGTGGCCGGGTCGAGCGGCTTGGTGAAGGTAACGTCGAAACCCTCCTTCGTCAGGTGCATGTCGTGCATCTCAAACGGCACGGCGCCAGTCCAAACCAACCGCTGGAGTCCGTAGGGCTTGCCGCCGAGCGAGCCCCAGCCGCGGTTGGTCATGCCGACGTACAGGCTGCCGTCCGGCCCGAAGACCAGCCGGTTGACGCCGCACTCGAAGCCGCTGCGGAACGGGAAGCAGGCGCCCTGGTAGCGGCCGTTGACTTTCTCCAGGCTGACGCGCATGACCGTGGCCTTCATCTGGTCGCCGACGAAGCATTGACCGGCGAAGGGGCCGAACTTGCCGCCGGTCGTGTCCCAGCGCGGCTCGCTGGCCGACTGGCCCATCCGGCCGTAGGGGAACCAGATGCACGGCGGCGTCAGCTCCGGCATCCCGGAGACGCCGTTCTTGCCCGGCTGGCCGTCGTACTGCATCCCGCTTGGCACGGAGTCCTTGAGCGTGGCGGCGAACGGCGACTGCTTGACCCAGCGCAGGCCGGCCGGGTGGCCGTAGAACTCCCCTTCGCGGATCTCGTGCATCGCACAAGTCGCCACCCATTCGCCCTGATTGTCCACGTAGAACAGGTCGCCGTCGGGGCTGAAGTTGATGCCGTTGGGCGAGCGCAGCCCAGTGGCCCACGGTTTGAGATCGCCGTTGGGCGCGATCTTGACGCACCAGCCGCGCCAGGGCGCCTTCGACTGGTGGCCGCCGGCGAAGCCGACGTTGAGCGTCACGAAGAAGTTGCCGTCCTTGTCGCGGGCCGGGCCGAAGGCGAACTCGTGGTAGTCGCCGGACACGCCCCACTTGTCGCAAATCGTCTGGTACTCGTCGGCCACGTCGTCGCCGTCGGTGTCCACCAGCTTGGTCAATTCCGGCCGCTGGACGACGTAAACGTCCTTGCCGTCCACGCACAGGCCGAGCGCCTCGTGCAGGCCGCTGGCGAAGAGCTTGAATTTCATGGTATCGGGAGTTTCCGACTCGGGATGGTCGATGAGCCAGACCTCGCCGCGGCGGGTGCAGGCCAACAGTTTGCCGTCGGGCCGCATGGCCAGGCCGCCGACCTCCATGACGCAGTCCTTCGGCACCGGCAGAGTGACCATGCGGTAGTAGGCGTTTTCGGCGCTGTTGGCGGCCGGGTTGGCGGCGGCGGCCGGCGTCGGGAAGTCCTTGGCCAGCTGGTCGCGGACCTTGGCCGGCCACGACGGCGGCAGCTCCGGGGCGACGTAAACGGCCCAGTCGCCGCCGATGTTGCCGACCTTGATGAGCAGCTGGTTCTTGCCCGGCTTGAGCTTGAGCGTCGCCTGGTCCTGGTCCGGGGCGGCCGGCCGGACGGCGTCGTCGGCCCCGACGACCTCGCCGTTGAGCCAGACCTTGATGTAATCGTCGCTGCCCAGCGAGACGGGCAGCGTCACGGCCTGATCGACGGTGATTTCGTGGGTGAGATAGACCACGCAATTCTCGGACTGCTTGAAGAGCTTGAGATTGACGATGGAGCCGAGGGGGAACGTCTTGAATTTGGTCCAGGCGACCGTCTGTCCGTCCTCGCCGGTGCAGGTCTTGGCGAGGTCGATTTCCTTCTCGGGCGGGGCGGGCGCGTCGATGCCGAGGTTGTCGAAGGGGCCGATGTAGCTCCAGTCGCCTTCGAGGGTCGGCAGGCCGGCCGCCTTCAGGCTGGCGACGATGGTTTCGACGCGCGTGGTTTTCTTGACGTAACTCGGCTCGGCGGCCGGAGCGGAGGCGGCGAGCAGGAGGGCGAAAATCGGCAGGAAGGTTTGTTTCATTGCGATCTCGAATGAAGGTTATTTGGCGTCTCGGGGCGATTCACACCCAGAGCGACAAGAAATAAATCAGCACGACGAAACACACGGCGGTCACGATGGTCCAGAACAGCACAGCCTTGGCGTCGCCGCTGAGGCTGCAATTCCAGCAGATCCGCGGCCGTTCCTCGCCCTGCGGAAACGGCTCGTCGGGAAGGGCCTCGACGCCGCGATGCTCGACGCAGTAGCCGCTCCCGCACTTCACGCAGGCGCCGACGGCCGGTTCGCCGCAAATCGTGCATACCGGATCGTCTTTGCTCATGGCGGCGCCCGCCGCGCGTCACCGCGCCGAAAGCAGTTCTTTGATGAGTTCCGGCTCGTTGCGGTACGGAACCCAAACGTTGAGATCCACCGTCGGCTTGCCGTCCGCCGCGCCGGGCGGCACGCGGAGGAGCGCCTGCCAGCCGGCGCCGCCCTTCTGCACGCGCCAAACGGTCCCGTCCGGCGCCGCGGCCAGGCTCAGCACGACGACGCGATCACCGTCCTGCGGCAGGAGCAGCGCCTTGCCGGCCGCCGGGACTTCCGCCGGGCCGGATTTCAGGTCCAGCGCCACGGCCGCCCCCTTGCCGTCGAGCAGCTTCGGCTCGCCGCCGCACTCGCCCGCCAGCAGCCAGGCGTTCTGCCGCGACGGAACCTGGAGGGCAAACCGCCGGGCCACGCCGGCCGCCGCTCCGTTGCGCAGCGATTCGATCCGCTCACGCACGTCCAGCCGGTCGTCGGTGCCGGCCTGCAAATGGTAATGGAACGTCGGCACGCCGCTCTTGTCCAGGGCGTAGCCGTCGAAATGCAAGAGGGGCACGCCGTCGAACAAGACGCCCTCCGGCAGGGCGCCGCCGAAGGCCGCGTCCTTGGCCCGCGCCGCGAAATCCGGCGGCTGGTCGGACGGCGTTGCGGCGACGGGGCAGCCGGCCGGGGCGTTCCAGATGTGCGGGCCGAGCACCTTGGCCGGGTTGCCGCCGCGGCCGTCCCACAGCGGCGCGGCATCGAGGAACTGCCCCGTCCAGGCGTAGGCCAGCCGGCAGGTGTGGGCGTCGAAGGCCGCCGACACGCCGCTGGGGTATCCGATCGCCATGGCCCGCGACCCGGCCTCCGGCATGAACGTCCGCAGCAGGAACGGCTTGTCCTTCACCGTCAGAATCATGCCTTTTATCGGCCCGGGCATCCCGTCCGGCAGCGGCAGACCCGGCCCCAGCGACAGGTAGCCCCAGATGGCGTCGGCCTGGGCCGGCGCGGCGCCGTTCAGCACCGCCGAGACGAGCGATTTGCCGTCCATGAAGACCTGCGGCATCCGCGTGCCGGGCTGCATCCGCTGCGGCTGTTCCATCCAACGGAGATACCAATCGTAGCGAACGCGCTGCGTCACGCCAGCCAGGTCGGGGCCGCGCGTGCCGGTGTTGGCGACGCCGGCCAGGTCGTGGCAGGAGATGCAGCCGAAGGCGTTCTTGCCGATGAGGGTGCGGCCGGCCTCGATCCGGGCGGCCGTCAGCGGCGTCTTGTGGACGTCGTCGTCGGGGTCGGCGCCCTCCAGTGCGGCGACCTCTTCCGACAGCCGGCCGACATTGGCCACTCCGAACTGCGGCATTCGCAGCGACATCCACGGCCGGGCGCGAGCGGCGGCGGTCAGCACCTGCTTCATCCAGGCCGTGCGCAGCTTGTGGCCGACGCCGGTGAGCGTCGGTGGGGCGACGGCCTCCGCGTTGTCGGCGTTGGCGAACTTCCGCAGCTGCTCGATCGTGTCGGTCGAAAGGCCGCCTTCGCCGTCGCGGCTGTGGCAGGCGAGACAGTTCATCTGTTTAATCGTTATTCGGGCCGCGTAGGCCGGCGCCGGGCGCCCGCTCCCTTCAGTCCATCGGCGAGGAAGGCCCGCAGCGCGTCGCGGTCGGCGTCGGTGAAGGCGAAAGCCGGCGCTGGACCGCGCCTTTCCGGCTTGTCGGCGAGGCAGCCGGCGTCCGGCTTCTTGGACAGGTCTACCAGGGCGGTGAACGTCGCGGCCGGGGCGACGGGCTTGCCGCCGGGCGCGATCGTGTGGCAGTTGACGCAGCCCTTGGCGACGACCAGCCGTTTGCCGAGGGCGTCCAACTGGGCGGTCGGCGACAGCTTGGCGAACGCCGCCACGTCCTCGGCCTTCGCCTCCAGACGCTTCAGGGCGGCGAGCAGTTTCTGCGCGGCCGGTGCCTCCGGCAGGTCCGGCTTGACCGCCTGGTCCTTGGTCTGACAGAGGTAGTCTGCCAGGTCCTGCGCCTCTTGTTGCTGCAATAGCATGTGCGGCATCCGGCCGGCCGGGTCGGCGGCCGCGGGATTCTGCAAATACTCCGCCAGCTTCTCCGGCGTCGTCTTGCTGCCGAGGCCGGTCAACGGGAAGTGGGCCGGGCCGGACGCGATGAACGCCAAGCCGTTCTCCTTCTTATCCTCTCCTTTATCCTTTTTATCTTCGCCGTGACAGGCGACGCAGCCGATGGTGTTGAAGAGGACCTCGCCGCGGGCCGCGCTCTGCGCCTCGTCCTTCTTGCCGGGGGGCTTGGGGTTCGCCGCGATGGGACCGCCGAGCGATGCGAGGTAATGGGCGACGGCGTAGCGCTCGATACGGCCGTTATCATCATCGCTGAACAGCGCCGGCATGACGGTCCCTGGCCGCACCTTGTCCGGCGTCTCCAGCCAGGCGCCGATCCAGCCGGCGTGGACGCGGGCGCCGACCTTCGACAGGTCGGGGCCGGGGTGGACGGTCAGGGTCTTCACCATGCGGTCGTCGGCGGCAGCCTGATGGCACTTCGCGCAGGAGTGTTCCTCGGCAAGGAACCGTCCCTGTTCGACCTTCGCCTGGCCTTCCAGTTCGGGCGGCGCCTCCTTCGGGAGATATCCCAGAGCCTCATAGGGCAAAGGTTCCAGGCGGAAGCTCGGCCCTTGCCAGAACACCTCGACCTTGGCCGCGCCGGCCGGGCGCGTGAACTCCGCCGCCAGCGCATGAACCCCCGAGTCCAGCCGCAGCTCCGGCCCCTCTTGCAGCTCCGGCTTGTCCCCCGCGACGGAACCGGCCAGGACTTCCTTACCGTCCACCGTCAGGCGGAACGTCCCGCGCAGGTTCGCCTGAAAGCGGTAGCTCCCGCCGCGCAGGACGTTCAGGTAACCGCTCCAGACGACCTTTCCGCCATCCGGTTGAAGCGCGGGGTGGGCCGACTCGCCGGCCTCGAGCGCCAGGGCGATGGTCGGCTCCAGGCGCACCACCGAGGTGGGCGGCTTGGCCTCATCCTGGAAAACGGTCACGAGGCCGCGCCGCAGGTCTTCCGCATCCGGGACCGCCGCCCTGCCGCGGCCGATGCCCATCAGAACGAGCAGGACGGCCGCCGCGCCGGCGGCGCGGCGATGCGTTGGCAGCGAGGAAAGCATTATCGGATCTCCTGAAGGAGGACTATCGCGGAGGCCCTGAGCGGCCGGGGACGGGGCCGCGGGAGGTTGAGGATGATTATCCGGCATCGGGCCGGCGCAGGAAAGATCCGGGTTCGCAATTCGTGAAAAAATGCCGGCCCGATCAAGCCCTTCGCCGCATTGACCGACCCGTGCCGGCGCGCGATACTCGAGCGCGTGGCGATTGGCTCTCGCTTCGTCTATCCTGCTGGAGGACCCGCCGTGCCCCATTCCCTCTCCGCGCCGACGCGTCGCCGGTTCCTCCGCGTCGGCGCAGGCGCCTCCGCCGGCCTGAGCCTCGGCGGCCTGTGGCGTGCGGCCGCGGCGTCGCCTCCGCCGACGGCGCCGGCCGGTCCCGTCCGCGCCTGCATCCTGCTCTTCTTTTACGGCGGGCCGAGCCACCTCGACACTTTCGACATGAAGCCCGACGCCCCGGCCGAGATTCGCGGCGAGTTCAAGCCGATCGCCACGTCCGTGCCCGGCGTCCGCATCTGCGAGCATCTGCCGCTGCTGGCGGCGCGCATGCACCGCATCGCCCTCGTCCGCAGCGTCACCCACGCCGCCCGGCTCCACGACTCCGCCGCCATCCACGCCCTGACCGGCCGGCCGCTCGACGGCCCCGACCGTGAGCTGTTCGCCCCGCAGCCGCAGTTCTACCCCTGCCACGGCAGCGCCGTCACCCACCTGCGCCGGGGCCGCGGCGTGGAGCTGCCCTTCGCTTCGCTGCCTTTTCCGTTCCACAATGTCGTCGAAGTGCCGTGCCAGGGCGGCGGCTTTCTCGACTCCGCCTGCGACCCGCTGCGGATCGAGGTGGACCCGGCGACGCTGCGCTACCAGATCGACGGCCTGAGACGGCCGGCCGACGTCGGCCCCGGCCGCGAGGCGGGCCGCCGGGCGCTCCTGCGCGGGCTGGACGACGGACCCGTCGCGGATCGTTCCCTGAGCGGGCTGTACGACAAGGCGTACCGGCTGCTGGACTCCGAAACGCTGAAGCAGGCCCTGGACGTGTCGCGGGAGCCGCCGGCGGTGCGGGAGCGGTACGGCGTCGGCGCCGCGCCGGTTTCCGTCGGCGAGGGCGGCGGCGGGGGGAACGGGGCCGAGATGGGCTGCGCCCGTCAGACGCGCGGGCTGAACCTGCTGGCGGCGCGCCGCCTCGTCGAGGCCGGCGTGCCGTTCGTGAACGTCTACGACTTCAAGCAGCAGGGCCAGAACTGGGACGCCCATTTCAAGGGCGCTCACCAGCACAAGGAGTATTTGCTGCCGCAGGCCGACCAGGGACTGTCCGCCCTGATCGCGGACCTCGACGCCCGCGGTCTGCTGGACTCGACGCTGGTGGTGGCGATGGGGGAGTTCGGCCGGACGCCGAAGATCAACGGCGACGGCGGCCGCGATCACTGGCCCGATTGCTACACGGTGCTGCTGGCCGGCGGCGGCGTGCAGGGTGGGGCGGTCTACGGCGCCAGCGACCGCATCGGGGCGTACCCGGCGAGCAACCCGGTGACGCCGGGCGACCTGGCCGCGACGATCTTCTGGCGCTTCGGCCTCGACCCGGCTGCCGAGATCCGCGACCAGGGCGGCCGGCCGCACCGGCTGGCGGACGGCGAACCGATCCGGGCGCTGTTCGGGGGGTGATACACCCCTCGTTTAGCCGCTCTTCGCAGAAGAGCGCGTTGGAGGGGCGCGCTCTTCTGCGAAGAGCGGCTAAACGAGTTCACTCCAGCTGGGTCAGCAGCGCGAATGGCGCCACCCCCATCTTGACGGGCCGGGTCGGCGGCGGGGTTTCCCCGCCGCCTCCCACAGATCCGGACGCGCCCAATTCAGGCATCCGGCTCGTCAGGTCTTGGGTTCGCAGCGTTCCGGTACACCGAATGGACGACGATCGGCGGCGGCAGCGGCCAGCGCTCCGCCAGCATCCGATACAGCGCCCACGTGAGGCGGCCCCCCCACGAACGGCGGGACAACCACCTCCGCCAGAGACGCTGCACGGCACGCCACAGACGCACCAGGGCGCGGTAGTTCCCGATGATCCCGTAGTACCCATAGTGCCCGCGCAGCTTCTGGCTCAATGCCTCGTGTTGCTCCGCCATCGGCCGGTGGCAGTTGCTCCAGCACCAGGCGGGTCGTGGTCGGGTGGACGGTCAGCCCGTACTTGCCCAACCGCTTCGGCAGTACGTCCCGAACCCGCCGGGCGTCCTCTTCCTGGGTGAATCCCATGACGAAGTCGTCCGCATAGCGGATCAGGAAAGCACGCCCACGAAGACGCGGCTTCACTTCCTGCTCGAACCATGCATCCAGCACGTAGTGCAGGGGCACGTTCGCCAGCAGGGGCGAAGCTGCGCCGCCCCGGGGCGTACCGGCGCTGGGGTGCGTCAGCACTCCGCCTTCCAGCACGCCCGCTTTGAGCCACTTGTCGATCCGTCGCAGCACTCCGCCGTCACGCACCCTGCGCCGCAGCAACGTCCGCTGATGAGAGCGATCCAGAGCATCGAAAAACTTCCGGATGTCCACTTCCCCGATCCAACCGCCGTCGGTTCGCATCCCTTGCCGCCCCAACGCCTCCCACGCCTGGTGCGCCGACCGTCCCGGCCGGAAGCCACACGAATGGTCGTAGAAATCCTGCTCGTAGAGGGGCCCCAGCAGCATGACGACCGCCCGTTGAAGGACCTTGTCTTCAAACGTCGGGATCCCGATGGGCCGGGTCTCGGACGACCCCGCGCCATTTGGGATATGCACTCGCCGCACCGGCGGCGCCCGGTGCTTCACGGGTACTATGAGGACACTCCGACTCCTGCCGCCCCTCCCGCCCTCCTTGAGGACGTCGGGCAGTACCACGGCTGCGCCTGGCGCTTCGCTCCCGCTCGCCGCAGACGCTCGGCCAGCGGGCCGGGAGGATGGGGCTTCGGCTCCTCCGCTGGGCCGACAGGGCTGTCCGTCTAGTTCGGGACTGCCCGCCGACGTTCCGCTACAATCAAGAGATGAAGGCGTCCGGCCGTCCCATTGCAGGGAAGGCGAGCGGCGGGGGCTGGTCCCCGCCGTCTAAACGGCGGAAGGAGGCGGCGGTGTCTCGGGTGCGATCCACGACGATCCTGGCGGTGCGGCGCGACGGCGGCACGGCCGTCGGCGGCGACGGCCAGGTGACGCTCGGCCAGGTGGTGATGAAGAGCGACGCCCACAAGGTGCGGCGGCTGCACGGTGGCAAGGTCGTGGCCGGGTTCGCCGGCGCCGCGGCCGACGCCTTCGCCCTGATCGAGCGCTTCGAGGCCAAGCTCAAGGACTATCAGGGCAACGTGCCGCGCGCCGCCACGGAGCTGGCCAAGGACTGGCGCATGGACCGCATGTTGCGCCGGCTGGAGGCGATGATGATCGCGGCCGACCGCGACAGCCTCCTGGTGGTCAGCGGCACCGGCGACGTGATCCAGCCGACCGACGGCGTCGCCGCCATCGGCTCCGGCGGCCCCTTCGCCCTGTCCGCGGCCCGGGCATCCTCAAGCACACCGAACTGACCGCCGCCCAGATCGTCCGATCCGCCCTGGAAATCGCCGCCGACCTGTGCATCTACACCAATCGGAACATCGAGATCGAAGAGCTATGAAAGGGGTCAGGGGTCAGGGGTCAGGGGTCAGCCGCTTCCTGACCCCTGACCCCTGACCCCTGACCCCTGGAGGAATGCCGTGGCAGACCTGACGCCGCGCCAGATCGTGTCGGAGCTGGACCGTTACATCGTCGGCCAGGACGCGGCCAAGCGGGCCGTGGCCGTGGCCATCCGCAACCGCTGGCGGCGCCAGCAGCTGCCGGAAGAGCTGCGCAAGGACGTCACGCCGAAGAACATCATCATGATCGGGCCGACCGGCGTGGGAAAGACCGAGATCGCCCGGCGGCTGGCCCAGCTGGTCGGCGCCCCGTTCCTCAAGGTCGAGGCCACCAAGTACACCGAAGTCGGCTACCACGGCCGCGACGTGGAAAGCATGGTCCGCGACCTCACCGAGATCGCCATCGGCATGATTCGCACGGAGCAGCGCGGTCGCGTCGAGACGCAGGCCAAGGAGCGCGTCACCGACCGGCTGCTCGACCTGCTGGTGCCGAAATCGGGCAACTGGGACCCGGAAAATCATGAGGAGAACGACCGCCGCCAGCGCACTCGCGACAAGATGAAGGCCCGGCTGGAGGCCGGCGAGCTGGAAGAGCGGCCCGTCGAGCTGAACGTCGAGCAGAAGGCCGTGCCGGTGCAGATCTTCTCGAACCTCGGCATGGAGCAGATGGACGTCGATTTCCAGAGCATGTTCGAGCGCATCATGCCGAAACAAGCCCAGAACCGGCAGATCCCGCTCAAGGAGGCGCGGCGCATCCTGCTCGAACAGGAGACGGAAGCTCTCATCGACCGCCAGGTGGTGGCGGAAAAGGCGGTCGAGCTGGCCGAGAACCAGGGCATGATCTTCGTCGATGAGCTGGACAAGATTTGCGGCCCGGCGTCCACGCATGGCCCCGACGTGTCGCGCCAGGGCGTGCAGCGCGATCTGCTGCCGGTCGTCGAGGGCACGACGGTCAACACGCGCTACGGTCCGGTGCGGACGGACCACGTCCTGTTCATCGCGGCCGGGGCGTTCCATCTGTCCAAGCCGTCGGACCTGATGCCGGAACTGCAAGGGAGATTTCCGATCCGCGTCGAGCTGACCGACCTGAAACGCGAGGACTTCCTCCGCATCCTGACGGAGCCGAAACATGCGCTGACCAAGCAGTACGCGGAGCTGCTGGCCACGGAGGGGGTGACGCTGGAGTTCACGCCGGACGGAATCGAGGCGCTGGCGGACGTGGCCTTCGAGGTCAACCGCACGACGATGAACATCGGCGCCCGCCGGCTGCACACGATCCTGGAGCGCGTCGTCGAGGAGGTGAGCTACGACAGCCCCGACGTGGCGGACAAGCGCGTCGTCATCGACGGCGCCTACGTCCGGCGGCGGCTGAATGACGTCATGCAGAACGAGGATTTGAGTAAGTTTATTTTGTGAGGGCGCGCTTTGCGGACGAGTTGCGTCAGGCGTCGGGGCCAGAGGCGCCGTGCGTGAGCGGCGAGGTGCGACGCCTGATGGTGTCGGCGTTCGCGCTTCGGTCGAAGGGACCGCAAGTATGGGAGGCAGCGGGTCCGATGGAGGCGTAGGCGTCTTGTCGAAGTCCGCCTCTCGAGCGCATGTGTAGCTCTACAGCCGGAAATGTACAATCCGTAAAGGAGGCGCAAGCTCATTCTTGTAGGCGTGGATACAATCATTCTGTAGCAACCACTGATCCCCACTGGCAGGCCATTATGGAACCTTCACCATCTGATATCTCAGCCGCAACCACCTCAAACGTCTTCGTTATCTGCTGTGACAAGTGGGAAGACTTCATCCAGCAGGTAAGAATGATTCGCCTTGATGGGCCGCGCCTCTTTCGCGGCCACGAGAGTGCCGGCTGGAAGCTATCATCTACATGGGAGAGGTATTTATTCGAGGTGAAGCGAAAAAACCCAGGGCGGAGCCTATGGGAGGTTTTTGGCGGAGCGGCCGGCCACGCTCGGCAGCGCGATGCGTACTTGGAGAGATTCAAGGACTATGCCATAGGTCTACGGGGGCTGGACACCCGCGGGATGCGCGAAGAGGACTGGTGGGCGCTTGCAAGGCATCACGGAATGATGACGCCGCTGCTCGATTGGACCTGGAGCCCATACGTCGCAGCCTTTTGGGGGTTCATGGACCGGCTGGAAAAACTCAGGCCGTTGGCACCGCTTGGACCGTTTGTCAAGCGGTTGCCTGACCCGGTCTTGGTCTGGGAGTTCGTGCCACCAACAGTTCTTCTCGCTCCGGGTGCTGAACCGGGCAAGTCACTGGAGTACGGCTGTCCTCCTGAGTTACAGATAGTGCTGGAACCGCGGTTTGAGGGTGCCTACCGGCAGAAGGCGCAACAGGGACTTTTTACGCGACTCACCCATGATATCCATGTCGATTTGGAGTCGTATCTGGTCAGCAAGCGATTTTCCGGATGCCTCCACAGATACGAGATCAACGGTTCCGAGATCGACAAGGCCCTTTGCGACCTACACATGATGAACATCAGCTACGTCACTCTCTTTCCCGACGCCGAGGGGGCAGCCAGGCAGGCAAACATCTTGCCCATGATCGAAGGCATGCAATACTGGGCGGGTGTACGGGACCGGATACGACTAACGCCAACCGGCCCGCCGGGTTCCACGGCCGACGAGGCGCCCACGGTCGGCCCATGAAGGCGGAAAGCCGTCACCGCTCCGCGACGGCTGGCCTGTGCGAGGCCCTGCTGCTATTTGCGGACGCGCATGGCACAAACTACGACGCGGCCGGGATTCTGGAAGTGTAAGCCGACGGCTCTCGACGCGCCATAGATCAGCCGCGGGTGGGTTAAGGGCTTGCGGAATCTCGACCTACAATGAGATGGACCACGAAGCAGAAGCCCCGCGGAGAAGGAGAAACCCATGCCCCCGATTCATTCCGACGCCCTCGTCTTCTTCGGCGCCACCGGCGACCTGGCCTACAAGAAAATCTTCCCCGCCCTCCAGTCGATGGTCCGCCGCGGCCGGCTCAACACGCCGGTGATCGGCGTGGCCAAGGCCGGATGGGGCCTCGACCAGTTCAAGGCCAGGGCGCGCGACAGCGTCGAGAAGCACGGCGGCCTCGACCAAACCGCCTTCGACAAGCTCCTCGCCCTGCTCCGCTACGTCGATGGCGACTATAACGACCCGAAAACATTCCAGTCGCTGCGCCGCGAACTCGGCGCGGCGGAGCATCCCACCCACTACCTCGCCATCCCGCCGGTCCTGTTCGGCCTGGTGGTGGAGCAGCTCGGCAAGTCGAGCTGCGCCAAGGGCGCCCGCGTCGTCGTCGAGAAGCCGTTCGGACGCGACCTGGAGTCGGCGCAGGCGCTCAATCGCATCCTCCTCCAATCCTTCTCCGAATCGGCGATTTTCCGCATCGACCACTACCTCGGCAAGGAGCCGGTCCAGAATCTGCTCTTTTTCCGCTTCTCCAACTCGTTTTTGGAGCCGCTCTGGACCCGCGAGCACGTCGAGAGCATCCAGATCACCATGGCGGAGGATTTCGGCGTGCAGGGCCGCGGCGTCTTCTACGAGGAAGCGGGCGCGATCCGCGACGTGGTGCAGAACCACCTGCTGCAGGTCCTCGCCAACCTGACGATGGAGCCGTCCGTCGGCACGGACAGCGAATCCGTCCGCGACGAGAAGGCGAAGGTACTGCGGGCCATTCCGCCGCTGCGGCCGGACAACGTGGTGCGCGGCCAGTTCCGCGGCTACAAGAAGGAGAAAGGCGTCGCGGCCGATTCGACGGTCGAGACGTTCGTCGCCTTGCGGCTGGAGATCAAATCGTGGCGCTGGCAGGGCGTGCCGGTCTTCATCCGGGCGGGCAAGTGCCTGCCGGTGACATGTACCGAGGCGATCGTCCGGCTGCGCCGACCGCCGGCCCTCTACGCCGACGCGCCGCCGCCGCCGAATTACTTCCGGTTCCGCGTCGGCCCCCACGTGGCGATCGCGCTGGGGGCGATGGCCAAGACGCCGGGCGAAGCCATGATCGGCGAGCGCGTCGAGTTGGTGGCGACGCACATCACCGACGGTCACGAGATGGAGGCCTACGAGCGGCTGCTGGGCGACGCCATGATGGGCGACGCCACCCACTTCGCCCGCGAGGACACGGTTGAGGAGGCGTGGCGCATCGTCGAGCCGATCCTAGGCGACGCGACGCCGGTGCATGAGTACGAGCCGGGGACCTGGGGGCCGGCCGACGCCGCGAAGATCACGCCGCCCGACGGCTGGCGCGACCCGGTGGTGACGGTGGCGGGCGGATGACGCTTACCCGCCCGAAGCGCAAGCGACGAGATCGATCCAAACCCGTGCTGGCGCTTCGGGTAGAGAAAACAAAACCGGCCCGGCGGTCCCCCCATCGACCACCGGGCCGGCAAGCGTCTCTCGATGATTTCAGCTCTCTTCGTACTGGGCGATGCGGTTCACCCCCTCCTCGACGTCGTCGCTCACGTCGTCGCTCAGTTTGTACTGCATCAGGAAGGCGTCCTCGCCGCTGTCCTCGTAGAAGGCGCGCAGCACGCGCACGGCCCGGAAGCCCTGCGACCGGAAGAACAGCTGCGCCCCCAGGTTCGTTTCGCGCACCTCCAGCGTGATCCGCGTCCGCCGGTGACTCGACAGCTTGCTGACGAGTTTCGCCGTCATCTGGGCGCCGACGCCGAGGCGCCGGCAGGACGGATGCACCGCGAAGTTCAGGATGTGCAGCTTGTTCTTGTGCAATTCGTAGATCATGAAGCCCACCACCTTTTCGCCCTGCTCGGCCACCATGCCGATGCAGTTGCGCTGGCGCAGGCACCGCAGAAAATCTTCCTCCGTCCAGGCGTACTCGAAGCTCTCCTGCTCCGTTTGCAGCACCTCCGGCATGTCCCGACGGATCATCCACCGGATATGCACGCGAACCTGTTCCTTCTCCGTTCGGCTCGTGCTCATTCCCTCTCTCCTCTCCCCTCCCGAGGCGCGCGAGACCCCCTCCGTGGGCGCCCCACGATTCCGCAACCCAGCGGTTCACGTTCCGATTGAACCGGGCGGACGGTCTAGATAGGTCCGGTGGGATGCCGTCAAAGGGGTGGTCCGGGCGGGACCGCGACCTTCAACGCCGCCGGAGTGTAGCAACGACCCCCTCGCCGCTCAAGACCAGTACACCCCGCACGGACCCGGCCCGCCGCGACGAGGCGCGCGGCCCGATCGTGCCCCAACTCCTCGCCGACAAAGGATTTGCCAAGATGGTCGCGCCAGGAATGAAAGCGGGGGAATCCATCCCCCCTTCGACAGCCGTCCTGGCTGCGATACCATCGTCAGGCCGGTTCGGGCGCGAATGGAAAGAGAGCGATAACATACCCGCCCCGCGTTCCCTTGGCAAATGTTTTCCGAACGTTTATTATTCTCGCGCCGCCGCCGGGGCTGAGCGCTCCCCTTCGGGTCGCGGCTGAACGGAATCCCGCCGCCCCTTATGGCTCGACCCGGTAGTGTCCACGGCACTTCTCGACCGGGTATTTCAGGACGTTCTTCACCATTTTGCGACGCACCGTCTCGCTCAGGTCGAGATCCAGCGCGTTGCACAGCGCGAAAATCAGACACGACACATCCGCGATTTCGTCGGCCACTTGTTCGCGTTTGGCCGGGTCGCGCATCTCGGCCCGCGAGGCGTCGTTGTCGATCCAGAGGAAATGCTCCATCAACTCGGCGGCTTCCACCGCCAGGGCCATGGCCAGGTTCTTGGGGCTGTGGAACGGCTGCCACTCGCGCTCGGCCACGAACCGGGCCATCGCTTCCCGCAGCGCCGCCACCACTGTCGTCTGATCGGACATCGTCGTTCGCCGTTCCTTCCCCGAGCGGACGCCGGACGCCCCGGAAGCCTCGCCACGTCGTTGATTGACTGTGGAAGGACGGGACTATATCCGGCCGGGGCGGTGTGTCAATCGGAAGTAGGGGCGAGGTCTCCTCGCCCCTCAAGTCAAAGAGGCCGACGCCGAAGGCGGCCTTGTCCGCGGCCCTCGACGGAGCCTGCAAAGCCGCCTCCTTACCGGTACGCCAATCCGGGCTTCACGAACGGCGTTCTTCGCCGCGGGGGGCGCGGCGGGGTCATTATGGGGAATGGCGGCGATGGGTGCAACCGGCCGCCTGCCGGCGCGGTGCGTAAGCGGATCGGAAAAGGAGGCCGTATCTCACGCCGGCGCCCCGTTCCGCGTCGGCTCCGGTTGCACTTCCGCCAGCCGCAGGCGGGCGCGTTCGGCATACTCCGCCGACAGCTCGACGCCGATCCAGCGTCGCCCCAGGCGCTTCGCCGCCGCCAACGTGGCGCCGCTGCCGGCGAACGGGTCCAGCACCACGTCGCCCGGGTTGCTCGACACGCGGACGATCCGCTCCAGCAGCGCCTGCGGCATCTGGCAGGGGTGGCCGGTTCGCTCCTTGAACGTGCCGCAGACCCGGGGAATGTACCATGTGTCCGTCTCCTCCTGGAACGCCCGCTCCTCCTCCTGCGGACGCAGCACCCACGTGTCGTCCGGCAGCTTGCCCGTCGGGTTGGCCCGCCGGTCGGCGTAGATCGTCTGCCGGGCCGAGGCGACGCGGATGGAGCCTGCGTTGAACGTGAAGCGCCGGGGATCGACCACGTAATACAGGATGTGGGCGTGACTGCGGTTGAACTTGCGCGTGCAGTTCATGCCGAACGTGTAGTGCCAGACGATCCAGTTGCGCATCGTCAGCCCCAGCGCGTCCAGCCGCACCTTCAGCTCCGCCGCGTACTCGTCGCCGATGGCCACGTAGAACGAGCCGGTCGGCTTCAGGACGCGACGCACCGCCGCCAGCCATTTCTCGGTCCAGGCCAGGTAGTCCTGGCGCGACTGCTGGTCGTTGTAGACGTCGTATTCCCAGCCGATGTTGAACGGCGGGTCGGCGAAGGCCAGGTCCACGCTGGCCGCATCCAGGCAGTCCAGATGACGCAGACAGTCGCCGGTCAGGATCTGGTCCATGCCCGCATCCAAGGGGTCAGGGGTCCGCTTTGAATGATGAATGATGAACGATGAACGATGAATTTGCTAGATTCATCGTTCATCGTTCATCGTTCATCGTTCCGGCCCTGACTCCTTGTGCCGGATGCTCCGGCGGCGCGGGCAAACGCGAGGCCGGATTGGCGTTTCGGCCAATCGCACACTAGAGTTGTGTGCCGTTCTCTCCCGTTCCACGGCACGAGGGGTAGCGAGGCGCGCATGGTTGGCCACGTCTTCCTGGGCAAATACAAGACGATCCGTCCGCTGGACGAGGGCGGCATGAGCCGAATCTACCTCGCCCGGCAGACGAACCCGGATCGGGAGGTCGTCGTCAAGGTACTCAAGGAAACGCAGCTGGCGCAGTCCACGATCCGTGAGCGACTTCCGGCGCGAGATCCACATTACGTCGCGCTTTCAGCACCCTTACGCCGTGGCCTTCCTCGACGCCGACCCCAAGGCGGCGGAAGGCCCCGTGCTGGTGCTGGAGTACCTGCGCGGCGTCGATTTGAATGAGCTGCTGCACCGGGAAAAGCGCTTCACGCCGGAGCGCACCGGCCGGCTGCTGACGCAGCTGTGCAGCGTCCTTCAGGCGGCCCACGACGCCGGCGTCGTCCACCGCGACATCAAGCCCGGCAACCTGATGATTATCCATCCCGGCACGCCGGTCGAGCAGCTGAAGCTGATGGACTTCGGCCTGGCTAAGATGTCGTCGCTCTTGTACATCTCGCCGGACGAATTGTTCGATTACACGCTGCCGCCCGCCGCGGGCACGCCGGAATACATCGCCCCGGAGCAAGTGCGCGGCAACGAGATGGACGGCCGGGGCGACCTCTACAGCGTCGGCGTCGTTCTCTACGAGATACTGACAGGCCGGCGGCCGTTCGCGGCGCCGACGGTGGATGGGCTGATGCGGGCCCACGCCGAGTCGCCGCCGCCGACGTTTGCGGAGTTGGGCCTGGCTGACCTCGTGCCGCCGGCCGTCGAGCGCCTGGTACGCGACTGCCTGGCCAAGCACCCCGACGACCGGCCGGCCAGCGCGTCGGAACTGCTGCGGCGCTACGAGATCGGACTGGGCAAGCGGTTCCCGCTGCCGCGGCGCAGCGGACTGGTCCCGACGAGCCGGGCCGCGCTGGCGGCGGCGCAGGCCCCCGGCCCGGCCACCCCGGCGCCGTCGAAGACGCTCGGAAGGGGCGAGACGACGTTGCCCATGCGGTCGGCCGCGGACGCCCACTCGGTGCAGCACAGCATCGAGGCGCGGATGCCGGAATCGATGGCGATGCTCAAGCTCAAGGGATTCATCCACGACCTGGGCGGCCAGGTGGTGGACAGCGTGCCCGGCCTGATTCGCGTGCGGCTGGCCGAGCCGGTCGGCGAGAAGAAGGCTAGTTTGTTCGGCTGGATGGAGCGCCGGCCGGCGTTGCAGACCGCCCCGGCGTCCACGGAGATCGAGCTGCACATGCAGCGGCCGGACCCGAGCCAACCCGGCCGGCTGGTGGTGACTCTGGTGCTGCGCGGCCAACGGGGTGGCGACGCCGGAATGGAAGGCCCGGTGCCACCAGATCAGCCGCGATTTGCAGGCATACCTCATCGGAAGGTAGCGCCGACCGGCGGCCGTGGTTGACGCGGTTGCGGTGCGGCCTACAATCCCCGAACCCGCCGGCAGGCCGGATCGGCCTCGATCCGCCGGGGACGGAGGGTTCCCGATGGCCGAGTCCGCGCGGATCATCATTCACACCGACGGCGCCTCGCGCGGCAACCCCGGCCCGGCGGCCTTCGCCTACGTCCTCGAGCGGGACGGCGAGGATCCCATCGAAGAGGCCGGCCGCATCGGCCGCATGACGAACAACCAGGCCGAATACACGGCCCTGGTCCGCGCCCTGGAGGCACGCCCTGGAACTCGGCGCCGACCACCGCGTCCTCGTCCACAGCGACAGCGAGCTGCTGGTCAAGCAGATGCGGGGCGAGTACCGCGTCAAGAACGAGGACCTGCGCGACCTGTACGAGCAAGCCCGCGGCCTGAGCGGCCGGTTCCGGGGCGGCGTCACATTCCGCCACGTCCGGCGCGAGGAGAACAGTCGGGCCGACGCTCTGGGCAACGAGGCGCTGGACGGCCTGCGCGAGCCGACGCCGCGAGCCTCCAACACGCCGCGAGCGGCGCCGCCCGCCGCGAAACCGGCGGCGCCGTCGTTGCGCGACCAGGGCGTGGCGTGCTTGCGGCGGGCGGCCGTCGCGTGGGCCAAGGGCGCCCCGGCGCCGACGCCGGAACAGGTGTGGGACGAGCTGGTCGATGTGCTGAAGCGGCGCGGCGCCTGGAACGCCCCGTAACCTTGCTGCGGCGTTCAGGAGCGGCCGGCCGGCCGCGAAAAACACCGGCAAATGCCCTTGCCAGTGGGCGTGGGTTCTGCCATAAAAAACCCATCCCACCGGGGGCCCCTTTAGCTCAACTGGCAGAGCAGCTGACTCTTAAAAGTAGCCGATGCGACAAACCCCTTGTTTCAAGGGGTTTTTTCGTTTCCGGCCCGTCCACCCGCCCCCGGGAAACCCTGTCCGCGGTTGTAGACGGTTGTAGAAAAGGGACGCCGCTCCGGCCGTCGCTTCTCAGTTCGGGGACGCGGCCGCGCGGCGAAAGGAAGGGCGACGCGATCACTCTGCGTAAAACTCCAGCAGCCCGCAAGCGGTGCATCGGAACGCCGCAAGCGGGCGCTTGGCCGAAGGCATCTTGGTTCCCCAGAACCTGCGGGTCGGTTGGCCGGCATACCACTCCGCCCTGTTGACGCCAAGCAGCGTCCCAAAAGTGCTGTACATCGGCGCCATGACGCACCCGGCCTCCAGTTCCCCGCCGCACTTGGCGCAGCCGCGACGCGCGCCGCAGGCGGTGCCGGGAGATTGCCCGTTACGTCGGACATGTTCTCTCCCCGATTACAAGACTGTTGATACCCCGCACCCGTCCCGCCATCATGCGCTGGTCACTGGCACAGGTCAACGATGAAGTGGCGCCGGCCGTAACTCACATACCTCCCCGTTGCACCGCCCCCCGCCGCCGGTTACACTCACGCCCATGAACCCGCGTTCCCCGCTGCTCGTGACCGCCGTCCTCGGCGTCGGCTTCCTGGCCGTCGTCGTCTTCACCGTCGGCCCCCCTCGCCGGCGGCCGCCTCCGCCCCACCGACCTGCACACGGCCCCCATTGAAGACCCGCCCGCCGTCGCGCCGCCCGCCGTCAAGGTCCATGACCTGGCCGCGCTCACGCCCGCGGACGCCGCCCGCCTCGACGGCATGCGCTGCCGCTTCCTCGTGACGATGGCAGGCCCGCCCACCCGGATCGGCGACCGCGACGTGTACGAGGTCCTGTCCCGAGACGACCCGCAGGGGATTCTGTTCCTGCCCGCGGGGCCGGACGTGGGCGTGGAGATGACAGTGGAGGGGAGGCTGGTCGTGATCCCGCACCCGGTTCACGTCGTCGGTGCCAGGACCAGCCCTGGGGTCAGGGCACCGCCCGCTTCAGGACGATCCGCAGTCCAGCGCGCTCCTCTTCGCCGAAGAACCGCGTCGGTCTATCTCGCACCCGGGCGCAAACAGTGAGGACGACCCCGTCCTCCCAGTAGATGCCGAGGAATGTCTTGCCGGTGTCGTCGCCGTCCGTCGGCGTGATGTCCAGCTCCTTCGGGTCGCCCGACTCGCGCACCGTATAGACGCCGCTCCACCGCGTCCGGCCCGCTATCCACACGGAGTAGCGATCCCTCTCGAACGTCACCCGGTATGTCTGCCGGACTTCCGGGTTGTTGACCGGCTTGCCGTCCACGACCATTTCCACCAGAGACCACGTCCCTTGGAGACTTTCCCGACCATGCCCCCCCGTGTCGCCCTGCGGCTGACACCCGGCCGCCAGGAGTACGACGACCGAGGCTGCCAGCGCCCTCTTTCCCATTGCGCACCTCCTTGTCCCACGATGGCCCCTTGGGGCTCCGTCTCACCGGGCGAGCGGACGCTCCAGGGGCGGCGCGTGGCCATGCAAAAAGTCGGCCGGACGCCGCGAGAAGAACCCCGCGCGGCGCGGCTGGGTTCGCCGGTACAATGGGGACGGGCCTTTCAGTCGCTGTTCAAACAAGGCATCCAGCGCCGTTCGGGCCGGGCGAGCACCCGGCCGAGGCACCCAGCGGCCATGACCTTATGTCTGGCGGACAGTCCTGGTAAAGCGGCGGCGTGCGGCCGTAGCTTATCCGTCCCCACAAGGGCCGGACGGCCAGACATATCAAGGACCAGCGACTGACCAGATTTTGTCCAATGGCCAGATTCTAATCACGTCTTGGGCGACCGGCCCCCCACCAGGGCCGGCGGAGCAAACTTATGAATTCGCGGCTGATCCTTCGCCTGACCGCCCCCGTGACGGCGACGAGCCTGCTTCTGCTTGCCGTCGGCGTGGGGACCGCCTGGTATGTACACGCCATGCAGCAGAGCCTCAACTACGCCTTGCTGGACAACGCGTCAAGTATGAGGGCCGCCGAGGAATTGGATATTTTCCTCCACGAGATTCGCACCAAGCTCGACCACTTTCTCATTACGGGCGATCGGAAATATCTGGAGGAAGCTTCCACCTTCCGCCAGGACACGGATCATTGGCTGATCGAGGCCGAGCGCTGGAGCGGCGACCCCCGCGAGAAGGCATTCACGAAGCGCGCCGCGCGGGCCATGAGCACTTCTATGAAGAGTTGAATGCGATGGTGGGCCAGGCCCCGGACGCTTCTCTGCCGCAAAAGGTCCGTGCTCTGATCGACGACGTTCTCACCCCCGAGATTCTGCAGCCGACCCATTCGTATCTGGATTTCAATGAAGAGGAAGTTTCACAATCGGTTCGTGACAACCAGGTCTTCGCCGACCGGCTCGTCTGGGGCCTGCTGCTTTTGGGGACGTGCGGTTCCGGGGCCGGGCTGGTGGCCGGCTTCGGCTTCGCGCGGACGTTCAAGCGCTCCCTGATCCAACTCAGCGTTCCGATCCGCGACGCCGCCGGCCAGCTGGACGCGGTTGTCGGCCCGGTGACCCTGCCTACCGGCGGGGACTTCCATGAGTTGGAAGGCGTCTTGCGGGTCGTGGCCCAGCGCATCCGGGCCGTCATCGAACGGCTGCGACGCAGCGAACGCGAAGCGCTCCACGCCGAGCAGCTGGCGGCGCTGGGCCAGATGGCGGCGGGGATGGCACACGAGTTGCGGAACCCGCTCACCTCGATGAAGATGCTGGTCCAGGCGGCCCAGGAGGAGCCTTACACCGGCACGCCGGACGCCGACCGCGCGTCGGGGGGCGTGTCCGGCCCTTGTCTGTGCGGACGCGACCTGGCCGTGTTCGAGGAGGAAATCACGCGTCTGGAGAAACTGATCCAGTCGTTCCTCGACTTCGCCCGACCCCCGCAGGTGGCGAAGAAGATCCTCGACATCCGCTCGCTGTTGGATCAGGCCGTTGAGCTGGTCTCCGGTCGTGCGTCGCGGGTCGGCGCGCGCGTCGTGTATTCCCCGCCCGCCGAAGCGGTTTGGGCCGAGGTGGACTCCGATCTATTCCGCCAGGTGCTGCTCAACCTGCTCCTGAACGCACTGGAGGCCGTGCGGTCCGGCGGTGCCGTCGGCGTCGCTGTGGAGAATGATGCGGACGGCGGGCTGTCGCTCCGGGTGATGGACGACGGCTGTGGTTTGCCGGCGGCCCTGGGAGACCGGATCTTTGCCCCGTTCATTACCACGAAAGAACTGGGGCTAGGCCTGGGGCTGTCCGTCTGCAAGCGAATCGTGGAGTCGCACGGCGGCTCGATCGCCGCCGCCAATCGCGCGGAGGGCGGGGCCGTTTTCACGGTTCAGTTGCCGCCGGCTAAATGGGTGGAGCAGAGGGGGAACCATGCCGAGATTGCTCGTGGTGGATGACGAGCCGAACGTCCTCTACTCCTTCCAGAAAACCTTCCCCTCGGACGGTCTGGAAGTGGTAACGGCCTCCACGGGCCGCGAGGGGATCGAGATGGCGCGTCGCCAGCCGCCGGACGTGGTGATTCTTGACGTGCGCCTGTCGGACATGTCGGGCTTGGATGTCTTTGACGAGATCCGCCGGATCGACCCCCGCGTGCCCGTGGTCCTCATCACCGCCTATGCCGCCACGGACACGGCCATTCAGGCGATGAAGCGCGGCGCCTTCGAGTATTTGCTCAAGCCTCTTAATTTCCACCAGCTCCGCGAGGTGATCCAGCGGGCGCTGGAACTGAGCCGCTTCCGCCACGTGCCGGCGGTCTTCGACGACGCGGAGGCCGCCGCGGCGGCGGTGCCGGTCGAGCGCATCGTAGGCCGGTCTCCCACCATGCAGGAGGTGTACAAGGCCATCGGCCGCGTCGCCCCTAGCGACGTGCCCGTCCTGATCACTGGGGAGAGCGGGACGGGCAAAGAGCTGGTCGCCCGCGCCCTCTTTCACCACAGCGGCCGAGCCTCGGGGCCGTTCCTGGCCCTCAACTGCGCGGCTATTCCTGAGCCGCTGCTGGAGAGCGAGCTGTTCGGCCACGAGCGCGGGGCCTTCACGGGGGCGGATCGCCGCCGCATCGGCAAATTCGAGCAGGCCGACCACGGGACGTTGCTCCTAGACGAGATCGGGGACATGACCCCCACCACCCAGGCCAAGGTACTGCGCGTGCTACAGGAGCAGCGCTTCGAGCGAGTCGGCGGCGAGGAGACCATCCAGACCGATGTCCGCCTGATCGCGGCCACCAACAAGGAACTGGAGAAGGAGACGGCCGCCGGCAGGTTCCGCAGGGATCTGCTGTACCGCCTCAACGTTTACACCATCCACCTGCCGCCGCTGCGCGACCGCCGCGACGACATACCCCTCCTGGTCGACCATTTCGTCCGCCTGTGCAGCCGGGACCTCGGGCGCGCTTTCCGCTCCGTCGTCCCCGAGGCGATGGAGCGGCTGCGTTCCTACAACTGGCCGGGCAACGTGCGCCAGCTGCAAAGCGTATTGAAGTACGCCCTCATCCAGGCGTCCGGCGACGTGCTGACCCTCGACTGCCTGCCGGAGAACCTCCGCTCCGATGCCCAGGACAGGCCTCAACCGCGGCCCGCCTCGGAGGCCAGCCAGGTAGACCTTGCCGCATTCGCGGAGGCCCTGCTGCGGGCCGGGGAACCCGACATCTACCGTCGGGCATGTTTGGAAACGGACCGGGTCGTCCTGGACGTGGTCCTGCGGCACGTCCAGGGCAACCAGCTGAGGGCGGCCGCCCTGCTCGGCATCTCACGGACCACGTTGCGGGCGAAACTGCGGGCCCTGGGGATGACTGCGGAAAGAACCCAGCTTCCCGAGCCGGATGAGACGGAGTAGTCGCACGGTCGCCATACACAGAATCCGTCCAGTTGGCCAGATTCTGGTCAATGCACCCGATGAAACTTGAGTCTCTTTTTGCTTCCGTCTGAAAAATCGCAAGTGGGCCGGCCTTCACGTCGATAGATCTTGCAGAACCCTCACCTCCGCGTGGCGCAATGGACTTCCATCGATAGCGTGGGATGGGACGCCGGCAAGACGTGCCGACTCTCCCCGCGCGGATCACGAACCGGAGGCCGGGCTCATGTCACTCCGACGGCTGTTCGCGCTGGCAAGTCTGCTGCTTCTAAGCGGATGCCTGTATCACGCCGCGGAACACACCGACGAGGCCGTGTGCGCGCTGACCGCCCATCCCTTCGACCTCGCTCCCACGGAGGCGGCGCCGGCCTTGTCGAAGTCGCCGGACAAGACCGGCGCCGCGGCGCCCGTCCCGGCGACGGACGTGCGGACGGCCGCGCTGATGGAAGCGGCGGACGAACCGCAGCCCAAGATCGAGCGGCCGCCCGTGAAAATCCCCCCAGAAGTTCCCAGTGCGGACACGCCTCTGGTCCCCAACTTCAACAAATTGCCCAAGGACGAGCAGCTGGCCGCGATCCGCAGGCTGTATCCGCCGCTGCCGCCGCTGACAGACGAGCCGACGGCGTTGCCGGGGCCGGGAGGGAAGCCCTACGCGCTGGCCGAGCTGCAGCAGCGCGCGGCCGGCAACAGCCCGACTCTGCGCGAGGCGGCGGCCGGCGTGCAAGCGGCCCAGGGCGCCCTGGAGGCGGCCGCGGCCTACCCGAACCCCACGCTCAGCTACCTGGCGACCCTTTCCAGCGACGGCAGCACACCGGGCGCCCAGGGCTTCATGATCGACCAAACGATCAAGACGGGCGGCAAGCTCAAGCTCCAGGCGGCGGCCGCGCAAAAGGCCCTGGACAACGCCAAGCTCAACCTGCAGCTGGCGCGCAGCGGCCTGGCCACCCAGGTCCGCAGCGCCTATTTCGGACTGCTCGTCGCCAAGGAAACCGTCCGCGTCACCAAGGCGATGGCCCACTTCACCGATGAGGTTTATCTCTACCAGGAAGACCTGCTGGAGCACGGGTTCGCCGCCTCCTACGACCCCGCCATCCTGCGCGCCCAAGCCTGGACGGCGCGGCTGGCCTACGACCAGGCCGTTCAGAGCTACATTTACGCCTGGGAGCAACTCGTCGCCGCCGTGGGCCTGCGCCAGCCCCTCTATCCGAGGTCGCCGGGCGCATTGACGCCTTCATCCCCTTCTACGACTACGACAAGGTCAAGGCCTACGTCCTGCAGCATAATTCGCAAGTCTTCATCGCCCGCAACGGCATCGACCTGGCCAAGTACAACCTCCAGCTGGCGCAGGTCACCCCCTGGGCCCCGGACGTCGATTTCCAGCTCAGCGTTACGAAGGACTTCGCCCTCCCGCCCCAGCAGATCACCCCGAGCGCGCAGGTGGGCGTGCCGATCCCCATTTGGGATCAGAACAAGGGCAACATCCGATCCGCGGAGGCCGCGCTGGTGCAGGCCCTGGAGGAGCCGCATCGCGTCGAGGTGACCCTGACGAGCAGCCTGGCCACGGCCTACGCCAACTACAAGAACAACCTTGCCGCCCTGGAGTCCTACCGCAAGGACATCCTGCCGGACCAGGTACGCGCCTTTCGCGGCATCGACGAACGCCGCCGCTTCGACATCCAGGCTCTGTCGCTGACCGACCTGGCCACAGCGCAGCAGAACCTTTCGACGAGCGTCACCACCTACCTGGGCATCCTCGGCCAACTGTGGTCGTCCACCGTGAGCGTGGCCGACCTGATGGACACGGACGACCTGTTCCAGCTGGCCGACCCGCGCGAATTGCCGCCGCTGCCCGATCTGGAGCACCTGGCGCCGCTGCCGTGCAGCCATCCGTGCGCCCGGACGCCAGCGGCCGCGCCCCAATGGGTGTCAACGGCTGCACCACGGCCGCGCATGTCGTGCTGTCTCCGCTGCCAGTCACAGCCCCTCGCGCATTCGTTGTTCCGGCCTCCGCCCCTGTTGGGGCATGGCCTCAGACCATGCCCCAACAGGGGTCTTCTTCCGTGGAGACGCCTGCCGGCCCGAACGCGACCCGGCGCGACCCGGCCTCCCCGCGCCCGCCCCTCGAACCACTGCTGTATCCACCGCCTCCGAACCTGGGGCAGCCCCCGGCGCCTCCTGGGGGGTGAACCTCCCATCGCCCATGACATGCGCGGTCCTGGTTCCGTCTCACACGTTGACTCTTCCTGACGACATGGCGGCGATGCGTTCTGCGATCCCGAAAGGGAGGAATAGGTCATGACCCGCAAGATCGGTTTTCTGGCAGCGCTGGCGGTCCTGGCGGGGGCGCCGTTTACGTCGCAATCGTATGCCCAGGCGCCCGACCTGGTCCCTCCGCCCCGAGCCGTCCCGGCTGACGCGGCGGAGTACAACCCACTGCCGGACCTGCCCCGGCCGCCGGATCAGCCGCGGTCGCTGATGGCGCCAGCGCCCTCGGCGCTGTACGAATCGGCCCCCCTGCCCGGCCCGTACTTTGAACGGGACCCACTGCTTGACCCGCCGCAGCTGCCGCCTCCGGACTGGTTCGCCGACGTGGACCTCCTCTATGCCAAGGCGCACGTCAAGAACAACCTTACCAACGCCGGCATCGCTGGCGGCGCGCCCGACGTCGTCCGCCTGCCGAGCGCCCCGCTGGACTGGACCGTCGCCCCCCGCTTCGAGCTGGGCCGCAATTTGCCGTCAGGGTTCGGCGCGATCGCCCTCTCCTACCGCTTTCTGACGACGGACGGGAACGGCCTCGCGCAGGGCCTCGACGGCCCAGCCGTGTTGAGGAGCCGCCTCGATCTGAACATCGCCGATCTGGATTATATCAGCCATGAATTCTCCCTGTGGCCGAATTGGGACATGACGTGGCGGTTCGGCGGCCGGCTGGGATGTGCCTATTTCGATTCGCGGGCTGACGAGCCGTTCGCCGCGGCGGCGGCCGGCAGCGGCGTCTTCGAGCAGCGCAACAGCAACCGATTCTTGGGCTTCGGACCCCATGCCGGCGTGGAAGTGGATCGGCGCGCGAAGGGGACGGGGTTGTCCCTCTTCGCCAGCAGCGATTTCTGGATCGACCTGGGGCGCATCCAGCAGAGCTTTGACGAGGCGACGACGACGCTCGGTCCCGGCGGACTGCCGACGACCGAGGCGACCACCGCGTCCAGTTCCCAGGCCGCGCCGGTGCTGAACCTGCAGGCGGGGCTTCGATGGCAGCCGCCGGACTATCCCAACTGGGAATTCTTCCTGGGTTACGAGTACGAATACTGGTGGAACGTCGGCCGCTTCAGCTTGACCCCCGACTCCCGCGGCGAGCTGTCCGACCAGGGCCTCCTGTTGCGGGCCGCGTTCAGTTTCTGATTTGTTGCGAGCGCCGCTCGCCTTTGAGTGGATGAACACTGGCCAATCCCGTGGCCAGGATTTGGTCAATGACGGCAGTGCGTCGCCCCTCCACGTTGATCGTTTTGTCCGAACTTCTTGCCAGAACAACCGTTTGCGTCTCGGTGCGGCCCTGGTCTTCACTTCGGCATCCTTCCTGCATTCCTCGCGCGGTGAGAGCTTCTAACACCCTGGACATCCGGCACACTGGCGCGGGGTTCTTCCATGCCATCGACCGAACGCCCTCTGACTATCCTCCTCGTCGATGACGACACGACCCTCTTGGACGTCCTTGGCCGCGTCCTGAAGCGCGACGGACATACCGTCGTGCAAGGCATCGGCGTGGCCGAGGCGCTGGACATGGCCGACCGGCACGCGCCCGACCTGGCGCTGGTCGATCTGTCGCTTCCGGACGGAGACGGGGTGGGCCTGGCCGACCGGCTGCGCGAACGTCATCCGGACTTGCCGCTGATCCTCATGACCGCCTACCCGATCCGGGTCCGCGAAGACCCCGCGATCGGCGCCGGTTCAAGCGGGTGATGATCAAGCCCATCAACCTGGAAGAACTCCGCCTGGCCGTCCGGGAGAGCCTGCGGGGCGAACCCGTGGCTGTCGCGTCGATCCCGCGCTTGCCTTCCGTTGCCGCCCCACCGTCCCCGGAACTGGCGCGGGCCGCGGCGGGCGAGTTGCCAGCGGCCCCGTCCGCGCTGCGGCCCCACGATCGGTGGCATTGGCTGAAGTCGGGGGCGATGGTCGCCGTGGCCCTGGTTGTATTAGCCTTATTCCTGGTCTACATCTCCGGCGTAACGATCCCGGGGCTGTCCGCCGGCCCGGAAGCGACGGCCTCGCCCCCTCCGCCCCTCGATGTGGAACTGGCGAAGGACATGCCGCACACGCTCATCGTGCCGGACGATGTGAAGAAGGCGCTGGGCATCCGCCAAGGAAACAACGATGACGTCTATACGGCCGCGGTCCCGACGGAAATGCGGCCGTTGATCCTGACCGGATCGACGGCGCTGGACCCGAACGAGATCCTGCACGTCCGCGCCCGCTTCGCCCCGGCCAAGGTCGTCGAGATCGGACAGCCGCGCAGGGACCTGAACCCCGACGCTTCCAGCCTGAGCAGCAAGCGGGAGCTGCGCGTCGGCGACCGCGTCGAGAAAGGCGACCTCCTGGGCGTGTTCTTCAGCGACGCCGTCGGCTCCCAGAAGAACGCCCTCTTCGACAGCGAGAGCCAGCGGCGCCTCGACCAGGACGTCCTCGACCGTGCCGAGGCTTCCTCGGCCGCCGTGGAGGTGTTCGTCCTGAACGCCCGGCGGAACCTGGAGGCGGACATCAATCACAGCAACCAGGCGGCCAACACGCTCCGCACCTGGGGCATCCCCGAGAAGGACATCCAGAAGATCATCGACGAGGCCAAGGCGAGCAACGGGAGCAAGACCCTGATCGCCAAGGAAAAGTATGAGGATTGGGGCCGCGTGGAACTGAGGGCCGACATGGAAGGAGTCCTCGTCGAGCGCAACATCCCGCAGAACGAACTCATTCAGGACCCAACGATTAGTCTATTCCAGATCGCCAAGGTAAATAACTTGCAGGTGATCGCCAACGCCTCCGAGGACGACCTGAAGACCCTCCTGGCGATGCCGCGCGAAACGGTGGTGGACCGTCCACACGGTGAACGCGCCCCCGGAGGGAATCTTGGCCCCGATCGACGATATCGGCTATCTGGTCGATCCCAACCAGCACAGCGCCGTGGTCAAGGGCTACATTCCCAACCCCGACGGCAAGATACGCGGGACCCAGGGGGTGACGGCGGCCATCCCCCTCGACCCACCGGCCGACGTGGTGGAGATCGACGTCAGCGCCGTGGCGGACGACGGCTCGGGGCGCACCTTCGTCTTCGTCCAGGCCGACGAGAAGAAATCCCTGTACACCTTGCGGCGCGTCCAGGTGACCCACCGCTTCGACAAGGTCGTCTACGTCAAGAGCAAGCTGGACGCCAAGGAAGCGGCCCTGACGCCCGAGGAGAAGGAACGGGGCCTGGCGCCCCTGGAACCGCTGCACGAAGGCGACAAGGTCCTCAAGTCCGGCGTCCTCGAACTCAAGAAGGAGTTGGAGGATCGCGAGTCCAACGCCGCGAAAGGGTCGTGAACGGAACCGTTTAGCCGCGGTTCTGCGAACCGCGGCTAAGCGACAAGAGGGGTCGTCATGCTGCATCGTGTGATCGGGTGGGCGCTGAACAACCCGCTCATCGTCATTCTGCTGTCCCTGGCGCTGCTAGGCGCCGGCGTTTACTCCTTCCGCAACGTCAACGTCGAGGCGTACCCCGACCCGGCGCCGGCCATCGTCGAGATCGACACGCTGGACCCCGGCGCCTCCTCGGAAGAGGTCGAGCGCCTGGTCACCGTGCCGATGGAAGTGACCATGGCCGGCATGCCCCACCTCACTTACGTCCGCACCAAGTCGCTGTTCGGCCTGTCCTTCATGCGCCTGCAATTCGACTACGGTTATCCCTACGAGCAGGCCCGCCAGGAGGTCATCAACCGTCTGGCGTCCCAGCTCCAACCTCTGCCCGCCGGCGTGACGCCGCAGATCTCGCCCGAATCGCCGACCGGCGAGATCTACCGCTATACCCTCAACTGCCCCAAGGACGCCGAGGGCCGCGACATCTACACGCTCAACGACCTCAAGGAGCTGCAAGACTGGGTGCTGGAGCGCGAGTTCCGCCGCGTCCACCGCATCGTCGATGTGACCAGCTACGGCGGCAGCGTCAAGCGTTATGAGATCTACCCCGACCCGGAGCGCCTCAAGCAGTTCGGCATCACGCTGCCCCAGCTGCAAACGGCCCTGGGCAACGCCAACCAGAACGTGGGCGCCGACGTGGTGATTCAGGGCGACGTCGCCATGCCCGTGCGCAGCGTCGGCCTGTTCGGCGGCGGCGAAGACCCGGTGAATCAGGTGCTGGGAATGCAAGACCCCGACGCCGCGGCGGCCAAGGCCCTGGAGGAGGCCGAGAAGGCGGGGCGGCCCGACCTGGAGCAGTTGAAGGAGCTGCAGCGCCGGCGCGTGGCGACCGCCGCGGCCGCCAAACTCCGCGAGGAGGAGAACCTGCGCATCCTGGAGATCCGCCACATCGTCGTCACCTCGATCAACAACCGCGACATCCTCCTGGAGGATCTGGTCGATGGCGGCCGGCTGGGCGACGGTCAGCGCCCCGGCGAGAGGGGCGTGGTGGTCGGCCATCAGACGCGCCTGGGCCGCATCCAGATGAGCAAGCCTCGGGAAGCCCGCACGCCCACGGGGATTCACCGCGTGGTGGACGGCGGCGGCAAACTCCTCTGGCGGGACGACCCGGACAAGGTGGAGTGCATTGTGCTGCTCCACAAGGGCGACGACTCTCTGCCCGCCCTCCACGACGTGGAGGAAAAGGTAAAGGAGTTGAACGACCCGAAGACGGGTAAGATGCTGCCCGGCGTGTTCATCGAGCCGTACTACGACCGCACCGACCTCATCAACGTCACCACCGACACGGTGCGCGAGAACCTCTTCCTGGGCATGATGCTGGTGTCGGTGATCCTGCTCATGTTCCTGAGCAACGTGCGCAGCGCGGTGATCGTGGCGGTCAACATCCCGCTGGCGCTGCTGTTCGCCTTTGCGATGCTCTACCTGCGCGGCAAGTCGGCCAACCTGCTGTCGATCGGGGCCGTGGACTTCGGCATCATCGTCGATTCCTCGGTCATCATGGTCGAGAACATCTACCGCCACATCAGCTCGGGAGAGCGCATCCACCTGCCGCTCAAGGAGCGCATCTGGTTGGCCTGTAAAGAAGTCGAGAAGCCGCTGCTGTTCTCCACGCTCATCATGGTGTACGCGTTCCTGCCGCTGTTCACGATGCAGGGGCCGGAAGGCCAGATCTTCGGCCCGATGGCCGACACCTACGCCTTCGCGCTGGGCGGCGCCCTGGTGCTGGCCGTGCTGCTGGCCCCCGTCTTGTGCCTGCTGTTCTACCGGAACCTTCGGCCGGCGGAGGACAATTTCCTCGTGCGCTGGCTGAAAGACGGCTACCTGCGGCAGCTGGACCGCTGCCTCCGCTACCGCCGGGCGACGCTCTGTGTGTTCGCGGCGCTGATCGCCTTCACGGCGGCCTTCGCCGTGCCCCGGCTCGGCCGCGAGTTCATGCCGGAACTGGAAGAGGGCAACCTGTGGGTCCGCGGCACCTTCCCCCTCAACATCTCCCTCGAGGGTTCCACGAAAGGGTCCGCGGAAGCGCGCAAGATCATGGCCTCGTACCCGGAGGTCGAAACCGTCGTCAACGAGATCGGCCGGCCGGACGACGGCACCGACTCCGACGGCTACTACAACAGCGAGTTCTTCGTGCCCCTGCGGCCAGAGAGCCAGTGGCCCGCCGTGGTCGAGCAGACGGGCTGGCGGCGCTGGGTCTACGGCGCCAAGCGGCCGCGCACCAAGGTGGAGCTTGTCGATGCCATGAGCGCCGAGATGACCAGCAAGATCCCCGGGGTCGACTGGAACTTCTCGCAGAACATCCGCGACAACGTCATGGAGGCGATGTCCGGCGTCAAGGGCGACAATTCCGTCAAGATCTTCGGCCCCGACCTGGAGGAGTTGGATCGGCTGGCCGAGCAGATGAGAGATCGGTTACGGCAAGTGCGGGGCATCGAAGACGTCGGCGTGTTCAGCATCAAGGGCGCAGACGAACCTCGAGTTCCGCGTCGATCTGGAGAAGTGCAAGAAGTGGGGCGTCAGCGCCGCCGACGTCAACAACGTCATCCAGACGGCGCTGGGAGGCAAGGCCCTCTCGACGATGATCGAGGGCGAGAAGTCTTTCGACATTACGGTGCGCTGGCCGCTGGACCGGCGCGGCAGCGAGACGTCGATCCTCGACATCCCGGTGGACATGACGAACAATCAGGTGGTGCTGAACACCGGGCCGGCGTGGGCCCCGAACCCGACCGGCAGCGGCATCGTGGGGCCGTCGAAGACCGGCAGCCAGACCGACACCAGCAACCCGATCACCAACGCGCCGCGGCTGCGGCTGCGCGACCTCGTCTCGCCGGTGGGCAAGGACGGCCGGCCCGACCCCAACGGCAGTTTCGAGCGCCGGGCCGTCCACGATCTACCGGGAGCAGGGCCAGCGGCAGGTCGCCATCAAGTTCAGCGTCCGCGACCGCGACCTGGGCGGGGCCGTGGACGAGGCCAAAAAGGCGACGACTGAACTCTTCCATGCCCCCTACCGCGTCGAGTGGAGCGGCGAATTCCAGGAGGAAGAGGAGGCCGAGGCCCGCCTGATGGTCATCATCCCGACCTCGCTGGTGCTGATCTTCCTGCTGCTCTACCTCGCCTTCCGCTCCCTGATCGACGCCTGCCTGGTGCTGATGAACGTGGTCGCCCTGTCGCTGGGCGGCGTCTGGGCGCTGCTGCTGACCAACACGAACTTCAGCATCTCGGCCGCGGTGGGCTTCATCTCCATCTTCGGCGTGGCCATCATGGATGGCCTCCTTTTGGTGTCCTACTTCAACCAGATGCGGGCGCATGGATTGCCGCTGCGGGAGGCCATCATGCAAGGGGCCGAGAAGCGTGTGCGGCCGGTGATGATGACGGCGTTGACGGCCATCTTCGGACTGCTGCCGGCGGCGCTCTCCACCAAGATCGGCTCGCAGACGCAGCGGCCGCTGGCCATCGTGGTGGTCGGCGGCATGATTACGACGCTGTTCCTGACGCGATACCTGATGCCGTTGCTGTACTCCTTCTACGGCCACCGGGCGCCGCCGGCCGGCTCCGGTGGATTGGCGCATTGATCATGCCACGTGGAGGGCAGGCGATGCCTGTGCTTAAATCTGACCCGATCTACTTCGACTGTGGCCCTTGCTTGATCGGACCCAAGTTATTCCGTACAAAGCTCTTTCGGAGAACGGAGTCTTCTGAAGGAGCCGCCGATGGAGCGCCGCTTTGCCGCCCGCCGTGACCAACTCCTGGCCGACGCCGAAGTCGATCCCCGCATCCCCCGCGGCGTGCTGCCCCGGCTGGAACGCTTCCTCGACCCCTTCGTCGAGCTGCTCCAGCGGAGCGAACAGGGCGGGCACGCCCGTAGCTATGTCGCCGGCCTCCTCTCCGACCTCCAGTACAAGAACGTCGAGTCCATCGCCTACCTCCATGACCAGGAGCGGGAGCCGCTGCAACAGTTCATCGGCCAATCGCCCTGGGACCACCGGCCCTGGCTCGCCGAGTTGGCTCGCCAGGTGGGCCGGGAGCTGGGCGGCCCCGACGGCGTCCTCGTCCTCGACCCGTCGGCCTTCCCCAAGAAGGGCGACGCCTCCGTCGGGGTGCAGCGGCAGTGGTGCGGCCGCCTCGGCAAGATCGACAACTGCCAGGTGGGCGTCTACTTCGCCTACGTCGGCCCGAGCGAACACGCGCTGGTGGACGTGCGGCTGTACTTGCCCAAGGAGTGGGCCAAGGACAAGCGGCGGCGGGAACAGGCCGGCGTGCCCCGGGAGGTCCGGTTCCGCACGCGGCACGAGTTGGCCCTGGAGATGCTCGACGAGCGCGGCCCGTTGCTGCCGCACGCCTGGGTCGCCGGCGACGACGAGATGGGCCGTTGCTCGTGGTTCCGCGAGCAATTGCGGTCGCGGGGCGAGTGCTATTTGCTGGCCGTGCCGTCCAACACCTCGGTGCGGGACCTGTTCGCTTCCGACCCGCCGTATGCGGGCTGTGGCCGTCGGCCACGACCGCCGTTCACCCGCGTAGATCGCTGGTGCGCCGGCGTGGCGGAGGGGGCGTGGCAGACCATCGAGGTCCGGGAGGGGGAGAAGGGCCCGGTGGAGGTGCAGGCCGTGTGGACGCTGGTGCAGGCGCGAACCGAGGGCCGGGCGTCGGACACAGCGGAAGTCCTGGTGGTGTTCCGGGAGCGGCAAGGCGACGGCACGTGGAAGCACGACTACCTGCTGTCCAACGCGACGCTGACAACCCCCTTGGCGGAGTACGCGCGGGTGTTCAAGGCGGAACACCGGGTCGAGGAGTGCTTGCAGCGGGCCAAAGGCGAAGCAGGTCTGGCGGACTATGAAGTCCGCACGTGGCGTGGGTGGCATCACCACCAGGCCCTGGCACTCGTGGCGACGTGGTTCCTGACGATGGAAGCGCGTCGCGGAAAAAAAATGGACGCCGGCGTTGACGGTTCCGCAGTTGCAGAATCTGATCGCGGGGGTGTTGGACCGACGGCTGGGTACGAGACGTTCGGAGTACATGCGTCGCACCGCGAGCCGGCGTTTATGCCGCATTGAGGAGGCGCGATTCTACCGTTGGAAAGCGCTCAACCGCTTGCCGCCCTTGAGAGTAGGTCAACAGGAATAACGCCCACAGTCGAATTAAGGAGAACGGCCGTGACGCGACGCGCGACCGCCGCATCACCGTCCACGCACAAGACGTGGTGAACCTCTCCTTAACGGAAACTGAAAAGGATAAACCCAAGCGACCGCGGACCAGCGGCGACGCCGCTCAGGTTCCCGTTTCGTCCGGCCCGGCGTAGGAGAACCAATGGCAGGGAGCCAACTCGTGACCGGACAGCCAGGCGGCGGACCCGCCGTCCGTCCCCGTGGGAGCGAGCCGCAAGGCGGTGCGGACGACCGCGGCGGCCACAGCCTCGGACGGCCCGCGCCAGCGGTAACAGAAATCGCGCGAGGCTGTGCGGAAACACGCGCCTTCCGGGCCGGAGTCGGCGAACGGGCACGACTCGGCCGCCGGGGCCGTGGCGAACAGGCTGCCGCAGGCGTCGGCCCCGCCGAAGTGCCACGCCGCCGCCGCTTCGTCCCAGGGGCCGCGCCAGTCGAAATGGTCCCGGAAAATCAGCCGGCCCTCGCGGCGGATGAGAAAGTCCTGACGCAACAGCGCGAACCGAAACCGCTCCGACTCTCGGCCCCGCGCAGCGCCCCGACGACCAGACATCGCCCCAGAGCAGGCCCGCGCCGTCCTCCAGATCGACCTCGACGCGCTGATAGTAGCGGCACGCCGCGAACGGAATGGCCGGTCCCGGCAGCACCACAAGCAGCGCACCCGGCGCGACCCGAACCCGCCATTGTTGGGTGCATAGGCCGCTGACGGCCGGGTGAATCCGTGTCGCCGACTGCCCGACCACAACCGCCCGAACCCCAGGGCCGGCCCGCAACTCGACCAGTTGCCCGTCGCCGTCCATCAGTCCGGCGGTGGGGTTGAGCAGGTACAGCAACCCCGGGCGGTCGGGACCAAAGGGAAAGGGCGGCAGGACGCGCAACGGCGTCTGCTGGTAACAGGCCGCCAGACGCGCCCCGTTCGGCCCGGCGGCCAGCTCCAGCCGCACGCCGCCGATGCGTCCGGCGTCGTTCGCCGCGAGGGGCCAGCACCGCAGGTCCGGCGGGATCACGAAGTCGGACGCGCTGATGCGAATTGCCGACCCACCCACTGCAAGAGTTCCGGGACGCCGTCGCCGTTCCGCAGGCTGACCAACAGGAAAGGCCGGTCGCCGCGCATCCGCAGGCTGTCGCGGCGCATCACCTCCAAATCGGCGCCGACGTACGGCGCGAGGTCGATTTTGTTGATGACGAGCAGGTCGCTGCGCGTGACGCCCGGACCTCCCTTGCGCGGGATCTTGTCGCCCTCGGCCACGTCGATGACATAGATGGCGCGATCGGCCAGTTCGGGGGAGAAGGTCGCTGCCAGGTTGTCGCCGCCCGATTCGATGATGACGGTCGCCAGGCCGGGAAAGGCCTTTTCCAGCGCGGCGACGGCCGCGAGGTTGATGCTGGCGTCCTCGCGGATCGCGCTGTGCGGACAGCCGCCGGTCTCGACGCCGACGATGCGTTCCAGCGGCAACGCCTGCCGGCGCGCCAGGAACTCCGCGTCCTCGCGGGTGTAGATGTCGTTGGTGACCACCGCCAGGTCGTGGGCCGGCCAGAATTCCCGACACAGACGCTCCACGAGAGCGGTCTTGCCCGACCCGACCGGACCGCCGACGCCCAGCGTGAAGACGCGCCGACGCGGCCCAGCGTACGGCCCCGCGCCTCCCATTAGGGAGTGGTCGTGGTGGCGGCGGACGAACGGGTCCGGTCGCCTTTCATGATCGAAACAATCGGGTGTACAGGCAACTTTGTGCATAACACAACACCTCATAGGTGGGACAGAACGCCCCGGCGTCCTCCAGGGGGCGGGCCGCCATTTCCTCGGCCAACTCGTATAGCTCGCCGTGCATCCGGGCGAGGACCTGCTGACCGTGGCTATGGCCGACAGGCACGGCCTTGACCCCGGCGCCGACCACGCCCATGGCCGCCTGGTGCAGGTAGAGCAGGACGGCCTCTTGGGCGCGGCCTCGGCCGACGCGGCCAAGGCACCGAATACGCAGGCGTGATGCCAGCCGCCGCCCAGCTGGTCCGCGGCTTCCTCACGTCGAAGGGAAGCTGCCGTGTCCGCCGCCCACGGCCAAGCCTCCGCCAGGGACAGCAGATGTTCGCCCATTTCCCGGCTCGCCGCTCGCAGCGTCGGAGGCGTGAGGCCGACGACCAGGATTTCGTTCGTGCGCCGGACTTCGCGCCAGTCGCCGGCCGCCGCGGCGCGGCAGGACGCGGCGACGACGACGCCCTCCGACGGCCCTGCCGCGTACTGCAGCCAGCAGCGCGTCCAGCGCCTCCAGCGTCGGGGCGTCCGACACCAGGCCGCGCGCCACGGCGGCTTCCAGCCCCCACGAGTGGCTGTAGCCGCCGATCGGCAGGGCGGAGTCGCCGAGTTGCAGGAGGGCGAGTTTCATTAGAACAGGAAATACCGCTGCGCCAGCGGCAAAACCTTGGCCGGCTCGCAAGTCAGCAGCTTGCCGTCGGCCCAGACCCTGTAAGTGTCGGGATCGACCCGGATGTCCGGCGTCACCGTGTTCCGCGGCAGGTCCGCCTTGGCGACCTTGCGGCAGCGGTTCACCGCGACCACGGGCCGCCGCAAGCCGCAGCGCCCGACCACGTCGGCGTCCAGCGCCGCCTGCGAGACGAAGGTGAGGCTGCTCAGCGTCAACGCCCGGCCGAAGGCGGCGAACATGGGGCGCGGGAAGACGGGCTGCGGCGTCGGAATGCTGGCGTTGGCGTCGCCCATCTGGGCGTAGGCGATCAGGCCGCCTTTGAGCACCAACTCCGGCTTGACGCCGAAGAAGGCCGGCTTCCACAGCACCAGGTCGGCCCACTTGCCCGGCTCGACGCTGCCGACCTCGGAGGCGATGCCGTGCGCGATCGCGGGGCAGATCGTGTACTTGGCCACGTAACGCATGGCCCGCTGGTTGTCGTTGCGCGGGCCGTCGCCCGCCAGTGGGCCGAACTGGACCTTCATCTTGTGGGCGGTTTGCCACGTGCGCAAGATCACCTCGCCGATCCGCCCCATGGCCTGCGAGTCCGAGCTGACCATGCTCAGGGCGCCGAGGTCGTGCAGAATGTCCTCCGCCGCAATGGTCTCGGCGCGGATGCGGCTCTCGGCGAAGGCCACGTCCTCGGGGACCGTCCGCGACAGGTGATGGCAGACCATCAGCATGTCGAGATGCTCGTCGATGGTGTTGACGGTGAACGGGCGGGTGGGGTTGGTGCTCGACGGCAGCACGTTCGGCAGCGCGGCCATGCGCAGGATGTCGGGCGCGTGGCCGCCGCCTGCGCCTTCCGTGTGGTAGGTGTGGATCGTCCTGCCGGCGATGGCCGCGATGGTGTCCTCCACGAAGCCCGACTCGTTGAGCGTGTCGGTGTGGATGGCGACCTGCACGTCGAACCGATCCGCCACGGCGAGGCAGGCGTCGATGGCGGCCGGCGTGGTTCCCCAGTCCTCGTGCAATTTCAGGCCGCACGCCCCGGCGCGGACCTGCTCCTCCAGCGGACCCGGCAGGCTGCTGTTCCCCTTGCCCAGGAAGCCGAGGTTGATCGGGAACGCCTCGGCCGCCTGGAGCATGCGCCGCATGTTCCAGGCCCCGGGCGTGCAGGTGGTGGCGTTGGTCCCCGTGGCCGGGCCGGTGCCGCCGCCCAGCAGGGTCGTCAGCCCGCTGGCCAGGGCCGTCTCGATCAGTTGAGGGCAGATGAAGTGGACGTGGCTGTCGATGCCGCCGGCCGTCAGGATCAGGTTCTCGCCGGCGATCACTTCCGTGCCGGGGCCGATCACCAGATTCGGATCGACGCCGGGCTGAATGAGCGGGTTGCCCGCCTTGCCGACGCCGACGATCCGCCCGTCGCGGACGCCGACGTCGCCCTTGACGATCCCCGTGCAGTCGAGGACGACGGCGTTGGTGATAACGAGATCGAGCGCCGGCTCCGCCCGCGGTTCGGGAAGCGGCGACTGGCCCTGGCCGTCGCGGATCACCTTGCCCCCGCCGAACTGCACCTCCTCGCCGTAAGTCGTGAAATCTTTTTCGATCTCGATAATCAGCTCGGTGTCGGCCAGGCGGATGCGGTCGCCCGCGGTGGGTCCGTAGTGGCCGGCGTAGGCGGCCCGCGACAGTTTCACGCTCATGAGGAACTCCCGACCGTGCCGCCGGCCGCGTCGCCGAACCCGGCTTGCCGCAGTCGTTCGAGACTGCGCTCGCGCACGGCCGGGTCGTCCAGCGGCCCCGAGACCAGGGCGCTGCCGCCGTACACCTGCCGCAGCCCGCCCAGGGCGACGAGGCGAACCGTTTTGATTTCCCCCGGCTCGACGCGCACGGCGGTTCCGGCGGGCAGGTCGAGGCGCATGCCGTAGGCCGCGGCCCGGTCGAAGACCAGCGCCCGATTGACCTCGAAAAAGTGGAAATGCGACCCGATTTGAACCGGCCGGTCCCCGGTGTTGTTGACCTGGAGAACGCACGTGGGCCGGCCGGCGTTGAGTTCGATCGGCTCGCCGTCCAGAAGATACTCGCCCGGCGTCATGGCTGGGGTTCATCCGATAGGTTGGTGGACCGTGACGAGCTTGGTTCCGTCGGGGAAGGTGGCCTCGACCTGGATCTCGGCGATCATTTCCGGGACGCCGTCCATGACGTCGGCGCGCGTCAGGACGGAGCGGCCCGCACTCATGATTTCCGCAACGCTGCGGCCATCGCGGGCCAGCTCCAGCAGGGCGCTGGTAATGAAGGCGATGGCCTCGGGGTAATTCAGCTTGAGGCCGCGGGAGCGTCGGCCGCGCGCCAGCTCACCGGCCACGTGGATGAGCAGCTTGTCTCGTTCCTGGGGGGTCAAATGCATGGCCGCGTTCGCCCTCCAATCGCACCCACGGGACGGGCGGTATTGTAAGAGGGGGGCGTGACGGGGACAAGGAAGATTTCATCGTCTTTCCTTTATTGCCCGCCCCCCCGCAGGCCCGCATTGGACGGCAAAGCCGCAAATCCCGTCAAGCTGGTTCTTCTTCCTAGCCGATTTGGATTCCACAGACAAGCCCGGGCGGCACCCCGCCTCTCTCCAACCGTCTGCCCCTGGCAGGGCTAAGGATACCGGCCTGTAGTGTGGGCCAGTTACACGGAGGAATGCAATGAAGCTGTGGAAATGGAGTTTCAAGCTGGGGGTGCTGGTCCTGGCCGGCGGCGCGTCCGCCGTCCATGCGCAAGCCCCGGCGACGGTGCGCCCCATTATGCTGCAACCCTTGTCGGCCGCGGCTCCCGCCGCCGCCCCCGGAGCCGCGGCCGCTCCGATGCCGGCCGGCGCCCCGATGCCGGTCCCGCCGCCGGCGGCCGGCGCCCCGATGCCGGTCCCGCCGCCCGCCGGCGGGACCGCCGCCCCAGGCGGCACGCCCGTCGCGGGCAGTCCGGGCAACCCGGAAACGCGGTCTGAGTTGCCCGCTGCGGACCAGGCGGCCGCGCCGGCGGACGCGCCCCTCGGCCCCACGCCGCTGCTGGATGTCAAGATCTTCCAGAAGCTGCTCACCGACGACGATCCCAAGCCCTGGCTGCACGTCGCCGGCTGGATGGATTTCGACTACACCTACCGATCCACCGGGTCCGGCGAGAACAACGTGGCCCCGGTCATGAACCGCTTCGGCGACGAGTTCTTGACCCGCCAGCTCGGCCTGTACCTGTTCAAGCCGCTCGACGAAACGACCTGGTCGTGGGGCTTCAACGCCATCTTCATCGGCGGCGCCGACGCCTCGTTCCTCACGCCCATCGGGGGCGGCTGGCAAAACACCAACCCCCGCTTCGGCGCGGACTTCACCGACCTGAATGTGACCCTCCACATGCCGATCCTCACGGACGGCGGCGTGGACGTTAAGGCCGGCCGGCAGACGACCGTCCTCGGCCCGATGGGCGCCCTGCCGTGGCAGCGCTATTTCGATTCCAGCGACTACGCCTGGTACAACATGGAAGAAGGCCGCTACACCGGCGTCTCCGCCGTCTGGCACATCAACAAGCGGCTGGACTGGTACAACGGCTTCGAGGAGGGCTGGGGCAGCTTCTTCGACGACGTCACCACCGGCATCGATTACATCGGCCAGCTGACCTACTGGCTCGACGAGGATGCCAAGAAAACCAAGGTGTGGACGACGATCTTGACCGGCCCAACCTCGCGGCACAGCGGCGCCAACACCACGGTCCTTGAGCTGGGCCTCCAGCAAAACTGGAACGAAACCTGGTACCAGATCGTGGATACGCAAATGGTCTGGTCCAAGGGCCCGGTGGCCGCCGTTCCCACTCCCGGCTACAACGAAAATGCCTACGACGTCTACACCTACATCGGCGCCCACCTCAACAAGTGCTGGGACGTCAACAGCCGGTTCGAGTGGTACGATGACGTCGATGGCCTGGGTTACGCGGGCGGCTTCGGCAACGGCCGCCATACGGATTACTATGAAGTGACCCTCGGCCCGGACTACCATCCGCACAAGTGGATTCAGTTCCGCCCCGAGATCCGCTACGATTACGCCACCCACCCGAACTTCGGGCCGCAGAACGACAAGCAAAAGCAGCTCAGTCTGGCGGCCGAGATGCTATTCAAGTTCTAGGGGCCACCGGACGAGAAGTGCTCCAACCAGCCCGCGGCGCGAACGAGGAAATCGCCGCCCTCGATCGCGCGGCGGGCTGGCTTCGCTGCCCTGAATCTAGGCAGTGTGTATTCGTTTGCGCAGCATGTCCCCATTAAACAAATGAACAGTATCGGTTGGAACTCATTGCATTGCTGATGCTTAGGCGAATACCACCTTTCGGCCCGTCATTTGCCCTCTAACCTTCTGATGCCACAATACGTCTGATAAGGTCGCAAGCGAAAACTCTGCACTTCAGTGTGTGGGGCGTCGCACTGCAGGAATCATCCGCGTACCGATGTGACGGTTTGTGGATCGCAAACACCGTACAGGTTCGCCTCTCCCCCCTTGACGTGTGTGAGCGGGTTCCTTGATGCGCAAACCGGCCTTCCTGGCCAATCTTGACCTCACCAGCCTTGCCCGCCTTTACCGGCGTGGGGAGGCGTCCCCCAAGGATGTCCTGGCGTGCGTGCTGGAGCGGATATCTAGCCATCCCGATCCGGCCGTCTGGATCCATTTGCTTTCGCCCGACGAGGTCTTGCAGCAGGCGGAGGAGGTAGCCCGACGACGCCGCGCCGGGGAAGACCTGCCGCTGTGCGGCGTCCCCTTCGCGGTGAAAGACAACATCGACGTGGCCGGCTGCGCCACCACCGCGGGATGCCCTGCTTTCGCCTATCGGCCCGAACGCACGGCCCCCGTGGTGAGCCGACTGCTGAACGCCGGGGCCGTCCTGGTAGGCAAGACGAACCTCGATCAGTTCGCGGCCGGCTTGGCGGGCGACCGGACCCCCTACGGCGCCTGCCGGAACGTGTTTGACCCGCGCTACATTTCCGGCGGATCCAGTTCCGGGTCCGCGGTGGCCGTGGCTGCCGGGTTGGTCGGCTTCGCCGTGGGGACGGACACGGCCGGGTCGGGCCGCGTTCCGGCGGGCTGCAATAACGTCGTCGGTCTGAAGCCCACTCCGGGGCGGCTTCCCACCGACGGCGTCGTGTCCGCTTGCCGTTCGCTGGACTGCGTTTCGGTCTTCGCCCTCCGGGCGGACGACGCTTTTGCGGTTTACGAGATCGGTGCGGGTGGATTTGGTTCCGGCCCTCCCGCGTTGGGGCGTGGTCTCCAGACCACGCCCCAACGCGGGCCCGTTCGGTTCACGTTCACGACCCCGCGGGACGAGGACCTGGAGTTTTTCGGCGACGAGGGTCAAGCGTCCCTCTTTCGCCAAGCCGTCGGCGGGCTGGAAAAACTCGGGGCGGCGCGCCGCACGGTGGTGGAGTTCAGCCCGTTTCGGGAGGTCGCGTCCCTCCTGTACGACGGGCCGTGGATTGCCGAGCGCCTGGCCGGCCTTGAGGAATTCGTCCGCGACCCGGCGTTCGACATGCACCCGACAACGCGCGCCGTCCTGGCCCGCGGCGACGACTATAGCGCGGTGGACGTGTTCAAGGCCATGCACCGGCTCGAATCTCTGCGCCGCGAGTGCCTGAAGGTCTTTGAGCGATCCGAGATGTTGGTGGTTCCGACGCTGCCCGCCTTGCCGACGCGGGCCGACGTCGAGGCCGACTCGGCCGGCTGGAACCGGCGGTTGGGCCACTACACAAACTTCGTCAACTTGCTGGGCCTGGCGGCGCTGGCGGTCCCCGCGGGCTTTGGCCCTGGCGGTCTTCCTGGCGGTGTCACGTTTATCGGGCCTGCCGGGAGCGAGCGGCGGTTGTGCGAGATTGGAACGGCCTGGCAACGGTGGACGAAACTGCCGCTCGGCGCGACCCGGTGCGTCTACCCGACGGATGAGGAGCCTGTCCCAATGAACGAATCGCGGCCAGCGGCGAAGGGGATGGTGCGAGTCGCCGTCGCCGGCGCCCACCTGTCCGGCCAACCGCTGCACGAAGATCTGCTGCGCTGCGGGGCGCGCTTCGTCCGGACTTGCCGCACCGCGGCCCATTATCGCTTTCTCGCCCTGATGGACCTGCGACCGCCGCGGCCGGGGCTGTTGCGGAACCAGGAGCGGGCCGGCGCGGTCGCCGTGGAGATTTACGATCTGCCGACCGAAGGATTTGGCGCGCTGACGGCGTCGGTGGCGCCGCCGCTGGCCATCGGCACGATTGAGTTGGAGGACGGCGAGGCGGTCAAGGGTTTCCTGTGCGAATCTTTCGCCGCCGCGCGCGCCCGCGACATCACCGACTTCGGAGGTTGGGTCGCCTTCCGTGAAGGAGGAAGGCGGAAGGAAGAACAAGGCAATGTTTGACTCCTCCTTCCCCCTTCCATGCTGACGCCCCGGTTGGGGCGAATCGGCTCTGTTTTTGTGAAGGCCCTGCAATGCGGCACCGTTCCAATCGGAAAGGAACAGACGTGAAGATACCCTCGTGGACCTGCTTCAAATCATTCCTGTCGGCGGGCGTGGGGCTGCTGTTGGCCGGCGGCCTGAGCGGTTGCGCGCCTGAAGGGAAGGGCGCCGCCCCCGGCGACCTGACCATCGGCTTCATCTACGTGGGGCCAAAGGACGACTACGGCTACAACCAGGCCCACGCCGAGGGGGCCGCGGCGGTCAAGAAGATGGAGGGCGTCAAGGTCCTGGAGGTGGAAAAGGTTCCGGAAACGGTCGATGTGCAGAAGACCATGAAGAGCATGATCGAGGACGACGGCGCCAAGCTGATCTTCCCGACCTCCTACGGCTATTTCGACCCGCACGTCGTCACCGTGGCCAAGGAATATCCGAACGTCACCTTCCTCCACTGCGGCGGCCTCTGGGACAAGGACAAGCACCCCACGAACCTCGGGACCTACTTCGGCTACATTGACGAGCCGGAATACCTTTCCGGCATCGTGGCGGCCTACGCCACGAAGTCGAAGAAGCTCGGCTTCATCGCGGCCAAGCCCATCCCGCAGGTGCGGCGGAACATCAACGCCTTCACCCTCGGGGCGCGCAGCGTCGATCCCTCGATCACCTGCTCGGTCATTTTCACGGGCGACTGGTCGATGCCGGTCAAAGAGTCGGAGGCCGCGACCAGCCTGATCAATCAGGGGGTGGACGTGCTGACCTGCCACGTGGACAGCCCCAAGGTGATTATCGAGACCGCGGAGCGCCGCGGCATCCACTGCACCGGCTACCACACCAGCCAGGCGGTGCTGGCCCCCAACGGCTACCTGACCGGCGCCGAGTGGAACTGGGAGAAGGTCTACACCGACTATGTGAACGACATCAAAACGGGTAAGAAATTCCCAAACCTGCTCCGCGGCGGACTCAAGGAGCAGATCGTCAAGACGTCGCCCTACGGCAAGGACGTCAGCGACGAGGCCAAGAAGAAGGCGGAAGCGGTCAAGGCGCAGTTCATGGATGGGACGTTCGTGATCTTCAAGGGGCCGATCAAGGACAACACCGGCAAGGAAGTCATCCCCGAGGGCAAGAGCTATGGGCAGACGGCCATCGAGCTGGAGAACATGAATTACCTCGTGGAAGGCGTCGTGGGCGAGTAGCCCCGGAAGGATGAAGGAATCGGCTGCGGATTCATCCTCCATCCCAAAGAAAGGCGGCGCATGAACGGGCGTGGACTGGCGGAAACTCTGGGGATCACGCTGGCGGCCATCGCGACGTCGCTGCTCGTGTTCGGCGCGTTCATGGTGCTGTTCGCGCGCGTGAATCCCATCGAGTTGTATTACTGGATGTACCGGGGCGGCTTTGGCAGCCATACGGCCTGGGAGGACACCTTGACGCGGGCGGCGCCGCTCCTGCTGACGGCCCTCTGCACCGCCCTGCCCGCGCGGCTGGGAATCATTAACATCGGCGGCGAAGGGGCGCTGGTGCTGGGGGGCCTGGCGGCGACCGCCGCCGGGCTGATGTGTGCGGCCGCCCCGGCGCCCGTGATCTGGGTCGTCATGGCCCTCGCGGGGATGCTCGCTGGCGGGATGCTGATCGCCTCGATTGGCTTCCTGCAATACCGGCGCGGCGTCAATGCGACCATCGCCAGTCTGCTCGCGGCCTACATCGTGATCGGCGTCTTTTCCTACGTGGTGGAAGGTCCGATGCGCGACCCGGCCAGCCTCAACAAGCCGTCCACCTACCCGATCCCCAAAGATGCGATGATCGGCGTGATGCCCTTCCTCCCCGTCCACGTTCACTGGGGCCTGGCCCTGGGCGTCGTGGCGTGTCTGCTGGCCTACGTGCTGATGGACCGCAGCACGTTCGGCTTTTCGGTGCGGATGGCCGGGGGCAACGTGCGCGCCGCCCAGGTCGCCGGCCTGCCGGTCGGCCGGCTCATCCTCGTCACCTGCCTGTTCGGGGGCGCCGCGGCGGGGCTGGCCGGTACGGTCGAAATCGCCGCCGTGCAGGGGCAGGCCAACGCGACCCTCATCGCCGGCTACGGCTTCACCGGCATCCTCGTGTCCTTCATCGCCCGCCACCACCCGCTGGGCATCATCCCCGCGGCGGTCCTTTTCGGCGGCCTGGGCGCTTCCGGCGCGGTCCTCCAGCGCCACCTCAATGTGCCCGACGCCTCGGTGCAAGTCCTGATGGGCGTCCTCTTCGTCACGATCCTGCTTTTTGAGACCTTGTACGGGCGCTTTCGAGTGTTCCTGCCCGTCCAGGTCCGGGGGGCGTTGGCCAAATGAGCTACCCGTCCGCCGATCTCGGGCTTTGGGGCGGTCTGGCCGTCGCCGTCTTCGGCGGCGCCCTCCGCGTCGGGACGCCCTTCATCTACGTCAGCCTCGGCGAATGCATCACCGAAAAGTCGGGGCGGGTCAACCTCGGCCTGGAGGGGACGCTGGTGATGGGCGCGATGACGGGCTACGCCGTGAGCTACCTGACCTGGCACGTCCTCGGCGTCCCCACGTTCCTGGCGCCGTGGCTGGGCGTGGCCGCGGCCGCGGTGGTCGGCTCCATGCTCGGCGCGACCCATGCGGTGATCTGCAACCGGCCGCGCGTCAACTCCGTCGCCGTCGGCATCGCCATGATGCTGTTCGGCATGGGGCTGGCGTTCTACCTGGGCAAGCCGTTCATCCAACCGAGCGCGCCGCAGCTGCCGGCCGTCGATTTCGGCTTCTGGTCGTCCAATGAGCCGCTGCACGCCGCCCTGAAAGTCAACGTCCTGTTTCTGATCGGCGTCGCCCTGGCCCCGTTCCTCTGGTGGATGCTCAAGAACACCCGCTGGGGCCTGGTGTTGCGTTTGGCCGGCGAGAGCGAGGAGGCGGCGGCCGCGATGGGCTACTCGACGCCGCGCATCCGCATCGTCGCCACGGCCGTCGGCGGCGCCCTGGCAGGCGTCGGCGGCAGCTACCTGTCGCTCTATTACCCCGGCGCCTGGACCGAGCAGATTTCCTCCGGCCAGGGGCTGATGGCCGTGGCCCTGGTGATCTTCGCCCGGTGGGACCCGATCCGCTGCCTGCTCGCCTCGCTGCTCTTCGGGGCGGTCGGCTCGCTCGGGCTGGCGCTGCAGGGCCAGCACCTCGCCTCCGCCTCGACGGGCTACCTGTGGAACGTGACGCCTTACGTGCTGACCCTCGGCATCATGATTCTGACCTCGTCGCGGGCCAGGGCCATGCTCGGCGCCCCGGCCGAGTTGGGCCGGGTGCGCTGAGCGGACACGGCTGCGTCCGCTGTGCCTGCGCCGTTGTGGAACCGATTATGAAAGAGACCTACGTAAAGGCGAACCCGTACCCTTGGCCGTACAACGGCGACCTGCGCCCGTCGAACACGGCCGTGATCGTCATCGACATGCAGACGGATTTCTGCGGCCTGGGCGGCTACGTGGACAAAATGGGATACGACGTGTCGCTGACCCGCGCGCCCATCGAACCGATCGGCCGCGTTCTGTCCGCGATGCGGGCGGGGGGATACCATGTGCTGCATACGCGGGAGGGCCACCGCCCCGACCTGGCCGACCTGCCGGCCAACAAGCGCTGGCGCTCCCGGCGCATCGGGGCCGGCATCGGCGACTCGGGGCCGTGCGGCCGCGTCCTCGTGCGCGGCGAGCCGGGGTGGGAGATCATCCCGGAGCTGGCGCCGTTGCCGGGAGAGCCGGTGATCGACAAGCCGGGTAAAGGCTCCTTCTACGCCACCGACCTGGAGCTGGTCTTGCATCGCCTCGGCGTCAAGAACCTGATTCTGACGGGGATCACCACCGACGTCTGCGTCCACACGACCCTGCGCGACGCCAACGACCGCGGCTTCGAGTGCCTGCTGCTCGCGGACTGCTGCGCCGCCACCGACCCCGGCAATCACCAGGCCGCCCTCAAGATGGTGACCATGCAGGGCGGCGTGTTCGGCGCCGTCGCCCCTTCCGAAGCGCTTCTGGAGGTTGTCTAACCCCATGACTCCGAACGCCGTCGAGACCGGCGCGCCCTCCCCCGCGACTGACGCCGCCGTAGTACACGCGGAAAAGACGACCGCGGTCGCCGGGGCCACGCTCCAGGTGGGACGGGATCCGCCGCCCCTGATCGAAGTCAGCAAGATTTCCAAGCGCTTCGGGGCGTTGCAGGCGCTGTCGGAGGTGTCGCTGACGCTCCGGCCCGGCAGCTTCCGGGCGCTGCTGGGCGAGAACGGCGCCGGCAAGAGCACGCTGGTCAAGTGCATCATGGGCGCCTACCGCGCCGACTCCGGCTCGGTGCGCGTGGGCCAGAGCGCCGTCGAGCTGACCAACCCGCGCCAGGCGCACTCCCTCGGCATCGGCATGGTCTACCAGCACTTCACGCTGGTCGAAAACATGACCGTCGTCGAAAACATGGTGCTGGCCCGCGGCCACGTCCCGGCGGTCGTCAATTGGAAGGCCGAGACGGAGCAGCTGGCGGCGTTCATGAGCCAGATGCCTTTCCGCGTCGATCCCACGGCCCCGGTGCGCGACCTGTCGGCGGGGGAAAAACAGAAAGTCGAGATCCTCAAACAGCTATATTTCCGCCGCAAGGTTTTGATCCTGGACGAGCCGACCTCGGTGCTGACCCCGGACGAGGCGGACGAAGTGCTCGGCATGTTGCGCATGATGTGTACGCAGGGCCTGATCAGCGTGCTGATGATCTCGCACAAGTTCCGCGAGGTGACGGCCTTCTGCGACGACGTGACGGTCCTGCGTCACGGCAAGTTCGCCGGCGAAGGCTCCGTGCGCGACCTCGACCCCAAGGCGATGGGCCAGATGATGATGGGTGCCGCGACCCTGCCCGAACAGGCCGCCCGCAGCCCCGTCCCCGAGGGCGCCCCCCGGGAACCCCGCCTCGTGATCGGCAACCTTGTCGCAACGAACGAGACAGGCGTCCCCGCGCTGCGCGGCCTGACGCTGGAAGTTCGACCTTATGAGATCGTCGGCATCGCCGGGGTGTCCGGCAACGGCCAGCGCCAGCTGGTGCAGGTGCTGGCCGGCCAACGGAGCAGGACCGGCGGCACGATTCTGGTCCACGGCGCGGACTACCGGGCCACCCGCGAGGAGATTCGCCGCCACCACTTCCACCTGCTGCCGGAAATGCCTTTGCAGAACGCCTGCGTGCCCACCATGACGACCGGCGAGAACCTCGCCTTTCGCAATTTCGACCGCCCCGCCATGACCTGGGGACGCTGGTTCGTCAGCGCGTCGTCCATCCGCCGCCGCGCGGCCGAGCTGATCGAGCGCTACGGCATCCGGCCGCCGTGGCCCTCGAACCGCATCGGCAACCTGTCCGGCGGCAACGTGCAGCGGACCGTGCTGGCGCGGGAGCTGGCGGAGGACGTTCACGTCCTGATCGCCGCCAACCCCTGTTTCGGCCTCGACTTTCACTCCGTCGCCGAGATCCGTTCGCAGATCATGCAGGCCCGCAACCGGGGCGCGGCCGTGCTGCCTCGTTTCGGAGGACCTGGACGAGATCCTGGAGTTGGCCGACCGTATTTTGGTGATTTCCGGGGGCCGGATCGTCCACGAGACGACGACCGGGGAGGCCGACCGCCAGGTGATCGGCCGCCACATGGCCGGGCATTGACGTCCGTTTTCCGCGGAGAGCAACCGATGCCGACCATTGCGGCCCGGCCCTACGAATACACGTTCGAGCCGGCGAGTCTGGCGCTGGTGATTATCGACATGCAGCGCGACTTCATCGAACCGGGCGGGTTCGGGGCGGCGCTGGGGAACGACGTGCGGCTGCTGGCCCCGATCGTCCCCACCGTCGGGCGCCTGCTGAAGGCCTTCCGCGAACGGGGCCTGACGGTGGTCCACACCAAGGAGTGCCACCGCCCCGACCTGTCGGACTGCCCGCCGGCCAAGCTCGGGCGAGGGCGGGGGTCGCTGCGAATCGGCGATCGCGGTCCGATGGGGCGCATCCTGGTGGACGGCGAGCCGGGGAGCGATTTCGTGCCGCCGCTGCGGCCGCTGCCGGGGGAGGTCGTCATCGCCAAGCCGGGCAAGGGGTCCTTCCACGCGACGCCGCTCCAGAAGGAGCTGCAGTCCCGCGGCGTCACCCACCTGCTCGTCACCGGGGTAACGACGGAGGTGTGCGTGCAGACCACCATGCGCGAGGCCAACGACCGCGGCTACGAATGTCTGCTGGTCGAGGACGGCACGGAAAGCTATTTTCCCGAGTTCAAAAAGGCGACGCTCGACATGGTCCGCGCACAGGGCGGCATCGTCGGCTGGACGGCGACGGCGGCGCAGGTGCTGGCCGCTCTCGGTTGAGGCCCTGAATCGCCCGGAAATGATGCGGCAAGTCGCCGTTCGTGCCTGGACATTGGGCGTCCGACGGCTCGACGCCGCGGCTTTTGTTCCGGCAACGGCCAAAGCACGGCTGTGCCAGCCGTGGAAACCCCCAAGGCCCCTGCTCGGTGCAGGCGGCACGTTCTTTGCTCTTTCGCCCGCACCATCCCGGTTCATGTTGCGTGGCAGTCCCGGATCTCCTATCGTCGTGGAGGCATCAGTGAAGGTAAATCGCAAGCCGGCTTCGTTCCGCGGCGTCAACCGCCGGCAGTTCCTCAAGCAGACGGGCCTGACCCTGGCCGCCGCCCAGGCCCTCTCTCCCTTCGTCCTCTCCGGGTGCGGGCCAAGTAACACGGCCGGAGGCGCCAACACCATCAAAGTGGGCATTCTCCACTCGCTGACCGGCACGATGGCCATCAGCGAAACGTCGCTCAAGGACGTGGAGCTGATGGCCATCGACGAGATCAATGCGGCGGGAGGCTTGCTGGGCAAGAAGATCGCGCCGATCGTCGAAGACCCCGAATCCAAGTTCACCGACGTCTTTCCGGAGAAGGCCAAGAAGCTGCTTCTCAAGGACCAGGTGCCCGTGGTGTTCGGATGCTGGACGTCGGTCAGCCGCAAGAACGTGCTGCCCGTGTTCGAGGAGAACAACGGCCTGCTCTTCTACCCGGTGCAGTACGAGGGCAACGAGTCCTCCAAGAACGTCGTCTACACCGGCGCGGCGCCGAATCAGCAGATCCTGCCGGCGGTCGAGTGGCTGATGAGCAAGGACGGCGGCGAGAAGAAGAAATTCTACCTGCTCGGGTCGGATTACATCTTCCCGCGCACGGCCAACCTGATCATCGTCAAGTACCTGGAGTCCAAGGGCCTCAAGCCGGTGGAGGAGAAGTACACGCCGCTGGGCCACCTGGAGTACCAGAACATCGTCCAGGACATCAAGAAGGCCGACCCGGACGTGATCTTCAGCACGATCAATGGCGACAGCAACGTCAACTTCTACAACGAGTTGGCGGCCCAGGGCATCACCGCGGACAAGGTTCCGGTCGTGGCGGTGAGCGTCGGCGAAGACGAGCTGCGCGGCCTCGATCCGTCCAAGGTCAAGGGCCACCTGGCCGCGTGGAACTACTTCCAGAGCATCGACACCCCCGTCAACAAGGAGTTCGTCAAGCGGTTCAAGGCGAAGTACGGCGCGGATCGCGTCACCGACGACCCCATCGAGGCGGCCTACTTCGGCGTCTACTTCTGGAAGCTGGCCGTCGAGAAGGCCGGCACGACCGACGTGGACAAGGTGCGCGAGGCGATCGTGGGAGGCGGCATCGAGTTCGACGCCCCCGAGGGCAAGGTCAAGCTCGACCCCAAGACGCAGCACACCTACAAATACTTCCGCATGGGGAAGATCCGCGACGACAAGCAGTTCGACATCGTCTACACCACGCCCCTGATCGCGCCCGACCCCTACCCCCAGATCGCCTTCCCGGGTTGGAGCGTCGATTGGACCAAGGGCGGGCTGACCAAAGGCTCGGACGTGAAGGTGGGTAAGTAGTTCCTGGCGTCGGTGCGGCCTCAGTCAGAGCCGCGACCGTAAGGGAGCGGAGGCGAAGACCGCTCCCTTACGGTCGCGGCTCTGAACAGGCGGCCGTCGCCCCAAAGACCCCGCGCAGAGACCATCCATGGACCTTACCGACCTGAGTTCGGCGCTTTCCAACAGCATCAGCCTCGGCTCCATCCTCATCCTCACCGCCCTGGGCTTGGCGATTACGTTCGGCGTCATGCGCGTCATCAACATGGCGCACGGCGAGATGATGATGCTCGGCGCCTACACCGCCCTGGCCGTCACCAACCCGGGCGTCCTGTTCGCGTCCGACCCGAGCGCGGCGCACGTCGCGGCGGCGGGGACGCAGTCCGGTCTGAGCCTGTTTATGGCGATCCCCATCTCGTTCCTCGTGGTCGCGTTCGTCGGCTATCTCATGGAAGTCTGTCTCATTCGCTTCCTGTACGGGCGGCCGCTCGACACGCTGCTGGCGACCTGGGGGGTCGGAATGATCCTGCAACAGGCCGTGCTTCTGCGTTTCGGCGCCAGCCTCCAGCCGATGCACTTGCCGGAGGCCCTGCAAGGGGGGTGGGCCGTGGGCGGACTCACCATCCCCGTCTACCGGGTCTTCATCCTCGGCGTCACGCTCCTGTGCTTGCTGGTCGTCTACCTCTGGTTCTACAAGACCTCGTTCGGCCTGAAGATCCGGGCGGTGGTTCAGAACCGGCCGATGGCGGCCGCCCTCGGGATCAACACCCGCTGGGTGGACTCGCTTACGTTCGCCTTCGCCAGCGGCCTGGCGGGCGTGGCGGGGTGCATCCTGGCCCACCTGTACACGGTGAAGTACAACATGGGGGCCGATTACATCGTCGAGGCGTTCATGGTGGTCATCCTGGGAGGCGTCGGCCAGCTCACCGGGACCGTCGGCGGCGGGGCGCTGATCGGGACGGGCGACAGCGTCGTGGAGAAACTGCTGGGCAACGCCTCTCTTGCGAAAGTCGTCGTGCTGCTGGCGGTGATCGCGTTCATCCAATTCCGCCCCTCCGGACTCTTCGTCACCAAGGAGCGGAGCTATGACTGAGGCGATTTCGCCCGATCCGGGCGCCGCGAACCCCCACCCCGACCCGGAGCCACCCGCGGCGGGAGGGCAGGGAGGGGGGGCGGTCGTCTCCGCCTACCCCGTGCGGCCGCCCGTCCCGACGACCACTTTCGCCGTCAACCCCCAGACCGCCGCTTCCAAGCTGCTGGGGTGGCTGGGGATCGCGATGTTCGTGGCCCTGCTGTTCGCCCCGGGCGTCGTGCTCAACGGCGACAAGTACTGGCTGCCGCTCTTCACGCGCTACATCGCCCTGGCGCTGTTCGCCATCAGTTTGGATCTCGTTTGGGGCTATACCGGCCTGTTGAGCCTCGGCCAGGGGCTGTACTTCGGCATGGGCGCCTACGTCATCGGCTACTCGCTGAAGCTGCAGTCGGCCGCCTTGGAGGCCGGCAAGCCGTTCGTCGCCGCCCCGGACATGGCCCTGCCGGACTTCATGGCGTACTGCCGCCTGGACGCCGTCCCCTCCTGGATCGCCCCGCTCATCAACATTTACGTGGCGATGCCGCTGGCGATCCTGTTGCCGACGGCCGCGGCCGCGGTCTTCGGGTACGTCACGTTCCGCCGTCGCATCAAGGGCGTCTACTTCGCGCTCATCACCCAGGCCCTCGTGCTGGCCGCCTTCACCTTCGTCGTCAACCAGCAGCCCTACACGGGCGGCGTGGTCGGCATGACGCGGCTCGCCAAGCTGGAGATGTTCGGCGTCCGCTTCCACATGGGTTCCCTGTACTATCTGGTCGCCGCCGTCCTATCGGTCTGCTTCCTCGGCAGCCTCTTCCTGGTGCGCAGCAAGTTCGGCAAGGTACTCACCGGCGTCCGAGACAGCGAATACCGCGTTCTGGCGCTGGGCTACGACACGGCGATCTACAAGACGTTCGTCTTCGCCCTCGCCGGGGGCATGGCCGGCCTGGCCGGCGGCCTCTACGTCGCCGGGCTGGGGACGACCGGGCCGGACGTGCTGAGCATCGCCTTTTCGATCCAGGTGGTCGTTCTGGTGGCGGTGGGCGGCCGCGGCCGGCTGATCGGCGCCGTGATCGGCGCCGTCCTGGTCAGCTTCGCCGAGACGTACATCAACGACAATTACAACGAGTTTTTCCGGGAATACCTGCACGGCGAAGGCTGGCCGCTTCTCCTGGGCGGCCTCTTCGTCGTCGTCGTCGTGTTCTTGCCGGACGGCATCGTGGGCGGGCTGGATAAGCTGGCCGCGCGGCTCCGGCGGCTCGTCGCGATCCGCCCGAAGCCGGCGCCCGGCGGGGGGGTGTGACGATGGACGCGCGGCCCGATACTGCCGGGGATGAGATCCTCAAAGTCGATAACGTGACGGTCGCCTTCGGGGAATTCAAGGCGCTCAAGGACCTGTCCTTCGCGATGGCCCGCGGCGAGTTGCGGGTCGTCATCGGACCCAACGGCGCCGGAAAGACGACGCTGCTGGACGTGATCACCGGCAAGACGCGGCCGCGCTCCGGCCGGGTCTGGTTCCAGCCGGCGGCCCGCCCGCGGATCGACGTCACGCGGCTGGCCGTGCAGCAAATCGCCCGCCTGGGCGTGGGCCGCAAATTTCAGACGCCCAACGTCTTCAAAGACCTGACCGTGGTGGACAACCTGCTCCTGGCCCTGGAGTTCGGGCGCGGCGTGCTGTCCACCTTGGCCGCGTCGTTCCGGCAGGACGGCCGGGTGCGGATCGAGGAAATCCTGCACACGATCGGCCTGGGGCCGAAGGCGTTCCGCAAGGCGGGGACCTTGCGCACGGGGAAAAGCAGTGGCTCGAAATCGGCATGGTCATGGCCCAGGGGTCTGAGCTGCTCCTGATCGACGAACCCGTGGCCGGCATGACCCCACGGGACTCGGAACTCACGGGCGAGCTGCTGATGGCGATGTCGCGCAAGCATTCCATTCTGGTCATTGAACACGACATGACGTTCGTCCGCCAGATCGCCTCGAAGGTGACGGTCCTCGACGCCGGTCAGACCCTCTGCGAAGGCTCCGTGCAGGAAGTTCAGAACGACCCGCGGGTGATCGAGGTCTATCTCGGCCAGGACCGGGAATTGTACGCCCCGGATCGGGAACCGACGGACGCCTGCACCGCGACCCCGCCCGCCGAGGTGGACGGCGTCACGGCCCGCGCCCCGTCGCCCGCCGAGCGGCGCCTGAAACACTGAAAAACCATGTTACAGATCCAGAATTTGTCCGTCTCCTACGGCGAGACCCTGATCCTGCGCGACGTGGACCTGACGGTCGGACCCGGCGAGGTGGTCTGCCTGATGGGCCGCAACGGCGTGGGCAAGACGACGCTCCTGAAGAGCCTCATGGGGCTGCTGAAGCCGCGCGCCGGGCGGATCCTGTTCGGCGGCCGCAGCGAAACGCGCGACTTGACGCGGGCCGCCCCGAACGCCCGCGCTCTGGCCGGCATCGGCTACGTGCCGCAGGGCCGCGAGATCTTCCCGCAGCTGACGGTCCTGGAAAACCTCAAGGTCGGCCTGATGGCCAACCCGCGCCGGCCCCGGACGGTGCCCAACAAGGTGTTCGAGTACTTTCCGATGCTGGGCGCGATGCTGGAACGCAAGGGCGGCTTCCTCAGCGGCGGCCAGCAACAGCAGCTGGCCATCGCCCGCGCGCTCGTCGCGGAGCCGTCGCTGCTCATCCTCGACGAGCCGACGGAGGGGATTCAGCCTTCGATCATCTCGCTGATCGGCCAGGTTCTCGGCGCGCTCAAGAAGCAGGCCAACGTCGCCGTGCTGCTGGTCGAGCAGTACCTCGAATTCGCCCTCAAGCTGGCGGATCGCTATTACGTCATGGAGAAAGGCGCGATCGTCATGCACGGCAAGGTCGCGGGGATCGACAAGGAAGCGGTCAAACCCTATCTTGCCTTCTGAGAACTCGGTCGCGGTCGTTGAGCCGGCGTAATCGTTCAACGCTACGAGAGCAGTGAGGGGCAGGGTTGGCCGGTGCGATGGGCGAGGACAGCCTCATGCAGGTAATCCAGGACATTCTTCGCCTGCAACCGCCGGGTTTGCACCACGGTCAGAATCCGCTCGACGAAGCGACAGCCGTTCCCACTCCAGCAGCCGAAACTCCGCCTGCGCCACAGCACCGCCCGACGCAGCAGTCGTTCCACGTGGTTGTTCGTCGGCTCCACTCCCTCCGTCGTCACGAACGTCCACAGCGCAGGCTCCAACGCCAGCACGTTCTCGCAGAACCGCACCACCGTTGGGTCGGCGCCGAGGATCGCGCCTTCCAGCAGCACCCGGTTCATCCGTCGCATCACCGGGGCCAGCCGCGCTTCCAGTTGTGCCCGCGTGACCTGTCCGTCCCGGAACCCGTGCCACGCGGCGAAGACCTTCCTGACCAGTCGCCGCCCCTCCCGTCCGACCCACTCTTCGGGGCCGCCCCGGTCGATGATCTTCTGGAAATCCCGTTTCAGGTGCGCCCAGCAGATCTGCCGCCGCTGGGGCGGCACCCGGTTGTACGGGCCCCAGCGGTCGCTGCACAGGATCCCCAGGATCTCCAGGCCCAGGATCGCCGTCAGGCCCGCCGCGCTTCGGCGGGCGTGGATCACGAAGGCCACCACCCGGGTGGTGGCCGCCGCCCACAGCCAGCACAACGCCCCCGCGAGTTTCCAACTGGTCTCGTCGGCGTTCTTGACCGCCGCCTGGCGCACCGCCGCCACCGCCTCCTGGTGGGCCGTCTCCAGGGCGGCGCCGACTTCTTGCTCGAGGTTGCAGACCGTGCCCAAGGCGATCGGGGCGTCGAAGACCGCGTCGGCGATCTCCTCGACGCCGCGCTTGCTCAGGCCGTGACAGCCGGAGAAGTAGGACAGCGTGCCGGTCAGCCGCGGCCCGACACTGTGGGCGCGAACCGCCGCCGGGATGACCGCATGCGTCCGGTGGCCGCAGCAGGGGCAGGTGCGGGCGTGGCCCTGGTACTCGGTGACCTCGGCTATGACCGGGGGCAGTTCGATGGTTTGGAAGCGGGTGGGCTCGGGATCGCCCGGCGAGGGCTGGGCGGGCAGGGCCGCGGCACAGCGCTCACACCGCTTGGGGACCAAGTGCTTGAAATGGTTGACCCGCTCGGCGGGAAGCAACCGCCGCAGCTGCGGGGGATGGCCCAGTTGTCCGCCGGCTGGACGTTTGGACTTCTTTTTCTGGACCGGCTTGGGTGCGCCGGGGGGATTGGCGGACGGCGGCAGCGAGGAGTTGGAACTGTTGGTGCCGAGTCGGGCTTCCAACTCGGCGACGCGGCGTTCCAACTCGGCGATGCGCCTATCGCGTTCGCAGCATCCCGGGCACACGGAAGCGTCCATGCCACGATTTTAGCAGTCGGCTCTCGGCGCAGCTGCGCTGCTTTGCGAATTCCGCTGGACGGTTACGAGCCGGCAAGCCCAACACGCCGACCGCGTCACCGTAACCAGCCGACGGCGCGAAATCAAAGACAGGCATTTCATGCAAGCAATGGTTCAAACGCCGGGGGCCATGCCCGCGGCTTTTGCCAGAGGACTTGAGAGCGGCGACATTGAGCAACTGGCATGTCTCTATGCCGAGGAAGCAGCCGTCCGGACCTCCGAGGGCCAGGTCATGACCGTCTTGCCGGCGCCGGGGTCGTCGGCCAGCAGGAAGCGCAGGGGCTGCCGCTGGAGCATTTCGCCGTAGACAGCGGTGATTTGGTGCGGCAGCGGCTCGACGAGGGACGTGTGTACGGCCAGGAGGGGGTCGAACAAGTACGCCAGGCGGATGCGTAGAGCTTCGGAAAGCAGGCGAAACAATGCGCCGTCCGCGTCAAAGCTCCACGGCCGCCCCGCAGCTGCGATTTCCAGGGTCGGCTCGCGGTCGCGGTAGAGCAGTTCGCTGCCAAGAACGCCGCTGGCGTCCTTGTAGGTCAGTTCGACGGCCGCCGTGCCGATCCACTTCACATCGACAACGGAGACAAGGCCGTCCGGCAGGGCGCCTTTCACGGATGACCCGCGGGTGAGGTCTTCAAGACGGGCCACAAGATCCCTCCCCTCACATGGACACCAACCGTTCTCTACTCCGGGTGTAGGTGGAAGTATCTCCCGACGAAGAGCCTTAGTAAAGGGCAGCAGGGTGGGCACCCGCGGATTTGCTGTGGTCCACCGACGTGGCTGTCACCCCGGGAGCGCGGTGGAAGCGATGCCTGCCGCTACAACCGCCGCGCCCTGCGTTCCGCGTCCTTGAGCTTGTTCAGCCGCGCCTCCAACTGCTTTACGGCCGCGTCCGGGTCCCGGCGGAACAAGTCCGCCCGCGAGTTGTGTTCCTGGGCTGACGTGTACGTCAGGTCGTGGCAATGGCGGCAACCGAAGCAGCTGCCGCCTGGAGGGAGGTACAGCTTGCGGACCCGGCGGCCGCAGGGCCGCCCGCGGACGACCAAAGGGCAAATGAACCACCAGCGCAGCCCACCAAATTGCGGCCGGGTCGTCGCTAGTAGCACCCGGTAGTCCACGGCGACCCCAGTCGCCTTGAACGTGTAGCTCAACCGCAGCCAGGGGGCCTCATCCACAGTGTTGACTTCGTAGGTGATCTCCGAAGTTCGTTCCGTCCGGGCGGCGTCCCTGAACCAGCACCAGCCGCCGGTGTGCCAGACGCGCGCCTTCAGGATGCCTTCGCGCATCCACCGGCCGGCGTCCAGAGACCGGCACTCCTCGACCGTAGTTTTCTTAGTCGGCGGCCACCAGTGGTAATGGTTGCCGCTCCCAAATCCCCCCATGACGCACCGCCCCCTTTTTTGCGTGGATTATTCCTAAATCATCAGGGATTGCGAACCTGCCCCGCCTGCCCGAATGGGAATCTGGCCAAGCAGAACAACGACTTGCGCCAATTGTGAAGACGGCGCTTGTACCCAATCAATCACGCTCAATATGGCCGGGTTGCGGCCGGTTCGGACCCCATACCGGCTCCCGACCCAGGGGTTTCATCACGTCCGACTGCCTTTTCGCCATCCGCCGCAGGCCCGGTTAGAGGGTACAAATTCGCATCAGGCGGCCGCTATTTTCCGCCTCCAGGATCGGCGGCGCCCGGCCCGTAGCGCCGAATCACGCGCTTGCCGCACCCGCTACAGCCGATGCTCTTGCGGGAGTGCGACCAGAAGCGGGGCGCCCCGCAGCGGTCGCAGTCCCTCGGCGCCCGGGGCCGCCAGCTGGCCCACGGGCAGAGCGGCCAGCGACCGCAACGCCAGAACCGCAGCTTGCCGGGGGCGGTGCGGACGGCGACGCGCGCCTTGCACACCGGGCAGTCCCGACGCCAACGTACCCGCGGCCTCGGCTCGTCACGCGGGAACATCGCGTGGTCGATGCGGCAGGCCATGCGCCCGGCCTCGTGCATCCGCTCCCGGAAGTCCGGGTCGCGGGCCTGCCAGCGGCAGACCGTGGCGACGTGAACGCCTACGGCCTCGGCGCACCGCCGCAGGGTGTAGCCGGCCTCCCGGAACCGCACCAGGCGCTCAAGGACCGGCACGTCATCGACCAGGCTGTCCATTCGCCTCTCCTCATCGGACGCCGCCGACGCTCCAACCCGCGCCGCAGAAGTCACCCGCAGGCCCGGGTGCCCCCCTCGATGGGAAGTGCCGGCTCGTCGGGTTCGTTCGCCCGCGCTTCCAGCTCCCGCCACACTTCTTCGGTATGTTGCTCGACGGGCGGTAGCCCCTTGTCGTTGTTGAACACGTCGTCCAGCGGGCCGGGGCGCTCGCCCGCCTCTTCGAGACGATCGCGGCCACGGTCGCCCCCGGGTCGGTCGGCCCGATCCCCGCCGAGCCGCCGGGGAGTTGCACCAGGCGCAGGATTTCGGTCGCGGCCTTGCGTCGGTGCGGGCTGTCTGGGTTTTCCAGCTCGACCGCCAGCGCGTCGAGGGCAACCGGGATCAGCGACCGCAGCCGGTCGATCCCGGCGGACCAGACCTCGGCCCGGCGGCGGTTCAACGCCGCCTGGAAGATCGGGTCGTACAGCCACCACTTCGTTATGCAGGTCCGTGACAGGTTCAGCAGCTCCGCCGTCTGCTTGTCGGTCTTGCCGCCCGCCAGCAGGTCGATGGCGTTCAGCTGGGGCATCGTCAGCCCGCCCTTGTGTTGCCGTTGGTAGATGACGGTCCCGGTTGTCTTCATAAAGCCTCTCCGATCCAGGGTTCAGTTCACGCGGTCGCGCCGGCCACGTTGACCTGCTGCGCCCCGACGTTGACCTGGCTGGCCCGGCGAACGATCACGGGCGGGCCGCCCCGCCTCCGGTCCTGCAACGCCTTCACCGTTCGCAAGTAGAGCCGGTGCATCCGCTCCACCATCGCCGCCGCCTGTTCCACGGCCTCGGCGATCCCGACGCGGGGCAGGTCCGGCTCGCCCTCCCTCCGCCGGCCCCGGCCCGCCACGCCCCACAGGTTGCCGTAGTCGGCCAGCGTGTCCTGCCAGCGCTCCATCTCCGACTGGAACTGCGCCATCTGCTCGACGAGCAGCCACTCGTGGGCGTCCCGCGGCCGCCACGCCTCGGCGAGGTCGTCCTGGAGGGCCAGGAACTGCGCCCGCCCCCAGCTGTTCCCGCCGTACCGTTGCACGAGCCGGGCGGCGTGGTGTCCGCTCCGTCGCTCCTGCCGGGCGGCCCCGAGAACCTCGTGCCACCGCCGGAGGGCCGCTTCGGGGTCGCGCTGGTACAGCGTCGCCAGCTGGCTAAAGGTCAGTTGGTCGGGGGGAGCTGGAGAAGCGTCTCCTCGTACTCGGGATGCCGCTCCTCGGCGCGGGCGACGGCCTCCTGGGTGGACAGCCCGTAGGCCTCGCGGTAATGCTCCACCGTCCGGCGAAGCGACTGGGCCACCTCGTAAGCCAGCGCGGCGGCGTCACCGGCCGCCGCCGAAGGCCCGGCGGGAAGCGGGGGTTCAGGCTCCCGAGCCGCCGCCGTCGCCCGCAGCCGCTCCAGCTCCGATTTCAGCGCCGCCGTCGCCATGATGCACTCCTTCGATCTGTTTCCGCAGTAAGGCGAGTTGGTCCGCAAGGTCGCCCGTTTCCAGCGCCCGCAGCAGGACGCCGGCCAGGTAGCCGACCGCGTTGGCGATTTTTGGGTCCAGCTTCCCTTGCCGGACCTCGTTGATCGTCGTCGCCAGCAGAGCGGACACCTCGGCCGCGTTCTGCACCGGGAGGTCCGGGGCGTCGGAAAGCACGACCGCTTTCCGGCTTCGGCCGCCGTTCCGCCGCGCCTCGGCGCGCCGCCCCGCCAGCTCGGGGTCGTGGAAGATGCAGAAGGCGGACGCCGGCCGTGCGTTCGCCCGGCATGGCGTGCCGTCCGCCCTTGCCAGCTTGCACTTGGGCGGCGTCGTGGTAGTCATCTTCCCATGCTCCCCCTGGGGCCATGCTTGCAAGCATCGCAAGGCCGGGCGACTGCGTCAAAGACGGGTGGCCCCCGGAATGCTCCGCAGCGATCCCGCTGCGGCCCGCGCAATCGGAGCCGCGCAAATGTCCGATCAAAAAAGCGCTCAAAAGCGGCCGTGAACGGAAACGCTTGGCGGAAAGTCAGCTGGCCAAGGGTATGGTCCCCTTCTGCACCCCGCCGGTTGGAAGGTTGGAACCTTGGAAGCAATTTTCCGGTTTGCGCCCTTACGCGCGCGTCGAAAAGCAAATCAACCGGAAAATCGGCCCCGAAGGTTCCAACCTTCCATCACGTCGCCTCGTCCGGGTAGTCGTTCCGCAGGCCGATTCCGACGTACCAAACCCCGTTGCTGATCGTCCGCCGGTAGTCTTGTTCAAGGAGCGCCTGGCTGAACGTCTTGCTCCCCATCGGCTTCTCGCCGGCGGCTTCGCTCCACGCCTTGTAGGCGGCGTAGAGGTTGCTCAGTTTGCAGCGGAACTCTGGCCCGATGGCGCACCGCTCGCCGGTGAACTGCGACAGCACGTCTTCGGCCTCGCGGTATTCCGCCGTGGCCAGCTGCACTTCCTTCGGCTCCGTCAGGCCGCCGCGTTGCCAGTCGAGACAGCCTTGCACCAGCCACGCCAGGATACCGGGCGCCTCGGCGGCCAGCTTGTCCGGCAGGCGCTTGTCTTGCCGCAAGTCAGGGTCCAGCCCCTCGGCCTCGGCGTTGGGGTGCTTGGCCGGGTCCCAGAACGTGACCTGGAACGGGACCAGGCGCAGGCGGCGCCAAATGCCCTCGTCCGTGCCGGCGACGTGCGGGCGGTGATTGGTCAGAAGGACGATCTTGTGCGTCGGCTGGAACTCCCACGGGTCTTCCCTCATACGCCGGGCGCGCAGCCTTTCCCCGCCGGTCAGGTCCTTGACGAGCGCCTCGTTCAGCCTCTCCCCCTGCGGCGTTTCGGACGCAACCACCAGGCGGCGGCCGAACAGGTCGGCGATCTCCGTCGGGTGGCGCTCCCCCTTGGGCTGCATCAGCACGTCGGTTCGGATTTTGATGGCGTACTCGTCGCCCAGCGCGTTCAGCACGCCGTTGATGAGCGTGGTCTTCCCGTTCGCCCCCCGGCCGTGGAATATGGGCAGAACGTGTTCGGACACGTCGCCGGTGAGACCCATGCCCAGCAGGCGCCGCAGGAAGGTGATGACGGCCGCGTTCTTCTGGAACACGCCGTCGAGGAAGCCCAGCCAAGTCGGGCAGGCGGCTTCCGGCTGATAGGGCGTCGGGCAGAGCTTGGTCAGGTAGTCCTCCTGCCGATGCTCCCGCAGCGCGCCCGTCTTCAGTTCCAGCGTGCCGTTGACGCAGTTCAAGAGCCACGGGTCACGGTCCAGCAACTCGTGCAGGACCGGAATCCCCGGTTCCGACCGCGCCGACTCCAGCATGGCGTTGATCCGCGGCGTGGCCTCGGACTCCAGACACCACCGCTGCACCTCTTGCAGATGCTTAAGTCTTGCTTTCAGGGTTGCGTCAGCCATCGCCTTCCTCCGCTATTTTGCGCTTGATGTCCGCCATTTCCTTCAAGGTCGATTCAAAGAGGCGAACGATGGTGCATTTCGCCCGCCAGGCCGGCGTCCCGCGCCGGTCGATTTCCCAACGCTCGTCTTCCCACACCAGCCACTTTTTCCAGGGGTGGCAGTAGCGCATCAGCGGCCCAAACTCACGCACGAGCCGGATCGCGTTCCCCCGGTCGGTTAGGTTTGGCTCGTCGTCCGCCCCTTGCGCGGCCGCGCCCGGCGCATCGCCCCCTGCCGCCGTCTGGCGGGCCTTGCGCGACCGTCGCTTGAGGGTCCGCATCGGCGGGTCGTAGTGGTCGGGGTCGGGCTTGCCGATCTTCTCCTTGAATTCCTGCCAGCCCCGGCCGCCGCAAGAGTTGTGGAAGCAGTGGGCGCTCAGCTTCCCGCTCGCGTCCTGCATGACGCAGGTGTCCCCACCCGTGTGGGTCGGGTCGAACGGGCAGGTGATGAGGTAGACCGTTCGGCCGCCGGACGCGGGCGCGTCCTTCATGCGGAAGTCCACGCCGTGGGCCGTCAGCCACTTCCCCACGTCCAGCCGGTGCTGATAACCGTGGCCGTTCGTCGAGGGCCTCGATCCGGGCGAGGGCGCGGCCTTTGTCTCTTCCTTCGCTTCGGCGGCAAGCGCCTCCAGCAACTCCGTCGGCACGATACGCACGTCGGCCGTGGTCGTGTCGCGCGAGTCGGGACAGCCCGGTATCTCCAGCAGCTGCGAGCCGCGATGAACACGGGTCAGGGACGGAACATCGTCGCCCTTGCGGACGACCGTGCCGTACAGTTTTGTAAGGCGGGCGGAGTTGTGGACCGCCACGTCGATCGTCACCGCGTCGCTGGTGAAGCGTTGGGAGAGCGCCGTCAGCACGCGCTTGACCAGTTCGCCGTCGTCCGCCGGGAGGTCGATCCGGTACAGCAGGTGATAGCCGTTGCCGCTGTCGGCCAGGATCGGGGCGGGCCAGGCGCGGCCCGTCAGGAATTCGCGCAGCGAGCGGATGACGACCAGGGCCTGAGCCTTCTCCGCGTCGCTGGAGCTGATTTTCGCGTCGGCGCGGGGTCCGCGTCTACGAGCAGCCAACGGCGTCCGGTGATGTGCTTTTCGGCGGTGCTGTCGCCCTCCCCCACCCGGCCTACCCGGTTGGCGCGGCGGGCCAGCAGGTCAGGCGCGACGGGGTTCAGGACGAAGTAGACGCCCTTGGCCTTGGCCTTCAAGGAAAGCCGGGCGGCTTCTTTCGAGGCTTCTTCAAGATGGTCATAGTCGAAATACCCTGATTCGACGTGCGGCCGGCCGTACTGCGTCGGGATATCGACGGCCCGAACCTCGGTGACGGCTCCGGGGGCGACGATAAGACGCAGCCAACCGGCGATAATGCGAATGGCGTCGGCCATAGTGTGAACGGCCTTCTCTTCCGGCGCATTGTGTGCTTCGGCCATCGGTGGTATGATTATTCTCAGTGACAGTCTTGCTTCCGCGACACGCCCGCCCCATCAGTTCCCACTCCATCAATCCGGATAGTAGTCTGTAGTCGCCGGCCGCCGTCGCCGGCGCGGCGGCGTGGGAGGCGGGACGCCGGCACGCCGCTGCTCAAACCGCTCCAACGCCTCGCGCGGAACAACCCACCGCGGACGGGCGCAGAGCGAGCGGGCCGTGTTGATGGCGCGGATTTCTCCATTCCGTATCCATGTCCTGACTTTATCTTCCCCGACGCGGAGGCGTCGGGCCACGTCGCGCACGGTCAGGCCGGCGGCGGGTTCTTGATTCCAGGCGGTTTCGTGGACGCCAAGGCTCTGATTAGCCGACACGCTGCACCCCCTCTTCGTCGTGCAGATGGCCGGCGGCTCGCAGGGCGCTCTCGATTTCGGGAAGGTAGTCCTCGGGGATGAGACGCCGCCCGCCGACGATGGGGCAACGTCGGTCGTCCAGCTTGCGGGCGTAGAAGAGGTCGGAAATCACGCGGGGAGGGACGCCGTAGCGCCTCCCCACGTCCGAAACTGTGACGTGGTTCACAGGCCTGTCCTCTTGCGTTGTCGGCCCACAACGGGCCTTACAACCCTACAAGCAGGAGGGCAGGTTTCCGCGGCGCGGCATTTTGGCTTCCGCCGCGCGGAAGCGAAGTCATGGCGAGACGTGCCAGGATGGTTCGGGCCTCTCGGGCCGGTAGGCGAAGCTGGTGGTTTCTTTCTTGATCCGCTTAAGGTGGGCGGCCAGCATGGTCATGCCCCGCTTGCGAAGTTCGGCTCTGACGACACCGATGGCTTTCCGCACGCACTCCGCCGCCTGTTCAAGCGGAGTCTGGCGGAGTCGCCTCGCCTTACCCTTGTTGGTCTTGTTCTTCGCGTGCGAGTCGGCCAGTAGCTGCATAGCCTCTGTCAGCTCCCCCACCCTTGCCAAGGCCCCACGGGAGCGCGCCTCTTCGATCTCGCCCTTGAGGCGCAAGGCTTCCCTCTCTACAGCCGTCCGGCCTGTGTCATCGAAGGCGAGTTCCGGGGAGTGGGTGTCAGCCGTCGCTTGCTGTAGGGGGGCTTTGCCACTTTTTAGGTCTTTGACACGTTTTTGCCGCGTCTGACACTGATTGCCGGCCGGGCGACCATCGCCCGGCCGGCTGCGTTTGCCCGCGGAGAGGACGGTGCGCATCCTCATGCGGCGCGACCCTCCCCCCCGCCGCTCGCCTGCTTCACAAGCTTCGACGCCACTTCCTGAAGCTGCCGGATGACTTCATTCACCTTGGACAGCGCCTCTTGGGCGTCGGGGCCGACTCGCTCCCCATGCGGCAAACCGACCACGGCCGCCCGGAGCATTCCCGCCTGATGTTCGGCGCTCCGCAAGAGCAACATTGGCCTGTACTCAACCACGACCCAGTTCAACAGGGCGGACAAGTCCACCCCACGCGAACCCGCGACGGCTACGTAGTCCTCATGGACATCGGCGGGCATTCGGAAAGAGACGTGACGCATCTCTTGAGTCTTCTTTGTTCGGGACACGATGGCCTCCGTGTTTTTCCTTCATCCATGCGCTGGTAACAGACGATATGACATAGTAGCCGCTGCATCAGCACGGAGCGGCATACCTACCTGCCGCAACGGCGTCAACCGCGTTGGCGCCCTTGCGCGGCGGTTTAAGGAGGAACGAGAAGATGGCTGAGGAGATGAGGTTCGAGGTGCCGATGGACGAGCTTCGCCAGTTCATGCAGAAAGCCGCGAGCGCCCTGTCCAGCATGGCGGCGAACTACCGGCCGATCGGCCCGTTCGTGACGGTTGACGACCGGCTCAAGGATCGCTGGCCGATGGCCACCAAGAAGGACAGGTGCCGCGTCCGCGACGTGTGCGTGGGGATGTTCATGGAGCGCCTGGGGCGGCGCCCCTACAAAATGAATGGGTGCCCCAACGGCACGTTCATGATCGAGCAGGACCACCTGCCGATCCTGGATCGCGCCATCGACGTGGTGCGCGCCGAGGTCGAGGCGCGGGGGCCTGGACCACTGTTCGGCGAGCGGGATCGCTGAGGTCGCGGCCACGGTCAGCCGACCGGCGCACAGCGCCGCGTCGGCTGACGCTGCTTTTCCCGCCAAGCCACGCCAGAGCCTTTCTCCGGCCCATCGCCCCCCAGCCGGCCAACGGGCCGCCTTCAGCACCGTTTGCCGTCCTGCCGCATCCTGTCGCATCCCAAGGGGCGTCCGGCACTTCTCGGCTTCTCGCCGCCGCCAAGAAAAATCGGCGCAATCTCTCTGCTGACATATACTTACGATCTGAACATGCGTATAATTATAGGCAGAAAAGAGGCTCCGGAGGCTGCTGCTAACAGCCCCCGGAGCGACCAACACTCCGGCGCGGTCACGCCAGAACGCGGCCTCGACTGCCATTCTACCACCGCGCCTCCGAAGATGAAGGGGGATGCCGTGGACATGCGCGAGTTGAAGGGCCTGGAAATCGCGGCCCGATCCAAAATCGCTTTCTTCGACGGCGGCTGGGTCGTTCCGTCGCAGACCAGCAAAGGGACGTACCGTGTCGTCATGGCACCGGACGGCGAGACATGCCAGTGTGAGGATTTTGCACTCCACAAAATCCCTTGCAAGCATATCCACGCGGTTAGGCTGGTGCGGGAGCGCGACCACGGCGGCAAGTCGCCGGTCATCGTGACTGAGCCGGTCCCCAAGCGGCCGACCTACCGGCAGAACTGGCCAGCCTACAACCAAGCGCAGATGACGGAGAAGCACCGCCTGCAAGTCCTGCTCCATGAGCTGTGCCAAGGCATCCCGGAACCGCCGCGTCCACAGGGCAAGCGAGGGCGGACGCCTACGCCGCTGGCCGATCAGGTCTTCGCCTGCTGCTTCAAGGTCTACTCCACGTTCAGCGGCCGGCGCTTCAACTGCGACTTGCAAGACGCAATCGGCAAGGGCTACATGTCCTGTTCGATGGCCGCGAACAAGCTCTGTTGTTACATGGAGAGTGAGGAACTGACGCCCATCCTCCACAAGCTCATTGCACAGGCGAGCCTGCCGCTGCGTGCGGTCGAAACCATCTTCGCGCCCGACTCCACCGGGTTCAGCACGTCCCGGTTTGTGCGCTGGTATGACGAGAAATACGGAGTTCAGCGGTCGGGAAAGGATTGGGTGAAGGCGCACGTCATGACGGGCGTGAAGACGAACACGGTCACGGCCGTCATCATCGCGGGCCGGGAGGCGAACGACTCGCCGATGTTCAAGCCGCTGGTGGAGGCCACGGCCGAAAACTTCACGGTCAAGGAAGTCCCGGCGGACAAGGCGTACTTGTCGCGGGACAACCTGGACTTGCTGCACACGATGGGCGGGACCGCGTACATTCCGTTCAAGATCAACAGCACGCCGGGCGAGGCGGGCACGCTGTGGGAGCGGACGTTCCACTACTACCAGTTCCGGCGCGACGACTTCTTGAAGCACTATCACCAGCGGTCGAACGCGGAATCGACGTTCAGCATGGTGAAGGCGAAGTTCCGGGACCACGTTCGCAGCAAGACGGACACGGCCATGACGAACGAGGTTCTTTGTAAGCTGCTCTGCCATAACATCTGCGTCCTTATTCAGTCGGAATGCGAGCTTGGCATCGAGCCGGTATTCTGGCAGGATGAGGCGTCGGCGGAAGAGGGCGGACCGGACGTGCTGCCGCTGGTTCCGCCCGCCTGACACGACATGGACCGGGCTGACACAGAATTCGCCTTGGCGGACGAAAAAAGTGGCAAAGCCCTGTAGGGGGTAGAGTAGGTCAGCAGCGATGGCATGGTGGGGGCGCGCGAGCAATTGCGCGATGTACTTCAACCCGGTGAAGTCGTTGTCACTGATCGACCCGGATTCGTCATCGAACTGGATACGCCAGACAGCCAAGTCGTGCGCGAATATGAACTGCGTTTCGACGCGACGATCCGGATCAGTTTCTGTTGACGCCGCCTCGGGGGGATGGCCAGGGTGCCGGACTTCAGCAGGCGGTTCCGGCGGCCGGGCGGCCGGCACCCCTTCCGCCGTTGATTGTGGGCCGGGCGGGGCTGCGGTGCGCTCAAACAGCTCCACCAGTTGTTGAGCGTGCAGGTCTGCCGTCGGCGGCACCTTGTACTTCTGCCATAGCCACTGCCGCAGTTTCTCTTCGGTCAGGTCCCCAGCCAGTTCAGGAATCGTGTCGATGTACTCCTTCAGGATCGGGAGCCACGGTCGGCGTGCCAGGTCGAAGGGGTTGGGTACTGCTTCCACTCCGCCCCGCTTCGCGGGCGAGTCGCTGGGCGGATTGTTCAAATCGCGGATGATGCGGCTCAGTTCGGTACTCGGCCTGTACCCAACAATCTTTGTCTCAAAAAGGTCGGCGAGTTGCTGATGGGTTTCGTTGTCATCAGATGCGGGCAATTCGTCTTCGCTCTGGCAATCGGCACCGCTTGCCAACGCAGGCAGGGACGCCGCAAGGGCCACCTTCATGCGGCCGATGCGTTGCTCTTCGTTCAGGGCATCCCACTCCCTCGGCCCGATTCCCAGTTTGGCAGCCAGCTCTTGGTCCTGGCGGTCGGTCAGGTCGCCGACGTTGAGCTGGATCGGATCATCGACATTGTCAACCGTGATAGTAGGCAAGGGCGGATCGTCCAGTTCGTCCACGCCTAGCAAGGCGCAGGCGAGTTGCTGGTATTCGGTGGGCCGCCCGTCGGGGAGGGGAATGCCGGTGAAGATATTGAATTGGCGACGTGCGCCGGCCGACGGCCTCACCAGCGGCGGGGGCGGCCCGGCCGGCGGGGACTGGAGTTCTCGCTTGAGCCGTGCCCCCTCTTCCCGATCCGGGCGCCAGCGCCCCGCGTTGCGCGGCGACAAAACCTCGGACAGCATATATGCGAGGTCGGAGAAGAAGGCCCGCCTGCTGGGTTCATCCGGGTTGTAGGTGCCGGGTACGTCGGGTAACCGATCCAGGCCGTCCAGCAGTGCGAGGATGCCCTGGCGGTCTCCATTCCATGCGAGCCGGACGACGTGGATGACGAGGCGGCGGAGGCCCATGCCGTCTGGGAAGTCGCTTTCAAAGATCAGCTCCGCTGCGCGGTCGCACCCCTGTTGCCGAATGGTCGCGCAAAGGTCGAGCAGTGCGGACACGAAAGCCGGACGCCGCACCGGGGGGAGGGCGTACTCATGTCGGTAGGTGTCGGGGAGTGTCGTAAGGAAGATCGACAGGCGGTCCTGGATTTGCGACAGCACTTGTTCAAATCGCTGGTCCAACTCTACCAAGCGGGCTTCCTTCTCCCGGCGGCCGGCGGAACCGGCGAAGAAGCGATCGAGGTCTTCGGCGCTCAGCCGGTCAGCCACCACGGCGGGACGCTCGCCTGACGATGACGTGCGGTCTTCACCTATTTCGCCGGTCTTGACGGGGTCTGCGGGGGGCGCGGCGGCGAGCGGCCGGGCCGGCTGCGCTTGAGGCGGCGTTGGTTCGCCGGCCGGGACGGCGCCGGGGATCACGGCGGGGGGCGGGGCCGACTGCCCCTGTAGCAATTCGATCGTGACCAGCGAGGCGTCCCAAGGGCCAAGGTCGATTAGAAAGCGCACCTCGAAGCCGCCCCTCATTGGCGGCGACGACCACAGACACGTCCGACGCTCCTCTTCGATGGCCGCATGAACCCGGGCGCACCACTGACTCACCGGGTCGGAATGGAGGGGAATCCCCTCCAGATGCGAATTGAAAGGCCGGCAGTGCGCTGTTGGGTCCAAGCACGCCCCCGCGTCGGCTGCTGCTGCGATGAAGGCGGCAACGTCCTCACTGGCGCCGAAGAGGTAGATCGCTAGTTCCCAAGAGTTGAACTTTCCGATCTCTGGAGTGATTGGGTGTTGGTTGCTACGTCGCAGGTCGATTCGGCGGGCGCTGGCTACAGCCTCGGGAAACGGCAACATGGGTCGGCTCGTGCGGCGCTGTTGCCACATCATGAATGCCGTCATGTACAGTTCACGCACTTCCGGCCTGGGGTGTGGTTCCGGGTACTCATATTCGCCTGACGGCCCCAGACCATGTACCGTGACCGTCCACGCTTCGGAGCCGAGAGGATAGGCGGCTTCCAGCATCCATACGTTTGGGTGGGTGCCGCGCCCGGCTTCAAAGAGGGGGGCAAGTTTGGCTAATGCGGCGTGGAAGGGATTTGGTGGGGTCACGGCGGCGCATCCTCGGTGAGAAGGCCGGACCGCCGACCCGCTTCTCACGACGGGCCGACGGCGCACGGCCAAAGGATGATGATATTCTATCATCCCCGGCGTGGGTCATGGAAGGGTGGTGGCGCCCGCGGCCGTGCTGCCGAACAGCCAGGCCCAAACGTGATCGCTCACCGCCCTCAGCCGCTCGTCGGCGATGCCCTCGCGGTAGACCGAGGACATATGAGCCACTTCATGCCCCATGATGTGGTCGGCGGCGGGCTGGTCCTTCGCCCCGTCGGCCACGGTCCTGAACGAATGGCGCAATGTGTAAAAGCCGAGTCCTTTCCTCCCGCCGACCCCGAGGCGATGCATCAGCTTGGCGGTCTCCTTCGCTATGGGGCAGTCGTTGGTGTCTTTGGCCCATGCATGGCCCCGTTGCGTGACGAACGCCAGTCCGGCGTGTTCCGCTCTCTTCGGTTCGGGGCGGCCGGTCAGAGCGGCCTTGAGGGCCGCGACCGTCTCCGGCCACAGCGGGCAGCGGCGTGGTATTCCCGTTTTGGGCCGGGGGAAGTCGATCATGCAAGCGTCGAGGTCCACGGCGGACAGCGGAAGGCGTCCGCAGTCGGCGTTGCCAAAGCCGCAGTTGATTCCGAGTAAGATCATCGTCTTGAGGGGTTGGCCGGCGTCGGCGATCAGGCGGCGGATTTCCTCGGCGGTGAACAGCTTCGCCCCCTGCTTCGCCCGGTGCAGGCGGAGCGTCTTTTTCGACGGCCGCTTGAAGCCGGGGCCGTAGCGGACGGGCCGGTCGGTCAGGCCGGCGTCGAAGGCGTACTTGCAAACGCAGCGTATGCACTGGATGGCCGTCCCAAGTCCGTGCGGGCCGTAGCGCTTCGCCAGCTTGTTCCGAAGCGAGGCGAAGTCGTCGGGGCCGAGGTCGGCCACGAGGCGCGTCTTGCCCAAGTGCTTGACCAGGAAGTCGCAGGCACCCTTGTAGCCGGCCCACGTCCGCGGTGACAGTTCGCCCGTCCCGACCAGCGCGTCCTTCGCAGCGAGGAAGGCGTTGCAGGCCGCCTTGACCGTCAACCCCTCCGGGTCGGCCCGTGGCAGGCGTCCGGCGTGCAGGGCCTCCTTCTGTTCCAGGTACTTCGCCAGGGCGGCGTCGGGGTCGGCCCACGGGCCGAAGTAGTGCAGCTTGCCGCGGACCTTCTTGCACCAATAGCCGGCGGGGTGGGCGGTGAGCGGGAATTCCGGGTAGGGCTTGCCCGGCTTGACAGCCTTGACGGGCCGGCCGGGCGCGGTAGGATGATTCTCGGACATGGTGTATGCTCCTTGAACCGTCGTCACTGTGTCCACCGGCCGGGACGTTCGCAGCGCCCGGCCACGTTTCTTGATGGTAGCGGTTGTACGAGTGGTTGTAAAGGACGGTAGGAGGCGACGAAGCCGACGACGTAAAATCAAGAACAGCAAGCACTTGGCCCCTTTAGCTCAACTGGCAGAGCAGCTGACTCTTAATCAGCGGGTTGTAGGTTCGAGTCCTACAAGGGGCACCTTTTTACTCTGCAAAGCGTTGACCGCAGTGGACAGGTCTTGCAGGAAGCCCCGGAAATCCGGGGCTTCCTGCGTTTCGGTCGCTCCCTGGCAATCCCGATCGGCCGCTGTCTGCACCGGATTATGCAGCGTTCTCAAAATCGCTCTCCGTTATCTGCAAATAGTCCTTCTGTGCGAGCTGAGTCACGACGACTCGCCGGCCGTCCGCCTGGCCGCCGTGCGCGTGATGAGCCAGCAGGACGTGGTCGATCTGAGCGACTGCATGGAGCAAATGGCGGACGCCGACCCCGGCCCGACGGTGAGCCAGATGGCCCCGCTGTACCGGAAGTGGGCGAAGCCGGCCGCGCACGACGCCGACCGCTGACGCCGGCCATAAAATGCCCGCATGAGCAAGCCCACTAACGCACCGCCGCGGACCCTCGGCGCCACCGGGCTGACCGTGTCGCGCATCGGCCTCGGTCTCGCGGCGCTCGGACGGCCCGGCTACATCAACCTCGGCCACGCCGACGACCTGCGCCACGACTACGACTTCGCCGCGATGGAGGCGCGGCGCACGCCGTCCTCGACGCCGCCTGGTCCGGCGGCGTCCGCTACTTCGACGCCGCCCGCTCCTACGGGGCGGCGGAGCAATTCCTTTCCACTTGGCTTACGTCGCGCGGCATACCACCGGACGCCGTCGTCGTCGCTTCCAAGTGGGGCTACACCTACACCGCCGACTGGAAGGTCCACGCCGACAGGCACGAGGTCAAGGACCACTCGTTGCCGGTGCTGCTGCGCCAAGCGGCGGAGAGCCGCGCCCTACTCGGCCCGCATCTCGACCTGTACCAGATCCATTCGGCCACTCTGGAGAGCGGCGTCCTGGACGACGCCGCCGTCCTGGCCGAACTGGCGCGCCTGCGTTCAGCGACGGGCGTGAAAATCGGCGTGACCCTCAGCGGGCCGCGCCAGGCGGAGACGCTGTGGCGGGCGATGGATGTGACGATCGACGGCCGGCGCGTCTTCGACTGCGTTCAGGCGACGTGGAACCTGCTGGAACCGTCGGCCGGCCCGGCGCTGCAGCTGGCCCATGACGCGGGCATGGGGGTGATAGTAAAGGAAGCGCTGGCCAACGGCCGGCTGACGCAGCGCAACACGGACCCGGCCTTCGCGGACAAGCGGCGTCTCCTGGAGGCGGAATCGGCGCGGATGCGCACCACGCCGGACGCTCTGGCACTGGCGGCGGTGCTGGCGCGGCCGTGGGCGGACGTGGTGCTGAGCGGGGCTGCGACGGCGGAGCAGCTGCAATCGAACCTGGCGGCGACCACGGTTTCATGGGACGAGGCCGCCGCGCGGACGCTTGATTCGCTGCGCGAGGACCCACAGGAATACTGGAAGATACGCGGCGGAATGGTGTGGAACTGAAGGGGCAGGAAGGGGACATCGTGGATCACATAATCTACGATGCCCGCCTTTGAGCCGCGCCTTTCAGTAGCGCAGGACCGGAAATGCCTCCAAAAGCTTCTCTTGTCGGGGACCGATGAACTGCACCACCGCCCTGGACCAGCGACCGCCGCCCCGCACGCCGTAAGCCGAATAACAGCCGTCCCCGAACCCCGACGAAAAGGCGAGGACGTTGCCGCCGCTCGCCTTGTCCAACACCAGCTCGCACCACAGCCGTTGGCCGTCAAGGCCCTCGTGCAGCTGGTCACAGGTGTTCCGCGTCTCAACGCGGAAGTACATGAAGGGGTACTCGGCATACTCCGGGAGGGTTTTGAGGTAGGCGATGATTTCCTCTTCGACGTCGTGCGAAACGGGCCGCGTCAAATCCGAGCGGAAACGGCTGACGGGCTTTGATTGCAGGCCGAACCGCTGGCGGAGCAACTCCGCGATAGTCCGGTGTTGGGGGGTGCTCACGACGCCGATGCGGGCCTGACCTTCTTGCCGCCAGAACTGCTCCCGTACGCCCGCGTCCACTAACGCAACCGCCCCGGAATCGACGGCGATCTCCCCAAGCAACTCGGGGACGCCTGCCTCCCCGGGCGCTATCAGAAGTTCGATGGCCGCGACACGCCGCCCCCCTTCGGGATACCGGATGACCTGCGCCCGCACGGGATGGTCGCCGACAGACGCCCCATCGAGCCGAACCGCATCGGGCGCGCACATCGGGTCGCCAAGGAGGACCGTCCCGGAGCAGACCTTGAGACTCCCAGCCGCTTCCCAGCAGACGGAGGGGCCGTCGGGATCAGGCTTTCGCCGTAACCAGTTCAGCACAAGAAGGACTCCCGTCGCCGAACAAACGATTCCGAGGCACCGAGCGTGGTAATCCTAGCCCTCTGTCCGTAGGCGGCAATCAAGATCCAACCCCGTTGAGCCTGTGTTGCTCGGCCGGCCTCCTGCGTCAGACAAGATCCCTTGCTCACACCGCAGGTTGGTAAGCAAACCGCGATTACACCAGCACCTTCTCGATCACCTCGCCATGTACGTCGGTCAGCCGCCGCCGGATGCCGTTGTGGTAGAACGTCAGCCGCTTGTGGTCGAGGCCGAGCAGGTGCAGGATCGTGGCGTGGAAGTCGTAGATGCTCGTCGCGTTCTCGGCCGGCTGGTAGCCGACCTCGTCGGAGGCGCCGTAGCGGAAGCCCTTCTTCAGTCCCGCGCCGGCCATCCAGCAGGTGAAGACGAGCGGATGGTGGTCGCGCCCCTTCGCCCCGATCCCCTGCGTGAACGGCGTCCGGCCGAACTCCGTCGTCCACAGCACCAGCGTGTCGTCCAGCAGGCCGCGCGATTTCAAATCCTTCAGCAATCCCGCAACGGGCTTATCCAGGATCGCCGCCTGCTTCGTGTGGTTCTCGACGATGTCCTCGTGGGCGTCCCAATTGATGCGCGGCGAGCCGAAGGCGCCGCCGTGGATCAACTGCACGAAGCGCACGCCGCGCTCCAGCAGGCGCCGCGCCAGCAGGCAGTTGCGGCCGAATCCCTCCGTCGTCGGCGCGTCCAACCCGTAGAGCCTCTTCGTCGCCTCCGTCTCCTTATCGAGACTTAACGACTCCGGGATGCTGGTTTGCATCCGGGCGGCCAGCTCGTAGGATCGGACCCGCGCGGCCAGCGCCGTGTCGCCGGGGTTGGCGTCGAGGAAGTCCTGGTTCATGCGGGCGAGCAGATCGGCGCCGGCCTTGCGCGCGGCCGGCGCCGCCGCATCCGCCGGCGGGAAGAGGTCGGGGATCGGGTCGCCGCTGGTGCGGAAGGCGACGCCCTGGTTCTCGGCGGGCAGGAAGCCGGACGTCCAGTTGATGGCGCCGCCGGCCGGCAGACCGCGCGGGTCGGGCAGCACCACGAAGGCCGGCAGGTCCTGGTTCTCCGTGCCGAGGCCGTAAGAAACCCACGCCCCCATGCACGGGAATCCGTTCATGGTGAAGCCGGTGTTCATCTGAAACGCGGCCGGCGTGTGGTTGGAGCTTTTGGCGACCATCGCCTGGAGGAACGTCAGGTCGTCCACGCGCTCCGCCAGGTTGGGGAAGAGGTCGCTGACCCACTGGCCGCACTGGCCGTACTGCTTGAACGCGAACGGGCTTTTCAGGAGCCGGCCGGGCTGGCCGAAAAAGGTGTCGATCTTGCCCTTGCCGGACAGCTCTTCGCCGTCGTGCTTTGCGAGGTCCGGTTTGTAGTCGAAGGTATCGACGTGGCTGACGCCGCCGGGGCAGAAAATCTGCACGACGCGCTTCGCCTTCGGGGGGAAATGGGGGCCGCGCGGTCCAGCTTCGCCGGCGCGGACGGCGTCTTGGTGCATGAGCCACGCCAGGGCGACGCCGCCAAGCCCGGTCGCCGCGCCAGCGAAGAAGTCGCGGCGGGTCGGATGATTCTTGCTGAATGTCATCGGCATGTCACCTTTCAACGCCTCGGTCGCCCGGCCTCCTCGGTTGAGGGGCGGGCCGTTCCTCATCGTCGTCCTCATCCTCGTCGAGCCGGCGTCTCGGCCCCTTGTCGATGCGCCTCGTCCTCTGCCGATCTCTCATCTCCGTGAAGACGCGGAAGAGACCGAATACGAGCAGGGCGGTTGAGACAGGGCCGAGGAGGCCGACGAATCTTTGGAAGAAGACGAAGGCCATGAACATTTCCTGGCCCATGCTCCCGAGGCCTCCGAGGGCGCCGACCAGATGGTCCAGGACGTACAAGCCGATATGCCCCGCGAAGCCGACGATGCACAGGATCATCGACCTCGACAGGCGGCGGTTCACGATGCACACGACCAGACCGGCGATGTACGCGCCCAGCCCCAGAAAAGAAATGAGTTCGCTGAAGACGTTGAGCATCGTCCAACCGGCGCTCATTGAACTGAATCCTGGACTCATGGATCAAACCCCCGTTCGGGTCGGTTGATTGCGGCGGGACGCGGCGGGCCGCTCATCGAACATACAGAAACTCGCTGGCGTTGAGCAACACCCAGCACAGGATTTCCGGCCCCTGCTCGCGGACCAGAGCGGCGGCGCGGCTGGATTCCTCCTTCGTCGGCGGCCGGCCGAACACCAGCAGGTAGGCGCGGCGCACCTGCGCCTCCGGGTCGTCGCCCGCCTCTTTCTTCACGCGCTCACCGAACGCCTTCGCCTGCCGCAGCACAAATGCGTTGTTCATCAGCGCCAGCGCTTGCAGCGGCGTGGTGGTGACGGCACGCCGCGGCGTCTTCGTGGACGGATCGGGACAATCGAAGGCGTCCAGCAGCGGACTCTTCGCGGAGTTGACGTTGATGCGGTAAACCGTGCGGCGGTTGCAGTCCGGCTCGTCCGCGTCGGTCAACGTGTAGAAACTGGAGTTGAAAACGGTCACGGTGAAGGGCCGGAAACTCGGGCCGCCGACCTGCGGGTTGAGCTTGCCGCTGACGGCCAGCATGGCGTCGCGCACCGCCTCGCCTTCGAGCCGTTGCGGGGCGAAGCGCCAGAGGAATCGATCGTCGGCGTCCTGCCCCGCCGCCTTGGCGTCGAACGCGGCGCCTTGCCGATAGGTCGCGGAGGTCACGATGAGCTTTTGCATCTTTTTGACGCTCCAGCCCTGCGCGATGAATTCGGACGCCAGCCAGTCGAGCAATTCGGGATGGGTCGGCCGTTCGCCGTTGAAGCCGAAATCGTTCGGCGTGGCGACGATGCCGCGGCCGAAATGGTAGTGCCAGAGGCGGTTGACCATCACGCGGGCCGTCAGCGGGTGGTTGGGGCTGGTCAGCCACTCGGCCAGCTTGAGGCGGCGCGTCCCTTCCGGGGCGTCGGCGGCGAGGCCGAAGTCGGGCGCCGGCGCCCGAATCACCGACAGGCCGCCGGCCGTCACCGGCTCGCCCGGCTTCTCCACGTCGCCGCGTTTCAGGAGGAAGGTCGGCGGCGGCGCCGACGGCACAGCGCACCAGGCCAGCGGCGGCGTCTGCAATGTCTTCAGCGCGTCGCGCAGCTTCGCCGACTCCCGCGACAGCCGGGCATGTTCCTCGCGCTGTTCCGGCGTCAGCGCCTGGAGAACCTGTCCCGCCTGGACCTTGGCCAGGCCGGCCTTGAACGACGCGGCGACCTCTTCCGCTGACAATGCCTTGTCATAGAGCCGGGCCTCCGCGACTTCGCCGGCGAAGAAGCCGTTGCCGGCCCCGGTGTGCCGGAGGCCGATGAGGACGTGCGAATCGCCGGCCGCGAAGGTTTGCAGCGTCGATTCTTCGCCCTGCGGCGTGTACGGCGGAGCGTACGGCTCGCCGTTGCGGTAGACGGCGACCGAACCGTCGGCGGCGTATGCGACGGCGACGTGGACCAGCTCGCCCGGCTTCGCGGGTTCCACAGGGCCTTCGAGGTCGCGGGTGCGGTGGAAGAAATCGCTGCCGGCCATCCAGCGGCCGGCCACGCGCTCGCCGTAGACGATCGCGTCGAAGAAGCGGCCGCCCTTGCTCTCCACCGACAGGACGCCGCCGCCGCGCTGCGTCAGATTGGCCGGCGACGCCCACGCCTCCAGCGTCTTCTCGCGCAGGTCGTGGGTCAGCGGCGCCGTCTGCATAAAGGCGCCCTTGCCGTTGAGCTTGAGCCGGCCGTTCTCGACGACGGCCCCGCCCATGAGCGTGCCGTGCAGGCCGCCGATCGCGTCCTTCGCGTCCACGTCGAACGTCCAGCGCGCGATCGGCTTGGGCCGCACGTCCGTCAGCGCCGGCGGCTGGTCGCGCAGCGCCTTTTCGCGTCCCGATTGTTCCAGTACGGCCAGCCGGCCGGCGATTTCGTCGAGGCGCTTGCCGGTGCGGGCGATCTCCTCGTCGCGCCGCCGCGACTCGTCCGGCGTGAGCAGCGGCCGGTTACCGTAGCGGACGCCCTCGAAGACCGCCTTGAGCCGGTAGTAATCGGTCTGCTTTATGGGATCGAATTTGTGGTCATGACAGCGGGCGCAGTTAACGGTCAGGCCCATGAAAGTCTGACCGACCGCGCTGAGCATGTCTTCCAACTCCTCCTCGCGGATGCGGGCCTTGAGCAGCGTGCTGACTGAGCCGTTGCCGGCCTCGTCCCACGGCCCCGCGGTGAGGAAGCCGGTGGCGACGATCCCGTCCGGCGCGCCCGCATCAAGCACGTCGCCGGCGATCTGCTCCTTGACGAATTGCGGGTAGGGCTTGTCGTTATTGAAGGACTGGATGACGTAATCGCGGTAGCGCCAGGCGTGGTCGCGGATGCGGTCGTACTCGAAGCCCTGGCTCTCGGAGAAACGGGCCGCGTCGAGCCAGTGTCTGGCCCAGCGTTCGCCGTAGTGCGGCGAGGCCAGCAGCCGATCGACCACCTTTTCATAGGCGTCCGCCGAATCGTCCTTGAGGAAAGCGTCGATCTCGTCCGGCGTCGGCGGCAGACCGATCAGGTCGAACGTGACGCGGCGGAGGAGCGTCGCCTTGTCGGCCGGCGGCGCCGGTTGCAGGCCGCGCGCCTCCAGCCCGGCGAGGACGAAGGCGTCGATGGGATTGCGCACCCAATCCCTGTTCTTCACGTCCGGCGGTTCGGGCCGCTTGAGCTGTTGCAGCGACCACCAATCCGCATCCGCCCGATCCACCCGTTTCAGGACGCCTTCCCACGCGGCCCCGTCGTCGATCCAGCGGCGCAGCACGGCGATCTCGGCGTCGGAAAGGGGCTTTTTCGGCGGCATCTTCTTCGACGACGCTTTCTGAAACAGGAGGCTTTTCGCGGAATCGCCGGGAACGAGGGCGGGGCCGGAGTCGCCGCCCTTGAGGGCGGAATCGCGGTTGGTGAGGGTCAGGCCGCCGGTCGGCTCGTCGCCGCTGTGGCAGACGATGCAGCGCTGGAGGATGGGCCGCACGCTGTCGCGGAAGAAGACGACCCTGGCGTCCACTTCGTCGGCCGCCGAGGGGATCGGCGCCAGTACGGCGAACGCGAAAAGGATCGCGGTGGGTGTATATTTCATGGTGAGAGCGCCTTCGTGGCAGGCGGGTCGCGGTTTGCGGCGGTTGGGTATAGCTTACCGTGCGGCGGCGACGAAGGCGATGAGGATTTCGGCCGTGTATAATGGCGGGGGCGTTTCGGGGGGACTTCGGCAGGGCTCCATTCCTGGGAGGCGACGATGCAATGGCCGCATGAAATCATCACTGCCTTCTGCGACGCCTTGGTCATCGAGTTGCACAACGGCACGCCCAAGGACGAGATCGTCGCGGCCATGCTCGACTGGGCCATGCGCCGAACCGTCTGGCGCGCCGGCGGGGATCCGGCCCGCGTCGAAGGGGCCATGCGCGCTCCCTACACGCCGCTCGGCTCCGTCTGTGGCGACGGCCTCGACGGCCGCGTCTCCCGGTTCACGCTCAAGGGCGACCGCTGGGGGCCGGCCGTCCAGGCGTGGTTCGCTTACGTCGAGAAGAACGCGGAGGTCATTTTCGACGCCTTCCGCGATCAGGGCGAGGAGTACGACGACAAGCTGTCCTGAAGCGCCACCGAACTAGCCCGAAGGGCCAGCGAAGAGACACCCGTGGCAGGGGAGCCTGGGTGAAGCCCGTGTCCAACGCGGCATTCGTCTGTTGCGCTATGGATTTGAGCCGGCACTGGTTCCCACCGCGAGCACAGAAAGGGGACAGGATGGATTGGACTATATTCTGGAGTGCAGTAGGTTCTATCGGGACCGCTCTTGCGGGCTTCGCGGCGATATGGGCTGTCTTGGCCACCCGCAAACAGAACGCAAAACCTACGGACAGAGTTGACAAGCCGCCGTCGGCACCCTTGCCCTCCGTCCGCACAATTAAACTGACGGGCCAGTATGACGGGCCGCAAGAGGACACATGGGACATTGACGCGCAGCTTCAGGTGGATGCGCCGTGCGTGCAAGGCCAGGTCCGCTGGCGCTTGGCCAAATGTCCCCGCTCGTCCATGGCGGAGAAGATCGGGAAAGTCGCACTTGAGGACGTGGAAGGCACGTTCGAGCCAGGGCGCCTGGAACTCCGTGGCAATAAGGTGGACAAACCCAACCTGAAGGGAACGGGCGAGTATACCATCAAGATAAACGCCCACGGTACGAAGTTTCAGGGCAAGTTCCGCGCACAAAAGCCGTGGCAGCACATAGAGGGTGACGTGCGGGGGGACGCTTCCATCAAGCCGTAAGCGATCGCGCCAGAGTGTGAAAGCGTCCGGCGATTCATACCGCCGTACCACAAACGGGCCGGGCGGACTGTCAAAGTCCGCCCGGCCCTGAATTTTTCACGACGGGAGCTTGTGTTACAGCAACTCCGTCACCGGGTCGCGGTCGTCGAGGATGTACATCGGCCGGCCGCTGCCGTTGGCGAACGTCGCCGCCGGGTCGATGCCGATCGCCTGGTACAGCGTGCTGAGGAGCTGCGGAACCTTGTAGGGCCGGTCGTGCGGGTACTCGCCGCGGGCGCTGGTCGCGCCGATCGCCTGGCCCATCTTCATGCCGCCGCCGGCCACCAACGCGCTCATCGCCGGCGACCAGTGATCGCGGCCGCCGTCGTTGCCGTTGATTTTCGGCGTCCGGCCGAACTCGCCCCACATCACCGTCGCCACGTCGTCCTGCATTCCGCGGTCGTGCAGGTCCTGGATCAGGTTGGCCACGCCACGGTCCACCTGCGGCAGCTGCTGCCGCAGCGTCTTGAAGTTGCTGCTGTGCGTGTCCCAGCTGCCGATGGTCAGCGTCACGCAGCCGACGCCCGCCTCGATCAGTCGCCGAGCCGTCAGGAACTGCTCGACGCCCCGGTAGCGGTCACGGCTGCGCGGCTCCTCGTTGTTCAGGTCGAGCACCGCCGCACCGTGCCGGACGCGATCATGTCGAACGCCCGGCTGTTGAAGGCGTCGAGTCCCTTCATCGTGCCGCTGGCGTCGATGTCGCGGCGCACGTCGTCGAAGCCGTTCAGGAGCGACTTGCGGTCCTCCTGGCGGCTCGCGTCGATGCCGCCCGCCAGCCGCAGGTCGGCCATGCCCTGGCCCTCGGTGGTGAACGGCCGGTGGGCGATGCCGAGGTAGCCCGGCTCGGTGCCGGGCGCCATGCCGCGCAGGCTCACGAACGGCGGGATGTCGGCGGCGCTGGCCCGCACCTTCGACACCACCGAGCCGAACGACGGATGGTGCTGCGTGCGGTTCTGGTTCTCGCTGTAGCCGGTCATCACCAGCGAATCGGAGTGCTCGTCCACCGAGCTGAGCGAGCGGACGACGGCCAGCTTGTCCCACATGCGCGCCTGCATCGGGAACAGCTCGCAGATCTGCACGCCGGGCACGTTCGTCGAGATCGGCTTGAACTCGCCCCGGAACTCCGTCGGGGCGTCCGGCTTCAGGTCGTACATGTCCATGTGCGACGGGCCGCCGCCCAGGTAGATCATGATCGCCGACTTCACGGATGTGGATTTGCCGTTGCCGGCCGAGTCGCCCGCCCGCGCCTTGAGCATCCCGGCGAGGCTCAGCCCCGCGCCGAAGGCGCCGATTTGCAGGAAGGTGCGGCGGCTGACGCCGTCGCAATAGCGCTGACGCGCGCCCCACAAGGTCAACATGTGCGATACCCCCCTTATTTGGTTCGCAACACATCCCCGGTCGCCCGGGGAGGGACCAACACAATCTCCGATGCTAACCGCGGTGGTCCGGGCACGCAATTAAATTTCGGCAGGAATCGGCCGAGCCAATGAACGCGCGTACACAGCGGGAAGAGGCGGAGGGGAAGGGAATCTGGACTGCAAGGAAGGGGATACCATGAGGAAATCAAGGCCCACCAGAAGTCGGGCCGGGGACCGGCGGTGGCGACGACGGAGGCGCCGTCGGGCTTGGGGTCGGCAGCGCCGGCGCCGGTTCCTGTACACCGGCAGGTGCAACGGGCGCGGCGCCGTAGATGGTCGTGGTTTCCTCCTCGTGCAGCGGCGTGGTCAGGTCAGCCGACGCCAGGTCCACCGCCACCTTGACCTGACCGGCGCGAAGAGCGCGAAGGCGGATCGTATACGTCTCCTCAGCGCCGGCCGCCAGGGTGGGAAGCGAAGGGAACGTTAGCGTTGGGCCGGCCTGCGCTGGCCCGTTCGGGTCGTTTACGTTCGCCGGCTGCATCTCGTCGGGAACCGTTGCCGTGAGCTGTACCTTCCGCGCGGGGGCGGAGCCGCGGTTCAGGACGCGGACGGTGTAGACCACGACATACCCGGCCTCGATGGGGTCCTCGCTTTTGTTTATGTCCACGCGCAAGCCGGCGGCGCCTTCAAAGCGCGTTTTCGCCTCCGCCTGGTCCGTGACGCCGCGATCGGCCCTGGCCGTGACGCGAACGGCCGCCTCCGTCTCGCGGGCGGCCGTCAGCTCGACCGTGAGCGTCGCCGCCTGTCCGGGCGGGGCTTCGCCCAGCAGCCAGCGGACCTGATTCCCGTGTTGCCGGCCGTTGTGGCTGGGCGGCCCGGCCACCTGCACGCCGGCCGGGATTTCGGCGCGCACCTCCACGTTGGTCAGCGGCGCCTGGCCGCTGTTCGTCACGGTAATTTGATACTTGGCGGGCCGATTGAGGAGACCTCTTTCCGGCCCGCTGATCTGAACGCTCAGCTTCGGCTCGTCCACCCGCACATGCCACGACGCCGTCTCCCACAGCCCGCCCGCGGCCGTCGCCTGGGCCACGTTCTCCTGGTCGCCGACTTTCTTCACCAGCACGTCGTATTCCCGGAGGACAGTCGCGCCGGGCGCCAGTCGGCCGATCTTCCAGTTGCCCCGGTTCCCCTTCGGCGCTTTTCCGCGCCGACCAGAGTTCCATGCCGTCCGGCAGCGAATCGTCGAGTTCCACATCGACCGCCTCGGCCGTCCCAACGTTGGTGACGTTCAGCTGAAATGAAATGAAGTCGCCCAGCAGGGCGCGCGGCGGCCCCGTTTTCCGCAGACGCAGCACCGCTTTCGGCGCCTCCAGCGGCGGGGCCGGAGCGGCCGGCGGCAGCGGCGCGGGGGCGCCGGCGGCATGGGGGCGGGCGGGGCGGCCGGCGGCATCGGCGCGGAACCGGCTCCGACATGAGTGCGAACGGATTCGCCATGCTCGAACTGCACGCGGGCCGTCACGTCGATGTCGCCGTCGGCCGTCGGCTTGAGGGTGAGCAGAATCTCCCTGGAAGTGCCGGGCGGCAACGTGTCCAACTCCCAGATAATCTGCGGGTCGCGGGCCGTCGGCTCCGGCGACGCCCGCACGAAGGTCGCGGCGGCGGGGACGGCCGAGCGCACGCGGACATGATAGGCGGCGGCCTGCGACGTGTTCTCGACGAGGATGCGGTAATCGACTTCCTGGCCGGCGGCGGCGCTGGCGGGGGCGCGGACGTGGAGCGACACCGACGGCGTCGGCGGGTCGGCGGGCGGGGCAGGCGGCGGCCGCGTCATCCCGATGAGCGGCGGCTCCGGCGATTCCAGCGGCGGGAACGGCTGCGCACGGAAACCCACCGGCGACGGCAGCACGATCGCCACGACGACCAGAATCCCCAGCAGCCCCCGTCGCGCCCAGGACCGACTTGCGCCCATCCCTCCACCCTCCAACCGTCTCGAACCACCTCCCGGCCGGCGGACGGCCGCGACCCGATTGTCGCGTTTCCGCGCGGTTTTGTCTGCCCGGATTTCCTGATTCGATCGATCGGAGTCCCTTCGCCAGACGGCGCCGTCGGCCCATCCGGTTTGCTTGACAGGTTTCGCCCCTTCCCCTAAACTCCGCAAATCCGATCGTTCCTCTCTGGGAGAAACGCATGTCGATCCGACGAATGACGCCGTTGGCCCTGGCCGCTCTCGTTGCCTTGCCCTGGACGACCACCCGCCTTCGCGCCGCGGACGATACGCCGCCGACGGTGGCGCACATCAAGCTGTCCGGCGACCTCGACGAGGCGCCGGTCGCCCCCGACCCGCTCCTCGGCGGCTCTGCGGAGAACTTCAAGAGCAAGCTCGATCGCATCCGCAAAGCGGCCAAGGACGACAACGTCAAGGCGCTCTACCTGGAGATCGACGGCCTCGGCATCGGCTGGGGCAAGCTGGACGAGCTGGCGCGGGCCGTGGCCGAGTTCCGCAAGAGCGGCAAGAAGGTTTTCGCCTACATGGAGGGCGGCGGGTCGAAGGATTACCTCCTGGCGACCTCCTGCGATGAGATTTGCGTGCCGGAACCCGGCTGGCTGATGCTGATCGGCGTGCGGGCCGAGGTGTCCTTCTACAAGGCACTGCTCGACAAGATCGGCGTCAAGGCCGACATCCTGCGCATGGGCGACGCCAAATCCGCGGCCGAGCCGTACATCCAGGAACACATGAGCGAGGCGAGCCACAAGCAGCTCGAAGGCGTCCTCGACGATTACTACGAAAACAGCATGGTCGGCCGGATCGTCAAGAACCGGGCGGCCAAGCACTTCACGGCCGAACAGGTCAAGAAGATCATCGACGGCGGCCCCTTCACCGCCCGCGCGGCCGAGAAGGCCGGCCTGATCGACCGCGTCGCCTACAAGCAGGACTTCGAGGACTCGTTCCAGAAGACGTTGGAGCTAGTCAAAGTCGATATCGCCCGCAACTACGGCTCGGCCAAGTCGGAGGAGCTGGATCTCTCGAACCCGTTTGCGATCTTCAAACTTCTGGCCCCCTCGAAGGGCGCGGAGTCGAGCGACAAGCCGAAGATCGCGGTGATCTACGCCACCGGCGTCATCACCTCGGGCAAGAGCAGCGGCGCCAGCCTGTTCGGCGAGGCGTCGTGCGGCTCGACGACGATGATCGAGGCGATCCGCCAGGCGGAGAACGACGACACGGTCAAGGCGATCGTGCTGCGCGTGGACAGTCCCGGCGGCTCGGCCCTGGCCAGCGACCTGATCTGGGCCGAACTGGGGCACTGCAAGAAGCCGGTGATCGCCAGCATGTCGGACGTGGCGGCCAGCGGCGGCTACTACATCTCGATGGGGGCGAAGAAGATCTACGCCGAGCCGGGCACGCTGACCGGCTCGATCGGCGTCTTCGGCGGCAAGATCGCGCTGGACGGGCTGTACGAAAAGATCGGCGTCAACACGGAGGTGATCGCGCGCGGGGCCAACGCGGGCATCTTTTCCTCGACGTTCCCCTTCAGCGATTCCGAGAAGACGGCGATGACGGCCCTGATCCACGACGCTTACGACCAGTTCCTGGACAAGGCGATCGCCGGACGGAACAAGGCGGGCGTGAAGATGACGCGGAAGGAGCTGGAGCCGATCGCGGGCGGCCGCATCTGGACCGGCCGGCAGGCGAAGGGGCTGAACCTGGTCGATGAGCTGGGCGACCTGAACGACGCCGTGGCGGCGTCGAAGAAGGCGGCCGGCCTGCCCGAGGACAAGGAGATGGAGCTGTTGGTGCTGCCCAAGCCGCGCAGCTTCCTCGACGCGCTCTTGGACATGAAGTCGGACGCGCTGGCCCCGCGGTTGCAGATGCTGGAGCTGCTGCAGGAGGCGCCGGAGCTGGCGCCGAAACTGAAGGCGGTGGAAGGCTTCCTGCGGATGCGCGGCGAGCCGGTGTGGCTGATGGATCCGTGCCGGATCGAGGTGCGCTGACCCAGATACGGAGGCGTTCAGCCGCGGTTCGCAGAACCGCGCTGCGGCCGCAGCGCGGTTCTGCGAACCGCGGCTGAACGGGGTGCAATCATGGCGCGCTGTGAGCAAGGCTACCTCTGCCGCGTGTGCGGCGGCGACGTGGGCGAAATCACCGAATCCGACCTCTATCTGCACTTCGTATTGGGCGAGGTCCCCGCGGAGCAACTGCACCTCCTGCCCGAGCGTCACATCCGCTGCAACCCCGCGACGGCCCAGTACATCGTCGATCCTGCGTTCCCGCCGGTGCGGTGCGAAGGCGCGTTCGCCAAGGAGCAGCTGGACGCCGGGTTCGTCGCCGGGGAGGAGGCGCGCGTGACGCGCGGCTGGCGGCGGTTGCAGGAGGCGCCGACGCTGGGCGTCCCGATCACCGAATACCCGCTCCCCGAGGTGCGCGAGGCGATGCGCCGCGACGCGGAGAAATCATAACTTAGTCGGTCTTCAAACGCTCGTATTGATGCGCCAGCCGGGACAGCGCCTCGTCCGGGTTGAGATTGAACAGGGCCTTGCCCGTCGTGCGCCAGCGGCCGTCGTGGAAGAAGAAAACGGCCGAGGCGTTGCGCAGGTTGCCGACGGCCGCCAGCCCTTCCATGTCGCCGCCCTCCACCGCCTCGAACTGGATGACGACGCCGACCAGCGCGGCCAGGTCGCCGGTGGAGCGCTCGCGGGCGAACTCGACCCCCGGCTCCCATTCCAGCGCCTTCCAGCGCAGGCCGCGCGGCTTGCCGCTGGCGGCGGCGGCGGCGAAGAACTCGTCTTGCAATAGAGGCCGTTGTCGGGCGAACAGGTCGCGCGCGGCCCGGCCGTCCGCGCCACGGCGCGCCAGCATCCGCCACAGCTTGACCCACGGCCATTCCATTACGACCCTTCCTCGCCGTCGGTCGCCCCATCGGGAGTCGCCACGGACGCAAGGCGGCGCCATCGCCAGCGGACAGGATACGGTCGGCGCCGCCGGACGCCAAACAGAGGACATATGGGGTCGGGCCTGGGACGGCCTTTGCCGGCCGCCGTCCTGAGTCCTGGGCTGCGCCAAACCGTGCGCCAAACGGCGCATGCCTTGGCGCACACTTAAGTCCTTGGCATTTCACACTTTTCCGGGCCTTGCGCCATTGCGCCAACGTCCTTTCCCTCCGGAATAATGGCTGCCGCTGGGCGACGATGAACGCCGGGCGAGCGGCGGGGTTCATCCCTGCCGTCGGGGCGAAGAGCGCCGGGATGAACGCGGCGGCTCGCCCGATTCGGAAACGGCTTGTTGGACGCCGACGGGATTCAGCGGACGGACGTTCGGACATGGCGCACCTCGACGTTCCGGGTCCGCGGAGCGACGCCGAGTGTACCATGCGCGGAGGACATCTGGGGAGTCCAAATGAGAGGGAAAATGGGCGAAAATGAGCGCCGGTGAGCGACGGCGGCGGTTTGTTCCGTGAGGCAGGTGCAGCCAATGAACAAGAGAATTGACGTTGTGACGCAAGCAAGAAGCGGTATGCGCCGATGCCAGGAATCGGTGGGGCCGTCGCGGTTTTTGCTTTCCTCTTCGTCGGCATGATGTACCTTGGGCTGCGGAGACTTGCCGTTGAGCGGGCGGGCAAGCCGACCCGCCGTGCCTATGGTGGACCCCATTGTCTAATGAGGCTCCGCCTCAGACCGACGAGATGTAAACAAGAAGGCTCCGGTCGTGCCGATGCGGGGTATGCTTGCGCATCCCCAGTTGAACCGCCAAGCGGTTGATGGGTCCGTCAGGGCCCCTGACGACCGGAGCCAACCATGAGTGTACCGCGCACCGTCGCCGAAGTCCTCCGCCAGCATGTGACCCTGGAGGTCGAAGGCATCGACCGCATGTACCTCAACGTCTACCAACCCCGGCTCCAGTGCGAAGGCCAGGTCGCCGCCTTCTTCCGCTCTCATCGCGGGCACACGTTCGCCTCGTCGGCTCTCATGGACCCCATGAGCAAGGCGTTCATCGTCGGCGTCGAGAGCTTCACCCGGCAGAACCATATCCCGCTGATCTCCTTCCCCAAAGGGCGGCGCAAGGAGGATGTAGCCCTGGAGTACCGGGCGCGGTTCCGCGGCACGGAAGGCGTTCTCTTCGTCGGCAAGGCCCAGGAGAAGTCGCCCGTCTTCCGCACCGAGAAACGCAAGAACCCCAGGACGGGGCAGACGTTCCCCTGGATCGTGCGCTCCACGGCCATGGTCAACCAGTTCTACTTTTACGCCATCGACGAGGACTTCGGCCCCTTCTTCCTCAAGTTCTGCACCTACTTCCCCTACAACGCCAAGCTCTGCCTCAACGGCCACGAGTACGTCAAGCGGCAACTGGCCAAGGAAGGCATCACCTTCGAGGCCCTCGACAACGGCATCCTCCGCTGCGCCGACCCCCAACGCTTGCAGCAACTCTGCGACGGCCTGTCCGCCGCCAAGATCGACGCCCTGTTGCGCAAGTGGCTGGCCCGCCTGCCTCACCCTTTCCCCGCCCAGGACCGGAAGGCCGGCTACCGTTACGAGGTGTCCATCCTCCAGGCCGAGTTCGCCCTGACCCAGGTGCTGGACCGGCCCTTGACCGGACGCGTCTTCTTCGAGGAAGTCATCCGCGAGAACCTGGATCTCGGTCGTCCCGACCCGGTGCAACTGATCTTCGGGCGGCGCGTCACCGGCCAGACGCCGGGGCGCTTCCGCACGCGCGTGCTGACCGCGGGGGTGACGCCGTCGTTGCACGTGGACTACAAGCGGTCGCGCATCAAGCAATACCACAAGGAAGGCCGGGCCCTGCGCACGGAGACGACCATCAACGACGCGCGCGACTTCCGCATCGGCAAGCGGCTCGTGAACCTGCCCGCCTTGCGGCGCATCGGCTTCCAGGCCAACCGACGTCTGCTGGACGTCCAACGCATCAGCCAGGACTGCGCTGTCGGCGAGGAGGCGTTCCGCCGGGTAAACGAACCGGTGGAGATGCAGGGGCAGCGGGCCAGCGCCCTGCGCTTCGCCGACGTGGCCGTGCAAGCGCTGTTGAGCGCTCTGCTGGTGTTCCGCTTGCTGCCCCGGGGCTTTTCCAACCGCGACTTGCGGGACCACTGGGCACCCCTGGTGGGCAAAGCCCCCGAAGCGCTGACCCCGGGGCAGATGACCTACCACCTGCGGCGGCTGCGCCTGCACGGCCTGATCGAGCGAGTCCAGGGCACGCATCGCTACCGGGTCACGGACGGCGGTTGGCGGATCGCCCTGTTCTGCACGCGGGTGTACAACCGCGTCCTGCGTCCGGGGTTGGCGCAGGTCTTCCCCGAGGAGCTGCGCGATGACTCGACCCTGCGCCGCCAGTTCGACCGGCTGGACCAAGCCATCCACCACTGGATGCAGGAGCAAAAAGTTCCGGCATGAAACTTGACTCATTCACGATGGCTTTCATGAGCCAAGAACCCTAGTTGACGAATTCCCTCGGATGGTACATAATACCTCCAGCTTTTCATTCGTGGAGGCATTTTGTACTATGGCCAGCGATAGCGCGGATCGAGACACCGAGCTTGTCCACAAGGCGAGAGCCGAGTTCCGGCGGCACGGCGGCCTGCTGCGGATGGCTGACGCAGTTAGGTCTGGCATTCACCGCCGGACACTGTACGCCATGCGCGACGCGGGCCAGGTCGAAGTCCTCGCCCGTGGCCTTTACCGACTGGCCGATGCGCTGCCCCTCGGAAATCCCGACCTCGTCACCGTTGCAACCAAGATACCCCACGGGGTCGTCTACCTGATCTCCGCGCTGGCGTTCCACGACATGACCACGCAGATACCGCATGAAGTCTGCATCGCCGTTCCCCGCAACAGCGAGCCTCCGCACCTTGACTACCCTCCGATTCGTGCGGTTCGGCTGAGCCAAGCCCCTTACGAGGCCGGCATCGAGACACACAAGCTCGATGGTGTAGCGGTGAAGGTGTACTCCCGCGAGAAGACACTGGCCGATTGCTTCAAGCACCGCAACGAAATCGGTCTGGACACCGCACTCGAAGCCGTCCGTATGTACAAGGCACAGGGTCGGGTCAATGCCGACGAGATCCTGCGCTTCGCCTCCATCTGCCGCGTGGCTCGCATCGCGCGGCCGTATCTGGAATCGCTGCTATGAGCAAAAACCTGCCCGCCTCGGTTCGCCAACGGCTGACCAACAAGGCGAAAGAAACCAATCGGCCCTTTCAGGAACTGCTCCAGTACTTCGCTATGGAGCGGTTCCTTTACCGTCTCAGCCGATCAAAGCACGCCCAAAAGTTCATCCTGAAAGGCGCTCTTATGTTCACGGCGTGGGGCGGGCCGCTGTCCCGGCCGACGAAGGATATCGACCTGCTCGCCCGCATGGACAACGCAGTCGAAGCGGTTGTTGCGCTGATGCGCGACGTCTGTTCGCAAGCGGTGGAACCGGACGGGTTGGTCTTCGATGTCGAGAGCGTGGCAGGTGAGGCCATCAAGGAGGATGCAGACTACTCGGGCGTGCGAGTTACGTTTCAGGTGACGCTACAGAACGCGCGGGTGTCGATGCAGATCGACATGGGCTTCGGCGATGTTGTCACGCCAGGGGCGACAATGACTACCCAGGACGATTGCAAAGTCTATTTTGGTCGTTATCCTGTTGACTGGACGCACTTTGACTATTCCGCACCCGGAAGGACTCCTATGTCTGCCGCACCCGCCACGACCCTTCTCGCCGCCTTGCAGCTGCTAACCGATCCTCGCTGCCGCCGCGGCATCCGCCACCCCTTCGCCGCCGTCCTGGCCCTCACCTTCCTCGGCCTGCTGTGCCGGCAAACGGACTTCGCCACCATCGCCCGCTGGGCCAAGGCCCACTGGGACGCCCTGCGCCCGGCCCTGGGCTTCACCCGCCGCTACGCCCCCCACGCCACCACCCTGACGCGCGTCACCGCCGCTTACTCCTTGGCCGAGTTCCAGGACGCCCTGTGCCGCTGGCTGGCCGGCCTGCTCGCCCGCGAGCCGGTGCGGACGGCAGCCGTGGACGGCAAGACCAGCAAGCAGGGCCACGACGCCGACGGCGACCCCATCCACGTCCTCAACGTCTTCGCCCACGACGCCCATATCTGCCTGGCTCAGTGGGCCGTCGGCGACGGCAAGGAGACCGAGCCGGAGGTCCTCAAGGCCCACCTGGGCGAGCTGTTCGCCGCCCACCCGGCGCTGCGGCTGTTGACTGGCGACGCCCTGTTCTGCCAGCGGCCGCTGGCCCGGCTCATCGTCGAGGCCGGCCGCGCCTACCTGTTCGCGATCAAGGACAACCAGCCCGATCTGCACGAGGCCGCGCAAACGGCGTTCGCCGACGCGACCCCCGAGACGGCCGACGCGGGGACGCGAGAAAAAAAGGGGGCGCGGTGGTGACGCGGCGGCTGTGGCTGGATGTCGAGACCGCCGACTACGCCCGGGAGAAGCTGTCGTTCCCGGGCCTGCGGATCCTGCTGCGGGTCGATAGCGAGACGCGGGGCGGCGAGGCCGATCCGAAAACGGAGACGCGCTACTTCGCGACCGCCCTGGACCCGGGGTGCGTGACGCCGGACGGCCTGCTGGCGGCGGTGCGCGGCCACTGGCAGGTGGAGAACGGCTTGCACTTCATCAAGGATCGCTGGTGGGACGAGGACCGGCACTATAGCACCCAGGCGGGGGTGGCGCTGGGCTTCGCCGTGCTACTCAACGCGGTCGTGACAGTGCTGCGGGCGACCGCCGACCCGGAGGACGACCTGCCCCTGCGCACGCGCCGACGCCCTGGGCTGGGATGTCGAGCAAGCGATTGACCTCATAGCCCGAAAGAAGTTGTGACTATGCAATCCTCCTGAATGACTACCTATCCCGTACTACTGGATTTCGCGGCCCCGCAGCTGCTGGGCTATCCCCGCGAGACAGTCGTGTCGGAGAAGTTTGAAGCGATGACGAAACTTGGCCTGCTCAACAGCCGGATGAAGGATTTCTACGACCTCTGGATTCCGTCAAGGCAGTTCGACTTCGACGGTGCGACGTTAGCCACCGCGATTCAGAAGACGTTCGCCAACCGGAATACACCGGTTCTGTCTCGTCCTACCGCATTTACGCCGGAGTTCGGAGGCGATGCCTCGAAGCAAACGCAGTGGCAGGCGTTCCTGCGGAAGACGAAATTGGACGGTGTACCAACAACGCTTCAAGCCGTGATCGACGACCTCGCGCAGTTCCTTGGTCCTGTCGCTGCCGCGATTGAAAGGGGATCGACCTTCGATCAGCGATGGATTGCCCGTGGCCCGTGGCGGTGAGCCGGGTAGGGCGCGGCGTCCGTGCAAGATTTCGCCGCGTCCATGCTGCATCCAGGGGCGCTCATTGCCGCCCCCTGGACCCCCGGCTAGCCTCTCTCTGTTGCCGGGGAATGCAACCGTGCAATTAACTGGTTGACAGCACTACCCGATATGTGGCAATCTATACGTATAAATATACGTAGAAACGCCATGACCAGAAAACTGACCATATCCATCGACGACCGGGTTTATGACGGCCTGCACGCTATCATCGGCAAGGGCAACATCGGGAAATTCCTCGAAGACCTTGCCCGCCCCTTAAAGCCTATCCCAAAACCACCGTCGATCATGACGATTCTCGTCAAATTGGTGATGTTTCGACGGTTTTGGGATAGGCTCTTAGTCGTGACCGACAGCTTGTCGGCCGCGTATACGGAGATGACCGCCGACAGGGACCGCGAGGCTGAGGCCGACGAATGGTGTGAAGCGCTTGCCGGCGACGGACTCGATGCGCCGCGGTGAGGTGTGGCGGGTGAGTTTCGCTGGAAGCTCAGGAGGCGAGGTGCGAAAGACCCGCCCGGCAATCATTGTCAGCAACAACGCCGCCAACGAGTACGCCAACCGCGTCCAGGTCGTGCCGTTATCCGCCAAGACCGGCAAGCTCTACCCTTGTGAGGCAATGGTCACGATTGATGGCAGCGAATCGAAGGCGATGGCGGATCAGATTGCGACGGTGAGCAAGGAGCGGCTACTGGGGTTTATGGGCTTGCTGGCCCCGCACGAGCTGCACAGGGTTGAGGTAGCCATCCGCATTCAGGTCGGACTTGCCGCCTGATGCCGCGTTGTGCAGCATTCTTTCCGCGGATCGCGCCGCAATAAACCTGACCTATAGAATCGCAAAATACCGGCAGGGTCGGGCAGGCTTGGGCAGGGAAAAGCGTGGAAACTGTGGGCAAATCATTGATTTTCCACTCCGATCCGCGTAAAATGTGTAAAGAGTGGAATTCATAAGTCTTCAGAAGGCTTGCACTTGTGGAATTCGGCGGGAGCAACCGGCCTCGACCCCGAGAATGGGGTTCAGGAGGTCGGAGGTTCGAATCCTCTCGCCCCGACAAAAGCCGGAAGGGGCGTGGCAACAACGAGTTGCGACAAACCTTCTGGCTTCTTTTTTCCTCGTAGAATGCCCTTCGGGCATGCTTCGAGGGCACGGTTGACAAGAACGACCGCCATCCACGTCACCGTACAGGGGTCGGTAAGGGTGAACCATCCTGGTACTCCGCTTTTGGTTCCACACCGAGAGTCAGGAGATTTTCCCGTGAATCACCGAAGGCCGCCGAGACAAGCTTTCACGAGTTGATGCTCGAACGGACCAGAGAGCAGGACGCCGTACTCGGGAATCGTCTGCGCTCGTTTGCCAGGATCCACTCCCCGTTCAATCGCCGCCCTTGCCCAAGGGGTGGGCCGCGTCCGCAGGGAGGGCCACGCCGCCCGGCGGCCGGTCCAGCTTGTCCTCCAAGGCCGCTCCGGTGTTGTTCGTGTCGCCGCCGGTGGACAACAGGAATCGGTCGCCGTCCACGTCCGCGTTGATGTTCTTCGCCGGATTCGAGTCAGCCGTGAATCGGGCGCGCGTCAGCGCGACCCACTGGCCGTCCTTCGCCTTGATCCAGCCGTTGCCGTAGTGGCAGGAGCGGACCTCGCCGGCCGAGACGCGGTTGCGGCGGAAATCCTCGATGAACGAATAGCAGCCGCGCAGGCCCTTTCCGCCGGTGATCGTCGAAAAGGTCGCCAGGCGCTTCCAGTCCTTGTCCTCCGGGACGTAGAAATAAGCGGCGTAGACGGTGCGCTTCTCTTCCACCTGGGCCGTCACCAGGAAACGGTACGTCTCGCCGACCTTCCAGTCGTAGTCGAAAAAGGACTGAGCGCCCGTGCCCTCGTTGCCGAACCGACGAACGCGCACCGCGTCGTCCTTTTGCAAAACCTTGACGCGCTTTTCCTCCTCGACCGCGGTGGGGTCGTTCTTGTCGGAAGCGTCCCATACCGAGAAGAGAATTACCTTTTTACCATCCCCCAATTCCTGAATGCCGAAGTAGCCCTCGTCGAAGCCGCACACCATAAAATACGTCCCGCGGGCGGACGTATCGACGGCGACCTCGTTGTAGAAGGCGACGCCTTCCGCGGCGGGATATTGCAGGTGGACGGAGCGGCAGGCGACGCTGTCCGGCTTTTCGTCCCCTCGGCCGACGGCCCCGGCGAGAAGCGCAAGCACAGCGAATCCGCCGACGTTGAAACGGGGACGGGTCATGGAAACGATACTCCGGTACGGTGGGTCAGGGCGCCTCCCACGCGGACTTCATCTCAAACGCCTCCAGCGACCGCAGCCGCGTCGCCCCGCCCCGGCTGAAGACCTCCAGCGAATGGTTGTCGTCCGCCGGAATGACGCCGACCGACAGAGCGACGCGGCCGCCGTCGCCGAATATCTCGATCGAGCCGCGGTCCACCAGCAGTTGCAGCCGCACCTTGCCGTCCTCGGGCTTCAGCGGCGCCGTCACGTTCCGGCAGGAGATTTCTTGCTTTTTGACATCGTAAATCACCGGAACGCCGCGCACGGTGAAGCCGAACGCCTCGGCGTCGGCCGGCTCGAACTCGGCGCGAAGGTCGAACAGGTCGCCGCTCACGTCCGCCAGCGGATTGTCGCCCGGCTTGAGCATCCGGTCGGCGACGGCGTGTTTCTTCGCGTGCAGCGACTCGATCTCGTGGACCGGCTCGGCGAACATGCGCTGGCCGTCGGCCGTCTTGTGCAGCGTCAGCCGGCAGGGGAACGCCATCTGCTGGTTGAACGGCATGTCGGAAAATGTGACGCCGTTGGCCCATCCGATCTGGATGCGCCGGCCGTCCGGCGTGCTGCTGTAGGTCTGGGCCGCGTAGAAGTTGCCGTACCAGAGCTGCTGTTTCTCCTTTTCGTCCGGCGTGAACGTCTTGCCGTCGAAGTCGCCGACGACGTATTTGGCGTCGCCGGAGTACAGCACCCATTTGTTCCTGTCGCCGCCTTCCACCGGCAACTCGAACAGGTCGGGGCACTCGAAGAATCCTTCAATCCGGCTCTGGTATTGCCACTTCTTCAGGTCCAGCGAGGTGTAGAACGCGATCCAGCGCTTGCCGTCCTTCTCGTCGTAGACGGCCATGACCCACCGCTTCGTCGGCTCGTGCCAGAGCAAGCGCGGGTCGCGGCCGACGTGCTTGACGACGGGGTCGTCCTGGTAGTCGGTCCAGGAGCGGCCGCGGTCGTTGCTATGGGCGATGCACTCGCCGCGGCCCGTGGAGGTGTACGCCGCGACCAGCAGGGGCGGGGTCGCCCCGCCCCTGCCGCCGTCGCGGAAACCGGACGTGTTATCCGCGTCCACCACGGCGCTGCCGGAAAAGCACCAGTCGCCGAATGCACGCGGGTAAAGGGCAGTCGGCAGCTCCTTCCAGTGAACGAGGTCGGCGCTGACGGCGTGGCCCCAGTGCATGTCGCCCCAGTCCCAGCCGTAGGGGTTGTGCTGGTAAAAAAGATGATATTCGCCATCGGAATAGACCAATCCGTTCGGATCGTTCAGCCAGCCGCGGCGCGAGGTGAAATGGAACTGCGGCCGGTGTTTTTCCTTGTAGAGGTCGTCGGCGTCCTTGATCGCGTCGGCCTGCTCGACGGCGGCCAGGCCCTTGAAGTCCGGCCGCACGTCGTCCACTTCCACACGGAGTTTTTTTCTCTTGAACTCCGAAATATCGTCGAAGACCCAGAAGTCGGGTTCGCCGTCTGCCAGCTCGATCTCGAACTCGCGCACCGTCGCGTCCTCGACGACGTACCGCATCTTGCGCTCGGCGCGCCCTTCTTCACCGGCAGGTTGAGGTAGCGGCCCTCGACGACGATCTCGCGGGACGCCGGCCCGATTTCCTCCTTGCGGTCGGACAGCACGATCTGATCGACGCTGACATGTCCCCAGCCGCCGGTCTCGTCGTCGATGATCTCGATGTGGGCCGTCTTGCCGTGGAAGTCCGCGAGGTCGAAACTGCGCCACAAAAGCTGCTCGCTGTCGCGGCCGGTCGCCGTCCGCACGGTCTTGCCAGCCACCACAAGATTAAGGCACGTCTTGCCGGGGTGGTTGCCGCCGCCGATCAAGAAATTGAGATATTTGCGCGTGATTTGGAAGTCCGGCGACGTGAGCGCGCCGACGGCGCCGTCGCCGTGGTAATAGCTGTTGACCAGACCCTGGCCGAGGAAGCCGGACACGGGCATCTGATTCGACAGCGCGCCGCGAGCCGGGCCGGGGCCGAACGCTTCGCCGGTCGCCTTCCAGTCGCCGTAGTCCTTGCCCTCGAAGTCGGCGATCAACACGTCGTCGCGGTCGGCCGCCGCGGCGGGTGGGACGAACGAGCAACACAGGGCGGACATCATCCAGACGCCGCAGGGCCGCATGAGTATCCTCCGCTTCAGGCCGGCGGTGTTTTTTTGTTACGGGGGAGCATCAATCGACTTCGACGGTTTCTCCGGTCGGCTTGACCCGCACGTCCCGGACTTTGCCGCTCTTCTCTTTACCCCGCACCTCGAAGTTGCCGTCGGGCGTCTTCCACGCCTGCTCGAACTCCACGTCCAGCGGCTCCTTCTTGGCGGTCTTCATGACCGGCTCGGGAACCTGATCCAGGGGCACATTCTCCCCCCCTTTTTGCTCCGGTTGGCGGTTCGAGGGCCTCGACGAGCAGCAAGGCTGCCAGAAAGCGATGCACTAGGGACTTTGGATAGCCCGCGCCTCATTCCCATCTTGCAGGCTTCCGCGCGTGCAGACGAACGTGACTAACACCTCGTCCGAATGGCCGACCTCCGGAACATGCAGGCCGTCGGGAATCCTGACAGCAAGGTACAGCTGTTCGCCGTTGGGTCCGACGGTAGTGAATCGGACGTCGCGACCCACGTAGTTCCTCAGCGATTGCCCTTGGGCTCGGGCGATCGGCTCGTCCACCCGGAGCGGGAGCATGATGGCTTTCCCTCGGTAGGCGGCCGTGTTCCGCATGAAGTCGGAGATGTTGACCTTCGCCCCGACGTGGTGCGGCTCGTCCTGCCCCGCGCGGTTGCAGCCGCCAAGAAGGGGGAGAAAAAGAACAAGGAGGGCTGGTACGAATCGATACCGCGTCATCGTACAAAGCCCCTCCGTGACGCCGCGATTAGTAATCGCCATCGACGGGCTCCCCGCCGGCTCGGGTGGCAAGGGCCATCCAGACGTTGATGTCGATGCCGTTGCTCAGGTAGTGGACGGAACCGTCCCCGAACACGAACGGCGCCCCCAGCTGGTGGGGACTCGAGGTGGAATCGGCGTCGTATACTCCAAAGGTGTTCGGGCCTGTAGGCCCCGCATGACACATCAGCAGCGTCACCTCGGCTCCATAGTTGCCCGGCGCCTCCAGGAACGGATTGAGCGCGCCGTCGGGCCGCCGACCCACGTGGAGTACGACAACCGCATGGTGCGGTCGCCCACAAACATCGTGGTGCTCAGACCGTCGGAGATGTCCGCGGGGCGGTATCCCACTACGCCGCGGACGAACGGGCCGGTGTGTTCCGGCGTGGTGAAATCGTCCACGCCGTCGTTGCCGTTGCAGGCGACGTAGCTGCCGTGGGCCAATTGCCAGGAGTTCGCACCGCCGTCGGTGACTGTAAACGTGGTCGCCGGATCGTCCGAGGGGCAGTGAAAGATCTTCAGGTACGTCGTCCGGACGGCGGCGTTGGCGGGATCGCCGACGTCCAGGTTGAAGTTGATCTGGCGATACAAGTTGCCCTGCTCCAGATAGGGCAGCAGGAAGGCGCCCCACCCCCAGCCAGGACCGTTGTCGGTCTGTGGCCACGGGGTCGGGTCGTAATAGCCGACGGGGAAAGTGTTCTGCGCGTCGAGGTGATTATGCATCGCCAGACCGATCTGCTTCAGATTGTTCCTGCAGCTGACCAGACTGGCGGCATCCCGGACCTTCTGGACGGCGGGCAGCAGCAGGCCGATCAGGATGCCGATGATGGCGATCACCACCAGCAACTCGATCAAGGTGAAGCCCTGACGCTTTCGCATGGCATTGGCCCAGCTTCTGTCGGACGCGGCGCACGCGTGGTTACGCGATCAGCATAAGCCAGATGTGGCCGCCAGGGGCCGTCCAACTCGGAACACCCGATCAGCGAAGATCGGCCGAGTAGCAAAACTATACCGGCGGGGAAAGCATGTCAAGAAAGAAAAGCCGGATAGACATTCCCCACTCCCCGGTGTCCGGCCCGTTCCGGTTATGTCGGCGCGCGCTTTGGGCGGGGCGCATCATGCCACGCCGAACGCTTCCTTCAGGCAGGCCAGCGCCTCGGGGCCGCGTGGACCGTCCACCACCACACTGACGCGCACCTCGCTCGTGTTAATCATGGTGATGTTGATGCCGCGCTGCGCCAGGGCGCCGAACATCTTCCGCGCCGTGCCGGTGTGCGTGCGCATCCCGACGCCGAGGATCAGCAGCTTGGCGATGTTCGAGTCGGCGCCCACCGTCACGCCGGGGTCGATCTTGGCGACCGCCACGCGCGTCAGGGTCAGCGCCTTGTCCAGGTCGGGCTGCGGCACACTGAACGACAGCTGCCCCTTCCGTGCGCTCAGGTTCTGCACGATCATGTCCACCACAATGCCGCCGGCCGCCACCGCCTGGAAAATCGCGGAACACTCGCCCGGCTGGTCCGGCAGGTGCAGCACCGTGATTCGCCCCTGGTCGGTCGTCAGCAGCACGTCGCTGACCAGCACGTCCTCCATGCTGGCCAGCTGCTGCGTCAGCGCCGCCAGGTCGCGGATCGACTCCGGGCCGCCCGGCCGCAGCCGGAAGGAGGAATCAGGGGGCTGACGCCCCCCGCTCGCCAGGGCCGGCTTCCCCGCCCCCGGCCGCGCTTCGCGCAGGTCGAACGCCTGATGGACCGCCCGCAGCGCCCGCAGACCGTCCGCTTTGTCCACCAAGACGGATATCTTAATGTCGGCGGTCGTAATCATCTTCAAATTGACGCCGGCGCCGGCCAGCGCCGCGAACATGCGCTCGGCCACGCCGGTGTGCGTCCGCATCCCGGTGCCGACGATCGACACCTTGCTCACTTCTTCGTCGTGTTCCAGGACCGCGCCGAGGTCGGCGGCGACGGGCCGCAGCACGGCCAGGGCCGCCTGCAAGTCGCCGCCCGGCACGGTGAAACCGATCGACGCCCGGCCGTTGCTGCCGACGCTCTGGGCGATCATGTCGACGACGATGTTGCGCGACGCCACCGCCTCGAAGATGCGATGGCTGACGCCCGGCCGATCCGGCACGTTGTCCACCGCGATGCGCGCCTCGTCGCGCACCATCGCGGCGCCGCACACCACCACGTCGCGCATCCACTCCGCTTCCGGCACGATCCAGGTGCCGTCGGCGTCGCTGAACGACGACCGCACCTGCACCGGCACGTCGAATTTCTTGGCGAACTCGATGCTGCGCGAGTGCATCACGCCGGCCCCGACGCTGGCCAACTCCAGCATCTCGTCGTAGCTGATGAACTCCATCTTCCGCGCCTCGGGCACGATCCGCGGGTCGGTCGTGTAGACGCCGTCCACGTCGGTGTAAATCTCGCAATCGACCTCTTCAAAAGGGGTCAGGGGCGAGGGGTCAGGGGTCAGAGAGGCGCCTCCGTTCTCCCTGACCCCTGACCCCTGACCCCTGACCCCTTGCGCCGAGTGCTTCATAACGGCGGCCAGGGCCACGGCCGTGGTGTCGGAGCCGCCGCGGCCGAGCGTGGTGACGTCGCCGTTTTCGCCGACGCCCTGGAAGCCGGCCACGATGACGATCTGGCCTTCCGCCAGGGCCTCGCGCATCCGGGCGGTCGAGATGCTCTTGATACGCGCCTTGGTGTGCGTGCCGTCGGTGACGATGCCGACCTGGGCGCCGGTGAAGCTGATGGCGCGCTCGCCGAGCGCCTGAATCGCCATCGCCATCAGCGCGATGGAAATCTGCTCGCCGGTGGACAGCAGCATGTCCATCTCGCGGGCCGGCGGCGAGTCGCTCAGCTCGCGGGCCAGGTCGATCAGCTCGTCGGTGGTGTCGCCACGGGCGCTCACCACCACGATGACCTGTCGGCCGTCCTGTTTGGCGCGGATGGCCTTCCGCGCCGCCGCCATGATCCGCTCCGCGTTTTTGACGCTGGTGCCGCCGAATTTCTGCACGACCAGACGCAAGGCCGATCCTCCCCGCTGGATGGACGCCGGCGCCGGCCGGCGATCAAGGGCATCATAGCGGCGGCGGCGGCGCCGTGCCAGGCGCCGGAAGGCTGCACCAATAGAACCAGCCCGAAGCGCAAGCGAGGGATTTCGGTTCGTCCCTCGCTTGCGCTTCGGGCTGGTCCCGCTTCGACCGCCCCTTCTCACGTCAGCGTCGCGGTGAGATTGTACACCCCCTCGGTCATTGTGCCGAAGGCGGTGTTTTCGCCCTTGACCTCAACGAGGATCACCTGGCCGGCGGCGACGGCCGTGGACAGCGACGAGGAGGCGACCCCCGGCGTGATGGTGTCGGCCAGCTGCACCAGGGTGTTGCCCTGGAGGGTGAACAGGTGCAATTCGAGGTTGCCGGCCAGGGTCGTCTGCTCCGTGGTCGTGAACGTCCCTGCCGTCCCGATTTCCCAGCGATACCAATCGTAGTCGTTGCGGCCGTCGGGAAGGGGCACGATGCCCTCGTTGGTGACGGTCGTGGTCTGCCCGGTCACGAAAGCGCCGAAGTCCGTGGCGGTGTCCGAGGTCTGGTTCGGCTCGGGTTCCTGGCCGATGCCGCCGCCCCCGCCTCCACCGCCGCCGCCGCCGCCGGGTATCGTGGAGATTTCCCACATGGATCGCCCGTGCGTCCCGGCCGCCAGGATGCTTAGCGCCGGTTCAAACACCAGTTCCCGCACCTCGACGTTCGGCAGGCCCGTGCCGAACACCGACCACGTCGCACCGCCATTGGTCGTGGCGAAGACGCCGTTGTCGTTGCCGACGTAGATGGTACCTGCGGCAGGGTTCAGCGCCAGCGCGTAGGTGGGCAGGTCGGGCAGGTTGCCGCTTATGTCCGTCCAGGTCGCCCCGCCGTCGGCGCTGTGAAAGACCTTGCCGGGGCCGAAGCGGTCGCGGACGGCGTAGACGGAGTTGGCGTTGGTCGGATCGACGATCAGATCGTTGATGTGGTCGGTGACGGTCGGGATGTTGCGCTGAACCCAGGACGCCCCGTCGTTGGTGGTGACGAAGATGTTGCCGGTGCTGTCGCCCACATAGATGGTGTTGGCGACCACGCCGATGGCGTCGATGGTGCCGACGGTGTTGAAGCCGTTGCTGCCGGGCGTGCCGATGATCGTCCAGGCGGCGCCCATGTTCGTGGACTGGTACAGGTGATCGGTCCCCAAGATAAGGCGCGAGGAGTTGGCGGGGTCCAACTTGTAGGGCACGGTGAAGTCCGACGGCTCGGTGCCGCTGCTGTTGATGCCGACGCTGATGTCGGTCCAGGTGGCCCCGCCGTCCATGGATCGCTCGATGAAGCCGGGGCCGTCGCCGGCGAACGTATGGTAGACGATATTGGGGTTGGTGGGATCCAGGCGGACGAAACCGCCGTCGCCGCCGCGGACCTGGGTCCACGGAATGACGCCGGTGAACTTGTTCGTGCCGTTGTCCTGCGTGCCGCCGTAGGCGGTGTTCGGGTCGGTGGGGTGCAGAGCGATGCCGTAGAACTGCAGCGTGGCCAGGCTGGTGTTGAGGTCGGTCCACTGGATCGCGGCCGGGGCATTGTTATCCAGACGCCAGACGCCGCCGTCGTTGCCGTCCACCAACCTGCCGGAGGCGTCAAAGGTCATGGCGTGCTGGTCCACGTGGACCCCATTCCCGTCCGCCCCGGTGGTGATGTCCGTCCAGCTCGTGCCGCCGTTCGTGGTCTGCAGCACCACGTTGATGAAGTTGCCGTTGGCGTCGGTGCCGTTGAACTGACCGCCGACGTAGGCGATCATCGGGTTGGCGGGGTCGATGGCGACCGCCTGGTCGTAGTAGCCTTGGCCGGGATTGGTGCCAAGCAGGTAATTGATCCCTGGTGAGACGTTCGTCCATGTCGTGCCGCCATCGGCCGTTTTGGCGACGAAAGCCAAGCCCTGGTTGGTGGCGTCTGCGGCGGAAGCGATAAGGTCCAGCGGGTTGGACGCAGAGATGGCGAGCTTGATGACGCCGTCGTTCGCGCCGAGGGAGGAGAAGTTCCCCGCGGCGGCCCACGTGCCGCCTGCGTTGTTGGATACGTAGACGCCGTCGGCCGTCGAACCGTTGGGGTCTCCGACGGCGCAGTAGAGAGTGTTGGCGTTCGCCGGGTCGATGACCACGTCGCTGAACTGGGTCGCCGGGGTGACGTTGGCAATGGTCGTGGTGGTGTTCGTCCAGGTCGCGCCGCCGTCGGACGACTTGTAGACGCCGGTGACGACGCCGGGGTTGCCGTTGACGCCGTTGTTGCACACGGCCACGTACAGCGTGTTGGGGTCGGTGGGCGATATGGCGATCTTGGAGATGGTGGAAAGGTCGAAGGCGCCGCCGTCGTTCTCCAGCGTCCACGTGGCCCCGCCGTCGGACGATTTGAGGACGCCGCGGCCGTAGTAGGAGTCGCCGGAGTTGGTGGCCTCGCCGGTGCCGGCGTAGATGACATTGGCGTTGCTCGGTGCGACGGCGATGGCGCCCATGAACAGGGTGCTCTGCGTGTCGGTCATTGGCTGCCAGGTGACGCCGGCGTCGGTGGTCTTCCAGACGCCGCCGCCGGCGGCGGCCATGTAGAGGATGTTGGGGTTGGTGGGGTCCGCCGCCAGGCCGGCGACGCGGCCGCTGACGTTGCCGGCGCCGGGGATCTGGCCGCCCGTCACGGGGGCCGGGCCGACGGGCGTCCAGGAGGCGCCGCTGAGCGGAATCGCGGGCGTCGGATCGGATGGGCCGCCGGAGGTGGTCGAGTCGGGGGCGACGGCAGGCGAAACCCTGGATCTTGGCATGTACTCGCGGGTCACCGGCACGAGATACGCCGGTACACCCCTCCCGGGCGGGTCCACCGGCCTGCCCGTCGCGTCATTCTTGGCCCCGAACGCCCCCGCCAGGCCGAGTTGAGTCGTGAGATCGGAAGACGTCGAGTCGGCCAGGCCGGCGGAGGAGGTTCCCACCGGCGCGGCCGCTCCTCCGGCCGTGTTCGCGCCGCGCGTGGGAGGCGCCGCGGTCGCGGCCGTCGCCGTTTCGGCGGGAGAACCGAGATCGGTGAAGGTGTTCCGCACCTCACCGGCGGTTGTGTCCGCGTTCGCCGACAGGTCCTCCGACGCCCAGGCCGGCGCCGTCAGCCCCGCCGCCGCGCCGGTCAATGCGCTCAGCACGTCGCCGGGCGGCAACCGGGCTTCCAGAAGTTCCAGCGTGGGCCGGAAGGTCGGGCGGCGCGGGCGCGCCCGCTGAGCCGGGCGCCGCGCAAACCGAGCCACGAGCGAGCATTGGACCAGGCGGCCATGTTCGATTCCCCCGAAGATCCGTTTTTATGGGGTTTCCGAGCCGCGACCGTAAGGGAGCGGACAGAAGACCGCTCCCCTATGGTCGCGGCCCTGTTCAAAACAGGAACTGCAGCTCGGCCATCGGGCCGTGGAAGAAGATGCTGCCGTTGCGATTGTTGAGGTTGCTGATGTTCTGGAGGTTGAAGTCGTACTGATCGACCACGTTCGCCATGTTGGAAAACCATAGCGTGTTGTAGCCCATCCGCAGCGTGAGGCGCTCCATGATGTGGAAATCCACGAAGGCGTTGATCTCGTACATCTGGCTGAACTGCGTCTCGCTCTTGGTGCCGAGGAAGCCGACGAGGCCGTCGCCGCGGGTCAGCGAGCGGTCCAGCGTGACGAAGTTGGCCCCCCAGGCGCCCTTGGCCGAGACGCCCAGCCCCAGCCAGTGGGTCAGGTCCTTGTCCCACTCGAAGCCGAGCTGCGGGGCCAGCAGGCGGTTGTGCGTGCGGACGGAGTACGTCGCTTGCCGGGTCGGGTCGGGCAGGCCGTTGGTCATCGGGAACTGGACGCCGTCGTCGTCGGTGACGGTGGACAGGCGCTCGTCCAGGTCGAAGTAACGGAAGCCCGCGATCAGCTCCGCCCCGGTGACTGCCGCGTCGGTGTAGCGGTAATTGGCTTCCACGGTCCACAGGGTCGAGGAGAGCATGGTGCTCATGCGGTCAGCCTGCAGCCACAGGCCGTTGTCGCCCTCGAAGCCGAGCGGGGGGTTGACGAAGAAGGAATCGATCCGCCCGGGAGCCTGGAGGGCGGTGGTGGAGTTGTTTTGGAAGATGTAGAAGCCGCTCACTTCAAAGGCCTGGTTGCCGTTGAACAGGTAGCCGAGGGTGGCGCGCGGCCCGCCGCCGAAGTGCTGGCTGACGTCCGAGAGCGACTGCAGGACCGGGGCGTTGCCCGGCGGCGGGTTGCCGGTGTCGAGGTTGCCAGGGTCCTGAACGGCGAGGACGCCGCCGCTGGCCAGGTGTTGCCGCTGCAACATTTGGGCGCCGGCGCTGAAGTAAACGGCCGCCTCGGGCGTGCATTCCTTGCACGGAAAGGCCCCCGTTCCGTCGTTGGGGAGGCTGAGGCAGTCGGGCGGACCCCCGGCCGTGGTGGCGGTGCTGAGCGGTCCCGGGACGTAGTTCGGCCCGGCTTGCGGGCAGAAGGGGATCGGCTCGGGCAGCGACCCCGGGGCGGATGGGCCGGGGGTGTCTTGCGCCCGCGCCGTCGGCGCCAGCCCGAGACAACCGGCGATCAGCGCCGCGCCCACCCAACGTCGCATCATGTTCGCCTCCCCCAGCATCACGCCGCCGCGATCTGCACGGCGCGGTTTTGCGCCGGCCGCGCCCGATTCCCCGCTGTTCAAATCGGCCCGCACAACCGTTAAACTTGAACTTTTCGGCACGACCGGACTATTCGGAAGCGGCGTCCGGGCGGAAGCAGGGGAGAAGGCGGAAGCAGGGGAGAAGATGGGGGAAATGCGTTCACCGCGTTCTCCGCGGTGAATTCTTTAGAGGGTCCCGCGTCGCATCTGTTCGCGTTCGATGGCCTCGAACAGTGCCTTGAAGTTGCCCTTGCCGAAGCTCTTCGAGCCGTGCCGTTCGATGATCTCAAAGAACAGCGTCGGCCGATCCTCCACCGGCTTGGTGAAGATTTGCAGCATGTAGCCCTCGTCGTCGCGGTCCACGAGGACGCCCAGCTCGGCCAGCTCTTTCATGTCCTCGTCGATGGCGCCGACGCGCTCCGGCAGCATGTCGTAGTAGGCCCGCGGCACGCGCAGGAACGACACGTCGTTGTGGCGCAGCGCCCGCACCGTCTGCACGATGTCGTCGGTGGCCAGGGCGATGTGCTGCACGCCGGGGCCGTTGTAGAACGTCAGATATTCCTCGATTTGCGAGCGCCTTCGGCTTTTGGCCGGTTCGTTGATCGGGAACTTGATCCGGCCGCCGCCGCCCTGCACCACCTTCGACATCAGGGCCGAGTATTCGGTGCTGATGTCCTTGTCGTCGAAGCTGACCAGCTGCGAGAAGCCGAGAACCTTCTCGTAGAAGCGCACCCACTCGTCCATCTTGCCTTCCTCGACGTTGCCGACGATGTGGTCGATGGCCTTCAGGCCGGTCGGGCGGAAGGTGGTCGGGCTGTAGCGGTCGGCGTCGAGCGGCTTGTAGCCGGGGGCGAAGGCGCCGCGATAGCGGTCGCGGTTGACGAAGGTGTGCGTCGTGTCGCCGTAGGCCCGGATCACGGCGAACTCGTAGACGCCGTGGTCGTCCTCCAGCAGAGTCGGCGGCGAAAGGCCGTTCGCGCCGCGCTGGCACGCGGTTTCGTAGGCGGCGCCCACGTCATCCACTGCCAACGCGATGTCTTGTACACCGTCCCCGTGGGAAATGATGCGCTGGGCCTCCGGGTGGTCCGGATCGAGCGGGGAGGCGAGGACGAAGGTGATATCGCCCTGGCGCAGGACGTAGCCGGCCTCGTGACGGCTGCGCGTCTCCAGGCCGGCGTAGGCGATCACGTCGAAGCCGAAGGCGTTGCGGTAGAAGTAGGCGGACTGGCGGGCGTTGCCGACGAAAAAGCGGACGTGGTCGATGCGGCGAAGGGGAAAGTCGGAGTGGGTCATGGAACGAATCCTGCAGTCGTTCAGCCGCTCTTCGCAGAAGAGCGCGTCGCCGAGAATCGCTCTTCTGCGAAGAGCGGCTGAACAGGGGTCAAATCACCGCGATCCCGAACCACCGCACCAGCGCCTCCAACTCGCGGCGCAGGAACGGCAGCGACGGCGCGACGAACAGCCGATCCTGCATCCGCGACGGGTCGTAGTCCGTGCCGATGACCTCTTCGGTCGTGAACGGCCGCCGCGTCACCTCCGGCGAGAAGAGCGAATACGGGATCTCTCCGGTAGAAGACAGGATGCCGGCCCCGAACACCTTGGTTTCCCCCGCCTCCTCGATCAGGCCGAATTCGATGCTGAACCAGCTGAACCGCTTCAGGGCCAGCACCTGTTCGCCGCGGTTCGTGGCCGCCACGGCCTTGCCGATGAGAGCGAGCAGCTCGGCGTAGTCGCGGTTCATCAGCGGCGGGACGTGGCCGAGGCAGTCGTGGATCATGTCCGGCTCGGGCGTGAATTCCGGGTGCGAACCGTGGCGGATGAACTGCGTCACCGGAAAGCCGCGCTCGGCGATGTACTGGTAGAAGGTCCGATACGGCAGCGCCCCTTCCGCCGGAACGAGGTGCATGTTCGTCGTCTGCCGCAGCCGATCGCTCAGAAGGCGGAGTTGGGGGATCTCTTCGCGCGTGATGGCCAACTCGCGCTTGGCCCGGAGGTACAGCTGGCTGGCGTACTGGACGTGCAGTTCGTCCAGTTTCGGGCTGACTTCCTGCCAGATGCGCGTCTCTTCCGACGTGTAGCGAAAGATCGGCGGATCGAGGCGTTCGAGCCGGCAGCGGCGGCAGCGGGCGAATAGCTCCTTGCGACGGCGGATGTAATCTTCGTCGCCGAGTCCGGGGTGGCCGGCTTCCAGCTCCAACTCGCTGGCGTCGGGCGGGGCAACCATCGTCTGAGGGTCGATCGGCGCCCCATACTCAACGAGCGTGGCGGCTTTTTCCATGAAACGTCCCTCATACGAAACCGATCCGGCCGGGCCGCCGGCCCACGGACCTATCTGTACTTATTATACTCTGGTCGGTTCGCGCCAAAGCACAACGCGAGCAAAACTCGGGCCGTCGTGGTCTGCCGGCGCGACGCGCGTAGGATGAACGAGCGGGTATGATCGCGCCTGGATTTTGGGAGGAGAACGACTCATGAAGGCCGCTTTCATCGAATCGACCGGCAGCCCTGACGCGATCCGGTACGGCGACCTGCCGGCCCCGTCTCCGAAAGCGGGAGAGGTCTTGGTCCGCGTCGGGGCGGCGTCTCTCAACCCAATCGACCTCTACGTCCGGGCTGGCACAGTGCCAATGCCGCTGCAGTTCCCGTTCATTCCCGGATGCGACCTGGCCGGCACGGTCGAGGCGGTCGGGCCGGGCGTGACGCGCTTCAAGGTCGGCGATCGGGTGTGGGGCAGCAACCAGGGATTGCTCGGCCGACAGGGGACGCTGGCGGAGCAGGCTGCGGTTGGCGAGGAGTGGCTGTATCCGACGCCGGCCGGCGTGACGGACGTGCAGGCGGCAGCGGCCGCGCTGGTCGGGATCACGGCCCATCTCGGCCTCTTCGGCCGCGCCCAATTGCAGCCGAAAGAGATCGTCTTCGTCAACGGCGGCACGGGCGGCGTCGGGTCGATGGTGGTGCAGATGGCCAAGGCGATCGGGGCCGAGGTCGTCGCCACGGTCGGCGCCGCGGAGAAGGCGGACCTGTGCCGCACCTGGGGCGCCGACGCGGTCTTCAACTACAAGACGCAGGACGTGGACGCCGGCGTCCGCCAGTACACCCAGGGCAAAGGCGTCAACGTTTGGTACGAGACGCAGCGCGAGCCGGACTTCGTGCGGATGGTGGAGCTGACGGCGCCGCGCGGCCGGATGGTTGTCATCGCGGGCCGACAAGCGCGGCCGACCCTCCCGGTCGGGCCGTTCTATGTCAAGGGGCTGTCGCTGTACGGCTTCGCGATGTTCAACGCCGGGCCGGAGGAGCAGCGCCGCTGCGCCGACGATCTGAACCGTTGGCTGGCGGAGGGCAAGGTGCGCGTGCCCATCGGCCGCACCTTCGCTTTGGCGGAGGCGGCCGCGGCCCATCGATTCCTTGAAGAAACCACGCTGCAAAAAGCCGGGACGCTGATCGGGAAAGTGGTGATCGTCCCGTAACAGGGGCGAACCGGGTCGTGTAAGCGCCGGAGTTTCAGTCGCGAAACGATCTCCGGGCGCTGACGCCACCCGGCTCGCCGCTGGCTTGACTTTTCCGTCGTTTCCGTCAACTGCGAGCTATAGTTGAATCGCAGCCGAGGGCCCGCCCGCGTTGACGGGGGCGCGGCGCCAGCGCCTGGACCGGCAGGCAGGGGAGGGCATTGTGAAACGGACGATCCGTCTTCGGGGACTGAACGGGACCACCAAGGGACGCTCTTGGGAGCATACGGACCTGTTGCGCGTCGGCCGTCTCGATCCTTTGGAGATCGTGCTGGACGACAGTTCCGTCAGCCGCTACCACGCCGAGCTGCGCGCCACGGAGCGGGGCTGGCGCGTGCGCGACCTGGGCAGCACGAACGGCACCCGTCTCAACGGCGTCCGGCTCGGCAACGGCCAGTGGCCGCTTCGGGCCAAGGACCTGCTCCAGTTCGGCGAGGTGGCCGTCGCCGTCGAGTCCGTTGAGGAGCAGGCGGAGCCGACCGAGGCAACCCAGCCGGCCGACGGCATGCGCGTCGAGGGCACGGCCAAGTCGTCCTGGGACGAGGCGCTGCAAGGCCTGGCGATGGACAGCCGCAGCTCGCCCCGCGCCGGCGAACAGCTGATGGCCCTGCTGCGGGCCGGCCACCACCTCGGCCACATCGAGAAGGAAGAAGACCTTTTAAACTCCATTCTGCGCGACGCCGTCTCGGTGCTGGACGCCCAGCGCGGGGCCGTGGTGCTGGCGGAAGGGGCGGAAAACAAGCTCAAGCTGCGGGCCATCGTCACCGGCCGCAACGAGCCGCGCGCCGTCGCGGCCGGCCGCGGCGACGGCGGCGGCCGCTTCCAGTTCAGCGAGAGCCTCGCCAACCGCTGCGTCACCCGCGGCGAATCCATCCTCTGCCACAGCGTCGAGGAAGACCCCGAGCTGGCGATGGCCAAGAGCATCGCCGAGGGCACGATGGCTTCCGTGCTGTGCGTGCTGCTGCGCACCCGCGCAAGCGCCTGGGCGTACTCCACCTCGACCGCAGCCCGTGGCAGAAGCCCTTCACGATGGACGACCTGCACCTGGCCGACGCCCTGGCGGCCAACGTGTCGGCCGGCATCGAATGCGCCCAGCTGCTGCGCAGGCAGCGCGACCTGTTCCTGGACACGATCACTATCCTGGCCCAGGCCGTCGAGCTGCGCGACGAGTACACGGGCAATCACACCTACCGCGTCACCACGTATTCGACGCTGCTGGCCGAGAAGCTGGAAATGGCGCCGGCCGACGTGGAGCTGATCCGCATCGGCACGCCGCTGCACGACATCGGCAAGATCGGCATCGACGACGCCATCCTGCGTAAGCCGGACAAGCTGACGCCGGAAGAGTTCGAGATCATGAAGTCGCACACCGTCAAGGGCGCCGAGATCATCTCCACGGTGCCGGACCTGCGGCCGATCCTGCCGATCGTGCGCTCGCATCACGAGCGCTGGGACGGCAAGGGCTATCCGGACGGCCTGGGCGGCGAGGCGATCCATCCGCTGGCCCGCGTGGTGGGCTTGGCCGACGCCTTCGACGCGATGACTTCCGACCGCCCCTACCGCAAGGGCATGGCGGCGGAGGCGGCCTTTACGGAGATCGAGAAGATGGCCGGCCGGCAGTTCGACCCGGTTTTCGCCGCCGCCTTCCTCGCGGTGCGCGACGACTTGCAGCGCGAGATGCAATCCCAGGCGGCCGCCGTCCCGTCCACGCGCAAGCTGCGGGCGGTGTCGGTGTAGATAGAATCCTTTCCGTGCCGCGACCGTGAGCGAGTGGTGGAACCGTCCACCGCTCCCTTACGGTCGCGGCTCTGTTTCCACCCGCAAGTTGCCGTTGTCGCGCCGGACGGGGTTGGTATAGTCCCTCCCGCGCGGCCGGAGACTGGCCGCCGAGGCGAGTGGACCCGCGCGGGGAGAGCAATACCGTGAAAGAAAGACGGCTGTGGTGGCTGACGGCCGGCGCACTGGCCGGCGCTCTCGGGGCGATTCTCTGGGCGGGCCGGCCGAACGAGGCGCTGGCCTGCACCGACCGCTTCGAGGACTACATTCTTTGCACCGGGGCGGTGGAAACCAATCCGCAGGTGCCGACCGACGGCGTGTGGATGCTCGACTACCGGGCTGGCAAGCTGCTGGGCACCGTCATCGACCGCAATCAGGGCAAGATCGTCGGCTGGGCCGAGGTCGATCTCGTCACCGAGTTCGGCCTGCCGCCGCACAAGGACGTGCATTTCATGATGACGACGGGCATGGTGGCGCAGGGCCAAGCCGCCCTGTACGTCGCCGAAACCACGTCCGGCAAGTTCGGCGTCTACAGCATGGGCCTGCGGCCGGACGGCCAGGCGGGCGTCATGATTAAGCGCCATGACCTTGTCCTGTTCCGCCAGCCGCCCCACGGCAATTGAAATGAGTGAGGAGTGAGGAGTGAGGCCCGTGCCTCACTCCTCACTTTCTTTCACCGTCCGAAATCGACCGCGGCCGTCTGGCCGGGGGTGACGGTGACAGATTTCGTCATGTCAACCGGGCGTCCGTTTTCCGTCCAGCGGGCTTCGATGTTGTAGGTGTACGTCTTCCCTGGCTCCAATGAGGGGGAGACGAACATGCGGTCCGTCCCCTGCTGGCGGGTGACGGAGCCGTCGAAGAAGACCTGGGCGTTCGGCGCCGGCACGTGTACCTGCACCTGGGCCTGGTCGTTCGGGATGGCGGGCGCGACGGGCGCCACGTCGGCGGGCGTGTAGTAGTAGCTCGGGCTGTAGTCATAGGACGGCGTGGTGTCGATGTAGGCGCCGGGGCTGTAGTAGTTGTCGTAGTAGCCGGAGTTGTAGCCTCCGAAATAGCCGGGGGCGTAGCCTCCGAGGTAGCCTCCGAGGAGGCCGCCGCCATAGTAGCCGCCGCCGAAGCCGCGATCGTCCCAGTCGCCGCCGTAGCCGCCACGGTAGCCCCCGCCATAGCCGCCGCGATAGCCCCCGCCGTAGCCGCCGCCGCCGTGATAGCCGCCGCCGCCACGGCCGCCGCCGCCGCCTCCGCGGCCGCCGCCGCCGCGCGCCGCCGAGGCGGGGTCGGCGGCCATGAGCAACGCGACGACCGCACATGCGGCCGCCAGGGCGATGGGATGGCGTTTCAGAAACATGTTAAGCCTCCTTTTGCCGGCCGCAGTCGGGCCGGCTCCCGGTCCAAGGACATCCCAACAGGGGGCGCAGCACCGCGACCGCCCCGATCTAATGGATATGCGAAGCACACGGCGCGCCGAACCGGGCCATAACCCTGGCGCCGGAATGGAAAGGTACACGCGTCCAGGCTGACGCCGGCGCAGTTCGGCCTTCGGCCGGGCGCGGTTTTTTGTTGACCCGCTTCCCTTTCGGCCGCATGATGAGCCAAACGATCTGCCGCCGGCCGCGCAGGCCGGGAGGAGAACGAATGGGTCGCCCATCGCCTTGATGCAGGGAAATCTCATGCCCACGCCGAGCAGCCCCCCGCCGACGCCGCCGAGGACCACGGGCCAGGGCAAGAACGCCCTGATGATCTGGGGAGTCATCATCCTAATTTGCGCGGCGGCCCTGGTCGGGACGTATCTGCTGTTCGTCAAGGCGCCGCCGCCCAGCAAGATCGTCATCGCCACGGGCGACAAGAGCGGGACCTACTACAAGATCGGACAGAAATACGCCGAAGAGCTGAAGAAAGAAGGCCTGACGGTCGAAGTCCGCGAAACGCAAGGCTCGGGGGAGAACCTGCAACTGCTCCAGGAAGCCGGTTCGGGCGTGACCGTCGCCCTCGTTCAGAGCGGGGTCGCCGACGACAAGGCCGCCAGCGACCTCCAGGCGCTGGGCAGCTTGTACCGCGAGCCGCTGTGGGTCTTCTACCGCGGCGATGCAACCATCGAACGCCTCCGCCAGCTGGCGGGCAAGCGCATCAGCGTCGGCCCGACGGCAAGCGGAACCTACCCGATCGCCGTGAAGCTGCTGGCCGCCAACGGTCTGCCGGACGCCGCGGAGGCGGCCCCGGAAAAGAAGACGGTCTTGGTCACGCCGGTCAAGATCGCCGACGCCGCGACCGCGCTGCAAAAGGGCGAGCTGGACGCCGCCTTCTTCGTGGCCGCCTTCGACACACCTTACATCCAGCGGCTCCTGAGCGACGACAAGGTGCATCTGCTGAGCTTCGCGCAGCAGGACGCCTATCATCGCCGCTATCGTTTCCTTTCCGACCTGACGCTGCCGGCGGGCCTGGTCAATCTAGGACAAAACATCCCTTCCAAGGACGTATCCCTCCTGGCGCCCACGGCCATGCTGGTCGCGCGGAAGGACGTGAACCCGGACCTGATCCCCCTGCTGCTCACCGTCGCCACGCGCATCCACGGCCAGGGCGACGTGCTTTCCAACCCCGGCGAGTTTCCCTCCGCCTCCTACACCGACATACCCGTCAGCGCCGACGCCGAGACGTATTACAAGAACGGCCCTCCGCTGTTGCAGCGTTACCTTCCCTTCTGGTTGGCGTCGCTGGTCGATCGGCTCAAGGTCATGCTGGTGCCGCTGATCATGCTGCTGCTACCCCTGTTCCGAGCGGCGCCGCCGCTGGTGCGCTGGCGCATGCGCCGCAAGATTTATCGGTGGTATTCGGCGCTGCGGGACATCGACAAGAAAATCGCGCTGGGCCTGGCCGGGGCCGAACTCGACAAGGAAATCGCGCGCCTGCACGACATCAACCAGCAGGTGGCCCACGTGGAAGTGCCGCTGAGCTACATGGAAGAGTTTTACCATCTTCGATTGCATCTGCGGATGCTTCAGGAGCAGCTCGAGGGCCTGCGCGCGCAGCAGGAACACGGGGAACCAAGGACGGTATGACCGCCGGGCCTCCGGCCGTCCGACTCGCTCACCCCGGTCCACTGCCGTAAAGGTGCTGAATCGGAATCTTGTGGCCCCAGACGATCTGGTCGCGCGTCCGGCCGAAGACGGCGGCGATGGCGTCCCGTTCCGCGGGGCTGGGCGTCCACCGGCCCAGCACGATCGCCAGGACGCGCTGCTCGTCCAGGCCCGAGCGCTCGGCCAGTTGGCGGGCGTCGATCCCCTGCTCGGCGCAGAGCCCATCGACTGTATTTGGTGCATCTGCCATCTCTTATCTCCTCACGCACTGCGCCCGAATTGCGTGCCGAACAGGCCCCGGAACCATCCGGCCCCGGACGGCCGCGAAAGCATGGCGCCCGCAATCACTCTCAACGGACGACAACCGCCGCCGAAAATCAGCCGCGCCCGCCCCTCATTCGGCCAGGAACGGGTTGGTGCGCATCTCGTGGCCGACCGTGGTGACGGGGCCGTGTCCGGGGTAGACGACCGTGTCCGGCGGCAGCGCGAACAGCTTGCGTCGGATGCCGTCGAAGAGCCGGCCAGCGTCGCCGCCGGGGAAGTCGGTGCGGCCGACGCCGCCGCGGAACAGCACGTCGCCGCCGAAAACCAGACAGGGCGGACCCCGGAACACGAAGACCACGTGGCCCGGCGAGTGGCCCGGCAGGTCGAGCACGTCGAAGCGCAACCCGGCCGCCTCCACCACGTCGCCTTCCCGGACGGTGCGGTCGGCCGGCGGGCTGACGATCGGCACGCCGAACGCGGCGCTGAGGTTCAGATCGGCGCTGGCCAGCAGAGGCGTCTCGCGGGCGCCGACGATCAGCGGCGCGGCCGGGAACGCCTGCTTCATCGCCTCGTTGCCGGCGATGTGGTCGGCGTGGCCGTGCGTGTTCAGGATCGCGGCCGCCGTCAAGCCCTCGTCGCGCAGGAATTCGAGGATGATCTCAGGCTCCAGTCCGGGGTCGATGACCACGGCGTCGGCGCGGCCGGGCAGCCAGGCCACATAGGTGTTTTCCTCGAAGGGCATGGAAACCAGCGTGCGAAGGGAGAACGGCGCGGTCATGGGGGTTTCTCGGACTGGCACAGGGCGGGCGTTGCGGCGAAGGCGGGGCGAGGCGCACGGCTGCGCCGGCGAGGGCGGCGGCGTCGCCCGTGCCGTGGGCGCTTTCGCTGGACCGCGCGGCCGCCGATAGCCGAGAACATTGTACAAGGTAGGCTCCCGCGGCGGGCGCCCGCGGCGGCGGCGCACGGCTTGCTCTCCTTTCCCGCACTCGGTCGGTCTTCGGGAGGATCAATCCACCGGGCGCATCAACAATCCTTCAGCGAGGGGACGGCGGCCGGACGCACCGGGCCGTCCCTGGAGGAACGGCAGCATGAAGCGACGGCGACTGCGGTTCGGGGTTTTCGTCTGGTTTCCAGGCGCCGTCGCCTTGCTGTGCGTCGGCGGGATCGCGCCGCAACGGCCGGCGGCGCATGCAGCGGACCCGCCGGCTGACGCCTCCCCGATGGACGAGCCGCTCCGCCTGATCGCCGAAGCCCGCAGCAGTTTTGAAAAAGTTACCGACTACACTTGCACGCTGGTCAAGAAGGAGCGGATCAACGGCGACCTCACGCCGGATCACATCATCGCCATGTCGGTGCGCAACGACCCGTTCAGCGTGGACCTGCGCTGGCTGGAGCCGCGGGGCAACGTCGGTCAGGAGGCGTGTTACGTGGCCGGCCGCAACGACGGCAAGATGCGCGTGAAGTCGGCCGGGCTGCTCGGCGCGGTCGGCTTCCTCTCGATCGACCCGACCGACCCGCGCGCCAGAAGAGCAGCCGCCACGCTATCACCGAGGCCGGCATCGGCAACCTCATCCAGCGCTTTTCCGGCCGCTGGGAGGTCGAGCGGAAGCTGAACGTCACGCAGGTCAAAATCGGCGAGTATGAGTACAACAAAAGGCGCTGTGTGCGCGTGGAGACGATCCACCCCACGAACCCGGACAATCAGTTCCTCTGCTACCGAACCGTCCTCTACTTCGACAAGGAAAACCACTTGCCGATCCGTGTGGAAGCCTACGACTGGCCGACGGCCGACGGCGACGCCAAGGGGCCGCTGGTGGAATTGGTGAATTACACGAACCTGAAGCTGAACGTCGGCCTGTCGGACGATGTGTTCAATCATTGAGTCGCCGCGACAAGTCGCGATCCGCCAGGCCCGCGCCTCCCGCAAGGCGCGGGCCTGTTCGCTTTTTCTGGGAAACCGGTGTATGAATCCGGCCATCCCGCCACAATGTAGGGAGGAGAGAGCGAACTCACGCGGCGGAGCGACGGAATGGACGGAGGCCCCCTTCACACGGCGATGCGGCACCTGCGCAGGGCGGCGATGCTGCGCGAGGGCGGCGCCACGGATGGGCAGTTGCTGGAATCGTTCGTGGCCCGCCGCGACGAGGCGTCCTTCGAGGGACTGGTGCGGCGGCACGGGCCGATGGTGCTGGGGGTGTGCCGGCGGGTGCTGGCCAACACTCACGACGCGGAGGACGCCTTCCAGGCCACGTTCCTTGTGCTGGTCCGCAAGGCGGCGTCGATTCGGCCGCGCGAACGGGTCGGCGCGTGGCTGCACGGCGTCGCCTGGCGCACCGCGTTGCAGGCGCGGATCGCGGCGGCCAGCCGGCGAGCGAAAGAGCGCCGGACGGCCAAACCCGAGGCGCGGGAAGAGGAAGTGGCGTCCGATCTCCTGCCGCTGCTGGATCAGGAGCTGAACCGGCTTCCCGAGAAGTACCGCGCGCCCATCGTGCTGTGCGAGCTGGAGGGGAAGACGCATCAGGAAGCGGCGCGGCAACTGCGGTTGGCCGGTCGGAACGGTGTCCGGCCGGCTGTCGCGGGCGCGGGCGCTGCTGTCGCGGCGGCTGGCCCGCCACGCCCCGCCCCTGCCGGCCGCTGCGCTGACCGCCGCCCTGCCGGCCGCGTTGATGGGTGCGACCATGCGAACCATGGCGATGGGAGCGGCGGCCCCAGTCGCCGTTCTGGTGAAGGGAGCGTTGAGGGCCATGGTGCTAAGCAAAATCAAGATCGGCGGGACGGCGTTGCTGGCGGCTGTCCTGGCGACGCTGGCGGTGGTCGGGACGGTCGCCTGGCGGGCGGAGGCAGAAGACCCGGGCCGGCCAATTGCTCAGAACCCGGCCCCCGCCGACCCGGGCAAAGATCCCGCGAAGCCGCCGGAGGAAACCATGCGCGGCTTGAAGCTGACGCTCAGCGCGGATAAGACGGTGGCGAGATTGCTGCCGGACGGAAGCAACATCGAGCCGATCAAGCTCAAGCTCACGTTCGCCAACGTGGGTCGTGAAGCCCTCACCCTGGATATGAGTCCCGCGGCGTGGTATTTCGGCACGTCGATCGCGGTCGTCGGTGCGGATGGGCGTGCCCCCTACGGACGGGTCACCGACCTCTCGACCGTCGGCCCCCAGGTGCGGAAGGCCAGGGCGGAAGATTTTCACCTTCTCGCGCCCGGCGACGAATGGGCGCGAACCATCGATTTCCCCGTTTCGTCGGACGCACTGCTGCCGCGCGGCAATCTGACCAAACCGGGCGACTACCACATTCTGGCGGTCTATGAAGTGAACCACACGGCCGACGATCCCCTGGCGAAGGGCAGCTGGAATGGGACCGTCAAGGGCGAGGATTTCGTGCTGAAGGTGGTCGCCGACGACGGTTTTGGCCCGGAAGTGAACGGGCTGAAGGCGAGGGTGCTTCTCGCCAGGGAGAAGATTCCAGTCGGCTCGCCGGTCCAGGTGAAATACTGCGTCAAGAACGTCTCCAAGGGCGAGCAAATAATCTGGCACAGCGGTTTCTGGTCCAACCACCAGGTCATCGTCCACGACGCCGACGGCAAGGAACCGCCCCTGAATGCGATCGGCGCCGCAGGACGCAAGGCGTTTTCGCCCGGCGGCGACCGGGACAAGAATGTGGCCGTGAAACTCGCCCCCGGCGCCGAGGACGACACGGAAGGGGCGTTCGACCTCACCTGGGTCTACGACCTGTCTAAACCGGGCCGGTACACGGTCCAGTACATCTACGAAGTCCATTTCAAGGACTTAAGGGCGCAGACCGGCTGGCAAGGCCGGCTGCCGTCGAACGAGGCGGCGTTTGAGATCACGACCGAGGAAATAATACCGTGACGCTCAGCGATCGCGCACCGTGAACAGGATCGGCGTCTCGGCGCGGAAGCCGAGGTCCTGCGTGCCCTGGCCGACGTCGAATCGGAAGGTCGCTTCGCGCTTGCCGGCCTCGCGGGCGGTCAGTCGCAGGACGACGTATTCGAGCCGCCGGCCGCTGAGCTTGGGCGCGAACGCCGGCTCCGCCTCCAGCCACCGCCCGTCGTCTGGCGCGCCCGCCGCGCGGATCTCGGGGCCGGACGCCGAAAGGGCGGCCGTCGATCCGGCCTCGTTCTGTACCTTGACGAGAACAATTCTCTCTTGATCCCGCATCAGCTCCGCAGCGGCCGGGCCGCGCACCGCCTTGACGCGGCTCTCCGGGTTGATGCTCACCACCAGCAGGCAGCACGGATCGAGCAGCTTCTGCACGGCGGCCGCGGCGGCGTCGGGGTCGGCCGGCTCGTCCTTGAGCAGCGCCCTGAGCGCCTGCACCGTCTTCGGCGGCAGCGGGGCCTTCAGCGCTTCCAGTCCTTCCATCAGCTTTTGGCAGTGTTCGCGCAACGGACCCCATTCCAGCTCATCGACGAGGGGCGGCGTCGGCTGGCCGTGGGCCGCCGCCGCGGCGAGCGCGAGGAGCAGCGTTCCGAAGTGGACGATGCGGCGCATGGGGAGGTTCCGATCCAACCAGCACGCCGCGCCGGCAAGGGCTGAAGGACGGCCCTTGCCGGCGCCGCGGGCCGGGCGGGACGCCGCGTATCAGCGCTGCGGCATGAAGTATTTCGGGCGCGAATCGACCCCGTTGCTGGAACCGAACGCCTGCGACGCCCCGTAGAACGGCAAGTTGTACACGGGCCGCGCCTGCGGGTTCCTCGGCTCGTCCACGACCGGCGTGGCGTAGATGCGCACGGCGATTCCCTGGTAGACGCCGAGGTTGCCGAAGCCGTTGGTCGTCACCGGCACGGCGACGACGGGGAGCGCGCCTGGGGCGCGCGGGATCTCCACCTTCTGGCTCGGCACGCGGTCGGCCTGGATCGTGGCGGCCGTCATCAGCATCAGGCCCAGGACCAGCGATCCGTGGGCCCAATTCCAGCGGAGCATGACTCTTCCTCCTGTTCAGGTGTTTCGACTTTTCACCCACGTGGGCGGTTGCTCTAGTGTACCATGTTCCCGGCGTGGCAACCCCATGAACCGCTGTCACGTCGAATCGCTTTTCCGCGGAATGTTGGCGACGCCGTGTCGTCTCCTCTCATGATGCTGCCGAACGACTTTGTCCGCCTGGTGGATAAGCGCGGGCCGGCGCTGATCCTGTACGCCCGGCAGTGGTGCCACGCGCCGGAGGATGTAGTTCAGGACGCCTTCCTGAAACTGGTCGCCCTGCATCCGCCGCCGCGCGACGCCGTCGCCTGGCTGTATCGGGTCGTGCGCAACGGGGCCATCGACGCCGGCAAGGCCGACCTGCGCCGGAAGCGGCGGGAGTCGGCGACGGTGCGGCCCGGCCGCTGGTTCGTCGAACCGGTGGTGGACGGCCTGGACGCCGAGGCCGCCGTCGCCGCCTTGGGGCGGCTGCCGGTCGAGGAACGCGAGGTGATCGTCGCCCGCCTCTGGGGCGGCCTGAGTTTTGAACAGATCGCGGTGGCGGCCGGCTGCTCCGCCAGCACCGCCTTCCGCCGGTTCAGCGCCGGGATCGACGCCCTGCGCCAGGAGCTGGGTGTACCATGTCCGAACCCCTCGCCGAACGCCTGAGCCGGTTCACTCCCGACGCCGGCAAGCTCGACCGCGACGCCCTGCTGTTCGCCGCCGGACGCGCCTCGGCTCGGCCCGGCCGACGCTGGATGGCCCTCACCGGCGCCCTGGCCGCGTCGCAGCTGCTGACGCTCCTGTTCCTGTGGCCGCGGACGCCGCATCAGGGGGCTGACGCCGCTCGCTGGGGAGGGAGGGAGTGGGTGGTGGGGTGAGGGGGGAGGGGGGGGGGGGGGGGGGGGGAGGGGGGTTTGGGGCGAATCGACGTTGCTGGAACGAACGCTGCGACGCCGTAGAACGGCAGTTGTACCGGGCGGGGGGTTCGGCCGTACGACGGCGTGGCGTAGATGCGCACGGCGATCTGGTAGACGCGAGGTTGCCGAAGCCGTTGGTCGTCACCGGCACGGCGACGACGGGGAGGCGCCTGGGCGCGCGGGATCTCCACCTTCTGGCTCGGCACGCGGTCGGCCTGGATCGTGGCGGCCGTCATCAGCATCAGGCCCAGGACCAGCGATCCGTGGGCCAATTCCAGCGGAGCATGACTCTTCTCCTGTTCAGGTGTTTCGACTTTTCACCCACGTGGGCGGTTGCTCTAGTGTACCATGTTCCCGGCGTGGCAACCCCATGAACCGCTGTCACGTCGAATCGCTTTTCCGCGGAATGTTGGCGACGCCGTGTCGTCTCCTCTCATGATGCTGCCGAACGACTTTGTCCGCCTGGTGGATAAGCGCGGGCCGGCGCTGATCCTGTACGCCCGGCAGTGGTGCCACGCGCCGGAGGATGTAGTTCAGGACGCCTTCCTGAAACTGGTCGCCCTGCATCCGCCGCCGCGCGACGCCGTCGCCTGGCTGTATCGGGTCGTGCGCAACGGGGCCATCGACGCCGGCAAGGCCGACCTGCGCCGGAAGCGGCGGGAGTCGGCGACGGTGCGGCCCGGCCGCTGGTTCGTCGAACCGGTGGTGGACGGCCTGGACGCCGAGGCCGCCGTCGCCGCCTTGGGGCGGCTGCCGGTCGAGGAACGCGAGGTGATCGTCGCCCGCCTCTGGGGCGGCCTGAGTTTTGAACAGATCGCGGTGGCGGCCGGCTGCTCCGCCAGCACCGCCTTCCGCCGGTTCAGCGCCGGGATCGACGCCCTGCGCCAGGAGCTGGGTGTACCATGTCCGAACCCCTCGCCGAACGCCTGAGCCGGTTCACTCCCGACGCCGGCAAGCTCGACCGCGACGCCCTGCTGTTCGCCGCCGGACGCGCCTCGGCTCGGCCCGGCCGACGCTGGATGGCCCTCACCGGCGCCCTGGCCGCGTCGCAGCTGCTGACGCTCCTGTTCCTGTGGCCGCGGACGCCGCATCAGGGGGCTGACGCCCCCCGCTCGCCTTTCGCCCCCGCGCCGCCCGTCGCGGTCCAGCCGCCCGCGGACCCCGGCTCCTGGGCCATGAACCGGCGCCTGCTGAACGACGCGGACGACCTGCCGCCTCCCGCTGCTTCCGACTCCTACGTTCCGGACGACCCGCCGCTGCGGGCCTCGTCGGTCCAGGCGGCGCTCATCAACTGACCTGTTTCTCCATCTTTCCCCTTTGCAAGGAGGAGCCTCATGGCTCGAACGCTCCCGGTCTGCGCCCTGCTGATCCTGCTGCCCTGCGCCGCCCGCGCCGACGACGCGCCGACGCAAACCATCGTCCAACTGACCGTGACGCCGCAGGCGGCCCCGACGCCGGCCCTGCGCTATCAGCTCTTGCCCGAAATGCGCGAGATGAACCCTGGCAACCCCGTTCAGGGATATCTCATCTGCTTCATGGAGCAGAACAGCTTCTACTACGGCAAGACCGAAGTGGAGAACCGCGAGAAGTGGCAGACGGCGCCGCTCAAGGAGTTGCCCCTCAAGGAACTCCACGACTACGGCGGCGCCGGTCTGCGCCAGGCGGACTACGCCGCCCGCCTGGACAAGCCCGACTGGCAGATTCTCCTGAAGCTGCGCCGCGACGGCTTTTACACGCTTCTTCCAGAGGTCCAGCAGATGCGCAAGTTGGCGGCGGCTCTCAGAGTACGATTCCGGGCCGAGGTCGCCGAACGGCGCTTCGACGACGCCCTGGTCACCGCCAAGACGATGTTCGCAATGTCGCGCCACCTGGGCGAACACCCGACGTTCATCGGCGAACTGGTCGGCGTCGCCGTCGCGTCCATGGCCGTCGGCCCGCTCGAGGAGATGATCCAGCAGCCGGGCTGCCCGAACCTGTACTGGGCGCTGACCGACCTGCCCGCACCGTTCATCGACCTCCGCGCGGGGCGGCTGGGCGAACGGGACTGGGCCAATGTCGAGTTTCGCCTGCTGGACGAGAAGGCACCGATGAGCGACGCCCAGTTGAAGCAGTTCCTGGACCCGATCCGCGACTTGATGGCGGCGGACAAGGAGAACTCGTCGCCTGGCGCGATCAAGGGCGACGTGGCCGACTGGGTGGCCGCCCGCGCGAAGGACGAGGACCGGGTCCTGCGCGGCCCGCAAGCGCCTGGTCGAGTCGGGTCTGGCCGAGGAGAACGTCAAGCAGTTCCCGGCTCCGCAGGTGATCCTGCTCGACGAGAAGCTCGATTATGAGATCCATCGCGACGAGGTGTTGACGATGACGGCGGTGCCTTACTGGGAAGCGGAGAAGACCCTGGCGGCCGGCGACGAGGATCTCAATAAGGGCGAGCATCTCTTCCTGTGGTGGCCGGCCCTCATCAAGGTACGACAGGCGACGGCGCGGCTCGACCAGCGGCTCGCCCTGCTCCGCTGCGTCGAGGCGCTGCGCATCTACGCGGCCGAGAACGGAGGCAAACTCCCCGCCAAACTCGACGGCGTGAAACTGCCGCTGCCTGTGGACCCGATCACCGGCAAGCCGTTCGCGTATCAGCTGGACGGCGACACTGCGACCCTGCACGGCACACCGCCGGTCGGCCGGGAGAAGGAAGCCGCCTACAACGTGCGCGATGAGGTGACGATCGCGAAGTGAACGGAGGTCGGCGCCGGCGAGCGGGGGGCGTCAGCCCCCTGATTCTTCCTGCGGTCGCCGCCAGGATGCGGAGTCAGGGGGCTGACGCCCCCCGCTCGCCGGCCTCGGCGCTGTCCGCCATCGCTTGCAGCCCCTGGATCTGCTCCGCCGTGGGACCGGGGCCGAACAGCAGTTCCGCCAGCCGGCCGGCGTCGATCTGGCGCGGCCAGCCGCGCTCCTGCAAGCGGTCCAGCAGCAGGCGCACGATGAACTCATGGGTGCGCCGCCGCAATTCGTCGGCGCTGGCCACGCCCGGGTCCAGCCGGGCCGGCCGCGCCCAGTTGAAGTCGCGCGGGTTCGAACCCGGCGCCGCGTCGGCGCACAGCAGGCAGCCGGCCTTGAACACCTGGAACGTCACCGCCTTGACCCGCCGCTCCGCGTCCAGCATCCCTTCCTGCTCGCACGCCGCCGTCAGGCTCCGCAACAGGTCGTAATAGTATATGACCGGCCGCTCCTCGCCCTGGCCGGAGGCCTCGCGGAACAGGCGCTCCGTGATCGCGTGCCACTGGGCGAACGGCACCAGATAAACGCGCGGGGTGCCGCGCTCCAGCAGCTCCCGGTAGTCGGTCAGGCCGGCGAACGGGGTCGGCGACGGAGTGAAGAGGGCGACGGTCGGGGCGGCCGACGGCGGGGCCTCGGACGGCGCGGCGGCCTCGCCGGGCGGGGCAGCCGCCGCGCCCGGCAAAGTGATCTCCCAGTCGTGTTCGCCCTTGCTGACTGCGACGCCCAGCTCGCCGCCGTAGCGGCGCAGGAAGTCGCCGGTGTCCAGGCAGTCGAAGCGCGTTGGGTCGAAGGTGCGGTTGAGCGATCGGCCCAGCAGCGGCTTGACCGCGGCGAATTTAATCGGCTGCGACCGGGCCAGCAGGGCGTGCAGCGCGTCGCGCACCTGGGCCAGGTCGGCCACGCTGTCGGCCTCGATCTCCTGCGCCGCAACCAGGTCCTCGAAGTACTCGAAGCGGTCGCAGTAGCGCTGGAAGACCGCCTTGGTGTGCCACATGACGCCGATGACGGCCACCTCGGCGCCGCGCCGCTTCAGCTCCAGCACCAGCGGGATGAAGTCGGCGTCGCCGGTGACGAGGAGGAAAAAGTCCACGCCGGCCTGGTCGTTGAGCAGGGCCGTCGCGTCCATCGCCAGCCGCATGTCGCTGGCGTTCTTGTTGCCGCCGCCGGGGAAGCGGAACACCTGCACCGGCTCGATGCCCTTGTCCATCAGCAGGTTCGGCAGCTGCTGCAAGTAGTACTCCTTCGGCCCGCCCTCCTTGGTCATTCGCCAGACGTTGAAGTTGGCGTAGGCCCGCCGCACCACCAGCCGCCGCTCGCCGGCCAAATCCACCGCGAAATTGAACAGCTTTTCCAGGTCTTCCTTGAAGGAATAGATGTGCGGCGCCGGCGTTCCGCCGATGTTCTCCTCGCGGCCCAGGAAGAAGTTCTCCAGGTCGATCAGCAAAATCGCATTCGTGCGCATCATCTCTCCTGAATATCCTGAATAGACGCGCCTGCGGGCTTACTGCGGAGATTATACGAGCGGCAGCGCGCGATTTTCGTCGGCGGGAAAAATGACCGAAAGCGCTTGACGCGCTCCTACAGATTGTAGTAGGATCGTTGCACAGGTTGCAGGAGCCGAAGGCAAGGAGGGGCGCGGACGTGGACGAACGGCAGGCGCCGGTCAGCGAGTCCGAGCTGGAAGTGCTGAAAACGCTGTGGGAAGTCGGCGCGTGTACGGTGCGCGCGGTCAACGCCGCGCTGCAGCGCCGCGGCCGGCGGTGGGCGTACACCACGGTGCAGACGCTGCTGCAGCGTCTGGAGGCCAAGGGCTACGTCGCCTGCGACCGGGGCGGCCCGGCTCACGTCTTCCGGGCGGCCGTGTCGCGCGAGGGACTGGTCAGCCGACGGCTGCGCGACCTGGCCGACCAGCTCTGCGGTGGAACCGCCTCGCCGTTGCTCCTGGCGCTGGTGGAGGACGGCCGCCTGACCAGCGACGACGTGCAACAGCTGCGGCGACTGCTCGACCGGCTGGATCCGCCCGGCCGCCGGCCGCGATGACGCAACCATACGCCCGGATTCTCAGAGATTATACCGCCCTGTTCAGGTGAAGGCGCGAGCCATGTTCCAGTGGCTGATCGTCCATACGGCCGTCACGGCGGCGATGGCGCTGGTCGCGGCGGCGGCGTGCCGATGGCTCCGCCTCAGCCCCGCGGCACGGCACCTGCTTTGGCTGGTCGTGCTGATCAAATTGCTGACCCCGCCCGTCGTCTGCTGGCCGTGGACGCTGCCCGTGTTCGGGTCGTCGGCCGTCCCGCCCCCAGCGGCGGCGGGCCGCGTGGCGCCGGAGACGCGCACCATCGTCATTGTGGACCAGGAGCCGATCGCGGATCGAGCGCCCGCCGACCAGGGCGCGGAGTCCGCTGCATCGGCCGGGACTCCCTCCTCGTCGCCGCCTGCGGTGGACCCATCGGCCGCGCCGTCATTTTCCTGGAATTGGCTGGCGCCGGCGCCGGCGTGGGTCTGGTTCGCAGGCGGCGCGTTCTTCGCCCTGCGGAACGGGATGCGCATCATCCACTGGCGCCGCCGGCTGGCGTGCGGACTGCCGGCCTCGGAATGGCTGACGATCCTGGTCCGCGAACTCGCCGATTCGATGAATCTGCAACCGCCGCGGCTGGTCGTGCTTCCGGGCGTGGCGTCGCCGATGGTCTGGGGCTTCGGGGCGCCGCGGCTGATTTGGCCGCTGGGCCTGGAAGATCGGCTGTCGGTGGAAGGCCGGCGGGCGGTGCTGATCCATGAGCTGGCGCACCTGCGGCGCCGCGACCACTGGGTCGGCTGGCTGCTGCTGGCGGCGGGCTGCGTATGGTGGTGGCACCCCCTGCTCTGGTGGGTGCGGCGGAGGCTGACGCAGGAGGCCGAGCTGGCGTGCGACGCCCGGGTCGTCGGGACGGCGCCCGACGCACGGCGGGCCTATGCCGAGGCGTTGCTGGAAGTCTCACAGCGGTTGGCTTCGACGGCCGCCGTCCCCGCCCTTGGGGCGGCGGGCGGCCGTCGCGATCTCGAAAGGAGACTGGTCATGATTATGCGGGCACCGGCGACGCGCCGGTTGTCGTGGGCCGGAATGGCAGGCGTGGGCGTGCTGGGCCTGCTGGCGTTGCCGGCGTGGACGCTGGGCGGCGACCCCACAACGCCGGCAGCTCTGCCGCCGGCCGGGGCGCCGGTTGCGACGCCTCCGCCGGGATCGAATCCCTTTGGGGGCGGCCTACCACCCGGGGCCGGAACCATCGCCGTTCCCCCAAGCGATCCGACTGCCGCTCCCCCTGCCGACGCCGAACGGGAGAGGAAAATCCGGGACCTGGAGAAGAAGGTCGAGCAGTTGCTGAAGGAGATCCAGGAGCTGCGCGGCCAGACGCAGGCGGAAAATGCCATCGACTTCTTGTCGGCAATACGGAGATCAGATCCGAGGACCGCGCAGGCGACTCCCCCGGCGGCGAGTGAAGCCCCCGCCGAGGTCATCACTCTGACGCGCGTTTCCTACAAGCTCAAGCCCGCGACGGCCGAGGCGTTGGCCGCCTTCCTGAAAGACAACGTCAAGGCGTCCATCCTCGAAACCAAGGTGGACGGCGAAACCCTCGTCATTACGACGACGCCGGACGCGCAGGACGCCATCGGCGAATTCATCGGACTGATCCAGGGTAAGGTCAGGGCGCGGCCCGGCATGATGGGGCCGGCGGGGATGGCGCCGGGGATGGGCGGTTCGTTTGGCATCATGCGGGGCGGGATTAGCGGTCCTCCGGCGGGCGGCCCGATGCCGGGCGGAGGACCGCCCGGTGCGACGCCGTTCCCGGGTCCGGGTGGGACTGGTCCAGGGTTCCCTGGCCCGGGCGGTCGTAGCGGCCCTCCGCCGGTTGGCCAACCGCCGGGCAGTACCACGACGCCATTTCCGGGGCCGAGCGGCACGGGCGGTCCCACACCCCCACCTGGTTCGACGAACGGCCCTCCGGGCCCATGACGCTGCGTGGCCGCCGAACTGGCCCTTTCGCATCGGCGCCCGCTCTCCTATCCTGGCAGGGCGGGCGGCTATCCGAGCCGCCTTGGGGCGCCGATCGAAAGGGCCGACCATGAACCAACCGCTCCGCCTCGCCGTCCTCCTCAGCGGCGGCGGCACGACCTTGCAAAACCTGCTGGACCACGCTGCCGACAACCGAATGCCGGCGCGCGTGGTCCTGGTCGTTTCCAGCAACCCGGAGGCGTTCGGCCTGGTCCGCGCCGAGCAGGCGGGCGTTCCCACGGCGGTCGTCGAGCGGCGGGGTTGTCCGTCGCGCCAGGAGTTCAGTCGTCGCACCTTCGATCACGTCCGCCGCGCCGGCGCGGATTTGGTCTGCCTTGGCGGCTTTTTGCAGCTGTTAAGCATTCCCGAAGACTATCGCGGTCGCATCCTGAACATTCATCCATCGCTGATCCCCTCCTTTTGCGGCAAGGGCTTTCACGGCCGCCACGTCCACGAGGCGGCGCTGGCGGCCGGCGTCAAGGTGAGCGGCTGCACGGTCCATTTCGTGGACGACGAATACGATCACGGTCCCATCGTGGCGCAGCGGGCCGTGCCCGTCCATGAGGACGACACCCCGGAAACTCTGGCGGAACGAGTGTTTGCACAAGAATGCGAGGTCTATCCCGAGGCGGTGCGGCTGTTCGCCGAGGGCCGGCTGCGCATCGAGGGGCGGCGGGTGCGTGTAATGCAGTGAGGAGTGAGGAGTGAGGAGAGAAGATCAATCGTCGTCGCCCTCTCCTCACTCCTCACTCCTCACTCCTCACTTCTCACTGTTTTCGGCCGCACGTTACCCGATTGCGACCTACACTTGAGGCGGACATCAATTCCGCTCTCTTGACCGGGATGGATACGCTCCATGGTGGGTCGCGTCTTTCTAGGTCGGTACGAGGCGATTCGTCTGCTGGGCGAAGGCGGCATGGGCCGCGTCTACCTTGCCAAGCAGCTCGACCTCGGCCGGCAAGTCGTCGTCAAGGTCATGCACGACCACATTGCGGCCGACCCCAAGTTCCGCGAGCGCTTCACCCGCGAAACGCTGGCGATGGCCCGCTTCCAGCACCCCTACGCCGTCACCCTCTACGACGCTTCGCTCAGCGACCCGCAGGGGCCGTGCATCGTCATGGAGTACATCAAGGGCGTGACGCTCGACAACCTGCTGGCCGACTCCGGCCGTCTGGCGCCGGCCCGCGTCGCCCGGCTGCTGCGGATGCTGTGCGAGGTGCTGCAAGTCGCCCACGCCGAATCGATCATCCACCGCGACCTCAAGCCGGCCAACTTGATGATCGTGGATCCGAATACGCCTTATGAAATCCTCAAAGTCATGGATTTCGGCCTGGCCAAGCTGGTGGGGAACGAGAGCCAGACGAACATGCGGCTGTCGGCGGTGAGCAACACCGACTTCGCGGTCGGCACGCCCGGCTACATGTGCCCCGAGCAAGCCCGCGGCGACGACATGGACCACCGCGGCGACCTCTACAGCGTCGGCGTGATCCTGTACGAGCTGCTGACCGGGCAGCTGCCGTTCGCCGGCAAATCGACGATGGATGTGCTGCTGGCCCACGCGGTCGAGCCACCGCCGGCCTTCGCGCTTTTGGGGGCGGGCCGCCTGGCGCCGCCCGAGGTCGAGGAAGTGGTGCAGTGGTGCCTGGCCAAGGACCCCGCCGACCGGCCCAGCGGCGCGCGGGAACTGGCCGAGCGCTTCGAGGCCTGCCTGACCGCCGTGGAGGGCGCCTTCCAGGGCGAGCCTGGCGCGGCCGCCCCGAGAATGCGGCCCGACGCCACCTACCCGCCGACACAGCGCCATGCGCCGACCCCCGCCACCGCTGCTTCGGTTCCGCCGCCCCCGCCGCCCACCCCGACGGACGGCTGCGACCCGCTGGCGACGGTCCATCACCTGGAGGCGTGGATGCCGGAGGCGATCGCATCGTACAAGCTGCGCGGATTCATCCAGGACGTGGGCGGCGAGGTCGTCGAGAGCGTGCCGGGCCGCATCCGCGTCCGGTTGGGCGGCAAGGGCAGCGTCTATGAGGCGCCGCAGCGCGGCTCGCTCTCCTGGCTGGGCATCGGCCGGGCGCCGCGCAAGATCGAAATGGAACTGCAGCTGGAACGGCCGGACGACTCCCGCGTCAGCCAGCTGCACATCACGGTCGTCCTGCGTCCTCCCAGCCCGGCCCTGTTCGGCGACCCGGCCTGGCGCCGGCTCTGCACGCAGATTTACTGCGACCTTCGCGGCTATCTTATGGGCCAGACCGGCGTGGTCGGGACCGAGACGGCCAGCTGACGTTCATGTCGCATCGGACGCCAGCAGCTTGTGCAGGTGCAGATGGAACGGCCCCAGCTTGCCGCCGTAGTTTCCGGCGGTGATGCGCAGGACGCCGGGCCGGCACGCCGCCCGCACGCCGATGCGGGTGGCGTTCTCCACGCTCGCCAGGTCCACGCCGTCGATGACGATCTCGTAAACCGCGTTGGCCTCCGCTGGCAGAGCGGTCTTCACCAGACCGCGCAGCGTCGGGCAGTAGGCGTCGTTGGTGCTGGCCCGCAGCTTCTTGTACTTGCTGCCGACCTTGCTGCCGCTGCGGACGACGCCGCCGGGAAACGGCAGAATCACGCCGGGAAGTTCGCGGATGGCCGCGACGGCCGCCGCCGCCGCCGCCAGGGCCGCGGACTGGCTGGCGCCGACGACAAGGAAGTTGCCGCCGGCCACGCCCTTGATCGTGCCGAAGAAATCCTCGCAGGTGAACTCACCGTCCATCACCGGCAGCCGCCAGAAGCGGCGGCCCTCCAGCTTCTTGCTGAACTGGAAGCCGTCGCCGAAGAAGCGCAGATTGCCGCCAATGCGGATCGCTTTTTCCTTGACGACCGGCAGGCCGTTGTAGCAGGCGGTGGTCGGGCAGGTGAGGACGCACTGGCCGACGCGGTTGACGACGGCCTTTTGCAGCGCGTCGCGGCTGAACGCGAACAGCAGCAGGCTGACGCCGGGCCGGCCGTCCGGCGTCTCGTCGGGGCCGAGCGCGCGTTCGACGCCGGCCTCGGCGTCGCAGCCGATGACGGAGGAGGCGTAGCCGGTCGTCACCTGGGCGGCGGTGCGGACCCAGTCCGGCGTCTCCGCCGTGACGATCAGCCGGGCGGCCGTCATCGGGAAGGCTTCGGCGAACGTGTCCTCGATGGGGACGTTTTCGATGGCGAGCAAGGCGGGGTGTCCTCGGTTCGGAGCGGGAGATGCCAAAACCGGTTAGCCGCGACGCGACGCGGAGCGCTGGGGGCAAGCGCTCCGCTCCGCGTCGCGGCTAACCGCACGGCGGCGACGGAACGGTCACACGAACTTCGTCACCCCCGGATGCGCCACCGGCGGCGTCGGGATATCGCCGAACTCGTACTTCGGAGGCGTCAGGTCCTCCTTGGAGTGCATGGCCATTTCCCAGGTGATGACCTGCCCCGTGTAGGTGGACATGCGGCCCATGATCGCCATAAGCGTGCTTTGCGTCATGTAGTCGCCGTTGTTGATTGGTTCCCCCTTGCGGATCGACGCGAACAGCTCGTTGTGTTCGTTCTGGTACATGTCGTCCTGCCGCGGATCGATCTTGCTCTTCCAGGGGTTCTCGCCGGTGATCTGGTGCTTCATGATCTCGGCCGTGCCCTTCGTGCCGATCACGAAGTCGGACACCTCCGCGGCGCAGCCGTCCTGCTGCCGGCAGTAGGCGAACAGCTTGAGGCCGTCGTCCCACTCGTAGACGACGCTGTGGTGGTCGAAAATGTTGCCGAACGCGGGGTCCGTGCGCACCTGCCGGCCCCCCGTGCCGACGCACTTCTTCGGCGGCACGTCCTTCATCGCCCACATCATCTTGTCCAGGCTGTGGATGTGCTGCTCGACGTTGTGATCACCGGACAGCCAGGTGAAGTAGAGCCAGTTGCGCAGCTGCCACTCCATGTCGCTCCAGCCCTTCTGGCGCGGATGGCTCCAGAGGAAGCCGGTGTTGTACGTACAATGCAGGGCGCGAATGTCGCCGACGGCGCCCTCGTGGACCTTTTGCATGACCTCGCGCTTGGCGTGCTGGTAGCGGTAGCACAGGCCGGAGACGACGGCCTTGCCGTTCTTCTTGGACTCGCGGCAGGACGCGACGACCGACTGCACGCCGGGGGCGTCCACGGCCACGGGCTTCTCACAGAAGATGTGCTTCTTGGCCTCGACGGCCGCCTTGATGTGCAGCGGCCGGAAGTGCGGCGGCGTCGTCAGGATCACCACGTCCACGTCCGTCGCCAGCACCTGCTTGTAGGCGTCCCAGCCCACGAAGCAGCGATCCGGTTTGACGTCCACCTTGGCCCCGATTTCCGAATCGTTGCGGAGGTTGGCGAGACTGGTTTGCAGGTGGTCCTCGAACAGGTCGCCCATCGCGGTGAGCTTGACGTTGGAGTCGGCGTGGAGGGCCTGGCCGGCGGCGCCGGTGCCGCGTCCGCCGCAGCCGATGAGGCCGACGCGCAGCGTGTCCGAGCCGCCGGCGTGGACGAAGGGCGCGGAACCGAGGGCGACGGCGCCGGCCGCGGCGGCGGCCAGGAACTCGCGGCGCGAGGCGCCGGACGATGCGGGGGAAGTCGTCTGCTTCAAGGGAGGGTCTCCTCGGAGGCGGGGATGCCAATCTCTCAGGCGAGAATGTAGATATACCGCGCCGCCGTCCGCTATTCCACCACGAACCACGTCGCCGACCGCGGCATGGCCAAGGGGCGCCCGCCCAGCCCTCACGCCTGCAACGCCCCGCTCGCCCGCCAATTCGGAGGAATAAAATCGCTCACATACGGGAACAGGCCGACGTCCCGCAGCTCCTCCTCGACGCGTTCCGGCGTCGGGTCGTCCAAGCCGGCCGCCACTTCTTCAACGAGCAGCTGGGCGAAGCGCAGCCGCGACCGCCGCAGCTGTTGCCGCAGCGCGGCGGACTGAAACGGCTTGCCCGCCCTCTTCGACAGCCGCGCCGCCAGCTGCTCCATGTCGTCGTCGGGGAAGTCGGCGCGCAGCCGCAGCACCGTCCATGCCGCACTGCCGGGGTGGGTCCGCTCGTGTTCCTCCAGCGCCTTCCACGCCTGGTCCAGCACCGCCGACCGCCAGACGGCCAGGTCCGCCTCGTCCAGACTGTCCGACCCCTGGCGGCCCGGGACGTTGCTCAGGTCCACGTCGTTGAGCGGGCGCGACAGCTTCTTGCTCCAGTAGGTACGGATCGTGTTGTGCGTCGCCACGGTCAACAGGTCGCGGAAGCGGCCGCGCTTCGGGTCGGCCGCGGCGAAGGCGCCGCGCAGCAGCTTGACCACCACGTCATGCGCCACCTCGTCGGCGTCCTGCGGGTCCTTGACCAGGGCGCCCACGTAATTGCGGATCGCCCGGGCGTAGCGGCGCACCAGCAGGTTGCGGGCCTCCCCCACCGTGGACGGGTTGTCGTGGGCCACGCGCAGCAGGCTCCACTCGGTCGGGATCTCGTCGAGCCGACCCGGCGGAACCGGGTCGTCTTCGGGCTTCGCGGCCATCGTGTTCTCCGCATCGCCGACGCCGGCCCGCCCGCATCGCAACGTCCCATGCGAGGCCGGGGCGGCATTTCTTCCCGTCATCGTCGCACTCCGGCGGGGGGAAAACAAGAGAGCGCCGAGCTGCGCGCGGCGGCGCTCCCCTCCGGGTCGCGGCTAAACGGGATGGATATTACGCGAGATCGAACACCAGCACCTCGCCGTCCCCATCGCCCGCAAGCGTCAGCCTCGCCTCGCCGCTCAGCGCCGCCCCATCTCCCGCCTTCAGGCGCTCGCCGTTGACGCGGGCGCCGCCGCGCAGCACCTGCACCCACGCATGGCGGCCCGGCTTCAGCTCGTGCGCCAGCGAATCGCCCGGCCGCAGCGACGCCTGGTACAGCCGCGCGTCCTGGTGGATCGTCAGCGAACCGTCCTCTCCGGTGCGCGAGGCGATCAGCCGCAGCCGGCCGGGCCGCTCCGCTGGATCAAACGTCCGCTCCTCGTAGCTCGGCGCCAGGCCCTCCTCTTCCGGCAGGATCCAGATCTGGTACAGGTGGACTGGCTCCGTCGGCGACGGGTTGAATTCGCTGTGGCGGATGCCGCGGCCCGCCGTCATCCGCTGCACGCGGCCCGGCCGGATGACCGAACCGGAGCCGAGACTGTCCTTGTGTTCCAGGGCGCCTTCCAACACCACCGTGACGATTTCCATGTCGCGGTGGCCGTGCATGCCAAAGCCCTCGCCCGGCTGCACCCGGTCCTCATTGATGACCCGCAGGGCGCGAAAGCCCATGTGTTCGGGGTCCAGGTACGTGTTGAACGAGAAGGTATGGGCGGTGTCCAGCCAGCCGTAATCGTAACGACCGCGCTCCTCCGCCCGGCGAATGTGCATCATGGATAATCCCTCCGTTATGGGCGAAAACTCAGGTGGCCTTGCGATGGGGACGCCGACGGCGCCCTCGCCGCAAGCCGGCCGAAGATCAGATAGTCCAGGGAAAGCCGCCCCGGCCCGGCCAGCAGGACCGCCAGCGCCGCCGCCAGATAGCCAGCTGCCAGCTCCCAGGACCGCCCGCCCGTCGGGCTGACGAACGGGTCGTTGTTCGGCAGATGGACCATACCGACGGCGACGATGATGGTGCAGGCGAGGAAGAACGAGGCCAGCGGCGTCAGCAGACCCAGGATGAGACCGACGCCGCCGAGAAACTCCGACAGCGCGGCCGCCGCCTGGAGGAATCCCGGCACGGGGGCGCCAGGCCCCATCCACGCGGTCATGCCGCCGGGGCTGGTGATCTTGAACCAGCCGTGGAACACGAAGGCCGCGCCGACCGCCACGCGCAGGATGAGCAGCCCGATCGCCCCGCGGCCGCGCACGAACTCCGGGAAGAGGGATCGCCACATGGTTCGTCTCCTTTTCGACCGTTTGAATTCAAAGGACCGGGGCGAAGAAACTCACTTCCGCTCGCCTGTCCCGAGCATCCGGCAGAGCTGGCGCAACTCTTCCTGCTCTTTTGCGGTGAGCACGTCGAACGCATGAACGACGTTCGCGACGTGTTCCGGGAAGATCCGCTCCATGAGCTTGCGGCCGGCGTCGGTGAGGTGGACCGTCAGGCAACGGCGGTCGTCTTTTTCGCGCCGGCGGACCACCAGACGGCGCCTCTCCAGGTTGTCGAGCACGGTGGTCATGTTGCCGGGACTTCGGAGCAACTTCCGGGCCAGTTCATTCGGCCGCATCGGCCCCAGGTGGTACAGCGCCTCCAGCGCGCCGAACTGGCCGCCAGTGACCGACGCCTCGGTGAGCCGGCCCTGAAGGCGGGTCGTCACCGACTCCGCCGCCCGCAGCAGCGTAATCAGCGCGTTGAGGGCCCGCACTTCTTTCTCCGGCCCCCGATGCCGCGTCGCCATGACCCGGTTCTCCTTTCAAGTAGAATTATATCGACTCAAATGAATTGGGTCAAGTCCGTGTCCCCGTGTCCCTCACACAAATCCCTTGGCCTTGCAACCCGGCGCCGCTTTCGCTATCACGCCGCCGTCCCTCCCTTTCCTCCCGGCCGGCGCCGGAGGTATCGATGCGGCCTCTCTTCGCCATCTTGCCGATCGCGGCCGTCCTGTTCGCGTCGCCGATCCGCGCCGACGGGGACCTGCTCGGTCAGGTGCGCGAGCAAGTGGACGCCCCGGCCAAGCCGTGCGCCGAGGGCAAGAAGGACCGGAACAAGAAGGACGGGAACAATGACGGCGACTGCGACGCCCTGGGCGACACCCTGGCCCCCCTGGTCGGGGAGGCGCTGCTGGCCCCATTCGTCGTGCCGCCGTTGGCCCTCGGCGACGACTACCAAACGACCAGCCTCTTCCCGCGCTTCCCCTACGCTTACGGCCAGCCCGGCTTCCTGTGGCTGGACCGGGCCGGGGACGACGACTCCGAGCCGCGCGGCGGCCGCAACTGGTCGGTTCGGGCGGACGTGGAAGACGGCTGCGACTTCCGCGGCGTCAACCGTCTCGGCACGCGGCTCGTCTTCGACACCACCTCTCGATTCGGCATTGCGACCGACTGGGATTTCTTCACGCAACGGCTGCCCTGCGGCTGCTGCGACGAGCTGACGCTGGGCGACGCGAACCTGACTTTCCGTTTCGCGCAGAGCGAGTGGATGCAGATGTACGCCGGCCTCGGCGGTCGGGTAATGCCGGATCGTTCCAGCACGCGCGGCGGCTTCAACTTCACCTACGGCGGCGACGTGTTCCCCTGCAAGCCGGTGGTGGTCTCGTCCTCGCTCGACCTGGGCAACCTCGGCTCCGCGGCCGTGTTCCGCGTCCGGGGCACGGTCGGCCTGGTCCATCGGCACTGCGAGCTGTTCGGCGGCTACGACTTCCTCCGCATCGGCTCGGTGGACCTGCAAGGGCCGATGGCCGGGCGGCGGCTTTGGTTCTGAGCCGCCCGCCGATCTGGATCAGGACAGGATTCCCTTCCTTTCGACGACCGCATAACCCGCGTCCCCATCCCTCCACGACGCACGAGTCGTTCCGCCGGCTCGTTCGTGGTATCCTATCCAATTGGCGGCGGCGCTTTCGTTGCTAAATTCAGGGACGCGGAAGGCATAAGGGATATGACGGCGCAACCGGCTGCTCACGCGCGCAAGGTGCAAGAGGTCCAGCGGCTGTTCCTGCGGAACGCCGGGCTGCTGCGCGGCTTCATCCTGGGACTCTTGCCGGACCACAACCTGGCGGAAGACGTCTTTCAGGACGTGTTCCTCACGGCCGTCGCCAAGGCGGACGACTTCCGCGACGGGTCCAACTTTCTGGCCTGGGTGCGGGCCATCGCCCGGCTCAAAGTGCTGGAGCAATGCCGCAAGCAGAAGGCCGGGCCGCACCTGCTCGATCCGGCGGCGCTCGAGGCCGTGGTCGCGGCGGCGGCCGACCTCGACAACGCCTGGGAGTCGCGGCGTGAGGCGCTGGCTTACTGCATCAAGCGGCTCAGCCCGCGGGCGCGGCAGATCCTGGAACTCCGCTATTCCGAGGAGTTCTTACCGCCCCAGCGCATCGCGGAGCAGCTGCGCTGGAGCCTCGGCGCCGTCCACGTCGCGCTGTCGCGGGCGCGGAAGTTCCTTCAAGAATGCACCCGGCGCCGCCTCGCGGTGCGGGAGGTCTAGCGTGGATCAAGGTCGCCTCCACGAATTGCTCGAATCCTATCTCGAAAATCGCCTGAGCGACGCCGATCGGGCGGACCTGGGCCGGGAGCTGGCGTCGTCGCGCGCCGCCTGCCGGGCCTTCTGGGACTGCGCTCAGCAGCACGCCCTCGTCGGCGAGCTGCTGGCGGAGCAGCGCGGCTATGCGATGGCCCTGCGCGAAAGGCCTCTCGGCGTCGGCCCAAAGCCACGCCGCATCGGCCGTCGCCTGGCGGTGACGGCCGCGGTCGCGGCGGCCGCCGCCGTGGTGATCGCCGCCGCCTGGGGGTTATTCGGCCCCGGCGACCGGCGTGCGTCCCCGGCTTCGGCGACGCACAACCCCGTCATCGCCCGGCTGGAAGAGGCTGAGGGCGAAGTGTACGTCGTCAGCGGGGCCGGTCGCATCCTCGCCGAACCGGGGCAGGATTTGTTCGCCGGCCACGAGATTCAGAGCGGCGAGGGCGGCTTTGCGGTGGTGCGCTATCCCGATGCGACGCGGCTGGAGCTGGGCGCCGATTCGACGCTGCGGCTGTCGTCGGCCGCGGACGCGCTGGGGAAAAAGGTGTTCCTGACGCAAGGCGTGGTGATGGCCGACGTTGCCCAACAGCCGGAAGGTCGGCCGCTGGTGATGGCTACGCCGTTCGCGGAGGTGCGCGGCCTGGCCGCCCGCTTCCTCACGGCCATCACGCCAGGCGCGACGCGGGTCGAGCTGGAGGACGGCCAGCTGCAAATGTCCCCGATGAACGCCGGGCCGCCGGTCCAGATGGCGGCGGGATCCTACGCCGTGGCCGGCGCCGCGGGCGGCCCGACGGCGCCGCGCCCGCTGCCGATGCGGCTCACGGAGGACAAGGCGGCAATCCGGCTCGGCAAAGCGATTCAGGCGTCCGCATTCTCGGCGGACGGCGGCCTGTTCGCCTCGGCCGTCGGCGACGGCGTCGTGAAAGTGTGGGACGCGCCCTCGCGTCAGGTGCGGAGCGTGCTGGCCCTGCCCTCCCTCGGCGTCACGGTCCTGGCGTTCTCGGCCGACGGCAAGATGCTGGCGGCGGCGTGCCCCGACAAGCCCGCAAAGCAGGCTCGCATCGTCGTCTGGGACCTGGACACCGGCGAGCAACGGGCCGGGTTCACCGGCTTGCCCGACGTTTCCGCGCTGGCCTTCTCGCCGGACGGGCGGCGGGTGGCCGTGGGAGGCGCCGACGGCAAACACGCCCCCGACGTCCTGCTGTGGGATCTGGCGTCCAACTCGTCGCAACCACTTCCTCCGCAGGCGATCCCTCAAGGAAACAAATGGCGAGGCGCCGCCTCACTGGCGTTTTCGCCGGACGGCGGACTGCTGGCGGTCGGCGGCCGCGACGGCGTGGTGCGGCTGATCGACTTGGCCGGCGGCAAGGAAATGGTCCTGCTCAAGGGCCATACCGACGCGGTCGCCTGCGTCGCCTTCTCGCCCGACGGCGGAACGCTGGCCAGCGGCGGCAAGGGTAAGGACCGATCCGTGCGGCTGTGGGACGTGACGGGGAGACGCGAGGAGGCGGCGCTGCCGAGTCCATCGGGGGCGGTCTTTTGCGTCTGCTTCTCGCCGGACGGCCAGACGGTGGCGGCAGGCTGCGACGGCGGCGTCGGCCGGCTTTGGGACGCGGTCGGCGGCGTGGAAAAGGCCGCCGTGCAGGGACACAAGCGGCCGGTGCTGCGCGTCGCCTTCTCGGCCGACGGCCGGACGCTGGAGACGGCCGGCCGCGACGGGATGGTCAAGTTCTGGATGGTGGATGGGGGAGAGAGTGAATTAGCGACCTGCCGCGGCGGCTTCGTGTGCCATTCCCGCGCCCTCATTCTTCCGGCCGAATCTCTAGCACTCGGTCGTCCGCCATCAAGGCGCGCCGGAACTGGAGAATCCGCTCCTGGTGCGCCGGAGGAGCGGTCTCGAATAACTCATAAGGGATTCGCAAACCGTATTGGTTTGACAAGTAGACATAGTCCGTCGGAAGGAGGTCCGAGCGTTTCCGCCACAGAGCGGCGATCACAGCGGCGACCCCGCGGCGCGTCTCCGGCGGTAGGACAACTTCGTTGCTGGCGTTCACGCCTTCCAGAGTTCCGGGCCGCAGGTGGATCTGATGTATGCAGCAACGCCATCCAAAACAGCGCGTCCTCCTCGGTCATCCTGCTCGGAATGACGTTCCGCAGCAATTCTTCTCGCACCGTTTCTGGTTTCATAGCTGCCGCTCACGGAGGCGGGACGGCCACCGACTGCGGGACCTACGCGGAAGCAACGGATGCGGGCTGGCTTACCCCGATGAAATCTACCAACACGCCGAGATCGCAGGTGCGCTTGAAAAGCCGCAAATCGCTCGTGGCGAGAGGCTCTCTTGCAAGAAAGGCAGCCGCCAAGACTTTCGCATCCTCGGTGTGGAGTACACGCCCGCGCGGGTCGCCCTGAAAGGCATTCTGAAGCCGTGCGCCGCGTTGTCCAGAGCAGTAACGGACAAACCGGCGAGCGGTTGAGCCGAACTGCCGCTGCAGCGACTGGAGTTGGGCGGGCTCGCGCCGGCGCCCGCGAGGAACTCTGCGGCTGCCCCCGGACTGCAACAAGTCCGGCGGCCTGGTTGGCGGTCGAGTAGGCGACGAAGGGCGGGTCGGCCATGAGCAGCCGGATGAGAAAGCCGGTGTCGAGCTGAGGGTCCGTGAGTAAACGCATGGATAGAATCGGCCCGCGGCCAATGTCGGCCGCGGGCCTCAAGGCCGGTTCCTGCGCCTTACTTCCCCAGCGCCGCCTGCGCCGCCGCCAGCCGGGCCACCGCCACGCGGAACGGGCTGCAGCTGACGTAATTCAGCCCGATCTTATGGCAGAACTTCACCGAATCCGGGTCGCCGCCGTGCTCGCCGCAGATGCCGATCTTCAGGTCCGGCCGCGTCGCCCGCCCCTGCTCCACCGCCGTCTTCATCAGCGCCCCCACGCCGTCCTGGTCGATCGTGGCGAACGGGTCGGCCGGCAGGATGTCCGCCCTTTTCGGGTCGGTGTACGCGGAGATGAACGGCCCGTAGTCGTCGCGGCTCATGCCCAGCGTCGTCTGCGTCAGGTCGTTCGTGCCGAAGCTGAAGAACTCCGCCGTCTTGGCGATCTCGCCGGCCGTCACGCAGGCCCGCGGCACCTCGATCATCGTGCCGACCGAGTATTCCAGCGTCACGCCCGTCTCGGCGAACACCTTCGCCGCCGCGTCGCGGACGATCTTCTCCTGGTTCTGCAGCTCCTTGCGGAAGCCGGCCAGCGGGATCATCACCTCGGGGTGGACCGTAACGCCTTCCTTCTTCACCTGCACCGCCGCCTCGAAAATCGCCCGCGCCTGCATGGCCGTGATCTCCGGGTAGACGATGCCCAGCCGGCAGCCGCGGTGGCCGAGCATCGGGTTCGACTCGTGCAGCTCCTCCACGCGCCGGGCCACCGCCTCGGCGCTCTTGCCCAGCACGCGGGCCATCTCGTCTCGTCCCGCCTTGTCTTGCGGCAAGAACTCGTGCAGCGGCGGATCGAGCAGCCGGATCGTCACCGGCCGGCCGGCCATCACGCGGAACAATCCGGCGAAGTCGTTGCGCTGGAACGGCAGCATCTTGGCCAGCGCCGCCTCGCGCGCGGCCGTCGTCTCCGCCATGATCATCTCGCGCATCTCGGAGATGTGGTCGAAGAACATGTGTTCGGTTCGGCACAGGCCGATCCCCTCCGCCCCGAAGGCGATCGCTTCCGCTGCCTGATCCGGCAAGTCGGCGTTGGTCCGCACCTTCAGTTTGCGATGGCCCTCCGCCCAGTCCATGATCTGTTGGAAGCGGCGGTAGGTTTCCGCCTTTTCGGGGGCGAGTTCTTTCTTGATGAGGACCTGCACCACCTCGCTGGGCTTCGTGGCGATGGCCCCGGCGAACACCTCGCCGGTGAAGCCGTCGATGCTGATGTCGTCGCCTTCCTTGAGCACCCTGCCCTTGATCGTCAGCGTGCCGGCCGCGTTGTTGACGTCCAGCTCGCCGGCGCCGACGATGCACACCTTGCCCATCTGCCGGCTCACCAGGGCCGCGTGCGACGACACGCCGCCCACCGCCGTCAGGATGCCGAGGGCCGCCTTCATGCCGCGCAGGTCTTCCGGCGTCGTCTCTTTGCGCACCAGAATGAGGGCCGCCTTCGGGTTGGCTTGCTTCTGCGCCTCGGCCTTCTGCGGCGTGAAGACGATCTTGCCGGTGGCCGCGCCGGGGCCGGCCGGGATGCCCTTGGTCAAGAGCTTGCCCGACTTGCTCGCCGTCTTCTTGGCCTCGGCGTCGAAGAGCGGCTGCAACAGCTGGCTCAGGTCGCCGGCCGGGATGAATTTGGACGAGATCGCCTCGTCCGGCTTGATGAGGCCCTCCTGCACCATGTCGTAAGCCACGCGCACCGCGGCGAAGCCCGTCCGCTTGGCGTTGCGCGTCTGGAGCATGTAGAGTTTGTTGCGCTGGATGGTGAACTCGATGTCCTGCATGTTGCGATAGTGCTTCTCCAGCTTCTGCCCCACCGCGACCAATTCCTTGAACGCCTCCGGCATGTCCTTGCCCAGCGTCTCCTCGATGCGCTTGGTCGGCCGCGAGCCGTTGACCACGTCCTCGCCCTGGGCGTTGATGAGGTAGTCGCCGCACATGCCGGGCGTGCCGAGGGCGCCGTCGCGCGTCAGGGCGACGCCGGTGGCGCAGTCGTCGCCGAGGTTGCCGAACACCATCGCCATGACGTTGCAGGCCGTGCCCCACTCGTCGGGGATGCCGTACTGCCGGCGGTAGACCGTCGCCCGGTCGTTCATCCACGAGCCGAACACTGCGCCGACCGCGTTCCAGATCTGGTCCATCGGGTTTTCGGGGAAGTCCTGGCCGGTGTACTTGCGGATGGCCTCCTTGGAGCGCGCGATGACCGTCTTGAGGGCGTCGGCGTCCAGTTCGTTGTCGAGCCTGGCGCCCTTGGCCTTCTTCACCTCGTGGAGGATGTGCTCAAACGGCTCGTCGGGGTGGCCCTTGAGGCCCATCACCACTTCGCCGTACATCAGCAGCAGTCGGCGGTAGGAGTCGAGGACGAAGCGCTCGTTGCCGGTCTGCTTGATGAGGGCCTTGACCGTCGTGTCGTTGAGTCCGATGTTCAGGACGGTGTCCATCATGCCCGGCATGGAGTCGCGGGCGCCGGAGCGGCACGACAGCAGCAGCGGGTTGGCGGCGTCGCCGAACTTCGTCCCCATGAGCTTCTCGACGCCGCGGAGGGCCTCCGTCACCTCATCGCGCAGCTCGGGCGGGAATTTGCGTCCGTGCTGATAGTAATAGGTGCAGACCTCGGTGCTGAGCGTGAAGCCGGCCGGGACGGGCAGGCCGAGGTTGGTCATCTCGTGGAGGTTGGCGCCCTTGCCGCCGAGGAGGTCGCGCATTTCCGAGCGGCCTTCCGCCTTGCCGCCGCCGAAGAAGTAGACGTACTTGGTACTCATTCCGGGGTTCCTGTAGGTGGGGCGCGCAGCCAAGTGAGGGGCGGCCCGATGTCCGGCGATCTTTAGGGAAAATGTACGGATCGCAAGGGGCGCCGGCCAAGGCGGCGTCCGGGACACGCGGGCCGGCGGCCCCTTTTCCTTGTCGGGCAGCCATCGGCAAGGGGCGTGCGCCATTTGGCGCCCGGTTGGCGCACCCTTAAGTCCTTGGCAATTAAGGCTTTTCTGGCCCTGCGCCATTGCGCCAAACGGGATCGTCCCCCCCAGAATTCGTCCGCCGCCGTTCGAGGGACCGCGACCCATGCCAACGTTCGCCGTCCTTTCCTGACGACGACCGCCCGCCGTACGCCCGCCAAGACACGGTTGGCGGGCGGGCTTGGCGGGCGGATGTCTTGCGGTCGCAAGGACTTGCGATCCGGCCGCCATCCGCCAAAGGGTTCGTGCGCCCGATTCGCACTGGCCGGCGAGGCCTGGGCGTCGCGGAATTTCGGTGAACAGGGCGGTGTCGATGGACGCGCGGACATGGCGCACCTCGGCGTTCCGGGGACGCGGGAGTGCGTGGAGTGTACCATGCGGAGGGGGCGTCTGGGCAGGCCAATTGCCACAAGAAATGTCTGTAGATTAGCGCTGATGAGTGCCGAGGGGGCGGGCAATCATGTTGCGCCTCCGTTTGCTCGTATCTCTCGCTACACTGCCGAAAGTCTCTCGTAGCCGATCGCCTCCGCCAATTGGGCCGCAACAGCCGCTGCTTCCTTCGACGAGACTTCAAGCGCTAGCAGCTGCGTGCTTTGGCCAGGGAAGCGAAGTTCATAGACCCAGAAGCCCTCGGGGGAGACAACGGCCAAGCGGCTGCAGCGCAGCTTGCCCGCATAGGACTCCGCCTGTTCAACGGCCTGCTGTAGTTCCTTCGTGGACGCGATCCGGCGTTTGACCTCGACGACCAGCAGCGCTCGCGATGTGAAGGCACCGTGGTAGCCGACGAAGTCGGCAAAAACCTCCTTGGGTCGTCCGGATCCGACCTTGATCAGCATATGCACCTGTTGAACGAGCGTCACAGCCAGCTTCCAGCCGAGGCCCTGAAGGACCGGGATTACGAACCGATCCTCCACCTCCTTCTCGGTCCATTGCTCTTCTCGGACCTTGATTTCCCGGGTTCCCTTTCCCGCTTCGCGGAACTGCTTCAACCGCTCATGCACCGCCTGGTCGCGATCACCGATCACTTCGACAAGGCGCCGCCACACGTTCTCCGGCACTTCGTAGTGAAGCAAGCCCTGAAAATTCCCCTTGACGAGCTTCCATTGATTCAGAGCGGGATCTGCTTTCATCTCGCCGAACTTGATCCACGGAAGGGGGATTTTCTCTGAAATCTGTGCACGGTATCCATTCCAGCCCCCAAACGGATCTCGATGCGCGTCCTCGATTACGCGATGGACGCTCACGATCGCGGATCGCGGGGAAACGCAGTACATCAAGGCGAGGTCTCCTCGCCGGGCCTTCTGGTTGATGGCCCACGCCCCGATGGATTCCGGCCCGTCGGCGTCGATTACTTCAAATTCGCCGTGGCTGTCGTTCGTGGCGACGACCCAAACACGCGGCGGTGGCTCGCTGGGGAAGGGCGGGGGCTTTGGCAGCAGTCGCGGGCCAAGGTCATAAACGACCGCCCACATCTGCCACGGTTCCAGCTTTTGTTCTTGACGGAACCTGTTCACCTACTGGCTGAGGTTCCTCCAGATTTCAAACTCTTTCCGGCCCTTCGAGTCGTCGAACTGGATTCCGAATTGGTCCAGAATCAACCGCAGCTGCTGATAGGAGAATACACCTTCGTGCTGATGGACTGGAAAGATAACACGAGGATAAAGGGAGTGCAGGAACCCGCTGCAGGACCACTCGGGGAAGAAACGATGGATGCCTTCCCATGCGTAATCGAGAGTGCAGTAGTCGCAAAGGAGTTGCTGCACGTGCTCGACGGCGACGATTTTGGCCCGAAGGTCGAACGTGTCCCACTGGCGCCACATCGCATCAGAAAGCTCCTCCGTGACTGCGGCAAGGCCGACCCAACCGTCGAACTCGTCGTCAAGTCCTTCGTGCGTGAGGGGTGTTTCGAGATCGTCATCCTCTGGACTGTCGGCGGGAGGCGACGTGGCACCGTCGGTTGCAGCGTCATCTTGCTCTGTTTCCTGGGCGTCGTCCGAGGCGCTTTCGGAAAAGAAGCCGCCCGGTTGCTTTGCCTGTTTGCTCCATTTGCTCCATTCCTGGGCTGACATGCCGGGGCGGGGCGCGTCGGGAGGACGTGCGTAGATTTCCTCGTAGCGTTTCCTCACAGCGGTTCGATCCGCCTCAAAATACAGGTGAAGGAGCGGCACGGGGTCTGACATTGGTTTTTCCCTTGTGCGGCGGCACTTTTGGGCTGCTGGGTAGTACAGCACGAGGACGTGGTCCGGTCAACAAAAAACCCCAGGGCCGATCGCCCACGCTATGAACTTTCCCGGCCCGACCCGCTCTGTAGAATTCCAGAGGAGGCGACTCGACCATGACCCATGTGGAAGCCATTTACGAGAACGGCGTGTTCCGGCCGCTGCGACACGTCGGCCTGCCGGAGAATCAGCGGGTTCGTCTGAGCATCCAGCCCCTCGAACCCGCGGACGTGCGGGCCTGGCTGGCCGCGGTGCAGGAGATGCAGAGGCGCATCGTCGCCAAGCGCGGCTACTTTCCCGACAGCACCCCGGACATCGCGGAGGACCGCAGGCGATGAGTGCGTGGACTGGCGGCTGACCGCCTTTGCCGCGATAATTCAGGGTGCGCCCGCTGAGGAGGGTCTGTCGATGTCGCCGAACGCACCCGCCGCCCCGCCGCCCGTCATCCCGGCCGACGTGGCCGCCTTCGCCGCGGAGAACGGCGTGACGGATAATGTGGTCCCGCTGCTGGAACTGACGCGGAGCCTGTTCCCGGCGGCACCGATTGAGCCGCTGGTCGAGGAAGACGCCGAGGTTCCTGACGTCCAGTGGATCGTGATGCAGACCGATGTCGCCGGGTGGGACGCGGATCGCCTCTTCGCGGCCCGTCAGCAATGGACGGAGGGTCTGGTCCGCCTTTGCCCGGCTCCCCTCCTCCACTTTTTCACACTCGGGCTGTGGGCGTCGGCATGAACGAACGAGACTTCCTGCGCCTGGCCGCCGTACTGGCGGGTGGCGCCGCCGAGGCGGAGTGGCGCACCGCCGTAGGGCGGGCGTATTATGCCGCCTTTCACATGGCCCGCCGCCTGCTGTAGGATTTCGGCTTCCGGGTCCCAAAGGCGGATCGGGCGCACTCGTACCTCTCGTTCCGCCTGTAGAACTGCGGAGAACCTCAAGCGGTGAAGGCCGGCGTCGATCTTCAGGCAATGCGCCAGGATCGCAACCAAGCCGATTATGACTTGCACCTCCCCCTTTCGCAGGCGATTGCGCGGCAAAGCCACCGATCGGCCGAGCAGATCATTCGCGTCCTCGACGCCGCCCGAACCGGAACGGCCCGTGCGGCGATCGTCAACGCGATTCGCACCTACGAGCGCGACGTTCTCCGCGACGTCACCTGGCAAGGCCCCTGACCCTTCCTTGACCCCCGCCCCCGAAAGTAGGACAATGACGAAGGATTGGCCCCCGCTGGCGATTTCCTGACTCCCTCCGATGCGTCCGATGCGGAAGCTCCGACGCGCCCCGCCGACCGATCCCGCCCACCCCGTTGCTCTTGCGCAACGCCAACCCCCCGAACCCGGACCCGGCACGCGGGTTGCCTTACGACCCGCGTGGTCCGATCGCATCCAAGTGAAACCCACTCATGAGTAACCGTCGCGTCGGCCTGTGGTTGATCGGTTCCTTCGGCGGCGTCGCCTCCACGGCGGCGCTCGGCTTGTCGGCGCTGGGCCGCGGGCTGACCGACGCCACCTCGCTGGTGACGGCCCTGCCGCTGTTCGGCGACCTCGACCTCGACCCGCCGTCCGCGTTCGTCGTCGGCGGTCACGAGATCCGCAAAGGCGGTTTCCGCCAGACCGTCCGCGAGTTCCAGGAGCGCGCCAACGTCTTCGACCGCGACCTGACCGCCGCTTGCGCTCCCGACCTGGAGAAGTGGGAAGCCAACGTCCGCCCCGGCGTCGGCCTCAATGCGGGGCCGGCCATCCTGCGCCTGGCCGACTGGCCGGAGGCCCTCAAGGCCGAGACGGCGTGCGCCGGCGTCGAACAGGTCCAGGCCGATTTACGCGCCTTCAAAGAGGCGAATCGTCTCGATCAAGTCGTCGTCGTCAACGTCACCTCGACGGAAGCCCCGTTCGAGACGGGCGAGGCCCATTCCTCGCCGGAGAAGATGGCGGCGGCGCTGGGCCGCAAGGGGCCGGTGCTGCCGCCCAGCGCCGTCTATGCCTGGGCCGCGCTCGAACTCGGCTGGCCGTACATCAACTTCACGCCGTCGCTTGGCGCCTCGTTCCCGGCCGCCGAGCAGCTGGCCAACCTGCGCGGCGCGGCCCACGGCGGCAAGGACGGCAAGACGGGCGAGACGCTGCTCAAGACGGTCCTCGCCCCGATGTTCGCCCTGCGCAACTGGCGCATCCTGAGCTGGGTCGGCCACAACATTTTCGGCAACCGTGACGGCCAGGTACTCGACGATCCCGCCAACAAGGCGTCGAAGATCCGCACCAAGGACCAGGTGATCTCGAAAATCGTCGGCTACAAGCCGCAGACGCTCGTTTCCATCGAATACATCGAGTCGATGGACGACTGGAAAACGGCCTGGAACCACATCCATTTCCAGGGCTTCCTCGGCGTCAAGATGATGATGCAGTTCACCTGGCAGGGCTGCGATTCGATCCTGGCGGGGCCGCTGGTCCTCGACCTGGCCCGGCTGGCGCTGCTGGCCCAGCGGCGCGGCGAGCGCGGCGTGCTGCCGCATTTGGCCTGCTTCTTCAAGAACCCGATGGGGGTGCAGGAACACGACTTCTTCAAACAGTTCGCCTTGCTGGAGGCGTACGTCCACCAGGCGGCGGCCGGCGAGCGGCCAGGCGTGAGCCGGCCGGTTTAGGATGCGGGCGGGGACGACATGCTGCACCGGCGGGCTTGCGCCGCGCCGCTCGCCCATTCCCGGAAAAATTGCTCTGGCATCGGTCCGCCCGAAGCCTTATAGACAAGCCATCGACCGACCGGCCGCCGCGCCGAACGAGGGTAGGGCGCCGTGCCCCCACCTTGTGCATTCGCACCTGCTTGCCGCACCCTTCGCCGGGTTCGTATTGTCTCCAACCTCGACACGGATGTCGTCATGGCGATAGCACAGTCCGCCCGCATCCATCCCACCGCCGTCATCGACCCGCTGGCGGAGATCGGCGAGCAGGTCGAAATCGGCCCGCACGTCGTCGTCGAGGGCCAGGTCCGCATGGGCGACGGCTGCGTGGTCCGGCCCGGCGCCCACCTGATCGGTCCGCTGACAATGGGTCGTCATAACCGGGTGTTCAGTCACGCCGTCCTCGGTGAGCAGCCGCAGCACCTCAAGTACGACGGCGAGCCGACGCGCGTCGAGATCGGCGACGGCAACATCTTCCGCGAGCACGTCACCGTCCACCGCGGCACGACGGCCAGCGGCAAGACGACGATCGGCAGTCATAACTTTCTGATGGCCGGCGCCCACGTCGCCCACGACTGCGTCGTCGGCGACGGCTGCATCCTCGCCAACGGCGCCCTGCTCGGCGGACACTGCATCGTCGAAGACAATGTTTTCATGTCGGGGAACTCCGCCTTGCATCAGTACGTCCGCGCCGGCCGGCTGTCGCTCCTCAGCGGCTGCTCGGGCAGCACGATGGACATGCCGCCGTTCATCATCCAGCAGCGCATCAACGTCGTGGTGGGCGTCAATGTGGTCGGCATGCGCCGGGCCGGCATATCGACGGAACACATTGACGCCGTCCGCCGCGCCTTCCACATCCTCTACCACGAGCGGATGGTGCTGCCGGCCGCGCTCGAGCGCATCGACCGCGAGCTGGGCGAGGTGGCCGAGGTGGCCGAGATGACCGCCTTCATCCGCGCCTCCCGACGCGGCATCAACCTCATCAACGAGCGCGAGGCGGCGTGAGCCGGCCGTTGGAACCGCGACCGTAAGGGAGCGGATTTGGTCCAAACCGCTCCCTTACGGTCGCGGCCCCGTTTTCAGGACGCCGGCTTCGTCGCCTTGAGCGAAAACAGCAGCGGCAGCCGCCCCTGCACGCCCGCCAGCCGCTGCCAGCCGTCCTCGCCGCGCGTCGTGCCGGGCAACTTCGGGTAGACGCAGACGGGGAACTCGTGCAGGAATTCCAGGCGCAGCCCCGCCCCGAGGACCGCTTCGAGGATTTCGCCGAGCGTGTGACTCCACTGATACGTCATGTCGTGCACGACCGTCGCCTCGCGGTCGGCGTAGGTGCCGCGCGTCTGGGTGACGATGGCCCGGCCGTCGGAGAAGTAGGGGTAGACGACGCGCAGCTCTCCGTCCTCCTCCGGCCCCGACGTGTCGTTGAACACGTCGGCGAAAGGGTGCGATTCCACGAGATAGAAGACGCCGCCGGGCTTCAGGCAGTGGGCGATCGTCCGCGCCCACCGTTCCAGGTCGGCCAGCCAGCACAGCACGCCGTAAGATGTGAACACGACATCATATTGGCCGGTCAGCACGTCCGGCAGCGTTTCCACCGCCGCACAGACGAACTCGGCCTGCAAACCGCACTTCGCCGCCAGAGCGCGGGCCTGCGCGAGGCTGGCCTCCGAGAAATCCACGCCGACGACGCGGGCGCCGCGCCGCGCCAGGAGAGCGTGTCCAGCCCGATGTGACATTGCAGGTGCAGCAGCGAAAGGCCGCTCACGTCGCCGAGTTCTTCGATCTCAATCGACTTCAAACTCGACGCACCTGCCTCGAAGCCGGCGAGATCGTAGAAGGCGGATTGCGCGTGCAGCGGCGCCAGCTCGTCCCAGCGGCGGCGGTTGGTTTCCAGATGCTCGTCCACGGCGATCCCTCCGGCGAGCGGCCGTCACTTCCGCCGCCGCAGCTCCTCCCAGGGCGATGGCGACGGCAGCGCATCTTCCGCCGGCTGCACCCCAGTCAGCACGACCGTCGGCGCCGCCGCGGGCGTGGTGCGAAGACTTTGCGGAGCGTTTTTCGGGGCGTCGTCGAGGTTCGGCGCCGCGGTCGGCCACGCGCCGTCGCCGCCCTTTAGGCCCGGGTCGGGCAGCGGCGAGCACGGGTGGAAGCATGGCAGCCCCGGCAGGTCGGCCAGGCACGGCGCCGCGACCGTTTCCGGGCAGGGGCCGGCGAAGCCCAGCTGGAACAGGTCGTCGGTCTGCGCCAGGTCGGCTACGTCCGCGACCGCCTGCCACGTGGCGCCGACCGTGCTGACGTAGGTGATGAGCGATTGAGCGAGGTTTTGCTGCGCCACCACCACGTCGGCGAAGGCCGGCGTGCTGGTGATCGGCGCTCCCGCCGGCGCGGCCGGCGCCGCCTCCTTCTGGTAGCGCTCGTAGGTCGCCCGATAGGCCCGCACCTGATCGGGCAGAATCCTGTCGCGGTAGAGGTGCAGCAGGACGCGGTTGTTTTCGTAGGCCTCGAAGGCGTTGGCCAGGCGCGCGGTCAGGTCGTCGCGCACGCGGTGGCTTTCGTCCGACGCCTGCACCACCTGCGCCTGGGCCTGCATCACGCCGCCCTCGTTGCGGTCGAAGATCGGCACCGGGACGCCGGCCTGAACGTTGTAGACCGTGCCGAACGGTACGCCGGTGAAGTCCTTTTGCAGCACCACGTTGAGCGTCACGTCCGGGATCACCTGCTCTTTGGCCAGGGCCAGGCGGAATTTCGCCTGCAGCAGCGTGTTTTCCGCGGTGAGGACATCGGTGTGCGACTGGAGGGCGCGGGTCAGGACGGCGGAGTGGTCGTAGACGGGGATCGGCAGATCGACGCCGCCGGCCAGGTCGGTCGGCGCCATGCCGGGCAGGCCGAGCGACGCGGCCAGCTGTTTCCAGGCGCTGGTGTAACGGTTGCGGGCCTGGACGAGGTTGGCCTGGGCCTGCCAGGCCAGCACGCGCAGCTGCATCGCTTCGTAGGGCGTGGCGAAACCGCCCTTGCGGACATTTTCGACCTCGATTTGATAAATTGCGGCGCTGAAGTCGGCCAGGGCGCGGGAGATACGCATGTTCTCCCGCGCGGTGAGGACCTGGAAGTAGCCGCCGCGAACGGTGTGCGTCAGGTCGGTTTTGGCCCGTGTGAAGGCCAGCTCGGCGTTGTGCAAATCCATCGTGGCGACGGCTCGTTGCAGCTGGAGCTTGCTGCCGGTCTTGATGACCTGATTGACGAACCCGCCGACATAGCCCGGCCGCCCCGCCGTGCCGCCGTTGTCTTCCTCGAAGCCGAAGGACGGGTTCGGGTAGGCGCCGGCCTGGACGGCGGCGCCGCGCATCGCCACGACGTTGGCCCGGGCCTGGCGAAACTGCGGGTTGTCGGCCAGGGCCAGCTTTTGCAGGTCGGCCAGCGTCAGCGGTTTGCCCTCCGGTCCCGCGACCGCCTGCGGGTCGGGGCCGAGCGCCGGCATCGGCGGGAAGAGCTGATTGAGGACCTGCTCTCTCTTCGGATCGTTCTTATCTTCAGGAAGCTGGATGTTCGGCAGCGACCCGCCCGGCAGGAAGGCGTCGGGGACTTGCAGGCGGTCGCCCTGGATGACGGGGGCCGGCGCCTTCGGCTCGTCGAAGGACGCGGGCTTGACGGCGGCGTCCGTCGCCGGCTTGCTCGGCGGCGCCTGATCGGCCGGCGTCAGCGGCTGCAGATCGACCGGGTGCGCCGCCACGTCGCAGACCACGGGGTCGATCATGTCGTGGTAGGGATAGCATCCCGCCGCTGCAAGCAGGAGGGCCAGCGGCGCACACGACCATCGGCGAGGCGCGGATGCCATCGGCTCGACCTCCTGTCGGACGGCGGATCAACCGGCGCGGCGCGGCGACGGATCGTATGGGTTGTATCGGCCGCGCCGACGCCGTTTCCCAGTCCTTTTTCGCGGCGCGTGGTTTTCCCTCAAGAATCGCGGCCCGGCGGCGGGGCGATGCCGTGTGGAGAAGGACGGATCGGGACATGGGGGAAAATACGCAGCGCCCGAGAGCCGGATTGGGCGATGGCTCTGGGGCGCTGCGGGTGAATCGCTGGAGGTCGCGTCAGCGACGGTCGGCCGGCGTCGGGGTCGGCGAGTCATGCGCCGAAACGGCGGCCGCGGGGGCGTCGTCCGGTTCGGTGGTCGAGGTCGTATGAAGGGCGGCCGCTCCCGCGACGGCGCCGAGCATCAGGATGGCGGCGACGAACACCCATTCGCCGACGACCACCGAGCCGGACTCGTCCCGCAGGAAATGGCGAATGAGGCCGCCCATAAATCCTCCTTTTCGGAGCCGCGACCGCAAGGGAGCGGGGTGAAGGCCGCTCCCTTGCGGTCGCGGCTCGGACAGCCTACGGGAAGCACGGCCCATGCCGAACAAGAGCGGTGCAGGCGGAAGATGCGTAAGGTTCGGCGGCCGCCGGAGTTGCATTTCGCCACGTCTCAGACCGGGGCCGCACGCTGGTCGCCGGGGCGTTTCCGTTTCTTAGCGCGGCGTTTCCGTCCGACAACGCGATGGCGTCCCGCGCGGCGGTGCGGTACGCTGAAGGACTGCCCTCCCCATGCTCCCTCCTGCGAAGGTGAACCCCATGAAGGCGGCCTCCGTTGTCCTTTCCCTCGTTTTCCTGGCGTCTCCGTGCTGGGCCGCCGGCGCCGACCAACCGGCCGACGCCGGGCTGGAAGCGACCGTGCGCGACCTGGAGAAGAAGATATCCGAGGTCCGTGGACTGGCATACAAGACCCCGGTGGTCGCCAGGGTGGTCCCCCGGCCGAAGGACGCCGACAAGCACTTGCAGGGCTATTACAGCCTCCAGGACAAGGCGCTGTACGTCTACGACGACGTGTCCGGCGCCTACGAGCGCGGCGTGATCATTCATGAAATGGTTCATGCGTTGCAGGACCAGCACTTCGGCCTGGAGAAGCTGCACCAGGACGACGGCGACGACGACGCGGAGCTGGCCAAGGCGGCGCTGATCGAGGGCGACGCGACGTTCACCATGATCGAAGTGCTGAAGAAGGACCAGCCGAAGGTGACGGCGATGCTCGACGCCCCGCTGGAGAAGGCGAAGAACCTGCGCAACGCCTTTCTGTATGCCCAGGGCGCCCGTTACGTCCGGGCGCTGAAGGAGCGCGGCGGCTGGGATGCCGTCAACAATGCGTATCGCTTTCCGCCGGAATCGACGGCGGACGTGCTGCACCCCGAGGGGGTTTCGACGATCGACCTCGGCCCCGGCGCCGTGGTCGGCGAGCTGGGCTGGATTCAAAGGCTGATGGCGGTCCCGGCCACGGCGCCGCGGTCGGTGCAGGCGGCGTCCGGCTGGATCGGCGATCGCACCGTGGAGTACGGCGGCGCCAAGGCTTATGAAATCGCCTTCTCCGACCGCGATCATGCGCAGAAGTTCCGCGACGCACTGGCCGAATACCTGCCGCGCTGCGAGGGGGAAGCCCGCCCCATCGCTTCCGTCGAACCCGGCGCCGAAGCCTGGACGGGAGAATACGGCCAGGTCAAGGCGGTCCACCTGCGGGCGCTCGCGTCCTGCTGATCGAGGCGCCAGGGTCGGCGGCCTACCGCGTGATGCTCGACCACCTGGACGGGCCGCCGGCCCTCGCCATTTACTCGGCGAAGGACAAACAGACGATCTCTTTCGGCGAAATGACGGATCGATTGATGGACGCCGACCTCGTTTGCATCGGCGAGACGCACGACAGCGTTCCGTGTCATCGCGTCCAGCTGGAGGTCGTCAAGGCGCTGTTCGCGCGGGACGAGCGGCTGGGCGTCGGCATGGAGATGTTTCAGCGGCCGTTCCAGAAGGAGATCGATCGCTATTTCCGCGGCGAAATGGATGAAGAAGCGTTCCTGAAGGCCAGCGAGTACCGCCAGCGCTGGGGCTTCGACTGGTCGCTTTATCGGCCGATCGTGGACTTCTGCCGCAAGAACGGCGTGCCGCTGGCGGCGCTGAACGCGCCGCGGGAACTGACGCGCAAGATCTCCCAAAGCGGCTATGCCTCGCTGACCGATGACGAGAAGAACCAGCTCGGCGAGATCGACTTCCAGGTGAAGGCGCACCGCGATTACTGGTACGACCGCCTGCCGAAGCTGCACGGCCAGAAGGATGCGACGCCGGAGCAGAAGGAGCGCGGTTACGACGTGATGACGGTGTGGGACGACTTCATGGCCGCAAGCGCCGCCGCGTTCCAGGGCGAGCGCAACGTCCGCCGGATGGTGGTGCTGGCGGGGAGCGGCCACGTCGAGCGCGGCTTCGGCATCCCCCTGCGGGCGGCGCGACGCACCGGCGGCAAAGCGGCGACGGTCACGATCGTCGTGGGCGGCGACCTGGAGAAACTGGCGGCGGAGCCGACGGCGGATTATGTGGTGGTAGTGAAGTAGCAAGGTCAGAGCCGCGACCTGTCCGAGCCGCGACTATAAGGGAGCGGAACAACAGAGCCGCGACCATAAGGGAGTGGTGGACGGTTCCACCACCCCCTCACGGTCGCGGCTCGGACGGGTCGCGGACGAATCAGGTCACGGCGACGAGGTTTCGGCCGCCCCGCCCGCCAGCAGCTGCTGGAGGCCCTGGCCGCCTGGACCGGACGAGAACTCCCACAGCTCGCCGTCGGTCAGCGTCATGAACACCTCGTCCGTCCCCGACGGCGTATGCGTGGCGCTGATCTGCGCCGCCAGCAGGGTGGCCGAGACGTGGACGTTGCCGGCCGCCGTGTGTTCCCACACGGTGTGGTCCGACGCGATGCCGTAGACGATGTTGGGGCCGTGGGCCTCGGCCGCCACGCTCAGGAACGCCGCCGGCAACGCCGGGCTGCCCGTGCCGGACAGCATCAGGAAGCCCGTATCCTTGGAGATCGGCCCGAAGTCCGGGCTTTGCTCCCAGAGCTGGTTGTTGGTCAGCACGCCGTACAGCACCGCGCTGCCGGTCGCGTTGATGCCCGTGCTGATGTTGGTGAACGTTCCGCTGGACTCCTGCGCGAAGCCGAGGTCATGCGTGTAGGTTGGGTCGTTCGCGGCGTCAAAACGCCACAGCGTGCCGGCGAACGGGTTGGGGCTTCCGGTGTTCCCCACCGTCGAACTGATGACGACGTAGGCCACCTCGCCGGGGTTCGTCCCGACGGCGCTGACCTCCGCGATCGAACCGGAGGACGTCAGGGTGAATCCACCCGTAGCGGCGTGGAACTCCACCAGCTCCTGCGGAATGCCGTATGGGTTGTTGACGGCCAGGATGCCGAAGCAGACCGCCGTGCCGCTGGTGTCCGTGGCCGCGCTGATCTGGCTGAACGTGGCGGGCGACAACTCCGTCCACCCGGACGCCGTGTGTTCCCACAGCGTCCCGCCGGTGGCCGAGATGGCGAACAGCACCGCCTGGCCGTGGTCGGTGACGGCGCTGACCTGGGTGACGGCGCCCGGCCCGGGCGTCGTCGCGATCGGCTGCACGCCGTTGACCGGGCTGACCGAGGCCACCGAGCCGTCCGTCCGCTGCACGAAGGAAGCGACCGCCGGCTGGATGATCTCCGCCACCGTGTTGCTCGGGTTGCTGGCGAAGTTCGCCGAGCCGGTGAAGACCGCATGGATCGAGTGGTTCCCGATGGTCAGGGTCGATGTGGAGAACGAGTACGTCGAGACGTTCCCGTTGGAGCTGACGAACGCCGCCGGACCCAGATCGGTCGCGCCGTCGAAGACCTCGACCGATCCCGACGGTGCGACGCCGCTGCTGGTGTTGGTCACCGTCGCGGTGAACGCGACCGACGAGCCGACCGCGCCCGGATTGGGCGAGCCGGTCAGCACCACCGAGGTGGCCGCCGGGCTGATGGTCACCGCGGCGCTGGACGCCGACGTCGGGCTGGCCGCGAAGTTGGCGTCGCCCAGGTACGTCGCCGTGATGGTGTACGTCCCGGAGGCCAGGGTCGATTCGCTGACCGACGCGGTGTTGCCATTGAGCGACGCATTGCCCAGGTCCGTGACGGCCAGCGTGACCGTGTTGGTGGCCTTGAAGTCCACGAACCCGGTCGGGATGACGGGCGAGCCGGTGCTGGGCCCGTTGACCGAGACGGTCGCCGACGCCGTGACCGACTGGCCGAACGACACCGTTTCCGGCGAGGTTGGGTTGGTGATGGTCGTGGTCGTGTTGGCGGCCGTGACGGTGATGCTCTTGCCGCTGGCTTGCAGGTTGTTGTTGCTGCCGGCGTTGGCGCTGTCGCCGCTGTAGACCGCGGTGATGGTGTGGGCGCCGACCGGCAGGTTGGACACCGTGATCGACACAGTGGCCTGGGCGGTGGACGGGTTGTAGTTGACGCCGGAGATGGTCACCTGGCCGAGGTCGGAGTTGGCCTCGTCGCCGAAGGTCACGGTGCCGCCGGGGTTGGTGGTGCCCGACGGGAACTGGATGACCGCCGTCAGCACGACGGGGGCCTCGAAGGGCGAAGTGGACGGCAAGCCGGTGATCGTGGTGGTGGTGCTGGCCGCCTGGATGGTCAGCGTCAGCGAGCTGCCGTTGTTGAACTGCACCAGCGGAACGGTCGGCGGGGTGACGTGCACAGTGGTGAACGTGCCTGTCACCGATCCGGCCTGGATGATCGTGAAGCTGGTGTTGGCGGGGAAGGCCCCGTTGACGACCACGTTGAGCGTGTCGCCGGACTGGATGGTCACGTTGCCGGTGGCGTCGAGCTGGCTGAAGCCCGTCACCGGCGTCGTGCTGTTGATCAGCTCGTTGAAGGTCGAGCCGGCCTGCAGCAGGACGGAGCCGTCCGAGGTGAGCGTGCCGGGTTGGCCGGCCGCGCCGCCGGGGGCCAGCGTGGCGCCGGACTGGACGGTGAGGTTGCCGACCGTGCCCGTTCCGCCGATCGTCCCGCCGGACTGGACGGTGACCGGGCTCTGCGGCTGGTTGTCGTTGACGAACAGGGCGCCGGCGCCGACCGTGGTGGGGCTGGCGTAGCTGTTGGCGCCGGTCAGGGTCAGGGAGCCGGCGCCGAGCTTCGTCAGGCCGCCGCTGGCGATCGGCGCGGAGATCGTGGCGTTGGCGTTGGCGTTGACGGTGAAGAACTGCGTGACGCCGTCGAGGTTCACGTTGCCGGGGCCGGAGACGACCGACGAGCCGCCGAGGCTGTTGGGGTTGAACACGAAGGGGCCGTCCACGAACAGCTGGCCCGCGCCGATCGACACGCTGCCGCCCGCCATCGTCAGGCTGTTGATGCGATCCATGTGGCCGTTGAGGTCGAGTACGCCGTCCTGGTTGATGACGACGTTGGCGGCGGTTGCACCGGCGTTAGAGCCGCCGAGCTGCCAATTCAGCAGGTCGCGCACCACTGCGGTGCCGACCGTGGTGCTCCCACTGCCAACGGTCAGGTTCGCGCCGCCGGCGATGGCGCCCGGCACCGCGGTACCGGGGATGGGGAAGACGCCGAAGCTCTTGTCCAACAGCAGCGTGCCGGAGCTGACCGAAACGTTGCCTTCGACGTTCTGGGCCGTGCCGCTCAGTTCGATGATGGAGGTCGTGTCGGCGCCGTTCTCCGTGAAGCCGCTGCCCGAGAGGCCCACGTTGAGATTGAGGGTGCTGCCGCTCGCCAGGGCGACGGCGTTGCTGTTCGTGACGAGCTGGCCCACGGACGCGCCGTTGCCGTTGACGGCGAACGTGCCCGCGCCGGTGATGCCGATGGCGCCGCTCACGTTCAGCTCATCCCCGGCTGCGGAAGACAGATCGACCTTGCCGCCGGCCGCGCCGGTCAGGGTGGCGATGGTCTGCTGCGAGCCGTTGATGATGTGCAGGTCGCCGGCCGCGCCGATGCTGACGTTGCTGCTGGTGGCGATCTCGTACCCGGTGGCGGTGGAGGGGGGATTGATGCCCGCATCCACTTGGACTGTACCGTTGATGGTCAGGTTCCCGGGCACAGCGATTTGCGGGTTGAACGGAGCGGCCGTGTTCACCCTGTCCAGTTCCAGCGTCGCGCCGGCGTTCACGGTCGTCGGGCCGCCGTAGGTGTTCGCTGCCGTGCCGACTTCCACTACGCTACCGATGTCCACGATGGTCAACCCGGCCGTGCCGCCGGAGATCTGGCCGTTGACGGTTGTCGGGAAAGGAGGCTCCGTGCTGCCGATCGTGTTCGCCGCCGTGCCGGCCAGGATGACCGGGCCGACCCAGGTCCCGCCGCCATCGAGCATGCCGTTGACGCCGACGCCCGCACCGTTGCTGGCGTCGAGGTGCAGCGTCTTGCCCGTGATCGTGATGGGGAACAGGATGAGCGAGGCCCCGGCTGGCCCCGACGGCGTCACGAACACATCGCCGCCGGGCGCAGCACCGAGGTCGCCGGCGATTTCCACGCCGAGGAGACCGGCCGTGATGGTCGTTGTGCCGGTGTAGGTGTTGCCCACGAAGGAATGGAAATTCAGCTCGCCGTTGCCGGTCTTGAGGACGTTCACCGTGGTCGAGCCGCCGTCGGCGATGAGCGAAAAGATGTTCAGATCTGCCTGGTAATCCGCCGGCGTGCCGATGCCGTCGCCTGCCGTCGAGGTGACGTCGAACGTGCGGGTCCCCCCGCCGAAGGGCAGGTTCAGGTTGAGCGTCGTGTTGCTGATCTGGGCGCGGATGACGTTGCCGGCGTTGAACGGGTCCACGAACGCGGTGGCGTTCACGTCCCCGGTGAGCGTCAACGCGCCGGCGCCGGTGGTCTCGCCGCCGTCCATTGTCAAGGGGCCGATCGTCTGGTTGAAGCCATTGAGGAAGAGGTCGCCGTCGCCGTTGATGGCGACGGTGGCCGCCGTGGCGATCTCGTTGCTCGCGCCGAGCTGGACCACGTCGCTGCCAGGGACGACAGGTGTGCCCGCGGAATCGGGCTTGTTGTCGCCGATGACCAGGGCGCCGGGCACGGCGAGCGCGCCGCCCGTCTTGGCCAGCACCACAATGCCGTCGTTGACCGAGGTCAAGCCGCCGTAGGTGTTGGCTCCCGCGCCCGTTTCAGACAGCGTGCCCGCGCCCGCCTTGATGAAGCCGCCGCCCGCACCGGCGAGGGCGCCGGGGCCCACGATGACGCCGCTCAGCGTCAGCGACCCGGAATCGACCGCGATGGTCTGCTGGATGCTCGTGGCGTCGTTGAGCGTGACCGTGCCGCTCATGGTGTTGGCGCCGCTCACCGAATCCAACTGGCCGGTGGCGCCGTTGGCCGTGGAGAACGTGGTGAGCGCCTGCGTGGCGCCCGCGTTCAGGACGAGGTTCTGCGCGACCGTGATGCCGCCCTGCAATTGCAGCGCGGCGCCGTTCTCGACCGTGACCGTCGTGCCGGCGCCGAGGCCGGTGTTCTGGTCGATGTTCAGCGTGACGCCCGTGAGGATGTCGGTGCTGCCCGTGTAGGCGTTGGCGGCCTGGTCGATCACCGCGCCCTGGGTGCCGGGCGTACCGCTGTCCTGGTCATAGCTCAGGTTGAACGCGCCGCCGATGGGGGCCGTGGCTTGGATGGTCAGCGTGCCCGTGCCGACGCCGATGGTCGTATTGCCGCCCAGCGTGATCGGGCCGGCGAGGATGACGTTCTTGCCGCCGGCGACCTGGAGGGCGCCGAGGCCGTTCTGGCCCGTACCCGTCATGGTCAGGAACTCGTTGCCGGTGCCGTTCGTGACGTCCGACAGCGGAGCGCCCGACACGAAGTTGAGCAGCAGCGTGCTGCCGCTGTCGATGGTCGTTCCGTTGGCCGCCGAGCCGCCAGCGCCCAATCCGCCGGGGGCGTCGAGCTGCAGCGTCTCGTTGCCGCCGGCGCCGATCTCGGTCGTACCGCCGTAGGTGTCGTTCTTCTGGAATTCGACGGCGCCGCCGCCGCCGCCGAAAAAGGCCTGTATCTCGAGGGTGGCGGCAGCGTTGTTGTTCGTGCTGCTGATGGTTCCATTGATGTCCAGTCGCGCGGTCCCTGACGCCCCGATGAACTCGGTCGCGCCGTTCTGCAGGACGATGTTGCTGTTCAATACGTCGGCGCCGGTGGTGCCCGGGCCGTTCTCCAGACTGCCCTGGCTATTCAGGTTGAGCGTCGCCTGGGTGACGGAGACGTTGTCCAGCAAAAGGCCGCCGCCGTTGACCGTCGTGGTGTTGCCGGCGTTGCCCAGGCCGCTGTTGTTCGTGACGTTGACGTTGGTGCTCGTGTTCGTGAGCGTCGTCGTGCCCGTGTACGTGTTGGCGCCGGCCAGCGTCACGTTGTTGGTCAGCGTCAGACCGGCCGAGCCAGACACGACGCCGTTCATCACGACGCCGGTGTTTACCACCGTGCTGCCGGTGTTGCCGGTGATCGTCAGGAGGAAGGCGTTCGCCGCGACGGGGCCGTTGATGGTCAGCACCGTGTTGGCGTCGTTGTTGGTGATGTTCGAGGCGACGTTCTGGGAAAGCGTGATGCCGGAGCCGAAGGCGACGGGCGCGTTGGAGCTGACCACGCCGAAGCCGGCGTCCACCACGACGCCGGCGGCGGCGCCGAGGTTGATGGTGTTCGTGCCGCCGATCGAGTAGCCGGCGGACGTGGCGCCGCCGGCGGCGGCGAAGTGGATCTCATTGACCGTCAGGTTGGGGATGTCGTCGGTCATGGCCGGCGTCGCCGCGGCGGTGCCGGAGTCGAACTCGAGGATCGCCTGGTTGCCGGCCCCGAGGGTGGTGGGACCGCCGTTGGTCCAGTTGGCTGTGTCGGCCCACGAGCCGTTGTGGTCGGTGTTGAGCCAGGTGTAGGTGATGACGGCCGGGGTGACGCGATCCTCAAGCGCTTCCAGCCCCAATTGTTTGCGGATCGGCCGACGGGCGGCCTTCTTCTTTCCGGCGCCCATGAGCGACTTGCGAGCGAAGAGTCTCTCGAAGATGGATGGCACTGCGATAACTCCCTTGGACGCCGGATGGGAACCCGCCGAGGCGCGCGGCCGTTTCCGGCGGCACGGCGCGCGAGGCAATCAGCCTTTTAAGCTGTCTAACCGTTAAGAGTGCGCGAGACGGTGGAAACGAAACAGGAAAATGAAAAAACCGTCCGAGCCGCAACCATCCGAGCCGCGACCGTAAGGGAGCGGGCGCGGTTCATGGAAGCAAACCGCTCCCTTACGGTCGCGGCTCGGACAAAACCGCTCCCTTACGGTCGCGGCTCGGATGGTCGCGGCTCGGGATACCGTTCCATTGGGTCGCCCTGACCGTTCAGCGTGTACTCGATCCGTGCGTCCACCTCCTCCTGTGTCCACAAGTACCGCGTACTGCCGTGGCGCGTCCAGCGCTTGCAGTCGGGCGCATCCACGCCCGCCTGGTTCAGCGCCCGGCTGGCGTAGGCCTTAAAATCGTTCATCACGCGCTCCGGGGCGGCGTCGGCATGGACGACGGCATGGACGTGGGTCATGCGGACGTGAACGGCCAACAGCCGCCAGCTGCGATAGGCGCAGACCTCTCGGACAGCGTGCAGGACAAGTCGGCGGCGTGGGGCGTCGAGACGGTATTCGGGCTGATCCATCCGCTCCCGATTTGCCTGGACGCGCGCGCATTGGGGCGGCAGGAGGGGATCGCCGGGTCGGTTGTGATTGCGGTCCACGGAACCGGGCGCGTCGCCGTGCAGCCAGGTTCCGTGGCAAGAAAAAGTGATGAAGAAAGCGAGGGGGTCGTCCATCGGAACCTCGTCCGAGGCGCGACCGTAAGGGAGCGGTTAACGCCCACGAGCCGCGCCCGCTCCCTAACGGTCGCGGCTCGGAAAGACGCTCCCTAACGGTCGCGGCTCGGATGTTCCGCTCCCTTACGGGTCTGTGAATTAATTGCCGCTGAGGCTCTGGATGGGCGATGGCTACGCTCGTTCTTGGTCGGCGGCGATCCGGGCGACGGGTGCAGCGGGCTGCACCCGTCGCCCCACCCGCCCCGTTACACCGCCGCCGCGCGCACCCTCCCCCCCACCGTAAGCCAACCCAGCGCCAATAGACGCTTCACGTTGTGCGCCAACGCCTGCCAACGCGCCTCCCCGCCGACCTTGGCCAAGCCGCGCAGGCGGCACCGGCGCCAGCCCCGCTGCACCGCCTGCGCATGAACCCCCTCCGCCACCGGCGCCCGGTCGCGATAGACCAAGCGTGCCGCCTCCGTCCCCATCCGGGACCGCCAAGCCGCCAACGCCGCCGTGTCCCGTCGCTTCGGCGCATGCGGGTCCCGTCCCGCCGCCCGGTCCCGACGCTCGTCGCGAGGCGGCATGTACACCGTCACCCCCTCCGTCTCCAGCACCTCCACGTCCTCCGCGTCGCTGTAGCCGGCGTCCGCGATCACCGCCTGCGGCCGCTGCCCCTGCTCCCGATGCACCTGCTCCATCATCGGTCGCAATTGCCCATTGTCCGAACCCTGGTGGACGACGGCCGTCGCCACGATCAGACCGTGGGCCGTATCGGTCACCGTCTGCACGTTGTAGGCCAACTGAAAGCCGCCGTGAGGCATCTTCATCCGAGCCGCGTCCGGATCGCTTTCCGACGCCCGTGCCTCGGCCGCTTCCGCGTCCGAACGCTTGGAGACGCGACGCTGCTCCTGCCGTTGCCGCACCTGGGCCGCCGCCCGCCGCAGGCGTTGCAGCCGCTCGTGCGCCGCCCGCTCCTGGGCCGCTTGCGACCGGCTGCGCGTCGCCGTCGCGCCCGTTGCGCCTGGACGGCGGCCACGTGCTGCTCGGCCTCGGCCCAGTGCCGCTCCAGCGTCCCCTGGCGATGGAACGTGTCCTTGCCGGCGTCGGCCACGACCTTGCGGCCGTCCTGGGTCACTCGCCGCAACGCGATCAATCCCTGGCCCCGCAAGGCGGCGATGTGCTCGACGAACAGCCGGTCGAGGTCGGCGGCGTGGGCGGTGTAGAAATCGTTGAGGGTCCAGTAATTGACGGGTTCGCCGCCGCACAGCCATTGATAGGGCAGGTCCCGGCCGCAGCGTTCGTTCAGCTCGCGGCAGGAAGCGACGCCTTCGGTGGTGGCGAACAGCCAGAGGGCGAAGAGCAATTCCGGGGCGACGGCGGGAGCACCGGGCCGGCCCTCGACGGCGCGAATGCGGCCATACCAGGGCGTCCAGTCGAACAACTGGACGAAAGCCCAGATGGCGCGGACGGGATGGTCGGCGGGTAGTTGCTGCTCCAGCGAAACGCTGGAGCAGCGATTACGGTCAATGGAGCGGATGCGCGGCAACGGCGCGGCGGTAGACATGGCGAGCCAACCCAACGAACAAGAATGGTAACAGCTGCAACTCAGCTGTTACCATTCTACGCACCCGGAGTGCGATTAATTCACAGACCCTTACGGTCGCGGCTCCGACGTGGCCTCCGCGGCGGGCGCGAACAGGTCGGGCCGCGACGCCAGGGCATCGCGGACGGCCAGCAGGTGCAGCGGCGAGGCGGCCCACTGGGCGGCGTCGGCCGGGTCCGCCGCCTGACCGTAGACCTCCAGGTAGAAGCCCTGGACCGACAGGGCGCGGAACTCGTTGGACCGCACCAGACAGGCCACGACGCCCTCGCGGCCCAGCTCCGGCAGGGCGGCCAGCCACGCGCTCAGCTCGTCGGCCGTCGCGGGACGTTGCAGCAGCGCCAGGTGCAGGGCGCCAAGGTAGCGTTCGTCCGTCGTGCCGGACGTCACCAGGGTGTCGGCTCGTCGGCCGAACTCCGCCGTGGCCAGGAACGCCTCCAGGAACTGCTCCTCCGACTGCCCGCCGAGCAGGGCGGCGACCCAGCCCTGCTCCTCCCCGCCGTCGGCCGGCCGACCCAGCAGCGCCCGGTACAGCCCACGCACCAGAGAGGTCAGCGATTCGCTCGACTCCTTGACCACTTCGGCGATCGGTAAAGCATCCTGAGCGGCGGGGTCGGACCCGAGGCCGTTGGACAGGCGCAACCCCGACAGCATCACGCCACCGGCCGCGCAGAGATAGTCGCCGATCCCGGCTCGCCCGGACAGGCCGCCCGCGAAGTGGGAGCTGGGCGCAGAGGCGCCGTTCCATTGCGGCGCCCAAGCCGCGCCCGGCGCGAAGAACGCCAGCGGCCCTACCGTCGCCGCGACCAACCCGTCGCTCAGGGAACCCGAGAGGGCCGCCCAGCGTTCCGCCCCGACCTGCGGCGTTGCGACCACCGGGCCGGTCGGCGCGGCCGTGGTCCAGTCCGCCGCCTGCCCCGCGGCGACGGTCGCCGCGGCGAATTTCGCAGCTGCCGCGGTCAGCGTCGAAGCATCGATCGCCAGCACCTCGACGGCTGGCGTCGCCGAGGGGGCCGCCACGGCGGCGGTCGTCGCCGAACCGCCCGCGTCAGGCGCCGCCGGGTCGGCGGGCGCCGCCGAGGCGGACGACGCGGCCGGGGCCGGAAGTACGCGCTCCACGCTCCCGCCGGCGCCCTCCGGGGCGGGCGCCGCGGACGGCGCCGCCGGCGCCGCGACCGGCCCCGTCGCGCTGTCCTGGCCGAGCGTGATGAGCAGCTGCAACGAGAAGACAAAAGTCGGCGCCGCCTGGTCCGACGCCGGGGACGAATCGGGGGTGGATGGGCCGCCGGCGACGGCCGCTCCAGCCGTTTCATCGGTCGCGGTCAGGGCGACTTGAATCCCTTGCCCGTCCGCGGCGGGCGCGACGACAAAGGAGAGGAGGGCGGTCGTCGGGACGGACGCGCTCTGGCTCGAAGGCGCCGAGGCCGTCTGCGGCTGCGTGGGTGAAGCCGCGACGCTGACCTCCACGGTCAAGATATTGGCAGGCGTCGGCGCTGCTGCCGGCGTCGTGGCGGCGGGTGTGTTCACGGCGTCGCCCGTTTGGGCGGAATTCGCCGTCGCAACGGGAGTCGCGGAAGAATCGGACGCGGCGCCGGCGTCTTGGGCGGGTGACTTCATGGCGGCGGCCGAAAGGCTGGCGTGGAGGCGCAGGATCAGGTCGATGCTGTCGGACTTGAGGTGGTAGTAGGTATCGGACGACCACTCCTGGCTCCCCGTGCTGGCTGGCGGCGTCGGCGCCGTCGTCGTGGTTTGGCTCGGCGTCGGCTCGGCCGGGGTTGCGGGGGCGGTGGCGCCGGACGTGGGGGGCTGGCCCTCCGATGGCGCGGCATTCCAATCCGTCGCCGCTGGCGGCGGGGCGCTGCCGAAGGGGACCGGGAACTGGTACGTGCCGACGAAATGCCAGTTCTGATCGGCCAGCTTCGGATCGCTGATGGTGCTGATATGCACGGCCGCGGAGGACGTGTCCCCGCCGAAGGAGCCGATCGGCGAGGTTTGCCAGGCCTGTATGGTTGCGGAATCGCTCGACGCCGGGGTGGTCGGTGGGGAGACGACAGCGGCCTGGGCGGAATTCGTGGTATCGCCGGGCGAGGCGGCGCCGGGCGCGGCCAAGCTCGGCAGCATGGTCGTGGCGGAAAGCAGGCGACGGTCTTCCAAGCCCTCCAGGCTCGGCGCCGGGCGCGCGGCGGGCCGCGCCGGCCGACGGCCGCGCCCTTGCCGCAATCGCTTCTCCAGAAGCCCCAGTAACCAACGCATGGCGTCCTCTTGCTTTCGGGCCGTTCGTTAGCCCACCGCGGACCGGTCCGCCCGGCCCGCCGCACTCCGCATCGAGTGGTCGCCGCTCAGATCCACTGGCTCAACAGCTTCTTCTCCCGCAATCGTTGACGCAGCCGGCTGAGCCGCACGCGCAGCACGTCGGCGTTCAGGCCGAACTCCCGGGCGACCTCGGCGGTGCTGTACCCCTGCAATCGCAGCTGCACCAGCCGGCGATCCGCTTCGTCCAGTTCCGCGCATATCCGCTCTAGAATATCATTATACTCCGCTTTCCAGGCCGGGTCCCGCTCCGAGTCGGCGCCGGCCCGCGTGGCGTCGAGGGCGGCCGTTTCGGCCAGGGCGGCGGTGTGGCGCTTGTGGCACTGGAGCTTCCGCGCCGCCCGCAGCACCTTGTTCCGCGCCACGGCCACGGCCAGCGCCACCAGCTTCTCCGGGCTGGTGACCTCGATTTTGTTCTCGCGGAAACCGACGAGCAGGGTGCGGTGGACCGATTGGACCAGATCCGACGGGTCGAGGGAAGACCGGAGAGAGCGGCCGAGCAGATAGCTAGCCGCCTGGTGGACTTCGCGTTCGTAGCGCTGCAATAGCTGCGACAGGGCCTTGCCGTCCCCAAGACGCACCTTTCGCATCAGGTTGTCGAAGGCATCGGCGATTTCGGGCACGGCGGCTCCTGGCGTTGAGCCGGAAGAGTAGGCGCGGGCTGCATGCTGGGAGGGCATTCTAATAGGCTCGTCCAGCCGTCGCCACTATTATCCCGCCGGACGGCCAGAAAAATGGGAAAAACCGGATCGCTTGCCGTGGGGGCCGCCGGAGCCAAAACATTGGCCCCACGACCGTTACGGCGGCGTCCGGCGGGCGGCGTGGGAGGAGCAAAAAAAATTATTCCGGGCGGTTGCAATGGCATCCGCGGCGTGCTACACTTCACGCCCAACTTTCGTTGATGGGTCGAAACGAGTTCAACTCTCCGGTATGGAGCGGGGAGAAGAAGGATGTCGTTATGACCATCGCCCATGAAATCGGCAGCGTCGCCGAACGGCAGCTCCGCCAGGCCTGCGCGGAGCTGGACCGTTCGCTGCGGCTCGGCCGGCCGGATCGCGCCGAACGCCACTTCGGCGCTCACCCTTTGCTGGCCGCCCACGCCCAATCCGCCGTCGAATTGATTTACGCGGAGTTCGTCACCCGCGAAGAGTTGGGGCAGCGCCCCACCCCAGAGGAGTATTACCTCCGCTTCCCGCGCTGGAAGGAGGCCCTCCGCCGCCAGTTCAGCATCCACGAGTGGATGCGCGGCGGCTGTCCCGACGACCCGTCCGCGCCGGCGCCCGGCGAGGAGGACGAGCCGACTCCCGGCGTGCCGTGCTGCCCTTGGACCGTACGAGTTGATCGAGGAGATCGGCCGCGGCAGCGGCGGCGGGGTGTACCGGGCCTGGCAGCACGGGTTGGAGCGCACCGTCGCGATCAAGTTCCTGTTCCCCGGGGCCGGCTCACCGGACGCCCGCGAGCGGTTCCTGCGCGAAGCCCGGGTCATGGCCCGGCTGCACCACCCGAACATCATGCCCGTCTACGACGTGGCGGAGCAACGCGGCGTCGTTTATTTCAGCATGCCGTACGCCGCCCGCGGCGCTGTCCGCCTGGACGGCCGGCCCGCGGGCCGCCGCCGAACCGTCGCCGGCGACCGTCGTGCGCTGGATCGAGGCGGTGGCCCGCGCCGTCCACCACGCCCACGGCAACGGCGTCGTCCACTGCGACCTCAAGCCCAGCAACATTCTCATCGACGACGACGACCGCCCGCTGGTGAGCGATTTCGGCCTCGCTCAGGAAGCGGTCCGCGCGGGAATCGCCGCCCACGCCCTTATCGGCTCGCCGGCCTACATGGCCCCCGAACAGATCACCGCCAGCCGGGGAGCGTACGCCCCGCCCATCGACGTGTGGGCCCTTGGCGTCCTGCTCTACGAATTGCTGGCCGGGGAACGCCCCTTTGTGAGCGACCATCTTCCCGGCCTGCGCCAGCGGATCTGTGAACAGGAACCCGCGCCCTGCGCCGGCTCGCGCCGTCGGCGCCCGCCCGTCTGGAGCGCGTCTGCGCCCGCTGTCTGGCCAAGGACCCCGCGCGGCGCTACGCCTCCGCCGCGGCGCTGGCGGACGATCTCGCCACCTGCCGGCCAGGGTGACGCGCCCCGCCCGCCCGGGCTTCCCACGTCCCCTCGCCTTCCCCGCGCGGCCTTCTCGTGGAACGGACCACCCCGTCACTCCGGGGCCGCCGGCTTGTGCGACGGCTCCGTTTTCGGACTCGGCGCGAGGTGGAAGTCAATGGCGAGAGGGGACGGAGCGATTCGGCGGGCGTCGGTGCGGTTCGCGCCACGCGGACAATCGCTTAGCCTTCTGGGGTGTCGAGAAGTTCTTGCAGCCGTGGGGCCAGTTCCGGCGGCAGGCGAGGCAGCCAGGAAGCGTCGATCAGGCCCACGTCGAGCATGTCGCGCAGGTGGGTTCGGTCCTTGTCGCGGAAGGACGTGAGTTTCATCCGCACCAAGGCTTCGAGCTTCAACACCCGGTAGGACTTGGCGATCTCGGATTCCGCCACGTCCGGGGTGGGCAGAACGTATTCATTGCGCACCTTTTCCCTCTCAAACAGAACATGCACGGCGTCGCGCGCCTTCGCATCCGGCCCATCCAGGAACATATCGATCCCTGCGGCATGACGGTAAAGGAAGCCAGCCTTCTCCAGAGCCGCCCGAGCGGCGGGCAGGTCGGCGCGGCGGAGCAGGATGTCCACGTCCTGCGTGTTACGGACGGCGGCCTCATCAACGCGGGCCACCCAGGCCGCCACGGCGTTGCCGCCGATGACGGCGTAGAGGACGCCGGCCTGTTCGAGGGCCGCGGTCGCACGGTGCAATCGTTCGCGGACCTTTTCCACGGCGCGGATCATCCTATCCCAGGAGAAGTCGTGCAGAACCGGGTTATTCATAACGTGGATTCCACCGCGTGAGGTCGGTCGCGTAAATCCGCCGGCCCCCGCCGACCATACGGACCACCCCGTCACTCCGGGGCCGCCGGCTTGTGCGACGGCCCCGTTTTCGGACTCGGCGTCGGGCGTTCGGGCGCGAGCGGGATCATGGGCGCGGTATCGACGGCGGCCTGTGCGGCGCCTTCTCGCGCCGTCTCCGGGGCGTCCAGGCGCACCTCGAACGCCAGAGGACCGACCTGGATGCGGTCGCCGTCCGCCAGGCGGCGTTCGCCCTGGACGAGTTCGCCGTTGATCAGAGTGCCGTTCCGGCTGCCGAGGTCGCGCAAAAAGGCGCCTTCGTCGGCCACGCGGAGCAGGCAGTGCTGGCGGCTGACCCACTCGCTGTCGGGGCGGATCTGGCACTCGGCCCCGCGGCCGACGTAGTATGCGCCGTTGGGAAAATGAAAGCGTTTGCCGGCCGGCCGGCCCTGGACCACGAGCAACTGTACGGTCGTCATGGGGGTTGCTCTTGCGGGTCGATGCGCGACGGGCGCCGGCGCCGATGGCAGGCGGGGTCATCCGGGCAGGCGCGATCGGCCTCGGAGTTATTAGGTATTGTCCGATTTCGGGCGCGGGTTGCAACGGGCGCGGGACTCGCCTTGTGCTTTTTCGGGAAAGTTGCCAGAATCCCGCCCCGCTTCGGAACTACGGTCTCGCCGCGCCCCGCGAAGCCGTCTGCACGGAGGAGCAAGTGGTATGCCGCGCGTCCGCATCCTGGCCCTGTCCGCGGTCGTCGCCTTGCTGGTCGTCGTCTGGCCGATCGTCGAATACCGCAACGTCTACGCCTTCAGCAAGCGACTGCGCGAGGTCGAACCGGGCCGCCTCTACCGCTCGGGCGAAATGACCGCCGACGGCTTCGCCGACGCCGTGGCCCGTTACAAGATCCGCACCATCGTTAACTTGCAGGACGACTATCCCGATCCCGACGTTTGCCGCAGCTTCTGGGACTGGCGCACGGTCAAGGAGAGCGAGCTGTGCCGTCAGCTCGGTGTTCGCTACGTCCTCATCAAGCCGGATCTGGTGTCGCGGCGCCGCGTGCCGGTGGAGCGCCCCGCGGCCGTGGACGATTTCCTCGACCTGATGGACCAGGACGACGCCTACCCGGTGCTGATCCACTGCAAGGCCGGCCTGCACCGAACCGGCGTGATGGCGGCCGTCTATCGCATGGAGTACCAGAACTGGACGCCGGACGAGGCCTTCGCCGAGCTGCAGGCCCACGGCTTCGGCGAGTGGGTCGGCACCTCAGCCAACGACTACATCAACCAGTACATTCTCCAGTATCGGCGCGGCCTGCGGCATGAAAAGCCATCCGCGGGCAGCGCTCCGCCGCCGGTCTTTTCGCCGCAGCAGCGTCACAAGGCGGACGGGACGGCGGAGTAGAGACGTTCAGGCCGGTAAGGACGACTGCTGCTCATCCCACGGACGGGCGAAGCATGATTAAGCTCATGGACCGGCAGCTGATCTTGGGCTTTTTCAAGTCCTATTTCGTCTGCTTGACCAGTATGCTCAGCCTGTACGTGGTGGTGGACCTGTTCGCGAACCTCGACGATTTCACGCAGCACCACAAGACGTTTCTCGGCGTCCTGCAGCACGTCTCCGCCTATTACGGCTTCCGCCTAACGAAAATCTTCGACCAGCTCTGCGAGCCGATCGTGTTGCTGGCGGCCATGTTCACGATCGCGTGGATGCAGCGCTGCAACGAGCAGTTCCCGCTGTTGTCGGCCGGCGTCTCGACGCGCCGCATCGTGTTCCCGGTGCTGGTGTGCGCGGCCGTCATGCTGAGCCTGGCCATGGTCAATCAGGAACTCGTGATCCCGCAGGTCGCGGATCGCCTCACCTTCGACAAGGACGACCCGGGCGGCGACAAAGACTTGAGCATCACGGGGAAATGTTATGAGCCGAATGGAATCCACATTGGAGGAGACAAGGGCAATCGCCGCAAGCAGACGGTGACGGGCTTCGAGTGCGTCATCCCGGATTCGCTGGCCGGCAACATGCTCGTCCTATCGGCGCAGGAAGCCGTGTACGTTCCCGGTCAGGGGCCGCGCAAGGGCGGCTGGGAGATGACCAACGCCCGCCCCGCGTCCATCGAGCCGTTCGGCGACGGCAAGGTCCTGGAGGTGATCGACTCCGGCCGCTACTTCCTGCACACGAAGACGGTCGATTTCGAGTCGCTGACGCGCAACGCCAACTGGTACCAGCTGGCCTCGACGTGGCGGATCTACCAGGAGCTGCAGAACCCGGAGTCGGGCCGGCAAGCGGGGATGGCGGTGCTGTTTCACACGCGAATGACGCGGCCGATCCTGGGCCTGGTGCTGGTGGTGATGGGACTCGGCGTGATCCTGCGCGATCAGAACCGCAACGTCATTATCAGCGCCGGCATGTGCTTGGTGCTGTGCGCCGTCTATTTCGCCAGCCTGTACGCCTGCAAGATGCTCGGCGACAACGAATTGCTGCCGCCGGCCCTGGCGGCCTGGGCGCCCGTGCTGGTGTATGGACCGCTAGGACTTGTGCTGTTCGACGCGGTTCACACCTGACGGCCTGTTGACGGCGGCCCCGCCAGCGCTCCACAATGACGGCGACCCCTCTCCCGCGATCCCCTGTCCCGGAGACGCCGCCATGAAATCGCAAACCGACTACCTCGCCATCAATTACCCATCCCGGATGGGTTTTGTGAACATTACCGCCGACGTGCAGGAGTGCGTCCGCAAGAGCGGCGTGCAGGAAGGGCTGTGCCTCGTCAACTCCATGCACATCACGTCTTCGGTGTTCATCAGCGTGGACGAGCCGGGCCTGCTCGAGGATTTCCAGCACTGGCTGGAGCAGCTGGCCCCCTTCGACCGCTCGCCGGAGCGATACAAGCACAACCGTACCGGCGAGGCCAACGCCGACGCCCACCTCAAGCGCCAGATCCTCGGCCGCCAGGTGGTGCTGGCGATCACCGTGGGCCAGCTCGATTTCGGCCCGTGGGAGCACATCTTTTACGGCGAGTTCGACGGCCGGCGGCCGAAGCGCGTGCTGGTGAAGATCATCGGCGAGTAAAATGAGATCGCGTTACCGGCCCGAAGCGCAAGCGACGGATTCGACCAACAAGCGGTGCTTCATGGCGAAGAAGAAGAAAGTCCGCGTCGATCTGCGGAAGAACCGCTCCAACCCGCCGCGCCCGCGGCAGTGGACGCGCGGCTTTCAGGAACACGGCTTCGAGGAAGACGCGACGGCCAACGCCGAGCGCATTCGCGCCAAGGGCGATCTCTCACGGCGCCGCACGATCATCCAGGACGAAACGCCGCCCGGCGAGGCCGGCCGCGAACGCGACGCGATGCCGGCCGCGGACGCGACGGCCGCCTTGCCGGGCCGCGTGCTGCGCGTGCATGGGCTTTACAGCGTCGTACAGACGGACGACGGCCGGCAATTCCGCTGCGTGGTGCGGCGGGTGCTGCGCACGCTGGCCACCGATGAACGCAGCATCGTGACGACCGGCGACCGCGTCTGGTTCCTCCCCGCCGGGCCGGAAGTCGTCGCGGACGCCGGCGGCGGGCCGGACGCGGCGACCGTCGAGGGCGTGATCGAGCGCGTCGAAGCCCGGCACGGCCTGCTGACGCGCGCCTCGCGCGGCCGGGAACACGTGCAGGTCGCCAACGTCGATCAGGTGGTTTTCGTCGTGTCGCTCGTCGAGCCGGACCTCAAACCGCACCTGATCGACCGCTACCTCGCCAGCGCCGAGCAGGGCGGGATTCGCCCCATTCTCTGTCTGAACAAAGCGGACCTCGTCGATCCGGTGGATTACCAGGCGCTGGTCGGCCTCTACAGCCAGCTCGGAGTGGAAACGTTCCTGGCGAGCGCCGCGACGGGGGCGGGAGTTGAACGGCTGCGGCGCCGGCTGCGCGACCGGGAGACGGTGTTTTCGGGCCAGAGCGGCGTGGGCAAGTCGTCGCTGCTGAACGTGATTCAACCGGAGCTGGGGCTGCGGGTGCGCGAGGTCGGCGGCAACCAGAAGGGCCGGCACACGACGACGACGGCCGAGCTGATCCGCCTGGACTTCGGCGGCTGGGTGGTGGACACGCCCGGCGTGCGCCAATTCGGCCTGTGGGACGTGATTCCAGAGGAAGTGGAGGGCTTTTTTGCCGAATTCCGGCCGTTCGTGGCGCGGTGCGGCTTCCCCGACTGCACGCACACCCATGAGGACCGTTGCGCCGTCAAGCACGCCGTCGCCCGGCGGTGGATCGCCGAGTCGCGCTACACGAGCTATCTCGGACTGTTCGCGGGGGACGGGGCAAGCTAAGAGGCGAGCGGCGCGGCGTAAGCCCGCCGGTCAAGAACCGGCGGGCTTACGCCGCGCCGCTCGCCCCTGCTATTCGTAGCGCAGCGCGTCGATGGGATCGAGCCGCGACGCTTTCCACGCAGGATAGAATCCGAAGATCAGGCCGACCGCGGCCGAGACGCCGACGGCGGCGAAGATGGTTTCCAGCGACATGGCCACCGGCCAGTGCATGAAGTACCAGACGCCGATCGACGACAGCCGACCCAGGGCGACGCCGATGAATCCGCCCATCAGGCACATCACCGCCGCCTCCACCAGGAACTGCACCAGGATGTCGCGCGGCCGGGCGCCGACCGCCATGCGCAGGCCGATCTCGCGCGTCCGCTCCGTCACCGACACCAGCATGATCGCCATCACGAACACGCCGCCCACCAGCAGCGCGATGCCCGCCACCACGAGCAGCAGGATGCCCATCAGGTCGCTGGTCGAGGACGCTGTCTTGGTGATTTCGGTCATATCGCGGATCTGAAAATCGTCCGACTGACCCTTGTTGAGGTGGTGCCGCTCCCGCAGCAGAGCCGTCACCTGATCCTTGGCCGCCTCGATCTCCTCCGCGGAACGCACCTGGACCATGATCTGATCGACGTTGATAAAGCGAACCGGCAACGGCGTGTCGGCCGCCTGCGTGGTCGAGGGCGTCGGGAACAGGCTGGTGTAGTCGGTGTAGGGATAGCGGCTGGCGGCGCTGTTCTGCGGCGGGGCCGCCCCCGTCGTCGAGGAGGCGCTCGCGCCCGCCTGGGCGGTCTGGGCCGACTGGCTGGACAGCTTGAACTTCACCGTCGTCCACGGCATCAGGATCGTGTCGTCCTGATCCATGCCCAGCATGTTGGCGCCCTTGGGGCTGAGAACGCCGACCACCTCGAACGGGGTGTTGTTGATCCGGATCGTCTGGTGGACCGGGGATTGACCCGCGTCGAACAATTGCTTGGCCACGGTCTGGCCGATGAGACAGACCTGATGCTCGCTGACGACGTCCTGATCGCTGAACGGCAGGCCGTCGGTGAGGCTGGTCCAGTTGCGCAGCAGCAGGAAGTCCGGCGTGGTGCCGTAGATGGCGCTGGGCTGCCAGTTCTTGCCGTTGTTCTTGTTGACGACTTGCATCCGGACGCGAAACAGCGGCGCGACGGCCATGACCGAGGGGCAGCGCGTGGCGTCGTCCAGGGCGTCGGCGTCGCTGGGGGTCAGGGTGACGGCCCCGCCGGCGCCGGTGCTGACGCCCTGGGCGTTCTGCGCACGGGGAGGACCAGCAGGATGTTCGATCCCATGCTGGTGATGGTGTCCTGCATCGACTTGGAGGCGCCCTGACCGATCTCGCGGATGGCGATGACGGCGGCGACGCCCATGATGACGCCGAGCGTCGTCAGGATTGTCCGCATGGGGTTGCGGGTCAGGGCCTTGGTCGCCATGCCGAGGGCGCGAAAGAAGTAACGCATGAGTATCGGTTCCATTTTCGGCGAGCGGCCGACGTGAGCCGGCTGATAAAGTGCATCAGCCGGCTCACGCCGGCCGCTCGCCGGTGTGTGTTCAATGCGGCCCCGCCGCCTGGACGGGGTCCTCCGCGGCGGCGACGACTGACGCCGAGCCGGGGTCGGTATAGGCGCCGGCCTCGATCAGGCCGTCGCGGATACGGATGGAGGCGCTGGGCGTAGCCGGCCACGCCGGCGTCGTGCGTCACCAGCACGATGGTGATGCCGTCCTCGGCGGCCAGCGCCTGGAACATCTCCAGGATCTCGCGGCTGGTGCGCGAGTCGAGATTGCCGGTCGGCTCGTCGGCGAACAGGAGCGGCGGCCGGTTGATGAGGCTGCGGGCGATGGCCACGCGCTGCTGCTGGCCGCCCGACAGCTGCGACGGGTGGTGGTCCATGCGGTCGCCCAGGCCGACGCGGGCCAGCAGGGCCTCGGCGCGCTTGTGGGTTTCGCGGCCGGACAGGTGCGACGCGGTGTAGGCCAGCGGCATCATCACATTGTCGAGGGCGCTGGTCCGGCTGAGCAGGTTGAAGCTCTGGAAGACGAAGCCGATCTTCTTATTCCGAATCACGGCCCGCTGGTCGCGCGTCAGGTTCGACACCTCCTCGTCGTCCAGCCAGTACTTGCCGCTGGTCGGCCGGTCGAGACAGCCGAGGATGTTCATGAGGGTCGATTTGCCCGAGCCGGATTGACCCATCAGGGCCACCATCTCGCCCCGCGCGATCGTGATCGACACGCCCTTCAGCACCGGCACGTCCAGTTCGCCGAGGTGATACGTCTTCGTTATGTCTTCAAGCCGAATGAGGTCCACGGCGTTCTCTCCTGGCCGACCTATAGAAATCCTGTCGCGGGGCAGGGTCACTTGTCGTCCTTGATGATCTTGGGGCGGAAGACCGGAGGTGGGGCGAAGGGGTTCTTCGCGCCGTCGCCGCCCTTGGCCGCACTTTCGCCGGTAACGAGCGGCGTGCCCTCGTCCAGCGCGTCGCCCTCCTTGACGCTAACCACTTCGGTGCTGCTCTCGTCGCTCAATCCGGTCGTGACCCGGATGGGCCGGACGAATTCCTTGTCCTGCACCCACACGACGCCGCGAGACCTGTCTTGCGCGCCGCCGGCCGATTTCCGCCGAAGTGATGCTTCATAGCCGTCCCGGTACTCCGGCGCCACCCGATCCAGCTGCGGCCGCCACCGCAGGGCCGCGTTGGGGACGGACAGCGCGTTCTTCGCCTCGGCGACGGCGAACGTCACGTTCGCGGTGAGGTAGGGCAGCAATTCCCGTTCAGCCGCCTGCGCCGCTTTCCCCTTCACCGCGGCGGGCAGCGCCGGGTTATCGGTTTCCACCACGACGGTGTAGGTGACGACGTTCTGGGTCACGGAGGCGTTGAGACGGACCTGCGACACCGTGCCGCGATAGACCTTTCCCGGCCGCGCGTCCACGGTAAACGTCACGTCCTGGCCGGGGTGGATGTTGCCTATATCCGCCTCGTTGACGGAGACCCAGATCTGCATCTTCGTCAGGTCCTTGGCCAGCAGGAAGAGGCTGGGGGCGCTCAGGCTGGCCACGACCGTCTGCCCGACGTTGACGCGGCGGTCGATGACGACGCCATCTATCGGCGACGTGATGGTGCAATAGTCGAGGTTTAGTTCGGCCTCCTTAAGGGCGGCCTCGGCCTGGGCGACGGCCGCCTCTTGGACGTCGCACTCGGCGGCGGCGACCTCATACGCGGCTTTGTCTCCGGACAGCTGCGCCTGCGGAATCGCCGCGGGATTGTCCTTTTCGCGTTGGTAGACGTCCAGCAAGGCGTTGCGGCCGACCTCCGCTTTCTTCAGGGCGGCTTTGGCGCCCGCAAGGGCGGCCTTCGCCTGATTCAGGCGCACCTGGTAGTTCGTCGAGTCGATCACCGCCAGCACCTGCCCCTTTTTGACCGAGGTGCTGTAATCCACGACCGGCCCGTCGGGTTTGGCAGGGTCGGCGGGGCCGAACTTTTGAATCAGCCCGGTGACCTGGGCGCCGACGTCGATCACCTCCTCCGGCTCCACCGTTCCCGCGGCGTTCACCGTCGCCGCAAGGTTTTTGCGCGCGACCGGTTCGGTTCGGTAGATGCGCCCGCCGTCAGTCGGCTTGGCGTCTTCCGCTTGATGGCTCATCTCGCGGACCTGGAAATCGTCCAAATCGCCAAATCGCAAGTGATGCCGCTCGCGCAGCAACTCCGTGATCTCTTTCTTGGCTGACTCGATCTCTTCCTGGGAGCGGACTTGCACCAGGATTTGATCGACGCTCACAAACCGGGTCGGCGCCGGCGCGTCGGCGGCTTCCGTGACGGCGGGGGCGGCGACCTGCCGTGCGGCCGCGGCCGACTTGCCGGCCAGCTTGAATTTGACCGTCGTCCACGGCATCAGGATCGTGTCGTCCTGGTCCTGGCCGAGCATGTTCTCGCCCTTGGCGCTTAGTACGCCGAGCACCTTGAACGGCTTGTTGTTGATGCGGACCTCCTCGCCGACCGGCGACTCGTAGTCCGTGATGTCGTTGCCGGGCCCGATCTTGTCGAACAGCTGCTTAACGACGGTCTGGCCCAAGACGCAGACCTGCGTCTGGCCGGCCACGTCCTGGTCGCTGAACGGCAGGCCGTCAATGAGGCTGGTCCAGTTGCGCAAGAGGAGGAAGTCTGGCGTCGTACCGTACGTCGTGCTGGGCTGCCACCTTCTGTTGCCGTAACTCACCAGCGGCCGGACGCGGACGATCGGGGCGGTCGTAAGGACGGAGGGGCAGTGGTTGGCGTCGTCCAGAACGGCGGCCGCGTCATCCGGGGTAAGCGGGCCGGCGGCGCCAGCAATGACGCCGAAGCTGCCGGCGGTTCCTGGAACTACTAGCAGGATCGGCGAATGGCGGCCGGGTTTGCCGTCGGCCGGTCGTGGTTCATCCGCCTTCACGGCTCCGCCGGCGGCCAGGATCAGCGCGGCCGGAGCCAGGATTCGGAGCATAAACGGATGGAACAAGGGCATCTTCATGGGGTTGTCCACCTCGACATTCGGACGCCCGACATAAGACCGACCGACCGACCTGCAGCGCGGGCGAGGGATTGGAGTCAATCCCTCGCCCGCGCTGCAGGTCGGTTCGAGGCGTGTTGTCGGGCGCCCCTTACTGGTCGTCCTTCTTCTTCTGCTGCTGCGGCCGGAAGATCGGCGGCGGCGCGAACGGGTTCGTCGTGGCGGAGGCGCCGCGGCCCTGGTTCTCGCCGGTCACCAGCTCCGTCCCCACATCCAGCGAGTCGTCCTCATGAACCTTCACCACGTCCACCACTTCCGTCATCACGCCGTCGGTCAGGCCGGTCGTCAACGTGATCGGCTGCACGTACCGCGCCGCTCTGTTTCCAGACGGTGCCGTGGCTCAGACCGCCGCCCTCGTGGTCGGGGGCCGGCTTCTTGTCCGGGCTGCCCGCGCCGCTCCGGTCCTTGGCGGGCCTGTCGGGCTTGGCGCCGGGGCTGGGAGTCGAGGCGTCGTCGGCCGGCGCCTGCGGCCCCTTCTTGTGCAGCGAGTCTTCGTATTCCTTGCGGTATTCCGGCGCCACCTGATCCAGCTGCGGCCGCCACCGCAGGGCGGCGTTGGGGACCAGCAGGGCGTTCTCCCGTTGATCGACGTGGAAGGTCAGGTTGGCCGTCAGGTACGGCAGCAGCTCCAACTCGGTCTGAAGGCTCTTTGCGCCCGTCCGGGTCGAGACGGTCGTCGCGGTCTTGCTGGGCAGCACTCGGTTGGTTGTGGACACAACCACGGTGTAGGTGACGACGTTCTGCGTCATCGTCGCGTTCAGGCGGATCTGCGACACCTTGCCGTGGTACACCTTGCCCGGCCGGGCGTCCACGGTGAACGTCACGTCCTGGCCCAGGTGGACGTTGCCGATGTCGGCCTCGTTCACCGCGACCCAGATTTCCAGCCGCGTCAGGTCCTTGGCCAGCAGGAAAAGGCTGGGCGCACTCAGGCTGGCGACGACCGTTTGACCCACGTTGACGCGACGATCGACGATGACGCCGTTCACCGGCGCCGTGATCGTGCAGTAGTCGAGGTTGGTCTGGGCTTCGTCCAGGTTGGCCTGGGCCTGCTTCACACTGGCCTTGGCCTGGGCGATGGCCGCATCCTGGACTTTGGTGTCCGCGACGGCGACGTCATACGCCCCCTTGTCCGTCACGACCGTCTGCTGGGGGATCGCCCCCGGCGAACTTTTGTCGCGCATGTAGGTGTCGAGCAAGGCGTCGCGGTTGGCCTGCGACTTGGCGAGGTTCGCCTGGCGCTGGCCAGGGCGGCGTTGGCGGTGGCCAGGGCGGAGGTGGCCTGATCCCGGTGCGTCTGGTAGATCCTCGGGTCGATCTCGGCCAGGATGGTGCCCTTCGTCACCTCGGTGCAGTAGTCGATTTCCTTCTGCGGGCTGCCGGTGAGGAGAGCGCTCGCCGCCAGCAGCGCCCCTTGTTGCGGCGACGTACCCGCCAATCCGAGCGTGCTGGCGCTGTACACGGCGCCCGACGGGTCCGCGGGATCCTTGCCGAACTGAAGGATTTGGCCCTGCACCTGGGCGCCGACGTCGATCACCTCCTCCGGCTCGATGGTCCCGGTGGCGGTGATGGTGGCGTCGAGGTTTTTCCGCACGACGGGTTCCGTGCGGTAGTTCGGGCCGGAGTTTCCGTTCGCCGAAACCCACCAGAGATACCCACCGCCTCCCAGGACCGCCAGGACGAAGGCCAGCAGCAGGATGGTTCGGAATGAGGACAAAAACCGGAAGAAGGACTTCATGGAATACCCTCGGAAGAACGGCCGGGGCCGGCCAGGAGGACAGTCGGGGTTGCAGGCGATCGCGGGACCGAAAGGCATCGTTGGCGGGATGCACAAGGGCCGGAATGACTTTCACACATCCTAAGCGCCCGCCTGCTTCCCTGCAACCACAAACAGGACGCCCGGAGGGGGTGTTCTTGCGCCGCCCGACGACGCGCAAACGGATGCTCACCGGCTGCGGAACATCCGTCGGAGGCAAGGTTGTCAACCCCGGCAAACGGAGCAGGTCGCTCGATCGGGGCGGATTTATCGCGCCGCGGAAGCGGCACGCTCGAACTTGACCACGCCGCCCACCAGCACCGTCTCGGCCCGGCCGCGCACCTTCCAGCCCGCGATACGGGCAGTTGCGGCTCTTCGACCGGAACTGGCTGGGGTCGATGGTCCACTCGGCCGCCGGGTCGATGACGGTCACGTCGGCGACGGCCCCCGGTTTGAGCGTGCCGCGGTCGATGCCCAGCACCTTGGCCGGGTTGACCGTCAATTTCTCGATCAGCTGCGGCCAGGTCAGACGGTTCGTCTCGATCAGGGCGCGGACGCAGACCGGCAGCAGCGTCTCCAGGCCGATGATGCCGTTGGGCGCCTGGTCCAGCTCGCGCATCTTCTTTTCCGGCGCGTGCGGCGCGTGGTCGGTGGCGATCACCTCCAGCGTGCCGTCGCCGAGTCCTTCCAGAATGGCCTGCACGTCCTCGTCGGTGCGCAGCGGCGGCGCCATCTTGTAATTGCTGTCGAAGGTGCGCAGGCAGGCGTCGGTGAGCGTGAAGTGGTGCGGGCACGCTTCGCCGGTAACGCGCACGCCGCGCCGTTTGCCGCGGCGGATCAGCTCGACGCTGCCGGCCGTAGAGACGTGGAGAATGTGAACGCGGGCGCCGGTCAGCTCCGCCAGCGCGATCTCGCGGAAGACCATCACCTCTTCGGCGGCGGCGGGCAAACCGCGCAGGCCGAGCCTCATGCTCTCGAAGCCCTCGTTCATGACGCCGCCCTTCGTCAGGTCGAGGTCTTCGGCGTGGCTCAGCACGGCCTTGTCGAACATCTTGCAGTATTCCATGGCCCGCCGCATGATCTCGGCGCTGACGACCGGCGAGCCGTCGTCGGTGAAGGCGACGGCGCCGCCCTGGACAAGTCCGCCGATCTCGGCCAACTCCTGTCCGCCGCGGCCCTTGGTGATGGCGCCGATGGGGAAGACGTTGGCGTTGCCGGCCCGCTGCGCCTGGAGGATGACGAACTCGGCCGCGGCCTGGCTGTCGAGGGCCGGCTCCGTGTTCGGCATGCAGGCCACGGACGTGACGCCGCCGGCCAAGGCGGCCGCCGTGCCGGTAGCGATGGTTTCGTCCTCCTCGCGGCCCGGTTCGCGGAGGTGGACGTGCATGTCGATCAGGCCGGGGCAGACGATCTTGCCCGCGGCGTCGAGCGTGCGGTCGGCCTGAACCTGCGGGTGCGGCCCGACGCCGAGGACGCGATCGCCGCGGACCCACAGGTCGGCGACCTGATCGAGGTTCTGCGACGGGTCGATGACCCGGCCGTTGCTGATGCGGAGAGTGGTCATGGAGGGTATTCTAGTGAACGCGGGCCGCCTTTGACGCATCGCTATTCGGAGGAACGCCGGACTTCATGAGCCATTCGCCGAACCCGCCGCCCACCGGCGCCGCCTCGCCGGCGCCGAGGACGCCCCCAGCCGTGCGCGCGGCGGGGCTTGGGCTGGGCGTCGTCCTCGTTCAACTCGGCCTGGCCTGGGCGCTGTCCGGCGAAGCGGACGTCGGGAAGGCGTATTTATCGCTGTACCGATTCGACAGCCAGCTGTATGCGGAGATCGTGGACGACGGCTACGTCTGCCCTCCGTCGTTTCCCCAGTCCCGCGGCAACGTCGCCTTTTTCCCCGGTTACCCTTTCACGGGCTGGCTGGTTCGCCGGGCCACGGGCTGGCCGACGCCGATTTCACTGCTGGTCGCCGCACAACTGGCGGCCTGGGGATACTGGACCTACGTTTTCCTTCTCCTCCGTCAGTGGCGCGTCCCCGGGAGGCTGGCCGCGTTGGGCTTCGTTCTCATGGCCAGCCGGCCGGCGGTCTTCTTTTTGGTGACCGCCTATTCCGAGCCGCTTTTCTTGATGAGCTTGTTGGGGTTTCTCTACTGGTCGGGCGCGAAATCCCGCGCCGCGCCGTTTCTGGCGGCCCTGCACGGCTTCGTCCTCACCGCGACGCGGATCTCCGGCCTTCCGCTGGTCGTCTACCCCATCCTCCACGCCTGGCTGAACGCGCCAAGAGACGGCGACGCCGGACGATGGAAAGGCGCCGTCCGTCTCCTGCCGCCGCTGGCCGTCGCGGCGTTCGCCGCCCTGGGCGTCGGCCTGTTCCTCCTGGTTTGCCAGGTGCGCTTCGGCTACTGGGACCTGTACATGCGGACGCAGTTCCTCGGCTGGCGGGTGCAGCCCGATTACCTGGCCTTCCTGGAGCGCGACACCTATCTGCTCCTTTTTCCGACCTCCCTGGACGATTATTTGCAGTCCGGCTATTTCAGCCGCGTTTCCACCTTCCTCCTGCTGCCGGTCTTCGCGGCTTTCCTCGTGGCGGAATACCGATGGGCGCGCTCGGCCCCGGCGACGGGATGGAGGGAGCGGGCGGGGACCTACTTCGCCGCCTGGATGGTCTACTACCTCTCCGTTTCGGGAACGAGCCGGCTGGGCCTGGTGAGCATGGCGCGCTACGTTCTGGTTCCCGAGGAACTGCTGATGCTGTGCCTGATCCACGTGCTTTCCCGGAAGCCTTTCGGGGCAAGACGCCTGCCGATGTGGCTCCGGCTCGGCCTGGGGGCGTGGGCGATCTACGGTTTCGCCGCCCAGCTCGAATGCACGTTCCGCATCACGCACGGCTGGTGGGTCGGCTGAGCCGGCCCCATCCGCCCGCCGCAATCGGCCTTTTCCCGTTGGCGCCCCCTGCATATACTCCGCGCCGCGACGGCGGAACCGCCGCCCAGCGCAAGTCCATTCCGGGGAGGGAAAAACGATGGCCCATCCGACGCGGCCGTTCATCGGGGTCAACGCCGACTTCACACCGGCCGGCAAAACAATCACCGCCCATTTGCGATTGCCCATTGGCTATATCGACGCGATCACGGCGGCCGGCGGCCTGCCGGTCGTGATTCCGCCGCTGGGCAAGGACTTCGACCCCGACGCCCTGCTCGACCGGCTCGACGGCGTCGTTTTGAGCGGCGGCCTCGACCTCGACCCGCGCCGGCACGGCCTGCCGACGCACGCGGCCGTTCAGGCGATGCCCGAGCGCCGCGACGACAGCGACCGCCAGCTGGTGCGCCTGATCCTCGACCGCCGGCTGCCGGTGCTGGGCGTCGGCCTCGGTTTGCAGCAAATCAACGTCGCGCTGGGCGGCACGCTGTTTTTGCACCTGCCGGAGGAGCAGCCGCGGGCCATGCCGCACCGCGACGCCACCGGGGCGCCGCACCGCCACATCGTGCTGGTCGAGCCGAACACCCGGCTGGAAGAGATTTACGGCGGCGGCGAGATCCGCGTCAACAGCGCGCATCACCAGGCCGTTCGCCAGGTCGCGCCGGGGCTGCGCGTTGCGCGCGGGCGCCGGACGGCGTGATCGAAGCGATCGAGGCGGACGATCCGCACTGGTTCTGCGTCGGCATCCAGTGGCACCCGGAGTCGGACACGGCGTCGGCCCTGGACGCGCAGCTGTTCGAGTGCTTCGTGCAAGCGTGCCTGCGGCAGGCGCAGCCGCTGCCGTTGGCGGCGTGAGATTTCCTGACGAGGATTCCCGCCTTGATCGTGGGCTGGCTCATTCCTTGGATATGCTTTGGGGGCGCCGGCGCCAGCGCGGTTTTCGCATCCGTCGTGCTGCTCAGACGTCCGTGGTTTTGGCTGCGCAGCATCGCTGTGTTGATGACTTCGGCGCTGCTGATTGCAGTAGCTATCCACTTTTCAGGGTCGAACGGGGACGGATTTCTGGGCGGCCCCGAATGCGGATGTTTCATCGCCCTCATGCTCATCGGTCCTTTTCACCTGGGATTCCTCCTGATTCTGATCGGTTCGGTAGTCCAGGATCGCCAGTGGGACGCGAACAAGTAGCGGATTGCCCGGCGGCATGACGCCGCCGAGGAGCCTCCCATGCCCCCGCGCTGGATCATCGGCCTCGCCTCCGGCGCCAGCGCCGACGAAGTGGACGCGGCCCTGTTGGAAGTCGAGGGCGCCGGCCTGGACATGCGGCCGCGCCTGGCCGGGTCGCTGCACCAGCCCTATGGCGCCGATCTCAAGGAGATGATTCGCCGTCTCTCCGCTCCGGGAACGTGTGAGGTCCGCGAGGTCGCCCTTCTGCACCGTCTGCTCGGCGAGAGCTTCGCCGCCGCCGCCCGCGCCGCAGCCGACCAGGCCAGTCTCAGTTTGCAAGAGGTGCAAGTGATCGGCTGCCCCGGCCACACCGTCTGGCACGACGGCGAGGGACGCTTCCCGTCCACGCTGCCGCTGGGCATGGCCGCCGTGGTGGCCGAGCGCTGCGGCGTCACCACCGTCGGCGATTTCCGCTGCCGCGACGTGGCGGCCGGCGGTCAGGGCGTCCCGCTGGCCGCGCTGACCGATCATCTCCTCTTCCGCAGTCCGCAGGAGGGCCGCGTCCTCTTGCACCTCGGCGGCACGGCCCGCGTCGTCTTCCTGCCGGCGGGCGGCCGGCCGGCCGACGTGATCGGCTTCGAGGCGGGGCCGTGCAACCTGCTGCTGGACGCGCTGATGCGCCACGTGACCGGCGGTCGGGCGGAATTCGACGCCGGCGGCAAACACGCCGTCCAAGGCAAGTGCGTCGAAGCGCTGGCGCGGGCGTGGATGGAGCATCCGTATTTCTCCCAACGGCCTCCGAAATGTCTGCCGCGGCACGTTTTCGGCGAGGCCTTCGCCGCGCAGGCTTTGCACCAGGCGCGCGAGCTGCAAGCGGGGATGCACGACCTGCTCTGCACCGCCACGCATTTCGTGGCCCGCGCCGTGGCCGTGTCGCTGCGGCGCTTCTTGCCGGCCGGCCGGGCGCCCGACCGCATCCTGCTCAGCGGCGGCGGGGCGCGCAACGGATTGCTGTGGCGGCTGCTGGAGCAGCAAATGCCGGACGCGCCGCTCGGCCGCACCGACGCGGCGGGCGTGCCGATGGGAATGCGCAAGGCCCTGTCGTTCGGCCTGCTGGCGGCGCTGACCGTGGACGGCGTGAGCGGCAACGCGCCGTCGGCCACGGGGGCCGCCGGGCCGCGGCTGCTGGGCAGCCTCACGCCCGGATCGTCCGCCAACTGGGCGCGCTGCCTGGCGTGGATGGCGGCCCAATTGTCCGCCAAAATGATGAACGATGAATGATGAATCCAGAGGGTCTTTGATTCATCGTTCATCATTCATCGTTCATCGTTCCGTTTGCGATCTCCATCGGGGCCGCAACGCGAACCCGCCCCGCCCCCGTCAGCAGCCATGCCTCCTGCCGCTCTCCTGCCAGCCGTTCCGCCAGTCCCCGCGGGGCCGTCACGCGAACCCGGTCCTCCAGCGCTTCCACCCGGCAGGCCTCCGCGTCGGCGGCCGACAAACCGCGGCCGTGGCCCCAACCCAGCCATGCCTCTCGCCAGGACTCCGCCGGCGGTTCGTCGGCCGGAGCTTCTTCCGGCGGCAGCACCAGCGCGGCCGCCGCCGTTTGCAGCGCCCACCCTTCCGGCCGCACCGCGAACCCCAGCCACCCCTCGACGGACGCCACGAAAACAAGCAAGATCTGCTCGGGGCGGTCCAGGATCACGCGCCGCCAGTCGGCCGGACCCGGCTCCGGTCCCGACGGCGCGATCACCGCCTCCACGTCGGCCGGGAAGCCGTGCCGTTCCTTCCACTCCGCCGGCTGGCGGATGCACGCCTCCAGCGCCGCCGGGTCGAAGCGCCAGTTCGGCGGCGGCGCCAGGCCGACCGTCGCCCCGCGCAGCGCCAGGAACCTTGGCAGATGATCGCGGTCGTCTTCATCCCTAAAGAGGAAGGTCCGCCGCTCCTCGGCCGGCGCCGTGTACCCGCCGGCGTCGAGGGCGCCGCGACCGCGCTCCGTCAACCGCCAGCCGGCGCCGTCCGACTCGATCAGGCCCTCAGCGGCCAGGTCGCCCAGCCAGCGGCCCACTACGTCGGCGTCCAGGCGCAGCCGATCGAGGGGATTCCCCGCCGACAGCTGGGCCAGCAAGGCCGCTTGGAGGGGATCGAGGGAGCGCGGCCGGGTCGCGCGGACCAGGGCCTCGACGCGGTGCAGCAGCAGATGGATCAGCCGGAGTCGGCCGGGACGGAAGGCGGTCAACTCACGCCGCCAGGTGGAGAGGACGCGACCAGGGGGGAGGGGGAAGGGGACGGCGGCGGTCATACCCGGCCGCTTTCCTCAAGGCCGAAGGCGGCGGGGTGGGGACCGTCGCCATGCAGGTAGGCGACGAGCTGAGCGATGCGGCCGCGCTCCCGTTCGCCGGCAGCCTCGTCCAGATGCTCGACGGCCCCGTTCCACTGGCAGCGCCGCGCCAGCGTGCCGGGGTCGCCGAACAGGATCAGTCGAGAGGCGGCGCGCGTCAGAGCGATGGAAAGAAGCGACGGGTCGCCGCCGAACGGGACGGCGCGATGGCTGTGGCTTCTTGTCAGACTTATAAGAGCCGTAAAGCATTCGCGCTGACGGAAGACGTCGGGCGTACCGATCTCCACCGCGACGGGCGCCGCGGCCAGGGTCGCCGACTGCGCCGCCAGCAGGCGGATCAGCTCCGCCTGGGCCGGATAGAGCGCGATCACCGCCAGCGCCGGCCGGCGGCCGACGCACGGTACGGAAGAAGTCTGACAGGATGCGACGGCGCAGCCGGTTTCGGGCGAGCCGCACGTGCGATGCGACCGACTCGCCCACCCTTCGGCGGCGGCGTGGAAGGCCGGGTCCGCGGCCAGCGTTTCGAGCTTGCGCACCACCGCGCGGGCCTCGAACAGGTTGACCAGGCCCTGGCGCGGCAGCACGGCCCGCATTTCCGGGGACAACGGATCGTGGCGCCGCGGGTCGGCGAGATCGACCTCCAGCCCGGCGCCGCTCCGAAGCGATCGCGGACGCGGGGCCACAGTGGCTTTCCCGCCGCGCCGGCCGCCCCCACCCTCACCCTCCCCCACCCGCGGGGGGAGGGAAGGGAGGGGGGGCCGACGCCGCACCGCATCGTCGTCCAGCGACGGGACCGGGACGAACTCCACGGCCGGCCCGTCGTCCACGATCCGCGAGAGAACGGCGCCGTCGAACAGCAGCGCGGACAAAAACCGGGCCAGGGCGGGCCGGCTGCGGTGCGGCGCGTTCAGCAGCACCGTCCGGCCGAGGCTGCGGGTTGGGAGATGCTCTTCCACCCACAGTTCAGCCCGCTCGCGCGTCCAGCCGGCGGCGCGAGCGAACTCCAGCGAACAGGTGCGCCAGGCGGCGCCGCCCGCATCGTCCGGGGCCGCCGCCCCACCGCGCTCGCACACGCCTTCAGCGAGGTCCACGGCCGCGGAATCGGGGACCGCCCCGTCGGACAAGTCAAGGACCAACCGATCCGCGTCTTCGTGCCAGCGGAAGCTTCCGCCCTGCGCTTGCACCGGCAACTCGCCCAGCTCGCGGAAAATGAAGGTCTTGGCCTCCTGAATCGAAGTCGCGCCGGGGAACACCACCTCCAGCAGTCGCGGCGCCGTGCGCGGCGGGGCGACGATGCGCAATTCGATCTCCGGCCGATCCGCAAGGTGTTCGGACGCGATCCACTTCTCCTCGTCCGCCGCCGACGACCGCAGGCGGCAGACGAGCCGGCCGTCGCGCTGGAACCAGGCGTACGGCAAACAGGCCGGATCCGCATGGAGCAAGCGCCACAACCGCTGGAAGAACCCGGGCCGCGACCCGAGCCGCGACCGTAAGGGAGCGGTCTTCGTCCCCGCTCCCTTACGGTCGCGGCTCGGATCGCGGCGCGCCGGGTCGTCGTCGGTCGGTTCGCCGATCAGGACCCAGCGGCGGGCGCGGCGGGCAGCGGCCAGGAATTCCGACTCGGTGACGAGGTGCGCTTCCTCCAGGATCAGCAGATCGAATGTCGCGCGCGGCGACACATTATCGCCGAAGCGCTGGTCCCCGGAGAGCGCGGACATCACGGCGCCCACGATGTTGACGCACTCCGTCAGCTTCTCGGGCAGGGTTCCCATCGTATGCTCGACGGCCTCCGCCCACCGCGCCGCCAGCGCCGCCCGCTGCTCGTCCTGCTCCAAAACGGAGCGCCAAACGTCGCGGGCCTCGCGCACGGCGGCGACGGACAGATCGGTCGGCGGCGCCGCGCCTTCGCTCAGGCCCCGGCCCGCCGCGCGGGCCTGTTCCTCCAGCGCCCCCATCTCGCGCCAGGGCCGTCCGCCGCGCCTCGCCCTCGGCCCGGCGGCGTTCCATTTCCCTCTGGCGCAGCTCGTCGATTCCCTCCTGACAGCCAGCCTCCACCCGACCGCGCTCCGCCGTCTGTTCTGTGAATTCCTGGGTCAGGCGTTCGTCCGCCGCATTCAGCCCCTTTTGGCGGGTTTCTAACTCTTCCAGGCGGCGGAGCAGGTCGCCTTGGCGACGGGCGCGCCACCAGGCCGCGGTCCACCATTGCCCTGTGCGAAGGGCGCCGGCCAGGGGCCGGAGTCGCGTCGCCTCCTCGGCGACGGCCCGCTGCTCGCCGCGAACCTTGGCGATTTCCGCGTTCAGCTCCGCCAGTCGGGCGTCGATTCGCACCAGCGCCTCGTCGCGCGCCTTACGGCAGGCCGCGCAGGCTTGCTGGAACGGCGACGGCCCATCCGCGGCGGCCGCCTCGGCCGCGACTGCTTCCTCCACCCGGCTCATGTCGTCGGCGATGCGACGACTCGCTTCGTCCGCTTCCTCCTGTCGCCGGGCCAAATCGTCCAGGCCGGCCCACACGGTCTCATCGTGGCGGCGCTCGGTGCATCGCCGGGCCGCCTCTTCCAGCGCCTGCTTCGCCGCAGGCAGCGTCTGTTCCCGAAACAACCGGAGGCGCTCCTCGAAGACCAACCGACGCAGGCCGGGCGGCAGCAATTCCGCTGCTTCGCCGGCGGCGAGGCAGCGCACCGGACAAACGCCGCTGCGGCCGGCCAAGCTTTCCAGCACGCAATCCACGGCCGCGGCGGTCGGCGCCAGCAGCAGTACGCGCTCGCCCCGGGCCGCGGCCTGCGCCGCGATCTCGGCGGCGGTACGCGATTTTCCGGAGCCGGGATGCCCCTGAATCAGGCACAGGTCCGGCGTCTGCAGCGCCCGTGCGATGGCGTCGCGCTGGTCGGCGTCGAGGGCGGCGTCGCCGCATTCGATGGGGGTTGGGCGGAGCGGAGGCAGATCGTGCGTTTGTCCGTTAAGGAGGACCGGCAGTACGGAGAGCCGGGTTGCGTGAGCGCCCGGAGCCGACGGCCCGTTGCCGGCGGGGAGTTGGTGGGCGTAAAGCACCCCCTGCCGCCCGGCCAGTTCCAGCAGCTCACGGCGCCGCGCCGGCGAAAGAGACGGCAGCAAGTCCTCCCAAATGCAGCCGGGTTCCGACCCTCCCAGGGCGGTCGAAACCGGCGGCGCGGGGGCGACGCCTTCGGAGGTGTGCCGTTCCCGTTGCGTCATCGGGCTTCCTCGGTGGCCGTCCGCGGGCGCGGCACTCGAACCGTCTCGGAAAGCGAGCGCGCCATCCAGGCCTCCCACATCTCCGCCAGGCGGACCGAGCAACGGCACGGCCCTCGCTCTTATCATGCGGTCTCTCGCCGACCGCGCCTACTCATTTTTTCCGTTCGGACGCGCTTCCCGCTGAGCGGGACGCGACCGAGGGCCGGGGGAAGGGGGGGCGACGAGCCGAACGGCCGGACGAAACCATCCGTTCGCTGCGGAAAGCAGTTGTCGTACGGTGGGGTGGGTTCGTACGTGTCCATCCTTGCCCGGCCCTGCTTATCCTCCTCCTCGGGAGAAGGGAGAGGCAGCAGGAGCCGGACGGCGCCGGTGAAAACCGTCAACAGGGATGACCTCGTGAGTGGGACTCGCCTTCCCGTTCGCTCGCGCCCTCCACGCAGCTGACCCGGACGAATCACGCCTATTATAGACGGGCGAATCCCTGCAAGCTATCCTATTATGTCTGAGTTTCGGAATGCGGGTAGGCAGCTGAATAGCAGGTGGATTTTTCGTAGCGTAAAGCCGGATGCCGAAGGATTATGAAAATCCACCCCCGTCGTTTCACGCGGAGCTGCTCATGATCGACCTTGCTCTCACGCCGGAACAGGAAGCGGAAGCCCAACGCCTGGCGGCCCTCATCGGCCAGAAGGCGCAGGAGGAGGCGGGGGCGCGGCGGGGGGCGTGGCTGGCCGAGGGGATGGTGTTCGGCCTGGGGGCGGCCTGGGAGTGGAACCGCGATGCGGCGGGCCGGACCTGCGCCTACGGGAGCCTGGACGCGACGGGCGTGCTGATGCAAGGCCCCGACGGGGCCAAGGCCGAGGGCCGCATGGTCTACGTCGGCATGCTCTGCAACCCGCAGCCGCGGTCGGCGGCGGACGAGGCCTTGTCCAAGCCGTGTGGAGCGCGTTACCTGGCGGGGCGGTACGACCTGGAAGAGTTGGGTCTGCAGATGCGTCGGCAGGGGGCGCGGGTGGGGATGGACGCGGCCCAGGAGTGGATCGCCCTGACGGACGCGGGCAACGGGCTGGATCATTTCGTGGCCGTGAACTTCCCGCGCGCCACGCGGATTCTGGACTTCCAGCACGGGGCGACGCACCTGGCGGCGTTTGCCAAGCCATTCCGCCCCGCGGCGTCGGAGAAGCTGCTGGCGGCAGGGTGTCACACGCTCAAGCACGCCGGCGGGCCGGTGATGATCCGGGTGCTGGAGCGGCTGGACCGCAAGAAGATGACGGAGGAGGTCCGGGAAGGACACGACGACGTGCTGGGCTGCCTGCGCAAGAACGTGGGGCGGATGGACTACACCCTGTACTTGCGGAACGGCTGGCAGATCGCCAGCGGCGCGGTGGAGTCGGCGTCCAAGACGGTGGTGAACCAGCGCCTGTGTCTGGGCGGGATGTGTTGGGGCGAGGACGGCTCCGCGGCGGTGGAGAGAACCTGCGGAGTATAGCAGCCGGGCGAGCGAACGCGAAAGAGAATCGGCGCCCACCGCCCGCCTTTGCGGTCATTTCGGCGTGCTGGGCGTGTAGCGAACGTAGGCGAAGCTCTTGCCGTCCGCCGACCAGCACGGGGCGTTGATCGTGCCCTGACCGCCGTTGAGCCGCACCAGCTCCCGGATCGGGCCGCCCGGCAGCGGCATCAGGCGCAGTACTACATCCTGTTTGTCCGGGATATTGCTTTTGCCAGGCCCCGCGCAGGAGAGGAACAGCAGCCACTTGCCGTCCGGCGACGGATGCGGGAACCAGTCGCGGCAGCCGTCGTTCGTGACCTGTTGAGCCAGGCCGTCGTCCGGCCCGGCGCCAGAGACGGGCATCCGCCAGATGGCCGGCTTGCCCGACTTGTCGCAGGTGAAATAGATCCATTTGCCGTCCGGCGACGCCTCCGGGGAATCGCTCCAGCCGCTGGACGTGAGCAGTCGCGTCTCCTCGCCGCCGTCGGCCAGCCGGCTGTAGATCGACATCGGGCCGCCGTTGCGGGCGGCGCAATAGAAGATGGTCCGGCCGTCCGGGGACCAGCCATGCAGAAAGCCCTGTTTCTTGGGCAGGATCGGCGCCGGCTCGCCGCCGTCCCCCGCGACGATGTAGACGGCGTCGCTGCTGCTGAAGCCCAGGCGCCGGCCGTCGGCCGTCAGGGCGTAGTCGCGTCCCGGCGCGGCGGCGCCGGTGGGGAAGTCTTGCGGCGGGCCGCCGGAAAGCGGCAGGCGGTGCAGCTTCCCCTGGTTACTGCACAAAAGCGATTGGCCGTCCGGCGCCCAGATCGGGCAATCCCAGCGGTCCGCCGACGTGAACACTACCCGTTCCGCCAGGTCGTCCAGGGACATGACGCAGACATAGCTCAGAGCGTCCGCTGCGGTCGGCGGCGCGACGGCCGGCCGGTTCAGCGCGGCGATCGCGGCGGCCTCTTCCGAGGAAACGCCGCGGACTTCCAGGACGATTTTGCGCGTCTCATGAGGGGCCAGGCCCGCATACCACGTCTGCCACGGCCGGCCAGGATTGCCCCACACGCGCGTCCCGCCGCTGATTTTCAGGCGGCTCGCGCCGAAGTACCAGATGCTTCCGGCCCACTCCTCCTGGTCGAGCGGGAGCTTCCGGTAAGCGCCGTCGCCGTCGCCGGCCGTCGTCGCGGACCCGCCAAGGAGAAGAAAGAGCGACAACGGCTCGTCGCTGTTGTTCGTCGCCGTGCAGCCGATGGAACCATCGGAGAATTCGTAGCGGACGGAGGCCCGGTCGCCGCGTGCGGTCACGATGTTCGCGGTCGGCTGGTCCACGGCCGACAGCTTCAACACCCCTTGGCCCTCTTCTCGGGAGAAATAGCTGCCGCGCGGCAGGCCGTCCGGCGCGGCCAGGAACTCGACGCCGCCGACGCGCAGGCTGGTCAGCCAGCCGTCGGCGTCCACGACTGCCTCGTAGCAGCCCGTCCGAATGTGACGCGCGCCGTCGGCCGGCGCCGGGGCGGGCTGCTCGGTCGGGGCCGTCGGCGTCCAGGCCTGCACGGTCTGCCGCGGCGGCGGAACTTCGGACGCCGACAGAATACGGCCGAACGCCCAGCTGCCGATCGCGCAGACGACGGCCGCCGCAACCAGCGCCGCGGGGCCCCAAACCATCGGCCGGCGCAGATGGGGGACCAGCGTTTTGATGGTTTTCGTCAGGAGATGCTCCGCGCGCGGCGGCGACACGGTAGCGGGCAGCTGGACGGAGGTCGCTTCCGGGGATGGAAAGACCGGCGCGGCGACGGCCGGCCAGGGCGTGCGCGGCAACGCGGTCAGGCGGTCGTCGGATGGGCTGCCGCTCCGCAGCCGCCGGCCCGATTTCGGCATCTCCTCTTCCGGCGGCGGTGGAATCGGCGTCTGCGTCCACGGGGCCAGCGCCTCGTAGACCTCAGCCGGCGTCTGGTAGCGCTGCGCCGGGTCCTTCGCCATCATCTTCACGACGATGGCGGCCAGCCCTTCCGGCGTCTCCGGCCGGGCGTTGCGGATCGGCGCCGGCGCGCGCATCTGGTGCCAAACCAGCTTCTGCGCCACCGTGCCGTCGCCGAACGGCGGCTTGCCGGCCAGCAGGAAGTAGAACGTCGCCCCCAGGCTGTAGATGTCGGCGCGCACGTCCACGGCGTGGCTGTCAATCGCCTGTTCCGGAGCGAGATAGTCCGCCGTGCCAAGGATGTTGCGCTCGTCGTGCTGCTTGGTCAGCCCATCTTCCTCGTCGTAGAAGAATCGGGCCAGGCCCATGTCGAGGATCTTGAGGACGCCCTGGCGGTCCAGCAGGAGGTTGGCCGGTTTGACGTCGCGGTGAACCAACCCCGCCAGGTGCGCGTGGTGCAAACCGAGGGCCGCTTGGCGGACGTAGTGGGCGGCGCGGGTGACGTCCATCGGCCCGCCGCGCTTGACGATGTCCTGAAGACAGGCTCCCTCGACGTATTCGAGGACGAGGAAGTGAAACCGGCCGTCGTGGTCGATGTCGTGGGCGCGGACGATGTTGGGGTGGTCGAGGGCGGCGACGGCGCGGGCCTCGCGGTAGAAGCGCTCCAGCGAGGCGGGGTCCTTGGCCTGGGCGACGGGCAGCACCTTGATGGCCACGCGGCGCCGCATCGACTTATGTTCACACAAGAAAACGCTGCCCATGCCGCCGGCGCCGAGGTGGTCGAGCAGCTTGTACTTGCCGCTGATGCAGAAGCCGCGCCACTTGCCCTGGAGAAACTGGCCGACCTGGAACGAGGTCAGCAGCCCGTCGCGGACGAGGGCCGCGGCCAGCTTTTTCGGCTTGTCAGGAAGGTTGCCCGCGGCCCGCATCTGCTGGAGATACGGGTCGAGAACGTCCTTTTCCAGCACGCCGCTCTTGACGACGACTTCGAGGAACTCATCGACGGTGGACGGGAGAGTCATCGGCGCACCTTTGCGGGGCGGACCCAAATGGGAGGGGAGAATGAACCCGACAACCGAGCGGGCCAGAAGGGTGAATGGGCGACCACAGCGTCCGTTCAGACGCCGCGAGAATTCCCGGCCCAACGGAACGTTTTGAAAAGGTTAGTTCAAGATTGTCGGAATCGCAAGAAATTCGGCGCGGGCCGGAACGTCTCGCGGCGGCTGGGCCGGCGTGGTATTTTGTACGGGGATTGATTCCGTCCTCTCCGCACCGTGGAGGCAGACATGGCTACCGCCGCCCTTTCTCCCGTCAGCCCGACGCCGGCCCCCGCCCTGGCGTCAATCCAGACGCTGGCCGACCTCTTGGACCGGCTCGGCGGCGTGCCGCTGAACCGCATTCGGTTCCACCCTTCCCCCGGTACGGCGGTGGAAATGGATGTTCTGGAATCCGACAAGCAAGGCCTGTTGTGTGAGCTGGTGGACGGCGTGCTGGTGGAGAAGGCAATGGGCATCCGTGAATCTCTCCTGGCGTGTTTTCTCATCGAGATTCTAGGCCCCTTCGTCAGGCAGCGCAACCTGGGCTTGCTGACGGGCGAACAGGGCGCGCTCCGGCTCTTCCCCGGTCTGGTGCGCATCCCGGACGTGGCCTTCATCAGCTGGGACCGCGTGCCGAACCGCCGTGTGCCGGATGACCCAATCCCTCCCCTGGCTCCCGACCTGGCCGTCGAGGTTCTGAGCCAGAGCAACACGGTCGGCGAAATGGCGCGCAAACGCCGCGACTATTTCAGCGCCGGCGTCCGCCTGGTTTGGCTGGCGGACCCAAGAACCCGAACCATTGATGCATACGCAAGTGAAACCCTGTTCACTCATTTGGCCATCGACGATGTACTCGACGGCGGTGCGGTTCTGCCAGGCTTCCGGCTGCCATTGCGAGACTGGTTCGGGGAATTGGATCGGCAGGGCTGAAGGCGTTTCAGGCCAGCGGGCGCAGTTTCAAGAAGTCGCGCACCAATGGGATAATCTCCTCGCCCGCGTCCTCCAGCACGAAATGCCCGGCGTCCGCGAAAGCATGCACTTCCGCCTCCGGGAAGCGTCGCCGCCATTCGTCGAGGAAATGTCGGTCGAAAACGAAGTCTTTTTCTCCCCAGCATATCAGCATCGGCCGGTCGCGGAAGCGATCCAGCCCATCCTGCACCTCGCTCACCAAGTCGTAGCCGGGGTCGCCGGGCCGCAACGGGATGTCCTGCACGAAGCGCAGCACGGCGACGCGGTTCCGCCAGGAGTCGTAGGGAGCCAGATAGCCGGCCCGCGCCTCCCACGTCAACGGCCGCCGTGCGACGCACCAGCGGACGGCGGCGCGACTGAAGGCGTTAAGGCCGCGCACGAGGAGCGGCCCAATCACCGGACTGCGGCACAGTCGCAGCGACCACGGCAGCTTCTTCCCCGCCGACAGGTGAAACGCGGCCGTGTTCAGCACCACCAACCGGCTAACCCGCTCCGGCCGACGATGCGCCCACGCCATGCCGATCATGCCGCCCCAGTCGTGCAACACCAGCGTGACCTTTTCGCGCACGCCGATTCGCTCCAGCAGTTCATCCAGGTCCTGAACCCGCCGCTCCAGCGTGTAGGGGTAGTGCTTCCCGCTCGGTTTATCAGACAATCCGCACCCGATATGATCGGGAGCGACGACCCGATGCTCCCTGCGCAACGCCAGGACCAAATCGCGATAGTAAAAAGACCAGGTAGGGTTGCCGTGCAGCATGACAACGGGGTCGCCGGCGCCCTCGTCGAGGTAGTGCAGGCGGTAGCCGCCGATTTCAATGAAGCGGCCGCTCGCCGCCGTTTTCACCAGTCCACTCCCAGCATCAGACAGTTCAAACCGCTGCCGATGCCGAGAAAGCCGACGCGGTCGCCCGGCAGCAGGAACTCGCGCTCCTCCGCCAGCGCCGCCGTCAGTGGCAGCGACACCGTGCCCATGTTGCCGAGGAACGAGTAGGTCGAATACTCCTTGGCCGGCGAGACGCCAAGGGTCTTGAGGATCAGGTCGCGGTGGCTGGAGCCGACCTGATGGCAGATGATCTTGTCCACCATTTCGCTGGCCCAGCCGAGCCGCTTGAGAAAGGCGCTCCAGGTGCGCAGGCCCAGCTCGACGCCGTATTTCAGCACGGCGACCGAGTCGGTGGACATGAACTGGCGGGCGGCGCTGAGCATGGTGTCGATGCCCCAGCGGCACAGGCCGTGGTACTGCGGCGCCGCCGCCGTCGTGCCGCCCAGCAGCCGTCGCCGCTGGTTGCGGTCGAAGGAGCCGTCCGTCACCACCACGGCCACGGCCCCCGAACCGCCGGTAAGAGTTGCTACGGAGGTCTTGAATGTCTCCATACTGCGCGACTGCAGCATGGCCTCGATCATGACGTCGTTGATCTCGCGGGCCGTCTCGCAGGAAACGACCATGCCGGCCCGGACCTGGCCCAACTCGATGCGGTTGGCGATCTCGACGATGCCATTGAGGACGCCCAGGCAAGCGTTGCTCAGGTCGAAAACCGCGTCGGGCTGGGCGCCGAGCGCCGCCGCCACCCGGCAGGCCGTGGCCGGCTCGAACTGCTCCCGACACACGGCCGCGTAGATCAGCACTTCCAGATCCTGCGGCCGGACGTTGGACTGCTCCAGCGCCTTGCGCCGCCAGCACCGCCCCCTGCGACACCGGGAAGCCGGGCTGCCACCAGCGCCGCTCATGAATGCCGGTCAGCGCTTCGAGCTGGCCCTCCGGCATGCGCAGCGCCTGGTAGACCGGCAGCAGACGGCCCTCCAGCTCTTGCGACGTCACCACGACCGGCGGCAGCTCGTAGCCGATCGCGTCCAAATAAACCTTCGAGTACCTCATAAGCCGCCGTCAGTCATTGCCAGAGCGAAATCAGTCATGCGATAGACGACCTTCCCGTCCACCCATAATAGACCGTCCGCCGTCAATTGGCGAGTCCGATCGTCGCGGCCGGTGATGAACGCCTGCACGACGACGCGGCGGTTGTGCGGCGTCACCTGCCCGCGGTAGAGCCAGGTGTGCGGTTCGCCGATCATGGCGCGAAAGCGGCTGCGCGGGCCGCCGCCCCAGCGCTCCACGGCCGCGACCTTCAGCAACTGGACCAGCGATTCCAGGCCCAGTGATCCAGGAATGACCGGATCTTGATAGAAATGCGCCTTGAAATACCACGCCGACGGATCGACGGCCAGGGCGCCCTGGAGGAAGCCGAGTCCGTTCGGCCCGCCGTCGGGGACGAACGCCTCGACGCGGTCGATCATGCGGAGCGGTTTATCGGGAAACGGCGACTCAGCCGGATAGTCGAAACTCCGGGCGGCGATCCGTTCTTCCGCGCTCATTTCATACAGGGAGGCGTTGGGGACGCCGACCTGCTGCGCCAGCGCCTGGCGCGAGAAGAAGCCGAAGTTGGTGGTTCCCTCGAAGACCGTGCCGCCGCCGAACCGCATGGTGAAGTCGAACGCGACGAGGATCATGCCGGCGGAGCGCGATGCGCTGGTGATGTGGACGCGCGTGGTCAGCGTGCCGGCGTCGCGGCCGACGGCGGCGTGCAGCCGGGCCGTTCCGCCGAGGTTGCGGAAGCAGAGGTCGTCCGGGCTGGTGAGCGCGGCGCCGAGATAGGCCGCGAGCCAGCCGCACGGCTGGAGCGCCGCCTCCAGCAGGATGACGAACGGCATCGCGTCCTGACGGTCGGCGTCGAAGTACCAGGCGTCGGGCGCCACGTCGAACTCGGCCTCGACGACCCCGCCGGCCCGCAGCGTCCAGGGTTCCGCCTCAATGCGGGTGATGCGGTCAATGCAGAGGAACGGCGGCCCCGGCAGCCGCGCGATGAAACGGCCCTCGTCGAAGACGCGGTACGGCTCGCCGAACGCCTCCGACGGTTTGCCGACGGCGAAGGCGAGGAGACGGTCGCGGTCGAACGGCGCCGGCGAGCGGGGGGCGTCGGCCCCCTGATTCCCCCCACCCCAACCTTCCCCCACCCGCGGGGGGAGGGCAGGGAAGGAGGGCGGCCGACGCCCCCCGCTCGCCCAGAGCGACCGCAGCCCCTCCCGCGTCAATCCACTCAAGCGAACCGACAGGTTGGTGATTTCGACGATCGCCTTGCCGTCGGCGTAGATCAGGGCGTCGGCGATCGCATAAGGCTCCGGCCGGTAGCCACGCTCCTTCAGCGTCGCCTCATACGTCACGGTTCGCGTGGCGGCCGTCACCTGACCGCGGCACTTGAGCTGGCTGGCCACGCCGGGGATCGGCTCGCAGACGACCGCGTCCTGTTCACCGACCCAGCCGATCCGCATCAGGTAAATCCGCAGCGTGTGCAGGCAGCGCTCGTACATGAGGGTGCCCGGCATCACCGGGTCGTCCACGAAATGGCAGGTTAGAAACCAGTCGTCGGCGTGGACGTCGTCCTCGGCGCGGACCTGGCCGATCCCAAATCGGCCGCCGGTCGGGTCGAGCCGGACGATGCGATCGACCAGCTTCATCCGGCCGCCGGGCAGACGCATCGGGTTGTTTAATGGGAGATCCGCAAAGGCGCTGCCGAAGCAGCCGGCCAGGTTCCCGGCGCGGAGGGCGTCGATCTGCGATTCGGTGTACGACTCGGCTGTGCGCGGCGCCAACTCCGTTTCATCGTCGGGCTGGACGCCGGCGCCCGGCCGACGGTCCAGCTTGGTTTGCACGACGCCGCGGCCGGAGGCCAGTTCCTCAGCCGTGAAGAAGCCGGCGACGCCGTCGGTCATCGTCAGCAGCGGTTTGCCGTCGGCCGTGCCGTCGAAGCGAAAGCGGAACAGGTGGGTGTCGCCCTGGCGGAAGAAACGGTCAATATGGATGTCATAACGCAGCACCTGGCCGGGCGTCGGCAGACCGCGGTGGAACGTGACGGTGGCGTTGAGCAGGCGGTAGACGGCGAGGCCGCGCGTGCGGAAGTCGATGCCGAGCCAGCCGGACAGGAAGAGGTCGGCCTGGCCCGCCTCGATGGCGATGCAGGGGGCGACGCGGCCGCCGTCCAGATACCAGGCGCCGGGCCGAACGTCGTGTTCGGTGACCACGCGGCCGGAAGTCAGCGACAATGGCTCCCCCTCAACGAGAGTAATGCGATCGACGAGCATGAGCGGCTCATCGGGCAGGCGAACGCGCGTCGGGAAAGCGTCGATGGCGGCGAAATCGGCGCCGAGGACGCGGCCGACGGCGCCGACGGCGAACTCCAGGCACTGGGAGCGGTCCAGCAAACGCGGGGGAAACGTCGGCGCTTCCGCGACCCCACTCTGGAGGAGTTCCAGAAGGCTCGTCTGAAACGCGAGACCGTCGATCACGGTGCGCCGCATCGAATCGGCGCAGCGGAGATAGGCGGCGTGCGCTTCGCCCCGGGCTTGCAGCGCGGCCGCGGCGTCGTTCAGCAACGGTACGGCGCTGGACGCGCCCACGCCGACCGCCGCGGGGTCGGGCGCCTTTCGGGAACGAAAACCGGCATGGCGAACGGCTCGCCGCCAATCGGGATCGCAATTTGGCGTCCCATCTCCTCGACGGCGCTCGGCGCCGCCTCCATGCCGTAAAGCGGCCGCAGGTCCACGGCGATCCGCTCGGTGCACAGCATGGCGAGCAGGCGCAGCACTGCGGAATCGCCGTCCGCCCCCGGCGCGCACACCGAACGCGCCCGGTGCGGCCGATCGCCAAGGATGGCGGCGATCATGCGCGTGCAGGAGGCGCCCGGGCCCATCTCCACGAACAGCCGCACGCCGTCGCGGTATGCGGCCTCGATCACGGCGGGGAAGTCGATGGCATCGAGCGCCTGCGCGAGGATCGCCTCGGCGGCGCCGTCCTCGGAGACTTCATACGGGCGGCCGAGCGCGGCGCCGTAGAAGCGGCACGTTGGGGGGCGGCGTGGTCGGCAAAAGGTGCAGGCGCCGGTAGGCCTCCGCGACCTCGCGCGCGACAGGACAATGGACCGCGCTTGTCTCCGGCAGCGGCAGCAGCGCGACGCCGAGACGCCGGGCCGCCTCCGTCACCTGCGTCCGATGTCCGCCGACGACGCACTCGCGCGGCGTGTTGACGATGAGCAGGTAGGCACGGTCCAGTCCGGTCAGCGCGGCTCGTACATCTTGCGGCGTCCGGTCCACGACAAGCCCGGCCGTCCACTCAACAGGCTCATCGGGTCGCAATTTCCAGGCCCGCCGGGCGGCGTCATAGGGGCCGGTCAGGTCGCCGGCGAACAGCGTCGAGGCGTTGATCGCCCGCAGCATGACGTCGCGGTCGGTCCACGCACGCAGCGCGAACAGGGCCGCCGACTCGCCGAGGCTGTAGCCGATCGCCGTGTCGGGCTGGACGCCGAACATCCGCACCAGATCGGTGGTCAGGCCGCCGAGCGCCACCTGGGCGATGATCTTTTCGCGCGTGTCGGCGGACATCGCCGGCGCATCATCCCAGAAGATCGCCGATACGAACTGACTGCGCAGGCGCTGGTTCTCGGCGTCCTGTCTCCGCGGCACTTCGGGCCATTGCACGGCCAGGTCGCGGCCCATGCCGGGAAAATCATTGCCCGATCCGGGATAGACGAAGGCGATTTTGCCCGTCCGGCCCAGCGGCCGCGGCGAGAAGAAGACGCGGTCGCGGAATGCCGGCGGTGGGGTCGCCCCGTCCGCGAGGCCGCGCCGCGCCGATCGATCTGCGCCCGCAGCTCGGCGCGGTCGTGGGCCACGAAGGCGACGACGAATGGATCGTTCGACGATCCGGGATGATCGTGGAACCAGGCCCGGGCGTCGGCCTCAATGCCGCGATCCGCGCCGCTCAGACAGGCGCCCAGGCGTGCCAGCCCCCGCGTGATCGCGGCGGCGTCCCCGCCCTCGACGACGAACAGCGCCTCGTCGCGGGGGCCGAGCGGTTGCCGGCGGTCGGGACGATCCTCGGACGCCGCGGGTTCCCACTCCTCCAGCACGACCTGCACGCAGCCGCCGTCTCCGTCGGGGCAACGAACCGCCGCACGGCGCGGGCCGTCGATCCGGTCGCGCAGCCAGTAGCGGGCCGGTCGCCCGTCCGTCGGCGGCAGAATCTGGCGATGCAGACATAGGATCGCCTTCACCAGCGCTGCCATACCGGCCGCCGCCCCCGCGCAGCCCACGTCCCGCGCGGCGTCGGGGAGCAGCTCGACCGCCGCCGGATCGTCGTCTCGAATCACCGCATAGATCGAGTCGCCGTCGCGCACGGCGTCGTCGAGCCGCTTGAGAACCACGGCAGCCGCCCCTTCTCCCACCGCCTCGCCGTCGCTTCGCCCCGCGGTGCGCACGTCGCCGGCCAGATCGACGGCCCCCACCAGGGCCGCGTCGAGTTCGCCGCGCCGCAAGGCCCCTGCCGCGGCCGCCAGAGCGTGCAAATCGGACGATTCCCCGTCGGAAATGGTGAAACTCGGGCCGCCGAGGTGGAACGCCCGCGCGATGCGGCTGGCGGCTATACTGCCCAATGCTCCCATGACGCGGTTGGCGTTGAGCGCCGGATGCGCCACGTCCAGCAGCGACCGCTTCCACGCCGCGAACTCCGGCGACGAGGGATGCAGCCCCAGCCGCTCCGCCCATTCGTCCGCGTGTTTCAGCACCCACCAGCGGAAGTGATAATTCGTCGTATTCAGATCGAGATCGAGGCCGATGAAGACCCCGGTTCGCGGTCGGGCTTCCTCGGGCAATGTCACGCCGGCCAGGGCGGCGTCGGCGACCAGCAGCATCAGCACCTGCTGCGGCAGCGCCTCCTGCAATTCGCGGGGCGGGATGCGGAAGCGCTCGGCGGCGACGCGCAGCTCGTCGAGGTGGAACCCGGCGAAGGCTTGCGCGTCGAGGCCCTCGCGCCGCGCCAGTCGCTTTCGAGGATTCCCCAGTCGTGGCGCGGCGGACGCGGCGCGGCGGGCGAAGCGCCGAACACACGCTCCTGAAATGCTCGCAAGCTGCGCCAGGGGCCGAAGCGAGCGTCCATTCCCACGACGACGATGGGCGCATCGGCGAGCGGAGGGCGTAAGCCCCCTGATGCGGGGAGCGTTCGCTGATGAGGCGATGAATCAGGGGGCTGACGCCCCCCGCTCACCACGTTCGCTTCGTACTCTTCGAGCAGCAGATGTGCGTTGACGCCGCCGAAGCCGAAGCCGCTGATCGCCGCCCGCCGCGGCGTCGCCGCGGATCGCCGCCGCCATGCGCACGGCTCTTTCAGGATCCGAAATGGAGATTCCTCCACGCCCAGGCCCGGCGGCGGCGCGGCGAAGTTCGCCGTCGGCGGCAGCACGCCGTCGCGCATCGCACACAACACCTTGGCCAGGCCCGACGCCCCGGCCGCCGTCAGCAGATGGCCGACCGTGGACTTCACCGATCCGATGACGCACTGACCCGACCGCCAGCCGCTGCGGCCCCACAACGCCTTGAGGCTGGCGAACTCCACCGCGTCGCCGACCGGCGTGCCCGTGGCGTGGCACTCGATCAGGTCCACGTCGCCGGGCGCCCACCCCGCCGCCTGATAGGCGCCGCGCATGGCCCGGAGCTGGCCCTCGCTGTTCGGCGCCAGCAGACCGCCGCCCACATCGTTGGACAGGCCGACGCCGGCGATCACGGCCAGGATGCGGTCGCCGTCGCGCACGGCGTCCTCCAGCCGCTTCAGCAGAAACACGCCCGCCCCCTCGCCGACCACCAGGCCGTCGGCCCGCGCGTCGAACGGACTGCACCGGCCGCTCGGCGACAGCGCCCGCAACTGAGCGAACCCCATCTGCGTATACAGGCAGTCGGGTCGCGAGACGCCGCCCGCCAACATGGCGTCGGCCCGCCCCGCCAGCAGTTCGTCGGCGGCTAATTTGATCGCATAAAGGGAAGAAGCGCAGGCCGCATCCAGCGTGTAATGGCGGCCGCCCAGGCCGAGTTCCGCAGCCAGCACCGCGGCCGGCAAACCGACCGCACGACGGTTGCGCGGATCGACCGGCTCGGCCGGCGGCGCCTGGCCGAGCAGCTTCTCGGTGAAGGCGCGGCCCAGGGTGTTGCGGGCGAGAATAGACGCCTTTTCGGTGGGCAAAACGATGTCGCCCAGGATGACGCCGACGCGGCGGCGGTCCAGCGTATGCGTCACACCGGAAGCGAACGCCTGCCGTCCGGCCGCCAGCGTCAGGTGAATAACGGCATCGAGTTTTTCATTGGGATCGCTGGGGTCGCGCGGGACGGCGTCAAGAAAGTATCCGCGGCGGGAGTAGACTTTATCCGGAGCGGCGACGGCGGGATCGAAGATTTCGTCGGGGTCGAGCGTCCATCGGCCGGGCGGCACGTCGCGCGACCGATCCGCCGCCGCCAGCACGTCCGCCCAAAGACCCTCCGGGTTGACGGCGGAGGGAAACAGGCCTCCCATCCCGACGATGGCGACGCGCGGCGGCCCCGACATCTCGCTACACGATCCTTTCTTCCGCCGCCGCTCTTTCCCGCCGATTGCGTCGGAACGCCCGTTCTAGCGCGGGGTCGAGCGTGCATTCGGCGCCGTCCATGCGGGCGATCACCTGGCCGTCGGCCGACAGGAAATCGAGATCGGCGACGGCGGAAAGTTCCGTCGCCTTGACCACGTTGAGGACGACGCGGGCGCCGTCGGCGGGGAAGGCCCCGCGGTACTGGCGGTAGCGGGCGACGTAACACGGCAGACCGGCCGCGCCGCTGCGGGCGAAGCTCCACAGAATCATCGTCTGGAAGGCGCCGTCGAGGACGAGCGGATCGGCGATCCACTTCTGGCGCAGCGGCCGCCGCAGCCACTCGGACGGGGCCGGCGCCGGCCGCAACCGGGCCGTAATGCCGCGGTCGTCGCAGGCCTCGACGCATTCGATCCCCTGCATGTCCGGCCCGTGGAACAGCACGCGGCGATAGATCTCCTCCGGCGTGAAGGCGTGCAGGGGCTGCGCCGCTGCGGGCCGCGCCGGGGGGGCCGGCGGCAGGTCCACCGCCAGCGCGACCTCGGCCCGCACGTGCAGCACCTCCCGGTCGTCGCCGCGCACGCCGCGCAGCTCGACGAGCGTGCGATAAAAGCCGTCCTTCTTGACCGCTTTCCCGGCCAGGACGCGCAAGGTCGGCGGCGGGCCTTCGAGGACGACGCCGTGCAGCACGCGCAGATCGTCGCAGCCGTGGAAGGTCAGGCCGGGGTTCTCGTGCAGGGCGCCGTGGGCCAGCCATTCCAGCGTCAGCGCCAGCGGCAGCACCGGCCGGCCGTCCAGCACGTGCGACTCCAGCACGGGATGTTCGGCCACGTCCAGTACGCGCTCAAACGCCGTCGCCAGGCCGCGCGGCGCCGGCATGGCAGGCGACTGGCCGGCCGCTCGCAGTGCGAGCGGCCTACCGGGCGCCAGCGCCACGACCTCGACGGCCGGGTCCGCCGACTGTCCCAGCTCCCGAACCAGATATTGCGCCCCCGTTTCGAGGCTAATCAGGCCGACGCCCTCCTCATTGAAGAGCTTCTTCAGCGCCGGCGTCACCATGCCGCCGTCCCACGGCCCCCAGTTGACGGAGACGACGCGGCAGCGCGGCAGCAAGTGGGCGTAACGCTGGGCGGTCTTGTTCAATACCTCATTGGCGATCGCGTAATCGACCTGCCCCGTCCGGCCGAACCGGCCCGTGGACGACGAGAACAGCACGAGCGCCCGCAATTCGTTCGGCGCAAGCGCCGCCAGGACGTTGCGCAGCCCGGCGACCTTGGTCCCGTAGACGCGGTCAAATTGCTCCTCTGTTTTGTCCGCGATAAGAGCGTCGGCCAGCACGCCGGCGCCGTGGACGACGCCGCGCACCGGGCCACGCTCGGAACGAATCCGGCGCAGCACGTCGGCCGTAGCCGCGGCGTCGCGCACGTCCACCGAGACATACACCGCTCGTCCGCCGGCCGCCGTGATGCGTTCTAGGGTGCGCCGCGTCTCGCGCTGGGCCGTGAGCCGGCGGTAGTGCTCGCCGACGACGCGGGGTGTAGCGTCCCCATTGAGGTGCGTGCCCAGCGCCCGCTTGATTTCGGCCTCCGCCCTCAGCGGCGCCAGCCAGTCCGGCTCCGGTTCGGGCGCCGGGCTGCGGCCGAGCAGCACCAGCGTCGGCCGATAGGCCCGCGCCAGGGCGACGGCCGCCTCGGCGGTGACGCCGCGGCGCCGCCCGTCGCCACAATCACATCGCCAGGGCCGAACCGCAGGCTGCCGTTCGCGGAGATCAGCGGTCGCTCAACGGTGTCGAGGGTGCGCGGTCCCGAGCGGGACAGGCCGATTTCGGCCGGGCCGGCCAGGAGCAGTTCCGCCGCCAGCGCCTCGGCCGCCTGGTCCGCATTGGCCCAGTCGCGGCCGAGGTCGATCGCCTTGCATTGCACTTCCGTCCATTCCCAGCCGGCGGTCTTCGCAAGCCCCGCCAGGCCGCCGTCCACCGGATCGCGCCGCGGGTCGAGGTCGCCGAAACCGAAGGCGCCGTCCATCCGCGAGACGGTGACGAAGACCGCCCCGCCGTCGCTGCCGGCGCGGCGAACGCGCCGGCGACGCGCTGGGCGCCGAACAGAGCCTCCTTTAGCCAACCGTCGTCAGGTTGGACGTCGGGCGCCAGCAGGATCAACCCGCCCAATGCGGCCAGCGGTTCCATGGCGCGCAGGGCGGCGGCCGGGGCCAGGCGGGTCCGGAATCCGCTGCGACGCAGGCGTTCCCCCAACCGGCCGGCGAGGTCGGCGTCGTCAGAAGTGATCCAGATTTCGGCGCCTGGCGCGAGGCGCACCGGGCCGCGGCGGCGCCCCTGTTCGAGAGGAACGGCGCATACCACCCGGCGTTCCAGCGCCACGGCCGGCGAGCGGAAGGCGTCAGCCCTCTGATGATTGCTTTCCGTCGGTGACAGCATTGCGTCATCACGGGGCTGACGCCCCCCGCTCGCCGTTGCTGTTTCCCCTCCCGCCAGAAACGCGGCGATCTGGCGGAGGCTGTGGAGCGTACCAAGGTGTTCGGGCTTGACCGCCGGCGCGTCCGGCAGGCGCTCCTGCAACGCCGACAGGATCTCCACGCGCTTGATGGAGTCGATGCCCAGGTCGGCGTCCAGCGCCATATCGAGATCCAGCATCTCCGCCGGATAGCCCGTCTTCTCCGCCACCACCTCCAATAGCACCGCGGCGACCGTCTCCACGCCGCCCGGCGAGCGAGGGGCGTCAGCCCCCTGAGGATTGCCTTCCGTCGTTGTCGGCATTGCGTCATCACGGGGCTGACGCCCCCCGCTCGCCGTTGCTGCTTCCCCTCCCGCCAGAAACGCGGCGATCTGGCGGAGGCTGTGGAGCGTACCAAGGTGTTCGGGCTTGACCGCCGGCGCGTCCGGCAGGCGCTCCTGCAACGCCGACAGGATCTCCACGCGCTTGATGGAGTCGATGCCCAGGTCGGCGTCCAGCGCCATATCGAGATCCAGCATCTCCGCCGGATAGCCCGTCTTCTCCGACACCACCTCCAATAGCACCCGCCCTACTTGCCCATTATCAGAGACGGCCGCCGGGACGGGCGGCGCCACGACCGGCGCGGGCGCCGGAACGGCCACGGGCGCCGGCATGACGGCGGCTGGCGGCGGCAGGACGGGCGCGGCGGGCGGCGGGGCCTGACCCAGCGAGGCCTGGAGATAACGCTGATGCTGCTCGACTAAGAGGTGAACAGTGCGGTGCGCCGTCTCCTGGCCTTCCAGAAACTGCCGGTGCAGCTGGGCCGTCTGCTCCTGCATTTTCTGCAAGGCGCTGAGACTCTCGCGCGTCTCGCGCAGCGCTTGCTGAAGGGCGCCCGGAGTCCCGGCGAGCCGGGTCGCGTCAGCGCCCGGAGAGGGGGGCTTATCAAAAGTTTGAGGACCGTTCATCGTGGATAAATGGCTTCCGTTCGTGAGCGGGCGATGCTCGGCCGCGGCAGGCGCCGCTTCCGAGCGCACCGGAGGAGACCGCTTTTGGAGAGGCGGACGATCCGGTTTGGGCTTGACGTAGTTGGCGCCGCCGATCGGCACGAGCAGCGTATGCTTGCCGTCGGGTTGCGGGCGCGACGGCGGACCGCCGCCGTCCCACGCCTTCAGATTGACGCCATAACCCAACACCGCCAGGCAGGCCAGGCAGCACGCCAGATCGAACAGGCCGGAACGCTGACCGTTCGAGGCGTCCAGCGCCAGCGCTTCATGCTCCAGGCCGCTCAGGATCGCGCTGACCAGCCCGGCCAGGCGGGCGCCCGGCCCGACTTCCAGGAAGGTGCGCACGCCGGCGCGGAACAGGTTCTGGATCTCGGCCACCCATTCGACCGGCCGCGCCAGCTGACCGGCCAGGAGATCGCGGGCCTGGCCGGCGTCGTCCGGGTACGGCGCCGCCGTGGTGTTGGCGTAAACGGGGACGGCGGCGGGACGGACTTCGGTCGTTTCCAGCGTCGCCCGGAACGCCGGCTCGGCGGCAGCGACCTGTGAGCTGTGGAACGCCGCCGCCACGGACAGGCGCGTCGCACGCACCTGCCGCGCCTGGAACGCGGCGTCCGCCCGATCCACGGCCGCGGCCGGCCCGGAAAGCACCGTCTGTTGCGGAGCGTTCTTGTTTGCCAGTACCAGGTCGATTTTCTCTTCTGTAAGAACCTGCGTGATGGATTCGGTCGAAGCATGGACCGCGAGCATTCCGCCGGGTTCGCCGCCGGCCGGCGACGCCATTAGACGGCCACGCGCCCGCGACAGAGCATGCAAGTCCGCCGGGCTGATCCGCCCGGCGGCGCAGAGGGCGACCAGCTCGCCGTAGCTGTGGCCGGCGAAGGCGTCGGCGCGGACGCCGAACGACTCCAGCACGCGCCACGCGCCCAGGCTCACAGCGCCCAGAGCCGGCTGCGCCGCGTCGGTGGCGCGCAGAGCGGCCTCGTTGGCAGACCGCTCCTCCGGCGTGAAGGCGCTCAGCGGATAAATCAGGTCGCACAAGCGCCGGTCATGATCCGCGTCCGCCAAAGATTGCAGCGCCTCCGGGAACGTACAGGTCAGGTCGCGCATCATCCCCGGGTACTGCGTCCCCTGTCCGGGGAACAGCACGGCCAGCGGGCCGGCCGGGGCGCCCGAACCGTAGCAGGCGCCGTCCGGGCCGCGCCACGATTTCCGGTCGGCGTGCTTGCCCAGCAGGGCGCGTGCGACGGAGATCGCCTTCGCAACGTCCGTGCGGCCGCGCTCGACCGGCAGCACCAGCCGGCAAGCCGCGTCCGCCCGCCAGGCGGCGCGCGTCTCGGCGGCGCGGACGCGCAGCTCGTCCCACGGCAAATCGACCGGCCACGCGGCCAGCTGGGCGTCGAGGGCGGCGGGGTCGTCGGCGCCGAACGCGATCAGCTGCACGTCGCCGTCCCAATCGACCTCCGTTTTGTCCGCTTCCGCCTCTTCGAGGACGCAGTGGAAATTGCTGCCGCCGAAGCCGAAGGCGCTGACGCCGGCCCGGCGCGGGTGGTCCGCCGACGACAGCCACGGCCGCTTCTCCGCGTTGACGTAGAACGGCGTCGCTCCCGGTTGCAGGGCGTCGAGCGGCCGGTCCACCTTGATCGTCGGCGGCAGCACCTTGTGATGCAGGGCCAGCGCCGCCTTGATGAGGCCCGCCGCCCCCGCCGCCGCCTTGGTGTGGCCGATTTGCGACTTCACCGATCCCAAGGCGCACCACGTCCCCTCGCGGCCGGTTTCCCGGTACACCTCCGTCAGCGCGGCCGCCTCGACCGCGTCGCCGACGCGCGTCCCGGTGCCGTGCGCCTCCACCAGTTCGATGGTGTCGGGCGTCACGCCGGCGGTGCGGCAGGCGTTGCGCAGCGCCTCGACCTGACCAGTCGTTTTGGGAGCGTAGACGGCGTTGCCCTTGCCGTCGCTGGAGGCGCCGACGCCGCGGACCACCGCGTAAACCCGGTCGCCGTCGCGGCGGGCGTCGTCCATCCGCTTCAGCACCAGCACGCCCAGGCCTTCGCCGAGGATCGTGCCGTCGGCGGCCGCGTCGAACGGCCGGGCGCTCCCGGTCGGCGACAAAGCCGGCGTCTTGCTGAAACACATGTACATGAAAACATCGTTGAACGTGTCGATGCCGCCCGTGACGACCACGTCGGCCCGCCGCGTCTCCAGCTCCATCGCGGCCAGGTGCAGCGCCCCGAGCGAGCTGGCGCAGGCGGCGTCCACGACGCAATTGGCGCCGCCGAGGTCGAAGCGGTTCGCAATGCGGCCGGCCACGACGTTACCGAGCAGGCCGGGGAACGAGTTCTCCTGCCAGCCGACGTAGGAATCGGCGATGCGCTGCACCACGTCTTCCGCCACGTCCGGCGCGACGCCAGCCTCTTTGAGCGCCCTCCGCCATATGGGGTGTCCCAGCCGCGCTCCCAGAGGGATGACGAGTTCCAGCGTGCCGGTGACGCCGAGAAGGACGCTGACGCGGCGGCGGTCGAGCGGCTTGCCGGGGCCGGCGCCCATGGTGGGCGACTCGCTCCGCGAGTCATCGGCCAACCGCGGAGCGGTTGGCCCACTATGGACGGCGTACCCGGCGTCTTCGAGGGCTTGCTGCGTGGCGACGAGGCCGAGGAGCTGCGACGTGTCGGTGGCTTCGAGGTTGCTCGGCGCGATTCCATAGGCGGCCGGATTGAACGCGACCGGATCGAGGAAACCGCCGCGAGCGGCGTAGACGCGATCCGGCGCCTTCGGATCAGGATCGAGGTAGTCTTCCGGCCGCCAGTGGGTGGGCGGCACGTCGGTGATGCAATCGACGCGGTTCTTGATGTTGGCCCAGTACGCGCCGAGGCCGTCCGCCTTGGGGAAGAGGCAGCCGATGCCGATGATCGC
>CAWGKE010000003.1:0-19703 GCA_963823075.1 uncultured Planctomycetaceae bacterium
TTTCGCCCCCGCGCCGCCCGTCGCGGTCCAGCCGCCCGCGGACCCCGGCTCCTGGGCCATGAACCGGCGCCTGCTGAACGACGCGGACGACCTGCCGCCTCCCGCTGCTTCCGACTCCTACGTTCCGGACGACCCGCCGCTGCGGGCCTCGTCGGTCCAGGCGGCGCTCATCAACTGACCTGTTTCTCCATCTTTCCCCTTTGCAAGGAGGAGCCTCATGGCTCGAACGCTCCCGGTCTGCGCCCTGCTGATCCTGCTGCCCTGCGCCGCCCGCGCCGACGACGCGCCGACGCAAACCATCGTCCAACTGACCGTGACGCCGCAGGCGGCCCCGACGCCGGCCCTGCGCTATCAGCTCTTGCCCGAAATGCGCGAGATGAACCCTGGCAACCCCGTTCAGGGATATCTCATCTGCTTCATGGAGCAGAACAGCTTCTACTACGGCAAGACCGAAGTGGAGAACCGCGAGAAGTGGCAGACGGCGCCGCTCAAGGAGTTGCCCCTCAAGGAACTCCACGACTACGGCGGCGCCGGTCTGCGCCAGGCGGACTACGCCGCCCGCCTGGACAAGCCCGACTGGCAGATTCTCCTGAAGTTGCGCCGCGACGGCTTTTACACGCTTCTTCCAGAGGTCCAGCAGATGCGCAAGTTGGCGGCGGCTCTCAGAGTACGATTCCGGGCCGAGGTCGCCGAACGGCGCTTCGACGACGCCCTGGTCACCGCCAAGACGATGTTCGCAATGTCGCGCCACCTGGGCGAACACCCGACGTTCATCGGCGAACTGGTCGGCGTCGCCGTCGCGTCCATGGCCGTCGGCCCGCTCGAGGAGATGATCCAGCAGCCGGGCTGCCCGAACCTGTACTGGGCGCTGACCGACCTGCCCGCACCGTTCATCGACCTCCGCGCGGGGCGGCTGGGCGAACGGGACTGGGCCAATGTCGAGTTTCGCCTGCTGGACGAGAAGGCACCGATGAGCGACGCCCAGTTGAAGCAGTTCCTGGACCCGATCCGCGACTTGATGGCGGCGGACAAGGAGAACTCGTCGCCTGGCGCGATCAAGGGCGACGTGGCCGACTGGGTGGCCGCCCGCGCGAAGGACGAGGACCGGGTCCGCGCGGCCCGCAAGCGCCTGGTCGAGTCGGGTCTGGCCGAGGAGAACGTCAAGCAGTTCCCGGCTCCGCAGGTGATCCTGCTCGACGAGAAGCTCGATTATGAGATCCATCGCGACGAGGTGTTGACGATGACGGCGGTGCCTTACTGGGAAGCGGAGAAGACCCTGGCGGCCGGCGACGAGGATCTCAATAAGGGCGAGCATCTCTTCCTGTGGTGGCCGGCCCTCATCAAGGTACGACAGGCGACGGCGCGGCTCGACCAGCGGCTCGCCCTGCTCCGCTGCGTCGAGGCGCTGCGCATCTACGCGGCCGAGAACGGAGGCAAACTCCCCGCCAAACTCGACGGCGTGAAACTGCCGCTGCCTGTGGACCCGATCACCGGCAAGCCGTTCGCGTATCAGCTGGACGGCGACACTGCGACCCTGCACGGCACACCGCCGGTCGGCCGGGAGAAGGAAGCCGCCTACAACGTGCGCTATGAGGTGACGATCGCGAAGTGAACGGAGGTCGGCGCCGGCGAGCGGGGGGCGTCAGCCCCCTGATTCTTCCTGCGGTCGCCGCCAGGATGCGGAGTCAGGGGGCTGACGCCCCATAGGCATCAACTTACGCCTAACCTCGCTCGCCCCGGTTCGTTCAGTAGCTCGATGGTCCCCGGCTTTTTCTTACGCCGGTTGCGAGGACGAAGGCGATGCAATTCCTCCCCGATCCTGCGCAGCACGGCCTCCAACGCCGCGCGTTTCGCCCAAGGCCTCAACCAACTCCGTGAGCAGCCGACGCAGCCGACGCACCTTGCGCGTCGCCGCCCGCCCGTCCAGCCACGGGCCCGCCGTCAGCAGCAACCAGTGTTGTACCAGCATCGCCACCAGCTTGGCCAGCACCTCGCACAGCACCCGGTCGCCCCGCCGCCCTCGCGACCGCGCCAGCCCGCCCCGGCCCTTCCACAGCTTGAACAACAACTCGATCTGCCAACGCGCCCGGTACAGCACCCAGGCCTCGTCGAACGTCAGTTCTCCTGCCGCCAGGTCGGTGATCAGCACCGTCCAGCCGCACAACTCGCGCTGGCGGGTGCCTCACCGGCCGCCCCTTCTTGCGGGCCCGTTGGCCCAGCTTCCGCAGCCGCTTTTGCCGCACCGCCTCGGGGCAACGCACCGCCATCAGCCGGCACGTCAACGGCCTCTCCTGGCCCACGCGCACCCCCACGTCCACCGCGTCCTCAACCTGCCGTTGCAGGAACGCCGCGATCGACTCGGCCGGCCGGTCGCCTTCCCGCAGCGTCACGCCGCTGGGCAGCCGGCTGACCCAATGCACCCCGGCCCGGCTGTCCCGGGCCGCCATGTCCAGGTCGAAGAAGCCCAAATCCTTCAGCCGCAGCGAGCCGGCCGGCAACGGCGCCGCCTCTTGACCCGCCGCCACGTCCGGCTGCTTGCCCGGCTGGAAGGCCAGGTCGGTCACGGCCCCGTCCGTAAGGTCCATGCGCACGTACATCTTCAGGGCCGCTTGGTCGCGGCCCTCCGCGTCGTTGCCGCCGCAGCCGGGGTAGGCCTCCGCCAGGCAGGCCGGCAAGGCCACCACCGTGCAGTCCTCCACCGACACGCGGCGGAAGCGTCGCAGCAACGGGATGGCCGCCGCCGTCGTCTCCAGCAGCACGCCGACCGCTTCCGCGGCCAAGCACTTAAGGCACTCGGCCGCCTCCGGGACGAACCAGGCGTCCAGCCCCTGCGGCGTGATGGCCGCCCCCAGCCGCGCCGCCTCGTCGGTCAGGTCCTCCAGGGTAGCGTCGGGTTGACGCATCCAGCCGAACACGAGCGTCTGCACCCATTGCGCCCCGCTGAGGCGGCGGCGGCGTTGCACCAGGCCCACGGCTTGGGCCGCCGCCTCGGCCTTGGCGAACAAAAGGCTTTGCAAAGCGGCCGCACACAGCGTTACAGTACGGATCATGGAGGGGACTCCTTCCCGTTGGCACGGTGTTATGGTCAACCCCATGCTAACAAAGGAGTTCCCTCCGCTTTACCCTAAGTTGATGCCTATGGGGCTGACGCCCCCCGCTCGCCGGCCTCGGCGCTGTCCGCCATCGCTTGCAGCCCCTGGATCTGCTCCGCCGTGGGACCGGGGCCGAACAGCAGTTCCGCCAGCCGGCCGGCGTCGATCTGGCGCGGCCAGCCGCGCTCCTGCAAGCGGTCCAGCAGCAGGCGCACGATGAACTCATGGGTGCGCCGCCGCAATTCGTCGGCGCTGGCCACGCCCGGGTCCAGCCGGGCCGGCCGCGCCCAGTTGAAGTCGCGCGGGTTCGAACCCGGCGCCGCGTCGGCGCACAGCAGGCAGCCGGCCTTGAACACCTGGAACGTCACCGCCTTGACCCGCCGCTCCGCGTCCAGCATCCCTTCCTGCTCGCACGCCGCCGTCAGGCTCCGCAACAGGTCGTAATAGTATATGACCGGCCGCTCCTCGCCCTGGCCGGAGGCCTCGCGGAACAGGCGCTCCGTGATCGCGTGCCACTGGGCGAACGGCACCAGATAAACGCGCGGGGTGCCGCGCTCCAGCAGCTCCCGGTAGTCGGTCAGGCCGGCGAACGGGGTCGGCGACGGAGTGAAGAGGGCGACGGTCGGGGCGGCCGACGGCGGGGCCTCGGACGGCGCGGCGGCCTCGCCGGGCGGGGCAGCCGCCGCGCCCGGCAAAGTGATCTCCCAGTCGTGTTCGCCCTTGCTGACTGCGACGCCCAGCTCGCCGCCGTAGCGGCGCAGGAAGTCGCCGGTGTCCAGGCAGTCGAAGCGCGTTGGGTCGAAGGTGCGGTTGAGCGATCGGCCCAGCAGCGGCTTGACCGCGGCGAATTTAATCGGCTGCGACCGGGCCAGCAGGGCGTGCAGCGCGTCGCGCACCTGGGCCAGGTCGGCCACGCTGTCGGCCTCGATCTCCTGCGCCGCAACCAGGTCCTCGAAGTACTCGAAGCGGTCGCAGTAGCGCTGGAAGACCGCCTTGGTGTGCCACATGACGCCGATGACGGCCACCTCGGCGCCGCGCCGCTTCAGCTCCAGCACCAGCGGGATGAAGTCGGCGTCGCCGGTGACGAGGAGGAAAAAGTCCACGCCGGCCTGGTCGTTGAGCAGGGCCGTCGCGTCCATCGCCAGCCGCATGTCGCTGGCGTTCTTGTTGCCGCCGCCGGGGAAGCGGAACACCTGCACCGGCTCGATGCCCTTGTCCATCAGCAGGTTCGGCAGCTGCTGCAAGTAGTACTCCTTCGGCCCGCCCTCCTTGGTCATTCGCCAGACGTTGAAGTTGGCGTAGGCCCGCCGCACCACCAGCCGCCGCTCGCCGGCCAAATCCACCGCGAAATTGAACAGCTTTTCCAGGTCTTCCTTGAAGGAATAGATGTGCGGCGCCGGCGTTCCGCCGATGTTCTCCTCGCGGCCCAGGAAGAAGTTCTCCAGGTCGATCAGCAAAATCGCATTCGTGCGCATCATCTCTCCTGAATATCCTGAATAGACGCGCCTGCGGGCTTACTGCGGAGATTATACGAGCGGCGGCGCGCGATTTTCGTCGGCGGGAAAAATGACCGAAAGCGCTTGATGCGCTCCTACAGATTGTAGTAGGATCGTTGCACAGGTTGCAGGAGCCGAAGGCAAGGAGGGGCGCGGACGTGGACGAACGGCAGGCGCCGGTCAGCGAGTCCGAGCTGGAAGTGCTGAAAACGCTGTGGGAAGTCGGCGCGTGTACGGTGCGCGCGGTCAACGCCGCGCTGCAGCGCCGCGGCCGGCGGTGGGCGTACACCACGGTGCAGACGCTGCTGCAGCGTCTGGAGGCCAAGGGCTACGTCGCCTGCGACCGGGGCGGCCCGGCTCACGTCTTCCGGGCGGCCGTGTCGCGCGAGGGACTGGTCAGCCGACGGCTGCGCGACCTGGCCGACCAGCTCTGCGGTGGAACCGCCTCGCCGTTGCTCCTGGCGCTGGTGGAGGACGGCCGCCTGACCAGCGACGACGTGCAACAGCTGCGGCGACTGCTCGACCGGCTGGATCCGCCCGGCCGCCGGCCGCGATGACGCAACCATACGCCCGGATTCTCAGAGATTATACCGCCCTGTTCAGGTGAAGGCGCGAGCCATGTTCCAGTGGCTGATCGTCCATACGGCCGTCACGGCGGCGATGGCGCTGGTCGCGGCGGCGGCGTGCCGATGGCTCCGCCTCAGCCCCGCGGCACGGCACCTGCTTTGGCTGGTCGTGCTGATCAAATTGCTGACCCCGCCCGTCGTCTGCTGGCCGTGGACGCTGCCCGTGTTCGGGTCGTCGGCCGTCCCGCCCCCAGCGGCGGCGGGCCGCGTGGCGCCGGAGACGCGCACCATCGTCATTGTGGACCAGGAGCCGATCGCGGATCGAGCGCCCGCCGACCAGGGCGCGGAGTCCGCTGCATCGGCCGGGACTCCCTCCTCGTCGCCGCCTGCGGTGGACCCATCGGCCGCGCCGTCATTTTCCTGGAATTGGCTGGCGCCGGCGCCGGCGTGGGTCTGGTTCGCAGGCGGCGCGTTCTTCGCCCTGCGGAACGGGATGCGCATCATCCACTGGCGCCGCCGGCTGGCGTGCGGACTGCCGGCCTCGGAATGGCTGACGATCCTGGTCCGCGAACTCGCCGATTCGATGAATCTGCAACCGCCGCGGCTGGTCGTGCTTCCGGGCGTGGCGTCGCCGATGGTCTGGGGCTTCGGGGCGCCGCGGCTGATTTGGCCGCTGGGCCTGGAAGATCGGCTGTCGGTGGAAGGCCGGCGGGCGGTGCTGATCCATGAGCTGGCGCACCTGCGGCGCCGCGACCACTGGGTCGGCTGGCTGCTGCTGGCGGCGGGCTGCGTATGGTGGTGGCACCCCCTGCTCTGGTGGGTGCGGCGGAGGCTGACGCAGGAGGCCGAGCTGGCGTGCGACGCCCGGGTCGTCGGGACGGCGCCCGACGCACGGCGGGCCTATGCCGAGGCGTTGCTGGAAGTCTCACAGCGGTTGGCTTCGACGGCCGCCGTCCCCGCCCTTGGGGCGGCGGGCGGCCGTCGCGATCTCGAAAGGAGACTGGTCATGATTATGCGGGCACCGGCGACGCGCCGGTTGTCGTGGGCCGGAATGGCAGGCGTGGGCGTGCTGGGCCTGCTGGCGTTGCCGGCGTGGACGCTGGGCGGCGACCCCACAACGCCGGCAGCTCTGCCGCCGGCCGGGGCGCCGGTTGCGACGCCTCCGCCGGGATCGAATCCCTTTGGGGGCGGCCTACCACCCGGGGCCGGAACCATCGCCGTTCCCCCAAGCGATCCGACTGCCGCTCCCCCTGCCGACGCCGAACGGGAGAGGAAAATCCGGGACCTGGAGAAGAAGGTCGAGCAGTTGCTGAAGGAGATCCAGGAGCTCGCGGCCAGACGCAGGCGGAAAATGCCATCGACTTCTTGTCGGCAATACGGAGATCAGATCCGAGGACCGCGCAGGCGACTCCCCCGGCGGCGAGTGAAGCCCCCGCCGAGGTCATCACTCTGACGCGCGTTTCCTACAAGCTCAAGCCCGCGACGGCCGAGGCGTTGGCCGCCTTCCTGAAAGACAACGTCAAGGCGTCCATCCTCGAAACCAAGGTGGACGGCGAAACCCTCGTCATTACGACGACGCCGGACGCGCAGGACGCCATCGGCGAATTCATCGGACTGATCCAGGGTAAGGTCAGGGCGAGGCCCGGCATGATGGGGCCGGCGGGGATGGCGCCGGGGATGGGCGGTTCGTTTGGCATCATGCGGGGCGGGATTAGCGGTCCTCCGGCGGGCGGCCCGATGCCGGGCGGAGGACCGCCCGGTGCGACGCCGTTCCCGGGTCCGGGTGGGACTGGTCCAGGGTTCCCTGGCCCGGGCGGTCGTAGCGGCCCTCCGCCGGTTGGCCAACCGCCGGGCAGTACCACGACGCCATTTCCGGGGCCGAGCGGCACGGGCGGTCCCACACCCCCACCTGGTTCGACGAACGGCCCTCCGGGCCCATGACGCTGCGTGGCCGCCGAACTGGCCCTTTCGCATCGGCGCCCGCTCTCCTATCCTGGCAGGGCGGGCGGCTATCCGAGCCGCCTTGGGGCGCCGATCGAAAGGGCCGACCATGAACCAACCGCTCCGCCTCGCCGTCCTCCTCAGCGGCGGCGGCACGACCTTGCAAAACCTGCTGGACCACGCTGCCGACAACCGAATGCCGGCGCGCGTGGTCCTGGTCGTTTCCAGCAACCCGGAGGCGTTCGGCCTGGTCCGCGCCGAGCAGGCGGGCGTTCCCACGGCGGTCGTCGAGCGGCGGGGTTGTCCGTCGCGCCAGGAGTTCAGTCGTCGCACCTTCGATCACGTCCGCCGCGCCGGCGCGGATTTGGTCTGCCTTGGCGGCTTTTTGCAGCTGTTAAGCATTCCCGAAGACTATCGCGGTCGCATCCTGAACATTCATCCATCGCTGATCCCCTCCTTTTGCGGCAAGGGCTTTCACGGCCGCCACGTCCACGAGGCGGCGCTGGCGGCCGGCGTCAAGGTGAGCGGCTGCACGGTCCATTTCGTGGACGACGAATACGATCACGGTCCCATCGTGGCGCAGCGGGCCGTGCCCGTCCATGAGGACGACACCCCGGAAACTCTGGCGGAACGAGTGTTTGCACAAGAATGCGAGGTCTATCCCGAGGCGGTGCGGCTGTTCGCCGAGGGCCGGCTGCGCATCGAGGGGCGGCGGGTGCGTGTAATGCAGTGAGGAGTGAGGAGTGAGGAGAGAAGATCAATCGTCGTCGCCCTCTCCTCACTCCTCACTCCTCACTCCTCACTTCTCACTGTTTTCGGCCGCACGTTACCCGATTGCGACCTACACTTGAGGCGGACATCAATTCCGCTCTCTTGACCGGGATGGATACGCTCCATGGTGGGTCGCGTCTTTCTAGGTCGGTACGAGGCGATTCGTCTGCTGGGCGAAGGCGGCATGGGCCGCGTCTACCTTGCCAAGCAGCTCGACCTCGGCCGGCAAGTCGTCGTCAAGGTCATGCACGACCACATTGCGGCCGACCCCAAGTTCCGCGAGCGCTTCACCCGCGAAACGCTGGCGATGGCCCGCTTCCAGCACCCCTACGCCGTCACCCTCTACGACGCTTCGCTCAGCGACCCGCAGGGGCCGTGCATCGTCATGGAGTACATCAAGGGCGTGACGCTCGACAACCTGCTGGCCGACTCCGGCCGTCTGGCGCCGGCCCGCGTCGCCCGGCTGCTGCGGATGCTGTGCGAGGTGCTGCAAGTCGCCCACGCCGAATCGATCATCCACCGCGACCTCAAGCCGGCCAACTTGATGATCGTGGATCCGAATACGCCTTATGAAATCCTCAAAGTCATGGATTTCGGCCTGGCCAAGCTGGTGGGGAACGAGAGCCAGACGAACATGCGGCTGTCGGCGGTGAGCAACACCGACTTCGCGGTCGGCACGCCCGGCTACATGTGCCCCGAGCAAGCCCGCGGCGACGACATGGACCACCGCGGCGACCTCTACAGCGTCGGCGTGATCCTGTACGAGCTGCTGACCGGGCAGCTGCCGTTCGCCGGCAAATCGACGATGGATGTGCTGCTGGCCCACGCGGTCGAGCCACCGCCGGCCTTCGCGCTTTCGGGGGCGGGCCGCCTGGCGCCGCCCGAGGTCGAGGAAGTGGTGCAGTGGTGCCTGGCCAAGGACCCCGCCGACCGGCCCAGCGGCGCGGGAACTGGCCGAGCGCTTCGAGGCCTGCCTGACCGCCGTGGAGGGCGCCTTCCAGGGCGAGCCTGGCGCGGCCGCCCCGAGAATGCGGCCCGACGCCACCTACCCGCCGACACGGCGCCATGCGCCGACCCCCGCCACCGCTGCTTCGGTTCCGCCGCCCCCGCCGCCCACCCCGACGGACGGCTGCGACCCGCTGGCGACGGTCCATCACCTGGAGGCGTGGATGCCGGAGGCGATCGCATCGTACAAGCTGCGCGGATTCATCCAGGACGTGGGCGGCGAGGTCGTCGAGAGCGTGCCGGGCCGCATCCGCGTCCGGTTGGGCGGCAAGGGCAGCGTCTATGAGGCGCCGCAGCGCGGCTCGCTCTCCTGGCTGGGCATCGGCCGGGCGCCGCGCAAGATCGAAATGGAACTGCAGCTGGAACGGCCGGACGACTCCCGCGTCAGCCAGCTGCACATCACGGTCGTCCTGCGTCCTCCCAGCCCGGCCCTGTTCGGCGACCCGGCCTGGCGCCGGCTCTGCACGCAGATTTACTGCGACCTTCGCGGCTATCTTATGGGCCAGACCGGCGTGGTCGGGACCGAGACGGCCAGCTGACGTTCATGTCGCATCGGACGCCAGCAGCTTGTGCAGGTGCAGATGGAACGGCCCCAGCTTGCCGCCGTAGTTTCCGGCGGTGATGCGCAGGACGCCGGGCCGGCACGCCGCCCGCACGCCGATGCGGGTGGCGTTCTCCACGCTCGCCAGGTCCACGCCGTCGATGACGATCTCGTAAACCGCGTTGGCCTCCGCTGGCAGAGCGGTCTTCACCAGACCGCGCAGCGTCGGGCAGTAGGCGTCGTTGGTGCTGGCCCGCAGCTTCTTGTACTTGCTGCCGACCTTGCTGCCGCTGCGGACGACGCCGCCGGGAAACGGCAGAATCACGCCGGGAAGTTCGCGGATGGCCGCGACGGCCGCCGCCGCCGCCGCCAGGGCCGCGGACTGGCTGGCGCCGACGACAAGGAAGTTGCCGCCGGCCACGCCCTTGATCGTGCCGAAGAAATCCTCGCAGGTGAACTCACCGTCCATCACCGGCAGCCGCCAGAAGCGGCGGCCCTCCAGCTTCTTGCTGAACTGGAAGCCGTCGCCGAAGAAGCGCAGATTGCCGCCAATGCGGATCGCTTTTTCCTTGACGACCGGCAGGCCGTTGTAGCAGGCGGTGGTCGGGCAGGTGAGGACGCACTGGCCGACGCGGTTGACGACGGCCTTTTGCAGCGCGTCGCGGCTGAACGCGAACAGCAGCAGGCTGACGCCGGGCCGGCCGTCCGGCGTCTCGTCGGGGCCGAGCGCGAGTTCGACGCCGGCCTCGGCGTCGCAGCCGATGACGGAGGAGGCGTAGCCGGTCGTCACCTGGGCGGCGGTGCGGACCCAGTCCGGCGTCTCCGCCGTGACGATCAGCCGGGCGGCCGTCATCGGGAAGGCTTCGGCGAACGTGTCCTCGATGGGGACGTTTTCGATGGCGAGCAAGGCGGGGTGTCCTCGGTTCGGAGCGGGAGATGCCAAAACCGGTTAGCCGCGACGCGACGCGGAGCGCTGGGGGCAAGCGCTCCGCTCCGCGTCGCGGCTAACCGCACGGCGGCGACGGAACGGTCACACGAACTTCGTCACCCCCGGATGCGCCACCGGCGGCGTCGGGATATCGCCGAACTCGTACTTCGGAGGCGTCAGGTCCTCCTTGGAGTGCATGGCCATTTCCCAGGTGATGACCTGCCCCGTGTAGGTGGACATGCGGCCCATGATCGCCATAAGCGTGCTTTGCGTCATGTAGTCGCCGTTGTTGATTGGTTCCCCCTTGCGGATCGACGCGAACAGCTCGTTGTGTTCGTTCTGGTACATGTCGTCCTGCCGCGGATCGATCTTGCTCTTCCAGGGGTTCTCGCCGGTGATCTGGTGCTTCATGATCTCGGCCGTGCCCTTCGTGCCGATCACGAAGTCGGACACCTCCGCGGCGCAGCCGTCCTGCTGCCGGCAGTAGGCGAACAGCTTGAGGCCGTCGTCCCACTCGTAGACGACGCTGTGGTGGTCGAAAATGTTGCCGAACGCGGGGTCCGTGCGCACCTGCCGGCCCCCCGTGCCGACGCACTTCTTCGGCGGCACGTCCTTCATCGCCCACATCATCTTGTCCAGGCTGTGGATGTGCTGCTCGACGTTGTGATCACCGGACAGCCAGGTGAAGTAGAGCCAGTTGCGCAGCTGCCACTCCATGTCGCTCCAGCCCTTCTGGCGCGGATGGCTCCAGAGGAAGCCGGTGTTGTACGTACAATGCAGGGCGCGAATGTCGCCGACGGCGCCCTCGTGGACCTTTTGCATGACCTCGCGCTTGGCGTGCTGGTAGCGGTAGCACAGGCCGGAGACGACGGCCTTGCCGTTCTTCTTGGACTCGCGGCAGGACGCGACGACCGACTGCACGCCGGGGGCGTCCACGGCCACGGGCTTCTCACAGAAGATGTGCTTCTTGGCCTCGACGGCCGCCTTGATGTGCAGCGGCCGGAAGTGCGGCGGCGTCGTCAGGATCACCACGTCCACGTCCGTCGCCAGCACCTGCTTGTAGGCGTCCCAGCCCACGAAGCAGCGATCCGGTTTGACGTCCACCTTGGCCCCGATTTCCGAATCGTTGCGGAGGTTGGCGAGACTGGTTTGCAGGTGGTCCTCGAACAGGTCGCCCATCGCGGTGAGCTTGACGTTGGAGTCGGCGTGGAGGGCCTGGCCGGCGGCGCCGGTGCCGCGTCCGCCGCAGCCGATGAGGCCAACGCGCAGCGTGTCCGAGCCGCCGGCGTGGACGAAGGGCGCGGAACCGAGGGCGACGGCGCCGGCCGCGGCGGCGGCCAGGAACTCGCGGCGCGAGGCGCCGGACGATGCGGGGGAAGTCGTCTGCTTCAAGGGAGGGTCTCCTCGGAGGCGGGGATGCCAATCTCTCAGGCGAGAATGTAGATATACCGCGCCGCCGTCCGCTATTCCACCACGAACCACGTCGCCGACCGCGGCATGGCCAAGGGGCGCCCGCCCAGCCCTCACGCCTGCAACGCCCCGCTCGCCCGCCAATTCGGAGGAATAAAATCGCTCACATACGGGAACAGGCCGACGTCCCGCAGCTCCTCCTCGACGCGTTCCGGCGTCGGGTCGTCCAAGCCGGCCGCCACTTCTTCAACGAGCAGCTGGGCAAAGCGCAGCCGCGACCGCCGCAGCTGTTGCCGCAGCGCGGCGGACTGAAACGGCTTGCCCGCCCTCTTCGACAGCCGCGCCGCCAGCTGCTCCATGTCGTCGTCGGGGAAGTCGGCGCGCAGCCGCAGCACCGTCCATGCCGCACTGCCGGGGTGGGTCCGCTCGTGTTCCTCCAGCGCCTTCCACGCCTGGTCCAGCACCGCCGACCGCCAGACGGCCAGGTCCGCCTCGTCCAGACTGTCCGACCCCTGGCGGCCCGGGACGTTGCTCAGGTCCACGTCGTTGAGCGGGCGCGACAGCTTCTTGCTCCAGTAGGTACGGATCGTGTTGTGCGTCGCCACGGTCAACAGGTCGCGGAAGCGGCCGCGCTTCGGGTCGGCCGCGGCGAAGGCGCCGCGCAGCAGCTTGACCACCACGTCATGCGCCACCTCGTCGGCGTCCTGCGGGTCCTTGACCAGGGCGCCCACGTAATTGCGGATCGCCCGGGCGTAGCGGCGCACCAGCAGGTTGCGGGCCTCCCCCACCGTGGACGGGTTGTCGTGGGCCACGCGCAGCAGGCTCCACTCGGTCGGGATCTCGTCGAGCCGACCCGGCGGAACCGGGTCGTCTTCGGGCTTCGCGGCCATCGTGTTCTCCGCATCGCCGACGCCGGCCCGCCCGCATCGCAACGTCCCATGCGAGGCCGGGGCGGCATTTCTTCCCGTCATCGTCGCACTCCGGCGGGGGGAAAACAAGAGAGCGCCGAGCTGCGCGCCGGCGGCGCTCCCCTCCGGGTCGCGGCTAAACGGGATGGATATTACGCGAGATCGAACACCAGCACCTCGCCGTCCCCATCGCCCGCAAGCGTCAGCCTCGCCTCGCCGCTCAGCGCCGCCCCATCTCCCGCCTTCAGGCGCTCGCCGTTGACGCGGGCGCCGCCGCGCAGCACCTGCACCCACGCATGGCGGCCCGGCTTCAGCTCGTGCGCCAGCGAATCGCCCGGCCGCAGCGACGCCTGGTACAGCCGCGCGTCCTGGTGGATCGTCAGCGAACCGTCCTCTCCGGTGCGCGAGGCGATCAGCCGCAGCCGGCCGGGCCGCTCCGCTGGATCAAACGTCCGCTCCTCGTAGCTCGGCGCCAGGCCCTCCTCTTCCGGCAGGATCCAGATCTGGTACAGGTGGACTGGCTCCGTCGGCGACGGGTTGAATTCGCTGTGGCGGATGCCGCGGCCCGCCGTCATCCGCTGCACGCGGCCCGGCCGGATGACCGAACCGGAGCCGAGACTGTCCTTGTGTTCCAGGGCGCCTTCCAACACCACCGTGACGATTTCCATGTCGCGGTGGCCGTGCATGCCAAAGCCCTCGCCCGGCTGCACCCGGTCCTCATTGATGACCCGCAGGGCGCGAAAGCCCATGTGTTCGGGGTCCAGGTACGTGTTGAACGAGAAGGTATGGGCGGTGTCCAGCCAGCCGTAATCGTAACGACCGCGCTCCTCCGCCCGGCGAATGTGCATCATGGATAATCCCTCCGTTATGGGCGAAAACTCAGGTGGCCTTGCGATGGGGACGCCGACGGCGCCCTCGCCGCAAGCCGGCCGAAGATCAGATAGTCCAGGGAAAGCCGCCCCGGCCCGGCCAGCAGGACCGCCAGCGCCGCCGCCAGATAGCCAGCTGCCAGCTCCCAGGACCGCCCGCCCGTCGGGCTGACGAACGGGTCGTTGTTCGGCAGATGGACCATACCGACGGCGACGATGATGGTGCAGGCGAGGAAGAACGAGGCCAGCGGCGTCAGCAGACCCAGGATGAGACCGACGCCGCCGAGAAACTCCGACAGCGCGGCCGCCGCCTGGAGGAATCCCGGCACGGGGCGCCAGGCCCCATCCACGCGGTCATGCCGCCGGGGCTGGTGATCTTGAACCAGCCGTGGAACACGAAGGCCGCGCCGACCGCCACGCGCAGGATGAGCAGCCCGATCGCCCCGCGGCCGCGCACGAACTCCGGGAAGAGGGATCGCCACATGGTTCGTCTCCTTTTCGACCGTTTGAATTCAAAGGACCGGGGCGAAGAAACTCACTTCCGCTCGCCTGTCCCGAGCATCCGGCAGAGCTGGCGCAACTCTTCCTGCTCTTTTGCGGTGAGCACGTCGAACGCATGAACGACGTTCGCGACGTGTTCCGGGAAGATCCGCTCCATGAGCTTGCGGCCGGCGTCGGTGAGGTGGACCGTCAGGCAACGGCGGTCGTCTTTTTCGCGCCGGCGGACCACCAGACGGCGCCTCTCCAGGTTGTCGAGCACGGTGGTCATGTTGCCGGGACTTCGGAGCAACTTCCGGGCCAGTTCATTCGGCCGCATCGGCCCCAGGTGGTACAGCGCCTCCAGCGCGCCGAACTGGCCGCCAGTGACCGACGCCTCGGTGAGCCGGCCCTGAAGGCGGGTCGTCACCGACTCCGCCGCCCGCAGCAGCGTAATCAGCGCGTTGAGGGCCCGCACTTCTTTCTCCGGCCCCCGATGCCGCGTCGCCATGACCCGGTTCTCCTTTCAAGTAGAATTATATCGACTCAAATGAATTGGGTCAAGTCCGTGTCCCCGTGTCCCTCACACAAATCCCTTGGCCTTGCAACCCGGCGCCGCTTTCGCTATCACGCCGCCGTCCCTCCCTTTCCTCCCGGCCGGCGCCGGAGGTATCGATGCGGCCTCTCTTCGCCATCTTGCCGATCGCGGCCGTCCTGTTCGCGTCGCCGATCCGCGCCGACGGGGACCTGCTCGGTCAGGTGCGCGAGCAAGTGGACGCCCCGGCCAAGCCGTGCGCCGAGGGCAAGAAGGACCGGAACAAGAAGGACGGGAACAATGACGGCGACTGCGACGCCCTGGGCGACACCCTGGCCCCCCTGGTCGGGGAGGCGCTGCTGGCCCCATTCGTCGTGCCGCCGTTGGCCCTCGGCGACGACTACCAAACGACCAGCCTCTTCCCGCGCTTCCCCTACGCTTACGGCCAGCCCGGCTTCCTGTGGCTGGACCGGGCCGGGGACGACGACTCCGAGCCGCGCGGCGGCCGCAACTGGTCGGTTCGGGCGGACGTGGAAGACGGCTGCGACTTCCGCGGCGTCAACCGTCTCGGCACGCGGCTCGTCTTCGACACCACCTCTCGATTCGGCATTGCGACCGACTGGGATTTCTTCACGCAACGGCTGCCCTGCGGCTGCTGCGACGAGCTGACGCTGGGCGACGCGAACCTGACTTTCCGTTTCGCGCAGAGCGAGTGGATGCAGATGTACGCCGGCCTCGGCGGTCGGGTAATGCCGGATCGTTCCAGCACGCGCGGCGGCTTCAACTTCACCTACGGCGGCGACGTGTTCCCCTGCAAGCCGGTGGTGGTCTCGTCCTCGCTCGACCTGGGCAACCTCGGCTCCGCGGCCGTGTTCCGCGTCCGGGGCACGGTCGGCCTGGTCCATCGGCACTGCGAGCTGTTCGGCGGCTACGACTTCCTCCGCATCGGCTCGGTGGACCTGCAAGGGCCGATGGCCGGGCGGCGGCTTTGGTTCTGAGCCGCCCGCCGATCTGGATCAGGACAGGATTCCCTTCCTTTCGACGACCGCATAACCCGCGTCCCCATCCCTCCACGACGCACGAGTCGTTCCGCCGGCTCGTTCGTGGTATCCTATCCAATTGGCGGCGGCGCTTTCGTTGCTAAATTCAGGGACGCGGAAGGCATAAGGGATATGACGGCGCAACCGGCTGCTCACGCACAAGGTGCAAGAGGTCCAGCGGCTGTTCCTGCGGAACGCCGGGCTGCTGCGCGGCTTCATCCTGGGACTCTTGCCGGACCACAACCTGGCGGAAGACGTCTTTCAGGACGTGTTCCTCACGGCCGTCGCCAAGGCGGACGACTTCCGCGACGGGTCCAACTTTCTGGCCTGGGTGCGGGCCATCGCCCGGCTCAAAGTGCTGGAGCAATGCCGCAAGCAGAAGGCCGGGCCGCACCTGCTCGATCCGGCGGCGCTCGAGGCCGTGGTCGCGGCGGCGGCCGACCTCGACAACGCCTGGGAGTCGCGGCGTGAGGCGCTGGCTTACTGCATCAAGCGGCTCAGCCCGCGGGCGCGGCAGATCCTGGAACTCCGCTATTCCGAGGAGTTCTTACCGCCCCGCGCATCGCGGAGCAGCTGCGCTGGAGCCTCGGCGCCGTCCACGTCGCGCTGTCGCGGGCGCGGAAGTTCCTTCAAGAATGCACCCGGCGCCGCCTCGCGGTGCGGGAGGTCTAGCGTGGATCAAGGTCGCCTCCACGAATTGCTCGAATCCTATCTCGAAAATCGCCTGAGCGACGCCGATCGGGCGGACCTGGGCCGGGAGCTGGCGTCGTCGCGCACCGCCTGCCGGGCCTTCTGGGACTGCGTCGAGCAGCACGCCCTCGTCGGCGAGCTGCTGGCGGAGCAGCGCGGCTATGCGATGGCCCTGCGCGAAAGGCCTCTCGGCGTCGGCCCAAAGCCACGCCGCATCGGCCGTCGCCTGGCGGTGACGGCCGCGGTCGCGGCGGCCGCCGCCGTGGTGATCGCCGCCGCCTGGGGGTTATTCGGCCCCGGCGACCGGCGTGCGTCCCCGGCTTCGGCGACGCACAACCCCGTCATCGCCCGGCTGGAAGAGGCTGAGGGCGAAGTGTACGTCGTCAGCGGGGCCGGTCGCATCCTCGCCGAACCGGGGCAGGATTTGTTCGCCGGCCACGAGATTCAGAGCGGCGAGGGCGGCTTTGCGGTGGTGCGCTATCCCGATGCGACGCGGCTGGAGCTGGGCGCCGATTCGACGCTGCGGCTGTCGTCGGCCGCGGACGCGCTGGGGAAAAAGGTGTTCCTGACGCAAGGCGTGGTGATGGCCGACGTTGCCCAACAGCCGGAAGGTCGGCCGCTGGTGATGGCTACGCCGTTCGCGGAGGTGCGCGGCCTGGCCGCCCGCTTCCTCACGGCCATCACGCCAGGCGCGACGCGGGTCGAGCTGGAGGACGGCCAGCTGCAAATGTCCCCGATGAACGCCGGGCCGCCGGTCCAGATGGCGGCGGGATCCTACGCCGTGGCCGGCGCCGCGGGCGGCCCGACGGCGCCGCGCCCGCTGCCGATGCGGCTCACGGAGGACAAGGCGGCAATCCGGCTCGGCAAAGCGATTCAGGCGTCCGCATTCTCGGCGGACGGCGGCCTGTTCGCCTCGGCCGTCGGCGACGGCGTCGTGAAAGTGTGGGACGCGCCCTCGCGTCAGGTGCGGAGCGTGCTGGCCCTGCCCTCCCTCGGCGTCACGGTCCTGGCGTTCTCGGCCGACGGCAAGATGCTGGCGGCGGCGTGCCCCGACAAGCCCGCAAAGCAGGCTCGCATCGTCGTCTGGGACCTGGACACCGGCGAGCAACGGGCCGGGTTCACCGGCTTGCCCGACGTTTCCGCGCTGGCCTTCTCGCCGGACGGGCGGCGGGTGGCCGTGGGAGGCGCCGACGGCAAACACGCCCCCGACGTCCTGCTGTGGGATCTGGCGTCCAACTCGTCGCAACCACTTCCTCCGCAGGCGATCCCTCAAGGAAACAAATGGCGAGGCGCCGCCTCACTGGCGTTTTCGCCGGACGGCGGACTGCTGGCGGTCGGCGGCCGCGACGGCGTGGTGCGGCTGATCGACTTGGCCGGCGGCAAGGAAATGGTCCTGCTCAAGGGCCATACCGACGCGGTCGCCTGCGTCGCCTTCTCGCCCGACGGCGGAACGCTGGCCAGCGGCGGCAAGGGTAAGGACCGATCCGTGCGGCTGTGGGACGTGACGGGGAGACGCGAGGAGGCGGCGCTGCCGAGTCCATCGGGGGCGGTCTTTTGCGTCTGCTTCTCGCCGGACGGCCAGACGGTGGCGGCAGGCTGCGACGGCGGCGTCGGCCGGCTTTGGGACGCGGTCGGCGGCGTGGAAAAGGCCGCCGTGCAGGGACACAAGCGGCCGGTGCTGCGCGTCGCCTTCTCGGCCGACGGCCGGACGCTGGAGACGGCCGGCCGCGACGGGATGGTCAAGTTCTGGATGGTGGATGAGGGAGAGGATGTGAATTAGCGACCTGCCGCGGCGGCTTCGTGTGTCATTGGTCGGCGGCCCGAAGCTTTCCTACCAGCTTCTGCTTTCGGTTTCCGCTTCTCCTCATGCCGCGGGATCGGCCGGAAATATCCTTGAATGCGGGCGGCCGCCGAGAGATGATGGCAGGCGCTACGATTGCCGCTGTCGTGCCATGGCGCGAACCGCTGGATAGCACCGGCGTCTGTCCTGTTATGCGGCGCACCGCTGCATAATCACTCGTTTGGCGGTTTGAGCGATGACTTCCATCGAAGGTTTTCGAGATTGGCAAACCGATGATTGGTTTGACAAGGGGTTCCTCCAACATGTTCCACCTTCGGTGCGGAAGGAGGTTCTGCGAGCAGTTCGCCCGTTGAGCCCGAGCTTGCACGAGCAAGTCCATCACGTCCTATTTGCAGGAATCAAACAGCCATTCCATTACGTTCGTGCTACTGGGTGGATGCGACGTCTGCTTCGGGAACAATGCGAGTTGCCGGCAGAAGCTTCACTCGACCAGCGAGCAGCTTACATGCGCGAGAATCTCGCGTGGTCCGAGGAGAATTTGGTCCTGCTGATCTATCAGCAGCCAACCACCTATGCGACGTCATGGGGCAGTTTTCTGAAGTTCTTTCGACAAGATTACATTAACCTCGACACCATGTTGGTATGCCACCCAAAAGCACGGGAAATAGTGCTGTTCTGGGAAGACCACGGGCCCACTTTGGGAAAACGGGGACGCCGAGAGTTGCCGTTTCCGCGTTGGGGTGCGACCAGCGGGGCCGTAGACGCCTGAGTCGCCGAATCAGGCGCTGCACCTGACCGGCGCCGCACGACGGCCTTTCAGGGTTCAACGTCTTACCGACGGCCCCGGCAGTCAAGCGGTGTCGCTCGGCTCGGCGGAAGCTCTTGACGCCCCGACACCTGCCTGTCCCGCACGTTCCGGGCTGGGTATACTGCCATCGGGTAAAGCGGCGAGCGTGGCGAGGATCGACTTATGGCGACGACACAGACCGTTGACCTGAGTGTGCTGTACGAGCAAGATGAGACGGCGTGGCTGGAGGTAATGGCGGCCCTGGCGGCCAACGGGCGGTACGCCGAGATGGACCACCTGCACCTTAGCGAGTACCTGGCGGACATGGCCAAGCGCGATCGGCGAGAGGTGTTCAGTCGGCTGGTGGTGCTCCTATCCCACCTGCTCAAATGGGAACACCAACCGGAACGCCGCTCAGGCTCATGGCGGGGCACAATCCGAGAGCAAAGGCGAGAGTTGCGGCAACTCGTCGAAAGCGGCACTCTGCGCAACCACGCGGAGGCAGTGCTGGCCGACGCTTATGCAGAGGCAAGGCGCCAGGCGGCGGACGAGACGGAGTTGAGCCTGAACGTGTTCCCGGTCGAAGACGCGCGGGGCCTCGACGAGTTGTTGGCCGAGCCGGCCGCCTGACCAGGCGCCACGTGTCTTCGACGCCCTGCCGGATTCATCCTCACGGCGGCAGCGGGTTGTCGCTCATCAGGTAAGAGTTGAGCAAGCGAAGACGAGCGCGCGTGCGCGGAACGTCGGAAGCGACCGCCGTTCCCGTCTGCAAATGCCGTCTAGAATGGAGAATGCCGGGGGGAGCGTGGGGCGCGTACACCCCACGCCCAACGGTTCCTCGCCTTA
>CAWGKE010000004.1:0-264726 GCA_963823075.1 uncultured Planctomycetaceae bacterium
CAGGGGGACGGCGGTCCCGTCGGGCTGATGTTTATCCATTGCGCTCCAGGCTACCTCTTTGGCTTGGCTAGGCAAGCGGCAATCTTGCCGCAATTCTGTGCTGTCAGGGGATGCCATCCGCACTCATATTTCGGACATTTCGAGCCTCCACTGGTTGGCTCCGCCATCGAATCGCAGTGTCCCATCCGCGACCAGTCGGTGGGCCTCCAGGTAGAGGATTCGTTGGGGGCCGGCACCCGAGCGGACGACAGGAAGAAAGAGCGACCCCCCCGGCGAAAGGATGGGCCGCTTGATCGTCCACTCCGTGCCTTGGGGGTTGGATCGGCTGACCCACAACAACCTGGGATTCTCCTCGAACTGCTTCTTCAGGGCGGCCAGCGCGTCGGGGTCCGGGGGCGCTTCAGGCTCCTTGGCTCGAATCCTTTCCTTCGCACGGTTGAAGAACCATTCTTCCGTTTCGGCGAACTGTGGATGTCCCGTCCAGGTGGATACATCCCAGGCCCACAAATAGCCATGCCGGCCGAAATAAAGCGCGAGTCGGTTAATCGCCGGGAACGTCGGATCAGCTTGGCGCTGGCGACGGGCCAGCAAGTAGTAGCCAAATAGCTCGTCTAGGTTTTCGGTCGTCATGCTGCTTTTCATGGTTGTCTTGAAATCCACCAGCGTATCGCCAGAGATGAGGTCGGCCTCGGAGCCGACCAGTAGGGAGGCCTCTTTGAAGACCGGGTTGAGCAAGAGCGTCGTGTCATGGAGCAGTGCGTTGAACGGTACGATGGCCAGCAGGGCGAGCAGATCTTCCACATCCTCTCCGGCTGCCTCCTCGAATGTAGGGTCGAAGCCTTGCCAGCGAGACGCGACAAGGGCGGTCAGCTTGGCCAGGCGGATGGCATGGCCTGCCACGTCCGCTTGGTCGGAACGCGTTGGCGACGCGGTTTTCAAGTAGGCGGAATGCGCCAATTTAGCCGTCTCGATGACCTTACGCGCTCGATCCGCCATGCCCTGCGCCAACCCGCTCTCTTGCTTTACAGCCGCAGTTGCCGACTGGGCGTCCCGCGCGACGGACACCACCCCTCGGTCGTCCCGGTATAGCGTCAAGCCCCACCCCCCGCCGCGATCTGTCTTCTTCCAGATGAGGTCAGGGGCCGCTTCCGCCGTCCAGCATCTCGCCACGCTATGCGGCGCCCGGCGCTGAAGTTCAAAGCGCAGCAGGTAGTCGAATGCCGTTCCAACCATCTGGTTGCGCTTGCTCCTTGGTTCAACCGCGAGCGCGGCGGGGATTTTGCGAGGCGGCCCAGGGCGGAGCGGCTTGAGTTTGGCCTTTACGTCGGCCTTCTGGATGAAGCTGGTAAGACTCATTGCGATGTCCTCACCGCGTCGCCTGATCGAGACGTTCCTGTTCGAGCGGCGTCAACCGGCTCCACTGCGGGTCCAGCGGCACGCCCTGACAGCGGAGCGTGTTCAGCCGCATCAGCACCGCCGCCCCATACAGCAAGTTGCGGGCCACGGCGACGACGCGGCGGTTGCGCGGCTGCTCCAGGAACGACCCCTTCACCCACTCGTTGAACGCGCCCATCGCCGGGCCGCACCACACCTGATAATCGACCTTGCGGGTCGGTTCGCCGGCGTTGGCCCAGCGCGACGACTGGCCGAGGTACCAGCGAAACACCAGCGCCATTTTATGTTTCGGCTCGCGTTCGGCTCGCTCCACCTGGCGCGGGTCGCGCTCCAGGAAATAGCGGCACGTCTGCGCCAGACTTCTTCCAGGGGTGCGCGAAACAGGTTCTTCTCCAGGGCGGCGCGTTCGGCGGCGGGCAGGTCTTCCAGGCGGGCGTGTCCCCGATAGAGTTCATACAGTTTGGCGGCCCGCATGGCAAACATGGTCCCGCGCTTCAGCACCTGCACCTTGACGCCCATCTCGAACATGTCCGCGGCCGGCGCCATGATCACGTCGGCCTGCTCGGCCTGGGCCAGCATCTCGCGCACCGCGTCCGACGACCCCGACTCGACGCACGCCTGGTTGACGGAGCCGGTCAGGACGTAGGCGGCCCCCATCACGAAAGCCGCGGCGGCCGACGCCGGTGCGGCGATCCCGCCGGCCGCTCCGACTCGTAACGGGATGCGCAGTTGTGGCGTGGTCTGGAGACCACGCCACAACTGCGCCTGCATCCGGTCGCGCAGCGCCAGCATGGTCGGCAGCAGCGTCACCAGCGGCCGGTTGTCGGTGTGGCCGCCCGAATCCGCCTCCGCCGTCACGTCCTGCGCCATCGGAATGCGCGCCGCCAGCCCGGTCTGCTCCGCCGTCAGGGCGCCGATCCGCACCAGCTCTTGCAGCATCCGTTCCGGCGGCGGCGCGAAGAACTTGGACGCCACCTCGACGCGCGAAACCTTGGCAATGACGCGGTTGGGCGCCACAACGCGGCCGGCGGCGTCCGTGTGGATGCCGTGCGTGCGGTAGCGGACGAGCGGCAACGTGAGGTCGAGATAGGCCGACGCCTCGACGAGCCGGACGCCGCGGCGCACATAAAGATCGACGACGGCGTTTTCGTGGTCCGGTTCCGTGGGACTGTGGATGAGGTTGAAGCCGTGCGGAGCGTCGCCGAGGCTGCGCGAGAGCCTATCGACGGCGGCCTCAATGCGGGCCAGCGGCAGCCCGGCGGCGCCGAAGAAGCCGAGCATCCCGGCCCGGCTCATGGCCTCGACCACTTCGACGGACCCGATGCCGTTGGCCATCGCGCCGGCGACGTAGGCGTAGCGGAGCCGGTGGTCGGCGCGGAACGAAACGTCGCCGAGGTCTTCGAGGCGGCAGGCGGGAAGGAAGGCGGCGCCCGGCGACTCGCCCACGACCCAGCGGCCATCTCGTTGATTGAGGACCAGCGGGCGGGCGACGGCGCGAATTGCTTCGTGGAGATCCGGGTTGTCGGTCATGCGACGCGCCGCCTGCGGGAGCGAGCCGGAACCGGCGCAGGGCGGATCGCACCGCCCGCGCTCGGAGCGAGGTAGGGTTATGATACCGCCTCGCGGCCGGGTATGCCAGCGGACGGCAGCTGTCATGGACCCAGGCCGACCTTCCCGATCGGAACGGCAGGGTCCAACTGCCCATCTGAGGCGGTCAGGCTCTTCAAGGCGCGCAAGACCGCCTCACGCTGGGGATAGGTCGGCGCAGACGCGGGGCCGACGTCCACCTGATCGATGATCTCCTGGTCGGTCAACTCCCGGATGCGGACGAGGTAGTCGAAGCGTTGCAGCACCGGCCACGGGCCTGGGCTGTCCACATACTCCATCACCGAGAAGTCCTGTCGCAGATAGGTCACGTCGGCGCGGACGAAATCGCCGTGGGACCGGGCGTAGTATTCGACGGGCAGCGGCTCATCACGCTTGGGGACCAGTCCGCGGACGATGTCGGTCGAGTCAGACGAAGGGGCGTGACAGAGCAGGCAATTCGCCAGGTGATTCACCTTGACCAGCTGGGGCGCCATCCATCGCTTTTGTTCATTGAGGAACGGCGCGGAGGGGTCGGGCTGATCCAGCAGCGCCTTGAGACCCTTCAGGGCGTCCCGGTCCTTGAGTACGGCAATCGCCTCCGCCGCGTGGTCGGCGACGGGCGGCCAGGGGTAACGGAAACCGTCCAGAAGCGTCGTGCGATACTCGCCCGCCGGTCGGTCCTTTAGCGCCTGGACCGCCGCGTCGCGCACGTCCGCGGACAAATCGAAAAGGGCTTGCCGGGCGAGCGCGCCGCCTGCTTTCGATCCGTGGATTGCGGTGAGCATCTTGGTCAGTTGCAGCCGGACGGGCACGTCCTCCACTTCCAACATCTGCGCCAGGACAGTCGCATTGTCGTCCTTGAGCCAGGATTGCTGACGGGAAAGGAACGCGACGAATTGCTTGTTGCGATCGGCGGTACTCACGGCGTCATAGTGATTGGTCGGCCTGGGTTCCAGGGAAGGCGGATCGTCTCGGTCGGCGATGGTACGGCTGGGCAGCCGGCTCTGAAACCGGCGCAGGAGCAGGGAGATTTCTTGCAGCTGCTTGGCCGCGCCGGCCGACGCCGTGCATTCCGCCTTTCCGCGCACCGGCAAGCCGTGCAAGTCGGGCCGACGTGCGATCAGCTCAGAGATCGAATCGGGGGCCTCCTCTTCTCCGGCCCTGGCGCTGCCTTTACGGGATTTTCCGAGCAGTTTCGCGGCAGTCCCTGCAACGGCGTCGAGGTCTGCCGTTTGCACATGGTCTTGCAGATCGGCGTACAGCGGCGAATCCTCGGGCGTCGCGGACGCCTGGGGCGTTGAGATCGGCGAAAAGGTAGGAGCCCCCGGGATGGGCACGGCGTCCCAAGGATGGGAAACGGGTGTGGGAGCAGGAACCTGAACAGGCAGTGCGGGCGGCGCCAGCGGCTTCCACACCGCCGGCCCCGAATCGGCCGGCGCCGTCTCGGCGGGAGCGGCCGGTTTGGCGATCCGCGGGGGGTGCGTCGTCGGCAGCACCACGGCGACCGGCGCGGCCGGTTGGGGCGATTGCGTCGCCGGCGGGCTTTGGGCCGCGGCGATCATGGCGACGGCGAGGAGGACGGCGACGAGGCCGCCTCCGATGCCGGCCATCGCATAGACCGTCGGCCAATGCACGGCCGGCGGCAGCTCAATGTCGTTGGGGGCGGACGATTCAGTAACCGGAGTCGCCATGGCGCTGACCTCCAGGACACGGAGGGGAGATGGGACTGGCACGCCACTGGTGATTCTACCCCGGCGGTCAACCGGAATGCGAGCGCCAAATGCGGATTTCGCCGGTCAGGTTCCGTCGCTCACCCGGATGCGCGCCGCGCCTCCTTCGCCGCATCGCGCACGGCGTCGGACGGGTCGATCCGCGCCAGCTTGGCCAGCTCCGCCAGCACCTTGAACGTATTGGCCGCCGGCCCCATCGCCCCCAGCGCCCTCACGGCCGCCAGCCGGGCCTCCGCGTTGATCCGCCCTTTCATAGTCTTCAAACCGCCGCCGGTGAAGTCGTTCTCCAGCGCGTCGAGCAGCGGCTTGACCGCCGGCTCGCCGATTCGGCCCAGCGCCTCGATCGCCCGGTCGCGCTCCGCCGCCTGCTCCGCGTCGTCCAGCTGATCGACCCGCAGGGCGTCCAGCAGCACGGGGATCGCGTCGGTGGCGTCCGACCCCTCGACAGCCGCCAGCGTCGTCGCCGCGTCGAGCCGGACCACGAATTTGTCGTCGTCCAGCAACGCGGTGAGCGCGTCGTCCGCCTTCCGGCCGGCCGGACCCATCGCCGCCAGGAGCGCGAAGGCCTGCCGCCGCGGCTCGCCCGGCCCGGCCCGCAGCACCTCGCAAACGCCCCGCACGGCCGGCGCCGCGTCGGCGCCCATTGGCTTGAGCAGGGCCATCACCCGCAGCCGCAGCGCCGCCCTCCCCTCGCGCAGCGAATCGCCGAGTTCCTCGATCTGCTTTGCATCCAAACGGGCGGTCTTCAGCGCCTCGCCGGCCGCCTTCACCGCCGCCTCGTCGTCCGAACCGAGCGCCCGGATCAGGCCGGGCAAGGCGCCCTTGGCCGGGCCGATCTTGACCAGCGCCGCGACGGCCGCCCGGCGGACCTCCGGGTTGGCGTCGCCGACGGCCTTGGCGAAGACGTCGATGTTGCCCGGAGCGTCGGGGGCCACGGCCATTAGGGCGGCCACCGCCAGCCGACGCAGCTCGGGCGAGGCGTCGTCCGTCACCTCATCCCGCAGGTACGGAGCGTAATCCGCCGCGTCGGGGCCCAAGTCGCGCAGGCTGGTCAGGGCGTAGCGCCGCGCCGCCGGCGCCCTGTCGTGCAGACACAAAAGAAGATCCGTATCATCCGCCTTGGTGGCCGGCCCCATTTGGGCCAGGGCGTCGGCGGCGGCGACGCTCACGTCGGCGTCGGCGTCGTGCAGCGCCTCCACCAGGGCCTTCCGTGCAACGTCGCGGATCGGCGGCCCCAGACCGCCCAGCACCTCAGCGGCCTGGCGCCTCACCGCCGGGCCGGGGGCCTTCAGCGCGCGGCACAGCGCCGCCGCAGCCGGCCGGGCGTCCGCCCCCAGCGCCGCCAGCGCCTCCAGGGCGTACTTCCGCCCCCGCGGAAACGTCGCGTCGTCAATCAGGTCCGCGAGTACGTCCACGTCGGCGGCGGTCGGCGAACCGATTTTCGGCAGGGCCGCCAGCGCCTCGCGGCGGAAGTCGGCGTCGCCGGCCTTCATCGCTTGCAGCACCGCATGAAGTGCGGGCGCGGCCTTCGGCCCCAGTTCCGCCAGCTTCTTCAGGGCGGACAGGCGCACGTCGGCGTCGTCGCTTTTCAGCGCTTCGGCGATGTCCGTCGGGCCAGGCGGCGGAGGAGGCATAGGAGCGGGAGGCGCCGGCGGCGGCGGCGCCGGCGGAGGGCTTTTCGGAGGGTTATTATCCGGTTTGGGAGGGGAGGGGTCCGTCTTCGGCGGATCGGAGGGCGCCTGGACGACCTGCGACGCCGCGCCGCCCGGCGGCGTCAGGACGACGACCGCCGTGACGATCATGGCCGCCGCCGCCGCGAACAGAAAGAACGCGCCGACGAGAACCCACGCCATGAGGCCCGGCCGGCCGGCGCCGCGCCGGGCCGGTAGGGCTTCCAGGGCGTCCGGGTCTTCGTCCAGCGGGACGACCTCGGCCAGCACCGCCAGCGTGACATCGACGGCGAAACGCTGGTTGCCGTTGGCCGTCACCTGCACGCGGCCGCGCAGCACTTCGCCGGGCCGGTCGGGGACGGACGGCACGCGCACCGGGATGCGGGCGGTGCGGCCGCCCAGGACGGGTCGGTCGATCCTCAGCCACGGCTCGGCCGTCGTGGCGTGGGCGAAGACGGCGCGCCGTTCGGCCGCTTGCAGGACGACGGCAGTTTCCAGGGCGGCGCCGGGACCCCCTCCAGGCGGAGACTCAGCCGCTCCAGCTCGACGCGCGGCGGAGCAGCCAGGCCGAGCGCCTCGTAGAACTGCTGCAGCGCGGCGACGCCGGCAGCCGGCGGCCCCTGCACGGGATACGTCCAGCCATTGGCCGCGTACCAGGCGGCGACGGCCCCGTTCTCGAAATAGGTCGCCGCCTCGCGCGGCGAGGCCCGCGTCATCTCGGCCAGCCGCCGCGGCGAATCGGCGCCGGCCAGCACGCCGTGGGCAAACCGCTCGACGGCGGGCGCCTCGACGCGCACCAGCACGACGGCCGAGCCGCCGGTGGAGTCGATGACGAGGCGGCCCTCCGGCGGCCGGAAGCCCGCCCGCAGCCGCTTGCCGACCACGCGCACCGTGAACGCCTGGTCGGAGCGGAACTGAAAGAGCTTGTCCGGCGCCGCGCCGTCCTCGCCCAGCGCGAGCCAGTCGGGGCCGGAGCAGGCGACGGAGCCACGAATCAGCCCCATTCCCTCGTTCAAAAGGCGAACAACGAAGCGGTGGTCGGCGCCGCGGGCGACGCGGCCGACGTTGATCTCGGTCGGCTGCACGGACAGCCGGGCCGGTTTGCGCACCCCGCCGGGCAGCTGGGCGAGCAATTCGTCGAGGCCGAGGTCCAGGTCCGCGTTGGCGGCGGCGCGCCGGGCCGCCCAAGATAGATCGGTTCGCCCCAGGCCGCTGAGGAAGCTCTCCAGCAGGCCCTCGCGCAGCAGATCGCGCGCCTCTTCCCAGTGGGCCTCGCAGGCCAGGACCAGCTCGTCGAAGGTGCGGCAGAAGCGGCCGCTGGGGAAGACGAACGCGCTCCCGAAGGGCTGGGCCCCGACCGCGATGGGGCCGACGGGCGCGAGCCGTCGCCGAGGGCCGCGCCGTCGTGGCAGCAGAAGACGGCCTCGTCGGGGTTGACCCGGTTGCACAGAGGGCAGTTCAGGGGCATGGCTTCTCCGGTCGCCGCTTCCGTCCCCATCTCATTTTACAGCAAGCAGGAGCGAAAAGGGGAAGAAGTTTTCACGGCGGACTTGATCGTGACAAACGCCGCGCGGCGAAATACACTGAACCGCACACGGAGGCGATGCGGGCATTTCAGGAGAACAGGGATCGAAACATGGGAGAAAGACCGTGAGCATCGTTCGCATCGGGCTGGCCGAGACCAAGAAATTCGCCGCGGGCTACGACGCCATCTTCGGCAAGAAGAAGGAAGCCCCCGCCAAAAAGCCGAAGACCGCCGCCGCGGCGGCCGCCGGCAAGAAGAAAAAGAGCAAGAAGAAGGCGTAAGGCGAAGGGCGGGAAATACCTTACCCGTAGCCGCATTCGCCAGAATGCGGGCCGACAGCCATTCACCCGCATTCTGGCGAATGCGGCTGCGGGTGTCATTCCTGCTGCCGCTCGCCTAACCGCCCGACAAAAAACGGCCGCCGACCCGATGGGGCCGGCGGCCGCTGTGCTTTTCTCGTTCGCTTCCGGTCACTTCGGAAAGGTCGGCGGGAGCCGCCGGTCCAGGGCATCCACGTCGGCGCCGCAGCTGTCGGTCGCCTCCAGCGGACGGAACTGAGAGGTTACGGCCGTGTCAAAGGGTTCATCGCCCGTCGGGGGCGGAACGGCCCAGCGGAACAGCTTCACCTGCTTGTCCCCTGTGTTTTGTCCCCAAACCGTCTCCCATCGGGCTGCGCCGATCGGCATGGCCATTCCCGCGGCGGGCGGCGTCTGGTCGAGCATCGTGTCGTAATTGCCGTACTCGATCCGGCCTCCGCCGGTCCACGTAAGAAGTCGGGCCAGGTCCTTGTCTTCAAGGACCTGCGAAAGGTCCATTTCGTTGACTTCGATCAGCGGTTCCCTGGCCGCGCCCACGAACAAGCAATCCGTCGCAACACAGTGGACCGGCGTCAGGGAATCCTTGGTCCGCAGGCGGACCAGGTTGCCGCCCAGGTACGCCGTCATCTTTTTCAGGGTAAGGGTCATCTGGTCGGTCGTCTGGTCGGATGCGGCCGGCGGCACGGACGACCCCGCATCGACGCTGAGGAAAGAGCCTTTCAGGACCGCCAGTGTGTTCGTCGCGTCCACGGCCAGCGGCCGGCTCATTGGGCACGCGACCAGATCGCCGTCGCCGCGGACGAAACAGCCGTCCAGCGTCAGCTTCGCCGTCTGATCGGCCGGCCGCATCGGTTGCATCATCGCCTTGGCGTCGGACAGCCAGACCACGGCCAGCCGCGTGCTGGAATGGCCGGCGCGGTCCAGGGTGACGATGCAGTGCTTGAAGCTGCACTGGCCCTGCCCCACGAGATCGATCAGCGTCTGGCGGCGGTAGTCCCCGTCCGGCGCAGGATCAGCTCCAGCCCCTCCAGCCGCAGCTTGCCGTCGTAGACGCGGAACAGCGCCGGCTCGGCGTCCTGCCCGGCCGTCAGCAGCACCTGGGGATGGCGATTCTCGTCCGGCCGGATAATCACGTCCTGAGGGGTCGTCTTGTCCAGCCGGATCGGCGCAACGCGCTGCACCCCGTCCCAGCGCAGCAAGATCTCGTCGCCGGGTTCAGACGCCTCCAACGCCTGCTCCAGCGTCTTGTAGACGCGGTTGGCGCTGTCGTCCTTGTTCGGATCGACGATGCGCTGCTTCTGCAGCGTCAGGTCCGCCGCCTTGTCGGACTTCCTCAGCCCCTCGACGTAATCGACGCCGCCCAGCGTCCGAACGCCGACCGGCGACGTTCGGTCGCTGGCCAGCCGCAGGTCGGGCCTCAGCTCGCGGGACTCCTTGATCCGGAACGCGGCGGCGAAGTGGTCCTCGCGATCGTCCTTGAGGTTGTAGCTCCCGAAAGGCTGCAAGGGATCGGCGGCCTTCCACGGCGAATCCGTCAGGACGGAGGACGTTTTGGGATCGGCGCCCGCCCAGTTCTCAAAGGCGTTCCATTGCTGGCGGTCGTCGCCGACCACGCGGAAGGCGTCGAGGCCGTAGTAGCGGTTGTCGCGGTCGGCGAAGGTCACGCCGCCGCGGTCGGCCTGGCGGACCAGAACGGCCTGCCCGGCGACCGCCGGCGCGGCGTCGGTGCGGGCGAACAGAGAGTCCCGAACGCTCAAATCGACGGCCGCGCTGCGGCCGACGTCGAACACCGCGGAAGGACCGGCCGCCAGCACGGAGCAGTGGTCGAGCGTCAGGCCGGGCGCGGCGAGCTCGTCCCGGCCGCCTTCCAGCCGGAACGCGGCGCCGTGGGGACCGAAGGCGCAGTCGGAAGCTTCGATCCGCACCGGGCCTTCGCGCAGCACCGCGTCGTCGCCCCCGATGGCGCCGTCATTGAGGAGCGTTTCGCCGTCGAGGTCCTCGTACTCAATCCTCAGGAAGCTCAGGAAGCGGCAATTGTTGAGGGTCAGCTTCGCGGCCGCCCCGTCGGACGCGACGGCAAGGGAGGCCAGCCGCTTCTCGCCGGCGCCGGGCCGGACCTGGACGAACTCGCAGTTATCCACGCTGAACGTGGCGGCCCCCCCGGCCGGCCCGTGCAGACGCAGGGCGGCCATGCGAACGTCGGCCGCCCGCCCGTCAACGAGAAAGCGGACGCCGCTGATCGTCACGTCGGGGCTTTCGATGCTCACGCCCACCCAGGGGTTCTGTTCCTGGGGATCGCTGTTGTGCGTGAACCGGATGGTCGGCCGCCGGCCGGGACTCGCCTGAATCGTCACCTTCGGGCCGGCCAGGACCATGCCCGTGTCGCCGACCTGCGGCCGCAGCGGGACCCTCAACTCCACGTCGCCGCTTAGAACGATCTCTTTCGGGGCGTTTCTGTCGGCGGTCTTCAGCCAGTCCAGCAGGCCTTTCCCGTCGCCCTCGTAGTGGGCGACGGTCGCCGGCGGCTGCGGGGTCGGTGGGTTCGGCTGCGCTTCTCCCGGCGGCTTGATTCCGCTGTTCGCTGGGTTGACGATGTTAGGCCCGGCGGGGTCGGGCTTGGGAGGGTCCTGGGTTGCAGCGACTGGGGGGCCGCCCGCCGCCGGGGCGGGCGGCCGGTTGAACGCCTCCAGCGCCACGATGAGGAGGACGACGAGTCCAGCGGCCAGTGCGAGCAGGAGCAGCGGCCGGCCTCCCGGCGGCGGCGGCAGCGCGGCCTCGACGCTCAGCACGCCCTCGGGGATGTTGCTCGGCCCGCCGAGTTTGCGCGCGGCCAGCAGCAGGTGATGCACCAGCTGCTCCGGCGACTGGTAGCGATCCTGCGGTCTCTTGGCCATCATGCGGTCGAGGATGACGGCCACCTCGTCGGGCAGGCCGGGGACCAGCTCGCGCGGGTCGCGCGGCTTGACGTGCTGATGGTGATGCAGTTTCTTGGCCGCGGTGCCGTCGGGGACGGGCGGGTGGCCGGTCAGAACGTGATAGAGCGTGCAGCCGAGCGAATAGATGTCGCTGCGCACGTCGGCCTCGCGCGGCTCTAGCGCCTGCTCCGGCGAGATGTAATCGAAGGTGCCCAGCGTGACGCCCGATTGCGTCAGGCCCTCGTCGTCCTGGCGCTCCAGGCTCGCGCCAGGCCCATGTCCACCAGCTTGGCCCGGCCAGTCGGCGTGATGATGATGTTGGACGGCTTGATGTCGCGGTGGACGACGCCGCGCTGAGCGGCGTGGGCCAGGCCGGCGGCGACCTGGAGGATGTAGTGCAGCGCCTCGGCCACCGGCAGCCGGCCGCGCCGCTCCAGGATGGTGCGCAGGTTGTCGCCCTCGACGAACTCGAAGGCGATGAAGTGCAGGCTCTGGTCCTCGCCGCAGAAGAAAACGCGGGCGACGTTCTCGTGGTCGAGCCGGGCGGCGCTGCGGGCCTCCTGGTGGAAGCGGCGCACGTTCTCCGGGTCCTTGGCCATGTCCGGCGGCAGGATCTTGAGGGCGACCAGGCGATCGAGCTGGGTATCGCGCGCACGGATGACGGCGGCCATGCCGCCGACGCCGATCGGCTCGATCAGCTCGAAGTGGGCCAGTTTGCGTCCGCGCAACCCACCGGCGGGTTCCTCGTGCTTATGATGGGGGCCGGCGCGAAATGATGGTGGGCGTGTCGTCGGTCGGCGAAGCGTGGCCGTTGAGCGCGGAAATATCCTCGGCTTCCACGGGGGCCGGAACGGCGTTCGTGGAATCCAGCGCGTTCGGTTCGCCGCCGGGCGGGGCGTCGCTTCGCGTTTCCGACATGGCATCCGCGCGGGCTGACCCGCCCCCCCTGGTGTTTTCGGAGCCCTGCCTTCGCCATCCCGGCATCGGCGCTGATGCGGGCCCGAGCGTCCCCTCTCCGAAGATGTGACAATCGGGCAAGGGACGCAAACCGCGATACGTGCAGAGGAGTATACCCCGCCCGACATCCGGCTGTCAATTCGACAGTCGTTCCCGTCTTAGACGAGCTTGCCCGCTCATTAGTTTCCTCGGAACGCCAAATCGTTACGCTTTTGCGCCGCCCTTCGCATTTGGTTGGTGTCCCGGAAGCAGCGAATAGCGCGCCAAAAGAGCGCCTGGACATCCCTTTCCACCGCAGCCACAATGAAGCGCAGTTCTCGCCGTTCGACAACCTGAGTTTCGCGCATGAGCAATGAGCCGCTGGCCTGTCCGTATTGCAATGCTCACGTTCCCCTCGACGCCGGCGCCATTGTCGGCCAACGCATCCCCTGCCCGCGCTGCGGCGAGGCGTTTACCCTGCGCCAGCCGCCACCCCGCGATTCTTCCGACTTGCAGCAGCCGCCGGCCGGCGCATTTCCCGCGATAGCGGCCGTTCATCTCGACGAGGACCGGCGGCTTCGCGCCGCTCGCAACAACCGGATCGTGGCAGGCGTCGTCCTGGGCGTCATGGGCCTGTCGGCGGCGCTCGGCCTGGCTTATGCGCTTTACACCCAGCCCACGCGCCGCGCCTACGACACCGCCTTGCCGCCGCCGCCGCGACGGTCGCCGCTGGCCGAGCTGCCGGCCCCGGCGCCTATAGTCACGCCGCCCGCCGCCCTGGAGGCGCTTCGCTGGCTGCCGCACGACTGCACCCTGATCGCCGGCGTCCAGCTCGCCGAATTGCGCCAGACCGACGAGGGCCGCGATCTCCCAAATCACCTATTTCGGATAGGTAAATGTGAAATAAACGCCGACCTGCTGGAGCGCTGGACCGGGCTGAAGCCGCGCGAGATCGACCATGTCGTCATCGGCGTGCGAGCCGAGGAGCCGATTCCGACGCCCACGGTGGTGGTCGTGCGGACGATGCGGCCCTATGACCGGAGCGCGGTGATGGCGGCTTTGGGCGCGGAGCCGAGCGCCAACGCGGCCGGGGGCAAGACCATCTACCAGGGCCGGCCGGCCGACGGTGGTTTCCGGCCGATGGTGTGGTTCGCCGACGAGCGGACGCTGGTGGTCGGGTTGATGGCCCGGCACCTGGAGGCTGTGCCGGATCGGCCGGCCGTGGGCCTGGAACGACTGTCGGCCGAGGTGCGCGAACGGTTGCAGGAGCTGTCGCCCGACGGGCCGGTGTGGGTCGTCGGTCAATCCCCGGACTGGCGGCGGACTGGCGCGGCGCTGCTGCTGCCGGCGAAGGACGCCGACCTGCTGGGCCACGTCCGGGATTTCGCTTTCCAGCTGCAAGCGGAGCGGCCGGCGACGCTGTCCGCCGTCGTGCGGTGCGACGGCGAGCCGGCGGCGGAGGCGCTGGAAACGCGGCTGACGGAAGCGAAGCCGGCCGGCGCGGACTGGAAGCTGGCGCCGAGGGGCCGCGGCTGACGCTTCAGCTCCGCGGCGACCCGACGGCGCTCCTTCCCAAACTCCCGTTTGAGGATCTCGGAAAATAACCCGCGCCGCGCTTGAATCATTCGGCGGGCGCGGTAGCCTGATACGGGTTGACCCCTTCTGTCCCACGCAGGGCGATGGAACCATGGCGGCCGAACAGAACAAACCCCAATACATCGGCATCGAGCGGCACGGCGACATCGCGGTCATCATCCCGTCGCCGGAGGTGGAGAAGCTGCCGGAGAACCTCATGGAGCAGGCCGCCCAGATGGTGCTGGCTCCGCTCAAGGCCGACCCGCCGGCCGGCCTCATTTTCGACCTGAGCAAGGTCGATTACGTCGGCTCCGTGTTCCTCTCCTTCTTGCTGCGCTGCCACAAGCGCGTTAAGGAACACGGCAGCGAGGTGGTCGTGGCCGGCGCCTCCAACCGCGCGCGCGAGCTGCTGCACATGACCGCCCTGGACACCCTCTGGGCCTTGTACGCCGACCGCCAGGAGGCCATCGCGGCCTTGACGGGCGATTAATCGGGGTCCGCGGCGTCTCGGCTTCTCGAATAGGACGTATAGGTCCTATGAGTCCCATAGGTCCTATAAGACAACTCGAACCATGCAAGATCCCTCTGACACCGCGCAGCGCGGCACCGCCCAAGGCGGCTTCGAGCAGATCCACGAAGATCCGCACCCCGAGGTACGGCAGCCGCCGGGACTCGAGCAGCTCGTGCAGCAAATCCGGGAGACGGCCGACAAGCTCCTCCGCGACGGTGCCACGCGCGGCGACGTGAAGCTGCTCAATACGGCGCTGAAGGAGCTGCGCTACGCCTTCAAGATTTTCACGCCGTACCGCGGCGTCCGCAAGGTGACGGTCTTCGGCTCGGCCCGGCTCCCGCCGACCAACGCCGCTTTTCAGCAGGCCGTCGCTTTCAGCCGACGCATCGCCGAGGCCGGCTGGATGGTCATCACCGGCGCCGCCAGCGGCATCATGGAGGCCGGCCACATCGGCGCCGGACGCGAGAAGAGCATCGGAGTCAACATCCTGCTGCCGTTCGAGCAGGACGCCAACCCGATCATCCGCGGCGACCTCAAGCTGATGCACCTGAAATACTTCTTCACGCGCAAACTGCTGTTCGTGAAGGAGGCCGACGCCGTGGCCCTCTTCCCCGGCGGTTTCGGCACGCAGGACGAATGCTTCGAGGTGCTGACGCTGGTGCAGACCGGCAAGGCACAGATTTTTCCGATCGTCATGGTGGACGAACCGGGCGGCGACTACTGGGTGCAGTGGCTGAACTATCAGAAAGATGTGCTGCTGGGCCGCAAGCTGATTTCGCCGGCCGACCTGGCGCTGTTCAAGGTGACGGACTCGCTGGACGAGGCCGTGCAGGAAGTGCTGGGCTTTTACCGCATCTACCACAGCATGCGCTACGTCGGCTCCGATTTGGTGCTGCGCTTGCAGAAGGCGCCGCCGCCGCCGCTGCTGGAGCGCATCCGCACGGAGTTCGCCGACATTCTCAAGGGCGGCACGTTCGAGGTGAGCGAGGCGCTGCCAGCGGAGGCCAACGACGTGCAGCTGGCGAACCTGCCGCGCTTGCGTTTCCGCTTCGACCGCCACAGCATGGGGCGGCTGCGGATGCTGATTGATTTGATCAATCGGGAAGGCGGCGGTTGATACCGCGAACCCGCCGGCGAGCCCGCAGCGCCAAACAAACTCCTCACCCCGTTCCGCGGCGATACCGCTGCCAGGAACGGGGTGAGAAGCCGTGGCGCGAGGCCTCAATGGAGGTTGGCGCTCCCACGAGTGGGATGGAAGTCGCGCTCAGCGCGGATGCCCTGACGCCCCGGGATGGTGACCTCAACCCGGTACTTGGGCCCGAGGTCCAGCGCGCCACGGGAATGCCTATCCTATCGGTGCGGGGCCGCGGGTCGAGGTGGCCGCTCGTGCCTTGGCGCTTCGTGCCCGAAAGCAAGCTTGGTCCCGGGAGTCTGCGACGACCGCATTGGCGACACGCCGCGGCGTGTTCCCGTTGGAGAGACTGCCTCCGTTACGCACTCCCGCGCCCGCGGCCCCTTCGCCCGTTGACCACCCGCACCCTCATCCCGAGGTCGCCATGACGCCACGCTTTCGCCAAGACGGTCGTATCGTCGCCTCCCCTGAGCCGCTGCGGGTCACCAACCCGCACGCCGCCGGCATCGACGTCCATGCGGCGCGCCACTACGTCGCCGTGCCGCCCACGGCGGTGGCCGCCGACCCCGCCGACCCGGCTGCCCACCTGCCGCCCCACGTCCGCGCCTTCGGCGCCTGCACCGCCGACCTGGAGGCGCTCGCCGATTGGCTCCAGGCCTGCGACGTCACCACGGTGGCGATGGAATCGACCGGCGTCTACTGGGTGCCGCTGTTCGAACTGTTGGAGCGGCGCGGCTTTGCGGTCTATCTGGTCGATCCGCGGCAGACGCGGCACGCGCCCGGCCGGCCCAAGAGCGACGTGCTGGATTGCCAATGGATTCAACGGCTGCACAGCTACGGGCTGTTGAGCGCGTCGTTCCGGCCGGAGGATCAGGTGGTGGTCCTGCGCGGTTACCTGCGGCAACGGCAGATGCTGATCGGCTACGCCGGCCAGCACGTCCAGCACGTGCAAAAGGCGTTGGAGGAGATGAACGTCAAGTTGACCGAGGCGGTCAGCGACGTGGTCGGCGTGACGGGCCTGGCCATCCTCCAGGCGATCCTGCGCGGCGAACGCGATCCTCGGGAGTTGGCGAAGTTGCGTCACGAGCGGTGCCGGCGGACGGAGGCGGAATTGGCGCGGGCCTTGCAGGGCAATTGGCGCGAGGAACACTTGTTCGCGCTGCGTCAGGCGTTGGCGTTGTACGAGTGCTACCACGCGCGGCTGCACGAGTGCGACGCGCAGGTCGAAGCCTACCTGGGGACCTTCACGGACAAGAGCGGCGGCCGGCCCCTGCCGCCCAAGCCTCGCAAGCGGGGCCGGGCGGCGAACGAAGCCCGTTTCGACGTGCGCGGTTCGCTGTTCCGGCTGGCGGGGGTGGACCTGACGGCGATCGAGGGCATCGACGCGGCGACGGCCTTGGTGGTCCTGAGCGAGTTGGGCACGGACCTGAGCAAGTTCCCGACGGTCAAGCGGTTCGTCAGTTGGCTGGGGCTCTGTCCGCAGCACCAGGGTTCGGCGGGGAAGATCAGGAGCCGGCGGGTGCGTCGGGGCTCCAACCGTGCGGCGCGGGCGTTTCGCCTGGCGGCGCAGGGCTGCCACCACGCCAAGAACGCGTTGGGGGCGTTCTACCGGCGGATTGCGGCGCGGGCCGGGGGCGGCAAGGCGGTGGTGGCGACGGCGCGGAAGATCGCGGAGCGGGTGTACCGCCTCTTGAAGTACGGCGAGGCATACGTGCGTCAGGAGCAGGGGGCCTGTGAGGAGGCGTATCGATTACGCCAGGTGAAGGGCCTGGCGCGGAAGGCGGCGGAGTTGGGCTATCGTCTGGAGCCGGCGGCGCCGTGAGCGCGTCCCAACGCGACCGCGGCCCGACGGTAGGCGTGCCAGCAGTCCCAACGACGATGCGGGCAGATCTCGGAAAGCGGCGCGGGGAGGGGGTTGGTACGCGCACCGACCGTGTATAATGTTCTTTACGTCTGTGTTACGTCCGCAATTCTCGAAGAGAGTTCCTGGAGAGCATATTCACCAGTTCGAGGGGGCAGAGCAATAGTCCCCCTCTTCGGTATTGGAGGCCATGCGATGAACTCAGCAACTGTGCGGGCCGCAGTGCAGGCCTTTCGTCAACGGACAGCGCACGGTAGCCACCTCGAACACTGCTTCGCCCCTTGGTATTTACATGAGCAGTACCACCTGGCGGAAACGCGAGCGATTCAGCAGTCGTCTGATGGAAGCTACGACTTCGGCATCGATGCCTATCATCTACACGGCGGCGACCGCCCCGAGGCACCGACCAACATCATCATTCTGCAGGCCAAGTTCACTGAATCTCTTGCACAAATCACGAAGGGTTACCGAGATCTCGAGCGTAGCCTAAACCAGCTGACCCCCGCGCTTGATGCCGCGGAAAGTGAATTACCCCTGCAGAATAGCGTTCTTCTCAATCTTCGCGCCGCCCTGAATCGGCTCGCACCGGAGGTGCGCGCGGTGCGCAGATCGACTTCGTGCTTTTGCACCTGAGTGACCAAGACCCCCTCATCATCTCAAACCGCACGCGCAACGCGCGCCAAGACCTCCGCGACGCGATTGCACAGCAGCTTCCCGATCGGCTCTGCACAACGCGCGAAGTCGGTCCAAACGAACTTGGCCCACACCGCGAGGTCATCGTGCCTCCCGATCACAACGATCTTTCGGTCGTCTCCTACGGCGAGTTTCCAACAGGAGACGGCACGAATATGCACACCCCCATTGGGCGACTCGCGGACCTCGTCGAGTTGTACCGCACGCGTCGGGACCACCTATTCTCGAAGAACGTCCGCTACTACCTACATTCCAAGCGCAATACCGAGAAAGGGCCAGCCGGCAAGATGCGCGAGACACTGAAGCACATTTGCATTGACAAAACACTCCCACCTGAGCAATTCGCCCTGTTTCACAATGGTGTAACGATCTACGCGCAGGCGCGTTGATGCGTCGGAGGGGCAACTCCGGGTCCGGGAACCATTCGTACTCAATGGCTGCCAAACGATCAAGAATGCGTTCTTCTTCAGGAATGACCCCAGGTACAAGGGCAAAATCGACAGCGAAATATGGACTCGTGTCGCCGTACCTCTCCGTGTTATTGAGACCACCGCCGTCGACCTCATTAGAACGGTAACAATCAATAACAACCGACAGAATGCAATGTCTATGTCTGCATTTCGGTCCAATGACCCGATCCAGCTTGAATTGGAGGAGCGTTTTCGCAAGGCTGGGATGTTCTACGAGCGTCAGGAAGGAGCGTTCCAGAATATCGAAATGGCGGAGCCAGAACTGCTTGAGGAGGAGTATGAAAACAGCCGCGGCCGCTATGTGGATATGGTAGATTTGGGACGATGCTTGGCAGCAGCAGCTGGCGAAATAGGCCTCGCGGACCATCCAAACGATCTCTTTGAAAGCGATCTCGCATATGATCGGTGCTTTTCCCGCAAGCGGTTGCGGTCACTACCTTGTAATCGTTCAACGCTACGAGAGCAGTGAGGGGCAGGGTTGGCCGGTGCGATGGGCGAGGACAGCCTCATGCAGGTAATCCAGGACATTCTTCGCCTGCAACCGCCGGGTTTGCACCACGGTCAGAATCCGCTCGACGAAGCGACAGCCGTTCCCACTCCAGCAGCCGAAACTCCGCCTGCGCCACAGCACCGCCCGACGCAGCAGTCGTTCCACGTGGTTGTTCGTCGGCTCCACTCCCTCCGTCGTCACGAACGTCCACAGCGCAGGCTCCAACGCCAGCACGTTCTCGCAGAACCGCACCACCGTTGGGTCGGCGCCGAGGATCGCGCCTTCCAGCAGCACCCGGTTCATCCGTCGCATCACCGGGGCCAGCCGCGCTTCCAGTTGTGCCCGCGTGACCTGTCCGTCCCGGAACCCGTGCCACGCGGCGAAGACCTTCCTGACCAGTCGCCGCCCCTCCCGTCCGACCCACTCTTCGGGGCCGCCCCGGTCGATGATCTTCTGGAAATCCCGTTTCAGGTGCGCCCAGCAGATCTGCCGCCGCTGGGGCGGCACCCGGTTGTACGGGCCCCAGCGGTCGCTGCACAGGATCCCCAGGATCTCCAGGCCCAGGATCGCCGTCAGGCCCGCCGCGCTTCGGCGGGCGTGGATCACGAAGGCCACCACCTGGGTGGTGGCCGCCGCCCACAGCCAGCACAACGCCCCCGCGAGTTTCCAACTGGTCTCGTCGGCGTTCTTGACCGCCGCCTGGCGCACCGCCGCCACCGCCTCCTGGTGGGCCGTCTCCAGGGCGGCGCCGACTTCTTGCTCGAGGTTGCAGACCGTGCCCAAGGCGATCGGGGCGTCGAAGACCGCGTCGGCGATCTCCTCGACGCCGCGCTTGCTCAGGCCGTGACAGCCGGAGAAGTAGGACAGCGTGCCGGTCAGCCGCGGCCCGACACTGTGGGCGCGAACCGCCGCCGGGATGACCGCATGCGTCCGGTGGCCGCAGCAGGGGCAGGTGCGGGCGTGGCCCTGGTACTCGGTGACCTCGGCTATGACCGGGGGCAGTTCGATGGTTTGGAAGCGGGTGGGCTCGGGATCGCCCGGCGAGGGCTGGGCGGGCAGGGCCGCGGCACAGCGCTCACACCGCTTGGGGACCAAGTGCTTGAAATGGTTGACCCGCTCGGCGGGAAGCAACCGCCGCAGCTGCGGGGGATGGCCCAGTTGTCCGCCGGCTGGACGTTTGGACTTCTTTTTCTGGACCGGCTTGGGTGCGCCGGGGGGATTGGCGGACGGCGGCAGCGAGGAGTTGGAACTGTTGGTGCCGAGTCGGGCTTCCAACTCGGCGACGCGGCGTTCCAACTCGGCGATGCGCCTATCGCGTTCGCAGCATCCCGGGCACACGGAAGCGTCCATGCCACGATTTTAGCAGTCGGCTCTCGGCGCAGCTGCGCTGCTTTGCGAATTCCGCTGGACGGTTACCCTTTTTGAACACGCGAAAGTGGCCACGCTACCGGTACGGCCTTTGCCTATCTCCCGTGCGTTGGTTGCGACGGACACCTGGTGCGGGGGACCGCATCTCCACCGCACCAGTCGGCGTCAATGGCTGCTTTCGCTCGGGCGGACGCCCTGTTCCCGCAGTAATTATCCCCTCTCGGCGGCGCGGTTTGCCGCATGAAACCCGAAGAGACGAATCGCCCTGCCCAGTACCGTGCAATGCTCTACTCACGACGCCTTGGACCGTCCGGGCGTCCTTGTCCCGCCCTCTCTTTCGGAAAGGAATCATTCCTGTGAAAGCCGTCGTCTACAACGGGCCTCGTGACGTCAAGGTGAAGAAGGTGCCGGACGCCAAGATCGAGCGGCCGACCGATGTGCTGGTGAAGATCACCAGCACCAACATCTGCGGCTCCGACCTGCACATGTACGAAGGCCGCACCGACATGGAGACGGGCCGCGTGCTCGGCCACGAAAACCTCGGCCGAGTGGCGGAGGTCGGCGAGGCCGTCGAGCGCGTGAAAGTCGGCGACTGGGTCTGTCTGCCGTTCAACGTCAGCTGCGGCCACTGCAAGAACTGCGAGCGCGGCCTGACGGGTGCCTGCCTCACGGCAAACCCGGGGACCGCCGGCGCCGCCTACGGCTTCGCCGACATGGGACCGTACCAGGGCGGCCAGGCCGAATACCTCCGCGTCCCCTACGCCGATTTCAACTGCCTGCGTCTGCCCGAGGACGCCGAGGAGAAGCAGACCGACTACGTGATGCTGGCCGACATTTTCCCGACCGGCTACCACGCCACCGAACTCGCCGGCGTGAAGCCTGGCGAGTCCGTCGTCATTTACGGATCGGGGCCGGTCGGGCTGATGGCCGCCTACTCCTCGCTCCTCAAGGGCGCCAGCCAGGTGATGGTCGTGGATCGCCACCCCGACCGGCTGCGGCTGGCGCGAGACATCGGCGCCATCCCCATCGACGACTCCAAAGGCTCGCCGGTCGATCAGATCCTGGAGCTGACGCGCGGCGAGGGCGCCGACCGCGGCTGCGAGTGCGTGGGGTACCAGTGCCATGACCATCAGGGCCACGAACACCCCAACATGACGATGAACGCCCTTGTCCGCTCGGTGCGCGCCACCGGGGGCATCGGCGTCGTCGGCGTCTTTGTACCGCAGGACCCGAAAGCCACCGACAAGCTGGAGAAGCAGGGGCAGATCGCATTCGACTGGGGCCTCTTCTGGTTCAAGGGCCAGCGCGTCGGCACGGGCCAAGCCAACGTCAAGGCCTACAACCGCGAGCTGCGCAACCTCATCCACGCCGGTAGGGCCAAGCCGTCGTTCATTGTTTCGCATAAACTGCCGCTGGACAAGGCGCCGGACGCCTACAAGCACTTCGACGCGCGGGAGAACGGCTGGACCAAGGTCGTCCTGCAGCCTACCGGGTGAATCACCGGTCCCCGCCGCGGTAGCATCGACGACGACCCGACGGTGGAGGGTCGGGTCGTCGCCGCCGTCCGTAAGGGAAAGACGGCCGGCTCATTTAAAGACCAAAGGAATCGACGATGAGCAGCAACAAGACCCCAAGCGTCGCGCCGCCGAGTGGAGCGCTCGCAGCCGGCACGGCCGCCCCCGATTTTCGACTGCCCAGCACGCCGGATCAGTTCGTTTCCCTGAGCGAGTTCCGCGGTCATCCCGTCATCCTCGCGTTTTACCCGGCCGACTGGAGTCCGGTGTGCGGCGATGAGGTGGCGCTGTTCAACGAGGTGCTGCCGGAGTTTCACCGCCATCACGCGGAACTGATCGGAATTTCCGTGGACGGCATCTGGTGCCATCTCGCCTTCGCCAAGGACCGCAAGCTGCGGTTCCCGCTCCTCGCCGACTTTGAGCCAAAGGGAGCGGTCGCCCGCGCCTATGGCGTGTATCGCGCGCACGACGGCATCACGGAGCGCGCCCTCTTCGTGATCGACGCCGCCGGCATGATTCGCTGGAGCTACGTGTCCCCCATCGGCGTCAACCCCGGCGCCGACGGCGTTCTGGACGCCCTGGAGTCCCTGGCCTCCAAACAGGAGAACAAGACATGACCACACGTTCGGGCGCCAGGCTCACCGTGCCGGTGAGTGAGCGCGATCACATCCGGGGGCCGGCGCAGGCGCTGGTGACCCTGGTAGAGTATGGGGATTACGAATGCCCGTACTGTGGGGCGGCGTATCCGGTCGTCGAGGAAGTGCGGTGCGCGCTGGGGGATCGTCTGCGTTTCGTCTTTCGCCATTTTCCGCTGGCGCAGAGCCATCCGCACGCCCAGGAGGCGGCCGAGGCGGCGGAGGCGGCCGGAGCGCAGGACAGGTTCTGGGAAATGCACGATACCCTGTACACACACCAACGGGCGCTCGACGAAACGCACCTCATCCGATACGCGACCACGCTGGGCCTTGACCCCACGGCGTTCTCCGAGGCGCTTTCGGACCACTCCTTCGAGGAACGTGTGCGTCATGATTTCATGAGCGGCGTCCGCAGCGGCGTGAACGGCACGCCCTCCTTCTTCGTGGAAGGAGTCCGCTACGACGGGCCTTATGATTTCGAGTCGCTGTCGGCGGCCATCGAGGAGGTGGCTGCGGAGAAAGGGTGATAAGGCGAGGGGCGGGAAATACCTTACCGGTAGCCGCATTCGCCAGAATGCGGGTGAATAGCTGTCGGCCCGCATTCTGGCGAATGCGGCTACGGGTATCATTCCTGCTGCCGCTCGCCTAAAAGCCTATCCCAAAACCACCGTCGATCATGACGATTCTCGTCAAATTGGTGATGTTTCGACGGTTTTGGGATAGGCTCTAAGAAAGAGTGGATTCTGCCAACCGCAGCGGAGGAGGGCGGGAAAACGCCGCCGCTACGGCGGATGCCTCGGTAGGGGCGGGGTCTCCCCGCCCTTCCAGAACAGATCCGGGACAAAGATCACGGTTCAATGAAAAGCGCGCTACACTGCGGCGGCTTGCCTCGCTTCGGCAAGCCGCCGCAGAGCCGTGTCCGCGGCGTCGGCCCGCAAGGTGACGTGTCCGAGTTTCCGGCCGCGCCGCGGCGTCTTCCCGTACATGTGAACGTGTGCGTCCGGCAGGACCAGCAACGCGGCCACGTCCGGCGCGGTTCCGATCAAGTTGAGCATCGCGCTGGCGCCGACGGCCGCCGTCGAGCCGAGCGGCCAGCCGACGACCGCTCGCAGGTGGTTCTCGAATTGGCTTGTTTGCGCACCTTCAATGGTCCAGTGGCCCGAGTTGTGGACGCGCGGCGCCATCTCGTTGGCGATCAGCCCGTCGCCGCGCTGGAAGAACTCAACGGTCAGGACGCCGACGTAATCCAGCTCGCGGAAAATGCGGAGCGCATAATCGTTCGCCGCGGCCTGCAATTCCACGGAAACGCTAGGGGCCGGCGCCAGCGACCAGCGCAAGATGCCGTGCTCGTGGTGATTCTCGACCAGCGGGTAGAACGCGACAGCCCCGTCGCGTCCGCGGACTGCGATTTGCGATAATTCCCGATCGAAAACAATGAGTTCTTCCAGCAGCAAGGGATGACCGCCCAGCAACCGCCAGGCCCGATCCACGTCGGCGTCGCCGCGCAGCACAGCCTGGCCTTTGCCGTCGTAGCCCATGCGGCGCGTCTTCAGCACCGCGGGACATGCCAGTTTTCCGAGAGCCTGTTCCAGTTCCGCGCGCGAGTCCACGGCGGCGCAGCGCGTCGTCGGGATGCTCAGCCGGGCAAACAGCTCCTTTTCGGGAAGCCGATCCTGGCTCGTCTCCAAGGCGGACGGCGGCGGGTAGACCGGCACGCGCTCCGCCAGCAGCCAGGCGGCACCAATCGGCACGTTCTCGAATTCGTAGGTGACGAGGTCCAGCCCATCGGCGAATCGCAGCAGGCAATCGGGATCGTCGAAGGAGCCGACGATGCGCTCGGCCACCTGCCCGGCCGGCGACTCGGCGGCCGGCTCCAGGAAGCGGAAACGCAGGCCCAGCGGCAGACCCGCCAGCGCCAGCATCCGCCCGAGCTGGCCGCCGCCCAGAACGCCGACCCGCTTCATGGTGCCTCCCGCGGATCGGGTTGCGCCAGGACGGAGCGCGTCTGCTCTTCGCGCCGGCGGCGGACGGAATCCCGATATTGGGGATATTTGTTGCCGAGGATGGACGCCGCCAGCAGGGCCGCGTTGACGGCGCCGGCCCGGCCGATCGCCAGCGTCGCCACCGGCACGCCCGCCGGCATCTGGACGATCGACAGCAGCGAATCGACGCCGTGCAGCGCCTTGGACTCGACCGGCACGCCCAGCACCGGCAGCGTCGTCTTGGCGGCGGTCATTCCCGGCAGGTGGGCTGCCCCGCCCGCCCCGGCGATCAGCACCTCCAGGCCGCGCGCCTCTGCCGTCCCTGCGTACTCGAACAGCAGGTCCGGCGTGCGGTGGGCCGACACCACGCGTACCTCGTAGGGAACGCCCAGCTCGTCGAGCGTCTGTGCGGCATGGGCCATCGTCTCCCAGTCCGACCGCGACCCCATTATCAGGCCGACCAGCGGATTCATGCGGCGGTCCTCGTGCGGCGCCCTGTCACCCTCATTGTATTATGCGCCGCGCCGCCCCACCCAGCGCGATCCCCGCGCCAGCGCGACCCGCTCGACAGTTCCGGTAGCGGCGATGGCGCGGCTTGGGTAGGATGAACCGTATATGAAGGCGCACATCCCGCGCCGGACCAGGATTCGATTCGAGGGGGTGAGCGATGAGGAAGACATGGAATGGTGGAACTTGGGCCGTCCCGGCGGTGGTTCTCCTGGCGGTCGCCGCGACGGCGGCCCCGGCCCCACAGGACACAATGCGCAAGGAAGTGCTGGCGCTCAACGCCATCACCGGCGAGGACGCTGAACTCGGCCGCATTTTCCAGCTGCTGGAGGACGCGCCGCACACCAAGCCGCTCCTCGCGGAGGCCGCGAAGATGGCCCAGGAAAAGGAGCAGCCCCTCAACGTCAACGCTGTCTACGTCCTGGCTCGCACCGCCCAACTCCTCCGCGACACCGACGACGCCATCGTCTTCTACAGGCTCTTCATCGACCAGTCCGTTCAGCTGCAAAGCCCGCAGCAGATCGGCGAGGGCTATACTGGCCTCATCAAGACCCTCTACGACGGCGGCAAGTACGACGACAGCGAGAAGGCCTGTGACGACTTCCTGGCCCTCAAGGGCGACCCGGCCCTGCAGCGGATGCAGCCGACCGTGCTGCGCCAGATGGTGCTGGTGCTGGCCAAGGAGGGCAAGATCGACAAGGCCACCAGCCTGATGGACCGCATCATCAAGGCCCAGCCCGACAACCCGTTCAACCTCATCGCCAAGGGGCAATTCCTCCGCGAGATCGGCAAGCCGGCCGACGCCGTCAAAGCCTACGAGGACGCCGCGGAACTCGTGAAAAAGAACGAGGATTTCACGAAAGAGGAGCAGGAAGACCTCGTTAATGGGATTCGGTACACGCTGAGCGGGCTGTACATCGACGCCGGCGACGTGAAGGCGGCGGCCGCGGAACTCAAGGCGCTGCTCGAGAAGGACCCCGACAACGCCGGCTACAACAACGACCTCGGCTACATCTGGGCCGACCACGACATGAATCTGCCCGAGTCGGAGAAGCTGATCCGCAAGGCGCTCGACGAGGACCGCAAGCAGAAGCTCAAGGAGAAGCCGACCGCCACGCCGGAAGAGCTGAAGGACAACCCGTCCTACCTGGACAGCCTGGGTTGGGTCCTTTACAAGGAGAAAAAGTACCAGGAGGCGCGGAAGCCGCTGGAGGAGGCGGTCAAGGACCCGGACGGCCAGAGCATCGAGATCTACGACCACCTCGCCGAGGTGCTGGCGGCGCTGGGTGAAAAGGACGCGGCGGTCGCCGCCTGGAAGAAGGGCCTGGAGTTGCCCGCGACGGACAAACGCGAGAAGGACAAGAAGGCCGAGGTCGAGAAGAAGGTGAAGGCGAACCAATAGAGAGACTCACCGCGGAGAACGCAGAGAGAGCGGAGAAAATGACAAAGTCACTTTTCTCCGCTCTCTCTGCGTTCTCCGCGGTGAATTCTTCTTTCCGATGCTCGGCGGTTTCCCATGAATCTCTGGATCGGCACATCCGGCTATTCCTACGCCGATTGGGTCGGCGGCTTCTACCCCGCCGGCACGCGGCCGGGCCGGATGCTGGCCTGCTACTCGCGGCGCTTCCCCATCGTCGAGCTGAACTTCACCTTCTACCGGCCTCCCACGGCCGAGATGCTCGGCAAAATCGCCGCGCAGACGCCGGACGGCTTCCAGTTCCTGGTCAAGCTGCCGCAGTCGATCAGCCACGAGCGCAGTCCGCGCGACCTCGACGGCTTCCGCCGGGCCGTGCTGGAGCTGCGGCGCCTCGGTCGGCTGTCCGGCCTGCTTTGCCAGCTTCCGCAGTCCGCCCACGATGATCGGCCGTCGCGGGCCTGGGTCGAAACGGTCGGCCGCGCCCTCGGCGACCTGAGCCTGGCGGTCGAGTTTCGCCATCGGTCGTGGGCCGGTCCCGAAACGGTCGCCTGGATGGCGGAGCTGGGGCTGAACATCGTGGCCGTGGACGTGCCGGATTTACCGGGTTTGTACCCGCGCGGCTGGGTTCAGTCGGGGCCGGTCGCCTACGTCCGAATGCACTCGCGCAACAAGGCCAACTGGTACCGCGGCGACAAGGAGCGCTACGACTACGATTACGACGACTCGGCGCTAAGGGAATGGCTCGACGCCGCCACGGCCGCGGCCGACGTCGGCACGGCCGAACGCGCCCTGTTCCTGTTCAACAACTGCCACCGCAGCCAGGCCGCCGTCAACGCCCAGCGGATGCAGGTTCTGGCGGCCGGCCGGCCGCAGCTTGCCGTCGAACCGGCCCCCGCGGAACCCGCGAGCGTGCAACGTTCGCTGTTCGACGATGCGCCCGCGGAATGAAAAACCGCCGCCGACAGGCGACTTCCGCAACCGGATCGCGGCCAGCGCGCACTATTTCAGGGGGCGGGCCTTCGCCGCCTTTGTGTAACAACCCTCCGTGAACGGCCGGTCCCGACGCGAATTGGATTGACTGAATCCTAATGTCAGGCACAATAAAGCCTGGCTTCGGGCGTCCGGGGCAGGCCCGCGAACACGGTTGACTGCCGACCGCCGGAAGGGAAGCGAATCGCCGCCGACCTTCCGAGCAATCTTTTGAAAGGATCGAACTTCATGACCAAGGCGATGTGGATGGGCGTCCTTGCGTGCGCGGGCGCCGTCCTGGCGCTGAGTGCGCCGGCAAGGGCGGCCGACGACGGCAAAAAGGCGCAACCCTACGTTGTGGTCGTCGGCGTGAGCAAATATGCGGACAAGCAGCTCTTGCCGCGGGCCCATGCCGAGGACGACGCCCGAGCGCTCTTCGACCTGTACACCAACAAGGCCTATTACGGCGTGGAGGCCGACCATGCCCGGCTGCTGATCGGCGACGCCGACGACAAGGACAGTAAAGCGGCCAGCCGTCAGAACATCCTCGACGCCCTGAAATGGCTGACCAAGGAGGCCGGCCCCAACGATCCGGTCGTCTTCGCCTACTTCGGCGACGGCGGCCCGCTCGGCGACCTCGGCGACCGCCACTGCTACTTCGCCGCCGACTCCACCTTCAAAGGCCGCGAGAAGGACGCCGTCGCCGCGGCCGAGATCGCCGAGGCCCTCAAGGGCCTCAAGAGCCAGGCCTTCGCCGTTTACCTGGACGTAAACTTCAAGGGCTACACCGTGCCGGGCGACAAGCCCGTCGCCGAGGCGTCGTTCACCGACAAGCCGTTCGCGGAGTTCCGCGGCGATCTTGGCTCCGACGACGAGGGCGAGAACCGGACGCCCGGCCGCGTCGTCTTCCTCGCCAGCCGCCCCAACGCGCAGTCGCTGGACGGCCCCGAACACGGCATCTTCGCCACGGCCCTGCTCGAGGGCCTCAAGGGTGCCGCGGACGACGACGGCAAGGAGGCGGACGGTCTCGTCACCGTCGATGAGCTGGCGAAGTACCTCGGCGACAAAATCCCGGAACTCGCCCGCAAATACGGCAAAACCGACAAGGAAAAGGATCAGGTCGTCATTGTCTTGGGCAGCCCGAACAGCCACTTCGTGCTGTCGCACAACCCCGAGCCATACAAGACCGCGCAGGAGCGCCTGGCCAAGTTCGACAAGCTGGTCAAGGACGACAAGGACCTCGCCGACGTGGCGGACGAGGGACGGCAGTACCTCACGCGGATGCCGCGTTTGGACGCCCAGCGCGAGCTGCGCAAGGACTACCAGAAGCTGGCCGACGGCGCCATGACGCCGGCCGACTTCCTCAAGGCGCGCACCAAAGTCCTCGCCCGGACGAAGCTGGCGCCGGCCGTGGCCGACAAGTTCGCCGACAAGGTGATCGACGCCGCCCGGATCATCCTTTCCGACTACTACAAGGAGGAAAACGAAGGCGAGTTGGCCTCGCAGGCGATCCGCAAGCTCTACAAGTATCTGGAGGAGAAGGTCCCGGAGCCGATCGAGGCGCGCCTGGCCAAGGCCAAGGGCATGAGCGAGGACGACCTGCGGCAGCTCTTGATCGACGCCCGCACCGCCCTCGGTGAGCGGGAAGACCTCGACAAGGACAAGGACATCGACGTCGGCCTGGTCGAGATGCTGCAATCGCTCGACCCGTACACCACCTACATCGACCCGGAAACGCTCAACAGCTTCCGGATCAACGTCCAGGGCAACTTCACGGGCATCGGCATCCAGATCCGCAAGGACGCCGCCACCGATCTTCTGCTGGTGGTGACGCCGATCAAGGGCAGCCCGGCCTACAAGGCGGGGCTCCTGGCCGGCGACCTGATCACGACCATCACCCGCGACGTGGACGAGGAGGGCAAGGCGCTTCCCAATGGGCCGGAAGTCATCCCGACCAAGGGCCTGGCGGTCGGCGACGCCGTCAAGAAGATCCTGGGCAAGAAGGGCACCAAGGTCAAGCTGACCGTGCAGCGCGAAGGCTCCGACAAGCCGCTCGACTTCGAGATCACCCGCGGTCCCGTAGTGGTCGAGACGGTCTTCGGCGTCCACCGGAAGTCGAACGACGATTGGGACTACATGCTCGATCCGGAGAAGAAGATCGGCTATATCCGGCTCAGCCAGTTCCAGGAGGAGTCCTACGACAACATCGTCTCCGCCATGGCGGACCTCAAAAAGCAGGGGATGAAGGGCCTGGTCCTCGACCTGCGCTTCGATCCGGGTGGCTTGCTGAGCGACGCGGTGGACATCTCCGACCTGTTCATCGACGACGGCGTGATCGTGAGCATCCGGCCGCGCGGCAAGGAGGAGGAGTTCATTCGCGGCAAGCACGAGGGCAGCCTGCTGGACTTCCCGATGGTCGTGCTGGTCAACGGCGAAAGCGCCAGCGCCAGCGAGATCGTCAGCGCCTGCTTGCAGGACCACCATCGGGCCTACATCGTCGGCGAACGCAGCTTTGGCAAGGGCAGCGTCCAGAACATCCGCGACTTCGGCGAAGGCAAGATGAAGCTGACGACGGCGACGTTCTGGCGGCCCAGCGGCCTGAACCTTTACAAGCGCGACCCGGAAGCCCTCAAGAACGATACCTGGGGCGTGAAGCCCGATCTGGTCGTGCCGCTGAGCGAGAAAGAGCGGACGGAGCTGTTCGACCACCTGCGCAACAACGAGGTGATCCCGCGCCGCGACGTGAAGCCGAAGGAGAAGGAGACGGAATTCAAGGACGTGGAGTTGGAGAAGGCCGTCGACTACCTGGGCGACCAGATCAAGACGGCTTCAGCCAATCCGCTCAAGAAGGCGGGATGAGGTCCGAACGCGCCCATGCTTCCGTAAAAACCGGCGGTTCTTTTCAGGCCCACGGGGCGACCCGTGGGCCTGTCGTTTTCGCGGCCGGCCGGTTTGCCGGTTGGGTCATCCTGGCGCATGATTGGTCGGCGGGCCAGCGGGGGGCGTAAGCCCCCTGATACTCCATCAGGGGGCTTACGCCCCCCGCTCGCCCGCCACCCATCTATGTGCGCCCGTCGCGCGCCCGTTCGGGACCGTCTGACGCCAGAGGAACCGCTCATGAAACGGCAGTATTTGACCACCGCGGCGGCCCTGCTCGGTCTGGGGCTGTGCTGCGGCTGCGCCGGCACCACAAACACGACCTGCGCGGAGCCGCGCCAGGGCCTGTTCAGCCGCTGGTTCGGCAACCGCAACCACGGCGACTGCGATTGCATGGAAACCGGGCGCGTGACGGTCGGCGAAGGCCCCTACCTTCCCGACCCCGGCTACGGCACGGTGGGCGTCCCGGTGACGGCGCCGGTGTTCCCCACCATGCCGCCTCCCACGGCGCTGCCGACGCCCAACCCGCTGGCGCAACCCGTCCCGGCGGGTCCGGCGTCGCAGATCAAGGACGCCGGGAAATAGGATTGGACTGTCTGTTTAGCCGCGGTTCGCAGAACCGCGGTTCTGCGAACCGCGGCTAAACGAGAAACGGATATTCATAGTCCGACGGTGTATTAGACCACCCGCCGCAGCCGCCGTTGCTCCGCCTCGCGGATCGTCCGCCGACGCTCCTCTTCCGTCATCTCGTAGAGGGCGAGGAAGAACTCGGCGTGCGTCTCCGTCCAGCGCTGGTTGCGCCGTCCCATCACCACGGCCGCCGTCTCGAACAGCTCGCGCAGGTCCGTTCGCTCCTGCAACCGGCCATGGCCGACACGGCAGAACGGCGGCACGACGCGGGGCATCAGCCCGCCGCTGGTCAGGAGCTGGCCGAACGGCCCGACCATCGTTCCCGTGTTGAGCTGGGCGCTGATGCTGGTCTTGGCGTGGTCGCCGATGAAGGCCCCGACCTTCATCAGGCCGCTGTCGATGGTGCGGCCGCCGATGCGAAAAGCGATCGTACCGTAGTCGGTGCGGAGGTCGCTGACCTGCGTGCCCGCTCCGATGTTGGCCCACTCGCCGACGTAGGAGTGGCCGAGGAAGCCGTCGTGGGCCTTGTTGGCGTGGCCGTGGAGTATGCTGGCCTCGACCTCGCCGCCGACGCGGCAGTTCGGCCCGATGCTCCCGCCGTGCAGTTTCGCCCCCAGAATGTGGCTCTGCGATCCGACGTAACACGGTCCTTCGATCCGGCTGAAGGCCTGTACCACGGCGCCCCGGTCGATCATCACCGGGCCTTTGGTCGCGTCGATCACGACCATCGGCTCGATGCGCGCCGACAGGTCGATCCGCACCTGATCCGCGGCGCCGACGACGGCGACGCCGGCGGGAACGGGCGCCGATTCCCGTGTGGCGTTCCAGTGGGCGAAGTCCTGGCGCAGCGCGTCGGCGTTATGTTCGACAAGGTCCCACGGATAGGCGATCCAGGCGCCGCCCGCGTCCCGATGCGGCAGCGTCCGCTTCCACTGCTCCGCGAGCCAGGGCAGCGTTTCCGGCGCTATGTCGGCGGCCCCTTCGGACAGGACGACGTAGGCGACCTTGTCGTCCACGAGGCCGACGGCGGGGCCGTCGGCCAGGATGGGTTCGCCGACGCCCGGCAGCCAGCGGGCGTTGACGAGGACGTGGGCGTGACGCAGCCAGGTCGCGTCATTGACGCGCATTTCGGGGTGCATATAGCGGCAAAGATCGGCGAGGAACGGCCGCACCAGCGCCGCAACCTCCGTGGCGGCGAAGCGCCGAACCTGCCGCTCCAGCAAGGTCGCGGCGCCGCAACGCAGGTCAAACACGGGCCGCGTCAGGGCCAGCGGTTCCAGGCCGTTGCACCCCGCGTCTTCAAACACGCATATACGCATGAGGGTTCTCCCGTAATCAGCAGCCCGACCGTAAGGGAGCAGTTTTAGAAAAGACCGCTCCCTTACGGTCGCGGCTCCGTTTGGTCGATCATTCCACCGTGACGCTCTTGGCAAGGTTGCGCGGCTTGTCCACATCGCAGCCGCGCAGGACCGCCATGTGGTAGGCGAGCAGTTGGAGCGGCACGACGGCCAGCAGCGGTTGCAGATATTCCGGCGCCTCCGGGATGAAGATCGCCTCGTCGGCGCGGGCCGCCGTCTCCTCGTCGCCATCGGTGACGACGGCGATGACGGGGCCGCGGCGGGCCTTGATTTCTTCCAGGTTGCTCAGCACCTTGTCGAACACGGGACCGCGCGGCGCCAGGAACACCGTCGGCGTCTCCTCGTCCACCAGGGCGATGGGGCCGTGCTTCATCTCCGCCGCGGGGTAGCCCTCGGCGTGGATGTAGCTGATCTCCTTCAGCTTCAAGGCCCCTTCCAGCGCGATGGGGTACAGGTACTGCCGGCCGAGGTAGAGCACATTGCGGACGTGGCTGTATCGTTCGGCGATCGCGCGCACCCGGTCCTCGCACCGCAGCGTTTTGCGGATCAGGTCCGGCAGCGAAAGCAGATCGCGCACCATTTGCGATCCCTGAATGCTTGACAGGTGGCGCGTGCGGCCGAAATAAAGGGCCAGCATGGCGAGTACGGCGACCTGATTGGTGAACGCCTTGGTACTGGCGACGCCGATCTCGGGGCCGGCGTGCAGGTAGACGCCGCCGTCGGCCTCTCGCGCGATGCTGCTGCCGACCACGTTGCAGAGGGCCAGCGTCGGGTGCCCCTTGCGCTTCGACTCGCGCACGGCGGCCAGCGTGTCGGCCGTTTCGCCGGACTGCGTGAGCGCCAGCACGATGGTGTTGCGGTCCAGCGGCGGATTGCGGTAGCGGAACTCGCTGGCGTACTCCACCTCCACCGGCATCCGGGCGAACTCCTCGAACAGATACTCGCCGACCAGGGCCGCGTGGTAGCTCGTGCCGCACGCCGTCATCACGATGCGCTCGGCCTGCCGCAGCCGCTGCACGTCGAGATTCAGACCGCCGAAGTGGGCCGTGCCGTCCGAATCGTTCAGCCGACCGCGCAGGGCGTTTTCCAGCGCTTCGGGCTGTTCGTGGATCTCCTTGAGCATGAAATGCTCAAAGCCGCCGGCGTCCTGTTCCTCGGCCGCCGCCTCCAGCGTGTGGAAGGCCGGCGTCACCGTTGCGCCGCGGTTGTTGAGAATGCGCCAGTCGTCGCCGGTCAGCACGCACACCTGATGGTCGTCGAGATAGACCGCTCTCTCGGCGTAACCGGCCAGGGCGCTGGGGTCGCTGGCAAGGAAGCACTCGCCCTCGCCGAGGCCCAGCACCAGCGGGCTGCCGAGCCGGGCGCCGACGATCAGGCCCGGCTCCAGCCGGCTGACGACCGCCAGGCCGTAGGTCCCCTTGAGCAGCGGCAACACCTCCGTCACGGCGCCGACCAGCCCGTCGCCGTTGAGATGACGGGCGATCAGCTGGGCGATGATCTCGGTGTCGGTGTCGCTTTGAAAGACGACGCCTTCCTGCTGAAGCTGCCTTTTGAGGGCGGCATAGTTCTCGATGACGCCGTTGTGGACCACGGCGATCAGATGGTCGCCGCCGACGTGCGGATGGGCGTTGCGGTCGTTGGCGGGACCGTGCGTGGCCCAGCGCGTATGGCCGACGCCGGTCACGCCGGGGGCGGGGCGCTCTTCCAGGTACTCCGCCAGGCGGGCGATGCGGCCGGCCCGCTTGCGGACGTGCAGATGCGCGCCGGTGACGGTTGCTACTCCGGCGCTGTCGTAACCCCGGTATTCCAGTCGCCGCAGCCCCTCCAGCAGGACGGGCGCCGCTTCCCTCTGGCCAACGTAGCCGACGATGCCGCACATGGGTGAGTCTCTCTGAGAATGGGACCAACGGGCGGTCGCCCGTTCGGGTGTGGGAGGAAAACTGGAGAGAGGGGGAGGCCGTGCCAGTCCTGCGGCGGCGGCATCGGATGAGCAAACCGGATGCCATTCGTGGAATCCGGCACGATGGACTATATTGGACCTGCCGGACGCGACCGGCAGGTAACGCCGCGGAAACACCCGATTGGTCACTGGGGTGAACTGTGTTAACCGCAGGAGGGGCTCTGAACAGATTGACTTTACACGGAATGCGGCCGGTTGTCATTCCTAATCTGAATAATTCGCTGAAGCCTCAATTCACCTGGAGGCCAGGACTGGCTTTGCTTTTGATCCTCGGATGTTCTTCTCATGGGACGGGCTGGCGTCGGCTCCCGTACTTGTCCCGGCCCTTCACCCGGCCGTTGAACTCCCCCACCAGCGACTCCACCCAACTGCTCGTCACCGGCAAGCCCGCCCGCCGGTAACGCGGGTAGTCCATCCGCCCCCGGTTGTTGCCCAAATACCGCTCCACGTCCTGCACCACCCGCCGCGGGTTCGGCTCGTCGGCCTGCGGCGGCGGACAGCCCAAACGCTCCTGCCAGGCGGCCAACTCCGAGAGCACCTCCCCCACCCGACCCTGCCAGCACGCCCGCATCCACGTCTCGAACTGCGGCCAGCGCGACGCCTCGTCGCCGCCGACCGCCCAGGCGCCCCGGTACAGGTAACACAGGACGTGGAGGAAATCCGCGACGGCCTCGAAGTGCGGGAAGTAGGCCCGTTGGATGCGCCAGTTGTACTGCTGCCCGTCCCCCAGGAACGCCTGCCGGGGCGAGTCGAAAAAGCCACGCGCCTGCGCCTCGGCCGCCGCCAGCGGGCCGAACGCCCGGCTGTCGCTCATGCTGGCCACGCAGGTCCGCACCAGCCGCTCCGGCCGCTCCGGCCAGTCGTCGGCGTCCGACGCCGCCGTCGGGGCGTCCGCCGCGGCCTCGTCGGCCGGCGGCGCCTGGCCGTGGGGACGCACCAGGCGAGCCACCCGGCGGGCGTCGCGGAACGACGCCGGCGGCTCCGGTTGCGGGTCGGCGGCGTGGACGGCGCTGCGCACGCCGACCAGGCAAGCGATCTTGTCTTCCTTGGCCTGGGGCTGATGCACCCCCGGCCCGGCCCCGCTCCGCCGCGTGCCCAGACGGCCGCCGTCCACTTCGACGACGGCCACCGGCGGCGGCGCCGCCCGGGACGGCAGCTCGCGGCGCCGGTAACGCTCGGCCTGCTCGTCCCGCCGCCGGGCCAGGTCGGCCCCCACTTCCTGAGTCAGACGCTGGACGCGTCGGCCGGTCAACGGCACGTCGGCGGCCAACGGCTTGTTGCTCCAGGAGGGTGGCGAGCGTGCCATCGAGCAGTCCGCGGGCGGCGGCGACGGCGACCTGTTCCAGAGTGGCCAGGTCGGCGTCCAGACCGGGGCCGGCGTCGCCGAAGGCGCGTCGGGCCACGATCTTGCCCCAGCGGGCCGCCACATCACGGATATCCTGGAGTTCTTCGGGGGTGAATGGGGGAGCGGCCATGCCCTATCCTGCCTTGGACTTGCGCCGAATGAAGGGGCGAAGTTCTCCTCCCGTTGTAGGACAGAACGCTTGGCCTGGCAAAGCCGGTCCTGGCCTCCCCTTCGTAACCCGCGACCGGCTAACCTTGCATCTCCCCCGCCCCATCTGTTCCGCTGTGCGCCGTATGTCCCGCGGCGGGTACAGCTGCCGTGCCGGTGCATTTGCATACCCATAGTTGGTACTCCCTCCTGGAAGGCGCGTCCAGTCCCGACGCCTTGCTCGACCGGGCGGCCGAACACGGCTACGCCGCCCTGGCACTCACCGACACGAATAATCTCTACGCGGCAACGACTCTCGCCAAGCTCGCCGAGGGGCGCGGCGTCCGACCGCTTCTGGGTGCGTGCCTGCGGCAGAACCGCTTGCGCTGCGTCGCCCTCATCGAAAACCTTGACGGCTACCGCAACCTGTGCCGCGTTATCAGTCGCCTCAATCTGTCCGGCGTCGGCGATAGGCCGCCCGCCGTGCTGCCCGATCTGCTGTCCGCCAACGCTGACGGGCTGCACGTCCTCGTCGAGGACCCCGCGCTGGCCGAGCGGCTGCGCGAGGCGTTCGGCCGGCGGCTGTGGCTGGAAATCGTCCGGCCGACCCCCCCTCCCTTCCCTCCCCCCGCGGGTGGAGGAGGGTTAGGGTGGGGGGAGCGGCGCGGACACGACCTGCTGGCCTGCGGCCGTCGCCTCGGCCTTCTCCCTGTCGCCAGCACCGCCGTTCACTTCGCCGACCCGGCCGACTACGCCACGTTCCGTCTCACCACCGCGATGCGGCGCAACGTCCAGCTGGATCAGCTGCCGCGCGAGCTGCCGCTGACGCCCGCGCACCACCTCGTCGGCCCGACCGAGTTCAGCCGACGTTTCCGCGACCTGCCCGCAGCGCTGACCAACGGCGAGGTTCTGGCGGAACAACTCAACTTTGAAGGCCCACCGCACGAGTTGATATTGCCGGCGCCCAACCAGCGGCCGGGCATGGACTGGATGCGCTTCCTGCGTCCGCTGTGCGAACGCGGCCTCCGGCAACGCGGCCTGGGCGCCGACCCGAAGGCCTGGGAGCGGTTGCGCAAGAGCTGGGCCTCATTGAGAAGACCGGCCTGGCCGGCTATTTCCTCGTGGTGCGCGACATCACCCGCCATGTCCGTCGCCGCGGCCACACCATGGCCCTGCGCGGCTCGGCCGGCAACTCGCTCATCTGCTATCTCCTCGGCGTCACGGACGTGGATCCGCTGCGTTTCCGCTTGCCCCTGGAACGATTCCTCTACGAGGGCCGGGCCGATCTGCCCGACATCGACCTCGACTTCGACTGGAAGGTGCGCGACGAGGTGATCGAGTATGTCTTTCAGCGCTACGGCGCCGCCCACGTCGCCCGCATCTGCACGCACCTGTTCTTGCAGCCGCGTTCCGCCTTCCGCGAGGCCGCCAAGCTGCACGGCCTGTCCAACGAGCAAATCAGCGAGATGCTCCCGACGCTCTCGGAGAACGTGGATGAACTCCTGAAGCGCAGGGAAGTCAAAATGCCGCCCGCGTTTCCGTTGGAGCCTGAGCGGTGGCCGCGTCTGCTGGACGACGCACGGCGGTTGCTCGGCCGGCCGCATCATCTGTCGCTGCACCCCGGCGGCGTGGTCGTCACGCCGAGGCCGGTCGAGGAGTATGTGCCGCTGGAATGGGCGGCGAAGGGCGTCATCGTCACGCAGTTCGACAAGGACGGCGTCGAGGCCGCCGGCCTGGTCAAGATCGACCTGCTCGGCAACCGGGCGCTGGCGACCGTCGATGAAGCGAAACGGTGGGCGGCGGGCGCGTCCCCCTGTCGAGCCGCGATCCAATCGGCGACGCCCGATTGCGATCCCGCGGCCCTCGCCGTGGTGCAGCGCGGCGACACGCTCGGCGTCTGTCAACTGGAGTCGCCGGCCATGCGGCACTTGCTCATCCAGATGCGGCCGGAGCGATTCGAGGACATCGTGCAGGCCCTGGCGCTGGTGCGGCCGGGGGCGGCGGCCATCGGCGTGAAGGCGTGCTTCGTCCGGCGGCGGCGCGGCCTGGAGCCGCGGCGGCCGCTGCACCCGCGCCTGGCAGAGCTGCTCGGCGATACGGAAAACCTCATGATCTACGAGGACGACGCCCTGGAGGTGATCCAGAAACTGACTGGCCTGCCCGCCCCCGCCGCCGACCAGTTTCGCCGCCGCGTCACCAAGCACCGCACCGAGGCCGAGGCGCGGGCGCTGCTGGCGGAGTTCCTCGGGCGGTGCGCCGACCAGGGCATCCCGGCCGACGCGCTGACGGAGGTGTGGGCGCAGCTGGCCAAGTTCAACCAGTATTCGTTCTGCAAGAGCCACGCGATCAGCTACGGCCTGATTGCGTGGCAGGCGGTTCGGCTCAAGACGCACCACCCCGTCGCCTTCTGGACGGCGGCGCTCAACAACAACCAGAGTTCCTACCCGCACCGCGTCTACGTCGAGGCCATGAAACGGGCGGGGATTCGCATCCTCCTGCCGTGCGTCAACCGCTCGGGGGGTCCGTTCCGGCCGGAGGACGGCGACGTGCGCGTCGGCCTGGACGCGATCGCCGGGTTGCCGGAGGGGCTGCGCGAAACGCTGCTGCGGGAGCGGGACCAAAATGGCCCGTTCCGCGACCTGGCCGACTTCCGCCGCCGCGTGCGGCCGGGGCCGGAGACGCTGGCCGTGCTGGTCCGCTGCGGGGCGCTCGACTTCACCGGCCGGTCGCGGCCGGCCCTGTTCCTGGAAGCGGATTTGCAGGACCGGATAAAAACGAAAGGACCGGAGCTGCTGCCGTGCCGCCCCGCCGACGACTGGTCGCCGCCCGACTACGACGAACGCCGCCGGCTGCGCGACGAGTGGGGCTTGCTCGGCTTCGTCGTGGGGCCGCCGCTGTTCTCGCTGTTCCGCCGGCCGGCCCCCCACCCCACCCTCCCCCACCCGCGGGGGGAGGGCGGGGAGGGGGGGCCGCCCTTTATTCGGACGAATCAGATCGCCGATTATTGCGGTCGGTCGGTGAGGTTGCAAGGGCTGGTCGCCACGGCCCGACAGGCGCACATGCAGGACGGCCGGCCGGTGCAGTTCGTCACGCTGGAGGATGAATATGGATTGGCGGAGGTGACGCTGTTCCCCGACGAGTGCCCGGCCGTGCCGTACCTGACGATGGGGCCGTACACCGCGACGGGCGTGGTCGAGGAGCAGTACGGCGTGTTCACGATCACGGCGCGGGGTTTCGAGCGGTAGGGCGTCCGTGGATATCATCCGGCGGGTGTTTTCGTCTACAATACAGCCGTCGCCCGATAGGAGGGTCGCCGTGACCGTTGACCTGCTGCCGGAACTGGCGCTAGGGACCGCCCGCGTGGCGCGCGAGATTTCGCCGGAGCAGGCGTCGGCGGAACTCGTCGATGCCATGCTCAGCCAAACGCGGCTTCTCCTCCACATCACCCGCGACGACCGTGACGCCTTGGCCGCAGAATTGGACCGGAAAGGCATGGACCCGAAAGCCCTACTCGACGCGTCCCGCATTGCCCTGGAGACGCTGGACCGGACAGCTGAGACGCGGCGCCTGCTGTCCAAGCTGCTGGCCGCAAAGGAACACAAGGAGGAATTCCAGCGCCAGGAAGAGACGGCGGCCCAGGTGCGTCAGACGTTCATGGAATGGCAGGACGCGGCGAACCGCGCCTTCCCGCCGATCGACAGGGAGCGCCTGCAGCGGGGCGTGGACGCCGCCGCCCGTGGCGAGCTGGTGCGCGTCGAAACCTACGAAGACCTCTTTGGGGAATCATCGAGCGACTGAGGGAGGCGGACGTTGCGCTACGCCCTGGATTGCGAACAGGACGTGCGGGCCTACCTTGGCGGGCTTCCGCTGACACGGGCCGGCCGCTTGCGGCTCAACGTCGCCCTGGCCGATCTTCGGGAGATTCCTGACTCTTTCCGGATGGACCCGGTCAACCGCGACGGCCCGAATTTCGTCTTCCGGCGCATCTTCGCGGATGGGGGCCGCTGGCGCCAACTCCAACTCATCGTGGACGATTCATCCGCCGTCTACGGCGTCCTGCGCGTCATCTACGCGGACCTCGCGTGATATGGAAAAGCCCTCTTCTCCCTGGACCCTGACCGCCCGCTGGGTGTTCCCGGTGGACGGCCCGCCGCTGGAGCGCGGCGTCGTCGCAATCGCCGATGACAAGATCGTCGCCGTCGAAGCCGCACGGCCACATGTCCGCCGATCTCGACCTCGGCGACGCCGCCGTCCTGCCGGGGCTGGTCAACGCCCACACCCATCTGGACCTGTCGGGGATGCGCGGCCTGGCGCCGCCGACGCCGCACTTCACCGAATGGTTGCGGCAGGTCATCGCGCATCGCCGCCGGCGCACGCCGGAGCAGGTGCAGGCCGACGTTCGGCAAGGACTGGCGGAATGCACACGATTCGGGACGACGCTGCTCGGCGACATCTCGGCCGACGGCGGGACCTGGGAACTCCTGACCGACGCGCCGATACGAGCCGTGGTATTCCGCGAACTGCTGGGCTTGCCGCAGGACCGGGCGCGCCAGACGGCCCTCGCCGCACTCCAATGGGCCGGCGCCCATCCAGAGACGCCGACATGCCGTCTGGGAATTAGCCCACATTCGCCGTATAGCTTTCGTGCCGAGTTCATTCCCACGCTGGCAGCCATGTTTGGGCGCGTAGCCGTTCACTTGGCCGAGACTGCGGCGGAACTGGAGTTGTTGGAACGGCACAGCGGCCCGTTCGTTCCCTTTCTCGCAGGCCTCGGAGTCTGGGACCCGACCGGCCTGGCCTGGGGGCCGGGGCATGTCGTTGAACTGACCCGCGGTGCGAAAAGCGTCCTCTACATCCACGGCAATTACCTCCCGATCGACTCGCCAATTCTTCCGAACGGCACGATCGTCTACTGCCCGCGCACCCACGCCGCCTTCGGCCATCCGCCTCATCCGTTTCGGGAGTTCCTGGCCCGCGGCGTCCGCGTCGCCGTCGGCACCGACAGCCTCGCCTCCAACCCCGACCTCGACGTGCTGGCCGAAATCCGCTTCCTCCACCGCCTCTATCCCGACGTTCCCGGCGCCACGCTGCTCCGCATGGCCACCCTGTCCGGCGCGGAAGCGCTCGGCTGGGCCGACGAAACCGGCAGCCTCACGCCCGGCAAGTCCGCCGATCTCGTCGTCGTCCCGCTGCCGTTGAGCGACGACGCCGACCCGCACCACCTCGTCCTCGGCGCCGATCTGCCGGTGCGGCGCGTCCTCTTCCGCGGCGCGTGGGTCGATTCTTGAAACCGGACCCGCGAAGTCCTATCAAATCCGTTGACATCCACTCGCAAAAACATCAACAGAGGAAGACGCGCAATGCCAGTCGGATACCTCTCTCTGGTCCTGCACGCCCATCTGCCGTTCGTCCGCCATCCGGAATACGAGGACTTCCTCGAAGAGGACTGGCTCTACGAGGCCATCACCGAAACCTACATTCCGCTCCTGGAAGTCTTCGAGGGCCTCGACCGCGACGGCGTCGATTGGCGACTTACCATGTCCGTCACGCCGACGCTGGCGGCCATGCTCAGCGATCCGCTGTTGCAGTACCGCTACGTCCGCCACATCGACAACCTCATCGCCCTGACCAACAAGGAACTCGAACGCACCCGCTGGCAGCCGGAGTTCTACCCGCTGGCCCAGATGTACCACACGCGCTTCACCCGGGCGCGCGAGGTCTTCGTCAAGCAGTACGACAACAACCTCCTCAACGGCTTCCGCCGCTTCTTCGAGACCGGCAAGCTGGAACTCATCACCTGCGCCGCCACGCACGGCTTCATGCCGCTGATGGTCGTCAACGACAACGCCCGCCGCGCCCAGATCGAGATCGGCTGCCGCGAGTTCGAGCGCCACTTCGGCCGGCGGCCGCAAGGGCATCTGGCTGGCCGAGTGCGGCTACATCGAGGGCGTCGATAAGCTGCTCAAGGACGCCGGCATCCAGTACTTCTTCGTGGACACGCACGGCGTCCTGTTCGCCGAGCCGCGGCCCAAGTACGGCGTCTACGCCCCCATCCTCTGCCCCCAAACCAACGTCGCCGCCCTGGCCCGCGACACCGAGTCGTCCAAGCAGGTCTGGTCCGCCGTCGAGGGCTACCCCGGCGACTACAACTATCGCGACTTCTACCGCGACGTCGGCTTCGATCTGGACTATGAATATCTCAAGCCGCACCTGCACCAGACCGGCATCCGCAGCCTGCTCGGCATCAAGTACTACCGGATCACCGGCCGCACCGACCACAAGCTGCCCTACGATCCCAAGGCGGCGCTGGAAAAGGCGGCCGACCACGCCGGCAACTTCCTGTTCAACCGCGAGAAGCAGGTCGAATGGCTGTCCGGCTCGATGGACCGTCCGCCGCTGATCGTCGCGCCCTACGACGCCGAGCTGTTCGGCCACTGGTGGTTCGAGGGGCCGGACTGGATCAACTTCCTGCTGCGCAAGCTGCACTACGACCAGCAGACCGTCAAACCGATCACCGTGCCGGAGTATCTGGAGAAGTTCCCGCACCAGCAGCTGGCGCAGCCGACGATGTCGAGCTGGGGCTACAAGGGCTACGCCGAGGTCTGGCTGGAAGGCTCCAACGACTGGATCTACCGCCACCTGCACGAGGGCGCCGACCGCATGGTGGAGCTGGCCAGCGAGAACCCCGACCCGACGCCGCTGCGCCGCCGCGCCCTCAACCAGGCCGCCCGCGAGCTGCTTCTGGCTCAGTCCAGCGACTGGGCCTTCATCCTCAAGACCGGCACCATGGTCGATTACGCCGTCCAGCGCACCCGCGTCCACGTCCTCAACTTCAACCACCTCTACGAGCAGCTCAAGCGCAACGAGATCGACGAGCACTGGCTCAACGAGATCGAACGCCGGCACAACCTCTTCCCCGACATCGATTACCGGGTGTATGCTTGAGGAGGCGTCGCCGGCCCCCTTTGTTTAGCCGCTCTTCGCAGAAGAGCGCTCCGACGGAGCGCTCTTCTGCGAAGAGCGGCTAAACCTGGAACCCGTATTGGGAAGCGTTTTCATGATCCGACGGCGAACGGGCGTCGCGGTGCTGTCGGCGGCGGGCCTGGCTGTCGCGGCGACCAGTCTGGCATTGTTCCTGGGCTGCAAGCCGCCGCCGCCGACCCCGGAAGCGGACATTCCCTCCTTCGACGACACGACCATGAAGGGGCCGATCTTCCGCGAGGTCGAGGACTCCGGCATCGACTTCACCTACCGCAACGGCGAGGAAGCCAAGAACCTGTCGATCCTCGAATCCCTCGGCGGCGGCGTCGCCCTGCTCGACTACGACGGCGACGGCAAGCTCGACGTGTTCGTCACCGGCGGCGGCGGCTACGCCGGCCCCGACAACAAAACCATCGTCGGCCGGCCGTGCAAGCTCTACAAGAACCTCGGCGGCTTCAAGTTCCGGGACGTGACCAAGGAAGTCGGCCTGGAAGACTTCCCCTGGTTCTACACGCACGGGGCCGCCGTCGCCGACTACGACCGCGACGGCTGGCCCGACCTGCTCGTCACCGGCTGGGGCCGCGTCGCCCTGTTCCACAACGAGCCGGTCGATCCCAGCGACCCGACGAAGGGCCGCAAGTTCGTGGAGGTGAAGGACTCCGGCCTCGACGGCGTCACCTGGGCCACCAGCGCCGCCTGGGCCGACTTCGACGGCGACGGCTATCCTGATATCTACATCGATCAATACGTCGATTGGTCGTGGGACAACAACCCGCCGTGCCGCTTTGACGGGAAAACGTTGAACACGTGCACGCCGGGCCAATTCCGGGGCTTGCCGCACAAGCTGTTCGCCAACCTGGCCGGCAAGGGCGACAAGAAGTTCAAGGACGTCAGCGGCGAGGCGGGCTTGCGTGCAGCCGGCCTCGACGCGAGCAAGGGGTTAGGAGTGCTGGCGGTGGACGTCAACGGCGACGGCAAGCCCGACCTCTACGTCGGCAACGACACGGTTTTCAGCTACCTCTACATCAACCATTGCACGCCCGGGCATTTCTCGTTCGAGGAAGTCGGCGTCAAGAGCGGCACGGCGGGCGACGAGCGCGGCAACCCGAACGGCAGCATGGGCCTCGACGCCGCCGACTACGACGGCTGCGGCCGGCCGTCGATCTGGGTCACGAACTACGTCAACCAGCAGCACGCGCTGTACCACAACGAGTGCCGGCCCGGCCTCGTGCTGTTCACGCACCGCACCAACTACGCGGGCGTCAGCGCCATCGGGCAGAAATACGTGGGGTGGGGCACCGGGTTCCTCGACCTGGACCACCACGGCTGGGAAGACCTGTTCATCGCGAACGGCCACGCCATCCGCTTTCCGCCAGAGGCGGACGTTCCGCGCCGGCAGAAGCCGGTGCTGCTGCGCAACGTCGGCGGCAAGTTCAAGGATATTACCGCTCACGGCGGTTCGTATTTCCAGAAGGAACACCTGTCGCGCGGCGTCGGCTTCGGCGACCTGGACAACGACGGCCGCATCGACCTGATCGTCAGCCAGTTGAACGAGCCGGTCAGCGTCCTGCAAAACGTGGCGGACGTGGGCGGGACGCACTGGCTGGGCGTCGAGCTGGCCGGCAAGGACCACGCCGACGTGGTGGGGGCGAAGGTGCGGTTGGAGGCGGGCGGCCGGACCCAGTGGCGCTTCGCCAAGGGCGGCGGCAGCTACGCCTCCTCCGGCGACCGGCGACCTGGTGTTCGGACTGGCCGCCACGGATAAGGTGGACCGGGTGACGGTGACCTGGCCGAACCTCGACGAGCAGACGTGGGAAGGGGACGCCCTCCTCGTCGATCACTACCATCGCCTGGTGCAGGGTCGGGAAGCGCCGGAGGACCTTGGCGGGCCGTGATTCCGCCGGAAGGCGCTCCGAACCGACCCCGGCGGCCGGCCGTACCGATTACGTCATCCGTTCCTTCCTTCCCTCGGAAAGGCGGCGGCTTCATGAATCGACGGCGAACGGGCGTCGCGGTGCTGTCGGCGGCGGGCCTGGCTGTCGCGGCGACCAGCCTGGCATTGTTCCTGGGCTGCAAGCCGCCGCCGCCGACCCCGGAGGCGGACATTCCCTCCTTCGACGACACGACCATGAAGGGGCCGATCTTCCGCGAGGTCGAGGACTCCGGCATCGACTTCACCTACCGCAACGGCGAGGAAGCCAAGAACCTGTCGATCCTCGAATCCCTCGGCGGCGGCGTCGCCCTGCTGGACTACGACGGCGACGGCAAGCTCGACGTGTTCGTCACCGGCGGCGGCGGCTACGCCGGCCCCGACAACAAAACCATCGTCGGCCGGCCGTGCAAGCTCTACAAGAACCTCGGCGGCTTCAAGTTCCGGGACGTGACCAAGGAAGTCGGCCTGGAAGACTTCCCCTGGTTCTACACGCACGGGGCCGCCGTCGCCGACTACGACCGCGACGGCTGGCCCGACCTGCTCGTCACCGGCTGGGGCCGCGTCGCCCTGTTCCACAATGAGCCGGTCGATCCCAGCGACCCGACGAAGGGCCGCAAGTTCGTGGAGGTGAAGGACTCCGGCCTCGACGGCGTCACCTGGGCCACCAGCGCCGCTTTCGCCGACTTCGACGGCGACGGCTATCCCGATATCTACATCGATCAATATGTCGATTGGTCGTGGGCCAACAATCCGCCGTGCAACTACGACGGCCACACCGTGGACGTGTGCCCGCCGAAGAAGTTCAGCGGCCTGCAACACAAGCTGTTCGCCAACCTTGCCGGCAAGGGCGCCACGAAGTTCAAGGACGTTACGGCCGAGGCCGGCCTGAAGCCGGGCGGGCCGGACGCCAGCAAGGGCCTCGGCGTGCTGGTCGTGGACGTCAACGACGACGGCAAGCCGGACATTTACGTCTGCAACGACACGGTGGCCAACTTCCTTTACATCAACCACTGCACGCCGGGACATTTCAAGTTCGAGGAAGTCGGCGTCAAGAGCGGCACGGCCCTGGACGATCACGGCGCCCCCAACGGCAGCATGGGCTGTGACGCGGCCGACTACGACGGCTGCGGCCGGCCGTCGATCTGGGTGACGAACTACGAGGACGAGCAGCACGCCCTCTACCACAACGACTGCAAGGGCGACTCGATCCTGTTCTACCACCGCACCTCGTCGTCGGGCATCGGCGCCCTGGGCCAGAAGTACGTGGCCTGGGGCACGGCGTTCCTCGACCTGGACCACGACGGCTGGGAGGACATCTTCATCGCGGACGGCCACGCCATCCACTTCCCGACCAAGCCGGGCAGCTCGCGGCGGCAGAAGCCGGTGCTGCTGCGCAACCAGGGCGACGGCAAGTTCAAGAACCTCACCGCCCAGGGCGGCCCGTACTTCCAACAGGATCACCTGTCGCGCGGCGTCGGCTTCGGCGACCTGGACGACGACGGCCGCATCGACGCGATCATCAGCCAGTTGAACGATCCGGTAAGCGTTTTGCAGAACACAGCCAACGTGGACGGCACGCACTGGCTGGGGATCGAGCTGGTCGGCAGGGACCACGCCGACGTGGTGGGGGCGAAGGTGGGCCTGGAGGCGGGCGGCCGGACGCAATGGCGCTTCGCCAAGGGCGGCGGCAGCTACGCCTCGTCGGGCGACCGCCGCTTCGTATACGGCCTGGGCAAGGCGGACAAGGTCGGCAAGGTGACGGTGACGTGGCCGAACCGCGAGGTGCAGACGTTCGACGGCGCCGACCTGCCGGTCGATCACTATTACCGTCTGGTGCAGGGCCAGAAGGACGCGCAGGCGCCGGGCGGCAGGCCATGATGGGGCCGCGGCCCTGTAGCACAAGCTTTAGCTTGTGCGGGCGGCACAAGCTAAAGCTTGTGCTACAGGAGCGGAGGTTCGCCCGGCATCCGCGGCGGCGCCGTTTGCCACATCAGCGCGACCTCCTCCGGCGTCAAGCCGTAGGCCGCGTTCACCAGGTCGGCGACGCGCCGCTCCAGCCGCCGAGACTCCGCCGCGAGCGCTTGCAGCGGCCGGACGCTTCGGCTGTGTTCGTCTTTGAGCGCCTTCGTCTCGGCCGGGGTCAGCGGCTTCCGCTTGCCACGGAGTTTCTGCACCTCGGCCGCCAGCGCATTCGCGTCGAGGGCCGCTGCATCCTGCAACTTCTGGCTTGGCTTCTCGACGCCAAAATCACTCCTTAGACGGTTCAGAAGGGCGCGGCAACCGTTTTGTTGCTCGAGGTGAGGCGGATGAGGCGTTGCGAAGCGGCCTCATTTGCCTGGTCTCGCTGATCGTCAGTCGGCGAACACGATCGGCAGATCTCCTGAAGGAACTCCCGAATGAGGCGACAGCGCTTCGTCCTTCCATGAACGGCAGATACCGCCAAGCAAACCACCACACTAATGGGGAGTTGGCAACGCACAATATCCAGTAATCGAGGTCGGCAAGGATAATACCGTATTGTTGGTAGTACAGGCCACGGTCGTCGAAGCAGGTACCATGGATGCATAATGATTTCCGGGTAAATGATCTTCGGGCGGTCGAACATCTCCCAGTACGCGCACGCCCGCAGTTCCCACCAGTATACGCCCTGGTCCTGCCGATTGATGAGCGCGTCGCGGTGTTGGTTCAGATGGGCGTGAATCGCCGGGTAGGTCGCGGCGAAGACGGATTCCGCACGGCGACCGGCACGCGCCCACGGCCACGCATGGTTGCCGCTCGATTTCAGGGCCAGCATCCAAAGCCCCGCCCATTCCGCATGCCAGCGGTTCACGTCTTGTCCCCGCAGATACGGCTTGAATAGGTCCGCCGATTTCGGATCGGCTCCGATTAGCCTCTCCTTGGTCGCCGTATCAAGCAGAAAAGCATCATTGAAACGCGGTCTTAGTCCCAGACAGGGGTTCGACGCCCGCAAACCTCCGGCGGGACGGTCCCCCGCTGCGAATCTTCTCCAGCAGCGCCGACCACACCCGGCGGACTCCAGCGTCCAGGCCTCGGCGCCGAGCCGGTCGCGCCGCACCTCGTAGCCATCCGTCTGAACCTGCTGCGTCAGGTCGTCCAGTCGCAGCTGTTCGCGCGGAATGGCGCAGACGCGGGAAGTCTGCGGCGGCGTCTCGGTCGTCGGCATGCGGAACACCAGAATCGACGGGAACACGTCGGCGTCCTGGAAGATTTGCTTGGCATGGCCGAAGTCCACCACCGACGCCACCCACGTCGATCCGGCGAAGAAGCGGCGCAAGCCCTCGCCGTAGCCGGCCTTCAGCCACTTGTTCGAGGAGATGAAGCAGGCGGTCCCGCCCGGCCGAAGCAGCTGATGCGTGCGGGCGTAGAAGTAGACGTAGAGGTCGGCCGTGCCGTCGTAGACTTGCGGGAAGTTGCGCTTCAGGACCGGTTTGGCTTCCTTGAATAGCTCCATGCGCACATACGGCGGGTTGGCCAGCGCGACGTCGAAGCCGCCGTCCTTCAGGACTTCCGCGAAGGCGACGCGCCAGTCGAGGGCGGCACAAGCTAAAGCTTGTGCTACAACGTCTGTAGCACAAGCTTTAGCTTGTGCCGGCGTAACCGCCCCGTGGTCGGCCAGGCTGTCGCGCAGCTTCGCCTCTTCCGCCTTGATTTGCTCCGCCAGTTGCTTCTTCGTGGGGCCGTAGGTTTCCAGGAACCGCCCCTTGAGTTCCGCCAGCCGATCCGCGCTTTGCACGAGCAGCTTGCGGAACATGTCGGGCGCTTCTTGCGGATTCGGCCCGGTGAGGCTGTCGCCGCACTCGATCTTGAAATCGAGGTTGGGCAGCGGCGGCGGCTTCTCCCCCTCGAAGTCCACGGCGAGGCTGAGCCAAAGCCGCAGCTTGGCGATGTTCACGGCGAAAACGTCGTTGTCCACTCCGTAAAGGTTTTTCTCGATGATCTCCAGCTTGCGGCGGTAGACCGTGACGACGTCCAGGCCGCGCGTGACGAACAGCGCCTCGCGCAGCCGCAGCAATTCCTGCATCATGCCGAGCAGATACGCCCCGCTGCCGCAGGCGGGGTCGCACACCTTCACCCGCCGCAGCGCGTTCAGAACGGCCTCGGGATCGGGGAGGCCCGTCGGGTCGCCCTCGTCCACGAAGCGGGCCACGGCTTCATTGCACAAGCTGAAGCTTGTGCTACAGGCCGGCCCTGCAGCACGAGCTTCAGCTTGTGCCGCGAGATAGTGCTTGAGCGCTTCGCGGCACATGAAGGCGACGACGGGGCGCGGCGTGTAGTAGCTCCCCGACTCGTGGCGCCCCGTGACCAGCGTCTCGAACACCTTGCCGAGCATCTCTGGATCGACGGCTACCTCAATGTCAAGGGGCGTCGATTCGGTGACGGTGAAGTTGTAGCGGTCCAGCAGATCGAAGAGGCCGGCGAAGGCGGCGTTGGGAATCTTCACCTTGTCGCGCGTGTCGTACTCGTCTTCGAGGTCGAAAAGCCCACCGTTGAGGAACGGCACTTCACCACGCCGCTCTTTGAGCCGCGCGTCGGAGTGAACGGCATAGTCCTCTCCTGCCGTGTTCAGCCCGTAGAAGAAGGTCCAGTACAGCCGGTCGTTGAGGAAGTCCTCCTTGGCGCTCGATGCGGCGGTGAACAGCGCGCGCAGGTACTTCTCGTCGCCCTGGAAGGAGAGCCAGCCCTTGCGCTGGATGAAGTAGAGGAACATCAGCCGGTTGAAGAGCCGCTGCGTGTACAGGCGGCGCGGCTCGCCCTTCGGAACGCCGCGGACGCTCGCCTCCACTTTCTCGAAAGATCTCGCGGTACTCGGCGAAGAACCGCTTGGTCACCGCCTCCACGTCGAAGGCCGACGCCCAATGGCGGACCCAGGCGTCCGCGTCGGCGCCGCCGTCGTCGGGGAAGGCCAGTTCCGGCAGGTTGTACTCGCATAGGGTCCGCAGGTGCGTATCGCCCTGGTTCCAGCCGAAGGCGGCCAGCGGCGCCAGCCGGCCGGCGTCGCGCGGGGCCTTGAAGTAGGCGAAGCGGAATTGCCGGTAGTCGTGCGTGCAGATGAACAGCAGGTGTTCGCGCTGCCACTGCGGCAGCACATCGTGGCTCCGGCGCGACGGCAACAGGCCGCGCAGCACCTTCCGCAACGTTCCCGTGGCGCCGGTCATGCCGCCCCTGGAGACGAAATGCGCGGCGCTCTGGAACTCCAGCAGGAAGACGCCCCAGGGCTGGCTGGGCGTCTGCGCCTGGATTTGCCACGCCTGCCCTTCGACAAGCCGCCGCTCCAGGCCGGAGGCGCGCAGGTCGTCGGTCGTCCAGCCGTAGGCGATGTCCTCAATCTGCTCGACGCCCTCCGGGATGTTCCAGCCGAGCGTCTCGGTAAGAAGGGCCTGCACGAAACTCTGTTGATCGGCGACGCGGGCGATGGCCCGCTCGATGTCACGGGACGCGACCATTAGCTGAACTCCTCGGAGTGCAGCACAAGCTTCAGCTTGTGCCTGGCGCCAGGCACAAGCTGAAGCTTGTGCTACAGGGGCACGCGACAATAGCTCCACGGCCAGGCCTGCCAATCCGCGACCAGGCCGGCCTTCACGGGATTGCCCAGCACATACAGGATGATCCGCTCCAGTTCCCGTTCGTCCCGAACATAGTGGTCATAGCTCTCGTGCTCCCAGAAAGCCCCGGTGCGGCCCAGCAGTTGATTCGCTTGGTAGGCGGTCCCGCCCTTGAGGGCGTGCATGATGGAGGCCAGAGAGTGGCAGCACGAGCCGTCGGCTTGTGACACTTGCCGTGGCGCAAAGACCGTATGCACGTGATTGGGCATGAGGCAGTACGCTTCCAGCCGGTAGACCGTGCCGTCCAGGCGACGCATGGCGTCCGCGACCACCTGCGCGAGCGGCGCTGCGCGGAGCCACGTCGGCCCCGTCTCGGCCGCGTCCAAATGCTTCTCGAGCCGGGCGAAGCGCTGGCGCTGGAACTCGTGCTCGCGCCGCCTCCGCTCGTCAGGCCCTGGGATGCGGGCAAGGTCCTTGTCGAGCTGGGCCTTCAGCTGGGCCGCCTCGTCCAGGGCAGCGCGCGGCAGGGAGCCGGCCAACCGGAAGGTGACAAACAAGGTGGCAGAAGGCGGTTGGATGTGCGGCAGGTTGCGGCGGTAGTGCGGCTTGTAATCGAGGTTGCCCATTATGGCATTCCTTTGGCACAAGCTGAAGCTTGTGCTACATAAGTTGTAGCACAAGCTTCAGCTTGTGCCGCTCAACTCCATCCACGCCTTCAGCGCCGGCTTGACGCCGAGGGGGGCCTGCACGCTCTTGAGGTACGTGTTCTTGATGTGCCGTTCCACCTTGGCGCGTACTTCCGACAGCGTCTCCTTCGCCGTCGCGCAATGACGCGGCGTGTCGGGCCGGCACCGGATCGTCGCCACGATCTTCGTCGGGGCGTCCTCCACCTGCCCGTTCGCCAGGTCGTACAGATACCATGCCGCCCGGCCCGCCTCCTCCGTCCACGACGCCTCGCCCCCGGCCGTCGGAGCCGCCTGCCGGTCCACGGCCGGCAGAACATAGCAGAAGAAGACCGCACGGGCTTCCGGCGTCGGATGACGCTTGCCGCTGAAAACCCGTCCCGGCAGGGCCGCCAGCCGTTCCTCCAGGCCCGCGTCGGCGCCGGCCAGCTTGTCGTACTCCAGCTGAAGCTGCTCCGCAGGCGTCGGCGCCCCTTCGTACAGGTGGTTGAACTCCTTCAGCGCCTCGTAATCGTCCTCCGGGCGCAGCAGCTTCTTCCCCTCAATGCCGAACGTCTTGGAGATGCGCAGGGTCTTGTGGGTCACGCGGGCGTACAGCGACAGCAACTGGTTCAGCTCGTCGGGCGGCAGGAAGTTCCAGTAGGCCACCTTCCCGCGCAGCGGCGCCTGGTCGGGGTGGTCGGCGGTCAGGCGCTTCTCCACCTCGGGGTTCAGCCGGCGGTCCACGCGGCCGATGCGCTGCATCAGCCGCACCGGGTTCCAGTGCAGGTCGTAGTTGATGAGCCGCGTCGCGTCCTGCAAGTTCAGGCCCTCGGAAAGCACGTCGGTCGAAATCAGGACGCGCGTTTCCGGCAGTCCATTGGCCGCCAGCTCGGCGCTGGACGACCCGTTGTAGTACGGGGCGAACCGGCTGAGCATTTCTCCGCGATCCGTCTTGGCGCCGCTGTCGATCTGATCGACGCCGTCGATGCCGGCTTCGATCAGCTGGCGCTTGAGGTAGCGGGCCGTCTCGGCGAACTCGGTGAAGATCAGCACCTTGTGTCGCTTCAGCACCGGGTCGGACTTCAGCAGCTTGACCAGGGCCTTGAGCTTGTCGTCGTGCTTCGGCTGGAACTTTTGCAGCTCATTGAGGAAGTCGGCGACGGATGCCAGGTCGTCCATCGTCTCGTCGATGATCTCGCCCACGTTGTAGACGTCACGGTTCAGGACCGCGACGGCTTCCAGGTCCTCGTCGGTGACAAGGTCCTCGTCGGCCTCGTCGTCGTCGTCCTCGGATTGAAGGTCCCGTTGCTGGCCCTGGACGTAGGCGATCAGGTCCGCGTTCCGTGTCTGCCAGCGCTCGAGATGGCGCTTCTCGGCGTCCGTTTCGGCATGTTTCGTGACGAAGGCCAGCAGCTTGCGCAACAGACGGCCGCAGGAGCGCTCGAAGGCGTAGGCGGAGCTTTCAAACCGCTTGAGGAACTGCGTGCGGATCAGGGCGACGATCTGCTTCATGCGGCCGGCGACAAACTGGTCAACCTTGCTCCAGTCGCCGATGTAGTAGGTCAGCGGGTAATACATCGCCAGCGAGAAGAGCGGCTTCTCTTTGGCGAAGGCTTTCTCTACCATTTCCAGAAGCCGTCCGTAGGTCTTCTTGACCGAGTATTCCGCGACCTTGGGGTCCTCGCGGGTGGGGAACACGGCGGCGGCCTGGCCCAGCGCCAGCTGGCTCTGACGGACGTAGGCGCGGCTGCGCTGGACCACCAGCGCTTTGAAGAGCGCGTCGCCGCCGAGTACGCTTTCAACTTCGGCAAGGTTCACTTCCGTCGCCTCGTCGCCGTTGGCCGAGGTCGTGGCCTGCAAGAGGTCCTTCTCCATCTTGCGGACGTGGCCGGGCAGCGAGCGGATGCCCAGGTCCTTGAACTTGTCGGTCTGGCGTCGCGAGAATAGCTCGATCATGTGTTGCAGGTCAATGAGCTTGTTGTTCACCGGGGTCGCGGTCAGCATGAAGACCTGCTTGGGTCCGTTCGGCCCGTCAATGAGGTCGTACAGGCGGTGATACCGGGACGGGGCGCGGCCGGCCTGCATCCCACCGCCCCCCGTGCCGGCGACGCCGGGGTTGCGGAAGTGGTGGGCCTCGTCGATGAGTACTACGTCGGCCCGCTCCTTCACCTGCCGCAGTTCCTCGGGGAAGTCGGTGTCGTCGTTGGCCTTCCGCGTCAAGTCGGTGTGATTGTAGATTGCCAGCCCGCTGTAGCGGCCGCGCAGGTGCGGGGCGTAGTCCTTTAAGGTCCGTTCCCAAACCGCGTATCGCGCCGCCTTGGGCACGAACAGGGCCACGCGCTTGCGCTTCTTCTCGATCAGGTACTCCAGCAGCATCAGGCCGACGAAGGTCTTGCCCAGGCCGACGCCGTCGCACAGGAGGGCGCCGCCGTGCGCCTCGGCGATCTCCAGCAGGCGGTGGAAGCCGTCGCGCTGGTACTGGCCGATTTCGGGGTAAACCCGCGATTGCTGCGTCAACCAGTGGTGGTCGGTCGGCTCTTGGCGGCGGTGCAGCTCGTACAGCGCCTTGGCATAGACCTCGAAGGGGCTGTACTCCCGTGTGTGCCGTTCGATGACGCGCAGGATTTCCGGGGCCACGTCCTCGGCTTCGTTCCAGTGTTCCTCGTACCACTCTTGCAGGACGTTGACGGGGCTGCCGCTGATGCGGACATTCAGCTCGACGTTCTCGGTCAGGCCGGGATAGGTGAAGTTCGACGACCCCACCAGCCCAAACGAGCCGATGACCTCCGGCGCGCGTGGGTGATGTACGCCTTGGCGTGGAACTTCAGCTTCCGGTAGACGCGACAAACCATCTTGCCGGAGCGGAGGGCCTCCACGATGGCGGGCACGCCTTCCAGGAAGTCGTTCTTGACTTTCTCGGCCTCCAGGCTGTCGTCGAGGCGGTCGCGGACGCGGCCCAGCCCTGCGGTGAAGGCGGCCTTGGTGCGCAGCGTCACCTCGTCGCCCATGAGGATGCGGATTTGATCGACCTTCCGCCACTCGTCTTTCAGGCCCAGCAGTGAGCCGATCTCGAAATAGCCCGTGGCGATGTCGATGGCGCGGGAATACTGGCACCAATCGTGGAGGTAGCGCAGGACCTTCCAATCCGCATCGCTGTTGTCCACGATGAAGAGTTCGCTGCCGGTTTTGCTCGTCCGGTTCGGCATTGTGCGGTCCCGTGGTCACGGGGGGGAGGTCGTTCTCCGGTCAGGTGGTAGGATTCTCGCATGACAGGTCGGCGGAATCAACGATGGAAGGGCCGCAGTCTGTATTTCTTTAGCGACGGTCGGCGCCGTCCACCGATGGGGAGCGGCGGGGACGGGCGACCCCTCTACATTTCCCGGCTCCCGCGGCGGTCGAGCGGCCGCACCTCCGGGACCAGTCGCAGCGCGTAGGCGCCGATCTTGCCGTCCTGCGGCTCGTGGGCCAGTTCGATCACCTCCACGAAGTATTTAAGAGCAGCCGCAGCGCGTAGGATAGGAAAAGGGGATATCGGAGACTATCTTTAGGGTAGAAAAGGGGCAGACAAGGGACTCGGCCCGCGCTCAGGAAACGGCCGCCGCGACCTCGCGCCGCCCCGTCCACAGCGGCTTGAAGTGCGCCACCGTGTCGAACGGCTGCGCCCGCTCCACGATCATTTCGCCGACTTGCTGGATCTGCTTCTCCGCCAGCAGGCCGAGCTTCTTGCGGTTGCCCAGCACGAGATAGGCGACCTTCTCCGGGTCGAGCTGCATCAGCCGGCAGCAGGTCGCGTCCACGGCCACCAAATCGCAGCCCATCACGACCACGCCCATCGGCTTCGGCGTCCCGTTGAGCGGGCCGTCGCCCTCCATGCCGACGATCCCGTCCACGATGGCCAGGTTCGGAGTCCGCGTGCAGGCGATGTCCACGATGCTGTTGTCGATGCCGCGCCAATGCAGCTCGTTCTTCGGCCAGCCGTAGCAGACGCCGGGCAGCGTGCCGAACAGGTTCTTGAGCGACAGCGTCGCCGCCGCCCAGTGGTGCGTCTTCAGCTTGGGCATCGAAATCACCACGTCGGCGGTCGCAATCGTCTGCGACAGATAAAGGTGTTCAAGCTTCGTGAGCCGGCCGAGGTTGACGGTCTTGACCGGCTCATCGTGGTTGAGGTCGATGAACGGGACCTTGTAATGGCGCAGCACGTCGCCCAACCCGCTGGCCGCGACGAGATGCTCGGCGTTGCGCCAGTGGCCGGGGCCTTCCGCGACCAGCACCTCCGCGGCGCCCTCGCGGCGGCACAACTCGATCGCGGCGGCGACGACGTGCGGGTGGGTGTTGATGACCTTGTCGCGGTGGTACTCGACGAGGTTCGGCTTGAGGACCACGCGCTTGCCCTTGAGAGGAACACGCTCGCGGAAGTCCTCGTATTGGCGGCGGACCACGTCGGCGAGGTCGGCGTTGTAAACGCCGGCCGGCGCGACGTGGACGCGCGTCCGCGGGGCGAGCGGCCGCAGGTACGTTTCCGCCCGGATCAGCAGCCCCTCGATGCCCGTGCGGATGCGCTCGCCGAGGGACGGCGACGGCGGGGGCGGGACCGGCGCCGGGCTTAACGACGGCTGCGGCGATTCCCGGCCGGTCAGGCGGAACGGGTTGTCTCGACCGGCGTTGAGGGCCAGGGCGGTCAGGGCCTGCCGGAGCGGGGCCGGGCGCACCCAGGCCGTTTCGGCGCGGGCGCCGTGGGCGGCGCGGATGCGGGAATCCAGGCGGGGCAGGCACTCCGCGACGCCGGCATGGTCCGAATAAGCGTCGAGGGCCAGTCTGGCCCAGCACAGGTGCTCGAGGTCTTCGCCCTCTTCCGCCTGCCGCCGCAGGAACTCCACCGCCGCCGCGATGCGCTGATCTTCTCCCTCCCCCCTTGCGGGGGAGGGGTGGGGCGGGGGGGTGAGCGACTTACCCCCCACCCCACCCCTCCCCCGCAAGGGGGGAGGGGGCAAAACGGATCCCTGCAACGCTAGCAGCATCGCCGCCGTCGGGCCGGGGATGGCCTCCAGCGACACGCCGAAAATACGACGATTGCCGTAGTTGACGCCGCCCTGCTCCAGAGCGCGGTCCAGCAGCAGCGCTTGCCCCTCCCGGACGCGCGGATGCTCTCCCTGGCCGGCCCGCCGCAGCGCCAGGCAGGCCCAGGCGGTCGGCTCGACCCATGAAAACGTGTTCTCGGCCCACGGCCAACCGACCAAATGCAGATCGATATCGTTGACTTCTTCGCCGCCGGCCTCCTGGGCGTGGCGGCCGCGTCGGCCCAGCAGGGCGGCGGCCGTCCGATCGACTTCCTCGGCGGGGCGTCCCAGCGACGCCTGAACGAACAGCACCAGCGCCGTCGGCCAGATCGCCTCGGGCCGGCCGCGGGCCAGGCGGTACGCGCCGTCGCCGCACGCGCATTGCACGAGCCACGCCTGGCCGGCGTCGATCGCGGCCTCGAACCGGGGCGATTCCGCCGACAGGGCCAGCAGGGCGAGACAGGTCGGTTCCAGGTGGGCGGCCTGGCCGGGCGCGTAGCCCCAGCCGCCGTCGGCGTGGGCCAGCGCCGCCAGGGCGTCGAGATGGTCGGACGATTCGCTCACGGCACAGCGCTCCCCGAGACGACGAAAGGGCGTCGCATCCTGGGAAAGTCTAGGCCATGAATTGCGGCCGGAGCGGATTGTTTGAGCTGCGAGGCAACGGGGCGGATTTCGCCCAAACGGCGGGGATGAACCCCGCCGCTCGCCCGGCGGAATCACTTGTTCTCGTACTTCATCAGGATCTCTTGTCGCGGCACGCCGGCGATCGCCTCGAAGCCGCCCGACAGGATCACGTCCGCCAGCCGGCCCGCGTCCCGGAAATAGCGGTCGCTCGGCCGTTTGCCCGTCAGCTTCCGCTGCAGGTCCTGACACAAAATGTCGGCCGACGCCACGGCGGCCTCGTCCTTCTGGCGGTGGCCCCATTGCGCCGTCACCAGGATCGTCGTCGCGTCCTGGATGCGTTGAGAGAGTTCGGCGATCCGGCATTGGCGGTCGGCCAGCTTGAGCTGGTGCTTCTCCATCGCGGCCGTCGTTTCTGCCCGCAGCCGGGCGAACAGGCCGATGGCGAAGTGCAGATGGCCGGCCAGGCGCTTGTCCATGCCCGCCACGTCCTGGCGGTCGCGCGACGCGAACCATTGGCCCATCTTCCACCGGGCGTAGGGCGCCAGCTCCTTCCGCATCATCCAGGCGTGGACTGGGTTGAACGGGTTCGGCTTCGCCAGCTTGTGCTTCTGGGCCGATTTGGCGATCGGCTCGAAGAACTTCTTGCCGTGTTCCTTCACCAGCGATTTGAAGAACGCCATGCCCAGCACCTCGCCCTCGCCCTCGTAGATGCACGGCGCCAGGAAGTCGTACACGTTGTCGCCGAAGAGGTGGCCCTTGAGAAACGACCGGCCGCCGTGCGTCTTCATGAACAGCTCGATCGCCGCCTCTTTCATGGCCTCGCTGCCGAAGATCTTGGCGATGATGCACTCCATCTCGCCGCGGTAGCCCTCGTCGATGAGCCACGACCCCCACGCCACCAGGGCGTCAGCCCCGGCGATCAGGCCGGCCAGACGGGCGATGCGGCGCTTGACCAGCTCGCGGTGGGCGATCGGCTGGCCGTAGGTGCGGCGGAACTCGGCCCACGGCAGCAGGTTGGCCAGCATCACCCTCATGCTGCCGGCCGCCCCGGCGCACAGCGACAGCCGGCCCAGGTTCAGGCCGTGGTAGGCGATCGTCAGGCCGTCGCCGACCGGCGGTTTCAGCAGGTTGCCCTTGGGGACGCGGAAGTCCTTGAAGACCAGGCCGTTGTTGTAGGCCTGGCGCAAGGCGTACAAACCGTAGGGCTTTACATGGAAATGCTCGTTTTCCTCCGGCGGCAGATCGACCACCAGCACGGCCGGCTTGCCGTCGATCAGCACCACGACGCCGGCCGTGCGGCCGGGGATGACGTTGGTGATGAACAGCTTCTCGCCGTTGAGGACGTAGTCGTCGCCGTCCAGCACGGCCGTAGTGCGGAGCGCGGTCAGGTCGGAGCCGGCGGCCGGCTCGGTCAGGGCGAAACCCGATAGGGCCTGCCCGCTGGCCAGTTTCGGAAGAAAGCGCTCTTTTTGCTCCGGCGTGCCGAAGGTGCGCACGGGGTCCACGGCGCCGATGCAGCCGTGGATGGAAGCCAGGCCGGCGATCATGGGGTCGAACGTGGCCATGCGCGTCAGGAAATGGGTGAAGCGCGCGAACGGGGCGCCCTGGCCGCCGTACTTCGGGTCGATGAGCAGGCCCCAGTAGCCGGCGTCGCCCAGCTCGCGCAGCACCGACGGCGCGATCTTGCCCTTCTCGTCGAGGATCGTCCCGGCCTCACGATGCTTTCGCACCACGGCGAGCGACGCCTCCATCGTCTGGTCGGAGGGGTGCGACGGCGCCAGGGGCGGCGGCGCGAAGAGGTCGAGCGGAACCTTGGCGTCCCAGACGGCCTTGTGAACGGGGCTGTTGGCGGTCTGGTACTTTTCCTTGAACAGGCGTTCGACCTGCTCGTCGGCCTTGTCCAGGGCGCCGGTGCGGCGCGCTTCCTCCTCCGTCTTTCCGCCCAGCCGCAGGGCGGTCTCGGCGAAGCTCTGCTGGTCGCGCTCGGTCGGCGGGGACGTACTCATGGCGGATGCTCCGGGAAAGGGTGAGAGGCCGAGGCGGCGTCGTGCCGGTGCGGCGGCTCTATGGGAATTGTACGCCGCGTGGGCGAAAGGGACGGGCGAAAGGCGGCCGCCGCCGAACACCGGCGGGTTTCCAGCTCGTAGCGGACGAGCCTGGCGAGTCGGTTTTTGAGGTTGAGGTTGTTGAGTGCCCAGACGATCGTGTTGACGCGGTCCTCGTCGCTGAGGATGTTGTCGGGCAGGAAGAGGCGGACGGTGAAGTCGGCCAGTCGGACGGGGGCGGCGGGGTGCGGCATGGGGGCTCCTTTCAAATCGGCCGGAGAATCGTAAGGGCCGGAAGGAGGAGATTCAAGAGTGGTAGTAGTGCCAATGAGGGACAGCTAGTGCCAGGTTTTTGAGGGGTTTGCCAGTGAATGCCAGTTGCGCATGGGGCGGCATGCTTTCGCGCCCCGGCATAGCCTGGAAATGGCGGGGCAGTCACCGACGGGCCGCGAAAGCGTGGTGGCAGGCGCGGTACAATACTGGATCGTCCCAGAACGTGGCTTCCAGAAGGGATCGTCCCGTGGCCGACAGCGCAGTGACGCCGTACGTCTTCCTCGATACTGAGGTGTTCCGAGCCCATCAGCTCGATTTCCAGTCAACGAACATCCGCCGGCTGGTCCGCCTGGCGGTAGAGGGACCGGTACGGCTGCTGCAGACCGCCGTGACGAAGGGCGAGGTCATGGACGACCTGGAGGTCATGGCCCGGGAGGCGATGGAAAGGCTCAAGCACGTGCGGCGCGAGGCGCGGGTCGGTACGGAAGGCCCTCCCGGCTGACGCCATGGCCGCGATCGAGGCTGTGAGGCGCGAGGAGGCCATCGCGACGCTCCAAAGGGAGTTCGACGACTTCATCGCCGAGACCAAGGCGGTCGTGCTGGATTTGCACGATGTTAGGAGTTACGCATACCTGCGAGGTCCGCAATTGCCCTGCTTGTCCTAACTCAATGGCGAGCGTATACTTATGATGAGGGCAGAGGAACAGTCGTGATGCTCCGGCCAACACGCTGGTCCGCGACGACCGATGTCTTCCCTTCGCCATAAGTCCATATCACCATGAGGATTTCGATCAGGCCAATAATTTGCCACCTCGAAGGTGTGCGTAACTCCTAACTTGGGATGCTCTTGGCTTCTTCTTAGGCATTGGCGTTGCCTCTCCTCCTGGCGGCACGGGCTGGGCTTACCGGGGATTATCGGCCCAACGTCGAGCCCTTTGTGCGTCCCTCTGCCCCGCCCAGCCGCTGCATTCCTTCATCGGCGTTCCGCCCCGTCGAATCAAGCCCATTTCCGATATTTCCGCTCCGTCTTTACCAACTTCAACCGGAGCGCCAACTTCAACCGGAGCGCCTACTTTCCCAGCAGCATCCTCGCTTGCAGCTGGTTCATCGCCGCCCCGACGTAGGTGAAGGATGCGGTTAACCTCGTCGTGGCGTGTTTCATCCCGCCCTCGGCGCCGACCGCGAACGACGGCGCCCGGTGCATCTTCCAGTTGCTCGACCTCTGCCGGGCGGCGATCATCGCCGGGTGCGTCGTTGTGCTGGTCGGCCTGTACCCCAGCGCCCGCCACATCGATGCGATGCAGTCGGACACCGCGTTGCCGATGCCCACGCCCTGGTAGTCGGGCAGCGTCACGGTGCGATGCTCCCGCCGGCCGGGAAAGCCCGCTCCCACGAACGGCAGCCAGGCCGAGAAGCACACGGGCCGGCCCTGCCAGCTGGCCTCGAAGCACGCGGCCGACGGGTTGAGGCTGTCGCTCAGATAGTGATGCGGTGCATAAAGCCGCCATGCCTCCGCCCCGCATCGCGCAACGCTGAGATCGATAGGCGGTCGCCGTCGAAGCAACCTCCATACGAACTGCCGCTCTGCGGGCCGGTAAACCCAATCCGGGTTCAACCACGGCTCTACGTCCTCGTGACAGGTCACGGCCACGAACCGCAAGCCCCTCGCCCGGATCGCCTTCGCCACGGCCGCCGAACCGACCTGGGCGACGGTGCGGTCAACGACGCTGGTGAACTCGTCGCAGACGATGAGGGGCGGATGCCGGAAGTGGACGGGCGGGTGCCCGAACCGGAGCCGGAGCCGGAGCTTTGCGACGACCACCAGGAGCTGCTGCCCCAGGTGTTCGTCTCCTCGCCCCAGACGTGATCCACCGTCGCGCCGGACGACGACGCGCCGACCTGGTTCCACGGCTCCGACCAGCTGGACTGGTCGTCGTAGTGGTCCTGTGTGGTGGCGCCGGACGACCAGCTCTCCCCCGAGGCGTCGGAGTAGCCCGAGCCGCTGCCCGACCCCGAGCCGCCGCCGCCGTCCGACTCCGACCAGCCGTTGCCGCTGGTGTACGACGAGGCGTCGCCGATGGCCTCACTGCTCCCCGACGCGCCGCCCGTCGTCGTCGTGCCGGCCGGGCCGGCGCTGAGGACGTAGTTCTCCTGCCACTGCGATTGCAGCGATTCGGTCAGGGACGCGCCGGTGGCGCCGTCGGCCCCGCCGCTGCTGCCGTCGCCGGCCGCGTAGTCCCCCGTCTGCGACCAGACGTCGCCCGTGCCGCTGGACGAGTAGGTGTGGCTGCCGGAGGCGCCGCCGGAGGCGGAGACCGTCGTGACGGTGAGGACGATCCCGGTCGCGGCCAGGGTGGACAGGACGGTGTACTGCGACGACCAGCCCTGGGAATAATCCTCCGTGGCCTGGCTGCTGAAGGAGGAATCGCCGCCGCTGCTGGAGTCGCCGTAGCTGGTGGATTGCGAGAACGAGCCGGAGCCGGAATAAGCCCACAGGCCGCCGCCGGAGCCGCTGCTGGAGGCCGTGCCGGTGGTGGTCCAGGAGCCGTCGGGGTTGAGCGTGGACACGGTCAGGGCGATGTAGCCGTCGGAGGCGCCGCCGGTGTCCAGCCATTGTCCTTGCAGCGTGGTCCCGCCGTCGAAGGGCCGGGTGTAGCCGCCGGAGGCGGCGTAGCCCCATTGGTCGGATTCCGTCTCGGTGGTCCCGCCGCCGCCCGTCGCGGGTTGCCACAGGCCGCTGCTCCCAATGGTGGACTGGGTCGTGTAGCCGTAGCCCCAGTCGTCCGTGCCCGACTCCGCCACCGAACCGCTGCCGGACAGCGCCGCCGGCGTCGGCGCGGCGGCGATGGCGTACTCGCCGGAGCCGGAATAGCCGATGTGCTGTCCGCCGCTCTGGCCGTTCGTGGTGTCGCCCGTGGTCGTCCACGTGCCGTCGCTTCCGAGCGTGGAGTCGGTGTTCGTGTCGTAATTGGTGTTGGCGCTGCCGCTCTGCTGCCACGTGCCGCTGACGGAGCCGCCGGCAGTGGGCTCACTCGCCCCGGATCTTCTTCAGCGCCTCGGCGGCCGTCTTGCGCGTCCAGGGGTGGTCGGCGTGCAATAGCTTCTCCAGGTCCGGGATCGCCTCCTTGGCATCCGGGCCGAGGGCGGCCAGGGTTTCGATGACATACCCCCACCCCCCGCAGTCTTCGCGTGTGCGTAGCGCGCGCAGTAGGGCCGGCAGGGCCGCCTTCGCCGCCGGCCCGCTCCGTCGCAGCCCCTCCGCCGCCATGTCGAAAGTGTCTGAGTCTTCCGAGCCGAGAGCGTCCGCAAGTACGGCCACCACCTGCGAGTCCTTCGGCGCAACGAGGCTCAGCGCGTTCCAGGGCCGCTAGGCGGCCTGGGTTGTCGTGGTCCTTCACTGCCGCGATCAGAGCGGGTAGCCCGGCCCGAGCCTTGGGGCCGATCTTGCCAAGGGCCTGGGCGCTGGAGACTCGCACGTGGTCATCCGGATCCCGCAGCAACGGCATGAGGACTCCGACCGTCTTGTCTGCGAATGCCGCGCCGAACAGGCCCAGGCCCCAGGCGGCGTTACTTCGCACCTTCGCCGATTCGTCCTGGAGCCGCTCGATCAGCGCCGGGATGGCGTCCGTGGCATGCGGGGGGAAGTCCCACAACTCCCGGCAAGCGTCCCCGCGCACCCCCGCATCCGGATCGTGCAGGAGCGCCAGCAGCACGGGCAAGGCGGTCGGATCGTCCGGATCGATCATGCCAATTGCGCGTGCCGCATACATGCGGACAAACGGCTCCGGGTCGTCGAGGGCCTCATGGAGGGCGGGTAAGGCCGCGCGATACGCGCGACGGTATCTGGGATCCTTGTTGCCCAGGGACATCGCCGCCCCCTGCGCGTGGAGGCGTCGGGGCTCTTCAGTTGCGCGATCTTGTCGGGAAGCTTGGGATCGGGATCGTCTTGGGGCGACGCATTTTGTGCCACGGAATGATCTCCCAGCAAGCAGACGAGGCAGAAGGCGGCCAGCACATGGGCCTCCCTTCGGCGTGTCGTTCCCATGTCATGATCCCTCCACGGCGATGGAACAGGTATTCCACACCCGCCCACACGTTTTTTGGTTAAGGACTTCACTGCCTCGCGCGGTGAAACCAGCCCCCCTCACGGCTATCTTATTGTGTTGGTCGGGTTGCCGACGTTGTTGTTCGGGTTGGGGACGAATTCGTAAGGCGCCGGCATGGACGGCGGTGGGTTCCTCGGGGTGCCCTCCTGGAGCAGGAAATACTCCTCGTCTGCCGGCCGCTGGTCCCAGCTTCCCTTATAATCGTAGTAGTCGAAGAGTTCCAGGAGGCACATCTGGAAATCCTCCTGCGGTTTGTTCCGTCTGGCCAGGTTGCCGACCCTCTGCTCCCACGAGGCACCCGTCGCCTGATTCAACACTTTATCCTGGGGGAAAATGTTGCCGGACGCCAGCGATCCAGGCCCGCCAAACTGGGCCCCGATGGCGTGCCCAGGGTCGTCGTGATCCCACCCGTTGACCTCCACCCAGTTTTGGGCGGCTGTGTTCACCTCGGTGCTGTTGTCTCGTGCATTTTTGGGCAGCACCTGGTCCTTATCGATCTTGATGAACGCCAAGGCGATGCGGTCGAATTTCTGGTTATAGCTGTTCCCTGTAGACACGGCGGCCGCGCCTACCCCGATCTGGACCCGCATCTGCAGGGTGTCGTCCTTTTCCGTCCAGATCCAGACCATCGTGCCTTTCGGCACCATGCCGCAGAGGGTTTTCTCGAACTCCGTCGCCTCGACCGCGTTGCTCAGCATCTTTAGGAGTTACGCATACCTGCGAGGTCCGCAATTGCCCTGCTTGTCCTAACTCAATGGCGAGCGTATACTTATGATGAGGGCAGAGGAACAGTCGTGATGCTCCGGCCAACACGCTGGTCCGCGACGACCGATGTCTTCCCTTCGCCATAAGTCCATATCACCATGAGGATTTCGATCAGGCCAATAATTTGCCACCTCGAAGGTGTGCGTAACTCCTAGATGTGTCTGCCAAGGTGATATTCAAGAAATACTTCGAGGGCTCGCCACCGTTCGGTGGCGACAAGAAAACCAAGAAGGTCGAGTTTCCAGACGCCTTCGCCTTCGGGGCCTTGGAGGCCTGGAGTGCGGCGAACAAGGATGCCAAGGTTTACGTGGTTAGCAGGGACGGGGACTGGAAGCAGATGTGTGCGGGTCACGCATCGCTCATCTGGGTTGCCCGCCTCGAAGAGCTGTTGCAGCACTTTACGGACACCGAGACCAGGTTCGCGATCAAGAAGGGGCTAGAGGAGCGGCGCGAGGAGCTGGTAGAGATGCTCTGCGCCGAGTCCGAGGACCTGGACGTCTACCTCGGCGGAGACATGCTCATCGAAGGCGAGGTCGATGGCTACGAGATCCTCGGCCTGGACATCGTGGACTTCAACGTCGTGGAGATAAAGGATGGCGAGGCATCCGTGAGCGTGCTCTGCGAGGTCTCGGTCAGCGCCTATGTGGCCGCCGAGGACCCGGACTCGTGGGTTAAAGATTCCGAGACCAAGAACGTCCACTATATGTTCCGGATTGGCGGCACGGTCGCACGGACCGTGGAGAAGACGGCCGAGGCTACGGTGAAGTACGACAAGGAGAACCCCGAGCAGGTCACGGTTGAGAGCGTCGAGTTCGAGGACAACAGTGTTGAACTCTTCGTGGAGGAGGAGGAGCTGGAACGGGTCGATGATAACGACTACCCCTACGACTGGGAGCCGCCGGACATGGAGCCGCCGGACATGGAGCCGCCGGACATGGAGCCGCCGGACATGGAGCCGCCGGACATGGAGCCGCCGGACATGGAGCCGCCGGATGGGTAACGCTCAGGTGCAAGCCGGCCGAACTAGATGTTACAGGAGACCGGCCACGCGAGGGAAGTTCCATCCTGATTGTGCGCTTTTGCACGCGTGAGCCGGCTGCCGGGGTTGGTGGTTGGCCTGGGCTTCAATTCAGCACCACGAACGGGCTGACGGTGGTGGACCCGTCTTGCAGGGTGATCGGCTTCTCGATCCAGGGCTGGCCGTCGGTGCGGCGCGTGACGCGGAATGTGACCTGGTTTTTCAGGAAGTTCACGTGGTCGCTGGCGGAGATCGTCAGCGTCGCGCGGTCGCCGATCAGGTAGTAGAGCGGGTCGATCAGGATCAGGTCGCCCTTCGTCCCCAGCGGCGGCAGCTTCTCCGAGCAGTACATCGGGAAGCCCAGCAGCGACCATTTCCGCCGACGCGGCCGGACGTGCGGATCTTGGCCGGTGCCGAAGAGTACGCCGCGCGATGTGCTGTCCTTGAACTGTAGCACGGCGCTCGGGCAATGCACCCAGACGCCACTGGCCTGGATGAAGGCGCAGATTTCGTGCTGGATCTGCGGCGTCAGCGTGTGGCGGGGCTTACGCCAGGCCGCCATAGTCTACCATCGGCATCCATATTCGACTTCCCAGATCCCCATTCGGTATGGTACGAAATATCCCTGGAGGCGTGTCTCGCGCCGGCCCGGCGGCCGTAGGAGTCGAACGCAGCGTGCGACGAGGCGCCAGCGCCGGACAACGCTGATGAGCGCCTCGGAGTGTAAGGCCGACACACCCCTGTCGCGCGCCGTGTCGGCCTTACGGCCTTACTCCCGAGGCGGCAAGTCGGCCAGATTCGAGAAACCCCGCTGGCCGTCTCGCCTCGTGGATGTTAAAATAGGCAAGAAGAGAAGAACGCGCAAGTTCCGGCGCAACGGCCGGATCGGATTGTAACAAGGGGAGGAGGAAACCAGTCGGATGGATTGTGTCCAGCTTTGCCGGCGGGGCACAATGGAGGCTGGAAAGCCGCGTTCAGGCCCGGGGAGTCCATCCGATGACGGCCTGCGTTCCCTGGTGTTGTCTTGCCGCAACCATCGCGTCTGCCCCCGCGTCGGAGGAGCCGGCCGCGCCGAAGCCGGTCGTGCTGCTGGCGGGGACCGACGAATACAAGGTGGCCAAGGGGACGGAGGCCGTTTACGAGGGCGTCATCGACAACAACCCCGCCGACGGCACGATCGGCAAGCCGACGCGCTTCAACGCCTACCGCTTCACGGGCAAGGACGCTGACGGCAAGGAATTCGTCCGCGAGTTGTACGTGCCGCGTAAGGCGTTCCTGCTGGCGGCGTTCGTCGGCAAGCGCGTGCGGGTGACGGGCAAATTCGCCGACACCACGGCGGACGGCAAGGTGCATTCGGAATTGTGGCCGGCCCAGGTGGAAGAAATCGCCGTGGCCGTGGCGCCGCCCCTGCCTGACGGCGTCCATGCTCGCTGCGGTTGGCAGCCGGACGAGGCGCGGAAGCTCGGCAAGCGCGTGCTGGTCTACCACAGCGGCCAGGAGCTGGCCCGGGCGCTGCGGATGAGCGGCGACGATGTGGAGGCGGCCGCGACCGAAATGATCGGCCGGAAGCTGGACGCGCCGGGCATCGACTGGAACAAACAGATGATCGTCACCGTCGCGGCCGGCCTTCGCGGCGCCGACGTGGACCGCCTTGCTGTGACGCGGGTGGAAGTAAAGGACAAGACGATGACGGTCTTCTACCGGCTGTCGGCCGGTCGCGGGGTGGGCGGCTTCGGCTGCCCGGCCGAGACGGTGCTGGTGGACCGCATCGACGGTGCGGTTGGCGCCGAGGAAGAACCGGCCGCGCCCGCGTCCCCCAAAGCATCGGAGCCGCGACCGTAAGGGAGCGTTTTTCTCCAAAACCGCTCCCTTACGGTCGCGGCTCTGACCCCGTTGTTCTTTCGAGCGTCCCAACGTGAAAGGAGCCTTCCGATGCGCTATGTCTCATTGCTGGGTTTGCTGGCGGTCGTCGGCCTGGCCGTCCCGGTCGGGGCGGACGTGTACGTGCGGGCGCCGTTCGTGAACATCCACGTCGGCCAGCCGCCGCTGCTGCTGCCGCTGCCGCCGACCGTGGCGTACCCCGGCGATCCGCCGCCGGTGCCGCTGCCGCCGGCCGAGCTTGTCAACGCTCCGCACGTGCTGGGTCCCGCGGCACCCGGCGTCGTGGTGCGGCCGCCTACGCTGGAGGAGTTCGCGGCGTCGTTCCAGCCGGCCCCCGGACACTACGAAGTCGTGCTGCTGAACCCGGAGACGTGCTGCCCGGTGAAGGTCTGCTTCACCCTGCCGTGCGGCTGCCCCAAGGTCCGGGTGCATGACAAGTCGCTCGTCTTCCACTACGGGCTGCTCGACAACGTGTCCATCCGCTTCCACCATGATGGGAGCGTGGCGGTGAAGGATTGAATACAGGACGGCGAGCGGCGCGGCGTAAGCCCGCCGGTGCAGCACCTTGTCAGCGATGGCATTCTGCACCAGCGGGCTTACGCCGCGCCGCTCGCCACTGTCACCCGACTCCTGTATACTCCCGGCATCGTGCCCGCGAACCAGGAGTCCCGCACCCATGCAGCGCACCCTCTCCGCCGTCGCGCTCGGCCTGCTCGGCGCTGCGGCCGTCCGCGCCGAGTTCCCCGACGTGTCGAAGCTGCCGTCGCATCCCGACCTGCCCGATCCGCTGGTGATGTTCAACGGCGACCACGTCACGTCCAAGGAACAGTGGGTCGAAAAGCGCCGGCCCGAATTGAAGGCGCTCTTCCAGTTCTACATGTACGGCGAGGCGCCGCCCGCGCCGGACAAGGTCGATGCGACGGTCGAGCGCGTGGATCCCAAGGCGTTCGGCGGCAAGGCAACGCTGAAGGAGGTTACGATCTCCTTCGGCCCTCCGGATACGCCGAAAATCCATTTGCTGCTCGTCGTCCCCAACGCCCGCAAGTCGCCGGCGCCGGTCTTCGTCGGCATGAACTTCCACGGCAACCACACCTTGGTCAACGACCCGACCGTGCGCTTGCCGACGGCGTGGATGCCGGCCGGCGCCCCGGGCGTGAAGGACAACCGCGCGACCGACGCCGGCCGCGGCACGGAGATCGACGTGTGGGCGCTGGAGCAGTCGATCGACCGCGGCTACGCCGTGGCGACGTTCTACTGCGGCGACGTCGATCCCGACCGCTCCGACGTGCGGGAGGGAATTCAGCCGCACCTCCGCAAGAAAGGCGAGGAAGCCGGTCCCCACGACTGGGGCACGATCGCCGCCTGGGCGTGGGGCATATCGCGGGCGGTGGACTACCTGCGCACCGACAAGGATCTGGATAAGGACAAAATCGCCGTGGTCGGCCATTCGCGCCTGGGCAAGACGGCGATCCTGGCCGGGGCGTTCGACGAGCGCATCGCGCTGGTGATCCCGCTCCAGGCCGGCTGCGGCGGCACGGCGCCGAGCCGCACCCAATCCCGCGACGCCGAGACGGTCAAGATCATCAACGACCACTTCCCGCATTGGTTCGACGCCACGTTCAAGGAATTCAACGACCAGACGGACAAGCTGCCGTTCGACCAGAACTGTCTGGCCGCGCTGGTGGCGCCGCGGCCGCTGCTGTACTGCTGTGCGGTCGAAGACAAGTGGGCCAACCCGGAGGGACAGTTCGAGATGCTCAAGTCCGCCGACTCCGTGTACCGTCTGCTGGGGGCCGGCGGATTGGAGACGAAACAGATGCCGGAAGTCGGCCAGTTGAGCGACGGCACGCTCGGCTATTACATCCGTCCCGGCAAGCACTCGATGACGAAGGGGGACTGGAAGGTGTTTCTGGATTACGCGGACAAGCACTTCGGCACGTGAGCGTCGGGGCCGCGACCGTAAGAGCAAATTGCAGGCGCGGCTGCAAGGCTTGTCAGGAGAAGGAGTTGGCGTTCATAATAACCTTTGACGTAACCCGTCGGAGGTTGTTTCATGGAACACGAACTCTGGCTCTCCTTCGAGCGGCAGCTGGGGCGGCTGTCAACGCCTTTCCGCCCCCACTGTACCTTCCAGGACCGGGACATCGTCCGGGTCTTCTACTGGGCCGCCCTGCACGACCGCCCCACCTGCTGGGCTTGTGACAAGAGGAACTGGCCGTTGCACGCCCGCAAGAAGCCACTCCCCTCGCCCTCGGTGATGTCGCGTCGGCTCCGCAGCCCCTCGGTTCTGGACCTGTTGGGACATCTGGCGCGAGACGTTCTGGACCCGCAAGGCGACCCGCCGTTGCTCTGGCTGGTCGATGGCAAGGGCCTGCCCATCGGCGGCGCCTCCGGCGACCGCCAGGCCGGCTACGGCAGGGCCGCCGCCGGCAAGGCCAAGGGCTACAAGCTGCACGCCCTGGTCGGCTGCGACGGCTCGCTGCCCCTCTGGCGTCTGGCCCCGATGAACAAGGACGAACGCGTCATGGCCCGGCGGATGATCCGGCAGGCCGAGATCCAAGGCTACGTGGTGGGCGACGCCGCCTTCGACGACAATCAACTGCACGACGCCTGTGGGGCCAAGGGGGACCTCCAGTTGGTGACGCCCCGACGCTACAAGAATGCCAAAGGTCTGGGCCACCACCGGCACAGCCCGGGCCGGTTGCGCGGCCTGGAAATCCTGGACAGCCCGTTCCCCGCGTTCGGGCGCGGCCTGCTGAAAGGGCGGCAGGCGATCGAACGCTACTTCGGGAACCTGACCAGCTTCGGCGGCGGCTTGGCGCCGTTGCCGGCGTGGGTGCGGACGTACCGCCGCGTCCACCGCTGGGTCCAGGCCAAACTGATCTTTAACGCCCTCCGAATGCAATTGAGAAAACAGACTTACGTCGCTTGATGCAATTTGCTCTTACGGTCGCGGCTCGGACAGTCGCGGCTCCGACGCTCAGCGGTAATCCTCCCGCGGCGGACAGAACACGTCCAGCGCCCGCACCGGCTCGTCCAGCGCCTGGACGCGGTGCCGGACGCCGCCGGGGATGCGGTACAGGTCGCCCGGCTGCAACGTCTTTTCCTCGCCGCCGATCACGAACACCGCCCGGCCTTGCAGCACCAAGCCGACCTGCTCGTGCGGATGGGCGTGTTCCTCCACCACCGCCCGCGGGGCGATGTCCACCACCGAAAGCATCATCTTGTCCGCGGCGCAGGTGCGGATATCGACGCCGGGGAAGATGGTGTGGCGGCTGCACTCGGACGGTTCAGGAAAATAGCGGCTCATCGCGCCTCAGGGAATCAGGCCCTGCATCATCTTGTAGTGGATCTCCGCCGACTGCTTCACGACCAACGTCATGTGGACCGGGTCGAACACGATGGTGCCGCCGCCGTCCTTGCCGTTGACCGCCCAGCTGTCCGGGTCGATGTTGCCCTGGATCATCTGGACCAGCTGGCCGATGGTGGCCAGCGCCTGGTACTGGCTCAGCACCCCGCCGAAGCGAATGTCGGGATAGCCCCCAACGAGATCGCCGATGTAGTAGGTGCGGATCGTCATCATGTCCTTGGCCTTGGCCGGCGTCGTCACGAAGATGGTTTCGTCCTTGATGACGTAGGTCAGGCCGAGGTCCGCCAGCACCTTCTTGAGGGCCGTCCGCGTGCTCACCTTGTTCAGGGTGACGTTGACGGTCGATTCGTTGTTGACCCCGAGGTCGTCCAGGGCCGGCTTGTCCAGCACGATCGTCTGACCCGTCTGGTGCTGGAACCAATCGACGACGCCGCCGAAGCGCTGGTCCTTGAAATCGACGGAAACCGTCGCGGCCAGCGCCTTGAGGATCGCCCGCTCGGTTTCGGTCAGAACATTGTTCTTCGACCGCCGCTTCGACATTTCGATCCATTTTTCCGGGGCGGGGAACTCGTACTCGCCGGACGGCGGAATGCTGGCTTGATCGACCTGGGCCAGCAGGCCGCGAATGGCCTCCGACTTCTTGGCCCGAAGGTCGGCGCTTTCCGCCAGGGCGTCCTTGGTCGAGGTGAAATGCGACAGGGCGGCGTCGATCAGCTTCTTCTGGTCCTCGGCCGCCCGCGGGTCGCGCGGTGCGGGGTGGAAGCCGGTCCCAGCGTCCGGGCTGCTGACGCCGTCGGCGATTCTCTGGACGAGGACGAGGTCACGGTTCAGCAGGGCCGTGAGGGATTCCTTTTTGTCGTCGGTGAAATTCGGGTTGACGTCCACGAGTTGGAGGAGCTTCCGGATGCGCTCCGTCGCCTTATCGGGTTGCGTGCGGGCCGTCTTGATCGCCTCGTCGGCCGCGTCGCGGACGTCGCGTTCGGCCCTTTCGGCCTCGACCTTCTGGCGGGCGGCCGCGTCCTTGAGCAGGTCGGGGTCTTCGGCCCGCGCCCGGCCGACCAGCACCAGGCCGGCGGTAAGGCAAGCAATGACGGTCGCAGCGATTCGACGATTCGCCTTCGACATGGCGTTTTCCCTCGCGTTGGAGACGGGCGCACCAGGCCCTTGCTCCCATCCTGTAACATACCCGTGTGCGCGGAGTCCCGCTACCGAAAAACGCAAATCTTCCCTCCGCTTGCGCTCATGACTCCGTTTTCCTCGTTTCCGCCGTCAGCAACAACCGCATCTCGCCGGCCAGGAACACCGACCCCGTGACGCAGATCAGGTCGTCCGGTCCCGCGGCGGCCCGCGCCGCCTCCCACGCCGCGGCCGGCGCCGGGCAGGGCGTTGCCGGCGGCCCGTCCGCCGCTCGCAGCAGCTCCGCCATCTGTTCCGGCGGCGCGCTGCGGCGCTGCCGAGGTACGGCGTCAGGAAGACGTGGGCGAAGTGCGGGCCGAGGATGCGGAACATGCCGGCCAGGTCCTTGTCGTTGCTTCCGGCGAAGATCAGCAGACGGCGGCACGGCGGAAACGATTCCCCCAGCGTCCGCACCACAGCGTCCGCCGACGCGGTATTGTGGGCGCAGTCCAGCACGACCAGCGGCCGGCGCCCCACCACCTCCATGCGCGCCGGCCAGTCCGTCGCCGCCAGGCCGGCGGACACCGCCGCATCCGGGATCGTCCACCGCTCCGCCCGCAGCTGCTCAACGCAGGCCACCGCCAGCGCCGCGTTGGCCGCCTGATGCGCGCCGAGCAGGCTCAGCTCCATCCACGGCCAGACGCGCCGCGTCCGAACGCGCACCCGCGCCGGCTGGTCGCTCCGGGCGCTGATGCGGCCCGGCTCATAGTCGTAATGGAAATCGACGCCGAGCTGGCGCAGCGGCGAAGCCCGCTCGCGGCAGATGCGTTCGATGACCGGCCGCGCCTCCGCCGCCGTCGCGCCGCTCAGCGTCGGCCGGCCCGGCTTCACGATGCCGGCCTTCTCCATCGCAATCATCGCCACGCGGTCGCCGAGCTGCCGCACGTGGTCGAGGCTGATGCTGGTGATGACGGCGACGGCCGGCCGGCACACGTTCGTCGAATCGAACCGGCCGCCCAGGCCGACCTCCATGATTGCGGCGTCCACGCGGCGCCGCAGGAAATGGAGAAAACCCACGGCCGTGGCCGCCTCGAAGAACGTGATCGCCGGGCGCCGGAGGCCGTCCACCGCCCGCCGGACCTCGTTCAGCAGGACGGTCAGCTCGCCGGCCGCGATCGGCGCGCCGTCCACCTGGAAGCGCTCTTCCACCCGGCACAGGTGCGGCGACGTGAACAGGCCAGTGCGGTAGCCGGCCCGCCGCAGCACCGACGCCAGCATAGCCGAGGTCGAGCCTTTGCCTTTCGTACCGGCGACGTGGATGATGCGCAAGCGATCCTGGGGGTTCCCGAGACGATCCAGCAGAGCGCGCATGCGGTCGAGGCTGAGGTCGGCCGCGGCGGGGCTTCGCTGCTCGTAGTTGATGAGGCCGTACCAGAAGGCGCGGGCCTGCTCTTCCGATAGATCGGCCGAGGAGTGGAGTGTGGTGTCGTCCATGGACAGGAATCAGGGGTCAGGGGTCAGGGGTCAGGGGTCAGGACCGTCTTTGCTGACCCCTGACCCCTGACCCCTGACCCCTGTTTCACGGCGACGGCGGCAGCAACGCGGTTTCCAGCCAGTAGCGCTGGATCGTCTGCAGCACTTGGACGAAGCGGTTGAAGTCCTGCGGCTTCTCGATGTAGGTGTTGGCGCCGGCCGCGTACATCTGCTGCACGTCCTCCTGCCGGCGCGACGTGGTCAGCACGACGACCGGCGTGGTCCGCAGGGCGGGCGTGGAGCGGATGCGTTCGAGGACTTGCAGGCCGTTCAGGCGCGGCAAGTTGATGTCCAGCAGGATCAGGTCGGGCACGCGCCAGTCGGACTGGGCCTCATACGTCCCCTGGCGCATGAGGTACTCGACCGCCTCCTGGCCGTCGCGCACCACGAGCAAGTCCACCGGCAAGCCGCCTTCCCGCAAGGCCCGTTGCGTGATCTTGACGTCGGCCGGATTGTCTTCCACCAACAGGATGGAGTGAGACGCTTTCATGGCAGCGACAGGAATTCTCCCACGCCGGGGGCGGCCGCCAGCGCGTCTCGAAACGCGACGCCGGCTTCCGCCCCGAGCAACCGACCTATCTGATCCGCAAGACACACCGCCAGATCCACGGGCGACGCCGGGGCCAAGCTGGGCGGGAGATGCTCCGGGTCCAGCCCGTCGGGGCCGATCCAGACGTCCAGGGTCCGGGGGAGTATCCGCGGTCCAAAGGCCGATGTCAAGGCCCGGCGCATCACGGCCGGCAACACTTCCCGCGTCAGGCGGCGCAGCGCGGGATGACGAAGGGCCTGGTTGAAGGCGGCCGCCCACACCAGCGTCGGCGGGATTGGCCGCGCTCCCTCTTCCATCGTAGGTCGAGAATCGGCTTTCGGCCATGCGCCGAACTTCCCCCCCCTCGCCCGGCTTCCCCAATTTCCGCCAACCGCTGCTGCCAGTCGGCGGGCCGGGTGGCCAAATCCTTGTCGAACACGAAATCGACGCCAGCGTCCAGCCCGGCGGCCACGTCGGCTGGCAGCCCCCAGTGGGTGTAAAGGGCCACGGTCAGGCCGGCGAGTTCCGGCGTCCCGCGAACGCGGCGGAGCCAGTCGAGACCGCTGGCGCCGGGAAGGTTAACATCCAGGAGAATCAGGTCCGGCCGGCGTTCATCCAGCGAGTGCCAGGCCGCCTCGGCGTCAATGCGCACGGTCACGTCCCAGCCGGCCCGGCGGGCCAGGCTGCGCACGATCAGCCCCATTTCCGGGGCGTCATCCACCAGCAGGAGCAAGGGGCGGGTCATGGCCAGCCCAGAGGTCAGGGGTCAGGAGTCAGGGGTCGGGGCCAACGGTTGCCGGGTCAGGAAGAAGACGGGAGGAGCCGTTGCCGATCATGGATGCTGTCTTCTCTGACCCCTGATTCCTGACTCCTGATTCCTGACCCCTGAGTCAATGTCTGGCGCGGCAGAGTGAAATAGAACGTGGCGCCGCAGCCGGCCTCCGACTCCACCCAGAGTCGGCCGCCGTGCGCCTCGACGATCCGCTTGCAGATCGCCAGGCCGGCGCCGGTGCCCTCGAATTCCTCGCGCCGATGCAGCCGGCGAAACATGCGGAAGATTTGCTCGTGGTACTGCGCTTCGATGCCGATGCCGTTGTCTCTCACGAAGAAGGCAGCGAAGCCCGGGTCGGCGTTCGGGTGCGGAGCGTCGCCGACCGGCAGCGCCCGAAAACGACCTCGGGATGTTCGCTCTTGTTGTACTTCAGCCCGTTGGCGAACAGGTTCGCCAGCAGCTGCATGACGCGCTCGCGGTCGCCCGTCACCGGCGGCAGCGGTCCCTCAACCCGCACCACGGCCTGCTTGCGCTGGATCAGGTCGTGGAGGTCGGCCCGCACGATGTCCACCGCCTCGTCCCACGAAAACGGCCGGGTGGCGTTGATGACGCGGCCAGCCCGGCTCAGCGTCAGCAGGTCGTCGATCAGGGCGCCGAGGCGGCGGCTGGCCTGGATCAGGTGGTCGATGTACTCGCGGCCCTCTTCGCCAAGGGCGGGGGCGTAATCCTGGGCCAGGAAGTTGCTGAACGCCTCCAGGGTGCGCAACGGCTCCTTGAGGTCGTGCGAGACGACGTAGGTGAAATCCTTGAGTTCCTCGTTGATGCGGAGCAGCTTGCCGTTGGCCTCCTCCAGCTCGCCGGCTTTGGCGAGCAGCAGGTCGCTGAGCCGCTTGCGATCGGTGAGGTCGAGGGCGGCGCTGCGCGAGCGGACGAAGTCGCCTTTGTCGTCCTTGATGGTGGTGGTGCCGATCCAGACGTCGATGACGGCCCCATCGTTCTTGACCCACTGGGTTTCCATCTCGCCGGGCCGCTGGAACACGCGGCGGTCGGTGCGGAAGGCGGCCCGGCCGGCCGGCGTCAGCAGCTGGGTGTACTGCCGGCCGATCAGCCCCTCGCGGGAATACCCCAGCTTCCGCACCATCGTTTCGTTGCAGGCGACGAGCCGGCCGCGGCCGTCGAGGCTGAAATAAAGGACGGGGGCGTGGTGGTAGAGGTCGCGGTAGCTTTCCTTGAGGCGCTGCAGGTCGCGGTTGATCTCGCGGAGCCGCTCGTTGGCCTGCGACAGCTCCTCGGTGCGGCGCCGCAGCTCGCGCTCCGTCAGCACGCGCTCCGTGATGTCCAGCAGGTGACAGCGGAGGTTGAGCGGGGCGCCGGCCTCGCTGTAACAGGTCATCGCGTCCATCAGGAGATGGCTTTCGACCAGCGACAGGCCGGAGTCGCCGCGCAGCGACCGCTTGCGTCCCGGCTTACCGGGCGTCAGGACGCGGAAGGTGATGTCGTGGCCTTCGCCGTCCTTGAGGGCTTCCTGAAGGGTGGCTTGCAGGGCTGGCGCGTCGTCGGGGTGGACCACGTCGAGGAACGATCGGGCGACGAGATCGACGATCGGCTTGCCGATGAAATGCTGCAGCGGCGTGGTGGCCGCGATCCAGTGGAGGTTGGGCGCCAGGCGGGCGATCATGCGTCGGCGGGCGCCGGCGCCGAGATAGCGCGTCGGGCCGAGGGAGTCGTCGGCGGCCCCGCGGCTGGCGTCGTCCTTGCGGCCCTTTTCGAGCAGCTCCTGGGCGCGAACCACCTCGTCCAGGGCGTGGCGGTAGCATTCGACCAGTCCGTCCAGACGACTGAGGACCAGCGGCAAGTCGCCGGCGGTCTTCGTCGTCCCGGCGAGACGGGTCGCGTCAGCGCCCGGAGCAAACGGCTGGTGCGAGGGGTTCTTCTGGACGACCGCGATGCGAGCGGCGAGATCCTGAAGCATCCGGCGGCAACGGCGGTGGATGCGCCAGACGGCGAGAAGGCTCACGGCGACGGCAAGCCCGGCGGCGAGGGACAGCAGCGCCCACGCGGGGGGCAGGGTTATGCCCAACGCCTGTTCTACGCCGGCGCGAAATCCATCCAGGAAGATCAGAGGAACCGTCAGCAGCGCGGCCGTCAAGGCCAGGCCGACAGCCGAGGGCCACACGCGAAAGCGCATACGTCCTGTGCCTCGCGCAAAGAGGGCGACCGGGCGATTCCTTTTTAAGCATGGGACATGAAAACGGGAAAAGCAAGGAAAAGTGTTTTGGGCCGGCGTGATCGACCAGTTGAAGGAGAAGCCAGGGGCGCCGCGCTTTCGCAAGGCCGCGGCCACGACGTGGGCGAAGGACGTCCTAGGTTATTCGGGTTCTCCGACTCACCGGATCGGCTCCGTGAACAGCTCCCGGATGTCGGCCCGCGCCTGCTCGACGAAGCGCTCATAGACCGGGCGCAAGGCGGTCGATTGCCGCCCCGCCTCGAAGCCGGGCCAGTCCGGGAAGAGGTTCTGCGCCTGCTCCCAGAAGTCCCGGAAGCGCGGGTCTGGCGCGCCCAGGATGAGCGTGGTGCGGTAGCGAAAAACGAAGCGCAGGCAATGGAAGTCGCGCATGTCTCCCGATTCCAGGTCCGGGATCTCGTCGCTCCAGACCAGCGCGTCGGACATCAGCTCATAAAAGACGGACGCTCCGGGTGCGGGCCTCAAGGGCTGCATCCGGACGGCGATGGCTCGCAGCTGATCGACGGGGTCGGGTTCCATCCACCGTATTGTACTGGACGTTTCGCGGTTCGTCCGCCGCGGCCCGTTCCCTTGCACGCCCCCCGCCGACGAATACGATAACCCCGGCGACGATTCGCGGTCCGGCGATCGCGCCCTTCCCTCTTCCACGGACCCAGGACAAGGAGACCCCTCATGAGCCAGCAGCCGGCGTTCCGCGGCCGGATCTACGACGACATCACGCAGACCATCGGCGCCACGCCGCTGGTCCGTTTGCGCCGAGTGGTCGGCGACGCCAAGGGGATGGTCGTCGCCAAGCTCGAGAATTTCAACCCGCTGTGGTCGGTCAAGGACCGCATCGGCGTGTCGATGATCTCCGCCGCCGAGCGCGACGGCAAGCTCAAGCCCGGCTGGACGGTGATCGAGCCGACCAGCGGCAACACCGGCATCGGCCTGGCCTTCACCTGCGCCGCCCGCGGCTACAAGCTGATCGTCACCATGCCGGATACCATGAGCCTGGAACGGCGGCGCCTGCTCAAGGCGTTCGGGGCGGAGGTGGTGCTGACGCCGGGCGAGCAGGGCATGAAGGGCGCCATCGAAAAGGCCGGCGAGCTGGTGAAGAACACGCCGAACTCGTTCATGCCGCAGCAGTTCGACAACCCCGCCAACCCGGAGATCCACCGCAAGACGACGGCCGAGGAGATCTGGCGCGACACGGACGGCAAGGTGGACATTCTGGTGTCGGGCGTCGGCACCGGCGGCACCATCACCGGCGTCAGCGAGGTCATCAAGCCGCGCAAGCCGTCGTTCAAGGCCATCGCCGTGGAACCGACGGCCAGCCCGGTCATCACGCAGAAGCTGCGCGGCGAGGAGCTGAAGCCGGGCCGGCACAAGATCCAGGGCCTCGGGGCCGGCTTCATCCCGAGCGTGCTGAACACCAAGATCATCGACGAGGTGATCCAGGTGACGGACGACGAGGCCTTCAAGATGGGCCGCCGCATCGCCCGTGAGGAAGGCATCCTTGGCGGCATCAGCTGCGGCGCGGCCGTTCATGCGGCCGTGCAGGTGGCGCACCGGCCGGACTGCGCCGGCAAGCTGATCGTCGTCGTGCTGCCGGACCTGGGCGAACGCTACTTGAGCACGGCGTTGTATCCGGAATAGACTCGGCGCCGCGCGACCGGCGGCGAAGGGCCGCCGGTCGCGCGGTGGAAGGATGAATTCGTAGGCTGCCCCTGGGCAGGCTGCGTGCCCCTGTTGATAGTAAAGGAGACGCCAATGCGGATCGGACATCTGTATATTCTCATGCTCATCCTCCTCACGCCGGCCTTGACCCTGCGGGCGGTGGCCGATGACAAGGAACCGCTCTACGAGGGCAAAACGATCAAGGAATGGACTACGGCGCTAATGTCTCCCACGCTGGTCGATCGGGCCAACGCCGCCCTGGCACTCGGCCGGATCGGTGCGCCAGCTAAGGCTGCGGCGCCGGCCCTTATCGAGGCTCTGCGGGACAAGGCGAACTTCGTTGCCGGGAGCGCCGCCGGCGCCCTGAGCACAATCGGGCCGGACCCGAAGGCGTCGCTTCCCCCGCTCCAGGACATTCTGAAAGATAAGACACTGTCGGCACAGTCTCGCGGTTACGCTGCCGACGTGCTTGGCAATATCGGCCCGGATGCGAAGGCCGCCCTACCGGCCCTGACGGCGGCGTCTAAAGAGGACAATGTTAGTCTTCGTTGTGACGCTGCCTACGCACTTTACAAGATCGATCCGGAAAACGCGAAGACGGCCGTATCGGCGCTGATGGACGGGTTGAAAGAGAAAGACGAGCAAGTGAGAACGGGGGCGGTTGAACGTCTGGGAGACATGGGCGCTAAGAGCCTATCCCAAAACCCGGTCGGAGGGTATAATATGAGTAGCCACTTATCTACCGAACTGGAGCAGAGTCATGGCCGCTTCTCGTGAAACGGTTGTCGATACTTTCCGTATCCCGGACGCCCTCTGGGAACGCATCGAACCCCTGTTGCCCAAGGTGCGCCGCTCCCGCAAGGGGGGACGGCCGCCTTTGCCCCAACGCCAGGTGTTGGATGGCATTTTCTACGTCCTGCGTACCGGCGGCCACTGGAAGGCCGCCCCGCCCGAGTTCGGCTCCGGCAGCAGTCTGCACCGCTACTTCCAACGCTGGCAAAAGCGGGGGCTGTTCCGCCAGCTGTGGCAAAAGGCCTTGCACGAGTACGACGACAAGGTCGGCATCGACTGGGAATGGCAGAGCCTGGACGGGACCATGACCAAGGCCCCGCTCGGGGGGAAAAAAGACGGGCAAGAACCCCACCGATCGGGCCAAAAAGGGCACGAAGCGTTCGCTGCTGACGGACGGCCGCGGCGTGCCGCTGGGCCTGGAGGTGGCCGGGGCCAACCGGGCCGACATGAAACTGGTCGAAGCCACCCTGGACAGCATCCCGATCGAGCGACCCGAGCCCACGCCGGAGAAGCCACAGCACTTTCTGGGGGACAAGGGGTATGACTACCCCTCGGTGCGGGAGCTGGTGGCCCGCTGGGGTTACACAGCCCACATCCCGGTCAAGAAGCGCCGGGGGGCCAAGGCGGAGCCGAGGGAGAAGATCCCCGGGTATCGGGCGCGGCGCTGGGTGGTGGAGCGGACGCATAGTTGGATGAACCGCTTCCGACGACTGTTGATCCGCTGGGAGAAAAAAGTCCCCAATTACAAAGCCTTCCTCCACTTCGCCTGCGCCTGGATCACCTGGAGGGCGGCAGGGGTTTTGGGATAGGCTCTAAGGCCAAAGACGCGGTTCCGGCCATGATCGCCGCACTGAAAGCACAGGGTAGTGGCATGACCGCCTACTACGCGCGGTCCGCTCTTGGAAAGATGGGACCGGACGCCGTTCCCGCGTTGGTGGACGCCCTGAACGACAAGGACGAGGACATTCGCGCCGGGGTTGCCTCCGTCATCAAGGAATACTACCCAGATGCAGCCAAGAAGGCCGGCGTGAAGTGACACGGAGCGGACGGAATCTTCGTTAAATCCGTCGCGGCTTCCGCCGATGAAAGAACTATCCCGGCCGTGCGCCGGGGGGTTCGATCCTTTCGGCAACCGAGGGCCGCGCGATGTCTGGCGACGTTCTCCTCGCCCTGGCCATGGTGCTTTCCCAGAGTCCCAATCCCGGCCCGACGTTCCTCCCCGCCGCTCCGCCGACGCCGCAGGCCGCCGCGCCTGCCAAGGTTCCTGCCTTGCCGGCGGAACACCTCACCTCGTTCGAGACGGACCACGCCTTCGCCGATTGGTCCTTTCAGGGGTGGAAGGTCAGCGCCGACGGCGCCACGCTCAAGGATTTCGGACGCAACGAATCCGACGCCCGCCAGGCGCTGCGGCTGATCCGCGACCTGCGGCTGAACCAGCGCGGCGCGATCGGCGGCCCGGCGCCGTCGCTGGAATACTGGCTGGCCGACGGCAAGGCGCCGCAGGGGCCGGCGCCGGGGCTGCGCGTGCTCCCGATCGACGCCCCCAGCCTGCGCGTCGAACAGGCTCAGGACCAGTGGGTGCTGCGCGACGATCGGCGCAGTGCTGTTCACCTTTGGTCAGAATCAAGCCGACGCCCGGCAGGCGCTGGCCGTCGTCCGGAAGTACGGCTTCACGCAGGTCGGCACGGTCGGCGCGGGGCGCCGGCGATGATGGTTTTCTTGGCCCCGACGGACCCGACGGTCGGCCAGGGGCCGCTTCATCCGGCGGCGACTCCGGCCGCCGCCGATCCCTCCTCGCCCGCCGCGAAGGCCCTGGCCAAGGGGTCGGGCCTCGACGCCTTCGGGTCGCCGGCGGTTCGGCCCCTGCGCGGGGCGCCGCTGGCCGGCAATGGCGTATCGGCACCATCCGACCCCTCCGACCGAGTTCCGTTCGACTGGAGGCAGGTTCGGCTCAATAAGGAAGGCGGGTCGTGGAAGCTGGCGGCGGGGAGCCTCGTCCTGGCCGACTTCGGGGCGGACGAGTACGCGGCCCGGCTGGGCATGTCGGCGGTGCAATACTACCGCTTCACCGAGCAGCGTCAGGTGGGCGGGCCGACGGGCGGGTTCACCTACTACCTTTCCGCGGGGCAGGCGCCGCACGGTGTGATGTTCGGCATGGACGGCCAGCCGTTCCAGCCCGACAGGCTGGAGGTGCGCCAGATTCACGGCCGCTGGGCTGTCTGCGTCGGCGACGTTCCGCTGGTGGAGATGGGCGATGCACCGGAGGCGGCGAATCAGGTGCTGGACGTGATCCAGCGGGAGCATTTCGACCGCCTCTGCCGGCTCGGCATGGCGGACGGCAAGGGGATGACGTTCTTCGTCCGGTCGCGGTGAGACCGGGCGGCGCCCATTTCTTGACAGCACCCCGCCGGATGATACCCTAACGGGGCGTTGCGACCCCCGGCGCCGCTCCGCCTGGATCGTCGTTGTCATGCGCGAGGTGCGGCGCCCCGAGTTCCCATGCTTCTGTCAGCAGGAGGCGTCCGCATGAGCCAGTTCAAGAAGAATCAGTACGCCCCTTGCCCCAAATGCGGGGCCGAGGAGTCCAACAAGGTCGGCTTCACCTGGTGGGGTGGGGTACTCGGGCCGGCTCTGCTCAGCCACGTCCGCTGCGGCCAGTGCGGCACGGCCTACAACGGCAAGACCGGCCAGTCGAACACCGGCGCCATCGCCATCTACACGGTCGTCGTCCTGGCCATCGTCTTCGGTCTGATGATCCTGGTGGCGATGATGAACGCCAAATGAATCGAACCGCACCGGCGACGGGGCGGGGGCGCTGGACGCGGCCCTATCGTTTCTTTCCGGGAGCTTGCGGGAGAAAAATGGAACCGGCGGCGGACGGCGCTGGACTGAAATGCGGAGGCGCCATCGGCCGCCGGTTTGGCGGGATCGACCGGAACCTGGCGGGGCGGTCGGATCGGTGCTGACTTATCAGGTGTTCTGGGCGGCGCTTCGCTCTCAGAAGTCGCACGGACCCCAGTCCGTAGAAGCCGAAATCCAACCGCACGACAGGCTCCCCTTGGGATGCTTGGTCGTATCGACTGGCTCACCTCCTTGGTTTGGGGCCTCGAATCGTCGCCCGGCCGTCATGCCGAGTTTCTCTAATCCCCCTTATACCGTCGCCGGAACGGCCGTGTCAAGCACGCGGTCGCATTTTTCCGGCGGGCTTTTTGTTGCTCACCGCCGACGCCGACGAGGGTTGCTTCTCCGCCGATTTCTTCTTCCCGGCGCGTTTGGAGACTTTCGCGGCCTGTTTTAGGTTTCGGAAGTGAAGGAACAATACGACTCCGCCGGCCGCAAGAAGCAGCAGCGCGACCAGGATCAGTCCCCAAACAAGCCATGTGTTGCCGCCCCCCGCAGAGGGGGAAGGAGCGGACGGCGCCGGCATGGTCGGCGGCGCTTCAACCGGCGCCGGCGTCCGCACGGGGGCCGGCGGCGGCTGCGGGTGGTCCGCCTCGGCGGGCGCCGGCGGTGGAGTCGGCTCCGGCGGCTTGGGAGGAGGGGCCGGCGGCTCCGGCGCCGGCGGCGGGGTCGCCACCTTGGCGGCGATGGCCTTCGTTAGGTCGTCCGAGTTCAGCTTCAGGGCCGACGTGAGATCCGCCGCCAGGTTCGTGCGGCGCAGGAACAGCAGTGCGAAACAGGTGTTGATCGTCGGCGTGGCGCCGGGGTAGGCGCCCCCCTCGGGGCCGCCCAGCGGCCAGGAGCCGTCTATCCCCTGGTTGGCGACGAGCGTCTCGGCGCCCCAGCGGTACCAATCCTTGTCGGCGATGGTCTGCAGGTCGTACAAGACGCCCATGCGCCGAGCGCCCAGAGGAAGTACAGGTTCACCGGGGGCAGGGTGTTCATGCGGCCGGCCGGCGCGACGACGAATTTGTTGAGCGCGGCGAAGCCGTTGACGATCCGCGGATCGTTGACCGCGTTGTCCTCCACCTGGCCGCCGCGGGTGATGCCGTGGCCGACCGCCAGGCCGAGCAGGCCGCAGCAGTCCATGGGCGGGCTTTCGCCCTGGCCGCCGCCGTTGGTGTAGCGGTAGCCCCAGCTGCCGTCGGCGTTCTGGCTGGTCTGGAAGCGGTTAGCGATCAGCCGCATCGTCCGGTCCACCGGCACTTCGTGCCGCTGGGCGGCCCACAGGGCGAGGATGGCGAACTGCGTGTCGGAATTGTCGGTCGTGGCGTAGATGACGTCGGTCGGCTTGTCCGCGGGGTCGTCCAGGCGGAGCTTGGCCATGTCCTGCACGACGACCAGCCCGCTCAAGTTCGGGAATTTGCTCAGGTCGGGCGGCTTGTCCGGTGCGGCGGGCTTCGCCGGGTCGCCGGCCGGCTTGTCCTCGGGCGCCGTGTCTTTCCCCCCCGGCTTACTCGCCGCGGCCTTGGGGTTGAGCTGGTGGAGGAGTTTGAGGAGGTCATGCGTATCCTTGACGGACGGATTGGGGCACTTGTAGCCCCAGCCACCCGTGGGACTCTGGCCGGCGATCAGACGCAGGGCCAGCCCCTGGATCATCGGTTCATCTTCGTGGTTGCCGAGCCGGTCGAGGAAGAGGATGCTCAGCGACACCTCGTAGGTGTCGTCCATCGTGGGGAGGGCTTTGCGGATGAAGGCCTCCGCCCGAAGCAGCACCGGGTCGTTCTTGTGGACGCCGCACTCCAGCAGGGCCAGGCCGGACAGGGCGGCGTAGCCGACCGGGTGGCCGCCGTCGCCCGGCCAGGTGCCGGTGGGGAGCTGAGTTTTTTTCAGGAACGCGACGCCCTTGTCGATGGCCTCGTTGACGCGGTCCTGCTCGGCCGGGGGCAGGGGCAGTCTGTCCGCCCGCGCGACGGCTCCGCAGAGCAGCACGCCGAAGGCGACGACGGTCCATTTGCAAGCCAAACGGCGCAAACTCGTCATGTCCTGCATGGTGATTCTCTCGGCCAGATCGGTGCGAGTCTGCATGAATCCGCCGCGCGAAGACGACGGGCGCACTCGGCAAAGGAACAGGCCCCGGTGCGGAGCCGCCGCCTCGTACGTTGAGCGGGATTCACGATAGGAGATCGGACGACGACGATCTTACGGCAAGCGATGGGCGTGGGCAAGGAAAATGCAGCGGGAAAACCGGAGTTCCTGTCCGGCGAAATCTGCTCTTGTTTTTTCCCGGCGTCCTCGCTATCAAACCCGCCCAACTATTCGGAGAGTCCGTTCGGGGTCCAGTGCGAACAGCGTTTGCGCGGCGGCCGATCGCACCGCGTCGAGGGGGCGTGGTGCGTCAAGGGTCGCCGGCATAACCGCCGGCCGGAGCTGTTCCGGCCGGGACGGGAGGCGCTGTTCACTAATGGCGGGGGTCCCGCGGTGCGGCCCACGTACGCCAGGGGGCAAGGGCCAGGGGGCAGGCCGGCGCGGCGACGCCCTCCACTCGCCCGCGGCGCAAGTGGCCAGAAGCCAAGGAGTCGGGAGATGGCGTGGATGAGACGGAACAGGCTGTCCCAGGCTCTGTGGACAACCTTGCTGCTGGGGCTAGGCTGCATGGGCTGTTCGGCCCAGGTGTCGTTTCTGACCGATCCATCGTGGCAAACCGCTCCGCCGGCCGGGTCGGCGGCGAACAGCCCGGCGCCGGCCCCGGACACGACGGCGATGGCTCGGGCCGGCCTGCAACAAGGGCCGGCCGTCAAGGGCGCGTCGTCGCAAGCGAGTGCGGCCGGCCGGCCGGTCCCGCACTATTCGGGGACCGATTCCTCGCCGCCGCCGCGGGTGGTGCAGTCCGCGTATCAGGTTCAGGACAAGCCGGGCGACGGGACGAACGCGGACAACACCGCCCGGCCCCTGCCAGCGACGGCCGGCCCCGCCCCTGCGCACCGGCCCCCGTCGAGGTTGCCGGGCCGTTGCCGCCGGGCGAGCCGGAAGGCCCGCCGCGCCTGCCGATGCCCACGGAGAAGGCCAAGACCACGCTGCCGGCCTACGTCATCGAGCCGCCCGACGTGCTGCTCATCGACGGCATCCGCCTCATTCCGAAGCCGCCCTACCGCATTGAGCCGCTCGACGTGCTGCTCATCGCCGTGCCCAGCGCCCTGCCCGACCAGCCCATCGGCGGACCGTACACCGTGACGCCCGAGGGCACGGTCAACCTCGGCTTCGGCTACGGCGCCTTCCGCGTGGCCGGTATGACCCTGGATCAGGCCGCCAACACGATCAAGGCCGGCCTGCGCCTCAACAATCCGCAGGTCAGCGTCGCCCTGGCCCAGTTCCGCGGCGTCCAGATGGTCCGCGGCGAACACATCGTCGGCCAGGACGGCACCATCACGCTCGGCACCTACGGCTGCGTCAACGTCACCGGCCTGACGCTGTCGCAGGCCAAGTGCGAGATCGAGCGGCACCTGTCGCACTGGCTGCAAGACCCGATCGTGTCGGTCAGCGTCGCCGGCTACAACAGCAAGGTTTACTATGTCATCACCGACGGCGCCGGCTTCGGCCAGCAGGTCTACCGCTTCCCGGTGACGGGCAACGACACGGTGCTGGACGCCATCGCCATGATTAACGGCCTGCCGCCTGTTTCGTCGAAGCGGCGCATCTGGCTGGCCCGGCCGACGCCGGCACAGACCGGCTGCTACGAGATCCTGCCGGTCAACTGGGAGGCGATCACCGAGGCAGGTTCGACCGAAACCAACTGGCAGATCTTCCCCGGCGACCGCGTCTACGTGAAGGCCGATCCGCTCATTACCTTTGACAACCAGCTGTCCAAGATACTCAATCCCATCGAGCGGCTGTTCGGCGCCACGTTGCTTGGCACCGCCACGGTGCAGAGCTTCGGCGGCAACTTAGGCAACAACGGCACCGGCTTCTGATCGCCTCGCTTCACCCCGGTTCGGTTCGTCGCGCTCCGTCGGACGGGCGCGGCGTGCCGGGCCGGGGTGATTTCCTGGCCTCGCCGACGGCCGGCGGTCGATACATATACCGAATGGAGACAGCCGACGCGGTTGAGCCAGGGACGGCGACGCGAACCGATTTGACAAAGCGCCGGGAAAGGTCTAAACCTGAGCGACGGCGTCCGGTAAATCCGGCAGGACCGTCGCATCCCCTACGGTCGGAACGCCGCGGACTCGCCGCGGGCCGGATCGACCAGGCGTCCAGAATGAGAGGAGCGCGTCGATGTTCCGCATGAAGCCCGCCCTGATCGCCCTGATCGTGGCCCTGGCCGCCGTCGCGGCCCGCGCCCAGGCGCCGGTGCAACAGCCGACGCAGCCGTACTCGCCGCCGGTGCTCAATCCGTATCTGAATCTGCTCAACCGCGGCAACCCGGCGATCAACTATTACGGCATCGTCCGGCCGCAGATTCAGCAGGGCCAGCAGCTGCAGATGCTGCAGTTCGGCCTGGCCCGCACGGCCCAGGAAGCCGCGACTGCGGAGCAGACCGCGTTGACGGCGCCGGGCGCGTCGGCGGCCCTGCCCGACACCGGCCACGTCGCCGGCTTCATGACGTACACGAAGTACTTCAACACCGTCAACGCGCGGGGCCGCTGAGCCGGACCGGGTGCGACGGGAGCGACTACTAAGGAGGGAGAACATGTCGCTGAAACAGGGCTGGGCCTCGGCCCTCTTGCTCGCCTGCTGCACGGCCGCCTGGGGCGGCGAGCCGGTGGAAGTGGGTTCCGCATCCGGGCCGGGCGGCTGGGCTGCCGGCGACGGCGCCACCGGCAGTTGCGCCACGGGCAACTGCGCCACGGGCAATTGCGGATGGTGGGGCCACTGCTGCTGTCCCAAATACTGCTTCCCGCTCGAAAAGGCGCCGCGCATCAAGTTCAAATGCGTCTGCCCCAAGCCGGTGTGCGAGCCGTGCGACCTGGCGGGCTACGGCTATTACGCCACCTGCTGGCATCCTTGGCCGTACCCGCCTAACTGCGGCTATTGCCCCGCCCCGGCGCCCGGCGGCATGGAGGACGCGGCGGGGCCGATGATCGGCGGCCCGCCCGGCCCGGCCTCGCCTGGCGCCTCCCCGGACGACACGCTGCCAGCGCCGAAGAAGACGGCGAATCCCAATCCGAATCGGTGATTTTATCGGAAGGCGCGCGGCGCGGCGTCAGCCCGCCGGTGTTGTCGAACACCGGCGGGCTGACGCCGCGCCGCGCGCCTTTTTGTATTCATGTCGGCGCGGCGAATCCGTTGCTATACTGGAAAGGAATCGTTCCCCACACCCGCTATTGGGAGGGCCGGTCATGAGTTCGGTCGTCCAGGAACAGGTAGAGACGCCGGAAGACCTTCTGTTGGTGGACCAGCGGGGGTTCGAGCTGATCGACGGCCAATGGAAGGAGAAGCCGATGGGGATGGAAGCCAGCATCGTGGGCGCTTCCCTATTGTCCTTGCTGCAAACGCACGTCAAAGCCAACACCCTGGGTCACGTCATCAACTCCGAATGTGGCTACCAGATCTTCGCGGCGCACCCCACCCGCATCCGGAAACCCGACGGCTCGTTTGTCGCGCGCGGCAAACTGCCGGACGAGAAGCCGTTCCGGGGTCACAGTAAGGTCCCGCCCGACTTGGCCTTCGAGGTCGTTTCCCCCAACGACTTCGCCGAAGAGATCAACGAGCGGGTGGTGGATTTTCTAGGGGCCGGCGCGCGCCTGATGTGGGTGGTCTACCCTTCCACCCGGACGATCCAGGTGTTCCGCCCCGGCGGCGGCGCGGCCCACCTGACGGCCGCCGACGAACTCAGCGGCGAAGACGTGGTTCCCGGCTTCTCCTGCCGCGTCGCCGACGTGTTTTCCGACCTATGATCGATCCGAGAACGGTCCCATGAATCCTCCCTACGCAATTGCCGACATCTCCGATATCTACAGTCCCGGCCTGCTCTTCTACAAGGACCTGATCCGGCGCAACATCGCGCGTTCCGTCGAAATGGCCGGCGGCGCGGGCCGACTCCGGCCGCACGTCAAGACGCACAAGACGCGCGAGATCGTCCTCCTGGCGATGGACGCCGGCATTGCCAAACACAAGTGCGCCACGCTGGCCGAGGCCGAGATGCTGGCGAGCTGCGGCGCGACGGACGTGCTGCTGGCCTACAACATGGTCGGCCCCAACTGCGGCCGCATGGCCCGGCTGGCCCGCGCCTATCCCGAACGCCGCTTCGCCGTCACCGCCGACCACGCCTCGGCGGCCGACGCCCTGTCGCACGCCGTGGCCGCCGAGGGCCAGACGGTGGACGTGCTGATCGACCTCGACGTCGGCCAGCATCGCACCGGCGTCGCGCCCTGCCCCGCGGCTGTCGCGCTCTATGAACACGTCGCCGCCCTGCCCGGCCTGCGACCCGGCGGACTGCACGTCTACGACGGCCACAACCACCAGCCGAGCTTCGTCGAACGCCAGGCCGCCGCCCTGCGCGCCCTCGATCCGGTGCTGGCCCTGCGCGACGGCCTGGTGAAGAAGGGCCTGCCCGTGCCGCGCCTCGTCCTCGGCGGCACGCCGACGTTCCCGATCTACGCCAAACTTGATCTTCCGGGACTGGAATTATCGCCCGGCACTTGCTTCCTGCACGACCACGGCTACTCCGCCAAGTTCAGCGACCTGTCGGGCTTCACGCCGGCCGCCCTGCTGCTGACGCGCGTCGTCAGCCGGCCGACCGCCACGCGTATCACCTTTGACCTGGGCACCAAGGCCGTGGCCAGCGACCCGCCGGCCGGGAGCCGCTGCATCCTCCTCGGCGTACCCGATTACGTCCCCATTCTCCAGAACGAGGAGCATTTCGTCGTCGAGACGCCCGCCGCCGACCGCTTCAACCCCGGCGACGCCGTTCTCGCCGTGCCGACGCACGTTTGCCCTACTTGCGCCCTGCATCAATTCGCTTACGTCGTCGAGGAAGGCCGGCTCGCCGAGAAGTGGATGATCGCCGCGCGCGATCGAGTGTTGACGATCTGAGCCGCCACGTTGCGCTTGACAGTGCGGCGCGTCGCCCCCTACACTTCTTTTTATCGCCCCGTTCCGAGGCTCCCATGTTCCTGCCGATCATCGGCGCATCCCGCCCCGGCTTCACCTGAGTCCCGATCCGCCTCGCATCGGCGTGACCGGGCCTCGCTCCCTTTCGCACGTTCCCGACGCTTCGCGCGTCCTCCGCGCCACGGATCGACCCGATACGCCGCCATCGCGCCCGGCGGAAGTCCGTGTTGTGGTCACAACCCCCCTCCCTGGCAACGGAGATTCCCGCGATGACGCCGCATCTTCTTTCGCTCTCCGCGCTCCTGCTCGCGCTTCCGCCGGCCGCCGACAAGCCGGCCGAGGTCCGCTCGCGCACCTTCCGGTTCACTTACGCTGCTGTCGTCACCGGCCTGAAGCCGGACCAGCCGGCCCGCGTCTGGCTGCCCGTGGCGCCGTCCAACGACGACCAGGACGCGACGATTGTCTCCAAGGAGCTAGGTTGTGGCATGGTCTCAGACCATGCCACAACCGGGGGGATCGGCCGTGACGCGGAGTACGGCAACGAGTTCCTGTACCTCGACGCCAAAGCGGACGCGGAGGGGAGAATTCCTCTCAAAATCGTCTACAAGGTGACGCGCCGCGAGGTGAAGGGCGACAGCGGCAAGGACGTGAAGGAGAACGCCGACCTGCTGGCCCGCTACCTCAAGGCCGACGCCAGGGTCCCCATCGACGGCAAGCCGCTGGAGCTGCTCGACGGCAAGAACGTGCCCAAGGACCAGCTGGCCGCCGCTCGCATGTTCTATGACGTGATCGACGACGACCTCAAGTACGGCAAGGACAAGCCGGGCTGGGGCAACGGCGATTCGGTGTGGGCTTGCGGCAGCAAGACGGGCAACTGCACCGATTTCCACAGCCTGTTTATGACGCTGGCGCGGTCGCGCGGCATTCCGGCCAAGTTTGAGATCGGTTTCTTGCTGCCGGACAAGCACGGCGCCGGCGCCGCGCCGGGCTACCACTGCTGGGCCAAGTTCCACCCCGAGGGCCGGGGATGGATTCCCGTGGACATTTCGGAGGCGAATCAGCACCCGGAGATGCGCGACTACTACTTCGGCAACCTGACCGAGAACCGCGTGGCCTTCACGACCGGCCGCGACCTGACGCTGGCCCCCAAACAGGACGGCGGCCCGGTCAACTTCCTCGTCTATCCCTACGTGGAGGTGGACGGCAAGGTGTGGCCGCAGGACCGGATTGAGAAGAAGTTCTCGTACCAGGATGAGTAGCGGTCGGACGGCCTGACCCGTTGAATGGCCCCCGCTGGGCGAATATATTCAAACCCTAACCATAGGTCCCGCCGCCCGACTGCGGAGGCCGGGCGCAGAGATCGTGGAAATCCGAAGGATGGAGGAACGTGATGAAGGCCGTGAAGATGCTGGCCCTGGGCGCGGCCGTGCTGTGCGCCCTGGCCCTGACGCTGCGGGCCGACGACAAGAAGGCGGACGCGAAGGAAGTCACCCTCAAGGGCACGCTCGTTTGCACGAAGTGCTTGCTCGGTGAAACCGCCGACTGCGGCAACGCCATCCAGGTGAAGGACGGCGACAAGACCGTCACCTACTACATCAAGGACGACGGCAAGGCCGAGAAGTACCACGGCAAGTTCTGCACGAGCAAGAGCGGCGTGTCCGGCAGCGTGACCGGCGTCGTGTCCGAAGAGAAGGACAAGAAGTACATCACCCCGTCGAAGGACGGTGTGAAACTCGATTGACCTTGACGCGCGGATCGTTTTCGCAACCGACGCCGCCCCATGGGGCGGCGTCGGCGTTTCGGTCCGCATGGCGGCGCAGCGCGGACCTCGGTACCATGAACGACAAGGAGGATCGAGCAGTGAAAATCATTCTGGCCAATCCACGCGGCTTCTGCGCCGGCGTGAACATGGCGATCGAGAGCCTGGAACGGGCGCTCGAAATGTTCGGCACGCCGCTGTACGTCTACCACGAGATCGTCCACAACCGGCCGGTGGTGGATCGGTTCCGCAAGCGCGGGGTGGTCTTCGTGGACGGCATGGACGAGGCGCCCGAGGGGGCGACGGTGCTGTACAGCGCCCACGGCGTGTCGCCGGCGGTTCGGCAGGCGGCGGCGAAGCGGCGGCTGCGGGCCATCGACGCGACCTGTCCGCTGGTGACGAAAGTTCACCTGGAGGCGGTGCGTTTCGCGCGCGAGGGATACACGATCCTTTTAATCGGTCATGAGGGTCACGACGAGGTGCTGGGCACGACCGGCGAGGCGCCGGATCGCATCCGGTTGGTTCAGGACGTGGGCGAGGCGGAACGAATCGAATTGCCGCCGGGCGTCGCCGTGGCCTACCTGACGCAGACGACGCTGAGCGTGGACGACGCGGAGGCGATCATCGCGGTGCTGAAGCGTCGCTTCCCGGCCATCGTCGGCCCGTCGCGCGACGACATCTGCTATGCCACGCAGAACCGTCAGGAGGCCGTGAAGGACGTGGCGCCCGAGGCCGACGCCGTGATCGTGCTGGGCAGTCAGAACAGCTCGAACAGCATGAGGCTGGCGGAGCTGGCCCGCGCTGGCGGCAAGCCGGCTTATCTGGTGGACGGCGTTCACGAGATCCCGGAGGGCAGTTTCAGCGGCCGCGAAACGGTGCTGATTACGGCCGGCGCCAGCGCCCCGGAAGAAGTGGTGGAGGAATGCGTCCGCACCCTGCGCGAGCGCTACGGAGCGACGGTGGAGACGCGGGTGGTGCGCGAGGAGCACGTCAGCTTCCCCCTCCCGCGCGAGCTGCGCGTGCTGTCGGGGAACGGGTCGTAAGGAGGCCTTATGGCGACAGTCGTCAAGCTGGGACCGAACGACCACGGCCGGCCAATGCGTCGTGACGAGTTTGAAGCCGGCGAGTACGAAGAGGGTTTCAAGTACGAACTCATCGACGGGAAAATATACGGGTCGCCGCAGCCAAACGCCCCGGAGGGTTGGGTAGAAGATTGGGTTAGTAACAAGCTACGGGAGTACGCGCGCGGCGATCCGACGTAATCAACTGGCTGTATGGCAACGCGCGCGTCTTCGTGCCTGGGTATGAAGACGAAACGATCCCCGAGCCGGACGTGGCGGCGTACCAGGACTTCCCGTTGCACCTCTCCTTCCGCGACGTTCGTTGGGAGGACGTGAGTCCGATCTTGGTCGTCGAAGTGTTGTCGGCGGACGACCCCGCCAAGGACCTCGTGCGCAACGTGGAAATATACCGGCGAGTCCCATCCATCAAAGAGTACTGGATCCTTGATTCGAGGGCGGACCCGGATCGACCGACGCTGCGCGTTTACCGACGCTGGGGCGGCGCTGGCGGATCATCGACCGCGCGTTCGGCGAGACGTATTCGACGCGGCTCCTGCCCGGCTTCGCGCTGACCGTCGATCCGCACCGCTGAGGCCGTCATGGACGCGCCGCTTGACCACCTGCCGCGTCCGCCGCGCCGCAAGGACTTCCGCATCGGCTGCGCCGGCGCTGGCTTCATCATGCGCGACTGCCATCTCGTCGCCTACCGCCAGGCCGGCTTCCATCCCATCGCCATCGCGTCCCGCAACTCCGACCGCGCCCGCGCCGCCGCGGAAATGCACAACATCCCGCGCGTCCACCCGACTTACGCCGATCTGCTGGCCGACTCGGATGTGGAGGTGCTGGACGTGGCCGTGCCGCCGGACGCCCAGCCGGCCCTGATCCGCGAGGCCGTCCGCCACAACGACCACATCCGAGGCATTCTGGCGCAAAAGCCGCTGGCGCTGTCGGTGCGCGAGGCCCGCTATTGCGTGGAGGCGTGCGCCGCGGCTGGCGTCGTACTGGCCGTGAACCAGAACATGCGCTACGACCAGTCGGTGCGAGCGATGAAGGACCTTCTTAATCGCCGCTGGCTGGGCGACCCGGTGCTGGCGACCATCGAGATGCGCGCGATCCCGCACTGGATGCCGTGGAGCGAGGCGCTGCCGTCGCTGTCCACGTTCGTAATGAGCATCCATCACCTGGACACATTTCGCTACTGGTTCGGCACGCCCGACCGGGTGCTGGCCAGCACGCGCCCCGACCCGCGCATGCGCTTCCCGCACCGCGATGGGATCAACCTGTACATCCTGGAGTACGACGACGGCCGCCGGGCCGCGGCGTGGGACGACGTATGGACCGGCCCATCGAAGGAAGGCGCCGCCGGCGACATCTATATTCGCTGGCGCGTGGAGGGGACGCAGGGCGCGGCCCGCGGTACGATCGGCTGGCCGAGCTACCCCGCGCGGACGCCAAGTACGCTGGATTACACCACGCTTCGAGAACCAGGCGTGTGGGTGCAGCCGCGCTGGCCGGAGGTGTGGTTCCCCGACGCCTTCGTGGGCACGATGGCCCAGCTGTTGTGCGCGATCGAGGACGGCACGGAGCCGGAGATCAGCGGCCGTGATAATCTCGAAACGATCGCGCTGTGCGAGGCGGTGTTCGCGGCGGCGACAGGGCATCGCGTCACAACGGTGCGGGAGCTCCTGGTATAATCAACGAGGAAATGTACCGCGCGCACTCGGCCCGGTTAGTTGGAAATAACCAGGGGGAGGCTTTATGGCGGATAAAGCTGTTGAGGAAAGGCTGGCGGCGCTGGAAGCCGCTGTCGCAGAACTGCAACGACGGCTTACGCCGCTTGAAACAGTACAGGAGTGGCTGGCCCGGATTGAGCCGGTGACAGATCTGGAGGCTTTTGACGAAGTGTGCCGCCTCGGCCGTGAATTCCGCGAATCGCAACGGCCGCCGGAGGGCGAGGAAGCCGCGCCGTGATATTCCTGCTGGGTACGGATCACATCAGTTTTCGCCGCCCCTCCCCTTCCTCGACCGAACTCGGCCAATCGCCCTTGAGGAGGCGCGACAGGGAGCGGTCGGCCAGCACCTTGCCGTTCGTCTGGCAGCGCGGGCAGTAATTCGTCTCATTCTCCGCGTAGATGATTCGCTGCACCGCCGCGCCGCAGACGGGGCAGAGCTTTCCGAATCGGCCGTGAACCGCCATGCCCTCGCGGAAGGCCGTCACCTTTTCCGGGAAACCGTCGCCGACCTCCGCGCGCGGCCGGTCGATCCACTCACTCAGAACGACCCGGATCGCATCGAATAGCCGGGCGACCTCGTCGCCGGTCAGCCGGCTCGTCCAGGTCAGGGGCGATAGACGGGCGCGGTGCAGGATTTCGTCGGAGTAGGCGTTGCCGATGCCGCTGAAGAGATGCGGATCGGTGAGAGATCGCTTGAGGGTGTGATTCTCGCGCCGGAGGGCGGCCCGGAAGGCTTCGAGATCGGCGTCCAGGACTTCCAGCCCGCCGGGTTGGTGCGCGGCCAGCCGGTCTTCCCCCCGCACCAGATGCAGCGAGGCGCGTTTCTTCGTACTTGCCTCGGTCAGCACCAGGGCGCCGTCGGAGAAGTCGAAGACGGCCAGGCCGATCTTGCCCGGCGGCTTTGCTCCCGCCGGCTTCCAGTGCAGTCGGCCCGCGATCATGAGGTGCAGGACGAGGAAAAGGTCGTCGTCCAGCTCCAAGACGATCCGCTTGCCCAGGCGACGCAGGCCACGGACCGTTTTGCCCTGGGCCGCCGACAGCGGTGGATGGACGCTACGCAGGAGGAACGGGCTGGCCAAGCGGACCTTCTCCAGCGGTCGGCCGACGACGCGGAGATGCAGACATTCCAGATAGACGACGATGTCGGGGAGTTCGGGCATGGGGGTCGGCAGCCACGGAGGACGAAACGCCTTACTATGATGCCCACGTCCGCCCGAATGCAAGGCCGCTTCCGGCGGTTGCGCCGGCGGCGGCGCCCCGGTTAGGATTTCGGCGGCGAAGGGGCGACGCTCCCGCTGCGCCCCGGTATAGCAACGGTGGACGCGACCCCGGCCCGTGGAGACGTGGATGGCTTCTACGCCGCTCGACAAGCGCGAGACGCGCATCCGTTCGATGTTCGCCGACATCGCGCGGAGCTACGACCTGCTCAACCACCTGTTGAGCCTGAACATCGATCGCTACTGGCGCTGGCGCACCACGCGCCTGGCGCCGCCGGCCGACGACGGCCCTATTTTGGACGTTTGCACCGGCACCGGCGACTTGGCCCTGGCCTACGACAAGGCGGCGCGCGGCCGTGCGCCGATCATCGGCTCCGACTTCTGCATGCCGATGCTGCTGCCGGCCCGTGACAAGGCCCGCCGGCGCCGCGCCGCCGACCGCGTCCGCTTCCTCGAAGCCGACACGCAACAATTGCCCTTCCCCAACGACCTGTTCCAGCTGGCGACAGTGGCATTCGGATTGCGGAACGTTACCGATCCGGATAAGGGCATTTCGGAGATGGTGCGAGTCGTGCGGCCGGGCGGGCGGGTGGCGATCCTGGAGTTCTCGCGGCCGCGGCACTGGCTGTTCGGCCCGCTGTACCGCTTCTACTTCCGGCGGATTCTGCCGATGGTCGGCCAGGTGGTTTCGCGCAGCCGCGACAACGCTTACACCTACCTGCCGGCCAGCGTGATGGAGTTTCCCGACGGCGAGGCGCTGGCGGAGAAGCTGCGCGGCCACGGGCTGACGGACGTGAAATGGCATCCGCTGACGTTTGGGATCGCGACGCTCTACATCGGGATGAAGCCAAATCAGACAGGTCAAGTGGGCGGCGCCCATGAATGAGATCGAACGCCAGGCGATGGACTTCTTGCTGCGTGGCGATCACCCCGTACTTGCGGTGCTTCGGGACCAAGCCGCCGTCGCCCCTATCGCCAAGCGCAAATTCACCGGCGTGGGTTTTTTCACAGACTTCGCCGTGCCGCCCACCGCTGCGCGACTGTCTTCCGGGCGCCGCATCGTCCTCGAAGACGTTCATGCGGAAGTAGCCGGGCTGCAACACGGGGCCGGCTTCTTGCTCTTCGTTGACGACGGCGTAATCAACTTGCTGGAGTGCTTCATTTACGAGGGCGCTTGGCCGGAGGACACGAGGTTGACTCGGCTGTACTATCTTCATCCAAGGCACGGAAGTGGGGGTACGTTGGTCGAGACGGCCGACCGCGATCTTGAATGGGCGCTGCGGGACGCGACTCGGGAATAAGTCTGTTCAACGCACCTCCAGTGTGAACTCGGGGTGGCCCCGGGCGTTCCGCTGCTGCGTGAGCCGGAATGACTGGCCGAACACCAACGACTTGAGCCATCCGTCTTGTTTGCGTGCGGCGGTGTAACCCTTGGCCGTGCGCCGGAGGATGTCGAAGGTCAGCGGCTGGCGGCGCGCATCCACCAGCCAGTATTCGCGGACGCCCGCTTCCCAGTAGGCCAGGCGCAGCACGACGAGATCCTTGCGGGTCGAGCTGTCGCTGACGACCTCCAGCACCATGTCGGGAGATCCTTCCACTTCCACGTATCCGTGTTCCTTGCCTTCCACCAACCGCACGCGGTTCCCGTCCAAGGCGGCGTTGGAGATGAAGGTGGCGTCGGGGTTGCCGCTGATGTCGCCGGTCACGTTACTTAGGAGCAATCCATCCGGCAGGTATAGGCCAAGCCGTCCTGCCTTCACCAGGACGCCAAGCACCATGTTGAATTCGTTCTTCAATGCGAGGTGACTGAAGATCTGTTCCTTGCTCATGTCGATCCACACCTCGCCCTTGAGGTACCAGATTCGCAGCTTCTCCGGGACGTCGTCGGACAACACCCAGAGGCGGAACGACGCCAGGTCCACCACCCACGGGGGCACCGTCAGCTGCTCGCGGTCGCCGACGACGGTGACGCCGCGACCCTTCGGAACAGCGGCGGGGGCCGGCCGCACGCCTGCCGTGGGTTCCAGTAGAACAGTCGCCATGATTCACCTCGGTCGATGACCCTGTCGGATTTCTCCTCGCATCATACGCCAACCACCGCACGCCGTTCCAGCCCATCCCGGCGGCGTCCTTTCCGGTAGAATGGCCGCTATCGCCTGCCAGGGGAGCGATGAGACGATGACGCCGGAACCCCGACGCCCCGACCATCTGCTGCTACGCGCCGCCCGCGGCGAGGCCGTTGAACGGCCGCCCGTCTGGGCCATGCGTCAGGCCGGCCGATGGGACCCTGAGTTCAATCGCCTTCGCGCCGGCCTGTCGTTCTACGAGTTCTCCGAGAACGTCGAGCTGGCCGCCCGCGCCTCGCTGCTGCCGCGCCGCTTCGGCGTGGACGCGATCATCCTCTTCTACGACATCACCTCGCTGCCCGTCGCCATGGGTCAGCCGTTCGTCCTGCGCCCCGCCGTCGGCCCCGTCCCCGACCACCCCGTCCGCACCCTCGCCGACGTGGAACGCCTCCACGCCGAGCCGGACCCGGAGCGCTATCGCCACATCCGCGATCTCCTGCGCCTGGTGAAATCCGATCTCGACGGCGCGCTGCCGGTGCTGGTTTTCGCGGGAGCGCCGTTCACCACGGCGACCTACAGCATCAGCACTGGCAAAGATCTCGCCGCCACGCGCCGTTTCGCCGTCGAGCAGCCGCGCGTCTGGGACGCTTTGCTCGACCGGCTGACTACGGCCACCATCGGCTTCCTCCGCACGCTGGTCCGCGAGGGCGCCGACGCCTATCAGCTGTTCGATTCCTGGGCCGGAATGCTCGACGCCGACGAGTACCGCCGCTGGGCGCAGCCGCGGCACCAGGCGGTCTTCGCCGCGGCGACCGGGGCGCCGCGCATCTTGTTCGTCAAGGAGTGCCCGCATCTGGAATGGATGACGCAATCCGGGGCGGACGTCGTCAGCCTCGGCGCACGGCACGACCTGGCGGCAGCGCGGCGCGACCATCCGCATCTGATTTTCCAGGGCAACGTGGACGAGGAGCTGCTGCGGACGGGGACGCCGGAGCAGGTCGCGGCGGCGACGAGGGCGTGCGTGACAGCGGGCGGCGGCCGGCGGCACATCGTTAACCTCAGCCACGGCGTCGATCGGGAGACGCCGGTGGCCAATTTCGAGGCATATGTGCGGGCGGCGCAGGGCGGATGAAAAACGCGCGAGGCCCACAAGATCGCGGGGCCGGCAGTGAATGAGAGGATGACTCGCTTGGGGTGGGGAATGATCGTGTTGCTCGCGGCCGCCTCTCTGGTAAAAGGCGAATAACTCAGGAAAAGCCCTTCGTGAGACCAACCGATGAGCGAAACCATCACCTTTCCCGCTCCCGTGTTGGAGTCGCCTTTCCCGCCGAAGAGCAAGTGGGAACGGGAATACCGCGCCTTCCTCCAAATGCTTCCCGAACTGCTCAGGACGCATCGTGGGAAGTATGTGGCCGTCCACGAGGGGCAGATCGTGGACAGTGGCGACGATAAGCTTGACTTGGCGGTGAAGGCGTACGCGAAGCACGGCTACATTCCCATTTACGTCGGTCTCGTCGCCGAACGCCCGTTGCCGGCAGAAAGGATTCCGGGCTTCCGGGTCGTCAGTGAGGCGCCGGCCCCATGACCGCCCGATACCCCTACATCCAAGACCTGCATCCGCCGGCCCCGTTCGTCCATGTCACGCTTCGCGTGTTGGGCGGAGAAAGGGAGATCGCTAACCTTCCCGCTCAGGTGGACACGGGAGCGGATCGGGCGGTCCTTCCGTTGTCGGCCGTCGAGTCTCTCGGATTGGTGCAGCTCGATACGATTCAGATCGGCGGCTTCGGCGGCGTTGAGCAATCGGTCCCGACTTACGCGGTGCTGCTGGGGCTTCGTCAATTTCCGCCGGTCCTGGTCGAAGTTCTCGCGAGCAAGGCCGAGAAGTGGGTCCTTTTGGGACGGGACATCCTCAACCGCCACCGTTGCACGCTGGATGGGCCAGGCCTGACTACGGAAATCGGTTAGCGTTCGACGCCTTCAAGGCGAATCCACCAGCGCCGCCACGCGCCGTTCCAGTTCAAACCTTGCCACGCTGCGGATGAGGAATCGCTTGTCGCGGCTCGTCCGTCCGCCGATCAACTCCACCTGCGATCGCTTGAGTCTGAGAACCTCGCGCAGCACGTCGGCCAGCGCCTGGTTGGCCCGGCCGTCTTCCGGCGGGGCCGTCACCGCCACCTTGAGCGCCCCGTTCCACTCGCCCAGCACGCCGGCCTTGCGGGCGCCCGGCTGAGCGCGAACCGCCAGGACGCAACCCTCGGCGTGGTCGGCGACGAGGATCATGCCTCCAGCCCCTCGAACAGCGCCGTCCCAAGGCGCACCAGCGTCGCCCCCTCCTCGACGGCGACCTCAAAATCGTTGGTCATGCCCATCGACAGCTCCGCCAGGGGATGCGCCTCGCCGACGGCGGCCCGCAGCCGGTCGCGCAGCTCGCGCAGGGCGGCGAACGTCGGACGGCACCGCTCCGGGTCTTCCTCGTAGGCCGCCATCGTCATCAGACCCGTAACGCGCACGCGCCTCAGCCCCCGCAGCGCCGGCGCCAACCCCGGCACTTCCTCCGGCGCGAAACCGTGCTTGCCGGCCTCCCGACTGGCGTTCACTTCCAAAAGCGCCTCGACGGCCAGCCCCTGACGGCCGGCCTCTTCCTCCACCGCCGCCAGCAGGCGCAGGTTGTCCACGGAATGGATGCGGTGGATCAAGGGCAGCGTCCGCTCGATTTTGTTCCTTTGCAGATGGCCAATCAGATGCCACCGCGCCTCCGGCAAGGCGGCCGCCTTGCGCCACAGCTCCTGCGGCCGGCTCTCGCCCAAGTCGCGCACGCCCAGCTCGACTAACACCGCCGCCGCCTCGACGGGCGCCGTCTTGGTGACGGCCACCAGCGTCACGTCGCCGCGGGCGCGGCCGGCCCGGCGGCAGGCGGCGCGTAGCCGCTCCTCCACGGACGCCAGGCGCTCGGCCAGAATGGATCGGAGTCGCGCACGGTCCACCGACTGTCTCCCTCCGGGCGCCGACGCGATCCGGCTCGCCGCATCGCATCGCCTGCTCTAAGATAACCGCCCCGCCCCGAACCGTAAAGCCGCCCTGCCGAGTCGGAAAGGATGAATTCATGGCCGAGATCCGGCCCTTCCGGGCCTACCGCTACGATCTGGGCCGCGTCGGCGCCCTCAGCGACGTGGTCGCCCCGCCCTATGACGTCATCGACCCCGCGTTGCAGCAGGCCCTCTACGAGCGCAGCCCCCACAACGTCATCCGCCTCATTCTTAACAAGGAAGAGCCGGGAGACGACGACCGCCGCAACCGCTACAGCCGCGCCGCCGGCTTCCTTCGCGACTGGATCGCCGACGACGTCCTCGTCCGCGATTCCGCCCAATCGCTCTACGTTTGCTCCCAGGAATACGAGGTCGAGGGCCGCCGCCATGTGCGGCGCGGCTTCCTGGCGCGCGTTCGCCTTGAGCCGTTCGGGGCCGGCCGCATCTACCCGCACGAGGAAACCCTCCCCGGACCCAGGGCCGACCGCCTCCGCCTCTTCCAAGCCACGGAGATGAACCTCAGCCCCGTCTTCGGCCTCTATCCCGACCCCGACGATATCGTGATGAACCGGCTGGAAGCGGCGGTCGGCCGGGCGCTGCCGCTGCAAGCGACCGACCACCTCGGCGTCGTCAGCAAGCTCTGGACGGTGTCCGACCAGCACGCTGTCAGCGCCGTCGCCGGGGCGCTGGGACCGAAGCCGGTCTTCATCGCCGACGGCCATCACCGCTACGAGACCGGCCTGCGCTACCTCCAGGAACGGCGGGCGGCCGGCGACACGGACCCGGCGGCCGAGTCCATCCTCATGATGCTCGTCGGCATGAGCGACCCCGGCCTGCTGATCCTGCCGACGCACCGCATCGTCTCCGGCTTCCCGGCGCTGGACGCCGACCGGCTGGCGTCGATCCTGGAATCGCATTTTCAGGTGGAAAAAGTCGGAATGGGGGAGAAGGCGGCGCGGGACGCCTGGGAGCGGATCGAGGCGCACGGCGGGCAGGACCTGCTCGGCTTCTGCACAACCGACGACGGCGTCTGGCAAACGGCGCGGCTCCGGGCGCCGGAGGAAATGGCTCGCCTGGCCCCCGACCACAGTCCGGCCTGGCGCGGCCTGGCGGTGGCAGTGCTGCACCTGCTGGTGCTGGACCGGCTGCTGCCGAACAGGCTTGGGGGCAAGGCGGAGTGCCGTTACGTTCATCTGCTGCGCGAGGCGACGGACGCGGCGGCGGCGCGCCAGGGCCGGCTCGTGGCGCTCGTGCCGCCAGCCACGATGCGCCACGTCGAGCAGATCGCTGGCAATCTGGAGAAAATGCCGCCGAAATCGACGTATTTCTACCCCAAGCTGCTCAGCGGGCTGGTGTTCAATCCGCTCAAGGGGAGCTAGACAGCCCGGTCAGAGCGGCGACCGTGAGGGAGCGGAGAGAAGACCGCTCCCTTACGGTCGCCGCTCTGACTCGGCGATCGCCCGCTTTCGAGAAAGGATCAGCCATGCGGAACGCCGTTGACACGCTGCTTGTCGGGGCGATCGGCGTCCTGGCCCTCGCGGCCCCGGCCTCCGGTCTCCGCGCGGCGGACCCGCCGGAGAGCTGGACGCCCGAAGTCATGATGCGGGTAAAACAGATCGGCAGCGTCCAGGTTTCGCCGGACGGCACGCAGGCTGTCTTCACGGTGCGCGAGGCCGTGATGCAAGGGGACCGGAGCGAGTACCGGACGCAGCTCCACCTGGCCGACGCGAAGGGGGAAAGCGATGTTCAACTCACGCAGGGCGGCGCCTCCTGCGACGACCCGCAGTGGTCGCCGGACGGCCGATGGATCGCCTTCCTCTCGGCCCGCTCGGGCAAGAAGAACCTCTGGGTGATCCGGCCCAACGGCGGCGAGGCCCAGCAAGTCTCCGACGTGAAAACCGGCGTCGGCAATTACAAGTGGTCGCCGGACGGCAAGCAGCTGGCCTTCACGGCCCTGGACGCGCCCACCGCCGAAGAGGAAAAGGCCGCGCGGGAAAAGAACGACGCGCGGGTGGTGGACGAAAACCCCAAGATGAGCCGCCTCTATGTCATACCCTTTACGGACTCGCCAAAAACTCAACACGACGCCCGGCTGCTGACCAAGGGCGATTTCAGCATCACCACCGAAAACAACAAGGCCGGCCGGGCGCCATTCGACTGGTCGCCCGACGGCAAGACGATCGTGTTCGCCCACGCCAGGACCGCCGCCCCCGACGACTGGCCCAGCTCCGACCTGTCGCTGGTCGGTGTGGCCGACGGCAAGGTCCGGCCGCTCGTCCACACCCCCGCCGCCGAGACGACGCCGCTCTTTTCGCCGGACGGCGAGTCGATCGCCTACGTCGCCAGTGACGACCCGCCGAAATGGGCCGACGGCGGCCGCGTGTACGTGGTCCCTACGGCCGGCGGGCCGCCGCGCGCGCTGGCCGAAACGTCGGACGGCTTCGGCCGCTATTCCGAGCTGGTCGGCTGGTCGGCCGACGGCACGGAGCTATTCCTCACGGAGGCCCATCACGCCAGTCTGAGGCTGCTCGGTCTGTCGCCAGACGGGTCCGGTTCCAGGGAAATCAGTCGCGAGGATGGGATGTCGGCCGGCGGCGTCTTCCTCAACGTCACCCGCACCGATGTTGGCTTCGGCTGGGAGACCCTGGCCAAGCCGCCGGAGGCGTTCGTCGCCAAGGCGCCGAGGCGTTTCGTCGCCTCGGTGGATACCTTCGAGCCAGTGCAGGTCAGCCACGTCCAGCGCGACGTGCCGGATGCACCGCCCGACCGCACCGAGGTAATTCACTGGAACTCGAAGGACGGCCAGGAAATCGAGGGTCTGCTGACCTATCCCGTCGGCTACGAAAAGGGCAAGAAATATCCGCTGCTGCTCGTCATCCACGGCGGGCCGATGGGGGCGTTCATGCAATCGTTCGACGGCGCGGCGACGTATTACCCCGTCGCGGCGTTCGCGTCGCGGGGTTACGCCGTCTTGCGGGCCAATCCGCGCGGCAGCGCCGGCTACGGCAAGAAGTTCCGCTACGCCAACTACGGCGACTGGGGCGGCGGCGACTTTCAGGACCTCATGAGCGGCGTCGATTACGTCATCGACCAGGGCGTCGCCGACCCCGACCGCCTCGGCGTGATGGGCTGGAGCTATGGCGGCTACATGACCTCGTGGACCATCACGCAGACGCACCGATTCAAGGCCGCGTCCGTCGGCGGCGGCGTCACGAACCTCATGACCTTCAACGGCACTGCGGACATTCCCAGTTTCCTGCCCGACTACCTTGGCGGCGAGTTCTGGGACAAGCCGGAAATCTACCAAGAACGCTCGCCCATGTTCCACATCAAGGGGGTGAACACGCCGACCCTCATCACCCACGGCGAGATTGACGAGCGCGTGCCGCTGTCGCAGGACGAGGAGCTGTACAGCGCCCTCAAGCGCCTGGGCTGCACGACGAAGATGGTGATCTACCCGCGGACCCATCACGGCATTGAGGAGCCGCGGCTGATGCTGGACTGCATGGACCGCAACCTGGAATGGTTCGACCGCTACGTCCGCAAGGCTAAGCCGGCGCCCGACAGAGGGGCGAACCCGTAAGGCCGAGCCGGCCGTTTCCGCTCGAGGAGGGACCTCCGATTCCGACAACCAAGACTCCCTGGCGCGGCGTCTTCCCCGCGGCGACGACGCAGTTCCGCGCCGACCAGACCCTGGACCTTGATGCGACGGCGGCCCATGTGGAAGGCATGATCCGGGCCGGCGTCCATGGAATCATCATGCTCGGCACCGTTGGGGAGAATTGCTCCCTGGACTACGTCGAAAAGCGCGATGTGGTGCGCGTGGCGTTCGCGCAGGCCGCGGGGCGGGTTCCCGTGCTGGCCGGCGTGGCCGAATGCACGACCGCGCTGGCCTGCCGCTTCGCCGCCGACGCGCAGGGCGACGGCGCGGACGGCCTGATGGTGCTGCCCGCGATGGTTTACAAGTCCGATCCGCGCGAAACGATCGCCCACTTCCGGGCCGTGGCTCGGGCGACCGACCTGCCCATTCTGTGTTACAACAACCCGGTTTCCTACGGCGTGGACCTTACGCCCGAGATGTTCGCCGAGCTGGCCGACGAACCGACGCTCGCAGCGATCAAGGAGTCGTCGGAAAACGTTCGCCGCATTACGGACCTCAAAAATCGCTGCGGCGACCGCTACGTCCTCTTCTGCGGCGTGGACGATCTGGTGCTGGAGAGCGTGCTGCTCGGCGCCGTCGGCTGGGTCGCGGGCCTGGTCAACGCCTTCCCGGAAGAGAGCCTCCTGCTGTGGAACCTGGCGACGAGCGGCCGCTTCGACGAAGCGATCCGGCTCTACCGCTGGTTCGCGCCGCTTTTGCACCTCGACACGCGCGTCAAGCTCGTCCAGTGCATCAAGCTGGCGATGGCCGAGACGGGTCGCGGCGCCGAGACGGGTCGCGCCCGCGCCTGCCGCTGACCGGCCGGGAGCGCGAAGAAGTGCTGGCCGTCGTCCGCGAGGCGATCCGCACGCGGCCCAGCGTCCGGGCGTCCATGCGGCGGGAGGGTGGGGCATGAAGATCCAGCGCATCCGGGCTTACCGCGTCGAGCTGCCGTTGCACGAGGGCAGCTACAAGTGGTCCGGCGGCAAGTCGGTGTCGGTGTTCGACAGCACCGTCGTCGAGGTCGAGACCGACAGCGGCCTCGTCGGCTACGGCGAGGTCTGTCCCTTGGGGCCGTTCTACCTGCCGGCCTACGCCAACGGCGTCCGCGCCGGCCTGGCCGAGCTGGGACCGCACCTCATCGGCGAAGATCCGCTCCAGCTGGGGAAGCTGAACCGGCGGATGGACGCCGCGCTCAAGGGCCACCCCTACGTCAAGTCGGGCATCGACATGGCCTGCTGGGACCTTCTCGGCAAGGCGACCGGCCAGCCGGTTTGCACGCTGCTGGGCGGCCGCTACGGCGACGATTTTCCCCTTTACCGAGCGATTTCGCAGGAATCCCCGGAGGCGATGGCCGGCCGCGTCGCCGGCTACCGGGCCGAGGGCTATCGCCGCTTCCAGCTCAAGGTCGGCGGCGACCCCGCGGTGGACGTGGCCCGCATCCGCGCCGTCGCGGAGCGATTGCAGCCGGGCGACCGGCTGATCGCCGACGCCAACACCGGCTGGCTGATGCACGACGCTTTGCGCGTGGTCCGAGCGGTGCGCGACGTGGACGTGTACATCGAACAACCCTGTCTGAGCTACGAGGAGTGCCTCACGGTTCGCCGCCACACCGACCATCCCTTCGTGCTGGACGAGGTGATCGATTCCATCGACGTGCTGCTGCGCGGGCACGCGGATCGGGCGATGGATGTGGTCAACCTCAAGATCAGCAAGCTCGGCGGCCTGACCAAGACGCGCCAGGCCCGCGACCTGTGCGTCTCCATCGGCGTGGCGATGACGCTGGAAGACAGCTGGGGCGGCGACATCATCACGGCCGCCATCGCGCACCTGGCCCACAGCACGCCGCCGGAATTCCTCTTCACGGCCACCGACTTCAACAGCTACGTCACGGTCAGCATCGCCGACGGGGCGCCGCGCCGGGTCGAGGGCCGCATGGCGGCGTCCACGGCCCCCGGCCTGGGCGTCGTGCCGCGCCGGGATGTGCTGGGCGCGGCCGTGCTGGAAGTGTCCTGACGGCCCGGCGCCGGCTCATTTGTCGGCGGGCGGCGCCAGCGGCAACGTCGGGTCGCCGAAGTAGACGTACTTCATCCCCTGGAAGAAGATGCTCGGCGGATACCAGTCGTCGTTCGGTTTCAGCGTTTCCAGGTGTTCCTTGTCGTAATAATAGCGGAGCGCCTCGGCCCAGCAGTCGCCGGCCGTCGCCCGATCCGACTCGCGCAGGGCGCCGAGAAAGCCGTCCAGCAGCGTCAGGGCGCAGGGCTGGCTGCCGGTGTCGCAGCCGATGTAGACGACCGCCCCGTCCGGCCCGTCGCGGAGCAGATGCTCGGCCAGGCCGGTCGGGTTGTACTTCCCCTTCTGGTACGGCGAGGGAGGGGGCGGCGGCGCCGAAAACACCTCGCCGGCGTCCGTGCCCTTGTGTTCCTTGCCGTCCACGTCCACATAGGCGCCGTAGGGCGGCAGCGGGGCGAAGTATGCCGTGCTGCACCCCGCCGAGAACATCACCGGCAGACGGTCGGCGTTCTTGACTTTGCCCAGGTCGTTCACGGAGAAGCAGCCCTCCCAGGTGTTTTCGCTGCCGTGGCCGACGTGAACGACCAGCGATTCCCCCTGATTCAGCGCGGCCACCACATGCTTATTGTCCGGCGGCGGCGTGCTGTATTTCCCGTCGCCGGCGTCGAAGAAGTAGGGGTCCGTCTCCCAGCCGTCCGGCATCTTTTTGACCAGGCCGTCCAGCCGCCGGCGGGCGTCCACCCAGCCGCCGACGTGGAACAGCCCCGCCTTCCGCAGGCCGGGGTGGGTGCCGTCGCGCACCGCGTCCTCGTAAGCGATGGACTTGGCGCCGACCACCTTGACCTCGGTTACGCTGCTGACCGGCCAACGGCCGACGGCGACCTCCGGCCGGTAGTCCACCTCGTCGTAGTTGATGGGGTCCTTCTTGTTGTGTTCGCCGCGAACTTCGCCGAAGTAGCCGGCGTGGAAGCCGTCTTTGCGGGCGTTCCAGTCGTCGAAACTGCCGTCCTGCTTGGCGAGATCCGCATAATAAAGGTCCGACGGGTAGAAGGCGTAGTCGAAGGCGGCCGGCGTGTTGCGGTCCAACACCATGTAACGCACCGGCATCACGTCCACGTCGCCGACCAGCAGCACGTAGCCGAGCGAGCGCTTCTTCCAGGCGTCGTAGAGGAACCGCTTCAGCCGCTCCGGGTCGTCCACGCCGTCGGTGGATTTCAGCACGTCTTCCAGCGAAACCAGCTCGGTCGGCCGCAGCTTCTGCTTGTGGGCGACGTACTCCTTGAGGGCGCCGTGAAAACGGTCGGGCGCCACGATGAGGAAGCGCTTCTCCTCGCGGGCCGGGATTGGCGTCCGCCCGGACGGGGGAGAGGCGGCGAGCGGCCCGAGCAGGGCGGCGGCGCAGAACAGGGCGGTGCAGACGCGGCCGGCGGAGATGACTCTCACGGTGGACCCTCTTGGACAAGCAAGACAGGCAAACTCCTGTCCGGGGGCCGACCTCGGACGTAGGATGGATGCGACGGGCATAATCTATGAAAAGGACAAAGGGCCGCGGCGTTCCCGCAGGGCCCCCGATTCGAGGAACCCATGCACGACCGTTCGGACGGACAGCGGCGGCTGATCCTGGACCCGTTCACCCGACAGGCCATGCCGTTCAAGATCAACGCACCAGCCGTTCGGTGAATTCGCCGTCGCCGGCCACGTCGGTCGGCCGCTGCTCGCGGCCCTGGAACAGGAACGTCAGCTTGCGGTGGTCCAGGCCGAGCAGTTTCAGGACCGTGGCGTGCAGGTCGTTGACGTGGACCGGGTCCACGGCCGCGCGGAAGCCGAACTCGTCGGTGGCGCCGATGACGCGGCCGCCCTGGACGCCGCCGCCTGCCAACCAGGTCGTGAAGCCGTAGGGGTTGTGGTCGCGGCCGGCCTTCCTGTCGGGATAGCGGCCGTCGGCGACCGGCGTGCGGCCGAACTCGCCGCCCCAGATCACCAGCGTATCGTCGAGCAGGCCCCGCGCCTTGAGGTCCGTCAGCAGGCCCGCCATCGGTCGATCCACCCGATGCGCCATTTCCCGATGGGTTTTGTCGTTGTCGGCGTGGGCGGCGTCCCAGTCGTCGGCCCCGCCGCCGCCGGTGAAGATCTGCACGAACCGGACGCCGCGCTCCACCAGCCGCCGGGCCAGCAGGCAGTCCGTCCCGAACCGCGCGGATACGGGATCATTCAGACCATAGAGGTCTTTGATCGCGTCCGGCTCCTTCGCCAGGTCCACCGCCTCGGGCACGGCGCTCTGCATTCGGAAGGCCAGCTCGTAGGAGGCGATCCGCGACGACAGATCGTCCACGTCCTCGCCACGCTCCGCCCGATGCTCCTGATTCAGCCATTGCACCATGTCCACCACTTCGCGCTGCCCCGCGTCGCCGACCTTGTCGGGGGCGTCCAGGTACAACACGGGCGAGCCGGCGCTTCGCAGCACCGTGGGCTGGTACGCGCCCGGCAGGAAGCCGTGGCCGTAGACCGGCGGGCCGCCCTTGACGGCGTCGGTCGTGGCCATGACCACGAACGCCGGCAGATCTTCCGACTCGCTGCCGAGTCCGTAGAGCGTCCACGAGCCGAGGCATGGCCGGCCCATGCGCGACGAGCCGGTGCTGAGCATGTACTGGGCGGGGGCGTGGTTGAACGCCTCGTGATGGCAGGAGCGGACGACGGCCAGATCGTCGGCGCACTTCTGCAAGTGCGGGTACGTGTCCGCGATCTGGATGCCGGACTCGCCGCACTTCGAGAAGGTCTGCGGCGACCCGAGGATGGCCGCGTCCGCCTTGGTGAACCGCAGCTGCAATCCTTCGACGGCGCTGGCAGGCAGGGGCTGGCCGTGCAGCTTGTTCAAAAGAGGTTTCGGATCGAAGGTGTCGATGTGACTCGGCCCGCCCTGCATGAACAGAAAGATGACGCGCTTGGCCGTGGCCGGCAGCGGCGGCGCCTTGGCGGCGAGCGGGTTGTCGGCCGCGGCCGGGGCCGCCGCCAGCCGGCCGTCGCGGCCGAGCAGATCCAGCAGCGCCCAGGCGCCGAAGCCGAAGCCGGCGCGACGCAGCATCTCGCGGCGGGAGAAGAATAGCGGAGTCGGCCGGTGCGTCATGGCGGAGCCTCAGTCGATGGTCAAGAACTCGTTGGTGTTGAACAGAGTCAAGCACAATTCCGCCAGCGCGGCTTTCGGGTCGTCCAGGTCCGCCGTCCTCTCGCGCAGGAAGCGGAGGACGCGTTCCGTCTCGGCCGGACGAATGGGACGGCCGAAAGCCACCAGCCAGGCGCGGGCCGTGGTCTTCTCGGGATCGTCGCCGCACTCCTGCAACAGCCGGCCCGCGAAGGCGGCGGCCTGCTCGCGCGCCACGGGGCTGTTGAGCAGGGTCAGCGCCTGCGTCGGCACGATGGTTTCCTGCCGCCGCGGACAGCTCGTCATCACCTCCGGCGGATCGAAGGCCGCGAACATCGGATAAGTGAACGTGCGCCGCACCAGCAAATAGATGCTGCGCCGTGTGTGTTCCGCGGGGTCCATCGTGACCGGCCACTTGGCGGCGGCGTCAAACAGGCCGGTCAGTTCCTCGCCGCTGAGCGGCGGGACCACGGCGGGGCCGTACATCTTGGCGTTCAGCGTGCCGGCGCAGGCCAGCATCGCGTCGCGGATGGATTCGCCGTCCAGCCGGCGCCGCGGAAAGCGTCCCAAGAGCTGGTCCTCCGGGTCGGCGCCGGCAGCCGAGCCTTCGGCCACGCTCGCCATCCGGTACGTCTGCGACAGGAGAATCTGCTTGTGAAGGCGCTTCAGGCTCCAGCCGTGGTCCGTGAAGTCCCGCGCCAGCCAGTCCAGCAGCTCGGGGTGAGTCGGTGCTTCGCCCTGCGCCCCGAAGTCGCTCGGCGTGCGGACGAGGGCCTGGCCGAAATGCCATCCCCAAACTCGGTTGACCAGCACCCGCGCCGTCAGCGAATTGTCCGACGCCGTCAGCCACCGGGCCAGCGCCGCCCGCCGCCCCGCCGCCGGCGCGTCCGAGAGGTCGGCCGGGTGATCGCCGGAACGCAGCACCGCTGGGACGGCCGGCCGCATTACGTCGCCGGGCTTGTTCAGTTCGCCGCGCCGCAGCAGATGGACCTCCAGCGGCTGCGCCCGGTGGAACAGATGGAAGCCCACCTTGTCCTCGGTCTGCACCGTGCAGCGTGGGTCCTGCTCCAGCTCCTTGGGGACCGGCGCATCCGACAGAAGACCATTGAGGCCCTTGATGCGGAGCAGACGTACCTTGTCGGGATAAGGGCGGTCGCTGGCCGCGAAGACGGCCTGCATCGCGTAGTAGTCTTTCTGCGTCAGCGGATCGTATTTATGGTCGTGGCAACGGGCGCAGCCGAGCGTCAGGCCGAGGAAGGCCGCTCCGGTCGTGTCGGCGGCGTCGGTCAGCCACTCATTGTCCAACTGGCCGTCCATCAGGGCCGACTCCTCCAGCGCGGGGCCGACGCAGTACAGGCCGGTGGCGACGGCCGCATCGGGGTCGTCCGGCCGCAATTCGTCGCCGGCGACCTGCTCCTGGACGAAGCGGTCGAAGGGCTTGTCGGAGTTAAGAGAGCGGATGACGTAATCGCGGTAGCGCCAGGCGCTGGGGTAGAGGTGGTCGGCCTCGAAGCCGCCGGTGTCGGCGTAGCGGGCCACGTCGAGCCAGTGTCGGCCCCAGCGCTCGCCGTAGTGCGGCGACGCCAGCAGCCGATCAACGACCTTCTCGTAGGCGTCCGGCAAATCATCATTCAGAAAGGCTTCGATCTCGTCCGGCGTCGGCGGCAGACCGATCAGGTCGTAAGTGACGCGGCGGATCAGCGTGCGCCGGTCGGCGGGTTCGGCCGGCCGGAGTCCGTGCGCCTGCAACTTCGCCCGGATGAACTGGTCCACCGGGTTGGCCGATGGGTAGGGGCGGGGCAACCCCGTCGCTATGGGGTCCGGCGGCTCGACCTTGCGGATCGGCTCGAACGCCCAGCGCGGATCGACCGCGTCGGACGACAGGGCGACGCCGTCCGGCCAGGCGGCGCCGTCGCGGACCCAGGCGGCGAGGTCGGCCGCGACCGAATCCGGCAGCGGCTTGCCCGGTGGCATCTTCACCCTTTCATGGCTATAGCGGATCGCCTGAATCAGCAAACTGCCGTCCGGGTCGCCTGGGACGATGGCCGGCCCGCGGTCGCCGCCCTTGAGCAGCGCGGCGCGGGAATCGATGCGCAGACCGCCGCGGACCTTCTTGCCGCCGTGGCATTTCAGGCAGGACTCGGCCAGGACCGGCCGGATCTTCGACTCGAAGAAGGCAGCGTCCGCCCCGAGCGTTGACGCCTTGGCGGCCGCCGCCGGCTCGCGCACAACGCCCGTCCGGCGCGCCGTCACGGCGACGCCGAGCGCGGCGGGGACGATGACGGCAAGGGCGACGCACGTTGACAGGAAGGCGGATCGCGGACGGATGCTCGGCATGGCCTCGGCCTCGTTTCGGAAGGGCGCGGTTGCAAGGTGCCAACTCAGGACACCGCGAGGCGGTCGAACCGAATAGGAATAGTATAATACAAACGGCCGCATCGCCGCCGGCGTGAATCCTCGACCAAGAAGCGCCCGACAATTCAGCGGCCCCTTGTGACCCCCCACGCCGCCGGGTAGAATCACCTTCAATCCCTCGCGTCCCTGCCCGCCGTCTCGCCGCCCTGTCGGAGGAACCCGCCTTGCGACCCGGCCCTCTCCTCTGCATGAGCCTTTTCCTGGCGTTGCCTCTTGCCGCGTCCGCCGCCGAGACGCCGCGCGCCGATTTCGAGCGCGACGTGCTGCCCTTGCTCAAGGAACGCTGCTTTACGTGCCACGACGGGCACAAGCACATTTCCGGCCTCCGCCTCGACGTGAAGGCCCGCGCCCTCAAGGGCGGCGAATCGGGCAAGCCGGCCGTCGTCCCCGGCGACAGCGCCAAAAGCGAGCTGATTCGTCGCGTGACCAGCAGCGACGACGCCGTCGCCATGCCGTTCAAGGACGAGCATCTGTCGGCCGCCCAGGTGCAGACGCTCCGCGCCTGGATCGACGCCGGCGCGGCATGGCCCGACGCGCTGGCCGGCGATGACCCGTCGCTGCACCATTGGGCCTTTCGGCCGCCGATCCGACCGTCCATTCTCGCCGTCAAGGATGCCAAATGGCCGCGCAACCCCATCGACGCTTTCGTCCTCGCCCGGCTGGAGAAGGAGGGACTGACGCCGTCTCCGGAGGCCGACCGCGCCACGTTGATCCGCCGTGTCACGCTTGATCTGACGGGCCTGCCGCCGACGATTGAAGAGGTGGACGCCTTTCTCAACGACCGCTCGCCAGACGCCTACGACAAGGTGGCGGATCGGCTGCTGGCGTCGCCGCACTACGGCGAGCGCTGGGGCCGCTGGTGGCTCGACGCCGCCCGCTACGCCGACAGCGACGGCTACGAAAAGGACAAGCCGCGCTTCGTCTGGTTCTACCGCGACTGGGTCGTCAACGCCCTCAACCGCGACCTGCCCTACGACCGCTTCATCATCGACCAGCTGGCCGGCGATCTGCTGCCCAACGCCACACAGGACGACATCGTCGCCACCGGCTTCCTGCGCAACTCGATGATTAACGAGGAGGGCGGCGTCGATCCCGAGCAGTTCCGCATGGACGCCATGTTCGACCGCATGGACGCCGTCGGTAAGGGCGTCCTGGGCCTGACCATCCAGTGCGCCCAGTGCCATGACCACAAATTCGATCCGTTGACGCAGAAGGCGTATTACCGCCTTTTCGCCTTCCTCAACAACGATTTTGAGGCCAACGTCACTGTCTACACGCGCGAGGAGCAGAAAAAGCGGGCCGACGTGCTGCGGCAGATCCGCGAAGTCGAAGACGGCCTGCGGAAGAAGACGCCCGACTGGCGCGAGCGCATGGCGAAATGGGAAGAGAAGGCGAAGGAAGGGCGGCCGGATTGGGTCGTCGTGCAGCCGGAGGTCGAGGGCGAATCGACCGGCGGGCAGAAGTATTTGCCGCTGGCGGACGGCTCGTTCCTGGCCCAGGGCTACGCGCCGACCAAGCACACGGTTCGCATGAAGGTCAAGACGGACGTGAAGAACGTGACCGCCTTCCGCATGGAGCTGCTCAACGACCCCAACTTGCCGCGCGGCGGCCCCGGCCGGTCGATCTACGGCACGGCGGCCCTGAGCGAGTTCGCGGTAGAGGCGGAAGTCGGCGGCAAGGTCGAGAAACTCAAGTTTGCGAAAGCCACGGCCGATTACAACCCACCGGAGGCGCCGCTCGACCCCATTTACGATGACAAAAGTGGCAAGAAGCGTCTTATCGGCCCCGCGTCGTTCGCCATCGACGGCGACAACGACACCGCCTGGGCCACCGACCGCGACCCCGGCCGCCGCAACGTGCCGCATGAAATCGTGTTCACGCTGGACAAGCCGCTGGCCGATCCCGACGGGACGACGCTCACGTTCCTCATCACCCAAAACGGCGGCGGCTGGAACAGCGACGACAACCAGAACCACAACCTCGGCCGCTTCCGCCTGGCGCTGACCACGGCGCCCGGCGCCGAGGCCGATCCCGTCCCGCCGGCGGCGCGGCAGATTCTGTCGCTGCCGCGCGACAAGCGGACGCTGGAGCAGGACGAGGCCGTGTTCAGCTGCTGGCGCACCACGGTTGCGGAATGGGCCGACGCCAACAAACGCATTGAAGATCTCTGCAAGGAACATCCCGAGGGTTCGACGCAGCTGGTGCTGACGCCGCGCGATCAACCGCGCGAAACGCACGTCCTCAAGCGCGGCAACTTCCTCAAGCCGGGCGCCCAAGTCGATCCGGGCGTACCGGCGTTCCTCAACCCGCTGCCGGCCGGCGCCCCACTCAACCGGCTCACGCTCGCCAGGTGGCTCGTCGATCGTCAGTCGCCGACGACGGCCCGCTCGCTGGTCAACCGCGTCTGGCAGATGGATTTCGGGATCGGCATCGTGGCCACGTCGGAAGACCTCGGCTTGCAGAGCGAACCGCCGTCGCACCCGGAATTGCTCGACTGGCTGGCCGTGGAGTTCATGGATCAGGGATGGAGCTTGAAGAAGCTGCAACGGCTGATCGTCACCAGCGCGACCTACCGCCAATCGTCCCGGACGACGCCGGAGCTGCGCGAGCGCGACCCCGATAACCGCCTGCTAGCGCGCGGGCCGCGCCTCCGCATGGAGGCCGAGGCGGTGCGCGACATCGCTCTGGCGGCCGGTGGATTGCTCAATCCGAAAATCGGCGGCCCACCCGTCCACCCGCCGCTGCCGGAGTTCCTGTTCCAGCCGCCGGCCAGCTATGGGCCGAAGGTGTGGGCCGCGGACAAGGGGCCGGAGCGCTTCCGCCGCTCCATCTACATCTTCCGCTTCCGCTCCATACCGCCCCCGCTCTTGCAGACCTTCGACGCGCCCAACGGCGACTTCGCCTGCGTCCGCCGCGCCCGCTCCAACACGGCCTTGCAAGCGCTGATGACGCTGAATCAGCCGGATTTCCTGGAATGCGCCCGCTCACTGGCCCTGCGCACGCTGGCCGACGGCGGCAAGACCGACGACGACCGGCTCGTCTACGCCTTCCGCCGCTGCCTCGCCCGCCGTCCAGACGCCGACGAGATGAATACATTGCGGACCCTGTTAGCGAAGGAAGAGGGGCGCTTCGCGGCGTCGGACGCGAAGCCGTGGGAGCTGGCCGCGGAGGACCCGGCCAACCCACCGAACCTGCCGGAGGGGGCGACGCCGGCGCAGGCGGCGGCGTGGACGGTCGTGTCGCGCGTGCTGCTGAACCTGGATGAGACGATCACCAAAGAATGAGGACCGAGCCGTGAACTGCCAGGCCCCCCTTTACCGCGGTCAGGACCCAACGGACGTTTCGCGTCGCTGGTTCTTCCGCGACTGCGCCGTGGGACTCGGGAGCGTCGCCCTGGCCCAGCTGCTGGGACCGACCGCTCGCGCCGAGGCCGGCGGCGACCTGCTGGCCCCGAAGGCACCGCCGCAGCCGGCCAAGGCCAAGCGCGTCGTCTACCTGTTCATGGCGGGTGCACCGAGCCACCTGGAGCTGTTCGACTACAAGCCGCAGCTGGCGAAGTTCGACGGCACGCTGCCGCCGCCCGAGCTGATCCAGGGCTACCGCGCCGCCTTCATCAGCCCCAACTCCAAGCTGCTCGGCCCCAAGTTCAAGTTCGCCAAATACGGCCAGTGCGGGGCTGAATTGTCCGAATTGCTGCCCGGACTGGCGGAAGTCGTGGACGACGTGGCCATCGTCAAATCGCTGGCGACGGACGCCTTCAACCACGCCCCCGCGCAAATCATGATGAACACCGGCTCGCCGCTGTTCGGCCGGCCGAGTTTCGGTGCCTGGACACTCTACGGCCTGGGCAGCGAGTCGCGCGACCTGCCGGCCTTCGTCGTGTTCAGCTCCGGCAAGAAGGGGCCGAGCGGCGGCAATTCCAACTGGGGCAGCGGTTTCTTGCCCACCGTCTACAACGGCACGCTCTTCCGCAGCGGCGGCGACCCGGTGCTGTACCTGTCCAACCCGCGCGGCGTGGACGCCGGGATGCAGCGCGACACGCTCGACGCCGTTGAATCGCTCAACCGCCATCGGCTCGACGCGGTCGGCGACCCGGAAATCGCCACGCGCATCCACTCGTTCGAGATGGCCTACCGGATGCAGACGAGCGCCCCGGACCTGATGGACCTGTCGAAAGAGCCGCAGTCCGTGCTGGACATGTACGGCGCCGAGCCGGGCAAGGCGTCGTTCGCCAACAATTGCCTTCTGGCAAGGCGATTATTGGAGCGCGGCGTCCGCTTCGTGCAGCTGTTCCACGAGGCGTGGGACCAGCACGGCAACCTCAAGGCCGACCTGACGAAGAACTGCCACGACTGCGACCGTCCGTCGGCGGCGCTGGTGAAAGATCTCAAACAGCGGGGAATGCTGGACGACACGCTGGTGATTTGGGGCGGCGAGTTCGGCCGGACGCCGATGGTGGAGGGCGGCGGCAACGACGGCCGCGACCACCATCCGAACGCCTTCACCTACTGGCTGGCCGGCGGCGGGATCAAGCCGGGCCTGACGCTGGGCGCAGTCGGACGAGTTCGGCTTCAATGCGGTGGAGGACCGCGTTCACGTCCACGACCTGCACGCGACGCTGCTGTACCTGCTCGGCTTCGACCATACGAAGCTGACGTACCGCTTCCAGGGGCGCGACTTCCGGCTGACGGACGTGAGCGGGGAGGTGGTGCAGAAGCTGCTGGCGTGAGCCCTAAATCGACCGAGTGGTACTATCGTCGTGCTGGGTGACAGGGTCGCCGGCGTTAGGCGTGATTGCTTTCCTCTGATGTCGATCTTATGGATGTTGAAATCATCGGCGAAATCACGGATGTCGAAGCGTTCGCCGTCGGTACGTCCATCCGCGAACTGCCTCGGTTGCGACGCGATTACGGGCCAGGCCGGTGGAGAAAGCGCAAGGGGATCGCCCAGGTTCGCCTGCCGGAAGGCTCCGTGTGCAAGGCCGAGGTGCATTGGTATGAGGCGCACGGTATCGGCCGGAAAGAGATGAAGATCAAGCGGTTCCTGGATACATGACCATGCCGAAAAAAAAGACGACCGCTCAGTTCCTCCTCTGCCTGCACAACGAGGGATATCCCGTATCCCTTGAGGTCCGAAAAGTGTACCGCGTGCTCTCGGACGCGGCCGCCGCCGCTCGGCATTTCGTGCGAGTCATCGACGAATCGGGTGACGATTATCTCTATCCCGAAAGCTGGTTCGTCGCAATCGAGTTGCCGCATGCGGCGACCGAGTTGTTCGCAGGAGCGTCGTAGAAATCGGAGGCACCCACGCGATGACGCCCATGCGGATCGGCAACGGCTGCGGCTTCTGGGGCGACAACCTCGACGCGCCTGTCGTCCTCGCCGAAAAAGGCGGTCTGCATTATCTCACGCTCGAATACCTCGCCGAACTCACCATGTCCATCCTCGCGCTGCAAAAGCAGCGTGACCCAGCCGCCGGATACGCCTCCGACTTCCTCGACGTGCTGGAACGCCTCGCCCCGTTCCTCAAGGAGCAGCCCGATCTTAAAATCGTCACCAACGCCGGCGGTATGAATCCCGCCGGATGCGCCGCCCGCGCCCGCAGCATTCTGGACAAGGCCGGCCTATCTGACCGCCGCATCGGCGTCGTCACCGGCGACGACCTCATGCCGCGGCTCGACGCCCTGACGGCCGGCGGCTGGCCCTTCGCCAACCTCGACACCGGCGAGCCGCTGGCCGCCGTGCGTTCCCGCGTGGTCAGCGCCAACGCCTACCTCGGCGCCCGGCCGCTGGCCGAGGCTCTGCACCTCGGCGCCTCGGTGGTCATCTCCGGGCGCGTCGCCGACGCCTCGCTGACGCTGGGGCCGGCCGTGCATGAATTCGGCTGGGCCTGGGATGACTGGGACCGCCTCGCCGCCGCGACCGTGGCCGGCCATCTCATCGAGTGCGGCGCCCAGGCCACCGGCGGCTTGTGGTGCAACTGGCAGGACGCGCCCGACCTCGCCGCCGTCGGCTACCCCATCGCGGAGATGAGCGAGGATGGGTCGTTCCTTCTCACGAAGCCCCCGCGAACGGGCGGCGCGGTCAACCGCGAGACCGTTTCGGAACAGCTGCTCTACGAGGTCGGCGACCCGGCCGCGTACCTGACGCCGGACGTGGTCGCCGATTTTACGACGGTGCAACTCAGTGAGATCGGCCGCGACGTGGTCCGTGTCGGCGGCGCCCACGGCAAGCCGGCGACGGATACTTACAAGGTCTCGATTGCCTACCGAGACGGCTGGGCCGCCAACGGCACGCTCGTCATCGCGGGGCCGGCGGCCGTGGACAAGGCGCGGCGCTGCGGCGAGATCATCCTGGAGCGTCTCCGCCGCGTCCGGATCGAGCCGCAGCATTCCCATGTCGAGGTGATCGGCGCCGGCGTGTGCGTGCCGCAGCCGGTCGCGGTCGATCCGCCGGAGGTCGTGATGCGGGTGGCTGTGCGCGACGACCGCCGGGCCGTGGTCGAGCGCTTCTCCAAGGAGCTGGCGCCGCTGGTCACATCCGGCCCGCCGGGCGTCACCGGCTATACCACGGGACGGCCGGCGGTGCGCGAGGTCTTCGCCTACTGGCCGACCCTGGTTCCCAAAGCGGCGGTCGCGGCGGAAGTCCGCCTCTTCTCCTGACGGATCGTCAGGCGAAGAGGCGCTTGCACAGGCTGCGCACCGTGCCGATCACATCGGCCCGGGCGACCGCCGCCGTGCAGCGGTCGGACGCCCGCGGCAGTTCGACGCACGCCATGAAACAGAGCGCGAGCACCAGCAGGCTGTACACGCTCCACGCCACGTCCAGCGCCGTAAATTCGCCGATCGCCACGACCTCGCACCAGCCCGTCAAATTCAGGGCCATGCCGACCAGCAGCGCCCCGGCCAGCGCGAGGTAGAGCCAGGCGATGCGCCACTGCACGACCACGCCGTCGCGCGCCAGGCCCTTCGCCGTCACCTGGAACGGCCGGCCGAACGGGGCGACCAGCGACTTCAACACCGCTGCTGTCAGGTGGAAGGCCGGCAACGCCTTGTGGACGGTCGTGACGATCGGCAGCACCTTGCCGTCGGACAGCCAGTAGCCGATGACGTAGCCGGCGATCAGTCGCGGCAGCAGCAGCATGACCGTTTGCTCAGCGCCGGCCCGGAAGGCGGCCATGCCGGTGTACCAGAAGACGATCGGCGCCAGCAGCACCAGCACCATGAAGGGGTAGGTCAGCCAGTAGACCACCGGCTCCAGGTAGAACAGGCGGTCCAGCAGCGACAGGCCGCGACCGCGAACCGGCCCGGTCGTCAGGAAGAGGTGCTGCATGGTGCCGGCGCACCAGCGGACGCGCTGCTTGATGTACTCCGGCACGCTCTCGGGCGCCAGGCCGTGGGCCAGGGCCTCGTTGAGGAAGAGCGTCCGCCAGCCCCGGCCGCGCAACGCATAAGAGATCTCCAAATCCTCGCAGATCGACCCCTGCGGGAAGCCGCCCAATTCGTCCAGCCGCGCCCGCGGCGTGAGCCAGCCGCTGCCGACGCAGAAGGCGTTCTCGTGGGCGTCCCGCGCCGACTGCACCACCGTCATGAAGAAGTTCTGCTCCTCCGTCCAGGCGCCCGAGCCGAGCAGGTTGTGCTGCACCGGGTCGGGGTTGCGGAAATGCTGCGGCGTCTGCACCAACGCCACCCCCTTTTGGTAGAGGAGAAATCCCAGAGTGCGGTAGAGGAAATGCGGCTCCAGCTGGAAATCGGCGTCGATCACCAGCACGAACTCGCCGCCGGTGCGCGGCAAGGCGTAGTTGAGGTTGCCCGCCTTGCCGTGCTCATTGGTCGGCCGGGCGAGATAGCCGACGCCATGCCGCCGGCACAGCTCGCTCAGCCACGGGCGCCGGCTGTCGTCCAGAATCCACACCTGCACCCGCCCGACGGGGTAGTCCAGCGCCAGCGCCGCGAGGATGGTCTGTTCCAGGATTTCCGCCCCCTCGTTATAAGTCGGGATGAACACGTCCACGGTCGGCAGGTCTTCCTCGCAGCGGAGCCGGCGTTCATAAACGTCGGCCTGCGGCGAATGGTCGGTGACGTGCGCCAGGACGCACAGGCTCCAAACCTCGTACACGGTCACGAGCATTTCGCATGAGAAGAACAGCCACGGCCACAGGGCCGTCGGGGTCCACGCGAAGTCCGGCAACGTCCAGCCGGCCCGCCAGACCACGTAGGCCACGGTCAGGGCGTTCAGCACCGCGATGACGGCGACGCGCGCCCAGGTGCGCGCGCGGGCGCCCCCCAGACGAACAGGATTAGCCCGGCCGCGAGCAGCAGGTTGACCCAGACGGCTTCCGTGACGACCATTTTACACCCCCACCCATCCGAAGAGCCACATCATGGCCTGCTGGCAAGGGCTGGGATGCTCGTCCACGATGAGCACGCGCGCGTGCCGGCCGATGAGCGCCGCGTCGCGGACGCCGGGGTCGAAGTCGATCAGCACGCGCACCTGCTTCATGTCGGGGCAGGGCAGGTTGATGGCGAACGACGCCTCGGTGTCCGCACCGCCCAGCGTGCGCACGGCACGAACGTGGCCGTTCAGCACGCGCCCGTCGGTGAGCCGGATGACGGCGCGGCTGCCAGTCGTGATCGTGTTCAAATGGGACTGGGGAAGCAGCGCCTCCACGAAGATGGTGTCGCGGTCGGCGATCTCCAGCAAGTTCTCCTGTTGTTTCACCGCCTGGCCCGGCTCGCCGTTCCGCTTCCAAACGGCGCCCGAAACCGGCGACGCGACGGCCGCCTCGGATAGCTGGTCCATCCGCCGCTGCTCCTCTTGCAGCTCCCTGTCCGCCGCGGCCAGCTTGTCGTCGGTTTCCTTGATTTCCGTCTGCATCTGTGGGATCTTCGCGTCCAGCTCGTCGGCGCACTGCTCGAACGACGGCGCGTCCCGCTGGAAGAGGAAGCCCTGCTCAGCTGCGCAGCTCCTTTCTCAGCTTGGCGCGGGCAGCTTCCGCCTCCTCGCAATGCTTGGCCGCCACGGATTCGCCCGACCGCGCCGCGTCCATCTCGCTGTCCGCGCCCACCTGCTGCGCCGCGAGCCGCACCGCGCGCGTCGTCCGCACGTGGGCGGCCTCTCCCTCGACGTGGGCGGCCTCGACCCGGGCGTCCGCCTCCGCAATCGAATCCTTTAGCGAACTCACAAGTTCTTTATAGAACCGCTGCGTGGAGTCGCGGCACTCGTCCCGCGTCCGCGTCGCGGCCTCCAGGTCGCTTGTCAGGCGCTCGCGCTGGGCGGCCAGCACGCTGCGGCGGGCGGTCAGCTCGGCCAGGTGGGAGGTGTCCGCCCGGCTGCTGACGACTTTCAGCAGCGGTTCGCCCGCCTCGACCACGTCGCCGATGTCGTGGAAGATTACCCCGGCCGCGCCGTCGATGGGCGCTCGCACCTGGACCATACGGGCGTTAACGACCGCCTGGCTGGTGACGGGGAAGAAGAAGGGCACGACCAGCCACCAGAGGGCCGCCACCACCATCGCCAGGCCCACGGCCCGGCGTGCGAGTCGCCAGACCGAAAAGCGTCGGGCCTCGGGCCGGGGCGGCGCCGCGCTCTCCCGATGGGCGCGTCCTGCCGGGTCGATTAGGGGTCGGCCCGGCGGCGCGTGATTCATGGATGCCTCATGAGGGGCGTGGGCGTTCCAGTGGGCCGTGCGGCCGTTCTCGGTGTTCATGCGGCTGCCTCCAAGGGGACAAGGGCGCAACCACCACCGCGCCGTACACTAAAGAAAGTGGTACGCGGCACGTGCGGAAGGCAGACGCCCGTTGAATCACGGGAGAGGGATAACAAAGATCAGGAGAGGAGAAAACGGTGGGGAGAGGCAATGACCTCGCGGCTTCAGGAACACCGAGGGCCGACTGACGCGACAGAACGCCCGAAGCCCATTCAGGTCTTGGTCGTGCGGCGGGGCCGCACGCCGTCCGCCGGGGAACGCAGCGAGGGCGCTCCCATGAGGACGGGATGAGAAAAGCAAACGGCGGACCTTTGGGCGAAAGGGGCGCGGGTTTAGGGGCGGTTTTCTTCCTCTCGCCAGCGGAATCTTGTCCTAACCGCATAAGCTGGGTGAACTTGCAGCACGACAAACGGCACGTGAAGAGCAAGAGTACGCTGTCAAAAGAGTCCCGCCCTCCGTGGGCGAGTGCGCATCCTTTGGGCAATGCTGCTCACAATCAGGAAGATTCCGCCGGACGGCCTGGTGGGCCGAGCCGTCGATGCAACCGAAGTATGAACATAGCTGGAGACGATGCAACCATGTCCGGCGACACCCTGACCCTGGCCGACGTCGCCCACGGCCGCAGCGGCGACAAGGGCAATCACGCCAACATCGCCGTCCTGGCCTACACGCCGGCGGGCTTCGCATGGCTGAAGGAACAGCTGACGGCCGAGATGGTGCGGCGCTACTTCGCGCCGCTGGGGCCGTCGCGCGTGCTGCGCTACGAGGCGCCGAACTTGCTCGGCTTGAACTTCGTCCTGTATGACGTGCTGGCCGGAGGCGCCAGCCGGTCGCTGCGAACGGACACGCAGGGCAAGACCCTGGCCCTGGCGCTGCTCCGCATGCCGCTGCCGCGGCCGGAAAACCTGGATGCCATGACCCGACCGAAGCCGGAGGCAATCCCATGAGCGATGAGCCGGTCCTTTACGAAGTGCGGCGGCCCGCCGCCGTCCTCACCCTCAACCGCCCTGACCGGCGCAACGCCCTCAGCCGGTCGCTCATCGTCGCCCTGGCCGACGCCTTCAGCCGGGCAGCTGACGACGCGGCCGTCCGCTGCGTCGTCCTCACCGGCGCCGGATCGGCGTTCTGCGCCGGCATGGATCTCGCGGAGTTGCAGGAATCCGTAGGGGCGGGGTTGCCCCGCCCCTGCCCGCAAGAGGAGAAGAGCCCCGTCTGGCAGGACGCGCTGCGCCTCGCCGGCCTGTATGAGCGCATTTACAGCTCCGCCAAGCCGACGATTGCGGCGGTCAACGGGCCGGCGGCGGCCGGCGGCGCGGGATTGGTTTCGGTGTGCGATTTGGCCGTCGCCGCGCCGGAGGCCAGATTCGGCTACCCGGAGGTGCGTCGCGGCCTGGTGGCGGCGATGGTGATGCCGCATTTGCTGCGACACGTCGGCGAGCGAACGGCCCGCTATCTGCTTTTGACCGGGGAACTGATCGGCGCCGAGGAAGCGCTGCGGGCGGGGTTCATTAACGCCGTCGCGCCGGCGGGGCGGCTGATGGAGACGGCCCTGGGATGGGCGCGGTCGGTGGCCGAGGGCGGGCCGAACGCCCTGGAGCGCACCAAAGACCTGTTGCATCGCTTTTCACGGCAGGCGGTCGGCCTGGAGGAGGCGGCGAAGGCCAGCGCCGCGCCCCGGCTCACCGAGGAGTGCCGGCTGGGCCTCGAAGCCTTTTTCGCCAAACGGCCCGCCCCTTGGGCGCCGCCGTCCGCCAGGGAATAGACGGCGAAGGCGCGCTTGCGGTCATTCTCTGTTCCCTGTTCCCCGCTGGGCCGCCTCCTGTTCGCCCATCCAGAAGACGAGTTCCTCGGCGCTCAGGCGCGTCGATAATTCGCAGCCGTGCCGCCACCCGCCTTCCTCCGGTGCCGAGTGCTTCACCCGCGCCAGCAGCGTCCGGGCGTCTGGCGCCAGCGGTTCCACTACCAGCACCATGTCATCGGGAAGCCGGTTGTCCAGATGCAGGGCGATGCCGCCGCAGGATACGTCGCGCACCGCGGCGAACTCCTCCTGCTCCTCCCCCTCCCGGCGGATGCGGGCGGTGCGGTTGCTTCAGCGCACGGGCCGTCGCCCGCCGGTCGATGCCCGGTTTCGGCTCCGCCAGGGCCTCGGCCTCGGTGACGACGGCGTGCTCCACCCGGCCCTTGCCCATCCGCTTGGCCCCGTACATCAGGGCGTCCACGCGCTGGATCATCAGGTCGATGTCTCCCAGCGGTCGGAGGAAGGTAACGGCGCCGACGCTCAGCGTCACCGGCCAGCCCTTGCGCCGCAGCTCGCGTGACAGGTGCTCCTGCAAGCGCGCCAGCAGGGCGGCGGCCCCCTCCGTCCCCGTCTCCGGCAGCAGCAGCGCGAATTCGTCGCCGCCGAGGCGGGCCAGGAGGTCCGCGCTGCGCAGGTGCAGCTGGATCGTGTGTACTACGCACCGCAGGGCTTCATCCCCGGCCGCGTGTCCGAGGCGGTCGTTGAGCTGTTTGAAGTTGTCCAGGTCGAAATAAGCCAGGGTCAGCGGCCGCTCCCCTCGACGCGCTCGCTCCGCCTCGGCGCCCGCCGTCTCGTAAAACGTTCGGCCGTTGGCCGCCCCAGTGAGCGGATCGGTGCGGGCCAGCAGCCGCTCGCGCACGATGCTGACGCGCAACCGCGAAACCAGGCTGGCCATCAAGGCCAGCGTGCCGAAGCGGATGATCCCGTTCCATACCCGCACCGACGGCGGCAGCGCGGGGTTCTCGTCCCAATCAACCAGATGCCAGGCGATCGACCCTCCAAGGGACAGCAAAATTGCGTCCGAGAAGCCGCCGCACCAGGCGCAGGCCGTCACCGGCAGCAGATAGAGCAGACTGAAAGACAGGCGCGATTCGGTGGCGCGATCCAGCAGCGCGATCACGGCGACGCCCAAGCCGGCGGCGACGAAAAGGAGCGCCCGTTGCAAGCGTTGGCACCGCCCCACGGGCGAAGCGCCGTCGCGATCCGACGGCAGCCGGGGGCCGCTCTGCAGCGAAGGCAGCTTTGTGGCGGCAGGCGATTGAGGTGTCATGGTAGGGTCCCAGCTCCGGGGTCGGGCCGTTCGCGTGAGAGCGAGGCTTTTCGGCCCCTGGCAAACTCTAGCTCAAGAACGGCGTCCGCATCATGAATCGCCGCCCGGTCGGGAGCGACGGGCCGCCGACCGGCAACATAAGGGCTGACAGGGAGAAGCCAAACCGACTCCCCGCGTGAGGCAGGGAAAGGGCAGGTCAATCCGGGTGGATGAGGACCGTCATCGGTTTGTTCCCCAGGAGCGTTTCCAGCTCGCCGATCTCCAGTTGTCGCTTGAACACGCAGCCGACCGACCACTTGCGGGGGCCGGCCTCGCGCACCCACACCACCTTGGCGTAAAGCGTCGCCGCGCCGGTTTCCCCGGCTGGGACCTCGACGGCGAGGATGGCGCCCGGCTCGAAACGGCGCGCCAGCCGAAGCCGCACGCCGGTGCCCGAAACGTCCTGAATCACGGCGGCCCAGGTGTTGGGGCCGGCCTGGAGCGGCCGGCACGTGGCGGCCAGATCGGCCGGGAAGCGGAAAGCCCTGCGGCGATCCGCATCGCTCGGCGCCGACGCCGCGGCCGCGAACGCCGGGACGCGGGGCGCGGGCAGGACGAGCGAGTCCATGAATTCCCGGCACGACGCCTGCCGCTTCTCGGGGCAAGCGTCGAGGGCCTTGCAAACCGCCGCGTCCACGTGCGTGGAGATGTCCGGGACGTGACGCCGTGGGGGAACGAAGTCATTCAAGATCTTCTTTCGCAAGATCTGGAGGTTGCGCTTCCCCTGGAACGGCAGCACCCCGGTGAGGGCGTGGTAGAGCGTCGCCCCCAGGCCGTAAATGTCGGCGGGGACCTCGGCCCGTTTGGCGTCCTCGAATTGCTCGGGGGCCACGAAGGCGATCGTGCCCAGGCAGGTCCGCGTCCGGGTCAGCGGTTCCCCGTTGTTGAGGTCCTTGATGAGGCCGAGGTCGGACAGCTTGGCCTGGCCCTCCTTCGACAGAAGGACGTTCTCAGTTTTGACGTCGCGGTGGATCATCTGGAGCTGGTGCGCCGCCTGGAGTCCGTCGGCGACCTGGAGAAGGATGGGGACGGCTTCGCGCTCGGGCAGCGGCCCCTTGGCGCGATGCGGCGGCCCAGGTTCTCGCCGTCGATGAACTCCATGACGAGGTAAGGGCGCCCGTTTTCCTCGGCGAAATCCCAGACCTGGATGATGTTGGGGTGGCGCAGGCGGGCGGCGGCGGCGTATTCCTGCTCGAAGCGTTTCACCAGGACGGGGTTGGACGCGAACTTAGGCTCCATCACCTTGATCGCGACGATTTGCCCCGTCTCGCGGCGGCGGCCCCGATAGACGGTCGCCATGCCGCCTTTGCCAACGACTTCCAGGACCTCGTACGGTCCGATAAAGGGGCCAATGTCCGGCATAGGGCGCACCTGTGCGGGCCGGGCGGCGCCGGGGCGTTCGTTGCCCGAAAGCGCCGGGATGCGATTCGCATCGCCTCCAAGCCCAACTATAGGGTGAGTTCTCGTATCCGTCAAAAAATCCCGCCCCGGCGAGAGGGGCGCCGGCCGGGTTCCTGCCGGCATCCAATTCCCGGCCGTCCGGCGGTACAATGGGCCGGTATGGCTGAGCAACTATCCGGCGTCGTCGAGCGTGTTACCTTCCACAGCCCCGAGACGGGCTTCGCGGTGCTGCGCGTGCAGGCCCGCGGCCGGCGCGGCCTCACCGCGGTAGTGGGGACCGTGGCGTCGGTGACGGCCGGCGAGTACGTCGAAGCGGTCGGCGCCTGGGTTCAGGACCGCGAACACGGTGAGCAGTTCAAGGCCGACGAGCTGCGCTGCACGCCGCCGCAGACCGTCGAGGGCGTCGAAAAATACCTCGGCTCCGGCCTCGTCAAGGGCATCGGCCCGCGCCTCGCGCGCGAGATCGTTAAAGTCTTCGGCGAGCGCACCCTGGCCGTCATCGACGAAAGCCCGTCGTTTTTGCGGGAAGTGAAGGGCATCGGGCCGCGCCGCATCCAGCGCATCCACGAGGGCTGGCGGCAGCACAAGGCCGTGCGCGACATCATGGTCTTCCTCCAGTCGCACGGCGTCGGCACGGCCCGCGCCGTGCGCATCTACAAGACCTACGGCGACCAGGCCGTCGAAACGGTGCGCGCCAACCCCTACCGGCTGGCGACCGACATCTGGGGCGTCGGCTTCAAGACGGCCGACGACCTGGCCCGGCGCATGGGGTTCGATCCACAATCGCCGCAGCGGGCGCGGGCCGCGCTCCGCTTCCTGCTGCAACGACTCGGCCAGGAGGGCCACGTGGCCTATCCCGAGCCGGCACTGCTGGAGCCGGCGCTGCTCCGGGAAAAGGCGGGCATTACCGACATCCCCACCGAATTAATGGCGGCCGCGGTCGAGGCGGAGCGGCAGGCCGGCGATGTGGTGCGCGAGACGGAGGCGGCGCCGCCGCTCCTGTATCTCAAACCGATGTTCCTGGCCGAGCTGGGCGTGGCGCGGTCGCTGCTGCGTCTCCGCGAGGGCGACCATCCCCTGCCGGCGTCGCTGGACCCCGAGGCGGCGGTGCGCGACGTCGAGGCGAAGATGGGTCTGCAGCTGGCCGCGGCCCAGCGCGACGCCATCGCGCAGGCGGCGCGGAGCAAAGTGCTGGTCGTCACGGGAGGCCCCGGCGTTGGGAAGACGACGATTGTGAGGGGGATACTCGAAATCTTTTCCGGCCGCGGCCTGCGCTGCGGCCTGTGCGCCCGACGGGGCGGGCGGCCAAGCGGCTGACGGAGACGACCGGCCGCGAGGCGAAGACCATCCACCGGCTGCTGGAGTTCGATCCGGCGCTGGGCGGCTTCAAGCGCGACGCCGCCAACCCGCTCGACCTGGACCTGCTGGTGGTGGATGAGGCGTCGATGGTGGACGTGGCGCTGATGCACCAGCTGGCGCGGGCCGTGCCGCGGCGGGCGTGCCTGGTGCTGGTCGGCGACGTGGACCAGCTGCCGTCGGTCGGGCCGGGCACGGTGCTGGCCGACGTCATCGCCTCCGGGGCCGTGCCGGTGGTGCGGCTGACGGAGGTGTTTCGCCAGGCCGGGCAAAGCTGGATCGTCCGCGCCGCCCATGCCGTGCGACGCGGCGAGGTCCCGGAGTCGGCGCCCCCCTTCCCTTCCCTCCCCCCGCGGGTGGGGGAGGGTGGGGTGGGGGGCGATTTCTACTTCGTGGAGGCGGAAAACCCGCAGACGATCATCGACCGCATCGTCACGATGGTCCGCAAGCGCATCCCCCAGCGCTTCGGCCTCGACCCGTTCCGCGACGTGCAGGTGCTGACGCCGATGAACCGCACCGAGCTGGGGGCGCACGCGCTGAACGCCCGCCTCCAGGCGGTGCTGAATCCGCCGGCCGGCGGGCCGGAGGTCGAGCGTTTCGGCTGGAAGCTTCGCGCCGGCGACAAGGTGCTTCAGACGCAGAACAACTACCAAAAAGAGGTCTTCAACGGCGACGTGGGCCGTATCGCCTCGATCGACGAAACCGAGCGCGAAGTCGTCGTGGACTTCGACGGAAAGACGGTCGCTTATGATTTCGGAGAAATGGACGAAATCTCTCTGGCTTATGCTCTAACGATCCATAAAGCCCAAGGCTCGGAGTACCCTGCCGTGGTGCTGCCGCTGCACACGCAGCATTTCGTGATGCTCCAGCGGAACCTGCTCTACACCGGCCTGACGCGCGGCAAGCACCTGGTGGTGCTGGTCGGCAGCCGCAAGGCGCTGGAGACGGCGGTGCGGCGTCAGGACACGGTTCGCCGCTGCTCGCGGCTGCGCGAGCGTTTGGAGGCCGGGGCCGCCGAGGAGCCGCCGGGTTCACCGGGTTAGCGCCACGAGGCTGACCGCTTCCGAAGGCGCTCGCCCCCTTGTCGTTGTCGTCGGCGTCGATGGCGACCACGCGGTAGGTCAGGTCCTTGCCGGGCGGCGCCGTGAAGTCGATCCACTCGCGCGGGTTGTCCGGGTCGCCCTGCGGCCGGGGCGGCCGATAGGCGATCACGGCCCACTTGCCGCCGCCGATGCGCCGCTCCACTCGGAAGCCGATCGCGCCCTCGGACGCGCCCTCCCAGGCGACTTTCACGGCGTCGGCTTGATAGACCTCGGCGGTCACGTTCGTCGGCGCGACCAGCGCCCCCCGGCGGCGGTCAGGGCGCGGGCACGCCCAGCTTGGCGGCGGTCTTGTCGTCCGGCGTGACGCGGTCGCACTTGTTGGCGACGAAGGCGCAGTCGGTCATTTTCACGTCTTTGCGCTCGGTCATGTCGCCGACCCAGCCGGGCGCCTGGTTCCAGGCGATCAGCAGGCCGTGGCAGTCGGCGTCGAGACCGCCGAGGCCGCCGGCCGACCCGTCGCCGCGCGTGTGGACGTTGCGGGTGATCGCCCAGGAAAAGATGGGAGTTCCCGCCCGCGCCCGGCAGACGATCCCCTCGCCGTCCTTGCCCGGCGACGAGCCGGTGTTGTTGAAGCGGTTGCCGTCGATCCACAGGTTGCGACCCGCCAGATCGAAGGCGCGCGAGCGGTTGTCCGAATCCTTGGCCGCCGCGTTGTAGCCGTCCAGCGTCAGAACGTCGTCGCCCTGGCGCAGGAACGCCCGTTCGTTTTGATTACCGGCGACTGTCACCCAGGAACCGGAGATATTGTAGCCGGTATGGCCGTGGTTGAAGACATAGTTGTCGCGCACCACGACGCCCTCCTCGAAGTAGCCGGGGCAGGCGCCGTCGTCGCGCGCCCCGGCCAGCAGCTCCTTGTTGACGTCGATGCCGATCGTCTTGCCGTAGTCGAACACGACCGTGCTTTTCTCCTTGGCGGTCGTCTTCTGCGTGTACTTGAAGTTCTTGCTGCTGTGCGGCAGGAAGTTGTTGGCGACCAGGACGCGGGAGCCGTAGACGGCGAGGCGAGCGACGTAGCGGGACGTGTGGAAGCCGTCCGGCCCGTAGCCGGGGTCGGAGAAATCGTCGAGCAGGGCGGAGTCCTCCAGGACGCAGCCGAAGACGAGCCGGCCGCGGCCGGCGCCCACGTATTTCTTGCCGCCGCCGGCGAGCGCGTCGATGGGGTAGGAGCCTGAGGGGTCGCGGCCGGCCCAGCCGCCCTCCTTGAGCTTGCTGCTCAGCAGGCCGCCGGCCGTGCCCCACGTCTTGCCCCAGTTCACCTCCGGCCCGAAAGCGACGGTCGCCCCGACCAGATGGACCCAGGCGATTCCGATATCGTCGATGCTTTTTATGTGCTTGTAGTCGTCGGGCTGCAGGCTGATGACGTTCCAGTCCGCCGGGACCATACCGTGAGCCTTGGGATAGCGTTCGCGGAAGGGGAAGATGAACTTCGTCGGCAGCTCCAGTTTGCCGTCGGCGGCGGCGACGGGATGGCCGGTCGGCGCCTCGCCGCGGATGACCACGCCGTGGACGAGCATCAGGCCCCGTCCCGGCAGCTTGTTGGAGAAGTCGTAGGTCCCGGCCGGGTAGTAGAGGACGCCGCCGCCTTCCGACAGCTCGTCGCGGGCCTTCTCGAACCTCTCGAACTCCGTCTTGCCCTTGGTGTACGTCTTCATGTTGATGACGTGGCGCCAATTCACTTCGTCGGTCCAGGCGGGGTAGCCTTCCGGCCCGGCGTAGAAGGTCGCCACCGGGTTGTCGGTCGGATCGGCGGCCCGCGCTGCGAGGACTGCCAGGATGGCGAGCAGGGCCAGGCAGACGGGAGCGATTTTGCGGACAAGCATGGGAACCTCCATGTTCGCCCGAGTATAGCCGGGCGCGGCGCGGAAGCAACGAATTTCTATTGGCGCGTTCGGAAGAATGCGGAGCGGAACACAAGGAGTCGGCTTTGCACACGGTACGTTTTTCTGCACATTTTACGGGCGCGTCTGCACAATTTACCCGGCTGGCGGGTCTGCTGTGGCGGGTGGTTCGGCGTCGGGCTCCTCGATGACCCGCTCGCCGCAGAAAGGGCAATTTCCGGTCGCCACTGTCACGAGCCGCACCGTCCCGCCCGCCAACAGCCGCTGACAGTGCGAGCAGACAACGCGCCGATCCCTGGAGACGAGTTGCTGGATGAATGCTGCCCCTGCGAGCATCAGTACCACGACCGGCACCCCGGCCAAGGGGCTGATGAGGTTCGCCTGGGCCGGCCCAAACAGACGGTTCCCCAGGGCAAGCAACGGCCCTGCGAAACCGACCACCGCAACGCCATAGGCCACGATAGCAAGCCCTGTCCCACCGAGCAGGATCAGGCCGAGTCGTTGATACCGGCGCACCCCGTTATTGAACTCCTGCAGAGTCACCGACCAGCCCCCCTTCGCGGTCGGGTAAGGGAGTGACGTTGCCGTCACCCCCTCCCCTAGAAACTGCACGGGCACGTTTCCGCGCATGCAGCTTGAGCCTTGCAAACGCCCCTCGCGGAACGCGGCGCGTCCGCACCGGGCGGACACACCTGCACGATACTCCTCCGGGGCCGCTTCCTGTAGTCAGGGGGAGGCCGCACCAGCAAGCGTTGCCGCTGCCGACATCTGCTTGCCTCCGCCAGCGGTTGACCGACCTTTCTCGTGCCGCAAGACCAGAGGGAAGTCTGCTCCCTTGCGGGTGGGTAATGTTGCAACCCTATCCGCCCCATTACCGAGCGGCGTTCGCTTGCTCCCTCTTCCTCTGCCCGCCTCCGCATCGGTCGGCCTTGCGGCTTGCCTACCCCAAAGGGACGAAGACGGGTTTACCACGTTCCGCCGATGTACCGTGAGAAGGTTAGGTCGCGCCTCTCCGCCGAGGGAGCGTCGTCTGCGTGCGGCGAGTTCGGAATGCCGCAGCTTGTCCCCTTGCCTTTTGGCCCAGGCCTGTCAGCCCCTTTGGCCTGTCATCACTAACGGCGTTTATCAGCGCTTCACCTGCGTTGACCGTACTTCTCGATCCTGGTTCCCGACCGCCTTGAGGCTGGCAGTCGCGGCGTCGGCTCACGCTCCCGCCGCCATCCCGTGGGATGAGGTTACGTTGTCCCGAGGGCTTCGCACCCCGCCGTTGCCAGCGACGCACGCCCCGGTAGGATACTGCCGGCAGAACAGCAGGTAATGTCCGTACTCCGACGGCATTACAGCTACATCGACGACCTCGTGTCGCACCCGAACCAGTGATTCTGCATCGCCACGCCTGGTAATGCTACCCGATTTCCTACCGCCCCACGAGCAAATGCCCGGCCGACGCTGCGGGGCTTCGGAAGAATGCGGAGCGGAACACAAGGAGTCCGCATTGCCTGGAATGGCCGTCAGTGCGCCATCTCTCCCGCGCTGGCCGGCGGCGTCCGGCCGCCGTAGAAGCTGTACAGTACCGGCATCAGGTAGCGGTTCAGCAGCAGCGTCATCAGCATCCCGCCCACCACCACGATGGCCAGCGGCCGCTGCGTCTGCGAACCGATCTTCGTCGAAAGTGCGGCTGGCAACAGGCCGAGGATCGCCGTCAGCGCCGTCATCATCATCGGCCGCACCCGCTTGCCCGCCCCCTCCAGGATCGACTCGCGCAGCGGCACCCCCTTGGCCCGCAGGGCGTTGAAGTAGGAAATCGACAAGAGGCCGTCCATGATCGCCACGCCGAAGATCGAGATGAACCCCACCGCGGCGGAGATGCTGAAGTTGTTGCCTGTCAGCACCAGCGCCCACACGCCGCCCATGCCCAGCGCCAGCACGTTGCCGAGCACCACGAACGTATCCAGCAAGTTGCGGAAGGCCACGTAAAGGAGAATAAAGATCAGCACCATCGACAGCGGCACGATCCAGGCCAGCCGGCGGAACGCCTGCTCCATCTCCTCGAACTCGCCGCTCCACTCCGCCCGGTACGCCGCCGGGATCAGCTCGTTCGTCTTGGCCTGACACTCGGCCACGGCGCCGCCCAGGTCGCGCTTGGCGCGGTTGACGTCGAACTTGATGGCGATCAGCCGGAAGCCCTGCTCGCGGTAGATCGTCGAGGCGCCGTTCCGCAGGAAGCGCGTGCCGTGCGGGTCTGGCTCGCCCTTGTCGTTCAGCGGCATCACCAGGTCGCCCAGCCGCATCCGCGGCACCGCCGTCGGGTTGGTCAGCGGGGCGTTGTCCGACCGGCCGTAGGGTGTGGGCAGCGCCGCCGAGGCGCCGGTGGCGCTGACGCCGGCCCCAGCCCCCGTTTGCGGCGTCTGCGCCGTGCTAGGCGCATTGCCCGGCGTCACCGTGTTGTTGATCGCGTCGATCGGGATTTCGAGGATGGCCTGCTCGTTGCCGCGCAGCTTCTCCGGCCAGCGCACGGCGATGTCGAACGATTTCTCCCCTTCGATCATGCTGGAAAAGGCCTTGCCTCCGACCGCCGCCTGGATCGCCGCCTCGACGTCGCCGGCCTGCACGCCCCAGCGCTCGCACTTGGCGCGGTCCACCGTGAACTCCAGGTTCGGCTGGCCCTTGACGTGGAAAATGCCCACGTCTTCCACGCCGTTGACCGTCTGCATCCGGGCGGCCACCTGCTCGGCGATTTCCTCCAGCTTGTCGATGTCTGAGCCGATGATTTTCACCGAGTTGTCGCCCTTGACGCCGGACAGGGCCTCCATCACGTTATCGCGGATGTACTGCGAGAAGCCCCAGTCGGTGCCCGGCAGGTAGCGGGCGAGGTCGGCCTGCATCTCCTCCGTCAGCTCCGCCTTGGTGCGGCGCCGCTGCTTCTGGCCCAGCCAGGCATGCCAACCGCCCGCATCGCGCACGGCTGGCCAGTCGCCCTCCGGGTGCAGGGGCACGTCGAACTCGACGTTGTAGAAGCTGGTCGGGTCGGTGCCGTCGTCGGGCCGGCCGACCTGCGACTCGATCAGACTGACCTCGGGGTACTTGGCCGGCGGTCGCTTCGTTTCGTCCCGCTGCTCCGCTTCGTTCAGCGGCCGACCGTAGACCATGATCTCCCGCGCCTTGCGGGCGATCCCCGCCGCCGCGTCCAGCGACACGTTGGCCGGCAGCGTGGCCCGAATGTATAAATTCCCCTCTTCCAGCTCCGGCATGAACTCGAAGCCGAGGCGGGTCGCGGCCAGGAACACCGTCCCGACGGAGAGGAAGACGAAGAGGCCGAGCGTCGCCCAGCGCCAGCGGAGGCACATCTCCACCTGGCGGAGGTAGCTCGATTTCAGCCAGCGGACGACGAAGTTGTCGGGCGTCGGCCGGAGGCTGTGGAAGAAGATCAGGCACAAGGCCGGCGACAGCGTCAGGGCCAGCAGCAGGGCGCCGCCCAGGGCGAAGGCGTAGGTCTGCGCCATCGGCCCGAAGATCTGCCCCTCCGGCCCCGTCATGGCGAACAGCGGGATGAAGGCGCAGACCATGATGAGCGTCGAGAAGAACAGCGGTTTCTCGACCTCGTGACAGGCCCGCAGGATTCGCTCCTTCAGCGACAGATTCATGTACTCGCCGGCGCTCAAATGTCGGTAAATGTTCTCGACCATGATGACCGACGAATCGACGATGATGCCGAAGTCCACGGCCCCGATCGACAGCAGGTTGGCCGACTGGCCGCGCAGGAACAGGGTCGAGAACGCGACCAGCAGCGCCAGCGGGATGTTGACGGCGACGATCAGCGCGCTGCGGACGTTGCTGAGGAACATCAAGAGGACCAGCGTCACCAGCGCCATGCCGACGGCCAGGTTCTCGCGCACCGTCTCCGTGGTGTGGTTGATGAGGCCCGTCTGATCGAAGGTCGTATTGATTTTCACGCCCGGCAGCAGCTGGCCCGGCGTGCTGTTCAGCTCGTCGATCTTGGCCTTGATCTTCGTGAGCGACGGCAGGGTGGACTCGGCCTTGCGCATCAGGACGGTGCCCTGGACCTTGTCCTCTTCGTCGCGCATGATCGGCCGGCCGTGCCCATCGACGCGGAGCCGGCCCTGGTCATCGACCTCGGGTCGCATGACGCTGACCTTGCCGAAACGCGGAAGGTGGCCGACGAAGACGCCGCCGCCCTCACCCGTTGGGGCATGGTCTCCAGACCATGCCCCAACGGACACCAAATCCTTGACGCGCACCGAGACGTTGTTGACGGCGGCGACGACGACCTCGCCCAGCTCGCGGACGCGCTCCTGCTCTTCGGCGCGGAGGGTGCGGGCCGCCTCGGCGGAGTCGGTCATGCCCAGCACGTCCTGCACGGGATCGCGGCCGCCGCCGATGGCGCCGATGACGCGGACGTTCTGCACCGTTGCGCCTTGGTTGATGTAGCCGGCCCCGGCGTTCGCGTTGCTGTTGGCGACGGCGTTCTCGAACTGCGACAGCGTGATGCCGTACTGCTGGAGCTTGTACGGGTCGGGCGAAATGACGTATTGCTTCGTTTCGCCGCCGAAGCTGTCCACGTCGATGATGCCGGGGATCAGTTTGAACGCCTTCTCCAGCGTCCAGTCTTCGAGCGATTTCTGGTCCGTCAAGGAGTAAACGTCCCGGCCGCCGCGGCGAGGGCTATCGACGGTGTAGCGGATCAACTCGCCGGTGGGAGTGGCGGGCGAGATCTGTGGCTGGACGCCGGCCGGCAGGCCTTGGACGGACTGGAAGCGGTTGAGGACCTCCTGGCGGGCGGCGAAGAAGTCGATGTTGTAGTCGAACTGGTTGCGCATGTGGCTGAGACCGGCCAGCGACTTGGTGCGCGTGACCAGAAGATGGGGCATCCCGGCCAGGGCGACTTCGAGCGGGATCGTCACCTGGCGCTCGACCTCCTCGGCGGAGGCGCCGGGGTACTGGGCGATGACCTCGATGATGGCCGGCGCGGGGTCGGGATACGCCTCGACGTTGACGTTGAGGAAGGCGTAGGCGCCGCCGACGCCGAGCGCGACCCCGAGGAGCACGACGATGAGCGGGCTGCCCAAGGCCCAGGAGATCAGGTAGCGGACCATGTGCGGTATCCCTCAGTCGTCTAACCAGGCCGCGGTGCGAGCAAGTGTCTTGCTCCTCGTTCCCACGCTCTGCGTGGGAACGAGGAGGATCTTATTTCTCCGCCTTTTGTTGATCTTGCAAGTCTTCCAACGTCGATTTCAAGATCAGCACGCCTTCCGTGACCACGCGGTCTCCGACGTGGAGATCGTCGAATTTCCCCTTGTCGTCGCCCTGCGCGGCGGAGCGAACGAAGACCCGGCCCTGGAGCCGCCGGGCCACCTGGATCCGCTTCATTGTGTATTGCGGCGTTTTCGGATCGGGCTGGACGAAAACGACGCTTTCGTTCACCGAGCCGCTTTCGTCGATGGCGCTGGCCGGGACCGCCACGAGATCGGGCGGCGTCGTTACGGGGATGGACACGGTGACGAACTGGCCGGTGAGGAGGGAGCGGTCGGCGTTGTCCACCTTGCCGATGACCAGGGCGGTGTGCTGGTTGGGGTCGATGATCGGGCCGACCTCGTAGGCGCCGGCGCTGTTCAGGACGCGGTCGCGGCTGTTGGGGTCGGCGGGGTCGGCCGTCACCTTGACCACCCACGGGATCGGCCGCGGCAGCGACCGCAGCAGCGGCAGGTCCTGCTCGTAAGCGTAGGCCCAAACCACCAGATGGGTCATGTCGGCGATCTTGAAAATGTCCTGACTGGGATCCACCAGCTCGCCGGTTCGCGGGACGTTCATTTCCACGATGGTCCCGGGCATCCGCGCGACCACCTCCAGCCGCGCCCAGCGCTGCCAGTCGGCGGAGGGCGGCGGCGCCTTGTCGCCGGCCTTGAGCGCCTTGACGCGCCCCTCGTAAATGGTCCGGGCCTGCGCCTCGACGTCGGCGATCTCCGGTTCGCTGATGCGCCAGATGCGCAAGGCGTTCCGCGCCCGGTCCACGATGCTGAGGTCGGCGGCGACGGCGCTGCGCTGGAGGCGGACGTTGGCCTCCGACGTGGCCAGGTCGCGGTACAGCTCCTCCAGCTTGGTCAGCGACTCCTGATCGGTCCACAGCTTGGCGAGGCCCTCGACGAGGTCGTTCTTCTTCTCGCCCAGGTCCTTGCTCCATAACACGGCGAGCAGCTGGCCCTCCTTGACGCGGTCGCCGAAGCGGAGCGGCCGCTTCTCCGCGCCCGATGAGACCGGCTCTTCCGGTTCATAAGGTCCGACCTCGACCACTTCGCCGGAAAAGAGTGGATGGACGTGGGTGAGATACTCCGGGTCGAAGTTGAGGGTGCCGGAGAGCGTAAGCGTCTCCATCGTCGCCGGACGATCCACCGTCGTCGTCTGGATGTCCAGGCCCTTGACCACGTCGGGCGCCAGGCGCAAGCCGTTGGGGTCGCCGTCGATCAGCGCGGCGGGCGGCCCCTCCGGCGCGGCGGTCGCGGGAGGGGCCGTTTTACCGAACCAGTCGGCGAGGCCGGGCAGGCCCAGGGCCGGGAAGACGACGAGGAGGACGAAAAAGACCAGGCCGGCGACGATGACGCCGCCCAGCACGACACCGCGCAGCCGGCCGGGCCGGGGGGGCGCGACCGGCGGCGAGGGCGGCGCGGACGATTCCGGCGCCGCGACGGAGGCCGGCAGGGACGCCGGCGCCGGGGTCTCGGCGGTGGTGACGGGGCCGGCCAGCGCGGCCTCGATGGCCTGGCGCAGCTCCTGGAGGTTGAGCGGCTTGGTAAGGATGCGGGTGAAGGCGCCGCTCAATTCCGGCTGGTCGCGCAGCCGCAGCGGATAGGCCGTGACGAGGATGAAGGGGCAGGCGACTCCCTCGGCGCCAGCTTCTTGGCCAGCTCGATGCCGTCGCCGTCCGGCAGCGACAGATCGAGCAGGCCGACGACCGGCGGGTGCGCCCGCGCCGCTTCCAGCGCCTGAGCGATGCTGCCGGCCTCGATCACCTCGTAGCCTTCGCGCGTCAGCACGCGCCGCAGCACCTGGCTCAACACTTCGTCGTCATCGACGAGCAGAATGGTCGCCGCACTCATGGCAGATGTCTCGGGGTCGGGATCGGAGTCCGGCCCCACGGAAGCAAAGCCGGCGCCACACGGGAGCGCCGCGGGGCGATGCGGATGCAAGAGATGGAAGGATAAAGGGATAAGAATGCGATGGAGTGGGGAGGCGTCTCACGGCCGGATTGCCCAGGTGGTCGGGCGGCGACCAGCCTGGCCGCCGCGCGACCACCTTCATTTGGCCGGGTCGTCGTCGCCGGGATCGTCGCCGGCCACGTTGCGGTCGATGCGCAGGCCGAGTTCGCGCAGCTTGGTCCGCAGGCTGCCGCGGGTGATGCCGAGGATTTTGGCGGCCTGCAGCTGGTTGCCGTTGGTGTGCCGCAACACGCGCGGCAGCAGCAGCCGCTCCAGCCGCCGCACCGACTCCGCATACAGACCCTGCGCCCCCGCTTCCAGCTGGCCGTCGATGAACCGCTCCAGGTCGGGGCCGGCCGCCGCGGCCGGGTCCGGGGCGGGGGCCAGCGCCAGGAACTCGGGCAGCAAGACGGGGCCGGTCGCGTGCAGCAGGGCCGTTAGAAGCACACTTTGCAGCTCTCTCACGTTCCCCGGCCAGGAGCGCTGGCGCAGCAACTCCAGCGTCTCCGGCGCGACCGACGTCACCGCCTTGCCCAGCTCCCGGCTGTAGCGGCGGACGTAATGGTTGACGAGCAGCGGCAGGTCGTCGCCGCGCTCGCGCAGCGGCGGCAGCGCGATGGTGAACACGCTCAGCCGGTAGTACAGGTCCTGGCGGAAGCGGCCCTCGGCCACCGCCGCTTCCAGGTTGCGGTTGGTGGCCGCCAGGATGCGCGCGTCGGTGCATACCGTCTCATCGCCGCCGAGGCGCTCGAAACGCTGGTCTTGCAGCACGCGGAGCATCTTGCTCTGTGTGAGGGGCGACATGTCGCCGACCTCGTCGAGGAACAGCGTACCGCCGCTGCACTGCTCGAACTTGCCGATGCGGCGTCGGTCGGCCCCGGTGAAGGCGCCCTTCTCGTGACCGAACAGCTCGCTCTCCAGGAGCGTCTCCGGGATGGCGGCGCAGTTGACGGCCAGGAAGGGGCCGGCGGCGCGGCGGCCGTGCTGGTAGAGGGCGCGGGCGATCAGCTCCTTGCCCGTGCCGCTGGCGCCGGTGATCAGCACCGTCACGTCCTGGTCGGCGACGCGGCCTACGGCCTTGACGACCTCCTGCATGGCCGGGCAGCGGGCGATGATGAGGTCGGCCCGCTCGTCCACCGGCCCCTCGCCGGCCACCACCGTGGGAACGTGCATGGCCCGGCTGACGGCCAGCGCCCGGCCGACGACCTCGCGCACCTGACGCAGCTCCAGCGGCTTGAGGAGGTAGTCGAGGGCGCCGAGCTTCATGGCCTCGATGGCGTCGTCGGCGTCGCCGCGGCCGCTGATGAAGATCACCGGGCTGCGCACGTCCAATTCGCGGAAACGCCGCAGCAATTCCAGTCCGTTCAGATCGGGAAGGTGGACGTCCAGGACCGCCACGTCCGGCCGCCGCTCGCGCGCAGCTCCAGGCCGTCGGCGGCGGTTTCGGCGGTCAGCACTTCCAGGGAGTCGTCGCGGAACGCTCGGCGGAAGGCGTGCAGGATGGACGGCTCGTCGTCAACGATCAGCAGCGTGGGCATTTTTCCTCCATAGTCCATAGTCCATAGTCCATAGTCCATAGCGGCGAGCCGGGGCGGTGTTCGCTGTGGACTATGGACTATGGACTATGGACTCGGCAGGGTGAACGCGAACACCGCGCCGCCGTCCGGGGCGTTGGCGCCGCGGATGGCGCCGCCGTGCGCCTCCACCAGCCGTCGGCAGATCGACAGGCCCAAGCCCAGGCCCGTCTCTTTCGTACTGACGAACGGCTCGAACAGGCGTTTCAGCACCTCGGGGGCGATGCCCGGCCCGTCGTCGCGCACCCGCACCTCCAGGTTCGCCGGACCAGCCTGGGCGCTCGACCTCGACGCGCACCGTCCCGCCCTGCGGCAGGGCGTCCAGGGCGTTGAGCAGCAGGTTGACGAGGACTTGCTGGATCTGATTGGAGTCAATCTCAAGCTCCACCGGCCCCGGCGGAAGGTCCGCGGTGCATTTCACTTTCTGCCGGCGGAGGCGGCCCTCCACCAGCGCCAGGGCGCGGCGCACCACGCCCAGCAGGTCGGCGCGGCGCCGCTCGGCGTGGGGCGGCCGGGCGAAATCGAGGAAGGTCTGGATGCACGCCTCCATGCGCCGCACCTCATGCTCGATGATGGCCAGGTCGTCGGCCGGCAGGCCAGCCGGCGTCGGCCCCTCCAGACCGGTCTGCACCAGCATCTTCACCGAGGTCAGCGGGTTCCGCAGCTCGTGGGCGACGCCTGCCGCCACCTGTCCCACCGCCGCCAGCTGCTCCGCCCGCAGCACCTCGCGCTCGCGCTGCTGCAAACGCTCCACCACCCGCTCGATCTCCTCGATGACGCCCTGCATCTGCTTGTGCAGGTCGGGCAGGTCGCCCGCCTCCTCCAGCACGACCGGCGCCTCGCCGCTCAGCCGGCCGGCCGCGTCGCGGATGCGGACGCTGAGCTGGTAGATCGAATGATGGATGCTGCGGGCCATCGCGTAGCCGAGGGCCAGCCCGCTCAGCGGAGCGGCGAACGCCACGACGAGAACGCCCCATGCCAGGCCCGTCACGTTCCGATCCGCCGCGGCGACCTGATCGGTGTTGAAGTCGCGCAGCTGCATGCAGTTTTGGGGGACCTGGCCGTCCTCCAGGACCTTGGCCAGGCCGGCGTCGTAGGCGGCCCGCTCGTCCGGCGCGACCGCTTCGCGCCCTTGCCACTTCTCGTTGTATTGCTTGAGGCTATCGGCGATCTGCTTTGTCAGCACCTTTTCCCGATCCAGGTTCGCCAGGTCGCGCGCCCGTTGCAGACGGTCCCGGACGAGGTTGTTGAGCCGGCCCAGCCGTTCGGTCAAGGTCTCCGGGTCGCCGTGATTGCCGTGCAACGCCGTGAGCAGGTCCCCGACCGCGGTTTGCAGGTCGCGGGCGGCCACGGTGCTGTCGATGTTCTCGGATAGCACGTCGGACAAATCGGCGTGCAAACGGTTGAGATAGAGGGCGCCGGCGATGCAGGCCGCCATCAGCAGCAGGCTGACCAGCACCATCGGTGCCAGCAGCTTCAGGGCCAGCCGTCGCGTCAGCACGGGACTTCTCGGGGGACACGGCCGGAAAGGGGCGCCCTTGTATTCTAGGGCGCTTTCGAGCTTGGTATAGCGCCCTGTTCCGAACCGCTTCAGCGCCGCGCGGTTCAACTCGATTCCAAGACCCGGTTTGTCCGGCACGGTCAGGAAACCCTCGGCGTCCGGCCGGAACGGCGTCGTCGCCAACTCATCCAGATGGGGCGACGGCATGAGATACTCGACGTAGCGGGCCACGCGCGCGGCCGCCGTCAGATGCAGGTCGGCGACCAGGCCGATGGCCGTGTTCCAGCCGTGCGGCGCCCACTGGATGTCATGCTCATAAGTCATCCAGGCGATGCGACACGCCTCGGTCAGGCCGCCACATTTCGTGCCACGCGGTAGGGTTTTTACAACCTTGCGGCGTCCCATCACCTCGTTCACCATGGTGGACCCGCCGTATGGCCGGCGCCGCCTCGCACAAGACCGATCTTGTGCCTACCCTAGCGCACCGCCACATGGACAGTGGCCGGAAGCGAGATACCGGCGGCATTCACAGCGGTCACCTGGTAGGAGTAATCCTTGGTGTCGTCCAAACCTATCATGGCCGCACCTTTTTCGGATGAGCCCTTATCGACGTACGTGGTTTCAACGAGGGCCGTCAAAAAGTTCTCCGGCCACTTAAACGACTTATCCGATCCCGTTACGCGGTAAATTACGTAGCCCGTCGCACCCGGCGCGGGCGACCAGCTGAGAGTGACAGCTTCGCCGCCCCTTATCTTCGTCCACCGTCCGACGAGCGATTCCGGCGCGGAGGCGGGCGGCGCCGGCAACGGCCGCACCGTTGCCGCCGCCGAGGGGTTGCTCGTCCCCCCGCGCCCGCCGCCTCCACATAATAACGGTAAGCCCTCCCGTCCGTCGGTGAATCGTCCGTGTAACTCGTGCCCGTCGTCGCGTCATCCAGAACAACCGTTCGCAGCGGGTAAGCGCCGCCGACGCCGTCCGCATGTAATGTCGTACACCAGACGCTGTAGTAGGCCGCCCCCGGCGACGCGGTCCAGCTCAACGCCGCCTGATGATGGCCCGAACTCGTGACTTTCAATCCCGTCGGCGCGGGCGGCGCACCGGAGTAGAGTTCCGCCAAGGGCTTGGCGCCGGCGCTTGGCGACGATGACGCGCTGCGTCCGGTTGGGTTGACCGACCGCACCACGTAGTAGTATTCCGTCCCGTTGAGGGCGCTGGCGTCCACAAACGTCGCTCTGCTGGGTCCGCTCCCGCTCACCGGGCCGATGTTTCCGGTTGCGATCGGGACATACGTGCCGCCGGGGGCGGTGGAGCGCATGATGTCGTAGCTGGCGGCTCCCGGAACGACGGGCCAGCACACCAGGACGCGGTTGTCGCCGGCATAGGCGCTCACGCCCGCCGGCGCGGGCGGCACATAGCCCGTCAATTCCAGCCGAAGATAGTCCACCATGAGATAGGCCGTGAGGCTTCGGGCGTCCATCTGGATGGTGATCGTGTTCTGCCCCGCGTGAAGCATTTTCCCCGCAAAGGTGATCCGCTCGTCGGAGAAGGGGCCGTGGGCGGCGAAATGAATGCTGCTGTCGTCCGAATAGGCGGGGTTGAAGCCGCTGGCGTTGATCGCATTGGGCGCGGCCGTGACCCCGGCGGCGCCGCCGAGGTTGACGTCGTTGACGCTGACCATCACATGGCCGCCGTCGTCCCCCGCGCATCCGAGATAAATCGAGGCCGTCGCTTCGCCGGCGGGTTCCTGCGCCAGGTTGAAGGTGATTTTGCCCGTGCAGGGCTGGTAAACCCCGGCGGCGTCGGGGGCGGAGGGGAGGACATAGTTCCAGTCCCTCGCCCACCGGCTCTTGCCCACGGCGTACGTCATTCCGTCCGGAAAATCCAACGGGTATTCCACCTGTCCCCCCCATACCGGGGTGGGATAACCCAGCTTCGGCGCGACGCCGGGCGCCCAGTAGTCCTCGCCGTGACGGAACTTGTCGGCTTTTCGGTTCGGATAACCTAACTCAAACACCGTCGCCCCCACGCGGATCGGCGTCCACGTAACCGTTGACAGGTCGGTCGTCGCCCCGGCCGTCACCTTGACGCCGAAGGGCTTGGCCGGAAGGTTGCACTCCAATGGCGGGTCGCCATCCGTTTGGTTCTGGGACAGAAACGTCCCCGCCGCCCCCGATCCGTACGCCCACAGCGTGTAGTCATCCGCCGCGATCACGTTAGGGATGGCGAACGCGCCGTTCCGATCGGTCTGCACCCAGAATTGATAGGGCTTGAGCCATTTTTGAAAATCATGGGTCCCGTTGTTGGTCCGCGGCTGCCGTTCCAGGCCCACCCACAGCCCGGCGGCGGAGGCGTTGGGATTGCCGCTGTCGTCGATGACGATCTTGCCCGCGACCGTACCGCGCCCCGAGGCGGGCACGTAGTTCGGGTGCTTGAACCAACGGTACGGCCAAGCCTGTTTCTCCGCGTCGGCCTGCGCAGCGCGTCCTCGTAGAGCATCTGCGCCGCCTCGCTGGTTCCCGTGATCGTGGCGGGCACGTCATTCAAATAGATGAACCACGGCCCGCAGGTCTTGGTCCATTCCTCGCCGTCGGCAAATTGACCATCCGAGCCCATGCCAAGCTCCCCGGTCAGGATGGAGTTGTTCAATTCGCTGTACGGATAAACCGACACGTCGCGCTTCATCGGGCCGCCGTTGCTGAATTCCATGTTGGTCATCATCCACACGCCGACGTTCAATCCGCCCGGACCGACGCTGCTCCACCCCCAGGCGCGAAGGTCGGCATGGTCCTGGCCGTAGATGAATTTGTCGGCGTACTGGCCCTGCTGCGCACCGTCAAGGTTGACGGTAATCTCGTGCGGCGAGTTGGGCGCCTTCACGCCGGATTTGCCCCGAGCTCCGATGAAGAAGTTGCGCGTCGCGTCGGCGCTGAGCCAGTTGAAGTCGGGTGTGACCCGGCTCACGACGCCCCACGCACCCACCTCGCATTTCGCATCCTGACGGCGGTGGGTCATGACGGCGGTGGAATAAAACCCTGGCGACCCGCGCAGCATGGAGAAATGGATTTCCATGACGCCTTTCGTATCCGAAGTGCTTAGCAGCTGGGCGTCGGCATACCCGCCGCCATTGCTGACAGGGTCCGTACCAAGCGAATAGTCGTAGATTCCGCTGCCGAGCATGAACCCCCCGTAGTAGTACTGCCCCCGGCCCAGTAACACGTCGCTGGTCTGAGCCGTGCCGCCGTTTTTGTGGGTGTACCTCAGCGCGTTGAGCCGCCCGGTCTTTTTCACGATGACGATGGAAACGAGGCCGTTCGCCATGGTCACCGTGCCGTCGCCGTTGTCGGTCACCGTCACGTCCGGCCCCGTTCCCGCGCCGCCGCCGGGGATATTTGCGGAAGCCATCGGGGGACCGAACCAGGACGAGAGAATCAGCAAAATCGGCACGGAGAGAGAGCATTTGCGCCGCCTCGGCGTCAGGGCGCACGATCCGGCGGCGCCGTGAGGGAGGCGCGGGAGGACGGTCGTGGATCGCCGATCCGGGCAGAGCGTATGGTTCATTTTGTGGCTCCGGGAAATCTAAAATCCGAATCGTTTCACAGCCTCCGGGTTGAGTTCGATTCCCAGGCCGGGCCGGTCGGGAATCGGTAAGTAGCCTTCAGGGTCCGGCCGGAACGGCGTCGTCACCAACTCATCCAGATAGGGCGACGGCGTGAGGTACTCAACGTAGCGGGCCACGGGAACGGCTGCCGTCAGGTGCAGATCGGCGGCCAGGCCGATCGCCGTGTTCCACCCGTGCGGCACGAACAGGATGTTGTGTTCGTAAGCCATCCACGCGATCCGCCACGCCTCCGTGATCCCGCCGCATTTGGTACAATCCGGCTGGATAATATCGACGGCATGGCGTTCGAGAAACGGTCGGAAGCTCTGCCGCCGCGTCAGCACCTCGCCCGTGGCGATGGGGACCGGCGAGTGGCGGCGCAGCTCGATGTAGCCTTCCAAGTCGTCCGGCGGCAGCGCCTCCTCGAACCAGACCACGTCGTAGTGGGCCAGCATTTTCGCCGTTTCCAAGGCCCATTTGCAGCCGTGCGGCCAGAACTGTTCGCTGCCGCCGGCGTCCACCATCAGCTCCACGTCCGGCCCCACGGCGTCGCGGGCCGTCTGGATCAGCAGCTCGTCGGTGCGCCGGTCGCGCCGGCCGAACGGCCGCCAACCGAGCTTGATCGCCTTGAAGCCGCGGGCCGTGGTCTGCCGCAGCGTCTCCGCCAGCCGCGGCGGCTCGTCGAACAGGATGGAGCCGTAGGGCTTGATGCGCGTGCGGTAGCAGCCGCCGAGCAGCCGCGACACCGGCTGATTGCAAATCTTCCCCATGAGGTCCCACAAGGCGATGTCGATGCCGCTGATGGCATGTTCGACCGCGCCGCCGCGGCCCTGCCAGAACGTGGACTGCCGCAGCTTCTCGCTGACGCGCGCCGGCTCGTCGGCGCGCTCGCCGATCAGGTGCGGCCGCAGGAGCGCGACGGCCGCCGCCACCAGCGCCTTGCTCGTCATGGCGCTGCCGACGCCGACCAACCCCTCGTCCGTCAGAACCTCGACGATCGTGTTGAGGTCCTCCTCCGGCTTCATGCCGCCGGGCCAGCCGCCGTCCACGGTGCCGCCGGACAGGCCGGTGAGACGTATATCGACGATCTTCATGAGTCTATTTCCCGTGGTCAGCAGGACTTCATCGCCGTCTGCGGCCCTGCGATCTCCGCCGTCCGGGCCGGGCGGACGCGGTTGTGTTCGTCCACCAGCACGACGATCGGCCGATGCTCCCGCGCCGTCCCGTCGTCCATTTGCGTGAACGTCGCCACGATGACCAGATCGCCGGGCCGCGCCAGGTGGGCCGCCGCGCCGTTGACGCAGACGATCCCCGAACCCGCCTCGCCGACCATCGCATAAGTCCGCAGCCGCGTGCCGCGCGTCACGTTCCAAACGTGAACTTCCTCATACGGCAGGATGTTCGCGGCTTGCAGCAGGAGCGCGTCCAGCGTCAGGCTGCCCTCGTAATCGACGTCGGCGTGCGTCACGGTGGCCCGGTGGACCTTCGACTTGAGCATGGAACGGCGCGGCGGAACGGTTCCGTCGGGTTGTCGAGCCATCCGTTGATCTCCTCGGCGTGGGTGCGACTCCTTTCTATTCTAGGGACGGAGGTTAGCCGCGACGCGCAGCGGAGCGCTTCCGTCGGAGCGCTCCGCTGCGCGTCGCGGCTAACCGGGGGCGGCTACCGATCCGCCACATACGGGGTGTCGGATGTCGTCGGAAAGCCGAGGTGGTTTTGCTGGATGTAGCCCGCCGCGTCGGCCGGCCACGACGGATCGCCGGGCGTATCGATGAGGTTGACGACCGCGACGTGGCCGTCGAGGAAGGCCATGTTGGCCGTGTTGGCCGTGTGGCGGAAGTGCGTCAGCGCCTGGTACAGGCCGTAGGGCGAGTTCTGCGCCAGGGGGAGCGGGCCGACGACGGAGTCCGATTCCTCCATCGTGCAGGGGTCGCACACGAGGAGGGCCGAGTCGCAGAACAGATAGGTGGTGTTTGTGGAGGTGATTTGTACCATTTTCTTGCCGCCAAGCGCCGTGTTGTAGCCGTAGCCGCCGGTGGTCCCGGAATACTGAAAGAAACCGGGCGGGGCGTTGAGGCTGGGGCACTGCGTCACTTTCGTGTTGTTTTCGTAGTAGGGCGTGAGCAGGCCGCCCCGTGGGTCGAGCGTCGTGACGAACGTGTTGGGGTCGGTGTTGGCCTGGCCGAACCACCAGTTCGTGGTGTAAGTCGGGCCGCCGACGTAGACGTAGCTCGGCGGCAGGACCTGATTGGCGCCTTCGTAGTTGTGGACCGCGAGCGTGAGCTGCTTGAGGTTGTTGGCGCACTGGATGCGTGCGGCCGCCTCACGGACCTTCTGGACGGCGGGGAGCAGCAGGCCGATCAAGACGGCGATGATGGCGATCACCACCAGCAGCTCGATCAGCGTGAACGCCCTTCTCTCCCCTCGCCCCTGGAGGGAGAGGGGTTGGGGTGAGGGGGAATGGAAACGATGGGAACGCGGAAGCATGGCAACGATCCTTTCTGCCGGGTCGGGCAAAAGGAGCCAGCTTCGGCGCAAGGGCCAGGGGGTCCGTGGCAAAGTGGAGACGGCCCGCCCGGATGCTTGAGGCCGAAGCATCGGAACACACCCCTCGGCAGGCAGGTCTTCTGGCTTCCGGCTCCGGCCCCTCACCCTACCCTCTCCCGCGAGGGGAGAGGGTAGGGTGAGGGGCCGCGTTCCCGAACGGCCTTCCCACTCGGAATGATGAATGATGAATGATGAACGATGAATCACGAACAGGTTGTCTTGTGTTCATCATTCATCGTTCATCATTCATCGTTCCGAGCAGTGGCTTGAAGAGGTTCGGGAGCCTTGCCGGTTACAGCGGCGGCCCCGCAACGGATTTGCACCGTTTTCCCTATTGTCCCGGCGGCCGGGAGTCGGCCGCGGGGAACCTGTCGAGACTGAGGAATAGGTGTATGGGCGGCGCGGCGGGTCGTCCAGGCGAGCGGCGAATCTGTGGCGTCCACCGCCCGCGCGCATTACGATGGCGTGAGACTCCTTTCCCCCGAGAGGCCGTTCGCATGACCGCCGGCGCCCCGCTCACCCTGGCCGACCTGGAACAGGCCCTCTCCGCCGCCGACCCGGCCGCGCTGCTTGTGCCGCCGCGCATCCTGCGCCGCGTCATCAAGAAGCACAGCGGTCTGACCGGGCCGGGCCTGCAGGTGCCGCACCGCAAGAGCTACGTCATCGGCCGCGACGCGCTGCTGGCCCTTGCCGACCGGGCCGACCTCGGCATCAAACCGGATCGCAAATTGCCCGAAGCGCTGCTGCTGTTCCCCACGCCGGACCCGCGCAAGCTGCGGCGGCTGCCGCCCGAGGCGACGTTGCTCAAATACTGGCGGCTTCTCTTCCACGCCCGCGTCCACCAGGCCGTCGCCCGCAGTCTGCCCGCAGGCCCGACCGGCGACGGCGTGGTCCGCGAGCGCATCCGCCGCATCGGCCAGGCAGAGGCCGACGAAATCCGCGCCGTCCTCCGCCAGGAAAACTTCCTCCTCCATTCCCACAATATCCGATCCGTTTACGAGGAATTCGTCGCCGTCTACCTGGAGCTGCACTCCTTCGCCCCGCATCGGCTGCCGTACTATTTCCCGGCCGTCCGCGATCTCGGCGGCGTCTTCCGCGTGCTGGACGCGGACGTGGACGCGGCCGGCCTGTTCACCGCCACGCGGCTGCGCGGGCGCCGGACCCGGCGCCGGCGTCGCCGCAGGCCGAGGAGGGTGAAGCGAGGACCGAGAAGCCGCAACCTTCACGGGCCGCCCTGCCCGACCCGGCCGCCCATGCACGGCTGACGCGGGCGGCCGCGGCCGCCGGAGAGCGCGGCAATCAGGTGCGCGCCGCGATCCTGTTGGAGCGGGCGGCGCGGGCGGCCGGCCCGGAAGAGGCGGCCGCCGCGCGGCTGGCGTCGGCGGAGGCGATCGTTCGGCTGGCCGCCCGGCTCCAGGCGGCGCTCGGCTCTCCCGAGGCGGAGGCGGCGGCCTGGCGGCGCGTCCTGGGATTGCTGATCGCACCGGCCGCGTCGGGGCCGTGGACGCGGGAAGGCCGGCTGCTCTACGACCTGCAGCGCGTCTGCATCGACCAGGAACGCGACGTGTACGCCGTGGACCTGATCGAGTGGATGATTTCGTGGAGCCGCCGGCCGGTGGTCCGCCTGCTGCCGCACCAGCGCCAGGTGAATCTGGTTCGCCGGCTGCGCGGCGCCGCCCATCGGCTGGCGTCGGTCGGCCTGCCCGAGGCCGAGCGCGGGCGCCTCCTGGAACTTTTGCACGCCGCCGTCGGCCGCCATGAAGAGCAGATGCGAGATCGGTTTCGTCCGCTGCTGCTCGGCTCGCTCGACGAGGCCGGCCTGAAGCCGCGCAACTACGTCGAGCGGGTGGCCCGCGACAAGATCATCGAGGAGCTGCTCGACCGCGTCGTGGACCGCGGCTTCCTCACGATGGGCGACCTCCGCGACGCGCTGGCCCGCAACCGGCTGAAGTTGGCCGACCTGTCCGGGCCGGGCGAGTTTTTGGCCGGCGATCCGCTGCTCCGCGCCAACCAGAAGCTTGCCGTCTCCCTCGACGGCGTCTACCACCGCGGCGAGGTCTACCTGCGCGGCCTGCAGCGGGCCAGCTCGCTGGCCTTCGGCACGCGGGTCGGCCGGCTCCTCACCCTGTACCTGATCCTGCCGCTCCTCGGCGCCTTCGTCGCCCTCAAGGCCGTGCAGGAGGTCGCCGAGCTGGTCGATCACCACCTGCTCCACCCCGGCAGAGCGAGGCCGGTCGTCATCGCCGCGACCGACATGGGGTTGCTCCTCTCGCCGGGGCCTGCGGGGCCGTTTGCCGCGGCCGCCACGCACGCGGCCGGCGACTGGCACGAACCGCTGGAGCTGCTCAACGTGTATTCCTTTCTGACAATAGCGATATTCTTACTCCTCATTTTGCATGTCCCCCGCTTCCGCCGACTGGTCTTCGCCGCCTTGCGCTTGCTCTGGCGCATCGTGCGCGGCGTCTTGTACGACCTGCCGGCGGGATTCATGCGCCTAGCGCCAGTGCGCGCCTTCTTCCAGAGCCGGGCGTACCTGCTTTTCTATCTCGTCGTCCTCAAGCCGTTGCTGCTGACCGCCCCGGTCGCCCTGATCCTGTACCTGCTCCACGTCGATCCGACCGCCGTGGCGACCGCCTGGGCCGGACTGTTCCTCGCCGCCGAGGTGCTGCTGCACTCGCGGCTGGGGATGCACATCGAGGAGGCGTTCGGCGATGCGACGCTGCGCGGCTGGCGGCTGTTCTCGCGGAACATGATCCCCGGCCTGTTCGGGCTGATTCTGGCCTTCTTCCGCCGGCTGCTCGATGGCGTGGAGCGGTTGCTCTACACCGTCGATGAGTGGCTGCGCTTCCGCAGCGGCGACCGCCGGGGGTCGATGGCGATCAAGGCGGCGCTGGGCTTCGTTTGGTTCTTCGTCACCTACGTCATCCGCTTCTGCGTCAACCTGCTGGTCGAGCCGCAGATCAATCCGATCAAGCATTTCCCAGTCGTGACGGTGTCGCACAAGCTGGTGCTGGCGTTCTTCGTCCCGCCCATGACGGCGGCCCTGTCGCTGACCATGGACGCGGCCCTGGCCGCCACCGTCGCCTTCTCCATCGGGGCCTGCATCCCCGGAATCTTCGGCTTCCTGGTGTGGGAGTTCAAGGAGAACTGGCGTCTGTATCGGGCGAATCAGCCGCGCGACCTGCGGCCGCAGATCGCTGGCGGCCACGGCGAAACCGTGCCGCGGCTGCTGCGGCCGGGCTTCCATTCGGGAACGCTGCCGAAACTGTACGCCCGCCTGCGCCGCATCAAGGGGACCGACCTGGGCAAGCGGCACGAGGATTTGCACCACGTCGAGGAGGCGGTGCGCCGCTTCGTGGAGCGCACCCTCCTGGCGCTGCTGTCCGGGTCGAAAACGTGGGGCGAGGAACAGCCGCTTCACGTCGGCCACGTCCACCTCGCCTCCAACCGCATCCGCGTGGAGCTGCGCCGTTCGGGGCAGGGCGACGCCAGCGTCCACATCGACCTGGAGGAGCACTCGGGCCGGCTGGTCGCGGGAATCAGCGCATTCGCCGAGCCGGAACATCCGAATCCCAACGGCTCGGCGCATCCGTCTCACGGCTGGCTGGACCGGCTGCCTCTGGGGCAGGTGCGGGCGTTCACGGACGCGCTGGCCGGTTTCTACAAGGCGGCCGGCGTGGACCTGGTGCGCGAGCAGGTGGCGACGCTGCTGCCGGCCGGGGCGTGGTTCACCTTCGACGAGCGCGGGCTGGTGGTCGAGACGGGTGCGCATTTCGAGCAGGGGACGATCTACGACCTGCACGGGGACGGGGAGTTGTCGCCGGCGCCGCTGTACGGCGACGCGGCGGCGCTGTCGCGGACGCTGCCGGCGGATCGGCTGATATTTCGGAGAACGCCGATCCGCTGGGAGGACTGGGCGGAGGCGTGGGAGCGCGACCTGGCGGGCAAGGGGCACAAACCGCCGCTGGTGCGCGGCGTGCAGCTGCTGCCGCTGGGGACGGCGAGGGGGCGGTGGGCGGCGCGGCGGAAGTGAAAGCCACCCTCCGACGAATTAATTTGGGCTCATCCGACTAATGCGTGTTTTGTTTCGTGGATGCCGAGGATCTTCAATTTATAGAAGGCGAGGTCGCGGAAGCCATAGGCTTGGCGTTTCATGGCCTGGATCTTGGTGTTGGTCCCCTCCAACGGGCCCGTAGAGATCCGATAGTCGTAGTAGGCCAGGACGCCTTCCTGGTAGCTCTCCAGAGTGTCCGCGAACTGCACCAGCATACGCACCCCGGAGGCGCGGGCCCGAGCCAACCAATCCCGCAAGACCCGCCGGGCCGTGCGTTTGTTCGGCTGCATCCAGATTTGCCGCAGGTCCTCCTTGAGGTAGTAAGCGACGGCCAAGGGCGTGTTGAGACGCAACGCTTCCTCCAGACGCTGCAGCTCGTTACGCTCCGGATTGAGGTTCTCGGGGTTCTTCAGCAGCAGCCAGCGCGTGCCCTTGAGGATCTGGCGGTCGTGATCGCTGCTCAACTGGTGGTACAACTCGCGTCGAAAGGCGCTGAGTTTGTCGTTGAACAGCTTGACGACGTGGAAGCGGTCGAAGACGTGGACCGCGTGCGGCAGGTGATCACGCACGGCCCGGATGTACGCCGCGGACATGTCGGTGGCGACCGCGGCGATCTTGGCCCGGGCCCGCCGCACGCGCCGCCAGAACGGCGCCAGGGCCTCCACGCCCTTGCCGTCGCCGACGAACACCACCGCCCCGGAAAGCAGGTTCAGGACCACGGTGAGGTAGTGATGCCCCTTGCCGACGGCGATCTCGTCGATGGCGATTTGCTTGAGGTTGCGCAGCTTGGGCTTGCCGAAGCGGCGTTGCAGGGAGCGGGCCTGGATGTCCTTGATGGTGTCCCAACTGACCTGGAGATGTTCGGCCACGTCGAGGATGGTCATGTGGCGGGACAGCTCCAGGGCATACCGCTCGAAGGCGCGGGTGTAGTGCTTTTTGGGGTCGGCGAAGCCGATCTTGACCTGCCGGACCAGGCCGCAGTCCAGGCAGCGTACCCGGGGCACGGGGAAATGCAGCAGCACGGGCTTGCGGCCGATCGGCGTCAGGCGGAAGGTGCGGTCTACGCTGCCATGGGCCCAGACCTCGGCCGAGCCGCACTGGGAGCAGCGCCAGCGTTCCCGGGGTTGTTCGATGTGGAAGATCACCTGCCCCTCGCGGAATTCCTGGCGAACGTAGCGGTAGCCGACGAGGCTGAAGGCGTGATACAGTAGGCTGGTGGACATGCTGTTTCCTCCTCTGGAGCCTTGTTGCACAACTCCATGAGAAAGCAGCATGTTCACGTTTTCAAGCACCTACACACGCATTCGCCGGATGAGCCTTAATTTGGCCCTGTACCATGTTCTTCAAAGCAAGCCATAATAACCCTCGTCCCAGTCGGCAATGATCGCTGTTCTCTTCGACACGTCTTCGTTGTAATCGGCAGGTTCGTAAGACGGTGGTTCAGGGAGCAACAACAGATCACTACCCTTGCACCGCGGCATATCGACGAAGACTGTGCCGGTCGCCAACAATAAGCTCTGGCCCTGACCTGTCCGCACCGTAATGGAGGCGACACCCCCCTTCCGCACTCCAAATAACGTGGAAGCTCGCCGCAAGGCGGCATGCACTTCGGGACTCACCGCGTATTCAGACTCCGCCACCGTGACGACCTCATCAATCGGTACTACACCCTTACCCGACCCCATCAAGACACGGAAGGCTCCCTCGCGCAAGGGAGGGAAATCAACGAAGTCGATGATACAGCAATCCACTTGCTCGTTACTCTTCGTCAGGCACCTGCAGGGAAAGGGTTCGCCGTACGCCGCACCGATCTCCTTTAAGCCCTTCCAGACCTGCTCATTGGGAACGAGCCGCCTCTTATCCCAGTCCTCGACGCGGTCGAGGTCGGGAATCAATCGCAGAAGATGTTCATGCCGGTCAAGGAACCACCAGGTGCCACAGTTGCGGCAGGAATAGAGCTTCCCGAACTTCAGGTTGCGGACGAATTGTAGACCCTCGAAGTCCTTCGAGCCCTTCACAGAATTCCAGGAGAAACAGACTTGCTCCAGGTAGCAAAAATGGTTGCCATTGCCGGTCATTGGTCACCCCTTAAGAGGCTCTAACAAAACCTCCGGCACGAGAGTTGAACCGCTGACAGGAGGCCCTTCCGTGGAAGGAGGCACCTGTCATGGCTGTTGCCCGTATGCCGGCTGCGTTCTTCAAGTTGGCCGCTCATCACTTGCCGCCTGAGCAGCCCGTCGGGCCGACAGGCGGCCGGCCGTGCGTCAGCCACCGCGTCGTGCTGAAGGTCCTCTGGTTCGTCCTGGCGACGGGCTGTCGTTGGGAGGACATCCCGCCCGAGCTGGGCTGCTCGGGCATGACCGCCCACCGCTGCCTGCGCCGCTGGGAGGAGATGGGCTGCTGGGATCGGCTTCACGCCGACTTGCTGCGTCTGCTGCGCCAGGCGAGCAAACTCGACCCCGACCTGGTCATCGTCGATGCGGTCATCGTGCGGGCTTTCGGCGGAGGCGAGCAAACCGGCAAAAGCCCCGTGGACCGCGGGAAAAAAGGCTCCAAACACACGCTGCTGGTGGACCGGCATGGGGTGCCGCTGGCCATCCGCACGGCCCCAGCCGGCGCCAGCGACCACCGGCAGATCATCCCGCTGGTGTTGGACTTCCCCAAGGTCAAGGGCAAGCCTGGCCGGCCCAAGGAGTTGCCCGACGAGTTGTACGCCGACCGAGGCTACGACAGCGACGACACCCGCTGGCTGCTGCGCTGGCTGGGCATCGAGCCTTTCATCGCCAAGAGGAGGACGCGCCGGCAGCGGTTTGAAGGTCGCTGGTGGTGGAGCGGACCATCAGTTGGCGAAAGGGCTGCGTCGATGCGCATTCCGCACGACCGCCTGACTGTGATCCAAGACGCCTGGGACACGCTGGCCGCTTGCGTCATTTGCTTCCGCCTCTTGCACGACGACCCCCACTCGGAGTAGGTTTTGTTAGAGCCTCTAAGTCTGCCCATGAAGACGCGGTCGCTCACGACGACACTCCGCATGCTTAAAGCCTATCCCAAAACCACCGTCGATCATGACGATTCTCGTCAAATTGGTGATGTTTCGACGGTTTTGGGATAGGCTCTTAGGCCCCCAAGCCGCTTCCGGCGCTGCCGAGCAGCCCCGCGCGACGCAGTTTACGGCCCGGCCTAACCACTGATTTCATTACGCCTTACCAGATAATCCTACCCATTTTCCCCTGCCCCGCAAGTAAAAACGCCGCCCACCGCGTCTATAAACGTCGCCTCAGCCGAGCAACTTCGGCCGGAACAGTCCCAGGCGCGTTCGCCGCAAGAGCAAATCCGCCCGCGTCATCGCCATTTCGTGGTCGCGCTGGTACGCAAACTCCGCCAGCAAATCCGGCTCGCCCTCCACGACGCGGCCGCGCAGCGCCGGGTCGCGGCCCAGGTACTCCGCCACGTCGCCGGCCCGCGTGCCATAGCGGCCGACCAGATGCCGGGCGTCTTCTTCATCAGACAATGCCATCGCTTTTGAAGCTGTTTGACCGCGGCCGGCTCGAACCGCTCCCACGGCTCCCGCGGCGCCCCGTCCAGCCGGAAGTCGCGCGTGCGGCAGCGGCGGCGCAGCCCCAGGCGGCGGACCACGGCGTCGATGACGACCTCCGCCATGCGGCGGTAGGTCGTGTACTTGCCGCCGGAGACGGTGAGCAGTCCCGACGGCGACGCCGACAGCGCGAACTCGCGCGACAGCGCCGACGGCTCGCCCGACCGCGTCCGCACTAGCGGCCGCAGTCCGGCGAAGCTGCTCAACAGGTCGTTCAGCGATAAGGCGGCTCGAAATAGTGGTTGTGTCCCTGGAGCAGGTAATCCACATCGGCCGGCGTCGCCTCGATTCGGTCGGGCGGGTCGTCGCAGACGGTGTCGGTGGTCCCGATCAGGGTCTTGCCCAGCCACGGGATCACGAAGAAGACGCGGCCGTCGGCGGGGTGCAGCAGCAGGAACGCCGCCGTCAGACTGCGGCCGGGGGCCACGAGATGGACGCCCTTGGTCGGCCGCAGCGACGGGCCGGCGGCGTCGCCCGCCAGCTTTCGCACCGCGTCGCCCCACGGCCCGGCCGCGTTCAGCGTCTGCCGGGCGCGGATGCGCACCTCGCGGCCGCCCAGCCGGTCCAGCGCCCGCACGCCGCGCACCAGGCCGGCCTCCTTCTCGAAGGCAATCGCCTCGACGTAGTTCGCCGCGACGGCGCCTTGCAGCACCGCCGTGCGCACCACCTCGATGCACAGGCGGGCGTCGTCCATCTGGGCGTCGAAGAACTCGGCGCCGCCCCGCAGCCCCCCCTTTGCAGGCCGGGAAAGTCTCGATGGAGCCGCGCCAGAGGATACCCCCGACTGCGGCGGATGCCGCTGCCGCCGGCCAGGAGGTCATACAGCAGCAGGCCGATTCGCTGCTCCCACGGCGGCACGCGGGCGTCGGTGTAGAACGGCAGGACGAAGCGCAGCGGCCGGACCAGGTGCGGGGCGTTGCGGAGAAGCCGGCGCCGCTCGTGCAGCGCCTCGTAGACGAGGAAGAAGTCGCCGTGTTCGAGGTAGCGTAGCCCACCGTGGATCAGCTTTGACGACACACTGCTTGTGCCGGAGGCGAAATCTCCCTTGTCGATCAGGGCGACGCGCAGGCCGCGCAGCGCCGCGTCGAGGGCCGCCCCGGCCCCGGTGATCCCGCCGCCAATCACCAGCAGGTCGAAGTCTTCCGCCCCCAGCGCGTCGAGGTCTCGTCGCATGAGGTTCATGCGAACTTCCGCAGGGCGTCGCGCATCGCCCCGGCGTCGGGGAATCGCGCGGCCGGCTCCCGCGCCAGGCCGCGGTGGACGACGGCCGCCAGCGCCTTCGGCAGGTCCGGCCGCCGTTTGCCGATCGGCACGGGCGACTCGTTGAGGACAGTCAGCAGCTGCTCCTGGAACGACGACGGGAAATCATAGACGTAGAACCCGGTCAGCAGGTTGTACAGCGACGCCGCGGCCGAATACTGGTCCACCGGCGGCCGAGCCGTGCGGTACTCCGTGATCTGCTCCGGGGCCATGAACGGGATGGTGCCGCCCACGTCGCCGGTCATCGTCAGGCCGCACAGGTTCGACGCCTGGTAGACCTTGGCCAGGCCGAAGTCGGCCACCATCAGCCGCTCGGCGCCGTCCTGTTCGGCGACGAGCAGGTTGGACGGTTTGACGTCGCGGTGGACGAAGCCGCGGGCGTGGGCGAAGGCCAGGGCGTCGAGCAGCTGGACGATCAGGCCGGCGGCCCGGCGCACGTCAAACGGCCCCTGCTTCTTGAGCAGCTGGAAGGCGTCCTTGCCGCGGACGTAATCCATGGCGAAGTAAAGCAGCCCATTGGACTCTCCCATGTCGCGGAAGGCCACGATGTGGGGATGCTCCAGCTCGCGCAGGATGTTGGCCTCGCGCAGGAAGCGCAGGATCTGGGTTTCGTTTCCACCAGCGGCGGGGATGATGGTCTTGAGGGCGACCGGCCGGCAGTCGGCGCGGCACACCGCCAAGTAGACGAGGCCCATGGCGCCGCGGCCCAGCTCGCGGACGATGTGATAGCCGGCGACGGCCTGGCGCATGGTCCGGCTCTCGACCTGGCAGGCCGGGCACAGGCCGATGTCGTCGGCTTCCGTCAGCGCGGCGCCGCAGCCCGCGCACTCGGCGGGCAACGCGAGCGCAGGGGGCGGAGCGACGGCCGGGGCTGGCGGGGCCGCAGAGACGACGGCCGGCGCGACGGCCGGCGCGGCGACGGCCACCTGAAGCACGGTCTGGCCGGCGCGGATGGTGTCGCCGTCGCGCAGGTCGCTGCGCTCGACCCGCTGGCCGTTGACGTAGGTGCCGTTGCTGCTGCTCATGTCCATCAGGCGGCAGTGCGGCGGATTGAGTTCCACAAGGAAATGGATGCGCGAGAAATAGCGGTCCTTGCTCGGCAGGCGGAAGTGGGCGCGCTTCGACCGGCCGACGAGGAAGGTGTCGTGGCCGTCGAAGACGAAGACCTGGCCCTGATGCGGCCCCTCAGTGACGGTCAGCGTGATGCGCATGGCGATGGTTTCCGGCGGGCGACGTTGCCCCGACGATTATGGCGGTCGCGGGGCCGGCGCTCAAGACGCGACCCGGTTCGCTCGTTGACAATGGTTCACTCCGGCACCGGCCCGAGGTAATCACCCGGCTGCGGCCGTCGGCCGCGCAGGAAATCCGCCGCCGCCATGCGCCGCTTGCCGTCGGGCTGCAATTCCCGCACCTCCACCACCGTCCCCTCGCCGGCCATGACGCCCAGCTTCGACAGGTCGCCCTCCTCCCCGAGGATCATGCCCGGCGCCGCTTCTTCCCCCGGCCCCGCCGGCCGCCACGACGCCCGGAGCAGGATCAGGCGCAGCGGGTTCTGCCCGAGCCGATGCCAGAAGGTGTACGCCGTCGGCCACGGCTGCATGGCGCGGATGTGGTTGCACACGTCACGGCCCGGCCTGTGCCAATCGACGGCCCCGTGTTCCTTCGTCAGCTTCGGCGCCTTGGTGACCAGGGCCGCGTCCTGTTTGCGGCCCTGCGTCGTCCCCGCCCCCATTTGCTCGATCACCGCCAGCGCCAGCCGCGCCCCGATCGGCGCCAGCCGCGCCTCGACCGCGCCGGCCGTCTCGTCCGGGCCGATATCGACCGCTTCTTGAGCCAGCATGTCGCCGGCGTCCAGGGCCGTGGACATGCGGATGATCGTGACGCCGGTTTGCGTCTCGCCGTGATGGATGGCCCAGGCGATGGGGGCCGCCCCGCGGTACTTCGGTAACAGCGAGGCGTGGACGTTGATTCCGCCGCTGGGCGGCACGGACAGCGCCTCGCGCGACAGGATCTGACCGTAGGCGGCGACGACCAGCAGGTCCGGCCGGAATTCACGGAGTTGAGCGACCCCTTCCGGCGTATTAACGCTGTCGGGCTGGAAGACAGGGACGCCCGCGGCCACGGCGATTTCCTTCATGCCGCGGCCGGTCTGGCGCGTGGAAGCCCGCAGCTGGCCGCGATCGCGGTTGGGCTGAGTCACCAGACCGACCACTTCATGCAGGCTGCCCAGCAAGGCCTCGAACGTCGGTTCGGCGAAGAGGCCGGTTCCCATCATTACGATTCGCATAAGTTTACAATCCGCCCTTGCTGGCGCTTCGGGCTGGCAGAGAATGCTCGCTACGCCGCCAGCGCCGCCAGCATCTTCTCGATCTCGGCGTTCGACGGAATCTCGCCGCGCTCCTCGGCGCGGGCGTAGTCGCGCTCGAATTCCTTCAGTGGATTACGCACCGCCAGCTTGCCGATGGGGCCGAGCTTGTCGATGAACAGGACGCCGTGCAGGTGATCGACCTCGTGCTGCCAGGCGCGGGCGGCGAGGTCAGTGGCGGTGATTTCCAGCTTCTGGCCCTGGAGGTTGTAGGCCTCCACCTTGACGTTCTTGGCCCGGCGGACCTTGGCGAACAGGCCGGGGAAGCTCAGACAGCCCTCGTCGTCCTCGATCGTGCCCTTGCGTTCGAGGACGACGGGATTGAGGAAGACGCCCTCCTTGTCGCGCTGCTGCGGGTCGCCGGTGAAGTTCAGCACGAGCATCTGGTAGGGCAAGGCGACCTGATTGGCGGCCAGGCCGAGGCCCTTGTGAGCGTACATCAATTCGAGCATCGCTTCGGCTTGCATCCGCACCGACTTGTCGATGGCGGTCAACGGCTGCGCCGGCCGACGCAATGCGGGATGGGGATATTGCACAATCTTCATGCGATCATCCGATAGAGAAAGAGGCTTTGGTCCGCGGGACCTTCTCTCCCCATTCTATCGGACGCCGCCGGATCGACGAAGCCAGGGTCGGGTCAAGCCGTCAGGGGGCCGAGCTGGAAGCCACGCCGCCGGGAAGCAGCTCTTGCCACATCGGGCCGGCGCCGCTGCCGTTGGAAAGCTCCCAGAGCGAGCCGTCGGTCAGCGTCCCGAACACCTCGTCGGCCCCGGACGCGGGCTGCCGGGCGCTGAGGTTCGCAAACGAGCCGATAGACAGCTGCACCCAACCGGAAGGGCTGTGTTCCCACAGCGTATGGTCCTCGGCGATGGCGAAGACCTTGTCGGGGCCGCCGGCCGTCACGCTGAGGAACGACGCCGGCGCCCCGCCCGTCCCTGACAGCTCCTGCCAGCCGGTGTCGAGTCCGACCGCGCCGAAGGCCGGGTTCTGCTCCCAAACCGAGCCGTCGCTGAACACGCCGTAAGCCACGGCCTGGCCGGTCGAGGTGGATTGCGACCACCACCTTGCCGTCTGGCTGCACGACGACGCCCGAGGCGAAGCCCTGGCTGGGGCCTTGGTAGTTCACCAGCTCCCGGCCGTTCGTGCCGAAACCCGCCTCCGGGGCGCCGTTGGCGTCGTAGCGCCCCAGCGCGGCAGCGGTGGATTGGAGATCGTAATAAGGGGCAAAGCAGGTTCGGCCGGCGCTGAGGAGCGATCGATCTTCCAGGGCCTCCAGCCGCAGCGAAGGTCCGGCCGGCCGCCTCCGCATAGTCCGCTGGCCGCGGTTGAGGAAACCATCCAGCCATCGTTGCCAATGACGTAAACTCACCCTCGCCCGCCTTGTTCCGCGTCGCTGAACCTATCGTCATTCTTTACTTCGCGGCGGTCGCTGTTCGGCGCGTCGCCGCTTGCGATGACTGTCGGCGGCCCTGCGGTTGCGTTCGCGCCGCCACTCCGACCACGCCAGGATTTCGTCGTCGTCCCACACGCGCACCTCCAACAGATGCGTCAGCAGCGCCCGCACTTCGGGAACCGTCATCTCGTGGCGACGACCAGGGCCTCGCGGAGCAGCGGCGCCGTCCAGCTTACGTGGGGGAAGCCGACGTCCGGGGGGGAGCAGTCCAGCAGCGACTCCAGCAGTTCCAGGTCGTCCTCGTCCAGCAGTCGGGGTCGCCCGGGGCGTTCGCCCTCCGCAAGAGTATCGGGCGGAGGCGTCGTGGCGAAGGCGGCCAGCCAGTTGTGGACCGTCTGGCGGGTCACGCCGAGCATCCGGGCGATGTCGGCGGCAGACCGGCCTTGGTCGAATTCGAGAACGGCCAGAGTGCGGCGGAAGAGGCGAACGTCGCAGGCCTCCCGCAGCTGTCGCCGCAATCGCCGCCGTTGCCAGGATGTCAGATGGAGTCGATCCATGGTGCTTCCCCCTCTACCCGAGAGGATACCAATAAACCGGGTGTCAAATTACTTTTGCGTACCTGCTTAGTACAAGGGCGACCTGGCCGAGGTGTACGGCCGGAAGGGCGACGCGGCGCTGCGGCTGGGGACGGCCGCGGACGCGGAGTATAGCTACCGGACATCTCTTGAATATCTGCGTCCAGCTCTGGAGAGCGCGCCGGAGGAGACCGATTATCAGCTGCTGACGGCGGCGACCGACGGGCGGCTGGCGGCCGTCGCCGCGCGCAAGGGCGAGTCGGAAGCGGCGCGGGCCCCTACGAGGCGGCGCTGCGGATTCCCCAGGAGCTGCTCGCCATCGAGCCGAGCAACCTGACCTGGCAGGCCGCCTGGATGCGGACGCTAGCCCACTGCGGCAAGGACGCCGAGGCGGCGCAGAAGGCCGACGACCTGAGCAAGCTCGGTCCCAAGAACGTGGCGCTTCAGATCGCGGCAGCCCGTTGCTATGCCGCGTGCGCCGCGGCGGCCGGCGACGGCGCGGCGAAACAACGGTATACGGACCATGCGGTTCGCGCCTTGCGCGCCGCCGTCGCCGCGGGTTACAAGGACGCGGTCGCCCTGAAGACCGACCCGGACCTGGCCCCTGCTGGGCGATCAGTCGTTCCAATCCTTGCTGGCGGAGCTGGCGAAGCAGTAGGCGGCGCCGAGCCGCGCGTCGCGCAGGCGACGGCGCGCCGCTTGGCTGTTTCCGCTTGACACGACGCGCGCCCCCCTGCATGATAACGGTACTGACTGGTCAGTCCGCTGCCGAGCGAATCCTCAATGACGGGGTGTGGAATATCCCATGAATAGCCGGCCCCTGAACCCAACGGCGGGAGCGCACCATCGGTCGTGGTTTTCGTGGCGGACGTGGGCCGCCGGGATCGTTTTGGCGGGGGGCGCCGGCCTCGGCTGCCAGGGCGAGGCGCCGCAGAGCCAGCAGAAGGATCCCGACGTGGAGGTCAGCACCCTCTTCTCCGGCAAGGTCAACGACAGCGAAGTGTTCACGGGCCGCACGCAGACGATGCACTACGTGGACATCAAAGCCCGCGTTACCGGATACCTCAAGAAGATCTATTTCAAGGAAGGCGAGGACGTGCAGGAGGGCGCCCCCCTCTTCGACATCGACTCGACCCCATACGACGCAGCCCGCGACCAGGCCCAGGCGACCGCCAACCAGGCCGACGCCCAGGCCAAGCAGGCGCTCACCCATCTCCAAAGCGTGCAGGACACCTACAAGCGCGACCTGGCGTCGCCCAGCGCCACGCCGGAGGCGATCGCCATCCAGGACCGCGACGCCGTCGATGAGGCCCAGGCCGCGCTCAACGCCGCCCGCGAGACGCACAAGGCCGCACTGGCCGCCCTCAAGACCGCACAGACCAACGTCGATTACTGCCACATCAAGGCCGAATACAGTGGACGCATCAGCCGCCTCAGCGTCGATCTCAACAACGACGTCATCGCCGACAGCACCGTCCTGGCCTCGCTCGTCCAGCTCCAGCCGAAGATGTACGCCTACTTCGACGTGGACGAACGGACCATGCTGGACCTCGTCGTCAGCAAGCAGGACAAGTACAAACCCGGCTTCCTCCCGCAGGGCAAGGTTTCCGACGAGGCGGTGAAGAACCTGCACCTCATGCTCAGCCTGGCCAACGACGACGAAAACCCCGAGACGTTCGACCACCCCGGCGGCCTGGCCATCGTCGATAACAAGATCGACGCCGCCACCGGCACCGTCCGCATGTGGGGGACGTTCGACAACGACCGCAAGGACCTGGAACCAGGCCTGTTCGTTCGCGTCCGCATGGACAAGGGCGCCCCTCACGAGGCGCTGCTCGTCTCCGAGGCCGCGCTCGGCTCCGATCAGGGCTTCCAGTACCTCTACACCGTCAACGACAAAAACGAGGCCGAATACACCCGCGTGGACGTCGGCTCGAAGACGCGCGGCCGCATCGCCGTCACGGCGGCGAAGGGCTACCCGGCCCTGACGAAAGACACCCGCGTCGTCGTGGACGGACTTCAGCGCATCCACCCCGTTCTGGACGAGAAGACCGGCAAGCCGAAGCCGGTCAAGATCAACGCCACGGTGGTGGACATGCCGCAAGCAGAAGAAGAGGGGTCAGGGGTCAGGGGTCAGGGGTCAGAGAAGAAGCCCGCTGACTGAATCCCGCCTGCCTGACCCGATATCGTCAGAGATCCTGACTCCGGACTCCCGCCTCCTTGGACAACGGATGTGTTCTCGCGCTTTTTCATCGACCGACCGATCTTCGCCACGGTGTTGTCGATCGTCATCACCCTGGCGGGAGGCGTTGCGCTCTTTAACCTTCCGCTGGCGCAGTACCCGCAAATCACGCCGCCCAGCATCATCGTCTCCTGCACCTACCCCGGCGCCAGCCCCCAGGTCGTGGCCGAGTCCGTGGCCGCCCCCATTGAGCAGCAGGTCAACGGCGTCGAGGACATGATCTACATGTCGTCGTCGTCGGCCAACGACGGCTCCTACAACTTGACCGTCACCTTCAAGCCCGGCGTCGATCTCAATTTCGCCCAGGTGCTGGTGCAGAACCGGGTCAACCTCGCCCTGCCGCAGCTGCCCGACGTGGTCAAGCAGACGGGCGTCACCACGAAGAAGCGCAACCCCGACATCCTCCTCATCGTCAGCATCTACTCGCCCAACGACCGCTACGACCAGAAGTACGTCAGCAATTACGCGACCATTCACCTCCTGAATGAGGTGGCCCGCGTGGACGGCGTCGGCGACGTGCGCATCTTCGGCCAGCAGGATTACAGCATGCGCGTCTGGGTCGATCCCGATCGGCTGGCCGCGCGCAACCTGACCGCCGGCGACGTGATCGCCGCCGTCCGCGAGCAGAACATGCAAGTCGCCGCCGGCGAGGTCGGCCAGCCGCCTAGCGCCGCCGGCGTGCCGTTCGAGTTCACCGTCCACACGCGCGGCCGCCTGTCCGAGCCGGCGCAGTTCGCGGACATCGTTCTGAAGACCGGCGCCGACGGCCGCAAGGTCCATATCCGCGACGTGGGCCGCGTCGAGCTCGGCGCCCGCAACAAAGACGTCACCAGCAGGATCGACGGCCACGCTTGCGCCAGCCTCGCCATCTGGCAGCTGCCCTACGCCAACGCCCTCCAGACCGCCGACAACGTCCGCGCCCGGATGGACGAGCTGAAGGAGAACTTCCCCCAGGGCGTCGATTACCAGATCGCCTACGACACCACTCCGTTTATCCGCGAATCGATCTACGGCGTCCTCCACACCCTGATCGAAGCCGTGATCCTGGTGGCGATCGTGGTGCTGATCTTCTTGCAGAACTGGCGCTCGACGCTGATCCCGCTGGCGGCCGTGCCGGTCGCCATTATCGGCACGTTCGCGGCCATGGCGGCTATCGGCTTCAGCCTGAACAACCTGACCCTGTTCGGCCTGGTGCTGGCCATCGGCATCGTGGTGGACGACGCCATCGTCGTCGTCGAGGCGGTCGAACATCACATTGAAGAGGGGATGACGCCGAAACAGGCGGCGAGCCAGGCGATGCGCGAAGTGTCCGGCCCGGTGATGGCCGTGGGCCTGGTGCTGTCGGCGGTGTTCGTGCCGTGCGCCTTCATCAGCGGCGTCACCGGCCAGTTCTTCCGCCAGTTCGCGCTGACCATCGCCGTCTCGACCGTCCTGTCCGCGTTCAATTCGCTGACGCTCAGCCCGGCGCTGGCGGCCCTCCTGCTGCAAGGACGATCCGCCCGCAAGGACTTCGTCGGCCGGGCGCTGGATCTGCTGCTGGGCTGGTTCTTCCGCCTGTTCAACGGCGTCTTCCGCCGCTGCACCGGCCTGTACACGCGCGTGGTCGGCCTGGCCCTGCGCGGCAGCGCTCTTGTGCTGCTGGTTTACGGCGGCCTGCTGGTGCTGACCTGGTGGACCTCGGTCCAACTGCCGACCGGCTACATCCCGGTCATGGATCAAAGCAAGCTGTACGCGGCCATCCAGCTGCCCGACTCCGCCTCGCTGGAGCGGACGCAGGCCGTCGTCGATCGCGTCACTGACATTTGCGCCACACGCGCGGCGTCATCCACACGCTCTCGGTCGGCGGCCAGTCGTTCTCGCTCGGCGCCAACGGCTCCAATTTCGGCAACCTGTTCATCACGCTCGACGCCTTCGACAAGCGCCACGACCCGGCGCTCTACAGCGACAACATCGCCGCCGACCTGCGCAAGCAAATCGCCAAGGACGTTCCGGGGGCGATCGTCACCATCCTCGGGCCGCCGGCGGTGGCCGGCCTGGGATCGTCGGGCGGCTTCAAGTTCATCGTCGAGGACCGCAGTGGCAACGGCGACCTCCTGAACCTGCAAACCCAGACCAACCGGCTCATCGACACGGCCCGAAAAGACCCGAAGCTGTCCGGCCTGCTCACGGTGTTCCGCGCCGACTCGCCGCAGCTGTACGTCGAGCTGGATCGCAAACAGTGCCAGACGATGGGCGTCAACCCCGGCGACGTATTCACCACATTGCAGGTCTACCTCGGTTCCTATTACGTCAACGACTTCAACGAGTTCGGCCGCACCTGGCAGGTGGTCGTCCAGGCCGAGGGGGCGTTCCGCAACGACCTGGCCGCGGTCAAGCGGCTCCGGGTGCGCAACGCCGGCGGCGGCATGGTCCCGCTCGGCGACGTGCTCAAGGTGTACCGCAAGCCCGGCCCGCTGATCCTGATGCGCTATAACATGTACCCCTCGGCCCCCATCGTCGGCAACACGAAGCCCGGCGTCAGCTCCGGCGAAGGCATCATCGAGATGGAAAAGCTGGCCCGCCAGACCTTGCCGCAGGGCATGAGTTACGAGTGGACCGAGATCAACTTCATCCAGGTGGACGCCGCCAAAAATGTCTGGAACAACCTGATTTTTCCGCTGGCGGTGGCGTTCGTGTTCCTGGTGCTGGCGGCGCAATACGAGAGCTGGGCGCTGCCGCTGGCCGTTATCCTCGTCGTGCCGATGTGCATTCTCGGCTCGCTGACCGGCGTGGCGCTCACCCACTGGGACTGGCTGGCCGACCTCCTCCACGTCCCGGCCTCGCACTCGGACATCAACATCTTCACGCAGATCGGCTTCGTGGTGCTGGTCGGCCTGGCCAGCAAGAACGCGATCCTGATTGTCGAATTCGCCAAGCACAAGCGCGAGTCCGGCCTGTCGCGGCGCGACGCCACGCTGGCCGCAGTGAAACTGCGGCTGCGGCCGATCCTGATGACCTCGTTCGCGTTCATCCTCGGCGTCGTGCCGCTGATGATCGCGGTCGGCGCCGGGGCGGAGATGCGGCGGGCGCTGGGCCTGGCCGTCTTCAGCGGGATGCTGGGAGTGACGCTGTTCGGCATTTTCCTGACGCCGGTGTTCTTCTACGTCATTGAGGGGATCGCGGAACAGCCGGTGTTCCAGCTCATCGGCGCATGCACCTGGGGCGGCACGCGACGGCTGCTGCGGGCGGCGCATGCGGAGATCGGCCGGTTGTGGCACCGGCCGCTCGCGCCCCGCCCGGCCGCGCCGCCGTTGTCCAACGGCCACGGCCGGCCGGCGCCGGGCAAGGTCGTTCGCGTGGACTCGGCCGGCCACGCCGAAAACGGAACGGCCGGCAACGGCCACGCCCGGCCCAACGGCCGCAAGGACGCGCCGGACGACGATCCCGACCGCATTCTGTCGAAGTGAGGCTTTACCGCTGTGTTTTCGCGCTTTTTCATCGACCGGCCGATCTTCGCCTCGGTGCTGTCCATCTTCGTCACGCTGGGCGGCGGCATCGCCTTGGTGACGCTGCCGGTAGCGCAGTACCCGGAGATCGCGCCGCCGACCGTCGAGGTGTCGGCGTTCTACCCCGGCGCCAACGCCCGCGTCGTCGCCGACACCGTCGCCGCGCCCATCGAGCAGCAGGTCAACGGCGTCGAGAGCATGATGTACATGTCCTCGCAATGCACCAACGACGGCGCCTACACGCTGACCGTCACCTTCCAGCCGGGCGCCGACCTCAACATCAGCCAGGTCCTCGTCCAGAACCGCGTCTCGCTGGCCCAGCCGGTGCTGCCGTTGCTGGTTCAGCGCCGCGGCATCTCCGTCAAGAAGAAATCGCCCAACGTGCTGCTCATCGTCAACCTTTACTCGCCCGACGGCAGCCGCGACAATCTCTACCTCAGCAATTTCGCCACGATTCAGATCCGCGATGAGCTGTCGCGGTTGCAGGGCGTCGGCGACGTGACCTACCTTGGCCAGCGCGATTATAGCATGAGACTATGGCTGGACCCGCAGAAGCTGGCGGCCAAGGGACTCAACGCCGCCGACGTGATCGCGGCCGTCAACGCCCAGAACATCCAGGTGGCGGCCGGCCAGATCGGCCAGCCGCCGACGCCGAGCGGCCAGGTGTTCCAGTACACCATGACGACGCTCGGCCGGCTGGAAAGCGTCGAGCAGTTCGAGGACATCGTCGTCAAGTCGAACAACGGCGCCATCGTTTACATGCGCGACGTGGCCGAGGTCGAATTGCAGGCCCAATCGTCCGACCAGACCTGCACGCTCAACGGCCAGCCGTCGGTGGCCCTGTCGGTCTACCAGCTGCCCGGCTCCAACGCCCTCGAAGTCGCCCGGCGCGTCAAGGACCGCATCAACGAATTAAAAGACTATTTCCCTCCCGGAATTGCCGCCAAGGTCGTCTACGACACCACGCCGTTCATCAACCAATCCATCGGCGAGGTGTTCGAGACGCTGTTTGACGCCGTGCTGCTGGTGGCCGTGGTGGTGCTGGTCTTCTTGCAGAACTGGCGGTCGTCGCTGATCCCGCTGGTGGCCGTGCCGGTGGCCGTCGTCGGCACCTTCGCCGTCATGGCGCTGATGGGCTTCAGCCTGAACAACCTGACGCTGTTCGGTCTGGTGCTGGCCATCGGCATCGTCGTGGACGACGCCATCGTCGTCGTCGAGGCCGTCGAGCACCACATCGAGCACGGCCTGGGGCCGCGCGACGCCACGATCAAGGCCATGCAGCAGGTGTCCGGCCCCGTGGTGGCGATCGGCCTGGTGCTGTCGGCGGTGTTCGTGCCGTGCGCCTTCATCCCCGGCATCGTCGGCCAGTTCTTCCGCCAGTTCGCGCTGACCATCGCCGTCTCGACGATCCTCTCGGCCTTCAACTCGCTGACGCTCAGCCCGGCCCTGGCGGCCCTCTTGCTGAAGCGGCGCGAGAAGGGGCAATTCGAGCCGCTGCCGTGGTTCGTCTACCCGCCGCTGGGGGCGTGGCTCGGCCATAAGATCGGGCTGCATTGGGCCAAGCCGGCGCTGGCGGCGCTCCACCTGGGCCTCGCGCCGGAGCTGCGCGACGCCCTGATCCTGTGGCTCCCCATTGTCGTCGGGGCGTCGGCGGCGCTGCCGTTGGGCGTGCTGCTGTCGCGGCCGATCAACGCCTTCCTGGGCTGGTCGTTCCGCCAGTTCAACCGCGGCTTCGACGCCTCGACCACCGCCTACACGCGAGTGGTGTCCGGCCTGCTGCGGGTCAGCGTCGTCGTGCTGCTGCTGTACGGCGGCCTGCTGTTCCTGACGTGGTACGGCTTCACCCACACGCCGACCGGCTTCATCCCGGCGCAGGACAAGGGCTATTTGCTGGTCAACGTGCAGCTGCCCGACGCCGCAGCGGTGGGGCGCACCGAAGCGGTGGTGCATAAGATCGAGGAGATCGCTCGCGGCCGCAAGGGCGTCAAGAACACGGTCGCCATTTCGGGGCAGTCGATCCTGCTGAACGCGAACGCGCCGAATTACGGCGCGCTTTATCTGATGCTGGACGATTTCGACGAGCGGCGCGACGCGACGCTGTCGGCCGACGCCATCGCCGCGTCGCTGCAAGAGGAACTGCGGCGGAAGGCGCCCGAGGCGACGGTGAACATCTTCGGGGCGCCGCCGGTGGAGGGCCTGGGCACGGCCGGCGGATTCAAGATCATTTTGGAGGAGCGCGGCGGCGACAACCGGCCGCAGGCCATGCACGCTCTGCAATCCAACGCGGACAAAGTGGTGAACACGGCGCGGGCCGACAGACGGCTCAAGGGCCTGTTCACCAGTTACCGGGCCGATACGCCGTGGCTGGAGCTGGTGATCGACCGCGTGCAGGCCAAGGACCGCGGCGTGTCGATCGACGACGTGCGCTCGACGCTGGAGTCCAACCTGGGGCCGTACTACATCAACGACTTCAACCAGTTCGGCCGCACCTGGCAGGTGAACGTTCAGGCCTACAAGGCCTTCCGGCAAGGCCCGGAGGCCATCAAACAGCTCAAGGTGCGCAACAGCCAGGGCGGCATGGTGCCGCTGGCGGACTTCGCCCGCTGGCAGTTGACGAGCGGCCCGGTGCTGGTGATGCGCTACAACATGTACCCGTCGGCGGCGGTCAACGCCGACGCCGCGGAGGGGACGAGTTCCGGCCAGGCCATCGAGCGCCTGATGGCGGCGGCGAAGAGCGATCTGCCCAAGACGATGCGGCCCGAATGGACGGAGCTGGCGTACCTCCAGAACCAGACCGGCGACACGGCCCTGTACGTGTTCGTGCTGGCCGTGGTGCTGGTGTTCCTGGTGCTGGCGGCGCAGTACGAGAGCTGGTCGCTGCCGCTGGCCGTCATCCTCGTCGTGCCGATGTGCCTGTTGTGCGCCATCGCTGGAGTGGTCATGGCGCGGATGGACATGAACATCTTCACGCAGATCGGCTTCATCGTGCTGGTGGGGCTGGCGTGCAAGAACGCGATCCTGATTGTCGAATTTGCGAAGGCGCGGCGCGAGGAAGGCGCCGACCGGCGGCAGGCGACGCTGGAGGCGGTGCAGCTGCGGCTGCGGCCGATTTTGATGACCTCGTTCGCCTTTATCATCGGCGTGGTGCCGCTGGTGATATCGGAGGGGGCCGGGGCGGAGATGCGGCGAGCGCTGGGGACGGCGGTGTTCGCCGGAATGCTGGGCGTGACGCTGTTCGGCATTTTCCTGACGCCGGTGTTCTTCTATGTGATCCAGTGGTTCACCGACCGCATGGGCAAGGCGTCTCGCCCGGCGGTGGCGAACGAGTTCGACGGCCCGGCGCCGCACGCCGAATTGCCGCCGCACGATGGCGATGACGGATTCCAGACGGAGGGGCCGGGGTGAGTTCTCGCCATAACCTGGAGATGAGCAGTCGGGAAAGGAAGAAAAAAGAGCGGGGCGGGCCGCGACGTACCGGAATTGCTTCCGGCCCCGGATCATGGGTACGACTCCGTGCGGCATCCTGTCGCCGTGAGTCGCGGGACGGACGGGCTCTTCGCTCGTTTCGTCCCTTCGGCAGCCTGGCGACCACGGCGTCCCGGTTGCCCGGTCGCCAGCGGCCCATAGCTTTGCGTCGCCAGCTTTCGCTGGGTTTGCCCTTTCGAGGATGAAAGGCGTTGTGATCCGGGCGGGACGCCTTGGTCCGCCCCCGATGGTCGTCACCAAGACTGACGGCCTCGTTTGCTGCCCAACTCTAGGGCGCGTTTCGACCGCGGGCAAATCGCGCCGGAGAAAAAACGCGGATTCTATTTGTCCTCTTCCTTCTCCTTGGCCTTGCGCTCCGCGAACTCCTTGATGTACTTCTCCGGGTTGTCGTTGAAGGCGTCGCGGCAGCCGGTGCAGCAGAAATAGTAGGTTTTGCCCTTGTAGACGGTGTTCATCACGCCGTGGCCGCCGCTGACGACGCACTCCGGCCCGTCATCGACGCTGGCGAACGACCCGCCCTCCTTGGTGGCGCCGACCTGATAGACCTGGGTGAACGTCGTGTGGTCCGCCGGCTTCACGTCGTAACGGTACAGGTAGCGGTTGGCGTGCAGCAGGCTGACCACCAGCCGCTGCGTCTCGCCGCTCTTGTCGTCGGTGCGTTCCACGGTCAGGCGGTGGTCCTCCAGCGCTCCCTTGAATGTCAGGTCTTCCTTGGCCGCGGTGTGCAGGGTGAGCTGGTAACGGTCGTCGTCGGGGAGATAGCGCAGCTCCGCCGCGGTGAAATACTTGCCCTTGTCGAAGGTCGCTTGCAGCCAGGCGTCGTCGCCCTTGAACTGCCACTGCCAGGCGATGCTTTCTTGCCAGAAGCCCTTCTGCTTCTCTTCGCGCGTGCCGAACGGCTCGCCGGAGGCCCGCCAGGAACCGATCAGGTCGTTGAAGGCGTGCAACGCCTCCTTGGGCGTGCGCTTGGGGGCGCCGTCGTCCGCGCCGGCGGCGGGGGGCAGGGCGGCCAACAGGAACGAACCGAGGAGAAGACGGCTCATGGACGGCCCTTTCTGGAAACGGGGGTAGGGGCGGGGTAACCCCGCCCTTACTTGAATGATGACGATTGTACCGCGAACGCATAACCAGCGCCCCCTTGATTCCGAGGCCGCCGCGTGGGACCATGATCGACGTCCGGCGGGATGAAGAACGTCCCGCAACGGCGTTCTTCCCTTATGGAGATCCTCCATGCGTCGCATCGCATCCCTGGCGATCCCTCTGGCGCTCGCCGGCGCTGGCCGCCCAGGCCGCCGACACGCCGCCCGCCAAGACCTATGAGGACGCCGTGAAAAGACTCGATGCCTTCATCCAGCACGAGGTGGAAGCCAAGGACCTGCCCGCCCTGTCGATCGCCCTGGTGGACGATCAGACCGTCGTCTGGGCGCGCGGCTACGGCTTCGCGGACTCACAAGCCAAGACGGCGGCCACGTCCGACACCGTTTACCGCGTCGGCTCGGTGTCGAAGCTGTTCACCGATCTGGCCGTGATGCAGCTCGTCGAGCGCGGCGCCCTCGACCTCGACGCCCCCATCACGCGCGTCTTACCGGACTTCAGGCCGGTCAACCCGTTCGACACGCCGATCACGCTCCGCCAGCTGATGTGCCACCGGGCCGGCCTGGTGCGCGAGCCGCCGATCGGCAACTACTTCGACCCCGACGAGCCGTCGCTGGAACGCACCGTGAAGAGCCTCAATGCCACAGAGCTGGTTTACGCCCCGGAAAGCCATCTCAAATACAGCAATGCCGGCCTCGCCGTGGTCGGCTTCGTGCTGGAGCAGACGCAGGGGCAAGCCTACCCGCGCTACGTCTACCGGACGATCCTCGACCCGCTGGGCATGAAGCATAGCAGCCTGGAGGCGGACCCCGCGGTGACGAAGAACCTGGCGAAGGCGCTGATGTGGACCTACGACGGCCGGGAGTCCCCGGCGCCGACGTTCACGCTCGGCGAGAACCCGGCCGGCGGCCTCTACACCACCGTCAACGACCTGTCGCGCTTCGTGTCCATGCTGTTCGCCAGCGGCAAGGCGGGCGACAACGTGATCGTGAAACCGGAAACGCTGGAACAAATGTGGAAGCCGCAATACGCCAAGCCCGGCGACGAGCGGGCCTTCGGCCTCGGCTTCATGGTGAGCAGTCTCGACGGCCATCGCCGCGTCGGCCACAGCGGCGCGGTCTACGGCTTCGCCACGGAGCTGGACGCGCTGCCCGACGACAAGCTCGGCGTCGTCGTCGTAACGTCGCGCGACAGCGCCAACGGCGTCACTTCGCACATTGCCGATGTTGCATTGCGGCAAATGCTGGCGGTCAAGCAGGGCAAGCCCCTGCCGAAGATCGACGAGACGACCGCGCCGAAGCTTGAGGACGCCCGCAAGCTGGCCGGCAAGTACAAGTCCGGCGACAAGACGATCGAGCTGACGGAACGCTACGGCCGGCTGTACGCCTTCCCCGGCGCCGGCGGCTTCCGCGTCGAGCTGCGGGCCTTGGGCGACGGCCTGATCGTGGACGATCGGCTGGCGTACGGCCAGAAGGTCGAGCGCGACGGCGATAAGCTCAAGGTCAACGGCGCCGTGTATGAAAAGGTCGCCGTCGAGAAGCCGGCCCCCTCGCCGGAGAAGTACGCCGGCCTGATCGGCGAGTACGGCTGGGACCACAACACGCTGGTCGTCCTCGAAAAGGACGGCAAACTGTGGGCCTTGATCGAGTGGTTCTTCCTCTACCCGCTGGAGGAGGAGAAGCCGGACGTGTACAAGTTCCCGCAGTCCGGCCTCTATTTGGGAGAGAAAATTGTGTTCACGCGCGGCAAGGACGGCCGAGCGACGCGGGCGGAGGCCGCCGGCGTGCCGTTCGAGCGACGGCCGATTCAGGGCGAGGACGGCAAGACGTTCCAGATCAAGCCGGTGCGGCCGGTCGAGGAGCTGCGCAAGGAACTCGCAAACGCGAAGCCGCCCGAAGAGAAGGGCGACTTCCGCAAACCGGAGTTGGTGGAGCTGATAAAGCTGGACGACTCCATCAAGCTCGACATTCGTTACGCCACGGACAACAACTTCCTGGGGGCGCCGTTATATACATCCGCAAGGGCGTTCATGCAAAAGCCGGCGGCGGAGGCGCTGGCGCGGGTGAGCAAGAAGCTGGCGGAGCAAGGGTACGGCCTGAAGGTGTTCGACGGCTACCGGCCGTGGTCGGTGACGAAGCTGTTCTGGGAGGCGACGCCGGAGAAGTCGCACATTTTCGTGGCCGACCCGTCGCTGGGGTCGCACCACAACCGTGGCTGCGCCGTGGACCTGACGCTGTACGATCGCAAAACCGGCAAGCCGGTGGAGATGACCGGCGGCTACGACGAGATGACCGGCCGCTCCTACGCGGATTATCCCGGCGGCACGTCGTTGCAGCGCTGGAACCGGGAGCTGCTGCGGCGCGCGATGGAGGCGGAGGGGTTCACGGTCTACGACGCTGAGTGGTGGCATTTTGACTACAAGGACTGGCAAAAGTATCCTATCGGCACGCCGACGTTTGAGGAGATCGACGCTGGCAAGCAATGAGGGCCTCATCATGACGAGCCATCCATCCCCCGAGCCGGAGAAGGGCCTCGCGCTGGTTCCCAGCGCGCACGGCGTGGCGGAAACAGTGCAGCGGCTGGAAGCGCTGCTGGCGGCCAAGGGCGTCCGTCTCTTCGCAAAGATCGATCACGCCGCCGGGGCGCGCGAGGCCGGCTTTCCGCTGCGGCCGACCGTGCTGCTGATTTTCGGCAACCCATCAGTGGGGACGCCGCTGATGCAGAGCAACCAGACGATCGGCGTGGACCTGCCGCTCCGCGCCCTGATCTGGGAAGACGAGACGGGCCGGACATGGCTGGCGTACCCGAAGCCGGCGGACCTGGCCGAGCGTCACGGCGTTCACGATCGGACCGAAGTCTTGAATGCCATGACCGCCGGCCTGGACGCCCTGGCCCGTGCGGCGACGGCGCCGTAGCGGTGCGGAACCTTCTTTCCCCACGGGCGGGCATCGGCTGCCATGTCGGCGCCGCCCCACTCTCCCGGAGCCGACGCCATGATTCGACTGGGCATCGTCGATTTCGACACTTCGCACGTCGTCGAATTCACCAAGCGCATCAATCACAAGGACAAGGACAAGGAGCAATGGGTGGACGGCGCCGAGGTGACGCTCGGCTGCCCCGGCGAGTCGCAGCTCGCGCCCGACCGCATTCCTGGCTACAAGAAAGAGATGGAAAACCTCGGCGTCCCGCTCGTGGACAAGCCGGCCGACCTGATCGGCAAGGTGGATGGCGTGCTGGTCGAGTCGCTGGAAGGCGGCGCCCACCTGGAGCGGGCGCGGCAGTTTCTGGAGGCCGGGCTGCCGTGCTACGTCGATAAGCCGTTCGCCTGCACCGCCGCCGACGCCCGCAAGATGGTCGAGTTGGCCGACAAGCACAAAGTCCCGATCTTCAGCGCCTCGTCGCTGCGCTACGCCCCGGAGTTGACGGCTTTCGTCGCCGACGACAGCCACGGCAAGATTCTCGGCGCCGTGGCCTACGGACCCTCGCCGCTGTCGGAGAAGGAGGGCCTCAATCCCGGCATGTTCCATTACGGCATCCACGCCGTGGAGATCCTGTACACGCTCATGGGGCCGGGCTGCCAGCGCCTCACCTGCACGCACGAGAAGGACGTGGACGTGGCGACCGGCCAGTGGGCCGACGGCCGCGTCGCCACGGTGCGCGGCATCCGCTCCGGCAAGGCGGACTACGGCTGCGTCGTCTTCGCCGAAAAGGGCGTCTACCCCCTCGCGCTCGGCACGAAGTACATCTACCGCGAGCTGTGCAAACAGATTGTGGATATGTTTACGTCGAAAAAGGCGCCGCTCGACCCGGCCGTGACGGTCGAGATCGTCGCCTTCATCGAGGCGGCGCTCCGCAGCGCCAACAACCACGGGACGGGGGAGAAGGTTTAGAAGCGGTTCGCAGAACCGCGCTGGGAGCGCGACGCCGCCTCCCGTTTTCGGCGCCCCGCCGGGGCCGGCCGTCCATGCGCCAACCGGCGCCGACCGGCAAGGGCCGTGCGCCACATGGCGCACAGATGGCGCACCGTAAGTCGTTGGTGCGCCTGATTTTTCCGGGCGTGCGCCACTGCGCCAAACTTCCGCCTCCCCCCGAAAAACCCGCGAATATGCAGCAATGGGCAACATGGCTGAAGCGCCCGGGCTGAGGCGGACGCGAATAGGGCCATGGCTCACCTCGACGTTGCGGGGACGCGGGACAACGGCGAGTATACCCTGCACGCGGGCGTCTGGGCAGCCGAATTGAGAGGGGAAATGGGTGCAAATGAGGGCCGGTGAGCGTCGCCGGCCGCGCCGGCTGCGGATCGGGAACTCATCCATGGCGGCAAAAAGGAGAACAGACACGAACGCCATTAAGATAAGCGGGAATCGTGCCCCGCGAGCCCGCAGCGCCAAGCAAACTCCTCACCCCGTTCCGCGGCGATACCGCTGCCAGGAACGGGGTGAGAAGCCGTGGCGCGAGGCCTCAATGGAGGTTGGCGCTCCCACGAGTGGGATGGAAGTCGCGCTCAGCGCGGATGCCCTGACGCCCCGGGATGGTGACCTCAACCCGGTACTTGGGCCCGAGGTCCAGCGCGCCACGGGAATGCCTATCCTATCGGTGCGGGGCCGCGGGTCGAGGTGGCCGCTCGTGCCTTGGCGCTTCGTGCCCGAAAGCAAGCTTGGTCCCGGGAGTCTGCGACGACCGCATTGGCGACACGCCGCGGCGTGTTCCCGTTGGAGAGACTGCCTCCGTTACGCACTCCCGCGCCCGCGGCCCCTTCGCCCGTTGACCACCCGCACCCTCATCCCGAGGTCGCCATGACGCCACGCTTTCGCCAAGACGGTCGTATCGTCGCCTCCCCTGAGCCGCTGCGGGTCACCAACCCGCACGCCGCCGGCATCGACGTCCATGCGGCGCGCCACTACGTCGCCGTGCCGCCCGCGGCGGTGGCCGCCGACCCCGCCGACCCGGCTGCCCACCTGCCGCCCCACGTCCGCGCCTTCGGCGCCTGCACCGCCGACCTGGAGGCACTCGCCGATTGGCTCCAGGCCTGCGACGTCACCACGGTGGCGATGGAATCGACCGGCGTCTACTGGGTGCCGCTGTTCGAACTGTTGGAGCGGCGCGGCTTTGCGGTCTATCTGGTCGATCCGCGGCAGACGCGGCACGCGCCCGGCCGGCCCAAGAGCGACGTGCTGGATTGCCAATGGATTCAACGGCTGCACAGCTACGGGCTGTTGAGCGCGTCGTTCCGGCCGGAGGATCAGGTGGTGGTCCTGCGCGGTTACCTGCGGCAACGGCAGATGCTGATCGGCTACGCCGGCCAGCACGTCCAGCACGTGCAAAAGGCGTTGGAGGAGATGAACGTCAAGTTGACCGAGGCGGTCAGCGACGTGGTCGGCGTGACGGGCCTGGCCATCCTCCAGGCGATCCTGCGCGGCGAACGCGATCCTCGGGAGTTGGCGAAGTTGCGTCACGAGCGGTGCCGGCGGACGGAGGCGGAATTGGCGCGGGCCTTGCAGGGCAATTGGCGCGAGGAACACTTGTTCGCGCTGCGTCAGGCGTTGGCGTTGTACGAGTGCTACCACGCGCGGCTGCACGAGTGCGACGCGCAGGTCGAAGCCTACCTGGGGACCTTCACGGACAAGAGCGGCGGCCGGCCCCTGCCGCCCAAGCCTCGCAAGCGGGGCCGGGCGGCGAACGAAGCCCGTTTCGACGTGCGCGGTTCGCTGTTCCGGCTGGCGGGGGTGGACCTGACGGCGATCGAGGGCATCGACGCGGCGACGGCCTTGGTGGTCCTGAGCGAGTTGGGCACGGACCTGAGCAAGTTCCCGACGGTCAAGCGGTTCGTCAGTTGGCTGGGGCTCTGTCCGCAGCACCAGGGTTCGGCGGGGAAGATCAGGAGCCGGCGGGTGCGTCGGGGCTCCAACCGTGCGGCGCGGGCGTTTCGCCTGGCGGCGCAGGGCTGCCACCACGCCAAGAACGCGTTGGGGGCGTTCTACCGGCGGATTGCGGCGCGGGCCGGGGGCGGCAAGGCGGTGGTGGCGACGGCGCGGAAGATCGCGGAGCGGGTGTACCGCCTCTTGAAGTACGGCGAGGCATACGTGCGTCAGGAGCAGGGGGCCTGTGAGGAGGCGTATCGGTTACGCCAGGTGAAGGGCCTGGCGCGGAAGGCGGCGGAGTTGGGCTATCGTCTGGAGCCGGCGGCGCCGTGAGCGCGTCCCAACGCGACCGCGGCCCGACGGTAGGCGTGCCAGCAGTCCCAACGACGATGCGGGCAGATCTCGGAAAGCGGCGCGGGGAGGGGGTTGGTACGCGCACCGACCGTGTATAATGTTCTTTACGTCTGTGTTACGTCCGCAATTCTCGAAGAGAGTTCCTGGAGAGGGCGAGACGGACTGCTCGCCCTTGCTTGGCGCTGCGGGCTCGCCGTCGTGATTTTCCTCTTACAGCAAGAACCGTCCGATCAGCAGCCCGGCCGCGAAGGCCACGGCCAGGATCAACACCGCCCCAACGGTCAGCAGCGTGGCCTGGGTCGGCGACAGGACCACGCCGGACGGGGGCGGCGCCGCGGGGCCGGGCGCCGGGTAAGGCTGCACGTCGAACGCGGCCGGCGGTGGACCGGGCGGCGACCAGCCGGGCGCGGCCGGCTTGACCGGATCGGGCGGCGAAGCGGCGGCCGGCCGCAAGAGCGCATCAAGGTCGCTGCCCTCGAAAAGCGGGTCCTTCTTCGGCGCCGGCTGGTCCACGTCCGGCGAGTCGGTCGGCGGCACCAGCACTGGGTTGTGACACGTCGGACAGTTCACCTCCATGCCGATCTTGCGACGGGCGATGCCCAGCAACTGGTTGCAGTACTTGCAGCGAAACCGTACCGGCATGGGCAAGCGTCTCCGGGAGCGGCAAGGGTTCGACCAACGGGGCGGCGCCGCGGGCGCCCATCTGTATTCTCTCGCCTGTCCGCTCCGGATTCAACTATTCCTTGACGCCGGCAGGCGGCGTGAGCGACAATAGAGTTTGGTCGCGCCGCCTCCGACGCGCGGCCGGGGAAGTTGGCGCTTCTCGGAGACAGGAGCTAGTCCATGTCCATTTCTCCGCGCCGCCTGCCGGCCCTCATGGCCGGCGCCGTCCTCCTTTTGGCCGCGCTGCCGGCGCCGGCCGCCCGCGCCGAGGGCGCCAGCAAGGAGGGCGCCTACGTCCAGATGATCCTCAAGGACGGTTTCGTCCTCCAGGGCAAGGTCCGCCGGGAGGGCAACTACGAGATCGAGGGGGGCCAGGCCGTCGTCTTCATGCCGACCGGCTTCTTCTTCCTCGACGACGGCCCGCGGCGCCAGTACTTCTCCCCGTCGCTGATCCAGCAGCCCCCCACGGAGATCAAGGCGCCGAGCGACGACGTGATTTCCCCCACGAACACGAGCATCGCCGTTGACGCGCATCCGATTCCGTCGGTGGACGAGGTGCTGGACGTCACCGCGTTTGACGACAAATGGGAGCGCACCATACGCTTTCGCGCCGGGCTGAAAGAGAGGAAACGTTACGAACGGCTCGTCGCGCTGACGCCGTACTATGCCCACACCCAGGCCACCCGGAACTATGCGTGGCTGGCCATGTACCTGACCCGCGAATTCGGGCCTGGCGTGGTGCGCGGCCTGCTGTCGTCGCACCCGGATTACGCGGACGATCTGACGTTGAAGCCGCAGGACCGGGCCGACCATCATCTCAACTACTGCCGCTTCATGATTCAGGCGGGCTTCGACGACGAGGCCCTGGCCGAGTTGGGGCGGCTGGACGCCGACAAGCCCGCTGCGGACCTCGCCAAGGTGCAGGCCGCGACGCTGCAGACCACGATCCGTCAATTGCAATGCGGCGATCAGCTCGAAACCATCAAGCGGATCCACAACGCGGGGCAATTCAAGGCGGTGCGCGAGAAGCTGGCGAACTTCGACGACAAGGCCGCCGATGCCAAAACGCTCACTAATTGCAACGAGCTGCGCGACATCTACAAGACGGCCGACAAGGCGACGGCCGACGTGACGCGCTTCCTCACCGACCTGCCGAAGGACCTGGGGAACAGCCCGCAAGACGCGGCCCTGGCCGAGGCGGCCGCCGCTCTGCTGGCCGAGCTGCAACCGGACGCCTTGCCGCGACTCGACGCCTTCCTCGGCCAGGCCAGGCAGGCGGAGCGCCAGCGCACCAGCGGCGCCACGCCGTCGATGGGGCCGGCCCCGCTGCTGTCGTTGGCCGTGACGGGTTGGCTGGGCGCGCTGCCCGATCCGACGCCGGATCGGGCCGTCCGCCTCTGGCACGCCCGCCAGTTCGTGCTGCAATACCTCGCCGCGGACGGTGCAGCGCGGAATTCGCTGCTGGACTCCTACCAAAAAAGCGGCGGCGCGGCGACCCTGGACGACGTCACACGGCTCATTCCGCTGCTGCCGCCGCCGGCGCCGGAACCGCTCGACAAGATCGGCGACAAGACCGTGGAGATGAAGGCCGGCCCGACGGGCGCTTCCGTCAAGTACTTCCTGCAACTGCCGCCGGAGTACCGCCACAGCCGCAATTACCCGGTGCTGATCGTGCTGCACCAGTCCGGCGAGGACCCGGAAGACATGCTCAAGCGTTGGGCCGACGCGGCCGCGCTCAACGGCTACATCCTGGTGGCGCCGGAATGGAGCAAGGGCATGAACGGCGTCTACGGCTACAGCGACCGCGAGCACGCCACCGTATTGGAGACGCTGCGCGACCTGCGGCGGCGGTTCGCGGTGGACTCCGACCGCGTCTTCCTGTTCGGCCTGGGCGTGGGGGGCGAGATGGCCTACGACGTGGGCCTGTCGCACCCCGACCTGTTCGCCGGCGTCCTGCCGATGAGCGCCTACCCGGACCAGTTCTCCCGACGCTACGCCCGCAACGCCGAATACCTGCCGTTCTACATGGTGGACGGCGACCGCTCCGGCGACGTGCATAAGGCGAACACGCGCCATCAGGTCGAGGATTGGGTGAACAAATATCCGATGATGTGGATCCAGTACAAGGGGCGCGGCGTCGAGTGGTACGGCGGCGAGGTCCCGACGATTTTCGACTGGATGCGCGGCAAGAAGCGCGAGTTCCCGCTGGAGCAGCTCGGCGGATCGGGGTCGGACGGCCCCTACTTCGTCACGCACCGCGCGACGGACGACAGCTTCTACTGGCTGACGACCGACGACGTGCAGCAGCGCTGCCTGACGTTGGCCAACCCCCCGGCCCGGCTGGAGGCGCGGATCGACCTGGCGAACAATACGGTCCTGCTGGACACGACCGGCCTGGATCAGGTGACGGTGTGGCTGGGCGCCAACAGCGACGGCGTGGACATGGTCCGCTTCGACAAGCCGGTGACGGTTCGTTGGACGCACGGTTCGGCCGTCGGCACTCCCTGGAAGGACAAGCTGGTCACGCGCAGTCTGGACGTGCTGATGGAAGACCTGGCCCGCCGCGGCGACCGGCAACGGCTGTTCACGGCGAAGCTGGAATTCAGCGCGAAATAGCGGCGGAAAAGTAGTCTTCGGCGTGGGGCAGGAGTCCCATCCTGCTCCGCGCCGCATGGCTGCTGCCAGTGGAGGAAAACGAGCCATGCAAGAGCGATCGAGACAACTCGTGCGCATCCGGCAACAATCGCCGGAGACCTACACCGCTGAGGTGGTCGGCTTGCCGGAATTGCAGGCGACGGCCGGGTCTTGGGAAGAGGCGGTTCGAGAAGTGCGGCTTCGCCTGGAGCAGTGGCTTTCTTCGGGGCAACTGGTGCAGGTCGAGCCTCGCCCGGAGCCTCCGGCGCCGCGCGACCCGAACGACCCTCTGGAGCGAGAGTTTCTGGAGGAGTTGGAACGCCAGCACCAAGAGGACCTGGAGCGCACGCTACGGGAGTATGACGAGCAATGCTCCAGTTCCTCTTCGACACCGACCATCTGACCCTGTACGACCATCGCCAGCCGCAAGTGCGACAGCGCCATGCCGCGGCGCCCCCCAACGCAGTGGGTATCGGTGTGGTCACCATCCAGGAGTATTTGCGCGGCCGACTCGCCGTCCTCGCTCACCACACGGGTGGACCGCAGCAGATCCAGGCGTATGCGAACCTTCTGGCCAGCCTGCAACTCTTTCAGCAGTTCCCCCAGGTGGCCTATGACCCGCGCAGCGAGGCTCAGTTCCAGCAGTTGCGCGCCCAGCGACTGCGCGTCGGGTCGCAGGATTTGAGAATCGCGTCGATCGCCCACGTGAACAACCTCGTCCTCTTGACCCGCAACCGCCGCGACTTTGCGAAGATTCCCGGCCTGTCTTTGGACGACTGGTCGCTGTGAGCAGACCCAGCCGTGAGCGGATCAGGGATCGGGCACGCCGCACGGCTGCTGCTGCGTCAAACAATGCAGCGTCCCCAGCCCCCACACCAGATCGACCGCGTGAATCCCGACGACCGTGCGCCCGGAAACAGCTCGGCCAACGTGTTCAGCGCCCGGCGGTCATTCGGATCGTTGAACGTCGGCACGAGCACGCGGTCGTTGGCGATGTAGAAGTTGGCGTAGCTGGCCGGCAGCCGCTGGCCGTCGAAGAAGAGAGGCTCCGGCATCGGCAGCGCCACGACTTCCAGCGGCCGGCCCTCCAGGTCGGTCATCTCCTTTAAGCGACGCCAATTCTCCCGCAACGGCTCGTAGTTCGCATCCCCCGGATCGTCGTCCGTCACGATCGCCACGGTTCGCGGGCCGACGAACCGCGCCAGGTCATCGACGTGGCCGTGCGTGTCGTCGCCGGCGACGCCGTGGCCCAGCCACAGCACCTTGCGGACGCCCAGGTTTTCCATGAAGACGTGTTCATAATCTTCGCGCGTCATGCCGGGGTTGCGCTGCTGCACGTCGCTCAGCAGACATTCCTCCGTGGTGAGCAGCAGTCCCTCGCCGTTCACGTCGATGGTGCCGCCCTCCAGCACCACGCGCCGGTCGCCGAGATGCGGTTCTCGGATCGGCAGCCGCACGGCCTTCGCGATCCCTTCCGGCGTCTTATCGTCCAGCGCCCAGTTGTCGTACTTGGCCCAGCCGTTAAATCCCCAATTGAGGAGCGTGAGCCTGCCGGCGGCGTCCTTCACGAAAATGCCCGCGGAGTCGCGCATCCAGCCCCGATCCGTCGGACAGCGGACGAATTCGACGCGGCCCGGATCGACGCCGGACTCCGTCAGCGTCCGCCGGGCCTCGCGCCCGGTGCGGGTGTCATGGATCAGGATGCAAACGCGCTCGCTGGGGTGCAGATGGCGGACGATCTCCGCGAAGACCCAGGGGATGGGGCCGAACTTGCCCGGCCAGTCGTCGCGCTGATGCGGCCAGGCGATCCAGGTCGCGTCGTGCGCTTCCCATTCCGCCGGCATGCGCCATTCCGCCGGCGCCGGTTTTTCGGTTTTTACCATGTACAGCACGGCGTACAATGAGGATGGAGAGGGAATAGAGTTGACGCCCGGCCGACTCCCCTCGATGGTGGAAGTTCGTATGCTGTTGTATGGCCGCGGCCGCGCGGCCGCCACGCAAACCCGAGACGCGCCATGACGCCCGCCATGCTACCCCGGACAGACGACCACGCCGTCGTCTCACCCACGAATGGGGTCGGGAACGGCGCCCCGCGGGATTTCCGCCCCCTGCCGCTCCTCGGCCATCCGCACATCCAGACCCTCCTGGGTCACATCCTGCCCGGCGCGACTCTGTCGCTGCCAACGCGCGAACAGGTGATCCGCCTGCCGGACGGCGACGGCCTGGTTCTATACGACAACGTGCCGCCGGGCTGGCGGGCGGGCGGGCGGATCGTGTTCCTCGTTCACGGCCTGACCGGCTCGGCCGAATCGCCCGGTATGAAGCGAATGGCCGCCCGGCTGCTGAGTCATGGCTTGCGGATCGTCCGGATCGACCAGCGCGGCGCCGGCAAGGCCCTGGCCCTGTCCCGCAGGGCGTATCACGCCGGCCGATCCGACGACGTGCGAACCGCCCTGGAGGAAGTCCACCGCTGGAGTCCGGATTCGCCGATCGCCTTGCTCGGCGTTTCGCTGGGCGGGGCGCTGGTGCTGAAGGCGGCCGGGGAGACGGCGGAACATCCGGCGCCGTACCTGGAGCGGGTCGCGGCGCTCAACCCGCCCATCGATCTGGGCCGGTGCGCGGCGCTGATGGCCCTGCCGCGGAACCGGATCTACAATCAGTATTTTACGCGACTGCTGGTGGAGGAGGCCCGGCGACGGCAGCAATTCTTCCCTGAACTGCCGCCGCTCCGCTTCCCTCGGCGGATGACGACGCGGCTGTACGACGACCTCTACACCGCCCCTCGCGGCGGTTTCGCCGACGCCCTCGATTACTACCGCCGCGTCTCCACGGCTTCGCTGATCCCGCGCATCGGCGTGCCGACCCTGATTATGACGGCGCGAGACGATCCGTTCATCGCGGTCGAGCCGTTCGAGGAGTTGAAGGCGCCGGACAACATCGAAGTGCGGATCGTACCGCACGGTGGACACATTGGTTTCGTGGGTTGGGAAGGCTCACGCGTCGGACGCTGGGCGGAGTCCCGCATCATCGAATGGGCAGCGACCAGCCCGCAGCGCAAGCAACGTTCTTGACAGAAGCTGCGGGACGACTGAGGAAGACGACAAGCGGCGGCCACACCCTCGCGGCCGCCGGCGGGTGGTTTTTCCACTTTTTTTTCGCAAGACCATTGACACTTGGGTACGACCTCCCTACTATTGTCAATGCGTCACTAAACGCACTCGAAACCTGAACGAAGGGCGAACGCCCTTCGGGCGGGGATCGATTCCCAGGTCTTTGACAACTCGGCGAGTACCTAGCCAAAGCAGGGGTGTGGGAGCCTTTTACGGCCGACACATTCCTTGCCGGCGGCGGCTTCGGCCGTCGCCGCGAGTTCTTTGAGTCGGCCCAAAAAGGCGATCTCAAACGCTTCGGTAGCGTTCATCAGCCGATCCGGTTTCGACCTTGCGTCGGGGCCGCGTCGGAGGAAGGCGGGGGCGAAAGCTTCCGCCGTCGCATACTTTTGAAGGGTTTGATCCTGGCTCAGAACGAACGTTGGCGGCGTGGATTAGGCATGCAAGTCGAACGAATCCCATCTGGGCAACTGGGTGGGGGAAGTGGCGAAAGGGGCAGTAAGGCGTGGGCAACCTACCCCGGGGACGGGCATAGCCGTCCTAACGGACGGGTAATTCCTGGCGATCCGGCGAGGGGGCATCTCCTTGCCGGGAAACGAGTTTCGCCTCGGGAGGGGCTCACGTAGTATTAGCTTGTTGGTGGGGTAACGGCCTACCAAGGCGAAGATGCTTAGCGGGTGTGAGAGCACGACCCGCGCCACTGGCACTGCGACACTGGCCAGACTCCTACGGGAGGCTGCAGTCGAGGATCTTCGGCAATGGGCGCAAGCCTGACCGAGCGACGCCGCGTGTGCGAAGAAGGCCTTCGGGTTGTAAAGCACTGTCGAGGGGAAGAAAGCCGCAAGGTTGATCGACCCCTGGAGGAAGCACGGGCTAAGTTCGTGCCAGCAGCCGCGGTAAGACGAACCGTGCGAACGTTGTTCGGATTCACTGGGCTTAAAGGGCGCGTAGGCGGGGGTTCAAGTCGGTGGTGAAATCTTTCGGCTCAACCGGAAAATCGCCTCCGATACTGGATCTCTCGAGGGGGGTAGGGGCATGCGGAACTTCGGGTGGAGCGGTGAAATGCGTAGATATCCGAAGGAACGCCGGTGGCGAAAGCGGCGTGCTGGACCCTTTCTGACGCTGAGGCGCGAAAGCCAGGGGAGCAAACGGGATTAGATACCCCGGTAGTCCTGGCCCTAAACGATGGGTACTGGGTTGTGGACTGGACATGGGTTCACAGCCGCAGCAAAAGTGTTAAGTACCCCGCCTGGGGAGTATGGTCGCAAGGCTGAAACTCAAAGGAATTGACGGGGGCTCACACAAGCGGTGGAGCATGTGGCTTAATTCGAGGCTACGCGAAGAACCTTATCCCGGGCTTGACATGTCCGAAAGGGGAGGGAAGTACCCGGCGGAAACGTTCGGGGAACGGTATCCAATCCGGAACCTTCCACAGGTGCTGCATGGCTGTCGTCAGCTCGTGTCGTGAGATGTTGGGTTAAGTCCCGTAACGAGCGCAACCCTTGTTTCCAGTTGCCAGCGGGTCATGCCGGGGACTCTGGAAAAACTGCCGGTGTTAAACCGGAGGAAGGCGGGGATGACGTCAAGTCCTCATGGCCTTTATGCCCGGGGCTGCACACGTGCTACAATGGCGTGAACAAAGGGAAGCCAACCCGCGAGGGGGCGCCAATCCCAAAAAGCACGCCCCAGTTCAGATTGCAGGCTGCAACTCGCCTGCATGAAGTTGGAATCGCTAGTAATCGCAGGTCAGCAACACTGCGGTGAATGTGTTCCTGAGCCTTGTACACACCGCCCGTCAAGCCACGAAAGATCGGGGCATCCGAAGCCGCCGTCACAAGCGTCGAAGATGAAACGGTCGATTGGGACTAAGTCGTAACAAGGTAACCGTAGGGGAACCTGCGGTTGGATCACCTCCTTTCTAAGGAACGTCCAAACCTCCCTCGCCCGAGGGAGGACAAGCAAACATGTCCCCACCTCCGCAGCGGTCAAGGTGCCAGCCGAGTCAAAGATACCCCCCGACGGCCGAAAGGCCGTCGGGGGGTTGTTTTTTGCATCACCAACTCAACTCAACCCAACGCTCTCACCGCAGGCCGGCGGCCCAGTCGCCGTCGTCTACCGGCGCAACCGCGCCCGCCAGGGAACGCCAGGCATCCACGCCGAACATTGCTCCCGGTCGCGCCCCGCCGGAGGTGAACGCCGCGTCCACCGCGGCCGCCCGGTGCGGGGGCGTGACGAAGGTTGGCGCGATCGGCGTGGCAGCGGCGGGCGCCGGCTCATTTTTCGTCAAAGCGCGTACCAAATCTCCGCTGACGCCCGCCGACCCGCCCGAGGCGGGCACGATGGTCAGCGACCAGCTGTTGATGACGCCCACGTCGCCGGCGCTCTCGTCCTCCACCCACAGCGTCCAGACGCCGCGGGCGTCCTTCCCGGCGAAGGTAGACAACGGCGATTCCGGCTGAAACGTTCCCGTGAACGGCGCCACGCCCAGGCGGATCGACTGGGAAGCCGCGTCCGAAAGGACCGTGTTGACGAAGTTGTGCCCGGACCCGCCGCGCCGGTTGACCAGCAGCACCTCCGTGCCGTCGGGCGCCTGCAGGAAGATGAACAGGTCGCTGTCGTAGGTGTGGGAGATGTTCAGCGTCACCTGGATGGAACCCACCGTGACGTCCTGACTGACCGTGATGGCGGAAGCAGCCGTTCCGAGGTCCGGGATGGGCGTAGCCTTCGTGGACGTGAAGACGTACTGCGACGGGGCAAGGGTGTAGCCGAAGGTGCGGGCGGCGAGCGCCGCTCCGGCGGCGTCGCGCACGCCGGCGCCCAGGCTCAGGGTATAGGTTCCCGGCGCGCTTTGTACGCTAAAGTCGATCTCAATCTTGTGCGCGTCGGAACCGGGCGCGATCCGCGCGGTGATCCGTACGGACTGTCCTGATGGGTTCGTCAGGTGAACCTGCGACGCGGTGAAAGTCGTCAGGTCCATGAGCTGGTCGAAGGCGACGACGACGCGGCTCAGGGAGTTGGCGTTTGGTCCGCCGAAAACATCGCTCAGGACGTTCGGCGCCGGCGGGGGCGTACCGTGTCCGCCTCCATTGGATGCGGCGCCCACAGCCGCGGCCGCGTTGAGGAGACCGCCGGTGATGGTCTTGCCCTGGAGGCTGGCCAGCGGCGTGGTCGTCGAAGTCACGTCGGCGATGACCTGCTTGTACGTCCAGGTCGGATTCAGGCCCCAGACCAGCGCCAGCGTGCCGCTGACGAACGGCACGGCCTGCGAGGTGCCGGCGTAGGTGTCGAAGCCGCCGCCGATCTGGTCGCCCTCCACGCCCACGCCTGGCGCGGCCAGCGTCACGGTCGTGGCGCCATAGTCGGAACTCGACCACAGCTTGCCCGTGCGGTCGATCGCCGCCACCGAGACGACGTTGTCGAGTTGGGCGGCGTACCGGGCCGGATAGCCCGGCGTCGGGTTGCCGTCGTTTCCGGCCGCCGCGACGAAGATTTGCCCGGCGGCCCGCGCGGCGGTGACGGCGCTCAGCAGATCGCCGCTTTCGCTGCCGACGGACCAGCTATTATTGGATATTTTCGCCCCGTGCTGGATTGAATAGTCGATCGCCTGGACGATCTCGCTGATGCTGGAGAAGCCGTTGCTGTCGAAGGCCTTGAGCTCCTGCAACGGGACGTTCCAGTCGATGCCCGCGACCCCGTAGCCGTTGTTCCCCTGGGCCGCGAGGATGCCGGCCACGTTGGTCCCGTGGCCGTTATCGTCGAACGGATTGTTGTTGTTGGCGACGAAGTTCCAGCCGAAGAAGTCGTCTGGGTGGGCCGTGTCGCCGTCCTTCGTGCTGCCGCTGTCCCAGCCGCCCTGCGCCAGCGGGCGCAGCAAGTCGGCCGGGTCGATCCGGCCGTCGCCGTTGTTGTCCCAAACCAGGCCCTTGTTCACCGGATTGTTGAGGTCGGCGAAGGTGATGACGCCGGGCGTCGCCGTCTGGATTTGCGACTTGTGGACGATCACGTTATAGGTCACGCCGGCCGCGCTCGACTTCGTGTACCAGACGTCGGGGATCTCGGCCTGGTTGATCCAAATGTTTTTATAGAGATCCACGTTGTTGTAATCGACGCCGGTGTCGATCTGGGCGATTGTCACGCCCGGACTGCCAGTGGTCACGCTCCAGGCCCCGACCGCATGGACGTCCACGCCGGGTGTGCCGCCGGCCTGGCCGGTGTTTTGCAGACCCCACTGGTTGGCGAACTGCGGATCGTTGGGCGTTCCCGTCACCTGGAGGTAGTAATCCGGCTCCACGGACTCGACGCGCGGATCGGCCTGGAAGATCGCCAGGGCGGCGGGGACGGATAGGCCGCTGAGCCGCACGTCGTACAGGCCGGGGACGCTCGACAGCTGCGGGCCGAGGGCGGCGCCGGGGACGCTCAGGGCCGGGGCGCCGCCAACCAGGGCGGCCGTGCGGAACTGCACCAGCACCTGGGTGGGGTCGTAGGCGCCCGGCGAAAGACTGACGGCGGCGCTGAGGAGGGTGCGGTCTTCGAGGGCTTCCAGGCGGAGGATCACTCGGCTACCCTGCCGCCGGTTGTGGCCCGTCATGGCCGGTCGCTTTGTTCGGCGGGTCATGAATGCGTCCTCGAATCGGCGTCGGTCGGAATGGGAAAACGATCAACGACACGACCACCCGGCGGGGGGTCGCGGCCGCTTCGTCCGAAACGGGAGTTCTGGCGCACTGGATTGCGGCGACGGCAGATTGCCCGGCGTCGGCGGCTTCCTGGCTGCGACCGCCGCGATCCTGGCCGTCCCGCGCGTCCTGCGAAGTGGACGGAGAAGACCTCTAACGTCCCCTTCAGCCTAATGGAGAGGCGGAGACGTTCGGGTCTTCTGGAGCAAATGTCCTATCGGCCGTGTTCTCGCCGCACGTTAAGGGTACGCGCGCAAATCTCTGCACGGTAGATGAATTCGGTTCGGAATGTGCGGGTGCTCCGCTCGCGCTGAAGGGGACTGCGGGTTATACCGCAGGCGCGGCCGGGCGGACCCGAAACGGGCGGCCAGAGGATTCAGGGGTGGTCCGATTTGTCGGCCAACCACTCGAGCCACAGCACCGCCCGGGCGTCGCTGGGCATGCGCCAGTCGCCGCGCGGGGACAGGCTGATCGAGCCGACCTTGGGGCCGTCCGGCAGGCACGAGCGCTTGAACTGGTTGCCGAAGAAGCGGCGCAGGAAAACGGCCAGCCACCGCCGCAGTTCATCCACGGTGTAGGTGCGCAGGAAGCGTGCCCGTTCGGCGAGAAAGAGGATCTTCTCCGGCGGCGCCCCATAGCGGAGGAAGTGGAACAGGAAGAAGTCGTGCAGCTCGTAGGGGCCGATCGACGACTCCGTGGCCTGCGCGGATGCGCCGTCGGCGCCGATGGGCAACAGCTCCGGCGAGATCAGCGTATCGACGACGTCGAGGAGCGTCCGGCGGGCGTCGCCGTCGAACTCGTTGTGGGCGGCCCACTCGACGAGGAACTTCACCAGCGTCTTGGGAATGCTGCTGTTGGGGTTATACATGCTCATATGATCGCCGTTGTACGTACACCACCCCAGCGCGGATTCGGACACGTCGCCGGTGCCGATCACGAAGCCGCTGTTCATGAGGATGCTGGTGCGCATCCGCGCTTGCACGTTCTCGAAGATCAGATCTTCTCGGCGGTCGTCCGGCAGCCGGCGCAGCAACTCCGTGAATTCCTCGACGCCGAGTCCGTCCAGTGCGATGCCGAACGGCTTGTGGCTCAGGGCCCGCATCTCCTCCAGGCACAAGGGCCGAATGTCCGCCTCGCGGGCCGCGACGCCGAGATGGCGCATCAGGGCGCGGGCGTTGTCGCGCGTGCGGTTGCTGGTGCCGAAGCCGGGCAGCGTCCAGGCGAGGATGCGCGAGCGCGGCACGGCGAGGGCGTCCATTGTCTTGCAAGCCACCAGCAGGGCCAGCGTCGAATCGAGGCCGCCGGACACGCCGATGGCCGTCGCCGGCTTACCGATGTGTTCCAGACGCTTGGCCAGGCCGGCCACCTGCGTCTGAAAAATCTCTTCGCAGCGCTCGCGGAGCTGGTCGCCTTCCTTGGGGACGAACGGATGAGCGTCGATCGTCCGGCGCAGGTCGGTCGGCGGGGGGGGCGTCGGCAGGGAGAACACGACGCGCTCGCAGCCGCGGCTCGGAGCGACATAGAGCTGGGTGTCGCCGAAGCTGTTGATGCGGGCACGGTCGGCGCGGAGACGGTCGATATCGACGTCGGCGGCCAGCAGCACGTCGTCGCGCTGGAAGCGGTGCGATTCGGCCAGGAGAACGCCGTTCTCCGCGATGAGACAATGGCCGCCGAACACCACGTCAGTGGTGGACTCCCAGACGCCGCAGGAAGCGTAGACGTAGGCGGCCATGCAGCGGCCGGACTGGTTGACCACGAGCTGGCGGCGGTAGGCGGCCTTGCCGACGACCTCGTTGCTGGCCGACAGGTTGACCAGGACCGTGGCGCCGGCCAGCGCCTGGTGGCAGCTGGGCGGGACCGGGACCCACAAGTCTTCGCAGATTTCGACGCCGAGCGTCGGCCCGTCGGCGTCGGCCGCGAAGAGACGGTCCACGCCGAAGGGGACGGCCTCGCCGTGGACGACGACCTGCCGGCTCCGGGCAGTGGCGGCGGCCGCGAACCATCGGCGCTCGTAAAACTCCTTGTAATTGGGGATGAACGACTTGGGCACGAGGCCGAGCAGCCGGCCGCGGCACAGGACGGCGGCGCAGTTGAACACCTGATCGTCCACGGCCAGCGGCAGGCCGACGAAGGCGACGCCGGAGAACACGTCGGCCCCGGCCTTGCGGACGTGTTCCAGGGCGTCCAGGGCGCCGCGCTGCAACGTCGTGTGCTGGAACAGGTCGGCGCAGGTGTAGCCGGTCAGTGACAGCTCCGGGAAGACGACGACGGCGACGCTTTCCGCCTCGGCCCGCTTCAGCAGGCCGAGGATGCGATCCGCGTTGAAGGTGCAGTCGGCCACGCGGAGCACCGGCGAGGCGGCCGCGACGCGGAGGAAGCCGTGATGCAGCATGATCGTCGTCCGTGGTTGCAGCGAAGCCGGCGCGGCGGCGATGTGCGGCGGCGCCCCCATTGTTATAGCGGTCCCCGGCCTCGTCAACGGCCCGCGCCGCCGCGGTGTCAGCGCCGTGTCAGCCGATGCGGACCCGCATCCTCGCCCCCAGATTGCCACGGTTTCGGCCGGGCGGATTGCTCTTTTCAAGCGTCGCGGCGCTGGAGTAAGATCCGCTCCGCCGACGCACGGAACCGTCGGCACAAACCAGGGACGGCCCCCGCCGGCGCGGGGACGGCCCGCAGGGCGGCGGCCAAGGACGGCCCCACCATCCCCCCACCCTTCTCCCCCCAGGGACAGGCGTCAGGGGAACGACCCGGACAGAAGAGGCAGGGAATGTACCGCGGTTTGATCGCAGCGGCCGGTCTTAGCACACGCCTCCAGGACCTCAGCGACAAGCGGAACAAGGTCCTCGCCGATCTCGGCGGCGTCTCCATCCTGTCCACCATCCTGACCAGCTTCGAGCGCTGCGGCGTCGGCGACGCGATCGTCGTGGCCGGACACGACGCCCACGCGGTGCGCCTGGCCTGCGCCGGCCGCGCCCGCTGCGTACACAACCCCTTTTTCGAGTACTACGGCATTCTGGGCAGCGTCTGGCTGGCCCGGCCGCACCTCGACGGGGCGCCGTTCGTGTTCACCACCGGCGACCATTACTTCGCCTTGCCGCGCTTCGAGGCTTTCCTGGCCGACCAGCCGGCGGCCGACGTCCTGGTGGACGTGGAACTCAAAGCCTGCGACGACGAGGACATGAAAGTGTTCCTCAACCGATCCGGCAAGTTGCGGACCATGACCAAGACGTTCCTGCAAGGCCCGGTGCTGGGAGAGTTCACCGGCGCCGTGCGCTTCAGCGCCGACGGTTCCACCCAGCTGTTCGAGACGCTGGAGAAGCACGTTTGGGAGCGCGGCGTCCAGGGCTACCTGGCCGACGTGCTCTGCGCCATGCACCGCCAATGGGAACTGGCCTTTCACCTCAGCAGCGACCACCGCCGCGTCGAAGTCGATTTCCCCTGCGACCTCACCCGTGCCCGTCAGCTCTACGCCGAGCATCATTCCGAGTCCCGGCTCACCGCCTGAGTTCTGACAAGGTGACAAGGTGACAGGGTGACAAGGTGAGGGGTCCCTTCCGCCTCGCCGCGTCCCCGGTACGTCAAGCGTTACGGCTCACCTTGTCACCTTGTCACCGTGTCACCTTGTCATACCCTGGATATCCCCGACCCCTTTCCCACGGAACAGAACAATGTCTCGTTCTCCCGTCCTCTTTCGCGTCGATGCCGCGCCTCAAGTCGGCTGGGAACACCTGTCGCGCTGCCTGGTGCTGGCGGCGGCCCTGCAACGGCGGCGGCGGCCGGCCTTCTTCGTGTCGCAGCTGGAACCCGGCTCCCTGGGCTTGACCGTCAAGCGCGGCGGCAACGAGTGGATCGACGCCGACGCCCCCGCCGGCTCGCCGGAAGACCTGGAGGAGATGATCCGCGAGGTCCGCCGCATCCGGCCGGCCGCCGTGGTCGTCGATTCCCCCTCCGTCAAGGAGGATTATCTGGCCGAGCTGCGCCGCATGGGCGTGCTGGTCGTGTCGATCGACAGCACGGCCGGCGTGCGCTTCCCATCGCGGGTCATCATCAACCCGCTGCTGGCGCCGGATCGCGAGTCCTACGAGTTCGCCCTTGGCACGCAGGTGTTGCTCGGCGCCCGCTACGCGATCATCCGGCCGGAAGTGCGTCGGCAGCGGCCGATCCGGCGCAGGAGCCTGTGCAGCCGTTCCGCGCCCTCGTGGCGCTCGGCGACGACGACCCGCACAACCAGGCCGGCGAGCTGGCGAAGCTGCTGCTGAACTGTCCCAAGATGGGCAGGGTGGACGTGGCGGTGCGGCCGTGGCACCCGCATCTGACGGAGCTGCAGGCGCTTGCGGAGTCGTGCCCGGATCGGCTGGAGGTCGTGTCGGAGCCGGCCGAGTACCCGGCCCGCATCGCTCGCGCTCACTTCGCCGTCACCGCCGGCAACGCCTGGTCGCTGGAGCTGGCCTGCGTCGGCGTGCCGCAGCTGTTGGTGGTGCAATCGGAGGTCCACTGGCCGACGGCCCAGCGGCTGGAGGAGGAGGGCGCGGCGTCGTGCCTGGGCTGGCATGAGAACGTGTCGGCGGGCACGCTGCGCAACGCCGTGCAGGACCTGCTCGGCGACCCGCTGGAGCGTCAGGCGATGTCGCGGTGCGGCCGTAAGCTGATCGACGGCCGCGGGCCGGATCGGCTGGTGACGGCGCTGGAAGTGCTGCTGCACCCGTCGCGGTTCATCCAGGCGGAAGCGGCAGCGGCGTAACGGAATACGGCTACCTGGCGAGCGGCGCGGCGTCAGCCCGCCGGTGAAGCATCACCGGCGGGCTGACGCCGCGCCGCTCGCCGCCACTGGTTTCACTTCCCGATGCAAAACCGGCTGAATATGCGGTCCAGCAGATCATCCGTATACACCGCCCCCACCATCTCCCCCAACTGCTCTAGCGCCCGCGCAGTTCCAACGCCAGCAGCTCCACCGGGTCCTCGTATAGCACCACCGCATGGGCACGCCGCAGGCACGCCAAACACGCCTCGATGTGTCCGCGACATCGGCTCAGGCTCGACGCCAGCGCCGGCTGCCGCCGCGACCGCACGCGCTCCGCCAGCACCTGCCGCAGTGCGTCCAGCCCCGCGCCGGTGACGGCGCTCACCGCAAGCATCCCTGCCGGCGGATTCGCAAGATCGCTCTTGGTCGCAATGCCGAGAACCGGCGGCCGTTCCTGGTGCAACAGGTCCCTCTCCTCCGGCTGCGGCGGTTCGTCGGCCGGTAGACACAGCAGCAGCAAGTCGGCCTGTCCCGCCTGCTCACGGCCGAGCGCCTGGGCCTGCTCCTCTATCGTATCCTCCCCGGTTCGCCAGCCAGGCGTGTCCACCAGCTCGACCACCGCCCCGTCGAGTTCGAGCCGCTGCACCAGATAATCGCGCGTCGTCCCCGGCTCCGGGCTGACCAGGGCCGACGCCCCGCCCAGCGCGTTGAACAGCCGGCTCTTGCCGGCGTTCGGCCGTCCCGCCAGCACCACGCGGAACGGTCGGCCTATCACGGCCCGCGCATCCAGCTGCCGCGCCGCCGTCGTCAGCTGCGCCAAGCCGTGCGTCAGCCGGTGCAACAGATCGTCGCGGCCCACGAAGGAAATGTCCTCGTCGGCGAAATCCAGGGCGGCCTCCACGTCGGCCAGCAAGTTCAGAAGGTCCTCACGCAGCCCCTCCAGCGGACGGGCCAGGCCGCCCGCCAGCTGGATCAACGCCCGTTTCAGCTCGCCTTCATCGTCGGATTCTACCACGGCCTGCACCGCCTCGGCCCGCGTCAGGTCGAGCTTGCCGGCCAGGAACGCCCGCAGCGTGAACTCGCCCGGCCGCGCGGCGCGGGCGCCGGATTGCAGTAGGTTCGCCGTCAAAAGGTCCAGGAGAGGCGGACAGGATAGCGTGTGGATCTCGACGACGTCCTCGCCCGTGAAAGTGTTCGGCACCGATAAAAGATAGAGGTCCGCGGGCAACGGCGATGCCACGCCCGGCAGGTGCAACGCCCCTTCGAGCCGGCGCCGGCCGGGTTCCCGCGGGATTTCCGGCCGGAACAGGGGCGCCACGACATTCGCCGCGCCGGGACCACTCAGGCGCACCACCGCCCGGCCGCCGGGACCGGCGGCCGTGGACAGGGCGACGATCACGTCTTGAGTGCGCGGCTTCATGGTTAATTCACGGAGACTCGCCGCCTTTCGGCGGTTCGTAGAAATCGAGGTCGCGCAAGGCCCGCGCGTCCAGGCAGGCGACCGGCCGTTTAAGGGCTTGGCGCAGCATTTCGGCCAGCCGGCTGCGGCCGGCGGCGACCACCACCACGCCCGCACAGGGCGCTTCTCCCAACCGCTCTAGCAGGGAAGCGTCCACAGGCGCCGACGCCAGCGGTTCGACCACCGCCAGACGTTCCAGCACGCGGCGGGCGTGGGCGGGGCCGCACGGCCCGTCCAGGAGCGCGAAATCCGCGCCGGCCACGGCCGCGATCAGCCGGCCGCCGCGGTCGCCGCGCCATTCCATCGCAATCGTGGCCGCCAGGCTGATCGCCGCCTCGAAGTCGTCCAACCGCTCGCGTGAAAGCGGCCCCGCTCCTCCCTCCGCCTCCAGCGTGGGGTCGAAGATCAGCAACAAATTCTCCCCCGGAAGATCCTCAAACTCTCGCACCATCCACTCGCCGCGGCGGGCGGAGGTGCGCCAGTGGACGGCTCGCGGATTGTCGCCGGGCCGGAACGGGCGCAGGCCGTGGAACTGATCCTGGGCCGCGGGATGGCGCCGCGGCTGGCGGCGCCGCTCCGCGTCGGCCGACGTGTTCCACAGCAGTCGGCGGAACAGGCCGCGATGCAGCCGCCCCAGCCGCGGCAGCACGATCACCTCCTCGGCCGGCGCCAGGGCCTTGCGGCGGAACGTCAGACCGAACGGGTAGCCGCTCGACGCCGTCACAGGACCCCAGAAGTAGCGGCCGCGCCGCGGCAACGCCACTTGGCCGCGCAACGGTTCCCCCTTGCGCTCCAGTCGCCCGACGAACCAGCTCAGCCGATGGTCCGGTCCCACGTCCTCGACGCGCACCCCGAGCCGGACGCGGCCCCTCGTCAGCGCGACCTGCACGGAAACGGCGCAGGGAACGCCGGCGTAAATGGGTTGCGCGATTCGCCGCCGCGCCCGCAGCCCGCGCAGTGCGCGGGCGGCGGCCAGCAGGTTCAGCAGCGGGACCACGGCGAGGAGGTAGCCGAGCAGGACGAGCAGGTTGATGTTGCGGAACCAGCCGATCAGCAGCACGAAGGCTGCGGCCAACGACCAGGGCAGCAGGAGGATCGACAGCCGTGTGGACCGCTCCCCACGGGCCGGCGCCGTCGGGGCTTCGTTTTCCATGCGCGCTCCCTCCGGCGAGCCCGCAGCGCCAAGCAAGGGCGAGACCGTGCTGCTCGCCCTTGCTTGGCGCTGCGGGCTCGCTCGAACGGTCTTACGCCGGAACTTTGGTCCGGCCCAGGATCTCTTCCAGCACCTCTTCGGACGGGTCGGCGCCGCCGGCCGAGCGCGCCGCCCGCGGCAACAGGCGGTGGCCCAGCACCGGCCGGGCCAGTCGTTTGATGTCGTCGGGGACGACATAGTCGCGGCCCTCCAGCAGGGCCAGCGCCTGGGCGGCACGGTGCAGACCGAGGGCGGCGCGCGTGCTGCCGCCGAGGTATAACTCCGGGTGGACGCGCGTCGCCTCGATCAGGTCGAGCAGGTAGTCCGAGAGGCTGTCGTCCACCCGCACCTTCCGCGTCCATTCCTGCAGCTGGGTCAGGTCGGCCGCCGAGAGCACCGGCTCCAGACGATCGACCGGCTCGCCGTCCCGGTGGCCGGACAGCACGCGCTTCTCCGCGTCGCGGCCGGGGTAGCCGATGCGCAGGCGCATCAGGAAGCGGTCGAGCTGGCTTTCCGGCAGCGGGTAAGTGCCCTCGAACTCGAACGGGTTCTGCGTGGCCAGCACGAAAAACGGCGGCCCTAGCGGTCGGGTCTGGCCGTCGAGCGAAACCTGCCGCTCGCTCATCGCTTCGAGCAGCGCGGACTGGGTGCGCGGCGTGGCCCGATTGATCTCGTCGGCGAGGACGATCTGCGCGAAGAGCGGCCCCGCCTGGAAGACGAAGGCGCCGGCCGACTGGTCATAGACGCTGACGCCGAGAAGGTCGCTGGGCAGCAGGTCGGGCGTGAACTGGATGCGGTGGAAGGTACAGGCCAGGCTGCGGGCGACGGCCTTGGCCAGCAGCGTCTTGCCGACGCCGGGCACGTCCTCGATGAGCAAATGGCCCTCGGCCAACAGGGCGACGAGGGCAAGCTGCACCACTTCCGGCTTGCCCAGCAGTACGCTGGCGATGTTGTCGCGCAGGGCGGAAAGCATCGCGGCCGGCGACGAAAACGTCGTCCGCGGTTCGGTGGGCGCGAGAGGGTTGAGATTCATGCGGTGCGTCGATCCCGGCGGCCGCGAGTCGGGGCAAGGAAACCACCGTCCGCTAGTATAGTGGCCGCGAGCGCGAAATCTCCTCCCAAAAACGCCATTGTTTTATCACGAAACGAACCATCCGGCGACCATCCGCCGCTCGCGGCCGCATTCTTGCGGGAGGCGGCGCGGTCACGCTCCGACCAGTCCCGGCCAATCCGTTGCCATCCCCGACGGGCCAACGGGAGTCGCCGGGCCGTGACCTGGCCCGGATTGCCGCGGAAATGCCGCTATCCCGGCCTGTTGGGGTCGAACCGCACCGCAGGCACGCCGCTTGCACTGGCCCAGCCGCCTCGGGAAAAACACCGCATCCCTCTAAAGGAGACGTCGATGCGCCAACGCACCGCTGCCGCCGACCCGCTCGGGCGGCGACGATCGGGTTTCACCCTGATCGAGCTGCTTGTCGTGATCTCCATCATCGTGATCCTGAGCGGTCTGATTTTGACCGCCGTCATGGCCGCCCGCGAAACGGCGCGCTCGACCCAGTGCTCGTCGAACCTGCGCCAGCTGGGCTTGGCCGTCATGCAGTACCACGACCAGACCGGCGCCTACCCGCAGTACCGCGCCGAATACCCTCCGATCACGAATCAATACGGCGTCTACCGGCCGCGCTGGCAGTGGATCCTCGCCCCATACATAGGAGGCTGGGCACAAAACCCGGACGCCTGCCGCGCCGCCGAGGCCGCCGACCCCACCTGCACCAACGTCCCGTTGGACAACAACGTCCTGGTCTGCCCCTCGTTGCAGGGCGGCACGTCGAGCCTGGGAAACTCCAACGATTTCCTGAGCATCCGCAGCGGTTCCTACGGCTACAACTTCGGCTACCTCGGCAACAACCGCACGATGGTGGACGGCGACAATACCACTCCGACGCTGTACTATCCCGTGCTGTCGGTCAAGGAGCCGTCGCGGACGATCGCCTTCGGCGACAGCCGCGGCGGCATGGTCGGTCACGGCGGTCATTCCATGACGCTCGACCCGCCCCACATGGTGGTCCGCTTCGACGGGCTGAGCGTCAATTCCCCTTACTGGCAGCAGCTGTACTTCGGCAACGGCTATTCCAGCGGCGTGGGGCCGGCCGGCGTGAACCCCTACGGGCCGGACGAGGGGACGTCGGACATCCAGATTCCCTTTTCGCCCGCGGAGGCTCGGCACAAGGGACTGGCCAACGTGGTCTTTCTTGACGGCCATACCGCGTCGCTGAGCCTGTCCGCGCTTGGCTACAGCACGTTCAACGGCGTCCCGCAGTGCCAGACGAGCGCCACGCCGTTGGCCGGCGCCAACAACGCGCTGTGGACCGGCCGCGGCCTGGACGAGTACTCGATCGACTATAACACGCAAGGGCCTTGACCCTTAAACGAGACCATCCATGTCCCACAAGGAGAGGCCGGTTTCCGATCCGGGAGAGGCGCCGCCGTTCACGGCGGCGCCGTCCCCCATCGAGTCGGAAATCCAGGCGATCCTGTCGCGGGAACGTCCGGGGATCGAGCGCTGGACGCGGGCGGCCGGCGACGCGGTGCGCGCGGAGGTCGAACGCGCCGTCGTGCAGGGGCTATCGGACGCCCTGCGCCGGCTGGCCGACGACTTGCCGCGGATTTTTGCGGCGGCCGTCCCGCCGCGCTCGGCCGACCGCGCCGCCCCAACGCTGGAATTCTCCTGCGACGCTACCGACGAACTGCCGTGCGCCGCCCCCCCCGACGATGTGGAAGCGGCGGCGGCCGACGAACGCCGCCCGGCGCCACTCGTTCCCCCGCCCGCCCGCGCCAACTGCGGGAAGGCCGCCGCGCGCGGGCCGGCGATCCGCGTCGCGCCCTCGTCCATTGCACCGAAGCGATCCGCCTTCACCCCGATTATCCCGAGGCCTACCTGCTTCGAGGGCAGGCGCACTGCGACCTGGACCGGCTCGACCACGCGGCCGCCGATTTCCGAGAAGCCGTGCGGCTCGGGCCGGCCCTCGCCGTGGCGCATTTGCTCCTTGGCGGAGTGCATCTGGCGCGATCCCGGTGGGAGGAAGCGGTCGCCGCCTACACGGAGGCCGTGCGGCTCGACCCGGCCCAGCCGGTGGCGTTCTTGAACCGCGGGCTGGCCCACGCGAAGAAGGGGGACTCCGGCGCGCCGTCGCCGACGCCGATGAAGCGCTGCGGCTGAATCCCGATCTGGCGGAGGCCTATTATCTGCGTGCCGTCGCTTGCGCGACAGCGGAACAACGGCCGGGCCGTCGCCGACCTGACGCGGTTGCTGGAGTTGCAGCCGGGCTTGTGGCGCGCCCACTATACGCGCGGCCTTGCCCATGCCAACCAGGGCGACTACGACCGGGCGGCGGCCGATTTCGGTCAGGCGCTGCGGCTGGAGCCGCGCTTCCTGCCGGCCCGTTTCCAGCGTGGCGTCGCCTACCGTCTCAAGGGAGAGAATACGTTCGCGATCCACGAACTCGGCCGATACCTCCAGGCGAAGCCCGACAGCGCCCGCGCCCTGTCCCAGCGCGGCCTGGCTTACCTTGCGGAAGGCCGTTACGACGAGGCCGTCGCGGATTTCGACCGCGTGATCGCCCTGAACCCGGAGGACCTCGAAGCCCGCGGCCGCCGGGATGAAGCCGTGCGCGAGCGCGACCGGCGCCGCGCGGAAGCGGAATCCGCCTCTAACAAGGGGAAACCGCGCGGCGAAAGCCGATCCACCAGCGCGCCCTCGCTGCCGGCGCCCGAACCACGGCGGCCGGCCGCGGCGGCGCCGTCGCCAAACGTCCTGTGGCTGGCCTGTCCCGAGTGCGGCGCCAGCGCCGCCATTCATTGGAAAAGGCTGAACCGGAAATTCCAGTGTCGCGGTTGTTCGCGGCTGTTCCAAATCGACGGCGAGGGGCGGTTCGCCGAGATCCATCCGGGCGGCCGACCGAGGCGCCGGCGGCCGATCAAACGGCTGCTGGCCGCGGCGGCGCTATGCCTGGCCGTGGTCGTGGTCGGCTGGTTTTGCGTGCGGCCGCGCGGCCCGGCGGAGGCGCCGCTGCCCCAGGAGCTGACGGCGCGGGCGGAGCTGTGGGGCAAGGCGTGGATCGCCAACGATCGCTCCATGATGCGCCGCCTCACCGACCCGGCGTGTGACAAGGCCCTGCACCCGTGGCTCCAGCACCACCTGCCGCCCCTGCTCGCGGAAGCCGGGGCGAAGAAAGACGCCGCCCCGGACGCAGAGATCGCGGCGCACGTGGACCGAACCGGGGAACACCAGGCGGTCCTCGTGGTTCAAGTCAAGTCCCGATTGTTGAAGGCGCCGATCGAGGTGCGCCAGAGTTGGGTGCAGCGCGGCGATGCGTGGTACTTCGTGCCGTCCTGAGCGCGGCGGGCCGCCGTATCGCCTCACCGCGAATTCAGCGGGCCGCCGGGAAGAATGGCGCCACGCAACACCTCCGGGAAACCTCGTTGAGATTCGTGCTGCGCCAGGACGAACAGCACGACCCCAACGAGCGCCATCAGCGTCAGCATCAGCGGATCAACTTCGCTGGAGGCGTTGAAGAGACTGGCAAACATCCATATGCCGATAAGAAGCATCCACGCGATCAGTCCGACCAGCACCAGGCCCAACGGCAGGCTCGACTGAACAGGCCCGTGCGCCGGCTGGGAGCGGGTCGAAGCAGCGGGATGGTTCGATTCGATCCGTTTCATGACCGCGCCCTCCATTCAGGAATGCTGTCCTTGTCTCCGCCTTCCTTACGGAGGACTTCGCGCATTGTGACAACAATTGCAGGAAAGATAAGGAACCAACGTCTCGGCCATGCGGACAGCGTCCGGTATGAGAATTGCAAGCTTGCCACTTCCCCGCGGACCCGTGAAAAGGTGAACCATGAAGCCCTCCGACCGGCGCAACGACTTTCCCATCCAGATCGACGCCCACCAATGCACGCTGTCGCGGGCGGTGACGGATCGCATGCGAGACGGCGCCGCCTCCATCGCCCGACAGGTGGGGCATTTTCCCGTCGCCGGCCTCCATGTTCTGATCGAACACAACGCTCGCACAAACGACTACTCGGTCAAGACGGACCTGTTCTTGACAGGTGAACCACTCGTTTGCAGCGATCGCGATGTCCAGCTGTACACCGCCTTCGAGCGCTGCCTCGAAGGCCTGGCGAAAGAGGTGCAGGCGTACAAGGCCCGTTTGGACCAGGAGGCCGAGCGGCAAAAGGCGGAGAAGGGGACGCGCCAGCCGGTGCAGGCGACGGCCCCGCCGGACATGGCGGCCGTCGAGACCGCCGTGCGCGGCCGGGACTACGCCACGTTCCGCACCGCCACGTTCGCCTACGAGGAGGCGCTGCGCAAGCGGGTCGGCCGCTGGGTGGAGCGCTACCCCGAGGCCGAGGCCCGGATCGGCAAGACGTGGCAAATCGCCGACATCGTCGAGGAGGTGTTCCTGGACGCCTTCGAGAACTACGACCGACGGCCGGACGGCGTCCGCTTCGGCGACTGGCTGGAGGAACGGATCGATCCAGCGGTAAAGGAGTTGCTGAAGAACCCGGACGCGGAGCTGGAGAACATCCGCATGGCGCGGGCGGCCCGCGCGGCGGAGAAGGGGGCGGAGACGGTGTGAAACCAGCCCGAAGCGCCCGCGAGCGCGTTCATCCGGCGCTGGCGCTTCCGGCTGGTTTCACGCCTCCTTATCCGGCGCGAACCGTCTCCACCCGCCAGCCGCCGTCGCCGTGGAGTTCCAGCCGCAGGTCGTGGAACGCGTCGAGGGCGGGATGAAGCCCCACGGAGGCGTAGGTGATAGCGCTGCGGGCCAGCGCCTGGTACAGCCGACCCAGGCGAGGCGCCTCCAGCGCCTCGCCCGTGTGGTCGAGGAAGGCGAAGCGCGGCCGGGCCAGCAGCAACCGGGCCACGGCCAGCGCTCGCTGTTCGCCCCACGACAGGATGTCTCCCCAGTCCCGCTCCGCGTCCAGCCCGCCCTGCCTCGCCGCCACGTCGTCCAGGCCGACCTCCTTCAGGATCGCCCACGTGCGGTCGTCGTCCACGTTCTCCTGGTCGAGATCGCATCGCAGTACGTCGCGCAGCCGGCCCGGCGCCGTGTACGGGTAGTGCGGCACGAACATCACGCGCTCGGGCCGGATGATGCGCCCTTCGCCGCCGTGCCACAGGCCGGCCGTCGCCAGCAGCAGCGCGGTCTTGCCCGCCCCGCTCGGCCCGGTGATGAGCAGCCTTTTGCCCTCCGGTTCCTCCAGTGTGAGATTATGCACGAGCAGTCGGCCCTTTTGCGGCGTGCGCAGCGTCACGCCCTCGTAGGAGACTCGGTGAGCGTCCGGCGCCATCTCGACGGCGGGCGCCGCCGGGGCGGTCGGGGCGGGCCAGGCCGAGATTTCCGCTGATCCCGGCTCGGTGGCGTCCCACATCGCGCCCAGGCGGTTGACCACGGCCGCATACGCCGACAAATCCTGGAATTGCCGGACGATAAGCGAGAACGCCCCGAGCAGCTGGCTGAACGCCATCGCCGCCTGCGTGATGTCGCCGAAGGGGACGCCGCCCCGAATGAACAGCGGCGCGGCCAGCAAGGCGGGGATGATCTGGGGCATGTAATCATAGGCAGTGGTGAAGAACATCAAATTGCGGCTGACCACGATGATGCAGCGGAAGTTGTCCACCAGCGACTGGAGGCGACCGCCCAGGCGAGACTTTTCCTGCTCTTCGCCGCCCTGCTGAGCGACCGCTCCGCCGTGTTCGCGGACGCGGCCCAGGGCGTAGCGGAAGTCGGCCTCCTTTTTCAGCTGGAGGTTGTTGAGCTGAACCAGTCGCCGGCCGACGAGGATGGTCCCCAGGGAGCCAGCCGCGGCGTAGACGACGGCGGCAAGGAACAGCCACGGCGTGATGGACCACAGGACGCCGGCGAAGGCCACGAACGTCAGGACGGCGTTGAACAGCAGGATGACGAAGGTGAGCGAGTTGGCCGTGAAGGTGCGCACGTCCTCGCTGATGCGCTGGTCGGGGTTGTCGATTTGTCCCTGGTCGGCCAGGCGATGGTAGGTCCGGCCGGCCAGGTAGCGGTCGAGGAGGCGGCGGGTCAGCCAGTCGCGCCAGCGCAGGCCCAGCCGCTGCTCCACGTAGCGGGCCAGCGTTTCCACGACCGTCGAGGCGACGAACACCCCGACAAGGAGCGCGGCCATCGCATAGAACCGCCACTCCTGCCGCCGCTCCAGCGACGTCATCACGTCATTGCCGACGTAACTGTTGACGACGTTCAGGCCGTTGACGATCAGCAGCAGGACGATGATGAGGCCAAGCGACGTCCAGGCCTGGCGCCACGCCGCGGATCGGAAGAAGGGCCAGCCGATCTTCGCCAGCCATCTCCAGAGCGGATGATGAAAAAAGCGCATGGCTGCCGCCCGCCGGGTGTCGGCCCTGGCCAGCGGCGTCCGCGGCACACATCGCCGTCGGGCCGACCGGGCTGCAGCGGCTAGACGTGCGAAGCCCGTGCCGCGGAGGCGCAGCGCAATGAACCCGGAGAAAGCGGGAAGCGGATTGCTCAGGCGAGGGGCGGGAAATACCTTACCCATAGCCGCATTCGCCAGAATGCGGGCGAATGGCTGTCGGCCCGCATTCTGGCGAATGCGGCTACGGGTGTCATTCCTGCTGCCGCTCGCCTCAGTCCTTCTTTTCGATCCGATACAGATGGGTCTTGGTGCGGATAAAGAGGGACTTGCCTGCCACGGCCGGCGTCGCCATGCAGCCGTCGTCGAGCTTGTTGACCGCCCGTTTCTTCCAGGTCCGGCCCGGCTCGCCAACCGTGGTCGCGCCTTCGTTGTCGAAGAAGTAAAGTCGGCCGTCGGCATAGACCGGCGACGCCCAGAACGCCCCGCCGAGCCGCTCCTGCCATGCGAAGTCGCCGGTCTTGGCGTCGATGCAGCTGAGCATTCCGCCCTCATTGGCGAAATAGAGCAGGTCGTCCACCACGATCGGCGACGACCGCGACGGCACGTTCTTGGCGCAGGTCCAGTCGATGTTCTTGGAAATGTCGCCGCTCCCCTCCGGCCGTACGGCCAGCATCTTCAGGCCGCCGTCGCCGGTGCAGAGGATGACGTGCCCCTGGCCGTACAGCGGCGGCTGGGTCACGTTCATGCCGCCGTGGTAGACCACCCACAGCTCGTCGCCGGTCGTCGGGTCGAAGGCCGTGGTGGCGACGGCTGCGGGGCTGACGAGCTCCGGCTTGCCCTTGACCGCGATGACGGTCGGCGTGCCGAACGCCTTGCGGCGGTCGCCGTCGTCGGTGCCGTAGTTGAAGTCGCGGTCCTTCTTCCAGACCGTATGCCCATCCTTTTTGTCGAGAGCAATGACGTACTGCGCGTCGTAGCCGTCGAAGGTGAGAATGAGCAGGTTTTCATAGAGGATCGGCGACGAGGCGGGACCGCGCCAGTGGTTGCACTTGAGGTCGCGCCGCTCCCAGACCTTCTCGCCGGTCTTCGTGTCGAGACAGGCGGTGCCATAGGCGCCGAAGTGGGCATAGACGCGGCCCTCCTCGATGGCCGGCGTCGGCGAGGCGTAGCTGTTCGTGGCGCCGGGGTTGTGGGCCGGGTCCTGTTTCTCCTGCTCGTAGAGCATTATGTCGTGGAGGATTTCCCCCGTTTTCCGATTCACACAGACGGCGAACAGCTGCGTTCCGTCAGCCTTGGCCGTGGTCATCCAGACCTGATCGCCCCAGACGACCGGCGACGACCAGCCCTTGTCGTGGATGGGCGTCTTCCAGACGACGTTCTCCGTCTCGCTCCAGGTGAGCGGCAGACCAATTGCGTCGGAATGGCCGTCGTTGTGCGGGCCGCGGAACATGGGCCAGGTGTCGCCGGCCAGGGCAGCGGCGGTCAGGGAGGCGGCGGTGAGGAGGATCAGGGGGATGCGCATGGCGGCCTCGGGAAGGCGGGCGGGCGGGGCGATCTCGTCGCGTCTCAGTATACGGCATGGCCGTGCCGATGGGTATCGGGAACACGGCGCGCCGCCCCGGCGAGCGGCGGGCTTTACCCACGCCGTCGGGACGCAACCTTGCCCCGTCGGAATGCCGCACGGGCCTGGCGTGTTGCGGGGTTGATGGGCCAGTTCCGGCCGGATCGCCCGCCAGCGGTCGTCCGCCAAACCGGCGCGTTGGCGGGCGCCTTGGCGGGCTGATGTGCCGTCCGCCCAAGGCTTTGCGCTCCGCCCGCCAACCCGCCAAGCGTGGCCGGAGGCCCGAATCGGCGAATGAGGTCACGGCGTTTCATGGCGCGCCCATCGCGACATACACCGACAGGTGCTGCCCGGTCTGAATTGTCAGATAAATGGGTTCTTCCAGGTCGGCGTCCGGGTCGGAGACCTTGGGGTCAGGCAGCGGCAAGGGTTCGCCGCCCAGCAGGTTCGTTTCCGCCATGTCGAACAGCGCGCTCGCAAGGTTCTTGCGGGCTTCCTCCAGGGTGTGCCCGAACGAAACCGTGCCAGGAAAATCCAGCACCTCGCCCAGAAACACGCCGTCGGTCAGTTTGTAAGGCGAACGGCAGCAGGAATGATACCCGTAGCCGGATTCGCCAGAATGTGGACCGACAGCCATTCACCCGCATTCTGGCGAATGCGGCTACGGGTAAGGTATTTCCCGCCCCTCGCTAAGCGGCTTTGTAGGTCAGCATGGGAGGTCCCCGGTCGGCAGGGGAAAACGCACTGTCTTGATTGCAGCGTATGGACGACAGCAGCTATCCCTCAAACCGCAGCAGCAAATCCCCCGCCTCCACCTGCGTCCCCGCCTGCACCGGCGCCTCGGCGACGCGGCCGGCGCGCTCGGCTACTAGCGTCGTCTCCATCTTCATCGCCTCCAGCGTGAACAGCTTCTGTCCGGCCGTCACCTCCTCGCCGACCACCGCCAGCACACGCACCACCAGGCCCGGCATCGGCGCCCCCACGTCCAGCGGGTTGCCCGGCCGCGCCTTCGGCCGACCGACGACGCGCCCGGCCAGCGTCTTGTCCATCACCACCGTTTCGCGCGGCTGGCCGTTCAGCTCGAAGAACACCGTGCGGCTGCCGTCCTCGTGCGGGTCGCCGACCGTCAGGAACTTCACGATCAGCGTCTTGCCGCGCTCGATGTCGATGCTAACCTCCTCGCCGGGTTCCATGCCGTAAAAAAACACCGGCGTCGGCAGCACGCTCAGGTCGGAATACTTCGCCTCCACGGCGGCGTACTCCGGAAAGACGCGCGGATACAGCAGCTGCGTGACGACCTCCTTGTCGTTGACCTGCCGGCCAATCAGCTTTTGCAGATCGGCTTTGGTCGCGGCGAAGTCGGCCGGCGGCAGCGTCGCGCCGGGCCGGCCCGTCATCGGCAGCCGGCCGCGCAGGACGCGCTGTTGCAGCTTCGCCGGGAAGCCGCCGGGCGGTTCGCCGAGCCGGCCCTCGAAGAACTCCACCACCGACTCGGGGAACGCCAGTTCGCGCGGCCCGTCGATCACGTCGGCCGCCGTCAGGTTGTTGGCGACCATGAACAGGGCCATGTCGCCGACCACCTTCGACGTCGGCGTCACCTTGACGATGTCGCCGAACATGCGGTTGACCTCGGCGTACATCCGGCAGACCTCGTGCCAGCGCTCCTCCAATCCCAGCGAGGCGGCCTGGGCGTAGAGGTTCGTGTACTGCCCGCCCGGCATCTCGTTCCGGTACACGTCGCCGGCTGGCGCCAGTTGGCCGGTCTCGAAAGGCGCATACAATCCGCGCACCGCCTGCCAGTAGTCGTTCGCCTCCTGCGTCGCCTCGGGGTCCAGCCCCGTGTCGCGCGGCTGGAAGCGCATGGCCTCGACCAGGGCGTACATGCTCGGCTGGCTGGTCATGCCGGACATCGACGGCATGGCGCAATCGACGATCGACACGCCCTCCTCGGCCGCCTTGATGTACGAGGCGATCTGGCCGCCGGCGCAGTCATGGGTGTGGAAGTGGACGGGCAGGCCGACTTCCTGCTTGAGCGCGTGGACCAGCGCCCTGGCCGCATAGGGTTTACAGAGACCGGCCATGTCCTTGATGGCGAGCAGGTTGGCGCCGAGCTTTTCGAGGCGCTTCGCCAGAGCAACGTAGTACTTCAGATCGTACTTGGGGCGATTGGGGTCGAGGATATCGCCGGTGTAGCAGACCGCGGCCTCGCACAGCATCCCGGCGTTGCGCACCGCGTCGATCGCCAGCTCCAGGTTGGGCAGGCCGTTGAGGGCGTCAAAGACGCGGAACAGGTCGATGCCCGCCTGGGCCGATTCCTTGACGAAGGCGTGGACGACATTGTCGGGGTAGTTGGTGTAGCCGACGGCGCTGGCGGAACGCAGCAGCATCTGGAAAAGGATGTTGGGCACGCGCTCGCGCAGGTCGGCGAGGCGATCCCACGGCGACTCCTTGAGAAAGCGCATGGCCACGTCGAACGTGGCGCCGCCCCACATCTCCAGCGAGAACAGCCCCGACAGTCGGGCCGCGTAGAACGGGGCGATCCGCAGCATGTCGTGCGTCCGCATCCGCGTCGCCAGCAGCGACTGGTGGGCGTCGCGGAATGTGGTGTCGGTGACGAACAGCCGCTGCTGCCGCAGCACCCACGCGGCGAACTTCTCCGGGCCGAGCTGTTTGAACTGGTCGCGCGTCCCCGCCGGCGGCGGCGTCCGCGGCCCCGGCTCGACGACGGCGACGGGGACCGGCTCGCGCCGGACGTCGGCCGGCTTCTCGGGAATGAGCGGGTGGCCGTTAACGATCACGTCGGCGATGTACTGAAGCAGCTTGCTGGCGCGGTCCTGGCGCGTCGCCAGATGAAACAGCTCCGGCTTCTCGTCGATGAAGCGCGTGGTGCAGCCGCCGGCGAGGAAGTCGGGGTGCGTGATGAGGTTGAGCAGGAACGGGATGTTCGTCTTGACGCCGCGGACGCGGAATTCTTGGAGGCTGCGCTCCATGCGGCGGGCGGCGTCCACGAAGCGCAGGCCGTGGGCGGTCACTTTCACCAGAAGCGAATCGTAAAAGGGCGTGATAACGGCGCCGGTGAAGGCGGAGCCAGCGTCGAGGCGGATGCCCATGCCGCTGGCCGAGCGGTAGTTGCTGAGCCGGCCGTAGTCGGGCAGAAAGTTGTTGGCCGGGTTCTCGGTGGTGACGCGGCACTGGAGCGCGTAGCCGTGCGTGGCGACGGCGGCCTGGTCGCCGAGACCGATTTCGGGGTCGGAAAGCGGCCGGCCCTGTGCGACGAGAAGCTGGCACTTCACCACGTCGTAGCCCGTGACCTGCTCGGTGACGGTGTGTTCCACCTGAATGCGAGGATTGACCTCGATGAAGAAGAAATCGCCGCGGTCGGCGTCCACGAGGAACTCGACCGTGGCGGCGTTGTCGAGGGCGACGGCCCGGCCGACGGCCAGCGCCGCGTCGAGGATGCGCCGCCGCAGGGCCGGGTCGAGGCTGACGGCGGGCGCGATCTCCACGACCTTTTGATGGCGCCGCTGGATGGAGCAGTCGCGTTCAAGGAGATGGACTAGCCCGCCATGCCGGTCGCCGAGGAGCTGGACCTCGATGTGGCGGGCACGGCGGACGAACTTTTCGAGGAAGACGTCAGCGACGCCGAAGGCGGCGCCGGCCTCGCGGCGGGCCTGGTCGAGGGCGTCGTCGAGCTTGTCGGGCGTGAGCGCGACGCGCATGCCGCGGCCGCCGCCGCCCATCGCCGCCTTGACGATGACCGGGTAGCCGAGCCGCTGGGCGAGCGCGCGGGCTTCTTCATTGGTGCGGAGGGCCGCGTCGCTGCCGGCCAGGACGGGGACGCCGGCCTTCTGGGCGATGCCGCGGGCCGTGACCTTGTCGCCGAGCTGTTCGAGGATCTCGGTGCGCGGGCCGACGAAGACGACGCCGGCGTCGCGGACGGCCTTGGCGAATTGCGCGTTTTCGGAGAGGAAACCATAGCCGGGATGGATCGCGTCGATTTCGTGTTCGCGGGCCAGGGCGACGATGCCGGCGATGTCGAGGTAGGCGCGGATCGGTTCGCCGGGCTTGCCGACGCGGTAAGCCTCGTCGGCCTTGAAGCGGTGAAGGGCGAAGCGGTCCTCGTGGGAGTAGAGGGCGACGGTGCGAATGCCCAGCTCGTGGGCCGTGCGGAAGACGCGGATGGCGATCTCGCTGCGGTTGGCGACCAGCAGCTTCTTGATCGGCGCGGGGGCTGCGACGGACGATTCCTCCGGCATGGTGGTTCGTTCCTCTCGGGGGCCGGCGACCAGGGGCTGTCGCAGCTATCCTAGGGAACGAGACGGGAGCCGTGGGGCGGGCCGTCGCTTTCTTGGCATACTGATGCGTTGCAGCGGCCGGCCCGGCTCCGCGGAGTGCTAGGGGTCGTAGGCCGGCTCGGGGCGGCGACGTACCCTCGGCCCAGTGATCCTGATCGACACGATACTCGTCGATGGAGAACCCGTCCCGGTCGTCCACGAAACCGGGTAGGCGGCTCAGACGCGCCGCCGCCTGAGCTTTCTCGCATGAGGAGTATACGCCTATGAATTTGACGTTCTCGACGCCATCTTCCTGCGAATGCGTGTGCTGCAGCACGAAAGCGCTCGCCATGGTCGGCCTCCCGCTCGTCACTAGAGCGCCCGGTCGCCCCCCTTCTTGATCTTGTTGAACTCGCTGCCTGGCCCGGTTGGGTAGTTCCCGGCCCCGTATTCATCTTCGAGCAACCGCCTGGCGAAGTCACGCCCGCTCTCGATCGTCAGGGGCCGTTCTCCCTGTGCCCAACTCGGCACATCATCCGCCGCCTCTTTGCCGCGGAAATGCCGGCGTCATTCATCGACAATTTTCACGTATGTGACGGCACTGGCCGCGTACTCACGAGCGTTGCCTCCCCTGTCAAACACCATCAACACCCGTATGTAAGACTCACTCTCGGAGGACGACAACGAGGTGCAGCTTGGACGAACCGGTTCCCGGCCAATCCATCCGCAACTCTACGTTACGGACTTTCCAGGCGCGATCCGGGTCAGTTTGGCCTCGTCCTGCTCCTCGCCCCGCAGGTAAACCGGCTCGCGAGACTTGGCCTGTTTGACTTGCACGTGCGTCGCCGATGCGTACAGGTCGGTCGAGGGCCACAAGCCGCCGTGCCATTCATGCGCCAAACGCGTCATGATTTCCTGCGCCGAGTGGTTGGTGATCTTCACCGAAAGAGTCAGTGCCTCCTTGGTTCGAGTCGCTTTGGCGTCTGGAACGTCTCGATTCTCAGACTCGAGGCGAGGGGGCCTTTGTTTTGTGCCGCCAGTGGTCGCTCCACAGGTCGCCGACTTCGTTCAGAGCATGAGCCACGTCCTCGTCCAAGTCAGGATGTTCAGGAGCACGGCCAGCCATTGATCGGTCAGGGTGTAGCCCTGGCTGTTGACGAGGAAAACCGTGTAGCGCTTTCCCTTCTCGAATTTCGGTTTCTCCAGGACCCATTTCTCGGTGTCGAGCCAGAGCAGGTGGTAATAGACGCCGACTTCGTCGCCTGGCCCAAGCGGTCCCTTCAGGGCGCGTATGACCCTTAACTGAGCCGTATCGCGCTGCCTTCTATCGCCTTGCATGGTATGGTGTCGAGCACATCCGCCAGGACGAGTCGGAGGAAGAATCCGCAACCGCCTTGAGGCCGGGATTTGGTTCGCCTCCACGAATGGGATTGCGGACGGCGAGCATGACGAACAAACCGAGTACGATGGCAATCGCTTTCATGGCATTCCTCCTTTGCGTCTGTTCATCCGTTTGGCCGCCGAACGACTGATTCTACCGCGGGGCGCTTGGTAATTCTACCGCTTTCCTCCCTCTTTGTATGCATATTCTAGCCCGCCACGTCCGGTTTTCCGGCCGCGGACCCGCCGGGTAATCGTCCCTTCCGTCCTCACTCCTCCCCGCCTGCGTCCACCACCCACGACAGCCCCAGCGTCAACTCGCCGCCCGCCGTCCGCACGGTCGTCTCCTCCCGCGTCGGATCGTCCTGCCCGCGCCGGTCCACGAAATCCGGGATCGCTCGCAGGCACGCCTCCAGCAGCTCCAGCTCCCACGCCAGCGGCGGCCGCATCGACAGGCCGCGCTCCTTGTGAAAGACGGAGGGGTAGGCGTCGGCACGCGCCACCGGCCAGCTATGCCGCTGGGCCGATTCGAGGTCGGCGACGGGGATTTCCGACTCCTCGCCGAACGTCACGCTCGTCGCCACCGTCTCCCGCGCGTTCTCCTCGTCGCCGAAATCGCCGGCCCACAGGCGACGCAATGTCGCCAGGTCTTCGTAGAGCGCCAGGCCGATCGTCAGGCCGGACTGACCCATCAGCACGGCGTACCACGGGCCGCCCTCGAACTTATCGCACTCCACCCGGATCGCCGACTCGTAGCCGACCTTCTTCCAGGCCGCCTTGCGGAAAAAAGAGGCGGCCGCTTCGTAGAACGACGCCGCCCGCTGCGGCGTCACGCCGGGAACGTCCAGAAGCCCCGGCTCCGCCTTGCCCGCGAGATGTTCGGTCAGGCCCTTCAGAGCGGCGCCGATCGGTTGGAGTTCCTCGGTCGGCGCCAGCCGGACGCCGATTTCGTCGAGGTGCGGCCGCAGCGACTCCCACGGCTCGACCGGCCGCACCTGTAATTCGGCGGGCCGGTGCGGCGTTCCCATCGCCGGGTGCTGCATCGCCTGCACCAGCATGTCCCACAGCAATTCCGGCGACGGTCTTTCGTCGGCCGTCTGGTGGGCCAGGATCAGCTCACCGCCGGGGTTGGTCGTCAACGCCAGCCAGGGCCGCGTCCTTTCGCCGTCAATTTCCATCCAGTTCGGCGCCTGTCGGAAGTCGGCCTGCCACACGTCGTCCTCCCGCGGCAGGCGCTTGTTCAACCACGCCTTGACCGTCGTGAGCGGTCCCTTGGGTTCGGCGGCCGCTTTCCGCTTCTTCGCCGGGGCGTGGGCGCGCAGCCAGGCGATCGCGCCCGGCGTGGACTTCCAGCCGACCATGAAGCTGCCGATGTACTCCAGCGCCTCCGATTCGTCGCCGTGGCCGTAATAGGACGGCTGCCGCGACGGCGGGAACTTTTGGCCCAGGAGGTAGGCCGGGACGTGTTTGTTTTCCTTCACCGCTTTCTTGAGCAGCTGGCGGCTTGGGATCACGTCACCCTGACGGCGGAAAGCCAGCAAGGCCCGCGTGTAGGCCCAGGCCGCCGAAGCCTCGTCGGGGTAGCGGTCCAGGAGCTGTTCCAGCTCGTCGTCGCGGTCGAGGAAGAGGAGGAAGCCGGCCAGGGTGTAGCGGACGCCCTGGTTGTCGTTGGGGTTTAAGCCCAGCATGTCCTGCAAGTGGCGGACAGCCTCCTCCCGGCGCCCGGTGGTCCAGAGGACCTGCGCCAGCCCCAGCCGGGCGCGCATGTACGGCCGGGTTTCGAGGACGCCCCAGAAATGGCCCTGCGCCTGGCGGAACGTCTCCGGACCGATGGCGCGCTCGCCGGCCTGGACGCCCTTCTCATAGAGAACGGCGGCGGCCTTGCGGCCGGGGGCGGACTCGGCCAGCAGGACGTAGGCGTCGGCGCAGTCGGGCCAGGCGGCGAGGGCCTGGTTGGCCAGGTCCACCCGCCGGGCCTCGTCCGGCTCCTGGTAGGCCTGCTCCAGAAGCGCCTGGGCCTTGTATTGCGGCGTGTTTTCATGGGGAGCGCGTCCCTGAACGCCTCCCACCATGCGACGCAGGACGCCTTCGAGCGCCCGCGGGTCGGGCAGGTCGGGATTGTCGGCGGGCGGCTTCCGCCGGCCCCGGCGTTTCGGCTTTTCTCCCTCCGGATTCGGCTTTTTTCTGGCCATGAGAGTTCCTCCCAGACGCGGGCGCCCTGATAGTGTAGGACGGAGAGAGGCAGTCTTATCGGGGTGTCAATGCAATTCCAGCGCCGGCCGAGAGCAAGCGCCTCGGTCGGTCGGCGGATCAAGCCGGTCCTGGCCCCTCAACCCCGGCCCCTGCTCAGGCGGATGCGCTCGATGACGAGGTAGAGTGACCCTGTAATGATGCCGAGGAATCCGCCCAGGTAGCTGAAGTTGTGCATGATCCCCACCCGGGCGAACGCCGCCTTGTCCACGACGCCCGGCGGGAACCAGTCAAACGGCAAATTGGATTCCGTGACCGTGCAGCCGGCCCAGATCAGCGCCCCCAGGCCGGTCGCCAGCGCCGTAACGGCCACGACGGCCATGGCGATCAGGCAGCGGCTGAGGTAGCTCTTCGCGTCGGGCATGGCCAGCCCCACCAGCAGCACCGGCACGCCGATGAACAGCCCCATCCACCACGTCGCCTCCCAGCCGACGACGGCGGCGCCCACGCGATTCTGTAGCGCTTCCGGGATCTGGAATTGGTGGAATTTCAACGCGTAGTAGTAATCGGGCGAGACCGTAAAGGAAATCTGGTCATGCAGCGCGCCGTACAGCCCGGCGATCAGGCAACCCGCGACCAGCAGCACCGGGAAGAGCGCGACCTTGGCCATGAACCACCTCCGATCAAACGCCCTGCGGGTCAGCCTATTCGTCTCGGTCCTACCCGATCTCAGCGGACCATGCTTGTTCGTGACGGCCCGTTGCAGCCGTCAGCGAATGGGCGTTCACGAAGCGTGCGGCCGCCACACGAGGATCTCCCCCTTGCCGGGAATGGCGCTGTCGCCGGTGTAGCGTTGATACGCCCCTTCCCGATCTTCATAGGGGACGGAGAACCCCATCTCCCGCAGCCGCCGTGCGTACACGCGCAGGAACGGCGGAAGGTAGGTGCAGGCGAACGAGAACGTCGGCAGCAGCTTGACCGGCGCCAGCGTCACGATCGTGCCGCGCACCATCCACGCTCCGGTGCGGATTTCGGCGCCGCCCATGAGGACAAGAGTGCCGCCCTTCATCTGCAAGCCGGCGAAGTCGCGCACCGGGCCGCGAACCGCGATCAGCCCGCGCTTCATCCGCATGCCGACCTCGATCCCCGCCGAGCCCTCGACCAGGATCGTTCCGCCGTTCATGCCCGACAGGCTGCCGCGGTAGGCCGACCCGACCTGGCCGCCGGCGTCGCCGTGTACGTGGATCAGGCCGCCGCTCATTTCCGCCCCGACCCAATCGGAGGCGGAACCGCGAACCTCAATCGTGCCGCCCTTCATGTAGGCGCCGAGGTGCATTCCGGCGTCGCCGACGATCGTGATTCGGCCGCGCGTCATGCCGCGGCCGATCCACTTGACCCGTCCCACATCGCCGCGGATTTCCAATTCGTCGCCGCCGGCCCCCTCGACCGTGAAGAAGTCGTCCAGGCGGTGCTGCCGCTTGCCCAGGAACACCGGCAGGGCGCGCAAGGCGTCGTGGTCCAGCGGCGCGACCACGTCCGGCGAGAGGGCCTCGGCCTCCAGCGGCACGACGGGCCGCTCCTTGAGGGTCAGCGTGATGGGGGGCATGAAATCATCCGTAGGTTCAACCGGCGTTGCAAGGCCGCACGTCCGGCCGCTCGACGCGCTCCATCTCCACCGGGTAGTTGTCGAACGACATCGTGTAGTATTGCTGGAACAGCGGACGAATGAAGTCCTCGATCTTCTCGTCGTAGGTCGGCCGGACCATGAGACCGCGGCCCTCGACCGTCTTGCGGATCTCGCCCTCCTCGACGACGACCTCGCCGCCCTTGAGGACGTAGCGCGGGTAGGCGAACATGCGCATGGCGTCCTTGTCGTCGTTGTAGACGGCCACGTCCGCGTCGGCTCCGACGCCGAGGTTCCCCTTCTGCGGCAGGCCCAGCGCCGCGCCGGCCCCGCCGACGTGATGATCGCGATCTCGAACAGGGTGTATTCCCGATTCAGCTCCGGCAGGACGATGCGCTTCAGCGCCTGCGGCGCCAGCTTCTTCAGCTGCTCGCGGCGGAAGTCCGCGTTCATCAAGAGCTGGATGATTTCCGGGTAGCGCCAGAAGGCGGCGCCGTTGGGGTGGTCGGTGGTCAGGTAGACGCGCCAGGGGTCGTTGATGAGCAGCAGCAGCTCCAGGCCGACGGCCCACTGCACGGCGTTGACGAGGTTCTTCTCGCGGTAGACGTAGGGCACGACGCCGCAGCCGGTCTCGTTCTCCACGTCGATGTTGCCCCACTTGCGGCCGGTCAGCTTGTAGAGCAAGTGCTGCCACGGGCCGTCGGCCGTGATCGTCACGGTGTTGCCGAACAGCACCGCGCCGGCGTCGGTCGTGAGGTTCGGATTGGCGTTGAACGCCTCGGCGATCTCGGCCGATTTCGACCGCATCGTGTCCCAGTCGTCGCCGCCGTAGGCGTGGTACTGGAGATGGGCCAGGTGCGCCCGGTTGCCCTCCAGCACCTTCATGGTTTCCAGCGTCGTGTTGGTAGTTGCCGGGCGCGCCGAGGTTGTTGCAGTGCAGGTGGAGCGGGTGCGGCAGGCCGAGGCCGTCCACGATGCCGGCCAGGGCGGCGATGATCTTGGCCGGCGTCGTCTTGGTGTAGCCCGGAACCGGCTCATGGAGTGCCTTGGCGTCCTTGCCCTATTTCCACGCCGTCGACGCCGCCGGGGTTGACCGCCTTGACGCCGTAGGCCTTGGCCGCCCAGATCTGCCAGGCGGCAACGTGGCGGGCGCGCTCCAGCTCGCCGGCCTCGATCAGATCGAGCAGGATTTCGTTGTTGGCCAGCAGCACGCAGGCAGGACTTATCGACGATGGGCGTGTCGCGCAGCTCCTCGTGGGTGTGCTTGGCCGAGAGGATGGGCACGGCCGCCTCGTTCACGGTCGTCCAGCCCATGCCGGCGTAGAGGTAGCCGGTGATGTAGGTCGTCGGCGTGGCCCCGCCGATGCCGCCGCGGCGCACCGCGGTGCGGACGAACGGCGTATTGCGGCGGTGGTCCTCCGGGATCATGGCACGGGCAAAGTTGAGCGCGGCGCCGGCGACGTGCGTGTGAACGTCCACGCCGCCGGGGAAGATCACCATGCCGGTGGCGTCGATGGTCCGGCCGCCGTCCACGTCGGCGACGATCCGGCCGTCGGAGATGCAGACGTCCTTGATCTCGCCGTTGACGTTGTTCGCGGGATCGTAGACCTTGCCGCCGGTGATTCGCAGCATCGCTTATTTACTTCCTCAGTGCTTACGGGGCTACCACCTCAGCCGACCATCTCCGGCCCCTGCTCAAAGGTGCCGTCCGGCCCAACCGTGACCCAGAGGCTATGACCGCCGAGCAGTCCGCCGTCTTTGTAGCACATGCAGGCCTTACCATCCTGGTAGAAGTTTACGCCTCCAAGCTGGATGGTTTCGCGGAACTCCTCGGGGGTTCTGACCTTATCAATTTCCTCGTCGTACCAAGCCTTCATCCACCAGTCGAACGATTTGCGCGTGATGTAGTCGCGCACAGCTGGCTCGTTGGCTCGAATCCACGCGACGCACGCTCGCACCGTGTCAAGTTGCGCTCCGGCCAAGGGAACCCGACCATCATCCGGGATGATCGATCCGCGAACTGAGCGGCCAGCGATAAGGCCAATATCGAAGGCCCACCACGAATGCTCCTTATCCCAAATCAGAGAGCCAAGCAATTCATCGTGGACAAGAGGTGGCATTCGGTGGGCCTCCGACGGCCTAGCAAGGAATCCGCAACCCCTCGCAGGTCGTGACGTATGTCTCTTCCAGCTGCAATGGCACGCTAAGGTCCACCCGCAGCCACAACGGCAGCACTGGCAAGGCACGCCCAAGAGTCAGTACCTCGGGCCAGGCCTCGATGCGTTGCTGCCTCTGCACCGGCACAGGGCGGTAGGCGACCGCGTACAGCTGGGTCGGCGATTCCCAGGCCGCTTCTGTGACCTCCAGCATTTCCAGTAAATCCGCGTGCAGGTTGGCGGTCCTGTCCGTGACCACATCAATGATGACGACGGAAACCGCTTGTTTGAGGTAGCCGGCGCACTTCGCGGCGAAGGTTCGGCGGCTGCCCGGTCGGTCCTTGTTGGCGGGGCTGACCAGCTCGATGGCCGCCCGCAGCTGCACCCCGCTCAGGTCTTCGTATATCCGGACCTCGCAAACATCCAGTTCAAGCGTCGTGCCGAGGCTGATTTCAGGCTCTGCAAAAAAGCCGGCCGACAACACTTCCCGATTCAGCCACTGAGCGATGTTTGCTGCCCAGGCATGATAGAAGCCTTCCCAGCGGCGGCGGCCTCGCAACGGAGGGGAGAAGTGGTCGAGCAACGGCACTTCGGTTCCCCCGTTATCTTGTTACGCCGTCGCCATGTCCAGCCACACCGGAACCGCCAGCGGCGGCTTCGCCGCCACCGCCCTGTGAATCCGCCGCACTACCTCCTCGTCCGTCGGGTACGGCGACTTCAGCGCCGGCCGCAGCGGCAGCGGGATCTCGTCCATGCGGTACACCGTCCCCGGCGCGCTGATGCCGGTCGCCGCCGTCGTGATGTGGACGCGCGACAGCCGGCTCGTGTGCGTCACCTTGGGGTCCAGCGTGATCGTCGGGATGCGCGCCAGGTGGTCGATGGCCGGCTGCGGCATCGTCGCGCCGGGGTCGGCGCCGAGGATCAGCGCGGCGTCGTTGTCGCCGCGCAGCAGCAGGTCCACCGTCGAGAACTCGCCGGGGTTGAATCGCGGATAACCCCGACACAGATTGACGCCGAACGGGTAGCCCGTCGTCCAGCGCATCACCACGTCGGCGCCGGTGACGTTGCCGTGGCCGCGCATCGGCATGGCCACGAACTTCGTGAAGGCGTTCAGCTCCGCCGCCAGGGCCAGCAGCGCCGCGGAATTCATGTGCTTGCCGCGAGTCATCGACAGGCCCATGCCGAAGAAGAGCACGCCGAACCGCGCCTTCTTCATCCGGTCGGCGAGGTCCTGCAGCTGCTCCAGCGTCAGGCCGGTCTCGGCCAGGGCCTCGGCGTTGACCGGCTGCCCCTTGATCAGGGCGCGCAGGGCCGTGAGGACTTCAAAGTCCTTTGACGGCCGCACCTGGAGGAAGAGGTCGGCCGCCTTGGCGCTAGGCGTCTCGCGGATGTCCACCAGCACCATCGTCCGGCCCTTGCGGCCGTTGGGCACGAACTTCCCCTTCTGGGTGAGGGTGTACTTCGTGAAGTGCCGCGGGTGGCACTCGGCCGGGTTGCCGCCCCAGTAGATGATGAGGTCGGCCCGGTTCTTCACTTCGCCCAGCGTACATGAAACCTTGCCGCCCAACTGGGCGGCGATCTCCGTGGGGCCGTGTCAGAGCGACGTGTGGCTGTCGACCACCCCGCCGATCAATTCGGCCAACGACAACCGCCTCCCGCTGGGTTTCGCAGGTGACGTTGCTCAGGCCGTAGACCAGCGGCATGTGGGCGTTGTAGAGGTAGTCGGCCGCGACCTCACCGCCTCATCGACCGTCGCCGGCTTGCCGTCGATCAGCGCGTCGGGGTAGAGGTGTTCCGCCGTGTGGTTCTTGAACCACGACTCGCCCCAGGATGCAGGCGCGCTTGGTCTCGACGATGCGCTCGCCGTCGGCGTGCAATTCGATGTCGTCGCAGACGCAGCCGCAGAAGGTGCAGGTCGCGTTCTTGACTATGTTCAGGCTCATGGCCGCTCCCTTTTATCGTCGTACCGGGCCGTCCGAACCGGACGGCAGGATGAACGTTCAGCCGAGTTCGCGCCCGTGGCAGCTGCCGCGGATGCGGCGCGGCAGGTAGCGGCCGCTTTCGATCTCCTGCCAGGCGGCGGGCCGTTCGCCGGCCGTTTCCGGCGGAGGCGACTCCTGCCCTCCGGTATGTTCGTGGAGCGTGTCCATGTTTTCCCCTATTCGTGTCATGTTTAGCCGCGGTTCGCAGAACCGCGCGGTTCTGCGAACCGCGGCTAAACAAATCATACCACCGGCTCGACTTCCACCTCCCAGCCCTTGGAGGTCGGCATCCCCGTCCCGTCGGTGCCCCCGCCCATCAATCGGCAGGTCGGCGGCCCGTACGGGACGAAAATCATCCCGACGGGGACCTTTCCTTCCTTGCACTGGAACGTGGTTTCGCCCCACTCGGTGCGGACCCGAATCGTCCCGCCGACGGCTACGCCCAGCGCCTTCAGGTCGTCGGGGTGCATCGTGACGGTATTGACGATGGCCTCGTATTCGGCGTTTTCCTTGCCGACGTTGATTTGCTGGCCCTGCTTGCTGGTGCGGCCGGCGTTCATGATGAAGCGCATCGCTGGCATCGGCGCCTTTCGGTGGGCCGAACGGATCGGCGGGGGGCTACAATCGATCATTATAGCCGATGTGCGGGGAGATCAAGGGAAAGAGCGAGGGTCGGCCCATTGCAAATCCCGAAAAGCCGGTTACTCTGGGGGACGGCGTGCCGGATGGGCGCGCCTCTTCTTCTCAGGAGCACGACACCCATGCACGAACCGAACGACGCCCTGACCCGCCGCGGTCTGCTGCGCGGAGCGGCCGCCGGGGCCGCGGCCGCCGCGCTGGCGGGGGTTTCGCCGCACACTCTCGCCGCGGAGGACAAGGCCGCCATGAAAGGCCGAATCAAGCAATCCATCGTCTTCTGGTGCTTCAACGGCTTCGGCGACAAATGGGACATCGATACGACGTGCCAGGTCGCCAAGGAGCTGGGCTGCGTCTCCGTCGAGCTGATGGCGCCGGAACTGTGGGGGCCGCTCAAGAAGTACGGCCTGACCTGCGCCATCGCCCCCAACGGGATGCCGGGGATGCCCTTCCACAAGGGCTTCAACAACCCGAAGTACCACGAGGAGGTCATCGCCAGCACCAAGAAGATGATCGACGCCAGCGCAGAGGCCGGCGTGCCGAGCGTGATCGCCTTCAGCGGCTACAAGTGGCGCGATTCGGAAGACCCCACGAGCGGCGAAATTCCGCGCGACGAGGGGGCCGACAACTGCGTCAAAGGGTTCAAGCAGATCGTCGGCCACGCCGAGAAGCAAGGCGTGACGATCTGCATGGAGCATCTGAACACGCGCGACAACACCCACCCCATGAAGGGCCATCCCGGCTATCAGGGCGACGACCTCGACTGGATGGGGGCGATCATCCGCAAGGTCGGCTCGCCGCGGCTGAAGCTGCTTTTCGACATCTACCACGTCCAGATCATGCACGGCGACTTGCTGCGTCGGGTCGAGCAGAACAAGGACATCATCGGCCACGTCCACACAGCCGGCAACCCGGGCCGCGGCGAACTGGACGACGCGCAGGAGATCCAGTACGCCCCGGTGATGAAGAAGCTATTGGAGATCAAGTACGAAGGCTACGTCGGACAGGAGTTCATTCCGACGCGCGACGCCAAGGAGGGGCTGCGCCAGGCGGTGCGGGTTTGCGATGTGTGATGTCCCGTTTAGCCGCGGTTCGCAGAACCGCGCTCGGCCCCGCGCGGTCCTGCGAACCGCGGCTAAACCTCGCGATCCTGGAGGAACGCCTCCACCGCCGCCCGCGTCGGAGTGCCCGCCTGTGCGCCGGCGTGCATCGCCTTGAGGGCCGCCGCCGCGCCGGCGAAGCGCACCCGATCCGCCAGGTCCAGGCCGCGCGCCAGCGCCGCGGCGTAGGCCCCGTGGAACACGTCGCCGCAGCCGGTGGTATCGACGACCGGCACGCGGAACGCCGGCTGGTGCGTCGGATCGGTTCCGTTCGCGCCGATATGCCAGCATCCCTCTTCGCCGCAGGTGACGACTACGGCGCTGCGGCCCTCCGCCCAGAGAAAGCGGGCCGCAACCGCCGGGTCGTCCGTCCCGGTGCGCCGCGCCGCGAAGGCCCGCGACACGATGAGATGATCGACCAGCCCCAGCAGCGTCTCGAACCCCGGATGCTCGTCGCGCTCCACGTCGGCGACCACGGCCAGCCCGGCGGCGCGGGCGATCCGCGCCGCCCGCGTCATCCCCTCGACGCCGTAATGATCGACGAATAGGACTCGGGCGGCGCGGATCACGTCGGCCGGCGGCGCCTCCGGGTCGGCGCCTGTCGAGCCGGCCAGGTCGAAGAAGATGGTGCGCGTGTGGCGGGTCTCATCGACGATGATGGTGGAGCGGATCGGCCGCGCCCCCGGCCGACGGACGACGGGGGAAGTATCAACGCCGTCGCGGCGGAAGCAGTCCTCGACGAAGCGAGAATCCTCGTCGTCGCCGAGGACGCCGGCGAACGCGCAGCGGGCGCCGAGCCGTGCGGCGGCGACCAGCGCCGTGCCGGTCAGGCCGCCGCCCTGCCGCTCGCGGCGCCGGACGCGCACCTTGGAGTCGGGCGGCGGGTAGGCGGCGACGTAGTGCAGGTCGTCCACCGCGACGCAGCCCAGGCCCAGCACGTCCCAGAGGAAGCCGTCGTCGTCGCGGGGCATGGAGGACCGTACCAAATGCAATCCGGTTAGCCGCGACGCGCAGCGGAGCGCTCCGTCAAAGCGCTCCGCTGCGCGTCGCGGCTAACCGGGACGTTAAATCAGCTCCCGCATCGGTTCGTTGCCCGGATCGACCAGGTACTGCGGCCGGCCGCTCGGGTCGAAGATGCGCGCCTCGCTCAGGTTGATGCCCAGGCGCGTGTACAGCGTGGCGAACACCTCGCCGAACGTCACCGGCCGCTTCGCCGCGTACTCCGCCAGCCGATTCGTCTCGCCGATCACCTGGCCGGTGCGCATGCCGCCGCCGGCCAAAAGGGCGCAGCTGACCTGCGGCCAGTGGTCGCGGCCGGCGTCCTTGTTGACCTTCGGCGTCCGGCCGAACTCGCCCCAGACCACGACCGACACGTCCTTGTCCAGGCCGCGCGCGTGCAGATCGCTCACCAGGGCCGCGACGCCCTGATCGAGCAGCGGCATGTCCTGACGGCCCATGACGAAGTTCTTGCCGTCGGGTCCGTGCCAGTCCCAGCGGCTGAAGTTCATCGTCACGACCCGCGCCCCGGCCTCCACCAGGCGCCGGGCCAGGCAGAACGTCCGCTGCATCCGCGGCGCCCCGTCGCGGATGAACGTCGGATCGTCCACGCCGTAGCGTTCCAGATTTTTCGGGTCTTCCTTGGACAGATCCAGCGCGTCGCGCAGCTTCGACGACGTGAGGATGCCGACGGCCTGCTTGGCGTACTCATCCATGCCGTCGAGGACGCCGCTGCGATCCGCGTCGCGCCGGATGTCGTCGAATGCGGAGCGCAGGGCCATGCGGTCGTCGAGCTGATCGAGCGTCAGCCCCTTGAGCGTGAGGTTGTCGGCTTGCAACTTCTGGCCCTGGCCGCCCGTGAGGCGGAACGGCGCGTGGGCCAGGCCGAGGAAGCCGCCCGTGCCGGGGTAGCCCCAGGTGCCGTTGCCGGTCGGGTACATGAGCGAGACGTGCGGCGGGATGGCCGGGTCGGCCGGCCCCTGCACCTTCGACGCCCACGCGCCCATCGCCGGCCAGAATTCCGCCGTGCGCGGGTCCTTGTGCCGGCCGGTCATGCACTGGTACGAGTCGTGGCCGCCGTCGTTGCCGACCATGGTGCGGATGAAGACGAATTTGTCGGCCGTCTGGGCGATCTTGGGGAAATGCTCGCAGATGCGGATGCCGGGGACGTTGGTCTCGATGGGCTTGAATTCGCCGCGGATGTCGGCCGGGGCGTCCGGCTTGAGGTCCCACATGTCGATGTGGGGCGGCCCGCCGGGCAGGTAGACGTTGATGATGGCCTTGTGCGACGAACCGACGCCCGACTGGGCCTCGGCCGCGAGGAGATTGGGCAGCGCCAGAGCGCCGCCGACCAGCGTGCCGCCGACGGTGAGGAAATCGCGGCGGCTGAGGCCGTCGCAGAAGCCGCCCTTTTTGTGCGGCCGGCCGAAGATCGTCAGCATGAAAGCCCCCCTTCTTACTGACGGACGCCCCGAGAACCCGGCTGCGCGGGGTGGGGCGGGTGGTGGGAAAGATTGTTCTCAGTCGCCCCTATCATGGCCTACGGGCGGGCCGGCTGCAAGAGAAATCCGGCGCAGGGCGGGGTTCTGGGCGTTCGATGGCCGTGGCGTACCCCGGGCGAACGTACTCGTGAGTCCGGGGTGGACGGTTCGCCACCGCACCTTCACTTCGCCGGCGCAATCTCGAAGTGGTGCTTCCGCGGCTTGGCCGCCTCGCGGATCTTGGCGTCGGCGTCCTCCACCTTCTTCGTGAGGTCCGCCAAATCTTCCTTGGCCTTGGCCGGCCCGTTGTCGGCCGACGCGGTCTTCGACAGACCGCGCCATGCGCCCACGAGGTCTTCCTTCGCCTTCACCGCGGCCAGCACTTCCTTGCCCTGGTCGGCGTACGGCCCCGTGCCGTAGGCGGTCAGGTTGACGCCCTTCTGCAGCTCCTCCGCGGTCAGGGTCGCCACGACCGTGCCGTCGATCGACAGCGTGTAGCGCCCGTCCTTCAAGCCGTCCACCTCCAGGCCGCACTGGCTCAGCTCCAACACGGCCGGCGCCAGCGGCAGCACAGCGCGAGCTTCATCCGGGATGGGGAATGGAATCGAATCGTCGAGGCGGTCGAAGATTCTCTCGTAGCCGGCAATCTTGACGGGGCCGAGGGTGCAGCCTTTGGCGCGCGTCGGTTGGCCGCCGGCGTCCAGGACGACCTCGCTGACGAAGCCGTCGGCCCCGAGATCCTTGAGCAGCGCGGCCGCCATCATCAGCTGGCCGTTTTCGCCGGGGTGGACGGCGTCGCCGTGCATGGATACCGGCGGGTTCGGGTCCTTGGTCTGTTCGGCCAGGAACGCCTTCAGGTGCTCGACGCCGGCCAGCTTGTCGTCCTGGGCCAGCGCCTTGACGGCCGCGATTTCGTTGGCGACGGCCTCGCGCTGCTTGTTCTTGCCCCACACGTCGATGAGGGCGTGGAACTGGTCGGCGAACGGCGCCTTCTGCTCGGCCGCGAACTTCTTCAGGGCGATGGCGTACTCGTTGAGGCGGGCGTTGCCGCCGAGCTTGTCCATCGTGGAGCCGTCGTTCATCGGGCTGGCCGTGAAGAAGACCGGCCGCGCCTTGATCGCCTGGATCTTCTGCGTCAGCTTGCCCATGTTCTCGATGTACTGGTCGGTCGTGAACGGCCCCTTGTCATTCATGCCCAGCTCGACAGACACGATGGTCGGCTTCCACGCGGCCACGTCGTAATCGAAGCGGGTGATGAGGTCGGGGACCTTGTTGCCGCCGACGCCGGAATTGCGGATGTGGAAGGTGAGCTTGGGATAGCGGGCATAGCAAAAGGCTTCCATGTAATTGGTGTGCAGGTGCTGGGCGGTGATGCTGTCGCCGGCCATGACCCAGGTGTCGCCGTCCTTGAGGGGGAATTCGTCGGCAGTGGCCGGCCGGGCGGTCGCCAGGGCCAGCACTGCCGCCAGCACTGCCAACCGCGGCAGGGTGCGCATCGTCGCCGTTCTCATCGCGTCGTCTCCTTGGGGGGCGTATCGTGGAGGGAGTCTCGGCCCGGCCCACAGACCGGACCAGAGACGACGGGATTGTCCAGCGCCGCAGGGCTGCGGTCAAACGGATTTCCAAGGCGGTCACGGAGCCGGCGGGGCGCCATTGTCGGTGGAAGCGGCGGACGCCGGCGGGAACAAATCGCCGACGCGGCAGCGGAAGCCGGGCAGCACGTCCTCGCCGTTCAGCTCGTCGTTTTCGCGCAGGCTGGCGCTGGACCCGTTGAGACGGTGGACGCGGACGGTGTGGTTCTGCGGGCTGACGACCCAGACGAGGCGGACGCCGGCGCGGATGTATTCCTCGATTTTTTGATCCACTTCCTCGTAGAGGTCGTTGCGTGAAACGACTTCCGCCGCGAGGTCGGGGGCGAGGCGGGCGAAGCCGGGCGGGAGCGTTTCGCCAGGGAAGCGCCCAAAGCTCACGAAGGACACGTCGGGCTTTCGCACGGTCTTCGGGGAGTTCGGAAAGGCTAGATACCCGACGTCGCCGCCCGGGAAGACCCAGCCGAGAGGATGCGCCTCACAAAACGCGGAGAGTCGGGTAAACAACCGTCCGCTGACCCACCCGGCGAGGATCCCCATGCTCCGCTCCACCAAGCGCCCATCGACCAATTCAAACTGATCGCCGTCCGGCATCGTCAGCAGGTCTTCGGGCGTGTACTCGACCGGCGGCGGAATAAGGTTCATAGACAACCTCCCGAATGGTTGTATGGGAACAGGGGGCGCATCCGCTCCGCATTCTACCACGCTGCCCCGGCGCTTGACAGTCGCCCCGTCCTCTGCTGCAATCTGCACGTCGGCCGCGCCGCGGCCGGCGTGGCAATCAAGTTCCGTCTCTCCAGGATCATGCACCCATGACGGCGCCGACCTACGAAAAACTCACCCCTCCCACGTCCGGCACCCGCGTCGCCGTCGGCGCCGACGGCCGATGGAACGTCCCCGACGACCCCATCGTCTGCCTCATCCGCGGCGACGGCATCGGCCGCGACGTCGGGGCCGCGCCCGGCATCACCACCTGCGCCGTCCGCGTTCTCGATGCCGCCGTCGCCAAAGCCTACGGCGGCAAGCGGCGCATCCACTGGTTCGACGTGCCACGCCGGCGACGTGGCCCGCGAACGCTACTTCCCGCAGGTCAAGGACGAACAGGTCGCCGCCCTCAGCGAAGAAGACCAGCGCAAGCTCTACCTGCCCGACGACACGCTCAAGGCCTTCGAGTACTACAGCCTCGGCCTCAAGGGGCCGCTCACCACGCCGATCGGCGGCGGCTTCCGCAGCATCAACGTCTATCTGCGGCATGCGCTTCGATCTCTACGCCTGCGTCCGGCCGGTGCGCTACTTCAAGGGCGTCGAGGCGCCGAACAAGCGGGCCGACAAGGTGGACATGGTGATCTTCCGCGAGAACACGGAGGACGTGTACTGCGGCATCGAGTTCAAGAGCGGCAGCGACAAGGCCAAGCGCTTCATCGCGCTCCTCAAGGAAATGGGATACAACGTACCGGCTTCGGCGGGAATCGGCATCAAGCCGATGAGTCCCGAGGGGAGCAAGCGGCTGATCCGCATGGCGCATCCGCTACGCCATCGACAAGAAGCTGCCCAGCGTGACGCTGATGCACAAGGGCAACATCATGAAGTTCACGGAGGGCGCCTTCAAGGACTGGGGCTACGAGGTGGCGCGCGACGAGTTCCGGCAGCAGGTCGTCAGCGAGGACGAGGTCAGCAAGGGGGCCGACGCCAAGGGCAAGGTGGTCATCAAGGACCGCATCGCCGACAGCATGTTCCAGCAGATCCAGCTGCGGCCCGACGAGTACAGCGTGGTCGCCACGCCGAACCTGAACGGCGACTATCTGTCCGACGCGGCGGCGGCGATGGTCGGCGGCATCGGCTTGGCGGCCGGCGCCAACATCGGCGACCGGGCGGCCATGTTCGAGGCGACGCACGGCACCGCCCCGAAGTACACCGGCAAGAACCGGGCCAATCCGGGCGCCGTGCTGCTGTCCGGCGTGCTGCTGCTGGAGCATCTCGGCTGGGTCGAGGCGGCCAAGATGGTCAACAACGCCGTGGAGGCGACCTTCGCCGAGAGCGACGAAACGGCCCGCAGGGGTCCCGGCGGCAAGCTGTACGTCACCTACGACATCGCCCGCCAGTTCGCCGGCTACGGCGAAAAGGCGGGCGCGAGCAGCTCCGATTTCGCGGAGCGCGTCATCAGCCATCTATAGGGAGCGAGGCGCATCGGTTAGCCGCGACGCGCAGCGGAGCGCTTGGGGGTAGAGCGCTCCGCTGCGCGTCGCGGCTAACCGATCCGTCGCGTCAGGGCGTCGTCACCGGCTTCCGCGCCGTCGTGAGCCACTCCGACCACTGGTCGCGCACCTGTTTCGGCATTTTCGGCAGCAGGGTGTCGATCTCCGCCAGGCGCTGCTGCACGTTGACCGTGTCGCCCAGCGCCGAGTAGCAGCGCACCATCCCGCCCAGCGCGTTCAGCCCCTCCAGCCGGCCGGGGTAGCGCTCCGCCAGGATCTTGTACGCCATCAGGGCGGTGTCGTAGTCGCCCAGGTCGAACAGGCAGTCGGCCGCCTGGAACGGCACCTGGACCTGCTCCTCCAGCGTCAGGAGGCCCTTCCCTTCCGGCGTGTCTAGCAGCTTAGCCAAGTCGAGGAACTCATTGCTCGCATTCGTCAGGTACTCACGGTGCAGCTTCATGGCGTGGTCCCGCTTCTCCCGGCTCCCGGTGACGTCCACGGCGTTGGCGTCGGCCAGCGCCTGATCGGCCAGCTGGCGGTAGGAGTCCGCGAGGTGGTAGTGGGCGCGCGTTCCGTCGGGGTTGGCCGGGAAGCGCTTCACCGCCGCGCCGAGTTCTTCCACCACCTGCAAATACTTGCCGCGCTTGTAATAGAGATTGCCGAGCGCGAAACGGGATTGTTCTTCCGCCTCCGGGTCGGGGTCGGCGTTCCGCAGCAGCTTCAGATTCAGCTCCAGGTCTTCCTGCGCCTCGTCGAGGTTGCCATGCGCCTCCGCGGCCAGCGCCAGCTGGCAGCGGGCGCGGTAGGCGAACGGCGTCAGGTACTTGATGCACTCGCGGTAGGCCGTGGCGGCGCCGGCGTCGTCCTTCAGGGTCCGACGCACCTCGCCGAGGAGGTACCAGGCCTCGCCCTCGCGCTGGACGTACCAGTCCTGTTTCCGCTCCTCGTCGGTCGGCTCGATTTTCAGCACGGCCTCCAGCCGGGCCGGCGCCTGTGCCAGGTCGCGGCCCTCCCAGGTGCAGCGGGCGCTGTGCCAGAGGTACTCGCCCGGCACGGGGTCGTTCGGCGCCTGTGCGGCCGCGGAACCGTAAGCCGCCGCCGCCTGGAGGAAGAGCTGCCGGGCTTGTTCCTCGGCGGCCTGCTTGCCGTCGGCCGTCGCGTGTTTGGCCTCGTCGCGGCGGGCGCGTGCCCACTCCGCCGACGCCTTGCCCCGCAGCATGTCCGCCTCGCCCGGCGCCGCTGCCGCCGCGAACGGCTCCGCCAGCCGCACTGCCAGGTCGTATTGACGATTATCCAGATACGTTTTGCCCGCTTCCTGGAAAGCCTTCACCACCGACGCCCGGTCGGTCAGTGCGCCCGGCCAGTCGTCGCCGGGCTTGACGCCGTCCACGACCCGCGCGAACATTTCCAGGGCGGTTTCCGGATTCGGTCCCTTGAGGCGCATCTCGGCGAGGGCCAGGGCGGCGGCCCGGCCTTCGTCGCCGCCGGTCTGCACGCACTGCTCCCAGAAGCGAGCGGCGTCGGCGTTTTGGTCCTGATGCTGGGCGCACAGACCAAGGTTGTAAAGCGCCTCGCCGGTCTGCTTGCCGTCCGCCAGCGCCTTCTGCCACAGGGCGGCCGCCTCGGGCCAGCGGTTCTGGTCCTGATAGCTGCGGGCGCACAACCGCCGCGCCTGGGCCTGGACTTCCGGCGTGGCCTGGTCGCCCACCTTTTCCAGCACGCGCCGGGCCTCGTCGGGGTGGCCCAGGCGCAGCTCCAACTCGCCGCCCACCAGCCGGGCCGGGGCCAGCTGCTCTTCCTTCGCCTGCGGCAGGTTGCGCAGCTTGAGATTGGCCGCCAGGGCGTTCGCCAGGTTCGGCGGGGAAGACTGCATGTACGCCTGAGTCAGCACCGTATAGCCCAGGACGGGGTCGTCGGACTGATCGATCGTGGTCGTGATGTGGGCGATGACATGGTCCAAGGAGTCGTGCGTGTAGAAGCCGACCACGCCGAGGCGGAATTGCAGCTTGGCCTTTTCGCTCTCGGGGACCGTCTCCTTGTCCGCCGCCTCCAGGTGCTTCCGCGCATCGGCCCACAGCTCCACGGCCTGATTCGCATCGGCGGCGGCGACCTGTCGCATCCGGGCCGTCCCGAGCAGCAGGTCGGCCTGGCCGGCCAGCTCGGGATGCTGGTCCTTCGCGTCGAGGACGCGCTGGGCCAGCTTCGCCGCCTGCTCCGGATCGCCGTCGCCGTGTTCGAGCAGGCGCCGCGCCTCGGCCAGGTCGCGCTTGAGCGGCGAGGCGGCCTCTCCCAAGCCGAACAGGGGTCGCAGCAGGGCCACCGCCGCCAGGGCGCCGACGCCCAGCACGAAGGCCGGCGCCTGCCACAGCCCCCGCAACGAGGGGCCGGCGCCCGGGTGATCGACCGCCGTCGGAGCCGTGCTTCCTGCCATGACGTCCCCCAGTCTCCGGGCGCTGCGCAACCCGGCTCGCCCCGGCCGCCCGCGGACGCCGGGACCGCATTTCTCCTATCGGGCGTGCGGCTTGTCACAGATTCCGCGGCGCGTGTCAAGAGGGAGTGGCGAGCGGGAAGCCGGCTCGCCGCGCTCTTCATTCGTCACCACCACCACGTCGCAGTCATCGTACATGTCGTGCCGCTGCGTGAGCGGCCGGAATCGCCGCCGCGCCTTCGCCTCCAGGGCCGGCAACTCCGCGGCCGGCAGGAACAGGTACGACGGCAGCGGCCCGCGCAGGAAGTCCACCGCCTCCTGCTGCGAGTTCAAACAGGCCACTTCGCGCCGACAGTAGAAGATAAGACTGGGCTGGTAATAGGCGAAGGCCGCCACCCGCACGTCGCGGCGCGTCTGGTCCGGCGGCAGCGCCTCAGCGAGCGCCTTCGGCGCCTTCCACGCCTCGACAGCGGAGGCGCCCCAGCCGGCCATCGACGCGGTGAACAGCAGCGACGCCGCCAGGACCGCGACCACCGCCCCGGTGCGGCTCGTCCGTCGCAGCAAGAAGCCCGCCGCGACCGCCGCGCCCAGAACGAGCGGAACGCCCAGGCCGGCGTACCACTCCAAACCGGGGAACAGCCGCATTCGCAGTCCCGGTACGGATACCACTCCGCCCACCGCCAGGAGGGCGAACGCCGCACCGACGCCGATCAGCGCGAGACAGGCCAGATCGGTCCCGATCATCCAGGCCGGCGCTCTCGCCTCGCCGCGCCGCCACTGGTCCAGGAAGCGCCCCGTCAGCAGCGCCGCCGCGGGGTAGAGCGGCAGGATGTAGTTCGGCAGCTTCGTCGTTGACGCGGAAAAGAAGAGAAAATAGACCGCTATCCAGCAAACAAGAAACTGCACCGCGGGCCGGTCGTCGGCCCCCTCACCTTTCTCCCCATTGGATGGGGAGAGGGGTAGGGGTGAGGGGATCGCAGCGGCTTTCGGCCGCCGGACGCGCCGCAGCGCGTACCAGGCCGTCGGGCCGAAGAAGACGCACCATGGCGCGCAGCCGACGAGCAGCGCGACGGCGTAGTAATAGAACGGCCCGGCGTGGCCTTCCAGGGAGCCGGTGAAGCGGTTGACGTTGTGGTGCATCCAGAAGCCGACCGTCCACGCCCCCTTCGTTTCCACCGTCACCCAGACGTACCAGGGCGCCGCGACCAGCACAAACACCAGCAAGCCCCGGAGCAGACGCAGACTCCACAGTCGCCGCAGGTCCCACCGCCACAGCAGGAAGAGGAACGCGACCGCGGCCGGCAGGATCAGGCCGACCGGCCCCTTGGCCAGCACGCCCAGCCCGGCGGCCGCCGCCGACCACGGCGACCAGCCGCGGCGGCCGGCGGCATAGTCGCGCCAGAAGAAAAACAGGGCGAACAGGCTGGACGTGTTGAGCAGGGAATCCGGGTTGGCGAAGTGAGCGGAGGCGCAGAACAGCACGGCCGAGCCGAGCAGCAGCCCGGCCAGCAGCCCGGTCGCCGCGTTGAACAGGCGCCGGCCGAACTCGTAGGTCGCCAGCATCGCGGCCAGGGCCGCCAGCGCCGACGGCAGCCGCGCGGCGAACTCGCCGGCGCCGAACACCGCGTAGCCGGCGGCTTGCAGCCAGTAGAGCAGGGCCGGCTTGTCCTCGCGCATCCGGTAGTTGCACGTCGGCACGATCCAGGCGCCGGCCCGCCACATCTCGCGGGCCGCTTCCGCATTATTCCCCTCGTCGATATCCCATAAGCTAGGCCCGCCGAGGTTGGGAAGACACAGCGCCGCCCAGGCGATCAGCAGAAGGCCGTAATGGCCGGCGCGGTGGTCGAGTTTGCGGAACATTCCCTTGTTCCTCCGGCGCGGGGTCGAAGCGCCCCCCTTATACAAGGAGGCACGGGATGGAAGCGAGAGCAGTCGGAAGCAGGGGTCAGGGGTCAGGGGTCAGGGGTCAGGCGTCAGGAGTCAGGGGTCAGGAAAGACAAGGGACCGCCTTCCGGTCTTCTCGCCCACGCCTGATCCCTGACTCCTGGCCCCTGACGCCTGACCCCTGACCCCTGACGCCTGGTATGCGGGTTGACGCCTCCCACCGCCTCCGGTATCGTCCCCCCGCCTTTGCGGAACTCGGTCGCCGGAGGAACCCTGCCATGCACGCCATTCCAGCCATCCTGCTCGTTCTGGGGCTGCTGACGCCGGACGCCGACCCCGCCACGCCGTCCGCGGCCGATCCCGCCCGGCTCCAGGAGACGCTTCACGACCGCAGCGACCCGGCCGGCCAGAGCCAGGCCGCGCTGCTCCTGGTGCAGTGCCCCACGGACGACGCGGAATGCGCCGTTCGCCAGGCTCTGGAGCAGACCGAGGACGTGGACGTCTTCACCGCCCTCGCGGGGGCCGTGCGCCTCTGCCAGGACGGCCGCTTTGCCGAGGAACTGCTGGCCGCCTTGCGCTCGGCGCGGCCGTCCGTCCGGCAAGCAGCGGCGGAGGCGCTGGCGGTACTGCCGCATCTGGACCTGACGAAACGCCTGAAAGAGATCGCTAATGATGACACCCTGGAGCTGCCCGTGCGCCAGGCGGCGTTGTGGGTGCTGGGTCGCAGCGGCCGCATGGACGCCGTCCCGGTGCTGCTGGAGCAGCTGGAGGGCGACAACGAGGCGCTGCAGGGCGGCGCCGCCGACGCCCTGGCGGAGCTGGCGGGACAGAGTTTTGGCGTGGACCCGGCCCGCTGGCGGGAGTGGTGGGACCGGCACAAGGACCTGAGCAACGCGAAATGGCTGGAAATGCGGCTGGCCTGCCAGACGAGCCGGGTGCGGCGACTTGAGGGCGATCTGGAGCGGGAGCGGATGCAGGTGCTGCGGCTGCAGCAGCAGGTGTACAGCCGGCTGACGCCGGCGGATCGGCCGGCCTACATCCAGATGGCGCTGGAGCAGGACGACCCGATGGTGCGCGCCCTGGCCGGCCACTGGGCGCTGGAGCTGCTGCCCAATGCGGACGCCGCGCAGCAAAAGATCCTGGTGCAGGTGCTGTTCCGGCTGAGCCACGACGGCTCGGTGGACGTGCAGCGGGCGGCGGTGCTGGGCCTGGGGCGCGTTCACGACCCCGAGGTGTTCCAGCGGCTCAAGACGCTGGTGGAGCAGGGCCAGCCGCCGGTGCGGGCGGCGGCGGCGCGGGCGCTGGCCCAGCAGGCGCGCGAGGACGGGCCGGACGCCAAGGCGCGGCGCGACGAGGTGATCCCGGTGCTCCAAAAGGCGGTGGACGACTCCGCTCTGGAGGTGGTAGTGGAGGCGGCCGACGGCCTGGAGTCGCTCGGCGCGCTGGACGCGACGCCGGTGCTGGCGGGCCTCCTGCACCATCATTCGCAGGCGGTGCGCGAGACGGCCGCCCAGGCGCTGGAACGGTCGGCCGACGCCGCCGTGCTGAAGGAAGTGACGGCCGGCCTGGACGACGCCAGCCCGACGGTGCGTTTCAGCCTGGTCGGCGCCCTGGCGCACATCGGCCGCGACGGCGGCGGCCTGTCGGAGGAGCAGCAGAAGCAGGTGCTGGCCAAGCTGGAGGCGGTGTTGCAGCACGACGCCGACCCCGGCGTCCGCAGTCGGGCGGCGACGGCCCTGGGCGAGTGCGGCGGCCCGGCTCAGTTGGCGGCGCTGTGGCGCAGCGTGACGGCGAACGAGGACGGCCGCGTGCAGGAAAAGGCGTGGCAGGCGTTGGTGGAGATTGCGGCGCGGTCGAACAGCCTGCCGCTGGTGCAGGAGTGGGACCGGACGATGGCGTCGGCCAAACAGAACCCGCGGCGCGTGCTGCTGCTCGGCGAAATCCTGGCGCGGTGGCAGCAGCGGCCGGAGACGAAGGCGGCGACGACGCCGGTGGAGGAGCTGCTGGTGCAGGCCCAACTCGACCTCGGCAAGTGGTCGGCCGCGTTCCCGCTGGTGCGCGATCTGCTGTCTCGGCCGGGCGCCGAGCCGGAAACGAACCAGCGGCTGCGCTGGATGCTGACCGTCGGCGAACAGGCCATGCAGGAGGGCAACCGGGCCGAGGCGCTGCGAGCCGTGCAGGAGGCGCAGCCGTACCTGCCGCACAGCGGGCCGCTTGCGGAAGGGTTCGACAAGTTGCAGAAGCTGGCGGGCGGCGACAAGTGACGGAGGAAACGAGCTGTCTGAATCTCACCGCCGCTTCCGCCGCAGCTTGGGCGGCTGGGCGGAGCAACCGCCCGTTCCCTTGTTCCCGAACTCCCGTTCGGGAACGAGTAGAATCTTGAATGTCCCTTTTGCCCTCCTTTCGCCCTTTTGCCTTCCGACGAAAGATCAGTCCAGGTACACCCGCCTGGCCGCCTCATGGTACGTCGTTTCGAGGTCGATGACGACGGCCTGATCCTGGTCCAGCGCCAGGGGCAATTCCGGCAACGGCTGACCGGCCCGGAGGAGGCGACGCCAGAGTTCGATTCGAGTGCCCATCTCCTCATCGCGGGGCACGGGGCCGCCGACGCGATAACTGATGGCGTGGGGAGGACGAGCGGCCGCTTCGCCCAGACCGAGGTCATCGGAGATGGCGTCGGCAAAGGAGAATCCCGCGGGCTGCGAAAACACGTCGATCAGCATCAGGTGGACGCCCTGCCGCAAATAGCCGAGGTAGCGGCGGGTGTAGCGCGCTTTGGAGTCCAGGCGGTCCTTGTTGCGCGGCGAGACGACCTCAACGGCCGCTATCAATTGCCCGTGCCAATCGACGTGGATTGCTCGATGGGGATCGAGGGTGAACGTGGCCACGGTATCGCGATCGGGGGCGAGCGGAGCCGGGCCCTTCGGGGCGTCGTTCGGCGGAACTCGCCAGCCTCGCAGGGTGACGTCGGGCTTGCCGTTGCCGGCCTCCAGGGTGAGAGCCGGCACGGATCCGACATAGGCCCGAAAGCCGGGCGGCAGGCGCGGCTGAATCCAGTCGAGCAGTTGCGCCAGCCAGAGCAGGTGAACGCCGTCCCAGCCCCGTTCGTCCTTCCAATCGTGCAGCGGCATAGCCTGGTTTCCTCTTCGCCGCCTTCGCGAACCGCGGCGGACGCGATGGCGGCGCGGCCCGTCCGCATGGACGTTACCACGCCCCGTCCTGCTCCGCAAGGATTTGGAGAACGACGATCTGCACTGCCTGTGGGCGGGTGAAGACGGGGCGCCAGCCCACGACCGTGCCGGTCAGGAAGCAGGGATATTCGGTCTCGCCGATGCGGTGGGGGCTGCGGGGCATGGAGGGCGTTATAGCACGCAGAGGAGCTTCGAGGGAGGGGGTTCCTGGACAGGCGGCGGAAACGCGGAGGATGGTGGGAGGGCGCGAAACGGGAGTTTCGCGGACGGCGTTCCCGAACGGGAGTTCGGGAACGAGTAGAAGTGGGGCCGACGCCGCCGGAGAAGAAGCAACCTCCTTCTGATACAATTTCGTGGGAGGTTCACGATGCCGATTCACGATTGGACCCGCGTTCCGGCAGGGACGTACCACTTCTTCCACCAGCGGTGGATCTCCGCCCTCGCCGACGCACTGAACGCCGGCGGGTTGCCCGAGGGCTACTTCGCCATGAGCGAGGTGGACGCGAAAGGGCCCATCCCGGACGTGCTCGCGCTCAAGGCTCAGCCGCCGACGCCGCCTTCCGGTCCGGCCGGGGTGGCCGTTCTCGACCGTCCCCCCCGCGCCCGCATCGTGAGCCGCGGAGAAAACACAGCCGGGTATGCGCGGCGGGCCGACCGCCTGTCCGTGTACCTGCCGCAGGGGGAGTTGATCGCGGTCATCGAGATCGTGTCGCCGGGGAACAAGGACAACACCAACAGGTTGGAGGCGTTCGTCCGCAAGGCCGGGAAACTCCTCCGGCGCGGCGTCCACCTGTTGGTCGTCGATCTGTTCCCGCCGTCGATCCGCGACCCGCACGGCATCCACAAGGCGATCTGGGACCAGTTCAAGGAAGAGCCGTTTGAACTGCCGCCGGACAAGCCGTTGACCCTCGCGGCGTATGCCGCCGGTTCGGAGAAAGTCGCCTACGTCGAGAACGTGGCGGTCGGGGACCGGCTCCCGGACATGCCGATCTTCCTGACGCCGGATCACTACGTGCCGTGCCCGCTTGAGGCGTCGTACCAGGCGACCTGGGGCGTGTTCCCCGGGGCGCTCAAGGGGCGGCTGGAGCTTCCCCCGAAATGACGAACCGGGCGCCGCCTGCCTCTTCTGTTAGTGACTGTCCCATAAGCCTCTCCCCTCTCCCCGGTACTCCGGGGAGAGGGGTCGGGGGTGAGGGGTTTTGGCCTGGGAAACCATGCCCCCTCACCCCAACCCCTCTCCCCCGAGTACGGGGGCGAGGGGCTTATGGGACAGACTCTTAGTCCGCATCAAAAACCTGATCCACGCCGAGTTGGAATCCCTGGAGCAAGGACGATCGGGCGACGCCGCCGCGAGCAAAACTTCCGAGCCGGCGGTAGCGCTTCTTGTTCAGGACCAGAACGACGATGGTTTCATTTGCGGGATTGACAATCCAGTATTCCCTGACGCCGGCCGCTGCGTAGTCCTGGCGTTTCGAGGCCAGGTCGCGCTCCGGCTTGTCGGGGCTGACGACTTCCACGACGAGGTCGGCGCCGGTCCAGAATCGGTTTTGCCGACGCCGATCCGAGGCCGAAAGGAGGAGCAGTAAGTCGGGTTCGCGGAATTTGCCCTTCCGGATGCGCAATCGCAAGGGCGCCATGCGCACCTTCCCGCCAAGCGGCTTCATGAAGCCATCGAATGCGTACAACAGGAGCTGCACTATCGCTTGATGATAGTCGGTCGGTATAGGCAGGAGTTCCAAGAAGCCATCCGTGAATTCAACCAAACGAGTGGTGTGGTCGGTCAACGAAAGGTATTCCTCTTCGGTCCAACTCCCTTGTCGATCGAGGATGTCCAGAAGACGTTCCGGCGAAGCGAGGAGCAGCTTGGTTGTCATATTTCGGATTCCTTCAAGGCACGATCAGAACTTGACAGCGAGGAGTTTCGCGGACGGCGCTCCCGAAGGGGAGTTCAGGAAGGAGGATAACGCGTTATTCACTCGCTTGCCTCACATTCCGTGGATACTACTCCCGTAAGCCTATTCCATCAATTCTACAGCTGAGAAGGCGTCAAAGACATCGATCTTGCGCAGTTGCAGACCGTCCTGGCATCGTTCCCACGCGCTATTCATGGTCGCAGCATTGCTCAGGTCAAGCTTCATGAACTGCTTGCTCAGTTCATCGCGAACTCCGCTAGACCTTGAACGGAGAATACGCGTGATGGCATCACGAAAGACAGGTTTCCGGCCTTGGAGAGCAGCCCCAAACTCGCGTATGGACTCCTGGAGGCCGCTCTTCGCCATGTAGCGAACGCAGAGACATAGGGCGTGGTATTTCAATTGCGCGGGTTTCGGGCCACCTGCGCTCGGATTCAGATTGAGGTCTTTCTTTAGGATTACTCCCAACACATCGTCAAGATTTTGCAAGAAGACGAGAAAAGGTAGTGTAACCGTCCAGCGGAATTCGCAAAGCAGCGCAGCTGCGCCGAGAGCCGACTGCTAAAATCGTGGCATGGACGCTTCCGTGTGCCCGGGATGCTGCGAACGCGATAGGCGCATCGCCGAGTTGGAACGCCGCGTCGCCGAGTTGGAAGCCCGACTCGGCACCAACAGTTCCAACTCCTCGCTGCCGCCGTCCGCCAATCCCCCCGGCGCACCCAAGCCGGTCCAGAAAAAGAAGTCCAAACGTCCAGCCGGCGGACAACTGGGCCATCCCCCGCAGCTGCGGCGGTTGCTTCCCGCCGAGCGGGTCAACCATTTCAAGCACTTGGTCCCCAAGCGGTGTGAGCGCTGTGCCGCGGCCCTGCCCGCCCAGCCCTCGCCGGGCGATCCCGAGCCCACCCGCTTCCAAACCATCGAACTGCCCCCGGTCATAGCCGAGGTCACCGAGTACCAGGGCCACGCCCGCACCTGCCCCTGCTGCGGCCACCGGACGCATGCGGTCATCCCGGCGGCGGTTCGCACCACAGTGTCGGGCCGCGGCTGACCGGCACGCTGTCCTACTTCTCCGGCTGTCACGGCCTGAGCAAGCGCGGCGTCGAGGAGATCGCCGACGCGGTCTTCGACGCCCCGATCGCCTTGGGCACGGTCTGCAACCTCGAGCAAGAAGTCGGCGCCGCCCTGGAGACGGCCCACCAGGAGGCGGTGGCGGCGGTGCGCCAGGCGGCGGTCAAGAACGCCGACGAGACCAGTTGGAAACTCGCGGGGGCGTTGTGCTGGCTGTGGGCGGCGGCCACCACCCAGGTGGTGGCCTTCGTGATCCACGCCCGCCGAAGCGCGGCGGGCCTGACGGCGATCCTGGGCCTGGAGATCCTGGGGATCCTGTGCAGCGACCGCTGGGGCCCGTACAACCGGGTGCCGCCCCAGCGGCGGCAGATCTGCTGGGCGCACCTGAAACGGGATTTCCAGAAGATCATCGACCGGGGCGGCCCCGAAGAGTGGGTCGGACGGGAGGGGCGGCGACTGGTCAGGAAGGTCTTCGCCGCGTGGCACGGGTTCCGGGACGGACAGGTCACGCGGGCACAACTGGAAGCGCGGCTGGCCCCGGTGATGCGACGGATGAACCGGGTGCTGCTGGAAGGCGCGATCCTCGGCGCCGACCCAACGGTGGTGCGGTTCTGCGAGAACGTGCTGGCGTTGGAGCCTGCGCTGTGGACGTTCGTGACGACGGAGGGAGTGGAGCCGACGAACAACCACGTGGAACGACTGCTGCGTCGGGCGGTGCTGTGGCGCAGGCGGAGTTTCGGCTGCTGGAGTGGGAACGGCTGTCGCTTCGTCGAGCGGATTCTGACCGTGGTGCAAACCCGGCGGTTGCAGGCGAAGAATGTCCTGGATTACCTGCATGAGGCTGTCCTCGCCCATCGCACCGGCCAACCCTGCCCCTCACTGCTCTCGTAGCGTTGAACGATTACCAAAAAGGCAGCATCAAGGACCGCGCCGGCGCTCCGGGGCGGTCGCTGGCGTTCGGGTCGGGCGGCTTGGCTTTGGCGGCCGGCAGAGAGGGCGATGATCTCGTGCTGTACCGCCGGGCCAATCCGCATGGCGGCGGCTTCGGACTCGCCCCGGTGTGGAAGGGAAAGGCGTTGGTCGCCAGCGACCGCAAGGAGCGGGCCGTGGAGCAGGTGGATCGGGACTATGCGACGCCAGACGCCGCGGTCGTGGACGCCGGCTGGGCGTTTGTCCTGTCGTCGGATGGGAGAGGGTCGCGCGGTAAAGTGATCCGGCCGTTCCAGAGGCCAAATACCAAACGGGAGGAAGGCGACGTCCTTCCTCCCGTGAATCCGGTTCCGGCCGCTTACATCTTGTCGCGCCGCTCCTCGACCAGCGTGCGGATGCGCTCGGCGAGCAGGGCCACGTCGAACGGCTTCTTGAACGCTTCGCTGTAGCCGTACTGGGTCAGGGCGTCGGGGTCCGGCTCGTCCTCGCCGGCCAGGGCGAGGATGAGGGTGCTTTCAAACTGGGGGTTGCGGCGCAGGTTCGAGGCGATTTGCAGGCCCTCGCTCCGGCCCATCGCCAGGTCCACGACGATCGTGTCGGGATGGAAGCTCTCGGCCTGGATGCCGGCCTCGAAGCCGCTGTTGGCCGTCTCGTACTTGTAGTCCTCGTCGGCGGGCAGCAGCTCGCGGACGCGGCTGATGAAGAGCGGTTCGGCGCCGATGATGAGGATCTTGTGCCATCCCTCCTCCTCCAGCTCGCCCAGCGGCATGCCGTGTTCTTTGAGGAAGCGGATGAGGTGCTCGCGGGGGATGCGGCGGTCCTGGCTGCCCGGGATGCGGTAACCCCGCAGGCGGCCGGAGTCGAACCACTTGCTCACCGTGCGCGGCGCGACTTTACAGATTTTTGCGACCTGGCCGGTGGTAAAGACTTTCTTCATGGCAGGCACTCCCTTACTTGTTTTGCTGAGTCCCCTCCGGGGCCGGCGGACGCGGGGGCCGGCCGAGGAGCAATGCGCCGCCCGGCGCACCCCCAGGGGTCCTGTGGGGGCGCGCGGCCGTCGGCCGGGCGGTACCGGCGCGGCGGCGGCGGACCGGCCAAAGGGACGGACAAGCCGTGCGCCGCACCCCCCTCCCTACCCTCCCCCACCCGTGGGGGAGGGTAGGGAGGGGAGAGGCTGGAGCGCGCCGGCGGCGTTTGTCTTCCGCCTTGGCTAGTGCAAAAGATCGTCACGCCGCCCTCCCCATCATGAGAAAAAGGCCACAACCTAGGGAGGTTCTGCCGGTTCGCCGTCTTGCGCCCGTTCCGCCCGCCGCCCGGATTGCCGCGCTCGACGCGGCGGCGCGGCGGTGACGCACGGAACCGTCGGAAGGGCTTGTGCTTACGCACCGGAGGATCGGACGGGCGCCGGTCAAGCGCGAGGAGACGGCGGCGCCGGATGCGGCGAATTGTGGACGCCGGCCCTCTGTTCCGTTGACATTCTAAGGTCGTGGACAAGGGCTTGGCGCGGATTTTCCGCTCTCAGGTCCACCCCAAGGAAAGGCCGGAAAGAATTCGGAATTAGGGGGAATAATCTTGTAGACAGGCGCGGCGAAAAGGGTAAGATGCGACGGTCCCGCCGTTCGGCGAACCGGGTGACGGGCGACGCCCGGCCAGTCGGCGGCGGGACACTTTTCCCGCCTCTCATTTATCCGCCATGCGCTTGCGGAAGATCACCATGTCGTCGCCGTCCGCATAGTAGTCGCGGAGTTGCCCCGTCACTTCGTAGCCCTGTTTCAGGTAGAACCGCCGCGTCGGGTCGTAGTGCGGCAGCGACGACGTTTCGATGAACAGCACGCGGCCGTTCTTGCCACGGATGTCTTCCTCGGCGTGCTTCAGCAGGCCGGAGCCGATGCCCTTCGCCTGGATCGCCTTGGTGACCGCGATCCAGTAGAGGTACCAGCTGCGGTCGGTCATCGACGCGGGCGCATAGTAGGCATATCCGACAATGCGCCCGTCGCGCTCGTCCACGACGGCGATATGGCCGTAGCCGCGGTTGGAGGCGTGGTACTCGTCGAGGACTTCCTGGAGCGCCTGAATCTCATGCTTCTTGAAGACGCCGGTGGCCTCCGTGAGGGACAGCAAGGCCGGCGTGTCGGCCGGAACGACGGGTCGGATCATGACGGCATCCTTCGGGAAAGGGGGATCGCGGACGCATGGAGATGATCCTACCAGATCCGCCGCGGTTCGCCTTGTGTCGCAGCTTCGGGTTGGCGTATGAAGCTGCAAGCCCGAAGCGCGGGCGAGGGGGCGGGTAAGGGAGACGAAAGGAACGCCGCGACATGGACGTCCGCATTCTCGATCTGGACGGCGCCCTGACTGCCCAGCCCGCGCTGGCCGCCGGCCGGCGCGTGGTGGACGGCCTTCAGGCGTGGGGTCGTCGCATTCGCCTGGCGTGCCGTTTCAGCCGCTTTCGCCGCTTCGAGCGGTTTCTCGCGGATCGGCTCGGCGGCGCCCAGGACACGACGCCGCAGCTGACTTTTTATGGCTCTGGCGACTTCCACCACGTCAGCTTGGCCCTCATCCGCCGGCTGCGCGAGCCGTTCAACCTCCTCGTGCTGGACAACCACCCCGATTGGATGTGCGGCGTCCCCTTCGTGCACTGCGGCACCTGGCTGCGGCACGCCGCCCTCCTGCCGCTAGTCGGCCAGATCTTCCACGTGGGCGGCGACGTGGATTTCGACAATTCCTATCGCTGGATGGCGCCCTGGCGGCAGCTGCGCGAGGGCCGCATCCACGTTATCCCCGGCTTCCGCCGTTTCCAGGGCGCCGCCTGGTCGAGGATACGCCACGACCCGCTCCGCCCGGCGCCGGACGCGCCAGCCGACCGATCGCGCATCGAGGAGCTGCTTCATCCGCACCGCGCCGAGTTGGCCCGCCGCCCGCTCTACGTTTCGCTGGACAAGGACGTGATGGCGCCTGCCGAGGCGGTCGTCAACTGGGATTCAGGGCGATTGACGATGGACGAAGTGGGCTGCGTCCTGGATGCCTTCACCGGCGCCGCGGGCGGCCGGCTCGCCGGCATGGACGTGGTCGGCGACTGGTCGCCGGTGCGGCTCCGGGGCTGGCTGCGGATGCTGTTCCATCTCACCATGCACCCCCGGCTTGCCATTGACCCCGATTACGCCCGTCGCGTCAACCAGCGCGCCAACCTCCGCCTGATCGCCGAACGAGCGATGGTCCCCGCCAACCTGTGCGAGCGGCCGGCGTGAGCCGGCTGATGCAGCGACAATCAGCCGGCTCACGCCGGCCGCTCGCCTGGACGCGGAAATACTCGCCCTTCCGTGGAGGACATTTCGCCATGCACGGCCGAACCGATTCCTCCGCCGTCGGCCGGCGGCTCTCTCTCGTCCTGCCCGCGTTCAACGAGGAGGCGGGCGTCCGCCAGGCCGTCGCCGAGGCCGACGAAGCCCTGGCGGAGCTGGCCGATGATTATGAGATCCTCGTCGTGGACGACGGCAGCCGCGACGGCACCGCCGCCGCCGTGGCCAAGGAAGCGGCGGCCCGGCCGCATGTGCGCCTGCTGCGCCACGAGAAAAACCGCGGATACGGCGCCGCCCTGCGCACCGGCTTCGAGGCGGCTCGCTTCGACTTCGTCGCCTTCACCGATGCGGATTGCCAGTTTTATCTCGACGACCTCGGCCGCCTGTTGCCGCTGGCCGAACGTAATCCCCTCGCGGTCGGCTGGCGCGAGGACCGGAAGGATTCGCGGCTGCGCTGCTTCCTGTCGCGCGGTTACAACATGCTGACGCGCCTCCTCCTCGGCACGTGCGTCCGGGACTGCGATTGCGCCCTCAAGGTGTTCCGCCGCGACGCGCTGGCGGCAATCCTGCCGGAAACGCGCGGCTTCTTCGTGAACGTGGAAATGCTCACGCGCGCCCGCCAGTTCGGCTACTCGGTGGCCGAGGCCGGCGTTCGCCACCGGCCCCGGTTGCGCGGCAAAAGCACCGTGTCGTTCCGCGACGTGCCGCGCACCCTGTCCGCGCTGCTGCCGTTCTGGTGGTCGTCGGTGCTGTTCGCGGGACCGTCGCCCACCGCGCCGCGGCGCTCGCCGCTGCCGGCTTTGCTCTTGCTCCTTATCGTCTCCGGTTTGCTGTTCTTCTCGCGGCTGGGCGCCCCGCTGCTGGAGCCGCAGGAACCGCGCTATGCAGAGATTCCGCGGCAAATGCTGGCCGAGGGGCGGCTGCTCACGCCGTTCCTGAACGGCCAGCCCTACCTCGACAAGCCTCCGCTCCTTTACTGGTCCGTCATGTCCGCCTATGTCGTGTTTGGCGTCCACGACTGGTCCGCCCGGCTCGTCCCCGCGCTGGCCGGCGTCCTCACCGTCCTGCTGACTTACTTCTGGGGGCGGCGCGTCGCCGGTGAACGGGCCGGCCTGTTCGGGGCGCTGGTGCTGTGTCTGTCGGCGCGCTTCGTCTACCTGGAACGCGAGCTGACGATGGACTGCTTGCTCTGCTTGTGGACGACGGCGGGATTGGCGGCCGCTCATACGGCTCTGGTCGGCGGGCAACTCCGCATGGGCTGGTGGTTGCTTTCGGCCGCGGCGTGCGCGCTCGGCGTCCTGACCAAGGGGCCGGTCGCCCTGGTGCTGGTTCTCGCGCCGACGGCGGTGTATGCGCTTCTGGATCGCCGATCCGCCCGCATCGGCCTGCGCGGCTGGGCCGCCTATCTGGCCGTCGTCGCCGTTGTGGCCGGGCCGTGGTACGCCGCCATCTGCGTCGCCGAGCCGGACTTCGCCGTGTCCTTCTTCTGGCGGCACAACGTCGTCCGCTTCGTGGCGCCGTTCGATCATGCGGAACCGGTGTGGTTCCACCTGCCGCCGTTGCTGCTGGGCATGTTGCCGTGGAGCCTGCTTCTGCCGGGCTTCCTCGTCTTCCTCGCCCGGCGTTCCGCCCGGTCGGCGGCGCGGCGTCCGCCGGCTCTCGGCTTCTTCCTGCTGGCCGGCGTTGGGTCGCTGGTCTTTTTCTCCGCCGCAGGATGCAAACGGCCGGTCTACATCTTGCCGGTCCTGCCGCCGCTGGCCCTGGCGCTGGGGTGCTACCTCAACGCTCTCCTCCCCGTCGGCGTCGTTCAAGAATCTTGGAGACGACTGTGGCGGCGCGGCTCGCGCCTGGCGTACCGAGCTTCGCTGCTCATCCTGGCGCTCGGCGCCGGGGCGGTGCTGCTCGCCGGCGGCCATCACCTGATTCGCATGACCACAGGTTATGCCCTCATCGGGGGCGCCGTCGCGGCGGCGGCCCTGCTCGTGGCGCTGCACCGCAAAGTCTCGTGGCCAGTGTGCGGCGGGACGACCTTCGCCGTGCTGCTCGCGGGCATTGTGGTGCTGCAACCGGCGTACAATCGGCAATTCTCGCTCCGCGATTGCCTGCGCGACGTGCCCCGCTCGCCCGCTTTATCGGTGGTGTGCTATCCGCAACGGTGGGATGCGGTAAGTTTCTATCTGCCGCGGGCCGACGTCCGCGGGTACGGCGTCCATCAGCGCGCGGAACTCCTCGAAGACCTGCGGACACACCCCGGAACGCTCTTGCTGGCGAAGTCGGGGCCGCTGCTGGATGATCTGCTGCGCGATCTGCCGGGGTCGCTGGAAGTGGTGCGCCACGGCCGCGGCGGGTCCGTCACCGCGGGCTGGGTCCGCACTCCGGCGGGGCCGCCCGACGACCTGCTGGCGGAGAAGTGACGCCAAGGCGAGCGGCCGGCGTGAGCCGGCCGATGAGGCAAATCCGCCGGCTCACGCCGGCCGCTCGCCCAAAACGCTTACCCTGCCGCGAGCCAGCGCCGCTTCCACCAGTTGCAGCGTGAAATGGTCGTGCGTCAGACCGGCCGACGTGAGGCCGCCGGACAGCCCCGCCATCGGGCTGAAGTCGGGGTTCGGATTCACTTCGAGGATGTAGGGCTTGCCGGCGCGGACGCGGAAATCCACCCGGGCGTAATCGCGGCAGCCCAGCAGGCGAAACGCCTTGCGGCTCAGCGTCTCCAGCTTTTCGCGCAGCCGCGGCGTCACGGCGGCGGGGTAGAGCGGCGGCGTCGTTTCGTAGTCCGGTGAGCCGGGCTTCCACTTCGCGTCATAGGTGACGATCGGCCAACTGGCGGGGTCGGCGGCGGTGAACAGGATCTCGGAAGGCGGCAATACGCGCAGGTCCGGCGCCTCGATCACGGCGACGTTCAGCTCCCGGCCGCGGATGAACTCCTCCACCAGGACCGGCGGCCCGTAGGCGTCGAGCAGCGACGCCACGCGCTCGTTGAGGTCGTGCTGCGAGGTGACGACGCTGCCCTGATCGAGGCCGACGCTGGCGTCCTGGAGCGCCGGTTTGACGATAACCGGCCAGTCCAGCGGACACGGCGGCGCCGGCGCTTCCTCGACCACGAAGAAGGCGGGCGTCGGCAGTCCGGCGCCCTGGAAAAGATGTTTCGTCAGGTGCTTGCTGCGGGCCAGGCTCAACGTTTGGTACGGCGATCCCGTGAACGGCACGCCGGCCCATTCCAGCACGCCGGCGACGTGCGCCTCGGTGCTGCCGTTGTCGGCCAGTCCCTCGAACAGGTTGAAGACCACGTCCGGCTGCAATCGCCTCAGCCCGGAAACAAGGACGTGCGGCTCGCGGGCCACGCCCAGCCGCACCACGTCGTAGCCGCCCTGAGACAGCATCTGGTGAACGGCATCGACGGTGTAGAGGATTTCGTGTTCCGACTCGGCGTCGGGGTGATCCGTGGCAAGGACGGGTTCGTTGAACAGGATCACGACGCGCGTAGCACGGGGCGGCACGGCGTCGAACGGGTCATCAATCATGGAATCCACGCCGCCCAGTGGGGGGCCTCCTGGAACAGGTCCGACCGTAGTAAGAGAAACGTTTCTTCCAACTATGCCGTTTGATCCGCGCCGCGGCAACCCCGGTTCGCGACGACGCGACCCGCGCCGTCACGGAAAGCGTCCGGCCGCGGCGGGGGTGTACATGGCAGGGCGCAGCGATCGACGGCGGCCTGGAAGATGCCGCCGATCAGTTGCTCATAGGTCCATCCGGCCATCCGTGCAAGGATGCACAGGTCGCCGGACTCCGGATTGAGACCCGGCAGCGGATTGACCTCCAGAAAGTAGGGCACGCCGTCGCGCAGCCGGAAATCGACGCGGGCCACGTCGCGGCAGCCGAGGATGCGGTACGCCTGGAGGGCGGCCCGTTCGACGGCCTGGAGGTCTTCCGGCGCCAGGCGGGCCGGGCATTCATAGCGGACCCGGTTCTCCCAGTCGCGCTTCACTTCCAGGCTGTAGACGAAGCGCTCGCTCAGGCCCCGCGGCAGCACTCGCATTACGCCAATGCGGCGCGGCGGCGTGTTGCCGATCACGCCGACCGTCAGCTCGTCGCCCTCAATGTATTCCTCGACCATCACCGGCTGGCGCAGGTCACGGCGCAGCGCTTCGACGGCTGCCTTGCAGGCCGAGCCGTCGTCCACCACGCACTGACCGCGGATGCCCTTGCTCGACCCCTCCCACGCGGGTTTCACGATGGCGGTATACGGCGTTCGATCCCGCGTTTCCAGGTCGTGCAAGTCGTCGTTCGGCCCCAACACGATCCCGCGCGGGACAAGGACTCCGGCCGATTGCACGATTCGCTTGGCGCAATCCTTGTCCAGGGTGACGGCCAGCGTCAGCGGGTCCGAGCCGGTGTGCGGGATGCCGAGCATCTCCAGCACGGCCGGTACCCGCGCCTCGCGCGATCGGCCGATTCCCTGGCCCTCGGCGAAGTTGAAAACGAAATCAGGCGGGTCGGTCAGCAGCCGTTGCAACAGCTCACGACCGTCGCCGAGCTTGACCACCTCATGCCCCAACCCGCGCAGAACGCGGGCCACCGCCTCCACGGTGGCGGGGCTGTCGAACTCCTCCTGGTAGTCGTCCGGGGCGCCGGGAGGCGGCGGCGCGTCGCTCTTCAGGTCGTAGGTGAGACCGATGCGCATGAAAACCTGTTTTCCTTGCCGTTAGCCGCGACGCGCAGCGGAGCGCTCTTCCCCAAGCGCTCCGCTGCGCGTCGCGGCTGACCGGCGTTCCATTTCACGAACCGCATCCATTCGTCAGCACGCCCAGCGGCAGCAACTCCTCCACGGAGGCATGTCCGTTGCCGTTGCTGCTGCAGCAGCCGTTGTGTCCATTTTGCTCATGGGCGGCCGCTTCCTCCGTCGCGGCGTTGGTCAGCACGTTGAGCCGCCGACGGGCCATGCGTTCGCTGTTCTCGGGGATCAGGGCCGTCTTGCTCCCCTGCAACAGCGAACTCACGCCTCGCGTCGCGGTCGGCTTGACCGTCTGCGGACGATCCTCCGCCTGGTAGCGGACCAGCATCCCCTCGAAGTTCCGCAGCACGACCGCGTCGTCGGAGGCGGAAATGAGGTAGTTCGGCATCAGCGGGATCTTGCCGCCGCCGTGAGGGCTGTCCACGACGTAGGTCGGAATCCCCAGACCCGACAGATGGCCGCGCAGGCCCTCCATGATTTCCAGGCCCTTCCACACCGACGTGCGGAAGTGGCCGGCCCCGATGACCGGGTCGCAGTGGAACAGGTAGTACGGCCGGACCTTGATGCGCAAGAGGCCGCGCATCAGCCGCCGCATCGTCTCCAGGTCGTCGTTGACGCCCTTCATCAGCACGGTGTGGTTGTTGACCGGCATGCCGCCTTTGAGCAGGGACAAGCAGACCCGCGCGGCTTCCGGGGTGATCTCTTTGGGGTGGTTGAAGTGCGTCTGAATCCACACCTTGCCGGACGAAGCCAGCAGCTCAACCAGGTTTTCGTCGTACAGCTTCTGCGGAAGCGTCACCGGGATCCGCGTGCCGATGCGGATCACGTCCACGTGCGGGATGGCGGTCAGGTTGTCCAGGAAGAAGCGGAGCTTGGCGACCGGCAGCGTCAGCGGGTCGCCGCCCGACACAATGACGTCGTGGATCTCCGGGTGGTCGCGCACGTACTCGACCATGCGCTCGTCGTTGCGGCTGACGGCGTCCCAACCGCCGCGCACCATCGTCGCCCGCTTCCGCGTGCAGAAGCGGCAGTACATGGTGCAGACGTGGGTCGTCACCAGCAGCGCGCGGTCAGGATACCGGTGCGTCAGGCCGGGGACGGGAGAATCCTTGTCCTCCTCGAGCGGATCCTCCAGCTCGTACCCCGACGGGTTGGCCTCCTCCAGCGGCGAAGGGACCGACTGCAGCCGGATCGGGTCGTTGGGGTCGTCGGGGTCGATCAGGGAGAAGTAGTAGGGCGGGATGGCGGTCTTGTATTCGGTTTCCAGCGAGCCGATGACTTCCAGCTCCTCGGGCGTGAAGGAGAGCAGGTCGCGGAGCTGTCGCACCGAACGGATGGCGTTTTGCGACTGCCATCGCCAATCGTCCCAGAGGTGGTCGGGCACGTCGCGCCAGAGCGGGTGGCGCCTGGGCTTACCGGGAGGCTCTTCTTCCTCGACCCCGCCTACCGTCCGGGAGACGGGCCGCGGTTCCAACCCGGTACGCTCGTCAGCATCACTCATCGTCCGAGAAGCCTCCATAGCTAAGAGGATGGCTTGTCCGCTGACAGTCGGTCGTCCTCGTTCGGGCGGCCTCCAGCTGTCAGGGCACAGCGCTGTTAGCGCGGATACTACCGCAGCATTCGCAAATTACAAGGGCCGTTCACGGCATTTTCTCTTTCCACGTCCTCTTCGGACCCGGATTCTCGCCAGAATCCGCAAACCGTGCCCCGCGCCGCGTCCACCCGCGCCTCTGTCGTCGTTCGCCATCGCCGCGTTATCCTGTCAAACGGGGCGATTCACGCGGACGGTTGCAGACTGGAGCAAGTGTAGAGTGGACGCGCCGGCAGGCCAAGACGACTTCGGCGAAAAAAGCCCGAATTGCCGGAAATCATCCTTTCTATCGGCCGAGGGAGCTTAAACATTGAGCCTGGACACTTTGTTCTTGAGAAAAGGATGAGTCCGCAACGGCGAGCGGCGCGGCGTCAGCCCACCGGTGTTTGCTGCACCGGCGGGCTGACGCCGCGCCGCTCGCCCCTCTCTTGTGGTAAACTCTCGCCATGAAACCAACCCCTTCCATCGCCAAGCCCGGACTCGAGCGCGTCATGGGACCGCTCACGGCCGCGGCCGTCGTCGTCGGCTGCGTCATCGGCTCCGGCGTCTTCAAGAAGCCGCAGCTGGTCGCGGAGAACGCTCCCTACTTCGGCCTGGCGGCGCTGGCCTGGGTCGCAACCGGGTTGTTCATTCTGCTGGGGGCGCTGGCGTACGCGGAGGTCGCCGTCCTCTACCCCAAGGCCGGCGGCAACTACGTCTTCCTCCGCGAGGCGTACGGTCGGCTCGCCGGCTTCCTCTGGGGCTGGGTCGAGTTCTGGATCATCCGCGCCGCCTCCATCGCGGCCCTGGCGACCATCTTCACCGAGTCGCTGCACGATGTGCTGAGGAACCCGGCCTTTCAGCAGGCCGTGGGACTTCCACCCGGCGACGTTCTGACGTTCTGGCAGCAGCGGGGGCTTACCGTCGCCGTCATCGCCGCCCTGGCGCTAGTCAACGTTCGCGGCGTGAAGTGGGGCGGTGGGTTGCAGGTCGTCCTGACTTTCATCAAGATTGGGTCGATCATCGCTATCGTGATCGCCCCGTTCGTGGTTCTCGCCTTCGTCCAACCGGGATCGGCCACCGGTCCGCGCCTGGACCACCTGCAACCGACGTGGCCGGCCACGTGGTCCGAGTTTTCGATGGCGGGGCTGGGGACGGCGTTTCTCGGCGTGTACTGGGCCTATCACGGCTGGATGAGCATCACTCCGGTCGCCGAAGAAGTGCGGAACCCGCAATGGAACATCCCGCTGGCGCTGCTGGCCGGCGTGGGCACGATCATCGTCCTCTATCTCGGCGCCAACTTCGCCTATTACCTTATTCTCTCCGGGCCGGAGATGGCCGGCCTGAAGGACACGACAACCGCGACGGTCTTCAGTATGCGCTTGCTGGGGCCGCTCGGGGCGGCGGCCGCGTCGGCGGCGGTGATGTGTTCGGTCTTCGGCGCGCTGAACGGCAACTTGCTGGTGGGGCCGCGGCTCCTCTTCGCGATGGGCCGGGACGGCCTCGCCCCGTCGGCCATGCGCGACGTGCATCCCCGCTTCCACACGCCCCTCCTGGCCACTCTGGTGCTGGCGGCGTGGTCGTGTCTGCTGGTCGTGGGTGTGGCGGGTCTGAACCAGGGGAAGGTCTTTGGAGAAACCGCGCTCGACTTCGACGTGCTGACCGACTTCGCCATGTTCGGCTCGCTAACCTTCGAGACGTTGGCGGTACTGTCGATCTTCGTGTTCCGCTTCCGCCGGCCCGACGCCGAACGCGCATACCGCTGTCCCGGCTATCCGGTCGTGCCGCTGCTCTACGTCCTGCTGCCGGCGTTCGTGCTGACGAACATGGCCGCGAAGCAGACGCTCCAGGTCGGCATCGCCGTCGCGTTCATCGCGCTGGGGGCAGGGGTGTATGTCCTGGCGGGGCTGGGAAGGTCGAGATCCAATAGCGGAATCAAAGATTTCACCGCGGAGAACGCGGAGAGCGCGGAGAAAAGCAAAACAGGCATTCGAGGACCGCAACCCGGTTGATCGATTCTCTGTTTGTCTTTTCTCCGCGCTCTCCGCGTTCTCCGCGGTAAGATTGTTTTTTGCCGGTCACGGGAACAGGCCGCGTTTCTGCTTTTCCGTGGCCACCTTCTGCACGCCCAGGCTCAGGGCCGCTACGCGCATGGTCAGCTTCCGCGAATGCGCCAGGTCGAACACTCGCCGGAACGCCTTGAGCATCAGCTCTTGCAGCTTCTGGTTGACCTGCTCCTCGCTCCAGAGGAACTGCTGGATGTCCTGCACCCACTCGAAGTAGGACACCGTCACGCCGCCGGCGTTGCAGAGCACGTCCGGGATGACGAACATGTCGCTTTCATTAAGGATGGCATCGGCGTCCGGCGTGGTCGGGCCGTTGGCGGCCTCGGCGAGGATGCGGCAACGCAGTCGGCCCGCGTTCGCCGCTGTGACCACGCGCTCCAGCGCCGCGGGGACCAGCACCGTGCAAGGCGTCGTCAGCAAGTCGCCGGGGTCGATCGGGTCCGCATCGGGGAAGTCGCGCAGCAGCTTCCCCGATGCACAGTGCAGGGCAAGGGCCGGCACGTCGATGCCGCGCGGGTTGCGGATCGAGCCGTAACGGTCGCCGACCGCCACCACCTTCACGCCCCGCTGGTGCAGCTCCTGACACGCCACGGAGCCGACGTTGCCGAATCCCTGGACCACGGCCGTCGATTCCTCCGGCCGGATGTTCAGCTCCTTCATCGCCTCCATGATGCAGTAGGTCACCCCGCGGCCGGTGGCCTCGCGCCGGCCGACGCAACCGCCCAGCTCGACCGGCTTGCCGGTGACGATCTCCGGGCAGGCGTAGCCGACCTTCATGCTGTACGTGTCCATGATCCAGGCCATCGTCTGCTCGTCGGTGCCCAGGTCCGGCGCCATCACGTCCTGGCGCGGCCCGATGACGCACAGCACCTCCTCGGTGAAGCGCCGCGTCAGATGCTCCCGCTCGTTGCGCGAGAGCGCGGCCGGGTCGCAGGCGATGCCGCCCTTGGCCCCGCCGAACGGCAGGTTCATGATGCCGCACTTCCACGACATCCACATCGCCAGGGCGGCCACCTCGCCGAGGTCCACCGACGGATGGTAACGCAGCCCGCCCTTCGACGGGCCGCTGGTGAGGCTGTGCTGGACGCGGTAGCCGGTGAAGACCTCGGTATGGCCGTCGTCCATTGCTACCGGGATGCTGACGACCAGGGCGCGCTTGGGAAGGCCCATACGGCTGAGGACGCCTTTGTCGATTTCGACGACCTCGGCGACGGATTCGAGTTGCCGGCAGGCCATGCGGAAGGTCGGGGAGTTGTCGTAAACGGGGACGGGCGTATGGGGATGACCATTCAATTCGGGGGCGACGCTGGAAACGGCGACGGACATTGACGCCTCCTGGGAATGCGGGAGAGAATCGGGCGAAGGGCGAGAGCGCTTCTATCTTCATCCTACCTTGCTTTCCCCGGCGAAAAAACCGCAGCTGCGGTCGGGCGCGCCGGAACAACGGTTGCCGTCGCCCCGCCGCCCCGCTACAAGGACACAACGCCCCACCCTCCCAAGGAGACGCATCCGTGAACCGACTTCCCGTCCGAATGGCCCTGGTCGTGGCGTTCGTCGCCTCGGCCGCCGTCAGCGCCGCCGAGCCGAGCGACGCCTTCTTCTTCAAGAAGGGCGACCGCATCGTCTTCCTCGGCGACAGCATCACCGAGCAGTACGAGTACTCCACCGACATCGAGTTGTATCTGACGACGCGCTTCCCCGACTGGAACCTCACCTTCATCAACGCCGGCATCGGCGGCGACACCGCGACCGGCGGCGCCAACCGCTTCGCCGCGCACGTCCTGGCCGAGAAGCCGACGGCCGTGACCATCGACTTCGGCATGAACGACGGCGGCTACGGCGAATTCAAGCAGGACCGTTTCGACGGTTACGTAAAGAACACCGAGGCGATGCTCAAGGCGGCCAAGGAAGCCGGCGTCCGTGTGGCCCTGATCTCGCCCAACGCCGTCGAGGTGCGCACTGCGCCCAACCTGAAAACCTACCTGGAGACGCAGAAGCAATTCTACGCCCCGTTGAAAGATCTCGCCGAGAAATACCAGGTCCCGTTTGTAGACCAGTACGCCGTGACACGGGCGGTCATGGAAAAGATCGCCGCGGACAATTCCCCGGTGAAGGCGTTCCCCGGCGGCGGCGTTCACACCGGCCCCGCCGGCGGCCTGCTTATGGCCCACACCATCCTCGTCGGTCTGCACGCCCCGGCGGTGGTCAGCGACCTGGAGATCGACGCCGCGAAGAAGGCCGGCAAGCCCACGCGCTGCAAGGTGGACGACATTGAGGGCGGCGCGGAGGGAATCACGTTCGAGCGAACCGACGAGGCGCTGCCGCTGCCGGTGCAGAAGGATTGGCGGCCGATCCTGAAGTACCTGGATGACCTCAATGACTTCAATTACTGCGGCCTGAAGGTGTCCGGCCTCAAGGAAGGGAAGTACGCGCTGAGCATCGACGGTAAGGAGGTCGGGACGTTCTCGGCCGCGGACCTGGCCGCCGGCGTGAACCTCGGCAATCTGGATTCCGGCCCGCTGTTCGATCAGGGACAGGCCGTGTTCAAGGCGATCAACGAGAAAAACGATCTGCTGCACAAGCGATTCCGGGACGTGGTGATGAAGCCCGCGCCCGGCGGCGACGAGACGAAGAAGCAGGACGAGCTGAAAAAGCGGATGGATGAGATCGATGCTCGTCAGGCGGACATTTACAAGCTGACGCAGCCGAAGACGCACAAGTTCGAGTTGAAGGCGGCGAAGTGAGTATCGGTTAGCCGCGACGCGCAGCGGAGCGCTTCGGTCCAAGCGCTCCGCTGCGCGTCGCGGCTAACCGATGCCGCAACGACTTACCAGCCGGTGCGGTACTCGGTCTTGAGCAGCTTGTCGGCCTCGGCGTTGTTGGTGATCTTCATCTTCTCGCCGTCGTACTCCAGCTTCTGGCCGGCCATGCGGATGGCCACGTCGCCGAGCAGCATCGACTCCGTGAGACGGCTGGCGACGTCGAAGTTGGAGTAGGCCGCCGGGCCGCCGCGGATGGCGGCGATCCATTCGGCCTTCATGCCGTCGTCGCCCTTGCCGTTGCGCGGCAGCGTCGGCGCCGGCTTCTGGTAGCCCTCGAACTTCTCCTTGGGCAGCAGGACGTAGGCGGCGCCGTAGTCGTTCGGCGAGTAGAGCATGCCCTTGTCGCCGACCAGCAGCGAGCCGCTGTCCGGGACGTTCAGCCCCTTGATGAGGTTCTCCGGCGGCAAGACCTTTTTGCGGTCCTTCATGCCTTCATACCAGTAGAACTTGACCGCCGGCATGTCCTCGCGGGCCGGGAAAGCGAAGGCGATCTTCGCATAGGTCGGGTAGGTCTCGGGATTCACGTCGCCGGCCTCGGCCGTGATGTTGGTCGGCAGACCGAGCTTGAGCGCCCGGTAGGCCATGTTGGCGGTGTGGCAGGCCATGTCGCCGATGGCGCCGGTGCCGAAGTCCAGCCAGCCGCGCCACGAGAAGGGGTGGTAGATCGGGTCGTAGGGCCGTTCCGGCGCGACGCCGAGGAAGAGGTCCCAGTGGACGTGCTTCGGCGGGGTCGGCCGGGTGAAGGTAAACGGCTTGCCGTGCAGCGCGGCGAAGGCGGCCTCGCGGGCCTGGCCGACTCTGAGGATGGCCTCGGGGCCTTGCGGCCAGATGGGCCGGTTCGTCCAGACGTGGACCTCGCTCACCGCGCCGATCGCGCCGGACTGGACGATCTCAACGCCCTCGCGCAGGCCGTTCTCGGCCGACCCCTGGTTGCCCATCTGCGTGGCGACCTTCATCTCGGCCGCCGCCTTGCGCATCTCGCGGGCCTCCGCGACGGTGTGCGTCAGCGGCTTCTGGCAGTAGACGGCCTTGCCCTTCTTGATGGCCATGAGGCTGGCCGGGGCGTGCGTGTGGTCCGGCGTGCTGACCGTGACGGCGTCGATCTTGTCGCCGAGCTTGTCGAGCATCTCGCGGTAGTCGTTGAACTTCTGGGCCTCCGGGAACTTGGCGGCCTTCTTGTCGAGGGTGTTGTCGTCGATGTCGCAGATGGCGATGATCTTGCCGTGGTTGCCGGCCTGTTCACTGTCGCTGTCGCCTTTGCCGCCGACGCCGATGCAGGCGATGTTGACCTGATCGTTTGCGGCCTTTCCCTGGCCGGCGAGGGCCACGCCGCCGGCGGCCCAGAAGCCGAGACCGGCGAGGGTGGTGTCCTGAATGAAGCGGCGGCGAGTCGGACGTTGAGCCATGAAGTCTCTCCTTGGTGCGGAATAGAGGGTGTGGGGTGCGGGTCAGCCGGGCGGCAGGCGATTCCAATGGATTGCAGTTTATGGCCACGCGCGCCGCCGTGCAAGCGCCTTTCCCCACGATCCCAAAAGAAAGAGCGTTGCGCGGTTCCCGGCGTGGGGCGGTTTGCGCTCCCGGTAAACTCTGCGGAAGAGAACGGAAGCGCGGGTCGCCGTCCAGATCAATCCCGTCGCCGGGCGCATTTTCTCTTCCTGCTCAAACCGCCCACGCCGAAAGCGACCTCATTACAACTTGAGGCGAAAACAAGGAATCTTCTCTCCGCGTCACGACTGCGGCGGAAAACGTCGGGCGGACGGCATTCTCGCTCCGCACGGCGCCGTTTTCCCTGGCCGCACAGCTTCCCATCGGGAATGCTTTCCCGTCCGATCGGCCGCCGTTCTCCATCGGGGAGGCGGGGCCGGCGCGGGACGAGCGGAACGAGGAATCGAACATGAAGAGAATGGCGATCGCGGGGCTGCTGGCGGCGGCCCTGGCGCTGACGCCTCTGTCGCAGCAGAGGGCCGCGGCCTGGGGCTGCGACGGTCTGGGCTGCGGCGGTTGCGGCGGCGGCTTCAACTTCGGCATCGGCTTCAGCATCGGCTTCAGCTGTCAGGCCAGCTGCTCACCATGTGGCGGCTGCGCCAGCTCGCCATGCTTCTGCTTCGGCGGCGGCGGCTGCGACGGGATGGCCGCCCCTGCCTATGGCGCCAGCTGCCCGACCGGCAACTGCGGCTCCTACGCCTACGGCTACCCGGCGTATCCGGCGTACCCCAGCTACCCCGCGGCTCCAACCGCCGCGCCGGCCGCCGGCGCCGTGCAGAACGCGGCCTACACCTACCCGGCCGGTTACGGCTATGGCTACGGTTACGGTCAGGCCCCGTCCTACTGGTACGGCCGTTGACCGAGGAGGGCCGGCGATGGACCCCGTTCCCGGGCGTTCGGGAGAGTGGTCCACCGCCGGCTCGTTCCGCCGGGCGCCCTCGGCGTTTGCGAACGCCGGGGGCGTCGTTTCTTTGCTGCCGGGGGCGGATGGGGGAGATCCGCCGATGCGGGAGGCGGGGGCGCGGGGAAACCGAACGAAGCAGCGCACTTTCGCTGGACCGCGCAGCGACTTGAGGGAATGTTATGGCGGTCCTTGCGCGCCGGGGTCCGGCGCGGGAAACACTTCCGACTCCTCCGAACCGAGAGGCCGACTCACCGATGAAAAAGCTTCTTCTTGCGGCCCTCATGGCCGTGCCGCTGTTCGCCGTGTCCGCCCGTGGGCAATGCTGCGGCGGCGGCTGCTGTTTTCAACCGTTCCGCGTCAACGTGGGCGTGAGTTTCAGCGTCACCCCCTGCAATTCCGGCGCGGTGAGCCAGCTGGGGCCGTGGTATCAATACTGGCCGATGGAGGCCCACTTCCAGACGCCGGCCCCGACGGGATATCCGTACTGGCCCGCTCCGATGACGCTGCCGCCGAACGCCGGCGTCGGCGGCCCGGCGCCGGCCAACTTTATGCCGGCGTCGTTCCAGCCGTCCGGCTACGGCGCGCCGCCGCCGTATTACTGGAGTCGGTAACGGCTCTCAATCGTTTAGCCGCTCCTCGAAGAGGAGCGCGTCGCCGACGCGCTCCTCTTCGAGGAGCGGCTAAACCGTCACCATCGGCAGCGACCGCCGCACCGACTTCGCAGGCGCCGCCGCCCGGCAATGCTTCCCCTGCCATCCGTCGCGCCGAATCAGCTCCTCGTGAATCGCCCTCAGCAGAGCGGGTTTGTCCGCGCACCACGCCGGCGCCACGAGATAATCCGGCGGCGCGTCGCCGCTCAGCCGATGGATCACCATTCCCGCCGGCAGCCGCTCCAGGAAATCGCACACCGTCTGGACGTATTCCTCCCGCGTGAACAGCGGCACGTCGCCGGCGTGGTACATCGCCTCCATCGGCGTGCCGCGGACGACGTGCAGGTTGTGGATCTTGACCGCCTGGACCGGCAGGCCGGCGAGCGCGTCGGCCGTGGCCATCATGTCGCCGTGCGACTCGCCCGGCAGATTGAGGATGACGTGGGCGCACACGTCCAGCCCGCGGCCCTGGCAACGGTGAACTGCGTCGAGGAACGCATCGTAATGGTGTCCGCGGTTCATCCAGTCGAGCGATCGGTCATGGATGCTTTGCAGGCCCAATTCCAGGCAGACGTAGCGGCCGCGGGCGTATTCCTGCAACAGGTCCAGCACCGGGTCCGGCACGGAGTCGGGCCGCGTGCCGACGGCGAGACCGACCATTTGCGGGTGATCCAGCGCCTCGTCGTAGAGGCGGCGCAGCCGCTCGACGGGAGCGTGCGTGTTGGTGGCCGCCTGGAAATAGGCGAGGAAACGATCGACGCCGTAGCGCCGGCCGAGCAGCTCGACGCCGCGTTCCACCTGGGCGCGAACGGACGCGCGCGGCAGCCGGCGGTTGGGGCTGAAGCTGCGGTTGTCGCAGTAGACGCAGCCGCCGGTCGTCACCGTGCCGTCCACATTGGGGCAGGTGAAGCCGGCGTCGATGGTGACGCGCTGGACGCGGCCGCCGAACCGCTCGCGCAGGAAGCGGCTGAAGGCGTAGTACCGCCGGTTGGGGTCGGACGGCATGGAGTTTCTCCCACGGGCGCCGAAACGAATTGTTATTCTGAGGCGTTTTTTCCCTTCACGCAAGCCGCACGCGATTTATAATGCAGGAGGTCGGCGGTTTCTCACAAATCCTCACCGCCTTCACGCAGTCATGTCGGGAGAAGAGCCATGAATCGGAAGGTCAACGGAGAACTGGTTCCCACAGGCGGCGGCGACACTGTACCGCTGATCCGCGAAGTGATGACGGTCGGCCGCCGCGAGTCGAGCGACATTCCGCTGCGTTTTCCGGACATCTCCGGCGTCCACTGCCAACTCTACTTCCGCAACGGCTACTGGTACGTGCGCGACCTGAACAGCACCAACGGCGTCAAGGTCAACGGCACGCGCGTGCAGGAGAAGGTGCTGCACCCCCGCGACGAGTTGAGCATCGGCAGAAAGCGCAAGTACGTCATCGAGTATGAAATGCCGACCGGCCAGAGCATGATGGAAGAGGAAGACGAAGACGTCATGGGGCAATCGCTCATGGAAAAGGCGGGCCTGGAAAAGCCGCCTTCGGCCAAGAAGGGCCGCCGGCCCGGCGCCAGCCGCGACGCCGCCGACTTCCTGCTGGCCGACGACGACGATTAGTAATGGCCATGTCAGAGCCGCGACCGTGAGGGAGTGGGTTGGGCGCAGCACCGCTCGCTCACGGTCGCGGCTCTGACCGCTCCCCCATCAGCAGCGCCACCGGGAAGTCGCCCAGCACCTCCGCCAGCGGAAACAGGCCCTCCGACGCGGCCAGCGTTTCGCCGGTAAAGACGTTCCGCCAGCGACGAACGCCTTCCGTTTCCGGCAGGCGTACCGCGGTATCCTCCCACACCCGGCCCGTAGGGACGCTCCCCGCCTCCAGCGGCAGGCGGGTCAAGAACTGCGGCACGACCGTCGCCGCCCACCGGCCGTCCTTGCCGCGGGCAAAGCCGAACACATGTTCTTTCCGCGATCCCTCCGTCTCCAGCGGGAGGTACGCCCCATCCGCGAACAGTCCCGGGTTCTCGCGCCGGCATTGCAAGGCCAGGTGCGTGACGTAGAGCTTGACGCGCCCATCTTCCTTCGCCGCGACCAGCTCTCGCGCCAGTTCCCGCCGGTCGCCCCCCAGCGCGCTTTTCAGCGCCGCCAACATTTCGCGGCGCAGTCCGTAGTCCACCGGCCGGCGGTTGTCCGGATCGACCAGGCTGAAGTCCCACAGTTCCGTGCCCTGGTAAGTGTCGGGGACGCCGGGCGCCGCGATCCGCAGCAGCGTCTGCGCCAGGCTGTTGAACAGACCGTAATGGCTCATGCGACTCTGAAACTCGCGGAAGTCGTCGAGGAACGGACGGCTGCGGCCCACGTCCAGCAGGCGGGCGACGAATTCCTGGACCGCGTCGTCGTAGGCCTTGTCGGGGTTGATCCAGCTGGTGTGGACCTTGGCCTCGTGGACGGCCTTGAGCATGTAGGCCTGGACGCGGCGCACGAAATCCGTGTAAACCTCCGCCGAGTACGGCCCCAGCGGCCAGGCGCCGAGCAGCGTCTGATACAGCAGGTACTGCTCGTTGGCGTCGGGCGCCAGTTCGTCCTCGGCCTGAACGCGCTGCGGTTCATTCCATAACCGCCAGCGGCTCAGGTGCGCCTTCCATTCGTCGGGGACCTCGGACAGCACGTTGAGCCGGGCGCGCACGTCCTCGCCGCGTTTGGTGTCGTGCGTGGACAGCGGCGACAACGACCACGGCCACGACGCCTGCCGGTCGTGCAGGAACCGATGGACCTCGGCCGGCGGCAGGCCGAAACGGCCGGGGTCGCCGCCGACCTCGTTCAGCGACGCCAGCCGGTTGTAAACGTAGAACGCCGTGTCCTCGATCCCCTTGGCCGTCACCGGCGCCGTCACCTGCTGGAACTTGCCCACGAACCGCCGCTGCTCCGCGCGATCCGCCTCGGTCGCCGTCTCCGGGTAATGCAGCAGAAGCATGTCGCGCACGAAGGTGAAAAGCGCCGCGGTGATCGCCGGGTTGCGCCGCCTGGCCCGGTTGACGGCCGCCGTGACGTAACGGCGGTCGCGCTCCGAGACGCCCCTTTCCGAGATGTACGACCGATAAACGGGGAATGCCGCGATGACCTCCCGCAGCGCATGGCGCAGGCTGTGGAAGGTGAAGTCGCGCGACCAGCGATTCTTCTGCGCCAGCCGGTCGAGCTGGAACGACAGCATTTGCAGCTCGCTCGACAACGACACCTGGAGCGTCAGCGTCTTTTTCTGCAAGGCCGTCACCGAGAACAGGGGATCGACCTCGCCCCAGTCGAGATACAGGGCCGCGAACGGCTTCGCGTTCTCGGGGTCCACGAACAGGTCGTTGACCGTGTTGAGGAACTCGTAGCCGCTGGTCCCGTGGACCGGCCAGTCCTCCGGCAGCGGCTCGGCCGTCCCGAGGATCTTCTCCACCACGACGTACAGCGGCCGCCACAACGGACTTTCCGGATCGACTTTTTCCAGTCGCGCCAGGATGCGGTCGCGCACCTCCTCCCACGGAGCGCCTTGCGCCTCCGGACGGGAATCGTACACCCTTTTCGCCAGCTCCAGGGCGCCGCGCCGCTGTAGCCGTTCGAGGTATTGCTTCGGGTCGAACAGGCCGTCGGGGTGGTCGATGCGCAGGCCGTCGATCTTGCCCTCGCGCAGCAGGCGGAAAATGAGTTCATGCGTCGCCTCGAAGACCTCCGGCCGCTCCATGCTCAGGGCGGCCAACTCGTTGATGTCGAAGAAGCGGCGGTAATTGATCTCGTCGGAAGCGACGCGCCAGAATGACAGCCGATAGGCCTGGGCGTCCAGCAGCTTGTCGAGCAGGTCGAAGCTCGCCGGCTCGCCCGGCTTGCCGTTGAAGAGCGCGACGTTCTGCTGGATGAACGCGAGGACCGGCTCGCTCTCGCCGCTGAGCGCGGCCAGGCGGCGCTTGACGACGTCCTTCTCGCGCTGCCGCTCGGCGATCCTTTCCGGCGCCGTTTCCGTGCGGCCGGGCAGGTGGCCCACGGCGCTGAGAATGCTGAGGTACTCGGTCAGGGCTGGCGCGGTTTCGCCCAGTTCCGCCTTCAGCTCGTCGAGCCGGCGGTCGAGGATCAGCGCGTAAGTGCATGGGGAAACGGGGAAAATATTGTCGAAATAGCGGATCGCAAATGCGCCGGCCATGAACTCCAAACGCAGCTGCCCGGCCTCCAGCGCCTTGCCATAGGGGTCGCCAAGGATCGGCACGAGGAGCCGGTTGTGCAGCTCCGGCCGCGGCGACGACTGCCAGGCGATGTCGAAATAGGCGGCGTAGGCCGACGCGGGGCCGTTCTCCAGCACGTCGTTCCACCAGGGATTCTCATTGCCAAGGACGCCCATATGGTTGGGCACGGTGTCGATTACCTGACCCAGGCCGTGTTCGCGCAGGGCCGCGACCAGCGCCTCGTAATCCGCGTCCGTGCCGACCTCGGGATTGAGACGCTGGTGGTTGGTGATGTCGTAGCCGTGCATGCTGCCGGGCCGCGCTTGCAGGTACGGCGAGGCATACAGGTGCGTGACGCCCAGGTCGTGGAGGTAGGGGACGATGGCCGTCGCATCGCGGAACGTGAAGCCCTTGTGGAACTGTACGCGGTAGGTCGCCTCGGGCAGTCGCCGGACGCGGACCTCCTCCGCGACCTCCGCCAGCAGCCGTTCGCCCCCGTCGGTGAGGAGGTCGGTCGTCATGGGGCTTGCGTCCGTGGGTTGTTCTTCGAGCCTCACGACACCGTCAACAGTCCGGGCGCCGCCGTCGCCTGCGGCAACCGCTCCTTCGCCTTGAGCAGCGTCTCCACCTGCTTTTCCGGCATCGCCGCCTCCTGCGGCAGGTGCGTCCGCAGTACCGCCAGCGAACGTTCCTTGAGCTGATACGGCTGTCCGCCGGGCCACTGCTCAGCCGACTCCGCCGGGTCGGCCGTGTCCAGCAAACGCTCCCAGTGCTGCTCCTCCTTCGTCAGGGGCAACAGGAATGGCAACGGCTCGTGGTGCGCGTTCAGCAGCAGCAGCAGCGTGTCGCCCACGATCGGTTCGCCGCGCACGTCCACGTCGCCGATCAGATCGCCGGCCAGCCGCACGCCGAGGCACTTCACGAAGCCCGCGTTCCACGCCTCGTCGGACATCTCCGCGCCGTTCGGCTCGAGGAACGAAATGTCTTTGATGTCGGAGCCGCGGAGCTTGCGCCCTGGAAGAACTTCCGCCGCTGGAACACGGGCTGCTCCTGCCAGATCCGCGCCGCCTTCCGCACGAAGTCGAGGAAGCCCTTCTGCTCCTCGTTGAGTTCCCAGTTCAGCCAGGTGATCTCGTTGTCCTGGCAGTAGGCGTTATTGTTGCCCTTCTGCGTGTGACCCAGCTCGTCGCCTCCGCAAATCATCGGCGCCCCTTGAGACAGGAAAAGTGTGGCGATAAGATTGCGCTTTTGCCGCTCCCGCAAGGCTTGGATGTTCGGGTCGTCGGTCGGCCCCTCGGCGCCGCAGTTCCAGCTGTTGTTGTCGTTGGCGCCGTCCTTGTTGCCCTCGCCGTTGGCCTCGTTGTGCTTGTCGCTGTAGCTGACGAGGTCCTGAAGCGTGAAGCCGTCATGGCAGGTGATGAAGTTGATGCTGGCGTAGGGCGCCCGGCCGGTCAGCTGATACAGGTCGCTGCTGCCGGAAAGGCGCGAGGCGAACTCGCCGGCCGTGCCGCCGTCGCCCTTCCAGAAGCGGCGCACCGAATCGCGGTACTTGCCGTTCCATTCGGTCCACAGCACCGGGAAGTTGCCGACCTGATAGCCGCCCTCGCCGACGTCCCACGGCTCGGCGATCAGCTTGACCCGAGACAAAACGGGATCCTGATGGATGATGTCGAAGAAGGCGCCGAGCTTGTTGATGGCGAACAGCTCGCGCGCCAGCGTCGAGGCCAGGTCGAAGCGGAAGCCGTCCACGTGCATTTCCAGCACCCAGTGGCGCAGGCTGTCCATGATGAGCTGCAAGACGCGAGGGTGGATCATGTTGAGCGTGTTGCCGCAGCCGGTGAAGTCCATGTAGTAGCGTTTGTCCTGCGGCGACAGGCGGTAATAGGAGGCGTTGTCGATGCCGCGCATTGACAGCGTCGGCCCCATCTGGTTGCCCTCGGCGGTGTGGTTGTACACCACGTCGAGGATGACTTCCAGCCCAGCGGCGTGCAGGGCGCGGACCATCATCTTGAACTGATGCACCGATTCGCGGGCCGTGCCGCCGGCGGCGTAGCGCAGGTCGGGGGCCAGGAACGCCAGCGTGTTGTAGCCCCAGTAGTTGCACAGGCCCTTCTCGACGAGGTGCCGTTCATCGACGTGATGATGCACCGGCATCAGCTCGACGGCCGTGACGCCGAGAGATTTCAGATGTTCGATGGCGGTTTCTGAGCCGACGCCGGCGTAGGTCCCCTGAAACTTCTCCGGGACGCCGGGCATCCGCTTGGTGAACCCCTTGACATGCAGCTCGTAGATGAGCGTCTGGTGCCACGGCGTGCGCGGCGGCCGGTCGTCGCCCCAGGTGAAGGCCGAATCGACGACGGCGCCCAGCGGGGCGAAGGCGGCGTCGTCGCGGTCGTCGGCCGTCAGGTCGGCGTTGGGGTCGCCGATTTTATAGCCGAAAAGGGAATCGTCCCAGCGCAGGTCGCGGCCGATGGCCTTGGCGTAGGGATCGAGCAGCACCTTCTTCGGGTTGAAGCGGTGGCCGCTGGCCGGGTCGTACGGGCCGTAAACGCGGTAGCCGTACAGCTGGTCGGGCTGCACGTCGGGCAGGTAACAGTGCCAAACGAGATCGGTATGCTCCTGCATCGGTATGCGCTGCGCTTCCTTGTCCGCCTCCGCGGAATCGAAGAGACATAGCTCCACCTTCGTGGCGTGTTCGGAGAAGAGGGCGAAATTGACGCCCGCCCCGTCCCAGGTCGCTCCCAGCGGATACGATCGGCCCGGCCAGACGCGCATAGGGTGTCCTCTCAGAGTGAAACATCGGAATGACGCTGTGCCTTTGCACGCAACTATCATACCGCTGTCAAGGGGTTGTCTTCAACCAGGCCCGCAGCCGTTCGACCGAGTAGACCTGAGCGGACGGACGCTCCGCCATGATGCACCTCGACGTTCTCCGGACGCCGGGGGAACGCCGAGTGTACCATCCGTAGAGGCGTCTGGGCAGGCGAAGTGGAGGGTAGTGTTGAACGACAATAGAAATGTCCGGTCTTAACGCAATAGAAATGTCCTCCTTGGTCAGGCCAAGGAGGAGCCATGTCTATCGGCGTGCTTTCCACAGACCGGATCGCTATGAGTCAGAAGGAACGCGATGTCCTCAGGGTCCTGCACTCGGTGCAGAGCGGCCAGCGGACGCAGGCCGAGGCGGCCCGGCTGCTCGGCCTGTGCGTCCGCCAGGTCCGACGCATCCAATGCAAGCTGGAGGCCGAAGGCGACGCCGCCCTCGTGCACGGCCTGCGCGGCCGGCCCTCCAACCACCGGCCCGACCCCGCCTTCCGCCGGGCCGTGCTGGCGGCCTACCGCACCCGCTACGCGGACTTCGGCCCCACCTTCGCCGCCGAGAAGCTGGCCGGGGAGGGCCTGACGGTCGGCCCGCAGACGCTGCGCCGCTGGCTGATCGCCGAGGGGCTGTGGCAACGCAAGCGTCGCCGCGACCCGCACCGCAGCCGCCGGCCGCGCCGGGCCTGCTTCGGGGAGCTGGTTCAGATGGACGCCTCGGTGCATGACTGGCTGGAGGGCCGCGGCGAGGAGATGGTCCTGATCGGCATGATCGACGACGCCACCAACCGCACCCTGGCGCGCTTCTACCCGGCCGGCACGGTCGAGGCGCATATGGACCTGGCCGGCCGCTGGCTGCGGCGTTTCGGCCGGTCGGTGGCGTTGTACACCGACCGGCACAGCATCTTCGAGCCGCAGGACAAGGGCCGCGCCCTGCCCGACGCGGAGACGCAGTTCGGGCGGGCCCTGCGGGAGCTAGGCATCGAGCTGATCCGGGCGCACAGCCCGCAGGCCAAGGGCCGCGTCGAGCGGTCCTTCGGCACGGCCCAGGACCGCTGGGTCAAGGAGCTGCGCCTGGCGGGCGTGACGACGCTGGCGGGGGCCAACGCCGTGCTGGAGCGGCTGCTGCCGACGCACAACCGCCGCTTCGTCAAGCCGGCGCGCCAGGCGGCCGACGGGCACCGGCCGCTGGGTCCGGGTCACGACCTGGCGGCGATCCTGAGCATCCAGGAGGGGCGGGTGGTGTCCAACGACTACACGGTGCGCTTCCGCAACCGCTTCTACCAGTTGCTGCCGCCGGTGCATGCGGGGGAGCGGGGCGGTCGGGTGGTGATCGAGCTGCGCCTGGACGGGAGTATGGCGATCCGCTTCCGGGGCAAGTACCTGAAGTACCGCGAGATCCCGCCGGGTTGCGGCCCTGGGGGCTCCGCCCCCAGACCCCCGGAGTTTAACGCATCGGCGGCCGACGCCAGCGGGGGAAAAGCGAACCGGGACCCCTCTTCGGGGTCCCGGTCGCCTGGCGTACAGCCGACCGACGGGCGCTCGGGTCGCACTCCTGCGGAGCCCTATCCTCCCGACGGCGGGGCGGACGATAACAAGAAGGGGCCACACCGTCCAGCCGAGGACCACCCGTGGAGGAAGCCGTTCAAGCGGAAGAAGTGACAACGTCCGGACACCGGACATTTCTACTGTCGCCGAAATGCGGACATTTCTATTGTTGCCTGACAAGGCAAGCCCCCGATCCTTGCGAACCCCGCCGACGCCGTGTAGACTCCAACTCCATCGACCCAGCCACGGCCGTAAACAGGGGAACCTCATGAACGATAATCTCACCCGCCGCGACTTTCTGAAAGCGTCCGCCTCGGCCGCCGCCGCCGGCGCCGTTCTCGGCCCGGCCGCCCTCGCCCGGTCGGCGGACAAGCCGATACGCGTCGTCTGCTGGGACGAGCAGCAGCCGCAGCAGAAGGAGGCCTACGACAGCTTTATCGGCGAGTTGCTCGCCCGCTATCTCAATTCCCGCCCCGGCCTGACGGCCAAGACCGTCAAGCTCAGCGACCCGGAACAGGGTCTGTCCGCGGATGTTCTGGACAATTGCGATGTCCTGATGTGGTGGGGCCACCAGAAACACGCCGACGTCAAGCCGGAGACCGGCAAGAAGCTCGTTGGGCGGATCAAGGCCGGCGACTTCTCGCTCATGGCCCTGCACTCCGCCCACTTCTCGACGCCGTTCATGGAAGCGATGTTCGAACGCACCCGGATCGACATGGCCCGCCAGTTCCCCGGCGGCGACAAGGAGAAGGGGGAAATCACCTACGTCGAGCCGCCGGGCTACCGCGCCCAGCCGAAGCGCGACCAGATCGTGACGCCGTATGCCGAAGTGCGGAAGTTCCCCGACGGCACGACCAAGGTGACGGCGCACCTGCCCTACTGCTGCTTCCCGGCCTGGCGCGCCGACGGCAAGCCGAGCACGATCCGCATCCTCAAGCCGGACCATCCGATCGCGAAGGGATTGCCGGCGACGTTCGAGATTCCGCACACCGAAATGTACGACGAGCCGTTCCACGTGCCGGAGCCGGACGCGCGCATTTTGGAGGAGTGCTGGGAAACCGGCGAATGGTTCCCGAGCGGCTCAGTTTGGGAGCTGGGCAAGGGCCGCGTGTTCTACTTCCGGCCCGGACACGAGACATTTCCCGTTTATCGAGACGAAAACGTGCTGAAGCTGCTGGAGAACGCGGCCCGGTGGATGGGGACGCGAGCGGGGTGAATGGTCGGCAGGCGAGCCGCCGGGTTTATCCCGGCGGGTTGAGTCCAAACGGCGGGCATAAAGCCCGCCGCTCGCCGGGGCGCCCTCACGCCGCCACGGCCCGCGCCCTTTCGGTGTGTTCGACGTAGGCGGCGATGACTTCCGCGATGGGGCCTTGGGCGCGGATGCGGCCCTTCTCCAGCCACAGCCCTTCCTTGCACAGCCGCGGCAGCACGCTGAGGTTATGGCTCACCACGACCAGGATGCGGGCCTTCTCCATCATCTCGTTCAGCCGCCGCTCGGCCTTGCCCTGGAAGGCCAGGTCGCCGGCGCCGAGGACCTCATCAACCAGCAGAATTTCCGGCTCGATCGCGGTGGAGGCCGAGAAGGCCAGCCGCACCATCATGCCGGCCGAGTAGTAGCGCACGGGGATCTTGAGGAAGTCGCCCAGCTCGCTGAAGTCGGCGATGGCCGGGGCCTTGTCGCGGATGCCGTGGGCGGATTCCCCCTGGAGATATCCGCGAAGGCGGATGTTCTTCCAGCCGTTGGCCTCCATCTCGAAGCCCAGGGCCAGGTCGAAAAGCGCGCTGATCTTGCCCTCGACGATCCGGCGGCCGCAGGTCGGGTGATACACGCCGGCGATCAGACGCAGCAGCGTGCTTTTTCCGGAGCCGTTGGCGCCGATGACGCCGACGCGCTGGCCGTCCCCGATCTCGAGGCTGACGTCCTGGAGCGCCCGCACTTCAAGCAGTGGGTTGCGCGACTGCCGGAACATCCCCTTCAAGAGGTACTCTTTCACGGTGATCTGGTGCTGCTGCCGCACGCGGAACGTCAGATCGACCTGATCGAGTTCGATGGACGCCATCGGCGCTTCCTTTCCGCTACGCGGTCACAGGTGGAAGATGACCCGCCGCTGCTGGCTGCCGAGGCTCAGGGCGGCGGCGACGCCGGCGACGAGGGTGATCGCGGCGGCGGCGCCGTAGCACGCCAGCGACGCCGGCCGGCCTTCCAGCATCGGCTCCCGGACCACGTCCAGCAGGGGGGTGAACGGGTTGAAGGCCAGCACCCAGCCGATGCGCGTCGAGGTGATCGACTGGGCGGGATAAATGATCGGCGTCAGGTAAAACAGGATCTGGAAGACGATGCCGAGAATGTGCTGTGTATCCCGAAAGACGACGTTCACGAATCCCGCCAGGATGGTCATGGCCCAGCCGAACAGGAACAGCAGCCCGACGCCGAGCGCCAGCGAAAAGACCTCCGGCGGCCGGCCCGTCCCTTGGAGCGCCAGCTTGAGGACGGCCACCAGGGCCAGGGCGATCAGGAAGTGAATCATCGTGCCGAGTGTGGTGCGGAGGGGATAGACGGCCAGCGGCAGGGGGTGCTGGCGGATGTAGTTCTCGGCGCTGATGTAGCTCTGGCAACCCTCGGTGATGACGCCCGTCAGGTACGACCAGGCGGCCAGGCCGCACAGCAGATAGGGCAGGTATTCGCGGACGGGCTGGTGAAAAATCTCGTGAAAGGCGGCCCCGAGAACGAGGGCGTAGGCCAGCGGGTGCAGCAGCGACCAGCCGACGCCGAGGACCGACCGCCGGTAGCGGAGCTGCAAATCATTGATGACTAAAGAGAACCAGAAACGCCGGCATTTCCAGACGGAGGCGAGATACGCGAACATCCGTGCTGCCCTCTTCCCGCGGCGAACGTCCCGATTCCGGTTTTCTTTCGCGCGGCTGGAGCTAGGGGAACACGTCCTGGGGGGAGGCCGCCGAACGCGGCGGATTAAACCAGAAACCGCGTGCCGGGGACAAGGCCGATTGCCGCACGGTCGGACGCC
>CAWGKE010000005.1:0-81745 GCA_963823075.1 uncultured Planctomycetaceae bacterium
CGCATCGGGGCTGGACAGGGCGGCGGCCAGGCTTTACAGTTGGGGGCGATGCGGGGAACGGGACGCCCCGGCAAGCATTGAGCTTTCGCCATGAATGCGACGGATCGCCTCGCCCTGGAGCAGGCCTTTCACGACGAGCAGTGCCGGCGACGGGCCGCGTCGTTTCCGGCCGACGAGTCGATGCGGTTCGCGGACGACGCTTACCTGGACCACGAAACCTGGATTCGCCCCGCCTTCGCGCGGCTAGGCCGCCTTGACGGCCTGCGCGCTCGACTACGGCTGCGGGCACGGCATGGCGGCGGTCGTGATGGCGAGGCGCGGCGCCCGCGTGACCGCGTTCGATCTGTCGCCGGTCTACGTCGAGGAAGCGCGGCGCCGCGCCGCGCCAACGGAACGGCCGTCGATTGCGTGGCAGCCGACGCGGAGCGGTTGCCGTTCGCGGACGGAAGTTTCGACCGCATCTGGGGCAACGCCGTGCTGCACCACCTCGACCTGGCGCGGGCCGTTCGGGAAGTGCGCCGCGTCCTGGCGCCGGGCGGCGTCGCCGTCTTCTGCGAACCGTGGGGCGAGAACCCCGTTCTAACCTGGGCGCGGCGGCGTCTGCATTACGCCGGCAAGGGACATACGCCCGATGAAGAGCCGCTGCGCTTGCGGCATCTGCCCATCTTTCGCAGGGTATTTCCCCGCCTCCGGGTTGAAAGCCATCAGCTCCTTTCCATGGTCCGCCGCGTGGTGCGGCGGGGACGCCTCACCGCCGCACTCGAGTGGTGCGACGCCGGGCTGCTGCGCCTCGCGCCGGCGTTGGGCTGGTTCTGCCGGTACGTCGTTCTCACCCTTCCGCGCTAGTGGTCCGTCCAACGTCATTTGACGGCGGAGTTCGTAGCCGCATTCGCCAGAATGCGGGGATTTCACCGTCGCACCCGCATTTTGGTGAATGCCGCTACCTCTCAAGTGAAGATTGACGGAGTACTAGGGCTTCCGGGTGTGTCTCCTGAAGTAGGCATCTCCTGGCCCCTCGTTCCCAAGCTCTGCTTGGGAACGAGGGGCAGGAGGGGGAGGGACGCAACCCGATTGCCTACTTCGGGAGGCACACCCAGGGCTTCCAGTCCGAACCGCAACCGTGAGGGAGTGGGAGCAAATACCGCTCCCTTGCGGTCGCGGCTCGGACGCGGCGATCAACAGGCAGCCTTCTCGCCTCCTCGCACCTTTCGCCGCGCCCCCCGACTTGCCTAAGATGCCGCTGACCCTCTTTCACAAGGAGCGTTTCATGCGCATCTGGGCAAGTCTGGCGGCCGTGTTCGCGCTCGCCGGCGCGGTCGCCGCCGCCGAACCGGACGAGGCGCGTCTCTTGCGCTTCCCCGCCATCCACGGCGACCAAATCGTCTTCACCTACGCCGGCGACCTGTACACGGTCGCGGCGACCGGCGGCACGGCTCGCCGGCTCACCAGCCACAACGGCTTCGAGATGTTCGCCCGCTTCTCGCCGGACGGCAAGCAGATCGCCTTCACCGGCCAGTACGACGGCAACACCGAGGTCTACGTCATGCCGGCCGAGGGCGGAACGCCGCGCCGCCTCACCTATACCGCCACCCTCAAGCGCGACGACGTTTCCGACCGCATGGGGCCGAACAACATCGTCATGGGCTGGACTCCGGACGGCAAGCACGTCGTCTTCCGCTCGCGCATGCACTCCTTCAACGACTTCATCGGTCAGCTTTATACGGTATCGGTGGACGGCGGCCTGCCGGAGCCGCTGCCGCTGCCGCGCGGCGGCTTCTGCTCCTACTCGCCCGACGGCAAGAAGCTGGCCTACAACCGCGTCTTCCGCGAGTTCCGCACCTGGAAGCGCTACCGCGGCGGCATGGCCGACGACGTCTGGATCTACGATTTCGAGACGAAAAAGATCGACGATTTCACCGCCGGCTCACGCGACGTTTCCGACCCCGACGAGCCGGCCGACGTCCACCCCCAGAACATCATCCCCATGTGGTCGGGGGACAAGATCTACTTCCTCTCCGACCGCGACGTCCACAAACGGATGAACCTCTACGTCCAGGCGCTCGGCGAGACGAAGGCAAAGCAGCTGACGCAGTTCACCGACTTCGACGTGAAGTTCCCGTCGCTGGGCGACAAGGCCATCGTCTTCGAGAACGGCGGCTGGATCTACCGGCTCGACCTGGACACGGAAAAGGCGGTCAAAGTCCCGATCCGCATCCAGGAGGACTTTCCCGCGTCGCGCACCGAACGGGTCAACGTCCAGAAAAACCTCACGGAATTCGGCGTCGCGCCGGACGGCAAGCGCGCCTTGTTCGTGGCCCGCGGCGACGTGTTCACCGTGCCGGCCCAGACCGGCGCAACGCGCAACCTGACCAACACCTCGGGCGCCCACGAGCGCGGCGCCGTCTGGTCGCCGGACGGCAAGTCGATCGCCTATCTCTCCGACGCGACCGGCGAGGACGAGATCTACGTCGCCCCGCAGGACGGCTCGGGGCCGGCCCAAACAGATAACCGATAAGGAAGATACCTATAAATACGAAATCTCCTGGTCCCCCGACTCGAAGAGAATCCTCTGGGCGGACAAGAAGCTGCGCGTGCAATACGTGGACGTGGACGCGAAGGAGGTCCATCCCGTCGCCCAGTCCAAGGTTTGGGAGATCCGCGACGCCGTGTGGTCGCCGGACAGCCGTTGGGTGGCGTACTCGCAGGAGGAGGGCGACGGCCTCGGCCGCGTTTACCTCTTCTCGGTCGAGAAGAATCAGACCTTCGCCGTCACCGACCCCTGGTACGGCTCTTTCGGCCCCGCATTCAGCGGCGATGGCAAATATCTTTTTTCGTGTCCAACCGCGACTTCAACCCGGTCTACGGCGACCTGGAATTCAACTACTCCTACCGCGACATGGCCCGCATCTACTTCGTGACGCTGGCCAAGGACACGCCGTCGCCGTTCAAGCCCAAGAGCGACGAGGTCGAGGAGAAGAAGGTCGCGGAGGCCAAGGACGCGCCGAAGAAGGACGAAGCTCCCAAGGCGGAGCCGAAGGCGGACGCGGGGATCAAGGTCGATACGGACGGCCTGTCGGCGCGGATCGAGGAAATCCCCGTGCAGCCGTCCGGCTACCGCGATCTCCAGTCGGTCGGCGCGACGGTCTACTGCATCCGGCAGGGCACGAAGGACGCCAAGCCAGCGTTCCAGATGTACGACCTGGCGGCGAAAAAGGAGACGGCCCTCGGCTCCATCGCCGGCTACGAGATCTCGGCCGACGGCAAGAAAATGATCGTGGAGCAGGACGGCAAATACGGGATCATCGACCTGGCGAAAGGCCCTGTCACGGTAGGCGAGCCGCTTGACCTATCCGGCATGGAGATGAAGCTGGACCGGCACGAGGAGTGGGCGCAGATTTTTGACGAGAGCTGGCGGCAGGAGCGCGACTTCTTCTACGACCCGAACATGCACGGCGTCGATTGGAAGGGCGTGCATGACAAGTACGCCCCGCTGGTGAAGTACGTCAACCACCGCGCCGATCTGACGTACATCATCGGCGAGATGATCGCGGAGTTGAATTGCGGCCACTGCTACGTCAGCGGCGGCGACTACCCGCACGCGGCCCGAGTCGAGACCGGCCTGCTCGGCGCCGAGTTGAAGCGCGACCCGGCCAGCGGGTTTTTCCAGATCGTCAAAATCCTCAAGGGCGAGGCCGGCGATCCCAACCTGCGTTCGCCGCTGACTGATATCGGTGTGGACGCGAAGGAGGGCGATTACATCCTCGCCGTCAACGGCAAGCCGACCGCCGACATGGGCAACATCTACGAGGAGCTGGTCGGCACGGCCGGCAAGCAGGTCACGCTCAAAATCGCCGCCGGCCCCAAGGACAAGGGACGCGACGTGACCGTCGTGCCGATCGGCAACGAAGCGGAGCTGTATTATTACGATTGGGTCGAGGGCAACATCAAGAAGGTGAGCGACGCCACGGACGGCAAGGTCGGCTACATCCACGTCCCGGACATGCAGCAGGTGGGTTTGGACGAGTTCGCCAAGCATTTTTACCCGCAGGTGCGGAAGAAGGCGCTCATCATCGACGTGCGCGGCAACGGCGGCGGCAACGTATCGCCGATGCTGATCGAGCGGCTGGTCCGGCAGATCGACATGATCACGATCGCGCGGAACACCGCGCCGAACACCAGCCCGCCGGCGATGGTCTGGGGGCCGAAGGTGTGCCTGATGAACGAGTTCTCGGCGTCGGACGGCGACATTTTCCCATACCGCTTCCGGGCACACCACATCGGCAAGCTGATCGGCAAGCGGAGCTGGGGCGGCGTGGTCGGCATCCGCGGTTCGCTGCCGTTCGTGGACGGCGGCGACCTGACGAAGCCGGAGTTCTCGCGCTACGGCGTGGACGGCAAGGAATGGATCATCGAGGGCCACGGCGTCGATCCCGATATCGTGATCGACAACGACCCGGCAAAGGAATACGCCGGCGAGGACGAGCAGCTGGACAAGGCGATCGCGGTCATCAAGGAGGAACTGAAGACGCAGGAGAAGGACATCCCGCCGCCGCCGCCGTACAGGAGGAAGTAGCAGGCGCAGCGGACGTAAAGGGGGCCGAGTCCCACCCTCGTTACCCTCGTTCCCGAACTCTGTTCGGGAACGCCTTCCGCGCAACTCCGTTTCGCGTCCGGTTCTTCGACTGGACGCGAAGCGGAGCTTCGCGGAAGGCGTTCCCAAGCGGAGCTTAGGAACGAGAGGATATGTGTGTCGCCTGCTATTTGCCGCCGTCTTTTTCCTCCGCCTCCGCGGGAACGACGACCCGCGGCGTCACCATCATCAGGACGCACTGTTTCTCCCGGCCGTATCCGACGTTCGTAAAGAGCCGGTTGATGTATGGGATGTCGCTCAGGACCGGCGTCCTGATCTCGTTGCGCACTTCCTGGTCGCGCGTCCATCCGCTAATCAGCGCCGTGCCGCCGTCGGGAATTGCGACATCGCCGTCCAGCGCGAGCCGCGTGATCCGGGGATGCTGCAGGAGCTGGGTGAAGGTTTCGCCGTCCGGCTTGGATGGACTCGAGATGGGAACCTTGACCGGAATCAAATCCGCCTTGGGTTCGCCCAGGCTGCTCAAATCGACGTTCAGCTTCAGGTTCACATCGCGCCGGTCGGCCGAGACGACCGGCTTGGTCGTCATGCACAGACCGACCGGCACATCGTCAAGGCACGGCTGGAAGATCACGTTCCCGTTCGGTGCGGCGCGGAGCGTGACGCCCGTAACAAACGACTCCGACTGTCTGCAATCGACGGTGACGGACTGGCCATTCAGCGCGGTCGCCTTGGGCGTTTGCATGACGTTGGCGCGGCGGTCTTCCTGCACGGCCTCCAGCACCTGCTGCACCTTCTTGTCGTCGAGGAACGTCACGCGCTGGGGCGATTTCGAGGGCGCGGCCGACTTGAAGTCCACGGCGTCCTTGCCTTCCAGGCCCAGGCGCTCGATCAGGCCTTCGTCCGCTGTGATGAAACGCACTTCCAACGACACCTGTGTGTTCTGCTCACAGCGCAGGCTGTTTAGCAGGTCGGCGACTTGCTCCTGAACGTCGGGCGTCTGGAGGACCACCAGGCCCATCGTGAGCGGGTGGTAATCAATGGTCCCGCGGCCGCCCTTTGCGCTCCAGCTTTTCGGTTCCACGGTGCTGGTGATGAGTTGGATGAGATGCTTTTCCTGTGTTGCGCTCGGCGAGTCGCCTTTAAGGCCGCCGTAGAAGACGGCCGCGCCCGAAGGCGGCACGACGATATCGGCGATCTGGTAAGTCACCCTCGTCAGATGCGCGTCATCGGTCGGCGGCGCGGCCCGCAGCGGCAGGGCCAGCAGCCCCAGGAGCAGCAACGCCGCCGAAGCTCGGCGGACGGATGGCAGACGAATCGGCATGGATGGCTTCCTGCGTTGAAGGGTGGGGGAGGACGGCGACGCCCGTCCCCAGCGGCGGACGCCATAATCCATGCCTGGACAACTGGGCAACGCCAATCATACCGCGCGGCCGGTAGTCGATCTTGTCCGGTACCGCGGGCGGTATGCAACGTCCTGCTGGGTGCATGGCCCGCGTCGGCGCGGCCGCCTTTCACCGTTCCGAGGCGAATCATGTACCGCCTGTTCTCGTGGCATGTCTGCTTGCCTGGCCTGGCTAACGTGTCTGTCCACCAATCCCGCGTCGGCGGAGGCATGGTTGGGTTTCCTGGAGGGGCCGGCTACGCCGTCGCCAAATCTGGCCAAAGTGGAACGGGCGGCGACGTGCCTGGAGGTGCGCCTGGTATTGCCGAGCGGCCCGGCAGACAAGGCCGGCCTGAAACGCGGCGACGTGCTGCTGGAGATCGGCGCCGAGGACGTTGCAGACGAGAATGCGTTGGCCTCGGCCCTGGACGACCTCAAGGCCGGTCAAACAGTTCGGGTGGCGGTGTGGCGAGCCGAACGGCGAATCGAAGTCACCGCGACCGCTGACAGTCTACCTGAGCCAAAGACGATGATGGAAGCGGTTCGACGGATGGACGAGGCGGGTTGCGCCGGCGCCGCCACGGCGTTGGGCCGGCTCATAGGGAAGGGCGGTACGGCGTTACGAAGGACGAAGCTGAAGGCTTTCGGTGGATGCGTAAGGCCGCAGAGCGGGGCGATGTGGCGGGCAGACGGGGCTAGGCGTCATGTACGCACTTGGCATTGGCACGCCGAAAGACTCGACAGAAGCAATCGCTGGTCCCGCAAGGCCGCGGAGCAAGGCGACGCCATCGCCCAGTACAATTTGGCGATGGTATAAGCGCAAGACGCAGGCGGCTGATCGACTGCCCGAAGCGGCCCGCTGGCTGCGAAAGTCCGCCGAGCAAGGATATGTGCCAGCAAAGCAACTTATCTGCCATGTACTTCCAAGGAACGGGTGTGGAGAAGAATGAAGTGGAGGCGTTCCGTTGGACGCGGCGGGCCGCCGAGCAAGGCGACGTTCAAGGCATGGCCCAACTGGGCCGATTCTACTGCGACGGCATTGGAACACCGGAAGACGATGAGCAGGCTGCCCATTGGACCGCAGCCGATCAGGGAGACGGGCAGGGCAGGTTTGCTTGGGTGTGCTCTATGTAGCGGGCCGCGGCGTTGCAAGGACTCAGCGGCAGCTGTGATGGTTTCGCAAGGCCACCGACCAGGGCGTCGCTGGGGGGCAAGCGGATCTGGGCCAGGCGTATCTTGAGGGTTTGGGGGTAACGAAAGACGAGGCGACGGCGGCGCCGGTTCCGGCTGGCCGCCGATCAGGGCGACGCGACGGCGCACGCAAACTGGTGCTCTCTATGCCGAGGGACGCGGCGTGACAAGGATGACGCCGAAGCCTGCGGTTGTTTCAGGCCGCGGCCGACCAAGGCGACGCCGACGGCCAATTGAACTCGGCAGATGTACGGGGACGGCAAGAGGTCGCAACGGATTCGACGCGCGGCCGCTGGTCAAGGCCTCCGCGGAACAGGGCAATGCTCGGGGTCAAGCCGCCTATGGAATGCTTTATGCCTTCGGGCGCGGCGCGCAAAGCGAAAAGGAGGCGGCGCGTGGTTCTGCGCCGCCGCGGAGCAAGGAGAAGTGAACGCACAACTGCTCTCGGAATGGCGTACGTCAGTGGCCGCGGAGTGGAAAAGGACGAGGCGCAAGGTGCGGTGGTTGCGAAAAGCCGCCGAAAAAGGCGACGCCGCGCAGAGCATGGGTTCGCTGTACGAACACGGCAGGGACTGCCGCGGACGAGGCGAGGCGGTCGCTGTACGCCAAATCGGCCGACCAAGGGTTGTACTGGGTCAGTGCAATCTGGCGATGATGTACATCGTGGGCGGGGGATAAAAAAGGACGAGGCGATGGGGCTGCTGGTTGCGGAAGCGCCGAACAGGGACTCCCACGGAGGCCTACCGGGCAGATGTACGAAGAAGGCGTCGGCGTGGCGAAGGACGAGCCGAGCTCGTGCGCAGGCGCTAAGGAGAGGTGGGGTGAGGCGGTGCACGAACATGGCGGGCGTGAGACGCGCGGCGGAGGCGCACGGCTATCGGTTAGGTAAGTAATGCCGCGGCAGGGGAGCTTCGAGGCATGAAAGAAGTTCCGCAGGCGGTGTTGATCGTCGCGGATTGGGTCCAATTCACGGATGATCGCCTCGTTGAGGTCGTTGGCGTCCGCCGGCGTGAAGTTGCACAGCCGGTCGTACTTCAGCCAGGCCACACCTGCTCCATCGGCATCAACTCCGAGGCGTAGGCCGGCAGACGCTCCAGGAGTAGCGCCCCGCGACGCACGCACCAGGTCGGTCAGTGGGTTCCCCTGGTGCATCGTACCGCCGTCCCAGATGACCGTGTCGGGCCGTCCAGCCACTGCACCGCACCATCGAGAAACTCCGCCACCCTACGTTGGTGTAGTAGCCATCGACCAGCGTGTGAAAGGCCAGGGACGCACGAGGGTTGGCGTCAGCCACACGCTCCGGCTACGGAGACCTTCTCCCGGTGTCGGCCCTTCTGTTTCATCGGCGGCGGCTGCCCCTTCAACGCCCAACTGCGGCGCGGAGCGGGGCCATGAGCAGGCCGCTTCGTCCATGAAAACCAGGCAGGCGCGACGCCGACATGCCTGTCGCTAGATGCGCGGCCAGTCCAGCGACAACCAGCGGGCGATGGCCGCGTCATCGCGTCGCGCGGCACGCGGCGTGGCAGTTGGGGCGTGTAGCCCCGCTGCCGCAGCCAGGCGACCAGATAGTTGGGGTGGAAGTGGACAGCGAACTCCTCCTCGATGAGGCAGGCCAGGGGCGGGGCGGTCCACAGTTCCGTGGCGAAACCGTGCTGGCTCGGGCTGTCTGCCACCAGCGGCGCCGATCTCCCTGAGTAGAGGAGAGTTTGGGCGGGCGACCAGGGACAAGGTGAGCGGAGAGGACGGCGACGCCGTCCCGGCGGAAGTCCGTCAGCCAGCGACGCACACTGCTGGGACAACGCCGAGGAAGTCGACGACCCTGTGGTGGATAGCCTCGCAGACGCGCAGGGAAGCCAGGAGGCGTCGGTGTTCAAGTTCCGCAGGTGAGCCGTTGCTCCTCATGTAGGAGGACACCGCAATGGCAGCCAAGAGTGCATACTATCTGAGACCGATATATACATTTTTATATACATAACTTCTTATTATGAGTTTCATTTTTATATATTTCTTCTTTATATTATTTTAGTATTATTGATCTTAAATAATTTATTTGATATATCTCATATATAGATATGATATATTAATTATATGAAATTTTTAGATAATAATATATGAAAATAAAATAAAATAAAATAAAGATATAAATAAATATAAAAAAAATAAAAAATAAAATGGAAAAAAAAAAAAAATAGTGACAATATAAAAATGGTCAAGGTAGATGCGACGAGCGGCCGGCGTGAGCCGGCTGATGAAGATTCATCAGCCGGCTCACGCCGGCCGCTCGCCCCCATCAAGCCGTTATTTCCACCCATTCCCCTTCGTCTTCGTCTTGATCCGGGTCAGGTGGTCGTTGGCAGTGACGTACAGCGTCGAGCCGTCGTCGCCCCAGTTGCAGTTGGACGTGCGGACGCCGGTGGCGATCACGCCCAGCAGCTTCGCGTCCGGCGAGAACACCAGGATGCCGCCAGGCCCGGCGCCGAAGATGTCGCCGTCCTTGTCCAGCTTCATGCCGTCCGGCAGCCCGCGATGTCCGTCGTCCAGGTCCTTGTGGAATTCCGTCGCGTCGTAGAAGACGTGGCCCTTGCTCAGCGTCCCGTCGCCGTTCACCTCGAACGCCATCCAGACCGCCATTTTCGGGTCGGAATTGGAGACGTAAAGCGTCTTCTCGTCCGGCGAAAAGGCGATGCCGTTCGGCTTGGTCATTTCCTTCGTCATCAGCGTCACCTTGCCGTCCTTCGACAGGCGCCAGACGCCGCTGTAATCCATCTCCATGCCGGGGAACTCCGGCTCGCCGGGCTTGCGCTCCTTCTTGGCCAGGCCATAAGGCGGGTCGGTAAAGTAGAGATCGCCGTTCGACTTGAAGCAACCGTCGTTGGGGCTGTTGAAGCGCTTGCCGTCGGGCGTGTGGTCGCACAGGACGGTCTTCTTCTTCGTCTTGAGGTCGAGCTTCGTCACGCGGCGGTCGCCGTGTTCCATCAGCACCAGCTGGCCGTCCGGCGCCATCACCAGGCCGTTCGATCCCGACTCCCGCAGGTCGGGCTGGTCCTTTTCCGATCCGCTGGGGTGGAGGAAGACGCTTTTGCCGTCGGCGTCGCTCCATTTGATGATGCTGTTTTTCGGGATGTCGGAGCAGAGCAGGAAGCCGCCGTCCTTGATCCAGACGGGGCCTTCCGCCCAGTCCCAGCCCTCGGCCAGGTTTTCGAGGTAGGCGTCCGGCGCGAGCAGCTTGTCGAGGCCCGCGTCCTTGCGTTCGATCGTGCCGAAGGGGGGGTACGGCTTCTTGTCGGCCCCGCGCGTCGGCGGCGCCAGGCAGACGAGGGCCGTCGCCAGTGCGGCGAGGCCGGCGAACAAGAGAGGTTTCTTCACGGCGTCGAGCCTCCAGGAGCGAATCGTGAGAACGTCACCGATGCAACGCGGCAGCATACCAGAGCGCCCGCCGAAGGCAAGAGGCGAGCCGGGTCTTGTTTCACTTGCCAGCCCGTGATCCGACCTTGCCAAGAGCAGGGCGCACGATGGGCGTCGCGCCGGGGCCGCGATTTCTGCTATATTCCACGCACCTCCGCGTCGTCGGCCGTCATGCCTGGAGGCCCCATGGACACCGATCGTAATCTGTTGTTCGGCGTGCTGGCCTTGCAGGCCGATTTGATCGAACCCAACCAGTTCATCGAAGCCTGCCTGCTCTGGACCAGCCGCAAGGACATGCCGATGGCCGACCTGCTCGTCGAACGCGGCTGGATCGTGCCGGACGACAAGGCACACGTGGACTACCTGCTCGGGCGCAAACTGCACAAGCACGGCGGCGATCCCCGGGCCAGCCTGGCGGCCATCCCCGACGATGTCAAACGCTCCCTGGCGGCCCTGGGAGACCACGACATTCGGCGCACGCTCGCCGGGTTGCCCGTGCAGGCGGAGGCCGCACACCAGGCCGCCACGGTGGACCACGTACCCGGGCCGCGCCAGCGTTACGCCCGACTCCGCTTGCACGCTACCGGCGGCATCGGCCGCGCCTGGCTGGCCCACGACAACGATCTCGGCCGCGACGTGGCCCTCAAGGAGCTGCGCCCCGAGCGTGCCGGGCACGCCACGCTCGGGGCGCGCTTTCTCCAGGAGGCGCGGATCACCGGCCAGCTGGAACACCCCGGTATCGTTCCGGTGTATGACCTGTTCGGCGTGGGGGACGGCGGCCAGCCGTTCTACACCATGCGCTTCCTCAAGGGCCGCACCTTGAGCGAGGCGGCCCGGGCCTACCACCGGAAGCGGGCGGCGGGCCAGGCCGACGCGCTCGACCTGCCGGTACTGCTGAACGCCTTCGTCACGGTCTGCAACACCGTGGCCTACGCGCACTCCCGCGGGGTCATCCACCGCGACCTCAAGGGCCAGAACGTGATCCTGGGCGATTTCGGCGAGGCCGTCGTGCTGGACTGGGGCCTGGCCAAGCTGGTCGGCCGGCCCGAGGACGCGCCGGAAGCGTCGATGGTCGTCCTCAACGACGGCGGCGCCGACAGCGGCTATACGGTGCAAGGTCAGGCGCTGGGGACGCCGGCCTACATGGCCCCGGAGCAGTCCGACGGCCGACTCGACCTGATCGACCGACGCACCGACGTCTACGGGCTGGGCGCGATCCTCTACGAGATTCTCACCGGCGAGCCTCCGTTCACCGGCTCCAGCACGGAAGAGGTGCTGCGACGGGTCCGTGAGGAGGAACCCGCGCCTCCCCGTCAATTCTGGCCGGACGTGCCGCCGGCGCTGGAGGCGCTGTGTCTGCGGGCGCTGGCCAAGCGGCCGGAGGACCGCCCGTCCGCCGCCGCGGAGTTGGCGCAGGAGGTCCAGGGCTGGCAGGAGTTCGAGCGGCGAAAGGCCGAAGAGGCGCTGCGGGAGTCGGAGGCGCTGTACCACTCCCTGGTGGAAACGCTGCCGTGCGCGGTCTGCCGCAAGGACCGTGAAGGCCGGTTCACTTTCGCCAACCACCGCTTCTGCGAACTCGTCGGCTGGTCGCTCGAACAGCTTCTGGGCATGACCGGCTTCGACATCTATCCGAAGGAAATGGCCGAGAAGTTCCGCCAAGATGACCAGTGGGTCATGGATACGGGGCGGCTGTTCGAGGACGTCGAGCAAGTCCATTGGGTCGTAGGCCGGCGCTACTGTCACACGCTGAAAACGCCCATCCGCGCCGCCGATGGAACGGTCACGGGCATTCAGGCCATCGGCTGGGATGTCACCGAACGCAAGCTCGCGGAGGAGGAGCTGCGCAAGAGCCGGGAGCGGTTCGAGCTGGCAGTGGCAGGGTCCCAGGACGGCCTGTGGGACTGGGACCTGACCACCGACGCGGTCTACTACTCGCCGCGCTACAAGGCCATGCTCGGCCATGAGGACCATGAAATGCCCGACCGGAGCGAGGAGTGGACCAGACGGCTTCATCCCGACGACCTGGAGCGCGTCCGGGCCGAGCTGCGCGCCCACTTCAAGAGCCGGGAGTCGCTGTCCTGGGTGGAGTTTCGGATGCGCCACAAGGACGGCTCGTACCGCTGGATTCGCAGCCGGGCGTTCGTCCTGCGCGACGCGACCGGCCGCGTCTACCGCATGGCCGGCTCCCACGAGGACATCACCGACCGGAAGAACGCCGAGGAAGCCCTCCGCGAAAGCGAGGAGCGCTACCGCTCGGTCATTGCCGCCATGCAAGACGGCATTCTGCTGCTCGACGCTCACGGCGGCTTCCTCTCCTGTAACGCGGCCGCCGAGCGCATCCTGGGGTTGTCCACCGAGCAGCTGATGGGCCTGTACGCCGCAGGACGCACGCTGGCGGGCCGTCCGCGGGGACGGCGCCCCGTCCCCGGCGAAAACCCGGCGATGGTCACGCTGCGCACGGGCCGGCCCTGCACGGACAAGGTCATGGGCGTCCACAAGCCGGACGGGACGCTGACGTGGATCACGGTCAACGCGCAGCCGCTGTTCCAGGCCGACGGCACGACGCTCGCCGGCGTGGCGGCGTCCTTCGAGGACATTACCGACCGCAGGCGGCTCGAAGAGGAGCTGCGGCGGACGGCGGAGCAGCTGGCGTCCTGCGAGCAGCGACTCCAGCGGTTCGCTGCCTCCGACGAGCGCCGCGTCCCTCGAACGGACTCGGCGCCGGAATGATGGGGCGCTCAGGCGTCAAGCCTCCTGCCGCACCGCCCGCCCGTGCGGATGGTTCGTATAATGCAAGAATTCGCCCGCGCGACCCGAGGCCACAGAGAAGCCGGAATGCAATGCGTGATGAAAGCCGTCCCCGCTCCCGGCCTGGAGCTGCGGACGGCCCCCGACCCGACGCCGGGCGACGGGGAAGTGGTCCTGGCCGTCAAGGCCTCGTCGATGTGCGGCACGGACAGCCACATCTACCAGTGGGACGCCTGGGCGCAGGGCCGCATCAAGCCGCCGCGCATCCTCGGCCACGAGATGTACGGCGAGGTCGTGACGTTGGGCAAGGGCGTGACGACGGTGCGGGTCGGCGACCGCGTCGCGGCGGAATCGCACGTCACCTGCGGCAAGTGCTTTCAGTGCCGCACCGGCAACGCCCACGTCTGCAAGAACTACACCATCCTCGGCCTCGACCGCGACGGCTCCTTCGCGCAGTACGTCGCGCTGCCGGAGAAGGTGCTGTGGAAGACGGCCCCGGAGATCCCGCCGGAGCTGGCGTGCATGCAGGAGTCGCTGGGCAACTCGGTCCACGCCGTCCTCGGCGAGGATGTCACCGGCCACACGCTGCTGGTGACGGGCTGCGGGCCGACGGGGCTGTTCGCCATCGCCGTCGGCCGCACGGCCGGCGCCGGCACGATCCTCGCCACGGACGTGAGTCCGTACCGGCTGGCCCTGGCGCGGCAGGTCGGCGCCGATCACGCCTTCGTGCCGGGGGCGGACGCCGAGACGGTAGTCCTCGACCACACCGGCGGCGAAGGCGTGGACAGCGCCCTGGAAATGTCCGGCCATCCGTCGGCGGTGCGGCTCTGCTTCCGGGCGGTGAAGAACGCCGGCCGTGTCGCCCTGTTCGGCATCCCCAGCGCGCCGATTCCGCTGGACCTGGCCAACGACGTGATCTTCAAGGGCGTGCGCGTCCAGGGCGTGACGGGCCGTCGGCTCTTCGAGACGTGGTATCGCCTGGCCGGCCTGTTCCGGGCGGGGCTGAACATCCGGCCGATCGTGACGCACACGTTCCCGCTGGCCCAGTTCGCCAAGGGCTTTGAGCTGATGCAGGACGGGCGCTGCGGCAAGGTGGTGCTGACGCCGTAGGCGTTCTTGTCGGACAATGCGGACAAGGATTTTCGCCCATTCCATGAAGATCCGGGGCGTACGACGAACGAGAGTCGGCTCGCGTGTGAATTGTCGCCGCCGGATGGTCCGGTTCTGGCGACTGCCGGCTGAGCCGTCGCCAAGAGATCGGTTTCCGACCTTTTTTTATTGACCGAGGATGGACTTCCTGGTGTACTGCGCAGACGGCGCTGGGAGCGGAAGAACCTCGCTGAAGAGCGGCCGGCCTGCATTCGGGCCGACCCTTTTCTCGTGAAGGACGACGGCATCGGGGCCGCGTCCGTGTTCCATCTCTCACAGGAGGATCCATCCATGAAACGCCCGACCATCCCTCTGCTGGCTTGCGCCCTTCTGGCCGGGGCGGCCGGCCTCGCCCACGCCAAGAAGGGCAACGCCCTCACGGACGCAAGCGACCGCGCAGGTCATGACGTTTTTCAAGGAGCATGTCATCGGCAAGGCGCTGGTGACGCCGAAGTTCCCCTTCAAGTGGGACAACGACAAGATGGAGGGCGAGTACGAGGACCAGACCACGTACAACAACTTCGCCGAGACGGCGGAGGGGTTCGCCTTTGACCTCACGGTGGTGACGAAGGAGACGCTCTACGACCTTGACAAGGAAGGCAAGCGCGTCGGGCCGCCCCACGACTTCAGCGGCGTCTTGGTGTTCCACTACGAGATCGGCGAGCGCGCCAGCACGAAGAAACTGACCGGGACCGGCCACGGCGTCGTCAGCACCGTCAAGGGGCCCCTCCAGTTCGGGACCGCCGTCCTGGTCACGGCGATGAAGGTGGAGGACGGCAAGCTGACCTGGACCGAGACCCAATCGGGCTATGCGGACTTTGTCGCGGCAAAGGGGAAGTACAAGCCGGGCGCCTACGACGGGAAGTACACTTTCAAACTCGTCGATGGGAAACTGGAAATTGCAAGCGATCAGACCAACTACGACGTGGACCCCGACACGCTCAAGCGAACGCCGGCGAGCGAGAAACTGCCAACCGCCGTGACCAGGGAGATCGACCAGAAGTAGACGATGGAAGGAAGAGACAAGGGCGCACGTGTCATGGTCGTGTCCCTCGCCGTCTCTCGTTCCCGGCCCTCCCGTCCGGGAACGAGAAATGACGAACCCGCATTGGCGCTCATCGGCCGAGAACCCTACTTCTCCCCTCCACTTTCCCTGCCCAGACACCCTGTCTGCGTGGTACACTCGACCTGCCGTTCCCGCAACGGCGAGGTGCGTCATACCCAAGCGACCATCCACCCAAGGCCGCCTGCGGCCGATGAGCGCCGTCGAGGCGCGGCCGCCCGTCAGCCGCGTTCGGCCCCTTCCGGGACAGACTCTCAAGCCAAGGGCCTGTACAAGCGCGACTCCGCCGCGTGAAGAACATCCGCGCTGGCATCGGCCCTTTCCCCCGCTATTATGCGAGCGGTATCCGAAGGCCTCTGGAGATTGCTGATGGACCGCTACCGTCTGCCGCGCACCGTCGTCCCGTCCCGCTACGACCTCCGCCTGGCGCCGGACCTCGCCGCCGCGACCTTCGCCGGCCGCGTCGAAATCGCCGTCACGGTGCAGGAACCCGTCGAGGAAATCGTCCTCAACGCCGCGGAATTGCAGATCGCCGAGGCGACCGCCGAAGGCCAGTGGGGCAACCGGCTGACCGCAGCCGTGACGCTGGAGGAAGAGACGGAACGCTGCCGGCTGCGCTTCGAGTCCGCCCTGATGAAAGGGAGCTGGAGACTCAAGCTGACCTTCGCCGGGACGCTCAACGACAAGCTGCGCGGCTTCTACCGCAGCAAATACAAGAATCGGGAGGGCGAATGGCGCTGGCTGGCCGCCACGCAGTTCGAGGCCACCGACGCCCGCCGCGCCTTCCCCTGCTGGGACGAGCCGGGCTTCAAGGCCGTCTTTTCCTCCACGCTCGTCGTCGATCCGACCCTGCGGGTCGTCTCCAACACCGCCGTCGCCGAGGAGCGCGTCGAGAACGGCAAGAAGGTCGTCCGCTTCGCCGACACCATCCCAATGTCCACCTATCTGGTCGCTTACATCGTCGGCGAGCTGGAAGCGACGGAGGCGGTCATGGTCGGCGCCACGCCGCTGCGCGTCTGGTGCGTGCCGGGCAAGCAGGGGCTGACACGGTTCGGCCGCGACATCGGGGCCTTCTCGCTGGGCTATTTCGAGGAGTATTACGGCCGCAAATATCCCGGCGACAAGCTCGACCTCGTCTCCATCCCCGACTTCGCGGCCGGCGCGATGGAGAACCTCGGCGCCATCACGTTCCGCGAGACGGCCCTGCTCGTGGACGAATCGACGGCCACCCACGCCGAGCGCGAGCGCGTCGCCGACGTGGTGGCCCATGAAAACGCCCACATGTGGTTCGGCGACCTCGTGACGATGAGCTGGTGGAACGGCCTGTGGCTGAACGAGGCGTTCGCCACCTTCATGGAGATGCTGGCGGTGGACGCCTGGAAGCCGGAGTGGAGGCGCTGGACGACGTTCGGCGTTTCGCGCTCGTCGGCCCTGTCGATGGACGGCCTGCGCAGCACGCGGCCCATCGAGTTCCCCGTCGCGGCGCCGAAGGACGCCGACGCCATGTTCGACGTTTTGACCTACGAAAAGGGCGCATCGGTGCTGCGAATGCTGGAGCAGTACATCGGCCCGGCCGTCTTCCGCGACGGCGTCCGCCGCTATCTCGACCGCCACGCCTTCGGCAGCACGGAAACGGCCGACCTGTGGCGCGCCCTCGGCGAGGCGTCGGAGCTGCCGATCCCCGAGGTCATGGACGGCTGGATCTTCCACCCCGGCTATCCGCTGATCGACGTGGAGCGGACGGCCGAGAACCGCCTGGTGCTGCGGCAGCGGCGCTTCCTCTATCTCGGCGAGGAGGCAGGGCCGGCAGAGGAACCCGTCTGGCGGACCCCGGTGCAGCTGCGCTTCCTCGGGAGCGATGACCGGCCCGAGCAGACGCTGCTCAGCGGCGGTGAGGCGGTCACATATGAGATGGGCAAGGCGAACACCGCTCTGGTCAACGCGGGCGGCCACGGCTTCTACCGCGTCCGCTACGCCCCGGACCTCATGGCGCCGCTCTTGGCCGCGCTCGGCCGCCTGGAGGCCATCGAGCGCTTCAACCTCGTCAACGACGCCTGGGCCGCCGTGCTGGCCGGACTCACGCCGCTCACCGAGTATCTGGATCTCACAAGCCACTTCCGCGGCGAGCGCGACAAGAACGTCTGGTCGGTGATCGTCGGCTCCTTTCACATTCTGAACCGGATCATCGACGCGGAGGACCGGCCGCGGCTGGCGGCGCTGGTACGCGACCGGCTGACGCCGGCCGCGTCGGAACTCGGCTGGCGGCCGCGGGAGGGCGAATCCGAGCTGACGGGCCAGCTCGCGCCGACCTGCTCCGCGCTCTCGGCACGCTCGGCGACGACGCCGACGTCCAGACGCGGGCGGCGGAATCCTTCGCCACGCACGCGGTGGACGCCAACGTGCTGGCGGCGGTCGTCTCCATCCTGGCGCACGCCGGCGACGCCGCTCGCTATGCGGAGTTCGAGCAGCGATTCCGCGCGGCGCGGACGCCGCAGGAGGAGCGGCGCTACCTGCTGGCTTTGGCCGGTTTCCGCGTGCCCGAACTGATCGACCGGACATTGGCCCGCACGCTCGACGGCGACGTGCGGACGCAGGACGCGCCGTTCGTGCTGCGGGCGCTGCTGATGAGCGTGGACGGCCGCGAACGGGCCTGGGCGTTCGCCGAGGAGAATTGGGATCGGCTGAATCGTGCGTGGCCGCCGAACGGGGTGCGGCGCGTGTGCGAGGCGGTGGTCGGCCTGGCGTCGCCGGAAGGGGAGAGGCGCGTGCGGGCGTTCTTCGAGGCGAAGAAAGTGCATCTCGGCGGCAAGACGCTGGAGCAGTATCTTGAGCAGCTGCACATCGTCGTCCGGCTGCGGGAGCGCGAAGCGGAGTCGCTGCGGGTGTACCTGCGCCAGTGAATCATGCGGCCCGACCCGCGCCGCCGTCGCGGAGTTCGGGCAGAACGTCCTGGTGCAGCACGTCCTCTACCAGGGCCAAGGCCCGCGCCACCGTGGGGCCGTCCATGACGCGGTGGTCGTAGGTGAGGCGCACGATGACGCTGCCGTCACCCTGGATGACGCCGTAATTCAGCGTGGTCGTCAGCGGCGAGAGCGGGTGGAGCGACTCGGCTCCCAGCCCCGAATAGACGCTGACGCCGAAGGTGCCGGCGACGACGGAGCGCCAGGGGCCGTAGGCGTTGAGGACGTACCACCAGCCCGGCCGCCGCAGCCAGCCCGGCAGCCGGCCGATCTTCAAGGCACGGCGGTAAAGAGCGAGACTTTCGATCGGGTCTGTCTTGTATTGGCGCAGCCGTTCGTCGAGGGCGAGTAGCGTCTTGTTCTCGGGGGCGGTCAGGTGGGCGAAGAAGACGGCGTTCTCGCCCTGGTAAAGGCGTTCGACCGTGATCGTGGCGATGCTGATGGGATGCTCATAAAGGCGCACCCACGGGAAAGCGAGGTAGGCGCGGCGGAGTTGGGGCGTCTGGACCGCCGCCCGCGCAAAGGCCTTGGTGAAGATCGCGCACCAGCTGATGCGGCGGGCCGATCGGGCGCGGGCCTCCACGAGATCCGCGACGTTCATGCGCCGCTGGACCGGGACGGTGGGGACGCACCGGGAGAAATGCAGCAGGTCGCAGATCAGCCGGCGCGGCGTCGTCAGCGGCAGCGTCCGTCCCACCTTTTTGCCCATGTTGCGCCTCCGCGACCGCGGCCCGGGCCGGCGGGGTGGGACGGACAGGTCGCCCTCCTGCGGCCCGCCTATAATATCGTCGGGCTGCCGGGCCGGACTCCACAAGAACCCCGACCCGCCGGCATCCGGCGCCGGACGGCGGTTGACAGATAACTGAACATGTTTACAATTAAGAATGTCCCGCCTGAGGCGGCGTTCGGTGATGGGCGACTCCGGATCCGCCGAGGGCGGGACACTTTTTTGCGCCGCGCATTGCTCGTCGGCCGGCTGCGGGATAACGACGGAACGCTAAGAACCTGTCCAAGATCTACTCCGTGCTTTTCCGACGCGGACGGCTGGTGTAGACGCGGGCGGTGCAGGCGGCCCACGACAAGGGGGTGGTCCACCGCGACCTTAAGCCGGCCAACGTTTTGCTGACGGCCGGCGGGACGCCGAAGATCGCGGACTTCGGTCTGGCGAAGGTAGGGCTGGGTCGCTCAGCCCCTACGCGGAGCGGGCCAGACGCGAAGCGGCGCCATCATGGGCACGCCCAGCTACATGGCGCCGGAGCAGGCGGGCGGCAAGTCGAAGGAGGTCGGGCCGGCGGCGGACGTGTACGAGCTGGGGGCGATCCTTACGAGTGCCTGACCGGCCGGCCGCCGTTCAAGGCGGCGACGGCGATGGAGACGCTGCAGCAGGTGATCGCGCACGAGCCGGTGCCGCCGCGGCAGTTGCAGCCGAAGACGCCGCGCGATCTGGAGACGATCTGTCTGAAATGTCTGGAGAAGCAGCCGGGCCGGCGCTACGGCACGGCCCTGGAGTTGGCGGAGGACCTGCGGCGGTTTTCGGCGGGCGAGCCGGTGCGGGCGCGGCCGCCGTCGCCGGGCTACGTGCTGGGGAAATGGGCGCGCCGCCACGGGACGCCGCTGACCGTGGCGGCGGGGATGTTCTTGCTGCTGGCGGCGGTGGTGACGACGGCGTTCGTACTGCTGCTGGGCCGTGCGGGCGCATCGCAGAAGAATCTCGAGCCGGCCGACCAGAAGGGCAAGGATTTGGAGAAGAAACAGGGGGAATTGCAGGACGCGCTCGCTTGCGGGCCTGGGTCCTGGTACGCACCGGCCAGGACTTCACCGGGGAAGGGACGCTGCGCCCTTGAGCCAGGAAGAATGGGAACAGCAACGGCGGACGCTCGACGCCAAGGGCGGCGACTGGCAGCCGCCGCCCGACCCGCAGAAGTGGCATCTTACCCAGGCGGCCAATGCCGAAGCCGACAAGGCCTGGTTCGCCGCCCGCTTCCACCTCAACCGCCTTCTGCTGACGAACCTGCACAATGCGGACCTCCTCCTCCGCCGCCGCGACGAGGCGAGGCGCACTTGAAAGCCCCATGACGCCGGAAGCCGATGCGCGCCGTTGAGGTCCGGCCATGTCCTCCCGTTTGACAGAGCGGGCGAACCGCCAAGATGCCAAGAACGCCAAGAAGAATGGAATTGTCTTCCTGGCGTTCTTGGCGTCTTGGCGGTTCATTCGTTATGATGGGTCAGCCCTGGAATCGCGAGGCGACGACGCCATGCCGTTCTTGCTGATGGTCTTCCTGACGGTCGCCTGTCTGCCCAGCTGGCAGGACCCTCCCGGATTCGTGAACTCGGCCCTCCTCAGTGCGGGGCTGACGTGGCTGGGCGTTGCCCTCGTCGCCCTGGAGTCGTTCGACGTGGCGCGGCGCGTCCGCCGGGGCCTGGAGCGCGACCCCGCCCGACGCGAGCGCGTGACCGCCCAATACGAGCGGCGGCGCTTCTGGCGGCAATTCCTCCTGCTCGGCGTCTATGGCCTGTCCGTTTACGTCTTCAGCTGGGGCTGGGCGGCTGGCCATCTGTGGAGCTGGGACGGCGCCGGCAAGGCGCCGATCCCTGGCGTCAAGGTCCTGATCCTTCTGCCGTTCTTCGTTGGGCTGGTGCTGTCGTGGGTCTTCTCCTACGACGCCGACCGCGCCCTGTACGTGGCCGCCCATCGGCTGCTCGACGGCGATCCCTTGACGCGGGCCTTCCTGGACGGCGGGGCGGCTGCGGCCCCCGCCCTCGACGCGGCCCGCGATTTCGGAGGCCGCTGGTCCTATGTCGCTTTCCAGGGCCGTCAGAAGCTGGCGCTGGTCTTCCTGCCGGTGCTGCTGCTGATCGTGCAGCAGGAAATCGCCCTGCAAATCCCCGATTCGGTCCAGGACGAATGGGCGTGGACGCTGAGCGGCGGCGTGGCCGGCGTGCTGGCCGTGCTGATGACGCTGCCGTGGATGGTGCGGCTGGCGCTGGGGCTGAAGTCGCTGCCGCCCGGCCCGACGCGCGACCGCCTCCTGGCCGCCGCCCGCCGACTCCGTTTCCGTTGCAGCGACCTGCTGCTGTGGAACACGCGCGGCAGCATGGCCAACGCCATGGTCATCGGCGTGCTGCCCTGGCCGCGTTACGTCATCTTCACGGATCGCTTTCTGGAGGAATTCAACGGCGACGAGGTCGAGGCGGTGTTCGGCCACGAGGTCGGCCACGTCAAGCACCAGCACATGCTGTTCTACCTCGGCTTCCTGCTGCTGAGCCTGGCGGTGATGGGCTACGGTTTCTTCGCGGTGGCGCTGCCGCTGCTGCCGGGCCTGGCCCGCGGCGCCGGCCCGTCGCTGGCGGCGATCCTGTACGGGCTGCCGGTGACGGACGTGTGGATGCTGCCGGCGGCGGCGGGGCTGCTGGCCTACATCTTCGTGGTCTTCGGCTTCCTGTCGCGGCGTTGCGAGCGGCAGGCGGACGTGTACGGCTGCCGGGCGGTGTCGTGCGGCCGGCTGGACTGCGTGGGCCACGACGGCGGTGCGGAGCTGACGCCGCGGGCCGCCTCCCTGTGCCCGACGGGCGTGCGGACCTTCATCTACGCCCTGGAAAAGGTGGCGCAGGTCAACGGCATCAGCCGCGACCGGCCGGGCTTTCTGCAATCGTGGCAGCACGGCAGCATCGCCCGGCGCGTGGCGTTTCTCTATGGCCTGCTGAAAGACCCATCGGCCGAGCCGCGCTTCCAGCGGCGCGTGGCGCTGGTGAAATGGGGGCTGTTTGTCGTCCTGGGGGCGGCGCTGGCGGCGCTGCTTGCGTTCAGCCCGCCCTGATGGATCGTTCTGACGCGGCCCGGTTACGGTTTCGACTCCTTCGGCAGCTGGCCGGCGGGGATCAATTCCCTCCACGCCCGCACCGCCTTCTCGCGCGCCTCCTCCGACGCCGCCGGGTCGTACACGATGTCCTTGCCGGCCAGCGTCAGCCGGTAGAGGTGCCAGCGCGCAGCTCGCGCACCGCCAGCTTGGGGTGCTGCAGCAGGCGGATCAGCGCTTCGTACGTCGCCGGCTTTTCGGGGTCGAACGGGCTGTGCAGCAGGTCCAGAACCGTCTCGGCCTGGCGTTCGGTGTAGCCGAGCTGATCCTGCAGCAGGCGGTCCAGCTCCAGGTCGCGGCCAGGGTTGGCGCCGATCCACATCCGCAGCGCCACGATCGCGGCCTCGCGCACGTCGGTCGAGTGCGGGTCGGCCAGGGCCTCGGCCACCCGCGCCGTATCGCCCAGGGCGTTCAGGCCCAGCACCGCGAACGCGCCCATCATCGCCGCCCGCGGCTTGTCCTTCTCGTTGGCGGCCGCTTCGAGCAGGGCCAGCAATGCCGCCTCCGGCGAGCCGGTCTTCTTCTGCAGCGCCTGGTACGTTTCGACGACCTCCTCGACGGCCTTGCCCTCGGCCGGGACCGCCACGTTCGGGTCGGACCAGGGCGGCAGCTCCTTCAGCGCCTCCGGCCCGCCCGCCTCGCCCTGGACGCTGTCCCACTGCATGAAGGCCGGCCCCGGCGGCGCCGACAGTTCGTAGGCGTGCGAGTCGGTTTCCAGCTGCGCCTTGCCCTTGAGCATCAGCAGCAGCACCACCCGGGTCGGCTCCTCCCAGGGTTTGGGATCTTTCGAGAACGCGGCGCCGAGCGGCCAGCGGCCGTAGGTCTCGAAGCCGATGCGGGCGCCGGGGTCCAGCGTCAACCGCCACGAAAAGCCCGACAGGCGGACCCAAACGCGGGCCGGCGCCTTGTCGCGGGTGTTCCGCAGCAGGATGCGGCCCTCGCGCAGGGTGACGTCGAGGTCATAAGCGCGACTGTCATGGAGGACGACCTGCGACTCCAGCACGGGCGACGGCGACAGCCGCGGCATCCCGCCGTACAGGGTCAGGGCGACGGTCTTCGGCTCCGTCTCCACCATGGCGCGGACGCCGGGCAGAGCCATCAGCACGTCGCGGCTGGAAATGGGGCCGCCCTGCGGCACAGGTCGCCAATCCTTGCCGTCGGCCTCGCGGGTCAGCAGCGTCCCATCCGCGGAGACGCATTTCCCGACGGGCGTGCGCGGTTCGGGGCCGGCCGGTGGGGAAGCAGGTTCCGCGGCGACAAGGCCGCCCGCCGTGAACGCGGTCAACACCACGGCCGCCCAGCGCGGGCCGCCGTTCCCGCCGCGCGAATGGCTGCAACGCATCATGAGAGTCTTGCTCGATGGGGTGAGATATACCGGACCCTGAGAGCGTATTGTAACGCGCGGCCGCGACAAGTCCGGGAAAAACGGCCCGTATCGCCGCAAATCGGCGCAAGTGCTGGAGCGCGAGGAGAAGTTGTGTATCCTGGATGAATCGCAGGCGTTTCCTGTATTGCCCCTGGAGCGCGGCATGGCGTCTTTGCCCTCCCTTTCGACGGATCAGGTGGCCGCCTTCGTGGAGCTGGCGCGGCACGGCAGCCTCCGCGGCGCCGCCGCGACGCTGCACCTCACCGAGCAGGGCGTCCGCAACCGGCTGGTGGCGCTGGAGGGGCGGCTGCGCGTCGAGCTGTACCGCAAGAGCCGTGGGCCGCGCCGCGCCCACCCGCTCACCGAGCAGGGCCGCAAGTTTCTGCCGCACGCCCTCGCCTTCCTCGAACGCGCCCGCCAGCTGGTCGAGGCGTTCAGCGAGCCGACCGAGCCGCGCGAGATCCACGTCGCCGCCACCCAATATCTGATCCTTTACGTCCTCATTGATGCGGTGCGGCGGTTCCATCGGGCCTTCCCGCACATCCGCGTCCGGCTCAGCAACCACAAGGAGCAGGAAATCGAGGAGGCGCTGCTGAGCGACCCCGAGCTGGCGCTCGGCGTGGCCGCCCCCTACGAGTCGTCGCCGGGGCTGGAGTACATCCACCTGTTCTCGCTCGACTGGAGCCTGGTGACGCCGCCGGGCCATCCGCTGCTACGGATGCGCAAGCTCGGCCTGGAAGATTTGGTCGATGTGCCGTTGATCCTTTTCGAGCGCGGCTCGACGGGCCGGCAGCACGTCATCGACGCCTTCCACGGCGCCGGTCTGTCGCCGCGCATCGACATGGAAACCACGAACACGGAAATCACGGTGCGGATGGTGGAGGCGGGGCTGGGCGTATCGGTCGTACCGCTGCCGCCCGGCGGCGGTACCGTGACGCGCGGCCGGCGCATTGGGCGGCGCGGCCTCGAAGGGATGATCCGGCCGATCCACTCCGGCATCCTCGTCCGCCGCGGCGAACAGCTGGCGCCGGCGGCCGAGGCGTTCAAACGGTTCCTGTCGCCGCGGCGACCGGGATGACCCTTTCTTCTTTTTCCGCGGGATGGCTTCCCGCGGCCGGCGTCTTCCTCGTGATGACCCCCGAGTTGCTCGGCCGGCTGCTGGACGAACACGCGGCGGCGCTGACGCTGTTCGCCCGCCAGTGGTGCGCCGCGCCCGAGGACGTCGTGCAGGAGGCGTTCGTCAAGTTGGCCGTCCGGCGGCCGCCGCCGAACGACCCCGCCGCCTGGCTGTTCCAGGTGGTGCGCAACGGCGCGCTCGGCGCCGCCCGCGCCGCCCGCCGACGACGCCGCCACGAGACGGACGCCGCCGCCAGCCGGTCGGCGTGGTTTGCGCCGGCCGAACACGCCGCTCTGGACGGCGAGGCCGCGGCCGCCGCTCTGGAAGCGCTGCCCCTGGAGGAGCGCGAGGTCGTGATCGCCCACCTCTGGGGCGGCCTCTCGTTCGAGCAAATCGGCCGGCTGGGCGGCGTCTCGTCCAGCACGGCCCATCGGCGATATCTTAAAGCCCTGACCGCGTTGCGGGAAAGGTTGCGCGTGCCATGCCCGAACCCATCGACCCCGGACTGAACGAAGTGGCCGCCGCCCTGGCCGGACTGCGCCCCTCGGCCCCGGCCATCGACCGCGACCGCCTCCTCTTCAACGCCGGCCGGGCTTCGGCGCCTCGGCCCTGGTTCTGGCGCACGACCACGGCCGCCGGCGCGACGGCCGCCGCGGTCCTGGCGGCGGTGCTGATCTTCCGCCCCGCACCGCCGCCGGTCGAGGTGGTGCGCGTCGTGACCGTTCACGACCAGCCGCCGGCCCCGCCGACGCCGCCGAAAGAGAACGAGCCGCCGCCCGCACCGCTGGAAGCCGAGCCGCCGGTGCCGCCGTACCCGTGGCCGACGACGCCGTACACGCGCCTGGAAGACAAGGTGCTGCGCTGGGGCCTGGACGGGCTGGCCGAGCCGACGCCGCCGGCCGCGCCGCCGGAAACCATCGATTCCCTGCTGCGATCCTTGTGAAATCGGCCGCGATCTCATTCCCTCTACTTCAAGGAGACATTTCATGCGACACAGCCTCCTCTGCGGGGCGCTGCTCCTCGGCCTGGCGGCCCTCGCCGCTGCGGCGCCGCCGGACGGCGCCGTCAAGACGATCCAGCCGCCGGCCGCCGTGGGCGTCCCGGCGCCCGAACCGCCGCCGGACGGCGCCGTCAAGACGATCCAGCCGCCGGCCGCCGTGGGCGTCCCGGCGCCCGAACCGCCGCCGATCATCGCGCTCGCCGTGAAACCCGGCCGGCCCGAGGACCGCGCGCTGAAATACACCCTGCTGCCTGATCCGCTCGACCTGACGCCCGGCAACGCGGCCCCGCTTTGGAACCTGGCTGGCGAGTCCGCCACCGCCGTTGCGCGTGGGCTGCGCAATGCGCCGAACAAGGTCGTCGCCCCCGCGGGCACACCCCTGAGCCTTGAAAACAAGAAAGTTCCTCTCAAGGATCTGCCGAAGGAGGAAATCCGCGCCTATCTCGCCCACTTCGCCACGGCCCTCCGTCTTGCGGACCAGGCCGCTCGCTGCGACCATTGCGATTGGGAGCTGCCGCCCTTCAAAATACAGGACATCGATTTTCCCCTGGAGAACATCCAGCACCTCCGCATTCTCGCCGCGCTGCTGACGACGCGCAGCATGCTGGAGCTGAGCGAGTCGCGCTTCGACGACGGCATCCGCACCTTGCAGACCGGCTTCGCGCTGGCCCGCGACGTCGGCAAGGGCGAGACGCTGATCCAGGATCTCGTCGGCATCGCCATTGCCGCCATCATGTTCGGCCAGGTCGAGCAATGGGAACAGGTCCCCGGCTCGCCGAACCTCTTCTGGGCGCTGACCGACCTGCCCGCCCCCCTCGTCAACCCGGCCCCCGCGATGCGCTCCGAACTGACCACGCTGTACCGCTCCTTCCCGCCGCTGAAAGAGGTCCTCCGCAGCTACGACAAGGGGGCGCTGAGCGAGGAGGAGATTACCCGCATCATCGCCGAGATGTACAAGGACTGGGAGGCGATCATCGGCCAGGACATGCCGGACTGGCAGCGGAAGCTCGGCGCCGCTGCCCTCGTCTTGAAGACCTATCCCGGCGCGAAAAAGTACCTGAAGGAGCGCGGCCGAACCGACGAGCAGCTGGACGCCATGCCCGCCGCGCAGGTCGTGCTGCTGTACTACGTGGAACAGTACGACGAGGTTAAGGACGACTACCTCAAGTGGATGAACGTGCCGCCGTGGCAGGCGCGGCTGGGCCTGGAGGAGGCGGGGAAAAGGGTCCGCGCCCTCGGGCCGACCGGCAACCCGATCATCGTCCTGTTGCTGCCGGCCGTGGAGAAGGTGTACGAAGCCCGCGTCCGCATTGAACGTACGGCGGACTACCTGCGTTGCGCCGAGGCGATTCGTTACTACGCCATGACCCACGACGGCAAACCGCCCGAGAAGCTGTCGGATATCAAGCTGCCGCTGCCGGTGGACCCCTACAGCGGCGAGGCGTTCGGCAAGTTCTACAGCGTCCAGGCCGACGGCACGGCCGTGTTCGAGGTGCCGCCGCCGCCGAACATGCCGCCGTCGCTAGGGCGCCGCTTCGTGCTGGCGCCCGCGAAGTGACTTTCTAAATAAAAGGAGATGAGATATGTCTCGAATGATCGCGTTCGCCCTGGCGGCGTCGGTCCTGGCCCTGCCCGCCTCCGCCGCGGAACGGAAGTTCGACCCCGAGGCCTGCGCCAAGGCGGTCGCTCCGTACCTCGACGACTCGACCTTCGCCGTCCTGCACGTCGATCTCACGGCAGTCGATGTGGACGCCCTCGCGGCGAAGGCGGCCGACGTTGGCCAAGGTGGACGCCGACGCGCTGCCGATTCCGCGAAAGGAGGCCATCGCCGCGCTGAAGAGGCTGACCGACGCTGGCGCCCACGATTTGTATGTCGTCTTCAGCCTAGCGGACGTGCCCGAACGGTCGCCGTTCGTGGTGATTCCCCTGGTGAAGGGAGACAAGGACGAGGCAGTCGCCGCGGCGATGGCGCCGTGGCAGTCTTACACCCTCAAAACTCCGGGCGGGTTGGCGCCGGGCGAATCGGCGACGGGCTGGTTTTCGCCGACGAGCAGGCCACGTTCCAGCGCCTGCGAACGCTCAAGCCGGACGCCTAGCCGGACCTGGCGAAGGCGTTCGCGGCGGCCGACGGCGGCTTGGCCCAGCTCGCGATCTTTCCGCCGAAGGACGCGGCCAAAGTCCTGGACAGCATCATGCCGACGCTGCCGGCCGAGATCGGCGGCGGGTCGAGCCAGGTGCTGTCGCACGGCTTCCGTTGGGCCGCGGTCGGCTTCGACGCGCCGAAGCTGAAACTGAACGTCACGATTCAGGCCGCCGACGCCGACTCCGCGAAGGCCCTGCTCGACCTGCTCAAAAAGACCTACGCGGCGGTCGGCAAGAGCAAGGAGGTGCGCGAGGCCGTCCCGAATTTCGACTCGTTGACGGAGTTGTTGACGCCGAAAGTCGCCGCCGACCGGCTGACGCTGACGCTGGACGAGGAGGCGCTGACGGGTGCGATCCGGCCGCTGCTGCCGAAAGCCGAGGAGGCGTCGGGCCGGGTGCGGTCCATGAACAAGCTGCGGCAGCTGGCCCTGGCCTCCCTGAACTACATGGATGCTCACCAGACGTACCCGGCCGCCTGCAGCAGCGACAAGGACGGCAAACCGCTGCTGAGCTGGCGCGTCCACCTGCTGCCGTACCTCGGGGAGGAGAAACTCTACAAGGAGTTCCACCTGGACGAGCCGTGGGACAGCGACCACAACAAGAAGCTGATCGCCCGGATGCCGGACGTGTTCCGCGCCCCAGCGGCCGATCCGAAGCTCGCCGCCGACGGCAAGACGACGTACCTGGCGCCGATCGGCGACGCGACGATGTTCCCCGGCGGGCGGGGCGTGCGCATCGCGGAGGTGACGGACGGCACATCCACCACGATCCTGTTCGTGGAGGCCGATGACGATCGCGCCGTACCGTGGACGGCGCCGGACGACCTGACGTATGACCCGAAGGAGCCGACGAAGGGACTCGGCGGCCATTTCCACGGCGGCTTCCTGGCGGCCTTCGCCGACGGCGATGCCCATTTCATCCCGTCGGCGGACAAGGATAATGTCCGTGCGCTGTTCACGCGCAACGGCGGGGAGGTGGTGAAGCTGCCATGACGGCGACATGAGCGATGCTGGTTAGCCGCGACCCGGACGGGAGCGCTCTGCCCGAAGCGCTTTTCTCCGGGTCGCGGTTCAGAGGCCGTGACGAGACTCTGCGGACAAAACAAGAACCCTCAACATTTCGTAGGCCCTCCACGTTTTCGTAGTTTTTCGTTGCACGATCGAGCGTGAACTCCGTCGGTACGCGCCCTGAGCTGCTGCATCCCCTGCGGTTTGCGACTCTTCTTCCAATCAACACCCGCCTTTGTCCGAAAAGCGCGCTCTTGGGCGCCACCGGCCGGTACGATACAAATACTCCGTCCAAGCGCACCGGGGCCGCACCGACCAGCAAGCGGCTTTGGTTCCAGCTTCCCCTTTCGGCCCGGAGAACGACCGAACGCCAACGCCGCTTCGGATGCCGTCTTTTCGCCCGCTTCACCGTCTTGCTCATGACCGTTTCTCACACGAAGCCCCTGGAGATCTGCAACATGGCTCTGCGAAACGTAGGATGGTTGATCGCCGTCCTGACCGGCGTGTCCGCCGTCGGCGTCGGCTTTGGCTGGAGCCGAATGGGCGTCCAGCCGGGGCCGCTGAGCGCGGCCGAGACGGCCGACCCGCCGAAGGCGCCGGACGACAAGGATCGAGCCGCCGACGAAGCGGCCGTCCGCGCGGCCGTGAAGGAGTTCGGCCAGGCGTTCGAGAAGGGCGACGCCAAGGCCCTGGCCGGCATGTGGACCGAGGAGGGCGAGTACGTGGCGGACGACGGCGCGACGCTCCGCGGCCGGGCCGCCATCGAAGACGGCTATTCGCAGTTCTTCAAAAAGAACCCCGACGTGAAGCTCGACATGACCATTGAATCCGTCCACTTCGTCTCACACGACAGCGCCGTCGTCGAAGGGGCGGCGCGGAGCTACAAGAACGCCAAGGCCGGAGAACCGACATCCAGTCGCGTCAGCGCCCTTTACGCCCACGAGAACGGCCAATGGCTCATCGCGTTGCTCCGTGAGTGGCCCGATGAGGGCGCAGCCCTGCGCGACGTGGACTGGCTGATCGGCAGCTGGGAAGCCAAAAACGACAACATCGACGTTCGCACGACCTACGAATGGGACGAAGGCAGGAGCTTTATCCGCGCCCACTTCACGATCAAGGAAAAGGACAAAGACGTCACGATGTCCGGCACACAGCTCATCGGCAAGGACCCGCGAACCGGCCTGCTCCATTCCTGGCTTTTCGAGAGCGACGGCGCCTTCGGCGAAGCCGTCTGGAACTGGGACGGCAAGCAGTGGCGGCTGGACGCGGCCGGCGTCGAGCCGGACGGCAGCGACACGACGGCGACGAACCTGCTGACGCCGGTGGACAAGGATTCCTTCACCTGGCAATCCCTCGACCGCACGGTGGACGGCGAGGCGGCGCCGAGCATCACGCCGGTCAAGGTGGTCCGGGTGAAGTAACCGCGTCCCGGGGAAAACGCCTCCACAGGAGAAATGCCGATGAAACGGATACGAAATCTGAGCATGATCGCACTGGGCGCCCTGTGCCTTTTCGTCGTGGACTCCGGCTCCCGCGGCCAGCGCTTCGGCGGTCGGGGCGGCGGCCAGGCGGCGGCCGTCGGCGCCCGCGGCGGCGCCGCCGTCGGCCCGTATGGCGGCGCCGGGGCTGGCGCGCGCACGACCTCGACTGTCGTCGGTCCCCGCGGCCAAACCACGGTCGGTTCCGGGCGCGGCTCGCACACCACGTCCGGCGGAGCGCAGATCGACTACGGGGCGGCGGGCCGGAAGACCACCGGGCCGGCCGGCGTGACGACCGGCCGCGGCGTCGGCGCCATCCAGATCACCGGGCCGAACGGGCAGCAGTACGCCAAGGTCGGCGCCGCGCGTGGTGCAGTGGGTACGAACGGCGCCGTCGGCCAGAAAGGGTCCATCGGCGTCGGCGCCGGCCCGAACGGGGCGGCCGCCTCGATCAACCGCGGCGGCATCGCGGTCGGCCCGAACGGCGCCGTGGTCGGCAAGTCGCACATTGGCGCCGCGACCGGGCCGGGTGGAACGGTGGTCGGCGGGTCGCGCACCGGCGTGGCCGTGGGGCCGAACGGCCTGGCGGGCTATACCGCCCGCGGCGCGGCCGTCGGACGCCGGACCACCTACGTGACGGCGGGCGCGCTCCGCGTCCAGGGCGTTTCCGTCCGCCGGAGCTTCGTCCGCTACGACTGCTTCCGCCCCACCTGGTACGTCGCCCACCCCCACGCCTGGCGGGCGGCGGCCTGGACCGCGACGGCCTTCTGGGCGGGGGCGACGTGGGGCCGACTCTCCGCCTACTGCGGCTATCCCGCGGCGCCGGTCGTCTACAACTACGGCTCCACGGTCGTCTACCAGGACAACAGCGTTTACTACAACGGCGAGCCGGTCGCCACGGCCGACGAGTACGCGCAGCAAGCGGCCGCCATCGCCGACCAGGGCCAGCAGGCCCAGCCGGGCGAGAAGGACGAATGGGTCGCGCTGGGCGTCTTCGGCATGGTCCGGGGCGACGAGACGGACGCCAATCAGATCTTCCAACTCGCCATTAACAAGGATGGGGTCCTGCGCGGCAACTACTACGACGCGCTGAGCGATTCGACGCTCCCCGTCTTCGGCTCCGTGGACAAGCGGACGCAGCGGGCCGCCTGGACGGTCGGCGACCGCAAGGAAACGGTCTACGAAACGGGCGTCGGCAACCTGACGGAAGACGAGACGACGATGCTCGTGCATTTCGGCAAGGACCGCACGCAGCAGTGGACGCTCATCCGGCTGGAACAGCCGGACGAGGGGAAATGAGGCCGCGGCGCGGAAGCCGCCCCTCGCCTCCCTCTTTCCGAGGGGGGTAGGGGCGGCGTGCAGGGGGTGAACCATGAGCAGCAGGGCCGAGTCCGATACGGTTGAATTGCCCACGCCGGCCCCTCCCGGCCGGGCGCCTAGAACGACTTCGTCGCTCGTTGAAGTAGATTTAGGGGCGGCGTCGCACACCGGCAAGGTGCGGCCGAACAACGAGGACCATTACCTGGCCGCGCGCTTCGACCGAACCATGCGGACGCTGCTGACCAACCTGCCCCCCGGATGCGTCCCGGAACGCAGCGCCGAGACCGCCTACGGCCTGCTCGTGGCCGACGGCATGGGTGGGGCCGCCGCCGGGGAGGTCGCCAGCCGCACGGCGATCACGGTCCTCGTGGACCTGGTGCTCCGCACGCCCGACTGGATCATGCGCCCCGACGAAGCGCTGATTCGAGAGGTGCTGGGGCGCATGGACCGGCGCTTCCGGCAAGTCAACCAGGCGCTGGCGGAGCAGGCGCGATCCGAGCCGGACCTGGCCGGCATGGGCACGACCCTGACGCTGGCCTGCAGCCACGGGGCAGAGCTGGTCGTCGCCCACGTCGGCGACTCGCGCGCGTACCTCTTCCGCCAGGGGCGCCTTGTGCGACTGACGCGCGACCACACCATCGCCCAGGCGCTGGCGGATTGCGGCTCCATCCCGGCCGCGGAGGCCGCCACGCACCGCCTGCGGCACGTGCTGACCAACGTGCTCGGCGCCAAAGGGGACGCGGGCAAGCCGGACCTCAGCCACCTGCGGCTGGTGGACGGCGATCAACTTCTGCTCTGCACGGACGGGCTGACCGGGATGGCGTCGGACGCGGACATCGCGGCCGTGCTGGGGCGACCTGGCACGGCCGCCGCGGCGTGCGACGCCCTCGTCGAATTGGCTTTGGCGGGCGGCGGCAAGGACAACGTGACCGTGGCCCTGGCCCGCTACCGCATCCCGGACGGCGGAGAGTGAGGCGAACCCGTGAAACGGCCGAATCATGAGCAATAATGCCGGTCACAATAGGAGAACGCTGTTGTGGCACGGTCTCCCGACCGTGCCGCAACACGGCGCCGAAGGTCTCCCACGGCGGGGGAGACTTTCGGTCGGCCCCGTGTGAAGTCCCTGGAAAGCTCGGAGAGTCTTGTGGGGGAGTTCTCGCATAGGCTCGCGGAAACGTCGGGTGCGGATCGACCACAGGATGCGTTTCGCCCCTATTGGGAGAATCCTCAATGTTGCGCAACATGAGAGTCCAAATCGTGGCGGTCCTCACGGTCGGCGCCCTGCTCGGCTGCTTGGCCGCAACAGGCGCGCTGAATCCCTGCGCCTGGGCCGATGACGCCGGTTCGGCGACCGATCAAGCCGGCCCCGACATGCTCGACCGCACGGTCCTGCCGATTCCGGAGCCGGAGCCTGCCGCGATCACCGAAGTCGATGCCCGCAAGGTAAAACCCCCGCCGCGGTTTCAGGTGAAGGCGCCGAAAGGCGCGCCGAACGTGGTGGTCATCCTCCTCGACAACGTGGGCTTCGGCGACCTATCGACGTTCGGCGGCCCGATCCAGATGCCCACCCTGGACCGCCTCGCCAAGACCGGGCTGCGCTACAACAATTTCAAAGTCCCCCCGTTGTGTTCGCCCAGCCGCATGGCCCTGCTTACCGGCCGCAATAGCCATAGCTGCAACTTCGGCATGATCGCGGAAATGGCCACCGCCTTCCCGGGGAACACGGGGATGCGTCCCAGCAGCATCGCGATGCTGCCCGAGATCTTGCGGCTCAACGGCTATAACACCGCCATGTTCGGCAAGTGTCACGAGCTGGGCCCTGGGAAACCAGCGTCGTCGGGCCGTTCGACCGCTGGCCGGTGCATAGCGGGTTTGAGAGGTTCTACGGCTTCCTGTCCGGCGAGGCCGACCTCTTTCATCCGGTCATGTACGACAACCTGACCCGGGTGGATCTGCCCCCCGACCCCAATTACTACGCCAGCACCGACCTGACGGACAAGGCCATCCGCTGGGTGCATTCCCAGCATTCGTTGGCCCCCGACAAGCCCTTTTTCGTCTACTACTCCGCGATTGGCAACCACGCCCCGTTCCAGGTTCCCGAGAAGTGGCGCGACAAGTACAAGGGCAAGTTCGACCAGGGCTGGGACCAGGTGCGGAAGGAAACGCTGGCCCGCCAGATCAAGCTGGGGGTCGTGCCCCCGGGCACGAAGCTCGCGCCCAAGCCGGAGGGGATCCAGGACTGGGACAAGCTTGACGGCCGACGAGAAGAAGGTTTTTGCCAGGTACATGGAAATCTATGCCGCCTTCGGCGAAGTGACCGACTACGAAATCGGGCGGTTCCTGGACGCGATCGACGGCATGGGTGAAATGGACAACACGCTGGTCTTCTACATCACGGGCGACAACGGCTCGGTTTTCCAGGGCGGCCCCAGCGGCGCCTTCAATGAGATGTCCGTGTTCAACGCCGTGCCAGAGCCCCTCGACATTCCGCTGAAGCACTTTGATGAAATCGGCGGCCCGAAATCCCACATTTTGTATCCCAACGGCTGGGCCTTCGCCGGCGCCACGCCCTTTGGTTGGGGCCACCAGGTGGCCTCCTACGGCGGCATCTGCCAGCCCGTGGTGGTGCATTGGCCGAAGGGCGTCAAGGAGAAGGGCGGCCTGCGTACGCAGTGGCACCACATGACGGACATTGCCCCGACGGTGTTGGAGGCGGCCGGGCTGCCCGAACCCGGGGTCGTCCACGGCGTCAGGCAGAAGCCCTTCGAGGGTGTGAGCATGCTCTACACCTTTAATGACGCCGAGGCGAAGTCGCGCCACACCACGCAATACTTCGAGATGGCAGGCAACCGAGGCATCTACCACGACGGCTGGTTCGCCACCACGGTGCATCGGCCGCCGTGGGAGAGCAAGCCGCGAGCCACGTTCGACAAGGACAAGTGGGAGCTTTACGACGTCGAGAAAGACTTCAGCTGCGCGGATGACCTTGCCGCGAAATACCCCGAAAAGGTTGAAAGGCTAAAGGGCCTCTTTCTGGAGGAGGCCGTCAAGTACAACGTGTTGCCGCTTGACGACCGCGCCTGGGAGCGCTTCAATGCCGCGCTTGCTGGCCGTCCCGATTTGATGGCAGGTCGCACCGAGCTGACGGTCTATGAAGGAATGAAGGGGTTGGGCGAGGACGCCTTCATCAACGTCAAGAACCGCTCCTTCGTGATCACGGCCGACCTCGAGGTCCCGGAGGCCGGCGCCGAGGGGGTGGTCCTGGCCCAGGGCGGGAAAATGGGCGGCTGGAGCCTCTACGTCAAGGAGGGCAAGCCCAAGTTCGCCTACAACTGGCTCGCTCGTGAGACGTACACGATTGCCGGCCCCGCTCGCCTGCCGGCCGGGCGGGTGACGCTCCGCTTCGAGTTTGCTTACGACGGAGGCAAGCCCGGCGCGGGGGGCAAGGGTTTGATCTTCGTCAACGGTGAAAAGGTCGCCGAAGGGCGGATCGAGCACACGCACCCGAACGTGTTTGGCGCGGAAACGACGGACGTGGGCGAGAACCTCTACACGGTCGTGACCGACGACTACAAGGAGGGCGATAACAAGTTCACCGGCAAGATTCACAAGGTGACCATCCAGCTCGGCAAATCCAACCTCAGCGAGGAGGCGCAGAGGGCTATCGAAGACTTGAGCGTCGAGAAACTGCTGGACCTGGACAGGTAATCGAGCCGTTGAGGAAACGGAAACAGCGTGTTGTGGCGCGGTCTCCTGACCGTGCCACAACGGACAACGGAGAGTAAAGAGAGGAATCGTAATGCACGAACGCATGTTTTCCCGCCGCCGGCTCCTGACGTCCGCCGCGGGTCTTGGGCTGGGTCTGGCGGCGTCGTCCGTGATCCGGGCCGACGACCTGAAGGCGGCGCCGGAGGAGCCGTTTCCGAAGGACGCCAAGGAGGCGTTGCAGCGTCTCGCCGCCGGCAACAAGCGGTTCGTCGCGGGGGAGTCCATCCATCCCCGTGCGAGCAAGGAGTGGCGCCAGCGACTGACCAAGGGACAGAAGCCGTTCGCAGCGGTCCTCAGCTGCAGCGACTCGCGCGTCCCCTCCGAGCTGGTCTTCGACCAGGGGTTCGGCGACCTGTTCGTCATCCGCGTGGCCGGAAACGTCCTCGCCCCCGACGGCCTGGGCACCCTGGAGTACGCCTGGCTGCATTTGAAATTGCCGCTGGTGCTGGTGCTCGGCCACGAGGGCTGCGGGGCCGTGGCCGCCGCGCTGGAGGCCAAATTCCACCAGGCCAAGGAGCCGGAGGCGGTCGCGGCATTGGTGCATCGGATCGACCCGGCGCTGAAGGACATCGACCCCAAGCTGACGGGCGAGGCGCAGCTCCAGGCGGCGGTGGAGGCCAACGTCCGCTGGTCGATGGCGCAGCTCGCCGACAATCCCGATGCGAAAAAGGCGATGGAGGAGAAGCGGTTCGAGACGGCCGGGGCGGTGTACGATTTGGAGACGGGCGCGGTGCGTTTTCTGTCCTGAGTCGGGCCTTGCTTGTCCGCGTTCCCTTGACACCGAAAGGCGACCCATGAAAACCTCACGACTCGGCAAGATCGTCCTCGGATCGGCGGCCGTCGGCCTGATGGCGCTGGCCGCGTGGGCCGAGCAGCCGCCGGCCCCCATCACCGACGTCGGCACGCTCGACAAGGAGTCGGCCGACAAGGCGTTCAAGAAGCCGTATTCGCCCTACGCCGGCCGCAATTATCCGACGCGGCCGCTCTTCGGCGACACGCACCTGCACACGTCGGCGTCCATGGACGCCGGCGCCTTCGGCTGCCGGCTCGGCCCGAAGGACGCCTACCGCTTCGCCAAGGGGGAAGAGGTGGTCGCCTCGATGGGCGAACACGCGAAGCTGTCCCGTCCGCTGGACTTCCTGGTGGTGACGGACCACTCCGACGGCCTCGGCTTCTTCCCCCGGCTGCTCGCCGGCGACCCGAAGATGCTGGCGGACCCGAAGGGCCGCCAGTGGTACAACCTCATCCAGGAAGGCAAGGGGGCGGATGCAGCCATCGATATCGTTTCCAGCTTCTCCCAGGGGACATTCCCCCTGGCGATCGCGCCGGTCCCCGGCACGGAAGCCTTCCGCGACGCCTGGCGGCTGAACATCGAGGCGGCCGACCAGGCCAACGACCCCGGCCATTTCACGGCGTTCATCGGCTACGAGTGGACCTCGAACACCGGCGGCAACAACTTGCACCGCAACGTCATCTTCCGCGACAACGGCCTGAAGGCCGGCCAGGTCGAGCCGCTCATCACCGTCAAGCCGCTGGGCAGCGACAACCCCCGCGACCTCTGGAAGTGGATGGCCGCCTACGAGGACAAGACCGGCGGCAGCGTCCTCGCCATCGCCCACAACGGCAACCTGAGCAACGGCCGGATGTTTCCGGTAATCGAATCGTTTACCGGCAAGCCGATCGACCGCGAGTACGCCGAGCAGCGGGCGCACTGGGAGCGCCTCTACGAGGCGACGCAGATCAAGGGCGACGGCGAGGCCCACCCGTTCCTGTCGCCGACCGACGAGTTCGCCGCCTTCGAGCGCTGGGACAAGGGCAATCTCGACCTCAGCGAACTCAAGAAAAAAGAGATGCTGGAGTATGAGTACGCCCGGTCGGCGCTGAAGAACGGCCTGAAGCTGGGACAGGAGCTGGGGACCAACCCGTACCACTTCGGCATGGTCGGCTCGACCGACTCGCACACCGGCCTGGCTACGGCGGACCAGGACAACTTCTTCGGCAAGACGTCCGGCTCCGAGCCGAGTCCCACGCGCGCCTCGAAGCCGTTCATCAAGGCGGAGAAGGCGACCATCATGAGCTGGGAAGAGGTCGCCTCCGGCTACGCGGCCGTGTGGGCGACCGACAACACCCGCGAGGCGATCTTCGACGCCATGCAGCGGCGCGAGACCTACGCCACCACCGGCCCGCGCATGGCCGTGCGCTTCTTCGGCGGCTGGGACTTCGAGGCGAAGGACGCGACGAACCGCATGCCGGCGTCGGTCGGCTACGCCAAGGGCGTCCCGATGGGCGGCGACCTGACCGCCGCGCCCGACGGCAAGGCGGCGACCTTCCTCGTCGCCGCGCTCAAGGACCCCATCGGCGCCAACCTCGACCGCATCCAGGTCGTCAAGGGCTGGCTCGACAAGGGCGGCGAGCTGCACGAGAAGGTCTACGACGTGGTGTGGTCCGGCGACCGCAAGCCCGACCCGAAGACCGGCAAGCTGCCGCCGGTGGGCGACACGGTGGACGTGGCGGAAGCGACGTGGACGAACACGATCGGCGCCCCGGAGCTGGCGACGGTCTGGAAGGACCCGGACTTCGACGCGTCGCAGCGGGCCTTCTACTACGCCCGCGTGATCGAGATCCCGACGCCGCGCTGGACGGCGTACGACGCCAAGCGGTTCGGGATCAAGATGGATCCGAAAATCCCTAGGGAGGCCCAGCAGCGGGCCTACACGTCGCCCATCTGGTACACTTCTGCAAAGTAGCGGCGGCGTTCAAACGCAAGTCGTTGATGAACGGAGCGAGACATGACCGAGACGCGAGCCAACAAGGAGTTCCACGAAGTAACGACGGTCATCCTGTCCGCAGGAACGCCGACGGCGCCCACCGCCGCGCGTGTCGAGTTTGGAGCGCGGACGCACGTCGGCAAGGTGCGTCCCAACAACGAGGATCAGTATCTGATCGCACGACTCTGTAAATCGGTGGACGTGCTGGCCGCGACCTCGCCGCCGGAGCAAGGTCCGCACCTTCTCCAGCGCGAGGGTTATCTCTTCCTGGTGGCCGACGGCATGGGCGGCGCGGCTGCGGGGGAGGTCGCCAGCGCACTGGTGGTCCGCGAGGCGATAACGCACGTCCTGGAGACGGCCAAGTGGTTTTTCCAGCTGGACGACCCGGACGAAGACGTGCGGCTGCGCTTGCTCCGTGAGGCGTTGGAGCGGGCGGATCGCAAGCTCATCGAAGAAGGCGAAAACAACCCAGCCCTGGCCGGCATGGGAACGACCCTGACCGCGCTGAGCATTATCGGGACCGACGGGTTCATCGTTCACGTCGGCGATTCGCGCGCCTACCTGTTCCGCGACGGCAAACTGGAGCAGTTGACCCGGGACCACACCGTCGCGGAGGAGTTGGTCCGGCGCGGACTGATGCCTCCTCAGGAGGGCCGGACCCACAGGCTGCGCCACGCTCTCACGAACGTCCTCGGCGGAAAGCCGGGCGTCGAAGGCGAGGTGGTTAAGCTCCGCCTGGCCGACGGCGACCGGCTCCTGCTCTGCACCGACGGCCTGCACGGATCGCTTGGCGACGCCCAAATCGCCGACATCCTCGCGCGGCATCCCGCCCCGGAGGAGACGTGCGGCGCCCTCGTCGAGGCCGTCCTGGCCCGCGGCGCCCCCGACAACGTCACGGTGGTCGTGGCCGCCTGTTCGTTCCCGGCAGGGGATTGATGGCTGTAGCCCGAGATGAGGCAGGGGCGTGCGTCCTGTCGTGGATTCAGGACCGCCGGCTCCGCGCATTTCCGCGGTCCTCCTTACCGATCTATCTCTCCCATGACGACATCAAGCCGTCGTTTTTCCCCGGAAAAACAGGGCTTTTTCAGCTTCGATGCACCTTTCATGCACCTGGGCCAAAAAATCGACCCGGAAAACACGGCGTTTTTGCAACTTCGATGCACCTTAATGCACCTTTCGTCGGGAACGATTCCGAACCGCAAGCCGGGTTCGCAGTCTACCCGGCATGAAAACTCCATCTCCCTGGTACTCCGAACGCCGGTCGGGCGGCGGCTGGTTCGTCAAACTCGACGGCGAGCAGAACTTCCTCGGCAAGCACCCCAACGACGCCCCGAAGCCCAAGAGGGGCCGGGACGGTCGGTGGAACCCGCCCGCCACCATCCTCGATGAATTCTACAAGCTGATGGCCCTTCGGGACACCGCCTCGAAGTCGGACTACCTTCTTGAAACCGTCTGTTCCCTGTACCTGATGGAACTGGCGGAGACAAATCCCGACTTGTCGAAGCGCTACAGGCAGACGCTCGGCCATTTCTGTGACTTCAAGTACCAGGGGAAGCCGGTCGGCAAGCTGCTCGTCAACGCCGAACTTGAAGGGATTCACCTTCGTCGATGGGCCGAGACGTTCCCCTCGGACCAGACGCAACGGACGTACATCAACTGCTGCAAGGCGGTGCTGACCTGGGCCGTCAGGAAGAAGAGCATCAACATCAGCCACAACCCGTTCCTGTCCGTCAAGTCGCCGAAGATCGAGAGCCGTGCCGTCGTCATCAGCCGGGAGGAACACGAGGCGCTGCTCAAGTTCTGGAATAACGACTGCTACTGTGACTTCCTCCAGGCGATGTGGTTTACCGGCGCACGACCGGGGGAGATCGCCAAGATCGAGGCGAGACACCTGGAGGACGGGCTGTGGCGGCTGGCCCCCACGGAACACAAGACGGGACGAGTGACGGGGAAGGACCGGGTGATCGGCGTCTGTGACGAACTCTACGAGATTGTGGACCGGCTGATGACACTGCATCCGACCGGCCCCCTTTTCCTCAACACCATCGGTCGTCCCTGGACAACCTCGGCCTCGTTCGTCCGGTTCGAGATGGCACGAGAGAAGAGGATCATCCGAAAGCAAGTGACCCCATACGCCTACCGCCATGCCTGGGCCACGCACGCCCTGGAGAACGGCAGGCTCGACATCTACGAAGTGGCGAAGGCTCTCGGCCACCAGACCACGCAGATGGTCATGCTGCACTACGACCACTCCCGGAAGAACGCCGACCATCTCCGGGACATCTTTCAACGGGCCAGACGCTCGACTACTTCGCCCGCTCCCGAAGGAACTGAAGACCAATCCCGCTAACGGTGACGCTGCCTCGGCTCCGGCGCTTCGGGGGTCGAGGCACTTGATGCACACCGGGCATGTCCTGAGCAGGCTGAACGGTTTTCCGGGCGATGTACTCCTCGACCCACTCTCGGCGGGTGCGAAGCCACCGCCCGTCCTTCACGGCCCTGATCCGACCGTCCAGCAGCCGCTCACGGGCTTCGGCGTAAGAGCATCCCAGCAGTTCGGCCACGTCCCGTGTCGTCATGGCGTCATGCTGACACGGATTGCGGCGTGACCGGCTCGCCGAGGGGATCGTGGCATCAGTCGGGTTGTCGCCGCCCACCTTGGCGATGGCCGAAAGACACGCTTCCATCCGACCAGCGATCTCTTCGATCCGGCTCACCGATGGCACTGTGGCGTTCCCACGGGCGGGACGAATCGCTGCCTGCTGCTCCCACGATGTCATCGAGTTCCACCGGAAATGCTCGTAGACCTCTCGAAGCGTGGCCCACTCCGGGCAGTTCGAGGCGATCTCTATGTCGTAACCAGACACCATGACGTGAGCGACGATCTGACTCCCTGGATCGCCGCCGAGAACGACACTCCGTTCCCCTTCAGGGACTTGGGACGAAATGAAGGAGATCATTCGTTGGCGGTCGGACATGACCCACCCCTCTCTTGCACACCCACCAGAACGCTAATTGAAATCGCCTAGTCGGTATCGGGCCGTCATCCGTCCGAGGCGTGATGGCCGGGAACATCTGCAAAGCGGCGACAAGCAGACGTTCCGGCATCGGGATACTACTACGATTCTGGTGGGTTGTAAATCAAGCGAGGCAAGTGGGCTGCTCATCCGGTCTTGCCGCTCTCCTGGCTACGGCTCGGCACTTCTCGGCCCGAAGAACTCCTCGCCAAGATCGAGCAACGCCTTCTCGACGGCCTCCAGCTTGTCCGTCAGGACGCAGACGATGCCAAGCTGCTCGATCCACGGCTTCAAGCCGCACCCAGCAGCATCGTCTTGAAGTTGCAACTCGGTCGGTCGGTGAGGGGCTGATCGGTAGGGGTTCGCCATCGCCCTCACCAGTATTGACCGGAGGAAGTCTTCGGATGGCAGGCCGATATAGAACGGGAAATCGGCAAGGACTGTTTGGGTGGTGACGCTGTAGACCATCATCAGCCAGGGATGCCACCCACGGCAGGCCAGGAAGACCTCATCCGACCACTGGTTCACGCCAAGCTGCCACACGTCGCTTTCTTGGGGAAGCTGAAGGAGCCGGTCGATGTCTTCCTGTCCCTTCTCCATGTCGGCCTCCAGGACAACGCTCCGGGCCACGGCGCACGATCCCCAGGAAGGTAGACGCCGAATCGTGAACGACGTTCGGAAACACCTTCGGATGCCGTCTGACCAGGCCAGGACGCCAGGATCGCCGAGTCGTGCGTCACCCTCTCCACGCAGGCGTCACGCAAAACGGGATGCCTCCCCTGGTTCGGCGGCGTTTCCTGCTGTAAAATCAGCGGCAGCGGTCGGCACTTCGCCGGTCGCCACGATTCAACCGTCGAGGAAAACGAACGCAAGCCAACCCGTGGCCCGAAAGAGGGTTACGGCTACAATTTGATGACGCATTCTGAAGTGCGTCAAGTCTGCTTTCAGACAAACCGCCAAACTGAGCCGCAAGGCTCTTTCGTTAGATGAAAAGCAGTCTTGGCCGCTCCCGAAAGGGGGCGACGCCAAGCTGTTTTCATCTGCGCCTTGGCGGGCGTGTCTGGAGCGGCGAGGTTGTCGCTCCCGTTTTTTTTGACGGCTCTTCCTCACCGCCACACATCGCTGTCTCAGCAGATTCTCCAGAAAAAAGTTGGCCCTTGTCAGCCAAGGCGGTCGCACCGCTGATTAGGCACGCACTGTCGCCGGGTCACACGGAAGACCGTAGCCGGTCGGTAAAGTTCACGATTCCAGCACAAGGAGAATTGCCATGAAGCCGAGGGTTTTGTCCGGGTGTCTGTTCCTGCTGACCGTCACGCTGCTGGCGGGATGCGACTCGAAGCCGAAAGGAACTGCCGAGGGTGATCCGGCGAAGACTCCTTCCTCGACGAAGAGTGGCAAGGACACGAAGGCGAAGGTCGAAACTGAATCGCCTTCGGGGAAGAAGGACGGGTCGCCCAGCGAACTGCCCGCCGACCTGGCCCGCCTCGAACACAAAGGGTTCGTGATCTTCTACAAGGGCTTCACGGAAGAGCAGATGAAAGCCTACCTCGACCACATCTACAAGTATTGGGGAAAAGGCAAGAACGACGGCTTGAACTCAGATGGCGTGTTCTACTACCAGGTGAAGTTGGCGAAGCAGAACCAGGGAATGCGGATCGTGCGAGAGGACGACTTCACCAGGATCATGTTCCCCGTCGAAGAGCGGAAGAAGAAAGACCCCGTTTACTTCGGCAATATCGGCCTCCCTCTCAGCGGCAGCCTCACCAAGATTGATGAGAGCGTCAAGGGCAAGGTCGCCTACGCCACCTGCAACGAAGACTGCACGGTGATCTACCGTGCCACCGACAAGTTCCACAAGCGATAAGCACGCAACGGGTGCAGCCAGTTCCCGAACCACGGCGCAGGTAGCCGGTCTACGTCTATGCGACGGTCCCTACCCAATCCCCAAAGGAGACAACTCCAATGCGCCGAATGGTACTTCTCTTCACTCTCTGCGTCGTGGCGGCAACTCTGGTCGTCATGTACGGTTGCAGCCCCAGGGCCGAAGTCGCCAAGAAGAAGGTTCTCGACCGGCTCGACGACATGCTCGGCAAGATGGATGTCCAGCGCCAGGAGATCGACGACGGCATGAGGGCCACGAAGAAGGCGGTCGAGGGCGTCCGCAAGGCCCGGATCACCGCCCAGGTGAAGTGCGACCAGATCGACGAGAAGGCCAAGCCCTTCGAGGAGAAGCTGGCCCAATGCGACCAGACGCTCGCCAAGCTGCGTGACCTCTTGAAAGCCGACCAGCCCGCCGAGATCGCCAGCAAAACGTATTCCGTCGCCGACATCAAGGACATGGCCGGCAAGGTCATCCAGACCCGGAAAGACGCCGAGAGGCAGATCGACGCCTACAAGACGGCCCGTGCAAACATGCGGAAAGTCGTCGCCGACCTCTCCAAGCAGCAACAAGCCCTCGAAACCCGTCTGACAAACCTCCAAGGCCAGGTCGCCAAACTCGACGCCGAGATGGCCGCAGCCAAGACGATGAAAGAGGCGTCGGCGTCGATGGGCGACAAGGACGCCACGCTGGCGGCGAACCTCGACAGCCTGGAAGAGAAGGTCGCCTCCCTTTCTGCCGACGTGCGGGCCGAGCTACAGAGCGAGTCGGAGAAGTGGTCGGAAACGAAGACGGACAAGGCCATGAGCGACGTGGACGCCTTCATCCGAGATTCGCAGCGGCCCACCGACACGGTTGCCGAGATCGACCGGATTCTCGGCCCGGCGAAGAAGTGACGCCACCTGCCGATGGCCTTGGTTGGGAGGCTTTGCGATGCAGCCAGAAGGAAACGGGTCGTTTGGCGGAATGGTTGGTCGTGCCATGCTGGGCGGCGCATTCCTCGTCGTCAGTGCCTACATGGCCGTCTCGTGCATCGGGTGTTCGGAAAGCGGCCCAAAGCACCATCAGCCCGGCGTTGCTGGACCCGCCCCGCCGATCCCGAAGGCGAAGCTGGACGGGGCTGATTCCTCCAACGACCAGGACGACTCCGGGCATCTGGCCGACGCACGGGAGCGGGTGAAGAAGTTTGAGAAGAAGCGAGCGGCGCTGCGACCGCTTCTCGACAAGGCGCTGGGCGACCGGGACGAGTTGGTGGGAAAGCTGCGAGAGGCCGGCGTGGAGAAGACGGCTGACCTGAAGGGCAACAGCCGGGGCCAGCAGTTGGCGAGTTCCTTGCAGCGCCTCACCGTGGAGATCGACGGGCTGGAGTGCAGCATCGCCGCCATCGACAAGGCCATCGTGGAGGCGAAGTCGGTAGTCCGCCGCAAGGAGCGGGAGCGGGCCGGCATCAGCGACGAGGAGATGCGGAAGCTGGCCGAGCAACTGCGTGAGGTCGAGGAACGGACGGATGGGGCATCGAGGACGCCGGTGACACCGCTCGACGTGGACGCCGCTCTCGACAAGGCGCTGAAAGGAAGCCGGGACTCGAAGCCCTCGCAGCCTTCGACCAGCCTGGCGGACAAGCGGCTCGTGGGGAAGTGGGAAATCGTCGAGGGCGAACAGAAGGGGACCGCCACGTTCACGGACGGCGGGACTGTCCTATTCATCTGGTTTCGCCGTGACCTGAAGCAAAACCTGACCGAGACGGGGAATTACACCCTGACCGGGAAGAGCCTCAAGATCAAGGCGTCCGGGCAGTACGACGGCGAGAGCCTGCGGGACATCGAGTTCTTGGCGGACGATGAACTGCTGGTTCATCGTCCCAAGGGCTTCAACTTCACCTGGCTATACGGACGGCTGAAGCGGGTGAAATGATCGGGGGACACGACCGGAGGCCCAAATGGCTGACATCACGATCCAGGGACTCGACGCCCACGCCCTTGAGCGCCTTCAGCGCCAAGCCGTCGCCAATCAGCGGTCACTCGAAGAAGAGATCAAACACATCCTGACGTGGGGTGTGGACTACATCGAGCGAATCAAAAGCCTCACCGCTGGCATGAAACCGATGGAGATGCCGAAACCGTTGAACGCCGATGATGACACGGAAGCCCTGGAAAGACGGAGAGTGCTTCGTGAACATCTTCGCAAAGGACATGAAGAGCGTGAGCGGCTGATGCAGGAGTTGGACGAGGAGGAGGCCGAGTTGGGACGGCTTCGGAAGGAAGGCGAACAGCAGCATTGAGGAGAGTAAGGCATCCAGGGGACAGACCGATGACAGCAGAGTGGTACTACGCCAAGAACAAGCAGAAGGTCGGGCCGGTGACGGAGGAGCAGTTGAAGAAACTGATCCGCTCAGGGGAACTCAGCCCCACCGACATGGTGTGGAAGCAGGGCATGGCGAAATGGCAACCTGCCGTGGCCGTGGATGGCCTGCTGGCGAAATCGTCTCCCGCTCAACCGGAGCCGCCACCCCTGCCGAATGCGACCAGTGCCGTGAGGAGTGTGTGGTGGGAGAGACTGAACCGGAACAAGCCTGCGTATCTGTCGGCCCTGTTCGCCGTGGCGTTGTTCCTTACCTGCCTTTGCAGCCCCGTCGTCTCCTTTGTCCTCGGAGCCTTCCCGGAGGGGTTGGCTGCCTTCCTCGGCTTCCTCTACGTCTTGTTCGGGATCGGGCTGCTCGTGGCGCTCGTCGTCGCCGGCATGATGGCCCTGCACCGTGCATCGACGAGGGCCGAGCGGTTGAAGAGCCTGTGGGGGAAGTGGGAGCCGGTTTCAGGAGAAGGCTGTTCGCTGTGGTTCTACGAGGACGGTGGGTTCCTGCGGAATGACGGGTTTGGAGCGAAGTACGTCTTCGATCTGTACAAGGACATCATCACCGTCAACGTCGAAGGATTCGGCCAGGCTATCCCGCTCAAGGTCATCACGATCACCAAGCACGAGCTAATCGTGGATGGCGGGGGCCAAGCATTGCACTTCAAGAAGGGCAAGACGATTACCGACGAGCGGTGGGAAGAATCAGTCGAGAAGACAAAGGAGTTCTTGAAGCAAGCTGCTCTGGTGACGGGCGCTGTGGCTGTGGGTGTCGTTGCCCTCGGCGCTCTGGTCTTGGGAGGAGCGGCGATGGCAGCGGGCGGCGTGGCCGGGGCGACTGCTGGGGGTGAGTATGGTATGCCGGGCGGTGGCTCGCAGTTCAGGCAAGTGCCTTGTAGCTTTTGTTTCCAGAAAGGTTGGGTCGAGGACTTATGGGGCGTTGGACCACGCAAGGTCTGCGACAGGTGTGGAGGGAAGGGCTACATGCTTGAACCGTGATCGACAGCGTGCAAACGGGTGGTTTACGGCACGAGAGGGCAAGCTGCTTCTTGCCCATCGGCCTGTTCCCGTGACTCACCACTTCCTGAACCAGAACCGACCTTGGCGGTCTAACGTGTTGGTACGTTTGTCTGCTTGCAGCAGCAGATTGGTCGAGCGTCCGTGGTCCATCTCATCCAGGGACGATTAGACGCCAAGGAACCTGCCGATGAACGCCGAGCCAGATCGACCTGGACGCCTGGAAGGCAACCTGGCAGCCGCCCAGGATCGCATCCGGCAACTCGAAGACCAACTCGGCGAGGCCGAGCAGGAACTCAAGGCCGCATCGGAGATCATCGACGAACAAGACTTCAACATCGAGTGCCTGCGGCTCCAACTGGAAGCGGCAGACCTGATGCTTGACGAAGCAGCAGAAGCACGTCGGCGGCTGGAGAAACGAATCGCCGACCTGGAGGACGCCAAGTCGGACAAACTCGACGATCCCTGCCCCGTGATCGTCCCCGTGCCGCAGGAGCCGGTTCCTTCGCAGCAACCTGGCTATCCGCCCGGCTACAGGCCCAATCCCGTCGTCGAGGCCATGATCGCCCGGTTCCGGCCCAGGGGAGAAAAGTGAGGTTGCCAATGGCCGTTGTCGAGAAGCGCCCGTTCTGGTTCGACCAGTTCAGGCGGCTGGTCGAGAAATGCTGGGACCACCACGGTCCATGCGGCAGTGTGCGACTTGACAGCGCTCTCGAAGTTGAGAACGGCCTGTGGCTCTTCCGTGCGGCCCCGGTGTTTCAGGAGGTTTTCGGCGGCAAGGACGACGGCAAGACAGTGTGGACCGGGTTCGAGTTTCACACGTTCAAGCTGATGCGGGCGATGACCGTGACCGGGGTTTCCGCCAAGAGTTGCTGCGCCGACTGCAACCCAACGCCGACCATCACGATCCGGGGAGCCTACCGGGGCCACATGCTCAAGCTGACGGTTCTCTTGGAGCCGGTCCCTGGATCACCAGTCGTAGAGATCATCGACACGCTCAAGTGCGAGATCAGGGCAAAGTGACCAACATGGACATCGACTACGAGAAGCTGGCGGCACTTTTTTACGGCGAACTTCACCGGACGTTTGTGGTGAAAGGTCGCTGGCGTGATTGCTCGGAGACGTTTCAACGTGTTTGGGAGGAAGCCGTCAGGCAGGCGTTGATCCGTGCGGCCAGCCAGGCAGGCGATGAATCCAGTGCCGCCACGCTGCTGCTGAAAAGGCTATCGACGCCGACAAATGACCGGGACACCAACATCTACACGGTCGCCGCCGTCATCTACGAGGAGCTAAGGACGCCCGAAAGAACAACTTGAGCAAGTTTTTCTGAGTTCGTAGTCTGTGAGGATGCACGATGCAACCATCCTCCAAGGACTGCGGACCAAGTATGGAACTCTTCAGCCGATCATGGACGAGCGTCTCCGTCGCCAGTGGGCTGCCACGGAAGCTCTCGCCCTGGGCTGGGGTGGCGTCTCGGCGGTTGCCAGCGCCACCGGGCTGTCGCGCAATACCATTGCCGCCGGCATTGCGGAGATCGGCGAGCGGTCGCGGCAGACCACGCCCGTTCCTCCCAGCCCGCGGGTGCGGCGACCGGGCGGCGGGCGCAAACCGCTGACCGAGACCGACCCCGGTCTGGCAGAGGCGCTGGAGGCCTTGGTCGAGCCGGTGACGCGGGGGCACCCCGAATCGCCCTTGCGCTGGACGTGCAAGAGCACAGCGAAGCTGGCCGAGGAGTTGCACCGGCAGGGGCACGCGGTCAGCGACCGAACCGTGGCCAAGCTGCTGTACGAGGCGGGCTACAGCCTCCAGTCCAACCGCAAGACCCGTGAGGGGTCGGCGCACCCGGATCGCAACGCCCAGTTCGAGTACATCAACGACCGGGTGCGGCTGTTCCAGTGCCAGGGGCAGCCGGTGGTGTCGGTGGACACCAAGAAGAAGGAATTGGTCGGGGATTTCAAGAACGGCGGCCGGGAGTGGCGGCCCAAAGGCCAGCCGCAAGAGGTCCGGGTCCACGACTTCCAAGATCCGGCTCTGGGCAAGGCGATTCCCTACGGGGTCTACGACCTGACCCACAACCAGGGTTGGGTGAGCGTGGGCATCGACCACGACACGGCGCGGTTCGCGGCCGAGACGCTGCGGCGCTGGTGGGCAGGGATGGGCGCCAAGAGGTTCCCACGCGCCGGAAGTTGCTGATCACGGCGGACGGCGGGGGGAGCAACGGCAGTCGGTCGCGGCTGTGGAAGATGGCGTTGCAAGGGCTGGCCGACGCCGTCGGGCTGCCGCTGAGCGTGAGCCACCTGCCGCCGGGGACGAGCAAGTGGAACAAGATCGAACACCGGCTGTTCTGCCACATCACGCAGAACTGGCGGGGACGACCGCTGGTGAGCCATGAGGTGATCGTAAGCCTGATTGCCCATACCACCACCGAAGCGGGACTCGAAGTTCAGGCGGCGCTGGACACCAACTGCTATGAGACAGGAGCCAAGGTGAGTGACGAAGAGATGGCATCCCTTCAGATCACCAAGGCCGACTTCCACGGCGATTGGAACTACACCATTGCGCCCAACTGACACTTGCTCAAGTTATTGTTTCGGGCGTCCTTACTGGCGACGTGATGAAGAACATGGCATTGGTGTCGGTGCTGACCGAAGTGGCGTGGAAAAAGGGGCCACAGGTAGCCCAGGAGATCATGGGCAAGCTGGCAACCGACCGTGAGTAGGGACTGCATCAAGAAAGGAGCCTGGACATGAATAAGCGGACAGCACCCAATTGGGATGACTTCGGAGGTCAGAAAATGTTCATCCCGTTTTTCATCTATGGGCGAGACGATGTTGATGTGGCCCCGTTTGAAGGCTTCTGTCGGGGCCACGGAGCCATCAGTGGCAACGAAAAGAGTTACGAGGATGCCATCGGTATCTATACCGCCGAAGGGGTCTACTACAACATCCTGATTGATACTCGGCTGAAGTGCATCATTCCGATGTTCTTCATCGACGGCAAGCCATTCTTCTACCCCATCGTTGCCTGTTTTACGATGTGCCACGGTCTGTCTGTGATTGACCCGGCCACCGGCATCATGCGGGAACCCAAGGACCGGCTCGACCACATGGACGGTTGATTCACGGGAGCGGCACGCTCTCTGGCCTGTGAATATGGCCGCACAGTCGCTTGCGCTGGTGTTGTCCCCGTTTCTTCCTCAGTCCAGTTATGCCACGGCATAGTCGGCGAGGGGTGAAAGCACAATGAACAGGTTCCGTAAAGCGGCGCTCGAAGAAGTCCCCTGGACGAGTTGTTGAAATTGCCAGACTCGTTTTTTCTTGAGGAGAACGTCAATGACAAAGCATGACCGCATCCACCAGCTTAGAGAACTGTTGCAGGAATGGACCATCGACCTGGAGCAGCGCAGCAAGGCGCTCAGGACGGTTGGTCGCCGACAGGTTCGCCCGATGCAGCAGCGCCTCGACGTGCAACCCATCGCCGAGGAGTTGGCAGCCGCCATCCTTGAGGGCCAACCGGACGACCGCCTGAAGTGGGACGGCACGGATCACGTCCGGCTGCTGATCGGGGAAGTCTTGCCCACAGGGTCAGCCGTCAAGGAGACGCTGGCCGGTAGGCGCAAGCGGCTCCGGGAGCCGGTGGCAAAGCTGATCGCTTCGGCTGGGGGGAAGATGGTCAAGGCGAACGTGTTTGAGAAGGAATGACACGAAGGTTCTGCATCACGGTAATCGACACAGTGGGAAAAGGCCGACGCAAGACAAACGTGCAACCGCATTGAACTCGATCTGGTGACGAAGCACGAGTGGAGGCTGAAGAATGGGAAATCACGAGCCTTCGGACGACGACGAAGTTGGCGGCTGGGACCACTTGCTCAAGCAAGAGATCGAGTTCGGGCGATTGCTGTTCGTCGATGCCGATGAGCAGCCGCCTCGTCCCGTCGCCCAAGCCGTTCTGAACCGCATCAGAGCAGATGGGTTCCAGGGGCGGTTGATCGTCGAACGGCGGCGGCGGGGATTTCTCATCTTCCAGGGCCACGAGGAATATGCAGCTATCAAGATGCTGGTTGAGGAAAACGCCGATTGCTTCGACGCACGCACGGGAAAGACCGGCCACGCACGGGATGTCTACAAGACGATCCCTTGTTCGGTTGGATACTTCCGTGAGGATGCCAATGAACGCTGCGCTGGCCCATCGCCGAAACGCCGAGCGGCACGTCTCGACCGTCGCCAGGACGGCGATCCGCCCGCACGTTCTCGGCTTCCGGCCCTAAACGTCACTCCTATCGCCGCAATGCTCGCTGACGCCATTCGTACCCGGCGACCGGACGAGCGCCTGGAGTGGGCGGGCGACGAGACGGTGCGGTTGTTGGTCCGCAAGGCGATTCCCACTTCGTCAGCAGGAGCGCCAACGCTGGCCGCTCGAAGGCGACGGCTTCGTGAATCGCTGGTACGCCTAGTCGCCCCATACGGATGGCAAATGGTGAAGGTGAACGTGTTCAACCTGGCCGAGAGCAAAGATGTGCGGCTGCCCAGCACACTGCCCCGGCGCACCGACGAAATCGTGGAAGCCCTGGAACTGCTGGAGGACCAGATTTGGTACAACCGACATAAGTGCTGGATGTACCGGATTAGCCGGGGAGAAGACGCTGGCACGACCCCGGAAATCATCGAAGCGGCAATGGCGGCTGCCAAGCGGAAAGAAGAAAAGTGGGGGCTAGAGAAACTTGGCCCCTGGGACGACTTTGAATGGGGAATGCTGAACGGAAAGATGTCGGCGCTCCGATGGGTTATTGGCGAAGAATGGGACACGCTGGACACTTGATGGATCGAGCCAGAGTGATCGAGGTCAGAAAAGCCGAGGGCATTGACTTCGCCTTCGAGAAGATCGAGCGGACGCCGAACACGCTGGACGCCCACCGCCTGATATGGCTGGCCGACAGACAAGGTGTTCAGGATGCAGTCGTGGAGGCGCTTTTCCGAGGGTTCTTCACCGAGGGGCGGGACATTAGCAACCGACAGGCGCTCATCGACGTGGTTGCCGAAGCTGGTCTGGACCGGCATCAGGCCGAGGCCGTGCTGAACAGTGGCGACGGGCAGGAAGCGACCAAGGAGACTGGTGAGAAGGCCCGGCGTTTTCGGGTGGACGGCGTGCCGTTCTTCTTCATCGACGGCAAGATCAGGTTTGGTTGGTCATTTTGCTTCCTTGCAAAGTCGCCTGTTCGTCGCCTCGATTACGACTCCTGGCTGCGGAGCAACGGCTTCTTCGTGTATTGCTGAGGCAGGGACCGCAGCGTGTCGGGCCAGCAGTATTCTTCCAATTTCGCCTCGCCACGGCGACGGCCAACGACACGGACATATCCGATGAACCTGCCGCCGTCGTCCTCAATCGCTTTGATCTCCGTGGCGTTGTCCGGGGCGACGGCCCGATGCCAGTCGAGCCAGACCTTCCAGCCGTCTGGCATCGTCTCGGCCAACTCGACCTGAACGATGCCCGTCCGTTCCCAATGCCGTCGCAACCAAGCCGCCGAGTGGAAGGACCACAAGTCCTGCGTCCACCACGCCCGCAGGTGTTCGGGAACGGCCCCTTCGATCTCTTGTACCAGTCCGGCCCCGGCGATGCCGATGGGTGCGCCTGGTTTCACGAATTGAGCGAGGTAATTCAGGTACAGATCATCCGTCCCGTAGTAGTAAAAGGAGTCGATGCACACGATGGCATCGAAGAAGCTGGGGGCGAACGGCAGCGACCGGGCATCGGCGTGGAGCGGGAACACGGCGTCCTCAACCCCGGCATCCCGGATGCGCTGAATGTTCTCTGCGGCGCTAATCCACAGGTCGGTCGCCCACACCTGCACGCCGAACTCACGCCGCAGGAAAATGGACGAGGATGCCCGCCCGCAGCCGAGGTCCAAGACCCTCATGCCGGGCCGAAGGTCCAGCGCCGAGGCGAGCCATTCCGTCAGCCAGAGCGAATTCGCACCGCCGCTGGCATTCGCCAAGACCCACTCCGGGTGGTATTGCGAAGAACGAGGAAATTTGTCGGAAACAAGCCGTACATCAGAGTCCATGTAAACGCCTCATGTTGCGTAGAAGACCTTCCGTCCGGGCGACCGGGGTGCTGAACTCGCAGTGCAAGCGCATTGAACTCTCCAGAAGCCGCTATCCCACAGGGCATCCCTCCTGGTGGTGTCACTCCTTCGCCTTCTTCCTGCCGCCGCCCTGCGGTTTCTCCAGGGTGTCGGCGAATTCTCGAAGCTGGCGGGCCAGTTCCGTCAGTTCCTTCGGGTTCCACCGCTCCTTGTACCGCTCCAGCGCCTTCACCAGCCGCAGCCCCAGCTTGTCGGCGGGCAGCGCCTTCTGCCGCCTCGGTCGCCGCTTCTTCTTGGCCTCGGCCACGATTTCCCTAGCCGTGGCGAAGGTGATCTCTTCGCCGGCCTCGGCCTTCTCGATGGCGACCTGGCGGGCCTCGTCGGGGACGGCGGGGGCTGCGAGCAGGTGGGCGGCGCTGGGCTGGATCGGCAATTCCGCAAAGTTTGCGGATTTGAAGCGCTCGGCCACGCTCATGAAGTTCTGCGCCGACCGCTCGCTCCAGCCGAACTCGGCCTTGAGCCACGGCCCGAACTGACCGTGCGGCAGCGCCTCCTTGACGGCCAAGAGGTCGTTGCCCACGTCGATGATGTCCTCGACCGTCTTCTTGACCCTCCCCCGGATGCGGTCGGCGCTAGTGCGGACCTGCTCGGCGACCTTCGTTTCGAGCAGGTCGTAGTTGAAGCCCACGATGACCACCAGTTCGCCCTTCGGCTGCCTCGCCACGGCTGCGGTCCTCCACGAGTGCCTTTACGCCGCTTCGCTCGCAGACTGGTGCGAGCGTCGGACTTCCATCATAGCCGGTCCCGCCCCTGGCGGCACGCTTCGGCGAGGCTCGGCCCGGCGACATGCGGACGGCGTTGCCGGGCCTGGGCGGGCCTGACGTGGCAGGATGCAGTTCGACCGGGTAGGCGGGAAGCAGTGTCGCCCGTGTCCCTGCGGTCGCCGTCGCCCGCCCTCTCCGAAAAACCGACCCCCTGCACTCTTTTGACTGCATGAATACCACCGCCGACGCAACCATCCCGAACCGAGGAGGCACTTGAAAGTCCTCCTCCTGCAACTCGACGGCAAGCTGCCGAACATCGCCCTCATGCGGATCGCAGCCCACTGTCGCCCCTACGCCGACGACATCGCCTTCCAGCACTGCCCAACGGTCAACGCCGTGGAAGCGTCCGACTGGTGGGGCTTTGACCGCATCTACGCCAGCCTGATCTTCGAGCGGACCCGGCCCGTCGCAGAAGCCCTTCTCCAGAAGTACCGCTTCGCCGAGGTCGGCGGGACCGGCTGGGACGTGGCGAAACGCCTGGAAGACATCGGCATCACCACGAAGCAGCAGGATTACGGCATGTACCCGCACTACCAGCACAGTATCGGCTTCACCCAGCGGGGCTGTCGGCTGAAGTGCAAGTTCTGCGTCGTGCCGAGAAAGGAAGGGGCCGTGGTCGAGGAGCAGACCATCCTGGACATCTGGCGCAAGGAACCTTACCCTCGGAACATCGTCCTGCTCGACAATGACTTCTTCGGGCAGCCCAACTGGAAGGAGCGCATTGAGGAAATCCGTGCGGGCGACTTCAAGGTGAGTTTCAACCAGGGGATTAACTGCCGCATGATTACCGACGAGGCCGCCACCGCCATCGCCTCGGTGCGCTACTACGACGACGACTTCCAGCGGCGCAGGATTTACACGGCCTGGGACAACCTCAAGGACGAGGAGCGCTTGTTCGCTGGCCTGGAGGCGCTGACGAAGCATGGCGTGAAGCCGGACCAGATCATGGTGTACATGCTGATCGGCTACTGGCCCGGCGAGACGGCCCAAGAACGGGACTATCGCCGGCAGCGGTTGCGGGAATTCGGATGTCGTCCGTATCCGATGCCGTATGTGAGGACGAAGGAACTTGTCGGCTTCCAGCGCTGGGTCGTCGGAGCCTACGACAAGCGCTTTACCTGGGAACATTGGGAGGCGGCGGACTATCGACCGGAGAAGTTGCATTTGGTTGAGGCGGGGACCGGCTGATCGTACTGGATTGCACGACGGACGTAATCAGCACCCAGCCCTGCACCCTCGCTACTTCCTCTTGGAAATGAAGCGATTAACCTCGATGAATAAGGATGCTCGTTCGGTCCTCGCTCGTTACCCTAGCCACGCCAGACTCAACAGAGTGAATCCAATCGTTAGTCATGGATAGCGGGGCAATGCCAAGTATGCCTGAAACGGATGGAACTCCATTCCTTCGTAGACGAGAGCAAGGTACGGAAGAAGCCTCCCAAACCCGTCAACTATGTCGATGAGATATGGGTATTGAACTAACAGCGGCCTTTCGTGATCGTCTAGTTGGCCCTTCAGGGTTTGTGCCTTTTTCCATTTGTCGTAGTTCTTACGCTGGCCCGTGCGTGGATTCCCGTGAAAGAACTGGCTCTTCAGTGCGGCTCGTGCCAAGTCTCTCAACCAAAGCTGTGAATCTTTGAATCCATGTTTGTCGAGCCAATCGCCGCTCTTATGCAGCCATAGCCGTTCAAGATCAGTAACGGAAGATAGCTCGCAGATATGCCAGGTCACTTCCTTTTTCCCGTCGCACGGGAACTTATATGGGTACTTGCCAAGGATGGTTTCGAGCCGTTTCTCTGCCGGTGGGAACTCGCCATCTTTTTCCCGTTGCCTTGTCCAGAATGAGAGGAGGTATTCATCGTCGCAGCTTGGTCGTATTATCTCCATCGACGTGCATCCTCCGCTGTCTTCGTCCTCGAAACCGCAAGCCTTATTGCACCCCAAGCGCCTTGAACACCGCATCCGTGGGGTCGGAGTAGAAGCCCGTCTGGAACTTGGCGAACAACTCGCCGGGGATCGTCGGGATGTCCCGCACGCTCGCCATCGGCAGCAGGAGACGCTTGCCCCCAGCGTCGAAGGCCACTTGCAACGACTCGGCCAGGTTCTCCACCGGCACGATGCTGCCGCCCAGACTCATGCTGCCCAGGACGACGATCTGCTGCTGGAGCGGTCGCCCCAGGACGCCCGAACACAGGGCCACGAACGCCGCCAGCGTCATCGCCGTCGTCGGGCCGGTGTTGTGCAACTCGATGACGTGCAGGTGATAGTCGTGGTCGCCCGTCTTGATCGAAGCGCTGACCCGGCTGGCGTTCGCCTTGAAGTAGTCGAACCCGACCTTGATCGCCTCCTTGGCGGCACTATTCGAGCCGAGGCCCGAAGTCTTCAACGTGCCGTTTCCTGCGACCACCTGCGTCTCCAGCCGGTACAGGCCGAGATGCCCGCCCGATCCCGTGGCGACGGTGTGCAAGACGCCAGGGCTGAGGGGGCCATCGGGGATCAGCGTCCCGCCGCCTTGTTCCGGCACGGTGATGAATTTCTCCTCCAGCGTCTCCTGGTCGATGTAGCTGAAGTGAACGTCAAAGAACTCCATGCCGCCGATCTTCTTCAACTGCTCCTTCACCCGTCGCCGGGCCTCCAGGGCGTACTCCAGGCAGCGGCGCACCGCTTCCTTGTCGTACTCCTCGTGCGGGTAGAGCAGTTTCAGCAGCCCGGAGACGGTATGCTTGACGGCAATCGTGTCCCGCTGGTTGAGGTCACGGCCCAGCTTGAAATACTTGTTGATGGCGTCCCCGAAGTTCCGCTTGCGCATCTCTCGCAGGAACTCGGCCAGGTAGTCCACGATCAGGCCGTACTGGTTCGTGAAGAACTCTGGCCGCATCTTCGGGATTTCCCAGCCGGGGACGTAGGCGTGGAAGCGGTCGAAGAAGGCCGAGTCGATCATCGTCTCCGGGAACGGGGCGAACAGGTGGCTCGTCTTCACCAGCGTATCAACCGGCTGGTTGATGTTGCCGACGAAGACCATCGAGGCGTAGGCGTTGACCGCATCACGGCCACGGGCGAACGACCCGGAGGCCATGTAGTCCTTCATGATCTGGACGCCATCTTTGTCCTTGAAGGAAATGCCGGCCACTTCGTCGAACGCCACCACGTCCCACACGCCGACCAGCCCGACTTGACGACGGGCCATGTTGTAGAACAGGTTCGCCACCGTCGTCTGCCCGCCCGACACCAGGATGCTGTTCGGGCTGATCTCCTTGTAGATGTGGCTCTTGCCCGTCCCCCTCGGCCCTAGCTCGGTGAGGTTGAAGTTGTTCTCGATCAGCGGAACCATGCGGGCCAGCAAGTGCCACTTCACCCGCTCCGTGAAATTGGTCGGCTCCATGCCGGTCGAGCGCAGCAATACGTCGATCCACTGCCCTTCGCTGAAGGCCCGCCGACCCTGGAACAACTCGTCCATGTCCATGTTCGGCATCTGGATCGGCTTCAAGTCCCGGACGACGAACGGCGACCCCTTTTGGTCCTCCTCGAAGAAATACTCCAGGGTGACGATGCACCAGATGCCGCCGACCAGCAACTTCTCGAACTTCGTAATGTAGCTGCTGTTGACCTCGACCCCCTTCACGCCGAGGTTGCCCAGCAGCGCCTCGTACACGTCCCGTTTCTCGTTGAGCGTCACCGTCACCTTGTCGATGACCTTCAGGCTGCCCCGCTCCCGGATCAACGACTTGACCTTCTCGGCCTCGTCGGGCCGGACGTAGTTCTCGGCCAGGACTTTCTTCACCGTCCGCAGCCCGTCCTCGATCACGGCCTCGTCGCTGGAAGCGCAGTACGTTCCCAGCAGGTACTCCAGGACGTACACTGGCACGTTCGCCCCTTCCTTGACCAGCTTGGTCAAGTCCTTGCGAACGACCTTGCCGGCGAAGTGGCGGGTCAGCAAGTCGTCGAGGCTGGTATCAGGGGTTGTCGGTTCAGAAATCATCGGTGAACGCCCTGTCGATAGTTACTTCCACGCTCTGCTGCTCGATGCCGGTTTCGGCGTCCCGCAGGACGAGGCGGTAAGGAGTCTTCTTGTTGTACTGCCGGTCCTGAAGGACCAGATTGACCCATTTCTTCCTCTCATCCATGTTCCCCGAAGTGGAGTCGAATGTCACCGTCTCTACGTTCGTGACCGCCTCCTCGCCCTCGTAGACGGCGACCTTCAGCGTGATCGCCTTGACCCGCTCGCTCACCGCCTCCATCTGGATCAACTGGAAGCGGTGGCGGGCCGTGGTGATCCGGTGGTTGCTGCCAAGCACCTGGACCGTCATCGGCTTGATCTTCGTGTCCTGCGCCGACTTGCCCCGGACGTGCTTCACGGTCAGGACCGGGACGACGATCTCCTGCGGCATGGCCCCGCCGTGGATGAACCGGGAGCCGCCCGTGAAGTGGAAGCGATTCGACCCCTTGGGAATCCAGAACTCCATGTCACCCTCGGCCCCTGCTGTCGTCGCCGTCTTGCCGTGCCAGGCAGCAGCGTGGTCGGGCAAGTGCCGGCCCAGGAGGTAGCGCTTCTTGGCGAGGACCGTGCCATCGGGCCGGTCGTCCAGTTTGCTCTTGTCGGCCTCGCCAGGCGACGTTTCCGTGAACAGGAAGCCGTGGTCCGCCGTGACGACGATGTGGTGGCCGTTCAGGTTGTTGACGACGTAGCCGACCAGCGCCGCCAGTTCGTCAATGGCCTGCCGCACGGCCTGAAAGGCTTCGCCCTCGGTCTTGCTGTCGTCGCCGATGGCGTCCACCTTGTTGTGGTAGATGTAGACCACCCGCTTGTCTTTCACAAACTCCCGGCCTTCTTCCTTCTTCTTCGCCATCAGTTCGTCGGCCTTGCACGCCATGCCGCCGACCGCTTGTAAGATCGTGTCCCGCTCGCCGGCCACGCTCGACTTGCCGTCCACCAGTACGTCCGCTGTGCCGGCTTTATACGCCAATTTCTTGTGCGGCAGCAGGCTCGCCATACCCAGGGCGGTGTACGACGGCAGCACGCCAAGCTGCGAGGTCAACTCGGCCTGGAAGCGATACTTGCCGTTCAGTTCCGAGGCGAGTTCCTGCGCCGCTTCATACCGGAAAGCGTCACTGATGATGACGAACGCTCGTCGGTTGTCGCCTTCCTCCAGCCAGGGCCGCACGTTCCGCTCGTAGAAGCGGTGCTGATTCGACACCTTCTCGATCTGCCACTTGCCGAGCAGCCCGCCGTGCGGCTCGACGAATTTACCCCAGGTCAGGACCAGCGCCGTCAGATACCAGTTGACGTAGCACTTCTCCACGTCACCCCTGAGCGGTTTGAGGACGCTCCAGCCTTCCTTCTCGGCCAGGTCCGCAGCCTCGCAGAAGTGGCGGTAGAGTTGGTCGAATCGAAATAGTTCCGACTCGTAAGCCCCGTACATGCTGCCGGCATCCGGGTAGTCGAAACCTGACTTGTACTGGTTGCGAAGGGCGAAGAAGTCCGCCGCCGCAACCAGGGCGTCGTAAACTGCGTGGAGCGCTCGCCGTGGGACGGCAGGCGACCCCGCCACCGTGGCCGAGGCCCAATGTCCGGCCTGCCGGCGAGTGGCGACGGCTCGCACATCCTCGGCGTTGATCGTGTCCGCCGTGGTCTGGACCCGTTCCTTCAGGCTGCTGGCGATCCGCTTCTCGACGGCCAGGAAGGTCATCACGTCGAGAAGCTGGTCGATCTCCAGTCCTGGCAGGTGGTCGTCGATCTTGAGAACCGCCGCCGCTTCCGCCGACAGCCGGTCGTAGCTGCTGCCCTTGCTGCTGCTGTCCCGCCATTGGGCCAGGCAGACGACGGCGTTCGACCAGCCCGTGCGAGGGAGCAACAGCGGTCGGAGCGCCTGCGGCACTTCCCCTTTCAGGTGGTGGGCGAAGTCGGTCAGGACCAGACGCAGTAGGAAATTCTTCAGCGACGGGTTCTCTTCGCTGTAGCCGAAGATAGTCTTCACCATCTGCCAGAACGGGGCGTCGAGGTCGAACTTCTCGACCTGCTCCCACACGGCGGGCGGGTTGTCGAGGTCCACTTCCGGCCCGGCCTCGGTCCAGGCATGGAAGAGCGTCAGCACCAGGTTGAACAGTTCGGGCTGGTCGGCCCTGGCGACGACAGCGATCATCTTGCGGTCGAGGTCGGCGGCGGCGTCATCGGCGGCGACCAGCGCCTTGAGTTTCTGGAGGCGTTCCTTGGCGTCGAAGAACTTGCGTCGGTCGGCGATGTGCAGGCGAAGATGCTGGTTCAGCAGGCCAAGCTGCTGCAATAGGATGGACGGTCGGTCGGCCCGGAAGCTGCGGCTGTAGAGGCGCACGTCGAGCAGCCAGTCGTCCTCGTAATCCGGTTCCTCGGTTGGGGCGTAGAGGAGGAACTTCGCCGTGGGTTCCTCACGCTCGATGCGGATTTTCGCCTGCATCGAGCCGACCTCATCCAACCGGACGACGTTGACACCCTTCAGGTCGAGGAACGGCAGCGTGTTCTGGAACTCCCGGTCGGGGTCGTTCCAGAAGACGAGCCGGTGGCCCTCTTCGTTAAAGAGGCGTTCAAGGGCCGTATTGATCTGGTTGAGGTCGCTCATTCGTCGTCCTTCCCACCCGTGACGGCTTTGACCTCGGCCAGCAGGTCGCCGAACTTGCCGTAGTTCACCTTCACGCCGTCATCCAGGTCCAGCTTGATCCGCATGTCGGCGGCGTGCTTCAGCCTCTCCTCGAATCCGGCCAACTCAGTCTGCTGCTTCTTCAGGTCGTCCTGCTCCTTTTGGAGTTTGCGCCGATGCGAGGTCGAGGTCGCCTTGGTCTTGTCGCCTTCCAGTTGTTCGATGCGGGCAGCGATCCGGCCCTGGAGCGGGATGACGTACTCCGTCCGCATCCGGGCCAGGATGCCTTCGTGGTAGCGGTGCAGGTAGACGACGCACTGGAAGGCCCGCTGTTTGCCGCTAGAGAACAGCCAGTAGATGGGTCGGCGCTTGTACCAGCGCAGATGGTCCCTGTAGAACCCCGTGGCGAGGTAGCGGCGGATCGTGTCCCGTGGCTGCTCGTCCCTCGCTGGGCCAAGGCTGTCGGCTATGAACTTCAGGTTCTCGGCCAGATGCTCCCTGGGCCACGCCACGCCCACGAATTCTTCGATGCGGCGGCCCGTGTCATCCTCGAACCCCCAATCAAGTTGAGTAAGCGGGAGGATGCCGTCCGAGTCGGCGGGGAAGGTCGTGTAATGGCCCAGGTTGAATCCGTCGTCGCCGCCGTGGGCGTAGATCAGCCCAGGCTTGTCCATGCTGTACCGGCCCATCATGCAGCCGATGGCATAGGACAACAACCGCTTGATGTCTTCTTCCCGATCAGGCCGTAGCAACGTGATCTGTTCTTCAGGAACAATCGGAGACACCTGCTCCTGGAGGCCGAAGCATTCGATGAAGAGACGGTTATTCTCCTCCTCTAATTGCTTGACTTGGGCGATCATGGTCTGACAGTGATCTGACCACTGAACAAACGACCTTTCAACGGTCAAGCGGCGCTCACTGTTCAGAAGTGGCGAACTCTGAAACGACCAAGAAGACTCCGAGGCGTCCCAATCTGAGCGGTGCATCCTGACAAGCTGTTCCGCCAAGAGTTGCACTCGTTTCCCTGGGTACTGGTAAGGAAGGTCGTCGATCTGCCCCATCTCGAATCCGACTGCGGGACTCAGGATATTCAGGAACCTCGTCACCAAGCAACTATTCATGAAAGCGAGAATCGAATCCATCTCGGCTTCGTCGCAGTAGAGGGCCGGCCCCTTGTCCCCTATGACGAATCCAACGTCGAATTTTCGGAACGAGGGTGCGCCTATCGTGACTCTTGACCAGGTGATACCAGGCAGGAAGTAGTAGTCCATGTTTTGCGGACGTGATCTCTGCCTTCCACCCTCCCAAAAGAAGTTGCGGATTTCGGAACCGTCATCGTGCCAGTTCACGACGAACTCATGGTTCCCGTACCACTTTCGCTGCGCCCCGCCCTTGTTCAAAGGGAACCATTTTTTCCCTGATTGCTTGGCCGAAGCCCGTGAAGAAGCGTTGAGTTCGATGTTGGCCTGTGACACTTCATGCCACAAGCGAAGAAACCTGTCGTCATCAGCCGTTGCCACCCCTTGTTTCGACTGTGCCACACTCGACAGGGGCTTGCCTTTTGCAAACGCCCCTCTTTCTCGGTCTGAAATCCAGTAGGCGATAACTTCGCCCGCAGCTTCTTGAAATCGGCAGGTGCAGCTAGATGATTCTCAGACTCGAAGAACCGTCTCTCCAGTTCCTCGTTGTTTGCCACGCTCCCCTGCTTATCGAACAGTCTTCTGAACACTCCCCGAAAGGCGGGCATGTTCTGGTTGCGCACCACAAAGCTGCAACTTCCGAAGTCCGAGCCGAAGACTCCCCTGCCATTGTGGATGAAGCTGTCGATGGTCTGCTCTTCAATCAAGGACCGCCGAACTTCCTTGAACGACGAGAGGAACATCCAGTTCGGAATGGTAATCATCCCGACGAAGCCGTTCGGTTTGGCGAAGGCGACGTTTCGCTGGATGAAGCAGGCGTACAAATCACCCTTGGCTTCGTTGTACTGGTCGCCCACGAAATCCTTCAGCCGGCCCGTGAAATACTTGCCACCCATGTAGGGCGGATTGGCGACCACACAATCGAACCGGCGACCGAGCAGTTCCGCCTGCTCGATGAACCGCAAGAAGTCGGCAGCATAGACCCTGTTGAACCCCTCGCCGTGTTTCGCCACGAGCCGTACTCGGTCCTGGATGTGCGGCAGCTTCGCCGCCAGCATGGCAGGCACATGGATCAGCGAGCCGAGCGTCTTGGCGTCCTCGAACAAGTCGATCAGCGTGGCGATGTCCGCTTGAGCCAGATCACCGGCGACCGACATATTCACCTTGCTGAATAGCTCTCTCTCGTCCTCGAACAGCTTGTCCGAAGGAGGCAACGGCTGCGTCAGCACCGGCTCGTTCAGGTAGTCGGTGATGTCCTTGGCGTTCAGTCCCTTCGTCTCCTGCAAGGCCAGGACGTGTGGCTGGACCTTGCTCTCGGCGTGGAATAGGCGGCGGTCGTCGGCACGGGCCTTCATCAGCAGGGCGAAGGCGGCGAGCTGCGCCGCCCGGTCGTCGATCTCCAGGCCGAACAGGTTCTTCCGCAGGATCAGCGAGGGGATGTCCTTGGCCCGGTAGCCCCGCTCCTGGTAGATGGCTTTGAACAGGTCGTAGGCTTCGACCAGGATATGGGCCGAGCCGCAGGCCGGGTCCAGGAACGTGATCTCTTCGGGGTTCAGGCTGGTCGGCGTGATCGCCTTCAGTTGTTCCTGCACTTCCGGGGTCTGCTCGGCTGGCTCGATGTAGTATTTCATCTGCTGCCGCAGCGACGACTCCGGGTAGGTCGCCAGCCACAGCCGACCCAGCGTGTTCTGCACCAGGTAGCGGACGATCCACTTGGGCGTGAACCGCTGGGTGGCAGCCGGGATGTCCTCGCTGGCGACGACCTTGCCGATCACGGCCTCGTACCGATCCGAGATGTAGGACTCGTAGAGCCAGCCGATAATCTCGACTTCCAGCCAGTCCTCCTCGTCGATCTCGCTCACCAGGTTGCGAATCAGCGAGTTGGAGTGCAACAGGCTGTCGGGCAGGACAAGTTCCGTCTCGTCGTCGATCCGCTCGAACAGGAACGGCATGGCGTCGTGCAGGGCGTTGCACTGAGCTACGAGCAACAGCCGGTAGAGTTCGGCCTCTTTCGTGCCTTCGATTTTCAGGTCGATGACCTTCTGCTGGTCCAGGCCGGGCAGATCGACATGCTCGGCGTGGTCAAGGATTTCCGGCGTCGGCTTACCTTCGGGGTGGCTCAAGACCCGGTAGCCTTGGTCCAGGTAGCCGTGCAGTTCCATGAACCGGATGGCGACGAGCCGGTTGAACCAGGTGTACGCCAGCGTCTCCATCGTCTGCGGGAAGCCGTGGTGTCGGACCTGCTCCTCCAGCTTCTTTCGCTTCTCACCAACCGCACGAGAGAAGGCCCGCCCGCCGATCAGCACGCTGTCGCCCTTTGCGACGGGAGGCTCGATGACGACCTCACCTTCGACTTCCTTCATGCCGTAGAACGCAGCCCGATCCGTGACCGCCTGGATGAACTCCTGGCGGGCCTTCGGAGCGTAGTTCTTTATCTTCGTGCGGTTCATGGTTGCCTTCTGCTCTAACCGATCTTCAGGCCGATTTAGCTGTCAAGTGTCGCTGGAACGACTGGATCGCCTCCTGAAACGTCGTCACACTTTCGCAGCAAGTCGCTACCTTGTGGCCGTCAGCGATTGCCTGGTCAACGACCGACTCCTTCTGGTCGGGGTAGAAAATCCAGCCTTCGGGCTTCCATTCAACTGGATCATCCGGCGTGGGACGTACCAGCTTAGGCGATCCTGCTGCGAACGCCCTGGCAACGCAGGCGCAAACCCCGGCGTCAAACACGTCCTCGGCGATCACGCTCACGGTGCTGTACTTGTTGGGCTTTTTGCTCACCAGAACCTTGAACGATTCCGATAGGCTCTGGTTCAAGTTCAATTCAGACATCCAGGCAACAAACCCACCCCGCACGAGGCACGCTTTCGGGTAGGTTTCAAACAAGGTGATGTTGCCCGCCTTCCAAATCCCCCACTCCTCGCACTTCGCACCAAGCAGTTGCAGCAGGAGCATCCCCTTTGTGGACTGGCTCCCGATGCTGTCAACGATCACGGACAGGCCGCTTTTCAGCTTCGCTCTCTCCGTGTAGCGGTACAAAAGGGTGTTCTCGATGTTTGCCGAAGTGGGCTGATAGGCCCACTTCGCCGGCACGGTTCCATCCAGTAGCCCCTTGAAATCTCTCGGCCAGCCGAGCGGGGTGTCGATTGCGATGTAGTAGTGGGCATCCTGCATGTAGCTCTTGTCCTTGACTTCCCCGCTGCACAGCGAGAACCATTGTTCGATGAGCAGGCCGGGCCTCTCGGTGGCACACGAGTCGAATAGCTGGCGAATCGTATTCCCCAGGTTGTCCCTGTGGTAGCCGATGATGCGGCTGGCATCCATCACCACGATGGCATCGCAACTGTCGTCCTTGCCTTTGGTGCATTTCCACGCACCGACATCCCAGCCGATGTAGAAGTTCGCCATGACTCACCTACCGAATCTGGATGCGTTCATTGGCTGAAAGTGCTTTCTCCAGTTCCCGGCGCAACGCATCCAGGAAGCCGTCCACGTCGTCCTGGGTTTCCAGGTACGGCGTCTTCACGATCTCGGCGGGCTTGACCACCCGCTGCTTCTTGACGACCGGCGTGGGCGTCGTCTGGCCGGTCCCCTTGGCGACCGGCTTCTCGGCCTGCTTGCGGACGTACTCCTCGATCCGGGCGATCCCGGCGTCGAACTCCCTCACTGCCTCGGCCTCGGCCTGGGTGATGTGGGCGATGCTCTCCTGCCCCTCGACCTGCTGGCGCAGCGTTTCCAGGGGCTTCAAGCAGACAGCCCGCAGGCCGGCATCGCCGTTGACTGCCGCCATGTCCTTGGTCAGCGTGGCGTAGTGGCCGTCGATCTTCCCGACCGCCTGCTTGCGCCGGTCGGTGAGCAGGGCCGAGTTGACTGTACTCACCGTGGCGATCAGCCCTTCGGCATCCTTGAGGAGTCCGTAGGGGCAGGGGGCCGACAGGATTTCCTGCATTCGCCGTAGAGCCGGTGCTGCCTGGGCGTCCCGCTCAAGTTCGAGCCGGTTGAGTTTGAATCGCTCGTTGGCTTTGCGGAGTTTTTCCCAGGTCGCCCTCTGGTGGTCGTAGAAATGTTCCAGATCGTGATACCGCTCGGCGAATTCGAGCAAATCGTTCTTCAGCAGGTTGAACCGCTCGATGAACTTGAAGCTGTCCTTGTCCGTCAGCAGCTTGTTGATGAGCGTTAGGCCATCGGCGACTCCCTGGCTGCCGGGGTAGTTGCCAGTTTCGGCCAGCGGCCTGTAGGTGTTCAGGTTGGCTTGCCAGTCCTTCAGCTTGCCCTGGAGGAAGGCGAACAGCCCGTCCTCGCCATCCGGCCCCATTTCGGCGAACAACTCCTTGCCGAGATTGCGGGCGTTCTGAAGCGCCTTGGGGTCGGACGTGTGCCGTTTGACCAGGACGATCTTGCGGCGCTTCGCCGGGGCAGTGATCGCCTCGTACACCTTGTCGAGCGGCACGAGCGCCCCGTCCATCATGAGGCTGATCTCGCCGAGGATGAGGAGGCGGGCCACCAGGATCAATACCTCCTCGTCCGGCCAGCCAAAGGGGCGCAGGGCGTAGCGCTTCTCGATCATGTCGTGCAGGACGATCTGCCGGCTCGCTTTCGAGCAGAGTTCAAGATGGTTCCGAATGTCCTCGATGGCCTCCGGGTTGTTCTCGCCCTTCTCGAACAGCAGTTGCTCCTTGGCGATGTCGTTGCTCCGCAGGACCGCCTGGAGTTCCTTGAGCGGTTCGGTAGTCAGCCGCTTCAGGTAGCTCATCTTGTTGAAGGTGTTCTGGATCAGGTACTCCATCGCCTCTTCCAGAACCGCCTCCGGGTTGGTCGCCTTGATCTTGAGCGGCTGGCCCGCAACGAAGTATTCCGCCCCGGTCAGCATGTCGCTGAGGAGATGCGTGAGCCGTTCTCGGCGCTGGCGGTTGTCCTCGGCGCAGTCACGCAGAATGCGCCGGGTTGACTCCGAAAGCGTGCCATCGTTCTTGCGGGAGAGGTACTTCTCCGTCTGGATGTAGGCCCGCAACTCCCGGCCCAGGCTCTCGTCGTTGGCGAGGCGGGCCAGGACGAAGCCGCCCTCGGCGGAACTGTCGAGGATGCACTTGGCCTTCTCGTAACTCTCGTAGTCATCGGCCAGCGGCGTGATGACCGAGACGAGCAGCGCCCCGTCCTTCTGGTTGCCGATGGGGTAGTTGTCGCAGCGACGGTTGAAGGCGAAGTCCATCTTGTTCGCACTGAAGCGGTGCTTGGGGATGTCGTTCAAGACATCCTTGAACACGATCTCACCGAGCAGCTTCGCCTCCTCGCCGCCCGACAGTTCGACCGCCTTGATCTCCTTGTTGATGTCCCGCTCTTCGTTGGTCAGGAAGAAGTAGTTCTCGCCGCTGCGGCTGATGAGCGTTTCCTTCTCCAGCCGGGCCAGGCTCTCCTCGATCTTGCGCCGCAGGGCCAGGCGGTCGGCGTCGATCTCTTCCAGGCACAGGGTCACGAGGTTGTCCACGTTCCCCTTCATCTCGTCCACATAGCGGATCAGGAAGAGAACCTGAAGCAAGTGGATGTCGAACGGTTCCAGGCTGGTGTTCGTCTCGGCCTGGTCGATGGTTTTCTTGACCGACGTATCCAGGAAACTTTCGATGGAGGGGTAGAACTCGTGGAGCGGCACGAGGACGCCAACCTCGTTGATGGAAACGGTCTTCGCCGCCGACTGGAATGCGTCGAGCATGGACCGCTCGCCACGGGCCAGGTGCATCCCGGTGGCCCCGGCCTTGCGGATCGCCTCGAAGATTTTCTGGAGTAGCTGGAACTGGTACGGGACGAAGGGATAGTTCTTGACGAATTCCTCGGCGGCGTTGATCTTCTTGAAGGTCATGCCGCAGTTCTTGAAGGTCAGTTGGTTCTTGAGGATGTCGCCCTTCTGCTGGAACACCCCTTCGAGTTCGGCCCGCACTTCCGGCAGCTTCGACAGCAGGCGGGACTGGATCACTTCGTCCACGTTGGCGCTGGAGAGGGACAGGGGCGGGAAGAACCGGCCCTGGATTTTCGAGAAGTCCTGCCGCTTGGTCTTCGTCATCTCGCCCAGCACCGTGTCCATGTCCTCCTGGGACGTGACGATGACCCAGGCCCGGCGACGGCAGATGGTCCCCAACTCCTCCGTGATCGTCTGGAGGTTCAGCATCAGGTGGGAGTCACTGCCGATGAACTGGCCGACCTCATCGACGAGGAAAACCAGCCGGTGCTGCGGCCCCTTGGCGTCCAGGTACTCCTTCACCCATTTGCAGAAATTCTCGATAGTCAGCGAGAAGTTGTCCTCGGCCCCGTCGATCCACTTTTCCGACGCCGCCTGGCTCTGTCCCAGGGTTTCGGCGAGTGCCTTGACCACTTCATCCCGGTTGAACTGGTAGGCGTCCCGCTCCCGGACCCATTCCAGGCCGGTGTACTTGCGGTAGGCGTCCTGGAACCCCTGGAGTTTTCGTAACCGTCCAGCGGAATTCGCAAAGCAGCGCAGCTGCGCCGAGAGCCGACTGCTAAAATCGTGGCATGGACGCTTCCGTGTGCCCGGGATGCTGCGAACGCGATAGGCGCATCGCCGAGTTGGAACGCCGCGTCGCCGAGTTGGAAGCCCGACTCGGCACCAACAGTTCCAACTCCTCGCTGCCGCCGTCCGCCAATCCCCCCGGCGCACCCAAGCCGGTCCAGAAAAAGAAGTCCAAACGTCCAGCCGGCGGACAACTGGGCCATCCCCCGCAGCTGCGGCGGTTGCTTCCCGCCGAGCGGGTCAACCATTTCAAGCACTTGGTCCCCAAGCGGTGTGAGCGCTGTGCCGCGGCCCTGCCCGCCCAGCCCTCGCCGGGCGATCCCGAGCCCACCCGCTTCCAAACCATCGAACTGCCCCCGGTCATAGCCGAGGTCACCGAGTACCAGGGCCACGCCCGCACCTGCCCCTGCTGCGGCCACCGGACGCATGCGGTCATCCCGGCGGCGGTTCGCGCCCACAGTGTCGGGCCGCGGCTGACCGGCACGCTGTCCTACTTCTCCGGCTGTCACGGCCTGAGCAAGCGCGGCGTCGAGGAGATCGCCGACGCGGTCTTCGACGCCCCGATCGCCTTGGGCACGGTCTGCAACCTCGAGCAAGAAGTCGGCGCCGCCCTGGAGACGGCCCACCAGGAGGCGGTGGCGGCGGTGCGCCAGGCGGCGGTCAAGAACGCCGACGAGACCAGTTGGAAACTCGCGGGGGCGTTGTGCTGGCTGTGGGCGGCGGCCACCACCCAGGTGGTGGCCTTCGTGATCCACGCCCGCCGAAGCGCGGCGGGCCTGACGGCGATCCTGGGCCTGGAGATCCTGGGGATCCTGTGCAGCGACCGCTGGGGCCCGTACAACCGGGTGCCGCCCCAGCGGCGGCAGATCTGCTGGGCGCACCTGAAACGGGATTTCCAGAAGATCATCGACCGGGGCGGCCCCGAAGAGTGGGTCGGACGGGAGGGGCGGCGACTGGTCAGGAAGGTCTTCGCCGCGTGGCACGGGTTCCGGGACGGACAGGTCACGCGGGCACAACTGGAAGCGCGGCTGGCCCCGGTGATGCGACGGATGAACCGGGTGCTGCTGGAAGGCGCGATCCTCGGCGCCGACCCAACGGTGGTGCGGTTCTGCGAGAACGTGCTGGCGTTGGAGCCTGCGCTGTGGACGTTCGTGACGACGGAGGGAGTGGAGCCGACGAACAACCACGTGGAACGACTGCTGCGTCGGGCGGTGCTGTGGCGCAGGCGGAGTTTCGGCTGCTGGAGTGGGAACGGCTGTCGCTTCGTCGAGCGGATTCTGACCGTGGTGCAAACCCGGCGGTTGCAGGCGAAGAATGTCCTGGATTACCTGCATGAGGCTGTCCTCGCCCATCGCACCGGCCAACCCTGCCCCTCACTGCTCTCGTAGCGTTGAACGATTACGAGTTTTCCACGGCCCGCCAAATAGCGTTCCATGTGGGCGATGTGGGGATGGTCGCCGCTATAGCCCTGCAACTCGTTCAGGACTTTGAGGAAGACTCGCAGGATCAGGTCACGACCCGTGCGGTGGTCGGCCTTGCTGTCGATGTTGAACAGCACGACATCCGTGTTGGCGGCGACGGCCCGCTTGATGTCGCCGAAGAGCATGGCATCCTTGACCTTGACCTCGAAGAACTCGACGGCCTGCTTGCTCTGGCCGTCGTGGGCGTGCGTCCCGTTGCGCAGCAGGTACGACAGCACCTTCAGAAAGTGCGATTTCCCGGAGCCGAAGAACCCCGAAATCCAGACGCCCATCTTCCCGCTTGGGTCGGGGTTCTTCCCCTGGTCCACGGCCTCCAGATACCAGGAGATGAACTTGCGAACGTGCTGGTCGAGTTCCTTGGTAATGACGAACTCATCCAACTCCTGCCAGACGGAGGATTCGTCCAACTGGTCGGCCTTCACGACGCCGTTGATGGGCCGGAAGATGTCTCGCTCAAAGAGGCTCTTGATCTTCATTGGCGACCTCACGGGACCAGCTTGAATGCTCGGTAGTAGTTGGTGTTTTTCAGTTTGCCGAACAGCCGAAGCGACTGGCCGTCGTAGCGTCCTGGGTAGAACATCACGAGTGGCGTCTGCCCCATGACCGAGTGCAGGTTGTTCAGCAGGGCGTGCGACCGGAGCAGCGGCCAGATGCTCCCCACGCCCGACACGATGACGAGATCGTGCTGGTCGGGGCGAACGACCTCGGCGAAATAGCCGGCCAGCTTGGTTTCGTGCAGGGGGCCGGCGAGCGCCTTCTTCAACGCCTCGTCGCCCTTGTCCTTCTGCATCTGGATCGCCTTGTCGAGCAGGTTGCGCCGCTTCAGGTAGTCCAGCACGAAGTCGAACAAGTTGACGTGCTGGACCCGCAGGCCGGGCTTCTGCTTCGGGATGTGATCCAGAAGGATGCGGAGGTAGTCCCGCACCCGCAGTTCGTCTTCGGGCGGGTAGTCGAAGATGTAGAAGGCGATCTCGTTGCCGATGCCGCTCCCGCTGAGGAAGTCGTCGGAGATGACCCTCGGCAGAACTTTGTTCAGGCGCTCGTGCAAGGCGTCAGTCATGGGGCCACCTGGATACAGCGAAGGACGTACTCCTCGTCGTGGGCCTTCAGGTAACGAAGAACCTGATCGGCGACGTGGACGGTTTGCAGCTTCAGCGAGCGAGTGTTCTCGATGTAGCCCGCCTGGGCGAGTGTCTGAAACACCGATGACCGCAGGCGCTTGCGGGTCGAATCACTCCACTGCGGCAGGTCCGTGTCTCGCTCACGGCAGCCGTCGAGGTAGCCGTCCCACAGCCTGTTCGACAGCGCCTTGGCATACAGCCTGTATTGCTCGCCGACGACCAGATCGAGGAAGTCGCCGAGCAACGGGCTGTGCTTGACGGCGGCGGCGAGGACTGCGTGTGTTGCCACGCTGCCCTTGCCGTCACGCACCAGCTTCCACAGGTCCGGCCCCATCGTTTCCAGCCGGCCCCGAATTAACTTGGTGAGACGGGTGGCGGTCGCCGGGCTACGGGCCTTGAGGACGTTCTGCTTCACGATGGCGTCCTTCCAGCCCTCGGCATCGACGCCACACAGGAGCAGGCCAGCGATGACCCGGCTTTCCGGCACTTTCAGCGCCCCAGCGGTGATGTCGGCCTTGTATCGCACTTCCGCCACTTCAGTCATGATCCTTTTCTCAGCTATGGCCCGCTCAAGTGTCAACTCTTGCGGTGGTCATCTGCTTGGGCATTCGATCAGTAAGCCACTCTCGGCAACACCAGAACCGCTTCTATGGGACGAAAGGCCGTGGACTTCTCCTCCATCCGGGTCATCGCTGCCAACGAGCAGTGCAGGCCGCTCACAATGGAGAACGAAGCGGTCGGCGATGGCTCAAGTTCATCTCCTTCGATTCGCCCATTCCGACGCCAACCTTTTACGGGTGTCACAAACACTGGTCCCATACGGTCCCAATTAAACTCGTCGTAAAGCGCCTGCACTCGCTGATACCACTCGGCCTTCTGAACTGGTGGCTTGGCAGCCACTTGACCCCAGGTCAGGCTCCGACCACGCAACTCGCTCACCAGGCGCTCCAGAGTTCGGGGGCGCTCGTTCTCGGCGAAAACCCAGGTTGAAGGAATGAGGTTTCTGAAGACCTGCTCATCGTAAATCGCAAGAGGGAACAGGTAGCTGGCCTGGTCGATCAGGTAATCCGCCTGATCGTACTTGTATCCCGCCCTCGTTCGTAGGGATTGCTTCAGTGCCTCCTTCTCGATCATCTTCAGGTGGTTCATGTTGGCAACCGTTGAGAACGACTTACTCGAACAATGTTCTGCCCTACGCTAAGTGACCTCAATCACGAGCCACCCTGCCAGGAATTGAACCTGGGCCATCAACCGATGGCATGTCCCCGAACGGACAAGGTGGATTGATCCCCGCCCGCAGGCAGGGATCATAGTTTGTCCCTTGTTGACTTTACGCCAGTCCCGTGCTGTCGAGGTACGAGGCTGGGAACGTGCAGACTATCTTCCCATCTGCAATGGGTCGGTAGACCTCTGGCTGCCCGGACATGCCCTTGCCCGGAACTGGCGGCAGCCAGTACGTTAGCGTGTCATCCCTGCGTCTACGAAGGGAAGCACCTAGCCCCGTGAGGCAACCTGCTGCGTGCAGGCATTCCCCGTCAAAGGACTTCCGGCATCTCAGCCGGATGCTAAATTCCGAAGACACGGGCATACGCCATCCCATGCCTACGTCTCAGAACTGTGTCGGGGTTCTCCTTTCACTTGCTCAGATGAGCCATGTTTCGTCACTCTGCGAACAGCGACTTCGGTTCGGGCCGCTTGGCCTTCTGACGCACCGGCTCGACCGGCTGCACGATGGCGATCACCCGGTCGGCCACCCTGCGGGCCTCGACGGCGACGGCTCGCCCCGGCTGCTTCTTGCCCTGGGACTCCCACCAGTCCAGGTCTTCCCTGCACGCCCCCTCGCTGGCCGACTCATCCATGAACAGGCGATGGATCACCGACGCTTCCGGCACTCGCATGTTCGTCGGGATCACGAACTTCTCCTGGTGGGCCGCATCGTTCATCACCACCGTCGCCGCCCGCAGTTGCCCTTCCGGTGGCTCTTCCTTCCCGAACAGGCCCGGCGAATCGTCCTCGACCCGCTTCTTGACTGCCTTTTTGTAGGCGATGGCGGCTTCCAGGTACATCACCGGCGTCGGCAGCCGCTTGGCGCAGGCGTTCAGCGTGGCCTGGAAGCTGGCCTCCGGGAAGCCGCCGTCCAGGACCGCCTTCACCGTCTCGAACGTCAGCAGCGCCTTGCTGGCGTGCGCCGCACGGAACACCGGCTCGAAGAAAGGCCCGTAGAAGCCGACGTGGCCGGCGATCTCGTCCATCATCCTCTCGATGGGGTCATGCTCGGAGCGGTAGGCCGGCTCCGCAGCGCCCTGGTCGGCGTGCGTCGTCAGGCGGTGAGCGATCTCGTGCCATCTGGTGAAAAAGCGCCGGGCCAGTTTGCCGCCCCGGCAGTCGATCACGGCCACGAACCGATCCGGGGCGTCGTCGCCGACGTTCCGCCGCACCAGCGCCCCGAAGGTCAGGTTTTCGGCGTCGTCGAACTTGGTCCGCATGGCGGCGAAGACGAAATCCCTTTTACCTCTGGCGTACTTGTCGGTGATGCGGTCGAAGTCGGCGTCCGACCGAATTTCCTCGAAGACCATCTGAAGGCGCTGCGTCACGAGGGCTTCAAGTTGGCCGATGGTGGTCACGCCACGGGCCTCGGCCACCCAGCCGTCGATCCGGCGATGGCAATGGCGCAGGATCGCCTCGACGGGGTTGGCAGCCCCGGCCAGGCCGAGTTCAGCGGCGAGGTCGGCGATTTCAGTGGCGTGTTCGAGCCGACTCATTCATCCTCCAGGAACTCTTTGACGCTCTCGTAAAACTTCCGCCAGTCCACCGACTCCAGGGCGTCCTTCTTCTTGGCGCTGCGATGAGCCAAGATTTGCTTGTGCATGTCCATCAGCATCAAGGTTTGTCGGAAAGAAAGCCCTTCTTCTGCGGCGAACCTGGCGAGCGTGGCCGGAAACTGGACTTCGGTTACGGGCTTCTCGCTCGCTTCCCCGGTCATCAAGAAGTCGATGGACACGCCCAAGGCACGGGCGATGTCGAGCAGGTTTTCAGCCCCTACGCTTCGCTTGCCGTTCTCCAAATCGGATAGAAAACTCTTGGAAATCCCTGCTTTTTGGGCCAACTGGTCCTGGGTCCAGCCTAGCTCGGCTCGCCGTGCCTTTATTCGTTCGCCGACGCCGGCCATCGCTGTTTGCCTCGACGGGCAGATGAAGGTCGTTCGCAACAAAGAGGTAGTCTACAGCCTGGGCCGGTCGGAAGCAACAGGCAATCCTCTTGACTTCTTGTATAGCGAACAGTAGCGTACACACTATTGACGGTCGCCGCCGCTTGTCGCTCCGTGCGCCGGGCGAGGCCCGTCCCGACCGGACGGCTCCGAACCTCGTGCCGTAAAACCCGGTCAGATAAGAGGGTGCGATGACTTTCCAGGGCGCAGTGATCCGGGAACAGGGCGTCACGTTCGCCGTCGTAATCGTCAAGAAGCACGTCATCGACAGCAGCACCGAGGCGGGCCGGGCCATCGCCGCCTTCCAGCCGGCCTTTCCCGGCGTGCCGATTGTGCTGATGGCGCAGGACGCACGAGGCACGCCGACCTACTTCGGTCGCCAGGACATCGCCAGGTTCCTGGCGAGCGTGCCGCTCTCGGCGATCCCGTGGAAGCAGTACACGGTCTGACCGGACGAGCGGACCCGCAGCCCCGTTTCGCCAGGGCTGACCGAGGCGAACCCAGCAGAACAGAGGCTAGGGCGCTTGGAGGAGAACATGCAGGTGTGCATCTACTGCCAGACGAACCCGAAGGAAACGAACGACCACGTTCCGCCGAAAGGGCTATTTCGGGAACCCCGACCCTCTAACCTCATCACAGTGCCGGCTTGTTTGAAGTGCAACAACGGCTTCAGTGGTGACGACGACTACTTCTTGAACCTTGCCCTGGATTGGCCGGCTTCGGAATCCAACGACGGGAAAGGTGTCGTCGAGAAGCGGCTGCGCTCCATGAAGCGGAAAGAGGGGCGCAACATCTGGACGCCCTTCTTTGCCAAGGTCAAGGCCGTCGAAGTCTACTCTCCAGGTGGCTTGTATCTGGCGAACTCGTTTGAATTCACACTGGACACGAGCAGGCTAATCCGCACCGTCAACCGGATGATCCGTGGCCTGTATTTCGAGTTCACGAAGACGTTGCTGCCTTTGGGCGATTACACCCGATCCATGCTGTTCTCGCAGTACGTCGAGCAGCACAAAAACGACAAGGAGGCGGTTGAGTTTATCCAGTACATCCCACAGCTACAGGGGCGTGTCATCGGCGAAGATACTTTCGAGGTCCGCTACTGCGTCCTGGACCCGGATCGCCACTCGTCGTTCTGGTACTTGGAGTTCTACAGGCGCTTCGCCTTCGTCGGCGTCACCGGCCCCGGCGAAGCAACTTCAGAGATCAACACAGTCGTAGGGTCCGGCGAATCGAAGGAGGCGGCATCATGAGGCTATCCAACGTCGAGATCAAGGATTTCAAGTCGATTCGTCACTCGAAGCCCTTCGAGGTCGGGCAGATCACTTGCCTAGTCGGGAAGAACGAATCGGGCAAAACTGCGATCCTTCAGGCGCTCTACAAACTGAATCCCGTCGTCCCGGAACACTCCAAGTTCGACGTGACCGATGAGTACCCTCGTGCCGAGGTCGAAGAGTACCGCCAACAGGTCGAGAGCAACGAGATCAAGCCCGCCATCATCGTCCGGGCCGAGTACACGCTTGACCCTGATGAAATCAAGGCGGTCGAAGCGATCTACGGCAATGGCGTGCTTACCAAGCCGACCATCCAGGTGTCGAAGGGCTACGACGACAAACTTCACGTCGAGGTCGAGGCAGACCAGGGGGCTGCTGTGAAGGGGCTGGTCCAGGGCCACAAACTCCCGGATGAAGTCGCCAAGGATGCCCTGGCCTGCAATGACCTCAAGGCGCTGAAGGACTACCTCGACGCTGACGGCCAAAAGCGGCAAGAGAACTACACGACGGCGAAAACGGCTGCCGATGCCGTGTCGGACCCGGACGCCAAGAAGAAGGCCGTCCACGAAGCCGATCTCCTGGCCGAGTCCGAGGCGGCGAAGAAGCTGAAGGGATTGCTGACGGCAATCCTCCTGGGCGACTTCGGCTTCTACATCTGGACACACAACCTGAAAAGCCACTGGCCGAAGTTCCTCTACTTCGACGAGTATTACCAGATGGAGGGCCACGTCAACATCGAGGAGTTGAAAAAGCGCCAGAGCGCCCAACAACTCCGGGATTCCGACCGCCCGATGTTGGGCCTGATCGACTTGGCGAGGCTCAAACTGGACGAGTTAATCAACCCGCAGCGGACGGAAGAACTCGTCGCCAAGCTGGAGGGTGCGTCGAACCACCTGTCCAAGCAAATCCTGAGATTCTGGTCGCAAAACCAGCACCTTCAGGTCAAGTTCGACGTGCGGGCGGCTCGGCCCGGCGACCCTGAAGAGATGCGCAGCGGCAACAACCTGTGGGGCCGTGTGGACGACATGGTTCACCGGGTCAGCACGCAACTCGGCAGCCGGTCCAAGGGCTTCCTGTGGTTCTTCTCGTTTCTGGCCTGGTTCTCCCAGCAGAAGAAGACGAAGGAGCCGCTGCTCCTGTTGCTCGACGAGCCGGGGCTATTTCTACACGCAAAGGCCCAGGGCGATCTGTTGCGCTACATGGACGTGGAACTGGCCCCTCACCATCAGGTAATCTACACCACGCACTCGCCCTTCATGATCGACGCCCGGCGCTTCGACCAGGTGCGGATCGTCGAGGACAAGAGCATTGACAGCAAGGAGCCGCTGCCGCCCGAACAGGCCGGCACGAAGGTCTTCAAGGAGGTACTGGACGCCGGTGAAGGAAGCCTGTTCCCGCTCCAGGGTGCGCTGGGGTACGACATCGCCCAAACGCTGTTCGTCGGCCCGAATTGCCTCATCGTGGAAGGCGTGTCAGACCTGCTCTACCTCCAGACCATCAGCGGCTTGTTGGAGGAGGCTGGTCGCCAAGGGCTGGACCGGCGCTGGACGATCACGCCGGTCGGCGGGTCGGAGAAGGTGTCCACATTCGCCGCCCTGCTGGGGGCGCAGAAGCGGCTGACCATCGCCACGCTGATCGACTTCCAGAAAAAGGACCAGCAGACCATCGAAAACCTGTACAAGAGGAAACTGCTCCAGAAGAAAAACGTCCTGACCTATGCCGAGTTCGTGGGCAACGCCGAGGCCGACATCGAGGATATGTTCGACGTGGCTTTCTACCTGAAGCTGGTCAACGGGGAATACGCCAACGAAGTGAACAAGAAGGTGGCGGAAAGGGACGTGAAGACGGGCAGCCCCCGGATCGTCGTGCGGCTGGAATCGTTCTTCAAGGCCAACCCGCTCAAGGGGACGGCGCAGTTCGCCCACTTCCGGCCTGCTCGCTTCTTCGTCGAAAACGTCGCCACGCTAAAGAAGGCCATCCCCGCAGTGGCGTTCGACCGTTTCGAGGAGGCGTTCAAGAAGCTGAATTCCCTGCTTGCCTGAGACATTGAAACCGAGATAAACCGATGGAGTGATCGCATGGCGCAGCAAGTCGTGTTTTACTCGTGGCAGTCATGGACCGACGCCGGGGCTAACCGCAACTTCATCGAGGACTGTCTTGAACGGGCCATCAAGGAAATCCGCAAAGACAACTCGTTACGGTTGGACCCGGTGATCGACCGTGATACGCAGGGAGTTCCCGGTTCTGCGGACATCGCCAACACGATCTTCGGGAAGATTGTCGAGGCGGACGTGTTCGTGGCGGACGTATCTTTTGTCAACGACGCCGCCCCTGGCCGGCGCACACCCAACCCGAACGTCCTGGTAGAACTCGGCTACGCCTTGAGCAAGCTGGGAGAGGGCAAGGTGGTCTGCGTCCACAACCTGGTCACGGGGCGGGTCGAGGACTTGCCCTTCGACATCCGGGGGCGCAATGTCGCCACCTACGAGTTGCCCCCGAAGGCTGGCGTGTCGGATGCAGCGACGTGGCAGGCGCTCCGGGCCGAGCAGCGGAAGCAACTCGTCGGCAGGCTGAAGCACGCCATCACCGCCATCCTGTCGGCCAGCGATCCTGCACTGACGGAGTTCGTCAACCAGATGGTCGAGAAGTTGATCCTTGTCATCATCTTCGGCGGCGAGGTCGAGGACAGGCCGATCAAGCCCGGCTCCGAAGTGCTGCGGGCCATCATCGGGGGCGTGGCTGGCGACCTGCGTGCGATGGCCTGCCAGGAGCCAGCGGCACGTCTGAACCTCAACCAACGTCTCGACGACGCTGCCAGCGCCATCGAAGCGGCCATTCACTTTACCCGGTACATGGGCCGGGAGAACCACGATCAGTACGTCGGGCTGGTCACGAGAGCGGTCGAGTTGGCGACCGCTTTGAAGAAGGAATTCGTGGATGACCGTGCGCTGAATCGGGATAACCTCAACGGCGTCCACCGGCGTCTGTACGAGATGCGGCGGCAGCTTGACAACCTCGTGTCCAGGCTCCCCACGCAGTTCCAACGTCCAGGTGGGGTGGACGAAGCCTGCGAGACGGCCAACTCGCTCGGCCTGGACCTGTGCCGGTATGGGCAGTTCGACCTCGACCCCATTCAGCCTGGGCTGGCAGCCCGCTTATCGGAGATCGGGCGACACCTTCACCTGATCGGTGTGACCCTTGAGTATGCAGGTGGAATGGGGCGGCGGCAAAAAGCCGCAGAGAACCTGGAACGGTGTGCCAGCGAATTGGGCGGGCTTGTGGATAGTCTGCCACCGCCACGTTGATGTGTTCGGTGAAACCGACGTGTCATGATGGAGCTAGGCAACGATGAGCAGAAACATTCCCGACAAAGAGATGAAGGCGCTGATCGCCCTCTCTGGTGGCGTCTGCGCCTTCCCCGGTTGCAACAAGCGGCTCCTCGAACCGGCCAACGCCGCTGACGATGCCGCCTTCCTGGGCGAGATGGCCCACATCATCGCCGACAGCCGCCAGGGTCCACGGGGCGTCTCGCCGATGTCCGACGAGGACCGAGACAAGCACACCAACCTGGTCATGCTCTGCGGCGACCACCACACGATCATCGACGCCCAGCCCCGAACCTACAGCGTCTCGGTCCTGCGCCGGATCAAGGAGGACCACGAGGGCCGCATTCGCCGGGCAACAAGCGGCCCGGTCCCGGCCTCGCCGATCACGCTCGCCTGTGAAGTCATCCACAGTTCCCTCCTGGGCGTCACGCATCTGCCCGCCGCCGTCTTCGCTGCCCCGTGTGCCTTCCACGAGGGCCAGGACGACCAGGTGAAGGAGCGTATCAAGTTTCCTGACGGGGACGCCCAACTCGTCCGCTTCATTCTTCGGGACGGCAAGCTGTTCAGTTTCCACAACCTGAAAGACCCCAAGGGGCCGTTCCGGGATGTCATCAACCAGAAGGGCGTCGAGGCGATCCGCTCCGAGCAGTGGTGGGACGACCCGGAGGGCCACCGCCGCTTTGTCACGCTCCTGAACCGTGGCCTCTACAAGTTCACCGCCCGCAAGCGGGTCCGGTTCGACCCGGCCCACAAGCGGTTCTTCTTCGACGCCCTGACGGCTGGCAAGGCCCGGCAGGAGCAGTATCGACCGCTGAACGCCAAGAGCCGGCTGAAGAGGAATGTCGTCTGGCAGCCCAAGACCAAGGCCACCGGCCTGGTGAAGAATTACTGGTGGCACTTGGCTGCCGGGCTGTCCTTCCTGCGGACGGACAAGCGCCAGTGGTGTTTGAGTATCCGCCCGGAGCGCCACCTGACCTCGGACGGCGTGACGCCGCTGCCGCCCAAGCAAGTCGGCAGGCGGGTCACGAGCAAAAGGCCCGGATGTGGAACGACGTGTACCTGGGCGAAGTGAACTTCTGGCGGGACTTCCTGTCGGGCGGCAACCAGAAGATCGTGCTGAACTTCGGCGACCAGTCCGCCGTCATCGACACCGAGATGCTGACTTTCGACGTGGAGTGGCCCGGCATCCCCGGCGACAGCAAGCCGTTCACAAACACGACCTACGAGATGGACCTGTTCTCCCGCTCCGAGTACGACGACGCCCTGGCGGGGGACGGCCTCGATATGGAGGATGACGATGGCCCGGAAGCAGACGCAGAGAACTGACAGCTACAAGGTCGCCCCGCTGGAACTCGACCAACCCCGTCTGACGGCAGGCTGGGTGGACGAGCCAGGCTTGCTGTTCGCCGAGGACCATGAGCATGTAGACCCGAAGACCGGCATCCCTTTGTACGGGCCACGGTCGCTGGGAACACGCCGCCACAAGCGGGAGGTTCACGTCGGCTTCATCGGCACGAGCGAGTCAGTTGACCTCGCCCGCCGCTACTACGACCAGACCAGCTACGGAGTGGACGGCGATGACGGCCACGCCCCATTCCCCGGCTGCCGGGCGGATCGGGGCTTCCGCTGCGACCTTCTGTACGACAACAAGTTGGTCGAACTCATCACCCGCTCCGAACACCAGGACATCCTCGGCATCAAGCGCAGCCGGGAGCGGTTCGAGAAGCTGCTCCTCATCCTGGAACTGAAGTTGCGATTGCTGACGCAGAGGGACCACCCGCTCGATTACGTCGTGCTGGCGCTGCCCACCGACTTGTACCAGCGCTGCCGGGCCGTGGACTATGTGGAGAAGGGCGTCGGCCACGTCCACCGTGACCTGCGGCGGGCGTTCAAGGCGATGGCGATGAACTACCAGAAGCCCACGCAAATCCTCCTCGATTCGACGACCGGCCTGACCGACAGCAGCCGTGACCTGGACCATCCTTCGGTGGTCGCCTGGAATCTCTTCACCGGCCTGTACTTCAAGATCGACGGCCTGCCGTGGGGACCGACCGCCCTGCCGCCCAGCAGTTGCTTCATCGGCGTCAGCTTCTTCCGCCCGCTGGGGGAGAGTTCAACGCTGCGGACCAGCGTGGTTCAGGCGTTCGACGAGAACGGCGAAGGGCTGGTGCTGCGGGGCCACCGCTTCCATTGGGACGACCGGAAGGGGAAGTCGCCGCACCTGACGGCGGACATGGCCGAGAGCCTGATCGAGATGGTGATGAAGCGTTACCAGGACGAGCAGAAGCAACTGCCGAAGCGGGTGGTGATCCACAAGACCAGTCGGTATAAGGCGCTGGAGCGGTCGGGGTTTGAGGGGGCGCTGAAGAAGCGTGGTTGCCTTTACGACCTGGTGTCACTGTCGCCAACCAGCGGTTCTCGACTGCTGCGGGCGGGGCAGTACCCGCCGCTACGAGGTACGTTGTTCTCGGTCGGGGCGGTGAGCTACCTCTACACGACCGGCTACCTGCCGGCGCTGGGGAAGTACCCGCACGGCCACGTCCCGTCGCCGCTCCAGGTCGCCGACCATGTAGGCGACACGACGAAGGCGGACTTGCTGCGGGAAGTGATGGTCTTGACAAAGATGAACTGGAACTCGGCGAACGTCGGCGGGCTTGAGCCGATCACGCTGCGTTTCTCCCGGCTGGTCGGCGACGTGTTGCGGGAAGTGCCTGCCGACCGGGAGCCGCAGCCGAAGTACAAGTTCTATATGTAGCGGACAACACGAGCAGGTAATCAACCATGACGACCACCCGTGGCATCCTGGGTCGGACCTTTCCGCCTTCAAGACTATCTGGAGAAGGCCGTCGATGATGACCAAGTGTGGCCCCCGGAGAGAGGAGGCGTGTACGTCGTTTCGAGTCTGGCGTGGCGAGGGGAGCCATCGAACACGGACGACGTGCTGTACGTCGGCGGCAACACCGGCCAATCGGATCGGTTCATCACCCGGATCGGCGACCTCATCGCCGACATGCTCGGCTTTTGGGGCGACCAGACCGGCCACCACAGCGGCGGGATCAGGCTGTGGGAGTATTGCCGTGAGAACCGGATCAACCCACTCAATCTGTTCCTGGGCTGGCAAGTCGAGAGGCCGTGCGTCCGCTGTGCCGAATATGACCTGTTCGTTGCCCTCGCCCCGAAGCTAAACCGAAAGCACACTGCAAGGTGCGTTGCGCATGGAGCGTAGCCGATGACTGGTCCAGTCGAACTTCTTCCCGGCGAATTCGTGCTGTTCGTTTCACAAGGCGGAACCGAGGAGCAGGACAGGCACTTTCTCGGCCTACTGAAAGAAGCGTGGCAGAGGATTCCGCTTCCCGCCCGGACGGTGATCCTCGAACACCACCACAGGGTCTATCGCTACTATCCCAAGGTCATCCTGGGCGCTCGGATCAACAACAAGTGGCCCGTTGCGATGGCTGGCCCCAAAGGCTGCCTGCTTTGGTGTGATTTGTTGAGGATACTCGATCTTCCCGGCAAAGACCCTTGGGCCGTTGTGGTGTTAGGCGAGGAACTGGCCCATGCCTTCCTGACAGCCAGTCAACATCCGACT
>CAWGKE010000006.1:0-13585 GCA_963823075.1 uncultured Planctomycetaceae bacterium
CCTTCCAGGCCCAGGCGCTCGATCAGGCCTTCGTCCGCTGTGATGAAACGCACTTCCAACGACACCTGTGTGTTCTGCTCACAGCGCAGGCTGTTTAGCAGGTCGGCGACTTGCTCCTGAACGTCGGGCGTCTGGAGGACCACCAGGCCCATCGTGAGCGGGTGGTAATCAATGGTCCCGCGGCCGCCCTTTGCGCTCCAGCTTTTCGGTTCCACGGTGCTGGTGATGAGTTGGATGAGATGCTTTTCCTGTGTTGCGCTCGGCGAGTCGCCTTTAAGGCCGCCGTAGAAGACGGCCGCGCCCGAAGGCGGCACGACGATATCGGCGATCTGGTAAGTCACCCTCGTCAGATGCGCGTCATCGGTCGGCGGCGCGGCCCGCAGCGGCAGGGCCAGCAGCCCCAGGAGCAGCAACGCCGCCGAAGCTCGGCGGACGGATGGCAGACGAATCGGCATGGATGGCTTCCTGCGTTGAAGGATGTTGGGGAGGACGGCGACGCCCGTCCCCGCGCAAGGAAGCGCCATAATCCATCCTGGACAACTGGGCAACGCCAATCGACGAGCGGCCGGCGTGAGCCGGCTGATGAAGATTCATCAGCCGGCTCACGCCGGCCGCTCGCCCCCATCAAGCCGTTATTTCCACCCATTCCCCTTCGTCTTCGTCTTGATCCGGGTCAGGTGGTCGTTGGCAGTGACGTACAGCGTCGAGCCGTCGTCGCCCCAGTTGCAGTTGGACGTGCGGACGCCGGTGGCGATCACGCCCAGCAGCTTCGCGTCCGGCGAGAACACCAGGATGCCGCCAGGCCCGGCGCCGAAGATGTCGCCGTCCTTGTCCAGCTTCATGCCGTCCGGCAGCCCGCGATGTCCGTCGTCCAGGTCCTTGTGGAATTCCGTCGCGTCGTAGAAGACGTGGCCCTTGCTCAGCGTCCCGTCGCCGTTCACCTCGAACGCCATCCAGACCGCCATTTTCGGGTCGGAATTGGAGACGTAAAGCGTCTTCTCGTCCGGCGAAAAGGCGATGCCGTTCGGCTTGGTCATTTCCTTCGTCATCAGCGTCACCTTGCCGTCCTTCGACAGGCGCCAGACGCCGCTGTAATCCATCTCCATGCCGGGGAACTCCGGCTCGCCGGGCTTGCGCTCCTTCTTGGCCAGGCCATAAGGCGGGTCGGTAAAGTAGAGATCGCCGTTCGACTTGAAGCAACCGTCGTTGGGGCTGTTGAAGCGCTTGCCGTCGGGCGTGTGGTCGCACAGGACGGTCTTCTTCTTCGTCTTGAGGTCGAGCTTCGTCACGCGGCGGTCGCCGTGTTCCATCAGCACCAGCTGGCCGTCCGGCGCCATCACCAGGCCGTTCGATCCCGACTCCCGCAGGTCGGGCTGGTCCTTTTCCGATCCGCTGGGGTGGAGGAAGACGCTTTTGCCGTCGGCGTCGCTCCATTTGATGATGCTGTTTTTCGGGATGTCGGAGCAGAGCAGGAAGCCGCCGTCCTTGATCCAGACGGGGCCTTCCGCCCAGTCCCAGCCCTCGGCCAGGTTTTCGAGGTAGGCGTCCGGCGCGAGCAGCTTGTCGAGGCCCGCGTCCTTGCGTTCGATCGTGCCGAAGGGGGGGTACGGCTTCTTGTCGGCCCCGCGCGTCGGCGGCGCCAGGCAGACGAGGGCCGTCGCCAGTGCGGCGAGGCCGGCGAACAAGAGAGGTTTCTTCACGGCGTCGAGCCTCCAGGAGCGAATCGTGAGAACGTCACCGATGCAACGCGGCAGCATACCAGAGCGCCCGCCGAAGGCAAGAGGCGAGCCGGGTCTTGTTTCACTTGCCAGCCCGTGATCCGACCTTGCCAAGAGCAGGGGCGCACGATGGGCGTTGCGCCGGGGCCGCGATTTCTGCTATATTCCACGCACCTCCGCGTCGTCGGCCGTCATGCCTGGAGGCCCCATGGACACCGATCGTAATCTGTTGTTCGGCGTGCTGGCCTTGCAGGCCGATTTGATCGAACCCAACCAGTTCATCGAAGCCTGCCTGCTCTGGACCAGCCGCAAGGACATGCCGATGGCCGACCTGCTCGTCGAACGCGGCTGGATCGTGCCGGACGACAAGGCACACGTGGACTACCTGCTCGGCGCAAACTGCACAAGCACGGCGGCGATCCCCGGGCCAGCCTGGCGGCCATCCCCGACGATGTCAAACGCTCCCTGGCGGCCCTGGGAGACCACGACATTCGGCGCACGCTCGCCGGGTTGCCCGTGCAGGCGGAGGCCGCACACCAGGCCGCCACGGTGGACCACGTACCCGGGCCGCGCCAGCGTTACGCCCGACTCCGCTTGCACGCTACCGGCGGCATCGGCCGCGCCTGGCTGGCCCACGACAACGATCTCGGCCGCGACGTGGCCCTCAAGGAGCTGCGCCCCGAGCGTGCCGGGCACGCCACGCTCGGGGCGCGCTTTCTCCAGGAGGCGCGGATCACCGGCCAGCTGGAACACCCCGGTATCGTTCCGGTGTATGACCTGTTCGGCGTGGGGGACGGCGGCCAGCCGTTCTACACCATGCGCTTCCTCAAGGGCCGCACCTTGAGCGAGGCGGCCCGGGCCTACCACCGGAAGCGGGCGGCGGGCCAGGCCGACGCGCTCGACCTGCCGGTACTGCTGAACGCCTTCGTCACGGTCTGCAACACCGTGGCCTACGCGCACTCCCGCGGGGTCATCCACCGCGACCTCAAGGGCCAGAACGTGATCCTGGGCGATTTCGGCGAGGCCGTCGTGCTGGACTGGGGCCTGGCCAAGCTGGTCGGCCGGCCCGAGGACGCGCCGGAAGCGTCGATGGTCGTCCTCAACGACGGCGGCGCCGACAGCGGCTATACGGTGCAAGGTCAGGCGCTGGGGACGCCGGCCTACATGGCCCCGGAGCAGTCCGACGGCCGACTCGACCTGATCGACCGACGCACCGACGTCTACGGGCTGGCGCGATCCTCTACGAGATTCTCACCGGCGAGCCTCCGTTCACCGGCTCCAGCACGGAAGAGGTGCTGCGACGGGTCCGTGAGGAGGAACCCGCGCCTCCCCGTCAATTCTGGCCGGACGTGCCGCCGGCGCTGGAGGCGCTGTGTCTGCGGGCGCTGGCCAAGCGGCCGGAGGACCGCCCGTCCGCCGCCGCGGAGTTGCGCAGGAGGTCCAGGGCTGGCAGGAGTTCGAGCGGCGAAAGGCCGAAGAGGCGCTGCGGGAGTCGGAGGCGCTGTACCACTCCCTGGTGGAAACGCTGCCGTGCGCGGTCTGCCGCAAGGACCGTGAAGGCCGGTTCACTTTCGCCAACCACCGCTTCTGCGAACTCGTCGGCTGGTCGCTCGAACAGCTTCTGGGCATGACCGGCTTCGACATCTATCCGAAGGAAATGGCCGAGAAGTTCCGCCAAGATGACCAGTGGGTCATGGATACGGGGCGGCTGTTCGAGGACGTCGAGCAAGTCCATTGGGTCGTAGGCCGGCGCTACTGTCACACGCTGAAAACGCCCATCCGCGCCGCCGATGGAACGGTCACGGGCATTCAGGCCATCGGCTGGGATGTCACCGAACGCAAGCTCGCGGAGGAGGAGCTGCGCAAGAGCCGGGAGCGGTTCGAGCTGGCAGTGGCAGGGTCCCAGGACGGCCTGTGGGACTGGGACCTGACCACCGACGCGGTCTACTACTCGCCGCGCTACAAGGCCATGCTCGGCCATGAGGACCATGAAATGCCCGACCGGAGCGAGGAGTGGACCAGACGGCTTCATCCCGACGACCTGGAGCGCGTCCGGGCCGAGCTGCGCGCCCACTTCAAGAGCCGGGAGTCGCTGTCCTGGGTGGAGTTTCGGATGCGCCACAAGGACGGCTCGTACCGCTGGATTCGCAGCCGGGCGTTCGTCCTGCGCGACGCGACCGGCCGCGTCTACCGCATGGCCGGCTCCCACGAGGACATCACCGACCGGAAGAACGCCGAGGAAGCCCTCCGCGAAAGCGAGGAGCGCTACCGCTCGGTCATTGCCGCCATGCAAGACGGCATTCTGCTGCTCGACGCTCACGGCGGCTTCCTCTCCTGTAACGCGGCCGCCGAGCGCATCCTGGGGTTGTCCACCGAGCAGCTGATGGGCCTTACGCCGCAGGACGCACGCTGGCGGGCCGTCCGCGGGGACGGCGCCCCGTCCCCGGCGAAAACCCGGCGATGGTCACGCTGCGCACGGGCCGGCCCTGCACGGACAAGGTCATGGGCGTCCACAAGCCGGACGGGACGCTGACGTGGATCACGGTCAACGCGCAGCCGCTGTTCCAGGCCGACGGCACGACGCTCGCCGGCGTGGCGGCGTCCTTCGAGGACATTACCGACCGCAGGCGGCTCGAAGAGGAGCTGCGGCGGACGGCGGAGCAGCTGGCGTCCTGCGAGCAGCGACTCCAGCGGTTCGCTGCCTCCGACGAGCGCCGCGTCCCTCGAACGGACTCGGCGCCGGAATGATGGGTGCTCAGGCGTCAAGCCTCCTGCCGCACCGCCCGCCCGTGCGGATGGTTCGTATAATGCAAGAATTCGCCCGCGCGACCCGAGGCCACAGAGAAGCCGGAATGCAATGCGTGATGAAAGCCGTCCCCGCTCCCGGCCTGGAGCTGCGGACGGCCCCCGACCCGACGCCGGGCGACGGGGAAGTGGTCCTGGCCGTCAAGGCCTCGTCGATGTGCGGCACGGACAGCCACATCTACCAGTGGGACGCCTGGGCGCAGGGCCGCATCAAGCCGCCGCGCATCCTCGGCCACGAGATGTACGGCGAGGTCGTGACGTTGGGCAAGGGCGTGACGACGGTGCGGGTCGGCGACCGCGTCGCGGCGGAATCGCACGTCACCTGCGGCAAGTGCTTTCAGTGCCGCACCGGCAACGCCCACGTCTGCAAGAACTACACCATCCTCGGCCTCGACCGCGACGGCTCCTTCGCGCAGTACGTCGCGCTGCCGGAGAAGGTGCTGTGGAAGACGGCCCCGGAGATCCCGCCGGAGCTGGCGTGCATGCAGGAGTCGCTGGGCAACTCGGTCCACGCCGTCCTCGGCGAGGATGTCACCGGCCACACGCTGCTGGTGACGGGCTGCGGGCCGACGGGGCTGTTCGCCATCGCCGTCGGCCGCACGGCCGGCGCCGGCACGATCCTCGCCACGGACGTGAGTCCGTACCGGCTGGCCCTGGCGCGGCAGGTCGGCGCCGATCACGCCTTCGTGCCCGGGGCGGACGCCGAGACGGTAGTCCTCGACCACACCGGCGGCGAAGGCGTGGACATGCCCTGGAAATGTCCGGCCATCCGTCGGCGGTGCGGCTCTGCTTCCGGGCGGTGAAGAACGCCGGCCGTGTCGCCCTGTTCGGCATCCCCAGCGCGCCGATTCCGCTGGACCTGGCCAACGACGTGATCTTCAAGGGCGTGCGCGTTCAGGGCGTGACGGGCCGTCGGCTCTTCGAGACGTGGTATCGCCTGGCCGGCCTGTTCCGGGCGGGGCTGAACATCCGGCCGATCGTGACGCACACGTTCCCGCTGGCCCAGTTCGCCAAGGGCTTTGAGCTGATGCAGGACGGGCGCTGCGGCAAGGTGGTGCTGACGCCGTAGGCGTTCTTGTCGGACAATGCGGACAAGGATTTTCGCCCATTCCATGAAGATCCGGGGCGTACGACGAACGAGAGTCGGCTCGCGTGTGAATTGTCGCCGCCGGATGGTCCGGTTCTGGCGACTGCCGGCTGAGCCGTCGCCAAGAGATCGGTTTCCGACCTTTTTTTATTGACCGAGGATGGACTTCCTGGTGTACTGCGCAGACGGCGCTGGGAGCGGAAGAACCTCGCTGAAGAGCGGCCGGCCTGCATTCGGGCCGACCCTTTTCTCGTGAAGGACGACGGCATCGGGGCCGCGTCCGTGTTCCATCTCTCACAGGAGGATCCATCCATGAAACGCCCGACCATCCCTCTGCTGGCTTGCGCCCTTCTGGCCGGGGCGGCCGGCCTCGCCCACGCCAAGAAGGGCAACGCCCTCACGGACGCAAGCGACCGCGCAGGTCATGACGTTTTTCAAGGAGCATGTCATCGGCAAGGCGCTGGTGACGCCGAAGTTCCCCTTCAAGTGGGACAACGACAAGATGGAGGGCGAGTACGAGGACCAGACCACGTACAACAACTTCGCCGAGACGGCGGAGGGGTTCGCCTTTGACCTCACGGTGGTGACGAAGGAGACGCTCTACGACCTTGACAAGGAAGGCAAGCGCGTTGGGCCGCCCCACGACTTCAGCGGCGTCTTGGTGTTCCACTACGAGATCGGCGAGTGCGCCAGCACGAAGAAACTGACCGGGACCGGCCACGGCGTCGTCAGCACCGTCAAGGGGCCCCTCCAGTTCGGGACCGCCGTCCTGGTCACGGCGATGAAGGTGGAGGACGGCAAGCTGACCTGGACCGAGACCCAATCGGGCTATGCGGACTTTGTCGCGGCAAAGGGGAAGTACAAGCCGGGCGCCTACGACGGGAAGTACACTTTCAAACTCGTCGATGGGAAACTGGAAATTGCAAGCGATCAGACCAACTACGACGTGGACCCCGACACGCTCAAGCGAACGCCGGCGAGCGAGAAACTGCCAACCGCCGTGACCAGGGAGATCGACCAGAAGTAGACGATGGAAGGAAGAGACAAGGGCGCACGTGTCATGGTCGTGTCCCTCGCCGTCTCTCGTTCCCGGCCCTCCCGTCCGGGAACGAGAAATGACGAACCCGCATTGGCGCTCATCGGCCGAGAACCCTACTTCTCCCCTCCACTTTCCCTGCCCAGACACCCTGTCTGCGTGGTACACTCGACCTGCCGTTCCCGCAACGGCGAGGTGCGTCATACCCAAGCGACCATCCACCCAAGGCCGCCTGCGGCCGATGAGCGCCGTCGAGGCGCGGCCGCCCGTCAGCCGCGTTCGGCCCCTTCCGGGACAGACTCTCAAGCCAAGGGCCTGTACAAGCGCGACTCCGCCGCGTGAAGAACATCCGCGCTGGCATCGGCCCTTTCCCCCGCTATTATGCGAGCGGTATCCGAAGGCCTCTGGAGATTGCTGATGGACCGCTACCGTCTGCCGCGCACCGTCGTCCCGTCCCGCTACGACCTCCGCCTGGCGCCGGACCTCGCCGCCGCGACCTTCGCCGGCCGCGTCGAAATCGCCGTCACGGTGCAGGAACCCGTCGAGGAAATCGTCCTCAACGCCGCGGAATTGCAGATCGCCGAGGCGACCGCCGAAGGCCAGTGGGGCAACCGGCTGACCGCAGCCGTGACGCTGGAGGAAGAGACGGAACGCTGCCGGCTGCGCTTCGAGTCCGCCCTGATGAAAGGGAGCTGGAGACTCAAGCTGACCTTCGCCGGGACGCTCAACGACAAGCTGCGCGGCTTCTACCGCAGCAAATACAAGAATCGGGAGGGCGAATGGCGCTGGCTGGCCGCCACGCAGTTCGAGGCCACCGACGCCCGCCGCGCCTTCCCCTGCTGGGACGAGCCGGGCTTCAAGGCCGTCTTTTCCTCCACGCTCGTCGTCGATCCGACCCTGCGGGTCGTCTCCAACACCGCCGTCGCCGAGGAGCGCGTCGAGAACGGCAAGAAGGTCGTCCGCTTCGCCGACACCATCCCAATGTCCACCTATCTGGTCGCTTACATCGTCGGCGAGCTGGAAGCGACGGAGGCGGTCATGGTCGGCGCCGACGCCGCTGCGCGTCTGGTGCGTGCCGGGCAAGCAGGGGCTGACACGGTTCGGCCGCGACATCGGGGCCTTCTCGCTGGGCTATTTCGAGGAGTATTACGGCCGCAAATATCCCGGCGACAAGCTCGACCTCGTCTCCATCCCCGACTTCGCGGCCGGCGCGATGGAGAACCTCGGCGCCATCACGTTCCGCGAGACGGCCCTGCTCGTGGACGAATCGACGGCCACCCACGCCGAGCGCGAGCGCGTCGCCGACGTGGTGGCCCATGAAAACGCCCACATGTGGTTCGGCGACCTCGTGACCATGAGCTGGTGGAACGGCCTGTGGCTGAACGAGGCGTTCGCCACCTTCATGGAGATGCTGGCGGTGGACGCCTGGAAGCCGGAGTGGAGGCGCTGGACGACGTTCGGCGTTTCGCGCTCGTCGGCCCTGTCGATGGACGGCCTGCGCAGCACGCGGCCCATCGAGTTCCCCGTCGCGGCGCCGAAGGACGCCGACGCCATGTTCGACGTTTTGACCTACGAAAAGGGTGCATCGGTGCTGCGAATGCTGGAGCAGTACATCGGCCCGGCCGTCTTCCGCGACGGCGTCCGCCGCTATCTCGACCGCCACGCCTTCGGCAGCACGGAAACGGCCGACCTGTGGCGCGCCCTCGGCGAGGCGTCGGAGCTGCCGATCCCCGAGGTCATGGACGGCTGGATCTTCCACCCCGGCTATCCGCTGATCGACGTGGAGCGGACGGCCGAGAACCGCCTGGTGCTGCGGCAGCGGCGCTTCCTCTATCTCGGCGAGGAGGCAGGGCCGGCAGAGGAACCCGTCTGGCGGACCCCGGTGCAGCTGCGCTTCCTCGGGAGCGATGACCGGCCCGAGCAGACGCTGCTCAGCGGCGGTGAGGCGGTCACATATGAGATGGGCAAGGCGAACACCGCTCTGGTCAACGCGGGCGGCCACGGCTTCTACCGCGTCCGCTACGCCCCGGACCTCATGGCGCCGCTCTTGGCCGCGCTCGGCCGCCTGGAGGCCATCGAGCGCTTCAACCTCGTCAACGACGCCTGGGCCGCCGTGCTGGCCGGACTCACGCCGCTCACCGAGTATCTGGATCTCACAAGCCACTTCCGCGGCGAGCGCGACAAGAACGTCTGGTCGGTGATCGTCGGCTCCTTTCACATTCTGAACCGGATCATCGACGCGGAGGACCGGCCGCGGCTGGCGGCGCTGGTACGCGACCGGCTGACGCCGGCCGCGTCGGAACTCGGCTGGCGGCCGCGGGAGGGCGAATCCGAGCTGACGGGCCAGCTCGCGCCGACCTGCTCCGCGCTCTCGGCACGCTCGGCGACGACGCCGACGTCCAGACGCGGGCGGCGGAATCCTTCGCCACGCACGCGGTGGACGCCAACGTGCTGGCGGCGGTCGTCTCCATCCTGGCGCACGCCGGCGACGCCGCTCGCTATGCGGAGTTCGAGCAGCGATTCCGCGCGGCGCGGACGCCGCAGGAGGAGCAGCGCTACCTGCTGGCTTTGGCCGGTTTCCGCGTGCCCGAACTGATCGACCGGACATTGGCCCGCACGCTCGACGGCGACGTGCGGACGCAGGACGCGCCGTTCGTGCTGCGGGCGCTGCTGATGAGCGTGGACGGCCGCGAACGGGCCTGGGCGTTCGCCGAGGAGAATTGGGATCGGCTGAATCGTGCGTGGCCGCCGAACGGGGTGCGGCGCGTGTGCGAGGCGGTGGTCGGCCTGGCGTCGCCGGAAGGGGAGAGGCGCGTGCGGGCGTTCTTCGAGGCGAAGAAAGTGCATCTCGGCGGCAAGACGCTGGAGCAGTATCTTGAGCAGCTGCACATCGTCGTCCGGCTGCGGGAGCGCGAAGCGGAGTCGCTGCGGGTGTACCTGCGCCAGTGAATCATGCGGCCCGACCCGCGCCGCCGTCGCGGAGTTCGGGCAGAACGTCCTGGTGCAGCACGTCCTCTACCAGGGCCAAGGCCCGCGCCACCGTGGGGCCGTCCATGACGCGGTGGTCGTAGGTGAGGCGCACGATGACGCTGCCGTCACCCTGGATGACGCCGTAATTCAGCGTGGTCGTCAGCGGCGAGAGCGGGTGGAGCGACTCGGCTCCCAGCCCCGAATAGACGCTGACGCCGAAGGTGCCGGCGACGACGGAGCGCCAGGGGCCGTAGGCGTTGAGGACGTACCACCAGCCCGGCCGCCGCAGCCAGCCCGGCAGCCGGCCGATCTTCAAGGCACGGCGGTAAAGAGCGAGACTTTCGATCGGGTCTGTCTTGTATTGGCGCAGCCGTTCGTCGAGGGCGAGTAGCGTCTTGTTCTCGGGGGCGGTCAGGTGGGCGAAGAAGACGGCGTTCTCGCCCTGGTAAAGGCGTTCGACCGTGATCGTGGCGATGCTGATGGGATGCTCATAAAGGCGCGCCCACGGGAAAGCGAGGTAGGCGCGGCGGAGTTGGGGCGTCTGGACCGCCGCCCGCGCAAAGGCCTTGGTGAAGATCGCGCACCAGCTGATGCGGCGGGCCGATCGGCGCGGGCCTCCACGAGATCCGCGACGTTCATGCGCCGCTGGACCGGGACGGTGGGGACGCACCGGGAGAAATGCAGCAGGTCGCAGATCAGCCGGCGCGGCGTCGTCAGCGGCAGCGTCCGTCCCACCTTTTTGCCCATGTTGCGCCTCCGCGACCGCGGCCCGGGCCGGCGGGGTGGGACGGACAGGTCGCCCTCCTGCGGCCCGCCTCTAATATCGTCGGGCCGCCGAGTCGGACTCCACAAGAACCCCGACCCGCCGGCATCCGGCGCCGGACGGCGGTTGACAGATAACTGAACATGTTTACAATTAAGAATGTCCCGCCTGAGGCGGCGTTCGGTGATGGGCGACTCCGGATCCGCCGAGGGCGGGACACTTTTTTGCGCCGCGCGACGCTGCCCAGCGGCCCTTTCCCTTCCTCCATGTCGGCCGGCCGCGGTATAACGATGGGATGCTCACCTTCGACCCTCACCCGCTGCTGGACCTTCGCGCCTTTGTCACGACGTTTCCCCGACCGCTTGGAGAAATGCCCGCCTGGCCGGAGGGTGCGGCCCTGCTGGCGCCGGACGCCGTCGCCCCGCTGCGGAGCGACGACGCCGTGCGCGAGGCGGTGCGGGCGCTGCTGCGCCACGGCGGCTTCAAGCCGACCGGCCGGAGCAAACCCGCCTCCGAATATCTGCTCAAGGCCGTGCGCGAGGGGCTGCTGTCGCCGATCAACGCGGCGGTGGACGCCTGCAACATCGCGTCGCTGCACAGCGGCCTGCCGATCAGCGTGGTGGACCTCGACCGCGCCCGGCAGCCGCTGCGGGTGGGCGTCGCCCCGGCCGGGTCGTCCTACGTCTTCAACGCCTCGGGCCAGTCGATCGACCTGGCCGGCCTGCTATGCCTGTTCGACGCGGACGGACCCTGCGCGAACGCCGTGAAGGACGCCCAGCGCACCAAGACCGGGCCGGAGACGCGCCGCACGCTGTCAGTGATCTGGGGCACGACGGCCCTGCCCGGCCGGGCGGCGCGGACGGAGGCGTGGTACCGCGAGCTGCTGGAACAGCGGCGGGCGGAGACGGAGGCAGTCGGCCTATAGTGCGATGGATCGCATCCATGCCCGTCCTTCCCTCATCGCCGAAGCACCCGCCGTTGTTGCAAAGCCGCGGGTGAGGAACAACCGGGAAATGCAGACGCGAACCATCGTTGGGAAGGCCGTGTCGTATATGCCTGGCGCCAATCCGAAGTCTACAGGGCGCAAGGCGACGGTAACGAGGAAGTCATGATCGACAGACTGGACCTCGAACCTGCGGAGCGGCCCAGCGCGTTTCACTGTCGAGACGCCGTCCACAAGGGGCTGGGGCGCGCCGTGCTGTGGGCGAATAAGGGCGAATGGAAGGAAACCGGGGTTCTTCTCGAAGCATGCTTGAACGACTTGCGCTACGATCGGCAGTGTGAAGAAGCTCGCGGGACGTGGCTGTGGGAGATCATGGAGGCCGTCGGGGCGGTTGACGTCTTTCGCGGGGCCATACTGGAAGCTCTGCAGCGCATCGACGACGGCCTTGCCGCCCAGCAGCTTTGCCAGTTCTGCGTTCTGTACGCTCAACAGGGCGACGAGCGGTTCCGCGGCCGGCTTCAAGACATTGTCGCTCGCAAGCCGGCGCCCGATTGCCCCTGGCTCGGCGAAGAGGAATTGATCGAACTCGACCGCGAGGCCGGCCTCCTCTTCGCCGCCCAAGCAAGGGGGAAAGCTCTCCGGGACCGCGAATGGGAGGCGGACGATACGTCCTTGATCGATGCGGCCGTCGCAAGGCTCGGGGAACAGGCGGTCCTAACGCTTGTTGACCGAGAATCGGCCTCGTCTGCCGATGTCCGCCGCTTCCGCGAAAACTGGCTCGCCGCGAGAGAGAGAAAACCGGGCAAACCCGGACAGAACCATGCGGATCGCATGCGCCAGCTGTCTCTGGATGGCATCATTCGGGAGGCCGAAAATGCCCGCAATCGGGCAATGGTTTTTCGCGGATGGGGAATGTACGCGAGCGAAGGCGACCTGCGAGTGGTTCTCGACCGGCTGCTCGCCAGCCGAAGCTCGGATGTCATGGTGAATTATCTGAGGGTCTTTTCCAATCGCCCCATGCCTCACTTCGACGAACGAGTGCTTGGCCTGTTGGATCACGCAGAAGAAAACGTGCGGAGCCGCGCTTACACGGCGGTGGCCCAGAATACGCATTCTGCGATCCGGCAGTTCGCCGTCCGACACATTCGCGAGCGGTTCGCCGTTCCCAACTTCCTTGAGCTTTTCATCAAGAACTATCAACCCGAAGACGGGGAGTTACTCCAGACAAGTCTATCTGTTCCGGAAGACCCGGACCACTGCCATGGTGTTGTGTGGGACATCATCAAGCTTCTTGAGCAGAATCTCGGCGCGCCTTGTCGAGAGTTGGCTCTGCCGGCCTACCGGGTGACGCCTTGCGGCAGGTGCCGTTTCCGCGCGGCGGAACTCCTCGTCACCCGAAAGGTCGTCCCTCCGTGGCTCGTCGAGGAGTGCCGGTGGGATTCTGTTCCCAGAACAAGGGAACTTGCTCTACAGTCATCCCAGGCAGCGACGACATGAAGCTGCGGGGCCAGGACGTGTTGATCATGCACGGCCTGGTCGATACGCCGGGTGCCATGCTTTCGCGGCCCCCGTCGGGCGGAAAATCGCCCGCTCGGCCGCCGCGAAAGCATGTCTCGCCCGAATGAACATGCTCTCGCGGTGGTTGGGACGCTGCTTCCTTGGTTCGGCACGGTCCCGCGAAAGCATGGCACCCACGGACAAGGACTTACGACCATCTTTGGACGACGTTGAGGAGTTCGGCAACGAACAGCGGAGAACCTCCACTGGCGTTCATGCGCGGGGAAACCTACTTTTCCCCTCCACTTCCTCTGCCCAGACGCCCCTTCCGCGCGGTACACTCGACCGTCGCCCCGCATCCCCGCAACATCCAGGTGCGTCATGACAAAGCGCCCATCGACCCATACCCGCCCGCGGCCGGTCGAATGGCCCTGGCCGGCAAATGAGGAAAGCACGCCGGGCGCCGAAAGTTTGGCGCACTGACGCGAGGCCCGGAAAAGTCAATGCCGCCAACGACTTAACTGTGCGCCAAACCGCGCGCCATTTGGCGCATCACCGCGCCCGATTAGCGCAAATGAGGGCCTGCCCCCGGCCAGGGGCCGCCGTCGAGGGGAATAAGGCCGAGCCGGGGCAACGGCGGGAGCGTCGCTGTCGGCATGTCCCACCAGCCGGCTCACGCTCGCTCGCGGACTCGCTTTGCCCTTGCCGCGATTCCCGTTAGAATGGGAGAGGCCCGAAATTCCTCCCAGACCCGAGGCGACGACGC
>CAWGKE010000007.1:0-403400 GCA_963823075.1 uncultured Planctomycetaceae bacterium
AAAGAATCCCTTGACTTTAGACGATACTTGCATATACAATAATCACGGCAGCAAGGGAGCCGCACGATCATGGACAAGCCGACGACCAGCAGCATCGACACCATCTCCAGGACGTGCATCGCCGTGCGCCTGCGCCTCCTGAATCGGGTCGTGACGAACTTCTACGACGACGCCCTGCGCCCGCTGGGCCTGAAAGTCAGCCAGTTGAACATCCTGATCGTGGCCGCTCGACTCGGCCTCGCCCGGCCCGCCCAAGTCTGCGAGATTCTGCAACTCGACACGTCCACCCTCAGCCGCAACGTCAAACCGTTGCAGGCGCATGGCTGGCTAGAGGTCGTGCCGGATGAAGATGGCCGCACCCAGCCATTCCGGCTGACGCCCCAGGGGAAACGGCTGATCGAGAAGGCGGTCCCGGCCTGGCAAGAAGCCCAGCGCCAGGCCACCGAACTGCTGGGAGACGAGGGGATCGCCCTGCTCGACAAGGCAGCGAAGAAGTTGCGACAGGCAAAAGCTGAAGGGTGATCGACCCGTGTTTTTTTCGGACGACACTTGCATATACAATGAAAGGGCGGTCATGAACCTCGCCGAACACCTGACCGTGCGGCGCTTCCACGAAAGCCAGGGGAAACGGCCTGACCCCACCGACCCGCCGAAGCCCCTCGATGCAACCTGGCTCCGTCAACTGTGCCTGGACTGCGGGGCCGACGACGCCGGCCTGGTCGAGATCAGCCGCCCGGCCCTGGACAACCAGCGGGACGACATTCTCCGTTCCTTCCCGCCCGCCAAGACGCTCCTCAGTTTCGTCTGCCGGATGAACCGAGAGCCGATCCGCAGCCCGGCCCGGTCGGTCGCCAACCTCGAATTCCACCACACCGGCGATCACGTCAACGAGGTCGCCCGCAAGATCGTGGCGACCTTGGAGCGCCAGGGGGTGCGGTCGCTGAACCCGGCGATGGGCTTCCCGATGGAGATGGACCGTTTTCCGGGTGGGAAGATTTGGGTCGTGTCCCACAAGCCGGTGGCCGTCGCTGCGGGCCTGGGCCACATGGGCATCCACCGCAACGTCATCCATCCCCGGTTCGGCAACTTCATCCTGCTGGGGACCGTCCTGATCGCCGCCGAGGCCACCGCCTACGACCAGCCGATCTCGTACAACCCGTGCCTGGAATGCAAGCTGTGCGTGGCAGCGTGTCCCGTGGGAGCCATCTCTCCGAACGGCGACTTCAACTTCTCGGCCTGTTACACACACAACTACCGGGAGTTCATGGGCGGCTTCACCGATTGGGTCGAGCAGATCGCCGACAGCAAGGACGCCCTTGACTATCGCAAGCGGGTGTCCGACCCGGAATCGGCGTCGATGTGGCAAAGCCTCTCCTTCGGGGCCAACTACAAGGCGGCGTACTGCCTGAGCGTCTGCCCGGCTGGGGAAGAAGTCATCGGCCCCTACCTCACCGACAAGGCCGGGCATCTGCGGGAGGTCGTTCGTCCCTTGCAGGAGAAGGAAGAGACGGTCTACGTCGTCGCTGGCTCGGACGCCGAAGATCATGTAGCTCGCCGCTTCCCCCTCAAGACGATCAAACGTGTTGGCAACGGTCTGCGGCCCCGGACGATCCAGCGGTTCTTGGCAGGTCTTCGTCTCACGTTTCAGCCGGGGAAGGCGGCGAAGTTGAACGCCGTCTACCACTTCACGTTCACCGGCAAGGAGGAGAAACAGGCGACCGTCACCATTCGGGACGCCACCTTGCAGGTCCAGGACGGCCACCAGGGCGAGGCTGACCTGGGAGTGACCGCCGACAGCGAGACGTGGCTCGGCTTCCTGGCGAAAGAGCGGAGCCTGCTGTGGGCCTTGCTGCGCCGGCGCATCCGCATCAAGGGGTCGCCGAAGTTGCTCGTGGCCTTCGGGAAGTGTTTTCCCTCGTGAATGAGGTTCGCCCTCAGTTTTCACCAATCATCAAAACAGGAGCAAGATATGAACACGTTCAAGAACAAGGTCGTCGTCGTCACGGGAGGCAACAGCGGGATGGGTCTGGCAGCCGCCCAGGAATTCAGCCGCCTTGGTGCAAAGGTCGTCATCAGCGGACGGGACGAGAAGACGTTGGCCGCAGCCGCAGCGTCCATCGGCGGCGAAATCCTGGCCGTCCGTGCGGACGTGGCCCGGCTCGGTGATCTCGATGACCTCTTCGCCCGCACCAAGAAGAAGTTCGGAGCCATCGACGTGCTGTTCGCCAACGCCGGGATCGCCAAGTTCGCTCCCTTCGAGCAGACCACTGAGGCGATGCACGACGAAATCCTCGACATCAACTTCAAGGGGGCATTCTTCACCATCCAGAAGGCGCTGCCGCTGCTCAAGGACGGCGGGTCGATTGTCATCAACACGTCAGTTGCTTCCTCGAAGGCCATGCCGAACGGGAGCGTCTATGCGGCGAGCAAGGCGGCGCTGCGGTCGTTGACCCGGACGCTGGCGGCGGAACTGCTCGGTCGCAAGATTCGGGTGAACGCCGTCGCCCCCGGCCCGATCTCGACGCCCATCTTCGAGAAGGCGGCGGGATCAGCCGAGGGAGCGAAGAAACTGGCGGACGGGTTCGCCAGTGACGTGCCGATGAAGCGTGTGGGTACTTCAGAAGAGGTCGCCAAGGCGGTGATCTTCCTCGCTTCCGACGATGCCTCGTACATCACCGGCGTCGAATTCAACGTCGATGGCGGCAAGGGCCAACTGTGAGCCAGCGAGGAACCCCGGAGGCAGGATGCGCCTGCCGAAGTGTCAGCGGTCATGGACGAAACGACTCGATCCTAAAAGGAGAGGGACGATGCTGAACGACAGGACGGTGCGGTGCAAGAACTTCACCTGTGTCCACGCCGGCACGAAGGAGGGATGGACGGATTTCCGCCTGGAGCCGCCCGATGTGCCGATGCCAACCAGAGGCAAGCTGTTTCTGCGGAACCTCCTGGGGTCGGCGGGCCTGGAGATGTCGCTCAACGTCGTACTGCCCGGTAAGGGAATGCCGTTCCTCCACAAGCATCAGGAAAATGACGAGGTTTACATCGTCGTTGGGGGCCGGGGCCAATTCCTCGTGGACGGCGAGTGCATCGACGTGGCGGAAGGCTCGGTCCTGCGCCTCGGCCCGGCAGCCGCACGGGCCTGGCGGAACAACTCGGATGCGCCGCTTTACTTCCTCTGCCTCCAGTACCGGGCCGATAGCATTGTCCAGGGCGGCACACTCGACGGCCAGAAAGTCGAGGGCAAACCAGCCTGGCCGGAATGACAGCCGAATTTCCGAGATGAGGAGGAAGCATGGCGACGATCCTCGAACTTGCGCAGAAGATGCAGCGTGGTGAAGCGCCCTCGCCGCCGATTGGCCGGCTGCTGGGGTTCGTGTTGAAGGTGATCGAGCCGGGCCGTGCCGTCTTCGAGATGGAGGCCGACGAGCGCCACCACAACCCAATGGGGACGCTGCACGGCGGCGTCTACTGCGACCTGGCCGATGCGGCGATGGGCTACGCCTACGCCGCCACGCTGGGTGAGGGCGAGACGTTCACGACGGTCGAGTTGAAGATCAACTTCCTCCGGGCCGTCCGGCAGGGGAGGTTGACCGCCGAAGCGAGGGTCGTCAAGGCGGGCAGCGCCCTGGGCTACGTCGAGTGCGATGTCACCGACCAGGGCGGAAAACTGGTGGCACGGGCGGCGAGTACCTGCATGAAACTGCGGCAGGACCGACCGCCCACGACATAGCGCCCGGCCCGCCTCTCCGCTGGTGCGATGGAGAAACCGATGGCAACTCAACGCCGATGGAAGCTGTTGGCCTACACGATCATGCTGTCCGGGGCCGTCCTGGGCGGCGTCCTCGTGAATGGCCGGATCGGGGCGCAGCGCCCAGGAGGTAATCCGATGAACGACTCTCGTTTCACTGTGGACCACGTTCGCCTGGCGACCGACAAGCCGTTCGACGACGTTGCCAAAGCGTTCGAGGCTCAATTAGGTAAATTCGACGGCGACGTGCGCAAAGCGGCTACTGCAAGCGAGGACGCCGAGGAGGCCAAAGCCAAGATCGCAGCGATGGCGGGGCCGAGCGGCTTCATGCTGTTCAGCACGTCGGATCATGGGGCGCTGTTGCGTCTCGCCGGCCAAAAAAGGAAGGCGATTCAGTACGTCGTCGGCAATCCCGTCTTCGCCCTTCAGATGACGCAGCACGACATCCGGGCAAGTCTGTACGCTCCACTGCGGGTGCTGATCTACGAGAACGAAGCAGGAAAGACGTGCGTGGAATACGACAGGCCATCGTCCTTGTTCGGCCAGTTCGGTAATGCAGAGATCACCGCTGTCGCCATCATGCTCGACGGAAAGCTGGAGGCGCTCGTCACAAAGGCAATCGAATCACGCTGAAGAGAGGACCGTCATGCAGGGCAGAAATCCGGTCGCTGACGCCCAAAGGGACGACCCCGACCTCACCCCCGCAGACCTGATCTCGGCCTACGAGCAAGGCGTTGAGGAACTGCGGCTCGCCGTCGCCGGGATGACGGTCGAGCAACTGCGCTCACGGCCCGTCGCCGGCAAGTGGAGTACGCTCGAAGTGGTCTGCCACGTCGCCGACTGCGAGCAGTTCTTCGCCGACCGCATGAAGCGCACGGTGGCGATGGATCGCCCGTTGCTCCTCGGTGCTGATGGATTCCGTTACCCGGAGCCGCTGCGCTACCAGGAACATGACCTGGACGAAGAACTCGACCTCGTGGCTGTCACCCGGCGACAGGTGGCCCGCACGCTCAGGCTGGTCGCACCCGATGCCTGGCAGCGTACCGCCGTCCACAGCGAAACCGGCCAGGTGACGCTGCGACAACTGCTGCTGCACGCCATCAACCACCTGCATCACCACCTGCGGTTCGTGGCCGAGAAGCGGGCGGCGATGACCATGCCTTGAGCGCCGCCCGTAGCCTCTACGAATGCGATTTCCCGGTCTGACCCCAATGAGCCTTGTTGAACTGCTCTGATCCGCCCCTGGGAATCGTCAGCGTATTCCACTCGTCCCCGGCGTGGATTCTGGCGACCTGGACGATCTGGCCGACGTGATAGCAGGTGTGGCCCAGCGAGCGCTCCAGGGCCAGCGGCACGGAATGCGGCTCCCCACGGATCATGACGGTCTTTTCGAGGTCTTCCGGCTTCAGGCTCTTGAGCGTCTTCAGCAAACAGGCCCAGCCCCGCTCCCACAACTCCAAGAGTTCGGCCCGGCTGCCGAAGGAGTCCACGAACTCATCGTCCCGGTTGCGCCACGGCTTCTCGCCGTCCGTCGTCAGGAAGTCGGTCCAGCGGGAGGCCAGGTTTCCGGCGACGTGCTTCATGATGACGGCAATGGAGTTCGTGTTCTCGTCGAGAGCGACGTGAAGTTTGTCGTCGGGAACTTGCTCGACGGCTCGATCTGCAAGACGCTTGTTGGCCTCGAAAGCGTTGATCGTGGCTGCCATGAATTCGGCGGCGATGTCCATGCGGTGTTCCTCCTCACTTCTTCGTGCGGCCCTTCTTCCGTTTCGCATGGGCGGCATCAAGGTCGCCCTTATGCGCCTGCGCCCAGGCACAGAGCGAAGTCACCGGCTCCAGGAATACCTGGCCCAGCGGCGTCAGGTCGTAGTCCACCCTCGGCGGCACTTCGGCGTACACCTTGCGCTTCAGCAGGCCGTCCCGCTCCAGCGCCCGGAGCGTCTGCGTCAGCATCTTCTTCGACACGTCCGGCAGATGCCGCTGCAACTCCCCGTACCGCTTCGTCCCTTGGCCCAGGAGGTACACGATGATCGGCGTCCACTTGTCCCCGATCAAATCGAACAGGCGGCGAGACGGATAACCTTCGTCGTAAACCTTGATTGCGTCGGTCATGGCTGCCATCGGTGACTAGGGAACCAGAAAGTGCCTACTTGCTCGTTGGCTCCTTGGACTCCTATCATGATACCAGCGGAGAGCGCCAAGGCCAAGCCTTTCGACAGGCAGCAGCACATTACGCAGGAGGGACCGATTATGGTTGACTTGAAGGGCAAGGTGGGGATCGTGACGGGCGGCGGGACGGGCATCGGCAGGGCGACGGCCTTGGCGATGTCGAAGGTGGGCGCAGCCCTGGTGATCGGCAACAGAGATGCCGTGAAGGGCGAGGAGGTCGTGGCACTGATCCGGCAGGCCGGTGGCCGGGCGGTGTTCCAGAAGACGGACGTGAGCCAGCCCGCCGATGTGAAGGCGCTGGTCGAGAGGGCGGTCGCCGAGTTCGGGCGGCTCGACGTGGCCTTCAACAGCGCCGGTATGGACGGTGAGCAACGTCCCTTGCACGAGATGGACATCGACAAGGCGGCGATGTTGTTCGACGTGAACATCAAGGGCGTGTTCTACTGCATGAAGTACGAGATCGAGCAGATGCTCAGGACGGGTGGCGGGGCAGCGGTGAACACGTCCTCGATCTTCGGGCTGAACGGCTACCCCGGTTGGTCGCTGTACGTCGCCACCAAGCACGCTGTCACCGGGATGACCAAAGCGGCGGCGCTGGACTACGCCAAGAAGAACATCCGGGTGAATGCGGTCGGCCCCGGCCCGGTCGAGACGCCGCTGCTGGCGAAAGGCACGGGCGGCGACCCGCACAGCTACGCCGCCTTCGTGCCGATGGGGCGGATCGGCCAGCCGGACGAGATCGCCGACGCCGTGGTGTGGCTGCTGTCCGACGAGGCCCGGTTTGTTACGGGCCACACGCTGCCCGTGGATGGCGGCGTTTGTGCGCAGTAACGGGTGATAACCATCAGGGAATTCAGGGGCAGGAAAGATGTCAGCGCAAAGAGGGCTGTTTACGCCGGTAAAGGTTGGGTCGCTGGAACTGCCGAACCGCATCGTCATGTCACCCATGACCCGCATCCGAGCCGGCGAGGGCTGTGTTCCTTCCGAGAGGATGGGCCGATATTATGCGCAGCGGGCTTCGGCGGGCCTCATCATCACCGAGGGAACGCACCCCAGCCCGATGGGGCGTGGGTACACTTACCCGCCCGGCCTGCACACGGAAGAACAGGTGGCGGGGTGGCGGAAAGTGACCGATGCCGTCCACGCTGCCGGGGGCCGCATCTTCGTCCAACTCATGCACGCCGGGCGGGTGTCCCACTCGTCCTTGCTGCCGGACGACGCCTTGCCCATCGCACCTTCGGCCATCGCCGTCGCCGGGGAGGTTCACACCTTCGACGGGAAAATGCCGTTCGAGACGCCCCGCCCCCTGGAAACGGAAGAAATCGCCGCTGTCATTGAAGAGTATCGCCGGGCGGCGGAATTGTCGATCAAGGCGGGCTTCGACGGCGTGGAACTCCATGCGGCGACCGGCTACCTTCCCAATCAATTTCAGGTCACGGGGTCGAACCGACGCACCGATGCCTACGGGGGTTCGTTGGAGGGCAGAACCCGCTTCACGCTGGAAGTGATCGAGGCTCTTTGTGGCGTGCGGGGTGCGGATCGAGTCGGCATCAAGATCGCTCCCGGTTTCACGGTCAACGACACCTTCGATGACCATCCCGCCGAGACGTATACCTACCTCGCCAGGTGTCTGAACCCGCTGGGCCTGGCCTACCTTCACGTCGGCTACGACAGCGATTACGGGCGAGGGACCGCTCCGCCGTTCAACCCCATCGACCTTCTCCGTCCGGTGTACGCCGGCACGCTGCTGGCGGTCGGCGGGTTCAACAAGGTAACAGGAGAGGCGGCGATAGCGGCGGGCCGGGCCGATGCCGTTGTCTATGCCAGGCCGTTCATTTCCAATCCCGACCTCGTGGAGAGATTTCGGGCGGGCGCTCCCGTGAACCCCTGGGACGTGCGGACGTTCTACGGCGGGGACGATCACGGCTACACGGACTACCCGACTTTGGCTGAACAGGGGTGGCCTCGGAAGACTCCGTGAGGAGTTGCTGCGCCACAGGTAGCGTTACTGGCTCCGAGCGCTTCGTGCCGCCAGTTCTCGTTTGCGTTCCGCCGTGTACTTCCACCAGGGCCGTTTCGGCTCTCCCTCCATGTACCGAACACTACGCCAGGTTGATGGAGTCGCCGCCCGCTTTGATCGCCACGGCGATAAACCCCTCGCCGGCCCGAATGATAATCGGCTCCGGGAGGTCCACCCAGCCGCCTTCGCTCACGGTGGCCGTCGCCAGCAAACCCAGGCGCTCGCCAGTGCCAGGGTCGATCTTGAAGACCGAGATACGCCGCCCGGCCTCGACGCCCTCCAAGTGGAACCGGGGGATGAGCCGGTCGTCCGCAAAGCGAAAGGTGAACCAGGGGTCGTGGTGCAGTGGGATCATCCCGCCTTCTTCCTCAATCGAATCAGCGCCAACTTGTCTCGCCTCGTCATTGCCTTGATCGCTGCCTCACGCTTCAAGGCCGAACCCTGACTTGGGTGTGCCTCCTGCCAGACCAGCTTGGTTGGGCGGCGGCTACGGGTGTATCGTGAGGCGGTTCCATCGTTGTGCTGCTGGCAACGGCGTTTCACGTCTTTGGTGATGCCGGTGTAAAGCGAGCCGTCAGCGCAGCGAACGATGTAGACAAACCACGGATCGCCGAATGCCTTTTTCATTTCAGTTGTCTCGCCGGCCTCGACAGTTGAGTGTGACGGAAGCACTCGACAAGGTGATCGTTCACCATGCCCACGGCTTGCATGTAGGCGTAGCAGATCGTGCTGCCCACGAACTTGAACCCCCGCCGCTTCAAGTCCTTGCTCATGGCATCCGATTCCGGGGTCTTGGCCGGCACTTCCTTGATCGACTTCCAGGCATTCTGCTTCGGCTCGCTGCCGACGAATCCCCAAATGTTCTCGGCAAACGTGCCGAACTCCTGCTGCACGGCCAGGAACATCTGCGCATTTTGGATCGCTGCTTCGATCTTCAGCCGGTTGCGGACGATTCCGGCATCCGACAGCAAGTTCCTTCGCTTCTTCTGGTCGTATTTGGCGACACTGGCGGGGTCGAAATAGTCGAAGGCTGCACGATAGCCCTCTCGCTTGTTGAGAATCGTCTCCCAACTCAGACCCGCCTGCGCTCCTTCGAGGATCAGGAACTCGAACAGCAGCCGGTCGTCATGGACCGGCACGCCCCATTCCGTGTCGTGATAATGCACATACAGGTCGGTCTTCGCCCACGGGCAACGGTCCATCTCAGCCCCCAACTCGTTTGATGAGGTAGCCCAGCTTCTCCAACTCGGCGACGATCCGCTCCCGCTGGTCGCCCTGAATCTCGATGCGCCCGTCCTTGACCGTCCCACCCGTGCCGCAGCGTTGCTTGAGCAGGGCGGCGAGTTCCCGCACGCCGTCGTCATCGAGCGGTAGGTCGAACACGGTCGTTACACCCTTGCCACGCCGGCCAGCCGTCTCCCTTCCGACCTTCAAGGTGACGAGTTTCTTGGCCCGCTCCTTCGCTGCGGGGCGTTCCGGGCCGGGGGCTTGGGTCGGCTGAATCTCGTGGCGCTCACCGCCACCGAGGAAGCGGGCCACGAGGCCCATGACCTCCCGCTCGATCAGCGGCAGGACATCCGGGGCGTCGTCAACGTGCCAGAACTCGACCTTCTCGACCCATGCCGGGAAGCGATCTTGCAGCAGCGGCAGGTGTTCGTCCTGCTTCAGAGCAACGACCCGATCCGCCCGCTCCAGGTCGTCGGTCGTGACTTGGGCCGGCAAGCGGGCCACAGCCTCGGCGGCAGGGACGCCCAGCGCCTCCAGGGCTTTTACCGCCGCCACCGCCATCGGGCCGACGTTGTTGACGCCCCGCTCCAGGGCCAGCCCCCTGGACGACACCTGCCACGGCAGCCCCATCTTGCCGGCCACCGAGTTGAACAGCACTTCGGCGAACCGGCTGCGGTAGTAGTTGCCGGTGCAGAGGAACAGGACCGTCTTCTCGCTGCGCTTCGCCATTGAATCCTCGGTCAGATGCGGTCCAGGTGGGCGACCGTTCGTTCATTCTGCACGTTGCCCGTGTTCAGCGTCGAGGCCGGCTCGAACAGCAGGACGTGCGCCTCCTCGTCGGCGACGGGCCGGTGTTCGACGCCACGGGGAACGATCAGGAACTCGCCCTCCTCCAGCCAGACAAGGGAAAAGCCCTTGACTCTGTAGTATGGTACGGGGTGTATGATACTCTTGGAGGCAAAAACCGTGAAGCCACTAACCATCGGCCAAGTTGCCCGACAAGCGGGGATCGGCGTCGAAACCGTCCGGTTCTACGAACGGGAAGGGCTGCTGCAAGAACCCGACCGAAGAGAATCCGGCTATCGACAGTACCCGGAGGACGTTGTTGCTCGCCTGCGGTTCATCAGGCGAGCGAAGGAACTCGGCTTCTCCTTGAAGGAAATCAAGGAACTGCTGGCGCTCCGGGTCGATCCGACGACCACTTGCCGGGAAGTGAAGGAACAGGCCGAGGCGAAGATTACCGACATTGAAGGGAAAATCGCCTCCCTGCTGAGGATGAAAAAGGCGCTGGTCAAGCTGACGGCAACTTGCCGGGGGCGGGGTCCGACCAGCGAATGCCCCATACTGGACGCACTCGACAAGGAAGAGGATGACAGATGACTAACCCGAAGGAACCGGGCCGATGGCGTAACTGGTTGGGGACTGTCCCCGCAATCGGCGTGGCGCTGCTCCCCCGGTTTACCTGACCCTGTACGCTTCCGGCTTACGCTGGCCTCATCAGTTCGGTGGGGTTGGGCTTCCTGATGCAGACCGCTTATCTGCTGCCGATTACGGTCTGCGCTCTGCTGCTCGCCCTGGCAGCTTTGGGCTTCCGGGCCAACCGGCGCAGGGGCTACGGCCCGTTCGCTGTGGGCGTCCTGGCTGCCGTTCTGCTGCTTGCCGGCAAGTTCGTCCTTGACTCCGACATCGCCGTATACGGGGGCATCGCCAGCTTGATCGGCGCTTCCCTCTGGAACTCATGGCCGAAGAAGAGCGTTCCGCTCGCTCCCACGGAAACGCTTCTGCAACTTGGGAGCATCGAAAGGAAAGCTGAACATGGCTACGAAACGCAAGATCGAAGTCTTTAGCGCCGGCTGCCCGGCGTGTCAGGAAACGGTCGCCCTGGTCAACTCCGTCGCCTGTCCGTCCTGCGAAGTGACCGTTCTGGACATGAACGACCAGAAGGTTGCCAGCCGGGCGAAGAGTCTCGGCATTCGGTCTGTCCCCGCCGTGGTGATCGACGGCAAGTTGGCGGACTGCTGCACGGGACGAGGGCCGGAAGAGGCAACGCTGCGGGCTGCCGGACTCGGCCAGAAGATTTAAGCCGATGCCGTCCGACAGAAGGGCGGGGGAAATCCCTGCCCTTCATCTTGCGCCTGGCCTTCACTTGCGGCCCTACTCGTCTTCGTCCGGCTGCCTTCGCCGAGCGAGGCAGCCAGGTCACGGTCCTGGTGAAAGACGCCCTGATGCTCAAGAACTGGACCGAGCGGTTCGACAATGTGATCGACTCCGGGCTGTTTCACGTCTTCTCGGACGAGGACCGCCGCGACAGGGACTGGCGACCGTCCTGAAGCCGGGCGGTCGGCTGTTCCTGATGTGCTTCAGCGACGAGGAGGCGGGGACACAGGGGCCGAGGCGAGTGACGAAGATGGAACTGCACGTCGCCTTCGCCGAGGGCTGGGTTGTCGAGTCCGTCGAGCCGACCAGAGCCGAGGTCCGGCCCGACCTGAAGGGTTTCTCTTTCAGCGAGGGCGGGCCGAAGGCGTGGTTCGTCGTGGTGCGGCGCACCGGGGTTTGAGGGCGATCAGCAGGCACGGCCCCACAGTCAGAAGCGACATCGAGTTGATGTAACGATGTCGATTCGGCGATGCACCTTAAATGCACCTTATTCCGCAAGAATGCACCGTATTCTGTCACTTTCTCATTTTTCGGAATTGCCACAAGCCCTTTATTTTCAGGCAAGTTGTGGCAATCCGGCTCACCGATCTATCTCCCCCATGACGATGTCGATGCTGCCGACGATGGCCGGCACGTCGGCGATCAGGCAGTCGCGGCAGATCTCGTCGGTGACGCTCAGGTTGCAGAAGCTCGACGAGCGCGCCCGGACGCGCAGCGGGACCATGCTCTTGCCGGGACCGCCGACGACGTAGAAACCCATCTGGCCGCGCGGGCACTCCGTCTCGACGTAGGCCTCGCCGGCCGGCAGGTGCCGCGGCAGCTCGACCCGGTGCGAACCCTGGGCGGTCGCGTAACGCCGCAGCCCCTGCTCGACGAGCTTGACGCTCTCGACCAGTTCCAGCATCCGCACGTAGAAGCGGTGCCAGCAGTCGCCGATCACGGCATCGTGCGGCGCCTCGGGGAACGGCGGGATGATCGCCTTGAAATTGTACGTCTCGTAGCCGCAGTACGGCTCGGTCTTGCGCAGGTCCCATTCCGGGTCGCCCGCGCTGCGGTCGAGCGAGCCGCGCAGCATCGGCCCGGTGCAGCCGTAGCTGAGGGCCAGTCTCCCTCGACAGGACGCCGATGTTCGCCGTGCGCTGGACGAAGATGTGATTGCGGGTCAGAAGAGTATGATACTCTTCCACGCGCGGCTTGAGGTAGTTGAGGAACTCCTGGCAGCGCTTGACCCAGCCCTCGGGCAGGTCGTCGTGGGCGCCGCCGACCGTCAGGTAGCTGTACGTCAGCCGGGCGCCGCACACCTCCTCGAACAGGTCGAGGATCATCTCGCGCTCGCGGAAGGCGTACAAAAACGGGCTGAACGTGCCGAGGTCGAGTCCGTAGGCGCCCATGCCGACGAGGTGGCTGGCGATGCGGTTCAGCTCGGCGATGATCACCCGAATGACCTGCGCCTTCTCCGGGATTTTCATGCCGCACAGCTTTTCGACGGCGAGGGAGATAGGCCAGGTTCATGTTCATCCCGGCCAGGTAGTCCATGCGGTCGGTGTAGGGGATGAACTGGATCGGCGTGACGTTCTCGCCGATCTTCTCGGCGCAGCGGTGCAGGTAGCCGAGGTGCGGCGTGACCTCGGAGATGACCTCGCCGTCGGTGCGCAGCACCAGCCGCAGCACGCCGTGCGTGCTGGGGTGCTGCGGGCCCATGTTGACCAGCATCTCGTCGGTGCGGACGTCGAACTCGACGATGGTCTGATCGGAAACGGGTGCGGCGGTGGTTGCCATAAGCCTCATCCGAGGGAAATTCTGCCAAAGGTTTCATCGGAGATTGTAGTCGAAACAGCGGCCGGCGTGGAGAGCCGGCGCGACGGGCAACCCGCCGCATCAAGGCCGTAAGGCCGTAAGGCCGCCGCTGCGCGCGACACGGGTCTGTCGGCCTTACCCTCTCTGCGCTGATCGGCTTTGATAGACCCCTTGCTTTTTTCACCTCTTTCTCCTTTATCCCTCGTTTTCGTCTCTATTTCCACGCCCCTGGCCTCGGTTCGGCAACGCCGCCCGCGTCACGCCGTCTCGCGGACGGCCGGGCGAGAGCAAACGCAAAACGGCACTACTCTACCTAATGGCGCGGCATTTTGCCGTGTCAGTTGCATCTCCCCGTTCGGAAATATGAAGCGACACCATTTATTTCCCGTCTTAAAACGTCCCTTCAGGGGGCTGGGGCGGTGATAAGATGTCAATGTCGGGGCGGTTCGTCTGAAGCCATTCGACCAGTTGCCACAGGTCATCTTGGAACAGGCGCCCCACTTCATTCTCGACTTCTCGAAGTACCGCCTCGCGCATCCAACCCACGCAGAACGGCTGCTTAAGCACGTTCACCTTCGCCTGGAGGTCCAAACGGCCGGCCGCCTTTTGAAAGCTGTTCTTAAATTCGTCCGAGCGCCACCAGTAAGGGACTAGCGGGATGACCATTGTACCGGCCTCGACGGCTGCGTCTCGCGCATCCAGGCGTAAGAGGACCATGCACCAAGCGGACCCCACCGTCTCCAACGGAACGGGGCCTTGGTTCCCGTCGATCTCCTTCCGAATGGACCGTGCCATGTGGCGGATGTTGGCGTCGGTCGCGCTCGGCGCGAGCGACGCCAACTCCGTGGCCACGTCCGCCAAGTCAAGGTCGCTTCCGGCGCGTCGATCCATTACATCAAGAAGCGCTTCGACGGCCGCATTCGCTTCCTTCGCGTCGAGAAAGCAGGCGACGGCGCCCAAAGCGTGCGCAAGGTCTATCTCATCCTGCCCGTCTATATCCTTGGATTGATTAACTCGGCGGATGATCGCCGCGGCGTCGGAGGCGGTTTTCCGCGCATCGTCGCCGCTGAGAAGAGGAACGACCGCGGCCAATGCTCGGCTCAAGGCGGCAAGGCGGTGTGCAGAGCCTCTCGCCCCATGGCGGTGAGGATGACCTTGGTAACCTTTCGCGCCTGGGCCAGGCGCCCATCCGCAGGTGTTTGCTCTGAAACCGCTCGATACGTCTGCGCCAGATCACGCAGGTCATAAATGTTGTTGGCGGCCATCATGGCCCGCCGTACGGCCTCTGCCGCGGCGGCCGCGTCCTGCGCCCCTAAGTACGGGGCCACGGCGGTCAGCGCCACCGCCAGCGAGCCTCGTGGAGACAAGCTCTTATCGGTCGGGGCTAGGTCAAGCGCCCGGACAATCAGGCGAGCGGCGCGACCCGCTACGTCCGCCCGGGACTGATCCCCTCTCATTCTCGCGGCCACCTGCGCCAGCGCCACGGCTAAATAGCGTATGGCGTACTGGCGGCCTTCCTCCCTTCCCTCGCCAAAGGCTGCTTCCATTAGGTCGAGTAAGAAGTTGGCGATGGGGGGGGCGGTGTCCGCGTCCAGTCGGGGGACCGTGGCTCGCACCGACGCGGTCAGCTTTTCTATCGCCAGAGCATCGAACCCCCTTTCCTTATGCAAGGCGCGGTTCACCGCTGCGAAGACTCGGGCGGTGTCTGAACGACCGAGGACCACGCGCAACGTCTCTGCCAGTTCATCCCTGGTAAAATCATTCGTCTTATCCATGAGGCCGTAGAGTACGAAGAGCGCGTCGTCGTCCAGAGAATCCGCGTAAGGGGCGAGGCCGCGCAGCGCCATCGAAAGGTCCCTTAGAGTGAGCGTCTCGGACTCATGCACCCCGTTCATCAAACTTAAGATTTGCCGAAACGCTTTGCTTGCCGCCTTTCCCGCGGCGCTCCTGTCCATGTGGGCGAGCACTGAGGCCAACTGGGCGGCCGCGTCGGATGCGCCATAAAGGTCCCTCGATCTGTTTGTGCTTTTTCCGGCAAGGTCGGAATGGTCGGCCATTCGCACTATGCCTTCCACGAGCGCGTGCGTCACGTCCTCTGCGGAAGCCTCGTCTGGAGGCGTCAACTCGGCCAAGGCCGACGCGGCCGCCATCCGGACGTGCCAATCGGCGCGATCGTCTCGCAGCCGCGTAAGGAGGGCGGCCGTAACGCGATCCCTTCTCTTGGGGTCCAGGCCGACGGCGGCATGGGCTTCCCATTGTGCATGTCGTGCAAATCGCACCGCGGCGTCGGGCGTTTCCAGCGCCCGTTCCATGAACAGGGTCCGAACGCGGTCTTGGTTGTCCGGAAGGGTAGCCAAGTCCCACAGCGCTTCCCGCTCGCTAGGGTTCGCCTCCGTTCGGTCGCTGCCCATCGGCCGCAGAAGGCTTTGGGCCAGCGCCTCTTCTAACTGTTTGGTCTTCTGGTCCAGCTGGAAGTTCGTCTGGGTCACTTTAAAGGCGAAATACGCCGACCCTCCCCCGCCCGCCAACACCGCGATCACGAACGCCAGTAGCAGCCCCGAAGCCGCCGCCGCCCCTGGATTGCGGACCACCCACAGCCGTGCCCCGGCGGCCGTCCGACGCAACCGGCCGACCGGCCACGCTTTGGTCAACTCCCGCCGCCGATAGCGCCGCAGGTCGTTCTCCAACTCCTCGGCCGTCCGGTAACGGCCTTCCGGCTTTTCGTTCAACCCCTTCGCACAGATGTTTTCAAGCACCCGCAGTTGGCGGCCGAACTTTTCCCGGCTGGGCGCCGCCAGTTCCGGGGGGGTTCCCGTCAGCAGCGTATGAAGGATCGCCGACAATCCGTACACATCCGTGTGGGGGCCGATGTTCTTGCCTTCGCCCCGCAGCTGCTCGGGTGCCTTGTAGCCCCGTGAGCCGGAGCCCGCGCCGTATTCCGCCCGGTCTTCGCGTTTCTCGACGAACCAAGCCAAGCCGAAATCGGAGATCTTCCACGTCCCGTCCCCGGCCGCCAGGACGTTCCTCGGCTTCAGGTCGCGGTGAATCACGCCTTTGCCGTGGACGTAGTGCATCGCACGGGACAGGGTCTCCACGGTTTCAGCGGCTTTGTCGGGGGGGAGCGGTCGCGGCTCTTGCTCCAAGGTCTTCTCCGACAGCAATTCCATGACATAGTATGCCAGTCGCCGCGGCCGGTCCTCGCCCTCCTGCGTCCAGGAATGCTCGCCGAAATCGTAAATCGGCACGACGTTCGGGTGGGTCAGGTTGGCGTGGGCCAGGATTTCGGTTCGGAAGAAGTCGTAGCGCTCATCGGGAGCCCAGGTCCTGAGGGCGAACACCTTCACGGCCACGGTGCGGACCTCGCCCTGTGAGTCGTTGTGCGACGCCTTGTATACCGTCGCCGCCTGACCGCCCTGGCCGATCGCCGGCCCCACGATCTTGAACCGGCCGCCAATCACCGTTCCTTCGGGAAGTTCGGGCGGCAGGACCGACGAAGTGCCGAAGCGCCGATCGGCCCGGTCTTTGAGGGTGGCGTCGAACCGCCGCAGACACTCCGCACATTCCTCCAGATGGGCGTTCGCCGCCGCGGAGTCCGCCTCGCTGAGTCTTCCGCCGATCAGGTCGTTGAGCTGGGTGTAGGTGAGGTGTGTCGAATCATGGGACATGGTTTTCACCCCTGGGCTTGGATCACGTTTCCGCGGCTGACGAGTCTGCGTTGGGTTCCGCTTCTTTCGATTCCAACTCGTTCACTTCCTCTTCCACACACGCGCCGTACTGATTGGCCGCCCGGCCGTAGTCCCCCGGCGGTATCCCTAGGTCGCGCACCGTCACTGAGGCGTCCTTGCCCTTCACCGCCGTCTCTTCCAATCCCTTCAAGAGCTTTTCCAGTTCCGCCTTGAGCGTCTCCATTAAGGAGACGCCCGCCCGCCGCAGGTCGGCGACCTTCTTCCCGGCGTACTTGGCCAGTTCCTTGCTGGCTTGACACGCTTGGGCGTCGGCGAGGAGTCGGTTTAGCGTCCGCTCCAACTCCTTACGAACCGATCCCATCACTTCGCGGCCCGCGACGCTGACCGCCGCCGGAGTCATCTTCAAGTCGCCGGCCGTCTCGGTGGGGCCTTCCCCTTCCGCCCGTACCTCCCAGAACGCCTTCAGCCGTTCCGGGTTGTGCATCCGTTCCCGCACTCGTTTCAGCGCCTCGTGCAGGAGCATCATGCGGCGGAGCCGAGCCTCCTTGAGCAGCGTGTCCGTCACACTCTGCGCGAGGGCATTTGGGTCGGGATGTTGGTGCATCGCCTCGTGGTGGTCCGTTCCCCCCGGCGAAATACCTTTCCCGTCTCTTCGCTTGAACTTCCGGACCACATTGTGAACGACGCCGTAAAGCCAGCCCCGAAAGCGGCCCTTCTCAGGGTCGTACTGGAAGGCCGGCAGCAGTTCAAGCAGCTTGAGCAAGATCTCCTCGGCCAACCCGTCCGCGTTCCATTGGTCCAGGCCGGCAGAGCGGCAGGCGGCGACGATCCTCGGCCGGTAGATCGCCCGGAACTGCCTCCACGCCTCCTTATCCGTGGGGTCGTGCAAGCGCTCGAGAAGCGCTGCGTCGGTTGTCGTGGTGTAGGTGGTCATTCTGCTTTGCGCTCCCACATCCAGATTCGAGTGAGATCCTACCACCGGCCCCGAGGGATAGCCAGCGAATTCACTTCGGATCGAAAGGTTTTCTGCTTTTCTTAATTGCTTCCTCCCAAAAGGTTTCCGACGATCGGCCGCTCCCTTTTTCGGCTTTCTCCCTTGCGCGCCGCGCCAGTTCCTCCAGACGGGCATCGCGCCCGCCGAAACAACGTCCCTGCTTCATCCAAACCGAGGAGCCTGACATCTACCTCACCAATGAAACCGCCGTGATCGTCCTGGCAGTGGCGCTCCTGACCATCGCCGGTCTGGCCGTCAAGCTGATCGTTGATCTCGTCCGCGGCCGCGCGGACTGGTGAACCAACCTGCCGCCCGGCCCCCGGACCATCCGGCGGCCGGGCGGAATAGTCCAACCCCGAAATCGGAGAGCCTCATGAACAAGATCACGATAACGGCGGCGCTGCTGGCCTCGCTTGCGATCGGTGCTAACCGCCTGACGGCCGAGGAGCGCCCTGCCGAAACGCCGGCGGAACACCGCGAGACGTTGCGGCAGTATGCCCTCCGCAACAAGGGCGACGCCGCCCACGGCGCGAAAATGCTGGCGGGAACCCTCGCGTGCGCCTCGTGCCACGATTTCCGCGGTCATGACGACACGATCGGCGGCCCGTCCCTCTCGGACGTGGGCGACCGTCTCAACCGCGAGCAGATCATCCAGCAGATTCTGGACCCGTCCAGCCGAAGCCGGTTGATCCAAATCCGGCGCGGCGAGGACGACCCCGGCACGACCTTCCGCCTGGTGAAGGATGACGCGAGAACGCTCACCGTCCGCGACCCGGAAAGCAACGCCACGCACACGCTGACCAAGTCGGAGTTGGCCGGGTTTAAATTCATTCCCTCCCCCATGCCCGAGGGCCAGGCCGATGGCTTGACCCCGGAGGAGTTCGCCGACCTGATCGCGTTTCTCGTCGCCCGGAAGAAGACGTGACTCCAACGTCGCGCCCGCGGCCCAACATGCTTCAACCGGCACGACGCTGGCGATGCGCCGACATCCGGGGTTTGACGTGAGACGGTGACGCAGTGCCATTGAGTGGCGGTAGGGTGGCAACCGCGCGGCGAGGGGCTTGAACCCCGCCCGGCCGCCGTTGCCACCTTAGCCCTTGCCGAGGAGTTGTTTCAGCACCTCCAGCTCGTCCGGGAACGGGTCCTGCCACAGCCAGTTGGGGTCCGGCCAGAAGCCCTCGATCACCTGGCTGTGACAAATCCCCTTGCGGGCGCGACCTCGCGGTACTTGCCGCGGGCGTCGAGTCGGAGGAGCGTCACCTTCCGCTCGTCCTCATCAATAATCCAGTATTCCGGGATCTTGAAATGTCTGATACTGGCGGCGCTTCTTGTCGTAATCGCGCTCGACGCTTTCCGGCGACACGATCTCGATGGCCAGATCCGGAGGGCCTTCGACGCCCCCGTACTTGACGCGCTCCACATTTGGTGCCGCGACGAACAGGATATCCGGCTCCGGGGCGTTCGCATCGTCCAGCCGGCACGCAACGCGCGAGCCGTAAATCTCGCCGAGTTTCCTCCTGCGAACATACAGTTGCATCACTGTCCCCAGCCAAAAGAACAGCCTGTTCGCTTTCTTGTTCTCGGGGGAGGCCATGTAGATCACCCCGTCGATCAGGTCCGCCTTTTGATCCTCGCGGATCAGGGCGCAAAAATCATCGTAGGTAAAGACCCCCCTTCGCGTCGCGACCGTCGCCCATGACCGCCTCCCCGTCACCGCCCGCGGATGCCGTGATACTCCAGCGGGAATTCGTAGTCTTTGCGGAGCGGATATCCCACCCAGTCCTCGGAGAGCAGGATGCGCGTCAGGTCGGGGTGGCCGGTGAACCAGACGCCGGACAGGTCGTAGACCTCGCGCTCGTGCCAGTCGGCCGTCCGCCACAGCGACGTCACCGACGGGACCTCCGGCAACTCGCCCGGCTTGTCGTCCTTCCAGCGCGGCAGGATCAGCTTCAGCACGAACCGATGCCGCTGTCGGAAGCTGGAGAAATGGTAGACGACTTCCAGGTGCGGGTCGAAGCCGGCCTTCGGCGCCTTTTTCGGGTCCGTCTCCAGGTAATCGACGCCGCTGATGCAGTTGAGCATGTCGAACTGCAACCGCGGATCGTCCCGCAGAAAACGGCACACGTCCACCAGGTCGGCCGGGGCGATCACGGCGAACGGGTCGATGGCCGTCAGGTTTTTCGACTTGATGCGATCGCCGAAGTGCTGTTCCAGCACGGCGATGATGTCAGCGAAGATCACGCAATGCTCCCATTATGCCTTTGCCGGGGCGGCCAACTCCTTGGTCCGCTTGGCGAAGGCGTTCTGTTTCTCGGCGGCCTTGACCGGGTCGGCGTCGTCCAGCTCGGGCGGCAGCAGCGTGTAGCCCGTCCGCGACGGGATCGGCATGTCGAGCGGCTGGCCGCGCGTCAGGTCCTTCATCGCGTGAACCTTGTCCTGGATGCGCATCAGCCCCTCCAGCAGCGCCTCCGGCCGCGGCGGGCAGCCCGGCACGTACACGTCCACGGGCACCACCAGATCGACGCCCTTGACGACGTTGTAGCCGTACTTGTAGTACGGGCCGCCGCCGCAGGTGCAGGCGCCCATCGCGATCACGAATTTCGGATCGGGCATCTGGTTGAAGAGCCGGCGGACGCGGCTGGCCATCTTGAAGTTGACGGTGCCGGCCACGATCATCAGGTCGGCCTGACGCGGCGTGGCTCGGAAGGCGCCGGCGCCGAAGCGGTCGATGTCGTAGCGTGAGGCGCCAGTCGCCATCATCTCGATGGCGCAGCAGGCCAGGCCAAATGTCATCGGCCACATGCTCGACTCGCGGGCCCAGTTGATGGCCTGCTCCAGCGACGTGGCAATGACGCTCTCTTCCCGAAACACGCCTTCCAGCCAACCCATGTTAATCCCTTTATTAATCGAGCGCCGCTCGACGCCGTGAGAACTTCCGCGGCCGCCTTGACCGGGGCCGGCGCCGGCGGTGGTCCCGGCGGCTCGGGCGGGGGGGCGGCCCGTTCGGCCGCGATGCTGCGCACCCAGGCCAGGTCGCCGCGGCGCCACAGGTAGGCAAAACCGACCAGCAGCACGCCGAAGAACACCAGGATATCGAAGAACGCCATCCAGGCGAAAGTGGATGCGTCCTGGATCACCTGGGGCGGGGCCTTGTCCTTCAGCCGATGCCCGGAGTCCACCTCGACGCGGTCGGCGTCGAACCGGCTCAGGTCGGGCTTCGCCAGCCGCTCATACACGTCGCGCAGCGCGGACGGCCGCTGGGTCGGCGCGAGGGCCAGCACTTTATGGCAATAGTCGCGGTAGCCGGCGTATTCGGCCTCGGTCGGATGGTCCTTGTCGGCCACGGTCGGCTGTGTCAGGTGCGCCACGTCGTTGGCCCGGCCGAAGACCTCCGCCCACGGGAAGAAGAACGCCACCTCCACGTCGAAGATCACGAACAGCAGGGCCACGACGTAGAAGCGCAGGTCGAACTGAATCCAGGCGCTGCCGATGGTCGGCTCGCCGCATTCGTAGATCGTCTTTTTCTCCGCCCCCGGCCGGTTGGGGCGGATCAATTTGCCCGCGACGAGGTGGACGAAGATGAAACCGACGCCCACGGCGGTGAACAGGAGACAGTAGACTGCCAGGTTCATGCGATGTCACCCTCGCCCGTTTAGCCGCGGTTCGCAGAACCGCGGTTCTGCGAACCGCGGCTAAACGACCCACCTTCACCGCCCGCGCGTCGGCGTCAGCAACTTCTGCCGGCCGCCGAACCCCTCGTTCAGCTCGTGCCAGTGGCCGACTTCCGGCTCGCCCATCCGCCAGCACAGATAGACCTCGCGGCCGTCCATGCGGCAGGGGAAGTCGATCAGGCCCATGAAGTAGTCTTTCAACTCGACGCCGAGCTGCTGCAGCTCGCGTTCGTAGTCGCGCATGCGGTCCTGGCCGCGCTCCACCTCACGCTGGGCCTCGAGCAATTCTTCCTGGTGCGCCTCGCTCAGCCCATGGCGCTTGTCGGAAAGGACGCGGGACAAGCGCTCGTGGCGCTCGCGCAGGTCCCGGGCCAACTCGGTCACGTCGCGGACAATGGCGCGAACCAGCGGCAGGGTGGCGTTGGCCTCGCGGGAGTGAAGTATTTCTTGCTGGAAGGCGGCTTGGTTGCTGCCATGGCGTTGCCCTTTCACCGAAACACGGACCACGCGGCGAGCCTCGCGGAATCCGTTCCGGCGGCCGGCGCCGGTCGTCCTGCCTACTTCTTGGGGGCCGGGGCGGGGTCGGGCGGCTTGGTCCAGACCGGCTCCGCGTTCTGCTTGGAGGCGGCGACGGCCGTGGGATTCAGCGCCGCCTGGCCCCAGGCGACCTCCAGCGGCAGTTTGGCGAAATCCACGATGCAGCCGTCGCGGCTGAAACAGCTTTGATCGTAGGTCGATCCCATAAAGATGCAATCCACCGGGCACGGGTCCACGCACAGGGCGCAGAACATGCACTTGGTGTAGTCGATCTTGAAGCCGTTGACGCGGAAGCCCTTGCCGACCGGGTTCTTGATCTTCTCAATGTAGATGCAATCGACCGGGCAGGCGCGGGCGCACTTGTCGCAGCCGATGCAGGTGGTCAGGTCGAAGCGGTGGAAGCCGCGATAGCGCGGCTTGACGGCCACGGGCAGCTCGGGGTACTCGAAGCGCTCGGTGAACGTCTTGCGGCGGAAGGTCTGGAGGAAGTACCAGAGCGTGACGTACATGCCCTGGGCGACCGTCTTGACGGCCAGCCAAACGTTGCGGAACCAGGCGCGCATGAGGCTCTCATTACAAGAGGACGCCGGACGACCATCACAGCGATGACATGGTTGATTATAGGGAAGCGGGGAGGGGCCGCAAGCGGAAGGGAATTTGCTGAGCGGCCGGGTGGGCGAGCGGCGCCGCGTCAGCCCGCCGGTGAAGTTGCCACCGGCGGGCTGACGCGGCGCCGCTCGCCTTCTTCAGGACGGGGCGGCTTCACTAATGAGGGACTACCGGAGTACTCCACGCCGACTGGGCCGGCGCGCACGGCTGGACCGGGTAGTTCGACGCCGGCGCGCAGCACGGCGCCGGCTGGCAGCCGCAACCCTGGGCGCCGTAGGCCGGCGGCGGGTAATAGCGATCGCAAAAGGCCCGGCAGCCGGTCAGCGCCAACGCCCCCGCCATCGCCAGGAAACGGAGGATTCGTCCACTCGTCATTTCTGAATCTCCCCATACGATCCGCGCGAGGCCGTCCGCGCCGGATCGGCCTGGTGGGGAGGGGATAGCCGCGGCATAGGATCGGGTCAAGGTCAGAACAAACACAACCGGCCCGGAGCGCGGACGCCAGGGGCGGGGCTAACCCCGCCCCTGGCGTCCGCGCTCCGGGCCGGTATCAAGGATGTCGATTCTCGCTTACTGCTGCCGGCTGACCAGCGTGATCGTCCGCGGCAGACCGTCGCGCACGTCCACCTTCTCATGGAAGACCGGCCGGCCGCCGTCGTCCTGGACGTACACCAGCCAGCCGCCGGAGTCCAGCGTCGTCCGGAAGCGGCCTTCGCCGTCGGCCGTCACCGACTGCTGGGCGCCCTGCCGATCGGCGCTGACGAAGAGCAGCTTGGCCCCGGCGCGCGGCGTGTTGTCCGCGGCCTTCACCACCTGCCCGTCCACATTCGGATTGGCCAAAGAGGCGACGTGGTCGAGCCGGGCCTGCGGCGGCTCGGGCGTCTGGACGGGCCTGGGCGGCAACGGCTGAGGCGAGCCGAGCTTCGGCTGACGCGCACTCTGGTCGAACGCCTTGGGCATCTTCGCGCCGGGGTTCGGATTCGGCTCGAAGCGCCGGCTCTCGCTGGTCGGCGAGTTGCTTCCGTCGTTGACCTGCGGCGGCGGCGTGTACGGCGGCAGCGTGTTCGGGTCCGTCACCTGCGGCGGCGCCGTCGCCTGCGGCGGCGCCGTGACGCTGGGCGCGGGTTCGGCCGTCGCGCCGGGCGGCAGCGTCAGCACCGGGGCGCCCATCGCCTGCTGACAGCACGTCGTCACCGGCTGATAGTAGAAGGCTTGCTGGTACTGCGTCACCGGCTGATAGTAGCAGCGCTGCAAGTAGCTCGTCACGGGGCAGCACTGCGACCGGAGCTTGTAGCTCGTCACGGGGGTCGCCGCCTGCTGGTACTGGCAGGTGCAGGGATCGTAGTAGCAGCTGTAGCGATAGCTCGTCACCGGCTCGTAATAGTAGCTGGTGCGGTAGCTCGTCACCGGCTCGTAGTAGCTGCGCTGCTGGTAGGTCGTCACTGGCTGGTAATAGCAGCGCTGCTCGTAGCGCGTGGTGCATTGCGGCTGGCAGGGCTGGGCGCACGGGGACGGCGGCGGGTAGTTGGCCGTCGCCTCCTTGCGCTGACATCCCCAGCAACACGCCTCGAACACATTGTTCCACGCAGCCCGCGTGGAACCGGCCGTCGCTGCGACAACCGCAAGCGCGCAGCCCCACACGGAGGCCCGGAAGGGTCCCATGGCACTTCTCCTTCGCTGTGTCGGGTTGTAGGATCGCCTCGCACTCGTCCCAGCGACCGGCCGGGACCAGCCACGAACCCTCTCGCTCGCTCCGGCGCCCCGTGCGCCCGTCGAGGTCCACACTTCAACCTTAATGGCCGTTTTTTGGGTTACAAGAGACGAGGCGCCATTCCCGCAAGGAATTTCCGGCCTCCGCTGGTAAAGTTGACAGGTCCGGCAAAATGCTCATGCGGGACGGCGCCGCCGCCGCTTTTTCCATCGCCGCGCAAATGCGCCCGTCGCGCCGTCCGTTCCTGTCCGGGCGGAAGCAGCTGACGCGCCGGCGCCGCCGTGCCTGCATGGGATGGGACGGCGATTATTCGTCAAGACGCGGCGGCGCCGGACGGCCACGGCGTGGATACTTGCGGTGCGCTGAAGCGTGGGCGCGCCAGGATGGCTCCCTTAACCTCACATCGCCGGGAGCGCCGGACAATGCCCAACGATGCCAAACTCGGCCTGGTCGTCGGCGTGGGCCTGGTCATCGCCGTGGCCGTGCTGTTCTTCCGCAAGGAGACGCCGGCCGGCGGCCCGGCGGGCGAAGCGGCCCCGGCCGGGATCGTCCGCCCCATGCCGCCGCCGCCGCTGCCGAGCGGCCCGGCCCGAACCACGTCGGCCCGCCCCACGGCGCTAACCACCGAGCCGACGGCGCCGACCGGCGCTCCCCGGCGGCACACGATCCGCGCGGGCGATACGCTGTTCAGCCTCGCCCACGGGTACTACGGCGATGCGGAGAAGTTCGGCGTCATTTACCAGGCCAACCGCGGCGTCCTCTCTGAGCCGGACCCACTGCCGGTCGGCGTCGAGCTGGTGATACCGGAATTGCCTGCGGAGGGGCAAAATCCCTGAACGGGGGTGCGGTGGTTGCGTACAATGCCCCGCGGAGATCGCCTTTGCTCCAAAGCGCACCGGAGGCCCGCGGCATGATCGGCCGGCCGAAGCAGACGACGACCACGAAGCGACAAAAGCCCGACAAGAAGCGGAAGCCGCCCAAGCTGTCCCGGCTGCACAAGCCGGAAGGCATGTCGCTGGAAGACTGGCAGGTCGAGCTGCGGCGGCAGTTCGGCCGCGAGCAGAATTACCGGATCAAGAACGTCGGCGATCAGCCGCTGTTCTCCGAGTTCGAGGTCGTCAACCCGGAGAGCCGCAACGCCTACCGCGTTCGCATTCGCGGCCCGCGCGTCGGCGACAACTTTTGCTCCTGCCCCGACTTCGCCACCAACACGCTCGGCACCTGCAAGCACATCGAGTTCACCCTGGCGACGCTGGAGCGGAAGCGCGGCGCGGCGGCGGCCCTGCGCGAAGGCTTCCGGCCTCCCTACAGCGAGGTCGTTCTCCAGTACGGCGCCCAGCGCGCGGTGCGCTTCCGACCCGGCGAGGAGTGCCCGCCCGAGCTGCTTGACGCCGCGTCGCGCTATTTCGGATCGGACGGGTTGCTCAAGCCGGGCGCCTGCGCCCATTTCGAGGAGTTTTTGTCCGAAGCGGGGCGGTTGGAACACGACCTGCGTTGCCGCGACGACGTGCTGGCCTTCGTGGCCGAGGTGCGCGACGCCGAGCGCCGCCGCCGGAAGGTGGATGAGGCCTTCCCGCGCGGCGCCGGCAGCGCCGGCTTCAAGGATCTGTTGAAGGTCAATCTCTACGACTACCAGAAGGAAGGCGCCCTGTTCGCCGCGCGGGCCGGCCGCTCCCTGATCGGCGACGAGATGGGCCTCGGCAAGACCATCCAGGCCCTCGCCGCCGCCGAGATCATGGCCCGCCTCTTCGGCGTCGAGCGCGTCCTCATCGTCTGCCCCACCTCGCTCAAGCATCAGTGGCAGCGCGAAATCGAGCGCTTCACCGGCCGGTCGGCGGAAATCGTCGGCGGTCTGCGGCCTCGCCGCGTCGCCGGGTTCCAGACGGAATCGTTTTTCAAAATCCTCAATTACGACACGGTCCACGCCGACCTCGACCTCATCACGGCCTGGTCGCCCGACCTCGTCATCCTCGACGAGGCCCAGCGCATCAAGAACTGGAGCACGCGCACCGCCCGCAGCGTCAAGAAGATCGCCGCTCCCTACGCCGCCGTCTTGACCGGCACGCCGCTGGAGAATCGCCTGGAAGAACTCATCTCTATCGTCCAGTTCGTGGATCGCTATCGTCTGGGACCGACGTTCCGCCTCCTGCACGAACACCAGGTGCGCGACCCGGTCGGCAAGGTGGTCGGCTACACCGGCCTGGACCGCATCGGCCAGACGCTGGCGCCGGTCCTGCTGCGGCGCCGCAAGGACGAGGTGCTCGACCAGCTGCCGGGGCGGATCGACAACAACGTCTTCGTGCCGATGACGGACCTGCAAAGGGAATATCACACCGAGAACATGGAGATCGTCGCCCGCATCGTGCAGAAGTGGCGCCGCTACAAATTCCTGTCGGAGGCCGACCAGCGACGGCTGATGATCGCGCTGCAGCGCATGCGCATGTCCTGCGACAGCAGCTATCTGCTGGATCACAAAAACGACCAGGGCAAAAAGCCGGACGAGGCGGTCGAGCTGCTGGACGAGCTGTTCGAGCAGCCGGGCGCCAAGGCGGTGGTGTTCAGCCAGTGGCTCGGAATGCACGAGCTGCTGCGGCGCCGGCTCACGGGCCGCAAGTGGGAACACGTCCTGTTCCACGGCGGCGTTCCGGGGCCGAAGCGCAAGGACCTGGTGGACCGCTTCCGCGACGATCCGCAGTGCCGGGCGTTCCTCTCCACCGACGCGGGCGGCGTGGGGCTGAATCTGCAGCACGCCTCCATCGTGCTGAACATGGACTTGCCGTGGAACCCGGCCGTGCTGGAGCAGCGGATCGGCCGCGTCCACCGGCTCGGCCAGCGGCAGCCGGTGCGCGTCGTCAACTTCGTGGCGCAGGGGACGATCGAGGAAGGGATGCTGTCGGTTTTGCGCTTCAAGAAGTCGCTGTTCGCGGGCGTCCTGGACGGCGGCGAGACGGAGGTGTTCCTGGGCGGCAGCCGGCTGACCAAGTTCATGGAGACGGTGGAATCGGCGACTTCGGCGATCCCCGAAGCGATGGCGGAGGACGCGGCCGAGGCGCCGGAACCGCCGCCGGCCCGTCCGGACAAAGCGGCGGAGGCGGACGGCGAGGAAGCGGCCCCGGCGCCGGTCGTGACGACGACGCCGGCCGCCGATCCGTGGACGGGGTTGTTGCAGGCGGGCATGGCGCTGCTGGAGCAATTCGCCGGCGCGGCGCGGCCCGGCGCGGCGGGCGGGCCGGCGTCGTCGCTGGTCCAGCGCGACGAGCGCACCGGGGAGGCGTACCTCAAGGTGCCGATGCCGAAGCCGGAGGTGCTGGATCAGGCGCTGCAGGCGTTCCAGACGCTTTTGCAGAGTTTGCGGGGGTGAAATCTAGGCGAGCGGGGATCGCGTCAGCGCTTTTTGAAGAAATCCCTTGCAATCGCTCCCTCGGGGGGCTAACGTCAGCCGTTGGCGTCGTAGCCGCGCGCCGGGAGCGGGCCGTCCGGGGAAAGATCGGATAAGGTGGGGCGAACCACTACGCTGTCTCCCTCGCGGGGTTACAAGCTTAGATGTCTCCAAACGGTTGACATCCCAGACCTCCTGTCCTGCACTGTACCCACCTCATTGCGGGACAGTCTCTGAGAAACAGTATGGCGGGGCGGCCGCCCCGCGCCGGCGGATGTTTCGGCGTCCAGTTCCGCTCCTCGCCTTCCAAGGGCGCGAGTGAGATGAGACGACTCACGGCCGGAATTGTTTTTCTTTCCCTCCTGGCAGGGACCATCTCGGGGCTGGCTTGCCAGCGCCCGGGACCAGCCGTGCCCGAGCCGGCCGCATCCGGCCCCCCTTGGTTCGAGGACGTCACGAAGCAGGTGGGCCTGGACTTCGTTCACGACGCCGGGCCGATGGGCGACTATTTCATGCCGCAACAGGTCGGCTCCGGCGCGGCCCTGTTCGATTTCAACAACGACGGCCTGCTCGACATCCTGCTTCTTCAGAACGGCGGACCCAACGGGGCGAAGAACCGCCTGTACCAGCAGACGCCCGACCACCACTTCAAGGACGTCAGCGCCGGCTCGGGACTCGATATCGCCGGCTGGAACATGGGCGTAGCGATCGGCGACGTGAACAACGACGGCCTGCCCGACGTGCTGATCACCCAGTACTGCGGCGTCAAGCTCTTCCTCAACAACGGCGACGGCACGTTCACCGACGCCACCGAGGAGGCCGGGTTGAGCAACCCGGCGTGGGGAACCTCCGCGGCCTTCTTCGACTATGACCGCGACGGCCGGCTCGACCTCGTCGTCGTCAATTACGTCGATTACGATCCCACGTGGCCCTGCACCAGCCAAACCGGCGCCCCGGACTACTGCTCCCCGAAGACGTTCCACGGCCGCGTCAGCCGCCTCTTCCACAACGTCAGCGCCCGTCCACAACCGCGCAAGGGGGGGAGTTCCTGCGTCCCCCGCGTCCGTTTCGAGGACGTCACGGAGTCGTCGGGCCTGGGCCGGCTGACAGGGCCGGGCCTGGGCGTGATCTGCGCCGACTTCGACGGCGACGGCTGGCCCGACATTTTCATCTCCAACGACGGTGCGCCCAACTGGCTGTGGATCAACCAAAAGGACGGTACGTTCAAGGAGGAGGCGGTGCAGCGCGGCGTCGCCTGCAACGGCATGGGCAAAGCCCAGGCCGGGATGGGCGTGGCCCTGGGGGACGTGGACGGCGACGGACTGTTCGACCTCTTCGTCACGCACCTGACGGAAGAGACCAACACCCTTTGGAAGCAAGGCCCGCGGGGCCGGTTCCGGGACGACACGGCCGCCGCCGGACTGGTCGCGCCGCGCTGGCGGGGGACCGGCTTCGGGACCGTGCTGGCGGATTTCGACCACGACGGGGCCCTCGACCTGGCCGTCGTCAACGGCCGGGTGTCGGCTCGCGCCGCGCCGGACGACCTGTCGCTCGGGCCGTTCTGGAGCAAGTACGGGGACCGCAACCAGCTGTTCGCCGGGGACGGCGACGGCCGATTCCGGGACGTGTCGCCGCAGAACGCGCCCTTCTCGGGACATTACAACGTAGCGCGGGGCCTGGTCCGGGGGGACGTCTTCAGCGACGGCGCCCAGGACCTGCTGGTGACGTCCATCGCCGGGCCGGCGCGGCTTTACCGCAACGTCGCGCCGAAGCGCGGCCATTGGCTGGAGGTCCGCGCCCTCGATCCCGCCCTCAAGCGCAACGCCCTGGGCGCCGAAATCCGGGTGCGGGCCGGGGAGAAAACCCGAACCGCCTGGCTGCACCCGGCCGAGAGCTACCTGTGCAGCAGTGAACCGTGCGCTCACTTCGGGCTAGGCCCTTGCGAACGGGTGGAATCCGTGGAAGTGCTGTGGCCCGACGGGGCGCGAGAGACGTTTGACGGCGGTCCCGCCGACTGCCGCAGGGTATTACGAAAAGGCGAAGGCCGCCCGGCGGAGAAATGAGCCGGGCGGTGAAAAAGGGGGCGACTCGCTCCGCGAGTCGCGGGCCGCTCGCGGAGCGGGCGGCCCGGCATACGACTGAGGCTCTCCGCCCTGGGCGTTCCAGGGCTTCCTCATCAAGGGAGGTGTTCTCATGCCGGTATTCATCCGTGTCTTCCGAAAGCGAGCGTTCACGCTGATCGAGCTGCTGGTGGTGATCGCCATCATCGCCATCCTGATCGGCCTGCTGCTCCCCGCCGTCCAGAAAGTGCGCGAGGCCGCCGCACGCATCAACTGCACCAACAACCTCAAGCAGCTCGGCCTGGCCGTCCACAACTACGAGAGCGCCTACAAGGTCATCCCCCCCTGCGAGGGAGTGGGCACCATCTACGGCCGAAACGGCGCCGACAACCCCTACGCGGGCGGCTACGTCAGCCCGTCCGGCACCTACGGCACGACCTTCTTCTACCTGCTGCCGTTCCTGGAACAAGGCAACGAGTACACGCTATGCAACGGCGACTCGCAGAACGCCGGACGGTATGTGGTCCCGGGCTTCATCTGCCCCAGCGACCCCTCGCAAACCACGCCCAGCGGCGGCTGCGGTCAGATGCTTGGCCCCAACGTCCAGCGCGACGGTTTCGGCTCATGCAGTTACGCGGCCAACGTCATGGTGTTTGAGCCGCGGGGGACCGGCAGCATCGAGAACCAGATGCCGGACGGCTTGTCTCAAACGGTCATGTTCGCCGAACGATACAAGAACTGCAATAATGTTGCGGGCGGCGGATGCACGCTGCCGGCCTGGGCCTGGAACACCATCCAAAATCGCGGCGACCCGTGGTCCAGCCCGACCTTCGGGGCCGCGCAAGACCCGGGTCTTCCCGCTAGTGGGGACATGAACGCCGGAGGGGCGGAGTTCGACTACGGCGGCGTCGGCTTCCAGGCTGGCCCGTCGTCCTCTCAGTGCAACTGGTACGTGACGCAAGGCGGCCACACCGGCTGCATGTTGGCGGGACTGGGCGACGGCAGCGTCCGAACCGTGAACAGCGGCATTACGGTCACCACCTGGCTCAACGCCTGTACGCCGAACGACGGCAACCCTCTGGGGTCGGACTGGTAATCCTGGCAGTCCGTGGTCCGCAGCGGCAAGCCGACTTGTCTTGGCTGCGGACCACGGACTTGATCCCAAAGAAGGAGTCTCCATGATTCGCCGATTCCTCGTTCCGCGTTGTCGCCTCCTTGTCCTTTTCGCCGCCGTCGTCGGCTGCAATCCGTCCGGCGCTTCCCTGACGCCCGTTAAAGGCAAGGTCACGGTGGACGGTCAGCCGGTGACGTCGGGTCATGTTGTCTACGTCCCCACCGACGCCACGGACACTGCGGGGCTGTCCGCGGGAACCATCGACTCCAACGGCGAATACACGATTTCCACGGGAGGGAAGTCGGGGGCGCCGCTGGGGAAGTACAAGGTGATGGTGTCGCCCAACACGGTTCCGGTGCAGGGCGCGACCGCGCCGGCGGGGGCGTTTAACGCCCAATACCAGGATCCCAAGAAGACGCCCTTGACCAAGGAAGTGGTCAGCAGCGGCGCGGCGTATCCCAAAACCGTCGAAACATCACCAATTTGACGAGAATCGTCATGATCGACGGTGGTTTTGGGATAGGCTTTACGATTTGCTGACGAAGTGAAAGACAATCTCACGCAAAGGCGCAAAGAGCGCAAGGCGAGTGGCGGCAGGAATGATACCCGTAGCCGCATTCGCCAGAATGCGGGCCGACAGCCATTCACCCGCATTCTGGCGAATGCGGCTACGTAAGATATTTCCCGCCCCTCGCCCAAAGAAGAACTCTTCTTTGCGCTCTTTGCGCCTTTGCGTGAGGTTCTATTTGAGTCGGTCCCGCGCCTCCTGCCGCCACGGGGCGCCCGGCGGGGCGAGCCGCAGAGCATCCTCCAACTGAGATCGGGATTCGGCGGTTTGCCCGTCGTCGGCCAGCACTTCCCCCAGGTAGAAGTGGAACTCCGCCACCTCGGGGTTGCACTGGACCGCCTGGCGCAGGGCCGACAGCGCCTCGGCCCGCCGCCCCAGGTTCCTCTCGGAAAGGCCGAGGACCATGTAGGCGTAGCCGTAGTCGGGCTTGGTCGTGAGCGCCTGCTGGGCCAGCGAAGCCGCCTCCCGAAACAACCCTTCCGCCCGTGCTCGGTCGGCGTCGCCCCGCCCGGCCAGTTGCTCTCCTTCCTTGAACAGATTCAGGCCCAGGTAGTACTGCGCCTGCACCTTGCCCGGTGCCAGGGCCAGGGCGCGGCGGAAGGCGATCTCGGCGGCGCCGTAATCCCCCGTTTGGGCGAGACATTGTCCCAGAGTCAGGTGGGCGAGGTAATCGTCCGGGGAATCCGCCGTCATCGGCCGCAGAATAGCGACCGCATTGGCGAAGCGCCCGGCGGCCTCGTACTGTTCGACCACGCGGTAACGGTCCCTTTTGTTCACCGACCAGTGCGACAGGTACTCGGCGACGAAGGGGTCCAGCCAGTCGGCGTCCTTGGGCAGGTGGTCGGCCTGGACGCGATAGGCGTCGGCGTCGGCCGCGTCGTTGAGGCGGCCGCAAACGGCGGCCAGCTGGACGCGGGCCTTCTGTTGCGTGAAGGGACTGCCAAGACAGCGGAGCAGGTCGGCGCGCGGCCTCCCACTGTTCGCGGGAGATGGCCAGGAGGGCCAGGTCGAAAAGGGCGCGCGGGTCGTCCGGCCGCCGGTCCAGGACGGACTGGATCCGGGTTTCGGCCTCGTCCTGCCGGCCCAGGGTGAGCAGCGCCTCCGCCAGACGGAGACGGATCGCCGCCGCCTCGTCGTCCCCTTCACCCCTCTCCCCCGCGGGGAGAGGGGTGGGGATGAAGGGGCAGCGCTCCGCGGCCCGCGACAGGAGCGGCAGGGCGGTTTCCAGCTCGCCCCGGTTCAGCAGCGGCCCGGCCTGGAAGTACGGCCAACGCGGATTGCGGGCGTCGAGGCGTTCCGCCTCGGCGAAGCAGGGCAGGCTCTCGTCTTCAAGCTCATTGGCCAGGAACACCTCGCCGAGATCGCCCCAGGCCTGGGCGGAGCGCGGGTCCTTGAGGACCCGCTGCCGGACCATCTGCACCGCCGCCACGACACCCGGGTCGAGGTGATCGCCTTTCGCCTCGGGCGGCGCTGGCGGGGTCGGCGAGCGACCCATGAACCACCAGCCGCCTGCGGCCCCTAACCCCGCGGCCGCCAGGACGCCGATCAGCAGCCATAACCATCCGCAGCTGCGGGGCCGACGGGCCTGGACCTGTTGGCTTTCGGTCATGACGAAGCAGTCCGTAGTCCGTGGTCCGGTGGTCCGATCCTTACCGAGAAGATGCTCGCCCCTGCCCCGCCGGGTCGAGCTTTCAACCTACTTCTTCGCCCCGAAACAGTAGAGCGTCCCCTTTTCCGTCCCTGCAAGCAGCCGCCCTGCCGCCACCGCCAGCGATCCCGTTATCCCGCCGTCCAGTTCGTAATGCGTCACTTCAGTCCCTTTGGCCAGGTCGAGGACGTACAGCTTGCCGTCCAGCGAGCCAGCGTAGACGCGGTTGCCGACCACCACCGGCGACGCATCGACGTCGCCTTCCGTCAGGAACGTCCAGACCTCCGCGCCCGTCTTGCGGTCCAGGCCGCGCAGGCGCTTGTCGCGGCTGCCGACCACCACGATCGAATCCGTCACGGCGGCCGAGGCGAAGAACGGCTCGCCCCGCTTCGGGCGGAAAGTCCAGCCCAGCGCCGCGTTCTTCCAATCGACCTCGTGAACCTCGTTGGCCATCGTGCCGACGTAGAGCTTGTCGCCCAGGACCGCAGCGGTCGCGGCCGCCTGGCCGCCGAGGTCCACGGAGTTCAGTTCCACGCCCTTGTTCAGGTCGATGACGTGCAAGACGCTGTCGCAGCCGGCCACGAAGGTGCGGTCGCCGGCCACCGCCGGGGAACCGTTGACCGGGCCGGACGTCTTGAACATCCACACCTGTTTGCCGTCCTTGTCCACGCAGTACAAGGTTTCGTCATACGATCCGAAAAGGACGTTGTCGCCGGAAAAGTTGGCGCCCGACGTGATCTCCGCTCCGGTCGGGAAGCTCCAGCGCTTGTGGCCGTTGCTTGCATCGACGCAGTGGAACAGGCCGTTGGAGTCGCCGACGTAAACGCCGCCGTTGCGGTAGGCGGGCGACGCCTTGATCGGGCCGGCCTTGTACTCCCATTTCTTCACGCCGTCCGCGAGGTTGACGGCGTAGAGATGCTCGTCCTCGGAGCCGACGAAGACGACGCCGTCGGCCACGGCCGGGGCGCCGTCGATGGCGTCCTTGGCGGCGAACTTCCACAGTTCTTCCAGCTTGTCGGGCAGGGCGCCGGCCGGGACCGCGCCGGTCTCCGGCGCGTTGCCGCGGAAGACGAGCCACTGGTTTCCGGCGGGTTCGGCGGCGGTCGTGAAGGCCATCGCCGACAGGGTCAGCGCGGCGAGGACGGCCCCGACAAACAGGCGGGTTTTCCGATACGACATCGGCGTTTCTCCTTGGATCGCGGCGGTCAGAACGCCGCCTCGTAGAGATGGTGCAAGTCCGCTTCCGTGACCGGCCTCGGGTTGAAGCGGGCGGTCCACTGCTGGTTGGCCTCCTCGGCCAGCACCGGGAAGATGCCCCACCCGACGCCGCACTCCGACAGCCGCGTCGGCAACCCGGCCGCGCGCAGCAGCTCCGTTACGCGCTGGGCCAGCGCCTCGCTGGCCGCCGCGCCGTCGCCGTTGAGCAGGCCGACCTCGTGGGCCAGGTCGCCGTACAGGCCGCCAACCGCCTCGGCGTTGAAGCGGACGACGTGCGGCAGCAGAACGCCGATGGCGATCCCGTGCGTCAGGCCATAGTGGGCCGTCAGTGGGTTGGCGCAGGCATGGCAGACGCCGAGCATCGAGTTCTCGATAGCGACGCCGGCGAAGTCGAGCGCCGATCTGCATGGCGCCGCGGGCGTCGAGGTCGCCCGGCTGCCGCAGCACCTTGTCGAGGTTCGCGTCGAGCATCCGCCACGCCTCCCGCGCGAACATCTGCGACAGGGGGTTGCGGCGCGTGGTGACGTAGGACTCCAGGGCGTGCGACACCGCATCGATCGCGGTGACGGCCGTCACCGTGCGCGGCTGCGATACGGTGACGACCGGGTCGAGTACGGCAGCGCGGAAGGCGGCTTTGCGGTCGCCGCACGCCATTTTGAGATGGGTTTTCTCGTCGGCGATCAGCGCGAAAGACTGCCCCTCGCTGCCGGTGCCGGCCGTGGTCGGCACCGCGATCGACGGCAGCATGGGCTTCGTCGCCTTGCCGAAGCCCCTGTAGTCGGTCATCGAGCCGCCGTTGGTCAGCAGGAAGTTGACGCCCTTGGCGCAGTCCATCGAGCTGCCGCCGCCGACGGCGACGATCAGATCGATGCGGCCGGCGCGGGCGGTTTCCAGGGCGGCGCCGACGTGGCGCGTGTCCGGGTTCTCCTCGACGGCGTCGAAAACGACGACTTCCAGGCCGGCCGCGCGCAGCGATTCGGCGGCGTGCTGCGGATGGCCGGCCGCCCACAGGCCGGGGTCGGTGACGAGCAGCGCCCGCGTCCCGCCCAGTTCGCGCGCGACCTCGCCGAGGCGCGCTAGGGCGCCGACGCCGAAGACGACGCGCGTGGTCGGTTGGTAGTCGAGCGGCGTCAGGGCCGGCACGGGGCTTCCGGTTCGCAAGCCGCCGAGGGTGGGGGATGTCGCCTGCATGCACTAATCCCAGCGGATCGGGGGGATAATCCTTGTCGCATCGGCGGGCGATCCGCTCCGGGCCACGCGACCCGGAGCGGGGAGAGAACAGCATTGTATCACACGCCCCGCTCAGCCGGGAAGCGGCCCTTCAAACTGGAAGGCGCGGGCGCGGAACAGGAAGTCCACGATGTTGCCCTCGTGCGGTTGCAGCCAGTTGAGCTGGATGGTCGGGATCGGCCCGATGTTCAGCCGGTCGATGTGCGTGGCGTCGATCAGGCCGCGCTGAAACTTCTTGTCCTGCGTGATCGCGGAGCAAACCAGCGTCGGCCCGATCGACTCCAGCATCTTCTCCTGCGGACACGGACCACCGTGCAAAACGGGAACATGTATTCCTTCTTGGCGATCGGGTGGCTCGCCGAGTCGCAATGGATGACGGTCGGCCGCAGGTAATCGCAGCGCTCCCTTTTGACGAGCCGGGCGCCGAATTTCGCCGTCATGTCCTGGGCGCCGGCCGTCTGGAGGTCCTTGTCGATGTCGGCGGAGACGGCGTCGGCCTGGCCCGGCACGGTGAAGGCGGCGAGCTTCGCCGTGGGGTCTTCCGGCGGCAGCGGCTGCGACCGGCCCCATGCGCTCGGCCATCGCTTCGGCGATCTCTTTCGTATGTCTCGACGCCCAGACGCCGGAGCAGTTGATGCAGCCGCGGCCGCTGTTGACGAGGACGCTGTCCACCATGAGGTCGAGGTACTTGCGCCAGTCGTCCACTACATCGTCGCCGAGAAGGACTTTGCTGAACCCCGGCCCGTGGGCCTGCACGCGCGGGTCGCCCTTGTAGCGCTCGACGGTGGCGGTGCCGCCGAAGATGAGGCTGCGCGGACAGCTGGCCAGCACGGCGGCGCCCACGTCGCCGAGGCCGGGATAGATGGCGATCGCCTGCTTCGGCACACCGGCCTGGTAGAACGCCTCGGCCATGCGGTACGGCGTCCACGGTTCCTGCGGGCCGGGTTTGAGGACAAGGCCGATCTGCATCGGGATGATCGGCAGCCAGAGCGTGTGAACGCCGGGCGAGTTGCTGGGCAGCACCAGCCCGAGGACCGGCGACTGGGCCTGGTAGCTGACCGGCACGCCGCGCGACTCGACGCCGTAGCCGCGCGACAGGATGTTGAGGTCGAGGCCGCGGGTCAGCGAGTCGAGGATCTTGTCCATCTGGCTCAATACGAAGTGGTTTTTCTTCATGTTGAAGCGGCACATGTGTTCGGGCAGGCCGGTCGTGGCCGACTGCATGCGGACGAACTGGTCCGGCGTCTGCGTGCCGTCGCCGAGCGGCAGTTCGGCCTCGACGTAAAGCTCGCCGGCCTTTTTCATCATCTCCAGGAGATCGGCGATGGGGATTTCGCGGAGGGCGTCGCGCGCCCGCTGGGCTTTGCGCATGTCGCGCTCGATGAGTCCGCCGTTGGCGCGGCTGACCTCGGCGAGGGCCTCGCCGGTGTCGAAATGGACGACCTTGTCGAGGTCCAGGCTCTTGTACGGCTCGCCCCAGCGGAGTACGGGGATGTGGATCATGTTCGTCTCCTTTTCTGACGTTGTTTCGTCGCAACGCCCGATCTGCCATGCGGCGCGTCCACCGCCTCGGCCGCTTCGACCCAGGTGCAATACTCTTCGCCCATTTCCTTATCGACCGCGAATTCCAAGTGCGGCTTTGCCGGCGGCACGTCCTCACCAGATTCGCGCCTGACATCGAGATGCCCTTGGATCGCCTCAGCGACCTGCTGGCGCGTGCGCTCCACAGTTAGGCCCGTGGCAACGCACCCCGGGAGGTCCGGTACGTCGGCGCTGCAGCCTGTCGCGGTGCGCCGGATCAGAACGATATAACGCATCCGTGTCGCTCGCCTTCCAATTCCGCTTGCTCGTGGCTCGCTCGCGGTGAGCCAACTCACATGGGCGTCAGCCGCCGCACGCCGTATGGGTTGTGGAACGTGTCGTTGGGCGCGAATATCGTACATGGCTCCGCCGACAGCCGGTAGCGAGGCGCTCCCATCGAAACGGAAAACGTCTCCCGTTCATTCAGCGTTGGTTGCTCCGCCAAGACGTAAAGAACGAACCGATTCACCAGCCGCGCGGCCTCATCGCTCGACAGCTTGCTAGTCACGACGGCATCGCGAAGGCCGAAGTTGTGCATGCCGCACGAGTAAGTAGTTTCCTCGCCCGTCGCCACGACCACAAACGCGCGAATGAGGTCCAGCACGGTCTTCCGTTCGGACATCTTGAGCCAGTCGGTCGGGCTGTGCGCGACGCCCGCCGTCTCCACTTTCACGGCGAGGCCACCTGCCCTGAGCAGGCCATTAGCAAAGTCCATCGCGCGACGGGCATGGTCGGGCGATCCACCTTCCTTGAGGAGATACAGCACCATGGAATGGGCATCAATGTTTTCCAAGTCGTCATTGGTGGCCCAGTGGTGTCCGGCATAGGCAAACGCCCTCCGCATCCCCGGGACACGTTCGCGGACTCGCAATTCGGCCGCTTCGCGGGTGGCGATGTGCATAATCACCATACCCGCGAATAAGAACCCGTCGCTCCTTTTGGCGATGGACACGACGAGGTCCGTACTGTCTCGCCACTTTCCCGGCACACACAGAATGATTTTCGGGGGCGGGATCGCCTCGGCCATCGGCCTGCTCCATGAATCCGGCGAATTTAGTACACCCCCACCGTCGTCTGCGCCGCGATCTCGTGGAACGGCCGCACGCCGCTGACGCCGTCCCACGGATACCGCGCCGTCGGCCGCTCGCGCTCGCCCTCGTCGCGCTCGGCGAAGCGCGGCACGAAGAACTCCTTCGTCAGTGTCGTCAGCAGCACCCGGCCGGTCTTGCCGTAGTCCACCATCTTGTCGTAGTCGTCGAACTCCACCACTTGCACCACGGCCCGCGGCTGCGGGGCGTAATAGGCGATCTTGTAATTGTCCTCCGCCCGCGGCATGTCGGACGCGGCCAGGCCCATCAGCGTGTTGCCGTAGGTCGGCGCGATGTATACGTCGGCCCCCAGGTACTCTTCGATCGTGAACCGCACCCACTGCGACGTCATTTCCGTGCCGCCGCAGAAGATCCCGGTGATGCCCGCCTTGGCCACGCTCGATCCCTCCTTCTCCAGCCGCTGCGCCAGTGCGTCGAGGAGTTTCGGGGTCGTGAACATGCACTTCACGTCGTGGCCGGCCGACAGGACCGTCATGGCCTGGTCGATGACGTGCTCCTGGTAGGCCTTGAGATGTTCCGTCCAGCCCTTCTTGATGAGCTTGACCACCCAGCGCGGATCCAGGTCCACGCAGAAGCAGATGCCGCCGCGGTGCTGGGCCAGGTGCTCCACGGCCAACCGCAGCCGCCGCGGACCGGACGGGCCGAGCATCAGCCAGTTCGCCCCCTTCGGAAAATACTTCTCCGGCAGCGTCTCGCTGAACATCTCGTAGTCGATGCGGAAGTCGTCGGACACGACCCGGCTCTTGGGGATGCCCGTCGTGCCGCCAGTCTCGAAAACATAGATCGGCTTCTTGGCCAGCCCCTTGGGCACCCAGCGCCGCACCGGGCCGCCGCGCAGCCACTCGTCCTCGAACAGGCCGAACTTTTTGAGATCGTCAAAGCCCTTGACATCCTTGCGCGGGTCGAACTGGTAGATCTTGGCCTTCTCCAGCCAGAACGGCGTCCCGGATTCCGGGTTGAAATGCCATTCGACGATCTCGCGCACCTGGGCGTCGAGTCGTTCGCGGGCCTGGCGGACCTGATCGGGCGTCGCGGCGGCGGTCGGGTTCACGGATGCGGCGGACACGTTGATTCCTCGCGGGGGACGTTACTTCGTGATCGCGTACAAATTGAGGCCGTTGTTGACGTAGAGCACGCCATTGGCGGCCACGGGCGGGACCTTCATCGACTGCCCCATCTCGACCTTCTTCGGCTCCTTGTCCGTCTTGCCGGCCTCGAAGACGAACAGGTCGCCGTTGTCCACGCCCATGTAGACCTTGCCGTCGGCGTAATACGGCGAAGTCCACACGGCGCCGCCCAGGTCGTGGACCCAGAATTCCTGGCCGGTCTTGGCGTCGAGACAGTGCAGGAAGCCGTCCAGCTCGGCGGCGTAGACCAGACCGTCGTGGACGGCCACGGTGCTGATGGTGCGGCCGAAGGGGTAATCGCGGTCGGCGTTCGCCGGCTTCGGGTTGTACATGCCGCCGAAGTGCCAGACGAGGCCGGAGCCTTTGTTCGCCTCCGCTTTCGGGTCGAAATCATCGTTGACCGGCGACAGGTCTTTCGTCTCGGGGTCCGGCTTCTTCGTGATGTCGATGCACCACAGGTGGCCGACGCCGGGTCCGGCCTCCGGCTCGCGGCCGACGCCGACGTAGACCTTGCCGTCCGCCACGACCGGCGTGGAAACGAGATAGTTACGGTCGCCCGTCCCCGCCTTCGGCTTGAACTGCGACTTCTTGGGGTTGCAATCGAACTTCCAGAGCAGGTCGCCCTTTTTCGCCTCGAAGCCGTAGAGCCAGCCGTCGCCGCCGGGGAAGATGACTTCCTTGACGCCGTTGACCTCGGCCGCGGCCGGATTGCCCCACTGACCGTCCAGCAGGTTCGGGCCAGGCAGGTTGCTGCTCCAGGCGGTCGTGCCGTCGGCCTTGTGGACGGCCAGGAAACTCGGCGCGTCGGGGTTCTTCGGCTTCTCCGTGTTGCCGTCCACGCCGTTGGAGGTGACGACGTAAACGAGGTCGTCGAGAACGAGCGGCGAGCAGTTGGCGAGACCGCCCTCGATGCCGCCGGGCCAAACCTTGAGGTCCTTCATCATGTCCAGCGACCAGACGATCTTGCCCTTGCCCTTTTGGGCGGGGTCGCCGGCCACGTCGGCGCAGACCAGTTCACAGCGGTTGCTGACGTAGTAGAGCCGGTCGCCGTCCACCGCGGGCGCCGAGGCGATGCCGGTGTCACCGGCGTCGAGGCTGGAATCGGCCAGCTTGTCGTGGACGATCTGCCAGAGGAAGGCGCCGTCGGCCTCGTTGAAGCACATCATCACGCCCTTGTCGCCGGTGATGCTCGGGTCGGCGGGGTGGTCGTTGTTGGTGCCGACGAAGATGCGGCCGCCCGCCACGATGGGGCCGCCGTAGGCCATGCCGCCGAGCTGGGCCTTCCACTTGACGTTCATCTCCTTCTTCTTTTTGACGCTCCACGTATCCGGCATGTTCTTTTCGAGCGGGTTGGCGAGGTTGCGCTCGATGGTCCGGCCGAACATGGGACAATCGTCGGAAACGGCGGCCGGCGGAGCGGCCGTCGCCGTCGCCGGGGCCGGGGCCGCGAGCCGGGGCAAGAAGGCTGCAATCAGGACCGGCGCGGCGACGGCCAACACGACGCCGGCGGACGGCAGGAGACGGCGGGCGGGAAGGAACGGCATCCGGAAGACTCCTCAAGAAATTTCTCACCGCGGAGAACGCGGAGAACGCGGAGAGAGAGAACGGAATGAAGGCTCACGGGCGAATCTGTTCTATGGTACTCTCTTTTGTCTTCTCTCTGCGTTCTCTGCGTTCTCTGCGGTGAGATCTTTGGTACGCACTCACTTCGCCGCGACGGCCCACAGCTTGCAGGGGTTCACCGTCATGACGTACATCGTGCCGTTGACCACCACCGGCGTGGCCTCCACCTTGCAGCCGCGGATGTTCTCGTTGGTCGCCAGGATTTTCTTCACCTTGCCCGGCTGGAAGACGGTGATCTTGCCGCTGTCGTCGCCGAGGTAGATCTTGCCGTCCACGAAATACGGCGAGCTCCACGTCTTGGCCTTGAGGTCCTGCACCCAGTACTCCTGGCCGGTGTTGGCGTCCAGGCAGTGCAGGTTGCCGGCGAACTCGGCCGCGTACACCAGGCCGTCGTAAGCACAGCAGGTGCTCATGGTCCGGCCGAAGTAGAAGTCGCCGCCCTCGTAGCCGTCCGGCGCCTCGCCGCCGAAATGCCAGACGAGGCCGGAGTCCTTGTTGGCCGGGTTCTTCGGGTCGAAGATCGTCTGCGGCTTGCCCCCCGGCTTGTCCGGCGGCTTGGCGGCCGGCGACAGGTCTTTTTCCGCGTTCTTCGGTTCCTTGGTGATGTCAATGCACCACAGGTGGCCGACGCCGACGCCGTGCTCGGGATCCTGACCGACGCCGATATAGAGCTTGTTGTCGTAGACGACCGGCGTGCAGACGAAGTCATTCTTCGTGGCCTTGGGGCCGAGTTCGTAGAAGGAGTCCTTCGGGTTGCAGTCGAACTTCCAAAGGAGCGTGCCGTCCGCGGGGTTGAAGGCGCGGACGTAACCGTCGCCGCCAGGGAAGATAATCATCGGCTTGCCGTTCGGCTCGGCGTAGACCGGGTTGGACCACTGGCCGTGCATGATGTGATCGCCCGGATCGTTGTTGGTCCACTTGACCGCGCCGGTGTTCTTATCGACCGCGATGAAGCTTGGCGCCTTGGGCGCCACGACGTACTTGTGCTTCTCGTCCACGCCGTTGGACGTGATGACGAACAGCGTGTCGCCGACGATCAGCGGCGAACAGACGGCCAGGTTGTGCGGGAAGACGCCCAGCTCGCCCATCATGTCGAGCCGCCAGATGATGTCGGCGTCGGTCTTGGAGTGATACTTTTCATCCTGCACGCCCTTGTTGCCGGCGGCCAGGCCTTCCGTGCTGAGGCAGAGGACCTCGCAGCGGTTGGTGACGACCCAGAGGCGGTCGCCCTCGACGACGGGGCTGGAGCAGATGCCCTCTTCCGGCCAGTCGTTGACGCGGCCGGCCTCCAGCTTGTCGCTGATGAGCTGCCAGAGGAAATTGCCGGATGCCTCGTCGAAACACATCAGGATGCCCTTGTCCCCCTGCACTGCCGGGGTTGCGCGGCGTGTTGTTGTTGGTGCCGAGGAAGATTTTTCCGCCGGAGACGATGGGGCCGCCGTAGGCCTTGGAGCCGAGCGCCTGCGACCACTTGACGTTTTTGCAGGCGTCTTCCTTCATGCTCAGGGTCCACGTCGTCGGGATGTTCTTATCGACGAGGTTGACGAGGTTGCGGCTGACGCTGCCGCCGAACAGCGGCCAGGACCGCGGCGACGCGGCGGCCGGGCCGGCGTCGGCCGGGGAGGGGCCGACGTTCTGGATCGCCAGGACGACGAAAACGACGCCAAAGACGGCCGCCACGCAGGCCGCCAGCACCCAGCGCCGGAGAGCGGGGTAGGAGTTCATGTTCTGTTCCTTCGAGGGCGAAAACCGAGGCGAGCGGGGGGCATAAGCCCCCTGATTCTGCATGTCGTCGGCGACAGGACGCCGAATCAGGGGCCTTACGCCCCCCGCTCGCCGACCCTATCACTTGCTGCTGTTGGGCGCGATCTTCAGATTGTCGTAGTAGATGGCCGTGCCGGGATGGGCCGGGCTTTCCTCCGGATCGACCGAGAAGCCGTACAGGAACGGCGACCCCTCCGTGTTCGGATAGGCGTCTTCCACCTCGATGGTCCACTTCTCCGGCTCCTTGTCGTCGCGCGGCCAGACCTTGCCCTGGATCAGGCCCTTGCCGTCCTTCACGGACACCTTGAGGCGCAGGTGATACCACGTGTCCGGCTTCCACGCGAAGTCGATGGAGTCGTCGATGCGGCTTTCGGCGTCCCAGGAAAGGAGGCGCAGCTTCTGGTTGTTGCCGGCCATCGTCAGCTCATAGCGGCAATTGCCGACGCCCATGTCCGGAAGGTTCGTCTTCACCTGCGTGCCGTACAGGTCGGCCTCAATGGTGTAGTCGGACAGCGTCGGGGCGCCGATGTAGGCGTTGGAGCGGGCCACGAGGATGTTGGAGTTGTTGTTGCGCTTGGCCAGCACCGGCCTCTTGTCCGCGGCGCCAGGCATTGGAACCACGGAATACTTGCCCTGGGTGTTGACCCAGGCGGCGGGCGTTCGGCCGAGGGGCACCTTGGAAAAGTCGGCGACGAACGGCAGCTTCGGCGCCACGCGGACCCGGCAGTGGACCTTGAGGTCGCCGAGCGTCGCCTCGACCGTGCCGAACTGCAAGGGCGGCGCCGGGCCGGCGATCGTCAGCTTGGTTTCTTCGCCGTTCTCCGCGCTCAGCTTGCCCTTCAGGTCGGGCGGCGAGCCGGGCAGGGGCGGCGGCGGCGTGATGCCGGGCGGATAGACCGGCGGGTGCATGGCGCCGAGCTTCCAGTCCACCTTGACCGCCCCCAGCGGCAGGCCGTGCGCGTCGAAGGCGTAGGCCTTGAGATCCACCTCGTCGCCGGGGGCCAGGAGAACGTCGGCGGGGACGATCTGGATGTGCGCAGGTTTGATATCGCCCGGCGTTTCCTTCGGCTCCGGCGGCAGCGGCTCCGCCGTGCCCTTCGCCTCCTTGTTGCCGAAGCAATAGAGGTCGTTGCTGGTCATGAAATAGATGTGGCCGTGCAGGATCGACGGGCTGCCGTAGATCGAAACCGGCACGCCGTCCTTGGGCCGGAAGTGGAGCTTGCTGAGTTCCGTGCAGCCGTTGTCGTCCGGCTTCAGGACGTAAATGTTAGAATCCGACTCGGCAAGGTAGATTTTGCCGTCGGCCAGCACCGGCGACCCCTTGCTGTCCGTGCCGTACTGGTAGATCCATTTCTGATCGCCGGTCTTGGCGTCGAGGCAGTAGAGGGCGCCGACGTCGTTGCAGACGTAGACCTTGCCGTCGTGGACGACCGGCGAGGCGTACTTGGCCTTGATGCCGTCCACGCGCCAGACCAGCTTCGGCTTGCCGTTTTCGACCTTGGAGGCGTCCAAGCAGAAAACGCTGCCCTGGGTGTTGTTGTCGTTCTCCTCGCCGTGGCCGATGTAGACGTAACTGCCGTCCACGACCGGCGTGAGGTTGACGGCCTCGTGGCAGATCTGGTAGCCCCAGGCCATCTCGCCGGTGCGGATCTTGAAGGCGTAGACGCCGGCGAAGCCGCCGCTGATGAGCAGCCGCTCGCCATTGATGACGGCGACGACGGGGGTGGATGAGTAGGTGTCGGAGACGCGGATGCCGGTGCCGCTCCACCAGACCACGTCGCCGGTTCGCTTGTTGAAGGCGACAAAGCGGTTGCCGCCGATGGCCATCTCGCCCCAGCTGCCGTTGAGCATGGACAGGATGACCAGATCGCCGTCCACGATCGGCGACGTGAGCCGGCCGCCGTAACCGGAGACGCGGCCGTACTCCTCCGTCAGCGAATGGGACCACAGCACCTTTTTGAGGTCCTTGTCGAAGCAAAAGAACATGCCGCTGGTGGCATGGGCGTAGATGTTGCCGGTCTCTGGATCGCCGGCCAGGGTCGTCCAGCCGACGCGGACCTTGACCATGTCGGTCAGGAAGACGTTGACCTTCTGCTCGCCGATCAGATGACCGTCCTGCTCGTCGAAGCAGGCGACGCGCTCCTGAAGGCCCTGCCCCTCGCCGGTGTGGTCGATGATGTAGACGCGGCCGTTCTGGATGATCGGGGCGGTCAGGCCGCCGTAGCCGGGGCGCTCCAGAGCAGGTTGTTCTTCGGATCGTCCTTTTTCAGCACAAACGCATCCGGCAGGTCGCGCTCGGGGGACCAGCCGTTCTGGGCGGGGCCGCGCCAGTCGGACCAGCTGCGCGCTTGGCTTCGGCGGTCTTATCGGGCGGAGGCGCCTCGGACGTGGCCTTGTCGGCGGCGAGGACGGGGCCGGCCGCCGCCAGGCCGGACAGCACCAGCAGCAGGGAAAGACGGTGTTTCATAAAACGGGTCTCACAGGGTCGAATCGAACCGGCGGGCGGCGGCCGGCGCGGGCCGGGGCCGCCGTACAGCTTTTCTATCAGGTGCGTCGGTCGGCGCCCCCCCGGCGCTGGGATTTCGCACGACGCGCTGGGCCTTGTGCTCGAAGCGCGGCAGCGTCCCCGCCGCCACCGCCCGCACCTCGGCCCGGAACAGCAATTCGTCGCGCACCGCCTGGGCCACGCGGGCGGCCACGGCGCTGCCGTCGCAGCCGGGGTGCATCTCCACGTCGATGCGCAGCACCGGCAGCGCCCCGCGCGGTCCACCTCGATGCGGTACTCCGCAACCTCGGCGAAGCGGTGCAGGATCGTTTGCAGCGCGCTGGGATGGACGTTGTTGCCGCGCAGCACGATCATGTCGTCGGCCCGGCCGCGGACGCCGCCCATCAGCCGGGCCAGCGTCCGACCGCACGGACACGGCGCCGGGTCGATACTGACCAGATCGCCGGTGCGATAGCGCAGCAACGGGCTGCCGACGCGGCCGAGGTTCGTCACGACCAGCTCGCCCTCCGTCCCCGACGGCACGGCCTCGCCCGTCGCCGGGTCCACGACCTCGACGATGAATTCCGTTTCGAGGACGTGCAGGCCGCCGGGAGCGGCGACGCATTCGACGGCCATCGGCCCCACCTCGGTCATGCCGGTGTGATCGAAGACGCGGGCGCCCCAGGCTTCCTCGATACGGCCGCGCGTCGCGGGGATGCTGCCGCCCGGTTCGCCGGCCACGATCAGCGCCCGCACCGACGAAGCCCGCAAATCGACGCCTTCCTCGCTTGCCGCCTCGGCCAGCCGCAGGGCGTAGGTCGGCGTACACAGCACGACTGTCGCCTCGTTGTCGCGCAGGAAGCGCAACCGGGCGCCGCTGCTCATGCCGCCGCCGGGCAAGCAGAGACAGCCATAGCGCCACGCCGCGTCGAACGCCGTCCAGAAGCCAAGGAACGGCCCGAACGAAAACGGGAAGAACAGCCGATCGCCCGGCCGCACACCGGTTATCCGATAAATGGCCGCCCAGCTGTCAAGCATCCAGGTCCAGCTGTCCGGCGTGTCGAGCCAGCGGAGCGGCCGGCCGGACGTGCCGGAAGTCTGGCAAAACCGGCCGTAGCGCTCGACCGGGTAACTCAGCGTCGTGCCGTAGGGCGGATGCTCCGCCTGGTCGGCGAGCAGCTCCGCCTTGGTGGTGAACGGCAGTCGGGCGAGGTCGGCCCCCGTCCGCACCGCCGCCGGGTCGAGGCCGGCCGCCGCGAACTTGCCGGAGTAGAAGCGGTTGCCCGGCAGGGCCTCCCGCAGCAAGGCGGTCAGACGCTCGCCCTGGAAACGGGCGAGTTCTTCGCGGCTCAGGTCGTCCCGCGGCGTGGCGCTCATTTGGCGATCTTGTAACAGAACACGAATTCCTGATCGCGCAGGTAGAGCTTGCCGTCGCTGATCGCGGGGTGCGCCCACGCCTTGCCGTCCGGCTTGCGATGCTCCGACCGTTTCGGCAGCGGGAAGCGGCCGAGTTCCTTGAATCCGTCCGGCGACGCATCCAGCAGCGCCGCCTCGCCCTCCGCCGTCAGGACGTACAGCCGGCCGTCGGCCTCGACCAACGCACCCGACGGCAGCGCGGCCGACTTCCACTGGATCGCCCCCGTCTTGAAATCCATGCACTCCCAGGCGCGCAGGTCGTGATTGCCGTAGAGGCACTTGCCCACCAGCACCACGCCGCCATGCGGACTGGCGATCTCCTTTTGGGCGTAGACCGACTCCGCCTTGAACTTGCGGTCCGTGGCCGTCACCTTGACGAGTTCGCCGCCGGCCTTCCAAGCGTTGATGTAAACGAGGTTGCCCTGGACAACCGGCGTCGGCGCGACGATGTCTGGAAACGCCTCCTCGCGGCGGTATTCCCACAGCGTCGAGCCGTCCTTCGCCGAGACGCCGACGACGCCGGTTTGGACCAGAGCGATGTACTGGCGAACGCCGCCGATCTCGGCCACGACCGGCGACGAATACGTGCAGGCGTCGGCGAGGCCGACGCTGCGCCACAGCACGGCGCCGGTGGTTTTGTCGAAGGCGACGAACAGGCCTTTTGGGCCGCCGGGCGTGCCGATCAGCTTGTCGCCGTCCACCAGCGGCGACCACGAGAAGCCCCAGCCGCGCTTCTCCGGCCCGAAGCCGCCGGACGAAACCTCGGCGCCGAAGTCCTTCGGCAGGTCCGCGCGCCAGACCTCCGAGCCGTCGGCCGTCTTCACGCAGATCAACACGCCCTGGCTGCCCAGGGCGAACACGTGATCGCCGTCCACGGTGGGCGTCGAGTTGGGGCCGCCGCTCCACTGGTTGCCGTCGAAGTCCCACATCGGGCCGACGTCTGCCTTCCAGCGTTCCTTGCCCTGGTCGTCCAGGGCGATGAGCTGTTCGACGCGCTTGTCGGCGTTCACCGGCCGGGCGCCAAGGACGTAGGTGCGGCCGCCGACCACGGCGAAAGAGCCGTAACCGCTCCCGGCGTTCTCGAACGTCCAGGCCATTTCCGGGCCGTCCTTCGGCCATTGCTTGAGCAGGCCGGTTTCCGACGAGGCGCCGCTGCGGTCGGGGCCGCGCCACTGCGGCCAGTCCGCGGCAACACAGGCGGCGGCGGCGGCGCAAGCGGCGAACAGAAGCAGGCGGCGGCGGTGCATTGTTCCCCTCAGCGCCCGGAGTCCTTCACGTCGTAGCAGAACATTAGGTCCTGATCGCGCAGATACAGCTTGCCGTCGGCGACGACGGGGTGCGTCCAGATCTTGCCGCTCTTGCGCTTCAGCGTCGTCTGCTCCGGGATGGCGAAACGACCGTTGACGTAAAGCCCTTTCGGCGTCGCCTCGATCAGCAGCACCGTCCCCGTGTCCTCGCCATAACAGTACAGCTGGCCGTCCGCGGCCGTCAGCGACATCTTGCCGAAAACGCCTCGGTCATGGTCCTTGTCCCACAGGGCGTTGCAATCCTGCTGCGCCAGGCGACGCGGGTTGTTTGGAGGTCCTGGCAGACGAGGCCCCGCTTGTCGTCGTAGCCGTAGACGAAGCCGTCGATCAGCAGGACGCCGCCGTGGTGGTTGACGAGGTTCTTGTTCTTGTGGACTTCGGTGCAGCTCACGTCCTGGCCGTGGCCGGTCAGCCGCAGCAGCACACAGCCGGCCCCATAACCGGAACTGACGTAGACGCGATCGCCGTCCACGATCGGAGTCGGCACCGGGGCCGTGGGGCTGTTGCGCCGGAAACGCCACAGTAGCCGCCCGTCGTCGGCCGCGACGCCGGCCACGCTCTCGCCGGTCATCTGCACGTACTGCCGGACGCCGCCGACTTCCGCCGCGACCACGGACGAATAGGCGGCCTTGTCCGTCCAGTCCTTGCTGCGCCAGCGCACCGCGCCGGTCTTCTTGTCCAGCGCGGCCAGCGTGCCGTTCTTGCCTCCGGGCGTGCACACGACCTGATCGCCGTCCACCAGCGGCGATTCGCTGTAGCCCCATTCGGACCACATCTCGCCGCCGAGGTCGGTTTTCAGGTTCTTGCGCCAGACCACGCCGCCGCTGCCGATGTCCACACAGACCAGCTCGCCCTGGGCGCCGAGGCCGTAAACGAAGTCGCCGTCCACCGTCGGCGTGCCGCGCGGGCCGTCGCCGTGGCCGTCCGTGAACACCGGGCCGATCTCCGTGTTCCACGTTTTCTTGAGCGTTTTCGTATCCAGAGCGTAGAGATATTCGGCCTTGCGCTCCGCGCCCATCGAGTAGAGCATGGCGCCGACGACGGCCGGGCCGGAAAAGCCTTCGCCGGCGTCGCGGAAGGTCCACAGCAGTTTCGGCCCACCGTCCGGCCAGGTCTTGAGGAGGCCGGTTTCCTTCGACACGTCGTCGCGATCCGGGCCGCGCCACTGCGGCCAGTCCGCCGCCGGGACCACGACGGCGGCCCAGGCCCAGAGCGCCAACACGAACAGGCGGCGGAGTGGCATCGTCCCCCCCAGTCGTTTAGCCGCGACGCGCGGCGGAGCGCTCCGCCGCGCGTCGCGGCTAAACGACCTGCGTCACCGACCGGGATTCTTGACGTCGTAGCAGAACAGCAACTCGTGATCGCGCAGGTAGAGCCGACCGTTGGAGACCACGGGGTGCGTCCAGATCCCGCTTCCCTTGGGCCGCGGGCCCTTGGTCTCCTCGGGGATCTTGAAACTCCCATTTTCCTTGTAACCGGTCGGCGCGGCCTCCACCAGCAGCACCTCCCCGTCCTTCTCGCCGTACCAGTAGAGCTGGCCGTCCGCGCAGGTGACGGACATCTTGCCGTGTTCGCTCTTCTGGTTCCACACGACGCTCGTGTCCTTGAATTTCAGACACACCAGGCCCTTGTTGTCGTCGTAGCCGTACAGGAAATCGCCCACCTTGACGACGCCGCCGTGGTGGTTTGTCATGTTGTTGTTCTTCTCGACTTCCTTGGCCTGGAAGCCCGCTTTGGCGTCGCCGGTGATCTGCACGAGGCTGCAACCGGCGCCGTAGCCGGAGGTGATGAAGACGTAACCGTCGGAGACGACCGGCGTGGGGACGACGGCCGTGTTGCCGTGCCGCTTGTAGGTCCACAGCACCTTGCCGTCCTTGGCGTCCACGCCGGCCAGGGTGTCCGCCGTCAGCTGAATCAGCTGGTGGACGCCGCCCACGTCCGCTGCGACGATCGAGGAGTAGGCGGCCTTGTCGGTCCAGTCCTTGCTGCGCCAGGCCAGTTCGCCGGTCTTCTTGTCGAAGGCGGCCATCGTGCCCTTCTTGCCGCCGGGCGTGCAGACGACCAATCCGCCGTCCACCAGCGGCGATTCACTGTAGCCCCAGCCGGACATCATCTCGCCGCCGACGTCCTTGCCCTTAAGTTCCTTGAGCCAGACCTTCTCGCCGCTGGTCGCCTTGACGCAAATGAGGTCGCCCTTGCTGCTGAGGCCGAAGATCAGGTCGCCGTCCACCGTCGGCGCCCCGCGCGGGCCGTCGCCGCGGTCCAACGAGATCCGCGGCCCGATGGGGGTGGACCACTTCTTCGCCTGGGTGTTCATGTCCAGGGCGTAGATGTTGTCGTTCTTGTCGTCGGCGCCCATGCAGTAAAGGGTGTCGCCAACGATCGCGGGAGCGGAGTAGCCGACGCCGGCGTCCTTGAAGGTCCACAGGAGCTTCGGACCGTCCTTGTCCCACGTCTTGAGGAGACCGGTTTCCTGGGACACGTCATCGCGGTGCGGCCCGCGCCACTGAGGCCAATCGTCGGCAGCGGCGAAGCCGGCCAGTGCGAGGACGAACAGGAGCGGCGTCAGCTTCTTCATGCGGGTACCTCGGCGTAATGAGACGGCGGGGTAGGATCAAGCGGCGAGTGCGGGCGCGGTATTCGGCAGTATACGGCGGCGAGCGGGGGGCGTCAGCCCCCTGATTCTGCCTGCAGTCGCCGACAGAATGCGGAATCAGAGGGCTGACGCCCCCGCTCGCCGAGCGGATTTGGCGCTTGCAATCGCCGCCGCGTCTGGCATCCTGGGGCGCACGACCGTCTCTGTAATGGTTGGACGCAGACCCCGGCCCCTGTTATTCACGAGAGCCACGCATGAATCCCGATTTCGCGCTGTCGCGTCGCGGCTTCCTCGGCGCCGCCGGCCTCTGCCTTTGCAGCCTCGCCGCGGAGGAGCGCCCGCACTGCGAGCCGCCGCCGCGGCCGGACAAGGCCCCGAAGAAATTGGCCGTCGTCACGACGGCCTACTACTACCTGTCGCACGCCTACCACCTCTGCGGCCGCTTCCTCAACGGCTACCTGCGCGACGGCAAGATGCACTTTCCCGATTTCGCCGTCGCCGGCATGTACGTCGAGCAGCAAGGCGCCAACGACCTGAGCAAGGAACACGCCCGCAAGCACGGCTTCCCGCTCTTCCCCGACATCGCATCCGCGCTGACGCTCGACGGCGACAAGGTCGCGGTGGACGGCGTCCTGCTCATCGGCGAACACGGCGACTTCCCCATGAACGACAAGATGCAAAAGCTGTATCCACGCTACGAATACTTCCACAAAATCGTCGAAGCGTTCCAGAAGTTCGGCCGTGCCGTCCCGGTTTTTTGCGACAAGCACCTGTCGTATGACCGGAAGAAGGCGCGGGAGATGGCGGAGACGGCGCGCAAGATCGGCTTCCCGCTGATGGCCGGATCGAGCCTGCCGATCACCTGGCGGCGGCCGGAGTTGGAGTTGACGCGGGGAGTGCGCCTCGATGGCGCCCTGGTCGCATCGCGCGGCGAGATGGAGATCTTCGGCATCCATGCCCTGGAGGCGTTGCAGTGCATGGTGGAGCGGCGCGCCGGCGCCGAGCAGGGGGTCAAGGCGGTATCCTGCCTCGAAGGCGACGCGGTGTGGAAGGCGGGCGACGACGGCCGATGGTCGTGGGACCTGCTGGAGGCGGCGCTGGGCCGAAGCCCGTCGCTGAACGTCGGCGACATCCGCGACAACTGCCGGCAGTTTTTGCCGCCGCCGAACCGGCCGACGTTCCCCAAGGGGCCGCTGGCTTTCCTGGTCGAATACCGCGACGGTTTCCAGGCGGCGGCGCTGCTGCTCAACGGCCACGTGGACGACACGACGTTTGCGGGGAAACTCGCCGACGAGAAGAAGCCGGTTTCGACGCTGTTCGATCTGCCCGCGCCGCCCGGCGCCGGTTTCTTGCAGGCGCTGGCCGAGAAGGTGGAGGACTTCCTGGCGAACGGCCGGCCTTCGCAGCCGCTGGAGCGCACGCTGCTGACCGGCGGCATCCTCGACGTGGCCCTGGAGTCGCGCATCCGCGACGGCAAACGGCTGGAAACGCCCGACCTGGACGTTGCCTATGAGGCGCCGAAGGAATCGGGATTTTTGCGAGGGCAATACAACGGATCGTAAGGCGAGGGGCGGGAAATACCTTACCCGCAGCCGCATTCGCCAGAATGCGGGTGAATGGCTGTCGGCCCGCATTCTGGCGAATGCGGCTGCGGGTATCATTCCTGCTCCCGCTCGCCTAAAGAAACCCGCAATGGTCGGCGGCGGTTCAGCCGTGCGAAAAGAAGGCCCTGACGCCCCTGGTTCCAGGTGGTGCGTCCGGGTGCAAAAAACGGCTCCGACGCCTGCCGTTCGCTTGATGTCCGCGCGGATCGCCCTTTCCCTAGCGGCCCGCGCCTGTTTACAATTTGTCTCCATTCGTCGTCCGGCGCCGCTTGCTGACGGCGATAATGTACAATGAGGCCGTCCAGACGCCGCGCCCGACCGCCATCGCGGGCATGCACGCCCCGGAGCCGCTTCATGGATGAAGACCGTTCGTTTCTGCAACTCATCCGCCGGGTCCGTTCCGGGGACGAGGCCGCCGCACTGGACCTCGTCCGCCGCTACGAGCCTGCCGTCCGGCGCATGGTGCGCCTGCAACTGCGCGACCCCCGCCTGCGCCGCATTCTGGACTCGATGGACGTCTGCCAGTCGGTCATGGCGAGTTTCTTCCTCCGAGCCGCGACAGGCCAGTATGACATCGACCGGCCGGCCCAGCTGCTGCGGCTGCTGGCCGTGATGGCCCGCAACAAGCTGGCCAGCCAGGCGCGCGTCTCGTATGTGGCGCGCCGGGAGCTGCCGCGGGCAGGCTCAGATGAGGCGTGGGCGGCCGCGCCGTGCGCGGGCCGGAGCCTGGATGCCAGGCCGATTGGAAGGACCTGCTCCACGAGGTGCGCGAGCGGCTGTCCGTGGACGAGCGCCGGCTGGCGGATCGGCGGGCCGAACGGCAGGGGTGGGCCGAGATCGCGGCGGAGGTCGGCGGCAGCCCCGAGGCCCTGCGCAAGCAGCTGGCCCGGGCGCTCGACCGCGTTTCCCATCAACTCGGACTGGACGAGTGGCGCCATGGATGAGCGACAAGCGGCCGTGGGAACAGTGCAGGAGGCGCGGGAAGGCGACGCGCTGCGTCCAGAAGTGGACGCGCTGCTCGACTACCAGAGCGGCTGCTGGGGCCGGGGCGAGCGGCCCAGCGTGGAGTCGTGTCTCGACCGGCGGCCCGGCCTGCGCGAAAGCGCCGACGCCGCCCTCGACCTGATCTGCCACGAAATCCTGCTCCGCGCGCGGCTCGGCGAGTCGCCGCAGGTGGAGGAGTACGAGCGCCGCTTTCCGCAGTTCGCCGACCAGCTCCAGGCGCATTTTGAGGTCCACGAAGCGATGGGCCTCACCGGCCCGGAGGACTCCACAATACGCCGACGCACGGCGGCCGCCGCGTCCCCGCCGCCGGTGGTCGCGGGCTATGAGATCCTGGGAGAGGTCGGCTCCGGCGCCATGGGGGTGGTCTACAAGGCGCGGCGACTCGGCCTGAACCGGCTGACGGCCCTGAAGATGCTCCGGCCGTCCGCCGCCGGCCCGCGCGAGGCGGCCCGCTTCCGCGCCGAGGCCGAGGCGCTGGCCCGCCTCGAGCATCCGAACATTGTGCGGATCTATGAAGTCGGAGAACATGAGGGCCGGCCCTTTTTCGCCCTGGAATATGTGAGCGGCGGCAGCCTGGAGGCGAAGCTGCGCGGCGCGCCGCAGCCGCCCGGCCGCGCCGCCAACCTGATTGAGACGCTGGCGCGCGCCGTCCATGAGGCCCACCGCCGCGGCGTCGTCCACCGCGACCTGAAGCCGGCCAACGTCCTTCTGAGTGGCGAGCAGCGAGCAGCGAGCAGCGAGAAAATAGGCGCGGACGGCGGGGACCCGAAGCAGGTTCCTGCTTCCCTCGCCACTCGCTGCTCGCCGCTCGCCACTCCCAAGATCACCGACTTCGGCCTGGCCAAGCGGCTCGACGGCGACGCCGCCCAGACCCGCAGCGGCGAGATCCTCGGCACGCCCAGCTACATGGCGCCGGAGCAGGCGCGCGGCAAGAACGACGCCGTCGGCCCCCGCACGGACGTGTACGCGCTGGGGGCGATCCTGTACGAGATGCTGACCGGCCGACCGCCGTTCCGAGGCGAGACGGTCTGGGACACCCTGGAGCAGGTCGTCCGCCGCGAGCCGGCGCCGCCCCGCCAGCTGGCCCCGCGCACGCCGCGCGATCTGGAGACGATCTGCCTCAAATGTCTGCACAAGGATCCGGCGCGGCGCTACCACGGCGCCGACCGTCTGGCGGACGACCTGGCCCGCTTCCTGGCCGGCAAGCCGGTGACAGCGCGGCCGACACCGGTGTGGGAGCGCGCCTGGAAGTGGGTGCGGCGGCGGCCGGCCATCGCGGCCGTCGCGGTCGCGGCCCTGGCGCTGACGGCGGGGCTGGCCGTGGCGCACGAGACCGACCTGCGGGCGAGGCTGGCGCTGGCCGAGCGCGAGGCTGCGGCGGCGGACGTGGGCCGGCTGCTCGAAGGCGTCCAGGAGGAGGTCAACGCCGGCCACTGGCAGGAGGCGGACGACCAGCTGCACGACCGGGCGCTGGCGCGCCTGACGGCGGCGCGGGCGTCGTTCCCGTCGGACGCACGGCTCGCCGAGCTGGCCGACGGGGCTGGCCGGCTGCAAATGCAAATCGACGGCCGGCTGACGGACCAGGCGCGGCTGCGTCGCTTCCGCGACCTGCGCCGCGACGTCGGCTTTGACGCCACGCCGTTCGGCGGGTCGAGCGTGGAGGACCGCCTGCGGCGGACTCGTGCAGCGGTCGGCGAGGCGCTGCGGTTGTTCGACCTGGTGCCGGGTCGCCGCGGCGACCCGGCGCTGGATACGCCCTATTACACGGCTGCGGAGCAGAAGGAAATACGCGAGGGGTGTTGCGAGTTGCTGCTGGAACTAGCCGACGCGGAGTCCGCCACGGCGGACGGCGAGGCCGGCCGGGGCGCCGCCCTGCTGGACCAGGCAGCCGGACTCGGCGTCGAGACCGCGCTGATCGCCGAACGCGGCGCCGGGCGGCGGGCCGACGGGCCGCCGCTCGCGCGGACGCGCGCCTTCGAGTGGTTCCTCCACGGCAACGACCTGTGCCGCGCCGGCCGCCTTGAGGACGCCATTGACGCCTACGAGAAGGCCCTGACCGTTCAGAGCGATCATTTCGGAGCGCGTTACGCGCTTGGCGTTTGCTACTTGAAGGACCGGCCGGAGGCGGACTTCCGCAAGGCCCACCTGCTGCTGGCCCGCGAGCACCTGTCCCGCTGCATCCAGCAGCAAGCCGACCGGGTGTGGCCGTACCTGCAACGCGCGATGGCCGAGGACGAGCTGGGGGACGCCCCGGCCGCCGAGGCCGACTATGACCAAGCCGAGCGCATGCTCCGCGACGCGCCCGACCCGACGGCCCTGTACGCCCTGCACGTCAACCGCGGCGTCGGCCGCATCAAGCGGCACGATCCGGCCGGGGCCGTCCCCGACCTTACCCAAGCGACGGACCTGGAGCCGGCCGAGTTGCCAGCCTATTTCGATCTGGCAAAGGCCTATCAGGACCAGAGGCGGCTGCCCCAGGCCCGCGAGCAGCTCGACCGGGCGGCCGACCTGGCCGGCCCTGCGGCGCTGGCCGACGTCTTCCGCAGTCGCGCCAAGGTCCAGGAAGAATCGAACGATTGGAAAGCGGCGGTGAGCGATCTGGAGCAGGCCGTCCGGCATGAGCCGGCGGGGCGCGACGGCCCGGCCGCGGCGGCCGACCTCCGGCTCCTGGGGCAGTTGCTGCTGAAAAACGGCCGGGCCGCGGAAGCCCTTCGCACCGCGGACGCCGCTCTCGCGGCTGCCCCCGACGATCCCGCATCGCAGCGCGTCCGCGCCGAGGCGCTGCTGTGCCTGGATCGCTTCGCGGAGGCGGTCCCGGCGCTCAACCGCTATGTGGAAGGCGAGCGCCGGGCCGGCCGGCGGCCCGAGGCGCGGGTTTATCGGGCGCGTGCGCAGGCCGCCGCCGCCGTCGGCGACTACGCCGCCGCCGCCGAGGATTATTCGAGAGCGCTGGACGGAGGCGACGAACCGAGCGCCGCCGCGGACCACACCGGCCGCGGGTGGTGCTATATCATGCTGGAGGCGTGGCCGCTGGCCCTGCGCGACTTCGAGCAGACGGTTCGTCTCGATCCGGACGACAGCGACGGCTATAATGGCCGCGGTTACGCCCTGGTGCGATGCGGCCGCTCGCGGGAAGCTGTGCGGGATGCGGACAAGGCGTTGCAGTTCGGCCCGCGTCAGCCGCGTACCCTCTACAATGCGGCCCGCATCTTCGCCCAGGCCGCAGCCGACGCGCCGGACGACCCGCGTGCCCGGGCCGAGCAGGCGCAGCGCCGGCAATGCGCCCTGGACCTGCTTCGGGAAGCAATGGAGTCGCTCCCCGAAGCCCAGCGCCCCGACTTTTGGCGCCGCAACGTCGAGCACGACGCGGCCCTGAACCCGGTTCGCGCGACCGCCGAGTTCCGGCGCTTGCCGCAGCCTACGTCGCCGGCCCGCCGTAAGAGCGCCAGGGCGGCGAATTCCGTGGAAGGGATGCCGGGATGTTTCACCTCCAATGGATGGTGTGTCTACGTTCCGCGATGCTGCGGTGGCTGCGGGCGCGCCGTGCGAGGCCGGCCCGCGTCCAGCTAGCGCTTGAGTTTCTGTCCGACCGCATCCTGCCCAGCATCGACCTCGCCGGTTTCGCCAACCCCGACCTCTCTCCGGACAAGACCGATCCAGCGTTGGCACAAGTGCGGATCATTGAAACGCCGGCCGCCGCCTTGCCGCCTTACAACGACTCCGGCGCGTCGTCCGTCTCGTACCAGCAATTGCTGGACCTCATCCAGGCCGCCTCCCCAGCGGCGGGACTCGGCGCCCCCGTGGCGACGGCCGACACGCTGGAACTCGACGGCCGAACGGTTCAGGTCCTCAACCTCAGCTATGGTTCTTCGGTGACGTTCCGGCTGGCCTTCGGCGACGACGGCGCGCAATCGCCTGGCGCACCCGAATCAGCCGCGATGTCGTCGTCCAACCTCCTCGGTGGTCTCGTGGACGTGTCCTCGCAGGGCGGGGACAGTCGCTTCCTCCTGGACTTCGACCGGCCCGGGCGGGACTGGCTCGGCGGGCCGTCGCTGTCGTTGCTGCTCAGCTCCGCCTACGCCGCCGTGTCCGCCTCGGACGGCCCATCAGCCGACCACGCCCTGCGCGACCGCGCTTCGTTCGGCGACCACGGGCCGACGGAAACGCCGCCGGCCGCCGGTTCCGAAGGAACCAGCTCGTCCCTGGCGGCGTTCCTGACGGATCGGCCGAGCGGCGAGCAGATCGCCGGAGGTCTGGCTGCGCAGACGGCGGACGAGGTCGGTGGGGACGCGACCGGCGAGGTCGCCGCGAACGCGCCCGGCGACCCGGCGGTCGTGCTGATCGCGGTGGAACCGGGCGTGCCGGACGCAAATGCGGATCTGTTCAATCTTCAAAGCGCGGACCTCGCCGTGGTCCCGACCTATGTAGTTCGGGACGCGCCAGCCGCCCCAGCCGCCGAGACCCAGACGGACCTGCGGCCCGACCTGAGCCTGACCGCCTATGTCGTAGGGCTGGACGAGGCGCCGCCGTCGTCGCGGCGCTCGCCTTCCGTCGCGGCCGCCGACCGGGTGTTCGAGCAGCTGGCGTCGAAGGACGGCGGATGCGAGATGGGCGCCTGGAGGCTGGCCGCGGCGAGCTTATCGTCCGACCGGCCGGAGAGCGCCGCCTCGGCCGACGTCGGGCTCCGGCTCCGAGAATGGTTGGACGCCCTTGTCCCGCAGGGTGGAAAGGGCACCGCGGTGGTTTCGGCGGTCGGCCTGGAGGGATTGCTGGCCTACCTGTGCTGGCGTGGCTGGCGTCCCGGCCGCCGCGTTCCGTCTCCGAAGCGACGGCCGGCCGCGCCCGGTCAACCGACCTGATACCGACCCGGTTTCCCGTACTTTCCCAAATCCTCTCTCCGCGCGCGACTTTCTCCCGAGGCTGTCCGTTCCGCCTGCGCCGCTGCGATTCTATTTCGGAAGAGGAGATCGAGATACGCCGCCGCCACGGAATGCGCGGCGGCTCGAACCCGCGGATCGGGGACGACAGCCGATGCCAGTCAATCGGGACATGCTGCTGACGGGTGCGACCGGCTTTCTCGGCCGGTATTTGCTCCGCGATTTGCTGGCCCGCGGCCGGCGGGTCGTCGTGCTGGTGCGCGGCTCGGCGGAGTCCGCCGCGGAGCGAATCGCCGCCGTGGCGGCCACGTGGGCCGAGGGGCTTGGGACCAACCTGCCGCCGCCGACCGCGATCAGCGGCGACCTCCTCGCGCCCGGCCTGGGCCTCGACACTGCGGATCGCCGCCTCGTCGGCCGGTGCGGCGCCGTCGTGCACGCGGCTGCCGACGTGTCCTTCCACGATTCCGGCGACGGCGGCCCGTGGGCGACGAACGTGGAGGGGACCGCGCGGCTGCTGGAGCTGTGCCGAACCGTGCGCGTGTCGGAGTTCCACCATGTCTCGACGGCGTTCGTCTGCGGCGACCGCATGGGGCCGGTGCGCGAGGACGAGCTGGAGTGCGGCCAGAGCTTTCACAACGACTACGAGCGAAGCAAATTCGAGACGGAGCGCCGGGTCGCTCCAGGCCCGCGGCCTGCGCCCGACCGTGTACCGCCCCTCGGTCATCGTCGGCGACAGCCGCACCGGCTTCACCGCCTCGTACCATGGACTTTATCCGTTCCTGGAACTGGCCGATCGCGTCGCCGAACCGGCCGCCATGCCTTTCCCCAACTCTGCGGGAGAGGGTAGGCGGCGGCTCGCGCTCCGGCTGCCCTTCACCGGCGGGGAGCCGCGCGACCTCGTCCCGGTGGACTGGGTCGCGCAGGCGATCGTCCGCCTGCTGCACCGGCCTCGATGGCACGGCCGTACCTTCCACCTGACCGCGATGCACCCCATCCGCATGGACGAAATCAAACAAGCCGCCGAAGCGGAGCTGGGGCTGGAGGGCGCGCAATGGGTCGGCGGCGCCATGCCCGACGATGCGACCACGCTCGAAAAAGTCTTCCGCGATCACGTCCGCGATTACTGGCCCTACTTGCATGGCGACCCGACCTTCGAGCGCCACAACATCCGGGCCGCCCTGCCGTCGCTGCCGCCGGCGCGCATCGACCGGGCGCTGCTGGTTCGCCTCATCCGCTTCGCCCGGGCGGATCGCTGGGGCCGCCGACCGGCCCGTTGGGGCGTGGTCTCCAGACCACGCCCCAACGGGCCGGCATTGCCAGACCTGAATTGCGCGGATTATATCGAGCGGTTCCTGCCCGCGGCGGCGCGGCGGTCGCTGCTGGCCCGCGTGACCGGGCTGAGCGTCATCGTCGGCCTGGAGGTGTCGGGGCCGGGCGGCGGCCGGTGGTCGTGCCGCTGGGACCAGGGCGACCTGACGCACGTGCGTCGCGGCCCGGCGGACGGGCCCGCCGTCACCTACCGCACCGACGCGCCCACGTTCGCGGCCGTGGTCCAGGGCCGGACGACGGCGCGACAGGCCTTCTTCGCCCGCCGCATCGGCATTGAGGGCGACGTCGAGAAGGCGCTCAAGCTGGCGGTGCTGTTCGAGCATTTCGTCAAGGACAATCCCTATGTTCCAGGGGTCGCGCGGGAGGCGATGAATGCCGATGCTTGCACACGATGAGGGTGTCGTGGTCGAACACGTCCGCTTCCCCTCCGGCGCCTATTGGCTGGAAGGGGAGCTGGCGTACGCCGGAGACGCCGCCCATGTCGGCGCCGCGGTCGTGGCCGGGCCGCACCCGCTGCTGGGCGGCGACATGCGAAACAACGTCGTGGTCGGCCTGTCGGAGGGGCTGGCAGCGCGCGGCGTGGTCGTGTTGCGGTTCAACTACCGCGGTGTGGGCGGCAGCGAGGGACCGGCCATCGACGCCGCCGGCTGCCTGGCCCGCTTCTGGGCGACCTCGCACGTGGACGACGAGAGCGACTTCCGCTTCGACCTCGCCGCGGCCGACGACTTCCTGCGCTCCGTGACGGCCGAATCGCCGACGGCCCTGATCGGCTACAGCTTCGGTTGCACCTTGCTGCCGCACCGTTGGGGCATGGTCTCAGACCATGCCCCAACGGCGTCCGAGCCGCTGGTCCTCGTCGCCCCCACTATCGGCGTACACGATTACGCCGCCTATGACGGCCTGACAAATCCGCTTCTCGTCGTAGCGTCGGAGGACGATTTCGCCGCGGACGCCAGCCGGCTGCGCGACTGGTTCGGCCGGCTGCCCACGCGGAAACGCCTGCTCCAACCCCGCCTCGACGACCACTTCTTCCGCGGCCACGAGGATTGGCTGGCGGAAATGACGTTCGCGTTCGTCCAGGAGCAATGGCGATGACGGCCGTCCAAGAAACGCATTCCCGGACGCAAGCCGACGCCGACGACCGGCTGCGCGACCTGCTGGCGCTGCACTTCCACCCGCAGCACGGCAGCGCTTACTGGCTCAGCCGGCAGGAGCGGCTCGGCTGGGTCGTCCGCGATCGCGTGCGCTCCGTGGACGACCTGTGGCTGGTGGGGCCGACGCCGCTGGACGACCTGCGCCGCTTGCCGCTGCGCTCCTTCATCCCGCGGGCGTTCCACGAGATTCTGCCCCGGTTCGTGGTCGGCGAGACGGCCGGGACCAGCGGCGCAGCGCGGGCGACGGCGTACCGCGCCGATGAGTTCGACGAGGCGTTCGTGACGCCGTTCCTCCTCGCGGCGGGAGCAGCCCGGTTCCCGCGCGGCCTGCCGTGGCTATGGGTCGGGCCGTCGGGGCCGCACGTCATCGGCAAGGCGGTGCGCGAGCTGGCCCGCCGCACCGGGTCGATGGACCCTTTCAGCGTCGATTTCGACCCGCGATGGGCGAAGAAACTGACGGACGGCTCGATGGGCCGCCGCCGCTATCTCGACCACGTGATCGGCCAGGCGCTCGACGTGCTGGCGCGCGAGGAGATCGGCGTGCTGTTCACGACGCCGCCAACCCTGGAAGCCCTGGCCCGGCGCATGAGCAACCGACAGCGCGAGGCGATCCGCGGCGTCCACTACGGCGGCATGAGCATCGCGCCCGCGGCCGTGAACGAACTCCGGGCCGCCTTCCCCAATGCCGTCCACCTTGCCGGATACGGCAACACGCTCTTCGGCGTCGTGATGGAGGTCGCCGACGGGCCGCGCGAGGCGATGGACTATTTCCCGCTGACCGACCGCGTGCGGTTCCACGTCGCGGCCGGGGGCGAGGATGACTGGCCGCCGCGGCCGCTGGGGCGCGGCGAACGGGGCCGCGTGCTGTTCGACCGGCTCGACGAAAGCTGCCTGCTCGTGGGCGTGGCGGAGCGCGACGAGGCGGCCCTCGTCGCCCCATCCGATGCGGCGCGGCGCTGGGCGGCCGGGCCGACGGTCTGCGCGACCCCGGCCCGCCCGCCGGCGGCGCCGCGAAGCTGCAATTGGGCCTCTATTAAGGAGCGAATCGTCATGACGCAAGGACGCGAACTCACGATCGCCTGTACGCCGGACAGCGACGACGCCTTCTATTACCGCGGCCTGGAGGCGGGGCGGGTCCGCCTGCCGGCGCGGCGACTCCGGTTTCACCGCGCCCCGATGAGTGAACTCAACCGGGCGGCGCGGCAGGGCGTTTACGACGTAACCGCTATATCCTCCGTTCTTTATCCGCAAATCGCCGCCGACTACGCCATCCTGAGCGTCGGCACGAGCGTGGGTCGCGGCTACGGGCCGGTCTTGGTAAGCCGGAGCGATCTGGCGCCGGCCGACCTCCGCGGCCGCCGCGTCGGCGTCGGCGGAATCCCTACGACGGGCTGGTTTCTGCTGCGTCGGCTCTGCCCGGGGGCGGTCCCGGTGGAGATGCCGTTCGACCGCATCGGCGAGGCTGTGGTATCCGGCGAGCTGGACGCCGGCGTGATGATCCACGAGGAGTTGTTGTACTACCCGCGGATGGGGCTGCGGCGCGTGATCGACCTTGGCGCGTGGTGGTGCGAGGAGACGGGGTTGCCGCTGCCGGTCGGCCTCAACGTGGTCCGGCGGGCTCTGGGTCAGCGTTCCATGCAAGAGGTGTGCGCCGCGATCCGGGCCAGCCTGGAGTGGGCCGAGACGCACCGCGAGGAGGCGCTGGCCGGCGTCCGCGGTTGCGGCCGCGGCGCGGAGGGCGGCTGCACCGAGCGGTTCGTGGCCCTGTTCGCCAACGACGACTCCATGCGGATGCCGGCCGACGTGCGCCAGGCGCTGCACGTCCTCTGCTGCGCCGCCGTGGACGTGGGCCTGGGCGACGCCGTGCCGGCGCTCGATGTGATCGAGGGCGCCGCGGCGGCGACCGCTGCGGCCTGACGCATCAAGGAGAAAGCCGATGGAATTAAGCCGACGACTCCAGGCCGCGAAGCGCGACCTTCTGGTCCCGTGCGTGTACCACTTCTACCAGCGCCCGCCGGCCCTGGTCCGCGGCGAGGGGGCGTACCTCTTCGACGAGGAGGGGCGCTGCTACCTCGACTGCTTCGCCGGCGTGACCGTCATGAACGCCGGACATTCCAACTCGGAAATCATCGAGGCGGCGATCGACCAGCTCCGCCGCCTCCAGCACACCACGACGGTCTACCTGACGGAGCCGATGCTGGAGCTGGCGGCGCGGCTGGCGGAGCTGGCCCCCCCGGCCTGCGCCGCAGCTTCTTCTGCGCCAGCGGCAGCGAGGCCAACGAGGGGGCGCTGCTGCTGGCCGCCCTGGCCACGGGGCGGAGCGAGGTCGCCTTCCTCGACGGCGGCCTGCACGGCCGGACCAAGGCGGCGATGAGCGTCACCGGCCTGGACATGTGGCGGGTGGACCCGCACCCGCTGCCGACCGCCCACCGCTTGCCCGGCCCATGCGACCCCGACAGCCTGCCCGCGCTGGAACGGCTGCTGCGCGGCGGCGCGGTCGCGGCCGTGATCGCCGAGCCGGTGCAGGGCAATGGCGGCGTCGTCGTCCCGCCGGACGGGTACTGGCCGGAACTGCGGCGGCTCTGCACGCAATACGGCGCCCTGCTCATCGCCGACGAGGTGCAGACCGCCTGGAACCGAACCGGCCGCTGGTTCGCGGTGGGGCACTGGGGCGTCGTCCCCGACGTGGTGACGGTGGCCAAGGCGCTGGGCAACGGCTTCCCCATCGCGGCCTACCTCACGACCGACGAACTCGCGGCCCGTTTCACGCGGCCGGCGGCGGCCACGTTCGGCGGCAATCTCGTCTCCTGCCGGGCGGCCCTGGCCACGCTGGACTATCACGAGCGCCACGACCTGGGCCGTCGCAGCGCTGAACTCGGCGACCACCTGCTGACGCGGCTGCGCGCCCTGCAATGGCGTCATTCGGCGATCCATGAAGTGCGCGGCCTTGGCCTCATGATCGGGGCGGAGCTGCGCGGGCCGGACGGCGGGCCGGACGCCGCCCTGACCGACGCGGTGCTGGAAGCGATGAAGGACGCGGGCTTCCTGCTCGGCAAGACCGGGCCGGGCCGCAACGTGCTCACCTTCCTGCCGCCGTTGGTGGTGACGCGGGAAGCGCTGGACGGGCTGGTCGATCGGCTCGATGACGTGTTGGCGAGCGGCCGGCGTGAGCCGGCTGATGGAGATAGGGGCGGGATTGCCCGCCCCTGCGCGCCGGCCGCTCGCCGGTAATCCTTTAACCAAGGAGGGTATCGGATGAAGAAAATCCTTCTTATCGCCGCCCCGGCGGCGCTGTGCGCCGCGCTTGTGGCATGGTCTCAGACCATGCCAAAACTGAGGGCGACGGCCGCGGCGTCGTTGCAGTCCGGCCCGCAGGCCGGTCAGAAGGTACCCGGCCCGTTCAAGCCGCTGCACGCGACCGGGCCGGACGCCGGGCAGCAGGTCTGCCTCGTCTGCAAGAACGGGGCCAACCCCGTCGCCATGATCTTCGCTCGCAACGTCAGCGCTCCCTGACCGCGCTCATCAAGAAGATCGACGCCGCCACGGCCGCCCACCAGGACGCGGAGATGGGCAGCTTCGTCGTCTTCCTCAATGACGACCCATCCCTGCTCGGCGCCCTGAAGGGCCTGGCGGAAAAGGAGGGGGTCAAGCAAACCGTGCTGGCGACGTTCGCCCCGGCCGGCCCGCCGAGCTACCACGTTTCGCCGGACGCCGCCGTCACCGTGGTCCTCTACACGCACCACAAGGTCGTCGCCAACTACGCCTTCCGCGAGGGCGATCTGAACGACGCGGCGATCGATGCGATCGTCGCCGACCTGCCGAAAATCCTTGTCGCGGAGTAGCGGCGCGGCCAAGCGCGGCCCGGCACGTCGTCCCCCCGACGAGGCCCCCCAGCCTTTCATGCCGGGCCGCTTTCAACGTGCGTTGCCGGCTCGCCGTCGTCCTGCTATGAAGCCGCTGAGCTTGCGCACCTCTTGTATTCTGTACCGACCCAGCTTTGCCTGTTCACCATGCGTCTTCCCCCGCTTCCCAGGAGGGCATGGCCATGCCATCACCGAATATGCGCCGGTCGCGCCGCATCCGGCTGCTGCTGTTTATCCTTCTGGCCTGGCCCTTGTTCCAGGGCTGCAAAATGATCTCGGACGGGCTGAGCCGCTGGGACATGCTGGGACAGGAAGCCCTGGAAGACCCCGTGAAAGCCGTGGGCGGCGACGCCGTCGTCTTCACGCCGGCCGGCGACGCCGCCCCGCTCAGCGGCGATCGGCTTGCGACGGCCACGCCCCAGGAGCTGGTCGCCAACTATGCTCCGATCTTCGTGCAGCAGCGCGTCGATACACGGGCGCAGGCCTACCCCTACCCCCCCGAGTACGACCAGATCGGCGAGGCGCGGATGCGGCTGGACGGCAAGGGCAAACTGAAGGCGTTCGTCGCCGGCTCGCCGACCGTGTACGCCATGTACGAGAAGCGCACGCTCAACGGGCGCGACCACGTGCAGCTCACCTACACCGCCTGGTATCCGGCCCACCCGCGCATGAAGGCGATCGACCTGGAAGAGGCGGACATCGACAGCTGCGTGCTGCGGGTGACGCTGGACGGCCGCAATGCTCCGCTGTTCGTCGAAACGATCATGGCGTGCGGCTGCTTTCACAAGGTGTTCGTGGAGCACTGGCTGGAGGACGAGGCGGCGCGTGCCAACGGCCCGCCGGAGAAGGGCAAGAAGTTCTCCATCGAGAAGACGCTGTCGGGGTCGATCGACTGGGAGGTTGCGGGCGTGGTGGACGAGCCGCACGACAAGCCGCAACGGCCGGTCGTGTTCCTGAAGGCCGGCGACCACAAGGTCATCGGCATGGGCAGTGCGGCGCGGCTGCGCGTGCCGCCGGGCGCGGACGCCCGCCCCTACGCTCTCGGCGAGTACAGCGACCTCTATTCTCTGCCGGTGGCCGATTCGGATCGGCGCGCCCCCTTCTTCGACCTCGGCGACGGCGGCAAGGTCTACGGCGCGCAGCGGAAAGAGCGGTTCGTTCTGGGCCTCGTCGGCGTCGATTCCGCCGGCCAGCCGCGGGCCAACGACCAGATCAAGATGCACTTCGACCAGAGCACCTGGGGCGACCCTACCATTTACGAGCGCTACCTGCGTCTGCCGCCGGGCGCGCTGTGACGGGGGAGGGATCGCACATGATGCTCTTTCGGAAGCGAACCGGCCCACGAAGCCCGGGCCGGCCCGAGACGCTTCGGCGGGGGACGGCCGCAGCCGCCGCTTTGATGACGTTTTTCGCGCTGACGGCCTGCACGGCAGTCCCCACATCGGCCGCACTGGGCGAACAGGGAGCTGGAACTGAATCGGCAGGTGTCCCGCGTCCCCTGGCCCGGGATCAGTCGCGCGGGGCGGGCGCGGTCACGCTGGGATCGCCGACGCCGGCGGCGCCTCCGCCCGAACCGTGGCGCGCTGCTTCGCCCCCCGATCCACCTCCGCCGGTTCCGGCGGCCGCCCCTGTGACGCCGGAGTCTTCGTTGACGGAACCCTGCCCATCCCCAACGAACGGCGCCGATGGCGCGCCTCCCGCCGACGGGTCGGACCAACCCCCGCCGCCTCGCGCCGACGCCGCCGCCCCGGCCGGCGGGATCGGCGGCATGGGCGGGTTCGGCGGGCGAGGAGGTGGGATGGGCGACCCGGGCTATGGGGTTGCCTGGTATCCTTCTCGTCCGGTGTCCGGCCAGGCGACCGACCTCGGCCTCGTCCGGCAGACCCTGTCCGGGGCGCTGCCCATTTGGCGAGACGGCGGCGATGCTCTCCTGATGAACCTCGGCGTCAGCGACTCTCATTTCTCCACGGACGCGATCCTGCCGGATACCCACCGGCCGTTTCCGACCGACCTCTGGAACGTGAACCTGGGACTGAATTACACGCGCCAATTCGAGAACGGGTGGTCTGGCAGTGTCATGACCAATTTCGGCTCCGCGAGCGACCAGCCGTTCCACAGTCTCCGCGAGATGGACTACGGCCTGGGCGCGTTCCTCCGAATCCCTGCCCAAAACGACCGGGACGCCTGGACGGTCGGAGTCATGTATTCCCCGGCCGGGGCGCTGAACATTCCGATCCCGATGGTTTCGTACAGCTGGAACCCATCGGATAGTTTCCACATGAGCATCGGCCTACCGCTCGCACTGATGTGGCGACCGATCGACGACCTGACGATCAACCTGTCCTACGTCCCGCTCACGAACGTCAACGCCCTGGCGACGTACCGGCTGTCCGATCTGTTCCGGGTCTATGGCGGGTATCAGTTCCTCAACGAGGCGTACTATCTGGCCGACCGGGCGGACGCTCAGGACCGATTTTTCGGATTTGAACAGCGGCTGCTCATCGGGGCGCGGTGGGACGTGTGGCAGCACGCGACGCTGGATCTGAATACCGGATATGCGTTTGACCGGCACTATGGAGAGGGCTTAAATCAGATATCGAGCCTGCACGATCAGGTGGATATCGCTCCGGGCGCGTTCGTCGGCATGAAGCTGAATTGGAAGTTCTGACGTTCGATTATTGCATGTCGATCAGGGCGCCTGGCGCGACCCGACCATGTGCGCACGCTATCTATGTCTGCCGCCGGGCGTGCTTTTGATACAGGGAACGATTCATGAGTGAACCGATCAGCGCGGTCGTCGCCGCGCGCGGCGTGACCAAGTCGTTCGGCTCGGGCGCGGCCCGCGTCGAAGCCTTGCGCGGCGTCGATTTCGAGGCAGCGCCCGGCGAATTCGTCGCGCTCATGGGCGCGTCCGGCTCCGGCAAAAGCACGCTGCTGCACCTGATTGCCGGTCTGGCCTGGCCCACGGCCGGCTCGGTGTTCGTCGGCGGCGTGGACTTGGCCGAGCTGGACGACGACCGGCGGACGCTGCTGCGCCGGCGCCGCGTCGGCCTGGTCTTCCAGGACTTCAACCTCATCGATGTGCTGACCGCGGAGGAGAACGTGGCGCTGCCGCTGGCCATCGACGGCCGACCGCCGGCCGAGGCGAACCGCCGCGCCCGCCGCGCCCTTGATGCGGTCGGGCTGGCGCACCGCCGGACGCATCGGCCCGGCCGCATGTCCGGTGGGGAGCAGCAGCGAACGGCGCTGGCCCGCGCCCTGGTCGTCGAGCCGTTGGTGCTGCTCGCCGACGAGCCGACGGGCAACCTCGACAGCGCCTCGCCCGGCAAGTTCTCGACCTGATGCGCGGCCTGGCGGACGGCCGGGGCATGGCCGTGGTCATGGCCACGCACGATGCGGCCCAGGCCCTGCGGGCGGATCGGCTCGTCGTTCTGTCCGACGGCCTGGTCGCGCCTGCGCCGATGGTCGCGCTCCGGGAGGCTGCATGAGGTTATGGACTTATTCCCTCCGGGAAGCGCTGCGGCGGCCCGGCCGGACGCTGCTGACGCTCCTGGCGGTCGCCATCGGAACGGCGTCCCTGGCGGCGACCGTCCTGACCAACCAAGCGGTGGGCCGCGCCTATCGCGACCTTTTCTCCCGCGTGTCCGGCCCGGCGGCGCTGGAAGCCGTCGCGGCCGGCCAGGGCGGCTTCGATCCCGCCTGTGCGGACGGGTTGGCGGACGTGCCGGGGGTGAAGGCCGTGATACCGCGTGTGCAGGCGATGGCGGCGCTGGCCGGGCCGCCCACCGCCGAGCCGACGCTGGTGATCGGCGTCGCCCCGGACCAGGCGGCCGGCGGTCCTGACCTGCACATCGTCGCGGGACGGTTGGCGACGGGAGACGATGAAATCGTCCTGGAGGCCGGCCGTGTCCGCGAGCGGGGTCTGGTGCTCGGGAACCGCGTCCGAATGTGGACGCCGACGGGCTTGGCCGAGCTGCGGCTGACGGGCGCCGTGGAAGACGGCCTGGGAGATGGGACCGCACACCTGGCTGTCCTGTCGCTGGGCGCCGCGCAACGGCTGTTCCGCCTGCCCAACCAAGTCAACAACCTGCACATCCTTCTTCAGCATGGGGCCGATGCTGCCAGGGTCGAGTCGCTGGTCGCACCGCGGCTTCCTCCCGGCGTGTCGGTTCAGGGTCCCGGCGCGCGGGCGGAGCTGGCCGGCGCCACGCTGGCGGCGATCCGGCGCGGCCTGGAATGTCTCTGCGCGGCCGTGATGGTTGGCGCCGTGTTCGTCGTCTGCAACACGTTTCGCCTCAGCGCCGGCGAACGCCGGCGCACCCTGGCGTCCCTGCGAGCGTTCGGCGCGACCCGGCGGCAGGTGGTCCTTCTACTCCTTGCGGAGGCGCTCGCGCTCGGCACGGCCGGGGCTGTGCTGGGGACGGCGGCGGCTCCGGTGCTGGCTGCCGTCCTCGTGCGGGCGCTGGGCGGCCTCGACCCCGCACACGCCGCGCACGGGTACGCCGCCCTGCTCCCCGTCGCCCTGGTCGGCCCTGCCGCGGCAGTGGCCGCCGCGTTCCCTTCGGCCTGGGCGTACAGGAGCTGCGACCTGCTGGAAGAGCTGCGCGCCCCGCGGGGCGCCGATGATACGTCGCCGCGCTTCCTGACGGCGCTGGGACTTGCTCTGATCGCTGCGGGGGCCGGGTTCTGGCTCTGCGCCGCGCGGGGCGCCGTGCCGGCGGCCGTGAGCCGGGCGCTCCTGGCGCCCGCGGTCGGCGCTTTCCTGGCCGGCGGCGTGCTCGCGGTCCCGCCGCTGCTCGGCCCGCTGCTCAACCTGGCCGGCCGCCTCGGCAGCCCCCTATTCGGAGTGGAATGGGTGCTATCGGCGCGGCAGTTGACCCGCCGCCGGGCGCGAACCGGCCTGACCGTCGGCGTGCTGTTCATCGCCGCCGCGACTGCCGTGGGGTTCGGCCACTGGCTGCGCGGTTCGCTGCGCGACCTCCGGCACTGGTACGCCCGAACGATCGTCGCCGATTACTTGATCCGCGGCGCCATGCCCGACGCGGCCTTCCTGACAGCGGCGCCCTTGCCGGACGGCCTCGCCGGGGAGATCGCCCGCGTGGATGGCGTCGCGGCCGTGGACGAGATCGCTTTCGTCCCCGCTCGCGTCAACGGCCGGCCGGTGCTGGTGCTGGCCCGGACCTTCGCCGCCGACCGCCCCCTGCCTCTGGACCTCCAGGAAGGCGACGCCGATGCGGTGCGACGCGGACTGATGCGCGGGGAAGCCGTCGCGGGCGTCGGCCTCGCCCGCGCCCTCGGATTGGGACCCGGCGACGAGCTGACCCTGGAAACGCCGCACGGACAGGAAGTGCTGCGCGTCGCGGGCGCGGCGACCGAGTACGCCGGCGGCGGGCAGGCGCTCTACCTCGAATGGGGGGCGGCCCGGCGGCTGTTGGGGGTGTCCGGCCCGCACGTGTTCCTCGTGACCGCCTGCCGCGGCGGGGCGTCGCCCGCCGCCGGCTTGAAATCCTTTTGCGACGGAAATAATCTTCTTATCCAGTCCAACGGCGAACTGCGGGGTTCGATCGAGCGCATGTTGGGACGGGTCGGCGGCGCCCTCTGGGGGCTTCTCGCCCTGACGTTCCTCGTCGCCGGGCTGGGGGTCGCCAACACTCTGGCGCTGAACGTCCACGAGCAGCGCAGGGAGATGGCCGTGCTTCGCGCGTTGGGTTTGCAGCGCGGCCAGGTCCGCCGGATGGTCCTATGGCAGGCCGTGCTGATGGGACTGGCCGCCCTGGCGCCGGGCACGCTGGCGGGCCTGGGCCTCGCCTGGTTCCTCGGTTCGCCCGCGAACCCGGCGGCGATCCAGCCGTCCCCCTTCCATTTCGACGCCGGCCTGACGGCGGCCTGCTGGGCGGTGGGGCTGGCCTCCTGCGCCCTGGCCGCCTTCGCCCCGGCTCACCTCGCGCTTCGGTGTGAACCGTCAGTGCGCCCTGAAATGAGGACCTGTTGCAGAAGGAGGTCCGCCTTCGCCCGGCGTACAATGCCAGGGCGACTTATTTACAGGCCCTTGGTGTCACTCCTGTAGTCTGTATTGCCGGATCTTGTCGAACAGCTGCCGGCGGCTGATGCCCAGCACCTGCGCCGCGCGCGTGCGGTTCCACTTCTCCTGCTCCAGCGCCTGTCGGATCACGCGGCGTTCCGTCTCCGCCAGGATGTCGCGCAACAACAGCGATCCGTCCGACGCAGCGGCCTGCTCGCTTTCCGGCGGTGCGGCTTCCGGCCCCAGATCGCCGGGGCCGATGACGCGGCCCCGCACCAGGATCGCCGCGCGGGACAGCACGTTTTGCAGCTCGCGCACGTTGCCCGGCCACGGCCGATTGACGAGAAGCGGGATCGCTTCCGGGTCCAGAGACAAGTGCGGCCAGCCGTATTTCACCGCCAGTCGTCGAACGATCTGTTCCGCCAACGGCTGGATGTCCTCCCGCCGCTGGCGCAACGAAGGCATCTCCAGCGACACCACGTTGAGCCGGTAGTAGAGGTCCTCGCGGAATCGGCCCTCGGCGATCCGCGCCGGCAGGTCGCGGTTGGTCGCCGCGATCACGCGCACGTCGGTTTCCAGCGACTCGGCGCCGCCGACCCGCTCGAACCGCCCCGTCTGCAGCACGCGCAGAAGCTTGGCCTGCAATTCCACGTCCAGCTCGCCGATCTCGTCGAGGAACAGCGTGCCGCCGGCAGCCTGCTCGAAGCGGCCCTTGCGCTGGGCCACGGCGCCGGTGAAGGCGCCGCGCTCGTGGCCGAATAGCTCGCTCTCCAGAAGCGTGGGGCTGAGGGCGGCGCTGTTGACCTTCACGAACGGCTGGTTCGCCCGGCCAGAGTTGCGGTGGATGGCGTTGGCGACCAGCTCCTTTCCCGTTCCGCTTTCTCCGGTAATCAGCACCGGCTCCCGCGTCGCCGCCACGCGGCCGATGGTCTTGAAGACCTGCATCATGGCCGGGCCGCGGCCGATCAACTCCTCGTCGTCGGCGTCGCCGGCCGGGTCGCCGGACAGCGCCTGCACCTGGGCCGCCAGCGCCCTTTGCGTCAGCGCCCGCTTCACGGCGAACAACACTTCGTCCAGGTCGAACGGCTTGGTGATGTAGTCGTAGGCGCCGAGTTTCATCGCTTCGATGGCCGCGGAGCCTCCGCCGTAGGCGGTCACCACGATCACCGGGATTTCGTCCAGCCGATCGGCGTGGGCGCGCAGCACCGCCATGCCGTCCTGGCCCGGCATCCGCAGATCGAGAAGCGCCAGCGCCACGGCGGGATCTTGCAGCGCCCGCGCCGCCTCGACGCCGTCGGCCGCCTCGCGCACCGCGTACCCCTCGGATCGCAGCAGCAGCGCCAGGTTGGAGCGGATGACCGCATCGTCGTCGGCCACCAGAATCGTGGCCCGGTGCGGCACACGGGTCATGACGTTTTCCCCTCGACATTGTCGGCCGTCGGCAGCCGGACCCGGAAGACGGCGCCCCCCTCCCTTCCCTCCCCCCGCGGGTGGGGGAGGGCGGGGTGGGGGGCGTCGTCCAGGTCGATGTCGCCGCGGTGCTGCCGCACGATCTCACGACACAGGGCCAGCCCCAGGCCGGCGCCGTCCGGCCGCGTCGTGTGAAACGGCTCGAAGAGATTCGGCCGGGCCTCCGGCGGCACGCCCGGTCCCGTGTCCGCCACGACCAGCTCGACCCGATGAGGATCGTCCAGCGCCCGCGTCCGCACGTCAAGCCGTCCTCCGTCCGGCAGGGCCTGGAGGGCGTTGACGGCGAGGTTCATGACGACCTGTTGCAGCGCCTGGTGCGACCCCGCCACGCTCGGCAGGTCCGCCTGCAAGTCGGCCTCCAGCCGGACGCCCTGCCCGGCGGCCTGGGCGCGAACGAGTTCCAGCGTCTCGCGGACCACGGCGTTCATGTCCACGGGGCGGGCTTGCTCCCAGCCGGTGCGGGCGAAATAGAGCAGGCGGCTGACGAGGGCGTTGAGCCGGTCCACCGTTCGGAGGACGGCGTCGAGCGACTCGGGCGTCCGCGCCTGGTCCGGCAGCCGTTGCCACAGCTGCACCGTGGAGCGTATGCCGGCCAGCGGGTTGCGCACTTCGTGCGCCACGCCGGCCAGCAGCCGGCCGAGGGAGGCGAGGTGCTCCGACCGCCGCAGCTCGTGCGACAACTTTTCCCGGCGGGCGCGCTCGCGCCGCACCGTCCAGGCCAGGCCCAGCGTCAAGACCAGCGACAGCAGAATTCCGCCGAGGGCGAGGCCGACGGCGATCTGGGTGCGCGCCAACCGGGCCTTCTGCTGCTCGGGTCCGTCGAGGCGAACCATCACCCAGGCGGCGGCGCGAGCCGGCCGCTCGTCGCCGACGGCGGCCGTGCCGACCACGACCCGGCCGGGTCCGATGTCCAGCGTCTGGACGAGCGGCCCGTCCGGCGGCGGCCGGGTCAGGCAATCGCGAGCCTGCTGGCGAATGTAAGGGGATTCCTGCGGGGGCGGGCCGGACGAGGGCGGGCGAGGGCCGTCGTGGTCGGGGGGCGGCGGCGGGCGGTCGCGGCCCAGCGGCCGATCCGGCCGAGACGGCGGCGGTTCGCGACCTTCCCAAGGCGGCGGGGGCGGCCGGCCGTCGCCGGGAGGCGGCCCGTGGGGACCGCCCGGCGGGCCGCCGTCCATGAATTGATCCACGTCGCCGCCAAGGTAGAAGCCGCCCTCCGCCCCACTCGGACTCGACAGGTCCCTTTCGGCGAGTATTCGGAGCTGCTGCCGGAGCGAGAACGGCGCGCCTCCCTCGGGCGGCCAGGCCCCTTCCAGAATCGGCGCCCCTTCCTGCGCCAGCCGGGCGGCGGCCGCGCCCACCTGGTCGCGGACGTGCATCTCCTCGCCGGGCAGGAAGAATGCCATCACACTGCTGACGCACAGCGCGGCAAGTGACGCCAGGAATAGAAGGACGACGAGGACCGCCTGCCACCGCGCTCCGAAGGCGAATCGCATGAAGGCAGCCTCCTTGCCGGCCGGAAGCGCAGGCGAGGGTCGGCGCCGCCCCTCTCGCCTGCGCTTCCGGCCGGCCGAGGATCACAAGACAATGCCCTTACCGACCAGGACCGGGCCGTTCCCGATCCGGGCCAGGCCGGCCGGGTCCGCCCGGAGGGCCGTCCGGGCCTCCGGGACCACCAGGGCCGCCCGGGCCGCGGGGCGGACGCATCTCCTGCATCTGCTTCTTCTGATCGTCCGTGAGGATCTTGTCGAGCCGGACGTCCACGTCCTTCTGCAAGGCGTCCAGCTGCTTCTTCTGGTCGTCGGTCAGCTTCAGCCCGTCCACCATGAACGGCGGCAGGAAAGTGCCGGGCCGAGGCGGGCCGAAGCGGTCGCCAGGTCCGCCAGGACCGCCGGGGCCGGGAGGGCCGTCAGGTCCGCCCGGAGGCTGGCGGTCGCCGCGCGACGGCGGCGGAGGCGGCGGCGGAGGATTGTCGCGGTCGCCGAGACCGGGCGGTTGGCGATCCCCGCGCGGCGGCGGGGGATTGTCGCGGCCGGGAGGCGCCGGGCGGTCGGCGGGGGGACGATCGCGATCCGCGCCAGGCCGGTCGGGTCCACCCGGAGGCGGCGGTGGGGGACCATCTGGACCGCCGGGGCCGCCGGGACCACGGGGCGGACGCATCTCCTTCATCTGCTTCTTCTGATCCTCCGTGAGGATCTTGTCGAGCTTGGCGTCCACTTCTTTCTGGAGATCGTCCAGCTGCTTCTTCTGGTCGTCGGTCAGCTTCAGCCGCTCCACCATGAACGGCGGCAGGACCGTGCCGGATCGAGGCGGGCCGAAGCCTCCGGGACCGCCAGGACCGCCAGGGCCGAAGCCGCCGGGGCCTCCGGGACCGCCCGGACCAGGAGGGCCGTCCGGCCCGCCGGGACCGCGCGGCGGCGCGGCGGCGTCCAGCTTCGCCGCCAGTGCGATCAGCTCATCCTTGGTGACGACCCCATCCTTGTTCGCGTCCGCCTGATCGAACAGCCGCAACAGCCGCTCGTCGGTGATCTCGTCCCGCGTCAACTTGCCGTCCCTCTTCTTGTCGAACGCCATCATGCGGACGACGATCGGGGCGTTGCTGCTGTTCCTCGCCGTAGGGTCGTCCGCCGGTTTGGCGGCCGGCTGCGCCGCGGCGCGCGACAGCAGCACGGCCGCGCACGCCAGGGCCAATGAGACCCGTAACAGATTCCGCATGTCCCTATTCCTCCAATTCGGGGTGAAAGAGCGCGTTTGTAAAGCCCAGACAGTCAGCGATGGTCCTCGCCCCGATCCGCCGGGGTGAGTCCGACCACAATGTCAAAGCGAGCCGCCAGCTCGCCGATTTTCGACTCCTTGATCGGGTTGAAATCGACCAGGACGAGTTCCCGGTCGAGCGGGTCGCGGAGGCCGCCGAGAACGCCGTCCGTCTTGTTCTGCGGATAGCCGTTGATGAAAAGCTGCGTGGTGAGCAGCTCCTTGCCGCCCTTCTTGACCTTGACGTGGATGTGCGGGGTGCGGCCGGTGTACGGGACCGGCTTGATGGTGCGGAAGTAGTACTCGCCCGTCGAGCCGGTGATGAACCGCCCGAACCCCTGGAAGTTCGGATCGTTCCGGCCGCCGTTGGAACCCTGGGCAAGGTAAACGCCCTTGTTGTCGCACTGCCAGATCTCGATGGTCGCATTCAGCATCGGCTCGCCGCTGACGCTCAGCACGCGGCCGCTCAGGTGCGTCACGTCGCCGACGGCCGGCGCGATCGAGTCGTTGACGATGAGCAGGTCGTTGTCGGTGTCGAGCGGCAGCTTGGGCGGGTAGAAGGGGCCTTCGGTCAGGCGGGGCGTACGGGTCAGTTCCTCGGCGAAGGCGCCGCGAGCGGTGTGGAATGTCGCGGCGCCGATTCCGACGGCGAGGCTGCCGCTGAGAAAGGCGCGGCGACTGAACGGCGAGGAGCAGCGATTCACGGATAGATCTCCTGTTTGCAGGGAATGCGTGGGGCGTTGGATCGCAACGCCCCTCTGACCCGCCCGACGCGCTGATTGCTTACGACGGTCGGGAGTAGAGCAAGCCCCGCGCCGTGCGCGACTTCCGATGAAGGTGTAATGCGCCGAAATGACGGAAGTTGCAAGAATGATTTGAGGTTGCGCCGCGAAAAATGTTGACGGCCTGTGCGGCTCCGCGCGAGCGGGGGCGGCCGCCGACCGCCCAAGACGCCTGGCGTTGGGCGGAAAGCCCCCAGGACTGCGGGGGCTTTCCGCCCAATCCGTCCTTCGACCTTCCGAATCCGCGATGCTCAGGCACTCACGAGCCAGAAGTCTGCGGCCCGGCGCAGGAGCCGGAAGTGGGCGCGTTCCAGACTGACCAGCTCGTCCAGATCAGCCGTGACAATCTCGTAATAAAGCGCCTCCACGGCCTCCAGGCCAAATGGCTCCTCCCCGTCGTAGGCCGTCACCGGGGCGTCGTCGCCTCCCACAATCGCATTCAGCAATAGCCCGTCCAGCAGACACCGTAGCAGCACGATTCATCCCCTCAGCCCGTGGAAGCGATCGGCCTGAGAGAAAGACTAACCGTCCGAGAACCGCTGGACCAGCCCGGTAGAGCCCACAGGCTTCTCAAACGCCCGACCGCCCGGTATCATTGCGGTGCATCGCCGCACGTGTTTCGGGGGCTTCTGCTCCCAGCGCGACAATCCATTGCGAACCCTTTATGCCACGCGCCGTTTTCCATCTGCTGGCTGCATGGTCCTGTCTGCTCGGCATGGCGGCGTCAGCACGAGCGGTTTCGCCCCCGGATTTCCCGCCGCTTGACCCCGACAAGCCCGTTGCCGCGGAACACGACCGGCGTTTGGCCGCCGTGCAGCCCGGTTTGACCGCGGAGCAGGTGCGCCAACTGATCGGCCCTCCGCACCACGTCTGCCGTCAGGTTCTCTACCACCGTTGTGTGGAACAATGGATCTACGATTCGCTGTTCCAGGTCCGGCTGGAATTTGATTGTCCGCGGGGGCAGGAATCACGTCTCCAGAGTGTCCAACCGCCCGCCGCGCCGGGCGGCTGAGCCAAACGCCGGGAGAATCCGGGACAGCGCCAGGATCGCCATTGGCGCGGCGCCGGCCCCTTCTCCGGGGTGCCACCGGATGGAAGTCCTTTCCTGCCTTGCGTTAACGCCGACTCTATTGTCGCGCTCCAGGCGCCGTCGGGGCTTGCGTCAGCCAGCCGCGCCGCCTCGACGACCATTTTCGACGGGGATTCGTGTAAAAACCCTCAAGTTCTTGCGCCGCGCCGACGCCTTTCCGCCATTCATCGGATATACTTGGGTGCTTTGGTGGGACGGACGACGCGGGACATTCGGCGCTCCTGCTGATTTTCCGGCAGCCATGTGTTCAAAAAACACTCAAATTGGCAGAGAAGCTAGGCAATAACGGCAAGGAACCTGCAAGAGGAAAACCCCAGCGAATGCCGGACTTACAGGATGTTCGTGGCCAAAGCAAGAAGATAAAGTGAAACCGGCGCAAGAATTGCTAAAGTGGGAGTTCGTTTTCGGTTCGCGGCGCAGGTTTGCTCCGCCGGAGGAAAAGGAAGTTGGCCCCATCGGGAGCGCTGTTGGGGGAGGCCTTTCTGGAACCGAGTTCCGTCGCCTAGAGGCTCTAACACGAGGCAGCGAACATGGCACGACGAGACGCTCTATTGCGTTTGCATAAGACCCTTCAGACCCGTTTGTCCGGCCTGCGCAAGAAGCTGGTCGATGACCTGCAGGATCTGCGAAATCAAACGAACCCCACAGGAAGCGGCGACGCGGCCGACGCCGCCTTCGAGTCGGGCAGCGACGAGATGGCTTCCCAACTGGCGGAGCTGGACTCGCGCGAAATCACCCAGATCGAGCGCGCCGTGGCCCGCCTCAAGCAGGGCACCTATGGCCTCTGCGAGAGTTGCGGGGACAAGATCCCGGTCGGCCGGCTCAACGCCCTGCCGTATACCACGCTGTGCATCGACTGCCAGCGCGAGATCGAGCGCTACCCCTCCGCGGCTGGTTGGCGGAACGCCGGGAACTGGGAGAACGTCTACGATCCCTCCAACGAGGACGCCAAGGAAGTCGATCTGTCGCAGCTCGAAATCGACCTGCCGAGCAACCACTGAGGCGATCCGTCGTCGTCCGGCCGCCCGGGTTAAGGGGCGTGCAGTCCGTGGACTGCACGCCCTTTTCCTTTTGTGCGGACGGCGCGGCGGCCCGTCTTGCACGCGGGGCCGATTTCCCTCAAGGATGCCGGGGGACGGCGGTTAGAATTGCTGGAGAAGTGTCGCCAAGCGCTCCCCTTCGGGCCGCGGCTAAACCATCCACCAACTATCCTCCTCCCATCCTCCGACGGATACCGTCTGCCATGAAACGCTTCCTCGTCCCCGCACTCCTGGGTTCCTGTTCGTTCCTTGGCGGCCTTGCGGCCGTCGAATTAGGCCGCGCCGGACCCGCAGCCCGGCGCAGATGACCGGGCAGTCCTCCGGCGAGCCGGATCGTCTGGAGGGCAGGTTCGAGGCCGTCGTCGATAGGGTCGGCCCCTGCGTCGTCTCGGTGGAGGCGGTGAAAACGGCCGTCCGCGAAGGGAAATCCAAGACGATCGAGGAGTCAGGCTCCGGCGTCCTGTTTCGGCCGGACGGCCAGCGCGGCGCCTACGTTCTCACGAATAATCACGTCATTGCCCAGGCGGACGCGAAGCAGATCACCGTCAGCTCGTCCGACGATCACATATTCACGGTCGCCCAGGTGTGGGCCGACGCCGAATCCGACGTGGCGGTGCTGCGGTTGGACGGCGGCGAGGGGCTGCCGACCGCCGTGCTGGGGGACAGCGACGGGGTGCGCGTGGGCCAGTGGGTGCTGGCCGTCGGCAGCCCGTTCGGTCTGAATCAGACGGTGACGCATGGCATCATCAGCGCCCGCGAGCGCGGCCAGATCAGTTTGGGGGCGGCCATCCGCATCAAAGACTTCTTGCAGACCGACGCGGCGATCAACCCGGGTTCCAGCGGCGGGCCGCTGGTGAACCTGGACGGCGAGGTGGTGGGCCTGAACACGGCCATCGCGTCGAACACGGGCGGCAACAGCGGCGTCGCCTTCAGCATCCCGATCAACCTGGCGAAGCGCGTGGTTCGGCAGCTGCTGGAGAAGGGTTCGGTGACGCGCGGCTACCTGGGCGTTCAGACGGCGTCGTCCTTTGAGGCGGCGGACGCAGCGAAGCTCGGGCTGGATCGCGCTCAGGGCGCCTGGGTGGAGTCGGTCTACCCGAACACGCCCGCGGCCACGGCGGGGCTGCGGCCCAACGACGTGGTCCTGGCGGTGGACGGGACGACGATCCGCAACGAAAACCAGCTCATCAATCTGGTGAGCAGCCTTCCGGCGGGGCAGCGCATCCGGTTGCAGGTCTGGCGCGACCGGAAGACCCTCAGCCTCGACGCGGTGGTCGGCGACTGGGCGCAGGGTCAGGCGCGGCTGCGCGAACGCCCGTGACAGGAATGGGGGCGAGCGGCGCGGGGTCAGCCCGCCGGTGCAGCCAACACCGGCGGGCTGACCCCGCGCCGCTCGCCCCGCACCGTTCAGTCGTCGGTCTTCCGCATGCGCAGGAAGACGAAGACGCCAATGAGCGCCAGGAGCACGACGCCCATGATGATCATGAAGGTCCAGGTTTGCATGAAGTCCCAGATTTGGTCCATGCGTCTTAACACCTTTCCGACGACCAGGCCTGTGAAGGAAGCATATGCCTCGAGCGCTTGTGCCACACCGGCCGGCGTCGCTGGCCGTCGTCGATGCCGGACGATGCAGGATTTGAGAAGTGTTGTACCGGACCTTCTCTTCCTTTGCAAGCGCCCAGTGAGCGGAAATCGCGGTTTTTCTTGGCCCCCCTTCCTTTCCTGACGCTTGTGCGCCCTCCTCCGGCCGCGGGTGCCCCGCCGTTCGGGTTGCCGCGGCCGCGTCGGGTGCCGATGATAACCGGCGGCGCCCCGCAATCGAGTAGAGGAGCAAGGAGTGAGGAGCGAGGAGAAGAAACCAACTGGAGCGGCCTCTTTTCCCCTCGCTCCCCGCTCCTCTCTCCTCGTTTTGACCGCCGCCGCCTTTCTGGCGGCGCTGCTGATCTACGCCCGGCCGCTGCTCCGGCCCGTGATGAGCCAGGATGATTTTCAGATCCTTGCCCAATCCTGGACATGGCAAAAGACGCTGGACGGCCTGTGGGCGCCAAACAACGAGCACGCCATGCCGCTGGGCCGCCTGCTGACGTTCGCCGTGGCGCAGCTGGCCGGCCGGCCGACGGCGCTGCCGTTCGCCGGCGTCCTGACCGGCGTCGTCGGCCTCCTTTTCGTGATGACGCTAACTTATGTTTTCGTCCGCCGCGAGCTGGGGCATCAATTCTACGGACTGGCGGCGCTGATCCTGTTCGGCGTCTCCTCGGTGTATCAGCAGGCGATTTATTGGTTCGCGGCCAGCTTTTCCGTGTTCGCCCTCGCCTTTCTGCTGCTGGCCCTGCTGGCGGCCCAGCGCTACCGCTATACAGGACGCTGGAGATGGCTTTTGGCGTGTGCCGCGGGGTGCGCCTGGCGCCGTGCTGGTTTGCCATTGGCGTCCTGGCGGGGCCGTTTTGCTGCATCTATCTTCTGCCGACGGAAGGGGAAGAACGCCGCGGGACAGGAGGCTGGCTGCTGCGCCTGACGCCTTTGCTGGCAACCGCTCTGTTCCTGGCGGTGGTCCTACCGATCACCCTGCCGATCATTCAGCACCTGGAACATTACGACAGCCGGGGGCTTACGGCGCTGCAGGCGTTCCAGCCGCTGCGGGGCGCCTGGACGACGGTGCGATCCGTGGTGGACAACCTGGGCCTCGGAGCGATAGGGATTTCCGGCCTCACGGTGGGGCCGTTCCTCGCGCCAGCGCTGCTGGCCTTGCTGGTCGCCGCCGGGGTTTGGTGGGCGCGCCGGTCGCCGCGACGGCGGCTGGCGCTGCTCGGCGCCGGCATTCTTTTTGGCAGCTATTTGCTCATCTACAGCGGTCGGGCGGCATGGGACTACGACGCGGTGGGCATGTATACGCCGACGTGGTCCCGCTACCATCTGCAGCCGCAGTTGGGGCTGGTCCTTATCGTGTGCGGCGGACTTCCTGCGTGGGAGGGCCGGTGGTTCCTCCTGGACGCGACCGGCCGGCTGACGGCGGGGCAAGTCCGGGCGCTGGCCTGGATGCTGGGGCTGAGCTTACTGATCCAGGCCCCCCGCGGCGCGCTCGGCTACTATCCAGAAAACCCCCGCCAGGCCGAGACGCTGAAACGCATTGAACGGGTCAGCGCATTTTGCCGCGACCACCGCATCTCCGCGGACGCCGCCCGTAGGGAGCTGGGCGTGCTGGCCATGCCGGAATCCATCACTGTCGTGAACGGCTGGGAGTTCCTGCGCGGCAGCGACGACCCAAAAGACCCGTCTCCAGAAGAACTCCACGATCTGCACGAAGCGGCGCGGTAAGGTTAGCCGCGACGCGCGGCGGAGCGACTTGGGGTAGAGCGCTCCCCTCCCGGTCGCGGCTAAACCATCCAAATTCACCAGACCATCTCCCCAGAATCGTTACAAGCCCACCCCCGCGGCGGCCGATGATAGGAGGGACCGTTACCTCAAGGACCGAGGGCCGCACGCATGAAAGCGACCACCCCCGGCGCCGCACCCGGCGGCCGCCGCACCCACACCACCGTCGCCGCGTTCGCCGTCGGTCTGCCGCTGGCCGCGGCCGTCCTGTTCGGCGTCCGTTACGGGGCCGACCATCTGGCGGCCCTCCGCGAGCTGGGACACTACGTTTCCAACGCGGTCGAGTGCGTCGAGGTCGTATTGTTCTGCTGCGCCGTGAGCGCCCTGGCCGCCAAGGTGCTGGGCAACCGCACCGAACGTCGGGCCTGCCGCGCCGAGGTACTGCCGCCGTGGGACGGCCGACCCGTCCCGGCCTCCGAGGCGCCGAAACTGCTCGCCGCCCTGAAGCGCACGCCGCGCAGCCTGCTCAACACCTACCTCGGTCAGCGCGTCTCCGCCATCCTCGACTTCCTCTATCAGCGCGTCGCCGCCGACGACCTCGACGACCACATGCGCACCCTGGCCGACAACGACGTGGCGGCCATGGAAGGCGGCTTCGCGCTGACGCGGTTCATCACCTGGGCGATCCCCATTCTCGGCTTTCTGGGCACCGTCCTCGGCATCACCACCGCCATCCACGGCGCCACGCCGGAAGTCCTCGAAAAGTCGCTCAGCACCGTCACGGACGGCCTCTCCTACGCTTTCGACGCCACGGCGCTCGCCCTGGCGCTGACGATGATCACGATGTTCGTGAGCTTCCTGGTGGAGCGCGACGAGCAGGGCGTTCTCGACGCGGTGGACCGCTACGTGGACCGCTGCCTGGCGCACCGCTTCCAGCGGGTCGGCGCCGACGCGGGGCCGTTCGTGCAGGCCGTGCGCGAAAGCAATCACGCACTGCTGGAGTCCGTCGGCGGACTGGTGCAGCGGCAGGCGGACTTGTGGGCGGAAACCGTGACGGCGCTGGATCGCCGCTCCGAGGAGGCGCACGCCCGGCCGCGCGAACAGATGATCGAGGCCCTGGAAAAGGGATTGGAAAGGACGCTGGACGCCCATGCCACGCGGCTGGCCGCGCTGGAGGGCCGCGCCGTCGAGCAGACCGCCCGGCTGATGGAGCAGCTGGCGGCCCTGGCCGCGGCGGTGCGCGACACCGGGCGCGAGCAGCAGGCGGCGCTGGTGCGCGTGGCCGAGGGCGTCTCGACCCAGGCCGCCGTTCTTGGGCGCTTGCAGGAAGGTGAGACGAATCTCGTTCATTTGCAAGCCGTTTTGCATCAGAACCTGGCGGCGCTGGCCAGCGCCAGCAACTTCGAGCAGGCGGTCCACAGTTTGACGGCCGCCGTACACCTGCTGACCGCTCGGGCGGCCGCGCCATCCGGTGGGCCGGCCTTGCGCCTGGGGAAAGCCGCATGAGACGCCGACGCCACAAGCTGCAGGTGTCCACGTTCCCGTTTCTGGCCGTGCTGCTGTGCGCGATGGAGGCGCTGCTGCTGGTGCTGCTGGTCATGGATCGGCGGGCGCACGACGCCGCCCGCGCCCGGATGCAGCAGGCCGCCCGCCGCGCCGCCGAGGACGCGGCCAGCGACGCCGATTCACGCCGGGCCTCAGTGCAGCAGGCGCGGGACGCGGCCCGTGCCGCCCGACTGCGGGAGCGCGAGACGGAACATGGCCGACTCCTGAGCCAGGTCGCCGGGGTGCAAGGCGAAATAATGTCGGTGCGCGACCAGATCGCCGAGGCCGCCGCCCGCCTGCAGGCGGAGCAGAGCGAAAAAAACGCCATCAAGCAGAAGATCGACGCCGAGCAAAAGAAGGTTGATTCCGAGCAGCAGGCGATCCTGCAAGTACACGGCGAGGAGGCGAAGAACGCGGCCCAATCGGAGGCGTCGCACAAGGAACTAGCGGCGATGACCGCCGACCTGGCCCAGCTGGAACGCGCCCTGGCGGACCTCAGGGCGGCGCGGGAAAAGGAACAAAAGACCTACTCCGTGGTGCCGTACAACGGCAAGCACGGCGAGAACCGCCGGCCGCTCTACGTCGAGTGCGCCGGCGACCAGCTGATCTTTCACCCCGACCGGCTGTCGCTGCCGGAGTCGCGCATCGCCACCGATGGGGAAGCGGAGGTGCGACGCCGGCTGGCCCGCCAGAAGGAACAGCTGCCGCCGGCCGAGGCGTCCGCCTTCACACCGTACCTGATGCTGCTGGTGCGGCCGGACGGCGTCGTCAGCTACTATCGACTCCGGGAAGCCCTGCACGGTCTCAAGATCGATTTCGGATACGAGTTTATCGACGCCGACTGGGCGCTCGACTTCCCCGCCGACGATGCGGCGCCGGCGGCGCCGTGGATGACCGCGGCCAAGCCGCCCGACGTGGCGCCCTCCACGGCGCCGCCGGGAACGCCCCTGGCCGGCGTCAAGCCCGGATTCGGCCCGGCAGCGTCGGCCGGTGGACCGCCCTCGCCCGGGCCTGGGGGTATATCGCCGGACGGCCTGGCGCGCAACGGCGCGGACGAACCGCCGATGGTCGCGCCGTCCCCTGGCCCTGGCGGGGCGGCAAGGCCAAGCGGGCCAGCGGCGCACGGTTCGGTCGGAGTACACACGGGATCGCAATTCGGCTCATTGAAGTCGGAACCGAACGGTTCCGCCGCCGGCCCGGTCCTGGCGGAGGCGGGAACTCCTGGCGCCGGCGCCGCATCGGAGCCGGGACGGCAGGGGCCGCCGGCCGTGGGGGCGCCGCTGCCGCCCCTGCCTGGCCCGCCCGGACTCGCTCCGGGCAGCGCCGTCGGCGGCGCGGGAACAACGAACACCGCGCCGGGCGCCGCCCGAAACGGCGGCACGGTCGCGGCGCCTGCGCCCGGCCCGCCCGGAATCGCTCCCGGCGGCGCGGCCAGCGGGCCGGGAACGACGAACGCCGCCACGGGCGCCGTCCAGAATGGCGTCGCCACCGCGCCGCCGCCCGTTCCCGGTTCGCCGCGCGAAGGGGCTGCCGCATCGACGGAAACGCCGCCCTGGGCGCCCAAGGCCGGAGCGCCCGGGACGCCCCCGCCGGCAGCCGCCAAGGACGGCGCCACACCCCCGCCGGCGTCTGCGGGTTCCGCGACCGCGAAGGCGGCGCCGCCGAACCCGCACGAGGCCGCGGCGAACGGCGCGGAGGAGGACGATCCGTTCCTTCGCAGCCCGCCGCCGCCTCTGCCGAACACCGCGCGGCCGGCGCCCGCGTTGCGGCCGGCCCGGTTGAGCGGCGACCGCGACTGGATCATCTACGTCGAATGCAAGCCGGAAGGCGTGGTCGTCTATCCAACGCAGCTGCTGGTGCCGGCCTCGGCGCTGGCCCGGCCGTCGGGCAGCAACCCGCTGGTGCAATCGATTCAGCAGTTAATCGATCGCAAACAGGCGAGCGTCCGCATCGGCGATCAGCCGTACCGCCCTGAAGTTCGCTTCCTGGTCCACGGCGACGCCGGGCGGACGTATCACATGGCTTACCCGATGCTGGACGGTGTGGCCGCTCCGAAGACCGCCCAGATCCTCACGCCGGACGATGACGTGTCGGCCATCGTAACGGGACATTAAATAGCAAGGGGTCAGGGGTCAGGGGTCAGTAAGGCGAGGGGCGGGAAATACCTTACCCGTAGCCGCATTCGCCAGAATGCGGGTGAATGGCTGTCGGCCCGCATTCTGGCGAATGCGGCTACGGGTATCATTCCTGCTGCTGCTCGCCTAAGCGACCCCTGACCCCTGACCCCTGACCCCTGACCCCTGACCCCTGACCCCTGACCCCTTGAGAAGCCATGATCCGACGCCGCCGCCCCCAGCGCGAGATCCCGTTCAGCTTCGACTCGTTTCTCGATGTCGTGGCCAACGTCGTCGGCATCATCCTGCGCCTGATCCTCGTCGCCTGGGTGGGGGCGCGATCGTACCATCCAGGGCCGACCTCGGCCCCGCCGCCGGCGGTGGCTGAAGAGCCGGCGGCGCAAGCGGCGGAACCGCCCGCGCCGCCGGACCCGGCGGTCGATGCCCTGGAACAGCAGCGCCGTGAACTGGCGGCGGCCCAGCAACGGCTCCTCGATCAGGTCCGAGAATGGGAACAGGCCCGCGACGGGCGGACAGCGGCTGAGATAGAGCTGGCCGGGGCGGCGAGCCGGGTGCAGACCCTCCAAATGGAGCGAACCGCGGCGGAGCGCGAGGCCGCCGATCAGGGGCAGGGGCTGCGGACGGCTGCGCTGTCGCTGCCGGAGATCCGCAGCCGCGTCCAGCTCGTCCATGCGGAGATCGACGCCCTCCAAAAGGAGCCGCCGCCGCCGAAACGCGCCCTGCGCTACAAGACGCCGGTCAGCCAGCCGTTGGCGACGGAGGAATTGTTCTTCGAGTGCCACGGCGGCCGCGTTACGGTAATCGACGTGGGCGCCATGCTGGAGCAGGTGAAGCGCGAACGCGACGACAAGGCAAAGCAGCTCGCCGTGCAATGGGACGTGGACGGCGCGACCGACCCCGTCGGGGCCTTCCGTATGCACTACACGCTGGAGCGCGAACGCGGCGCCACCGACGGCCCCGCCGGCGCCCCGCTGCCGGACGCCCAGTTCAGTTACGGCGTCCGCTGGACGGTCGAGCCGATTTCGGACGCGCGCGGCGAAGCGGAAGAGGCCGCCCTGGCGCCGGCGTCCGACTTCCGCAAGGTCGTGGACGCCCTCGACCCGAAAGTCACCGCCGTCACGTTCTGGGTATACTCCGACAGCTATCCAATTTATCGCCGGCTGCGCGATTACCTGCACGACCGCGACTTCGTCGTGGCGGGTCGGCCGCTGATGGAAGGCATGCCCATCGGCAGCTCGCGCCGCGGCACGGCCTCGCGCGGTCAGTAATCCCCTCGTTGACGGCCGCCCTTGCCCCGCTTATCATCCATCCTCGGCGCCGCCGTGCGCCTGTTTCCCCATCCCATAACCTCTTCCGGGGGCTTTTCATGGCCGCCATCCGTTGCCCATCGTGCGCGAACGAACTCAACGTGTCCGAGCAGTACGCCGGGAGAAAGGTCCGCTGCCCGAACTGCCAGGGCGTCCTGGCTGTGCCGCCTCTGGACGCGCCGGAGGCGTCGCAGGAGGTAACACCGACCGCCCCCCGGCCGCGCCGGCCCGCCATGCCGCCGCTGCCGGACGAGGGGCGGCCTGCCGCGCGACGCCCCGCCCGACCGCCGGACGACTACGACGACCGGCCGCGCCGCCGGCCGCCACTGGACGAGGACGACGACCGGCCGCGCCGCCGCCGCGGCAGCGAGTGGGCGCCCTGCCCCAACTGCGGCAACGACGACGCCACCCGCGTCCACTGGACTTTCTGGGGCGGCCTCATCGGCCCCGCCATCATCAACGTCGTCCGCTGCCACCAGTGCGGAACCAACTACAACGGCGTCCACGGCGACACCAACGGCGGCCGCATCGCCATCTACATCGTGGTGAGCATCGTCCTCGGCCTGCTCATCGCCGGCGCGGTCATCGCCGTGGCCGCCATGAACAATTGACGTTCGGCCGCCGCAAAAGCGCTCAAAACCGCGAAGAAATGATTGACCGCCGCCGGGAGGCGGGTAGAGTGAGGGCAAGCCCCCGTTTCATTCCTTTCCCATGCAGCCTTCCGGCGAGGAGCGTTCACGATGAGTTCGTTGAATCGGCGTGAGTTTATCAAGGACTCGGCCGTGTTGGCCGCGCTGGCGGCCGCCGGCGGCTTCGGCAAGGCCGTCGCCGCGGAAAAGTCGGCCAAGGAAGCAAAGTCCGGCGACGCGGCCAGCCAGCTGCGCATCGCCGTCATCGGCGTCAACGGCCGCGGCAAAGAGCACGTCCACGGCTTCGCCGGCAAGAACAACTGCGTCGTCACGACCATCTGCGACGCCGACTCCGACGTCATCGGCGACGCCATGAAGAGCGCCGAGAAGGCGCAGGGCGTGATGCCCAAGTACGAGCAGGACATCCGCAAGGTCGTCGCCGACAAGAACATCGACGTCATCTCGATCGCCACGCCGAACCACTGGCACTCGCTCGCCGCCATCTGGGGCCTGCAAAACGGCAAGAACGTCTACGTCGAGAAGCCGGTCAGCCACAACGTCAGCGAGGGCCGGCGCATCGTCGAGGTGGCCCGCAAGGAGAAACTGCTCTGCCAGGCCGGCACGCAGAGCCGCAGCACCACCGGCATGCGCGAGGCGATGCAGTTCGTCCACGACGGCAAGCTCGGCAAGATCACCGTGGCCCGCGGCCTCTGCTACAAGAAGCGCGACACCATCGGCAAGGTGAGCGGCCCGCAGGAGCCGCCCAAGACGGTCGATTACGATCTCTGGACCGGCCCCGCCCCCCTGGAGCCGGTGATGCGCAAGCGGTTCCACTACGACTGGCACTGGTTCTGGGACTACGGTTGCGGCGACCTCGGCAACCAGGGCATCCACGAGATGGACAAGGCGCGCTGGGCGCTCGGCAAGAACGAGCTGGCCCAGGGCGTCGTCAGCGTCGGCGGCCGTTTCGGCTACATCGACGACGGCCAGACGGCGAACACGCAGATCTGCGTCTTCGACTACGGCGACAGCGAGCTGATCTTCGAGGTGCGCGGCCTGAAGACCGACCCGCTCAAAGACGTGAAGGTCGGCAACATCATCTACGGCACGGACGGCTACCTCGTCGTCACCAGCTACTCCAGCGCGATCGCTTTCACCAACGACGGCCAGGTCATCAAGAAGTTCAGCGGCGGCGACGAGCAGCTGCATTTCAACAACTTCGTGGAGGCGGTACGCAGCGGCAAGCGGGAGGACCTCCACGCCGACATCGAGGAGGGGCACATCTCCAGCGCCCTCTGCCACCTCGGCAACATCAGCTACCGCCTCGGCACGGAAACGCCGTTCGGCAAGGTCGCCGACGCCTTGACCGACAAGGAATCGCACGAGACGTTCGAGCGGATGGAAAAGCACCTCAAGGACAACGCGGTGTCGCTGGAGGAAGCCAAGTGCCGCCTCGGCCGCCGGCTGAAGTTCGACCCGAAGACCGAGACGTTCATCGGCGACAAGGACGCCGACGCGCTGCTGACGCGCGAATACCGCAAGGGATTCGAGGTGCCGACCAAGGCGTGACGGTGGACAATGACGTTGGTTAGCCGCGACGCGCCAGCGGAGCGCTTTGCCCAAGCGCTCCGCTGGCGCGTCGCGGCTAACCTGTCCAACGACCACCGCGGATAAACCTTGATGAGCAGCAACAACTACGTCGGCCAAGGCACGCTGGCGCCGGAGCTGGATCAGCGCGTGCAATCGGAGCTGTCCGGCGGCGAGCGGCTCGTCTACGTCGGCCAGCCGCGGCCGGACCTGTCCCGCGGATCGACCCTGTTCCTCACGATCTTCGGCTGCTGCTTCGGCGGCTTCGCCCTCATCTTCTTCGGGGTCGGGGCGGCGATGACCGTCGGTTTCGGCGTTGCCGGCGCGGCCGCGGCCGGCAACGGCGTCGGCGGCTTCGCCGCCTGCGGACCCCTCGTGTTCTGCGTGTTCAGCCTGCCGTTCCTGGCCATCGGCGGCTACCTGGCCAGCGCCTCAATCTGGATGCCCAGGCGCATCCGCCGCACCATCTACGCCCTGACCGACCGGCGCGCCGTCGTCTTCGAGCCGAACTGGTTCGCCAAGGGCTACACCGTCCGCAGCTACACGCGCGACGGCCTGGGCCGGATGTACCGCGTGGATCGCGGCAACGACGCCGGCGATCTGGTCTTCGAGGAGTTTTACACCCGCGGCACTGACGGCCAGGGGTTCTCCACCGCGACCCGCAACCAGCGCGGCTTCCTGGCCGTCGATCGGGTGCGCGACGTGGAAGAGCTGGTGCGGTTGACGCTGGGACTTTGACGGGCGCCTTCAAATCAAATCGAGCCGCCGTTTGGTGACGCGAGCGCGGTTGCATTCCGCGCAGGCGCCACGGATGACGAACGTGTGGCCGGCGGCCTGGAACTGATGCTGCCGGCACACCTCCGCAATGGCCGCCTCGATGGCCTGGCTCTGAAACTCGATCATCTTGCCGCACTGTTCGCAGTGCAAATGTTCGTGCTGCGGGTAGCCGTAGTCGTGTTCGTAGTACATGCGCGGCCCCAGTTCGAGGCGCCGCAGCAGGCCGGAGTCCACCAGCTTGGCCAGCGTGCGATAGACCGTGGCCCGGCTGACGGGGAAGCCGGCCCGTTTCATATCGTCGATGAGCTGATCGGCGTCGAAGTGGTTATGACGGCTGAAAATGAACCGCACCATGTCGCGCTGCTGGCCGGTGAAGCGCTGAGTGCGGGGACGGCTGGCCAGGTACTCCCGGAACTTATCCTCCGGGCTTTGCGATACGACGACGGATTGCAACGGCATGACGCCTCTCCTGCTGCCGACAGCGGCCCAATCAAGAATGATTCTTGATTATGATTATAGAGGCGGCGGCCGCCGCGTGAAGGACGCAGTCGCAAGGATGAAGGATGAAGGGAAGCCGGCGCCGGTCCCTGTTCATCCTTCATCCTTGTGATTTCATCCTTCGATGAGGGCCAGCAGTCGGGTCAAGGCGGCGTCCCATTTTTCCGGGGAGTCGTATCGGCCCTCGGCAATTTCCCGGCGGACGCGCGAAACGAGGTCGGTGCGAATCCCCGGCGCCGAGGCTGCGCGACGGCGCGGAGCGCCCACGGGCAGCGGTTCGGGGGCGACTTTCCACCAAACGCGATTGCGTGAGAGGGGACCGCGGAGACGTGAAGTTGAATGCCGGTACATGGTTCATCTCCCCTGAAGACGTGGAGCTTGCGCGGAAAGCCGCGGCCACGGCCACAGGTCATCTTACCCTTTGAGATTTGAGTGAATCAACCACAGTGCCGCTCAGACGGGATCATGCGGCGTCAACCATGACGGGTTTCGTCGAATTTAACGGCGCCTCCGGCTTCGCCGTTCCCATCAACGGGCGATCCGAGGCGGTCATTTCCCAGGCGAGAGGAGCAGTGTTCAGTTGCTCACTCCCGCCCTCTATTCTCAATATCGTCGAGAAGCCGGGCAAGATTCAGGGAAAATGGGGGACCGTTTGGCACGGCGGCGCGTCGGGCGGGTCGCGGGGACGCATTGGGCGCGACGTGCCCGCCTCTTCGACGGCGACGGGTGGGGCGAAGAGGCGCGGCGTCGGCGTTGGGCCGTCAGGCCGGGGCGCCGGCTGACGCGGCGACCGAGGGGCGGAGCTTGACCATGCGCAGAGTGTTGCCGCCCTCGTCGCGCGGCTCGCAGCTCAATTCGTCCATGAGAGATCGCATAAGAAAAACGCCGCGGCCGCCGACGCGCAGCTCGCCGGGGTCCATGTGCGGCACGGCCTCGATGTCGAACGGTTTGCCCTGGTCGATGAGGAGGATCTCGATGCCGTCAGGACGGAGGAAGCACTGGATTCGGACGACGGCGTCAGGGCGGTCTTGGTGGGCGTGGCGGATGACGTTGTTGACGGCCTCATCGGCGGCCAGGACGATGGCGTGCGCGGCGTCCGCGTCGAAGCCGCCGGCCAGGCAGGCGGATTCCACGAAGGCCCGCGCCATGGCCAACAGCCGCAGGTCGCTGGCGATGGTCAGGTTCCACGGCGCGACCGATTCGGCCATCCCTTTCCCCTCCCGCGCATGGCGCTCCGCTGTATTTCCGGTTTTTGGATTATAGGTGTCAAGAAAAATCGCAGCAAGTCAGATTACGGCCTCGCCGCGGCGCAGCTCGTTGACGTACAGGTGGGCCAGGCGGGTTGGTTCGGGGATGCGATAGCCGCCGCGGCAGGCCAGTGTGAGCTGCGTGGCGCCGTCGAGGTCCATCCGGTGGCCGACCGATAGGAAGACCGGCTTGACGCCGGTCTTGGTGCAGACGACGCGGCCGATCACGGCGCCGCGGTCGGTCAGCGGCGACCACGACCCGGCCTCGCGCTCCGGCTCGTCGAACGTGCCGACGAAGAGCGACTTGGCGCATCCGAGACAGGGCCGGTCGAGCCACAGGCCGATGTGGCAGGCCAATCCAAGGCGGCGCGGGTGGGCGATCCCCTGGCCGTCCAGCATGACGGCGTCGGGGACCGATTCCACCTTGGCGAACGCCGCCAGCAGGGCCGGCGCCTCGCGGAACGACAGCAGGCCGGGGATGTAGGGGAAATGCCACTCGATGGACGCCCCGCGCCGCTCCACGACGGCCAGATCGGGCAGACGCAGCACCACGACGCCGGCGAAGATGGTGGGCGAGTATTTGTTGTAGGACACGTCGGCGCCGGCGATGCGGGTGCAGGGCGGCGCCGGCGTGTCGGCGACGACGCGCCCCGCCAGCTCGCGCTGGAGCGCGACCGCCTCCTTCGGCGAAAGGTCCCAGCGGTGAAGGGCGTGAATGCGCATGGAGCGCTCCGAGCCGCGACCGTAAGGGAGTGGGGCGAAGACCGCTCCCTCACGGGTCTGTGAATTAATTGCCGCTGAGGCTCTGGATGGGCGATGGCTACGCTCGTTCTTGGTCGGCGGCGATCCGGGCGACGGGTGCAGCGGGCTGCACCCGTCGCCCACCCGCCCCGGCCCGCCCCGTTACACCGCCGCCGCGCCACCCTCCCCCCCACCGTAAGCCAACCCAGCGCCAATAGACGCTTCACGTTGTGCGCCAACGCCTGCCAACGCGCCTCCCCGCCGACCTTGGCCAAGCGCGCAGGCGGCACCGGCGCCAGCCCCGCTGCACCGCCTGTGCATGAACCCCCTCCGCCACCGGCGCCCGGTCGCGATAGACCAAGCGTGCCGCCTCCGTCCCCATCCGGGACCGCCAAGCCGCCAACGCCGCCGTGTCCCGTCGCTTCGGCGCATGCGGGTCCCGTCCCGCCGCCCGGTCCCGACGCTCGTCGCGAGGCGGCATGTACACCGTCACCCCCTCCGTCTCCAGCACCTCCACGTCCTCCGCGTCGCTGTAGCCGGCGTCCGCGATCACCGCCTGCGGCCGCTGCCCCTGCTCCCGATGCACCTGCTCCATCATCGGTCGCAATTGCCCATTGTCCGAACCCTGGTGGACGACGGCCGTCGCCACGATCAGACCGTGGGCCGTATCGGTCACCGTCTGCACGTTGTAGGCCAACTGAAAGCCGCCGTGAGGCATCTTCATCCGAGCCGCGTCCGGATCGCTTTCCAACGCCCGTGCCTCGGCCGCTTCCGCGTCCGAACGCTTGGAGGCGCGACGCTGCTCCTGCCGTTGCCGCACCTGGGCCGCCGCCCGCCGCAGGCGTTGCAGCCGCTCGTGCGCCGCCCGCTCCTGGGCCGCTTGCGACCGGCTGCGCATCGCCGTCGCGACCCGTTGCGCCTGGACGGCGGCCACGTGCTGCTCGGCCTCGGCCCAGTGCCGCTCCAGCGTCCCCTGGCGATGGAACGTGTCCTTGCCGGCGTCGGCCACGACCTTGCGGCCGTCCTGGGTCACTCGCCGCAACGCGATCAATCCCTGGCCCCGCAAGGCGGCGATGTGCTCGACGAACAGCCGGTCGAGGTCGGCGGCGTGGGCGGTGTAGAAATCGTTGAGGGTCCAGTAATTGACGGGTTCGCCGCCGCACAGCCATTGATAGGGCAGGTCCCGGCCGCAGCGTTCGTTCAGCTCGCGGCAGGAAGCGACGCCTTCGGTGGTGGCGAACAGCCAGAGGGCGAAGAGCAATTCCGGGGCGACGGCGGGAGCACCGGGCCGGCCCTCGAACGGCGCGAATGCGGCCATACCAGGGCGTCCAGTCGAACAACTGGACGAAAGCCCAGATGGCGCGGACGGGATGGTCGGCGGGTAGTTGCTGCTCCAGCGAAACGCTGGAGCAGCGATTACGGTCAATGGAGCGGATGCGCGGCAACGGCGCGGCGGTAGACATAGCGAGCCAACCCAACGAACAAGAATGGTAACAGCTGCAACTCAGCTGTTACCATTCTACGCACCCGGAGTGCGATTAATTCACAGACCCTCACGGTCGCGGCTTTGAGAACGCGGGCTGGTGCAGACTCGTTCGCACGACCTCCACGGCCCGCGCCGCCTGCGCGGCGGACACGTCGAGATGCGTGCAGGCGCGGAGCGTCTGCGGCCCGGCCACGTGGACCAGGACGCCGTGCGCCTTGAGGGCGGCGGCCACGTCCCGGGCCGCGCCGAGTTCGGCGTCCACCTCGAACCAGATCAGGTTCGTATCCACGTCCGGCGGGTCGAGCCGCAGCCCCGGCGTGTCGGCGATCGCTTGCGCGATCACCCGTGCGTTGCGGTGATCGTCCGCCAGGCGCTCGACGTGATGATCCAGGGCGTAATGGACGGCCGCGGCCAGGACGCCGGCCTGGCGCATGCCGCCGCCGAACAGCTTGCGGACGCGCCGCGCCCGGCCGATGAACTCGCGCGACCCCGCACAAGCCGAACCGACCGGCGCGCCGAGGCCCTTGCTGAAGCAAACCGACACGCTGTCGAACGGCTCCGCCCACGCGCGCGGCGGCGATCTTCGTGGCGACGACGGCGTTCCATAAACGGGCGCCGTCGAGGTGAAGCATCAAGCCGTTGGCATGGGTCCAGGCGCCGATCGCCTGGATTTTTTCCAGCGGGTAGACCCGGCCGCCGCCGCGGTTGTGCGTGTTTTCGAGGCAGACCAGGCGCGTGCGGACCAGGTGATCGTTGCCCGGCCGAATCTTGTCGGACAGCTGGCTGACGTCGAGGATGCCGTAGTCGCCTTCCAGCGTACGGCAGGTGACGCCGCTCAGCACGGCCGGGCCGCCGGCCTCGAAGTTGTAGATGTGGCAGCCGGCGTCGCAGAGCAGCTCGTCGCCAGGCTGCGTGTGGGTCTTGACGCATATCTGGTTCGACATCGTGCCCGATGGCACGAACAGCGCGGCTTCCTTACCCAGCAGCGCCGCGACGCGCTCTTCCAGGCGGTTGACGGTCGGGTCTTCGTGGAACACGTCGTCGCCGACGTCGGCGGCCTGCATGGCCGCGCGCATGCCCGGCGTCGGCCGCGTCACGGTGTCGCTGCGGAGGTCGATGATAGCTTCCGGCATGATGGGGATCATCCCTTGGGTTTGCTGCGATGTTCCATGTACCAGCGACCGTCGATTTTACGGAAAAAGACGGCGCGGTCGTCCACCTCCTTGAGACGCACGGAGGCGCTGCCGTCGTCGGTCGTCCATTCGCCGTCGTTGAGGAAGCGGCGCAGCTGCTTGAGGGCGCCCGGATCGAGGCGGGCCTGGGTGTCCTTGACCTGTTCGTTGAAGTCGCCGCCGAAGACGGTCTTGACGCGCTCGTCGATGAATGGCGGATCGGCGAGCTGGGCCGTGAGGTAGTCGAATCGCCCGGCGTCGGCGGCTTTGAGGACGGAGGCCAGAGTTTCTTTCGGCGCGCCCTGCGGGAAGGTTTTGAGATCGACCTCGACGCCGTACCGGATGGTGGACGCCACGCCCTCCGCCCCTCCCAGGCCCGCCGTGCAAGCAAGACAGGCGATCACTCCCACGCCGACGCGCATGTGGTTGCACCCCCCGGGCGACGAAATCGGGCCGTCAACGTCCCTATGCTTTTACCATGCAGCCGCGGCGCCGGCAACCATGCCCCGCGTTGGACCGTCTTCCCCGCTTCGCGTAGTTTATCAGCCCGAAGCGCCGGCAAGTGAGCCGCGTCTCTCGCGGGCGCTTCGGGCTGATCCGGGTTTTGGAGGCGGATGACATGACCGGCGAAAAAGGACTGGTCGTCGTCACCGGCGCGTCCGGCGGCATCGGCTACGAGCTGGCTCGGCTGTTCGCGCGGGACGGCTGGCCGCTGCTGTTGGCCGCTCGCGGCGGCGACAAGCTCACGGCGTTCGCCCGGGAGCTGACCGCCGCCCATAACGTCGCCGTCACCGTGTGCGTCGTGGACCTGGCCGCGCCCGGCGCCGCCGAGCAGCTCTTCGACGCGGCGCAGCGGCAGGGCCGGCCGGTGGAAGTCCTGATCAACAACGCGGGAATCGGCGACTACGGCCCGTTCATCCAGGCCGACCTGGCCGGCGTCTTACAGATTTTGCAGGTCAACATCGTCGCTTTAACGCACCTGACGCGGCTTTTCCTGCCCGCGATGGTGCAGCGCAACGAAGGCCGCGTCATGAATGTGGCGTCCACCGCCGCGTTTCAGCCCGGGCCGCTGATGGCGGTCTATTACGCCAGCAAGGCCTACGTCCTGCACTTCTCCGAGGCGCTGGACGCGGAGTTGCGCAAAACGAAGGTGCGCATCTGCGCCTTCTGTCCGGGACCGACCGCCACCGGGTTCGAGGCGCGGGCGGGCTTGGAAGCGTCGAAGCTGTTCACGGGTCGCAACGTGATGAACGCCGGCAAGGCGGCCGAGGCCGGCTACCACGGCCTGATGCGCGGCCGGCGGATCGTTGTGCCCGGCTTCCGTAACAAATTGCTCGTGCAGTCGATTCGATTCTTCCCGCGCCGATGGATCACGCGCGTCGTCCAGTGGATGCAGGGCCGACGGCGACGTTGACGAGGTTTTTCTCCGCTCTCCCCGGTACTCCGGGGAGAGGGAAGAAAAAAAAAAAAAAGGATGGTAACGTTGTGAACTCTGTCCTGCGGTGCCCGGCTCGCCCTGCGCATGGCCTGCGCCGTCGTGCACGTCGGTCGCGGCGATGACAAGGACGCGGCGCGCCGGCCGACCTCATCGTCCATCACGCCAAGGTCGTGACAATGGACGACAGGTTCACTTCGCGGAGGCGGTCGCCGTCAAGGACGGTTGCATCGTCGCCGTCGGCGACAACGAGGACGTGCTGAAATGGAAGGGGCCGAAAACGCGCGTGATCGACGCCGCGGGCCGAACGGTCCTGCCGGGCCTGTACGACAGCCACGTGCACCCGCTGGACGCGGCGACCAGCGAACTCGACGCACCTCTGCCGTATTTGCGGTCTCTGAAAGATGTCTTCAGACTACATCAAGCAACGGGCCGCCGTCACGCCGAAGGGCGACTGGATCATCGTGCGCTACGCCTTCCCGACGCGGCTGGACGAGGCTCGTTTCCCGACCAGGGCCGAGCTGGACGAGGCCGGCGCCGGAGCACCCGGTACTTTACCACGCGGGGCCGGCTGGCATCGTCAACAGCCTCGGCCTGAAGGTTGTCCGAGATCACGAAGGACACGCCCAACCCGCCGGCCGGCGTCGTCGGCAAGGATCCGGCCACGGGCGAGCCGACCGGCGATGCTGCGCAACGCCTACCGACTGCTCAAGGGCGTGCCGCGCGACTCCGCCCGTGTCTCGGCCGACGTGAAGCGCGATGCGCTGAAGAAGCTGTTTCATCTCTACAATGAGCAGGGCCTGACCAGCATCGCCGACCGCAACGCCGGATCGAGCCGACGCTGGATCTCTACCGCGACCTGCGCGACAGCGGCGAGCTGACGGTGCGCGTCAACGTGGCCCGCGGCTTCGACCCGTCCGGCACGCGCGAGGAGATGGCCCGGCGCTTCGACGACCTGCCGGGCAAGGACGGCCTCGGCGGCCCGACCGGCGTCGGCGACGAATGGGTCCGCGTCGGCCCGATCAAGCTCTTCCTGGACGGCGGCATGCTGAACGGCACGCGCCTACATGCGCGAGCCGTGGCCGAAAGGACCGACTTACGAGATCACTGAAGACGGCTATCGTGGCCTGCTGTACATCCAGCCGGAACAGCTGCGAATGGTTGTCGAGGAGGGGGCGAAGCGCAACTGGCAGATGACGGCCCACACGGCCGGCGAAGGGGCGATGGACGAGCTGCTGGACGCCTACGAGTTCGTCAACCGCGAGACGCCGATCAAGAGACCTGCGCTTTTGCATCACGCACGCCAACTTCCCGTCGCAGCACAACCTGGAGCGCTGCAAGACGCTCGGCGTCTGCGCCGACGTGCAGCCGGCCTGGCTGTAGAAGGACGGCGACACGCTGCAAAAGGTGCTTGGCGACGAAGCGCATGCGCTGGTTCTCAGCCGTACAAGAGGTGGATGGAGTACACGACGATCGGCGGCGGCAGCGACCACATGGTCAAACTGGATTCGCTGGAGGCGACGAACCCGTGGAACCCGTGGCTCGGCGATCTGGGTAGACGCTGGACGCGGCAGACGGAGGCGCGGCGGCGTCTTGACCCCGGACGAGCGGCTGACGCGCGAACAGGCCATGCGGCTGTACACCATCAACAATGCGTATCTGAACCGCGAGGAGAAGGATAAAGGAAGTCTGGAGGTGGGCAAACTCGGCGATCTGATCGTCATCGACCGGGATATTCTGACGTGCCCCACGAAAGAGGTGCGCGACGTGAAAGTGCTGCTTACCGTCGTAGGCGGCAAGGTGGTGTACGAAGAAAGGAGTAGGCGCCGCAGCCGTCAGTTCGACGCCGTGGTCGCTTCTTCCAGCGGCTCCAGCCGGACGACGTGGCGCAGCGACACCAGATGCGTCGCCTGCGCGATCGTCGCGTCTTCTTTCGAGGGGATGCCGATGACGAGTTCCCCCAGACCGACGATAACGAGGTCGGGTTGGCGTATGTCATAGGTCGTGCCGTCGCTCGTTACGACGCGGAAGGGGTGAAAATCGGCGGCTCGCAGGCGGGCCTTCATTGCGGCGGGAGACATGCGGCGTTTCTCTTGAGTCTTTTCCGGCAGATAGAAGCAGCATACCAGATCGATTCCCCGCGTGAAGGGGTTCCCGCCTAGCGGTGGCGGTTCCATGCCAGGGCGAGCGGCGCGGCGGCGAAGCGGTTCAACGGCAGGAACAGCACGACCCCAAGGACAACCGTGGCGAATGACACCCGATCGGACGCAAGCCAACCCAGCACCGCGACGGCGCCGACGACGGCGACTACCCAGACGGCCGCCGCTGCCGCCAGCGCCGCCGGGTGCATCAGGCCGCGTCGCCACAGGACCCGCGCCAACCCACACGCCAGGAGCAGTTTCAGCACGACGGCCGCTGCCAGGACGTAAGGCAGCGCCGCCAGGGCAGCCGGGACCTGGGCGTGCGAGGACAGCCAGGACGCCAGCAATGCGAGCGCCACGAACACGCCGACCGGGACGGCGCCGAAGGCGTTGATGAGCCAGCGCCGGCCCGTCAGTCCGATCCACAGGTTCACGACAAGTCCGAGCCAGGTAAGCAGCAGGAGGCCCGCGCAACCGGCCGCCAGTCCCGCGGCCACTTCCCAGGCGCTGTGCGTCTGAAACAATGGCGCGCCGGCAACCTCGCGCCATTTCCCGCTCAGGCCCAGACCAAGGAAAGCCGCGAGGAGCGCCAGCGCCCAGCCCGTGAGCGTGGCACGGAGGGCCATCCGCAACTTGGCGAGGACCAGGGCGCCTTCGGTCAACGGCCGCAGGGCGAGGAACGGGTGGCAGCCGGAAGGCCCGCTTGGCTGCTTGAAGTCCACCGTTCTCACGCCGCCCAACTCCAGCCCCGCCACCGCGGCCAGGAGAGGGACCACCGCCAGGAGTACGGCCAGCAACAGCCCCGGCGCGGTCAGGGCCGTAATGGCGGCCGCGGCGCCGTGCGGCGCGTCGGCGACAGCCAAAGTTGCGAGCGCCTGCTCTCCGGCTCCCGTCAGGACGACGAGCATCCAGACGACCGCGACGGGACCGACCATGCACGGAAAGCCCATGCCTCGCATTCGCCACTCGAACCAGGTCTGCGCCCGGAGCGGGGATGAGAAAGGCGCGTGGCGGCTCGGCAGCGACCGAGCAAACGCGCCGGCGAGCCGTGACGGCCAGGTCCACGTCGGCACGTCGCCGCGGCGTGCCCGGGCGACTCCGACGACGGCGACGCCGTAGGCCGCCGGAAGGAGCGCGACCAGCGCGGCTGCGACGGCGATCGGCGGCGCTCCAAGCGCCAGAGTGAACGCCGGCGCCCATGCGATTGCAGCGATCACCGGCGCCGCCACGATGATGCGCAGGAAGCGCAAAGGAAACGGCCACCAGACGAGGGCTTGCAACCATGCCACGAGTGCAGCCGTCAGCACGGCCGACCACACCAGATCTACCTTCATCCCGGCCGGCCGCAGCACCGCGCCGGCCCAGGCCACCCAGACGGCCGCCGCCGCCGTCGCCCCCTGGAACATCGGCACGGCGACCAGGATCGCCGTGGCGACAGGGAGCGTGAAAGTCCGCGTGGGGAAAGCCGTGTCCCGTGCGTCGATGGGCGCCTCGATGGGAATGGCGGAGAATGCGTAGAGCATAAAGGGGAATGCCAACAGGAACAGTCCGACGACCACCGTGGCCACAGGGGCGATGGGGGCATTCTCCGGCGCGGCCGGCCCCCATGCCCCGCGGGGCATGAGCAAACCGAGGGCGGCCAGCACCAGCCAGACGGCCGCGCAGACCGCCAGGCCTCGACGGTACGGCCACCACACGCTCCGGGCCAGCGCCCATGCGGCGGAAGACATCGTTTACTCCTCTGCGGATGCGGCGGAAGCCGATCCCGCTCGGACCAGGAAAATCTCGTCCAGCCGGAGAGTTTGCTCCTCAACCACTCGGCCGCCCGCAGCCTCGGCTGCCGCTCGCAGTCCGACCGGCGACCCGGCGCACACCGCCGTCCACTCGCGCCCGGAACCCTCCCATGCCAGCGCCCCGGTCAGCGCCGGCGGCTGCGGCCGGGCTTCCGCGAACTGCACCGTCAACCGGCGGTGCGTCGCGCGGATCTCGTCCAGCGGCGCGTCGAAGGCGATGCGCCCGTTGTGGATCATGGCGACGTGATCGGCGACGCGCTCGACCTCCTCCAGAAGGTGCGATGAGAACAGCACCGTCCGGCCGTCCTCCGTGATGGTGCGGATGATCGCGGCCAGGATGTCTCGGCGGACGAGGGGGTCCAGCCCCGACGAAGGCTCGTCCAGCACCAGCAGTTCGGGCCGGTAGGCCAGCGCGATCAGCAGCCCCGCCCGCGCCCGCTGGCCCTTGGACAGCGTTTTGACCTTGGCCGCCGGATTGAGGGCGAACGCCTGGCGCAGCTCCTCGGCGTAATCATCCGACCAGCCCCGGTAGAAGGCGCGCGTGTAGCGGAGCAGCTCGTCGATGCGCATCCACCCCGGCAGGTCGTTTTCTTCCGTGAGGCAACCGATGCGCGCCAGGACACCGGCCGGGTCGCGCACGGGGTCGCGGCCGAACACCTGCACCGAGCCGGTTTGGGCCTTCAGCAGACCCAAAACGTGCTTGATGAGCGTCGTCTTGCCCGAGCCATTGGGGCCGACCAGGCCGAACACGCTCCCGCGCGGCACGGCCAGGTTTACGGCGTGCAGCGCTCGCTTGGCACCAAATCGCCGCGTCAGTCCCCGGATTTCAATCACCCGCTCCGATGCGTTGGTGGTCATGGCGTTCCCTCCTCGCCGGCGCGGGGCGCATGGCGCGTTCCCTTCGCCGGATCAGGTCCAGGACTTCTTCCACGCCGAAGTTCATGTGCTGCGCCTCGGCCAGCAGGGCGTCGATCCGCTGGGTCAGGATGTCGAGGCGCTTGCGCCGGGCCAGCGGCGAAGCCCCGTCGGAAACGTGCGTGCCGGCGCCGCGGCGCGTGACCACGACGCCGGCCGCCTCCAACTCGCGGTAGGCGCGGGCGGCCGTGTTGGGATTGATAAGCAGCTGCTCCGCCAGCGTGCGAATGGGCGGCAACTCGTCGCCGGGCGCCAGACGGCCGGACGCGACCAGATACTTGATCTGGTGAACGATCTGCAGGTAGATCGGCACGCCGTCGGCCGGCGTCAGGTGAATCCGCATGGCCCCGCCCACGATCCGCTTGTTTGATTGTATTAGTACATTAGTACAAAGGCGCCGCCGGATCAAGGCCGTCTCGTTTTTTCTGGGGGGCCGGCGTGAGGCGACCGGGCTAGCATAAGCGGAGCGGGTTCCGGCCCTGTTTTGGCATGAATGTTGTAGGGAGATGGCCGCCTTCGCCTTTGGGGGAGGCGGCACACTCAGCGGCATGGGAGAGGATTCCATGGCGAATGCAGGTCCAGAGCGGCGACTCCCCGTGGGCGCGGAGGTTCTTCCGAGCGGCGGGGTTCACTTCCGCGTCTGGGCGCCGCGACGGCGGCGCGTCGCGGTGGTCTTCGAGGGCGGCCCGGAAGCCGTGGAACTGGCGGCGGAGGGCGACGGCTACTTCTCGGGCCACGCCGCCGCGGCCCGCGCCGGATCGCTCTATCGCTACCGGCTCGACGACGACCCAAATCCGTATCCCGATCCGGCCTCGCGCTTCCAGCCGCAGGGGCCGCACGGGCCGTCCGAGGTGATCGACCCGTCCGCTTTCGTCTGGACCGACCGCGGCTGGCGCGGCGCCGGCCTGGCCGGACAGGTGATTTATGAGATGCACGTTGGAGTATTTACCAAGGAAGGGACGTGGGAGGCGGCCGGGCGCGAGCTGTCGGAGCTGGCCGACCTCGGCGTGACGGTAATCGAGGTGATGCCGGTATCCGACTTCACCGGCTGTTTCGGCTGGGGCTACGACGGCGTCAACCTGTTCGCCCCCACCCGGCTCTACGGCCGGCCCGACGACGTGCGCCGCTTCGTCGATCGCGCCCACGCGGCCGGCCTCGGCGTCATCCTCGACGTGGTTTACAACCACTTCGGCCCCGACGGCAATTACCTCGGCCAGTTTTCCAAAGACTACTTCACGGATCGCTACAAAAATGAATGGGGCGAGGCGATCAACTTCGACGGCCCCCATGCCGGCCCCGTGCGCGAGTATTTCGTCGCCAACGCGGGCTACTGGGTCGATGAGTTCCACATGGACGGCCTGCGCCTGGACGCCACGCAGCAGATCTTCGATACGTCGGCCGATCACGTTCTCACGGCCGTCGGCCGGCGCGCCCGCGAGGCGGCCCGCGGCCGAGCCACGCTGATCGTCGCCGAGAACGAGCCGCAGGACGTGCGCATCGTGCGGCCGGTCGAGAAGGGCGGCATCGGCCTCGACGGCCTCTGGAACGACGACTATCACCACACCGCCGTCGTCGCCCTGACCGGCCACAACGAAGCTTATTACACGGATTATCTCGGAAGTGCGCAGGAGTTCATCTCGATCGTCAAGTACGGCTATCTCTACCAGGGCCAGCGCTACAAGTGGCAGGAGCAGCGCCGCGGTACGCCGTCGCTGCACGTGCCGCCGGCCCACTTCGTCACCTTCCTGGAGAACCACGACCAGATCGCCAACACGGCCCGCGGCCGCCGGCTGCACCGCCTGAGCGACCCCGGCCGACTCCGCGCCTTGACGGCGCTCACGCTGTTGGCGCCGGGAACGCCAATGCTGTTCATGGGCCAGGAGTTCGCGGCGTCCAGCCCGTTCCTCTTCTTCGCCGACCACCCGGAAGAGCTGGCCCGCTTAGTGTGCGCGGGCCGGGCCGAGTTCCTCAAGCAATTCCCGAGCCTCGTCGTGTTCGAGCGGCAGGCGACGCTGGCCAACCCCGCCGACCCGCGGACGTTTGAGCGGTGCAAACTCGACTTTACGGAGCGGCAAAGCCATGCGGAATGGTACGCGCTGCACCGCGACCTGCTGAAGCTGCGGCGCGAGGACCGCGTCTTCCGCGCCCAGAAGCTGCGCGGCGTGGACGGCGCCGTCCTCGCCCCGGAGGCGTTCGTCTTGCGCTTCTTCGGCGACGGCGGCGACGACCGGCTGCTGCTGGTGAACCTCGGCCGCGACCTGCACCTCGATCCGGCCCCGGAGCCGCTGCTGGCGCCGCCGGAGAACAGGGTTTGGGATATTCTGTGGTCGAGCGAGCATCCCCGCTACGGCGGCGACGGTACGGCCGCGCTGGACACGGAAGTGAACTGGCGCCTGCCCGGACACGCGGCCGTCGCCCTGGCGCCGCGACCGGCCCCACCGGAAGAGGCGCCGGCGTCGGGACGGCCGCCGCTGACCGGCAAACCGCACAAGTGAGAGGAAAATGGGGCGATGGAAAACGTCAACCGCCGCATGGACTGGCCCGAACCCGATCCCGGCAACACCGAGCCGCTGCTGACGCGCGAATGGCTGCTGACCAACGGCCTGGGCGGTTACGCTTCGGGAACCTTGGCCGGCGTCGCCACGCGCCGCTACCACGGCTTGCTCATCGCCGCCCTGCCCGAGCCGCACGGCCGAACCGTCATGCTCAACCATCTCGCCGAACAGGCCCGTCTCTCCGATGGAACGGTCGTTCGCTTCGGCGGTTCCGAGTACGCCGCCGGCTCGCTTGAGGTGCATGGCGCCGGATATCTGCTCGAATTCCGCCTCGACACCGGCGTTCCCGTCTGGCGCTACAAGGTCGATGGCGTCGTCCTGGAAAAGCAGATCCTTTTGGTCCATCGTCAGAACACGGTGCAGATTCACTACCGGCTGGTCGAGGGGGATCGGCCGCTCCGCCTGTGGCTGCAACCGTCGCTCCATTTTCGGCCGCACGACGCTCCCGTCAGCGCGAAGCTGCCGGCCCGGCACGTTCTCACCGCCGTCGAAGGACGGTATGAAATCTCCGACAGCAGCGACCTCCCGCCGCTGCGCCTGATGCTGCACGGCCCGCACGCAGCCCTCACGCTGGAGGCGTCGCGGTCGCCGCTCATCCTGTACCGCGTCGAGGCCAGCCGTGGCTACGACTCCACGGGCGAGTTGTGGAGCCCCGGCTACTTCCGCATCGACCTGGCCAAAGGGCAGACCGCCACGCTGGTCGCGTCCACCGAACCCTGGGAGGAGATCCAGGCGCTCCGCCCGGCCGAGGCCGAGCAGGCGGAGCGGCTGCGTCTCAACCGGCTGGTGGCGCAGGCGCCGCCGGAGGCGCGGGCCGGGCTGGCCGGCGAGCTGGTGCTGGCGGCCGACCAGTTCATCATCACGCCGGCCGGCCGCGCCGAGGAAGCGGCGCGCGCCCGGGCCGCCGGCGACGAGGTCCGCACCGTCATCGCCGGCTACCACTGGTTCACCGACTGGGGCCGCGACACCATGATCAGCCTGGAGGGGCTGACTCTCTGCACCGGCCGCCAGCGCGAGGCCGGCTACATCCTCCGCACCTTCGCCCACTACGTCCGCGACGGCCTCATCCCCAACCTCTTTCCGGAGGGCGAAAAGGAGGGACTCTATCACACCGCCGACGCCACGCTCTGGTTCTTCCACGCCGCCTTTCGCTACATCCAGGCCAGCGGCGATCGCATAACGCTGAAATTGCTGCTGCCGAAGTTCCGCGACATCGTCGCCCAACACCTGCGCGGCACGCTCTTCGGCATCCACGTCGATCCGGCCGACGGCCTGCTGGTGCAGGGCCAGGAGGGCTACCAGCTCACCTGGATGGACGCCAAGGTCGGCGACTGGGTGGTGACGCCGCGGCGCGGCAAGGCGGTGGAGATCAACGCGCTGTGGTACAACGCGCTGCGGCTGCTGGAGGGCTGGCTCCGCGAGGAGGGCGACGAGGCGGCGGCGAAGGAAATCGCCGGCCACGCCGAGCGGGCGCGAGCGTCGTTCAACCGCCGCTTCTGGAACGCGGATAAAGGCTATCTCTTTGACGTGGTGGACGGCGAGAAGGGCGACGACCCTTCGTGCCGCCCCAATCAGGTCTTCGCCATTTCGCTCGACCATCCCGTGCTGGACCGCGAGCACTGGGCGCCGGTGCTGGACGTGGTGCGCGAGCGGCTGGTGACGCCGGTCGGTCTGCGTTCGCTGGCGCCGGGCAGCCCGGATTACAAGCCGCGCTACGACGGCGACCTACGGGCGCGCGACGCCGCCTACCACCAGGGCACCGTCTGGGCGTGGCTGGCCGGCCCGTTCGTGGACGCCTGGCTCAGGGCGCACCCCGGCGACCGCGCGGGCGCGCGAGTTTTTGTCCGGATTCGGCCGGCACATGGGCGAGGTGTGCATCGGCTCCATCAGCGAGGTTTTCGACGCGGAAGCGCCGTATTCCCCGCGCGGCTGCATCGCGCAGGCCTGGAGCGTCGCGGAGGTGCTGCGGGCCTGGTTGAAGACCATACCCGCGCGGTGAGTTGGTGGAAGCGGAATTAACGCCGGGGTAGAATAATTCCTCCAAGAGGATGTAGATCATGAATGCGGGCGGGGCAAATGGGGGAAGCCGGCCGGGGCAGGACCGGCTCTCATTAATCAGTGCGAGCGCCGAAAGTTTGGCCTCAAGTGTGCGAGATGGGTGGAGCGACATAGAATCCCCCTCAATCCGCAGGGGAGCGCCTGGGAGGATCAGGGGCGATGAGCAAGACCGATGCGGTTTCGCTTTCGGACGGAAGGCTTGCCGCCTACCTGCATTCGGAGGAACGGAGGCCGCTTTTCCTTCTCGGAGATTCGCGGCAGACCCTCACATCCTTTCCTCCGAGTTGCATTGATTGCTGCATGACCTCGCCGCCCTACTGGGGCCAGCGCGCTACTCGGGGGGAGGGATGGGACTGGAGGAAACCAGCGCCGAGTACATGGAGCGCCTGCTCGGAGTCGTCGCCGAGGTGAAAAGAGTCCTCAAATCGTCGGGTTCCTTTTGGCTGAACATCGGCGACGCCTATCAGCACAAGAGCCTGGCCGGCATCCCTTGGCGGGTCGCCCTGGCCATGACCGACCGGCAGGGCTGGCTCCTGCGGAACAGCGTCATTTGGAACAAGGTGAAGGGCGGCCCGGACAACGCCACGGACAAGCTGCGCAACGTCCACGAAAACGTCTTTCACTTCGTGAAATCGGATCGCTACCACTACGACGCCGACGCCATCCGACGCAAGCCCGGCCGTGCGAAAGTCGTCAACGGCGCCGTCGTGTCGGCGACGGGTGTTTCCGGGGTCCGGTATCGCCGGCAAATCGAGCTGTCCACGGCCCTCACCGACGCCGAGAAGAAGGCCGCTTTCCGGACGCTCGACGCCATGCTCGGAGAAATGCGGCTCGGCAAGCTGTCCGATTTTCGCATGATCATCCGCGGGCAGCAGCGGGCGACCCATTCCGACTCCGAGCGCGTCTCCGGCCGAGGCGCGAATTGGCCGAGCGCGGCTTCTACTTCCTCAAGTACCACCCGAACGGCGCCAAGCCCGGCGATGTGTGGGACATCCTCCCCGAAGACACCCAAAAGCGCAAGCTGCACTTCGCCGCCTACCCGGAAGACCTGTGCCGCTTGCCCATCCTGGCGACCTGCCCGGAGGGGGGCGTGGTGCTCGACCCCTTCGCTGGCACCGGAACGACGAACCGGGTGGCGTTTTGCCTGGGAAGGAAGTCGGTCGGAATCGACGTCTCCCCCGAATACCTCTGCATCGCGGAGGACAGGTGCAGGCTGCTGCTATGACGAAGCCTATTCCGACCACCCGGGTCGCCGAACTCTACGGGCTGCCGACCTTTCAGCCCGCCGACTGGAAAGCGGTCGCCGCCGCCCAGCAGTGCCCGTTCCTCCGTCGCAAATGCCTCAAGAACCGCAAGAGCCGGCCGGAGCTTACCATCGGCACATGCGCCATGGTACACGGCCGTCAGCCGCAGCCGGTGATGGGGTAGGTGCCAGTACGTCCCGAACAGTTTTGTGCCAGTACGTCCCGAACACCGTGGGCTACAATATCCCCAAAGCTGATCCCTTGGGAGGTCTTCTGATGAGCAAGCAAAGCGTCAAGCCGATCGTCGTCGGGCCATGGTAGCCGCCGTCCGCCGTGGCCAGTCTCTGCGAGCCGTGGCCCGCCGCTTTGGAGTCGGAGTCGCTACCGTGACTCTGTGGGTCGAGCGAGCCCGTGGGCAGCGGCTCGATCGGGTGGACTGGTCCGATCGGTCCTCGGTCCCGCACAGGACCCAGCGGATCGACTCCTCCACGGAGGACCTGATCCTGACCGTCCGCAAGGAACTGGCCCACGGAGACCTGGGGGCAGTCGGCGCCCAGGCCATCCAGCAGGCCCTGCTCGACCGGGGAGACACGGCGGCGCCGTCGCTGCGGACGATCAACCGGATTCTGGCTCGCCGGGGCGCCCTCGACGGACGGGTCAGGACTCGCCGACCGGCCCCGCCCCGGGGGTGGTATCTGCCCGAGGTCGCCGCGGCCCGGGCCGAGCTGGATAGCTTCGACATCGTCGAGGGCCTGGTCATCAAGGAGGGCCCCGAGGTCGAGGTGCTTAACGGGGTGTCCTTGCACGGCGGCCTGGTCGTCTCCTGGCCGACGACCGCCCCCGTTACCGCGGTCCTGACCGTCGAATCGTTGACGGAACACTGGCGGGAGGTCGGACTCCCTGGGTATGCCCAGTTCGACAACGACATGATCTTCCAGGGGACGCACCGCTACCCCGACGCCCTGGGTCGGGTCATCCGCCTGTGCCTGAGCCTGGGGGTGGCGCCGGTGTTCGTGCCGCCGCGGGAAGTCGGCTTCCAGGCGATGATCGAGAGTTACAACGGCTGGTGGCAGGCACGGGTCTGGGCACGGTTCCAGCACCCCGACCTGGAGCACTTGCAAGACCGTTCGCAGAGGCATGTGCAGGCCCTGCGTCGGCAGCGGGCGGCCCGGATCGAGGCGGCCCCCGCCCGCCGCCCCTTCCCGGCGGACTGGCGTCTGAACCTGAAGACCCGGCCTCGGGGGCGGCTGGTCTACCTGCGACGGACCAACGGTGCGGGCGAGGTGACCCTGCTGGGACGGACCTGGGTGGTGAGTGCGGTGTGGCCCAACCGGCTGGTCCGCTGCGAGGTGGACCTGGAGGCGGACAAGATCCGGTTCTTCACCCTGCGACGGAAGGAACCGAAGACTCAGCCGCAGGTCCTGGAGGTGGACTACCGGCTGCCCAACCGCGGGTTCCAGGACTGAACGAGGCTGTTCGGGACGTACTGGCACCTGTCACCGTGCGAGCAATCAGGTGTTCGGGACGTTGTGGCACTTACCCGGTGATGATTTGTCCGTTTCGGCTCCTGGAGCGGAGCCAGATCTTTACTGACTGCGTGCATCTGCTCAAGCTGCACGAACCGGGAAACGAACTGCGAATCGTCGCCGAACTCGCGGTCCCGGGAGGAAGCATTGACTACTGCCTGGCGTCGATCCGCGACGGGAAACCTCGCGATTTCGTCGGCATCGAACTACAAACACTCGACACGACGGGCACGGTCTGGCCGGAGCGGCAGCGATTCCTCCGGGAGCATCAAATCCGCGTGAATCGGGCTGACGCGGCCTCCGACAAGCCGTTCGGAATGAATTGGAAGATGACGACGAAAACGATCCTGGTGCAGCTGAACCATAAGATCGCAACGTTCGAGTACCTGGGCAAGCGACTCGTCCTGGTTTTGCAGGACCGTCTGCTCGAATACATGCGGAGCGAGTTCGCCTTTGACCACATCCGCGGCGTTCGCGATGGCGACGCGATGCAATTCCACGCGTACGAACTTCGCAAGGAAGCTGCCGCTTACGCGCTGAAGCTCACAGAGCGGATCAGCACGGATGCCGCAGGAATTGCCCTCTGTCTTGGTCTTCAGGCGGACGCGAAGGTGGAGTTGGAAACCGTGCTGAAGCAGATCGAGGCCAAACTGCCGCAAAGCAACCTGCTTACGGTCGGGGGAGGGCCGTTGCCCGTCCCGGAGATCGCTGACATGGAGGCCGATGACGATAGCTGAAATAAAACGCCCGGCCAGTCGTGGTGTGCAGATATGTTTTTCTCCTGAACTTCTCATTTCGTATCTCGGCGTCCCACGGCTGGTTTGCCGGCGCATCTTTGCGTCGTGCCCAAGGTCCGCTTGTGCGGAATATGCTCGTCTGTTACTTTCGGCCCGTTGACTCGGCCTCAAAAATTCCTCCACTGGAGACCCGAGAATGGATTCTCTCACGAGCCGGACGCTGGGCCTTGGCAGCCACGTGGGCCGCCCTTCTATTGGCCGCGACCGCCCGGCGCGGCCGGCCCATGACGTTTCTTCAAGCGACCGAACACGGCAAACCGCAGCCACTCGCAGGAAAGGAATCCTGAAATGAACCGAACGATCCTCACCATACTCGCCCTTGCATATCTCCTGGGGTTCGGCGGAAACCTTCACGCGGAGCTGATCACCTTCGACGATCTCTCCGACACGGGTGCCAATTTGGGCTCGCCCATCCCCGCGGGCTACCACGGGCTGACTTGGAGCAATCTGACCGTCCTCAATGCCTTGGAATCTGGTCTTGGTCTCGCCGCCGTTTCGCCTCCCAACGTGGCGTTCGGCTTCGGCCAAGTAAGCGTCGCGCCGGCGGCCCACGGGACGTTTACATTCGTGGGCGCCGACTTTGCCGCACCCAACGGCCCGGTGGCGATCGCGGCGACTGGATTCCGCGCCGGCAAGCCGGTCTACAGCGCCCGCTTCACGCTCGACTCGGATGTCTGGACGTTCGAGAGCCTGAATTTCCAGCACATCGACTCCCTCGAACTCACCTCGTCTTCCAACATCCCTTTCCCGGGAACAGATGGCGTGTCCGATGCCTTTTTCATCGACGATTTCACCACCGGCCCGCAGAAGGCGCCGGAGCCGGCCAGCTGGCTGCTCTTCAGCGTCGGCACGGCCGGGGCCGGCCTCGCCGCCCTGCGTCGCTGGCGGCTGAATCCAGTCCGCATCCCCGGCGCGGCGGCGTCGTAACTCCGGTGACTGCCCGGCGCGGTCGGGCCACGATGTTTCTTCAAATGACGAAACACGCTGGACCGCGGCCGCTCAACGGAAAGGACTCCGGAAATGAACCGAACGATCCTCAGCATACTCGCCCTTGCATATCTCCTGTGGTTGAGTGCCGGAAACGCCCGGGCGGAGCTAATCACCTTCGACGACCTCCCCGGCAACGGCTCGGCGATCCCCTCCGGATACGGCGGGCTGAACTGGAGCAATTTGACCGTCGTCAATGCTGTGGAGCAGGGTCTCGCCGCCGTTTCGCCTCCCAACGTGGCGTTCGGCGGCGGCCAAGCAAGCGTCGCGCCGGCGGCCCACGGGACGTTTACATTCGTGGGCGCCGACTTTACCGCACCCAACAACCCGGTGGCGATCATGGCGACTGGATTCCGCGGCGGTAAGCCGGTCTACAGCGCCCGCTTCACGCTCGAGTCGGGTGTCTGGACGTTCGAGAGCCTGAATTTCCAGCACATCGACTCCCTCGAACTCACCTCGTATCCCAACATCCCTTTCCCGGGAACAGATGCCGAGTCCGATGCCTTTTCCATCGACAATTTCACGACCGGCCCGCAGACGGCGCCGGAGCCGTGCGGCCTGGCCCTCGCCGCAATGGGGATGGCGGCCCTCGCCGCCGGGACGCTGCGTCGCCGTCGCGCCCGACGTCGGCGCCGTGACCCCGCCGCTTTCCACCTGTCCTACCCTCCACTTCGCCTGTCAGGCAACAATAGAAATGTCCGCATTTCGGCGACAGTAGAAATGTCCGGTGTCCGGACGTTGTCACTTCTTCCGCTTGAACGGCTTCCTCCACGGGTGGTCCTCGGCTGGACGGTGTGGCCCCTTCTTGTTATCGTCCGCCCCGCCGTCGGGAGGATAGGGCTCCGCAGGAGTGCGACCCGAGCGCCCGTCGGTCGGCTGTACGCCAGGCGACCGGGACCCCGAAGAGGGGTCCCGGTTCGCTTTTCCCCCGCTGGCGTCGGCCGCCGATGCGTTAAACTCCGGGGGTCTGGGGGCGGAGCCCCCAGGGCCGCAACCCGGCGGGATCTCGCGGTACTTCAGGTACTTGCCCCGGAAGCGGATCGCCATACTCCCGTCCAGGCGCAGCTCGATCACCACCCGACCGCCCCGCTCCCCCGCATGCACCGGCGGCAGCAACTGGTAGAAGCGGTTGCGGAAGCGCACCGTGTAGTCGTTGGACACCACCCGCCCCTCCTGGATGCTCAGGATCGCCGCCAGGTCGTGACCCGGACCCAGCGGCCGGTGCCCGTCGGCCGCCTGGCGCGCCGGCTTGACGAAGCGGCGGTTGTGCGTCGGCAGCAGCCGCTCCAGCACGGCGTTGGCCCCCGCCAGCGTCGTCACGCCCGCCAGGCGCAGCTCCTTGACCCAGCGGTCCTGGGCCGTGCCGAAGGACCGCTCGACGCGGCCCTTGGCCTGCGGGCTGTGCGCCCGGATCAGCTCGATGCCTAGCTCCCGCAGGGCCCGCCCGAACTGCGTCTCCGCGTCGGGCAGGGCGCGGCCCTTGTCCTGCGGCTCGAAGATGCTGTGCCGGTCGGTGTACAACGCCACCGGCCGGCCGAAACGCCGCAGCCAGCGGCCGGCCAGGTCCATATGCGCCTCGACCGTGCCGGCCGGGTAGAAGCGCGCCAGGGTGCGGTTGGTGGCGTCGTCGATCATGCCGATCAGGACCATCTCCTCGCCGCGGCCCTCCAGCCAGTCATGCACCGAGGCGTCCATCTGAACCAGCTCCCCGAAGCAGGCCCGGCGCGGCCGGCGGCTGCGGTGCGGGTCGCGGCGACGCTTGCGTTGCCACAGCCCCTCGGCGATCAGCCAGCGGCGCAGCGTCTGCGGGCCGACCGTCAGGCCCTCCCCGGCCAGCTTCTCGGCGGCGAAGGTGGGGCCGAAGTCCGCGTAGCGGGTGCGGTAGGCCGCCAGCACGGCCCGGCGGAAGGCGGGGTCGGGCCGGTGGTTGGAGGGCCGGCCGCGCAGGCCGTGCACGAGGGCGGCGTCGCCTTCGGCCTCCAGCTTGCATTGGATGCGTCGGACCTGGCGGACGCACAGGCCGAGCAGCCGGGCCGCCTCGGCCTGCGTCCGCTGGCCGCTCTGCACCGAGTGCAGGACCCTGAGGACATCGCGTTCCTTCTGACTCATAGCGATCCGGTCTGTGGAAAGCACGCCGATAGACATGGCTCCTCCTTGGCCTGACCAAGGAGGACATTTCTATTGCGTTAAGACCGGACATTTCTATTGTCGTTCAACAGGATCAGCGCTTGCGTTCCTGTCCCGCGGTCGGCGAGAATATCCTTCGCTCGCCCTTCTCCCCAAGGAGCCGCCGACCATGCAACGCCTGCTTTCTCTCCCGCTCGTTCTCCTTCTCACCGCGGCAGCCGCCGCGGCCGCCGCGCCGAAACAGAACGCGCTGACTCCGCAAGAGATCGAAGACGGATGGATTCTGCTCTGGGACGGCGAAACCACCTACGGCTGGCGCTCGCCCAACGATTCCCAGTGGACCATCGCCGACGGAATGCTCGCCCCGCAGGCGGGCAAGGAAGGGCTGCTCGTGACCACCAGCCCGTTCCGCGATTACCGGCTCGAATTCGAGTACCGACTGGCGCCGGACAGCAACGCCGTCGTGCTGATCGGTTGCGACGCCAACGGGCGAGTGGATGTGGACCTGCAGAAGCCGCAGGGTTATGCCCGCAAGGTCGAGTTAGTAAATTACTTCGGCTCCGCTTGGGTCCATGCGGAGGTGGTCGTGAAGGGAGGCTTTCCCACGTCGAAGGTGTACCGAACCACTGGGCTGCTGGGGGGCGGCGAGGCGGCGAGGCCGCCCGTGCCGACCGGCGACCTGCCGCGGAGAAGCGGACACATCGCTTTGTCCGGCAACGGCGCTATCTTCCGCAACATCAAGCTCCGGCCCACAGAAATGGAATCGCTCTTCAACGGCAAAGACCTGACCGGCTGGAAGGAGTTCCCCGGCAAGAAGTCGAAGTTCAGCGTCACCAAGGAGAGCACGATCCACCTGGAGGGCGGCCCCGGCGATTTGCAGTCGGAAGGCCAGTGGGCCGATTTCGTGTTGCAGCTCCAGTGCAAGAGCAACGGCGACCACTGCAACAGCGGCGTCTTCCTCCGCTGCCGGCCCGGTGAGTTCGAGCAGGGGTACGAGGCCCAGATCCGCAACGAGTTCACCGACGAGCCGAAGCAGGAATATCCCATCGAGACTTACGACCCCAAAACGCATGAGTTGAAGGATACGAAAAAGGTTAAATACATGGCCGTCGATTACGGCACGGGCGGGATCTATCGGCGGATGCCGGCGCGGAAGGAGCTGTCGAAGGACCGCGAATGGTTCGGCATGACCATCGTGGGCAGCGGCCGGCACATCGCGGTCTGGGTCAACGGCGTCCAGGCGACGGACTGGACCGACGAGCGGCCGACGGCGGACAACGCTCGCAAGGGGTGCTATGTGGAGAAGGGGCCGATCAGCCTGCAAGGGCACGAGGCGCCCGTCGAGGATTTGGAATTCCGCGACATCCGGATCGAGGATCTGGCGGCGCCGGCGGCGGAGGAGAAGAAACCGTAACCCGATCCGCATTCGTTTAGCCGCGGTTCGCAGAACCGCGCGGTTCTGCGAACCGCGGCTAAACGGTCCCCGAACCTCACACCGGGATCTTCGGTTTCGTGTCGGCGTCGGGAACCGCCGTCGATTTCGCGTCGAACCAGTCGCCCTTGAACTCGATCCGCTGGCGGCCGCGCATCGCCTGGTTGGCCGTCAGCGCGATGATCGCGTCCACCATCGCCACCTCGCCGTGGCACTTCGGCAGCCGCTGCTTGTACTTGTCGCCGTCCTTCGCGTAGCCGACCGTCGCGTCCCAGTGGCGGACGCAGAAGGCGAAGTCCTCCATCTCCTCGCGGTAGCCGCGGCTGACGACGGCGCCGGGGCGCCGCCGGTCGGGCCGGCGCCCGGCGTGCCGGCGCTCACCGCCGCCCCCCACGTCGAGGACGTGTCCAGGGCCGGCTTGCCCGTCCCCCCGGTGTCCACCTTCGCCGTGATGGCTCGCGGGTCGGCCGGGCCGGCCGCGTTGGGGTTCCGCTCCGGGTACAGCAGCACCGACGCCTCGCGGTCCACGATCATCGTGCCGCGCGTGCCCTTGACGCACTCGCCATACGTCTCAAAGCCGTTGGTGTTGATCGACGAGTAAGTGACGACGACGAGGTCGTTCTCGTCCGTGCCGTGGTTGGGGCCGTGCGGGTGATTCGGGCCGGGGAACTCGTAGGTCAGGAAGACCTGATCGTCGGAGTCGCGGTCGTTCCAGTTGGTCTGGAAGCCGTAGTCGTTGGTTTCGCCCGAGTCGGGCCGCCGGCCGTAGAAATACTTGCCGCCGACGCCGCTGACGGCCAGCGGGTGGACGTGGCCCAGGAAGATGCTGCAGGCGTCGAGCTGGTGGCTGCCCAGCTCGGCCATCAGTCCGCCGCCCGTCGCGTTGGAGCAGCGCCAGCGGATCAGCTGCTGCACGTCGTCGAAGCCGTATTTCGTGACGGTCGAGTTGAGGGCGTCGTAGTCCTCGTGCAGGACCGGGTTGAACCAGCCGTCCTTGTAGAACGGCTGCACCACCTCGCGGACCATCTCCTCTTTTTGCTTGTCGGTCGGCTTGAAGGGCCAGGCGTTATTGCGATGCCACAGAGCGCTAATGTATTTGATGTCGCCGAGGACGCCGTTCTTCAGGATGTCAACGGCGTGTGCGTACAACAGGCTGTAGTGACGCTGGTGGCCGATCGCCAGGATGCTGCCGATCTTCTCCGCCGTGTCGATCATCTGCTTGCACAGGCTGACGTTCCAGCCCATCAGCTTCTCGCACAGGACGTGGATCGGCCGGCCGCGCTCCTTGCCGATGTTCATGGCGTCGATCGCCATCTTGGCATGCCAACAGAGCGGCGTGGCGATGACCACGGCCTCGATCTCGTTTTCCTTCCTGAGCATCTCCGTGTAGTCGGTGTATTTGTGGATCTGCTTATCGGCGTTGTTGCCGTAGATGCGTTTGAGGCCCTTGCGGAGGCCGACCGGCTCGCCGTCGAAGATGCGCTTCATGTTCGACGGCCGGATGTCGCAGACGGCGACGAATTCGAGGAACTCCGGATTGTGTTCGCCGACGAGGACGCCGCCCTCGTCGCCGGCGCCGATGAGGGCGGCCTTGACCGGCCGGCCGTGCAGCGATTCGTAGCCGAAGTAGACGGCGGCGGACACCGGCGCCGCCGCCAGGCCGGCCGCGGCCATGCTCTTCATGAAGCCGCGCCGCGTCAGGCCCTCGGTGGTGCGGACGTAGTTGGCCGTCCCAGTTTCGCGCTGCTCAGGGGTCAGGTCGATTGCCATTGGAGAGAGTCCTTACCAGGGGTCAGGAGTCAGGAGTCAGGAGTCAGGAGTCAGGAGTCAAAGCAGGAGAGGTTCAGCGGGGCTTAGAAGCGGCCATCGCCGCATTGCCCGTCGCTGGTCCCTGACTCCTGACTCCTGACCCCTTCTGCCGCGGCGCCTTCCGCCCGAACAGGGCGCGGAACATCCAGTGTACCAGGGCGTCCAGCCCGAACCAGCGGCCGCTCGCGGTCGTGGCCAGGGCCAAGAGGGCGAACATCTCCACCACGTTTTTGTTGACGAACAGGTAGTTGCCTTCGGTGTTGGGCGGCGTCGGCAGCCAGGGCCACGGCGGCGCGATGAAGTAGGTCATCAGCAGGAAGCCGGCCGCCAGCACGCAGTTGGTCCGGGTCAGCAGGCCGAGCAGCAGACAACCGCCGATGATCGCCAGGCCCCAGGCCGTGACGCCGTCGATCCACCACAGCAGAGGCGTCGCGCCCCGGAAGACCAGTTCCTTCTTTTGCTGGTCGGGCGTCAACGGGACGGATGCCAACGAATCCTTGAAGTCGGCCGTCTTCTTGTCGAGGTCGGCCAGCAGCGTCGCCCGCATCGCCGCCGCCTCGCCCTTGGCTGCCAGCCGCTTCGTCCCGACCACGTCCGCGCCGAACGTCGGATTGGTTTCAGCCAGCATGGCGCGATATTCCTGTACCTTTTGGCGGTATTCGTCGATGCGCTCGGCCGGCGTTTCCAGCACCTTGATCGTGCCCGTGCCCGACGGCGACGGCTTTTCCACCGCCTTGAAGCCTCTATTCTGGAGCTTCTTCAGTGCCTGCAGCTTCTCCAGCTCGTCCCCCACCGTTTTGAGTTCGTCCTGAATGTCCTTCTTGTCCTCCTGGATCGCCCGGATCTCGCCCGGGTCGCCGATGGCGGCGTCGGCCGCCGCGAGCTGCGCCAAGTATTCCCCGAGGCGTACACCCACCCGAAGTATCGGGCGTTGATGGCGGCGTCCGTCGCCGTGAGCTGCGTCTGCCGCGCGTTCAGCTTTTTCAGCTGCTCGTCCGCCGCGTCAAAGTCGTCCGGCGCCTCGCGCTTCAGGTTTGGATCCCAGGGCATCGTCAGCCACTGGACGACCGCATCTTCGTTCTGGTGGAGGCGGCGCTCGGTTTCGTCGCGCTGCTCGGGAGTCAGGTCGTGGGCGTCGGCGTATTGCTTGCGATAGGCTTCCCAGTCTCTGTCCAGGGCGGGAGGCGTGCGCAGGTAGCCCTTGGCGGCCGGCTGATCTTCGCCGGCCGGCGCCGGCTGCATGGTCAGACGGGCCAGCGCCTCGTCGTCGGGGTCGCCGACGAGCTGGCGCATCTCCCAGGCCAGCGGCCCCGGCGCCTCGCGGAAGTAGCCGGCGCTCGAAAACGGCTTGTCGCCGTGGACGAAGGAGTCGAGTTTGTGAACGCCCTCGAAGAGGAAGTGCCAGCCGATGGCCAGCCGCAGGAGAACCAGGAACGCCATCGTCAGGAAGCCAAATTCTTTGAAGCGCTTCATTTCTTGGTCTCGGAATCGCCGTCCGGTTCACGCGATCGGTTTAGCCGCTCTTCGCAGAAGAGCGCGTTTCGCCAGCGCGCTCTTCTGCGAAGAGCGGCTAAACGAGGTTAAAGGTTACCAGCTCGGCGCCGTCGCCCTCGGGGAGCAGCACGGCGCCGACAGCGGGGTGGGCGACGCAGTAGCGGCGGGCGGTTTCGACGCCGCCGACGTAGAAGGCCGTCGAAAGGGCGTCGGCCTCGGCACCGGTCGCGGCGACGACGGTGGCGCTGGCCAGTCCCGCCGCCGGCCATCCAGTGCGCGGGTCGAGGACATGGCCCAGCTTGCGGCCGTCGTGTTCCAGATACTGGAACGTGGCGGCGGAGGTCGCCAGGGACCGATCGCGCAGCCACACCTCGGCCAGGCGACGGCCGGCGTCCCAGGGGTGAGTGATTCCTACGCGCCAGCCTCGGGGATCGTCGTTCGGACTTCCCCTAGCGTACACGCTGCTATGGCCGCCGTGCAACAAGACTGCGGGGAATTTTCCGGTCGCGGCGAGATAATCGCCGACCCGATCCAGCGCATGTCCCTTGCCGATGGACCCGAGGTTGATTTCCAGCCCGCGCCGCCGGAACGCGACCGTCTGCCGCTCCGCATCCAGTTCCACGTGCCTCATCCCGACTCGTTCCAGCGCCGCCTCGCGTTCCGCATCGGACGGCACACGCCGCGGCCCGCGGAAGAAGCCCCACTCCTTGATGAGGGCGCCCGTTGTCACGTCGAAGGCCCCTTCCGTCTCTTCCGTGATCCGCGCCGCCTCTCGCAGCAGGTCGAACAGGCTGCGTTCCACCGGCACGGGCGCATGGAAGGCCGTGCGATTGAGGCGGCAGACTTCGCTGTGTTCGCGGTAGACGGTGAGCTGGTCTTCGAGTTGATCGAGCAAATCGAATGCGGCCTGGCCGTGGGTGAGAGCGGCGTCGCTGTCGAAGGGCAGGACGATTTCAAAGGTGGTCGCCATGGCGCGGCGCGCCAGGCGAAGCAGCGCGGCGTCGGGCGGCGGCGTCGCGGCGGCGGCGAGGCGGTGCGGTTGGAGGAAATCGCGGCGGTTCATCGAACTGCTGTCCGTTTAGCCGCGGTTCGCAGAACCGCGGTTCTGCGAATCGCGGCTAAACGGGTGCTTCACTCGTTGCCGTCATGGATCAAAGGTTCCAGCTGCTTGGTGTTGCGTTCCACGGCCAGGACGATGGTGCGTTCCTCGACGCCGTCGGGCGAGGTGGCGACGGCGGGGATGATCTGCCGGCCGTCCGGCAGGCTGAAGCGCATCGTGAAGGTGCCGTCGGTGCGGAGGTTCACCGGCTCGCCCTGGAGCGTGACGCGGGCGTTCGGCTCGGTGGCGCCGTAGATGATGAGTTCGGCGTCAAGCTGGAACCAGAACTGGCGCGTCCGGCCGCCCGGCATCAGGCCGCCGGAGCCGAAGCTGGTGATGGCCGGCGAGTGCAGAGGCCGCCGCAGCCGCTCCTCGAAGAGCTGCTTCAACTCCAGGCTGCTGCCGACGCCGGACGGGTCGAAGCCGCCGGACATCGCGTAAATGCGATCCGCTTTCTTGGCGTCGATGTCGGCCCAGTTCTCGTCAATCACGTCGCTGACGCCGGCCCGCGGCGTGGTGACGGTGTTGGAGCGGGCCAGGACATAGAATCGACCGCTCTTGGTGAGGTAGCCGATGTCGATGCGGAAGGACTTCGGCGGCGTGGCGACGTCGATGTACCAGTTGTTGCAGCCGCCGTGGATGTCGATGTCGCGGAGCGGCGTCTCGGAGCTGCTGGTCGTGCCGTGGCTGCTCACGTCGAGCACGCGCAGGATCGGCTTGGCCTGGTGCCATTCCTGGCCGAGGGCGGCCTCGGCTCGCTGGATGGCGTGCCGCGTCAGCTCCCAGTAGCAGTGCAACCAGTACGGATCGCGCACCATCACGACGATGCGGTCCTTGCCGTAGCCGGTCGGCAGGTCCTTGGGCACCTTGGCGGAGAGATCCCGGGTCGGCACGCCCACGTCGTATTTGCTGCGTTCCACGTCTTCCTCGGGGCTGATTCCACCGGAGGTGTTGCGCGCGGCGGCGGCCTGCACGGGGTGGGCGGAACGGCCCGAGGGCGGTCGGGCAGCCTTGGCGCTGGCCCGGAGCTTCCGGGCCAGCACCTTGATCAGGTCGTCCTTCCGCATACCGTGCCAACCGACGACGCGGTGACGACGGGCCAGCTCAATCAGTTTGTCTTTGGTGCAGGCTTGCAACTGGTCGCGAGTCATGCGTGACAACTCCGGCGCCCGTCCGGCCCGGGCGCCTTCAAAGAGGTTTCCGGTGGTCGCATCCATGTCGGTGATTCAGGCTCCCGGAAGTCCATTCCAGGGAGGAAATGTCTTCGACGCGGCGCAAGGACCAGGGGGTCCGGATGGCGCCGGAGGGGGAAGGCAGGCAAGGAAGGTAGGCCGTCGCGCGTCTCGAAGGAGAGCCGAGACGCTTCAGGAGGGTCGATCTCCCGAGCGGGAAACGCGAACCCCGGAACCAGGGAACACCGGCGTGGGCGTGCGCCATCAATGACTCGTCGATTGCTTCCCGGGTGGAAGGACGATTGGCAGAGCGCAAACGATAGATTGTTACCCTCTACCGGCATTGATCTTATAGGAACGGCCGGGCGGTTGTCAACCATATTTCCGCCATTCGCCGTGAAAACGGCTGAAAAAATAGGCGGTTCACCCGCCCTTCCGCCCCGTTCGGCCGTCGCTCCGACTTTGTGAAAAGGTACACGAACCGCGCCTTGACTTTCGAGGGGAGGGTCGGACAATACCCCCACGACCGCTTACGGAGTCCAGCCTGGCACAAGTTCCGTCCGTCAGAGCCGCGACCGTGCGGGAGCGGGGCGCGGAGCTGGCGGCCCTCTACCGGGCCGGCATCGGCCGCCGCGACCGTGCGGGAGCGGGGCGCGGTTCGTGGACGCAGACCGCTCCCTCACGGTCGCGGCTCTGAAAGCGGGCGTTCTCCAGGTTGCTGGACGCGCTGGGAGACGGCCATGTACATGGGCGATCCGCGCGACGTGCGCCGGTACATGGCCCTCTCGCAGATCGGCCTGGAGATGGTGGCGCCGATCGTTTTGGGGTTGGTCCTCGACCACTACCTGGGCTGGTCGCCGTGGGGCGTGATCGTCGGGGTGGTGGTCGGATTGACAGGCGCGTTCGTGCATCTGGTGAGCGTGCTGAGCAAGGAAGATAAGGACAATCCCCCTCCGGGGAACCAACGGGAGGCGCGGTGATTCGGCGGTTGCTGCTCCTGATCGGCGGGGCGCTGGCCTTCTGGCTTCTGGTCGGACTGCCGGCCCACGCTTTCGGCGGCGGCGACAAGGCCCTCGTTTTCAGCGGCGTCGCCGTGCTGCTCTGTCTGCCGCCCATGATCTTGAGCCTGGTTTGGGCCGACTTCGCCCTGAAAAAGGATCCGCAGCAGCAGATCGTGATGGTGGCCGGCGGGACGGGCCTGCGGATCTTCTTCGTGCTGGCGGGGGGGATGGTCCTTTACCTCTGCGTTCCGTATTTCCAGAATGAACTCGCGTTCTGGATCTGGGTGATGGTCGTCTACCCGGTCACGCTGGCCTTGGACGTGGCCTTGATCCTGGCCGCCCGGCCGCCAGCCAAGGCGTGAGTCGTCTCTCCCCGGCAACGGTGCAAGCATGGCGGTACACAAGCCCAGCCCCTTCAAGCACGTTCTCGACCAGAGGGAATTCTGGGAGCTCTTCAACAGCCTTTTCGGCGCTCCCGTCGAATGGCATCTACCGGCCATTCCGATGCCGTGGGGCAGTTTGCAGATCACCAAGTTCATGCTGCTGGAGCTGGCCGCCGCCGTCCTGATCGCGCTGATCTTCATTCCGCTGGCCCGCCGCGCCCGCAACGGCGACCTGCCGCGGGGCTGGCGCTGGAACATGTTCGAGTCGCTGTTGACCTTCGTCCGCAACGAGATCGCCCGACCGACCATCGGCGAACACGACGCCGACAAGTACGTGCCGTTTTTGTGGACGATGTTTCTGTTCATCCTGTTTTGCAACCTGATGGGCATGATCCCGCTGCTGGGATCGCCCACGGCCAGCATCTGGATGACGGGCGGACTGGCGATCATCGCCTTCTGCATGTTGCACGGGGCGGCCATCGTGAAGATGGGGGTCGGGAAATACTTCAAGTCGCTCTGGCCGCACATCGACGTGCCCTACGTCGGCTTCCTGTTCAGCGGCTTCGTGTTCACGATCGAGTTTCTGGGCACGTTCATCAAGAGCGGCGTGTTGGCCGTGCGTCTTTTCGCCAACATGTTCGCCGGCCATCTGGTGCTGGCGATGATTCTGATCTTCATCTACGAGGCCGGCCTGGTCGGCAGCTACTGGCTTTGGGGCGGCGTGACGGCGGCCAGCGTGTTGGGCATCACCGCCCTGAGTCTGCTGGAATTGTTCGTCGCCTTCCTGCAGGCCTACGTCTTCGTCTTCCTGACGGCCCTGTTCATGGGGATGGCGCTGCACCCCGAACACTGAAAAACACGCGACGTCTTCGTGTCGGAATCGCTGGGGAAATCTTTCGGGAATCCTTACGTTTGGAACGGGAGCACCCATGAAGAATGTGCTGAAAGTGCTGATCCTGGTCGTAGTGGTTATGCTGGTCGTGGCGGCGCCGGCCATGGCGGTGCCGGACGAGGCCGGGGCAGCGGCGGCCCACACGTCCTATTCCTACCTGCTGTCGGGCGTGAGCGTCGGCGCCGGCATCGGGGCCGGCATCGGCCTGCTCGGCGCCGGCTACGGCTTCAGCCGCATCGGCGCGGCGGCGCTGGAAAGCATGGCGCGCCAGCCGGAGGTGGCCGGGCGCATCCAGACGGCCATGATCGTCATCGCGGCCCTGCTCGAAGGCGCCACGTTCTTCGGGTTGCTCGTCTGCCTGCTGGTGTCGTTCAAGACAGGGGTTTGAGTCAGTAGTCAGAAGTCGGTGGGAGGGGGCGGGGAAACCCCGCCCCTACCGCTGCATTCCTGTAGGGGCGGGGTTTCCCCGCCCCCTCCCGCGGTAGACTCCTGACTCCTGGATGCGAGTGAGGTCGTCATGCGAAGTGGTTGGCGCGTCGTCGGCTTCGTGTTGCCGGTTTTCGCCGTGTTTTCCTGCGCCCAACTGCGGGCGGAGGTCCCGGGCGGGGACGCGCAGCTGAAGGACGACGTCCAGCGAGAGCGGTTCGAGCAGGCGGAAAAGACGCTCGAAGAATGGCGCCGCGACAACCTCAAGACCCAGGCGGGCGGCAAGCCGCTGCTGGACGATACCGCATCCATACGGGAGCTTCAAAATGCGTTTGGGGAGGCGGTGGACGCCCAGCAGTATGGGATCGCCCAATACTATCTGGAACTGATCCGCACGAAGGCCGAGAACCCCAACATCTTCGAGCCCGCCCTCGACCTGACCATTTGGACGATCGTCGTTTTCCTGCTGCTGCTGGGCGTTCTGTACAAGTTCGCCTGGGCGCCGATGTTGCAGGGGTTGCAGAAGCGTGAAACGGACATTCATTCCGCGGTCGAGGACGCCCGGAAGGCGCGCGAGGAGGCCACCCGGCTGCGCGAAGAAGTGCAGGCCGAGCGCGCCAAGATCGAGGACATGCGCCGCGACGTGATCCAGAAGGCCCAGGCCGACGCCCAGCGCACGGCCGACGAGATCCTGAGCAAGGCCAAGGCCGACATGCAGGCCGAGCGCGAACGGGCGCTGCGCGATCTGGAGACGGCCAAGGATCAGGCGTTGCAGGAATTGTGGCGGCAGACGGCCGACCTGGCCGCCATGGTGTCGAGCAAGGTGATCCGCCGCAACCTGACGCCGGAGGACCACCGCCGCTTCGTGGACGAGGCGCTGGCGGACATCCGTCAGACGGGGAACGGTCAAAAGACTTCAGCGAGCGTGTAACTCATGGATGCGACCGACCCGGCGCGCCACCCGACCGTCTTCGACGACGCCACGCAGCACGTGGCCCGCGTCTACGCCGAGGCGCTGCTCAACTCCGCGCAGAAAGCCGGTCAGGCCGCGGAGATGGTCGAAGACCTCGACGCGCTGGTCCACGAAGTCCTGTCGCACGACCCTTACCTGGAGGCCTTCCTGACGAGCCGGGCCATTGGCCGCGAGCGCAAGGCCCAGGCCCTCCGCGCCGCCTTCAAGGGGCGGGCCAGCGATCTGTTACTGAACTTCCTCCTGGTACTCAACGACCACGACCGCCTGGAGGCGCTGCGGGCGATCGCGGCCACGGCGCACCACCTGTACGAGAACCGGGCTGGCCTGGTGCACGTGCAGGTGCGCTCGGCCGTGCCGCTGGCCGACGACCAGCGCGACCAGCTGCGCGGAGCTGAAGGCCAAGTTCGGCCGCGACCCCGTGCTGGAGGCGCGCGTCGATCCCGACCTGCTGGGCGGCCTGACCGTGCAGGTCGGCGACGTGCTGTACGACGCCAGCATCCGCACGCGCCTGGAACGAATCCGAACCCACCTCATCGAGAGTAGCAGTCATGCGATTCAATCCCAGCGAGATCGTTTCCGTTCTTGAGCAGGAAATCAAGCGCGAGGGCGCCGGGCTGGAGGCGCAAGAGGTCGGCCGCGTCCTGGAGGTCGGCGACGGCATCGCGCGCGTCTACGGCCTGTCGAGCGTCATGGCCGGCGAGATGGTCGAGTTTACCCGCAGTGGCGCCCGCGGCCTGGCGTTCAACCTCGATGAGAACTCCGTCAGCGTCATCATCCTCGGCGACTACGTCGAAATCGACGGAGGGCGACGAGGTCAAGACGACGGGAGCGCTGTTGCAGGTGCCCGTCGGCGAGGCGCTGATCGGCCGCGTCGTCAATCCGCTGGGCAGTGCCGATCGACGGCAAGGGGCCGGTGCAGACGCAACTCTACCGGCCGGTGGAGTCGATCGCGCCGGGCGTGGCCGGCCGGCAGCCGGTGGACGTGCCGTTGCAGACCGGCATCAAGGCCATCGACGCCATGACGCCCATCGGCCGCGGCCAGCGCGAACTCATCATCGGCGACCGCAAGACGGGCAAAACGGCCATCGCCATCGACGCGATCATCAATCAGAAGGAAGAGAACGTCGTCTGCGTCTACGTGGCGATCGGCCAGAAGGAATCGACCGTGGCCAAGGTGGTGGAGGGTCTGCGCGCCGCACGGCGCGATGGACTACACCATCGTCGTGGCGTCGTCGTCGTCAGAGGCGGCGCCACTGCAGTACATCGCCCCCTACGCCGGCTGCGCCATCGCCGAGTATTTCATGTACGAGCAGGGCCGCGATACGCTGGTCGTCTACGACGACCTGACCAAGCAGGCGGCGGCGTATCGCCAGCTGTCGCTGCTGATGCGGCGACCGCCCGGCCGCGAGGCGTATCCCGGCGACATTTTCTATGCCCATTCGCGCTTGCTCGAGCGCTCCGCCAAGCTGGCCGAACGCTGGGTGATCGTGCCCAAGGACGCCGACGACAAGACGGTCAAGGACGACTGGGGCGTCAACAACCCGGAGGGGGGACGGCGGCAGCCGGGCGAGAGGGGCAAGGTCTACGTCGGCCCCCTGGAGAGAGGCGAGGCGATCAAGCACGACCTGCCGAAATTCCCCGACTGCAAGGTGGCCAAGGTGGCGAACACCGGCGGCTCGCTGACGGCGCTGCCGATCATCGAGACGCTGGAAGGCGAGGTGTCGGCGTACATCCCGACCAACGTGATTTCGATCACGGACGGACAGATTTACCTGCAACCGGCGCTGTGCCGGGCCGGCATCTGGCCGGCGATGGACGTGGGCATCTAGGTTTCGCGCGTGGGCGGCAAGGCGCAGATCCCGGCGATGAAGTCGATCGCCGGCGGCTTGCGGCTCGACCTGGCGAATTTCCGCGAGCTGGAGGCGTTCGCCCAGCTGGGCACCGAGCTGGACAAGGCGACGCAATCCCAGCTCGACCGCGGCTACCGCATGGTGGAGCTGCTCAAGCAGCCGCAGTTCCAGCCGATGAACGTGATCGATCAGGTCATGGTGATCTTCGCCGGCACGAAGGGCTACCTGGACAAGGTGCCCGTCAAGGAAGTGCTGCCGTGGCAGGACCAGTTCCTGCGCTTCATGCGGACAGAGCGGTCGGACGTGCGCAACGCCCTGGTCAAGGCGAGGAAGTTCAACCCGGACATCGAGAAGCAGCTGGGCGAGGCGATCAACGCCTTCCAGTCGCGCTACACGCCGCCGGCCGGCGCCCGCAAGGAGGCGGTGAAGGCGGAGGCGCCGGCCAAGCCGGCGGCGCCGTCGGGCGTCAAGACGGCGGCGCACTGACAGTCGATTGACACCAGGGCGAGCGGGGGGCGTAAGCCCCCTGATGGAAGCTGCCGGCGATGAGACATCAGGGGGCTTACGCCCCCCGCTCGCCAGGCACGGAAGTGAGGATTCATGGCCAACACCCGCCAGCTCGTCGGCCGCCGTCGGGCGATCCGCAACATCCGCAAGATCACGCGCACGATGGAGCTGATCGCCACGTCGCGCTTCAAGCAGGCGCTCGACCGCGCCACGGAGGCCGACGCCTACACGCGCAAGATCGCGGAGCTGGCCGCCGACCTCAGCGCCGCCGCCACGAACGTCAGCCATCCGCTGCTGCAGAAGCGCGACGAGGTGAAGAAGGTGCTGATGCTGGTGATCGGCTCCAACCGCGGCCTGTGCGGCGGCTACAACGCCGGCATTCTGCGCGAGGCCGGCGGCCGGCATCCGCCAGCTCCGGGCCGAGGGCACGGCGGTGCAGCTGGAGCTGTCCGGCAAACGGCCGATCGCCTACTTCCGCTACCAGGGCGTCGCGGCCGACAAGACGTTCACCCACTTCGAGGACAAGCCGCGCTTCGACGAGGTGGAAGAGCTGGCGAATCGCTATCTCGCCGATTTCATCGCCGGCAAGGTGGACCGCGTCGAGGTGGTGTACATGAAGTTTCTGAACGCGGCCCGGCAGGTTCCGGTGGTGGACGTGCTGTTACCGCTGTCGAAGACCGCCCCGGAGACGCGCAACGCGGCGCGGCGCCGGTGGAGAAGAAGAAGCCGGTGGAGTACGAGTTCCTGCCGGGGCCGAAGGAGATCCTGGAGGAGCTGTTGCCGGAGTCGTTCAAGGTGCGGCTGTTCAAGTGCTTCCTGGACGCGGCGGTCAGCGAGCAGATCGCCCGGCGGGTGACGATGAAGGCGGCGACGGAGAACGCCGACGACATGATCAAGAACCTGACGCGACAGTACAACCGCGCCCGCCAGGCGCAGATCACGAAGGAGATCGCGGAAGTCATCGGCGGGGCGGCGGCGCTGGAATAACATCAAGGCGAGCGGGGTCGCGTCGCGGAGGCGGCTCATGGACGACTCCCCCGTGCAGCCAGCGGTTTTCATCCGCGCGGTTCGGGACGACGCCCTCACGCGGGACAAACACACGCGATCCGGCAAGCAGGCCGTCAAGGCGCTCAGCAAGGGCATGGAGGTTCATGTTTTCGACGACGACCTCGATCTAGAGGTCCTTGAAGTGCGGGTGTGGAACGAAGGAACCTACCTGGGCAAGGTCGGAATAGCGCATCGGCGAGAGTTCGAGCGCTTCGTGTGGCAGTCTCCCGTGCCGATTGGCAGGCGAATCCAGGCGGGCACGGACGACCTTCCGTTAACCTGGGCGGAGATCAAAGGTAAGATGGACAACGGAGCATGGCGCTATCACTTGACGCCGCGCCGGAAGCCCCCTGCGTAGATCGGGAGGACGCGATGAAAGTCGAATGGTGGTATGACGACTGCGCCTTCCACTACTCCGATTCAACGGAGCTGTTCCTGGCGCGTCTCATCGTGCGCGACGACGGCACGGCCCAGATCCTGACGGATGGACCAGAAACCATCGGGTTCGAGAACGAAACCGAAGCATCCATTTGGTTGCTGGATGAGGAATACCGGAGGCTGAAGAGCCTCATAGAAGACTTCACGGACGAGGGGCTCCCGCCCGACCCCCGCATCAAAGCGCCGGAGGCCGCCACGGAAGAGGAACTTCAGCGACAGATGGTGATCCACCTGACCCCGGCCGTCGCAACCCCGGCCGTGTCTACCCCCAAGACGACGAACCCGGAGTATCCTGCTCCGGCTTCCTGACGACGGAGTCTCCATGACAACCACCACCGGCAACGGCCAGGCCCACAAGACGGGCAAGATCGTCCAGGTCATCGGCTCGACGTTCGACGCCGAGTTCGAGGAAGGGCATCTTCCCGAGATCTATCATGCCCTGCGAATCGACCAGGACCAGAAGGGCATCAAGATCCGCCTGGTCGGCGAGGTGCAGCAGCACCTCGGCGGCAACCGCGTCCGCTGCGTCGCCCTCGGCTCGACCGACGGCCTGATGCGCGGGATGCCGGCGATCGACACCGGCAAGCCAGTGACGGTGCCGGTCGGCAAGGCCACGCTCGGCCGCGTCTTCAACCTGCTTGGCGAGCCGATCGACGGCCGCGGCCCGGTCGCCGCCGACGAGTATCGGCCGATCCACGCCGACCCGCCGGCGTTCGCCGATCTGTCGTCGAAGACGGAAATCTTCGAGACGGGCATCAAGGTCATCGACCTCTTGACGCCGCTGGTCCGCGGCGGCAAGGCCGGCCTGTTCGGCGGCGCCGGCCTCGGCAAGACGGTCATCCTCACCGAGCTGATCGCCCGCATCGCCAGCCAGCACGGCGGCTACTCCGTGTTCGCCGGCGTCGGCGAGCGGACGCGCGAGGGCAACGACCTCTGGCTGGAAATGCAGGAGACGCAGATCGGCAACACCGGCCGCATGGTCATCGAGCAGACGGCGATGGTGTTCGGCCAGATGAACGAGCCGCCGGGCGCCCGCCTCCGCGTGGCCCTGTCGGCCCTGACGATGTGCGAGTGGTTCCGCGACGCCACCGGGGCCGACACCCTGCTGTTCGTGGACAACATCTTCCGCTTCTCGCAGGCTGGCTCCGAGGTGTCGGCGCTGCTGGGCCGGATGCCGAGCGCCGTGGGCTACCAGCCGACGCTGGCCACGGAGATGGGCGAGTTGCAGGAGCGCATCACCAGCACGACGAAGGGCGCCATCACATCGGTGCAGGCGGTGTACGTTCCGGCCGACGACCCCACCGACCCGGCGCCGGCCAACGCCTTCCAGCACCTCGACGCCTTCATCTATCTCGAACGGAAGATTTCGGAAAAGGGCATTTACCCGGCGGTGGACCCGCTGGCCTCGTACTCAAACATCCTGTCGGTCGCAGTACGTCGGCGACGAGCATTTCACGGTGGCCCGCCGCGTGCTGCAAATCCTCCAGCGCTACCGCGAATTGCAGGACATCATCGCCATCCTCGGCGTCGAGGAGCTGAGCGAGGAGGACAAGCAGGTGGTGAACCGGGCGCGGCGCATCGAGAAGTTCCTGTCGCAGCCGTTCATCGTGGCGGAGGCGTTCACCGGCAAGAAGGGCAAGGTGACGCCGCTCAAAGAGACGATCCGCAGCTTCAAGGAGATCTGCGAGGGCAAGTGGGATCACGTTTCCGAGCAGGCGTTCCTCTACGTCGGCGGCATCGACGAGGTCGCCGAGCAGGCCAAGCGCCTCGCGGAAGGGAAGTGACGCTCATGGTCGAATCGACGATGGAAAAGATCCTGCAATGCGTGGTGGTGACGCCGGAGCGGGCGCTGTTGGACGAGGCCGCCGACTTCGTGGCGCTGCCGATGTACGACGGGGAGCTGGGCGTCCTGCCGGGCCGGGCCGCGCTGATCGGCCGGCTCGGCTACGGCGAGCTGCGCATCAAGCGCGGCGGCGAGACGCGCCGGCTCTTCGTGGACGGCGGCTTCGCCCAGGTGCGGGCGAACATAGTCACGGTGCTGACCAGCCGGGCGCTGAAGGCGGAGGAGATCAACGTGCCGGCCGCCGAGGAGGCGCTGCACGCGGCGGCGGCGCTGGGGACCACGGCGGAGGCGCTGGCGCTGGGGACCACGGCGGAGGCGCTGCGCATGAAGCAGGAGCGGGCGCAGGCGCAACTGCGGGTGGCGCGCGGCGGGCATTGATCCGGTGGTTAGCCGCGACGCGGAGCGGAGCGCCTGTCCCCAGCGCTCCGCTCCGCGTCGCGGCTAACCAACTCACTCCACCGGCTCGATGACCGCGGACATCGACCCCTGCGACCGCGCCAGCAGCGGGTCGGGGCCGAAGGCGTGGATCTGGTCCTGTTTCAGCTCCGCGTGTTCCTTGTTCGTCGTCAGGACGATGACCCGGCCGGTCGAGTCCACTTCCTTCGCCATCGCGAACCCTTTTTCGCGCGGATGGCCAAACAGGATTTGCAGCATGGCGATGACGTAGTCGTAGGTATGGTCGTCGTCGTTGAGCAGCACGACGTTGTACGGCGGCTGCCGTTTGGTCCGCTCTTCCCGCAGCGGCTTGGGGATTGCCGGCAGCGTGATCGTTTCGCTCATGTCCATCTTTCTATCCCGGTTGGCGATCCGGTCGTCACTCCCCGACCCGGCCGAAGCACACCAGCGTCAGATCGTCCGGCGCCTCGCGGCCGGCGGCGTGATGCGTGACGGCCTGGAGGAGCCGTTCGCCGATCAGGCGCGGCGTCGCGGGGCCAGAGGCTTCCAGCACGGCCGAGTGGATGCCGGGGAAGCCGAACGCCTCGTTGGCCGGGTTCAGCATGTCGTGCAGGCCGTCGCTGAACAGGATCAGGCTGTCGCCCGGCTCCAGCACCACCTGGCAGGAGTCGAACGAGTAGCCCTCCATGATGCCTAGCGGCACGCCGGCCGTTTTCTTGGGCACGGCGTCGGACAGGGCGGCAGTCGCCTGGCGGAACAAAAGCGGCGAGAAGTGGCCGGCGTTCGCCAGCGTCACCTGATGCGTCCGCGGATCGACGACCGCGGCCGTCAGCGTGACGAAGCGGTCCATCTGGCAGGTGAACTCGTAGAGCAGGTCGTTGAGCTTGCTGATGGCCCGGCCGAGGTCCAGTTCGCTCAGGATGCTGAAGCGGGCGTCGGACGAGAGCTTGGCCATGAGCAGGGCGGCCGGGACGCCCTTGCCGGCCACGTCGCCCAGGGCCACGCCGAGCCGGCCGTCGGATAGCGGCGTGAAGCCGTAGTAGTCGCCGCCGACCTCCAGGGCCGGCTCGTAGTGGGCGAAGAACTCGTAGCCGGGCACCACCGGCAGGGCGCGCGGCAGGAAGCTCATCTGCACCTGATGGGCCAGCTCCAGGTCGCGCCGCATCTTTTCCTGGAGGATCGTCTCCTCATGCAGCCGGGCGTTCTCCAGGGCGACGGCGGCCTGGTTGGCGACGCCCCAAAGCAATTTGAGGTCTTCTTCGGTGAATTTCTTGCTGCTGTGCTGCGCGTCGAGCTGGATGACGCCGAAAGCCTTGCCGTCGGGGGCGCACAGCGGCACGCACATCACCGAGCGGATGCGGAAATCGACGACGCTCTGGCTGAGCGGCACGCGCTCGTCGCGCGAGGCGTCGGCGCTGAGGAAAGCCTTGGCGCCCTCCAGGCAGCGGCGAACGATGCTCTTGCTGAAGCGGGCGTTGATCTCGTCGCCGGCCAGGCGCGTCTTGACCAGGCGCGGCAGGAGTTTCTTGCCGTCGTCCTCGGCGAGGATGAGGAAGCAGCGATCCGCCTGGCGGAACAGCTGGAAAAGGCTGTCGCCGATCTTGGGAAAGAGGAGGTCGAGTTGCAGCGTCTTGTTGAGACTGGCGCTGATCTCCAGCAGGCCGCGCAGCCGCTCGGCCGGCTGCGTGTCGAGGATCATGTGGCTGCTCTGGGCCAGCGTCGCCTCGACGGTGGTGTTGCCCGGCTCTTCCTCTTCGGCTTCGCCGTTTTCGAGGAAGACGGCGAGGAAGTCGCAGATGCGGATCTTGTCGTTGTTCTTGAGCTGGGTCCGGCCGGTGATCGCCTGGCTGTTGACGAAGGTGCCGTTGCGGCTCTGCTTGTCCTCGATGAAGAACTTGCCGTTGACGCGAACGATCTGGGCGTGTTCGCGGCTGACCGAGGTGACGGGGATGACTATGGCGCAATCCGGATTGCGGCCCATGATGAACTTGTCCCCGTCCAAGGGAACCTGTCGTCCCTCGTCGGGCTTGACGATTTGGAGCTGTGCCATCACGTTCCCCCTGGCGACGTTACGACCGGCCGCGCCCCTGGCATCCGGTAAGCGACGGGGCGGCGGCCGCGTAGGGAAAGCGCTGTATTCTATCCGCGGTTTGCCGGGGATTCAAGAAAGTGGTCTGACAATTTCACGACGGGGCGGCGCCGTCTCTAGGACGCCCGCGCCGCCAGGACGCGCTGCAGTTCGCGAACGTCGGCCGGCTTGGCGAGGTGGTGGTCGAAGCCGGCCTCCTTGCTGCGCCGGCGGTCGTCCTCGCCGTTGTAGCCAGTGATGGCCACGAGCAAAATGTCCCGGAACCCCGGCTCCTTCCGCAGCCGCCGCGCCACCTCATAGCCGTCCAGTTCCGGCAAACCGATATCCGACAGCACGACGTCCGGCGTCCAGCGGAGCGCCAGTTGCAGCCCTTCCGCGCCGTTGAAGGCCACCCGCACCTCGTGCCCCAGGATCTCCAGCAGCATCCGCAGGCTCTCGGCGGCGTCGTGGTTGTCCTCGATTACCAGCACCCGCGCAGGCGCGCCGTCCGCCCGCGGCGCCTCCGCCGCCGGCGACAGCGCGGCCGGCTCCGGCTCCAGCGGCAGACGCAATGTGAACACCGCGCCCTTTCCCAGCCCCTCGCTGGTCGCCCGTATCGTCCCGCCGTGCTGCTCGACCAGTCCCTTCACGACCGCCAGCCCCAGGCCCAGGCCGCCGCGTTTGCGGTCCAGGCTCTGGTCCGCCTGGGCGAACACGTCGAACAGCCGGTCGAGCATCTCGGGCGCGATGCCAATGCCGTCGTCCCTGAGAATCAGCACCGCCTGTCCGGCGCAGCGGTCGGCCGTCAGACTGACATCTACTCGACCGCCGCGGTCCACGAACCGGGTTTCGTTGTCGAGCAGGTTGTCGAGCACCTGCGCCAGACGGTCGGGGTCGCCCTGGACCCAGAGCGGCGTGTCCGGGGCCGCCAGGGTCAGGCCTACGCCGGCCCGCTCCAGCAGCGTCCGCCGATCCTCCACCACCGCACGCACCAGCCGCGCCAGGTCGAGCCGCTCGGGCCGGAGCCGCGCTCGGCCGAATACCACGCGCGACGCCTCCAGCAGGTCTTCCACCATTCGGTTGAGCCGCTGGAGCTGACGCTCCATCCGACCGAGCGATGCCCCTTGGGTCCGGCGAATCGCGTCGTCCTGACCCAGGACGTACAAGGTGCTGAGCAGCGGCGCCAGCGGGTTGCGGAGTTCGTGGGCCAGCATTGCCAGGAACTGATCCTTGGCGGTGTTGGCGTCGCGCAGTCCTTGCTCCAGACGTTTCTGGTCGTCGATGTCCGTACAGGTGCCGAACCAGCGCTCGATCCGGCCGGCGTCGTCCCGCACAGACAAGGCCCGGCCGAGGTGCCAGCGGTAGCCGCCGGACGCCCGGTCCTTGAAGCGGCATTCGATCTGGAAGGGGTCGCCGGAGCGGACGGCCGCATCCCAGGCGTCCGTCGTCATCGGCAGGTCGTCGGGATGGACGATGGGCGTCCAGCTGGCGGCGCCGACCTGGCCCTCGGGCAAGCCGGTGTACTCGTACCAGCGACGGTTGTAGTAATCCACGACGCCGTCGGGGCGAGCGGCCCAAACGATCTGCGGCATGGAGTCGGCCAGGGCGCGGTAGCGCCGTTCGCTCTCGCGCAGCTCCTGCTGGGCCTGCTTCTGGCGGGTCACGTCCCGGAAAACCACGACCAGCCCCGCCAGGTGCGTGTCGGAGATGATGGGGGCGGAGCTGCACGCCACGGGAAAGCGCGTTCCGTCCTTGCGGACGAAGAAGTCCTGGTGGTTCCGCAGAGCGGAACCGTCCTGCCGCACCTGGAGGACGGCGCACTCGTCAGCCGGGAAAGGCGCGCCATCGGGGTGGACGTAGTGGATGTGGTCGTGGATGGGGAGGCCCAGCAGCTCTTCCGCCTTCCATCCGAGGAGCAGTTCGGCGGCCGGGTTCATGTAGGTCAGCCGGCCCTCGGTGTCGAGCGCGAACAGGCCCTCGCCCATGCTGGCCATCACCGCCTGGTGGAACTCCGTCAGGCGTTTCGAGCGCTCCTCGCTTTCGCGCCGGCCGCGCTCCTCCTCGGCCTCGCGCCGCGCCGCCTCCTCCAGGAGGCGCTCGAATTCGCGCCGTTCCAGCCGACGCAGCCGTTCCGACTTTTGGAACAGATCGACGAATACGGCCGTCTTCGCCCGCAGAATGGTCGGGATGATCGGCTTGACGAGGTAATCGACGGCCCGCAGCTCGTAGGCACGCTCGACCGGGAAATCGGTGGTGTCGTAAGCGGTGAGGAAGATGATCGGCGTGTGGCGGCTGCGCTCGCGGCTGCGGATGAGCTGGGCGGTGGCGAAGCCGTCGAGTCCCTGCATCTGGACGTCGAGCAGGATGACGGCGAAGTCCTGTTGCAGCAGCAGGCGCAGGGCGTCGTCGCCTGACCGAACCGAGACAAGGTTCTGGCCCAGGTCCGTCAGGACGGCTTCCAGGGCCAAGAGGTTGGCCGGCTGGTCGTCCACGAGCAGAATGTTCGCACGCGGGGCCGTTTCGTCGCCGCCGCCCTTGTCATCCCGCATGTCCGCCTCGACGGTGTCGGGACTCCCCCCATGCTGACGGCGTCGGCAGCGTCTCCACAACTCCGTACCATTCTAGTTCATGGTGGGGTGGTGGGACCAGAGGGGAAGCGAAAACGGCGCCAAATTGGGGTGGGGGCGGAATGGCGCGTAGCGAGGATGCTGCACACGGCCGGGCCGCGGGCCGGACGATGTCTTGTCGGAGCCGCGACCGTAAGAGCAAATTGCATCGGGCGACGTGAGTCTGTTTTCTCACGCCGCATTCGGAGGGCGTTCTGCTCTGTCTTGCTCTTAGGCGAGCGGCAGCGGGAATGATACCCGTAGCGGCATTCGCCAGAATGCGGGCCGACAGCCATTCACCCGCATTCTGGCGAATGCCGGCTACGGGTAAGGTATTTCCCGCCCCTCGCCTTACGGTCGCGGCCCTGAATTCACCGCGGCTTGGGCCGGCGGCCGCCGACGGCGATGAGCGGCTCGACGCCGATCTCCTGGGCGTGGGCGCACTCGCCGGCCATCGGACAGGCCGAGCAGTGCGGCTCCTCTTCCCAGCAATACTTGTCCGCCAGGCAGCTCATCACGTCGGTGAACTGCGCCCCCCGGGCCTTGGGCACCAGATGCTCCAGACTGGCGCGCGCCGCCTCGGCGTCGTCGTGGTGGTCGTCCACCAGGCCGAGCCGGTTTGCGCAGCGGAGCGTCGGCGAGTCGATCGGGATGGCGTGGCCGCCCAGCGAGCGCTGGATCACCCAGGCGGTGACGTAGTCGTCGGCCGCCTGATAGGCGGTCAACTGTTTGGCCGCCAGTTTCAGGCCCTTCTTCAAGAGCTGCTTGTCCAGGTCGAAAGAGAACTCGGTCTCGAAGACCTCGTGCAGGAAGGCCGACAGCCGTTCGGCGCGGGCGGCCGCGTTGGGCAGGCCGGCCAGCGCCTCTTCCAGCTCCCGGTGGGAGCTGACGCGCACCTCGTTCCAGTCGAAGAAGTTCTCCACCAGATTGCAGAAAGCTTGTTCGGCCTGTTGGTGCGAGGCGCCCTCGCGGCACAGGGCGTAGATGAACTCGTGCAGCACCGGACGCGGCTCCGACTCCGGTTCCGCCTCCGCGGCCTTGCGAGCGGCGTGGAACAGGTGCGTCAGCAGCCGTTGCTTGTTGATCGTGGTCGCCATGGGTCGTTTCATCACTCCTTTAGGGGATGGCGAAAGTAGGACCAGGCCGATCCGCCGCCTCACCTCGGGCGTGAGGAAGCACGTCGATCCGGCGCCCGGTCACACGTCGGCCGCGTCGTCGTCCGCCGCTCCCTCGGCGTCGTCCGGCGCGGGCGTCTCCTCCGTCTCTTCCGTCTCGGCGGGCGCGGGAGGGGCACCCTGGCTGAGGGCCTCGTTAATGAGCCGCGTCATCTCAATACTGTGCTTGACGCCCTTGTCCAGCACGAACGTCACGATCGGTGTGAAGCGCGTTTGCAGACGTTTGGCCAGCTTCGACTGGATGAAGCCGGCCGCGTGATGCAGGCCGCGCAGCGTCAGTTTCTGTTCCGCTTCTGTGCCCATGATCGAGACGTAAACCTTGGCGTGCTGCAGATCGCCGGACACCTCGGCGCGGGTGACGGTGACCCTCTTGACGCGGGGATCGTGCAGCTCGTACAGGATCGTCTCGCTGGCCACCTCGCGAACCGCCTCGGCGACGCGGGCCAGCCGGTAGGGTTTCATGGAAGCGCCAGCCCCCGGTTGAGCGTGTCCGTTTCTCGTTTAGCCGCGGTTCGCAGAACCGTGGCTAAACGGATCGCGACGACCGGACCATGCATCAGGAAAGTGTCCGTTGCACCTGCTCGATGCGGTACGCCTCGATCACGTCGTCCACCTTGACGTCGTCGTAGCCGGCCACCTTGAGGCCGCAGTCGTAGCCCTCGCGGACCTCCTTCACGTCCTCCTTGAAACGCTTCAGCGATTCCAGGGAGGCCGTGCGATCCGCCGGCGGATAGATCACCACGCCGCTGCGGATCACGCGCACCTTGGCCGAGCGTTCGAGCACGCCCTGCGTGACGTGACAGCCGGCGATCGTGCCGACGCGGCTGATCTTGAACGTCTCGCGCACCACCGCCCGACCGAGGTGGATGATGTCCTCGCGCGGCTTGAGCTTGCCTTCCAGCGCCGCCCGCACGTCGTCGGTGAGGTTGTAGATAATGTTGTACTGGCGGATCTGGATGCCGCGCTCCTCGGCCATCGCGCGGGCGCGGTCGTCCGGTACGACGTTGAAGCCGAGGATCAGCGTGTCCTCCGGCGAAGTCAGGGCCAGCTGCACGTCGCTTTCCGTGATGCCGCCGATGGCGGCGTGCAGGATGCGGACGCGCACCTCCTCATGCTGCAACTTTTCCAGCTCCTTGCGGATGGCTTCGATCGAGCCGCGGGCCTCGGCCTTGAGGATGACCTTCAGCTCGGCCACCTTGATCTGGGCCAGGTCCTCCAGACGCATCGTCTTGTGCGGCGTCAGAGCGGCCACCTGCTGCCGGTCCTTGCGCCGCTCGGCGATCTCGCGCGCCTCCGACAGATCCGGCACGACCAGGAACGGGTCGTCGGCGTTGGGAACTTCGTCCAGGCCGGTGATCCGCACCGGGACGCTCGGGCCGGCTTCCTCGATCGGCCGGCCGAGGTCGTCGTAGAGAGCGCGGACGCGGCCGTAGGCGGCGCCGACCAGGATCACGTCGCCCCGGTGCAGCGTGCCGTCGCGGACGAGCAGCGTGGCGAAGACGCCCTCCTCCTCACTCAGCTTCGCCTCAAGGCAGGTGCCCGCGGCCGGCTTGTTCGGGTTGGCCTTCAGCTCGCGCAGCTCGGCCACCACCGAGAGCATGTCGAGCAGCTCGTCGATGCCCTTGCCGGTCGCCGCGCTGGTGTAGACGAACGGCACGTCGCCGCCCATCGTGTCCGGGATCAGGCCGAGGCCGTAGAGTTGCTGCTCGGTCTTCTTGATGTTGGCGTTGGGCAGATCGACCTTGTTGATGGCCACGACGATGGAGACGCCGGCCGCCTTGGCGTGGGCGACGGCCTCCTCGGTCTGCGGCATGACGCCGTCGTCAGCGGCCACGACGATGACCGCGATGTCGGTCACGTTGGCGCCGCGGGCGCGCATCTTGGTGAACGCCTCGTGGCCGGGCGTGTCGAGGAAGGTGATCGGCCGGCCGCCGTGGTCCACGCGCCAGGCGCGAATCACTTGCGTGATGCCGCCAGCCTCGGTGGCGACCACGTTGCTGCGGCGGATCTTGTCCAGCAGCGAGGTCTTGCCGTGATCGACGTGGCCCATGATGGTGACGATCGGCGCCCGCGGTTGCAGGTCTTCGGGGCTGTCCGGCTTCTTGGCCTCGGCCATCAGCTCCACTTCGGCGTCGGCCGCTCGCTTGATCTCCAGCTCGCAGCCTGCTTCCAGCGCCATGGCCTCGGCCGTTTCGGCGTCGATGGACGAGTTGATCGTCATCTTGACGGGCGACCCGGGCGGGTTCAGCTTGAACAGGATATCGACGGATCGCTTGCCGATGGCCTCGGAGAGCGAGCGCACGGTGATCGGGAAGTCGATCGGCACCTTGCCCTTGCGCGGCTGGGTCGGACCGAAAACCTTCTTCTTCTGCTTCTTGATGCGGACGCGCGGGCTGTCTTCCTCGGTCAGCAGACCGACGCGGCCGCCACGGACATCATTCTCCGCCTTGGACTTGCGCTCCGCCTGCCGGAGGTTGCGCTGGTTGTGGCGGGCGTCGCTGCCGACGACGCGGCCGGGGCCGCCGGCGCCGCGCTTGGCACCGCCTTTCTTCTTGTCGCCGCCCTCCTCGTCGTCGGCGATCTCCTCCGGGACTCCGGGGGCGCCCGGCGGGCGCGGGACGGCCGGCTGCTGCTGCTGGTTGATGGCGCGCTGGATCTCCTCGAAGGTCCGCGCCGGACCTTCGCGGTTGAGCATCTCGGGAGGAATCTCCGCGATTTTGCGGGCGCCCCCGGAGGCCGGCGGCGGTTCCTTGGCCTTCTCCGGCGGCTTAGGCGTCCTCGGCGGCGGCGGCATGGCGACGCGGTATCCGCCGGGCATGGAGGCAGGCCGGCCGGCGCCGGGAATACGGCTGCGGTCGCGGTCGGTGGGGCGGCGCGTGCCCCCCTGGTCGCCCGGGCGCGGCGCATTGGACCCCAGGTTGCGCATCGGACCGGCGGGCCGACCCTGCGGCAAGCTGGGCGACCGAACCGGCGGCGGAGCGACGGGCGGTTCCGCCGGCTTGGCGGCGGCCGGTTGTACGGGAGGCGGCGAGGTCTTCTCGGGCGTGTGGGGCGGCGTTTCGGGGGCCTTGGCCGTCACCGGCGGCACGGACTGCGACGGATGGATGGGCGGCGTCATCGAAGGCTCGGCGGAGCGCACGGGCATCGGCGCTTCCGGCGCCTTGGCGGCGGGTGCGAGCGACGGGGCGGTGGGGGTGGAAGGAATCGGTTTCTCCGGAACAGGAACGGCGGCCGTCGGCTGCGAGGTCGGGGGCGTCGGAGCGACGACCTCCGGTTGCCGGGCGACGGGACGCGAGGGAATGACGGGGGGATGCTTCTGGGTCAGGTTCGGAATGGGCTTGGGCAGCGGGGGCGGAACCTGCGGTTGCGACGCAGCCGCGCCCGGCCCTTTGCGCACCAGCGCCACGATGGCGTCGCGCTGCTCGGGCGTCAACGTGCTTAACTGGTTCTTCACGTCGAGGCCGTGCTTGCGGCACAGATCGAGCAACGCCTTGCTCTCCATGTCCAGTTCGTGCGCCAGATGGTAGATGCGAACCTTCTCGTTTTGCAAGCGGAATCTCCCCCGTGTGGATGCTTCGACCGCCGACGCGCCCGGCCAGGCGTGTTTTCTCTGCCACTCTCTATTCTAACCGTCCGGCCCACCGAGAAACCGGACCCTTGCGCACCAGGGCCACGATGGCATCGCGCTGCTCGGGCGTCAACGTGCTGAACTGGTTCTTCACGTCGAGGCCGTGCTTTCGGCACAGGTCGAGCAGGACCTTGCTCTCCATGTCCAGTTCGCGGGCCAGATGACAAATGCGAACCTTCTCGTTTTGCAAGCGGAATCTCCCCCGTGTGGATGCTTCGACCGCCGACTCACCCCTGTGGGCGCATTATACACACTATTCTCTATTCTAACCGCCTGGCCGGCCGAGAAAAGGGAATCTTCCAGGCGGACCCTGGCGAGCGGCCGGCGTGAGCCGGCTGATAGGTCGCATTAGCCGGCTCACGCCGGCCGCTCGCCAAAATCCGGGTCGATCACCCCTCGTCCGGCGCCGGCGCCTCCTCCGTCGGCGGTTCCTCGGCGGCCGGCGCCTCGCCGAAAAGCTGGGCCGCGCTGACGTGCGGCTCCTCCGGCGCTTTTTCCGTCGCCTCTGGCCCGAACAGCTGTTCCGCCGTCAAGCGAGCTTCCGCCGGCTCTTCCTCCACGGGCGCCGTCGTGGATTCCCCGAATATCTGCTCCGCGCTCGGCGCCGGCTCCTCGGGGGCCGGGACCGTCACGTCCGGGCCGAGCAAGTCGATGGCGCGCTGCTGCGGCGTCGATCGCGGCGCCGGGGCCGGGGCGTTGGCCCGCGCGATTTCCTCGGCCGCCTTGGCCGCGCGCGTCTCTTCCTCCACGCGCACCGCCGCCTCCTCGGCGAACTGAATGAAGTCGTCGGCGATCTCTTCCGACACGCCCGTCAGCTCGCCCAGCTCCGCCGGCTCGACGAACGTGAGATCGTCGTAGGACAGGAACCCTTCCTCGATGAGCGCCTCGACCATCTCCGGCGCGAGGCCGGGCACCTGCGAGAACCAGCCCTCGGCCCGTTCGATGCCCTCGTTCAGCTCGTCGTGGGTCATGATCTCGATGTCCCAGCCGACGAGCTTCGAGGCCAGGCGGACGTTCTGACCGCGCCGGCCGATGGCCAGCGACAGCTGATCTTCCTTCACCAGCACGATGGCCCGGCCCAGCCGCGGGTAAAGGAACACCTCCTCGACCTGGGCCGGCTGAAGACCGTTGGGAATGAGTACCTGGAGGGCGTCGTTCCAGCGCACGATGTCGATGCGCTCGCCGCCCAGTTCGTCCACGATGTTCTTGATGCGGCTGCCGCGGACGCCGACGCAGGCGCCGACGCAATCGACCTTCATGTCAATGCTGGAGACGGCCACCTTGGTGCGGTAGCCGGCCTCGCGCGCCACGGCCTTGATCTCGATGGTGCGGTCGGCGATTTCGGGGATCTCGTTCTCGAACAATCGCCGCACCAGATCGGGGTGGTTCCGCGACAGGATGATGCGAACGCGGTGGCCGACGCGCTTCACTTCGAGGATGACCGCCTTGACGCGCTCACCGACGTGGTGCGTTTCGCCGGGGATCTGTTCGCCGCGCGGCAACAGCGCCTCGGTCTTGCCGAGGCTGACGGTGGCGGCGCCGCCCTCGAAGCGGCTGACGGTGCCGTTGACGAGGAGGCCTTTTTTCGCCTCGTACTCGTTGAAGACGGCGTTGCTTTCCTCTTCGCGGAAGCCCTGGATGAGGACCTGCTTGGCGGCCTGGGCGGGGATGCGGCCGAGTTCCTCGACGGCGAGGGCCTTTTCGCCCTTCATGGCTTGCATGTCGCCGGACTGGCGGTCGATGGTGACGACGATGCCGTCCTCGTCATCGTAGCACTTCTGAATGGCGAGGCGCACCGCCTTCTCGATGTTGCAGAAGATGACTTCTTTGGAAATGTTGCGTTCGCGGGCGACGAAGTCCACGCCCCGCAACAGCTCGCCGCCGTTCATGCTGCACCCTCACGTTGATTCGAGCGCCGCCAACAAAAAAAGTGGGACGAGGCCCACTTGCGACGCCGCCGCCGGCCGCAAGGCCCGCGGAAGCCGTCATCGGGCGTCAACCGTCCGACCGACCGGAGGCCAGCAGCCTTCCGGTGGACCGATCGAACAGGTGCGCCTGGACCAGGGCGAACTCCACCCCCACCGGCGACCCCTCAGCCGCCGGCGCCGGCCCGTCCATCCGGGCCGTCACCGTCCATTCGCCGTACCGCAGCGTTGCGAGGCGGAATGGACCATATTTCTCCACGAGCCGGACTTCGGCCGACCCCGACGCCGTCATCCGCACGTACTCAGGCCGAATTCCCAGCTCCACGTCCTGACCGGAAAAGCGGCGCCATTCATCCCGGCGTTCGTCCAGCGACAACCGCATGTCGCCGTTTACCAGGCTCAATCGGTCGTCGTCCTCAACCAGCCGTCCCGACAGGAAGTTCATAGGCGGCCAACCGATGAAGGCCGCGGCCGCACGGTTGGCCGGATGATTGTACAGCATCTCCGGCCGATCCGCCTGCTGAACCTCTCCACGGTCCAGCAGCACGACGCGATCGCCGAGGGTAAGGGCCTCTTCCTGATCGTGCGTCACATACACCATTGTCGCCCGCAGCCGTCGATGGAGCAAGTGCAACTGGCGCCGCATTTCCATTCGGAGGCGCGCATCGAGGTTACTGAGCGGCTCGTCGAGCAGGAAAACGGCCGGCTCGCGCACCAGCGCCCGGCCGAGCGCCGCCCGCTGCTGCTGCCCGCCGGACAGCTCCTGCGGCCGCCGGTCGAGCAGATCGGTCAGCTGCAACAGCCGTGCCGCCTGCTGAACGCGCTCCCGTCGTTCGGCTTGGTTCGTCCACCACCCTTGCCGGAGGACGAGGCCGAAGCCGAGATTGCCGCGGACGTTCAGATGGGGATAGAGGGCGGGCCGCTGAAAGACCATCGCCACGTCCCGGCGGTGCGGCGGCTCCGCGTTGACCACGCGGCCGCCGATGCGAATGATCCCGTCGGTCGGCGTCTCCAATCCGGCGATGAGACGAAGCGTCGTGGTCTTGCCGCAGCCGGACGGGCCGACAAGAACGACCAGCTCGCCGTCGGCAATGGTGAGGTTCAGGTCGTGGACCGCACGGACGCCGTTGGGGTAGGTTTTGCCGACCCGCTCCAGAACGACTTCCGCCATCCGTTCGATCCCCTTGTGGGATCAAGTTACGGAAGGGAAAACGAGCTGTCAACTTGCGTTGAGATATGCGGGCGCAGTTTCACCTGCTCAACCTTCGTCCGCCGCCTCGTCGCCTCCGGGGTCCAACAGAGCCATGGTCATGTCGAGGACTTCGCGCACGACAGCCTCGGGAATCGTCTCCCGATATTCCACCCGCCTCACGCGCCAATCCAGGTTCTTGATGTGATCCGCCAGGACGACGCCTGTCGTCGCCAAACCGGCCGGGAGTCGAACCTCGAAGGGATACCCTTTCTCCTGGCCGGTAATGGGACACAGCACGGCCAGGCCGGTTTTCCCGCTGTAGTCCGCGGGCGAGAGGACCAAACAAGGCCGTCGCCCGCCCTGCTCCCGCCCAGCCTGCGGATTCAAGTCCACCCAAACAACGTCTCCCCGGTTCGGGACATAAGCTTTCGTTTTGCCGGAAGCGCGGCCGGGGCGTGAGGGCCTTGGCATTACAGGGCCTCCCCGCCCACGGCCGGGCCGGTGTCCCATTCACCGTGCAGATTCTCCGGCGTCACGCCGGCGAGCAGCTGGGCCAGGGTCTTCTTCTTTCGCAGACGCAGTTCGTTCGGCCCGACGCGCTCGATGACCACGGTTTCGTTGGCAAAATCGCCGGGAAGAACAATCCGGGCGCGCCGATCCGCCTTTCGAGTGCCGACGACCATTCCACGCCCCTCTCAAGGTTGGTTCGATGGGTTGAAGGAATGCGCTTGTGCGACAGATTACAGCGCGGGACGACGCCGTTCAAGTGGGTTCTGCCCTGCGTGGGGTCTATCCCCACATGGGGACGTTTCGACCTTGCGACCCGACAAGAGATAGTCGCCGTTTGCAAACGGTAAAGGTCCCCTGTCCGCTGCCCGCGACGCCGGTCCAGCCTTGGGGCTGCCGGCGTCGCTGTTTCCGCCGTCTCTGCGGCCGGGGGTTCGGGTAGAATGGGCGGAGCCGACGCCTACATCCGGCGACGCCACGCCAGCACAGCCGAAGCGGACACGGTGCGACGGGAAAGCACGCGGGGCGGCGGCTTCTGCGGCGTCGAAGGCATAACAGGGGGAGGCTGCGGACAGTTTCGGCGGGCGGCTCCTATGGCCCGAATTCCGGAATGGATTACGGTGCGAAAGACCGCCAGATGCTCGTAGTCCTTGCTCAGCCGCCGCTAACGCCCCAGCCAGGCGAAGGTCCGTTCCACCACCCAGCGGATCTTCAAGGGCTTGAACTTCCGCTCGCCCTGCGGCCGGCTGACCACTTCCAGCCGATAGGGCCGGCGGTGAAGACGCAGCCAGTCATACAGGGCATAGTTGTGATACTTGTTGTCCGCGAATACGACTTCCAAGCGGGGGAAGTCTCGGCCCCGCGCCTGGGCGAACACGTCCTGGGCGGCGCGGCCGTCGTCCACGTTGGCGGCCGTCACCAACGGCGATCAGCAAACCCAGCGTGTCAACGAGGATATGCCGTTTGCGACCATGGACCTTCTTGCCGCCGTCGTTGCCGATCTCCCGTCCGCCCTCGGCCGTCTTGACCGACTGGCTGTCGATGGCCGCGGCGCTGGGCGTCGGCTGCCGGCCGGCCTTGCCACGCACGCGTTCCTGGAGCGCATCGACGAGACGCTGCCAGGCGCCGTTCCACTGGAACCCCTGGAAGTAGTTGTAGACGGTCTTCCAGGGCGGGAAGTCGTGGGGCAGCGCCCGCCACGTGCAACCCTGGCGGGTGACGTAGAACAAGGCGTGGACCACCGCACGCATGTCGGTTTTACGGGGTCGTCCCCCGGGCCGCGCGGCCGGGATCAGCGGTTGCAGGGTCGCCCATTGGTCGTCCGTGAGGTCGCTCGGATAGGGTTTGTGTTTCATACCCTATTCTATGGCCGACGCCCCCTTATGGAACAGACTCTTATCGGCTGAGAAGGCCGCATCCGTCGCCTTCGTCCAGGGAGACGTTCGATCCCGAAGGGTCTGTGGCGGACCTGGCCGGGCGGCTCAAGGAGCGGCTTCCGGGGATCCACGTCATTTCCCCGCGAGCCGACGGCGAGTTTTGTAACGGCGCCTACTTGTGCGGCTCCGCGGCAAGCGCGAGGACTTGGACTTGGCCTGGCTGCGGCGGCAGCCGGAGTGGGCCGCCCATTGGACTGGCGTGGTGTTCTGCGACCGCATGGGGTCACAAACACAGACCTATACGACGGGATGGGGCGACAACGGGCTTCAAGTCTGCCCGTTCCTTTTCTTCGGCGACGCGGAATTGATCGCCCGCATCCGGGACGCCCTGCGGTGACCGCAGCGGCGGGCGAAGGAGGGCACATGAATCGGTGGACGCGGTGGGCGCTGCTCGGCGTGTCGCTCGATATGCCGGCGAAGCACCTCGGCTGGGCGGGCGGGGGGCAGGGGACATGGATGCTCTTCGAGCTTCAGGTAGCGCGCACGGAGGGCAAGCGGTCGCTCATGCTCCGGCGGGAACTCGCGTCGTTCGTCGTTCCCGTCGGCGGCGCCGTGGCCGACTCGAAGCCCGAACTCGTCGAACACGTGCCCGATGCCACGCAGGGGCCGCCGCTGGTCGATGTCGCGGAGGCGCGGCGGACGTTTGAGATCGGTCGCCAGGCGGCGAACGCGCGGCTCGCCGCGCTCAAGGACGAGGTGCGCAACGAGTATCCCAGCGACGACGCGATCGCGCCCGTGCCAGTTTCGGAGCTGGCGCTGGTGTGGATTCGCGCGGTTTGAACACGAACAGTTCGCGATGCGCTTTTCGGGTCGCCGCTCACACCAGCGGCGGCTGTCCCCACGGCGGCGGGAAGGCGCCGTGGACGTAGCGCTGCGCCAGCTCCATGTAGTGGGCGGAGATGGCGTGCGTGCGCTGCAGCTCCTCGTCGGTGACCTCGCGGACCACGCGGCCCGGCACGCCCATGACGACGGAACGGGGCGGGATGCGCCGCTTCTCGGTGACGAGGGCGCCGGCCGCGACGACGCACTCCGGGCCAATCTCGCAGCCGGTCAGCAGCAGCGCTCCGATGCCGATCAGGCTGTCCCGGCCGATGAGCCGACCGTGCAGAACCGCCCGGTGGCCGACCACCACGCCCTCCGCCACGTCCATCGGCTGGTCGCGATCCGTGTGCAGGATGCTGCCGTCCTGGACGTTGACGCGCGGCCCCAGGGTGATCCGGGCCAGGTCGCCGCGCACCACGCAGCCGTACCACAAGTTGACGCCAGCCGACAGCACTACGTCGCCCGTGACGACCACGCCGGGCGCCACATAGAAATCACGGATCGCTTGCATCACCTTTCCCCCGCTGCCCGGCGACGCCGATATTGTATCCGACGGCAAGCCTTACTGCGCCTTGGGCCGCGGGTGGTCCCGGTCTTCCGGGAGCGATTGTGGAGACGCACGCCGTCGCGGTCGAGACGCATGGGGGTGCTGGACCTGGCGAAGGGGACGGAGATCACGCACTACGAATTGGACGGCGGGGTGACGGGATCTCCGGCCGCGACGGCAGGGCGGCTGCTCGTGGGGACGGTGAAGGGGAAGCCGTATTGATTTGGGGCGAAAGAATAGGCGGCCGGAGTTCACGGCCGCGGCGCCGGAGCATCGGCGGGCCAGGCCGCCTTCTCCAACCGTTGCTTCGCCTCCAGAACGGCCTCACGTTCGCGCGGGGTCAGATCCCTCTTTTGCAAGCAGGCGTCCAGTGCGGGAACGGCGTCCTTCGCGGCCGGCCCCAACTCCGCCAGGGCGCGGCCCAGCTGCTCGCGCTCCTCGGGCGTCTTCGCGTCATTCAGGTTCGCCACCAGAACCGGCACGACCGATTTGCTTACCTCGGCCGCGGGCTGCTGAGCAAGGCGCTCCCGCAGCAGGGCGGCGCTGAACTGGATCTCCTGACCCGGCCCTTTGTCGGCGACGGCGGCCGGCGCCGTGGGCGAGGGGCCGCCCGGCGTGAAAAGGGCGTCTTCTTTCTGGTTGAGAGCGGTCTGGTAAACCGCGCCCAGGTTGCGGCGCGCCTGGACGGTCTGCTCCGCGTCCGGCCCAAGTTTCCACTCGCGGACGCCGTACGCCAGCTTGTAGGAAAACTCGGCCAGGTCGAGATCGCCGTGCCGTTGATAGGAATCAGCCGCCTGAGCGCAGCCGTCGGCGAAATAGACCGCGACGTGATCGAGCGGCGTGGCCGATTTGGCGGCATCCTTGGAGGCGCGCGCGGGCCGACTTCCTGGTTCCGAATCGCCGGGGGCGAGCGTCGGATGAAACGCGGCCGTGTTTGTCCGAATGCCTACGGTTTTCATCGCCAGGTCGCCCCGCGGGAACGACGTGGGCGGACTGAATCCCTTGGGCAGGACTGTGTATCCCAGCGCGAAAAGGAGGCACGCGGCCGCGGCGACCGCCGTCCACTGGCGCCAGCGGCGGTTTGTCCCATGCGGACGGGGTTTGGCGGCAGAGAACGGCAGGACGGAAGGACCGGCCCGCTCCGGGGCGGCGACGGGTTCGCAGTCGCGGATGATGTCACTGACGAGGTCGGTCAGCTTGCGCAGCTCGGGGTGGCGCCTGAGTTCCGTTTCGATCCGCCGGCGCTCCTCCAGCGTCACGTCGTCGGCGAGGTAGCGCCCCAGCGTGGCGTTATCGACGTCGCCCCACGCCTGCTGCTGAGCCTCGCGGCAGGCCCGCAACTCGGAAGCCACCCGATCCCATTGGCCGAAGTCGGTTGACATGACTTGCTGCCCGTGGACATACGGCGAACGCCACTGTTCGTGATTGCGACATCCTGTACAGACGGGCCGATGGCCGCCGCGTGCAACAAGAAAACGCCGATGGAGGCCCCTGGTGCAAGCACCTGCGTCGCTTGCGGGCCGGTTGAGCGGGAAACTCGGGTTGTTCCGTCCGTGACGGCGGACTATGATCGCCGCGATTGCGGCCCGCCGCCACGGCGGGGAGGCTCCTTTCACGGAAGAAAGGCCGAAACCCACGTGCAAGTCACCGTTAACGATCTGGCGCTGCTGGTGAACGGGCAGGTGCATGGCGACGGAGGACGGGTCATTGTCGCCGCCAAGCCCGTGCCGGAAGCCGGGCCGCAGGACCTGACGTTCGTGGAGAATGAGCGCAACGCCCGACTCCTCAAGACTTGCCGGGCCGCGGCCGTCGTCGCCCCGGCGTTCCTGACCGGCCGCCTGGCGGAATTCACCGAGGGATCGGAACGGACGTTCACTGTCGTCGAGGTCAAGGACGCACTGGCCGCCTTCGTGGTCATCATGCAACGGCTGCACGGGCGATCCGATCCGCCGCCGCACGGCATCGACCCGCGAGCGTATGTTCACCCGTCTGCCGCGATCGGGCCGGACGCCAGCGTGTTCCCGTTCGCCAGCATCGGTGAGTGCAGCGTGATCGGCGCCCGTTGTCGGGTGTTCAGCGGCGCGGTCGTCGGCCGCAACTGCCGTCTCGGCGACGACGTGACGGTGCATCCGAACGCTGTGCTATACGAAGACACCGTCCTGGGCCATCGGGTCATTGTCCACGCCAACGCCGTGATCGGGGCCGACGGCTTCGGCTACCGGATGCAGGACGGCCGGCACCTCAAAACTCCGCAATTCGGCTGCGTCGAGGTCGGCGACGACGTGGAAATCGGCGCGGGGACCACGATCGACCGCGGCACGTTCCAGGCCACGCGCATCGGCGCCGGTACCAAGATCGACAACCTCGTCCAGATCGGCCACAACTGTCAGATCGGCCGGCACAACCTGTTCGTGAGCCAGGCAGGCGTCGCCGGTTCGTCCAGCACGGGCGATTACGTCGTGCTGGCCGGCCAGGTCGGCGTGGCCGACCACGTCCACATTGGCGACCGCACCGTGATCGGCGCCCAGTCCGGCGTGCCGAGCGACGTGCCGGCCGGCGTCCGCGTGCTGGGCACTCCCGCTCGGCCGCAAGGCGACCAGAAGCGCATCATGTTCAGCCTCGACCGCCTGCCTGCCGTTTGCCGCGACGTGCGGCGGCTGAAGCGGCAGCTAGGCGTGCCGGACGAGGAATGAGTGAGGAGTGAGGAAGCCGTGCCCAAGGGGAGTAAGACGCCGGTGGGACTGCTGGCCGGCAGCGGCCGGTTTCCGATCGCCTTCGCGGCGAAGGCCCGCGACGTCGGCTTGCCGGTCGTGTGCGTGGCGCTCGGCGGCATCGCGGCCGACGAGCTGCGCCCCTGGTCCGCCGCTTTTACTGGACGCACCCCACGCGGATCGGCCGGATGATTCGGCTGTTCAAGCGCGAGGGCGTCGAGCAGCTCGTCATGGCCGGCAAAGTGCCCAAGGCCGACCTGATGCACCGGCCGTGGAAATTCTTGTCCCTGCTGCCCGACCTACGCACCCTCCGCTGGTGGTACTTCGGCCGGCGCCGCGACAACCGCGACGACTCCATTTTGCTGTCCGTTATTGACGAATTCGCCGCCGACGGCCTGCGCTTCGAGTCGGCGCTGACCCTTTGCCCGGAGCTGCTCGTGCGACCCGGCGTTCTGACGCGGCGTGCACCCACGGCCGGCGAGGAGGCGGACATCGCCTTCGGTTGGGACCTGGCCCGCGAAATGGGCCGCCTCGACGTGGGCCAGAGCGTGGCCGTCAAGGAGCGGGCCGTCCTGGCCGTCGAGGCCATCGAGGGCACCGACCGGGCCATCCTCCGCGCCGGCGAGTTGTGCCGGGTGGGCGGCTTCACGGTGGTCAAGGTCGCCAAGCCGCAGCAGGACCTGCGCTTCGACGTGCCGACCGTCGGCCGCACCACCATCGAAATGCTGCACAAGGCGGGCGGCCGCGTCCTCGCCGTCGAGGCGGATCGGACCATCTTCCTCGACCGGGCCGAAACCGTCGCGCTGGCCGACCGCTACGGCATGACCATCGTGGCCCTCGCCGCCCCACAGGCGGCCTGATCCTTCGTATGGGCAGGACGCCGCCACGGCCGATAATGCGGACGGACGCGATGAGTCTTTCCCTCACTTCCCTGTGGCGTCCGACGGCCCGGCCAGCAGTTTCTCAAGGGCCGCCGGGTCCACCGGCTTGACCATGTGGTGATCGAATCCGGCTTCCTGGGAGCGCCGCTTGTCCTGTTCCTGGCCCCAGCCGGTCAGGGCGATGAGGACCACTTTCTTGCCCCCCGGCTGCTCTCGGATGCGCCGGCAGACTTCGTAGCCGTTCAACTTCGGCATCCCAATGTCCAGCAAGATTACGTCGGGCCGGAACGCTTCGGCTGCTTCCACCGCCTGCAAGCCGTCGTTCGTCGTGCGCACTTCGTTGCCCATAATCTGGAGCATCATGGCCAGGCTGTCCGCCGCGTCCTCGTTATCGTCGGCGACCAGAATCCGGCATTGACCGGACGGGCAGGCAGGTTCGTCCTCTTCGCTCGACGGCTTAACTTCCCGAACCGCCGCCGACGCCATTGGCAGACGAACGACGAACTCGCTGCCCCGGCCGTCGCCGTCGCTCTTGGCCTCGACGCTCCCGCCGTGCATATCGACCAGCTTCTTCACCAGCGTCAGCCCGATGCCCAAGCCGCCCTGCGACCGCTCCAGCGTCCGGTCCACCTGCGTGAACATCTCGAAGATTTTGGGCAGCATGTCCGGCGGGATGCCGACCCCGCCATCCTTGACGCTTACCACGGCGTCGCCGCCCTGGCGCTCGGCGGTCAGCGCGATGCGGCCGCCGCGCTCGCTGTACTTGGCGGCGTTGCTCAGCAGATTGGCGAACGCCTGGGCGAGCCGGGTCACGTCGGCGTCCACGAAGACCGGCTGGGCCGGCATGCCGACCGTGAGCTTGTGGCCGTTGGAATCGATGAGCGGCCGGCAGGTTTCCACGGCGTTGTTCAACACGACCGCCAGATCGACCCGCTCCTTGCGCAGCTCCAGTTTGCCCCGGCTGATGCGGCTCACGTCGAGCAAGTCGTCCACGAGACGGACCAGCTGCCCCAGTTGCCGCTCCATCATGCCGCGGGCCTTCTCGACAGCCTCCCGGCGGCCGCCCGAAAGCCGCATGATTTCCAGGCCGTTGCGGATGGGGGCCAGCGGACTGCGCAGCTCGTGGGCCAACGTCGCCAGGAACTCATCCTTGCGACAGTCGGCCTCGGACAGCTCGGCGCTCGAGTTTGCGCAGCTCTTCCGCCGCCCGCCTTTGCTCGGCGATGTCGGTGTTCGTCCCGAACCACTGCACCACCCGGCCCTCGGCGTCCTTGACCGGCATGACCCGCGTGAGGAACGGGCGGAACGTCCCGTCCCGCCCCCGGAGCGGGAACACCATGTCGAAAGCCTCGCCGGTGGCGATGCATTGCTTCCACCGTTCCAGTACCTTCGGCAGCACCTCCGGGTCGTGGACGCTCTCCCAACCCCAACCCTCCTGCGAGTCCGGGGTGGTCCCGGTGTACTCGTACCAGCGGCGGTTGTACCAGAAGATGTGGCCGTCCGGGCGGGCCATCCACGCCAGCTGCGGGATGTTCTCGGCCATCGCTCGGAATTGCTCCTCGGCCTGCTTCCGCTCGGTGACGTCCATGACGACGCCGATCAGCCGCACGGCCTTTCCTGGCCCCTCCCGAATGGCGTGGCCCCGCTCCTCCATCCAGACGACCGCCCCGTCGTCGGGGCGGACCATGCGGTAGCGGCTCAGGTAGCTGCCGCACTCCTCGACGGCCTTCCGGACGGTCGCCCGGTGTCTCCCCACGTCGTCGGGGTGGACGAGTGCGAACCCCTGATCGCTGTGGTCCAATGGGGCGCCGGGCGGCAGGCCGAACACGTCGGCGGCGTTGTCCGAGACGACGACCTTGCCGGTCGAGGGGTCGAACTGCCACGCCACCATGCGGGCGGCGGTCAGGGCCATCCGCAGCCGCTCCCCACTCTCACGCAGCCGGTCTTCGGCCCGCTGACGGGCCTTTCGCAACGAATCGAACATGGCGAGGGCGGCGAAGCCGATGACGCCGTAGAGGACGAGGCCGACCTGGTACTCGAACTGGCTGACGCCGAAAGAGTAGCGGGGACGGAGGATGAAATACGCCACGGCGAACGAGCCGACGACCAACGCCAACAGGGCCGGGCCGCGACCGCAATACCAGGCGACGAAGACCACGGCGGCGAACAGCGTCACGAAAGGGAGACGGTCGGCCAGCAGCGGCTCAAGCAGCAGACGCACCCCCACCGCCACGGCGACGGCGGCCAAGGAGACGCCATAAGCAGTACCCGACCGCCTCACGCCTCCCCTCCATCTGAGAATCGGTTCCAAAAGGGCGGGGAACCCCACCCCTACCGTCGGTTCGATGTCTGACAAAACGTGAGCCAGTGTCGCATCAACACCGCCTGGTACGTTTCTTGCTGGCTTAAACCCTTGGCCACGTTCATGAAGTTGCAGCTTCGCCGGGTCCGCCGCTGGGCTTCGGCTGCCTTCGGAGCCGAGCAATGGCTACACCTTCCCGAAAGAAACCCGGGCGCACGGGCAATCGGCTGCTCGATAAACTTCCGGCGGCTGATTTCAAGGCGCTGGCGGGCCGGTTCGAGTTGCTCCACCTTCCTTCCCGCCAGGTCCTCTTCCAGGCGGACGACCCCGTGGAACACCTCTACTTCCCGGTCAGCGCCGTCCTGTCTCTCGTCCTGCCGCCGACGCCCCTGAACGGCCAGGGCGTCGAGATCGCCAGCGTGGGCAACGAAGGCGTGGTCGGGTTCACGGCCCTGCTGGGCGTGCCCACCAGCTTTCACGAGGCGGCCTGCCAGGCGCCGGGCGACTGCGTGCGCCTGCCCGTAGCGTTCCTGGCGGAAGAGATGAGCCGCCGCCCGGCCGTGGACGGCCTGATGAAGAAGTACGTGGCGGTCGCTTACCGTATGGTCATTCAGAGTGTGGTCTGTAACGCCCTGCATCAAGTCGAGCAGCGGGTTTGCCGCTGGCTCCTGGTTGCCCACGAAAAGGCGGCGGGGGAATTCCCGGCGACCCAGGATTTTCTGGCGGCTCGGCTCGGCGTCAAGCGGCCTACCATCTCGTTGGTCGCCAACACGCTGCAGAAGGACGGGCTCATCGCGTACCACCGCGGCGCCGTCCGCATCCTCGACCGGGCCCGGCTGGAGCAGGCCGCCTGCGACTGCTTCAAGATCACGAAGGCGGTTTACGAACGGATTCTAGAGCAATAGCCCGGCGACCGCTTTTCAAGACGGCCCCCGACTCGCGAGTCCTCTCCCCCAAGTCCGACGCGGTACTGTATCAGGCGCAACCAGGCCCGTCTGTCCGATAGATGACAGAAGGCGGCGTCTGGCACTTCGTTTGCTCTCTCACAGACGAACGGCCGTCCGTCGCCGGCGGCCGACGCCTGGATCGAAGGAGAGAACGGACGCATGGCTGCTCGGAACCCACGGAAACGGATAGGGAATCGCCTGCTGGATTCTCTGCCCGTCGATGAGCTGGAGCAACTCCGCCGACGCTGGGAGGTCGTTTCCCTGGGTCCAGCGGAGGAAGTCTGCCGCGAGAACGGCCCCCTCCCGTATGTCCTCTTTCCCGTATCCGGCATCTACTCCACCGTCGTCCACCTGGCGGATGGGCGGGTGGTGGAAGCATCCACCGTGGGCAACGAAGGGATGATCGGCCTGGCCGCGGTGCTGGGACTGGATTTCAGCCCGAAGACGGCGACGACGCCGGTGCCGGGCGACTGCCTGCGCCTGCCCGTTCCGGCCCTTCGCCTTGTCTTGCAGCCGGGCACTTCTCTCGATCGTGTGCTGCATCGTTACGCCGTATTCGCCTTGCGGAATGCGTACCAGACGGTGGCGTGCAACGCCGTGCATTCCGTCCAGGAACGCATGTGCCGCTGGCTCCTGACCAACCAGGACCGGCTGGGCGAGGGTCTGATGACGCTGACGCACGAGTTCCTGGCTCAGCTCCTCGGCGTGCGTCGCCAGACCGTCACGGTAATCACCGGGACGCTGCAAGCGGCGGGACTGATCCGGTCCCGCCGCGGCGTCGTCCGCATCCTGAATCGGGCGGGGTTGGAAGCTTCGTGTTGCGAATGTTACCACGTCACCCGGTCGTTGTACGAGCAGATCGTTCACGTCTCGCAGGACCACGTGAATTAGCCGCAGAGAGCGCTGACCGCCTCGGACCCGCTGCCGCTGCGGTTGTCGCAGGGCGCGGCGTCGCCGTTCGCTTTTCCCCGCGATTTGATTGGAGCAAGTCCCGCCCTCCCCCTATAATCGACGAAACAACCGGCCGAACCGCGCCCGGCCGACGGCCTCTCCACCTCCCTGGAAAGGCCGGGCGCGCCCGTCGGCCGTAAATCGCCTATAATTACAGGCGTTGCGTCTCGCTCCCGGCCGTCGATCGGCGGCGCGAGCATGAGGACGCGGGCCAATCGGACCCTCCGCTCATGGGCACGATGCGGTTTACCCTTCCGGGCGGGATGACGACCGACGCGGCGCGGGAGCTGGATCGCGCCTGCATGGTCGGCGGCCCGGATAACATGCCCTGGCCGACCGACCTCCGTATCACTCCCACCGTCATGACGGCGACTCGCGGGGTGGACGAGAGCGGTTATCTCATTGCGCCGTGGCCGATCCCCGGTGCCGGGCGCCTGATGGGCGCCACGGCCACCCTGATGGAGCGCGTGAACCCGTACCGTCTGCTGATCGAACTGGCTCGCGGCAAGGTGAACCAGCTCCGCGGCCAGGCCTCCGACTGGCAGATGGGCGGCCTCCAGCTTCCCGCCGACTTGCAAGAAGAGGTCCGCAAGACCGCCGGCGCCTTCGGCCGGGCCATCACTCGGGCCGACGCCGACGACGCCAACCGGGAAGCCCAGGTCGCTCTGGAATCCGCCTACCGAGCGGCCGACCGCCTGGTCCGCACCTACATCGAACAGGTCTTCCTCATCCGTCGTCAGCGCCAGCCGCGCCTCGAATCGACGCTCGGCGTGCGCGTCGGCCCGTCGCCGCCGTCGGCGGAAACCACCGCGCTCCTCAAAGACACGTTCAACGCCGTCCACGTGCCGCTGTCGTGGAACCTCGTCGAGTGCGAGGAAGCGACCTACGACTGGCAGCCGCACGACGCCCTGCTGGCCTGGGCCGAGTCGAACGGTCTGCCCGTGGCGGCGGGGCCGCTCATCGACTTCTCGTCGCCGCAGCTGCCGGCCTGGCTGTGGCTGTGGGAGCGCGATCTGCCGAACATGGCCGGATTCATGTGCAAGTTCGTGGAGGCCGCCGTCCGCCGCTACCGCCACCGCATCCGCCGCTGGCAGCTGACCGCCGCCAGCAATTCCGCCTCGCTTTTGTCTCTGACGGAAGACGAGCTGCTCGGCCTGACGTACCGCCTGGCCGAGGCCGCCCGACAGGTGGACCCGACGCTGGAGATCGTCGTCGGCGTCGCGCAGCCGTGGGGCGAGTACATGGCGACGGCGGAGCGCACCCATTCGCCGTTCGTCTTCGCCGACACGCTGATCCGCTCCGGCATGAACCTGGCCGCGCTGGACGTGGAGTTGGTGATGGGGCCGACGCCGCGCGGCAGCTACTGCCGCGACCTGCTGGAAACCTCGCGCCTGCTTGACCTGTACGCGCTGCTCGGCGTGCCGTTGCGGGTGACGCTGGGCTACCCCAGCGCGGCCGGACGGGACATGGACTCCGACCCGGAGATGCAGGTCAACGCCGGCCAGTGGCGCGACGGCTACACGCTGCCGATGCAGGCCGACTGGGCGGCCGCTTTCACGCCCCTGGCCCTGTGCAAGCCCTACGTCCAGGGGGCGGCCTGGGCGAACCTGTCCGACGCCGAAGCCCACCAGTTCCCGCACTGCGGCCTGATCGACGCCCAAGGCGTCGTCAAGCCGGCGGCCCAGCGACTCCGCGAATTCCGCGATAAGGCCCTGAAATAGCGCCCGCCTCCTCAACGACCCCCTCCGAGGATTCACCGCCATGCGCCGGCCGACCTGGATCGCCGTCCCTCTCCTGGGGGCGGCCGCCCTCGTCCCCCTCCTGCTCGCGGCCCCGGCGCCGCCGGAACGCCTGTCCCCGGACGGGATTAACGGGGCGCTGCTGTTGTGCGGCGACAAGCCTCCAGACAAAGCCCTCGACGTGTTCTGCGCACAGGCTGGAGAGAAAAAGGCGTCTATCATCATCCTGATAGGAGGCGATGCCGCGGGGCGGCCCGTGGCGGATCGGCTGGCCGACGCGCTGAGGCGCGCAAGCCTGCTTCGGTCGCCGTGGTCGAAGCGGACGCAAAAGACCCGAAAGCGCTGGCGCTGCTCCGAACCGCAACCGGCGTGTGGGTGCTGGGCGGGGCGGACTCGGCGGCGAGGAAGGAGTTGCCCGCGGCGATGAAGCGGGGCGTCGTCGCGCTGTCCGGCGCGCGGCGCGGGGCGCCTCGCCCCTGCTGCCCGGCGCCGTCGTCGAGCCGGATTTCCGCGCCGGCGAGGGCGTGGAGAAACTGTTCGCCGCGCTCGACACGATTCCCGGCGCGTTCGGCGTTGGCCTCGACGAGGGGGCGGCCCTGCTGGTCCGCGGCCGGGAAATGGCTGTGGTCGGCGAGGGGGCCGCGACGGTCTTGCTCGCCAAGTCGCCGGCCAAACCGCGGCGCGTCCTGGAAATCACCGCCGACGCCCTGTCCGATTACACGATGCTGCGGCGGGCGGCGATCGCCCGCGCCGACGCCCCGTTCCCACCGAAGGAGCCGACGACGCCAGAGGTCCCCAAGGGAGCGCTCGTCATCGTGGGCGGCGGTGGGATGCCGGCCGACGTGACGAAGAAGTTCATCGACCTGGCCGGCGGCCCGGACGCCCGCATCGTGGTGCTGCCGACCGCAAGCCCCGGCGCGACGGGAGACGAGGGCGGTTTCTTCAAGAAGGCGGGGGCCAAGAACGTCGTCGCGCTGCCGGCCGTGACGCTGGAGGAAGTGGAAGACCCGAAAAATCTGGAAATCCTGAAGAAGGCCGACGCGATCTGGTTCGGCGGCGGCCGGCAGTGGCACTTCGTGGACGCCTACGAGGGGACGAAGGCGGAGGAGCTGTTCCGCGACGTGCTGCGGCGCGGCGGCGCGATCGGCGGCAACTCCGCCGGCGCGACCATCCAGGGCGATTACCTCTGTCGCGGCAGCCCGCTCAACAACACCGACGAGATGTGCGAAGGCTACGAGCGCGGCTTCGGCTTCCTGCCGGGCGTCGGCATCGACCAGCACTTTTCGCAGCGCAACCGTTTTGCGGACATGACCTCTCTGATGAAGGCGTATCCGCGGCTGCTGGGAATCGGCCTGGATGAGGCGACGGCGATCGTCGTCCAGGGGCACGAGGCGGCGGTGATGGGCAAGGGCACGGCCCACTTCTACGACGGCGGCAAGCCGGTCGCCGCGGGTCAGCCCGATTACGACTCCGTGAAGGCGGGTGGGCGGTACGACCTCAAGGAGCGCAAGGTCGCTCGACCCCGGCGCCGCGCATTGACGCCGGGCGCATCGGAAATCGGTCTGGAGCGGTTTGCCGATTCATGGTATTTCCACCAAACCTCCCCCGCGTCGGCCTCGCTCCGGCGCCGTCGGGGTCTGAACGGCGGCCGGCGAGCCGTTTCCGGCGACGCCGCGCCTGGCCCAACCTATCCAGGGAAGGATTGGTGGATTCGTGGCCGACATCGTCCTCGTCAACCCGCGCTTCGAGACTTCCTACTGGGGCCTGGAGCGACGCCTTGCCCCTCTTCGGCAAGCGCGCCGCCATGCCCGTCGCCGGCCTTCCGCTCCTGGCCGCGCTGACGCCCGGCGAGCACACCGTCGCCATCATCGACGAGAACGTCGAGGCGATCGACTGGGACCGCCTGGCCCGCGCCGATCTCGTCGGCCTGACCGGCATGATCGTGCAGCGGCGGCGGATGCGCGAGATCCTCACCGAACTCAAGGCTCGCGGCGTCTTCACCGTGGTCGGCGGGCCGTGGGTCAGCGTGCAGGAGGACTATTTCGGCCCGCTGGCCGACGTCATCTTCGTCGGCGAGGCCGAGGAAACCTGGCCTGGCTTTCTGGAAGACTGGAAACGGGGCGAGCCGCGGCCGCGCTACGAACAGGCCGGCAAGACAGACATGACGCGCGTCCCCACGCCGCGCATCGACCTGCTGAAGATGCGGCACTACCTGTTCGGCAGCGTGCAGTTCTCGCGCGGCTGTCCGTTCCAGTGCGAGTTCTGCGACATCATCGTCACCTTCGGCCGCCGGCCCCGCCTGAAGACCAGCGCCCAGATCATCGCGGAGCTGGATGCGTTGCGCGCCAGAAGATCAACATCGCCTTCATCGTGGACGACAACCTGATCGGCAACAAGAGGGCGGTCAAGGTCCTGCTGCGCGACCTGATTCGCTATCAGGAGAAGAACGGCTATCCGTTCGACTTCTTCACGGAGGCGTCGCTGGACCTGGCCGAGGACGACGAGCTGATCCGACTGATGATCGACGCCAACATCGTCAGCGTCTTCATCGGCATCGAATCGCCCAACGAGAAGTCGCTGCGCGAGACGAAGAAGCTGCAGAACGTTCGCCCCGCCGGGACGCTGCTGGAGCGCGTCCACAAGGTCCAGGCGGCGGGGCTGGAAGTCTGGTGCGGCATGATCGTCGGCTTCGACAACGACGACGCGACCATCTTCGACGCCCAGCGGGCCTTCCTCAAGGACGCGCGGATCGCCAGCGCCATGATCGGGATGCTGTCCGCCATCCCCAAGACGCCGCTGCACGCCCGGCTGGCCGCCGAGGGCCGGCTCGACCGCTCCGACGAGCCGGAGTACGGTACGAACGTCGTGCCGATGCGAATGAGCCGCGAGGAGCTGCGCGACGGCTACGTGCGGCTGATGCAAGACCTCTATGAGCCGGACGCGTATTTCGGGCGGCTGGAACAGCTGTACCTCAAGGCGAAGGCGCCGTTCGGGGCCGGGGTGGCCCGCTACTGGCGGCGCCACCCCTGGAGCTGGTTGAAGATGCAGGCGGAGAACCTGGCGGGGGCCGTCGTCCTCTTCGCCCGGCTGATGCGCTCCATCCCGGAAGCGTCGCTCCGCAAGGAGTACCGCCAGCGGGTCTGGCGGCTGATCCGTGCCCGTCCCGACCCGAATTTGATCCTTTTGTATCTCTTCAAGTGCGCCATGCACTACCATCAGCACGGCATGGCCGTTCGGATGGCCAGCCGCGTCGGCGAGGTCATCAACTCGTTTTGAGCGTCGGACGCGGTCGAGTCGCCGCCGCCGCTGTACAGGCCGGCCAAAGCTCGCGCTGCGGATCGTACGGCGCGTCCCCTCCATCAGCTTGCGGGGCGGAACCGATTGAAGAACTCATCCGAGCTGAGAATGAAGTCGGCGACGCTCGTGGTCGATTGGCCGCCTTGCTGCAGCAGGGGCAGAAATGCCTGTTCGCCCACGCTGTCCACGCCGCGGCCGAGGAACTGAGCGTACAGGCGGTCGAGGCACGCCCTGCGATGACTCCGCCGAGGTGAGGAACTCCAGGGCGACCTGCTCCCGACTGGCCCCGCTGCCCAGGACCGCCTCCCACGCCGCCAGCCCGCTTGCGTCCGCCGGCCGATTCAAGGCGTCCTGGTACAGGCCGGCCGCGAACGCGGCGGCGCTGGCGTGGGTCGCCTGGTACTCGCCGGAGGTCAAGAAGGCCGCTGCCACGTCCGTTTCGCTGGCGCCGCTCAGGAAGAAGTTGACCCAGCCGGCCCGGCCCGCCGGATCGGCCGTCCGATGCAAGAAGGTCAGGTAGAACTGATCGACCTGCAAGCCGCGGTGCTCGGGCGATCGCCATATCTCGTCCGCCACCTGCGTGCGCGACACGCCAGCGTCGAGCTGGAACACCCAGGCGTTCAACCCATCGACGTCGGCGACCCGGCCGAGAACCTGATGGTACAGGATGTTGACGTACTCAATGTTGCTGACCAGGGCGCCATCCATGCCCGAGCCGAGCAGCAACGTCTTGCTGATGAAGGTCGGATCGACCTCCGGCCCGGTCGGGTCGGCGAGCGGAGGAACGACGCCCGCAGGCAACCCACCGACAATTTCGCCGAAGTTGTAATTGACGCCGTTGGCGCCGGCGTTCACCGGGATAGCCGTGACTTGATCGGCCCTTTGGTTGGCCTGGTTGCCGCCTAGGCTGCCGGGAACGCTGTCCTTGCCGTCGGTGAACGTAGCCGGTACGCCGGCTCCGGTCTCGGTGATGATGTAGCCCACGCCGTAGCTGGGACGCAGGCCGGTGAAGACGTAGGCGCCGGCCTGTCCGGCGATGGTCGAGGTGGTCGTGGTCAGGCTCACCGGGTTGCCCAGGTCGTCCGTGCCCGTCAGCGTGACCGTGACGCCGTTGATGCCAGGGTCGGTTGCCGCGTGGAAAACGCCGTCGTTCTCGATGCTGTTGTCGAAGACCACGCCCGCCACTTGCGCCGGCTTGATCTCGCCGAAGTTGTAGTTGACGCCGTTGGAGTTGGCGGTCACGGGGATGGCCGTCACCTGATCGGCGGTCTGGTTGGCCTGCTGCCCGCCCAGGCTGCCGGGAACGCTGTCCTTGCCGTCGATGAACGTCGCCGGCACGCCGGTCCCGGTCTCGGTGATGGTGTAGCCCAGGCCGTTGCTGGGACGCAGGCCGGTGAAGACGTAGGAACCGGCCTGGCCGGCGATGGTCGTGGTGGTCGTACTCAGGCTCACGGGATTGCCCAGGTCGTCCGTGCCCGTCAGCGTCACGGTTACGCCGTTGATGCCGGGGTCGGTGGCCGCATGGAAGACGCCGTCATCTTCCACGGTGTTATCGAAGACCACCCCCGCCACTTGCGCCGGCTTGACCTCGCCGAAGTTGTAGTTGACGCCGTTGGTGTTGGCAGTCACAGGAATGGAGGTGATCTGATCGGCCCTTTGGTTGGCCTGGTTGCCGCCCAGGCTTCCCGGAACGCTGTCCTTGCCATCGATGAACGTGGCCGGCACGCCGGTTCCGGTCTCGGTGATGATGTAGCCGGCGCCGTTGCTCGGGCGCAGGCCGGTGAAGACATACGAGCCCGCCTGTCCGGCGATGGTCGTGGTGGTCGTGGTCAAGCTCACCGGGTTGCCCAAGTCGTCGGCGCCTGTCAGCGTGACCGTCACTCCGTTGATGCCGGGGTCCGTCAGTGCATGAAAGACGCCGTCGTTCTCCACGCTGTTGTCGAAGACCACGCCCGCCACCTGGGCCGGCTTGATCTCGCCGAAGTTGTAGTTGACGCCGTTGGCGCCGGCGGTCACGGGGATGGCCGTGACTTGATCGGCCCTTTGGCTGGCCTGGTTGCCGCCCAGGCTGCCGGGCACGCTGTCCTTGCCGTCGGTGAAGATGGCCGGTACGCCGGTCCCGGTCTCGGTGATGATGTAGCCGGCGGCGTTGCTGGGACGCAGGCCGGCAAAAACGTAGGAGCCGGCTTGCCCGGCGATGGTCGAGGTGGTCGTGGTCAGGCTCACCGGGTTGCCCAAGTCGTCCGTACCCGTCAGCGTGACGATGACGCCGTTGATGCCGGGGTCGGTTGCCGCGTGGAAAACGCCGTCGTTCTCGATGCTGTTGTCGAAGACCACGCCCGCCACTTGCGCCGGCCGGATCTCACCGAAGTTGTAGTTGACGCCGTTGGCGTTGGCACGAACCACGATGGCCGTAACCTGATCGGCCGTCGGGCTGGCCTGGTTGCCGCCGAGGCTGCCGGGCACGCTGTCCTTGCCGTCGATGAACGTGGCCGGCACGCCTACGCCGGTTTCCGTGATGATGTAGCCGCCGCCGTTGCTGGGCCGCAAGCCGGTGAAGACATACGAACCCGCCTGGCCCGCGATGGTCGAGGTGGTCGTGGTCAGGCTCACCGGGTTGCCCAAGTCGTCCGTGCCCGTCAGGGTCACAGTCACCCCGTTGATGCCGGGGTCGGTGGCCGCGTGGAAAACGCCGTCGTTCTCGATGCTGTTGTCGAAGACCACGCCCGCCACCTGAGCCAGCGGCTCGAAGCCCGCATCGAAGGTGTGATCGATCTGTCCCGGTGCGCCGGTCGTTAACGTGATTACGGCGTTGCCGCCGACCAGGGCCGCCTTGGAGTTGACGAGGGGGTCGGCGGGCTGGTTGGCGCGCGTCAGGACCAGCCCCGCAAGTTTGGCCTGGGCCGCGGCGATGCGCACCTCGTAGGCGTGGTTCGGCAGAAGGCCGCCGATTACGTTGCCGTTGTTGAAGAGGTAGTCGCCGTTGGCGTCGGTCGCGGTCGTGCCGACAGTCACGCCAGCCGTAACGTCGAACAGGGTGACGGTCACGTTAGGCAGGCTCGGCTCACCAGCGTCCTGGATGCCGTTGCCGTTCGTGTCTTCCCAAACGCGGTTGCCGATCTCCAGGGGGGCCGGGAAGGTCTGAGCAACCACGTTCCCGACGCCGTCGGCTTTGCCGAAGGTGCCGGGCGCGTCGATGCTGTAGAGCATGTACGCCTTGGTGTCGGTCCCGGCGTTGCCCAGCGGGTCGTTGCCGTTGTGGAACCAGCGCACGCCGCCGGTGCGGAACGAGGCGGATTGGCCGGGTGCGCTCCCGGAGTGCTGGTCCGGGTCGAAGGACGTGACCACCAGATCGGGGAAGCCCGGTATCTGTTCCACGCCGCCCAGCGTGACGTCGTTGTGACCGCCCTGCGCCGCGCGCTGTGTCACTGTTGTCGTAGTTGTCCTGGTAATAGTACATGCCGCCGCCCGGCCCGAAGCCGATGCCGGCCCCGCCCGTGGCGACGCCGCCGGAAGTGCCGTTGCTTTCCAGCGTCCACGCTGTCAGCCCCGCGTTCGGGGCCGCGCGGAGAGTGGCGCCGGCGGAGATGCCCTCCTGCGTGTTGGGGTCGTGCCCCGGGTCCGATTCCAGGAAGCGCGTCGTCTGGTCGCCGTTGCGGTCGCGGACGCCCAGCGCCATGTTGCCCGCGGCGTCAAAGGCGATGCCGGTCAGCATCGGCTGCGGATACTTGGTCGGCCCGTTGTTGCTTTTGGTCCCGTTGATGTTCTGATACGTGGCGGCCCAGGGCAGGAAGTCGTCCGAACCGCCGTAGCTGGACCCGCGCGCGTAGTTGAAGGAGAACTCCAGGACCTGATTGGGGTTGAACGTGTTCGTGGCGGGGTTGAACGTGAAAACGTAGCCCCGCAGCTGGGTCGCGTCCTGCGTTGATTGGGCCGAATCGACCTCCCCGATGTAGACCAAGCCGTTGTAATAGTGGACCGCGAACGGGCGCATGTTCGCCGCCGCCGAGGCGTCGGTCGGAATCGGGACCGCGACGGTGGTGAGGGCGCCGTCCCAGGTCCCGTCGGGCTTGACGCCCAGGACGTCCAGCGTGCGATGTTCGAGGTCCATCACGTAAAGCTGCGTGCCGGCGGTGTTGATATCCATTCCGCCCAGCGAGGTCGTACCGACCGATTGCCAGCCCAGGTTGGGGTTGGTCGGGTCGCTGCCGTTGTCCGCTTCGTAGGAGCTGTTGTTGGTGTAGGGCGTGTCCCCGGCCCCGGTGAGGGCGCGGAAATTCGTCATGTTCGGGATGGATGCGAACAGGGAGACGGCCCCGGTGGCGGCGTCGATCTTGTAGATGGCGCCGGGGTCGCCGTTGGACATCCCCCCCGCGCCCGGTCCATACGCAGCGAACCGCTTGGTGTACGACGCGGCATAGAGCTGCTGGGCGACGGAGTTGAACGCCAGTCCCCAGGTCGTGCCGATGGCGCTGACGGGGACGCTCAACGTAGGGGCGGCGGGCGTCTCGTAGTTCGTCAGGGTCGTATCGGCCGCCGTCGTGCCGGCGGAGTAGCTGAAGCTGACGAGGGCCGGGTCGTTGGGGTTCGCGCTGGGCGTGTAGGTCTGCCCGTTGCCGAGGGTGATCGTCCCCGGCAAATTAGGATCGCCGGTATGGTAAATCTGACTGTACAGGCTGGGGTTGGACGACTGGGCGTAGTCGCTCGCTCGCAGCAGGCCCAGATTGACGTTGTTCGCCGAGCCGGTGACGAACTGGACCGACGAGCCCGAACCGGCGCCCTCGGGGCCGTCAGGGAAGCCGGCCGGCAGGTTCGTGAATTCGATGCGGTACGGGGTCGCTGCGGACCCGGCGGGATCGGTGAGCGTGTAGGCGCCGTTGGCGACGGTGGTCGTCGCGGCGACGACGCCGCCCGCGGCGTTGTAGGCGGTTACGGTGATTCCCGTCATGCCGGCGTCGCTGGCGACGCCGACCGTCCCCAGTCCGGCGTTGTTGATGGTCCCATTGACGCTCTGCACGGCGTTGGCGCTGAAATCCTCAAACACCGTGCCGCTGACCGTGGCCGAGGGCACGCAGCGGTCTTCGAGCGCCTCCAGGTGCAGCCGGGACCGACGCCGGCGCTTGCCGCTGGGGGCTGCGCTGGTCCGGTACTTGTCCCAGAGTTTCCCGTTGGTGAACCACTTGCGGAGGGGGGAGAAGAGCCGCGACGGCATCGCTGCATCCTTTATCGGGTGGCGCCATTGCCTGGGGAGAGCGTCGGCCGCGCCTGCAAGGGCAAGCACTGGCCAACGCCAAACCGACGACTGGAGGCGCACCGGGGGAAATGGAAACGCCTGAGCGTCGGTTGTTTGGAAAGGGTAGATCAGGAACTGCGGCCGGGCAAACGGCGAAGCGTGGGAAAGCCGTTCGGTTCAGGGACGCCCTGGCGATTATGCGAAATGTTTCTTCAATTCAGGTGGCCGTGCGGCCGGGTTCGCGGGCCGCCGGCGATTTCGGCTCAAGCCAGCGGATCAGGCTCAACGTCTCGGGGCCGACGGGGAACGTGTGCTGGTCGATTTGGGTGACGGGCACGATGCCCACGTTGCTGTTGGTGAGGAACGCCTCGCCGACCCGACTCAGTGCGGCATAGGGAATCGTTTGCTCCCGGATCGGCACGGGGGCCTTTTCCAGCAGATGCCGCCGAACCGTGCCGGGCAAGAACAGCTCGCCGTCCACGGCCGGCGTCGCCCACCCCTCCGGCAGGCGAACGAAGATGTTGGCATGGGCCGCTTCCAGCACGTTGCCGTTGGGATCGAGCATCAAGGCGGTATCGAAGCCGGCCTGAACGGCCTGCCGCCCCGTCCGCAGCCGCTCGGCGTACTGGAAGGTCTTCCAGGCCAGGTAGGGCTGCTCTTTCAGCACCGGCGTTTGTCGGCTTTGAAGCCGAACCGATGCGCGGGGGACCGGTGGCAGCGCGGCGCTCATCCACACCAGCCCGGGGGCTTTTCCGGGCCTCCCGGCGGTCACGTTTAGCCGCACGACCACGTCCTGCGCGGTGAGCGTGCGCACGAACTCGCTGACCTGTCGGCTGTCCGGTAAACGCTCCGACGCCACTTCCACGTCGAGCAAGGCGGCGGTGCGCCGCAGCCGATCCAGGTGCTCCGACCAGAGCCACGGGACGCCGCCGATCGTCCGCGTGGATTCCCACAAGCCGCGGCCGAAGAGCAGGCCCTCGTCAAACGGATCGATGCGGAACTGGTCGATTGGAAGGATTCTGCCATCGACCCAAAGCAGGAAGGCGACCCGAACGACTTCGTGGACGACCGACAGAGGCAGGCCGGGGGGCAGATGCACGCCGCGCTCCGTCAGGACCGCGACGGGGTCGCGCAGCAAGCGCTCCTTGAGGGCCGGCGCCGCCCACCCCAGTTCATCGCGGTTCGCTGCGCCCTGCTCCGTCATGCTCCGCCCCCGTCGCGCCGCCGACCTCAATAGCGGAATTCAATCCCAAAGTCGATTCCTTGAGCCCAGTAATCCGTTTCGTGGAAATCAAAGGCCGGTCGGGCGCGCCGACCAGGGCGCCGGTTCCCCCGCTGACAGGCACCTGCGTCGGGTTCAGCACGCGGTCGATCTGATCTCCGGGACGAACGACGTTGCTCAGGTAAAGGAAATTGTAACCCGTATAGACGCGGATGCCATCGGTCAGCTGATAGCCGACGTTCAGGCCGACCTCGGGCAGGACGGCAAAGCGCGACTGCGTGTGCCGGCCGATGTTCGTCGGCAGCGCGAGCAGACCGCCGTCTCGCACCACGGCCGCGCCCCCTGGAGGGGTAATGACGGTGGCGCCGCCGACATCCACGACCTCCTGGACGGCGCCGAGAGCGACCGTGCCGCTGACATCGACGAAGAACCGGCCGCGACGGACCTCGTCCCGAAGGCCGATCTGTCCGCCGTAGAAGCGGTTGACGGTATCGAACTGGTCCTGGATGGCGAAGGTGGTTCCCCCCGCGCCGGGCACGTTGGGTGCGATCGCCAGGTTCTCGCCGACGCCGAGGCCGTCATTCAGCTGGACGTAGCGGAAGCCGCAGATCGCATCCAGCCGGTTGCAGCAGCAGCAGTCGATGTTGAAGATTCCGTCGATATCGCCGCCGGCCAGCCGACTGCTGGAATGGACGGCGACGGTCCCGGCGAGGAGGTTGGGGGAAGCCACCAGCTCCGCGTCCTCCCGGCCGGTGTTGGCGTTAAAGAACGGCCTTCCAATGGTCGGCGAGTCCCCGGCGCCGTTGCCGCCAGCGGCGAAGTCGTTCGAGCGGGAGCCGAGGAAGAAGCCGCCGCCCTCCAGGCCGAGGGTGTGTTCGTCGTTGATCCAGAAGCCGAGCGTGAAGCGAAGGCCCGAAAAGGGATCGTCGTCCATGGCGGAGCCGCCGTACAGGACCGTCGTGCCTGGCCCGATGACGCCCCCCGACGCCGCGGGGCTGGCGGTGACGAGCGGTGGAACGTGGCTGCCCTTGGTCCACCACAGCAGGTAGTCGGCGCTGGCCCAAAACGTTCCGGGGGGTCCGCACGGCGCAGGCGCTCGGGCAATCTATAAGGCACGGCGTTTCGCGTTCGGCGCCGTCCCACGTGGGAGGAGCGCCGGGGGCGACTCGTACCGGGGGCGCCGGCAGGATCGCAGGAACCGTCGTCTCCCCGCCGACAAGCGCCGGCGGCGCTGGCGAAGCCGGTTCCCCTTGCGCCGGCGCCTGGGCCCTCGCAAGGCCGATCTCGAGAACGACAGCCGCGATGGAACAGAGAAATGCGCTTTTCATGACGCGACCATGGCAAGGAGGGCCGGAAGCTCAGCCTGTGCAGCGGGAAGCGTGTGGTGCGCGGCTTAAGGGTTGCTGTTGATTATCGACCGCACCGAGCAGGGAGTTCAGGCAAACGCCGCCGGGAGTGATCCTGCGGCCGCGCGGCGCCCTGAAACCATGCAGTGGGCGCCCGGACCCGGAAGAAGTCAGCGGCAGGCGGAAACAGGAAGGCCGGCGCCGTCCGTCTACAATGATTCCAGGGCCGCGTCTCGTTTTCTCCCCGGAGGCTGTCATGAACCCGGATGAACTCCGTTCCCTCTTTGAACAGGTCCGGCAGGGACGGCTCAGCGTGGAGGCCGCGCTGAAAGAGGCGCCGTCCGCCTCGGTGGCCGACCTTGGCTACGCGCAAGTGGACCTTCACCGCCGCCAGCGTTGCGGCTTCCCGGAAGTGATCTTCTGTGAGGGGAAAACACCAGAATGGATCGAAGGCGTCGTCCGGCGGCTCGTCGAGGCGGGGCAGGATTGTCTCGCCACGCGCGTCAGCGCGGACCAGGCCGCGCACCTGGCGTCCCGGTTTCCGCAGGCGGAACAGGACCGCCTGGCGCGGACCTTTTGGCTGCCGACCGCCGACCGCGCCGGCCAATCCGCCGTCGGGCGCGTGGTGGTGCTGACGGCGGGGACGAGCGATCTGCCGGTGGCGCAGGAAGCGGTCGTGACGGCGAAGGCGTTGGGGTGCGAGGTGCAGCGGATCGCCGACGTGGGGGTGGCGGGGATTCACCGGCTGCTGCGACACCGCGATCAATTCGCGGGGGCCGACTGCATCGTCGTCGTCGCCGGCATGGACGGGGCGCTGCCGAGCGTGGTGGGCGGGCTGGTCGATTGCCCGGTGATCGCCGTGCCGACGAGCATCGGTTACGGCGCCGCGTTCAGCGGCGTCGCGCCGCTGTTGACGATGCTGAATGCTTGTTCGGCCAACGTGGTCGTGGTGAACATCGACAGCGGCTTCAAGGGCGGCTACGTCGCCGCCCTGATCGCCCGGCGGGCCGCCGGGGGACGGAGTGAAAACAAGCCGCGACCGTGAGGGCTTGGGTTTGCCCCATATCACCCTGATCCATGATCCCGTGGATCATGTCCGTTCTCCCCTCTCCCCCGAAGCGGGGAGAGAGGGGCTTCCGCCGCCGCCTCCACAATCGGTAGGAACTCCCCCAATCCCCAATCAGGTCTGCCTTGCACGGACCTCACGCCGCGGCTATAACCCCCGCCGGCGCGCTGTCTTGCGCCCGCCACGTTCTCTGGCCCTGGTGCGGAAGGGGAAGCCTTGCTCTTCTGTTCGGGCGAGTTTCTGCTTTTCTTTACGGTGGTGTTCGCCGTTTACTGGGCGCTGCCGTGGCGGCAGGCGCGGGTCTGGCTGCTTCTGGCGGCCAGCTTCTACTTCTACGCCAGCTGGAATCACTGGCTGGCCTGTCTCATCGCCGCCGGCAGTACCCTCGACTACCTGATCGGCCGCGGCCTGGAATCCAGCCCGTCTCGGCCGGTGCGGAAACTCCTGCTCGGCGCGAGTCTCGCCGCCAACCTCGGCCTGCTCGCCTATTTCAAGTACGCCAACTTCTTTCTGCAATCCATCGAGCAGGCCCTCCGGGTCGCCGGCGCCGCCGCTTCGCTGCCCGTGCTGCAGGTGATCCTGCCCATCGGCATCTCGTTTTACACCTTCGAGGCGATCAACTACACGGTGGATGTCTATCGTCGTCGAATCCAGGCCGAGCGCAGCCTGGCCCACTTCATGCTTTTCATCACCTTCTTCCCGCATCTGGTGGCCGGGCCGATCGTCCGCGCACGCGATTTCCTGCCGCAGGTTCGCCGGCCCAAGCGCTGGAGCTGGGGGCGAATGCACCTGGGCGTTCGTTTCGTTCTTTTGGGAGTGCTGAAGAAGCTGGCGATCGCGGACCAGATGGCGTTGTTCTCCGACCCGGTGTTCGCCCATCCGGCGCGGTACGGCTCCTACGCGGTTTGGCTGGCCGTCCTGGCCTACGCGGTGCAGATCTACTGCGACTTCTCCGGCTACAGCGACATCGCCATCGGCTGCGCCCACCTGCTCGGCTACAAGCTGGCGCAGAACTTCAACCTGCCGTATCTGGCGGCCAACGTCTCCGAGTTCTGGCGCCGCTGGCACATCTCGCTTTCCACCTGGCTGCGCGACTACCTCTTCATTCCGCTCGGCGGCAGCCGGCGCGGCAAATGGCGAACTCACCTCAACTTGCTGATCACCATGGTGCTGGGCGGTCTGTGGCACGGGGCGAGCTGGACGTTCGTGGCCTGGGGCTTTCTTCACGGCGTGCTGCTGATTGGCCACCGCCTGTTCCGCGACCTTTGCGAGGCTCGTCCGCAGTTGGAGGGCGTGCTGCGCGGCGTTCCCGGCACGGCGCTCCGCGTGGCCGTGACTTTCCTCACCGTGGCCCTGTGCTGGGTGTTCTTCCGGGCCGCTTCCTTCGAGGCCGCGCTGACCGTGCTGGAGCGCCTGGCGGTCCCGTCCGCGGGGCTGCGGCCGCCGCTGCACTCCCTCAGCCTGTGGTGCATCCTCGCCGGACTGGCGTTGTGTTGCGTGCTGGCCCAGGCCGGGTTGTGGAAGCGGCTGGTGCAGCGTCTGCCGGCGCCGGCGCTGGGGCTGGGCTATACGGTCATGCTCCTCCTGGCCCTCGTCCTGGCGCCCGGCGTGAGCAAGACGTTCATCTATTTCCAGTTCTGAGCGGCTCGATCGGCTCAACGGAGAAAAGCGATGGCTCACGGCCGATCCCGACGGAAGAAGGAGCGGGCGGCGCTGGCCTGGTTCGCCTGCTTTTTCGTCGCGGCCCAGCTCGCGTTGACCGTCGTCCTGGAAGCGCGTCATCCAGAGATTTGGGACCCGGAATTCGACGTTCGGCTGACGACGCTGCGGTCGCGGGTCGCCGAAGAGCCGGGCCGGCCGCTCCTCCTTTTGCTCGGCAGCTCGCGGACGGAAATGAGTTTCACGCCCGAAACGCTGCCGCCTCTGCCCCCCGTGGACGGGCGGCGGCCGCTGGCTTTCAACTTCTCGCATCTCGGGGCCGGCCCGGTGATGAACCTGCTGGAGTTCCGCCGGCTGCTGCGGCGAGGCGTCCACCCGCATTGGCTGGTGATCGAGGTCATGCCGTCGCAGCTCGGCGACGAGCATCAAAACGTCCTGACCTCAACCCAGGCCGCGCCCGACCTGTCCCTGGTCAGCCGCTACCTGCCGCCCTGGAAGGTCTACGGCATGTACGCGCGGGAGCGGCTGGCTCCGTGGTACAAGCAGCGCGCGCTCCTCGTCCACCAATGGCTGCCGCGCTGGCTTCCTGCGGACGGCGGCCCCGAGGAGACGCACATCCCGATCGGCCCCCTCGGCGGGGACTTCGCCTGGATGGCGATGCGGGATCCCAATCCCGATCAGATCCGCGACCGCACGGCCTTCGCGCGAACGGGCTATTACCCCGCGCTCCAGCAACTCCACATCGCCGACATCTCCGACCGGGCTTGGCATGAGCTGCTGGGTCTGTGCCGGCGGGAACGCATTTCCGTCGCCCTGATCCTCACGCCGGAGGGAAGGGAGTTTCAGAGCTGGTATTCGCCGCAGGCGCGGCGGCTGGTCGATGACTACAGCACGAAGCTGAGCGCGGAATACGGGGCGCCGCTCATCGACGCCCGGAACTGGCTCGGCGACGACGCCTTCGTCGATTCCCACCACGTCACGCTGCGCGGGGCGGAGGCGTTCACGCAGCGGCTGGGCGCGAAGTGCTGCAACCCCTCGTGGAGGGGAAGCTGTCCCCGCCGTTCCGCCCGATCCTGGCCAATACGTCCCCGCCCGCCCCGTAAAGCCGGCCGCTTTTCCGTCGGCGCCCGCCTTCCCTTCGATTACAATATGACGAGCCTACCCGGAGATTCCCTCATGCGCTCGCCGACTCCATCCCTCGCCGGCCTCCGTCTCCTCGACCGTCGCAACTTCCTCGCCCACCTCGGCTCCGGCCTGGGCGGCGTCGCCCTGCTGAGCCTGCTGGCCGAGCGGGCGGCCGCCGAGGAGCGGGCGGCGTGGCGGCCGGCCATTCGGCCCGAGGCGCCGCTGGCCGCCCGCGAGCCGCACTTCCCCGCCAAGGCAAAGCGGGTCCTTCATATCTTCTGTTCCGGCGCGTGCAGCCATCTCGACACGTGGGACTACAAGCCGGAACTCATCAAGCGGCACGGCCAGCCGATGCCGGGCGGCGAGAACCTCGTCACCTTCCAGGGCGCCAACGGCGCCCTGACCAAAAGCCCCTACGCTTTTAAGCCGCGCGGCCAGAGCGGCAAGTGCGTCTCCGACCTGCTGCCGAATCTGGCCGAATTGGCCGACGAAATGTGCTTCATCCACTCGATGACAGCCAAGGCCGCGACGCACGGCCCGGCCGAGTCGCAGATGAACACCGGCTTCACGCAGGAGGGTTTTCCGAGCGTGGGGGCGTGGGTCAGCTACGCGCTGGGCACGGAGAACCAGGACTTGCCGGCGTTCGTGGCGATCCCCGACCCGCGCGGCGTGCCGCAGATCGGCCCGGCCAACTGGAGCAACGGCTTCCTGCCGGCCGTCTTCCAGGGCACGGCCTTCACGGCCGACCGGCCGATCCTCAACCTCCAGCGGCCGGCCGCGGTCGGCCCGGCCGCCGAGCGCGACGTGCGCGACTTCCTCAAGATGCTCAACGACTCTCATCTGGAGCGTCACCCCGGCGACACGGAGCTGAGCGCCCGCATCGCCTCCTACGAGCTGGCGGCGCGGATGCAGCTGAGCGCGCCGGAGGCCAGCGACCTGTCCCGCGAACCCGAAACTGTCCGCCGGATGTACGGGACCGACGACCCGAACCCCGACCGCGCGGGCTTCGCGCGCAACTGCCTGCTGGCCCGGCGGCTGCTGGAGCGCGGCGTCCGCTTTGTGCAGGTCTTTAATGGCGCTTATGCGATGGGCGAGGGCAAAGGCAACTGGGACGGGCACAAACAGCTCAAGACCGACTACGACCGGCACGGCCCCATCCTCGACCGGCCGGCCGCGGCCCTGCTGAAGGACCTCAAGAGCCGCGGCCTGCTCGACGACACGCTGGTAATGTGGTCCACGGAGTTCGGCCGAATGCCGACTTTCCAGCAGGGGGCGCAGGGCCGCGACCACAATCCCAAGGGCTTCACGGTCTGGATGGCGGGCGCCGGCGTCAAGAAGGCGTTCAGCTACGGGGCGACGGATGATTTCGGATATCAGGCGGTGGAAAACGCCGTCAGCATCTACGACTTCCACGCGACCATCCTGCACCTGCTCGGCCTCGACCACGAAAAGCTGACGTTCTATCACAACGGCCTGGAACGGCGGCTGACCGACGTGCATGGACTGGTCATCAATGACGTGCTGGCGTGACCGCGGCCGGCTCGACGCGCACCGGGTCGCCGACGCGGATCACGCCGCCGGCCGTCACCGTCGCCATGACGCCGAGCCGGTTCAGCGTCCCCTTGAGCGGCCGGCCCTGCACCTCCTGAAGACGCAAGCAGCCGGTGCGCTGGGTTGCCACTTCCAGACACGCCGTCGCGCCGAGATGGATGCAGTCGCCCGCCTTCAACGATGGCACGTCAATGCCGCGCACGACGAGCTGTTCGCCCATTTCGCCGGGGCCGGTGCGGAAGCCGACCACCCCCAGCGCTTCCAGGTTCTCGGCGGAGGTGAGATTCACGTGCCGGTCTTCGCGGCCCGCCTTGCGGTCGCCGTCGATGCCGTGACCGGCGCGCAGCACCGCCTCCATCAGCGGGACGCGGGCGTAGTGGTCGGGCGGACGGGATTCGACCCCTTCGGGTTTGTAAGCGACGGCGACGAGGACGGCGGCAGTGAGTTGATTGGGCATTTGGGATCACCTTTGAAGTGGATGGCGAGGGTCCGGCGGGGTCCCAGGGACGAGGGCTATCGTGCCGATGCGTCCGCACTTCGTGCCGGCGTCTTGTTCGCCAACCCATTTTTCTCCAGACGTTCTTCGGCCCAGTGTCTGTCAATGCCTTCGACGAATTCAGCCCGGACTATTTTGGCCCGCTGTTCCAGCCAGTCACCCTGGTCGCGGCGCAGGTAAATGCCTTCCATCGGTCCCTCCCCGAATCGAGAGGTTCCGATGAGAGCAAGGAGTTGTTCTATCGACAAGCGCTGTTTGGCCAGACAGGGCACCGCGGCCAAGGCGAGATCGCTCAGCCAGCGATCGCGGCGGTCGCTAGACCAAAAGCGTCTTGCGGCGCGTTCGTAGATGTCGAAACCCAAAAACCAGTCCGGTAGCCGCCTATAGGGCACGCTATGAACTGCGAAGCACCACTCGCCGAATACCATCAGACCCGGCCGCAAGGCTTCCGTGAGAGCGGAGCGGCGGGTTTCGATCCACGGCCACAGCGGTTGAAACTGCGGATGGGCGCCCCGGCCCAAATAGTTGCCTCGGCTCTGCACTCGCAGCGCGCCGCTTTGATCCACAGAGAAACCGATGTTTGTCCCATCCACTTTCTCCTCGACAATGACATCGCCATCGAGAAAATCGCGAGCTTCCCGGGGCGAGAACACCTTGTCGTCTCGGCACGGCGTGCTCGCCAACCAGAGTAGGTGTGGTGTGTGGGGGAACTTGAAGAACATTCGGCTTGCCTCCTTCTCCCGCTGGGCTACCTGTCCTCGCACAACCCTTCTATGAGGTGCGTCACAACGATCCCGTGATGCTCGAGAGCTTCCTGCCAGTCGCACCAGTCGGTATCGACCGCGTTTACAATCGTACTTTGGCCTCCCGCCGAAAGGGCTGCGGCGACGAACTTCCGGTCGCTCCGGTCATGCACGATCTCCTCAAGGGTGGCAGGTAGGCAAGCGTGACCATTACCGTCGTATGGGATGTCAACGAAGCGTGCGAATTGCAGCTTCTCCATCACAACCATCAAGCCGATGTCCTGCCCGGTCATCTTGTTGTGGTATTCCTCCCAAATCTTGAAGGGCTGATCGATCACCACCTGGCGCTGGCTGTCCGTCCGAAACGCCATCAGCCAGTCCAGCACGAACTGCTGCTGTTGAGGAGTCGCCTGGGTGCAGTCGGCGAACGGCGAATTGGGATCCCGTGCGCTGGCGACCAGTAGAACATTGGTGTCGATGATATGATCGCCCACGCCTCAGCTCCCTTGCTGCTTCGCCTTGCGTTGGATCATTCGCCTGGTCTGCCGTTCCACTTCCCCGATCGCGTCCCCAAAGAATTTCTCCGGCCAGTTGTTGATGCGACCGTATTCGTCCACTACAAGCCGCTGCAACTCAGCGCTCTCTTCGCCCCTTTTCACGAAGTACAGCCTACAGTCGTCGGGTGAAACATCCTCATCGGCGATCAGAGACTGTAGCCTGCGAAGGAGATGCTCAGAGTGAGTCTCCACGAGAAACTGCACGCGCCGGCAGCGCGATACTTCCACGAAGAGGTCGGCCAGCGCTGTCTGGGCGAGGGGATGCAGGTGGATCTCGGGCTGCTCCAGGATTACGGTCGATCCTTCCGGCACGAAGTACGCCAGCGTCACGACCGGCAGCACCTGAGACACGCCGAATCCCACATCAACCAGATTCGCCTTGATATTCTCCTGGTAAACGATGACCTCGTTATGAACCCCCGAGCCCTGTTGCTCCAGCGTCAGACCATCTGCCACTCCCATAATCCCGAGCCAATGGGACACCTGTTGTACGAGGCTCGGGGGCCGCGCAGAGGCGGGCGACGACGAGATTAGTGGAAACCGTTCCCGTTCATTGGCACTGGCCAGAAGTGCCTGGATGGCAAACTCCCCCTTGCTGCCGAGGTCGCCGGGTCTTTGCCGATTCCAGGGGTAGAACCTTTGCGGTCGTTCTCGCAGTGGGCCCAGATAGACGATTCCTCTCAGCGCCTCATCCATTTGCAGGGCGAGATCCTGGACCTTAGCCCCTTCGAGTCCGAGGGCGGCCACCGCTGGGGCCGGGAAAGCAACGGACCTCTCCGGCGCGTACCGCTTACCGATGAGGGGACTCGACTGTCCAATCGGTTCGGAGTCCGTGGAACCGGCTCCGGTCAGGAAATAGGCTCCCTTCTCCTGCAATTCGGCCGTGAAGATCTGGCCCGCCGTGGCGTATTTCAATGACTTGAGTACGGGGACACCCCCTTGCTCCTGGCAAAACGAGACATCGTAGTCAAATTCAACGGGTTTCTGGCCTTGTTCCGGCGAGACGCCCGTAAAATGCAGGCCGAAAGCCAGTTCTCGACGGACGTCATGCCCGGAAACGATGTCACTGAATCCGCCAAGATGCAGTAGGTCCCCGGATTGTCCGCCCAAATTAAGGTGCTGGTGCCGGTCGGGCGATGCCGCAGTCTGCTTGAGCAGGAGGAGCATTTGGAGCAGGCTTGTTTTGCCTGCGGAGTTCGTCCCCAGAAAAAGGCTGAGGGGGGCGAGTTCCACCCGGTGTTCATCCTGCCAAGCCTTGAAATTCTTGACCCGGATCTGTGTGAACATCGTATCCCCTATCTTCTGCGGGAAGCCGGCGGCTGTCGGCGAAACAGGTGCAGCAATAGAACCCACCGTAGATTGTAGAGAAGAGGTGTGGTCGGCGGCAGGGCTTTTCTTGTTCGCACCCAATCGCCCCGGCGCGTACAATCACCAACCGACGCCTTCCCTCCCGCCCTTCGTCCGGAGGCCGCGCCGCATGACTGCCCGATGGCTCCGCCGCCCGCTCATCCTCACCTTCGCCATCGTCGCCGGTCTCACGGCGTCCGCCGCCCCACCCGACAAGGGCGCCGCCGTCAACCACGACGGCCGCACCCTGCCGCCCCTGCCGAAGATCACGGCCGCGAACGAGAGGCCGCGCGCCCGCTGATTCCCGGGTGCCCCGCGGCTTGCATGGGTTCCTTACAGCAGCCCCCGCGCCTCCTCCTGACACGCCTTCGCCAACTCCGCCAGGTCCAGCCCGCGATAGCATCTATACAGATCCGACAACGCGGCCGCATAATCCGCCCGCGCCAGCAGCGGTTGTTGCCGCTGGGCGTCGCGCAGCTGTTCCAAGCACTCCCGCGCCGCCACCAAGTCGCCGCGGCTGAGGAACGCCTGCCCCAGCGTCCGCAGCGTCCGGGCGCCTCTTCCATCCAGCACGGCCCACTCCGCGGGGCGGTGAACGTCCAGCCGGTCGATTACCTCGTCGTACTTCTTGCTGGCCATCAGGCGCCGCGCCTCTCGGAACAGCCGATCCGCCGCCTCGTCGGCTGGCGCCTCGTCGGCGGAAGCCGTATCAGCCGGCTCACGCGAACCCCCACCCAACCCTCCCCCGAGGCTGGGGGAGGGTTGGGTGGGGGACGGCGGAGGCGGCTCGCCGCCCGCCTCGCAAGCCTCCACCGCGGCCAGCAGCTGGCCGGCGTCCGGGAGGCGCCGCGCGGGGTCGGTCTCCAGGCAGCGCAGGATGAGGGCGTCCAGCCAGCGGTAGTCATTACGGATCTCATTTTGCACTTCCGACGGCGGCGCGAAGCGCAGCGCCCTCTTCAACTCGTAGTGTTCGTCGCGGTGATCCTTCTGGTCGTCGGTGGACCAGGGGGCCGTGAGGTGCGGGCCGCCGCCGGTGAACAGCTCGTACATCATCAGACCCAGACTGTATACGTCCGAGGCGGGCGTGGAGCGGCCGAGTACTGTCTCCGGCGCCATGTAGGTGAAGGTGCCCAGCGCACCGGGGGCGAAGCCCAGCCGGCGGTCGGCGTAGGAGGCCAGGCCGAAGTCCACGACGCGCACCACGCCGCGGCGGTCCACGAGGATGTTGTCGGATTTGAGGTCGCGGTGGACCGCTCCCTGACCGTGGACCAGCGCCATGGCCCGGCAGATCTGCTTGACGCAGCGCAGGCCGATGCCCACGCTGACGCGACCGGCCGCGCGCATGTGGGCCAGCAGCGGCGCCCCCTCGACGTACTCCATGGCGATGTAGGCGCGGTCCTCGTGTTCGGGCAAGAGGCCCATGTCGAAGATTTGCACGAGGTGGCGCCGGCCGTCGTGGTCGCCGGACGCGAGGATGCGAGCCAGCATGATGGCGTCGCCGAACAGGTGCGGCGCCGTCTCCTGGCTGAGGCCGGTCTGGCGCGACACCTTGACGGCGACGGGCCGCACGAACTGGCCGCAGAAATACTGCTCGGCGCGAAAGACGGCGCCGAAGGCGCCGCCGGCCCGCACCTCCACCAGCTTGTATTTGCCGGCGAGGGTCTGGCCGAGCAGGCGTTGCTCGAATGGCGGCGTGCGTTCCACGATGCGCCTCGGCGCGGGGACAGGGGAAGCCCAACGCCATTGTACGCCGGCCCGACAACGAGGGACTACAGCGCCCCGATTTCGGCCTCGCGCGCGGCGTCGGTGAGCGCCAGGTACACGTCGAAGCACGTCCCTTCGCCGACGGTGCTGACGCACTCGATCCAGCCGTGGTGCTGCTCCACGATCTGCTGAACGATGGTCAGTCCCAGACCGTTGCCGCGGCCCGGCGGTTTGGTCGTGAAGGCCGGCTCGAACAGCCGCGCCCGCACGGTCGGCGGCATGCCCTCGCCGGTGTCCGCCACGCGCAGGCGGACGAACGCGCCGGCCCGGCGGAGCGGGTGCAGGTGGACGCGATCCGCGTCCAAGACCTCCACCGCCGTCTCCACCCACAACCGGCCGCCGCGCGGCATGGCGTCCCGTGCATTCAAACACAAGTTGAGCAACAGCTGGGTGATCTGCGTGGCGACCGCGTCCAGGGGCGGCAGGGACGGCAGGAGGTGGACAAGGATCTGGATGCGCGGGTCGATGGTCCGCCGCAGCAGGGAGGTGATCTGTTCGACGACAGCGTTCAAATCGACCGGCTGCGGTTCGCGCGGCTCCTTGCGCAGGAAGGCCAGCAGGTTCTGGCTCAGAGCGGCCGCCTGGGCGGCCGCCTTTTCGACGGCCGCCAGCAGTTCCTGATGCGGGCCTTCCGCCGGAACCTCGTTGCGCAGCAGCTCCAGGTGGCCGAGGACCGCCGTCAGCAAGTTGTTGAAGTCGTGCGCGACGCCGCCGGCCAGCCGGCCGACGAGTTCCATCTTCGCCGACCGGCGGCGGGCGTCATCTCGGGCATCCTCGTCCGTCACGTCGCGGAAGACGCCAAGGACGCCGCAAACGGCGCCGTGGTCGTCGCGCACCGCCGTGCGCAGCGTATACACCGTGCGCGTCCCGCCGTCGCGCGGCCGCAGTTCCTCGCGCTCGACCCGCTCGCCGTTCAGGGCCAGCCGATGGCCGGGCGCCTCGGTTTCCGAGAAAAACGAGGGCCAAAGGTCGGATCCGGTGCGGCCGAGAACCTCGTCCTCCGGCAGGCCCACCCAGCGCGCGAAACCGCGATTGACCGCCAGGTAGCGCCCCTGCCGGTCGGTAAGGAAAACGCAGTCGTCCGTGGCGTCGGCCAAGGCACGGAATGCCGCTTCTCCGATCCCCATGGTCGTGGGGCCCTCCACCGCGGTGATCCCATTCGGCGTCGTCTCATCCCTCCCGATCCGGGCGGGACCGCATCGGGGGGTTCACAAGACGGCGTGGACGGCGGCGTCCTGCCGCCCACCTCTGGCGCCTTGCGCGTGGTGTGAGAGAACACGCAGCGTTCCCTTTCACGCACCACGCACCACGATCTTTCACACGCCGACCACCGTGTCGATGGCCAGCGCGGGGCGGGCGGGCGGGCGACGCAGCAGCGTCGCGCACAACAGCCGGGCCAGCGGCGGCGCGGCGCGGTCGGGGTCGAGCGACCCAGTGCGGTCCTGGCCATCCTCCAACTGCGGCAGGGTCCTGCGGACCCACTGGACCAGCTGGGGCAGGCCGGCGCCCGTGCGCAGGACGCGCCGCACGATCGGGACCAGGCTGGCTTCCAGCTTCTCGCGGACCTGATGCGGCGGGGCGTCGCCGCAGCGCATGCGGTCGGCGAAGGCTTGCAGGGCGTTATGCGGAAAACTCATGACTGCCATCTCTTTCAGGTTGGACGCTTCGCCCGCCGAGGCAGGGGAGCGTGGGGGATTCATGGATTCAATTGGTTCCCCGACGAGTAGGACTGGGTTATCCAGTAGGACGCCTCGTTGGATTGCACTCCCCAGGCGTCGGTCGCCTGGGCATAGGCGTCCCCCTCGTCGTCCGTTTTGCCGTCCAGCTGGACGGTCAAGCTGAATTCGCCGTTGGCGTCCACCGTGGCCGATTGTCCCTCCAGGTCCTTGAGTCCACCGAAGTTCACCACCTCGCCCTGGTAGCCCCCCTGGACGTGGCCCGAGAAGGTGAAGATGTTGCTCGTTCCCGTGATGGCCCCGAAGTCGTCGATCACCGTGCCGGGGTCCGTCACCGCGACCTGGGCGATGTTGGACTGGCCGTCCGACGTGGCGGCGTAGGCGGCGCCTTGCCCCGACGCGGTCAGGGTCGCAGTGAAATTCCCGTTGGCGTCGGTCGTCGCCGTCCCCCCCACCACCCCACTCAGAAGCACGGTGAGGCCGCCCGGGGAGGACGTGTTCGTCACCTGCCCGGAAAGCGCGACCTGCTTGCTGCCCGCCGTCGGAGGGGTCATCGACAGGGAGATGGTCGAGGGGCAGTTGCGCGGCTCGAGTTCTTCCAGGTTCGGGCGGAAGGAAGAGGCCTTGGTCCCCCTCCCAACCCTCCCCCGACGCTGGGGGAGGGCAGGATGGGAGCGCGAACGGGGGGAGAAACCCAGCATGTGAAGTCCACCTCATCTGGGGCACCATCGGGGTAAACCGCCTGGGCGCGCCCGACCGCGCGAACCGGAACTCGCCCCGTTCTGGACGGGGAAACCGGGCCGTGACGGACGGGTGCGGACGCAACTATGCGCCGCCGCGCGGAAACGATGTTTTCTTAAATCGAAATTGGGGGCAGTTACTGGACATGAATTTTGGAGATTTTCTCAAGATTTTTTTCGGCGAGGCCGAGAGGGGAGGGCGCCCAATCGGCAGCGAGGCCTCGGCGTAAGCCGCAAGAAGTGATTGGCTTGGGACTTGTGGCGAAATCGTGTTTCTCCTCTTCCCAAACTCCTGTTTGGGAACGCCCGCCGCGAAACTCCGTTTCGCGTCCCGCGCGCGGACAAGACGCGAAACAGAGTTTCGCAGTCTCCCGTTCCCAAACAGAGTTTGGGAACGAGGAGCGACGAGGAGCAAGGAGCGAAGCGAAGTGGTATAGGCTGTTCCCGTTATTCCGGGTGGTACGGGGCCGGATCGATGAGGGGTCGCTGGGGCACAGGGCCGGCGGGCCGTGGAGGCGTGTCCAGCAAGGTCTGGTATTCTTTCAAGGGCTGGAGCACTGCTGAAACCGCTTTGATTCGGGCTGCCTGTTGGGGGTCCACTCCGCAGTCCACCGCCTTCTGAACGCAGACCAGCGCCAGGGCCGTGAAGACTTTGGGGTCGCCGGGCTGGCGTTCGTGGGCCGCCGTCGCGAACACGCGGGCGCCGGTGAGATAAAGTTCCTGGGAGCCTGGTCCCGTCTCCACCGCCTGCTTCATTTGCGTCATCAGGGAATCGGGCAACGGCGGCGAGTTGACGGTCGAACGGCGGCCAAGCAGCAGCTTGGCCTGGTTGACGACGGCCGGTTGCAGGGTGGGGTCCAGCCGGAGGGCGAGGCCAAAATCCTGCGCGGCCTCGTCCAACTTGTGGAGTTGCAAACAGTCGAAGCCGCGGTCGTTGTAGAGGCCGGCCGACTCGAAGCCTGCCTTCACGGCCCGGTCGTACCAGAGGATGGCCTCGCTGTTGTACCCGGTCTGGCTGGTGCAGTACCCCGTCAGGGCCAGCGTCGCGCCGTCGGATTGCTGTTTGAGGGCCTCTCGCAGGTCCACGATGGCGGTGGCGAATTGGCCGTTGTCGCCGGACGCTTCCCCGCGGCGCATGGCCGCCGCCGCACGGGCCAGATAATACTTCCGCGGCCTGGGGTCGGTCGGGCAATCCTGCACGGCCTGGTTGAAATACTCCTCCGCACGATCGTAGTCGCCATCGAAATAGTCGGCCCGGCCGCGGTTGTAGTCCCGCACGTCCGCGGTCGGCTGCGGCGCGATCTCGCTCGCCGTCCCGCCGACCGCCAGCAGCAGCAGCCCCGCAGCGGCGGCGGCGACCAGCGGCCGGCGCGCGGCCCAGCGGCGCAGCCGCGCCGGCGCCGCCAAATGACGGCGCAGGCCAACGGCCAGGTCGGCGGCGGACGCCGGCCGGCCAGCCGGGTCAAACGCGAGACAGCGTTCGATCAGGCCAGCCAAGTCGCCGTCCACCGCGGGGTTGAGGATGCGCAGGGGCGGGCAACCCCGGCGTTGCCGTTCCAGCAGCGCCGGCCCCGCTTCCGCCGGCGGTTGCCCGGCCGGCGGCGCTCCGAACGGATGCTTGCCGGTCAGCAATTCGTACAGCATCACCCCGAGGGCGAACAAGTCCATGCGGCCATCGAGCGCTTCGCCGGCTTCCAGCTGAAGGAGCGCCCGCAGCTGCTCCGGTGCCATGTACGGCAGGGTGCCGCCCAGGCGCGGGCCGGCCGCGCGGGCGTCGGCGGAGAGGTTGAAATCGAGCAGGAGCGCTTGACCGTCCGGCCGCAGCAGGACGTTGGACGGTTTGAGGTCGCGGTGGACCACACCTTCCTTGTGAAGGAAGGCCAGGGCGTCGGCCAACTGCCAGGCGATGCGGGCCACGGCGTCCGCGTACAAGCCGTCTTCGATTGTCCGAGCCGCGACCGTAAGGGAGCGGTTTCCCGGTTGTGGCATGGTCTCAGACCATGCCACCACGGAGGGCGGCGGGTCGTCGGAACGGGCCGCGGAGCGGATCGCCTCGTGGATCACCGCCGCCTCGCGCGGCGGCGCGGCGTCCGGCGTCGGATAGGCCCCATCGAGCAAGTCGATCAGCGTGGCGGCGCCCAGGAAGGGCATGCACACCGCGGTCAGCCCAACGGTTTCCTCGAAGCGGGCCGACAGGACGGGGACGATGTTCGGATGGGCGAGGCGGCCCATCGTCCGCGCTTCGGCGTCGCCTTCCGGCGAGAACTTGACCGCGACGGGCCGCGCCCCGGTGGACTCCTCGAGCGCCAGGTAGACGCGGGCGAACCCTCCGCGGCCCAGCTCGCGCAGCACCATCAGGTCAGCGAGCCGCTCGCCCGGCTCCGGCCAGCGCACGGCCGGCGCCTCGGCCAGAAGGGGCGCGTAATTCGCCATGGACCGGTGGTTCGCCAGCATCCGGTGAATCGACGCCCGGAACGTCGGAAAGCGGTCGCAAAAAGCGTCCAGGTCGAGCGCCTCTCCGGCGTCGCAGCGCAGGCAATACTCCTCATAGGCCAGGTCTTCCACCAGGGACTTCACCCCGCGCAGCTCGGGCCGCCGGGCGAGGGCCGCCTGCGCGTCCGGCGGCGCACCGCGGTGCCACTCCTCCACGATCGCCTTCGCCTCGCCGCGGAGGGATAGGGCTTGCCGCGTAGTGATCATTGGAGGTCCCGTCGTTGGGCCATCTTGGTTAGCAGACGCTGAACCACTTTCGGATGCACGCCCGTGCGTTCGGCGATTTCCATGTGGGTGTACCCCAGACGGAGCATGTCCAGTACGAGCCGGTATCGGTTCGGCTGGCCGTCGAGGAGGCGCTCCCACCGTTCGTTGGCCATCGCCACCTGGCTCGGCGTCGGGCCGCGCACCGGCGGGTCCAGGGGCTTCCCGCCCTCGCGGCCCGTCGCCTCGAGCGACTGCTCGCGGCTGACGTCATGCTTCTTGGAGCGGAAGCTCCGGCGGTACTCGTCCGTCACCTTGCGAAAGGCCAGGTCGGACAGGTACTTAATAAGCAATTGGGGGTCGTTAAAATCATACTCGTCCAGCGGGCCGCTGAAGAATGAAACCCAGACGTCCTGCAGGAAATCGAGCGAGTCATATCGGCGGCGCATCCGCTGGTGCAGGCGTCGGCGGACGGTGACGCGGATGTGGCCGCCGTAACGGCTGCACACTTCCTTCGCCGCGTCGGGACAGCCGGCCCGCACGCGCTCCATCAGACGACGAAAATCGTCTTCCGGGGGAAGACCGGGAAGATCCACGCCGTTGGCCATTCCAATCGCTGCTCCCGTATCCATCGCCGTTCCGCACCTCACTCCACGTCTGTCCCCCTCAGGCGGAGAGGGGTGAGGGGCCTGGTGCGAGGGCCGCGTTCGCCGCCGCTGGCTGCATCGTCGGATTGCGGCGCGCGCGGGAACGGCTGCCAGGATGCGATGGTAAAGGTTAAATCGAATCCGGCTAGGGAGCAAGGCTATTTGCGGAAATTTGTCAGGCAACAATAGAAATGTCCGCATTTCGGCGACAGTAGAAATGTCCGGTGTCCGGACGTTGTCACTTCTTCCGCTTGAACGGCTTCCTCCACGGGTGGTCCTCGGCTGGACGGTGTGGCCCCTTCTTGTTATCGTCCGCCCCGCCGTCGGGAGGATAGGGCTCCGCAGGAGTGCGACCCGAGCGCCCGTCGGTCGGCTGTACGCCAGGCGACCGGGACCCCGAAGAGGGGTCCCGGTTCGCTTTTCCCCCGCTGGCGTCGGCCGCCGATGCGTTAAACTCCGGGGGTCTGGGGGCGGAGCCCCCAGGGCCGCAACCCGGCGGGATCTCGCGGTACTTCAGGTACTTGCCCCGGAAGCGGATCGCCATACTCCCGTCCAGGCGCAGCTCGATCACCACCCGACCGCCCCGCTCCCCCGCATGCACCGGCGGCAGCAACTGGTAGAAGCGGTTGCGGAAGCGCACCGTGTAGTCGTTGGACACCACCCGCCCCTCCTGGATGCTCAGGATCGCCGCCAGGTCGTGACCCGGACCCAGCGGCCGGTGCCCGTCGGCCGCCTGGCGCGCCGGCTTGACGAAGCGGCGGTTGTGCGTCGGCAGCAGCCGCTCCAGCACGGCGTTGGCCCCCGCCAGCGTCGTCACGCCCGCCAGGCGCAGCTCCTTGACCCAGCGGTCCTGGGCCGTGCCGAAGGACCGCTCGACGCGGCCCTTGGCCTGCGGGCTGTGCGCCGGATCAGCTCGATGCCTAGCTCCCGCAGGGCCCGCCCGAACTGCGTCTCCGCGTCGGGCAGGGCGCGGCCCTTGTCCTGCGGCTCGAAGATGCTGTGCCGGTCGGTGTACAACGCCACCGACCGGCCGAAACGCCGCAGCCAGCGGCCGGCCAGGTCCATATGCGCCTCGACCGTGCCGGCCGGGTAGAAGCGCGCCAGGGTGCGGTTGGTGGCGTCGTCGATCATGCCGATCAGGACCATCTCCTCGCCGCGGCCCTCCAGCCAGTCATGCACCGAGGCGTCCATCTGAACCAGCTCCCCGAAGCAGGCCCGGCGCGGCCGGCGGCTGCGGTGCGGGTCGCGGCGACGCTTGCGTTGCCACAGCCCCTCGGCGATCAGCCAGCGGCGCAGCGTCTGCGGGCCGACCGTCAGGCCCTCCCCGGCCAGCTTCTCGGCGGCGAAGGTGGGGCCGAAGTCCGCGTAGCGGGTGCGGTAGGCCGCCAGCACGGCCCGGCGGAAGGCGGGGTCGGGCCGGTGGTTGGAGGGCCGGCCGCGCAGGCCGTGCACGAGGGCGGCGTCGCCTTCGGCCTCCAGCTTGCATTGGATGCGTCGGACCTGGCGGACGCACAGGCCGAGCAGCCGGGCCGCCTCGGCCTGCGTCCGCTGGCCGCTCTGCACCGAGTGCAGGACCCTGAGGACATCGCGTTCCTTCTGACTCATAGCGATCCGGTCTGTGGAAAGCACGCCGATAGACATGGCTCCTCCTTGGCCTGACCAAGGAGGACATTTCTATTGCGTTAAGACCGGACATTTCTATTGTCGTTCAACAGGCTATTTGCGGAAATTGTCAGGCAACAATAGAAATGCCCGCAGATCCGAAGCCGCCGAATTCCTTCCGCGACACGATGCACTGGCGACCGAGTCGCCTTCATCGGCCCTCCGGCCTGCCGTTGTTCTAAGAGCCTATCCCAAAACCGTCGAAACATCACCAATTTGACGAGAATCGTCATGATCGACGGTGGTTTTGGGATAGGCTTTAAGAACCTGCCCCACCAGTCTTGGATGGAATCGACGGCCAACTCGGGAGTGTCGCGCGAGGTCGTCACGCACACGTGGCCCGCGTTGCGTTCCGGATCGCAGATGCCATACGGCGTCGCACGGCCTTTCGCGTCTCCGGGAAAGTCATGGTCATTAACCTTGTCCGCTTCCCGACGCCACGCTTGGCCTGGGTTTTTGAACCGACCGATGAGTTCCTTGCTCTTCGTATCCGCACTGATCCGTGGATCGCCCCTGGGGCGGAAATCCTTGCGTTGCTCGGCGATGCAGCGGAATTGCCGATCGCGCTCCGCATGCTGCTTGCCCGTGTGCAGCACGTTGCGATGGCTCCGCAGCCCGTACTTTTGCGCACGCAGCAAACGACCGATCGTCGTGGCACAGGCGCGGCGGTCCAACTTCTTCGACAACGCACGCAACCGCGAACGCACCCGCTTTTCGTCCGAACACGGATTGCCGGCGGTTTCGGGATCGATGCATTGCTTCAAGTCCGCGAGCCGAGTGGGTGCAGTGCGCCCCTCGGGTGAGACCAGTACGATATGAAGTACTGGCCCCGGAGGGAGTCTCTGAATCATGCCTCGACGCGCACGACGCAGCTTCACGCCCGAGTTCAAAGCCCAGGTGGTCCTCGACCTGCTCCGCGGAGAGCGTTCCCAGGCCGAACTGTGCCGCTTGCACCAGTTCAGCGCCTCGCTCCTCGTCCTGTGGAAGGACGCCTTCCTCGAACGCCTCCCGCTCGTCTTCCAGGCCGACGAGCAGCGCAGCCAGGAACGCCAACGCATCGCCGACCTGGAGCAGTTGGTCGGCCGCCAGGCCCTGGAGCTGGAGATCCTAAAAAAAGCCTCCAGGCTCATGAATGGACTGGCCAACGCCGCAGGGAGGTCGTCATGAGCCTGACCCAACACTACCCGGCGCGGCTGGTCTGCCGCCTGCTCGACTTCCCACGCTGCCAACTGTACCGCTCGCCCGCCGACCCCGGCGAGCAGGACGCCCCGCTGCGTGAGGCCCTGACCCGCCTGGCCGGCGAGTGGCCCACCTACGGCTACCGCCGACTGACCGCCATGCTCCGCCGCGAGGGCTGGGACGTCAACGCCAAGCGGGTCCGTCGCGTCATGGCCGACCTCGGCCTCCACGGCGCGGCGCCTGTCCGACGCAAGCGAACCACCGACAGCAACCACGATTTCCCGCGTTGGCCCAACCTGGTGGAGACGCTCGAGGTCGTGCGGCCTGACCAGGTGTGGGTGGCCGACATCACCTATATCCGCCTCCGACGCGACTTCGTCTACTTGGCGGTGGTTATGGATGTCTTTACGCGCTTGATCCGAGGCTGGCATCTCGGCCGTGGCCTCGACGGCGGCCTGACGCTCACGGCCCTGGAGCGGGCGCTGGCCCGCGGCCGCCCCCAGATCCACCACTCCGACCAAGGCGTGCAGTACGCCGCCGACGGCTACGTGCAACGACTGCAAGGCGTCGGGGCGCGGGTCAGCATGGCCGCCGTGGGCGAGCCGCGCGAGAACGGCTTCGCCGAGCGGCTGATGCGGACCATCAAAGAGGAGGAAGTCGATCTGTCGGAGTACCTCGACTATGTCGACGCCTTGCGCCAGCTCGGGCGCTTCCTGGACGCCGTGTACAACCACAAGCGCATTCACTCGGCGCTGGGCTACCTGACGCCGGCCGAGTTCGAGCAGCAGTGGCGGAGCCAGCAACCCGCCTGATGGCTCTCCAACGATCTTCTTCCCCTCCCGCCTCCCGGCCTTCACCGGGGCTGAGGCCGGGAGGCGGGAGGCGAAGAAGATCGCCGTTGATCGTGACGACTGTACCATAGGCAACGTGCCTTGGTGGTCTCATTTCAGGGGCGCACTACAGACCCATTGAAGCTGTTCCTGCCTGTGCCGCTGTCTCGCGGATGAATCGATGCGGCGGACGGCACGAGGAGATCCGCGAATTGGCCGGCTACGCATGAGCGAACCGCGCGCGCTGGTGGAGCACTTTTTTCGCCACGAGTTCGGCCGGCTCGTGCGCCGTGCTGACCCGGTCGCTCGGCGTGCGCCGGCTCGACCTCGTCGAGGACGTCGTTCAAGCCGCGCTCGTGCAGGCCCTGGAAACCTGGTCTCGGCGCGGCGTGCCCGAAGACCCGGCCGGCTGGCTCTACCGCACCGCCCGCAACCTGGCGATCGACGCGCTGCGGCGGGAGCGAACCCACGCCCAGGCCTTGCCGCGCCTGGCCGAAGACGCCGAGCGGGAATCGTCGCCGCTCGAAGCGCATTTCGCCGACGAGATCGGCGACGAACCGCTTCGCCTGCTCTTCGTCTGCTGCCACGAAGCGGTGCCGGCCGAATCCCGCGTCGCCCTCGCGCTGCGGACGCTCTGCGGTTTCAGCACCGCGGAGATCGCCCGCGCGTTGCTCACCACCGACGCCAACGTCCAGAAGCGGATCGAGCGGGCGCGGGATCGGCTGCGCGAGCTGGACGTGGATTTTGACACGCCGGCCGCGGCCCAGCTTTGCGCTCGGCTGGACGCGGTCCTCGCGGTCGTCTATCTCCTTTTCAGTCAGGGCTGCCACGTCACCCATGGCGACATGCCGATCCGCCGCGACCTGTGCGATGAGGCCCGCCGGCTGGCGCGGATGCTCGCCGCCCATCCCGTCGGCGACGTCCCGGCGGTACATGCCTTGCTCGCGCTGATGTGCTTCCACGGGGCCCGCTTCGACGCGCGCGTCGCTCTCGACGGCGCCATCGTTCTGCTCGAGGAACAGGATCGCTCCGCCTGGAACTGGAGCGACGTGCGTGAAGGCATGGCGTGGCTCGCCAGGTCAGCCGCCGGCGACGAGCTGACGCGCTATCACGTGGAAGCCGGCATCGCCTGGGAGCACTGCCGCGCGCCGACCTTCGCCGACACCGATTGGCGACGGATCGCCGAATTGTACGACACGCTCGATCGCATCGCGCCGTCGCCGCTGCACTCCCTCAACCGCGCGGTCGCCGAAGCTTACCTGCACGGCCCGCAAGCCGGCCTCGAGCGCCTGGCCGCCGTTCTTCCGGAAAGCGTTCCCGCCCGTTATCCCGGTTGGCACACGGTGATCGGCGAGCTCCATTTCCGCCTCGGCCGACACTCCGCCGCCGAGCGCGCCTGGCGGGAAGCCCTTCGCTTTACCACGGCCCGCGCCGATCGAGAATTCTTGCGTCGCCGCCTCGCCGTCTGCCGGCCCGATGGAGGCGAGCCCGCCACGGAGTAACGCCGGCCCAAGGAAAAAGACGCAGTCGAAAGTGGCGAGCGAGCAGGCGCTCGCGTGGTCCGGCCTGCCGATCGTCGCCGTCCGGCCGACGGTCTTCCTGGAGGGCTTCTTCGTCCCCCTCACCGCTCCGACCATTCGCGATCGAGGCCGCATCGAACTCCGGACATAAAAGAGCAATAGCCGTCTTGTCGCCCCGACTCCTTACGTCCAATTCAGGCCACGGGAAAAGGCCGTCCTTTTTACCCGTGGCCTTCTCGTTTCGGCTCGTCCGTTCCGCCGGGTTCCTCCCCTTCCGCCGCGTCGCCGAAGGGCCATTGCCGCGTCCGCCACGTCCACACCAGGAAGACCAGTCCGCCGGCGAGCAGCGTTGCCAAGCCGAACGCGATGAACCACGGACCCGCCGACACGTACATGTACAGCCAGCCCACCAGCGCCAACCCGCACGGGATCGGGTAGAGGTAGATGCGGAACGGGCGCGGCCGGTTCGGCTGGAGCCGCCGCAGCAGGACCACGCCCACGATCTGGCCGATGAACTGCTCCAGGATGCGCGTGGCGATGAGCGCGTTGATGACGCTCCCCAGGTCGAAGAATGTCCAGAAAAGCGTCAGGGCGCCGACCAGGAGCAGCGCGACGTGCGGGATGCGGCGGTGCGGGTGAACGCGGCCGAAGAGCGAGAAGAAGTGGCCGTGCCGGGCCGCCGCGTAGGGCACGCGCGAGTAGCCCAGCAGCCCCGCGAAGGCGGAGCCGAAACAGCTCCAGATCAGGAACGCCGTGACGACGACGGCCGCCCAGTCGCCGTGAGCGCGCCGCATGAACTCCGCCGGCAGGTTGTAGGCGTCCACCGCTGGGGAAGTGGTCGGCACGTCGCGCCAGGAGACGACCCCGAGCATTGCCAGGTGCAGGCCGACGAACAGCACGCACACCGCCGCCGCGCTCAGCAGAATGGAGCGCGGGATGGTCCGACCGGGGTTGCGCACCTCTTCGCCGATGTAACAGACGTTGTAGTAGCCGAGGTACGAATACATCGCCAGGATCATCGCGCCGCCCAGCCCGTCGCTGAAGTTGCCGGGAAAGCCGGCCGCGGCGCCGGAGAAGTCGAACGCGACGCTGGGATCGAAGCGCAAGGCGCCTTCCACCAAAATCCAGGCGATCACCGCCAGGACGCCCACCCAGACCGTCACCGTCAGCCAGCGGATGGTCTTCATGCGGCGGTAAAGCAGCAGTACGATCACGACGCCGACGCCGACGGCGATGAACCGCGCGGGGCTGACGGTCAGGCCCAGACCGCCGTCCGGCGTGAAGGGGAGTTTCCACGTCCAGTATTCATTGAAGGCCTGGTAGGCGGGGTGGAAGGCGTTGGAGAACACGGCGATGGCGATAAGGCCCGAGCCGAGTTCCAGCGGGCCGCTGATGAGGAACTGCCAGCTGAACAGGAAGGCCATCAGCCGGCCCCAGCGGCGCCGGCCGTACGATTCGAGCAGGTAGAGGTACGAACCGCCTGAGCCGGGGAACATCGCGCCGAGTTCGCCCCAGAACAGGCCGTCCACGAGGATCAGGCCGCCGGCGGCGACCCAGCCGAGCAGAGCGTACGGTCCCGGCAGCTTGCCGAGCATGAGCGGGATGGTGATGAAGACGCCCGCGCCGACGATCATGCTGATGTTGAGCGCGGTCGCGTGCAGCAGGCCGAAGTGCCGTTGCAGGCCGGGGGCGTTCGGGTCGAGCGGGTCGTGGCCCATGCGTGCGTCTCTCCCGGAGGGCCGCCTGATCTTATCGCAAGAAATCGGCCGCGCCACGCTTTTTTCTCTTGCACCGGGTCGGCCGACCCCGCACCATGAGACTGTTGGAATTCCCGCCGGTGCTTCCTTCCCTCGCTCCGAAAGGCCGTCATGTCGCGCTTCCTCCTTGGGTTGGCCGCTCTTGCCGGACTGGCCGCCGCCGCCGCCGCGGAGCCGTTCACCATTGATCTAGAAGTGCGATCCGGTAAGGCGAATAAGACGGCCCACGCCGAATCGGCCGCCCCGGACCTCACGACGCAGGAGCGAGGCGTCCTGGAGATCAAGGCCGGCGACCGCGTCACCGTGAAATGGAAGATGAGCGGGACCGACCCCTCGGCCAAGATCGCCAACGTCACGGTCCACTTCTTCGCGGTCAAGGAGGAGACGGCCGGCCAGAAAGCCAAGCCGAAGCTGGACAAGGGCGTCGTGGCCGAGAGCGCCCTGACGATGGACTTCGGCCCCGGCGACAAAAACGAGGGCGAATTGAGCTTTACGATCGAGGAAGCGGGCTGCTACCTGCTGCGCCTGGAAACCATCGGCGCCGTGGCGGGGCTGGCCGACCATGAGGATTTCGCCGCGATCGACGTGAAGGTCCATTAAGAAGAGGCTTTTTCTACCAGCCCGACGCGCCAGCAAGGGTTTGGATTGAGGAGGACCTGGGATGAGAGTGTTGTGGCTGTTCGCCATCCTGGCCCTGGCCGCGTGGCCGCTATCGGCCCGCGCGGAACACGCCCGGATCGACCTGGAATTGATCCACATCGACCCGGTGACGGGCGCGGACGGCGACTCGGTCAGCGCCAACGCGGACAAGGAACCGCCGGCGGGGGGCTTCAACGACCGGCCAGTCGCCAAGGTCCAAGCCGGCGAGCCGCTGGTGCTGCAATTCGTGCTGACCAACACCTACCCGCACGGCGTCATCAAGGACGTGACGGTTCGCTACTACGTCGTCCGCGAGGATAAGCTCGGCCAGAAGAACCTGCCGGACCTGACGAAGGGGACGGTGACGGACGGCAAGTTCACGATGAACTTCAAGCCCGAGTGCCGGGTCGGCTCGCGCGTGGCCTTCAAGATCACGGAGCCTGGCCTCTATCTGCTGCGCGTGGAGACGCTCAACACCGACAGCGACCACGAACATTTCTCAGGGATTGACCTACAGGTGGAGAAGGCACCGTAGTGGTCCGTCCAACGTCATTTGACGGGTGAGTTCGTAGCCGCATTCGCCAGAATGCGGGGATTTCACCGCCGCAGCCGCATTCTGGCGAATGCGGCTGCCTGTCAAGTGAAGATTGACGGAGCAGTAGTTGGATCGTCGGCGTGGGCGGCCCTCATGCGGCCGCCGTGCGCCCCCGCCGTCCCGTCAGCAACTCGTCCAGCAGCCGCACCGTCGCTTCCGTCGCCCCCTGCTGCTGTTGTACGAAGGCCCGCGCCGCCGACCCCATCCGCGACCGTTCCATCGCGTCGCCGAGCAGTGCCTGAATCGCCGCCTCCAGTTCCGCCGCGTCCCGCACCTGCCGCGCCGCCCCACACTCGATCAGCCGACGAGCCGGCTCCTTGAAATTCCAGACGTGTGGCCCGAAAACCACGGCCGACCCGTAGGCCGCCGGCTCGATCATGTTCTGACCGCCGCGTCGCCCGTCCAGGCTGCCGCCCACGAACGCCACGTCCGCCAGACCCCATAATGCGCCGAGTTCGCCGATCGTGTCCACCAGGACCACCGCACCGCGATCCGGCGGCGCGGTCAGGGAAGTCCGTCGCACGAACGGCACGCCGGCCCGGCGCAGCGCCTCCGCCGCCTCGTCGAACCGATCCGGCTGCCGCGGCGCCAGGAACAGACGCAGGTTCGGATGCGCCAAATGCACCCGCTGATAAAAACCCATTACGATCTCTTCTTCCGGCGCCATCGTGCTGCCGGCCACCCAAACGAGATCGTCAGCCGACACGCTCAGCAGCCGGCGCAACTCCTCGGTGCGCGGGTTGCGCCGGTCGCCGGCCGCCCCATCATACTTTACCGATCCGGTGACGTGGACGCGATCCGGCGGTGCGCCCAGCGACCGGACGGCCTCGGCGTACTCCTCCGTCTGGGCGGCGTAGAGGTCGATGCAGCGGAACAGCGGGGCCGTCGCCCACCGCAGCCGGCGGTAGCGGGCGGCGCTTCGCGGGCTGAGGCGGCCGTTGACCACGGCGACCGGGACGCCGCATCGCCGGGCCGCAAGAAGGAAGTTCGGCCATATCTCGCCCTCCGCCAGCACCACCAGCGCCGGATCGAGCCGGCGCAGCGTCCGGCCGACCGCCCAGGAGAAGTCGAAGGGGTAGAAGAAAACGGCCAGGTCGGGGAAGCAGCGCCGCGCCTCGTCGTAACCGGCGTCCGTCGTCGTGGAGACGACGCACGGCAGGTCGGGCCGGCGGCGCCGGAAGGCCGCAATGACCTGTCGCAAAAGGTGGATTTCGCCGACGCTCACGCCGTGGAACCAGACGGGGCGGCCGGACGGGAGGGGAGAGCGCGAAAGGCCGAACAGCTTGGCGGCGAGGCCCCGGCGGTAGCGGCCGGTGCGGATCGCGCGGTAGGCCAGCCACGGCGACAAGGTCGTCAGGGCGGTGAGATAGAGCGCGTCCAGCAGCCAACGCATGGGAATCCTTTCCCGAATGTGGACAAAAGAAACTAGCCACAGAGGTCACAGAGAACACAGAGGAATTCGCCGGTCTTTATCTCTGTGTTCTCTGTGACCTCTGTGGCTTGAATTGCAATCGTCACACCGCCGCCTCGCGCATGTGGCAATTCTTGTACTTCTTGCCGCTGCCGCACGGGCACGGGTCGTTGCGGCCGACCTTTTCCTTGCGGTTGCGGATCGGCTCCGGCTTCTTGTCGCTCGCCCCGTTCGTCGTCGCCGCCCCCGCCGTCACCCGCGGCGCCGCGTCGTGGCGCGTCGCCCCGATCACCCACACCGATTCCTGGAACGCCTCCGTCTCCTCGATGCGGAAGACCGTGTCCGTCACCTTGTCCTCCATCGCCTCCCACATCGACTTGAATTCCTTCTGGCCCTCCTGCTTGTACTTGATCTTCGGGTCCTCCTGCGCGTAGCCGACCAGGCCGATGCCCGAACGCAGGTGGTCCATCGTGTACAGGTGGTCCTTCCAGGCCCGGTCGAGGTGGTTCAGCAGCAGGCTCCGCTCCATCCGCCGCATCTCCGGCCGATAGCGTGCGTCAAAAGCGTTCCACAGCACGTCCCGCGCCTTCTCCTGCGACACGCCCGTCAGGTCCTTCTCCGCGACCTCCAGCCCGAACTCGGCCCGCGCCCAGTCGGCCAGCTCCTTCGCGTCCTCCGCCTCCGAGGTCTTCGTACCGCTGAACGCCTCCTCCAGCTTCTCGTCGATCGCCTCCTGGCTCCGCGCCGGGTACGACGCCCGGCTGGCCTCCATCATCTTCTCCAGCAGCTTCGCCCGCGATTCGGTGCGGAAATCCTCCTCGTTGAACGTCACAGACGGGAAGCGCATGCAGGCCCAGTGGTACACGCCCTCGCGGTTGTAGCGCTGGCCGCCGCCCTGCGCGGGGCGATCCGACATGAACCGCGCCATCGCCGCCATCACCGGAAACGCGATCTCGCGCTGCCGGTACAGCTCCACCACGCGGGCATGGATCAGCTCGGTCGTCTGGCCCTCGGTCTTGCCCGCCAGCTCTTCCGGCGCCAGCTTGATGTTGAATTTCAGACGCGCCCAGTCGCACACTGCTCGCCGGCCCCAGTCCTCTTTCAGGAAGTCCTTGCCCTCGGCCAGGTCGATGGCCGCCGTCGCCGCCAGCGCCTTCTCGCGCAGCGATTCCGACAGCGCGTCCTTGCCGATCTTCTTCAGCTCGCGGTCGTTCGTTGAGAGGCCCCACTGCGTGTTGACCTGATGCGCCAGCGCCTGCCAGTTCCATTCCTTGGCGTCCTCGCCGCCGAGGTTCTCGTCGATCACGTCCTGCACCCGCGTCTCGACCGCCCGCACCGCCTTGTCGTGGGCGCTCTTGTCGGCCATCTCGTAGTCGCAGCGGTAGAAGTCGGCCGCGTCGAAGTCCACGCCCAGGCGCCGCGATGCGAACTCCGCAAAGCACTCGGCCCCGTAGTCCCGGTCCATGAAGCGCTCGACGTTCAGCTTCGTCTGCTTGACCAGCATGTCCATGATGCGGACCTTGCAGTTGGCCCCGTCCAGGACGGCCTGGCGGAAGCCGTACACGTCCTTGCGCTGCTTGTCCATCACCTCGTCGTATTCGAGAAGGTTCTTGCGGCTGTCGAAGTGGCGCTCCTCGACCTTCTTCTGGGCCGCCGCGATGCGCCGCGACACCATCCGATCCTCGATGGCCTGGCCCTCCTCCATGCCGAGCATGGTCAGGAGCCGCTTCACCCATTCGGGAGCGAAGATGCGCATCAGGTCGTCGTCCAGCGACAGGTAGAAGCGGCTGGAACCGGGGTCGCCCTGCCGGCCGGCGCGGCCGCGGAGCTGGTTGTCGATGCGGCGGGCGTCGTGCCGTTCGGTGCCGATGATGTGCAGGCCGCCCATCTCGGCCACCACCCGGCCCTGCTCCTTCATCTTCTCCTTCTGCTCGATGTCCTCGACCGTCCGCTTCCACTCGTCCTCCGGCACGTCCAGCCGCGAGGCGTACTTGTTTTTGAGCACCGCCCAGGCCATCGTCTCCGGGTTGCCGCCCAGGATGATGTCGGTGCCGCGGCCGGCCATGTTGGTGGCGATCGTCACGGAGCCGATGCGGCCAGCCTGCGCCACGATCTCCGACTCGCGGGCCGCGTGCTCCGGCAGGGCGTTGAGCAGCTCGTGCCGGATGCCGCGCCGCTTCAGCAGCTCGCTCAGCCGCAGCGACTTGTCCACGTCCGTCGTGCCGATCAGCATCGGCCGGCCCTTGCGGCGGATCGCGGCGATCTTCTCTCGCGGAATGCGCTCCGGCGAGCGCTCGCCCCGCGGCGTGAACTCGATCTCCGTCGCCGTCTCCTTGCCGATCGTGCCGGCGCGCTCCTTCGTCCCGTCCTTGGCGGCCTCCTTCATCTCCAGCACGTCGAACTTGTTGACCGTCTCGATCTCCTCGACCGAAGCGTTCCACTTCTCCTTCTCACTGCGGTAGATCATGTCCGGGTGGTTGACGCGGATCAGCGGCTTGTTGGTCGGGATCGAGATGACTTCGAGCTTGTAGATCTTCCAGAACTCGTCGGCCTCGGTCTGGGCCGTGCCGGTCATGCCCGCCAGCTTCTTGTAGAGCTTGAAGAAGTTCTGCAGCGTGACCGTGGCCAGCGTCTGCGTCTCCTCCTTGATCTTGACGCCGTCCTTGGCGTGCTTGGCCTCGACCGCCTGGTGCAGGCCGTCGGACCACTGCCGGCCGATCATCAGACGGCCGGTGAACTCGTCGATGATGATGATGCTCAGCTCGTTCGACTCGGGATGGCGCATCACCGCATATTTCTTATCCTTTTTGTAGAGATGATGCGCCTTGAGGGCGTTGTCGATGAGGTGCGGCCACTCCATGTTGCCGGCCGTGTAGAAGCTCTCGACGCCGGCCAGCTCTTCGGCCTTGCGGATGCCCTCGTCGGTCAGGTGGCAGGTGTGTTCCTTCTCCTTGATCTCGTAATACTTGTTCGGTTCGCCCTTCTGGAGGTCGCCGAGCAGGACGGCGATGTCGTTGGCCTTGGAGTAGCGGCGGACGTCGCTGAAGGCCTGGCCGCTGATGATGAGCGGCGTGCGGGCCTCGTCGATGAGGATGTTGTCCACCTCGTCGATGATGGCGTAGTTGAGGGCCTTCTGGCACTGGTGGTAGTGCGGGTCGAACTCGGGATCGCCCCAGCGGGCCGGCTTCATGTTGTCGCGCAGGTAGTCGAAGCCGAACTCGCTGTTGGTGCCGTAGGTGACGTCGCAGTCGTAGGCCTTGCGGCGCACGACGGGGTCCATGTCGCTCTGGATGAAGCCGGCGTTGACGCCGAGCGCCTTGTAAATCGGCGTCATCCATTCGCAGTCGCGGCGGGCCAGGTAGTCGTTGACGGTGACGACGTGGACGCCCTTCTGTTCCAGAGCGTTGAGGTAGGCCGGCAGCGTGGCGACGAGGGTCTTGCCTTCGCCGGTGACCATTTCGGCGATGTTGCCGCGGTGCAGCACGACGCCGCCGAGCATCTGCACGTCGAAATGCCGCATGTTCTTGGTGCGCCAGCCGGCCTCGCGGCAGGCGGCGAACGCCTCGGGCAGCAGGTCCTCCAGCGTCGCGCCGTTGGCCAGGCGCTGACGGAACTCCGGCGTCAGCGCCTGGAGCTGCTCGTCGGTCAGGCCGCGCATCTTGTCCTCATGCGAGTTGATCTGCGCGAGGATCGAGCCGGGCGTGACGCTATGCTGGGCGCCCGGCTTGTTGGGGCGGATGTAACCGAGCTGCCGGACGTAGCGCTCGTTGCTGGAGCCCATCATCCGGGTGAGGAACTTGCCGGCGCCGTCGATGAAGACGTTGATGCCGTCGCTGATCTGCTCCCACAGGTTGGCGAGCCAGGTCGGCGTCGTATCCTCGTCTTTGTCCTTGGTCGTATCGGTACTCATCGGCTCCACGCCTCCAGCGGGCGCCGCCGTTCGGGCGGCCCGTTCCTGCGAACCTACCGTGTCATTCTGTCAATCTAAGGAACCGTGCGGCGCAAGGTCAATACGGACCCGAACACCGCGGTCCCGGCGAGCGGCGCGGCGTCAGCCCGCCGGTGCAGCATGTTGTCACCGATAGCGCGCTGCACCGGCGGGCTGACGCCGCGCCGCTCGCCCAAGGGGAATGGACGCTTGTGGACAGGATTCTCGCCGATAAGATGGGGAAGTCAAGCAGGCGTCGCCCTTCCCTCGCACTCGCGGAGCCGTCATGAAACGTGCGTTCCCCTGGATCGGCGTCCTGCTGCTGTTCCCTGTTCCCTGTTTCCTGTTCCCTCCGCTGCGGGCGGAGCCGCCGGCGCCGAAACCCCTTCAGGAAACCTGGGACGCCGTTTACATCGAAGGCGGCAAGGCCGGCTATTTCCACACCACGATCCGCGAGGTCGAGCGCGACGGCAAGAAGCTGCTGGCCTCCACCCAGGCCATGCGGCTCGGGATCAAGCGCGAGGGCAACGTGGTGACGGTTCGCGTCGAGACCGGCGACGAGGAGACGGCCGACGGCAAGGTGGTCGGCGTGTCGATGACGCAGTTCGCCGGCAAGGACAAGCTGGTGCAGACCGGCCGCGTCGAGGACGGGCAGCTGGTATTGCGGACTTCGCCGGGCGATGAAGTGCGCAAATTGCCGTGGGACGACACGGTGATCGGCCTGGCGGCCCAGGAACGCGTCTTCGCGGAAAAGAAGGTCAAGCCGGGCGACCAGTTCACCTATCTCAGTTTCGAGCCGACGCTGCAAGTGGTGGTGACGCAGCGCGTGACAGTGAAGGAGCCGGAGGAGGTGGACGTTTTGGAGGTCAAGGCGCACGGCGAGCCGGGAGCGTCCGCCCCCGTAGACGTTCCCAAGGCGGAGCGCGTCAAGAAGAAACTGCTGCGGGCGGAGGTGGCGCCGGACAAGGTGAAGGTGGGCGGCCGGCCGTTGCAGCTGCCGCCGCTGACGGTGTGGCTGGGTGCCGACCGCGAGGTGGTGCGGTCGGAGACGGACCAGCCGGGCCTGGGCAAGCTGACCGTCTTCCGCACGACGCAGGCCGTGGCCGAGGAGGAGGGCGCCGCCCCGGCCCTCCTGCCCGATCTGCTCATCAACAGCCTCATCACGCTGGATCGCTCCATCGACCATCCCGAAAGGGCGAAGGAAGTCGTCTACCGCATCACGCTGAAAGGCGAGGACGACCCGGCCAGCGCCTTCGCCCAGGACGCCCGGCAGCAGGCGGAGAAGGCCGAGGGCGACGCGTTCGAGCTGCACGTCCACGCTCTCCGCACGCCGAAGCCGGACGCGGACGGGGAGAAGCCGGGCGCGGAGTACCTGAAAAGCACCTATTTCCTCGACAGCGGCAATGACAAAATCAAGAAGGCGGCGACGGAGGCGGTCGGCGACGAGACGGACCCGTGGCGCCAGGCGCAGCGCATCGAGAAGTGGGTGCATGAACACATGACGGTCAGCACGGCGGTGGACTACCTCCCGGCCAGCCGGACGGCGGAGGACCTGCGCGGCGACTGCCGGCAGCACGCCATGCTGGCGGCGGCGCTGTGCCGGGCGGCCAAAATCCCGGCGCGGACGGCGCTGGGATTGGTCTACGATAAGGACCCGCAGAAGGGGCCGGTGCTGGCGTTTCACATGTGGACGGAAGTTTGGGTGCAGGGGCAGTGGATGGGCATCGACGCGGTCTGGAACGAGGGCGGCGTCGGCGCCGACCATCTGAAGATCACGGACCACGCCTGGTCGGACACGCAGACGCTGGCGCCGCTGGCCGCGGTGACGCGCGTGATGGGCAAGGTCAAGGTGGAGGTGGTGGGGGTGAAGTAGGGGGACTATGGGACCTATGGGACTCATAGGTCCCATAGGTCCTGCTTACGCCGCCTCCCGCGCCGCGTCCGCGAACAGCGTCCCCATTGCCGCCGGCAGCCGCCACGGCCCGGCGGGGCCGGCGGCCGTGCCGTCCCACCGATGAGCCGCCATCGCCTCCAGTACGCGCCCGGCCAGCTCGACCGCGTCGCGTCCCGCCCGGCCGTCCACGCGCGGCCGGCTTCCCGTCCGCACGCAATCCACGAATTCCTGCAATTCCCGCGTCAGCTGGTCGCCGACGGCGCTGCATTCCAGCTCGCGCACCTGAAGGTGCCGGCCGAACAACTCGGCCTTGAGCGACGCCGTCACGCTGGCGTCGAGCCGGCGCGAGTCGAGCCGGCCCTGCCGCAGGTGCGCGGACAGCTGCGTCAGCGACAGTTTCCGCCGAGCCAGGTCGGCCCCGACGAACCCCTCCGGCGCCCATACCTGCATCCGCCGCACCGCCGTCGGATGGACGCGGCTGGCCCGCACGTCGGCCACGCAGCCGTCGGCGAAGACGATCCGCGCCTGCGCCAGGTCTTCGCAGCCGCCCAGCACGGCCGCCCCCAGCGCCTCGACCGACTGCACCGGCGAACGCACCAGCGCCAGTAACAGATCCAGATCGTGGATCATCAAGTCGTGAACGACGCCCACGTCGGTCGAGCGGCCGGTGAAGCCGCTGCAACGCTCGGAGCAGACGTATTTCGGCTGCAACGGCAGCCGTTGCATCGCCTCGAAGGCCGGATTGAAGCGCTCGATGTGCCCGACCTGGAACACCGTCCCCCGCTGTTCGGCCAGCGCGACGAGTTCGGCCGCCTGGGCGGGATCGACGGTCAACGGCTTCTCGACCAGCACGGGAACGCCGCGCGACAGGAAGTCGGAGGCGACGGCGTGGTGGGCGAAGGTCGGGGCGGCGATCACCGCCGCGTCCACCAGCGGCAGCAGGGGCGGGTGTCCGGGGTAGGCCCGCGTGTTGCAGCGGAGGGCGACCGACTCGGCCTGGGCGGCGTGCGGGTCGGCGACGCCGACCAGCTCCACGTCGGGCAGCGTGGACAGGATGCGGGCGTGTTCCTTGCCCAGGTGGCCGACGCCGACCACCCCCATCCGCAGACGCTTCATGCGCTCTCCTCATGCCCATGTCGGGGAGGCGAGCGGCGGGGTTCATCCCCGCCGTTTGGACGGAACCCGCCGGGATGAACCCGGCGGCTCGCCATCGACTTCCCTCACGCCGCCAGCGGCGTTCCGCAGCCGCACGACGCACTCAGCCGTTCGTACAGGGTCCGCGCCAGGGCGACGTTGAGCGGGTGGCCGGAACGGCAGGCGGTGACGTGGCCGCACAGGTCCACGCCGAGCAGCGACAGGTCGCCGATGATGTCGAGGACCTTGTGACGCGCCGGTTCGTTGGCGTAGCGCAGGCGGTTCGCCACAGGCCCGCGCGGGCCGAACACCAGCAGATCGGCCGGCGTCGTGCGCGAGCCAAGCCCTTGCCGCCGCAGCTCCTCCGCCTCGGATTCCAGGATGAAGGTGCGGCACGGGGCGATGCTCTCGGCGAAGCCGCCCGGCTCGACGACGGCTGTGTAAATCTGCCGGCCGATGGGCGACCCGAGGCCGTAATCGAGGAAATAGCTGACGGTCAGGTCATCGTCGGCCGACGGGTGCAGCGCGAGGCTGGAGCCGGCGGTCGCCACGACCAGCGTTTCATCCACGGTATAGACGGAACGCCGGGCCGGTTGCAGGTGCATCCCGGCCGAAAGCAGGACATCCACGAAAGCGCGGGCCGAGCCGTCGAGGCCCGGCGGCTCAGGGGCGTTCAGCTCCACCAGGCAGTTGTCGATGCGGAGGCCGGCCAGCGCGGCCAGGACGTGTTCGACGAGGCCGACCTGGGCGGGCGGCCGGCCGAGGGTGGTCCGCCGACTCGTGCCGGTCACCTGGCCGACGTGGGCCGGGATGCAGGCGCGCGGCCGGAGGTCGGTGCGGACGAAGACGACGCCGGCGTTGGGCGGCGCCGGCAGGAAGCGGAGCCGCACGGCCGCCCCGGTCAGGAAGCCGACGCCGCGGACCTCGGCCGGCCCGGCCAGCGTGCGCTGGTAGCGGTAACGGAGCCTTCTCACGATCCGTCTCCCTCGTTCCGAAGGGCGGCGAGCGGGGGGTGCGAACCCCCTGATAGAGCATCGGGGGGTTCACACCCCCCGCTCGCCCACGGTGTCACATGCCCGGCGCCGTCGCCGACGCTGGCGTCACGCCGGAGGAGCGGTACGAGGCGTTGAGCATGGCCAGCACGTCCTGGCTGATTTCCATGTTGGGCGTGTAGTACATCGGGATCAGGGCGCCGGCGCCCATCTTGCGCTCGATGTTGGCCGGGCTGTAATAGTCCTTGGGATCGAGCGGCTCGTTGTACTGCAGCACCATGTCGAAATCATGGGCGGAGGCGTAGTGGGCCGCGGCCGTCTGCACTTCCTTGTACAGCAGGACCATCTGATCCGACGCTTGCTTGGCGAGCTTGGCCTTGGCGTCGTTGTTGGCGTCCTCGATGGCGCGCTGGTCCTCGCGCGCCCGCTTCTCGATCTCCTGGCGGCGGGCCTCGGTGACGGGATGGGCGGTGTCCGTCGCCTCCTTGCGCATCGCCTCGATTTCGACCTGCTTGCCCTTGATGAGGTCCTCGTAGGGCTGAGCCTGCTTTTTCATGTCGTCCTTGTAGGACTTGTACTTTTCATAGTAGGAGATGACGTAGGTGAGGTTGAGCAGGGCGATTTTGGTGCGCGGCGCCGCGGCCGGGCGCGAGGGGACGGCCGGGGCGACGGCCGGCTGCTCCGCCCACAGGGTCCCGACGTAGACCAGCGCCGCCGCCGCCGCGACGCCCGCTGTGGCAATGATCCATTTCCTCTTCACGTTCCGGTTCTCCTCGTTCGAGACGCCCGACAGCCGCGGTCCCGCCGCCGCGCAGGCTGAATTGCCGTCGGAATGGAACCTCTCCGCCCGGTGCTCGGCTCATGCGAGCGATGGGTTCTACCGTGGGCGCCGGGGGAGGTCAATACGGAGTGAGGAGTGAGGAGGGGCGGGGGCGCCCCTCCCGAGGGATTATCCTTCCCCCCGGCCGCCGCGCCGATTATCATCACCTTCGGTCCCGCCTCCTCGCCATCCTGCCTTCTTGCGAGAACCGACATGCACCCGCGCCTCTCCCTGCGTTCTCTCGCCCTTGTCCTTGCCGCCTTGGCGGCGGCCGTGCCGGCCCAGGCCCAGCCGCAGCCGCCCAAGCCGAATCCGGCGGCGCCCGTCCTCAAGCCCGTCGCCCCGCACGGCGTCCAGCGCGGCACGGCCATCGACCTCACCCTGACCGGCCAGAACCTCGCCGAGCCGACGGGACTCTGGGCCGATTTCCCGTGCAAGATCGTGATTCCCGCCGACAACAATAACGGCAAGGACCCGGCCAAGCTGCTCGTGCATCTCGACGTGCCCAAGGACGCGCCGATGGGTTTCCACGCGGTGCGCCTGGCGACCGCGAAGGGCCTGTCCAATTTGCGGATATTTTGCGTAGACGATTTGCCGCAGCTGGCGCAGAAGCCGGACAACCACACGCGCGAGACGGCCCAGCCAGTGACGCCGCCGTGCGTCGTGGTCGGTCAGACCGCCAACGAGACCAACGACTATTACAAGGTGACGGTCCAGGCCGGCCAGCGTCTCAGCTTTGAAGTGCTGGGCCGGCGACTCGGCAGCCCGATCGACCCGCAGCTGACGCTGTTCGACGTTCGCACTGGCCGTGAGCTGAAGGGCGGCCACAGCAACGACGCCCCCGGCCTCCAGACCGACGCCCGGCTCACCTGCATTTTCAAGGAGGCCGGCGATTACCTCGTCGAGCTGCGCGACGTGAGCTACAAGGGCGGCGAGGATTATTTTTACCGTTTGCGGATCGGCGATTTCCCCTGCGCCACGACGCCGCTGCCGCTGGCGGTCAAGCGCGGGGCCAAGGCGACGGTGACGTTCGCGGGGCCGAACGTGGAGGGCGTGGCGCCGGTGGACGCGATCGCCCCGACCGACCCCGGCGTGCAGGCGCTATGGGTGGCGCCGCGCGGGGCCAACGGCCTGGTCGGCTGGCCGGTCAGCCTGGCCGTGTCCGACCTCGACGAGGCGATGGAGCAGGAGCCGAACAACGAGCCGGCCAAGGCGAATCGCGTCGCCGTCCCTGGCGCCGTCACCGGCCGCCTGGAGCAGAAGGGCGACCTCGATTATTACGTCTTCGCCGCCAAGAAGGGGACGCGCTACGTCATCGACGGCCAGACGCACGACCTGAACTCGCCGACGGAAATCTACCTGACGCTGCGCGACGCCAAAAACAACCAGATTCAAGCTTCCGACCCCATGAAAGATCCGCGACTGGACTTCACCGCGCCGGCGGACGGCGACTACTATGTGACCGTCGAACACCTGCACTATTGGGCGGGGCCGGACGAGGTTTACCGGCTGACGTTCGCGCCCTACCAACCGGGCTTCGACCTGTCGCTGGGCCTCGACCGTTACGATTCGGCCGCGAACGGCTCGTTCGCCTTCCCCGTCCTGGCGATCCGCCGCGACTACGCCGGTCCCATCGACGTGAGCGTTGTCGGCCCGGCGGGCGTCACGGGTCAGGCCCAGATCCCGGCCGGCCAACCGCCGCAGCCGGGCCAGCCGGGCGCGACGCTGACGGTCAACGTCGGCCCCGACGTGCCGGTGGGGCCGCTGACGTTCTTCGTGCAGGGCAAGGCCAAGATCAACGGCAAGGACGTGATCGAGTACGCCAGCGTCCGCGCCATCGTCAGCCAGAGCCTCGCCGGCCTGCCGGTGCCGCCGCGGCAGACGTGGACGGCGGTCGGACTGGCCGTGACGGAGAAGCCGCCGTTCACGCTGGCGGTCAAGTTCGACGAGGCGTCCACGGCCCTCGGCAAGCCGGCCAACCTGACGGTGACGGCCGCGCGGGCGCCGGGTTTCACCGAGGAGATCGCCCTGACGGCGACCGGCCTGCCGCCGAACGTGGCGCCGGCCCTGAAGAACATCCCGGCCAACATGAACGAGGTGAAGGTGCAGCTGAACGTCGCGGCCAACGCGGCGACCGGCACGTTCCCGATCGTCGTCAACGGCAAGGCGAAGCACCAGAACAAGGACTTCTCGGTCAACGCGCCGGCGACCAATCTGGTGGTGACGAAGTGATGGGCGTCGCCATCGATGGGCAGGAGCCATTTTTGGGGTGCGTGACAGGCGGGAGTGAAACGGTTCGGGCGGTCTCCAGGGAAGGAGACCGCCCGATGCCAACCGGCGGGAATGGGACGGCGTTCACGACGGTTACCGTATTTGCTGTTCGTGCCGGCGCCGCTCAGTTCTTGCCCTTATCGCTCTTGTCGTTGTCGTTCTGCGCCTGCTCCAGCAGCTTGTTGTCCTGCCCGAGCTTTTCGAGGCTCTTCGCGAGCTGGGCCGCGTCCACGCCGATGCGATCCGGATGCCCGCCGGCGACGGGGGGCAGGCTGTCCCGGGTCAGCTGCCCTTGGTCCGATCCCACCTGGGCGCTGTCCCGCGCGATCTGGTCCTTGAGCAGGCTGATGACCTCATCCCGGAGCTTTTTGGCCTCGTCCTGCTTGTCCCCCTTGTCGTGGTCCTTGTCGTGGTCCTTGTCGTGGTCCTTGTCGTATTGCTTCTGATCGTGGTCCTTATCCTTGTCGTGGTCCTTTCCGGCCCGGGCCGTTACGCCCAGGAATAAGCTCAGGCTGATGGCAGCCGCGCCCAGGGCGACCCATTTCACCGGCGACACACCCGTTGACTTGCGTACCGCGTTCATCGGAATTCCTTTGCTGCATCGCAGCTCGTGACCTCGGTTGCGTTTCCACACAGGTATACCCTTTCAGCGTTCCGACCGGACAGGCGGACAGAATAAGACCGTCGGAAGCGCATCTCGTCGAGGAAACCCTGGGGTGACGGGAAGACACGCGGGCAGCGGCCGGTGGACGGTTGCGCCTACCGGATCGCTAAAGACCTGAATTGGGCTTTACCTGAATGCCATGAAGTTAAGGGGGGAATCCGCGAGCCCGCAGCGCCAGGCAAGGGCGAGCCGCGCGATTTCCAGGGCGTTCTGGCTCGCCCTTGCCTGGCGCTGCGGCTCGCGGGGCACGATTCCCGCTTATCTTCATGGCGTTCGGCTTTACCACTTTTCGGGAGATGAACCATTCACCCTCCAGACCCCTCGGACACAAGGCCGCCGTAGCCGCCGAGCGGATTCGGCCGCAGGCTGAGGAACGTCCACAACCGCTGTCCCCATTCGCTCAGGAACCACAGGCGCGGCAGGACCAGCGGCGTCGGCTCCCCCGGCTCATCTATTCGCCACGCTCCCAACTCCAGGCCCGCCCGCCGCCAGTCGCGCAGCACCCGCATGAGGTCCCACGTGACGGAGATTTCCCTCTCACGCAGAAGAATTATCCCCGTAATCCCCTGTGACGCCAGAAAGGCCGCCGAAGGGAAATCCGTCGGGAACACGACGGAACGGTTGTCGAACACGCCGGGTGCGAAAGGGATTCGCGGCGTTTGCCGATCCGCATTCACCAAAAAGGCGGGCGGCGCGTCCGCAGGCAGGGCGAGCGTTCGCAGCCGCTCCGTCCCCCGCACCAGCGCCGCCAGGATGGCGTCCACATCGACCGCGGCCGGCGCCAGTCCCACGCCGCTTGCGTCCCACGGCGGCGGGCAGGCGTTGAACAGCGGCACGGGCCAATATCCCATTGCTGCGAGCGCCAAACCGGCCGTCACGGCCAGCGGACCCGGCATTTCCACCACCAGCGCATGCCGTTCGCGCGATCCGGGAATTCCTACCGTCGGGAACGGGGGCTGTGCAGGTGGTTCCGGCAGCAGCCGCGGCAGGAACGCGAAGGGCGCCGGCTTGGCCCACGGCGACCAGACGCCGCCGGAGGGCGCCCACGCTTCAAAGATTTCTTCCTTCTCCATTAACGGCTTCTCCGTCCACCGCGGCGCGGACCAGCACGGCCACGTCCACGGCGGCGTGATCAATCAGCGGCCGCGGCGCGAGCCGGCCGTAAACGCCCGCCGCGGCGCCGTTGACGGTGTAAACGCCGAGGCATGGGTAGGCGGCGCCAGCCGGCGTCCGCAGCGGCGTCGCCTCGAAGCGGCGCTGCGCGACCCACTGCGACGGCCGCAGACGCGATTGCACAAAGGCCGTCAGGCGGCGGGCGCGGCCGGCCAGACCCGGAACGATCACGTCGTCGCCGGTGTTGCTCAGCGCCGCCTTGAGCAGCCAGCCGTCGCCCCAGCCGGCGCGGCCCGGTGCGGCAGTCCGCGGCAGCAGCGCCCGCCACGCATCCAGCCGCAGCGGCAGCCGGTCCCACGTCAGCGGGAAGCGCTTGCTCTCCGTCAGCAGGGCGCTCCCCGGGTTGCAGACCGGCGTGACGCCGCCGCGGAAGAAGTACGACCAGCCCAGGCGGGACGGCAAGCCGGCCAGCCATTCCCCCTGGTAAAAGCGAAAGACCGCATCGACCGCCCCGGCCGTGCCAACCCGGGCGACGCCATTCACCCATTGGATTTGTCGAGGATCGGCAAAGAAGGTAAGACAGCCCCGTCGTCGCAGCAGTGCGGCGAGGTAGGCGATCACCTGCTGATCTTCCATGTAGCCTGGCGCGGCGACGAAGGCAATGCGGTCCGCCGCGGCGGCGAGGGCGTCGGCCAGGCGGGCGGCGGGGTCGCCGGCCGGCCGGCAACCGGGGAATTGCTCCGCCATCAGCGCCGCGAAACTCGACGCCTCGGTGTAGCCGCCGGGCACGTCGCTGTTGGCCTCGGAGATGCGCCAGCCGTCTAGCGTCGGGTGAAAGTCGAAGCGGACGACGCGGGCTGCAGCGGGCGTCGGCGGGCGATCCGTTTTCGCCAGCGCCCGCCGCACCGCGGCCGGCAGGCCCAGTCGGCCCATCAGGTCGGGGCGCCGCAGCAGCTCCCGCTCCGCCGATTCCATTTCCGCGGCCAGCCCCTCCGCCAGGCGCGCCAGCCGTCGCCATTCCCCGGCGGGCAGAACCAGGGCGAAGCGGGCCAGCGTGGACACGTCGCCGACCTGCGGATCCCACTTGCAATGGTCCAGCACCAGCCGGCGGCGGAGCGCGGCGAAGCGCCCGGCGTCCAGCTCCGGCGTGCATTCCCAGGCGCCGGGGCGGCAGGCGAGGTCCGCCGCGGTCAGGGCGTCCGTCCTTTTCCTCGCGGAGTCTCCGATTTCGGCGGCTCCGCCGGTTTCGCCGTCTGCTTGAGCAGGAACGCCATCAGGTTGTAGAAATCCACCTCCGGAATCTGATCCGAGAACGTGGCCGGCATCGGCGACTGCATCGACGTGCTGCGGTCGTCCACGTCCTTCTTGGGCACGGGGACCTCCTTGCCCTTGTCGTCGGCCATCACGTACACCTCGCCCTCCTCCCGCAGCAGCAGGCCGCGCACCACCTTGCCGTCCTTGAGGTTCAGGATCGTCATGCGGAAATTCTGATCGACGTTGCGGTTGGGGTCCAGCACGTCCTCCAGCAGGCGGTCCAGGCCGCGGATGCCGACGCCGTCGAGTTGCGGCCCCACCTTGGCGCCCTTGCTGGCCAGCGTGTGGCAGACCATGCAATTCTTCTCGAACACTTTGGCCCCGGCCGCGGCGTCCGGCTTGGCCGCCTCGAAGCCCTGGTGCCGGGCGACGAGAAGCTGCTGAATTCTCTGGTCGGCCGGCGGCAGTCCCTTCGTCAGCTTCGCCAGGCGATCCTTTATGTCCGGGATCTTGCTCCCCAGCAGCGGCGTCTCGACCGCCTTTTCTTGCAGCAGCCGGGCCGACGCCTTGCCGGCCGCCACCGCCTCCAGCAGCTTCTCGCCGCCCTCCTGGCTGCCGGCCAACCCGGCGGCGATGGTCGTCTGAAGACGGGCCGGGGCAGCCGGCAATGCTTGCAGCAGCTGCGCCTGCGTCTCCGGCTTGTTGGCCTGGCCGAGCAGCTTCGCCGCCGCCTCGCGCAGCTCGATCGGGGCGTCCGCGTCAGCCAGAACGCCGCCGGCCGCCGGCGCGTTCTTGGCGGCGTCGAGCGCCAGGAGCGCCCCAGCGCCGCCTCGCGGTTCTCGCGCGGCGCCTTGCGGTCGGCTGCGATGGCCGTCACTCGGCCCTCTTCTTTGTCCAGTTTCACCTGACCCACCAGCTCGGCGCCGGCCTTCACGTCCGCCGGCTGCTTCGACGCCAGCAGCTTGCCGGCCAGCTCGGCGGCCCAGGCGCGGGCGTCGTCGTCGAGCGACGCGCCCCGCTCCTCCGTCCCGTTGCGGATCGCCTTGAGCAACTCGGCTTGCAGCCCGAGGTCCTCGGGATGCTGGCCGCGGGCGAAAGCCAACAACTCTTTCATCTTTTCCGGAGCGCCATAGCGGGCGATGTGATGGACGGCGTTGACGACGACGGCCCGGGCTTCCGCGACCTTGCCGATGTGCTTGAGCAGGTAGGCGGCCGCCTCCGGCGTGTGGACGCCGGGCGCCACGTCGGCGATCGTGTGGGCGTCGCGCTCCGTCAGGTCCTTCGGCAGCGCGTCCCACGCCGACGCCTGGAGCAGCTGGTCGCGCAGGGCCATGCGGACGACGTACAGCAAGTGCGTGTCGTCGGCCGGCACGGCGTAGCGCAGGTCGAGCAGCGGCCGGATGTTCTCGGTCGCGGGGTGTCGGCCCAGCGCGTCCGCGGCGGCTCGGCGCACGTCCGCCGAGGCGTCCTTGAGGCCCGCCAGCGCCAGCGCCCGCTCGCCGGCGGCCCACTTCTCCCGCTCCGACAGCACGCGCTGGGCGTGGACGCGGACGCCGAGCGAATCGTCCTTCGTCGCCGCGGCCAGCGTCGCGTCGTCCAGGGCGCCGCAGCGCTCCAGCACCCATAGGCCGTGCATCCGCCGCCACTGCTCGGCGCGGTCAGGCTTGTGCGCGTTCATCACCGCCAGCACGGCCGCGACGCCGTCCTTGCCGCCGCGGGCGGCCAGCTCGTTCGTCGCCTTGATGCGCACCGTCAGGTTCTCGTGGCCGAGGTCCTGCATCAGTTCCGGTACGGTCGCCGTCGTCCAGTCGGCGCGGGGGCGGCCGGCGGCGGCGCCTTGCCGTCCGGGCCGCGGTAGACGATGCGCCAGATGCGGCCGCGCTCGTGGTCGCGGCCGGGGTGGTCCAGCGGCACCTCGTAATGACCGATGATCCGATTATAGAAATCGGCGATGTAGAGCGCCCCGTCCGGCCCGAGCTTGACGTTGACCGGCCGGAACCACGGGTCGTCGCTGAGCAGGAAGTCGGCCTTGACCGCGTGCGGCGTCGAGCCGGTGAAGGTGAGGCGGAAGTCGTTGACGCGGTTGGTCACCACGTCGCCGATGAAGGCGTCGCCGCGGTATTGCGGCGGGAAGTGGTCCGCCGCGTAGATCGCGATGCCGGCGATGGCGGTCGAATCCGGGTACTGCTCGATCGTGTGCGGGGCGAAGCCGAGGCCGTCGTTGGGCTTGCCGAAGCTCTCGTACCAGCCGCCGCGCAGGAGTTGAGCGATCGGCTTCGTCTCGCAATCGCAGGAGTAGAGATTGCCCAGCGGGTCGAAGGCCAGGCCGAACGGGTTGACCTGGCCGTGCGTGACGTATTCGAGGTGCGAGCCGTCGGCCTTGAAGCGGTAAACGTTGCCCGACTGGAAGTTGACCGGCTGGCCGTCGCTGCCCTTGACCGTGGACTCGTTGGAGTAGCCGTGGCAGGCGTAGACCCAGCCGTCGAAGCCCCAGGTGAAGTTGCCGGTCATCCCGTGCGTGTCCTTGTGACCGTATTTCGTATAGAGCACGGTTCGCTCGTCGGCCCTGCCGTCGCCGTCGGCGTCGCGCAGGCGCCAGATGCTCGGGATGCTGTAGACGACGGCGTCCTGCGGCTTGGCGGACAGCAGCGGCAGGACGCCGATGGGGATGTCCAGGTCGTCGGCGAACGTCGTGATCTTGTGGGCCTTGCCGTCGGGGCCGAAGTCTTCGAGGACCTTGACGGCGTCCCGCCCCTTGAGCTTGCCGTCCTTCTCGGGATAGGGATACTCGACGGTTTCCGTCACCCAGAGGCGGCCGCGGTCGTCGAACTCCATGTTGAGCGGCTTGTGGACGTCCGGTTCGGAGGCGACGAGCTGGATCTCGAAGCCGGGCGGCAGGTGGAGCAGCTTGGCCTCGTCGGCCGGCGTGCGCGGGTCGGTGTCGGCGATGTTTTTCTGGCCCGCAAAGGCCACGGCGGAGAGGAGCAGGAGCGTCAACGGAGAAACGGAGAGGATGGCACGACGCATCGGACCCTCGGGGGAAAATCGCGGTGGGTGAGCGTGTAGAAAAGAATAGAGGATCGGCGGCCGGGACACAACGGGCAAAAGAAACGGAGCCGCGACCGTCAGGGAGCGGGGATAAGGCAGAAACCTTCTCTCCGGTCCCTGGCGGTCGCGGCTCCGTTCGCCGCCGACCCGGTTACTTATCGCCGTCCTTCTTATCGTCGGCCGGCGGCTTGGCGGGGTCGGCCGGCTTGTCCGGCGGCGGATCGCCGATGGCCGGCGGCACGCCCGGCGCCGTCACCGGGCTGCTGATCACCGTCGGCGGAGGGACCGGCACGCCGGCCGGTGGGATGAGGACGCCGGGGGGCGGCTGGCCGGGTTGGCCGGGTTGGCCCGGCTGCGCCCAGTCGGGATCCTGCCGCAGCTCGGCGGCGACATCCTTGGTGGTCACGAACATGGTGTTGTTGAGGCGCACGGCCTTGAGGCCGGCCATCTCGGACAGCAGGCGCACGGCTGTCTCCAAGGGCACGTCCTCCAGCTGCAAGCTCACCACGGCCGAGCCTTCCTTCTGGTGGCGGCCGTCCAGGACCAGATTCACGGCGGTTTGCTTGGCGAGCTGCTTCAGGGCGGCGGCGAACTCGACCTTGTTGAAGTCCACGTTGACGCGCTGGTGCATCTGCCGCATCATCGCCATGTCTTCGGTCGTGATGATGACCGTGTCGCCGATGACGGCGTAGGCCAGGCCGTACTGCGCCACGATCGACCGCAGAACGGTGCGCACCTTCACGTCTTTCAGGTCCAGATCGACCGGCACAGGCGGCGTCTCGGGAAGGAAGCCGAGCTGCTGCTGGATGGTGAGGCTGTCCAGGACGAAGTTGACGCCGCCGCTCTTGTCGCGGAGCATGAGCACGGCGAGGTTGAGCGGCTGCTTGTCGATCTTGATGCTGATGATCTTGTCGAGGTCGGCGTGGAGTTTTTCGTTGGCGCTGACGGTCTTGTCGTCCTTGTCGGCGCCCGTCGGCGCGGCCGAAAGGACGGCAGGCGACGCGGCCCAGGCCAGGACGGCCCCGGCGACCAGCACCCGGAGGCAGGCGGGAACCATGCGCATGCGTTCGACTCCTCATCGCAGGGGGGATGCGGTGCATCAACGCGCCGCGGCCGCGGCGTTCATATCCCGAATCGAGCAACTACCAGGGTACGCTTCTCCCTTGTACTTCGCAAGAGACTCCCTGTTCTTATAGGACGATTGCAAAGTCTATTTTGGTCGTTATCCTGTTGACTGGACGCACTTTGACTATTCCGCACCCGGAAGGACTCCTATGTCTGCCGCACCCGCCACGACCCTTCTCGCCGCCTTGCAGCTGCTAACCGATCCTCGCTGCCGCCGCGGCATCCGCCACCCCTTCGCCGCCGTCCTGGCCCTCACCTTCCTCGGCCTGCTGTGCCGGCAAACGGACTTCGCCACCATCGCCCGCTGGGCCAAGGCCCACTGGGACGCCCTGCGCCCGGCCCTGGGCTTCACCCGCCGCTACGCCCCCCACGCCACCACCCTGACGCGCGTCACCGCCGCTTACTCCTTGGCCGAGTTCCAGGACGCCCTGTGCCGCTGGCTGGCCGGCCTGCTCGCCCGCGAGCCGGTGCGGACGGCAGCCGTGGACGGCAAGACCAGCAAGCAGGGCCACGACGCCGACGGCGACCCCATCCACGTCCTCAACGTCTTCGCCCACGACGCCCATATCTGCCTGGCTCAGTGGGCCGTCGGCGACGGCAAGGAGACCGAGCCGGAGGTCCTCAAGGCCCACCTGGGCGAGCTGTTCGCCGCCCACCCGGCGCTGCGGCTGTTGACTGGCGACGCCCTGTTCTGCCAGCGGCCGCTGGCCCGGCTCATCGTCGAGGCCGGCCGCGCCTACCTGTTCGCGATCAAGGACAACCAGCCCGATCTGCACGAGGCCGCGCAAACGGCGTTCGCCGACGCGACCCCCGAGACGGCCGACGCGGGGACGCGAGAAAAAAGGGGGCGCGGTGGTGACGCGGCGGCTGTGGCTGGATGTCGAGACCGCCGACTACGCCCGGGAGAAGCTGTCGTTCCCGGGCCTGCGGATCCTGCTGCGGGTCGATAGCGAGACGCGGGGCGGCGAGGCCGATCCGAAAACGGAGACGCGCTACTTCGCGACCGCCCTGGACCCGGGGTGCGTGACGCCGGACGGCCTGCTGGCGGCGGTGCGCGGCCACTGGCAGGTGGAGAACGGCTTGCACTTCATCAAGGATCGCTGGTGGGACGAGGACCGGCACTATAGCACCCAGGCGGGGGTGGCGCTGGGCTTCGCCGTGCTACTCAACGCGGTCGTGACAGTGCTGCGGGCGACCGCCGACCCGGAGGACGACCTGCCCCTGCGCACGCGCCGACGCCCTGGGCTGGGATGTCGAGCAAGCGATTGACCTCATAGCCCGAAAGAAGTTGTGACTATGCAATCCTCCTGCTGTTCTTATGCCGGGTCGAGGGGATTCGTGGAATCGATTGGCGAGGAATCAAGACGACGCGCCTTGATCTCGCCCGCCGCTTTCGCTATCACCGGGCCGGGTGCAGATGGGTCCAGGAGGATTCGCCATGCGAAGCGTGAAAGGAATTGCCGCCGCCCTCGTTCTGGCGGCGCTGCCGCTGGCGCCGGTCCAGGCCGGCGTCCGTCTGGGCGTGGGGATCAATCTATTCGGCCCCGCCTACTACCAGCCCTACTGGGGCTATCCCTACTATTATTATCGTCCCTACCCGGTTTACGTCGCCCCGCCCACCGTGGTCGTGCAGCCGGCCCCCGTCTACCAGACCGCGCCCGTGGTGCGGCCGGCCTACTCCTCGCCCGCGGAGGTTGCGCCTCCGCCAACGCTCGTGCCGACCCCCGCGCCGCCCGCGCAGCCGGCGGCGTGGGCGCCAGACAGCGCCGAGGCGCAGGTGCAGCGGCTGAGCAGCCCCGACGACACCGTCCGCGCCGACGCCGCCGTACAGCTCGGCCGGATGAAGGCGGTGCGGGCCGTCCCGTCGCTGGCGCAGGTGCTGGCCACCGATCGCAGCGCCGCCGTGCGCGAGGCGGCCGCCCGCGGCCTTGGCCTGATCGGAACGTCCGACGCCCTGCCCGCCCTGCAGCGCGCCGCCCAGGCCGACGACGACCGCGAGGTGCGCCACAGCGCCCAGTTCGCGGCCGAGGGCATTCGCTCCGCGCTGCCCCGCTGAAACCGGCTCACAAAAAAGGACAGGCGGGCGCGGAACAGGAGCTCCGCGCCCGCCTCACGTATTTCTCGGCGACTGCGTTCACCGGCCGGCCGGCAGCGGCCGGGCGTCGGCCTCCGGCTTGGCCGGCTGCATTGGCGCCGATGGGGCCGCGGGCGGCGCAATCAGCTGTGCGGCCGGCAGGCCCCAGGCCGCGCAGGCCTCGCCGAAAGCCACCCGGCAGTTGGCCGAGCCGGGCTTGTATCCCTTGGCCTTCAGCTGCTTGATGAGGTCGTCGGCCCGCTTGTACAGGTCGGCGTAGCAGGGGCCGCAGCAGACCGTGAGGATGCCCAGCGCTTCGGCGGCCTTAGCCCGCACAAGGTAATGCGGGTCCGTCTTGGAAGCGATATACAGGGCCAGCACCCCCTCCTCGGTTCGGGCGCCCTGGAGCATGATGGACCAGGCGGCTGCATGGCGCACCTCCCAGCACGGGTCGCATTGCAAGGCCCCCACAAGCGCTTCCAGCACCGCGGGATTGCAGCAGAAATCGGCGTGGAAGCGGCTGCCGAGCTTCTCGGCGGCCTTGATCCGCTCGCAGCAGTTGCTGCCGCCGTCGCCGCAGCCGCCGCACGAGCCGCAGCCGGCCGGGCCGGTGCAGCCAACGGACTGAAGCGTGGCGATGGACTCCTGGGAGTCGTCGAACAGCACCATGCTGCGGCGGTTCTCACATGGGGGGCCGCAATCGCAGGGCGGAACGCAGGGAATCGGTTTGCAGTCGGGGCAACAGCCGCCCAGGGGGCAACCGGCCCGGCTTGGCGCGGCTAGCGCCATCAGGCCCAGCAGCGCGAAAGGAAAGATCCGTCGCATTGTTCGTGTTCCTCCGTGATTCGGTTAGGCCCGCCGCGACTGAGCAGCGGGCGCGGTGTTTGGGGAGATCAGTCGTTTACCAATCCGCTTCATGCCGTCTGTTCAGCCGCGACCCGACAGGGGAGCGCGTTCGCCCCGCCGTCCCCTGTCGGGTCGCGGCTGAACAGACCTCTCGGTCAGACTGGCGTTAGAACGCCAGCTGGATCTGCGTGCGGATCTGCCAGCCGTCCACGCCGGGGATGTAGCCGGCCGGCGACTGGCCGCCCGCGGCCGGGTTGCCGCCGTTGTAGATGCTGAAATCGGTCTGCCACTTCACGAGTTCGCGGTAGAAGAACCAGTTCATGCCGACCGCATACTCCTCGCTGGTGTGGTTGTGGCTGAAGGCGCCCGGAATCACCAGCACCGTGTGGGCGCCCGCGGCGTCCGTGATGGTGGTCTTCGTGGCGCTGGCGAGGCCGTTGCCGTAGATGTCGCCGCTGTCGCCGCTGATGAGCGAGAGGCGGGCGCACAGTTCCAGCTTCTTGGGCAGGACGAAATAACCGCCCTGGATCTGGGTGCCCCAGTCGATCAGCGCGTGGTTGGAGGGGAACAGGGCCGCGCTCGTGGCGGTCGGCGACGTGTTGACCGAGTACATGATCGCATTGTCGATGCCGTTGCCCGGGTAGGCCGCCGTCCCGACTCCCGTGGACTGGCGGACGCCGCGGAAGTTGTTGAGGTCGCGGTACCACCAGCCGTTGTACAGGCTGAATCCGTGGTACTTCGCGGCCCAGTAGGCCTCGAAGGTGTACGAATCGACGGCGTCCAGGGAGTAGGCGCTGGCGCCGGTCGTGCCGATGGCGCCGAGGCCGCCGCCGCCTAGCAACCCCACGAGGCCGGTGCCGCCCGGCGCGGCCGTGGAGGTGCGGATGCGGTTCAGCTCGACGTCGGAGTATTCGCTGCGGCGGTCCATCGGGACGATGTTGGCGGCGCCGCCGACGCGCAGCACCGGGTTGCAGCTGTAGTCGATGTCGGAGATGGAATCTCCGTACAGGTCCCAGCGCTTGCGGGCGTCGTTCCACGTCCCGCCGAAGTCGTACCAGCCGCCGACGTTGAAGCCGGGCAGGTCGTCCATCTGCAGGTTGGTGGTCTGCGTCTCGTTGCCGTTGGTGACGAGGGCCTGGACGTACAGGCGGTCGTCCATCGCCTTGATCTGCGTGCCGGCGCCCATCAGCAGGTTGTCGTCGTCCGCATCGAAGAACCAGTTGGTCATACCGTATTCGACCATCTGCTCCGTCGCGCTGCCCTCGTATTCCTCGAACGCAATCATCGGCTTTATCTTGCCGGCGATCAGGGTGACGGTCGGGGTGTAGCGGTAGAAGCCGTCGGGGCAGTCCTGCCCGCAACCCTTCTCGAAGCCGCAAGGGTGCATGTCGTAGGCGACGTAGGCCGAGAACAGGCGGACGGCGTGGTCCACCAGGCCGTTGCCGTTGCCGTCCGGCACGCCGGGGACGCCGCCCGCGTTGTTCAGGCCGTTGCCAGTCGGCACGCCGGTGCCGCTGTTGTCCGTCAGACCGCGCGTGGTGCCGTCCAACTCGAAGTGGTAGCGCAGGTTCGGGTCGAACACCGTGCCTTCCCAGATCACTCGCAGCCGCTTGACTTCCTCCTGCGAGAAGGTCGGCGACGTGAGGACGTTGGTATGGGTGACGCTGTTGCCGCCCGTGCTGGTCCGGTAGAACCGCGTCAGGTGGTTCAAGCTGTCTGTCGGGTTGTAGTCGTAGTAATCCAGCTGAACGCGGCCGCGGAGGCGCAGCTCAAACGGGATCTTGCACTGATCGTCCCAGTTGGTCCACTTGGGGTCGGGGGTGCTGCGGATGTAGAACCCCTTGTTGACGTCGATGCCGGTCGAGATGCCGGAGGGCACGCCGGCGCCGGGGTTCTCCTTCAGGTAGCCCTCGACGATCTTTTTGACGTCCGCGTCGGTCAGCGGCTTGGGCGGCGCGTCGCCGTCCTTCGGGTCGGCCGCCTCCGCGGCGGCCGGCCGGAGCTGGCCGCTGCGGATCAGGTTTTCCAGCTCGTCGATCTTCTTTTGCTGCGCCTGGACCTGGGCCTTGAGGTCGTCCGGCGCCGCCGCGGGGGCGGGCGCCGCCGATGCCGGCTCAGGCCCGGCCGGCAGGGGACTCTGCGCCCGGCTGACGCCGGCCGTCGCCAGCAGGGCCGCGCACGACCCGATCAGCGACTTCCTCAGTGTACTCAACCAGTTCCTGACCATGAACGCCTACCTCCATGTTAGTGAGGCCGCCCATCCGGCCCCGGAGCATCTCCCTCGTTGGAGGGCCTACTGGCGCGACTCCATTCGACGACGCCCGGACCACTCGCCAGCTCCCCCGGATCGGACCCGGAGTACGGGCCGTTCGGGGAGCATTGGCTTGATGCTCTTTACTTCGGAAGAGGGGAGGAATGGGAATTATGAAGATATGGCCGGAATTAACTGTGAGACCGGCAAATGGGGCAAGGGCGGCCGTGCGGCCGGCCCTTATCCCCAGAATCGCAGCTCCACGCCCCGGTCGGCCCAGTCGCGGCCGGAACCGAGAGCGTGCAGCCGTCGGCGGTGGCGGAGCAGCTCGGCGGCCTCTCCCAGAACGCCCAGCTTGCCGCGCAGGAAGCGCCGCGGTGGCACCCGGAAAGGGTGAGCGGCGACCGAGGAGAACCGGCGCGAAGCCGTCTTATTCCATCGCGGCCAAGACACATAGGAGGCGGCGACACGAATCGAGAAGGTTCGCGGTGAAAACGAAGAAGAAATCGTGTGTGCGGCGTCCGCCTCGTGCGCGCCGCCGGAAGGGGAGACCATTATGCATCTTCAGGACTATCTGCGTTCGGCCGCGGCGACCGGTCTGCTGCTGGCCCTCTCCGTTGGGGCCGCCGAGTCCGCGCCCCCCGGCGTCACGACCGCCGACGCCCTGCCCGCCATCCTCCGCGTGGCGTTGCCCGCCGACGCCGTTCTCGCCATCGACGGCGAACCCACGAAATCGATGCTGGCCGACCGGGTGTTCGTCACGCCGCCGCTCGAAACGGGGAAGGACTTCCATTACACTCTCCGGGCGGCGTTCGTCCGTGGCGACCAGACGGTGACCGTCGAACGCCGAGTCGCCGTTCGCGCGGGCCGGGAAACGGTTGTGTCCCTGTACCCGGCCGACGCGTCCCCCTCGGGAGGCGAGTGGAGCCGGCCGGGAAACCAGGCCTACTACTACTCCCCCGCCCCGCCGATGACCGGGCCGGCCGTTCCAATCCGACCGCGGCTCCGCTACAGTCCCGTCGCCCCGCCCGACGACGGAAATGTCGGCGGCGCCCGGGACAACTGGAAGCCGGACTTTTCCGACCCGTTCCTCCGCGGCCCGGGTTGAGCCGAGGTAGGTGCGGGGCGCCCGTCTTAAATCGGCCGCCCCGCGACACCTATCCGGTAGAGGCGTGCCCGGAGACATTGAGGTTGCGTCGAAATGGGGCGGTCGAAAGCCAGGGATGAGGCGTTCCTGTCCCTCCTGCGTCCACTCCAACGGCCGCTGGAGGTGTATTGCCGGCGGATGCTGCGCAACCGCTCCCTGACCGAAGACGTACTCCAGTCGGCCGTGGCTGCGGCGCTCGTCCAGTTCGCCGCGCAGGAGGTCCAAGACTTCAAGCCGTGGATCTTCCGCTTCGTCACCCTGGAGATCTTCAACCGCAACCGCAAACACGAACCCGTCTCCCTCGGCGAGATCCCGGCCGACTTGACGGCCGACGAGTCCGGCGGGTGGATCGACCGGGAGGAAGCCTTCGACGCCCTTCTGGAAGATCCGGACGCCGCGCTGGAACATTTCGACGACGTGATGGTCGGCGCCCTGCTGGCCCTGCCCACGGTCGAGCGCGCGGTTCTGCTGCTTCACGCCGTCGCCGAGCTGCGCTACCGCGAGATTCACGAACTGCTGTCCATCCCGCTTGGCAGCGTCATCGGCTACCTGTCTCGCGCCCGCAAGCGCCTGCGCCTCTCGTTGGCGGATTACGCGGCCGAGCGCGGCCTGCGCCCCCCGCGGCCCTGCTCTGGAGGCCAAACCCCATGACTTGCCCCGATGTCCGGCGCCACTGGATGCTTTACCTCGACGGCGAGGGAGATGCGGAGCTGCATTTCCGTATCAGCGACCACCTCGCCATGTGCCCGGCCTGCGCCGAGTGGTTCCACCATCGGCAGCGCTTCGAGCAGGCGCTCCGGGAGCGGCTGGCGGCCGGCGAAGCGACGCCGGAGCTTTGGGACCGCGTGCTGGTGCATGGCTGCGCCGTCCGTCCGAAGTCCTCGCGGCGATCCTGGCGCTTCCGGGGAAGCCTGCTTGCCGCCGCGGCCGTTCTGCTGCTTGCCGTGGCGGTCGGTTTCTGGGTCGGGGGCCGCACCACGCCGGCCCCCGCGCAGCCGAACGACTTCCCCGCTGTCGCCGCCGATTGGCACGAACGCCTGCTGACCGGGAGCGTCCGCCCTGCGCTGGAGTCCACATCCGACCGGGAGGTGGACCGCTACCTCAAAACGCACGTCCCGTTCAGCGTCCATTGCCCACCCGAAAAGGACGTGAACTTCGCCGTGCGCGGCGCGGGCGTCTGCACCTGGAAGGACGAACGACAGGCCGCCTACATCGTCGGCCATATCGGGGAGACGCCGGTTTCGATTCTGGTGCTCGACCACTCCGCCCTGGACGCCTACCCGCGGGAGAGCGCCTACCTCGTGGGCGGCAACCGCCACCGTTGCAACGAAGGCCCCTTCCACCTGATTTCCGGAGTCGTCGCCGGCAATCTGGTCGTCGTCGTCGGCTCGGCCCCGCCGGAGGACCTGGAACGGCTGCTCAGCGCCTACGGCACGTATCCGGAGGGATGAAAAGGATCCGAGACGGTAATCCTCCCCCCTATTGGAAAGGATGACATGGCTTCTACGGCTCGTTTCACGCGGACGCGCGTGCGGTGCTACTGGCGACCGATCATCCTGGCCGGCGCCGCCGTCGTGCTGCTCGGCACGTTCTGGTTCGCGTCCCGGTACCCGCAACTGCTCCACAAGGCCGAACAGGTCGGCAAGGCCGTGCCGAGCATGGCGTACGGCAGCGAGGTCATGGCCGTGGCGGCCGACGCGCCCTGGTGGCACCGCATCCTCGCCGCCACGGTCAACTGGCTCGACGGCATGAAGATCGGCATGGGATTCGGGGTGCTGCTGGGCGCGCTGCTGCACACGATCCTGCGCTATTACCCGCTCAAGATCGGCAAGAACCTCTATCTGAACTCTCTCAAGGGGGCGTTGGTCGGCGTGCCGGGGGGCGTCTGCGCCAACTGCGCGGTCCCCGTCGCCTGCGGCGTGACGCGCGGCAACGGGCGCGTCGAGGTCGCGCTGGGCTTCCTGTTCAGCTCGCCCAATTTCAACCCCGTCGTGGTCCTGATGACGTTCATGGCCCTGCCGCTCGCCATGAGCCTGACCAAATACGCCATCCTGCTGCTGGTGATCCTGTTCGTTGTGCCCTCTTTGATCCGCTGGCTGGAGCGGAAGAAGCCGCTTCCCGTCTTCGCGGCGACCGAGGCGACGGCGTGCCCCATCCAGAGGCCGCCGACGGACGACTGCCGGGAGCGTTTCACGACGGTGTTCGGTGAACTGGCCCGGGACTACGGGAAACACGTCTGGATGCTGCTCAAGCCGACCCTCACGCTCATGCTGCTCGCCAGCGTCGTTGCCGCAGTCCTTCTCGTGCTGGTCCCGTGGAACGCGCTGCTCTCGGATGTGACCCCCCTGAAGCTGGCGTTCGTCAGTACGATCTCGGTTTTCATGCCGGTGCCCATCGCGCTGGACGTGATGTTCGCCGCACAATTGCACCAGCAAGGAGTGGCCGACGGCTATGTCATGATGTTCGCCATGACGCTCGGAACGTACAGCATCGTCCCCTGCATCTACTTGTGGCGCGAGGTCTCGAAGCCGCTGGCCGTGTCGCTGTTCGTGTTCTTCCTGGGGGTGGGCTGGGCGTTGGGACTGCTATTTTAGTCACATCCAGAAGTGGCGTTCGACGCCCCAGTCGGCCCAATCGCGGCCGGACCCGAGGGCGTGCAGCCGTCGGCGCTGGCGGAGCAGCTCGGCGGCCTCGCCCAGAACACCCAGCTTGCCGCGGAGGAAGGGGAGAAGTTGGCCCTCGCGCCAGCGGCACCAGGCCTTGGCGGCGAGGACGGCCAGATGCAAAGGCAGCGCGCGAAGGAGGGCGCGGCCGGGCAGGTTGCGCCAGAAGACACGCTCCTCGTTGCGCGCCTGCTGCTCCAGGAGGGCGTCGGAAGGCCGGCCGTAGGAGGCGGAGACGTGGTGCCAGACGCGCGCGGCCGGTTCGCAGAGGATGCGGCCGCCGCCCCGGTGGAGGCGGAACGACAGGTCCACGTCCTCGAAGTAGGCGCCGAAGTGTTCGGGAAAGCCGCCGACGGCCAGCACGGTTTCGCGGCGGTAGAAGGCGCTGGATGCACTGGCGCCGAAGACGGGGCAAGGTTGCAGGTGCTCCGGGCCGACGGCTCGGCCGCTGCCGCGCTTGGCGGCGACGCCGCCGAGGAAGTAGCGGTCGCCGGCGCTGTCGATGGTAGGCCGCTCGCTCCGCGAGCGGCGCAGCACCAGCGGGGCCACGGCCGCCACGGTCGGATCGTCGAACCACTTCAGGGCGGCCTCTGCCCAGCCCGCCTCGACTTCCGTATCGTCATTGAGGAGTTCAACGATGGGATGAGTCGCCGCACGCAGCCCGGCGTTGGCCGCGACGCAGAAGCCGCCGCGCTCCGGCCGGCGCAGCACGCGGACCACGCAAGTTGTGGCATGGTCTCCAGACCATGCCACAACCGCGTCGGAAACGGCGCCGCTCGGCGAGCCGTCGTCCACGACGACGACCTCCGTTCCGCCGGGGGCGTGACGCAGGACGCTGGCGAGGCAGCAGCCCAGCAGGTCGGCCCGGTTATGACTGGGGACGACCACCGAGAGACGAGGCGGCACGCCGTTCCTCCTCGCGCCAGACCACGCGCAGCAGCCGCCTCCACGCCTCGTGGCGCCGGCCGCGGCCGAGGTCGGCGGCGATACGGGCGAGTTCGCCGAATACCGCCACCGCCGCGGCGTCGCCCCTGAGGCGCGCCGACGCCCGGCGAACCCGGGCCTCAACGCCGACGACGCCGGCCAGAAACCGCGTCTGCCAGGCGGGCCAGTGCTTGCGGGCGTAGGTCAGCAGGGCGTGGCGCGTCACCAGGCGGATGTGGGGCGGCACGGCGCGGGCATGAAGGGGGTGATGGTGGATCGCGGAAGGGGCTGGTTCATAGGCCACGGCCCACCCGGCGGCGCAGGCGCGCCGGCACAGGTCCACGTCCTCGTAATAGAGGAAGTAGTCGGGGTCGAGTCCGCCGAGCTGCTGCCAGCAGGCGCGGCGAATGAGCAGGCAGCAGCCGGTGGCCCAGTCCACGGCCCGGCGGACGTTGGGCGGCCCGGCGTCGTACTTGCGGCGTGAGCGCGGCAGCAGCAGGCGCAGCAACGTACCGGCGAGGGTCGGAAAAGGCCCGGTGGACGGCTGCGGGCTGCCGTCGGCGTTGCGGAGACGGAAGCCGACGACGCCGAGACGCGGTTCCTCCGCGGCGCGGCGGTCGGTGACGGCCAAGACGGCGTCGGCGAAACCGGGGTCGAGGGTGATATCGGGGTTGAGCAGCAGCACCCAGTCGCCGCGGCTGAGCCGGCAGCCTTCGTTGACGGCGCGGGCGAAGCCGTGGTTGCGGCGCCAGCGCCGCAGCGACACGCCGGGCGTGCGTCGCAGGCGCGCGGCGACGGGGTGGGGGGCGGCATGGTTGTCCACGACGACGATCTCGGCGGCCCCGTTTTGGAGGCACGGCGACGTGCGGAGCTGGCGGACGAGGCCGGCGGTATCGGGCCACTGGTGGTAATTGACGAGCACGACGGAGAGGCGCGGCGTGGCGCACAGGGCCGGCGCGCATACGGGAACCAGAGGCGGGGCGAGGACCGGCAAGGGGGTGAGAAGCGGCTCCATTGGGGTCCTTCCCAGGGGTCGCGGCCGTGGCATCCATGCAAGGCGGAGGGAGTATAGCCCGGATGCGGCGATTGAGGCAATGCCGATTGCGCTTCTTGAACAGACGGGTCAATCATCCGTCCGCACGTCCGCCCATTCCGCCCTCACGCGCTCCTCGGCGATTTCCGCCGCGCCCGGCAGGAACGGGAACAACCGCGCCCGCGCCGCCGCGTCGAACGGGGCGCCGTACTCCGACGCCTCGAACGCCTCGACGTACTCAACCTTCCGGCCCTGCTCCTCGCCGTAGGTGCGCACCAGCAGGTCGCGGAAGCGGTCGGCCAGCGGACGCAGCCGTCGGCGGAAGCGCTCCTCCAGCCAGCGCCGCCGCGCCGTGTCGTCGGTCGGTACATCGCCTGCATAACCGCCGTTGAACGGCAGCCATTCGTAGAACTGCGAGACGTGACAGTGCAGCATGTCGGCCACGCGGCCCAGTTCGTCGCCGACGTCCACGACCACGTCGGGCCGGAACGGCGCCGGCTTCTGGAAGTCGTCGGCGAAATAGAGGATGACCGGGTCGCGTTCCAGATGCGGCGCGTCGGGGCAGACGGCCGGCACCGTGAGCAGGTAGGCGGAATCCTGCACCAAAACGGAGGTGTAACGGTGGTCGGGGTGGTAGTCGTTGGGCCGGTGCGTGAGGACCAGATCGGGGCGGAAGCCGCGGATGAGGCGGATGAGCGCGTGCCGCGCTTCCAGGGTGGGCATGAGGGCGCCGTCGGGATGGTCGAGCAATTCGTAGGTCGCGCCGATGACGGCGCCGGCGGCGCGGGCCTCGGCGCGGCGCCGCTGGGCCAGGGCGGGGCCGTACTGCGTCTGGTGGCCGCTGCGGCCGTCGGTGACGCTGACGAGCTGGACCTCGCAGCCGAGGCGGCGCCATTTGGAGGCGCAGCCGCCGGCCTTGAGGTCGGCGTCGTCGGGGTGGGCGCCGAGGACGAGGATGCCCGGTGGTTGCATGGTTGGTTTCATCGTGAGTGTCGTCATGCGGCCTCGCACGCGGGGTTGCCGTCGAGAAGAATCGTAACGGTTCCCTGCATGACGGCGGGGGCGGCCCGCAGTGCCGCCGCGCCGTCTGCGGTGACGTCGTTGTTTTCCAGAATCATGGTTTTCGGACCCTTCAAGTAGGGAGAGGCGGCAAGGTCCACCGCGCCCACGTCGCCGACGTGGTTGTTGCGCAGGTTGAGGAAGGTCAGCCCCGCCAGACCGGGCCAGCGCGCCAGCACTTGCAAGCCCATGTCGCCGACCTTGTTGCCGTACAGGTCGAGAGTGCGGAGGTTTTGCAGATGGGGCGAAGTCGTCAACGCCTTGACGCCGAAAACGCGCAGGCCGTTGGCGCCCAACCATAAGTTCCGCAACCCTGCCAGGTGGGGCGACGACGCCAGGGCCTTGGCCCCCTCGTCGCCAATCTCGTTGCCGGGAAGGTCCAGGGTCGTCAGCCGCGAAAACACGCGACTGCCGGCCAGATAGACCGCGCCCTGCGATCCGATATGGTTTCCGTTCAGGTCCAGGAGCGTCAGCTGGTGCAGAAACGCGGATTGAGCCAGCGCCCGCGCGGCGCCCTGGCGGAGCGAGGTTTCCGAAAGCCACAATCGAGAGAGGCGGCTCAAATGCGGCGAGTTCGCCAATTGCTCCACGCCGACGTCTCCCAAGGCGTAGTTGAAAGATAGGCCAAGGTCCGTCAGGCTCGCCAATTTGGCGTTCTGGGCCAAGGCTCGCGCCCCGGCCGCGTCGATGGCATTGCCTCCCAGTCCCAGCCGCTCCAGCCTCGTCAAATGCCGGGACGACGCCAAGGCCTGCATCGATGCGGCGGTGAGGTCGTTCGCCAGCAGATTGAGCGTCTTCAATCCAGCGAGCGCCGGACAGTCGGCAAGGCTCTCCACGCCCGCCGCCCCGATTTCTTCGTGTGTCAATTCCAGCGAGCGCAGGTTTGGCAGCCAGGCGGCTTCCATCAGACGACGCACGCCTTCTGGACCGATCCCGTTGTATTCCAAACCGAGCACGGTCAGGTTCGTCAGTGCGGCCGCCGCCAGTCGCTGTACGTCGCCCGCCTGCAACCCCGTCTCCAGGTGATGCGTCCGGCGGCCCCCTAAATGAATCTCTCGGAGCCGCAAAAAATGTGGCTCGAGCAGCAGGGCCGGCAGCACTTCGGGCTGGAGGTCGATCACGGCGGCGCGCAGGTTCCCGTGGCCGAACAGTTCAGCGGCGTGCGATAGGAACACCGGACCATCCAGGCGTACCTGATCCAGCAAGCCGCGATGGAAGGTCCACTTGTCGAGATGTCCCAGGAAGGAGCCGATCCAGGCCTCCTGGTGGGCCGCCAGTAACACCTTCTCACGCGCCTCCAGGTCCGCCCGCCGCGGGTCGCCTTCGTCCATCCGCGCCAGCGCGCACTGCACCCGGATGAACTCGCCGCGCGGATCGCCGCGCTCCTCCAGCCAGTCGGCGTAGATCAGCCGCGGCCCGTCGTCGTCGGGGTTCGCGATGATCGCCTGCAAAAAGGCCTCGTCGTGCGTCATACCGTTGTCTTACGCCGGCCGCGGCCTTGAGACGACCCATCTCCTCCGGTACGATGCAGCCGTCGCCCACGCAGATGATCTCTCAGCGGCGGATTGATGCGATGTCCCATGTTCTCGCCCAACAGGTCGAAACGCTCCGGCGCGAGGAAGAGATCATCCGCCAGGGCGGCGGCGCCAAGGCGATCGAGCGCCAGCACGCCAAGGGCCGGCTCACCGCCCGCGAGCGCATCGCCCGCCTCCTCGACCCCGGCGCCGATTTCTTTGAACTCGGCCTCTGGGCCGCCTGGGGTATGTACGGCGACTGGGGCGGCGCCCCGTCGGCTGGTGTCGTCACGGGCATCGGGTCGGTCGAGGGCCGGGCCGTGATGGTGATCGCCAACGACGCCACGGTCAAGGCCGGCGCTTTCTTCCCCATGACGTGCAAGAAGACGCTCCGCGCCCAGCGCATCGCCCTCGAAAATCGTCTGCCGCTCGTCTATCTCGTGGACAGCGCCGGCGTCTTCCTGCCGCTCCAGGACGAGGTTTTTCCCGACGAGGACGACTTCGGCCGCATCTTCCGCAACAACGCGGTGATTTCTGCGGCCGGCGTGCCGCAGTTCGCTGCCATCCTCGGCAACTGCGTCGCGGGCGGCGGCTATCTGCCCGTGCTGTGCGACAAATTGCTCATGACGGAGGGCAGTGGTCTGTATCTTGCCGGCCCGGCGCTGGTCAAGGCGGCCATCGGCCAGACCGTCAGCCATGAGGACCTCGGCGGGGCGAAGATGCACGCGGCGGTCTCCGGCACGATCGACTTCCGCGAACCGAACGACGAGGCCTGCCTGGAACGCCTGCGCCGCCTGGTCGGCCTGCTGCCGCCTGATCCTTCTCCCCTCGCCCCTCGGGGGAGAGGGGTCGGGGGTGAGGGGGATTTCTCCCCGGCCCGGCCGCCAGCCGACCTGCTGCAACTCTATCCGTCCGACCCACGCCACGAATACGATATCCGCGATCTGCTTCCGTGCATCCTAGACGCGGGACCGTTCGATGAATACAAGGCCGAATACGGCCAGACGTTGGTGTGCGGCTATGGCCGGCTCGGCGGTCATCCGATCGGCGTCGTGGCGAACCAGCGGAAGCGACGGCGGCCGGCGGAGGGGCCGTTGCAGTTCGGCGGCGTGATCTACGTGGACAGCGCCGACAAGGCGGCGCGGTTCATCATGGACTGCAACCAGACGCGCGTGCCGCTCTTGTTCTTGCAGGACGTGAACGGCTTCATGGTCGGCCGCGATTCGGAACACGCCGGCATCATCAAGGCGGGGGCCAAGCTGGTCAACGTCATCGCCAACAGCGTCGTGCCGAAGCTCACGGTCATCCTCGGCGGCTCGTTCGGCGCCGGCAACTACGCCCTGTGCGGCAAGGCGTTCGACCCCCGTTTCATATTCGCCTGGCCGACCGCCCGCTACGCCGTGATGGGCGGGGAGCAGGCGGCCAGCACGCTGCTGGACGTACACATCGGCGCGCTGCGCCGGCAGGGTCATGAGCCGGACGCGGACGAGATGGAGGACCTGCGCCGCAAGGTAGAGGCGGGCTACGAGGAGCAGACCGACGTGCGCTACGCGGCGGCGAGATTATGGGTAGACAAAATCCTCGATCCGGCGGAGACGCGGGCGGCCCTGCTGACGGCGCTGGCCGTCGCCACGCGGCATGACGACGGCCGCGCGTTCAAGACGGGAGTGTTGCAGGTGTAGCCGAGATCGATGTACCTCTTCCGCTCGCCCCTAAGCCAACCAATCGTACTGTTCCCAGGGAATGTCGAAGTCGCGCAGAAAGGCCAAAGGCTCGGGTCTTCTTGCTCCCAGCCAGATCCACGGCGTGCTGCCGCCGTCGGTAAACGCTAGCACCTCGCCGCGAGTGTAGAACCGCGTATCCATCCAGGCCCAAGGCCCAAGAATGGCCGGTTGCAAGGACGGCAGGAGGGCGGCGAGGCTGTTATCGTCAACCGGTGCGTTGGCGCCAAATGGCGCACCCATGACAGCCTCAAAGACACACATTTGCAGGAGGAACCCGGACAGCTTTTCCGCTTCCCGCACCCTGTGAACACGGTCGGCGGGATCGTCCTCGCAGCAGAATACGGTGGGGTCGTGGCCGTGCAGAGAGGCAGCCCAGTAGCAGTTGCCTTGGTTTTCGACGTAGAAGCCCAGGTGGTCGTCCCTAATCCATAGGCGATCCGGCGGCAGTATCCTGTTTTGGCAATCGGCGATGCGGGGCCGACGGCCGACCGACTCATACCACCATTGCAGCGGCCTCGGCAGCGAAAGGCCGGCCAATTCAGCCCCTGGGATTCCATGTTCGGGAAGAGAAGGACCGTGCCACCAGTCGATGAAACGGCGCACCGCATCCAGCCGTTGCTCGACGTGAGCCGCTTCGTCGTAGTCGGATTCGTCAGTATTGGGCCGACTTGGGTCGTCGTCGTGTGGCATGGAACATCGCTCCTCGCTGACCCGTTGAGTCGCGATCGTTCGTCCTGCGCCGACGCTCTCAAGAGCCAGCCCGCCGCGCCAGCAAGGGGTGCCGTCCAAACCCTTGCTGGCGCTGCGGGCTGGTAAGAGCGTCTCGATTACGTCTTCTTGTGCCTCCTTCTCCGCCTTCATGCGCAGGTACGCCTGGATGAAGTCGTCGATGTCGCCGTCCAGCACGTTCTGCACCTGGGCGGTCTGCACCTCCGTGCGCACGTCTTTGGCCAGCGTGTACGGCTGCAAGACGTAGTTGCGGATCTGGTAGCCCCAGGCCACCTCGCCCTTTTCGTCGTACAGCTTCTCGAACTCGGCCTTCCGCTTCTGCTCCTCGATCTGATACAGCCGGGCCTTCAGCATCTTGAGGGCCATGTCGTCGTTCTTGTGCTGGCTGCGCTGGCTGCGGCTCTCGGCCGCAACCCCCGTTGGGATATGCGTGTAACGCACTCCGCTTTCGGTTTTGTTCTGGTGCTGGCCGCCGGGGCCGCCGGAACGGAACGTATCGCGCCGCAACTCGTCCGACCGGATCTCGATGTTGATCGTGCCGTCGATCTCCGGCGTCACGTCCACGGCCGCGAACGACGTCTGCCGCCGGGCGTTGGAGTCGAACGGGCTGATGCGCACCAGCCGATGGACGCCGGCCTCGCCCTGCAACAGACCGTAGGCGTAGTCGCCCACGACGCGCAGCGTGGCGCTGCGGATGCCGGCCTCCTCGTTGTCGAGCTTATCGACGATCTCGGCCTCGAAGCCGTGGCGCTCGGCCCAGCGGCCGTACATGCGCATCAGCATTTCGGCCCAGTCGCAGGCCTCGGTGCCGCCGGTGCCGGCCTGGATGCGGAGGTAGGCGTTGCTGGCGTCCTGCGCGCCGCTGAGCATGGCCCGCATCTCGAAGTCGCCGAGTCGCTTTTCGATCGCGTGCAGCTCGGCGTCGAGTTCGGCGTCCATCGAGGCGTCCTCGTCGGACAGCTCGGCGAGCGCCTGGAGGTTTTCGCCCTGGTCGGCCAATTCCTCGTAGGGCTTGAGAAGGCCATTGAGCGGTTTGAGCCGGCCGATGATCTCCTGGGCCTTCTCGGGGTTGTCCCAGAAGCCCGGCTCGCCCATCTTCGCGGTGAGTTTTTCGCGCTGGGATTGTTTGCCCGCCACGTCAAAGAGAGTCCCGCAGCTGGGTCAACCGGCTGACCACGTCGTCGGTACGGCGGCGGAGATCGGCGTTCATCGCAAAACCTCGCAAGTGGGCGTCCCAGGCCCTAAAGCTAGGGGGCACGCGCACGTTGCGCGGCCCCCATTCCAGGACCACTATAGCAGGAAACAGGTTCGGGACGGGAGCCGAGATGCTCCTGCGCCCGTCTGCCAGGGCGGGGGAACCCCACCCCCACCGCGGGTTCTTCCGTAGGGGCGAGGTCGCCTCGCCCCCTCCCGCAGCGGATTCTCAGTTGAAAACGCTCGGATCGACCACCTGGCCGTCATTGATATTGCCGAGGTAGCTGAAGACAGTCAGGTTGATGCCGTAGCCGATGCTGTGGACGGAGCCGTCGCAGAAGACGGCCTGGAAGCGCACCGGGTGCGACGAGCCGAAGCGCTGGTCGCCGGAGAGGTCGCCGTTCTGGGCGCTCTGGTCGAAGGCCGGCTGCTCGTTGGTGTAACGCTCGACGTCGTGGTCCCAGCCGTCGGTGTAGCCCTCGTTGTCGTCGGACTGCATCTGACCGAGGTAGGCGAGGTTCATCCGCTTGTCGCCGGCCAGCATCGTGCTGGAAAGGCCGTCCTGGTTGGTGATTTGCGTGAGCGTGTGCCCGACAGTGCCGTAGGGGATGGCGCCAGTGTTCTCCAGATTGCTGGCGGCGTAATCGGTCATGGCGTGGGGATAGGTTCCGGAGGGGCCGTACCAGGCGCCGCCGGTGATCGCCATCGGATTGCGGCGGCTGGGGCAGAAGAACACCTTGTTGATCGCGCCGATGACGACGATCTGGCACTGGGCGATGGTGGTAGCGCCGCCGCCGCGGTAGGCGTTGCCTCCTTCCAGGTAGGGCAGGATCTGGAAGCCCCAGCCGGCCAGTTGCGGCGTCGTCGGGTTGCCGCAGGCGGCAGGCACGCCGGGGCTGAGATAGGTCGGCGGGTTGGCCCAAGTCGTGCCGCCCGTCGGCAGAGTTCCCACGTTGTCGTGGAAGGCGTGCATGGCGATGCCGATCTGCTTGAGGTTGTTGGCGCAGGAGATGCGTGCGGCGGCCTCGCGGACCTTCTGCACGGCCGGCAGCAAAAGGCCGATCAGGATGGCGATGATGGCGATCACCACCAAAAGCTCGATCAGCGTAAACGCGGACGAACGGCCGCGCAAGCAAGCGAACTCGGGTGAACATACTGCGCGAACCTCTACGAAGGAGATGATGGGAGGGGAGACGACAAGTCCCCAAATACACCGCCATCCTAATGGGGCGGCCATCAGCCGTCAACGAAATAGCAAACAACCGGCGCGCCGGCGCGGAAACGAACTTGAGCAAGGAGAGCGAGCCGTCCGGGCCGCGACCGTAAGGGAGTGGTATTCTCCCGCTTCCTTACGGTCACGGCCCGGTTCCCGTTACACCGGCTCGATGCTGGCGCTCAGGCCCTTGTCGGCGAACTGTTCGACGAAGAGTTCGCCGCGCTCGCGGTAGGTGGTGAGGAGGACCGACCGGCCGGTGTGGTGGGCCTCCCACATCTTGTGGGTGGCCTCGGCGCGGGGAAGCGGGTCAGCTCCATCACGCTGCGAACGACGAACATCAGGTCGGCGGCCGGGTCGTGGTGGAGGACGAGTTTGTAGCGGGGCAACGGCCCGGGTCGCGGGCGGGGCGACGGCTGAATGAATTTTGCGGCGTCGCTCGGCCGGCGGGGAACCTCGGGTCGCTCGGAGGGGGACTGGCTCATGGACGCACCCCATGCCCGGAGGCGCTATAAAGATGAGAAAGCGGGAGGGCCGCGAACGGCCCAAGCCACCTTCCCCCATGATACAAAACGGCGACGCCGATCCGATACGATCCGGGGTCGGAAGACGCAAAGATCGGAAGAAGAAGGCGGAATCCGCCCGCAAATCCGGCAAAGACGGAACTCGAGCAGGCCCCCTCGGCGGCTGGCGCGGGTCCGTCGGGTCGCGCCTGGCGCAGCTGACGAAAGAAATCGTTCGCGGGCCGGCCTGTAAGCCGGGTCCTGTGCCGCGCCGAGGCGCGGCGACGGTCATTTCTCTAGCCCGCCGGTCGCCCGGCGGATCCAGCGACCTACCCGAGGGTCGTAACGGGCCGGACCAGCCCTGCCCCCTTATTTGGCCTTGCTCCCGGTGGGGTTTGCCGAGCCAGCCGGTCGCCCGGCTGCTGGTGAGCTCTTACCTCGCCTTTTCACCCTTACCTCGCCAGGAGTCAGGAGTCAGGAGTCAGGAGTCAGGCGTCAGCAACGGAATGCGCCCGAGCGCGGGTGCAAATGGTTCCCCCTATAACGGGCCGTCGGTTGCTGACTCCTGACTCCTGACTCCTGACTCCTGACTCCTGATGGGGCGGTATACTTTCTGTTGCACTTTCCCTATCCTTCACCTCCGCCGCTTGCGCGACGGCGGCTCGGACGGTGGGCGTTACCCACCACCGCGTCCTGTGGAGCCCGGACTTTCCTCTCCCCGGCCCGCCAACCGCCGAAACGGCGACGGGACCGGGCAGCGACCGCCCGGCCGGCCCGCGAACGATTGCTATCATAGCAGAGGCGGTGCGCCGCGTCGCCGGCGCCGCCGAATCGGCTTCCTCGGAACGGGATCGGGCATGGCCAGTTTCACCGTCGATTGGCGCGACACGCCGCCCGGCGTCTGCCGGGGCGGGGCGGCGACGGTCGGCAACTTCGACGGCGTTCACCGCGGGCACACCGCGCTCATCGCCGAGACGCGCGGGCAGGCCGATCGGCTCCGCGGCCCGGCCGTCGCGCTCACCTTCGACCCGCACCCGCGCGACCTGCTCCGCCCCGATCTCGCCGTTCCTCCCCTGACCACCCCCGACGACCGCATCCAACTCTTGCAGGAAGCTGGGGCCGACCACGTCCTCGTGCTGAACACCACGCTGGAGATGCTGCAGCTGACGGCGAAAGAGTTCTTCGCAGAAGTCCTCCAGCAACGGCTCGCAGTCCGGGCGCTGATCGAGGGCAAGACTTTTGGCTTCGGCCGCAACCGCGAAGGGAACATCGACACCCTGGCGGACCTGTGCCGGGACGCCCACATCCCGCTGACCGTCGTGCCGCCGGTGCTGATTGCCGGCGGCGAAGCGTCCAGCAGCCGCGCCCGCGACTGCCTTCTCAAGGGAGACGTGGAAGAGGCCGCCAAGGTTCTGGGTCGGCCGTACCGATTGCACGGAATCACGGCGGTCGGTCAGCGGCGCGGCCGAACGCTCGGCTTTCCCACCGCCAACCTCGACCCGCTGGCGAACCTCGCGCCCGGCGACGGCGTCTACGCGGTTAGTGTTTATTTAGGAGAGGAAACATGGTCAGGGGCGGCCAACGTTGGGCCGAACCCAACGTTCGGCGAAGGCGCCCGCAAGGTCGAGGTCCACCTGATCGGCTTTCACGGCGACCTGTACGGCCGGCCGCTCGCCGTGGATTTCGTCCGGCGGCTGCGCGACACGCGGCCGTTCAAGGGGCGGGACGAACTCGTCGAGCAATTGCGCCGCGACGTGGAGCAGGCGCGGCACGTGTTGAACGTTTAGCCGCGACCCGAAAGGGGAGCGCGTAAGCGGGAATTCATCCCATGACCGACGCCGCATTGCGCGATCGCGTGGCCCGTGTGGTCGGCGAGGAAGTCGCCCCGGCCCTGGAAATGGACGGGACCGCGGTGGAAGTGCTGGACGTGTCCGACGGCGTGGTGCGCGTGCGGCTGCACGGCGGCTGCGCCAGCTGCCCCGGTTCGATTTACGCCGTCGTGATGGGAATCGAAGAGGAGCTGCGAAGACGGGTCCCCGAAGTGCGCTATCTTGAGATCGCACCGTGAGGCGGGCCGTCGTTGAATCCCCGCTGGAATTTTGGCGTGCGGCCCGGACGTAAGCCATACTGGAGAAAGATATGGCAGACTCCGCGCCGCCGAACGCCCTCGCGCGGACGGCACACCCCATGAGGCGTCATGCGCAACCGGAACACGCCAGGGCCGGTCCCCAAACCTGCATCCGTCCTGCTCCGCGCCGCCCGCGGCGCGGTCTTGCTGCTGCCGGCGGCGATGCTGGCGGCTGGGGCCGTCCGCACCAGCGGGGCCGCGGTCATCCTCCTGGGATTGGGCGCCCTGTTCCAGTTCCTCGCCTGCGGGCTGGCTTTCTTCAGCCGCCAGGGCTGGCGCGAGCCGGTCGGGCCGGCCGTCATCATGCTCTACGTCATCGCCCTCAGTTGGATGCTCATGGCGTCGGTCGGCGTCGATGACTGGTTCTTGCATACCTGCGAGGCGGTTTTGCTGGTGGTGCCGCTGGCCTTCTTCGCGGTGCAATGCCTGCGCGAGTCGGGCGCCCCGACCCTGCGCCGGCCTGCGCCTGGCGGGCCAGCTCGCCCGGCGCGTCGAGTGGCCGGCCGAGCTGGACGCCTGCCGCCTGCTGCCGGAAGTCAAGGCGTTGCGCGAGGCCCTGCACGTGGACGCGGCCCCGGCCCTGGAGCTGCTGTCGCACCCCCGGCCGCAGGTGCGCGTGGCCGCCCTGGCGGCGCTCGAGTTCCGGCAGAACTGGCTGCACGGTCAGGCGGAGATGGTCCTGAACGCGGCCCGGCGGTCGGTCGAGCCGGAGATCCGCGCGGCCGGCGTCTACGCCCTGGCCAACCGCGACGACCGCGAAATCATCGAGGGGCTGTCCGAGTTCCTCTACGACCCGTCGCACGGCGTGCGATTGGCGGCCACCGAGGCCCTGCTGTGGACCACCGATCACCGCTGGCCGTGGATTCGTTCCGCCGTGCGCCGCTGTCTGTCCGATCCCACCTGCCAGCAGGACGGCGCTCTGCGGCACGAGGGCCGTCTGCTCACCCCCGAGGCCGTCAGCGACCTGACCTCGTGGGCCTGCGAGAAGGGCCTGCTGGCCATGCGGGCGGCGCTGACGCTTGGCGTCCATTACGGACAGGTTTTGGCGGCGGGGCGCGACGCGGAGCTGGTCGCGCAGCTGATCCGCAAGCTGACCGACCCGCACGCCCCGGCCGTGATGCGGCTGGAGCTGGCGCGGCTTTTGTCCCAGCATCGCGAGCTGGACGGCGACGTGATGCGCCGGCTGCTGACCGCGTCGGCGCCGGCGCCGGTGCGGCTGCTGGCGGCGGAGGCGCTGATGGCGGAGGGACCGTCGCCCGAGGCGGCCGCCGCCTTGCACGATCTGGCGCGGCTGCCTAACCGAGAGATCGCTTTGGCCACGGCCGAGGTGGTGCAGCGCCGGCTCGGCGTGGACCTCGGCCTGCCGCGCGGCCAACCGCCGCCGCCGATCCACAGCCGCACGGCCGCCGAGGTGGCGCGGCGCGTCCTGGCCTGGGCCGCCCAGCAGGACGGCGACGACCCCGCCGCCGCCCGCGCCGAGGAGCCGGCGTGGCGGGCGGGGTATGAGATGTGATACCGGCGAGCGGCGCGGCGTCAGCCCGCCGGTGCATCCCGCACCGGCGGGCTGACGCCGCGCCGCTCGCCCCAAATCCCCCCTTGACAATCCTCCCCGGCATGGCCATAACGCCGCCCCCTATGGGTGCAGAACATCTTCCGGTCGGCCGGGGCCGACTCCGACGCGCCGCGTCGAGGGGCGCGGCGGGCCGCGGCAAGGGGGCGATATGCGGCGAACGCTGGCGAGCGGATGGGTCGGCGCCTTGCTCCTGCTGAGCGGTTGCGCCACCGGGCCGCTCCTGGAAAACCCGATGGTCGTCCATCCGGCCGCCCAGACGGATTGCGCCGATAACCCCGTCTACGTCCCCTTCAACTCCGCCCCGCAGTCCTACGCCGCCCTGTTTGAACATGTCCTGGACGTGATCGGCGATTATGGCTTCGACATCGCCTACTCCAACCGCTACGAGGGGCGCGTCGAAACCTTCCCGAAGATCAGCCCCGGCCTCGGCCAACCCTGGAAACCCGGCAGCCCCGACTTCAACCAGCGCCTCGTCGCCTCGTTCCAGACGATCCGGCACCGCGCCGTCATTCTCATCGCGCCGGCCAACGACGGCGGCTATTTCATCAACGTGAAAGTCTTCAAGGAGCTGCAAGACGTGCCGCGGCCGAGCCGAGCCACCGCCGGCGCCGCCTCCTTCCGCAGCGACCCGACCATCGAGCGCCAGTACGAGGTCATCGAGGTCGGCCAGTTCGAGAACGGCTGGATTCCCATCGGCGAGGACCTGGCGATGGAACAAGCCCTCCTTGACCAGCTGGCCCACTGCGACCCAGCAGACATCAAGCCGGCGCCCTGAACGGCCGCCGGGAGGCTGGCGAAAAGGACTCGCTTTGGTTGACGGAGGCGTTGGGGGCGGTTAAGATTGCCATCTGGAAAATACTTCTCGATCGCTCCCACGAGGCAGGGCCATGACGTCTTCCCTCCTGTCGCGCCGTCTGGCGCCCGTGCTGGCAGTGACGGCAGTTGCGATAGTCGCGTCCGGTCTCTTCGCCCTTCCGCCTTTTCCGCCCGGCCCCGGCGGATCGATGCCCAACCCGCCGAACTTCCCGAACTTCCCACCGCCCAATTTCCCCAATAACCCCGCGCCCAACTTCCCGAATTTCCCGCAGCCCAACTTCCCGAATAATCCGCAGCCCAACTTCCCGAACTTCCCAGGCGGACGGTTCTCGCAAGACGTGTGGACGTGCGGCGGCTGCGGCCGGGAACTCGGTCGCGGACCCGTCCCGCCCCTCATCACGCGCTGCCCGTTCTGCGGCGTTTTGCTGGTCGGCGTGGACTATAGCGGCGTGAACAACCCGGGGGCCGGCGCTCCGGCCGGCAATCCGGGGCCGGGCGGCTCCGTGCCGCCCCCCTTCATGCCGGCGACGCCGGTGAACAACCCGCCGCCGGCCGCGCCCATTCCGCCGCCGGTCGAGCCGGCAGGGACGGCGCCCGCGCCGGCCTCCCCGATTGGCGCCGCTGCCTCGCCGACCGTGTCGAATTCCTATGGCGTCGGCCCCATAATCCTGGGCGCCGTCGTCATCGTGGTGGGCATCGTGATCCTCGGCGGCGCTGCCTGCCTGATTATCCTCAACATGACGAAGAACAGCGCCCCGAAGCGTCGTCGTCGCCGCTTTGACATCGACGACGATTACTGATGATTGTTCGCCGCACGAGAAGTCGGAGCCGCGACCGTGAGGGAGTGGGCAAGGTTCCTGTCCTGCCCGCTCCCTCACGGGTCTGTGAATTAATTGCCGCTGAGGCTCTGGATGGGCGATGGCTACGCTCGTTCTTGGTCGGCGGCGATCCGGGCGACGGGTGCAGCGGGCTGCACCCGTCGCCCCACCCGCCCCGTTACACCGCCGCCGCGCGCACCCTCCCCCCCACCGTAAGCCAACCCAGCGCCAATAGACGCTTCACGTTGTGCGCCAACGCCTGCCAACGCGCCTCCCCGCCGACCTTGGCCAAGCCGCGCAGGCGGCACCGGCGCCAGCCCCGCTGCACCGCCTGCGCATGAACCCCCTCCGCCACCGGCGCCCGGTCGCGATAGACCAAGCGTGCCGCCTCCGTCCCCATCCGGGACCGCCAAGCCGCCAACGCCGCCGTGTCCCGTCGCTTCGGCGCATGCGGGTCCCGTCCCGCCGCCCGGTCCCGACGCTCGTCGCGAGGCGGCATGTACACCGTCACCCCCTCCGTCTCCAGCACCTCCACGTCCTCCGCGTCGCTGTAGCCGGCGTCCGCGATCACCGCCTGCGGCCGCTGCCCCTGCTCCCGATGCACCTGCTCCATCATCGGTCGCAATTGCCCATTGTCCGAACCCTGGTGGACGACGGCCGTCGCCACGATCAGACCGTGGGCCGTATCGGTCACCGTCTGCACGTTGTAGGCCAACTGAAAGCCGCCGTGAGGCATCTTCATCCGAGCCGCGTCCGGATCGCTTTCCGACGCCCGTGCCTCGGCCGCTTCCGCGTCCGAACGCTTGGAGACGCGACGCTGCTCCTGCCGTTGCCGCACCTGGGCCGCCGCCCGCCGCAGGCGTTGCAGCCGCTCGTGCGCCGCCCGCTCCTGGGCCGCTTGCGACCGGCTGCGCGTCGCCGTCGCGCCCCGTTGCGCCTGGACGGCGGCCACGTGCTGCTCGGCCTCGGCCCAGTGCCGCTCCAGCGTCCCCTGGCGATGGAACGTGTCCTTGCCGGCGTCGGCCACGACCTTGCGGCCGTCCTGGGTCACTCGCCGCAACGCGATCAATCCCTGGCCCCGCAAGGCGGCGATGTGCTCGACGAACAGCCGGTCGAGGTCGGCGGCGTGGGCGGTGTAGAAATCGTTGAGGGTCCAGTAATTGACGGGTTCGCCGCCGCACAGCCATTGATAGGGCAGGTCCCGGCCGCAGCGTTCGTTCAGCTCGCGGCAGGAAGCGACGCCTTCGGTGGTGGCGAACAGCCAGAGGGCGAAGAGCAATTCCGGGGCGACGGCGGGAGCACCGGGCCGGCCCTCGACGGCGCGAATGCGGCCATACCAGGGCGTCCAGTCGAACAACTGGACGAAAGCCCAGATGGCGCGGACGGGATGGTCGGCGGGTAGTTGCTGCTCCAGCGAAACGCTGGAGCAGCGATTACGGTCAATGGAGCGGATGCGCGGCAACGGCGCGGCGGTAGACATGGCGAGCCAACCCAACGAACAAGAATGGTAACAGCTGCAACTCAGCTGTTACCATTCTACGCACCCGGAGTGCGATTAATTCACAGACCCTCACGGTCGCGGCTCTGTTCGTGCCCTTCCCGTTGACCTCTTGGCGCCGCTCTGGCATCCTATCGCGGCCCGGAATGGATTCCTCGCCCGAGGATGCCCGACATGGACTCCGTCGCAGCTCCGCCACGCTCCCTCTTCGCCTGGCCGACCTTCCTCTGGTCGCGCGTCCTCTTCCCCGGCGATCATCCGCCCACGGCCGATCCGCCGCGCCTCCTCTCCCGGCTGATTCTCCTGCTCGTCCCGGCGCTATTGCTGTATCCGTGCCTGTCGTTCCCATTGATTGAGCCGGACGAAAGCCGCTATGCGGAGGTGCCGCGGGAGATGCTGCAGCGCGGCGACTGGATCACGCCGCGGCTCCAGGGCGAACCGTACCTCGAAAAGCCTCCGCTGCTCTACTGGGTGACGGCCGCCAGCTTCCGGCTGTTCGGCGTCCACGACTGGGCGGCGCGACTGCCGCCGGCTTTGGCCGTTCACGGATCTGTTTTATTGCTGTACTTCTTCGGCCGGCGCCTTCTGGGCGAACGGGCGGCCTTTCGCGGCGCGCTCATGCTGAGCCTGGCGCCGGGCTTCGTCAGCATCGGCCGGCTGCTGCTCATCGACGGCGTGCTGACGTTCTGCACCACACTGGCCCTGTTCGCCGCGTTCGAGGCGGTGCGCACCGGCCGGCTGCGTTGGCGCTGGTGGTTGCTGTCCGCCGTGGCGTGCGGCCTGGGCGTTCTCTGCAAGGGGCCGGTCGCCGTGGCGCTGCTGGCGCCGCCGCTGGTCCTGCACCGCTGGCTGACCGGCCGGCCGCTTCCGATCTCGCGCCGGGCCGTCGCCGCCTTTCTCGCCGTCGTCGCCGCGGTGGCGCTGCCGTGGTACGCCGCCCTCTGCCTGCGGGAGCCGCAGTTCGCCTGGGTCTTCCTCTGGGAACACAACGTCCTGCGCTTCCTGACGCCGTTCGCCCACGAGCGCGGCGTCTGGTTCTACGGGCCGGTGCTCCTGCTGGGCCTGCTGCCGGCCACGCTGTTGCTCGCGCCGTTCTTGCGCTTTCTCGTCTCGTCGGATGAGGCGACGGCCCGCCAGCGGCCGTCCGAGTTCGGTTTCCTGCTGCTGGCCGGCGGCTGGTGCGTGCTGTTCTTCACGCTGTCGTCGTGCAAGCTGCCGACGTACATTCTGCCGGCGTTCCCGCCGCTGGCCCTGGCGCTGGGCTGGTTCCTGACACAAAGCCGATGGGATAAGTCGCCCTGGCCGACCGCGGCCGCCGTCGGCGCGTTCCTGCTGCTGGCCGGTTTCCATCATGTCGTCGTCCCGTGGTACGCCGCCTGCCGTTCGCCGATGAATCGGCCCGACGAGGTGCGCCGCCTCTGCGCCGATCCGGCCGTGCCCGTCGCCTGCTATCCGCGCAAATGCGCCTCCGTCGCCTTCTACCTCGGCCGCGACGATCTCCGCGCCTATCCCAGCAAGGACATTGAAGAGCTGCGTACTCTGGTGCGACAAAACCCGCGAACCATCATCCTCTGTACGCACCGTCATTCGCGGAAGGATTTGCACGAATTGCTGCCGCCGGAGGTGCGCATCGTGGAGGAAGTCCACGTCGGGCTGGACGACCTGCCGGGCGTGCCGGCGTCGTTGAAGAAGAGCGCCGCGGCGCTGATGGGAGAGACGGCGCTGGGGTTGAGCGACCTGGCGGTGGTGGAGTGCCCACGGCCGATCGGCGGCCAAAACTCACCGCAGAGAACGCAGAGAACGCAGAGAAAAGACGACGAAATAAACGATTCGCATTCCGACCACTGATTTTCTCTCTTGCATTTTCTCTGCGCTCCCGCGTTCTCCGCGGTGAAACCTTTTATCCCACCTGATTGAAGAGGTCGAGGTACGACAGGAAAACGTGGAAGACGAAGAAAACGATGAAGCCGGCGACGATCAGCCAGACGAGCACGGTCATCGCCGTCGTCAGCGCCGCCATCCGCCGGCCGGCCTCGTCGTGGTAGTGGTCGGCCTCCTGGCGCAACACGTCGGTCATTCGGCCGGATTCCTCCGCCACGGAGAGAATGTGTCGGAATTCCTCCGGAAACAGCCCCGTCGCCGTCAGCGCCGCCGTCAGCTCCTGGCCCTCCTTGACAGCGGCGACCGCCCTATCGAGCCGCTCGGCGAAGGCCGCGTTGCCGGTCGCGCGGAAGCTCAGCCGCAGCGCCCGTGCGATCGGCATCCCCGTTTCCAGCGTCAGCCGCAGCGCCAGGCAGAACCGCGTCAGCGCCAGCGCCCGCAGACACGGCCCGAGTATCGGCGTGCGCAGCAGGAAGCCGTCCATGAAGGCCCGGCCTCCCAGCAGCCGCGTCCCGACGAGGTACAGGGCCGCGAAAAACAGCAGCACGCCGAACACCGACGCGAGGAAGATCAGCGCCCCTTCCGGCCCCGACAGACCGAGGCCGACCGGGTCGAAGTGGAGGGTGCCGCGTCCGCTGGCCTGCGGGATGAGGCCCATGATGCAGATGAGCGCAGCCAGGACGAAGATGGCGCCGACGAATTGCAGGATGGGCCAGGTCGCTCGGGTGAGGAAGCTGCGCCGCAATTGCTGCTGGCGGACGTAGTATTTTTCCAGCTCGGTGAAGACTTCCGGCAACATGCCGGTCTGTTCGCCGACGCTGGCCAGGGCGGTCATCAACGGCGGAAAGGCGTCGCCCTGGCGCTTCAGGGCGTCTTCGAGGGCGCCGCCTTCATCCAGCTCCGCGGCGATGCGCCCGCCCACGGGCCGGAGACGCGCATCGCCGCGCGCCGCCTGCTGGCGGAACACATCGCGCAGCGTCAGGCCGGCCCCGAGATAGTGTCGCAGGACGCGGCACAGCTCGATCACGCTCGACAGCGGTAGACGGGAGGAGAAGAACATGACGACGGCCTCGCCACGGTCGTGCGATTGCGGGACGAGCGCCATTGTAGCACCGTTTAGCCTCGGATCGGAGATCCGCGGATCTTCGATCCGCGGCTAAACGGTTCGCTGGTCCACCTGCACCGCCGCCAGAATCTCCTCGATCCGCCGCACGCACCCCGTCAGCGACGCGGAGGCCATCTGGAAATTGGTATGGTCCGAGACGCGCCGGTGTTCCGCGGCAAAGAGTTCCGCTACGCGGCGCAGCTTCGGCAGCTTCCCCTTCAGGCGGTGCAGATACTCCTTGAAATCGCGCCGCTGCCAGGCCGGCTCGACGGCGCGGATGAAGTCGAAGAGGGTGCGCGGCACGTCGAGCAGTTCCTCGTCGTCCTGGATCTCGTCGGCGTGCTTGAGGAACGTCCGCACCATCCAGGCGTGGGCCAGCACCGTGTTGAGCCGCTCGACGGCCTCCTCGGGGGTCACGGCTGGATCGCCTCCGGCACTTGGGGCGTCGGCCGCTTCGCGTGGGCGGTGTGCTTGGCCTCGCCGAGTTCCTTGGCGAACAGCACCATGCCGGCGCCTAGACCGGCCAGGACGACGCCGACATAGAGCAGAGGATGCGGCAGTTCCTTCGGCGCCCCAAACGCCAGCGGCCCGATGGCCGGCTGCCAGAACAGACTGACGATGGTGCTGATGACGGGTGCCAGGGCGAAGATCACCGGGGCGACGTAGATTCTCGGACCTTTGAACTCGAAGGTGGCGAAGATGACGCACAGAGCGCCGATCGCGCCTGCCGCGCCGGATAGGGTGGCGAGGGTAATTCCGATCGGGTAGTTCAGCGGCGGCAGGCCCGGCGGAGGGGCGTGCGGCGGCTGGTTGCTCATGTACCAGAGCATCCCCAGCGGGAGGAGGACGGCGATCACGAAGTAGGCGGCGCCGACGCACAGGAAGGCGGCGTAGGAGCTTTTCAGTTCCTTGCCGCCTTGGGCGATCAGGGGGACGTAGACGCCCCAGCTCAGGCCGGCCAGCAGGACGAAGATCACGAAGGTGTAGTCCGACACGTCCACTGCCTTGCCGTGGGTCTCGGACAGCGCCTGGGCGTAAAGCACCAACCCGGCGCCGAGGCCCGCCAGGACGACGCCGAGGTAGAGCGACCAGTGGACCGGCTCGCGCGGCAGGCCGACCGTGAACGGTCCCTCGTCGGGGTGCCAGAAGAGGCTGACGATGGTGTTGATGACCGGCGCCAGCGCGAAGATCACCGGGGCGACGTAGAGTTTTGGTCCGTGGAAGACGACGGTGGCGAAGACCACGCAGAGGGCGCCGACGGCCCCGGCCACGCCGGCCAACGTGGCGAAGGTAAGACCGCGGCCGTTCCAGTCCGGCTTCTTGTGATGCACCGCCAGCAGGGCCGTCGGGATCAGGACCGCGAGCAGGAAGTAGGCGGCGCCGACGCACAGGAAGGCGACGAAGGGGTTGTGCAGGTCCTGACCGCCCACCGTGATCAGCGGAACGTAGACGCCCCAGCACAGGCCGGCCAGGGCCACGAAGAACATCCAGACGCGTGATTTCTGCATTATGGATTCCTCAAATGGAAATTCATATGTCCGAGCCGCGACCATAAGGGAGCGGTCTTCGCCTCCGCTCCCTTACGGTCGCGGCTCTGAATGACTTATTCACGTCGCAGCGCCGCGACCAGCGGCGCCCGCATCGCCGTCGCCGCCGCGACCGCCCCGACCGCCAGGCCGACCGCGACCGTCGCCGCCAGCAGGCCGGCCAGGCTCAGCCACGGCGTCGCCGCCGCCTGCCGCATCAGGTGCGGCGCCGCCGCCGCGAGCGCCGAAACCGTGCCGGCGGCCAGGCCCAGCAACAGCAAGAAACCGTTCTCCGCCAGCACCAGCCAGCCCAGCGTCCGCCGCCGAAATCCCAGCGCCCGCAATAGCGCCAGTTCGCCGCGACGCTCCCACACGCTCCGCAGCAGCACCACCGCAAGCCCCAGCGAGCCGAGGATCAAGCCCAGGCCGCCCAGCGCCTGGAACGTGGACAGGTACGTGTTCTCCACGGCCAAATACGATTGCAGCCGCTCCGCCGTCGGCACGGACTCGAAGCCGCGGTCGGCCAGGGCCGTGTTCAGCAGGTCGCGGACCTCGCCTTCCTTGCTCTCGGCTGCGGCGATCAGGAAGTATTGATATCCCTCTTGCGTCGGATACAACTGCAGGAAATCGCGTTCCGACAGGATCAACCCGCCCTGAAACAGGCTGTCCTGGAACAGGCCGTCGATGCGCACCGGCTTCGTCGTGCCGTCGTCGGCCGTCGTCGGCAGCACGTCGCCGAGGTTCTTGTTCAGCACCCAGACGACGCTGTTCTGGTCGCCGAACGCCGGCAGAGGCTCGCCGGGACGGTCCAGGATCAGCCACGGATGGTTCCGCTCGGCGTCCGTTTTCGCGTCCGTGTCGGCGAATGGGAAGCGGTCCACCAGGAGCGCCGTCGGGGCGCCGAGCATCCGCGGCTTGCGCGGTTCGTACAGGTTGAGGCAGCTGGCGTCGTCGCCGGCCCGCACGCGGAATGGAACGATCGTCGCGCCCCGCAGCGTCGCCACGGCCGCGTCGAGGCGATCCTGCAAGTCCTTGCCGCTGTACTTATGCCGCCACTGGATTTCCAGCTTTCCACGGATTTCTTCGATCCCGTTATCGCTTTTCAAATCCTGGAGAATCGGCAGGTCGGACTCCGCGACGAGGTCGAACCCGCCGGCCGGGCCGCTCTTGGCGCCGGTGGCCGCGGCCTGCTGGCGGAACGCCTCGACGGAGACGATCAGGAACACGGCCGACGCCAGCAGCCCCGCGGTCAACAGGCTGCGCACTCGATGGCGGGCGGCGTTGCGGACGCCGAGCCGGGCGACGCCCCACCAGCCGCCGCCCTCGACGAGGCCGTGCCGGGCGCCGCCCATCCACGCCGCCGCCCCGGCCAGGCATGCGACCAGCAGCAGGGTGCCGCCGCCGAAGAACGTCATCGCCTGGTTGTCGCCGGCCGGCACGAAGAAGCCGCCGGCCGTCGTCGCCAGCGCGGCGATAAGAGAGATAAGGGCAATCCACAGACTCCATTTCGGCCGTTTGCCGACGCCGGCCATGCCCTCGTTCGTGGTGCGGCCCGCCAGCAGAGCGGTCGGGGCGACGCGGCCCAGCACGAAGACGGCCCAGAGGATGGTCAGCACGCTGACGATCAACGATGAAGCGCCGCCGATAAGGAAACTGAGAGCGGTGTAGTGCGGCCGGAGGAACGATTGCAGCGCCCCGCCCGGCCAGATGGCGCCAAGGAATTGCACCAGCACGGCGGCGTAGGCCATCGCCGCGAGACAGCCGACGACCGTGCCGGCGACGGCCAGGACGGCGCCCTCGCCGAGCATGAGGAAGCGGAGCGTCCACCGGCGGTAGCCGACGGCGGTGAGCAGGCCGAACTCCGACGCCCGCCTGTCGAGATTGAGGCGGAACAGCAGACCGACCAGCAGGAGGGCGGCGACGATCAGGAAGAAGCTGAAGCCGAGGAACAGCCCGGCGAAGTCGGTGCTGCCGTTGCTGGCCTTGAGCGACTGCTCCTTGACCGGCTGGAACGCCAGCCCGGCCTGCTCCGGCTTGAGGTGTGCGAGCAAGGCCGTTTCGTACGCCGCTTTGCTCTTTTCCAGATCGCCGCCGTCCTTCGGAGCGAGGCGGATGGAGGTAAGTTCCCCGAAACGGCTGCCCCAGAGTTTCTGGCCGGCGGCCAAAGTGACGTAGGCCCGCGGCGTGGCGCGGTGTTCCTTCCAGAATTGCTCGTCGCGGGGCTTAATACGTTTGGGGTCGTAGGGGAAAGGCGGATTCTTCCACTGCGCGATGCTCACCTGGTCCGTGATGCCCTTCACCTCCGGCGTCAGACCGGGATCGTCCGCGGGCCCGGTCATGGGGATGATCCCCGCGAGCCGGAACTTCGCTTCCCGGATCTTGAATTCACCATTTTCCTCCGGCGGGTAGTATTTCAGCGTGATCGTGTCGCCGGGTTTCGCCGTGATCGGCGAGCCGGGCCAGTCGGCCAGGACGATCTCGTCGTCTTTCAATTCCGAGACGCCGGCCGGCAGGAACGGCCCCAGCGGCGGCGGCGCGGCAGGATCGAGCGCGGCCACGACGACATAGGGCACATCCGCCTTGCCGTCGCTGAGCGTGTCAGCGATGTAGATCAACGTCGGGCCCGCATGGAGGTTCGCGTCCTTTGCCGCGGTCACGGCGGCCGATTTGACCGCCGGCTCGATCATGAGCTGCCGGCTCTCCAGCGTCAGGAACTTCTCGCGATCAGTGGGGCTGCGGACGGTGAGGCCCCAGTCAGGCAGCTTGAGTCGGTCGCGGAAGGCTTGTTGCAGACCGGGCTGAGGGCCGCCCACCAGGATGGCGTTGATGCGGTCTTCCTGTCCGAGCGCTTTCTGGAGCGTTTTCAACGGCAGGTAGGCGTTGCGCGGCGGCTCCGTAGTTGGGGCAAGGTTGAAGCGGCTCCAGGAGTCCTCCGCGTCCAGGACGACTGTCACCTTCGCCTCAACGACGGCCAGCACGGCGCTCGTGTCGCGCTTCCCCAGCAGCGTCTCCGGCGGGATGGCGTTCGACTTTCCCACTCGGATATAGATCTTATCGCCTTCCTTGGCGTGCAGCTCATCGGCCAGCGCGTTGCTCAGCACGAGCCCGTCCGGGGGGAAGCTCCATGTGCGGTGTACATCCTCATCCCGAAGCAGCTGATCGCCATTACCGCGATTGTAGGGTGGCCAACCGCCATCGTTGGGGACGCCAAAGACATTGACCTGCCGCGCCGGCTGGCCGTCGTCGCCGAGGGACGCCGTGCCGCGCACGAGGATGACATCCAGTTCTTTGTCTGCCGGTAGATTGTCTTTGTGGAATATCGACTCAGGCGACCGGAAGAACCGGCTCGCAATCAACGCTTCATCGACCCACCCCAGCCGCCGCAGCGTCAGGTCGCGCAGGCTCCCCCGCAGCGAATCGCCGACCAGCAGCGCCCCCGTCAGCACGGCCGCCCCCACCACGACGCCGAGGAACACGGCGAGGTTGGCGCGCCAGTGATACACAAGATTGCGGAGCAGCAGGCGGAGCGGCGTCATGTCGTCAGCCCCCCGGTTTCTTGGGGGCGTATGCCGGTTTCCGGCTCCCGGTCCCCCGCGGCATCCGGCCGCAATCGTCCGTCGTCCATGACGAGGACGCGCGCGAACAGGTCGGCCAGCCGCCGGCTGTGGGTGACGACGACGAGGAGGGTCTGCTCCTCGCGGTGCAGGTCGAGGAGGAGCCGGCCGACCTCATCGGCCTTGACGCGATCGAGGTTGCCGGTCGGTTCGTCGGCCAGCAGCAGCGGCGGATGATGGATCAGCGCCCGCGCCACGGCCACGCGCTGCCGTTCGCCGCCGCTTAGCTCGGCCGGCCGGTGGTCGAGCCGGCCGGACAAACCGACGCGCTCCAGCAGCTTCATGGCCCACGCCTTCACGGCCGCCTTGTCGTCGCGCCCCGCCAATGTCGGGATCAACACATTTTCAAGCACGGAGCATTGCGGCAGCAGGTAATGATCCTGGAAGACGAAGCCGATGGAGCGGTTACGAAAGTCCGCCAGGCGGGCTTCGGACAGAGCGAAAGGGTCCACGTCGCCGAGGCGGACGCTTCCGCGCGTCGGCCGGTCGAGGGTGCCGAGGATGTGCAGCAGTGTGCTTTTGCCGGAGCCGGACGGCCCCATGACGGCGACGGCCTCGCCGCTCTGCAAGTCGAGGTTCACCTCGCGCAGGACGGAGAGCGGCCCGCTGGGGGTCGGGTAGTCCTTATCGAGGCGTTCGACGTGAAGCGACATGAGCGGCGGGTCCGGGGTGAGGCGGGCGGGGGCGCGGGGTCAAGGAAAGTGTATTCGGTCAGGGCGCCGGCGTCCCGATCCACCGCGGCGTCAGGTTCTACCGACCGCCCGATGCAACCGGCCCGAGCCGCTGCTCCAGCACCTCCAAGGGGTGCAGCGCCCGCCGGCCGGCCAGGTCCTTGATCTGATGGCGGCAGGACGTGCCGGGGGCGGCCACGGTCGCGTCCGGCGCCGCCGCCAGCGCCGGCAGGAGCGCCAGGCCCGCGACCTTCACGCTCAGGTCATAATGCTCCTTTTCATATCCGAAAGAGCCGGCCATGCCGCAGCAGCCGGCGTCCAGCACCGTCACGTCCATTCCCGGCGCCAGCCGCAGCGCCGCCGCCGACCCGCCGGCGCCGACCAGCGCCTTTTGATGACAGTGGCCGTGCAGCACGCACGCCTCCGGCCGCGCCAGCAGCGGCAGTTGACAGGCTCCTTCGCGGACCTGTTTTGCCAGCCATCCGTCGGCGAGATGGGCCGACGCCGCTATCCGCTGTACGTCGGCCCCCGGCGCCAGCTCCGTCCACTCGTCGGACAGCGTCAGCAGGCAGCTCGGCTCCAGGCCGACGATCGGCGTGCCGTCCGCGACGCGGCGGGCCAGGGCCGGCGCCTGCTCGCGCACCAGCGACCGCGTCTCGTGCAGGAAGCCCTTGCTGAGCATCGGCCGGCCGCAGCAGCGCAGGCCGGCCAGCTCGACGGCGTAGCCGGCCCACTCCAGCACGCGCACCGCCGCCCGGCCGATCGCCGGCTCGTTGTACGTCGTGAAGCAGTCGTCCAGCAGCAGCACGCGCCCGCGCCGCCCAGCCGGCCGGCCGCCGGGTCGGGTTTGTGACGGGCGAACCAGCGGCGGAAGTGGTTCATGTGCAGCCGCGGCAGGCTGCGCCGGCGGTCGATGCCCGCCGTCTTTTCCAGCAGCCAGCGCACGGTTCGCCGCCCTTGCAACCAGTTGACCAGCGGGGCGAACGGCGCCCCGAGGCGGTTGACGGAAGGCAGATGCGCCGCCAGGAGGTGGCCCAGCGGCCGCGTGCGGCCGTCATACAGCAGCTCCAGCCACTCCGCCTTGAGCTTGGCCACGTCCACGTTGCTCGGGCACTCTGCCTTGCACGCCTTGCACATCAGGCACAGGTCGAAGACTTCCTGGACCCATTTACTTTTCAACTCGTGCAAGGGCTGTTCGCCGGACATCGCCAGCCGCAGGGCGTTGGCCCGGCCGCGCGTGCTGTCGCGCTCGTCGCGCGTCGCTCGGAACGACGGGCACATCGTCCCGCCCTCCGTCTTGCGGCAGGCCCCGTTGCCGTTGCACATCTCCACCGACCGGATAAAACCCTCTTGCTTGTCGTAATTGAACACGACGGGCGGCTCGACCGGCCGGTAGCCGGGGCCGTAGCGGAGGTTCTCGGTCATCCGCGGGGCCTCCACGATCTTGCCGGGGTTGAGCAGCCCCTCCGGGTCGAAGGCCGCCTTCACCTCGCGGAACGCCTGGTAGATCGCCGGGCCGAACATCTTTTCGTTCCACTCGCTGCGGGCCAGGCCGTCGCCGTGTTCGCCGCTGAGCGAGCCGCCGTACTCCAGTACCAGGTCCGTCACGTCCGCGGTGATGCGGCGCATCCGGTCCACGTCGTTGGGGTCTTTGAGATTCAGGAGAGGCCGAATGTGCAGACAACCGACGCTGGCATGGCCGTAGAAGGCGCCGTCGGTGCCGTGGCGCCGCAGCGTCTCGCGGAAGCGGCGGACGAACTCCGGCATCCGCTCCGGCGACACGGCGCAGTCCTCCACGAACGTCACCGGCTTGCGGTCGCCGCGCATCCCGTACAGCAGCGGCATTGAGGCCTTGCGCAAATCCCACAGCGGGTCGCGCATGGACGGGTCGAGCGCCGGCACGGCCGCCGTCAGACCGTCCACGCCTGCCAGCCGTTTCCGCAGCCGCTCGACGCGATCGGCTATTTCCTGGGCGTCGTCGCCGCTGAACTCCACCATCAGCACCGCCTGCGGCCGGCCGACGATGGCCTTCATCGTCTCGCGCAGGGCCAGGTTGCCCGCCGTCATCTCCAGCAGGTAATGATCCATTAATTCGACCGCCGAAGGCTTCATTTCCAGGCAGGCGGCCACCGCGTCCATCGACGCGGCCAGCGATGAGAACTGCGGCACGAGCAGGCCGCGCGTCTTCGGCTTCGGCAGCAGGCCCAGCTCGGCCTCCGTCACGACGGCCAGGGTGCCCTCGCTGCCGACTAGCAGCTGATGCAACCCAACCGGCTGCTGTAGGGGCGGGGTCTCCCCGCCCCTCTGTTCGGCCAGCACGTCCAGGTTGTAGCCGCTGACGCGCCGCAGGATGCGCGGGAAGCGCCGCAGGATCTCGTCGCGGTTCCTGCGGACGACCTCGCGCACTTGACGGTAGGCCCGGCCCTCCAGGGTGGGCGCCTCGGCCCGGCGGTCCCACTCGTCCGGCGTGACGGGGCCGAACGACGCCCGGCTGCCGTCGCCCAGCACCACGTCGAGACGGCGAACGTGGTCGATGGTTTTGCCGTAAACGATGGAGCGAGAGCCGGCCGAGTTGTTGCCCATCATGCCGCCGAGGTTGGCGCGGCTGGATGTGGACACTTCCGGCCCGAAAAGAAGGTTGTGCGGGGCGAGGGCGCGGTTGAACTGGTCGAGGACGACGCCGGGCTGGACGCGGGCTGTGCGGCCGGCGGGGTCGATGGCGAGGACGTTGTTGAGGTGCTTGCTGCAATCAAGGACCACGCCGGGGCCGATCGACTGGCCCGACAGGCTCGTGCCTCCGCCGCGCGGCGTGAGCGGCACGTGCATCTCGGCGGTGATCTGCACGGCCGCGACCACGTCCTCGGCGGACTTCGGCACGACGACGCCCAGCGGCTCGATCTGGTAGATGCTGGCGTCGGTGCTGTACAGGCGGCGCGAGGCCGTGTCGAAGCGGACCTCGCCGGCCAGGTGCTTGCGCAGGTGGCGGGCGAGGTGGTCACGGCGGAGTTCGGTGAAGTCGGTCATGGTATGGGTATTGTCCCCGACCGCCGCAGCCGCGGCAAGGCAAGGACGCGCCCTTTTCGTCCCTGCAACGCTCTGAACAATGGCGGGTCGGCGATTCATTTCTCGATGACAGGATAGGCGCGGCCGCGGAGGCCGGCGCCTCCCCAACCGCACCTTCACGACCGGCGGCGCGAGGTGGGCGAGCCTGGCGTCGAGCGCCTCCACCTGCTTGCAGGCGGCATCGGGCGATGGTATCATGCCGACTTGGAAGATCGGCTGTTCCGCTGCGACGATCCTGCGCGGCCTCCGCCCCAGCGGCGACCTGCGCTGCCCGTGTCCCCAGCCACCCCAGCGAGGCCGTATGTTTGAGTACACTTGCCCGAAGTGTCAAAATGCCTCCACCACGACGACGCCTCCGAACGGGGCAGTGACGCCGTGTGCGGCGTGCGGCCAGCGACTGTGTGTGGTCCTGGACCCCACGGCCCTGCCCGAAGAAGCGCCGCGGGGCTGGGGAACGCCGTTGCTGGCCGCATCGTCCGGCCTGTCCGGGCTGGTCGTCGCGGCCGGCATAATGCTCATGTGGCTTCTCGTGGGCCGCGGCCTCGTCGCCGGCGGCAAGGCTGTCGCCGCCAACGACCCGGCCAAGAAGCAAGTCGCCGAGGTCGGCAGCGGCGCACCGGAAACCCACAACGAGCCTATCAACGACGCCCAGAAGAAAAACCCCGCGGACGACGCCCAGAAGAAAAACCCCACGGACGACATCCAGAAGAAAAACCCCACGGACGACACCCAGAAGAAAAACCCCACGGACGACACCCAGAAGAAAAACCCCACGGACGACACCCAGAAGAAAAACCCCACGGACGACATCCAGAAGAAAAACCCCACGGACGACACCCAGAAGAAAAACCCCACGGACGACCCGTCGCCACCCCCTCCGCCTCCGTCCGTGGAGCCGTCCATCCCACCGCCGCTCGACCCGGACGAACTGAAGCCGACGGTAATCGCAACGCCTCCGGTTGATCCCGACATGCTGGCGGAAGGACCGGCGGCGATCGTCGTCAACCTGGAGCGCCCGGACAAAATCGTCGTGGCAGAGAGAGGTTCTCTTTGCTGCCTGAAGAAAAACGCCCTCTGGTATCGCCAGGACGAGAACTGGAAGCTGATAAAGATCGACGGCAAGGAGGGTCGCGTAAAGAGCGTGGAGTTGAACGGCGGTAAGGATCGGTGGGATTGGGACTCGCAGCAAGGCCTGTTCGTCGGCCCGGCGAAGCCGGTCGAGACGATTGACCTGACCCCGGACTCGGCCCTGGGAGCGGACGAGACGGCGTTCCTGTTCTCCGCCATCGAGCAGTTGCAAAAGGACCTGGAATCCTCCGCCATGGACGACCTCGGCGTCATCGAGGAGACGGCCCGTAAGTATCGGTCCCTGGCGGGCGCGGATCACCCGAAACTGGCCGACCTTTGTCTAGGCGTCCTCGACCTCGTGCAGCGGCGGAAGGAGCGCGACGACCGGATCGCCACGAGTTTGGTCACGCTTCAAGAGGACAGGAAGCAAGCAATAGCCGATTTCCACCGCGCCGAGGTGGCCAATTTCGTGAGCGGCTTCAAGGACGTGGACGCCGACAGCTCCGACGAGCTTATCCTCTCCCTGCTGTTCGCGGGGGCCAGGGTGCAGGCGGGGCATTTGGTCGTCGAGCAGTGGACGCGGGGCCGCCTGGAGCAGCTCTCGGTCAAGGCCAAGGCGGACATCGACGAAGCCCTCAAGGACTACGAGCAGGACGCCGACGCCTGGCGGAAGCAGCTTTGCGAGGTGGGCCACGACGACTTCGGCCGGCCCACGTTCGAGGAGGTCGAGAAGCAGCGCGGCCTGTTCGCCACGCTGCGGAGCAACAACGACCGCGGGGGGGTCGCCAAGTTCTATGTGGAGACCGCGGACCAGGAGAAGATGAATCCTTTCCGGATCTCCGAACGCTGTCTCGCCGCCGCCCAGGTCCCCGTGGCGAAAGACAAACGACGGCAGAAGTCCGAGAACCTGCTGCGGTTGGCGAAGGAGTGCGCGCGGGCGGTTCGCCTGGTCCCGCCCGAGCGGGTGTTCGACCGCCCGCGCCTGACCATCCTGTATCGCGCCGCCTTGCTGGCATGCGAGGCCGCCGACGCCGAGTTGGAAGGCGAAAGCTGGGTTGGTGCGTACAGCCCGGCTGCGGCCTACGCGGTTCGGCTGATCGACGTGTTCAACGGATACAGCCGGTTCTTCGAGTTGAGCGGAGAGCTGCGCGAGCGGCGGGCCTGGGCGCTGGCGCAATGCGGCCGGCCGGACGAGGCGTTCGACCAGGCCGTCGCGGTGAAAGACCTGCGGAAAGACCAGCCGGAGTTCGGCGTCAAACTGGCGCGCCTGTACTGCCGGCGGGGCGGCACGGCGGACGCCAAGGCGAACGCCAAGGAGGCGATGCGCTGGCTGGATATCGCGGTCAGGTCGGCGGGATTTGTGGACATCCTGGAGCTGAAGAGGAACCCTGACCTCGGTCCCGTTCGCGGCCTGCAAAGCATGGCGTTCAATGGGCTGACCGAAGTCCGAGCCGACGGCAAGCCGCTGACGCCCGTGCCGATGGCGTTCAGTCAGCCGCCGCCCACGACCGACTTTGAGGTGACGAACAATTCGGCGTTCGCCCTTACCAACGTCACCGTCAAAGTGGACGTTTCCATCGTCACCAACGGCGGCCGCAATGCCAAGCCCAAAACCCTTACCACGCCCGAGGTCTTCGCGCGGATTGAGCCAGGGCAGACGGTGGTGGTGGCAGACATCTTCAAGGACTTGGCCCCGGGCTGGGTCTACAGCAAGAGGTACTCGGTCGAATGCGACCAGAACCGGAAGTGAGGAGCGATCCCGGACGCGCCCGGAATCCTCGACGGAGAAGCCCGATGGCCAAGGTCATGTGCCCGAACCCGGCCTGCAACACGGTATCGCCGATTCCCGACGCGCTTCTGGGGCGAAAGGTCCGATGCAAGGTGTGCAGCACGGTTTTCGCCGCGACCGCGACGAGCGCCGCCGCTTCCACTTCGTCCGCGGTGGGCGCCGGGGTGATGACGGTAGCGGCCCGGCGGATCGGCTCCGCGGTGATCGGGCTGGACGGCCAGGCGCCGAATCCGGCCGGGCGGCCCTTCTGGCTGGCGGTCGCGGCGGCGGGGCTGGTGCTGCCGATCGCCGCCGCGGGCGGTCTCGTCGCGTACAAATGGATGGGCGCCCGCGGCCACGGGACCACGGCCGCTGCGGCAGAGACGACAGCCGCCGCGAACCAGACGCACGTACGATACGGCGGCATCGAGATCGGTTCCAGCGGCGTCAAGGCCACCGTCGTGGAACTCTTCCCCGACAAGGACCTCGATTACAACTACACCTTCATCTGGAAGAAGTCGATCGACACGAAGGTGACGACCGGCATGGACAAGACGGGGCGCTTCGACCCGGACGCCCTGCGCGACAGCGTCGATGCGGTGAAACAGTTCTTCGAGAAGCTGACCAAGGACTACGAACTGCCCAAGGAGAGAATCTTCATCGCCGGCAGCAGCGGTCTGTTCGGCGCCGTCCGCAAGTTGAAGGGCAAGACCGATGAAGACAAGGCGGACCTGATCCAGCAGGACCAAGCCGCCCTGTCCGACCCGGTGGAAAAGGCCACGGGCAAGAAGATGGTCTTTATCGACGTTGCCCAGGAGGTCAAGCTGCTCATCAGCGGATTGGTCCCGAAGAAATACGACGACACGTCGGTGCTGATCGACGTCGGCACCGGCGGCGTCCGCGGCGGTTGTCATGACCTGAGCGGTCTGTTCATCCCCTTCGAGGCCCCCGGCGTCGGGGCCTTCGAGGCGAAAATCAAGGCCCAGGCCGACAAGCCCGACGACCTGCCCGGCGTCGCCGACCGGCTGGCCGACGTGGAACTCGTCGCCCCGCTGCACAAAGCGCTGGAGAGGAAGACGGGGCTGATTAACCGCCCGCGGGTCTACCTTAACGGTGGGACCGTGTGGGTGATGGCCACCTTGCTGCACCCGGAACAGCGCGGGGCCAACGTCAAGCTGAAGGCGACGGACATCGACGACTTTTATGCTCTGGTGACTCGCGATCCCCAAAAGAGTTTCCCGACCGTTTCGCTGCCGCCCGACCTCGATCCCGACGTACGGAAGGAGGCCCAGGCGGACATCGACGACATGAAGAACCGATTCGAGACGTCGAAGCTGATCGCCGGCGCGGAAGTTCTCAAGGCGCTTTCGGTCGAACTCAAGTTCCAGGACGACAAGGAGCTTTACTATACGCGGTACGGCGACGTCGGCTGGTTGCTGTCGTACATCGGCGAAGCCTACACCCGCGAAAACGGCACGGCCGCCAAGTGAGCCGCCCATCCCGACGAGGAGAGACGTGATGCCCATCCAGGTCTCGTGTCCGAAGTGCCGCAAGGCGCTGGCCGTCGCGGACGACATGGCGGGCCGGGGCGTGCGCTGCCCTCAATGCGAGACCGCATTCCATGCCCCCGGCTCTACCGTCGGCGACCTGGCCGCCGCCCCGGCCCCGCCGCCTGGTTCGCCGGCGTCGATCGGCCCCTATCCCGTCCGCCGCAAGCTCGGCGAGGGCGCCTTCGGCGTCGTCTACCTGTGCCACGACGACGACCTCGACCGCGACGTGGCCGTCAAGGTGCTGCGGGCCGCGGCTCTCGGTTCGGAGAAGCACTCCCAGCGCTTCCTGCGCGAGGCCAAGGTCGTCGCCAAGATGCTGCACGGCAACATCGTCCCGGTGTACCAGCTGGGGCGGCACGAGGGCGGTTATTTCATCGCCTCGGCCTTCATCCCCGGCCGGCCGCTGGCGGACGCCGTCCCGGAAGAAGGGATGGACCCGGTGCGGGCGGTGCGGCTGACGGTCCAGCTGGTGGAGGCGCTGGACTACGCCCACGAGCGGGGCGTGATGCACCGCGACGTCAAGCCGTCCAACGCCATGCTCGTGGAGAAGGACGGCCAGGACACGCTGTACCTGATGGACTTCGGCCTGGCCGGCCTGCTGGACTCGGGCGACGCGCGCATGACGAAGGACAACACCGTCATGGGGACGCCGGCCTACATGCCGCCGGAGCAGGCGCGGGGGGCCGTGAAGGAGGTCGGCCCCGCCTCCGACCAGTACAGCGCCGGGGTGGTGCTGTACGAGTTGCTGACCGGCCGGCTGCCCTTCGAGGCCGGCTCGATCCACGCCCTGATCTACGCCGTCATTAACACGCCGCCGTCGCCGCCGTCCAGCTGCCGTGCCGGCCTGGACCCGAATCTGGAGGCGATCTGCCTGAGAGCGCTGGCCAAAAAGCCGGAGGAGCGCTTCGGGAGCTGCCGGGAGTTCGCCGAGGCGCTGCGCAACTGGCTGGAGCAACGTAGGACGGCGCCGCAGCTCCCCGAGAAGGCTTCCGGCGTCCTGCAGCCGCGCAAGAAGCTGTCGGGCCCGGAGACGGTTTCCGCCCTCCGGAAGCGCGCCACCCTGCCCGCCTCCGTGTCGGCGCGGCGCATCGACTCCGACCGGACGACCGTGCCGCCGCCGATGCGCGCCCCCTCGCCGCCAAAGGCGCGGCGATCGATCTGGCTGGTCGTCGTGATTTGCGTGTGCGTGGTCGGCCTTCCGATCCTCCTGGCCACGGGCTACTTCGCCTGGCAGGCAGCCGCCCCGAGCGCGACGAAGCAAGCTCCCGAGCCGAAAAAGCCGGGGGGAGGCGTGCGAGATGAGATCAACAATCAACCTTGAAGATAGAGGCCCTCCATCACGTCGCAACCCTCTTGGCGACGGCGCGAGGAACAGGCGGCGGTTCTCAACTTTGGCCCTCTTGGAAGGAGATGGCGAATGGACTTCCCGACACCCCCCGGCGAACGGCTTCGGCGACCCCGACTCGCGGCAAGCACGCCCTGGATCGCGGCCGCTTTCGTCTTCGTCGCGGCGGCGGCTCGCGCCGACGTTTACGGCGGCATCGAGATCGGCGCCAAGGGCGTGAAGGCCGCCGTCATCGACGCGACCGGCGGGGCGGACGGCTTTCACGTTCGGACCCTCATGAGCGCCACGAAGAACACGACGCTGGCGGCGGGCCTCGCCTCCTCCGGCAAATTCGACGCCGCCGCCCTGAAAGACACGGCCGCGGCCGTCGCCGCCTTCGCCGACCAGATGCGCAAGGACCACATGGTCCCCGCCGAGCGCATCTACGTCGTCGGCAGCAGCGGCCTGCTCGCTGCCCTCGGGGCGGACAAGGACGCCGTCCAGGCCAACCGCCGGACGCTGGAGGACGCCGTCTCCACGGCCAGCGGCCTTACAATGACCTTCATCGACGCCCAGCGCGAGGTCGAGCTTTCCGTCGAAGGGACGATCCCGACGAAGTACGCCGACAGTGCGCTGCTGCTGGACGTGGGCAGCGGCAACACCAAGGGCGGCTTCCGCGGCCCCGGGTCGGACTGCGTCTCCATGAGCGTCCCCTACGGCTCCGTCACCTTCGCCGATCTCATTAAAACACGATCCGAAAAGACCGCATTCGCGGACGAGGCCGCCGCTCTGCGCGAGGAGGTGCTGGCGCCCGCGCTGAAAAACGCGATCGCCGACAAGCCGGAGCTGGCGAAGCGCGAGCGCATCTACCTGAGCGGCGGCGCCGTCTGGCGCTGGCCACGCTCGTGCGGCCCGGCGATCGCGGCGACTACGTCGCGCTCACCCCCGAGGACATCGACTCCTACCGGGCGCTGCTTCGCAAGGATCCCGGAGCGTTCCCGGCGCCGGACCTGTCGGGGATCGCCGACGCGGCGACGCGAGAGGCGGCGGAAAAAGAGATCGCCCGAGTGAAGACCGTGTTCAAGCCGGAGCAACTGCTCGCGGGCGCCGAGTTGGTCAAGGCCCTGTCGGACGAGGTAGGCTTCGGCAAGGACAAGAAGGTCTTCTTCGCGCGCGACGCCCAGGTGGGGTGGATCCTCGCCTACGTCGTGGAAAAGGTGGGGCCGAAGTGAGCGACGAGCCGTCCGTGACGATGCAGCCCCGGCCAGCAGAGCCGCGACCGTGAGCGAGTGGGGCGAAGACCGCTCCCTCACGGTCGCGGCTTCGACGGTCGCGGTGGCGAGGAGGGCAGATCATGACCAACGACGCCGACATCGACCGCATCTGCGATCGCTTCGAGGCCGAGTGGAAGGCCGGGGCGCGGCCCGCGATCGAGGCGTACCTCCGGCAAGCGACGGAGGCCCAACGGGGCGGCCTGCTGCGCGAGCTGATGGGGCGGGAGGTGGAGTATCGGCTACGCGCGGGAGAGCGGCCGTTGCTGACGGAGTACCTGCAACGCTTCCCCGATCTGCGCGACGTGGTCCAGGCCGTCTTCGCCAAGCCGCCCCCCGCGCTGCCCGCCGCGTGCGGGACGTCCGACGCCGGGGAGTGGCGCCTGCTCCTTCAGGCGACCGAGGGGCCGCACAAGGGGGAAACGTTCACCTGCCAGGGCCACGACATCTTTTTGGTCGGCCGCTCCAAGCAGGCGCATTTGCAGCTGCGGGACGATTTCTTTTCCCGCGCACACTTCATGATCGAGGCGAACCCCCCCAGCTGCCGGCTGATGGACCTGGCCAGCCGCAACGGCACCTTCGTCAACGGCGAGCGCGTCCGGTCGGTCGAGCTGCGCGACGGCGACACGATCAAGGCCGGAAACACCATCTTGAAGGTTTCGATGTCGGCGGCCGCCGGGATGGCCGTCCTGGACGCTCCCACGCTGGGTCTGCCCGCCGTGCAGCCCCCGGCGGACGCACCGGCGCCGGCGGCTCATGCGCCCGCGACGGACGCGCCCGTCGAGACGCTGATCTGGAGCGGCGCGGTCCCGCCGCCATCGACGCGGGTCTCACCGATCAATGGGCCGGCGGCCGGCGCGACGCCGGCCCCGCTCTCCTCGACCCTGTCGCTGGCCCCGGTCGCCCTGCCGCCCATCCCTGGCTACCGCCTGCTTCGGGAGCTGGGCCGCGGCGGCATGGGCGTGGTCTACCTGGCAGAGAACGAGAAGGACGGCCGGCAGGCGGCCCTGAAAACGATCACCCCGGCCGCGGCGGCCGGGCGCAGTCAGGTGGAACGCTTCCTGCGCGAGGCGAAGATCCTCTGCCAGTTGCGCCATCACCACATCGTCGCCTTCCGGGAAGCGAACGAGGCGGAGGGCGTCCTCTACTTCGCCATGGATTACATCGAAGGCGTGGACGCCGGCCGCCTTCTCAAACAGAAGGGGCCGTTGCCCGTGCGCGACGCGGTTCGGATCGTGTCGCAGGTGCTTTCGGCCCTGGACTATGCGCACGGCCAGGGCTACGTTCACCGCGACGTCAAGCCGGCCAACATCCTGCTGTCCGTGGAAGGGAACCGCAAGGTCGTCAAAGTGGCCGACTTCGGCTTGGCCCGCGTCTACCAGCAGTCGCGGCTAAGCGGCCTGACGATGATGGGAGAGGTCGGCGGCACAGTGGCCTTCATGCCGCCGGAGCAGATTACGCACTTTCGGGAGGTCAAACCGGCCGCGGACCAGTACTCGGCCGCGGCGACGCTGTACACCCTGCTGACGGGGCGCATGATCTTCGACTTCGAGAACTTGTCGGTGGACCGCCAGCTCGCTGTGGTGCTGGAAAAGGAGCCGGTGCCGATCCGCCAGCGGCGCCCCGAGCTGCCGGAAGGGTTGGCGGCCGCCGTCCACCGCGCCTTGTCCAAAGATCCCCTGGCCCGCTTCCCGAACGTCCGGGCCTTCCTCAGCCCCCTGGTCCCGTTTGCGCACTGACCTTGGGATCGCTCCCGCTCCCTTACGAGCAAATTGCATCAGGCGACGTAAGTCTGTTTTCTCAATTGCATTCGGAGGGCGTTAAAGATCAGTTTGGCCTGGACCCAGCGGTTGACGCGGCGGTACGTCCGCACCCATGCCGGCAACGGCGCCAAGCCGCCGCCGAAGCTGGTCAGGTTCCCGAAGTAGCGTTCGATCGCCTGCCGCCCTTTCAGCAGGCCGCGCCCGAACGCGGGGAACGGGCTGTCCAGGATTTCCAGGCCGCGCAACCGGCCCGGGCTGTGCCGGTGGTGGCCCAGACCTTTGGCATTCTTGTAGCGTCGGGGCGTCACCAACTGGAGGTCCCCCTTGGCCCCACAGGCGTCGTGCAGTTGATTGTCGTCGAAGGCGGCGTCGCCCACCACGTAGCCTTGGATCTCGGCCTGCCGGATCATCCGCCGGGCCATGACGCGTTCGTCCTTGTTCATCGGGGCCAGACGCCAGAGGGGCAGCGAGCCGTCGCAGCCGACCAGGGCGTGCAGCTTGTAGCCCTTGGCCTTGCCGGCGGCGGCCCTGCCGTAGCCGGCCTGGCGGTCGCCGGAGGCGCCGCCGATGGGCAGGCCCTTGCCATCGACCAGCCAGAGCAACGGCGGGTCGCCTTGCGGGTCCAGAACGTCTCGCGCCAGATGTCCCAGCAGGTCCAGAACCGAGGGGCTGCGGAGCCGACGCGACATCACCGAGGGCGAGGGGAGTGGCTTCTTGCGGGCGTGCAACGGCCAGTTCCTCTTGTCACAAGCCCAGCAGGTGGGGCGGTCGTGCAGGGCGGCCCAGTAGAAGACCCGGACGATGTCCCGGTCCTGGAAGGTACAGTGGGGGCGGAAAGGCGTTGACAGCCGCCCCAGCTGCCGCTCGAAGGAGAGCCAGAGTTCGTGTTCCATGAAACAACCTCCGACGGGTTACGTCAAAGGTTATTATGAACGCCAACTCCTTCTCCTGACAAGCCTTGCAGCCGCGCCTGCAATTTGCTCTTACGGTCGCGGCTCTGACCGCCCCTTTTTCGCGACGGAGGATGGTGGAAATGGCGACGAATGACGGATCGGCCCCGAGCCTGCCGACGGAGTTCGGCCGCTACCGCGTTCTGAAGATGTTGGGCGGCGGCGGCATGGGCGCCGTCTATTTGGTGATGAACACCGAACTGGAGCGTGAGGAGGCCCTCAAGGCGCCGCATTTCGGGGTCGCCGACGACCCCGGCGGCCGCGAGCGCTTCTTGCGCGAGGCGCGGTCGGCCGCCAAGCTCGACCATCCCAACCTGTGCCCCGTGTACGATGTCGGCGAGCTGGACGGCCTCCTTTTCATGACGATGCGCTATCTCAAAGGCCGGCCGCTGTCGGACTACACCGGCGCGCCGCAGCCGCCACGGAAGTCGGTCGAGATCGTGGCCAAACTGGCGCAGGCGCTGGCCTACGCGCACGGCCAGGGCGTGATCCACCGCGACGTGAAACCCGGCAACGTGATGATGTGCGCGGGCGTCGGGCCGGTCCTGATGGATTTCGGCCTGGCCAAGCAGACCCGGCGGCCGGACCAGAACCTGACCCAGTCAGGCGCGATGCTGGGCACGCCGGCTTACATGCCGCCGGAACAGGTCAAGGGCGACCTGGAGCGCATCGGCGCGGCCAGCGACGTCTACAGCCTCGGCGTGATTCTCTTTGAGCTGCTGACCGGCCGATTGCCTTTCGAGGGCCAGACCGCGGAAATCCTGGGCCAGATTCTCTACAAGGAAGCGCCGACGCCGTCGTCGTTGCGACCAGGGCTGAGTCCGGTGCTGGACGCCGCTTGCCGCAAGGCGACGGCCAAGGCGTGCGAAGACCGCCATCCGTCCATGAGGGCCTTGGCAGCCGAGCTGCTGGAATACCTCAAGGCGACGCCGCCCCCGGCGGGCGGGGAAACCCTGATGCCCACCAAAGCGGAGAAGGTGAATGTCTTTCAGACGCCGACGTTGAGGCCGAGCCAGTCCAAGCCCACGACGGCGTCGTCGCGGAGCAAGATTCTGACCGCGCCGAAGAAGGACGGGATCAAGGCGCTCTCGTCGGCGCCCAAGGGCGCCCGGACGGGCGGCGACTCACGGCCTCCGACCGCCATCGGCGCGGACGTGCGGAAGGACGGCGCATCGTCTGGCGCCGTTGTCACGTGGGTGCTGTGCGGCGCGATGGTCCTGTTTTTGGTGTGCGACGTCATTCTGGCCGTCATCTGCGTGACCGGCTAGACGATGCGTCGTGATTGGTGAAGGCGCTATTACTACCCCGGCAAATCCCAAACCGCACCGCCCGGATGTCGCCTGCGACGACCAACTATGCAGCTGCTTATCCGCCAGCTCGCGGGTGTGCCTCCCGATTTTGGACCTGGCCCGTCCCGCCGTGAACGGCGGGCCTACAAGCCGAAGCCCGGTGAACCGGGCTGCCAGGGATTTCAGCCCGGTTTACCGGGCTTTTGCTTGTAGGCCCGTGCTTCAGCACGGGCCGGCCGGCCCACGCCGCCTCCAAATTCGAGAGGCACACCCCAGCTCGCCAGCTCGGAATATGGGAAATTCCTCTGGACGGCTGAAAAGCGACGGTTATAATGGTGTAAATGTTGAGGGAAGGCTGGATCCGTTGAACGACGTTCCCCACTCGCCGGCGCCTTTTGGGACACGGGGTGTGGGACCGAACGTTGGCCCGACGGTGCTGATGGAGACCGGCGAGAAGGTGTAACCTGCGCCTCGCCGCGGAAGGCCAATGTCTCCGCGGCTATTCGCCGGGATCGGGCCAGGCGCGTGAGGAATGGAATTCCTTCCGCACCAATGGCTAAGTTCGGTTCGTCGTTTCTCGCGCACACAAGGAAGTCAAGTGCATTCCGCGCCAAGAACCCTCTCTTGGGGAGGTTTCACCCCGGGACGCAGCCGCCTGGCTGCAACCCACGGTCACGGGGTGCGCGCCGAGCGGCACCGGCAGGTCTGCGACCCCTCCGTTGCAACCCACGGGTACAGAGTGCGCGTCCACCAGCCTACCCTTCCCCTTTATTAGGAGCCACCGGATCGGACGATCGGGTCCGGCGAGAGACCTATCTCCCTCCCTTCGTCCCTCCAACCGTTAGGCCGCCTGGTTCGCACCCGTGGGAACGGGTCGCCGCGGCATGATGGCCAGCAAAGGCTTGCCTACCCGTAACATCCTCCTGGCTGCTTCCCCGCGTTTTTCTCTTTATTCTTCGGTCGCTGCGAGCCCGCCGTTCATGGCAGGTGCGCGGCCAGATACGCGCCGGCAATGGCCTGCCGCAGCTGGCCGCTTGAAGGACGCCTTCCCCGCCGAACATACCTCCTTCCTGGCCGCCGTTGAGGGTTTGCCCAACGCCATGCCCACCGAAGCCCAAAACCGTCGGATTGTCCCGGAGTCGTCGGCGACCTGTTCCCGATTCTCAATAAACCGGACGGTTCATGAACTGTTTGAACAGAGGGCGGCCGCGACGCCCGACGCCGTCGCGCTGCTATTCCAGGACCAGACGCTGAGCTACAGCCAGCTGAATGAGCGGGCGGACCGTCTGGCTCACCACCTCCTCCGCCTCGGCGTCTCCCGGGGAAACCTCATCGGTCTGTGCATGGAACGCTCCCCGGAGGTGGTCGTTGGGCTGCTCGGGATTCTCAAGGCCGGCGGCGCCTACGTGCCGCTCGATCCCGCCTACCCCCATGAGCGGCTGGCCTTCATGCTCCGCGACGCCGCCGCTCCCCTGGTTCTGGCCCACCCGGTCCAGCGCCGGCGGGCTGGCGTGATTCGCCCGCCAGACTCGTGTCCTGTGTCTGGATGCGGAATCCCCCGCGATAGCCGCCGAACCGGCCCGCGACCCGGCTGCCGGCGCGACCGCGGACGACCTCGTCTGCGTGATGTACACCTCCGGGTCCACCGGCGTCCCCAAGGGCGTCCTCGTCGGCCACCGCGCCTTGGTGCGCCTGGTCCGCGATACGGATTACTGCCATTTCGGCCCGGAGGAGGTCTTCCTCCACCTGGCCCCGCTCGCCTTCGACGCCTCAACGTTCGAGATCTGGGGCCCCCTGCTCAACGGGGGCCGGCTGGCCGTGCCCGCTCCCACCCGCCACGCCCGACGAGATCGCCGCGGCCGTCCGCCGGCACGGCATCACCACCCTGTGGCTCACCGCTGGCCTGTTTCACCTGATCGTCGAGCAGAACGTCGAATCGGCACTTGTGGTACGACCTTTGCCAAAAGAAGCCATTGACCGCCTCGCAGAGGCGAAGAACGGTGATCAGGTAAAGCAGGCCTGTTTGCCGGATGTGGCAACAACACATGCTTCTGGAGAAACCCACATGAACACAACACGCCTCGCGCACCCTGTTGCGCTGATTGAAGACAGCACGACCGCAATCATCGACGAACTCATCGATTCGCTGCCCGACCCGAAACAGCTCACCAGCGAAGAGCGTCGTGGGATCATTGCAAGATACACCTCGGTGCTCGAAGGCAATTTCATCTACTGGATGACGGCCGCGGTCATCGCCGCCAAGGCGGAGCAATCGCGGCCCATCCTGCTAAATAACCTGTACGAGGAAGTGCACGACTGCCATCCACTGATGCTGCGCAAGTTTGCGCTCGCGGCCAACGCCTTCCCCACCGATAAAGACTTCCTGGCAGTGCACGACGACCTGACCAAGGTGCGCCAGTTCATGGGCAAGCTCTCGCCGGTCAAGTCGGTGCTGACGATGGGCTTCTTCGAGGGCTTCATTCAGAAGTTCATGGCCTACCTGGCCTGCTTGGCGGCAGAACAGGGCTCGACGGAGATGGAGTACACCGACGTCCATGGCGTCTGCGACATCGAGCACACCGAAGGGCTCTTCAAGGCCTTGGCTGCTGAGATGGCGCTGACGCCGCCCGAGCCGGATGCGGATCTCTTCGAGGGAGTAACCCTTCTTCGCACTCTGATCGAGCAGATTGTCCAGCCACAAGCGGATCCGTGGTTTCCGCTGCCGCAGTCCAATGGCGCTGCGGTGAGCGACGCGTGCATCCCAGCCGGGTCCGAGGAGCAGGGGCAAGCTAGCCAAGAACACTGCCAGCGGAGAACTCGTGCATGAGCGTTCGATCAGAGATTCTCGAGCAGTTCAAGCAGGTCGCGCACGAGCAGGACAAGCGGCTCGGGCCGCTGTCCGATGAGCTGCCGCTGCTGGACTCGGGCCTGGACTCGCTGTCGTTCGCCATTATTGTGAGCCGCCTGGAAATCGTGCTGGGCGTGGACCCATTCAGCGAGAACGAAGACGCTCCCTTCCCAGTGAAACTGGGAGAGTTCATATGCTTCTATGAGAACGCCGTGCAATAGCTTGCCTGGCCTGCGGGATGCGATCGATGTTGGCGGCACGCTGCCGCCTTGCTATTGGATCGGCGCCGAACATCGCATTGCCGTTGGTGATCTGCTCCAGGGGTCGGCGATTGCATCCGGAGTTGAGAATCTGCGCGGACGCTCGGTGCTGATCTCCTCGGCTGACCCATTCCTTGTGGTATGAAGGGCAATCGTGACGGCGTCGTCACCTTGCCCACGGGTACCAGATGTAGTTCGGAGCAGCGTAGAAGGTGAAAACGCCTATGGTCGGAGTCGCTCAGGACTTGAAAGAGCCGCAGCGGGACGTACCGGCCGACTCGCCGCTCCCCAGCGGGGGCGCTCCACCCTCGTTCGCGCAGCAGCGCCTGTGGTTTGTTGACCGGCTCCGGCCTGGCAGCCCGGCCTACCACCTGCCGGCGGCACTGCGCCTGACCGGCCGGTTAGACGCGGCTGTAGCGGAGCGCAGCATGCGGGAGGTCGTCCGCCGGCACGAGGCCTTGCGCACAGTGTTTCGCACGGTTGGGGGGCAATTGATCCAGGTTGTGCTGCCGGACGTTCCCTGCCCGCTGCCGATCGTGGACCTGTCGCACCTGCCCCCGGTGGACCGAGAAGCCGAAGCCGCTCGCCGGGCGGCCGTCGAGTTCCGCCGAGCGTTCGACCTGGAGCGTGGGCCGCTCCTCCGTGCGGGGCTATTGCGCCTGGCGGCCGAGGACCACGAGCTGTGGCTGGTGGTCCACAACATCGCGTGTGACGGCTCGTCGATGGAGATCCTTTTCCAGGACTTCGCGGCCGTGTACGCGGCGTTCCTCCGCGGCGAACCGTCGCCCTTGCCTCCACTGCCGGTCCGCTATGCCGACTACGCCGCCGCGCAGCGCGCTCGGATGCAGAGCGAAACCCTGCGCGGCCATCTTACCTACTGGAAGCAGCAGCTCGACGGGCTGGCCGAGTCGCTGGAGCTGCCGACGGATCGACCAAAACCCGTCAAGCCGGGGCTCCAGGGTGGGACGCGGTTGTTCTCACTCCCCATGGCCCTGACCGAAGCGCTGGAGTCGCTGGGCCGGCGCGAGGTGACGTGGCTCTTCATGACGCTCCTGGCTGGCTTCCAGGCTCTGCTCCAGCGATACACCGGCCAGAACGATATTGCGGTGAACTCGCCTGTAGCCGATCGGCCGCGGCGCGAGCTGCACAAGATGATCGGCTGCTTCCTCAACCTCGTGGTGCTGCGCACCGACCTGTCGGGCGACCCGTCCTTCCGCGAGTTGCTAAGGCGCGTGCGCACCAGGGCACTGAGGGCCTATGCCCATCAGGAGCTGCCCTTCGAGCGGCTGGTCGAAGAGCTGCAGCCGGCCCGGGTCCCCGGCCGGCAGCCGCTGTTCCAGGTGATGTTCACCCTCCGGAATGACCCGACCACGGGCATGGCACTGCCCGGCCTCAAGGTCGCCCCGTTCGCGGTCGATTGCGGCGCAGCCCAGTACGACCTGAAACTCACGATGACCCGGACCGAGGCGGGCCTGGACGGTGCGTTCGAGTACGACTCCGATCTGTTCGACGCCGCCACGATCGACCGGATGATAGGGCACTTCAAGGTCCTGCTCGGGGCCGCCGTCGCCGACCCGGATCGCCGGCTCTCCGATCTCCCACTGCTGACTGACGCCGAGCGGCAGCAGCAGCTCGTCGCCTGGAACGACACGCGGGCGGATTACCCGCGAGATCGATGCGTCTGCGAGCTGTTCCAGGAGCAGGCCGCACGCACGCCTGCGGCCGTGGCCGTCGCCGGTGGCGGGGTGACGTTGACCTACGCCGAGCTGAACCGACGCGCCAATCGCCTGGCCCACCGCCTCCGGGCCCTCGGCGTTCGCCCGGAATCACTGGTCGGCCTCTGCGCGGAACGCACGCCGGACATGGTCGTCGGACTCCTGGGGATCCTCAAGGCCGGGGGTGCATATGTCCCGATCGACCCCGACCTGCCGGAGGCCCGGCTCCGGCTCATGCTCGACGACGCGCGGGTGTCGGTGCTGGTTATAACGCCTCGCCTCCGCGAACGACTGCCGGCGGACGGTGTTGGCACGGTGCTTGAGGTATCGGGCGGAGAGGAATCGGCGACGTTTGGCGAAGGCAACCCGGATCGGGCCGCCTCGGCGGAGGATATGGCCTATGTGATCTACACCTCGGACTCGACGGGCGTGCCCAAGGGAGTGCAGGTGACGCACGGGGCGCTGACCAACTTCCTATGCGCGATGCGGACGCTGTTCGGCATGACCGGCGGAGACACCCTCCTGGCCGTCACCGCGGTTTCGTTCGACATCGCTGGTCTCGAGATCTACCTTCCCCTGATCCAGGGCGCGCGTGTAGAGGTGGTCGAGCGAGACGATGCGATGGACGGCGTGCAGCTGGCCCGTCGGCTGCGCGATTCGGGCGCAACCTACCTCCAGGCCACCCCGGCAACCTGGCGCCTGCTCCTGGACGCGGGCTGGCACGGGGCGCCAAACCTGACGATGTTGTGCGGCGGCGAGGCGCTGCCGCGCGACCTGGCGAACCGGCTCCTGGACAAGGGGGCGGCCCTGTGGAACCTGTACGGCCCCACCGAGACCACCATCTGGTCGGCAGCGGCGCGGGTCGAAGCGGGCGACAGGCCCGTGACCATTGGCCGGCCGATTGCCAACACCCAGTTGTACGTCCTGGACGACCGTCTCCGTCCGGTCCCCGTCGGCATTCCCGGCGAGCTGCACATCGGCGGCGACGGCGTCGCGCGAGGCTACTGGGGACGGCCGGAACTGACCGCCGAGAAGTTCGTCGCCGACCCGTTCCAGCAGGATCCGGGAGCCCGGCTGTATAAAACGGGGGACCTCGTTCGTCATCGTCCCGACGGGACGCTGGAGTTCCTCGGCCGACGGGACACGCAGGTGAAGGCGCGCGGTTTCCGCATCGAGACCGCCGAGGTGGAGCACCACCTCAAGCAGCACCCCGGCGTGACCGAATGCGTCGTGGTCGCCCGCGAGGACAGGCCTGGAGACCGCCGCCTGGTCGCCTACCTCGTCGCCGCGGCGCCGGCTCCCGGGGCAGGGGAGTTGCGCCGCTTGCTGTCCGCCAAACTGCCTTCCTACATGGTGCCCTCGGCGTTCGTCCCCCTGGAGCGGTTGCCGTTGACCCCCAACGGCAACGTAGACCGCGCGGCGCTGCCCGCCCCCGGCCGCGTCGAATCGGGCGGCCCCCGACCCGTCGTGCCCCCGAGGGACGAGACGGAGGCCGAGCTGGCCCTGTTGTGGCGGGAAGCCCTGGGCGAGGAGTCGGGCAGCGTCACCGAGGACTTCTTTGACAGCGGGGGAACTTCCCTCCTCGCCATGAGCTTCCTGGCCCGCGTCGAGCGGACATTCGGCAGGAAGGTGTCGTTCGCGCGGTTCTTTCAAGCGCCCACGATCGAGGCCGTCGCAGCGAGCCTCCGCGAGGACATGTGGGAAGACCCGGAGACCCGAGTGTTCGCGATGCGGGGGGAGGGAACCCAGCCCCCCCTGATCATCGTGGACGCAGGGCCGTTCCACCGCCCCCTGGTCCGGCGACTGGGCGGCGACCAACCCGTCTTCGGCCTCTCGCTCCCGGAACTGTCGTCCCTACCGGAACGGTTCTCCGCGAGCGACATTGCGGCCAACCTCGTGGAGGCGCTGTGCGCCTCGGGCGTGGACGGCCCCTACTACCTCGCGGGCTGGAGCGCGGCGGGCATTTTCGTCTACGAGATGGCACGGCAGCTCCGCTCCCGGGGAAAGGAAGTCCTCCTCCTGACCCTCTTCGACACCACCAGCCCAGAGTACTGGCGATCCTTCATGGGGTGGCGGAAGTTCCCGGTCCGGGTCTACTTGTGGTTTGAAAAAGTCCTCTACCACCTGAAGAAGTCCCGGGGGGTGCCTTTCCGGAAGGCGTGGGAGTACTTCCGGGAGAGGATGACGAAGTTCACGTTGTCGGCCCCCAAGGGGGGCCGGGCAACCGAGATTTCCAGGTGGCGGATCCTGTACCGCACGGCGCTCGACTACTGGTCGGAGGCGTGTGAAACGCCGGTGGTGCTCTTCCGCTCCACAGCCCTTCAGAGGGGCTGGTTCCGCGACCCCCAACTCGGGTGGGGAGCGGTCGCGGGCGGCGGACTCACAGTCTACGAGATGGCGGGCGAACATGACACTATGTTTCTGGAGCCCCACGTCCAGCAGTTGGCCGCGCTGTGGAAGGAATGCGCCCAGCGGGTCAGCGCGGCGGGTGGGGGCGCGTGCGGTGACCTTGTTGCCCCTGGCCTGGGCCTGTCGGGGCGCCCGTTTTCCATTTCCTGCAGACGCGGTTCACCTCCGATTCGTTCCGACAAGTATGTTCGTGACTGAATCGGTGATTCATGAGCGGCGCATCGGGCCGGGTGATTTGGTGTTCATGGTCTTTGTTCCATGAGAACGTCGTGCAATAGCTTCCCTAGCCTACGGGATGCGATCGATGTTGGCGGGACGGTGCCGCCTGGCTATTTGATCGGCGCCGAACAGCGCACCGCCCTTGGCGATCTGCTCCAGGGGTCGGCGATTGCGTCCGGCGTGGAGAATCTGCGCGGACGCTCGGTGCTGATCGCCTCGACTGACCCATTCCTCGTGGCGCTGGCGCTGATCGAGTTGGATGGACTGGCGCGGCGCCTGACTCTCTATCCGCCCGACCTCGCTCTCGAGCATCTGCCCTACGTGATGCGTCACGCCGAGGTGGATGCGGTGGTCTCCGACGGCAGTTATCTCCGCGGCGCCTCCATCAGCACGGCGCAACATGCCCTGTGTACGCCGGTGCTGGTCCCGCGCGTTCAAGCCAGCCAGGAGCGTCTGCCCACCGAGTGGATTCTGCTCACCTCGGGCACAACCGGCCGGCCCAAGATGGTGCTGCACACGCTGGCCAGCCTGGCGGGAGCCATTAACGCCAGCGAGTCCCATACCGATGTGATCTGGAGCACGTTTTACGACATTCGCCGCTACGGCGGCCTGCAAATCTACCTTCGCGCCGTGCTGACGCGTTCGTCGCTGGTGCTTACATGGCCGCAGGAGCCGGTGGCGAACTTCCTGCAGCGCGCCGGAGAAGCCGGCGTAACGCACATCTCCGGCACTCCATCGCACTGGCGGCGGGCGCTGATGAGCCCCGAAGCCGGCCGCATTGCCCCACGTTACATCCGGCTTTCGGGCGAGATCGCCGATCAGGCCATCCTCAACAGCCTTCGCTCCTTCTATCCGGACGCCGCGATCAGCCACGCCTTTGCGACCACGGAAGCCGGCGTGGCCTTCGACGTCCGCGATATGCTGTCAGGGTTCCCGGCCAGCATGCTGACCGGCACAGCAGGCGTCGAGATGAAGGTGGAGGACGCAACGCTACGCATCCGCTCCGGCCGCACCGCCGAACGCTATCTCGGCGAGAATCCGCCCGCATTGAAAGACCCCGAGGGCTTTGTCGACACGGGCGACGTGCTCGAGCTGCGCGATAGCCGCTATCACTTCCAGGGTCGGCGCGACGGCGTGATCAATGTCGGCGGCCTCAAAGTACATCCCGAGGAAGTCGAAGCGGTGCTCAACCGCCATCCTCAGGTGCGGCTGTCGCTGGTCAAGACGAAGAAGAATCCGATTACCGGCGCACTGGTGGTAGCCGATGTGCTTCTCAAGGACCCGTCCACTCCCGAGGGCGAACAGGCGCGCGAACTGCAACAGACCATCGAGCAGTTCTGCCGTGAGTCGCTGCCGCCGCACAAGGTGCCGGCGGTGATCAGCTTTGTTCCTGCGTTAGCCATCTCGGAGACAGGAAAACTGGTACGCCGTCATGGGTAACGTCATCGTGACCGGCGGAAGCCGAGGCATCGGACTCGGCATCGTTCGCCGCTTAGCTAAGGCCGGCTACCGTGTGATGGCTCTTGCGCAAGAGAGCCCCGAGTTGCGCGAGGCCATCGATGAGGCCGCAAGTAGCGGCACTTGCTCCATTGGCTTCGCTGCATACGATCTGGCTGAGACCGACGGCATGGCTGCGCTAGTCAAGGAACTCCGCAAAGACCTTGGGCCCGTTTACGCGCTGGTGAACAACGCGGGCATGAGCATCGACGGCACACTGGCGCTCGCCAGCGCTACGCAGATCGAGCAGGTGGTGCGGCTCAACGTGATTTCGCCGATCCTGTTGAGCAAGTATGTCTTGCGTTCCATGATGGCCGACGGCGCCGGCGGCCGCATCGTCAATCTGGCCTCGATCGTTGCCTTTACGGGATATAGCGGGCTCTCCGTTTACGGCGCCACCAAAGCGTCGATGATCGGCTTTACACGCTCGCTGGCCCGCGAAGTAGGCCGGACCGGCGTCACCGTGAACGCGGTAGCGCCGGGATTTGTCGATACCGAGATGACCAGGGGACTGACCGAGGAGCATCGCGAGCAGATCGTGCGGCGCAGCGCATTGCGCCGGCTGGTAGCAGTGGATGACGTCGCCGCCGCTGTCGAGTATCTGCTCAGCGACGGCGCCAGGAACATCACCGGCACGGTCATCACGGTTGACGCGGGGAATACGGCATGAGCGCGGCGCCCAGCGAAACCGTTCAAGCGGCTGCCAGGCCAGGCGCGTCCGTATCCCGGGCCTGGCTGCGGGCCCTTGAGTTGACGGCGCCCATACCCCGCCAGCGGGAGCGCGTGCTGCCCGCAATCATCGACGAGTTGGGCCGCCGGCTTGGCGACAAGCCCGCGCTGCTCTCCGACCGCGAGTGCTTCACCTATTTCGAACTTGCCGGACGCGCGCGGCGGTACGCCCGTTGGGCGCTCGCACAGGGCGTCGCCAAGGGCGATGTGGTCGGCCTGTTGATGCCCAACCGCCCCGAGTATCTGGCTATCTGGCTGGGCGTCACCCGCGTCGGCGGAGTCGTCGCACTGCTCAACACCAACCTCGCCGGGCAGTCCCTCGCGCACTGCATTCAGGCTGCTTCGGCTAGACGCCTCATCGTCGCCGCGGAGTTCGCCGACGCGCTCGACACGGCCCTGCCGCACCTCGCCGCGCCGCCGCAGGTGTGGATTCACGGCGGACGGCGCGGCATCAACGAGGAGATCGAAAACCTCGCGGCCGCGCCACTCGAAACCGGGGAGTTGCGCGAGATCACCATCGACGACCGCGCGCTCTACATCTTCACGTCGGGCACCACGGGAATGCCCAAAGCCGCCAGTGTGAGCCACGCGCGCGTGATGCAGTGGGGGCTGTGGTTCGCGGGCATGATGGACGCTCGGCAGAGCGACCGCTTGTACAACTGCCTGCCCATGTATCACAGCGTTGGCGGTGTGTCGGCTCCGGGCGCGATGCTGGCTGCCGGCGGCTCGCTGGTCGTGCGCGAGAGGTTCTCGGCGAGCCAGTTCTGGAGCGACGTCATCCGCTGGGAGTGCACCGCGTTTCAGTACATCGGCGAGCTTTGCCGCTACCTGCTGCACCACCGCCATGCGGAGAGCGAGACCGCGCACCGCCTTCGGCTCGCGTGCGGCAACGGCCTCGCTGCCAGCGTGTGGGAGGAGTTCCAACAGCGCTTCCGCATCCCGCAGATCCTCGAGTTTTACGCTGCCACGGAGGGAGGCATCTCGCTGTTCAACGTGCAGGGCAAGCCCGGAGCAATCGGCCACATTCCCCCTTATCTGAGGCACCGCTTCGCGCCGCGCTGGTCGCCTTCGACTTCGACAAGGGCGAGCCTACCCGCGACGAGAACAGTTTCTGTATTCGCTGCGGCGTCAACGAGCCCGGCGAGGCGATCGGCAAGGTGCAGAACGATCCGGCGAGCGCCGGCAGCCGGTTCGAGGGCTACACCAGTGCGGCCGAGACCGAGAAGAGAATCCTGCGCCATGTCTTCGCAGCGGGCGACGCCTGGGTACGGACCGGCGACCTGATGCGCCAGGACGAGAAGGGCTTCTTCTACTTCGTGGACCGCATCGGCGACACCTTTCGCTGGAAGGGCGAGAACGTGGCTGCATCCGAGGTGGCGCAAGAACTCTGCGCTTTCGAGGGCGTACTGCATGCCAGCGTCTACGGAGTCGCGATTGCGGGGACCGAAGGCCGCGCCGGGATGGCGGCCATCGTTTGCGAAGGCGCGCTCGATCTCGCCGCGCTGCACCGGCATCTCGCCGAGCGGCTGCCCGCCTACGCGTGTCCGCTTTTCCTTCGGTTCTGTCCGCAGGCCGACCTGACCGGCACCTTCAAATATGCGAAGACCGATCTCGTCCGGCAGGGATTCAACCCGAGTCAATGCGCCGACCCCCTGTACTTCGGCCATCCCGAGCTGCGCGCCTACGTCGCACTCGACGCGGCGCTGTACGACAGCATCCTCGCAGGAGCCATCCGCGTATGAGTTGGGACAGCGACGCCGCCGCCTCGACGACTCGCTGACTTGCCGGAAAGTTCATGTCCTCTCCGCGGAACCCTCGAGAAGGAGGAGGCTTCGGAATGACTCTCGAGCAAGGGCGAATCCCGCCAGGGCCAGCCGAGAAGTACGACCCGTCTGAGGATCTGCTGCGCTGGATGAAGGATCAGTTCGATCGATTCGGGAGCATCTACCGGGCATCGGTTTATGGTACGGACGTGTATGTCGTCAGCGACCCCGAGCACGTCGATCATGTCCTCCGGATCAACTGGCGAAACTACAAAAAAGGTCAAGCAATCAAACGCATCGGCTTCCTTCTCGGCAATGGGCTGATGGTGAGTGAAGGAGAGTTCTGGAAGAGTCAGCGGCGGATGATCCAACCTGCATTCCACGATAGAGCGATCGGCGCGTTGATAGACGTCATTTCGGCGGCCAACATGGCGTTGCTCGAGAAATGGAAGGATGCGGCTCGAGAGAAAGACAGCGTGAACATCACGCGCGACATCAGTCATATGGTCCTGAAGGTTGTGCTCGTTTCCATCTTCGGCGACGATTACGAACAGGTTGCACCGCATTTCAATATCCTCTCCGACGAGTCGGCGCGTAATCTGCGGTTCGCACAAAGGTTTACGCCTTTGGGGAAGGTGGTCTCCGGGGTCGCTGGTCAAAGGCGGAAACAGAACAGAACGGCTGCCGATATGCTCGGCATGCTCATGGCGGCGCGCGACCTGAACGGCCAGCCCATGCCGGACAGCCAGTTGGCCCGCGAGACCATGACGCTCATTGTCGCGGGACACGAAACCACCGCCAGCACCTTGAATTGGACTTGGTACTTGGTCTCCAGGAGCGCGGAGGTGGAGGAAAAGCTGTCGAGCGAACTCAACGCCGTCCCCGGGAGCGGCGCCCCGGAGATTGGAGACCTGGCGAAATTCGTCTACACGCGCCAGGTCATTGAAGAAACGCTTAGGTTATATCCGGCCGGTTGGCTGATGACGCGCACGGCGCTGAAAAACGATCAACTCGGCGACTATTCCGTTCCCGCCGGGACGGAAATTTACATTTCGCCATACTTGATTCAGCGACACCCCGCTTTCTGGGAGGCCCCGGATCGCTTTAATCCAGACCGCTTTGGGCCCGATGAATCGGGCGCCCGGCATCCGATGACCATGATCCCGTTCTCAGCAGGCCCGCGAAAATGCATTGGGGAATCCTTCGCGCGAATCGAAATGCAAATCCATTTGATGACGATCGCGAAACACCTGCGTCTGCGCGGCGTCGGCGAGCAGTCGATTCAACTCGAGGCCGGCGTCAATTTGCGGAATAAGCACGATTTCATCATGACTCCCGAGATTGTTTCCTCTTAGCTTGACCTTTCGAGCGAGTGATATACGATGCAGATCGAGCAACTACAGCACGAATTCGAGCGAGCGCAGGCCGAACTTGCGGATGGCCCCATCGTCCCCTCGGTCACGGCGGACGAGATTCGCAGCTATCTAGCCAGCCGGTATCACTTCCAGAAAGCGCTTCCTCTCGATGAGGTTATCCAGGACGCCGAGCGGATGCTTCGTACCTGGCAGGTTCAGGTAACTCATCCGCGCTATCTCGGGCTTTTCAACCCGGCCGTGACGCTGCCTTCAGTGATCGCCGAGACGCTGGCGGCTATGTATAACCCCCAGCTAGCCAACTGGCGCACCTCGCCCGCCGGCAACGAGATCGAGCGGCATACGCTGGGCTGGCTGGCGGCCAAGTTCGGGCTGCCCGGAGATACCATTGCGACCTTTACCAGCGGAGGCTCGGAAGCCAATCTCTCCGCCGTGGCGGTGGCGCTGATTCATGCGTTTCCGGAATACGGCGAGCACGGTCTACGCAACTTGCCAGCGCCTCCGTCCCTCTATCTCACGGACGAGGCGCATCACGGGTTCAACAAGATCGCGCACATGACCGGGATCGGGCGCCGCGCGGTTCGCACGGTCAAGACCGACCGCCGGCTGAAGCTCGACGTGGATAGCCTGCGCCGCCAGGTGCGCCAGGACCGCGAAGACGGCTGGGCGCCGTTTCTGGTCGTAGGCACCGCGGGCACCACCGCAACCGGGGTCATCGATCCGCTGCCCGATATCGCCCAGTTCTGCCGCGACGAGAGTTTATGGTTCCACGCCGATGCCGCGTGGGGCGGCGCGGCGATCCTCTCGCCCGCGCTCAAGGAGAATCTCGCCGGCATCGAGCAAGCCGACTCGATCACCTGCGACGCGCACAAGTGGCTTTCCGTGCCCATGGGCTGCGGCATGTTCTTCTGCCGTCACCGCCAGAGCGTGGCGCGCGCGTTTCACGCCGACGTGACGTACGTGTCCGGCAAGGAAGTCCGGCCGGTCTTCGATCCACTCACCAACTCAACGCAGTGGTCGCGGCGGTTCATCGGACTCAAGCTGTTTCTGGCCCTGGCCAACCTGGGCGAATCCGGATATGCGGCGATGATCGAGCACCAGGCGCGCCTGGGCAATGTCCTGCGCCAGGTGCTGACGGCCTCCGGCTGGCAGCTACTCAACGAAACGCCCCTGCCGCTGGTCTGCTTTACGCGTAAGCATCTCGACCCGGCTGCCTTTCTCGCCGCGCTGCACCGGCGGCAGATCGCCTGGATGTCTGAGGCCCGCATCGACGGGGCTCCGGTGCTGCGCGCCTGCATCACCAACTTCCGCACTACGGAAGCCAATATCCATCAGATCGTAGAAGAGATGAATCAACTGTTTCAGCAAGTGGTGGGTGCGCTCAAGCCGGAGCCGCAGTTGCGATGAGGACAATCGCGGCCGCAAACCGGACAACTGACGCAGAGAGGCACGCGCCAACATTGGAGTCTCGATGAAACGCGAAACAATCGCCATTCACGCTGGTTACGAGCCCGACGCCGCTGTGCGCTCGGTTGCGGTACCCATCTACCAGACCGTGGCCTACGCTTTCGACAGCGCCGAACACGCCGCGGCGCTCTTCAACCTGGAAGCCGAGGGCTACCGCTACACGCGTATCAGCAATCCCACCACGGCCGTGCTGGAACGGCGCATGGCCGCGCTCGAAGGTGGAGGGGAGGCGATGTGCGTGGCCACCGGCCAGGCCGCGGTGAACTATGCGGTGCTCAACCTTGTCGGCATGGGCAGCAACATCGTCTCCCCGCCGCAGCTCTACGGCACGACGCACACGCTGTTCGCGCATATGCTGCCGGAGCAGGGCGTGTCGGTGCGCTTTGCCAAGTCCGACCGTCCTGAGCCCATCGAACGGCTCATCGACGCCGAGACGCGCGCCATCTACTGCGAGAGCGTGGGCAATCCGGCCGGCAATATCTGTGATATCGAGGCGCTGGCGCAGGTGGCGCACCGGCACGGCATCCCCCTCGTGGTGGATAACACAGTGGCCACGCCGATGCTGCTACGCCCGATCGAGTACGGCGCCGATATCGTGGTGCACTCGCTCACCAAGTTCATGGGCGGGCATGGGACAACGCTCGGCGGCGTCATCGTCGATGGTGGCAACTTTCCGTGGGCGCAGCACGCCAAGCGCTTTCCCATGTTCTGCGAGCCCGATCACTCCTATCACGGCCTGGTCTACACCGAGCGCTACGGTTCGGCGGCCTACATCGCCCGCTGCCGCAGCCGGTATCTGCGCACCACTGGAGCCGTGCTCGCGCCGCTCAGCGCCTTCCTGCTGCTGCAGGGAGTCGAGACCGCGGCGCTGCGCGTCGAGCGCCACGTAGAGAACGGCCGCAAGGTGGCCGAGTTTCTGCGCAACGACCCACGCGTGACCTGGGTCAACTACGCCGGCTTTCCCGACAGTCCATACTACGCGCTGGCGCAGAAGTACCTCAACGGGCAGGGCTGCTCGCTGATGATGCTGGGCGTCAAGGGCGGCTACGAAGCCGCTATCCGCTTCTACGATACGCTGAAGCTCGTCAGCCGCCTGGTGAACCTGGGCGACGCCAAGTCGCTGGCCTGCCACCCGGCTTCGACCACCCACCGGCAGATGTCGCCCGAGGAACAGCGCAACGCCGGCGTTCGGCCGGAGATGATCCGCCTGAGCATCGGGATCGAACATATCGACGACATCCTGGCCGACCTCGATCAGGCCCTGAACGCGGCAATGTAAGCGAGAACGCCGCTCGCCGCGGCGCGCAACGAGGAGTCTGCCATGCCAGTCTTCTTGAACGCGAAGTATCCCGGTCCCGAGCGGCGGTCAGGCCTCAACTGGCCGCGTGTGCAGCCGGGCGCGCTCGAAAAGCCGCGCAGCCCTTTTCTGCACATCGGCTTGGTCAACAACATGGCCGATGCAGCCATGAGCGCAACCGAGCATCAGTTTCTCACGCTGCTTGAGGCGGCCGCGAGGGACATGCTGGTCCACTTGACGCTCTACGCTTTGCCCGAGGTGGAGCGGAAGCCTTTTGGCCAGCGCCGCGTGGGCAGCTTTTACTTTGGCATTGAGCAGCTTTGGGAGCAGCCGTCAGAGCAGTATCCGGACGGGTTGATCGTCACCGGCCGCGAGCCGCGCACCCCCGATCTGCGCGAGGAGGCGTACTGGCCCAGCTTTACACGCGTTCTGGCGTGGACGCAGGCGACGCGCGCGTTCGGCCGTGTGGTCGTGTCTGGCGGCTCACGCGGCCGTGCTGGCGCTCGACGGCATTGAGCGCGTGCGCAGTCAGCACAAGCACTTCGGGATCTTCGCCTGCGAGCAGGCCGCGCCGCACGCACTGCTCGCCGGCGCGCCCCCAAGCCTGCGCCTTCCGCACTCGTGCTGGAATCGCGTATCCGCGGGCCCCTTAGCCGCGAAAGGATACCGGGTGCTCGACGCGCACCAGCGACGGCGGCGTCGATACCTTCGTCAAGCAGGATGCGGGGCTGTTCGTGTTTTTCCAGGGCCATCCGGAGTACGAGTCCGAGACGCTTATGGGCGAGTACCGGCGGGACGTAGGGCGGTATCTCAAGGGCGAGATGGAAACGTACCCGTTGCTGCCGCTGGACTACTTCCCGGAAGAGACCGAGCGGTTTCTGCGGGAGATAGAAGCCAAGGCACGGGCATCGCGACAGGAGATGCTCCTCGGCGAGGTCTCTGCCGTGCTCGACAGCGTCCGGATCTACAACACCTGGCGCAGCACAGCCGTCCTCATCTACCGCAATTGGCTCGAGCACCTATGCACGCAGAAGGGCCACGGCGGCAAACTTTTGTTTGGCGCGGCAGTATAGAAGACGCCTCTTGTGGGACTCGAACCTACGTCATATTCCCCGGAAAAACAGGCCCTTTCTGCCGAACGCGGCGCCGATTCCGGCACAGTAACGGACGCGGGCAAGGCCAGCGGGGGCGCTCCGCCCTCGTTCGCGCAGCAGCGCCTGTGGTTTGTTAACCGGCTCCGGCCTGGCAGCCCGGCCTACCACCTGCCGGCGGCCCAGCGCCTGACCGGCCGGCCGCGGGTGGAGCTGGAGTCACTCATCGGCTTGTTCATCAACCCACTCGTGTTTCGCACCGACCTGTCCGGCGATCCGCCGTTCCTCGAATTGCTCCCGCTCCCGAGGATCCGTCCGCGCCGCCGCTCACGTTGGCGTGGCAGATGCAGTACCTCGCGGCGGCGAAGTACGAGCCGGAGCCGTGCGACTGGCCCCTGGTCCTTATCCGCAGCGCGGCCCTGCAGAGCGGATGGTTTCGCGACCCTCGGCTCGGCTGGGGAAGGCTGGCCCGCGGCGGCCTGCGGGTGTTCGAGATGGCCGGCGAACATGACGCGATGTTTCAGGAGCCGGACGTTCATCAGCTCGCCTCGATCCTGAACGAATGCCTCCGGGGGACGGCGGCACCGGATGCGCCGCGGCCCCTGGATGCGGTTCTGGCGCAATAACCGCCGGGCGGGCGACGACGATGAGACCTTTTGAGATCGCTTTGTGCGTCGCGAACGCGCCGCTGCTGGTGTGGTGCCTGTGGGGCCGCACGCTGCCTGGCTGGGCGCGCATTCTGCCCGCCGCGGCCCTTGGCGTCATGGCCCTCCAGATCGTCGTTGAGGGGGTCCGATGGCCGATCGCCCCGGCCTACCTGGCGACCGTCTACCTGTTCTTCACGGCCGTCTGGCCCCGTCTGCCGGCGCTGGCGCCAGGTCGCTGGACGGCCGTGTGCGCCATCGTCTTGCTGCTCGCGGCCGCGGCGATGGGGACGGTGCTCCCCGTTTTTGAACTCCCGAAGCCGACCGGCCCGTTTCCGCTCGGGACGACGACCTTGCACCTGGTCGATTCCGCCCGGGAGGAGACGCAGGGCGGTCCGCCTGGGAGGCGCCGCGAAGTGATGATTCAGATCTGGTATCCCGCGGAACGATCCGGGCCGGGTCAAGCGTACCGGTCGCGGGCTGACACATCGTTTGTGAAGGAGCATCTCGCCCTGGTGAAAACGCACGCCGCCGCGGGCGTGCCGGTGGCGGCGGCGCAGCCGCGCTACCCGGTGGTGATCTTCTCGCCGTCCTGGACCGGCCGGCGCACCCAGAACACCGTGCAGACCGAGGAGCTAGCGAGCCACGGCTTCGTCGTGGTAGGGATCGACCACCCCTACGCCACGGAGTGGACCGTCTTCCCGGACGGGCGGACGATCCCGACGACGCTGGGCGAGTTCCCGGACTGCTCGACCGACGAGAGCTTCGCGGCGGAAGAGCCGGTCCTGGAGGAGCAGCTGCGAACCCGCGTCGCCGATGTCCGGTTCGTGCTGGACGAACTCGAACGGCTCGACCGATCCGACCCCGACGGCCGGTTCACCGGCCGGCTCGACGTTTCGCGCGTCGGCGTCTTCGGCCATTCGTTCGGCGGGGTGGTGGCGGCGGAAGTGTGCCGGGACGACCCGCGCGTCAAGGCGGCGGCCAACCTCGACGAGCCGATTCTCGGCGACGCGATGACGAAGGGCATCGGGAAGCCCTACATGGTCCTCGCCGACGACACGCACATCCCGACGGACGCCGAGCTGGCGGCGGCCAGCCCTCCGGTTCGCCGGGAGCTGGCCTTCGACGCCGAGAACCTGCGGTGCATGCGGTCCGACCTGTCGGAGGCGGGCGGATACCTGGGCTGCATCCGCGGGACCCATCACCTGGATTTCTGCGACAGTCCGTTGTACTCGCCGCTGAAGCAGCTGACGCACGCCGGCCCCATCCGGCCCGAGCGCGCGATGGAGATCATTAACGCCTATCTCGTGGCCTTCTTTCAGGCGAACCTGAACGGCGAGGACGAACCCCTGCTCGAAGCGCCGTCGTCTCCTTATCCCGAGGTCGAAATCGAGCGCTTCGCCGGGAAGAAAAACAGGACGGGCCCGGGCGACGCCGGGGAGCAAGAACATCCCGCGAAGGAGTCTCCATGAGTGTGTAAGTCCAGGAAGCGGCGGACATCGCGCCGCCCCCGGCGGTGCTTGACGGAGAGGCGAGCCTCTTCAGGGAGAACTTCAACCGCGCCTCGTTCCAGTTCGCGCACCACCTGGCCGGCCACCCGCTGTTCGAGCTGCCCCGGCTGCTGGAGCTTTCGCGGGGGTTGCCGGACGCCGACGTCTATTACTGATCGCTGCGCAGAGAACTTAATGACAACTCGGTGCCAATGGCCTGATTTCAGGCAATTGCCGCCAGTTCTCTACAGCGCTAGCCGCTTCCGGGTCGCCTCCGGGCCGGCTCGCTGGTGTTACGCCTGGACTATGGCGTCCATCGTGCTGGCCCTCAACGTGCCGTATGGCGAACTCTACGCCCGGCAGCACGCCTTCGCCTCCCAGCCCGTCCTCCGCGCCCTGATCCTGCCGATGGCCACCTATTGGATCCTCTCGGCTCTGGGGTCGCTGGCCCTCGCCGTCTTGCTGGAACGGAAGTGCGCACCGGCCCTTGAGGGCCGTGCGGCGCTTGCCGATTAACGGCTCCTCTCCCCTGGCATTCAACGCCGGTGGGACGCCGCCCGAATTCCGAGGACGTCAACTATGCCGTCGGCAAGCAGCTTCCCGCTCTCCCCTGTTCAGCAGGGCATGCTGTACCACCACCTAAGCGCGCCCCATTCGGGAGTGGACATTGAGCAAATGGTTGCCGTCCTGCGTGAACCGCTCGACGCCGCGGCGCTGCACGGGGCCTGGGAGCGGCTCGTCAACCGCCACGGCGCCTTCCGCGGCTCCTTCGAGTGGGAGAACCGGCCGCACCCGGTCCAGGTGGAACACGAACAGGTCCGCCTGCCGTGGGTAGAGCAGGACCTCCGGCCCCTCCCCCCGGAAGAAAGGCGCCAGCGTCTCGACGAGTTCCTCGACCGTGACCGGAAGCGGGGCTTCGATCTTCGGGCCGCCCCGCTGTGCCGCGCGACCCTGTTCCGCACCGCCGACGCCGAATGGACCTTCGTCTGGACGTTCCACCACATCCTCGCCGATGGGCACTGCTACCCGGTGCTGCTCCGGGAAGCGTTCGCCTCGTACGCCGCCATTCGGGAAGGCAAGGAGCAAAGCTTCCCCCGGCCGCGTCCTTACCGGGAGTTCATCCACTGGCTCGGCGGCCATCTGTCCGAGACGCAGGCCCGGGCGGAGGCCTATTGGCGGGCGACGCTGCAAGGGTTCTCGTCTCCGACTCCGCTGCCGGGCGCCGTCGCCGGCCGTGCCGGGGCGGCCGGCGTTGACGAGAAAGTGCTGCGTCTCTCCGCGTCCGCCACGTCGGCGCTGGGGGCCTTCGCGCGCGCCCACGACCTGACGGTGAATAGCCTGGTGCAGGCGGCCTGGCGCTCGCCCTCGGCGTCTATAGCGGGGAAGAAGACGTCGTTTTCGGCGTGACGCGCTCGGTTCGCCGCTCCGCGCCGCCTGGCGCCGAAGACACGGTCGGCCTGCTCATCAACACCCTGCCGCTGCGGGTCCGCCTCCCGCCGGAATCGTTGATCCTCGATTGGCTGAAGGCGCTGCGGGCCGGCCAAAGGGGGATGCGCGAATTCGAGCACACGCCGCTGGTGGACGTTCAGCGGTGGAGCGACGTGCCGCCCGGCTCGCCGCTGTTTGAAAGCATCCTGGTCTTTACGCCCCGCCTGATCGGGGCGGCCCTGCGCGAACTCGGCGGGCCGTGGGCCGAGCGCGACATCCATTTTCTCGAGCAGACCAACTACCCTCTTACGCTGTTCGCCTACAACGAACCGGAACTGCTGCTCAAGCTCGCCTACGCCCGCGGACGTTTCTCCGACGCGGCGATGGGGCGCTGTCTGGAGTTGCTGGGAACGCTCCTCGAAGCGTTCCCAGCCCACGCCGACGGCCGGCTGACGGACCTGCCGCTCGTGGCCGGGCCTCAGAAGGAAATGCTGCTGGCGGATTGGAACGCCACGGCCAGGGAGTACCCCGCGGAGAGCTGCGTACACGAGCTGTTTGAAGCGCAGGCGACTCGGACGCCCGACGCCGTCGCCGTGGCGTTCCGCAATCAGTCCGTCACTTACGCGGAGCTGAACCGCCGGGCCGACCGAATCGCGCGGCGGCTGCGTTCGCTCGGGGTGGGGCCTGGGCAGTTCATTGGCGTCTTCGTGCCGCGGTCCATCGATCTGATCGCCGCCCTCCTCGGAGCCCTCAAGGCCGGCGCCGCCTACGTCCCCCTCGACCCCGCCTACCCCCGGCAACGGTTGGGGTGGATGCTCGAAGACACCCGCGCGTCGGCGGTCCTCACCACGCGCGACCTGGCCGCCGCACTTCCCCCCCACGAAACGCACGTCGTCCTCCTCGACGCGATCGACGACTCCGACGCCGGCGCGGCGCCGCCGGGGGACGGGACCGACCGCGCCCGGCCGGGCGACGTCGCCTACGCCCTGTTCACCTCCGGCTCCAGCGGCCGGCCGAAGGGCGTACTGGTCGAACACCGCAACGTGGTGAACTTCTTCGCCGGCATGGACGACCTGCTGGGGGCGAAAGAACCCGGGACCTGGCTGGCGGTGACCAGCACGTCGTTCGACATCTCGGTGCTGGAACTCCTGTGGACCCTCGCGCGCGGCTTCAAGGTGGTCGTCCAGGAAGACGCGGTGCGGCCGCGGGCGGCGGCCCCGCGCCGCAAAATGGAGTTCAGCCTCTTCTACTTCGCCGCGGACGCCGGGGAGTCGGCCGGCAACCGCTACCGGCTGCTCCTCGACGGCGCGCGGTTCGGCGACCGACACGGCTTCGCGGCCGTCTGGACGCCGGAGCGGCATTTCCACCCATTCGGCGGCCTGTATCCGAACCCGTCGGTAACGGGCGCGGCGATCGCGGCGGTCACGTCGCGCATCGGGATTCGCGCCGGCAGCGTGGTGCTGCCGCTCCACGACCCCATCCGGGTCGCGGAGGAGTGGGCGGTCGTGGACAACCTCTCGCAGGGCCGGGTCGGCCTGTCGTTCGCCTCGGGGTGGCACGCCAACGACTTCGCCCTCATGCCGCAGAACTTCCGGGAGCGCAAGGACGTGATGCTCCGCGGCGTCGAAACGGTTCGCCGCCTGTGGCGCGGCGAGGCGGTCAAGGCGGTCGGCGGCTCGGGCCAGGAGATCGAGGTCCGCATCTTCCCGGCCCCGGTCCAGCGCGACCCGCCGGTCTGGCTGACGGCCGCGGGCAACGTCGAGACGTTCCGGACGGCCGGCCGGATGGGGGCGAACCTTCTGACGAACCTGCTGGGGCAAAAGCCGGAAGAGCTGGCCGAGAAGATCGCCGCCTACCGGGAAGCGCGGCGTCAAGCCGGCCACGACGGCCGGGGATGCGTCACCCTCATGCTGCACACCTTCGTCGGCCCCGACCAGGACGCGGTTCGGGCCAAGGTCCGCAAGCCGTTCCTCGACTACCTCCGCACCTCGACCGACCTCATCCAGAAGGCCCGCTGGGACTGCCCCGCCTTCGCGACCCGTGGCGACCGCCGCGTCGCGCCGGCCGACGACGACGACCTCACCGACGCCGACATGCAGGCGCTCATGGACCACGCGTTCGACCGCTACTTCTCCACCAGCGGCCTCTTCGGCACGCCCGACACGTGCCGGGAGATGGTGGACCGCCTGGCGCGCTTGGCGTCGATGAGATCGCCTGTCTGATCGACTTCGGCGTGGACGCCGATTCGGTGTTAGAGGGTCTGCAATATCTCAATGAACTGCGGCGGCGGAGCGACCCCGCGGGGGACGAGGAAGACTATTCGATCCCGAGTCAGATCCGCCGCCACGGCGTGACGCACCTGCAATGTACGCCTTCCCTGGCGCGCATCTTGGCCGCGGAGCCGGACTCCCTCGCCGCCCTGCGCCCCTTGCGCAAGCTCCTCGTCGGGGGCGAGGCGCTGCCGCTGGCGCTCGCCGAACAACTGGCGCCGGCGCTCGACGGCGGCCTGATCAACATGTACGGGCCGACCGAAACGACGGTCTGGTCCACGGCGGCCGTCATCGACCGATCCGGCGATCCGGTCACCATCGGCCGGCCGCTGGCCAACACCCAGGTATACGTGCTGGACCGGCGGCGGAGGCCGGTCCCCGTCGGCGTCCCTGGCGAGCTATACATCGGCGGACAGGGGGTGGCGCGCGGCTACCTCGAGCGCCCCGATCTGACCGCGGATCGCTTCATCCCGGACCCGTTCTCCGCCGAACCGGGCGCCCGCCTCTACCGAACCGGGGACCTCGTCCGTTACCGTGAAGACGGCCGGATCGAGTACGTCGGTCGGCTCGATCACCAGGTCAAGATCCGCGGCTACCGCATTGAGCTGGGGGAGATCGAAGCGGTTCTGGCGGCCCACCCCGCCGTCCGCGAGAGCGTCGTGGTCGCCCGGGAGAATGGGACGGGCGACCACACCCTGGTGGCCTACGTCGGGGCCGGCCAGAGACTGCCGGCCGAAGACGGGGCCGTGGCCCAGTGGCGCGCCGTGTGGGACGCGGCTTACGCCGCGACGGCCGACGGGCGGCTGGCTCTCGCGGACCCCACGTTGAACACGGCCGGTTGGGTCAGCAGCTACACCGGCCAGCTGCTTCCCGAGTCGGACATGCGCGAGTGGGTCGGCCACACGGTCGGGCGCATCCTTGCTTCCGGCCCGCGTCGCGTGCTCGAATTGGGTTGCGGCACGGGCATGCTGCTTTTCCGCATCGCGCCCCGGTGTGAGCATTACCACGGCCTCGACGTGTCGGCGCAGGCGATTCGCTACGTCGAGGCTGAGGCGGCGCGCCAGGGCCTCCGCAACGTCACCCTGCGGCAAGCCGCGGCCGACGACCTCGCCGGACTCCCAACCCGCTCGTACGACTGCGTCGTGCTCAACTCGGTGATCCAGTACTTCCCGAGCGCCGACCACCTGGTGGACGTTCTGGCGCGGATCGTTCCCCTGGTCCGGGACGGCGGCGTGATTTTCATCGGCGACGTGCGGAGCCTGCCCCTCAACGACGCGTTCCACACTTCGGTGGAACTGGAGCAGGCGCCGGACGACCTAAGCGCCGGCGAGTTGCGCCGGCGCGTCCGCCGGCGCGTGGAGTGGGAAAACGAGCTGGTCTTCGACCCGGCGCTGTTCCAGGCGCTGCCTCGCCGCTTGGCGGGAATTGAGGCGGCGGAGGTCCACCTCAAGCGGGGCCGCTGCGGGAATGAATTGACGCGCTTCCGCTACGACGTGGTGCTGCGGGTCGGCGGCGCGCCCGCGGAGGCTGCGCCCCGGCCTACGAGTCCGGCGAGGCCGTGACCCTGGCGGGCGTCCGCGAGCGGCTGGCGGCCGGCGCGCCCGTGGTCGCGCTGGAGGCAATCCCCAACGCGCGGGCGGCGGCCGCGGTTCGAGCGAACGCGCTCCTTGCCGCAGACGACTGCCCGGAGACCGTCGGGGCGATCCGCCTCCGGCTCGCCGCCGACGGGACGGCTGGCGTCGATCCCGAGGACCTCTTTGCCCTGGAGGTCCCCTATGACGTGCGGCTGACGTGGTCGGGTCGAGGGCCGGATCGCTTTGACGTGGTCTTCTGGCATCGGTCGGCCCCGCCGGCGCAGGCCCCGCCGCCGGCGGATTCCAAGCGGATGCAGGCGCCGTGGGACGGCTACACGAACCACCCCGCGGTGCGGCCGGCCGGCTCGTCCCTGGCGCGCGAGCTTCGGGAGGCGGCGAAGGCGCGCCTCCCCGAATACATGGTCCCGACGACCATCGTCGTCCTCAAATCGCTGCCGCGCACGCCGAACGGAAAGATCGATCGAAGGGCCCTTCCCGAACCGGGCGCTGAGCCGTCGCCCGCGTCGGCCGCCCCCTGCGCCCCTCACACCGAGCTGGAGAAAGCCATCGCCGCGGTGTGGCAGGAGCTGCTCAAGGTGGAGCGGGTCGGGGCCCACGACAACTTCTTCGACCTCGGGGCCAACTCCCTGCTCATGGTCCAGGCCAACAGCCGCCTGCGGACGGCGCTGCGGCGCGAGCTGTCCCTGGTCGAGCTGTTTCAATACCCGACGGTGAGCGCGCTGGCGGCTCACCTGAGTCGGGGCCGCGACGACGCGGCCGTGCTGGACCGGAGCGCGGAACGCGGCCTGGCGCGGGGCGAATCGCTGCAACGGCGGCGGCTGGCTGCGCGGGCCGCCGCCGCTCCGGCCAAGGTTCCCCCTGGGTGAGAAGGGATACGGGCGATACATGTCGGAATCATCGGCCAACGACATCGCGGTCATCGGCGCGTCGGGACGCTTCCCCGGGGCGCGCAGCTTGACGCAGTTCTGGCGCAACCTGCGCGACGGCGTCGAGTCGGTGAAGTTCTTCACGGACGAGGAGCTGCTGGCCGCCGGCGAAGCGCCGGACCTCCTCCGCGATCCCGCCTACGTCAAAGCCCAGCCGGTGCTGGAGGGCTTCGACCGGTTCGACGCCGCCTTCTTCGGCTTTTCGCCCCTCGACGCGGCCGTGATGGACCCCCAGCACCGCCTGTTCCTCGAGGTGGGGTGGGAGGCGCTGGAAGACGCCGGCCACGAGTCCGAGTCGTTCCCGGGCAGCGTCGGCGTGTTCGCCACGTGCGGCATGAACGCGTACATGATGTACAACCTCGTCCGCAACCGGAGGATCATGGACTCGGTCGGCGAATGGCTCGTACGCCACACGGGCAACGACATGAACTTCCTGGCCACGCGGCTCTCCTACGAGCTGAACCTCAAAGGCCCGAGCCTCAACGTGCAGACGGCCTGCTCGTCCGCGCTGGTGGCGGTTCACCTGGCCTGTCAGAGCCTGCTGAGCGGCGAGTGCGACATGGCGCTGGCCGGCGGCTCGACCGTGGTGCTGCCCCAGCCACGGGGATACGTGACGAAAGAGGGAGAAATCCTCTCCCCCGACGGGCATTGCCGCCCTTTCGACGCGAAGGCCCGCGGCACGCTGTTCGGCAGCGGGGCGGGCGCCGTCGTCCTGCGCCGGCTCGCCGACGCGACGGAGGCCGGCGACAGGATACTCGCCGTCGTCAAGGGGTCGGCCGTCAACAACGACGGCGCCGGCAAGGTCGGTTATCTGGCGCCCAGCGTGGAGGGGCAGGCCCGGGCGATCACCGAAGCCCTCGCCGTCAGCGGCGTCGATCCGGAGACCGTCTCCTACGTCGAAGCCCACGGCACGGGCACGGTCGTCGGCGACCCCATTGAGGTGGCGGCGCTCACGCAGGCGTACCGCCGCTTCACCCCCAAAACGGGCTTCTGCGCGATCGGCTCCCTGAAAGGGAACATCGGGCACCTCGGCGAGGCCGCCGGGGGCGCCGCCTTCATCAAGACTATCCTGGCGCTGCAGAGCCGGGAGTTGCCGCCGAGCCTTCATTACGAAAACCCTAACCCGCAGATCGCCTTCGCCGACAGCCCGTTCTTTGTCAACGCGCGTCTGGCCCCCTGGCGCACGTCGGCCGGGCCCCTTCGTGCGGGCATTACGTCGCTCGGCGCGGGAGGGACCAACTGCCACGTGGTCCTCGAAGAGGCGCCAGAGGCCCCGCCGGCCAGCGCTCCACGGCCCTGCACCTTGCTGTTGCTGTCGGCGCGCACCCCCTCGGCGCTCGAAACCGCCACGGGCAACCTCGCCGCCCACCTCCGGGAGCGCCCGGAATGCAACCTGGATGACGCGGCCTACACCCTGCACTGCGGCCGCAAGGCCTTCGAGCACCGGCGCGCGCTGGTTTGCCGGGACCGTGACGAGGCCGCGGCTGCGCTGGAGTCCCGGCAGGGCCTCCTCCTCTCGTCCGGCGAAGCGGCCGCCCGGCCGGTCGCGTTCCTGTTCCCCGGACAGGGGGCGCAGTACCCGAACATGGGGCGCGTCCTCTACGACAGCGAACCGGTGTTCCGCGCCGAGCTGGACCGATGCGCCGACCTGCTGAAGCGCACCCGGGGCGTGGACCTCCGCGATCTCATCTTCCCGGCGGCCCCCTCTGAGGAGGGGGTCGCGCGGCTGAACCAGACGGCGGCGGCCCAGCCGGCGCTTTTCGGGATCGCGTATGCGCTCGCCAAGCTTTGGATGAGCTGGGGCGTCCGGCCGGCCGCCCTGCTCGGCCACAGCGTCGGCGAGTACGTCGCCGCCTGCCTGGCCGGCGTCTTCTCGCTCGAGGACGCCCTGGCGCTGGTCGCCGACCGGGGCCTTCTCATGCAGCACGCGCCGCGGGGGACGATGCTGGCCGTTCCCCTGCCGGCGGCGGAGGTCGAGGAACAGTTGGCGCGCCCGTCCGTCGCCTGGCGAGGGCTGTGCCTCGCGGTGGTGAACGCCCCGGCCCAGTCGGTCGTCTCCGGCCCGGACGAATCGGCGGCCGCGTTTGAAGCGACGCTGGCGGCGTCCGGCGTGCGCTGCCAACGCCTGCAGACGTCGCACGCCTACCATTCCCCGATGATGGATTCGGTCCTGGGGCCTTACGCCGAGCGCGTCCGGTGCGTCGCGCTGCACCCGCCCGCCATCCCGTACCTGTCGAACCTGACGGGGACGTGGGTGCGCCCCGAGGAGGCCGCCGACCCGGATTATTGGGTCCGGCACCTGCGGAACACCGTGCGCTTCAACGAGTGCCTCGCCGCGCTGCTCGCGGACTCCAACCAGGTGCTCCTAGAAGTCGGCCCCGGCCGCACGCTGCGCGGCCTGGTGAGTCAGCAGCCGGTCCAACCGGCCGCCGCGCTTCACTCGCTCGGCGGACCCGGCGAGTGCGGCCGAGACCTCGACTATCTCTACAAAACCGCGGGCCGGCTGTGGGTGCTCGGCTGCAACCTGGACGGTGCCGCTTTCCACGGGGCCGGTCGGCGCCGGCGCGTGTCTCTGCCGACCTACCCCTTCGAGCGCCAACGGCACTGGGTGGAGGCGGACCCGCCCGCCCAGGCGGCTGCACCGGCCGCGCCGGCCGCCGACGGGGAGCTTGCCAAGAAGCCGGACGTCACCGACTGGTTCCTGCTCCCCAGCTGGAAGCGATCCCTGGCGCCCGCGCCGGCACCCCAGGCCGGGGGCGCTCCTCCCGACTGGCTCGTTTTCCTGGACGAGTGCGGCCTGGGAGCCGACCTGGTCGCGCGGCTGCGGCGGCCGGCCGACGAGGAGGCGAGTCCAGCCGCCGTCCGTCTGCACATCGCCGCGCCCGGCGAGCTGGACGGCATCACGGTTCTCCCCGACGAGCGACGGCCGCCCCAGGCGGGGGAGGTGGAAATCCGCGTTCGGGCCGCCGCGCTGAACTTCGCCGACGTACTCAAGGCCGTCGGGGCGTTCCCGGAAGCGCCGTTCGGGATGGAGTGCGCCGGCGTGATCGAACGCGTGGGCGCCGGCGTCGCGGGACTGCGGCCGGGCGACGAGGTCCTGGCGATCGGCCCGGAGAGTTTTCGCAGCTACGTCACCCGGGACGCGCGTCACGTCGCGCCCAAACCGGAGGCGCTGACTCCGGAGGAGGCCGTCACGCTTCCGGCGGCGTTCATGACGGCTTGGTACGCGATGCACGAGGTGGGCGGACTCCGGTCGGGCGACAAGGTCCTGATCCACGCCGCCTCGGGCGGGGTCGGGTTGGCGGCCGTCCAAGTAGCCCGGCGGGCCGGGGCGGAGATCTTCACCACGGCCGGCAGCAAGGAGAAGCGGGCGTTCCTCGAATCCCTCGGCGTTCGCCACGTCTTCGACTCTCGCTCCTTCGATTTTGCCGCCGAGGTGATGAACAGGACTGGCGGCCGCGGCCTGGACATGGTCGCTCAACTCCCTCACGGGCGAATTCATTCCCCACGGCCTGTCGATCCTCGCGGCCGGCGGCCGCTTCCTCGAACTTGGCAAGAAGGAAGTCTACTCGCACACGCAGCTGGAGGCGCTGAGCCTGCGGCCGGGCGTGACCTACCACGCCATCGACCTGACGGGGCTCCAACGCGACGACCCGGACGCCTACGGCCGGCTTCTGCGCGAGGTGATGGACCAAGTTCGGGCCGGCCGCTTCGAGGTCCTGCCCCGGCACGTTTTCTCCTTGAGCGAGGCGCCCGGCGCGTTCCGCCTCATGCTCCAAAGGCGACACATTGGCAAGGTGGTTCTATCCTTCGCGCCCAGGCCGCCGGAGGTCTATTGCGTCCGGCGCGGGCCGGCGTTCCGCCGTCTGGACAAACACCTATACGTCGTCAACCCCGGGCGGGCGGCCGACTACGCCGCGCTGCTGGCGGCCCTGGAGAGCGAGTCGGCGGCCGTCGGCCGGGTCGCGCACCTCTGGAACGTGACCGCCGCCGGTCGCGGCCCCTCCCTCGAGAAATCGCTCGACGACGGCTTCTTCAGCCTCACCTGGCTGGCCCAGGCCCTGGCGAGCCGCGGTTGGACGCAGCCGATCGACCTCGCGGTCGTTTCGACCGGCGTGCAGCAAGTGGCCGGGGAAACACGGGTGCAGCCGGCGAAGGCTACCTTGCACGGGCCTTGCCGTGTGATCCCCCGCGAGCTGCCCAACGTCCGCACCCGCAGCATCGACGTGCCGTTCACCGCCGCGGGCGGCCGGCAGCGCGGCGCGTGGTTCGGCAGTTGCTGGCCGAATTCGCGGCCGAGCCGCGCGAGCGCGTCGTGGCTTATCGCGGCACCGACCGCTGGGTGCAGCACTTCGAGCCGGCTCCTCTTCCGCCGGCCCGCCGGGGCGCGGCCCTGCGGCGAGGGGGCGTGTACCTGATAACGGGGGGCCTTGGCGGCCTCGGGTTGGAGCTGACGGAACACCTGTGCCGGGCGGCCGGCGCCCGGGTGGTCCTGGTCGGCCGCTCTTCGTTGCCCCCGCGTGACGAGTGGGAGCGATGGTTGCAGTCGCACCCGGACCACGACCCGATGAGCGAGACGATCCGCAGGCTCCGCCGCTGCGAGGCGGCCGGCGGGAAGGTGCTGGTCCTTTCGGCCGACGTCACGGATCCTGTCCGAATGCGGGCGGTGGTCCGGGAAACGCGCAAGCGGTTCGGGGCGATCCACGGCGTGATCCACGCGGCCGGGACGCTCGATGACGGGATTATTCAGCTCAAGACGGGTGCGTCGGCGCTGGGCGTGCTGACGCCGAAGGTCAAAGGCGCTCTCATTCTCGATGAAGTGCTGCGAAAAGAGTCTCTAGACTTTTTCGTCCTGTTCTCCTCCGTCAGCTCCATCCTCGGACTGGAGGGCCAGGTCGATTACGCCGCGGCGAACGCCTTTTTGGATGCGTTCGCCGCGGCGCGCTCGGCGGCCGGCGCGGGCCAGACCGTGGCCGTAAACTGGGGCGCCTGGCAGGACGTCGGCATGGCGGCGCGGGCCGCCCGGAAGCCGCCGGCTTCCCCCCCCTCACGGCCGGCGCGCGCCCACGCGCCACCCGTGGCTGGAACGGCGCGAGGACGCGGACGGTGTCGTGACCTTCACGACCGTGTTCAGCCGCTCGCGCCAGTGGTTGCTTGGCGAGCACGCAGTCCGCGGGGGCGACGCCCTGATCCCGGGGACGGGATTTCTGGAACTGGCCCGTGCGGCCGCGGCGGAAGTCAAGGACGCGCCGGCGCTGGAAATCTCCTCGGTGATTTTCGAGACTCCGTTCGTCGTCGCGGACGGGGAGGCGAAGGACCTGTCCCTCGCCCTCGAGCGCGCCGGGTCCGGCTGGGCGTTCGCCGTCCGGTCCTGCTCGGGGAGCGTCGCCCACGTGACGGGCCGGGTCGCGGCCGCACGCGCCGAGCCGCCCCAACCCATCGACCTGGCCGCCCTCGCCGCCGCCTGCGACGGCGGGACGGAGGAGGTGGGCGGTTTTCTGAAGCAGTCCTTCATGGATTTCGGCCGGCGGTGGGCCAACGTGCGTCAGATCCAGTGGGGCCGGCGGCAGGCGCTGCTGACGCTCGAACTGCCTCTGGAGTTCGCTGCGGACCTGGAGTCGCACCGGCTGCATCCTGCGCTGCTGGACATGGCCACGGGCGGGGCGCAACGGCTGATTCCCGGCTTCGACGAATCACGGACCTTTTATATACCCTTTTCCTGCGGGCGGCTGGTTCAATGGGAGGCGCTCCCTCGGAGGCTGCACAGCTGGGTCCGGCTGCGCGAGGCGGGCGGCGCCGGCCTCGCCGTGTTCGACGTCACGATTTGCGACCAGGCGGGACGGGTGATCGCCGAGGTTTCCGAGTTCGCCATGCGGCTTCTCCCGGACGGCCCCCGGACGGCGGCGCGTCCGGACGCCGGCCGCGCCCGGGCCGGTTCCCTGCCGGCCGGGCTTCCCACGGAAGCGCTGCGGAACGGGATCGCGCCCGGCGAAGGGGTCGAGGCGTTCGAGAGGATCCTGGCCAGCGGCGTGGCACCTCAGATCGTCGTTTCTTCGGTGGACCTTGGGCGGTGGATGGGCCGGATCGATGCGTCCGCGGAAATGACTCCGGCGGCGTCGGCTTCCCCCAAGCGGGGGTCCAACGCCGCCTCGCCGACGGGCGGCGCGGCGGCGGGGGGTGATCGGATCGAGCAGCGGCTGGCGGAATTGTATTGCCAGATTCTGGGCGTCGAAAGCGTCGGCCCGCGCGACGACTTCTTCGAGTTAGGCGGGCACTCCCTCGTGGCCGTCCGCCTGTTGACGCGGATCGAAAAACTCTTCAAAAAGGCCGTACCTCTGCCGGTGCTGTTCCAGTCGCCGACCGTCGAAAGTCTGGCGAAGTTCCTTCGCGGGGACGAGGGACCGCGGCGCAAGGAGCCGGCCTTCCTCGTGCCGCTCAACGAACGCGGCGACGGGCCGGCCTTCTACTGCGTGCATTCCGTCGGCGGGGAGGCGATCGATTTCCGCCACCTCTGCCGCCTCCTCGGGCCGGAGCAGCGGTTCTACGGCATAGCGCCGCCCCCGGAGATGCGAAACGCGGAATTCGCGGCGTCGATCGAATCCATGGCGCGCTGCTACGTGGACGCGCTGGTCGCCTTTCAACCCGAAGGCCCCTACCTCCTCGGCGGCTGGTCCGCCGGTTCAACGATTGCGCTCGAGATGGCGCAGCTGCTTCAGGCGAGCGGCCGGGAGGTGCAGTTGCTGGTCGCCCTGGACGGGACGCCGGGCCGCTCAAGCGCCGGCGCCCAGCCCAGGGGCCCCGTGCACTTCTGGAAGCTTCTGTGCAACTTGCCGCATTGGATCATCGACGACTTGATGCTGGACTTCTCGTTTTCCGCCTTTGTGCGCCGCGTTTGGAACAAGTTCGCTTCCATTTATCGGAAATCCACGGCTCTTCTGCGCGGCCGCTCGGACTGGCGTCGTTTCGAGGTCGATGGCTTCATGGACACCTCGGCCTTCTCGGACGACCAGGCCGGTTTCATGCGGGCCTTGTACCACCTCCTGTACGTGTACGTCCCCAAGCCCTACTGGGGCCGCGTCATCCTCTACAAGGCGACGACCCAGCCTCTCCACCACCTGTTTGAAGTGGAAGGACCCTGGCGAGAAATCGCCGCCCAGCTGGAAGTCGTGCCCGTGCGCGGCACGCATATCAGCATCGTGCAGGAACCGTACGTGCGGGTGATCGCGGAGGATCTGCGCAGGCGTCTGTCCAGGCTCTGCGCGGCGGCGGTTGTGTAATGCAACAATATGGGCAATCTCGATTGAGGAGGGTGCCCGAGAAAACACCGTTCCCGCGAAACACGCAGCGCCTGAGCGGCCCCACGCCGACAGTTCCGTGGTGAGCTATACTTCATCGAAGCGGACGCCAGCAGGACCGTGCGCCAGATCCCTGCATTTCAAGGTCTACGCGATGATCCCCGCACCCGTTCCCCTCGCCGAGCAAGGAACTCAGATTCTGGATTCCCTTTTCAGCCACCTCGCCGATGCGGCGTCGGGGCGCCCGCCTCCAGATGAGCGGAACGGGTTTTCGGCCGGCCCCCCTGGCGCCGACGAGCCGGATGAACTCGCGCATGTCCAACCGCCTCCACAGATCGCGAACGACGCCGACCTCCGTGCGGCCCACGAGTGGCTGCACCGGGAGCGGCAGCGCCTGGACGCCTACACGCGGGGCCAGCTGGCTCGCGTCCGGAGAGAGCACCAGGGTTTCCTCCAGCAGACTTATCTCCAGGAGCAGGCCCTCGTCCTCCGCACGCAGGAACTCAATCGCAAGGACGAGATGTTGGCGCACCAGGCCGGCGCCATCCGCCGGGAGGCCGGCGACCTGGCGGAGCGCCAGCGGAAGCTTGCCCCCTACCTCGACCCTTTGTGGCATGGGCAGGAGGAACTGGCGGAGATGCGGCGGGTGAGCTGCGGCTTGAGGGGGGACGTGAAGGGCCAGCGCGCGCTCCTGGAGCGCTTACGAGCGGAGGCGGCGGCCCTGGAGCAGGAGCGGGAGGCGGCCCGGGCGGAACTGGCAGCCGGTGAGGCCGCGCTTCGAGAAGAGAAGATCGCGTTGGCGGCGCGACAAGAGCAGCTGAACCAACGGCTGCTGGGCCTCGACGGCGCCGAGGCCGCGGTGCGCCGGCGCACGGCGGAGTTGGACGAACTGGAGGCGCGCCTCCGCCGCGACTTCGCGCATCAGGAGGAGCAGCTGAGTCAGCTCCGCCGGCTCAGCGCCAGCCTGCTGCAAGATACGAAAGGGCAATGGGCGCTCCTGGAGCGCTTGCGTGCGGAGGCGGCTTCGAGGGAGGAGGCGCGGGATACGGACCAGAAGCAGCTGGCGGCCCGTGCGGCCGCGCTCCAACAAAAGCAGGAGGCTCTGGACGCCCGACAGGGCCAGATGGACTATCGGTTGCTGGCGCTGGAAGAGGCCGAGGTCGCGGCGCGCCGGCGGGCGGCGGAACTGGATGAGCTGCAGATGAGTCTCCGCCGCGATTTCGCGGAACAAGAAAGGGAATTGAACTCCCGGCGGCAAGACGCCAGAGCCGCCGATCCCTGCTGTGCCCAGGTGTGAGGTCAGTCCCCGCCCGCCGCGCGCCTGCCCGCCGCGAACCTTGGCGCCTATAATAAGAGCCTATCCCAAAACCCGGTCGGAGGGTATAATATGAGTAGCCACTTATCTACCGAACTGGAGCAGAGTCATGGCCGCTTCTCGTGAAACGGTTGTCGATACTTTCCGTATCCCGGACGCCCTCTGGGAACGCATCGAACCCCTGTTGCCCAAGGTGCGCCGCTCCCGCAAGGGGGGACGGCCGCCTTTGCCCCAACGCCAGGTGTTGGACGGCATTTTCTACGTCCTGCGTACCGGCGGCCACTGGAAGGCCGCCCCGCCCGAGTTCGGCTCCGGCAGCAGTCTGCACCGCTACTTCCAACGCTGGCAAAAGCGGGGGCTGTTCCGCCAGCTGTGGCAAAAGGCCTTGCACGAGTACGACGACAAGGTCGGCATCGACTGGGAATGGCAGAGCCTGGACGGGACCATGACCAAGGCCCCGCTCGGGGGGAAAAAAGACGGGCAAGAACCCCACCGATCGGGCCAAAAAGGGCACGAAGCGTTCGCTGCTGACGGACGGCCGAGGCGTGCCGCTGGGCCTGGAGGTGGCCGGGGCCAACCGGGCCGACATGAAACTGGTCGAAGCCACCCTGGACAGCATCCCGATCGAGCGACCCGAGCCCACGCCGGAGAAGCCACAGCACTTTCTGGGGGACAAGGGGTATGACTACCCCTCGGTGCGGGAGCTGGTGGCCCGCTGGGGTTACACAGCCCACATCCCGGTCAAGAAGCGCCGGGGGGCCAAGGCGGAGCCGAGGGAGAAGATCCCCGGGTATCGGGCGCGGCGCTGGGTGGTGGAGCGGACGCATAGTTGGATGAACCGCTTCCGACGACTGTTGATCCGCTGGGAGAAAAAAGTCCCCAATTACAAAGCCTTCCTCCACTTCGCCTGCGCCTGGATCACCTGGAGGGCGGCAGGGGTTTTGGGATAGGCTCTAAGGGCTGCGGCGCCCTCTCAGGTACGAGGACGGGGGCGGGCGCGCCGCTCCTTCGCTCCGTTCTTGATTACCCGGAAGCCGGCCCGATGGATCCATTTCTCGAAAACTGCGGGGTCCGCTCCCTGGAGGCAAGCGTGGAGCGGGAAGACGCCGGGGCGCCCGCGGTCCATCGCTTTTCAGATCATCCTTATCTCCTGATCGGCCGCGACCCGCGCAACGACCTGCACCTCGACGACGACCAAGTCAGCAAGCGCCACGCCTACCTGCAAGCCGTCGCCGGCCGGGTCTTCTGCGTCGATCTGGGCAGCCGCACGGGCGTGCATTGGCCGTCAGGGCCGCAGCCGATGGCCTGGGTGGAGTGGGAAGAGCCGCTGCGAATCGGCGGGGCCGTCGTGCGCCTTTCGCGTCCGCGGCGGGCGGAGGGCCGAAACGCGTTGCCTTCCGCGGACGAAGTGGCCGCCCCACGCCCGGCGATCCGAGTGGCGTTCGAGGTGACGGAAGGGGCCGGCCGCCCGGTGCTCGGGGAAATGAATCGCCTGCTGGCCCTGGTGGGAGGGGCGGCCGAATGCAAAGTGCGTCTGCGGGATCCCAGCGTATCGCGCTTTCACTGCAGCCTGGTGCGGGGACCGCTTGGGGTGTGGGTGATCGATCTGCTGAGCCGCGGCGGGACGCGGGTCAACGGCCGGCAAGTTACCTGCGCGAAGTTGGACGACGGCGACCTCCTGCACGTCGGCCCCTACGTCTTGCGCATCCAACTCGAGTCCCCGAACGCCGGGCGAAGCCTGGAGGTGACGCGGCTGGCGACCGTGGGTCGCGCGCTTCTGGCGGCGCCGCCGTCCTTCTCGGCGCCGGCGGCCTTGGACCGAACCCAGCTGCTTCCGGTAATCGACGAATTCAACCGGATGCAGCAGCAGATGTTCGATCAGTTCCACCAGACGCTGTTCATCATGGCGGAAATGTTCACGACGCTGCACAAGGAGCAGGCGGGATTGGTGCGAGAGGAGTTGGAGCACCTGCGCCAGCTCACTCGTGAACTGAACGCCTTGCAAAAAGAGCAGGCCCGTCAACCGGCGCCAGAGCTGACTCTGACGCCCCGCGCCGCCGACCAAGCGGTTGGGGTGGCGGCCGAAGAGTTTCGCCCGCAGGCGACGGAAGGCGCCGCGACCACGAAGATGGACGGGTCGCGGCCGAACGAATCGACGAAGGAAGGCCCCGTGGAACCGGCGCCGGAGCAGCCCAAGGAAGCGGGGCCGACCCCGCCGCCTGCCGCCCCCGACGTGCACGACTGGCTGACCCGTCGGATCGATGCGTTGCAGGCGGAACGGCAGGGAAGGTGGCAGAAACTCCTTCAGATCGTCATGGGGCGCTAACGCCCTCTTTCGGAGCCGCGACCGTAAGGGAGCGGTTGGGGCCAAAACCGCTCCCTTACGGGTCTGTGAATTAATTGCCGCTGAGGCTCTGGATGGGCGATGGCTACGCTCGTTCTTGGTCGGCGGCGATCCGGGCGACGGGTGCAGCGGGCTGCACCCGTCGCCCCACCCGCCCCGTTACACCGCCGCCGCGCGCACCCTCCCCCCCACCGTAAGCCAACCCAGCGCCAATAGACGCTTCACGTTGTGCGCCAACGCCTGCCAACGCGCCTCCCCGCCGACCTTGGCCAAGCCGCGCAGGCGGCACCGGCGCCAGCCCCGCTGCACCGCCTGCGCATGAACCCCCTCCGCCACCGGCGCCCGGTCGCGATAGACCAAGCGTGCCGCCTCCGTCCCCATCCGGGACCGCCAAGCCGCCAACGCCGCCGTGTCCCGTCGCTTCGGCGCATGCGGATCCCGTCCCGCCGCCCGGTCCCGACGCTCGTCGCGAGGCGGCATGTACACCGTCACCCCCTCCGTCTCCAGCACCTCCACGTCCTCCGCGTCGCTGTAGCCGGCGTCCGCGATCACCGCCTGCGGCCGCTGCCCCTGCTCCCGATGCACCTGCTCCATCATCGGTCGCAATTGCCCATTGTCCGAACCCTGGTGGACGACGGCCGTCGCCACGATCAGACCGTGGGCCGTATCGGTCACCGTCTGCACGTTGTAGGCCAACTGAAAGCCGCCGTGAGGCATCTTCATCCGAGCCGCGTCCGGATCGCTTTCCGACGCCCGTGCCTCGGCCGCTTCCGCGTCCGAACGCTTGGAGACGCGACGCTGCTCCTGCCGTTGCCGCACCTGGGCCGCCGCCCGCCGCAGGCGTTGCAGCCGCTCGTGCGCCGCCCGCTCCTGGGCCGCTTGCGACCGGCTGCGCGTCGCCGTCGCGCCCCGTTGCGCCTGGACGGCGGCCACGTGCTGCTCGGCCTCGGCCCAGTGCCGCTCCAGCGTCCCCTGGCGATGGAACGTGTCCTTGCCGGCGTCGGCCACGACCTTGCGGCCGTCCTGGGTCACTCGCCGCAACGCGATCAATCCCTGGCCCCGCAAGGCGGCGATGTGCTCGACGAACAGCCGGTCGAGGTCGGCGGCGTGGGCGGTGTAGAAATCGTTGAGGGTCCAGTAATTGACGGGTTCGCCGCCGCACAGCCATTGATAGGGCAGGTCCCGGCCGCAGCGTTCGTTCAGCTCGCGGCAGGAAGCGACGCCTTCGGTGGTGGCGAACAGCCAGAGGGCGAAGAGCAATTCCGGGGCGACGGCGGGAGCACCGGGCCGGCCCTCGACGGCGCGAATGCGGCCATACCAGGGCGTCCAGTCGAACAACTGGACGAAAGCCCAGATGGCGCGGACGGGATGGTCGGCGGGTAGTTGCTGCTCCAGCGAAACGCTGGAGCAGCGATTACGGTCAATGGAGCGGATGCGCGGCAACGGCGCGGCGGTAGACATGGCGAGCCAACCCAACGAACAAGAATGGTAACAGCTGCAACTCAGCTGTTACCATTCTACGCACCCGGAGTGCGATTAATTCACAGACCCGTAAGGGAGCGGTTGGGGCCAAAACCGCTCCCTTACGGTCGCGGCTCCGACGGAAACGGAGAACGACGTCAGCTGCTTTTGCCCTCGTTGAACCATTTCTCATCGTAGTCCGGTTGCTCCAGTTCCAGCCGGTGCAGGTCCGTTTTCTTGAAGCCCAGCGCCTTCGCGTTCCGCCACGACTTCTCGGCCTCGTTTGGCTTGCCCGCGGCCTTGAGCGCCTCCGCGAGGTGGAAATAGAAGACGGCGGTCGGGTTCTGGTCGGCCGCATCCGTGAAGCACTGGACCGCCTCGCCAGCCCGGCCGAGCTTCAAGAGAATCATGCCGCGGGTGTCCAGGACGGACGCGCTCGGGCCGGTGATCTCCATCCGTCGGTTCGCCAGTTCCAGCGCCTCGGATGCCTTTCCCCCCTGGAAGGCGAGAAGCCAGGCCAGGTTGTTCAGGGCCAACGGGTTGCGCGGGTTGGCCGTCAGGACTTCTCGGTAGAGCTTTTCGGCCTCGGCGTCCCGACCTTGCGCATCCCGCAAGTCCGCCAGGGAAACCAGGAGATTCGTCGTCATGGGGTTTCGGGCGATGGCGTTCCGAAGCAGGGCCTCCGCCCGCTGGAAATGCTCCGGCGTCGGATGGCCGACGCGAAGCGTGGCCACCGCGGTACGGGCGGCCGTTTCGGGTTTGCACTTATCCCAGACCGGCTCGATGACGTCGAGCGACTCCGTCAAGCGGTCACGGCGAGCCAGGAAGGCCGCCAGCACCAGGGTCTTTTCCGGCTGCTCCGCTTCCACGGCCTTTACATATTCCCGATACATTTCCTCGGCTTCGACCGGTCGGTCCAGCTCTTCCAACAGGGACGCCGCCTCGATGAGCAGAGCCGCGTTCTTCTTCTCCTTGAACGTCTTTTCGGCGTAGTCTTTCAGAAGCCTGCCGGCCGCATCGCCCTGGCCCTGGGCCTGAAGCACCCGCGCCTTGACGCCTAGCGTCCGCCCACTGTCCGGCTCCATCGCCTCCAGGCCATGGAGCCGCGCGGCCGCTTCGTTCACGTCCTTGCGGCGCAGCAGCGCCTGGATGTAGTAGGCAAGGTGCATCGGGTTGGCGCCGCCCTTCGCCCCCACCACGGCCAGGAAGTGCTCGTTGGCGCGGTCCCAGTCCTGGTCCGCCTCATAGAGGCGGGCCAGCAGGAAATCCTCGTCGGGCGTCGCCGACAGGTGAGTGAACGATTCCTCCAGGGTGCGGATCGATTCCTTGCGACCTCCCGGCCGCAAGGCGAACACGATGGCCCGAGCCCGCTGATCCTCCGGAGCGTTCCGCTCCTGCACGTTCTGGTCGAGGAGTTCCAGCGCTTGCTGCGATTGCTTGTAGTCTCCGCTTGCGGCGAGCGCCAGGGCAAGGGTCCGCCGCGCCCACCGAACCGGCTCGCCGCCGGCCTGATCCGGCGCGTCGATGATTTGCCGCAAGAGCGGCGCCGCCTTCTGCACCTCCCCGCCGCGCAGGTAGAAGGAGGCCGCGGCGCGCAGGTCGGCGACTTCCTGCTTCGGCTTGAGCATCCCAAGATACAGTTCTTCCGCCTTGTCGCGCTGCCCCAGCGCCTCGTAGCCGACGGCCAGCAACCCCGCCGCCTTCTCCGCGGGCAGGGTCTTGCCGACCTCATCCAATTCGGCCTTCGCCTTTTCCTTTTCACCGTCTCCGGAGAGAAGGAGGACGAGCGCCGTCCGCGGTTCGGGGGCGGAAGCGTCGAGCCGGATGGATTGGCGGAAAGCCGCGGCGGCCTTCGCATGCTCCCCCGCTGCATCGTACATCTGACCGAGCCAGAGAGAATCGCGGTAATCCTTCGAGTCCTTGGCTGCCTCCGCGGCCGCCTTGATCAGTTCCAGAGTGCGTTCCTTCGGATCCCGATTGAGCAGGGAAACTTCCGTGGCGAGCCGGCCCAGATCGCCGCTGGCGCCGAACCGCTGCAGCACCTGACGGGCTTCCTCGTACCGACGGTGAGAGGCCAACAGCTGCACCGTCCGCCGAACCACCTCCAGCCTGTGGTCGCCGAGGTCGATCGTCTTCTGGTACTTGTCGGCGGCGGCGTCCGCGTTCCCGTCCAACTCCTCAATCTCGGCCTCCAACAGCAGTGGGCGCGACCAGCTGGGCCGGCGTTTTTCGGATTCGGCGAGAAGAACGCGGGCGTCCTTCAGACCCGTCTTGTCGCCGCGCTGAGCCTGAACGAACAACAGCGCCGCCTCGCCGAAGCGCCACAACGCGCCGTCCAGCCCCTCCAGGCGGCGGACGTCGTCCACTAGCTCTTTCAGCGCCGCCTCGTCCTTGGTTTGGAGGAACGGGTCGAACAGCCGCAGCCGCACCTCCAGGTCGTCCGGGGACCGATCCCGCACTTGCTTGTACAGTCGGACAGCGTCTTCGACGGCCCCCGCGCGGTTGTAAGCGTCGCCCAGTCCCAAGAGAAGACGCGTCTGATCGGCCGCGCCGAACGGGTCGGCCTTTTGCTCCAGGGGACCGAGCGCCTTGACGGCTTCCGTCCGGGGGAGGCCCGACGAACCTTGCGGCGCGGGCGAGGCGCAAGTCCACGGAATCGCCGACGTCGCCCTCCGCCTTATCCAGGACTTGCCGCGCCGTCGCCGGCGGCTTGCGGTCGTCCTTCGTTTCCAGATCGGCCAGTTCGGCCAGCGCGAGACGGTAGCGGACTTCCTTGGGTTCCTCGGCGATGGCGTCGTCCAGTCGCTTCCACGCCTCATCGAACCGCCGCTGGACGACCAGGAGATTGATCTGGGCCAACTGGAAATCCGCTGTTTTTCGGACGTCTTCCGGCGCGCCCTTGAGGAGTTCTTCGGCCTCCTTCCAGTTCCGGTGGTCAGCTGGCGACCGCAGATTGCGGAGGATCAGGATGCGAACCGCCTGGAGCCGCGCCTCCGGCGGAGGGGGATCCAGCCTGCGATACTCGGCCAGCGCCTCGTCGGGCTTGCCGGCGGCGAGCAGCGCGGAAGCCAGGCCGAGCCGCGCCGGCAGCCAGGACGGGGCCTCGTCGGCGGCGCGCCGGAAGGCGGCGAGCTGCTCGTCCGGGTTCCCCAGCCGCTCGTAGCAGAGGCCGAGGAGCCGGTCGGTCAGCCGGGCCAACTCCGGGGACGCCGCCAGTTCCTGCCGCCGGTCTTCCAGCAACGCCGCGGCCGCGCCGAACTTGCCCGCGTCGAGATCCAGACGGGCCTGGAGGTAATCGGCGGCCGGGCTGGGGCCTTGGGCGGTCAGGTTCCCAAGCAGCTCACGAGCCTCGTCGCGTTCGCCGGCGTCCACGAGCAGGTTCGCAACGTACCACACTTCGTAGGCGTTGTTGGGCAGCGCCTGGAGCGTTTCGAGCGCTGCGTGCAGTTGGGCGACCGCTTCGGCCCGCTGCGTCGGCCCCCCGCGCAGCTCCACGTCGGCCAGCTCCAGGTGAAACCGCACCTCTTCCGGGTGCAATTTCAGTCCCCGCTCCAGATCGCGCTGCGCCCCCTCCAGATCGCCCTTATCCTGCTTCAGCTCGGCGGAGGCAAGAAGCACCTCCACTTCCTCCGGCGCCATCGCCCGGGCGGCGTCCACGTCCCGGACGGCGTCCGAGAACAGGCCGACCTCGCGCAGGTAGCGGCTGCGGGCCAGCAGGGCCTCGGCGGAGGGCGGGTCGGAAGCCTTCACCATGTCTTCCATGACGTCTTGGGGGGTCGCGTAGCGCATCACGCCGTCGGCGTCTTTGTGGCTCTTGCCGTCGCCGGCGTCGGCGACGATTTGGTCGCCGTGCCGGCGGAGCAGCGACGCCAGACGGACATAGGTCGCCACTCGCCGGGGGCCGTGCGTGGATGGCTTTCTCGTAGGCCGCTTTCGCCTCCGGGAAGTGCGCGTCGGTCTCCTCGCTGCAGCCGAGCAGGTATTCCAGCTCCGGGTCGTTGGGGCACGAGCTGTTCAAGAGATAATTCAGATGTTCGCGGGCGTCGAGCGTGCGGCCGATGGCCACCGCCAGGTCCGCCAACCGTCGGCGGACGTCGGCGCGGCCCGGGTCGAGGCGGACGGCTTTGTCCAGCACCAGGAAGGCGCGCTGCTTCTGCGAAGGCGACCGGGCCTGCTCCTCAAGGACGAGGCCGAGCTTGGCGACGGCGCCGGCGTCGTCCGGGTGGAAGCCGAGGTAGCGGCTGAGGTAGTCGGCGGCCTTGGCTAGGGAATCATTGGTCTTGACGGCGTCGCCGGCATTCTTGGCCTTGTCGGCATCCTGTCGGGCCTGGTCGGCCTGATCGAGAAGGACGCCGGCGTTGCGCGCCACCTGATAGGCATGAAGGAAATGGACGCCGACGCCGGCGAGCGCGAGGGCGACCAGGAGGACGGCCGCTCGTCCGAGCTGAAGGGTTCTGCGCATGAGGCATTCCTCTCGCGGGACCGGTCGGTCCCACGAACGGGGACGTCGCCGGCATCCGTGGGGGCGAGGTCCGCATGATGCGGGCGCCGGCCGCACGAGGGTTGACAAACCGGCGGCTTCCTGCCAGGAGTGACCCAGCCGTCCAAGGAAGCAGGGGCGGGCCTTCACGAAGGCCCGCCCCCGAAAGGCGCTTGGACGGCGTGCTAGGCGGCGACGGGGGCCTTGCGAACCCTTCGGCGACGCACCCAGAAGCCCAGGCTAAGCAGCGGCAGCCCGGTGAGGGCGAACACGGCCGTGGACGGTGTGGGCACCGGTTCGACAGGAGAAACTCCGTCGGCCGAAAAAATGTCGCCGCCGTTCAGGTAGACGGTGAACACGGACGTCAGCGAGTACGAACTCGTCGCACTGAACACCCCCGAAACGGCGGTTTCGGGGGTCCACGGGGAACCGGGGCTGTCCGTCTGTGGGCCGGACGTAACGGCCATTCCGTTGAAGGCGTTGCTAGGATCGGCAAACGCCTGATATACGGCCCAGTCCGCGGCCGCAGGCTGCCCATTCAGGAGGCCGCTGAAGGAGCCGTTTGGTGCTGTCGGGGCCTCGCCCACCAAGACCAGATTTGCGTTTTCCGGGTTAGTGAAGGAGTCTTCGGTCAGCGTCACGGTGTAGGTGTGCGCAACCGAGCCCTCGTTCGTGATGTTAAGGAGATCTCCGAAGTCCTTGAAGGCGTTCGGCCAGCTGCTGTCGCCCTCCACGCTGACTATCCCACCGCCCGGGGTGACGGTGAGGCTTGCGGTTAGGGGGCCGTCGCTGCCCGTGGCCGCCCCGGTGATCACTCCGTACTGGTTCATGGAGGCGATTGTGGTCCCATCAATGGCGATGGAGATCTCGAAGTCGGCTCGGGCCGCGGAGGCCAGGCCGAACAGACAGGCCGCGCAGAGCAGTGTGCTGCGCATCACCTTTCGGTCCAGAAGGCCCATGATACTGCTTTCCTTTCAGGAGGATGTTCGTCGTTTGAAACCGATGGGCCGGCGTGCATGGAACGACGTTCCGCTCAGTTGCCGTTGCTGGCTTGGGAGCGTCCGGCGATCACACAACCGCACGGACCCTCGGCGGACGATCCTCTACGAAAGGCGCGGCGGTCGGAAGAGGCGTGATGGGAACGGGGGCGGCTGGCGCGCGGCGGCTTGGAGGAAGAGGAAGCCAGCCAGGGTCGGCGCGTCGGTTGCAGGTCGGGACGCCACGGTAGGAAGCGGGTTGAAACCACCGGTTACAGAGCCGGAGGAAGACCCCGGCACCCCCCCCGCCCCCGTCGAGCTGGGGCCGAAATAGACGCCAGCAGACGAGGGAGCGTACAGGGCTTGCAGGAGATCCTTCGCGTCTTGGCGGTGGAGATCGACGTCGGAATTCGACTCACCCGACTCCATCTCGGCGGAGGCGGCTTGCGAACCGCGGTCGCCCGTAAAGGAGTCGGCGTGCGGGCGACCGACCAGGGCGACCGCCGTATCGAACCCGGCCCGCGCGTAGCCCCCCCAACCCAGGAGCGGGGCGGCGACCAGCCAGGTCAGCGGCAACAGGATTCGGTATTTCCAGGACCGCACGACGCGTTTCCCCCCGGGGGGTTATCCAGGATGCCAGCTTTCCCTATCAAGATACGGCTTCAGGGAGACAACCGCAAGGAAAATCTGGAAAAACGTAAGCGCGTAAGCTTTGAACCAGCCCGCCCCCGAAAAGGCGTTGGGACGGTGTGTTAGGCAACAATGGACAGCTTCCGCTTCCTAAGCAGCCCTAGCAGCGGGCACAGTCCCAGCAGAGGCATGCCGCTGAGAACCAGCACCAGCGTAGAGGGGACCGGCAGCACTTCGGTGGTGCCATCGAAGCTGGCGAACTCCTGGCCGCCACTGGCCGTCAAAACGGCCGTAGCGAACATGTTGAACGGCGAGGAAAGCGTCGTGAGAGTTCCTGAGTCCGCGGTGCCGCTAAACCCATTTCCGCCCGGCCCGAAGCTTAGGAGAGGGGTTCCGGCGCTCCCGGCAGCGCCGATCCGGTGTACGGATTGCTAAGGTCCGGCACGGCCGAGTTGTTCACCCAGCTCTGGAAGGTAAGAGAGGTTCCGACGCCGAGCGTCCCGCCGATGCTTGACTGAAGGAAGGGCGAGGGTAAGGTCGTGGTGAAGCCCGTATCCTCCAAGGTGATGTACAGAGTTCCCCCACCCGTTACTGAACTCACATCGACGGAATTCAAGTCCAGTTGCGGCGGCTGGGCCGGTAAAGCGGGCTTGGAGAGCCCGGTGGTCACGCTGATGGTGAAGTTGCCGATGCTGCCGTAGTAGCTGAGTACGCCCGTGCCGTTGGTATCGACGAGCGTGACCGTGTCGGCGGCCTTTCCATCGGTCAGCTGCATTTCGAAGACCGCCTTGGCATTCTGGGCCGTGGCGACGAGGACGGCCACGGCGGCGATCCCCGCCGTCAGGACGCCTTTGTTTGAGTATCGCATTTCAGATGCCTCGCGTTGGTTGGGTTTTTGACATCACAGACACGCTCGCGCGTCTAGGTCTTGGCATAAGCGTGGTGCGATGCAACAGTGATTCAGAGACGCTTTGGGTAGTCGGATCACACTCAAAAATTGCGAGGCGGTCGGAAGATGCGTGAAGGGAACGGGGGTGGCTGGTGCAGACATTGCCTGGAGGAAGAGGACGCCCGCCAAGGTCGGCGCGTCGGTTCGAGGCCGAGACGCCACGGTGGGAAGCGGGTTGAAACCGCCGGCCATGAAGTCGCGAGGAAGACACCGGCTCCCCCGCTCCCGTCGAGCTGGCGCCGAAATGGAGGCCCGCGGACGAAGGCGCGTACAGGGCTTGATCTGTTCGCGTCTTCGCGCTGGAGGTCGATGTCGGCATTCGACTCGCCCGATGTCGCCGCCGGCCCCATCTCGGCGGAGGCGGCTTGCGGACAGCGGTCGTCTGTGAAGGAGTCGGCGTGCGGGCGGCCGACCAGCGCGACCGCCGTATCGAACCCTGCGCGCGCGTAGCCGCCCCAACCCATCAAGGGGGCGGCGACCAGCACGGTCAGCGGCAGCAGGAATCGGATGGGGGTGCGCAAGGAAGCCACGCCTTCGGGGCCAATTAGGTAGGAAACTCTTTCCCGGCCAGTGTAAGGCTTCACGAACCCGATTGCAAGTGAATTCCAGAAAAAATCAAGCGGCCGCAGGACCGCCTATCGTCAAGGTCGTTCGGGGCCGGCGCCCACGCCGAAGCGCGCCAGGGGATCGGCCTGCGAACGCACGTTGTTGACCACGTCGATCGCCCGCACGAAGGAGCGGCCCTCGCTCATCAGGTTGTCCAGCCGGCCGCGGCTGGTCGCGATGCCGTTGTAGGTGCGGAAGCGGCTCAGCGTACTCAGCGGCAGCTGCTGCTGCTCCACGTCGAATTCCCACGGGTGGAAGTAGAGCATCGCCGTCGGCGGCCCGCCGGCGCGGAAGACTTGTGCGATCGCCTTTTTCATCAGGAACAGCGGGAACAGTCGGAAGGTTCCGCCGCCGCCCATCGGCAGGACGAACCCCATCATGCGCAGCGTCGCCGGCGGCAACTCCAGGATCTCGCGCTGCCGGCCCCGCGCCCAGTACGGATGCCGGGGGCCTCCGGGGACGCCGTAGCGGTCGTGCCGCACCGGATAGACGGACGAGTCGTACAAGAAGCCTTCCTCGGCCAGCACGTCCAGCGCCCACGCCGTCTGCCGCATGATGCTGAACGTCGGCGCCCGGTAGCCGACGACCGCGTGGCCGGTCAGCTGTTCCAGGGCGCCCTTGCTGCGGCGGACGTCCTCCCGAAACGTTTCGGGAGTGAAATGATGCACGCGCCGATGGTCCCAGCCGTGGCTCGCCACCTCATGCCCGCCTTGGTGGATGTCGCGGATCAAGGCCGGGTTGTGTTCCGCGATTTGCCCCACGATGAAAAACGTGGCCCGGACGCCGCCGGCGGCCAGCCGCTCCAAGATCCACCGCGTCGAAACGTCCAGACGCTCGCGGCAGTGGGCCTCGTACTCTGGGGAGACCGTCAGCCCGGCGGCGGCCTCAATGCGGTAGTGTTCCTCCACATCGAAGCTGAGGATGATCCGGGCCTTCTTCGGCTCGGGGGAGGGCCGGCGGAGTCCGCGGAGTCCGTGACGCGGCGGGCGAGATAGGGGCGTCAGCCATGTGAGGGGATCTCACAACAAAGGTTCCCAAACGGCGTCGCTGCTGTTTGGCCTTCGGAATCGGGGCGTCGATGGCCGGATTCCGAACGATGGGGAGAAAGGACACGGCGAGCGGCTGGGGAGGCCGGTCAGGGTATGCCGCGGACGATGGAGGGTCCGATCCAGCGCGTCAGGCTGACCGGAAGCCGCTGCCAGATGCGGATCAGCCGTTGATAGCGAGGGTTCTCCGGCCGCGGGTCGTCCGCGCCGCCGCCGTCGCGCCGGTAGTACTGCCACGCCGCCGGCGCCGGCCTCGCCCCCCACTGCTTCTTGAAGCGGAACGTGGGGCCGTCGATGGTCGAGCGGCCGAAGTCGAACACCGCCTGCCCGCGCTCGACGGCCCGCTCCAGCAGGTTCCAGTAAAGGAGCATGTTGGCGCAGGTGTGGTTGTACTGGCGCAGCGACGAGGCGCTGGGAACTTCGGTGACGCCCGGGCCATGCAGCAGCAAGGCGGCGGCGACGGGCGTGCGCTCCGCCCGCACCACGACCAGTTCCGCGTCTGAGGGGAACTCGCGCAGAGCGGCGGCGAACAGGCCGAGGCTGTAGACCGGCGTGCCCAGGTCGCGCATGTTCCGGCTGAAGACGGAATAAAACTCCGGCAGCAGCTCCTCGCCGCCCCGCGCCACGGTCAGACCACTCTTTTCGCCTTTTCGCACCTGATTTCGCACCTTGGACGGCAGGCCCTCCCATAACGGACCCGGGAAGGAGGGCAGCTCCAGTCGCATGTGGACCTTGCTGGCCAGGCAGATGGTCAGCGCGGGATGCTCGACCTTCTGCTCGTGGCGCAGTTCGAGGTAGCGCACGCGCAGCTCATCCGCCAGCTGGACCGCCCGGTCAATGAGCCGGTCCCGGGCGACGCCGTCGTCCGCGCGGACGCCGTTGGTGTTCAGGTAGGGCAGACTGACGAGGAAGCGTCCGAACAGCAGGCTGCGAACGTAGGCCAGCGGCAGGAAGCCGCACGTCCGCTCGCCTTCCACCGCCTCCAGCGCGTACACGTCGTGGTGAAACGCACGGCGAAGGACGCTGAGCCAGCCGGGGTCGCGGCTGAGCGGCGCCGGCCCGCCGGCCAGGGCGTAGGCGCGGAGGCGCGGCAGGTGGGCCGCCAATGCCGGCCCGGTGTGTACGCGCACCGACACCGTGCGCGGAGCGACGGGCGAATCCAGTGAGAGCATGGGTGCAAGCTCAGGGTTGGGGGGAGGGGGCGACGACCGGTAGGCGCCCCGCAAAGACGGGCGGGTGGGGATGAACAGCCAGCCCCGGCCCGCCCGCTTTCTACACGGCGATCACCTCTTTTTTCCTTCGCGATGCGATCCGGGGTTCGTTCCGATCCAATCCGGATTTTAGCTGCGCGGCCAGCGTCCGGACGAGTGGTTCTTGCAAGATGCTGTTGTGATTGCCGGGGACCGTCTTGATCTCGACCCCGCCGAGGGCGAATTTGCTCCACCCGAGGTCGGCTTCATGGGAATGGAACAGGGGCCTCGCACGCGCCCGCAGGAGTGTGATCCGGCCCGTATACGGTTTAGCCGTGTACTCCTGAAACGCCCGCAGATTGGCCTCCATCAGTCGTCGGTAGCCGTCGGACGCGTGGCCGACGTCGAAGAGATCCTCCAGCTCCAGTCCCCGGGAGGAAGAGGGCGACGAATGAATGGCGCGGCGCCCGTTTCGCATGGCCCGAATCTGCCGGCGCACCCGGGCGACCATGTCGCGGGGGCGGGTCTGCAGGAAGTCGTCGATGACCCAGTAGGGCAGGTTACGCAGGAAGCCCAAGGCTTTCTGGAAGGACATGCCCGGAGGCGCCGCTGCCGGCCCGGATCGCGCCGGTGTCGATGATGGCCGCCAGATCGACTTCACGCCCGTCGGCGGAGAGTTGGCGGGCCATTTCAAACGCGAGCATCCCGGCGAACGAGTAGCCGGCCAGACGGTAAGGCCCCTCCGGCTGAAAGGCGCACAGATCCTCCACGCACCGAGCGGCGATCGCCTCCAAGGAAGTGAGGGGATTCGTCGTTCCATCCCCGCAATGCATTTGGATTCCGAACACGGGTTGGTCCGGCCCCAGGTGGCGCGCCATCCGGTTGCAGTACATGACTTCCCCGACCAGGGAAGGCAGGAAGAAGAGGGGAGGTTTGGACCCTTGCGGTTGGATGCCGATGATCTCCGTCCGGCACCCGGAATCGACGGGCTTCTGGAGTTCCCTCGCCAGGTGCTCGACGGTCGCCCCTTTGAACAGCATGGCGAGAGGCAGCCTCTTGCCGAACGCCTTCTCGATTTGAGTGAACAGACGAACCGCCAGCAGGGAGTGGCCGCCCAGGTCGAAGAAGTTGTCGTGGACGCCGACGTGCCGGACCCCCAGCACCGCGCCCAGATTTCCGCCACGGACTTCTCCGTGGGCGTCCTGGGGGCCGCGCCGTCTCGGTCCCGGTCGGGCCGCGTCGCCTCCGGCGCCGGCAGCGCCTGGCGATCCACCTTGCCGTTCGGCGTCAGCGGCAGGGCGTCCATCGGCACGAACGTCGTGGGGATCATGTAGTCCGGCAGGCGCGTCCGCAGGTGCTCGCGCAATGCGGCCGCCGACGGGGCCGCCCCCCGGGGGACGACATAGGCCGCCAGCCGGCCGTCCCCGTCGGGGCCAGCGTGAACGGCGGCCACGGCCTGGCGGACGGCGGGGTGGCGTTCCAGCACCGCCTCGATCTCGCCCAGCTCGATGCGGAAACCGCGGACCTTCACCTGGTTGTCGAGACGGCCCAGGAACTCGATGCGGCCGTCCGGAAGATAGCCGGGCGCGGTCGCCGGTGCGGTACATCCGGGCGCCGGGTTCGTCGGCGAACGCGTCGGCCGTAGAAGCGCTCGCGCGGTCAATTCCGGACGATTCAGATAGCCGCTGGCGACGCCGTCGCCGCCGACGTACAGTTCGCCGGCCACGCCGGGCGGGGTGAGGCGGCCCTGCGCGTCGAGGACGTAGGTCCGCGTGTTGGCGATCGGCCGGCCGATGGTGACGCGGCCCTCGGTCGCACGGCGTCGATGCGCTCGCAGGTGGACCAGATCGTCGTCTCCGTGGGGCCGTAGACGTTCCACAAGCGAGCCGCAGCGGGCCAGCAGGGCCTCGGCCAGCGCCGGCGGCAGCGCCTCGCCGCCGCACAGGACCTTCAGCCGCCCGTCGCCGCGCCAGCCGGCGTCGATAAGCATCCGCCACGTCGCCGGCGTCGCCTGCATCACCGTGGCCTTCGGAGCGGTCCAGCAACTCCGCCAGCCGCGTCCCGTCGGCCGCGACCTCGCGGCTGGCCAGGACGACGCGACCGCCCACGGTCAGCGGCAGGAACAACTCCAACGCCGCAATGTCGAACGACAGCGTCGTGACGGCCAGCAGCGCGTCGCCGGCCGAGACGCCCGGCTCACGGGCCATGGAGGTCAGCAGGTTAACGACGGCCCGGTGGGGCACGACGACGCCCTTGGTCCGCCCGGTCGAGCCGGAGGTATACAGCACGTAGGCCGGGTCTTCCGGCGCGCCTTGCGGCCGGCCGGCCCCGCTTCCCCGTCGTCCGCCGCGGCGTCTTCCACGAGGACGACCCGCGCCCCGTGGGGGGGCAGACGGTCGAGCAGCGCGGGCTGCGTCAGCAGCGCCGCCGGGGCGGAATCGGAAACCATGTCGGCCAGCCGCGCGGGCGGGAAGTCCGGGTCCAGCGGGACGTAGGCGGCGCCGGCCTTCAGCACGGCCAGCAGGGCCGCGACCATGTCGGGCGACCGCTCCAGGCAGACCCCGACCCGCGCTCCAGGCCCCACGCCCAGGCCGCGCAGGCGTCGCGCCATCCGGTCGGCCCGCGCGTCGAGTTCCGCGTAGGTCAGCCGCCGGTCCCCCATGACGACGGCCCCGGCCCTCGGCGTCCGCGCCGCCTGGGCTTCGATCAACTCATGCACGCAGGCGTCGCGCGGGTAATCCGACCGGGTGTCGTTCCATTGCGCCAGGAGACGCCGGCGTTGCTCCTCGGGCAGCACGGGCAGCCCGGCCAGGCGTTGCTCCGGGTCGGCCACGACGGCCCGGAGCACGACCCGGTAGGCGTCGATGAGTTGCCCGATCATTTCGGCGCTGAACAGGTCGGTGCAGTACTCCACCTCCAGCCAGACGTCGTCCTCCACGTCGGTCAGCCACACAGTCAGATCGAATTTGGCGATACCGGGGTGGGCCGCGACGTGCGACGCGGCGGCACCCTCCAGGTCCAGGAACTGCATTTGCACGTGGCGGTCCTTCCAGACCAGCATGGTCTGGAAGACCGCGCGCGGGACAGGTCGCGCGGCGGGTTGAGCGCCTCGACGACCATGTTGAAGGGAACGCCTCGGTGGGCGTTGACGTCCAGAATTCCCCGCCGGACGCGCCCAGCAGCTCTCGGAAGGTGGGGTCGCCGGAGAGGTCCGTGCGCAGGGCCTGGAAATCGATCAGGAAGCCGAACAGGGAGAGCATTTCCGGCCGATCCCGGTTGGCGATCGGGATGCCGAGCACCACGTCTTCGTGCCCGGAGTAGCGCGAAAGCAGGACGTTGAAGGCGGCCGTCAGAACCGTGAAGAGGCTGACCTCTTCCCGACGGCTGAGGCGGTGGAGGCCTTCCGTGACGTCTCGGCCGAGGGGATAGGTCCGTTTTTCTCCCTCGTAAGTAAACCGCTCGGGCCGCGGACCCTTCGTCGGCAGTTCGAGGGCGGCCGGGGCGCCGCGGAGGTAGTGCGTCCAGAAGGCGATCTCCCTCGTGTACGCCCCCTCCTCGACTTGCCGCCGCTTCCAGGCGGCGAAGTCCGGGTAATGAAGGGGCACGGGAGGCAGATCGACCGGCTCCCCCCGGCGCACGGCCCGGTAGGCAGCCGCCAGTTCGCGGTAAAGGATCGGCAGGGACCAGCCGTCGCAAACCATGTGATGCATGGTCACGATGAAAACATGGTCCTCCGGGCCGCACCGCACCAGGGCGGCGCGAATCCCCGGCGCCGCGGCGAGGTCGAACGGCCGCCGCGGCTCATCGACGAGCAGGCGTTTCACCTCCGACTCGCGTTGCTCCGGCGCCAGGCCCGTCAAGTCGATTCGCGCGATTGCGACCCTCCAACGCTCCTGAACCACCTGCACCGGCCTCTCGTCGATGACGCGGACGAGCGTCCGAAGCACTTCGTGCCGGGCGACGACGACGTTCAGCGCGTCTTCCAGGAAGCCCGCGTCGAGCGGCCCCCGCAGGCGGGCCGCCTCGGCCTCGTTGTAAGCCCGAAAGTCGGGGTCCAGCTGTTGCAGGAACCAAAGCCGTTCCTGGGCCGGGGAGAGGGGGCAAGAGCGCGACCTGTCCCTGGGCGGCACCGCCTCCCCCCCCGCGGCGACCTTTCGCCTGGCGTGGAGGGCCTCTTCGAGGGCTGCCCGCCCGGCCGCAGCAACGCCGTCGCGGGACAGTCGCTCGCTCACCAGCGCGGCCTGCCCGGCGGGCGTCGGGTTCGTGAAGAACTCGTTCACGGACAGCGCCACGGCGAAATGCTCGCGGATGCGGGCCACCATCTCAATCGCCATCAGCGAGTGCCCGCCCAGCCCGAAGAAGTTGTCACGAACGCCGACGTTCTCGGCGCCCAGGACCTCGGCCCACGTCGCCGCAATCATCTCCTCCACGGGAGTGCGCGGCGCCTCGAACTCCGCGGGACCGCCGGAGGACCGGCCATTCGCGGCGGCGCTGTCGTCGCCCGCGCCCGGCGCGGGCTGGAGGAGTTCCTTGAAGCACTCGGCCAGGCGCAGCCTCTGAACCTTCCCGGAAGGCCCCTTGGGAAGTTCGCCGACGATATGGATCCTGCTGGGAGTCTTGAAGCGCCCCAGCCGGCTCTCGCAGCACGCCAGGAGTTCCTGTTCCGTCACCAGGGCGGCCGGGCGCGCGACGGCGAAGGCCACGATTTCTTCGCCGAAGTAGTGGTCCGCCACCCCCACTGCGGCCGCCTCCAGGACGCCGGGGTGAGCCTCCAGGGCCTCATCGATTTGCCGGGGGGCGATGTTCATGCCGCCCTTGATGATCAACTCCTTGGCCCGGCCGACGATGAAGAAATAGCCGTCCTCGTCCACGCAGGCCAGGTCGCCGGTCCGCAGCCAGCCGTCCGCGCCGAGCACGGCGGCGGTTTCTTCCGGGCCTTTGTAGTAGCCGTGCAGGACGCTCGGCCCGCGCAGGACGATCTCCCCCGGCTCGCCGCGGGAGGCTTCGTTTCCGTCGGGGCCGACCACTTTGGCCTCAAAGCCGAAGGGGAGGCCCGGCGTGCCGATCTTGTCCTTCCCCGGCGGCAGCGGGTTGGAGAAAATGTTGCCGCAGCACTCGGTGGACCCCATCGCTTCGAGCAGCGGCAGCTTGAACTTCTCCTCGAAGGCCCGGTGCAGGGACGGGGCCAGCGGCGCGGAGGAGGAGCGGATGAACCGGAGGCGGTCGAGGGCCTCGCCCATGCCCTCCGCGCGGGTCGATCCAGTCCAGGAGCTGCGAGATGATGGTGGGGACGAGGGCGGACCAGGTGCAGGCGTACTGCGTGAGCCACTGCCAGAAGGAGCGCACGAGGAAGCGGCGCGGCATGACCACCGAGCCGCCGGTCATCAGCGTGGGGACCAGCGTCACGGTCTCGGCATTGATGTGGTAAAGCGGCAGCACGCACAGGCTGCGGTCGGAGGCGGTGAGCTGGTGGGCGAGGATGGAGTTCCACGCGCCGGCCAGCACCTGGTTGTGGGAGAAGAGGGCACCCTTGGGCCGCCCCGTACTCCCGGAGGTGTAGATCAGAAGGGCGTCGTCGTCGGGCCGGACCTCCGGCAGCGGCCGTTCCCCAGGCCCCGCTTCCTCCCAATCCGGGCCGTGGTCCACGTCGGCCGGGATCACCGCGACGTCGCGCCCGACCTGACCGCGGATCTCCGCCAGGACGGAGCGGTATTCGTCGGAGACGAACACCGCCTTGGCGTCGCTGTGGCTCAGGGTATAGGCGATGTGGGCGCGCCCGCCCGGACGTTGAGCGGGACGACGGTAAAGCCGCCGTACATCGCCCCCAGGAACAGCTCCGCGGTGAACAGGCCGTTGTCCATGAGGAAGGCGACTTTGTCCCCCTTGGATAGGCCCCTGGCCAGGAGCCATTGGGCGAGCCGCTCCGACCGGCGGCGAAGCTCGGCGAAGGTCGTCTCGCCCGTGGTTTCCGGGCTGAAGAGGAAAGGCGCCCCGGATCGCGTCTCGGCCATCCGGATAATCACGCCGCGCAGCGTGTCTGGTTCCCGTCGCATCGTTCTTCCTTCAGCACCCCATCGACTCTCGATGTCGTCGGCGTCGTTGTTCAACCTGTGCAAACGGCGGCCGAGCTTTCCGATCCGGGCGGCCCGGCGAGCGCGGAGGGCGCAGATGCTTCCGCGCAGACCCAGGCCCAACCGTGGGCCAGTCCTTCGACGAGCCGGGTGGCCGGCGCCCAGCCGAGCCGGCGCAGCTTGGCGGTGTCGGCCGCGGTCTGCTGCTGGTCGCCGGGCCGGGCGGCTTCGTGCCGCACGCGCGGCCGACGGCCCGTCACCTGTTCCAGCAGGCGGAGCGACGTCCAGGACGGAGGCCGTCTCGCCGCCGCCGCCGTTGAACACCTCGCCCGGCGGTGCCCCCAGCGCGACGACGGCGGCCTCGACGGCGTCGGCGACGTAGGTGTTGCCGCGCTCCTGCCGGCCGTCGCCGTACACCGTGATCGGCCGGTCGTGCAGCAGGGCGTCCATGAAGATGTGGTACCCCATGTCGGGCCGCTGCCGCGGGCCGTAGACCGAGAAGTAGCGAAGAATGACGACCGGCAGCCGGTAGGCGTCGGCGTAGGCCCGGCACAGGTGCTCCGCAGCCAGCTTGGTCACGCCGTAGGGGGACACGGGGATGGTCGGCATGGTTTCGTCGCCGGCGGCGAACCGGCCGTAGACGGAGGAAGTCGAGACGTGGACCAGCCGACGCAGCCGGGGAGCCTGACGCAGCGCCTCGAGCAGCCGCTGCGTGGCGACCACGTTGCACGAGTTGTAGCCGTCGAAATCGGTCCAGCTCTTGACCAGGCCCGGCATGGCGGCCAGGTGGAACACGGCCTCCGCGTCGGCGACGACATCGTCGAGCGGGTCGGAGCGCAGGTCGAGGCAGTGGAAGCGGAAGCCCGGCCGGCCCCGCAGGCCGGCGAGGTTGCGTTCCTTGACGGCGCGGGGGTAGTACGGCACGAAAGCGTCCAGGCCGATGACCTCGTGCCCCAGGGCCAGGAGCCGCTCGCACAGGTGCGAGCCGATGAAGCCCGCCGCCCCGGTGACGACGCATTGCATGGGACCGCCTCCTCCGGCGTCAAAAAGGGTCGTTAAACGCGTCCGAGCAGGCGGTCGTACAGGAGCCGCAGCCTGTCCATGCGGACGGCGAAGCTGTAGCCGGCCTCGACGGTGCGGCGACCGGCCCGGGCCAGGCGGCCGCGCAGGTCGGCGTCGCGGAGGACGCGGCCGAGCGCCCCGGCCAGGTCCTCGACGGAGCCGGGTTCGACGAGCAGGCCGTTCTCTTCGTGGCGAACCAGCCGGGGCACGCCGGCGATGCGCGTGGCGACGACCGGCGTTTCCAGGGCCATCGCCTCCAGAAGCACGTTCGGAAGCCCCTCGCGCAGACTGCTGAGGGCGAAGACGTCCACCGCCTCGTACCAGTCCGGCAGGTCGGAACGGTAGCCGAGAAGCCGCACGCCGTCACCGAGGCCCAGCTCGGCGATCCGGCTCTCGAGCCGCAGCCGCTCGTCCCCCTCCCCGACGACGACCAGATCGACGCCGAGGCCGTCGTGGCGGAGCTGATGGACTGCACGGATCAGGGCGTCGAACCCCTTTTCCGCCGACAGCCGGCCGGCGGCGCCGACGAGCAGGCGGTCGGGCCGCAGTCCCATGCGCTGCTTGGCCTCGGCGACCGGGCGGCGGCGGCGGTAGTCGTCCAGATCGACGCCGTTCTCCAGCAGCTCGCAGCGGCGGGCCGGGACGCCGCACCCGCGGCTGAGGCGGTACAGGTCCTCCGAGACGCAGATTACCTTTTCGTAATGACGCAGGCTGAGGCGGTCCAGCCAGTAGTACAGCGGCGTGCGGGCGGTGTGGTGGACCCAGCCGTGGACCGTGGTGACCAGCCGCATGGGCCAGAAGCAGCGGAGGAGCAGGCCGAGGGCGTTCGTCTTGTAATCGTGGCCGTGCCAGACGGCGACGCGCTCGCGCCGGCACAGCTTCAGCAGCCGCGGGACCACGCCGAGGTCGAAGGGGCCGTTGTCGTCCACGGCCGCGAGCGGGGCGCCGCGCTCCTCCGCCCTGGCCCGCAGGCGGTCGAAGCCGGGGTCGGCCGGGTCGCGCAGGTACGCGCAGATCATCCGGTATCCCGCGTCCTTGAGGAAGCGCGGCGAGTTCAGGATCGTCTTGTCCGGGCCGCCGCCCGAGCCGCGGAGGACGCGGGCGTCGAGGACGACCGGCGCGGCGCCACGGCGAGCGGCCGGCGTGAGCCGGCTGATCTCAGCTGCAAGGGACGGCATCGGGAAGCGTCTCCAGGGCCAATCGCTCGAAACTCCGCGCCTTGTCCGACCAGGATTCGTCCGCCAGGCGGCGCCGGGCCTGCCGCTGACCGTCGGGCAGGCCGTCCCGCAGACGGGCGCGAACCGCGGCGGAGAAGGCCTCCGGCGAGGCGCACCGGTCCAGACAGTCGGCCCAGTCGCGGGCGGCCGGCAGGTCGCGCACCACGACCGGCTTGCCGGTCGCCAGGTACTCTTTCAGCTTCAGCGGCTGCATGGCCCGCGTCACCGGCAGGTCGGCGTAGGGCATGACCAGCACGTCCGCTTCACGGGCGAGGCCCGGCAGGCGCCCGAAGGGCTGCACCGGCAGCCGGACCACGCGCGGCGTGCGGTACAGCGCCGGGTCCGACCCCTCTTCCGGCCCGACCAGCACGACCGTGCCCCGGTCGAGGTCCGCCGCGAGGCGCCCGACGAAGGCGGCGTCCATGCGCCGGTCGATCACGCCGAAGAAGACGACAAGAGGCCGTTCCAAAGTCGCCACTTCGGGAATCGCCTCTTCCGGCGCCGGGTTTTGCCAGAAGTCGAGATCGACGCCGTGCGTCAGGAGGTGCGACGTACGGCCCATGCGGGCGATGCGCTCTTGCAGGTTCTCGCTGACGGCCACGATGCAATCGGCCTTCGCAACGACTTCCTCCTCCATCCGCTGCAACGGCTTCTGGTCGAGGCCCGGCCACTGGCCGAAGTCGTCCACGCAGTAATAGACCCAGCGGCGGACGGGCAGCGGCCCCATGAGGTCGGCGACGATGGGCAGCGTCGTCACGGCGACGGGCGGCGCCGGCAGGGAGGCGACGACCGGCCCGAGCCGCCGCAACAGGAGGCGGCGGTTGAGCCGGCGGTCGAAGCCGGTACGGAACCAGGGCCACATGCGCGGGTTGAGGACGCGGGGGCCGGCCGCCGGCGAGCGGGGGGCGTCCGCCCCCTGATACGACCGCGCCGGCCGGAGCCACTGGCCGATTTTGCCGATGCCGCGCCGCAGGGTGAGCAGGTCGAGCCGGGGCGGCCTCATGCCGATGGTGTTGACCCAGGCCACCGGATGCCGTTCGAGCAGCTGGCGGGTCAGATGCTGGCAGCTGGAGGGATGCCGGCCCCAGTCGTCGGCGAAGACCAGCAGGGGGTGCGGATCCAAAGCCGGCCTCGCGCCTTCGCAGGGGGAGAATTCACCCGGCCCCATCGCCGCGGCCCCCTCATGTTGTAGGGTAACAGAGTCGCCCAACCGTCCCGCACCCGTCCCAGAGGAGAGACTGTACCCGATGGACCAGCCCGCCCGACAACCCGTTGTCGTCAAACTGCACGTCACGGCGGACGCCCCCGAGCGGCGCCGCGAACCCGTCGCCTGCGGCGTCCCCTGGCCGCGAGGCGTATTGAACGATCTCGAAAGTCTGCACCTGGCGGATGAACAGGGCCGGCGCCAGCCGCTCCAGGCGCGGGCGCTGGACCACTGGCCGGACGGGTCGGTGCGCTGGTCCTTGCTCGACTGGCAGGCCGACGTCCGGGGCGCCGCGACCTACCGGCTGACCGTCGCGCCGGAGGGCGCCGCGGCCGCCCCCGAAGCGCCGCGCCTGCGGACGGAAGCCAGGCCCGGCGAAGTTATCATCGACACGGGGGCCGCGCGCTTCCACCTGCGCGGCAACGGTCGCTTCCCCCTGGATTCCGTGTCGGTGGGGGGCGCGGAGGCGGCGGACGCCGCGCGGACGCGATTCACCGTCGAGGAGGAAAGCGGTCTGGTGTACGAGCCCGTGGTGCGGCGGCTGGAGGTCGAGGAGGCGGGGGCGTTGCGGGCGGCGGTGGTGATCGAGGGCGACCTCGCCCGGCCGGGCGGCGAGCCGCTGCTGCAGTTCATCGCCCGCCTGCATTTCTTCGCCGGCTCGGCGGCGGTGCGTTTCGTGCTGACCTTGCGCAACCCGCGAAGGGCCGAACACCCCGGCGGACTGTGGGAACTGGGCAACGGCGGCTCCGTTTTCCTGCGCGACGCCTCCCTCACGCTCGCGCTGCCGCCGGGAGAAGGGCCGCCCACGATCCGCTGTTCGCCGGAACTCGGCGCCGCCCCTGGGCCGGTGGGTGTCCCCTTTGAACTGTACCAGGACTCCAGTGGTGGTGACAAGTGGCAAAGCCACAATCACCTCAACCGCAACCACGTCGTCCCTCTCACATTCCGCGGCTACCGGCTGCGGCAGGGCGGCGCCGAGCAATCGGGACTGCGGGCGACCCCGGCGGCGGCGCTGACGCGCGGAAACCGGACTTTGGCGGTCGCGATGGAGCATTTCTGGCAGAACTTTCCCAAGGCGGTGGAGGCGACAGCCGATTCCCTGACGCTGCGACTTTTCCCGCGCCAGTCGGCCGACGTCCACGAAATCCAGGGCGGCGAGCAGAAGACCCATGAATTCTTCGTCGCCTTCGGCCCGGACCCTGTCGCCGACGAACCGCTCGCGTGGGCCAGGCGGCCGGCCGAGGTCAGCGCCTCGCCGGAGTGGTATTGTGCGGCCGGCGTCGTTCCCTACCTGACCCCCCGCGCCGACGACCCACACGGCGACTACCTGCGCCTCGTCGATGCGGCTGTGGAAGGCGACGACACGTTCGAGCGGAAGCGCGAGGTCGTCGATGAGTACGGCTGGCGCCACTTCGGCGACATTTACGGTGACCACGAGGCGGTCTTCCACAAGGGGCCGGAGCCGCTGACCTCGCACTACAACAACCAGTACGACCCCGTGGCCGGCCTGGGGTATCAGTTCTTGCGGAGCGGCGACCACCGCTGGCGGCGGCTGATGCGGGAACACGCCGCCCATGTCATCGACATCGATGTCTACCACACCGACCGCGACAAGTCGGCCTACAACCACGGTCTGTTCTGGCACACCTACCACTACGTGGACGCCGACACGAGCACGCACCGCTCCTACCCGCGGGCGCCGAAGGTGAACGGCGGCGGCCCGGCCGACGAACACAACTACGCTGCCGGGCTGATGCTGCACCACTTCCTAACGGGCGACCCGCTGGCCCGCGAAACGGCGGTCGGCCTGGCCCAGTTTGTGATCGACATGGACGACGGCCGGAAGACGGTGTTCCGGTGGCTGGCCGGCGGACCCACCGGCGCGGCCAGTTCCAGCCGGACGCCGTGGTATCACGGTCCCGGCCGCGGCGCCGCGAATTCGGTCCTGGCCCTGCTGGACGGCCATCGGCTGACGGGCGAAGCCCGGTTCCTCGCCAAGGCCGAGGAGCTGATCCGCCGCGTCATCCACCCGGCCGACGACGTGCCGGCTCGCAACCTTCTCGACGCCGAGAACCGCTGGTTCTACACGATGTTCCTCCAGGCGCTGGCCCGCTACCTGGACTACAAGGCGGAACTCGGCCAGCTCGATTCCATGTACGCCTACGCCCGGGCCAGCCTGCTGCATTACGCCCGGTGGATGGCGGAGCATGAGTATCCGTATCTCGAAAAGCCGGACATCCTGGAGTACCCGACCGAAACCTGGGCGGCCCAGGACATGCGCAAGAGCGAGATCTTCGACTACGCGGCCCGGCACACGACTGGCGCCGAGCGTCAGCGCTTCCAGGAACGGGCCGAGTTCTTCTTCCGCTACTCCACGACGACGTTGAGCGAGATGCCGACGCGGACGCTGTGCCGGCCGGTGGTGCTGCTGCTGGCGTACGGATTTCAGCGGGCGTACTTCCGTCGGCATCCGGATGAGAGCGCCCCGGCCTCCGCACAAACGCCGAACGATTTCGGACGGCCGACCGTCTTCGTCCCGCAAAAGGTGAAGGCCAAGAAGCGCTTCATCCTGCTCGCCGGGGCGTTCGCTGCCCTCTTCATCCTGGGCATTATATGCACAGCTGTCCACTTATTTGTGCCCTAAACCTCGTCGCGCCGCGCTCGCCAAACACGTGAGAAGACCCGACCAGGAACCACGGCACCCATGCGGCAAGGCGAATTGGGACCGGAGAACGCCGTAAGTCCTTTCCTCGCAAGAGATTCTTGTCATAGCCCCCCCGGCCTGGCGGAAAGCAACAGGGCCGTCGTAGGAGCGAAAAGGGGTCGTCGGCCGCCCGATAATGGCCCCGAAAATGCTCTTTCGATGTCCTTTCGTTGCCGTGTCGGGTGCCAAGCGACGCCCTTCCAAAACCCGCGGGGCGACCGGTCCGCCGAGTCGCTGTCATGATGTGAAAAGGCCGTCGCCGGTCGTCCGCCTTGCCCGCAGCACACGGGCCGGAACCCCGGCCGCGACGACGCCGTCCGGCATAGGCTTCGTGACGACGGCGCCCGCGCCGACCACCGCATTGCGACCCACGTCGGCCATTACGACGGCGGCGCTTCCGACCCACGCCCCCGCGCCAATGCGCACCAGGGTCAGCGTGCCCGGCTGTTCGCGGATCGGCCGCGACAAGTCGTCGAACCGGTGGCGTCCTCGCCCCGCTGGTAACGTGGACGCCCGCGGCCAGCATGGCGTCGCGCTCCAGGTGGGCCAGCCCGATGTGGCAGCGCGGGCCGATGTAGACGTTCGGACCAATGCGGGCGCCTGCCTTCGAGAAGAGCACGCCGAAGCCGATGACCGCGGTGGGATGACACTCGGCCAGGGTCCATGCCAGGAACGCGCGGCGCAGGTATTGGCCGGCGAGTCCGGGCAACAGCGACAGCACTTCGCTCGACCCCTCCAGGGCGCGATCGGGGCCGAGCACCACGACCCACAAGACGTGCCACAACAGGAACGGGGCGACGACGACGAAGGCCGCCAAACGCGCCGCCGCCTTGAACAGTACGCGGCTGCGCAACCCGAGCGAAGGGCCTGTCGCCGTCGGCGCCTGGTCATAGGTCAGGTTTGCCATCGTTTTCCCCGTCCACTGTCGCCCCGTCGCGCCCCGTCCGCCGGCCCAAGCGCCGGTAAAGCTGCCAGTAAGCCTCGATCGTTTGGGACAGCCGATAGCGTTCCTCGACCCTGGCGCGGCCCGCCGCGCCCATGGCGGCCGCCTGGGCGGGGTTGTCCAACAGGCGGAGGATCGCTGCCCCTGCAGCCGCAGCGTCCCCTCGGGGGACGAGCAGTCCCTCCACCCCTTCGCGGACTATCTCGGGGTTGCCGCCGACGGCCGTGACCACGACCGGCAGCCGCGAGGCCATGGCTTCCAGGAGGGTAAGCGATGCCGCTTCGCTCACCGACGTAAGGGCGAACACATCGACCGCCCTCAGCAAGTCCGGCACGTCCGGCCGCACGCCGAGGAAGCGCACCCGGCCAGTCAGTCCCAGGCTTGCAACAAGCGACTCCAGCTGGCCACGCAGTTTGCCGTCGCCCACCAGCAGCAGATCCACATCCGCCCGGGCCGCCGCCTGGCCGAAGGCGTGCAGCAGCATGGCGTGGTCCTTGACCGGGTGAAAGCGGGCCACCATCGCGATATAGCGCCGGTCGGGGTCAAGGCCGAGGCGGACGCGCAACTCAGCCCGATCCGCGGCGCGGCCGTACCGGGACAGGTCGATGCCATTCTCGATCACTTCAATGCACCGCTCGGGGAAGCCGTCCACGGCGTGGAGGCTTTTGGCGCTGAATGCGCAGCAGGCGTTGACGGCGTTGGCAAAGCGGTGCAGCACCAGGCGGTTGGCGGCGCGTCGGAGACGCGAGACGACATCGGGATAATGCCGACCGTGTTCGGTAAAAATCAGACGGGGCCGGCGGCGTATCCATGACTTGGCCAGTGCAGCGTAGAAGAAAGGCGTGTACTGGTGAGCGTGCAACACCTCAATCCGACGGGTTCGCAGTTCATGGGCCAGCCGCCACACCATCCGCCAATCGCGGCCGGGCCGCCGCCCCAGGTAGACGACCTCGACGCCTTCCGCTTGCAGTTGCTCGCCGAGGGCGCCGACGGCGTCGAGGCAGAAGATCACAGGGTCGATACGTCCGGCCAGCCGGCGGATCGTTTCCGCGACAAGCATTTCCGCGCCGGCGACCTGCATCACGTGCATGATGAAGCCGAGTCGGAGTGGGGCGGGAGTCGCCGCGCCGCGCCGGAAGGAGTCGGTCGCTGCGTCCAATGGAGGGGTCATGGAGGAAGTCATGGGGCGTCGGGTGGCGCTGAGTTTCGCCGTAATTTATTTACCGTTTCACACGGGCTTGGCGGCAGGCCGACCCTCGGGGCCAGGATCGGCCGCCGCCCGCGGTTCGTTCGCGGGTGCGGCTTCCGTCTTCGCCGCCGCACGGGTGGCTTGTCGGTCTGTCGCCAGGACTAAGGGCAACTGGGCCCCGATCAGCAACATCAAGTAGGGCAACTCGAAGTTCTCCAGCGAGAGGAAAACGCTGCCGACGCAGAAGACGATCATGGCCCCTTCGACCCCGCTGGCGGCCGCACAAGCACGCCACCCGTCCGGGTCGGTAAGTTTCTTCGCCTCGATCCGTGCTCGGCGCGTACTCAGCAAGAAGGCGCCCAGCGCTGCCACATACAGGGCGAGGGCGACCAAGCCGCTGTCGGCGGCCGTCTGCAAGTACTGCGAGTGAATCGTGCGCCCTGCCATGTCCGCGCCGTATTCATGGGAAATCAGGTTGGCGTTTCGGATTCCGACGCCGAAAATGGGATTCTCCTTGGCTATCTCCCAGGCCGCGGCCCAGCTGTCGCGGCGGCTGTTCGCGCTCTCGTCCGCTTCGGTGTCTTCCAAGGTGAAGAACCGGGCCCGAATCTCCTTGCCGGCGAATATAGGGACGAGCAAGGACATGGCGACCAGAACCATGGCGAGCTGGATTCGCCGGCGGCTCCGAACCAGGAAAAACGGAATGCTCGCCAACAGAGACACCATGGCGCCGCGCGAGTAGGAGGTCAAGACGGCATGCACGATGAGGGGGATCAGCGCCACGAAGGCCCAACGGAACCACTTCCGGATCCCCTCGAAGGCGAAGTAGCACAAGGGCACGCCCATGGCGAGCATCAGCGCCGCCCCGTTGTTGTCGAGACCACCGTATCCGAGTCGGTAGATGTAAGTGTAACGATTGTTGAAGAAGTAGATCCAGTTGATCTCGTAGGCGATGTAGCCAAGCGTGCCGGCAGTGAGGAGATACAGGAGCCAGACCTGCCGCGGCGTCTGAATGACACGTCCGGCGACCCAGAACATCAGGAACAGTTTCAGGTACTCAATGAAATAGGGATAGGCAACTTCGTGATTGCGCGCGGTGAAGTAGGTGAGCGACACCCACGCGCCGAAGGCAAGAACGGTCCAGTGGGCGGCTGTCAGCGATTTGTTGAAACCGCCGCTCGGCGCCACCTTGGCCGGGCGGACATTCAGCGCCAGGCCGATCATGGCGGCGACCGCCACATAGAAGGACCAGGGTATATCGGTCGGGAGCGACCACTTCCAGATGAACTGGGGGCGCAGCACGGCGAACAGGTAGTAGACGGCCACCCCGTAAAACGGGCTAACCGTCAGCGACCCGCCGACGCCGATCAGCGCCACCACGATCATGAAGATCAGCTGCTTCATGCCGGACGCTTGGCCCCCAGCACGGACTCCTGCCCCGCGACTGCAATTCGGGCAGTTGACGACTCTTTCATCGGCCGGCCTCCCCGCGTGACCGTTCGAGCCCGGCCATTGCCACTCGGGCTGCGCCCTCCCAGGAGTGGTACTCGAGGACCCAACGACGGGCTGCTCTGCCAAGGTCGTCGCGCTTTTGTGCAGCCGACCACAAGTCGAGCAGGCGGCGCACCCACTGTCGCACAGTCCTGGGAACGATCAGTGGAGGTGACGGCCCAAAAAGTCCATTACAGGCTCGAACGCTTCCCACGATCGCCTTCCCCATGCTGAGACCTTCTAGGAGTTTACTCTTTACGCCACCGCCACTGATGAACGGAAGGACAACCACCTGATGCCGGCGGATCTCCGCGCGAATGTCTGGGAGGTCGGGTACTAGGGTGATGCCATCGCGTCCGGCAAGGTCCTGGACAGGCGTCGTTGGCTTGAAGCCAAAGATGGTAAAGGTGGCTGTCGGTGCCTCCTTGCGGAGTGCGGGCCACACCTTCCTGCAAAACCATTGGAGTGCCTGGATGTTCGGGCCAAAATCTAGGCGGCCCCAAAAGACGCAACTGTGCTGGATCTCCTCCTCTTCGCCGGAGTGGTAGTGATCAGAATCGACGCCATTAGGCAACACATCGATGTTCGCAGCCCGAGCGATCCAGCGCATGGCGCGCCGATCTGCTTCGGAAACGACCCAGATGCGGTCGAGCAACGGACCATACGCCCGTTCGTAGAGCCCCTTCACGGCGGCATCCCAGACGTTGCTCCAGGTCCGCAGTTGGAAGAGCTTGGCTTGCGACAGGTGATGCCAGACCCATTCGTCTCCGGCAAACCAGACCCGCAACGCTCCCTGCACGCCCGCGAGATAGGGCAAGACACTCAAGCCATCGGCAACAACCGCATCCGCCCCCCACTTCCTGGCGAGTCCTCCAATTGTGCGCACCTGGGCGTGATCGACACCCCAGTATGAGGCGTACCGATTTTGCAGGCGATTCAAGACCAAGGGGGATGCTTCGTTCAACGCCTCGACCTCGCCCAGCGCCCACTGCTGGTCGAGTGCAAGCCCCGCGACCGCCTCGGGCCGGAGCTTTCTCAAGGTCACAAGAGCCACCTTGTGACCCAAGGCCGCAAGGGCCTTTATCATGTAATAGCAATGGACATCGTGGCCACTCTCGCGGGGCCAGGCCAGACTCGGTTTGAAATAGAGCAGTCGCACCTCTGAGCCCTCATTGCAGAATGCCGGTCAATGCTGTTGGCTCTGGCTAGTTCAAATTGCTAGCCTAGAGTGTAACAGGGGCCGACGCATGATGAAAAACCGTTTTGTACTTCTGGACCGAGACGGCACAATCATCGCCGAGCGGAATTATCTGGCTGATGCAGATGGTGTGGAGCTCTTGCCAGGCGCCGTCGAGGGGCTGCGGCGAATGCGCGCTCTCGGCCTCGGTTTAGTCGTTATCACGAATCAGTCCGGGATCGGCCGCGGCTACTTTAGCACGGTGCAGGCCGAAAACGTCCACGCTCACATGCTCCACCTCCTCACGCAGGCCGGGGCCCCGCTTGACGCCATTTACGTGTGTCCGCATGCGCCTGAGCAGGGCTGTTTCTGCCGCAAGCCGGCCCCCGCGCTGGCGCTGCGGGCAGCGGAGGAATGGGCGTTTGACTTGAGGCAGTGCTTTGTCATTGGCGATAAGCCCTGTGACATCGAGCTGGGCCGTCGCGTGGGCGCCGTAACACTGCTCACGCGCACAGGCTACGGGGCCCAATATGCCGCGGCAGGCCTCAGCGCCGACTACACCGTCAGCGACCTCGCCGAAGCGGCCTCCATCATCACTGGCTTGGTTTCGCGCGGTCCCGATTGACCTGCGTTGTCATACAGCGGTACAGGCGAAAACATGCCCTGCTGGTCGGCGTGGATGATCTGGCTGCCGACGGCGTTCATGCGCACTTCGATCTCCTGGAGCCGGGCCAGCCGGCTGCGGACCTCCCCCTTTTTTTCCGGGGGGACAAAGAAGAGGATGAACCCGCCCACACCGGCCCCGAGCAACTTGCCCCCCCAGGCCCCCGCCTCAATGGCATCCTTATATATCCCGCCGATCGTGTCGTTCGTGATTCCGTCCGCGAGCTCCCGCTTGAGGCGCCAGGACTCGTCCAGCAACCGCCCGAACCGCTCCAAGGTTCCCTTCGCCGTCAAGACCGTGTGCCCTTCGTCCACCATTCGTCGCATGCGCTTCAGCCGCTCCAGATTTTTATCGATGTTCTCGATCTGCTTGGCCGCGATGTTGTGGGCGCGGCGCTGAATTCCCGTGTAGAAAACGAGCAGGTGTTCCTGGAATTCCTCCAGCCGTGTTCGGCTCAGCGGAACACGATGCACGTCGATGTGCGTGGTCTTGTGGAACTCCAACAGGTTCATCCCGCCCAGCGCTGCGAAAGTCTGGTCCTGGCAGCCCACTGCCTCGTGGAGAACCTCGCGCTCGATCTCGATGGCCTGGTACGCTAGCTCCAGCGCGGGCACGTGCCGACCGCGAAGCGCGTATAACGTATTCAAGAACCCCCACGACGAAGGTCGATGACGAGCCGAGCCCCGCAAAGGCCGGGACTTCACTCAGGTAGTTCACCTCCACGTCGCCTGTCACGCCGCAGTGCCTGAGACACTCCCGATAGGGACCGTGTTCGATGTCGTCGATCTTCGTGACGCACTCGATCTTCCGGTAGGCTACCTTCACGCTGTAGTCGAACAGACGCGAGTAGATGGGCGTGGCCGAGACAAACGTCGATTTGTCGATCGCCATGCCCAGAACGGCACCCGACTCCGTCTCAAAGTACTCGGGGTAATCGGTGCCGCCGCCAAAGAAGCTGATCCGCAAGGGTGTTCGGCTGATGATCATGATTCCCTCCCGCGTAAAAGGTGAGTGCGAACAAACAGCTCGGCTTGGCCGAGGCTTTCCGGGGTCCCAATATCCAGAAACGGGGCCGTGACGCGGTGGACCCAGAAACGCCGGCCCTGCGCGAGCCATTTCGGGAAGAGGTCGTACTCCAGGCTCAGCGGCGTCTTGTCGGGCCAGTCTTGAAGGATCGCCCGCTTGAAAAAGTAAATGCCTGCGTTGATAACTCCCGGGCCGGCCTTCTTCTCCTGAAACGCCGTCAAATGGCCCTCCGCATCGAGGCCCAGCGTTCCATAACGGGAGGCGTCCCCAGCATTGAGGCCGACCAAGATCCCATCAACGTCTGGGCGGTCGAAAGCACGCCATGCAGCCCCCAGGTCGCAGAGTACCAGAGAATCCGCGTTGGCGCAAAGGACGATGTCCGCCGTCGGCGCGGCCGTCGCAAGGGCGAACCGTAAGGCGCCGCCTGTGCCGAGTGGTTCAATCTCGCGGACAGTCTTGATTTCGCAGCCGTCATGCGGCCAGCGACGTAACGCCTCCTCTCCCACTTCCGCCAAATGACATAGGGAGACGACGAAGTCCTTAACTCCCTGGCGCTGCAACCAGGACATCACCCACTCGATGAACGGCTTGCCGGCACAGGAGATAAAGGGCTTGGGCACGTCCGGCCGGATTGCCTGGAGTCGGGTCCCCCGTCCGCCGGCCAGCAGCACTGCGCAGGCCGAGGGCTTGGCTGCCAGCTCACGCTGATCACGGGCCTTCGCTCGTTGCCACATCCGTGGCAGGTGGCGGCACAGCTCAAAAAGGCCCCGGAGAATGGGCAAGGGGGGCCGGGGCGGGGGGCCATGGGCCCGTAACGGCCGGTAAGCGCATCGTATGCTCCCTCCAGGACCGCGTCGGCAGCATTGGCCTGCCCTTGCTCTCGCTCGATGGCGTAGCGGTAGTAGACGTACTTGAGATACTGCAGCCGCGAGCTCCAAGCCCCGCGCCCAGGAACGTGGTTCCTCTGATGTTTGTGCAACAGGAGGCGCAGGTTGCGGGCGTCGTAATAGCGCTGCCAGCACTTGCCGCTGCGCTTGAACGAACTGGAGCCTTTGTGCCACACCAGGGACTCGCCCAGCACGCCACAGCGGAAGCCAGTTTGGCAGGCGCGCAGGCAGAAGTCCGACTCCTCGTGGATGAGGAAGAACCGTTCGTCGATCAGGCCGATGCGCTCGAACACTCGCCGGGCGATCATCATGCAGCAACCGTTGACGATATCGACCTCGGTGACCGCGGGAGGCTCGGTGCGGACCAGTGCGACCGCCTTGCGCTCGAAGAAGCCGTGGTAACCCGGGCGGTTGAAGAGGCAGCCGTCGGTCATCACCTTGTCGGGCTCGTCCATGAAGTTGATGACCGGACCGAGGACGCCGAATTCGGGATAGGCGGCAGCGGCTGCGACAAGGCGTTGGACAAAATCGTGGCTGACAGTGGTGTCGTTGTTGAGCAGGACGACCAGGTCGGCGCCGCGTTCCAGCGTGTGCCGGACGCCCACGTTGTTGCCGCCGGCCCAGCCGCCGTTGACCGGGCTGTGAACGACCGCGCACCAGGGGAAGTCGCGGCGCAACGCCGGGGCCGGGTCTTCGGCGGAGGCGTTGTCCACGACGACGGTATCCGGGCGGCCCGCCGCATCCAGCGAGCGCAGACAGCGGAGCGTGTCGGCCAGGCCGTTGTAGTTAACGAGGACGATGCAGCAACGCAAAGCGTTCTCCCTGCGGAATTTCAGAGGCGTGCGCCGCTCGGCGACGTGGATCCGCGCGGGGCGTTCGACCCTATCCTGGGTCCCGATAGACCGAGGTCGTCGCATCGACTTCGCGCAAGGTCCGGGTAGATCTTCCTGACATGGCAAGACCAGGCGCTTTCCGGGCCCTTGGCCGAGTCATCCTGCGGGACTGGGGGCGGCGCCTCCGGCAGTCGGCCGCGGAGGCAGGTGACCAACCTCGCGGGGAGCAGGGACGCCAGAGCGCGGAGAAGGATCGCCCCGTCGAGCGGGTGGTCCTTCCAGTAGTCCCACAGCAGCCGGCGAGCGGGGCCAAAATGGCGGCGGTAGAACACGAGCATGATTTCGGTGCGGTAGGCGTCCCACAACTGGTTGCGCCGCAGGCCAGCCCGAACCAGGCGATCGCCGTGCTGGGCGATGATGGAAGCCCGGGCCCGCTTGCCGCCGGCCAGCCGCCGGTAAATGTTCGTGGTAAACTGTCCGGCGTGCTGGCGGTAGAAGGTAAACGGCTCGGGAATCTGCACAAAACGCCCTCGCGTCAGCAGCCGCATCCACAGCTCGACGTCCTCGCCGTTCCCGTAATGCTCGCCGAAAGGCCCCACCGCTTCGATGGTCTCCCGCCGGGCCATCACGGACGACGGGGGGAAGAACTGGCTGGACCAGAGTACGAGCAGGAAATCGTCCTCGGAAACGTCGGCCGGGGGATACGGGCCAAAGCCGTAATAGCCCGGCGCCTGCACGCAGCGGGTGTAGCAGGCCACGGCGGAGGGGTCGGCCCGCAGAGCCTTTTCCTGCTCCTCGACCTTCCGGGGGCGCCAGAAGTCATCGGAGTCCAGGAAGGCGACGAACTCGCCGGTGGCGTGACGCAAGCCCAGATTGCGGGCGGCGGCCAGGCCCCGGTTGGGGGTGCGGATGATGTGCAGGGGGGGGCCGTCCCAGCCGGGCGGGGCCTGGAGCGGGACGGCTGAGCCGTCGTCCACTAAGAGCGATCTCCCGCACGGGGACCGTCTGCTTCCGGATCGACTCCAGGGCCTCGGGCAAATACTTCTCCCCGTTGTAACAAGGAATGATAACGCTAGTCGCGGCTTTCATGATGAATCTCACCGCTTCGGGAACCCTGGCTAACCGGGGGATTCGGACCGCCCGGGTACGACTGGGACGGGTACGACTGGGACGGGTACGACTGGGATACGAGGACGGCCGCAGACCCGGCCCAAACAGGACCGGACCGGCTTGGTCATCTGCGATATCCCACTCAGGAAACGCCCGGCCCAGCCCAAGCGGTCGTAGTTGTACAGGAGCCAGTAGGCAAACAGGCCGCCCTTCCAGCCCAGGGCGGGCACTACTCGCCGTTGCGCCCGATAGTCTCGCTCTTTCACGCCGGCTGCCAGCTGGGCCAGGGCCTTTTTGACCGGCTCTTCGCTGAACCGTTGGGCCGTCTCGTGCCCGGCCTCCAGGTAACGGTGGTATCGGTCACCGCCGATGCGAACCACGTCGATGGCGGAGCGGATCGCCGCCGCGGCCGCCGGTACGTTGCGATCCGTGGCCCAGAGCCCGTTGGCCGGAGTCGCATAGGGATGGGGGAAGTGAGCGGTGCCGGGAAACCCAGCCACAAGGCAGCCACAGGCCATGGCCTCCATGCGCGGTCAGGGGGCAGCCCTCAAGGCCCTGGGCGGCAAAGAAAATCTTATTATCCCGGTAACGACCGGCGACTTCAGCCTCCGGGAGGCCGTCGATCTCCACCCAGGGGACGTCGGGGTGGCTCCCCTGGACCAGTTCCCGCACCCGCTTGACCTGATCGGGCATTTTCCGGGGCATATAACAGATGGCCAGGTTTTTGGCCCTCTCTGCCTCTTGCAGGGAAAACGGGGGGCGCACGACCCAGACGGGGACGTGAAAGATCCTCTCCGAGGGAATGCCAAGAAAGGTCTTGCACAGGGACGCAATGTAAGGGGCGATGGTGATGACGAACTCGAGGCGGCGCCCACAAACCTCCGGCTCGGCCCCATAGCGAAGCCCGTAGAAACCGTTCTGGTTGTACAGGGCGAAGCGACATCGCCACTGCCGGCTGACGTCCAGGCTCTTCCCCAAAACGACCTCGGGGAGAATGACCACGTCGTCCGGGTGGAGGTTCTGGCCGCCCTCTTCAAAGGGGAAAGAGGCGTTGGGAACAGGGACGCCGTAAAAGGAGTTGTCATCGTAACGGTCGGGGCCTCGAAAAACTTCCGGTCGCGCAGCAACCAGGCCTCAACCCCCAGGTCCGAAAGGAGGGAAGCCATGAGCCGAATCTGCTTGTTGCCGCCGGAGGGCTTCATCCACGTCGGGTAGTAGTAGAACCACCGCATCGAATAAGTTCCCTTGGGCCAAGCCCACGACATCCTGAGGCAGCGCCCGGCCAGCCTTCCCGAGCCGTGCATCCCTGATTTGGCGGCGGTCCCTGCATGGATCAACTGTTCCGCGTCATCTTCACGTACTGCGGCGACCGGCGCGTCAGCTTGGAAAACGCCGTCATGGGCAGTACCTTGGCGAGTCCGAGGACGACCGCGGCGTCCCATCCGAACAGTCGGGCGGCGGCGCGGTAGAGGCGGAACGCCAACCAGGGTCGGTTCGCTTCGCAGCCAGTACCCGAATCCCAAGAACCACGCGTATAACTCATCGCGCAAATCCTGATGGGCGAGCAGCTTACGATCGGCCGTCAGGTATCGCTCCCGGACGACGGCGCCATCCAGATTGGTCTGCAGGTGATTGTGCGTGGTGTTGTCCGAGTGAATCCGGCGGGCGTACAGGGGCTCGGGGTAATAACCCGCGTTCCCACAGGTGCAGAGCCAGCAGAGGAGGTCGTAATCGCTGGCGATTCTAAGCGACGTATCGACGCCCGCCTTCGCCGACCAGTCGCGCTTCCGGAACGTGAACCCGGGGTAGCCGGAGATAAAGCAGTTCTTCCACAACAGCAGCCGAAGCAGCTCGCCGCCGTCGATGCGGCGCCACCCGGAAAGCTCGGGCGCCAACGCCCGCGAGGTCTGCAGCAGGAGGTCGCGGATGTCGGCATCCGGCGTGATCTTTTCAGGCGCGTCGACGATCCCGCAGCAGCTGAACGCGACGCTCAGGTCGGGGCAATGCGCGAAAACGCGCAAGCTCTCCTCAATGCGGTTCGGCAAGAAAGCGTCGTCCTGATCGAGGACGGTAACGAATTCGCCCGAGGCGGCCGCGACGCCGACGTTGATCGGCAAGGCGGGGCCGCCGCTGTTCTTGGCCGGCGGATCAACCGCACGGCCGCCGGGGCGGACTGTGCAATCCGCTCGACCAACGCCGCCGTCCCGTCCTTCGAGCAGTCATCGACGACGATCACTTCGGCCGGCCGCAGCGTCTGGGCGAAAACGGAGGCCAGCGCCTCCTCTATGTACGCCGAGCCGTTAGAGGCCGGGATGATCACCGAAACAGCCTGGGGCATGGACGTCACCTGCTCTCGGGGTTGAACACGCCGGCGAGCATTGGCGCCTGTGACCAGCAGCTACGTCAGACCGCCGACCCTGCGCCGCGCCCGACTGGTTTGGGACGCCAGGGTCCGTGAGGGAGCTATAGGACGGCGCCCATCGGACCAGCCGGCGCCAGATGCGACAGACGGGCAAATATAAGGACTCCACCGCCAATGAACGGTTCCAGCCCCAGATGCGCCCGATGGTGCAGTAGCATCGCCAGGCGTCTCGTAGTTGCCGGCCTCGCGCAGGCAATAGCCAAAGTAGCCAAACCAATCGCGCATCGGCCTGCTAATCTCTTCATCCGCCAGGAGCCAACGCTGAGACGTCAAATAGTGGCGCACCTGGGCGACGTCGAGGAACATCCTCTGCTTGTTGTTACAGACGTTGCTGTCATGCGTGCGCCGCACGTAATGGGTGCCCGGAGTGATCGCCATCGACCCGCGCGAACAGAGCCAGCACAGAAGGTCATAGTCCGAAGCAACGCGGTAGCGCTCGTCCGCCCCGCCCTTGGCCCGCCAATCCGCCGTCCGAAACATGAACGACGGGTAGCCGACGAGGAAATTGCCGTGGAGCATTAGCGCTCGCAGCGAATCCCTTCCCGAGAGCTTGATGGCTTGTTCCGAGTTCGTCCCTCCGAGCTGCCGAAACAGGTCGAGTTGCCAGGAATGGATGCTGCGGGGTTCGTTCCATGGGGAACACAGACCGGCCGCTACCGCCACGTCTGGATGTTCGGCAAGAAGGATCGCTTGCTGCTCAATCTTATCAGGTGCGAATACATCGTCCTGGTCCAGGACCGTGATGTACTCCGTGCGCTCCGCCGCGATCCCCGCGTTGATTGGCGCGGCCGGGCCGCCGCTGTTCTCCGACAAACGAACGACGCGCACGGGCAGCGGAGCCGAACGCCCAATACGAGCGGCTAACGCGGCCGTTCCGTCCGTGGAGCAGTCATCCACGACGATTACGTTGGCAGGGGGCAGCGTCTGGGCGAACACCGAGGCGAGCGCCTCCTCAACGTAGGCCGCGCCGTTGTAGGTCGGGATGACTACCGATATGGACTGCATCATGGGGAACGCCTGCTTTGAAGTTCAGCGCAAGGCGGACGGCGCCGCGGCCGTCAGCGCTGCATCGGGCTCGATCCGCCCCGCCCGTTCCAGCGCAGGACGCCAATGCCGTATCCATCCTGGTTTGCGTCTTCTATGTATTCTTCACATTGGCCGACCCGGGATTTCAAGTCGTGCCAGTATTGCGGCACCTGGCCGACGTCGCACCCGGTTGGGGTGCCGTAACGGGTGCGGAAGTCCGGCACGATGTCGTGAAAGGCGACGACGCCGCCATGTCGCACAAGCGGCGCATACATCTCGTAATCGCTCTGGACTCCCGCCAAAGAGTGGTCGCCGTCGATGAACAGAAAGTCCAGTTGGTCCCCGGCGAGCCAAGCCAAAACGTGCGCGAGAGTTTCGCGAGAATGCGAGTCCGCCGCCATGCATGAAATGCGCTGAGAATCACGACGGAAGCAGGGGAAGACCGCATTCTGGAGCTTCCTGTGGTTGATGTCGATTGAGAGGACGCGGGCGTCGGGCGCTGCGACTTGGCATAGGAGGAACAAGGTGCCGCCCCCAGCGGATCCGATCTCACAGAGTCGCTTTGGCTGTAGGTCGCGCAGCATACGCAAAAGCGGGAGGATCTCTCCACGTTTCTGATTGGCCGGGAACGTACTCGACGCGCGCATGGCGTCCACTATGGTATCGAGGTCGGCGCCGCGATACTTCTGGCGAAGGATCCGCGCCTGCTTCTTATTCCACAGTTCCTCTTCTTTTTGCGCGGCCCACTCAGGGGCCACGAACCGAACAGCCTTTTTCACTAGTTTCTTGAGCATCGCTTCTTGGTGCTTGTGAAAGGGGTGGAGGTCATAGCACACGCGTGTTCAAACTGGATCCACGCTCCACTCGGAGGCCACCAGACATCTTCCCAGCCCGGAGTCATGGATCTTACCATTGCCGAAGAAATCTGCCCGTTCGATTTCCAAGGAAACGGCGTGGTCTAGAGCGTCAAGGAGTAATTCGTGCGGGGTTCCGACGCTCAGCGACAAGACGTATTTGCCCGGTACTAGCGGAACCTTATCTACGCGACAAATCACTTTCACCGAACGAGTCAATTTCGGCAGTTCCGACTTAGATAAGTATGTACACCAACTACAGATTCGCAAGCCCGTCGAATCATCTACTCCGATGCCGAACTGCGGTTGCATCAAAGTCCGAGAGGGATGGACGGTCAACTCGATCTGAATAGTCTCCCCCGCTTGAAAGCGAAGCATAGGCTTCCCTTCCGCGTTAAGGAAGCGCACCCGACGCAAAAGAGGCTGGCAGCCTTGCCTACGCGCCGCGTGTTCTGACAAGTCGATGTCCGCGCCCTCGGATGATTGGGCGTCCGACATGTATCGGGCGATTCCCGACTGTGTACCGCCGATATGCACGACCTCGCCTTTCTCTAGGACGACGACTGTGTCACAGAGGCTCTGTATGGCTGCCATGTTGTGACTGACGACCAATACCGTCCTCCCTGAACGCGCGGCAGCACTCATCTGGCCAAGGCACTTCCTTTGGAAGGTCGCATCTCCCACCGCCAGAACCTCATCGACGACGAGGATCTCCGGCTCCAAGTGGGCCGCCACAGCAAACGCAAGCCGCACATACATGCCGCTGCTGTAGCGCTTGACCGGCGTGTCTAGGAATTGCTCGATCTCGGCGAACGCCACAATCTCATCGAACTTACGGTCGATTTCCTGTCGCCTCATCCCCAGGATGCTGCCGTTGAGGTAGATGTTCTCGCGGCCGGTCAGCTCGGGGTGGAAGCCGGTGCCCACCTCCAGCAGGCTCCCCATCCGCCCGCGCACCACAGCCCGGCCCGACGTCGGCTCCGCGATCCGGCTCAGGATCTTCAGCAGCGTCGATTTGCCCGCCCCGTTGCGGCCGATGATCCCCACCACCTCGCCCGGCTGCACCTCGAACGACACGTCCTTCAGCGCCCAGAATTCGCTCCGCCCCGTCGCCGCTCCGCCCGCGGCCTGTCAGGCCGCGCCACAGGGCCGATGCGCCGTCCGTGATCGACTCGGTCAGATTGCGCGACGCGCCCCGCTTCCGCGTGCCGATGCGGTATTGCTTCGACAGGTTCTCGACCCGGATCGCCGGTTTCATGGCTCAACCGTTCCCGTCTCAAATCACGTCGGCGAAGGTGCGTTCCACGCGGCGGAAGTAGAAGCAGCCGATCAGCAGCAGCGCCAGCCCCACCGCCGACGACACGCCCAAGGCGTACCAGTCGAGCTCGCCGCCCAGCACCGCCTGGCGGAAGTTCAGCAGCAGCCCGTAGGCCGGGTTCAGCGGCAGCAGCAGCCGGGAGGTCGGCCCCACGCGCGTTCGGCCCCAGGTAGATGCACGGCGTCGCGAACAGCCAGAGCTGGACGGCGAAGGTCAGGACGTACTTGAAGTCGCGGTGGGCCACGATCAGGGCCGACAGCAGCGTGCCCACGCCCACCGCCGCCGCCGTCAGCAGCAGCATGACGACTGGCGCCAGCAGGACCGACCACCCCGGCGCGGCGCCGTACCAGACCATCATCACCGCCAGGATCGCCAGCGAGATCAGGAAGTCGAACAGGCACGCCCCCACCGAGCTGACCGGGATGATCAGCCGCGGGAAGTAGATCTTGCTCACCAGCCGCTCGTTGGTCACCACGCTGTTGCCGGCCGCGCTCACGGCGTTGGCGAAGAACGTCCACGGCAGGATGGCCGCGAGCACGAACAGCGGGTAGTCCTCGATCCCGTCGGAGACGCCGCCCAGCCGGCCCAGAAAGAACGCGAAGACGACCACCGTGGACAGCGGCTGCAGCACGGCCCAGGCGGCGCCGAGCACCGTCTGCTTGTACCGCACCTTCACGTCGCGCCAGGTCAGGAAGAACAGCAGTTCGCGGAACCGCCACAGCTCGCGCAGGTTGACGAGCTGCCAGCCCGGCCGGCGCTCGATCACCGTCTCCGGCAGATCGCCCGCGGGCGGCGTTTCCGGTACGGGAGTCTGAATGGCCGGCTTGGTTTCTTCGGGGAGGGCTTCGGCGATGGAACCCACGATATGCTCTCTCCTGGCTCGGTCCTATGCGCCGCGTTCGGCGGGTCGGCGCCACTCCGTGACCGTGGGTGGCGACCCACAGGAGCGGCGGGCCGGCCGGCGCGCACTCCGTGACCGTGGGTTGCACCCAGGCGGTCGCTTCCGGCGGAAAAACCTCCTCAGGAGGACTCCGACGGAAAGCGGGCGGCTTCCTTGTCCGCGGGAGACGGCTGATACGCCTTTCAGCCGGGAGGGTGGGATACATGGGATCACCGGAGGCGAGGGCAATCCCAATGCTTCGCTCGCGTCATTTTTGCTTCAGTTAGTTTAACAGCGTTTTTCCGGGCGTCAACCACGAATTCGCCGGATTTCGCGTGTTCGCTGGTAAAGACTTGGAGAAGGACGCCAGCGAATGGCGTGCCACGGCTTCTCTGGACCGCGGCCTGCGGCGCCTAAAGGCCGCGATCTCGGCGCGTAGGGTGCTAGCAGACCCGTCCGTTGTGGGCCTGGCCCTGGAGGAAGCGCTCTCCAGGGGACCTTGTCCTGCCGTCCTGGGACGCCGACTGCAGAAGCTGTGGCGCATGGAGAGGCTCGAAGCGAATCGGCTCCTGGGTAGGCGCCCGAAAGAGAACGCAAGGCGGCGAGGGGGCGGTCCGCGCTCACTGGGCTTTCCAACGTTTACGCCGGAAGCGCTCCCTGCCAATCCGCAACTTGACAGCTTACCTAGGTTAACCTATATGTTGGTTGGTTATCATAGCTCGTTCGTTTTCCGACTCGCAGTTGGACGACGAAACGAGTTCCGAAAGCCCCCAGCGATCCCTCCCCTAAGGGAGCGCGAAAGGGGGAGATGTCACGAGTGTCTGTATCCCGTCGCAGAAAACCGGGTGTTCGGCATAGACGCCTGTTCCGATCAGGAATATCCTGTGAGGTGAGGGCGTGAACGCCCGCCGCAGCCCGGTTTCGCCGTAGGCGTCGGCCATACGGCTCACCCCGTCCGTTCGGCAAGACTGTGCGATGTACGCAAGCCGGCAAGGCGCCGCCCCCTCGGCGCGCTCCACGGTTGCATCGCAGCCGCTGGGGATCGCCCCTGGCCGCCATGCTCGGCTGCCAGAGCGGGCACGGCGGAACTGTGATGCCCCTGTGGTTTCCGGCGGCGGCGAACGTATCACCATTCCGCCGCGGATGACGCCAGGCGAATCGCCGCGTCGCGTCCTCAGCGGCCAGGCCCAATTCACCCAAGAGAATCGCCATGTTCTTCGGAACCTTCGGGAAGGGTCACGGCAAAGGCAAAAAGTTGGCTTCACGCGGAAATCCGGCTCGTCGGGCGCGAACGGTTTCACTGAACCTCGAACGGCTGGAAGATCGCATGCAGCCGTCCGTCACCGCGTTCCTCCTGCAAACCGATCACTCCCTCCTGGAGCAGGCGACCGCAGGTCAGACGCTTCTCTCGCCGGCCGGGACGATCCTGTCAATCAGCGCCGTCACCGACTCCTCCAGTCAGTCGGACGTCTTCGCCGTCACGTCGGACAGCCACTTGTGGGAGGACAACACCAGCGGATGGTCCCTTCTCTCCACAGGCTCCTTCCAGCAGCTCAGCGCCGCGACCAATTCGGCCGGCCACGCCGTCGTTTTCGCCGTGCTATCGGACAACTCCCTGTGGGAGTACGGCTCTCAGTTCGCCGGCGGCTGGTCTGAGCTGTCGTCCTCCGGGAGCATTCTGTCCGTCAGCGCGACGACCGATGCGGCGGGCAACGACGTCGTGTTCGCCGTGACCGCGAACCACCAACTCTGGGAACACAGCCCAGCGCTGGGAGGCAATGGCTGGGCCATGGTCTCCACAGGTTCCTTCCAGTCCGTAAGCGCAGGCCTAGACAAGAGTGGTTCGGCCGTCGCCTACGGAGTCCTGACGGATGGCTCTCTGTGGAAGTACGACCCCAAGGCCAGCGGCTCTCCGTGGCAGAACCTGTCGCCGAGCGGAAGTATCCTGTCCGCGGCAGCCGCCGGATCGGATCAGGTGTTCGCCGTCGCTGCCAACGGGAACTTGTGGCAAGACACCGCCGCGTCCGGCTGGTCCTTGACGTCCGGCGGTTCCTTCGCCTCCATCAGCGGCGCAGGCTGGCCAGCGGCGGCGGGCAGGTATACGCGGTGCTGGCGGACACCTCCTGGTGGACGTATGGGACCAGCTGGTCTGAGTTGAGCGGGGCCGGGGCGCTTGCCGGCGCCGCCGTTACGCCAGCGGCGAACCTGACGGCGAAGATCACCGGGCTTCCGGCGTCGGGATACAGCCCCAAGGGGACGAAGCTGACGCTGGGGTCGCAGGTGAGCGGGGGCGTCGGGGCCGACACGCTACAGCTGGACGGTGACGCTCAGCGGCGCGACCGTGGCGAGCGGCACGGCGGCGTCGCTGTCGTTCACGCCGTCCAGCACGGGGACGTACCAGGCGGCGCTGGTAGTCACCGACTCGGCCAAGGACACGGCGTCGGCCAGCGGCTCGGTGGTCGTGGACCTGGCGCCCACGGTGTCGCTGGGCGGCCCGTACTCGGGCGAGGCGGGTGCGGCGATCAGCCTCACGGCCAGCGCCAGCAACCCCAACTCCGGGGAGGCGGCCGGGTTCACCTACAGCTGGAGCTTCGGCGACGGCACGACCGACAGCGGCACTTCGGCGACCGACAGCCACGCCTACGCCACCGCGGGCACGTACACGGCGACCGTGACGGCCACCGACAGCGTGGGCGAGACGGCCGCCGCCACCGCCACCGTCAACGTGGCCGCGGACCTGACGGCGACGATCACGGGGCTGCCGGCGTCGGGCTACAGCCCCAAGGGGACGAAGCTGACGTTGGGCTCGTCGGTGAGCGGCGGCGTCGGGGCCGACACGCTACACCTGGGCGGTGACGCACGGGCGGCACGACGGTGGCGACCGGCACCGCTGCATCGCTGTCGTTCACGCCGGCCAGCACGGGGACGTACCAGGCGGCGCTTGGTCGTCACCGACTCGGCCAAGGACACGGCGTCGGCCAGCGGCTCGGTGGTGGTGGACCTGGCGCCGACGGTGTCGCTGGGCGGCCCGTACTCCGGCCAGGCGGGCGTGTCGATCGCCCTCACGGCCAGCGCCAACAACCCCAACTCCGGGGAAAAGGCCGGGTTCACCTACAGCTGGAACTTCGGCGACGGGGCCACCGACAGCGGGACCTCGGCGACCGACAGCCACGCCTACGCCGCCGCGGGCACGTACACGGCGACGGTGACCGCCACCGACAGCGTGGGCGAGACGGCCACCGCCACCGCCACCGTCAACGTCGCGGCGGACCTGACGGCGACGATCACGGGGCTGCCGGCCTCCGGCAAGAGCCCGGTCGGCACGCCAGCTGTCGCTCGGCTCCTCGGTGAGCGGCGGCGTCGGCGCCGACAGCTACAGCTGGAAAGTGACGTTGGGCGGCACGACCGTGGCGACGGGTCCCAATCCACCCTGTCGTTCACGCCTACCCAGACGGGGACGTATCTGGTGACCCTGACCGTGACCGACGCGGACAACGACACCGCCACCGCCAGCGGCTCGGTGCTGGTGACCGATACACTGACGGTGTCGTTGGGCGGTCCTTACTCGGGCAACCCGTCCGCCGCCGTCACGCTCCTGGCCACCGTGAGCGGCCAGAACCTGACGGGCCTGACCTACAGTTGGACCTTCGGCGACGGCGGCACGCAGAGCGGCTCGTCGCCGCTGGTCAGCTACTCGTACGGCGAGGCCGGAACCTACACGGCCTCGGTGACGGTGACCAACAGCGCGGGCGCCACGGGCACCAGCTCGGCCCAGGTGACGGTCGCCTCGACGGCCCTGCTGCCGGTCACGCTGGACGGGAGCTCCTACGCCCTGGTGAGTTCGCCGGTCGCCTTCTCGGCCAGCAACCCCAACCAGCCTCCAGCGGGCGGCTTCACTTACCACTGGAGCTTCGGCGACGGCGCCACCGACGTCACCGCCACGCCCACGGACAGCCACGCCTACGCTGCGACCGGCAGCTACGTCGCCGCCGTGACGGTCACCGACGGCCAGGGGGACCAGGCCGTTGGAACCGCCGCCGTGACCATCAGCAGCAACAGCACGGACCCGCTGTTCACGCCGGTCGTGAACGCATCGAGTTTCAGCTACATCGGCTCGTTCGCCCTGCCGACGTCGGCCAACGGCTGGGACACGGCGTACTCCAACGGGGGGCTGGCCTACCGCTACGTCAACGGCAACTTGCAGTTTTTCACGACCAGCCACGTCAACAGCGGCGGGCTGGTCTACGAGTTCAACTACCCCGGCCTCAGCACCGACCAGTCGAACCTCCCGCAGGCCCAGGTGGTGACCAACTGGGGAGACGTCTACACGGGCCAGAAGCTGGACAACAACTACGGCGGCTACACGTCGCTGTCCAGCGGGGACCCGACGTACGGGCTTTACTACGATCCGAGTTCCAACCGGCTCTACTGGAACTACGGCGACTGGTACAACGCCGATTTCCCGTACCAGCAGAGCCTCGGCTACTCGACGCTCAACGACGCCACCGGGGTCGCCACCGGCGCCGGCGCCTGGAGCCTCGCCAACCGCCCCGAGAAGTTCGACCGGGGGGGGATCGTGCAAATCCCGCAGTGGTTCGCCGACGCCTACACGGGGGGCGACACTCTCGGGGTCGGCTTCGGCGGCTACTTCTCCATCAACAGCACCGCCAGCATGGGCCCCGCGTTGGCCGCCATCGCCCCGCCGAACCCCTCGGTCAACGCGGACGACTCCTCGCTGCCGAACGTGCCGCTGCTCGGCTACCCCGACGGCGGCCCGGCCCGCGGCCAACGCGACACCAACTACACCAGCTACTACGATGGCGGGACCTACCCGACCACGCCGGGAGCGTGGAACCCGGCCAACGGCGCCGGCTACTGGACCTGGAGCGACACCGTTGGCGGCGCCGCCTGGATCGACACGCCGACCATGCAAGGGGTGCTGTACATCGCCCAAGTGGGCCAAGGAAACGTGTACTATCAAACCTCCGACCGCCACCAACAGGGCGATGCCTTCGAGTGGATGGTCTACAATCCGGCCGATCTCGCCGCGGTGGCCAGCGGCGCCAAACAGCAGTGGCAAATCCAACCGGAGTATGAGTGGACGACCCCCGCTCTGCCCGAATCCGTGTACGGGGGCAGCCCCAGTTACGTGGGCGGCGTGACGTTCGACCCGACCACCAACCGCCTGTACGTGCTCATGGAAGGCGCCACCGGGTGGAACGGCTCGGAGGCGTGGCCGGAGATGTACGTCTTCCAGGTGGGCGCCCCGGCGACGCCGACGACCCCGGGCAACCCGGTGGTCGTGACCGACGGCGGGGCGGGCTTCTCGGAGACCGGGACGGGCTGGACGACCGCGCCCAACGGCTACATGGGCGAGGCGATGCAAATCAGCACCGCGGCGCCCGGGGCGGCCACGGCGACGTGGACGGTGTCCGGCCTGGCGGCCGGCTGGTACAACTTGTCGGTGGACTGGAACGGCTTCCCCAACAGCAACACCACGGCCGCGGTCTACCAGATCTACGACGGGTCGAAGCTGGTGCAGACGGTGACGGTGAACCAGACGCAGACGGCGACGGGCCAGGTCCACGGCGGGCAGTTGTTCCAGCAGCTGGACGCCGTCGATATCACCAGCGGCAGCCTGACGGTGGTGGCGTCCAGCATGGCCGCCGGCGACCTGGGCGCCGACGCCCTCTGGCTCGATCCCGCCAGCAACCCGACGGGCTGAGCGTAGGACGGCAGCACGCACCGGTTGACGCCGCAACCGCAGTCGCATGACGACACCGGCCGGGGGGAACTCCCACCCCGGGCCGGCGTCGCGCGCAGCCCAGGCCCGCATGGCGAGACAGGCCGCGATTGCCGCCACAGTGTTTGTGAGCCGCCCATCGGCCCGCGCCGGATGGTTGCCGCCGGAGGGAGCTTGCCGGAGAAAAAGAAAATGGCGGGTTGACAACTGGTCCCGCGTGACCTACAAATCAAGTAGGCATTGTCTTTTTGCCGACTCGCAGGAAGGCAAGAAACCTCTGGCGGAGCTTGCGCCCCCTTGCTGTGCCGTCAACCACTTGACGCGCCGCGCGGGCGATCCACGGAGTGCTTAATCCCGTCGCGGAACGGCGTGCAGGCTGGGCAGAGTTGTCCACCTGCGCATGCAGGATATCGCCTCGGGCCATTCGTGAGGATTGCTTCCCGTCTAACGACCGATCCCGCTGTGAGTCTTGTCCGTCAGACTCATCCCGTCCACTCGACACGCTCGTCCGCCCAGGAAACGCGTTCCGGGTCGTCGTCTCCGGTCCTCCGATGATCGGCGACCGCGCCTGTTGGAGGCGTTCCCGACGCAGTTCGGATTGCACCGGCCTGACAGGACCGGAAGTCTCGCCCCCTGGGGCAGGATAATGCTCCGTGGCTCCCCGTCACGGCCGCCGACTGACATCGGCGGCCGTCCACCCCCTCGGGCGGCAACATCCGCCGAATTTTGAGACTTTTAACAGAGGGGAACGATTTTTGCACGAAACCGACCCGGCGGCATGAGCAAGCCGACCGTCTGAGGGTCGCAAGAGCGCCACGCAGGAAGGCGGGCCGCGACCAACCTGCTCGTTAGGATCCTTACGAGGTCCTTTCAGTAACGCATCGGCGGCAAGGGGTTCGGAACGCCCCTTGGGGTCCGCCATGCCCTTCGCAATACACGCGTTCTAAGGTCCCATAACTGTGTTCTGGGCCTCCGGCCCCTTTTGCGCGCAGAGGATCCAAATCATGACGATTCGCTTTCTGGAGTGGCTGCGGCGTGGTCATCGCGGGCGGCGTGTGTCGCCGCCTTCGCGCAGCGTGTCGCTCTCCCTGGAGCAACTGGAAGCACGGGATGTGCCGTCCGCGGGCGGACTGGTCGCCGCCTACAGCTTCAACGAGGGGACGGGCGCGACGCTCTACGACTCCTCGGGCGACGGCAATAATGGGGTCGTCTCCAACGCCACATGGTCCACCGCGGGGAAGTTCGGCGGCGCGCTTTCCTTCAACGGCGTCAACTCCTATGTGACGATCGCGGATTCGGCGTCGCTGAACCTGACCAGCGGCATGACCCTGGAGGCCTGGGTCAAACCCACCGCGCTCACAGGATGGCGCGACATCCTCCTCAAAGAGCGCCCGTCGGGCCTCTCCTATGCCCTGTACGCGACCGACCCGCGTGATGCCGGTGCGCCGCCGAACGCACAGATCGTCCATGGCAGCCTCAGCCAGGGCGCTGAAACGACGGCGAGCGCGGGTCTGAAGCTCAACCAGTGGTCCTTCCTGTCCGCCACCTATGACGGGTCCGTGCTGCGAATGTACGTGAACGGACGACTCGTCGGAAGCCGGTCGGTTTCCAGCCCCATCGATGAGTCGAACGGCGCGCTGCAAATCGGCGGCAACTCATTATGGGGCCAGTACTTCAAGGGACTCATCGACAACGTCCGCGTCTACAACAAGGCGCTCTCCCCGAGCCAGATCCAGACGGACATGACCACGCCGGTTCCCCCGCCTGCCTCCTCAGCGCCCCTGCAAGCGACGATAACGGGCCTGCCGCCCTTGGGCTACAGCCCCAAGGGGACGACGCTGACGCTGGGGTCGCAGGTGAGCGGGGGCGTCGGCGCCGACAAGTACAGCTGGACGGTGACGGAGAACGGCGCCACCGTGGCGACGGGTACGGCTTCGTCGCTTTCGTTCACGCCTTCCAGCACGGGGACGTACCAGGTGGCGCTGACCGTCACCGATTCGGCGAACGACACGGCGTCGGCCAGCGGCTCGGTGGTCGTGGACCTGCCGCCCACGGTGTCGCTGTTCGATCCCGCCGGCCAGGCGGGATCGGCGATTCCGTTCACGGCGAGCGCCAGCAACCCCAACGCTGGGGAGGCGGCCGGGTTCACCTACAGTTGGGCCTTCGGCGACGGCAAGACGGACAGCGGGACCTCGGCGACGGACAGCCACGTCTACGCCGCGGCGGGCACGTACACGGCGACGGTGACCGCCACCGACAGCGTGGGCGAGTCCGCAACCGCCAGCACGACCGTGACCGTGGCGGCGGACTTGACGGCGACGATCGCGGGGCTGCCGGCGTCGGGATACAGCCCGGAGGGGACGCAGCTGACGCTGGGGTCGTCGGTGAGCGGCGGCGTCGGGTCCGACACCTACAGCTGGACGGTGACGACGGGCGGCGTAACGGTGGCGACCGGCACGGCGGCGTCGCTGTCGTTCACGCCGACCAGCACGGGCACGTATCAGGCGGCGCTGGTAGTCACCGACTCGGCCAAGGACACAGCGTCGGCCAGCGGCTCGGTGGTGGCGGACCTGGCCCCGACGGTCTCGCTGGGCGGCCCGTACTCGGGCGAGGCGGGCGCATCGATCACCCTCACGGCCAACGCCAGCAATCCCAACTCCGGGGAAAAGGCCGGGTTCACCTACAGCTGGAGCTTCGGCGACGGGGCAACCGACAGCGGGACCTCGGCGACCGACAGCCACGCCTACGCCAAGATGGGCACGTACACGGCGACGGTGACCGCCACCGACAGCGTGGGCGAGTCCGCAACCGCGACCGCGACCGTCAACATATCAGCGGACTTGACGGCGACCATCATAGGGCTGCCAGCTTCGGGCTACAGCCCGGAGGGGACGCAGCTGACGCTGGGGTCGCAGGTGAGCGGGGGCGTGGGGTCCGACACGTACAGCTGGACGGTTACGATGGGCGGCGTGACGGTGACGACAGGCACGGCCGCGTCGCTTTCGTTCACGCCGTCCAGCACCGGGACGTACCAGGTCGCTCTGACCGTGACCGACTCGGCCAGGGACACGGCGTCGGCCGGCGGCTCGGTGGCAGCGGACCTGCCGCCCACGGTCTCGCTGGGCGGCCCCTACTCGGGACAGGCGGGCGCGGCCATCACCCTCACGGCGAGCGCCGGCAACCCCAACGCCGGGGAGAAGGCCGGGTTTACCTACAGCTGGAACTTCGGCGACGGCACGACCGACAGCGGAACCTCGGCCACGGACAGCCACGCCTACGCCGCGGCCGGCACGTACACGGCGACGGTGACCGCGACGGACAGCGTGGGCGAGACGGCCACGGCCACCGCCACCGTCAACGTGTCCGCCGACCTCGCCGCCACCATCACAGGCCTGCCCGCCTCGGGCCAGAGCCAGACAGGAACGAAAGCATCGCTCGGTTCGCAGGTGAGCGGCGGGGTCGGGGCGGACACCTATAGTTGGACGGCGACGCTCAATGGCCAGACGCTCTTCAGCGGCAGCGCCTCCATGTTCGCCTTCACCCCTACCACAGCCGGGACCTACAAAATCAACTTGACCGTGACCGACTCCGTGGGCGACACGGCCTCGACCAGCGGCTCGCTGGGGGTCTTCGCGCCCTATCCGCGCAGATTGGCGGCCTGCCCGCCTCGGGCCAAAGCCCGCAGGGGACGCAGGTGTCGCTGACGGCGCAGGTTACGGGCGGCGCGGCGGGGGCCGACACATACAGCTGGACGACGACGCTCAACGGCCAGACGCTCTTCAGCGGCAGCGCGTCCAGCTTCGCGTTCACCCCCACGATTGACGGAACCTACGAGATCAACCTGACCGCGACCGACTCCTTAGGCGACACGGCCTCGGCCGGCGGGTCTCTCGTGGTTTACACGTCCTCCAACCTGACGGTATCGTTGGGCGGTCCTTACTCCGGCAACCCGTCGGCCGCCGTCACGCTCCTGGCCACCGTGAGCGGTCAGAACCTGACGGGCCTGACCTACAGCTGGACCTTCGGCGACGGCGGCACGCAGAGCGGCTCGTCGCCCCTGGTCAGCTACTCGTACGGCGCGGCCGGAACCTACACGGCCTCGGTGACGGTGACCAACAGCGCAGGGCGCCACGGGCACCAGCTCGGCCCAGGTGGCGGTCGCCTCGACGGCCCTGCTGCCGGTCACGCTGGACGGGACCTCCTACGCCCTGGTGAGTTCGCCGGTCGCCTTCTCGGCCAGCAACCCCAACCAGCCTCCGGCGGGCGGCTTCACTTACCACTGGAGCTTCGGCGACGGCGCCACCGACGTCACCGCCACGCCCACGGACAGCCACGCCTACGCTGCGGCCGGCAGCTACGTCGCCGCCGTGACGGTCACCGACAACCAGGGAGACCAGGCCGTTGGAACCGCCGCCGTCACCATCAGCAGCAACAGCACGGACCCGCTGTTCACCCCGGTCGTGAACGCATCGAGTTTCAGCTACATCGGCTCGTTCGCCCTCCCCACCTATGCCGTCGGATGGGACACCGCCTATTCCTGCGGGGGCCTGGCCTACCGCTACGTCAACGGCAACTTGCAGTTCTTCACGACCGCCCACGTCAACAGCGGCGGGCTGGTCTACGAGTTCAACTACCCCGGCCTCAGCACCAACCAGTCGAGCCTGCCGCAGGCCCAGGTGGTGATCAACTGGGGAGACGTCTACACGGGCCAGAAGCTGGACAACAACTACGGCGGCTACACGACGCCGTCCAGCGGGGACCCGACGTACGGGCTTTACTACGATCCGAGTTCCAACCGGCTCTACTGGAACTACGGCGACTGGTACAACGCCGATTTCCCGTACCAGCAGAGCCTCGGCTACTCGACGCTCAACGACGCCACCGGGGTCGCCACCGGCGCCGGCGCCTGGAGCCTCGCCAACCGCCCCGAGAAGTTCGACCGGGGCGGGATCGTGCAAATCCCGCAGTGGTTCGCCAACGGCTACACGGGGGGCGACACGCTCGGGGTCGGCTTCGGCGGCTACTTCTCCATCATCAGCACCGCCAGCATGGGCCCCGCGTTGGCCGCCATCGCCCCGCCGAACCCCGCGGTCAACGCGGACGACTCCTCGCTGCCCAACGTGCCGCTGCTCGGCTACCCCGACGGCGCCCCGGATCGCGGCCACCGCGACACCAACTACACCAGCTACTACGATGGCGGGACTTACCCGACCACGCCGGGAGCGTGGAACCCGGCCAACGGCGACCGGCTACTGGACCTGGAGCGACACCACTTCGACGGCGGCGCCTGGATCGACACGCCGACCATGCAAGGGGTGCTGTACATCGCCAAAGTGGGCCAGGGAAACGTCTACTATCAAACCTCCGACCGCCACGCCCAGGGCGATGCCTTGGAGTGGATGGTCTACAATCCGGCGGACCTCGCCGCGGTGGCCAGCGGGGCCAAACAGCAGTGGCAAATCCAACCGGAGTATGAGTGGACGACCCCCGCGCTGCCGATGGGCGAGATCCAGCGGGGTACTCGGGGGACGGGCGCAGAACGTGGGCGGCGTGGCGTTCGACCCGACGACCAACCGCCTGTACGTGCTCGATGGAAGGCGGCCGCCGGGTGGAACGGCTCGGAGGCGTGGCCGGAGATGTACGTCTTCCAGGTGGGCGCCCCGGCGACGCCGACGACCCCGGGCAACCCGGTGGTCGTGACCGACGGCGGGGCGGGCTTCTCGGAGACCGGGACGGGCTGGACGACCGCGCCCAACGGCTACATGGGCGAGGCGATGCAAGTCAGCAGCGCGGCGCCCGGGGCGGCCACGGCGACGTGGACGGTGTCCGGCCTGGCGGCCGGCTGGTACAACTTGTCGGTGGACTGGAACGGCTTCCCCAACAGCAACACCACGGCCGCGGTCTACCAGATCTACGACGGGTCGAAGCTGGTGCAGACGGTGACGGTGAACCAGACGCAGACGGCGACGGGCCAGGTCCACGGCGGGCAGTTGTTCCAGCAGCTGGACGCCGTCGATATCACCAGCGGCAGCCTGACGGTGGTGGCGTCCAGCATGGCCGCCGGCGACCTGGGCGCCGACGCCCTCTGGCTCGATCCCGCCAGCAACCCGACGGGCTGAGCGTAGGAAGGCGACACCACCCGTTGCCGCCGAGCCCCCTCGTCATCCCTCAGGCCAGGCCGAATCGAGCGTCGAGATTCGGCCTGGCCGACTTGCTTCAGGGCCCAACGGAGATGGCGTCCCCCGCCGAAAGTCGTTCCGTAACCGGCCCCAAGCCCACAGCCCCAGCCCCGCGCTAAACGTCTCGACCAGCACGTCCGTGAGGCTGGGAAATCGCGTCGGGAGACAGAGTTGTCCGGTCTCGCAGAGGGCCGCCAGCACTCCCGCCGCCGCCACGGCCGCCCAGGCGCGCGCACCAGCCGGCCGGCGGGACGGGGCCAGCAAGGCACCCAGTACGACGAACTGCATCGCCTTGTCCGCCGCCCCCTGCGCCGTCTCAAGATAGGACGATCGCAAGTAGTCGGCGAAGGGAAGCCAGGAGATCTCGCGCCACCTGGCCCACGACGTGTTATCGAAGTGAAAGTCGAAGGGAAACCAGTTCAAATACAAGAGGGCGACGGCCCATCCCGCCATCGCCAGGACGCTTACGGCCGGCCTCCGACCGGGATGGCCGACGTACCAGCCAGCCAGCACCGCCAGCCCGTTCGTAGCCACGTGGGTGGCGTCACAGGAATGCGTGACCACGAACACCCGCAGGAGCTCGGCACCGGCCGCCGCGCCCACCCCGAGACCCAGCACCTCCAGCCCCGCCCGTCCGCCGCCCGACCGCCAGCGCGGCACGCGCGCCGCCAGCAAACCCAGCGGCAGGAACCACGCAGCGCCTTCCAGGGCCTTCTTGACGCCGGCCCGCGGATTGACGGCCCAGTACGCGAACGGGACCGGCCTCACCAGGCCGGCTTTGTACTTGTGATACAGCTCGACCGGACTCAGTGTCAAGTTCGGGGGAAAAACCTGGATAAGCGCCAGCACGACGAGGTAGGCGATCAGCAACCGGGCGGCCGCGCCGTCCCGATCCGTGCCGGACCAGGCGGAACGAGCGCCCCGCGTCAGCGGCCGGCCCGCGGCGATCCATAGCGCGATACCGAGGACCGCGCCGGTCGATTCCGCCACGATGTCATTGAGCGACGAGTCCCGCGGCGGGAAGTACAGCTGCAGGAACTCCAGAAGGGCGCTGTAGGCCACGCAGACCACCGCCACCGGCAAGGCCCACAGGTCCGCGCCGCGGCGGCGGTCCACGCAGAGGGCCGCCATGCCGAGGAAGCCCAGCGGAAAAAACAACAAGATATTCGCGGCCCAGTCCGACCGGGACTCGACGCGCACGGGCCGCGAGCAGACTTCGGCCCATCGCCTCTGCGCTTCCTCCCACGGAAGGGGACGATAGTCCAGTGGGACGAGGCTGCCGTAAAACGCGAAGGCCGCGACGGCCGCCGCCAGCCAGGCGTAATGCCTGGCCGCGGGCGGCGGCGCGGCCGTCCCGCATCCGCGTCCATTCCCCATTACGGCTGCCCCGCCGCCGCCGAAGTGGCCGGGCTGCCGGCGCCAGGCGCCGGGTCGGCGGAAAGCCCGAGCAGGCGCTCAAACGCCCTCAAGCACACGTCCCAGTCGTGATGCGTCTCGACGTAGCACCGGCCCTCGGCGCCCAATCGCCGGCGCTCTTCCGGTTGATCCAGGAGCCTGCTGACCATGTCGATCCACTCCTGCGCCGACCGGGCGCACAGGGGCGGGGCGTCGTCTCGGTAGCGCAGCCCAGCCAGGGCCTGCGGGGAGGCGACTACCGCCTTGCCCATCGCCATCGCTTCCAGAACCTTGTTCTGCAAGCCACGCGCGATCCGCAGCGGGTTGACGGCCACCGCGGCCGCGGCCAGGTAGGGACGGACGTCGGGCACTTGCCCGACGACCTCGACGCCCGGAACGGCGCTCATTCGCCGAACGGCGGCGACGGGCCGGCGACCGACCAGGCGCAGCCGCGCATCGGGCCGCCGACGATGAATCTCCGGCCACGCCTCCCGGCAGAACCAGCAGGCAGCGTCCACATTGGGGCGGTAGTCGAACGCACCGACGAACACACAGCCGGTTTCCGTCGGTTGGGGCATGGTCTGGAGACCATGCCCCAACGGCGCCTTGAAGTAATCGAGCGCGACCCCGTTGGGTATCGCATGGGCGACTTTTGGTGAACCAAACCGGCAAAAAAGCGCGGCCTCGGCGTCGCTGACGAGCGTCACGGCACGCACCCAGCCGGCCAGCGACTGCTCCATGCGGCGGAGGCGGCGGCCCTCAATTCGGTACAGCCACGCCAGGGGAAATCGTGAGGCCGCGGCGTACTCAAACCATTTCTGGCTATCGACGTCCATCAAATCGACCACGGCGGGCACGTCTCGCAGCGCCGGCAGGCGGAGGTAAGGCACCACGCTGGAGGACGAGGCGATGCAGGCCGTAAACCGCGTCTGTTTGGCCCAGGCGGACACAGTCGCCGCCAGCGCGGCGGAATCGAACGCCCCTTCGGTGATGGTCCGCCCACCCGCCAGCGCCAGCGCCGCCCGCAGCCAACGGGATCGGCCCAGCGGGACGACCGCCACGCGCTCGCAGTAACGCCGGAGCGCCGCCGTCGTCTCCTCGGCGATCGGTTCGTCCGCCAGGCAGGCGAGGTGGACGGCGGCACGCCGGGACAGATGGCGCAGCAGATGAAACGTCCGAATGCGGTCCCCCTTGTCGGGGGGATAGGGCGTCCGGTGGGCGACGTACAACAGGTTGGGCCGCCCGGAATCCGTCATGGGGGGTATGACTCCCTTCGAGGCAAACATCCATCTGTCACGAACTCACGCGGGTTCCAGCTCGGGGGCGACCGCCTGCGCCGCCGTTCGGACCTTGTACGCGCGCTCGACCGTGTCCTTGTTCGGCAGGAAGAACCACTGGGCGAGAACGTAGAAGGGAACGCCGCACATGTGCACCGTCGTGCAGACGATCAAGCGCAGATCGAGCCAGCCGTTCAGATAACGGATGTAATAGAGGTCGTAGGCGAGCTTGCGTCGGACGCTGTCGAGGTCGGTGTCGGCGGGCAGCTGGACCTGGGCCAAGCCGGTGACGCCCGGTCGGACGGCCAGCCGGTCGCGGTAGTGCGGAATGACCTGCTCCAGAAGCGGGGTGAATTCGGGCCGCTCCGGCCGGGGACCGACCAGGCACATGTCGCCGCGGACGACGTTCCACAGCTGCGGCAGTTCGTCCAGGTGCGTCCTGCGGAGGAAGGCGCCGAGACGGGTAATGCGCGGGTCGCCGGGCGTGGACCATTGGGCGCCCGACCCCTTCTCGCAGTTGTGCGCCATCGTGCGAATCTTGAAGAGGGTGAACAGCCGGCCGTCCTTGCCCACGCGCGTCTGCGAGTAAAATGCAGGCCCGCGGGAAGTCAGTTTGACAGCCAGGGCGGTCAGGAGGATCACGGGGGCGGCGAGGATCAGAAGGACGAGCGCCGCCGCGAACTCCACGACCGGTTTGCACCAGGCGTACCAGCCGCGCGGCCGAGGAACTGCGGGCATTTCGGGATCGGAAGGAGCGTCGCTGACCGTCGGCCCGATCCTGAATGCATCGAGGGGGGTGGGCATCGTTGGCACCTGTGGCGGGGGGTGATGTATGACATCCATGGGAGGGTGGTCGAATGGGGAGACGCCAGCCTTCAGGCCGGCGGCGAGAGCCGCTTGTCCAGCTCCGGCAGGAAAGCCCGTAGAAAATCCAGGCACGGCTCCTGCGCCGGATTCTCGTCCGGGCGGCCGAGGCGCCGGATCGCGTAGAGCTTGTAGAGCACCGTCGATCGGGCGAAGGCCAGGCGGGGGTTGGTCGTGGCCGCCCAGGCCCCGTCGGCCTTCCAGGCCCAGAACACCTTCAGTATTTCGGGGGCAGGCCCTTCCTTGACAAACGTCGCCTTGAACAACTGGGCCGCGGGAGCGTTTTCTCCGGGCACGGAGCAAGTCTCCGTCTCGCCGCGGAGAGTAAACCCGGCGCCCGCATAACAGACCTCGGGCGAGTGGAGCGAGATCGGCCCAGGGCGGCCGCAAAGCACTACGACCGCGACCTCGGCGCCCGTCCGGCGATGGATGTAGGAGCGCGACAAGTGACCGGCCGCTTCGGTTACGGCCAGTTGGCGGGCGTCGATGTCGAGCGCCCGGCCCTCCCATTCGCCCACCTTCAGCGGAACGCCGTCGAGACGGGCCGCGGCGGCTTCCAGGTTCGCGTCGGCGCCCCAGCGATCCGTGCGCAGGCCGTGAATCGCGGCGGCGGCGATCAGGAGACACGCCGCAGCCATCAACGGAAGCAAACGAGTCACGGTTCCAACCCCCGACAAGGGTTCACTTGCCCGTCGCGGTCACGGTGAGGTAACGCCGCCTGCCGTAAGGAGCGGCGTCGGGGCGGGCGCCGCTCACGACGGCGCCGAGCAGGACGACGCCGAGGCACGCCAGGCGCTGGTACGCTTCGTAAACGGCGGGCAGCGTGCTCACGTTCTGCAGGACGGACAAAATGACGCCGTCCACGTGGCGGGCGAGCAGCAGCGAGTCGGTGACGGGCAGGACGGGGCTGGAGTCCACGATGATGAAGTCATACGACCCCCGGAGCTGTGCCAGGATGCCCCCCACGGCGTCTTGGGACAACCGCGATAGCGCGCGGGCGTCGCAGATCCCCGCGGTCAGTACAGTCAACCCGGCCACCTCCGCGGGGCACAGGGCCTCGAAGACGTGCACCTCGCCACGGAGCAGTTCACTAAGGCCAGGGCCGGGACGCACGTTGAACAGTTGGTGGACGGCGGGGCTGCGAAGGTCGCCGTCGATCAGCAAGGTTTTGCGGCCCGACCGGGCGAGGCTGACGGCCAGGTGACTCGCCAGCGAGGTTTTGCCTTCGCCCCCGACGGCGCTCGTAATGAGGGCCGCCTGCACCGCCCCGGAGCCTTGGCCGTGCAGCAGCATGGTCCGCAAGGAGTCCACGGATTCCGCCAGCAGCATGTGCCAGTGGACGTTGCGGCGGGTTGGGTAGAAGGACGGCCGCGCGGGGACCGTGCCCACCACCGTCATGCCGAGGCCCTGGACCAGATCGTGCGGCGCGTTGATGCGCCGGGCGCGAAACTCCAGAAGGCCGACCAGCAACGCCGCCAGAAGGAACGCGCCGCCCGCGCCCATTCCCGCCGTTTTGATCTTGCGGTCCATTTCATCCGGCCGCGTGACGGTGACTTCCTCCCACGGGGTGACCCGCAGCGGGTCGAGCTGCTCGACGGTCAGTTTCTCCATCTCGTCGGCGCCTGCGCGGCCACCGCCGCCACCTCGGCGGTCTCCGGCTTCAGGTCGTCCAGGTCCACCGCGGCGTTGTTGAAATCCTGGGCCTCCTTCTCCAGCCGCTCGATGTCGCTGACCAGGGTGGTGCGCAACGCCTGCGCCTTTTCGATCTGGTCGTGCAGCTGAACCGCCCTCGCCTGCGCGGCTTTGGCGGCCTGGTCGCGCAGCAGCTTTTCGCACTCCGCCCGCAAGCTCTGCCGTCGTCCGTCCAGGTCCTTGACCAGATCGTCCACCTGGGCGATCAATTTGCGAGCCTCGGGGTTATTTGATCCGCCGGTGGCGTTCGCCTTCATCCAGGCGATTTGCGCATCGAGCGAGGCCCTTTGCGAAAGGAGGCCCGCAATTTCCGGCCTCTTGTCCACCAAATCGTCCAGCTCTTGCGCGGAGATTTCCACGGTGGTCGCGTCGCGGCCCTTGGCGACAGACTCTTCGGTTTCCAGGTCCCGGAGACGCGATTCGACCTCAATGAGTTCGCGACGGGCGGCCATCGACTGCTCGTGCGCTTCCAGTTGTTTGAGGGCGAGGGCCAGATCGCCGCCGCCGCCGACCGTCTTCGCCCGCTCGTGAACGGCGTCGCGCAGCTTTTTCAGCTTGGCCTCGTACTGCGTCGTGAGCGTTTTCAGCTCGTCCAGGCGCTTCTGGCGTTGCTTGGTGGTTTCGTTGCTGATTTCTTGCAGGTAAGCGGTGGACACCGCGTTCACGAGGACCTTGCACGTCTCCGCATCGTCCGAATAGATCGACAGACGGAGGATCTCCCGGCCGTTGGGGAAGTCGATGTGGATCTGCTTCTCCAGCCAGTCCACCGGATCGGTGGCCTTGTGCAGTTCCGGGAGGTGGGCGACCTGCGGCTGGCGCAGCGCGGCGTTCAGCACCATTTGGCCCTTGATGATGGCCATCTGGGTGTCTTCAAACGTCGAGAACTCCGTCTTCGCCTCCGGGTGTTCGTAGAGGGTGCTCTCTGGTTTGGATGGGATAAGGAACTTTACGGAGGCGCAGTATTGCGGCGGCGGCAAGAAACACCAGACGGCCGCGAAGGTCGCGCCGGCGGCCACGACCCCAAGGAGAGCCGCGGCCAGCCAGCGTCGCCGCAACGCCGTCAGGATGGCGAGGGCGTTGATGGGAGTGGAGTGAAGCCCCTTGGCGACGGCCGAACCGTGCCCGGAAGAAACGGGGCGCCCGTTGGACTGGGTCGGCGAACCCGGAGGGGCGCCGGCAACGTCGGCATTCTTCGGATCTGGTGCGAGCATTCCTGCGTCTCCGAAGGAAGAGCAAAAGGGGGGAACCTGTCATTGGCAGGCGGGGGAAGCCGTTAGGACGGCCGAGCAGGTCGGGAACGCGCGGGCCGGCCCTTGGTCCGAGGGCGCGCCCTGGCGGGGCTGGAACGCTTATCGACCGCGGGAGGCGCGACCGGCGCGGGTAGGACCGCCAACGGAGCCGCGGCGGCAGGTACGACCAGCAGAAACGCCAGCAGCCGCAACTCGAGCCAGAGCAGCGCCAACGCAACGGGCATCATCAGCCAGCCGGCGAGTTCGTGGAATACGTGGTGAGCCGTCTCCCGCCCAAACCACTCCTGCGCCAGCGCCGTCGCAGCAATGCGCATCACATTGGCGATGACGGCGATCGGCGCCGCGCTTAGCAGGACGACGCCCTTGTCGAGCCAGGGCCGGCGAATGACGAGCGCAACCGCCGTCGCCAGAGCGAAGAACGTCGCCAGCATACTCAAACCGCTGCAGGCCTCGGCCACGCCGATGACGCCGCCGGGCAGCACGATCGTATTGCCTTCGGACAGGGCGGGCAGCCCGAGAGCTTGCAGCGTATACGTGCTGGCCAGTGTAGAGATGGACTGGAGCCGCTGCCCGAACGCCGTCTCGATCCGAAACGGCAGCGGGATCATGAAGAGCAGGAAGGCGATCGCCGGCCACGCCCATCGCAGCGCGGCCCAACCGCCGAGGAGGATGCAGACCCCGGCGAGGCACGGCAGGAGAGAAGCGGCGTCCAGCCAATCGAAGTAGAGATACGCCGCCGCAACGCGGAGAGCGGCGCCGACCAGGACCAGGAGGACGCCCCACCAGCTGCAGTGAGGCTTCACCACCGCCAGCATCGCCCGTCGCCGCCAGAGGAGAAACAGGGCGAAAAGCGGTACGAGATAGCCGTGTGCGTACTGCGGGTCGTGCAGCCATTTGCCGGCCATCGTCCCCAGCGTCGGCCAGTACGCCCAAGCGCAAACCAGGGCGAGGCCGGAAAGCAAAAGGACGACCCGAGGCGGGACGGCCCTCACAGCAGTTAAGGTTGATCGGATCATCATGCCTGGATTTGCTGAAACGTTCCGCCGCTCGGCGCGCACTCCGTGACCATGGGTTGCGCCCGACGAGTGCGCCGCTCGGCGCGCACTCCATGACCGTGGGTTGCACCCAGGCGGTTGCCTTCCGCGGGAAACCTCCCTACGTGGAGATTCCTTCAAGGGCGGAAGGCATAGAACATCCTTGTTTCCGCAGGAAACGGCGAGCCGATCGCTCGTCCGATGCGAAAGGAGTTCCGTTCCTTCCGCGGCAGGACCGATGCTGGCGAGAGGCCGCGGCGCGGCAGTCGCCCCATCGGTGTTTTTCTTTGACGCCCTGAACGCGCCGGGCGTTCCATCAAGCTCATCGCGCCCCGACGGCCGCATGTTCGGCGAGCGGCTGGATCATCCAGCGCCTCGACCTCGATCGAGACGCCTTGCTGGAGGAAGCGAACGTCCACCGTGAATTTCAGGTTTTTCCCGCGGCGCAGAACCCGCCCCTGAAGGCCCGCCAAGGCCCCCTGCGTGATTTCCACGAGATCCCCGACCCCCAACTTGTCCTCGGGCGTGAGGGGCGAGTCGGAAGCCATAAGACGATGGATGTTGGCCAGATCGGTTCGGAGCCGGCTTTGGTCGCGCACGGGCAGACAGTTGACCACCAGATTCGTTTCGAGGGCCGTTTGGCGCCCCTCGTCGTCGCCGTACAGGAACAGGTAGCCGGGGAAGAGCGGCAGGTGGGAGGAGAGGAGCCGGCCTTTGCTTAGCCATTGCCGGTGGTGCTGGGGCAGGAAGAAGCCCACGGACCTTCCCAGCAGGCGCCGGGCCAGGGCTTTTTCGGTACGCGGCCGGGTGTGCAGCACCCACCATCTCAGGAGGGGCGGGGCGCAGAAGGCGCTCAGGTCGTCCTCGGCGAGCAGCAGGTCGCAGGGATGGACATACGGTTCCACAGGCAGCAACGGCATTGTTGCATCTCCTCCGTTGGAGAGTTACAAGGGCTCAACTGGGGGTGAGGCCCGTTGCGCCCTATGCGTTGTGTCGGAAAATAACCCTCATCTACAGTCGTTTATCTACCTGGCCGCCAGTGGCCCCGTCCGCTTGGGACATTGCATCGCCTTCGAGGCGACGCCGTGATGGAAGGCGAAGGCGACAACTTTGGTGCGAGTCAAAGTACTCCATGCCGGCGGCGCCGGAGCGGTAGGACTCATCAGCACTCTTTCACTTACTTCGTAGTGTAACCGTGCAGTTTCTCTTCGTCAACCAAAAAATGATGGTCTCCTCAGAATTTCCCCGGCGCCACCAGATTCTTGGGTTAGAGCGTGCAATTAGGCAAAGGCTGTGCCAGCATGGCGGCGCGGCAGACATGGCCCCACGATGGGTTCCCGTAGGGCACTTAATTCTCAGGCGCCGCCGTATCTTTTCGGCCACGGCGCAAGGCCGGCGGAGGAAAGCGGCGTCCGCCGGCCGTCGAGCCGTGCCACGCCGCACGGGTGCTGGGCCATGACGCGTTTGGCTGCACCGCGCACAGCACCGCAAGGCCCGCAGCTCCGGGATGCTCTTCAAGGATTCGCTCATCTTCCGTTTCCCAGAGCGCCGATTGTAGGGATTGTAGCGCACGGATGGCGCGGTGCGGCGAATCCCATTTGGTTCTCACGAACGCGACTTCGTGACACGGAGTTGAGCCATGGCGGCGAAGCATCCAACGCGGTGGGCGGCGCGAGTGGCGCTTACGCTGGCGTGCGCCGGAAGCGCCGGCTGCGTAACCTGCCAGCCGAACGCGGACCTGTGCGACAATGGGCTGCCGCGCGAGTTGGCCAAGACGTCCCTGCCGCCCTACACGATCGAGCCGCCGGACATCCTGCTGATCGACGCCGTGCGCGTGATCCCTTTGCCGCCCTACCGGGCGGAGCCGCTGGACGCCCTGGTGATCCAGGTGTCCAACGCCTTCCCCATGTCGCCGATCAACGGCTTGTACGTGGTCGATCCGGATGGGACGGTGAACTTCGGCCCCCCATACAAGGCCCGCACGGTCTCGGTGGTTGGCAAGACGCTGTCCGAGGCGAAAACGGCCATCGAAGACGCCTTGAAACAAGACATCGTCAAACCGGAGGTGGACGTGGCGCTGGGTCAGTCGCATGGCTTGCAGCTGATCCGGGGCGAGCACCTGGTGCGGCAAGACGGCACCGTCGGGCTGGGGACCTACGGCGACGTTTCCGTGGTGGGCAAGACCCTGGCGGAAGCCAAGGCGGCGATCGAAACGCAGCTGTCGAAATACCTGCTCAACCCGCAAGTCGAAGTGGACGTGTACGCCTACAACAGCAAGGTGTTTTACGTGATCTACGACGGCGGAGGCAGTGGGCAACAGCTCGTGCGGCTACCAGCGACCGGCAACGACACGGTGCTGGACGCGGTCAGCCAGATCAACGGGCTGTCAGCGGTGGCCGACAAAAGGCGCATCTGGGTGGCCCGTCCCGTGCCCGCCTGCTCACCGGATGACCAGATCCTGCCCGTGGACTGGTGCGCCATAACGAAACGCGGCCGAACCGAAACCAACTACCAGCTGTTCCCGGGCGACCGCCTCTATGTCGAGGCCGACCCGTTCGTCACCCTCGACACGCACCTGGCCCGGCTCATTTCGCCGATCGAGCGGCTGTTCGGCATCGCCTTGCTCGGCAACGGCACGGTGCAGTCGCTCCGAAACATGAACGGCGGCGCCGGAACCGGGTCCGGCACGGGCACGGGCGGCTTCTAAGAGTACTCCGGCGGTCGGGGGCTTAAGCCCCCGACCGCCGGAGGATGTCTGTTGCGGAGGGGATGTTTCCAGCCTTATAATGCTCCGGCAGGCGGCGACGCTCATCAGCCGGCTTACGTCAGCCGATCACCTTGTCCGGCCTGGCGTTGGATAAGAAGGAGGAGCGAATGAAGACTCTCTGGACCACGGCGGCGCTGATCGGCCTCGTTGCCTTCACGGGCGGGCCGACGTACGCCCAGCCTCCGGCGCTGCGCGCCCCCGTTGCGTTGCCGCCTGCCTACAGCCCGTACCTCAACCTGCTGCGCAACGGCAACCCGGCTTACATCAACTACTACGGGTTGGTTCGCCCGGAAGTGGACGCCCGGAACCAGATTTACGGCCTGCAACAGGGGGTCGCCGCTAACGCCACGGCCATCTCCACCATCGACACGGCGAGCGGGTTGCCGCTCACGGGCCATCCCACTCAGTTCCTGAACACGTCGCACTACTTTCTCAACCGGGGCGGCCAGGGGACGTCGGCCGCGGCGCCCGGAAGCATGGTCCAGGCTGCGACGCGGCCGACCCGGCCAGGCCATTGACGCGCCGGGCTTCAATACTCCGGCGGCTGGGATCGGACCAGCTGGTTGGCGTGAGCCAGCGACTCCAGGGTGCCGGCGTCGGTCCAGTACCCCCCCAGCGGGCGGTGCGACAGGCGGCCCTGCTGCAGGTAGTGGTTGTTCACGTCCGTGATCTCCAGCTCGCCCCGGGCGCTGGGCCGCAGCGACCGGATCACCTCGAACACGTCCGGCGGGTACAGATACACCCCTGCCACCGCGTAATCGCTGCGCGGCTTCTTCGGTTTCTCTTCGATGCCCACGACCGTCCCGTCGCGCACCTCGGCCACGCCATAGCGCTGGGGGTCCGGCACCTGCTTGAGCAGAACCCAGGCGTGGTCGGGCCGGCTGGACGCCACAGCGGCAAGGTCTGCCAGGGAGTCGAAGAAGATATTGTCGCCGAGGACCACCAGGCAGTGGGCCTCCCGGCAGTACAGCTCGGCCAGGCCCAGGGCTTGGGCGATGCCGCCCGCCTCGTCTTGTACTCGGTAGGTCAGACCGCAGCCGTGGTCGCGGCCGGACCCCAGCAACTCGACGAAATCGCCCATGTGTTCGGTGCCCGACACCAGCAAAACGTCGCGGACGCCTGCCCCCACCAGCTTCTTCAACGGGTGGTAGACCATCGGATACGACCCCACCGGCAGCAGGTGCTTGTTCGTCACCTTGGTCAGCTCGCCCAGCCGAGATCCCTTGCCGCCCGCCAGGATGACGCCGCGCAAGATCATAACGCCCTCGATAAGCAGGATTGCCAGGAAGAAAGCCGGGAGGTCACGGATGCAGAACGGCGGAAAAGCAGCCGTTAGGTCGGCGGCCGCCGCGGCCCCAACCGCTGGGGCTTACGCATATCTGCTCATGGTATGGGCCGTACGCCCTCAGTTCTGACCGCGGTGGGCCGATCCACCGAAGGCGACGGAAAGCAACTTCCGGCGCCGCCAGACCAAGGCAAGAAAGAGAGTCGCGGCCGCGCTGGCGCCGAGAACCATGCCGGGAGGCGCGGGGACGGACTGGACCACATAATCCTGATATGTGGGGTTGGTCAAGGCGATAAGGCCGCCGGCCTGGGGCCCGCTGCCGTCGAGCGCAATGCCCGACAGCCACGCATTGGCCTGCTTCAGGGTGGCGTTCGGGCCGCTAACGGTGAAACTCCCCTGCGTGACATCGGTCATGTCCGCCGCTTGGGTTTCGTTGATGATCTTCCAGATGGCAATCTGAAAGGCGGCGGCGTTCGTATCGCTCGTCCCGATCAGCGCACGATCCTTGAACCACAGCTCGGCGATCAGGCTGGCCCTCAGTGCGCCCATGCCGGGGTTGGAGTTCCCGTCGTTCGGCGCGTTCGCAAGCGAGGACTTGTCGAACCCTACCGTCTGGCCGGCGAAAATGTCCTGGCTGACGTCGATGCAAAAGGACTCGAAACTGCCCGTCAACCCTCCGCTGCCGTTGATGAAGTTGTAGACCCCCGCCCACCCGGTTGCCGAGTTCCCGCTGAACGTGATCGTGACGATCTGGCCGGGATCGACGTTGGAAAAAGTGGCGGTTTCGTAAGACGCACGGGCGGGCGCTGCGAAAGCCGCCGCGGCGAACAGCGCCAGTAAGGGCGCCGCCGCGAGGCTCCGGCGGACTGCACGATGTTGGACCGCGGGAAACGAGTTCTTGGACGGATTCATAAGGAAGGTTCCTCGGATGCACGCGCGCCATCGGGTCGTGGCCTGATGACCTCGTAATCACTTTGGCTCCTTTCGTCGAAGGAGCGTTCGTCGGATTGCTCACGAAACGAGGTACGCAATTTCCACGCCGTTTCGCCGGCCTTCCGTTGGTCAGAAGGTCAACCGGTGCGCATTCAGCAGAGTCGTAACAGATGACTCAGGAGGCAGGACGGAAGGAGGCGGATGCTCACGAATCCGGAAGAAAACTAGCGGCTCCCCATTGAACCTGCTCGTCAAGCCAACTGCGAACCACGTAACACGGCAAGCCAGGTTAACATATGCGATTGTAAGGGTTACAGTTCCCATTGCAAGCGAAAAAAACGCCCCCAGGAAAAAAGAGCCGCACCCTCGGGTATGGAATAACCGGCGCGCACGAACCGGAAAGGCGGCGGACAGGCTTTCCTCGTGTCGCCGCGGACAGGCTTTCCTCGTGTCGCCGAGGATTCGGAGGGGCCTATCCAGGCCGTCGTCCAGCGAACGTCGGCCCATCGTGGGTCTGTCAGGATTTGCCCAGAATCAGATCCAAGGCCCAGCAGCCGCGCACGTGTTCCCCGCGTGATCGGCAGTGCTCCAGGAGCAGACGGTCGGTACAGCCAGCGGCCTGCAGCAGGTCGGCCAGACGGGGCAGGTTCTCGAAGTGGCGCCGGTCGTACGCGGCCTGGGTCAGCGCCGCGATCTCCAACGACCGCCAACGGGGATTGAAGCGGAGGGCGGGGCGCCCGAACATGTCGGCCAGCAGCGCGGCTTGGGCGCGGCGGCCGGCCAGCTGCGGGTCCGCTCGCTCGGCCATGGCCGAGGCCACGAGCGCCGCGGCGAAGGCGTCATTGCAGCCTGCGAATATGGATGCGATTTCGGCATGCACGGCCGGCGAGTCTCCCGGCCGCGGCGCCGGACGATCCGCCGCCCGAGGGGCTGGAACGGTGGTCCCGCCGTCGGCCTGACGTTCCACGGCCTCGACGCGGGCGCGGCTGGGCTTGGGCGGCAGCAGCGACCAGACCAGGCGGCAGCACGCACAGGCGAACAGGCGCAGCTTACGGTTGCTGGCCTTGCCGTGGAGGAAGGCCAGCGCCACCGCAGGGTCCACGCAGGCGACTTGCCCGCTGTCACTGATCATAAATCTCGTCTCCGTCGCCGGTCGGATGCTAAGGGGCGGCGGGCGGAAGGCTCTCCTCCTGCTGCGAGCGGCGGGGGATTTCGCAAGGAAGGAAACTCCTACGGTGGGATCATAGCCGACAAGCCCCACGCCTCGCCCCGTTGCAGCTGCGCGGTGCAACAACCCGGATTATATTCGGCGCCACTCCGGCCAGCGTCAAGTGGCTTGGGCCATTATATAGTTTCCCTCCGTTGAGGAGTCGGTCGTGCCAGCCGGGCATTGGCCGGTCACCGCAACGCGGGGTGCGATCGGTCACGGGGTTCGTGGCTGGGATCCTGGCTCGACGAATTGTGGACCGGAGGAGGGGACGCGGCGCCGTGGGAAGACAGTGCGCCCCGGGGTCGATGGCCTCCGTCAACGGGAAGGCGCCGAGATTATGTCATTTCGCAATGCACCGGGGGTCGGACGCACCGGACGGTGAATCCTTGCCCTTCGCGGTAAGCCACTTCCAACCCGCCGTATCCGCAGCTCTCCCAGCAGTCCAGTTGTTCCCGCGCCGCCGCGAGGGACAAGCCCGACGCCTGGAGCAGGTCCGGCAGCGTGAGTTGGTCGTGGACGAGTTGGAGCAGGCACGATAAATCCAGCGGCTTGGTCAAGTAGGTCTCGATGCCGGCTTGGGTCGCTTCTTCGCGCGCCCCTGGGTCCGATCGCGCCGTAAGACAATGGATGTGGATGCCTCGCGTGCGCAGATCCAGGCGCAGCGCACGGGCGACCGCGAAGCCGTCCAGCACCGGCATGGACAAGTCCAGGATGGCGCAGCGCGGGGGACGCCGCCGGGCCAAATCGACCGCCTTCCCCCCATCCTCTGCTTCGGAACAGCGATACCCCGCCTTTTCCAGGAGGTGGCGCAGAGATTGACGCACGAGGACGTCGTCTTCGGCGATCAGAATGTCCACCGATCCATCTTCCGCCGCCTGAGCCGTCATGGATCGTTCTCCACGGGACGGAGGGAAGTGGGGCGGCTTCGTCCCACATTGTACGTATTATACCCGAGATGCTCCGAAAAGCACGGCCATCGTGCGCCTTGACGCGAATTCGGGAGGGAGTTGCGAGGAGTCTGCGGAATGGCCCATTTCCGTTCATCCCTTGAGACCGGAAATCAGGGGCTTCGCAAACATCGCAACGACCTCTCCCGTTCCGCCCTTCCCTCGAATCAAGGCTGCCCTTGCGGTACAATCCGCGCAGGGCCGAAGCACGCGCCAAAGCCCGGACGCCCAGGCGCTAGTGTCGCGGCGACCCGATTCTGCTCTCCGCCTGATTGGACACAAATCATCCGACCGTCACCGTCTCGCGGATCGCGTCGGGGGGGACGCCGCGCAGTCCTTCTTCCCGTCGGTCGTCCAGGATCGGGGCAATGGCGTCCGCCAGGCTCGCTCGGCATTCCTCGATGGTTTGACCCCGGCCGTTGGCGCCGGGGATTTCCGGACAGTACGCGATGTACCGCTCGTCCTCGCGTTCGATGACCGCCGTGAATTCGTTTCGCATGGTTGCCTCTCAACCAAACCGCCGAACGTCACGCTCAGGATTCTGACACTACCAGCAACTCCTTCTCGCGGAAGAAGGTCCGAATCCGAAAAAGGTCCGCAGGCCGGACCCGCTCGCGATGCTCCGGCTGGGCCGCCTGATCGCCGTCCCAGCACACGAACAACTCGACCTCCAACTGATGCTGGAGCCCAACAGCCAGGAAATCGGCCAGCCGTCGGCGAGAGTCATGGGCCGCGGCTTGCTCACCGGCATCCTCCTCGAAACCCACATATTGGCCGTACTGGAACCCGCACCCGCAGCCCTCATGCGACCCGACGCAGTACACGCACGGTTTGGAGAAGTGCCGGCGAACCGACTCGTCGCCGGCGGATAACTCCGTGACATGGAAGCGGGAACTCGCTCGGTCCCACTTCCACGTCGGCAGAAGATAATCGGATGCGATGTAGACCATCATGCACATCGCTCTTGCCTCCACCTGCGATTCGATCGCGCCTCGTCGGCCAATCTACCCGATTTCCCACTCTCCGCAAGTAAGATGGCTCCGTCACTCCCCTCTCTCCCGCACGTTGAACTCCAGCTTCCACCTCTGCTTGCCGTCGCGGCTGATGCACCATACCTCCAGCGTGCCGATCCCCGTGATCTTGCTGTGCAAATGCACCGGGACCATCTTGCCCTCGCCGGTCGGCGCCTCCGAGGGCCGCGCCGTTCATTCCTCCTCCGGGCTGAGCAAAGCCACCGCCTTTTCGACCACGTCCTCAAGAACGCCTTCGGCGGGAGTGCAAACGAACTCCGCGCGACGCTCCCGCCAGTCAAGGCTTTTCATCTGGTCCGAAAGGACCACGCCCGACACGAAGTTGTTGTCCGGGATTTCGGCCTCCCACGGGTAGCCTTTCTTTTCATTCGTGATGGGGCAGACCACGGCCAGGCCGACCGTCCGATTGTAGTCGGTCGGCGACAGGACAAGCGCCGGCCGGCGGCCCGCTTGCTCGTGCCCCTTTTGGGGGTCGAAGTCGAGGCGGATGACGTCGCCCCGGCGAGGGACGTACTGGCGCTTGCTCACAGGGACTCCTTGCCGACGGGAGGGCCAGTCTTGATTGCCGCGTGCATGTTCTCCTTGGTCACGCCGGCCATGAGCTGCTTGAACGTGTAACGGCGGGCGACGACTTTCTGAGCTTTGCGGACGCGCAGCTCGTCGCCTTGGCGCTCGATTGTGACAAGGCAGCTGGCGAAATCGCCGGGAAGCGTGAGGCGGGCTTTGCCGTCTGTCTTTCGTGTTAACATGTCCATTTTCCACCTCCTTTTCCGTCTCATTCTTCCACGCCGCCCGAAAAATGCAAGAGGGGTTGTCCCACCGGTGGGACAACCCCTCTCCGGCGCGGGCGCCGCAGCAAATGGCTGCCTCTATATCCTCACTCGCGCCGCATAGGCGTCCGCCGCATCATCCCAGCGGTCCACCCACTCGTAGAACTGCTTGTCCAACAAGTAGAAGGGATCGCCACTCCTCCGCCGCCCTTGCCGGGTTGGCATGACCTCCTGGCGAGCGGTGCGCTGCCGTGGGTACGGGCTGCCAAAGAATTCCATGGCTAGCGAGTCCGATGGCCCGGAATCCCGCGACCGCCTCCAGGGCAAGGATGCCGGTGGTGTTGAAGAAGAACTGGTGGAATCCACCGTTACAGACTTCTGATTGACACCAATGGGCGGCGTACAGATGCCCAATCTTAGGCCGAATCGCCCGAAATAGCCGCACAAACTCCTGGCCGCAGTCGTCCCAGCTGCTGTGGAGCGCCAACCAGACTGGCTCGACTACCGACCGGTAGTCATCCCGGGCTTCGTGCGCTTTCGCCATCCGCTCACCTCTGCTCGTGCGTCACTCCGCCCTCTCCCGCACATTGAACTCCAGCTTCCATTTCTGCTTCCCGTCGCGGCTGATGCACCACACCTCCAGCGTGCCGATCTCCGTGATTTTGCTGTGCAGATGCACCGGGACCAGCTTGCCTTCGCCGGTCGGCGCCGCCAGCGTCGTCGCCAGCGGACTCAATTCCTCGATTTGGCCCTCCCATTCGTCCACCATCGTGCCGACCGCGTCGCCGCGGCGCGTCGTCGAGCCGAGGAAGCGGAACTCGGCCGGGGCGCCCACCACCAGGCCGAACTCCTGACCCGGTACGTCCGCTTCCGTCCCCTCCTCCATGCCGAACGGCGCCACGCACAACGCCTTAAAGGGCGGTGGCGCCCCGGGCACGGCCGGCAGGGAAGTCTCCACGCCGACGTAGTACGCCTGGGCCGCGCCGCCGCGGATGCGCACCCCCTTGCCGCGCCGCACCATGCCGTAATAGGCGGCCCCCCGCGCCACCGCCCGGTCGAGGTCGCCGCCCGGCAGCACCTTCACGTCGCCGCCGCCCCATGACTTCGCCCACTGGTTCAAGACCTCCGCCACGCGCCGGCGCAAAGAGTCCGCCTTGAACACGCCGCCGTTGAACAGCACCGCCGTTGGACCCGCCGTCGCCTTCCGCTTGCCCTTCGCCGGGAGTTTTTCCACCAACGCTTCGGAGTGCCGATGGAGGAATTGCGCCAGGTGCTTCGTTACGGCCGGGTCGGCGGCGTACGGCAGGCCCAGCTCCTGCAAGCCGACCGCCTTCTGACGCAGCGGCTCGGCGTCCGGTTTGCAGTCCGGGAAGAAACCCTCCATCAACACCTGTTCCGCTTCTTCCCGCGTCAACTCGCCCTGGATCGTGCCGGCGATGACGCGGCTGCCGCGACCCAGGACCGTCACCGGGGCGCTCTTCAGCGCGGCGTCCGCGAACAGCCGTTCCTTGGCCGCCCGCGCACTGTGCCACAGCTGGAGCATCTGCCCGGAGTCGAGCTTGATCTTGCGTTCGGCGAAGGCCCGCGCCGCGGCGTGCGCCAGTGCCAGATCCATATTGTCGCCGCCGATGAGGAGATGCTCGCCGACGGCCACGCGCGTCAGCTCCAACCGGCCGGTCTCCTCGCCGACCGCGATCAGCGTCAGATCGGTCGTGCCGCCGCCCACGTCGCAGATCAGCACGGCGTCGCCGACCTTCACCAGCTTCCGCCAGGCGTCGCCGTTCGCCTCGATCCAGGCATAGAAGGCGGCCTGCGGCTCCTCCAGCAGCGTGACGTTCTCCAGCCCCGCCGCCCGCGCCGCCTCGACGGTCAATTCGCGGGCCGCCGCGTCGAACGACGCCGGCACCGTCAGCACGACTTCCTGCTGTTCCAGCCGGTGCTCGGGCAGGTCGCGGGCCAGCTGATAGTTCCACGCCTCAACGAGATGTTTTAAGTAGAGCGTACTGGCTTCCAGCGGCGAGAGGCGGCGGCCGCCTTCCGGCCCCTTCCACGGCAGCACCGGCCCCTTGCGGTCGATGCCGGGATGGCACAGCCACGACTTGGCCGACGACACCAGCCGCGTCGGCACGAGGCCCCCTGCTGCCGGGCGAACTCGCCGACGGCGTAATCCCGGTTCGCGTCCCACGGCAATTTCAGACTGCCGGCCGGCACTTCGCCCGGCCCAGGCAGGTACAAATACGAGGGCAAAAGGGGTCGATCGGCCACGCTCGCCGGCCCGACGACCTGCGGCACGGGCAGGTCCGCCGAGCGCCCGTCGGCCGCCTCCGCGGCCCCGGTATCGACGTAGGCCACGCCGCTGTTGGTGGTCCCCAGATCGACGCCCACGACGAAACGCGACGCCATCACGGCTTGCTCCTGTGCAGGAGATCTCACGCAAAGGCGCAAAGAGGCAAAGAAGACAAGAATTGACTTCCGGGCGCGCCGGTCTCGAACCCTACGTCTTCTCTTCTTTGCCTCTTTGCGTCTTTGCGTGAGATCTTTCTTATGGCAATTCCACTTCCGCCGGCGCCACGACGAACTCGTCCTGGCCCTCCGGCGGAGCGGCCAGCGAGAAGTCCTTGACGCGCCAGCCGTGGTGCTTCAGCACGCCGCGGAACGGCGGCTGCCCCGTCACATTGCCGGTAAGGCGGATCGCCGACGGGTCGAATCCCGGCGGCACCTCCACCGTGTCGCCCTCGGCCTGCGGCATCACCGGCTCCAGCACCAGATGCTCCTTCAGCACCGCCTGCGCTTCCTTGTGCAGCTCGCGCACGCCGGCCCCGATCTGTTCGTTGGTCGCCGCTTGCACGTCCTCCAGAAGGAAATCCAGCAATCGACCCTTGCGTTGCAACAGCGTCAGGAGACGCAGCGGGGCGCCGGATTTCTTCGGCGGCGGCGGGGGAGGCGGGGGCGTAATCAGGTCCCGCACCTTGGCGGCGAACGCGGGATCGGCCAGCGTCCGACGGAAGGCGGTTCGCGCCAGCCCCCACCGCGACAGGCCGCCGCCCCCGGCGGCCAGCAGCATCAGGAACAACATGACGAGGACGCCGATGGCGCCGGCCGCAGCCGCGAGAACGTAATACCACCAATCCATGAGATTGCTCTCTCGCCAGGCGGCGCGCGGCCGCATTCTCCCTGAACTTACTCCCGGTACTTTTATATGGACAGCGAGGGAGGAGGATCACGCCGCGCGTGACGAGGCGAGCCCGCAGCGCCAAGCAAGGGCGAGACCGCCTGCTCGCCCTCTCCAGGAACTCTCTTCGAGAATTGCGGACGTAACACAGACGTAAAGAACATTATACACGGTCGTGCGCGTACCAACCCCTCCTGCGCGCTTTCCGAGATCTGCCCGCATCGTCGTTGGGACTGCTGGCACGCCTACCGTCGGGCCGCGGTCGCGTTGGGACGCGCCACGGCGCCGCCGGCTCCAGACGATAGCCCAACTCCGCCGCCTTCCGCGCCAGGCCCTTCACCTGGCGTAATCGATACGCCTCCTCACAGGCCCCCTGCTCCTGACGCCGTATGCCTCGCCGTACTTCAAGAGGCGGTACACCCGCTCCGCGATCTTCCGCGCCGTCGCCACCACCGCCTTGCCGCCCCCGGCCCGCGCCGCAATCCGCCGGTAGAACGCCCCCAACGAGTCTTGGCGTGGTGGCAGCCCTGCGCCGCCAGGCGAAACGCCCGCGCCGCACGGTTGGAGCCCCGACGCACCCGCCGGCTCCTGATCTTCCCCGCCGAACCCTGGTGCTGCGGACAGAGCCCCAGCCAACTGACGAACCGCTTGACCGTCGGGAACTTGCTCAGGTCCGTGCCCAACTCGCTGAGGACCACCAAGGCCGTCGCCGCGTCGATGCCCTCGATCGCCGTCAGGTCCACCCCCGCCAGCCGGAACAGCGAACCGCGCACGTCGAAACGGGCTTCGTTCGCCGCCCGGCCCCGCTTGCGAGGCTTGGGCGGCAGGGGCCGGCCGCCGCTCTTGTCCGTGAAGGTCCCCAGGTAGGCTTCGACCTGCGCGTCGCACTCGTGCAGCCGCGCGTGGTAGCACTCGTACAACGCCAACGCCTGACGCAGCGCGAACAAGTGTTCCTCGCGCCAATTGCCCTGCAAGGCCCGCGCCAATTCCGCCTCCGTCCGCCGGCACCGCTCGTGACGCAACTTCGCCAACTCCCGAGGATCGCGTTCGCCGCGCAGGATCGCCTGGAGGATGGCCAGGCCCGTCACGCCGACCACGTCGCTGACCGCCTCGGTCAACTTGACGTTCATCTCCTCCAACGCCTTTTGCACGTGCTGGACGTGCTGGCCGGCGTAGCCGATCAGCATCTGCCGTTGCCGCAGGTAACCGCGCAGGACCACCACCTGATCCTCCGGCCGGAACGACGCGCTCAACAGCCCGTAGCTGTGCAGCCGTTGAATCCATTGGCAATCCAGCACGTCGCTCTTGGGCCGGCCGGACGTGTGCCGTGTCTGCCGCGGATCGACCAGATAGACCGCAAAGCGCGCCGCTCCAACAGTTCGAACAGCGGCACCCAGTAGACGCCGGTCGATTCCATCGCCACCGTGGTGACGTCGCAGGCCTGGAGCCAATCGGCGAGCGCCTCCAGGTCGGCGGTGCAGGCGCCGAAGGCGCGGACGTGGGGCGGCAGGTGGGCAGCCGGGTTGGCGGGGTCGGCGGTCACCGCCGTGGGCGGCACGGCGACGTAGTGGTGCGCCGCATGGACGTTGATGCCGGCGGCGTGCGGGTTGGTGACCCGCAGCGGCTCAGGGGAGGCGACGATACGACCGTCTTGGCGAAAGCGTGGCGTCATGGCGACCTCGGGATGAGGGTGCGGGTGGTCAACGGGCGAAGGGGCCGCGGGCGCGGGAGTGCGTAACGGAGGCAGTCTCTCCAACGGGAACACGCCGCGGCGTGTCGCCAATGCGGTCGTCGCAGACTCCCGGGACCAAGCTTGCTTTCGGGCACGAAGCGCCAAGGCACGAGCGGCCACCTCGACCCGCGGCCCCGCACCGATAGGATAGGCATTCCCGTGGGCGCTGGACCTCGGGCCCAAGTACCGGGTTGAGGTCACCATCCCGGGGCGTCAGGGCATCCGCGCAGCGCACTTCCATCCCACTCGTGGGAGCCAACCTCCATTGAGGCCTCGCGCCGGTTCTCACCCCGTTCTGGCAGCGGTATCGCCGCGGAACGGGGTGAGGATTGCTTGGCGCTGCGGGCTCGCCGGACTTTCCTCATTTCTTCGGAGGGTTCTTACGCGACCCGGCTCGCCTTGTCCGCGGTCGCGTGGTCCATCGGCTCCACGCGCCGCTTCGTGGCCAGGGCGTAGACGTGCGTGAACTCGGCGCCAAACAGCAGGATCAGCGCCGAATAGTAGACCCACGTCAGCAGCACGACGATGGAGCTGGCCGTCCCGTAGGTCTTGTCGAGGTCGCTGTTGCCGAGGTAGAAGCCGATGATCGCCTTGCCGATCGTGAACAGCACCGCCGTCACCACCGCGCCCATCCACACGTCGCGCCAGTCGATCTTGGCGTCCGGCAGGATCTTGAAGATCATCGCAAACAGCAGCGCCACCACGGTCAGCGACAAAAGACTGTTCAGAACGTGCCAGATCCACGTCGAGCCGGGCAGGTGGCGTTCCATCCAGTTTCCCAGGGCCGCCAGCACGGCCGTCAGCACCAGCGACACCAGCAACAAAAAGCCGGTCCCCAGCACCACGGTCACCGACAGCAGCCGGTTCTTGATGAGTTCCCAAATGCCCAGACCGGGCTTCGGCTTCACTTGCCAGATGTTGTTCAGCGCGTCCTGCAGCTCGGCGAAGACGCCCGAGGCGCCGGCCAGCAGCAGCACCACGCCGATCACGGTTGCGACGACCCCGTTGTTCGCGCTGCCGGCGTCTTGCAGGATCTTCGTCAGCGCTTCCTTCGCCGACGGCCCGACGGTGTCGCGGATCTCGTCGAGGATCTGCTCGCGCGCCGCCTGCTTGTCGAAGAACTGGCTGGCGACGCCGATAGCGATGAGGATCAACGGCGCCATCGCAAAGACGCTGTAGTACGCCAGGGCGCCGGCCATGCGCAGCGTGCGATCCGCCAGGAAGTTGTTGAAAGTGTCCCGGAGCAGGCGCCCGAGGAACTTGAGGCTCGTCATGAATGCGTCCCGTGGGTGAGGAAACCCGCGGGATGGGGGAGGCAACTGCAATGCCGATTCGCAGGAAACGGCCGCAAAGTCGTCTTGCACGGCGGCCCTCCCGCGATATAGTCCGCCGCACTCGCGGGGAGGGAATCGCGCCGGGCGCCGTGGCGGCGCCGTGCGTTCACGGCCCGCCGGAGGGTCGCGGGATGAGCAAGTGGTTGCGGACGGCGTCGGCGCTGGTCGCGCTGGGTCTGACGGCCTGCGGGTGTTCGGCCCAGCCGCGCTGGGGCGCCAACGACGGCGTTTCACCGGCGATCCTGCCGCCGCGAACCGAGACGAGTCAGGATCCGAGCACGCCGCCGCGTCCCCCCGCCAGCATCAGCCGGTCGCAGAACCCGGAGGGCGAGCCGTTCAAGCCGCCGGAATCGCTGCCGCAGGCCGCGCCGGCCGATCTCGTGGTCGGCCAGCCGGCCGCCCGCGTCGGCGCCACCGTCAACAATCAGGTCATCCTCAACGAAGAAGTCCTCGCCGCCGCCTATCCCGGTCTCATGGCCGCCCGCGAGCTGCCGGAGCCGGAACGCACCCAGCGCCGCGCCGAAATCTGGAACCAGGCGCTGACTCAGCTCATCGAGCGCGAGGTCGTCCTCCAGGACGCCTTCGCCAAGCTGGAGAAGGTCGGCAAGAAGAACATCGACAAGCTCAAGGAGGAGGCCTCCGACCAGTTCGAGAAGACGATGCTGCGCAACTGGATGAAGGCCGGCAACTTCAAGACCGAGGACGATCTCCGCGAATATCTCCAGAAGCAGGGGGTTTCTCTCGAAATGCAGCGCCGTCTGTGGGAACGCAACTTCATGGCGCTGGAGTATCTCCGCAGCAACGTCCACCCCTTCATCGAAGAGATCGGGCCGCGGCAGATCTTCGAGTACTACGACAAGCACCCCGAGGATTTCCACCGGCCCGACAGCGTGCAGTGGCAGGATTTGTTCGTGCTGGTGTCGGAGAAGCATCCGACGCCGGCCGACGCCCGCCGCTTCGCGGAGGAGCTGGCCGAGCGCGCCCGCAACGGCGAGGACTTCGCCAAACTGGCCGAGCAGTACGACAACGGCGACAGCGCCTTCCGTCACGGCGCGGGCATCGGCGCCAAGCGCGGGGAGATCCGGCCGCCGGAGATCGAAAACGTCCTGTTCCAGCTCAAGGACGGCGAGACGGCCGTGGTCGAGCTGGAGCGGGGTTTCCACGTCGTCCGCGTCGTCCACCGCGAGTACGAGGGGCCGACGCCGCTCGACGAGAAGACGCAGAAGCAGATCAAGGAAAAGCTGACGAACGAGATCGCTCAAACGGAGATGAAGCGCGTCGTCAATAAGCTCAAATCGAAGGCGATCATCGTCTACACCAAGGGGGAGAATTGACGGTTAGCGGCGACGCGCCAGCGGTTAGCCGCGACGCGCCAGCGGAGCGCTCCGACGACGCGTCGCGGCTATCGGTTCTCAGGTAAGTAATGCACGCGGCAAGGGGAGCTTCGAGGCATGAAAGAAGTTCCGCAGGCGGTGTTGATCGTCGCGGATTGGGTCCAATTCACGGATGATCGCCTCGTTGAGGTCGTTGGCGTCCGCCGGCGTGAAGTTGCACAGCCGGTCGTACTTCAGCCAGGCCCACACCTGCTCCATCGGCATCAACTCCGAGGCGTAGGCCGGCAGACGCTCCAGGAGTCAAGCGCCCCTGCGACGCACGCACCAGGTCGGTCAGTGGGTTCCCCTGGTGCATCGTACCGCCGTCCCAGATGACCGTGATCGGGCCGTCCAGCCACTGCACCGCACCATCGAGAAACTCCGCCACCTCTACGTTGGTGTAGTAGCCATCGACCAGCGTGTGAAAGGCCAGGGACAAGCGCTCGCGGGTTGGCGTCAGCCACAACGCTCCGGCCACGGAGACCTTCTCCCGGTGTCGGCCCTTCTGTTTCATCGGCGGCGGCTGCCCCTTCAACGCCCAACTGCGGCGGCGGAGCGGGGCCATGAGCAGGCCGCTTTCGTCCATGAAAACCAGGCAGGCGCGACGCCGACATGCCTGTCGCTTGATGCGCGGCCAGTCCAGCGACAACCAGCGGGCGATGGCCGCGTCATCGCGTTCGCGCGGCACGCGGCGTGGCAGTTGGGGCGTGTAGCCCCGCTGCCGCAGCCAGGCGACCAGATAGTTGGGGTGGAAGTGGACAGCGAACTCCTCCTCGATGAGGCAGGCCAGGCGCGGGGCGGTCCACAGTTCCGTGGCGAAACCGTGCTGGCTCGGGCTGTCTGCCAACCAGCGGCGCACGATCTTCTCCTGAGTGGAGGAGAGTTTGGGCGGGCGACCAGGGACAAGGTGAGCGGACAGGCCCGCGACGCCGTGCCGGCGGAAGTCCGTCAGCCAGCGACGCACACTGCTGGGATCAACGCCGAGGAAGTCGGCGACCTCTGTGGTGGAGTAGCCTTCGCAGACGCGCAGGGAAGCCAGGAGGCGTCGGTGTTCAAGTTCCGCAGGTGAGCCGTTGCTCCTCATGTAGGAGGACACCGCAAATGGCAAGCCAAGAGTGCATTACTTATCGAGAAGTAACCGCTGGCGCCGCCGTCACGGCTCTTCGCCGACGGTGCTGTCCACGTCGCGCGTCCCCCGCTGCGGCGCGATCCCGCCGCCGGTTTCGCCGCCCCGGACGCGGCCCTCGGCCGGCGTCCCGCCCACGGCGCCGCCGGAATGGCCCGCGTAGGGCGGTCCTTCTTCCTCGCCGAAATCGTCCTCCTCGAATGGGCCGGGCAGACCCGTGTCCGGGTTGTCGCCGGTAGCATCCCGGTCGTCCAGCGGCGTGTGCCGCGGCCGGCCGCGCGGGTTCTCATCGCGTTCGGTCGCCTGCTTGGTCGCGCCCGGGGGAATGATTTCGTCGGCGTTCTTGCGTGTATTCGGCTTCGCCATGATGCGTCTCCGTGAGTGGGAATGGTTCGCCGGACCCTCACGGATACAACAGGCAACCGCTGTGCCGCGGTGCTACCACGCCTTGTAGACGCTGTTCGGTGTGCGGCGGTACAGCAGGACGCCGGCCGCGAACACCAGAATCAGGCCGCCGTAGAACGCAATGCGGCCGGCGAGAACGCCCCGAGGCTCCCGGTGGTCGCTTCGCGCCTGGTAATAGGCGTCGCCTGCTCTGGCGATCCATCCGGGATCGGATTCCGCCTCGTTCCGCGGCGCCAGGGACCGCAGGTTGACGGCCGGCTTGCCCTCCTCACCGGGTCCCGCCTCCATCTCCGCGTTCCGCAGAACGACAGCCACGTCCTGCTGACTTAGGGCGCTGTGCAACTCCTCCTGGAGCTTCGCCGCTTCCTGGTGCGCCGCGGCGTTGATTTCCGCCGAATCCGGCAATCCCGCGGCCCCGAACGCCATCAGCAGCAGGCCGCTCGCGCCGACCACCAACGGCCCCGTCCCCCACCACCCTTTGCCGCGATTCATGGCCTTCCTCCGTCAGACGCTCCAGTGGCGCGGCCGGTTGTTGTGGTCGTCGGGGTCGATGTCCTCGATCTCCACGTCCGCGTCCGCCTCTTCCGGCTCGGCCAGTACGTCCCGATCCGAAAGCTGGAACTCCTCCTCGTTGGGTTCCTCGTCCAACTCTGCATCCGGCCGCTCCGTCTCTTCGAGCGGCTCGGTCAGCACGTCCTCCTCGGACAGCTCGAACTCCGGTTCGTCGTCGAGCGGCTGGAGGGTGGATTCGTGTCCGGCCCGCTCGCCGGGCGTCTCGTCCGCGTCCACCGGCGCCGCCTCTTCCACCTCGGGCAGCGTCGTGAGCGCCTCGGCCCAGCCGTGGGCGATCCAGGCCAGCCGCGTCAGCAGCCCCTCCAGGGCCTCGCCCAGCAGCTGCCGGGCGTGGTCCCGTATCTCATCCAGCTGCTGAGCGAACTTGCGGACCCACCGCCCGGACACCGTTTGCGCCACCGGCTTGAGCCGCGGGACCGGCGTCTCGGACAGGAGGACGTTGGCCAGCGGCTGGTCGGGCGGCAGACCCTTGAGGTTCGGCGCCCGAAGACGACAGGCCTTGTGAAGACAACTCGTGAAGGCGTCGTAGGTTTCCAGCAGTTCCGCGCGCACCTCGTGGAAGTCGGCGTAGGAGAGCGGTCCATCGGTTTCGTTGACGAAGGATGCGACCCGCGACAGGATGCGCCGCCGCCGCGACGCCTCGCGCTCCACGTCCTGCAAGCCCAGCTGGAATTCGTAGCGCGTCCGCAGGTCACGGGCGACCTCGGCGCTCATGTCGCGCGCCATCTGGTAGTGAACGCGGAAGACGCGCCGGTCGAAGTCCGCCCACCAACGTTCTTCCTCGTCGAGCTGACGGTCGATGCCTGTCAACATGCGGCGGGCGTCGGCGGAGTCGTAGCGCCGGCTGCCGTAGCGGAACGAGTCGATGTCGCCCGCCCGGTGCTGCCGGTCCACGAGGGCCAGGGTGTCGCGGTTCTGGCGCAGCAGCTCGAGCCGCCGCGCCCGCTCCCCGAAGTTGCCGGCGAAGAGATCGGCGTGAGCGCGGGACAACTCGGCCGGCGGGATGGGCTGGCGCTCGACGGACTGGATCAGGACCGGCAGGTTTTGCAGGTCGATCGCCCGGCCGGCGTAGACGCCCTGGAGAGCGGGGTATTGGCGGCTCATCCGAAACCTCGCGGAACATCGGCGCGACGGCTCAGGCGAGCGGCAGCAGGAATGATATCCGTAGCCGCATTCGCCAGAATGCGGGTGGATGGCTGTCGGCCCGCATTCTGGCGAATGCGGCTACGGGTAAAGTATTTCCCGCCCCTCGCCTTACGTCTCATTATCGTAAAACCGGCGCCGGTGGGACGCAATGCCTCGGGGCGCCGCGCGAAAGAAACTCACCGCGGAGAACGCGGAGAGCGCAGAGAAAAGACAAAAGGCGAGTTCAGAGGAGGTTGGTCGCCTCTGGTATTTCTCTCGTCTTTTCTCCGCGCTCTCCGCGTTCTCCGCGGTGAAATCTTCTTTCCGAGCCGTCTCACGCCGCTCGCCGCGCCGCCGCCTCGGCCGGTCGCAGCGCCCCGGCCAGGAAAGCGACCATTTCCTCTTCGTAACGTTGCTTGTTGAAGCGCAGCGCCTGCCGTCGCGCCGCGGCCGGTGCGAACTCGTCCGGCCGCATCTCGAACGCCGTCATCGCGTCGGCCAGGCAGTCGGCCGTCTGCTCCGCGAAGAACAACCCCGTCGGCGCGTGCCGGCCGCCCGGCCCGATCACCGTCTCCGTGACGCCGCCGCGGCCGTAGGCGATCACCGGCGCCCCGCACGCCATCGCCTCCACCGGCACGATGCCGAAGTCCTCCTCGCCGGGGAACAGGAGCGCCTTGCAGCGCCGCATCAGGTCGCGGATCGCCGCGTCCGGCTGCCAACCCAGGAAGCGCACTGCCGGCCCCGCCGTGCGCCGCAGCCGGGACGCGTCCTGTCCCGTGCCGATCACCACCAGCGGCCGGCCCAGCCGCTCGCACGCCTTCACCGCCAGATCCAGCCGCTTGTAGGGAGCGAAGGCGGATACGACAAGGTAAAAATCCTCGCGCGGCGCCGGCTCCTCGGCGGGACAGTAGAAGTCCGTATCGACGGGCGGGTAGATCACCATGCTGTCGCGGTTGTAGCACTCGTCGATGCGCCGCTGCACCGTCTTGCTGATCGCCAGGAAGTGCGTCACGACGGCCGCGGTGCGCCGGTCCCACTGGCGCAGCCGCTCCAGCACGCCGTCCAGCAGGCGCCTCGTTCCCAAACTCCCGTTGGGGAACGAGGCGCCGCCGAAGTAGGAGTCGCGCATGTGCCAGGCGTAGCGCATCGGCGTGAAGCAGTAGCAGACGTGGACGGCGCCGCGAGGGACGCGGACGCCCTTGGCCGCACAGTGGCTGAAGCTGACGACCAGATCGCACGGCGGCAGGGACAGGCTGGCGGCGGCGGCCGGCATCAGCGGCAAGAGCCATCGGTAATAGTCGTGGACGCCGGGCAAGCGGTTGAGGAAGCTGGCCCGCGGCCGCAGCCGTTCGACGGCCGGCGACACGGCGCCGCGCCGGTGCAGGAGGGTGTAGAGTTTGCGCGCGGCCAGCGACGGCACAACACTTCCAGGCACTTCTCGCCGCCGCGCATCCCGGTCAGCCAGTCGTGGACCAGCACCACCCGCGCCCCGCCGTTTGCGTCCATGCGTCGTCCTCCTCAGGGGCCGACAGTGTACCGCGAACCGCGACGGCGGCAAAGCCGAGGTTGCGTCGGCGCAACGGCGAGTGGGTTGACCTGGAATCCTCCCGCCCAACGCGGTATCTCGCCCGTTGCCCATTCTCCGCCGGGGAAATCCCGATGGTCCTGCGCATCCTGAAGGATTACTGGCGCCGCCGCCGCCTCGCCCGTCACGGCGTCGCGCCGCGGCTGTCCGTGCCGACCGTCCGCGACGGCGCCCGCTCCGGCGTCTGGACCGTCTGCCCAGACGGAATCACGCCGGACAGCGTCGTCTGTTCCTTCGGGGTCGGCGACAACATCGCCTGGGACTTGGCCATGATCCGCCGTTTCGGCGTCGAGGTCCACGCCTTCGATCCGACGCCCGCCGCCGTCCGCTGGGTCCGCGCCCAAACATTGCCGCCGGGCTTCCACTTCCACGAATACGGCGTGGCGGCCCACGACGGCGTTCTCCGCTTCGTCGCCCCGAGCAAGGCGGGAGCGGTCAACTTCACGCCCGTTGCGGCCGGCGCGGACGGGGCGGAAGAAGCGTCCGTGATGGCGCCCGTTCGCCGCCTGTGCACCATTTGGGATCAACTCGGTCGCCGTCCTATCGAGATCCTCAAAATGGACATCGAGGGCGGCGAATACGAGGTGATCGACGATTTGCTGTCGTCTGGCGTGCCGGTTCGGCAGCTGCTGGTCGAGTTCCATCACCACTTTCCGACGGTCGGGCTGGCCAGGACCCTTCGGGCGGTTCGGGCGCTGGCGGCCGCGGGGTTCCGCATTTTCCATATCTCTCAACGCGGGCTGGAATTCTCGTTTCTGCGAACCGCGTGAGCGCGTCTGCCGGGGCGCCAGCCAGTGTGCGCACGTCCAGACTTTGCATGGCTCCGTGGCCGCTCATTTTTTTCACTTATTCCTTTCCTCGCGCCTTCCCGAATGGTAATCTCCTATCTAACCTCGCCCGGCGTTCGGGCCGGGCGAGGTTTCAAGTCCATCGAAGGGTGACGATCGCCTATCCGGGGCGTTCCCACGCCCCCGCCATCCAGCAAGGGAGGAGATTATGCCGCAAGTACGAGAGATTTTGCAGAAGAAAGGCTCGCAGGTGTGGTCCACGGGCGCGAGCGCGACCGCGCTCCAGGCCGCCCAGCTGATGACCGAACACCGGATCGGCGCCCTGGTCGTCCTCGATCAGGGGCGCGTCGCCGGCATGTTCACCGAGCGCGACATCCTGCGGCTGGTGGCCGAGCGGCGCGATCCGGCGCGCACGCCCATCGGCGAGGCCATGACCGTCGAGGTCGTCTGCTGCTCACCGACCACGCCGCTGGAAGAGGCCAAGTCGGCCATGAAGAACCGCCGCGTCCGCCATCTGCCCGTCGTCGGCGACGACGACGAGCGGCTGCTCGGCGTCATCTCCATCGGCGACCTCAATGCCTACGAAACCGCCGACCACGAACAGACGATTTTCCTGATGAGCGAGTACATCTACGGCCGCGTCTGAGACGGCCCCCCAAACGAAAACACGACGGCCCGGGGTCGTGCGCTGGTCGGATCGCGCGATCCCGGGCCGTCTGTCCGCTCTGCGAGTTCCTGTTCCCCTCCGTCCATCCTTCCTCAATGGGCGTTATACACCTTGACGTTCGGCGTGCTGCCCGCCGAGTTCAGGCCGCCCTCGCCGTTGATCAGCGCGTTCAGGCTTTTCAGATGGCTGCCCGCGTCGTTGACCATCAGGATCAGCAGGTCGGCAGACGGGCCGCCCAGCTCGTGAGCCACCAGCGAGCCGGTGCTGCCCGGCGCGAGATTGAAGTGCGACTCCAGCCAGTTCCAGGAAGAACCGCCCTGCAGATTGACCGACAGCTTGCCGTCCAGCTGGCCGCTGTAATTGACGTGGGCCGTGTTTTCCTGCACGCCGAGGCGGGCCTGCACGTTCACCTGGGCCTGGGCGCCGATGTTGCCGTTGACGTTGAAGTTCACGTCATCGTAGCCCGCGCCTCCCAGCACGTTCGCGCTCACCTTCGCATGTCCGCTCACCGCGCCGTTGAACGACGTGGAGAAGTGGTCCCAGTCGCTGCCCAGCTGAGCCGCCAGCGTCAGGTCGGTGTTGGTGATCGCGCCGAACTCGACGGACATCGTGCGGTCGCCGCCGCCGCCGCCGTTGAGGTCGATGTTCAGGCTGGGCGCTGTCACCCCCTTGGAGAAATTGAGGTTGACCCGGTCGTTCCCGGTGCCCAAGTTCAGCTTGAACTGTTCGGATGTGGTGAGGGTGTTCGTGAGCGTGTAGTCAATGGTATCGCTCCCACCTTTCGAGTTGAGAACGATCTCCTGGACCCCGCGAACCGACGTCACGTGACCGTTGAGCGTCACCTTCACGTCGCCATGACCGTCGTCCTGGACGATCATCGTGCTGTTGCTTGTGTCGCCCTGCAAGGTCAGGACGTGGCTCACCGAGAATGATACGCTGCTCGGGCAGCACCGCTCTTCGAGGCACTCCAAACGCGGCAGGACCCGACCCGAACGGCCCAGCCCTGGATTCGTCTCGCGCGTGAACATCTGGCTTCTCCCTTCCGCTTCATTGCCGTTTTTCCTACAACGCCGTCTCTCCTTTCGAGGTGCCGCCGTTTCCGGCGAGGCCTCCTCCGATTACTTTGATTCGTCCCGGGCCGCGCACGATTACACGGCGGACGAACCTCGGCCCCCTTGTATCGGCTGCGGCGGGCGGTGTTCTTGAGCGCGGCGACGATTTTTTCCGGCGCTTCTTCGTGGACCGGGAAACGGGCGGGGCCGATTCATATGACAAGGGCAGCCCCCACCCCATCCTCCCCTCCCCCCGTAGCGCGGGAGGGGAGGGTGGGGGCGTCCCGTTGCGCGAGGCATGCGTGAATCAACCGTTCGTCCGAAAGGTGTGGGGCGGCGCCGCGGGTTGGCTGGCCCGGCCGCGCAAGATGGGCTGGACCGACCTGATCTTCCTGCTGGTCGTCGTCGCCCTGGCCATGGGGTTGTTCAACGCCGCCCGGGAGTGGGGGACGCCGCGCAGCGAAACCGTGGAACCCACCATCGACCTCTCCTTCGGCTCCCTCCCGCTCTACACCTTCTACTCCCTGGTGCGCGGCCTGATCGCCTATGTCCTGTCCCTGCTGTTCACGCTGGTCTACGGCTACTGGGCGGCCAAGGATCGGGTGGCGCAGCGGGTGCTGATCCCGCTGCTCGACATCCTCCAGAGCATCCCCGTCCTCGGCTTCGCCCCCAGCCTCATCCTCGTCTTCGTCGCCCTGTTCCCCCACAACCATGTCGGCCTGGAAATCGCGGCCATCATCGCCATCTTCACCGGCCAGGCCTGGAACATGACGTTCAGCTTCTATCAGTCGGTGCGGTCGGTGCCGATGGACATGCACGAAGCGGCCACAGTCTACCGCTTCAGCTGGTGGCAGCGCTTCCGCTGGGTGGAGCTGCCGTTCTCGACGATCGGCCTGATCTGGAACAGCATGATGAGCATGGCCGGCGGCTGGTTCTTCCTGGCCACCGTCGAGGGCCTGGAGATCGGCGGCAAGAAGTACTGGCTGCCCGGCATTGGCTCGTACATTCACGCCGCCTCCAGCGGCAAGAACTGGGACTGGGCGGCCATCGGGATGGGCGTGCTGGCCATGGTGCTGATGATCGTGGCGCTGGACCAGCTGCTGTGGCGGCCGGTCGTGGCCTGGGCCAAGAAGTTCCGCGTCGAGGAAGGCGGCGCCCAGGAGGAGACGACCTCCTGGTTTCTCGACTGGCTGCGGCGCTCGCGGTTGATCGGCTTCCTCGGCGAATCGATCGGCGGCCTGTTTCGCCGCCGCGCGCGGGAGGGCAAGGTCGTCGATACGGCGCCGGCCCCGGTGGTGGACCCGACGCGGCAATCGCCGGTCGCGGTCTGGCTGTCGCGGGGGCTGTTCCTGGTCCTGGTCGGTGTGCTGATCTACGGCGGCTGGCAGCTCGTCCAGCTGATCCTGGAGTTCAACCATCCCGCCGACTGGGGTAAGCTGGCCCTCGACGCCCTCTGGACGCTGTGCCGGGTGCTGATCGCCGTCGCCGTCGGTACGCTCTGGACGATCCCGGCCGGGCTGGCCATTGGCCTGTCGGCGCGGCTGTCGCGTCTGCTGCAGCCGGTCGTGCAGGTGCTGGCCTCGTTCCCATCGCCGCTGCTCTTCCCCATCGTGATCCTGGGACTCCAGGCGACGGCGAAGGGGCTGTGGGGCCGCACGGACGACCCCACCGTGCTGGAATGGGGCAGCGTCTTGCTGATGCTGCTGGGCACGCAGTGGTACATCCTTTTCAACGTGATCGCCGGGGCGATGGCGGTGCCGGCCGACCTGAAGGAGGCCGCTCGCAGCTATAACATCACCGGCTGGCAGCGCTTCCGGGTCCTCTATTTCCCGGCCCTGTTCCCCTATCTGGTGACGGGCTGGGTGACGGCGGCCGGCGGCGCCTGGAACGCCAGCATCCTGGCGGAGTACGACTTCGACAGCTCGGGACTGGTGGCGCACGGGCTGGGGGCGGATATCATGGAAGCGGCCGCCGGCTGGAAGCACCCCGGAGAGAAGCCGCCCGAATCCACCGTGGCCTCCCCGGTGGCTGGCGAGGAGGCGCCTGCCGAGGCCGGCGGCGAGCCGACGGCCAACTATGCCATGCTGGCGGCCGCGGTGCTCATCATGTCCACGGTGGTCGTCGTTTTCAACCGTCTCGTCTGGCGGCAGCTGTACCACCTGGCGGATAAACGCTTTTCCATCACGCGCTGAAAGAGGGAAACCATGACGACCGACCTGTGCGAGGTGAAGGGCGTCTGGCACGAGTTCCCCCAGCCCAGCGGCACGCCGCTGCGCGTCCTGCAGGATGTCAACCTGGCAGTGCGGCCCAACGAGGTCATCGCGCTGCTCGGCCCGTCCGGCTGCGGCAAATCGACTATCCTGCGCATCCTCGCCGGCCTCATCAAGCCGACGCGCGGCGAGGTCTTTTATCACGGCGAGCTGCTCAAGGGCCTCAACCCCGGCGTGGCCATCGTCTTTCAGAGCTTCGCGCTGTATCCGTGGATGACGGTGCAGGAGAACATTGAGACGGTGCTGCGGGCGGAGGGGCTGACCGGGGCGCCGGTGCATGAGCGGGCGGACAAGGCCATCCGCATGGTCGGCCTGAGCGGCTTCGAGGAGGCCTATCCGCGCGAGCTGTCCGGCGGCATGAAACAGCGGGTCGGCATGGCCCGCGGCCTGTCGGTGGACCCGGAAATCCTGCTCATGGACGAACCGTTCAGCCACGTGGACGCCCTGACGGCGGAGAGCCTCCGGGCCGAAATCCTCGACATCTGGTCGGCCCGTAAACAACGGCTTTCGACGATCCTCCTTGTCAGTCACGACATCAAGGAAGTGGCTTACATGGCCGACCGGATCGTGATCCTGGCGGCCAACCCCGGCCGGGTGCGCACCATCGTCGAAAACAAGCAGCCGCGGCCGCGCGATTACCGTTCGCCGCAGCTCTTGAATCTGGTCGATCGGCTGCACGAGGTCATCACGCACAGCGAAATGCCGGACGTGCCGGCCGCGCCGCGCGCAGCCGCCGGCTGCGGTCTATGAGCCGCTGCCGGCCGCGCTGCCAAGCGAGGTGGTCGGCCTCCTGGAGTACCTCGACGCGCGCGGCGGCAAGGAAGACATCTACCGGATCGGCGGCGACACCAACCGCGAGTACGGCCACGTCATCAACGTGGTGAAGGCGGCGGAGATGATGGATCTGGTGGACACGCCGAAGCGGCTGGTGGTGCTGGAGCCGGACGGCAAGGCGTTCGTGACGGCCAGCCCACCGGATCGCCAGGCGCTGTGGCGGCAGCACCTGTTGCGACTGCGGCTGTTCCGCGACGTGTACGAGGCGCTGAAGAAGCAGCCGCGGCGCGAAATCGACGACGACTTTGTGCGGGACCTGATCGCGCTGCACATGCCGCAGGAGAGCAACGACCGGGTGTTCCAAACGTTCCTGCACTGGGCGCGATTCGGCGACCTGTTCGAGTACGACGAGGCGACGGAAAAGCTGTCCCTGGCGGAGGAGCAGCCGCCGGCGGCGGCGTGACGGGGGCGTGCGGATCGGGTTCGCCTGTTTTCCCGATCGCCAAGGGTTGAAAGCAGCAAGGCGGCGGGGAAAGGCCCACGCCCTTCCCCGCCGCCTCGCACCGTCTCCCCGCCCGCGCCGCCCCGCTCAGAAGCGCCAGCGGAACTCCGCCTCCAGCAGCTCCTTGGCGATGCTGCCGCTGCTGACGTTGAAGTAGCCGGCCACGCCGAAGTCGATCTTGTCGCAGATCACCAGCCGCACGCCCGGCCCCATGTTGAACACCTCGGCCGCCGGCGACGACGACACCGCCAGATCCAGCGGGGCGGCCGTCGTGCTGCCCGCGCCGGTGTACTCGCCGCCGGTGAACTGCCAGCCGTTGAACTCGGCCGTGCCGATCAACTGGATGTCGTGCCCGCAGTGGCACAGCAGCTGGTTCAGGCTCAGGTGGTAGTGGAAGACCGGCCCCTCGAACGCCTGGTCGCCGCCCAGCGGGAAGCGATAGGCCAGCTCGCTTTGCAGGTAGGTCTCCTGCGCCAGCTTCAGCGCCATCAGGAAGCCCGGCTCCAGCGACACGTGGCCCGTGCCCAGACCGCGCGTGAAGTTGCCGGTCGGCGTGAACGTGTTGAACTCGAACGTGAACTGGAACAGCTCGCAGTCCAGCAGCATCGACTTCGTGCCGAAGCTCAGGTCGCCCAGGCCGGCGGCGCCCTGGTACTCCTTGAAGGAGACGTTCTCATACGGCATATCGATCCAGGCGCTGAACCGGCCGACGGCGGCCTCCGTAACCATGTGCAGCTCGCGATAGGTGGCGAGATTGTTGTCAAAAATGGTCGGCACGTTCTGCCTCGGCCCCTTGCCCATGCCGTCAGATCGCGCCATAAAGAACTCGCTTTTGTCAGGGAAGGGCATGTTCCAGCCCTGGTCGTAGCGCAGGTCCATCTGCGTGACGGGCCGCGGGCCGCTGGTCTGGAAGAACGCCGCGTCGGCCAGGGCGCACCAGCGCGGCTCGTAGCACGGGTCGGGGCAGCAGATGCACTGGTAGAGGCCGCACAGGAACCGGCCGGGGCCGTCGGTCGCGTCGCAGCAGCAGTCGCAGGGCTTGTGACCCGGCACGCAGCCGTTGCTGCCGCAACCGCAGCTGGAACAGCCGCTCACCTCGCCGAGGTCGGTCGGCGGCAGGCCGAGCAAGCCGCCCGCACAGCTGGCGCAGCCGGCCGGCACAACCGCCCCATCGACGTCGCCGACGCCTTCCGCCTTCTCCGCCAGCGCAGGCGCGAGGGGCGAAGGAGCAGCGGGGGCGGCCGTTGAGGCGGCGGCCGTCGGGACGGGAAGGACGACGGCGGCGGGTTCCGCCCTGGACGTGACGGCGAACAGGGCGGCGAACAGGACGCCGCCGGCCGCCCAGATACGGAAGCCGCCTCCGGACTCCCTGAACAGCGTACCGCTCATGATTCGTTGCTCCTTCGCCTCCAACGGGCCGGGACAGCGGGGGCGGATGAACTCCGCCCCTTGCCCCGTCGCCGTGGAATCTCCATGGTCTCACGCGGACGGTCGCCCTCATTCGGGTCGTTGATGCTATCGACCCGCCGACCGCGACGGCTTTGAGCAAAGTGTCGAAAGAGCGGGTAAATCCGCGTTTGCGAGGTTTGCGGCTTGAGGCGGAGGCGCCGCATGAAGGGGGCGGGGCCGCACGCCGTGCAGACCCGGCGTTTTCGTTGAAAGCACTTCAAAACAAAGAAGGCGCGTAACCGGCGCATTCCGTCAAGATGGAAGTCTTCTCCGGTCGAAGAAATCGCGGGAACACGAGGCGCGAGCGACGATTCCTGGGGGATCGAGCGAACTCATAGCCCGGGCCGCCTCGCCGGCCGCCTGCCCCCACTCGTGGGGGCAGGCGGCCGGCGAGGACGCCGGCGCGGGAGGAGGGGATCGAAATCATGAAGCAATGGAAGCTGTATTGCCTGGGGCTGGCGCCGCTGGCGTTGCTGGCCTCCACCGCGATGGGGCAAGGACTGCCGGCCATCACACCGCCGCCCGGCTTGGCTATCGCGCCACAGCCGGCCCCCGTCAACGCGCCGGCCCCGCCGGCGGCGCTGCCGCCCAACATCTGGGACCAGATCACGCCCCGCGCGGACCAGTGCGCCGCCTGTAAGGCCAAGATCTGCAATTCGCGGATCGGCCAACTTCTCAACAACATGCTCGCGCCGGTCGGCGCCATGAGCGGCGGCCTCCTCGGGCCGTGCTGCCCGACGATCAACGCGGCCGACCTGGCCAAGCCGCCGGACAGCGCCGAGGGTGCGGCCGCGCGGCTGAAGATGGACGAGGCCGACGCCGCCGCCCGGCGCGAGGCGGTTCGCTACATGGCCGGCGCCGACTGCCACTACTGGCCGGAGGTGACGGAGGCCCTCATCGGCGCGCTGCGGGCCGACCGCAACGAGTGCGTGCGGCTGGAGGCGGCGCTGGCGCTGGGCCGCGGCTGCTGCTGCAACCGCGCCACCATGAAGGCGCTGACGCTGACTGTGTCGGGAAGCACCGAGGACGGCAACCCGCCCGAGGATTCCGAGCGCGTCAAGGCGGCGGCGCTGGCCGCGCTGAACCATTGCCTGGCCAACTACACCGAGGTCGTGCCGGCCCCCGAGGCGCCGATCCATCACGACGGCGAGCCGATCCCGCCCAAGGGCGAACCCGTGCCGCCGCCCAAGCCGACCGAAACCGTCCCGCCGCCGGCGCCGGGAGCGCCCATGACGCAGAAGCGGCCGCTCGGCCCGACCGAGTTCTATCACCACGCGGAGAACCTGCAGGAGAAGAAGGTGGTGGCGGAGGCCCGCCGCGCCGTGGAGCACGTGACGCCGGTCGCCGTGGGGGCGCCGTCGCCGGCCGCGGACCACACCCTGTTCGGCATCGTCCGTGCCGCAGTGACCCCGCCGCCCGGCTCGGTCGTCCCCGCCGTGGTGGTGATGGACAGGCCGACGACGCCGTTCACGGTCGTGCCAGCCGTTATGGTGCAGCCCGTGAAGGCGCCGCCGCCGGCAGGCGTCCCGGCCGCGCCGCACCCGTCCGGCGTCGCCCCGGCGGGGTACTTCCCCTTCCCCGTAAAGACGGCCGCCCCCGCGGAGAAGGCCGCCACCCCGGTCGAAAAGACGGGTGCCCCGAGTGACAAGACGCCCCCGGTGGTGAAGACCGCCGTTCCGGTGGCGAAAGCGACCCCGCCGGCGGAGAAGACGCATCCAGTCGAGAAGACAGCCGTCCGCGCGGAGACGCCGCCCCCGCCGCCGGTGTTCGTGGCGCCCGCCGTTGCGGCCAAGCCGGTCTCGGCGGAAAAGACGGCCTCGGCGGAGAAGGCGACTGTCCAGGGCGACAAGGCGCCCGCGGCGGCGGCGAATGTCGTCGCCGTGGCGACGCTGGCCCCGCCGCCGGCCTTCGTGGCGCCCGCCGCGGCTGTCAAGCCGGTCCCGGCGGAGAAGGCGGCCTCGGCGGAAAAGCCGACTGCCCAGGGTGACAAGGCGCCCACGTCGGCGGCGACCGCTGTCGCGGCGGCGAACTGGGTCTCGCCGCCGGCGTTCGTGGCGCCCGCCGCGGCTGTCAAGCCGGTCCCGGTGGTGACGCTGACCCCGCGGCCAACGGTCGTCGCGCCCATCGCACCGGCCAAAGCAGCGCCGGCGCCGCAAGCCGACGCGAGCGCGGCCGTCGTCGCCGAGGCGATCAGCGTGCTGCGCGATTCGTTCCAGCCGGAGGAGCGGGCGCGGGCGGCCGAGGCGCTGGGGGCCTGCGACGGCTGGGCCAGCCCGCATGTGGTGCAGGCCCTGATCGAGGCGGCGCGGACCGACGCCGACCCGCCGGTGCGAGCGGCCTGCCTGCGGAGCCTGTCGCGGATGAACGTCCGCACGATGCCGGTCGCCACGGTCGCCGAGACCCTGCGAACCGACCCGGACCCGCGCGTCCGCACCGAGGCGGAGCAGGTGCTCAAGCAGATTGGCCAGCCTTCGCGGTCCCAGTGAAGTCCGCGATTGTTGAGACAAGGAGACAAGGAGACAGGGAGACAAGGAGAGGGGGTGAAACGACAACAGTTTCAGCCTCTCCCTGTCTCCCTGTCTCCTTGTCTCCTTGTCTTCCGCCCGCCGGCCGCTATAGTCATCGCAGCGTCACCGCGATTCTCTCCGAGCGCCTGCGAACAAGGGGACGGCACATGGGCTTTCATCAGACGGCCAAGCACCGCTTCGGCAAAGGCTCCTATCACCAGATCGGCCTGGTCCGCGGCCAATTCGGCAACGTGCCGGAGGACCAATGGCTGAAATTCGTGCAGGAAACCGGCTTCGACGGCTGGGAAGAGGCCAGTTGGGAACTCGACCTCGGCCGCTGCGCTGACGACGCCGGCGCGGCCGCCTACGCCAAGGAGCGCGTGGACAAGGCCAAGAAGCTCGGCATGGAAATCTTCACCGTCGCCGCCCATCTCCAGGGCCAGGCGCTGGGAGACGAGCCGAGCGCCAAGACGCTCCAGTTCGTCGGCGGCGAGCCGATTGAGGCCTACAAGGCCTGGCGCGCCAAGGGGAACAACCCGCCGCGCACCGACCCCTACTACGTCCCCGACGACGTGGGCAAGCTGCTCCACAAGAAGGCGGCCGGAGACCTCATGGCCGTCGTCCGCTTCGCCGGGCATCTCAGCAAGTTGCAGGACCGCAAAGTCGCCGTGCCCGGCTTCGTCGGCTCGCCGGCCCACTGCTGGAGCCACTGGTTCCTCTTCCCGCCGCTGCCCGGCGACATCGGCGGACACAAGATCCCCGACGCGCGCGACGTGAGCCTGGAGCTGCTGGCCGAGCGCTTCGGGCCGGTCTTCGACCTGTGCAAGCACTATGGCGTCACTTACGATCTGGAATGTCATCCGAGCGAGCGGGCGATGGGCGACCTGGAATCGGCCAACGACTACTTGAAGGCGATGGACAAGGCGGGCTACGCCGCGGCGGTCGGCTTCAATCTCGACGGCTCGCACCTGGAATGGCAGAACGTGTCGGTGATCCAGTTCATCCGCGAGTTCGCGGAGCGCATCCATTGCGCCCACGTCAAGGGGGTGTGGGTGGCGCGGGAGCATTGCCGGGCCGGCCGACTGGGCGGCCACCGGCCGATGGGCCACTGGTCCAACGGCTGGAACTTCGTCACGGCCGGCACCGCCCGCGACGCCAACAGCCTCGAAGAGATCTTCATCGAACTCAACCGCGTCGGCTTCGACGGCGCCGTGAGTATCGAGTGGGAGGACAACGACGCCGAGCAGCACGCCGGCGCCAAGACGGCGCTGGCCAACGCCCGCAAGGCCGACAACCCGCCCAGCGGCATGAGGCACGATGAGATGCTCAAGGCGTGAGGCGGCGGACGCCGTTCAGCCGCGATCCGAGAGGGGAGCGCTATCTCCACGCGCTCCCCTCTCGGATCGCGGCTGAACGGTCGATGGGGAATTCACCATTTCCATCCGCGGCGTGATACACTGATGAAGGCGCCCGCTTCTCTCGGCGGCCCGGTGGATCTTTGCCGCCCCAACCGGGCACATGAATTGCGGAAGAGCATTCGGATCGTCGGGATGGAACCCACCCTCGTCCTATACCACCCCCGCGGAATCGCATCATGAACCCCCCTTCGCCGATCCCCGATCCCGACTTTTCGCCGCCGCCTTCCGATTCGACCAACCAGCCGCCCGAGCCGGCGCCCTCCCATCCACCGCCCTACGTCTATCCGGGGCCGGGCCGACCCTTTCCGCCGCGTCGCCCCGGCCTGGACTCCCGCGCCGGCGGCCGGCGGCCGGACTCGACCGCGCCGGCCTGGCGCTACGTCCTCTTCGGCGTTCTGCTGGCGGCGGCCTTCTTCCTCGGCGTCTTCGTCGATCGCGCCGGCTACCTGCCGCGCCCGGCCGACCGCGAACCGGCCAACGTCGTCCACACCTTCGGCCCCTTCTGGGAAGCGTGGAACCTCGTTCACGCGAACTATGTCGATCAAAAGAGCGTCGATAACGTGAAAATGACGCGCTTCGCCATCGCCGGAATGCTGGAGGCGCTCGGCGACGAGGGGCACACCACCTACCTCAGTCCCGAGGACGTGAAGCGGGAGCAGGACTCGTTGCAGGGCCACATGGAAGGCATTGGCGCCCGCATCACGATCCACGATCGCCTCCCCACCATTCTCATGACCATGCCCGATTCGCCGGCTCGCAAATCCGGCCTCAAGGCCGGCGACGTGCTGTTGGCCGTGGACGGCAAAACCGTCGCCCAGCAGCCACTGCAAGAAGTCGTGGATCAGGTTCGCGGCGCCGCGGGCACCCAGGTCGTGCTGACCGTCCACCGCGATCAGCAGCCCGAGCCAGTCAAGGTCCCGATCACGCGCGGCCAGGTCAACGTCCCGGACGTGACCTGGCACATGCTGCCGGGCGAGCCGTACCGCGCACGTCGGCCTGGAATCGTTTGGGGAGCACGCGGACGACCAGTTGCGGATCGCGCTGAAGGCGGCCCTGGCGGCGGGGGCCAAGGGCGTGATCCTCGACCTGCGCGGCAATCCGGGCGGCTACAAGGACCAGGCCGTGAAAGTGACCAGCGAGTTCCTCAAGAGCGGCAACGTTTTCATCGAGGAAGACGTTCACGGCGACAAGAACCCCGTCCCCGTCGAGTCGGGCGGCATGGCCGCGGACGTTCCTCTGGTCGTGCTGATCGACGGGGGCACGGCCAGCGCCGCGGAAATCTGTTCGGGGGCCTTGCAGGATTACAAGCGGGCCGAACTCGTCGGCCAGAAGACGTTCGGCACCGGCACGGTCCTTGAGCCGTTCAAGCTGAGCGACGAGTCGGAAGTGCTGCTGGCCACGCTGAAGTGGCTGACGCCCAACGGACACGAGATCTGGCACCACGGCATTGAGCCGGACGTCAAGGTCGCGCTGGCGGACCCGGCGGATTCGCTCCTGCCGGAAATGGAGGACGATCTCACGCCGGCCGCGTTCCGGAAAACGGGCGACGCCCAACTCCTCAAGGCGCTCGAGATCCTCCGCGAGAAGGCGAAACCACAAGAGAAGTGACGGCGAGCGGCGGGCTTTATGCCCGCCGTTTGCACTCCCCTTCGTTGGCGCCGGGTCGGTGTTCGACGGCGGCGACCTGCGTTATCCGGCGTCGATCCCCGATGGGACGAGCCAAACGATCCTGTGAATGCGCGGTTAGCCGCAACGCGCCAGCGGAGCGCTCTGTCAAAGCGCTCTGCTGGCGCGTCGCGGCTAACCGTTTACTGTTGACGGTCGCCGGTCGTCGGTGTACTATAACACCATTACACCTGGCCCGCGGGCGTCCTGCGACGGGCGGGCCGCGGCTTCGCAAGGGAGGACGATCATGACGGCGAACGTGTGGAGATGGAAAGCGTTGGGTCGGTCGGCGTTCCTGGCCGCCGCGGCGGCGGCCGCGTTGTGGCTGGCGGGACGGCCGGCGGGGGCGGACGATGCGCCGCCCAAGGGAACGGCCGGCGAGCTGGACGCCGTGCCGGCCGACGGCGTGGCGGTGGTTTCGTTCCGCTTCGCCGACCTCTGGAACAACGCCGCGCTCAAGGGAGCGCGCGAAAAGTTGGCGAAGGAAGCCCCCGACTTCCTGGAACACGTCAAAAGCGAAATGGGCGTCGCACCGGACGAAGTGGAGCGCATTACGGGAGTGATACTGTCGCTGGAGGGGCCGCCGGCTTGGGCCATGTTCGTGACCACGGCCAAGCCTTACGACGCCGGGAAGGTGGCGGCGGTCCTCGCTGCCGACGGCAAGGAAGAAACGGTCAACGGGCACAAATTGCAGGTCGGGACCAACGACGTCGCGGTCGGCTTCCTCACCGATCGCACATTCGTCCGCGGCCTGGCCGATCAGGTCCGAGACGTCCTGAAACGGACGGGAGGCGGCAAGGAAGGCCCGCTGACGGCGGCGCTGCGCGAGGCCGCCGGCAAGCACATCCTGGTCGCCGGCCTGGACGTGGAGGCGGTCGCCAAGAAGGCGCCGCCGAATCTGCCGCCCGACGCGGCCGCCTTCGCGCCGCTGCTCAAGGCGAAAAACGCCCTGCTGACCGTGGACCTGGGCGATGAGGTCAAGGCCGATCTGCGGCTGACGTTTGAGGGCGAGGCGGACGCGAAGCAGGGCGAGGAGGCCGTCAACGCGGGGCTGGACATGGCCCGCGCCGGACTGGTCACGCTGATACAGAAGGCTCAAGGCGACCACGACTTCGCCGACGTCGTCGGGCTGATGAAGGACGTGCAGGCCGGCCTGCGGGCCGCGAAGGTGGAGCGGAGCGGGCCGGTGGTCGAGGCGACCGGGTCGGTGAAGATCGACGCGGAGAAGACGAGCGTGGCCCTGCTGGACGGCGTCCAGAAGGTCCGCGAGGCCGCCGCCCGCATCCAGAGCGCCAACAACCTCAAGCAGCTGGCGTTGGCCATGTACAACTACGAAAGCGCCAATAACCACTTCCCGGCCAACGCGATCTACGACAAGGACGGCAAGCCGCTCCTGAGCTGGCGCGTGATGATCTTGCCCTACGTCGATCAGCAGGTCCTCTACAACCAGTTCAAGCTCGACGAGCCGTGGGACAGCGAACACAACAAGAAGCTGCTGGAGCAGATGCCCAAGGTGTTCGCGGCGCCGGCGCAGTCCGAGGAGTCGTTGAAGAAGCACGAGACGGTGTACCAGGGCTTTGTCGGCGCGGGGGCGTTCTTCGACGGCAAGAAGGGAGTCGCCGTCGCGGACATCACGGATGGCACATCGCAGACAATCATGTTGGTGGAGGCGTCCAAGCCGGTGCCGTGGACCAAGCCGGACGACGTGCCGTTCGACGCGGGCAAGCTGCTGCCGAAGGTCGGCGGCTTGTTCCCGCACCTCTTCCAGGTAGGCATGTGCGACGGGTCCGTCCGGGGCGTATCGACGAGCGTGAAGGAGGAGACGCTGCGGGCGGCGATCACGCGCAACGGCGGCGAGGTGCTGGGGCCGGACTGGTGAGACAGGTTCGGGCGTGTGCGTTTTCCGTTTAGCCGCGGTTCACAGAACCGCGCGGTTCTGCGAACCGCGGCTGAACGGATGGCGAAGTGGCGAATCTTCCGTGCGCCCAAGGGTGCAAATATGTACGCCGGGACGCTGCTGCTGCTCGCGTCGTTGCCGTCGGCCGGCGACGGGCGCGACCTGATTTTCTTCGACGAGGCCCGGCCGTACCGGCTGCGACTGCATCTCCGCCGCGACGGCCGGCCGGCCGATTCCGACTTCGGCGAGGCCTTTGATCGTCTTTTCCAGTATCTCGACGCCGACGGCGACGGCGCGCTGGAGGCGGCGGAGCTGGCTCGCGCTCCCAGCGCCCGTCAGTTCCTCCAGATGCTGCACGGCCATCTGATCGAGCCGGACGCGGCCCCGACCTTCGCGGAACTGGGCGCCAACCCCAAGACCGGCAGAGCGACCCCGGCCCAGCTCCGCGCCTATTACGAAAGGAACGGGGTCGGCCCGCTGCTGGTGGAATGGGGATGGCGCACCGACCCGGCCGACCGCCTCACCGACGCCCTGTTCGCCCGGCTCGACGCCGACGGCGACGGCCGGCTGTCGCGCGCGGAGCTGACCGCGGCCCCGGCCGTGCTGACGCCGCTCGACCGCGACGGCGACGAGACGGCGGCCGCCCGCGAGATCGACCCGACATTCTCCGGGACCAACTGCATTTTCCGGGAGCAAACCGACGGCGACCGGCCGGCCGTGGACGTGCCGTTCCTCGTCGCGGCGTTCGACGCACCGGCCGGCCCGGTGGTGCGCGAGCTGATTCGCCGCTACGACCGGGACGGCGACCACAAGCTGAGCCGCGCGGAAATCGCGCTCGATAAAGAGCTGTTTTTGCGGCTGGACGCGGACGGCGACGGGTTGCTCGACGAGCGGGAGCTGGCCGGCTGGCTGGACGCGGCGCCGGACGCGGAGCTGACGGTGCAAATGGGGCGGTCGGCGGACCAGGAGGTCGCCCTGACGCCGCGGAAGGGCGCGGCCGGCGGACTGGGCGCCCGGCCGGCGCGGAGCGGCGGGTTGCTGCTCGGGCTGCCGGACGCCCAGATCGAGGTCTTTCGCGCCGGCGGAAGGGACGGGCCTGGCGCCGACGCCGCGAATCCGTTCCTCGACCTGTTCCGCGCCGCCGACCGCAACGGCGACGGCGTGCTGGATGCGCGGGAGATCTATCAGGAGCCGTTCGATCTGGTGGGCCTGCTGCGCGTCGCCGACCGCGACGGCGACGGCCGGCTGACGGAAAAGGAGTTTACGGATTATGTGGAGATGCAAAAGGGCTTAACGTCGCGCTTCACGCTGCTGACGGTCGCGGATCGCGGCCGCAGCCTGTTCGAGTTCCTGGACGAGAACCACGACGGCCGGCTGGGCCTGCGGGAGCTGCGCACCGCGTGGCCACGGCTGGCGCCGTTCGCCGTGGACGGTCGCGTCGGCCGGAAGCAAGTCCCGCACCAATTCCACGTCGCCGTCGGCCGCGGCCTGCCGCGCCTGGAGGAGCGCGACCTCGGCCCGCTGGCTTACGGGCCGGCGGCGGAGACGGCCAAACGGCGCCGCGGCCCGCTGTGGTTTCAGAAGATGGACCGCAACGGCGACGGCGACGTGTCGCCGGCCGAGTTCCTGGGCGGCCCCGAGCAATTCAAGAAGATCGACGCCGACGGCGACGGCCTGATCGACGCCGACGAGGCGGAGCGAGCCGACGCCTTATTGCGCAAGAAAGGTCCGTGAAGGGGATAAAAACTCGGATAGAGACGCCGGTGGGAGTCGAACCCACTTCAGACCGGGTTGCAGCCGGCCGCCTCGCCGTCCAGCTCCAGCGTCGTCGAAATGATGAACGATGAACGATGAGTGATGTATTTGCTTGATTCATCGTTCATCGTTCATCGTTCTCTTCAGCATCCCGGCCGGGACTCGAACCCGGATCTGGATCTTCGCAGAATCCGATGCTTTCCGTTGCACCACCAGGATAATCTTCAGCGCCCCTGGCGAGATTTGAACCCGCGGCCTTCTGGTTGACAACCAGACGAGCACTCCAGACTGCTCCACAAGGGCGTAACGGCCGGAGTTCGGGGAGAAGGGGTCGAACCTCCATTGCCTGGTTCAGAGCCAGGCGGCCTGCCATTAGCCGATCCCCGAATGTGTGAATCCACTTCGACGAGCTGGGGAGCAGGGACTCGAACCCCGACTTCCTGGTTAACGGCCAGGCTCGCTGCCTTTACAACACACCCCAGTAGTCCGGGACGGAGTCGCACCGCCGCCGGCGACGTATCAGATCGCCGTGCTCCTGTTACACCACCGGACTGGCCGGCCCGTATGCCGGATAGACGCGGAGGAGGCCCGGTTGGTTCACGGAAAGTCTGGAAAAAATAGCGCCGCTCAGGCCGGCGGCTGGTGCGGCGGGGAGTGGCTGGGCGGCCGGGGGAAGATGTCGCTGGGGGCCAGCTCGAGCTTGTCGGGCAGGATGACCGATTCTTCCGGCTTTTTCGCGGATGCGGGCGGCGGCGGGGGCTTGCTCGTTCGGCCGGCGGGATGCGGACTGATCGGCTCGGCCAGCGGCACCGGCTCGTCGCACGACTCCAGCATGTCGTCGTCCATCGGCTCGTGCGGAGCGCGAAGAGTGTCGCGGACGTGCCGGTGGGCCGCGACCGGGGACGCGATGGAGTCCCAGTGGACGCGATAGCGGTGGTTGCCGATGGTCAGCTCGTCGCCGGGCGTCAAGCGACCCTCGATGACGCGGACGCCGTTGATGCGGACGCCGTTGGTGCTGCCGAGGTCGCGGATGACGAGGTAGTCGCTGACCTGGGCGATGCAGCAATGCCGGCGGGAAATCTTGCGCGAATCGATCTGGATGTCGCACTCGGGGTGACGGCCGACGAGCAGGATCGGCTTGTCCAGCCAGATGCTCGGCCCATCGTTCAGCGCTACGAGCTGCGCAGGCATGGGAAGTGTACCCGGAACCACCGCTGGCCCGACTCCGCGTCACCTCAACTATACCACGGCCCTTCCGAGCCACACAAGCACCCGGCGACTCTTTTTTCCTTGCGGCACGGTCGGCGCAACGGTTACAGTACACCGCACCCGCACGACCGGCGCCGGACGACTTGCGGCGCCTCCTTCCAACCCGCAAAGGAGCCGCCCGTGCCCTACTCCGCCGAGATCAGCCGGACCAACCCCACCGCCATTCTTTTCCTGCTGGATCAGTCCAGCTCCATGCTCGAACCGTTCGGCAGTCAGCCCGAGAAGCGCAAGGCCGACGGCGTGGCCGACGCGCTGAACCGCCTCTTCCAGAACCTCGTCCTCAAGTGCGCGAAAGCCGACGGCATCCGCGACTTCTTCCACGTCGGCATGATCCGCTACGGCGGCCGGGTCGAGTCGGCCTTCGGCGGCGCCCTGGCCGGCGCGACGCTGGTTCCGGTCAGCAGGATCGCCAACAACCCGCTGCGCGTCGAAATGCGGACGCGCAAGGTAGACGACGGGGCCGGCGGCCTGACCGACCAGAACTTCAAATTTCCGATCTGGTTTGAGGCCCATCCGACGGGGCGGACGCCGATGTGCGAGGGATTCGCCAAGGCCAAGGAATACCTGACCGCGTTCCTCGGCGTGCAGCCCAACTGCTACCCGCCGCTTGTCATCAACATCACGGACGGCCAGCCGACTGACGGCGACCCGCGCGAGGCGGCCAAGGCGCTGCGGACCTTGGCGTCAAAGGACGGCAACGTGCTGCTGTTCAACGCCCACATCTCCGACAAGGTGAACCGGCCGATCGAGTTCCCCGCGGAGGAGGCGGGCCTGCCGGACGACTTTGCGAAACTGCTTTTCCGCATGTCGAGCGAGCTGCCGCCCAAGCTGCTGGACGCGGCGAAGGCCGACCGCTTCCCGGTGGGGCCGAAATCGCGCGGCTTCGTGTTCAACGCCGATCTGGTGGCGGTGATCCGCTTCCTGGACATCGGCACCCGCGTGGCCCAGACCGTGCGGTGAGCAATGCTTCCCACTCACTCGACGCTGCGCTGGAATGTGCTGTGTCTGCCCAAGCACGGCAACGCCGAGGACGAGTACGAGGACGCCTGGGCGGCCGATCCGGCCCGCGGCCGGTTCGCCGTCGCCGATGGCGCGTCGGAGACGTCGTTCGCCGGCCGCTGGGCGCAGCTGTTGACGGATGGCTATCTGGAGGCGGCGCGTTCGTCGGCCGTGGAGGAGTGGTTGCCGGCGCCGCGGCGGCGCTGGGCGGCCGAGGTGATGGGGTTGGAATTGCCGTGGTACGCGGAGATGAAGCGCGAGCAGGGCGCCTTCGCCACGTTCCTCGGCGTCCAGGTGCGTCGGCCGTCGGCAGACCGGCCGGCGAGGTGGCGGGCCGTGGCGGTCGGCGACAGCTGCTTGATCCGCGCGGAGAAACGGACGATTCCGATCGTTTCCGTTGGATCAATCGGCGGACTTCGGCAACCAGCCGCGGCTGATCGGCTCGCGCGGCGGGCCGGCGATCGAACCCGTGTGCGCGTCGGCGCGCTGCTGCCCGGCGACCTCTTGTTGCTGCTGACCGACGCGCTGGCTCAGTGGTTCCTGCAAGCCCAGGAGCAAGGCGGCCGCCCGGCGGAGGCGATCGAGACGTTGCTGTCGGCGGATCGGCCGGACGAGGCCTTCGCCGAATGGGTCGAAGAGCAGCGCGGTCGGGGCGACCTGCGCAACGACGACGTGACCCTGTTGGCCGTTGAATCAACCGCCCGTGCAGAGAAGGAGGATGTCCCATGACGTGGCCGCTGTCGCAGGATTACAACGAGGCGATCCAAAGCCCCGCGAGCAACTTCGCCGACCCCGACCTCCGCCGCGGCGAAGCCGTGACGAACAAGCTCGGCCTGCCGATGCCGTACTCCAGCAACTTCGCCGACGTCTACCAGGTGCGCTGCCGCGACGGCGGCCGCTGGGCGGTCAAGTGCTTCACGCGCGAGGCGCCGGGCCTGCGCGAACGGTATCAGGAGATCAGCCGGCGCCTGCGCTCCGTCAAGCTGCCGTTCATCGTGGACTTTACCTATCTTGAACAGGGCATCCGCGTCCTGGGCAAGTGGTATCCCGTGCTGAAAATGGAATGGGTGGAGGGCCTGACGCTGAATCAGTTCGTCGGCAAGTTCGCGGACAACCCGACGTGGCTGGAAGGCGTTGTCTCGCAATTGGGGCCGCATGGCCAAGTACCTGCGGATGGCGAAGGTGGGCCACTGTGACTTGCAGCACGGAAACGTCCTGCTGGTCCCCGGCGCCAACGCGAACTCGCTGGCATTGAAGCTGATCGACTACGACGGCATGTGGGTGCCGGCGCTCGCGGGGACGAAGTCGGGCGAGGTCGGCCACGCCTCCTACCAGCACCCGCGACGGCTGCGCGAGGCGACGTACAGCATCGACGTGGACCGTTTTCCCGTGCTGCTGATCGCCACGGCGCTGCGGGCGTTGCAGGTGAAGGGGCGCGCGCTGTGGGAGAAGTACGACAACGGCGACAACCTCTTGTTCAAGGAGGCCGACCTTCTGGAACCGCTGAAGTCGCATCTGTTCCTCGACTTGACCAAGACCGGAGACGCCCTCGTCCGCCGGATGATGGATTTCTTGGTGCTGGCCTTGCGCGGCTCTGTGGAGAACGCGCCGTTGCTGGAGGACGTCGTGCCGGAAGCGCTGGCGGGTTCGTCGGGTTCGCATCCTGCGATCCGGCAATCCGGGACCACCGTGAGGCAGGTTCCGGCGCCCGCGACGCTGAAAGAGGCTTCGCCGGCGCCGGCCGTGATGCCGCCAGGCGCGGACAACGTTTTCGATTTCGGTGCATCCGCCCCAGCGGCGCCTGCAATCCCCAGCACTGGGCCGAAACCGGCGAGGGCGACACGGATGGCTGGCGTACCAGTCTGGGCATGGGCGGCGGCGATCACCTTGCTGCTCTTCATCGTGGGGTTTGTCGGGGGACTGGCGATATGGGCCTTCAGCGGCAACCCGAACACGCAAGCGCAGGACGCCCGCGCCATCCACAAGGACAAGGATACTCCGCCGACACCGAACCCGACCAATTCTACCCCAGAGAAACCAGGACCGACGCCGAACCCGACCGACCCTAATCCGGAAATACAAGGACCAACGCCGCTGCTCTTGAAAGCGCCGTTCGCAGAGGAGGAAGCGAAGAGCGCCCAAGTTGCATGGGCGAAGCACTTGGCTCGAAAGGTCGAGGAAGAGATCGATCTAGGCGGCGGCGTTAGGTTGGTAGTGGTGCTGATCCCACCGGGTACGTTCACGATGGGCTCGCCACAAGATGAACAGGATCGCAATTGGTGGGAAAACGTGCAGCGACTGAATGGGGCAAGATCATTTTTTGTAATCGTTCAACGCTACGAGAGCAGTGAGGGGCAGGGTTGGCCGGTGCGATGGGCGAGGACAGGCTCATGCAGGTAATCCAGGACATTCTTCGCCTGCAACCGCCGGGTTTGCACCACGGTCAGAATCCGCTCGACGAAGCGACAGCCGTTCCCACTCCAGCAGCCGAAACTCCGCCTGCGCCACAGCACCGCCCGACGCAGCAGTCGTTCCACGTGGTTGTTCGTCGGCTCCACTCCCTCCGTCGTCACGAACGTCCACAGCGCAGGCTCCAACGCCAGCACGTTCTCGCAGAACCGCACCACCGTTGGGTCGGCGCCGAGGATCGCGCCTTCCAGCAGCACCCGGTTCATCCGTCGCATCACCGGGGCCAGCCGCGCTTCCAGTTGTGCCCGCGTGACCTGTCCGTCCCGGAACCCGTGCCACGCGGCGAAGACCTTCCTGACCAGTCGCCGCCCCTCCCGTCCGACCCACTCTTCGGGGCCGCCCCGGTCGATGATCTTCTGGAAATCCCGTTTCAGGTGCGCCCAGCAGATCTGCCGCCGCTGGGGCGGCACCCGGTTGTACGGGCCCCAGCGGTCGCTGCACAGGATCCCCAGGATCTCCAGGCCCAGGATCGCCGTCAGGCCCGCCGCGCTTCGGCGGGCGTGGATCACGAAGGCCACCACCCGGGTGGTGGCCGCCGCCCACAGCCAGCACAACGCCCCCGCGAGTTTCCAACTGGTCTCGTCGGCGTTCTTGACCGCCGCCTGGCGCACCGCCGCCACCGCCTCCTGGTGGGCCGTCTCCAGGGCGGCGCCGACTTCTTGCTCGAGGTTGCAGACCGTGCCCAAGGCGATCGGGGCGTCGAAGACCGCGTCGGCGATCTCCTCGACGCCGCGCTTGCTCAGGCCGTGACAGCCGGAGAAGTAGGACAGCGTGCCGGTCAGCCGCGGCCCGACACTGTGGGCGCGAACCGCCGCCGGGATGACCGCATGCGTCCGGTGGCCGCAGCAGGGGCAGGTGCGGGCGTGGCCCTGGTACTCGGTGACCTCGGCTATGACCGGGGGCAGTTCGATGGTTTGGAAGCGGGTGGGCTCGGGATCGCCCGGCGAGGGCTGGGCGGGCAGGGCCGCGGCACAGCGCTCACACCGCTTGGGGACCAAGTGCTTGAAATGGTTGACCCGCTCGGCGGGAAGCAACCGCCGCAGCTGCGGGGGATGGCCCAGTTGTCCGCCGGCTGGACGTTTGGACTTCTTTTTCTGGACCGGCTTGGGTGCGCCGGGGGGATTGGCGGACGGCGGCAGCGAGGAGTTGGAACTGTTGGTGCCGAGTCGGGCTTCCAACTCGGCGACGCGGCGTTCCAACTCGGCGATGCGCCTATCGCGTTCGCAGCATCCCGGGCACACGGAAGCGTCCATGCCACGATTTTAGCAGTCGGCTCTCGGCGCAGCTGCGCTGCTTTGCGAATTCCGCTGGACGGTTACCTCTCCACCACGTCGCGGATGTGCCGGATGAAATCCCAACGCCCACGCCGTTCGGTCACCGCCCCGAAGACCTGTCCGCTCGCCACGACGCGGCTGGCCGTCAAACAACGGACGCCGTGCCGGATGTACTCGTAATCCCGACGCTCGTCGCAGCCGGGCTTGCCGAACAGGGTGGGCCGCGCCCGCTCCAGGGCCTGGATGCCGGTCTTTTCATCCACGCAAAGGACCAGTTCGCCACGCTGGTACAAGGCGGGCGCGTCCAGGTAGAGTTGGCAGACGTCCAGAACCTTGGCCTCGAAGTCGGCGTCGTGGCTGGTCAGCCAATACCGGCTCTTATGCGGCCGCAACTCCGCGTCGTTCAAAATGCGCTGGATGGTGCTGCGGCTCATGTCGGTATAATGAGCTTCTTTCAGGATCTGATAAGCCAAATCGTCCAGCGACCAATGCGTTTTGGGCAGGGCCGATTCGCTGGGCCGCGTCGTGGCCAGGCACACCACTTGGTGGCGGTCTTCAGGGGGAAAAAGTCCGGGGCCGCCCGGAACGAGGAAGGTCGTGCAAGCCCTCCAGACGGAGTCGCTGGAAGCGTCCTCTCCACTTGCAGACGGTGTCGGCGTCACAGCCCAGGTCGGCCGCGACGCGATCATTGGTCGGCTTGTCGCCTCTGCCGCAGCGTAACACGACACGGGCCCGGAAGGCGAAGGCTTGAGGCGTGGAGTGGGCGTCGGCGATCCGGCGCAGTTCTTGAACTTCTTCGAGCGCAAGCGAATGATAGGGGCTTCCCTTGCCATGACGCATCCTCCGTGTGCAACGCCTGAGAGGTCCGATCCGCTGCGGAATAGGATAGCTCCGGCAGGGAGGCAGCCCAAGCGCTCAGATGTACACGAATGTCCATGTTAAACCGACGCTGTTGCAAAACCCGGCACTAGCCTCGGCACGACGCGCCAAGGAGGCAGCCAAGGAGAAGCGCAAGAAGAAAAAGAAGATGAGTCGATGAGGCAGTTCCTGGTGGAAAAACGGCACCAAGCCTATCGGGGCGAAGTCGCCATTACGTGTCAGTTTGTCAGCGACCTCGCCGTGGGCTGACAAACTGACAGGTTTTCCGCAATTTGCATGAGAGGAGCGGGACTGATGAAGACGCCAAGATTACCAAGAGACGCAAGAAGGCTCACAACCTATGCCGAACTGACCTCGTACCTGAAGCACTTCGCGGAACGGCGTGAACCGTTCCTGTGGATGGTGGGTCGCCCAGGACTGTCCAAGAGCGAGAGCATCAAGGCGGTGACGAAGGGGAAGGCCGTCCTGTACCACAAGGGCGGGCAGCTCACGCCTCTTGCCTTTTTCATCCGCTGTTACAAGCACCGCGGCAAGCCGATCATCTTGGACGACGCCGAGCATCTTCTCGACACGAAGATCGGGAACAAGCTGGTGTCTGACCTTGGCGAGACTGCCAAGGTGAAGCGGATGGACTACGGGACGACGAGTCGCCTGCTCGATGACGCCGGCGTGCCGCAGACGTTCTTTACGGATTCGCCGCTCTGTGTCATCGCCAACAAGGTGACGACGCATGAAGCGATCATGTCAAGGGCGAAGGTCCTGTCGGGTCCATTCCCGTTATTGCAGCTGCGCCTCCGGTATGAGATAACCAGGAAAGCGAGACACGTTGTTCCTTAATCCCCGGCAGGCAGCTATGAACGAATCTTCACGCAGCGTGAACACCGGCCGCGAACAACTCCGCCAGCAGTGGCTCGAACAGGCGGGAGCCGCCTTCGATCTCTATTTCGACGGCGGGCCGAATCCACCCCCGGTCACGTTCTCTCAGCGGGAAGGCCGCGCCTGCTCTCTTACCCGTGAGCTGGCCGCCTGGCTCCTGGAGCAGGACATCGCGGACGACCCGGCCGTGCGACCGGAGGACGGCCAACCGATCCTTTGTCCGCGGTGCGGCCGACCGGCTCGGCGGCATACTCCTGCGGGGGAACCCCTGCCGCGGCGGCAACTGCACAGCGACGCGGGGGAAGTGACCTTCAGCCGCGAACAGTGGCACTGCCAGACCTGTCGGGTCTCTTTTTTTCCCTCTGGACCACAAACTGGCGTTGGGGACGGAAGGCTATAGTCCCACCCTGCTGCGCCAGGCGGTTCGTCAGGCCGCCAAGGCGGCCTCGTTTAAGGACGCCAGCGAGGACCTTCGGGCACTGGCCAAGTGGGCGATCAGTCCGACGCATCTGCAGCGTCTGACCGAACGGATCGGCGGGGAGTGGGAACAACAGCGAGACGCCGACGTCCGGGCGTTGCAGGAGAACCGTCTGGCACGCGACTACGGGAAGGCGCCCGTGGTCGCGGCTGTGATGCTGGATGGGGGTCGCTATCAAACGCGCGCCGCGGAGGCGGGACGCGGGGTAACCGACCCGGCCTGGCGCGAGGACAAGGTGGCCTGTTGTCAGACCTACGCTTCCCGGGAAGCTCGGAGCGATCCGCAACCGCAGCCGCCGCCGAAGTTCCTGGACCGCCAACGGGTGGCGCGACTGGCGGCGGAATTGCGGTCGCACAGCGGCAAAAGCGTGGGCCGTGCCGACCGGCCCTCGCCGCCGCCTCCCAAGAAGCGTCGGCGGCGGCGGCCGGGTCGGACCAGGCGACCGCAGCGGTTGGTGCGAACGGTGCTGGCGACCACGGCGGACAACGAGGCGTTCGGCTGGCACGTGGCGGCCGAGGTTCACCGGCGTGGTCTGGATCAGGCCAAGCGGAAGGCTTGCCTGGGCGACGGCTCGAAGGCGGTCTGGGCGGTGTTCGAGTTTCATCTGCTGGCGGCTGGGTTCCTCGGCATTTTGGACTTTTTACACCTGTTAGCGCATCTGTATGCGGGGGCGTGCGCGGCGGAGGGCAAGGGCACGGAGGCGGCGTGGGCGTTGTACACGCAATGGCTGTGCTGGGCCTGGTCAGGGAAGGTGCTGCTGTTGCTGGGCGGGCTGCGGGCGGTGTGCAAGCGTCTGGGGGAGCCGCCGGCGAATGCGGCGGAGGACGAGCCACGGCGGGTGGCGGCGGACACGCTGGGCTACGTGGAGAACAACCGGGGCCGGATGAACTACCCCGAGTACCGGCGGCTGGGCCTGCCGATCAGTAGTGCGCCGGTGGAGAGCGTGATCAAGCAGTTGAACCGTCGCGTGAAGGGGAGCGAGAAGTTCTGGCTGCGCGGCGGCGCCGAGGCCGTCCTCCAGGTGCGTGCAGCCTACTTGAGCGAGGACGAACGGGCGGAGCGGTACTGGGCGCGACCGCGGCCGCATCCCCGCGCGGCGGGCAGCGGCCGCTTGCGCCGACCGGCCGCCGCGCCGCAATAACGGGAATGGACCCGGTCCTGTCCTTTCAGCCGACGAACCTCGAAGTACACCGCAGCGTCGCAAGCTGGTTTTGGGACCAAGAAATCTTCGACTGGATGGGGCGGCATCTCCACAAGGTGCGTCCCCTTGATGTCCGCTGCTATTGCCACGCCGCGACCGACAAGAAGAACCGACGCGACTGGCGACGGATTCTGCTTGACGCTTACAGCCTGGACCCAGCGACCGTCCTTGTGAAGGACTTGGAAGCCGACGCGAGGCACCCGCTCGTCAAGGACAAGGTGGCGCGGTTCGCGGAGTTGAGGTATTCGCACGCCAAGGACAAGACCAAGGCGGCGCAGGCGGCGGAGCGCGCCTACCACCGGATCAAGACGCAACTCGAAGAGGCGGGGGAACGGCTCTCCCCGGTTGTGCCGACTTTCGACCTGTCCAAGAACATGGAGTCGGAGGACGTGACCACCGCCGAAATCGACGCGCTGACGGAGAAGGCGAACACCCAGGACGGCGATGAGCGGGAGGAAGTGGTTAGCCCACTGGACATCCCGGCTCCCAGTCCAAGGGAGTTGTTCACCGGCGCGACCGAGCAGCCCGCGTCCGCCGACGAGACGGAGCGCCCGCGCCCGGCAGCGCCGCCGCCAAGCCGGAACCCCTATGAGACGGATGACACGTTGCCGTGGGAGAAGCCGGATGAGACAGACGAATGAGTTCGGCAGAGCAAGGCAGGAAGAGGTGATCGCAATCTGGGCGGCAACAGAAAGGAAGGAATTATGAACAGCATTGGTGCCCGTGAACAAGAACGGCAGAAGGAGATGGAGCGCGAGATGAGGAAGGCGCTACAGCTCTACCTGGGTAAATGGGTGAAGGTGCATGGCGTCTTCCGCACCTTCGGCAACCACCCGCACGTTTCGCGCATTACCGCCCTCTGCGATGTCCAATTGATCGAGGACGACGGGACGCGAACGGAGCTAGGGCATTGCTGGATTCAGCACGCTTCCTCCCTCCAGCGCCGCAGTCCTCGGAAGGGGGATGGCTTCGCCGCCGAGTGCAAGGTTGACAGGTACGACAAGAAGCTGGACAGTCCCGACAGTCAAGGTCGGGTGTCGGTGGAAGATTACAGCCTGATCTACCCGCGACACGTTGCATTCGATTATGACGCCCATGAGACGTTGGGCGAGGTGAACGCCGAGGACCGCAAGGAATCGGAGGTTGCGCAGAGAGGCGGTGCCCAGCCGACCTTGACCGACGCCGTCAGCATTGCTCTTGAGGCGCTTGGGGTTGAAGCGCCTCAGGAACAGATCCGCTCTTGGGTTCAGGACAACTACGGTGAACAATGCCCGACTCAGATTTCGCCCACAGACTTGTCATCCCTGGCGTGCTCGATCCGGGATAGCGCGGGCGGGCAAGCCGGAGAACGAGGAAGGCGAAGCCGAGGAGGGCGGGGGCGCGGAACCGACGCTGTCCGATGCGCTGAAGGTGAAGGCGGCGATACGGGAAGCCGGGATGTCCCTTGACGACGCGCTCCTGTTCCTGCCGCCGCTGATCACTTTGACCGCAGCGGTGGGGACCGCCCGCAAGCTGGAGGCGATCTTGACCAAAATCCAAGAGCTTCAGGCGTGACTTGCGGCTTGACCCCCGAAGCCGACCAACGGCAGTGCCACGCTGAACACCTCCTCCGCGGGGTGTCTGACCCAGCGAGGCATTTGGGGGCGGCTTTCTTCGTTCTTAGGGTAGCGAAGCAAAAACCCTTCCCAACGAGCCATGCCCTTGATACCAACCAAGCCCCTTACACTGAAGACCATACACAATCATTTTGCACCCTGTTGCAGTTTAAACTTCAAGAAACCGGTTTCCGCAGACCTGACAGAGCGCCGACAGCGTCGTCGCCGCTCTGACGTTCGTGCAGCCGCAGGTCCACTTCTTCAGCTTGGTCGGCTGCTTCTTGTTCTCCTTACCCAGGCGGAAGAGGGTGAACGCCGAAGCGTCGATGTTTACCTCGCGGACTCGCTCAAGCAAGGCGTCGCCCAGCCTCGTCTCGGACCAGCCCCTGCGGTTTTTCTCGACCACCAGACCGATGGATTCGGCGCGCTCCTTGAAGTGCTTGTTGTGATACTGGAAGCTGGTGCAGTCCGGGACACCGTCGAGGTGGTTCGCGTAGTGACACATCTCATGAAGCAAGACCTCCGCGATGTCTTCGGGCGATCTCTTCAGGTGTTCGGCGGCAATGGTGATCTCTGGAATGGTGCAGGCGCTGTTTTGCCACTTGTCACCCACGAACCACCCCATCGCGTTCTTGCGATCCTTCGTCTGGATGTAACCGTCCAGCGGAATTCGCAAAGCAGCGCAGCTGCGCCGAGAGCCGACTGCTAAAATCGTGGCATGGACGCTTCCGTGTGCCCGGGATGCTACGAACGCGATAGGCGCATCGCCGAGTTGGAACGCCGCGTCGCCGAGTTGGAAGCCCGACTCGGCACCAACAGTTCCAACTCCTCGCTGCCGCCGTCCGCCAATCCCCCCGGCGCACCCAAGCCGGTCCAGAAAAAGAAGTCCAAACGTCCAGCCGGCGGACAACTGGGCCACCCCCCGCAGCTGCGGCGGTTGCTTCCCGCCGAGCGGGTCAACCATTTCAAGCACTTGGTCCCCAAGCGGTGTGAGCGCTGTGCCGCGGCCCTGCCCGCCCAGCCCTCGCCGGGCGATCCCGAGCCCACCCGCTTCCAAACCATCGAACTGCCCCCGGTCATAGCCGAGGTCACCGAGTACCAGGGCCACGCCCGCACCTGCCCCTGCTGCGGCCACCGGACGCATGCGGTCATCCCGGCGGCGGTTCGCGCCCACAGTGTCGGGCCGCGGCTGACCGGCACGCTGTCCTACTTCTCCGGCTGTCACGGCCTGAGCAAGCGCGGCGTCGAGGAGATCGCCGACGCGGTCTTCGACGCCCCGATCGCCTTGGGCACGGTCTGCAACCTCGAGCAAGAAGTCGGCGCCGCCCTGGAGACGGCCCACCAGGAGGCGGTGGCGGCGGTGCGCCAGGCGGCGGTCAAGAACGCCGACGAGACCAGTTGGAAACTCGCGGGGGCGTTGTGCTGGCTGTGGGCGGCGGCCACCACCCGGGTGGTGGCCTTCGTGATCCACGCCCGCCGAAGCGCGGCGGGCCTGACGGCGATCCTGGGCCTGGAGATCCTGGGGATCCTGTGCAGCGACCGCTGGGGCCCGTACAACCGGGTGCCGCCCCAGCGGCGGCAGATCTGCTGGGCGCACCTGAAACGGGATTTCCAGAAGATCATCGACCGGGGCGGCCCCGAAGAGTGGGTCGGACGGGAGGGGCGGCGACTGGTCAGGAAGGTCTTCGCCGCGTGGCACGGGTTCCGGGACGGACAGGTCACGCGGGCACAACTGGAAGCGCGGCTGGCCCCGGTGATGCGACGGATGAACCGGGTGCTGCTGGAAGGCGCGATCCTCGGCGCCGACCCAACGGTGGTGCGGTTCTGCGAGAACGTGCTGGCGTTGGAGCCTGCGCTGTGGACGTTCGTGACGACGGAGGGAGTGGAGCCGACGAACAACCACGTGGAACGACTGCTGCGTCGGGCGGTGCTGTGGCGCAGGCGGAGTTTCGGCTGCTGGAGTGGGAACGGCTGTCGCTTCGTCGAGCGGATTCTGACCGTGGTGCAAACCCGGCGGTTGCAGGCGAAGAATGTCCTGGATTACCTGCATGAGCCTGTCCTCGCCCATCGCACCGGCCAACCCTGCCCCTCACTGCTCTCGTAGCGTTGAACGATTACC
>CAWGKE010000008.1:0-6829 GCA_963823075.1 uncultured Planctomycetaceae bacterium
AGCGTTAGCCACGGCGAACCTCCTTCCGCCACGCCCGGAGCCGCATCCGGGCTTCCCCCAGGGCGCGGTCCAGGTTCCAGCGGCACTGGCGGCGCAATTCGCCGTCGCGGTTGTAAAGCTCCAGACCCGAAAGCGATCGGACATGATCGATGTTCTCGTCCACGGTGCGGACGTGGTTGGCGTCGTGGCCGATGAGGTAGGGATAGATCCCCGCCTTGCGGAGGCAGCGGTCGAACGGCTGTTCCGTGTCCGGGTAGCCGTGCTGCTGAGGATGCGCTTCGCCGGATTCCCAGTAGCGCTCGAAGCTCCATGTCGCCCCGATCCGCCGCATGGTCGGCATGTGCAGCATCGTGCAGGTGTGCGAGACGACGTTGCGCCAGCCGTCCGTCCCCGGCCGCGGACTCATCTCGTAGCCGACGACGGGCTGATCGTCGCGGCACCGGCCGAGCAGCCATTCCACGAGGTTCCGCCGCCGCGGGAACACGTCGGAATGCGTGCAGAACAGGTACGGCGTGCGGCACAGGGCGAAAGCCACGTCCATCGCCGTGGTGACGGGCGCCGACGAATGGGCGTAACCGTGGGCGCGAAGGTAATGCACTTCCACGTCGGAACGGCGCAGCGCCTCCAGCCGGCGGACCACGGCCGGCGACGAGCCGGTGTCGATCAGCAGGATATACGGCCGCACTGTTTGCAGCGCCAGCAGCTCCAGCAGGACGGGCAGCGTTTCCGGCGTTTCCAGATGGGGAATGGCCGCCGTTACCTGATGTTCCCACGGCTTGCGGGCGGCCATCCCTTCCCACGGCCGTTCACGGCCGAGGCAGGCCAGCGGCGCGACGGCGGCCGCGACCGACTCGTCGCGCGCAGGATCGCCTCACGGGCGCGGGCCAGGGTGATGAGTCCCTTCGGTTCCATTGCGGACCTCCATAGATTGAAGAAGGCGGAGTTCGGCGCGGCCCGTGGTACAGGCGGCTCGCCTGTCCGGACAGGCGAGCCGCCTGTACCACGGGCCGCGCCGCTGGCGGCTCAGGTGGTCACCTGCTGGCTGACCACGGACGCATCGTTGTTGACGCTGTTGGGCTTGTGGATCGCCTCGCCGGTGAGCGGCAGACAGGCGACGGGGATGGTGGGCGTGGTCCCGCCGATGGTGAAGACCACGCTGGCGCGGACGTAGCGCTTGCCGGCGCCGAGTTGGTCGGCCCGGATCTCGCTGGTGCCGATGTTGTTCTGGGCGTTGACCGTGAGCGTGGCGACCGTGCCGTTGGTGGTCCAGGTCGTGCCGTCGGGCGATTCCTGGACGGTCAGCACGGCGCTGCACGTCGGGCTGGTCCCGCCGAAGGGGCCGAGGTCGAGGACGAAGAGGGCGCGATGCACCAGCGACATGTCCACCTTGCCGGTGGTGAGGGTCTGGGCCGCGGTCAGCTGCTGGGCGTGGATCGGGGCGCCGGCGATCGCCAGCGCCTGGGTCATTTGTTCGGTGTACATGGGTGTCTCCTTTGATCTCACGCAAAGGCGCAAAGAACGCAAAGAAAACAAATCGAATCTTACTTTGCGTTCTTTGCGCCTTTGCGTGAGATTCTTTGGTTTTCAGTTCAACACGACGAACGGCGAAACCTGCGTGACCGTGTCTTGCAGCGTCACCGGCTTGTCCAGCCACGGCTGGCCATCGACCCTTTCGACGACCCTCCATGTCATCTGATTCTTGAGGAAATTGACGTGTTCCGACGCGGCGATCTCGATCTGCATCCGGTCGCCGAGGACGTAGAAGCTCGGGTCGAGCAGCATCAGATCGCCCTTCGTGCCGAGGGCCGGCACCTTTTCCGTCGGGAACACCGGCCGGCCCAGCAGGCTCCAGTTCGGCGACTTCGTCGCTCCCTGATCGATGCTGATAAAGATCGCGCGGTTGGACCCATCCTTGAGCTGCAACAGCTGCGGGACCACGCTCGGCGAGCACGTCCAGATCGCTTTGCCCCAGCTGATCGGCAAGCAGCTTCGCCCACATGCCGGCCACGTCGGCGAACTGCACCAGATTGGCGCCCTGCCGGTTGAGGCTGACCGCCGCCGCGGCCGTCAGCATCCCCTGCGGCTTGCCGGCGCCGTTGCCCTGGAGGAAGGCGTACTCCTCGAACCAGGCCAGCGACTTGGCGAACAGCGTCATCAGGAACTTCTCCAGGCCGATCACGCTGTCCTGCAAAAGCACGTTGCTGGACACGGAATAGCCGGAAAGCTCCCACGCCTTCAGCTCCATCTGCTTGAACTGCGGCTCCGTCTCCGTGCGGGTTTGCGCTTCCGCCGTCCAGTACATCTGGACGCCGCCGAAGAACGGGCTGACGCCGGCCGCCTGCACGGTGCTGACGTCGAGGTAGGGGATCTGCATGGAGGCCGCGGCCATCGGCACGACGAAGGCGCGGGGGCGGATGAAGGTCTCTTCCGCCATGAGGGTCATGAGCTGCTGGTAGAACTCGGGCGGCACGGTGTAGCCGCCGGTGACGCCGCTGGCCTCGGCCAGGGCGGCCTTGCCGGCGTACTCGACGAAACGGCTGCCGTAGTGCTTTTCGAGGTAGTGCCGGTCGCCGCGAGCGACGGCGAGGCACCAGTCGCCGAAAGTCCGGCCGTGCGGATCGCCGTCGCCGCCGGAGCCGAAGAGGATCGGGGCGGCGTGCTTGCGGGCCAGCGTCTGGGCGTCGGCGAAGGCCTTGAGCGACTGGTTGACGGCCGCGTCGATGGTCTGGCCGGCGCGGACCAGGGCGGCGTCGAGGGCGCGGCCGACGGCCGGGCCGATCAGGTCGTCGGTCACGGCGACGGCCGTGCCCTGCTGGACGAGCTGGCGGGCGTCGTCCTCCGAAACGTCGATGCGTTCGCCGGCAGCGCGGCCGAGGAACGACTTTTTCAATTCGACGAACATGATGATTTCTCGCGGGGGTCCACGGATGGGGTGCATGAACACGATGGCATCCGTCCGTCTCCGGGCCGACTCGCCTGACGGCTTGGCGTCCGCCTCCGGCGGCGAACCCTGACGGCTTGAAGTGGGAAGAGTGTAACAAGTGTACGGGCGTTCAGAGAAGAGTATTATCGAGGATTATGAGCGACATACGCGGAATATCAACTTTTCCGTGACTCCGATGGGAGCGACTGGTATGCTCGGGAGGGATTCCAGATCGGCGAACCCGCGAAGGTGAAGCTCATGCGACGGTACATCGCGATGGCGGCGTTGGCGGCGGTGTTCGTTCCGAGCCTATACGGCTGTCAGCCGGCGGGGCCGGGCGGCCCGACACGTTCCAACGTGAACCCCCCTGAGGCTGACGCGAAGCCCCCATCGCCTGAGGTTAAGCCCGCCACTGCTGAACCCGTGGTCGATAAGGATCAGGCGATCGCGATGATCCAAAAGGTAGGCGGCTCCGTCACGCTAGACGAGAAGGCCCCTGGCAAGCCGGTGGTGGGCGTGAACCTCTCCCAGTCCTATGTGAAGGACGCGGGTCTGAAAGAGCTGGCGGCGCTGAAGGGCCTGCAGTCACTGAACCTCAGCGGCACCGCAGTGACGGACGCGGGCCTGAAGGAGCTGGCGGCGCTGAAGGGCCTACAGACGCTAAACCTCTCTGAATGCCTCGGGGTGACGGACGCGGGGCTGAAGGAACTGGCCGCGCTGAAGGGTCTGCAGACGCTGAACCTCTCTGAATGCCCCGGGGTGACGGACGCGGGGCTGAAGGAGCTGGCCGCACTGAAGGGCCTGCAGACGCTGAACCTCTACAACACACAGGTGACGGACGCGCGGCTGAAGGAGCTGGCGGCGCTGAAGGACTTGCGGGCGCTCGCCCTCCCCGTGGTGACGGACGGGGCGTTGCGGACCCTGCGGGAGATGGGCCTGCTCCAGGCGCTGAGCCAAGCAAGCGCCGCGGGCGCCACGCGACCGGCCAGCCTTGAGGATGTACGGATCCTGAACCTCGAAGGCACCGCGGTGACGGACGCGGGGCTGAAGGAGTCCCGCCGTTGAAGGGCCTGCAGACGCTGTACCTCAGCTGGACCGCGGTGACGGACGAGTCGTTGCGGACCCTGCGGGAGATGGGCCTGCTCCAGACGCTAAGCCGTGCACAGGCCGCGGACGGCAAGCGACCGGCCAGCCTTGAGGATGTACGGTGGCTGGACCTCAGCGGCACGAAGGTGACGGACGCGGGGCTGAAAGAGCTGGCCGCGCTGAAAGGCCTGCAGACGCTGAACCTCTCTGCATGCAACGGGGTGACGGACGCGGGCCTGAAGGAGCTGGCCGCGCTGAAGGACTTGCAGACGCTGGTCCTCACCTACACACAGGTGACGACCGGGGGGCTGAAGGAGCTGGCGGCGCTGAAGGGCCTGAAGACGCTGATCTTCGACATCACACCGGCGACGGACGAGGCGTTGCGGACCCTGCGGGAGATCGGCCTGCTCCAGGCGCTGAGCCGAGCAGAGGCCACGGACGGCAAGCGACCGGCCAGCCCTGAGGACGTACGGACGCTGAACCTCTCTGGATGCAGCGGGGTGACGGTCGCGGGTCTGAAGGAGTTGGCCGCGCTGAAGGGCCTGGAGACGCTGATCCTCGACGACACCGCGGTGACGGACGGGGCATTGCGGACCCTGCGGGAGATTGGCCTGCTCCAGTCGCTGAGCATAGCAAGCGGCGCGGGCGGCAACCGACCGGCCAGCCTTGAGGATGTACGGGGGCTGTTCCTGTGGCACACCTCGGTGACGGACGCGGGGTTGAAAGAGGTGGCGGCGCTGAAGGGCCTGCAGGGCCTGAACCTCGGCGGCACGAAGGTGACGGACGGGGGGCTGAAAGAGCTCGCGGCGCTGAAGGGCCTGCAGAACCTGGACCTCGGCGGCACGAAGGTGACCGACGCCGGGCTGAAAGAGCTGGCGGCGCTGGAAGGCCTGCAGAACCTGGACCTCGGCGGCACGAAGGTGGGAGACGCGGGGATGAAGGAGCTGGCCGCGCTGAAGGGCTTGCGCTCGCTCGTCATCGACGGCACCGCGGTGACAGACGTGGGCCTCGCTGACCTCAGAAAGGCGCTGCCGAATCTGCTAGTCCTCGGCTTTAGTCCTGCACCAAAGCTGCCTTGACCGGGAACCGTCTTTCATACACGGCCGCGCAGCCGGTCGATTCGCTCCGCCGGCCGCGTTCATTTGACGATATCGTCGATCCGGTGGCATAATGCGCCCATCGTTTTCCCAGAGGCGCGGATGACCGAGATCGAACTCACCGACGCCCAGCGGCAGGCGCTCCACGCGGAGCCGGGCAAACCGCCCCACGGCGTGGACCCCGCAACCTGGCGAGCCTGATTCATGGCCGGCGAGCCCAAACCCATTTCGGCAACCGAGCACAGGGCGCGACTCCGGCGGGCCAGACGAATCAGCCGCCGTCTCGGCTTTGTCGGACGGGTGGAATACCGCCACGTTTACAGCCGCAGCGGCGGGGCGCAGTACGGCATCGGATCGTCGGCGGATGAGGATATACTGATCGTGTATGCGGAGGCGTTCGAGCGCGACGCCGACCCGGCCGATTTCGGTATGGAGGCCCTCGTCGCGCATGAATGTGGACATCAGCGGTTGATACGAAACCGGGACTTGGGCGAGGGGCGGGAAATACCTTACCCGTAGCCGCATTCGCCAGAATGCGGGTGAATGGCTGTTGGCCCGCATTCTGGCGAATGCGGCTACGGGTATCATTCCTGCTGCCGCTCGCCTTGAGAAGCGTCCTGGCAAAGTTCCCCGGCGAGCGGCTCGAGGAGGTTCTGGCGTCGCTGGTCGGCTCGCTCCTGCTTTCCGAGTCGGAATCGGCGCGGACGCTCGTTTGGAAGGCCACGGCGGAACTGAGCGACCTGGGCATGAGCGCCGAGAGCACCGTGCAGTTCATCGAACGGCTGCGGACACTATTGAGGCGTTTCCTATGATGGGCCGGAAGAAACTGGGCGAAATCAAGGCGGAAGTAGCGGCGCTGCTGGCCGGCCTGCCCGCCCCGTCGCCGCGAGCGTGGCTGGACCGGGAAATCGAGTCCGCCAAGGCCGACCACGGCCGTGACGTAGAAACCCTGGAGATGCTCTGCGCCGCGCTGGAGCGCGCGGTGCGGAAGCCCAAGCCCCCGCGCCGGCCCACGAAACGCTGAGCCGCCGCCCGCCGCGAACGCCGGTCGTTTCCGTTTGACGCCCCCCGATCGATTCGCCGCCATAATGCACGCATCTCCTTCCCCGAGGCCCGGATGACCGAGATCGAACTCACCGACGCCCAGCGGCAGGCGCTCCAGGCGGATCCGGGCAAGCCGGTCGATGTCGTGGACCCCGCGACCCGGCGGCGCTACGTGCTTCTGGAGCGCGAACAGTACGACCGAGTGCGCCCTTTGCTGGACCAAGCCGGCGAGCCGGCGCCGGAAGACCCGACCGCCGGCATCCTTCCTGGCATTCTGCGCTCCATGCAGGCGTTCTGGCGCGACCTGCCCGAGTTGCTCCGCAACCGGCGGAACCGCGGCCGCTGGGCGGCCTACCACGGCGACGAGCGGATTGGGGTGGAGGCGGACAGGCTGAAACTTGCTCGAGAAATCCGACGGCGCGGCGTGCCGAGGGACGACTACTACATCGGGCGCATCGAGCCGGGGACCGAAGAGCCGTGGGCGTGCATTGAAGTGGAAGGCATGTACGCGCGCGAAATGGAGGAGGCGCCCCCCGCATCGTGAAAATCCTCGACCGACTTCCGTGCTGGACGGAAGCGGCCGCCACTCTTGGTGGGATTATCCCACTTGACCAAATTCCCACTTCGGTCTACGATGGGGAGCGTTGAGAACCTCCGTCCGCATGTCGGGAGAAATCGC
>CAWGKE010000009.1:0-4905 GCA_963823075.1 uncultured Planctomycetaceae bacterium
CGTCGCTTTCGCTTCCACGGATCGCATCGACGGCGCGGTCGTCGAATTCCGTCGGGCGGTCGCGCTGAAGCCCGATTACGCCGACGCCCACTACAACCTCGGCTTCGCCCTCCACATCAAGGGGCTTGCCGACGACGCGATCGCCGAGTTCCGCCAGGCGATCGCGCTGAAACCCGACTTCGCCGAGGCCCATTGCCTTCTCGGCATGGCCCTCCGGTCGCGGGGGCGGTTCGCGGAGTCTCTGGCCGCCCTGCGCCGTGGCCATCAAATCGGTTCGCAAAGCCCCTCCTGGTGCCTTCCGTCCGATCAATGGGTGCGCGAGGCCGAAGAGCTGGTCCGCCTGGACGCCCTGCTGCCGGCCCTTCTGCACGGTGCGGCGTCGCCGGCCTCGGCCGCCGTGGGCCTCCGTTTCGCCGAGGTTTGTGGGTACAAGCGCCTCTTCGCCGCAAGGGCGCGGTTCTGCTCCGAAGCATTCGCCCTGCAACCCGCCCAGGCGGACGACCTGAACTCCTCCAACCGCTACAACGCCGCCCTCGCCGCCGCCCTGGCCGGCTGCGGCGAGGGCGAGGATGCCGCGACGGTGGACGCGAAGGAGCGCTCCCGCTGGCGCAAGCAGGCCCTGGACTGGCTGCGGGCCGACCTCGCTCTGTGGACAAAGAAGATCGACGGCGGCAAGACGAACGACCGCGCCGCCGCGGCCAAGACGCTGGCGCACTGGCAGGAAGATCCCGACCTGGCCGGCGTGCGCGACGCCGACGCGCTGGCGAAGCTGCCGGCGGAGGAGCGGCAGGCCTGGAGCCGGCTCTGGGCCGATGTGGACGCGGTGCTGAAAAAGGCGCAGGAGAGCGGCGACAAATGATTTCACCGCAGAGAACGCGGAGAGCGCGGAGGAAAACAAAACAAGGCCAATCATCCTCTGCATTGTCTTTTCTCCGCGCTCTCCGCGTTCTCCGCGGTGAAATCCGCTTCAAGAAGTAACCATTCGTCGATCACAAGGATTTCTGGCGGCCAGCCTTGCTTTTTGCTGTCTTTTTCATCGGCAAGGTGTACCCTGAGAGAGAGAAAAGCGATCGACTTGCCGTGGAGCAGACCGGCCTGGACGGCGGCGAGCCGCATTCGGCGCACGAAAGGAGAATGCGACACAATTTGACCCATCAACGCGGCGTGGCGCATCCCGCGTTGGCCGATAATCTCGCATCCGGCTGCAATGCCGGAGTCCCTATGGCGGGGAATGCACGGGCGCTCCGTGCTGCCTCTCGGGGACAGGCGCCTCCCCTGGTAGACGTGGGGAGGACGCGCGAACTCATGCCTGCCGCGAGTTCCGGGCAAGGGCGTGTCCGGGCGGGCAGAGGTCTACCGACCCCTTGCAGACGGGGAGATCGTCTGCACGTCTCCCAGCCCCGGATCGACAGTCGGGGCTGGCGGTATCGTCAACGCCAGGTCAAATCAGGCCGAGCCGTGCCTGAACCAAACGGCGGTCCACCTTGCCCAACCGGGGGCATGCCATCGGTCGATGGTCCGGGTTCGAGTCCCGGCAGGGTGGCTGTGGGATTGAGATGCTGACTCAGCGGGACCGCTTCGCCCCGAATAGTGCGCCGGTGCCGCTGATATGCTGACCGGCACGACTGATATGCTGACCGGGGCCCGTGATATGCTGACCGGGCCGGTTAGCATACTCACGAGTTCGGCGGCACAGAACGAGGCCAGCCATGAATGCACCGCTCATGAAGGCATACCTCGACAACAACGTCGTCTGCGCGATAGTCAAGGACGATCAGCGCTCAGAGTCGGCGGCGATCTCTCGCCTCTTGGAGGTCGCGGACGAAGGGAAGGTACAACTGGTCACGTCAGAGGTAACGTTGCAAGAGATCCGGAATGTGCCGGAGAAGTATCGCACGCCGCTGGAAAGAACCTTCCGTCTCCTGAAGAAGATTCCCATCCTGAAGTGGGATGAGCTTCTGTTCATCACTAACTTCACTACCGGGAACGTCACCATGAACTCACCGGTGATTCGGAACGAACCGCAATACGATTCCTTGCTCCGGCTCGGCCTTGATGTAGTTGATGCTCGGCACTTGTTTGTCGCGTCTCAGCAGCATTGCGCCGCCTTCATCACGTGCGACAACAGCCCGGGCACCAGCATTCTCCGGCGCGGCCGTGACGTCCAGGCGCTCACGGGCATGGCTGTGCAGCGGCCAGCGCAGTTTCTGCAGTCTCAGGGCGTATAGGGCAGAGCGAAGCGGTGCCGCCTAACCCTTCCATCGAGCGGGCGTCTTCCAGTCGGCTTCGCCGTCTGGAAGCCGCCGCTCATGTCAAACATTCGGCCGCAGACGTAGTGCGGGTTGCTTCGTAGAGCAGCGAGGGATGATCGAGAGAAGAAACGAGCTGCGTCCTCTTTCCTTACCCGGCTTTGAGGGAGGCGTCACCGTGAGAAAGCTAGTTGTCTGCGCGGCGTTAGTTCTCATCGCGAAACCGACTGTAGTTGAAGGGGGTTTCGTGTTCACGACCTTCGACGTGCCCGGTGCGTATTACACGCAAGGCACCGGCATCAACAACGCTGGCCAGATCGTGGGGTGGTTCGGTGATGCCACCGGGACGCATGGGTTCCTGAACGCGGGCGGTACGTTTTCCACCCTGGACGTGCCGTTCCCTGGCGGTGATACGACACGAGCCTGGGGGATCAACAACGCGGGCCAGATCGTCGGAAGTTTTAGTGACGCCATGGGGACGCATGGATTCCTGAACACAGGTGGTAGTTTTACGACACTGGACGTTCCCGGCGCATCTGGCCCGATTGGTACAGTCGCCTTCGCGATCAATGACACCGGCCTGATCGTGGGACGGTTCGGTGACCCCGGGGCAGGAACTGGGTATGGGTTCCTGGAGACGGGTTCCAACTTCACCACGCTGGACGATCCCAGCGGCTTTGACACGATCGCTTGGGGGATCAACGACGCCGGCCAGATTGCTGGAACCTACGAGGTGACGACGGGGAGTACATCAGTAGGGCAAGCATTCTTGTATTCCGACGGCGTCTTCACCACCCTGAACGTCCCTGGTTCTGTTGACATCGCGACGATCAACAACGTCGGCCAGATAGCTGGAAGCTTTGTTGACGGGACTGGGTCGCATGGTTTCCTGCTGACGGGCAGCGACCTCACAATCATCGACGTCCCCGGTGCGTCCAATACGCAAGTCTACGGCATCAATGACTCCGGCGAAGTCGTGGGCAATTGGAACGTAAATGGCGTGACAGGGTCGCATGGTTTTGTCGCGGTGAGTACGCCCGAACCCGCATCTTGGATCAGACTCTGCACCGGCGCGGCCATCATCGCCGGCTATGGCTGGCTACGCAAGTGGTTGCGGCGCGGATAGGAAAAGGATCGGGAGTCGAAGAGAAAAGGGGTCGGGAGTCGATTTGAATCCAAAAAGGGCCGAACAAGCTGCTTCAGCAGACCTGCCACGCGAAGGAAAAGAAAATGGCGTCAGTCCATTTCTATTCGTTCCCGAACTCCCGTTCGGGAACGCGGCCCGCGATACTCCTCGCTGTCAAGTTCCGATCGTGCCTTGAAGGAATCCGAAATATGACAAACAGGATGCTCCTCGCTTCTCCGGAACGTCTTCTGGACATCCTGGATCGACAAGGGAGTTGGACCGAAGAGGAATACCTTTCGTTGACCGACCACACCACTCGTTTGGTTGAATTCACGGATGGCTTCTTGGAACTCCTTCCTACGCCGACCGATTATCATCAAGCGATAGTGCAGCTCCTGTTGTACGCATTCGATGGCTTCATGAAGCCGCTTGGCGGGAAGGTGCGCATGGCGCCCTTGCGATTGCGTATCCGGATGGGCAAATTCTGCGAACCCGATTTGCTGCTCCTCCTTTCGGCCTCGGATCGGCGTCGGCAAAACCGATTCTGGACCGGCGCCGACCTCGTCGTGGAAGTCGTCAGCCCCGACAAGCCGGAGCGCGACTTGGTCTCGAAACGCCAGGACTACGCGCCGGCCGACGTCAGGGAATACTGGATTGTCAATCCCTCGAATGAAACCATCCTCGTTCTGGTCCTGAACAAGAAGCGCTGCCGCCGGCTCGGAAGTTTTGCTCGCGGCGGCGTCGCCCGATCGTCCTTGCTCCAGGGATTCCAGCTCGGCGTGGATCAGGTTTTTGATGCGGACTAACAGAAGAGGCAGGCGCCGCCCGGTTCGTCATTTCGGGGGAAGCTCCAGCCGCCCCTTGAGCGCCCCAGCGAACACGCCCCAGGTCGCGTGGTACGACGCCTCAAGCGGGCACGGCGCCCGGCCCCCTGGTCGCCTTGCTCAATCGCAACGACCCCAACCATGCCGCCTGCGTCGGCGGCAGCCACGGCACGTCGCCCCACGGCGCCGGCGGCAGGCCGCGCTCGCTGGGCGCCTCGTCGATCGTCGCCGCGCCGCACAAACTCGGCGCCCGTTCCTATTCTTATATTTGAGATAAGCTGACACCGACTCTCCCGACTCTTCGGGCGGATTCATTCCCGCCTGGCCTTCGCCGTTCGCTCGGCCGCGGCTTCCCGAAGCGCCTCCTCCTATTCTTCCTGCGCCACGACGCCGAAGCCGACCAGGGTCTTCCGCACGGATGCGAGGGTCATGGGGTCGGCAAGTTCCGAGGCGCGGTGCGCGCGAAACGCCTGCACGGCGCCCGCCGCGCGATGTTTGCAGACCACGTACCGGCCGTCCACCGGCGTCCGGTCGAAGCCGCATGCTTCCAGGCGCCGTCGCAGATCGCCGAAGGTGATTTTATCCGTCATGGCGGCTCAACCCTTCCAGCTGGAGCAGGATGCGATCCCGGAACCAGGGGGAGAAGAAACCGGCGCCGAACGTTGATCCGGCGCGCCAGAGGCGATCGTTGCAATTGTCTGCAAAT
>CAWGKE010000010.1:0-555958 GCA_963823075.1 uncultured Planctomycetaceae bacterium
TACGGTCGCGGCTCGGACGGAGGTCACGATCGGACGCTCTCCAGCTGGTCGCGGAGCTTTTTGTGGGCCGGCGTGCGCCCTTGGACAGCAGCCGCGCCTCGGCCAGCGTCAGATGGGGGTCGGGGAAGGGGAGGAGGCCGAGGGCGGTTTCCAGGCCGCCCTCCAGGGCGTAGCGGCCGTCGGTCAGCTCCACGCGGACGCCGGCGGTGCGGACCAGGCCGAGGTCGCGGTAGAAGCCGCGGACGTCGATTTTCAGCCGCCGCGTCAGGACGTCGCGCGGCAGCGGCCGCTCGGCGACGAGGTGGAGCAGACGCACCAGCCGCTCGAAGCGATCCGGCGTCACGCCCGGCCGCTCGGGGGCCGGCGACGCGGGTTGCGGCGGGGCGGTGCGTTTCTTGGCCATGCCGTCCTCGGGAGAGCGTCGGGCGCGGCGGGATACCTAACCAGAATCGTAGGACGGCAGCTGTCCGAATGCAACCGGCGGCGGCCGGTCACGGATGGACGGGCGGCGACGTGAGATGAAGGTCGGGCCGGTGTTCGCGCGCCCAGTCCACGAACTCCCACTCGTCGGCGAACGTCTGGCCGCATTGCCAGCTCGTGGTGCAGGCGGCTCGCTGCCGGTGTCACGACCGAAGGCCAAATGAGGCCGCTACCGCATGCCGGGGCGCGGGGTGCGGCTGGCTGCGCGATGCGGCTCATGGCGAATCCTTGGCCCAACGGCGTTCCCGGCGTGAGGCTCGGCGTCGGGCCATGACGGGACGGCCGGCCCGGCGGCAGCGATGGGACAAGTTTGCGCTCGCCGCTTGGCATGCGCAAGAACTGACCGCACGGGTCAGGAGTAATCCAGGAACAGCCGGTCCGGCGCCGGCGATTTGCGGCTCTGTTGGCCGCGCGTCGCGCATCTTCCGTCCATTTGCAGGTTTACATCGATGATCTTCCGAATCGCTTTCGCGGCATGGTCTTTGCCAAGAAGGCGGAAGAACGCCGCGCCCGGAAGCGCGCGACGGCCAGCCTCCTATCGCCGGCGCGAAGTATCGTGACGAGGGAGCGTCGAAGCCTTTCGGGTGGACTCAGGGAGGACGCGCTTCGCCGACCTGCCGAGGGCGCATCATGCGGGGACCCCTGCGGACTCTCCTGCTGCAATACGGAACCCCGATGGTTTCCGCCGTCTTGGCGGCGCTCTTGACCTGGTGGCTCCAGCCTTTGTTGACCTCCGGGCATTTCCTGTTCTTTCTGACGGCCGTGGCCATCGGCGCCTGGGTGGCGGGATCTCGCGGAGGACTGCTCGCCGCTCTCCTGTGCGCCGTGGTCGATGGGTTATGTCTGTACCTCGCGCCGCCGGCCGCCGGGTTCACCCGGCCCGGCGCGTGGCTGGACCTCGGCCTGTTCTTTCTGGCGTCCGCCTTGCTCAGTTGCCTGGTCGTGATGCTGCGTGCCGCCGGGAGCGAGGGGCGGCGGCTGGCGGACGAAATGCGAGAACGGATACGGCGAATAGCGGAGGCCGATCGGTGCAAGGACGAGTTCCTGGCCGTCCGGGGCCGCCAGCGGCTCGACCGGACCCGTCCGGTTCGCGACGCCCGCAGGATCAGGCCGCCGGGCGTGCCATAAGGCGAGGGGCGGGAAATACCTTACCCGTAGCCGCATTCGCCAGAATGCGGGTGAATGGCTGTCGGCCCGCATTCTGGCGAATGCGGCTACGGGGATCATTCCTGCTGCCGCTCGCCTAACCGTGCGGACGCGGAAATCAGGACACGATCCGAGTCGGAAGCGATTGCCTTTCCAGACACAAAGGAGACGGGCATGAGAGCGAAAGCGTTGGGGGCGGCGGTGTGCGCTCTGCTGGGCCTGGCGGCGGGGGGAGTCCGCGCGGCGGACAAGGCCGCCCCGCCGGCCGCGCCCGGCCCCCTGCAAGAGCCGGGGCAGGTGGAAGCGGCCGAGCAAGCGAACCTTTACAGTGCGATCCCCGCCTTTGCCGAGTCGGTTTCGGTGGACATCGGCGACCACGTGAAGAAGGGCGACGTCCTCGCCGTGCTGGCGGCGCCTGACTTGAAGGCCGAACTCAAGCAGAAGGCGGCCCTCCTCGACGTGGCGAAAGCGCAGGTCGAGCAGGCGAAGCGCTCCATCGACGCCGCCGAGGCGTCGATGGAGGCGGTCAAGGCTCATCTAGAGGGGGCGCAGGCGGCGGTGACGCGCGCCAAGGCGGAAGGCGACTACCGGAAGGCGGAATTGAAGCGCTTCGAGCAGCTGGAGCAAAACAAGTCGATCGACAGCCAGATCGTGGACGAGAAGCGCCAACAGGTCGCCGCCGCCGAGGCGGCCGTGGAATCCATGGAAGCGGCCGTCAAGGCGGCCCGGGCCGACGCGGCAGGCGCCGCCGCCAAGTACGCCGCGGCGCAGGCGGACGTGCTGGTGGCCGAGGCGCGCGTGGTCGCGGCCGAGGCCGACGTGCAGCACGCACAGGTCATGCTCGATTTCACCCGACTGCCAGCGCCTTTCGACGGCGTCGTCGTTCGGCGTTCCGTATATCCCGGAGACTACGTCCGGCCGCCCTCGGGCGACCGGCCGACGCCGCTCTTCGTCGTGGCGCGGGTCGATACCGTCCGCGTCGTCGTGGCCGTGCCGGAAAGGGATGCGGTGCGAATGAAGCCCGGCGCACCGGCCGTCGTCCGTCTCGACGCGCTGAAGGGCCAGGAATTCAAGGGCAAGGTCACGCGGACGGCCGGCGCCCTGGACCCGGAATCGCGCACGCTCCGCGTGGAGATCGACCTGCCCAACCCCGACGGCAAGCTGATGCCGGGGATGTACGGGACCGTGGTCATCACGCCGGAGGAAGGGGCGCCGCCCAAGGGCGCGCCGGACAAGCAGAATCAGGGCGCCTTCTGGATCGATCCCCGAACCGGGAACCAGTACTTTGTGGGCGTACAATTCCCACCAAGCGAACGGAGATAGGATTCATGATGCGCATCTCTGGCTGGCGGTTGCCGCCGGCCGCCGCGCTGCTGCTGGCGGCGGCCGCCCCGCAGGCCCTCGCCGCCCCGATCCGGGAGGCCGTCTCCGTACAGGCCATGCCGGGCGGCGTGGCGGACGCGGCCGGCGCCACCGGCTTCGTCTCCAACGCCGATCGCAACGTCGTCGCCGTCAACCTCGCCAACGGCCGAGAAACCTGGGCCGGGCGCGGGGAGATTACCCGGTCGCCGTGGTGGGCGATCGGGTCCTGGTGCTGAACGCGGATTCCGACAAGCCGAACGTTCTCCACCTGTCCGCGTTCGACACGCTCTCCGGCCGGATGGGCCTGCGTTCCGACCCCATCATCTTCCCCGACTGGGTGGACTTGCGGCCGGGCGACGATCGGGATTTCGGCATGCTGTCGCGCATCCGCCGGGGTGATCTGTGGCTGCGCTGGCGGGCGCGGGGGCGGGCGGCCAAGAAGGAAGCGACCGGCGCAATTCACATTGATTTGAAGTCCGGCAAGGTGGAAATGGTGGACGCCGACAAGATGCCGCCTCCTCCTCCGCCGGCCCTGGCGCTGTCGCCGGCCCTGACCCGGCTTGCTCAGCGGGACTACGAAGCCCCGGCCGGCCCCGAGACGAGCGTGCTGACGGCCGGAAACTTCGCCGTCGCCCTGGACGTGGAGAAGGACGGGACGAGGCGGAAGGTGATTCTGCACCGCTGGGACGCCGCGACGGAGAAGGAACAGGAGCCGGTGACGCTGGAAAACGGAGGCCGCTTGCAGGTCCTCCTGTTCCCGACGGCCGGCATGGCAGCGATCCGGCCCGCGCCGGACCCGAAGCGTTCCGCCGGCGCCTGGCGCGTCTTCTCCCTGGAAACCGGCCGGCTGCGGGCCAGCTTCCCGGCCGAGCCGGGCACGCTCGACGCCGCCGTCGTCGGCGAGCGTTTCTACTACACTTACGCGGGGCCGCCGCCTCCCGACCTCAATCCGGCCGAAGCCGCGCCCACGACCCGCGTGGTCATGCTCAAGGCGGTGGACCTGACGACGGCCCGGCTGGCGTGGTGGAAGCCGCTGGACCCCAGCAACCCGTTCTGGTCGTTCCTCTACGGCGACACGCCTGCGGGTTGTCCGTGCGACTCTGGCGTCGGTTCGGACCCCTGAACCGACCGTACAGACAGGCTTACGGCTGCGAATTGTGGAGCGACGAGGGGCGTCCTCAAACAAAGGGAGTGGTGAAATCCATGTCGATCTTCCCGGTGCGAACGGCGGCCGTGCTGGCCGCGCTGCTGTCCATCCTCGGCGTGGCCGGGCGGCTGCAAGCGGCGGAACCCGCCGCGCGCGGCGCGGACAAGGACCAGGCCGTGCTGAAAAAAGCGCTCGTGGAGACCGCCAAGACCACCTACGAGCAAAACCTGGCGCGCATGAAGGGGTTGGAGGCGAACTCCCCGGAAGACCTGTACGTCTGGTCGCGCCGATGGCTCGACGCCGAAGTGGACCTGGCCGCCAACAAGGACGAGCGCGTGGCGGCGCACCAGCGGCACCTCGACCGGATGAAGGACCTGGAGAAAATTCTCAAGAATTTCGCAACCACGGGCCAGGGCCGGCAATCGGATGCGACCGCGGGGACCTATTACCGCACCCAGGCCGAGTTGTGGCTGATGCAGGCTCAGGGGCAATAAAGCGAGCGGCGCGGCGTCAGCCCGCCGGTGAAGGTGCAACCGGCGGGCTGACGCCGCGCCGCTCGCCACAGAACAGGCTCTACCTCTCATGGAAACGACCATCGCCGGCCTTGAGGCGGCCCAGGCCCATCAGCAGGCCGGCGACCTCGACCGCGCCCGCCAGGATTACAACCGCCTGCTGGAGGCGGAGCCGGATCGCGTGGAAGCGCTGCACGGCCTGGGCGGCATCGCCTATCAGCTCGGCGAGCATGACCGGGCCGTCGAGTGGCTCGGCCGGGCCGTCGCGGTGCAACCCGACAACCCGCTCCTCCACAGCAACCTCGGCGCCGCGTACCGGGCGGCGGGGCGGCCGGCGGAGGCGGAAGCCTGTTACCGCCAGGCGCTGCGGCTCCAGCCCGACCTGGCCCAGGCGTACAACAACCTGGCCAACATCCTCAAAGGGCAGGGAAAAGGGGAGGAAGCGGCCGCGCGCTATTGGCAGGCGGTGCTGGCCAGTCCGAATTACGCGGAGGCGCGCCACAACCTGGGCCTGATTCTGTGGGAACAGGGAGAGCCGGAGGAGGCGCTCGACCAGTTCCGCTTCGCCGCGCAGCTCCGGCCGGACTTCGCCGAGGTCCATGCCAGCGCGGGCCTCCTGCTGCGCGAGCTGGGCAGGCCGGAGGAGGCGGCGCAGCGCCTGCGCGAGGCGGTGCGGCTGAGGCCGGAAGGGGCGAAGGACCATTTCAATCTCGCCGCCGTTCTGCTCGAACAGGGCCATGCGGGAGAAGCGGCGTCCCATTTCTCAGAGGCCGGCCGTCTCCGGCCCGACTGGGCCGAGGCGCATCGGGCGCTGGCGATCGCACTGGCGACGCTCGGCCGGCCAGGCGAATCGGCCGCCATTCTCGGGCTGTCGCGCCGCCTTCAGTCGGCGGGCCGGGCCGGTGCCTCGGCGCCGACGCCTGCCGTCACGGCGCCGGATGGGGAGGCGCCGGAGCGCCCGCCCGTGTCCGGCGGCGTCGCCTTCGCGTCGCTGCGGAAAATGAAAGCGGAGGATGCGGAGGCGCATTGTCGGGAAGCGCTGCGCCTCAAGCCGGACCTGCCGCGCATGCTGGACGCGCTGGGCACGGCGCTGGCCCGGCAGGGCCGGTTGACCGAGGCGATCACGACGTTTCACCACGCCGTCCGGATCGAGCCGGCCCTCGCCGAAGCCTACCTTCACCTCGGCGCCGCCTTGCGAGAGCAGGGCGAGCTGGGACGGGCGGTGGGCTATTTCCGGCACGCGCTGCGGCTGCGCCCCGGCCTGGTCGAGGCGCACCATCAGCTCGGCCTCGCCTGCGTCGATCAGGGCGAGCTGGAGGCGGCGGCCGACGCCTACCGCGACGCCCTGCGCCTCCAGCCGGATTCGGTCTTCGCGCTGGCGCACCTGGGCGCCTTGCTCGAAGAGTTGGGAGAGGGGGGAAAGGGCATTGAACTGATGCAGCAGGCGCTCCGCCTGGGTCCGGACGAATGGCAGACGCACACCCATTATGGCGCCTCGCTGGTCAACCTGGGCCGGTTCGAGGAGGCGAGGGCGCACTTCCTGCGCGCCCTGGACCTTCATCCCGGCTGCGGGCCGGCTTGGTTCTTCCTCGCGCGGGACGGCGGCCGGCCGCTCGGCGACGCGGACATCACCTACCTCCAGACTCTGCTGAAGCGCGAGCACCTCGTGCCGCGGGACCGGATCAACCTGCATTTCGCCCTCGGCCGCGTCCACGACCGGGCCAGGGAGTTCGACGAGGCGTTTTACCACTGCGATCAGGCCAACGCCGGCATGGCCCGGCTGCTGGAGCGGCGCGGGACGGCCTATCAGGAAGACGTCCACGCCCGGCTCGTGGATCGGATCATCGCCTCGTTCGGCCCGGAACATTTCGAGCGCACGAAGCCGTTCGGCGTCCCGACCGAGGAGCCGGTGTTCATCGTCGGAATGCCGCGTTCGGGCACGTCGCTTGTGGAGCAAATCCTGGCCAGCCATCCCGCCGTGCATGGGGCGGGCGAGCTGCGGCTGATAAAGCAGTTCGCGGACGACCTGCCGGCCGAGCTGGGCGCCGCGAGCGCGTATCCCGACTGCATGGCCGGACTGGACGCGGAAACGTCGCGCCGGCTGGGCGAAGCCTACGTCGAACGGCTGCGCCGCCTGGGGGGAGGCAAGGCGCGGATCACGGACAAGATGCCCATGAACTTCCACCACTTGGGCGTCATGGCGACGCTGCTGCCGCGGGCGCCGATCATTCACTGCCGCCGCGACGCGCGGGACGTGTGCTGGTCGTGCTTCTTCCAGAATTTCCGCGACATCTCCTTCGCCTGCGACCTGCGCAAGCTGGGCGCCTACCACCGGCAATACGAGCGGATCATGGCCCACTGGCGGGCCGTGCTGCCCGTGCCGGTCCTGGAAGTACAGTACGAGGAGCTGACGGCCGAGCCGGAGCGGATCAGTCGAGAAATCGTGGCGTTTTGCCGGCTGCCGTGGCACGAGGGCTGTCTGGACTTTCATCACACCCAGCGCGTGGTGCGCACCGCCAGCAACATGCAGGTCCGGCGGCCGGTGTACCGGAGTTCGGTGGGCTACTGGCGCAACTACGAGAAGCACCTGGGGCCGTTGCTCGAAGCGCTGAACCCGATCGAACCCGTCTGACGGCTGATATACCCCGTACTCGACCTTCCGCCCGAGACGCGTTCATCCAGTGAGGCGGCGCGGGGATGCGTTAGGTGAAAAACGTCCCAAACGTCCCGCCCGTGGTGAATCCCCCGGAGCCGATCACGAAGTTGGTCGCGGTGCAGGAGCAGCCGGCGATCGGCGAGGTGGTCAGCGGAGGCAAGAACGGCTCCCCAAACGTGTCCACCGGGGGCGCGACCGGCACAGGTTGCACGCGCGTCGGCGAGAACACGTCCAGCCCGCCTCCCCGCGCGACGGCTTCGGGCGAGCTGATGAGGGCCGCAATGAGCTGGGTCGGCGTCATGCCGTGTTCCAGCGCGCGATCCAGCTGGCCAGGCCGGCCGGGTCGGGGCGCGGCCGAGCAGGGCCTGGTAGGCGGCCATGACCAGCCGCGCGTCGGCCTCGGGGCTGGCGACGATGTCCAGGGCGACCGCCTGCCGCGACGCCCCGCTCTGCAAAAGCTGATTCCAGCCGTCCAGTTCCGCCTGCGCCGAGCCGGCCGAGCGCCTTCTGGTAGACGGCGTTCAGCCAGGGGTACGCGCTGCCGCCGCTTTGGGCGAAGAACTCGTCGGAGGCCAGGATGGCGGCCTGGAACTGCGTCTGGGGCAGGCCGTTCTGGAGGGCGGCCGTCCAGGGCGCCGCCTCTGCGGGCGCGGCGGCGCGATTGAGGTAGAGCTGGTAGGAGGCCTGGACCGTGTCGTTCAGGTATTCCGAACTCGTGGTGAAAGCCGTCGCGGCCTGCGACGCCGTCAAGCCGCCATTGGACGCCGCCTGCGACGCCGTCAAGCCGCCATTGAGGCTGAGGGTTTCGATGTTGACGGCCCTCACCCAGCCGGCCATCTCCGACGCCGCGGGGATGCGGTGCAGCAGATCGACGTAAAGGGTGGTGACGAAGGCCGCGGTCGAGAGGACGCAGCGCTCTTCCAGGGGTTCCAGTTCCAGGCGGACGGGATGCGAAGGGGATGTCGAGGGTTGCGACATGGTGAGACCTCTGTCATTGGGGTTGGTCATTGGTGGGACGGTGAGTGACGAGGGGACGCGAAAGCCTCATACGAAGGTCCCGGTGCTGGTCGCGCCCACCACGGAGCCGGGCGTGAAGTTGGTGGCCGTGCAGTAGCAGCCGGCGATCGGCGACGTGGTCAGCGGCGGCAGGAACGGCTCCGCGAACGTGTCCACCGGGTCCGCCGTCGGGACCGGGTGGACGACAAACGGCGCGACCATGTCCAGCCCGCCCCCGCGGGCGATGACTTCCGGCGAACTGAGGATGGCCGCAATCAACTGGGACGGCGTCATGCCGTGTTCCAGCTGGCTGACCCAGCCGGCCAGCCCCGCCGCGTCGGGGGCGCGTCCCAGGATGGCCTGGTAGGCGGCCTCGACCAACCGCGCGTCGGCCTCGGGGCTGGTCACGATGTCCAGGGCGACGGCCTGCCGCGAAACCCCGCTCTCCAGGAGTTGATTCCAGCCGTCCAGTTCCGCCTGCGCGCGAGCCGGCCGAGCGCCTTCTGGTAGACGGCGTTCAGCCAGGGGTACGCGCTGCCGCCGTTGGCGGCGAAGAACTCGTCGGAGGCCAGGATGGCCGCCTGGACCTGCGTCTCCGGCAGGCCGTTCTGGAGTGCGGCCGTCCAGGGCGCCGCCTCTGCGGGCGCGGCGGGGCGGTTGAGGTAGAGCTGGTAGGCGGCCTGGACCGTGTTGTTCAGATATTCTGGACTCGTGGTGAAGGCCGTCGCCGCCTGCGACGCCGTCAAGCCGCCATAGGACGCCGCCTGCGACGCACTGATGCCGGCATTGAGGCTGAGCGTTTCGGTGTTGATGGCCCTCACCCAGCCGTTCATCTCCGAGGCCGCGGGGACGCGGTGCAGCAGATCGACGTAGAGGGCGGTGACGTAGGCCGCGGTCGAGAGGACACAGCGCTCTTCCAGTGGCTCCAGCTCCAGGTGGACGGAATGCGAGGAGGGTGTCGAGGGTTGTGGCATGATGAGATCTCCGAGGTTAGGTTGGAACTAAATGGCGCCCGGCGGTGCGCCGCGGGACGAACCGGCCAGGCCGCCTCACGTGAAGAACGTGCCGCTGGTGGAGTGCGTCGCCCCGGCATTGGTCACGAAGTTGGTGGCCGTGCAGTAGCAGCCGGCGATCGGCGACGTGGTCAGCGGCGGCAGGAACGGCTCGCCGAACGTGTCCACCGGGTCCGCCGTCGGGACCGGGCTGACGACCAGCTGTGAGTACACGTCCAGCCCACCCGCCCGGGCGATGACTTCCGGGGAGCTGATGATAGCCGCGATCAGTTGGGAGGGCGTCGTGCCGTGTTGCAGCTGGTTGACCCAGTTGGCCAGCCCGGCCGGGTCGGGGCGCGGCCCAGGATGGCCTGGTAGGCGGCCGACACCAGGCGCGCGTCGGCCTCGGGGCTGGTCACGATGTCCAGGGCGACGGCCTGCCACGAGGCCCCGCTCTGCAGGAGCTGATTCCAGCCGTCCAGTTCCGCCTGGGCGCCGAGCCGGCCCAGCGCCTTGAGATAGACGGAGTTCAGCCAGGGGTAGGCGCTGCCGCCGCTCTGGGCGAAGAACTCGTTGGACGCCAGCATGGCGGCCTGGAACTGGGTTTCCGGCAGGCCATTCTGGAGCGCGGCGACCCAGACCGACGCTTCCGACGGGGCGGGGACGCGGTCGAGGTAGAGTTGGTAGGCGGCCCGGACGGTATCGTTCAGATACTCCGGGGCGCTGGTGAAGGCGCCGGCCACCGCCGCGGGACTCAAGCCGTTGAGAGCCTGCGCCGCGCCGTCGTTGATGGAATTCACCCAGCCGGCCATCTCCGACGCCGCGGGGATGCGGTGCAGCAGATCGACGTAGAGGGCGGTGACGTAGGCCGCGGTCGAGAGGACGCAGCGCTCTTCCAGGGGCTCCAGTTCCAGGTGGACCGGATGCAAAGGAGACTTCGACGATTGCGGCACGGTACGGCCTCTGTCCTTGGGGTTGGTCATTGGTGGGACGGTAAGTGACGAGGGGGTGCGAAAGCCTCATGTGAAGGTTCCGGGAGAGGTGTTCCCCGCCCCGGAGCCGGGCGTGAAGTTGGTGGCCGTGCAGTAGCAGCCGGCGATCGGCGACGTGGTCAGCGGCGGCAGGAAGGGTACGCCAAATGTGTCCACCGGGTCCGCGACCGGGACTGGGCTGACGACAAGCGGCTGATTCACGTCCAGCCCGCCCCCGCGGGCGATGACTTCGGGTGAGCTGATGATGGCCGCAATCAGCTGCGAGGGGGTCATGCCGTGTTCGAGCTGGCCGACCCAGTTGGCCAACCCCGCCGCGTCCGGGGCGCGTCCGAGCAGGGCCTGGTAGGCGGCTGACACCAGCCGCGCGTCGGCCTCGGGGCTGGCAACGATGTTCAGGGCGACGACCTGCCGCGAAACCCCGCCCTGCAAGAGCTGATTCCAGCCGTCCAGCTCCGCCTGGGCGCCGAGCCGGCCGAGCGCCTTCTGGTAGACGGCGTTCAGCCAGGGGTACGCGCTGCCGCCGTTCTGGGCGAATAACTCGTTGGAAGCCAGGACGGCGGCCTGGAACTGGGTTTCCGGCAGGCCGTTCTGGAGGGCGGCGACCCAGGGCGCCGCCTCCGCGGGCGCGGCGGCGCGGTTGAGGTAGAGCTGGTAGGCGGCCTGGACCGTGTCGTTCAGGTATTCCGGACTTGCGGTGAAGGCCGTCGCTGCTTGCAACGCCGTCAAGCCCCCATAAGACGCTGCCTGCGACGCCGTCAAGCCGAGAGCGACGCTTTCCGATTCGGAGTTGACGGCCCTCACCCAGCCGGCCATCTCCGAGGCCGTGGGGACGCGGTGCAGCAGATCGACGTAGAGGGCGGTGACGTAGGCCGCGGTCGAAAGGACGCAGCGGTCTTCCAGGGGCTCCAGCGCCAGATGGACGGCGTTGGAGGGGGACGTCGAGGATTGCGGCATGGCGAGGCCTCGTTCGGGGTTGCGGATCGCGGCGTCCTGGCCGGACGGTGAAACCTGGACCTCTTCCGTGAAAGGCCGTGAGGCGGGCAGGGGGTGGGATTCAGCCCTCTGGCGATCGGGTATTGCAAACGCCTTGCCAATCCGCCGGGACGGATATTTCGACTGCCTTTATGGCTCGTTACGGCCCGCTATTCCAGCCATTGCTGAAGAAAATGGGCCGGAAAAGCGCGGTCTCTGATGCTCCCGGCCTCGGCCGCGGAAGCGCGCGGGCAGGTTTCGCGCCGCCTGATGGTCAAGGTTGCGTCGCGGCGGCCAAATTCCGCCCGGAGCGCGCGGAAAATTCATTCATTTGAGAGGGGACGTGATATAAAGGGCCGGCGGCGCGAGCAAGGGGAGCCGTCCCCCTTGCTCGCGCCGCCGGCCGATCATCCGGGACGATCCCGACGGGAGCGCTAGGAACCCGACCCGCCGCCGGAGAAACCGCCGCCGGAGAAGCCGCCGGACGAACCGCCGCAACTGCAGCCGCCGCCAGTGAAGCCGCCGGTGAAACCCCCGGTGAAGCCGCTGGTGAAGCCGCCGACCGGAAACACTCCGATCGGCGGAAGGAACGGCTCGCCGAAGGTGTCGATGGGGACCGGCCGGCGAACCGGCTGCACGGGCGTGTCCAGCCCGCCCTCTTGTGCGATGAGTTCCGACGAGCTGGCGAGAGCGGCGAGCAGCTGGGAGGGCGTCATGCCGTGTTCCAGCTGGCTGATCCAGGCGGCCAGCCCGGCCGGGTCGGCAGGGCGTCCGAGGATGGCCTGGTAGGCGGCCTCGACCAGCCGGGTGTCGGCCTCGGGGCTGGTCACGATGGCCAGCGCCACGGCCTGTCGGGACAACCCGCTCTGCAAAGCCTGGTTCCAGCCGGCCACTTCAGAGGGCGCGGCCGGCCGCCCCAGCGCCTTCTGATAGACGGCGCTGATCCACGAGCTGGAGTTGCCGCCGTGCGCGATGAAGAACTCGTCGGAAGCGAGGATGGCGGCTTGCAGCTGCGTCCCTGGCAGGCCGTTCTGGAGCGCGGCGACCCAGGGGGCCGCTTCCGAGGGCGCGGCCGGGCGGTTCAGGTAAAGTTGGTACGAGGCCTGGACGACGTCGTTCAGGTATTCTGGGCTGTTGGTGAAAGCGGTTGCGACGGCCGTCGGGCTCGTGCCGTTGTTGATGGCGTTCACCCAGGGGGCGACTTCCGACGCCTGGGGGACTCGGTGCAGCAGATCGACATAGAGCGTACCGACGTAGGCCGCGGTCGAAAGGACGCAGCGGTCTTCTAAAGGCTCCAGCTCCAGATGGACGGAATGCGAAGCGGAAGGCGAGGAGCGCGACATGGTGAGTTCTCCGCCGTTCAGTGCTTGCTCGTCGAAGCGTTCCATGCCGGGCGGCGAGCCTGATTTACCTCCTGGTATCAGCCTGAAGCGGTGATATTGGGATGAGAGAGATTGCTTGCCTTGCAATCGGAACTTTCCCTCTCCATGCAAATCCGCTGCCGATCGGCGAGCCGAGCGTCCATCTCTCTATGCGGCTGGTTGCGGTCTGGCGAGACCGGATCGTCGTGGCCGGAATCGCCGCGTCGGAATGGTCAATCTCTGGCCCACACGCGCAGAGTTTGGCCCGCCCCTGTTCTTGGGCGGCAGGGCCGGAATGGGGGACGGCACGGCGGGCCGCCGGGAACCTGCTTGTGACAAAGGCGCAGAGGGCAAAAAGAACGGGAGTACATGGGCAGGACACCACGGGGAACGTCGCCGGTGACGTGTTGGTGTTTCGGGATGCGACCGAGCGCAGGCGGGCGGAACGGGCGGATCGCAGCCGTCCGCGGCGACCGTCCGGACTTTCCTGGAGACACAAGCCAGGCTCGACCTGACCTGCACGGCGGTCGGGCCCGCCGCCGCTGTGCCGCCGCCTCCCAAATCGGGAGGGACGCACATTCCATCAGGCGCTCTTGACAATCAAACGTTTGTTTGATACGAATGATTGAGATGATTGCTTCGCGCGCCCGTTTGGGGGGGGAGAGATGACAATGTCGTCGCCGGACGACCCGCGACAGAGGCTGCTGGAAACCGCGGGACAGATCTTTGCCGAGAAAGGCTTCGACGGCGCCACGGTGCGCGAGATCTGCCGCCGCGCCGGCGTCAACATCGCCGCGGTGAATTACTACTTCCGCGACAAGGAGCAGCTTTACGTTGAGGCGGTGAAGGGCGCCGCCTGCGGCTCGCTGGAGACGACGCCTCTGCCGGCCTGGCCGCCGGGCACATCGCCGGCCGTCAAGCTGCGCGACTTCATCCGCGTGATGGTCGGCCGGCTGCTGGATCCCGACAAGCCCGCCTGGCACGCGCGACTCATGATGCGCGAGTTGACCGAGCCGACCCGCGCCTGCGCCGAGTGGGTTGAGGAATACGTGCGGCCGCACGCCACGGTCCTCAAGAGCATCCTGGCGGAAATCCTGCCGGCCGGGTCGCCGGATTTTCAGCGCTTCTTGACGGGCTTCAGCGTCATGGGTCAGTGCCTCTTCTACATGCACTGCAAGCCGGTGGTGCGGCTGCTCCTGGGCGACGATTACGGCCGCGTCACCCCGGAGGTCGTGGCCGACCATGTTGCGGAGTTCAGCCTGGCCGCGTTGGGTCTGAAGGCGCCGCGCAAGGCCGAGCGCGTCGGGCGGAAGGGGTGACGCCGTGACCTGGATTGCCCTCAAAATGCTGACCGGCAACCGCGCCAAGTACTATGCGATCATCTTCGGCATCTCCTTCGCCTGCATGTTGATGACGCAGCAGTCGTCGATCTTCGTCGGCCTGATGCGGAACACGAGCAGCCAGATCCGCGACATCCAGGGCGCCGACGTTTGGGTCATGGACCCCAGCGTCCAGTTCATCGAGGACGTGACGCCGCTCACCGAGAACGACCTTTACCGCGTCCGCGGCGTCCCCGGCGTGAAGTGGGCCGTGGTGCTGTTCAAGGCGATGGCGACGGCCCAGATGACGAGCGGCCATTTCAAGAACTTCAGCGTCATCGGCCTGGACGATCAGACGCTGGTCGGCGCCCCGCGGAGATGCTGATTGGCTCGGTCGGCGACCTGCGGCGGCCCGACGCGGTGATCCTCGACGAGCGCGGCTTCCAGTTCCTCTTCCCCGGCGAACCGCTGCGGGTCGGCTGGACGGTCGAGATGAACGACCGGCGCGCGCTGGTCGTCGGCATCTGCAAAAGCTCGCCGAGTTTTCAGACCTATCCGGTCGCCTATACCCCTTACAGCCGGGCGATCTTCTACGCCCCGCAGGAGCGGCGCTTCCTGTCGTTCATCCTGGCGCAGGGCGAGCCGGGCGTGCCGGTGGAAGAGGTGTGCGACCGCATCCAGAAGCGGACGGGGTTGATGGCTCTGTCCGGCCCCGGCTTCATGTGGCGGACGATCAACTACTACCTGCAGCGAACCGGCATCCCGGTGAACTTCGGCATCACGGTGCTGCTCGGCTTCATCATCGGCGCGGCCATCGCCGGCCAGACGTTTTACCTGTTCACGCTGGACAATCTCAAGCAGTTCGGCGCCCTCAAGGCGATGGGCGTTACGAACCGGCGGATCGTCGGCATGGTGCTGATCCAGGCGCTGGTGGTCGGCGTCCTCGGCTACGCCATCGGCATCGGCCTGGCGTCGATCCTGGAAGAAGTGCTGATGGCGCGCATCAAGGGCATTCCGCCGGCGATGTTCATGGCCTGGCCGATCCCGGTGGGCACGGCCGTGGCCGCCTCCGTGATCGTGGCGGCGTCGGCTCTGGCGAGCCTGCGGCGCGTGCTGACGCTGGAACCGGCTTCGGTGTTTCGATGAGGGGCGTCCCATGACCTGGATCGCGCTCAAAATGCTGACCGGCGACCGGGCCAAGTACGTCGGCATCATCGCCGGCGTCACCTTCGCCGCCCTGCTGATCGCCCAGCAGGCGTCGATCGGCTGCGGCCTCCTGCTGCGCACTACTTCGACGATTCAAGACATCGCCGACGTGGATGTTTGGGTGATGGACCGCGACAACGAGTTCATCGACGAATTGAAGCCGCTCACCGACGACGACCTCTATCGCATCCAGGGCGTGCCCGGCGTCGAGTGGGCCGTGCCCTTCTACAAGGGGCAGGGCCGCGTCAAGCTCGACGCCGGCGACCCCAGGGGCGCCGGCCTCTACCAGCAGGTCGTCGTCCTCGGCCTCGACGACGCCACGCTCGTCGGGGCGCCGCAAACGATGGTCGTCGGCGCGCTGGCCGACCTCCGCATTCCCGACGCCGTGATTATGGACGAGAACGGTTATAAATACCTCTGGCCGAAGGAGCCGGTTCGCGCCGGCCGGGTCTTCGAGATGAACGACCACCGGGCCGTCGTCGTCGGGATCTGCAAGGCGTCCGACACCTTCCAGACATTCCCGATTCTCTACACGCGCTACAACCAGGCCGTGCAGTTCATCCCGCAGGCGCGGCACGTCCTGTCGGCCGTCTTCGTCCACCCCGCGCCGGGGCAGGACGTACACGCCGTCTGCCGCCGCATCGAGGAGCAGACGCGCACGCGCGCCGATCAACCCGGCGACGGCAAGCCGCGCCTCAAGGCCCTGACGCGCGAGGAATTCATGTGGCTCACGCTGTCGTACTTCATGCGCCGCACCGGCATCATCATGAACTTCACGATCACGGTGTCGCTCGGCTTCGTCGTCGGCTGCGCCATCGCCGGCCAGACGTTCTACACGTTCACGCTGGAGAACCTCAACCAGTTCGGATCGCTCAAGGCGATGGGCGTGAGCAACGGACGCATCGTTGGCATGGTGCTGACCCAGGCGTCGGTCGTCGGGCTGATCGGCTACTGCCTCGGCGTGGGGCTGGCCGCGCTGTTCGGCGAGACGGTGCCGCACTTCAGCCGGCTGGCGTTCTACATGCCGTGGCAGGTGCTGCTCGGCACGGCCGGCGCGGTCGGGCTGATCGTGGTTCTGTCGAGCCTGTTGAGCATCCGCAAAGTGCTGTTCCTGGAGCCGGCGGTCGTGTTTCGGGGGTGACCATGAACGCGAACGGGGCCACGGCGAAGGCCACGCTGAGTTCGGTGGACGCGCTGCAACGGGCCGTCGTCTGCCGCGGGCTGACCAAGGAGTTCGGCGACGGCGACGCCAAGGTCCAGGCCCTGCGCGGCGTGGACATGGACGTGTCGGCCGGCCAGATGACGCTCCTGGTCGGCCAGTCCGGCTGCGGCAAGACGACGCTGATTTCGATCATCGCCGGGCTGCTCGACCCGACGGCTGGGCGGCTGAGCGTCCTCGGCCAGGACATGGCCAAGCTCAAGGGGACGCGCCTGGTGAGCTTCCGCGGCAAGCACATCGGCTTCGTCTTCCAGCAGTACAACCTGCTGCCGGCCCTGACCGCGGCCGAGAACGCGGCCGTGCCGCTCCTGATCGCCGGCGTGCGGCGGAACGAGGCCGTCGGCCGGGCCAAGGCAGTGCTGCAATCGGTGGGATTGGCCGACAAGGTGAACGCGCTGCCGTCGCAGCTGTCGGGCGGGCAGCAGCAGCGCGTGGCCATCGCCCGCGCCCTGGTCCACGAGCCGAAGCTGCTGGTCTGCGACGAGCCGACCGCCGCGCTGGACGCCCACTCCGGCCGCACGGTCATGGAGCTGCTGAAAAAAGTGGCGGTGCAGCCGGGCCGGGCCGTCATCGTGGTGACGCACGACAACCGCGTCTTCGAGTTCGGCGACCGGATCATCCACATGAGCGACGGCCGCATCGAGCGCGTCGAGACGCCGGCCGCCATCGCAGTCGATAAACGCGATCCCGAAGGGGTGATGTCATGAGAAAATGGATCGGCCGGTTCTTCGTCCCCGTCCTGGCGGCGGCCATGCTGGCCTTCGCCGTGATCCACGTCGTCCGGGCGCAGCAGACGCCGCCCAAGCCGCCGCCGCCGGTCGAGCCGTCGCGGACGCCGTTCGGCAAGACGGTCGCGGGGGCCGGCATTGTGGAGCCGGCCAACGAGGCCAGCGGCACGTCGGCCGTGTCGGTCGGCTCGCAGGAGGCGGGCGTCGTCGTCGCGGTCCCCGTGAAGATCGGCCAGGAGGTGAAGACCGGCGACGTGCTGGTCGAGATCGACTCCCGCATCTACGCGGCCCAGGTGGCGCAGCGCGTCGCCTCGCTGAGCGCCGCGCGGGCCGCCCTCGTCCAGACCCAGACCCAGCAACACCTCGCCGAAGACACGTATCAGCGCGACGCGGCCTCCCCGGCGGCGACGACCAATCAGCAGCTCACGCAGGACCGGGACAACGCCGAAGTGGCGGCCGCGGCGGTCAAGTCCGCCGAGGCCAACATCGAGTTGGCCCGCGCCAACCTCGACGAAGCCCGCGCGAACCTCGACCTCTGCACCGTCCGGGCGCCGTCGGCCGGGACCATTCTCCAGGTCAACGTGCGGCCCGGCGAGTACGTCTCCGTCTTTGGCGGCGCTAGCATGATCCTGATGGGCGACTTGCACACCCTGCACGTCCGGGTGGACATCGACGAGCATGACGTGCCGCGCTTCCGCGAAGGGGCGCCGGCGCGGGCCAGCCTGCGCGGCACGCCGGAGACGTCATACCCGCTGAAGTTCGTGCGGGTTGAACCCTATGTCGTACCGAAAAAGTCGCTGACCGGCGACAACACCGAGCGGGTGGACACGCGCGTCCTCCAGGCGATCTACGACCTGGACGTGAAGGACCGGCCGATCTACGTCGGCCAGCAGATGGACGTGTTCATCGACGCGGGCGATTCCGAGGCCGCGAAGGCGGCCCTGTAGCACAAGCTTCAGCTTGTGCCGATCGCACAAGCTGAAGCTTGTGCTACAGGGGCGCCGGCCCCGCCAAAGCCATTTACCAGACGGAGCACTAACCCGAAGCGCAAGCGAGGCGTTGCACGCAACGCCTCGCTTGCGCTTCGGGTTAGTAAATGCGCCGCGACCTACTGCACTTTCACACGCTGAACCACCCGGTTCATCCGCCCCAGCAACACATCGTCGCCGTGCAGCAGCATCCGGTACGCGGTCGTGCCGGCCGTCTCGTCCAGCTCTGCCTTCGGCTTGCCGTCGGCGTCGAGCAGCCACAGCTTGCCGCCCTCCTCCGCCGCGACAAGGCCCTTCAGCGCGTCGGACCACGCCACGTTCTGGAAGCCGAACCGCGACTGGAACAGACTCTCCGCCTTCTTCCGGTCGCCGCGCAGCGCGTACAGAGGATGCGTGCCGCCCCACACCGCCACGGCCAAATCGCCGTTCGGCAGGAACGTCACGCCGCCGACTACCGCCTCGAAGCCGACCGCATCGCCCTTGCCGTCGGCGACGTTGAAGGCGCCGGCGGTTTTGCGCCAGCCGCCCGCCGCGCCGGTCTTGCCGTCCGCCGTGAAGGCGAACGCCTGCGCCCCCTTAATCGGGTTGGTCCACAATTGCTTGCCGTCCTTGGCATCCACCGCCGTGAGCTGGTCGGCGCCGAGCAGCAGCACGTCGCCGCCGGGGACGAAGGCCGCGCCCATCACGGCCCCGGCGACCTTCGGCCGTGAAACCTCCTTGCCGTCGGCGTCCAGCACCACGGCCGGCTCCGGCGCCTTGGGGTTCGGGAAGGCCCAGCCGGCCGCGACCAACGTGCCCCTGTCGTTCCACGCCGCGGCGAGCATCTTGTTCGCCGGTGGGACCTCGCCCTTCTCATACGGCGCCGCCCTGTGGCCGCCGATGATATGGCCGTCCTTCGCATCCAGCACGAGCAGCCCCGGATAGCCGGCCGCGGCGATGCGGTCGCCCTTGGGGCTGACGGCAAGATTGCAGCCTTCGAGGAGCGCTTGCGTGTGCCATTGCTCCTTGCCGTCGGCGCCGTAGGCGGAGGCTTCACCGCCGTAAAGGAGTACATACGTCGTCTTGCCGTCCGGGCTGACGCTGATTCCAACGGGCGTGTCGTACAGCTTGATCTCCGAACCAACGACGAGCTTCGCGGGCAGTTCCGTCTTTTTCGCCTCGACAGCGTGAATCTTGGCTTCCAGCTCCGTCGTCTTCGCATCCACCTTGCCGTTGATGGCGTCGAGCAGCCACGTCACCCCGGCGTCGAGATCGCCCTGGACAAACACGTCTTCCCAGCCGGGCTGGTAGCAACTGATCCCCCACTGGACATAGGCGCGTCCGGGGCCGGGGAACGTGTCGGTGACGGGCCGGTTGATGTGGCCGCGCTCGAACGACGCCTTCAGCAGCGGGTGGCCCGGCAGCACGATGGCATGGGCGTTGATGTTCTCGAAGTTGCCGCCGACGCCGAAGGTCGCCGTGGCGCCGCCGCGTCCCGGCTCGCGCACGAAGTCCTTGATCTCGTACTTCGGGTTGACTTCGACGGTCATGCCCTTGGCCTTGAGTGCGTCCGCGACCTTCCTAGCCGCCTGGTCGGGGCCGAATACGGCGAACTTCTTCGGGTCAAGGTTCCAGACGCGCTTGGCGTCCCAGTTCAGCTTGTCGTAGGGCGGTTCCATCGCCTTGCCGGCGAAGAGGTCGGTGATCTTCAATGCGTCGTCGAAATAGACCGACACGGGGCCGGCGTCCATTGCCGTTGTAACGTGGGGTGAAATTGTAATTCGGGGCGAACTCGCATCAAGATTGAATCGTGAATAGGTGTGACCTGACGGCAGGGTGAAATGCGGATTCAAGTCCCGCACATCGTTCGCACCCACGGGGTAGGTGACTTTCAACCCTGACCCGCCTTTGCCGTCCGGTGTTGTGGCGCGAAACCACTCGTCCTCCACCTTGTCGCCGTGCGGGGCGAACCGCACGAGGATGGGGATGCAGGCCTCCTTGTCGAGTGCGATTTCATTGTCGCGCAGGTTCGTTGCGATTTCGCCTGCAGGCAAATGCAGCCAGCATGCACCGTCGCCAGCCGCCAGCCGCAGCGTCGCCTTGCCGTCCTTGACGGGCACTTCGCCGCCGTTGAACAGATCGTAGACCACGCCGCCATTCGGCGCCGTCACCGTCGTCTCCGCCGGGATCAGCTCCGCCTTGACGCCGCGCGGGTCCTCCTGACTCTGGGCGTTGTTGGCGAACAACAGGTACGTCGCCTCGCCCGCCTTATGGACGCCGAGCAGAATGTCATGGTTGCTGCTGCGGTACGGCTGCTCGCCGATCCAGTCGGCGAAATCCTTGGCAAACGTCGGCGCCAGATCGTTGTTCCACTTCCGCCATCCCAGATCGCGGTACATCCGCGACGAGTACCCGCCGTCCTTCTGCACGTCTTCCCAGCGCTGCGACGGGTCGCCGAAGCCGTGGTCCGCGACGACGCTTCCCTTGATAAGCAGGCCGTCGCCCTTGAACTGGATGAGCTTGCCGCCGGCCGCGACGTAGCCCTCCAGAGCCTTCTGGAAGGCCGGCGTCGCCGTGGTCAGCCGCGGGCACAGGATCACCTTCCACTGTTTCAGGAAATCGGCGCCCTTCTCCGTCGCCTCGACCTCGTCGATCCAGTTGGGGACCATGCCCTGTTCCATGACGCGGAAGAAGCAGGAGTCCACGGCGGCCCGATGGACGCCGGCGTACTCCGGCGACCCCGGCGTGTGGATTTTCGGGCTGTTGAGCGTGGCGATGTCCCAGGCGTCCTGCCGCGTGCTGTGCAGCACGGCGACCGGCGACAACGTCTTGGGAATCTGCCGCATCACGTCGCCGACCAGGGCCAGCCGGCGGTTGATTTCGGCGATTTCAAGGACCGAATTCGTCCCGTCGTAGCCGCCCTCGCCCCCGGCCAGCGCATAATCGGGACCAGGCGGGTACTCCATGCCCTCCAGCTTCGTGATCCACGACATCCAGACGCCGTTGCGCGCGGCCGCCCAACCCATCGCGCCCCACGTCGGCAAGTAGTAGTGCGGTTTGCCCTGGCCGAAGCCCGCAAACCCCTCGGCCGAGCGCACCGGGAACATCGTGCCGTAGCCGGCGTCGCTGTAGCCGCCGTGGCCGGACAGCACGTCGTAGGCCCGGTCCTGCCGGGTGTCCACGCCGTCGGTCGTGTCGCCGGGGGCGTAACTGCTCGACACTTGGTTGATCGTGACGAATTTCGGATTCACCGAGTCCGTCGCCCAGCGCGTGGCGTTCCACGACTGTTCGAGGTACTTCTGCCGCTGCTCCATGAAATCGAACCAGTCGTCCATGTGTTCGGCGAACTTCGGGCCGCTCAGCGCGAACGGCCCTTCCGGCAGCTTCCGGCCGGTGCGCTTGGTGAATTCTTCGAGCTGGTGCGGCACGGCGAAGGGGTTGATGTCGCCCTTCACTTCGCCGACTCCCTCCGTCGGCCACCACGTCAGGCCCGGCTCGTCGAAACAATGGAGTCCGGCGATGGGATATATCCGATTCGACAGGGCGTTGAGCTGCATCCGCCAGGCGATGGAGCGCTGCACCCACGGATCGCCCCAATCGTTGTGCAGGTCGAGGTCGAGCTGGTGACCGCCGCCGAACACGCACAGGGCGAATGGTTTCATGCGGGCGGCGACGTAGGCGTCCGCAACGTCCGTCGGCGTCGGCTTGCGCGGGTGGAGCGAGTGGAAGTCGCTGCTGAAATACATCCAGCCGCCCTTGGCCGCGATCGTGCCGGGCAATTCGGTGTGCTGGACCCACTGGGCGATCATGTAGGCGTTGGGATGCTCGTCGCGCGCCACGGAAAAGGACGCCGGTTTCCTGTCCTTCGCCTGGCCCGCAACGGTTACGGTGTAGTCGCCGGGTTTGAGGGCGTTGGGGTGCAGCGTCACCATGCGGGCCTGCGATTTGCCCGCCGGGGCGTCGAATGGTACGTCGATGGCGACGGTGCTGCCGTCGCTATGCTGGATTACCAGCGGGAGCGATTTCGCGTTGCCGCCGTCGTTCTTGTACAGCACGGCGAACTCGATCGGCTCGGCCATGCTGAAGTGGGTGCGCGTGCCGGCCAGCGCGACCGTCGCCTCGTCGGCGGCCGGGGCCAATGGGGACAAACCGAGGAGCAATCCCAGCGCAAGCGCGCGGACGGAAATGGACCGCATGAATGGTTCCCCCCTTGGCGGGCGACTCCGGCGTAGGGCGTGAGACGACAGTTTGCGCGGCCGCACGGATAAAGGCAAGCATTTGCTGGACACCATGCGTCCGGCGGTTTATGTTCCACGAATCGCCTTCCCACCGCGCAGAACCCTCCCATGCCGAACCCACCCACTTCCTCCAACCTCGACCGCCGCGAAATGCTTGGGGCGATGGGCCTCGCCGCCGCCGGTGGCCTCGCCCTGGCCGGCGCCGCCGCCGCCGACCCCGCCGGCGTCGAGGACCGCGGCGCCAACATCAAGATCAGGAGCCTGCGCGGCATCCCCTGCGGACCCAAGACGTTCATCAAAATCGAAACCGACAAGAACGTCGTCGGCTGGGGCGAAGTGACCGGCTGTGAGCCGAAGGTCGCCGCTGTCCTGGCGGAGTCGCTCTTCGAACTGCTCGACGGCGAGAACCCCACGCGCGTCGAGCACCTCTGGCAAAAGCTGTTCCGCTCTCACCGCGACATGCGCGGCGGCTCGATCATGGTCCACGTCATCTCCGGCATCGACATGGCCTTGTGGGACATTACGGGGAAACTTTGGGGCGTGCCGGTCTACCGCCTGCTCGGCGGGCCGCTGCGCGACAAGGTGCGCATGTACCCCAGCCCCAAGGCGACGAAGCTCGGCACCGGCGGCCCGCACCCGTTCTCCGGCAACCCGTCGGACGTGCTGGGCCTGGCGAAGTCGATCGAGAATCTCCGCAAGGAGAAGGGGCCGGAATACACCATCATGTTCGACTGCCACTGCGCCATCCCGCCGGCCATGCTGATCCAGTTCGCGTCCGCGGTCGAGCCGTACAACGTGCTGTGGCTGGAGGAGCCGGTCTGCCCCGGCAACGTCGAGGCGTTCAAGCGCGTCAAGCAGCAGATCCACATACCCATCGCGTTCGGCGAGCGCGACCGCACCATCTGGGAGGTCGCCATGTACCTCCAGAACGGCTGCGTGGACATTCTCCAGCCCGACGTCGGCCAGACCGGCGGCATCAGCCAGATGCGCAAGATCGCCGCCCTGTGCGAGGCGTACCACGTGCCGCTGGCGCCGCACAACACCTGCTCGGAGCTGGGCCTGTCGGCCAGCGTCCACTGCTCCGCCGCGACGACGCTGTTTTTGATCCAAGAAGGATATTTAGACGGTCACATCATGCCGCCGGGCGTGGCGAAGAAGAGTTGGGAGGTGGACGCCGACGGCTACGCCGCGCTGCCGCAGGGGCCGGGGCTGGGCGTCGAGATGGACGAAGCCATGATCGCCAAGGTCGCGGCCGACCCGAAGAAGAAGTTCAAGTGGCCGACGCCGACCTACGCCGACGGGGCGGTGCGGGATTATTAGTTCGCCGCCCCGTTTAGCGGCGACCCGAAGGGGAGCGCGTCGTCCACGCGCTCCCCTTCGGGTCGCCGCTAAACGGGGCGCGCCGTTACTTGTCTTTCAGCAACACCGCCTCGTGGACGCGAGCCACGTCGCCCATGTAGCCGTCCAAATAATACTTGTGCGCCGCCAGCGTCATGTGTTCCAGCGCCTGCTTCGCATCCCGGGTGGCGTCGAAGTACAAACCGAGATAGAGGTGGGCGTAGAACCGCCGCTCCTTGCGCTCGGCGTCGGTCGCGTCGCCGGCCTCGGCGGCGGCCGTCACGTCCTCCGGCTTGGCTTGGCCGCGGTAGAGATCATAGACCGTCATCATCGGGACGCGGGTGTCCTTGCCGATCTTCAGCATCGCCGCCCGCGCCTTCTCGACGCCGTCGGCGCGGGCGGCGCACAGGAAATGCCAGACGGCGTTCTCCACGTCGTTCGTGTCCACCTGCTCGTAGGCGGCGAACTGCTTGCGGCCGTCGTCGTAGCGGCCGGCGTAGTAGAGCGAGATGCCGCGGCGCCAGTGCCCCGGCGCCTGTTTGGGGACGGCCTCCAGATAGCGGTCGAAGTCGGCGACCGACTCGGCGAACTTGCCGAGCTTGAACTCCTCGCTGCCGCGGCTGTCGTAGATTTCCGCCTTTTTTGGGTCAATTTTGAGCGCTTTATCGTAGTCGGCGACGGCGTCGGCGGGCCGGTGCAGGGCCGCCTTCGCCAGGCCGCGGACGTAGAGCGGCTGGGCGGCGTCCGGGTCGGCGGCCACGGCCTTCTCGGCCAGCCCCAGCGCTTGGTCGGCGTCGCCCTGGTGCAGCGCGTCCAGGGATTGCTTGGCGTAATCGTCCACGGTCGCCCCCGGTGCGGCCGCGAAGCCGGCCAGCAGCGCGGCGGCGAGAAGTGAATACATGAGGGATCTCCTATCGCGCGTCCCCGAAAGGCCTCCGGCTTGAGTTTCATTCAAAGCCCGCATTCGTCGATCATAAGCGCGGCGCCGGCCGAACGCCACTGCATTTGACCGGCAACGGTAGGGCGCCCGCTCCGTGTTCACGGTGGCGTCGTCCGTCCTCGCCGACCGGCCGGAGCGCTTCGTCGATGAGGTGGAGGCGATCGAGATGGTATCAGATCGGAAATGAAGAGGCGCCCCGAACGGTCGAAAGACGTTTGGGGCGCCTCTTTTATCCCTTTACCGGGGCAGCCCGCGCAAGGTCAATGTGAGTTCCGCTGCAGCCGCGTCTCCGCCTCTCCCCACGCCGCATCGCGGTAGCGACCCAGGCTGGCCATCGCCTCCGACGCCGCCTTCAGCTTCGCGTCCTGATCCGGCGCCGGCCGCGTCAGCGTCGCCACCCAGCCATCGACCTGCTTCTCCCGCTCCGGCGTCAGCACGTCGTGCCGGCCGACCATGACGCGCACCAGCGACGCCGGCTTCGGCTCGATCCGCAGCGGCAGCAATTCGTCCGTCACGTCGCGCGGCAGGATGTAAAGGACGCGCGTCCCCTCCTCGCCGAACCATGCGGAACGCCACGTCTTGACCATCGCGCGGGCCTCCTTGTCGAACAGTCCCTGCTCTACGAGTACCTTTGTCATCGCGTCGCCCAGCTGGTCCAGCGTCGCATCCTTGTCGGGCAGCCGGACGTCCGCGCGGAGCAGGCCGTCCGTCGCGTGGTCGGGGATGAACGGCTCGAAGCGCACCTGGCCCGCCCGGACCTGCACCAGCAGCATGACGCCGGCAGGGCGGCCCCCCTTCCAATCGACGGTGAACTTGCCGTCGTGCCAGGACCGCACCTTGAGCGGCATGTCGAAGTCGCCCACGCCGCGGTAGAACAGGAACTTCTCCTGCTCCGTCACGGGGCCGTCGGCGCCCACGCAGGAGACGCGCAGCGGGGCGGCGTCCGTCTCCCGCGCCGCATAATAGCGACTCTCTTTCGTCTCCTGCGGCAGCTTCAGGGCTTCGCCGGGCAGCACCTTGATTCCATCCCAATCCAGCGTGCTGGGGGGGGCATCCCCGGCCAGCGGGCGGCCGTCCGTCCGCTTCGCCTGCGGATACCATTCCGTCAGGGTCCCCTTCGGGAATTCGACGTGGACCGACGCGGTCAGCGGCCGATCCGTGTAGAAGTAGAGGACGGGCGTTTCCAGGCTGACCGTGCCGCCGGCCGGCCCCGCTTTAGACTGCCGGCTCAGGTAGCCGTGGACGAAGGCGGGCAGGTCGTCGTCGTTGGGGTAGAACTTCACGTCCTTGCCGTCAGACCCCGAGAACGTGCTGAAGGTTCCCCACTCATGGACCGTCAACCCGCGGGCCGGGTCGTCCTTCGATCCCGAGTCCGCGAAGAGGCAGGAGGCCAGGGCCACAAGCCCGGCGGCCGGCGCGGCGAACATCCACCCTTTCATGAAACGCATGATCGTCTCCTTCGGCGGTAAAGTAGGGGCGGGGTCGCCCCGCCCCTGCTGCTGCAACGGGTCGAACCACCGTTCTCAGCGTATTCGCCCCCCGGCCGAAGGGAAAATTGTTTCGGGTTGAAAGTATAATCGGGAATGTTGTATGGACCGGCCCGCCATTTCAGATGCGCAGGAAGATCCGGCGTCGGTACATCCAGAACAAGACCAGCCAGTACACCGTCAGCAGCACGACTCCCAGGGCGAACGGCTGATACGCCTCGCCCCACATGTTGAGTACGTCGGACCCGAAATGGGTCTTGAACGAGCCGACGATGAACTCCTTGACGACATGGCCGTCGGCCATGCAGTACGCAGCGATGGAGTTCATGCCGATGACGCGCAGCGGGAACGACCAGGTGCGGAAGTCCATCACATCGATGACGGTGTAGAACGCGGCCAGCAGGAAGAAGCACCAGCCGCCGCTGAAGAGGACCCACGACGGCGTCCAGATGCGCTTGACGATGGGGCAGACGCCGAACTGGTCGAGCAGGACGCCGGCCGCCAGGCAGAGCGCGCCCGCGACGACCATGCGGCCGGCCTTGCTCCAACCGGAGCCGCCGCCGTTGAGCCAGCCGCCGGCGATCAGGCCGAGGATCATGGTGCCCAGCGTCGGGATGAAGCTGAGCGTGGCGTAGCCGCCCGTGTTGAAAGTGAACCAGCCCGCGGGCGGGAACAGGTTCAAAAACCAGTGGTCGAAGGCCCAGGCCAGGTTCGAGTTGATGTTCCAGTGGGCCGCGAAGCCGGTGAACGTGCAGGCCTTTATCAGCGCCGCCTTATCGGCCACGTTAGGATCGACCACTTTCTGGTAATCGAAATCCGGCCCCGGCAGCGGGTACAGGGCGAAGGCGGCCCAGTAGCCGACCAGGATCACGGCCAGCGCCAGCCATTGCCATTTCGGCTTCGTGAAGCCGAGGAGGAACAGCGGGACGTAGCCCAGCCCAATCTGTGATAGCGTATCCTCGAAGGTGAAATAGGTGTGCGGCCGGCCGATGGAGCGGAGGAAGACGCCCAGCGCGATCAGCAGCAGGGCGCGCCAGACCGCATGGGCGGTCATCCAGCCGGGGCGCTGGCCGCGGGCGAAGCGGCTGGCGATCGAGAACGGCAGGGCCACGCCGACGAGGAACGAGAACGACGGCTGGATGAGGTCGTGCAGGGAACAGCCGGTCCACGCGGCGTGCGTCTGGTGAAAGGCGACGAACTGCCAGACGGGCCTTCCCGGCGATTCCGGGACTTTGGCGGCGACGGCGGCCAAGCTCAGCACCTCGGCCATCATCAGGAACATGACGAGTCCGCGATAGGCGTCGATGGAGGCGACGCGGTTCGGCTGGAGGGTCGGCGTGGGTTTCATGCGCGCTCCGCGGCGGGACGGGCAGGTGGCATGTTAGCCGTCGGGAGGGCGGGCGGAAAGGCGAACGCTGGCGAGGCGTCCACGCCTCGGGCTGCAGCCTGCACCCGTCCGCGTTGGTCGGGAATCTCGGTAGTGGTACACTTTGGCTAGTCAGCGTTCTCTTATGTCTGTAATGGCGGCACGGGAGTTGCCGTCAGGCGGCTTTGCAGTAGTCCGCCTACCGTTCCACAATCGGACCAAGAGCACGGTTCCGTAGATCGCCATGCCCAACCCGCAAGGGGTGAAGATCATGCCGTAAGCGAGCGGGCCTGGATCGATTCTGTACTCCGCCATGGCGATCTCCTGGGCGTCGGCGAAGGCTGCCAGCCCGAACGCGAACAGCATCAGGCCGATCCAGGTGAAGAGCGGGCCGTTCAGGCTCAGCCGCGCGCCCCAGCGGTAGGCCCGGCTCCTCTTCAGGTACCGTTGGATCAGCGCCTCGGCGTCCAGGTCGCCCGCCTCATCCGGCAGACTGGCCACGAACGCATCCAGCGCCCTCGGGCGGACAAATACACCCTCGCGGCGCAGGCGTTCAGCCAGTTCGGCGGCAATGTTCGTGCGGTTCATGTCCGGTCCCTTCCCCGCTCAGTCTACGCGCCGCGCGGGCGGCCGCCACGTTGCGGCCGTCGCCCATGCCAGGGAAGACAGTTCAAGTGTACCACTACCCGCTGATGGTGAGTCGTCTGCAACATGCGGGTTCCCCGCTCGCCTCACCCATCGCGCCGTGGTACACTGACATCCAAGCATCGCTCCGCATCTGGAAGGGCTTGCCATGCGTCCGCACCTGACCGCCGTGGTCGCCGCCGGCCTTCTTCTCGCCGTCCCGGCCGTCGTCCACGCCGGCCTCTACTACTCCGGCGAAGAGATCGCCGAGCTGCCGTCGCAGTGGCGCGGCTACCTGATCGACCAGCGCCAGCTCCGCACCATCGCCGTCAAGCCGACCGACGCCAACCCCGCCGGGCCGGCCCGCAAGCGCTACGAGGACGCGGCCGCCAAGCTCGCTCAGGGGCTGAAAGACGGCAAGCTCAGCCCCGACGAGATCGCCGACCTCGGGGCGCTGTACGTTCGGCTCGGCGACACGGCCAAGGCGCTGGAAGTCTTGCAGCCGGCCCAGCGCGCCCACCCGCGGAACTTCCGTCTCGCGGCCAACCTCGGCACGGCCTGGCAAGTCAGCGGCGACCTCGACCAGGCCGCCGCCTGTCTGGAGCAGTCCGCCGACCTGGCGCCGGGGAAGTATCAGCGGGCGGAGAAGCTGCACCTGAGACTGGTGCGCCTGCGCCGTAGCCAGGCCCGCGACGCCCAGGACCTCGACGACCTGTTCGGCGTCGGCTACGTCGGCCCCGACGGCAAGTACGCGGTGGGTCGGCTCGACGAGGCGCAGCGGAAGGCGCTGCCTGACGACGCTCCGGCGCTGGTGCAGCAGCTGGGATTGTGGCTGCCGGCCGACGGCCGCTTGCTCTGGCAGATGGGCGAGCTGGCCGCGGTCAACGGCGACGTGACCACGGCGGCCGCCATCCTGGACGGCTGCGTCACCGAGTTCGGCCTGCGCAACCCGCAGCTGCGTTTGCACCGCCAGATGCTGCGCGACGCGGCCGACGCCCTCGCCGGCAGCGACCCCGGCGCGAAGCCGGCCCATGACGCCAACTCGTTCCCGCTCAAGCCGAAATCGTCGCGGCCGCTCGTCCACAAAACCGACCTGGCCGAGCTGCCGCCGATCGACCCCAAGGGCGTCAACATGCTGCCGTGGACCGTCGTCACCGAGACGGTCGTGGACCGCAAGTTCCATCCGAGCTTCCCGACCTATTTGAAGGAGCTGGACGGCAAACAGATTCAATTGACCGGCTACATGCAGCCGCTGAGCGACGACCAGCAGGAGAGCGGCGCGTTTTTGCTGATCGAGTACCCGGTCGGCTGCTGGTACTGCGAGATGCCTGAAGTGACCGGCATCGTGTTGGTGGAGCTGGCGCCGGGCAAGACGCGGGAGGTCACGCGCGGCAAGCTGCGCATCACCGGCAAGCTGATCCTCAACGCCAGCGATCCCGAGGATTTCCTCTACACCATCAAGGACGCCACGGCGGTCCAGACGGACGAGTGAGACCATCCGCCCCGGAGAATGTCGCCCGAGAGCAAGTCGCCCGAAGCGCGGGAGCTGAAGAAGGAGCTGCGCGAGCATGTGGCGAAGGAGATCGGCGCCCTGGGCCGGCCGGCCTCGTCTTCTCCTTGAATCGCTGTTCGCGGCCCCGGTATAAAGGACTCGTTCGCTTACCGACGCCGCGGAGAACGGCCATGCCGCTCGACGATTCCTTTCAGGTATTGCTGGGCCGCGTCCGGACCGGGGACGAGGACGCCGCCGCGCAGGTCGTGCGCCGCTACGAGCCGGCCCTGCGCCGACTGATCCGCATGAGGCTGACCGACCCGCATCTGACCCGGCTCCTCGACTCCGTGGACGTCTGCCAGTCGGTCCTGGCGAATTTCTTCGTCCGCATGGCGGCCGGCCAGTTCGACCTGGACACTCCCGAACAATTGCTGAAATTACTATCCGTTATGGCGCGAAACCGGCTGCTCGACCACGTCGCGCGGGAGACGGCGGGGCGGCGCGACCAGCGGCGGACGGAAGGTGAGGACGCCCTGGCGGGGGTGGCGGCGCCGCAGCCGTCGCCGAGTCAGGTCGTGGCGGCGCGCGACCTGCTGGAGCGGGTCCGGGCGTCGATGTCCGACGAGGAGCGCTTCCTGGCCGACCAGCGGGCGCTCGGCCGCGAGTGGGCCGAGATCGCCCTGGACACGGGCGACAGCGCCGAGGCGCTGCGGAAGCGGCTGGCGCGGGCCGTGGACCGGGCGGCGCGGCGCTGGGCCTGGACGAGGTGAGCGATGTCTGAGCCGACGCCCGAATTCCCGGAGCCGGATCCCAGCTTGTCCGACGTTCTGGCGGGGGCCGCGGCCGAGGACGCGCTGCAACGGCTGGCGCTGCTGCGGGCCGATCAGCACCGGCGCTGGCGCTGCGGCGACCGGCTGCCCGTGGAGGCGTACCTGGAGCGCGTGCCCGCCCTGCGCGACGACCCCGAGGCGCTGGTGGACCTGATCTACAGCGAGGTGCTGCTGCGCGAGGAAGCGGGCGAGCGGCCGGGGCCGGACGAGTACGTGCGCCGCTTCCCCGCGCACGAGGCGGCGCTGCGCCTTCAGTTCGATCTGCATCAGGCGGTCGGGTCCGACGGATCCTGCGCCGCGGGCGCCGACCTGACGGGGACTCGGGAACTAACGCCGGGAACCCAGGTCGCCGCGGAGGCGGCGCGCGAGGCGGCGCGGATGCGCTCCGGCGAGATCGGGGCGGCCGTCCGCGTCCCTGGATACGAAATCCTGGAGGTCCTGGGCCGCGGCGGGATGGGCGTCGTCTACAAGGCGCGGCACAAGGCGCTCGACCGCCTCGTCGCCCTCAAGATGGTGCTGTCCGGCGGCCACGCCGGCGATGCGGAGCTGGCGCGGTTCCGGGCCGAGGCGGCGGCGCTGGCCCGGCTCCAGCATCCGCATATCGTTCAGATCTTTGAAGTCGGCGAACAGGAGGGCCGGCCGTATTTCGCCCTGGAGTTCGTGGAAGGCGGCAGCCTGGCGGCGAAGGTGAACGGCACGCCGTGGGAGCCGCGCCGGGCCGCCGCGCTGGCGGAGACGTTGGCGCGGGCCGTCCACGCCGCCCACGAACGGCAGGTCGTCCACCGCGACCTCAAGCCGGCCAACGTGCTGCTGACCGCCGACGGCACGCCGAAAATCACCGACTTCGGCCTGGCGAAAAAGCTGGACGCGGACGACGGCCTGTCGCGGAGCGGGCAGGTCGTCGGAACGCCGAGCTACATGCCGCCGGAGCAGGCGGCCGGCAAGACGCGCGAGGTCGGCCCGGCGTCGGACGTGTACGCGCTGGGAGCGATCCTCTACGAGCTGCTCACGGGCCGGCCGCCGTTCAAGGGGCCGACCAGTCTGGACACGCTGCATCAGGTGCTGACCGACGAGCCGGCCCCGCCGCGGCGTCTCAACTCGCGGGCGCCGCGCGATCTGGAGACGGTCTGTCTGAAATGTCTGGAAAAGCAGCCGGCGCGGCGTTACGCTTCGGCGCTGGACCTGGCGGAGGACCTGAGACGCTTCCAGGCCGGCCGGCCGGTGCGCGCCCGGCCGGTGGGGGCGCTGGAACGCGGCTGGAAATGGGCGCAGGCCCACGCGGCGCTGGTCGTCGTCGCGTCGTCGGCGTCGGCGGCGGTGCTGGTCTGCGCGATCGTCGCCTTCGTGCTGACCGCCGCGTCCCGCGACGACGCCATCCGGTCGCGGAACGCCGCGGTCGCCCTGGCTGCGGAGAAGCAGAAGCTGGCGGACACGAACGCCGCTCTGGCGGAGCGGGAACACAAGGCCCGGAAGGACGTGCAGGTCGCGCTGCGGCAAGCCGAGGACGAGACCGACAAGGCCGGCGAGGTGACGAGCTTCCTGGTGGGAACGTTCGAGGCCTCCGACCCGCTGGGGATCGACTGCCCGGAGCTGTACATCCCCAAGAGGTGGGGGGAAATGCTGACGGCCCAGGAGCTGCTGGAGCGCGGCGAGAAGAAGTGCCGCACCGACCTCGCCGACCGGCCGGCCGTCCAGGCCAAGGTGCTGGACACGATCGGCGCGGTCTACCTTGCCCAGGCGAAGTTCCAGGACGCGCAGCGCGTCCTGGAGGAGGCCCGCGCCGTCTGGGAGCGGACGCCGGACGCCAATCCCCTCGACGTCGCCGCCAGCAAGCACAACCTCGGCCGGCTCGCCCACTACCTCGGAGAATACGACAAGGCGGAGGGGCTTTACCGGGAGGCCCTGGCGATCCGCCGCGCGCGCCTGTCGCCGCACGACCCGCTCGTCACCGACACGCTGCTCAACCTGGCGTGGCTGCTGGCGGAGGCGGACGAGCCGGCGGAGGCGGAGAAGACCTTCCGCGAGGTGATCGATCTGCGGCGGCAGGAGCCGGGCGGCGACGGCCGGCGCGACGTGGCCATCGCCAAGTTCGGGCTGGTCGCGTTCTTCGTGGACCAGGGCGACCCGCGCTACTGGCCGGAGGCGGCCATCCTGGCCAACCAGGCGATCAACACCTTCGTGGAGCGGGAGGGGAACCAGAACGTCGGCAAGGCGGTGGGCCTGTTCCAGACCGCGCTGATCGTGCGGGCGCTCAGCCCGGCGATCGCGGAGGCGAAGCTGCGCGAGTGCCTGGACTTGACGCGCCAGGCCATCGGCGACCGCAACGTGTACTGCGCCCTCGTCCTTCACGAGCTGGCCGTGACGCTGGAGGACGAGGGCAAGGACGACGAGGCGGAACAGGACTTCCAGGAGTGCCTGGACGTCCTCCGCAGCCTGGTCGGCCTGGAGCATCCCAAGGCGATCATCGTAATCAGTAATTATGCCGCCCTCCTCGCCCGGCGCGGCAAGCGGCCGCAGGCCGAGAAGCTCTACCAGGAATTGCTCGAAGCCCAGCAGGCGCGCTTCGGCGAAAACCATTTCTTCGTCGCCAACGTGCTGACGGCCTACGCGGACTTCATGGCCCGGCACGATGACGATCGGTGCGAACAGATGTTGCGTCGGGCGGTGCGAATCTACCGCGATTCGGGCGGGCCGAGGCGCCGCTACTTCACGATGGCCCTGTCCCACCTGGGCGACCTCTACCTGCGCACCCACCGGAACGAGGAGGCCGAGAAAGTCTATCGGGAGGCGCTCGATCCGACGCGGCAGCGCTACGGCGACGCCAGCGAGCAGGCGGCCTACGTTTCCGACGGTCTGGCGGCCGCTATCCTGCGCCAGGGTCATGCCACGGATGAGGTGGAGAAACTGCTCACGACCGCGTCGGAAATCTACGAGCAGGCGCCGGGGAAAAAGTCGTTCGATTTCGCGCAAACGCTGGACGACCTCGGCCAGTACTGCCGCGCCGCGGGCCGCCCCGCCGATGCGGCCGCGGCGACGCTCAAGCGGCGACGCTACTGGCCCGACGACCCCAAGCAGCTGTTCGCCTCGGGCTGCGACCTCGCCCGCTGCGTGCCGCTCGTCGGGCAAGGGCAAGACCGACTCACCGCCGACCAGGAGGCCGAGCGGACGCGCTACGCGGACGAGGCGGTGGCGACCTTGGCTCAGGCGGTGCAACGCGGTTTCAAGGATGGTAAAAGTCTGCAGAAGGCGGACGCGCTCGCGCCGTTGCGGGGCCGTGCGGATTATCAGGATCTGGTAAAGCGGTTAGAGGGGGTGAATCCGTAACCAGCCCCAGGCTCGCGCTCGGGGCTGGTTACGGCCGCGGCTTCATCCCTGGCGGACGCCGGTGCTGCGGGCGCGCTTGTTCACGTCGAGTTCGAGGACGCCGAACGTCGCCTCGTGCTGCTGAATGAAATGGTTCAGGGCCAGCAGCAACCGCTTGGCCGTGAAGTAGTTCAGGATCAGGCGATGGGTGATCTTGATCGGCTCGGAGGGATTCGGCGCCATCTGCGGGTTGAGGCCGAAATCGAGGACCAGCTCCTCCGGCGTCCGGGCGACGCGACAGAAGTTGGCGTAGGCCTCCGACATGCGGGTGTAGTCCAGCGCATAGTCCTGCTGGCCGCCGGTCGGCGTCGCCGCGGGCGGGGTGGGGGTGTCAGGCATAATCGAGGCTCCTGTGGAGGTCGGGATTCGGGACGACTCCGTTCCCCGGAACGCTTCCGGCGAAACAACGAATCGGTCGGGGCATTCTATCTTGTCGGCCGCGCCGCGTCCCCCACCCCGGCGCGAATTCCGCCTCACGCCCCGCCCTCCCGCGGGTGCCATGCTTTCGCGGCCTTCGGGAGCGCCTTTCGTCCCCCCGGACGTGCGGGCCGCGAAAGCATGTCGGGATCCGCCGGACGTCCCCGAGCGAACCATGCTTTCGCGGCCCACACGCCCCAGAGCCAGCCGTCCGGCCGGCCCCGGACGGCCGCGAAAGCATGGCACCCGCAACCACCCCAACGGACAACAACCCCCACCGAAATTCAGCGGCTCCCCCCGCTCACGGCCCCCCTATCGCCGTTCTTCCAGCGCTTTCTTGCAGTAGGGAAGCAGCTGCAGGTCGATCAGCTCCTGTTCCAGCTCGTCCTGCGTCGGCGATTCCAGCGTGCGCTCCACCTCCTCCAGCAGCAGCGCGGCAAACTTCGCCCGCGCCCGGTGCAGCGCCTGGCGGATAGCGTCGGCGGAGAACGGCTTGCCGAGCTTGGCGGACAGGCGCTCGGCCAGTTGCGGCGCCCGCAGGTCGGGGTGGTCCGACTGGCAGCGCAGGACCGTGTTGTGCGGCTGGCCGGTTTTCTGCTCCAGAACCTGAAGCGCCTTCCACGCGTTATTGAGCAATTCCTGCCGCCAGATGGGCGAGAAGTCGGCGTCGCGTTCGCCCTCGCCGGGGTCGATGACGTCGTGTTCGGCGGGGTCGAAGGTCATCCGCCGCGCCTGTTCGCCGCGCGCCCGGTTGCGGTAATAGTCGATGACCATGTGGTGCAATGCGGCCTTCAGATAGTGGCGGAACCGGCCGCGCGTGGGGTCGGCGTTCTTGAGGATGCGGTCGGTTTCCATCAGCTTGACCGCGAAGTTGCTGTACAGCTCGTGAGCGGCGTTGGGGTCGCGGATCTTGGCGAGGAAGTAGTGATAAACGGCTTCGTGGTACCGCACCAGAAGCGCGTTGCGGGCCTTCCGGGCCGCGTCGTCTTCGCCGCGGCCCTTGAAAACGCCGCTCCACGTCGTCATCACCCAGGAATGCAGCAAGTCTTTATCGTTCGGGTTCATGGTCGAGGCCCTCCACTGTTCCCTACGCTGCGTCGGCGGGACTGTGACGCCGGCCCATGAATTTTCGTGCGCCCCGGCGAGCGAATCAAGAAGATCTCACGTCAGCCGGCGGAAGACACGAAGGGCGCGCGGCAGCAGCTCGACCTCCAGATCGTGCAGCCCGTCGTCCGGCAGGCAGAAGAATTCGCCGTCGGTATGCACGATCAGCGGCGCCTCGGAGTGGAGGGTCGCCCGGCGGCAGCGGCCCATGCGGACGAGGGGGTGGTCGGTTCGCAGCCGTTGCGCCGCCATTTGCGCCATGAACATGACCAAATCCCAGCGCCTCAGCGCCCCGCCGTGAACGTAGTCGAAAAGGCCGTCGTCCAGAACGGCCTGCGGCGCGACCACGAAATTCCCCTCGCGCCGGCCGAGGGCGAGGCTCAAGCCCAGTGTCGGCGTGGTCCGCGGTTCGCCGTCGTCCAGGCGCAGGGTGGCCGCCGGCGTGGCGTAGTGAAAAAGGATGACGCGCAGCACGGCCAGGCCGTACAGGGCCAGTCCGCGCAGCCGGCGGATGCGCCGCGCCTCGCGCGTCACCAGACCGTTGAAGCCGGCGCCGAAGCCGTTGACGAAGTAGCGGCTGCGGCCGCCCGACCGCACGATTCCCACGTCCACCAGCCCCGGCCCCACCGCCGGGTCCGGCCGCCGCTGCCAGTCGTCGGCCAGGCCGAGGCTGTGAACGTAGTCGTTGGCCGAGCCGGCCGGGATCGGGGCGAAAATCACCTGCGACATGCCGGAGCGCAGAATGCCGTTGGCGACTTCGTGAGCGGTGCCGTCGCCGCCGGCCGCCGCGACGATGGGGAAGCCCTCGACGGCGGCGCGCATCGCCAGCGACTCGGCCTCGCCGGGGCCGCCCGTCGGCCGGAACTCCGCCCGGCCGCCGAGGTCGCGGCGCAGCCGGTCCATGCGGCCGCGCGTCCGGCCGCGCCCCGCGGCTGGATTGTAGATCACGCATACATCGGCCGTGGACCCTCGCATGGCCGCCCCTCCGCGCGAACCTGCCGTCATCACCGCCCTCTCCGGTTGGTACGGTCGGCCGGGTGCGTTATACTCCACTTCGATCCATCCCGACAGGAAATCCGTGCCGCAATGAACCCCCCGCCCTTCGACGGCCTGCTCGTCCTCGACAAGCCCGGCGGCGTCACTTCGCGCGACGCCGTGGACCGCGCCCTGCGCTGGTTCCCGCGCGGCACGCGCGTCGGCCACACCGGCACGCTCGACCCGCTGGCGACCGGCGTCCTCGTCCTCTGCCTCGGCGCCGCCACGCGCCTGGCGGAATACGTCCAGCGCATGAGCAAAACCTATCGGGCCGGCGTCCGCCTCGGCGCCCGCAGCGACACCGACGACGCCGACGGGGCCGTGACGGCGGCCCCCCCCCTCCCTTCCCTCCCCCCGCGGGTGGGGGAGGGTGGGGTGGGGGGCGCCGCGGCCGTTGCGGCCGCCCTGGCCGGCTTCGTCGGCGCCATCGACCAGACGCCGCCGGCGTTCTCCGCGGCGAAGGTGGCCGGCCGCCGCGCCTACGCCCTCGCCCGCCAGGGCCAGGAGGTAGATCTGCGGCCGCGAACGGTGCATGTTTACGGCATCGACGTGTTGAAATATGAGTACCCGTGGCTGGACCTGGAGGTGCGCTGCGGCAAAGGGACCTACATCCGCTCGCTGGCGCGGGACCTCGGCGAGCGCCTCGGCTGCGGCGGCCTGGTGCAGACGCTGCGGCGGACGCGCGTCGGCCCGTTCGTTGCGGAGGACGCCGTGCCGCTGGACGCGGACGCCGTGACGGCGCGGTCTCGGCTGCGGCCGATGGAAGAGGCCGTGGTGGAGCTGCCGCGCGTGGTCCTTTCGGCTGACGACCTTCGGCGGCTGTGTCAGGGGCAGGCGGTCGCGCTGACGCAAGGGGAGTGGCCGGCCGGCGAAACGGCGGTGTTCGACGGGACGGGCCGGCTGGTCGTGATCGCGGCGTGGAACCCGGTGCGGCGGGCCTTGCGGCCGGACAAGGTGCTGCACCGCGAACCTTGATCCTCGTACCGGGAGCTTTCCCATGAGCGTGTGGACCTGGGTTGAAGACTTCCGCCGCGCCGCGCGGGCCGCGGGCGACGAGGGCCGCCTGCGCATGATGTCTCTCCATTCGAGCGCCCAGACGTGCCTTGAAAGCGACCCGCAGAGGGCGCTGGACCTGCTGCGCGACGCCCGCGCCCTGGCCGTGCAAATCGACGAGCCGTGGTGGGTGCTGCTGATCGACCACTGGCGGCTGCAAGTGCAGCTGCACTACACGTTCGATTTCCGCGAGGTGCTCGACCTGGCGGTGCGGGCGACGCTGGAGGCGCGCAAGCCGGAGTACGCGCGGCTGCCGCAGCGCATCTGCCTGCATGAGGACCTCGTCTTCGCCTACGTCGGCATCGACCCGGCCGGCCACGGCGATGCGATCCACCAGGCCCTGGAGTTCATGCGCGTTCAGGCGACCGAGGACGTGGAATGTCGCTATTGTGTGCAGAATTGCGGGACGGAATTCCATCTCCGCTGCGGCCGGCTCGACGAGGCCCGGACCTCGGCCCGTCGCGCCCTGGAGATGGCCGACGCCGACGCCAGCCGTCAGGCCGGCGAGCACCACGCCGTCTACGCACGCTGCGACCTATGTGAGATCGCGTACATCCGCAAGGACTGGGACGCCTTGCGCGACGAGTCGGGCGTCGGGGAAGAGCTGGCCCGCCGCTGCGAAAATGCGCAAGCTGGCCGAGTTCCTGGCGTGGCGAGCGGTGCTGGCCCGGCGCGACGGCGACGAGGACGCGGCCCGGCGGCTGGTGCGCCAGGCGGCGAGCCGACTCGTGACCACGCGGGCGCTGCCTTCCAGCGCCTTTTACGATGCCATGTGTGCGTATCAGGAGCAGGGGGCCGACCTGGCGGCCGCGCTGAAGACGCGGACGCGCCAGCTGGAGACGCTCGCCGGCAAGGGCCGCCTGGTCCACGAATGTCGGGCGCGGGTGGAGCGCTGCCGTCTGCTGGCGCGGATGGGGCTGCCGCTGGCGGACGACCTGGCCGCGGCGCGCACGGCGGCCGACAAGCTGCGCGACCCGGCGCCGTATCGGGACGAGCTGGCGCGGATCGCGGCCGGGGACACGGCTTGATGTTGGAAGCTGGCGGGCCGGTTGTAACGGCCCGGCCGCCTGGATACAATCGGCCCATGTCAGCGGGAACCCGGCGGCTTTCTTCGACCTTATCATGAGTATTTCCCCCCTGTATATCGGTCTGGACGTCGGCGGCACAAGCATGAAGGCCGGCGTGGTGGACGAATCGGGGCGGCCGCTGAGCGCGGTGGCCCTGCCGACGGAGGCGGAGCGCGGCCAGGAACACGGCCTCGCCCGCATGTGCGAGACGATCCGCGCGGCGGCGGCCGCGGCCGGCGTGGGCATGGAGCGGATCTCGGCCATCGGCGTGGCGACGCCCGGAACGATGGACATTCCGGCGGGCGTGATTCTGGATGCGGTGAACATGAAGGGATGGCGGAACGTGCCGGTGCGGCGGCACGTCCAGGAGACGTTCGCCCTGCCGACGGCGTTCCAGAACGACGCGAACGCGGCCGCCTACGGCGAGTTCTGGGCCGGGGCGGGCCGCGGCGCCCGCAGCCTGGTGCTGTTCACGCTGGGCACCGGCGTCGGCGGCGGCGTCATTGTGGCCGGCGACGACGGCGGTCTGGTCCTCGAAGGGGAACACAGCCACGGCGCCGAGGTCGGCCACATCAAAATCGAAATGACGAACCCACGGCCATGCGGCTGCGGCCGGCTCGGGTGCCTGGAGGCCTACGCCAGCGCCACGGCCGTGGCCCTGCGGGCGCGGGAGGCGCTGGCCGGGGACGGCGGCCGGTCGTCGCTGCACGCCGTATTGCGCTCCGGCAACGAGCTGACGGCGCGCGACGTGTTCACGGCGGCCGACGCCGGCGACGAGCTGGCCGGCCGCATCGTGGAGGAAACCGCCCTGTATTTGGCGATCGGGGCGATGAACCTGATGCACATCATCGACCCGGAGCTGGTGGTCTTCGGCGGCGGCATGATCGCGGCCGGCGACGGCTTCCTGGACCGCATCCGCATCCACGTCCGCCGGCTGGCGTTCCCGGTGCCGGCGGAGCGGACGCGGATCGTCTACGCCCAGCTCGGCGCCGACGCCGGCTTCATCGGGGCGGCGGCGTGCGGCCGGCGGCTGGTGCGGCGGTGAAGATACGCAATGTCGGAATCTCTCGTTGCTGGGAACCAGCCCCGAGCGCGAGTGAGGGATACGATGCAACCCCTCGCTCGCGCTCGGGGCGGGTCGAATGCCGAAAGGACGGTCCCCATGTCGCGTCCCGCCGTGGTGTTGCTGCTCCTGACCATCGCCGCCCCGGCGTGGGCGGACGACAAGCCGGAGAAGTGGGCCGATCCCGCCTTGCCCGTCACGGACGGCCTGGAGCTGTGGCTCGACGCCGGCCGGCTGAACGCCGCCCGCCGCGGCGCCGGAGCAAAGGAGTTCGCGGACGGCGATAAGGTGGAAACGTGGTACGACGCTTCGGGCCGCGGCCGCAACCTGACGCAGAACAAGGCCGACGCCCGGCCGACCTTTCTCGCCGGCGACGCGCCCGCCCTCCTTTTCGACGGCGATGGATCCTACCTGTCGCTGACCGGCGCGGGATTGTCGTTCAAGCAGGCGACCGTCGTCGTGGTCGCCGCCCCGTTCGGCAATCCCGGCGACTTCCGCGCCTTTCTGGCGATGAACCAGACCGGAAAAAACGACTACACCACCGGCCTCAATCTCGACCTTGGGCCGGGAACGACGGGCCGCTTCGACGCCTTGAACGTCGAGGGCGCCGGCTTCAGCGGCTGGAACAACCTGCTGCGCGACGCCTCCGACTTCGGCGCGGTGCGCCGGCTGGCGGTCGTCGCGGCGCCCGGCCCCGGCGGCGGGCGACTGTTCGCCGACGGCAAGCCCAACGGCAAGCGCGACCGCGCCGATTCCGTGCTGCACATGGACGACTTCTGCGTCGGCGGTCGCTGCTACAACAACGAGGGCGGCCCGGCCAATGTGCGTGGTTTCCTCTCCTGTGCGATCCTGCAAGTTCTCGTCTACGACCGCGCCCTGAGCGACGACGAGCTGAAAAAGCTGGACGATTACCTCGCGTCGCGCTTGGGAAAGATCGCCAAGTTGACGCCGCCGCACGGGCCGATCGTCGGCAAGCCGCTCGTCCTCGTCGCCGACCCGCCGCCGGTGCAGGTCCTCTCCCCCGGCTTTGTGGTCAAGCAGCTGCCGGTCGATCTGCCGAACATCAACAACATCCGCTACCGGCCCGACGGCAAGCTGGTCGCCCTCGCCTACAACGGCGACATTTACCTTTTATCGGACAGCAAAAAGACAGGAGTGGAGGACAAGGCGGACCTGTTTTGGGAGAGCAAGGGCGCCCTGCGCGGCCCCATCGGCATGGCGCTGACGCCGCCGGGCTATTCGCGCGGCGAGGGCGTTTTCGTCGCTTCCAAGGGGAAAATCTCCCTTATCGTGGACACGGACGGCGACGGCAAGGCCGACAAGGAGATCATCGTCACGACCGGCTGGAAGGAGATCACGCAGGCCGTGGACGCCCTCGGCGTCGCTCTCGACAAGGACGGCAACCTCTACTTCGGCCTCGGGACCGCCGACTACACCAACCCGTACCTGATCGACAAGACCGGACAGGGCCATTACGACCTCAAGAGCGAGCGCGGCTCGATCCTCAAGGTGTCGCCGGACTTCTCGAAGCGAGAGATCGTGGCGACCGGCGTGCGCTTCACCGTCGGCCTGGCGTTCAACCGCGACGGCGACCTGTTCGCCACCGACCAGGAGGGGGCGACGTGGCTGGCCAACGGCAACCCGTTCGACGAGCTGCTGCACATCCAGCCGGGCCGCCACTACGGCTTCCCGCCGCGTCACCCAAAACACCTCCCCAATGTCATTGATGAGCCGAGCGTCTTCGACTACGGCCCGCAGCACCAGTCCACTTGCGGACTCGTCTTCGACGAATCGGTCAACAACGGCCCGGTCTTCGGGCCGTCGTGGTGGGCCGGCGACGCCCTCATCGCCGGCTATTCCCGCGCCAAGCTGTTCCGCACCAAACTGGTGCGGACGCCGGCCGGCTACGTGGCCCGCACCGACCTGCTGGCATGTCTCGGAATGCTGACCGTGGACAATTGCGTGTCGCCGGCCGGCGACCTCGTGGTGGCATGCCACAGCGGCGATCCCGATTGGGGCAGCGGCCCGGCGGGACACGGCAAGCTCTACAAGATCTCTTACGTCGGTAAAGGGACCCCGCAGCCGGTTACGGCGTGGGCCGCGGGGCCGCACGAGGTCCGCGTCGCCTTCGACGCCCCGCTCGACCCGGCCCAGCTGAAGGACCTGGCGAGTCGCGCCAGCATCGAGTACGGCAAGTACGTCCGGCCCGGCGACCGCTTCGAGCAGAAGCGCCCCGGCTACGAAGCGGTGCGGCGACAGATGGCGACGCCGCGTTTCGGCCTGGCCGTGCGCTCGGCCGGCGTCAGCGGCGACCGGCGGACGCTCATCCTGACCACCGACGCCCAGCCGGAAGCCGTCTATTACGCCTTGCGGCTGGACGGTTTCGGCCGCCCCGACAAGTCTGGCGCCGGCGAATTGCCGCAGGTTGCCGCCGTCGATATCGGATACGATTTGTCCGGCGTGGAAGCGTCCTGGCGCGCGAAGTCCGGCGGCGGGGCGTGGGACGGCTGGCTGCCGCATCTCGATCTGTCCGTCAGCCGCGCCTTCACCGTGGGCAGCGCCGAACACGACCGACTGTGGGAGTTGCTTAAGCAGCCGGGGACGCTGACGCTGCGAACCAAGCTGGACCTGTGGCAGGTGCTGCGGCCGGCCGTGCAGCCGGGATCGACGCTCGATTATACGCTTCCGGATGAAAAGGTGACATTCCTCATGACTACCGACGACCGCGACTTGCAAGTCACGGCGCCGCCGGGAGTCTCCGTGAGTTACCCAATCGGCGGAGTTGGCATGTCGTTGAGTATGCACGCGGAGCTAAAATTGCAGCCGAAGAGGGGCGAACCAATTCCGCTGGAAGTGAGGCTGGAGACCGGGAAGAACTCGGATCTGCAAGTCTCCTATTGGACCAACGAGGACGACCGGCCGCGGGCGCTGCCGCTGAATCGGTTCCTGCTGCCCTGGGCCGCGCTGGAGCGTCCGAAGGACGCGCCTCTCGACGCCGACCGCGACATCCCCGAACTGAAGGGCGGCGACTGGGCGCGTGGGCGGGACGTGTTCTTCAGCGAGCAGGCCCAATGCGCGAAGTGCCATCAGGTGCATGGGCGCGGCGGCCGGATCGGGCCGGACCTGTCGAACCTGATCCACCGCGATTACGAATCGGTCCTGCGCGACATCCGCTTGCCCAGCGCCACCATCCATCCCGATTATCTCACTTATCTCGTCGAGCTGAAGGACGGCCGCGTGTTGACGGGCGTGCCGCGCACCGAAGGCGACGAATGGGTGATCGGCGACGACCACGGCAAGGAGGTCCGTGCGCGGCGCTCCAACGTGGAGGCGCTGCACCCGTCGGCCCTGTCGATCATGCCGGAAGGACTGGAGAAGGCCGTCGGCCCGGAGCGGATGTGCGACCTGCTCACGTTCCTGCTGACCGAGCCGCTGCAGCCGGCCCCACTGGAGCGCGACGGGGCGCCGCCGCCCCGCAAGCGGGCCGAGGTGGACGCCGTGCTGAAGGGAAGCGCCCCGGCGGCCGCCGACGCGCGCAAGCTGCGCATCGTCCTGTCGGCGGGGCCGAAGGACCACGGTAAGGGAGAACACGACTATCCCTTGTGGCAAAAACGCTGGAAGACGCTCCTGGCGCTGGCCGACGGCGTGACCGTGGAGACGGCCGACGGCTGGCCGAGCGCCGAGCAGTGGGAGAAGGCCGACGTGGTCGTGATCTATTCCAGCAACCCCGGCTGGAAGGCGGATCGCGGCAAGGACCTCGACGCCTTCCTGGAGCGCGGAGGCGGGCTGGTGCTGATCCATTGGGGGGTGAACGGCGGCGAGGCGGCGGACGAGTACGCCTCCCGCGTCGGCCTGGCGTGGGGCAAAGGGGCGAAGTACCGCCACGGCGTCCAGAAGCTGGATTTCGGCGGCTCGAAGCACCCCATCGCCCGCAACTTCGACAAGCTGGAACTCGACGACGAGAGCTACTGGAACCTGACGGGCGATCCGGGCAAGGTGGACGTGCTGGCGACCGGCGACGAGGAGGGCAAGCCGCAGCCGCTGTTCTGGACCTGCGAGCAGGGCAAGGGCCGCGTCTTCGTCAGCATTCCGGGCCATTTCACCTGGACGTTCGACGATCCTCTGTATCGCATTCTGCTGCTGCGCGGCTTCGCCTGGTCGGCGGGCGAGTCAGTCGATCGGTTCAACGAGCTGGCGACGATCGGGGCGCGGATGGGCGATTGATGGGCGAGGCGGAGCATCCGGCCGGCGCGGCCCCGCTGGAGCCGCGGCCGGCCGAAAAACCAACGGCGGCGCCTGGAATCGCTGGCGTCGCTGGCCGCGATGCGATAGACTCTTCCTTAACCTGCCTTCGTCGCCTACGTTTTCGTCGCCCCCCGCCGTGAAGCCCGCAAAGGAGCGCTCCATGCACCCCACCCCGCACCGGCACACCACCGGATTGACGCGGCGCGAGGTCTTGCAAGTCGGCTATTCCGGTCTGCTCGGCGTCGGCCTCGCCGGACTGCTGGCGAAGCAGGCCCGCGCCGCCTCCGCGCTGGACGGCGGCGGCCGGGCCAAGTCCGTCGTGCTGGTCTTCCTCACCGGCGGCCCCAGCCACCTCGACATGTTCGATATGAAGCCCGACGGCCCCGCCGAGATCAAGGGCGAGTTCAAGCCGATTGCCACGACCGTCCCCGGCGTGCAGTTCTCCGAGCACCTGCCGCGCTTCGCTGCGCGGGCCGACAAGCTGGCCGTGGTCCGTTCGCTGTCGCACCCGGAAACGAACCATCTGCTGGCAACGCACCGCGTCCTGACCGGCACGGCCATCCCCGGCGGCAAGTTCGATCAGGTGGCGTCGCGCAACGACTGGCCCGACTACGCGGCCGGCCTCGATTGCCTCCGGCCGCGCCACGACGGCGTTCCCACCGGCGTCAACCTGCCGACGTTCCTCGTCGAAGGCCCGCTGACCTGGCCCGGCCAGCACGCCGGCTTCCTCGGCCCCAAACACGATCCCTGGCAGGTCCGACAGGATCCGAACCTGCCCGATTTCCACGTCGATGGCTTCGGCCTCGTGGCCGGCCTCGGCGTCGAGCGGTTGGAGGAGCGCCGCGAGCTATTGGCGCATCTCGAAGGCGCGGCGGAGTCGGCGGCGAAGGCGTCGGACGGCCGGCCGTTCGCCGAGATGCAGGATCGCGCCTTCACGCTGCTGACCTCGGGCAAGGTGGCCGCGGCCTTCAACCTCGGCCGCGAACCGGATCGGGTGCGCGACCGCTACGGCCGGCATATGTTCGGCCAGTCGCTGCTGCTGGCGCGCGGCTCGTCCAGGCCGGCGTCCCCCTGGTGCAAGCCAACATGGGCCACGTCCAGACCTGGGACTCGCACGGCAGCATCTTCCCCCGCCTCAAAAACGAGCTGCTTCCTCCGCTGGACCAGGGCGTGGCGGCGCTGCTCGACGACCTGGCGGAGCTGGGCCTGCTCGATCAGACGCTGGTGATGGTGCTGGGGGAGTTCGGTCGGACGCCGAAGCTGTCGGGCAATCCGGGCGACCGGGCGGCAGGCCGCGACCACTGGCCCAGCGCCTTCAGCGGCGTCTTCGCCGGCGCCGGCGTCCGCGGCGGCCAGGTAATCGGCAAGACGGACAAAATCGGCGCTTTCCCCACCACGCCGCCGTACACGCCCGACGACGTGGGCGCCACGGTCTACCACGCGCTGGGCGTGGACCACGAGGCGGACGTGCCCGACCAGTTCAGCCGGCCGGTGCGCCTCAACCGCGGCACGCCCATCGACGCGCTCTATACTGCCTGACGGGGAGCGGGCGCAGGAGGGCAAGCAATGACGACGGACGAAGTGCTCAAGTTGCTGGCGCGGCTGGACCGGCGGCTGGGGACCGTCGAGGATCAGGCGCGCGAGACGCGCGAGCAGGCCCAGCACACACTGGACCGGCTCGAACGCCTGCGCCACGACCTCGACCGCATCCGCCGGGACATGACGGCCTCCGCCGACACGAGCGACAGCCTCCCCATCGTCAAGGACAAGCCGCCCGGAGGTTGAACGCTCCCTGATCGACGACACGAACATCCTTGGGCGAACGGCGCGGCGTCGGCCCGCCGGTACGGAACGTCGTCGGCGACCGTGTGCCGCACCGGCGGGCTGACGCCGCGCCGCTCGCCTTGGTGTTGGGGCCGGTTAGAGGGAAGACCCATGCCGCTTGCCGCCTTCCGACGGACGGGCCTCGCCGCCGCGGCCGTGCTGTCCGTCGCGCTCCTGGCGCCGGGAAAGCCGGGCGGCGCCGAGGATGCGGCGGCCGTTCCCTCGTTCGTCCCCTGGCCGCGCACTGTGACGCCGGGACGAGGGACGCTGGTCCTGACCGACAAGGGCCGCATCGTCCCCCGCGACAAGTCCCTCGCCCCGCTTGCCGACGTTCTCTCCGGCGAGCTGCGCCTGCTGACGGGCCTGCGCCTGTCGGTGGCCGACGGGCCGCCACGGGATGGAGATATCGAGCTGGCCCTCGCCGCGGACCTCGAAGGCGACTCGTACCGGCTCACGGTGGGCGATCGAGCGACCGTCGCCGGCGCCGGCTTTCAGGGCATCGCCTTCGGGACGGCCACGCTGCTCCAGGCGGTTCGCATCGGCGACGGCGGCGCCGCTCTCCCCCGTCTGACCGTCGAGGACGGGCCGCGCCTGACCTACTGCGGCGCCCTGCTCGACGTGGCCCGCAAGCCCTATTCCATCGACACCCTCCGCCAGTGCGTCGAGGTCTGCCGCTTTTACAAGATCCGCTATCTCCATTTGCACCTCAGCGACGAGAACGCCTGGGTCTTCCCGTCCACCGCATTCCCCAAGATCGGCGCCGGCAATTTCGCCTGGGCGGGAGGCGAGAAGCCGGTGGTGTACGAACTCGCCGCCCTCAAGGCGCTGGTCGCCTACGCTGACGCCCGCGGCGTGACGCTGGTCCCCGAGATCGAAATGCCGGGCCACAGCGGCCAGCTCCGGGCGGCGCTGCCGGACGTATTCGGCTACCGCGACGCGGCCAACAAGGTCGTGACGCCCGGCGTCATCAACATGGTCCGCGAAGATTCGTTCCGAACGCTGGACACGATCATCGGCGAGGTCTGCGACGTGTTCCGGTCGTCCCCCTACGTCCACATCGGCTGCGACGAGGCCTCGGCGGACGTGGCCGGCATCGGCGAGTATCCCGAGGTCAAGGCGTTCCTGGCTGAGAAAAAGCTGTCGTCGCCGACCGACGTGTTCAACGCCTTCGTGAACCGGATGCACGACATCGTCAAGAAGCACGGCAAGCGGACGATCGTTTGGGAGGGGCGCCGCTTGGGCCGCAGGCGCCGCCCAAGGACCTGATCGTCATGCCGTGGGTGGGCGGCTCCGGGTCGGCGGCCGGTTTCGTCAAGAGCGGTTACGCCGTCGTCAACGCGCCGTGGGGCACGCCGGTGGCCTACTTCGATCCCTACCTCGTCAACGGAGCGCGGCTGCCGCGCGACGAGCCGCTCTTGCTGGGGGCGACTTCCATCTTGTGGCAAGCCCCGGAGGAGGAAGCGGTCCCCTACCTGAGACACACCGGCGCCCTCCGCAACGAGCCGACCTACAACCCCGACGCCCGCCGCGGCCACGCCGACTTCCTGCGCCGGCGCGCGACACGGACGCCCTCCTCGACCGACTGCTCGACGGCTTCACCCTGCGGGCCGACGGCGCCCTCGATCCGCTGGCGACCATGCGGCCTGAGCCGGTGTTCCGTAAAGGAGCGACATTATCTCTTGAGACGGCCCTCGGCAGGGGCGCCGTCCGCTACACCCTCGACGGCGGTGAGCCGACCGCCCAGTCCCCCGCGTACGCGGCGCCGATCCGGCTGACCCGGACGACGACGGTGAAGGCGCGCTGGTTCGGCGAGGCCGGCGCGGACTCCCTGGCCACGTTCACCCGCACCTATCGCCAGGTCCCGGCCGTGGAACATGACGCCGTCGGGGCGCGGGTGACGCTGATCCCCGATGCGCCCGGCTATGCGGGGCCGGGGCCGAAGGGGCTGACGGACGGCCTGCTGGCCGCCGGCGACGAGTCCGGCTCGGCCGGCTGGGTCGGCTGGCTGGGCGGCGACAAGGTTCAGGTGATCCTCGACCTAGGCAAGCCGACGCGGATCACGAGCCTCGGCGCCCATTTCCTGCGGGCGGCCGGCGGGGTCGCGCTGCCGGCCCGCGTCGAGCTGGCCGTGTCCGACGACGGCAAGGACTTCCGCACGGTCGGTGCGGTGACCGACCAAGAAGGGGCGGCCCGCCGCGGCTGGTACGTGGCCGAGGTCGAGGCCGGTACGGCCCGCCACGTTCGGGTGACGGCGACGCCGGGCGGCGACTGGACCTTCGTGGACGAGGCCGTGGTCAACCCTCGCCCCGAGGCGCCGACCCTGCGGCACGCCGCGCTCGGCAAGCCGGTCGTGATGGCGGTACCGCCTGCGGACGCCTATTCCCTGCCGGGCTTGGCGGGGCTGACCGACGGCTTCCTCGCCCGCTCGCCGGACTTCCTGAACCCGCAATGGCTGGGCGTCGAGGGCAAGGACATCGACGCCACGATCGACCTGGGCCGGACTATCGAGATCCGCGAAGTCGGCGCGCATTTCCTCCAATACGTGGGCGCCGGGATACGCATCCCGACGGCGGTGGACGTGCTGATTTCCGACGACGGCAAGGACTTCCGCAAGGCGGCGACCATCCGCCACACGCAGGACGAGCGGCCGACGTACCTCCTGACGCTGACGACGACCCTGGCGCCGGTCAAGGGCCGCTACGTGCGGGTGGTGGCCCACACGAACGGCCAGTGGCTGTTCGTGGACGAGGTGTTCGTCAATCCCGAGCCGGCGGATTGAGCGGTTCCTTATCCGCGCCGTCTCGGTCGCGCGGGTTTTGGCGCACGAAAAACCCACCGGGCCGGCCGTCCTCCCTCGCGGAGGACGGCCGGCCCGGTGGGTTCCAGGCTTCTGCGTTCGGTTCAGGGCCGCGCGGCGCCGGTCGGCCGGTAGACGCGCTTGCCCTGCTGGTTGTACGTCGGGACGAAGCCGTTGCCATCGACCTGACCGCGGGCCTCATCGACGCCCTCGGAAGGCCGCGTGGACATGGCGCTATACAGCTCGTGCGTACTCAAGCCGGCCTTCCGACCGCGATTGATCAGGGTGAGATAATGACTGTGGCTCATCGTTGACGCCTTTTCTCTGTGAGGTCAATACGGTGGCCCGGCAGGGAACTCTAGCTTTTTCCCCTCCGCGGCGCCCTTGTGATTGTGAGCATTTTCGGCGCCGTTGGCGCGGTTCGCAGGGCCGTCCACGGCCGGATGCACCGGAACCATCGACGACATCAAGTCATACGGCCGAAAGAGTCGAAACCTAGCCTTTATCGGTATCGGCAAAAACGGCAGGCGACTTGAGCATCGTGTGTGAAATGGCGCAGGATGGTGAGGGAAAGCAAGACACCTGGCGCCGGTTCGCGTTACGGCGGCCCTTTCGGCTTTGCCTCTGGGCGTTGCAAAACGGAAACGTCCTCTTCCCAAACCGGAACGTCCCTGTCGGGCCAGCCCTTGCTCCGGGCGACCTCCTCCCAGAAGCGGCGGTAGACGACGCGGACATGAAGCCGGGTCAGCTCCAGGGGGAAATCGTACACCGTTTCGTCGGTTCGGCCCGGCTCCAGGCGGGTGTCGGTCGCGTCCGGGTCGGCCCGCCAAAAGGGCGCCGGGCTGCGGCCGTCGAAATCGTGCAGGAGTTTGGCGTACAGCTTGCCGGCCCGGCCCGCGCGTTCCTTCCCGACGGCCGGCGGCAAGCGCGGCCCGTCGCGGACGGCCACCGGCTTGCCGGCCGCGTCCTCGCCCTCGACCGTCAGAATCAGGTGATGGTCGATGAACCCGGTCGGCACGCGATGGCCGCTCCCCTCCGCCCCGAGGCGCACCGTCGCCCGCACGCCGTTTGCGTCGCGCCGACACTCCACCGACGCCCGGAGGCAGCCGCGCAGCATCTCCTCCTGATTGCCGTCGAAAAAGAGGTGGTTCGCCAGCGTCTTCGGGTCGCGCTCTACGCCGCCATGGCCCGGCGCGAGGTTCGTCAACCGGCCGGTCGGCGTGTTGTGGCAGTCCTGGCACTGCTTGCCCTGGCGAAACGCCGGGCTGTCGCGCCATTCCGAATAGGTGCCGTACACGTGGACGCCGAAGACCACGCCTTCATGGCACGAGGCGCAGTACCGGCTGTCGTGGTAGAGCGGCGAGTAGGCGTCGTCGCCGCGCGTCGCGTCGTCGAGCGGGCCGAGAAACACCTGACCCTTATCCGGTCGCAAAAGACGCAGGTTGAATCGGCCGTGCGTCAGGCCGATCCTGCCGTCGGCCACGCCGTCGATCTTATGGCAGTAGTCGCAATGGACGCCCTGGGCGGCCGTCCCTTTCAGTTCGGCGAGGTCGTACTGCGCCGGGTCGTCGTCGGCGACGGCCGGGGCGTGGCAGGACGTGCAGACGGCCAGGCCGCTCGGATGTTCGTCGCGGAGGCTCCAGCCGATGCCCGGCCTGCCGGACCAGTCCGTGCCGTCGTAGAGGTCGCGGAAGTGTTTGCCCATTGCGGATCGGCTGTGGGCGCTAAGCGACCATTCCTTGTAGATCTCGGCGTGACAGGTCGCACAGCCCTGTGCGTCCAGGCCGGAATCGAGCCACTGGTAGGAGGAATCGTCGCCGGCCGGCAGGCGCTTCAACCGCACCTCCAGGGGCGCGGCGTCGGGAGCGGCGAAGCCGATGAAATAGCCTTCCTTCCAGGCCGTGACATGGACGGCGGCGTCGGCAGGCAAGCGGAAATTGCCGTCGGCGTCGGTCGTCGCCGTGTGCCCCGTCGCCTGGAGGCGGACGGTCGCCCCGGACACGGGGCCGTCGGCGTCCACCACGCGGCCGGTCAGCTCGGCGGCCGGCGCCGCGACGGCGACCGGCGCCGCGACGGGGCGACTGCATCCGGCGAAGGAAAGCGCCACAACGGAGGCGAAAAGGAGCAGTCGTCGCATGTCTCCGCCTCCCGTGTCGTCGGCGAGCCGCCGGGTTTATCCCGGCGGGTTGGCCCAAACGGCGGTGATAAACCCCGCCGCTCGCCTTTTCCTCACGCCGGAGGAATGGTTCCAGTTCGCTTGCTGGAAAGGCTAAACGACGCGGCGGAGAGCGACAAGCTCATTCGGCGCCCGGGGCGTTTGCCGAGGCGCGAAAAATGAGACCGGGCCGAAGCTCCCGCGCCAATCCGTGAGCTAAGCTAGGATACGTCCGGGAAGAGCATTGTTGCTCCGCCCGCGCTGTTCTCCGTCGCCCGGCTCCCAGGGAAAGGCCGCCGGGCCGAGAATGCGTCCTTGCTGGTCGCGGCCGAGGAAGTCCAAATGCCTTTGAAATCCGCCAAGTCGTCGGTGCGGGTCGTCGGGGAGTACGAAGTCCTCCAGCGATTGTCCCAATCCGACCTGAGCACCGTCTACAAGGCGCGCCACCCGACGACGGGCCGGATCGTGGCCGTCAAGGTGGCCGGACCCGAGGCCGTCACCAACGCCGTGTTCCGCAAGCGCTTCGAGCAGGAATTCGTGGTCGCCAGCAGCCTCGATCATCCTCATCTGGTCCGCGCCCTCCAGGCCGGCCGCGAAGGCGACACGCCCTACATCGTGATGGAATTCGTGGACGGCCCCAGCCTGGGCGACTGCATCGAGCGGCAAGGCCGACTGCCGGAGGCCGAGGCGGTCCGCATTGTCACCCAGATCGCGGAGGCTTTGCACTTCGCCCACGGGCGCCGGGTCGTCCACCGCGATGTCAAGCCCGACAACATCCTGCTGGCGCCCGATGGACGAGCCAAACTGACCGACCTGGGCCTGGCCAAGGACTTCGACGCCGACATCCACCTGACTCGGCCGAGCGCTGGCCTGGGGACGCCGAATTTCATGGCACCCGAGCAGTTCAGCGACGCCAAACACGCCGATGCGCGCTGCGACGTTTATTCACTCGGCGCCACTCTTTACATGGCGCTTACGGGCGTGCTGCCGTTCCAGGCCCGCGGCGTCATGGGCGTCTTGAAGAAGAAACTCAACAACGAACTCGTCCCGCCGCGCCAACTGGTCCCGGTCATGAGCCCCTGGATCGAGACGGCCATTTGCCGGGCGATGGACGTGAACCCGCGCGGCCGGCCCGCGTCGTGCCTGGAATTCCTTGAGGAACTGAACGGCGACAGGCCGCGTCCCGTGACGACGGCCCACCCGGCGTCGGCCGTCGCCGGATCGATCGTATCGGTAGGGCGCCGACGCCGGAACGAGGATCGGAGGGCCGCGACTCGCTTCACCTCGGCCAAGGAATGCCCCTGTCAGGCCCTGAGCAGCGAAAAGGACGTCCGCTGGGCCGCCGAAGTGAAAGACGTCTCGGCCGACGGAATCGGGCTGCTCATGAATCGCCGGTTCGAGCCGCGGACGGTCTTGACCCTGGAAATCCCGGCCAAGGACCATGCGGCCGCGCACCGGCTGCTGATCCGCGTGGTCCGCGTCCAGCCCATGGCGAAACGCCGCTGGCTCGTCGGCTGCGTCTTTGCGATGCGGCTGGGCGAGGAGGAAGTGCGGACCATGATTTGACCGTCGGCGGCGGAAGACCGGCGTCAGGTCGTCGGCTCGCCGCCGGGTCGGTAGCGGAAGATGCGCACCTCTTCGAGGGTAATCAACCCTTCCACGACGGCCTCGTCCAGGAACGGCAGCAGGGTCTGGATCTTCTCGGCCGAATCCACGATCTCGACGACGATCGGCAAGTCGGTCGAGAGTTCGAGGAGCTTCGTCGTGTGGACGCGGCTGTTGGCCCCGAAACCCATCGGCCCGCGCAGCACCGTCGCTCCGGCCAGCCCCAGCTCGCGGGCCTTCATCACGACGGCGCGGTAGAGCGGCTTGCCCTCCCACAGGTCGGAGTCGCCGATGAACACGCGCAGCAACTGGCCGCTCTCGCTCTTGTGCATGACGGGGAACTCCTGCGGCGACGGCAGCGTGGACAGCGGCGCGATGGGGTCCGGCACGTCCAGCCGCATCCGCGCCCTCTCGGCCGCGGCCCGGCCGTGCCGGTAGACGAGGACGTGCGCCCGTTCCAGCGTCGCCAGCCCTTCCGCCACGACCTCCTCCACCACGGACAAAAACCGGCCGATCGGCCGCGATCCGTCCACGATCTCCACCACGACGGGGACGTGATCGACCAGCGACCAGGCGCGCATTTCCAGCACCTTGCCGGTTACGTCGAGTCCAAAAATCCCCCGCAGCACGGTGGCCCCGGCCATACCTGCCGACCGCGCTCGCCGCACCAGCTCCTCGGCCGCGGGCGGCGAAAACCACCCGTGCCGGTCGGTGTTGCGCAGCACGACGCGCAGCAGCGTCTGTTCGCCTTCAAGCGTCATGGACGATCCCTCATTTTCCCCGCGCCAGGTAGACGCCCAGCCGCATGGCCAGCAGCCCGAGGAAGACGCTGGCAAAGAGGTACGTCATGGCCAGGAAGCCGTCGCCCTCGCTCAGCATCGTCCCCGATTCGTACTCGAAGGTCGAGAACGTCGTGTAGGCCCCGGTGAAGCCGACGGCCAGCAGCAGCCGCAGATCGTCGGGCCGCACCCAACCGTTGTTTGGCACGAGCTTGTCGGTCAGCAGCGTCGCAAACCAGCCGAGGAAGAGCGAGCCGGAAATGTTGATGAGGAACGTGGCCCACGGGTAGGCCGCCGCACGGGCCGGGACCTTCCACCATTCCAGCAGGCGCGGCACGCCCAGCGATACGCCCCAGCGCGTCAGCCCGCCGAGCGCCGACCCCACCGCCACCAGCACGATCTGAGCGAACACGCGCACGGCCGCACCCTCCCCGGAAATAGGGCCTCCGCCGGAGTCGGGTCCCGGCGGGAGGTTCTATTCCCGGCGACGACCCCTACCGGCGGCGGCGGTGTGGTAGGAGTCATCAGCCCCTCGGAGCGGGGGCGGTTATCGGCGAACTCCATCGCCCTTTTCCGGCATTATGACGGACGACGGCGGCCGCGGCAATAGAATGGCGCCGTCGCCGCTCTTTCCCCGGTGAAACCCGCTATGTCTCGCACCGACCGCCGTGCCTTCCTGAAACGCGCTGCGTCCCTGGCCGCCCTGCTGTGGCATGGTCTGGAGACCATGCCCCAACAGGCCGCCGCCGCGGCCCCGAAGGAGACCGTCATGCTCCCCATCGTGGATACCCATCAGCACCTCTGGGACCTGACCAAGTTCCGGCTGCCGTGGCTCAAAGAGGGCGACGTGTTCAACAAGAGCCACGTCCTGAGCGATTACCTGAAAGCCACCGCCGGGCTGAACGTGGTGAAGTCGATCTACATGGAGGTGGACGTCGCCCCGGAGCAGCAGACCGAGGAGGCCGAGTACGTCGTCGGCCTGTGCCAGCGGGCCGACAATCCGATGGCCGCGGCCGTGATCTCCGGCCGGCCGGCGTCCGACGCTTTCCCCAAGTACATCGGCCAGTTCAGGGATAGCGCTTATATCAAGGGCGTCCGCCAGGTGCTGCACGTCGAGTCCACGCCGCCGGGCTATTGCCTCGACGAGAAGTTCATCGGGGGCGTCCGCCTGCTCGGCGACCTGGGCAAGAGCTTCGACCTGTGCATGCGCGCCAAGAACCTGCCCGACGCAGCGAAGCTGATCGACGCCTGCCCCGGCACGCGCTTCATCCTCGACCACTGCGGCAACGCCGACGTGCAGGCGAAGGATCGATCGCAATGGAAAAAGGACATGGCGGACGTGGCGAAGCGGAAAAATGTGGTGTGCAAGGTGTCCGGGATCGTGGCGTCGGCCGAGCCGGGCAAGTGGACTGCGGACGACCTGGCGCCGATCGTGAACCACACGCTGGAAGTGTTCGGCCCCGGCCGCGTGATGTTCGGCGGCGACTGGCCGGTCTGCACCAAGGCGGCGACGTACAAGCAGTGGGTCGAGGCGCTGAAAACGATCGTGGCGGATCGCCAAGAGGCGGAACGGCGAAAGCTGTTTTACGACAATGCGGTGCGGTTTTATGGGTTGCCGGAGTGACCGCGTCGGTTAGCCGCGACGCGCAGCGGAGCGCTCTACCCTCAAGCGCTCCGCTGGCGCGTCGGGGCTAACCGGCGCCAAAAATCCGCGTGCATCGCCGCCCGCCGCGTGCTACCATCCCATGCTTGCCGGGCTTCATCGCAACCCGCCGACCCGGCGCGATTCCACAACGAGGAGATGCTTCGATGAGACGCGTGTACTGGGCCGCCGCACTGGCGGCCGTCGTCTGCCTGTCGATCCAGGCGCGGGCGGACGTGAAGCCGCACCCGCTGTTTTCCGACGGCATGGTCCTGCAGCAGGGCGGCAAGTGCCCGGTCTGGGGGACCGCCGACCCCGGCGAGCAGGTCACCGTGGCGATCGGCGCCGGAAACGCCGACGCCATCGCCGGCGCGCCGGTTCAGGCCGACAAGGACGGCAAGTGGATGATTCCGATCACGCCGCCGCAGCCGGGCGGCCCCTACACCCTCACCATCCACGGCAAGAACACCCTCACGCTCAAGGACGTGTACGTTGGCGAAGTGTGGGTCGCCAGCGGCCAGTCCAACATGGAAATGTACCTGCGCAATTGCGCCGGCGGCAAGGAGGCGATCGCCGAGTCGAAGAACCCGAAAATTCGCCTGTTCAAGGTCCCGCACAAGATCGCCGCCGAGCCGACGACGGAACTCGGGGGCAAATGGCAAGAATGTAACCCCGACACCGTCGCCGAGTTCTCCGGCGTGGCCTACTACTTCGCCCGCGATCTGCAAAAGGCCCTCAACGTGCCCGTCGGCGTCATCGAGTCCAACTGGGGCGGCACCGTCGCCGAGGCGTGGACGCCGAAAGCCAATCTCGAATCCAACCCCGATCTGAAAAAACTGATTCCTGCCGAGATCAGGATCGACGACCAGAAGCCCAACGCCAACCAGGGGACGGTCCTCTTCAACGGCATGATCAACCCGCTCCTGCCGTTTGCGATCAAGGGCGTCATCTGGTACCAGGGCGAATCGAACGCCGGCCGGGCCTACCAGTACCGCACGCTCTTCCCCACGATGATCCAGAGCTGGCGCGAGCAGTGGAAGAATCCCGACATGCCTTTTTTGTTCGTGCAGCTGGCGCCATATGGCCACAATCCCAAGGAATCGGGCGACAGCGCCTGGGCCGAGCTGCGCGAAGCGCAGTTTTTGACCAGCCAAAAGGTCAAAAATACAGCAGAGGCCGTGATTACCGACGTCGGCGACGAGAACAACATCCATCCCAAGCGCAAGGAGCCGGTCGGCGGCCGCCTCGCCCTGGCCGCGCTGGCCCTGGCCTACGGCGAGAAGGTCGTCTACGACGGCCCGATTTACGACGGGGTGAAAATCGACGGCGACAAGGCCGTTCTGAGTTTCAAGAGCCTCGGCAAGGGGCTGGAGGCGAAGGACGGCCCGCTGACGGGCTTCACCGTGGCCGGGGAGGACAAGAAGTTCCACGAGGCCAAGGCGGAGATCCAGGGCGACACCGTCGTCGTGACGAGCGATCAGGTCGCCAAGCCGGTCGCGGTTCGCTACGGCTGGGCCAACACGCCGGTCGTCAACCTGTTCAACAAGGACGGCCTGCCCGCGTCGCCGTTCCGGACGGACGATTTCCCGGCGTCCACCGGACCGAAGACGAAGTAAGGAGAAACCAGATTGGTTAGCCGCGACGCGCAGCGGAGCGCTCCTCCCAAGCGCTCCGCTGCGCGTCGCGGCTGACCAACTCGGCGTTCTCAGGCGCCGCCAATCCCAATCGCACCGCCACTCCCGTATATCGCTGAAAATAGCGCTCGAGGCCGGCGACGTGGCCCCGCCGGGCGTGCCGCGCCGCTGCCGGCTTGTAGCCCATGACGTGAGGCCCGGCGCTCAGCCAGCAGCCGTACCACGTCAGCCGGCGCAGGGCCGCCCATGCCTGGTAGTAGCGCAGCCGTCGGCGGTCGAGCGGCTTCCGTCGGCGGTACACATTCAGGTAGCGGACGTGTGTCAGAAAGCGGCCGATTGGCAGCATCATCCGATCGATCCACGACGCATCCTCCACCGGCGCCTCGTCGATCATGTGCAGCGCCATGCCGACGTCCGCGTGGGGGTCGCCGAAGTCGGCTTCGCTCCAGTCGAGCACCGCGGCGATGCGGCCGGGTTGCGTCAGGATGTTTTTCGCATGGAAATCGAGATGCAGCAGGCAGGGCGGCGCCTCCTCCGGCGGCCGGTGCGTCCGCAGCCAGTCCACGCCCGGCGCCAGGCCGCTCAAGCGGTGTTCGTCCACGACGGCCTGCAGCGTTTCCAGCTCTCGTTCGAGGAACGGCCGATCCGGGCGCGACATCCCGCCCACGGGCAGCTCGTGCAGCTGAACGTGGATATCGGCCATCCGCGCCGGCGCCCATAGCAGGGCGAAATAATCGCGGAGAAGCTGTTCCAGCAGCCGTTCCCCCTCGATCCATTCCATCAGCAGGAACGGCCCGCCCAGGAAGCCCACGTCTTCCTCCATCAGCACCGGCCGGGCCACCGGGTAGCCCCACTCCGCCAGCCGGGTCTGCAACGTCCACTCGCGCCGCAGGCGCGGCAACCCTTCCGGCCCGGCATAGACGCGCAGGGCCAGCGGCCGGCGCAGGGCCGACGGCAGCCGATTGCGGCCGTGGAGCTGGAGGCGGTAGGTGTAGGTTTCCCAGCCGTCGGGCACGTCCTCGGGCGGCTGGAGATAGCCGGGGACGCTCAGCCCTTTGCGGATCTGCAAATACGACAGGAATTCGGCGGCGACGAGCGACGCCGGAGTCGGCGCAACAGGGACGCCCATGACAAGTCTCCCGTCGCCAACCCGACCCTACTCCGTCAAGAGGATGGCGCGAACGGTTACGGGTCCGCAGACGAAGGGCGCGGATCCTCGCAGGCCGCCCCTGGAAGAATACGCCACGGGGCGAAAACTTGCGCCTTCCCGAATCCTTCGCATCGCCGCACCCAAACTCCGCAACTTTGGCGCCGATTGGCCATTACCCCGTGCCGCCCACCAGCGCCTGGAACCGTTCATACGGCCCGCGCCATGCGTCCGGGTTCTTCGGCTCGTAGGGCCGCACCTCGAACGACCGCCGCACCACCTCGCGCGCGTCGGCGAGCGAACCCAGTGCGCCCAGGCCGACCGCCTGCGTCAGCACGTTGCCGATCGCCGTCGCCTCGACCGGGCCGGCCAGCACCGGGCGGTCGCAAGCGTCGGCCGTGAACTGGTTGAGCAGCCCGTTCTGACTGCCGCCGCCGACAATGTGGATCGTTTGCAACCGTTTTCCCGTCAGCCGTTCCAGCCGCTCCAGCACCCAGCGGTAGCACAGCGCCAGCCCCTCCAGGGCGCAGCGCACCGTCGCCCCCACCGACTCCGGGGCCGGCTGACCCGTCCGCTTGCAGTAGTCGGCCAGCGCCCCGGCATGTTGGCCGGAAGGAGGAACGAGTCGTCGTTGGGGTTGACCACCGCCCCGAAGGCCGGCGCCGCCTCCGCCAACCGCGTCAGCTCGTCGTAGCTGTACGCCTTGCCCTCCCGCTCCCACGCCCGCCGGCACTCCTGCACCAGCCACAGCCCCATGATGTTCTTCAACAGGCGGATCGTGCCGCCGACGCCGCCCTCGTTGGTGAAGTTGGCCGCCAGCGTCTCGTCGTTGACGCGCGGCGCCGTAATCTCCACGCCCATCAGCGACCACGTGCCCGAGCTGATGTACGCCCAGGCGTCGCGCTGCGCGGGGACCGCCGCCACCGCCGCCGCCGTGTCGTGCGTCGCCGGCGCGACCACCCGCGCCCGCGCAGCCCCGTTTCTTCCGCGACGGTGCGGGCGAGCGGCCCCAGCACCGTGCCCGGCGCCACGATCTTGCCCTGAATCCGCTCCGGCAAGTCGAATGCCTTCAGCAGCCCCGCCGACCACGTTCGCGTCGCCGGGTCGAGCATCTGGCTGGTGCTGGCGTCGGTGTACTCGTTGACCTTTTCGCCGGTGAAGAAGTAGTGGAACAGGTCCGGCATGAACAGCAGCGTCTCGGCGGCTTCCAGGAGCGGCGAATGGTCGCGCCGCAGCGCCATGAGCTGGAACAGCGAGTTGAAGCGCATGAACTGGATGCCGGTGCGGCGGAACAGCTCCGGCCGCGGCATCCGGGCGAAGGCCGCCTCCATCACGCCTTCGGTATGTGGGTCACGGTAGCAGCGCGGATTGCCCAGCAGTACGCCGCCGCGGCCGAGCAGGGCGAAATCGACGCCCCAGGTGTCTACGCCGACCGAGTCCGCCCCGCCGTGTTCCGCCGCGCACTTCCGCAGCGAAACCAGCATGTCGCGGTGCAGCCGCAGCACGTCCCAGTGCAGGGCGTCCAGCGTCCGAACCGGCTCGTTGGCGAAGCGCGTCAGCACCTCCAGGCTGAGCCGGCCGCCGTCGAGGCGCCCCAGCACGGCGCGGCCGCTCTCGGCGCCGAGATCGAATGCAAGGAGTTTCGTCATGGAGAGGATTCCCTCCGGCGAGCGGCGCGGCGTAAGCCCGCCGGTAAGGGCGCACCGGCGGGCTTACGCCGCGCCGCTCGCCAGGCGACAGTTACAACGACTCTAACCTTTTTACAAATTCCGCCGGCCGCGACGGCGGGCCGCGCCGCCGGATTATCCGCGACAAGTCCCGTGGTTTCAAGCGGTTGGAAAGAAAACGGCGGGGCGGGGCGGAATCGCGGCACGGTGAATGCTTTACTCCCCCACGACCCGACCCGAAACGCAGAAGCGGCGGTCGGGACGCCCGGACGGCTGGCGAATCGTTCCCCCGACGATTCGCGCGGAACCCCCGTCCGCGAGAAGGTTCGGAACGGCTGCGGAGGCTTCCCCGTCCTCCCGATCCAGGGCCTTTCCGAACCGAGCCGAGCCGGGCGCCGAACGCCGCTTCTCCCATCCTTCTCCCGCCAGACCCAATTCAACGACCCCATCCCCCGAGCCGCCCGATCTTCGGGCGGCTCTCGTCTTTTTCCTTCCGACTGCGACGGAGGCTACCGGGTCTCGACGGCCAGCGTCTTCTTGACGAGATGCGTCGGGTCGAACGCGACGGATGCAACGCCGTCTTTCGAGATTTCCCAGAACGGATGCACCACGCGGTCGGCGACGTTCACGTCCGGGGCCGCGCAGGCGAATTCCTGCCGGGAACGGCTTGTCGGCCGCGAAGAGGATGTAGCGGTCCACCCCCGGCGGCAACCCCATTTCGACGAAGTCCGCAGGGTTGACAGGCCGGTCGTGCGGGTAGTTGTAGGTCTTGCCCGATCCGAGCAGAGTGGGCGGCTGATGAACGACCATGCGGCCCTCGGGCGAAAGGCCGATGATTTCGACGTACGCCTCGTTGGCGCCCTGGTTTTTCACCTCGATCACCATGTCGTCGCCGTCGTGGAAGGTCTTCGTCGGCGTCTTGGTCGTGGGGTCCACCTTCTTGGTCGCGGGGTTCACTTGTATCCGGAAGGACGCGATCGTCACATCGACCGGCGGCAGCGGCGGCTGGTAGTCCGGCAGCGTCAGGCCGTCCAGCGGCCGCAGCGGCGGGGCGTCGAGGTCCGGCGCCGGGAAGTGGGCCAGATCGCGCACGCCGGCGCCCACCGCGACGACGGGAGTGGCGGCGACGCCCGCGCCCGCCGTCAGGAACGCCGGCGCGATCGGCCCCGCCTGCGCCATCTGGAAATAGCGGCGCGTCACCGGCGTCAGCGGCTCGCGGTCGAGCGGCCCCTTGTGGACCGCCGCGACCGCGGTCTGGAAGCGCAGGGCGTCGCCGGCCAGGAGCTTGTCCACGGCCTCCTTGCCGGGAAACAGCGGCAGCAGCGGCGCCTTGTCGGCCGCCGGCAGGTCGGCGAGGACGGCGCCCGACGCATCGGCGAGGGCTTCCACGCCCTGCTCATGGCAGCGCATGCACGAGAGGCCGTTGCGGGCGATCCGGTCGGTCGCGTTCGGATCGGCGACCCATTCCGCCGGGGCCGACGCCGTCAAACGCACCAGCCGCTTGCCGCCGTCGTCGGGCACGCTTTCGGCGATGTAGTATCCGTTGAGTCCGTTGGGCAGGCTGAACAGCATCAGGCCGCCCCGGTCGGCGTCAGGCGCGCGCAGCAGGGCGTTCAGGTCCCTGGCGGCGCCCGGATCGAACGTCCGCCAATAGGCGCCCGGCATGGCCGGGACGACGGCGTCGTCCCGCCTCTCGACGAGCTGCGGCCCGCCGGTCATCTTCGAGTTGGGGAAGACCGCCCGCACGCCCTTCGCTCCGGCCTGAATCTTCCCCTCCAGGCCGCCCTTGCCCGCCAGGGTCCGCGGCAGCCGCAGCAGGTCCTCGTACAGGGGCGGCTGCGTCGCCGTGCTGACTAGCCAGTCGCCGCGGACATAGAGGATCGGCCGCACCGGGTTTGCATCCCGCAGGTAGACCGCCAGGATGTGGTGTTCGCCGTCAAAGCGGCTCGGCAAAGTCGCATAGGGGTATTCCAGCAGCAGCAGGTCGAACAGATCGAAGTCGTCGGGCGCGAAAGGCCTCAGCTGCCAGCCGAGGTCGCGCTCGTCGAAGCGGAAGATGGTGTTGGCGGGGGGGTCGATCGGCGTCACGCCGGCCGGGTTCGGCTCCCAGCTGAGGTGGTTGAGCGCCTTGAGCAGCGCCGCCTGCCACAGGTCCGGCTCGGGGTCGGCGCCCTCGGCGAGCAGGTGGTTGAAGCTGACATAGCGCTGGTACTTCACGTCCTTGGGGTTGCGGGCGTTCACCGCCGCGAGGTCTTTCTCGATCTGTTTCATCACGTAACCGTCGCCGTATTCCGGCGGGAAGTCGGGGGCGCCGTCGCCGATCCACTCCCGCAGCACGTCCACCTCGGCCGGCCCCGGCTTGGGCAGGCCGCCTGGCGGCATCGAGCCGCATTCGACCAGCTGGAACAGCTCCGACTCGGCCGGCTTGCCGTCGCGCACCACCTTTCGCCGGTGCAGCGCGGCGAGGTCGAGGACCTGGAGGTCGCCCTTGACCCGGTCGGCCGGCCCGGCGTGGCACTGGCGGCAGTATTTGCGAAGGACCTGATGAGCAAGGCCGGCCGTCTCGTCCATGTCGGCGGCGCGTAGGGCCGACGGCGCCACCGAGAGGGCAACCGCCAGGGACATGGCCGAAAGGAACCGATGGGGGGTCGTCATAACGCGCTCCGATGGAAGGCGCGTTTAGCCGCGACGCGCAGCGGAGCGCTTTGCACCAGCGCTCCGCTGCGCGTCGCGGCTAAACCTTGCGATGCCGCCGCTCACTGTCCCGGCTGGTAATAGCGCACGACGAGGGACAGCTCCTCGCGCGGGAACGGCACGAAATCCTTGTGTTCGATCGGGCTGTCGGTGTCCTCGCCCGCCACGATCAGGCCTTTCTTCCCCTCGTGCGATTGATTCGCATCCGCCACGGCCGTCAGCGCGTCTTGCAGCGCCATGAGACTGTGCGGCGGTTGCTCGCCGCGCGTCGCCAGGCTGCCGCGGCTGATCGCCTTGACCTCCTGGTTGTGCTGTTCGTCCTTCTGCACGAACGCCGTCTGCTCCTCCTGGGTGGCCTCGCGGAACACCACCAGGCTGAAAACGCCCGCATTGTCGCCGTAGTTCATCTCCTTCGAGGCCGCCGGCGCCGCCACCTTGAACGCTTCCGCCTTCGCGTTGGTGCGCTGGAAGCCGTTGATCGTGATCTTCTTTTTCGGCGCCAGGACCCACTTGTAGCAGTCCAGCGGCGGCAGCGTCTGCTGCTCGATCGTGCTCTGGCCGTTGATCTTCAGCACCACGCCGTAGGTCGTGGTCGGGTCGGTGTTCTCCAGGCTGAACGTCACCTTGTCGTTCGGCCCCGGCGTCGGGACCACTCCTTCATGGATCGCCATGAGATCGCCGTTGTAGCGAATTTCGAGCTTCACGGGCGACTGGTCGAGGAGGTCCTGCCACTGCTGCTGCCGCTTGGTCTCCTGGGCGGCCGGCAGGGCGTGCGCGCCGGGGAAGGTCGGCGTAACCACGTCGAGCTTCGTCACCTGTTCGGTCGGCGTGTCGTCCGCGTCGTCCTTCGCCCCCTTCTTGTGGGCGTAGCTGACGTCGCACTCGGTCAGCGTCCGCGGATCGACGGCGGCCGTGAATTCACCGCCGATCGTGCGCAGGGTCTTCGGGTCGTCGCGGCCGAAAACCTGGATGCGGAGCTGCACGGTCTTGCAATCGGCGGCCAGGACGGCCTCGCCGGTCAGGAAAGCGTCGGCCCGGGCCGATTCGGACTGCTTGGGCAAGACCCAGGCGCGGCGGATGGCGGGGGCGTCCGCCGCGAAGAAGGCGGGCCGGTCGTCCGCGCTGAGGTGGTTGAGGCCCTTATTCCCCGACTTCTCCACCGCGTCGCTGGCGTGGGTCAGGATGCTCAGCTTGTCCTCGTCGTCGGCGTCCAGGCTCAGCACCAGCGCCACCTCCAGCCGGTCGGCCAGCGTGCGGTTGAGGGCGCCGAGGTCGTCGCGCGGCTTGCCGGCGCTGGAGGCCGCCAGGAACTTCAGCACGCCCACGGTCTTGTACCCGTGGGCCAGCAGGTCCTTTTTGACGGCGGGCGCCTGCATCTTCAGCGCCCGGTCGATGCTCACGGCGTCGTCGGCCCGCGTCCCGGCCGCCGCCAGCGCCAGCGCCAGCACGGCCGGGACCGCCGCCCGGTTCGCCCACGTCGTTGCGTCTCTCATCATTATGCTCCTTATCGCATCGGTATAAGTCATTTCAGCAAACCTCGGGGCGCTGACGCAACCCCGCTCACTTTGGCGCCTCGTCCCGCGCCACCACAAAATCCTCGTCGCCGGGCGGGAACAGGATCGGCACCTGGGCGCCCGGCTTTTCGTGGATCAGCCCCAGCAGCTTCGGCATTTCCTTGCGCGTGTCGCGGAACAGGTCCGTGACGAACAGCTCCCGGACGCCCTTGTGGTCGGGGTATTGCTTCACGTCCTGGAGGGCGTCCAGGATCGCCTTGGTGAACAGGCCGTGGCCGAACAGGGGATGCTCAAGCGACGACTGATCGACGTCGCAGCCCGCCATGATGATCGGCCCCTGGCCGTCGGGCGCGAAGCCGCGCGCCGGGCTGTCGCCCGCCACGGCCCCGCCGGAGCGGCAGGCGTCGAGGATCAGCAGCTTCTGGCACGGGATGGCCGCCATCTTCTCGAACAGCACCTCGTTGGTGATCCCCGTGTCGTATGGCTTGGTCGGGTCGTAGTCGGGCGGGCAAAACACGAAGACGCTCTTCGGCGGGCCGTTCGCGTGCTTCTCCTCACGGTAGTCGCCGTGCCCCGACAGGAACAGGATACACAGGTCGTCTGGATTGGCCTTTTTGGCGAGGGCGTCGAGGGCGTCGAGGACGGCCTGGCGCGTCGCCTCCTTGTCGTTCAGCAGGAGGGTCAGGTCCGTGGCGCCGTAGAGCTTTTGCCCTTGCAGGGCGCTCGACAGCCCCTTGGCGTCATCGACGGCGAACTGGAGGTTGCCCAGCACGCCCTTGCCCGGCGCCGGCTTGGCCGCTTTGTAGTTGTTGACGCCCACGAGCATCCCGATCAAACGGGGCGCCGCCGGCGCGGGCCGGGCGCAGACGATCTTTTTCGACGCATCCTGCCGGCCGCCCAACCGGTTCCAGGTCAGGAAGCTGACGACGTTGTCGCCGGCCCGCAGCTTGCCGAAGGGGATGGAAACCTTCGTCGTCCGCGTCCGGCCGTTTTTCGTCCACGTTTGCACGTTTATTTGGGGCAAGGGCAGGCGGTAGTCGTCGATCCACAGCTCCGCCTCCGTGGGGATTTCGTCGGGGTTGTCGCCGCGGGCGAAGGCGGTCAGCGTCGCTTCCACGTCCTGGCCCGGCTGGACCGGCCCCAGCGTCAAGGTCGCGGCCGGCGGCTCCATGTCGCCGAAGTGCAAGGGCGTGGGGTTGGCGCCCAGCAGGCCCAGCGCCTGGGCCGGGTCGCCCGACTGGAGCAGCAGGTTGATGACGTCGGGCCGGCGGAAGAAGCGCCGGTACTGCTCGACCCGGTAGAAGGCCGGCGAGTCCTTCGGATCGGGCGCGTTGACGTGCCAGCCGACGAAGTAATCACCCTTGGTGGAGCTGTCATAGAAGTTGTTGCGCCACATCCACAGCACCCACTCGTCGCCGCCAGCCGGCAAGAAACGCCAGATCGGCCGCTGCTTCAGCGTCGTCAGCAGAATCAGCTTGTCGTCGCCGCGACGCACCTCGAAGGCGTGCTCCAGCCCCGGCACGGGGTCGGCCAGCCGCTTCCGCCACGCCGCGGCGTCGTTCTTCAGCCACTTGCCGGCGAAGGCGAAACGCACCACCTCGTCTCCGGCCAGCAGCCCCGCCTCCCAGGCGGGGCCGCCCGCGTCCACCGCATCGACGACCAGGCCGTCTCCCTTCGGCGAAAATTTCGCTCCGAGAAGGGACTGACTCGGCCATTCCTTCGTCAGGTCCCAGGCCGCCAGCGTCATGTCCGTGGAGCAGGTCATCATCTGCTTGCCGTCCGCGGACGGACCCAGGGCCGTCACCTCGCCCTGATGGCCGACGCAGAGCCGGGTCCGGCGCCTCCGTGTCCTGCTTGTTCAGCTCGAAGACGCTGAAGCCCCAGTAATGGCCGACCGCCAGCCGCACCGGCTTGCCGTCGTCCAGGGGCGGCAGGAACGTCCAGCAGCGCGGCTTGCCGTACAGGTCGCCGTTGACGACGACCTTGAGGCGGGCGCCCGACGTGTGGACGGCCCACCACAAGTAGGGGTCCTTGCCGTCCGGCTCGACCGTCCAGCCATCGAAGGAGTCCAGACGTCGGGCCGGTTTGAAGTCGTCCGCGGCCAGCCACTGGCGATGCTCCGGGTCGAACGCACGCCAGGGTCCGCGGCCGCGCGTGTTGGGGTCCGCCGAGATCGGGTCGCGCCGATCGCGGAAGGCGAAGGAGCGGCCGTCCTGCGCCAGGGCCACGTCCCACAGGCAGCTCGCCGTCCCGCGCAGGACGCTCGCCGGTTGGCCGGCGTGCGCCAGGTCCCAGAGCGTCACTTCCTGGTCGTCGCCGCCGGCCACGGCCAGGAAGCCGCCGTCGGGGTGAAAGGCAAGGCGGTCGGCCCGGTAAGTGTGCGGCGGCCCCTCCGCGGGTTTCGGCGCGTCCTGGCCGAGGTCGTAGAAGGCGAGCCGGTCGTCGGCGTCCACGGCGAAGCTGCGCTCCGGGTACGAGCGAGCCGACGGCGACGGCCAGGCGGCCGCCCTTGGCGTCGAAGGCGAGCGCGCGGGCGAACTCGCTGTCGTGCTGGCCCAGCCAGGCGTTGTCGTATCCTTTAAGGTGGATGTCCCGAGCCTGGCCGCCGTTGAGCGGCGCAGCGCGATCAGCGGGCCGTTGACGGCGGCGGCCAGCCAGCGGCCGTCAGGGCTGAGTTCCGCCCGAAAGATGCGGGCGGGGACCGCCAGATCGAGCGCGAGGACCGGCTGGGCGCCGCCGACCGTCCACCGCAGCAGGCGGCCGTCCTCCGCCAGCGACAGGAGATGATCCTCATCCGTGAAGCGCAGCAGGCGCACCACGTTGAAGGCGCCGGCGGAGTCGGGTTTGCCGAGCCGGCGGAGGGCGTGGGTTTTCAGGTCCCAGAGCCAGACGCTGCCGTCGCCGCCGCCGAAGGCCACGCGCTGGCCGGACGGGGCGAAGGCGGCGGCCCAGAAGGCGCCGACGTTGCCGGTCGGGTCGTTGGGGGCGACGGCGAGATCGAGAATGTTCCCGCCGGCCAGGTCGAGCAAGGCCACGGTCGGCGTGGCGGCGCCGAGTCCAGCAATGGCGACGCGTGTGCCGTCCGGCGACAAGTCCAGGGCGTAGATGGCGCCGCGCTGCTCGCGCCAAATGCCCCAGCGGAGGACGCGGCCGGATTTGGGGTCGATCTTGCCGTCGGCGAACGACCAGACGCGAACGACCTTGTCGTCGCCCACGGCGAGGAGCTGTTTGCCGTCGGGCGTGAAGCGGAGGTCGTCGCAGGCCCCGGTGCGGCCGCCCGGCTCGACGACGAGTTCGGGATCCTCGCGGTCGCGGCGGCTGTTCTGAGCGTCGGCGGCAAGGGCCGAGGCGAGGAGGAGCGCGACGGCGGCGACGGGAGTGAGATTGCGCATGGGCGGTTCTCCATTCCTGGACAGCGCCGTGCAGGACGGCGCCGCTATCCCTCTATGCGAAGCCGGGCGGCCGGGCGGACAACGGCGGTAGGAGTGGGGTCGCCCCGCCCCTACGCCGATGGCGGCCCCGCCGCGTCGCACAGACCCTCCTCGCGCCAGGTCGCGGACGCGCTCGACGGCGCGGCGGATTTTCCGGTCGTAAACGTTCAGCTCCTTGGCGATTTCCTCGTTGCTGTAGCCCTGAACGCGCATTTCGAGGATGCGGCGCGTCTGCGGCTCGAGCTGTTCGAGGAAATGCTCCAGCTGGTCGAGAAACGTCACCGTGGCCTCGGCGGACGGTTCGTCGTCGAGGACCGCCAGCAGCTGCTCGCGGTGGCGGTCGCCCTGGCTGGTCTCCAGGTTGGGGTCGCGCTTGGCAGCCTTGTGAAAGGCGACCTGGCGGAGCGTCTTGTGCAGCGTGATGCGCATCAGCAGCTTGCAGAGGTCGTCCTCGTCCTGGAAGACGAACTGGCCGTCCTTGAGGCGGACGAAGAAGGTGCGGAAGACCGACTGGACGATGTCCTCGGGGTCCACGCGGCTGGCGAGGCGCTGGCTGATGCGCCGGCGGGCGAGGACCATGAGGCGGTCGAAGTAGCGCTCGACGATCTGGCGGGCGGCGTCCTGGTCGCCGCCGCGCCACAGGTCGATGAGTACTTGTTCTTGCGGGGGCGTGGGCACGGTCTGGCGCTCCTCAAGGGCACGATGGGCGTCCACCCCATCGAACGGGTGCGAGGCTCGAAATTGCGCGCCGCGAAGGGGGGAAGCCATTTGGTACAATCATACCGACGCGGGCCGTCGCGGACCAATGGAAATCAGGGACGACATGGCCGATTACTTCCTCATGCTGGACGCGGCGCCCTTCGAGGGCCGCGTCCGCCCCGCTCTGGCGGCGAGCCGACGGCTGCGCAGCTTCGACCCCTGCCGCGCCTTGTGCGCCGAACTCGCGCCGGCCGCCCGCGCCTACGCCGAGCGCTACCACGTCGGCGGCGACGAGCCGCTCGTGGTCCGCGTCGCCGGCGGCCTGTCGTTCAACCGCGACGCCTGGCGGGCGCTCGTCGGCGAAGTGCTGCTGTTCACGGCCGTGGAAATCCCGGAATTTCAGACCTGCGAAGAGACTCTCGGCGTGCTGCTGGCGCCGGGGCAAGAGGACAAGGATATCACGGAGCGCGAATATCTTCCGCCAATCCTCCAGGCGCATCGCGGTTCGCGCGACCTGACGTTCGGCGCCGTCGTCTACCGCCCCGACCACGCCGGCTATAACAACGCCGCCGACGTGGCGCGGCTGGCGGACTGCCTCGCGGCGGTGCGGCCGGAGCGCTGGACGCCGACCGACCTCGCCGGCCTGGCCGATGCGGAGCGCGAGGAAGAACTGGCGTTCGCGCGGGAGTGGTTCCCGGCGCTGGTGGACCTGTTCCGGCGGGCGCGTGAACGCGGCTGCGTGCTGGTGCATGAGAGCATTTTTTGAGCGTCGCGCGCGTTTTTGAGGAGAACACCGATGACCATGCTGACCATTCCCCTGTCGGAGGAACGACTGGCCACGCTCCGCGCCTGGGCCGAGAAAGCGGGTCTGACGCCGGAAGAGTTTCTGCGCCGGCACATCGACCAGCTGCTCGACGGCCCGGCGGAGCAATTCTCGCAGGCGGCTGCTTACGTCCTTAACAAGAACGCTGAACTCTACCGGCGACTGGCATGATTCGCTACCTGACGCTGGATGAACTGCTGCAAGTGCATCGCTCGCTCCTGGAACAGTCCGGCGGCCGCCCCGGACTTCGGGACCTCGGCGCGTTGGAGTCGGCGTGGTTCTTCGTCCACGCCGGCAAACCCCTCTTCCCGCGCGCCGTTCATGGCCCGGCGCCGGACGCCCCCCTATCATAAGCACACTTCCCCGCCCCGCAACGTAATGGTATCAGCAGCCGCTGCGGACCCCCGAACCACGGACCCCGGACGAATGCTTGGCCCCATCTTCAACCGCGAGTTCCTCACGGTTCCGCGCAGCGCCCGCCATTACGTCCTGCGCACCGCCTACCTCGGCACGCTTTGGGTCGTCGGCCTGACCGCGTACCAGATCTTCGTCGGCTGGACGCATTCCGCGACGCTGGGCGAGACGGCCCATTTCGGGGCGGTGCTGTTTCAGCTGCTGACGTGGCTGATGCTGGCGCTGTTTTTGTTCTTCTCGGCCCTGTCGGCGGCCAGCTCGGTGGCGCGGGAGAAGGACCGGCGCACCTTCGTCCTGCTCCTGATGACCGACCTGCGCAACTCGGAAATCGTCCTCGGCAAGATCCTCGGCAGTCTGCTGCCGATCTGGCTGCTGCTGGGCACAACCGTTCCCCTCCTGATGCTGCTGATCCTGCTGGGCGGCGTCAGCGTCCATCAGGTGATCCAGGCGGTGCTTGTGGCCGCGGCGACCTCGCTGGCCGCGGGATCGCTTGGCGGCCTGGTGGCGCTGTGGCGCGACCGGACCTTTGAGTCGCTGGCGCTGACCGGGTTGCTGGTGGCGTTTTACCTCTGCCTGTCGTTGGGGGCGGCGTCGCTGCTGGGACTGATCCCGGCCCTGGCGGACCAGCCGATTCTGGCGTGGCTGAACCCGGTCGGGGCGCTATGGGCCGTACACAACCCGCTCGCGGTCGGCTACGGCCCGGCCTACGTGTTCGTCGGCGTGATGGCCGCGCTGAGCGCTCTGCTCAACGTCTGGGGCGTGCTGAAGCTGCGTGCGTGGAACCCCAGCGGCGAGCCGATCCAGCAGCGCGAGCGGCCCGATGAGGAGATGGAGGCGAAGGAACGCGCCGACGTGGCCGCCCTGGCCGCGCTGTCGCGCCGACCGGCGCGAGCTGATGCGGACCGCCTCGGGCGGCCCGACGACCGCGATCATGACAGAAACCGCGCCGGGCGCCGCGTCTTCGGGAGACGTCCCCAAAAAAGAGCGGAGAACGGCGCACGCCGCGCCGGCGCGGCGCGCACGGTCGGCCCCAACCCGATCTTGTGGCGCGAGGTTTCGACGCGGGCCTACGGCCGGCGGCCGCTGCTGGTCAAGACGGCGTACTTCGTCGTCCTGGCGCTGATCTGCTACTTCGCCCTGTCGCCATTGTGGGGCGGGGCGCACTACGCCTTCGCGGCGGCGTACGGCCTGGCGCCGGTCGGCGTGCTGAGCCTGCTGCTGGTCGCGGCGCAGGCGGCGACCTCGATCACGTCGGAGCGCGACGTGGGGGCGCTCGACCTGCTGCTGGTGACGGACCTGACGCCCAAGGAGTTCATCTTCGGCAAGCTGGGCGGCGTGCTGTGGAACACGAAGGAGTTCCTGATCCCGCCGCTGGCGCTGGCGGTGGTCTACGCCTGCTGGGGCCTGCTGGCGGCGCCGCCGGCCGGCCACAAGGAGCTGAGCGGGTCGATGAACGCGATGGCGTTGACCTGCGTGCTGGGCGGGCTGCTGATGCTGATGGCCTTCGTCATGGTGCTGGGCCTGCACGTGGCCTTGCGGAATCAGAACAGCGGGGCGGCCGTGGTGCATACGTTGGGCACGGTGTTCTTCCTGTCGCTGGGAACGCTGTTCTGCCTTGCCCTGATCGTGCTGAGCGGCCGATTCGAGTACCAGTGGTTGAGCTTCCTGCTCTTCCTGGGAGTGGGCATCGGCGGCCTGTGGTGGGTGCTGAACGGGACGCGGCCGTCGGGGGCGCTGACGTGGGCGAGCTGGTTCTGCCCGCTGGCGGTGTTCTATGCGGTGATGAATGTGGTGGTGGCCCGGCCGGGTTCGCAGGAGTCGGCGGACCCGCTTCTTCCGTTTTTGGTGGTGGCGGCGGCGTTCGGCTTCGCGATCGCGGCCATGCTGGTGCCGCTGCTGAGCGAGTTCGACGTGGCGCTGGGCCGGACGAGCGGCGGCGGCGAGTGACGGGAGAGCGTCGCCGTTTGTCCTATAGGACTTATGGGTCCTATATGTCCTATGGGTCTTATGGAGCAAACTTTCATCCCTTCCGCCGTATCCGTTCCGCCCGCAGCTGCGCCGCCTGAATCGCGTCGAACAGCGTTTGCAGAAACTTCTCTCGCGGCAGACTCAGCAGATATTGCGGGTCGAGCGGCTTGCCGACGGACACGGCCACGGCGCCGCCCGTCGCCGGCCAGAACAGCGGCGACAGCAGCGGGAACCGGCGCGTGCGCGGGAACGAGTGGTACGCGCCGGCGATGCCGATCGGCACCACCGGCACGGGGGCGCGCTTCAGCACCAGATGCACGCCCGGCTTCATGGGCTGGATCTTGCCGTTGCGGGTGCGCTCGCCCTCGGGGAAGACCACGATCGCCTGTCCTGCGTGCAGCAGATCGATGACCGCTTTCAAACCTTCCTTGGCGACGCCGGTGGAATCGACCGGCACGCCGTTGACGCTGTAAATGAACAGGGCCAGCAGCGGGTTCCTGAACAGCGTTTTGCGAGCCAGATAGTAGATGTCGCGGTAGGAGGCGACGCCGACGATGGAAGGATCGAGGTAGCTCTGGTGGTTGGCGACGAGCAGGACGGGGCCGGTCAGCGGGACGTTTTCCATGCCCTCGTGGCGGAGGCTGAAGGCCAGCGTCATGCCGACCATTTGCACGCCGAAGTTGACGCGGTACCAGGCGTGCGACAGCCAATCGGGCCAACCGGGAACGGGCATCAGTTTCTCGGGAATGATGAATGCGGAATGATGAATGATGAACAAAAGCGGCTTGCCGGTCTGGATTCATCGTTCATCGTTCATCATTCATCGTTCGCTTCGGCGGCGCACTTCCGCCTCCATGCGGTCCACCACTTCCTCCAGGCTCAGGCCGGTGCTGTCCACGGCGACGGCGTCGGCCGCCCGCCGCAGCGGCGCCGACGGACGGGCCTGGTCGCGCCGGTCGCGGGCCTCGATGGCCGGCAGCAGCGCGGCCAACTCGACCGTTTCGCCGCGCGCCTGCATCTCGGCCTGGCGCCGCCGCGCCCGCTCCTTGACGGCGGCGGACAGGAAAAACTTACAGAAGGCGTCAGGAAAAACAATCGTGCCCTGATCGCGGCCCTCGCAGACCATGTGCCGCCCTGCGGCGATGGCGCGCTGCATCTCGCCGAGCCGGCGCCGCACCACGGGACTGTCGGCGATGAGGCCGGTCGCTTGATCTACTTCTCGGGTCCTAATTTGGTCCGATACGTCCTTGCCGTTGAGCAGGACGAGTCCCGGCGGCGTCTCCAGGCGGATCGCATCCATCAGGCGGGCGAGGGCGTCCTGGTCGTGGGGATCGACGCCGCCGCGCAGGGCGGCCAGCGTCACGGCGCGGTACATGGCGCCGGTGTCGAGGAACTCGAAACCGAGTCGCTGGGCCAGCGCCTTGGCGGCGCTGCTTTTGCCGGCCCCGGCCGGCCCGTCGATGGTGATAATCATGCCGTCCATTGCAGGATCGCGTGCGTTCGTTCCGTGGCGAGCGGCGTCCGTTTAGCCGCGGTTCGCAGAACCGCGGTTCTGCGAACCGCGGCTAAACGGACGGCGTCTGCCGGAACCTGCATTAGGGGTGGATGGTGATGGGGAAGTCGCGCCCCGGCGTCAGGAAGCGGTTCGACGGCGGTTGCACCAGACCGAAGTCGTCGGTGTAGACGGCGTAGGTGAAGCGGCCGACCGTGGCCGGGACGCTCACGCGCTCGAACGGCTGCACGCGGTAATTCTGATTGTTGATGACGACCGTGGCCGGAGCGTTGTAGCGATTCTCCAGGACGATGTTGCCGGTCGCCAGCTGCGGCGAGACCGGGGCGGCCGGGTTGATCGACGCCGCGATGTTCGTCGTGGTGGTGGACAGGCGATGCACCTCGTCATTGAGACGGGCCATGTCCGTCTTGAGATGGTCGATGTCGTCCTGCATGGACTTGATTTGCAGGTCCTGGTTGGCCTGGATGGCGGCCAGGCGGGACTTCACGTCCGAAAGCTGCTGAAGGACCAGATTCAGTTTCTCGTCGCTGCTGCTCGGAAACTCGGGCGGCGTGGCTCGCCCGGCCGAAGCGGCGACGGCGAGGGCGAGAGCAGTCATGAGGGCGCGAAGGGTCCAGGTGCGCATCATCAGTGTTCTCCGCAAAGGACGCGGTGGTTCAAGGGAGCTACGCGGAAGCCGATTGGAAGACGGGATGGTCCGCGTCGTTTCTCCTGTAAAGGATGAATTGAGGGGAACGGGGATCGCCCGTCCGCCTCCGCACTGGTGGTATGGAGCTTAAAGGAGGAAAGGGTGATACGCAAGTCAAATCCCGACCCATCCGCCATTCCGGGCCGGGATTTCCATGGGACCGTTCGGCGCCTCCTTGTTCGCAACCGACATGAGAACGGTCGGCCCTCACGCGATCACGTCCTTGACGACCTCGCCGGCCACGTCGGTCAACCGCATGTCGCGGCCGGCGTAGCGGTACGTCAGCTTCTCGTGGTCCAGCCCCAGCAAGTACAGGATGGTCGCGTGCCAGTCGTGGATGTGCATCTTGCCGTCCACGGCCTCGTAGCCGTAGTCGTCGGTGGCGCCGTAGGAGAAGCCGCCCTTGACGCCGCCGCCGGCCATCCAGGTGGTGAAGCCGCGGTTGTTGTGGTCGCGGCCGTCGCCGCCCTGCGCGGTACGGCGTCCGGCCGAACTCGCCGCCCCACAGCACCAGCGTGTCCTTGAGCAGCCCGCGCTGCTTGAGGTCCTGCAGCAGCCCCGCGATCGGCTTATCGACGCTGTCGGCCTTCTTGCCGAGCAGGTTCTTGAGGTCGCGGTGGTGGTCCCACTGGCCGGAGGTGATCTCGACGAAGCGCACGCCGGCCTCCACGAACTTCCGCGCCAGCAGACACTGCCGGCCGAAGCCGTCGGTCGTCTGGTCGCCGATGCCGTACAGCGACTTTGTCGCATCCGTTTCGTTGGCAATGTCCATCACTTTGGGCAGGTCCTTCTGCATTCGGAAGGCCAGCTCGTACGACTCGATGGCCCCTTCGACTTCCTCGTCGTGCGGCTGGCGCTCCAGCGTCTCCCGGTTGAGCGACTGGATGAAGTCGAGCTGCTCGCGCTGGGCGTCCGCCGACTGGCGGGGGTTCTTGATGTTGGCCACGCCGCCGTCGGCGCCGCCTCGGGCGAACGGGCCCATCCCGCCGCCGGGGCCGCCGCCGAAGCCGCCGCGGATCGGCGTGGCCTGGTAGACGGCCGGCAGGAAGGCGCTGCCGTAGTTGGCCGGGCCGCCGTTCTGCAAGGGCGGGCTGACGGTGATGAAGCCGGGCAGGTTCTCGTTCTCCGTGCCCAGACCGTACAGCGTCCACGCCCCCATCGACGGTCGCTTAAATTGGAAAATGCCCGTGTGCATCTGGAGGAACGCCTGCGGATGGGCCGGAACGTCGGTGTGCATCCCGCGCAGCAGACACAGCTCGTCGGCCTGCTTCGACAGCTCGGGGAACAGCTCGGAGATCCACAGGCCGCTCTTTCCGCTCTGGTTGAACTTCCACGGCGAGGCGAACAGCTTGGCGAAGGCCGTGCGCGCCCCCGGCATCGACTGGCCGTCGAGGGCCTTGAGCTTGGGCTTGCAGTCGAAGGTGTCCACGTGGGAGGGCGCCCCTTCCATGCACAGGAAGATGACGTGCTTGGCCCGCGCCGGGAAGTGCGGCACCTTGGGGGCAAGGGGGCTTTCCTTCGGGTTCTCCTTCTCGGCGGCGAAGGTCGAGAGGCCGGCGAAGGCGAGATAGCCGAAGCCCGCGGCGGCGCTCTTCAGGGCCGTGCGGCGCGAGAAGCGATTCAGGATCGGGTTCATGGATAGACTCCAGTGTTCAGTGTTCAGTGTTCAGCTGCCGACTCCGGCTTCTGGGTTTTTCCCAAGGCAAAGAGCATCTTCGAGAGCGCCTTGGTCTCCGTGACGATCAGCGTCATGGTTGCCTTGTCGATCGAGCCGATGCGAGCTGCGATGTAAGCCTGGGTCCGAAGTTCAGCGGCTGAACCACGTGCGATGGACAGGAAGCGGGCAAAGTCTCGCATGGAACGCTCCGAGCCTTCGGCGATATTCGAGCCGATCGATACAGCGGCTCGTTGCATCTGATTCCTCAAGCCGAAATCGCGGCACTCGCGCGGCGCTTCATACACCTTCACGGCCAGGTTGCAGGCTCGCTTCCACACTTCCAGGTCTTCAAAGGACTGGAACATGCATCACCCGCTGTGTCTGAACACTGAACACTGAACACTGCTCAATGCTGCGCAACTCCGCGCTGCAGAACAGCGCCTGACACAGCGCCGTCCACGTCGCCCGCCGCGACTGCTTCTTGCCGTACTCTTCGAGGAATTCGTGGGCCTTCTTCATCTCTTTTTCCGACGGCGGCCGCGAGTAGCAGAGCAGATACGCCCGCGTCAGCCGGGCCGCGTCGTCGCCCTCGCCCTCGCCGGCCAGCAGCTTCTCCGCCAGGCCCTCGGCCTGCCGGATCACGAAGGGGTTGTTCATCAGGTAGAGCGACTGGGCCGGGATCGTCGTCGTCGGCCGCTCGCCGATCAGCAGACTCGGGTCGGGGAAGTCGAAGAGCGTCAGCACGTCGGGAACCTGATCGCGGACGATCGGCAGGTAGACGGTGCGGTGCATGTCCGTCATGGACGGGTCGCCAAGGAGGCGGAACCGGAAGGCGATGTTCCCCTCGCCGCCCGGCTCGATCGGACTGCCCTTGGGCGGCGCCGAATCGAGCCGGCCGCTGAGCGCCAGCATCGTGTCGCGCAGCGCCTCGGCCTCCAGCCGCCGCTTCGGCATTCGCCAGACCAGCACGTCGTCGGGGTCGGCCTCGAAATCCTTCGCGTCGAACTGCGAGGAAAGCTGATAGGCCCGGCTCAGGACGATGGCGCGAATGAGCTTCTTCACCGACCAGCCGTTGTCGGCGAAGGAGACGGCGATATAGTCGAGCAGGGCCGGGTTGCTCGGCGGCAGGCCGGAGGCGCCGAAGTTGTCCGGCGTCGGCACGAGGCCGCGGCCCATCAGGTGCAGCCAGACGCGGTTGGCCATCACGCGGGCCGTCAGCGGATTGTCTTTCGACGCGATCCAGTCGGCCAGCTCGCGCCGGCCGCTCTCCCGGCCGATGGTCGGCTGCTTCGTCGTCAGCACCTGCGGGAAGCCGCGCGAAACCCGGTCGCCCGGTTGCTCCAGCTCGCCGCGGACGTAGAGCCGGCTGTCCGACGGAAAGCGGGCCTCGCGCACGCCCATCGCCAGCGGCTTCGGCGTCCCGTCGGATTCGTACAGGTCCAGCTGGCTTTGCAGCGTGGCGCTCCGCGTCCGCTGGAACAGGGTTTGAAGGAAGGCGTTGGGACCCGACGCCTTGCTTATCTGATCTTTCAGATCCTGGATGTCCTTCTCAATCGTGGCCCGGCGCTCCGCCGACAGCGGTTCCAGGCCGATTGTCGCGCCGGCGTCCTTGGGCAGGTCGATCAGCGGGCTGGGGTGGTTGCTCTGGACGACGCGGACGGTGCCGTAGCAGGTTTGGGTGCTTTGGAAGATCCCGGAAAGGGCGTAATAGTCCTTCTGCGGGATCGGGTCGAACTTGTGGTCGTGGCAGCGGGCGCAGGCCACCGTCAGCCCCAGGAAGGCCCGGCTGGTGGCGTCGATCTGCTCGTCGGCCAGGTCCATGGCGAACTGGCGCGGATTGCGCTCCGCATGTTCCTTGGGGCCGATGGCCAGGAAGCCGGTGGCGACGAGGAACTCCGCCTTTTCCCTGTCGTCCTTTGCCGTCAGCAAGTCGCCGGCCAGCTGCTCGCGGACGAACTGATTGTAGGGCTTGTCCTGGTTGAAGGCGTCGATGACGTAATCGCGGTAACGCCAGGCGTGCGGATAGGCGATGTTGGCGCCTTTGCCGCTCGACTCGCCGTAGCGGGCCACGTCCAGCCAATGCCGGCCCCAGCGCTCGCCGAACTGCGGCGACGCCAGCAGCTTATCGACGACCGCTTCCAGAGCGGACTGCGGATGGGCCGCATAGTCTTTTGCGAAGGCGTCCACGTCCTCGGGGCTGGGCGGCAGGCCGATCAGGTCAAACGTCACGCGGCGGAGCAGCGTCCGGGGGTCGGCGTCGGCGACAGGCTTCATCCCCTTCGCTTCCATTTCGGAGAGGAGAAATCGGTCGATGGCGCCGCGCGGCCAGGCGGCGTCCTTGACCTCGGGCGGCGGCGTCTTCTTGGGCGGCTGGAAGGCCCAGAACTGGCGGCCCTTCTCAATGTCGATTTCCCACTTCACGACCTTGGCGGGGGCGTCGCGCGGATCGGGGCGCCCATCGCGATCCACTTCTCGAAGTCGGCGATGACCTCGTCGGGGAGCTTGTCCTTTTTAGGCGGCATCGGCTTCACGTCCTCGGCGTGCTTGATCGCCTGGAGGAGGAAGCTCTTGTCCGGGTCTCCGGGGACGACGGCGGGGCCGTGGTCGCCGCCCTTGCGGATGGCGTCGCGCGTGTCGAGCTTGAGGCTGCCGCGAATTTTCTCCGCGTTGGTCGAGTGGCAGGAGTAGCACTCCTTGACCAGCACGGGCCGAATGCTCTTCTCGAAGAAGGCGAGCTGCTCCGGGGTGGGCGCCGCGTCAGCGGCCCGCGACGGCGAGGCGGTCCACGCCGCTGCCAGGACGCCGCCGAGAATGACGAAGCGTGTGAGGACCTGCATCGGGGACGCCTCGCAACAGGGGGATTTGGCCGACACCCCAAATATAACACCGCGCCCGCGGGAAGGTTACGGGAATTCGCAGACAGCGAACCGCCAAGACGCCAAGAACGCCAAGAAGAGGGAAATCAGGGTCCAAAACCGTCATGGCCTGGAACTCTGGTTTTTGTCTTCTTGGCGTTCTTGGCGTCTTGGCGGTTCATTCGCGTTTGCTATTGGCCAGCCACGCCTCCCACGCCGCCTTGGCCTTCTCGCGGTCGGCCTTCGTCGCCCCGTCGGCCGGGCCGAAATCGCGGCCGGTCGCGCCGACCAGGACGTCGTGCGCCGCGTCCGCCACAGTCGCGTCGTCGTCGGCCAGGAGCGGGATCAGGTCCGCCGTCAGCGCCTTGCCCTTGTCCTCGCGGTGAGCGCAGGCGCGAGCCGCCGCCCGGCGGATTTCGGCGTCTTCGTCGGACAGGCGGTCGCGCAGGTCGGCTTCCGGCAGCCGGCCGAGGCGGTCGGCCAGCGCGTCGCGCACTCCGGCCTGGGCGCCGCTTGTCAGGTAGGGGATGGCGCGGGCCAGGGCCGTCGGGCCGGCCGGGTCGTCGCTCTCGGCCAGCTTGCGGACGAGGGCGGATCGGGCGTTCCCGTCGGCCGCCAGCACCTGATCCTTGAGCAGGTCCGCGGCCGCCGACAGCGGCGTATCGGCGCCCGGCCGCAGCGTCGCCCGGAACTGCCGCCAGTCGCCCGAGGTCGCCTCGGCCGCCGCCGCGGGACCGGCGGCGGCCGTCTTGCCCAGTACCGCCTGCCAGCCCGCCGCCGTCGATCCCGCGTCGCGGCCGGTCAGTTCGCGCAGCGCGAACAGCACCGCCGCGCGCGGCTCGTCGCCGAGCGGCCGATCCGCGCGGTCGGCCGTCTCGTACTCCGACGATTTCGGCCGGCGCAGACGGATGAGATAGTCGAAGCGCTGGTAATCGGGCCAGGCGCCGGGGTTGACCACCGGCTGCATGACGGAGAAATCCTGCCGCAAATAGGTGACGTCGGCCCGGACGAAGTGCTCTCCGGTGTCGTAGTACTGCGGCGTGGTCGCCGGCGCCGGCAGCGGCTGGCCTTGCGTCGGCACGGCCCCGCGCACCAAATCCTGCCGGTCCAGCGACGGTTCATGGCACAGGACGCAGTTGCGCAGGTGGTTGACGCGCACCAGCTCCGGAACCGCCTTTATCTGTCCCTTATCTTTCTTTATGAGAGTCGGCACGGTCGGGTCCGGCATGTCCAGGAGTGGGACCAGCGACGGCGCCGCCTCCTTGTCGTCGAGGGCGACGAGGGTCTCGGCGGCGTGGTCGATCACCGGCGCCCACGGATAGCGCAGGCCGTGCAGGAGCACGTCGCGGCTGTCTTCGCGCGGTCGATCGTGCAGCTCCTTGACGGCGGCCTCGCGCACCTCCGGCGACAGGTCCGTCATCGCCCGCATGGCCAGCGCCTGCGTGGCGCGTTGGCCGGGAATGCGGCCCAGCGCCTCCACCAGGATAAGGCGAACCGGCTTGTTTTCGGGCTGGAGCATTTGCAGCAAGCAGGGCACGGCGTCGGGCGTCAGCCATTGCTTGCCGTCGTCCTCGAGGAGGCGCTGGCGCAGCAGGTCGGCGTTGGGCCGCGGGTCGAGCGTGTCGGCCGGCAGACAGGAGGCGACGGTCTGGCGCATCTTGCGCGAGAGGGCCTGGAGGTTTTCGGCCGGCTCCTTGCCGAGCTGGCAGTCAAGGCCGGCCGCCAGGGGCAAGCCGTTCAGGTCGGTTCGTTGCCGGGTAAGCAGGGCCGACCCTGGATACGCCTGGCCGCTGTTGCGGGCTGCCTGCGCGATGGTGAACAGGGTGGTTGCAGCCCTCGCATCGCCCGGCGCGTCCAGGGCCACTTCCGGGACTTGAAGGAGTTGTTTACGCAGCTCTTCCTCGGCCAGACGGTCGCGCCGCTTGAACGCAGCCGGCGGCGGATTGGCCGCGGGTCGCGGCTCCTCCGCCGGCCGCAGGGGCGCTTCCGGCGGGGCGACCGGCGGCGGAGACGGCGGGCGGGCGGGCGGCGTCGGGTCGGTGGGCGGCGGAGACGGCGGGTGGGCGGGCGGCGTCGGGTCGGTGGGCGGCGGAGACGGCGGGACTTCCGCGGGCGGCTTCGGCGGAAGGACAGGCCGATCGTCCTCCGTTCGCCGGGGAAGGGCCGCCGGCGGCGGGAGCGGATCGGCCGCTTTCGGTGCAGCGGCGGGCGGCTGTTTCGAGACGACGGCCACTTGTGCGGATCGCTTACCGGCAAGGAGGAAGACGACGCCGATCGACGCCGCCATGAGGAAGAGCAGGGCCGCGGCGGAGGCCGTCAGCGCGAGCGGCCAGACGCGGGCGGACGCAGGCGCGACGACGGCCGGCGCCGAGACGCGGCCGACCAGGATGGGCGGCGCGGCCGGCGGGGCGGCCAGGACGGCGGCGCGGAGGTCCTCCGGCGTCAGCGCGAATTCCGCCCCGCACCGCGGACAGTGGACGCGACTGCCGGATTGCAGATCCGCATTGGGCTCGATGGCCTTGGCGCACCACGGACAGCTGATCGTTGCGGCGGACATGGCGGCGTTCCCCCGAGACTTCGGAGTGTGAGATCCGTGAGGTTCAGGGTAACGTGTTCGTCCGGGGCGCGGCAAGGGAAAAGACGCGGCCGTTGCAGTCCGAGCCGCGATCGTAAGGGAGCGGGGGAGAAGACCGCTCCCTTACGGTCGCGGCTCGGACGGTCGCGGCTCGGACCACTCCCTTACGCGACCGTCGCCGGTTCCTTGACTTCCTCCGGCAGGACCGGCAGCTTGACGGTGAACGTCGCGCCCTTGCCGACGAGGCTTTCGACGCGGATGCGGCCCTGGTGCTGTTCGATGATCTGCCGGCAGACGCTCAGCCCGAGACCGGTGCCGCCGTGGCCGTTGGCGTCCGGTTCCTTGGTGGTGTAAAACGGCTCGAAGATCAACCGCAGCCGCTCCGGCGGGATGCCCACGCCGGTGTCGGCCACGATCAGCTCGACCATGCCGGAGCTGGCGTTCTCGCGCACTTCCACGCGCAGCCGGCCGCCGCGCGGCATGGCCTGGCGGGCGTTGATAATCAGGTTGAGCAGCACCTGCTCGACCTGGGCCGCCACGACGTGGGCGTGCGGCCGGCCCTGCACTTTCTTCTCCACCTGAATGCGGTGCTTGCTCAGGTCCTTTTCCGTGAGGATCAGCACCTCGTCCACGACGGCGGCGAGGTCGGTTCGCTCGCGCTGGGTGGAGTTGTTGCGAGCGAAGCCGAGCATACTGTGGATGACGACGGCGGCGCGTTGCCCGCCTTTGAGGATCTTTTCCAGCGCCTGGGTGCGGGCGGCGTCGTCTCCTGTGGTGCGAAGGGCCAGGCGGGCGTAGTTGATGATGGTGGTCAGGATGTTGTTGAATTCGTGGGCGACGCTGCTGGCCAGCGCACCGACGCTGCTGAGTTTTTGGGCCTGGAGCAGCTGCTGGCGGAGTTGCTCGGTCTCGGAACTCGAAACCATCACGTCCTCGCCGATCATTTGGGTCGCCTCCTCGGCTCCCGGCGCGGGGTGGGTCGCAGGCGAGCCGGGTCGCGTCAGCGCCCGGTGGTCCGCGGGGTGGGGGACGGGCGCCGGCCCGCCAGAGATGGGTATCGGCAGGCCGCGACGCGGCTCTTCATCGGAAGTCCTTGTGATTGCTGCCGTTAAGACAAGCGTTCGGGGGAAGGGCCGGAGGATGGGACGGCGGCGGAAGATGGTCGGGGCGCCGGCCCCAGGCGAGCGGGGGCGTCAGCCCCATAGGCATCAACTTAGGGTAAAGCGGAGGGAACTCCTTTGTTAGCATGGGGTTGACCATAACACCGTGCCAACGGGAAGGAGTCCCCTCCATGATCCGTACTGTAACGCTGTGTGCGGCCGCTTTGCAAAGCCTTTTGTTCGCCAAGGCCGAGGCGGCGGCCCAAGCCGTGGGCCTGGTGCAACGCCGCCGCCGCCTCAGCGGGGCGCAATGGGTGCAGACGCTCGTGTTCGGCTGGATGCGTCAACCCGACGCTACCCTGGAGGACCTGACCGACGAGGCGGCGCGGCTGGGGGCGGCCATCACGCCGCAGGGGCTGGACGCCTGGTTCGTCCCGGAGGCGGCCGAGTGCCTTAAGAGCCTATCCCAAAACCCCTGCCGCCCTCCAGGTGATCCAGGCGCAGGCGAAGTGGAGGAAGGCTTTGTAATTGGGGACTTTTTTCTCCCAGCGGATCAACAGTCGTCGGAAGCGGTTCATCCAACTATGCGTCCGCTCCACCACCCAGCGCCGCGCCCGATACCCGGGGATCTTCTCCCTCGGCTCCGCCTTGGCCCCCCGGCGCTTCTTGACCGGGATGTGGGCTGTGTAACCCCAGCGGGCCACCAGCTCCCGCACCGAGGGGTAGTCATACCCCTTGTCCCCCAGAAAGTGCTGTGGCTTCTCCGGCGTGGGCTCGGGTCGCTCGATCGGGATGCTGTCCAGGGTGGCTTCGACCAGTTTCATGTCGGCCCGGTTGGCCCCGGCCACCTCCAGGCCCAGCGGCACGCCTCGGCCGTCCGTCAGCAGCGAACGCTTCGTGCCCTTTTTGGCCCGATCGGTGGGGTTCTTGCCCGTCTTTTTTCCCCCCGAGCGGGGCCTTGGTCATGGTCCCGTCCAGGCTCTGCCATTCCCAGTCGATGCCGACCTTGTCGTCGTACTCGTGCAAGGCCTTTTGCCACAGCTGGCGGAACAGCCCCCGCTTTTGCCAGCGTTGGAAGTAGCGGTGCAGACTGCTGCCGGAGCCGAACTCGGGCGGGGCGGCCTTCCAGTGGCCGCCGGTACGCAGGACGTAGAAAATGCCATCCAACACCTGGCGTTGGGGCAAAGGCGGCCGTCCCCCCTTGCGGGAGCGGCGCACCTTGGGCAACAGGGGTTCGATGCGTTCCCAGAGGGCGTCCGGGATACGGAAAGTATCGACAACCGTTTCACGAGAAGCGGCCATGACTCTGCTCCAGTTCGGTAGATAAGTGGCTACTCATATTATACCCTCCGACCGGGTTTTGGGATAGGCTCTAAGCGCTTGGCCGCGGAAGCGGTCGGCGTGCTGCTGGAGACGACGGCGGCGGCCATCCCGTTGCTGCGACGCTTCCGCCGCGTGTCGGTGGAGGACTGCACGGTGGTGGCCTTGCCGGCCTGCCTGGCGGAGGCCTACCCCGGCTGCGGCGGCAACGACGCGGAGGGCCGCGACCAAGCGGCCCTGAAGATGTACGTGCGCATGGACCTTACGGACGGGGCCGTGACCGACCTGGCCTTCCAGCCGGGCAAGCAGCCGGACGTGGCGGCGGGTCAAGAGGCGGCGCCGTTGCCGGCCGGCTCGCTGCGGCTGAAGGATTTGGGCTTCTTCGACCTGGACATGGCGGCCCGGGACAGCCGGGCCGGGGTGCATTGGGTCAGCCGGCTGCCCAGCGGCGTGACGCTGCGGGAAGGCGACCGGCCGGCCGAGTCGATCGCGGCGTTCCTGCAACGGCAGGTTGAGGACGCGGTGGACGTGGGGGTGCGCGTGGGCCAGGAGAGGCCGTTGACGTGCCGGCTGATGGCGGTGCGTTGCCCCGAGGCGGTGCGGCAAAAGCGGCTGCGGAAGCTGGGCCAACGGGCCCGCAAGAAGGGGCGGCCGGTGAGCACCCGCCAGCGCGAGTTGTGCGGCTGGACGGTGCTGATCACCGACCTGGCGGCAGGAGAACTGACGTTCGACGAGGCCTGGGTGCTGTACCGGGCGCGTTGGCAGATCGAGTTGTTGTTCAAGCTGTGGAAGGGCCGGGGCGGGCTGGCGCGGTCGCGAGGGCGGCGGGGCGACCGGGTGCTGTGCGAGGTGCTGGCCAAGCTGGTGGCGATGCTGGTACAACACTGGTTGCTGCTGACGGCGGGCCCGTGGCTGGACGGGCGGGCGGCGACGCGCAAGGTGCGTCGGCTGCGTCGGCTGCTCACGGAGTTGGTTGAGGCCTTGGGCGAACGCGCGGCGTTGGAGGCCGTGCTGCGCAGGATCGGGGAGGAATTGCATCGCCTTCGTCCTCGCAACCGGCGTAAGAAAAAGCCGGGGACCATCGAGCTACTGAACGAACCGGGGCGAGCGAGGTTAGGCGTAAGTTGATGCCTATGGGGCGTCAGCCCCCCGATACCGCATCCTATTCGGTGGTGATCGCAGGAAGAATCAGGGGGCTGACGTCCCCCGCTCGCCTGGGGCCGGCTCGATGACGTGGCGCAAACGCATGTTCGCATTGACGAGATCGACGGTCCCCGTCCGGGCGTCCACCTGCAGGAGGTAGAACTGGTCGGGGGCGTTGTTGGCGTCGTTCAGCTCCTTGCGGTACAGAACCTTGCCGGTTCGCTTGTCGATGCTGCGCGTGCAGCTCACCTGGACCTGATTGCCGCCCGGGACGCCCGGGCCGGCTGGCGGCTGGCGTATCTGGATGGCCGTCATCAGCAGCACCGGCGATTCCTCGAACGAGTCCAGCAGCAGAATCTGCTCCTCGATCGGCGCGTTCGTGACCCAGTTCAGGCCGCCGGTTTCGCGGTCGAAAGCGCGGATCACTCCGTTCACCTCGGTGAACCGGATCGAGCCGATGAAATTTGGGCTGGGGTCGCCGACGGCGATCGCCTTGGGACCGGGCAGCGTCTGAAGGGCCACGTAATACTGCGTCCGGTCGCGCAGCAACATGCCGCGGACGAGCTGATTCTGGCCTTTTGCGTCGGAAATGTCCTTCTTGTCGAGAGCCAGCTTCGCCGTCTCCTTGCACGTCGTCAGGTCCACGACCGTCACCGCGCCGTCCGGCGTGACCACGGCCGTCAGCTCGGGGACCGACGATTCCAGGACGTGGCTGTGCGGCGGGTACGATCCCTGCCACAGGCTCTTGCCCGCCTGGACGTCGTAATAGCGGACCTCCAGCGGGGCGCCGTCGTCGCCGCCGCCCACCGAGGCCAGGATGCAGCGGCCCAGCGTGCGCAGGTGGTGGTTGTAGACGTCGGAGGCGTCGGCGATGGACGTCGATACGCCGTCCGCGGTGCGCACCGCCCGCACCGCGTAGGTGTCGCCGGTGGGACGCGCCTCGACGAGGTAGAGGTGATCCTGGTCGCCGAACCCGGTCAGCGCCGGCGCCGTCTCGGCGCAGCCAGCGCAGCACGCCGCTGGAAACGTCGAGGGCGGCCACGCCCGACCGCGTCTGGACGATGACGCCGTTGGGGCCGATCGGGCCGAGCAGCCCCAGCCGCTGGTTCGGCGCGCCGTCGGACGTCTGTATCCAGACGCTGCCGTCCGGGCCGCCGGGCGTGATCTGCGAGACCTGGACGCCCTTCGGCAGGTCGGTCGGCAGCAGGCTGCGGACCCAGCGGGCGCGGTGCTCGAACCGATCGACGCCGACGAGGATCGGCCCGAGCGTCACCACCACGAAATGGTCGTCCGCCTCGTAGGTGGGCGTGAAGCCGCCGTACTGCGCGGTAAGCTGCTGCAGGAACGCGACCGGCACCGGCAGCGGGGCCGACCACGACTCGGTGCCGCCGTCCGTGCCGGCTACCTTGAAGGTGCAGCTCTGGGGATCGAGGCTGAAGCGCACGCGGCGGCACGAAGGCGGCACAACGCCGTCCGCCGGGTCGCAGAGCAGGTCCGGCGATTGCGGCGTATTGTGATCCTCGATCTCCATCACCTTGATTTTGCCGGTCGGTCGGCCGGCGAGCGGGTCGTCGAGGTAGGCGACGAAGCGTTTATCGACGGCGAGTTCGTCGAGCAGGCCGGCGCCGGTTCGGCCGTCGGGAAGGCGGACGGCGGGGAAGTCGCGGGCCAGGGCGCGGTAGGCCTCGACGGCGTCGCCGAGCAGTCCGTGCCGCGTCAGCAGGCGCGCCTTGGCGTACTGGGCGGCGGCGGCCGTTTCGGGCGAATCGGTCTGGTCGCGCAGGAAACGCAGGTTCAGCTCCGCGTCGAGGGCGTGGCGCCGGTCGTGGTCGTCCATCCACCGCTCGGCCAGCAGCAGCCGGGCCTCGCGGGCGTGGGCGCCGAGCGGGCCGGCGATGCCGCCGTAAAGGGCGATGAAGCGGGTCAGGCCGGCCTCGCCGTCGGCCGAGCGGGCGCCCTGCCAGTCCTGGTCGATCTGGTCCTTCAGCACCTTCTGCTGCTGCGGCGTCGCGCCGCGCACCAGATCGGCGATGCGGGCCTGCACCCACAGGTCCAGCCGGGTTTGCACGCCCACCCACAGTTCCGGCCGGCTTTGCCCCGACGGCTCATCCGGCGTGAGCAGACGCTCCTGGGGGGCGGCGGCGGCGAAGATCTTCTTGTAATCCTGGAGGGCCAAGTCCACGCGGCCCTGCGTCTCGCGGCCGTGAGCGGTGACGGCGAGCAGGTTCATCTGCCGGCGCCGCTGCTCGGCCTGGCAGTCCTGGACCTTTTCGGGTGTGGCGCCGGGCGGCGGGGCCACACGGCACAGCGTTTCATACAGGCCGAGGAGTTTTTCATTCTCGGCGAAGTTCTGGCGGAGCAGAATCGTCAGCGCCTGGTAGAGGCGCTCGCGGGTGGGGCCGGCCAGCTCGGGCGGCGGGTCGCCGTCCAGGACGGCGCGCCAGTCCTCGACGGCGCCGGCCACGTCGCCCTTGCTGAACAGCAGCCGGCCACGGTCGATGCGGGCGGCGGCGTTCTTCGGGTTCTTCGCCACGGCGGCCATCAAGCGGTCCAGGCCGGTGCTGAGGCGCGCGTAGGCCGTCACGGCCCGGGCGCTCTGCGACCACAGATCGCCGCCGTGGAAGAGGAGGTTGCCCGGCGGATCGTCGGCTCGGCCCTCCAGCACGGTCGAGGCGTTGGGGTTGTTCACGTCGATGACAAAGACGTTCCCCGTCCGCAGCGGCAGCAGGTATTGACGGCCGCGCGCCGTCCCCAGGCCGGAGGGCGCCCCGGTCGCCAGGCCCTTCCAAACTTCCTCGCCGCGGGCCAGGCTCAGCGTGCGGCACTGCGTCCGGCCGACGATCAGCACCTTGTCCCCCCCTCCTTGCCCTCCCCCCGCGGGGGGGGAGGGGAAGGGTGGGGGTCGGCGAACACGCCGCCGACGTACAGGTCGTCGTCGGTGCGCTCCGCCTTCCAGACGAGGGCGCCGTCGCGGAGGTTGAGGCAGAGAATCTCCTGGCCGTCCGGCGCGGTCAGGACGACGCGGTCGCCAAAGAGGATGGGCGCCGCGCCTTTCCAGGCCGTCTCGAACAGATTGGGATCAAAGCCGGGGAAGCCGTTGGGGTTGGGCGTCGGCTCATGGTAGACGTGCGCCCACAGGAGGTCGTGGGTAAGGGGGTCGAGGGCGACCACGGAGCCGGTGTTGGTGGGAATGACGAGAACGCCGTCGCCGTAGGCTAGTTGGACGGGTTCCATCCGCCGGGCCGCGTCGAGCGAGAGCGGGTAGGCCGCCGAAGCGACGTCCTGCGACCAGATCAGCCGGCCGGTGTCGGGGTCGAGGCAGAGGAGGATGATGTCTTTGTTCTTTTTTTGGTCCTGCGTCGTCTGCTCCACCAGCGCGAACAGGCGCCGTCCGACCGGCAGCGGCGGCCCGAGGAAGAAAACATCCGTGAACTCCGGCCGCAGCGGGGGGGCGGCCCTGTCCCAAACGCCGACCTCCCAGCGGAACTCCCCGGTCTGCGCGTCCACGGCCCGGAGCCGGTTGTGGTACAGCGTCTCCTCCAGGGAGCTGAAATAGGGGCGCCCGATGCCCTGCTGGCCCTGCGGCTGCAAGGCCAACAGGTCGTTGGGATGGGCCGGGACGGGAACGTCCTCGATGGTGAAGACGTGGCGGCCGTCGCTGCTGAGCGAGCCGAGGGTGGCGTTCTCGTCGAGCAGGCCGGCCAGGCCGGCGTACTTGGGCAGCCACTGGTTCAGCAGCTGGAGGCGCTGGTTGTCGTCCTTGAGCATCGAGGCCAGGCACAGGGACGGATGGCCTGGCGCCGCGCCGCGGGGCCAGAGTTCCTTGCCGGTTTCGGCGTCGAGGGCGTGAAGGCCGTCCGGCCCGCGGTAGATGATCTTGCCGGCGACGGCGATGGGAACGAAGCCGGGCAGCATGGGGCCGGCGGTGGGGACACCGCCGGGCGGTGGGGCGAGCGCTCGGGCGACCTCGACATAGGTCGGCAGCGGGACCCGGTTGCGGGATTCCAGCATGGGAAACTCGCCGTCGGCGCGGCCGGTGCGGCGGGCGTCGCCGCGGAACATCGGCCAGTCCGACGAGGCGACGGCGGTGGAGACAGGCCAGCGGGCGACCTCTTTCTCGAAGTCGCCGGCGTTGAGGAACTGGCCGCCGACGTTGAGTCCGGCGGGGGGCAGGCGGCGGTTGAGCAGCTGCATCGCCTGGGTTTCGCGGGTCGAGTCGCCGACGGCGTGGAAGGCGAGGGAGGCCTCGAACAGCGACAGCGGCGGCAGGCCGGCCGCGTCCGGCCGCTGCATGAGGCGGCGGAAGTGGTCGGCCGCCTCATCGACGCGGCCGTGGTCCAGCTCGGCGACGCCCAGCTGCGTGAGGGCCTCGGCCCCGGCGTCGGTGAGGTAATAGCGGCGGGCCACTTCCTCCAGCAGGGCCGGGCTGATCCGGGCCTGGGCCAGCAGGATCTGCGCCGGCCCGCCGTACTTGACCCGGTAGGCGGCCAGGCCCAAGGGCGGCAGCGAGGCCAGCAGCCGTTCCGCCTCGGCCCGGCCGCTGGTGTACTGGATGGACACTTTGCCGGTCGGGTCTTTCACCTCCTTTTTGAGGAGGAAATCCGTCTGCAAATCGAGGACGGGTTGCAGGATCTGGGCGACCGTCACCCAGTCGCGGTCGCGGCGCTCGGCGGCCTTGATGTACTGGGGAGCGGTCTGCTGAATCTGGCGGGCCATCTCGGGGTTCTGGGGGAACATCTCGGCCATGGTCGCCCCGCCGATGGGCGGCGGCGGCGCGGGGCCGCCGGGGACAATAGGCCCGCCGAGTATTCCTTGACCTAGCGCGACTTCGGGCAGGACGAGGAACGCCAGGACGGCGAGCCAGAGGCGGACGACGCGCGTCGTGGCACAGGCGGCTCGCCTGTGGCTCACAGGCGAGCCGCCTGTGCCACGGATTCGGCGGGTGGAACCTGTCATCGGCGGACATCCTCCGAGAGAGCCAATCCATGCTTACTGACGTGTGCCAGACGGAACGTCTAACAGGCAAATGTATATTATGCCCGCCTCCCGTCCCGGACGCGACATTTTTCCGGTCGGCCGAAGGCGCCGCGGGCCGGGTGGCCTGTATTGCGGCGCCGGGATGGACGCGGGCCGGAAGGGGGTTATAATGCGTAGGTAAGGAAGGATCGTTACAATCCGATGAAAGGGCGCCGGATAGCGGCCGGCGCCCTTTGGTAGCGTCCCCGTAGCTTAATTGGATAAAGCATCGGCCTCCGAAGCCGAGGACTACAGGTTCAAATCCTGTCGGGGATACTTACAGAAGGCTTCCGGTTTTACCGGAAGCCTTTTTCATTTAGCAACTTACGTCAAGTCAACGACGACACGCCTTCGCTGTTTCCTGGGAATGTATCCGATTCTTGTATCCGATTTTCCCTTGCCCTGTATCCGATTGGTCGTATAATAGGGATTATCCCCGTGTATCCGAAACCAGGGAGTCCCGAAGGCGAAACAGGACATGAACGAACCCGTCAAGTTGGGCAAGCCGGACGCCAGAGGCAACTACAAGCGTGACCTCGGCTGGAAAGTGCATGGTGGGCAGTACGTCCAGCACCGCTTCTACGTCGGCAAAGACCGGGCAGCGGCCATGCTAAGGGTCGAGCGCCTCGACCGCCTTTGGGACGCCATCGAAACCGCCTGGAAAGAGCAGCGGCGAAGCGGTGTCGGGAGTCCTCTTCACCTGGGCGACGAACGGCCCGTGTGGAACCTCTTCACGCTCGCCGTGGCAATGGCCGTAGCCCGTGGCGATGCCGAGGTCGAGATCGACCCCGCAGCGGACGAGGACTTCGCTCACGCCCTCCTCTCCCCGATGGGACTGGCCGAGTGGTTCGGGAGGCTGTCGGCGCTCGTGGCGGGCTGCGGCGTCCGGCTCGTGCTGACGCCGGAGGGCCAGCGGGTCGCCGACAAAGGCCGGGAGTCGATCCGGCAGTACGCCGCCAACAGGATCGAGCGGGCCAGGAAGGAGATCGAACAGGCGAAGAAGGAACAAGACGCTGTTCCCCGCCCGGTCGTCGTCAGCACGCCGAATGGCGGCGAAACGCTCCACAAGGCGCTGGACGCCTTCGCTGACTTCCTGGGAACGAAGTACGTTACACGGGACGGCATCACCACGCCCGCCGGTAAACGCTACCAGCGCCAAACGAAGCAGATCAAGGAGTACGCCCCCGACATGCCGCTTTCCGCCTTCGGATTGGCCGAGATCGAGGGCCTGCTGGCGACGTGGCAGCGCCGCCCGATCTCGAAACGCAAGGGAACGCCCCTCAGCGTCGAGACGGTGCGGGATGTCATCAAACGCATCCGGCAATTCCTGCCCTGGCTTCACCGGAGTCCGTTCAACTGGCGGTTGCCCGACGACTACGCCCCGGCCCGCATCTCGATCAAATACACGGCAGCCGAGTTGTCCGCACGGGCGCAGCCGCACGGACGCCGGACATACAAGGTGGACGAACTCTGTACGTTGTGGGAATATGCCTCGCCGTGGGAGCGCCTGCTGATTATCCTTGCCCTGAACTGCGGGTTCGGTGCCGCCGAGATCGCCACGCTTCAACTGGACGAAATCACCATCGACGGCCCGCACGGGCATTACCCCATCCACGGCAGTTTCATCAAGCGTATCCGGTTCAAGACGGGGGTGTACGGAGAGTGGATGCTGTGGCCCGAAACGGTGCGAGCTATCGAGTGGATGAAGCGGCGGCGAGGGGCGACCCAAGAGACGGCCCTGGTAGTGTCGAAGAACGGTCGCCCGCTCAACCAGCAGACGGCGGGCGGTTCCCGCAACATGCGCATCCCGAACACCTGGAACACACTGCTAAAGCGAATCCGCCGTAAGGACTTCCCCACCTTCCGAAAGTTGTCTTTTAACAAGCTCCGCAAAACGGCTGCCTCGTTCGTGCGCCGGAAGTACGGCGGCGAAGTGGCAGGCATGTTCCTGGCGCACGGAAAAGTGGTGACGGACGAACTCCTCGAACGCTACGCCGACCGGAACTTCCGGCCCGTTTTCAAGGCGTGCCGCCACTGGCGGAAGGTGTTGGAAAAGATGTTCGCACGAGTCGCTGATCCGTTTCCGACAAGCGACACCAAACATAACCCGTCCGTGACGCTCGGCACGATCAAGCGGATGAAGGAACTCCGGCAACAGGGGATGCCGATAAAGGCAATCGCTGCCGAAGTCGGGTTGCATCGGGCGACGGTGCGAACCTATCTCGACAAGTAGCGTCCTCTCACGCTGCCAGCCCGACAGCAGCCCATTGGCGATCAAGTTTACTTGCGGTGCCTGCTGGCTTTCCGGCTTCCCAATGCTCTGGCGGCGGAAGAAGAGACTCCGGCACGGATGCTTTCCGCCCCCATCCAGTCCTCAAGAACTCCAGCGAGTCGCCCGCCCGGAGCCGGTACTGGCCATCGACCACGGAGCCGCCGATGAAAGCCTTGGCATCGTCGGGAAGGCTGAAGACGGTCGCCAGGGAGCGCCGGATCGAGGCGACCGTCTTGCCAGCGATGTTCTCGAAACAAGAATCGTTAGGGCCGTGGACGATGCGGCAGGCCCGTGGAGACTGAAGCCCGCCGTCGCCGGCAACGGAGTTCATGAGCGGCGAAGTCAACGGCACGGGAAGCATCCTCGGTCGTCCTTTCTCACGGCAGCCGGATCGTGGATTCGATCTCGTTCCCCCAGGAATCCCAGCCAGGCCGGAGACGGCGGGCGAAAAGCTCCAGGTAGGGGCCGGCACTTTGCTCCTCGATCAGCTTGTAGAAGAAATCAGGCTTTACGCTGTGCGGGAGTCGGGGCAGCAGGAAGGCCGTGGGCACCGCCGGTCCCAGGAGCCGCTGGCTCCCTCGGACGCCGAAAACGATGTGTTCCGTGGCCGAGCGATACCAGTAGCCTGTCTTCATCGACACTTCCAGCCCGTCCAGCTTGAGCTTCACCCACGTCAGGATCGTCTTCGGCTCGAAGCCCCAGGCACGGGCAACCTCGTGGGCCTCGACCATGAAGGCGTTCGTGGTCCACAGGTATAGGTGGGCGGCGTCGGCGGCGATGTCCTTGACCGGCAACCGTTTGATCTCCTCCAGCGTCATTAGCGGGTAGTGCGCAGCGGCATCGACCTGGAGGATGTCCTTGGCACGCCCGTTCTGATTCCCCCGGCCGCCGTTTCCGACGATGGCACGAGGCGAGCGGTAGGGCCAGGCCGGGTCAGCCAGGATCGTCCCAAACTTGGTGAACGCCGCCTTCCGCCCCCACCCACGCCGCAGAAACAGCACCGAGTCGCCCGCCTGGAGCCGGTACAGGCCATCGACCAGGGAGCCGCCGACGAAAGCCTCGGCATCGCCAGGGATGGAGAAAACGGTCGCCAGGCCACGCCGCACCGAGCCGACCGTCTTGCCGGCCAGGTTTTCAAAATAAAAATCGCAAGGGCCGTGGGTGATGCGGTATGGCTGCGGAGGCGAAAGCAAGTCATCGCCTGTGCCAGCGCTCGCAGGATGCGGCAGGACCGGGAACGTCATCTTGCATTCTTCCTTCACGGAGGGTGGAGGCTTGCTGAGGAAATCCTTCTTCGGGCCGGACAATGGAAAAGGTGATTAGCGTTGTCGCCTCTCCAGTTGCCTCTGGTCGTCCGCCTCACGTCCCGTTGCGGTTGATCTCGTCAAAAAGCTCGTCGCAGTCGTGGCAGTAATACTGGTGGTCAACGCTGTCGTAGGCAACAACGTCACAGAGCGCCTGGCCCAGCGGCCCCGTCGGCGGGTTGAGGATGGTCCATTCCCGCTCGCTGACGTTCGCCCCGCCGCACTGGACGCAGGTGAACGCCTGCTTCGGCGGCACCGGGGGTGGCGACGGTAACGCCGGCAAATCGGGTTCGCCGTCGATGCTGCGATACTTCCGCCGTATCAGCGGGTGATCCGCCCCTTTGGCCTCCTCGATCTGTGACAATTCTTCCCACAAGGCCAGGGGAATATACTTGGCGATCAGTGCGAGGCGGGCCTGCGCCACCGTAATATCGGAGGGCATGTCCTTCAGGGCTGCCTTCAACTCGTCGCTCATTTTCATTTTCAGGCTCCTTCTGGTTATGAAACGATCAAGGGCGCACGAGGGCGACCGGCTTGCCCACGATGTTCTCGACATAAAAATCCTCCCAGGGCGTGTATTTCTCCTCGGTGCGGTAGTCCTCGGCGGGGTGCGTCTGCTCCAGGCCCCATGACGGCTCGACCGAATAGCCTACACAATTACACAACAAGAGTTGTGTAATTGTGTAAGCCATTCGGCTAAGGCATGGGACCGCCGATGGCGGCATGATATGCCTTCATGTAGTTGTACCACGACTTCCGACTCATATTGGTGCGCTGCATCCACGCTTCGATCTTGTCCTCCACGGGCTTGCCCTTCCAATACGGGTCCAACTCGAACCGGATGGCTTCAAGCATTTCCTTCTTGATGCGATGGACTGTTTCTTCTCCGTCTTCGCCCACGACTCTGACCTCTGCACGCTTGAGCAGGAATTCCTGCCAATCCTCCCCGGCTTTTTCCGCATTCAACGCATGGCCATACAGACGAGTGCTGACGAGCGGAGCGATCAACGGGAGATGATCGCCAATAAACTTATAGATCATGTCGTGCATCCCGGTCTGTAGGAACCACTCGCCGACATAGCGGTGTATCTCTACGGCGGGCGGCCCGACATAAAACGCCCGGCTGCGATCTTCGATGGCTTCGAGATGCTCCGACACGCCCCAGGCATTGTCGATGATGAGGATAGACCCCTCAAAGACGAAGGACTTTGGGACGGCAGCCCGTCCAGCAGCTATGGTTGGCCAGGGCACCACCACTGGCCGGTCGCTTTCGCCAAAGGCTTTCACGAGGCGCTGACCATCGGAATCGGCATAAAGTCCGTCCACATCATCCAGTATTATATTCTGATACTGCCCATTCTTCGGATCATGTGGATGTGTCGCACAATACTGCTGCGCCTCAACGTAAGTCGAGAAGGGCTTGCCATGACACTTTATCAAGTGTGCCTTGCCCTGGGTTGCGATCTGCGCCAGCTTGCTCTTGCCCCTGCCGGGCGGGCCGACCATGAGCATACAAGGATAACAGCCCTCGGCCCACTTCCTCAGATAGAAGCGAATTTGATCGTAGTTGTCAAGCATCTCGAACCAATCCGGCTTCTTGAAGCGAGGCATGGAAGGTACTCCCGGATATTAGGAGGCGTTTATGTGGGCCGCACAAACCCAAAGGCGGCGATGACCACATCTCATGATCTCATGGTACGTCGAAATCCGCCGGTTGTTTAGCGGATAATCGGAATTTCTCCCTGCTGGTCGATGGTGCCGAGGATGTCGGCCAGGCGCACCGCTATCGGCTTGACTGCGGCCTCCGTCAGTAGTTCCTAATCAACAACTCTCTACACCGCTTTGGATTCCTCATGCGGTAGCGAACCGGAACCGTATAGATGGTCAGGCCGTCATACAGGTGCCGGATATACGGATCGTCGTCGTAACTTAGCAGTACCTTGTGCTTGCAAGCCCGGACATCAACAGCCAGGACGACGTGATCCACCAGCCCGAACTTGTGGAAATACAAATCCTTCCCCGCCTCGACGTAGGGCGGGTCGGCGTAGACCCACACGCCCTTGCCCGGCCCCCGCAGGAGCGCCGTGTAGTCGCCCGTTGTGATCTCCACGCCCTGGAGTCGCCTCGCCGCCTCCCACAGCCCGTCGCCGTGTACCACAGCCCACCCCTTGGGGTAGCAGAAACAGGGGTGGATGCGGTGGGAGAGGCCGCCCCAGGACGTTCGGTTTACGAAGAAATAGCGCACAGCCGGGTCCGTCCCCTCTCCGGCAACGAACTTGTCAAAGACATCTTTGCTCGGCGTGATCGCACGGCAGGCTGCGATGAAGTCGGCCGGCCGGTCCCGGAGCGCCTGGTAGACGGCGATGAGGTCGGGGTCCACATCGTTGATCCAGCGCCGCCGGAAAGGCCCGTGTGGCGGGATGGCGAAGAGCAGGTGGCCCCCGCCGACGAACGGCTCACGGAACTCCTGGCAGTCGGGCGGTGCGTGCCGAAGGATGCGGTGCCGTACATGAAACTTGCCGCCTGGATACCGGAGGACCATTGCTCATTCCTTCAAGCGAGGCCCGGCGTGGGCGAGCGCCGGGCCTGTGATGGGGTCACTTCTTGCGCACCTTGATGTTGAGGCTGGAGTCCTTCGTGATCGGGTGGCCCACCATGTTCCTGGCGAGGTCGGCGAAGGCCAGCGGCAACTTGTCAGGGGCGAACGGGTTGGCGTCCTTGACCAAACCCATCAGGTCGCCGGTGAGTTCGAGTTCGTACTCGTACTCGGCCTTCGGCTCCGACTTGTCTACCTCGTCCGTCGGCTCTTCGGCCTGCGTCGTTTCAGGCTCGCCGTCCACCAGCAGGGCGGCTTCCTCGGCCTTGCGGACTCGCTCCTCGTGCCGGTCCTTCTGGTCCTCTGCCTCCCGGAGCTTCCCCCAGGCGATCTTCTGGTTCTTGAGGCGGTTGACGGTCCAGATCAGGTCTTCGCCACGGAGCGCCTCGACCAGTTCCTTCGAGTCCGGTATCACCCGCTTCTGGTTGGCGACCGAGACGACCTTGGCCCGCAGCGGCTTGTCGTCGGCCAGGGCCTTGGCCGCAGCGACCAACCCCGTCGCCATCTCCTCGTTCTCCAGCCAGGCCACGGCGTTCCACTCCTCCAGTGTCAGCTTTTCCACCGCCTGGGCGTGCGTCTCGTCCTTGCGGAGATACTTGAGGTAGCCCTGCCGAGGGCGTACCGCCAACTTCATGCAGTCGATCCCAACGGGCAGCGACTTCTGGTGGTGGTAGGCTTCGAGATAGGCGGCCACCAACTGTTCAGGGTAATCCACCAAGTCGTCCAACACCTGGGCGGCGTCCACGGTGAAGGAGAACTGGCTTCCCGGCAAGCCCTCTTCGAGAAGCTCGACGGTGCGCAGCCAATTTAGGTTCTGCGTGACCCAAGCCTTGGACCGGCCCCACACTTCAGCCATGTACGACTCGAACCGGGTGAAGCCGCCGTGGTCCCCTGTCGGCTGCGTGTACAGGCGGTTCTCTTTGATGGTGCGGAGGTCTTCGATCTCCTCCCGGCTGTGCTTCCGATTCTTCCTGATCCGGCCCTCCAGCTTGACCAGCCACGCCCGTTGCTCTTCCTCGATGAGCTTGTCCTTGTCCTTGTCCTTGACGGCCTCCTGGGTGGGGCTGGCCTCAATGTTCACATTCTGAACACCGCCCTCCTCAGCCCCAGGCGTGGCGGGTGCCTGCTCCTTGGCCGCCGGAGCCGCAGGTGCGGCCTCGGCGTTCCAGGCAGGTTCAGGCGTAGACGTGGCCTCGGTCACGGCTGTTGGAGCCGAGGGTAAGGCGTCCGCCGGCTTACGCAGGGGGAAGGGAATGCTGGCCTTCGGCTTAGTTTCGCTCCGGGAACCACGCTTGTTAGTGGTACTCATGGGAGCCTCCTTTGGGTAAGAGTGTTGGAATACCTAAATTCCAAAGCCTCTTATTGGGAAGGTTCCCGGAGAGTTCGGCCTAAATCTTGAAGTCTCTCGCTACACCACTATACATTCGGAACCCAAATCTTGTAAAGCGAGATTCGGACAGAAAACGTGCAAATAGTGAGGTTTGGGCAGTTGTAAAGCAAGAGCGGCAGATTTCAACATTCAGCGCACCAGGAAGGTATGGTATATTATATTACCAAGCCGGTAGACAGTTTTGCAAAATAAGAATCGACAATTTCGCCTCGGTCTGCTCGAAAGTGAAAAACTCAGACGGTTCCAACAAGCGCCCTGGACACCGTGGCCGCTTACTTCTTACTGCACGTCAGGGCGCTTGGCGTTCAGAATAAGAATTAACAATCCACGTCGGGTTCCTGGCGGCCTGGTCACTCCTGAGAAAGCCGCAAGACCTGCCCCAAGTGATGGCCGAGCCGGGGCGTGCCGTGTATTGCACCAGTCCCAGGAGGTCGGAAGCGCTCAAGGACCGGGAAAGCCCGGCGTGGCCTAATAAGCAGCACCGTTCCTGGGGTGGCGGGGCCGCTAATAACCAGCCTGGCGGAAGGGGTGGCAGTTATTAGCGCATCAGCAGAACGTGGCCCCCTAATAACTGGTTGCCGCCTGGGGCTGGGGCGACCGGCGACGGCTAATAACTCCCTTGTCCGTGCGCACGATAAACCTGGCCGGCGCATGGTGGTGCCGTGAGCGGTGTGAAGGAAGTGTGATTTTGTCCGGGCAAGCGGCCAGGCCGCTCTTTTTAGCGGTGTGCTGCCAGCAGCCTTCTCGACCGTGTTCTTTCCCGCCCCTACAATGGCGACAACCACAGCGCCACGAGCAGCTTGCCGATGCGCACGACCGCCAAGAAGACCCGCAGGCCGGCCTACGAGCCGGTTCTGAAACTGCCTGCCCTGCCTTACGAGCAGTTCCTCGGCCTCCGGGACAAGATCGCCGTGAACGGCGTACTGGTGCCGATCCTGGTCACTGAAGACAAACAGATCATCGACGGCAACTGCCGCAAGGCCGTTGCTGATGAACTCGGCTACGACTGCCCGGAGATCGTACAGGCCGGTCTGACAAGAGGAGAAACGTACCCTGGCCCGTGCCCTGAACCTCGCCCGGCGGCAAATGACCCAGGAGCAGAAGAGGCAGTTTGTGGCCAACCAGCTTCGGGAGACGCCGGGCCGCTCCAACCGCTGGGTCGGCAGGCAACTCGGCGTCCACCACGCCACAGTCGCCAGCGTCCAGGGTGAGATGCAGTCAACTGGTCAGCTTATCCAGTTCGAGCGGACGGTCGGGGAGGACGGCAAGGCCCGTCCAGCGGCTAGGCAACCCCAGGTGGATCACCGCCCGCCCGCTGAGCGCTAGGCCCGGATCGCAGCCGCCACGCTCATTCATGGAGATTGCCGCAAGGAAATGAGAAAGCTCGCCAGCCGGACCATCGACGCAATCATCACCGACCCCCATCTAAGGACGCCCGAAACAATAACTTGAGCAAGTGTCAGTTGGGCGCAATGGTGTAGTTCCAATCGCCGTGGAAGTCGGCCTTGGTGATCTGAAGGGATGCCATCTCTTCGTCACTCACCTTGGCTCCTGTCTCATAGCAGTTGGTGTCCAGCGCCGCCTGAACTTCGAGTCCCGCTTCGGTGGTGGTATGGGCAATCAGGCTTACGATCACCTCATGGCTCACCAGCGGTCGTCCCCGCCAGTTCTGCGTGATGTGGCAGAACAGCCGGTGTTCGATCTTGTTCCACTTGCTCGTCCCCGGCGGCAGGTGGCTCACGCTCAGCGGCAGCCCGACGGCGTCGGCCAGCCCTTGCAACGCCATCTTCCACAGCCGCGACCGACTGCCGTTGCTCCCCCCGCCGTCCGCCGTGATCAGCAACTTCCGGGCGCGTGGGAACCTCTTGGCGCCCATCCCTGCCCACCAGCGCCGCAGCGTCTCGGCCGCGAACCGCGCCGTGTCGTGGTCGATGCCCACGCTCACCCAACCCTGGTTGTGGGTCAGGTCGTAGACCCCGTAGGGAATCGCCTTGCCCAGAGCCGGATCTTGGAAGTCGTGGACCCGGACCTCTTGCGGCTGGCCTTTGGGCCGCCACTCCCGGCCGCCGTTCTTGAAATCCCCGACCAATTCCTTCTTCTTGGTGTCCACCGACACCACCGGCTGCCCCTGGCACTGGAACAGCCGCACCCGGTCGTTGATGTACTCGAACTGGGCGTTGCGATCCGGGTGCGCCGACCCCTCACGGGTCTTGCGGTTGGACTGGAGGCTGTAGCCCGCCTCGTACAGCAGCTTGGCCACGGTTCGGTCGCTGACCGCGTGCCCCTGCCGGTGCAACTCCTCGGCCAGCTTCGCTGTGCTCTTGCACGTCCAGCGCAAGGGCGATTCGGGGTGCCCCCGCGTCACCGGCTCGACCAAGGCCTCCAGCGCCTCTGCCAGACCGGGGTCGGTCTCGGTCAGCGGTTTGCGCCCGCCGCCCGGTCGCCGCACCCGCGGGCTGGGAGGAACGGGCGTGGTCTGCCGCGACCGCTCGCCGATCTCCGCAATGCCGGCGGCAATGGTATTGCGCGACAGCCCGGTGGCGCTGGCAACCGCCGAGACGCCACCCCAGCCCAGGGCGAGAGCTTCCGTGGCAGCCCACTGGCGACGGAGACGCTCGTCCATGATCGGCTGAAGAGTTCCATACTTGGTCCGCAGTCCTTGGAGGATGGTTGCATCGTGCATCCTCACAGACTACGAACTCAGAAAAACTTGCTCAAGTTGTTCTTTCGGGCGTCCTAACCCCGAAATCACTTTGCGATCTCCTTTGAGCGGCCAATAACCTGACTTCCCATAGCAGGATGGCCTGCTCCTCATTATGCCTCCTGACACGGCAATATCGGGATCAGAAATCGACCACAGCCAAGACTTCACCGTTCTTAATGAGGAAAACCTGGTTCTTTGTGATTACCCCACCGAATCCGTTTTTTGCTCGATACTTGAGGCGAACAGTCCACCCTGCCTCGGTTCGGACGACGGGCGACCATTCGATATATTCAACGCTATTCGGGTCGTTTAAGTTATTCTTGAGATATGCCTTTACCTCGGCCACCGAACCGTCCAACCAACTAGCCTTGGGCTTTGGACCAAATTCTGCTTCAGCTTTCTGATCCCTGTCCCGCTTCACTTTCTCTTGTTCAGCGGCTTCTCGTTCAGCCTGAGCCTTGGCGTCTCTTTCAGCCTGGGCCTTGGCCTTGGCGTCTCTTTCAGCTTGAGCCTTGGCTTCTCGCTCGGCCTGAACCTGAGCCATGATGTCCTTCGCCTTTGGCTCGGTCAGCGACAGAAAGATATTCTCCTCCAACGCCTTCTCGATCAGCGCTTTTGCCGAACTCGTGTTGCCCTGCTCCGCTTCAAAGTCGGTAACCGTCCAGCGGAATTCGCAAAGCAGCGCAGCTGCGCCGAGAGCCGACTGCTAAAATCGTGGCATGGACGCTTCCGTGTGCCCGGGATGCTGCGAACGCGATAGGCGCATCGCCGAGTTGGAACGCCGCGTCGCCGAGTTGGAAGCCCGACTCGGCACCAACAGTTCCAACTCCTCGCTGCCGCCGTCCGCCAATCCCCCCGGCGCACCCAAGCCGGTCCAGAAAAAGAAGTCCAAACGTCCAGCCGGCGGACAACTGGGCCATCCCCCGCAGCTGCGGCGGTTGCTTCCCGCCGAGCGGGTCAACCATTTCAAGCACTTGGTCCCCAAGCGGTGTGAGCGCTGTGCCGCGGCCCTGCCCGCCCAGCCCTCGCCGGGCGATCCCGAGCCCACCCGCTTCCAAACCATCGAACTGCCCCCGGTCATAGCCGAGGTCACCGAGTACCAGGGCCACGCCCGCACCTGCCCCTGCTGCGGCCACCGGACGCATGCGGTCATCCCGGCGGCGGTTCGCGCCCACAGTGTCGGGCCGCGGCTGACCGGCACGCTGTCCTACTTCTCCGGCTGTCACGGCCTGAGCAAGCGCGGCGTCGAGGAGATCGCCGACGCGGTCTTCGACGCCCCGATCGCCTTGGGCACGGTCTGCAACCTCGAGCAAGAAGTCGGCGCCGCCCTGGAGACGGCCCACCAGGAGGCGGTGGCGGCGGTGCGCCAGGCGGCGGTCAAGAACGCCGACGAGACCAGTTGGAAACTCGCGGGGGCGTTGTGCTGGCTGTGGGCGGCGGCCACCACCCAGGTGGTGGCCTTCGTGATCCACGCCCGCCGAAGCGCGGCGGGCCTGACGGCGATCCTGGGCCTGGAGATCCTGGGGATCCTGTGCAGCGACCGCTGGGGCCCGTACAACCGGGTGCCGCCCCAGCGGCGGCAGATCTGCTGGGCGCACCTGAAACGGGATTTCCAGAAGATCATCGACCGGGGCGGCCCCGAAGAGTAGGTCGGACGGGAGGGGCGGCGACTGGTCAGGAAGGTCTTCGCCGCGTGGCACGGGTTCCGGGACGGACAGGTCACGCGGGCACAACTGGAAGCGCGGCTGGCCCCGGTGATGCGACGGATGAACCGGGTGCTGCTGGAAGGCGCGATCCTCGGCGCCGACCCAACGGTGGTGCGGTTCTGCGAGAACGTGCTGGCGTTGGAGCCTGCGCTGTGGACGTTCGTGACGACGGAGGGAGTGGAGCCGACGAACAACCACGTGGAACGACTGCTGCGTCGGGCGGTGCTGTGGCGCAGGCGGAGTTTCGGCTGCTGGAGTGGGAACGGCTGTCGCTTCGTCGAGCGGATTCTGACCGTGGTGCAAACCCGGCGGTTGCAGGCGAAGAATGTCCTGGATTACCTGCATGAGCCTGTCCTCGCCCATCGCACCGGCCAACCCTGCCCCTCACTGCTCTCGTAGCGTTGAACGATTACCAAAGTCGATTACCCGTTGGAATACGGTGGGCTTGTCGGAATCGGGGATGACGCTTGGAAGGCCGTCGATGACAAACTTGTATTTTACTGTCGCTTCGGCTTTCTTTCCCGACGACCAGAGACTATCCGCATCTTTAAGACTCTTCTTGGCGGTTTCCACATTTTGATAAGCGAGAGAGAAAACTCCTCCGCAGCACAGAAAGCACGAAAGGAAAATGAAGCCAGTGCCAGCCAGAATCGCTGCCTTGATGGGGGTGGTGAGCCTTTGCCATTTGGCCGTTAGGGTGCTATAAGTTGCTCCCGCCGGTTGTTTCTGACCCCCTTGATTGTCTTGCGATGATGGTGCGATGGCTTGGGCGGGCTTGGAGGTCTGAGCCGGCGTTTGCGTGGTTCTGTTTGCTGCCGGAGACTGAATCCTGCGGACCAGATACAGGACCGGAATCCAAAGGTATCCCCATAAGAACCACATCATGACGTGAACGCCGATATGTAAGCCGCCGAATTGTTTTCTGTACCAGGTGGAAAAACCACCCGTTTCGCCAACCGCCTCCTCAGATTTGCTCTGAACGGGCGGCAGACTGCCGCCGGACGCAACCAGTCGGCCTGGTGGTGATTTTTGTTTCGGTGGAGATTGGGTAATGAGTGGTTCCACCGACACCGGAATGGGCGGCGGGTTGCCGAAAGGCGTCTTGGGCATCGCCTGAATCGGAAGAACCGTTTTTGGCATGGGCGTGGACGCTGGCGTAGCCGATGCGGCAAGCGCTGGAGCAGAGGGAGGCGTTGCGAGCGGCGTTGAAGTCGGCCGGGACGGAGAGCCGGCGGCGGTCGGCGGCGAGGCGGGCAGCCTCATCTGCGTCTTGCACTTCGGACAGGCGATGGTCTTTCCAGCCTGTTCAGCAGTGGCTTGCAATATGGCCTTGCAGGACGGGCATGAGAATCGAGTCATGGTGTTGTCCTTAAAGCTGGGGATTCTTTGCAGGGTGAGGGCGGCAGGAGTCCCCGTGTCCTGGAGTTGAAGATTTGCCAAATGTTGACTGTAGAGCCACCTTGCCAGGAGTCGAACCTGGATCATCGACCGATGATTTCCCCGACTGGAACAAGGCGGTCAGCCGTTTGGTTCGGGTCGGCTGCACCCGTTTCTGCTCGGTTGACTATACCTGCCGCTCCTTACTGTCGATAAGGAGGGTAGACGTGTCGCCTATCTCCCCGGCGCAACGGGTCGGTAGACCGATCTCGCATGTCGCCCCCCGGTCTACCAGGAGGCGCACCTATCTCCGTGAGGCATCGGCCTGCGTGGGCCGCCTTCCCCGGCAAAGAGATTCCGCCATTTCGGGTCGGATGCTAGGTTGTCGGATCGGCAGCACGGGCATCCGCCAGCCCGTGCCTGCATGAGATTGTGCCGGGCGCTCCTTTCGAGTTAGCCGACGACCACGGAAGCGACGCAACCAGGAAGCCAGCAAAGGCCGGTAGAGAACGTGGAAGGGTTGTCGGGCCTCGGCGTCTTCGGGGCGGCGGCGTATCCGGTCGAGCAAGCTGGGACGATCTTGCGGAACGGGCGGCTCTCCACGGATATTTCCATCTTCCAGCATATAGAAACGATGGTACACGTCAACAGAAACGATGGTCGCTCCCCGATTTCTCCAGCAGGTGGGATGATGGCCCACCTATGCCTTCAAGACCTAGAAAATCGAAACCGAGCGACATCGTGGGGCGTTTCGCCGCTCGCCTCCGGGAGCTTCGGCTGGCGCAGGGCATGACGCAATTCGATCTCTCCAACAGGGCCGGCGTCAGCCTGGCCTTCGTCGGTCGGCTCGAAGCTGGAGCGGCAAGTTGCACGGTCGAAGTCTTGGACAAAATCGCCAAGGCGCTCGCCGTGAACATCGCCGACCTCTTGCCGACATCTTCGCCGCCCGACACCACGGCGCAACTGCGAGAACGAGTGCGGTCCCTGGCTGATCGGCTCGTGCAAAAGGCGGATCAGCAGACGTTGAGCCTTGCCGCTCAACTCCTCGCTCGATTGAACGACCGATGACGCCGCTGAAAAAGCGCAACCGACGCAGGCGCTACTTGCTTTTGGGGCGCAGGTCGAGCAGGTTCGCCTCGTCGCTGGCGACCAGGGCGACGAGGACATCCGCCAAGCCGTGCTGCGCCGGGAGATCGAGGAAGGTTTCAGGCGCTCGCCAGCCGAACGCCCGCCCTTCCTCCATGCACCGAAGGCTCAGGTCGATCAGGCCCAGGGCGTGCTGCATTCCCAGGCCCTCGGTGCGGACACCTGCGGGCGTCACTGGCCGGTCGTATTCGGGGAAGACAATCCTGAAAAGCCGCTCGGTCCTGGGGTGCAGCGCAGTGACCTGGGCGGCGTGAGCGAGGGTCTTTTCCGGGTCGATCATCAGGCGTTCATCGCCGTCCAGCATGATGCGCTCGGTGGTCATGGCCTGAAAGGTGAAGTCAATCACTCAAGCCGCCTCGCCCCTGCGGGCACGCCGCTCGGCGTTTCTTGCCTTTCTCACTTCGGCAGCCTCCTTACGAGCGATGGAGTCGGTCGCCGCCTGTTCGAGCGACCGGCCCATGACTTCGGCGAAAGCCCGGCGGCGTTCGACGTTTGCTTCGGGCGTGGCGTCGAAGAGGGCCTGGACTTCGGCCAGGGCCAGGGTGGACCGACGCTCCCGACGACCGGGCAGCTTCTCCACCGGACGGCCGGTGCGCTCGGCGGGCTTCGGCTGCGCCGGTTGCTCGTACACGCCCAGGTCCGCCACGGCAAGCGCAGCACCCTTATCATCATGCGCTGCGCTCGTCTCTTCCGTGAGGGCCTTGGCCTTGCAGCGTAGTGCCAGGGCGGCAGGCTTCCGTGATGTTGCAGGTGCCGTCTTCCACCTGCTGCTGATGCTCGACGGGCAGGTACGGCAGGGCGGCCCGGCCCCGCACCCAATGGTAGTTCTTGCCGTACTTGTCGGCGACCTCCTGAATCGTGTACGGCTTCTGCGTCAGCGGGTTGTCCTGCCGCAACAGGGCGTCGAACCGCTCGCCGTAGTCCAGGTCCGTCATCTGCTGCCGCTGATCGTTCTCGTCCCAGCCAATCTCGCCGGCTTCCTCGACCGTGATGTGGTCGAGGCAGATGGCGTCCACCGTCCAGGGCTTGTGCCGGTTCGGCGTCTCGCCCTTGCTCGTCTGGATGCGCCGCTCGGCTTCGATGTAGGCGCAGGCCAGGACACGCCGCTCGCCGGCCCCGACGCCGCCCCGCTGCTCGTAGACCTTGTTGCCCTCGGCGTCCTGGCCGACCCTGGCACGGTAGGTGCGAAGCACGATGGGCTGGCACTGGCCGATCTTGTGGATGGACCGGGCCAGGGTCACGATCTCCGGCTCCTGGGCCATGAGCGCGACGTAATCGGCGTTCTTGGCCGGGTCGTCGGCCAGAGCCAGTTTGTGGACCAACTCCAGGGGAACGTGGCCCTGGCGCTGAAGATGCCGGATGGGCTTGCGTGGGTTATGGGAAGTAACGATGCGTTCCAGAAGGAAGGGAACCACGATCTGTTCCCCGCCCCGGAAGTTGACGACTCGCTCGGCCATTGTTGTTCTCCTGTGTTGAGTAGTTGCCCGTTACCTGTCATGCACGCAAACGGACGATTTGGTTGCGTCATTCCCAGCCCTGGCTCGCCTCGACGATCTCTCCGCCCGACAGCAACGCCTCGAAGGCTCGCACTCCAATGAGGCAAATTCGGTTCTGGCCGGGTTCGATAGCGGCCAGCCGCACCTGGCGCTCGTTGGCCCGTGAGCAAGCCCAGGTGAAGCCCTTCCAGCGGACGTATTTTGGCAGGTTCATGCAGCCCCCTGTGCGGGCGAGTGGTTCATCAATTATACGAACAAGCGGCCCAGGGCCTCGGCCCGGCGAACGTAAGGGCGATGGCGCTGACCTTGGCCACGATGCCCACCCTTGGACGCAAGCGGAGGCGGGCAAGTTTGCGGAAGATTTCGCCGTGGGCAAAACCGGCGAGCGTCCTACTACTGCTGCACGCCAGGCCCCTGGGCGTTCGGAAACGAGTCCATGCACGTCAAAAAGCCCAGCGTTCGGAATTCTGAGGGACCGCCACGGGCCGTGCAGGCTACAGCCAGCCGTACCCTGCACCCCGCTTCGTCCGATAGCCATGCCTCCGGGCATCGACTTCCACCCGCTCGCAGCATTCCAGGCAGAGTCCCGGCACGTCCCGCTCGTTCTCGTGAGCAGTTCATCGGTCGTTATTCCCTGGGGCTGCACAGTCCAGCCTCGATCAGTCGCCGGGCCGTGCGCCCATAGTGGCCCTGTAGCAGCCAGGCCAGGCCGGAGTCGATAAGCTCCTGAAAGAACTCGTTGACCTCGGCCTCGTCCATGTCGCCCTGCTCGTAGGCGATGATCTTGTTCACGCCTGGCATGGTTCGAGTCCTCCTGCCTCTATTGCACGTCAAAGGGCAGACCGTTCAGGATTTGCCTTGCTGGAAAGAGAAGGGCGCTGGCCGCAACCAGCGCCCTCGGAGGGTGTCAAATACAATGGCGAGCAGCGATAAGGCAGGGCTTCTGAAGTCCTTGCTTCGAGGAGGAGCGGTGGATTACCCAGCCTCGGCCTGCGGTTCGTCCTTCTCGCCGGTGGAGAGGCAGACCTGAGAGCCGCTGTAGCGTTCATGGCCACACTTGGCGCTGGCCGGGCCGTCGCCGGTTTTGATGCCACAGCGGGCGTACACGTCTCGGTGATCGCCGCCCTTGCCCGCTTCCTGGTTGATCTGAACGAGCGTTTCAAGACACCACATGATCGACTCTCCAAAGAACAGGTTTCGTAAGTCCCACACTTCCCTTGCACCTGTCCGCCAGGAGTGTTCAGGATTTTCAGGGTAAATCTCGACGTTCAGGGTTTTCCCCTTCCGCCCGGTAAACGAAGCAGACCACCCCGGCGTCGTTTAGCGCCTCGGTGACTTCCTCTTCGGCGTCCCGACTATCCGGCACCAACACGGCCAGGCCGCCGTCAACCGTCTCGGTTAAGGTGCAACCACGCTTTCCCAACACCGACGCCGCAAGCGCCCGCTCGTCGGCATCGTCCGTTTCGACCATCACTCGCTCGATCATGGATGAACACTCCTGACCTCGGCTCCATGACGGTAGAGCCGTTCGATATTGGCCACCTTGAGAGGCGCTGTCCGCCGCTTGATGGTCCGCAATGCACGCTGCAATCGCTTGGCCCGCCAGACGGCAGCTTTGGCATTCCTGGCCCCGACGACGTAGTAGGTGGTTGGTGAAACGCTGAAATAGACACGGTAAGTGAATGTGCGCATGGTTCGGTGCTGCTCGGAAAAGGTGACAGCGTTCCTCCATTTCTGCACGCCAGCGAGCAGGCCGTTCAGGATTCTGTCGATGATTTGCCGGGAAGGAAGTCGCATTTTTTCTGAACGCCCGACTTTCTGGCGTGCAGTGGTAGTAGAGAGGTCTTGAATCAGCGAACATTTGCCTTTCATTCCTGATGGAGAACCGAGATGGCACACGAAGTCGAAACGATGGCTTACTTCGGGCACCTTCCGTGGCACGGCCTCGGCATCGCCCTGGAGGAAGCCGACCTCTACGACTGGCCCAGCGCCAGCAAGAAGGCGGGCCTCGATTGGGAAGTCGAATTGATCCCGCTTGTCGCCGCCGACACCCAGGCCAAGGTCGATCACCGGGCTGTGCGCCGCACTTCGGACTCGAAGGTGCTGGGCGTCGTCGGCCCCCGCTTCCACGTCCTCCAGAACAAGGACGCCTTCGGCTGGTTCCAGCCCTTCCTTGACGCACGGGAGGCGGCGCTGCACACGGCGGGGAGCCTCCGTAGCGGCAGCCGCATTTGGGTATTGGCGAAGCTGAACCGTGATCCCCTGGTAATCGCCGCAGGGGACGAAGTGGAAAAATTCATCCTGCTCTCCCACGGTCATGATGGCAGCCTTGCCGTGCGGGCCGGTTTCACCCCGATCCGGGTCGTCTGCCAGAACACGTTGAGCATGGCGCACGGCTCGGACGCCAGCAGGCTGATCCGGGTCAAGCACACCAGGGAAATCCTGATGAATCTGGCGAACATCCGGGAAGTCATGGATTTGGCGAACCAGCAGTTCGAGGCGACTGCCGAGCAGTATCGCCTGCTGGCCCGGAAGAGCATCAACCAGGCCGACCTGCGGAAATACGTCCGGCGGGTGCTGAAGGTCGAGGACGACCAGGAGGCCGGCAGTCGGCTGAAGAACATCATGGAGGAAATCGTGGGCCTGGCCGAAGCGGGCCGGGGCAACAACCTGCCGTCCATCCGGGGCACCTACTGGTCGGCCTACAACGGAGTCAGCGAGTGGTTGACCTACGGCCGGGGTTGCAGCGAAGGCAACCGGCTGAATTCGCTCTGGTTCGGCGACAGCGCCAACCTCAACCGCCGTGCCCTGGAAGTGGCGATTGACATGGCGGCGTGACTGGTCGAGGCGGGGGTCGCCCTCCCCGCCTATCTCGTCGTCCGCCAGCGTGACCGAAGTTTCTGGCCCTTTGCTTTTGATCCTCGGACTCGTCAAAAAGGAACCCCCATGCTCCACAAAGCCCCCTTCCTGCTACCGGCCGGATTCCTCGCCGCCTTCGGCTACCCAGGTGGTCGTAGATTGGTGGCCCTGTTTTGGGAGCCGTCCGGCGATGAAGCCTGTTACGACGACGGCGCTTCCTACGCCTGCGGGATGTGCGACAACTGGCTGTACCTCGACTACACCCGCCGGGCCGACGTGCGCCGCTGGCTGGACGCACACAGCCTCAACCTCGGCAATTCCGACGAACCCGCCCGGCACTGGCTGGTCGCCGACGCCCTGACCGGCGACCTGTACGCTGCACCCACCCTGGAGGCCAGTGCCGTCGTGCGTCAGCAGCGCCTTCCCGACGGGGCGTGACCGTCTCGCCGGGCGACTCTTGCAGCCGAGGCGTGCAGGCGATGCAGCGGGCGGCGCATGGGCAGGTATGAGCAACTCAGCAGATCGCCCAAAGACTCTTTTAGGGCAACCTCCCTGATGAATCGGCCGGGCCGGCGGGAGTGGCCGTCAGGTACTCCCGCTCCCTTGGCCACACCGGGGAGGCGGGGCGGGTGCTTGTGACGGCGGGCACGGTGCAGCTTCACAAGCGTAAGTGGTAGAAATACCCGCCCTGCCCCGACCCGAAATCAACGCCCGCCCCCTTTCCGATCAACGAGGGTGATTCTGCGATGCGCCAGAGGGATAAGGCAATGCGATGGCATGTTGACGAACACGGCAGGCTGGTCATCACCGTCACGAAGCACGAGCAGCGTCTTCTGAAGATTGCTCAGCGCCGGGACGAGGAGGGCCGGTGCGAGCCGCCCTTCGACTCGGACGCTTTCATGCACGAGTTGCTGGAGTCGCTGGTGACGGACGACGAACTCGCCTGGCTCCCCGAAGGCTGCATGGACGACCTGACCAGCGCCCCAATGCTCGGCATCCTGGGCGAAGAGATGTCCGGCCCGGACGGCGATGCGCTGGGCATGGGCCTGGTTCACGTCGGCTGTTGGACCCACGAAGGCCGACTTCAGCAGTATTACCAGCCGGTCCTGAAGCGCTGGGCGTTCATGTCCTATCAGGTCACAAGTCCACAGCGAGAGCTTGCGCAAACCGGCAAGTGCGTTTGGGACGGCGGCCAACTGTGGGCCACTCAGGAGGCTGCGGAGAAGGCACTGGCAGAGGTAATAGGGACGTAGAGAGGGGGGCTTCGTGGGCAACCTACTTCGGGCCGAACGGCACCCCAGCGCCGGAAGAGATTCCACCCTCGCCGCCGGTAGCCACGGCAGTTACCCGCCGTCCGACGAGGACAAGGCGCTGCGAGAGCAGGCGACCGTACAGCAGGCGCAGATGGTTTGGTGCCGGGCCACGAGTAAGTCGAGGGCGACGTTTCTCCGGGCGAAGCGGGCGTTTGAGGCAAGGAACAAGGCGAATTCCTGAACGGCGTCCGGTTTGGCGTGCAGGTATGTCAGAGGAGAAACATCAAAGACTTGCTGAGGGCGGCATGTTCGGGAACATCAAGGATTTCACCGCAGACCAGTTCGCACCGACCCGATGGGAAGGTGCCGAGGAGAAGGCCCGTTTCGCTTGCCGGTTTATCCGGTTCGTGGAGTCGGGCTTTGCCGAGCGGGAGTTTCCGCACTCCTTCTGCCTGCGGCTGGCCCTGACCTTCGGGCACATCGCCCATTACAACCAGCGGGGCTTCTACGAGGAGTTCTTCACGGCCGGCGAGGGCAATGTCCGCTTCCTCCGCATGACGCTGGCCCACGCCTGCTGGGGCGATCCGGCCTTCACCTACTCGGACGTGGAGCGGGCCTTGCAGAGTTGGCTGTACCAGAACGGCGTCCTGGGCCGGTACGAGCAACGGCTGGCGTCCGAGCAGGAAGTTGCGGAGCGGGCGGAACTGGCCCGTCTACAGGCCAAGTACGCAGGGCGATAGGGGAAGAGGCAATGGCGATCTCACAAGACATCGACTGGACGGACGTGGAAGCGGCTGGGAAGGCGCTGGCCGGGAACTGGCGTGACTTCGACTGCTTCGCCTGGAGTAGAGGCTACGAGATCGAACACGCTGACCAGTGGATGATTTGGTACACGAGCAGCAGGGACGCCGGACTTTTGGAGCAGTCCAACGAGCAGGCGATCAACGACCGGCTTCGACCGTTCGGCGAGGGCGACGACCCCGGTCTTGTTTTCGAGCGGCACAGCCATTGGGCGGTGGGCTACATCGACGGCTTCTCGATCCGGGTTTTCAAGGCCGATGGCACGGTCACTCCGGCTTTCGAGGAGTTCTGCCGGATCAAGGACGCCCTGGAAAACTACCCGGTTCTGGACGAGAGCGATTATTCCGAAAGGGAGTACCTGGAGACGCTGGACAACTACCGCAACGAAATGTGGCGAGAAAAGGACTTACCGGAGGGCTGGGAGGCCGAAATCTACTCCTACTTCTCCGACAACGGCATGGACGAATGCACGGAGAACCGTGACGACCGAGGCGGGTGGGCACCACGAGAGAAGATCGTGGAGGCGCTGAAGGCACTTGGCCTCCTGCCGACCGTGGTGATTGAGGCGTAAAGGGGAAAAGCTACACGACCACTTGGAGGAACCGACCAATGCGCTATTCCCGTGCCGTGGCTTTTGAGGGTCTGCGGCAGGCCCTTGAGTTGCACGGCCTGCTGACCGGCGACGACCCCTGGTGCGAAGCCGTTCGGCAGCGCACGGACGTGCTGCGGGGGCGTCCGCTGACCCGCTCGGAAATCTGGACGATCACCAGGCTGGTCGAGGCGGTCATCGGGCGAGTCCTGGGCCTGAACCCGCACCAGAACATGGCGGCGAACCTGGAGGATGCCTGCCGGAAGATCGAGGCCAACAACCGAAGCGAGGGCCGAAAGTCGGCCTGAACTGAAGGAGAATCCGATGAACGACCCGACCGAAACGGCCCGCCGTGAGCGGCTGGCCGAAATCAACGCCGAGCCTGGCAGCCGGGAGGCGCTGGAAGCCGAGCATGGCCAAGTGTGGGACACTCCGCAGCTTGGCCAGGAATTCGAGGTCATCGGGTTCATGGCACCGTTCGTGGTCGTGCGCCGCAAGGCGGACGGCGTGAAGGGGTCGCTGGAGTTCCAGCACATGCCCCGCTTCTACTTCAACTTCGTCCCTGACGGGCGGTGAAATCCTGGGGCTGACCCGTTCTCGCCGCCGGGCAGGACAATCCGGGAGCGGGCGGTCCTGCTCGAACGGGAATTGGACAAGCTGAGAACGGAGCTTGGCCTGCGATGACGGGACTCTCGATCCACTACGCTCTGGCCACCACGCTGTACGACGCCGAGGCAGTGCGCAAGCTGGTGGAAGAAATGCGACGGCTGGCCCTCGCCCTGTCGTTCGAGCGGGTCGGGCCGGTCATCGAGGTCGTAAGGCCCCACCCGCTGGTCTGCTTCCCGGTCTGGCTCGGCAAGGGTTGCGAGCCTGCCGCCTTCGGGCTGTGCAAGCTCCCTGCGCCAGAGGGCTGGCAGTGGTCGTACTCCTGCTGCACGCAGCACGCCAGCCGTCCCGAACATGGCGGTGTGGAGAACTTCCTCCGTCGCCACCTGGCGATCATCGGCCTCCTCGACGCCATCAAGCGGGCCGGTCTTGCCCAGGTCGAAGTCATGGACGACGGCGGCTATTGGGACCGGCGTGATCCGAAGAAGTTGGCCGAGGCGGTTCAGGCGTGGAACGACGTGGACATGATCTTCCCGGAGGACGAATGACGACGACTGGCACTATCGCTGGCTTGCGGGATTACGTCAGCATAGTTCTCGTCTACCTCGACGGCGAAGATGGCAGGGTCATCCCGGTGCCGATGGACCACCGGGCGTTCCGGCACTTGCTCGAAGGCGAGGCGTGCCGGCCTGACGAACTGATTGGGAGACGTGTTTCCTACGACGGCGATCTCGTGGCGTTTCTGGATTGAGGGTTGAGCGATGCAGCCTACGGCGAAGTTCCCCCTGGGACGGCTGGCGGCGACCCCTGGCGCTCTGGAGGCGATGGAGGCCAGCGGGCAGACGCCGGACTTCTTCCTGGCCCGGCACCAGTCCGGCGATTGGGGCGAGGTCAACGAAGAAGACCAGCAGTTGAACGACGAGGCGCTGATCCACGGCGACCGCATATTGTCCGCCTACCGGACCCTGAAGGGCGTGAAGCTGTGGGTCATCACCGAGGCCGACCGCAGTGTGACCACGGCCTTGCTCCCGGACGAGTATTGACCCATGAAGAGGAAGCTCACGTCCGAAGAACTGGCCGAAGCGTGGAGGGCAGGCGCGATGCCTCTCCACGTTGCTGTCCGAAGGCACTTCAAGGGCATCGGCATCTGGCCCGTCCAAGAAAATGTCATGCTGGCCCTGGAACTCATCCTGGGCTTCGCCAACCTGGGCATGTGGGACACGCTCGTGCCCGTGGCCGAAGGCGAGGAAATGAGAGTGGGTGAAGTAGTGGAGCGATACCAGTTGTCGGAATTCCTTGGCTGATGAAGGAGTGGAAGGGAGTGGGCGTTCCACCGGCCCGCCCGGATGCCTTTCAACAGTCGAAATCCTGAACGCCCTCCCCTCCGGCGTGCAGGTATAGAGGGGAGAACATCACTACTTCTGGACGCTCTCATGGCACGAACGAAAAGGAAGGGACAGGTCGAGGGCCGCACGGCACGGCGAACGAAACGCTATGCCTGGGCGTGGCGGCATCTGGACTTTACGATGCGGCTGGCCCTGTTCTTCGCCCACCGCCTGCCGAGGGGCCACCCTGACCGCACAGGGCTGGCGCAGGTGATACGCAAGATCGTCCGCAAGTAGGTCATGCAAGTGTGGCCAGCAGATTCAACGGTGTACAGCTTCCTGACGAACGACGAGAAGTGCCCCCACTGCGGCGTGAATCTGGTGGGCGAATGTACGGTCAAGGTCGAGGGTGACTTGCAGAGCGTCAACGAAGCGCTCCGCATCGTGGAGAACATCAGCGACCGCAGCGACCTGGACGATACCGACGTGATACTGGACCTGCGCTGCCCGGCGATCACTTGCGCCGCCTGCGGTGGGGAGGTCGATTTCAGCTACAACGAGGAATCCTGAACGTCTTCTCCTCTGGCGTGCAATGATAGAGGGAAGAACATCACTACTGGTTGAGGCTCCTATGGCACACAAAATGACGAAGGACGAGATCGCCGGCAAGTTTCGGGCCGGGGAGATTGACTCGGACACGATGCTGGCACTGATGGCCGATGCCAACCGCAAGCCGCCCCGCTTCGCCGTGGCCGAGAAGTCGGGCTGGCTGTCGATCTACTTCGACGGCCTGCGGTTCCCGGTGTCCATGCCTTACGAGTGCGCCGTGGCCCTGTTCGGCGACGAGCAGATTGCCGCCGCCCGTGCCTACCTGGAGGCGAACAGGGGCCGTTTCAAGATCAAGAACCACTAATTCCATCGCCCAGGGCAGTCAGGAGCGAGGCGAACCATGAGCGACATCTTCGATGCCCTCCACCGGGCAATGTTCGACAAGCTGTTCAGCCTCGATGAAGAGGGCCGCAAGGACAAGGCGAAGTTGCTGCGTGAAGCCGGGGTGCCCGAAGAAATGATTGCGGACCTGACCAGACCAGGCATCCAGCCCGGCATGAGCTTCGGCGGCGCAAAGCCGGTGGACGTGACGAACGTGGTCGAGCGGGCGCTGTTCGGGCAGAACGCCGGGCACGTCCTGCTGCGGGTCAGGCGGCCCCCGTTTGACGAGGCCGGGCACGTCGAGATCGAAGTGCTGGAGGTCGGGCCTCCGTCCGAGGAACAGCTTCGGGGCGACGGCCATGCGGCAGAGAAGGAGTGACCCGTGAAGCATCACATCGAGTTCCGCAAGAACGCAGCCGTTGCCGTGGAGCGGGGCGGCACGTCCACCGTCTGCCAGATTCGGTACGGCGAGCAGTGCCCGGCGACCGTGCGGTGCTACGTCGCCTACCGCCACGACCGCTATGTCGAGGTCGCTGACGTTGAAGTGAAGGAAGGGTTGCTGCGTGCGCTGCCCTGCTCCCACTGCATGTTCATCGACAGGCTGGACTGAGCCGGCGGCGACCGATGCTGAAAGTGGCATGTCTTTCCGAGGCAGAGGGGCAGAGAGAGGACCAAGCAGAAAGGTAGGTGTATGCGATGATGGACCAAGGGGAGGACGAGGAAGACTGCCTGGACCCGTTTCAGGTCGAGTTGCAGTGGGAACCTGGCTTTAGCCGCCTGGACTACGAAGAATGCGGGTACGGCGAGTTTTCGACCTACGAGCAGTGCGCTCTCTGCGACCACTTCATCGAGCCGGACGCCGAAGACGGCTTGTTCCGCCACCTGGACGACGGCGAGCAGACCTACGACCACGACGCCGAACCGTCCGGCGAGGCCCACACCTTTAGCGAATGGATGGACCAGCGGCCCGACCTGTTCGTGCTGCACAGCGACGGCAGGATCGGCCCCAACAGCGGACTGCACGGCAACCGCAGGGGCAAGATCGACCTGTGGGACCATTGAGTGTAGCAAGGACTTGCGGATATAGCTCGCCGGGCCTCCTATCATTCTCGCAGGTCGCCCTCCACGGCGACCTGGAAGCGAAGGACCAGGCGACCGTGAAGGACGTGGAATGGTGAGGGCCGCCGCATGTGGGCAAGGCCGTGGCCCAACGGCCAGGGATGGGACGTGGGCATCAACGCCGAGGTCTGGAAGCTGAAGGACGGCCTCGGCGTCCGCATCATCACCAGGGATGGCAAAGTGAAGTCGTTATTCATCCCGGACCTGTCGCTCGACCCGGTGCGAGCAGTCCGGCGGTGCTGGAGGGAAGGCAAGTTTGAGGAGGAGTAACCATGACGCAGTGGTTTGACGTGAGCAAAGCGGGCCTGGGCAAACAGGCCGAGGAACATGGCAAGGGGCGTCTGGTCGGTGAACTGATCCAGAACGGCCTCGATGAAGCGGGCGTCACGCAGGTCGCCGTCACCCTCGCGCTGGTGCCTGGCCGTCCGCTGGCCGATCTGACGGTCGAGGACGACAGCCCGGAGGGGTTCAGGGATTTGAGCCACGCCTACACGCTCTTTGCGGAGAGCTACAAGCGCACGAACCCGGAGCAGCGAGGCCAGTACAACTTCGGGGAGAAACTGGTCCTGGCCGTCTGTGAAAGCGCCAGCATCAGTACGACGAAGGGCACGGTGGTCTTCGACCCCGCCGAGGGCCGCATCGAGAAGCCCCGGCAGAAGCGGGAGCGTGGCTCGATCTTCCAGGGTCGCATCAAGCTGACCAGGGAGGAGTACCCGGAGGTCTGCGACTACCTGCGGTCCCTGCTGCTGCCGGAGAACATCGTCGTGACCTTCAACGGCGACCGCCTCCTGCCCCGCAAGCCCCTGCGCACCTTTGAGACGAGCCTGGAAACGCTAGTGGCCGACGACCAGGGCGTGATGCGGCCACGGGTGCGCAAGACCCAGGTGGCCATCTACGAGGCGCTGCCGGGCGAGACGCCGAGCCTGTACGAGATGGGCCTTCCAGTCGTCGAGACGGGCGACAAATGGCATGTGAACATCGGCCAGAAGGTGCCGTTGAACAGAAATAGGGATAATGTTCGTCCGGCGTTCCTTCAATCGGTTCGTGTCGCCGTCCTGAATGCGGCCTTCGACCTGCTGACCACGGGCGAGGAGGCCACGGCTCCCTGGTGCAAGCTGGCCGGTGCCGACCAGCGATGTTCCGACGAGGCCATCAAGCGCCTGGTCCGGCTGCGGTTCGGGGAGAAGGTCGCCGCCCCCGATCCGAGCGACATCGAGGCGATGAAACGGTTCCAGTCCGAGGGCGGCGTCATCGTCGGCGGTCTGTCGAAGGGCGAGTGGGCAAACGTCCGTCGCTCCGGGGCTGTGCCGCCTGCCGGCAAGATTTGCCCCACGGCCAAGCCGTACAGCGACAACCCGAACGCCGAGGGAGTCACGCTCATCCCTGTAGAGAAGTGGACCGAGGGCATCCAGAACATCGCCGCCTACGCCCGCTTCTTGGCGAAGGAATTGATGGGCGTGTCGCTGGCCGTCTCGGTGGTCCACACCACGAACGCCTTCGCCGCCTGCTACGGGTCCGGGCGGCTTGATTTCAATTTGCTCCGGCTCGGCCATAAGTGGTTCGAGCAGGGGGCGAGCGAGGAAGTGGACCGGCTGCTGATCCACGAATTCGGCCACCAGTACAGCGGCGACCATCTCTCCAGCGAATATCACGAGGCTTTGTGCAGGCTCGGCGCTGGCCTCAAGAAGCTGGCGCTGGAGAGGCCGGAGGCGCTGAAGCATTTCCTCCGCTGATCGACGCTGCCAGCCGCTCCCCTCGCCTGCGGAGACGGCCGGGAGCGGAGTACAACGCTGTAGCTTTTCGACGTTGTACGCCTTCCTCGGAGGCGAACATGGACCTCGACCCACTGGAGACGATCATCGACGGTTGCTGGTTGGCGTTGCGGCTCGGCCTGCGCGTATCGGCCGTGCCGACCGGCAACCTGCGGATCGTGAATAGTGTTTATATGCTGGGTGCCGGGGCATCGTACAACCCGCTCGAAGCGACCCTCGCTGGGATGGCGGCGTCCGGCGACTGGCGGGAGGATGTAGCGACCACCCTGGGCGTTAATGCGCAGTGGGTGAGCGGCTTTCTCGATGGGTTCGCCCAGGGGCCGGAGTCCTCGACAGACGGCGAATACATCCAGGGGTATCTTAGGACGCCCGAAACAATAACTTGAGCAAGTGTCAGTTGGGCGCAATGGTGTAGTTCCAATCGCCGTGGAAGTCGGCCTTGGTGATCTGAAGGGATGCCATCTCTTCGTCACTCACCTTGGCTCCTGTCTCATAGCAGTTGGTGTCCAGCGCCGCCTGAACTTCGAGTCCCGCTTCGGTGGTGGTATGGGCAATCAGGCTTACGATCACCTCATGGCTCACCAGCGGTCGTCCCCGCCAGTTCTGCGTGATGTGGCAGAACAGCCGGTGTTCGATCTTGTTCCACTTGCTCGTCCCCGGCGGCAGGTGGCTCACGCTCAGCGGCAGCCCGACGGCGTCGGCCAGCCCTTGCAACGCCATCTTCCACAGCCGCGACCGACTGCCGTTGCTCCCCCCGCCGTCCGCCGTGATCAGCAACTTCCGGGCGCGTGGGAACCTCTTGGCGCCCATCCCTGCCCACCAGCGCCGCAGCGTCTCGGCCGCGAACCGCGCCGTGTCGTGGTCGATGCCCACGCTCACCCAACCCTGGTTGTGGGTCAGGTCGTAGACCCCGTAGGGAATCGCCTTGCCCAGAGCCGGATCTTGGAAGTCGTGGACCCGGACCTCTTGCGGCTGGCCTTTGGGCCGCCACTCCCGGCCGCCGTTCTTGAAATCCCCGACCAATTCCTTCTTCTTGGTGTCCACCGACACCACCGGCTGCCCCTGGCACTGGAACAGCCGCACCCGGTCGTTGATGTACTCGAACTGGGCGTTGCGATCCGGGTGCGCCGACCCCTCACGGGTCTTGCGGTTGGACTGGAGGCTGTAGCCCGCCTCGTACAGCAGCTTGGCCACGGTTCGGTCGCTGACCGCGTGCCCCTGCCGGTGCAACTCCTCGGCCAGCTTCGCTGTGCTCTTGCACGTCCAGCGCAAGGGCGATTCGGGGTGCCCCCGCGTCACCGGCTCGACCAAGGCCTCCAGCGCCTCTGCCAGACCGGGGTCGGTCTCGGTCAGCGGTTTGCGCCCGCCGCCCGGTCGCCGCACCCGCGGGCTGGGAGGAACGGGCGTGGTCTGCCGCGACCGCTCGCCGATCTCCGCAATGCCGGCGGCAATGGTATTGCGCGACAGCCCGGTGGCGCTGGCAACCGCCGAGACGCCACCCCAGCCCAGGGCGAGAGCTTCCGTGGCAGCCCACTGGCGACGGAGACGCTCGTCCATGATCGGCTGAAGAGTTCCATACTTGGTCCGCAGTCCTTGGAGGATGGTTGCATCGTGCATCCTCACAGACTACGAACTCAGAAAAACTTGCTCAAGTTGTTCTTTCGGGCGTCCTAAGCGCCGAGGAAGTGCGGACGACCCGCTACCGGAAGGAGTTGCCCGACCGACGATGACCTCGACCTGGGGCGATCTCATCGGGCTGGGCGATGACGGAGATTCCCCAGGCGGGCCGATCAGCATAATAAGGAATCGAGAAACTATTTTGAAAAAACTTTGGCTGACACCCCTACCGCCACCCCTCCCTCATACCATGTCGGCCCTGTTTTCTTTGTGACCGCCAGCTTTCTGAAAAACGCACCGGCGAAAAAACACCCGCCTGGCTTGTTGCAAAAAAAGAAACTCCCCATCCTATCCGCCCCAGGCCCAGGCTGAAGACTTTCGCAAAGGCTCATTTCAAAAATGCGCAGCCGCCGGGAATATCGCAGCCGCCCCAGGGAAACGACCTCCCGGTCCCCCCGACGCCGCCCCCCAGCTACGAGCTTGTGCGGCCCCACGATTAAAGAAAAGCCGCCGGACGCCTGTTAGCCCGTCTGGTCCGGTTTGATTCTAGCCGATCATCGCTCGACTCCCTTCTTCTCCATCCTGTTCACGATCTCCAGAGCTTCCTGGCGGCTGCGCTCATCGGCTTCATAATCCGTATAGAAGCCTTTGGCAACCAGCCAGCGCAGCAGAGGCTTGCGGCTACGGAGGCCCTGACGATACCGAACCCGAATGTCCACCGGCTCACCGATGATCTCCTCAACATCTGGCCGGATGGCCTCGGTTATGTTGCTGGGCCAGTTGCCGAGATAAATCCAATAGGGCTGGAAGTTCTCGTTGAGACTCGGAACATGAATACCGAGGCCCAGGAGATGCCCCCGATTCGGCAGGATTTCCTTGTCGCCAAGTTTCTTGTTGAAGCGAGAGAAATGGTCATCGGTCAACCAGTTGTGCTTATCGTCATCGCTGGGAATGGGCTTGGTTTTGGGTGGCTCCGGGGCCACTGGCTCATTGATCTTGGAAAAGAACCCTTTGGCCTTGAGCCAGCGCTTGTAATGCGCATATTGGCCGCAGTATGTGTCGGCACCAGTCACACGGGCCAGCGGCAGCAACGCCTGCACGTCGGCGTTAATGCGGCCAAGAAAGCAGCGAGTAGGCGTCTTGCCTGGATTGAGGAGGAGCCATTTCGCCTCCCACTCCTGGCCGTCACCGTCAATCTCAAGCGAAATCCCGATTAGGCGGTCCTCCGGCTTATTGAAGAAATCCCAGGCCCAGCGCTGGAGTTTCGGATTGGTCACGACTTCGCTTATGGCGAGGTCAGGGTAGCTGTCTGAAGCCCATTTGGAGATGTCTTTCGGCGTAGGTGTCATCGCTCGCCTCCCTTGACGGATGAAATCCCGCAGGACATCGAGTGCCAAGCCGATTCTGCGGGTCCAGTTGTTGTTCTTGGCACTCAACGTCTCGATTGTAGCGCCGGGAAGAGGTCGAAAGAAGAGCGCCTTGGGATTTTGGGGGAGAGTCATATTGTTCCGCTCGTCACGCCATAAAGCGAAGTCGCAAGTTCAGCCGGAAATGAGGGTTGAGACGCCCAGGTCACATATTATCAGCGCTGGTCAATTATATTTCGCACGAGCGTTTTCAACTTTTCGGTGATGGGCGCACCATCCCCGCCGCCTTCCGACCGGAGATTCAGGCCGCACACAGGTTTTCGCAGGCTTTTTCCGCCGCCAACCAGAACAAAGCCTCCTCGGCCTGCTTAAACCAGCAGCGGACGGGAACAAGAGCCTGTCCTTGACCCCTTGTGATTACACCTGTGTCCACAAAGGATGCCCCGCCTTCTCCATGATGCAGAGCCAGCCAATCGAGAACCTGCACAAAATCCTCGTGCAGCCGCCATCGGCACGCCCGCCCGTCGCCATGCCCGGTGCCGATCTGGTAGCGGTGATCCTGCCATTCGATCCAGCCCATTTGCGACATCCAATCCCGGATCGCCTTCCATCTGTGGTGATTCCAGGGCCGGCTAAAGTCGCCCGCCTCGTGCAGCGCCGTCCACAACTCCTGCACTCGTCGTTGCGGCAATGATCCATCCGGGTTGCGGTTTTCCGTGAAGAACCGCAGCAAGACCACCGCCTGGGCGAAATCCGTTTCCGTCGCCGCCCAGCGGTCGCCGTGCAGCGGCTTGTCCTTGCGGGCCTGCCTGAAGAGCCGCTCCCAGGCCGGCATCAGATCGAGTTCTTGCTGGCTGATGTTTTTGCCGCTGACGCTCCCGACTTGATGCTTGTCCGCTTTTGCCTGAGTTTCCGGCTTCGGGTCGGCCTGCGATACTTCCTCGACCAGCGGCAGCGCCAGCAACTCGGCGACCGTCATGGTCGTGGTATTCGCCCATTCCGAAAAGCGGCCGACCTCACGAGGCAGTTTGGCGAAGGTGCCGTAGGTGATGGTTTCGATGGTGCCGCTGTCCCGGTACTTCACGACCGGCGGCGTACCCTTCACTTCCACGATCTCGATGTCATAGCCTTTGCTTTGCTGTCGCAGCCATTTCTCAAGGTGTTTCAGCGCCGCCTTGACCTCCTCGGCGCTGTGACCGAGCTTGCGAACGAGCAGGTAGGCGTGCTGGCCCTTGCCGCCCGTGGACGCTTCGACGTAGAGCTTGGGGAACCGTGTGCGCAGCAAGGCGGCGAACTTCCGGGCACCTTCCGGGCTGCCCAGCATTTTCGTTTTCAGCACGTCAATGTCGATCATGGCCAGCGCATATTCTGCCGTCTTGTTCGGGCTGGACCAGTAGTAATAGGTCTTGAGGCGGTCGAAGTGGTCTTGCAGCTTGTAGTTCGCCAGCTTCTTGCCGTGCCCCCGCTCGTTGTAGAACCCGACAAAGGCTTCCTTGGTCATGCTTGGGTACACGTCGTCCCCGACCTTTTCCCCGCAGATGTGGCAGAACACCTTGTCCTTGAGCCAGCGCATCGCCTCGGTCGTCGGGCTTCTGCGCCTGGGCTTGCGGCGTGTGGCACGGGTCGGTTGGCGATGGGCCTGGCGGAACTCCCGGCAGCGGCGGTGATAGTCCTGGCGAGTTTCGCCGGGAATTGGTTTTGGCCTTTTTATTGTGAAATTTGTCGGCTGGTCTACTATAATACTCATGTCTACTTTGAACCCGGCATTCCTCCTTCCTTTGGGGTGCCGGGTTTCTTCCTTTGCGAAAAACCCTTTCCATTATTATAGTGTGCCTGGACACAAGAATTGATAGCAAATTGGCGACTCGGTGGATGCCTCCAGGTCGCTTTGCAAGGCCATCAGAATCGTCCTGGCCCGAAACGATCCGAGGGCCATCGAAGGCGATTCGGGGGCAGGTTGAGGAGGGAGGGTAGCATGTGCCGGCCGCCAGGGACTTTATCCAGAATGCGTTTTTGAAATTGCGTTTCGAGTATTATCGGGAAATTGTTTTTGAAATGGCGACATGCAGGCCGCCGCCCAACCTGAAAAATGACGAGTTGCCTTCGTTGCCGACCCGATGCTCGATGAACTGATGGACGTGTGGCTCGCCGTCGCCGTGGTCCGCACGACGAAGGCCGTGGCTCGCCGTCGCCGTGGTCCGCACGACGAAGGCCGAGGCCGGGGCCTTGATGACCCTCCCCCTGGGGTCATGCTGACTCTTGACATTACATTTCAAAAACTCAGAGTTAGGACGCCCGAAAGAACAACTTGAGCAAGTTTTTCTGAGTTCGTAGTCTGTGAGGATGCACGATGCAACCATCCTCCAAGGACTGCGGACCAAGTATGGAACTCTTCAGCCGATCATGGACGAGCGTCTCCGTCGCCAGTGGGCTGCCACGGAAGCTCTCGCCCTGGGCTGGGGTGGCGTCTCGGCGGTTGCCAGCGCCACCGGGCTGTCGCGCAATACCATTGCCGCCGGCATTGCGGAGATCGGCGAGCGGTCGCGGCAGACCACGCCCGTTCCTCCCAGCCCGCGGGTGCGGCGACCGGGCGGCGGCGCAAACCGCTGACCGAGACCGACCCCGGTCTGGCAGAGGCGCTGGAGGCCTTGGTCGAGCCGGTGACGCGGGGGCACCCCGAATCGCCCTTGCGCTGGACGTGCAAGAGCACAGCGAAGCTGGCCGAGGAGTTGCACCGGCAGGGGCACGCGGTCAGCGACCGAACCGTGGCCAAGCTGCTGTACGAGGCGGGCTACAGCCTCCAGTCCAACCGCAAGACCCGTGAGGGGTCGGCGCACCCGGATCGCAACGCCCAGTTCGAGTACATCAACGACCGGGTGCGGCTGTTCCAGTGCCAGGGGCAGCCGGTGGTGTCGGTGGACACCAAGAAGAAGGAATTGGTCGGGGATTTCAAGAACGGCGGCCGGGAGTGGCGGCCCAAAGGCCAGCCGCAAGAGGTCCGGGTCCACGACTTCCAAGATCCGGCTCTGGGCAAGGCGATTCCCTACGGGGTCTACGACCTGACCCACAACCAGGGTTGGGTGAGCGTGGGCATCGACCACGACACGGCGCGGTTCGCGGCCGAGACGCTGCGGCGCTGGTGGGCAGGGATGGGCGCCAAGAGGTTCCCACGCGCCCGGAAGTTGCTGATCACGGCGGACGGCGGGGGGAGCAACGGCAGTCGGTCGCGGCTGTGGAAGATGGCGTTGCAAGGGCTGGCCGACGCCGTCGGGCTGCCGCTGAGCGTGAGCCACCTGCCGCCGGGGACGAGCAAGTGGAACAAGATCGAACACCGGCTGTTCTGCCACATCACGCAGAACTGGCGGGGACGACCGCTGGTGAGCCATGAGGTGATCGTAAGCCTGATTGCCCATACCACCACCGAAGCGGGACTCGAAGTTCAGGCGGCGCTGGACACCAACTGCTATGAGACAGGAGCCAAGGTGAGTGACGAAGAGATGGCATCCCTTCAGATCACCAAGGCCGACTTCCACGGCGATTGGAACTACACCATTGCGCCAACTGACACTTGCTCAAGTTATTGTTTCGGGCGTCCTTACAGGCCGTCCCGCTCAAAGAAACCATTTCACAGCGACGTAGAACCCCGCCGATTCAACTGGTCCAGACCCATTTCCACATGCCGGCAAGCTGGTCTAGCCCTCAACCCCTGGCCTTCTACTTGCGAAGCAGACGCCATAGTAGGCTTCACTGAGACTTCTTGCAGAATACAGGTGCGCCCACCGGCACGTCCCCTCTGTGAAGGGGAATCTTGATGCCAGCAAGCTCTCCGCCGCCGACTTCGGTGACTTGCTTGTGGTTGACTTCCAAAGAGTCCACCGTATGTTGGAAGTAGCGATCCCGCAGCCGAACTACAACGGTGTCGCCGACTCGAATCATTGCCATTGGGTCTGAGTCGAGCCGAACACTCACCACTTGATGCCGTTCGTAGAAATGATTAACGGTCCCCACCTTCGTAAAGGATGGCGGGCATGTCCCCTGCCGGCCCGTCTCCAGAAGAGATTGTTTGATCGCTTCCAAGTCCCAACCGTATGTTTCCGCCCCAACAACGAGAAGCACCAGATCAGTCGTGGTAACGAAGGTCACGCCGCACGCTCTTGCCATCGTGACGGCTTCCTCAGATACAGCCGCCTCAGTTTCTCGAAGCTGCCACGACAAGCCATTCTGGTGATTTGCCAAACACATCGCAGAGGAGAATACCTTTCCTTGCTGCTTCAAAGCCAGCATCCTGGTAGCAATCTCCTTCAGTTCGTCCCCTGTCACCATCCCGCAAGTGTCGATCACGAACACCGGGATCGTCTTATCCGAGTGGCTCAGATAACACCACTCGTGCAGAAACGGCGATCCAGGCTGGGGTGGCGGCACGTCGGCACGTTGACTGTACTTCAGCCGAGTGAAGCACATCAGGGCGAACTTCTCTACGTCGGCTTTGTCTTTGTCAATTGAGTCGAAGAGTTGCTCCAGCAGGGGGGTCCATCGAGGGATGCCGAAAAGCGTCTGCTCCCACGACTTGACCAGAACTCCGTCCATTGTGTACTCATGACCAAGTGCGATGTGCCCCAGCATAACGCTCTTGAGGGCGAGATTCTTCCCTGTTTGTACAGCTTTGGTCGGGTCATCAACAAACCAATTGTAGAGCCAGGTAGTCGTCTCCATCGCTCTCTTTAGCGCCTCTTTCAGTGTGAAATGGAGACGTTGGCCTTCGTGAACTATCACATGCCGCAGTTTCCTCGTGTTCTCAAGTTCAATCTTGAGCCGAACGCCATTGATGTATGGGAGTGTTGAAATGTAGGGGCCTGGCATTCTCCTCGAAGTAGTATGAAGGTACTCTGCCAGACGCCCCTCGAAGTCGTTCCAAGTCCGTTCGACACGTTGTTCGATGGCGGATTCTGAAAGCCCCTTGTTCGCCAGAACTTCTCGGAGCTTGGCCTCTAACACGATTTCAATCGCCGTGATTAAAGACCTAATGGCATCTTCATAGCGTCCACGGTAGTACAGGGACCAGGCGTCCAGCAATTCGTTCCGTCCTGGCGTGTCCGCTGTATTCAGAGCGGCCTGGACTTCTTGCTCGCTTGCGAATTGGATCGGCTGTTGGCCCGCATCCTTCCGAAAAACAGTCGGGTACTGGTCGTTGATTGCGTAGGGAAGCAGGGAGATCACCGTCAGATGGTCGCCGAGCGAGGCGAACCACAGTGGAACGTCCCACTCGGCCACCTTGAGGGCGAAGGGGTCGGATGAGACACTGCGGTAGGAATCAATGACCTTATTCACATACGGAAGGTGGGCGTAGGCCAAGGCTTGGAAGTACATGCCAGCATCCACCTGTCTCCTGCCAGCTTCTTGGAGCGCCTTGATTGAGTCGGTCAGCGCTCTGGTCTGGAGCGTCAGCAACGTGCGTGTGACACGAAACGTCACGCCCTCTTTCTCTGCTTTCACGATCTCCTTTGCTTTATCCGATGGCGGCGGCTTGTCCACATAGATCACATTCGCATGAGAAGGTCTGAAGAACCGCCCACGTTGGATTTCGACGGCGTTTTGTGTTACCGTCACTTTCAAGGTGCAGTCGTCGATTGAAACGTCCAGGTCGCCATTGGGCATGAAGAGCCAAAATGGCAACTCAACATGAAGCTGAATTGGCACAAGCGGCGAGTCCCAATCCAGGCTCATTCCAGGCCAGACAGCGTTGGGCGGGCCGGCTGCTTGCGCAGGCGCATTTGGTTGTTCGGTGATAGGCTCGACCGGCAGATCGCTCTTTTGAAACTCGTCGGGCATATTGCTTTTCACCAGCCTTTTTCGAGGTCTTCGGCTGAGTCGCCTTGCGGGCTTCCACCGACGCCGCACGCCAGCAGCCGTTCCTCGCCCTGGTGTGCCGCTGTTTCAGCGGATCAAGGAGCGGGGCCGCACAAGCCGGTGTGCTGGATGACCCGGACCCACTGTTCGGACCTGCAAAGCCACCTTGCCAGGAATCGAACCTGGACCATCGACCGATGGCGTATCCCCGGACGGACAAGGTGGACGGTCGTTTGGTGCAGGCACGACCCGGCCCTGTTTTGCCTCTCGTTGACTTTACCGCCAGTCCCGCACTGTCGATACGGGCTGGGGGACGTGCAGACTATCTTCCCGCCTGCAAGGGGTCGGTAGACTCTCTGGCCGCCCGACCATGCCTTTGGCCGGAACTAGCGGCGGTCAGTAAGTTAGCGTGTCCTTCCCACGTCTAAAGGGAAAGCACCTAGCCCCGTGAGGCAGCACGAAGCGCTCGTGCATTCCCCTCCAAAGGGCTTCCGGCGTTGCAGCCGGATGCGAGATTCCGCAGCATGGGTTGCGTCAGCCCGTGCTTTCGTAGAGGTATTGCCGTCTGCTCCTTTCGAGAGAGCGGTTGAGCGTCTTCCACCAGGCGAAGCCTCCGCCGTGCGGCGAGGGCAGGTACGCCGAGCCTGCCCGGAGATCAACGCCTTCCGGCCCGGCAAAGCCACGAAGGCGTCCTGTTCATTCAACAGCAGTGATCCTACGCCGGGCCTGGGCGAGACGCAAGCGGAACGCCTGAACAATCGTCAACTGTCCCGGACCCGGTACGTCGTCAGCGTGTCGGCCGGCGACCCCAGGAACAGGTGCCCGTTGACCAGGACGGAGGGGATGGCGATGCGCTTTCGTTCCGACCTCCACGGCCCGCACGGCTGGGACCGCCAGTGGCCCCGCCTCCAATGCGGCGAAACCGTCCAGCCGCCCGTGCCGTCCGCCTCGGTGCGGACCTCGCCAGGCTCCCGCCGGTACAACGTGACCTCCTGGGCGAAGGCGTACCGCACCGGCATCAGCCGTACTTCCATCTCGGCCCGCTCCCGCTGCTCCCGCCCCCGCTTCTGCGCCAGCTTCGCATACCGCTTCAGCCGCTCGTGGTGCGACGGGTTGGCCGGCCCCAGGCAGCGGATGCCGTAGGCCGTCGCCATCTGGCAGACGTTCAACGCCAGTTTGCTCAGGGCGCTGCCCAACGCCGTCTCCTCCGGGGTCATGCCCAGCGTTTCCGTATCGCCCCAGGCCCGCTTGCCCTTCTCCCACGTCTCCTCCAGCGTCCAGGCCGGGTCCAGCTTCAAGAGCCGGGTCAACACCTGATGGGAGGTCAGGTGCATCGCCAGCAGGACGCAGCCCGCCTCCGGCTCGTGCCGCACCATCAGGAAATCCGGCGAGTGCTTGCCGGCCCAAAAGGGACGACTCGCTTCCGGGTGTAGTCGTCGGGCAACTCGATCACCACGGACGGGAAGGGCTGCAAGTAGTCGGCAGTGGACACGCTGAGGTCGAAATTCTCCAGGGCTTCGCAGGTCAGGGCGTCGAAGGCAAAGACCTTCGGCCCCTCGGCCAGTGTGCGGCTCATGGCGTAGGACTCGATGCAGGAGCTTGCGCCCAGCCGGAAGACGGCGCTGGCCATCTCCAGGGCAATCGGCGGCGCTGCCGGGTCGGGGTGGAACTCGAAGGATTCCTTCGTGATGCGGAGCAGGCCGTGCTTGGTGAGCGCCAGGTAGTAGGGCAGGGTGGGCCGCAGGACGTTCAGGGCGCTGGCGAAGCTCATGGTGCGACTCGATGGGCGCTGTGCTGTGAACTGCTTTCGCCTCCAGCGTAACCTCGCCCGGCTCCCGCCGCAACGATGGTAGTTCGGCGCAAACTGCATCCGCTCGGCGGTGCCGGCCCCGCTCATCGGGCCGAGGGCCGTGCAACCCCTTTACCTTGTTGACTTTGGGCCGCAAGCCTCCTACGCTGGCCTTGGGCGACGAGCAAGCAGGAACCGGCAAGGACCGTCAGTGGGCGAGATTGACCAACCCCCCGAACGGTTCGCCCGGTTCAAGGACGCTGAACATGAATCAGGAGGAAGTCCGCAAAGTCCTGAGTTCCTATTTTCCGGGTTCTTTCAAGGAGAACGCCGCCTTCCTTGAAACCCTGGAAGCCAAGCTCATCATCAACAGGATTCTCGAAAGCCCAGCGAAACCCATCCACCTGACCCTCGTGAACCAGTTGCTGCACCTGTGCCACGAGGCGGGCGTCACGGAAGGGTTCTTCAAATACTACTTCCTGAGTGAGCCGGCCAAGCACCCGTACCCCGTCGGCAAGGTCAAGGAGTCCCTACCCGGCTTGGACGAGAAGGGCGTCTGGTCCCTCAAGCAACTGGATTGGGGCCTGCACAGGTTCTACATCGACGCCTTGCTGTATTGGGGCAACATCCGGTCTGCGTTCCGGGAGCTTCGCACCAAGACATACTCGGAGCTTGAGTCGTTCTTCGCCGCCAAGCGTTACGACTCCGAGGCGATGAGAGGCCGGGGGGCGTGCTTCCCGTTCTTGGATATTCCGAAGGAGGACCGTTACCTCATATCCGAGTTGGCCTGTAAAGCCTACTCCCTCCACGACAAGTCCGCCGAGGCGACGGTCGTAGAGGAACTACTCATCCAGGCGTACCGGACCTACGGCGAAAAGAAAGTGTCAATCGGCTCCTTGTTGAAACAGAAGCACCTGTTCGGAAGCAGCCCCCAGCGGTTTATCGTGGAGGTCGGGTCCGAAGAACTGCTGGAGATGACGGTCCAGACTGAGGACGACATCAGGCAGGCGGTCAGGAAGGTGGCCGAGCGCTTCGCCGCCGCCCGCAAGTCGGCCATCGAGAATACTCGGCTGTACCTGTCCATCGTGAACGAATTGGACGTGTATGTAGCCACGAGTATGCGGCGGCGCACGGACTTTCTCAGCATGGCGACCGACTGCGGGTACATCTTCTCGCAGGAGGGGTTGGATAGATTTCACATCCGGTATTTCGACCCGACCATGAGTGCGACGGCGTGCCACGAGGACAAGGGGCTGATCGAGTGCCTGATGGTGACGTGCGCCAAGGTGACGCTGTACTTTGCCGGCGCGAGCGACAGCTTCGGCAAGGACTCGGAGGCGGCCATGACCCTGAGCCTGGGCAAGCCCGCAGTCATCGTCTGCCCGGACACCGAGCAAGGTCGGGAGCGGGAGCAGGTGTTCAAAGACATCCATCCGCTGAGCAGGTTGATCCATTTCGACACGGGCGTGGCGGTCGGGGCGATGGTCACACGCAGCCGGGACGTGGCGGCGCAACTGCTGGAGAGAACCTTCGACAACAAGATGGAGTACGACCTGATCCACGACGGCGACGGCTATTTCCGCTTGAAGGAGCGCCTTACGAAAAGCGTCATCCGACTCCAGACCAACTCCCGCATCCTACGGGAGACATTTTGGAACTACTATCACGGCGTCCAATAGCCGGTCAGAATGGGGCTACAACTCCCACTTCACCTTCGCCTTCCCGTAGACTTCCTGGCTCTCCCGTGGGCGGCTCGGCACGCTCCACTCCTTCGGCTGCACCTGGCCCACGACCTCGGCACCCACGGCCCGCAGGGACGCCCCCGACTCCTCCTCCAGCGTGTAGGTGAGGATTTTCGTGTAGCCCATCAACTGGCCGATCCGCTTCACCCGCCCGTACAGGAAGCTGGTGGCATTGCGGGTGCCGTCCGTGGCGACCCGAAGGACTTCCAGGGTCTTGCCGTCATCGAGTCTCCGGGCCACGGGCCTGCCGGCGATGGCGACCCCGACGAGCTTCCCGTTCACCGCAGCGCCGACGGCGAACTTGCAGCCCACGGTGGGGAGATTGTGCCGGTGGTGCTTGGCCACGAACTCGTTCGCTTCCTTCAGGTGAAGTGGAACCGCCTCCATGCTGGTATGTAAGCCGGCCGACGCCGAAATTCGGCCCGCAGGGGCGTCCGGCGTAGAATACGGCAAGGAGTACGAACATGAAGAACAGCATCTTCGTCATCAAGCCCTACAAATGGGAGGGCCTGTGGGTCTTCGACGACCCTGCCGTGGGCCTGGTCAAAGAACCGTTCGTCGGCGGTGCGGACACGATAATCGACGTGGCAACCGGCCACATCCCAAAGGCCGGGAGGGTTTCCTGGCCGTCTTTTCGGCCAGCTGCTTCCCCGACGCCCAAATCGTGCTGGAGTGGGTCCGTGAAGAAGGCGGCGGCAACGTCTACCGCTGGCCTGAAAAGGGGATGGAGGGCTGGCTCTGCCCGGCGCTGCTCAGGTACTTCACCGAGCCACCGGCGAAATTGCACGTCCAGGTCAAGGCGGCCGGGTAAGCGACTTGAAGCCAGTGGCAGGGGGGAACAAGTCATGAAGGATCGTAGCCGAGGAGCCTTGATCGGCCTGGCCGTGGGCGATGCCCTGGGGGCAGCCGTCGAGTTCAGCAGCCCCGGCAGCTTCGCCCCCGTCGCCGGCTACCGCAGCGGCGGGCCGCACGGTTTGAACGCCGGGGAGTGGACCGACGACACCAGCATGGCGCTGGCCCTGGCCGACAGCATGGCCTCGGCGGGCTGGGACTTGAACGACCAGGCCAACCGCTACGTCGAGTGGTGGAAAACCGGCAGGTACTCCGTGAACGGGCGGTGTTTGACATCGGCGTCACCACCCGAAGCGCCCTGAGTCGGTTCGTCGCCAACAAGAATGCGCTCGTTTCCGGCGACGCCTCCGAGCGGGCCAGCGGCAACGGGTCCATCATGCGCCTGGCCCCGGTGCCCATCCGCTACGCCGGTCTTTACCCCAACAAGGTCGAGGAGCTTTCACGGCTGGCCGATGAATCGAGCTTGCCCACGCACGCCAGCGAACAATGCCGGTCGGCCTGCCGGTATTTGGCGACCGTGCTTGCCGCCCTGGTGCGTGGCGAAGACCGGGCTGCGGTCCTTTCCCCGGACTGGAAGCCCTTGCAACTCCTCAACGACATCAAGCCGTTGCACCCGCTGATTCAGGAGGTCGCCCAGGGAAGTTTTCGCCACAGGCAGCCGCCCGCCATTGAGGGATCGGGCTGGGTGGTCAAGAGCCTGGAAGCGTCTTTGTGGGTGTTCCACACCGCCGAATCCTTCGAGGAGGCCGTCTTGCGGGCCGTCAACCTGGGCGACGACGCCGACACGACCGGGGCGATCTGCGGACAGTTGGCCGGGGCGTTTTGGGGCGAGTCGCAAATCCCAGGAGCGTTGCGGTCTGGTCTGGCACGGATGGATATGCTGGAAAACGCCCTGGCAGGCATTCTCGCCGGCACCAGGAACGCCGAGTGAATGGAGGAGGAAATACGATGGCTCTGCCAAGAATGACGTGGGCATTGGCCCTGTCCCGGCTGCTGGCGTCCACCGTTTCGGCCCAGCACCAGATCGTTTGCTCCGGCGAGGCCGCAGGAGGATACGCCGCCTTCCCCGACGTTTGCCGGCTGGGCAACGGCGACCTTTACTGCGTATTCTACTCCGGCTACGGCCACGTTTCCACGCCCAACGACAAGTGGCCCAAGGGCGGGCGCATCATGGCCGTGCGCTCCTCGGACAACGGCAAGACCTGGAGCGAGCCGGTCGTAGCCATCGACACGGACCTGGACGACCGTGACCCCTCGGTCGCCTGCCTCAAGGACGGGACGCTTCTGCTCAACTGGTTCACGCTCCAGAAGAATCAAGTCGCCGTCTTGCTCGCCCGCTCGACCGACAACGGCAAGACCTGGAGCGAGCCGGTCAAGCTCGCCCTCGACTCCCCGTACTCGTTCGCCTGCTCCGCACCCGTGCGGCAACTGCCCGATGGCTCGCTGATCCTGGGCCTGTACTGCGAGGACGACAAGACGAAAAAGACCTTCGGTGCCACGGTCAAGTCCGATGATGGCGGCAAGACCTGGAAAGACCTCGCCTACATCGGCGAGAAGGCTGGTATTTACCTGGACGCCGAAACCGACGTGGTGCAGTTGAAAGACGGCAAGCTGCTGGCGGCCCTGCGGTCCTCGAAAGTGGACATGCACTATGCGATTTCCGACGATTCCGGCAAGACCTGGGGGCCGGTGCAGTCGTTCGGCTTCAAGGGCCACTGCCCTTACTTCTTGCGGCACAGCAGCGGCGTGATCCTCCTGGCGCATCGGGTGCCCGCCACGTCGCTGCACTGGACGGCCGACGAGGGCAAGACGTGGAACGGCCCGGTGCAGATCGACAATGTGGGCGGCGCGTATCCGAGCATGGTGGAGTTGCCGGACGGCCTGGTTTACTGCGTCTATTACGAGGAAGGCAAGGGGTCGAGCATTCGAGGCGTGCGGCTGCGGGTGGACAAGGAGGGCGTGACGGTCGAGGGGAAGAAGGATTGAATGGGTTTGAAGAGGCAGCGGGGAAACGCCCGAAAGGACGAAGTATGCCAAAACCACGAAAAGCCTGGACGTTCAGCCCTGGCAAGAAGCCCAAGACGGCCTTGCCCGGTACGCTCAAGGACGAAGTTGACACGAAGGCCAGGGAACTGATCGAAACGGTCCTCAAGCCCAAGCACGTCCAGCCGTCGCCGAAGGACGAGCGCTTCAACTACGTCACGGACATCACGACCAAGTGGCTCGGCTCGAAGTGCTACTTCGTGTCGATCTACGCCTGCCCCGGCCCGAACGCCATCTCGCCAACCTTCGACGCCAAGTTCGCCAGGATGGAGTACGTCGGTGACGGCAAGTTCGCCCTGGCGTTCATGAGGCACACCGGGCAGTGGGTCGAACTTTACGAGGCCCTGTCCGTGGACGAATGCCTGAAGGCGATTCAGGACGACCCCTGGTTTCAGCCGTAGGCCAGCACGTTTCCCAAAGCGAGGCATCCCTGTTTCGGGCCGTCAGCCAACTTGACGACGCCGACACGACTTGTGCAACAATTTGCACAAGTTGGCGTCAAACAGGCGTCGGCCGTTCGCCCCGGTCGCTCCACTCGGCAATGTCGGTGATCGCCTCCTCCTCGATTTGCAGGCGACCCAGCCGGGCACCACCCGAAACAATCCGTCGCTTCTTCGTCGCCTGACTTTACATCCTGTGCAAGTCCGCAGTAGCATCGAAGTAGCAAAGGGAGGGGCTGATTTATTGGCCCGTGGCCGACGTTCGGCCAGATACTTCAATTTAAGAGCATATTTCCTCCCGCCACCCAAACTTCCCGGGAGGAAGTATGCGTACTCCATTCCACTATCCTGGGTCCAAGTGGAGCCAGCGCCACGAAATCTGGCGTCGTTTTGGCAACCCGGACCACTTCATCGACCCCTTCTGTGCCTCCTGCTCGGTCTTGCTCACAAGGCCGTGGCCATCGAACAACTGCAAGTCCGAACTCGTCAACGATCTATGGGGGTTCATCACGAACTTCTGGCGGGCGGTCAAGCATCGCCCGAAGGTCGTGGCGAAGTATTGCCTCGACATGCCGAATGAGATCGACGTGTATGCCCGACACGCCTGGCTGCTGGGACGAGAGGGGAAGCTGGAAGCAGACCTTCGTGCCAACCCGGATTACTGCGATGCCAAGATCGCCGGTTGGTTCTGCTGGGGATGCTGTCTCTGGATCGGAAGGGACTGGTGCAATATCACCAATGGCAGGAACATTCCCCGCAAGAGGCCGCACCTGCATCGTGGCCGAGGCGTCCATCGGCAGCAGTTGACTGAAGGAGCGAAGACCCGCACCGAAGATTTGCTGGCGTACTTCAAGCAACTCAGCCAACGGATGGAACGGGTCGATGTTTTGTGCAAAGACTGGACCCGTTGCGTGACCGAAAGCCTGCTCAAGCGCCGGGGCGATACCGGCATCTTTTTGGACCCTCCGTATAGCACCGAGGTCCGCCAGAGCGGGCAGTACCGTCACGACGGTGGCCCGGACCTGAGCCGACAGGTTCGGGAATGGGCCGTGGAGCATGGCGACAACCCCCGCCTGCGGATTGCTTTCTGCGGCCTGGTTGACGAACATGAAATGCCGAGGACGTGGAGCATTCTTCCCTGGACCAACGCAGGGGGCGCAAAGGGTCGCAGGGACACGGAGCGCATCTGGTTCTCGCCACACTGCCTGCCCTGACCCGAAGGCGATTTGCAAAATAAGAACGCCGGTGTCCCTCCCTCGGTCGGGGCACCGGCGTCTTCGTCAGAGCAAGGCATGTCAGGCAACCCCGAAGCGCAAAGAAAACGCCCCCGGCCTCGCCATCCAGGGGCGCTTGCATGAATGGCACGGCTGGCCGGGAGCAAAGCAACTCAGGAAGAGATGAGTCTTGCACCTTGCGGGCTGCCTCTTGAACCAAAGAACCTTGCGCCTTGACGCTCAGGATCGGCAAGAAGTTTCACCTTAACAGGGTGGATTTGGGGTTCCTCCGTCTTCGCCCTACCCACAAGCCAGCCGTGTTCTCAAGAGGCCAGTTCGAGGCTGCGGCCGTCAACCTCGATCTTGTGGACGTGGTTGAACTGGTCGAGCCGGTCCTGCAACTGGTCGATTTCCTTCTCCAGCCCGGCCGTCAGGGCGTCCACGTCGGCCTTCTTCAAGGCGGCGACGTAGCTGACCTCGGTGGTGTTCGGGTAGACGGCGGGCTGCGGGCCGTGCCGGGTGTTGACGCCAGCGAGGAACTGCGCCGTGGCCTTCTTCTCGGCCAGGTCGTAGATGTCCCGCTGCGCCTCCCGGTTGGCCTCGTTGATCGCCGTCTTGAGGCCCACCAGCGCCCCACCAGTTCCTCACGGGTCTTCATGAGGGCCGGGACGTTGACCTGATCGGCCTGCCCCGTCGGGACGCTGTTGAACGCCTGGATGTCGGCCTGGACCTTGGCCAGCCGACCGGCCAGCCGGTTCTTGACCTTCAGCGCCTTGCCGAGCGTGATTTCTGCCATCGTCGCCTCCTCCACCGTCAATTTGATACCTTCATAGACCGGGGAGGGCTGGAAAGGTTCACAGTGGACCCGCCGTACCCCTGATCCGCTAGAATGGCCGCATGGAAACGAGAGAACGAATCCAGGCGGCCATCCGGGAAAACCCGAACCACATGACCATGCTCCTGGCCCGCCAGTTCGGGGTGCCAGAGGTCGAGATCGTTCGGGCCTTTCCCGACGACCGGGCCGTGGAGCTTGACCCGGAGCGCTGGGAAGAGTTGATCCGGGGCCTTGAGGCGTTCGGCAAGGTGCATGTCATCGTCTCCAACGGGGGAGCCACCCTTGAGGCGAACGGCCAGTTCGGGAATTTCAGCACGACGGGCGACTTCTTCAACGTCCAGACGAAATCCCTGGACATGCACATCCGCTGGCGGGAGATCGGGGCGGTCTTCGCCGTGGAGAAGCCCGGCCATCTCGACGGCAACAAGACGCTCAGCTTTCAGTTCTTCGACCGCTCCGGCCATTCGGCCTTCAAGGTGTTCCTGGGCTTCGGGGGCGGCATCCCTGCCGAAAAGGCCGACAACTTCCGTCAGATTCGAGACGGGTTCAGGAAAAGGTGAGCCGACTGGATCATTCGCCAGACCAGGAGAGGGCGGCGCACGAATGCGCTCCCCTCCTGGCTTCGTGACGGCACAAGAAAAACGCCTTGGCCCACAATGAGCAAGCCAGGGCGTCGAAATGACCAGCCTATTCCTGCTCCTCTTGGCGCAATTTCGCCATCGTCTCGTAAACACGGGCAATGTCGTGAAGGGACTTGAACTGCGGGTGAGCCGTTATCAGGGCCTCCACAGACGGAAAAGGCCAGAGAATACAGGCCATGTAGAGCAGGTGTTTTTCCTTTTTGTCGGCCTTGGGACGGCGGGGGAGTTCCGCCTTCATGGTCTTGACGACTCGCTCGTAATGGCGAATCTCGTGTTCCGGGTTCATGTCCTTGGAAAAGTTCTCGTACCAGACGTAGAGGGGCCGCTCGTCGTAACGACGGAGATGCCATTGGCATTTGGCGATCCGATCTTTTTGCGCAGGCGTAAGCTCGGCAGGCGGCATACCCGCCGCTTCTCGCAATGACACGCCGCTCAATTGCTCCGGCTTGATCCAACGGTCTTCCACCAAGCCGCTGTCGCCGTCGATTACCCGGCCCATTATCGCCCCACGAGGGGGCAAGTCGTTTATGCTCATTTTATACCCTCCTTTGTTAAATCTCGATGGTCGTATAAGTGTTGCCGCAGTCCGAGACGGCGACAGCGGCGGCTTCCCCGGTTGCTTGGCATATCTTCCAAAGCGCATCGAGCGTGTCCTTCGCTGTCGCCGACGTGTACGGCAACACAATCCGTGCCTGCTCCCAGCCGATTACCGCCGTCAAGGTGGGGATTTGTTCCTCGCCCTCGAAATAGCGGATGGCGTCGTCAATCTCCTTGGCGGTCTTGCCCAGGGCGATGGCGAATTGCCTGCCGTGCCAATCCCGCAGATCGAGCAGGACGCCAAAAGGCGGGTTGATTTGCCCCGTCGCCTGCTTCAGTTTGTCGGCGAGTTGTCGCTTGTTCTTTTCCAGGAAATCCTTCCGATTCAGAAAGGTTTCGCCGTTGTTATTCGTCTTCATTGCGCACTCCCTTCGACCGCATTCCATATACTCGTCATTTCCCGGTCGCTGATCGTGGCAACGATTTCGTCGTCTTCATTGAGGAGGTCGAACACATCGTCTTTGGCACGACACTCGTAATCCACCGTGCCGGAGTAATCCTCGGCCAGCTTTTCGACGACCGCCTCAAACATGGCCTCACGGCGCTCCTCCTCCTCACGACAACCAGGGCACAGTGGGTCGGCGTCACCTGATGCAAACGCCTCGTCACAATTCAGGCAGACCAATACGCCGTCTTGTATCCCACTTATGGTGACACCTTGCACTTCCGCCGTCATTGTTGAAATCCTTCCCAAATAACAAGCCCCCGGCGCAGTGGCGGAACACTCATGCCTGGGGCTTGCGAATGTGTATTGGTGGTTCCGCCACTGAAAGAATTGTAGCGCTGTGAAAAACTCGGTTCAATAGAGATTGAGAAAAAGATCACCCCAGGCTGGTCGCTGCCTGGAGCGGTACATGGAAAGCACATTACTGTGATGTACCACTTCATCTTCAAAAACGCCTGCCCGGTATTTCCCGGAAATATAATACGGCGTTTGCATTTTCAAAATCTCCTGCGCCGTATTTCCCCTCCAAGATTGCCGACGCAACTTCAAAAAGTTCTAACCCTGAGTTTTCCTGGGACGACCCGGACGCGCCCGCCTGGTAAACCGCAGCCGGCAGGGCGAGTCGGCCGGGGAGGCGTACCGGGCACCGGCGGCTTCATGTGCGTTGGGGACGGTCAGCTTACCTTGGCCGATGGCCGGGCGACCCGAACCAGCGCTGCGGAGGCCACGACGGCGGCCTGGAAGCGCTTGCCCGGCCCCTTTCGGAATCCGGGGCGAGCCGTATGCTGTTCAGGAGGATGACCGTTTGCCAGGAGCCAGCCGCCATGCTCTCCGTCTTCTGCTCCCCGACTCGCTACACACAGGGCAAGAACGCCACGGCCTCGCTGGGAAGCGAAATGCTCGGCCTGGGCCTGCGGGGGCCAGCGCTCGTCGTCGCCGGGCGCTCGGCCGCTCGGTTGCTGTCCTCGACGTGGCAAACGACCTTCGGCGAGGCCGGGATCGAACATGGCGTCCATCCCTTCGGCGGCGAATGTTCCCTGGCTGAGATCGAGCGGGTGAAGTCCGCCGCCCGCCAGAACAAGGCCCAGGTGATCGTCGGGGCCGGCGGCGGTAAGGTGCTGGACGCCGCACGAGCAGCGGCGGCCGACCTCGACTTGCCCGTGGTGAATTGCCCGACCGTGGCCTCCAGCGACGCCCCGTGCAGCGCCCTGTCGGTCATCTACACCGAGGAGGGCGTCTTCCACGAGTACCGCTTCTACCGCAAGAACCCCGATCTGGTGCTGGTCGATACCCAGGTGATCGCCCTGGGGCCGCCTCGCCTGCTCGTGGCTGGGATGGGGGATGCGCTGGCGACGTGGTTTGAGGCGAAGACGTGCGTGGCGGGGCACGTCAAGAACATGCGGGGTGGGGCCTCGACCCAAAGCGCCCTCGCCTTGGCGAAGCTCTGCTACGAAACGCTGCTGGAGGACGGGGCCGAGGCGCTGCGGGCCGTGCAGACCCAGGTGGTGACGCCCGCCCTGGAGCGGCTGGTGGAGGCGAACACTTTGCTCTCCGGCCTGGGATTCGAGTCGTCGGGCCTGGCCGCCGCCCACGCCGTCCACAACGGCCTGACCGCCGCACCGGCCACGCACGCCTACTTCCACGGCGAGAAGGTGGCCTACGGCTTGCTGGTGCAACTGGTCCTCGAAGGTCAGCCCCGCTCCGTGCTGGAGCAGGTGTTGCACTTCGCTGCCGAGGTCGGCCTGCCGGTGACGTTGGTTGAGATCGGCTTGACGGACCTGCCGGCGGAATTGCTCAATCAGATAGCGAACCGGGCGACGGCGAAGGGCGAAACCATCCACAACGAGCCGTTCGAGGTCCGGCCCGACATGGTGGCCGACGCCATCCGGGCCGCCGACGCCCTGGGGAGGGCCTGGAAGAAGCGGGAGGGCCTGACGGCCTGACGATTCCGCTCCCAAGGGAACCCCTAATGCAAAAGGCACTGGAGAAGCTTCGCCGGGCGTTCATCGCCAATCATGGCAGTGTGATGGCGATGAATGCCGACGAACGCCCAGGCGTGACTCCCCTCATGGGCAGCGCCTAATGGTGGCGGTTCGTGGCGTGGTGGTTTAGGCGCATGAGCAGGGAGAATACACTTTGCGCGTTGCTTGCCGGAAGTGTATCCTCCTGTGTCCGCCCACTATTCAGTTTCGCCGCCACCATTCGATTACGGCATGCGCATAGGATGGATCGTCTTTCCATCCGACACATATATCCCGCCCGCCAATAGTACGCATCATAGCGCCTTCATCGTTGCAATCAAATCCGTATGGTAGCACCTGTAAGACGGGATGCTGCATTTTTCGCCACCAATAGCGCAGTTTCTTGGACTCTACCGCCATAATGGCTTGCGGCTTTGTTTCGGTTACGGTTATGACGTTGCCCTCTACCGGCAGGAGCTTCACTGTTTCATTGCTTGCCCGGTGAAATATCAAGCCGCATTGATCGGGACGGTTCGGGGCCAATCCTTCAAGATAAAAACAGCGAAACTGAGTGCATATTTCCGGCCGTGGCGAGTCGTGGATGGCGCAACCGCCGACGCACAAATAACGGCAGGAAGCGCCCACGGGCTTATATTCGTCCCACCAGGGCGGTTCCGGGATGAGTGCGAAAGCGACACAACACTCGTGGCACTCGCCGCACGAGCGGGAAATCATAGGCAGCGGTCGCATGGTTAGTTCTCCTCTTTGGTAAACATATCGGCGATCATTGCGTGATCGCCACGGCCTTCAATTACCGACGAAAGAGCGTCCGTAGTCGGTTGGATAAGTTATCCAGCTAAGGGGACAGGTAGCGCACGAAGGCGCTAACCTCTGATTCCTTGACGGCAGCATTCACACCAACCCACCGTCGCCGCTTTCGACCTCATTCCATGTGTTCGTCATTTCCATCTCTGTGATCGTTGTAATGACCTTTTCGTTCTCATCGAGCAGATCAAACCGATCATCGTCACGGGAGTCGTAATCCACTGTACCAGGATGGCGGCCGGCTAATGACTCGATTACCGCCTCGAACTCGCAGTCTTTCTCATACTCCTCGAAAGTACGCATCCTCTGGCTCCTCGATAATCCCTGTCAGTAATCATTGCAGTCCTCGCCGTTGGCCGCAGCCACAAGCTCCGGCCAGTGCGAGGAGGCAAAAGCCGACCGCTCCTCCCCGTCCGCCACCTTCCACGCCAGTTCCAGAGATGCCGTCGTAGGCACGCCGTCCTTCTCGATCTTCCGCCGCTCGACAGGGTAAGCACGCTGGTAATAATCGGCAGGCCGGACGCAGTGCGGCCAGTAAGCGCAACTCGGCAGGGCCTTTCCTTGGCCCGTGGCTATATGAACGGGCGGACGGCCCAGGCAGATGTCCCTGTTCATGGGTTCTCCAAGAGTTCCTCGATGGACTCTGACTGCCACTTCTGCCGCAGGGCTTTGCGACCTTCCTCGTCGGCCTCATGCCACTTCTTGAAGCCGGCAGCGTGGTGGTCGAGGGCAGCCTGGTGGCCCAGCAAAACGGACAGGAGGAACATATACAGCCCGCCATCGGCTTCGTCGGGCGAATCCTCGTCCCAATAGGACGGACCCTCAAAGGAGCCGCTGATGGTCAGTTTGATGTCGGTCTTGGGCAACTCGGCTCCTTTGTCTTCCGCTGCGCCCAGCATCAGAGCGGACATGATGCCGCCCGGTTCACAGCCTGGACGGTAGACCCGTTCCGCCTCAATGGTCAAGGCAGGGAAGGCGTCTCCGACGGTGTTGATGAGTGGGCTGTTTTCCAGGGCGTCGTCCATAGATTCATTCAGTTCGTCGGCGTTCATGACTTCTCCTTCTTTCCTTTGGCGAAAGACTTGGCTTTCATGCCTGTCGAGTTTACCCGCATTCCAAAGTCGAAAGAAGGGCTGATTGGAAAAAGCAGGAAATGAAAAAAGCTCCGGGCCTGCTTAGCGAACCCGGAGCCACATGGATGGTGAATCACTACTACACGTTCACCACTTATATTATAGTGTCGGTGCAAAGAAAAAAATGTATTTCTTACCACATTTTTTGAAATGATCGACACTATAATACTGGTACATGGACGGGAAGACGAATTACTACGCCTGGTCGAAAGTCCCGAATCACCATCGGACGGAAAAGCAAATCCTCAAGGCGCACCGCCGCCTGAAGAAGCACGCCCCGCCGGTCGGAACCATTACCCTCATATTTGATAAACCCAAATGTAGGCCGAAATATATCGAGCCGGTCCCGCCCGACGAGTGCGAGCAGCTTCGTTGCAAATTTCAACTTTTCGGCCCCGACGCCACGGACCAGTGGGCCTTATATCGCCTGGACCAAGCCGGGCAGCTTGTCACCTGCAACCTTTATAACATGGACGACACGGAGCCGATCACGGCCTTCGCCGAGAAGGAGGCGACAAGGCTGCTGGAGTACATGGTGTGGGACGGCTCGCACGAGGACCATTACATTACCGAGGCGCAGGTCGAGGGCAAGCGCCAGCGGGCCACCTGGAAAAGTGAAATCTCCACGCCGACGCTGACCACGCACCTGGCTGGGGATCGCTTTTTCGGCGTGAAGAAGGGCCGGATGACCATGCAGGTGACGGTGGATTGCGACCGGCACGGAGGCGAGGTTCCCGGCGAATACCACGTCGTCATGGCCGTCAAGGTCGGCCAGGTCTTGACGAAGCGGTTCGCCCACCTGCGCTTCGCCCCGGAAATAAACCCCAGGAACGGCTCCGTGAAGTTCTTCGGTTGGCTCCCGGATTATCTGCCCATCGCCCAGGCCGAGGGAGTCGGGAAGGAGGTCCGCAACGCCCTCCAGCAAGAACTGCCCGAATACGACTTCAGCCGGATGGAAATATATCCGTCGAGTTCGCCGCAGATATTTGCGCCTTTGCGTGCCGACAAGATCACCGTAATCGGCGGCGGCGTCCTCGGAAAAGTTGAAAAGTACCGGATGGAGAAATGCCAGGGCAAGAAGCGCCGCACATATTATGAAACCCACTCCTGCGCCGCCTACCTCAACTGGATATATTTCTCGGACACGCAATATGACGAGCAGGTCTTCGAGCAAGTCCTCCGGGAAGCCGTGGCCCGCTGTCCCGATAAACCGGCGACAGAAGCCAAGCCCGCCGCCGAGAAGAAGACCGCCAAGAAGGAGCGGCCCTCGCCCGGCGGCATGGGCAGCATCGGCAGTCTCAAGGGCCGGTGCGCCTCGGCGCTGGTCCGCTTCTGGTCGGAACTCGACGTGCCGGAGGACGACACCATCGGGAAATACGTCATCGTGACGCTGCGCATTTTGAAATACGAAGGCTTGAGCCGTGACGAGGCCGTGGCCTGGGTCGAGGACCGGCTGCAAGCGCTGAAGCACACCGAGTTCAGCGACCGACTGACCGACGACTTCGGGGAGCTTCAGCGCGTGACGGCCTTTGCGGTCGATGCCGTCTGGAAGTACAACGGCTACCAAAAAGACCCTGCGACGAGCGAGGCCAAGCTCAAAGCCGCCGTGGAAGCATGGTCGAGACGGGGCTTCAAGCTGCACGACCCGGCTACCTGGGACAAGCACAGGCAGGCGGTGGTGCCGGAGTTGAAGTTGACGTGGACGGCTTCCCTACTGGCCCTTGTCCCGGAGCTTGTTGAAGTTGCGCATTGCAGCCACGACCAGGCGAAGGCGCTGATCGAGAAGGTGCTGGCCTTCGTGGAGTGCAACAACGAACTGGCCGAAAGCATGGTGGGGAGGCTGATGGAAGAGGTCGGCATCAAGGGCCGGTCCAGGCAGAAGCAGCACGACGTGCGGAAACTGCTGGTGGACAAGGGGCTGCTGCTCAAGCAAAAGAACTACTTCAGCGACACGGCGACCGGCTACCGGCACGGGAACTTCTATATTTGCGGGCCGGGGGTGCGGTTCGAGGAATCGGCTCCACACACACCACACCCTGTATCTATTTCATATCTGTCTTTGGAAGTCAGTCCTGTGGACTCCACCAGCGACGACTGGCTCGATTTCGTCATGGAAGGCAGGCGTTTGGCCTGCGACAAGCGCTATCGAGAGCGGCTGAGGCAGTTGAACCTGCTGTTTTCGAGGGCGGCGTGAGGATGAGGGCGGCGAGATTGTGCGCAACGAGGCTCTTCTTGCCGGGGTTACGAGCGATGGCTCCGTCGAGGCGGCACCTTGGGAGGACACCGCACCTGGGGCCGCTCGATCTGCGGCGTCCTCACCCGTTGCCGCTCGCTCTTGGCGGCTTGCTTCAGCATGTCCATCTTGACCTGGCGCACCAGCCCTTCGTTCACGTCGATCCCGAATTCCGCAAGGGCAGCGACAACCTGCTTCGGGCTGGCCTGCATTCCGAGGCGGGCCAGGGCATTGCGGATCGCCCTCGTCCTGCTGATGCTCTTCTTTGCCATCGCACACCGGCCTTCTACTGCTTCGGTTTCAGCCGCCTTCGACCAGTTTCCGCATTTCGCTGGTGGAAAGGTACGTCCGGGGGTTGCGCAGCAGCTTCTCCATCAACTCGTGTCCCTTCGCCGTGGTGAGGCGCTTCCAGATAACCCGGCGTGTGGCGATGCCGTAATGATCCAGAACCGCTTTCAAGGCGTCCACGAGATCGGTCATCGCCTTGACTTTGTTGCTGGAATCCTTGGCCTCCGTGAAGTGATGGAACGATTGCATACCTTATTTATCTGCTGGCTTCTGGTTTTTGAGCGCACCTGGATGTCGTCAGCATAAGGGTGGCGCTGGCAGCATCCCCGCTCGTCCTTCACCGAGGCGGTGGCTTTTCCTCCACGATCACGCCTTCCAGCGTCTCCCGGTCCTGCAAGCCGGTCAACACCTGGCTGCCGATCACGAACATCGGCACCCCGGTGACGCCAGCCTCCTCGTAGGCGTGCCGGAGGGCCTGCTGATGGGCCTGTCGATATTTCCGGGTGCGCAGGGCATCCTCGAACTCCTTCCCGTTCAGCCCGACCTCGCCCGCCAGCTTCGTCAGCACGTCGATCTGGCCAATGTCCTGCCCCTCCACGAAGAACGCCTTCAGGACTCGGTGGTTGTAGTCGTTGCCCCTGCCGTGTTCCTTGGCAAACTGGAAGCCCTCGAAGGCCAGGTGGGTGTGCGGCTGCGGCGACACCGGCGGCAGCGTGATCGGCACGCCCATCCTACGGGCGAGGGGGTAGACCGATTGCGTCCACGCCCGCTGGAGGTAGTCGCCTTCGGGCCGCAGCGTCGAATGCGGTTCGGGCCGAAGCTCGAACGGCATCCACTCGACCTCGACATCCTTTCCCCGGACGGCCTCTTGCAGCGGAAACTCCGCCAGGTAGCAGAACGGTCAGACGTAATCGGAGTAGACCTTGATCTTTAGTCTCATGGCGCTGGTCCTGGCATCGTGGTGCATGGGCTTTGACTACGGTATCGCCCACTGGATGGTATGGCCCCGCCGCCGCAGAACGTCAACCGCCCTCCCCAGGTCTTCCGCCTTCACGAGCAGGTAATCCGTGTCGAACGTCGAAATGGCGAAGACGCTGATCCCGGCCTCGGCCAGTGGAGCCGTCAACGAAGCAAGAATGCCGACCGCCGAGAACGGGATGGCCCCGGCGGCTCGCAAGCAGCGCCAGGCCCGCTCGCACTTCACCCCTTCTGGAACGGCCTCCTCCGGGCAGACGACAGAAAGCTCGTCGGCAGTGCGGGTGATCGAGAAGAAGTCGCCTGCGGTGGACCAGCCAGGGATCGGGGCATCCGGTGCCAGCCTGCACACGGCGAAAATTCCGTCCACCACGATGAGTGTCAGTCGTCGGAAGGCCATGATTTGCCCGCCTCACCAGCTTCACGACCACGCGCCGAACGGCGGCGCGTACTGCACCCCACCTGCCACGCCGCCCAGCGCGCCAGCGCCAGTTCCAGCGCCATGCTCGTCCAGGCCCCTGCGCACCAGCGCCGAGCCGATGCCCTGCTTCTGGAATACAGGCAGAACCGCCAGCGCCGCAAGGGACAGGGCCGGAACCGTCCCCGCCTCGGTGATGATCGGCAGGTCGCTGAAGAGGATGTGGCCGACGACCTGACCGGCTCGTTCGGCGACGAGCGACACCCGGAGATAACCGCCGTCCCGGAGGGCGTCCACCAACCGGGCTTCATCATGCCGGCCGAAGGCGAGGCGGTTGATGTGCCGGATGGCTTCGTAGTCGGCGGCAACTTCAGGCCGGACGGCAAGCTTCATGCCTGCATCCGCCTTGCCCGCCTCCAGGCCCCGCCGCACGGCCCAGGCGTGGCTCCGGTGAAAGAACGCCTTGTCTGCCTCGGCGAGCGGCAACCAGAACAGGTCATGCTCGCCTTGTCCGGTGGGGTCATCAGGGAACTCGGCGAGGAAGAACACCGCCGACATCCTGTAGTGGCAGTCGTCGTCCACAGCGTAGAAGTATTGCGTGGCCGCTCCGATGGTTCGGATCAGCCGGACGCTGCGGGCCAGTTCCTCACGGACCTCCCGCCTGACCGTCTCCTCGGCGGTTTCGCCCGGCAGGGAGCCGCCGCCGGGCAGGCCGACCATTCCCGACGTGCCCTTCACCGCTGCGACCGTACCGTTCTCGCCGGCTACCACTGCATAGGCCGCCGGCCGGTCGGCGTATGGCACCCCTTCCAGGCAGGGACCAAAGGTGGTGGTTTCAGACATGCCCGTACCTCCTGGCAGGGCGGCCATCAGGGATGTCTCAACGGAACCGGCTGCCACGGATACTCCATCTGCTTCGCCGTCTTCGCTGCAATGTCCTCGCCCAGCAGCCGGGCGACGACGTGCAGGCTCATGTCAAGGCCCGCTGCGATCCCCGCCGAGCAGACCACCCGCCCGTTGTCCACGAAGCGGCGGTCGGCATAAACCATCGTCTTCGCAGCGGTCTGGCGCAGCAAGTCGATGGCCCCGTGGTGGGTGGTCGCCTCCAGGCCGTCGAGCAGCCCGGCTTTCGCCAAGAGCAAGGCCCCGGTGCAGACCGACGTAACCAGTTCGGCTTGCACAGACGCCTGCCCGATCCAGTCGATCAGCGCCGAGTTGTGCATCTCCTTGCGGGTGCCCTGGCCGCCGGGGACCAGGAGCAGATCGGGTCGGGGGCAGTCGGCCAGGCGGTGGTGTGGGTTGACGCTGAGGCCGCCACGGGTGACGACCCGCCCGGCCTTTTCCGCCACGGTCAGGACGTTGAATGCGGGCGAGTCGGTGAAGCGGTTGGCCACCGAGAAGACCTCGAATGGGCCGCAGAAGTCCAGCACGTCCACGTCGTCGAACATCAAGATGGCGAGGGTGCGGGTGAGCATGACTTTTCAGGGGATAAGAACGCTGCCATCGTCGGCCAGCGGAAAATGCGGATTCCAACAGACCTCCCACAAGTGGCCGTCCGGGTCGGCGAAATAACCGCTGTGCCCGCCCCAAAAGACATCCTGAGCGGGCTTGACGACCTTCCCGCCCGATGCGGCGGCCAGCGCCAGAACCTCGCTGACCTCCTTTCGCTCCCTCACATTATGCGCCAGGGTCACGCCCCGGAATCCGTGCCCTTCGTCCGGCACCTGGGCGTCTTCCGCCAGCTTGTCTCAGGGATACAAGGCCAGCACGGTTCCACCCGTCTTGAAAAAGGCGATACTCTCATTGCTGGCAGAGGAGGGCGACAACCTCAGACCATCTCGGTAGAATTTCACCGAACGGGGCAAATCTCGGACGCCGAGGGCGATCATGCTGATACGGGATTCCAAGGACCACCTGCCGTTTCTGGAAACACCCCACCAGACGCCTTCCAGCACAACCTCGTCAAAAAATCCGCAGGAACAGCGTCGGTGAGCCACACGCCGTTGACGGACAGGAAGAACTTGAAACCCTGGCCGTGCATCTTCCCGGCGTCCACCTGGAGAATGACCGGCTTGCCACGCCTCGCACCCACCTTCCGAGCCGTCTCCACGTCCTTGGAGAGATGGACGTGGTGCCGTTTGCCCTTCTTCAACCCTTCGGTCAGGATTGACGCCAGGAATCGCTCCACCGTGCCGTGGTACAAAACATCGGGAGGCTGTTTCTCTTCCAGTTGAAGGTCTACCTCGACGCTGTGGCCCTGATTGGCCCGGATGAGATCGCCGCTGTCATCGAAGGAGAACCGCTTCTTGTCGTTTGTTTCGACGCACTCGATCAATTCATCGTAGCTGATCGTGAATCCGGCCCGTTCGCTTGCGGCCAGGAGGTCGTCCACGGACACCCATCCTCCCGGTTGAAGCGTCAATCCCAGGGCGTCCGGGGCATGGCGAAGATGCTTTGCCAGGAACTTGCTGACCGTCACCAGGTTGCGATCCATCGTTTTCTCCAGGTCGGGCGTCTTCCACGAATGAAAGAAGCCCGTAGCAGCAGGTCGCCGCCACGGGCTGTTGTCGTTCCGCTTTGTCCGAGAGTCAATCCAGAAAGGCCACGTTCTTCATCGCCTTCGACTGCCCCTCCGTGTTCATCAAGACCCGGTGCCAGCCGTGCAGCGTGATGGTGGCGTGGTCGGCGTGTCGGACCCGGCCCCGGACGTACACGCCCGGATTGCGCCGCATCGTGCGCCAGCCCCAGCCCTTCGCCTTCGGGCTGCCGGCCAGGATGCCCTGGTACTGCGCCTCGGTGACGCCGTTGGGGTAACGAGAGCAAACATGGACCGTCTCGCCGCCCGTCCGGTAGCAGAACTCGGCCCAATGCGGCTTGCCGCCGTTGCCCCGGCGCAGCGGCTCGTTCGGCAGAACCAGCTTCTCGTCCACAGCGAAGCCGGGAACAGGGAGGAAGAACCACTCGCCCTGCCGGCGGTAGGCGCTATTCTTGCGACGGTTGCGTGCCTCGGCCCGCAGCCCACGGCGAGCCTGGGCGGCCCGAACCTCGGCGGGCTTGAGGGCTTCCTTGGCCTGGCGGACGGTGCCGACCGGGGCGCTTTCGGGGATGCCGGCGACGAACCAGTGGCGCTCGTCGTGACCGCAGAGGAACTTGCTCTTGTCCTTGCCTTCACGCACCAGGAGCAGCAGATGGCGGTCGGCGGGCTGCACGTCGAGGACGGCGACTTCGGCCTCGGTCCCTGGCTGCCGGACGATCTCGAAGAACTCGCCCTTGCGGTCGGCCTGCACGTCCAGGGAGACGACGCCCGGCGTGCGGCTGCGCCTGGACGGACGGTCGGCGACCTTCAGCCGAGCGCCGATGCGGGCAAACTTGATGTCGAGGAGGTTCGTGTCCATGAAGGGGAGGACACCTTCACCGCAGGGCGGGTTCGCAGAATGTGAGTTGGTAAAATGACCACCGGGCCGGATGTTGCCTCACGGTCGAGTTGAAACCCGGTGTGACGAGTCGCCGAGTCAGGTGTTGAATGACCACTGCCGAAAACCTGAATCAGAATGCCGGGCGGATCAATCGACGCCGCCTGGTCCTGACCGTGCTGGGGACGCCGCTGTTCTTCGCCCTGTTCCTGTTCCTACCGGCCGGCACCTGGACGTGGGCGAAGGGGTGGTTGTTCGTTCTCGTGATGGTGGCGTCGTGCGTGGTGATTACCGTCTACGTCTGGCGGGTGAACCCCGAACTCGTGGCGGCCCGGATCAACCCGCATCGGGGGACGAAGCGATGGGATAAAGTTCTGCTCGGCCTCTTCCTGCCGGCGTTTCTGGCGATCTTCCCGGTGGCCGCATTGGATGACGGGCGGTTTCACTGGCTCCCCCTGCCGTGGTGGGCCTGCGCCCTCGGCTATGGTCTTCTGCTGCTCGGCATGGTCCTCCTCACCTGGGCGCAGGCCGTGAACAAGTTCTTCGAGCCGACCGTGCGCATTCAGACGGATCGGGGCCAGAGGGTGATCGACGCCGGCCCCTACGCCTTCGTGCGGCATCCCGGTTATGCGTCCTGTTTTCCCCTGACTGCGGGCATCGCCTTGACCCTGGGTTCCTTGTGGGCGTTGATCCCTGCCGGTCTTTCGTGTCTCGTGTTGATCCTGCGGGCGCAGTGGGAAGATCAGACCTTGCAGGCCGAGTTGGCGGGGTACAAGGAGTACACCCAGCGGGTCCGTTACAGGTTGTTTCCTGGGCTGTGGTAAAGGAACACAGGAAGCGCCGGTGAAAAGGATTTTGGGATTGACAAGCTCAGGAATATAGTGGACCATGCCGGGTGTGGACTGAACTTGCTTCAGTGCCCCACACTCCACTCGCTGCCTGGTTCACCAGGATCATGCCGCCTGTCTTGTTTGGGACAAGATGCCCGCCACGGCGGCGGTTTATTCCAATCTTCCTCAAACTGATGTTCCTCGGAACCGCCTCGTAGGGCGGTCCAGGCTCGGCTTACCATGTCACCCCAGGTGATGAGGGAGGGGTCCGCATGTTGGTTTTGACTCGAAAAGTCGGGGAAGAGATCATTATTGGCGACGACATCCACATACTGGTCGTGGCAATCGAGGGAGGAAAAGTGCGGATCGGCGTCAGCGCCCCCAAAGAAGTGGTTGTGGACCGTCAAGAAGTTCACGAAAAAAAGCTCAAGGAAACCTTCAACGGAAAACTGCCCTTACTCGAACACGGACCAGTGTAATCGGGCGGATGCCACGCTGGGCCACGTCCTCTTCTGCGTCGGCTCACGCTGAGGGGCGGTGGGCCGGGGCAGGCTCTTTACCCGCCCCGGCTGCTGGAAGGGTGTCAGGACGGCTCACTTCTTCTCACGCTCAAAAGCGACCAGGATGTGCCCACTCCCTGGTTTGGAGACGAACTCCGTGGGCCGGTCCTTGCCGGGCGGGGCGAAGCACAGCTTCCGGGCGTCCCCTTCGATCTGGTAGATTCCGAGGTAGGTCTGCCCCGCATTCGCTCCCTCGGTCGGCACGAAATCAATCGTCTTGGGCTGGTTCATCGGGTCGATCTGGCTCGTCCCCTTCCAGACCTCCTTGCCGTCGGCCTTCACCGCCCAGGTGCCGTCCGCACCGTTCGTGACCGTGATCTTGCGGGCGTCCGCTTCCGACGCTTTATCGCCGTTCACGTCGAGCGCCACCACCCGCCACGTCCCCTCGTACTTCTTCCTGTCCTGTTTGATGGCCTGGTTTTCCGGGATGTCGGCTGCGACGACAGGGCCGGCCGCTCCGACCTGCCAACCCATCGCCAGAACCATCAGTGCATACCGGATCATGTTGCTCTCCTTCACTTTGTTTGGGTCGCCGGTCGTATGGTTTTCAGTTTGAATTTGGTTCCCGGCTTCGGACCCACCGGCACGATTTCATTTCTCGCTGCCTCTCTTCGCAGCAAGGACGGGTCGGCTACGATTGGGTCGCCGGCACCGCCCTCCTGCCACTGGTGCCGTCCTCCGGTTCGTCGGCCAGCGCCAGCCAGACTTCAGGAATCTCTCGCTCCCCCATTCCGGTGTGGAGAACGACGTTGGCCGCCAACCCCCGCTCGCCTCTGTCCACAAGGCCGACGACCTCGAAGGGGCCGGAGCCGAAAACGGCCTCCCAGCCGCAGCGACGTGCTTCCTGGGGGCAGCGCCACCGCACTCTCTGGCCGGGCCGGGGTAACACCGGCATGAGTTTCGGGGCTGGTGCCGTAGTCATAGCGTCCTCCCCTACCAACGCCGACCTTCGAGCAGGCCGGACATGCACCGAAGCGGGGGCCGACGATCACCCACGCCTCGCCGCTTCCGCCCGAAGGACCGCCCGCTTCGGCCCCTTCCGGGACAGCAATTCTAGGTTGGCGAATCGCCTGTCAGGATCGCAAACAGGCTGAAGAGGCCGAACGTAGACCAGGCGGCCTCACCACATGAACCTGTTATTCTGACCTCAATAAATACGTCGCCCTTCGCATGACGAAGACCTGGACTGACTGGACGGCAACTGCTCAACAGGGAGAAGCAAGCCACGAACGGTGACGCACGCAGCCAGGAACACGCCGAGCCAAACGGCGACGATGGAGTCACGCCAGAAGTCGCCCGTGAGAGCATAGGACATGGCCCCATAGCCGAGGACGCAAGCGAAAACGACTGCGATCCAGGCGAGGGCAAGCCGATGCCATCGGACAATCCTCCGGCCGCCTTGATTCACGAACGGAAGGAAACCCATCGCCCGGCCCTCCAACAACGGGCCTCAGCAAGCGGACAGCCGTATTCCCTTGACCGCTTCCAACCCCTCGCCCCTCGACGAGCAGGTCGGTCACGAGTGGCCCAGGTTCGTGAACGGGAGCAATTCCTTCTCGTCATCGGAGGCGTTGCTGAACGCCATGCGCCCCTTCCGCCCGCTGACCAAGCTCCAGAACGTCAGGAAATGGCGAAGGCGTTGGAGCCGTGATTGTCCGTTTTGCCGAAGGCCACGACGACGTTCTTGATGTCGGTCCCGTTCAGCACTTCAAGGATCGTCCTCGCCCCCGCTCGGAGACTTCGGCGGCGCATCGAGCAAGAATTGCGCCGCAAACTGGCCCTTCCGGGTTACACACGGCTTTCCCATCCAGAAACGACTGCGCATGAAGGAGTTATGGCCGAGGAAGAGTTCGACCCTGCCGCCGGCGGAGGCACGAACAGGTTGTGCCGAAGGCGGGAGGGCGTGCCGCAAACGCACACCCCTTGAGTGTCCATCCATGCCAGGCGTGTCTCCTGCTCTTCAGCGGAAGGCGGGCGCACCTTCGGATGGGGTGGCTTCGCCAACCCGTTTCATCGCCAGCGCATCGGGTCGCCTTTTCGTTTCGCTCATCACCAGTTGGTTTCAGCAACCAGCGAGACTCAAAAACGCCGCACCGGAGGGCGTCCCTGCGGCCCTTACGGCGGTTCCCGGTCATAGCCCTGGCCGCTTCACGGGGCGAACCGAAAACTCTTTCGATTTCGAGAATTGCGGCCCGACTCCTGGCGGGTTACGATGCCGCTCGAAGGACAACGGATTTCAGCCCGTTCGGGCGGGGGTGGCTTGTGACGAAAAAGGAACTGGCGAAGGCGATTTCCGAGGAACTCGGCATCACGTCCGTCCTGGCCTTGCAAACCGTCCAGCGGGTCTTCGACGGCATCACGGAGACGCTGGTAGAGAAGGGGCGCATCGAACTCCGCAATTTCGGGGTGTTTGAGGTCAGGAAACGCCAGCCCCGGAAGGCCCGCAACCCCCGCACCGGCGAAAACGTGAAGGTGCCGGCGAAACTGGTCGTTGTCTTTACGCCGGGGCGAGAAATGAAGGAGCGGGTCGGCCGGCTGAAGGAGATGCCCGGCGACGATCAATGACCCTGCGCCTTCAGGCGACTCAGCGGCCTGGTCTGCTACCGATCATCTCGCCGTTTCTGATAACGACGATGCGCCTTGCGGCGGCCCGTTGGATAGGGAGTTCCCGACGGGTCTTCTTGCCGGCGGGTACGGCTCGACCGATGACGACGAAGCGGCTGGCGATCTTGCTATGGGTCATGGCGGTCCCTGTTCGGGCGAAGGCCGACGACAATGTTGGCAGTATACAGATAGCCACGTCTCCGTCAACAAGCCGCTGTCACGTCCAACAAGACCACTACCAAAGATTCCCGAAGGACCAGATCATCGAGGATCAGCGCAGGGAGTTCGTGAAGCAAAGCCTGCTCAGTCGCCGGCATGGAAAGGGTGTTTCCGACAAGCAAGACCGACCCGTCGTTTGCCAGGTCATGCCTTGACAACCCACTGAAAAACCTCTTCCCCCGCTTGCGAAACCAATGGACTCTTATACAATGCCGCATGTCCTTGAAACCCAGCAATGTCGTATTTGAAATGGAGGGGAAATGTCGAAACACAAACAAACCACAGAGGCCGCCACGGAGCAGGAAAACGGCCAGCCGGGAGGCGAAACCATCAGCGGCTACTTCCGCCAGGTGTTCAAGGAGAACCCGAAGTGGCTGGAAGGCCGGAGCAACGACGAGGTGCTGGCCCGCTGGCTGAAGGACCATCCGGGCGAGAAGGAAGTGCCCAAGCGGATCAAGCAGAACCTTTCCAACGTGAAGAGCAACCTCCGCCAAGCCGAGCGCAAGAAATCCGGCGCAGCGAAGACGGAGAGCCGGGCCGCCGAGCCGACCGCCGCCCACGCTGCGGCCCCTCGTAAGGGCGTGCGTGGCCTGGAGACGCTGGAGGAACAGATCGACGAGTGCATGACGCTCGCCAAGAACCTCGACCGGGAGGGCCTGTCCAGCGTCATCAACCTGCTGAGGCGAGCAAGAAACGAAGTCGTCTGGATAATGGGCGCATAGGCCGCCGTGAAGTTGGGTTAGACCGCCTGGGAGGGGAGGGAAACTCTCCCAGGTCCACGAAGCCGGCATGGTCGCACGGGCAAAGAAGAACGCAACAGCCGTCACCGCCGGACGCTCCTTCATCCTCCTCCTGGGCGACGGCCTCCGCCCGCCTGGGGATGTCCTCATCAGCCTTGAGGGTCATGTCCTTCGCTCGGCCCTGTCCGCCTGGCTGCTTCTTCATGGGGGTGGGGGATGGTTGACTCGTCCGGGACGTACCAGACGCAGACGGTGATGTGGTGGCCCGCCGCCGCACGCTCGCTTTCGGACTGGCTGACCTGCACCACCCGCCCCTTGACCGTCGAGAGCCACTGATTGATGCGGTCTTCGTGCGGCGGCTCCACGATTGTCTCGCCGTGGCCGCTGACGAACGTGAAGACCTTTACTCGCTCTTGCATCGTTGACCCTCCATGTTGCCATTTCCTGGTGCCGCCCGTTCCTCTGCACGACCGGCCCGGAACGGGGCTGGTCGCTGCCCACTTCTAGGGTGACGGAAGCTGAGGAGCCGGCCATCGGATTCGACTTGACCACTGGCATTGTACGCATAGCCGCCGGGGGATGAGCGGAGGGACACGCCTGACGAGAGCAACGGTCGGCGCAGCGCCGGCGGACGTGGCCGGCCCATCGTGCCACCGGGAACAACTACAATTACCGGGGACAAACAGCAGATGCGCCCGAAAACAGGAGGAGCGGCCATGACCGACGCCGCCGACGCCATCCGTGCCGCCGTCGAACGGCGCTTCGCCCAGGTCGCCCGCTCGCCCGAACAGGAGAGGAAGTTCCCGGTCGGCCCAGCCAGCGCCAAGAAGCTGGGCTACGACGCCACCGAGATCGACGCCCTGCCGACCTCCGTGACGGATTCCTTCTGCGGCGTGGGCAATCCGCTGGGCCTGAGCAAACTCCTTCCAGGGCAAACCGTCCTCGACCTGGGCAGCGGGCCAGGGATGGACAGCCTGCTCGCCGCCCGCCGGGTGGGGCCGACAGGCAAGGTCGTCGGCGTCGATTTGTGCCAGGAGATGGTGGAGAAGGCCCGCCGCAACGCCGAACTGCTGGGCCTGCACAACGTCGAATTCCTGCACGCTGGGATTGAGAAACTGCCGATGCCGAACGCTTCGGTGGACGTGGCAACCTCCAACGGCGTTTTCAACCTCTGCCCCGCCAAGCCCGCCGTCCTGGCCATAGCGTTCCGGGTGCTGCGCCCGGCGGTCGCCTCCAGATGGCCGACATCCTCCTGCACGACGACGTGAGGCCGGAGGAAATGGCGCAGAAGGGCGAGTGGTCGGACTGAATCGCCGGTGCCGTGTGGGGGCGGTCGCTCCTGCAACTGCTGGTCGAGGTCGGGTTCGTGGAGGGCCGCATCCACGGTTGGACCAGCTACCACACGTCCTCCTGCACTGAGGGGGCGCTCGTCTCGGCAAGGAAGCCCTGCAAGTCGGATGCGGTTGCGGCGAGTGCTGCCGAACCGATGAAAGAAGGACCAATGACGAAGCTCAGGCACGTCATCCTGTTCGTGAGCGACATGGATCGCTCGGTCGCCCTCTATCGGGACGTGCTGGGGTGGCCCCTGACATTCCAATCCCCCGAACGGACGGAGTTGGCCGACGGGGGAACGACCCTGGCCCTGCACTACGCCAGCAGGCCCGGCGGTGCTGGCGACCTGCAAGGCTGGATCGCCGGCCGCTGTCAGCTTGGCTTTTGGGTGGAAGATGTGGAGGCGTTTCACCGGGACATGGTGGCGAGGGGCACACCCTGCATCCAACCGCCACGAGAAGACGCATTCGGGGCCAAACTCGCCGTCTACGCCGACCCGGACGGCCTGCCCTTCTCGGTGTCGGGAAGTCTCACGAAGGAACCGACGGGCCAGGGCTTGCCGTGCGGCGAGGCATGATCGAGAAGGCCCGGCGCAACGCCCACGCCCTTACTGACTCGACGTGGCCGATCAGGATTTCCCGTCGTTCGAGCAGTTCTTCCTGGGCCGGCCGTTCGAGCGCTGCTGGCGGGCGGCGAAGGCGAAGGGGCGGACGCCGGGAAACGACAGGAGGCGCAAGGGGCAGCCACGCTCTTCTCCCGTGGCGAAGCGCCCCTCGTGGCCTGCCTGGCAATCGACCTGGCCCGGTGCCGGGCTTCCCCCTTGCGACGAGCCTCCGGCCTGGCTCCGGGGTGTGCGGGTTCAGTCCTCGACCGTGCGGAGCCGACGCCGGGCGGACGCAGGCGCATGGGCCGACATCTTGGCGGCATCACCGAAATCAAGCCGACGACACAGGTTACGGTCATCGCCCGGAAGCCGAACTTACCGGCACCGTAGCTGCATGACAGCAGGCAATCGAGGAAGCGAATGGGATGGGCTGCGGTCCTGAACCGTGCGGGCCGCAGCAGAACCCGTTCTCACGGTTCAAGGAGTGTTCATCATGGCGAACGACCCCGTGGTAGCCAACCAGGAGAAAATCCTCGCCAACCAGACGAAGATTCTCGCCAACCAAGCGAAGATCGAGGGAAACCAGGCGAAGCTGGACAAGATTCTCGGCAACCAGGAGAAGATTCTCGGCAACCAGGAGAAGATTCTCGCCAAGAAGTGATCTACACGGCGGGCAAGGTTTGGACTGGCTGGTTGCCCTTGGGGCTATGCGGTCAGTCCAACCTGCGCCCGCTTCGTGAATGTATGCGTTCCTTGAGGAAGCGAGGGGTTCACCCCGAAGGGCGTCGAGGACGAGGGCGAAATCAAGTGGCGGAAGGACTTCCTGCGGGGGATCGGCTACAGGCTGTGAATCTGAGGCGATGGCCACGACGCCCCTGGGCCAAGGAATGAGGACGTGGATGCAATCACACCGAAGGAGCGCCGGGTCGTAGCCCAGGCTCGGCTTGCCATGTCACCCCAGGCGACAAGGGAGGGGTCGGCATGTTGGTTCTAACTCGAAAGGTCGGGGAAGAGATCATTATTGGCGACGACATCCACATAATGGTCGTGGCAGTCAAGGGAGAAAAGGCGCGCATCGGCGTCAGCGTCCCAAAGAAGTGGTTGTGGACCGTCAAGAAGTCCACGAGAAACGCACGAACTTTTTCAGAGGGGAACCCGCCCTTACCCCAAAACCGAGCAGCGTAATCGGCACGACGCCTGCGTGACGACTCACCTTGTCGAAGTGGTGGTTGGTAACTTTCGCAGGAAAGGCGCAGCCGAATGGCTGGCAGCCCTTTGGCGGAGGAACACGATGAACAGCGCCGAACTCGCAACCTATCGCCGGAAACTGTTGGCTGCGCAGAAACGCCTGGCCGGAGACGTATCGTACCTGACGGATGAAGCCCTCCAGCCAGGTGGGGCGGCCGGCGGCAACCTGTCCCATGTGCCGCTTCATATGGCGGACCTCGGCACCGACAGCTTCGAGCAGGACATGGCGATGAGCGTCTTGGAAAACGAAGAAGGAACCCTGGAGGAGATCGCCGCCGCCCTGGGGCGGATCGGGCAAGGGACGTTTGGCCGCTGCGAGGGCTGCCGCAAGGAAATACCCAAGGCACGGCTTCACGCCTTGCCTTACGCCCGCTACTGCGTCCAGTGCGCAGTGAAATCCGGTCAAGCGGGGTGAAGCCGGCTTCCTTGGGAACGGTCCCGGTCGCAGGTGCCAACCCACGACTTGGCTCTAGCAGACATAAACGGTATTACGGGGAGGATAAGATCATGGATGCAACACGCCAGCGAAGGGTTAAAGGCGTTGCCCGCCGGCAGTGGTATGCTCACTGGCGTCTCGTGAGGTTTGCCCACCATCTTGGCTTCGTGGCCAGGATAGAGATTTATGGACTTCCAAAGTTCTTGTTCCGAATCGTGAAATCTGCGGCGGCTCGGACATAAGAACAGGTAGCCAGTGGCGGTACAGCCCCAGGGCAATACCTCCACGTCTGACTTGGTTATTGGCCCCCCGCACCGTCAGAAGGCAATGCCATGTATCACACCATCGAGTTTGGCGTCGAGTTGGTGGCCGATCTGGAAATCTCTCCCAAACAACCGCTGAAATGCTTGGTGGTTTACCAGGGCACCCGCCTGCAAGCTCAGATCAAGCCCTACGTCGTCGAGCGCGAGGACGGCCCGGTCGAAGTGGCCGACCTCTTCTTCGAGGACGGCAGCGCCACCCGCAGAGTGCCCTATGCGTGCTTCTCTTTCGTGGAGCAGCGCCCCAAGGAGTGAGAAGCACTACACCCTGGCAGCCACCGCCCTCTCTGCGACCAGCCTTTGCAGAGAGTCAATGCGCACCGGCTTCGTCAGATGCTCGTCAAAGCCGACCATCAGGGCATGGCGTCGGTCCTCCTCCTGGCCATAGCCCGTCAGCGCCACGAGCAAGACCTCCTCCAGCCCCGGCTCTTTCCGCAACTGCTGCGCCAAATCATAACCGTTGATCCCCGGCAACCCGATGTCCAGGAACGCAACCTCCGGCTGGAAGGCCCGTGCCGCCTCCAGCGCCGCCGGGCCGTCATAGACGACCTTGACCTTGTGCCCCCCTCTCCGCCGCAGCAGCCGGGCGCAGCTTTCGGCGAAATCCTCGTTGTCGTCGGCGATGAGGATGCGCCGGGGCGGGGATGCAGCGACCGCCGGGCCGAACGGCTCTCTTGGCCCTGTGCTTTCTTTGATCTGGCCCAAGGCGGGCAAGCGGATGACGAACTCGCTGCCCTGACCGGGGCCGTCGCTCCGGCCGTGGATGCTGCCCCCGTGCATCTCGACCAGACGGCGGGCCAGGGTCAGGCCGATCCCCAGCCCGCCCTGGGAGCGGTCCAGGGAACGGTCCAGTTGGGTGAACAACTCGAACACTTGAGGCAGTTTCTCCGGGGCGATGCCCATGCCCGTGTCCCGCACTCGCACGACCGCCGCCTCCCCTTCCCTCTCGGCAGTCAGCCAGATTTGCCCACCCTTCTCCGTGTACTTGGCGGCGTTATTGAGGAGGTTCGCCACGACCTGGGCCAACCGGGTCGGGTCGGCTTCAAGCCACAGGGGTTCGGGCGGGTGCGAAACCGTCAGCTTATGCTTGCGGGCGTCGATGTTGGGGCGGGCGACCTCCACGGCGTCGGCCACCACATGGGACAGTTGGATGCGCTCTTTCTGGAGGTCGATCTTGCCCCGGTTGATGCGGGACACGTCCAGCAGGTCGTCCACCATCCGGGTCAAGTGCTGGACCTGGCGTTCGATGACATCCCTGGCCCACTGCAAGTCCACGTCCGCCGGGCTGAAATCCTGCAAGACCAGGACGGCGTTGGGGATCGGGGCCAGGGGGTTGCGCAGTTCACTGCGCCAGCATCGCCAGGAACTCGTCCTTCTGGCGATGGGCCTGCTCCAGTTCTCTCTTGCCTCGCCGAAGTTCCGCCTCCAACTGCTGGTGGGCGCTGATGTCCCGGATGATGCTGGCGACGAGGACGCCTTCCTCGGTGGGCAGTGGGCTGAGGCTGATCTCGACGGGAAACTCCTCGCCGTTCTTCCGCAGGCCGTACAATTCCACGCCCGTTCCCATCGGCCGGGTGCTGGGTTTGGCGACGTAAGCCGCACGATGTTCGGCGTGCCGGCTGCGGTAGCGTTCCGGCATCAGCATCTCGACGGGTTGGCCGATCAACTCGTCCCGGCCGTAGCCGAACAGCCTCTCGGTTTGGGCGTTGATCTGGTCGATGTTGCCGTCCGGGCTGGCGATGACCACAGCGTCCGGTGCCGCCTCCAGGAACCCCTGGAACTTCCTTTCCGTCACCCGCACCCGCAGCAAGGTTTCGATGGCGGCGATCAGCGCCCTCGGTTCGACCGCAGCGGCCGGGTTGGCGTCTCTGCCGTCCGCCGCACGCCGCTCCTCGTCTCCACTCTCGACGGGGCCAAGGAACAAGGGCAGGATGGGGATGGAGGCGGTGGCGGGGCTGGCTTTGATCTGGTAGCAGAACTCCAGCCCGCCCTTGTCGGACGGGGCGAAGTCGATGAGGATGAGGTCGGGCTTCTCCAGCGCCAGGCGCAGCGCCTCGGCGGCCGTGGCAGCCTCGTGGACCTCGAACCCGGAGCTTTTGAGTATTCCGCTCAGGACGTGTTGGTCCGCCTGGTGCGGGCTGACGATCAGGATGCGGACGGGTCGAGGGTCGGACATGCTTGCCCTCCTTGCTCGACAGGGTGAGGAGATGAATGGGCCTGAAGTCGTCCGCCCGACAAGAGCGGACATCAGGGCGTCGTAATCAGGGGCGGCGGTGTTTCACCTGCGTTGGGCACGAAGAGCAGGGGCTTGAAGCCCCGCCCGGCAAGCCACGTCGCCGCCTCGGCGGGGGTGAACGTCCCGGCGTGAAAGCACAGGCCCACAAGCTCGGCCTCCCCATCCGTTATGCAGAAGACCGCAGCCACGCCTTCATCGAGAAGATCGTCCCAGCGCTGGAGCAGTCCGAACCTGCGGAGGTCCACCAGTCGGGCGACGTGTTCTTCGCCGGAACCGTGATCGGCAGGATGGACCGGAATGGCGACGCTGCTTACGCCTGGGCCTTGCGGCAGTATCGAAGCGGAGTCGTCCAACGGCATCCTCCCTGCTGCTTGCGACCCGGCGGTGCCGCCGAAAGCGAAAAAAGCCGACGTGGGGGCCACCTTTTGGCGTTCCCCCACGTCGGCTTACTCTTTGACGAACCTCCCGGCAGGGCCGGGTTGTCCTTCACCTAGTCGTCCGAGGATTTCCTCCGCTGATTGTACCCTTCAGGTCGTGGAATGCAAGGGCGTACCCCGCCCCGAACCGTACCAGGAAGGCGGCCCTGGCGTTGCAGGTTCGCAGAGGGGGCTGTCCGTAAATGACCAAAGTGCGCCGTCGAAAGGGCCGTCCGATGACCACGACCTATACGCACATCAGCGATCTGGCGAAGGAGGTTCTGCTGCCCGACAAGGGCATCCTGAGCCGCACGGTCTTCAACGACGACCGAATCAAGGCGGTCGTGTTCGGCTTCGGCCAGGGCCAGGAGCTTTCCGAACACGCCGCCTCGATGCTGGCCGTCCTGCACTTCCTCCAGGGCGAGGCGAAGTTGACGCTGGGCAACGACCGGCACCTGGGTCCACATGCCCACGGGAATGCGCCACAGCATCCAGGCGAAGACGCCGTTGGTAATGCTGCTGCTGTTGAAATGACAGCCGTTCGGGCGACCTCCGATACGGTGCTGCCGGTGCTTTTTCAGATTCCATCCCGATGGGCGAGTGCCGCCTGGGCCTTTCTCGCCGTTGCATACTCCGTGTCGGCCCCCGGCAGGGGAGCGTCCTCCTCCAAGGCGGCTGCGGCCAGGCGCACCAGGAGCGTTCGCCGTTCGGATTGCAGCCTTTGGAGTTCCGGTGTGGCCGCATGGACCTGGCGGATTTGCAGGTCCAGGGCGGCGATCTGCGCCCCCAGGTGCCCGTCATCTATGCCGGCAGCATACATCCGCTCCCCCAGGGCGACCAGGGCCTCCTCGAAGGCCCGGCTCAGAAAACGCCTGCGCCACCGCCCCGTCAGACCCCAGGCGGGGGCAACGACCTCTCCAACCTTGCGCACCAGCCGCTCCCCAACGGACGACCCTGAGCCGAAGCAAGGCCGTGGGAAGGCTCCTATTGGCTCGCTGGTGGTCCCGTGGGTGCGGTTTTCTTGGGCTGTACGGGTAGCGGCGTGGCTCGACACGATGTCCTCCCCGGCCATTGCTGCCGGTCAGGGCGACGCCCAGGCGGGAGGCGGTTTCGCCTCGTAGCCGTTCTTCGCTGCGCCTGGCTCGCATCCCGCAAGAGAAGAAAGGCGGCCTCCTCTGGACGTACCCCATCTCCCGTGCCCGCAGCGCCAGAGCCTTCGCCCCGGACCAGTTACCGGCGTCAGTCCTGGCGTGACGGGAAAGCGGGCGTAACGACTTGAATCTGGTCGTCGAGGCGTTCGACCCCCTTCAGGTGAGCGACCGCCTCCTGAGCGATTTGCTTGAGGTAGTAGGTCGGCAGGCAGCCCCGCAGGACCAGCACGCCGTCGAGCAAGTCACAAGAAATGTTCTTCAGCGCCAGGTACGGGTTGCTGCGCAAACGGCGCTCCGCCAAGGTCGTTGTTGCGGCCTGCGAATCGAGGCTTTGCGTGTCAGGGTCGGTGCCCGCTGGCGGAACGGCAAGCATGGCCTCCTCCTTGCTGAGTAGGAAATGCAAAAAGCCCCGCTGCACGTTCGTGCGCACAGCAAGGCTTCGTTGTCCTTGGATTGGGGGAAATGAAAACCGCCTAACTGTACCCGGCCTTTGGCCGATGTCAACCACTTTCTCCGACGCTTGCCGATTTTTTCGGCAAAACCTGGGAGGCCCGCCCAGAGCAGGAAATCGGTGAAAGGAGCCTCGTGACTGCGGCGATCCCGCCATCGGCCCCGGCGAGCGGTTTACCGCCGTCGCCGGTTCGCCCGGTGCAGAGAAGAAGTTCCCGGTCGGCCCGGACAGCGCCAAGGCCCTCGGCTACGACCCGCAGGAGATGGACGCCTTTGGAGCGGCTCAAGGCGGTCGTCTTCGGCTTTGCCCAGGGCGAGGAGCTTTCAGAACTCACCGCCTCGATGCCCGCCGTCCTGCATTTCCTCCAGGGGGAGGCGAAATTGACGCTGGGCGACGACGCCGTGGAGGCCAAGGCAGGCACCTGGGTCCACATGCCTACCGGCCTGCGGCACAGCATCCAGGCCCGGACGCCCGTGGTCATGCTGCTGTTCTCCTGAAATAGTTGGCGCAGTGACGATCATCAACTGACTGAACGGCTCCTATTGGGGAACGCTTCTGGCAACAAGATCACTGGCGAATGTCTGAAAACTTCTGGCGTAACGACCGGAAACGGTGTTCCAGTACCCCCGCACATACGGTTTGCTGAAAAAGTGGACCATGTTCTGCCGCCACTCTTCCCAATCTTCGGTGTCCAGCAGCTTGTACCGGACATGGTGCTTGTAGATTTCCTCGTAGAACGTGAATCCCATGTCGCACAAATGATGTAGCTGGGGCCGATCATCGGGAGAAGCGTCTCGTTCAAAGGGCAGGTCGAGCAGGGCATATTCCTTGTGATGCTCGACAATGAACTTGTTGAATGAATCCAGCCGGGAGTAAAGCTGTCCATCCATTGATGCGACGACGTTCTTCTGCACAAGATCGGATTGCGTGCGCAGCAGGTAAAATTGCCGCATGACGATAATCAGCGTGACGAAGGTGCCCAGGCCACCGACGCTGGTACAGACCCGATGCACGACTTCGAGCCACAGGGCGATTTTGACATCATTCTCGCTGGCGATCAAAGGCGTTAGCATGAGGCCAACAGAAAGCCCAATTACCAGACCGATTGCCAGAGACATCAGGGAAGACCATTTCACGGCAGACCCTCGCTTTTCTTGAAGACAGCGCACCGCAGGACGTAAACGAGCCTGTCCTCGCCAGACGATTTTGGCCTCGGCGGTCCTTTCCCGGCATCCAGATAGAATACCAAATAAGCAAACTGCCCCGTCCAGGAAAGAGGATCGGAGGGACCGACGATGCAACTCAAGACGGTGAAGATCGTGAAGCCCGACGACGCCAATTTCATCCTCGGCCAGACGCACTTCATCATGTCGGTGGAGGACATCCACGAGGCGCTGGTCGGAGCCGTGCCGGGCGTCAAGTTCGGACTGGCCTTCTGCGAGGCGTCCGGCAAGTGCCTGGTGCGCTGGTCCGGCACCGACGCCGCCATGACCGAATTGGCGAAGAAGAACGCCGCCGCCATCGGAGCCGGGCACTCTTTCATCATCTTCCTGGGCGACGGCTTCTACCCGCTCAACGTCCTGAACACGCTGAAGATGGTGCCGGAAGTGTGCCGCCTTTTCTGCGCCACGGCCAACCCCACCGAGGTTGTCCTGGCAGAAACCGAGCAGGGCCGTGGCATCCTGGGCGTGGTGGACGGCTTCTCCCCCAAGGGCGTTGAGGACGAGGGCGAGATCAAGTGGCGCAAGGACTTCCTGCGCAAGATCGGCTACAAGCTGTGAAGGAGTGAGGGCCATGAAATCCGTCGAGCGCCTGAAAGCCGAACACGATCTGATCGAGCGTGGCCTGACCCTGCTCGAAAAGGCGGTGGCACGCCTCGAAGCTGGGCAATCCCTTCCCGATGGCTTCCCGCAATGGGCACCCCGATTCTTCCAGCAGTTTGCCGACCAGTGCCTCCACGCCAAGGAGGAGGACGTGTTCTTCCCGGTCCTCAAGCAGCGGGGCATCCCCGAACAGGGCGGGCCGATTGGCGTCATGCTGCATGAACACGTCTTGGGCCGGGACTGCGTGGGCCGGATGAGGGAGGCGAGCCAGGCGCAGCCCTTCGACGCCCGCACGTTTGCCGACGCCGCCCGGCAATATATCCCCCTGCTGCGCCAGCACATCTTCAAGGATTACAACGTCCTGTTCCGCATGGCCGAGCAGGTGATGAGCGAGGCCGACGACGCCGCCGTGACGGGCCGGTTCTCGCAGGTCGAGCAGGAACGAGGGCTGACTACCTTGCATGAGAGCTTCGGCAGCGAAGTGACACGTTGGGAGCAGACTTTCGGAGGAGGTCAACCGGCATGAGTGAGTACACCCTCTTCCTCGATCTGGCGAAGGAGGTTCAGCGGCCCAACAAGGGCATCCTGAGTCGCACGCTATACAACGACGACCGTATCAAGGCGTGCTGTTTGTCTTTGCCCAAGGCGAGGAACCGTCCGAACACACCGCCTTGATGCCCGCCGTGCTGCACTTCCTTCGGGGCGAGGCGAAGCTGACGCTGGGCGACGACCGGCAAGAGGCGGCTGCCCGTGGTCAGTCGTCGCTGACGCTGCTGTGATTTGACCTTTGGGGCGACTCAACGGGTCATGGCCAGGATGGCGGCGATCACGCCCGCAATGCAGACGGCCAGCACCACCTTCATCACCCAGCCGTGTGCCAGTATCTTCTGGCGGGCTTGGTACAGTGTGCCGACGACCCCGCCCACGACGACCAGGGCCATCAAGTCCCAGGCAGCCTCGTGACGAACCAGGCTGCGGTACATCACGTCCAGCAGGAGGGCGTAGGCGAGCAAGAGGTAGGCCCAGCGATAGCTGGCGTTCTCGACGGCCACCGTCCGCTCGTCCCGTTCCACGGATTGGGGGGTACTCATGGCTTCTCCTTCTCCAGATAAAAGAGGTCTTCCACCCGCTTGTCCAGGCGTCGGGCCAGGAGCAAGGCGAGCAGGGCTGAGGGGTTGTACTGGCCCGTTTCAATCGAACTGATGGTCTGCCGAGTTACGCCAGCCAGCAAGCCGAGTTGTTCTTGGGAGAGATTCTTCTCCGCACGGGCGACCTTCAAGCGGTTGCAGAGGCGGAACTTCGCCATCGAGTCTTCCTCCTAGCTCTATCCTAGCCAGCGAGCAGGTAATGTCAAGTATCCTTGGCATCATGACTGGTAAACTAGGCATTCTGACACTTATCCTTGGCATCTGCGCCGACCGATTCCTGGCCGTGGGAGAGGGCACGGACGGTCGCTATGCCTTGTGGGAAGCTGTCGTGCCTCGCTACGGCATTGAGATCAAGTCGCCTCATTGAGCTTGAAATCCCGGCGTCTTGGCGGGCCGACGTGAAAAACTGATTGACAAGTCGGAAGGTTCCGATATATTTGAGTAGAGGGAGGACCACGATGACGACCAAAACGAAAGCGCCGCCGCTGCCCGCCCTCACCGACCTGGAGGCTCTGGAACAGGCGGCGGAATGCCTCAAGACCCTTGCCCACCCGCACCGGCTGCGAATCGTCCAGATGCTCCTGCGGGGCCGGTACACGGTCGGGGAACTGGCCGAGGCGTGCGGCATCCCCAGCCACATGGCCTCCGAACACCTGCGCCTCATGCAGCGGTGCGGTTTCATGACTAGCGAGAAGGACGGACGCAAGGCGTACTACCAGATCGCCGAACCCCACCTGGCGAACATCATGGCCTGCATCGAGGAGCGGTTCGGAGGCAAGAACTGATCTTTTTTTCGCCTGAAAGATCGTTTTATCGAGACATATCAACTGATTACTGGAAGGAGATCGCCATGACCATCACGACCATCAGCCCCAGGCAGCTTGCCGACCTGCGCAAGAGCGGCAAGATCGACCTCATCGACGTGCGGACCCCGGTGGAGTTCCGGGAGGTCCACGTCGCCGACGCCCGCAACCTGCCCCTGGACCGGCTCGACCCGGCGACGGTAATGCAGGCCCGCAACGGCAACAAAGACGAACCGCTGTACCTCATCTGCCGCTCCGGGAGCCGGGGCCGACAGGCGTGTGAGAAGTTCCTGGCCGCAGGCATCACCAACGTCATCAACGTCGAGGGCGGCACCCTGGCGTGCGTCGAAGCCGGCCTGCCGGTCGTGCGGGGCAAGAAGGCGATCTCGCTGGAGCGGCAGGTGCGTATTGCGGCGGGGTCGTTGGTGCTGCTGGGCGTGCTGCTCGGCTGGCTCGTTCATCCCGCCTTCCTCGGCCTGGCTGCCTTTGTCGGGGCCGGGCTGGTCTTCGCCGGCGTCACCGACACCTGCGGCATGGGCCTGCTGCTGGCCCGGATGCCGTGGAATCAGGCCAAGGACGGCCCGGCCAACTGCTGTGCGACGAAGGAGGTCTGCTCATGAAATTGCTCATCGTCGGGGGCGTGGCCGGCGGCGCTTCGGCAGCGGCCCGTGCCCGTCGCCTTTCGGAAGACGCCCACATCGTCCTGTTCGAGCGGGGGCCGGACGTGTCGTTCGCCAACTGCGGCCTGCCGTACTACCTGGGCGGCGAGATCGCCGAGCGAGACAAGTTGCTGGTCGTCACGCCGGAGCGGCTGAAGTCTCGCTTCAACCTGGACGTGCGCACCCGCTCGTCCGTGGAGGCCATCGACCGCTCCACGAAGAAGGTCCGTGTCCGTGACCTCGCTTCGGGACGGGCATACGAGGAAACCTACGACAAGCTGATCCTCGCAACCGGGGCGGCTCCCATTCGCCCTTCGATTCCCGGCATTGACTTGCCCGGCGTGTTTACGCTGCGGAACCTGCAAGACACCGACCGGATCAAGGAGCGGCTGGACCGGGGCGTGAAGCAGGCTGTTCTCCTGGGAGGCGGCTTCATCAGCCTGGAATTAGCGGAGAATTTCGTCCGACGTGGAATTTCGACCACGGTGGTCGAGAAGAATGAGCAGATACTTACACCATTCGACAAGGAGATGACCACGCCCATCGTTCAGGAGTTGGCGGGCAACGGCGTCACGCTGCTGCTCGGCCAGTCTGCCGAAGCGTTAAAGCAGACCGCCGAGGGTTTGGTCGTCTGCTTGAATTCCGGTCAACGCCTGCCGGCCCAACTGGTCGTTCTCGGCGTCGGCGTGCGCCCGGAGAACAAGCTGGCGGTCGAGGCGGGCCTGGAAGTCGGTCCTCGTGGCGGCATCCGGGTCAACGAACACCTTCAGACCAGCGACCCGGACATCTACGCCGTGGGGGACGCCATCGAGGTCAAGGACTTCGTGACGGGCGACCCGACGCAGGTGCCGCTGGCCGGGCCTGCCAACCGCCAGGGCCGCATCGCCGCCGACCATATCTTCGGACGAACAGCCCGCTACCGTGGCACCCAGGGGACCGCTATCGTGCGTGTCTTCGACCGGACGGCGGCGATGACCGGGGCTTCGGAGAAGGTGCTGAAGCGGGCGAAACGGCTCTACCGCAAGGTCTACGTTCACCCCACGCACCACGCCGGCTACTACCCCGGTGCGGAGGCGATGACCCTGAAACTCCTCTTCGATCCCGTGACGGGGCGGTTGCTGGGGGCGCAGGCCGTGGGCGGGGCGGGCGTGGACAAGCGGATCGACGTGCTGGCCGTGGCGATCCAGGCCGGCATGACCGTGTTCGACCTGGAGGAAATGGAGTTGGCCTACTCGCCGCAGTACGGTTCGGCCAAAGACCCGATCAACATGGCCGGCTTCGTGGCGGGAGGGTTGCTGCGGGGCGATCATCCGCAAGTGGATGTCGAAGCGGTCCTGGCCGCTCCTGTCGGCGAGCGTCCCTTCATCGTGGACGTGCGGACGCCGCAGGAGTTTTCCGCTGGGCACATGCCTGATGCCGTCAACATCCCGGTGGATGATTTACGGTCCCGCCTCGGCGAACTTCCCCGTGACCGGGAAATCGCCGCCTACTGTCAGGTTGGTCAGCGGGGTTATCTGGCGACCCGCATTCTGCTCCAGGCGGGGTTCAAGGCCGTCAACATCGGCGGCGGGTATAAAACCTACCAACTGGCCCGTCCGGCAAACTGAAGCGCCGTCGGGTTGGATGATCGAGAGGAGAACTCCGATGCCCCAAACTCCACACGTCGAGAAGCACTTCACCGCCTCGGAAACCGTCCGTGACATCGTGATCGGCATGTCGGACGGCTTGACGGTGCCGTTCGCCCTGGCAGCGGGATTGTCCAGTGCAGTCGAGGCGACAGGGACAGGGACCGCCATCATCATCACGGCGGGGCTGGCCGAAGTCGCAGCCGGGGCGATTGCGATGGGCCTGGGCGGATACCTGGCAGCGAGGACCGACGCCGAACACTTCGCCTCGGAGCGGACCAGGGAAGGACGGGAGACGAAAGAGATGCCGGAAGCGGAGGCAGCCGAGGTCGCCGGGGTTCTCCGTTCCTACGGCCTTGCCGACGACAAAGCAGCGGCGGTGGTGGACTCCATCCGGGCCGACAAGAAGCGCTGGGTGGACTTCATGATGCGCTTCGAGTTGGGCCTGGAAGCGCCGGACCCGAAGCGAGCCAGGAACAGCGCCTTGACCATCGCCCTGTCCTACATCGCCGGCGGCATGGTGCCGCTGGCCCCCTACTTCTGCTTCCGGTCGGTGCATTACGCCCTGGTCGGGTCGGTGATCGTCACCCTCCTGGCTCTCCTAATCTTCGGCTACATCAAGGGAAGGTTCACGACCGCTCGGCCATTCCGCAGTGCGTGGCAGACCGTGATCGTGGGCGGGCTGGCGGCGACCGCTGCTTTCGTCATTGCGAAGTTGATCGGGTAGCGCCGATGTTTCTGCTCCGTGCGTTCGCCGTCTGGCTCGTCATCAGCGGCGTCGAAACCGTCCACGGCATTCTGCGGACGCTGTTGCTCGTGCCGCTGGTCGGCGACTTCCCGGCCCGCCAGGTCGCCGTCCTCACCGGCTCGGCGCTGATCTTCGGCCTGGCCTGTCTCTTCATCCGGTGGATACGGGCCGAAACGACCCTCCGACTGGTCGCCGTGGGCCTGATGTGGGTCGTGCTGACGGTCCTCTTCGAGATCGGCCTGGGGCGGCTGGTCCTCGATCTCCCGTGGGAGCGGCTGGCCGAGGACTACGACATCACCCGTGGCGGCTTGCTGGGCGTCGGCCTGCTGTTCATGGCCGCTGCGCCAATTCTGGCGGCGATGCTCCGAAGAAAAACGTCGCCTTCGTTGGGCGAATAGATCAGCAAGTCAACGTGCGTACCATCCTATACAGGCCATCGGGTATGTCACTCTCTTGTGCGAGCATGGTCGTGTCGAGAGGTTGTAAGGGATAGGCGAATCAAGCCCACAACTTCTGCTTGAACAGTTTCAAGCCCTCGAACCAAATCACGCTCAAGAACCCTCCCGCCAAGCAGAGCGCCAGGTCGTCGGGGTGGAGCGTCGAGAAGTGGAACAGGTCACGCAGGAACGGGACGTACAGCACCAAGCCAAGGAAGAATAGCGTGCCGCCGAACACCCACCACAGCGCTGGGTTTGGGGTGCGCAGGGTGGCGAGGATAGTGCGGGACCACGAGCGGTTGGCGAAAATCAAGCCCAGGTTGGCGACGACGAGTGTGGTGAAGCCTATCGCCTTGGCATCCGGTTCGTTGTGCCAGCCGTACAAGGCCGCCAGAAAGACGGCCAGCACGATCAGCAAGACGCTTCCGCCTTGAAGCAGTCCCAGGCCGAGTATACCTCTGCCGAACAGCGGCTCCTTTGGACTTCGGGGACGGCGGCGCATCACGTCGGCCTCCTCCGGCTCGGCCTCGAACACCACCGAGCAGGCCGGGTCGATGACCAGTTCGAGGAACAGGACGTGGACCGGCAGCAACACCAGCGGCCAGCCGAACATCACGGGAAGCAACGACATCCCCGCAATCGGCACATGGACGGCCACAATGTACGTCATCGCTTTTTGCAGGTGGTCGAATATCCGCCGCCCCATGCGGACGGACTTCACGATGGATGCGAAATCATCGTCCAGCAAGACCAGTGAGGCGGCTTCACGGGACACGTCCGTCCCTCGCCCGCCCATCGCAATGCCGATGTGGGCCGCTTTGAGGGCCGGGGCGTCATTCACTCCGTCGCCCGTCATGGCGACGACCTCGCCATTGGCCTTCAGCGCATTCACCAGCCGCAGCTTTTGTTCCGGGACCATGCGGGCAAAGACGTTGATGGTCCGCACCCGTCGTTGCAGTTCCGCTTCGTCCATCTTCTCCAGTTCGGGGCCGGTGACGATCTCATCGAGCGGTTTCAGGCCCGCTTGACGGGCGATGCTTTGCGCCGTGGTCGGGTGATCTCCGGTAATCATGACCACCCGAATGCCCGCCGTGTAGCACTCCTCTACGGCAGCGGGGACTGTCGGACGTACCGGGTCGGCCAAACCCACGAGGCCCAGGAACTCGAAGGTGAAGTCGTGCTGCTGGCCCGGCAATTTCTGTTGCCCGACCACGCCCTTGGCGACACCCAGCACTCGAAGTCCATCCTGGGCCATCGCCGCAACTTGCCCGCCAATCGCCTGAGTCCGTTCGGCGCTCAGATGGCACAGGTCAGCGATAGCTTCCGGCGCACCTTTCGTCGCCAGGACGTAATCCTGGCCGGTCGGCGACTTCCAAACGTGCGACATGGCCAGAAGGCCGGGGGACAAGGAGTATTCTCGCTCCAGCGTCCAGTCAGCGTGCAGGTGTTCGGTTTGAGCGAGACGGGCATTACCGAGGTCGTGGAACGCCTTCTCCATCGGGTCAAAAGGGTCACGCTGACTCGCCAGGATGCCGAACTCCACAATCTCGTGGAATGCTTCCGGCAATGCCTGGGCTTCCTGTTGCTCGACATCAAGAACCGTCCCGACCACGGCCAGTTTGCGGATCGACATGCGATTGACGGTGAGCGTGCCGGTCTTGTCTACGCAGAGGACGGTGGCCGAGCCGAGGGATTCGATCACCGGCACACGACGAGCCAGGACTTTTATCTTCGATAATCGCCATGCACCCAGGGCGAGGAAGATGGTCAGCACGACGGGGAATTCTTCGGGCAACAACGCCATCGCCAGGGTGATCCCGGCCAGGAACCCTTGAAGCCAATGGCCACGGGTGAGGCCGTAGAGAACGACCACGACGACGCACAAGGCTAATCCCAGGATCGCCACCCGCCGCACGAGCCGTCCGACCTCTTTTTGGAGTCGGGTTCCTTCCACCTTCACCGTTTGCAGGGCTTTGCCGATGTCGCCCATTTCGGTGTGGATGCCCGTGGCTCGCACTTGAGCGATTCCCTGGCCCTGAACAATCAGCGTCCCGGAGAAGACGAAGGGGAGGTCTTCGCCTCCGGGCCGGGTCATCTCTCGCACCCCGTCCCAGGCGACCTTTCTGACCGGCACGGATTCGCCGGTGAGCAGCGACTCATCGGTGGAAAGGTTGTTGCACGAAAGAACCACGGAATCCGCCGGAACCCGGTCGCCCTCGGCCAAGACCACGAGGTCATCGGGGACGACTTCTCGGCCTGCTATGCGTTTTCGCTCCCCGCCACGAATCACCAGCGCACGAGGGCTGGAGAGGTCACGCAGGGCTTCCAGCGCCCGCTCCGTCTTTCGTTCCTGGTAAAGAGTAATGCCCAGCACCACGAAGACAAAGCCGAGAAGCATCACGGCTTCCTGCACGTCTCCCAGGATCAGGTAGATCGTGCCGCAGGCCAGAAGCAGCAGGAACATCGGCTCTCGGACCACATCCCAGGCGGTCGCCAGGATGCTGCGCCCCTTCGACGAGGGGAGTTCGTTGTAGCCGTGTTGCTGCAAGCGACGGGCGGCTTCTGCTTCCGAGAGGCCGGTCGAGAGGGTGCCTGCTTCGAGTGTCTTCATTCCCGCCTCCTGCGACTGCCCGATGCCGCTGATGATCGGGCCATCTTCATCGCTCAACAACTTTCCCGGTCTGTTCTTTTCTCGTCGGGCACGGCAAGGAACGCTTCGCCAGCCTGCACGATGATCGGCTCCGTCAGGTCCACCCAGCCGCCTTCGCCTACAGTAGCGGTCGCCAGCAGGCCCAACCGCTCGCCGGTGCCGGGGTCGATCTTGAAGACCGACACCTGCCGTCCGGCTTCGATGCCCTCCAGGTGGAACCGGGGAATCAGCCGGTCGGCGGCGAAGCGAAAGGTGAAGTGCGGGTCGTGGTAGAGCGGCGGCATCTCAATCACTTGCCCCATGTTCTTGCTCGCCGCCTGGTCACTCTGCGGTCGCCGTCCTCGACGTGGATGACGTTCGGACGGCAGCAGACCGGACCATCTTCGACGTACTCCTGCGCCGACCCCGCCGACAGGTCGATGGGCAGGACGATTTCCTCGCCGCAGGAGTCGCAGACGTAGCTGGCCTCGTCTTTCATTGTCTCCTCCTCCACAACTACGCCCGGACCCCTTCTGGTGCTACCAGCTTCCCCAGGCAAGAGGCAATCCCGTCCAGGGGAATGATGAAATCGACTGCCCCGGTCGCAATGGCGGATCGGGGCATCCCCGGAACCTCAGCCGTGGGCGTATCCTGAGCGATGACGACGCCACCCATCCTTTTGATGATGGGCACCCCTCCACTGCCGTCGTTGCCTGCCCCGGTGAGGACGACGGCGATGGCCTGCTCTTTGAAGCTGGTTGCCAACGACTCGAACAGCCGGTCGGCAGAGGGGCGCACATGATGCAACTTCGCTGACTGTGATAAGGAGAGGGTGCTGTCTGCGTTCACGAGCAGGTGCCAGTCGGGAGGGGCCAAGAAGACAGTCGCCGGACGCAACGCCGTGCCTTCCCTGGCCTGCTCGACTCGCAGCGCCGTGCGGCGGCGGAGGACTTCGGGAAGCTGGAAGGGTTCCTGGGCGTTTCGATGCTGAACAATGACAATGGCGGCGGGGAAGTCCGCTGGCAGAGCAGCCAGAATATCGCCCAACGCCTTCACTCCACCCGCAGAAGCCGCCAATGCTACCACCTTGAAATCTGGAGGAATAGGTGGCGCTGCGGCCCCCTTACCGGGAAGCTGACCATCAGAGGGTGCTGCACTCGCCATCGCCGGAGCCTCGTATGTGGATGCCGATGACACCAGCCAGGCGGACTAAGGACGCCCGAAAGAACAACTTGAGCAAGTTTTTCTGAGTTCGTAGTCTGTGAGGATGCACGATGCAACCATCCTCCAAGGACTGCGGACCAAGTATGGAACTCTTCAGCCGATCATGGACGAGCGTCTCCGTCGCCAGTGGGCTGCCACGGAAGCTCTCGCCCTGGGCTGGGGTGGCGTCTCGGCGGTTGCCAGCGCCACCGGGCTGTCGCGCAATACCATTGCCGCCGGCATTGCGGAGATCGGCGAGCGGTCGCGGCAGACCACGCCCGTTCCTCCCAGCCCGCGGGTGCGGCGACCGGGCGGCGGGCGCAAACCGCTGACCGAGACCGACCCCGGTCTGGCAGAGGCGCTGGAGGCCTTGGTCGAGCCGGTGACGCGGGGGCACCCCGAATCGCCCTTGCGCTGGACGTGCAAGAGCACAGCGAAGCTGGCCGAGGAGTTGCACCGGCAGGGGCACGCGGTCAGCGACCGAACCGTGGCCAAGCTGCTGTACGAGGCGGGCTACAGCCTCCAGTCCAACCGCAAGACCCGTGAGGGGTCGGCGCACCCGGATCGCAACGCCCAGTTCGAGTACATCAACGACCGGGTGCGGCTGTTCCAGTGCCAGGGGCAGCCGGTGGTGTCGGTGGACACCAAGAAGAAGGAATTGGTCGGGGATTTCAAGAACGGCGGCCGGGAGTGGCGGCCCAAAGGCCAGCCGCAAGAGGTCCGGGTCCACGACTTCCAAGATCCGGCTCTGGGCAAGGCGATTCCCTACGGGGTCTACGACCTGACCCACAACCAGGGTTGGGTGAGCGTGGGCATCGACCACGACACGGCGCGGTTCGCGGCCGAGACGCTGCGGCGCTGGTGGGCAGGGATGGGCGCCAAGAGGTTCCCACGCGCCCGGAAGTTGCTGATCACGGCGGACGGCGGGGGGAGCAACGGCAGTCGGTCGCGGCTGTGGAAGATGGCGTTGCAAGGGCTGGCCGACGCCGTCGGGCTGCCGCTGAGCGTGAGCCACCTGCCGCCGGGGACGAGCAAGTGGAACAAGATCGAACACCGGCTGTTCTGCCACATCACGCAGAACTGGCGGGGACGACCGCTGGTGAGCCATGAGGTGATCGTAAGCCTGATTGCCCATACCACCACCGAAGCGGGACTCGAAGTTCAGGCGGCGCTGGACACCAACTGCTATGAGACAGGAGCCAAGGTGAGTGACGAAGAGATGGCATCCCTTCAGATCACCAAGGCCGACTTCCACGGCGATTGGAACTACACCATTGCGCCCAACTGACACTTGCTCAAGTTATTGTTTCGGGCGTCCTAACTGGCTGAATTCTCCCCTCTTGCACTTTCCAGGTCGGCCAGCAATAGCTCCAGGGCTTGCGGCTCCACGGGCTTGACGAGATGGTGGTCGAACCCCGCTTCCCTCGAACAGCGGCGGTCTTCCTGGCTGCCCCAGCCAGTCAGGGCCACCAGAACCACCCCCTCCAGACCGGGCTGCCCCCGTAGCTGCCGAGCCACTTCGTAGCCGTCGATCCCCGGCACCCCGTGAGCGTCCCGCCCTTCGCCCTGGAGTTGGGCTTCTGCGTCGGCGACTCTCTTCCCGTCACGGGCGGCGAGGACGACCGTGAAGCCGTGCCTGCCGAGTTGGCGGCTGATCTCGAAGCCGATCCCCTTATTCGCTCCCGTCACCAGGGCGACTTTCTTTCCGTCCATCGGATTTCCTTCCTGTTGCTGTTTGAGGTCAATGGACCGACGACTGAATCACCGTGGCGATGGACAATCACACGAAGTACGGCACATGCGCCGCTCCGACCAGTTTATAGACCGGCCACGCCCGGCCCCGACTCCCTCCAGGTGAAACCGGGGAATAATCCTGTCGTTGGCAAAGCGGAAGGTAAACCACGGGTCTTGGTAAAGCGGCAGCATCCTACTCCCTTTCCGCCCATACCCGCACGTCTCCCTCGTCATCAACCTCGACGTGAATGACGTTCGGGCGGCAGCACACCGGGCAATCCTCGACGTACTTCTGGCGTGATCCTGCCGTCAGGTCGATGGCCAGCACAATCTCCTCCCCACAGGAGTCGCAAAGGTAGCTGGCCTCGTCCTTCATTTTCTGCCCTAACGCAGCAGTGCGAGGCTATGTTTTCTTCGCTTGGCGGTAAGAGGGCGGCTCGGCCAGGGTCAGGACGACGAACGCTTCGCCGGTCACGGTGCTGATGTCGTGGTGCAGGCTCACCACCTGGACGCCGGTGATGTCCTGGACCATCGCCTGCATGAGCGGCTTCGCCGTTTCGATCAGATGGGTCCGTACTTGCTTGACCAAGTCCCTCCCCTTCTCGGACGGGATTTTGGCAAGTTGTTGTTCGGCAGGCGTCAACAATCCCTGGAGCCGGACGACGACGAAATCGCCGAGCAGGTAGGCGTGAATGTCCTTCGGGCCTCGGCCCCTGCATTCCTGCTCGAAGCGACTGATCCCGTCGCAGATGGCGGCCTCGATTTCTCCTTGGGTTTTCATCGTGCCGGCAACTCCGAGACGGTCGCCAGGATTTGCAGCACCTTCCCGAAATCGCCCGGCTTGACCAGGTGGTGATCGAACCCCGCCTCCTGCGAACGCTGCCGGTCGCTCTCCCGTCCGTACCCGGTCATGGCGACGAGCACGGCGTTCTGGAGAGCGGGCTGCTGACGCAGCCGCTTCGCTACCTCAAAACCATTGAGTCCCGGCAAGCCGATGTCCAACAGCACCACGTTCGGTCGGTAATCGAGGGCCGCTTCCAGGACCGCCGAGCCGTCGTAAGCCGTCCGAACATCATGGCCGGATTCTTGCACCAGCAATGCCAGGGTCGTCACCGTATCCACGTTGTCATCCACCACCAGCACCCGCAAGGATGGTCCGGTCGGTTGAGCCGTTTCGGTGGGAGGCGACGACGCCTGCGGCTGGGGAGGCGACACCACCGGCAGACGCACGACGAACTCGCTGCCTTGCCCCAAGGCACTGGAAGCCGTCACCGTTCCCCCGTGCATTTCCACGAGGCGTTGCACCAAGGCCAGTCCGATGCCCAACCCGCCTTGCGAGCGGTCCAGGGACCGTTCCGCCTGCGTGAACAGGTCGAAGATGCGGGGCAGGATTTCGGGGGCGATGCCGACGCCCGTATCCCGCACACGCAGCACCGCCTCCTCGCCCTCTTGCTGGACCGTCAGCCAGACGTGACCGCCTGGGTCGGTGTACTTGGCGGCATTGGTGAGCAGGTTCACCACCACCTGTTCCAACCGGGCGGCGTCGGCGTGCAGCCAGATCGCTTGCGTCGGCAGCGACACCGTGAGTTCATGCTGGCGCTGGTCGATCAGCGAGCGAACCGTCGCCACCGCATTTTCCACGACGACGCCCACGGCGATCCGTTCCTGGTGAAGCTGAATCCTGCCCGTGGTGATGCGAGAGACTTCGAGCAGTTCATCCACGATCCGTACCAGTTGTCCCACCTGACGCTCAATGATGGCGGCGGACTGCTGGAGGACCGGGTTCTCGATGCCGTGCAGACGGTTCCGGTTGCTGTGCAGGCGCAGGAGAAGGGCGGCGTTGAGGATGGGGGCGAGGGGGTTGCGAAGTTCATGCGACAGCATCGCCAGGAATTCATCTTTGCGGCGGTCCAGGTCGGCCAACGCCGCCGCCTGCTCCTGCGTCAGCCGCTGCAAGCGGCTGCGTTCGGTGATGTCACGGATGTTGCACTGAACGACTTGGTGGTCGTTCTCCGCATAGACGTTGCTGACGAACTCGACTTCGACCTTGTGCCCGCTTCTGCTTTCCAGGGGCAGGTGCTCGTAGCGGACGTAGCCCTTCTCTTGCAGTTCCCGGTAGGCGGCCCGGCTCTCCTGGATGTCCCGGAACAGGCCGATCTCCCACAGTTCCTTGCCCAGGAACTCCTCGTGCGAGTAGCCCAGCAAGGCCGTCATGAACGGGTTGGCGTCGATCACCTTCCCCGTGTCGGCGTCGAGGATGAGGATGCCGTCCTTGGCCTTCTGGAACAGCCGCCGATACCGGACTTCGGAGTGCTTCAAGGCGGCTTCCGCCTGCCTGCGGTCGGTAATGTCCTCGATGGCGAGAAGGACCAAATCCGGGTCGTCGCTCTCCGGAGGGAACCTGCGGGCGTTGAGCAGCATGTTCCTTCGCCCAAGAGTGGGGAAGGCGTGTTCGACCTCGAAGTCTTCCACGGGATGGCTGTTGCTCAGGACTTGGGGCAGCAGCGTCCGCAGTTGGGGGATGTCCCACTGACCGTTGCCCAGGTCGTAGACGAAGCGGCCCTCCGTCTCTTCTTTCGAGGCATGGAAGTCCCGGTAGAAGGCGGCGTTGGCCGTGCGGACCCGCAGGCTCTTGTCGAGAACCACGAACGGCTCTCGCAAGGTCGCAATGATGTTCTCGGCGTAGGCAAGGGCGTGTTGCAGTTCATGGGTACGCTTGTCGCTGTTCGTTTCCATCTCGCCCTCCATCTCCTCCCGTTCTCGGCGGCGGTTCCTTCGATGCAGCGGTTGTCCCGGTCGAGCGGTTGGCCCGCTGCTTCTGCCAGCATCCAGCTTTACCGAGTCGGTAAGCTGTTTCGTGAGCGGCAACCTGGCGAGCGGGCGGTTTCCGGCGGCGCAAAAGGCGGTCGCTACGGCACGGATGATCCGTAGCCCTGCGGCGCTAACGTCCGATTTCCGAAAGCTTAACGCCTTTCCTATAGCCAGTTTGCAAGGTCGTCTGTACGCTATCCGACAGACAGGAAAAGCCCTGGAGGAACGCCGTCATCGGTCATGAGCCTTCCCTTCGTGTTCAACCGAACAAGCGCACGAATTCCTCGTTGATCCTCCGGTAGCACTCGCAAGAACCGGCCTTCAGGCCCTCCCGGTCGAGGACGGTGCATTTCCCCCGGCTGTAGCGGATCAAGCCTGCCTCTTGAAAGGGTTGGAGAACCTCGGAGATGGTGGAACGGCGCACGCCGAGCATTTCGGCCAGGAACTCGTGCGTCATCGGGAACACGTCCGAGTGCGCCCGATCCTGGGTCATCAACAGCCAGCGGCAGCAGCGCTGGTGAACCGAGTGCAGGCCGTTGCAAGCCACCGCCTGCGAAACCTGGGCCAGAAAGGCGGTGTGGTAGAGGACCAGCAAGCGGCGCAAGGGGCTGTCCCGGCTGACCTCTTCCCGCAGCACGTCCTCAGCCATCCGCAGGGCCTCGCCGGGAACCTGCACGATCACCCGATTGGCCGTCGTCTTGGCCCCGACGAGAAGCGGCAGGCCCACCATGCCCTCGTCCCCTATCGTCGCTACCTCGATGGCCCTGCCGTCTTCCATCACGGTCAGAGCCGAGACGACGCCCCGGTTTGGGAAGTAGGCGCAGTCGATGGGCGACCGAGCCTCGTAGAGGACGTGCTTCAACGCCAGCGGGACGACTTGCAGGCGGGGGAGGAGGCGCTGGTACTCCTCCGGGGGCAACCGGGCCAGGAGCCGGTTCCCCTGCGGCGCAGCAGGCGGTTTGGTTTTCGGCATGGCTCACCACCCTTCCAGCCATCCCGCAAGTGTCCGTAGGGCGAGGGCAAAGTCGGACAGCGGGCGCACGAACGGGACTCGTGTGGCCTGGGACACGGTTCCGTCGGGTCTGACGAGCCGGTGCCGGTCGGGGACGGGGGTGAAGACGGCCGCCGGGCGCAGCACGTTCCCGTTAATTGTCTGCTTGACCATGAGCGCCGTGCGGCGGCTCAGGATGCCGGCCAGCAGGCTCGGCTGGTCGGGGCAAAGGCGCTGGACGAGGACCGAGGCGGGGGAGTCAGTCAGCAGTCCGGCCAGGACGTTTCTCCGGGCCGTCAGCCTACCAGCTAACGCCCCCAGCGTCATCCCGTCGAAGGCGCTGTCCGTGGTCATCCCGTCGAAGGCGCTGTTCGGGTGGTGCCGGGAACGGCCCCGTTGTTGCTCGGTTGCGTTCACGTCTGGTCCCGTGGCAGTGGTTCGTGAAACGGCCCGTCTGTCTGCCAGCGGACCATTCTATTCTTTTGTCTGCCGGCAGACACACGGCGTCTGTACGGTTTCCGACATGACGGCAAGTTCTTCTGTGCGATAATAGACCCGTGAAAGATAAGGGCCGGGGCTTGTTCGGCGCACCGTGCATGGACCCAACCGCAGCGAGAAGGCGTACAATGGCTAAACCTCGCAGAATCCACGTTCCCGGCGAGAACCGGCTGTTGGTTGCTTTGCCGGGGGACGAGTACGACCGCTTGCTCCCCCACTTGGAGAAGGTGTCCTTGCCCTTGAGAGACATCCTCTACGAGGCGAGCGGGCCGATTGCGCACGTCTTTTTCCCGCTCATCGGCGTGGTTTCCCTGGTCATCATGGACGGCGGCTTCAGCCTCGAAGTGGGCGTCATCGGCAACGAGGGCATGGTGGGCACTCCGGTCTTCCTGGGGTCCGACCGCAGCCCAACCAGGGCGATTGCGCAGATTCCGGGCGAGGCCCTGCGGATGGAGGCCAAGGTCTTTCAGAAGGAGATGGGGCGGGGCGGCCCGTTGCACGGCCTGGTCCAGCGGTACACCCAGGCGATGATTAACCAGATTTCGCAGTCCATCGTCTGCAACCACCGGCACTCCGTCGAGAAACGCATGTGCCGCTGGCTGCTGATGAGCCACGACCGGGTGGGGGCCGACGAGTTCCCGCTCACTCATGAGTTCCTGGCTCAGATGCTCGGCGTGCGCCGCCCCACCGTGACCGCCGTGGCGGGCACCCTCCAGAAGGCCGGGCTGATTAACTACCACCGGGGCAGAATTACCGTCCTCGACCGGAAGGGGCTGGAAGCGGCTTGCTGCGAATGCTACGAAGTGGTCGCAAAGGAGTTGGACCGCTTGCTCGGCTGACGCCGGGGGCCTGCCGACTTCGGCAAAAGTGGACATTGCCCCTATTGAATTGCGATTGACCTTGCATCTCTTCGCCGACGAGGCGGGCGACACGTTCCAGGCGTTGCTGCGTTTGCTGCGTGAAGGGGCGTTCGTCATCCGGGAAGCGCCGCCGTGAAATGGGCCGGCGCTTGGCGACCGGCCTCGCCGCCTGCCGGTAGGAGTGACGGCGGACGGACGGGACGCCCCGGAAGCTGCTACAATGCTGACGCCGAATGCCGCACGTCGCTGAAGCCAAGCGCCCTTCCGCAGTCGGCCCGCAGCGCCGCCGGCGGGTCGAAGAACAGGGCCGCCACCTTTTGACCGGAGAGGCCCAAATGCGTGAACCATTCCCCGCCGCCGTGGAGCGGAAGGCGAGAGATTTCATCGGCGCACTCACGGCGAGCGTGAAGGTGAGGCGCTACGCCGAAGCCTACCTGGACCATCTACTCGCTGACGCACCGGAGCCGGCGGAGTTCAAGGTGGGACAGGGGCAACCGTCGTTCAGCTACCTGCGGAGGAGAATCGACCGCATCCTGAACGAACAGGACACATAACCCATCTCTTGTCGAAGCGCTGGCTTCCGTCCCCTGCTTCAATGCCGTGAATCACCCCGGTCGGCCGGGGAGCGCCGCCAATCGCTCCTTGCCGGGTTGCTACCGCAGACGGCGGGCCACTGAGTAGTTGCTTATCCTCGGCGAGTCGATGCGGCACGGGACTCTTTGTTCTTCTCGGCCAGGTGCCTTCCTTGCCCTGATTAACCCGCCCGGTAGAATACCCCCCGACAACCAAGACCTTTTTCGATCAGGAGGCGATCATGGCCGGGACGACAGAACACGGAAAGCCCCCCGCCGTGGTGCGGGTCATCGAGTTGGTCGGCGTCTCCTCGGAGGGCTGGAGTGACGCCGCCCGGCAGGTGGTGGCACGGGCCTCGCAAACCATCCGGCACATCACGGGCCTGGATGTCGTGAAAAGCTCGGCGGTCGTCAAGGACGGCAAGATCATCGAGTACCATGTGAACGTGAAGCTGGCGTTCATCGTTGAAGGGCCGGAAATCGAGACGCCGTAGCCGGAGGGCGGCCACGGCTGTCGCCCTTCACACGCCCTGACTCCCTGTGCCGGGCCAAGAACTTTCCTGCCAGCTATCCCCAACGGGCGTGGGCATGGCTGGTTCATTATCTGTGACCTACCGCCGACTGGAAGGGAGAGTTGCGATGCCGCTGATTCAGGGCGGGCCGCCGGAGTGGATTTGGGAGCGGACCCCGGAAAAGCTCAAGGGGGAGGTTGTCACGTCCGAGCGCCCGGACGGGCAGACGGTCTACGAGTTGCGGGTGCAGTGCGGCCTGGAGATCATGCGGCTGCAATTCTTCACCGCCGAGGAGGTCCGGCACCTGGCTTCGGTGCTGGCCGAACACGGGCCGTAGCGCATTGCTTTGAACCGTCAGCCAAGAGGAGGCGGGCAGAGCGCTCAAGCCGGTCCTGGCTCGGAGGGCGACGGCTGGCATGAGGGGGCCGTCGTCCCGAAGGCAGCCGTCGCAGCGTGGACGAAGAGCAGGCCGTGGCTGCTCCGCTGCCACACCGCCTGCCGGGGCTGGAGTCGGCCTGCGGCCGGCAAGTTCCTTCAGGCGTCCCGTGAGGATGGGGCCGCATCACCAGGGCATTGTCACGCACCAGCACCGGCGTCAGTGGGGAGCGGCCGGGACGACTTCAATCCGATTCTCCAGGCGCTCTACTTTGTGGAACTGATGAGCCACGACTTCCTGGGCGATCTGCTTGAGATAGTAGGTCGGCAGGCAGCCCCGCAGGACCAACACGCCGCCCTGGCAGTCACAGGAAACGTGTTTCAGCGCCGAATAGGGGCTGCTTCGTAAGCACTGCTCGGCCGCTGCTTGGATGCTGGCCGGGGGAGGGAGGGCAGGCACGGCGTTCTCCTTGTTGGGTCGAAACGACAGATGTGGTGCAAGCGCGTGCGAACGGCGCACTTCGCCGCCTCCGGCGACTGCCGTGCCATGCGACGGCAACCGTTTGGGAGTTGCGAGTCTCACCCGACGTGCCACGCAGCGGAGGTATGGACTCCCCACATGACAAATGCCGTGCCGAAACCGGCTGCGGCGGGGGAAAAGACGTAAGCTGCGAAGTGGTTCACAGTTGCGGATAATTGCCGGAGCGAGGGCGGAATGCCTCCCCAAAGAGCGTGCTTCAGGTGCGGGCAATGACTGCTTCCGTTTGAACGGTCGGCCTGTTCCGGCATCCGGGCCTTACCGCCGGCTTGCTCATCTTGCGGGCTTGGATCAGCTTGCCGTGGATTGGCGGAAGGGTCGTGATGCACTCGCCTGGCAAGGTCGGCCTCCGTCACCCATTGTTCCAGAACCAGTACGAGTAGTCCTTCAGCAGTCGCCGGTTGGGGCCGCCCTGCTTGGCCTCGCACTCGCCCAGCGGCACTTCGATCAACCGGCCCTCCGCTCTCGCCTCGCACAGCAGTCCGCACATCTCGTCCGCCAAGGCGTCGTCTTCAGGGTCGCCCAGGCCGGTAATCTTGACGATCTGCGCCGGCCCGTGTTCCGGCTCCCATTTGGCCTCGCAGGGAAACGTCAGGTGCGCCGCCAGGTAACGCTGGTAGGCCCGGAGGGCGTCGTCATCGACTTCCGGCAGCGGGTCGTTACTCGTCAGCCCCAGGGCGATCCGCACCCGGTCGTCCTGGTCCTTTTCGTTGAGCGGGCGGGTGACGATGCTCGTCGGCTTCTCGATGACGGCCGGTGCGCCGGTGTCCGCCTCGATGTCGTCCTCGCCCAGCCACATGCTTTCGAGTTCAAGGCCGTCCCGGTCGCAGCGCTTGCGGTAGACCGGGTGCATGTTATCGAGCGTGTGCTTGTTCCATTCGATCAAGTAGGTCGGCGGGGCCGATCTCTGGTCCACTTCCCGGATGGTCCCGGCCCAGCCGCCCAGCGGAATGTCGGCAAAGTCCGGGTCGGTCGTGCCCGGCTTCACACGCACCTGCGCTCCGGCTGCGAACCGGGCCGGAGTCCGAGGCTCCTTTTCCTTCTTGTTCATTTTGGCCACGGCAGGCCCTCCCGCTTTGCATGAAACCGGCGGCTGAGTTGGTCCCGGCCCTTGTGCCTTCACTCGGAATCCTGCTCCGACGCCGAAGCTGGCGCGTCGAAATGCTCCTCGCAGTAGCCCAGGATTTCAGCGGCGTTTTGCTCGTCCACGAGGTCGAGGATCAGATGGGCGGCGACGTAGCACAGGGCAAACGCCAGCTTGGGGTTCGATGTCAGACCTTTTTCGGTGTTGACGACGTAGTTGGCCAAGGCCCCTTTCGTCACCCGGTCTGCTTCGGCTCCGGCCAGTTTTCGCCCTCGAAACTTCAGGCAGACCAGCGGTGCCAGATGGAACAGGTCGGCGTCGGTGAGTTTCGTTCCGGTGAGGCGGGCAAAGGGTTTCGCTTCCCTGGCGTCTTTCAAGGCCAGGAGGATTTCCTTGAGCCACTGGTCAGGAGTTTTCGGCAACCGCCTTGCCATTTCCTTCACCCGTCGAGATCGTGGCGAACTGCGGCCCATTTTATCGAAGCGGTGGTCACGCTGCCTCCGCATGGGCGTGCAGACTCGCCCAGCTTCGAGATGCTTGGCAAGGGCTGGCGCAGCGCTCGCCGCCGACAGCAGATAGAATGCCTCCATGAAAATCCTCTTCCTCCACGGCTGGCAATCCGTCCCAGGCGGCGTCAAACCCACCCACCTGGCCCAGCACCCCCACGAGGTCTTCAACCCGAATCTGCCCGACGAGGATTTCGAGGCGGCCGTGCGCATCGCCCAGGCCGAGTTCGACAAGCACCAGCCGCAGACCGTCGTGGGATCGAGCCGAGGCGGGGCAGTCGCCATGAACATCAACAGCGGCGACACCCCGCTCGTGCTGCTATGTCCGGCCTGGAAGAAATTCGGCACAGCCAGGGCGGTGAAGAAGACCACGACGATCCTGCACTCACGGGCCGACGACGTGGTGCCGTTTGCCGACAGCGAGGAACTGCTCCGCAACAGCGGCCTGCCCGCAACGGCGCTGGTCGAGGCCGGCAACGATCACCGGCTGGCCGACCTGGAGCCGCTGGCGGCGATGCTGGAGGCGTGCGAGAGGCCCGTATCAGCACGGAGGGACTGACCGATGGACCAGAAGACCGTGGACAAGCTGGAACAAGAAATCGAGCAGGCCATCGCCGGGGTCGTTGCCCGCCTCGGACTGACGAAGCTGCCGCTCCTGCCTTCTCACCAGACCATGCGGGTGATGGCCAATGCTGCGGTCGCCGTCTACGAGGCGGTGGCACACGAACACGGACCAGAGGACGGGGAGCCGTAGCCGCTACCCGCCCAGCAGCAATTGCTTCGCCCCCTCCACCACCAGCAAGTCGGCGGCGCAACGGCGCAAGTCGGCCTTCCGCTCCATCTCGATGTCTTCAGGATCAGCGTCTTCGTAGATGCTGGGGTCGAACGGCTCCGTCAGTCGGGCTTTTTCCAGGAATTCCGCCAGTTGCCACGGCTCGAAGATGCGCTTGATCTCGACGACGAAGGCGGGAAGCTCGGCTCGAAACGTGGCGTCCTTCTCGGCGGCTTCGAGGCAGTTCAAAAACTTCTCGCCCACGAGGTAGGCCAGGGCCTTCTGCGTGCCGAACTCGTCCTCGATGCCCCTGGGTGCCTCGCACTGCTCCATCCAGATTTTGCAGAGGTTCATGGGGTTCCATTCCCGCCGGGCGTGGCGACCTGCGGCCCATTTTACGGACGAGGCGATTGTCAGCCCGCATGACGCCTCTAATAATGGAGATGTCTCTGCTTCATCAAGATGGGCCGAGGGGCAGCTTCCCCCGACGACGCCCGCCAACCGGCCGCAAGGCACGGTGGTTCTGAAGCGGCGGCGAAAGCCGTGACGATGGAGGCGGTCGGTGCCGCTTCTACTTCTTTGGCACTGAACCGCAAGGAGAGGTCATGCCCTTCCCATCCCGACGCACTTTTCTTCAGACCGCTGTTGCCGCAGTCGCATCGTTCTTATTGCCCAAGCGCCTGCGTGCCGGAGAACACTCCAGGTCGTTCTGGTTTCTGCACACGCCCACCAGGGAAGCCTGGGCCGTGGACGATCCCGTGACCTGGGCGCTGGCAAATGCACAGCAGCCGATCTTGGAGCGAGCCTCGGCGGGCTTGCGGAAATTGACGCCTGCGGACGACCAGCGCATCATCAGGCTCGTCGTCCGGCGATGCAGGCTGAACCTGATCGAGATTCACCCTGGGCGGGTCGTCGTGCATTTTTGGGGCGAGCAGGGACAGGGCGATCTGCGGCCGTTCTTCAAGGCGCACGGGCTGGCCAGGAACGCCGTCCGTGTCATCTTGATCGACCGGAAGCGAGAAGCCAGCACGGACCAATCCGGCGATTCCTACCTTTACGGAGAGCGACTGGCCGAGGATTTCCCGCTCGGCGTGTACCTGGAAAAGTGGCGGCGACGGGCCATCGAGGAGCCGGACGATTGGCACGCTGCCCCGTGGAGCGGGTCGAACTACTGCTGGGAGGGGGTCGAGCAGCGCCGGATTCCCTGGCGGGTCTTGAAGTCGGCCTGGCGGCACGAGAACGCCCCTCTCTGCCAGAACTGCGACCAGCCCACCCTCCTGACCGCCTTCGGCTACTTCGCCTGTGGCTTTTACAAGCGAGGGCCAAGGGTCGTGCGCGTCTGCCCGCTGTGTAGCAGCAGGTTCGAGGACGACTCGCCGTGGGATGGACCGGAATGGATGCGGGCCAACCTGGACGAGCCGCTGCTGCCGAGCGCCGACCTCATGTTTGGCCATCCCGTGAAATGGACGCTTCCCTGGACAGCGGAAGGGCAGGCTCATCAACTGAAGCTGCGGCAGCAGGGCATCAGGACGTAGGCAATGCGGCCTGCCGATGGGCTGGTCAACGAAGGTGCCGACCTGAAGGACTTGACATTCAGCGAGGACGGGCCGAGGGCGTGGTTTGCCGTCATCAGACGGAAGGAATACGATGAAAGGCACATGGCGAGTGCAGGGCATAGCCCCGACACTTTGCGGGCGACGATACGGCGGCGAGCCGGGGCATGAGCAGGAAGCCATAGCTACGCCACCATGCGTGCCACTGTTTGCCGGTCGGGTTGAGAAAGCCCCGTTGTATCCGATGCGGGAGCAAAATGTATCCGATTTTCGGCCATTTTCGGGCCTTGGGCCGAGAATAGTGGTTTCCCGAAGTCCTTATGGCTTCAGTAGTTTAGGACTTCATCCGACATGCGGAACCTTCCCCTGTCGGGGATACATGACGACGGCCTGCGGGAAACCGCAGGCCGTCGTCTTTTCCGGACCTGTCGTCGCCGCATAGAATGACAGCAAGAGTGCCCCGCAGCAACGCTTGAGGAGGCGACATGCGAGTCAAAGTCTTCGACCGCCAGGGCCGGCTGGTCGGCCCGGTGGAGGCGGCCAAGATCGTCAAGACCGACGCGGAGTGGTCGGCGCGACTCACGCCCGAACAGTTCCGCGTCGCTCGCGGCAAGGGCACCGAGCGGCCCTTCTGCGGCACGCTGCTCGACAACAAACGCCAGGGCGTCTACTGCTGCGTCTGCTGCGGCCTGCCGCTGTTCGCGTCGGGCGGCAAGTTCCACTCCGGCACCGGCTGGCCCAGCTTCTTCCAGCCCGTCGCCGCCGAGAACGTGACCACCGTCGTCGATCGCGGTCACGGCATGGTCCGCACCGAGATCCTATGCGCCCGCTGCGACGCCCACCTCGGCCACGTCTTCGAGGACGGTCCCGCGCCCACCGGCCTGCGCTACTGCGTCAACTCCGAGTCGCTCGCCTTCGCCGACGAGGGCGAACTGGCCCGCTTCGCCGACCCGGCCGCCGAGCCGCCTCCGGCGTAGGCGCCGCTCTGGCGTTCGGCCCCGTCGCCGTGATAGACTTTCCCGCCCGCGCTCGCCACGGAAGGCGACCGCCCCCGGAAGGATCCGGCCATGTGTGCGTTCCTGTGGGAGTTCTTCGTCTTCGGCCTGAAGCAGGCGCGGGCGTGTCTCTTCGCCGCCCTCTTCTTCGGCCTGCTCTTCCTGTCGCGCCATATCCCCCTGTTCGGCCTGCCGCGCTACGATTTCATCTGCCTCGCCGCCGTCGCCATCCAGATCGTCCTGATCGTCGCGCGGCTCGAAACCCGCGACGAGGCCCTCACGCTCTGCGCCTTCCACGTCCTGGGCGTCGCCCTGGAACTGTTCAAGACCAGCCCCGCCGTCGCCTCGTGGTCGTACCCGGAATACGGGTTTCTCAAAATCGGCACGGTCCCGCTGTACAGCGGCTTCATGTACGCGGCCGTTGCTGGGTACACAGCATGGCCAACTGCTGGCACACCAGCTCGAAGCCCAGGTGGCCGCGAAGCTTGAACATCCACTCCTTCGGACGGTGCGGCACCGACTCCCCTCTGGGGAAGATGTAGACGCCGGCTGGCTTCCTATCGGCGAGCGGCTTGTTGAACACGGCGCGGATCAGGTTCCGCTTGTCCTCGCGGCGCATCACGAGAAAGCTGCTGATGCTGTTGCCACCGGCGCGCATGTTGCCGTCATCGCCGTAGACGAAAACGTAGTCGTCAACGTGCTGGCCCGTCTCGATCTCGTCGCGCTTCGTGGTGCAGGCTTCGACCCAGCAGCGGACATCCTGCTCGTCCGGTACATCGTCCAGCGCGTCCTCTAGCTTGCCGATTTCGCCCCTGAGCGCCTCTGCACGTTCCCCTGATTTGCGGAGCCGCTCCTCGGCTTCGGACAGCGCGACGGCACCGCGCTCGATCAGCGCCAGCACGTCGTCGCGCCCCTTCTGGACCTTGGCCAGTTCGGCCTCTAGGCGCTGCTTCCGCGAGAGCGCCTCGTCGCAGTTGGGGATAGCAGACTTGACGGCGCGTTCGATAGCTGCCGGGTTGCCGAACATATTGAAGAGTTGGTTGAGTACCTCCGGCTCGATCTTGTCGGCGCGGACCAACGGGCGCGGCACGATTGGGCAATCCTCGGAGCCGTCGTGGACGGTGTGTTTGTAATACGACGTGCCGTGGATTGTGGTCCGGCCGACCATCGCATAGCCGCAGGTGCCGCAGAACACGCAGCCGCTCAGCAGGTAGTCGTGGACGTGCCTGCCACCCTGGCGAATATACTTCTGGTTCGCTGCTAAGGACGCCCGAAAGAACAACTTGAGCAAGTTTTTCTGAGTTCGTAGTCTGTGAGGATGCACGATGCAACCATCCTCCAAGGACTGCGGACCAAGTATGGAACTCTTCAGCCGATCATGGACGAGCGTCTCCGTCGCCAGTGGGCTGCCACGGAAGCTCTCGCCCTGGGCTGGGGTGGCGTCTCGGCGGTTGCCAGCGCCACCGGGCTGTCGCGCAATACCATTGCCGCCGGCATTGCGGAGATCGGCGAGCGGTCGCGGCAGACCACGCCCGTTCCTCCCAGCCCGCGGGTGCGGCGACCGGGCGGCGGGCGCAAACCGCTGACCGAGACCGACCCCGGTCTGGCAGAGGCGCTGGAGGCCTTGGTCGAGCCGGTGACGCGGGGGCACCCCGAATCGCCCTTGCGCTGGACGTGCAAGAGCACAGCGAAGCTGGCCGAGGAGTTGCACCGGCAGGGGCACGCGGTCAGCGACCGAACCGTGGCCAAGCTGCTGTACGAGGCGGGCTACAGCCTCCAGTCCAACCGCAAGACCCGTGAGGGGTCGGCGCACCCGGATCGCAACGCCCAGTTCGAGTACATCAACGACCGGGTGCGGCTGTTCCAGTGCCAGGGGCAGCCGGTGGTGTCGGTGGACACCAAGAAGAAGGAATTGGTCGGGGATTTCAAGAACGGCGGCCGGGAGTGGCGGCCCAAAGGCCAGCCGCAAGAGGTCCGGGTCCACGACTTCCAAGATCCGGCTCTGGGCAAGGCGATTCCCTACGGGGTCTACGACCTGACCCACAACCAGGGTTGGGTGAGCGTGGGCATCGACCACGACACGGCGCGGTTCGCGGCCGAGACGCTGCGGCGCTGGTGGGCAGGGATGGGCGCCAAGAGGTTCCCACGCGCCCGGAAGTTGCTGATCACGGCGGACGGCGGGGGGAGCAACGGCAGTCGGTCGCGGCTGTGGAAGATGGCGTTGCAAGGGCTGGCCGACGCCGTCGGGCTGCCGCTGAGCGTGAGCCACCTGCCGCCGGGGACGAGCAAGTGGAACAAGATCGAACACCGGCTGTTCTGCCACATCACGCAGAACTGGCGGGGACGACCGCTGGTGAGCCATGAGGTGATCGTAAGCCTGATTGCCCATACCACCACCGAAGCGGGACTCGAAGTTCAGGCGGCGCTGGACACCAACTGCTATGAGACAGGAGCCAAGGTGAGTGACGAAGAGATGGCATCCCTTCAGATCACCAAGGCCGACTTCCACGGCGATTGGAACTACACCATTGCGCCCAACTGACACTTGCTCAAGTTATTGTTTCGGGCGTCCTAACTTGGCCCGGACCTCCTTGATGGTCTTGTCAGGGAGCAGCGCCGGCACGCGCAGCGTCACCTGCTCGTGGATGTTCAGCTTGTCGTCGTCGAAGTTAAGAACCCACTCCGGCCCGCACCGCTCGCGCAGCGTCCTGCACAGACCGCTGTGGTTGACGCCGTACTCCCTGGCCATCTTAGACAGCGACTCGCCAGCCAGGTAACGTGCGGCAACGTCCGATATCATGGCCTGGAACTTGGGGTCGATGCCCCACCCGGCCTTCTCATCGTAGGTCCTGCCAGCCGGCAACATGCCAGCCGTGGGGGTCCCCTTGCGCGCCCGCTCGATGCGGCTCTCCATAGACTTCTTGGACTGCTGGAGAGCTATGAACTCTCCGACCTCGGCGTTCATGCCGAGGATGAAGCGGTGCTGCGGGTCGAACAGGTCCATCTGCATCGTGGCGACGTAGAACTTGATGCCCTGTTTGCGCAGGGCGTCGAGACCCTCCTTGGACTTGGCGTTGTCGCGCGACCAGCGGTCAGCGTAGGCGACGATGACGGCGTCGAACTTGGCTTTGGTCGCGTCGGCCAGCAGGCGATCCACTTCCTTCTTCTCCCAGCCGGCTGTGGCGTGTTCCTGCCCGCCGTACCACTCGACGATCTTGCCGCCGAGGCGCTTTACGTCGCGCGTGTTGCTCTTGCGCTGGGTGGCCAGCGACTCGCCCTGCTGCTCCTGCTTCTCGGTGCTGACGCGGACAAGAGCGCCGAAGCGCAGCGTCTTGCCGTTGCCGCTCGTGGCGCTGATCGCGCACCCCCCTTCTTCGCCCTGGCTTTGTCCGCGGTCGGCTCCGGAGGCCGCGCCGCCTCCTCCGCCGCGACGTGCCGCTCGATGGCGACGACGGCCTCGGCGTTGACGCTGCGGTGGTTGGCCTCCGCCACCGCAGCCAGGCGATCCGCCAGCGCGACGGGTGCCTCCACCCACACCACCTTGCAGCCCTCTTTCCGCCTTGCCATTGCTGCCCTCCCTTCGTGTTCGGGGCGGGATTGCCCATGCCCCGCATTGTATCCGGCCGCCCCAGGAAAATCTAGGGGAATCCCCTTGCAAATCCGAGGGGCAGCGCGTAACATACGAGTATGGCGGTCGCAGACGTAGCCGACCCCGCAAGGTGCAGGGCAGCTGGACGCGACCGCTTACAAAAAGGGGATCGAACATGGCGGACAACACGAACACGACGGCGGCGGACCAGGGCGCGCAGGTGCAGGCGAACGGCGAAGCGACGGCGGACACCACCCCCGCCAGGCTCTACAGCGCCCGCGCGGACGCGGAGGCGGCCAGGCCCACCGACGCGAGCAAGGCGCTGAGGCCCTTTGAGGTGCTGCACAACGGAACCAGCAAGGGGTGGGTGCTGGCGCGGGGGCACGGGAACGCCATCGAGCAGGTCGCCCGCCTCGATGGGTATTCGGCGAGCACCGGCAAGCCGGCGGCGGTGGTCACGAAGGAGGCGGTCGCGGCGAAGCTGGCCGCCTTCAGCGACGCTGAACTCGCGGCGCTGGGCCTGGCCCGCAAGCCGGCAGGGAGGGGCAAGAAGTAGCAGACGCGACTAGCCCGGATTATGCATACCCTCGGCCAACGGCTGCTCGTCGAATGACCCAAGTCAATAAATCATCACGATTTGTGTCGATCCATGATGAGCGGGCAGCGGAAGCAGACTGCTCTGGATCGGGTCGGCCGGCTGCGGAAGTGATGGCACGGGCTGATTCCAGTCGCACGGGCGTCCGACCGTGGCCCTTTCGGCCTCCCCTCCGCCTTCTGGAGCAACGCCGCCGCGTCGGTCCAGTCCACCATTCTACGAATGGGCCACGGCCGTAGGTGCAGGACTTGCGAGAAAGCACGGACTCGCGCGGGCCTTGCTCGAATCGGAAGCTGATCCGCGTTCGGCTCCTGACGCGATGGCCAGAACCGCCTTCGCATCGGTTCAGACGCGCCGCCCTTTCAACCTCCGGAGCGCTGCCAGCGAGGCCGCCTTGGGAAACGTGATGGAAATTCGCGGCCCGCCCATCGATAATACTTTTCCCCTCACCAGTACGTCTTCGGACGACCGGAGTCATTGCAGGGCTGCTGGCGGCCCATCGCACACCTCGCTACCGCGAAGGATGGTGAACGATGCCGCCGACGAATGCCAACGATCCCCTCCGCACCACCGATCCCGTTCCGAACGCCGCGCCGCCGGGTCCGGAGGTTACCACCGATCACGCGCCCGATTCGTCCCCCCTCGACGGGGCGACGGCCACGCATCTGCCGGGCGGGAGCGCGAAGCCTGCGGGCGCCGGCTCGGAGCCTGGTCCGGCATCGGTTTCCATCCCCGGTTACGAGATCGAGGCCGTGCTCGGCCGCGGCGGCATGGGCGTCGTGTACAAGGCCCGGCACCTGGCCCTGAAACGCACCGTCGCCCTCAAGATGGTGCTGGCGGGGGGCCATGCCGGGCCGCGCGAGCTGGCCCGCTTCCGCATCGAGGCCGAGGCGGCGGCGCGGTTGCAGCACCCCAACATCGTGCAGATCTTCGAAGTCGGCGAACACGACGGCCATCCCTACTTTTCGCTGGAGTTCGTGGACGGCGGCAGCCTGGCTCAGAAGCTGGACGGCACCCCCTGGCCGCCCCAGCCGGCCGCCCGGCTGGTGGAGACGCTGGCGCGGGCCATGCAACTGGCCCACAGCCGCAACGTCGTGCATCGCGATTTGAAGCCGGCCAACATCTTGCTGGCGGCCGACGGCACACCCAAGATCACGGACTTCGGCCTGGCCCGTCGGCTGGATAGCGACAGCGGCGAGACGCAGGCCGGGGCGGTGATGGGGACGCCGTCGTACATGGCCCCGGAGCAGGCGTCGGGGCAGGCCCATGAGGCCGGACCGGCGGCGGACGTGTACGCGCTGGGTGCCATCCTCTACGAGTGCCTGGCCGGGCGGCCGCCGTTCCAGGGGAAGACGATCGTCGAGACGCTGGATCAGGTGCGGACGCAGGAGCCGGCGCCGCCGTCGCGCTGTCAGCCGGGCGTGCCGCTGGACCTGGACACGATTTGCCTGAAGTGCCTGCGCAAGGAGCCGGAGAAGCGCTATGCGTCGGCGGCGGAGCTGGCGGACGAGTTGGTGCGGTATCAGCAGGGCGAGCCGATCCTGGCGCGGCCGGTGGGTCGGATCGAACGTGGCATCAAGTGGATACGCCGCAACCCGGTGGTGGCCGCAGCAGCGGTGGCGGTGCTCATGGTGACGGTGCTGGGGGTGGCCGGCATCGTCTGGAAGTACCTCGACGCGGAACGGCAGAAGAGCATCGCCCTTCAAGAAGCTGCCAAGGCGGAAAAGGCCAGCGACTATCTCGTGAGTATCTTTAACCTCGCGGATGCCAACGGCCAGCGAGGCTCCAAGACGGCCCGTCAGATTCTGGACGATGCCGAGAAGGACATTCCGGAGAAGTTTGCGGATCAACCCGAACTGCGCGATAAACTGCTGAAGCAGATCGGGGACGTGTACGACACGATAACCGCCGCTTCTCCGCTAGCAATGATTCTGGACGTGAGCGGCACGGTGCAGTTGCAAGCGACGCGGGACCCAAACCAGCGGGCGGCCCCCCAGGTGCTGCTCTATATGGGAGACCGCCTGACGCTTGCCGCCGACGCCCAGGTGCAACTCGTCGTCCTGTCCGATTGGCACAAGGAACGGCTCCGACCGGGAAGGGAGGCGACGATCCGCCGCAAAGGCTGTGAACCAGCCGATGCGATCAGCGAGCGAAGCCGGGATCCCATGATGACCTTCGTGCATCTGCCGAAGGGAACGTTCTACATGGGTTGGAGATCCGATGACAAGGGGACGATCCGGCAAGGGGTTAAGACGGAGATCAAGGAGGACTTCGAGATCGCCGTCCATGATGTGACGCAGGGACAGTGGCAGGCGGTCATGGGCAACAACCCCAGCAACTTTACGAAGGTTAAGGGTATCTCCGACGAGGAGCTGAAACTCTTTCCGGTGGAGCAGGTGTCGTGGTACGACGCGCAGGAGTTCATCCAGAAGATGAACGAAAAAGAGCGTGGTAGTGGCTATTTGTACCGCTTGCCGACGGAGGCGGAGTGGGAATATGCCTGTCGGGGCGGGGCCAACTCTGAGGCAGAATGTTCGTACCCCTTCTACTTTGACAAACCGACCAACGACCTCTCCTCCGACCAGGCCAACTTCCGCGGCGAGTTTCCGTTCGGCAATGCGCCGAAGGGGCCCTGGCTGTGTCGGCCGACGCGTGTCGGCGCGTATCCACCGAACAAACTGGGGTTATGCGACATGCACGGCAACGTGTACCAATGGTGCAATGACCTGTTTGCGCCGGGGCTCGGGCCGGGTCGTCCGGGGCGGCTGCTGGATTTACGTCAGCTTTGAATGCCAGGCGGGGGCCCGTTACTGGAGCGTGCCGACGGACCGGCACAACGACGTCGGCTTCCGCCTTGCCCGAGTTTCCGTCCGGTAGCAAGCTGAGGCAGCGGGAGCGGAGCCGCCGTTCGCGGAGCGGCCAGGGCGAAGGACACATTCTGCTTCCGTCCCGACAGCCAACGCCTCCCTCGGATCATTCACCGGATTCGATGGGAAAAGCCTCCGCGGTCGTCCCCATGGCTGACGACCAGACCCTATTCGACGCCGGGGAGGCCGCCGTGACAACGCCCCCGTCCGCTTCGCTGTTCGACCTGGATTTCTTCGCGCCGCTGCCTATCCACATCGAGGCGTCCGACGCCCCGCTCACGTCCGACGCCGGCCTGTTGCCGCTGCGCCAGTTCGACGAACGCATCGGCCTGACGAGACAGCTGGCCGCGGTGCTCGACGACCCGCGCGATCCGGAGTTGACCGAACACACCTTCCTGGAGATGGTCCGCTCCCGCGTCTTCGGCATCCTGGCCGGCTACGAGGACCAGAACGACCACGACGCCTTGCGCACCGATCCGGTCTTCAAGCTCATCGCCGACCGCTCGCCCGAGGAGGACGACCTGGCCAGTCAGCCGACGCTGTCCCGCTTCGAGAACCAGATCAACATCGCCTCGCCGAAACGTCTGCGCAAGGTGCTCGTGGACCAGTTCATCGCCTCGTTCGCGCAGCCGCCGCTGTCGTTGACCTTCGACCTCGACGCGGTGGACGATCCGACGCACGGAGTCGCAGCAACTCACCCTGTTCCACGCCTTCTACGAGCAGTACCAGTACCTGCCGCTGGTCGTCACCTCGGCGGAGACGGAGCAAGTGGTGATGGTCAGTTTGCGTCACGGCACGGCCGCGGCTTCGTTGGGAGCCGATGACGATCTGGAATACCTGGTGACGCGGGTGCGGGCGGCCTGGCCGAACGTGCGGATTCGTGTGCGCGGCGACGGCGGCTTTGGCAATCCGACGATGTACGAAGTGAGCGAGCGTCTGGAGATCACATACACTTACGGCCTATCGACCAACGCCGTACTCCAGCGGGCCAGCGAGGAATTGCTGGCGGAAGCGGTGCGACTCTGGGACGAGACGCACGAACCGCAACGGCTGTTCGCGGGGTTCTGGTATCGGGCCGGCTCCTGGCCGGCGTCCCGCTTTGTGGTGGCGAAGGCGGAGGCGAACGCGCAGGGGACGAACCGCCGCTTCGTGGTGACGAATCGTGCGGGGGCGTCGCGGTATCCGGAAGCGACGTATGACGAGTATGCTTTGCGGGGGGAGAGCGAGAATCGCAATAAAGAGCTGAAATGCGGCCTGGGAATGGATCGGCTGAGCGATCACCGCTTCGTGGCGAACTACTTCCGGTTGTACCTGCATACGGCGGCCCTGAACCTGCTGGTCCGGTTGCGTCGGGAGATCGCCGATCCTCCGCCGGCTCCCGAGGGAGACGTGCCGGTGGAGGCGTTGGTCGGTGCGGCTCGTAAAGCCTACCAGAATGCACGCCGCGTCCAGGACCCGTTGGGGAAGGGGCAGCCGCCGACCTGGCGGCTGTTGCTCATCAAGGCGGCGGCGACGGTGATCGTGAGTTGCCGCCGCATCGTGGTGCGCTTGAGCGGCAGTTGGCCCTATCGGGAGTTCTTTGAACACATCAGTCAGCACGTCTCCAGGCGTCCCGTAGGTGCAGCCTGCTGGACAGGATAAAGCGCGGAACAACACGAACAAGCGACTGGGGGTAGGGGGCGGTGCGCCTCCGCTGACTGCCGCCCGCCGTTCCCGGTGTTATTTGGTCTGGCATGGGGGTTGGATGGCCGCAACCGGGCCGCTGGTGAATAATCCGCTCTAGCAGCGGAACCGACTGACCCTCGGCAGGGGCAACCTTGCCGAGGGTTTCTCGTTGGCGTGCGACGACTTCCCTCCTTGCGCGCTGACTCCCGGCGAGTAGCATTCCGGGTGATGAGCTTCGGCAGCGTGCCGACGCTCCACCTTCTCCCAATCCATGCAGGAGAGCGAACGCGAGATACGCCGTGGCCGCAAAGACGGCTGCGGAGACAACTTGTTGCGTGACAAGTTCTGCTTCCCTAAAAACCGCCAACCTGGACCGAAAGGCCCTTGTATTTGATCGAAGCAGTGCCTTGACCCACGCCCCGCAAGGGGCGTCGGGCCGGGTGCTGTTCGATCTGCGCCTTGGCGGGCGCTTAGGGAGCGGCCTCGTGTTCGGCGCTCCGTTTTTGTTGGTGAGTCCGATGAACCAAGGAACCATCTGGGGCATCCACGGCGGCAAGACCGGCGACGCTGACAGCCTCTTCCTGAAGAAGAATCTCGTAGCAATCGGCTGGGCCAAGGTTGGCGACCTGACGAAGATCGCTCCCGACCGCGAAGCCTTCAAGACAGCCGTCTCCGTGACTTACCCCGACGCCAAGCCCGGTGCTATCCCGAACAACGCCGGCCAACTCTTTCGCTTCGTCCACGAGATGCAGGTCGGTGACCTGATCGTCTACCCCTCCAAGCAGGATCGGCAGATACACGTTGGCCGCATCGATGGCGGATACCGATACGACCCATCCCAGGATCAGGGATACCCGAATTCGCGGCCGGTGACGTGGCTGAAGGCGATCCCGAGAACAGACTTCAGCCAAGGAGCCCTCTACGAGATCGGCTCCGCCATGAGCTTCTTTCAAGTCAAGACATACGCGGAAGAGTTCAGGGCGGCGGTCGAAGGCAAGACAGTCCCGCCGCCCGTGGCCAAGGACGAGACGATCGGACCAGTCGCGGAGGAGATCGAGGAAACGACCCGCGACTTCATCCTCAAGACGCTCGCTCAGGAGTTAAAGGGGCACCCGCTCGCCGAGTTCGTGGCCCACCTGCTGAACGCGATGGGATACCGCACCCGTGTCTCTTCGGAAGGGCCGGACGGTGGAATCGACATCATCGCTCACAAGGACGAGTTGGGCTTCGAGCCTCCGATCATCAAGGTTCAAGTCAAGAGCAGCGAGGACAACGTGGGCGATCCTGTGGTTTCCGCCCTCTATGGCAAGGTCGGGCCGAAAGAACATGGCCTCCTGGTCACTCTGGGCGGTTTCACCAAGCAGGCCATCAACTTCGCAAGGAGCAAGGACAACCTGCGGGTGATCGACGGCTCCGAACTGGTGACGCTCATCCTGCGCACTACGAGGAGTTGGACTCGCGCTACAAGGGCATCCTGCCGCTGAAGCGGGTTTATGTGCCGGAATCCATCACGGACCAGCAGGATGAATAATTGGCTTCATCAGCGATCTTGAACCGGCCCTCGCTCCCCACCTGGAGAAGCTGAAGACGGAATTGACCTCGTGAGTACAACCGGGAGCCGGAGGAGGTTCTCCTCAACCGAAGGAGGGGTGGGTTATGGCAGACGCCAACGATCGCGGCGGCGCGGGCGATCCACATGACCTGAGCCGCTTCGTGCAGGCGCAAGTGGGCGTCTACGACCGGGCGCTCGCCGAGATCAAGAGCGGCAGGAAGCGGTCGTGCTGGATGTGGTTCATCTTCCCGCAGGTTGATAGGCTGGGGTCCATTTCGACCTCCGAGAACTACAAGCTGTACGCCATCAAGAGCATCGAAGAGGCCAAGGCGTACCTCGCTCACCTCGTCCTCGGGCCGCGGCTGGTGGAGTGTGCTGAGGCAGCGCTCAGCGTGCAAGGGCGGACTGCGCACGAGATTTTCCGCTCCCCCGATGACAAGAAGCTGCGGTCCTGTGCGACTCTGTTCGCCAGCGTCTCGCAACCGGGGTCGGTGTTCGATCAGCTGCTGGACAAGTATTACCAGGGTGAGCGGGACAGCAAGACGCTCCGTCTGCTCGGCATTGCGTCCGACGTGAAGTAATCCGGCTGGTTGCCGCCGCCCCGTGACTAGAGGTTGAGTACGAACATCAGGTATCAGAAATAGGTCCAGCGCCGGCAGCGCTCCGCCGATGGGCGGGTGCATCCGGTCAGGAGTTCCCCCATGATCCGCTTCGCCTGCCCCCGCTGTGGAACGCAACTTTCCGCGCCGAGGATGCGCCGGGCGAGTGAGTACATGTCGATGCGGGCAGCAACTCACAGTGCCGCAAGCACCTGGAAGGTCGCCACGTCCGCCAGCCAGCGCGAAGTGCAACGCCATCGTGGACGTTCCGCCGCCAGCGGCAACACCGATGCCCAAACCAACTCAAGACAAACCCCAGGCGGTCCCGGTGTCCACGCCAGCAACCGCGACGAAAGCACCCGTTGCCACCGAAACCAAGAGCTACCGCAAGGTGATCGTCGCCGCAATTGCGGCAGCCTTCACGGTCGGGTTTCTGTTCGGTTGCTGCGCGGCGTCGGTAGTTTTCTGGATGTTCCCGCGCGTGCAGATGCGCTCCCGCAAGGTGTCAAGGGCGCGGTGGACAAAGCAGCCGGCAAGCCGAAAGACGACATGACGTTTCAAGAATTGGAGGACCGGCTGAATGCGGCAGGTTTCAGAGTGAATCGGACTGCAAGCGACCAAGGGCAAACCAAAAACGCGATGTGGTTCGGTGAGAACTTCGACGCTGACGTGGGAGGCGGCTTCTCACTTTCCAGGTATATTCAGGTCACCGAAGACATTCAAAGGAACGATTTAGGACGCCCGAAACAATAACTTGAGCAAGTGTCAGTTGGGCGCAATGGTGTAGTTCCAATCGCCGTGGAAGTCGGCCTTGGTGATCTGAAGGGATGCCATCTCTTCGTCACTCACCTTGGCTCCTGTCTCATAGCAGTTGGTGTCCAGCGCCGCCTGAACTTCGAGTCCCGCTTCGGTGGTGGTATGGGCAATCAGGCTTACGATCACCTCATGGCTCACCAGCGGTCGTCCCCGCCAGTTCTGCGTGATGTGGCAGAACAGCCGGTGTTCGATCTTGTTCCACTTGCTCGTCCCCGGCGGCAGGTGGCTCACGCTCAGCGGCAGCCCGACGGCGTCGGCCAGCCCTTGCAACGCCATCTTCCACAGCCGCGACCGACTGCCGTTGCTCCCCCCGCCGTCCGCCGTGATCAGCAACTTCCGGCGCGTGGGAACCTCTTGGCGCCCATCCCTGCCCACCAGCGCCGCAGCGTCTCGGCCGCGAACCGCGCCGTGTCGTGGTCGATGCCCACGCTCACCCAACCCTGGTTGTGGGTCAGGTCGTAGACCCCGTAGGGAATCGCCTTGCCCAGAGCCGGATCTTGGAAGTCGTGGACCCGGACCTCTTGCGGCTGGCCTTTGGGCCGCCACTCCCGGCCGCCGTTCTTGAAATCCCCGACCAATTCCTTCTTCTTGGTGTCCACCGACACCACCGGCTGCCCCTGGCACTGGAACAGCCGCACCCGGTCGTTGATGTACTCGAACTGGGCGTTGCGATCCGGGTGCGCCGACCCCTCACGGGTCTTGCGGTTGGACTGGAGGCTGTAGCCCGCCTCGTACAGCAGCTTGGCCACGGTTCGGTCGCTGACCGCGTGCCCCTGCCGGTGCAACTCCTCGGCCAGCTTCGCTGTGCTCTTGCACGTCCAGCGCAAGGGCGATTCGGGGTGCCCCCGCGTCACCGGCTCGACCAAGGCCTCCAGCGCCTCTGCCAGACCGGGGTCGGTCTCGGTCAGCGGTTTGCGCCCGCCGCCCGGTCGCCGCACCCGCGGGCTGGGAGGAACGGGCGTGGTCTGCCGCGACCGCTCGCCGATCTCCGCAATGCCGGCGGCAATGGTATTGCGCGACAGCCCGGTGGCGCTGGCAACCGCCGAGACGCCACCCCAGCCCAGGGCGAGAGCTTCCGTGGCAGCCCACTGGCGACGGAGACGCTCGTCCATGATCGGCTGAAGAGTTCCATACTTGGTCCGCAGTCCTTGGAGGATGGTTGCATCGTGCATCCTCACAGACTACGAACTCAGAAAAACTTGCTCAAGTTGTTCTTTCGGGCGTCCTTACTTGCCAGGAGCGGCCTTTTACTTGTCAGCAAGTTTCCAGATTCAAAGCAAGCGGAAGCTTCAGCCGTTCAGATTACCGATGTTCAACAGCGTCCGGCATTCGCATGGGGTCCGTTCGTGTTTGAAGGAAAGCAAGAAACCCTCGATACCGTCAAGGCCGCTCTCAGCAAGTAACTTGGCGGCGGATGCGCGCCTTCGCAGCTATCAACCGGCGTGCGCGTTGCGAGTCTCAGCGCTGCCCCGTTCGGCGTCGCGCCGGCCAGCCGTGCAAGAAAGGATCGCCTCATGTCTGTGGACTGGAGCCTCGTTGCCAACGTGGCCTCTGTCGTCGGCACGGTCGGCGGGCTGCTGTTCGTCTGGTGGCAGGTTCGCCAGATCCGCGAAGTGAATGCCTACGGACTCGTGCGGGATGAGGTCAAGCGCTGGAATTCACCCGAGATGCGCGCCGATCGCGCCCGGCTGGCGCAAGCCCTGCTTGTGTCCCGGCGCGACTTCGAGAGAATCGAGGAGCAAGGCGGCGAGGAAGTCACTGCGTACTTCGAGGATATTGGGCTGCTGCTGCGCCGCCGGGTCGTGCCGGTCTACTACCTGTGGTCGATGCTGGCCGACGACATTACTTACTACGGTCAGCTACTCCACGATTACCTGGCTTGGGTGCGGCGGTCGAGCGGGGACTCTACCTTTTATGAGGATTTCGACCTTTTGTACTCTCGGATTGCCGCCTTGCAGAAGAAACGAACCGGCGTGGCGAAGGTGTACCCGGAAGACGACCTGCGCGAGTTCCTGGACGGCGAAGCAGCGATGGCGGACGGCACGACCACGGCAAGGAAGCGCAGGCGAATGATCCGTTTCCCGTGTCCGGCCTGCAAGTTTGACCTGAGCGCCCCCACGGAAAAGAGCGGGGCGGAGAGCCGGTGCCCGAAGTGCGGCCAGGCCGTCGTCGTGCCCTGACCGCCGGAAGCACAGGCAGGGTAGCTGGCCCGCGTCCAGCACGCGCGGAGTCCCTACCGGGCCAGGTTGACCTGTTGCCCGGCGATGTTGACCTGGCCCGCCCGGCGCACGACGACCGGCGGCCGGCGGCGCAGGTCCTGGAGCGCCCCGAGCGTCCGCAGGTAGAGCCGGTGGCAGCGCTCGACCATCGCCTCGGCCTGGTCCAGGGCCTCGGCCACGGACAGGCGCGGCGGCTCGCCGGGACCGCCCTCCCGCAGGGCCTGCTTGACCCCCAGCGAGGCCATCTGCATGTAGGCCCTCACCGTCTCCTGCCACTGCCACAGCAGGGTCTGCCACTGCGCCAGCTGGTCGATCAACTGCTGCTCCAGCGCGTCGCGGGGCCGCCAGGCGTCGGCCAGTTCGGCGCGCACGGCCAGGAAGCGCGCCCGCTCCCAGCAGCCCCTTCCGCTCCGAACGTCGGACCCCTCCAGGGCGCGGGCGGCGCGGTGCCCGTCGCGCACCTCCAGGCGGGCCGCCCGCTTGACCTGCTCCCAGCGCTCCCGCGCCTCCTCGGGGTCGTGCCGGGCGACGGTGTCGAGGTCGAACCAGCTCACCTGATCGGGCGGGCCGGTCAGGATGCGGTCGAGGTGTTCGGGCTGCGCCTCGGCGGCGTCGCAGGCCCGCGCCGCGCCTCCTCGGGAGACAGCTCGAAGAACTCCCGGTAGTCCTCCAACACCCGGTCGAACGCCCCGGCCAGCTCGCGGGCCAGCTCGCCGGCGTCGTCGGCCGGGGGCAGGGCCGGCAGGAGCGCCGCCTCATCCTGTGCCGTTCGCCGCAAGGTTGCCAGTTCGCGCCGGATCGCCGCCGGTTTCATCGCCCACCCCCAGCTCGGACTTGAGCCTCTGTAGTTCTTCGGTCAGCTCGACCAGGGCGAGCGGCTCGTCGCCCACCAGGTACTTCGACAGCCAGTCCCGCGCCTTCGCGTCGCCGGCCTTGGCCTCGGCGACGGCCTTCCCGATGATCGCCCGCCAGTCGTCGAGGGTAACGGCCCCGGCGAAGGCCGCCAGGTACTGCCGCTCCACGGCCCGCCGGGGCCGTCCGGGGCCGCCGGGGTTGCCGAAGCCGAATCTGCCGTTCGTGTTGCGGTCGCCCATGCCGATTCCCCGCCGATTAAACGGTCCCGCCCGTCACCCGCATTATCCCGGCACGGAATGTCGGCACGGAACGGAACGGTTAGGGGGCGAATTGCGAAACCGCCTGCGGGCATCCCATTTCGCAAATCGGCCGGCAGCCATGCCATGCCGTTCCGTGCCGCCCCTCATTTCCCGCCGGTTTCGCAAATCCGGCTCACCATGCCGTGCCGTGCCGGGATGCCGTCCAGCAGCGCCCTGAAACCTTCGGTCAGGGTGTAGGACATCCTCGCGGCCACAGCACAGCCCGCGATGCCATTCGGCGGTGCCATCGTGGGGTTGCTGGGGATCACCTGCTTGCAGATCCCCAGCATGATGAGGTCATACATCCCCTCCTGTGTCGCCGACTCACCCAAACCCAGCGCCGCCTCCAGTTGCACCGTGGTAGCCGGGCCGACGCGCGCCAGCAGGTCCAACACCTTGCGGCGCTTGGGGGGCATGGAGTCGAACGTCACCCGGACGAGGATGGCAATGTCGTCGTCGTCGATCACCGCCCGTCCGTTGATGAGCGCCAGCCCCTGCCCCAGCTTGAACAACTGCTGGGCGATCCGCGCCGGCCCCTCTGGTTCAGGGTGATATTCAATCTTGTGGTCGTGGTCGCGCTCCACGAAGGTCCGGGCTTTGGCGAGCACTACCGCGAGCCGGATGATGATTTGCTTCCGCTCCTCATCGCAGGTTGGTACGCTGTCTTGGTCGATACCCGACAACACCCCGCACGCGGCCCGGCGCAGGTCGGCGCGTACCTCGGTCTTCCTCGTCGCACCGTTCAGAGCTTTTTCCGCCGACGCGAACGGGTCCGCCGGCGCATGGCGGAATAACAAGTAGCGCTCGCCGAGCGACGTGTTCCGCCACACCTTGTCAATCGCATGAGTCACCCCGTCGATGAGGTTGAACGTCGCCTTGTGCGCCCGCGTCCCCACCATTGCGGTATGAATGGCCTGCGAACCGTCGAAGGCGTCGCGCAGCCGGCCGAACAACTTTTGCCGCTGGTCCTTGGGGGCGTCGATGGTAGGCGTGAAGTCCTTGATTGCCAGCGTCTTGCCGTGCAGTTTCGGCAGCAGGCTGTGGTCCTTGCCGTCCTCGGTGTTGATCCCGCTCACCAACCCAGCTGGGGTCAACTCGGTCAAGGCGTAGACGGTCGGCCAGTCCTGGACGGCGTTGATCGTCTCTGTCTTCCCCGTGGAGGGGCGCCCACAAGGTGTATCCAGATCGGGTCGCCCGGCAGGTGCGCGGACGCTACTACTGCGAGGGTCACGTCAACGATCAGTGGGTCAGGGAGGTGCAAGTGCTGCTGGAACGTCGCGCGCCTCCGCGAGTGTGACGGGCGGCACGTCGCCCCGCGCCCGCTGGAACGTCACTTGAAAGTAACCGTCGTGCTTCGGATCGGCGCCGGCGTTTTGCCGGGCCGTCTCGACCAGTGTGCGACACTCCCCCTCGTTGAAGGCCATGCCCACGGCAATGTTCATCAGCGCCAGGTCGGCCTCGCTCTGAGAGCGGTACTGGCCGTTTTGCTCGCCCCGGTAGATCACCGCCGCCTTTGGGTGGAGCAGAAGGCCCGCCAGCTTCTCGGGGGGCACGGGCACGGGCACGGCATGGCACGGCACGGCATGGCCAGGGGCATTTTGCGAAACCGCGACGTACTTCCGATAGACGGATTCCAGCTCGGCCTGCCGCGACTCGATGCGCTCGGGGCAGCGTTCGAGCCGCCGGCCCGTCATCGTGGCGAAGCGCCCATGATCGTACATCTCGACGTTCCCGTGGCGGCAGCGTTCGCCCGGTTTTTTCGCCTGCACGAATACATGCACGCCCTTGCCGCTCGGTGAAATCTCGCTGTAGCTGTTCAGTTCATTCAGTATCCCCTCGGCCCACTTGTGGATGCCCTTGTTCACCGGGTTGCGGCAGCCGTCCAGGTCGATGAACACGAAGCCGTCCTCGGGGACCAGCGCGAACATCAACCCTGCATAGTTCCCTTGTTCCATCGCGGCCAATGCCTCAGCGAACGTCGTCCAGTCGTTCGGGTCCGTGCTGCTCGCGCCTGCCCCGCTGCGCGGATTGATCGGCTTCTTGCCCGGCTTCTGTCCTTCCGTGGTCGGCGGAACGGATACCCAGCACACCCAGCGCGCCAGCACCTTCAGTTCGGCGGGGATGTTGCGACCGATGCCTCCTCGTGCGTTAGATACTGGCATCACGCACCCCCAGTCGTTCGCGGAGGAGGGCCAGGTTTGGCACTGGCGGAGGATCGCCTGGGCGTGGTTGAATCAGGAGCCAGTGGTGGTAGGCGGCCGCGGCGGCGAACGGGGCCGGCGGCCTGCCGTCGGGGTGCGGCGGAATGGAGTCAAGTGCGTCGATACTGGCCGGTGAGGTATGAGTGTCATGCACAGGACGCCCCCTTCCGGTCGGTGGTCTGATTGTGCTGCTCGGCTCCGGACGTGACGCCCTTCCCTTGCTGGGCACGCTCCAGCAGCGCGGCCTCGACAGCGTCCGGATCGCACACATAGGCGCGCCCCGCCCGCAGTACGGGAACGCGGCCAGCGTCCGCCTCGGCACGCAGCCAGTTCATCGGCACGCCGAGGCGACGAGCTACGGATCGGAGTGGAACCAGACGGGGAGGGGGGTTCGCGGTTGTCATATCGCCATCATGGCGACCGCGAATCAAAGATCGAATATCACTTACCTATCATCTACCTATCACTTGCCTATCAATCCTTGTGACCACGGACCAGGTCCAGCCCCTTCGCGGTTATGCACTCTCCCCCGCTGTTGAGGGGTTCTGTCAGACCACGTTCACGCAGCCTTTTCAACCATCGTGCAACGGTTTGGGGGGATAACTTGGGGTCGGTGTTCTCGCCGATGTCGGCCTGAGTCATCGCAACCTTCGCTTGGCCAGCAAGGACGGTGAGGATCTGCCACTCGTTGTGGTGCAGTGCGGGTGCGGGCGGCGTCACCGTCGGCGCGGGTTGCGGCGCGGCGGCGAGCATCCCGGCCAACTGCCTCCACGCCAGGCGTTCCGTCACGGTCAGAGGTTCCGAATGCAACCCGTACCCGGTCTGGAAATACTTCCACCCCTGGCCACAGCGCGGACAGTAAACCTCGGTGTGGTTGTCGTTATCAACGCGGCAGTTCGCAGGGATCGGTGCGTCGCAGTTCCGACAAGTGGAGATGTCGGACATGGTGTTGTCCCTGTTGCCGGGCCGACCCGACCGGCACCGTGCGGGGAACAACAGCCGCGCCTTGCCGGCCGGGTCGTCGCGGGGTAGCTACTCCCCGCGTTCCCGACGTGGTTCATTTTACGCGGTCACGGCCGGGGGGTGGCACTCGCCCGGCCTACCCGCCCTGTGGCCCCACGTTCGCCGCTACGGCGTCCGGCCGCCAAGGGCGGGGGGCCGAGCCGGCCGCGATTGGGGGGCGTTCCTGGCGGGCGGGTGAAATGCGGCGACCCCGCCGTGAGTGCTGCGGGGTCGGGTAGCGGGACATCGCGCGGCCCGAGTCTGCTACCGGAAACAAAACCGGCACGTCTCGCACGTCACGCCGGCTGCGGCGGGCAGACCGTTGTAGGTGGGACAGACCGTCGCCAGGCCGATGCGTTTCGCCGGCTCGCGCCCCTCGCGTTTGGTGCGGAACGCCACCGATTCGGCGTCGATAGCCATCTGCCCTGGTGCCGGCGCCGGCGGCTCTTCATCCTCGATCTGCAACCAGCACGCCCTGACGTTGGGCACCGCGTCGGGCAGTCCCGTGTCGCGGTCGCAGCTGAACCATGCCCGCACGTTCGACAGGCTTGCCAGCCGGACCAACTCAGGCAGGATGGCCGGCACCCGCCAACTGCGCGTGTAGTACCAGAACGTAATGGCGGGCAGGGCAGCAGTGATCGCCAACCACTTGCGGACGTACTCCGGCGAGTAGAAGTCCCCAGCACTGTGGATGCGGACCTCGCTGGGGCTGCGTTGCCGCAGCTCGACGATTGCCCTCTCGCAGAAGTTGTCGGCCTCGGCAGCCTGGCGGTTCCAGGCGTGGCGGCTCTTGACGGTGGGTCTACGGTAGTTGTCATTGTTGGCGTAGCAGTTCGCCACGCAGCTTAGCGTCGCGCCTGGGCAACAGTCAACCACCGGCACGTTCCATAGGAACACATTATCGCCGACCTTCTTGTTTCCCTTCGTGAACAGCCACGGGTCCGGGGCGTCATCCTCGTCCTCCTCCGCATCGTCCTCTCTGCGCCACACCACCTCGAAACCGTCCTCCTGCTCACCCTCGAAGTCGTAGATGGGGTCCGTCTCCCACGTAGTCTGCGGCGGCATGGTCGATCCCGGCGGCAGCCCGGCAAGCCTTCTGGCAAATGCCGACTGGATGGCCTGCAACCAGGACTCCTGCCGCCGGCGCTGAACCTCTCTCCGTGCCTCCTGCGCCGTCCATCCGCCACCGTATGCAGCGTCTCCGCGTCGCTGCTGGATGAGGTCGAAGCGGTCGGGCTGGGCGGCAAAGATCATGTGGACGGACCAAGAGAGATCTGCGATACGTTTCGCAGATTCAGGCCAGGCACGGAACACGTCCCGACAGCGCCGCAACAGCTCATACTCGACTCCGCTCTCCTTCGCTAACCGCTGGAGTGTCTGCTCCGCATATTTCGGCTCCACGCGGTCTGCAATCTCCCCAATCTCCCAGTTGGTGCGTGCCAGCTGTCGCAGTCTGTTGACTGCATCCTCATAGGGAATGCTGTTCTCCTCCACGGCGCGAGGGGGAACGGAATCTGCTGGGTTGGGAGCGCCGAGTTCGGCTGCGGTGCGGCGAGAGACCGGCATGGATGGGACTCCGGTAGCAGACCACTACCGGACGCGGTGAGGCGCAAACAAAACGGCCTCGGTGGCGTCCGGGAGGGCCAGGTCAGGATTGACCTAGTAGCCGTCAGGAACACCACCGAGGCCGGCGCAGCATACGGACTCTCGGCTTACTGTAGGAATGGTAGGCCGACGAGGTGTCTTCGACAAGTTGGCGCACGTTCAGGCGGTCAGGGCAACGGGTGCCTCTCGCAGCCGCGAAGCAGGTCTCCAATATCCGCGGCCAGCAGGTCGCGCTCAGGCGACGCCGTCCAGCACGAAAGCCGGGCAACCGATTGGAGTTGGTTGTTCATGCTGTGTATCGGGCCGTGGCCAGCTACATGTGCCAGGCGTGGCGCATCCTGGAGCTGGAGCTGGAGCGTTACCCGCCCTACGCCCTGAGCGTTCCGCTGAGCGCGGCCGTCTATCTCAACTTCTTCACGGAGCATTTCATCGCCGACCTGCGCTGGGTGCTGGCCGCGGCCGTGGCGTGCGTCTTCTGGCGGACGCGGGTGCGCTTTCGGGTGACGCGGCGGACGCGGCGGATGCCGCTGCTGCTGTCGTTCGCCCTGATCGGCTTGTTCGTGTGGGTGGCCGAGAACATCTCCACCTTCCTCGGCGCCTGGGTCTACCCGGAGCAGCGGGCGGCGTGGCAGATGGTGTCGGTGGGGAAAATCAGCTCGTGGGTGCTGCTGGTGATCATCAGCTTCCTGATCGTCGCCGATCTGAAGCACATGCGCGAGAAACGGCGGGCGGGGGCGGCGGTCGTCACGCCGCGCCCCTCATCCCTCCTCCCTCCGCCCCGGGGGGAGAGGGAGAGGGGCGATAGGGCGCCGGCCGGGGGCGGACGACGTTCCATCCGACCAGCCATCGCCGAAAAAGGGAGTTGAGCGCGCGGAACGAGAACCGCCGCCGGCCGGGCGCCAGGCCGTTGAGGCGAGGCAGCCAGGAGACGTCCAGGCCGACCGCCCGGGCCTCGTCGCTGAGGGCCACGCCGCGCACGATGTCGGATCGCGGCACGCCCGCCGCCAGCAGGGCGCGGAAGCCGGCCGCCCCTTCCGCGTCGGCCGAGCGGCCCAGCAGCATTCGGTAGAGGCCCTCCACGAAAACGCGGTCGGGGGCGCGCACAGGGCGCGCAGGCGCGGCCAGACGACCTCCGGTTCCAGGGACGCGAGGCGGGGCAGCCAGGAAACGTCCAGGCCGACGGCGCGGGCCTCGCCGCTCAGCGCCAGCCGACGCACCACCGCCGACCGCGGCGCGCCCCGGGCTAGGACCGCACGCAGCGACGCCAGGCCCTCCGCATCGGCCGGCCGTCCCAGCAACAACGGGTAAAGCGATGCAACGAAGGTCCGATCCGGCTTCCGCCACAGGCTCTGGAGGCGGCCCCAAACCTCTCTGGGAGGATGGAGGCCGGGCGCGGCGAAGGCCGCGGACCAGCTCAGGTTGTCGTAGATCCGTCGGACGATGCGCGATGCGTCCATGTTCCCCCGGCTCCCCCTCCCCCGCATCAGCCCGTTCCCCAACGAGCCGCGCGCGGGCGCCCTCTATGCCGTGGGACGCGGCGGGCGTCAATGCGAGTTTCGGGGCCTCCCTCGCGGTTCAGTCCCCCGAACCGTCGCGGCAGGCCGAGAGCTGCTCCAGCACGAAAACCGAACCTTCGCCCGCTTGCAGAGCGCCGTTGGACGCGACAAGAGAGAACACCTGTCCCGCACGGAGCTTTACCGCCAGCACGCGCTCGGCGTCGGCGCCGGCGGGGTCGTCGCACCAGTGGATCGCCAGCCACGACTGCCGATCCTCGGACAGGGCGCCGAACGTCAGCCGGCCGACCTCGGGGCGGTAGCGCAGCCGGAAATAGTACGTCCCGTCGGCCGGGGCGGTGAGCGTCGGCGTCTCCGCGGCGTAGGCGCCCGGCTGGGGCGGCGTCCGCACGCGCAGCCCGTCGGCCGTCCGCTCCGTCGGGCAATCGGAGGAGACGGGTCGCCAACCCTGCGGCGGCAGGTCGGCGCAGCGGCCCCCATCCGTCGCGTCATCGGACAGGAACAGCTCGGCCGGCGGCGCCGCCCCGCAGCGCTGGACCTCATCCAAGGACAATCCCGCCTCATTCAGGTCCGGATTCGCCGCATACTGCGTCACGCCGGTGGTCCCGCCGACAATCGGGTCGCCAGGTTCGCACTCGCCGGGAACGAAGACGGTGCAAACGGGCAGCCGGCGCCAGTCCGCCAGGTCCACGCGCGTACAGGAGAGGAACCGCGCCTCGCCCTCCAGGAAGGCGGTGCAGACGAGGGGGTTGACTTCGCCGAACGCCGTTCCGGGGTTGCAGGTGACGAAGAAGCACTGCTCGCGGCCGGGGTGCAGGCGGTGTCGCGTGAAGAAGAGTCGTGCCGGGGCGAGCGGTCGCTCGGGCGCAGTCGCCGGCATTCGAGGGAACACGGGCCGGCGCCGGCCGCGATGCGCAGCAGGTAGCCGGTCGGCCGGTCGCCGCGCTCCGGCAGCAGCGTTACCGAGAACAGCCGCGGGCCGTGCAGCGCCGCCGGGTCCGGCCGGCCGGTTCGGGCGAGCGCGGTCACCGCGTCCAGCAGCTCGCGGCGGGATTCCAGGCTGAAGGCGTAGGCGGCCGCGCAGGCCAGGCCCCAGGCCAGCGTCGCAACGACGGCGCCGCCGGTCAGCCACAGGGCAGGCCGCCACGCCGCGCGAACCTTCGCCGCCAGCCGCAGCGGATGGACCGCGGCCCCAAACGACGCCACGCCGACGCCGCCGAACACGGTCAGCGGCAGGACCAGCGGCCCGGCGTGTTTCAGCTCGGGCAGCACGAAGAACAGCGCCGCCGCGTAATAGACGGAGAAGACAGCCAGGCAGAGCGAGCGCCCGCGTTCGCCACGGCGGAGCAGGCAGACGACGGCGCCCAGCGCGAACAGCCACGGCCCGGCCGCCGAGAGCGGGTCCAGCAGCCAAACCGCCGCCGGTTGCAGCCACCTGGGCCGCGGCAAGGGGGGCAAGTAGGCGGAGCCGTTGATCGGCAAATCGCGGTTGCGGCAGGCGTCCAGGGCGCGGGTATAGAACCGCGGGAAGGACCACGTCCACCGGAACAGATTCGGCAGGACCTCCTCGCGGTACATCCCGAGACACGCGGCGCCGTAGGCCGGGCCGTAGCACGGCGCGGCGCCGGCGTGGGGGTGATGGTCGGCGTGCCACTGCTGCGCCGTCTCGGCGGTGTCCACGTCGTCCCGGGACGCCTGAAAGGAGTTTTCCAGGCCGAGGAGATTGCAGCGGGCGTACTCCCCGTAATAGCCCATCTGGAAGCCGACGAGGGGGCTTTGGGACGAGGCCGGCGCCAGAACGCGGATCGCCGCCAGGGGCACGACGGCGCCGACGAGGAACGCGCCGGCCGCCGCCAGCAGATAGCGCCATTCGCGGCGCCGACGGAGGACCACGACCGCCGCCGACGCCGCGATGAAAGGGACGAGCAGCATGGCGTCGGGGCGCCAGCCGCAGCCCAGCGTGCAGGCGAAACCCGTCAGGCCGAGGGCCGCCGTGTTGGCCGCAGTGGAGCGGAAGCGCTCGACCAGGCAGACCAGGCAGGCGAAGGCGAGGGCCGCGAACCACAGCGGGCTGATGTCGCGCAGGGCGCGGACGGCGAAGTCGTTCTCCAGCGGCGACGCCAGATACAGGACCGCGGCGCACAGGCCCGGCCAGAAGCCGCCGCCGAGCCGCCGGGCCGTGAGGAAGACCAGCAGGCAGACGGCCGTGCTGACCAGCGCGCAGGCGGTGAGCAGGACCGACCAGCGGACGCCAAATATCTTCCACAGCAGAGCGGTAAAGTAGAGATCGAGGACGCGGCTGGAGTGCAGCGGGCTGAGGGGCGTGGCCAGTTCGCCGCCGGGCGGATAGTGGGGCAGGGCGGTTTGCGCCTCCGGCAGGGGGAAAGCGACCGGCCGGCCGTCGGGGCCGTCCCGAAACCGCCGCAGCTCCTCCCGGCTGAGTCCGTCCCGCTGACCGCCGAGGAACGCGACGACAGGCTTCGACTCCGGCGCGTCGGAGAAGCGGAACACGCCGAAGCCGCGGCCCGCCAGGATCGCCAGAGAAGTGCGATACACGTAGGGATAGTTCCACCCTTCCCGCATGGGTCGGGTGGGGACCAGATATTGCCGGGAGAGGAAGTGGACGACGAGAACGGCGGCGAGGAGGGCCAGCTTCAGGGTGCGGCGGATGAACACGGGCCGCGCGGGGTCCGGGATTGCTTGCTCTCGCGGGGCCGCCTCGTCCATCGCCTTGCTCTCCCCAACAAGTCCCCACAGGCCCGGCCTCTGGCCGGAAAGCCGCCGGCCGGGACGAGCAAGGTGGGAAAGCAGAGAAGGCGCGACGGGCGCGTGGGGATAGCCGGGCGAGGCGACGGCGTCAAGGCCGGTTCGCGTCGGGGGTGTGCCTCTCGAATTTGGAGGCGGCGTGGGCCGGCCGGCCCGTGCTGAAGCACGGGCCTACAAGCAAAAGCCCGGTAAACCGGGCTGAAATCCCTGGCAGCCCGGTTCACCGGGCTTCGGCTTGTAGGCCCGCCGTTCACGGCGGGACGGGCCAGGTCCAAAATCGGGAGGCACACCCCGCGTCGGCGTCACTTGACCCCGGCGTTCAGCTCGCTGAGGTTGGCCTTCATCTTGTTCGTGTACCAGTCGGCGCTCTTGAGGTCGTCCGCCGACTCCAGCGGGTCGATGACGACCGGCGGCTCCACGTCCTTCGCGCCCAGGTCCTTCAGCTTGTCCAGGATCTTCTTGGTCAAGGCTTCGGGATACGGCTTCGGGATGGCGATCAGGCGAACGCCCTTGGCCTTGCACAGCTCGGCGATCCGGTTGTAGTCGCGCTCGGACGGCTCCCCGTCGGGGCCGACCTCGAACGCGCCGACCACCTTGCCGCCGAAGTTCGCCATGAAGGTGGTCAGCGGGTCGTGCAGCGTGACGACCCGGCACTCCTTGCGGGCCAGCTCCTTCGCGTCCTTGTTGTCGTCCAGAAGATCGTTTAACTCCTTGACATAGGCCGCGGCGTTCGCCTCATAGTCCGCGGCGTTCGCCTTGTCGGCTTTTATGAGCGCATCGCGGACGCCATTGACCATGACGGCGGCCTGCTGAACGCCGAGCCAGACGTGCGGGTCCGGCTCGGCGCTCGTGGCCCGAACGCGGTCGCCCTCCGGGACCAGCTTGCCGAGCGCGACGGGTTCCAGATCGGGGTTGCCGTTGATGCGCAGCCGCTGCGTGAATTCGTCGTCGAGGCCCAGGCCGTTGATGAACAGCAAATCGGCGCGGCGCAGCAGGGCGGCGTCCTCCGGCGACGGCTCGAAGTCCTCCACGTCCTCGACCGTACCCTCGTAGAGGCACCGGACGGTTGCGTGGTCGCCGGCCGTCTTCCGGGCGAAGCTGTCCAGCGCCGGGAACGTGACGACGACGCGGAGTCCGCCGTTGTCGGGCCAGGACCGTTCCGACGGCGAGCAGCCGGACAGGGCCGCCGCCAGGGCGGCAGGGAGGAGAAGGAAGAGGGCGGGCCGTCGCGTCGTCATCGCTCACCTGGGGTGGATGGTGGGTGGTTTGAAACGGATCGTTCACTTCGCCGCGGCCGCCCACTTTTCCTCGATAAATTGGATCCCTTTCGTATACACCTCCTCCGCCGACGGGAACAGGTCGCGCCACACCTTCGTCGCCGCCGCCAGGTCCGGCAAGGCCCGGCCGAACGACTCGATCACCATCCAGCCGTCGTAGCCGCCCTTGCGGATCGCCCGAAACGTCTCGTCCCAGGCGACGTGGCCGGTGCCCGGCGTGCCGCGGTCGTTCTCGCTGATGTGGACGTGGCCGACGCTGTCCAGCACCGAGGCGATGACGGGAGCGGCGTGCTTCTCCTCGATGTTGGCGTGGAACGTGTCGTACATCATGCGAAAGTGGGGATGGTCCACCTGCTGGACGAGCGCCTTGGCGTCGGCCGCGGTGGTGAGGAAATAGCACTCGAAGCGGTTGAGGTACTCGATGCAGAGCAGGACCTTGTTCTTGCGGGCCTCGTCGGCGCCCTGGCGCAGCACCTCGGCGGCGCGTTTCTTCTCCTCGGCGGTCGGTCCCGTCCCGGAGAAGACGCCGAGCGGCGAGTGGTAGGGGCCGCAGAGGTTCTCGCCGCCCAGCACAGCCGTCATCTCGACGGCCCATTTGAGGCGCTCGACGGCGGCGCGGCGGAGGGCGGCGTCGGGGCTGATGGGGTTGGCGTCCGGCGTCATGATAGTGACGGTGGTGCAGCGCAGGCCGTTGGCGTCGAGTTGTTTGCGAACTGTCTTGTAGTGGGCGGCGTCGCCGCCGAAGAGCGGCAGCTCGACGCCGTCGTAGCCGGCCTGTTTGAGCTTCGCCAGGAGCGGGAAATGTTCCTCGGTGACGTGGCCGGTCCAGAGCAGCAGGTTCATGCCGATTTTCATGAGAGCGCCTCCCATCCGGGTGCATGGTGCGGTGTCGGTGAACGGCGGGTATTGTCCGGCAAGCGGGTGGACTTGGCAAGGCGCGACTACCGGGCGACCGCCAGCGTGAGCAACCTGATAAAATGGACCTTCATGGAAACCATCATCGCACGTTCGATCTTCAGCCCGGCGATCGGCTTCATCGCCCGCGGCGGCTTCGCCTGGACGTGCAATCCCTATATTGGCTGTAGCTTTGGGTGTAAATACTGTTACGCCATGTTCCTGCCGCAGAACCGCCGGCCGCGCGAGGAGTGGGGCCGCTGGTTCCAGGCCAAGACCAACGCCCTCGAACTCGCTCGGAAGCAGGCGCCGAGGGTGGCCGGCCAGGCCGTGTACATATCCAGTGTGACCGACCCGTACATGCCGGTGGAGCGCGGCCTGCGGTTGACGCGCGGCGTTCTGGAGGCGCTGATTCCCCATCAACCGCGTCTCTTGATCCAGACGCGCGGCCCGCTGGTGGTGCGCGACTTGGACTTGTTGCGGCAGTTTCGATCGGTGCGCGTGAATCTGTCGATCCCGACGGACAGCGAGGAGGTGCGGCAAGCGTTCGAGCCGAAGGCGCCGCCGCTGGAACGGCGCTGGGAGGCGGCGGAGGCGGTGCGGGCGGCCGGCGTGGCGGTCGGGATCTGCGTGACGCCGATGCTGCCGCTGGCCGGCCCGGAAGCGTTCGCGCGGCGGCTGGCGACGTTCGGGCCGGACGTGCTGGTGACACAGGACTTCCACGACAGCCGCGGCGGCTTCGGCGCCGACACAGGGCCGGCGGCGCGGCGGCTGCTCGCGGAACGGCGGTGGACGGTGGAGGATTACCGCCGGGTGGTGGAGGCGCTGCGAGCGCGGCGCGAGGTGTTCGAGGGCGAAGCGGGGTTCTTCCCGCCGCCTCACGCCAAGCCGAGCAGCTGAGGCACCTTGTCGCGCAGCAGGTCGATCTCGCGGTGCGACTCGCCGAGGTAGGCCAGCAGCCGCAGGTCGTCGCGGCTGACCGTGCCGCCGGTGAACAGCCACGCCCGCATCCGAAACAGTTTATAGAGCTTCACCAGTTTGCGGTCGCTGATGAAGATTTTGTGTTCGCGGACCAGCACCTTGACGAGTCGCTGAAACTCGTCGAAAATCTCGGCGGGGAAGAAGACCTGACGGTCGTTCTGCTCGTCGCCGCGCTGGGCGGCGCCGCTCCGATGACGGCGGGCGAAGATGTGCGTCAGATAGCGGTTGGCCTTCAGCACGTCGTCAAGCGAGCAATGGCCCTCCATCCACGGCTTCTGGTTCAGCGTCTTGTACACTTCCGACTGCAACCCGATGTCGATCAGCTCGGTGAAGCGGTGTTCCTGCACGGATCGGCTCTCCGCCTTGAGACAAAAACGATCCTTGAGAGCGGCCAACTCGGACTGCTCCGGTATCTCGTTGGCAGCCGCGAAAAGGATGCGGAGGCGAACCGGCTGCGGCGTCCCGTCCTGGTAGAACTTGCGCTCGTTGATGATGGTGAGCAGGATATTGAGGATCGCCGAATTCGACTTGAAGATCTCATCGAGGAAGGCGAGGCGCGCGGTCGGCAGCTTGCCCTGCTCGCGGCGGATGTAGCGGCCCTCGCGGAGCTGGCCGATGTCGATCGGCCCGATGATCTCCGACGGCTCCGTGAAGCGCGTCAGCATGTACTCGAAATAGTCCTCGTCGGCCAGGCCGAGGGCGTCCTTGAACTTGAGGACGAGGTCCGACTTGGCCGTCCCCGGCGGCCCGACCAGCAGCAGCGGCTCCTGGGCGACGGCCGCGACGAGCATGAGGTCGATCAGCTCTTGCTTCTCGACGAAGAAGCGGCCGAGCGACTTGCGGAAACGGTTGAGCCGGCCGCGCAGGTCCTCGGCCTCGGTTTGGAGGTCTTCGAGGGACCAGTCTTCGCGGACGGCGGCGGGTGCGGACATGGTGGGTGGGTCCTCGATTGCGCTGGTGGTTAGCCGCGACGCGCAGCGGAGCGCTCTTCCCCAAGCGCTCCGCTGCGCGTCGCGGCTAACCAGGATCTATTGTGCATGTCCCGCGGTCGCCCGGTATTCCTTGTGGACGCGACGGCGCACCAGATACTCGTCGTCGTCCAGCCAGCGGCGGGCGTCGCCGCCGAGCGTGAAGTCGTCGCTGGCCGCCGCCAGCACCACGGCCTCGATCACGCGCAATTGCGCTCGACTATAGTAGTTGTTCGTCGAATAGGCGTCGCGGACGTTTTCCAGCCGGTCGAACAGTTCGTCGAGTCGCTTCTGGGCCGTCTCCGGCGGCGTCTGGGCGACGGCCGCCACATAGGCGCACGCCAAGGAAGTCTGCTCGGCCCCCGGCATCTCATTGCGGAACAGCAATGTGCGGGCGGCCGCCAGCACCGGCTCGGCTCGACCTTCCTGGCCGTAGTGCAGCCAGCCGGCCGCGACGTAAAGCAGCGACCGCAACGCCGCCCCCGTGGGGTCGCGCAGGGCGGCCGACTCCGCCAGGTCCCGGCCGCGCAGCAACGCCTCGGCGGTCTGGCCGAGCAGCTGGTTCACCTCGTCGCGCATCCCCAGCTTGCGCAGGCCGCGGAAGCACTGCCGGGCGACCGCGTCCAGCGCCTGGAGCTGCGGGGCGTCGTCCCGCCCGGGCAGCAAGGCGCGAAAGCGATTTACCAGGGCGCGAATGTGTTCAACGCTGTCGAAGTGGGCCGCCGTGAACAGCGCCTTCTCCAGCAGCGGGACCACGTGATGCACGAGCAGGTTCGCGTCGGACGTCTCGGCCAGGGCGTCGAAGAGCGGCACGGCCTCGTCCAGCACGCGGCGGGCGAACTCCTCACCCACCCGCGGCGCCGCGTCGAGGGCGGCCCGCACCACCTGGCCGCGCTCCATGCGGCCCTTTTCCCCCTTCGGCACGCTCTTGAGGAGGCGTTCGACGCGCTCCGCCAACTCCGCCCGATCGAGGACGTCGGGGAGCTGGGCCAGCGCCGCGTCCAGGGCGCTGGCGCTCGCGGTCGTGTGTCGATAGGGATCGACCTTCTGGTCCGGCTCGAAGATCCGCGAGAACTCGCGCATCCGCTCGACCATGTAGGCGTGATCCGGGGTCTGACTGTCCCAGTCCTTCTGCGTCTTCCGATTCGCCCGGAGGTTCTCCAGGTCGCCGAGCATCTGGGCCGGGAGAGGGCCGCCGGCGCTCTTGCCGTCGAGCGCCTGCTGAATCCGGTGGGTGAAGCCCTCCAGCATCATATAATGCGCCACGTCCTCGTCGCCCAGCACCCCCGCCGCCCGGTCGCGGAGCCGTACGCAAGCGTCGCGCTCGCCGAACCGGGCCAGGCCGTAAGCAAACAAGAGATCGCTATACTCCCGAGTCCGCGGCGTGAACGACGACAGCGTGGTCATGTCCGCCCCCTGGCGGCCGATCCATTCGTGGACCTTGTCCGCAAGGTTCCGCAGCCAGGCGCCGACGCCGCGGAAGCGCTGGCCGGTTCCCTGGTTGCCGAAGCGCAGGAAGCCGGGCAGGTCCTGCTCCGGTCGCAACCCGTTCTGGTACAGCCGCTCCAGCAGGCGGTCGCGCGCCGCGCCAGGGCCAGCACGTCGCCGCCCGACAGGCGCACCAGATGCGTCCACGCCAGCCACATCGCCCGCACCGGCAGCAGCCGCTCATGCGCCTCCACGATGCGCCGCACGTCATGGAGTCGTTCGCGGATCGCTGGAGGCGGCGATTCGCGGCGGGCCGACCAGACGACGTAGGCGGCCAGGGCGCGCAGGTCCGCGGCCGACTGCTCCGACCGGCCCAGAACGCGGCCCAGTTCCTCGCCCGTGATCTCGCGGCCCTGGCCGCACGCCGTTGAGAGGCGAGAGACCCATGAACGGTTGCGCGCCCCGCCCTCCGGCCGCACGGCCGCGGCCTCGGCGCGGAACCAACTCCACGCCGCCCCGTCGGACACGACCTCGTCGCCCCACAGGGCGTTGAGCCAGCAAATCCCCGCCTCCTCCGACTCGCCGAGGGCGGCGTTCACCGCCGCCAGCTGCGGCCAGAGCGCCTGCCGCTCCGGCGCGTCCAACTCGCCCTCCAGCGACGTGAAGCGCCCTTCCAGCTCCGCCCGCCGCCGTTGCAATTCGCTCGGCACTACTTTTTCGATCGTAAACGTCTCTTCATCCGTTTTCTCCCCCCGCCGGCGCGATTTGTCCACGTGCTCGACCGCGGGGCCGGCCGGCGTCTCGGCGCCGTCGTCGGCGCCGCCGCCCCTTTTCTTGCGACGCTTCGGCTCGGGCGGCGCCGGCGGCTTCTTCGGCTTCGCCGCAAAGCCCTCGTCGCAGATGAACGCCTCGAAATCAAACTGCGCCGCCTGCACCCACGCCTGGAGCGGCTCCTTGTCGTGGTCGAGGACGTAATCGATCCAGTCGATCAGCGGCTGGAATGCGTCCTCCGGCAGCGTCTCGGGCCGGAAGCCGCCGCCGTCCAGCGGCGCCAGCCACACCAACTGGGCCGGATCGTCGGCCAGCAGCCGGCGCACCATGTCGCGCCGCAGAGGCGGGTGCAACGCTCGCCCCGCCGGCGCGAACAGGTTCGGCAATTTCAGATACGGTTTATACGCTTCGGCCTTCAGTACCAGCTCCGGCGGCGGCAGCCGGGAAGGGCGCGTGCGCAGGACGACGACGGTGCGGCCGTCCTTCTCGCCGACGGCGAAGGCCAGCCGATGGAGCATCTGGTCGCTGCTGTTCTGGACGAAGCGGTTCAGCTCCTCGATCGGGTCGTCCCGCAGCACCCACAGCTCCGCCCCGTCGGCCGCCCCGCCCGCCGTCAGCTTGAGGGCCGCCCGCACCTTGCCCTTCAACCCGCTCTCGTTCCAGTCGGTCGGGCCGTCGGGCAGGGCGAACTCCATCACCTCGTACACGTCGCGGAACGGCGCCTCGTCGATGAGCGTCCACTGTCGCGCTGGGCGGCGCCGACGCCAGCAGCAGCTTGCCCGCCGGCGGCTTGAGGTGGTCGGCCAGCGGGTGCGTCCATCCGACCTCGATCCAGACGCGCGGAGCGCGTTCGCGGTAGGCGCGGGGAGCGGCCTGGCCGTTGCGGTCGATGGCGCGGAGCAGCGAGTAGTAGGGCGGCCCAACGACGCGCAGCAGGCCGCGGCCTTCGCCGGCGTTGGTCTTGCTTTCCAGCCAGCGGAACTGCTGGCGGTCGTTGCCGAGACGCAGGACCTCCACGACCAGGCGGCCGAGGTCGTCCTGGCCGCCCGTCTCGAACAGGATCGGCGTCTGCTCCAGGCGGTCGAGCGGATCGGGATCGCGTTGCAGCGGCAGGATCTCCGGCCAGCAGCGGACGGGACCGGAAACGGCGGCGGCGATGGTCTTACACGGATGGACGCCGATCTCGCGCAGGGCGTTCTGGACGGGCTTGGGCAGCGCCGTCGGCGTTTCAACCCACACCGGCCCCGCCGCGTCGAGGCCGGCAATGGCCGCGGCCTGGCTCACCGCGGGCGGCACGGCCCCGGAGGTCAGCGCCAATCGAAGCGTATCAAGGTCGGGAAACTTCAGGATCATGGGTTCAAGAAATCTCACGCAAAGACGCAAAGGCGCAAAGCGGCAAAGAAAGACATTCAAGAGTCCAGTCGATTCACGACGCGGCTGACACCATCCTTGATTAGCGGGACGTTGAAGTTGATCAGCAGGCCCAGGCGCTTGTCCGCGAGACGCAGGTAGGTGAGGAGCTGTTTCTTGTGGACCGGGTGGATCTGTTCCACCGACTTCAGCTCGACGATGACCAACCCCTCGACGATCAAGTCGGCCTGGAAGCCAATGTCCAGATGCACGGCCTCATAGACGACCGAGATCGGAACCTCCCGCTGCACACGGAGTCCCCGCTTCTCCAGTTCATACTTGAGCACTTCCCGATAGACTGATTCCAGCAGCCCCGGACCCAGGCGGGTATGGACCTTGAACGCCGCATCGACGATTTCGCGCGCCGCTTCATTCTCGGTCATAGTCCTTGTCCTCTGCGTCTCTTTGCGTCTTTGCGTCTTTGCGTGAGATTCTTCGGACTCAAGGGATGTTCAGGATGCTGCAACTCTGCTCATAGCTCTCTTCCAGCTCCATGGGCGCCCCTACCCCGTCTGGAGTCACTTCGGGTTCGGCGTCCCCGGAATTCTCCTCGCTGTCGGGTCGCTCGGCGGCTTGTCCAGCGTCAGGAACGCGAACAGGTCGGCGATCTCCTGCGGCTTGAGCTGCTTCTCCACGTCCTCCGGCATCAGCGACACCTTGCTGACCGAGAGCGCGTCCACGTCGCCGCGCGGGATCGTCTCCAGCTTGCCGCCTTGCAGCTTGAGTACCACGCGCTGCGGGCTGTCCTCGACGAGAAGGCCCGTCAGCGAGCGGCCCTGCGTCGTCACCACGTTGGTCGCCTGGTACGAGGCGCCGATCACCAGGCTCGGGTCGAAGACGTTCGACAAGAGCAGGTCGAAGTTGGCCCGGCCGTCGTTGGTCAGGTCCGGCCCCACGTCCTCGCCCTCGCCATAGATTTTGTGGCACTGGGCGCACAGCTTCCTGAAGACCGCGACGCCGGCCTTCGCGTCGCCCTTATTGTTCTTCAGAAGGTCCCTCATTTCCGCAACGACCTTGTCGCGCTGCGGATTGCGCTCCTCGCGCAGCGTGCCCCAGGTCGCCTTCACCTGCTTGATGACGTCGGCGTCCTTGCTCGCCAGCAGCTTGCGGACGTGGTTGATGCTGAGGGCGCGGGTGGGGATTTTCTTGTCGGCGACCGCCTGGAGCAAGGGTTTGGCCCAGGCCGGCCGCTGCGTCAGCAGCTCGATCGCCCGCGGCTGGAGGTCCGGCTCCATCATCGGGTAGCCCCTCAGCACCAGGTCCGCGACGCGCGGGTCTTCCAGCCCAGCCAGCGCGTCGAGCACCTGGCCGCGGAACTTCACCGAGTTCTTCTTCGGATCGGACAGAATGGCGCCGGCGTCGTCGAGAACGGCCGGGTCGCGGGCCGACACGAGGGCGCTGACCGCCTGGAGCCGATCGCCTTCCGGCGCGTCCGACGAGGCCGCCAGCCGGCGCATCACGTCCAGCCCGGCCGGGTCCTTGAACGTCGCCGCCAGCGCCGCGGCGTCCAGGCGGAGCGGGGCGTCGGCCCGGCCGGCCAGCAGTTTGGCGAGGATGGGTTGGAATCGGTCGCGCAGAGCGTCGGCGTTGGCGCCGGCGACCTCGCCCGTCTGGAGCTTGGCGGTCAGCGTCGCCAGGCATTGCCGCGGCACGCCGGGATCGACGCCCTTCGCGTCGAGCAGCACGCCGAACAGCGTCGCCAGCAGGGCCGCGTCGAACTGCTTGCGGCCGAGGACGCGCTCCACGACGCGCGGCATCAGCGCTGCCAGCGCCGGCGACTTTCCAAGGTCCGTCTTCTCCAGTATCTTGACGAACTCGTCGGCGTGGTCCTCCAGGAGCGGGTGCAGGTTCTGCCAGACGATGTGCGGAATGAGCTTGTCGTCGCCGCTCTGGTTCAGCACGTCCAGCAGCGTCGGAATGGCGTCGATGCCGTCGATCTTGCGGGCTGCGATGGCGGCTTGGAGGCGGACGGTCGGCGCCTCGTCCTTCGCCAACCCGGCGATCTTCGCGCGAACCGCATCGTCCACCTTGCTGGCGTTGGCCGCCGCGCGGATCGCCCAGGCGCGGAAACCGGGGTCCTTGTCGTCGAGCATTCTCTGCTCGAAGTCGGTCCCCAGCGGGCCGCAGCTGATCCGCGCCCAAAGAGCCTGCATCCGTGTCTCGCGCGACTCGCCTACGCCCAGCACCAGCTTTTCCAGCTTGGCCTTCACTTCCGGCGTGGCGCGCTCGGCCAGCAGCCGTCGCGCCGTTTCGTGGTAGTAGGCGTTGGAAACCTGCAAATGATGCACCAGCCCGCCGACGCGCAGCCGGTCGATGAGCTGGTCGTCGCTCTCCTTGCCGAGGTCGAATTTCGGCGCGCGCGGAGCGTTTTTGTAGCGAATACGGTAAATGCGGCCGCGGTCGCGGTCGATGCCGGCGGGGTCGCGCTGGGCGTCCTGGTAGCAGTGGTAGCGGTCATACCAGTCCAGGACGTAGAGGCAGCCGTCCGGGCCGATCTTGAGCGACGTCGGCATGAACCAGGCGTCGTTGGCCGTCAGGAAATCGGGGCGGGCCGTGCCGACGTAGGTGGCGCCGTCCGGCTTGATCTCATCGACGTTGATGCAGGAGCCGTGGATGTTGCCCATGAACAGCTTGCCCTGGTACTCGGCGGGGAAGGCGTCGCTGTCCATGCAGAGGATGCCGCAGTAAGCCGCCTTCTGGTGGTGCTCCTTGACGATGGAGTCCTTCGGCCAGGTGAACGGCGGATACGGCCCGCCCTGGCGAATGTAATATCCGCTCTCCGTAATGTGCCACAAGTGGTCGATGACGCAGGCGCTGGAAAAGGCCTCGCCCTCGCCGTTCCAGGTGATGGCCCACGGGTTGCTCGTGCCCTCGGCGAAGAGCTGGAACTCGCGCGTCCGTGGGTTGATGCGGAACATCGCGCAGGTGAAGTCGAACGTCTTGCCGTTCTGAACGACGTGGGCGGGGTTGAAGACGCCGTTCCAGCCGTAAAGCCAGCCGTCCGGTCCCCAGCTGAGGGAGTTGGGCAGCTCGTGAGTGTCGTAGCGGCCGAAGCCGGTGACGACGACCTCCTTCTTGTCGGCCTTGCCCGTTCCCTTCGTGTCCTGGAGAAAGAGGATGTCCGGCGAGTTGGCCACCCAGACGCCGCCGTAGCCGAGGTTGATCCCGGAGGGGATGTTGAGGCCGTCGGCGAAGACCGTCACTTTGTCGAACTTGCCGTCGCCGTGGGTGTCTTCGAGGACCTTGATACGATCTTTCCCCGGCCCGGCGGAGGCGCGGGGGTATTCGAGGCTCTCGGTGATCCAGATGCGGCCGCGCTCGTCGAAGGTCATGGCGATGGGGTTGACGACATCCGGCTCGCTGGCGACCAGCTCGACGGTGAAGCCATCGGGAACGGTCATCTTTTTGATGGCGTCGGCCGGCGACAGCGGCGGCCCGGGCATCTGGTCCTGGCCGTGCGGGACGATTTCGTCCTTCGGCGGCTGGTCGGCGGCCGGCAGGACGGCCCAGGACGCGGCGGCGAGGGCCGCGACGGCGGCCAGCAACGGGATCTTCCTTCGCATCTCCCTGTCTCCCTTGCGACGGACGGTGAACGTGGGGTGGAGGGGATTGTAGCAGGGGAAAGGACGGCGGCCCAAGGGCTTTCGGTTCTTGGTTTTCAGGCAGGATAGGCCACCACGGCTCTTGTTGCACTTGATTCATCTGTTGCACTTGTTTCGCTCAGATGATATACTGCAAATGGTGGAAGCAACTCATGTATAGCATCAGGTGACGCCATGTCCACTTCAAGGCGAACGACCACTGAGACACTTGGGGCGGAGCCGTCGGAAGCGCGGAAGACGCAGGGTGAGGTTTCTCAAGGTAAGCAGATCACCATCCTCGTCAACGGCGTACCCCTGCAGGTGTCACCCGAACTGGAGGCTGCTGTGCATCGGGCGTACAAAGGATTGCATGCCGTACTACCCAAGGAGATGACGACGACCCAGGCCGCCGAGTTCCTGGACGTGTCGCGGCCGTTCGTTGTCAAAGTAATCAAGCAAGGTGATCTGCCCTGCCGCATGGTAGGGAAGCACCATCGCATTCCGACCGATGCTCTGGTGGACTACCGGGAGAAGATGTTTCACCAGGCGAAGAAGGCGGCCGATGAAATGACTCGTCTGTCCGAGGACATGGGCCCCCAATGACGATGAGAGGCCGACACAACCAAAGTGACATGGCATGGACTCCCTGATCGCCGTTTACGACGCCTGCGTCCTGTATCCGGACTTCCTGCGCAACCTTCTGGTCCGGCTGGCGATTCATGGAAGGCGTCAGGGGCTGTTTCGCGCGAAGTGGACTGGCCGCATCCACCGCGAGTGGATCCATGCTGTCCTGCGTCAGAGGCCGGACCTCGACCGTGCAAACCTGCTACGCACGCGCCGGCTGATGGACCGGCACGTCCTGGGATGCAGGGTGCGAGGTTATGAACGCTGGGAGCGGCGCTTGATGTTGCCCGACACGCACGACCGGCACGTCCTTGCCGCCGCCCTGGTATGTGCCGCGGATTTCATCGTCACATTCAATACCCGGCATTTCCCGCAAAACATCCTCGACCCATTCCACATTACTCCGGTGACGCCGGACCAGCTTCTACAGTCGCTGACGGATAGCGGCATTGTCGTCTCGGCCGCCGCCGAACACCGGGCGTCTTTGACCCGACCGCGCCTACCCACCACCGAGTACCTCGACGCCCTTCGCCGCAACGGCTTGCCCTTGACCGCCGCCGCCCTCCCAGCCAGCCAGATCTAGGCACAAGGCGCGGCGACGACCAACCTGCGGCGGAGGGCTTGCAGCAAGGGAAAAGGCGCCGCCCGAAGAGACGACCCATGACGCCGGAACCCATTCGCACTGAGGAACTGCCGGCCGCGTTCGAGCTTCTCTTCCGGCGTTCCGAGCCAGGCGAGCGGGGCGGCCGCGTCGCCAGCGCCCTCGATCTGGTCCGCCGCGGCGAACTCGACCCGGAAGGTCTGTTCGTGCTGCGCGGCCGCAGCGGGTTGACCGGCGCCGTTCTCTGCCTGGCTCTGCCCGGGGCCGCCGGCTTGGTCTGGCCGCCGCAGTGCGTGCCGGGCGCGGACTCGCCGGCCGCGGAAGACGCGCTCCTTCGCCGTGGCGCCGACTGGCTGCGCGGCCGCAACGTCAAGGTCGCCCAGGCCCTCCTGTCCCCCGAAGAGGCCCCCTTCGCCGCCGCCCTGCCGCGCAACGGCTTCCCGCACGTCACGCAGCTCTGCTTCCTGCGCCATAACCTGACCCCGGCCCCGGATCTCCGGGCGCTTCCGCGACCCGGTTCGCCCCTGAGCTATCGGCCCTACGACCCGTCCGATCCGTCGGCGTTCCACCGGGCGCTGCTGCGAACCTACGAAGGCACTCTGGATTGTCCCGAACTCAACGGGGCGCGCGGCGTGGCGGAGGTCGTCGCCGGCCACCGGGGGCAGGGCCGGTTCGACCCCGGCCTGTGGTTCCTGGCGCTGGCGGAGGGCGAGCCGGTCGGCGTGCTGCTCCTGACAGAGTCGGCGGAATCGGGCGACTGGGAAACCTCCTACGTCGGCGTCGTCCCCGAGGCGCGGCGGCGCGGCTTCGGCCGGGAGCTGATGCTGCAGGCTTTGGCCAAGGCGCGGGCGGCCGGGGCTGCGTCGCTGACGTTGTCGGTGGACGCACGCAACCGGCCGGCATGGAACCTGTACCACGGCCTCGGTTTCGAGTTGTTCGACCGGCGCGAGGTATTCCTGGCGGTTTGGACGTAAGGCGCAGGGTACATCTCTTCACGTCGGATTGCGCCCGCAAGTCACGGCAGGCGCGACGTAACGGCCGTTGCGCCCGCCGACGGGCGGGGCGGCGAAGAAGGCGCGCTGAAGCTGTTGGCATCGCTCCCGGCCGGGTTTAGAATTGCAAGCTTGCACTCGGGACCAGCTGCCGGCCCACCCTTCCGGCCGGCCGTTTACCCTCTGGCAAATCCTACCGGGTCCGACCTTTCAGAATTGGTGCGCGCCGTGGGGAAACCGCAGACGATCGCGGAACGCGAACAGACGACGGCGCTGGAGCAGACGCTGATCCGGCGCATCGGCGAGCCGCGCTACCGGCTCTGGTTCGACCGGCACACGCGGTTTTCGTGGGACGCGGACCAGCTGACGGTCGGCGTGCCCAACCGGCATTTCGAGGAATGGCTGCACAAGACGTTCCGCGACGCCCTGGCGGCGACGGCGCGCGAGGTGTTCGGCCGGGCAATGCAGGTGCGGTTCGTCATCGACCCGCAGCTGTTCCAGGCGGCGCGACGCGAGCAGGCGGAGGTGAAGCCGCCCACGCCGGCGCCGGTTAGCCGCGACGCGGAGCGGAGCGCTCCTCCCCAAGCGCTCCGCTCCGCGTCGCGGCTAACCGATCCATCCACCGACCCGACGGAACCCACCACCGTCCCGAAGCGCACGCGCCGCTGGCGCAAGCTGTCGGAATTCGTGGCCGGTCCGTGCAACCGCGTCGCCCACGCCTCGGCTCTCAGCGTCGTCGAGGCGCCCGGCGAAGGCCCGAATCCGCTGGTGCTGCACGGCCCCGTCGGCACTGGAAAAACCCATCTGCTCGAAGGCGTCTACGCCGGCCTGCGCCGCGCCCACGCCGACTGGCGCGTCCTCTACATCACCACGGAGGACTTTACGAACCGCTTCGTACAGGCGATGCGGCTGGGCAAGCTCGGCGCCTTCCGCAAGCACTTCCGCGAGTGCGACGCCCTGCTGGTGGACGATCTGCACTTTCTGGCCGGCAAGAAGGCGACGCAGGAGGAGTTCCTGCACACCTTCGACGCCCTGCTGGCCGACGGCCGGCAGATGGTGCTGACATGCGATTGTCACCCGCGCCTGGCCGACGACTTCACGCCGGAGCTGACCGACCGCCTGCTGGGCGGCGCGGTGTGGGGCCTGGCGCCGCCCGACGCCGATGTGCGCCTGGCGGTGCTGCGGGCCAGGGCCGTCGCCGGCCGCGAGGCGGCGCCTCCCGACGAGGTGCTGCGTTTCCTGGCCTCCCAGCTGCGCGGCAACGTCCGCGAGCTGGAGGGGGCGCTACACAGCGTCCGTCATTACGCGCGCGTGGCCGGCCGGCCGATGAGCGTGGCGCTGGCGCGGGAAGCCCTGGCCGATCTGTTAAGGCACGCGATCCGGGTGGTTCGGCTGGAGGACGTGGACCGGGCGGTGCGGGCGGTGCTGCGGCTGGAGTCCGGCGCCTTGCAGAACAAAGGCCGCGCCTGGGCCGTCAGCCATCCGCGCATGATCGCCGTCTTCCTGCGCGCAAACACACCGCGTCGTCCTACGCCGAGATCGGCGGTTGGTTCGGCGGCCGCAACCACAGCACCGCCGTCGCCGCCGAGAAAAAGGTGCGCGGGTGGCTGCAAGACGACGCGGAGCTGGCCCTCGGCGAGCGGCGCGTCCGCGTCCGGGAAGTCGTGGAGCGGGCGGAGCGAGAGTTGCTCAAATAGTCCATAGTCCATAGCAGGAACCACCGGGCTTACCGCTATGGACTATGGACTACGGACTCTAGGAAGACTTTGACGCTTCTGCCGCCCCCGCCTGTCGGGCAAGATCCTCCAACGGTGCGGGCCGGCGATTTTTCCTCGCACTTCGATCGGTCGGCGTCCGATTCTAGGGGTGCCGGATGCGGCGCTGCCGTCCTTGACAAGGCCGCATCGTGTGTGTGTGGCGCCGGGCGCGGAAGTCGGGGGTGGGGCGCGGCCGGACGGCCCGTCTCCCCGGCACTGTTGCCGCCGTCCCCCGGCCAATCCTTGGAAAGGAGTCGCGATGAAACGGATCGCCATGATGGCCTGCGTCGTGCTGGGCCTGGCGCTGACCGCCGCCCAGTCCCGCGCCGGGTGGTGCAGTGAGGTGGGCTACAGCGGCTACCAGCCGTGGTGGAACATCTTCGCCAAACGCTACAAGTGCATTACGCCGGAGGAGGAGCGCCTCCAGAAGTTCTGGCACGATTACTACGACGCCATGAAGAACTACTACGGCGCCCTCGACCACATCGACTGGGTGGCCTACTACAAGAACCACGGCTACCAGATCAACGCCGGCTGCGCCGGCGGGATGTGCGGCCAGGGCTGCGGCCGCGTCAACTACGCCCCCGTCGTGGTGGCCCCGAACCTCATCTGGGCCGTGCCGCAAGGCGCCATGAACGGCCCGCCCTGCGCCCCCGGCTGCGCCATGCCCGGACCAGGCGGCTATTGAGCCCCGACCACCCCCGACGCCCGCGCCACGAGGCCGGCTTCCCTCACGGGACGCCGGCCTTCGGCCGTTTATGGGCCGCGCGTCGCGCCAATCCGGCGCCGCCCTCCTGTCCGCCCGGCAGATCTGAAGCCCGTTCGGCCGCCGCGCCGGCCCGCCGCCGCCGCGTGGGGTAAAGTTCATCGCGGGAGGCACTGCGCCTCTCCGATGGAGTTTCCCCCCCACGAAAGGAGTCCCCATGAAAGCGACGCTCCCCTGGTTGGCCGCGGTCCTCGCCGCCGCTCTGGCCGTGCCGGCCGCCCGCGCCCAATCGTTCGATCCCCGCTTCCCGCCCACCTGCTGCTCTCCCCAGGCGCCCGACTGCTGCGGTCCCGGCTTCTACGCTCAGAACGTCTATGGGGCGTATTACGGACCCAATTACTACCTCTACCCGGGCTTCCAGCCGTTCAACGGCATGTTGGCCCCTTGGTGTTCCGGTGGTGGGGCGGGCGGGCCGATGCAGTTCGGCTCGCCGAGCTTCCCCACCCACCCCTACGCCCGCAGCCCGCGCGACTTCTTCATGGTCGATGCGCCCTCTTCGCCGTGAGGGTCCAGAAAGATCTCACGCAAAGACGCAAAGCACACAAAGAAGACAAAAGATTGGTTCGAGAGCATCACGCCCTGGAACCCTCTCCTCCGTCTTCTTTGTGTGCTTTGCGCCTTTGCGTCTTTGCGTGAGATCCCTTTGACTTCACTTGTCGTTCTTGTCTCCCACCACGTCGAAGATCACGTCCACCTTGGTGTCCAGCGGCGGGATGCGGTCGGGGTTGGCCTCGTAGTTGCGATCGGCCAGCGCCTTGGGGCTGGGGATGGGCAGGTCGAGCATGGCGTCGTCCATGTTGCACACGCAGATCACGTCCCCCTGGTTGGCCAGGTAGTACGGCGGCTTGGTCGAGTCCTCCGGGTCGGGGATGAGCTTGCTGCCGCCGAAGACCCAGTCCGAATCCAGGTCCTTTTTGGTCTTCACGTCGCGGATCCATTCGCGGGCGGGGACGGTGACGGTCTTGCCGTCCTTGTCGGCGTATTGCAGGCTGACCTTGATGAGCGTGCCGCAGGCGGGCGAGAACTTGGGCTGGAACGTGACGGGCGCCCCCGGCTTGGCCCCGGCCACGAGCAGCGCGGCGTGGATCTTGCGGGCGTCGGCGTCGGCGGCGAGGATGTACTCGTGTTCCTTGGTGTTCTTGCGGCAGAGCAGGCCTTCGAGCTGGCCCTCGCGCAGCACCACCGAGGAACGGACGACGACGCGCCGCTGGTCGCCCTGGACCTCCAGGAAGATGTTGTCGCCGATCTGCGTCCGCTTCGCTTCGGGAGGCGGCGTCTGAGTCTTCGGCGGGTCGCCGGCCCGAACCGCGAACGTGGAGAACGCGGCGAAGCCCCCCACGGCGACCACGGCCGTGAGCAAGGCGCCGCCGAACAACCAGGCGAGGAGGGGTGTAGGTTTCATAACTTCACGATACCAGGCGCTTTGGGCGGAGGGAAGGAAAATCGTCGATCGTCGGCCTATAAATCGGATGGGAGACGGATCAACTACGGGGAGAGGCGAAACATGAAAGCAAAGCGCGTCCTCAGCGTCGGCCAGTGCGGGGCCGACCACGGCGGCGTATCCCATGCCCTGCGGGCGCTGGGCGCCGAGGCGACCCCGGCCGCGACCGAGGCCGAGGCGCTGGAGCGGTTGCGGCGAGAGGCGTTCGATCTGGTGCTGGTCAACCGCGTCTTCGACGCCGACGGCGGCTCGGGGCTGGACCTGATCCGGCGCATCAAGGCCGACGAGGCGCTGCGGGCGACGCCGGTGATGCTGGTGAGCAACTACGACGACGCCCAGCGCGAAGCCGTCGAGGCCGGCGCCGAGCCGGGCTTCGGCAAGGCGTCGCTGGGCCGGCCGGAGATGCTCGACAGGGTAAGACCGTTTCTGGAGCGGAATTCGCCTTGATTCAGCGCAGCGATTCCAGCGGCTTGAGCCGCATCGCCGACAGGGCCGGCAGCAATCCGCCCACCGCCCCCATCAGCAGCGAAAACGCCAGGCCGACGCTCAGGATGCGCCAGTCCACGATCAGTTTCAGCACCACGCTCTTGCCGCCGCCGGCGCCGCTGCCGGCGATGCTCGTCGCCGTCCAACCGTGGCCCAGGCAGCCGACGGCGCAGCCCAGAAGGCCGCCGACCACCGCCAGCAGCAGCGACTCCAGGAAGAACGACGTCAGCACCTGCCAGCGCGCGTAGCCCAAGAGACGCAGCACGCCGATGTCCTTGGTCCGCTGGCTTACCGCCGCGAACATCGCGTTCATCACGCCGAACACGCCGCCCACCGCCATGATGATGACGATGAAAACGATCGTGTAAAGGAACTGCTGGTTGGTGTTGTTCAGCTTCTCGTAGTAGTCGGTCTCCGGCTGGGCCGCCACGGCGGGCGTCTTGTAGTTCTTGGTCAGGTCGTCGGCCAGCCCCTTGGCCGCCCCCGCGTCGGTCGTGCGGAGGACGACGGTGGTGTAGCTCGGCTTGCCGAACATTTCGCCGACGCGGCTCTGCTTGGCCCAGACCTCGGAATCGAAGGTCGATCCGGCCGACTGAAGGATGCCCGTGACGACCCACTTGCGCGGCCCCAGGTCGAACACGTCGCCCGGCGCCAGCGACGGCTTGCCGCGGTCCTTGCCCAGCTCGCGGGCCATGCCCTCGCCAAGCACCGCCTGGATGGCCTCGACGCTTTCGATCCGCCTCGACAGGTCCTTTGCACCTCGTTGAACCAGGCGCCGCCTTCGTGCAGCGGCAGGTTGTGGACGCGGCCCGAGAGCACCGGGTCCACCACGCCGCGCACCTGGATGAAGCGGCGCGCCCGCTCGCCCTTCTTGGCGCCGGGGATCGGCTGGTTGACGACAACGTAGGTCTCCTAGCTCACCAGCGGCCGGCCGTCCTCGTTTTTCTGGGCGTCGGTTCGGTTGGCGATCAGCGTGATGTCGCTCGTAGCCGAGGTTGCTGAACAGCTCGTCGGTGGCGCCGTCGGCCAGCACCAGCACGTTGCCCGGCTGGCCGCTGCCCTGCGTCAGCTTGTACAGGCCGTTGACGAAGGCCAGCATCACCGTCATCAGGCCGATGACCAGGATGAAGGCCAGGCCGGTCAGCAGGGTGCTGGGCCAGCGGACCAGCAGGTTGCGGAAGTTGTAGCTGAACGGCACCCGCTTCAGCACGCCCGTCGCCTGCAGCAGCACCACGACCAAAAGCGGAATGCTGAGCAGCAGCATGGCGATCACGGTCAGGAACGAGCGCCGCGCCGAACACCAGCCACCGCGGCCACCACGACCCAGACCAGGGCCGTCAGCAGGGCATGGCCGAGCATCAGATCGGGATTCATCGGCGCACCTGTTTCGATCCCGGAATTAAGCGGTCTTGGCGAACACCTGGGCGACGTTGACGTACATGGCGAGTGACGGCCGGGACGACGCTGCCGACCAGGGCCGTGCCGCCGCCGATCAGCGGTCCCCACGCCAGGGCCAAGATCGGGATGCGGAACGCCGGGAAGAAGGCGATCGGGAACGGGATGCCGCCGTACCAAACATTGACGATCAGGTACGTCAGCCGCCGACGCTGAGCAGCCCGCTGCCGGCGCCGACCAGCAGCCCCTCGCCCAGCACCATCAGCAGGATGCGCCACGGCCCGAAGCCCAGCACCTTGAGGATCGGCCATCTCCGTGCGCCGCTCGCGCACGCTGATGCTGATGGCCGTGGCGATCACCACCGCCATGCTGGCCAGCGCGATCGGCGTGAACAGGTACTCCATGCCCCAAAGAAGGTCGCGATAGGCGTCGAGGAAAGCGGCGACGCCCGACGAGGCCGTCTCGCACTTGACCGACGGCGTGCTGTCGGCGTAGGCGCGCTCGACCTGATCGGCCACTTTCTCGTAGGTCTTGGTGTCGGGCACGCGCAGCCAGACGAGGTTGAGCGTCTTGTCGGCCAGCGGGTGTTTGTCGCCCTTGTGCGTGCGCGGGTAGTCCTCGAAGAGGGCGTCGTTGAGGTACTGGAAGTTCATGACCGCGCTTTGGCCGTAGCGGCCGGCCGGCAGCGCGCCGAGGATCTCGACCTCAAGATTGATGTCCTTGTAGTTGATGCTGTTGACGTTGAGGTGTCGCCGACCTTCTTGTTCATGGCCTTGAGGCGGTCCACGCCGATCAGCACCTTGTGCTTGTCCTTGCACCATCTCGTCGGCGTACTTCTTCATCTGTTCGACCTCGATCCGGCGTGAACTCGTCGATGCCGTCCATCATGGTCAGGAACTTGTTGGGGTCCATCGCAGAAGAAGAAGACGATGTTCTCGCGCGTCCGCAGCTTGCGGGGCTCGAGCGGTGCCGCCGTAGAACTGCCAGGTCATGGAGTCCTGCGGCATGACGTCTCCGGGCTGGCGGGCGCCGCCGTCGGCCAGCTTGGCGCCGTAGGAGAAGGGCATCTGGCTGGGGATCTGCCAGCTTCTCCGTGACGATGGCCTTGAGGTCCTTGCTCTTCTCGACCGTCACCATGTGGAGGAAGTACAGCACCGTCCAGACCAGGGTGACGATGAACACCAGCAGCATCGTGGCGGCGGCCGTCAGGCCGGTGCGGAGCAGGTTGCGGAACAGGCTTTTGAGGACGAAGCGGAGGTAGAAAGAGAGCGAGCGGTGAAAGGCGATCAGCAGCAGCCCGGCACCGCCGCCGACCGCGGACGCCGCGGTCTTCGAGAAGGAGGTCGTCGATGTGCCCACGGGCGGGATGAGCGACCAGGACAGGGCCGCCCCGGCCATGGCGACGGCGACGATCCACAGCAGGACGGCTTTCAGGCGTCCACTGGTGTTCCTCCCAATCCGGCCGCACCGCAATCGCCCCGTTCAGCCGCTCTTCGAGAAGACGCTCTCTGTCGAAGAGCGGCTGAACGGGCGAAGGAACAGTCATTCCGCCGCCTTCTGAACCCCCGTCTCCACGGAGCCGGCGGCCGCTACCGCCGTCCGGATGGCGTCGCCGCCCGCGGCCCGCACGTCATCGACGAGCCGGCCCTTGTCCAGGTGCAGCACGCGCTCGGCCCGCGCCGCCGCCCGCGGGTCGTGCGTCACCATGATGATGGTCTTCCGCAGGCCGCTGCTGCAATTCGACGAGGAGATTGAGGATCTCCTCCGCCGACTTCGAGTCGAGGTCGCCGGTCGGCTCGTCGGCCACGATCAGCGTCGGGTCGGTGACGATGGCGCGGGCGATGCCGACGCGCTGCTGCTGGCCGCCGGACAGCTGGCCCGGCCGGTGGTGCAGCCGGTCCGACAGGCCGACGAGGTCCAGGGCCGTCAGCACCTGCTGCCGCCGCTCCGCCGCCGACAGCGGCAGCAGCAGCGAGCGGCAGCTCCACGTTCTCGTAGGCCGTCAGCACCGGCAGCAGGTGGTAGAACTGGAAGACGAAGCCGACGTGCCGCGTCCGCCAGGCCGCCAGTTGGCCCTCGTTCATGTCGCTGATGATCTTGTCGCCGACGACGAATGCGGCCGGTCGTGGGCCGGTCGAGGCCGGCCATCAGGTTGAGCAGCGTCGTCTTGCCCGAGCCGCTCGGCCCCATCAGCGCCAGGAACTCGCCCTCCGGCACGTCGAGGGTCAGGCCGATCAGCACTTCGATGACCTCGCTGCCGCGGGTAAACGACTTGTGGAGGTCGAAGACGGAAACGATCGGTTCGGCGGCCATGCGGGGAGTTCCTTCGGAATGATGAATGGTCTCGAGTCATCATTCATCGTTAATCATTCATCGTTACTTCTTGAGGAACTCGACGATGATCCCCATATCGGGCTTGAGGTAGACGCCTTCCTCGTCCTTGGGGATGTCGAGCTTGACGCGCACCGGAATGGCGCCCTGGCCGCGGTCGGCGGTCGGCATCAGCCGCGACACCACGCCGAGTGTAGCCCTTGGGGTGGATCTTGAGGAAGTCGGGATCGTTCTGGTACGCCTCGGGCATGGCGACGCAGTCTTGGCCGTTGTGGACCTTGGGGATGTCGCGCTCCTGAATCTTCAGGTCCACTTCCAGGTCGGACAGGTCGGCCATGTCGCACAGGCTGGAGGAGATGTTGAACGCGATCGGGTTGACGATGTTGCCCTTCTCGGCGCCCTTCTTCAGGATGGTGCCGTCGACCGGGGCCTTGATGACGCAGTTGTCGAGGTACCAATTGGCCTTTTCCAGGTCCGCCTGGGCCGTCATCTTCATCCGCCTGGGCGGCCATGACGGCGGCTTCCGCGGCCGGACCGCCGCCTGCTGGGCGTGCAGTCGGCGTCGGCGATGCTGGACTTGTCACCAGATCGTCTGCCGCGACGCCGCTCGGGGCGTTCCGGTTGCAGGTGTGAGAGGCGTCGCGGTGGCTTCCCTTCGAGGGTGGCCTTGGCGTTGGCGAGGGTGGCGATCGCTTGCTCCCTGCGTTTCTGGGCGCCGGCGTAGGCGTGCTTGGCGTGGTCGCAGTCATTCTGATAGGGCAGCTCCTCGATCGTCGCGAGCACGGTCGCCTTCCTTGAAGGCCTGGCCTTCCTCCAGCCGAGGGTCGAGTCCAACGAACATTCCCGAGACTTTCGGGCTGACCTGGATCTGGTGGACGGGGATGATGTAGCCCTTGGCCTCCAGGGCGACGTCGCCCGACGAGGCCACGTCGGCGGTTACGGCGGAGGACGAACCGTCCTTGGGCGCCTTTGTCGGGCCTTCCGTCGCCGCGTCGCGGCGGCGTGAGGGCGCGATGGCGAAGCGTAGTAGCCCAGGGCGACGGCGACGACCAGCAGAATCAGGCAGAGGCCCCACGGCAGCGCACAGCCGTGAGCGAGCGGCGCTGCCGCCGGCGCCGCGGGCCGAGAGTCGGAGGGAGCGGACGCGGTCGCGGAGGTGGCGTCCCGTTGCTGGATGGGGCGCCGGGGTTCGCCGTGGAGGGGGTGCGGTCGGCGTCGTTGGCGATGGTCATGGCACGGCCCTCGTAGGGGACTTCCCGTTCGTCGCTTCGCCGGGCCGCAGGTAGGCGCCCAGCATGTCCAGCAGCAGCTCCACCATCTCTTCGCGGTCGTAGGCGTCCGGGTCGGCGGTGCGCTGGACGAAGAGGCCGTGGATGACGGCCTGCACCAGCGTGGCGACGGTGCGCGGCGACGCTTTCTTGCCCGGCCGGCGGGCCGACGCCGCGGCCAGATCCCGCGCCATGTACCCGCGCCACTCCTTATAGAGATTCGCCAGCCGCAGCCGGAAATCTTCGCGGTGGGCGATTTGGGAGAGAAACGTGTATTGCAGGGCGCCGAATTCCGGGAAGGCCGGCGGTTCCAGCAGCAACTTCCGCAGCAAGAACTCCAGGCGTTCCCATCCCGGCTCGTCGCGCAGGCAGGGGCCGGCCCCTTCCCTTTGATGGTGCGCCACGCCGCGCTCGTGCATCATCTGAATCAGCCGGTCGAAGACCGCGAGAAGAATATCTTCCTTTGCAGGAAAGTAGTAGGTGAGTTGGCCGCGGCTCATGCCGGCCTTCTTCTCGATCTCCGACAGCGACAGGTTTTGCAGCCCTTGTTCCGCGATGATGGACACGGCCGCCTGAACGATCTGTTCCCGGCGAATGCTGCCAACGTCGATGCGCGGAGTCTTCATGGGGAGGCGGCGCAAGCCGGCCCTCGAAACAGGGGTTTAGACCGATCGTTCTAAGTGTAGACTGATTGGACTAGCCATGTCAATAGGAAAATGGCCGGTTAGCCGCGACGCGCCAGCGGAGCGCGTCGTCGGAGCGCTCTCGCTGGCGCGTCGCGGCTAACCGCCGCGCTTTCAATGACAATCCGCCGTCAGTGCTTCCGCCAACTCGCGGACGTAGAACAGCCGCCCCGGCAGCGTCGGCATGTAGCTGCTGGGAATCCACGGCGTCGGCTCATGGCCCAGCGTCATGCGGAACGACAGCCCCTGCCACTGCATCCCGCGACCGAACAGACCGTCGGCGCCCCCGATGATGCGGTCGGCCGCCAGGAACAGGGCCGGCCCGATCGTGTTGGCCCAGGCCGGCACCAGCGTCGTCCGGCTGCGGAAGCTCGTCAGCGCGTTTTGCTCCACGGTCAGCGGGTGGAGGCGGGCGCCGAGGCGATGCGTCTGCCGCTTCCACTCGGCCTCGGTCGCAAACTCCGCGGCGAAGTGCGGCTCCCAGAAGGCGATGTGGCAGACCCGGCCGATGCCGAACACCGTCACCAGCTTCGCTCCGCTTTTCTTCAGATCGGCGATCTGTTCGGCGTAGGTCGGCAGCTGCGTTTTCAGGGCGAAGTGCCGCTGTTTCGGCGGCGCCGTGTTCTTGCCGAGGGGGCCGTAGAGCGCCTGTTCCATGGCGTGCTGGAAGCCGCCCGGCTGGCCCGGCGGCAGCGTGTTGCCGTCGCGGTCGGACCACTCATCCATGTTGAATCCGTGGACGTGATCGCACGGCACGCCCCATTCGTTGAGGAAATAGACCGTCCAGCGGTACATGCCCATCGGCCCGACCGGCAGGATGAAGGCGATCGGCCGGCCGGCCTGGCGGGCGAGCTGCACCTCGCGGGCGATCTCGTGACCGAGGCAAACGTCGAAGTCGTCGAAGGAGCCGCAGGGAACCGGCTCGAAGTGCGGATGCCACCACGGCCGGCGGGCGACGGCCTGGTCTTGCGGAAGGGCGGCGAGACGGTCGATCTTGGCCAGGTCCCAGCCGGCCGGCAGGAAGCCCTCCATCAGCGAACCGGGCAGCGTCGTCATCAGGTCCATCGGCGGCGTCCTCGGGGTGTGGTTTCTTCTCCCCTCTCCCCGGTACTCGGGGGAGAGGGGCCGGGGGTGAGGGGCTGTTCCTGGCCGCGGGGCTTGACCCCCTCACCCCCGGCCCCTCTCCCCGAAGCGGGGGAGAGGGAGAAAGACATGACGCCTTTCCAGGATGCGCCCGGCGGCGTCCGTCAACTGATTTTTCCGGGTTTGTCTTGTATCGGCCGGTGGAAGCGGTACAAAAGAGAAGTTATTGTACCCCCGCAGGACGCGGCCCCGCGTCTATGGCTGGTCACTCTCCTGGAGGTTCTCCGATGCTGCAGCGCCGCATGATTGCCGCTCTGCCCCTTCTCTGTCTTGCGGCCTTCCTGGTCCGGGCCGACGATCCGCCCAAGCCGGCTGCGCCGCCGCCCGCCGGCCCCGGCCCCAGCCCCGGCCGAGGCGCCGGGCGCGAAGGCCGCCCTCGTCTGGAAGTTCACGAAGGGCCAGACCTTCTACCAGACGATGACCACCACCACGCACCAGACCATGAGGGTCCTCAACAACGACGTCACCCAGGTGCAGACGCAGACCTTCTACTTCAGCTGGACGCCGACCGACCAGACCGGCGACGACTGGATCGTCAGCCAGAAGATCATCGGCGTGAAGATGGACATCGACCTCGGCGGCAGCAAGATCACCTACGACTCGACCAAGACCGACAACCCCAAGAACGCGCTGAGCGACTTCTTCACGGCCCTCAAGGACACCGAATTCAAGCTGACGATCAACATGCCCAAGGACAAGCCGATCACCGTCACCAAGGTCGAGGGCCGTCAGGCCTTCCTTGACAAGCTGACGACGGCCAACCAGCCGATGAAGCCGCTGCTGGACCAGATCCTGAGCGACGACGCCCTCAAGCAGATGGCCACGCCGACCTTCGCGGCCCTGCCCAACAAGGAAGTCGCCAAGGGCGACCACTGGGACGCGACCAGCACCCTCGATATGGGGCCGATCGGCAAGTACGTCAACACGTTCACCTACACCTTCGACGGCACCAACACCGGCGGCAAGGACGACGCCGAGAAGAAGTGGGACGCGATCAGCGTGACGACGAAGCTGACCTACACGCCGCCGGCCGACACGACGCAGGCGAACGGCCTGCCGTTCAAGATCAAGAGCGCCGACCTGACCAGCACGGACGCCAAGGGCAACGTCTACTACGATCCCGACAAGGGCCGCATCGTCAAGAGCACGATGAGCCTCAAGCTCAGCGGTACGCTCAGCATCGAGATCGGCGGCCAGGCCACGCCGGTCAAGCTCGACCAGACGCAGGACACCAGCGTCGATACCTCGGAGAAGGACCCGACCAAGCCGAGCTAGGACGAAGAGAGAGCCGCCCCGATAGGACTCATGGGACGGATAGGACCTATGGCACGCCCATAGGTCCTATCCGTCCCATGAGTCCTATAACGTCTTATTGGGGCGCGTCTTCCAGCAGCCAACACGCCGCCTCGCAGCCGCCGCCCTGCGCTTCCAGTACGGGCTCGCGTTGCTTGCACTGATCGCGCGTGTGCGGACAGCGCGGGTGGAAACGGCAGCCTGGCGGCACCTGTCGCGGGCTGGGCGGCTCGCCGGTGAGCAGGATGCGGCCGCGCGGCCGGGTCGGGTCGGGCACGGGCGCCGCCGACAGCAGCGCCTGCGTGTACGGGTGCCGCGGCCGGGCGAACACTTCCTCCGTCGGCCCGCTCTCGACCACCTTGCCGAGGTACATCACGGCCGTCCGGTGAGCCAGGTGGCGCACCACCGGCAGATTGTGCGAGATGAACAGGTAGGCGACGCCCAGGCGCTTTTGCAGATCCATCATCAGGTTGATGATCTGGGCCTGCACGCTCACGTCCAGGGCCGACACCGGCTCGTCGGCCACGATGAGGCGGGGGTTGAGCGCCAGGGCGCGGGCGACGCCGACGCGCTGGCGCTGGCCGCCGCTGAACTCGTGCGGGTGGCGGTGGGCGTGTTCCGGTTGCAGGCCGACCATTTCCAGCAGTTCCGCGACTCGTTTCGGGACCTCCCGGCGCGGGCAGATGCGGTGGACGGCCAGCGGCTCGCCGACGGTGCGGCCGACGGTGAAGCGCGGGTTGAGCGACGAGAAGGGGTCCTGAAAGACGATCTGCACGCGCCGCTTGAAATCGTGCAGAGCTTGGCCGCGGAGGCGCGATACGTCCTGCCCCTCGAAGCGAATCAATCCGGCCGTCGGTTGCATCAGGTGCAGCACGCAGCGGCCCGTCGTGGTCTTGCCGCAGCCGCTCTCGCCGACCAGGGCGAAGGTTTCCCCTTCTCCGATCGTGAAACTCACGTCATCGACGGCGCGGACGGCGCCGAAGTGCTTGACCAGATGACGGACCTCCAGCAGCGCGGTCATGGCAACGTCTCCAGGGCGCGGCAGCATCGCACGAGCCGGCCCGGCTCGACCTCGCGCAGCTCCTGCGGCTTGAGGCACGGCTCAATGGCGTGAGGGCAGCGCGGCGCAAAGCGGCAGCCGGGCGGCAGCCGAGCCAGGTCGGGCACGCTCCCTTCGAGGGAGTGCAGCCGCCGTTGGCCGGGAGCGCCGTCGTCCGGGGTGGCGCCGGGGACCGACCGGAGCAGGCCGCGAGTGTAGGGGTGCAGCGGCCGGGCGAACAAACTTTTCACATCCGTGTATTCCACAATCTGACCGGCGTACATGACGGCCACGTCGTGGGCCGTCTCCGCGACGACGCCGAGGTCGTGGGTGATGAGAAGGAGGGACAGGCGGAGTTCGGCTTGCAGTTTCAGCAGCAGGTCGATGATCTGGGCCTGGAGGCTGACGTCGAGGGCGGTGGTCGGCTCGTCGGCGATGAGCAGGGCGGGCCGGCAAGCGATCGCCTGGGCGATGGTGACGCGCTGGCGGAGTCCGCCGCTGAGCTGGTGCGGGTACTCGCGGGCGCGCTGGTGCGGGTCGGGGATGCCGACTTCGCGCATGGCTTCGACGGCCCGTTCCCACGCCTCGCGCCGGCCGAGCTTCTCGTGCAGCCGCAGCCCCTCGGCGATCTGCTCGCCGACGGTGTAGACCGGGTTGAGCGCGGTGAGCGGATCCTGGAAGACCATCGCCACGTCCTTGCCGCGGACGGCGCACATCTCCCGTTCCGTGAGGCGGGTCAGCTCCCGGCCGCGCAGGGCGATCGAATCCGCCTGGATCGCGGCGCCGGGTGGGACGAGGCGCAGCAGGGCCAGGGCGATGCTGGTCTTGCCGCAGCCGCTCTCGCCGACCAGGGCCAGCGTTCGCCCCTCTTCCAGCGTGAAGGAGGCGTGGTCCACGGCGCGGAACGGATGCCGGCCCCGAGTGAAAAGGACGGACAGGTTTTGGACGTTGAGGAGGGGCATACGTTCTCATGGTCGGTTAGCCGCGACGCGCAGCGGAGCGCTCTTCCCCAAGCGCTCCGTTCGGAGGGTCGCGGCCAGGCCGGTCTTCCTCATGCGACGGCGCCGGCCGTGCAGACGCCGAGGGGGTCGGTAGGGCTGCGGGTTCATGACGGCCTTCGGAGTCGGCCCCGGTAAGGCAGTCGTCAGGAGAGAGTGATCCTATTCACGATTTATATGGTTTGCAGCGGTTGAAGTCCCGCACGGAGATGGTGCGATTCGTTGAGGTGAGGCTGCCGCCGCGCGCTGCTCGGGCCGTGCGGCGGCCCGAGCAGCGGCATGTTCGGTGAGCGGTGACGGCGCCCTCATTGCACGGTGATGGGGCCGTCGGTGGCGTACTGGGTCGGGTAGCCGTAGGTCTGGTAGTAGATGGCGTAGTTGGTCCCCGCGGGAACGTTCTGCCACAGAAAGACGAACTCGTCCGACGGGTCCTGCGCCGACTGGATCATCATCCCCATGATGGGCTGGCCTCCCGGGCGCACGATGAACGCGTACAGCGGGCCGGGCGGGGCCGTCCCGGACGAAGTGAAGGGGCACGAGGCGGTCGTCCCGACGGGGTTGGGGTTGAGTAGGACGGCGACTTTCATGGGACGGCTTCTTCCCCCCCATCGAGGCGCCGTTGCCCTGCAACGGCTTGCCGCTTCCCGTGTCGATCGTGAACGTGCTGGTCTGCGGCGCCGCGACTCCGGCCACGTCCTTGACGGTCAAGACCACGAGGAGCTTCGTTTCGCCGTGTTTGAACAGCGATCCCACGTCGTCCTTATTGAAGAAGGTCGGCCAGCGGCTGGGCGCCTTGGTGGTTGGTCGCGTCACCGACTTTGTAGTGTCTTGCCTCGCCAGGACGCCGACGAGTCGTTGACGGTCGTCGGCGCGTTGCCGGTGGCGGCAACTCGCTCCCCTTGACGGTGCTGCCGTCCTTGGGGTAGGTGATGACGATCGGCTGTAAGGCTGGTCCTCGCCAGTCACCCTGAAGACGGAATCGTCTTGAGGTCGCGCAATCTTCGGCCTTGCGGACCCTCGATGGTGAGATCCGTGATGGCCATGTGGTCTGCTCCCGATGATTAGTCCGCCGAACGCAGAGGCTCGATGCGGACGTTTCGGAAGGATGCGGCCCCCAGGTACGCATAGAGGCCGAGCGACCCACGCGGGATCGAAAGTCGGAATCGCTCCGCCGGGGAAGGGATTGGGGCGGTTGAATCGGGCGCAGGTTGGTGCGGATCGTTTCGCCGACCCGCGCCGTCGGAAAGCCCAGCGCCGGCTGATCGACCCCCTCCCAGGCCATTTGAACCTCCGCCGGCGTCACTTTGACGGCGATCGAGCGCCATTGCATTTCCGGTTGGAACAGTTCGCTGGAGGTGAGAGCGTCTTCGCTCTGGCCCAACGGCCCAGGCTCCGAACCCGGGAACCACGAGGTCCACCCGCACGCTGTTGGCTTCGGGAACGCGTTGTTGAGGCTTCTCCGGGTGGTCCTGGTTCCAGTGCCGGAAGTCATCCCCCTGGCTGTGTACGTCGTTGAAGTACGTCTGGACCAGGACCTGAACGTCCCCGGCCGTGATGGAATAATCCCGGCGCCCGAAGTAAAGGCCCACGGACCCGAATCCTTGATCGGTTTCATGACGGATCTCGGCCCGGATGACGTAGCGATCCGTCTGCGGGTCGTGCACCAGATCCAGCCGGCCGGGGGGAGTGTAGCTCAACAAACGGAAGGCCTGGTCGATTTGGCCGGAACGATCCCCCTTGTCGGAGCGATCCGTCACGATAGTCCCCTGAACCACGTGCGACCAGGCCGGCGCACTCGCGGGGCCGCTGCCGATCAGCTCCACCGCTTCGCCCCGCGCCAACCTCTTTTCGATCTCCTTGATCGCCGCGTCGGGGTCCGGGCGCAGCCACCACCACCCGGTCAGCCCCGCCGTCGCCCCCAGGCCGCACGCGGCCAGCGACGCGCACAGGAACTTGCGGCGCCGCACGAACCGGCTGGTCTGTGCCAGCGGCCCCGGCCGTTTCGCCTCCGGCGCCCGGCCGTCCAACCAACGGTCCAGGTCCTCCGCCAGCGCCGCCGCCGACGGGTAACGGTCTCGCGGCTCCTTCTCCAGGCACTTCGCGCAGATGGTCGCCAGCTGCTGCCCTGGCCCCCGCTGCTTCCCCGTCGCCGACTCCGGCCGGCCGTGCAGCACCTGCTTCAGGACGGCCTTGCGATCCGCGCCGCGGAACGGCGGCTTGCCGTGCAGCAGCTCGTACAGCATCGCGCCCAGCCCATAAACGTCGGTGCGCGGGCCGATCCGGCCGGCGTCGCCCCGCGCCTGTTCGGGGGCCATGTAGGCTGGCGTCCCCAGCACGTCCCCGGTTCGCGTCTGGCCCGTCTCGGCGTCCAGCAGCTTGGCCAGGCCGAAGTCGGCCACCTTGGGCGTGTCATCGGCGGCGAACAGCACGTTGGTCGGCTTGAGGTCGCGGTGGACCACGCCCCTGTCGTGAGCGGCCTGGACCGCCAAAGCCAGCGTGCGCACCAGCCCGGCCGCCTCGCGGGGCGTCAGCGGCCGGTCGCGCACGCGCCGCGCCAGTGTGCCGCCCTCCAGCAGCTCCATGGCGATGTAGGGCTGGCCGTCCACCTCGTCGGCGTCGTAGATCTCGACGATGTTGGGATGGCGCACGCGCGCCACCGCCTCGCCCTCGCGGCGGAAGCGCTGCCGTTCCGGCCCGTCCGCGGCGGAGGCGAAGCGGACCATCTTCAGCGCCACGAGTCGGTTGAGGCGGAGGTGCCGCGCCTTCCAGACCACACCCATACCGCCGGCGCCGAGCTGTTGCAGCAGGTCGTAGTCGGCGAAGCGGCGCGGCGGCGGGGCGGCCAGGGTGCGCGGTTCGTAGCTGGGCGTGTCGCGCAGGGAGGTCTCGGCGCCGGTCGGCTCCAGCGGAATGACGCGGGCCGCGGCCGCCAGGCGTTCGCACTCCGGGTCGAGGGCCGGCGTCGGCTGCGGCAGGTACTGGCGCAGCTTGGAGACGACCGGGTCGTCGGCCATCGCCTCGAAGACGGCGGCGCAGGCCGTGCAGACCCCGAGGTGGTCGGCGAGGGCTTCCATCTCCGGCGGCGGCAGCCGGCCGGAGTGGAAGGCCCGCATCGAATCGGGGCTGGGACAGCCGGCGCTGCGGCCGGTGGGGGGCTGCGCGTTCATGACGGCCTTCGGGCATGGTTTATGGAGGCGACCGGCGCCTCAACCGGACACGACGGTGAGGTCTGTCACGTCGTCGCTGTTCGGCGGGTTTTCGTAATCCTGCACGAGGAGCGTGTAATTGCTCCCGGCGGGAACGTTTTCAAACTGAAACACGAAATACGGCGGCAGGCTGATGAGCTGCCCGATGGTCGGGTTTTCGGTGTTTGGGTTCAGGACCGCATAGATGGGCACGTTGGTGTCCGAGGTCCCGGAGGCGTAGAAACAGGCGGCGCTGAGACTGTCTCCGTTGACCGGGCTGGTGACGGTAAGCGGCACGGGAAGGACCTTTCTTTGTCTTGGGCCGGGGCGACCCCGGGCTTAGGCCTGATAGAAGGTAAAGTTGCACGGGTCGCTGGTCACGCCATTCTGGGCGACGGTGAGACGGTAGGACGCGGTCGTGTCCACGCTGGCCAGGGCGATGTAAAGGACCCAGTTGGGCGGCGCGACGACGATGGCCTGGCTCGTCACCACGCCCGCTACAGGGGCGTTGCCGTTGATGGTTAGCGTCATCGTGACGGTCGCCTTCATGCCGGGGCGGCCCTCGCCGCTTGCGACGAAGACGTAGGCGTTCGCGGGGGTCTCGACCGGGATCTGCTCCTTGTTCCTCGGCGTCTTGATTTGCAACTTTGCCATTTCCGTCAGTCCTCTCCTTTCGTCGGGTTACTCCGCCGCGCCGAGCGGTTCGACGCGGACGTTCTGGAACGAGGCGGCGCTTTCGGACAGCCAGAGGCCGAGGCCGCCGCGCGGGGTGAATGCGACCAGCACGTCTTTCGGAAACGGGACCTTTGCCCGCGTGCGTGCGTTGCCGAGGCTCGCCCCGAGTTGTCGTCCCATCGCCGCCGTCGGGGCCAGTAACGCCGGCTGCTCCAAGCCGTCCAGGAAGACGCGAATCGTGTCCGGCGTGATCTTGACGACGACGAGACGAAACCGGGTGTCCTGGGGGCCGTGTGGTTCGACGACCTCTTCGCGCTGCAATGTGATCTCAAGGACGCCGGCCTGGTTCGGTTCCGGGCAATCCAGGAGCGCTTGCAGGATAAGGCGGTTCGCCTTGGGAACATGGATCCTCGCGTCGGGGTGGTCCCGGAGCTGGGGAATGTCCCGCGTCAGGTCCTCGGCCTGCTTTTTCTCACTATAAATATCGTTGAAACCCAGCTGAACGAAGACGTGGGCGGGGCCGCCCGGCGTCGCGTATTCGCGGCGGCCGAAGTACAGGCCGACGAACCCCTGGCCGGCCTCATGACGCACCTCCGCCCGGAAGACGTAACGGTCCATTTGCGGGTCGCGCACCAGTTCCAGCAGGGCGGCCGGCGTAATGCCCTGGAGCCGGAACGCGGTGTCGATGGAGGACCGATCCGTCTCCGGCTTGCCCATCACCACGCGCGACCAGGCCGGCCGGCTCGTGGGGCCTTTGCCCAGCAGCTCCACCGCTTCGCCCCGCGCTAACCTCTTTTCGATCTCCTTGATCTCCGCATCCGGGTCCGGCTGCAGGAACCACCAGCCCGTCAGCCCCGCCGCCGCCCCAAGCCCGCACGCGGCCAGCGACGTGCACAGGAACTTGCGGCGCCGCACGAACCGGCCCGCCCGCAGCAGCGGCCCCGGCCGTTTCGCCTCCGGCGGCCGGCCGTCCAGCCAGCGATCCAGGTCCTCCGCCAGCGCCGCCGCCGACGGGTAACGGTCTCGCGGCTCCTTCTCCAGGCACTTCGCGCAGACGGCCGCCAGCCCCTGTCCCGGCTCCCCCTGCTTCCTCGTCGCCGGCTCCGGGCGGACGTGCAGCACCTGCTTCAGGACGGCTTTGCGATCCGCGCCGCGGAAAGGCGGCTTGCCGTGGAGCAGCTCGTACAGGATCGCCCCCAGCCCGTACACGTCGGTGCGTGGGCCGATCCGGCCGGCGTCGCCCCGCGCCTGCTCGGGGGCCATGTAGGCCGGCGTCCCTAGCACGTCCCCGGTTCGCGTCTGGCCCGTCTCGGCGTCCAGCAGCTTGGCCAGGCCGAAGTCGGCCACCTTGGGCGTGTCGTCGGCGGCGAACAGCACGTTGGTCGGCTTGAGGTCGCGGTGGACCACGCCGGCCTCGTGGGCGGCCTGGACCGCCAAAGCCAGCGTCCGCACCAGCCCCGCCGCCTCGCGGGGCGTGTAGGGGCGGTCGATCATTCGTCGGGCGAGCGTTCCGCCGCCCAGCAGCTCCATCGCCAGAAACGGTTGGCCGTCGAACTCGTCAGCGTCGTAGACTTCGACGATGTTCGGGTGCTTCACCCGCGCCACCGCCTCGCCTTCCAGGCGGAAGCGTTCGCGCTCGGGGCCGTCCGATGCGACGGCGAAGCGGATCACCTTGAGGGCCACCAGGCGGTTGAGGCGTACCTGCCGCGCCTTCCACACCATGCCCATGCCGCCGTGGCCGAGGCGCGCGATCAACTCATAACCGCCAAATCGACGCGGCGGCTCGGGCGACTCTCCCGGCGGGTATAGGGTTGCGGTTTCCTGATGGTCGGTGACCGCCCCCGTCGGTTCCATCGGGATCAGGCGCGCGGCGGCCGCCAGCCGTTCGCACTCGGGGTCGAGGGGCGGCGTCGCCTGCGGCAGGTACAGGCGCAGCTTGGAGACGACGGGGTCGTCCTCGCCCAGGGCGTCGAAAACCGACGCGCACGCCGAGCAAACGGCGAGGTGGTCGGCGACGGACTCCAGCCCCGCCGCGGACAGCCGACCGCCCTGAAACGCTCGCAGCGCTTCCGGTCCCGGACAGCCGTTCCGGCCCGAAGGGGCGGGAGGATTCATGATGCTTCCTCGCAACCGAAGCCTTCACAGATCCACCAGATCCGTAAACTCCTCGCGCAGCCGGCGCAGCACGCGGCCGCGCGCCAGGTAGACGGCGTTGGCCGACATCCCCAGCTCGGCCGCGGAGTCGGCGGTCGTCCGGCCGTCGATCACCACCAGCCAGAACGCCCGCCAGGTCCGCTCCTCGAATTCCGTCCGCATCAGCTCCGTCGCGCGGTGGAACAGAAGCGCCTCCTCCGCGCGATCCGCGGCCGGATCCGAAGGCCCCGAATCGCCGACGATCTCCTCCAGCCGCCGCAGGGCGTCGCCGCCCTCCGCCCGGTCGCTTTGGGTCCGGGCGGTGCGGAAGAAGTCGCACAGCCGGTTCCGGGCGATGGCCCGCAGCCAGGCCCGGAACGATCCGCCCTCGCGGCGGAAGTCGCGGACGCCGCGGGCCACGCCGAGGAACACCTGCTGGCCGACGTCGGCGGCGTCGGCCGGTTGCAGGCCGCTGCGGCGGCACCACTCGAACACCAGGGGAGTGTACAGGTTGACCAGCCGCTCCCAGGCGTCCTGATCGCGGCCGCGGACCCGGTTGAGCAGGCTCGACGACGGCTCGTCGAGGGCCCCATTAGTAAGAACGTTGGAGTCTGTCACGATTTGTCACTTTCCTTGCCCCTTGCATCATTCAGGAGGCCCCGGGAGAGCGGGTGGCGGACTCTTTTATGGCACAGCAGGAAACAAAACGCGAGAGAAATCGCGCCTTTTTTGGCGCTCCGGCTGATCCCCGGCGAGCGGAGGATCAGCCGGGGCCGGTGCGCTGCCGCTCCTGTTCCAGCCAGTCGAGCTGCCGGCCCATCCAGGCGCGAAGCCGCCCCTCCGTGGGGAACCGGCTGATTTGGATCCCAATGGCGATCGCAATCAGCGCCAGAACATACGCCTGACCTTCGATCAGGTAGGCGATGCAGCAGAACAGGCCGGCGCCCTCCACGAGGGCCAGGCCCATAATCAGGGTGCTCAGGTAGACGGCGAAGAGCTTCGCCCCATCGGAGGTGTAGGCCGACGCCGCGCCCTGCGGCGGCTGCCATTCGCCGCGGGCGATGCGGCGGAGGCCTTGGCGGCGCGCGAAGTAGGGGAAGGCGATCGAAGCCGTCCCCAGGCCCGCGAGCATGGCCAGCGCCAGCGGGGACAAGAAACCACTGCCGTTCACCGCGGCGGCGCGGCGCTGGGCCATGAGGACGACGACGACCGCGAAGATCACGATGCCCATCGTTTGAGCGAAGACGATGATCCGCATGACGCGCATTCGTGCCGGCGTGACGGGGTCGTTCGGCTCATCCATCGGGGCGTCTCCCATGATCGAGAGGAATAGGGGCCGTTCACTATTCGCCTTCCAGGTCCGCGTCGCGGAGGTCGGTGACGAACATGTGTCCCGGCTTGTGCGTCATCAGCAACGGCGGCCTAGCCCACATCGCCGCGGCCTGCGGCGTCACGCCGCACGCCCAGAACACCGGCGTCTCGCCCGGCCGAACGTCCACCGCGTCGCCGAAGTCCGGTCGGGAGAGATCGCGGATACCTATCGCCTCCGGATCTCCAAAGTGGACGGGTGTGCCGTGCATCCTCGGGAAGCGCGTGCAAACGCGCGTGGCGACGATCGCCTGGGCCGCCGTCATCGGCCGCATGGACACGACCATCGGCCCGCGGAAGGCGCCCGCCGGCCGGCCGGCGATATTGGTGCGGTACATCGGCACGTTGCGGGCCTGCTCGATGTGCCGCACCGGCACGCCCGCCTCCCGGAGCGCATGCTCGAAGGTGAAGGAGCAGCCGAGCAGGAAGCCGACCAGGTCGTCGCGCCGCCGCGCCAGCAGATCGGCCGGCTCGTCCACCAGTTCGCCGTGTTCGTAGACGCAGTAGCGCGGCGCGTCGGTGTAGACGTCCCCATCCGGCGCCGCCCAGCGGGCTTCCGGCGAACCGGGTTCCGTCACGTCCAGCAGCGGGCACGGCTTGGGGTTACGCTGGCAGAAAAGCAGAAAATCGTAGGCAAGGTCGCGCGGCACGATGACGAGGTTGGCCTGGACGAAGCCGCGAGCCAGCCCCGCCGTCGGCGCGTCCCATTCGCCGCGCCGCGCCGCCGTCCGCACCTCGGCCCCCGTGGCATTTCGCAGATCGAGCATGTTCAATACCCGAGAAGTTCCTTGATCTGTCGCAGCGGCCGGACGTACTCGTCGAACGCCAGCCCGTCCACGGAGACGGCTGGCTTGCCGGTGACGCCGTCCACGAGCGGCCCCTTCTCCACCATGATACGGAGCAGCTCGCGCTCGCGCTCCACGTCGAACAGGTCCGGGGCAAGTTTCGCCCCGCGCAGGAGGGCGACGCCGGCGGCCAGCGCGTAGGCGCCCCAGTTGCTGACGCCGGAGACGATGAGGTAGTCCGTCGGGACGCGGCAGGCGATGAGGTCGCCATTGGGGACGTTACGGGCGATTACGTCGTGCGCGATCTTGCCCATGCCGATCTCGTTGCCGCCGTCGCCGATGCCAATGGTTGATACGTCGCCGCCGAAACCACGGCTTTCCGGGTCGAACCATAGCTGTGCGGGAGGCGTGTTGTCCGTTATATCTCGACCGCGCATGCTGTAGCAACGGCCGTCCCGCCCCGGACCGACGCGCTCCAGCGCGATAAGGTGAGTGAGCGAAACATGCTCCCGGAAGTGCCGTAGATCGAGCTTAAGGAAGACCTCCCAGGGGTGTGCCGGGCCTGGCAACGTGTCCAGATGCACCTCTCGGCCCAAAGCGCAGGCGTCGAGACCGGCTCGCAACGCTCGCTTGCAATACCCGTCGGTCTTGATCGCGACCCGAACGCCTAGGGGGGTGAGCGCCCGCACAAGGAACAGCGCGCCCAGTGGTCCGTCGGTCTCAGCGGCCGGCGGCTCGGCGTCGGCGATGTAGAAGCCCGTAACGACGCAGAGGGAGGGCTTCGGCGTCTCCGCGATGCTGCGGCACGCCGCAGCGAAGTCATCGGGACACGCATTGATGAGGTTCGCATCGGGGTCCGTGGCCAGCCCGCGCCGGTTCACATCGACCTGAATCAGATCGCGTATCTCTTGAAGTACGGCGTCGCTCATAACGGCGCCTCGCGGAAGAGGTAGGCGAAGCGGCCGCGCCACGGCCGCGGCGGCTCGGCGGTGAGCGTGATCGGCTCGTAGCGGACGGGGTGCAGGAAGGTCAGGGCGCGGGCGTGCAGGCCGATGCCGCCGCCGAAGGTGTGGACGGCACCGTACTTCGCGTCGCCGTAGATGGGATGTCCGTGATGGGCGAGCTGGACGCGCAGCTGGTGGGTGCGGCCGGTCTGCGGACGCACTTCCAGCCACGTCAGCCCGCCGTGGGCGGCGCGGCGGCGGTAGTGCAGGAGCGCCTGCCGGGCGCCGTCCGCATCGGCCGCCACCACCTCGACGCGGCCGGTGGCCTCGTTTTTGCGCAGCCAGTCTTCCAGCGACCCGGCCGGCCGCTTCACGTCGCCTTCGACGACGGCCCAGTAGACCTTCTCGACGGCGCCGTCGCGGAACTGGCGGGCCAGGCGGGCGGCGGCCTTGCTCGTCCGCGCGAACAGCAGCACGCCCGACGTCGGCTTGTCCAGCCGGTGGACGACGCCGAGGAAGACGTTGCCCGGCTTCTTGTATTTGTCCTTGAGGTACGCCTTCACGGCCCGGTCCACTGTCTCCTCGCGGCCGTCGAAATGGGTGCTGGGGACGCCGGTCGGCTTGGCGACGGCGATGCAGTGATTGTCTTCATACAGGATGTCAAGCGGAGGGATTGGCACGGGGCGTCTCCGCGGGACAGGAACGTCGGGGCCGCGACCGTAAGGGAGCGGGCAAGGTTCCTGCACCGTCCACCGCTCCCTTACGGTCGCGGCTCCGACGCCGCTGCTTCCAGATCGGGCCGTTGCGAAAGCTGCTGATCGCGCCGGCCGCGCACCAGCTCGTAGACGCCAGGCGGCTCCAGCGTCTCGCCGGGGGCCAGGCGGCAGGCGGCCTGCTTGGCCCGGCTCGTGCGGAGCCAGTCGGCCAGGCACAAGTCGCAGCTCAGGGCGTAGGTCTTCAGCTCGTGGGTGACGCCGTCGCTCCAGCGGGCCGCGATCTTATAGACGGCCGGCCGCAGGCAGCCAGGACGATAGCAGCACACGGGGTACGGCGGCATCGGCATAAGCTGCAAGGGGTCAGGGGCCAGGGGGGGCCAGGGGTCATGGGTCTCCTTGCCGACCCCCGACCCCTGACCCCTCGCTTCAATCGTGCTCGAACGGCACCGGTTCGCCGTTGATCTGGGCGTAGGCGTTCATGGCGGCGCGCTGCTCGGCTTCCTTCTTGTTGCGGCCCCAGGCGCCGGCGTAGGTGTGTCGGCCGATGACGGCCGCGATCTTGAAGCACTTGCCGTGGTCGGGACCCTTCTCGTCCAGCAGCACGTACTGCGGCGTGGCGTTGAACTCGCGCTGGGCCACCTGCTGCAGCTGCGACTTGAAGTTGCCGCCGTGCCCTTCCTCCGCCACCTCCTCGATCTCCGGCCCCAGCTGGCGCAGGATGAACGGCTTGGCCGCCTCGTAACCGCCGTCCAGGAAGATCGCCCCGACCAGCGACTCGTAAACGTCGGCCAGGATGCTGGGCGGCACGCGATCCGTGCCGGCGTGCATCCCGCGGCCGAGGAACATGAAGGCGCCGAGGTTCATCGCCTTGCTGAAGCGGGCGCAGGTCCGCCGGCTGACCACGACCGACTTCACCTTGGTCAGGTCGCCCTCCTGGAAATCCGGGAAGCGCAGATACACCTGTTCACACGTCACCAGACCGAGGACGGAGTCGCCGAGGAACTCCAGGCGTTCGTTGGAGGCGAGGCGGGTGTTGGCGCCCGAGGCGTGGGTGAGGGCGGCGCGGAGCAGCTCGGGCTGGCGGAAATGATAGCCGATCGCGTTCTGGCACTCCTCCAGAATCTCGGCTTCGCGGGTGGTTGTCAGTTCCTGCTGCATGATTTGCGTCGATCGGGTACACGGCGGAATTAAGCTGGAAGGTACCAGCGCGGGGAGGAAATGTCAACGCCGCAGAGAACAATGTCAGGACGATTGCAAAGTCTATTTTGGTCGTTATCCTGTTGACTGGACGCACTTTGACTATTCCGCACCCGGAAGGACTCCTATGTCTGCCGCACCCGCCACGACCCTTCTCGCCGCCTTGCAGCTGCTAACCGATCCTCGCTGCCGCCGCGGCATCCGCCACCCCTTCGCCGCCGTCCTGGCCCTCACCTTCCTCGGCCTGCTGTGCCGGCAAACGGACTTCGCCACCATCGCCCGCTGGGCCAAGGCCCACTGGGACGCCCTGCGCCCGGCCCTGGGCTTCACCCGCCGCTACGCCCCCCACGCCACCACCCTGACGCGCGTCACCGCCGCTTACTCCTTGGCCGAGTTCCAGGACGCCCTGTGCCGCTGGCTGGCCGGCCTGCTCGCCCGCGAGCCGGTGCGGACGGCAGCCGTGGACGGCAAGACCAGCAAGCAGGGCCACGACGCCGACGGCGACCCCATCCACGTCCTCAACGTCTTCGCCCACGACGCCCATATCTGCCTGGCTCAGTGGGCCGTCGGCGACGGCAAGGAGACCGAGCCGGAGGTCCTCAAGGCCCACCTGGGCGAGCTGTTCGCCGCCCACCCGGCGCTGCGGCTGTTGACTGGCGACGCCCTGTTCTGCCAGCGGCCGCTGGCCCGGCTCATCGTCGAGGCCGGCCGCGCCTACCTGTTCGCGATCAAGGACAACCAGCCCGATCTGCACGAGGCCGCGCAAACGGCGTTCGCCGACGCGACCCCCGAGACGGCCGACGCGGGGACGCGAGAAAAAAGGGGGCGCGGTGGTGACGCGGCGGCTGTGGCTGGATGTCGAGACCGCCGACTACGCCCGGGAGAAGCTGTCGTTCCCGGGCCTGCGGATCCTGCTGCGGGTCGATAGCGAGACGCGGGGCGGCGAGGCCGATCCGAAAACGGAGACGCGCTACTTCGCGACCGCCCTGGACCCGGGGTGCGTGACGCCGGACGGCCTGCTGGCGGCGGTGCGCGGCCACTGGCAGGTGGAGAACGGCTTGCACTTCATCAAGGATCGCTGGTGGGACGAGGACCGGCACTATAGCACCCAGGCGGGGGTGGCGCTGGGCTTCGCCGTGCTACTCAACGCGGTCGTGACAGTGCTGCGGGCGACCGCCGACCCGGAGGACGACCTGCCCCTGCGCATGCGCCGACGCCCTGGGCTGGGATGTCGAGCAAGCGATTGACCTCATAGCCCGAAAGAAGTTGTGACTATGCAATCCTCCTGAGAACAATGTCCGCGAGTCGGGTTAAGAAGTTGCGCGCGGGCCATCCTCCTGCATTATTCCGTCAGGAGGTCCCAAACGACGAGGCAGACGCCGGCCGTCGCTTTCGCCAGGAAGGGATAGTCGAGCGTTCCCGGCGCGTCGGTCGGCTGGTGGTAGTGGGGGTTGCGGAAGAAGGACGTGTCGGTGATCATCAGGGCCGGCAGGCCGCGGTCCCAGAACGAGGCATGGTCGCTCAACCGCGTCACGGGCAGCAGCGTGCCGTCGCCGGGCACCGCCAAGCTCTGCACCGGCAGGCCGTCGATCCGCCTCAGCCCGGCGGTGACGGCCGCAAGCAGCGGCTTGGACGCCTCGTTGCCGACGACGCCGATGAAGTCGCCGACGTCGGGATACAGCCCCTTGAGGTGCGGCGGCAACTGCTGGCTGCCGGGCCGGTGGTCGGTGTAGCCGAGCATCTCCAGGGAGATCATTCCCTTGATGGGCGAGTGGATTTGTCTGCTGTGATGGTCGCTGCCGAGGAGGCCGTCCTCCTCCTGGTCGTAGGCGGCGAGCAGCAGCCGCGCCTTGAGTGGAGCGCCGGCCGCCAGCCGCGGGCCGACCCACGCCGCCAGCTCCAGGAGCGCGGCGACGGCGCTGGCGTTGTCGTCGGCGCCCGGCGTCCCCGGCAGGCTGTCGTAATGGGCGCCGACGATGACGAGGGGAAGATCGGCCTGATCGGGGAGCGGACGGGTCAGCAGGTTGACGCCGCCGTCGCCGAAGGCGTCCCGCTCGACGGTGAAGCCGGCCCGTTCGAGATGTTCCTGGATGCAGGCGGCGGCCTGCCGATGGGCCGGCGACCGCGCGGGTCGCGGAGTCGCGGCCAGGCGGTTGACGTGCGATCGGAGGCCGGCGGCGGACGGCTCGAACATGGTGCATTCTCCTTGGTGCTATGATAGCCGCCTTTTACCGTCGATGCGCGCTGAAAAGTCAGCGGCGTTACCGTAGGACCACAAGGGCGGAAAGGCGGAAAGGAGAGCCGGATTTTCCTTGACTTGCCCTCCCGTGCGGAGGAGAACATCTCTTCTTCCCACGACGGCATAAGCCGTCTGGCTTATAATGAAAGGGGCTGGCATGGGACGGTGGCTCTCCCATTACATGCCGCTCTGGATGGCCTTGGCTCTCGTCATCCTGCCGATCCTCGTCGGCAAGGCGGTAAGGCAGACATCGCCCGCTGCGCCTTCGGAGTGGCCAGCCGACGTGGTCCTGGGCCTGCTGAGTTTCTGGGTGTGGGCGCTGGTGACGAATGCTCATGACGGCCGTTTGGTGCGGACCAGCGGACAAGAAGAGGCCAAGGACCCAAAGCAGAGGAAGGAGGAGCTGGCAGTGATCCTCTTTTTCCTCACCTTGACCCTGGCGGCGTTCCTGGTGTGCAACTTTCCGGTCCCGCTGCTGGCGGCGCTGCTCGTGGCTTTCGCGGCAATGGTCTTCCCCGTGGTCGTTTTGTGGAGGCCGGTATGATTCGCCGCTACTTCCTGCCGCTCGCCGCCATGACGCCAATTGTCATCGCGATAGGCATACTTACCAACCTCGTCCTCCCCTGCGCCGGAACCGACTGGCAGCGTGCAGCCGTATACGTGGTCGCATGTTCGCTGACCGTGTTGGGGGCGATTTCGGTGCAGGCCCTGCTGGCGAGCTTACTTCAGCCGCATGGGGATCGTTCCATTCGGATGAGGCTCTTGCCTTCCGTGGACAAGCCGCCGCAGTCGAGCGAAGCGACCGGACAGCTAAAGTAGACAACGAGGTTCGATCGGTTTCGCGGCCTGCCCGCCGCCGAGACGCCAGTCCAGCCTTTCAAGGGCGACACATGCTCACGCCGCCCGCCGCTTCGGCGCCGGGAGCATGTGTCGCGGCCAGCCGTCCTCGGGTTGCAGCCAGTCCTGCCGGCAAAACCACTCGTGCGCGTCCCGCAAGGATTCGTCGATGGGGCGGGCGTCGTAGCCGAGTTCCGCCCGGGTGCGCACCGACGAATACCACCAGCGGCGGCGGTTCATCTGGGCGTGCTGCAACGACGGGTACGGTTCGCGGCCAGTGAAACAGGCCCGGAACTCCGCGTACCACGCCATGACGGTTTGCATCCACGCCGGCAGCACCGGCCGGCGCCGCGACGGCAGGCCCCGCACGGCCGCCAGCCGGGCCGCGAATTCCGCCAGCGTCAGGTTCTCGCCGCCCAGGATGTAGCGCATTCCCCGCCGTCCCCGCTCCGCCGCCAGCAAATGGCCCCGCGCCGCGTCGCGCACGTCCACGAAACTCAGCCCGCCCGCCGGGACCAGCGGCATCTTGCCCTTCCAGCCGCGCAGACATAGCCGGCCCATCGCCGAGCGCTCGTAGTCCTCCGGCCCGATCAGGTAGGCAGGGTTGACCACCACCACGTCGCGCCCCACCGCCGCCGCGGCCAGCGCCACGGCCTCCGCCTCCCGCTTGACGTGGACGTAATCCACCTTCAATCGCTGTAAATCGAACGGCGCATCTTCCGTCAGTGCGTCGCTGCCGGCCGCGGCGCCGACCGCGACCACGCTGGACGTATGGACCAGCCGCGCCCCGGCCGGCAGCGCTTGCACGACTTGCCGGGTCCCGAACAGGTGGATATCGCGCATCGCCCTAAGGGCCTTGCCCCACAGGGCGACCGGCCCCGCCGCGTGAAACACCACGTCGCAGCCGCGGACGGCCCGGCGCACGGCCTCGCCGTCGCGCACGTCGCCGACGACGCAGTCGAACGGCCGCAGCCGTTCCCACAATTCCTCCGACGCCGGCCGCAGCCCCAGGACGTGGACGCGCTCCGCCAGCGGCAGCAGCTGGCGCAGCAGGTGCCAGCCGAGGAAGCCGGTGCCGCCGGTGACGCAGACGCGCTTGTCGGCCCAGAAGCGCGGATCAGGCTCCATCGCCCCTCCCGGTTGTCCCGTTACCCCGCCCTCGGCAGGACCGCCGCAAGCTTCCCTTCTCGCAGCGTCTCCAGCTCCCCGGCGATTTCCGTTTGCAAGACCCGCTCCATCTCCACCAGCGCCGTGGCCGGCCCGGAGCCGTCGAGGACGCGGTGGTCGTAGGTCAGGCGCATGGTCACGCCGCCCTGCGGCTCGATTGCGCCGTAGTGCAGCAGCAATGTCCACGGGGCGATGGGCCGCAGCGAATCGACGCCCCAGTTGCCGACCGTGGTTACGCCGAACGTCCCGAAGTATTGGGAGCGCATCCGGCCGGAGACGTTGAGCAGCCACCACCAGACGCGGCGGCGGACAAAAGCGGGGAGCCGCGCCAATGCCAGGCCGCGCCGGAAGCGGCGGATGCGGCCGATCGGGTCGTCGCGGCAGGCGGAGAGCGTGCGGTCGATGTCCGGCAGGGGCGCGGCTTCCGGCCGCTTGAGCGGGACCGTGACCAGGACGGTCTCCTCGCCCACGCGCGCCTCCACAACGACGTCGGCCGTCGTGGCCGGTTCGTGATAAATGCGCTCGCGGGGGAAAGTGAGGAAGGCCCGGCGCAGGTCGGGTCGGGCGGCGACGACGCGGCCGAACGCCTTAGTGAAGACGGCGCACCAGCTCGGCCGCGGCCGCGCCGCTTGCCGCGCCGCCGGCAGTCCTCCCAGGTTCATCGTCTTCTGGATCGAAACCAAAGGGATTTGCATCCCGGCATGCAGGAAGTCGCAGGTGATCCGGCGCCCCAAAGAAACAGGCGTCGAACGGCCGGCTTCGTCGGACATGAGCTGCTCCCCCGGCTTCGCGCGCGAATCCATCCGACCGGGGTGTCAGGCACAGGTAGGCGCAGCGGATTTACCGCCTCCGAGGCGCGGCGTCAAGGCCGACGACAAAGGGGCGTTTTTCGGGGTGTGCCTCTCGAATTTGGAGGCGGCGTGGGCCGGCCGGCCCGTGCTGAAGCACGGGCCTACAAGCAAAAGCCCGGTAAACCGGGCTGAAATCCCTGGCAGCCCGGTTCACCGGGCTTCGGCTTGTAGGCCCGCCGTTCACGGCGGGACGGGCCAGGTCCAAAATCGGGAGGCACACCCGTTTTTCGCGATTTCGGCGGCCCGGGCTGCCGCTGCCGAAAAACCTTCGCAGCCGCGCTCTTTCCGCGTTATCATCTTCATTCACACGAGACCCCACGCGAGAGGCTCAGCCATGAGGACGCATCGGATGACCGCTCTGCTCGGCGTATTGCTGCTGTCCGCGACCGCGGAGACCGCGGAGGTCCTGACGCCCCCGCCGCCGCCGACGCCGCGGATCAACGGAGCGCGGGTCTTCGGGCGCGGCCGGGACGGCCGTTCCTGTTCACCATCCCCGCCACCGGGGACGAGCCGATTACCTACTCGGCCGAGGGACTGCCGGACGGGTTGGAGCTGGACGCCAAGACGGGGCGCATCACCGGGGCCGTCACCCGAGAGGGCGAGTACAAGGTCACGCTCACCGCCAGCAACGCCCGCGGCAAGGACGTGAAGACGCTGCGGATCAGGATCGGCGACCAAATCTGTCTCACGCCGCCGATGGGGTGGAACAGCTGGAACTGCTTCGCCGGCGCGGTGGACCAGGACAAGGTCCGCGCGGCCGCCGAGGCAATGGTCAAGACCGGCCTCATCCGGCACGGCTGGACGTACATCAACATCGACGATACCTGGCAGGGCCAGCGCGACGGAGAGGAACACGCGCTCCAGGGCAACGAGAAGTTCCCCGATCTCAAAAAGCTGTGCGACGAGGTCCACGGCATGGGCTTGAAGTCCGGTATCTATTCCACGCCGTGGGTGACGTCCTACGCCAACCACCCCGGCGGCTCGGCGGAGAATCCGGAAGGAAAATGGGAGAAATTCGAGGGGGCGAAGCAGGTCAACAAGAAGGTCCTGCCGTTCGCCGTGGGCAAATACTCCTTCGCCAAACAGGACGCGAAGCAATTCGCCGAATGGGGCTTTGACTATCTCAAATACGACTGGAACCCGATCGAGGCGCCCCAGGTGGAGGAGATGGCCGACGCGCTGAAGGAGAGCGGCCGGGACTTCGTCTTCAGCCTCTCCAACCACGCGCCCTACGATGGGGCGGCCGACTGGGCCCGGCTGTCCAACTGCTGGCGCACGACGGGGGACATCCGCGACAACTGGAAGAGCGTCGCGGCGATCGGCTTTTCGCAGGCCCCGTGGGCGCGTTTCGCCGGCCCCGGCCACTGGAACGACCCGGACATGCTGGTCGTCGGCAAGGTCGGCTGGGGGCCGAAGCTGCACCCGACCGGCCTGACCGCCGACGAGCAGTACACCCACATCTCGCTGTGGTGCCTGCTGGCCGCCCCGCTGCTGATCGGCTGCGACTTGACGCAGATGGACGACTTCACCCTCGGCCTGCTGACGAACGACGAGGTGCTGGCCGTGGACCAGGATCCGCTCGGCAAGCAGGCGACGCGCGTCAAGGAGGACCCGGCGGCCGGGGTGGAGGTCTGGCGCGTCCGCTGGCCGACGGGACGGTCGCCGTGGGCCTGTTCAACCGCGGCCGTTATGAAGTCGAGCCGCCGCCGCGTCCGAAGAAGGGCGAGTCGGCCCCCAAGCCGATCTGGAAGCTCCGCGATCGTGCGACCGGCAAGGCCGACGAGTTTGACAGCGAGGCCGGCGCCGAGGCCGCCTTGCAGAAAACGGCCGGCGCCGTCGAGGTCGTCGCCGACTGGTCCGACCTGCACCTGAGCGGCCCGCAGCCGGTGCGCGACCTGTGGCGGCAAAAGGACCTGGCGCGGCCGACGACAAGGTATCCGCGACAGTGCCCTTCCACGGCGTCGTACTGCTCAAGGTCGGCGCCCCGCGCGAGCCGTGAACACGGCGCGGATCATTTCTCCAGCTTTGGCGCCGGTTCTTTCAGCAGCGTCTCGGCCTCGCGGCGGAGGATCTGATACTCCAGCCAGTCCGAGAGCGTCATCGTCAGAGGAGGCGACTCCACTTCCTCTTTGGGCCGATCGGCGTTAGCCTGCTTCATCAAGGCCGTCGCCTTGTCGAGACACCGCCGCGCCTCGTCGGGTTGTTTCAGACGGTGATAGGCCAGGGCCAGGCCCAGCCAATTCAGCGGTTCCGCGGGCGGCATCGCCGGCGACGCAACTTTCATCGACTCGTGGTACCACCGCACCGCCGCCTCGAACTGGCCGGCCCGGTAATGGGCCAGCCCCAGGGCGTGCAGCTGCCGCTCCGCCCCCGACGCCCCCCCCCGGCGCGGGCGCGGCGGCGACGGCCCGTTCCTCCCACCGCACCGCCAGCGCCGCATCGACGCCGGCGTCGGGCGCCAGCGACACGATGTACCCGGCCCAGAAGGCGTCCTGCGAATCTTGCGTCGTGCCGTAGCGCTCGGCCAGCTGGGCGCAGAGTTTACGGTAGCCGTCATCGTCGCCGCTCAGGATACGCAGGCAGGCGTCGGTGCGCCAGTCGTCGTCGAAATGGCGGTCTGCCGCCGCGCGGTCGTAGTCGGCGGCGGCCTCCTTCCATCGTTGCACCTTCGCAAACAAGGCGCCTCGTTCCAGTCGCAGGTCGCCGTCGTTGGGCCGGAGCTTTAGCGCCTGGCCGTAGTCGGCGCGGGCGTTGTCCCATTCGTCCCGGGAATCGCGCCCTGCGCGGATAGCGTACATGCGGCCGTCGGCCGGTCGCAGCGCTATCGCCTTGTCCAAGGCCTGGTCCCACTGTTGCAGTTGGCTGCAAATCGATGATTCAAGATACCCGTACTCCGGGGCGGTGGGCAGCAGGTCCAGCGCCTTGCTGAAGTCGGCGGCGGCCTCGGCCCAGCAGAAGAACTGCATGTAGAACTGGCCGCGCGTCAGCCAGACCAACGACACGTCGGGCCGCTGCTCAATGGCCGCGGTGTAGTCGGCCAGGGCCTTGTCGTTCTGGCCCTGGTCGGCGTGAAGCCGGGCGCTCTCCATCAGGGCGTTGGCGCGGTTGAGACGCTCGAAGTCGTCGCGCAGCTGGTCCGCCTTATTCCGTATCTCGATATTCGCCTTATCCGCGTCGGCCCGCGCCGTGGCCTCGGCTCCGGCCAGCCGGCTGAACCAATACGCCGCGATCGCCGACCCCGCCATCCCCACCAGCAGCAACAGCAGCACCGTCAGCAGCAGCCCGGCGACGGCCGGGTTGCGTCGGCCCCAGCGCCACGCCTGTTCCGCCACCCCCACTCGCCGCGCCCGCACCGGCCGGTCGTCCACGAAACGCCGCAGGTCGGCAGCCAACTCCGCCGCGCTCGGGTAGCGGTGGCCCGGGTCGCGCGCGATCGCCTTGAGCACCACCGTCTCCAAGTCGCGCGGCACGTCCCGGCTGACCGACCAAGGCCGCGGCGATTCGCCGTGCATGACCTGGCCCAGCAGTTCGTTGCGATCCTTGCCGACGAACGCCGGCCGGAGCGTCAGCAGCTCGTACAACGTTAGGCCCAGGCTGTACACGTCGCTGCGCACGTCGCCCTTGCCGTTGAAGCATTCCGGGGCCATGTACCTTAGCGTACCCACAATGTCGCCGGTGTGCGTCAGGTCCTCGCCGTCCGCCGCCTTGGCCAGACCGAAGTCCGTCACCCAGACGTTGCCCTTGGCGTCCAGCAGCAGGTTCGACGGTTTCACGTCCCGATGCAGCACGCCCTGGCCGTGGGCGTAGGCCAGGGCGTCGCCGACCTGGACGCCGACGCGGGCCACGCTCCGCCAATACTCCCGGCCGGTGCGCGACGGCGGCGTTCCTTCGGTTTGCCCCGGCAGGCGGACGGACGACGACCCGCCGGAGTTGGGAGGCGATTCGCTGTCCGCGGTGGGCGCCGTCTCAAAGCGGCCGGTCAAGAGGGAGTGGGCGGCGCTGGCGGCCGAGGCCGTGCCGTGTACCGATGGCGGCGCGTCCTCGACAGCCGGCGCCGGCCGCAGCTTGCGCAGCTCCGCCAGCACTTGCTCCAGTCCGAGGCCCTGGATGAACTGCATGACGTAGTAGTGGAGTCCGTCGGCTTCGCCGACGCCGTAGACCGGCACGATGTTGGTGTGATGCAGCCTCGCCGCCGCTTTGGCCTCGCGCTGGAAGCGGCGCAGCCGCTGCGGTTCGATCAAGCTATGGGCCGGCAGCACCTTGAGCGCGACGTGCCGCCCCAGCGACTCCTGCTCGGCCTCGTAGATGACGCCCATGCCGCCGCGGCCGACCTCGCGCAGCACGCGGTAGTCGCCCAGCCGCTTCAGCACGGGCACGGCGGCGCCGGCCTCGAAGGGGCCGGTCACGTCGCCCGGCGCGGGGCGAACGCCCTCCATCAGCACCAGGCCCGGAAACAGATCGCGGATGTCGGCGGCCAGGTCGGGCCGCCGCGCGATGAATTCGTCCAGCGACGGCCGCTCACCCTTGCGATGACGGGCGATGAACTCCTCCGCCAAGGCGTCCAACGGATTCACTTCGGAGCTGGATTCGGGCATGACGGACCCCTTTCACACCGGGGTTGGGCAGGGCCTATTTATCCCGGTTCGACTCGGCTTCCTTCAGAAGCTCCGTGGCCTCGCTGCGCAGGGCTTGCCACGGGTCGTACGTCCGAATGCCGGCGGCGTCGGTCGCCGGGACGATCTCGTTCAACCGCTGCAGGGCTGGCTGAAGCTCCGTCCGTGCCTCCTTGTCGCGCCCGGCCTTGCGTTCCGACATGCCCAGCAGGAGTTGCAGGATCAGCCGGTCCTGCTCCGAGGCGCCGTCCGGCAGATGGTCCAGGTAGCTGTTCAGGAACGAGGCCGCCGGCTCAAACTGCCCGTTGCGATACTGCGCGAGGGCCAGCGTTGTGGTATTCCACACCCCTTGATCGGCGGCATACGCCTGCTTAGCCGCCCGCAGGCAGCCTTTGGGGTCGCTGCAGGCGTCGGGCAGCATCATGCAGCACTCCGCGGTCTGCTGCAGTTCCACCGGGTTCTTGCTGTTGCCGTAGAGCGCAAGCATGCGGTCGGCGGCGCGGCGGAAGACGTCCCGGTCGCCGGCGGCCGCCAGCTTCATCATGATGTCCACCCAGCCGGCCTCGTCCGCCGGTTCCCGCAGCTTGATGGCGGCGTCGAAATCGGCTGCAAGCTTTCCCCATTTGCCCTCCGTGGTGTACATCCGCCCGCGGTCGTACCGGAGCCCCGCTTCGTTCGGGAGCAGTTCAACCGCTTTGGCATAGTCGGCCTCGGCCTCCGCCCATGCCGGGGGCGCGGCGGCGGCGTAGCGCTTGGCCCGCGCGGCCCACACCCAGCCGTCGTCCGGCCATCGGGCCATGAGCGCGGCCGATAAGTGCGGGTCCGCGGCGGCGATTTCACCGCAAATGACGGCGCGCTGGTCTTCCGGCGCCGCATGGATGGCATCATGAAAATCGGCAGCCGCCTCGTCCCACCGATTCAGCTGGGCCAGCACGCGGCCGCGCTGCAGCCGTAGCCCGGCATGATCCGGCCGCAGCGCCACGGCCCGATCCAGGTCGGCCGTGGCTTTGTCCAATTGCCCCAGCGCGGCGTGGCCCAGTCCGCTATGGAGTGGTTCGGCTGGGTGCTGCACGGCCGTTGCACCGTCCAGCAATTGGAGCGTCTCGCGGTAGTGCAGATACTCCTCAATGTCCAAGGGGGAGAAGGCAGCGCCAGGATCGTCGGACGGCACTACAGGGCGGTCGAGCAGAACGTCCAAGGTCTTCTGCTCAAAGTCGGCCATCGTCTTTCGCGCCTTTTCGTCTTGGTGCGCGAGATGGTAGACTGCCGCGAAGCCGGGGAAACCGGCATCGTTCCGGTTAAGGGACTTGTCCTCGATCATGCCGATGGCCTGATCGATCTTGCCGGCGCGGTAATAGAGAAGCGCGAGGCGATAGTCACGCTCTAGGGCGAAGTGATCTCCGGGATCAATCGCATCCATCAGGCGGATAACGTACGAGTAATCGGGTAGGGCGTCCGGCCCCGCCGTGCAAGCCTGGGCGATGTCCATCTTCGTCGCCGGGTCCGTCGTTTGGCCGAACTTGTCCAGCATGGCGGCGCAGGCCCGGCGGTAGCCGTCGGCGTCGCCGACATACACCCGCAGGTAGGCGTGCCAGAGCCACAAGTTGGGGTCCGTGGGCGGATGCAGGGCGAAGCCGCGCTCGAAGTCGGCGGCTGCATCGTCCCAGCAGTAGAAGCGCGTGTAGAGTTGCCCGCGCGTCAGCAGCGCGGCGGACATGTCGGGCCGCTGCTCGACAGCCGCATCGTAATTGGCCAGGGCCAGGGTGTTCTCCGCGGCGTTCTCGTGCAGCCGGCCGCTGTCCATCAAGTCGTTGGCCCGATTCATGCGCTCGATGCCGTCGCGCAGCTCGTCGGCCTGCTTCTGGACCTGGCCCTTTGCGGTGTCCGCGTCGGCCCGGAGCTTGCCCTGCGCATCGGCCAGGCGACTGAAGTAGTATGCCGCGACCGTCGAACCCGCCGTCCCGACGATCAACAGCAGCAGCACCGCCGCCGCCAGGCCGGTCACCACGGGGTTGCGTCGGCCCCAGCGCCACGCCAACTCCGCCCACCCCACCCGCCGCGCCCGCACCGGACGGTCGTCCACGAAGCGCCGCAGGTCGGAAGCCAACTCGGCCGCCGTGGCGTAGCGGTGGGCCGGGTCGCGCGCGATCGCCTTGAGCACCACCGTCTCCAGGTCGCGCGGCACGTCCCGGTTGACCGACCGCGGCCGCGGGGCTTCGCCGTGCATCGCCTGCGCCAGCAGCTGATTGCGGTCCTTGCCCACGAACGCCGGCCGCAGCGTCAACAGCTCGTAAAGCGTCAGGCCGAGGCTATAGACATCGGCGCGGGCGTCGCCCTTGCCGCTGAAGCACTCGGGGGCCATGTACCGAAGCGTGCCCACAATATCGCCGGTGTGCGTGAGGTCCTCGCCGTCGGCCGCCTTGGCCAGGCCGAAGTCCGTCACCCACACGCTGCCCCGGGCGTCCAGCAGCAGGTTCGACGGCTTGACGTCCCGATGCAGCACGCCCTGGCTGTGCGCGTAAGCGAGGGCGTCGCCGACCTGGACGCCGACCCTCGCCACGCTCCGCCAGTACTCCCGGCCCGTGCGCGACGGCGGCGCCCCTTCGACCTGCCCCGGAAGGCGAACGGACGACGAGCCGCCGGGATCGGGAGTCGATTCCCCGTCCGCGGCGGGCGCCGTCTCGAAGCGGCCGGTCAGCATTGATTGGGCCGCGCTGGCCGCCGACGCCGTGGCGCCAGACGGAGGCGGGGCGTCCTCGACGGCCGGCGCGGGCCGCAGCTTGCGCAGCTCGGCCAGCACCTGATCCAGCCCCAGCCCCTGGATGAACTGCATAACGTAGTAGTGCAGTCCGTCGGCCTCGCCGACGCCGTAGACGGGCACGATGTTGGTGTGGTGCAGTCGCGCCGCCGCCTTGGCCTCGCGCTGAAAACGCCGCAGCCGTTGCGGCTCCAGCAGGCTGTGGGCCGGCAACACCTTGAGCGCGACGTGGCGGCCCAGCGATTCCTGCTCCGCTTCGTACACCACGCCCATGCCGCCGCGGCCGACCTCGCGCAGCACGCGGTAGTCGCCGAGGCGTTTCAGCATGGACACGGCGGCGCCGGCCTCGAAGGGTCCGGTCACGTCGCCGGGGGCGGGGCGGACGCCCTCCATCAGCACCAGGCCCGGAAACAGGTCACGGATGTCGTCGGCCAGGTCGGGGCGGCGGGCGATGAATTCGTCCAGCGACGGATGCTCGCCGGCGCGATGCCGGGTTACGAACTCCTCGGCCAGAACGTCCAGCGGGTTCACGTCGGAGCTGGGTTCGGACATGGTAGACCCCTTTACGCGGATCGGGTCACTTCTCCGGCTTCGGCGCGGGTTCCTTTAGCACCGCCTCGGCCTCGCGTCGGAGCAGAAGGATGCGTAGAGCGGTATGCCACTCCCAATTCCACCCGAGCTTGGCCGGCAAGTCGCCCTGAGAGCCCCTCCGTCCGCTGCTCGATCATGTGGTCGGCCTTATTCAGCCAGGTCCGCGCGCTCTCCGCTTGGCCCAACTGATGGTGCGCCAGGGCCAGCGCCAACGCCGTCTCAGGTTGCTTGGGCGGAAACAGCGGTTGCCCCGGCGAAAATGCTTGTACGACATCCTCCGCCTTCCCGGCGCGGACGCAGGCCCAGCTATAGATGTCAGAGCCGCAGAGGGAAGGCCCAACATAATCAGGGTGTTGCGCGAGTCGTTGCAGCGTCTCCTTCGGGTCGGCGATGTCGTTGGGCGCCAGCGTGAGGGCTTCACCCACTTCCCATGCGGCGTCCGGAATGGCGCCGAAGCGCTTTACCATCTCCCGGCAAGCGCCCTGATAGCCGTCCTGGTCGTCGAGGGAAGCCCGCAGCAGTGCGAGCGCCAGGAGGTCGCCCGAAGTCTTCTGCGGCTCCACACGGAGAAGGTGTTCAAAATCGGCGGCGGCGTCCCGCAACCGGCCCAGTTCCGCGTTCCAATTCCCGCGGTCGCGGAGGGCGTCCGGGTCGTCGGGCCTAATGCGGAGCGCGTCGGTCGCCCACTGCACCGCTTCGCTCCATTTATTGAGATTTCGCCGATAGCCCCGCGCAGGCAAGGCGCAGGTCGAAGTCGTTGGGCCGAGATTGCGCCACGAGCGGCAGCACCGCGGGATTGTTGAGCAGGTCGTTGTAGAGCGCCGCCGCCTCCTCTCCCCTCAAAACGTCGAGCGCCTGACACGCGAGAGCGGCGGCGCCGTCCCAGTCCTCGCGGCGGGCATGGAGCCTGCACGCGCTGATCCAGCGATAAGCCTTGGGGTTTTTCAAGGCGGCGAACCGCGCTAGGTCCGCGTCAGCCCGGTTCCACTGGTCGGCGTCGGCGTACACTCCCGCCTGCCAGACGAGCAGGTCCGGGTCGTCGGGCTTGCGTCGGAGCGCCCGCGTCAGGTCCGCTGCGGCCCGGTCCTTCTGGCCGATCATCAGATGGCCGGCGGCGCGTAGCTCCCAGGCGACCGGCGGTTCCGCGTGGTCCGCGCCCCGGATCGCGGCGGCGGCCTCCCGGTAGAGGGCCTCCCCTTCCTCCTCCTCGATCATCGCCCACAGATCGTTCTGCGGTGAGGGTGTGACGTGGTCGTAGATTTTTTCCAGGCGGCGGTCGGCTGCTTGCAGGAAACGGCGCTCCGCTACGTCGTCTTTTCCCTTGCGGTGCTCGATTAGAGCGCCCATCACCAAGAACAACGAGCCGCCGGCGTTATCTCCCCAAGCAGCAGGGTCGCCCAACTCGTTCAGGCGACGTTCGGCCTCGTCGAATCGGCCGGCGCGGTAATCCACGGCGGCCAGAACGGCCGTGGTCGTCCAGGGGAAGGACTGGCCCGACGCCTTGATGACCTCTTCGAGGCGCCGCGCCTGCGCTTCGAGACTGGGGAGGGCGTCTGGACCGAGGGCGCACGCCAGGGACAACCAAATAGGATCGTCCTTGTCGTCGCCGGCGAACTTGTCCGCCATGCGAGAGCAGACGGCGCGGTAACCCTCCATGTCGCCCTGCTGCAAGCGCAAGCCGGCGTAGCGGAGCCACAGCTGCGGCTCGTCCGGCGCCTTGAGTTCAAACACGTGTTCCAGGTCGGCGAGGGCTTCTTCCTCCAGGCCCAGGCGGTAGTACAACTCAGCGCGCTCGCGCCAGACCAGGGCGTATTCCGGCATGCGCTCCACCGCCTTCGTCAGATCGGCGTGCGCCTGCGGCACGTCGCCTGCGGCTAGGCGCGCCCGGCCGCTCTCCAGCAGGGCGTTGACCTCGTACAACCGGTCCATGCTGTCGCGCAGCCGCCCGGCGTTGTCGTCCGCCTCCTGGCGGGCCGCGTCGGCGTCGGCATGTGCCTTGCGCTCGTCAGCCGCCATCTTCACCTCGCGCTCGGCCGTCTGGCGGAAGGAGTAGGCGGTCGCCGTCGCCGCGATGGATGAGCCGATCAGCAGCAGCGCCACCGCCGCCGACAGACCCGCCACCGCCGGGTTGCGCCGCGCCCAGCGCCACAGCTTCTCCACGGCGCCGACCCGCCGCGCCCGGATCGGCCGGTCGTCCAGGAACCGCTGCAGATCGTCGGCTAACTCTTCCGCCGTTTGGTAGCGCCGGGCCGGGTCTTTGTCGATGGCCTTGTGGATGATCGTTTCCAGGTCGCGCGGCATGGCCCGGTCAAGCTGGCGCAGCCGCGGCGGCTCGGCGTGCAAGACCTGATGGACGAGCTGCTGCCGATCCGGCGCCTCGAACGCCGGCCGCAGGGCCAGCAATTCGTACAGCGTCAGGCCGATGCTGTAGAGGTCGCTGCGCAGATCGCCCTTGCCGCTGAATCGCTCCGGGGCCATGTACCTTAGCGTACCCACAATGTCGCCGGTGTGGGTGAGGTCCTCGCTGTCCGCCGCCTTGGCCAGTCCGAAATCGGTGACCCACAGGTTGCCGCGGCCGTCGAGGAGCAGGTTCGATGGCTTGATATCGCGGTGCAGCGTCCCCTGGGCGGCGGCGTAGGCCAAGGCCTGGGCGGTCTGAATGCCGAGGCGGGCGACGCCGCCCCAGTAGGCGAAGCCGGTGTCGGAGCGACCCGACGAATCGGCTGGCTTGGGCGCCGGCGCAACGGTCGTCGGCGAGCCGGGCACGTCAGCCTTCGGAGAACCCTCCACGGCGGCGCCGAACGTAAACCTGCCGGTCAGCAGCGACAGGGCGGCCGACTCGGCGCCGTTGTGCTTCGCCGATCCTGCCTGCCGGCCCTGGCGCAGCTGTTTCAGTTCGTCCAGCACCTGGTCGAGTCCCTGGCCCTGGATGAACTGCATGACATAGTAGTGCAGCCCGTCCTGTTCGCCGACGCCGTAGACGGGGACGATGTTGGTGTGGTGCAGTCGCGCCGCCGCCTTGGCCTCGCGCTGAAAACGCCGGAGCCGCTGCGGCTCCAGCAGGCTGTGGGCCGGCAGCACCTTGAGCGCGACGTGGCGGCCCAGCGACTCCTGCTCGGCTTCGTAGACCACGCCCATGCCGCCGCGGCCGACCTCGCGCAGGATGCGGTAATCGCCCAGGCGCTTCAGCTGCGGCACGGCGGCGCTGCCCTCAAAGGGTCCGGTGACGTCGCCCGGCGCGGGGCGGACGCCCTCCATCAGCACCAGGCCCGGAAAGAGATCGCGGATGTCGTCGGCCAGGTCAGGACGGCGCGCGATGAACTCGTCCAGCGACGGCCGCTCGCCGGCCCGATGCCGAGCGACGAACTCTTCGGCCAGAACGTCCAGAGGGTTCACGTCGGAGCTGGATTCGGACATGGGGCGGTCCTCCCGTCATGCGGCGCCAGGCCATTCGCCCAGGGCGTCCTTGAGACGTTTCAGGGCGCGGATGTAGCGGTTGCTGGCCGCTGACTTGCGCAGGCCCAGCACCTCGGCGGCCTCCTCGTTGCTGAGCATCTCGAAGTGGCGCAGCGTCAGGATCTCGCGGTCGATCGGCTCCATGCCGTTGAGCGCCTCCTGAACGCGGACCTGCGTCTCGGCGCGGACGGCGGCCTGGCTGGCGCTCGTCAGCCGGCCGAGCAGCTGGGCGGCCAGCGACGCCGACGACGCCTGCGGTAAAGCGCCGCGGTAGAGCGACACCTCCTGGCCCGCGTCGCGCATCTGGGCGCCGAGGTGACGGCGGTGGAGATCGACGAGCTTCTGGCCGGTCAGCAGGCGCAGCCAGAGGAAGAACGGCAGCGTCGGCCGGGCGGCCCACTCGGCGAAGCGGCGGGCATAGTCGAGGTAGGCGTCCTGGAGCACGTCGGACGGGTCGATGCGGCCCTGCAAGCGCCGGTCCATGCGCAGCCGCACCATGCGCCGCAGCCGGTCGCGGCAGCGGTCGAACAGCTCGCCCCGCGCCCCGGCGTCGCCGGCGCAGGCGCGGGCTAGCAGCTCCTCCGGCAAACCCTCGTCGCTGGCCATCGGCGCCCTCCTATGGGAATATCCGGTAAGGGGGGCGGCGCGTCCACTCGGATGGGTGAAATTGCTGACGACGCGAGTGTATTCACACGCTGGTTTTCTGGTATCATCGCGACCAGGCGCCTGACCTTCACGGCGCCCTCGCAACGGGGAACCAATCATGGCGCTGGAAAAAGAGTTGGCCGCGTTCAAGCGAGCGATTCCAGAACTCGCGCGCTCCATGAAGGGGAAATTCGTGCTGATTCACGGCGACGACATCGACTCGTTCTGGGAAACCGAAAACGCGGCCTACACGGCCGGTTGTCAGCGTTTCGGCGTAGGCCCCTTTCTGGTCATGCTCGAGGACGAACACGAAAAGCCGGTCCCCTTCCGTCAGGACATCGCCGCCTATGCCGGTGATTCATAAAGCGCTTGATGCGCAAGGTCAGGCCATCGTCCAACTGGCCTTCTATCCCAGCGGCCCGAGACTTCAGGCGTTGCAGGCCGCGGGGCTACCGTCGCCCCAGCCGCATTTCTGCACCGGCATGATCGACACAGGGGCGGCGGTCACTGTCATCGATCCAGCCGTCCGGCAAGCCCTCGGTCTGACACCTTACCGAATCCGCCCTATCTTGGTTCCATCCCACCCCGTCGCGGTGTTTGCACCTTGGTACAAGGTCGATTTGCTGATACGCGACCAAATGGGCGGCCTGGTCAACGGTCTTTCGGCCCCTCTGCTGTCCGTTGTGGAAACACCGTTGGCCCATACTGGAACGGACGTGCTGGTGGGCTGCGACGTTCTCTCTCGTTGCACCTTCGTCCACAACGGGCAAGCGGGTTCGTTCATCCTCAGCTATTGAGCGCCGGCCCTTTTCAGCCCGCTGCAAGGAAGCCTGGTTTACTCCTCCAACGTCGCCAGCGCCAGCGCCATCCGGCAGCCGTCCACGAACTCTTTCACGTCCACGTACTCCTCCGTCGTGTGAATTTCGTGCTGCCCCGCCCCGAACGTCACCGTCGGAATCTTGTGGCGCACCAGCCAGTTGGCGTCGAGTCCGCCGTTGCCGACCTTCAGCGCCGGCGTCAGGCCGATTCCCTCCGCCGCGCGCACCGCCCGCCGCACCACCGGGGCGTCGTCCTTCAGACGGAATGAGTGGTAATCCAGCCGTGACATGAACTTCACCTTCGCCGGCCGGCCCCGGTCGTCCTTCACCTGACCCGCCGCGTTCTGGAAGGCCTGCGCCAGGCCGCCGTGATCTCCTTCACAAACGCCGGATCGTGGCTGCGCGACTCGCCGCGAATATGGACGTAATCCGTCACCACGTTCGTCGCGTCGCCGGCGCTTTTGCCGTCGCGGCCGCCGAAGACGCCGACGTTGGCCGTGCCCTCCTTGCCGTCGCGCCGCACCTTGCCGAACCAGCCGCCGCGCGCCGCCTCCGCCAGCGCCAGCGACGCTGCCAGCGTGGATGAAATCCCCTGCTCTGGATGGACCCCGGCGTGCGACGCCCGGCCGACGATCTCCACTTCCCACCGCTCCGCCCCCACCGCCCCCACCGTCAGAGCTGCCGGTTCCTTGCCGTCCACGTTGAAGCCCATCGTCACGCCGCCCAGGTCGGCCGGTTCGAGATGGCGCGCCCCGAACAGGCCGCTCTCCTCGCGCACCGTGAACAGCAGCGTCAGCGGCGGGTGCGGCAACCGCCGTTCCCGCAGCGTCGCGGCCAACGTCACGAGGCAAGCCACGCCGGTTCGATTGTCGCCGCCCAGCGCCGTGTCGCCTTTCGCGGTGATGCGGTTCTTCGACCGCACCGGCACGGCCCCCGCACAGAGCGGCACCGTGTCCAGGTGCGTCGAGAACAGCAGCCGGGGGAGGTCCGGCCGCACGCCCGGCAGATCGACGGTCAGATTGCCGGTTTCCGTCGGCACGGGGATGCGTTCGTTGGCCGTGTCGTAACGGATCGCCGAGGCCGGAACGCCCATCTCTTTGAGAGCCTTTACCACCTCCGCGCCGATCGCCCGCTCCCGCCCGGTGACGCCCTCCACGGCCAGGAATCGCATCAGCCGTTCCACTGCCCGGTCGGCGTCGATCGTCAAGTCCATCCGCGCCATTGACTGAACTCCTGAACAGTGAGAAGACCGCCCCACGCTGGTCAGGCGGAAGCCAGGCCGCTATAACCAACGTTTAATGCAAACGCCCCCGTTTGGTGTCGCACGGGGATTCGTTTCCCTGGCCGGCCGGGGTCTGCTCTCATCGGCTGCGCTCCCTCACCCCCCCGCTCGTTCCCAAACGGGAGTTTGGGAACGAGCGGGGGGGTGAGGGAGCGCCCGGCCCCGGCCGGGTATGGGCGTTTGCCGTTCGACCGACGGGGCAGCCGCGCCCGCCGGTCGGTCTGCACCCTTCCGGTTATGACAACCCCCTCGAACGTCAGTCCGACCCCGCAGCCGGGTTCCTCCATGAACTTGTCTGGCGTGCGCCGCGCCGCCCAGGTGATCATCGTCAGCAGCGTGATGTTCACCTTCATCTCGTTCTGGCGCACCGCCGCCGTCGTCCTCTGCGACCTCGCCAGCACGGTCTATTACATCGGCGGCGTCGTGGAAAGCTCCATCGGCCCGGCCGCCCCGTGGTTCATCCTGGGGGTCATGGTCTTCAGCTACTTCGTCCGCATGGTCTACATCGAGAGCTGCTCCCTCTTCGTCCGCGGCGGCGTCTACCGCGTCGTCAAGGAGGCGATGGGCGGCTTCCTCGCCAAGCTCTCGGTGTCGGCCCTGATGTTCGACTACGTCCTGACCGGCCCGACCAGCGGTGTGTCGGCCGGGCAGTACGTCATGGGCCTCGTCGGCCAGTTCATCCAGCTGGCCTTCCCCGCGACCTACAAGGCGCTCGGCCTGGACCAACTCGACCCCGGCCAGCCGGGCGAACTGTTCATCCGCTGGGGGTCCGTCTTCTTGGCCGTGCTGGTGACGATCTACTTCTTCCGCCAGAACGTGCGCGGCATCCACGAGTCCAGCGACAAGGCCATGAAGATCATGTGGGCCACCACCGTGATGGCCGTGATCCTGATCGGCTGGTGCCTCGTCAGTCTCGTCGTGATAGGGCCGGCGCAGGGCGTCCCGTGGCAACCCGACCTCAACCAGAAGACGGAACACGTCGTTCTCCAGCCCAGCGACGGCCAGTCCTTGGCTCAATTCCGGGACCAGCTCCGCCAGCAGGGTATCGACCCCAACCGCTTCACCGACCTGGAGTTGGAGGGCGGCATCAACGTGCAGGACCTGAGCCGGCCCGACCACCTCCAGCCAGAAACAGTGAAGACCGACCCCGACGTGGACCCGCGCCGCGTCAACGACAAGGGAGAGGTCCTCGCCAACAACCCCTCCTACCAGGAGGCGAGCGACACGCTCGGCATAAAGAACGCCAGGCAACAGTATTTCCGCCCGGACGACCCGCTCGGCTTCCTCGGCGGCTTGGGATGGTTTCGCAACCTGCTTCGCGTCGTGTGGGTGCTGGGCCTGTTCCTGGCGTTCGGCCATTCGATCCTGGCGATGAGCGGCGAGGAGACGCTGGCGCAGGTCTACCGCGAGGTCGAGGCGCCGAAGCTGCCCAACTTCAAAAAGGCCGCCTTCATCGTCTTCGTCTACAGCCTGGTGCTGACGGCCGGCGTCAGCTTCCTGGCCGTCATGCTCATCCCCGACGAGGTCCGCATGAAATTCTACAGCGGCAACCTCATCGGCGGCCTGGCCCGCCACGTCATCGGCGCCGCCTGGCTCAAGTTGGTCCTCGAAACCTTCGTGGTCAGCATCGGCTTCCTCATCCTGGCCGGCGCCGTCAATACGGCCATCATCGGCTCCAACGGCGTCCTCAATCGCATCGCCGAGGACGGCGTGCTGCCCGACTGGTTCCTCAAGCCCCATCCCAAGTACGGCACGACGTACCGGCTGCTGATCCTCATCACCAGCCTGCAAATCTTCGTGATCGTCGCCAGCATGGGCCACGTCATCATCCTGGGCGAAGCCTACGCCTTCGGCGTCGTCTGGAGCTTCGTCTTCAAGGCGCTGTCGATGGTGGTGCTGCGCTTCACCCACCGCGAGAAGCGGGAATACATGGTGCCGCTCAACGTCAAGATCGGCAACGTCTACGTGCCGATCGGCCTGACGCTGATCTTCCTGGTGCTGCTGGTGACGGCCGTCCTCAACTTCTTCACCAAGGAGGTGGCGACCATCGGCGGCACGGCCTTCACCCTGGGGTTCGTCACGGTGTTCGTCGTCTCCGAGCAGCTGCACGAGCGGAAGCGCCGGGCGGCCGGCCACGTCAAGGGCCACCACCAGCACACGGAGCAGTTCAACCGGGCGACGACGGAGGAAGTTTCGCCGGCCAGCCTCGGCGTCAGCAAGCCGTACCGCAAGCTGGTGTCGATCCGCTCGGTGCATAACCTGTTCATGCTGGAAAAGGCCCTCAACGAAACCGACCCGGAGACGACCAACGTCGTGGTGATGACGGCCAAGCTGGCCCCGGTCGGCGAGGTCGCCCCGGCGGAACAGGGCGAGATGGACGCCTACGATCAGAAGCTGATGACGGCCGTGGTGGACCGGGCGGAGAAGGCCGGCAAGCAGGTCAAGCCGATGATCGTGCCGACCAACAACCCGCTGCACGCGGTCCTCAAGACGGCGATGGACCTCCAGGCCCAGGAGCTGATCCTCGGGGCGTCGAACAAGTACACGGTGGACGAGCAGCTGGAGCAGATCGCGTTTTACTGGATCAACCTGCACGGCGGCGCACGGCGCCGCTGACGGTGCGCATCCTCAGCCGCGAGCGCGACGTGTACCTCGACATTGGCGGCGGCAGCCGCATCCCCAAGATCAGCGAGCGACACGCCCGCACGGTGGCGGAGCTGCGGGCGGCCGGCGAGGGCGTGGACCGCGTGCTGCTCTTGCATGACGGCAGCCGCGCTCACAGCGACCTGTTCAAGGCCGTGCTGACCCTGCTCGATCCGGGGGTGGCGCTCGCCGTCCTGCCGGTGTCGCCGGACGGAGACGATGCGCCGGCCGGCGCCGCCGCCGTCCACGCCGACGAGGAGCGGGCGCGCAAGGTCGGCCGCAGTCTGACAGTCCTCGACATGCCGAAGGCCGACGGCCCGGCGATCGTCGAGCGGCTGCGCCATGACCAGTACGATCTGGTCGTCCTGCCGCTGTCGGAGGAGACGCAGGTCGGTGCGAGCGGCGCCATCCACCTCGACGAGCGCGGCCGCTATATCCTTCGGCACGCCCATTGCCGGGTGTTCCTGGCGGCTGCGCCGGGAATCCCGCAGGAGGTGGTGGATACGACGCCGAGCGTGACGTAAAGGGCGTCGTCGGAAGCCCGCCGTAAGCGAGCGGTCTGCGCGAAAGCGCTCGCTTACGGCGGGCTTCCGACGACGCCCTATTCCGGCAAAGCGTCGGCGCGGTATACTGACTTAAGCCCGTCGTTTTCGCCGTCTGAGGGGAGGTGTTGCTGTGTCGGACCTGCCGCTCGAAGCCTTGCTGGCCAACCCCCGCGTCCGCGTGGTCGAAACGCCGCCGCCGATCGTGGAAGTCCCGTCGCACGCCGAGGCCGTCTCGCCGCCTCTGCCCACGCCGGAACACGTCGCCGCCGTTGACGGGGCCTTCCTCCGCCAGCGCCAGGAAGAGGAAACCATCGCCAGCTTCATCGGCCTGCGCCTCAGTATTCTCCTCATGCACGACCTGGCCAAAGACATGGCGCCGGCCGATGAAGAGGAAGCGCCGTCGAAGAAGATGCCGCTAGACGACGGCGATCAGCCGACCGCCGACTGAGGGCCGGCCGCCGCTCGACGCTTTTCCAGCTCGCCTTCGCGCAAAATCTCCGCCTTCTCCTCCACCTCGTCGTCTTCCAGGACCGTGTTGTCGATGTGGACCTCCCGCCCGTCGCGCGGGGCGTAATCCGGCCCCAGCACGTCCAGCACCGTCGGCCGCGTCTGCGGCGTGTGCGGCGGAAGAAAGTAGCCCTCCACCACGACCGCCTCTTCCCGATACTCGGGGTACTCCGACAGCGCCTCGTGCAGCTGCCGCAGCCGGTAGTGCGGCACCGTGGCGAAGAGGTGGTGCGGCAGGTGGTAATCCTGGCCGATCGGGAAGACGCTGAATCGGATGAACGGCCGCAGCAGAAAGACGCGCGTGTTGGTCAGCCAGCCGCGACCGCCGTTGCCGTGCTGAACGATCTGCCGCAGGATCATGAAAAACGCGAACGACGTGAACAGCGGCGTGAGCCAGAAGAAGAAATAGTAGCAGGCCGCCCACACCCCCGTCGCCCACGTGATCCACGCCAGCGCCACGTACACGGCCGTCAGATGGCTGGTGCGCAGAACGGCCTGGACGCGCGAAGGAATGACCGGGTGGACCCGGCTCTGATGGAACTTCGACGCCGGCAGCACGAGGTAAACCGCCATGATCCCCGCCCACAGCAGGACCGGGACCAGCGCCAGCCAGAGCGGGTCGCCGTGCCACACCAGGGCCGTCAGCGCCCCCACTTGCAGCAGCAGGTACAGGGCGCCGACGCCCACCGCGACCCTCGACGGCTTCCAGCCCTTGCGCAGATAGGGGTTCTTGTCGGCGCCGGCGGCGTTGTAGACGGCGCGAATGCGCGTGAACCGGATCAGATTCGGCAGCCACAGCTGTTTGAGCAGCGTCCACAGGAAGGCGCGTTTGCCGATCGGGAAATCCAGCCAGTGGCCACTGCTCTTGAGCTGCGACACGTCCGGGTCGCGCTGCGGGTCGTTGACGAACTGGTGGTGGGCCAGGTGCTGCAGGCGGTAGTGATGCGTGCTGCTGTAGAGCGGGAACATGCAGAAGAGGTCGGAGGCCAGGTCGTTCAGCCAGCGGTTGCGGAACAGGATGTGGTGGACCGCCTCGTGAGCCAGCCCGCTCATCTGATGCTGGCCGGCCCCGATCAGGAGGATCGCCACGATCCCGACCGGCACGTCCCACCAGAACGACCAGCCGGCCGACGCCCGGTGGAGGTCAAACCAAACGGCGCCGCCGATCACGACCCCAAAGAAGAGATACGCACGAACCAGATAGAAAAGGTTCGTTGTATTGTCCGTGCGACGCAGCGCCTGCAGCTTCTCTTTCAGGTCGGCGTCCTTGAGCGACTTCGCTTTCGGTGGGGAAGCCTGCACGCTTGCCATGGTTCGTTTCATTCCCTATCCGGCCGCAATGCCATCGGCCTGGTCAAATTGCCCAGACCTATCTATCTTCCCTAGACTATCAACCGTAAGGTTCGGCGGGAAGCAGGAAACCTCCTGGCCGGCGTCGAATCGGGACAGCCGCGTCGTTATTTCAGGATCGGCAGGCGCGCTCAGGCCGCGCGATGCTGATGCGGAGCGGCGGGTTGCTTCTCGACCTGGGGCGCCCGCGCGTGCGCTTTGTGACCGGCGATGTTGGTGCGGTAGGCCGCCATGAGTTCCGGATGACCCTTGAGGATGAGCAGATTTTCGGCGTTCTCGATCTCGGCCTGGCGGGTGAAGTTGAAGCTGCCGGTGATGAGCGTGCGGCCGTCGATCAGCATGACCTTGTTATGGGCGATGGCGTGCGTCGGGTCGATGAGGGGGGCGAGGCCCTGTTCGATGAAGAAATGCAGATCGGTGTGTTCTTCCTTCTCGTTGCTGTGGTCGAGCACAATTTCGACGTGCAGGCCGCGGAGCTTGGCGTCCACGAGGGCCTGGGCGATGGGTTGGCTGGTGAACGAGTAGGCAAGAACGAGCACCTCATGGCGGGCGCTCTGGATCTCGCGCACGACCATGTCGGTGCAGCCGCCCTTGGGGGAGAAGTGGCAGGTAATGGTGGACGGCGCGCTCCAGGAGAGATAGGCGCGGCGGATCAGGTAAACCAGCGTCAGGGCGCCGAAGAACCCCACCGCCACCAAGAGCCATTCTTTGGTATCCAACATCGCAGGCGCTCCTGTCCGATAACCCGCCGGCACAGGATACCACGAGACGGCAACGACGCAAGACCGACCGCAATGGCCTCCCCGTCCGCCTTGTCTCGCCAGTCCGACAGGGCTATAAGGGCCGACCTGCCCCGCGGCCGGGGTCCGGGCTGCGTCCCGACGGCCGGGCGGCGTCCTGGCGAGGCGAGACGCACATGCTGCAACGACTGCGGCGGGCGGTGAAGCAAGGTCTGCGGCTGCTCGGGCGCTGCCGGAGCCTGAAAGGCTACGCCGCGCGCGTGGAGATCCTGGCCCGGCCCGAGGACGCGGCCGTCGCCGGCGTCGAGGAATGGCGGCTGAAGGTCCGCAATGCAGGAATCCGAACGTGGCGGGCCGCGGGCTTGCACAAGATCTGGCTCGGCTACCACTGGCGGCCAGCGGAAGGCGGGGCCTACCTGTCCTTCGACGACGGGGTGCGGGCGCCGCTGCCCCGGCCCGTGGCGCCCGGCGACGAGGTCGTCCTGACCTGCCCGGTTCGCGCCCCCAACACCGCGGGCCGCTGCCGGCTGGAGTTCGATCTGCAACGCCGCTTCGTGGGCTGGTTCGGCGCCGCCGGCCCGGTCCCGCTGGGCGTGGAGTGCAACGTGGTCGGCCGCCGCGCCCGCCACGGCGCCGCCGAGTTCGACTACCACGCCTTCTATCGGCAATTCGACCTGGAAAAGGACTACTGGACGGTGGTGGGTCCGGGCACGAAGGAGGAGTTTGAACTGCTGGGCCGCGGCAAGCTGGGCCAGCTCGTCGAGCTGGGCATGAAGCCCGACTCCCGCCTCCTCGACGTGGGCTGCGGCAGCGGCCAGCTGACCGCGGTGGTGCTGGATTATCTATCGCCGCGGGGGCTGTACTACGGCACGGACCTCGCGGAGGAGGCGGTCGCCTTCTGCCGCCGCCGCTACCGCCGGCCCAACTTCTTCTTCCTCGCCAACGGCATGACCTCCGTCCCCATCGACGGCGCCCAATTCGACTTTATCTATCTCGGAAGCGTCTTTACGCACATGTTTCCGGACGAGATCCAGGCGCTGCTGATCGAGCTGCGCCGGCTGCTGGCGCCCGGCGGCGCGATCGTCGGCGACCTGTTCCTGGCCGACGACGTGGCGACGTTTTCCGGCAGTCGCGGCATGGTGGAGATCAACGAGGCCCACCTCGACGCGAAGCTGAAGACGACCGGCCTGGCCTATGAGCCGCTGCGGACCTGGGCGCACAACGAGCAGGTGCGTCGGCGCATCCTCAAATTCACGCACCCCACGGCCGGGACGACCGCGCTGGCCTCTTGAAGGTGTTCGGTGCGAGGAGGCGACGATGGCGAAGGCCGTGCTGCCGCGCGTGCATGTGATGGTGCTTTGCGACGAGATCGAACCGTCTCTGGAGGCGGACGTGTTCGATCTCCGTTGCGTGCGAACGCACATCGTCGCACCGGCGTTCCCGTACACGCATCCGCAACTGTGCGTGTATTTGCAGATGACGGGTCATGAAGGAACCGCGTCCGGGCGGGCGGTCATCCTGGATCCCGAAACGGACCTGAACGTGGACGAGACGGATGAAGACCCGCTCCAGTTTCACGGCCCGCTGGATTTCATTGAGGTTCCCTGGAGGCTCCCCGATTGTACATTCCCCGAACCGGGGGTATATTACGTCCAGGTGTTTTTTGACGGGAAGCTCATCAACGAACGTCCGCTCCTTCTCCAACAAAACGAGGCGGCGACCAGCAATGGACAAGCCACCGAATAAACCCATCCGCGGTCCTGCGCATGTCCGGGTTCTCAAGGTCACACATTACCCCCCCGGTCAAGGGCCGCGGGGCGTTACTGTGGCCCAGCTGGAGCGGGCGGAGGCTCGCCGCAAGTGGCTCCTAATTTCCGCCGCGATCGCGGCCGCTCTGATCGTCGGCGTTCTGATCGGCCGTTTCCTCTTGCCCTGATGCGATCACGTCAAATCCGACAGCGGCCCCTGACCGCAGAAATCCGGGTTGCCGAACTTGTCGATGCGGTGGCCCATGCCGTGGGCCAGCGAGATAAGCAGCCGGTTGTGCGCCACGCGGTCGTACTTGAGCGACCGGCCCATCTTGAAGTCGAGGCCGTTGCCGACCAGCACGAACGGCGTGTCGTCGTGCGTGTGGCTGTTGCCCTTGCCCAGCTCGTTCGTCCACAGGATCGTCGTGTTGTCGAGCATGTTGCCCGGGCCGCCCGGCTCCGGCGTCTCCGCCAGCCGTTTCGCCAGGTAAGCCATCTGCTCGCACCACCACTTGTTGATCTTGACGAGTTTCTCTTTGCCCTTCTCGTCGCTGTCGGGCAGGTGGGACAGCTCGTGGTGGCCCTCGTCCACGCCGATCCAGTGCATCCGGGCGCCGCCGACCGAGTTGGTGAACTGCAAGGTCGCCACGCGCGAGAAGTCCGCGACGAAGTTGTTCACCATCAGGTCGATCTGCATCTTGCTGATCTTGGGGATGTTGTCATTCTCGCGCTTGACGCCGGCTTCGAGGTCGGGGACCGGCTGGTCGGCCGCCTGGTCCCGCGTCGCCTTCAGCTCCTGCTCCATCTCGCGGACGAAGGAGGCGTGCTCGTCCAGCAGCCGGCGGTCGTCGGCGCTCACCGACGCGCCAACCTTCTTGAGGTCGTCCTGCACATCGTCAAGGACGCTTTTCAGCGCTTCCCGGTCCTTGATGTGGCCGTACATTTTGCCGAACATCTGGTAGGGGTCGTCGATCGGCGCGATCGGCTTGTTGGGGCCGGCGTAGACCATGCGCGTCCAGGTGTCGGCCCGCTCGGGCACCATGACGCCGAACTCCAGCGAGCCGAAGCGCGTGCGCGTGGCTGGGTCGCCCTGCAGATGGTTCTTGATCTCCTGGTCGATGGAGAGACCCTTGGCCCAGCCGGCCGGCGTGTCGGAGCCGCCCTGGATGTTGCCGGGGAACAACTCGATGCCGGTGAGCAGGCAGCCCATGCCGCGCATGTGGCCGTCGCCGTCGCCCCGGATGCGGTCGCTGACGCCGCGCAGGAACAACGTGCGGTCCCGGAACGGCTCCAGCGGCGTCATGCTCTCTTTGAGGGTGAATTTGGCGCCGATCTCGTCCGGCCAGAAGGCCGACGGGATGACGCCGTTGGGGCTGAACAGGATGACGAGCCGCTGCTTCCGCTTCGCCTGGTTGGCGAACGCCAGGCTCGGCAGATTGAGCAGGAACGGCAGCGAGGCCGCGCCAATGCCCAGGTCGCGGATGAATTCACGTCGGCTTCTGGTTCCGGTCATGTTCTTTCTCCGTGCCGCGGCCGGCGGACGACCGGCCGCACCCCCCTACTCTTTCCCATTCGATCCGGCCATCACGCCGCGTCGGGCGCGCCACTCTTCCAGGTGCTTCCGGGCCGCGGTCAGCAGCTCGTCATCTTCCATGTCCCAAATGGACTCGTTGGACAGCCCGCGCGCCAGGTAGGACAGGTTCGCCATCATCTGTCCCAGGCGCACCTCGGGAGCCAGCTCGCTCAACTCCGCGAGCACCTGCAACGCCTCCTGCCGCACCGGGTTCATCATGGCAGCTTGTCCCCCACAGTCGGACTGCCCATCCCAGGCGAGGGCAGGTCGCCGATCACCTGGACGGGGACCGTCTGGCCTGGCAAGAGCTTGGCGACCCGCGTCGCGCGGGTGACGCCGTCATAAATCACCAGCGCGCCGTCTGACGCACGAAAGACGATGAGCCGCGGCATTCCCAGCGTCCCCTTTCCATGCCGGGCGATCTGGCGATGCAGCTTCGCGGGATCGGCTCCGCTTACTCTCGACGGCGGCAGATGCAGCGTTCGTGGATCAACGTCGAGCAGTTCCGTGGGCATGTCATCGAGTCTGCCGCTTGTTCTTGCATCGCCCGATCAGGCGTCCACCTCCGTCCCGCCGACCGCCATCCTTGCCACGCGCTCGATCACCTCACTCCGTTATTCCTCGGCCGTCAGCTCCTCAAGCGTCCACGGGCAGGCGTCCGGCAACGCGCCCTCCGCCGCTCCCATTTCCAAAGCGGCTTCCCTGGCCGCCCGCAGGTACGCCTTGGCCAGCACCTCTTGAGCATGGTTCCGCAGCACACCGCTCTCCAGCAGGTCGCGCAGCTCGCCGCGCTGGTGGAGGATGGTCGCCTCCCAGGACCGCGTCCGCTGCTGGGGCCGATGCTCCCACTTGAGCAGGTGTACCAGCAGGACCACGAGGCGGCTAAGCACCTCCCTCTTGTCGCGTTTGGCCATGTCGGTGAGGTACTCGCTCAGCTGGCGGCGATCGATCTCAGCGAAGCGGCTCTGGGCGACGAGCGCGGCGGTCTGTTCGAGCCAGGCCGTCTCGTCCTGCTCGTAAAGGGGGGAGGCGGTCGGCATGGTCTGCTCAGTCATGGGGACTTCACCTCCACCGGCCATCGTACCATCACATCCCTTTATCAAACCACGCACCAACCTTCTCGCCATGCAGCGTTCGGGCAAGGATGTCGTGTTCGGCGAAGAATTCCTTGAGCGAACTCACCAAAAACAGCATGTCGAGATCGGCCCTTGGGAGGTCGTGCTTCTCCAGATGGACTTTTTTCACCAGATGCACGAAGGCCATGTTGACGAGGGACTTCGTGACCGGATCTTCGATCCGCTCGATGAATCGGATCGCCTCGTCGCAGTAGAGGAGCGTGCCGTGTTCGCCCATGAGCGCCTCCAAGTCAGCTGCTCTTTGCCTGCTGTTCCCAGCGCGAGCCGGCGACATTCCAGGGGTAAGCAGTAGCTCTCGTAACGGTGTGCTCTTCCCGCCCTTGATCACGTCGAACGTAACCCTCCTGAACTCACGAGCCGCCTTCCGCTGGCCTGTCGTGTCAAAGTGGATGACCACGAGTAACAATGGGGGTAGGTCGCCATCCCACCGCTTTTCGTACTTGTCCAGGACTGCCGCTGTGCGTTCCCCGTAGTCGCCCGCGCCTCTCGCTCCGATTCCACCACGGCCATATCCGATGAGACAAGCAAAACGTAGACCCCGGAAACCCTCCTTCGCACAACAGTCCTTCAGTTTCTGGAACTCTGTGATGATGTCATCTCCCCGATGGAGAGAAGACCACTCCCATTCCAGCGCCGCCACCGCGTTGCCCTTGTTGTCCTTGAGTACCGCGTCAGTCCGCCCCCCACTTTCAAAGTGGGTGAATAGGCCCATGAGGTCGGCCGTAGATCGGACGGCGATTCCGATGTGTGTCGTCCAGTCTGCTCGTTGCGCCTTCAGGCGGAAGGATGGTTGCAGGGGAAAATCCCGATACCACATGTGAGCGAAAATCGTGGCGAAGTCCTCCAGCAACAAGGTCTCACGCTTCGCCGATCGCTCTACCATGGTGGATACCTCACCGCGAGTGCCAAGCAACGTGATTCTACGCTACACAATCGAGGCCGGTAAGATTCAACCACCCGGCGGCCCCCGCACTTCGGCCTCCGTCTTGGCGGCAGCCTTCACATCCCGCCCCGTCAGCGCCGCCGCGGTCGCCGCCTCCACCAGCAGCTTCTTGATGCTGAACCCGTTCTTGGCGAACGCCTCCCGCAACTCCGCCACCTGCCGTGGCCCATACGCCTGCACCGGCTGCTTGGCCAGGTGGCGGAACAGCTGTTCCACGAACGCCGTCTGCACCTCGTCGCTGCCGGCCAGGTACTCCGCCAGCGGTCGCGCCCCGTCGAACTTCACCATCTCGCCGCTCCGCGTCTTGTAGCCGCCCGTCGCGTCGATCGGCTTGCCGTTGTCCTGGTCGCGGTAACGGCCGACGGCGTCGAAATGCTCCAGCGTGAAGCCGAGCGGGTTGATGACGCCGTGACACGACTGGCATGACTCACCCTTGGTTTGCAAGGCCACCCGCTCCCGCGTCGTCAGGTCGGGGTGCAGGCTCTCCGGCAGCGGGATGAACGCTTCCGGCGGCGGGTGCAGCGTCAGGCCGAGGACGCCGCGGGCCAAGAGAACGCCTCGGTGGATCGGCGATGTCGCCGTCGTGTGGGCGAAGGCCGCCAGCAGGTAGGGGTGCGTCAAGACGCCGGCCCGCCGCCCCGCGTCGAGCTTCACCTTCTGGAAGTCGGCGTCGGCGGGCAGGGCGGCGCCGTAGAACTTCGCGAGGCGGCCGTTGAGATAGAGATCGTCCGCCAGCAGCAGCTTGCGGAAGTCCGAATCGCCGTTCCAGGCGGCGTCCTCCAGCGACAGGTCCAGGGAAGTCCGCAAGTCGGCGACGACGGCCGGGTCGAAGCCAGGGAAGCGCTGTGCGTCCTTGGCCACGTCCGGCGCCGGGTCGAGTCGCAGCCACAGGTGGAAGAACTCGCGGAGCTTGGCGTGCGTCCGCGGGTCGGGCAGCATCCGCTCGGCCTGCTGCGCCACCTGTTCCCGCGTGCTGAGCTTGCCAGCGGCCGCCGCGTCGAGCAACGCCTGATCGGGCGGCGAGTCCCAGAGGGCGAACGAGAGCCGGCTGGCGGTGTCATAATCCGCGGGGCCGCCGCCGACTTCCCGGTACAGAAATCGCGGCGACAGCAGCACCAGCAGCACGACGCGCTTGACGGCCGCGTCCGGGTCGGGGGCCGTGTCGAAGATGCGATCGATGTACAGTTTCTTCAGCTCGTCGGTGAGCGGCCGGCGGAAGGCGCTCGGCGAAACGGCGGCAGAACTCGCGCAGCTTCGGCCCGCGGTCCTTGGCGTCTTCCCGCACGTCGGCTAACTCACGGAGGTGGGCCGTGACGTAAGCGGCGGTTTCGAGAGCGGCGTCGGTCGCGGCCTGGTCCCACGCCTTGGAGATGGTCGTGCCGCGCTCCCAGCCGAGGCTGCGGTCGTCCGGCGGGAACGCGGTCGTCACCACCAGCGTCTCCGGGAAGCGGTTGGGCGACAGGTTCCGCGCCGGGATCGGCCCGTCCACGCCGAACGGCGGCTTCCATTCCAGCGCCACCGAGGCCGTCTTCTCCTTCGCCTCCTTCGACTTGAAGAATTCCAGTCGGATCGGGTAGGCCCGGCCAGCCAGCAGGCGGATCGACTCGCGCAATTCGACCATCTCCCCGGAACGAACGGAGCCGTCGATCAGCGGCTTGTTCTGGTCGTTGACCCAGAGCCGGACGCCGTTCTGGCTGCGGACGACGAATTCGTAATCGCCGGTCTCCAGCGCGAGGACGGAGCCTTGCCAGCGGACGGCGAACTCTTCCGGTTTGATCTTCGGGTCGGGACTGCCATCCTTGAAGTCAAAACGGATCTCCGTATCCGTCCGGTCGATGACGCGCTGGTCCTTGTTGAACTGGCGGGAACCGAAGTATTCGCCGTGCAGCCCGCGCTTGTCGTCCCCCCTCCCTGACCTCCCCCCGCGGGTGGGGGAGGGTTAGGGTGGGGGCGAAATCCCGCGATCAAGTCGGCGATGGCGTTCTGATGCTGGCGAACCGTCAGCCGCGACAGGGCGATGCGGGCACTTTTCGAGTAAAAGGCATCGTAAATGTAGGCGGCCGCCTTGTCGGCGTCCGGCCCCTTGCAGGTACCGGGGTCGTCCTTGGGCATCGACTCGGCGATCAGCCGGGACAGCTGGGCCGCCGACTTGTCGCCGGCGAGCGGCTTGTGGTAGTGGTCCTTCGTGCCCTCGCCGGAGGCGCCGTGACAGGAAGCGCAGCGCTGCTGATAGATCTGCTGCCCGGTCGGGCCGTCATTGGCGGAGGCGCGGCCGGCCGGGACCGCCGCGAGCAGCAAAGACATCAGCCATGCAAGGGGGGAAAGGGTTCGCATCGGAGGCCAGCAAGACGAGGGCGAGTCGGGTAGGTGGGACGACCGGCGGGGGGAAAACGTCCGGGAGCGCGCCGGCGTTGCTCTCCTCTATTAATGTACCCCGCCGAACGAACGGCGGCAATGAATTTCCCTGCGGCTGTCAGGCAACAATAGAAATGTCCGCATTTCGGCGACAGTAGAAATGTCCGGTGTCCGGACGTTGTCACTTCTTCCGCTTGAACGGCTTCCTCCACGGGTGGTCCTCGGCTGGACGGTGTGGCCCCTTCTTGTTATCGTCCGCCCCGCCGTCGGGAGGATAGGGCTCCGCAGGAGTGCGACCCGAGCGCCCGTCGGTCGGCTGTACGCCAGGCGACCGGGACCCCGAAGAGGGGTCCCGGTTCGCTTTTCCCCCGCTGGCGTCGGCCGCCGATGCGTTAAACTCCGGGGGTCTGGGGGCGGAGCCCCCAGGGCCGCAACCCGGCGGGATCTCGCGGTACTTCAGGTACTTGCCCCGGAAGCGGATCGCCATAGTCCCGTCCAGGCGCAGCTCGATCACCACCCGACCGCCCCGCTCCCCCGCATGCACCGGCGGCAGCAACTGGTAGAAGCGGTTGCGGAAGCGCACCGTGTAGTCGTTGGACACCACCCGCCCCTCCTGGATGCTCAGGATCGCCGCCAGGTCGTGACCCGGACCCAGCGGCCGGTGCCCGTCGGCCGCCTGGCGCGCCGGCTTGACGAAGCGGCGGTTGTGCGTCGGCAGCAGCCGCTCCAGCACGGCGTTGGCCCCCGCCAGCGTCGTCACGCCCGCCAGGCGCAGCTCCTTGACCCAGCGGTCCTGGGCCGTGCCGAAGGACCGCTCGACGCGGCCCTTGGCCTGCGGGCTGTGCGCCCGGATCAGCTCGATGCCTAGCTCCCGCAGGGCCCGCCCGAACTGCGTCTCCGCGTCGGGCAGGGCGCGGCCCTTGTCCTGCGGCTCGAAGATGCTGTGCCGGTCGGTGTACAACGCCACCGGCCGGCCGAAACGCCGCAGCCAGCGGCCGGCCAGGTCCATATGCGCCTCGACCGTGCCGGCCGGGTAGAAGCGCGCCAGGGTGCGGTTGGTGGCGTCGTCGATCATGCCGATCAGGACCATCTCCTCGCCGCGGCCCTCCAGCCAGTCATGCACCGAGGCGTCCATCTGAACCAGCTCCCCGAAGCAGGCCCGGCGCGGCCGGCGGCTGCGGTGCGGGTCGCGGCGACGCTTGCGTTGCCACAGCCCCTCGGCGATCAGCCAGCGGCGCAGCGTCTGCGGGCCGACCGTCAGGCCCTCCCCGGCCAGCTTCTCGGCGGCGAAGGTGGGGCCGAAGTCCGCGTAGCGGGTGCGGTAGGCCGCCAGCACGGCCCGGCGGAAGGCGGGGTCGGGCCGGTGGTTGGAGGGCCGGCCGCGCAGGCCGTCGACGAGGGCGGCGTCGCCTTCGGCCTCCAGCTTGCATTGGATGCGTCGGACCTGGCGGACGCACAGGCCGAGCAGCCGGGCCGCCTCGGCCTGCGTCCGCTGGCCGCTCTGCACCGAGTGCAGGACCCTGAGGACATCGCGTTCCTTCTGACTCATAGCGATCCGGTCTGTGGAAAGCACGCCGATAGACATGGCTCCTCCTTGGCCTGACCAAGGAGGACATTTCTATTGCGTTAAGACCGGACATTTCTATTGTCGTTCAACATGAATTTCCCTGCGGCGCGCCCGGCGAGCTGGATGCGCATATACCAACCCTGGGCCGACTCCACACCTCCTCGCCCACCGGGCGGCCGTTATGATGGAACGCCGAGCGATCCTGATCCGCGGCATCGTCCAGGGCGTCGGTTTCCGCCCGTTCGTCTACAACCTGGCCGTGCGCCTCGGCCTGAGCGGCGCCGTCAAGAATCAGACCGGGACTGTCTCCATTGAGGCGGAAGGGGAGCCGGCCGTCCTGGAGCGCTTCCTGGCCGAGTTGGCCGACCATCCGCCGCCGCTGGCGCAGATCGAGCATTTGTCGTGGGAACGCCAGCCGCCGCGCGGCGAGCGCGAGTTCCGCATCGACGCCAGCGAGGCCGGCCCCGCCGGCGTCGTCTTCGTCTCCCCCGACGTGGCCGTTTGCCGCGATTGCCTCGCGGAACTGTTCGACCCGCCCGACCGGCGGTTTGGCTATCCGTTCCTGAACTGCACCAACTGCGGGCCGCGACTTACCATCATCACCGGCGCCCCCTACGACCGCTCCCGCACGACCATGGCCGGCTTCCCGATGTGCGACGCCTGCCGGGCGGAGTATTCGGACCCGACCAACCGCCGCTTCCACGCCCAGCCGACGGCCTGCGCCGCCTGCGGTCCACGCCTGGAGATGCGCGACGCCGCCGGCAACCCCGTGCCGGCGCCGGACGCAGTCGCCGTGTTCGCCGCGGCCTTGCTCGACGGCAGGATCGGGGCGCTCAAGGGCCTGGGAGGCTATCACCTGGCCTGCGACGCCCGCAACGCGGCCGCCGTCGCGGAGCTGCGGCGGCGGAAGCACCGCGACGAGAAGCCGTTCGCCGTCATGGTCCTGGACGTGGCGGGCGCGGAATTGCTCTGCGAGGTCGGATCGGAGGAAAGCGTCCTTTTGCGGTCGCCGCAATGTCCGATCCTGCTGCTGCGCAAACGAGGAACGGCGAGCGGCCGGCGTCAGCCCGCCGGTGCGGCCGAAACCGGCGGGCTGACGCCGCGCCGCTCGCTGAACAGGTCGCGCCGGGCAACCCATATCTCGGCGTGATGCTGCCCTACACACCTCTGCACCACCTGCTGATGCGGGCCGTGGGTGGGGCGCCGCTCGTCATGACCAGCGGCAACCGCTCCGACGAGCCGATCGCCTACCGCGACGACGAGGCGATCGGGAAATTATCCGGCATTGCGGATCTTTTTTTGATCCATAACCGGCCCATCCACGTCCGCTGCGACGATTCGGTGACGCGCGTCGTCGATGGGGTGGAGCTGCCGTTGCGGCGGTCGCGCGGCTATGCCCCGCGGCCGGTCGAGCTGCCGTTCCCGTGTCCGCGCCCGATCCTGGCGGTCGGCGGACAACTCAAGGGGACGTTCGCGCTGGGTCGCGGCCGGCAGGCGTTCCTCAGCCATCACCTGGGCGACCTCGACCACTACGACGCCTACCGGGCCTTCGTGAAGGACGTCGCCCTCTATCAGGAGCTGTTCGGCGTGCGGCCGGAAATCCTGGTCCACGACTTGCACCCGGATTACGTCACGACCCGCTATGCCCGAGAGCGGGCGGGTGAAATGGGCGCCGTGCTTCTCGCCGTGCAGCATCATCATGCGCATTTGGCTGCCTGCATGGCGGAACATGGCCTCACCGAGCCGGTCATCGGCGTCACCTTCGACGGCACCGGCTACGGGACCGACGGGGCCGTTTGGGGCGGCGAGTTCCTGGTCGGCGACTGCCGGAGCTTTCGCCGGGCCGCCCATCTGCGTTATGTGGGCCTCCCCGGCGGCGACCGGGCGATCCGCGAACCGTGGCGCATGGCCGTCGCCCACCTGGCCGACGCCGGGGCCGACTTCACGCCTCTGCGGGCACGCATTTTGCAAGACGAAATTCGCTTCCTCGAAAAGATGCTGGAGCGCCGCTTGAACACACCGCTGACTTCCAGCGCCGGTCGTCTGTTCGATGCCGTCGCCGCACTGGTCGGCGTCCGCGACCGCGTCAATTACGAAGGCCAGGCGGCGGTCGAGTTGGAATGGTTGGCGGAACGGACGGAGGCCGACGGCGTGTATCCGTTTGAACTGGAGACGACGCCGGGGGGACCGCTGATCGTGGACACGCGCCCCCTCGTCCTGGCGATTGCGGAGGATACAATGCGGGGCGTCGGGGCGGCGACCGTCGCCCGACGATTCCATTCCACCTTGGTCGATGTCATCGCCGCGGTATGTGGCCGGATTCGAGCGGCGACGCGGCTCAACGCCGTGGTCCTGAGCGGCGGCGTGTTCCTGAACGCCCTGCTCACTGGTGAAGCGATTTCGCGGCTCTGCAAAGACGACTTTCATGTATACCGACACCGGCGGGTCCCGCCCAACGACGGCGGCCTGAGCCTGGGACAGCTGGCCGTCGCTGCGGGAAGGACGAAGGAGGAAGGATGAAGGAGGAAGGAGGAACAGGAAACTGCGTGATTCCTCCTTCCTCCTTCCTCCTTCATCCTTGGAGAGGAACCATGTGCCTCGGTATCCCCGGTAAGGTGGTGGAGACCTACCGCGAAAACGACGTGCTGATGGGCAAGGTCGATTTCGGCGGCGTCTTCAAGCGCGTCTGTCTGGAGCACGTCCCCGAGGTGAAGCCGGGCGAGTACGTCCTGGTCCACGTCGGCTTCGCCCTGTCGCGCATCGACGAGGAAGAAGCGGGCCGGGTGTTCGCATTCCTGAATGAGATGCAGCAGCTCGACGAACTCAAGGTGGAGTCGCCATGAAGTACCTCGATGAATACCGCGACGCGGCGGCGGCGCGGAAACTGGCCGACGCCATCGCTCGCACCGCGACGCGGCCGTGGATCATCATGGAAGTCTGCGGCGGCCAGACGCACACCATCGTCAAGTACGGTATCGACCGCGTCCTGCCGCCCGAGGTCGAGCTGGTCCACGGGCCGGGCTGCCCGGTCTGCGTCACGTCGCTGGAGATGATCGACCGCGCCCACGCCATCGCCTCGCGGCCGGACGTGACGTTCTGCTCCTTCGGCGACATGCTCCGCGTGCCCGGCTCCCGCGGCGACCTGCTCCAGCTCAAATCGCGCGGCAGCGACGTTCGGGTCGTCTATTCGCCGCTCGACGCCGTGAACCTGGCGGCCGCGACTGCCCGACCGCAAGGTGGTCTTCTTCGCCATCGGCTTCGAGACGACGGCCCCGCCCAACGCGATGGCCGTGTGGATGGCCCGCAAGCGGCAACCTGACCAACTTCAGCGTGCTGGTGTCGCACGTGCTGGTCCCGCCGATGATTACCGCCATCCTTCAGGCGCCGGACAACCGCGTGCAGGCGTTCCTCGGCCCCGGCCACGTCTGTACCGTGATGGGCACGGCGGAGTACGAGCCGATCGCCCGGCGCTACCAGGTGCCCGATCGTCGTCACCGGCTTCGAGCCGCTGGACCTGCTCGAAGGGGTGCTGCGGCACGGTTCGGCAGCTCGAAGCGGGGCGGGCGGAGGTCGAGAACCCCTACGCCCGCGCCGTCCGGCCGGAGGGCAACCCCGCGTCGCGGCGGCTGATCGACGACGTTTTCGAGGTGTGCGACCGCAAATGGCGCGGCGTCGGCCTGATCCCCAAAAGCGGCTTCAAGCTGCGCTACGAGTATCGCGACTCACGACGCCGAGCGGCATCTTCGAAGTGGACGACATCGAGACGCAGGAGTCGCCGCTGTGCATCAGCGGGCAGGTGCTGAAGGGGCTGAAGAAGCCGCACGACTGCCCGGCGTTCGGCAAGCAATGCACGCCGCAGACGCCGCTGGGAGCCACGATGGTGTCGGCGGAGGGGGCCTGCGCGGCGTACCACGCCTATGGGCGACACCTGGAGTCGGTGGCCCCGGTTAGCCGCGACGCGCCAGCGGAGCGCTTGGGAAAAGCGCTCCGCTGGCGCGTCGCGGCTAACCGGGGCGTTGGGAGGGATTCTTGATGCCCGATGCCCGCCTGCACGACGCGATCCTGCGCAAATGCCGCGAAAGCATGTCCGTCAAGGAGAAATTCTTCACGGACGACGCCGGCCGCATCGTGGAGTGCTGCACGGCGATGGCGCGGGCCTTCGACGCCGGCGGCCGGCTGTTCGTCATGGGCAACGGCGGCTCGTCGTGCGACGCGGCCCACGTCTCCGTCGAGTTCATGCACCCGATCATCGAGAAGCGGCCGGCCCTGCCGGCCATGGCGCTGACCACGGATACGGCCCTGCTCACCGCCGTCGGCAACGATCAGGACTTTGCGCTGGCCTTCGTGCAGCAGCTGCGGATGCTCGGGCGGGCCGGCGACATCGCGCTCGGCATCTCGACCAGCGGTAAGTCGGCCAACGTCAACCGGGCCTTGCAGGCGGCGCGCGAGATGAAGATGCTGGCCGTCGGCTTCGCCGGCCGCGACGGCGGGCGCATGCCGGAGTTTTGCGATTTCTGTTTCGTCGCGCCCAGCTTCAGCATCCACCGCATCCAGGAGACGCACGAAACGCTGCTGCACATTCTCTGGGACCTGATCCACGTGATCCGCGGCCAGGAGGACGTGATCTGACATGGCGACCGCCGACGAACCGCTGGCCTCCGTCCCCTTCGGCTCGTGCCCTGTGCCGCAGTCGCACTACGACCAGATCCTGCTCGGCCACGGCAGCGGCGGCCAGTTGACCGCGGAGCTGATCCAGCGGCTGTTCCTGCCGGGCTTCGGCGGCGACGTGCTGGCGGCCCTGGAGGACCAGGCGACGCTGTCGCTGCCCGGCGACGGCGCCGACGGCCCCGCGCATCGCCTTCACCACGGATTCGTTCGTGGTGCGGCCGCTGTTCTTCCCCGGCGGCGACATCGGCCGGCTGGCCGTTCACGGCACGGTCAACGACCTGGCCGTCGGCGGCGCCCAGCCGCTGTACCTGTCGGCCGCGTTCATCCTCGAAGAGGGGCTGCCGCTGGCCGACCTGCGGCGCATCGTCGCCTCGATGCGGCAGGCCTGCGACCGAAGCGGGAGTGGCGCTCGTCACCGGCGACACCAAGGTCGTGGACCGGGGCAAGGGCGACGGCGTTTTCATCACGACTTCCGGCATCGGCGTCGTGCCGAAGGGCCGGGCGCTGTCGATTCACGCGGCGCGGCCCGGCGATTGCATTCTCATCTCGGGCACGCTCGGCGATCACGGCATCGCCATCATGTCGGTGCGCGAGGGACTGGAGTTCGAGACGGTCCTGGAGAGCGACAGCGCCGCCCTGAACGGGCTGACCGAGGCGGTCCTGGAGGCCTGCCCGCGAATCGCGCTGCATGCGCGATCCGACGCGCGGCGGCCTGTCCAGCGCGCTGAACGAATTGGCGTCCGCGTCGCGGGTCGGCGTTCGTGCTGGACGAGGCGGCGATCCCGGTCCGGCCGCGAGGTGCGCGGCGCCTGCGAGATGCTCGGACTGGACCCGCTGTACGTCGCCAACGAAGGGAAGCTGATCGGCCGTCGTGCCGGCGGAGGACGCCGACCGCGTCCTCGCGGCGATGCGCGGCCATCCTCTGGGCCGGGACGCCGCAATCGTCGGCAAGGTCGTCGCCGATCATCCGGGGCATGGTGATCCTGCGTTCGGTCGTGGGCGGCGAACGGGTCGTCACCCTGCTGGCGGGGGAGCAGCTGCCGCGGATTTGCTGAAGCAACTACCCGACCGGCCCGCAGCGCAAGCAAGGTCTCCGGCCCAACTCCTTGCTTGCGCTGCGGGCCGGTAACGAGGCGCACAGGGAGAAGCACACATGGTTGAAGTAACCCAGGCCCCCTACGGGCGCAAGACGCAGCGGGAGCCGGCCGTCAAGGAGGTCCACGTCCTGTGGATCACGGCCGGGCTGAGCTGCGACGGCGATTCGGTGTCCGTCACCGCCGCCACCCAGCCCAGCATCGAGGACATCGTGATGGGGGCCATCCCCGGCCTTCCCAAGGTCCACCTGCACAACCCGGTGCTCGCCTACGAGAACGGCGACGAGTTCATGAACTTCTGGCACATGGCCGACGAGGATCGGCTCGGCGCCCCGTTCGTGCTGGTCGTCGAGGGATCGATCCCCAACGAGACGATCAAGAGCGAGGGCTACTGGGCCGCCCTCGGCACCGACAAGCAGCACCGGCCAGCCGATCACCACCTGCGAATGGATCGACCGCCTGGCGCCCAAGGCCGTGGGCCGTCGTCGGCGCCGGCACCTGCGCGACCTACGGCGGCATCCACGCCATGGCCGGCAACCCGACCGGCTGCATGGGCCTGGCCGACTACCTCGGCTGGGACTGGCGCTCGAAGGCCGGCATCCCGATCGTCAACGTGCCCGGCTGTCCAGTGCAGCCGGACAACATGACGGAGACGCTCCTGTATCTGCTCTACCAGGTCGCGGGGCTGGCGCCCATGATCCCGCTGGACAAGGAGCTGCGGCCGACCTGGCTGTTCGGCAAGACGGTCCACGAGGGCTGCGACCGGGCCGGCTACTACGAGCAGGGCGACTTCGCCCACGAATACGGCTCGCCCAAGTGCCTGGTGAAGATCGGCTGCTGGGGGCCGGTGGTCAACTGCAACGTCACCAAGCGCGGCTGGATGGCCGGCATCGGCGGCTGTCCCAACGTCGGCGGCATCTGCATCGGCTGCACCATGCCCGGCTTCCCCGACAAGTTCATGCCGTTCATGGACGAGCCGCCTGGGGCGCTGGTGTCCTCGACGCTCATCAACCTGTACGGCGGCGTGATCCGCTAGCTGCGCGGCATCACCAACACCACCGTCAACAAGGAGCCGAAATGGCGGCATCGCGGCCGCGAGCTGACGACCGGGTATCATCCCACGACGTATGGGCATAACTAACGGTTCAGCCGCGGTTCGGAGAACCGCGCTCGGATGAACGCGGTTCTCCGAACCGCGGCTGAACGACAGGAGCGCATCATGGCCACCGTGACCACCCCGCGGCGCGAAGCCGCCGTTGAAACGCGCAAGCTGGTCGAGATGTCGTGGGACCCGATCACCCGCATCGTCGGCAGCCTGGGCATCTACACCAAGATCGACTTCGCCAACCGCCAGGTCGCCGAGTGCCACAGCACCTCGTCGATCTTCCGCGGCTACAGCATCTTCATGAAGGGCAAGGACCCGCGCGACGCCCACTTCATCACCAGCCGCATCTGCGGCATCTGCGGCGACAACCACGCCACCTGCGCCTGCTACGCCCAGAACATGGCCTTCGGCATCCGGCCGCCGCGAAATGGCCGAGTGGATCGTCAACCTCGGCGAGGCCGCCGAGTACATGTTCGACCACAACATCTTCCAGGACAACCTCGTCGGCGTGGACTTCTGCGAGCAGATGGTCAAGGAGACCAACCCCAAGCGTGTGGGACAAGGCCCAGCGCACTCCCGCACCGCACGCCAAGCTGCACCATTACAAGACCATCGCCGACATCATGACCTCGCTGAACCCGTTCACGCGGCGAGTTCTACCGCGAGGCCCTGCAAATGAGCCGCATGACGCGGGAGATGTTCTGCCTCATGGAAGGCCGCCACGTCCACCCCTCCACGCTCTACCCCGGCGGCGTCGGCACCGTGCCCACGCAGCAGCTCTTCACCGACTACCTCGTCCGCCTGATGAAGTACGTCGAGTTCATGAAAAAGGTCGTGCCGCTGCACGACGACCTGTTCGACTTCTTCTACGAGGCGCTGCCCGGCTACGAGAAGGTCGGCTACCGCCGCATCCTGCTCGGCTGCTGGGGATCGTGGAACGACCCCAAGGTGTGCGACTACACATACGAGCACATGAACGAGTGGGGCAAGGCGATGTACGTCACGCCCGGCGTCATCGTGGACGGCCAGGCCGTCACGAACAACCTCGTCGACATCAACCTGAACATCCGCATCCTTCTCGGATCGTCGTACTACGACGACTGGCAGGACAAGGAAACGTTCGTCAAGACCGACCCGCTCGGCAACCCGGTGGACCAGCGCCATCCGTGGAACCAGACGACGACGCCGCGGCCGCAGAAGCGCGATTTCGACGGCAAGTACACGCTGGGTCATGTCGTCCGCGCTGGCTGCACGAGGGCCAGCACCTGCCGCTGGACACCGGCGGCGGCCCGCTCGCCCGGCTGTGGTCCACGGCCCTGGCGGGCCTGGTGGACATCGGCTACGTCAAGGCGACCGGCCACAGCGTCAAGATCTACCTGCCCAAAACGATGATGCTGCCGGACGTCGAGTTCGAGTGGAAGATCCCCAAGTGGAGCAACGCCATCGAGCGCGACCGCGCCCGCACCTACTTCCAGGCCTACGCGGCGGCGATGGCGCTGTACTTCGCCGAGCAGGCGATGGCGGAGCTGCACGCCGGCCGGACGCGGACCTGCACCGACTTCAAGCGTGCCGGACAACGCGATCGGCTGCGGCTTCCACGAGGCGGTGCGCGGCGTGCTGTCGCACCACGTCGTCATCCGCGACGGCAAGATCGCCAATTACCACCCGTATCCGCCGACGCCGTGGAACGCCACCCCGCGCGACGTGTACGGCACGCCGGGGCCCTACGAGGACGCGGTGCAGAACACGCCGATCTTCGAGGAGAACGGCCCGGACAAGTTCAAGGGCATCGACATCATGCGAACGGTGCGCAGCTTCGACCCGTGCCTGCCGTGCGGCGTCCACATGTACCTGGGCGGCGGCAAGGAACTCGACGTGAACCACGTGCCGATGTTCGGGGTGCAGAAGTAGGGGACGGGCGACCGGCGAGCGGCGGGCTTTACGCCCGCCGTTTGGACGCCGCCCGCCGGGATGAACCCGGCGGCTCGCCGCGGCCGCAAGGGAGGCGCGAATGACGACGTTCGATGGACAGGCGTTTCAGGCCGAGCTGCAACGGCTCGACGGCCTGCTGCGGGAGGCGGAACGGTTCGCCGACCCCGCGGTGCAGGCGCAGCGCGCGGGCGCTGGTGCAGGCGGTCCTCGGCCTGCACGGGACCGGGCTGGAGCGCATCGTCGCCCGGCTGGACGAGGCGGGCGACGCCGGGCGGGCGATCCTCGGCGCCTGCGCCGACGATGAGGTCGTGGGCGGTCTGCTGCTGCTGCACGGCCTGCACCCGCGGGACCTGGACGAGCGGGTGCGGCAAGCCCTTGACCGGGTGCGGCCGAGCCTGCACAAGCACGGCGGCGAGGTGGAATTGCTGGAGGTGGGCGACGGCGTCGTGCGGCTGCGGCTGCACGCCGACGGCTGCGGCTCGTCGGCCGCCGCGATGCGGAAGGCGATCGAGGAGGCGCTCGCCGGCAAGGCCCCGGAAGTAACGGCGGTGGAAATCGAGGGGGACGCCGGGGAAGCGGCGGAAAACGGCAAGGCTCGCGTGCCCCTCCCGATGTTGTGAATCCATCTTGAAGGAGATAAACAATGGCGCATGAACCGGTTCGGCCCGACGTGTCCGCGCACACGCCGGGGACGCCAAAAGGGGAGGAGCGCGTGCGGAAGGAAGGCCGCGAGCCGGGCCGCCAGGACCGGCGCTTCCAGCGCACGGCCCGCGACTCGACGGGCATCAACGCCGCGGCCAGCGACCCGATCGACCCGGCGATGCCGCACATGCCGCCGGCGTGAGGGGCGATGAAGGCGGGCGGCCGGCGTAAGCCGGCTGATTGAATGTTCAGCAGCCGGCTTACGCCGGCCGCTCGCCTGACAAGGTTGGTTCCTCCAAGGAGCGTTCCTTTCCATGAATCTCCCTTCGCGCGGCGGTCTTGGCCGGAATCCGCTGGCAGCGCTCCGCCAGCTGGTGCGGCCGCGAACCGACCGGGAGCGCTGCGAGCTGTGCGGCGCCGACCTGGCGGACGAGCACGCCCATCTCGTGGAGCCGGCCGTGCGGCGGCTGGTCTGCGCCTGCGACCCGTGCGCCATCCTCTTCAGCCACCGCAGCGGGGCGAAATATCGGCGCGTGCCGCGGCGCGTTCGCTACCTGGCCGACTTCCAGCTGACGGACGCGCAATGGGAAGGTTTGCAGCTGCCGATCGGGCTGGCGTTCTTCCTGCACAGCACCCCGGCGGGGCGGATCGTCGCCCTGTATCCCAGCCCGGCGGGGGCGACGGAGTCGCTGGTCGCGCTGGAGGCGTGGCAGGCGCTGGCCGACGACAACCCCGCCCTCCGCGACCTGGAGCCGGACGTGGAGGCGCTGCTGGTCAACCGCGTGGGACCGGCGCGGGACCACTACCGCGTCGGCGTCGATGAATGCTACAGGCTGGCGGGCCTGCTTCGCGCGCATTGGAGAGGGCTTTCTGGAGGAACAGAGGTATGGGAGGAGATCGGCCGGTTTTTCGCCGGACTCAAGGAGCGGTCGGGGGCGGCCCATGCCTGACCTGAATTTCCGCGTGGAGGGGGCCGAGCCGGAGCGCTTCGCGGCGGCGCCGCTGCTGCGGTTCAAGCTGCGCGTGACGGACGCCGAGGCGGCGCCGATCCACGCCGTCGTCCTCCGCTGCCAGGTCCGCATCGAGCCGGCCCGGCGCCGCTACACGGCCGCGGAACAGGCCCGGCTGCTCGACCTGTTCGGCACGCCGGATCGCTGGGGCCAGACGCTGCGGCCGATGCTGTGGACGCACCTCGTCGCCGTCGCGCCGCCGTTCACGGGGTCGGCAGCCGTGGACCTGCCGGCGCCGTGCAGTTACGACTTCAACGTGGCCGCGGTGAAGTATTTCGGCGCGTTGGAAGAGGGGGAAATTCCGCTTTGCTTCCTGTTCAGCGGCACCATTTTTTACGAGGCGGACGACGGCGCCTTGCAGGCGGGCCAGATCCCCTGGGAGAAGGAAGCGACGTACCGCCTGCCGGCCGCCGTCTGGAAAGAGCTGATGGACCATTATTACCCCAACAGCGCCTGGCTCAGCCTGCGCAAGGACGTGTTCGACCGGCTGGGGCAATATCGGAGCCGCCAGGGACTGCCGACCTGGGAACAGGCGCTGGAACGGCTGCTTGTCGGCGGCCGAGGGGCGGGAGGAGCCATGAATCGCGCCGTCGTGGATCGCGTCGCCGACGCCGTCCTTTATGAGGGGTACATTTTGTATCCCTATCGGCCTTCGGTGAAGAACCGCCAGCGCTGGACCTTCGGCGGCCTATATCCCGAAGCGTACAGCCGGGCCGGCGGCGGCGCCGACGCCTGCGCCAACCAGACCGAATGCCTGATCGAGGGGGGCGCGGACGCGGCGGTCGAGGTGGTCCTCCGCTTCCTGCATCTGACCGCCCGCCGCGTCGGGGCGTTCGACCCACCCCTGGCGGAATGGCGGGCGGACGAAGAGCGGCCGCCCCGTCCTGTGGAGACGTTGCGGATCGGCGACAGGTATTTTCACTCGTGGCAGGAGGCGGAGGAGCGCGAGGTCGCGCTCGGCGGCCTGACCATCGCGGAACTCCTCGGCGGTCCACGTCTCCGGGAGTTCGTCATGCTGGGCGGCCGGCGGCGGGAGCCGCTGCACGACGAGGGCGGCGCCGTGGTCGGCGTCCTGGAGCGCGAACAGCAACCGCTGGCCGGGGCCGTCGAGGTCGCCGCCGCCCCGGCCGGCGACGGCGCATTCCGGCTGACGGTTCGCGTCCTGAACCGGACGCCGTTCGCGGGGGGCGGCCGTGACGACGCCCTGCTGCGATCGCTGATTTCGGCGCACACGATCCTTGGGGTCTGCAACGGCGAATTCGTCTCGCTGCTGGACCCGCCGGCGGAGCGGCGCGAGGCGGCCGCCGCCTGCCTCAACGTCGGCGTCTGGCCGGTGCTGCTCGGCGAAGAGGGGTCGCGCGAGCTGATGCTGTCGTCGCCGATCATTCTCTACGACTACCCGGAGGTGGCGCCCGAAAGTCCGGGCGATTTCTTCGACGGCACGGAAATCGACGAGATGCTGACGCTGCGCATCCTGACGCTGACCGACGACGAGAAGCGCGCGATGGCGGCGGTGGACCCCCGCGCGGGAGCTGCTGGCGCGAACCGAAAGCATGGGCCAGGAGGAGATGCTCGGCCTGCATGGGGCGCTGCGCGGATCGCGGCCGGCGGGGGAGGGCGGCCCATGAACGACTGGGACCCCGACGCCGACCGGAAGCGGCTGGAGTGCGTCCACGTCGGCGCCGCCGAGGTCCGGCAGGGCGACCGCGTTCGGTTGCGCCCGCGCGGCCGGGCCGACATCATGGACCTGGCCCTGGCCGGCAAGACCGCTTCCGTCGAGGCGATCGAACAGGATTTCGACGGCCGCGTCTACCTGGCCGTCGTCGTGGACGACGACCCCGGCCGGGACCTGGGCGTGCTGCGCCAGCCCGGCCACCGCTTCTTCTTTCAGCCCGACGAGGTGGAACCGCTCGGCCAGGGGGAATGAGCTACTATGACGACCCGTTATCGGCTGGATCCCGCGCAGAGTCGTTTCGTGGTGCAGGCCTTCGCCGCCGGGCTGCTGTCGTTCCTCGGCCACAACCCAATCTTTGCCGTCCGCGACTTCGGCGGCGAGGTCTGTTTCGACCCGGCCGCCCCGGAGGCCGCATCGGTTCGGGTGACGGTGCGGGCCGACTCGCTTCAGCTGGAGGATAAGGTCAGCGCCGCGGATCGCCGACAGATCGAGGACGCGATGCGAGGCGAGTCGCTGGAAACCGCGCGCTACCCGGAGGTCGTTTTCGAGAGCGCCGAGGTCCGCGCCGGCGCCCGATCCGGGGACGACTGGCCGGTGCAGATCGCCGGACGCCTGATGTTGCACGGCGCGACCCGTCCGGTTCGCATCGACGCGCGGCTGACCCTCTACAGCGACGGCGTGCGCCTGGCCGGCGAGTTTTCGCTGAGTCAGTCGGAGTTCGGCCTCCGGCCGGTGGTCGCCCTCGGCGGGACGCTGCGGCTCAAGGATCCGGTGAAAGGGTCGTTCAGCATCGTCGGATGGAAAGAATCGGAGCCGCGACCGTAGGGGAGCGGTTTGCGTCAACGAACCGCGGCCGCTCCCTCACGGTCGCGGCTCTGACATGGAGAATTGCATGGACCGCCCCCGCATCCTCGTCGCCGGCGTCGGCAACATCTTCCTGGGCGACGACGCCTTCGGTGTGGAGGTCGTCCAGCGCCTGGCCCGGCGACCGCTGCCGCCGGAGGTGCGCGTGGTCGATTTCGGCATCCGCGGCCTGGACCTGACCTACGCCCTCCTCGACGGCTATGAGACGGTCCTGCTGGTGGATGCGACGCCGCGCGGCGGCACGCCGGGCACGCTGTACGTGCTGGAACCCGACGTTTCCGGGCCGCCGGAAGGGGCGGCCGCCGTGCTCGAGACGCACAGCATGGACCCCGTGAAGGTGCTGCGCCTGGCCGCTGTGATGGGCGGGCGCGTCGGCCGTCTGCTGGTGGTCGGCTGCGAGCCGGCGCCGCTCGACGAGGCGGACGATATGCAGATGGGCATGAGCGACGCGGTTCGGGCGGCCGTGGACGAGGCGGTCGTCCTGGTCGAGTCGCTGATTGCGCAGTTCCTCGGCGGCGCGGGCGAAGCCGTGGCCGGCGCCGCCGCGGCAGGGTAAGACATCACGGCCGTTGCAATGGAGGCCTGGTCATGTCGGAAATGACGTCGTCGGAGCGGTTCGGGCAGGCGCCGGCCCCCCCGGAGCGCGGGGGCGGTTCCCTGCTGCCATCGTCGGGCCTGCTGCTCGCCGGCCTGGCCGTCGTCGGCCTGGGCTGGCTGGCCTGGCGCTTCATCGGCCCCGACCTGATCCGCTATATGAAGATCCGTGATATGTGACCCTCGGGCGTCGGCGGGCGGGGAGGGGAATGCACGAGCTGTCGATCGCGCTGGGCATCGTGGACGTCGCCGCGGAGGAGGCCGCGCGCCACGGCGGCCGCGTCGTCGCCGTCCATCTGAGGCTCGGACCCCTTTCCGGCGTGGTGAAAGAGGCGCTGCTGTCGGCCTTCGAGTTGGCCCGCGAAGGCTCGGAGCTGGCCGAGTCCGCGCTGATCGTCGAGGAGGTCGCGGTGACGGTCTTCTGCCCCGCCTGCGCCGCCGAGCGGCCCGTCGAGTCGTTCCCGGAGCTGTGCTGTCCGACCTGCGGAGCGCCGACGCCGCAGGTCGTCCGCGGCCGTGAGCTGGAAGTCGTGGCCCTTGAGATCGTGTCATGAGCGCCGAGCCTCGCATCATCCAGGTCCGCCAGCGCGTCCTCAAGCAGAACGACGTCGTCGCCCGCGGCCTGCGGACGCGCTTCGCGGACGCCGGCGTTTACGTCGTCAGCCTGGTGTCCAGCCCCGGCGCCGGCAAGACCGCGCTGCTGGAGAAGACGCTCACGCTGCTCCAGGACCGCTGCCGCGTCGCCGCCCTGGTCGGCGACCTGGCCACCGACAACGACGCCCGCCGCCTGGCCCGCAGCGGCGCCCGCGTCCAACAGATCCTCACCGGGACCGTCTGCCATCTCGAAGCGGAAATGGTCCGCGCCGCCGTCGAGGACTGGCTGCTCCAGGGGCTGGACTTCCTGTTCATCGAGAACGTGGGCAATCTGGTTTGTCCGTCGTCTTTCGATCTGGGCGAGAACCTGCGCCTGGTGCTGTTCTCGGTGACGGAAGGGGAGGACAAGCCGCTGAAATATCCGACGATCTTCCACACGTCGGACGCGACGGTGGTGACGAAGATGGATCTGGCGTCGGCCGCCGAGTTCGACGCCGCGGCGGCGCACCGCAGCATCCAGGCGGTGCGGCCGGGGATGCGCGTCTTCGAGGTTTCCTCAAAGACGGGCGCCGGCATGGAGGCGTGGCTGGACTTCCTGCAAACGCAGCGCCGGCCTGTTTAGCCGCTCTTCGCAGAAGAGCGCGTCGGCGACGCGCTCTTCTGCGAAGAGCGGCTAAACAGGGGGCCTTCACGGGACGTGCGGCACCATCAGCGTGAACGGCCAGACGTAGGCCTGCAACAGCGTGAGGGCGCCGATGATCGACGCCAGCAGGATGCTGTGCCAGATGACGGCCTTGAAGATGTCGGCCTCGCGGCCCAGCTGGTTCGTCGCCGCCGTCGCCACCACGATGCTCTGGGCGTCGATCATCTTCCCCATCACGCCGCCCGTGCTGTTGGCCGTGCAAATCAGCACCTGCGACTGGCCGAGGTCGAGCTGCGACAACCAGCCGGCCTGATGGACCTTCGTCGCGGTGATCTTCTGAAGACTGCCGAACAGGGCGTTGCTGCCGGCGTCGGTGCCGGTCAGGAAGACGCCCAGCCAGCCGAGCAAGGCGCCGAAGAACGGGTACGCGGCCCCCGCCAGCGAGAAGGCCACTCCCAGCGTCGCATCCATGCCGGCGTAGCGCGTGATGTAGCTCAGGCCGAGCATCAGCGCGATGGTCGGGATGGGGATGCTCATCTGAATAAAGGTCCGCTTGAACGCGGCGCCGACGTCGCGCGGCTTCATGCGGTAGAGCAGGATCGACAGGAGCGCGGCGAGGAACACCGGCGAACCGGGCGCCGTCACCCAATCGAAATTGAACTCCGCTTTCTCCAGTTGCGGCGTCGTTCGGGCCGCGGCCAGGGCGTTGGGGTAGGCGCTCAGCGGGTCCCGGCCGGCGAACAGCAGCGCCGCCGCCTGCTCGCGGTGGACGAGCTGCAACGATGGGTCGCGATCCGTCTGCTGGTGCAGCCAGGGGACCGGGATCATGTAGTTGGTCCGCACCGGGCCGACAAAGACGGGGCCGTCCTCCTCCTGCTTATGGACCAGGCCGGACAGCAGCAGCAGGAGCGACATGATGGCGAACGGCGCCCACGCCATCATGATGCGGCCGGCGGTGAGCGGTTGCCGCGGTGCGGCCCCGCCGTTCGGCCCCGACGGCCCCAACAGCGCCGCCGCCTCGGCGAGGTGCGGGTCCGGCTTTCTTGGCCCCCCCTCCGCCGCCCGCGCCTCCGCGGCCTGCTTCTCCGCCTTGGCCTCCGCGGCCTTGACCTCGGCCGGCGTGCGGTCGAAGTGCCACTCCGCGCGCGGCTTCCAGAAGCGCAGGAAGATCGCCGTCGCCACGAGCGCGAATATGCCACCCGCGATATCGGTCATGGGGTAGAGCGGCGTTACGGCGAGGGTGTACTGGGTGGCGGCGAACGTGCCGCCGGCCACGAGCAGCACCGGCCAGATCTCGAACGTCTTCCGCCACGAACACATGCACTTCACCATGTACAGCGGGATGACGAAGGACATGAGCGGGAGCTGATGCCCGGCCATGATGCTGAGCGTCTGGGTGGGCAGGTCGCTGACGCCGCCGAGGGTGAAGATCGGCGTGCCGAGTCCGCCGTAGGCGACGGGCGAGGTGTTGGCGATGAGACAGAGGACGGCGGCGAGGAACGGGTCGAAGCCGAGGCCGATCATGATGGCGCCGCAGATGGCGACCGGCGACCCGGCGCCGGCCGCCCCTTCGAGGAAGGCGCCGAAGGCGAAGCCGATCAGCACGGCCTGGATGCGGGCGTCGCCGGACAGCCCGGCCACGGAGCGGCGCACCACGTCGAAGCGCCCGGTCTGCACCGTGATGTTGTAGACCAGCATGGCGTTGAAGATGGTCCAGCCGACGGGCAGCAGTCCGAAGCCGGCGCCGCTGACGAAGGCCATGGCCGCCTTGTCCCAGTTCATGCCGTAGGCGGTGACGGCGATGACGTAGGCGGCGACAGCGGCGGCGCCGGCGGCCTTCGGCGCCAGCCAACGGCGCCGCACCAGCAGCCAGAACAGCACCAGCACCGGCACGGCGGCCAGGAGCGTGGACCCCAGCCACGATCCCGGAATATTCCACCGCTGCAACGGGTCCAGGTGTTGTTGGTAGACGTCGGCCCAGATCATGAGAGAGGTTCTCCGGCGGCGGGTTGCTGGACGGATTCTACCGCATGGAATTGTGGCGGCAAGTTTGCAACTTGCCAATCATCGGCAAGTTGCAAACTGCCGCCACCGTTTGTCGGACAACTCTTTGACGGCGAAGGCGGCGGGGGCCGCGCCGACGCGGCCCCGAAATCGACGAAGTTTCTCATCAGGAATTCATCATCCGATGCGATACTATTCAAGAACGCCGGGGTTTACCCTCTTATGACTGCCGAGGCCAGTTTGGAAGCGAACTCCCCCCAGCCCGGACCTCCCGATCCGGCGCAGACCGGCCGGGACGCCGGGGGAATCCTCCCTCCCCATGGTCTGCTATTCTTGTGTCCACCAGAAGAAACAGGAAGAAATCGCGCGCCGATGAAATTCCGTGCCTTTGGCCGCATTGTCTTTCAGGAATTCCCCTTCGGATTCCTTGACAACGCGACAACACCTATGAAAATGACAATATGTCCCCACGGACTTGATCGGAACGCGGTTTGCATCCTGTTTCCTGAAGTCCTTTCAGGGACGCTCTGTCCGCCCCGCCCTCCGCCCCTGCGGCGCCACAACCAACATTGGTCGTCCAGTTTTGAAACGGTAAGGCTGTACAAAAGCCTGGAGCAACGAACCATCCGCTGATCGCGGAGTCCATTCCGCCCGGACGTTCCGGGCGGGTTCCTCGTTTATTTTCTCGTTTCCGGAAGGAGAATGCTCGTGGCCAGACTTTCCCGGTGGGTGAAGCAGCGCGGCTTCACGCTGATCGAACTGCTGGTCGTCATCGCCATCATCGCCATCCTGATCGGCCTGTTGCTGCCCGCCGTCCAGAAGGTGCGCGAAGCCGCCGCCCGCATCTCGGACGCCAACAACCTCAAGCAAATGTCGCTGGCGCTGCACTCCTGCAACGACGCCAACAGCAAGCTGCCCAACACGGTCGGCTACTTCCCCGGCACCGGCCGCGTCCGTGGCGGCGCCCCGGCCGAGCACGGCACGCTCCTGTACTACATCCTGCCCTACATGGAAGGCGGCAACATCTACAACAACACGCCCGACTGGTCCTGGAACAGCGGCTCCGTCGTCAAGAGCTACGCCAGCCCCGGCGACCCGTCGATGCCGGCCAACAACCTGACGTGGGGCAACCGCGGCGCCACCAGCTACGCCTCCAACTTCTACGTCTTCCACGGCGAGAACGAGGGCTTCTCCAACATCCCGGCGACGTTCACCGACGGCCAGTCGGACACGATCGTGTTCCTGGAGGCGCTGGTGCATCTGCGGCAACGGCCAGCACATCTGGGGCGAGGACGGGCAAGGCTCCGGTCCGGGTCAGACCAACGCCATCATCTATTCGTCCGTCTGGGGCGCGATGAGCGGCAACTACTCCGACGGCAACCACGCCAACGACGGCTTCAACGGCTCGCTTTTCAACTACAATAACACGCCGTTCCAGCCGCAGCCGGGCGTGGCGGCGTGCAACCCCCTGATGCCGAACAGCTTCTACGCGGGCGGTCTGATGGTGGGCCTGGGCGACGGCAGCGTCCGCCTGATCAACACGGGCGTCGGCATGCAGACGTGGACCTATGCCATCTTCCCCAACGACGGACAGGTCCTCGGCTCCGACTGGTAGGCTGTCGGAGCCGCGGCCGTAAGGGAGCGGAACATCAGAGCCGCGACCATAAAGGAGCGAGGGAACCGTCCCCCGCTCCCTCACGGTCGCGGCTCCGACTTTAGGCGAGGGGCGGGAAATACCGTAGCCGCATTCGCCAGAATGCGGGTGAATGGCTGTCGGCCCGCATTCTGGCGAATGCGGCTACGGGTATCATTCCTGCTGCCGCTCGCCTTAGGCGCCTCCCTCGGGCGGCGCATCCTCACATTCCGGTCTTGACACGCGACGCCCCCCTTTCTATCGTCCCCCCCTCCAATTGTCCTTCTGTGCGCGTCGTTGCGATGCGGTCCGGTGTGGCGCCGGCCCGTGCGGTGTGCCATCGTTCGGGGGCGATCTCATGAACCGTCGCGTTTCGGACCACCTTCAGCGGGCCTTCCGCCTGGCGCCCTGGGGCGCGCTGACGGCGGCGCTGCTTGGCCTGATCGGCTGCACCAGCCCGCCGCAGCAGCAGGCCCGCCTCCAGTCCGGCGAGGAGAGCGAGGCCGACCGCTACGGACTCAAGACGGTCGGCGACGTGACCACGGTGGGCAACGCCGACCCGATCCCCCTGGGCGGCGTCGGCCTGGTCGTCGGCCTTGAAGGCACCGGCGGCGAGCCGGCCAACGACAACTACCGCACCATGCTCGAGGAAGAGCTGACCAAGGAAGGCGTCAAGGACGTCAAACGGGAGCTGGCCAATCCCAATCACGCCCTGGTCGTGGTGACCGCGCTCTACCCGCCCGGCGCGGCCAAGGGCGGCCCGATGGACGTGGAGGTGACGCTGCCGCCGCACGCCGGCAAGGCGACCAGTCTCCGCGGCGGCTATCTCCGCGAGTGCGTCCTGTCCAACTACGACTACACCAAGCACCTCAACCCCAACTACAAAGGCTCCAACGCGCCGCTGCCCGGCCTGCCCTGCGCCCGCTGCGAAGGCCCTGTGCTGGTCGGGATGGGCGACGGCGACGAGGCGGATCGCGTCAAGCACGGCCGCATCTGGGGCGGCGGGCACTGTTTGCATCCCAATCCGCTCCTGCTCCTCCTCAAACCCGAATACCAGCAGGCCCGCATCGCCTACCAGGCGGCCACGCGCATCGACGAGGCGTTGCGCGCCGGCCCCTCCGACTCGCCGGAGGACGCCACGGCCGTCGCCAGCGACAACCTCGCCCTCCAGTTGCACGTGCCGCCGGCTTACAAGCTCAACCTGCCGCGCTTCCTGCGCGTCGTCCGGCTGGTTCCGCTGCAAGCTCCGGCCGACCAGCCGGGCAAGGACGCCGACCCACGGCCGTACCGCCAGCGCCTGGCCGCGGACCTGCTCGACCCGGCCCGGACGGTGACGTCGGCCCTGCGCCTGGAGGCGCTGGGCCAGGACAGCATCCCGGCGCTCAAGACCGGGTTGCAGTCCCCGCATCCGCTGGTGCGCTTCTGCGCGGCCGAGTCGCTGGCCTACCTCGACTGCCCAACCGGCGGCGAGGAGCTGGGCGCCGACGTGGCGAAGCAGCCGCTCTTGCGGGCCTTCGCGCTGACGGCCCTGGCCTCGCTGGACGAATCGGTGTCGCACACGCAGCTCCAGGATTTGCTGCTCACGTCGGCCGACGCCGAGACGCGCTACGGCGCCTTCCGCGCTCTCCGCGCCCTGAACGAGGACGACCCACTGGTGCAGGGCGAGTTCCTCAACGACTCGTTCTGGCTGCATCGCGTGGCGCCGGACGCTACGCCGCTGATCCACGTCTCGACGACGCGGCGGCCCGAGATCGTGCTGTTCGGCGAGACGCCGACGCTGAAGCCGCCGTTCTCCTTCCTGGCCGGCCAGTTCGCGGTTACGGCCACGCCGGACGACGAGCATTGCACCGTGAGCCGCTTCCCGCCGCAGGGCGGCGTGCAGCGAAAGCAATGCTCCCTCAAGTTGGAGGACCTGCTGCGGACCATGACCGGGATGGGCGGGACGTACGCCGAGGCGCTGGAGCTGTTGCGCAGGCCCACCGCTGCGACAGCCTCAGCTGTGCGGTTCGGGCCGACGCCCTGCCGCAAGCCGTCTCCGTGTTTGACCTGGCCCGCGCGGGCAAGACCGGCGATCTGCTCAACGCCGACGGCCAGATCGTCGCCGCCCCGCAGGACCTCGGCGGGACGCCGACTTTGTTCAGCAGCAAGTAGGCAGAGGTCAGAGGACAGAAACCAGAGGACAGAGGACAGAAGACAGAAAGGCTGGCCTCTGTCCTCTGTCCTCTGTCCTCTGTCCCCTGACGGAGGGGCACATGCTCAAGCGCCTCGAACTCGTGGGCTTCAAGAGCTTCGCGGATCGCACGGAGTTCGCGTTCGCTCCCGGCGTGACCGCCATCGTCGGGCCGAACGGGTCGGGCAAGAGCAACGTGGTGGACGCCGTGCGCTGGGTGCTGGGCGAGCAGAGCGCAAGAGCCTCCGCGGCGGCGAGATGACGGACGTGATCTTCAACGGCTCGGCCACGCGGCGCAGCCTCGGCCTGGCCGAGGTGACGATGACGTTCGACAACAGCCGCCGCGTCCTCGCCACGGATGCCGACGAGGTGCAGATCGGCCGGCGCGTCTACCGCGGCGGCGAGGGCGAATATCTCATCAACGGCCAGGCCTGCCGTCTCAAGGACGTAAAAGACCTTTTTCTGGGCAGCGGCGCGGGGAGCGACGCCTACTGCATCATCGAACAGGGCCGCGTGGACGTGCTGTTGCAGGCGTCCACGAAAGAGCGGCGCCTGATATTCGAGGAGGCGGCCGGCGTCAGCCGCTTCCGCGCCAAGAAGACGGAGACGCTGCGCCGGCTGGAGCGCGTCGATCAGAACCTGCAGCGGCTCAAGGACATCGTTGAAGAGGTGGACAAACAGCTGCGGGCGGTGCAGCTGCAGGCGGCCAAGGCCCAGCGCAGCCGGGAACACACGGCCCGGTTGAAGGAGCTGCGCGTCGGCCTGGGGCTGCGCGAATTCGGCCGGATCACGGAGTCGCTGGACACGAAAACACGAGAATTCGAGGCGCTGCGGGAGGCGCTGCGGTCGGAGACGGAGCAGGCCGACGCCTGGGACCGCGACCTGCGCCGGCTGGAGGAGGCGCTGGCCGGGCTGGAGGCCGCGGCGCGAGCGCGAGACGGACCTGTCGGCGGCGCGGCAGCAGATCGCCGCCGAGGAGACGACGCTCGGGCACGGCTGGGCGCAGGACGACGACCTGGAGGGGGAGCTGGCGCGAACGCGCGGCCGGCTGGCCGAGCTGACGACGCACGCCGCCGCGCTGGGCGGGGCCGTCGCCGCCGCCGACCGAGAGGTGCAGGCGGCCGAGAGCGACGCGGCGGTACAGCGCTGGGAAGTGCAGCGGCTGGAAGAGGAGTTGAAGGAGCTGGATACACGCCTGGAGGGATTGCGCGAGCAGGTGCGACGCGACAAGGACGAGCATTACGAGTCGATGCGGCTGGCGGCCCGGTTGCAGAACGACGCCGTCAGCTACCGCGCCCGGGTGGACAACCTGGGCCGCGAGCACCAGCGGCTGCGGCAGCGCAGCGAACAGGCCGAGGAGCATCTGGCGTCGCTCGACGGGGAGCTGCAGGAGCTGACGGCGGCCGACGAGGCGTTGCAGGGCCGGCTGGGCGGCGCCCGGCGGACGCTGGCCGGGTTGCGCGAGGAGCGCGAGCGCCTCGGCCAGGCGCGCGACGAAGCGACCCAGCAGGCCGCCGACCTGCGGGCCGCCCGCAGCGGTCTGGCGAGCCGGATCGAGGTGCTGGAGGGGCTGGAGCGCAGCCGGGAGGGGTTCGGCGTCGGGGCGCGCGAGGTCTTCGCCTTGACGGAGCAGGCGGAGCCGGGGCCGTGGCGGACGGTCGCCGGCATCGTGGCCGACTTCCTGACGGTGCGCCGTGAATACGCCCCGCTCATCGACCTGGCTCTCGGCGACCGGGCGCAGCGCTTCCTGGTGCGCGACCCGGAATTGCTGGGACAGGCGCTGCGCCAGCGGTCGCAGCCGTTTTCCAGCCGTGTCAGCTTCTTGCCGCTGTCGCCCTCCAGGCCGGCGCCGGCGCTGGGGGGCGACTTGCTCCGCGAGTCGCCGGCCGGTCGCGGAGCGAACGGCCCACTGGGGTTGACGCCAGCGGAACAGGTGGTGCGCTGCGACGACCCGGAACTGGCCGACCTGCCGCGTCGGTTGCTGGGCCGAACGCTGATCGTGCGCGACCTGGAGGCGGCGCGGGCTGCGGCGGCCCACCGGGAAGGCCTCCGCTGTGTGACGCTCCAAGGCGAGCTGCTGGAGGCGGACGGGACGCTGACGGTCGGCGAGCACCATGCGGGGTCCGGCATCCTGTCGCGGAAAAGCGAGCTACGCGACCTCCGCGAGCGGCAACAGGCGATGGACGCGCGAATCGCGGAGCTGGACCGCGACCTTTCCGACCTGCGCGAGCGCGTGGCGGCGCTGGACGACCGCATCGGCCGGCAGCAGCTGGAGATCGACGTGCTGGCGGACCAGTCGGCCGACCTGCGCGAGCGAATCGGTCAGCGGCGGCAGCGGCGCGAGGGGTTGCACGAGGAGGTGGCGGTCAACCGAACGGAAATCAGCGGGTTGGCGCAGGAGATCGAGCAATTGGAGGCGTCCTGGCGGCAGGCGCACGACGAGGCGGCGCGGGCCGAGGCGCAGGTGCAATCGCTGCAAACGCGGCTGGAGACGGCCGAGCGTGACATCCGCGAGGGCGACGAATTGCGTCTGCGACGGCAGCAGGAGGCGACCGCGTCGAAGGTGGCCCTCGCTCAGGTGGACGAGCGGCGGACGGCCCTGCGCGCCCGCCGCGATCAGCTGGAGGCGGACCTCGGACAGCGCGACCGCGAGCGCTTGCAGGCGGAGCAGGCGCTGGAGGCCGCCCGCGGCCGCCGGGACGAGAACCGGCGGACGCTGCTGCAAACGTCGGCGTCGCTGGCGACATGGTATTTGCGTAAAGAGGAGGCGGAAAGGCGACTTGGCGGAACACGCCGGCGAGCGCGACCGCCTGCGCGGCGAGAAGAACCGCATCGCCGAAGAGGCGCAGGCCAACCGCGGCGGCTGGCGCAAGCGCCAGGAGCAGGTCCACGCGCGCGAGCTGGAGGTCAGCGAGCTGCGGCACCGCCGCGACGCCCTCTGCGACCGGCTGCGCGAGGATTACCAGCTGGAGTTGGCCGAACTGTACGGGCAGACGGACGCCGCGGCGGTAGGGGCGGGGTCTCCCCGCCCTGAAGCCGAACCGGGCGGGGAGACCCCGCCCCTACCGCCGGCGCCCGCCGATTGGGACGTGCAGGCGGCGGAGGAGGAAATCGCCGAGCTGCGGCGCAAGCTGAGCCGGCTGGGCAACGTCAACATGGACGCCATTGAGGAGTTGAACGACCTTGAAATTCGGGCGGAGACGCTGCGCGTGCAGTACGACGACCTGACCTCGGCGCAGCGGTCATTGCAGGAGATCATCGCCCGCATCAACACGGACAGCCGGCGTCTGTTTGTGGAGACGTTTACGGTGGTGCGGACGCACTTCCAGGAGCTGTTCCGCAAGCTGTTCGGCGGCGGCATGGCCGACGTGATGCTGGAGGATGAGACGGACGTATTGGAGAGCGGCATCGAGATCGTGGCCCGGCCGCCGGGCAAGGAGCTGCGGAGCATTTCGCTGATGAGCGGCGGCGAGAAGACGATGACGGCCGTGGCGCTCTTGCTGGCCATCTTCCAGAGCAAACCGAGTCCGTTCTGCATCCTCGACGAGGTGGACGCCGCGCTCGACGAGGCCAACGTCGGCCGGTTCACCAACGTGCTGCGCGAGTTCCTGGATCGGTCGCAATTCATCCTCATCACGCATTCCAAGCGGACGATGGCGTGCGCGGACGTGCTGTACGGCGTGACGATGCAGGAGTCGGGCATATCTCGGAGGATTGCGGTGCGCTTCGAGGATTGGCCGGATGAGGAGCGGGAGACACTGAAGGAAGCGGGATAAACCGCTTGCCCATACATAAGGCGGCGCGCTTATGGATCGAGACCGGATCGGGGCAAGGGCCGGATCGGGACGACGACCATCACCGTCCGTCTGTCGCCGTCGAGTACGTACTGCACGACCAGTGGGGCCACACAGCCAATCCATATTCGCGCCGGTTCCAGTTCCAAGTCGCGGAGTGGGTCGCCGAATTGCGGGTAGATGCGGAGGCGCGTGTCGATCGTGCGAGCCGCCGCAAGAACCTGCTGATGCAAACCACGGCTTCTCGCCCTGGCGATCAGGTCCCGCAGTTCGTTGCGGACGCGCCGGAATAGGCGACCCGGTATGGGACCGGGCTAGGGAAGGGCTCGCTCATCGAGGCCGGACGCCTGTTCGAGTTCGTGGATGAAGTCGCGGAGTTCCAAGCCGCCCGTTTCCCGGACTTCTCGAAGCCCGGCGACGATTTCTTCCTCACTAAACTGCCGTCGCGCCCATTCCAGAAGCTCTGGCGTGAGTTTCATGGGCGGGGGCCCTGGCATCGGCTCCGGCGAAGGCGCGCCGTTTTTTCCATTTGCCGGGGGAACTTCCAGCGCGTCCTTCCGCCCGAGCAAGGCGAGGATTCGTGGCGGGATCAGGGCAAGAAGATCCTGCCGAAGGGCCGAGTCGCAGGCGCCGAGCAGGTTCGCCAGACGGAGACACGCGGCGTCCAACGCCTCCGAGAGCTGGTCGGGGGCCGGCGGCTGTCCCGCCGCTGCATGGCGTTTCAACACATCCAGGAAGGACTGGTCCATGATCTAACCTCGTCTCTTGCTTCGCGGGAGGATCGTCCGCCGTCGTGCGTGCCGCTTGTCCTCACCCAACGGAGTATTGTAACTCCAACAGGTCGCGGCGCGAAGCACACCGGCTGGCTCGATGAACGCGGCCGGTTGTGTTTCCCGCCCGCGTGGTGTAGAACAGCCCCACGTTGCGAACGCCACGACGATTCGCACCCCACCGTCTTCCCCTGGAGAGACCCCATGCGACGCACCCTTCTCGCCGGCCTGGCCGCTCTCGGCCTGCTGGTCCCCCTCGCCCTCGTCCCCGCGGCCGACAAGGACAAGCCGGCCGACGCCAAGCCCATCAAGGCGCTGCTCGTCCTCGGCGGCTGCTGCCACGACTACGCCAAGCAGAAAGACATCCTCGCCAAAGGCGTCGCCGCCCGCGCCAACGTCGAGGTGACGATCGCCTACGACCCCGACACCACCGACAAGCACTTCAACCCGGTCTATAAAGACTCCGATTGGGCCAAGGGCTACGACGTGGTCATCCACGACGAATGCTCGGCCTACGTGCAGGACATGGACCTCGTCGAGCGCGTCCTCAAGCCGCACAAGGACGGCCTGCCGGGTGTGGTGCTGCACTGCGGCATGCACTGCTACCGCACCGAGGGCTGGGACAAGAAGGGGATCACGCCCTGGTTCGAGTTCACCGGGCTGCCCAGCACCGGCCACGGCGCCCAGGAGCCGATCGCCGTCTCCTTCGTGGGCAAGGACAACCCCATCACCAAGGGCATGGCCGACTGGACCACGATCAAGGAAGAGCTTTACAACAACCGCGACGGCAAGGTGCTGGACACCGCCCGCCCCCTGGCCCGCGGCCAGCAAGGCAAGTCCGACAACGTGTGCGTCTGGACCAACCTGTACAACAAGAACACGCGCGTCTTCGCCACGACGCTGGGCCACAACGACGAGACGGTGGCCGACGACCGCTACCTCGATCTGGTGACGCGCGGCCTGTTGTGGGCGACCGACCACCTGACCGACGACGGCAAGCCGGCGCCGGGATATGAGGCGAAGAAGTGACGGCCGGGGAAATGAAAGCGGCGGCCCGGGTGCGGGATGCCCGGGCCGCCGGACGGGTCGTCGGTCGGCGGACGCGCTCACCAGCTTCCCAGCACTTCCATCGTCAGCTGGCCGAGGCTCTCCTCGGTGACGCCCACCGGCTCGCCGCACTCGCAGCAGCGAATGGTGCCGCACGCGAACAGCGTCGAGAAGATCATATCTTCAAACGTTTCCCCGTCGCCCAGGGCGTACCACGGCCCGCCCTCGGCCATGCGGTCCAGCACTTCGACGGCCGGCGTCTCTGGATCGGCGGCGAACCGGCAGCAGCAGCGGGGGCAAGACAGTTCGACCTGCATGGCTCGATCTCCATGATTTGGATGCGTTGGGATTTGCGTTGACGCCTTTCTCCTTTGCAAGCGGGATACCAATGCGGTTTCTGTCAAGGCGCTTTTTCGCGGATTGCGACGCAAATTCTTGCTGGAACATGAGTTGAAATCTCCGCCGCATCGAGGGCCAGGCCCCGGTTCGCCCGCTCGCCTTCCCGCCCTTGCAAATCGTGCCTGGCAAAAACTACAAACCGCAACCCTGCCGGCCGGGCGAGCCGCCCGCCCGGTTTCCCGCGTCTGCCAGGCTTGCGTCGGCGGAGCGTTTGGACGATCCTTATAGGCACAGTCCCGGCCCACGCAGCAGGTGCGACGGTGTCCAGCGCAACTCCCGACCGGCCCTCCGACGACGCCCTGACGGCCGAACTGCGGACGCTGCCGGGCGCCACGCCGACGCGGCTGGAATTGCTCGGCCGTCTCGGCCTGCGCACCGTCGGCGACCTCCTTTTCCACTTTCCGCGATCCTACGAGGATTTGACCGACCTCCGCCCCATCTCCGCCCTCGTCGCCGACGCGCCCCAGACCGCCCAGGGCGAAGTCGTGGAGATTGAGGGTCGCAATCTCGCGTCCGGCGGGTGCCTGGTCAGCGTGGTGCTGTGCGACGACGGCGTCCACTGTCTCGAAGGCGTCTGGTTCAACCAGCCCTACGCCGCCAGCCGCTTCCGCTTCGGCCAGCGCCTGTCGTTCAGCGGCAAACCGAAATGGCGGAGCGGCCACTGGCAGATGAGCAACCCGCGCGTGCAGGCGCTCGACGGCGGCGCGGCGGCCGCGCCGGGCGTCGTTCCGGTCTACCCGCTGACCGACGGCCTGCGGCCCGACCACCTTCGGCCGCTCATCGGCAAGGCGCTCGACCTCTGCGGCCGCCATGTGGTCGAGAACTTGCCGGAGTCGTTGAGGGGGCTGCACGACTGGCCCGGCGCGGCGGAAGCGCTGCGGGCCGTCCACTTCCCGCCGTCCCTGGAGGAGGCGACGCGGGCGCGGCGGCGCATCATCTACGAGGAGTTCCTGCTCTTGCAGCTGGGGCTGGCGCTGCGGCGCCGCGAGGTGCGCGACCGCGGCCGGGCGCCGATATTGCCGACAAGCCCCGTCCTCGATCTCCGCATCCGCCGGCTGTTCCCGTTCGCGCTGACCGGCGACCAGGACAAGGTCGTCGCCGACGTTTGCCGCGATTTGGCCGGCGAACGGCCGATGCAACGGCTCCTCCAGGCCGACGTCGGCGCGGGCAAGACCGCCGTCGCCGTCTACGCCCTGCTCGTCGCCGTGGCCAACAAGCACCAGGCGGCGCTGATGGCGCCGACCGAAGTGCTGGCCCGGCAGCATTTCCGCACGCTGGAGCGCTACCTCGCCCATAGCCGGGTGCGACGGCTGCTGCTGACCGGCGGCCGGACGCAAAAGGAACGGCGGCAGGCGCTGGAAGCGCTGCGGGCCGGCGAAATCGATCTGGTGGTCGGCACGCAGGCGCTGGTTCAGGAGGACGTGCAGTTCGCCCGGCTGGGGCTGGTGGTGGTGGACGAGCAGCATCGGTTCGGCGTCCACCAGCGGGCGCGCTTCCGCAAGCTGGCCGCCGATCCGCATTATCTGGTGATGACGGCGACGCCGATCCCGCGCACCGCCGCCCTGGCCGTCTTCGGCGACCTGGACGTATCGGTAATGCGCCAGCTGCCGCCGGGCCGCAAGCCGGTGGTGACGCGCTGGATGGAGGCCGACCAGCGCGAGCGGGTGTGCGCCCGGCTGCGCGATGGGCTGACGGCCGGGAAACAGGGGTATTTGGTATGCCCATTGGTGGAGGAATCGGCCGTGCTGGACGTGAAGGCGGCGACGGAGACTTATGCGGAATTGCAGGCGGGGCCGTTCCACGACTTCCGGCTGGGGCTGCTGCACGGCCGGATGGACGAGGCGGAGAAGGACGATACGATGCGTCGGTTCCGGGCCGGCGAGATCCAGCTGCTCGTCTGCACGACGGTCATCGAGGTCGGCGTGGACGTGCCGAACGCGACGCTGCTGGTGGTGGAACACGCGGAGCGGTTCGGCCTGTCGCAGCTGCACCAGCTGCGCGGCCGGGTGAGCCGCGGGCCGACGGCCGGCGAGTGCTTCGTGTTCGCGGCGCCTGCCAACGACGAGGGGCGAGAGCGGTTGCGGGCGTTCGTGCGGCTGCGGGATGGCTTCGCCCTGGCCGAGATGGACATGCGGCTGCGCGGCGTCGGCGAGTTCTTCGGCGCCCGGCAGCACGGGTTGGGCGAGCTGCGCTTCGGCGACCTGATCGCCGACGCCGAACTGCTGAGCATGGCTCGGCGCGACGCCCTGGCGCTGGTGAAGGCGGACGCGGGGCTGCGACGGCCGGACCTTGCGCGGCTGCGGGCGGAGGTGTGGCGGCGGTATGGCAAGACGCTGGAGTTGGCGGAGGTGGGATGAAGACGTTTAGCCGCGGTTCGCAGAACCGCGCTCGGGTGCGGCGCGGTTCTGCGAACCGCGGCTAAACGGCGCCCTGCGTCCCGATCAGCTCCTGCACCTTTTCCAGCAGCCGTTGCAGATCGTCGAGGTCGTCTTCCGGCAGCCGGCCCAGCAGGGCGGCGACGGCCTGGACGCGGCCTGCCTGATGTTCCTCGTACGCCCTGGCGCCGGCCGGCGTCAGCACCACGTCGATCTTGCGCTTGTCACGCGGGTTGATGCGGCAGGCGATCAGCGGCCGATCGCGGTCCTCCAGCGAGCGGATGATGCGCGACATCTGGGCCGGCAGCACGCCGAGCTGCCGCTGGATGTCGCCGACGATCAGCGTGTCGTGCTGGCGCAGGATAGAAAGAGTAATGAACTCGACTTCCTTCAGGTCGCCGTCGCGGCGCCGGCCGCGCGGGGCCGTCAGGCCGAGCTGGGCGGTCACTTCGATGAGCCGCTGGGCGAGGTCCCCGATGGGAACGCCGGTCCCGTTCGCGATCATGGCGACTCGTCCCTCAACGGATGCTGCTGCGTCGCTGGGGCGCCGGCCGCTCGCCGGTCGTTTCCATTCAACGATAGCTGCGGTGACAGAAGGCTGTCAACGTGGAAGAAATGGGAAGACGGCACGGGTTGCGCGGAATCCGGCCGGGCGTGCGGGACGTGCGGATTGTGCGGCGGGAGGTCACGGCTTGCTGGCGCGGTCCAGCTGTTCGGCGAGCCGCAAGGCGGCCGGATCGTTCGGGTTTTTCGCGAGCAGTTCCTGGACCAGCTGTTTCGGCCCCGCCACTTGGTTCCGCCAGCTCACCTTGTCCTGGAGGTCGCTCAGCAGATCCAGGGCGTGCGAGTAAGCGGCCAGGGCCTCGGGAGCGTCGTTCAGCAGCTGGAACATCTGGCCGCGCACCCACCAGGTGGAAGGGTCATCCGGCGCGAGGGCCATCGCCTTGTCGAAATCCTCATGGGCGCTTTTGAGTATCCCTTTCCGCGCCGTTTCGTCGGCGGCTTCCACGGCCTGATGCACCAGGGTCAGCCCCCGCTGCTCATAGCCGCGCGAATACTCGGGCCGCAGCGAGATGCAGATGGTGAAGATGTCCCAGGCCCCCTGGTAATCCGCCTTCTCGCCCGGCCGGCCGTACTGGAGGATGCGACCCAGCATGAAGCAGGCCCAGTATTGCCGTGAGTCCTTCTGAACGGCGCGGCGGAGCATCGCGATGGCCGTGCCGCGAGGGTGGTCGTAGTCGAATTCGCGGGGGCCGCTGCGCAGGACCCACTGGGCCAGCGCGTCGTTCATGTGCTTGGCCAGGTAGACGTGCATGACTCCGAAGAAGAAGGCGTCCTCGGCCGACAAGTCATACGCCGTGCAGGGGCCGGACTTCCCTGGCGGCGCTCCCGGCGCCAGGGCGGCCAGGCCGGCGGCCAGAGGATTGGCCAGGTCGTGCAATCCCTTCCTCAGGATGCCGGTGGTCTTCGACGGCTCGACCACGCCTTGGTCTTCCATTTCCCGGGCGCGGTCCAGCACGGCCAGACCTTCCTCGCAATCGGTCTGGACGTTTTTCCATTCCAGCCGGGTGGAACTCAGGAAGCCGTCCTTGACGCGCATCGCCGCCAGCAGCAGCAGCAGACGATGCACCTCGCGTTGCACGGGCGCCGCGGTTTCGGGCGGCAGCTCCGCCGCCGGGCCGCGCGTCCGCCAGTCCGGGCGGTCCAGAACGTCGTAACACTTCAGGGCCTTTTCGCAGGCGATGCGGACCTCGTCGCCGCGCTCCTCGCCCGCCGAGAACCAAGCACGATCCGAATTGTGCAGGAACTCGTCCAGCCGCGCGAACAGGTCGCGTCGCGCTTCCAGGCGCTTCCGGGCCTCGTCCCGATCCGGCCGTCCTTGAAGCAGGAGGACGGCCTTGCCCAGCGCGACGGCGGCGTCGCCGTAGCGGCCCTGCTTCTGCAAGTCCTCCGCGGCGGTTCGCAAGTCGCCGACTTCTTTCTCGATCCGCGTCCGCTCCGCCTCGGCATGGTTGCGCTCGTCCATCCCCATTTTCAGGTACAGCCCGAAGGCGGCGCCTCCCGCCGCCAGCAGCAGCAAGACGGCCGCCAGCAGGGCCGCCGCCGTCGGCCGTCGCTTCGCCCATTTCGTCAGCCGTCCCAGGGGGGAAATGGGCCGCCCTCGGATCGGTTTCCCGTCGAGGAACCAGCCGAGGTCGTCGGCCAGCTCGCCGGCGCCGGCGTAGCGCCGGCCCGGCTCCTTTTGAAGACATTTCAGACAGATCGTATCCATGTCGCGCGGCGTCTTCGGCTGGAGCCGCCGCGGCGGCACGGGTTCGATCTCGATCACCTGCAGAACGGTGTCCACCGGCGTGGCGGCCTTGAAGGGCGGCCGGCCGGTGAGGCACTCGTACAGGATGGCGCCCAGGGCGTACACGTCCGTGGCGGGCCCCACCTCCTCGCCTGTGCCGCGGGCCTGTTCCGGGGCCATGTAGCTGGGCGTGCCCAGGACGGCGCCGCTGGGCGTGCGGTTCGCGTCGTCCAGCTTCTTGGCCAGGCCGAAGTCGGCGATCTTCGGCGCGCCGTCCGCCCCCAGCAGGACGTTGGCCGGCTTCAGGTCGCGGTGGATGACGTGCTGCCGATGGGCCGCCTGAACGGCCCGGGCCAGCGTCTCGACCAGCCGGGCCGCCTCCGTCGGCGGCAGCGGCGTCCCCTGGAGTTTCCGATCGAGACCGCCGCCGGCGCAGAACTCCAGGCTGAAGAAGGGCCGGCCCTCGTGTTCGCCGATTTCATGGATCTGCACGATGTGCGGATGCTGCAACCGGGCGACGGCCTCCGCCTCGGCCTGGAAGCGCCGCACTTCCTCGGCGCCGGCGTAGGCGCCGCTCAGGATCATCTTGAGGGCGACGATGCGGTCCAGGCCGATCTGGCGGGCCTTGTAGACGACGCCCATGCCGCCGCGGCCCAGTTCCTCCAGGATTTCGTAGCCGGGGACCGCGCACAGCGCCGGCGGCGCGGACGGCGTGGGCGGCGGCACGGCGGAAGGCGTGCGCCCGGACGCACTGCCCGCATCCGTGCCCGCATCGGTCGCGGTCGCGCGATCGGTGTTCATGCGGCCCCTCCCGCTCCCCGTTCCTGCGGATCCGGCTTCCGTCGCCAAGGGGTTCAGACCAGGGCGTCGGTCAGCACCGACCCTTCCGACACCAGCGGCACGGGCCGGCCGCCACGGTCGGTGAGCGTCGTCGCCGGGTCGATGCCGAGGAGGTGATACGTCGTGGTCAGCACGTCCTTGGGCGAGACCGGCCGCTCGGCCACGTCACTGGCGATCCTGTCGGACTTGCCGACGACCCGGCCGCGGGCGATTCCGCCGCCGGCCAGGACGGCGCTGTAGCAGCGCGACCAGTGGTCGCGGCCGCCGCCGTTGACGTTCTGGAGCTTCGGGGTCCGGCCGTGCTCGCTCAGCAGCAGGACGAGGGTGTCGTCGAGCATCCCGCGGCCGTCGAGGTCGGCGATGAGGCCGGCGAAAGCGCGGTCGAAGCCGGGACACAGCTCCGTCTTCATGCGCGGATAATGTTCCCAGTGTGTGTCCCAGGCGGAGCCGGCCAGGCCGAACTCGTCCCAGAAGACGCTGACAAAGCGCGAACCCGCCTCGACCAGCCGCCGAGCCGCCAGCGCCCCTGGCCGAACAGCGTCAGGCCGTACGATTCGCGCACGGCGGCCGGCTCGCGCTTCAGGTCGAGGGCGTTGCGCACCTTGTCGGAGCGAATAAGATCGTAAGCCATGTCGCGGAAGCGGTCGCGGCCGCGGCCGGCGTCGGTGGCGGCCAGGTCGCGGCGGCCCTGATCGAGCTGCTCGACCAGCGTGCGGCGGGCGTCGAGGCGGTCGAGGGTGAGGTCCAACGACGGATCGGCGCCGCCGGCGATCTCGAAGCGGCCGTCGGCCGATATGCCCATGTACGGCTCGCCCACGTCCAGCTTCTGCTGCTGGAGCGTCTTGACGGTACGGACGGTGGCCTCGCCGCGGAACTCGGTCCAGACGGGGTTGTACGCGCCGCCGAGGAAGGCGGCGTAGGGACCGGCGCGGGGCGTCTCGCCGACGCGGCGGCTGCTGAAGGGGAACGGCAGGGCGAGATTGGTCGGGGCCGGCGAGCGGCCGGCGTGAGCCGGCTGATTCGTCAGGTAATCGACGACGGAGCCGATGAACGGCCAGTGCCGGCCGTCGCGCGGGTTCAGCTCCATCGGCACGTCGATCTGCGGAACGCCGGTGAGGGCGTAGGAGACCCCGTGGATCGGGTACGGATGCGTCAGCGAGCGGATGACGGTGACGCGGTCCATGACGCCGGCCGTCCGCGGCAGCAGTTCGCCGACGTCAGCGCCGGGCAGGCGGGAGCGGATGGCGCCGAGTTCGCCGCGGATTTCGACGGGGGCGTCCGGTTTGGGATCGAAGGTTTCGAGCTGGCTGGGCGAGCCGTAGAGGTAGAGGAGGATGCAGGCTTTCGCCCGGCCGAAGCTTCGCGGCAGGGGGGCGCCGGCGGCCCGCGGCAGGAGGGTGGAGGCGCCGAGGCCGAGCGCGCCGAAGCCGGCCGCGGTGAGGAAATCGCGGCGCGTCCAGCCGTTGCACAGCTTCTTCGGCGATCCGAGAATGCGGAGCATCAATTGGTCCCCGAAAGGTGGGGAGCGCGGGGGAGAGAGGCCCCTCCCGGATTCGAACCGGGGATGGCGGATTTGCAATCCGCCGACGCGGGGACTCAACTCCATACTACCATAGACACTTCGGAAAGCACGTCCAGCGTCTTGGCGTTCTGCTTGGCGTTTCTGAACCGGAAATCCCCCGACTTGGCGTTGCTGGTGGAGAGCTGGGACGCGCTCCCCGAGGCCGTCCGCGCCGGCATCGTGGCGATGGTGAAGGCGGCGGGAGGCCGGGGCCGATGACGCCGACGGGGCGGACGCTGACACTGCTGCGGGCCGAGGGCTACGTCTGCTGCGTGGCCGAGGCTTGGCTTCCGCACGTCCACCGGCGGCGCGACCTGTTCGGCTTCGCCGACGTGGCGGCCGTCCACCCGCGTTTGTCTGGGCCGCTGCTGGTGCAGACGACGACGGCAGCCCACCTATCGACCCGGCGGAAAAAGGTGTGCGAGTCCGCCGCGGCCCGGCTGTGGCTGCGGGCAGGCGGGCGAATCCAGCTTCACGGATGGGAGCGGCGAGCCGGCCGCTGGCGTTGCCGCCGGCTGGAGCTGCACGGCGAAGACCTGGCGGCCGTAGACCTGACGCCGCGGCCGAAGCGACGCGATCGGCAGCGCGGGCTGTTTGACGAGTCGGTTCGCCCGGCTGGCGACGCTCCTCGTGCGGCGGAGGACGCGGCCGGCGGGGTTTCGTCGGACGACCGGACGGTGAGGCCCTGGCAGGCCGGGGCGGAGAGTTCCACGGGGAGGACGACAACGTGAAGAACGACCAGACCAAGGCCAAGCGACGCCGCACACTCCGCACACCGGCGCGGCCGGAGGGAGAGGATTGGGGGCCGGACTTCCTCCGCGAGTTGGCCCGCTACGGTGTCGTACGCACGGCAGCGCAGAAGGCGAAGGTCGGCCGCCGCACCGTGTATGACCGATTGGAGACGGACGAGGAGTTCGCCGCAGCCTTCGCCGACGCGATGGAGGACGCGGCTGATGACATCGAGGCGGCCTCCCGGCGACGCGCGAAGAGCAAGTCCGACAAGCTGGCCATCTACTTCCTCAACCTCCGCTACCGGCCGCCCGACGAACGCAAGCGCGGCAAGATGCACCTGCACTTGCACCAGCACCTGCGTCAGGACAAGCGCCTGGAGCAGCTGACACAGAAGTACGAGGCCATGCCTGATGACGAACTCCGTGGCCAGTATCAGGAACAGATTGAATCGAAGCTCGCTGCTGGAGCAGAAGCCGGAACTCCGGCCGCTGGAACTGGCCCTGTGCCGGCGTGATCCCGTCCATTGGGTCAACGCCTGGTGCTGGACCTACGACCCCCGGCTGGCCACACCCGTCGTCCCCTTCGACCTCTTTCACAAGCAGGAAGAATTCCTGATCTGGCTGGCCGAGCGGGAGGCTCGTCAGGAGGGCGGCCTTGTCGAGAAGTCGCGCGACATGGGCGTGACGTACCTGTGCTGCGCGTTCGCGCTGCACCGCTGGCTGTTCCGCCCCGGCCACTCTGTCGGGTTCGGCAGCCGCAAGCTGGAGCTGGTGGACCGGCTGGGTGACCCCGATTCGATCGTCGAGAAGATTCGCTTTCTCCTCTACCGCCTGCCGGAGTGGATGCTGCCGGACGGGTTCGACCGGCGCGAGCACGACAACCACGCGCGGCTCATCAACCCCGACACGGGAGCGACGATCACCGGCGAGGGCGGTGACGAGATCGGCCGCGGCGGGCGCAAGTCGGCGTACTTCATCGACGAGGCGGCGTTCCTGGAACACCCCGGTACGGTGGACCGGGCCTTGTCGCAGACCACGAACGTCCGCATCGACGTTTCGACCCCGAACGGGCAGGGCAACCCCTTCTGCACGAAGCGCCATTCGGGCAAGACGCCGGTGTTCACCTTCCACTGGCGCGACGACCCCCGCAAGGGTGAGGCATGGTACGAGGAGCAGAAGCGCCGCTGCGACCCCGTGACGCTGGCGCAGGAAGTGGACATCGACTACACGGCGTCGCTGGAGGGCGTGTGCATCCCAGCCGCCTGGGTTCGCGCCGCCGTGGGCCTGCCGCTGCCCGCCGGCTCCCCGACCGTCGCCGGCCTGGACGTGGGCGGGGAGGGGTCGGCGAAGTCGGTGCTGGTCGCCCGCGCCGGCCCCGTGGTGCGCCCGCCGGTCGCCTGGGGCAAATGCAACACGACCGAGACGGCCTGGCGCGCCCGCGACGCGGCGGCCCGGTTGGGGGTGACGGTCGTGGCCTACGACGCGGGCGGCGTCGGGGCCGGCGTGAAGGGGACGTGGAACACCGCAGAGGACCGACTACCCTTCGAGGCACTGGCCGTCCTGTTCGGCGAGTCGCCGGGCAATGACGTTTGGCCTGACGGTCAGACGAGCGCGGAGAAGTGCTTAAGAGCCTATCCCAAAACCACCGTCGATCATGACGATTCTCGTCAAATTGGTGATGTTTCGACGGTTTTGGGATAGGCTCTAAACCTCCGGGCGGAAATGTGGTGGAAGCTGCGCGGGCGGTTCGAGCGGGCCTTCGAGTTCAGGGAGAAGGGCGTCCGCCACCTGCCGGAGACGATGATTTCGCTGCCCGACTGCCCGGAGCTGATCGCCGACCTGTCGCTGCCGCTGGCCGAGCGGACGGAGAAGGGCAAGATCAAGCTGGAATCGAAGGACCACATGCGCGCCCGCGGCGTGAAGTCGCCCGACTACGCCGACGCCCTGGCACTGGCGTTCCATGCGGAGGGGCCGCCGCCGGTTCCCGGCTTCGAGGCGGTGTTCGCGTTCGGGCGTGGTGACCTGCGCGGCGACCGCCCTGCGTGGATGAGAGGGTTCGGGTTCTGATAGCGCAGTACGATTATCGCTGTGAGACGACGCCGTTGATCCCCGACCAAGCGGCCGCCGGCCGGAGAGCCAGCTGATCCTGCGTTCCTCGCCAGCTTCTTGTCGGATTATGATTGTCACGCCATATGCCTTATCCGGCTAGTTCTTCGCGCCCACCCAAACAAAGTTGTCGTTGCTCAACGTCTGCTCGCCCTGCCATCGGTAGGCGCACAGGAACTCGCCCTTGGCGACGCTGTAGTCCAGGCACGCCACGTTGTCGGCCAGGATTTCGGGCCGCGGCGCCGAAAGCCAGTAATGGCCGAAGAACACGGGCCTGGCGGTCGTGGGGTAGGGAGCGGCCCTTTCGACGACGGACTTGTCCAGCTCCAAGTCGCAGGCGACCTCATCGGTTTGGAGGGCGTAGGTCCGGTAGGTCTGCCCGCAGGGCGACAAGTACCAGCGCGTGCGAAGGTCGGTGCGAACGCTGCCCTCCGCATCCTGGAAGGAGATTCCTTCCGGCAACGCCGCCTCCTTGCCCTTGGTGACGATCTCGACCGGGGCGAAGAGGGCGCCGTGCTTCTTGCAGGCGGAATGCAGGAAGGCCGTCGTGAGGCCGCGCTGCCCATCCAGGGCTGCGGCGACGGTTGCGACGGCCCGTTCGTCCCAGCAGGCGTGGACGACGCGCAGGCCGTCCAGGTCTAACCACAGCGGCAATGTCCGAAACCACGGCAGGTACTCCGCGAGTTCGGCGGGCTTCAGTTGCTCAACGGTCTGGCGGTGCTGCTTCTCGTTCTTCGGCGTGCGCGGCGCAGGTATTCGCCTGGGGAATCCGGGTCTTCCGTGTGGTAGGCCAGGGCGTTGAGTTCGTGGTTGCCCATGACGGCTAGGGCCTTGCCTTCCTCGATCATGGGTCGGACGATCTCCAGCGCCTGCCGGATCTGCGGCCCGCGGTCGATGAAGTCGCCGAGGAAGATCACCTTGCGTTCGGGATGCCCGTACACGCCCCGGCTCTTCTGGTAGCTGAGGGCGTCCAGCAGGCGGACGAGCGCGTCGGCGTGGCCGTGGATGTCGCCGATTAGGTCGAACATGATCGTTGTCCCTCTGATGCGGGGCCAGCCGCACTCGTGTGGCCGGCGGCACGGCCTCGACGCCGCCGCACCCGGCCCGCCTTTCACGCTCCCACAGGCTGGTAATATGAGAACACGCCGCGGGAGCCGAACCCCTCACCGGACCGGGAGAATCCGACATGCGCCGCTTTCTCATCTACGGGGCCAACGGCTACACCGGACGGCTGATCGCCCGCGAGGCGGCGGGGCGCGGCCTGCCGGCGGTGCTGGCGGGGCGCAACGCCGAGGCGGTCGGTGAACTGGCGCGGCAATCGAAGCTAGAGCATCGTGTCTTCTTGCTCGACGACCCCGCCGCCGTGGACGCCGGCCTGAACGGCATGGCCGCCGTGCTGAACTGCGCCGGGCCATTTTCCCGCACCGCCCGGCCGATGGCGGACGCCTGCCTGCGGCGCGGCGTCCACTACCTTGATGTGACCGGCGAAATATCCGTCTTTGAGGAGTTGGCCGCCCGCGACCCCGAGGCAAGGGCAGTCGGCGTGATGCTGCTGCCGGGCGCCGGCTTCGACGTGGTCCCGTCCGACTGCCTGGCGGCGCACCTGAAACGACGGCTGCCCGCGGCGACGCAACTCGCCCTCGGCTTCCAGGCGATCGGCCGCTTCTCGCGCGGCACCGCGACGACGATGGTGGAAAACCTTCCGCGCGGGGGCATGATCCGCCGCGGCGGCGTCCTGACGCGCGTGCCGATGGCCTGGCGGACCCGCACCATCGACTTCGGCCGCGGCCCGGTCCGCGCCATGACCATCCCCTGGGGCGACGTGTCCACCGCGTATCGCAGCACCGGCATTCCCGACATCGAGGTGTACGTGGCCGCGTCCCTTTCGCAGGTCGCCGCCGCCCGCGTGCTGCGCTGGTTCGGTTGGGCGCTCGGGTCGTACGCGGTGCAGAGCTGGCTGAAACGGCGCATCCAGGCGGGGCCGCCCGGCCCGACCGACGAAGAGCGCGCCCGCGGCGAAAGCCTCCTGTGGGGAGAGGCGACCGACCCCGCGGGCGGCCGCGCCGTGTCGCGCATCCGCGGCCCGGAGGGCTACACCCTGACGGTGCTGGCGGCGCTGGCCGTGGTCGCGCGGGTGCTGGGTGGAGAGGCGCCGCAGGGATTTCAGACTCCGTCGCTCGCCTACGGGCCGGATTTCGTCCTGGAATTGGCCGGCGTCTACCGCACGGACATGTGATCGGCCTCGTCAGTTCACTGGAGCGGCTGACCTGTTTCGCTTTCGGGATGAGTTGGGATCACACAAGGCCGCATCTGCACAAGCAGGCACAGCCGCGATTATCTGCTGCGCCGTCCCCAAATCCGACGACTCCGGCGCCATTTTCCCCCTCCGATGGTTGCACCGCGTCTCCCGGTGGTCTATCATCCTCACTTGTCACGGGACGACACAGAAGGACGCCAGCACCCGGCAGTGCGATGGCCGGAGGGCGTCAACGCACCGAGACGCGCCCCATGAACGCCGCCAAGCCGCCGCCGCAGGTGGGTGAAATCGTCCACGTTCGGCAGCGCCAGTACCTTGTCGAAGAAGTGGAGTCGCCGTCCGTCCGTGCGGACGCCACGCTGGTGCGGCTCGCCTGCCTCGACGACGACGCCCGCGGCCAGGAATTGCAGGTCGTGTGGGAATCCGAAGTGGACGCCCGGCCGCTGTCCGGCGCCGGGTGGGACACCCTCGCGGCCCGCGGCTTTGACCCGCCCCGGCTGTTCTCCGCGTACCTGCACACCCTCCGCTGGAACTGCGTCACCGCCACCAACCCGCGCCTTTTCCAGTCCCCCTTCCGCGCCGGCATCCGCCTCGACGCCTACCAGCTGGAACCGCTCCGCAAGGCGCTGCTGCTCCCCCGCGTCAACCTGTTCATTGCCGACGATGTCGGCCTCGGCAAGACCATCGAGGCGGGGCTGATCGCGCGAGAGCTGCTGCTCCGCAAGAAGGTCAAGGAGATCGTCGTCGCCTGCCCCCCTTCGGTGCTGCCGCAGTGGCAGGACGAGCTGGAAGCCCGGTTCGGGCTCACGTTCGTCGTCCTCGACAAGGAATACATCACCCGCATTCGCCGGGAACGAGGCTACGGCGTCAACCCGTGGACCACCCACGCGCGGTTCCTCGTCTCACAGCGCCTGCTGATCGACGAAGCCTACAACGGCGGTATGCGCGACTGGCTCGGCGACTTCCGCCCCGGCTCATTGCTGATCCTCGACGAGGCCCACCACGCCGCCCCCTCCAGCGGCCAGCGCTATGCCATCGACTCGAAAATCACCAAGGCCGTCCGCGACCTCGCCCCACGGTTTGAACATCGCCTCTTCCTTTCCGCCACGCCGCACAACGGCCATTCCAACAGCTTCTCCGCCCTGCTGGAGATCCTCGATCCGCAGCGCTTCTGCCGCGGCGTGCCAGTGAAGAGCGCCAAACTACTGGATGCCGTACTTGTCCGCCGCCTCAAGGAGGACTTGCGCGAGGAGCCGTCGATCGGCGCCGGGTTCCCGCGTCGCATCGTCCAGCAGATTGACCTCGATGGTCTGCCGGAAGACGCCCCGGAACTCGTGCTGTCGCGGCTGCTGGACCACTACCGGCGGCTGCGCGAGCAGCGGATGCACGGCGAGAGCCGCCGCAAGCAGACCATCGCCGCCCTGCTCATCACCGGCTTGCAGCAGCGATTGCTCTCGTCCGTCGAGGCGTTCGCCCGGACCCTCCGCGTTCACCGGCGCACCGTGGAACGAAAACGGCGGGAGCGGGTTGCCTCGGAGGTCGAGCCGAAGGCGCTGGACCTGCTCGTCGGCGGCCTGGACGCCGACGATGAGCGCACCGCGATGCAGGGGGAGCTGTTCGCCGCGGAGGAAGACGCCCAGATCGAGGCCGCCACCCTCGCCGAGGAATCGGGCGACCCGGATGCGGAAGAGGATCGGCTGCTCGAAGAGATGACGGAGATCGCCGGGGCGGCCCGCGACGTGGACGACGCCCGCATCCGTCACCTGATCGACTGGATTCGCAAGAACCTGTGCCCCGGTTCGCCGCCGAAATGGAATGATATGCGCGTCCTCATCTTCACGGAGTATGAGGATACGCAGCGTTACCTGAGCCGCCGACTGGAGGCCGCGTTGGAAGGGACGGATCGGGCCGGCCAGCGCGTCGCCGTCTACTCCGGCCCGACGCCCGCCGAACAGCGGGAAGACATCAAACGAGCGTTCAACGGCGACCCGGCGAAGTACCCGCTCCGCATCCTGATCGCCACCGACGCGGCCCGCGAGGGGATCAACCTGCAAACGCAGTGCTGGAACTTGTTCCACTTCGACGTGCCCTGGAACCCCGGCCGGATGGAGCAGCGCAACGGCCGCATCGACCGCAAGCTCCAGCAGCACGACGAGGTTTACTGCCATTACTTCGTCTACCCCCAGCGCGCCGAGGACCGCGTCCTTAAGGTGCTGGTGCGAAAGACGGAGACGATCAAGCGCGAACTAGGGAGCCTGTCGCAGGTGGTCGAGGAGAAGCTCGCCGTCGTGCTGGGGCACGGCATTCGCCACGCCGACGCCGACCGGCTTGCGGCAACCATCGACGCCGCTCACCTGGAGGCGGACGCCCGCGCCGCCGTCGAGGTAGAGCTGGAGGCGGCGCGCGATCGGCGTGACAAGCTGAAGGCGCAGGTGGACGACCTTCGCACCCACATCGAGGACTCGCGCGAATGGGTCGGATTCAAAGAAGAGCAGTTCGGGGCCGCCCTATCCTCCGCCCTGGAAGTGCTCAAGGCCGAGCCGCTGAAGCCGGACGGCGAGGGCGCCGCCGGCCCGCAGCGTTTCGTGTTCCCTGCGCTGGACGCGCGCACCGGGGCCGACCCGACCTGGGCCGACACGCTCGACGCCCTGCGCGTCCCGCGACGCCGCGACCAGAAGTTGTGGGAATGGCGGCGGGAAGCCCCGCTGCGACCCGTCGTATTTGACGATCCCGGCAAGATGACCGAGGACGTGGTGCAGCTCCACCTAGAGCATCGCGTGGTCCAGCGCCTACTAGGCCGCTTCACCGCGCAGGGGTTCGTTCACCACGACCTGAGCCGGGCTTGCCTTGCTCAATCGGAGGACTCGATCCCGCGCGTCGTGCTGATCGGCCGGCTCTGCCTGTACGGTCCCGGCGCCGCTCGTCTGCATGAGGAGCTGATCGAGGTCTCCGCCCGCTGGGTGGACCCGGTGCTGCGGAAGGGCAAGCCCCTCACCCCCTACGGCCGCGAGGCGTCGGTCAAGACTCAGGTCATATTCGAGAAGGCGCTTCTCCCCGCCGCCGGGCGCGAGCCGCCGAAGAAGGTCGCCGAAATGCTGCGGGGCGCCGCGCCGCAAGACGTGGAGGAATTGCTCGCGCACCTGCTGCGCCGTGGCGCGGACCTGGCCGACGAGTCGGAGAAGAAGCTCCTCGACCGCGGCGAGCGCGAGGCAAAGGCCATGCGTTCAATCCTGGAAGACCAGCGCAAGCGGATCGCGGGGACGGCCGCCGAGTACCGGGAGCCGCAGCGCTACCTCCGCGGCATGGAGCCGGAGGAGGCGCGCCAGCTGGAAGCCAATCGCCGCCACTGGCAGACGCGCCTCGCCGCCATCGAAACGGAGCTGGCCTCAGAGCCGGAACGCATCCGCGAGTTGTACCGCGTCAAGGCCCGGCGCGTGGAACCCATCGGCCTGGTCTATCTCTGGCCCGTGACAGGATAGTTGTCAGTTCTCAGTTGTCAGTTGTCAGAAAGAAAGGTGGTGGGTGAGATGAAACAGAGCTACAAGGATCTGATCGTCTGGCAAAAGGCCATCCTCCTGGTGACCGAAGTGTACAAAGTGACTCGGCCATTCCCGCGGGAGGAACTGTTCGGTCTGACGTCGCAGCTCCGCCGCGCGGCCGTGTCGGTCCCCAGCAACATCGCAGAAGGACAGGCTCGCCTGACCAAGGGCGAGTTCCGTCAGTTCCTCGGCGTGGCGAGAGGGTCGCTGGCCGAACTGGACACGCAGCTGGTGATCTCTCAGCAACTCGGCTACGTTGTAGACCCGCATCCGATAGGGGAGCAGCTTGCCGAAGTCGGGCGCATTCTCAACGGGCTGTTGTCTTCTCTGACAACTGACAACTGAGAACTGAGAACTATGAAGGACCCTGAACTCCTGGCTCACCTGGAATGGCTCGGCTTCCTCCAGCCGGTCGGCCTCGTCGTGTCGCCGTTCGCCCTGCTGAGCGCCCAGGCCCATGTCGATCGCAACGTCTTCGACCTCCAGCAGCGGTTCCTCAAGCACGTCCAGAACGTCCAGCTACCCGGCGCCGAGGACGCGGTTCCGACGATCATCGACCTGTCCCATCTCTTGCGCGACGTGTTCGGCTGGCGGCCGACCGACCTCGTCGCCGGAGCGGGCCTGCCGTCGTCCCTGGAAGTCGTCCTCACCGACTATCAGGAGACGCTGCGGCCCACGTTCGCCGTCCCCGAAGCGCGTCGCGGAGACGACGGCGCGGCCGCCTGGATCATGCTGATACAAACCCTGGCGACCGGCGCCGACCTCGACCGGGCGCCGCCGCAGGAAGGCCCCGGATGGCACGCCAGCCCGCAGGCCCGCTTCGAGCGGCTGCTGCGCGAGACGCACGTCCCTATCGGCCTGCTGTCCAACGGAACGTCCCTGCGACTCGTCTACGCCCCGCGCGGCGAGTCGTCCGGCCACGTCACCTTCCCGGTCCGGGCCATGACCGAGACGGCCGGCCGGCCCATCCTCGCCGCGCTGGACATGCTGCTTTGCGAGGCGCGGCTCTTCTCCCTGCCGGAGAAGCAGCGCCTGCCGGCCATCCTCGCCGAGAGCCGCCGCTTTCAGAACACCGTCTCCACCAAGCTCGCCGGCCAGGTGCTGGAGGCGCTGTACGAATTGCTCCGCGGCTTCCAGGCCGCCGACGAGCAGCGCCACGGCGAGCTGCTCCGCGACGTGCTGAACCGCAACCCCGATGACGTGTACGCCGCGCTGCTGACGGTGCTATTGCGGCTCGTCTTTCTCCTCTACGCCGAGGACCGCGGCCTGACGCCGTCGGGCGGCGTCTTCGTCAACCATTACTCCGTCGCCGGCCTGTTCGAGCAGCTCCGCGCCGACGCCGGCCGCTACCCCGACACGATGGACCAGCGCTACGGGGCCTGGGCACGGCTGCTCACCCTGTTCCGGCTCGTCCACGACGGCGGCAGCCACCCGGAGCTGCGGATGCCGGCCCGCAAGGGCCACCTCTTCGACCCCGACCGCTACCCGTTCTTGAGCAGTTGTCAGTTGCCAGTTCTCAGTTCTCAGCCTTCGGAACTGAGAACTGACAACTGGCAACTTCCAACTATTTCCGACGGCGTTCTCTACCGCGTGCTGGAAAAGCTGCTCATCCTCGACGGCGAACGCCTCGCCTACAGCGCCCTGGAAGTGGAACACATCGGTTCCGTTTACGAGACGATGATGGGCTTCCGCCTGGAGAAGGCCGCCGGCCGGTCCATCGCCGTCCGCCCGGCCAAGGCCCACGGCGCCCCGGCGTCGATCAACCTCGACGAGCTGTTGACCGTCGCGGCCGGCAAGCGCGGCGAGTGGCTCAAGACGCGCACCGACCAGACGCTGACCGGGGCCGCCCTCAACGCGCTGAAGGAGGCGACGACGCCCAACGACGCGGTCGCCGCGCTGGGCCGCAAGGTCGCCGCCGAGGCGACGCCGCGCATCGTGCCGCCGGGGGCGATGGTATTGCAGCCCAGCGACGAGCGCCGCCGCTCCGGCTCGCACTACACGCCGCGCAGCCTCACCGAGCCGATCGTCCGCAAGGCGCTGGAGCCGGTGCTGGCTGGAATGGGAGATGGGAGGTCGGGGGTGGGAGATGGGGCAAATGAGGAGGAACTCCATGAACGACAAGATTCGATCGTACCGGGATCTTCGAGTCTGGCAGCTGGGCATGGACCTGGCGGCGGATTGCTACCAAGCGACGAAGAGTTTTCCTCGGGAAGAACTCTTCGGGATGACGAGCCAGATTCGCCGGGCGGCCGCGTCGATCCCGGCCAACATCGCGGAGGGCCACGGTCGGGGCTCGCGGAAGGAGTACCGCCAGTTCCTGCGGACGGCCCAGGCCAGCCTCAGGGAGCTGGAGACCCATCTCTTGCTCTCCGCGCGAGTAGCCCTCTTGGAAAAGAAGGCCGCCGACGCTCTGATGCAGAAGGCGGATCAGCTGGGACGGATGCTCCAAGCGCTGCAAAACGCCCTGAAACGCGCATCCCCACCCCCCAATTCCTAACTCCCAGTTCCCATCCAACGCCCGACCAGATCCTTTCGCTGAAAATCTGCGACCCCGCAATGGGTTCCGGCGCCTTTCTGGTCGAGGCGTGCCGTCAGCTCGCCGAGGCGCTGGTCGCGTCATGGCGCGCCCACAAGCGGACGCCGGCCATCCCGCCCGACGAGGACGAATTGCTGCACGCCCGCCGCCTCGTCGCCCAGCGCTGCCTCTACGGCGTGGACAAGAATCCCATCGCCGTCGATCTCGCCAAGCTGTCGCTGTGGCTGGCGACGCTGGCCAAGGACCACCCCTTCACCTTCCTCGACCACGCCCTCCGCTGCGGCGATTCGCTGGTCGGCCTGACGCGCGAGCAAATCGCCGGGTTCCACTGGAAGCCGTCGCCGCAGCGGGCCTTCGACCAGAAAGAGATCGAGGACCGCATCCGGGCTGCCACGCGCGTCCGCCAGGTGATTATCGAAGCGGGCGACGACGTTCTCTTCTCGTTCAAGGAGCAGAAACTGGCCGAGGCCGAGGAAAGCCTGAACACGGTGCGCTTCGTGGGCAACCTCGCCGTCGCGGCCTTCTTCGCGGAGGACAACGACCGTAAACGGCAGACGCGGCGCGAGAACCTGCTCGGCCAGCTCACCGAGTATCTGACGAAACGCGACATGACCCTGCGGCCGACGGCGGCGGAAGCGGCGCTGCTGGCCGGGCCGAAGGGCATCCGTCCGTTCCACTGGGAAGTCGAGTTTCCGGAGGTGTTTTCGCGGGACAATCCCGGCTTCGATAGCATCGTCGGCAACCCGCCGTTCGCCGGCAAGAACACGATCATCGACGCCCACGCCGACGGCTATCTCGACTGGCTCAAGGCCGTCCACGCCGAATCGCACGGCAACGCCGACCTCGTCGCCCACTTCTTCCGCCGCGCCTTCACGCTGGTCCGCGGCGGCGGCACGTTCGGCCTGATCGCCACCAACACCATCGCCCAGGGCGACACGCGCTCCACCGGCCTGCGCTGGATCTGCACGCACGGCGGCACGATCTACGCCGCCCGCCGTCGCACCAAGTGGCCGGGACAGGCCGCCGTCGTGGTCAGCACGGTCCACGTCCGGAAGCAGTTGTCAGTTGTCAGTTCTCAGTTGTCAGCGAAGCAACTGACAACTGACAACTTGGAACTGACAACTACTCTCGACGGCCGCCCCGTGCCGCTCATCACCGCCTACCTGTTCCACGCCGGCGGCCACGAGAACCCGGCGACGCTGGCGGCCAACGCGAACAAGAGCTTCATCGGCAGCTACGTCCTCGGCATGGGCTTCACCTTCGACGACACCGACAAGGACGGCGTCGCCTCGCCGATCGCCGAGATGCACCGGCTGATCGAGAAGGACCCGCGCAACGCCGAACGCATCTTCCCCTACATCGGCGGCGAGGAGGTCAACGACAGCCCGACCCACGCCCACCATCGCTACGTCATCAACTTCGGCGACATGACGGAGGCGGAAGCGCGACGATGGCCGGATTTGATGGCGATTGTGGAGGAGAAGGTGAAGCCGCAGCGGATGAACGACAAACGGGAGGTGCGAAAGAAGTATTGGTGGCGGTTTGGCGAGACCACACCGGCGCTGTTTGCCGCAATACGCGGTTTGGATCGCGTAATTGTCGTCTCGCGGGTTGGTGAGCATGGCGGATTCGCGTTCCTGCCGACGGGCCTGGTTGTGTCAGAAGGAATCGTTGTATTCGTTCTGCCGACATATGCCGCCCTCTGCATCCTCCAATCCCGTGTCCACGCAATCTGGGCTCGCTTCTTCGGCTCCTCGCTGGAAGAGCGGTTCCGCTACACCCCGTCCGACTGCTTCGAGACGTTCCCCTTCCCAATAGTTCTCAGTTCTCAGTTGTCAGTTGTCAGCGAAGAACTGACAACTGAGAACTGGCAACTGAGAACTCTCGAAGACGCCGGCCGGGCGTACTACGAGTTCCGGGCGGCGCTGATGGTGCGAAACGCCGAGGGGCTGACGAAGACGTACAACCGCTTCCACGACCCCGACGAGCGCTCGGCCGACATCGTGCGGCTGCGCGAGCTGCACGCGGCGATGGACCGGGCGGTGCTGGACGCGTATGGCTGGAGTTCTCAGTTGTCAGTTCCTAGTTGTCAGTTCCTGCTGGACTACGAGGAGGAGTCCGAGGGCGAACTGAGAACTGACAACCGACAACTGAGAACTACGCGGAAGAAGCCGTGGCGCTACCGCTGGCCGGACGACCTCCGCGACGAGGTGCTGGCGAAGCTGCTGGAGCTGAACAAGCGGCGGGCGGAGGAGGAAGCGCTGGCGGGGGCGGCGGCCGGCGGCAAGAAGAAGCGCGGCGGGAAGAAGCCGCCGGAGGGGCCAAGATTGTTGTGAGGCCGGGCGGCATGGTACGATTTACCCAGCCGAGATGGCGGAGGAACACAAATGACGCTCGAAGGCACCGTGGTCAATGGGGTGATCGTGCTGGACGCGGGGGCGAACCTGCCGGAAGGGACGCGAGTCCGCGTCGAACCGGCGGAGGACGACATCGACATCGACGATAGCCTGTTCCCGCCGCCGGAGCCGTATGACCGGGAGAAGGAATTGGCGATCCTGCGGGAGTCGATCGAGGACGCGAAGGCCGGGCGGGGAATGGAAGCGCGGGAGTTCCTGAAAAAGCTGGCGCAGGACCTGAACCTCCCCCTGGAACCCGGCGAGGAATGAGCGATGGCGTTCCGGGTGATCTTCGGTCCGCGGGCGCAGGCCGACATCCGCAGGGCGGCGACGTGGTTGGCCCAATCCAGTCCTGCCGCCGCCGTCCGATGGCGCAGAGGCTTGCTGCGCCTCGCCAACAAGCTGACAAACTTCCCGGCGCTCTACCCGTCGGCCGACGAGGCGGCCGACCTGGGTTTGGAGCTGCGCGAGATGCACTACGGCCGGCGTGGGGGCGCCTACCGCATTCTGTTCACCGTGGACGGCCAAGTCGTGAACGTCCACCGCGTCCGCCACGCGGCGCAGGATCGGCTGCGGCCGGGCGATGTGTGATCCGGCGGGACGTTCCGAGACGGATGGAATTGCAGGGCTGTTCGGTTTTCCTCCCTCCCCCCTTGCGGGGGAGGGTTGGGGTGGGGGGTGAAGCCGCCGAACCTTGCCCCCCCACCCCCACCCTCCCCCGCAAGGGGGGAGGGGGCAAGAGGCGGCGCCCCGTCGGCGACAATCGAACGGCCCTGGATGGAATTGCAGGCGCGGTGGGCGCCCACAGTGGCTTCGGCTAAAAGCCTATCCCAAAACCACCGTCGATCATGACGATTCTCGTCAAATTGGTGATGTTTCGACGGTTTTGGGATAGGCTCTTAATAGCCTCGCGTGGGCGCACCGCCCCTTCCGCGTTGCGGTCCTCCCCGCCTGCCCAGACGCCTTCCGCCGTGGTATACTGTGCGCCCCGCCGCGGCCGCCTGCGGCGCACCGCATGTCGCCCCGGCCGACGCCGGTGTCAACCGGATGTCAGCCGGGGGCGACGCCGGTGGGGGCCGATGGGCGCCCGACAGGGTAAGGCCGACAGACCCCCGTCGCGCGCACTGTCGGCCTTACGGCCTTGCCCGGCGGCAGTCGGGGGGACGACGGAGAGAGGGAGGCGGACTCCCGGAATCGGCGCACGCACCCCCCCCTACGCCCGGGTGCAGCGATTCCGCCTGCAACCTGAGCGCGGCGGACGTGCGATGGATGCTCCAACCCACGCGCCCCAACCGCGAGGAACGGCCATGACGCCCATTGAAGTGCGCGGCAAGCTGGTGGAAGCCCTTGGCCTCGACCTGATCGGCCCGGACCGCGACTCGGAACACCTCGCCGAGGTGCTGCCGCAGCCGCCGTCGCGCTGGTATCTGACGGGCTTCCTCGTCCCGCAGAACGCCCCGGAGGACCAGCGCGAGGACGCGACGGCCGGCGAGGGGGCCGAGGAACTCCGCGAGAGCGCCGGCGCCGACGATTCGACGACCTCCGACGCCCCGCCCCGCCGCGCATTCTTTCCGTCATCCATCGGCGTGAGTTTGCTTGTTCCGGCAGCGGCAAAGGAGTTGCGCGTAACCGCCTGCTGGGGCGACTACCAGGCCCTTGACGAAAAAGGCGAGCCGTACAAGGATGAGGGCCAGGGGCCGCCGGCCCGCTGGCGGCGCACCGACCGGCGCGAGGAAGTGACGCTGCGGCTCGTGGGTCAGGATTCCGATCCTGACGCCCCCCGTCAGGATCGGAATCCTGACCCACGGCCGGTGGAGGCGCCGAACAGCGACAAGCTGTTTCTCGAAATGTCCGTCCGCTCGGTCCACATGACTGATGCGCTCAAGGACATGGTGCCGGACGGGACACAGTCGGTGTCCGTGTTCCTCGTCAACCGCCGCCGGCCGGCCCCGGACCCGCGGCGCGATGAGGCGTTCATTTTCCAGGCCGCCCTGGAGGTCCGCAGCGACGTGCCGCTCCAGCCTCGGCCCAACCTGCGCGGCGCGGCGACCGAGGATCGTGACGAACTCATCGCGGACCTGCAATACCGCGACGCTTTTGAGTACGCCGTCGGCCACGGCGTCGCCACGCAGGCCGTCCTCGGCGAGGGCGGCCTGTGCCGCGAAGTTCACACGCGCTGGATTCCCGGCGCCCAGGTCGAACACGTGGCCCCGGAGCGGATCGAGGGGGTCGAGTTGAGCATGGAAGGGCTGGCCGTCCTCACGGACGGGGCCGACGCCCGCGCGAAGCTGATCGCCCTCGTCGAGCGCTACCGAGAATGGATCACGACCCAAAAGGCGACCGTGCCCGCGAAGGAGAAGAAGCGCAAGGCCACGGCGAACGAACTGCTCAACTACGCCGGCGTCGCCGCCAACCGCATCGAGGCCGGCATCGCCCTGCTGGCTGACCCCACGATCCTCGACGCCTTCCGCATGGCGAACAAGACAATGGCCGCCGCCTACCGACGCCGCTTCGGCGCCATGCTGAAGCAGGATCCGGCCGATCTGGCGCCGCCGAAGTGGCGCCCGTTCCAGCTGGCTTTCTTGCTGATGAACTTGCCCGGCGTCGCCGACCCCGGCCACGCCGACCGCGAGGTGGTGGACCTCCTGTTCTTCCCGACCGGCGGCGGCAAGACGGAAGCGTACCTGGCCCTCGCCGCCTTCACCCTCGTGCTGCGGCGGCTGCGCCATCCCGGCGTCACGTCGGCCGGGTTGAGCGTGCTGATGCGCTACACGCTGCGGCTGCTGACTCTGGACCAGCTCAGCCGCGCCGCAACGCTGATGTGCGCCCTGGAGCTGGAGCGGCGCAACGACGTGGACCGGCTGGGGGAGTGGCCGTTCGAGATCGGTCTCTGGGTCGGCCGCGGCGCCACGCCGAACGAGATGGGGACGGTCAAGGACCGCAACAGGGACACGGCCCGGTCCCGCACCATCGCCTACAAGAACAACAGCCGGAAGGCGTCCCCCATCCCGCTCGAAGAATGCCCCTGGTGCGGGACGCGGTTCACGCCGCGCGGGTCCTTCGACCTCACTCCGGACGAGAAGTATCCCACGGACCTGAGGCTCCGCTGCGTCAACCGCGACTGCGCCTTCAGCCGCGAGCACACCTTGCCCATCCTGGCCGTGGATGAGCCGATCTACCGCCGCCTGCCGTGCTTCCTGATCGCCACGGTGGACAAGTTCGCGGCGATGCCGTGGACCGGCCCGGTGGGCGGGTTCTTCGGCCGCGTGGATCGCTACGACAAGCAGGGCTTCTACGGACCCTGCCATCCGCAGATGGGCCGGCCGCTGCCCGGCCCCTTGCAGCCGCCGGACCTCGTCATTCAGGACGAATTGCATCTGATCTCCGGCCCCCTGGGCACCATCGTCGGCCTTTACGAGACGGCGCTGGACGAGCTGTGCGCCCGCGAGGTCAACGGCAAGAGGGTCCGGCCGAAGATCATCGCCTCGACGGCCACGGTGCGCCGCGCCGAAGGTCAGATTCAGGCGCTGTTCAACCGCGCCTTGGTGGACGTGTTCCCCCCGCCGGGGCCGGATCGCCGCAATTCGTTCTTCGCCCGGACGCACCGTCCCAACGAAACCAACGCCCGCCTCTACCTCGGCGTCGCCGCCCAGGGGAGGTCTCCGAAAGTCATGCTGCTGCGCGTCTACCTGGCGCTGCTCGGGGCGGCCCAGAAGGCGTATGTCGGGGCGGGCGGCGACAAGAACCCGGACAACCCCGCCGACCCCTACATGACGCTGCTCGGCTACTTCAACAGCCTGCGCGAGCTGGGCGGCAGCCGGCGCATCATCGAGGACGAGGTCGGACCCCGCCTGTCGGACTACGGCACGCGCAAGCGCCTCGGCGAGACCGAGGGGCTGTTCGCGGATCGCCGGATTTCCTACGAAGTGGTCGAACTCACGTCGCGCGTCCGCACCGACCAGGTCGCCGACGCCAAACGTAAGCTGACGGCGCCGTTTCCCGGCAAGGAACACGTTGACGTTGCCATTGCCACGAACATGATCTCGGTCGGGTTGGACATCACCCGCCTGGGCCTGATGGTGGTCCTGGGGCAGCCGAAGACGAGCGCCGAGTACATCCAGGCCACGAGCCGCGTCGGCCGCGACGCCAACCGCCCGGGCCTCGTGGTGACGCTGATGAACATCCACCGGCCGCGCGACCGCTCCCATTACGAGCGCTTCGCCTTCTATCACCAGTCGTTCTACCGCAGCGTCGAGGCGACCAGCGTGACGCCGTTCTCGCCGCGGGCGCTGGACCGCGGACTGGCGGGGGCGGTGGTCGGCCTGGCGCGGCTGGCCCACACGCCGCTGACGCCGGCCAAGGGGGCGACGGAGATCCTGCGCCAGCGCGCAAGCTCGATTTCGTCGTCCGCGCCTTCGCCGAACGGGCCGCGTCGCACCGCAAGATGACCAAAGCGGAGGCGGAGCGCTTCCGCAGCCGCGTCAAGGACCGGGCCGCCAAACTGCTCGACGAATGGGAGAAGATCGCCCGCGACCTGGAGAGCAAGTCGTCCGAGCTTCAGTACCAGCGAGAGGTAGGCGTGGCCCCGCCGCTTCTCTACCAGTTCCTCGACCCCGAACTCCAACGGCAGCCGCCCAACCGAATGCTGTTCCGCGCCAACCGCTCGCTGCGCGACGTGGAGGCACAACGTCAACCTGTGGGTGCGGACGTTCGACAACATCGAGGTGGAGGCGGAGGAATGAGCCGAGGAATGACAAAACGATCCAACGCCCCGCCGAATGGCCAGATCCGCCACAGCCAGATCGTGACGACGTTCGGCCCCGGCTCTCTCGTCGATCTCCCCAAAACATCGGTGCTGATCGGCGGCCTCGACCACTGGATGGGCCTCGGCGAAGAAATCCACGAGCCGCGCCTCGTCGAGAAACTTCGGCGTCACCTGGAGTTGCCTGAACTGAAACTGTTCGCCCCTCCCCCGGCGAGCGACGAACCGGGGGCGCCGAGAACGGGCGTCACGGCGTGGCAGTTCCCCGAGTGGTTCGTCACGCAGGACGTGCTGCGCAGCGACGGCCCGCTGCGTTCGCGCGCCCTGATTCACCGACGCGCCCTCGTGAAAGGCGAGTACCTCGACGGGGGCCGCAAGCGGCATCCCGTCGTGCCGGTGCGCTTCGTCCGGGCCTGTCGCAACGGACACATTGGGGATATCGACTGGCGGGGATTTGTCCACGAGGGGATGCGCAATTGCTCGAAACAGCTCTGGCTCGCCGAGCGCGGAACCACGGGGGACATCAACGACATCATCATCCATTGCGAGTGCAAAATGCAGCGGCCGCTCGTCCACGCCACGCAGCGGGAGCGGAGGTCGCTGGGAATGTGCGACGGCGCCCGCCCCTGGCTCGGCCCGGACTCCCGGACGGACTGCCACGAGGTCAATCGCCTGCTGGTGCGGGCCGCGAGCAACTCCTACTTCTCGCGCGTCATGCGCGTCATCGCCCTGCCGGACAGGAACGAATCGCTGGAGAAGATCGTGTCGCAGGTCTGGCAGTACCTCGAATACGCCGAGAGCGCGGACGACGTGCGGCACGAGCGCAAGAAGGCGGTCGTGAAGGCGGCCCTGGAAGGCTACAGCGACGAGGAGGTCTTCCGGGCGGTCCAGGCCCGCAAGGGGGCCGGCGGCGAGGCGCCGCCCAAGAAGGTCAAGGAGGCGGAAATCGAGGTTCTGGCGTCGTGCCAGGACGAGATCGGCGAGGACAAGCCGGACGGGGACTTCTACGCGCGCAGCCTGCCGAAGTCGGAGTGGGCCGGCGCCGGCGCCTTGACCGAGTGCCTGGAATGCGTCGTGCTGGTCCATCGCCTGCGTGAGGTGGCGGCGGCGCTGGTGGAGTTCACGCGATTCGACCCGGCGACGCCCGACATCGACGGCGAGCTGGAAGCCGGCGCCCAGGCGGCGCCCCTGGCCAGAGAGGCGACCTGGCTGCCGGCGATCGAGAACCGCGGCGAAGGGGTGTTCCTGGGGTTCAAGAGGTCGGCCCTCGCGGAATGGCTCGCGCGGCCGGAGGTCCAGCAGCGCGGGCCTCGGCTGTTGGCTGGCTTCAAGAAGTGGCAAGAGGAGCACCCGGAGAGCAAGAGGGGCTTCGTCGGGCTGCCGTACATCATGCTGCATTCGCTGTCGCACCTGCTCATCACGGCGCTGGCGCTGGAGTGCGGCTACCCGGCGAGCGCCATCCGCGAGCGCGTCTATGCCGGCGAGGGGGGGTACGGCATTCTTCTTTACACCGGCTCGTCGGACGCGGAGGGGACGCTGGGGGGTCTCGTCGAGGCCGGGCGGCGGATCAACGAGCATTTGCAGGCCGCCGTGGAAATGGGCGGCCTCTGCTCCAACGACCCGGTTTGCGCCCAGCACGACCCGCCGAACCCGCACGAGCGCCGCTTCCTCGTCGGCGCCGCGTGCCACGGCTGCGTGCTGATCGCGGAGACCTCTTGCGAGCAGTACAACGACTTCCTCGACCGCGCCTTGGTCGTGCCGACGGTCGAGGATCTGGGGGCGGAGTTTTTCCGGCGGTAGAGCCAATGAGCGACCTGTTCCAGCTCCTGACCGATTCCGATCTGTCGGCCGTCGCCGCCGCCTTGCGGTCGGGCCGGCTGTCTCCGCCTTTCACGCCGGCCGCCGTGCAGCGGTTCTGCGCGGCGCCGGCGGCCACTGCCGTTGCCCAGCGAATGGAGCAACTTGCCGAGGACGGCATGGCGCCGCGTCACATCGCCATGCTAATCGAGGCGATTGTCCACACCCGGTCCCGGCGGTTGGACGCAACGGACATCGTCGATCTGGTATGCACCGGGCCGGAGGCTCCGGGGGCGGCGAACCGGGACACGGGTGTCGTCGTCCGGGAATTGTTTTCCTCCGCCTGCGAATCCGTCTTGGTAGCCGGTTACGCGGTCTACCAGGGCCGCGAGGTCTTCCGGTCCTTGGCGGATCGGATGGCCGCAATCCCCACCCTGGATGTCCGTTTATTCCTGGACGTTCACCGCCACCCGGCGGACGCGACGCTCGACGCCGAGTTGCTCGCTCGCTTCGCCCGCCGGTTCCGCGAGAACGAATGGCCGGGAGGACGCCTGCCGGAGGTCTTCTATGACCCGCGTTCCCTGGACCTGGAGGCCGAGAAACGATCCAGCCTGCACGCGAAATGCGTAGTGGTGGACAAGCAGGTGGCTTTCGTCTCGTCGGCGAACTTCACGGAGGCGGCACACGTGCGGAATATCGAGGCAGGGGTGCTGATTCGGTCCCCTCGGTTCGCCTCGCGCCTTGCTCATCACTTTGAGGCGCTCGCCGCCGCCGGGGTGCTACGGCCGCTTCCTTGGACCATATGAGGAAGACGGGAGATCGCCGCCGCGGTCAGTATGAAAGACGGGCCGAAGCTGAAGTTCCTGCCGGTCAACCTCGTCGAGTGGAAGGCCCTGGTGCGCGACAGGGACGGGCAGGGCTACTGAAGACGCCGGCGCAGCCCCCGGGTCGGGGCGACGGCGTGACGGTCAGGAGGCCGACCAAGACGAGCATCCCTGCCCTTCGCCGCTCTGATCGGCTGGCTTGTGTCGAAAGGATAGGTGTCATGCCGCCTCACAAGCCGAGCGTTTCCGACCCCATCTCTGCTCTCCTCGACAGCGCCGACGTGATGATGAAGCTTGCGGCGGACCTATTTTGTCGCCCATACCAGTGGCAGCACGACTGGCTGAAGGTGACGGAAGAGTTTGCGCCCAGGTGACGAAGGCAAAAGAGAACCTCTACGCAAGGGCAGACGCAGCGCTTCGGGCGCTGGTCGCCGCCGGCGCGAACTTCACCGATGCCGAGCAGCGCGTCAGAACAATCGTTGGCCTCGGAAACTCGTTCCTGGAGTGGGCCTCTCGCCACATAGGGCAAGCGCCGGCCATGCCCACGCCAGAAAAAGAACCAGCCGACCCCGAGTTCGGTCCGGCGTGGACGCCACGACAAGCCAAGCTCGTGAGAGAACAGCAAGAGTGCTTCCGGGTCTTTCAGGTCGCTCGCGGCGACCTGCTCAGGATGTGGCAGGTGATGGTTAATCAACCAGAGAAGCCGAAGCCGCCGCCGCTGACCGACCATGAACAGAAAGTATTAGACCTCATCAAGGCGCAGCCCCCAGGGAAGGGTATCACGGGTCCGAAAATCCTCACCACTCTCGCAAAACAAGGGCGCATCCTCGACCAAAGCACCCTGACCCGGCACATCATTCCGAAGCTGAAAAAGTGGTACGGCGTCGGCAACGCCGGCGGCGGCCGAGGCTACTTCATCCCACCAACCTAGCGCGCATCGGCGCTGCAATGGCGCTGCATCGGCGCTGCATACCCACTTCCCCTGTCGCGTTCCAGTCGCGGTATGGACACAACAAAGACCGCTATCGCACAAGAGCGACCACTGGCGACAGCCAAACCCTGGCTCATGTGCGGCATTTCCCGCGCACAGTGGTTCAAGTTGTCGGCCTCGGGCCGCACTCCCCTGCCGGTGCGCCTCGGCGCCCGGCGGCCCGTTTACCTGCTTGACGAGTTGGAATCCTGGCTCCGCGCGGCGCGCCCGACCGGGCGGCTTGGCAGCGCATGCGGGGGGCGCAGCGATGACAACGCATGGTCAGTGGCGGCGGGTCAGCCGCGCGAAACCCTGCCCCGTCTGCGGCAAGCCCGACTGGTGCGCCGTCGCCGCGGATGGCGCGGCGACGCTGTGCCAGCGCGTTGAGTCTAACCGGCGCGTCGGCGACGCCGGCTGGCTGCACAGGCTGCAAGGTGCGCCGCAGCTACAGGAACGCCGCCACGTGCGGGTGATTCCGTTCAGCACCCGCCCTGCCCGCCGGGAGGACCTGGCGCGGCTGGCGGAGGACTGCCGCCGTGCGGCGGACCCCGGCCGGCTGCACCAGTTCGCCGCTTCCCTCGGGCTGTCAGTGACAAGCCTGTGTCGGCTGAGCGTCGGCTGGTCGGCGGAACACGCGGCCTGGGCGTTCCCGATGCGGGACGCGGGCGGCGCGGTGCTGGGAATCCGCCTGCGCCGGCCCAACGGGTTCAAGTTCGCCGTGGGGGGCGGCCGCGAAGGGCTATTCCTGCCCGCGGCAGACGGCGACGGTTTATCACCTCTCTACATCTGCGAAGGCCCGACAGACGCGGCGGCGCTGCTGGACATGGGCTTCCGCGGCGTCGCGGGCCGGCCCAGCTGCAGCGGCGGCATTAAGCAGTTGGTGGAGCTGGTCCGCGGACGGCGGCCGGCCGAAGTCGTCGTCGTGGCGGACGGCGACGAACCGGGCCGGCGCGGGGCGGACAACCTGGCGTCGGTGCTGGTGGCGTACGCGCCGGCCGTCCGCGTCATCGCCCCACCCGAGGGCGTCAAGGACGCGCGGGCCTGGCTACGGGCCGGCGGCGGGCGGCTGGACGTGGAGGTGGCGATTCGGACCGCGACCATGCGGCGCCTGACGGTTCGGGCGGCGGCGAGAAATACACAAAGAGGGTAGGTCAATGGGTGAACCATCGGACGCCGTGGAGCTGGTTCCTGAGCGCCTCGGCAACGGCAGGACGAGGGTGTCGGCGCAACGGAACGGCGAACAAGTCCACCTGGACGACTTCAACCTGGCCAGCGCATCCGCGCGGAAGAAATTCAGCAAGGCGCTTTGCGAGAGGCTGCCGGCCGCCGACCCCGCGGCGATTGAGGCGGAGCTGCTACGGCTGGCGGCCGCGCCTCCGACCTCGACCATGACGACGGCGGGGCCTGACGAGCTGGACCTGACGCGCATCGTTCGGCCCGAGCAGTTTCACGTGCCCGAGGTTTCCGGGCTGGCCGTGCCGGTGGTCTTTGTCGAGGGCGGCAAGCCGGCGGCGCGGTGGCGGCTGTACCTGCGATGGGCGGACGGCAAGCGGGACGCACGAGAACTGACCGGATGGCTGGATTTGCCGGGCGGCGGCAAGCTGTGGATTCACCCCTCCCCCGGCGAGCCGTCCGTCACGGCGGCGTCGGGCTGGTCGCGGGAGGGGCGCCGGGCCTGGGTCGGCGGCGCGGCCGCGCCGGACCCGGCCGGCCTGTTCCGGCGGCTGTGCGAGCGCGTGGCCTACTTCGTTGATTTGCCCCCGGACACGGCGAGCGGCACGACGGCGACACTGGCGCTGTGGGTGATGTTGACCTACTGCTTTCAGGCGTGGGGAGCGGTCCCGTACCTGTACGTCGGCGGCCCCCTCGGGTCGGGCAAGTCTCGGGTCTTTGAAATTCTGGCCCGGCTGGTCTTTCGCCCGATGACGACTTCCAACCTGACCGGGCCGGCGCTGTTCCGCACGCTGCACGACCGCGGCGGCGCGGTGCTGTTCGATGAGGCGGAGCGGCTGCGGCAATCGACGCCCGACCAGCAAGAAATCCTGTCCATGTTCCTGGCGGGATACAAGCGCGGCGGGCAGGCGACCCGGCTGGAGGCGGTGGGCGATGCGTTCCGGCCCGTGGCGTTCGAGATGTACGGGCCGAAGGCGCTGGCTTGCGTGGCGGGCCTGCCCCCGGCGCTGGCGTCGCGCTGCATCCCCCTAATGATGTTTCGCGCCCGCCGGGCTCCCCCAAGCCGGCGCGGCGCATCGACGCCGACCCGACGGCATGGCAGGCGCTGCGCGACGGCCTGCACGCCCAGGCCCTCGAACACGGGCCGACCTGGCTGGGGCTGGCGGGCCGAACCGACGTTTGCCCCAAGGGCGTCCACGGCCGGGCGCATGAACTGTGGCAACCCATCCTGGCGCTGGCGGCGTGGGTAGAATCCCACGGGGCGGAGGGGCTGCTGGGGCTTATACAACGGCACGCCCTGGCGGCCGTCGATGCCGACAAGGACGACGCGGTTCCCGAGGCCGACGAAATGCTGCTCGACATCCTCGCCGGTTTCGTGCGGACGGGCGCTAAGCCGACGCCGGGCGAAATCCTGAGCAGGGCGAAGGAACGCGACACGGCGACCTTCGACAAGTGGGCGGCGCAGACGGTGAGCCGGAAGCTGAAAGCCTACGGCATCGCCGTCCCAAAGAAGAGCCACGGCGAGCGCCGTTACCGCGACGTGACGCCGGAGGTGCTACGCCGCGTGCAGCTGCACTACGGCATCGACCTGGACACGGGCGATGCGTTGCCCCACCCCTATCCCCTGGCATCGCCCCCCATCGCCCCCCAGCGCCACCCGAGCGACGCCGCAGGTGACTGTGGGAGGCGCGGATAGACGGAGCGGGTGGCGATGGGTGGCGCTGGGGGTCGATGCTGGGGGGGTATGCTCGGAGGTGTTCCCATGAAGTACGATGCGACCTCGTTCCTCGAAAGCCTGTTCCGGCAGCCCCCCGAGGCGGCGGCCCCCGACTATGAAATCCGGGTTGAAGACCTCGACATGGATTGGCGCGTCGAATGGGAGGAAAGGGCGGCCGTCATGGAGTACGACGGCGGGCTGCCCCGCGAGCGCGCCGAGGCCCTGGCCCTGGCGGAAATCGTCCGGGAGATGGAACAGGCCGGCGCTTCTCTCCGCGGCCATGCTTGACATTTCGACAAGCAGGCGGATAGAATGCGCGGCATGGCCGAACGCCGGATCAAACTGAGCGACCAACTGCGCCAGGCCGTCGAGAACTGCGGGCAGACGCGCTACGCCATCAGCAAGGCGACGGGCATCGCGGAAGCGACCCTCTCCCGCTTCATGACCGGGGAGCGCGGCTTGCCGATGAAGACGCTCGACAAACTGGCCGATTACCTCGACCTCGACATCATCGCCGGCAAGCGGCGGCGGGCGAAGAAAAGGTAGGTGAGCGATGGGTTATTGACTCTTCCGGGCGACGTACAACGACCGCAAGGGCCGCACCAGGGAATCGGCCAAGTGGTACATCGAATTCAAGGACCACAACGAAACCGTGCGCCGGCTGCCCGCCTTCACCAGCAAAGCGGCGTCAGAAGAGATGGGCCGCAACCTCGTCAAGCTGGTCGAATACCACGGTGCGACCGGCGGTCAGATTGACCCGGCGTTGTCCCGATGGCTGACGACCTTGCCCGAGCGAACCCGCGACCGATTAGTGAGCATCGGGTTGCTGGGAGCGCAGCGGGTGGCGGCGGGGAAACCGCTCCGCGAACACCTAGACGACTGGCACCAGGCGCTCGCCGATCGCAACAACAGCGCCAAGCACGTGCGCATCAGCGTCAATCGCGTTTCCGCTCTGCTGGACGGTTGCCGTTTCCAGTCTCAGGCGGACGTGCAGGCGTCGCGGGTCGAGGCGTGGCTGGCGCAGGAACGCCGTGCCGAGCGGCTTTCCATCACGACCAGCAATTACTACCTGAGAGACGCGAAATCTTTCTTCCACTGGCTGGTGGAAGACGACCGCGCCGACCGCAACCCCTTGCAGTCCCTCAAGCCGCTTAACACGGAAGTTGAAGACCATCGGCGGCGGCGCTGTCTTCCCCACGACGACTTTCAAGAGTTCCTGACCGCGGCGTACAACGGGGACACCCTGAAACGGATCAGCGGGCCGAACCGGTTTATGCTCTACCTCGTCGCCGGCTGGACGGGGCTGCGGGCGCAGGAGCTTGCCAGCTTGCAACCCGAATCTTTCAACCTGGACGGCATGGAACCGACTGTCACGGTTCAAGCCGGTTACAGCAAGCACAAGCGGGAAGACGTGCTGCCGCTGCGGGCGGACCTTGCCGACCTGCTGCGCGAATGGATGCAGGACAAGCCGGCCGGTCAGCGGCTGTGGCGCGGCGCGTGGTGGAACAAGGCGGCGGAGATGGTTCAAGCCGACCTTGCCGCGGCAAAGCAAAAGTGGGTCGGGGAGGCGGCGGACCCGGCAGAACGGCGCCAACGGGAACAGGCCGACCGGTTCGCCTACCACGACGCCGAAAATTGGTACTTCGACTTCCACAGTCTGCGCGGTCAATTCATCTCCGCGATGGAGAACGCAGGCGTCTCTCTGAAGACCCTTCAGGCGCTGGCGCGGCATTCGCGGGTCGAGACGACCCTCAAGCACTACGCGCGGGTGCAGCTTGCCGGCGTGCGGTCCGCCCTGGATTCGCTGCCGGGTCTGCCGCAAGGAAATTCCCCGGAACTGCTCCGCGCGACCGGCACGGACACCGCGGCGGCGTCCAAAACCGCCTCCGGCGTCTTGGCGTTTTGCTTGGCGGAACAGGAGCGATTTCAGGGGCGCAGGTAGACTCTGGTGGACGAACGAAGGACGGCTGCGCCGGCAGCAGAACGCGCGAAAACCCCCTGAATTCCAGCGTTTTCGCTGGGAATCAAGGGGGAAATGAGGAAGAGGCCCCTCCCGGATTCGAACCGGGGATGGCGGATTTGCAATCCGCTGCCTTACCGCTTGGCTAAGGGGCCGGCGCCGACGACCCAGGCATCATAGCGAAGCGATCCGGGCGGAGCAACCACCTCCCCGGCTCGCGCAGGACGATTGCAAAGTCTATTTTGGTCGTTATCCTGTTGACTGGACGCACTTTGACTATTCCGCACCCGGAAGGACTCCTATGTCTGCCGCACCCGCCACGACCCTTCTCGCCGCCTTGCAGCTGCTAACCGATCCTCGCTGCCGCCGCGGCATCCGCCACCCCTTCGCCGCCGTCCTGGCCCTCACCTTCCTCGGCCTGCTGTGCCGGCAAACGGACTTCGCCACCATCGCCCGCTGGGCCAAGGCCCACTGGGACGCCCTGCGCCCGGCCCTGGGCTTCACCCGCCGCTACGCCCCCCACGCCACCACCCTGACGCGCGTCACCGCCGCTTACTCCTTGGCCGAGTTCCAGGACGCCCTGTGCCGCTGGCTGGCCGGCCTGCTCGCCCGCGAGCCGGTGCGGACGGCAGCCGTGGACGGCAAGACCAGCAAGCAGGGCCACGACGCCGACGGCGACCCCATCCACGTCCTCAACGTCTTCGCCCACGACGCCCATATCTGCCTGGCTCAGTGGGCCGTCGGCGACGGCAAGGAGACCGAGCCGGAGGTCCTCAAGGCCCACCTGGGCGAGCTGTTCGCCGCCCACCCGGCGCTGCGGCTGTTGACTGGCGACGCCCTGTTCTGCCAGCGGCCGCTGGCCCGGCTCATCGTCGAGGCCGGCCGCGCCTACCTGTTCGCGATCAAGGACAACCAGCCCGATCTGCACGAGGCCGCGCAAACGGCGTTCGCCGACGCGACCCCCGAGACGGCCGACGCGGGGACGCGAGAAAAAGGGGGCGCGGTGGTGACGCGGCGGCTGTGGCTGGATGTCGAGACCGCCGACTACGCCCGGGAGAAGCTGTCGTTCCCGGGCCTGCGGATCCTGCTGCGGGTCGATAGCGAGACGCGGGGCGGCGAGGCCGATCCGAAAACGGAGACGCGCTACTTCGCGACCGCCCTGGACCCGGGGTGCGTGACGCCGGACGGCCTGCTGGCGGCGGTGCGCGGCCACTGGCAGGTGGAGAACGGCTTGCACTTCATCAAGGATCGCTGGTGGGACGAGGACCGGCACTATAGCACCCAGGCGGGGGTGGCGCTGGGCTTCGCCGTGCTACTCAACGCGGTCGTGACAGTGCTGCGGGCGACCGCCGACCCGGAGGACGACCTGCCCCTGCGCACGCGCCGACGCCCTGGGCTGGGATGTCGAGCAAGCGATTGACCTCATAGCCCGAAAGAAGTTGTGACTATGCAATCCTCCTGCCGGCTCGCGCCGTCGCGCCCATTCGCCGCAAACATCCGCGCCTCCGCTTCCCGCCGTGTGCCGATGCCGTTAAGATGGGCGGAGCGCCGCCGGCATGGACGCAGCGGATACCGGCTGTCTCAAAAGGGGGTTCCGACATGCGCCAAAGCGCCTCGTTTCTCGCGGTCGTGGTTCTATTCCTGGCGACGGCCCCGGCGTGGGCGGTCATCACCGCCCTAACGCCGCTCAGCGGTCCCATCAATGAAAACCCCTTCATCTGCACCGCCGTCGTCGAATCGATCAACCCCGACGCGCCGGGCATGGTCCTGGCCGTGGACGAGGTGCTGAAAGGCAAGCCGCCGTTCAAGAAGCTGGCCGTCAACCTCACCGGCGATGCGGACTCGCAAACGAAAAAAGAGACGCCGCTGCTCCTCAAACGGGTGGCGCCCAAGCTGCCGCTCGTCATCTTCGTCAACCAGAACGGCAAGAGCGTGACCGCCTTCGCCTACAGCAACGGCACCTGGTTCCAGATGGCCGGCCAGCAGGACGACGACGGCGACGTGCTGCGCCTGCCGTTGACCCACCTGGAGCCGTACCTCCGCCGCACCTACAAGGGGACCACGGCCGAGATGAAACAGGTCGTCGTGGACGCCCTGGCCGGCAAGGCGGACCCGCCCGACCCCAATCTCAAGGAGAAGCCCGGCATCGGCCCGGAAGTCGAGGCGCCGGACAAACCGAAGGACAAGGAAGAAGTGAGGAGTGAGGAGGGGGGAGTGAGGAGAGAAGAAGGGTCGCGGTGGCTTGTTTTTTCTCCTCACTCCTCACTCCTCACTTCTCACTCCTCACTCCCCATTGCAAGGGGTCCGGTCTTCGGCGTCATCCCCATGCTGGTGGTGGGGCCGCTGGCGCTCCTGGCGATGCTGTTCCCGGCGGTGTTCGGCGGGCTGATGCTGGTGCTGCGGCGCTGGACCACGGCGCTCACCGTGCTGAGCATCAACAGCCTGCTGCTGTTCCTCCAGGATTGGTTCAATTCGTACCTCATCACGTCCTGGTGGGGCACGCCAGCGGCGCTGTGGCTCGTCATGTCGCTGGTGACGGTGTGCGGCGCCCTGTTCGCCTGGCGGAAACACGCGGCGCGACTCGCTCCCGCGGCGCCGCCCTGCGTGCCGCAGAATCCGGGGGCTTACGCCCCCGGCTCGCCTCCCGCCTCCACGCAGTTCACCTGGAGCCGGCCGATGGCGCGGACGGTGGAGTTCTTCCCGCCGCCGAAGCCGGCCGGCTTCGAGCCGCCGTACCGGGGCGAGATGATCGCGCTGGGCGTGCTGAGCCTGCTCTTCCTGGCGGGCGCGTTCTTCCTGCCGCGGTCGCTCGACGAGTTCGGCGTCCAGGCCAAGGCCGTGGTCCTGTTCGCGGCCGGCGTCTGGGCCGCGACCCTGCATGCCTGCTACCTCCGCTGGGTGGTCGCCCGCCAACGCGCCCCGCGGCCTGGCCTGCCCGGCGAAGGCGTCCTCCTCGGCGTGATGCTGCTCGTGGCCGTCGCCCTCTCCTTTACGCTGGCGCCCGAAGGCCGGGCCGCGCCGTCAAACGGCGGCGACAAGGGCGGCGGGACCGTGGCCGACGTGAGAGACGCCGGCGAGCGCGTCACCCGGCTCGGCGAGGTCCGCGAGCTGTTCCAGCCCAAGCCGTCGTCGTGGATCGTGTCGCCGCCGCGCGTCGTCGGCGACCGCGTCTACGTCGGCGCCGTCCACGGCGAACAGTACCAATCCGGAGCGCTTTACTGCCTGGATCGGGCGACGGGGGCCGTCCTCCACGCCTTCAACGACGGCGGCAAGATGAAGAACGCCTTCTCGGCGCCGTTCGTCGTCGGCGACCGCCTCTACGTCGGCGAGGGCTTTCACCAGAACTCCGACTGCAAGATGTTCTGCCTCAACGCCGATACACTGGAGAAAATCTGGGAGTTCCCGACGCGCAGCCACACCGAGTCGTCGCCGTGCGTGGTGGACGGCAAGGTCTATTTCGGGGCCGGCGACGACGGCCTGTACTGTGTCCGCGCCGACGACGGGGCGCCGGTCTGGGACGACAACGTGCGCCTCAAGGGGCTGCACGTGGACGCCAACCCGGTGCTGGTCGGCGGCCGGATCTACTGCGGCAGCGGCGTCGGCGACGCCTACAAGGAGACGTGCGCCTTCTGCGTGGACGCCGCGACGGGCAAGGAAATCTGGCGACGGCCGACCGACCTGCCGGTGTGGGGCGAGCCGGCCGTGGCGGACGGCCGGATCTACGTCCCCGTCGGCAACGGCAACTTCATGGAGAGCGACGACAAGCCGGCCGGCGCCGTGCTGTGCCTCGACGCGGGCACGGGAGGCGCAGGTATGGCGCCGGGACGCGGCCGACGGCGTCCAGGTCCGCGTGTCGGTGGACCGCGGCTGCGTTTATTTCGCCTCCCGCGATCGGAATTGTTACTGTCTCGACCGAACCGACGGCCGGGTGCTGTGGAAGAAGGACCTGGGCGGCCCGGTGGTGGCGTCGCCGGCGCTGGTGCGCTGCCCGGAGTGCGGCTGCGGCGAGGCGCTGTACGTCGTGGCCAGCGACGTGGATAAAGAGGGCATGGCGTACTGTCTCAACCCGGCCACCGGGGCGGAGCTGTGGCGGCTCGATCTGGGCACGGGGCGGAAAAACCCGGCGCTGTTCTCGGCGCCGACGGTGGTGGTCAGTCAGGACGGCGACGTGGAACATCGGAGCATCTACTTCGGCAGCGGCTTCAACTTCTTCCGTCGCGGCGTGCTGTTCTGCGTCGAGGACGTGACGAAGCGGCCGGCCGCGAAGTGACGGCGAGGGAACCGGCCCCATGACCAGCGCCGACGAACCGCCGCGCAACCTGGCGGATCGCATCATCCGCCAGACGTTGCCCCGCCCGCCGCACCTGCGCCCTTCCTCCGGGAAGTCGTGCCGGACCTCGCCGACGGCTTCGACTGCGACCGGGCGCGGCTGGTGGATCGGGAAATCGTGCTCCCCGACTGGCGGCGGCGCGAGGCGGACCTACCCTTCGAGATCCCCTACCGCGCCGGCGCGGAGGAAATTCCGGCGCTGGTGTACGTGCTGGTCGAACATCAGAGCGACACCGACCCCGTCCTGCCGCTGCGAATGCTGTTTTACGCCGTCGCATTCTGGGAGAAGCAATGGGGCGCGTGGGAGAAGGCGGCGCGGCCGAAGCCGCCCCTGCGTCTATACCCCGTGCTGCCGATCGTCCTTTACACCGGGTCGGTCCCGTGGGGCAGCAACCGCACGCTGGCGGAGATGCTCAGCGAACCGGCGGCGTTTCACGCTTTCGCGCCGTCGTGGCAGCCGCTATTCTGGAACCTGTCGGAACGCACGCCCCAGGCGCTCCTGGATAGCGGTGCGCAGTGGCTCCAGCTGTTGGCGGTCATGCGGGCCATCGGGGAGGAAGCGCCGGATTTCCATTCGGTGTGCGCTGAAGCCTGGCGGCGCATGAGGCCGGAGTCCGAACAGGACCTGGAGCGCTGGGAAGAATTGTACCGGGCGGTGATGAGCTGGGCGCAGGCGCGACGGCCCGCCGTGGAGCGCGACGCCCTGACGGCGATCGCGGTGGCCAGCCAGACGAATCCCGTTCTTCAGAAGAGGGTGGAAGCCATGGCGCAAACGATTGCGGAATCGCTGATTGAAGAGGGCGTCGTGAAGGGGCGCGTCGAGGGGCGCGTCGAAGGACAGCTGATCGCCCACCGCGAGATGCTGAGACAGTTGCTTTCCTTGCGCTTCGCCCCCTTGTCGGAGGCGCTATCCCAGCGGATCGAGGGCGTGTCGGATCTCGCATTGCTCAAGGCCGCCATCAGCCAAGTGTTGCAGTTGAAAAGCCTGGATGAGCTGAATCTGTGACGCCCCGGCCCTTCGCATCTAACGGCGGACCTCCAACGCATGACCGAACTCCGCACCTTCAACGAGATCACCGCCTCCGACATCGACGCCGTCGGCGGCAAGGGCCTCAGCCTCGGCCTCATGGCCTCCGCCGGCCTGCCGGTGCCGCTGGGCTTCTGCGTCACCAGCGCGGCCTTCCGCCGCTGGCGCGGCCAGGCCCTCACCGACGGCCATGAACTCGGCCGACGCATCGCCGAGGCCTACCGAGGCCTCGGCGGCGGGCCGGTCGCCGTCCGCTCCTCCGCCACGTCCGAAGACGGCGCCGTGACCAGCTTCGCCGGACAGCAGGAAACCTACCTCGGCGTCCAGGGCGACGAGCAGGTCTGCGACGCCGTCGGCCGCTGCTGGGCCTCGCTCGACACCGAGCGCGCCGTCGCCTACCGCAAGCATCAGGGCGTCAGCGACGACGGACTGGCGATGGCCGTCGTGGTCCAGCGACTCGTCCCGGCCGAGGTCGCCGGCGTCCTGTTCACGCGCGACCCGCTCGATCCGGAGGGCCGGCGGATGCTCGTCGAGGCGTCGTGGGGCCTCGGCGACAGCGTCGTGTCCGGCCGCGTCACGCCCGACCGCTTCCACCTCGACCGCGACACGGGGGCCGTCCTCGAACGCCACGTTCACCCAAAAACGACTCAAACGACCGCCGAAGGACAGAAAGACGTCCCCGCGGAGATGCAGAATCGGCCCTGCCTGGACGACGCCCGGCTGGCGCAGCTGGCAGAATTGGGGCGGCGCGTCGAGGCGTTCTACGGCGGCCCGCGCGACGTGGAATGGGCGTGGGCGGACGGCCGCTTCTGGCTGCTCCAGGCCCGGCCGATCACCGCGGCCGGGGCCGACGAGCGCGAGCAGGTGCGGCGCGAGGAGGTCGCGGCGCTGGCCGCCAGGGCCGACCCCGGCGGCACGGTCTGGGCGCGCTTCAACCTGGCCGAGTCGCTGCCCGAGCCGACGCCGATGACCTGGGCCATCACCCGCCGCTTCATGTCCGGCCGCGGCGGCTACGGCCAGATGTACCGCGACCTCGGCTTCAAGCCGGACCCGTCCGTGGACGACGACTGCTCCTACGACCTCATCGCCGGCCGACCCTACTGCAACCTCAACCGCGACCTCCGCTTCTACGCCGGCTGGCTGCCCTACGAGCATTCCCTCGCTGCCATCAAGAAAGATCCGCAAAAGGCGTTTTATGCCATGCCGCGGCTGAACGTCGCGCGCTGGGGGCCCTCGTTCTGGCTGACGCTGCCGTTCCGGCTGCCGTTTCTCGTGGCCGAGTCGGTGGCGTCCGGCATGAAGCTGTCGCGGATGACGCGCGAGTTCGCCGGGCGCTTTCGCCGTGAAGTGCTGCCCGCCTTCGCTGCGGAGGCGGCCAAGGGGGAGACGGAAGACCTCGCCGCGCTGGACGCGCCGGCGCTGTTGGAACGGCTGGAGCACTGGACGCGCCGGACGCTGGTGGACTTCGCCGCGAGAGCCTCAAGCCGACGGTCCTGGCCGGGATCGTGATGCGCGACGTGGAGAACAAGCTGCGCGTGCGGCTCGGCCCCGGCCGAGTGGCGGCGGCGGTCGGCGCGCTGACGACCGGCGTGCGGCCCGACCCCGAGGCCGACCTGGGCGGCGCCATGAGCGAGCTGGCGGCGGGACGGCTGGACCGGGCCGTGTTCCTGCAACATTTCGGCTGGCGCGGCCGCCGCGAGATGGAGTTCGCCGAACCGCGCTGGTCCGAGGATCCCGCCGCGCTGGAGCAAGTCGCCGCTCAGGGCCAGGGGCATGCGAACCCGGAGGCGGCTGGCCAGGCGGCCGCGGCCGAGTGGCAAGCGCTCCTGGCCGAGGGCAAGTTCACGTCGGAAGACCTCCAGCCGCTCCAGCCGGACGTGGTCGCTCTGCAAACCTACGTCGGCCTGCGCGAGACGGCCAAGCACTATCTGATGCGCGGCTACGCCCTCATCCGCCGCGTTCTCCTCGAAATCGATCGCCGTTATCGCTTGCAAGGCGGCGTCTTCTTCCTGACGCCGGAGGAGCTGCCGCGGCTGACGGCCGGGGAAGACCTGACGGACCTGATCGGGCGGCGGCGGCGGCGGCGGACGGCGGCGCTGAGCCTGGAGGCGCCGCCGGTGCTGTTCAGCGACGACCTGGAGGCGATCGGCCGGCCGATCGTCGTGGCAGGCGCGGAGGAGATGAAGGGGGCGCCGCTGTCGGCCGGGGTCGCCGAGGGGCCGGCTTTGGTGCTGGACCAGCCGCGGACGGACGCCGTCCCCGCCGAGCCGTACATCCTCGTCTGCCCCTCAACCGATCCCGCATGGGTGCCTTTGTTCGTGCGGGCCAAAGGGCTGGTGATGGAGACGGGCGGCGTCCTGTCGCACGGCGCGATCGTGGCCCGCGAGTTCGGACTGCCGGCCGTGGCGGGGCTGCCGGACGTGGTGCGGCGGCTGCGCACCGGCCAGCGGCTGCGCATCGACGGCGGCCGCGGCACGGTGACGGTGCTGCCGGATTGAGGAACTATTTCGCCTAACGCCGCGGCCAAATCCGCAGCAGATCCAGGATTTGCCAGTAGGGATTGCGCGCCAGAATTGCGAGTAACAGAACACGCCAAATCCGTTGACCACGACGGACACGGCGGTCAGCCCCCACGCCAGCGCCTTGACGGCGGCGTATCGGTAGGGCTGCATCTCAGGCAGCGCCGCCAGGCCGGCCAGCAGCAGCGGCAGCGCCGGCACGAGGTGGCGCGGGCCGTAGCTGCCGTGCCAGCCGACGTAGCACATCATCAGCAGGAAATAGAGGGCGAAGCCGGACGCCATGACGGCGGCCGGCCGGCCGTGCCGGCGCAGCAGCGCCGGCCAGCACAAGATTGCCAGCGCCGCGACGGGGCAGAAAAGGAACAGCCCCCACTGCGACGAAAAGAGCAGCCCCGTGAAGCCGTCCCACGGGTACGTCGGCACGAACGGCTGCGGCGGCGTCAGCGGCGAGCCGTACAGCGCCGCGTTCAGCCCCAGCAGGACCGCGACCGAGCCGGCGATCGGCAGCGCCATCCACGCGGCCCGCCGCCACTCCTGCCGCAGCAGCACGTCGGCGAGCAGCGGCAGGCCGACCAGCGCCTCGTGCGCCTTGAGCTGGAGGCTGATTCCGACGAGAATTCCGGGCAGAAAACTCCATTTCTTCCGCAGCGCCAGAGCGTAGGCGCCGACGGAGCAGAACGTCAGCAGCCCTTCGAGGAACAGCGACCGGCCGTAGAACCAGACCGGCGAGCCGAGGAAGGCGACGCCGGTGACGGCGTTGACCGTGAAATCGTCGGCGGCGAAACAGCGCAGCAGCATCCGGTAGAGGAGCATGGCGGCGACGACGGCCAGGCCGGAGCAGAGCAGGGCGGCCGGCTCCAGCCAGGTCGTGCCGCGGAACGGCCACAGCACCGGCGCCAGCAGGAAGGCGACGCCGTACTGGTGGATGGAGTATTCCGGGGCGCCCGAGGGCGGCCCGGCGCCGGCCCGCGGGACCGGGTGGACGACTCCCGCCGCGTCCTTCGTCCAATGCGTGTCCGTGAAGGGGTAGATGGTGTTCCACGGCCGGGGCCGGCCGTCGGTGAGGAAGACGGTGTGGTGGTCGAGCGTGCGCCAGACGGACCAGAACCGGCCCGCGTCCTGGCCGCCGGCGTGGACGGAGGCGTAGCCGCCGGCGAGGTCGAGGCCGCGGCCATCGAGCAGATTGTTGATGAGGAGGAGATAGTGCGGCTCGTCGTCGCTGAGGACGCGGGCCGGGCCGAAGACGGGGTACTTTGAATCGGGGGTCCCGGTGAACAGGTGCGGCGCCAGGAGCAGCGCCGCAAGGGCCGCGCAAAACGCCGCGTTCTTCCGCCGCCGCCGTTGATCGTCCGCCATCTCCCCCCCAAGTGGCGAGTGGCGAGTGGCGAGTGGCGAATGAAGAAAAGACCGGCTGTCTTCTCTCACCACTCGCCACTCGCCACTCGCCACTCTCTTTGTGGGAAGTGGGGCGGCGATCGTCTAGGCGACGCCGAGCTGGCGGCTCTCGACGTCCATCGGGGCGTCGTGCGGGTGCCACAGCGACAGGCCGAGGCGCGCCCGCTCCTCCAGCACCGCCACCTTCTCCGGCGTGCCGGGGATGGCCGACGTCGGCCGGACTGCCACGGCGGCGCGGCCGTTGAAGTCGCCCACGCCGCGGCGGGCGAACTTGCTCGTGGATGGGTACTTCGCGCGCACCCCCGGCGTGTAGTAGCAGGACCAGCAGAGGCCGCGGGGGCGGTTCGACCGGACGCGCTGGCAGTGGCGACACATCATGGCTTGCTCCATCCTATTCCAGAGGACCGATTGAGTGGGTGTTCGATTTCGTCGGTTGATTCAGGCCGCGGCGCTCTCGCCGCCCTCGGCCGCCTCGTCCTCGTCCTCGGCCCCGCCCTGCCGCCGGGCCAGCGCCCGGTTGACCTCGGCCAGCAGCAGCCGACGCATCTCGTCCCGCGGCGTCTCGTCGTACCAGTTCAGGAACCAGCGGCAGCCGGCCGGCTCGCCCAGCCGCTGATCGACTTCAAAACACATCCGGGCGAAGTACTCCTCGACCTCGGCGACCGTCTCCAGGCCATCGCCCTCCCAGCCGCAGTAGCCGAGGGCGCAGGCGGCCTCGACCGGCCAGTCCTGCACGCACTGCAACGGCGGAGGCGTCGTCGTCGCCCCTTGCAGCAGCCGCGGATCGTCGTTGGCCAGGCCGCGCCGCAACGCCTCCAGGCTGCCCGTCGAGAGCAGCGGCTCCAGACCGTCCCGCCACACCTTGCGCCAGCTTTCCATGTCGCTCCTCCCCTCCTCGGGCGTCGTCGTCTCTCGTTGCTCCGTCCGTCATGACCTTATATCGTTACTATATAAACGTTCACTACAGCGGTCAAACGATTTTGGCTGATTTTGGTTCATTTTTCGGCGTCGAAACGAGGGAAATGGCCAATGATCGGCGGCTGGAAGGGCGGTAAATAGACAATGTTAGACCCGGTTAGCCGCGACGCGCAGCGGAGCGCTTTCCCGAGCGCTCCGCTCCGCGTCGCGGCTAACCGCCGTTCGATGTGCAAAAAAAAACGCCGCCGGCCCACGGCATACCCGTGGACCGGCGGCAGGGAAGGGAGGGGAAGAGACAGCGATCGGGAATCAGTCGGCGGTCGCCAGCGTTCCCTTGTGGACCTGGCCGCTGCGGAGGATATAGAAGCGCAGCGGGTTGAGCGTGGCCAGCTCCGGCAGGTTGAGGACGTACAGCACGTTGTCCGGCGTGGTCATGGCGAACTGGTGCAGGCCGATCAGCACGTCGCCCTTGTGGACGCCGGCGTCCACCGCGGGGCCGTCCGCCCGCACGTCCGTAACCACCAGGCCGCCTTGCAGCTGCGGGTTGTCGTGGTTGACGCTCTCCGCCGAGACGGCCCGCAATTTCAGACCCAGCTTGCGCCAGATCAAGTCGTCGCCGACCGCGGGGGCCGACGTGGCGACGGTCGTGCGCACCGCCTCCAGGGCCAGCTCGGTCTTTTGCTCGGCGCCGTTGCGGCGGACGGTGAGCGGCACGCGGTCGCCGGCCGTCTTTTCCAGGAAGCCGCGCTCCAGGTCGAGGCTGCTGCCGACGGCCGCGTCGCCGACCCGCAGGACCACGTCGCCGCGCTGCAATCCGGCGCGGGCGGCCGCCCCGCCGGCGTCCACGCGCTCCACCACCACGTCGCGCCGGAAACCGCCGTCGTCGCGGCCGGTCTGAACGTCGTCCTTCACGGCCAGGCCGAGGCCGGCGCCGTCCACGCGCGAATCCATCATGGCGGCGGCCGACTTGACGACGGCGTCCACCGGGATGGCGAAGCCGATGCCCTGGGCGCCGGCCCGGATGGCGACGTTGACGCCGATCACGTCGCCGTTGATGTTCAGGAGCGGCCCGCCGGAATTGCCCGGATTGATGCTGGCGTCGGTCTGGATCAGCGCCTTGTACGACACGTCCTTGTTGAGGGCCACGTCGCGGCCGACGGCGCTGACGACGCCGACGGAAACGGTGTGTTCGTAGCCGTAGGCGTTGCCGATGGCGATGACCGTCTCGCCGACCATCAGATCGCTGGCCGTGCCCATCGGCGCGACGGTGAGGGGATAGCCGGCGTCCACCTTGAGCAGGGCCAGGTCGGCGTCGCGGTCGCGGGCCACGACGCGGGCCGGCAGGCTTGTGCCGTCGGCCAGGCGGACGTGCAGGGCGCTGACCTCCTCGACGACGTGCTGGTTCGTGAGGATGTAGCCGCGCGGGTCGATGATGATGCCGGTGCCCATGCCGTTGACGTGGTTCTGGGAGGTCGAGAGGGGCGAGGAATCGTCCGGGGCGTCGTTGCGGGCGGCGCGTTCGCTGTGGATGTTGACGACGGCGTTGCGGAGGCGCTTGACCACCTCAACGACGGGGGTCTGGCGGGGGTTCCAGGCGCGGCCGGGCGCCTGCGGCGGGACGAGGGCGGGGCCGGTGAGCAGCGGCTCGGCGGCGCCCAGGGGTGCGGTCAGGACGAGGAAGGCCAGCAAGGAAAGGTGCGTTCTCATGTCGCCTCTCGGCTATGCACACACGGTGGGGCAGGGACTCGCTTCCAGAGGGGGGTCGATTGCTCAAATCGGCCGGGACGCGCCGCTGGCTGAACGGCGACCCGGCCGCCATCCTTGCACCGCGGGAAATCGGGGACGGGAGGCGACGGCCGCACGCGGGAGGAGGGGACTGCCGGCTGTGCGGCGGGCGCCGGTTGTGCGTGGGTTGCCCCTGGCGCGGGGGTGGGGTAGAACAGGCCGGGGAAACGACAGGGAAAACGGCGAATGGCGGAGGGCCGGACATGGCGGTGAAGTCGCGCAGGCAGCGGCTGGAGGAGATGCTGGCGCTGGACCCGAACGATGCGTTCCTGCGCTACGGCCTGGCGATGGACTACGCCGGCGGCGGCGACGACCAGGCGGCGGCGCAGCAGTTCGCCGAGCTGCTGCGCACGGCGCCGGATTACGTCCCGGGTTATTTGCAGGCGGGCCAGGTGCTGGCGCGGCTGGGCCGCGACGACGAGGCGCGGGCGGTCTACCGGGCCGGCGTCGCCGCGGCGCAGAAGGCCGGCGACGCCCACGCCGCGGGGGAATTGCAGGGGTTCCTGGATATGCTGACGTGATATCGTTTCCGTCCGAGCATCGTTTCCGTCCGAGCCGCGCAGCGGAACGGAGTAAGCAGCCGCCCCCGCTTACTCCGCTCCGCTGCGTGCGCGGCTCGGATTATTCATTCCCGCGCCGTGACCGTGAACCGCGTTCCCGTGCTGCTTCCCCGCACATCCGGATCGTAATACTCGTAAGCCCGCGCCCCCGGCGCCGCCGCCTTCACCGGGGTCGTCGCCCGCAGGTGGTACGTCGCCGTCAACGTCTCGCCCTTGCCCAGGCCGGTCAAGTACAGCAGCACCGACCGCGGTCCCATCTGATATTTGGCGACTTTGCCGCCCGGTTTCACGAGGCCCGCAAAATCGTCGGCCGACGGCGCGAACCCCGGCGGGATCGGCAGCTCCACCATCACCATCGGCGCCGCGGCCGTTTGGTTCTTCACCTTCGCCGTCGCCTGGACCTGTTCGCCCACGCCCAGCTCCGTGCGGTCGTAGGTCAAATCGACGGTCAGCGGGTCGTTCCGCACGCCAGCGTCGGGCACGTTGTAGCGGAACGACGACTGGAAGCCGATCGCCGAGCCGTGCGCCTCCGATACCGTCAGGGTCTGCTTGCCCGGCTTGAGCCGCGCCGACAAATCCACCTGTTTCAGCACGTCCGCCTGGTCGGCCGGCAGCCGCAGCGTGTCGATCAGCTCGCCGTCCAGCCGCAGCTCGACGACGCGCTCGGCGTCGCCGCCCAGCGGCTTGCCGGTCCCCGCCAGCAGCGCCTTCAGCGCCAGCACCGTGGCCTGCGTCGAGTACCAGGCGCCGGTGGGATCTTTCTGTGACGTCAGCCACGCCAGGGCCTTGCGCGCCGTGTCGGGGTTGCGGCCGGCCCGGATCAGCGCCAGCGCCGCCAGCGCCGTCGTCTCGACGCTGCCGCTGCGGCCGGACCCGTAGAACGTCGTCCGGGCGCCCGCTGGCTGCTCCCACCACGCGAACTTGCCGGCGCCGTCGAACTTCTTCATCGACTCCAGCCGATCGAGGTACGGCCCCGCGTCGGCGTTGTGCTCGTCGGCGGCCAGCAGGGCGTTGCACACCAGGGCCAGCGTGTGCGCGTCCTGGATGGTTTCGGGAGCATGACGTTTGAGGTAGCCCAAGGTGACGGAAGCCTGGCTGCTCGCGTTGGGGTCGCCGAAGACAGCCCAGGCGATGTACGCCGTCCCCGACAGACGGGCGTCCTCCGACGCCTGGACGCCGCCGAGGTCCTCGTCGAGCATCCGACCGGCCTCGGGGTCCCACGAGCCGTCCGGCCGGCGCTGCGCCAACAGCCAGTTCCGCGTCCGGGCGATCAGGTTCGGGTCCACGTCCTGGACGCGGGCCATGTCGCTGAACTCCATCAGGCCGTAAGCCGTCAGCGTCTTGTTGGCCGGCGCCCGGCCGAACCACTCGAAACCGCCGCCAGGAACCTCGAAGCCAAGAAGCCGCTGGCAGCCGTAGCGGATGTACCCCTCGGCCTTGAGCCGCACGGCGGGGCCGCTCTTGCCGGTTCGCTTGAGATAATCCAGGGCCAGCACGCTCGGATACGTCGTGGAGGAGGTTTGTTCAAAACAGCCGCCGGGCATCCGGAAGATGCCGTCCAGTCCCTCGACCAGCTGGCTGAAACTGGACGGGTAGATCTTGACGAACGCCCTGGCACTGCCGGGGATGTGGTCCTCGGGCAGCGTCAGCGTCACGTCGGCCGGTTTCTCCAGCGTGCCGTTGACGACGTCCTCGACGCGGCGGCCGTCGGGCAGCACCTCGATGGGCCGCTGGACGGCGTCGCCGTCGGCCGCGCCCTTGGCGTTCACGGTCAGCGTCCAGGCGCCGACCTTCTCGACCTTCAGCCGATAGCGGACGGAACGGACCTCGTTAGGGCCGAGATCCAGCCGCTGCTCGGCGCCGTCCAGCCGTGTGAACCAGCCCTCCTTGTCGTCGGCCAGGGTGAGCGTGACGATTTGCGTCTTATCGAGATAGTTATAGACCACGACCGGGACGCCGATCTCGTCGCCGCGCGTCAGGGCGACGGGCAGGTTGAGATCGACGAAGAAATCGCGGAAGACTTTGACCGGCAGCTGGGCGGCGCCGAGTTTGCCGTCGGCGGAGACGGCGCTGGCGCTGAGCCGCCACGTCGTGATGGAGTCGGCCAGGTCGAGCGGCAGCGTCGCGTCGCCGTGATCGTCGGTGACGATTTCCGGCCGCCACACCAGCGTCTCGGGGAACAGCTGGCGGACGCGCGGCGGCGGGGCGCCCAAGCCGTTGGCGTCCGCCGCACCGGGCGGGGCCGGCGGGGCCATCATGGGCAGATTGGCGAAATCCGCGTCTCCCAGATTACGCACGTCTGCTCGTTCCTCACGCATCGCCTTCCCCGCGGCCATCGGCGGGGCCATGCCGGCGGCGGCCTGGAACCTGTCCGAGTCGAATTCCCCCCGAAAAGCGACGGCGACCAGTGCGACCAGCGCAAGCGGGATCACGACGTAGCCGGTGACGAGGCTCTTGACCAGGACGCTCGACTGCCCGAACAGCCAGAAGCTGAGAAGGGCCGCGGCGGCGACCGCGGGCACGAGCAGCATCCACAGCCATGTCATCCGGTCCAGGCCTTCCTGGCGCTCCTTCGCCGTCTCCTGGACCTTGGCCGGATACGTCTGGGCGACGAGGGTATGGGTCGCTCCTGCCGCCGGCGCCGGCACGATCTCATCCATCAGCGGAGGAACACCCGGCGCGACCGCCTTGGGGACGACCGGCGGCGGCATTCCCCCATCGAGGACGCCGGGCGGCGGCGGATTCGGCTGCGTGACGTCCACGCGCGACGCCGCGGCGAACAGCGCCTCCTGGAAGCGCTGCGACCCGGCCTCGTTCGGCGACCACGGATGAATCCGGTTGACCGGCGCCATCAGGTCCTCTTCCAGAGTGTAAAAGTCCTGTTCCATGCCCGGCCGCTGCGGCAGCACCGCGAACACGGCCTCGTCCACGCCGTCCAGGCTGACCGCTCCCGGACATGGCTTGCCGGCCCTGTCGGTCAGCCTTAAATGCAGCGTCGCCCGGTCGCCGGGCTTGTACACCGGCTTGTCGAGGGTGCAGTCGATATGCACTTCGTCGGCCGGCCGGACGTAGACGACGCGCGTCTTGCGCACCGGCTGGCCCGTGGCGTCGATGCGGTAGGCGACGACCTGCACCGTGCCGGCCAACTCGGCCGGCAGATCGACCGACGCCTGACCTTGCCCATTGGCCATCTCCAGCGTGTCCGTAAGCATCGTCTGGCCGTCCTTGATGAAGTCCACGAACACGGCGCCGGAGCTGGGACCGACCGCCGTGAGCGTCAGCGTGTCGCCGCCGCGGTAGACCGCCCTGTCGGTGCGCACCAGGAAGTCGCCGGACGGGCTGCACGGAATCCGCACGTCGCGCCGGGCGATCTCCGGCCCCTTGTCATCGACGGCGACGACCTCCAGCGACGTTTGCCCTCCCGACGGGCCGCCTTGCCAGCCAGGGATGATCGAGAACGACGCGGCGCCGTTCTCGTCGGCGTCGGCCTTCTGGTCGGGAGCGATCGGGCCGTTGTTCTGGTTGTTATTGCGCCTGGTCAGCGCGACGTGGGCGTGCGCCGCCGGCGTACCGTCGATGCGCGTGACGAGGACGTAGACCGTGTTGGGCACGCCCTGCACCAGCTCGCCGGCCTCGGGGATCACCTCGATGCGAGCCGGCGACGTGGAGACGGGGACCTCGGCGGAGGCGGTGTGCTTCTGCCCTGCGGCGTCGGCGACGGTGGCCTGGAAGTGGACGTGGGCGGCGTCCGCCGGTTGAGGGTTGACCCCCTTTGGGACGATGTAATCGAAGGAAACGGCGCCTTTGTCGTCGGTGCGGCCGCTGAGATGGTCGGGCAGGCGGGCGGGCGGGTCTTGCGTCACGACCATGTCCACGGCGGCGTCGGCCGCCGGCTTGCCGAAGAAGTAGTCGGCCTGCACCGCGAGCTTGATCGTGTCGCCCGGCTTGTAGAATGGCTTGTCCGGCGTCACCGTCACCTTGAATTTGGGCAGGACGTACTTCTGCACGTCCACCGCAAGCCGGCTCTCCACGTCGCCGGTCTTGCAGAGGATGGTGTACGGCCCTTCCTGGATCTCCGTATCGAGCGGGCAGTCGGCGGCGGTGATTCCGTATGGACTCGTTTTGTCCTCCTGCTTGAAGACGACGTTGCCTTTCGGATCGACAACGGAGAAAGTGGCGGCCTGGTCGGCGACCGGGTGCAGGTCGGGCCGGCGCAGGGCGAGGGCGCGGGTGTGGATCGTCTGGCCGGGCTGGTAGACCGGCTTGTCGCTGCTGAGCATCACCTTGAAGGATCGCTTGAGGTCCACTTTCTGGTCGGACTTTTCCGGCCCCCCGGCCGTCCGGGCTTCGACGATCAGGTCGCAGGTCTGATCGGTCCAGTCGGGCAGGGTGAAGCGCGGGGCGCCGCCGCCGTCGGCGTCGGTGGTGAACGAGGCGAGGTCCGTCTTGGCGCCGGCGCGATCGACCAGCCGCACCGTGATGGGCACGCCGGCGACCGGCGCCAGCGTCCTGGCGTCGCGCAGGACGACACGGAGCGATCCGTTCGCGGAGGCCAGCAGCTCGCGCTGGCCGAGGACGACGAGGTCGTAGGGCGTGGCGGCGAGGTTGTAGTAATGGACGTGCAGCCAGACCAGGACGGCGACGGACGCGGCCAGCAGTCCGCCGGCGGCCGCGAGGAAGCCGCGCCAGCGGCGACGGCGGCCCTTCTGATGGGCGTCGATTTTGCCGATCGTTTTCCGGACGAGTTCCTCGGGCGCCTCGGCCGGCGGCTCGGCCTGGAGGACGGCGAGACGGCGGCGGGCGTCGTCCACAGCGGCCTTGCAGGCGGGGCAGGCGGCGCAGTGCCGTTCCACCTCGGCGGCGCGGCCGGCGTCGAGCAGGCGGTGAACGAAATCGTCGGCGAGTTCGGCGACGTGATCGGCGGGGCCGGGCGCGTCGGCGGCGACGCGGTCATTGGATTGGGACATGGGACATCTCCGAGGCGAGCGGGGGGCGTAAGCCCCCTGATGCAAGGTGCAATTGGCGCAACCAGCATCAGGGGGCTACGCCCCCCGCTCGCCGACGCTGAGCCGTGGTTCCAGGTGTTTGCGCAGCGCAACGAGGCCGTGGTGCATGTGCGAGCGCACCGTGGCCTCCGAGCATTCGACGATTTCGGCGATGCGGGCGTAGGGGAGTCCCTCCCAGACGCGCAGCGTGACGACGGCCCGCTGCTGTTCCGGCAGGCGGGCGACGGCGCGGCCGACGAGGTCGGCGGTTTCGGCCGCCACCACGGCGTCGGCCGGCGAGCCGCCGGCGTCGGCGGCGTCATGGGCGGCCAGCGCGGCGGGGGCCGGACGGACGCGGAAGGCGGCCCGGCACTTGTTCAGCGCGATGGCGTACAGCCACGGCTTGAACGGCCGCGGGGCCTGATACAGCCGGCGCTTCACCCAGACGGCCAGGAACGCCTCTTGAAACAGCTCCTCCGCCCGATGGCGGTCGCCGCACTGCGCGCGAGGAACGTCAGCAGCGGCGTCGCATGGCGCCGCACCAGCAATTCCAGGCAGGCGCGATCGCCGTCGGCCGTCCGGGCCATGAGCGTTTCGTCGGGTTCGCCGAGCGGCGCCATGTCAGTCTCCGTGGAGGCGCCCCCTACTATGCGGCCGACGGGCCGGACGTGGAATCAAAAAAATCTAGGATGGCAAACTTAACTTGAGAGGCCCCGAAAACGGCCTGTTCTTGAACTGGGCGGCCCTGGAAAACGCCAGAAATCGCTTGTCCGCCGAGGGTCTCAAGTTGAGTTTGCCGTCCTAGAAAAAATTGGCCTTGGCCGTGCATTCCGCGGGGCGTATGCCATATTTCCCCATGAGCGTCCGTCGGCGCGCACGGGAAGGCGTGCGCCGCGGGCGCCGGAACACGAGGGTTCGGCCGTGGCAGTCGTTCCCGCGGACTATGATACGGACGTGCATCTCTGGATCGACCGGCTCAAGGACCGGCACGCCGCCCGCCGGTTGTACGCGGCCGGCGTCCTGAGCCAGTTCGGTCCGAGCGCCCGCGCCGCCGTGCCGGCCCTGAGCGAGGCGTTGAAAGACCCGGCGCCCGAGGTACGCCGCATGGCCGTGGTGGCGCTGTCGGAGATCGGCCTCGAGGCGCGGCCGGCCCTGCCCGCGCTGGTCCAGGCGCTGCGCGATCCGCATCAGATGGTGCGCTGCCGGGCCATGATGGCCCTGGCCGAGATGGGACCGGACGCCCGCATGGCCGCCCCGGCCCTCATGCAGCTGCTGAACGACCCCAGCCGGCTGGTGCGGCGCTGGGCCGCGGCGACGCTGGGCGAAATCGGCCCGACGGCGCCGGCCGCCATTCCCTTGCTCATCGAGACGCTGGCCGGCAACGACGCCGTCAACCGGGCGGTGGCAGCGGCGGCGCTGGGCAAAATGGGCAGCCGGGCGGCCCCGCGCCTGATCGAGGCCCTGCGCCACGCCGACCCGAACGTGCGCCGCTGCGCGGCCCGGCTGCTGGGCGACAGCCCGCGCGGCTGCGACGCCGCGGCGGCCCTGGCCGAGCGGCTCATCGACCCCGATCCGCTGGTCCGCGAGGCCGCCGCCGACGCGATGCGAAAGATTCACGTTTAGCCGCGGGGCGAGCGGCGGGGTTTATCCCCGCCGTTTGGACGCAACCCGCCGGGATAAACCCGGCGGCTCGCCAGGTTCCCGTCAGCTCGCCGCCAGGATCAGCATCACCATCAGCGCCCCGTTGTGCAGCGCATGGACCGTCATCGACGGGATCAGCGAGCCGCGCCACTCCCGCGCCGCCGTGAAGCCGAACGCCAGCGCCATCAGCACCGGCACGGCCAGTAATCCCTGCGGGTGCAGCGCCGCGAACACGAAGCTGACCACCAGGGCGCTGAGGATCACGCTGCGCCACCGGCCCAGGCGTCCCGTGGCCTCGCGCATGTGGCGGTACAGCACGCCGCGGAACATCGTCTCTTCCATGATCGGCGCCACGACGCTGGCCAGGAACACCGCCTGAATCCAACCCTGCCAGCCCGAGTGCAGCACCTTATCGACGATGGGGTGCGTCGGCGTGTCGGGGCTGAACACGTCATGTCCGGTTAATTTCTGTCCGAATTGGAGGAAAAGAACGAGCGCCAGCAGCATGAGGAGGACGACGGGCAGCAAGGCCACGTAGCAGACGACGCCGCAGAGCGGTTCGAGGGCCGGCCGGTCGCCGGCGGTCCAGCCGACGTCGCGCCGCACCTGGCGCCACGGCACGCCGCGCAGCACCGGCCACCCGAGCGCCGCCAGGCTGCCGAGGGCCGCCGCGCCGGACAGCAGCTCGCCCGGCCAGCTGGCCGGCACGAACGCGCTGCCGAGGCTCAGGCCGATGAACAGCACCATCCACAGGGCGAAGGTTTCGGCGTAGACGCCGCCGAACGGCGAGCCGGTGTGGAAGCGGCTGCGCATCTGCCGCCACAGGGCGAAGAACAGAATCAGCAAGACGAAGCCGACGGCCCCGCCGCCCAGGGCGAAGATCAGGACGCCGAACTCGGCGTACACCAGCCGCAGGGCCGGAGCGATCACGGCCGTCCGGCCGGCGGCATCCGGCCCGTCGCGCGGGTGCAGCGCCAGGTCGCCGAACCAGCCGAGGCGCCGCCGCAGCTGCTGACGCTGCTCCTCCGAGACGTTCGGCGCCGACAGGTCGCCGTGATAATGGGCGGAGACGGCCAGCAGCGGCCCCTGCGGCGTCCCCAGCAAACCCGCGGTACTCGCCGCGAACGCCGGCAGACCGTCGCCGTACAGGTAATCGCGGTACAGGCGGTCGAGCGTGTCGGCCGTCTCCTCGGCCTCCTTGTCGGTCCCCTTCACCTCGCCTTTGCTCATCGGCCCCTTGAGGTCGTGCAGCTGTTTCAGCGCCTCGTCCGGCCCGCGCAGCTCGCCGGCCAGGACGACGAAGCGCAGCCGCTGGCCGGCCGGGCCGCGGTTGTAATCCCCGGCCTGCTCGTAGAGGGCCTGGCCGTTCCCCGCCAGGTTCGCCGCCCCGACAAGGGCGCGAGACTGGATTTCAAATGTATCAAACTCCTTCACATCGGCGGGGGTCTGGAAGAAGAGACGCAGGACGAACAGGCCCACACCGGCGGCGGCGATGACCGCCCAGGCGATCCACGGATGGCCGCGCGGGACGCGGGGCGGCGTTTCCGGGATTCCGGTCGGCGGCCCCGGCGGCGGCGCGTCCGCAAAATCAGTGGCCATTCTTGTCCTCTTGCGGCGTGCTGACCGCGGCCGGCTGGTCGCGCCAGAGACGTTCGCCGCCGAGCATGGCCTCGGCGTTGTCGCCGCGCCGCGCCCCCGGCGGCAGCTCCGTCAGCTTCTTCACGTTGCCGCCGCCCAGCAGCACGTACTCCGCCACCAGCGCCGCCTTCAGGATTTCCACCACGTGAAACACCGACGCCTGCCACTTCTCCCGGCCGCGCCGCTCCAGGCCGGCCACGCCGACGTAGTCCTCGAAGCTCTTGTCCTTTCGGTAGGGCAAATGCCCCAATTCCATTCCGACGACGGCGTTATCGACGATGAGCGTGGTGCCCAGGCCGGTGCCGAGGCCGAGGAAAAGCATCCGGCCGCCCTGGTAGCCGCCCAGCGCCTGCATGGCCGCGTCGTTGATGACGCGAACCGGCTTGCCGAAGCCGGCCGACAGGTCGAAGGCCTGCCAGCCCTTGCCGAGGTTGACCGGCTCCTTGGCGATCTTGCCGCCGACGACCGGCGCCGGGAAGCCGGCGGAGACGACATCGTAGTCCCAGCCGACGGCAAGCCGCTTCACGCCGTCGATCATCTGCTGCGGCGTCAGGTTCGGCCCCGAGTCGAATTTGCGAATCTCGTCCTGTCCGGCCAGCTTCAACTTGACGTGCGTCCCGCCGATGTCCAGCACCAGGATCTTCATGGTTTTGGTCCTCCCGGGTCCCATCTTAGGAATCGGTGCGTTTTCGCCGATCCCATGAGTCCTATAGGACCTATAGATCCTATAGGACTCATGAGACCAGGAACGCCGCCACGATCATCGTCGCCGATCCCACAACAACAGCGCCACCAGCGTCTTGGCGTCGCGGATGGTTCCATCCAGCGCCCACGCCATCGCCTGCTCCCACGGCACGACGTGCGGCTCCATCTGTTCGTCGGCTTCCGGCCGCATGGGGCCGGCCGTCAGCTCTTCCGCGACAAACAGGTGCGTCCGTTCGCTCAGCACGCCCGGCGACGGGTAGAATTCGGCCAGCTTCCGCCAGCGCTTGGCCCGGTAGCCGGTTTCCTCCTCCAGCTCCCGCACCGCCGCGACCTCCGGCGGCTCGTTCGGTTCCAGGGTGCCGGCCGGCATCTCCCAGAGCGTTTCGTTCAGGATGAAGCGCGGGTTGCGCAGCAGACAGACGCGATCGCGGTCCAGCAGCGGCAGGATGGCGGCGGCGCCGGGGTGGACCACCATGTCGCGGCGCATCGGCCGGCCGTCGGGGCCGGGTTCGACGTCGTCGTAGACCTGGATTTTTCGACCCTTGTGAACGAGCGTGCGCGGCATAAGCGTCTCCGGCGTGCGGTCTGGCGATTGCGACTCCCATGCCGCGATGATAGAATCCTACGGAACGGGGTGCAACGCTTCCCACGGACGAGCTGCTGCAATGCGTGATCCCTTGTCGTGGTCGTTTCCGATGGGGCGCCTGTTCGGCGTCACGGTTCGCATTCACCTGCTGTTCGTGGTGTTCGTCCTGGTCAGCCTTCTCCGCGTCGCTTTCGACCACCCTCGACACGCGGAAGACGCCCTTCCCGAAGGGGCGTGGGTCGATCTCCTGGCCATCCTGACGCTGCTGTTTCTATCGGTGCTGGCCCACGAATACGGCCACGCCTTCGGGCGCGCTTCGCCGGCGGCGACTGCCAGGAGATCCTGATGTGGCCGCTGGGCGGCCTGGCCTACGTGGACGTGCCGCACACGCCCAAGGCCAACTTCATCAGCACCGCGGGGGGCCTGCGGTCAACCTCTTGCTGTGCATCGTCTGCGTCCTGCTGCTCCTCGTGGTTCACGCCAAGCCCATCGAGCCGCCGTGGTGGCCGTTCGCCTACAACGGGCGTTTTGCCATCGACGCGGCGGGGCACAGCGAGGGAATGGTCCGTCTGTTCACCTGGGCCGGGGAACCGCAGGACGTGCTGTGGTACAGCGCCGCCAACCTTCTTTCGTGGCTGTTCTGGGTCAACTACGTCCTGTTCCTGCTCAACATGGTCCTGGTCGGCTTCCCGCTGGACGCCGGCCGGCTGTTGCAGTGCATCCTATGGCCGCGCGTCGGCTACCGCCAGGCGACGCTGACGGCCGTGTTCGCCGGCTTCATCGTCTGCGTGGTGCTGGGCGTCGTCGCCATGTGGGTGAACGAGGTCATCGCCTTGTGTCTGTGCCTTTTCATCTTCGTCTCGTGCAAGAACCAGTGGATGATCCTGGAGACCGGCGGCGAGGATCCGCTGCTGGGCCACTACGATTTCTCGCAGGGCTACACGAGCCTGGAGCGCGACGAGCCGCCGCCCCCGCGCGTCCGCCGTCAGAGCTGGTGGCAGCGCTGGACACAGCAGCGGACGGCGAAGAAAATCCAGCGCGAGCTGGAACAGCGCGAGGCCGAGGAGAAGCGCATGGACGAATTGCTCGACAAGATCCAGCGCCTGGGCCGCGACTCCCTGACGGCGGAGGAGCAACGCTTCCTCAAGCGCGTCAGCGAACGTTATCGGAACCGGCATTAGGCGAGGGGCGGGAAATACCTTACCCGTAGCCGCATTCGCCAGAATGCGGGTGAATGGCTGTCGGCCCGCATTCTGGCGAATGCGGCTACGGGTATCATTCCTGCTGCCGCTCGCCTTAGACCCCACGGACGAACGATGGCAGACCTGATCGAGCCGCGCACGCTGAAGGGTTTCCCCGACTACCTGCCGGAGCGGATGATCCCGCGCGAACGGCTGCTGGAGAAGGCGCGCGGTCTACCGCTCCTACGGGTACGCCCCCATCGACACGCCGGCCCTCGAATATGCGGAAATCCTGCTTGGCAAGATGAGCGCCGAGGCCGAGATCCAGCGGCAGCTCTATCGCTTCAAGGACAACGGCGGCCGCGACGTGGCCCTGCGCTTCGACCTGACGGTGCCGTTCGCCCGCTTCGCCGCCCAGCACATCGGCAAGCTGGGCGTGCCGTTCAAGCGCTACCACATGGGTCCGGTCTGGCGCGGCGAGACGCCGCAGGCGGGTCGGTTCCGCGAGTTCTGGCAGTGCGATTTCGACACCATCGGCACCGAGTCGAACGCGAGCGACGCGGAGACGGCCCTGGTGATTTACGATCTGATGCGGGCGCTCGGCTTCGAGCGCTTCGAGGTTCGCATCAGCAGCCGGCTCATCCTGAATGGCTTGCTGGAGGAGCTGGGTTTGGCGGAACGCGGGGCGGCTCTCCTGGTAGCGCTGGACAAGCTGCCGAAGATCGGCCGCGATGCCGTGATCGCGGAGATGACGGAGAAGGCCGGGGCGACGGCGGAACAGGCGAGCCGCGTGCTGGCTCTGGCCGGCCTGGAGGGCACGAACACAGAGATACTGGATCGCCTGGGCCGCGAGTTCGGCGGCAACGCCAAGGCGGCCGACGGCGTGAAGCGGCTGCGCGAGGTGATGGACGTGGCCCGCACGGCCGGCGTACCGGAGGAGCGGCTGCGGCTGGACCTGTCGATCGCCCGCGGCCTCGATTACTACACCGGCACGATCTACGAGACGTTCCTGCTCGACCTGCCGAAGATCGGCAGCGTCTGTTCCGGCGGCCGCTACGACAACCTGGCCGCCCTGTACACGAAACAACGGCTGCCGGGCGTCGGCGCCTCGCTGGGCCTCGACCGACTGCTGGCGGCGATGGAAGAGCTGGAGCTGCTGCCGAAGACGGCGACGCCGGCGCCGGTGCTGGTGGTGCAGTTCAGCCCCGACCGGCTCGGCGAGTATCAGAAGATGGCCCGACAGCTGCGGGCGGAGGGGATCGGCGTCGAGGTCTATCCCGAGGCGAAGAAGGTCGGCCAGCAGTTCAAGTACGCGGAGCAGCGGATGTTCCGCATCGCGCTGATCGCAGGACCCGACGAGTTCGCGCAGGGCGTGTGGAAGATCAAGGACCTGGCGCGCCGCGAGGAAACGACGGTCGCGGCGGCGGACGTGCTGAACGCGGTGCGGAAGCTGCTGGCCGTTTAAGCCCGCAGCGCAAAGCAAGGGCTGTCACGGAAGCGAGGTGGCCGATGGACCGCGGCAACCACTACGAAGCGGCCTTCGAGGCGTACCTCCAGGAGCGCCGTCTCTGCTACGTCGCCGTGGACGAGACGCGGCGCGCGGTCCTCGGCGATATACCGATAAAGAGCCTCGATTTTATCGTCTTCGGCGACCACGGCGCCCGTCTCCTGGTGGACGTGAAGGGCCGCCGCTTCCCGATGGGACCGCCGGAGCGGCCGCGGCGCGTCTGGGAGTGCTGGTCCACCCGCGACGACGTGGACGGCCTGGAGCGCTGGGCCGGGCTGTCCGGCCGCGGCTACCGCGGCCTGCTGGTGTTCGTCTATCACGTCCTGCCGTATGTGGAGCTGCCCGACGACGTGGAAGACCTGTGGGCGTGGCGCGGCCGGCGCTACCTGATGCGGGCGGTGCCGTCCGCCGACTACCGGCTGCACATGCGCGTCCGCAGCCCCAAGTGGGACACCGTCACGCTGCCGCACGCCGTTTTCCGCTCGCTGGTCCGGCCGTTGCACCACTTCACCCACCGTCTCTCCGTCCCCGCCGAAGAGTGTCCGGTGCAGCCATGAACCGTCTCAAGATCGGCGTCCGCCTGGAATCGCTGGGCCTGCCGCTGCGCCGCGCCCTGTTCGAGGCATCCCGGCTCGGCGTGGCCGGCGTCCGCGTGGATGCGGTCGGCGACCTGTCGCCGACGCGCCTGTCGGAAACCGGCCGGCGCGAGTTTCGCCACCTTCTGCGCTCCCACAACCTCGAATTGACCGCTCTCGGCTGTCCGCTGCGCCGCGGCCTCGACGCCGCGGAGGACCAGCAGCCGCGCATCGAGCACGTCCGCAAGGTGATGACGCTGAGCTACGACCTCGGCCCGCGCGTGGCGATCGTGGACGCCGGCACCGTTCCCGGCGAGGGCGAGGACGCGCGCGGCCGACTGCTGGCCGAGTCGCTGACGGCATTGGCCGCCCACGGCGATCGCGTCGGCACCATTCTCGCGCTGGAAACCGGCCTGGAATCCGGCGAGGCGCTGAACGCCTACCTGGGGCGCTTCGACTCCGGTTCGCTGGCCGCCAACCTCGACCCGGCCAACCTGCTGACGCACGGCTTCGACGTGTACGAATCGACCCGCGCCCTGAACCGCCGCATCGTGCGCGTCACCGCCCGCGACGCCCGGCTGGTCGGCGCCAGCCGCACCGCGCAAGAAACGGCGCTGGGCGCCGGCGACGTGGACTGGATGCAATTTCTGTCCGTTCTGGAGGAAATAGAGTACCGCGGCTGGCTGACCGTGGCGCGCGAGTCGGGCGACAGCCGCTTGGCCGACGTGACGGCCGGCGTGGCCTTCTTGCGCCGCCTGACGGGATAGGAGATCCCACGCAAAGACGCAAAGGCGCAAAGAGCCGCGGACCCTTGCCTTCCCCCCGCGGCTCTTTGCGTCTTTGCGTGAGATTCTTCTTTTCCTTGCCCGCGCCCTTGTCGCCGCTTACCATGCCTCTGACGGGGATGACCCGTCCACAAGGGACCAATCATTCGAGGTGCATCATGAAGCGATGGCTGCCGCTCGCGCTGTGCGCGGGCCTGGGGGTGGGGTGGTTCGTTTGCGGATGCGTGGCAGCGAAGGACGACAAGAAGGCCGACGTCTTCACCGACGCCGCGACGGCCGGGCCGGACTTCGCCCTCCAGGGCGAGTACGTCGGCGACGTCGGCAAGACGAAGTACGGCGCCCAGGTGATCGCCCGCGGCGACGGCAAGTTCGAGGTCTTCTTCCTCAAGGGCGGCCTGCCCGGCGACGGCTGGGACGGCCAGACGCGCATCCACGCCGACGCCGCGACGGCCGACGGCAAGACCACGCTGGAAGGCAACGGCTGGACGGCCGCGTTCGACGGCTCCAAGGGCATGACGGGCAAGTCCAAGGAGGGCGAGAGCTTCACCCTCATCCATACCCTGCGCGAGAGCAAGACTCTGGGCGCCCTTCCGCCGGACAACGCCCTGATTCTGTTCGACGGCACGAACGCCGACCGGTGGGACGGCGGCAAGCTCGTGGAAGGCAACCTGCTGAACAACGGCATCAAGAGCAAGAAGAAGTTCGGCAGCTGCACCTTCCACGTCGAGTTCCGCCTGGCCTTCATGCCCAAGGCGAAGGAGCAGGGCCGCTCCAACAGCGGCGTCTACGTGCAGGACCGCTGGGAGATCCAGGTGCTGGACAGCTTCGGCCTGACCGGCGAGGACAACGAGTGCGGCGGCGTCTATCACCAGTACAAGCCGCTGGTCAACATGTGCTTCCCGCCGCTGTCGTGGCAGACCTACGACGTGGACTTCACGGCCGCCAAATACGACGGCGACAAGCAGGTCGAGCCGGCGGTCCTCACCCTCAAGCACAACGGCGTCGTCATCCAGGACCACGTCAAACTGGAAAAAGGCCCGACCGGCGGCGGCCAGCCCGAAAGCGCCGAGCCCGGCCCCATCCAGCTCCAGAACCACGGCAACCCGGTCTACTTCCGCAACATCTGGGTAGTCGAAAAGTAATGATGAATGATGAACGATGAATGATGAATCAAGCAGGTCTTTGATTCATCATTCATCGTTCCTCATTCATCATTTCCTACAGTGGCGCCGGCAAGTCCCGCCGCGTGAACGCCGTCAGCGCCACGGCGTAGCCGACCGCCCCGACGCCGTACAGCACGGCCAGCGACGGCAGCACCGCCGACCACGCCGCGCCCCGGATAACGTCCTGCGGCTGGTAGTAATAGAAGATTGTCCACGGGCGGAACGGCTCCAGCACGTCCCACAACTGGCCGACCACGTTGACGAGAAACTGCACCAGCGTCAGGAACACCGCCAGGCCCAGCACGCGCCAGCGCGAGCGGCCGAACGCCGACAGCGCCATCGTGCAGCCGCTGAGGGCGAACAGCAGACCTCCCACCGACCCCAGCGACGGGCCGAACGCCGCCGGATCGACGTGCAGCCGCTCCCGCTGATGCTCCTCGGCTTCCGGCGAGACGAACAGCCGCACCGTCGCCGACGGCTCCAGATCGGGCTTGGCCGGCCGGATCGGTCCCACGAGCCATGTCCCCAGGCACGTCCCCGTCCACAGGCTCAGGCACAGCGCCGGAATCACGATCAAATCCACGCCGAAATGGGCCAGGATCAGCCGTGGCCGCGACACGGGCTGCGCCATCAGCAGCTCCATCGTGCCGCGGTCGAGTTCCCCCGCCACGGCGCCCGACGCCCGGCCGACCGCCCAGACGCAAAAAATCGCCTGCACCAGCGGGTGGACGTAGCCGATCGACAAGAAGTCCATCGCCCGGTCGAGGTTGACGCGCTCGCCGCCGATGATGGTGCGGATGATCTTGCCCGGCCCGCCGAAAAGTTTGTCCTGCACGTCGCCGAGGGTCTTGCCGGCGAACGCGGCCAGCTGGGTGAAGTACGGCGACAGCTCGCCCAGGAAGAGCGACGTGATCTTGGCCCACAGGCACTGGAACGTTGCCAGCAACAGGGCCGTGACGATCAGCCCCAGGCGAACGTCGCGCAGCAGCTTGCGGAGGAGCGGGAAGGTCATGCGTCGGCCCCGTGGAAGCGTTGGTAGACGGCGGCGAGGCCGAGCGGCCCCAGGCGGAGGTCGGCCAGCGGCTGCCGGGCCAACCAGGCCAGCAGCGGCGGCAGCGGCCCGCGGTATTCCAGAGTCAAGCGATCCTTGTCGTGTTCGCGGACGGTCAGACCGTCGGGGAGGCCGTCCGCCTGCCAGGGGCCGGCGAGCCGCGCCTGGACGAGCCGGCCCTCGCGCAGGTCGGCCATGTCCTGGAGGTGGACGAGCCGGCCGGCTCGCAGGATTCCAACGCGGTCGCAGACCTGTTCCACCTCGCTGAGGACATGCGACGAGAACAGCACGGCCTGCCCCTGCTCGCGGGCCTCGCGCACCTGCTGCAGCAGCACGTCGCGCATGTTCGGGTCGAGGGTGTTGGTCGGCTCGTCCATGATGAGCAGCGGGGCGCGGGCGCCCAGCACCTGCAACAGCGCCGCCTTGCGCTTCATGCCGGAGGAAAGGGAGGCGATGGGGCGGTTGAGGTCGAGGTCGAAGCGGCGGGCGAGTTCATCGAGTTCAGGGCCGACCTCCCGGCCGCGGAGCCGGCTCAGGAAGCGGACGAGCTGGCGGCCGGTCATGTTCTCGTACAGCCGCAGCTCGCCGGGCAGGTAGGCGACGTGACGGCGAGCGGCGACGCCGTCGCGCCAGCAGTCGTGACCGGCGATCGTCGCGCGGCCGGCGGTCGGCCGCAGGAAACCGAGCAGCAGGCGCAGGGCCGTGGACTTTCCCGATCCGTTGGGACCGAGAAGGCCGAACACCTCGCCGGAGGCGACCTCCAGATGGAGGTCGTCGAGGGCGCGGAAGCGGCCGTAGTCTTTGGTCAGATGTTCGGTGCGGAGCAGCATGGCTGGCCCTGTCGGATTACGGCGAGCGGCGGCTGGCGTTGTGCGCCCCCCCGGCGAACTTATAATGGATATAGGCTCCTCCCCTCGCTAGTCCAACTGGAAGGTTTCCCCATGCCCGACGCCTTTTTCCTGTCGGCGGCTCGCACGCCCATCGGCAAGTACCTCAGCGCCCTGGCGGATGTGCCCGCGGTTGAACTCGGGGCGGTCGCGTTGCGCGAGGCCCTGCGCCGCGCCGGGACGGCGCCCGACAAAGTGGACGAAGTGATCATGGGCTGCGTCCTGCAGGCGGGCCTCGGCCAGAATCCCGCCCGCCAGGCGGCGCTGAAGGCCGGCCTGCCCGACTCCATCGCCGCGTACACGGTCAACAAGGTGTGCGGCTCCGGACTGAAGGCGGTGATGCTGGCCGCCCAGGCGATCCGCGCCGGTGACGCCGAGCTGGTGCTGGCCGGCGGCATGGAGAGCATGAGTCGGGCGCCGTACCTGCTCTTCGGCGCCCGCGCCGGCTGGAAGTTCGGCGACCAGAAGGCGGTGGACGAGATGATCCACGACGGCCTGTGGTGCGCCTGCGAAAACTGGCACATGGGCGAGGCGGCGGAGCATATCGCCGCGAAGTGCGGCGTGTCGCGGGCGGAGCAGGACCGTTTCTCGGCCCAGAGTCAGCGGCGGGCGGCCGAGGCGTGGGAGCGCGGCGCCTTCGCGGCCGAGGTCACGCCGGTCACGGTCGGCAAGGCGAGCGGGGGGCGTAAGCCCCCTGTCGTCGTGAACCGCGACGAGGGCCTGCGGCCGGAGACGACGGCCGAGGCGCTGGCCAAGCTGCGGCCGTCCTTCCGCGAGGGCGGCACGGTGACGGCCGGCAACGCCTCGACGCTGTCGGACGGCGCCGCGGCGCTGCTGGTCGGCTCGGCCCGCGCCGCCGAGCATCTGGGAGCGGCGCCGCTGGCGCGGGTGGTCGCCTACTCGACCAGCGGCGTGGCGCCCAAGGACATTTTCATCGCCCCGGTCCTGGCGGTGCGGCAGGTTCTGGAGAAAGCGGAGTGGAGAATGGGCGACGTGGACCTGTTCGAGCTGAACGAGGCGTTCGCGGCGCAGATGCTGGCCTGCGGCAAGGAATTGCGGCTGGACGAGGCGAAGGTGAACGTCCACGGCGGGGCGATCGCGCTGGGCCATCCGATCGGGGCGTCGGGGGCGCGGGTGCTGACGACGCTGCTGTACGCGCTGCAACGGCACGGGCTGCGGCGCGGCGTGGCGTCGCTGTGCCTGGGCGGCGGCAATGCGGTGGCGATGGCGGTGGAGCGGGTGTAAACGACCCGGACACTTTGGGAGGCGGGCTTGCTGCATGAACACAGTCATAGTCGCGGATCAGGTGCGTATCCCCTCCTGGGTCAACGACCTGGAGTCGTTCCGCCGCTGGAGTCGATCGGACGACTATCCCGAGCAGGGATGGGTGTCCTTTCTCGACGGCGAAATCTGGGTGGACACGCACATGGAGCAGCTGTTTTCCCACAACCGGGTGAAGACCCATTTCACCGTAATGCTCGGGGGGCTGGTGGAACTCGAAGAGCTGGGATACTGCTTCTCCGACCGCGCGGCCCTGAGCAACGAAGGGGCGAACCTCTCCACGGAGCCGGACGGCACGTTCTGCTCGTTCGGAGCCATCGAGGACAGGCGTGTCCGTCTGGTGGAAGGCGTGGAGGAAGGGCACGTGGAGATCGAGGGGACGCCCGATATGGCGCTTGAAGTGGTCAGCACCCGCTCGGTTCGCAAGGACACGAAAATCCTCCGCGGCCTCTACTGGCGCGCCGGCATCCCGGAATACTGGCTTGTCGATGCCCGAAAAACCCCGCTCCAATTCGACATCCTGCGCTGGACGGAGCGCGGCTACTCCGTCGCGCGGCGTAAGCGGGGTTGGTTGAAGTCGAAGGTTTTCGGCCGATCTTTCCTGCTCGAAACGAAACCGGATCGCCTGGGGCATCCTCAGTTCTTCCTGCGCTTCGGGGCCCCCGAACCGTCTTGAGAGTTCCGGCCCAAGCCGCGGACGACGCCCGGCGGAGGTAAGCGTCCATGACCAGTACACGGCTGTTCTTGTGGACCGCCGTCGGCGTTCTCTCCGTCGTCGTCTTGTTCGGCCTGTCTCTCGCGGCCTTCGCACTCGGCCGCGGCGACTGGGTTGCATTCTTCCAATCGCCGGCCTGCGTGGGCGCAATCGTGGTGTCGCTCGTCCTGGCCGCGGCCGCCGCCTTTTCCGGCTTCGGCGGCATGAACCCCGGCAAGAAGGAGGACCGTCGCAACCGCTGGATCTTCACCCCCCTCATCGTCCTGTCGCTCGCCCTGGCGGTGCTGCCGCCCTACCTCGACGGCCGCAACCTGTGGGTCGCCGACGAGTCCGTCACGCCCTACGTCGGTCTGGCCCTGCTGACGCTCGGCGGCGTGCTGCGCTTGGCGGCGGTGTACGTGCTCGGCCGGCGCTTCACCGGCCTCGTCGCCATACAGGAGGGGCACCGCCTCCAGACCGGCGGCCTCTACCGGCTCATCCGCCACCCCAGCTACGCGGGGCTGCTGTTGTACATGGCGGGCTACGTGCTGGTCTTCCGCTGCTGGCTCGGCCTGCTGCTGGTCGCCGGCACGCTGGCCGTCCTGATCGCGCGGATGGACGCGGAGGAAGCGCTGCTGGAAGGCGAATTCGGGGAGGAATACGCGTCGTACAAGCGGCGCACCTGGCGGCTCGTGCCGTGGGTATACTGAGGTGAGGCGGCAACGCTGGGCGAACCGATGAGGACGAGGAGGAACGAAACCATGAGTACCGTGGCGCATTCCGCCGCACCGCTCCAGGCGGAAGCGGAACGAATTCCGCCGCTGCAAAACGGCGACCGGCTGACGCGCACGAGTTCGAGCGGCGCTATGACGCCATGCTGGGCCTGCACAACGCCCAGCTCATCGAGGGAGTGGTCCACATGCCGTCACCCGTTTCGTATCGGGGCCACTGCAACCCCCATTTCAACCTCATCGGCTGGCTGTCGATGTATACAATCGGTACTCCGGGCGTCGAGGGCGGCGACAATGGGACGCTGCGCCTGGACCTGGATAACGCGCCGCAGCCCGACGCCTTCCTCATCGTCTTGCCCTCCCACGGCGGCCAGGCGCGAATCGACGCCGACGATTACATTGCCGGCGCCCCCGAACTCGTCGCCGAGGTGTCGGCCTCGACCGTCAGCATCGACTTTCACACGAAGCTCAACGCCTACCGCCGCAACGGCGTCCGCGAGTACGTCGTCTGGCGCGTCCTCGACCGCGCCCTCGATTGGTTTGTCCTCCGCGAAGGCCGCTACGATGCCCTGGCTCCGGGAGACGATCTGTTGATTCGGAGCGAAGCCTGTCCCGGCCTGTGGCTCGACCCGGCCGCTCTGATCCGCGGCGACATGGTTCGCGTCGCCCAGGTCGCGCAGCACGGGATCGCCAGCCCCGAACATGCAGCGTTCCTCATGCGTCTGCAACAGGCAGCCGCCCGACAGAATCCTTGAATCGAGGGCGAAGGATGGCCACCGTCACCGACACGTCCGCCCGCGACCGCTGGGAGAAGGAAAACGCCGCCGCCCCGCCGCGCGAGCAGCCGCCCACCACCGTCAGCAGCGTCCCCATCGACGCCCTCTACACCCCCGACAGTCTCGACGGCTTCGACCCCGAAACCGACCTCGGCTATCCGGGCCAGTATCCGTTCACGCGCGGCGTCCACGCCTCCATGTACCGCAGCCGGCTGTGGACCATGCGCCAGTTCGCCGGCTTCGGCACGCCGCGGCAGACCAACGAGCGCTTCAAGTTCCTCCTCGAAAAGGGCCAGACCGGACTCAGCACCGCTTTCGATCTGCCGACGCTGATGGGACTCGACAGCGACGACCCGCGCTCCCTCGGCGAGGTCGGCCGGCTCGGCGTCGCCGTCGACCACGCTCGACGACATGGCCGAATTGTTCGACGGCATCGACCTCGCCAAGGTGTCGGTGTCGATGACCATCAACGCCCCGGCCATCGTCGTCATGGCGTTCTTCCTGGCCAACGCCCAGGACCGCGGCGTCGACTGGAAGCAGCTGCGCGGCACCCTCCAGAACGACATCCTCAAGGAGTTCCACGCCCAGAACGAGTTCGTCTTCCCGCCGGAGCCGCACGTCCGCCTGGTCGCCGACGTGATCGAGTTCTGCACGCACCACGTCCCGCAATGGAACACGGTCAGCGATCAGCGGCTACCACATCCGCGAGGCCGGCTCGACCGCCGTGCAGGAACTGGCCTTCACCCTGGCCGACGGCTTCCACTACGTGGACGTCTGCCTGGAACGCGGCCTGGACATGGACGCCTTCGCTCCGCGGCTCAGCTTCTTCTTCAACGCCCACAACGACATTTTCGAGGAGATCGCCAAGTATCGGGCGGCCCGCGTGCTGTGGGCCGAGGCGATGCGCGACCAGCTACGGGGCCAAGAAAGAGGCGTCGTGGAAGCTGCGCTTCCACGCCCAGACGGCCGGCTGCTCGCTGCAGGACAAGCAGCCGGAGGTCAACCTCATCCGCGTCGCCTACCAGGCGCTGGCGGCGGTGCTGGGCGGCTGCCAGTCGCTGCACACCAACAGCATGGACGAGACGCTGGCCCTGCCGTCGGAACACGCCGTCACGCTGGCCCTGCGCACGCAGCAAGTGCTGGCCTACGAAACCGGCGTCGACGAACACCGTCGATCCGCTCGGGCGGCAGCTATTTCGTCGAGGCGCTGACGAAGCAGATGCGGCAGCCAGGCCGAGGTCTACTTCGACCGCATCGACGAGCTGGGCGGCATGATCGCGGCGCTGGAAGTCGGGCTTCTTCCGCCGCGAGATCGCCGACGCCGCCTTCCCCTATCAGCGCGAGGTGGACGCCAAGCGCAAGCTGATCGTCGGCGTCAACGCCTTCCAGGAGGCCGACGAAAAGCCGATCGAGACGCTGGTGATCGACGACACGGTGGAGAAGGAGCAGGTCGGCCGGCTGCGCGAGCGATCAAGGCGAAGCGCGACGGCGATGCGGTGCGGCGCCTGCTGGGCGAGGTGCGGCGCGTGGCGGCGACGAAGGAGAACCTGATGCCGGCGCTGATCGAGGCGGCGCAGGCGCGCTGCACCGTCGGCGAGATCATGGCGGCCCTGGCGGACGTGTTCGGCCGCTACGATGGGGCGGCGCGGTGGTGAAGCGCTTCCCGGCAGTAACTTTTGATTTGCGTTTTATTAAAAGTTATTGCCGGATGCCGATCGAACTGAGGAGGCGGGCGATGTCCATTGCGATTGCCGAAAAGCTGCTGACCGCGGAGGAGTTCCTCCTCTTGCCCGACGACGGGACGCCGAGCGAACTGGTACGAGGGAGGATCGTCCGCATGAACATGCCGAAGCCGCGTCACGGCCAGGTCTGTGCGAGAATCGTTTACCTGCTCGAGAGGTTTCAGGAAGACCATCCCCTGGGCCATGTCCTCAGCAACGATTCCGGCGTCGTGACGGAGCGCGGCCCCGATACCGTGCGCGGCGCCGACGTCGCTTTCTACAGTTACGGCCGCGTTCCGCCCGGCCCGCTTCCTCGAACCTACCTCACGGTCGTCCCCGAACTGGTCTTCGAGGTGCGCTCCCCACGGATCGCTGGCGCACCATCCTCACCAAGGTGGCCGAGTATCTGACTGCCGGCGTCGGCGTCGTGTGCGTCCTCGACGAGGTCACGGAAACTATTCACGTCTGCACCGATGACGCAGTGCGCGTGCTGCGCGACGATCAGGTCCTGGAGCTGCCCGACGTGCCGCCGGGGTTCCAGGCGACGGCGCGGCGATTTTTCGCCTGACGGCTTGTCTCCATTCGCGCGGAAACCTGCTGGACAGCGGCCCTTTCACTTGCTATGGATACGGGAGACACCCGACGTTATTGAGCGCCGCCAGCGCCCACGAACCGGGCGATGATTGCCCCACCCAGCGAAAGAAAGGATCGCGTGTCATGACCCACACCGTCTGCCAGCCGTGCTACGACTGCAAGTACACCGACTGCGTGGCGGTCTGCCCCGTCGAATGCTTCTACCAGGACGAGAAGATGCTCTACATCGACCCGGCCGACTGCATCGACTGCGAGGCGTGCGTCCCCGAGTGCCCGGTCGAGGCCATCTTCGCCGAGGCCAACGTGCCGGCCCAGTGGCAGAGCTTCACGCCGATGAACGCCGAGCGCTCCACCGCCCTCAAGGCCGCCGGTGAAGGCCACATCACCGAAAAGGGCGATCCGCAGGAAGGACCGGAGTGCAAGAAGAAGGCGTAACGCAGTGGTCAGTTTTCAGTTTTCAGTTTTCAGTTTTCAGCCGCACTAGGAAACTGAAAACTGAAAACTGAAAACTGAAAACTGAAAACTCATGCTCGGCATTCTCCTCATCCAGGTCGGCACCCCCGACGCTCCGACGACGCCGGCCCTCCGCCGTTACCTCCGCCAGTTCCTCGGCGACCCGCGCATCATCGACCTGCCGCGGTGGAAGTGGCGGCTCATCCTCAACCTGTTCATCCTGCCGTTCCGCCCCGCGCGGTCCGCCGCCAAGTACCGCCGCATCTGGGACCCGAAGACCGGCTCGCCGCTGCTCCACTGCACCCGTCGCCAGGCCGAGGAGCTGCAACGACAGTTGCCCGACGCGACCGTCGCGTTCGGGATGCAGGTCGGCGAGCCGTCGGTGGCGTCGGTGGCGCATGGGATGATCGCGAGGGGCGTCGAACGGCTGATCGTGCTGCCGATGTACCCGCAATACTCGGCCACGACCACGGCCGGGGCGATGGATGCGCTCTTTCAGGCGCTGATGAAAGAGAAGCGCGTGCCGGCCCTGCGCGTCGTGCCGCCCTATTACGACCACCCGGCCTATCTCGACGCCATGACGACGGTGATCCGCGAGGAGATGGGCCGGCTGCCGTGGGCGCCGGACCACTTCCTGCTCAGTTTTCACGGAATCCCGATCCGCTATTGCAAGCAGGGCGACCCTTACGCCGTACACGTCAAGCGGACGACGGCCCGGCTGGTGGAGCGGCTCGGCTGGCCGCGCGGCCAGTGGACGCAGACGTTCCAGTCGCTGTTCGGACGCGAGGAGTGGCTGAAGCCGTACACGGAGGAGAAGCTGAAGCGGCTGGCGAAGGCAGGGGTGCGGCGCGTGTTCGTCGCGACGCCGGGCTTCACGGCCGACTGCTTGGAAACGATCGACGAGATCGGCCGCGAGGCGGCGGAGACGTTCCGCCACGCCGGCGGCGAGACGCTGCACCGCTGCCCGTGCCTGAACGATCATCCGGCGTGGATCGAGGCGCTGCGGCGGATCGTGATGGAACAGGGGTGGTTATGAAATCAGAGCCGCGACCGTAAGGGAGCGATTTTGGCGAACACCGCTCCCTTACGGGTCTGTGAATTAATCGCACTCCGGGTGCGTAGAATGGTAACAGCTGAGTTGCAGCTGTTACCATTCTTGTTCGTTGGGTTGGCTCGCCATGTCTACCGCCGCGCCGTTGCCGCGCATCCGCTCCATTGACCGTAATCGCTGCTCCAGCGTTTCGCTGGAGCAGCAACTACCCGCCGACCATCCCGTCCGCGCCATCTGGGCTTTCGTCCAGTTGTTCGACTGGACGCCCTGGTATGGCCGCATTCGCGCCGTCGAGGGCCGGCCCGGTGCTCCCGCCGTCGCCCCGGAATTGCTCTTCGCCCTCTGGCTGTTCGCCACCACCGAAGGCGTCGCTTCCTGCCGCGAGCTGAACGAACGCTGCGGCCGGGACCTGCCCTATCAATGGCTGTGCGGCGGCGAACCCGTCAATTACTGGACCCTCAACGATTTCTACACCGCCCACGCCGCCGACCTCGACCGGCTGTTCGTCGAGCACATCGCCGCCTTGCGGGGCCAGGGATTGATCGCGTTGCGGCGAGTGACCCAGGACGGCCGCAAGGTCGTGGCCGACGCCGGCAAGGACACGTTCCATCGCCAGGGGACGCTGGAGCGGCACTGGGCCGAGGCCGAGCAGCACGTGGCCGCCGTCCAGGCGCAACGGGCGCGACGGCGACGCGCAGCCGGTCGCAAGCGGCCCAGGAGCGGGCGGCGCACGAGCGGCTGCAACGCCTGCGGCGGGCGGCGGCCCAGGTGCGGCAACGGCAGGAGCAGCGTCGCGTCTCCAAGCGTTCGGACGCGGAAGCGGCCGAGGCACGGGCGTCGGAAAGCGATCCGGACGCGGCTCGGATGAAGATGCCTCACGGCGGCTTTCAGTTGGCCTACAACGTGCAGACGGTGACCGATACGGCCCACGGTCTGATCGTGGCGACGGCCGTCGTCCACCAGGGTTCGGACAATGGGCAATTGCGACCGATGATGGAGCAGGTGCATCGGGAGCAGGGGCAGCGGCCGCAGGCGGTGATCGCGGACGCCGGCTACAGCGACGCGGAGGACGTGGAGGTGCTGGAGACGGAGGGGGTGACGGTGTACATGCCGCCTCGCGACGAGCGTCGGGACCGGGCGGCGGGACGGGACCCGCATGCGCCGAAGCGACGGGACACGGCGGCGTTGGCGGCTTGGCGGTCCCGGATGGGGACGGAGGCGGCACGCTTGGTCTATCGCGACCGGGCGCCGGTGGCGGAGGGGGTTCATGCGCAGGCGGTGCAGCGGGGCTGGCGCCGGTGCCGCCTGCGCGGCTTGGCCAAGGTCGGCGGGGAGGCGCGTTGGCAGGCGTTGGCGCACAACGTGAAGCGTCTATTGGCGCTGGGTTGGCTTACGGTGGGGGGGAGGGTGCGCGCGGCGGCGGTGTAACGGGGCGGGTGGGGCGACGGGTGCAGCCCGCTGCACCCGTCGCCCGGATCGCCGCCGACCAAGAACGAGCGTAGCCATCGCCCATCCAGAGCCTCAGCGGCAATTAATTCACAGACCCTTACGGTCGCGGCTCTGATTGTCGCAGCGCCGCCAGCGGCCCCAGCGCCAGGACCGACGCCCGGTCGATCGGATACCGTTCCAGCACTTCGCGGATCGTTTTCGTCGTCACCGCCTCGTAGGCCTTCAGCTCGTCGTCCATCGAGCGGTACTCGCCCTGGTAGGTCCAGTGCATTCCCAGCGCGACCATGCGGCCCTTGGGCCGTTCGCTGGCCCGCACCACCCGCGACAGCATCTTGTTGCGGGCTTGCTCCAGCTCCTCCTCGGTCACGCCGTCGCGCACCACCGCGTGCAGCACGCCTCGCGTGATCGCCAGGTTCTCCTCGGCCCGCTCCGGCTCGCCGCTGAACGACGTGTAGAACGTGCCGGTCCCCTCGTACTCGTGGAAGCTGCAATCGGCGGAGTCAACCAGACCGGGATCGACCAGCGCCCAGTAGAGCCGGCTGCCGGAGTCGTCGCCGACGATCATGCCGAGCAGGTCGGCGGCGTGGCGCAGCGCCGAATCGGCCGGCGGGCCGGCCGCCATCAGGATGACGTGCTCCTGCGTCACCTTGTCCTTGACGACGACCTGGAAGCCGCCGGAGCCGGCCGTCTCGCGCAGGCAGTCGCGGCCGACCGGCCCGGCCGACCAGTCGCCGCAGTGCTTCTCGACGAGGCGCACCAGCTCCGGCCAGTCGAAGCGGCCGGCCGCGGCGACGGTGATGTTCGGCGCGACGTAGCGGCGCTGGAAGTATGCGTTCATCTGGTCGCGGCGCAGGTCGGTGATGCTCTGCACGGTGCCGAGGACGCTGTTGCCGAGGCGGTGGTCGGCGAAGAAGAGCCGCTTGGCGTTCTCGTAGGCGCAGGAGCCGGGCTGGTCCTCGTACATGCCGATCTCTTCGATGATGACGTTCTTCTCCGTGTCGAAATCCTCCTCGCGGAGGCTGGGGCGGAGGATGTCGGAGAGAATGTCGATCGCCGCCGGCAGGTATTCCGGCAGGACGGCGGCGTGGAAGACGGTGTTCTCCTCGCTGGTGAAGGCGTTGTAGTCGGCGCCGATCTGTCGAAGTCGCGGTTGACGTCGAGGGAGGTGCGGTGCGGCGTGCCCTTGAAGACCATGTGTTCGAGGAAGTGCGTCACGCCGGACACCTCCGGCGTCTCGTCGCGGGCGCCGGTGCGGACGAAGAAGCCCAGCGCGGCCGAACGCGCCGACGGGCTGGTCTCGCCGATGAGTTGCAGACCATTGGGGAGTTTGTGGCTGTGAAACGGCATGCTTCGTCTCCAAAAGAAGATGAGCCACAGAGGACACGGAGGACGCGGAGAAGGGCAAACGCTTGTCTTCTCTCTGCGTCCTCTGTGTCCTCTGTGGCTCAATTCACGACATCCAGCGCCTTCGGCCCCAGCGTGACGATGGTGAAGTCGGCCGGCGGCAGGCGGCGGACGTGGGCGAGGATGCCTTCCGCCGTCAGGGCGTTGACCGCCGACTGGATCTCGTCGAAGCCGCGGACGCGGCCGAGGTTGTACCAGTCGGAGGCCAGGGCCAGGGCGCGGGCCGACGTGGACTCCTGCTGCATGATGAGCGACGACTTGAGGCCGGCCTGCACGCGCTCCACCTCCTCCGCCTCGATCCCCTCCGGCAGCCGCCGCAGCTCGCGCAGCAGCACGTCCAGCGTCTCCTGGGCCTTCTCGTTGGTGGCGCCGGCGTAGGAAATCACACTCGCCCGGTCCTTGAAGGTCTGGTAAGAGGCCCAGACGGAGTAGACCAGGGCGCGCTTCTCGCGGACCTCGGTGAACAGCCGGGAACTCATGCCGCCGGACAGGACGTGGACGGCGCCCATCGCGGCGTAGTAGTCCGGGTCGCCGACCGGCACGCTGGCGTAGGCCACGGTGATCTGCGTCTGGGCCAGGTCCTTGGCGAGGTGGGCGCGCTTGTCGCCGCGCGGGCCGAGCGTCGGCGGCGGCGGGGCGTCGCCCTTCCAGTCGCCGAACAGCCGTTCCACCTGATCGCGCAGCGGCGCCCACTCGAAATTGCCGGCCACGGCCAGGATGGCGCCGCGCGGCCGGAACAGACGCTTATGCCGCTCGCGGATGTCGTCGATGGTGAGGGCGGAGACGCCCTCGGCGGTGCCGCGGTGGTCGTTGCCGAGCGGCGTGGGATAGTGGCGCTTGCGCAGCTCCACGAGGACTTTCGAGCGCGGCTCGTCTTCCAGGCCGCGGATGTCTTGCAGGGCCAGCGAGCGGACGGCGTCCAGCTCGTCTTCCGGCAGGTGCGGCCGCAGCAGCACGTCGGCGTAGATTTCCAGGGCGGCGGGCAGGTTGCGGGCGACGGTGGCGCCCCAGAAGCGCATGTGGACGCTGCCGACGCTTTCGCTGCTGTCCAGGCCGAGGTTGTCCATGGCCAGCGTCAGCTCGCGGCTGTCGCGGTCGCCGGCCCCGCGCGTGATGAGGTCGCTCATCACGGTCCCCGCCCCGAGACGGTCGGGCCGGTCGTAGACGTAGCCGGCCGGAATCAGGAAGTTGAGGGCCGCCGAACGCACGTGCGGCATCGGCTCGGCCAGCAGCGTCAGGCCGTTGGCGAAGGTGTGCTGATAAACGTCTTGCGGCATGGTCGTCTCACTTGAATGAGTGATGAATGATGAATGATGCATGGAAGGCACGGGCGCACGTCCTTATTCCGTTCATCGTTCATCGTTCATCATTCATCGTTTCGGGCACGGCCTTGTAGAGCGTCCGGGTGCGGCGGAAGCCGAGACGCCGATAGAGGCGCTGGGCGATCTCGTTCTGGGCGGTGACTTCGAGCAGGCCGCGGGCCAGGCCGGCCCGGCGGAAGCCGTGCAGCGCCTGCAGCACCAGGGCCTCGCCGATGCCGCGGCCGCGCCACGGCGGAGCGACGCCGACGTTTTGGATCGCGCCCACGCCGCCGCGCTCGTGCAGCCCCTGAATCGCCCCGCACGGCCCGGCCGGCCCGACGAGCCAGCCACGTCGCCTCGGCCAGGAAATTCAGCCGATGGCTGACGACCGTCATGAGCGTGACGCAGCCGTCGGGGCTGCCCAGGCTGGGAAAAACCACGGCGTCGATTTCCTGGTGAAAGCTCTCATACAGGACCTCGGCGTGGCCCGCCAGCTGCTCGTCGCCCCAGGGCAGCCAGCGGAAGCCGGGCGGCAGGGACGGCGGCGGCAACTCGTGGAGGTCCGCCTCCATCTTGTAGCGCTTGAAGTAGGAGACGGCGGTCGTGGCCATGGTCGCCCCCTCTGCGGCCCGATGCGACCCATTCTACCAGGGCCGCGCCGGACGGCAAAGGGCCGCACGACGCAAAGCCGCAAAGCGGGCAAAGAGCAGGGGCGGGGTCGCCCCGCCCTTCAGGCAACCCCGCCCCTACCGCACCTTTGCGTGACGATTCTTGTCGGTCAGCCGCAGCCGCTCTGCTTCATGGCCGCCTCGGCGCGCTTGTGCATCTCGTCCGGCGGCACGTCTTCCTTGTGCGTGGCGATGGTCCACTTCAGCCCGAACGGGTCGGTCACCGTGCCGGAGCGGTCGCCGTAGAACTGGTCCTTCACCGGGAACAGCACCGTGGCGCCGGCCTTCACGGCCCGGTCGAACCAGGCGTCCACGTCTTCAACGTACAGGCAGATGCCCACCGGCGTGCCGCCGAGCGACTTCGCCGACTTCGCCCCCATCTCGGGGAACTCGTCGGCCAGCATGATGCGCGAGTTGCCGATCTGGATTTCCGCGTGGCCGATCCGCCCGTTGGGCATGGCCATGCGGAACAGCTCGTGGGCGCCCAGCGCCTTCTTGTAGAAGTCGAGGGCCTTGGCCGCGTCATCCACGATCATGTACGGGGTGACGGTGTGGTAGCCGTCGGGGATGGGTTTGACCGCCATGCTGATTTCCTCCATCGGGAGCCTGGAAACAGGTACTTCCGCCACGGCCGCCCATCATCGAAAGAACCTGTCCTTTTGTCAACCTCAGCAGCGGGTCGATGGGAACGAGGAGAGCGGCGACTTCACCGCCGCTCGGGGGGCGGCGGCGGGACCGGCGGCGCCGGGGCCGGTTCCGGCGTGAACAGCAGAGGCGGCCCCGCGGCCGGCGGCGTCCCGGCCAGCTCCATCAGCCGGTCCTTGAGGCGGAACACCTCGCCGGCCTCGCTGGCGGGCAGGGCCAGCACGTCGGCCGGCCGGCCGTCGCGGAGGTTGTAGAAGTCCTCGTTGGCGCGATGGTCGATCAGCAGAGCGGCCCCTTCCAGCGACGCGCCGAGGAACAGCCCCCGGCTCCGCGAATAGGAAAAGATCTCCGCCTTCAGCTGGGCGTCGGTGGCGGCCTCGGCCTGGCGGCCGACCGGCCCGGCCGCCACCGCCACGTCGGCGCCCAGCGTCACCTTGTCCTTGCCCTCCATCAGGCGCCTCAAGCTCTCCCGCGTCTTGAAGACCAGGATCACGTCGGTCGATTCGACGCCGGCCTGCCAGCCGACGCCGCCGCCGGCCAAGGTAAGGAAGATGGGGTTGCTCCAGGTCCCGTCGGGCTGGCGGGCCAGGACGACGCCGCGGCCGAAGCGGCCGTCGAACAGGAAGCCGACCTTGACGACGTGCGGGATGACGGCGACGCCTGCGGCGTCGCGCATCAGGGCGGGCGGGATGCAGCGGAGCGGGGCGTCGGCGAGGGCCGCGGTCGCGTCGGAGGCCGACTCGATCGTCCGATGCTCACGGTCGCCGGCCCACAATGGCGCCGCGAAAAGCGCCGACAGCACGAGCGACTCCGACGACTATGCGGAGCGTTTTCATATGCGATCTCCTCCGAAGAGTTAGGGGCGAATCCGATCCGGCGGGCGACGGCGGGGCGCCCGGACGCGGGCGGGGGATTGGGTCGGCGGCACCGATGATGCCGCCAGCAGCAGCAACCCGCCGCGCTCAGCGCGGCGAGGAGGAGCAGTCCCAGGGCGAGGCGACGGAAGCGCATGGATCGGACTCCCCGGGCGAGGGCGGCCCGAGGGAGGAGCAAGGGTCGTGCCGGCCGCGGCCGCGATTCCCCGCCTTCGACGCAAGGCTTGAAGGGCTGGGCAGTTGCTTACGGCGACTGCTTCCGCGGAGGCGATCGGGACGGCCGCCCTTTTGCAGGCGAGGGGCGTTTCTTGTAAAAAGTGCCGTCCGAGTGGCAGGGTGGGCCGACTGCTTCCTCGGAGCAAGGCCGCTGCCTGACGCCCTGACGCATGATCGCATCATTGCGCGATACCCGGCGGCCCTGGAGGCCGCGAGAACGCCGCCTTTCCCCGCGTTCCCGCGGCCCGTACAATGGGTTCGCTTGCTCTGGGAGTGTTTGCACAACTGGTGTTGGCCCTGGTCTTCAAAACCAGTGGAGGGTTTGAACAAAGCTCTCTGTGGGTTCGATTCCCATACACTCCCGATTGTCATAAGATGTTTCTTCATTGGGCTTTGCGTTGTGACGCCGGGCTGGCGGCAGGGTCAGAGAGGGCAGGCGTCTGGTGAACCGGGCCAGGTCGTCCAGGCTTAAGTTGAGGTAGACGTTGACAGTGCGGCGGATGCGGCGCTGGGGAGCGGCGTCATCTTGGCAACCATTGGCCTGGACCATCCTTCGGTCGTCTTAGAGCCTATCCCAAAACCGTCGAAACATCACCAATTTGACGAGAATCGTCATGATCGACGGTGGTTTTGGGATAGGCTTTTAGCGTGGTCAGTACGGCATCCCACAAGTCCCGGCGCGACTTCAGTGCCGTCGCCGCCGCCTCTTCTGCTTGCTGCCAGCGAGCCTCGTCGCCGCCGCACAAAGACGCCACGAGCCTGACGGCCATCGGTCCATGCTCCCCGCCGTCCAGACCGATGTGCCGGCGCAGGTAGTAGCGAAAGTCCTCCAAGCCGCCGCCCGCTTCCACGTCCAACTCGTCCACGATCCGCTGGAACATGGCCGGCAGGAGGTCTTCCCTGCCGAACGTGAACGCCGAGGCCAGCGACCAGAGGCTCCCTCGCTCGATCAAGTCGAACGTCTGCCGCACGAAGCGCCCGACGCAGCCGGGCGCCCCGACCGCTGCGAGGGCGGCGGGGACAGGAGTTCCCTTGCGCAGTTCTGCCAGCAGGCTGTCGATGGGGATGGTGTCCGCCCCGCACCGGGTCATGGCCCGCAGGTAAAGTCCGAAGTGGCTGAGGAAGCCGCCCTGGCCGTCCTCGTCGCTCTCTTCGGCCAGAACGATCTCGTTGATGAAGCGGGTGGCCTGGGGGTCGGCGGCGGGCAGCCACGGGACGCCGACGCAGCACAGGCGGGCCTGCAATGCCTTCAGCAGCGACATGAAGTCCCATACGGCGAAGACGTGGTGTTCCATGAAGAGGCGCAGCGCCTCCAGGCTGTTGATCTCCCGGTAGATGGCGTGGTCCACGAGGGCGTTTTTCAAGGGCGTGAGCCGAACCCGCAGCCGCTCAAGCCGGGCCGTTTCATGCGTGACGCCTTCGCTTCTTTCGTTCACCATCCAGTATTCATAGCCTGGCGGCACGGCCATGCCCACTGGGGATGCGGCGAGGACGCCGGGTCGGAAGGGTAAGAGCGACCGCCATTCGGCTCTCAGCCTGTCGGGGAACCAGGGAACCAGGAACCGGGAACCAGGGAACCAGGGAACCAGGGAACCAGGACGCCAAGATTTCTCTCGCATTCCGCGCCGCCGCCCCTCTATAATGGTCGCGGCGATCCATCCATCCCGCCAGCCGCCTACCCGCCCGCCCGCCAACCGGAGTTGCTCCATGCTGCGATCGCGTTATTGCTTCTGCGCCCTGTGCGCCACGCTGGGGGCCGCCCTGGCCCTGATGCTGTTCCTCGTCGCGCCGCGGCCGGCGGGCGCCGCCGACTCGGCCCCCCTCCCTTCCCTCCCCCCGCGGGTGGGGGAGGGTGGGGTGGGGGGGCCGGTCAGCTTCATCAACGACGTGGCGCCCATCCTCAAGGAAAACTGCTTCGGCTGCCACGGGGCCAAAAACCCCAAGGGCAAGCTCGACATGACGAAGTTCACGAGCTTCCAGAAGGGCGGCACGAAGGAGACCCCGTTCCACGCCGGCAAGCCCGACGACAGCCTCATCCTGGACCTGCTCCGGGCGCCCGACGCCGCGATGCGCATGCCGCCCAAGGACGTGGCCGACCCGCTGCCGCCGGCCAAGATCGCCGTCATCGAAGCAGTGGATCAAGGAGGGCGCCAAGCTCGATGCGGGCATCGACGACAAAGCCGATCTCGTCAAGGAGCTGCGCGTGCGCTGGCAGCCGCCCGTGCCGCCGATCGCGTATGCGTTTCCCGTCACCGTCACCGCGCTGGCCTTCACACCGGACGGCAAGCATCTGGTCGTCAGCGGCCACCACGAGCTGACCGTCTGGGACGCAGCGACCGGCAAGCTGGAGAAGCGCATCCGCACGCGGGCGCGGCGGGCGCTGGCGATGGTCTTCCTGCCCGACGGCAAGCTGGCGGTGGCCGGCGGCCGGCCCGGCGAGGAGGGCGACGTGCGCGTCTATGACGTCAACGGCGGGACGCCCAAGATGGTGGACGGCGTGGCCTATCTCGACGGCGTCACGGATCAAAATGTGATGATCAAGCAGCTGCTCGACTCCGACGACGAAGTGCTGTGCCTGGCCCTCAGCCCCGACGGCAAGAAGCTGGCCTCCGGCGGCTGCGACCGTATCGTCAACGTCTGGGACATTTCGGGCGGCGCCGTCAATGCCAAGCTGGAGCAGTCGATCGAGAACCACGCCGACTGGGTTTTCGCGGTGGCGTTCTCCACGGACGACAAGTTCCTCGTGACCGGCAGCCGCGACAAGACGGCCAAGATGTGGGACCTGGAACATAAGGAATCGGTGCTGACGTTCCCGGAGCATCAGGCGCCGGTTTACGGCGTGGCGATCAAGGCCGACGGCAAGACCGGCTTCTCGGCCGGCGACGACAACCAGGTGCGGGCCTGGAACACTCAGGGCGACCAGGCCGGCAAACAGACCCGCGCTTCGGGCGGTCACGGCAAGACCATCACCAAGCTGATGGAAGTGCCCAAGCAGCCGCTGCTGGTCACGGCCAGCGCCGATGACACGGTGCGGATCTGGAATGAGGACAATGGGTCGGCCGTGCGGACGCTGTCGGGCCACACCGATTACGTCTACGCCCTGGCCGTCAGCCCGGACGGCGCCCTGATCGCATCGGGTTCGTTCAACGGCGAGGTGCGGATCTGGAAGACGGCCGACGGCGGCTGGTCAAGGCGTTCAACGCCTCGCCCGGCATGGCGCCGCCGCCCGCGCCGCCGACGCCGCCGAAGTGACCGCAGTTGTACGGCGTCTTTGTTCGTCCCATGAGTCCTATAGGTCGTATAGGCCCCATGGGGCGAATGAGGACACTTGACTCGCAACTCCTCCGCGGCGAAGAATAAGAGCAACCGCTGTCGCTCCGCCCCCCAGGAAACGCCGCCGAGGGCCGTCATGTCCGTCCCGGAACGCCCACAGTTGCGCCCCTATCTCGCCGCCTCTTCCGAAGATCCGAATCGCCGTCGCTTCATCGTCCACGACCTGCTGCGCCTCAACGGCGCCATGCTGCGCCTGACCGCCCTGGAGCTGCAATGGGTGCAGTTGTTCGACGGCGCCCGCACCCTGCGCGAGGTCCAGACCGAGGCCATCCGTCAGGTGGGCGGCCAGATCGTGCCGCTGGAAGTGTTCGCACGGCTGGCGTCGGACCTGGACGAGGCTCTGTTCCTCGAAGGGCCGCGCTACCGCGCCTGCATCGACGATCCGATCCGTCGGCCGTCGTGCATCGGCGCCTACGAGGCCGACCCCGACGCCCTGCGGCGCCAGGTCGAGAAGCTGTTCACGGGACCGGGCGGGCCGGGGCTGCCGCGGCAGGCCCGGCCGGACGACGGCCTGCGGGCGCTGCTGGCGCCGCACATCGACTACGCCCGCGGCGGCAAGACCTACGCCTGGGGCTTCAAGGTGCTGGCCGAGCGCACGCCGGCGTCGCTGTTCGTCGTCGTCGGCACGTCGCACTATTGCAGCCACCGCCGCTTCACGCTGACCCGCAAGCACTTCAAGACGCCGCTCGGCGTCGTCCCGACCGACCAGGACGTCATCGACCGGCTGGTGAAGCATCACGGCGGCGACCTGTTCCAGGACGAGCTGATCGCGCACATGCCGGAACACTCGATCGAGCTGGAAGTGGTCTTCTTGCAGTATCTCTTTGAGGGCAAACGGCCGATCCGCATCGTGCCGCTGGTGGTCGGCTCATTCGAGGATGCAGTGGCGGACGGGTCGCCGCCGGCGGATCGGGAGGACGTGCGGCGGATGATCGAGGCGCTGCGGGCGGTGGAGCGCGAGACGAAGGAGCCGATCTGCTACGTCATCAGCGGCGACCTGGCCCACATCGGCCCGAAGTTCCACGACTACATCCCGGCCGAGGGCGCGTTTCTGGACCACAGCCGGGCGCAGGACCAGGTCATTTTGCGGCAGGCAGTGGCGGCCGACCCGGCGGGCTATTTCCGAGTCATCGCCGCGGAATCCGACTGCCGCCGCATCTGCGGCCTGCCGCCGACGTACACAGTGCTGGAGGCGCTGCGCCCCGGCTCGGGCCAGCTCTTGCACTACGACCAGTACGTCCACCCGCGCGGCTATGAGAGCGTGAGCTTCGCCAGCGTGGCGTTTTATCGTTGACGGGTTCAGGGCAGCAGATCGGCGACGGCCAGCGAAACCTTGGGGGCGGCCAGCGGACTGACGGATCGGCCGGGTCCGAGAATCGTCGTGGCGCCGTAACCGTGGCCGTAGGGCCGCGTCGAATCCGGCTGCGGATCGCGGTACACTTCCAGCTGACGGTTTACCAAATTCACGATCCAGTAATCGGCGACGCCCGCGCGGGCGTAGAGACTGGCCTTGCGGTTGCGGTCGTTCAGGAGGGTCGTGTCGCTGACCTCGACGATGAGTACGGCGCTCTTCGGGTGCCGCGTTCGGTAGGAGGCGCGGCTGCCTTTCACCACGGCCACGTCCGGTTCCGGCTCCGAGTGCGGTCCCAGGTCAAGCGGGCCTTGCATCCGGACGTGGAAGCCTTTGGCGAAATGCTGGCGCAAGAGGTCGGCGACCTGATCGACAGCGACGAAGTGGGCCGGCTTCTGAGGACTGAAGACCATGATCTCGCCCTCAAGGAGTTCGGCGCGCTGCCCGGCGAAAAAGCCGAGGTCGGCCATCCGGTGGAATTCGTCGCGCGTCCAGAATCGGGCGCGTGGGTCGGCTGCTTGCATCCGAACGCCCTCTTTCGGCGGCTGGATCGTCACGGGAACTCACCTTATGCCGATGCACGAGGCGAAGACGAGGGTTAGGTAAAGGAGGCCGGCGACCAATCCACCGGCGGAGGAATCCGGAAGGGCTTTCACGAGGGCGGTGACGACGGCGCCGAGCAACGGAGCCAGAATGCCGCCGACGAAGATCACGGCGAGTTCATGCCGGCGGACCCAGCGACCGAGTCGGCGCGCCGGGTGTTCCCCGGTTGCCTGTAGGGTCGGCCCCGTTTTCGACGGCGATCCCAGCATTCGCGCCACTTCCTCGCGCACGCCTTCCAACCTGAGGCCGAGGCTCATCAAGACCTGGGCGGCCACGCCCTCCTGTTCCCGGAGCAGCCCGAGGAGCAGGTGTTCCGTGCCGACGTAGTTGTGGTTGAGGTTCCGGGCCTCTTCGATCGCGTATTCGACGACCTTCTTGACACACGGCGTCTGGGGCAGCTTGCCCGTCGTCACCCAATCCGGGCCGGGCTGGACGAACTTCTCAACCTCCCAATGCGCCTTTCGCAGATCGATGTCGAGGTTCTTGAGGACGTTGGCGGCCACGCCGGAGCCTTCTTTGATGAGTCCGAGCAGGATGTGTTCCGTGCCGATGTACTCGTGGTTGAAGCGCTGGGCCTCCTGGTTGGCCGGCTGCATCACTTTACGGGCGCGATCCGTGAAGTGCTCGTACATGGCGATACCCTCCGTTCGGGGCCGGGGAACAGACGCCGCCCTTCGCGCTACGGATGGAGCGAGTCACAACGTCTCGACGTCTCTTTCCACTATCAGTATCTCTTCCTGTTGGAGGTCCCTTTTTAGCTGCTCCTTGAACCGGGCGAAGAAACGGCGGGCGCTTCGAGCATTGTCCGTCAGAACGCGGAACACGACCACCTGATCTCGAAAGGTCACGTCGCCCATTTTCCAGTAACCTTGGTTCGGCTGCGGGAAGAAGGTGAGGCCCGTGAATTGCTTCAAGAGCCGCTCGCCGACGCTCTCGATTTTGCCCCGCTCGACGGGCGCCCCGTCGTTATAGAAGAGCGGGACGAACAGGTCATATTCTTTCACCGGCCTCGGTTTCCTTGGCGGTCGGTTCTCCTTCGTCCCTGCCGATCTCCCTGAAGCGGACCCCCGCCTCCCGGAGCGCTTCCGCGGCCTGCTTGGACACGATGAAGGTGCGGTTGGGCAACGCCGCACCGGGAGAATGGCGGACGAGCAAGGCCCAGGCTTTCGCACTGTCCTTCGCCGCGACCCGAATGATGATTCGCATCCGATTCTCCTTTCAGAGCAGCGCCCGTCGGTCGGCGACAAAAAGCTCCTGTCGCCCCAGGTTCTTCCATATTGTAACCAGGTCGCCCGGCTCGCCGCGCGTGCTGTAGCTGAAATTCCCCTGCGGACAGCCAGCAGGCCGACGTCGGCGCTGTCGGGCCAGGACTTCGCGCAGGCGTCGAGGTGCAGCTGGGCGGCGTCGAAGTCGTACTTCTGGAGCGCCTGTTCGGCGGCGTGGAGGTGGTAGTACGGCGAGGCGATGACGTAAGCGGACACGGCGGCGCCGGCGAGGACAAGGCTCGCCAGAGCGGCCCCAATGAGCCGACGGCTGTAGGGAAGCCGCCACAATCTTCTTGAAGGGATCGCAGATATCATGCTCTTTCACAAGCCGCCGCTTCCACCGAGCTTGCGACTTTCAGTTGAAGCATCGCACTTGTCCTTGTTGTCAGCGTCCGCCGGGGGCGGGAACGCCGAGCTGCTTGCATATGTCCCGCATGAGGTCCGCGTGGATTTCGTTGTGTCGCGGAACCACGCTCCGCCGTCCGTTGGCGGGATTATAGACTTTCGTGTGACCGCCGCGCTCACGCAGGACCATGCACCCATGCCGCCGAAGGTGTTGCAGGAGGTGCTGGCGTTTCACACCCCGCCTCCGGCCTGGGCGCGAATTCGCAAAGGAATGGTCTCGCTGAAGACCGCCTTGCCGTCCCTGGCGCGCGCGTTTGGCCGTGGCAGGGTTTCCCCCTCTTCAATTAGCCACTCGGCCATCGTCCGTAAGGCGTCGCGGATCATCCGCCGCGCCGATTGCAGCGTGCGCCCTTGACTAAGCACGCCGGGAAAATCGAGCCACCTTGGTTATGTACCAGCCGCTTTCTTCGTTCCGGTAATACACCGCATGGTATTCCAGCATGATCGTTCCCCTTCGGCGTCCCGTCGAAGTATCTTTGGCGGTACGGGATCAATCGTCGTCCTTCCGGCCGCCAACCTTCCGTCCCTGGCGGTCCACTTCACAGCCGCATTTGAGGCATGTGCAGCCGCCCGTCAGCGCCTGCCGGGTCCCGGCGGGCCGCCGAATCGCCGGCAACGGCGCCCCGCAATCCGGGCACTTCTTCCGGGGCGCCAACAACCTGAGGACGCCGCCCGCCGGGCCGGCCAATCCGCCGGCGACCGCGCCGATGATCGCCCCCTCGATTATTCCGCCAAAGACGATGTAATGCATCGCTCAAGATCCTGGATAAAGTGAGGTGGGCGTGGACATGAAATCAGTATAGCAGCCGCGCCGCGGCCGGAATACGGGGAAGAGAATGGCGCCGTCCCGTCACGGCGCCGGCGGCGAGCAGAGCTTGCCCTCGACCGGACGCTCCCACAGCGTCTTGCCCGTCCGCAGGTCGATGGCCTTGAGGCTGCGCGGCCGGACGAACGGCCGGTCGATCGGCCCTTTGAACGATCCGGAAACGAGGAAAAACGCCCGCTGGCCGACCACGGCCACGCCCTCGGTGCCTGCATCGTACGGGACCTGCGCCAGCCGTTCGCCGCTGTCCGCGAAGAAGAGCGACCAGCCGTAGCGGGCGCGGTCCTCCGCCCCCGCGCCCTGGTCCGGGCTGGGCGCGGCGTCGCGCAGGCAGAGCAGGCGCTCGTCGAGCGTCGGCAGCGCCAGCAGCCGCTTGCCGGTCAGCAGCTCCTTCGGCGGACTGACCTTGTCCGCGTCCCACAGCCAAAGCGATAGCTTTTGTCGCCCTTCCGTTTCTTCCAGCACCAGCGCGGCGCCGCCGTCGCCGGTGGCGCCCCGCCAACGGATTACCGCCCTTTCCAGGTCCTTCGGCGCGGGCGGTGCCGCGGCCGGCCTTTCGGCCGCGGCCGTTTCGACCTTGCCCGTCGCCACGTCGATGCGGACCTGCCCCTCCGCACGGCGCCGGGCGTCGGCCACGGCCTGCGGCGTGGCGTGCGGGCCGCTGAACCACGCCTGCGCCTCCCAGTCAAGAATCAGCCGGCCCCGGTCCAGCCGCCAGTGCGTCGTGAACGACCGCCCCGGGCCTTCCTCGACGCTCACCCAGTCGGGGAAGACCACCGGCTCCGATTCCAGCAGCCGCCGACCGCCCTGCGCGCGGTCGAGGGCCACGACGCGCAGGCCGTTGCCGTCCACCGGCGTCCAGGCGTACAGCCGGTCGTCTGCCGCCAGGGCCGGCCGCTTCGCCCCGTCCACGTCCCAGAGCAGATCGCCGCTGGCCAGGTCCACGACGTCGATGCCGCCGCGCGCGTTGGCGATGAAGCCGGTGCGGCCTCCGGGATCGGCCACGCCGCATGGCAGCAGCGGCCCCGCCGTCGCGGCCGAGGCCGTCAGCACCGCTGCCAGCCACGCGGACACAAACCGACGGACGTTGCGCATTTTAGCCGCCTTTCCTGGTCCACCGCGAGCCGGAGGCGAGCCGGTCGCGGCCGGCATCCTAATGATCGGCCGCCGCTCTGTCAAAGCGAAGCGGGTGGCCCCGGGGCCGTTGCCGTTCCAGATCGCCCCGCTTATTCAGTAGAATGCTCTTTTGGCCCGTACGGACTCCCACGGCGGCGCGGAGATCATGACCCAGAAACTCTACATCGAAACGGTCGGCTGCCAGATGAACGTGCTCGACAGCGAGCTGGTCGTCGGCAGCCTGCGCCGCCTCGGCTACGAACTGACCCACGATGCGACCGACGCCGACGTGATCTTCTTCAACACGTGCAGCGTCCGCCAGCACGCCGAGGACAAGGTTTACAGCGCCCTCGGCCGGCTGCGCGGCCACATGCGGCGCCACCCGGAAAAGGTGCTGGGCGTTCTCGGCTGCATGGCTCAAAAGGACCAGCAGCAGGTCCTCCGCCGCGCCCCGCACGTGGACATCGTCTGCGGCACCGGCCAACTCGCGCAACTGCCCGAGCTGATCGAGAACGCCCGCCGCACCGGCCAGACGCAGTTCGCGCTGAGCCTCGACCGCAAGGAGGCGTCGCGCGTGGAGGTCGAACGGAGTTTTGAAAGCTACGACCCGATGCGCGATCCGTCGATGCGGCCGACCCCGTTCCAGGCCTACGTCCGCATCATGATCGGTTGCGACAAGTTCTGCACGTACTGCATCGTGCCGAGCGTGCGCGGCCCCGAGCAGAGCCGGCCGCCGGAACACATCGCCGCCGAGGTTCGCCGGCTGGCCGACGAGGGCTGCAAGGAAGTGACGCTCCTGGGCCAGACCGTCAACAGCTACCGCTGCGACCGCGGCGACGGCCGGCAGGAGCGGCTGTCCGACCTGCTCGCGCGCATCCACGACACGGCGGGGATCGAGCGCATCAAGTTCGTCACCAACTTCCCGCGCGACATGAGCGACGACCTGCTCGACGCCGTGCGCGACCTGCCGAAGGCGTGCAAATATCTTCACGTCCCGGCCCAGTCGGGCTGCAACGACGTGCTGAAGCGGATGAAGCGGCTCTACACCGTCGAGTACTACCGCGACATGCTGCAGCGCTGCCGCGAGCGCGTGCCGGGCGCCGCCGTCAGCAGCGATTTCATCGTCGGCTTTTGCGGCGAGACGGAAGCGTCGTTTCAGAAGACGTGCGATCTGGTGGGCCAGGCCGGCTTCAAGAACAGCTTCATCTTCAAATACAGCCCGCGGCCGGGCACCAAGGCCGACGAGCTGTTCGCCGACGACGTGCCGGAGGAGGTGAAGAAACGGCGCAACAATGACCTGTTGGCGATCCAGAACGGCGTCAGCCTGGCGGACCACCGCCGCCGCGTCGGCGAGACGGCCGCGGTGCTGGTGGAGGGGCCGAGCAAGGCGGCGCTGAAGGCGAGCGGCGGGCGTCAGCCCCCTGACGCCGGCCCCATCCAGCTCACCGGCCGGACGATGACGGACCATATTGTGGTGTTCGACGGAAATGAACGCTTGATCGGCCGGACGATCTCGGTTCAAATCAAGGAGGCGACGGCGTTCACGCTGTTCGGCACGGCGGTGACAGGTGAACAGGTGGGCGTGGACGGCGATGCGGCGGTGGAACCGCCGGCGATAGGCTCCCGACGGATCGGTTTGCCGATGGTTTGATCCGCTGTCGCTCGTGAAAGGGGGTGGAACATGGTCAACGTCCATTCGCCTCGTGCGCCGGTGACGGTTCACCTCCCGGCCGAGTTGATTGAGGAGTTGCGCCTGCTGGCCACAGAGAAGAATCTCCCGATCGACGATGTGGTAATGGAGGCCTGCCTCGCATACACCGAACCTCACACCTGGGAGCGCTCCTACAAGCAGTGGCGGCGCGCCCATCCCAACGACGCGGCCAGCGAGTTCGGCATTGACGGCGAGGAAATCGTCCCGCCGGCCACGAGCGGGGACCGTTCATGAAGCGCGGCGAGGTCTGGTGGGCCTCTCTGCCGGCCCCGGCGGGGCGCCGCCCCGTGTTGCTGCTGTCCCGCGACTCGATGCCCTCCGGGCGAGGTGAGGTCGCCGTCGCCTACTGCACTACCACCATCAGGAATCGGCCGGTGGAAGTTCTTCTGACGTCGGCCGACGGAATGCCGGCGACGTGTGCGGTCAACCTCGACTCCATTAACACGATCCCGAAGAGCGTTTTGCGAAATCGGATATGTACTCTCTCCCCCGCCCGGATGACGGATGTCAAGGCGGCCATATTCGAGGCGCTGGACCTGAAATGACTCTGGCTTCTCTCCTTGCGGCCTCCGTATGCAACTGGACCATCCGCGGCCTGTCCTGGAATCCGCCGACGCCGCTCGCGCCCTGCTGAGCGGCTGCAACCTGCGCGACCCTGAGCGCGGCTGGCGCAACCTGTCCGGCATCGCCGCCGCCGTGGGACCGGCCGGCCTGCGCGACCTCGGCCCCGTCCTCGCTCGCCTCCTGCCGCGCTGCCCCGACGCCGACATGGCGCTCGAACAACCTGGAGCGCTTCTTCGCGGAGCCTGGCGGCGCCGGCCGGCTGCCGTTGCTGCTCGACAACCGCGCCCGCACCCTGGAGATCCTCCTCCAACTCTTCGGCGTCAGCCAGTCGTTCAGCGATCTGCTCACCGCCGACCCCGACAGCCTCGACATGCTGCGCGTACCGCTGCGGCGCAGCCCCAGCGCCGCCGAGATGCAGGCCCTGCTCCAGGCCGAGGTGGACGCCGCTTACGAAGATTCGGCCGTCCTCCGCGTCTTCCGCCGCTTCCGCCGCCGCCAGCTCCTGCGCATCGGCGCCAACGACGTCATCCGCGACCGGCCGCTGGAGGAGATCACCCGCGACATCTCGCGCACCGCCGACGTGGCCCTCGAAGTCGCCCTGGCCGTCGCCCAGCGCCACGTCGGCAAGCGCTACGGCCAGCCCTGCACCGCGGCCGGCCGGCCCGTCTCCTGCGCGGTCCTCGCCTTCGGCAAGCACGGCGGCGAGGAGCTGAACTACAGCAGCGACATCGACCTCATGTTCGTCTACGAGGAGGAGGGCGCCACGCGCGGGAAGCGGATTTCCAGCATCGGCAATGACGAGTATTTTGCGAAGGTGGTCGGCGATGTGGTCCGCCTGCTGGCGGCCCACGCCGACAGCGGGTTGGCCTACCGCGTGGACCTGCGGCTGCGGCCGGAGGGACACCGCGGCCCCCTGGCCCGCTCGCTGGCCAGCACGCTCTCGTACTACGACTCGCTTGGCCGCACCTGGGAACGGCAGGCGCTCATCAAGGTCCGGCCGGCCGCCGGCGACCTGGCGCTCGGCCAGCGCTTCCTCCAGGCGGTCGAGCCTTTCGTCTATCGAAAATATCTGACGTTCGCCGAGATCAACGAGATCAAGGCGCTGAAACGGCGCATCGAGCAGAAGGCGCAGCAGGGCGGTTCCGCGGCTGCCGAAGTCAAGACCGGCCGCGGGGGCATCCGCGACATCGAGTTCACCCTCCAATTCTTGCAGCTCCTCAACGGCGGCGACCTGCCCGAGGTGCGCCAGCGCAACACGCTCCTGGCGCTGCAAGCCCTGGAGCGGGCCGGCTGCCTGACCGACCAGGAGTACCGCGTCCTCGACGATTCGTACCGCTTCCTGCGCAAGACCGAGCACCGTCTGCAACTGCTCTTCGACTTGCAGACGCACCGGCTGCCGGAGGACGAGGAGGAGCTGCGCAAGCTGGCCCTCCGCATGGGCTATCCGCCCAAGACCGACGGCGACGGCGCCCCCGATCCGCGGCTGGCCTTCCTGGCCGATTATCGCGACAAGACCGAGCCGACAAGGCGCATCCTCGACCACCTGCTGCACCAGACCTTCGCCGGGGAAGCGGGGGCCGAGCCGGAGTCCGACCTCATCCTCGACACCAATCCCGACCCGGAAACGATCCGATCGGTCCTCGGCCGCTACCCCTTCCGCGACGTGCAGGGCGCCTACAACAACCTCGTCCAGCTGGCCCAGGAGTCGTCGCCGTTTCTGTCCACGCACCGCTGCCGCCACTTCCTGGCCAGCATCGCCCCCGCGCTGCTCCGCGTCGTCGCCGACGCGCCCGACCCCGACATGGCGCTGCTCAACCTGGAAAAAGTGACCGGCTCGCTCGGCGCCAAGACGGTGCTGTGGGAGCTGTTCAGCTTCAACGCGCCGAGCCTCAAGCTCTACGTCGATCTGTGCGCCTGGAGCCAGTTTTTGTCGGAGCTGCTGGTCAACAACCCCGGCATGATCGACGAGCTGCTCGACAGCCTGGTGCTCAACCGGCCGCGCGGCGCCGAGGAGCTGGGCCGCGAGCTGACCGACCTGTGCCGCGGCGCCTCCGACCTGGAGCCGATCCTGCACAGCTTCCAGGACAAGGAGCTGTTGCGGATCGGCGTGCGCGACATCCTGGGCAAGGACCCAGTGCGGGCGACGACGGCCCAGCTGAGCGACTTGGCCGAGACGATCCTGGTGGAGCTGGCGACCCGGCAGGCGGGGCCTCTGGAGAAGCGCTTTGGAGTGCCGTACTTGACGGAGGGGGAACGGGCGGGTCAGCGCAGCCGGTTCGTGGTGCTGGCGCTGGGCAAGCTCGGCGGCCGCGAGCTGAACTACCACAGCGACCTCGACCTGATGCTGATCTACGAGGGGGACGGCCGAACCGGGCCGCCGGCCGCCGCCACGCGCTTCGATCGCTGCGAGCCGACGGACCATTTTCACTACTTCACGGAGCTGGCTCAGCGCATTATCCGGGCGGCGAGCTACCTGGGGCCGATGGGCCGGCTCTACCAGATCGACATGCGGCTGCGGCCGACCGGCAAGTCCGGCAGCCTGGTGCTGCCGCTGTGCGAGTTCCGCCGCTACTTCGCGGCCGACCCCACACCGGCGGAGGGCGGCGCGCAGCTGTGGGAACGGCAGGCGCTGACGCGGGCGCGTGTGGTCCACGGCGACGCCGACTTTGGGGCCGAGGTCATGGAAACCGTGGCGGCGGCGGCCTGCGCCGCGCCGTGGCGGCCGGAACTGGCCGACGAGATCGTCGCCATGCGCGAGCGGCTGGAGGCCAGCCGCGGCCCGCGCGACCTGAAGCGCGGCCCCGGCGGCGTGGTGGACGTGGAGTTCCTCGTGCAGCTGTTCCAGCTGAAGTACAGCCGCGAGCGGCCGGCGCTGCGCCAGCCGAACACGTGGGAGGCGCTGGAGGCGCTGCGGGCGGCCGGGCTTCTGGACGAGGAGGAGTACGCCGCGCTGCGCGACGGCTATGACTTCCTGCGGCGCGTGCAGGGCCGCTTGCGGATCGTCCACAACCGTTCGGTGGACGAGGCGCCGGAGGCGCCGGAGGAGCTGGACAAGCTGGCGCGGCGGCTGGGCTGCGAGTCGGGCGGCCGGTTCCTGGAGGAGCGCGATAAGCACACGAAGCAGATCCGCGAATTGTTCCGGCGGCTGGTGGAGCGGGAACGCGGGTAGCCGGCGCGTCGCCCTACTGTCAGGCGGCCTCAGCTTCGCTCGGGCGTTGACTCAGGAGCGGTGCCTTCCGCACCGTTGCGCTCGCTTTCCGCCGGCTGATCTTTCGCCTTGATCCCCTCTGGCGCCGTGTCGGCCTCGTCCTCAAAAAGCTGAAGGGCGTCGGCTGTTGGCTCATCGCTGAACGCAAGAATACGGGGTCGGTCGGCCGGCCGAGCGCGAACCGGCCGGGCCGCAAAGTCCGCGGAAGCGTCGATTTCAAAGAGTTGCATCGGTTCCGATGCAAACGTGGCGGTGTCGTCCCGGTGCGCTGGAACATCGTGATTCATGGTTCCGTCTCCTCGGAGGCGAGCAGGTGAAGGGCACAGTCGTCCAGAAACGCATCCCGCGCGTACAGTTCGACGAGATACACCCCCGCTTCAGGAAACTTACAGCTGCGAATCCGGAAACAGACGGAAATCGTCGTATGGCGGCCCGGAAACCGCAATCGCTGTTCGGGCGCAGCATACACCGTCGCGTTGTCACGGGTGCTCACGATCTCCACATGCGTCGGCACTTCTCCCACGCCGCCAGCCAACTGGACGAATACACACAGCTGACCGAGGCGGTAAGGATAGGCCGCCCCCCTCGGAGGCCGAACCGCGTTGAACACGCCCAGCATGTGGACTTTTCGGCTCGACCGATCCGCGACGACATCGTCGCACAAATAGAGAGCTTTCGTTACGGGAATGACGGTCGTTGCCATCGGTCATTGCTCCACCGCCGCCAAGATCATTGTAACCGACCCGGCCACATCTCTGTAGTGCGGCCGTCACGACGACGCCCGCGCCGCCGTCCGCGCCCGGGCGGCGGCCTCAGCTTTTTTTCTCGCGCCGCTCCAGCGCCGCCTTCACGAAGCCGCGGAACAGCGGGTGCGCCTGCGTCGGCTTCGACTTGAACTCGGGGTGGCACTGCACCGCCACGAACCACGGGTGCGACGGCAGCTCGATCGCCTCCACCAGCTTGCCGTCCGGGCTGAGGCCCGAAAACGCCATGCCGTTCGCCAGGAACTGCTGCCGGTACTGGTTGTTGAACTCGTAGCGGTGCCGGTGCCGCTCCTGGATCAGCGGGGCGCCGTAGGCTGCCAGCGCCCGGCTGCCCTCCGCCAGCTGGCACGGGTACAATCCAAGACGCATCGTACCGCCCATGTCCGTGATGGAATACTGGTCGTCGAGCAGGCAGACGACGGGGTGCGGCAGTTGTGGTCGATCTCCGTCGTGTTGGCGTCCTCCAGGCCGACTACGTTCCGCGCGAACTCGATCACCGCGCACTGCAGGCCCAGGCAGATGCCGAAGAACGGCACGCCCTTCTCCCGGGCGAAGCGGATGGCTTCGACCTTGCCGGGGATGCCGCGGTAGCCGAAGCCGCCGGGAACGAGGATGCCGTCCACGCCGCCGAGGATGGCGTCCGCCCCCTCGCGCTCGATGTCCTCCGCTTCCACCTTGCGCACCGCCACCCGGCTTTGCAGCGCGATGCCGGCATGGTCCAGCGACTCGTAGACCGACTTGTAGGCGTCGTGGTACTTGATGTACTTGCCGACCACCGCGATCGTGATTTCGTGGGCCGGGTTGAAGACGCGCTGCAGCATCGCCCGCCAGTCGCCGATGTCCAGCGGCCGGGCCGGCAGGTTCAGCTTCTCCACGATCAGCTCGTCCAGCCGGTTCTCGACCAGGCTCAGCGGCACCTCGTAGATGCTCACCGTCTTGTCGCGCTCCTCGATCACCGCGCGCTGCTCGACGTTGCAAAACAGAGCGATTTTATCCGCCATGTCCTTCGTCATCTCGCGTTCGGTGCGGCAAATCAGGATGTCGGGCTGGATGCCGATCTGGCGGAGCTGGCCGACGGAGTGCTGCGTCGGCTTGGTCTTCGCCTCGCCGGCCGCCTTCAGGTATGGGATCAGCGTCAGGTGGATGTAGAGGCAGTTGTGCTTGCCCACGTCCAGCGAGAACTGGCGGATCGCCTCCAGGAATGGCAGACCTTCAATGTCGCCGACCGTGCCGCCGATCTCGGTGATGACCACGTCCACGTCGGGCGAAACCAGCTTGCGCACCGCCGCCTTGATCTCGTCGGTGACGTGCGGGATGACCTGCACCGTCTTGCCGAGGTAGTCGCCGTGGCGCTCCTTCTCGATGACGGACAGGTAGATTCTGCCGGTGGTGAAGTTGCAGTCGCGGCTGAGCGGGGCGTTGGTGAAGCGCTCGTAGTGGCCGAGGTCGAGGTCGGTCTCGGCGCCGTCGTCGAGAACGTAGACCTCGCCGTGCTGGTAGGGGCTCATCGTGCCCGGATCGACGTTGAGGTAAGGATCGAACTTCTGGAGCCGGACGCGAAGGCCGCGATGCTCCAGCAACATGCCGATCGAGGCGCAGGTGAGGCCCTTGCCGAGGGAGCTGACCACGCCGCCGGTGACGAAAATGTGCTTGGTCTGCTTGGCCGGGGTCGTGCTGTTGGATGGCAAGGGAGTCGCCTCTCGCGGGTAGCCGGGTGTTCACCAACCCTTACTATACCGGGCGAGCGGCGCGGCGTCAGCCCGCCGGTTCGGCTCTCACCGTCGGCCGGCCTTCACGCGGCCCGACCCTGCCGATTTTGCCGCCACGCGGCCACGAAACGGCAGTAGTCGTCGTAGGTGTCCACGCCGGGCGTGGCGTGGCCGACCACGCCGACCTGGATGGCCCCGCCATGCGCCAGGACGCGCAGCTGTTCCAGCCTTTCCAGCTGTTCCAGGGGATGCGGCGACAGGTCGGCCAGGGTGAGAAGAAAGCGACGGCGATAGGCGTAAATGCCGAGGTGTTGCAGGAAGCGCGGCGGGCGGGCGGCGAAATCGGGCTGGCCGTCGCGCACGAACGGGATGGGGCTGCGGCTGAAATAGAGCGCCTTGCCGGCGGCGTCGCAGACCACTTTCACGCAGTTGGGGTTGCGCCACTGCTCGACGGAGTGCAGCGGGGCGGCCAGTGTGGCCATGTCGGCGCAGGCTTCGGCGAGGACGCGGACCAGCGCTTCGATGGACGACGGCTCGATGAGCGGCTCGTCGCCTTGCACGTTGACGATGAAGTCGGCGTCGAGACGGCGGGCGACCTCGGCGACGCGGTCGGAACCGCTGGCGTGGTCGCGCCGGGTCATTTCGACGCGGCCGCCGAAGCCGACCACGGCGGAGGCGATGCGCGGGTCGTCGGTGGCGACGACGACCGCATCGACGCCGCGGGCCTGGCAGGCGCGTTCGTAGACGTGCTGGACGAGGTACTTGCCGGTTTCGCGGAGCAGCGGCTTGCCGGGCAGGCGCCTGGAAGCGTAGCGGGCGGGAATGACGACGGCGGTTTTCATGCGGAACCTCCCTGTTCCATGCGCCCGTGAGTATCAGGGGATAGGGGGTTATTAGACCAGTTCCTCATCGGGGCTGCAAGGCCGGCCGAAGGAGTGTTCGACCCTGCAAAAAGCGAGCGGCGGGGTTCATCCCCGCCGTTGAGACGAAAACCGCCGGGATGAACCCGGCGGCTCGCCCTGTCCTGGTTGGAAAGCCCGATTTACGCGCCCTTCTTCTTGTGATGGGGATGGATCGCCACTTCCACCGCCGCCCCGTCCTGGACCGTGACGACGAGATGATCGCCTTCCTTCACGTCGGCGAACGTGGCCGGCTCCTTCGTCTCCGCGCCCTTCTTGCCGCTCACCTTGACGAACGTGGTCGTCTCCGTCACCTTGATCGGCTTGTCCTCGGCGGGCTTCGTCTCATTGGTCTTCTTGTTCTTGTGTTCGGGAATGTGGACGGTGATCGTGCCGGTGCCCTTGTCCTTGTCCCGATCGACCGAGGCGACGACGCCCTTGACGGGATGTTCCTTTTTGGCCTTGGCGGCGTCGGCGGACGGCGCCAGCGCGACCAGACCCAGACCCGCGACAACCACGATCAGCGTGCGAACCAGACGCATGATGCACCCCTTTTGAAGTAGATTGGTATGGGAGAGATCGATGCGGCCGAACCTTTCGGCCGCTTCCATGTCTCGCGTGTTCTCGTTGCGACGACTATTCAACGCCGCGCCGGCGGAAAAGTTTCGCGCATTCGGAGCAATATTTCGGGGGCCGGTTCGGTACAATAGGATCATGGCGCATCGCCGTGCCAAACACCGGAAAACGGAGACGTGGATTGTGGCTGTACCTGTCGTGGCCATCGTGGGCCGACCCAATGTGGGCAAGTCGTCGCTGTTCAACTGGCTGGCCGGCCGGCGCATCGCCATCGTCGAGCCGACGGCCGGCGTCACGCGCGACCGCGTCTCCACGCTGATCGAGGCCGGCGGACGCTTCATCGAGCTGGTGGACACCGGCGGCATGGGCCACGCCGACGCCGACAACCTCACCGAGCACGTCGAGCGCCAGATCGAGACGGCCATCGACCAGGCCCACGTCCTCCTGTTCGTCGTGGACGGCCGAACCGGCCTCACGCCGCTCGACGACGAGGTCGCCCGCCGTCTCCGATATGTCACGAAACCGATCGTTTGCGTCGCCAACAAGTGCGACACGCCCGACCTCGATCCGCAGACGGCCGAGTTCTACAAGCTCGGCCGCGGCAAACTGGTTTGCGTCAGCGCCGAGCAGAAGCGCAACCGCGACGAACTGCTCGACCTCATCGTCGAACGGCTGCCGGCCGCCGAGGCGCTGGAGGCGGCCCCGAAAGACCCGGCGCTGAAGCTGGCCATCGTCGGCCGGCGCAACACCGGCAAAAGCACCTTCATCAACAGCCTGGCCGAGAGCGAGCGCGTCATCGTCAGCGAGGTCCCCGGCACGACGCGCGACAGCGTGGACGTGCGCTTCGAGCGCGACGGCCTCCAGTTCGTCGCCATCGACACGGCCGGCGTCCGCAAAAAGCGCAGCCTGGCCGACGCCATCGAGTTCTTCAGCGTCGCGCGAGCCGAGCGCTCCATCCGCCGGGCCGACGTGGTGCTGATGTTCCTCGACCCGCAGGTGCGCATCAGCAAGGTGGACAAGCAGCTGGCCGAGTACGTCCTGGAACAGCACAAGCCCGCGGTTTTCGTCGTCAACAAATGGGACCTGATGATTCCGATGCGGACGGGCCGCATGGGCGACTACATTCGGCAGACGTTCCCGAGCCTGGACTACGTGCCGATCGCGTTCATCACGGCCAAGTCGGGCAAGAACGTCCACGCCGCGCTGAACCTGGCCCAGAACCTGCACAAGCAGGCCGGCCGGCGCATCACGACCGGCGAATTGAACCGCGTGCTGCGCCAGGCCGTGGAGGCGTCGGCGCCCCGCTGCGCCAGAACCGCCGGCCCAAGATCTATTACGCCTCTCAGGTGGCGACGAATCCGCCGACGGTGGTGCTGATGACCAACGGGCCGGAGCTGCTGGACGACACCTACCAGCGCTATCTCATCAAGACGTTCCGCGACCGGCTGGGCTTTTCCGACGTGCCGATCAAGCTGTACCTGCGCCGCAAGCACCGCGGCGACAACCCGACGCCGGAGGTGCGTGCCGCGGAGAAGTCGCGCAAGGCCAAGAGCAAGGGGCGGACGCGCAAGCCCAAGGTGGACGTGTCGGGGCTGCCGTTCAAGACTAACATTTCGGAGGAAGATAAGCGGCGCGACGACAACCCGTATGAGACGCCGGAGGTGTGGACCGATTTGTGATGGCGAAGTGCTTGTTCAGCCGCGGTTCGCAGAACCGCGCTCGCGCTTCGCGAGCGCGGTTCTGCGAACCGCGGCTGAACGGGTTCGTTTACACCGCCGCCTTGAGCGCGGCCAGCGCCGCTTCGTAGTTGGGGTGGTTGGTCACTTCGGGCACGTACTCCGCGTACGCGACGACGCCGTTTTTGTCCACGACGAAGACGGCCCGCGTCAGCAGCGGCAGCGGCAGGCCGCCCTCGATCAGCACGCCGTAGCTCTTGCCGAACGAGTGGTTGTGGACGTCGGACAGCGTCTCCATGTTGGAGATGCCTTCGGCGGAGCAGAAGCGCCCCTGGGCGAACGGCAGGTCGAGGCTGAAGGTGTAGGCGGCTGCCTTGTCCTTGAGGGCGCCGAGGGCGTCGTTGAACTTCTTGGTCTGGGCGCTGCATACGCCGGTGTCCAGCGACGGCACGACGCTGAACAGCCGGGCCTTGGCCGGCGTGTCGGCCAGCTTGACCAGATTCAACCCCTTGAGGGCCTCGAAATCGGGGGCCTTGTCGCCGGCCTTGAGCCGATGGCCGGCCAGCTTGACGGGGTTGTTCTTGAAGGTGATCTCGTTCGCCATGTCTGCGTTCTCCTTGGGGACGCGGGGACCGAGGATCAGGATACGGCGGCGGCGCGGCAACGTCAAACGGCGATCAATTCGCACTGAAATCCGGCGGGAACTTGCGCACCACCGGCGGCGAGGCCGACCCCGAGGGGGCATGAGCGTCGAGGTGGGCCACCAGCCGGCGGGCGCGCTGCTCCACGTCGGCGTCCTCCAGCAGCTTCTGTTTCACTTCCACCCCGATCGGCAGGGCGAAGCTGAACACGTCGCACAGCGCCCCCAGCGTCAGGTCGCTGTGCAGCAGCTTCTCCAGCTGGACCAGGGCCGTCCCCTGCGCGGAGAACCAGCGCTCCATGCCGAGGCCCAGCCGGCGGCGCAGGTCGCGGGCCGTGTGAACCGACGCCACCTCCTCCTCCTGCATCAGTCGGACCTTGGCCAAGCGGTACAGCCGATCGACCTTCAGCTCGTTCTCCACCCGCGCCGCGCCAGACCGTGCAGCAGCAGGTTCCACCGGCCGTCCGGCAGACGCTCTTCCTTGTGGATGCGGCCGAGACAGATCACCGGATAAATCGGCGAGATTTTGTGGTATTCCTTCTCCCAACCGGGCCGCAGCAGGGCCATGGCGATCAGGCGGTCGCCCTTGAGAGCGTCGTCCATCAGCTGGCGGTAGCGCTCCTCGAAGATGTGCAGCGGCTGGACGACGCAAGGAAACAGCACCAGATTGGGCAGCGGGAACAGCCGCGCCCGGCCGTGGAAGTCGCCCAGCGATGTCAGGTCGTCGCTCATTGGGGTTCTCCCAGGGAGTGAGGAGTAAGGAGAGAAAAAGGACTGTGCTTGTTGTCTTTTCTCCTCACTCCTCACTCCTCACTCCTCACTCCGAGTCGGCGATGAAGTCCTCGGGGTTGGGCCAGGCGTCCGGCGCGGGGTCCAGCACGATGACCGGGATGCAAGCGGGGTCCGGCCGCAGCGACCGATCCGGCGCCCCCGCCAGCAGCGGGCGGAAGCACTCTTCCATACCGCGCCAGAAGGCGTCCGCGTCCAAGCCGAGGAACGGCGAGCCGCACGGCCGCATGTAGTCGCGGCTGGAGTGGTACAGCTTCACGGCCCCGCCGAAGTTGCCGCCGCCGAAGTGGAACAGGCCGACGGCCGCCTGGATCAGTCCCTGGTAGAAGCGCCGCTCGTCGCCGTGACTCTCCGCCCACAGGTCTTCCCAGACCTCGTGGGCCTCGAAGAAATCGCGGGCGTTGAAGAACAGCACGCCAGCCAGATAGCGGGGGTCGTAGGGGGCCATGCCGATATTGTAGGCGCGCGATTCGTGGCGAGGCGGGTTGCGTCAGCGCCCGGCTCGCGGTCACGCCGGCCCGATCAGCAGCTGTTGCAGCACCCCCGGATCGGCCGGTTTGGTAAGGAGATGATCGAAGCCGCTCTCGCGGGCCAGGCGGCGGTCGTCGTCGCTGCCGTAGCCGGTGACGGCGATCAGCCGCACCCGAGCCGTGGCCGGGTTGGCCCGCAAGGCCCGCGCCACGCCGAAGCCGTCCAGGCCGGGCAAGCCGATGTCCGACACCACGACGGCCGGCCGCCATTCCTCCGCCATCCGCACGCCGTCCGGCCCCGTGTACGCCACGCGCACCTCGTGCCCCGACATCTCCAGCAGCATCCGCAGCGTGTCCGCCGCATCCCGGTTGTCTTCCACCACCAGGATGCGCCGGCGCTCGCGCGAGGGCGGGGCGACCCTACCAGGGACCGGCTCGGACAGCGCGGCCGGTTCGCGTTCCAGCGGCAAGCGGACGATGAACTCCGTCCCGCGGCCGGCCCCCTCGCTGGACGCCTGCACCGCGCCGCCGTGCAGCTCGGTCAACCCCTTGACCAACGCCAGGCCCAGCCCCAGGCCGCCCTTGGTCCGGTGCAAGCTGCGGTCGGCCTGGCTGAACGGCTCGAACAGCCGCGCCAGCAGTTCCGGCTCGATGCCGACCCCGGTGTCGCGCACCCGCAGCTCGGCGTGACTACCCCATGTTGGGGCGCGGTCTCCTGACCGCGCCCCCGGCTCTCCCTCGGCCGCCGTCAGCTTCACCGCCACCCGACCGCCGCGGTCGGTGAACTTGGCCGCGTTGTCCAGCAGATTGCTCAGCACCTGCGCCAGCCGCGTCGCGTCGCCCGTCAGCCAGACCGGCGTCTCCGGCGTCTCGACGGACAGCGTTAGGCCGGCCTCCGCCAGGGCATGCTGGTGGTCGGCGGCGGTCGTGCGGACCAGCCGCGCCAGGTCCAGCCGCTCCCGGCGCAGGCGGATCTTTTCGCCCGTCACCCGCGACACGTCCAGCAGATCGTCCACCAGCCGGGCCAGGCGCCGCACCTGCCGCTCCATCATCTCCCCCGCCTGCTCGACGGCGGAGCGGTCGCCGCCGTTGCCGCGGAGGACGTGCAGGCCGGTCAGCAGCGGCGCCAGCGGGTTGCGCAGTTCGTGGGCCAGCAGGGCGATCCACTCATCCTTGCGGCGATCGGCCTCGCGCTGCCGCGTCACGTCGCGGAAGTTGGCGGCCACGGCTCGCACGCTCGGTTCGTCCAGCAGGTTCGTGCCGACGCCCTCCAGCCACAGCCAGCGGCCGTTGGCGTGCCGGAAGCGGAACGAGCAGGTGAGGGTCTGGCCGGGGCTGGCGAGGAGACGGCCGAATTGCTCCATGAGGCGCGGCAGGTCGTCGGGATGGACCAGCTCCAAGGCCTTGCGACCGACGAAATCTTGCCGCGAATAGCCGTGGATGCGGTCGGTCGAGGGGCTGGCGTAGAGAACGTCGCCGGCGGCGGAGAGCAGGCAGACGGCGTCCCAGCCGTGTTCAATGAGGGCGCGGAAGCGGCGCTCGCGTTTTTCGAGGAGTTCCTGGGCGAGGCGTTGCTCGGTTCGGTCGCGCGTCACCAGGACGCAGCCGCGCGGCCGGCCGCGCTCGTCGCGCAGGGCGGTGAGGTCGGCGGCGGCCCAGAACCATGTGCCGTCCTTCCGCACCACCCAGCGCTCGCCGGCGGCGCGGCCTATGGAGGCCGCCGTGCGCAGGCGCGCGCTCCGGCTCGCCGCGGCCGGCGTCGTCCGGCGTGAAGAAGCGGGCGAACGGCTGGCCGACGATCTCGCTCTCGGCGTAGCCGAAGAGGCGGCCGGCGGCGTCGTTCCACCCGGCCACGCGGCCCTCGGCGTCGAGCGGGAAGACGGCGCAATCGGTCGCGGACTCCAGCAGCAGCCGGAGCAGCGGTTCGGAATCGACCCGCCGCGGGGTCCGGTCAAGGATCATGCCAGGGGCCTCCAGGCGGTACGCTCCCGTAATCCACGTCCGGGCGCGTCGCGGGTCATCGGCGAGCCGGGTCGCGCAAGCGCCCGGAGGAGGAATGACGCCCGGAGGAAGAAAGATCGGCCGAGGAATGACGGGAGAAGTCCTGCCAGTCTGGGATTGCAATGGCTGCCGTAGCCCCGGCCGGCCCGCCGAGATGCGGCGGGCAAGCATGAAGACGGCCTGTATTGTACCACGCGAACCGATGGGCCGACAGGGGGCGTTCCGGCGAGCGGCGCCGCCTTATTTTCTGTTGGGTTCCCTCCCCGCCGCACGCTACACTTTCCCCAGCACCGGCAACATCTTCAGCCGTCCCCCGGACGAAATCCCTTATGACCACTCAACCGACCCTCAAAGCCTCCGAACTCCAGGACCCGCACGGGCTGACGAAGGATCACGTCCACGCGATCGCCCGCCACTTCGGCCGCCTGGCCAAGCTGGATGAATCGGCCGCCGCCCGGACGGTGCGCTACATCATCGACGGGACCGACGAGGAGGTGCTGCTGACGCTGGGCGGGATGCAAGACGCGGCCCGGATGCTCTGCCTGAGCGGCGTGCGCTTCGGCGGCACGGCAACCGGGGGCACGTACCAGGAAGCACAGGCCGTCCTGAAGGAGCGCGCCCGCCTGCTGCGTCCCGGCTCCGAGGCGCCGCCCGGCCTGTGGGTGCGTATGGGCCAGGTCTTCGCCGCCGCCCGCCACGCCGCCGGCCAGAAGGTCCCGGCGCCGCCGGCCTGGCCGGACTGGCTGGCCGCTCTCGTCGTGGAGATCAACCAGACCTGGCGCAGCGACGAGCGCAAGGGGCCCGACCGGCCGTCGTGGGACCTGAGCGAAATGGAGGCGATGCTGGAAGGCGCCGGCCTGCCGACCGACCTGATCGCCCGCACCTTCCTGGATGAGAAGGCGGTGGGCGGCCTGCGGGTCGGCCACTCCCACTACGCAGTTCACACGGAGCCGTACGCCGGCTGGGTCCGCTACCTGTTCCAGCACCGCCAGGCGATCCGCGACGCCTTGGCCGTGATATCGGCCGAACACCGGCTTTTCGTCCTGGGCATTTTGGAAAAGGTGAAACTCGATTGCACTCCGATCGCCGACCTGCTGGTGCAACTCGGCGTCGGCCCCGCCAAAACAATGCGCGAGAAGGTCCTGCCGCTGCTGGCCGCCTGCCGCGACGAGGCCCGGCCGCACATCGACCGCGTGCTGGCCGACGGCGACGCCGCCGAACGCCACGAGGCGGCGCTTCTGTTGTGGCGGTTGTTCGGCCGCGACGCCGCGGCGCCCTTGCAGGAACACGCGGCCCGCGAAACCTCCGAGCGCGTCAAGCAGACGATCGAGAAGCTGCTGGCGGCGCCGGCCGAGGCGCCGGAAGAAGTCACGCGCTGGCTGGCGGAGTCGCTGCCACCGGTGCAAGTCGAGTTGGGCGTCGTCGATCTGCCGGAGGAGGCGAAACAGGGACTTCGCGAAGCGCACGACCCGGCGTGGCAGCAAACACAGAAGCACTACGAGCAGATGATGGAACGGTGGAACGCCCCGAACCGGCCGAAGTGGATGCGGAAGCCGGAGCCGCCGGAGAAGCCGACTGCAACGGCCCTCGAAGGGCTGTTCCGCTTCGTCGAAGGGAAGGCAGAAGCGTTCGGGGCAGGCGACGTGACCCTTCGGCCACTGGCAGCGCGAGTGGGGATGCTCGGCGACTGGCTTGCGCCTCCCGGCATAAAGCTGATCCACGTCGCCCGTCTGGCCCTCGCGCTGGGCCGCCTGCGGATCAACGTCCACAACGAAATCATGACTTTCTGGTGGCGCGGCCAGCAGGACTTGGAGCCTTACCGCCGCCACTGCCCCGAACCGTTCGGCCTGCGCGAGCTGGACGCGGTCGTCGCCGCCCTGCCCGGCGGCCAGCCCGGTTTGGTCGCCGGTGCCTACCTGCGGAGCAACCGCTACAACCCGTTCGGCGACTGGGAGCCGGAAGCCGTCTGGCCGCTCTTCGCGGAACAGCCGCAAGTGCTGCAACAAGTTCTCGGCCCCGGCAAGGACCGCGCAGGCCAGCGAGAAAGCGCCTTCAAGGTCCTGGCGATGTTCCCCACATTGCCGCCGGGCTTCATCCCGCTGCTCTGGGACATCGCGCTCGGCGAGAACAAATCCGAACGGCCGATGGCGCAGGCCGCCCTGGAGACCGTACCCGACAAGGCGGCGAAGGTGGTGGTCGCGCTGGCCGACGGCCGGCAGGCGGTGCGGGCGGCCGCGGCCGAGTGGCTCGGCAACATCGGCGATCCGTCGGCGATCGCGCCCCTGAAAGAAGCCGTGCGAAAAGAGAAACAGGAGAGCGTCAAAGGCGTCGTCATGGCGGCGCTGGAGGCGCTCGGCGCCGACGTGAACGAGTTCCTCGACCGCGGCGCCCTGCGGGAAGAGGCGAAGAAGGGCCTGACGAAGAAGCGGCCGGCCGGCATGGAGTGGTTCCCGCTGGACGCGCTGCCGCCGCTGCACTGGCAGGACGCCGGCGAGGCGGTGGACCCGGCGATCCCGCAGTGGTGGGTGGTGCAGGGCGTGCAGCAGAAGTCGGCCGTGCCGGGGCCGGTGCTGCGGCGCTTCCTCGGCATGTGCCGGAAGCACGAGGCGGCGGCGCTGGCGAAGTTCGTCCTGTCCGCCTGGATCGCCCAGGACACGCGCGTCCCGTCGCAGGAAGAGGCGGCGGCGAAGGCGCAGAAGGAAGCCGACAAGATGTGGGCGCAATTCGGCCAGCACCAGGGCTGGCTCAACCACTACCAGAACAACAAGGACAACCTCTACCGCCAGCTCTTCCAGAACTACTCCACGGCGTTCCTCGGCTCCGCCGTCGCCCAGAAGGGGATGCTGGCCGTCGTCGCGGCGGCGGCCGACGGCGATTGCGTGAAGATGTGCGAGCAGTACATCCGCAAGTATTTCGGCAACCGGCTGGCGCAGTGCAAGGCGCTGGTCGAGGTGCTGGCGTGGGCGCCGCACCCGCTGGCGATCCAGGTGCTGCTGTCGATCGGCGGCCGATTCCGCACCAAGGCGGTGCGCAAGGCGGCGGCCGACCACGTCCAGGCGCTGGCCGACCGCGAGGGCTGGACCATCGATGAGTTGGCCGACCGCACCATCCCCGACGCCGGCTTCGAGCGCGCGGTGGACGAGAACGGCGCCCCGGTTGGCGACGCGGCGGCGCTGACGCTGGACTACGGGCCGCGCAAGTTCACCGTGCGGCTGAACGATGAACTGGAGCCGATTGTCACAAATGAGGAGGGTAAAACGCTCAAGAGCGCGCCGGCGGCTGGCAAGCAGGACGACGCCGACAAGGCGAAGGCTGCCCGCAAGGCGTTCACCGGCGCCAAGAAGATGGTCAAGGAGGTCGTCAAACGGCAGACGGAACGGCTGTACGAGGCGCTGTGTACGCAACGGACCTGGCGTTTCGACGACTGGCGGCGGTATCTTTCCCATCACCCCATCGCCGGCCGGCTGTGCGTGCGGCTGGTGTGGGCGGCGTTCGCCCCGGAGGGCGAGCGCTTCCTCGAATGCTTCCGGCCGCTGGAGGACGGCTCGCTGACGAACGAGAAGGACGAGGAGGTGAAATTCGACGGCACGGCGCGGGTGCGGCTGGCCCACCCCTGCAACACCCCGGCCGACAACGCCGCCGCATGGACGCAGCACTTCGTGGACTACGACGTGGAACCGCTGTTCCCGCAGTTCGGCCGCGACACCTACGTCCTGCCGGAGTCGAAAGGGAACGACACGGAGGTCAACGACTTCGAGGGGTGGCAGGTCATGACGTTCCGGCTGCGCGGCAAGGCGACGAAGCTGGGCTACGTCCGCGGCGAGGCGGAGGACGGCGGCTGGTTCCACGTCTACCGCAAGCCGTTCCCGTCGCTGGGCGTGCAGGCGGTGCTGGGCTTCACGGGCAATTCGCTGCCGGAGGAGGACCGCCCCGCCGCGCTGGAGTCGCTGTACTTCACGGCGATCAAGAGCGACGACGAGTCGGCGTACTCGTGGCAGCCGGGCAAGCTGCCGCTGGGCAAGGTCCCCCCGGTGCTGCTGAGCGAGTGCTATAACGACGTGAAGCAGCTCGCCGCGGAGGGGACGGGATACGACCCGAAGTGGAGAGAAAAAAGCTATTATTAGTCGGAACACCGCCGCCATGACCAAGCCGAAAGCACCCGCCGCCATGCTCCGCGAACCCGCCGAGGTGCGGTTCGCCTGCGGAGCTGGAGGCGCTGCGCGCCGCCGACACGGCCCCGCGCCCCCCCGGCTGGCGGCTAAGCCCGCGGGCGGTGCGCACCTTCATCCTCGGCAACGAGGGCGCCGCCGCGGGGAAGGGCAAGGCCAAAGCCCCGCCGGTCGCCCGCAAGTTCCACGGCGACGAGGCCCTGATCGACCGGGCCGTCGTCACGCTCATGAGCAACCGCGGCCTCTTGCTCGTCGGCGAACCGGGCACGGCCAAGTCGATGCTGTCCGAGCTGCTGTCCGCGGCGATCTCGGGGACCAGCACCCTCACCATCCAGGGCACGGCCGGCACGACCGAAGACCAGATCAAGTATTCATGGAATTATGCGTTGCTGCTGGCGGAGGGGCCGACGCCGAACGCGCTCGTGCCGGCGCCGCTGTACCACGGGTTGTCGCGCGGCCAGATGGTGCGCTTCGAGGAAATCACCCGCTGCCCGCCGGAGATCCAGGACGCGCTCATCAGCGTGCTGAGCGACAAGGTGCTGCACGTCCCCGAGCTGCGCGGCGAGGACGACCGCCTTTTTGCGAAGCCGGGCTTCAACGTGATCGCCACGGCCAACACGCGCGACCGCGGCGTCCACGAGATGTCGGCGGCCCTGAAGCGGCGCTTCAACTTCGAGACGGTGCCGCCGATCGCCGAGAAGGCGTTCGAGGTGGAATTGGTGGTGCAGCAGGCCCGCGAGCTGCTGACAACGGCCGGCGCCGAGGCGGCGGTCGAGCCGGACGTGATCGACGTGCTGGTGACGACTTTCATGGATCTGCGAAAGGGCCGAACTGAGGAGGGGACGGTGGTGGAACGGCCGTCCACGGCGATGAGCACGGCCGAGGCGGTGGCGGTGGCGTTCGCCGCGGGGCTGGAGGCGTGCTACCTCGGCGACGGCCGGGTGCGCGGCGAACACCTGGCGCGGCAGCTGGTCGGCACGGTGCTGAAGGACTCGGCGGAGGACGCCAAGAAGGTGCGGCAGTATTTCGACGTGGTGGTCAAGAACCGGATAAAGCGGGGCGATCACTGGAAATCGTTCTACGACGCGCGGGGAGTGCTGGGGAGCTGAGGACCGCTATAGGTTTTGGCGAGCGGGGGGCGTCAGCCCCATAGGCATCAACTTACGCCTAACCTCGCTCGCCCCGGTTCGTTCAGTAGCTCGATGGTCCCCGGCTTTTTCTTACGCCGGTTGCGAGGACGAAGGCGATGCAATTCCTCCCCGATCCTGCGCAGCACGGCCTCCAACGCCGCGCGTTCGCCCAAGGCCTCGACCAACTCCGTGAGCAGCCGACGCAGCCGACGCACCTTGCGCGTCGCCGCCCGCCCGTCCAGCCACGGGCCCGCCGTCAGCAGCAACCAGTGTTGTACCAGCATCGCCACCAGCTTGGCCAGCACCTCGCACAGCACCCGGTCGCCCCGCCGCCCTCGCGACCGCGCCAGCCCGCCCCGGCCCTTCCACAGCTTGAACAACAACTCGATCTGCCAACGCGCCCGGTACAGCACCCAGGCCTCGTCGAACGTCAGTTCTCCTGCCGCCAGGTCGGTGATCAGCACCGTCCAGCCGCACAACTCGCGCTGGCGGGTGCGCACCGGCCGCCCCTTCTTGCGGGCCCGTTGGCCCAGCTTCCGCAGCCGCTTTTGCCGCACCGCCTCGGGGCAACGCACCGCCATCAGCCGGCACGTCAACGGCCTCTCCTGGCCCACGCGCACCCCCACGTCCACCGCGTCCTCGACCTGCCGTTGCAGGAACGCCGCGATCGACTCGGCCGGCCGGTCGCCTTCCCGCAGCGTCACGCCGCTGGGCAGCCGGCTGACCCAATGCACCCCGGCCCGGCTGTCCCGGGCCGCCATGTCCAGGTCGAAGAAGCCCAAATCCTTCAGCCGCAGCGAGCCGGCCGGCAACGGCGCCGCCTCTTGACCCGCCGCCACGTCCGGCTGCTTGCCCGGCTGGAAGGCCAGGTCGGTCACGGCCCCGTCCGTAAGGTCCATGCGCACGTACATCTTCAGGGCCGCTTGGTCGCGGCCCTCCGCGTCGTTGCCGCCGCAGCCGGGGTAGGCCTCCGCCAGGCAGGCCGGCAAGGCCACCACCGTGCAGTCCTCCACCGACACGCGGCGGAAGCGTCGCAGCAACGGGATGGCCGCCGCCGTCGTCTCCAGCAGCACGCCGACCGCTTCCGCGGCCAAGCGCTTAAGGCACTCGGCCGCCTCCGGGACGAACCAGGCGTCCAGCCCCTGCGGCGTGATGGCCGCCCCCAGCCGCGCCGCCTCGTCGGTCAGGTCCTCCAGGGTAGCGTCGGGTTGACGCATCCAGCCGAACACGAGCGTCTGCACCCATTGCGCCCCGCTGAGGCGGCGGCGGCGTTGCACCAGGCCCACGGCTTGGGCCGCCGCCTCGGCCTTGGCGAACAAAAGGCTTTGCAAAGCGGCCGCACACAGCGTTACAGTACGGATCATGGAGGGGACTCCTTCCCGTTGGCACGGTGTTATGGTCAACCCCATGCTAACAAAGGAGTTCCCTCCGCTTTACCCTAAGTTGATGCCTATGGGGCGTCAGCCCCCTGATGGAAGATGCAGCGACCGAAACCACGATCAGGGGGCTGACGCCCCCCGCTCGCCATTCGTGCCTCCATCGGGGATGCTCGATGCCCGACTTCTCCCCCGCCCAATTCGTCTCCGACCTGTTGCCGAAGCTGCGCAACGGCCGCGCCTCCTTCTTCCCCATCCGCCATCACTCGCCGGCCTGCGCCGCCCACCTGCGCCGCTGGATCGAAACGCGCCGCCCCGCCTCCGTCCTCGTCGAAGGTCCCGCGTCGTTCACGCCGTTCATCGACCTCCTCATCGACGAGCGCTGCGTCTGCCCCATCGCCCTCTACACCAGCTTCGTCGATAAGCGCGGCCGGCTCTCCGGCGGCGAAGGGGCGAAGGCGCCGGCGTTTGGCCCGCCGCGCTTCGCCGCCTACTACCCGTTCTGCGACTACTCGCCGGAACTCGTCGCCCTCCGCGCCGGCCGAGCCGCCGGCGCCCGGCTGCGCTTTATCGATCTGGAATATGCGGAAATGGTCCTCGCCCGCCGTTTCGCCGAGCCGGGCGACGACCTGCCGGCCGTGCGCGTCGATTCGCTCGCCGCCGACCCGCACCTCCTGCACAGCGAATACGTCCGCTCCCTGGCCCGGCGGATGGGCTGCCGCGATTTCAACGAAGTGTGGGACCACCTGTTCGAGAACGGCGACGGCGGGGACGGGGACGCCTTCATCGACCGCCTCGCCGCCTACTGCGCCCTGGCCCGCTTCGACTACACGGCGGAGTCGCTGCGGCGCGACGGCACCACGGCCCGCGAAGCCTGTATGGCCGCTGCAATCCGTGAGGAAATTGCCCGCAACGAGGCGGAAAATCGAGACGGCCCCATTCTCGTCGTCACCGGCGGCTTTCACACCGTCGTCTTGCCCGATCTTATTACGGCGGAAACCACCCGGCCGGCGCCGCTCTCCCTGGCCGACGACGAGGCAGGGACGTGGCTGATGCGCTACAGCTTCGACCAGCTCGACGCGCTGTCCGGCTACGCCTCCGGGATGCCGAGTCCCGCCTATTACGATCGCATTTGGCGGGCCGGGCCAGACGCCGACGGCGGCCGGCTGGCGGCGGAAGTGGTCGTCGAGATCGGCCGACTGGCGCGGCAGCGCAACCTGCCCGGCGTGATCTCGACGCCGGACGCCATCGCCGCCGTGGAAACCGCGCGGTCGCTGGCCGCCCTGCGCGGCCACCGCTGGCCGCTGCGCGAGGACGTGCTGGACGGCGTTCGCTCCTGCTTCGTGAAAGGGGAGATGGGCGCGGAAGGCCAACTCCTGATGCGCCTGGTGCAATACGTCCTGGCCGGCGATCGCGTCGGCCAGGTTCCGCCGGGCACGGCCGTGCCGCCGATCGTCGCCGACTTCCAGGGCGAGGCCCGCCGCTGCCGCCTGCCGATCGACAGCGTCGAGCGCCGCGAAATCGCCCTCGACCTCTACCGCAACGCCGGCCATCGCCGCACCAGCCGGCTGCTGCATCGTCTCGACCTTCTCGGACGCGCCTTTTGGCGTATTTCTGTCCGGCCCCGATTTCGTGCAGAGGCAGGGACTCGATTTGATGCAAGAGCACTGGCAGGTCTGCTGGTCGCCGGGCACGGAAAGCGCCCTGATCGAGGCGTCGGTCTTCGGCCCGACCGTGGAGGAAGCCGCCGCGGCCAAGCTGCGCCGGCAGATCGCCCAGCTCGAAGACGAGGGGCAGGGCTGCAACACGGCCGCCGCCGTCGCGCTGCTGGTACGCGCCTGCCGCCTGGGCTTGCACCGCCAGACGGCGGAGATCGTGCCGCTCATCGATCTGCATATCGCCGGCGATCCGTCGTTCCCGTCGGTGGTCGCCGGCCTGTCGCAGCTGGAGCTGCTGGCCCATGCCCGCGAACCGCTGGAAGCGGCCGACCTGACGGCCGTGCCGCGGCTGGCGACGGCGGCGTATCAGCGGGCGTGCCGGCTGCTCGACGACGCGGCCGGCTGCCCGGATGAGGCGGTGGACGCGATGTTGGGGGCGATGCGGACGCTGCGCGAGGTGCTGGCGAGCCTTTCTCCCCTCCCCCCTTGCGGGGGAGGGGTCGGGGGTGGGGGGTCGATGCCATCGGCGACTGCTCCCACCCCTCACCCCGACCCTCCCCCGCAAGGGGGGAGGGAGAAAGAGTTGGATTCCGATCTTTTTCATCAGGCTCTCCGTCGCGTCGTCGATCACCCTCCTGGCCAGGCCCAGGCCGCCGTCGTCGGCGCCGCGGCCGGCGTGCTGTACGGCGCGGGCCTGTTCTCTGAAGACGACCTGGTGCGGACGACGCGCGGCTACCTCGGCGCGGCCGGCGACCCGCGCAAGAGCGCCGGCGTCCTGCGCGGCCTCCTGGCCACGGCGCGCGAGGCGGCGTGGCAGGCCGCACGGCTGGTGCGGGCCGTGGACGAGCAGTTCTCCGCGTGGGACGAGAAGGCGTTCCTCGCCGCCCTGCCCGACCTGCGCCTGGCCTTCACCGGCTTGACGCCACGGGAGATATCGCAAGTCGCCGACAACGTCGCCGGGCTGCACGGCGAAGCGACGCTCGGCGAGCTGATTCATCCCGACCTTGATGAAAGCGAGGTCCGTTTCGCCCTGGAAGTGACGCGGCGGGCGCGGGAGTCCCTCCTGCGCCGACGGCTTGACGGGAGGCGACGCATGACGGAACCGAACCAGCAGGAAGGCCTGGCGCGCTGGCGGCTGGTCCTGGGCAAGTACGCCCAGCCGCGCATGGGCGATTGTCTCAGCGGAGCGCAGCAGCGCATGGCCGACGCGATGGAATTGCTCTATTCGAGAGAGTATAAGGGCCGCGGCGTGCGCCAGGACCGCCGGCTCGGCCCCGGCTCGCTCGACCCGTCGCAGCTCAACGTGCCGCACTGGCTGAACGAAATCCACGAACTCTTCCCCAAGGAAACCTGCACGCGCATCACCCAGCACGCCCTCGACCGTTACGGCATGACAGAACTGATTCAAGATCCGACAACGCTCGCGTCGCTGGAACCCAGCACGGAGCTGCTGGGCGCCGTCCTCGCCCTCAAGGGCCGCGTCGGCGGCCCGGTGCTGGGCGAGGTGCGCCGGCTGATCGCCCGCGTCGTGGAGGAGGTGAAGCGCAAGCTGGAGCAGGAGATCAAGAACGCGATCGCCGGCCGACTCAACCGCTTCCGTCACAGCCAGTTCAAGGTGGCCCGCAACTTCGACGCCCGCGATACCATTCGTCGCAATCTCAAACACTGGGACCCCGAGCGGCGCAAGCTGCTGGTCGAGGACCCGCGCTTCTTCAGCCGCGTCAAACGACACCTGCCGTGGGAGGTCATCCTCTGCATCGACCAGTCCGGCTCGATGGCGCAAAGCGTCATCCACTCGGCGGTGATGGCGGGCGTCCTGGCTGGGCTGCCGACGGTGCGCGTGCGGCTGGTGGTGTTTGACACGTCCGTGGTCGATTTATCGGAGCACGTCAGCGACCCGGTCGAGGTGCTGATGAGCGTGCAGCTGGGCGGCGGCACGAACATCGGCCAGGCGGTGCGCTACTGCGAGCAGCTGGTCAGCCAGCCGCGGCGGACGGTGCTGGTGCTGGTGACGGATTTTTGCGAGGGGGCCGACCCGCGGGCGCTGATCGCGGCGTGCCGGCGGCTGCGCGAGGCCGGCGTCAAGCTGCTCGGATTGGCGGCGCTGGACGTCGAGGCCAACGCCTGGTACGACGAGCAGCTGGCTGGCCGGCTGGCGGCAGAGGGGATGGAGATCGCCGCGCTGACGCCGACGCGGCTGGCCCACTGGCTGGCGGGGGTGATGCAACAGGCGTGAACGGCGGCCGCGGCACACCGGAGCAACCAGCGGCGGTCTGGAAGGAATGAGGGCCGGACGCGCGGCGTTTCGTTCGCCCCCTTGAAGCCGGCGCCGCGGCGCGCTATCGTGGCAGCAGCCGATGGGAACCAACGCATGAGGCGGTTCAAGTGGATCGAATGGAATCTGCAGAAGATCGCCGCCCACACCCTTTCGGCGGACGAGGTGGAGGCCGCCTTTGACCGCGTCTTCAGCCTGAGGCAGCGCAAGGACGGCTCCTACGAGATGTTCGCCGCGACGCCTTCGGGCCGTCGCATCTGGGCGACCAGGCGTTACGAACGCGAGGACGACGAGATCCCCGACGTATTCGGCGACCTGGACGAGCCGCCGATCTTCGTCATCACGGCCTATTGAGAGACATGCCGATGGCCACTCCCGAACCGGACTGTCGCAGTACCGAACGCCGGGCTTCGGACGAACAGATCGCCGCGGAGCCGCCTCTGGCGGTCCCTGCTTGCCGCCCGACGCGCCCTCCGCGCCGATGGAGGCGCACCTCGGCCGGCGCCGGCTGCGCCCGGTGGCCGTCGCGGGCATCGTGGAGAACGGGCTGGTTCGGCCCCTCGACCCCGCCGTAAAGCTGCCGGAACATGCGCGGGTCATCATTGTGGCGACCGAGGCCATTTGAGTTGAACGGGGACCACGCCATGAGCGCCACCGCCACACCGCGAGGGGGCAAATACGACGTGCGGGAGCGGTTCCGGCAACTTGCCGCCCAGTGGAAGGAGCAGTCCCGGCACATGTCGAACACCGCGCAGATGGCCATGCTCAAGCCGTACCAGCAGATCATCGGCATGGGTGAAGCCGCGGTCCCGCTCATCCTGGAGGAGTTGCAGCGCGAGCCGGACCAGTGGTTCTGGGCGCTGGAGGCGATCACCCAGGAAGACCCCGTCCCGCCGGAGTCCGCCGGAAAGGTCCGCGCCATGGCGGAGGCGTGGGTGCAGTGGGGCAAACGGCAGGGGTACATGGCCGCATGAGCTGGGGCGGCGACTTCCCGCGCCTGACGCCGTGCAACCACCGCCTCACGGGCCTGGCTATCTTCGGACGTACTCCAGCCGAACATTTTCGCCTACTGCCCTTGAATGGTGGGCGCACGTTCATATGGTTTACCGCGCCGGATGAACTCTGAAAGGCACGGTGGATACCTGTAGGGGGACGGGGCATGGTCAAGAACAACGATCAGTGTCATCTCACGACGACTCGGCACGGCCTTCCTGGCGGGGACGCCTGCGGCCTGGCCTTGCGGGTTTTGCGGCCCGCGGTTAAACCGCTCCTCCACGCCCCCAAGGCGTTTCCCGCCAGGTCTGCCCGCGGGTGGTGTAGAATGCATGAGGTAGGGTCTACCCTTACTCGCGCGACGGAGCGGTGACGCCAGGGAGCGGCCCCACTGAGCAGATCCCCAACGACCAGCCAACTCTTAACAAGACATACATGTGACGCCTGCTTTCCGGGACCGGCCCGTAAAGTAGGTGTTAATGCGCACTTAAAATTGCGCATAAGGAGCTTATAGTGGAAAGGCTACCGGCCGTCGCGCTGTTCTCCGGCGCCGGGGGTCTTGACATCGGGGCCGCGTGGGCGGGAGCCGACGTGCGGCTTTCGGTGGACAACGACCCCGTGGCGTGCCAGACGATGCGCAGCAACCCGCCCCTCCACCCGGAGCGGGTCCATGAGGCCGACGTGACGTCCCTCGACGGCCGAACGCTGCGCCGGCTCGCCGGCCTGTCCCGGACGGAGCCGTGCATCGTCGTCGGCGGCCCTCCCTGCCAGCCCTTCTCCAAGGCGTCGTACTGGACGGACCCCGGCGACGACTCTCGTTACCGCCGGGCGCGGCGCGGGGGGAAGACGCCGACCGGCCGTCGCCTATCCTGGAAGCCAAGCCCGACTGCCGGCGGACGCTGGTGCAGGAATTCTGGCGCTGGTCCATGAGGTCCGCGCCGAGGCGTTCCTCTTCGAGAACGTGCCGAGCATCACGCATCCGCGGAGTCGCGGCATCCTGGAGGAGCTTGTCGAGTCCGCCGAGTCGGCCAGCTACGGCGTGCGGCTACTGCACATCAACGCGGTGGAGTACGGCGTGCCCCAGTGCCGCCATCGCATCGTCCTGCTGGGTCTGCGGGGAGGCAGCCCGCCGGCACCACTGCCCACGCACTACGAGGGGTCGCAGCCGGTCTTGGGCGCGCTCCCCGCCGTGACGGCCGGCGAAGCCCTCCGGCCTTTCCGGTCGGCCGGGTACGCTGAGCCGGAGGAGGTCGTCACGGGCCGCTGGGCGGAGCAGCTACGGCAGATACCGCCCGGCTGGAACTACAAGCATTTCACGGCCTGGGCAGGCCATCCCTCGCCGCTCTTCGAGGCCGAAACTCGCTTCTGGCACTTCCTCCTCAAGCTGCATCCCGACCGCCCCTCCTGGACAATCCCGGCCAATCCGGGGCCGTGGGTCGGTCCATTCCACTGGGACTCCCGCCGGCTGCGGACGGCAGAGCTTGCCGCTCTGCAGGGCTTCCCGCGCGGCTACTCATTCATGGGAAACCGCCGCGAGCGGGTGCGTCAGATCGGTAACGCCGTGCCGCCGCCGATAGCGCGGCAGGTCATCGAGCCGCTGGCGGCCGCGGTGCTGGCCGGCCGCGGCAGGCGGCCCCGGCGGGCGAAGGCGGTCGTGCCATGATGCGGTGCGTCAGCCTGTTCGCCGGCTGCGGCGGCCTGGACCTCGGCTTGACCCAGGCCGGCTTCACGACGGTCTTGGCCGTCGATAACGACCCGCGCTGCGCCGCGAGCTACCGGGCCAACTTCCCCGACGTGCCGTTCTTCCTGGGGTCGGTCGCCGACCTGACGATGGAGCGGATGCTCGAAGAGTCCAAGGGCGAGGCGGGCAAGGAGATCGCCCTGCTGGCCGGCGGGCCGCCCTGCCCCCCCTACTCCAAGTCGCGCTTCTACCGGAAGAACAAGCCCCGCGCCCTGCAAGACGACGTGGGCCAGGTCACGATGCGCGGCTATCTGGAGGCGCTGCGTCTGCTGCGGCCGAGAGCGTTCCTGCTGGAGAACGTCGCGGGCATGGCGTACAAGGTCCACGCCGAGGCCCTGCGCCTGATCTTGGACACCGCGGCCGAGCTTGGCTACGCCTGCTCCTACAAAGTCCTCAACGCCGCCAACTATGGCGTTCCGCAGATACGAGAGCGGTTCTTCCTGGTCGGCATGAAGGACGGCCTCTACCGCCTCCCGGCTGCGACGCACGTCCAGGGCGACGCCAGGGACCTGCTGAATGGCCTGTCCGACCTACCGCGGTGGAAGACCGCCGGCGAGGCCATCGGGGACCTGGACACGGAAGAGAACGCCGACGACGCCGGCCACTTCGCCGGCGGCCAGTACCACGACCTGCTGGTGCAGATACCGCCGGGAGACAACTACCTCTTCTTCACGAAGGAGCGCGGGCACCCGGACCCGAAATTCGGCTGGCGGAAGCGGTACTGGTCCTACCTGCTCAAGCTGAGTCCGGCCATGCCGTCGTGGACGATCCAGGCCCGGCGGTCGAACAACATGGGGCCGTTCCACTGGCGGAACCGCATCCTGCGCATCGCCGAGGTCAAGCGGCTCCAGACGTTCCCGGACCACTGGTGCCTGGCCGGCCGCATAGAGCAGCAGTGGCGCCAGCTAGGGAACGCCGTCCCGCCCCTGCTGGCGTACCACCTGGGCCGTGCCTTGGCGAAGCAGCTTTCGAGGGAGGAAAATGCGTCATGGCAAACGAGCAACTCCTTGTCGTGCCCCCCTCCAACGATTTCTCGCCCGGCCTCCTAGACCTGCGTGCGCTACTGGCCGAGGTCCGAGCGGCCGAGGGGAACCGTGATCGTGTCGTCGCCTGGCTCCAGCGGGTTCTGTACGAACGGTCGGAAAAGCAGTACGACGATGAAGCGAAGAAGTTCGCCGCCCAGCACACCAGGGCCGTCCAGGCGTTCTCCGCCCTTCAAAACTACCAGCTGGTGGACAGCGAGACGCACCGCCTCACGGCCGTAGGCGAGGAAATTCTGGGCCAGCAGGACGACACCGCCTTCCGGGAGACCTTCGCCACCCACATCCTGACGAAGCTGAACGGCAGCAAGGTCATCGAGGCGGTTCGCAACTTACACACCCGCAGGGCGCGTGTCACCAAGGCCACTCTCGCGCGAGTTGAACAGCATGGGCTTCCTGACCCAGAAGGGTAGGCCCGTCTCCGAGACCTCGACCGACCACCTGCACATGCTGGACTGGCTCAAGCCCGCGGGCGTCATCATCGGCGACGACCGTCAGATACACGAGCCGACTTTCTTGCGGCTCGCCCGCCTTCCGGTCCAATCCCTCCATAGCATCACATCCCTGAATAACCCCCAGCGGGCCTTCCTGCGCACGCTGAAAAAGCTGTCGGTGTCCAACGGAGCCTCGCCCGTCGCCACGAAGACTGTAAAGGACCTCTGTATCCAGGAGTTCGGTGCGATCTTTCAGCAGGCGAACATGAAGGAGCAGGTGGTAGCTCCCCTCGCCAAGCTCGGATGGCTGATCCACAGCGGCGGTGCGGCAAGCTCAGGGACGGTCGCCGCCGCGCAGCAGCTGATCGACCTGGACCCGACGCACCTGGAGCTAGACCGAGGCGTCATCCCGTCAGGCGTGCGGGAGAAGCTGAACATCCCCCTCGAAACGCTGTACGCGGAGCTTCTGAACGAGAACACCGATGACAAGGGGCTTGCCCTCGAAGCGTTCGCCGCGAGGCTGGCCTTCGACCTCGGCCTGACCCCCGTGCGGATGCGGCTGCACAACAAGAGGACGTTCCAAGGGGAAGTGGACGTGGTCGCGGAGGGGGTGCATCTGCACTTTTCCCGCTGGCTGTTTCAGTGCAAGAACAATCCCGGCAGCCGGGTCGATCTATCGGATTTCGCGAAGGAGATCGGCATGGCGGTCCTGCTGAAAGCACACGTCATCGTGATGGTGACGACCGGTGCCTTCCGCTCGACCGTGTATGGGGCCGCCCGGAGCCTGGCCGAGACCACGCCCTTACAGGCCCTGCTGCTCGACGGCGAGGTCCTCAGCGGCTACAAGGACGGCGGCGTCGGCTATCTCGTGGAGTACATCCGGCGCAGTGCTACCAAGGTGCTAGAATGGAAGCGGCCCCAGGTTGACGAAGGGGAAGAACCCGTCGAGTCCTCCTGAACGTTGTCGCCCCGGCGCGTCATTTCGCCCGACGGCCGGCGACCGCGGCCCGGACGCGCAGAGCCGCCGCCGCGGGGTCCCGCTTGATGTCCGTCTCCCAGAGGCGGACGACCACCCAGCCGGCTGTCTCCAGCGCGGCCGTGTTCAGCGCGTCTCGCTCCCGGTTCCGGGCGATCTTCGCCGTCCAGTACGCCGCGTTGTGCCGCTTCTCCAGCTGCGCCTCGAGGCGCGGCCAGTCCCGCCCGTGCCAGAAGTCGCCGTCGCAGAACACCACCACCCGCGCCCGGCCGAACACCATGTCGGGCCGCCCCGGCAGGCCGGCTGCGTGCTTGCGAAACCGCAGCCTCAACCTCCAGACTTCAGAACGCAGCAGCATCTCCGGCGTCGTGTTTGTTTTGCGGTTAGACCGCTTACAGCGAGAGCTTGCCTCCGATGCCGGTCGGAGCCCAACGAAACTAGGGTTCGGTAATTCCCCGCCGGCTGCGGAGACGGAGGCTCGTTCGGGCGCGTGTTTTTGCCGGGCCAATGCACCTCTCCGCGTGAGTACTGCGGGCCAGCAACATCCAGTGTACCACGGAGCGGAAACTCGATGAGCGGAAACCCGGTGTCAGAAGCACGGTGCCACATCATCGTTTCCTAGGGCAGGAAAAGGGGGCAGGAAAAGGGGACCATCGTAGATTACGGCTTCATACGATCCTCGAAATCCTCTTGGTGCCTTGACAGAAAGCTCCCCGATGGGAACATACTGTCATGACGCCTTTCAGCCTCCCCGCCGACAAATCCCCCGGCCCCTCGGCTCAGGCCGACGAAGAGGCGGTCATGCGCGCGTTCCTGGCCGGAACCCCCGTCGATCCCGACGTCGCCCGTCGGGTTCAGGAGCGCAGCCGCCTGATCCGTGAAGAGGTCTTCCGGAAACATGGGCTTGTGGACATCGCCGTCCCGGCCATCCGCGAGCTGCGCGGCCCGCTCCCATGAAGTACGTCACAGATTCATCGGTGATGGTCAAATGGGTCCTCGTCGAGCAAGATTCGGACAAGGCCTTGAGGCTCCGCCGTTGATGGCGTCCATCGGCGCTCAATAGCATATATAATCCCTCCCAATTGGACCGCCCAGACGCCCCCTCCGTATGGTACACTCGGCGTCGCCCAGCGTCCCCACAACGTCGAGGTGCGCCATGTCCCAGCGTCCGTCTGCCAAGCCCGCCGCCGGCCGCGCCTGGAGCCGGCGCACACTCGGCCCGCCGTGCCGGATGGCGCCGACGGGCGCCCGGGAGCGTAAGGCCGACAGACCCCACACGCGCACCGTGTCGGCCTTACGGTCTTACCCCGATTGCGGCGATGGGCGCCCGGCGTTTCGCGCCTCGGCCGGGGGCGATTCCGCCGCCCTTGGCGAGAGACTTTGGCGGGCGACCGGGCCGCGTGTGGGCGCCTGCACGAAATCGGCGACTCGTCCCGGCCATAAAAGCCTATCCCAAAACCACCGTCGATCATGACGATTCTCGTCAAATTGGTGATGTTTCGACGGTTTTGGGATAGGCTCTAAGGAGGTGCAGCGAGCCATGAACGCCGACGACCGCGACCGGCTGCGACGCATCCTCGCCACGTTCGACGAGGTGGGCCTGGTCGCGCTGTCCAACAAGGGCCTCGTCCGCCGGGCGCAGAAGGACCTGGAAGCCGGCGGCCTGACGCACGAGGAAACGGACGCCGCCGTCGTCGTGCGCGGCCCCGGCTGGGTCGTCACCATGCCGCCCGACGGCCCCGCCCACGCCGCCGACGACACGAAGGCCAGCGGCGTCACGCGCCAAATCCTCGCGGCGACGATTTACCTGCGCGACCGCTGGGCCGCCCAACAGAATGATGAACGCGGAACGAGGAATGAGGAATCCGCCGCTCCGCCGGTTCCTCATTCCGAAGAGGCGCTGCTCGCCCTCGAAATCGACCACCTGGAGAAGTGGGCGGGCAAGACCGTAGTGCGCGAGGCGCTGGCGGATGTTCGACGCGGCATGGAAATCGAAGTCGAGACGAATTCCGTTTTGACGATCCGTTTTATCCGCGAAGAGGTCGAGGCCCGGCTGCTGCCGGTCGCCGGCAAGATATCGGCCCGCACCCTGCTCGATGAAGTGCTGACCACGGCCCCGAAATCTCTGCACAAGCGCTGGGTGGTCGCGGCCGTCCTCGCCTTCCAGCAGAGCCGGGGCCGCGTCCTGGAACACCCGGCAGACGCGGCGCCGCCGGAGGAGCCGGGCGCCCCGCGAAGCCGAGCGCAGGTCGCCGCCGCGGCGCGGGAGTTCCTCGAAGGCATGACGGCCACGGGACTCGCCCACCCGTCGGGACGCATGGTGGAGCGGCTGTTCACGCTGTCGGTGTCGGCCGTGGCCGTCCACCTGCCGCGGCTGGGCCGGCTGCTGCGGGCCATCGCCGATGAGGTGGATCGCGTCCTGGACCGCGACGCCGCCGCCGACACGGCTCGGCTGTTCGACCTGCCTGCCTGACCTGCGCCCTCGCCGCGGCGCTGTCCGCGGCCGGGCGCAACCGCCCCGTCGCGCTGGCCGGCCGACACCGCACGCAGTACGACCCCGCCGGCGACCTGCGCCTGGCCGGCCTCGGCGCCCACCCGTGGCGCACCGCCTCCGGTTTCGAGGGCCTGACCGTCCTCCTCTGGGACCGCGACGCCAGGCGCTTCCTGACGTGGACGGCCAGCCGGCCGGTCGGCGGGGCGGATCGGTTCAGCGCCGCCAAGGCGTACCGCGGCGAATCGCCGTGGGCGGGCGGCGGCGCCGGAACAGTTCTGCCGCTCCGAATTCACCCTGCGCCAGGCCCAGGTCAACCCGCTCGGACGCCTTTCCGGGTCGCAAAAGACTTCCGTGGCCGACCTGGCGCCGGTCGATCCGGCCGGCCTCGACTTCGGCGGCCGGGCCTTCGACGACTGGCGCGCCCTCCACTCCTATGCCCTGACCCAGTACCCGATCGGCCTGGCGGAGAAGAACCCGCTCGACCGCATCGTCGTGCTGCGGCCGGCCGGGTGGGCCGACCGATACTTCGACGAGATGCGGCAGCAGCTTTGCTGGCGGCTCCGCGACGCGGCGGGCAATGTGCTGTCGCTGACGCTGCCGTGGGCCGGCGTCAACGAGGACGCCGTCGAGTTCCTCGAAGCCGTGAACCCGGCCCGCGACGAGTTGACTGGCGTCGTGGTCCGGCTGGCGTTCGGGCGATCGGCGTGACGATCGAGCCGCTGTCGCTGCTGAGTCGGGGCGGGCCGCACGGCCAGCGCGTGCTGAACCCGGCCTTCGACCGCGGCCTGATCGCCTCGCGCCAGTCGGAGTTGCTGGAGCAGCTGCGCCGGAAGTACGGCCGCGACCGCATTGCGACTGTCCTGTCGGCCGACGAAAGCGACGGCGACGAGGAGGGGGGCGGTCTGGAAGGGGCGCCGGTCGGCGTGCAGGCGCGGCTGGCCGAGGCGGAGCGGGAACTGCTGCGCATCGCCGAGTCCGGGGTCGGGCGCGTGGATGAACCGTTGCGGGAGCGGTTTCGTCGCCTTTCGGCCGGGCTGGAGCGGGCAGGGCTGCAAGAATTGGGGGCAGGGCTGAAGGCGCTGGAGCGGGAGGGGGCGGGCGCCTCCGCCGTCTTGTGGGGCGGCTACCTCGTCCGTCTGCACCGCGAATCGGTGCGGCTGGCGATGAGCGGTCTGTCGGAGTGAATAAACTTCGAGCCGGAAGCGTCTTGCGGAGTGAGCACCGTGAATTTTTTTCCGGCCGCCTCGATCCGCCTGCGCCGGAAAGGTGTTCTATACTTCTGAAGATATGTTCGCTTGGGGCGGGCGAGCTGGGCCTTGGCGCTGGGATCGCCGGGGTTTACAATCTTCACGATGGCCGACCCGCCGGGATCAACCCGGCGGCTCGCCGCGGGGTCCGTTCGCGGTTCCCGCTTTCCCACCCGCCGCGCGGGGTTTCGCCGTCAACCGGCGCCTCGCGCCTCATCCCACCTTTGGAGGCGTTCCATGCATTCCACTATCCGCGTGCGTTGCCCCGGCTGCGACGCGCGCATCAAGGCCCCGTTCGAGCTGCTGGGCAAGACGCGCAGCTGCCCCCGGTGCAAGCGCCGCCTCGTCATTCAGACGAAGACCCCGGACGACGCCGAACCCATGCTGTCGAGCGACGAGCTGCCGACCGCGGCGCGACTGCACCGGGCCTCGTGAGTTTCCAAGCCAATATCTCTCCCGTAAACATCCAACCGGGCCGGCCGTCCCCTCAAGGACGGCCGGCCCGGTTTGTTTTTTGACGGGGACGAGCGGCGCAGCATCTCTTGACTTCCCACTACGGTTCGTAGTACGATCGCGCCACTACGCAACGTAGTAGTCGCCCGTCCGCGCCGGAGGAAGTTCGTGGCCGAGCGTCCGCCGCCTGTCAGCGAAGCCGAGCTGGAGGCCCTCAAGGTCCTGTGGGACCTCGGGCCGTCCACGGTTCGCGCCGTCCATGAGGAGCTGCGACGGCGGCGCCGGCCGTGGGCGTACACCACGGTGCTGACGCTGCTGCAGCGGCTGGAGGCCAAGGGCCACGTCCGCAGCGACCGGGCGGCGCCGGCCAACGTCTACGCGGCGGCGGCGTCGCGCCAGCAGCTGCTCGGGCGGCAGCTGCGCGATCTGGTCGATCGGTTCTGCGACGGCGCCTCCTCGCCGATCGTGGCCGCGCTGGCGGAGGCGGGCGGGCTGACGGCGGAGGACGTGGAGGAGCTGCGCCGCCTCATCGATCGCATGAGTGCGCCGCCCGGACGGAAGCGCACGCCGCCGGGCGGGAAATGAGCGTCGTCGCTGTTCATCCCTGTCGAAGACCCCTTTTGTGCGAAGGCGCGTGCCATGCTCGAATGGCTGATCCATCACACGGTCGAGTCGGCGGCGCTGGCCGCCGTGGTGTGGCTCTTGTCCTTGTGCTTTCGTCGCCGGCCCGCGGTGCGTCACGCCCTCTGGCTGCTGGTGCTGGTCAAGCTCCTGACCCCGCCCCTCATTCGCTGGCCCTGGCCGCTGCCGGTCTGGCCGGCGCCCGAGGCCGTCGCGGTCGCGCCGACTCCGCCGCCCGCGGAGATCCATCCGCCGGCGGCCACACCGCCGGCCGCCGACGCGCCGGCCGTCGAGGAGACGGTCGATCCTGCCCCGAGCGTCGTCCCCGCCCCAGCGCCCGCCGAGAAGCCCGCGACTCCGCCCGGCGAATCGTGGCTGCTCGGCGCGGCCGGCTGGGTCTGGGCCGTGGGGGCGTGCGTCGTCGTCCTGGTGCAGGGGACGCGCCTCATCCGGCTGCGCCGCCAGCTGCATCGGGGCCTGCCCGCGCCGGACTGGCTGCGGGAGTTGACTGCCGAGGCGGCCGCGGCGCTGAAGATGCGACCGCCGCTCGCCCTCGTCCTGGCGGGTACGGCTTCCCCGATGGTCTGCGCCCTGGGCGCGCCGCGTCTGCTGTGGCCGGAGGGGCTCGAAGACCGCCTATCGTCCCAGGGCCGGCGGGCCGTGGTGCTTCATGAGCTGGCGCACCTGCGCCGGCGCGACCACTGGGTCGGCTGGCTGCTGCTGGCGGCCGGCGGTGTGTGGTGGTGGCATCCGCTGTTCTGGTGGGTGCGGCGTCGGCTGACGGTTGAGGCCGAATTGGCGTGCGACGCGCGGGTGGTGGACGCGCTGCCCGAGGCGCGCAAGGCCTACGCCGAGGCGTTGCTGGAAGTGTCGAAACGGCCGTCCGCGGCGCCGGCCCCCGTGCTGGGGGCGTCGTCGGGGCGGCGAGACCTCGAAAGGAGACTGGTCATGGTCATGCGCGGAAAGGGGCCGGGTCGCCTGTCGTGGGGCGGCCTGATCGCCGTCGGCGTCCTGGGGCTGCTGGCGCTGCCGGCCTGGTCGCTGGGCCAAGGCGAGGCGCCCCAGCCGAAGGAGCCGCCCAAGGGGGCGACCTACTACGAGCCGGTCACGACGTACCGCCCGGTAACGTCGTACCAGGCCGATCACGACTTACCAGCTGCGGAACGCCGACTCCGCCGGCGTGGGGGCTTCGCCCCCCCGGCACCGGCGGCCGAGCCCGGCCCGCGAACAGAAACTGAAGGAGCTGCAAGAAAAGATCGAAGCGGCTGATGAAGGAGATGCAGAACCTGGAGAATCAGGACCTGCGGCCAGGCGACGCTCCCCCCGACGATCACTCCGGTCGCGCCTGGCGATCTTGTCGCGCCGGCGCCCGTCGACCCCGCCGCCTCCGCCCACTTGGCCTGCCGCCAGTCCCGCCCCGCCCGTCCGAAGGCCCGTCCGAGGTCGCCCTGTCGCGCGTCACCTACAAGCTGCCGGCCGGCCACGCCGAAGCGACCGCCGCCTTCCTGCGCGACCACGTCGGGGCGTCGGTGCTGGAAACCCAGGCGGACGGCGACAACCTGATTGTCACGACCACGCCGGAGACGCAGAAGGTCATCCGGTTGCTGGTCGGGCTGGTTCAGTCGAAGCCCGCCATGCCGGCGACAACGCCGCTGCCGGCCGCCACGGACGGGCCTGGCGGCGCGCCCATTATCGTGACCGGCCCCGGTGCGATCTCCTTGCCGCCGTCGCCGCAGGGCGGTCCCGGCGCCGGCCCGCCGCCGGCGGTGGACCCGCTGTCGCCCGTGCCCCCGCCGACCCCTTCCGTAACTCCGCCGGCGCCGCCGGCCCCTGCGGCAACTCCTCCCGTAGTGCCGCCGACCCCTTCCGTAGCTCCGCCCGAGGCCCCGACGGCCCCTTCCGTAACTCCGCCGGCGGCGCCCAGCCCCGAGAAGCGGTAAGCAAAGAGTTGGCGAGCGGCGCGGTTTATCCCCGCCGTTTGGGCGAAAACCGCCGGGACAAGCCCGGCGGCTCGCCTTTTCTCAGCCCTTTCGAAACCAGCGCAGCGTCTCGGCCAGCCCGTCCTCGAAGGCAACGCGCGGCTCGTAGCCGAGGTCGCGGCGTGCGCGGGAAATGTCGGCGCGCGAATGGCGCACGTCGCCGACGCGCGGCGGGCCGTGGCGCGGCGTGACGCTCGTGCCGAGCAGTCGGTTGAGGGCGGCGGCGAGTTCCAGCAGCGTCACGCCGCGGCCCGTGCCGACGTTGTAGACGCGGCCGGAGACGTTCGGCGCCTCGGCCGCCCGCGTCAGCGCCTGCACCACGTCGGCGACGTAGGTGAAGTCGCGCGTCTGAAGGCCGTCGCCGAAGACCGTCGGCGTCCGCCCCTCGCCGAGCGCCGCCGCGAACAGGGCGATCACGCCGGAATACGGACTGTCGGCGCGCTGCCGCGGGCCGAAGATGTTGAAGAAGCGGAGGCGCACCGTCTCCAAACCGTAGGAGACGGCGAAAGCCTGGCAGTAGAGTTCGCCGGCCGCCTTGGCGGCGGCGTAGGGCGACAGCGGCTCGATGGAGTCGTCCTCGGTCTGCACGTCGCCGCGCGGCATCCCGTAGGCGCTGCTGCTGGCGGCGTAGACGACGCGGCGGACGCCGTGCCGCCGGGCCGCATCAAGGACGTTGAGGGTTCCTGTGGCGCAGACGCGATGCGTGTCGGCCGGCGCCTCGATGCTGCGCTGCACCGACGCCAGGGCGGCCAGGTGAAAGACCACGTCCACGCCAGCCGCTGCCGCATCGACGGCCTTCGCATCGGCCACGTCGGCGTCGAGGATTTCCGGGACCGGATGGATGTGAGCGAGGTTGTCGCGGAGGCCGGTGCTGAAGTCGTCCAGCACGCGCACGCGGCCGCCGCCGACCGTCAGCGCCTCGACCAGGTGCGAGCCGATGAAACCCGCGCCGCCGGTGACCAGAAACATTTTACTCATCCGAATCTCACGCAAGGACGTCAGGGTGTCCGAAGCCGCCAGGGAAAGAGTATCCTACGCAGGCCGCCGGTGCCCCGGCGAGGCGCGGCTTCCCGGCCCACATTGATGATGCCGACTGGCCGCCGTGGCTCGCGGGGAGAATAATAGCCGACGCCGCCGTGCTTTGGCTATCGTGTCGGGAGGAACTGCTTGCCCGCGGCCGGCCGGCCGCGGCCGTTCACCGGAGGGTCCATCGGCGATGACTGACCTCGTGGGCCGACAGCTGGGCGACTTCGAGGTCGTGCGCGAGCTGGGCCGCGGCGGCATGGGCGTGGTGTACGAGGCGCGGCAGCGGTCGCTCAACCGCCGGGTGGCGCTGAAGGTGCTGGGGCCGGGCCTGGGCCTGACGCCGCGCGCCGTAGACCGCTTCCGCCGCGAGGCCGAGGCCGCCGCCAAGCTGCACCACAGCAACATCGTCCCCGTCTACGCCACCGGCGAAGAGGACGGCGTCCACTTCTATGCAATGGAGCTGATCGACGGGCCGTCGCTCGATCAGGTCATCCGCGGCGTGGCGAGCGGGGGGCGTCCGCCCCCGGATTCGGCGAGTCATCCGGGGGCGGACGCCCCCCGCTCGCCCGCCCTTGACCAGACCGGCCCCTACGCGCCGCCGGCCGCGCCCACGCCGCCATCCGGGTCAGCAAGCGCCAGCGGCGCGCGCCCGTCGGCCGACCGCTTCGACCGTGCCGCCGCCATGATCGCCGACGTGGCCGACGCCCTGCACCACGCCCACCAGCAGGGCGTCACCCACCGTGACGTCAAGCCCTCTAACCTGCTCCTGTCCTCCGACGGCCGGCTCAGCGTCACCGACTTCGGCCTGGCGCGCCTGTTGGAGCAGCCCGGCATGACTGTGACCGGCGAGTTCGTCGGCACGCCGGCCTACATGTCGCCGGAGCAGATCACCGCCGGCCGCGTGCCCCTCGACCACCGCACTGACATTTACAGCCTCGGCGCGACCCTGTACGAGCTGCTGACGCTGCGGCCGCCGTTCCGGGCGGAGGGGCGCGACAAGCTCCTGGCGATGGTCATCCAGAAGGAGCCGGCCGCGCCCCGGTCCATCGACCCGAAGGTGCCGCGGGACCTGGAGACGATTTGTCTGAAATGCCTGGAGAAGGACCCCGACCGGCGCTACCAGAGCGCCAAGGACCTGGCAGAAGACCTGCGGCGGTACGTCAACCGCTTCGCCATCAAGGCGCGGCGGGCGGGGCCGCTGGCGCGGGCCGGCAAGTGGGTGAAGCGCAACCCGTGGGCCGCGGCCTTGCTCGGCTGCCTGCTCATCGCCCTGCTGGCGGCCGGCTTCTTCGCCTACCAGGCCGGCCAGGATCGTGGCCAGCTGCGGGCCGAGGAGCGGCAGGCGGCCGTGGACAAGGCCATCCTCGAAGCGATGAGCGGCGACGCCGAGGCCGCCTTGCAGGCCGTGGCCGACGCCGAGAACAAGGGCGCCGAGCCGGGCGAACTCAATCTGCTCCGCGGCCTCGTCGAGTACCACCGCGGCCGGCTCAAGGAGGCTCTCGTCTATCTGGAACAGGCGGACCAGCAGATGCCCGGCAGCGTCGCCGTCAAGGCGCTGCGGGCCATCGCCTACCTCGACAGCGGCCGGCTGGAGCGCTACGACGAGATGTACGCGATCCTTGACCAGCTCGAACCGAAGACGCCCGAGGACCGCCTGTTTTTGAGCCTGTTCCTTACCGAGGTGGACCCGCACCGGTCCTTACGAATCCTGGACGAGGCGCCCGCCCCATTTCGACAGGCCCCGGTCGCCCGGCTTGTCAGGGGCATCGTTCAGTGGTACCTGGCGCAGGATACGGGCAAGGCGGAGGACGCGGAACAGGCGCTCGACGACCTCGGCAAGGTGGACCTGCCCGACAACCCGTTGTGGCTTTCCTCCCGCCTGAAGGCGGACCTGACGGCGGCCCACGCCTACGCCCCCGGCGAGCCCCGCCGCCGGCAGATCGAGAACCAGGCCGCCCGGGACGTGGAGGCGCTGGCGACGCACACGGACAACGCCCTAGCCTTCCAGGCGCGCTGCTATTACCTCCTGGTCCGGGGCGACGCCGACGCGCTAATCGCGACCGCCCGCCAGGCGCGCGAGAGCCGGATCGAAGACGCCTTTGTAACCTACATGGAGGTCAGCGCCCTCTACACCCGCAAGGACGACGCGGAGGCCCTGCGCGTCCTGCAATCGGCCAAGGACACGGGGGACGAGAGCGCCGGGGCGACCGAACGCGAGATCGTGTTGGCGGCGATGTCGGGACGTAAGGATGAGGCCGAGAAGGCGATCACCGACGTGATTCGGAGTCGCAGCGGCGGAACGCCGTTGTCCTACGTTTGCGCCTACCTGCAACTGTTGGGGCCGGAATACCGGGCGAAAACCCGACAGGCGGCCCAGGACATCCGCGAGCACTCTTCCCGCCTGATCCCCGGCTGGCGCCACGACTGGTACCACGTCCTGCTGGACTTTCACGCCGGCCGGATCGACGATAGAGAGCTGCTGCGCACGGCCGGCGAGTCGCGCTTCAACCAGTGCGAGGCGAATTTCTACATCGGCCTGGAAAAGCTGGGCGAAGGCGACCGGAAGGAGGCGGGGACGTACTTCCAAAGCGCGGTAAATACGAACGTGTTTTACTATTACGAGTACATTTGGGGCCGCGCCTTCCTGGCCCGCATCGACGACCCGAACTGGCTCCCGTGGGCCGGCGGGAAGAAATGACCGGAGCCCCGGTGCGTCCCGCACACGCATCTGAGATAGGCGGCGGGCCGGAGGGCAATTGAGCCGCCCCGGTCAGTCCACTTCCACCGGCTCGATGACGCCGCCCGGCAATTCTAGCACGATGAACCGCTTCGGCTGCGCCCGGTGCAGCGCCCCCGGATTGATTACGCGAGTCGGCCCCGTGCGATGCTCCTCCGCCTGGTGCGTGTGGCCGTAGAAGAGAAAGTCGTAGGCGCCGCTCTGCTCCACGTCGCGCATGAGCCGCTTGTCGTCGCCGTGGAGGAAGGCGATCTTCCGTCCGGCGATCTCGACGTGGCCGAAGTTCTCGTGCAAGGTCGCGCCGGCGCCGCCCAGCTCGGCCATCGCCGACCGCAACCCGTCCTTGTCCCAGTCACAATTGCCGAATACGAAATGGGCCGTGAAGCCTCGGAACAAAAGGACCGTTTCCGTATCGTCGATGTCGCCGCAATGCAGCACCGTGGTCACGCCGCGGTCGCGCAGGTCGGCCAGGGCGCGGCGGACGACATCGTGACGGCCGTGGGTGTCGCTGAGGACGGCGATTTTCATGGCGCACCTCCCGCCAGAGATTGTAGCGGCGCCGCGTTGGCGGATGCTTGAAAATCCCTACCCTGACCAGACAGGCTCGCCCCCGGATCACCCCCATGCTCCGACGCTCCAAGGCCCGCGAAGTGGCCCTGCAACTGCTGGTGCAGCACGACCTCAACCCCGGCGTCGGCCGCGAGGTCATCGCCGAGTTCGTGCGCGAGCGGCTGCGCGACCCGAACCTGGAGCCGTTCAGCCTCGCCCTCTACGACGGCGTCGTCGCCCACGCCGCCGACATCGACCGCCGGCTCGCCGCCGCCGCCGAGAACTGGCGCGTTGCCCGCATGGCCGTCGTCGATCGCAACGTCCTCCGCCTGGGCGGCTACGAAATCCTCTTCACGCCGGAGACGCCGGCCAACGTCGCCCTGGACGAGGCCATTGAACTGGCCCGCCGCTTCGGCTCGGCCGGTTCGTCGGCCTTCGTCAATGGCGTCCTCGACCGTCTCCGCCAGGACGCGGCCCGCCCCGCGTGATCCATGCCGGCTCGCCAACCGTTCACCGCCCTGTGTCAGCTGGCATCGCGGGCCCGCCTCGCCGGCCGGGCCGACCTGCATCTCCATACCACCCACAGCGACGGCGCCTACTCGCCGGCCCAGGTCGTCGAGCTGGCGCGCCGGGCCGGACTCAGCGCCGTGGCCGTCACCGACCACGACGCCGTCGGCGGCGTCGCCGCGGCCCGTGCCGTTGCGGAGGGGACCGGCGTCGAAGTCCTGGCCGGCGTCGAGATCACCGCGGAATTCCGCGGCCGGGAATTGCACCTGCTCGGCTACTTCTTCCGCACCGACGACGGGCCGCTGACGACCGCGCTGGCAAAGGTGCGCCGCGGCCGGGAAGAGCGTTTCGCGGAGATGGTGCGGCGATTGCGGGCGTGCGGCGTGTCCCTTGATCTGCGGAAAGGACCGCCGCCTGCCGCCCCGGAGGCGCTGGGCCGGCGGCACCTGGCGGAGATGCTGGTGCGGCAGGGTCTGGCCGGGTCGGTGCGCGAGGCGTTCGCCCGCTGGCTGCACGACGGCGGCCGGGCCGTCGCGCCCAAGCTGCGGCTGCCGGTCGGCGAGGCCGCGACGCTGGTGCGGTCGGCGGGCGGCGTTGCGGCCTACGCCCACCCTCCTTATGATTGCACGGTGGAGACGCTGGCCGAGCTGCGCGACCTGGGCCTGGGGGCCGTCGAGGTCGATTACCCGGCCGTCAAGGCGTCGCGCGGCCGGGAGCTGCGGGCGTGGGCGGCGCGGCTGGGCCTGGCCGTCTCGGCCGGCAGCGACTGCCACGGGCCGGGCAAGCACGCCGTCGGCGCCTGCACCGTTTCCGACGAGGAACTGGACGTGCTGAAGTCTATAGGACCTATGGGACCTATAGGTCCCATAGGACCCAGATGAAATAGGTCTTTGAGGCGATTTCATGGTCTTTCGCGCCATCTTCGACAAGATCAAGCAGGGCCTCGCCCGGACGCGCAGCGTCTTCTCGGGCATCGCCTCGCTGTTCCGCATCCGCGGCAAGGTCGATAAGGATTTCCTCGCCGAGTTGGAGAAACGCCTCTACCTCGCCGACCTCGGCGTCGCGGCCGTCGGCGAGATCGTCGATCACGTCCGCCAGGCCTTCCTCGACAAGGAAATCACCGGCGACGTGGAGGTCTACGTCAAGCAGCAGCTCAAGGACCTTCTCGCCGTCGAGGGCGTCGAGATCCACTGGAACCCGAGCGGGCCGACGGTCATCCTCGTGGCTGGCGTCAACGGCTCCGGCAAGACGACCAGCATCGCCAAGCTGGCCAAGCGCCTTCAGGGAGACGGCAAGAAGGTGTTAGTGGCCGCCTGCGACACCTTCCGGGCGGCGGCCGTCGAACAGCTGACCATCTGGTGTCAGCGGATCGGCTGCGAGATCGTCAAGAACGAGCAGGGCAGCGACCCGGCCAGCGTGGCCCACGACGCCTGTGAACGGGCCAAGGCGCGCGGCTTCGACGTGCTGATCGTGGACACGGCCGGCCGACTGCACACCCAGACGCACCTGATGCGCGAGCTGGAAAAGATCCATCGCGTGGTGAGCAACCGCATCGAGGGGGCGCCGCACGAGGTGCTGCTGGTGCTGGACGCCACGACGGGGCAGAACGCCATCGCCCAGGCGGAGTCGTTCAAGAAGACGGTGCAATGCACCGGCATCATCCTGTCGAAGCTGGACGGCACCGCCAAGGGCGGCGCGGTCTTCGCCATCAAGCAGAAGCTCGGCCTGCCGGTCAAGTTCATCGGCGTCGGCGAGAAGCTCGACGACCTGGAGCCGTTCGACCCGGAAGGTTATGTCGAAGCGCTGTTCGTCTGAAACGCCATCGGGCGGAAACGATCCGTTTAGCCGCTCCTCGAAGAGGAGCGCGGGCGAAGACGCGCTCCTCTTCGAGGAGCGGCTAAACGGCAGGCGCGACCGCATCCTCCAAACCGCGATCGTCCTGGCGGCCGTCGTCGTCGCCGCGGTCAGCGCCCGCCCCTTCCTCGGCGGCTTCAACGACGCCAGCCGCCTGGCGACCGTCGAATGCCTGGTGGATTATCACACCCTGGCCATCGATCGATCGATCTGGTTCGCGGACACCGGCGACAAGATCCGCCCGTACCGCGACGGCCCCATCTACTCCGACAAGCCGCCGGTCCTGGCCCTGATGCTGGCCGTGCCGTACCTGGCGCTGCACGACGGCCTCGGCCTGCGCGCCGCGGACCACCGAGCCGTCTTTTGTTACCTGATGGCGCTGATGTCTTCCGGCCTGGCCTATGTGGTCGCCGTCTGGTGCGTCTACCGCCTTGGCCGCGTCGTCGGCCTGGCGCCGGGGTGGGCCGCCGGGCTGACAGCCAGCTTCGGCCTCGCCACCGTCGCCCCGGCCTACGCCTGCCAGGTCAACAGCCACTTGCCCTCGCTCGCCGCCGCGCTGGCCGTCGTCCTGAACGTGGCGGCCCTGGCCAGGCCGTCCGGCGGGGCCGTGGGCCGACTCCTGCTCATCGGTGCGTGGGCCGGTTTCGCCTACGCCCTGGAGCAGCCGACCGGCGGCCTGCTGCTGGCCGCCGCCGCCGTCGCGGCCGCCGTGCGCCTGCGCCGGCCGACGGCCCTCGTGTGGGTCGCGCTGGGCGCCCTGCCGTGGGCGGTCCTGCATCATGCCGTGACCTACGCCTACGCCGGCACGCTCGGGCCGCCGAACGCCAACCCCGACTTCTTCAAGTATCCCGGATCGTGGTTCGACGCCCAGCACCTGACCGGTCGCTGGAACCACGCCGACCTCGGCGCCTTCGCGGCTTACGCCTTCCTGATGCTGTTCGGCCAGCGCGGCTTCGTGCTGTCGAACCCGACGCTGCTGCTGGCCCTGCCGGCGGCCGCGTGGGGGCTGCGGCGGGTGGAGACGGTCTGTTACGGCCTGTGGGCCTTGGGCGTCTGGCTGGTGTACGCGGCCCTGTCCACCAACTACGGCGGCGCCTGCTGCACCATCCGCTGGTTCGTACCGCTGCTGGCGGCGGGCTATTTGGAGCTGGCCCTGCTGCTGCGCGATTCGCCCAAATACCGGATCGACTTTGTGATACTCAGCGTCTGGGGAGCGGTGCTGGCGGGGTGCTTCTGGGCCTACGGGCCGTTCGGCTCGTTTGACTATCTCCCATGGTTCTCCTACGTCTTCTGGTCGGCGACGGCGGCGGGGCTGCTTACGTGGGCCGCGTGCCGCGTACTTGCCGCCAGAGGTGCGGCGCGACCCCAATGATCACGCCAACGATCAGGCCGGCGAAGTGCGCGAAGTTGGCGACCGGGCCGACGACGCCGGTGATGCACACGAACAGCCAGACGATCATCCAGACGACCAGCTGTGGGCTGAGAGAAAGGCCCAGCGCCGGCTCGTATCGGGATTTCATCCAGATGTAACCGAACAGGCCGTACAGCACGCCGGACATGCCGCCGAACAGCGGGCTGGAGTGGATCAGAGGCCCGTTCTCCCAGTGCGTGCCGCCGACGGCGTACTGCGCAAGGTTCGACGCGACCGCACACGCCAGGACGAACGCCAGGTAGCGCCACATCCCGCGCCGCGCCTCGACCGTCGCCCCGAGCTGCCAGAGCATCGTCATGTTGAACAGCAGATGGACCAGGCCGAAATGCAGGAAGATCGGCGTAACCAAGCGCCAGACTTCGCCGCGGAGGATGTCATTGAGGTAGTCCCACCGGATCTTGTCTTCCCGCTTGTCCTCCTCGAACGGCGCGATGACGAGGGCCTGCTCGACCGGGCTGGTGGTCACGTCCTGCCCTTCCGTCTTCCCCCAGAACAGGATGGAGGTCATGCCGCTGAGGCCGAGGCCGGTGTTCTCATGGACGAGATAGCCGGTATGGGCCGCGAACACCAGGCAACTCGTGAGGATCAGTCCGTAGGTCCACGCCCCCGGCCGCGCCGGCGGCGGCGCGGCGCGCGGGCCGACGCCGAGGCGGCCCGCTCCTCTTCCTCCCGCTCCTCACGGCGGCGCGTCGCCGCGGCGGCCTGGCGGCCGGCGGCGAAGCGCGGGTCGGCGGGGTTTTGGGTGTAGTCGTCCAGCGCCTTACGGGCCTGCGGCAGGCGATCCTCGTCGAGCACCCAGACCGCACAGCCGTCCGGCAGCCGTTCCACGCGCGTCTCGATCCGCAGCGTTTGCAGATAGTCGGCGAGGGTCTGGGCGGCGTCGGCGGTCGGCAAGGCGGCGAGGTGGCGCATCGATGTCCTCGGGGCGGTGGGGCGGACCTTCTCATGCTACAGGGAAAGGGGCCGGCGGTCAGGGGTCAGGAGTCAGGGGTCAGGAGTCAGGGGTCAGGAGTCAGGGGTCAGGGGTCAGGGGTCAGGAGTCAGGAGTCAGGGGTCAGGGGTCAGTGAAGACCGGGGCGAGGGCAAAGCCCGGACTCCCCTATCTTGCTGACTCCTGACCCCTGACTCCTGACCCCTGACCCCTGACCCCTTGCATTTGACCGCCCCCCGAACGCGACCTAGGATTGCGTGGATTTCCCGGTGCAAGCGCCATGACCATGAACACCCGCATCGTCGCTAAACTGACCGCCGACCGCCGACGCGCCGAACGCCGGCGGGCGCGGCGCATCGCCCCCGGCCGGCTGACGCCGTGCATCATCCGGGTCGCGGGGGAGGAAGCGGAGTTCGACGGCTGGGTCCACAACCTGTCCGTTCGCGGCGCCGGCCTGCTTTGCGCCCGGCCCTTCGAGATCGGCGACCTCCTCGCCGTCCTGTTCATCAACGCCGCCCACACCTTCGCCCTCTCCGCCGAGGTGCGCGTCATCCGCGGCTACCGCGTCGTCAACGGCGACTACTTCCTCGGCGGCCAGTTCCCCCAACCGCTCCGCTACGACGAACTGCTGCCGTTCATGACGTAACGCCCCGCGCTCGCGCTTCGGGCTGCTCATCGTAAGATGAAGCCATGCGCTTCCTCGACCTTACCCTCTCGGCCGCGACCGACGATCTCGCCCTGGACGAGGCGCTGCTGCTGCGCGCCGAGGCCGGCGAGGGCGGTGAGGTGCTGCGCGTCTGGGAACGGTCGCTGCCGGCCGTCGTCCTCGGCGCGGGCTGCCGTCTGGCCGACGATGTGGACGAGGCCGCCTGTCGCGCCGACGGCGTACCGATTCTGCGCCGCGCGAGCGGCGGCGGGACCGTCCTCCTCGGTCCCGGCTGTCTGCTCTACACCCTGGTGCTGGATTCCGAACAGGCGCCGGAGTTGGCCGGCATCCGGTCGTCGTACGCTTTCATCCTGGGCCGCGTGGCCGCGATGCTGCCGGAAGTGCAGGGCGTCGGGCCGGCGGGGATCAGCGACCTCGCCGCGGCCGGCCGCAAGTTCTCCGGCAACGCCCAGCAGCGGAAGCGGCGCTTCCTCCTGCACCACGGCACCCTGTTGTACGCCTTCGATCTCGGCCGCGTGGGGCGCTACCTGCGGTCGCCGCCGCGGCAGCCGGACTACCGGGCCGGCCGCAACCATGCCGCTTTCCTGCACAATCTGGACCTGCCGGCGGAGGAAATCAAACGCCGTCTCCGCGCCGCCTGGGGCGCCGAGACGGCGGAGGTGGAATGGCCGCAAGAGCGGGTGCGGGCGCTCGTCGCGGAGAAATACTCGTTGGAGGAGTGGACAAGAAGGAGATGACCCGCCCGCCCAAGGCGAGCGGCAGCAGGAATGATACCTGTGGTCGCATTCGCCAGAATGCGGGCCGACAGCCATTCACCCGCATTCTGGCGAATGCGGCTACGGTTAAGGTATTTCCCGCCCCTCGCCTTATGGCTCTTTCGGCTTGTCGTCGCCTGGCTTGGCGTCGGGCGCGGGCTTGTCGTCCTTGGGCGCATCGACGGCCGGCGGCACGGCGGGCGGCACGTTCGGCAGCGTGATCGGCCCAAGGGCGGCCGGCCCGGCGGGGACGCCGACCTGGCCGAGGTTGGCCCCGAGCTGGAGCTGCAACTGCTGGAGTTGCAGCTGCTGTTCGGCGCGGGCGCCCGGATTGGGCTGCGCGATGTCGGGGTCCTGCATCATCTCCTTGGCGTTGTCCTTGCCGGTGATGAACAGGACGTTGCCGACGCGAACCGGCTTGAGGTTGGCCATCTCCGCCAGCAGGCGCACCGCCGTCTCCAGCGGCACGTCCTCCAGGCGCAGCGTCACCTTCGCCTGCGCCTGCTTCTCGACGCGCGAATCGAGGATGAGGTTGGCGGCCGTCTCACGGGAAATCTGCTTGAGGGCGGCGGCGAACTCGACCTTGTCCATGTCCACGCTGATGCGCTGCCGCAGCTGGCGCGTCATCGCCATGTCTTCGGTGGTGACGACGATCGTGTCGCCGATGGGGACGTAGTCGAGGGCGTAAGGCGACAAAAGCGTCCGCAGGACGTTGCGCACTTTCACGTCCTTGAGGTCCACCGGGCCGGTGAGCGGCGACTGTTCGGCGCGATGCCGAGCTGCTGCTGAATGGTCAGGCTGTCGAGGACGATGTTGATCTTGGTCTGCTTGCGCAGCTGTTCGACGGCGGCGGCCAGCGTCATGTTTTCGAGCTTGACGGTGATGGGTTTGTCGAGTTCCTGGCGGAGCTTCTCGACGGGGCTGAGGGCGGCGTCCTTATCGGGCGCGGCCGGGGCGGCCGGCACCGGCGCGGCCGGCAGCGGGGCGGCGGTGAGGGCCAGGGCCAGGACGGCCCCGGCGAGCGTCCGGCAGCAGAGGGGGACCATGCGCATGGGTTCGACTCCTCGTACAGAAGGGTGGGCGACGGGCGGCCGCTGAATGGCCGCCGCGCCGCTGCCGCCCCGCGATGCGTCAGGGAATCACGGGAAGATTCAGGGGGTCTTGGTCTCCGTCCCCCAAGATCTTTTTCAACTCCAACCTACGCCTATTGATCTCCTTACGCAAGACCTGAGCGTTCGCCGGGGAGGTGACATAATAGACGCTCTCCAGCCGCACGAGTTTGAGGCCTGCCATGTCGGCCAGCACCTGAACGGCCGTGTCCGCCGGCACGCCGAGGAATTCCGCCGTCACCTTGGACTTGGCCTCCTCCGCGGACCTGGGGTCCAGGACCACGCTCCGTTCGGTGGTGCGCGCCAGTTCGGCGAGCGCTTCTCGCAACGTCGTCTCCTTGAAAGAGCCGTAGGCCAACGGCGGCAAGTGGGTTTCGTACCGGCCGGCGTAAAATTCCTTCGGCACCGCGTCCAGCGTGGTGATTTCGACGCCGCTGGGCCGAAGGACGTAGGTCGGGGCGCCCTTGCCGCCGTCGTTGGGAATTCTGTCCAGCAGTTCCTTCAGGATGGTCGCCCGGGTCACGCCGGCCCTCTTCTCGATCTTGTCGATCTCCGTCTTCTGGATGACGTACATGTCCTGCTGGGCGGCGACGAACGCGGCCCGGTTGACCGTCCACGAGATGCCGTTCTGCGTCAGCAGCTCATTCAGGGCATTGTCCAGGGTGGTCTGGACGAGCAGTTCGTAGTCGATTCGCTCATTCAGCTTCTTCTGGAACGCCAGGATGCGGCCCATCGAGCTTTCCTCGGCGGCCGCCGGAGGCGCGGGGGCCGCGCCGGCCGTCGTCAGCGTCAGCAGCGGTCGCACGAGGGTTTGATCCACCGGGTCGTCCCCCCTCCGCTCGGCAGAGGCGCCTTGGGCGACCAGCTCCGCCGACACCGGAACGGCGATGGCCGCCCCCTTGCCCGGCAGCGGGTCGGGACGCGCGTCCCCATTCTCCTGCACCTGCCGCCGCCGGTCTTCGTCCTTCTGCATCGCGTCGGCGTTCGTCGGCGTCGTCACGTAATAGGCGTTCCCGACGCGCACCAGTTTGAGGCCGGCCATGTCGGCCAGCAGCTGGATGGCCACGTCGAGCGGAACGCCGGCCAGTTCCGCCGTCACCTTCGTGTTCGCCTCGGCGGAGGCGCGGGAGTCCAGGATTACTGTGCTGCCGGTCGAGCGAGCCACCTCCTTCAGGGCGTCCTGAAGAGGTAAGCGGTCGAACGCCCCGTAGGCAAGAGGCGGCAATGTCGATTTCGGCCCTTCCGTCGCGGCCCTCTCGCCCAACACGCGCGACCGGCGGCCCTCCTCCGTGGTGATCTCGACGTGGTCGCCGCAGAGGACGTAAGTCAGGGCGCCTTTGTCGTCGCCGATCGAAACGCGCGCCAGCAGCTTCTTGAGCACCGTGGCCCGGGTGGCCCCGAACATCCTCTTCATGGGAGGCGCTATCACGGTCTTGTAGATGGTCAACTTGTCCAGACCCGCGTTGGCGAAAGCGCGGTCATCGACGGCGTACGGGATGCCCTGGCGGGCGAGCAGCTGGTCAAGTTCCTCGTCGAGCGTGGTGGTGGATTCGGGGAGCTTGTAGTCAATTGTTTCATTCAGCTTCTTCTGGAAGTCCAAGATGCGGCCCAGCGAGCTTTCCTCCTGCGCCGGCCCAGCCGTGAAGCATCACGACGGCGACCGCCGACACCAGGAGCATTCGACCAAGCGTTCGGATCATCGCAGCGTCTCCGGGATGTGAGAGAGCGAAAGGGTTCGGCCCCTTTAGTCCGCCAGGAAGTGTTTGACGATGCGCTCCAGCCCGTCGGCGACGTAGATCACCGACGTGTAGTGGCCGCTATTATACCAAACGATTTCTTGCTCGCCGCTTGCGCGCAAAGATTTTCGCCCATTTTCGGCGGCACGATCTCATCGTGTTTCGCCTCCAGCATGAGCAGCTTGCGGCTCTTGAGATTGGCGGCGCAGGTGATGGGGTCGTAGGGGGCGATCAGCTGGGCGAACTTCTCCTTGCTGCCGCCGAGCAGCTCGTAGACCCGGCGGTAGTCGGCCGCGCGGGGGTCGTCGTAGTAGCCGTCCGCGAGTCCGCCGCCGCCGAGCAGCAGGGCGACGCGACCGAGGCGCGGCTCCATCTCGGCCGTGAGCGACGCCATGAAGCTGCCGAGGCTGGTGCCGACGATGCCGAGCCGCTTGGCGTCGATTTCCGGCCGCGATTCCATCCAGGCCGTCGCCAGGCGCAGATCGAGGACCGTCTGGCGGACGGCGGCGGTGGTTTGGAAGAAATCGGGGCTGAGAAGGCGCAGATGACTTCCGGCCGGCCGGCGCGGGCCGTAGTAGGCCATCTGCACGAACAGACCCGCGACGCCGTGCCGCGACAGGTGGGTGCAGATGACGCGCGAAATCGCTTGATTGCCGCCGGTGATGTCCAGCACGATCGCGCACGGGAACGGCCCCTTGCCCTCCGGCCGGTAGTATTCGGCGTAAACGGTGTTGTTCTCGGCAACCGGGCTTTCGACGGCCGACGGGAAGCGCACGTCGTAGACGCCGATGTCATATCCGGGTAAGTTGTATATCCATTTCATCGTGTAATCGAAGGAGCGCGGTCCGAGCCGGTAGAGCTGCGGGACTTCCTTCTGATCGTCGGCCGGCGCGAAATGGACCGTGCCCGTCTCGGCGGCCGCGAGTGAAACCACGGAACACACGGAACACACGGAAGAAAAGAGAACTCTTCGGATCGCGCTCTTGCTCATTGGTGTTCTTCCGTGTGTTCCGTGTGTTCCGTGGTTTCAGCCCATCAGCTTGCGAAACTCCTCGAACAGGTAGCCGCTGTCGTGCGGCCCGGCCGACGCCTCGGGGTGGTACTGCACGCTGAACAGCGGGAAGCGGCGGTGGCGCATGCCCTCCAGCGTGCGGTCGTTGAGGTTGATGTGCGTCGCCTCCAGGTCCGCCGGCAGATCGTCGATGCGCACCGCGAAGCCGTGGTTCTGCGTCGTGATCTCGACCTTGTTGGTGCGCTGATTCAGCACCGGCTGATTCGCGCCGCGGTGGCCGAACTTGAGCTTGAACGTCTTGCCGCCCAGGGCCAGCCCGCACAGCTGATGCCCCAGACAGATCCCGAATATCGGCTTCTTGCCGGCCAGGCGGTTCACCGTCTCGATGGCGTAGGTCAGCGGTTCCGGGTCGCCGGGGCCGTTGGACAGGAAGACGCCGTCGGGATTCCGCGCCAGCACGTCGTCGGCCGTGGCCGTGCCGGGCAGCACCGTGACCTTGCAGCCGACCTGCACCAGGCAACGCAGGATGTTTTGCTTCATGCCGAAATCGAGCGCGACGACGTGATGCGTCGGCGGCCGGTGCGGCAGGTAGGTGACGAAGGGGTTCGTGAACCCTTCCGTCCAGTCGAACGGCCGCGGCGGCACGACCTCGCGCACCAGATCGCGGCCGACGATGCCGGGCCGCGTGCGGGCCTTGTGGACCAGCGAGGCGTCGTCCAGATCGACGGCGGACAGCACGGCGTTCATGGCGCCGCGCACGCGCAGCCGGCGGACGAGGGCGCGGGTGTCGATCCCTTCCAGGCCGATAACGCCGTTGTCGCGCAGGTAGTCGTCGAGGGAGCCTTGCGATCGGAAATTGCTGGGAATGCGCGTGAGTTCGCGGACGACAAAGCCCTCGACCTGCGGCTTGCTGGATTCGCGGTCGTCGCTGTTGACGCCGTAATTGCCGATGAGCGGATAGGTCATGGCGACGATTTGGCCCTTGTAGGAGGGATCGGTCAGCACCTCCTGATAGCCGGTCATGCTGGTGTTGAACACGGCCTCGCCGGTGGCCTCGCCGGCCGCGCCGAAAGCGCGGCCGGCGAAAACCGTGCCGTCTTCGAGGGCCAGTTTCGCCGGAATCGCCGCCATCCACGCTCCTTCAAGGATTTGGAATACACGCCGGGGGAAGGTCCGCGCAAACTACGAAACACTATAGGGAATGCGGGGAGGACGGCCAGCGGCGCGATGATTGACGCCGCCGGCACGGGCGGCTATTATCCGGGCAGGAGGGATGTCACGCCATGTTCAACGCCAACAATCTGCTCATTCTTCTGAAAACCCGCCCGTTCGCGCCGTTCCGCTTTGTGGTGAAGGACGGCGGGACCATGGAGGTGAACTGTCGTGAATTCGTCCTACCGGGTCGGCAATTCGCCGTGGTCGGGCTGCTCGATCCAAGAGTTTCCGGCGCCTTGATCGACGGCTGGACGACCCTTTGGTACGCGCAAGTCAGCCGCGTGGAGCCGTTAGGCGCAGGCGCGCGGCCTTTCTCCTTCCCGTCTGCCTCTGCGGAGTCGGCCACGCCTTCATCCGCTTGAATCGTAGCTATGGCGATCCGGCATTGGTGGGCGGCGGGGGCAGCTCACGCCGCCCCCAGATTCTAAGTCCCGGCAGCGCCTCTTGCAGGTCGGCCACGCCGGTTTCGGTGACCTTGGTGCGGCCGAGGTTTAACGATCGAAGGTTCTTGAGTCCTTTCAGTTCCCGGATGCCCACATCTGTCACCGCAGTCTCGTAGAGGTACAGGACGCTAAGGTCGTGAAAACCCGCGATGTCTTTCATCCCCGCGTCCGTGACCCCCGTACAGGCCACGTGCAGTTCCTGGAGGTGGCTGAGTCCCTTCAGTTCCGTCAACCCCGCGTCCGTCACCTTGTCATCGCTCAGGTTGAGTTCCCGGAGGCTTTTGTGCGCCCTGAGGGCTTTCAGCCCGGCGTCCGTGATCCCGGTCTTTTCCAGCCACAGCACGCGCAGGTCATGGAGGTCGTCCAGCGCCGTCAGTCCCGCGTCGGTAATCCGAGTGTCCCACAGCATTAACGTCTGGAGGGCTTTGAGTCGTTTGAGTTCCCCCAGGCCCGTATCCGTAACCTTGGTGAAAGAAAGGTCAAGCTCTCGGAGTTCGGCGAGTTCGCTAAGAGATTTCAAGCCCGCGTCGCTCACCTGGGTCTGGCAGAGATTCAGCTCTTGAAGGTGATGGGGCGGTTCGAGTTCCTTCAGGCCCACGTCGGTGACGTGGGTACCGCTGAGGTCGATCGCGCAGACCTTTGATCGGCCGAAGTTCTCGTAATCCGGCGTCCGACACGGCGGTGCGGGTGAGGTCAAGATCCTCCAGCTGATTCAGCCCCGCAAGTTCCTTAGAGCCTATCCCAAAACCGTCGAAACATCACCAATTTGACGAGAATCGTCATGATCGACGGTGGTTTTGGGATAGGCTTTTAAGCCCTACGTCCGTCACCTTGGTTTCCAGCAGGCTAAGCCGGTGCAGCCCGGTTAGCCCAGAAAGGTGCTTGATCCCGGCGTCCGTCAGTTTGTTCTCGCCGAGATTCAAGAGAACCAGGCTTTTCATTTCGCCCAGCGCCTTCAGCCCGTCGTCCGTCACCTTGGTGCGCTCCAGGTCCAGCACCCGGATGTTGTTGAACCGCGCCAATTCCTTGAGGCCCGCGTCCGTTACGCCGGTGTCGAAGAGCAGGAGCACCCGCAGGCGCGGAAGTCCTCCCAGGTCCTTGAGTGCGGTGTCCGTCACACGGGTACTGGACAGGTTCAGGACTTCAAGAGTCTTGAATTCCTTCAGTTCCTTCAGCCCCTTGTCCGTCAGTTCGCGGCAGGACGAGATGTCCAGTTCCTGAAGGTATGGAAGTCTCTTCAACGCTTGCAGGTCTTTGTCCGTTATGGAAGCGCATCGCAGGTTGAGTTTCCGGAGTTCCTGGAGTTTGGTCAGTTGCTCCAGACGGGCGGCGGTGATCTGTATACCGCTAAGGTCCACTTCCGCGACAGTGGTCTGATCGACGCCTTGCTCCGCATTGGCCGCCTCCGGGGCGTCACTGCCCCGGCCCGGCGCCGCGAACATCGCAGTCAGAACCAGAAAACCTGCCGCCCATCTGCTCCATACGCTCATTAGTCACCCCCGCGATCCCTTCGCTCACCGCGCCAACATCTACACGGCCCTTTGATGCTACGCAATATCCGCCGCACCTGTCCACTGCACCTCGGCTCGCCGCCCCCAGATCCATTCACCGCCACCCACGCACCAGCACGTCTCCGTCTACTATTTCTATCCGTATCTCCGCCAATCGCAGCGCCTCCGCGATCTTCTCGACGCCCTTCCCGCCGATCGCCGTCCGCGCCTCCGCCCCGCCGGCCAGGAGCGGCGCGATGAAAACATGCACCTCGTCGATCACCCCCGCGTCGAGGAACGCCCCCAGCGCCGGCGCCGCCCTCCACCAGCACATTGGTCATGCGCCGCCGGCCCAGCTCGGCCAGCAGCGCCTTAACATCGGTATGCCCGTCCGCGGCCGGCGGCGCCAGCACCTCGCACCCCAGCGCCCGCAGCGCCGCGACCCGCTCCGCGGGCGCCTCCGCCGTCGCCGCAACCAGCGTCGGAACATCACGCGCCGTCCGCGCCAGCGCCGAGCCGGCCGGAAGACGACATTGACTATCCAGAATGACGCGGACGGCGGTGCGCGGTCCCGGCGGGCGCGCCGTCAGCTGCGGGTCGTCGGCCAGGGCCGTGCCGGCGCCGACGATCACCGCGTCCATCCGGCCGCGCAGCGCGTGCGACCGGCGGCGCGACGCCTCGTTGCTGATCCATTTCGAGTCGCCGCTCCGCGTGGCGATCTTGCCGTCGAGCGTCATGGCCCATTTGGCGTGGACGTAGGGCTGTCCGGTCGCCAGCAGCGTCAGGTAGGGCGCGTTGAGCCGCCGCGCCGCCGCCTCGCCCAATCCGAACTCGACCGCGACGCCGGCCTGACGCAGCCGGTCGGCCCCCTTGCCGGCCACCGCAGGAAACGGATCGCTCATGGCGGCGATCACGCGCGTCACGCCGCGCGCAGGATCGCGTCGGTGCAGGGCGGCGTCTTGCCGTGGTGACAGCATGGCTCCAGCGTGACGTAAAGCAAGGCCCCGCGCACGTCTTCGCCGGCCGCCGCCAGGGCGTTGACCTCCGCGTGGGCCTGGCCGTAGCGCTGGTGCCAGCCCTCGCCGACGACCAGGCCGCCGCGCACGAGCACGGCCCCGACCAGCGGGTTCGGCTCCACGGCGCCGCGGCCGCGCTCCGCCAGCTCCAGCGCGCGACGCATCCATCCCTCGTCCACCGACGACATGGCTCTGTCCTCTGTTCTCTGTCCTCTGTCCTCTGTTCTCTGTTCTCTGTCCTCTGTCCTCTGTCCTCTGTCCTTGTTTTATGGCGAACCGGCCCCCCTTGTCGTACCATGAGGAGTACACCCACGCCCGACGCCGGACCAATCCCGGAGCCGCCATGCCGGACATCACCCAGTGCCCCGAGTGCCAGCGAAAACTCAACGTGCCGGAGGGCCAGTTCGGCTCCGTCGTCCGCTGCCCCGCCTGCGGCGCCGAATTCACCGCCGAGCCGCTCGTCTCGCCGCGATCCGTCCCCGTGGCGCCGGAACCGCCGCCCCCGAGAGGCCCGCGTCGGGAGCAAAGCGACTACGACGACGATTACCCCTCCCGCCGGCCCCGCTATGACCGAGGATACGGCGGGCGCTACTCCGGCTTGCTCCCCCATCGCGGCTCGACCGTGCAAACGCTGGGCGTCCTTTGCCTGTGCTTCTGCTGGACCACGGTGCCCTGCCTGGTCCTCGGCATCATCGCCCTGGTCATGGCCTCGACGGACCTGTCCCAGATGGAGTCCGGCCAGATGGACCCGTCGGGCCGGGCCGCGACCAAGTCGGGGCAGCTCTGCGCGATCATCGGTCTCGTCGTGTCCGGGGTCCTGCTGCTTTCTTGCTGCGGGATCTATTTCACGGCCTTCGCCGTCACCGCCTCGCACTGATAGGGCGGCCGACTGTCGGCGCATCGGAGCAGATCATCATGTTGCAGGTCGGTTTCGGCGTCGGCGACATCACCCCCGACGTCGGCATGGAAATGCCCGGCGGCTTCTTCAAGCGCAAAGGGACCGGTGTCCGCGACAAGCTCCTGGCGTCGGCCTGCGTCGTCCATGACGGCGACACGCCGGCCGCCCTCGTCGGCGTGGATGCGCTGTTCATCACGAAGCCGACCGTGGAGACGGCCCGGCGGCTGATCGTCGGCGCGACCAAGCTCCCCTACGACAACATCCTGATCGGCGCCAACCACTCGCACAGCGGCGGCCCCGTCGCCAACTGTCTCGGCTGCGACGAGGATCCGGTCTACACCGAAAGGATGGCCAGGGCGATCGCCGCCGCCGTCAGCCAGGCCTGGAACTCGCTGCACGCCGCCGAGGCCGGCGTCGGCTTCGGCGCCGAGCCGAACCTTTCGTTCAACCGCCGCTTCCTGATGCGCGACGGCCGGGAGATCACGCACCCCGGCAAACCCGGCACGCCGCACCACGACGACATCGTGGCCCCGGCCGGCCCCATCGACCCCGACGTGGGCGTCCTGGCCTTCCGCAACCCCGAGGCCAAGAACAAGATCGTCGGCGTCGTGGTGAACTTCGCCTGCCACAGCACCGTCGTCGGCGGCGACCAGTTCTCGCCCGACTACGCCGGCTACCTGCGCAAGCACGTCAAGGCCCATTACGGAGAGGACACGCCGGTCGTGTTCCTGCTCGGCCCGTGCGGCGACATTACGCAGGTCGATAACCTGTCCGCAAACTCCGAATTCGGCCCCGACTATGCCGACCTGATGGGGATGAAGCTGGCCGGCGAGGCGGTTCGCACGGTGGAGCGGATGACGTGGCTGAAGGAGGCGCCGGTCGCGGCGGTGCTGGAGACGGCCGCGGTGGAGATCCGGCCGGAGCCGGACGTGGACCGCGAACGGCCGCCGTTCGGCCTGGGCAGCGACGTATCGAAGGATCAGAAGGTCGAGGAGGCCTACGCCAACGAGCGGAAGCTGGTGGCGGAGGAGCGGCGCAAGACGCCAAAGATCCCAGCGGAGGTCCAGGCGATCCGCATCGGCCCGCTGGGCATCGCCACGAACGGCGCCGAATACTTCTGCGACTACGGCCTGCGCATCAAGAAGGCGTCGCGCCACGTCTTCACGTGGGTAGTGAGCCTGGCCAACGAGTGGATCGGCTACGTGCCGACGGCGCAGGCGTTCGTCGGCGGCGGCTACGAGGCCCGCACCGCCCGCAGCAGCAAGCTGGCCCCCGACGCGGGGCAGCGGCTGCTGGAGGAGGATCTGCGGGCGCTGGCCAAGGTGACGCGGTAGCGGGTCGTCGCTGCGGGCTCGCCCGACTGTCCACAAGGCTGCAAACGCCACGGCGATCGCCCGCCTGCGATAAGGCCCGCGGCCCAGAGACGGCCGGCCCGCGCCGGCCACGGAGGCTCCTTCGTGGAAGTGGTCCGGAACGTCGCCTGCACCGTTTGCGGCTGCGTGTGCGACGACCTTGTGGTCGCGGTGGACCGGGGTCGCGTGGTGCGGGCCGAAGGCGCCTGCCGCCTGGCGGAGCCTTGGCTTCTCGGACAGGACGACCGGCGGCCCCCCGCCGCTTCGATCGAGGGCCGGGACGCCTCGCCGCAAGCCGCCGTCGCCCGCGCGGCGGACATTCTCCAGGCGGCCTGCTCGCCCCTGATCTACGGCATGTCCCGCAGCAGCACCGAAGGCCAGCGGGCCGCCGTCTCCCTGGCCGAGCGGGTCGGGGCCACCATCGACACGACCGCCTCGCTCTGCCACGGCCCCTCCCTCATGGCGATCCAGGAGGCCGGGGAGTCCACCTGCACCCTGGGGGAGGTCAAGAACCGAGCCGACCTCGTGGTTTTCTGGGGGTCGAACCCGGTCGAGAGCCATCCGCGCCACTTCGAGCGCTATTCCGTACTGCCCCAAGGTCGATTCACTTCCCGCGGTCGGGCCGACCGCACCCTCGTCGTGGTGGACGTGAAGCCGACCGCCACCACCCGGGAGGCGGACCTGTTCGTGCCGGTGCAGCCCGGCGGCGATTTTGAGGCCCTGCACACGCTGCGCGGCCTCGTCCGGGGGGCGCGCCTGGAGGCGGACGCCCCGACCGGCGCGCCCCTGCCGGTATTACGGGACCTGGCGGCGCGGATGAAGACGTGCCGTTACGGGATCGTCTTCTTCGGTCTGGGCCTGAGCATGACGGGGCCGGGCCATCGGAACGTGGAGGCGCTGCTGCTGCTGGTCCGCGATCTGAACGAGTACACCCGCTTTTTCGCGCGGCGGATGCGGGTGCAGGGCGACGTTACCGGGGCGGACACGGTCCTCCTGTGGCAGACCGGCTACCCCTTCGGCGTGAACCTTTCCCGGGGCTTCCCCCGCTACAACCCCGGCGAGTTCACCGCGCTCGACATGCTCGAACGGGGAGACGCGGATGCGTGCGTGCTCGTGGGCAGCGAGGGTGTGAGCCGCTTCTCCGAGGCGGCGCTGGCCCACCTGCGCCGGATTCCGACCATCGCCCTGGACTATCCCACGGTCGATTCGCTCGTCGCGCCCACGATTCGCTTCACCACGGCGGTCTACGGCGTTCACCGGCCCGGCACGGCGTACCGGATGGATGGGGTGCCCATCCCCCTCCGGGCCTTCCTGCCGACCGATTACCCGACCGACGCCGACGTGCTGAGGAGGATCGAGGAGCAGCTGGGGCGGGGTTAGAATGCCGCCGGGGTCAGGCGCCGCGCTTGGCTCGGCGGTTTTTTCCGCTTCCGGTCTCTTTGCTCGGGTTGTGTCTCGCTTTGCCTATAAGTCCCATAGGTCTTATGGGACTTATAGGCAAAGTAAGACACTACCTCCTTGCGTGCGATTCTACCTAGACGGCGTCCGGGTCGTGCTTGAACACGCTCGCCAACGGGTCGCTCGTCGTCGAGGTCTCCGGGTCTGCCGCTCCAAGGGAAGTCCAGACATCGGCGCCGGGGGTCGGGGCCGCCGGGTTGGACGCCGGAGCCGTCGCCGGCTGGACGGCCGAGCCGGTCCCGCCGCTGGTCGAGGACGTCGTTCCTCCGCCGGTCGGGGCGGCGTTCCCGGACGACTGGGCCGCGATGATCGCCGACGCCGTCGCCCCGGCGCCGCCGCTCGACGGCACGGCGATGGTCGCCGATCCGGCGGGTCCGCCCGACGGCACGGCGATGGTCGCCGAACCGGCGGCCGTGGCCGACGGAGCGGCGGCGGCGGGCGTGGCAGTGGAGGTTTCGTCGATGCCGAAGTTCACGTTGTCGAAGTCCAGTCCACCGCGGCTGAGCGCGACCGGGATGGAAGTCGCCGTGACGTTCTTGAACCCCGCCGGCACGACCACGGACACGGTGAACTTCCCCGTCCCGGGGATGCCGGTTTGGTCGGTGAAGCTGTAGTTGCCGTGGCTGTCGGTCGTGGTCGAGGCGACCACGGCCCCGCTGGCGTCGTTCAGGTTGACGGTGACGCCGGGCACGCCCTGGTCCTGCGAGTCAAAGACCCTGGTCCCGTCGTCGTCGTCGAACACCGTCCCGGTGATCGACTCCTTGAAGAAGAAGACGTTGCTCTGCAGGTTCGTGATGGCCGTGTTGTCCTCGATGACCTTGGCCAGCGTGTCGCCCTGCGAGATCAGGCTTTGCTCTTGCGAGTTGAAGCTCTCGTTGAGGTAGAAGAAGCGGTCGCCGTCGCGGAGGGCCGTGAACTGCTTGGAAAGGATCGCTTTGATCGTCGGACCCACGTCGGCGCCGAGGAGATGGTCCTCGGCCAGCATGCCCTCGAACGGGTCGATCTTGTCCACGGTCCCATACGTCGCCTGGAGTTCCTGCTGGACCGCGACGTTGCTGGTGATCTGGGCGAAGCTCGTCACGGCCGGCAAGCCGTAGGCGACGCGCACCTGGTTGTAGGTCCCGATGCCGTCGTCCCGTGCCCGCTGGATGTCGCGGGCCGCGAGGTCCGTGCCGGGCGCGTTGGGGATGCCGAAGAGCGTGTTGCGGACCTCGTCGATCAGCAGGAGGTCGAGTTCATTCGCCGCGTTGTCCGAGTCCGCCTTGAGGATGGCGCCGATGTTTGACGAAGTGTGGCCGGTGAGGGGGTCCACGGCCCCGTTGGCCGTGATGAGGTTCGGGTCGAAGAAGTCCGCCGTCAGATTGACGGCGGCGCTCCCGGTGGCGTCGGCGATGTCCGTGCCGTTGTTGTTGTTGCGCCCGACGGTGTTGCTCAGCAGGCTGTGGCCGAAGCGGAACCCGACGGTGGAGAACTCGGTGGCGATGCTGGCGTTGACGTTGTCCTTGTAGCCGGTGTACGCCGGCAGAGCGTTCGGCCCGAGAATCGCGGGGAGGAACTCGTTGTAGGTGATCATCTCCTCCGTGGCGATGTTGAGCTTGCGGGCCTCCTGGTAGAGCTGCTCGTCGCTCCAGTCGGGATGCAGGTTGTGGAGCTGGTCCGCGAGGCGGTTGTGGTTGCGCACGAACAGGGTCGTGATGGCAGTCAGCTCGATGTTCTCGTTGACCCGCACGTCGCCGGCCGCGAAGAGCGAACTCTCGGGCACTTGCATGGCGTCGTTGGCCATGTTGAGCGCCGCGATTTGGGCCGGGGTGAAGTAGGTGGCGTTGTCGTACGGCAGCAGGTCGCCGGGGCTGGTCTTCAGTTGGCCGCCTTGGAACGTGCGGAGGGCGTCGGCCACCGCCTGGGTCGAGCCGTAGATCTGCGAGAGGTCGAGGAAGGACGTGTTGGCGTTGACCTGCTGGAGCGGGTTGCTGGTGCTCGTGCCGGTGTTCGGGTCGAACGTGGACCGGGTGAAGGGCTGGACCCCCATCGGATCGTTCGGCCTCGTCGGGTCCACCGGGATGTTAAACGATATACCCGACGTGGTCGGGGTGAGATCCATGTCGTGGTCGATGAACTGGCCCCAGACGTAGGCGAAGTCGGACAGGCTCTGCGATTGGGGGACGCCGAGGTTGTCGGCGCCCGAGAAAATCGGGTCCGACTGGTTGTTGAGGTTGTTGCTGATCTCGCGGGGACTGAGGGTGTTGGGCGTCGAGGGCGAGCTGATGCCGTCGGCGTAGGCGACGGGGGAAACCCGGAGCAGGTCGGTTCCCGCTTGGCCCCAGGTCGGATTGGCGATGTTGTTGCCCAAGCCAGTGATCGAGCGGAAGCCCGCGTCCAGCAGGCAGCGTGGCTCCAGCGGCTCCAGGCCGGGCCGCGCGGACTTGGGCAGTCTCCGGACGGGCGGCCGGGCTTGCTTCCACCACTGGAACGCCCACCCCGCCAGACCGTACCGATTTGCGTTCATGATGTGCTGGCTCCTCGTTGGTGAAACCAAACCGAGAGACGGATCGGGGACGCAGGCCGCGCAGGCGGCGACGAAGCCGCTCCTCTGCGTGCGCGGACCATCCCCGGAACGGCGCGCGAGGCGCGGCCGGCCGGGAGAACACGTCCTTGTCGGCGAATTGACAGTCCTGGGGCGTTGCGTTAATCCGGTTTTCGCCGCCGGAGTGGACATGTGAAAACAAGATTCTCGCGGTCGGCCGGTTTTCGGCCGTCTGGCGCGCTCTTCCGACATTTCCGTCTTTTCCGTGGGTACGGCGGTTTTCGCTTGTGCGGGCCGTCCGCGCGTTCTAGAATTGCGCGCCCGTCGCTGAGCAACGCAAGCTCATATCAAGATCGACCAATCGACTTCCAACGAGGCGACCCCTCACCGGGAGGAATCATGGAGGCCCCATCGGCCGATTTGATGGCGCGTTGGCGTGACGGGGACCAGGAGGCGGCCGAGGAAATGTTTCGGCGCTACGCCGAACGGCTGTGCGCCCTGGCGCGGAGCCGGCTGTCGGCCCGGCTGGCCCGCCACCTCGATCCCGAGGACGTGGTCCAGTCGGCCTACCGCAGCTTCTTCACCGGCGCCCGCGCCGGCCGCTATTCGCTGCACCGGAGCGGCGACCTGTGGCGTCTGCTGTCGGCCATCACCCTGCACAAACTCCAGCGCCAGGTCGAGCGCCACACCGCCGGCAAGCGCGCCGTCGGCCGGGAATGTCATTTAGCGGAGAAAAGCGATCTGTTCAGTCCTAACGTCGAGATGCTGGCCCGCGAGCCGACGCCGGAGGAAGCGGCGGCGCTGCTTGATACGCTGGAACAGGTGTTCCACGGCCTGGAGCCGCCGCAGCGCCGCATGGTCGAGTTGCGGCTGCAAGGGTGCGGCCTCGACGAGATCGCCGTCCACGTGGGCCGCAGCGAGAGGACGGTGCGCCGCCTCCTGGAGCTGGTCAAGGAACGATTGCGACGCGAAACCACGGACTCGCCGAGTCCGTGAATCGGGAGGGAGCCGTCATGTCGGAATCGCGCCCGGCCGCCTCGTCCGCGGCCTGGAGAATGCTGGAACGGCTGTTGGACCGCTTCGACCAGGCCTGGCAGAGCGGCGTTCCGCCGGCTATCGAGGATTTCCTGCCGGTTCGGCGCGGCGGCCGACGGCGGGCGCTGCGCGAACTCGTCAAAATCGATCTGGAATACCGCTGGAAACAGTCGGCGTCGGCCGACCCGCCGCCGCGCCTGGAGGACTACGTCGCGCGGCTGCCGCGGCTCGGGTCGCCGTGGCGGATGCCGCTGGACCTGATCTGCGAGGAGTACCGGGTGCGGCAGCGGTGGGGCGATCGGCCGGACCACGCCGAGTACGCCCGGCGATTCCCCCAGCATGGCGCGGCGCTGCGGGCGGCGCTGGTCTGCATCGACGCCGATTTGCGCGACGAGCTGCCGACCGTATGCGTCCGACCCCGCGGCGCTGCGCCGCCTCGCCCGGCCCCTTGCCCTTCGGCGGAGACGGCCGACGGGCCGGCGGCCCGCCGACTGGGTCGCTACGAGCTGGGCGAGCTGCTGGGCACGGGGGCGTTCGGGTCGGTGTGGCAGGCCTGGGACGCGGAGCTGGGACGCGAGGTGGCGATCAAGCTGCCCCGCAGCGGCCGGTTCCCCGGCCCCGCGGAGGAGGAGCGCTTCCTGCGCGAGGCCCGCGCCGCCGCCCAGCTGCATCACCCCGGCATCGTCGCGGTCCACGACGTCGGCCGCGAGGATGAGACCCTGTACATCGTGTCGGAGCTGGTGCGCGGCGTGAGCCTGGCGGAGCGGCTGCGCGACGCGCGGCTGAGCTTCCGCGAGGCGGCGGAACTCGTCGCCCAGGTGTCCGACGCCCTGGCCTACGCCCACCGCCAGGGCGTGGTGCATCGGGACGTGAAGCCGTCGAACATCCTCTTGAGTGGCGAGTGGCGAGTGGCGAATGGCGAGAAAAGACAGGAAGAGTCTTCTTCACTCGCCACTCGCCACTCGCCACTCGCCGCTCGCGTCCAGCTGTGCGACTTCGGCCTGGCCCTGCGCGACGCCAGCGAGGCCGCGATGACGGTCGATGGTCAGCTCCTCGGCACGCCGGCCTACATGAGTCCCGAGCAGGTCCGCGACCCCCACGCCGTGGACGGCCGGAGCGACGTGTACAGCCTGGGCGTGATCCTGTACGAGCTGCTGACCGGCGAGTTGCCGTTTCGCGGGGCGACGCAGGCGCTGCTGGCCCAGGCGGCCGCCGACGAGCCGCGTCCGCCGCGACGGCGGAACGCCCGCATCCCGCGCGATCTGGAGACGATTTGTCTGAAATGCCTGCACAAGGACCCGCGGCGCCGCTATCAGGCCGCGGGCGCACTGGCGGCGGACCTGCGGTGCTGGCAGGCGGGCGAGCCGATCGCGGCCCGTCCGGTCGGCCGGTTGGAGCGGCTGTGGCTGTGGGCGAAGCGCAACCGTGCCCTGGCCGTCACCGCCGGCCTGGGGGCGGCGGCGCTCGTGGCCGTCGCTGGCGCCCCGGCGGCCACGGCCCTCACGGCCGTCGCGGTCGGATCGCTGCTCTTCGCGCTGCACAAGGCCAGGATCGCGGCCGACCTGTCCCATGCCGTCGGGGACACGAAGGCGGCCCAGAAGAAGACGGCGGCCGCCCTGCAATTCGCCCTCCGCCACTGCGCGGGAGCGGGAAGAGCGGCGCCGGGCCGTCGCCGCCGAGGCGCGGGCGACGCACCGACTTGCCCGCGGCCGGGAGCTGGCGCGAGCCGTCCTTTTCGACCTGCCCGACCGGATCGCCGACCCGGCGGCCCGCGCGTTCCTGATCCGCATGGCCCGGACCTATCTCGACGGTCTGGCGCAGAAGGCCGACGACGACATCGCCTTGCTGCGCGAGCTGGCCGTCGCCTATGCCCGGCTCGGCGACGTGCAGGCGGACGATCCGGCGGTTGCGCTGGCCTGTCATCGCAAGGGCCTGGACCTCTTCGCCGCCGTGGCCGCCGCCCTGCCGGACAATGTCCAGGCGCAGCGCGACCTGGAGGCCAGTCGCGGCAAAGTCGCCGATCTGGAGCGGGCGCTCGGCCAGAGCAAGGGGTCAGGGGTCAGGGGCCAGGGGCCAGAGAAGACGGAGGGTGATTCTGCTCTGACCCCTGACCCCTGACCCCTGACCCCTTGCTCGGCGACGGCTCGATGTGGACCAAAACGCCCTTGATGGTGGCGATGCGTCCCATCAATCGGTCCTTGACAGCGTGCCCGACCGCGTGCCCGTCGCGGACGCTGGCGTCCGGGTCCACCTCGACGTGGATGTCCACCAGATGTTCCAGGCCCGATTTCCGCACCAGCAGCTTCTCCACGCCCCGGACGCCGGGCACGGCCGACGCCTCGCGCCGCACCTCGTCCAGCACCGCCGGTTCCGCTTGCCGGTCCATCAGCTCCTGCACGCTGCTCCACAGCAGACCGCCGCCGGCCAGCAGGACCACCCCGGCCACCGCCAGCGCGGCGACGTGATCGGCCGCGTGCCAGGCCGGCCCGCCCCAGTAGGCCAGGGCCAGCCCGACCAGCACCGCCAGCGAGCCGATGGCGTCCAGCCGATGGTCCCAGGCGGCCGCCCGCACGGCGCCGGAGCCGGTGGCGCGGGCGACGCGGCTCTCGTAGCGATACAGCCATTCCTTGATGACAACGCTGGCCGCGGCGATCGCCAGAGTGTACGCCTCGGGCGGCGGCGAGGGTTCGCCCAGGGTGAGCAGGGCCTCCCAGGCGATGCCCACCCCGGACAGCACGAGCAGCAGCGCGACGTTCGACCCGGCGACCGCCTCCGCCCGCGTGTGGCCGTAGGGATGTTCCCGGTCGGCCGGCCGCTGCGCCCACAGCAGCGAGCCCCAGACGGCGGCCGCGGTCAGGGCGTCGCCGAAGGAGTGGACCGCGTCGGAAACGAGCGCGACGGAGTGCCCCAGCCAGCCGCCGGCCAGCTTGGCGATCCCCAGCGCCAGGCTGAGCGCGACGCCCCAAGCGGCGGCCCGCCGCGCCTGCCGGTAGAAAGCGTTCATCTGCGGGCCGGGCATGGGATCGCCTTTCCGAGCGGGGAATGGGGACGACCACGGAAGGGGGATGATAGGGGAGTGGTCCGGGCTTAGTCCAGAGGAAGCGCGGAGTTTAGGCCGACCTCACCGGGGCGGCTTGACATTTCAGGGCGCAGACCCATCCGAGCCGCGCACGCAGCGCAGCGGAGTAAGGCGAGGGGCGGGAAATACCTTACCCGTAGCCGCATTCGCCAGAATGCGGGTGAATGGCTGTCGGCCCGCATTCTGGCGAATGCGGCTACGGGTAGCATTCCTGCTGCCGCTCGCCTTAATGCTCCCGCCTGCCGGAAAAGCCAGTCCTTGCAAGGACTATCCTCTCACACTCTACCCCCCGTGGCGGAGGGCAGCGAGCAGAAGTACCAGCGCGGCCACGACCAGCAGCGCCGCCCCCGCCGCCAGCACCCAAAGGCCCCAGTCCCGCTTCGCTTCCGGGCGTTTTTTCCTTCGGCGGACGCGGGGGCGCTCCGGCGCGTCTCGTTCCGCTTCGGCCCTTCCTCTTCGGCCGCGGAGGCGGGGGGCGAAGCCGCTTCCTCCGCAGGAAAATCGTCGGCCTCCTCCTCCGTCTCGCCGCGCTCGAGCGCCTCGATGACCTCCACCACTTCGCGCGCCGACTGCGGCCGGTCGGCGGGGTCCTTGGCCAGCAGGCGCATCACCAGGCCGGAGAACATCGGCGGCAGCGAGGGGACGAGCCGGTGCGGCGGCGTCGGCGTTCGCGTCGCCAGCGCGTGCAGGACGGACAGCGTGTCCCGGCCGCCGAACGGCGACTCGCCCGTGGCGGCCTTGTACAGCACGGCCCCCAGGCTGAACAGGTCGCAGCGGGCGTCCACCGCCGCGCCGCTGGCCTGCTCGGGGGCCATGTAGGCGGGCGTGCCGATCACGGCCCCCGCCTGGGTGAACTGGGCGTCCGGCTCGGACCCGCGGGCCAGGCCGAAATCGACGATGCGGACGCGGCCGCGCCCCTCCTCCAGCCACACGTTCGCCGGCTTGACGTCGCGGTGGACCAGGCCCCGCGAGTGGGCCGCGGCCAGACCCTCGGCGATCTCCCGGCCGACGCGCAGCACCTCGGCCAGCGGCAGCCGGCCCCCGGCGCGCTCCAGCTTATCCTCCAGGGTCTGGCCCCGCAGCAGCTGCATGGCCAGGTACGGGACGCCGCGATCCTCGCCCACCTGATAGACGGTGACGATGTGTTCGTGGTCGATGGCCGCGGCCAGCCGGGCCTCGCGCAGGAAGCGCCGGTGGTACTCCGCGCTGGCCGCCAGGGACGGCCGCATGACCTTGAGGGCCACCAGACGCCGGAGGTGGGGGTCTTCCGCCTGGAAGACGACGCCCATCGCGCCGGCCCCCAGAACCTTCAGGACGCGGTAGGGGCCGAGACGGCCCATCTCGTCCGCGCCCTGCGGCGACGCCAGGAAGGGATAGTCCGGGGGCGGGGCCAGATCGAGGGAGTCGGGAAGCGCGGGGGCCGTGTCCTCCGCGCCGGCGGGCGGATGAACGGTCTGCTGACCGGCGCCTCGCACGCCGCTCGCCGTCCCTGCCGCGGGAGCGCGCACGGTCTGACTGCAAGCCGGGCAAGGCCCGGCCCGTCCGGCCATGCTCTCGTCCACGCGCAGCGAGGCGCCACAATGCGGGCAAGCGAAGGCAATCATGTCGCGGTCGGCGTCAAGGGGCCGGTGGATCATGCCACGCCGGGGCCGAAACCGGCTTCCGGCCGCCGCGGACTTGAAAGGATGTGGAAGCGAATGGCGTGCCAGTCGCGGACTTGCATAGAAGGTCTGGCCTATTTGATTATGCCCGAAGCTCGGACTGATCGATTCGCCAGCCGCCGGATGGCGAATCGTCGGCCGGGCAAGCAAAGCCCGGCCGACGTCTTTGGGTCGCCAGGAGGGCGGCGGGGGTCATGGGGGAGGCATCGCCGGCCCACCCACGCCCCGCCAAGGGCCATAGTGCGTCTTGGCCGCCGCTGGCCTCACTCTCTCCAGGCAGGCTCCCCGGGACGCCGCTGTTGTGGACCGGCGCCGCGGCGAATGCACTAGGCTGACGTCATGGGCGCCGGGGCCGGGGTCGGTGTGGGCGGGGGCGGGGCGGCGGCCCGCCGCCGGCGCCGGATCAGCCGGATCAGCTGGTCCAGGGACCACGTCCCGCCCCCCGTGAGGATGAGCACCAGGCACATGCCGATCAGGGCAACGTTGTACTCATAGCCGGCGCCCGCGCCGGCCGAGAACCCCAGGGCGCCGGTGACCTGAACGATGGCCCCGATCTGGATGATGATCAGGCCGACTGCCGCCACGCGCAGTCAGGACCCCGAGCAGCAGGGCAATGCCGCCCAGGAATTCCCCCCAGGCGACCAGGAGTTGGGCGGCCGTGCTGAGTTGTACGGCGCCCTCGTCGGGGTGCTTCGCCAACTCCTCGGGTGCGGCGACCTGGGCATAAGCATCCTTGACCTGCTCGCTCAGACGGTACGCGCCCTCTTTCGGGGGGTGGACATCATCCCATTGCCTGAGCCGGGCCTGCACGTCCTTCGGTATGAGCAAGCGCTGGTCGTTCATCTGCGTGGCCCACCGGGCACCCCCGTCGTTGCCACTGTCGGCGATCTTGTGCCAGCCGTGGAAGATGAAGATCGCGGCCAGCGCCAGCCGCAAGATGAGGGGGACTACCGCATTCCTGGTAACAACGTCGTTGAGCATGGGAGAGGCCTCCACGAGGACGGGACAGGAGGGACAGGTTCGCGATGGCTGTCGTGTTCGGCGCCATCCCTGGGATTGCCAGCGGACGACGCTGTCGGAGGACGACGCTGTCGGAGGACGACGCTCGCAGAACGGGAAAGGTCGATACCCGGGACTCTACCCGTGGTCTCGTACGGTTGCAACAAAAAAACCAAGAAAACGCATCCCGGGATTTGCCGCACCCACCGATTTCGCCCTTGACCGCCAGCACGTAGTCCGCCCCGCGTTCCCGTATCTTGGCGGCGATCTCCTTCTGACAGCCCATCGCATCGATGGTCACGATGGCCCCGTGCAGTTCCAGCATCTGCAGCAGCTTGGGGATGGCCGTGATCTCGTTGGATTTATCGTCCACCATGACCTCCCCCGGAACCACGCGGTTGGCCGAGGCCCAGGCGCTGACCAAGTGCAACGGGTTCTGGCCTTGGGCCCGGTCCAGGGAGTCGCGGGCGGTCTTGCCATCCACAGCGACGACCTCACCGGCCGTGACCTGGTGGATGGTCTGGACCCAACCGAGGAAGCACTGGATGAACTGCTCGCCGTCGAGTAGGGAGAAGACCCGGCCCAGGGTATCGTGTGAGGGGATCCCATTGAGCACCTCCAGGAGCTTCTTTAACCAGTCCTGCTTGGCGCGTCCGAACTTCTGCATACCGACGAAGTCATTGGCGCTGGCGATCAGGCGCAGACGGCGAGGACCAGGATATCGCAGCGTTTGTGGCGCTGGCAGCGCTCGATGCGGGGATCCTCCAAGGTGTCAAAGTGGCTACGGAAGGACGCCGAGGTCTTCGAGTCGAGGCCCATGGATCTTCCTCCTGAAGGGGGCAACTTCGGAAGGAATCTTTTGCCTATTCACTTGTCCCCGACAAGGGGCCTGCGAAGAGTTTCTCGGCTGGATAATGCAATTGCCCTGGCGTCACACCTTCTTGCCTAACACGGACGACTGAGAACCGTGCGCCCGACTCCGGATGCTATAGGAAGCATCTCTCGATGCTATCGCGCTCGGCAGGTCGGACAAAACGCACCGTGACAGACCTGCGCCTACAATAACTCCGGTGGGTTCTTCAAGGCGGTGCGATCCGACCACCCCCGGTCAACATTCTTCCCTGGGACTTCTGGTATCCAGTAGGGAAAGAAGTCTACCTTGCCGTCAGTAGCCACGATCATGACCCATTCGTTAAGCCCGGTTGTATCGTGACCGTGTTCCTTTGCATACCGATCCTTTAGGCGACGATGGAGTTCGGGAGAGTCATGCATGTCCTGCCTGGTGTAGCCAAACTTGGCTGCGAATTTAGTCATTCAGTCAAAGAGTGGCGCTTCAACCCGGCATCTCATTCTTCTTCGATCTTTGTTCATGTCTCAAGTCCTCGACACCTTGTTTTCCTCACATCACGTCTTAGCGGCCGACTTGTCGGGGTTGTGGAAACGACAATTCATCGTAAGAGGCCGCTCCAGGTCGAATATACGAGTTTGCCCCTCTCTGGTTTATCGACTTGCCCTTCCTTTGGGTCTTACTTTCATCTTTCATTCTTGTTCGTTGCGAACCGGGACGTTGGGTTACGGTCGGGATTGTAGCATGTCTGACAGGTCGGTCAAAAGTTCTTCCGGTGAAAAGGGTGCCCGGGTGTCCCGGGCGATCCTCTCTTCTTTCGTTGCACCCATCGGCGCCTATAGACCAGACATTTCCGCAAGCCTTCGCCTGCCCAGACGCCCTCGCCGCATGGTACACTCGGCGTCGCCCCGCATCCCCGGAACGTCGAGGCGCCCCATGCCGAGCCGACCGTCCCCCGAAACCCGCCGCCCGCGCCCTGCCTTCATCGTCGCTCAGCGGCAGCCATTCTTCGAGGCCCCCGGACCCTTGGAGCAATGGCGCAGGGCCAGGAAAAGTCTGACCCGCCAAGGGCTTAAGTGTGCGCCAAACCGGGCAAGGTTTGGCGCAATGGCGCAGGGTGTGCCTCTCGAATTTGGAGGCGGCGTGGGCCGGCCGGCCCGTGCTGAAGCACGGGCCTACAAGCAAAAGCCCGGTAAACCGGGCTGAAATCCCTGGCAGCCCGGTTCACCGGGCTTCGGCTTGTAGGCCCGCCGTTCACGGCGGGACGGGCCAGGTCCAAAATCGGGAGGCACACCCAATGGCGCAGCGTCCCGTAGCACCGGGCACCCGCTTCTGCTACAAAGCAGGGACTATGGAACCGCTCCGCTTCGGCCCGCTGGCCCTGTCCTCGCGCTACCTGCTCGCCCCCTTGGCCGGCTACACGAACCTGTCGTTCCGCCTGGCGGTGCGCGAACTGGGCGGGCTGGGTCTGGCCACGACCGACCTCGTCAACGCCCGCGCCCTGCTCGCAGTCCAGCCGCAAGACGATGGAGCTGATCCAGACCTGTCCCGAGGATCGGCCCGTCGCCGTGCAGATTTACGGCGTCCAACGCCGGAGAGATGCGCGAGGCCGCCCAGCTGGCTGGAAGACTACGGCGTCTCCTCCGTGGACATCAACATGGGTTGCCCCGTCCACAAGGTCGTCGCGCGGCGGCGGCGGCTCGGCCATGATGTGCGACGCCGGCAACACCGTCGAGCTGGTCCGCACCGTCGTCGAGGCGGTGCGCATTCCGGTGACGGTCAAGATGCGGCTGGGCTGGGACGACGACAATCTGACGGCGCCGTTCTTCGCGCGCGAGTTCGAGAAGGCCGGCGTCGCCGCCGTCACCATCCACGGCCGGACCCGCGCCCAGGGCTTCGGCGGCCGCGTCAATCTCGACGGCATCCGCGCCGTGGTCGAGGCGGTCGAACGCATCCCGATCATCGGCAACGGCGACGTGCGGACCATCGCCGACGCCGACCACATGCTGGACGTACACCGGCTGCGCCGGCATCGCCATCGGCCGCGGCGCGCTGCTCAATCCGTGGTTCTTCGCCCAGCTGACGCGCTGGGAAGAGACCGGCGACCCCGGCCCGCCGGCGACCTACGCCAGCGGCTGGACTTCATGGATCGCCATTTCCACCTGCTGGTCGAGCACCGCGGCGAGCGCTTCGCCTGCCTGACGTTCCGCAAGGTGGCCAACTGGTATTGCCGCGTGCTGCGTCCGGGCCGTGACATCCAGCAGCGGCTCATGATGATCGAGAGCGTCGCGGCGTTCGAGCGGATCGTCGAAGAGATAAAGCGAGATTCTGGCAGCGCGCGACGGGGCAGGAGTGGCCGGACGCCGACGTCAACATCCGCGTGCCGAGCGGGCCGGTGGAACACTGGTGAAGATTTCGTTTAGCCGCGACCCGAAGGGGAGCGCGGGGGCGTCGTCAGCGACCTTGACCCCCCCGTCCGTCGTATTAGAATGGGGTCGGCCCTGACAGGCCGGCGCCTCGCACCTTGCACCCCACACCCCGTTGTCTGGGCGGCTGTCATGAAAATGACGCAGTGGATCGTTCTTCTGGCCGTGCTGACGGCGATGGTGTTCGGCATCACCTTCGCGGTCAGCTCCCTCCCCGGACGCAAGAGCGGCGGCCAAAAGTCCGTGCCGCAGATCCGGTTGACCTTCGCGGATGCGGAGACTCGGTTCCCGGCGACGGACCCAACCCGTCCGGGCCAGGCGCCGCGGCCGGCGGAGTGCGAACTCGGCCAGTCGCAGGGGCACGACTTCTGGTTCAAGAACGAGAACGCCCAGGACCTGCCGGTCGGCGTCTTCTCCAAGACCTGCCAATGCACCAGCGTCGAGCTGTGGGTCGCCCCCAAGGACTGGACGGACGTGCCGGAGCCGGCCAAGCGGGACGAGGCGGCGAAAAAACTGGAGTCGGCGGCGACGCGGACGGAGCTGAAGGAAAAGGAGGGCGGCGTCGTGGTCCCGGCCGGGGCGGTCGGCCTGCTGCGTCTGACCTGGAACGGCAATCGGCCGGGCGAGAAATCCCTGTCGGCGACCCTGTGGATGGGCGAGAAAGGCCCCGGGCCGCAGCAGACTTTTGACATCTGGACCATCTTTGTCAACCCGGTGCGGGCCGCGGCGGAGTACAACGTCGGCGTGTTCCGCCCGGACGAATTCCCCAAAACGGTCTATGCCGAGTGCTGGTCCTCGACGCGTTCGGAATTCCCGCTGGACGTTGAGCTGATCCACAACCGATGGAAAGACAAGGAAGCGTCCAACCCGTTCGAGCTGGGCGCGCCGGTGAAGATGACCGCGGAGGAGCTGGACAAGCTGCGGAAGGACTGGGGCGGCGGGGCGGTGCTGTCGGGCTACAAGGCGCCGCTCACCCTGCGACGGCGCTCGCCGGACGGCACGACGCCGATGGACCTCGGCCCGTTCCGCCAATACCTGGCGTTGAAGACGCCTGGCGCCGACCCGATCCAGACGATCGTCTCCGGCTCGATCCGCGGCGACCTCGGCCCCGTCAATGACAACACCGTATCGGTGTCGTTGGGGGATTTCGATTGTACGAGCAAGGACGTCCACGAGCTGATCCAGGTGGCGAGCGGATCGGACGTGACGCGGCTGGAGCTGGACAAGCGGACGCCCGATTACCTGACCGTGGACGCGGACTCGCTGAAGCAGTGGGATCGATTGGGCGGACGGAAAATCTGGAACCTGCAGGTGAAGTGGGTCCCCGGCAGCGGGGCCAGCGGCAAATTCCCGCGCGAGGAAGACGAGTACCGGGACAGCGCCGTGTACGTCCGGCCGGTCTACGAGAAAGCGAGCGAGTCGTCGCCGCCCTGCCTCCGCATTCCCGTGAGAGGAGACGCGGACACGCGCTAACAAGGATGTTAAGGAGGAAGGCCGTTGACTCAGCCAACGAACCATGACGGGAACGCCGACGCGCCGGATCGGCCGACGGCCGCGGGCAAGAAGCCCTTCCTCCGCCCGCGGCGGCTGACCTTTCAGCTGGCGGCGCTGGGGCTGATTGTGGCGAGCGGCCTGTGCGGGACGGGGCTGGCCTGGCTGCTGCGCCAGCCGGACGCATCCGACAAGAGCGATCCCCAATCGGCGGAGGCGCTGGCCCCCTACTTCCACGGCTGGGACAAGCCGGAGCTGGTGCTGGTGCTGACGGCCGACCAGCACGGCTACCTTTCGCCGTGCGGCTGCTCTGAGCCGCAGAAGGGCGGCCTGGAACGGCGCTACAACTTCGTGCAGATGCTCAAGGAGCGCGGCTGGCCGGTGGTCGCGGTGGACCTCGGCAACGTGCCGCAGGTGGAGGCGCCGGCCGGGCTGCCCAACAAGCAGGGCCTCATCAAGTACCGCTACGCCATGCGGGCGATGAAGGAGATGGGGTACACGGCCGTCGGAATCGGCGAGAACGAAGCGTCGATGCCGCTGCTGTCCGCGCTGGCGGAGTACGCGCTGAACGAGCCGAAGCCGCGCGTCGTGTCGGCCGACCTGATGGACCGCGACAACAACTATCCCGGCATGACGAAGTCGTGGCAGCAGGCCGACGCGCCGCCGGGCGCCGACCTCAAGGTGGGCGTGACGGCGGCGCTGGGGCCGTCGGTCTACGACAAGGTCAAGAAGAAGGACCCGTCGGCCAAGTTCGGCAATTCGGGGCCGGCATCGAAAGCAGCGCTGAAGGAGATGGACGCGGCCAAGATCGACCTGCCGGTGCTGCTGTACATGGGCACGGTCGTCACGGGGCCGGGCGGCGCGGAGGCGGAGGCGACGGCCTGCGCCAGGGCGTTTCCGCAGTTCCCGCTGATCGTGGCGGTGGACGAGTCCGACCTGGCGCGTTCGACGCCGTTGTGGGCGACCGACGCCAAGACCGGGGCGAAGACGATGCTGGTGACGCTGGGCCACAAGGGCAAGGCGGTGGGTGTGGTGGGCGTCTTCCGCACGGGCAAGGCGGATCGGCCGTTCGAGCTGCGTTACCAGCTGGTGGAGATGAATCCCGAATTCGCAACGCCGAAGGACCAGAAGGGCGGCCCCATCGCGGACCTGATGGAGGAGTACACGAAGGAGTTGAAGGACCAGGATTATCTGTCACAATACCCGCAGGTGAAGCACCTGAATCAGGTGCAAAAGGATCCGATGCCGAAGTATGTGGGCACGTCGCGCTGCATCGACTGCCACAAATCGGCGGGCGAGGTGTGGGAGAAGTCGAAGCATCACAACGCCTACCAAACGCTGGTGGACGCGAAGCGGCCGTCGAACCGGCAGTACGATCCGGAGTGCATTGTGTGCCACACGGTGGGATTCGGCTATGTCAGCGGGTTCAAGTCGGAGAAGGCGACGGCGAAGCTGGAGAACGTGGGCTGCGAGAGCTGCCACGGCCCCGGCAGCTTGCACGCCAACGACGCGAACAACCTGGCGCTGCGGGCGGAGATGAACCCGTGGAAGGCGCCGCCGAACGAGACGGCGGAGAAGCAGAAGGCTCGCATCCAGCGGATCGACGACGCCTGCCAGAAATGCCACGACCCGGAGAACGATGTGAACTGGACGAACGGCGGCTTCGAGCGGAACTGGAAGCAGATCGCGCACCCGACGCCGGCTTCGGAGAAGCAGGACGCGGCGGAGGACGAGGGGAAGAAGTAAGGACCCGCGCGGAAATAACATCGTCGGAGCCGCGACCGTAAGGGAGCGGGGCGAAGACCACTCCCTCACGGTCGCGGCTCGGACGGCCTCCGTCGTTGCTTACTTCCCGATCTGGACCGTGACCTCCGGCGCCGCGGTGAAGTCCGCGCTCTTGGCGGCGACCTCCTCGACGCTCATCGGGCCGTTCTGCAACCACAGGCGATAGTCCACGTCCACCGGCTTCTTCTCCGTGGCGTCGGCGACGAAATAGGAGCCGAATCGTCCGTAATCGCGCTCGCTGAAGCGGGCCTCCTTGGGGTTCTCCGGCCGGTCGAGGTAGGCGACCGTGAAGCGCTTGCCGCCGAGGAGGAAGCACATCGCGTCCCACGGCAGATTGACGGGGCCTTCCTTCGTTTTCGGGTCCCAGTTGCGCGTGTCGTCTTCCTTGCCCACGCCGTCGGGCCGGATGTAGAAGGTGTGGACGGCGTTCTTCTTGTCGGCCACCTCCATCGCGGCGCGGAAATGGAAGCCGGCGTGCTGCGGATCGCCGTCGAGGTGGACCGTGCCCTTGACCGGCTTGAGCCGCGACGCGAACTCGACCAACCGGCCGCCCGGCGTGTTGTAAACCGTCAATTCGCGCTCCTCATGGGCGAAAATCTCCTTCTCCTCGCCGTGCCAGGCGATGAGGACGCGCTGCCGGCCCAGCACCGGCCCGGCCTCCGTCGCCAGGAACTTCTCGTTCTCCTGATAGGCCTTGGGACAGTGCCAGATGTCGGTCTTCTTGCCGTCGCCGTAGGTGACTTCGCGGAAGCCGTAAAAAATCCCGCGGTGGTGCGGGTAGAGCGCCTTGGGGTCCTCGACGCCGTCGTTCACCAGTTCCTTGCCGTCGGGGGACCAGAGCTGATGAAAGACCTTGTACGTCTCATACCGCTTCTCCTTCGTCGAGTCGTCGAACGGCTTGCAGACGTAGCGCAGCACCGGCAGGTCGCCGAAGGAGAGGTCGCTGGACTCGCCGGGATGGTCCTTCCAGTGGAAGGCGTCGGCGGGCGGCGATCCCGGCTTTTCGGAGTCGAGAATGGCCTTGAGCTTGAGCGAATCGCCGGCCTTGAGTTCCGGCAGGATGAAATGCAGTTCGCGGCGGACCTCGCCCGCGGCCGGCTCCGGCCCGTCGTCGAGCAGGCCGGGTTCGGTCAGCTGCGCGACGGCGAACGGCTTGTCGTTGGCGTCCTTGAGTGTGACCACCTTGAGGTCGGCGAAGGCGGACGGCAGCGTCAGGGATTGACGCACCGGCGTCCCGGATCGGTCGTACTTGCCCGCGGCGACGGTGACGTTGAGCGTCGTCGTCGCGGCGGGGGCCGGGAGCGCGAGCAGCGGAAGCAGGAGAAGGGCGCGGCAGCAGATTCGTCGCATGAGAACACACCCCAAAGAGAGACGGACGTTGGGCGAGCGCCCCTAGCGTAGCAGGGCGGGAGCGGTTCGGCATCTGTTTTCTGGAGACCTTCGCCGTTCACAGCATCGCCAGGAACTCACGGACGGCCCGGTTGAAGCCCTCCGGCTGTTCCAGGTTCGACAGATGGCCGGCCTTCTCGATAATCACCATTCTCGCGCCGCGAATACTCGCCGTCAGCTTCTCGGCCATCGTCGGCGGCGTCAGGGCGTCGTCGCGGCCGACGATCACCAGCGTCGGTACGGCGATTTGCCGGAGGAACGGCGTCGCGTCCGGCCGGTCGCGCAGCGCCTTGAGGGCGTTGACGATCCCCGCCGGCGCCTGGAGCGAGGCGAAATGCTTGACGGCCTCGACGACTTCCGGCCGCTTCTGGAACGTTTCCGGACAGACCATCTTCGGCAACATCTGCTCGATGACGGCGGTCGAGGGGTTTTTGGAGGCGAATTCGATCATTTTGTCGCGGTTGGCCCGGCCCGCGGCGTCGTCGGCCTCGGCGCGCGTGTCGGCAAGGATCAGCGCCCGCAGCCGGGCGGCGTGGCGCCGCGCGAAGGCCAAGGCGACGTAACCGCCCATCGACAGGCCGCCGACCACGGCCGGCCCCGCGATCTTCAAGTCGTCCAGCAGGGCCGCGGCGTCGTCGGCCATCTGATCGACCGACGGGGCGCCGGTGAAGGCCGGCGTGCCGCCGAAGCCGCGCATGTCGGGGGCGACGACGCGATGCTCGCCCTGAAGCGCCTTGATCTGATCGCGCCACATGATCGAGGACAGCGGGAAGGCGTGCAGGAGCAGGACGGGCGATCCCTTGCCGGCCGCCAGGTAGCTCATGCCGCGGGGCGACGTCTGGGCGTTGTCGGCGGTCTCGAATGCGATGGCGTTGTCCGTCGGATTGATTGGGGATTCGGCGGGCATGGCGTCGTCTCCTGTGCGTGCTGGTAATTTCGCCGAAATGATTCTCGGTGACCTAAAGGAGCAATCCGTGTGCCGCAGGCGACGCTCGGCGGTCTTGTGGAACTTGCGGGCGTGTGTCAAAGTGGAGCCATGCGCGACACTCTACCCGCCGCTCTCATGCTGTTCAAGGACCACACCTCCACCGACCTGCACGCCCGCCTCGCGCCTCTCGGCGTCACCGGCCGCCTCGCCCGCCGCCTCCAGGCCGCAGTGCTGCAGCGCGGCGCGACGGAGGCGCCGGCCGCCCTGCCGGAAACCTCGCCGCGCCTGCTGGAGCGCGTCCGCCAGGTGACGCGCGTGCCGCGGCTGACGCTGCTGGAAAAGCGCATCTCGCCGACCGACGGATTCGCCAAGTACCTCTTCCAGGGCGATGGCCCCGAGCCGTTCGAGGCGGTGCGCATCCCCCTCCTCCACCGGCCCGGCGACGAGAAGTACGTCGTCTGCGTCAGCTCGCAGGTCGGCTGCGCGATGGGCTGCGTCTTCTGCGCCACGGGACGCATGGGTTTCCGGCGCAACCTCGCTTCCTGGGAGATTGTGGATCAGGTAATGCAGGTGCGCGACGATTCGCCGCATCCGGTTCGCGGCGTCGTGTTCATGGGCATGGGCGAGCCGTTTCTGAATTACGACCGCGTGATGCGGGCCGCCGATGTGCTGTCGGAGCCGTGCGGCGTGGCGATCAACGCCCGCGCTATTACGATCTCCACCGTGGGAATCGTGCCGATGATCCGCCGCTTCACCGCCGAGCGGCGGCCGCATCGGCTGGTCGTGTCGCTGACCTCGGCCGACCCGGAGCGGCGGCGCGAGCTGCTGCCGGTGGAGACGACGCACCCGCTGCCGGAGCTGATGGCCGCGCTGCGCGAACACCAGGAGGCGACCGGCGAGCGCGTGACGCTGGCGTGGACGCTGCTGGCCGGCGTCAACACGCGGCCGGAGGACGCGCGGCGGCTGGCGGAGCTGACGGCCGGGCTGCCGGTGCGGCTCGACCTGATCGATGTCAACGACGCGACGGGACAGTTCACGCCGCCGTCGGATGCGGAGCGGCAGGCGTTCCGCGACGCGCTGACGGTGGAATTGGGGATGCCGGTGGTGCGCCGCTACAGCGGCGGCAAGGACGTGGAAGGGGCGTGCGGGATGCTGGCGGGGCGGCGGATGGACGCACAAAAGCAATCTTAGGATGACTTCTTGCGGCCGTTGCGCTTGCGGCCGCCGGCCGGCGCCAGTCGGGCGAAGAGTTCACGCAGCGGCAGCCGGAAGCCCGGCAACACTGCGCCGCCGTCGAGCGCCTGTCCTTCCGTCAGCGTCACGCCCTGGTCCGGCGACGTGTAGACTTCAGCCGTGCGTTTCTTGATGTCGATGTACCAGACGAGCTGGACGCCGGAGAAAAAGTAGTCCTTGAGCTTGCGTTCCATCTCCTGTTGGGTGTTGCTCTCACTGAGTACCTCGACGGCGAGGTCGGGGGCCAGGTCCGGAATCGGTTCGGCTGGGACCGTGCGCTCCGCTAGTCGATCCCAGGAGACGAAACAAGCGTCGGGGATGCGAACCAAGCCAGGCATCAGGCGCAGAGTGGCCGCTTCGCCGGCAATGAAACCCAGATCTCGTTCCGCCATGAAACTCCGAAGATGGAAAATGATTTCCGCCGCTATATGCGATTCGGGCACCCCCATGACCTTCTCCACCAGAACGCCGTCCACCAGTTCGTACAGGCGGTCCTCATGGTCGTTCAGTTCGGTCACATGCCGCTCGGTCGCTGTGCCGGGCTGCGGATCGACACGGATGCGATTCGGCGAAATGCCGCCAAAATGCTTTAGAAGATCGCCCATAGACCAATTCTTGGGCAAGACCGACTTGGAACGAGCCATCGGCAGGTCTCCACAATGCAGGCCGCTTGGCGATTATGCCGTCGGCTCGAAAGCCGAGCAAGGGCAACCACCCCGTCACTCCAGCGGCGGCGCCGGCTGGCCCGGCAGCGACACCGGCGCCGCGGTCGCCTTGCCGCCCATTACCAGAGAATGCAGATCGCTCGTGCCGATCGTCGTCGGCAGCGCGTACGCTTCGCCGTAAGCGAAGCCGCAGCGGGCGCCCGCCGAGATGTTGTTGCCGCTCACGAAATGCCGCACCTTGGCAAAGCGCGATTCGTCGAACTGCGACCCGTAGCAGCGAATCGCCTCCATCTTCTGCTCGAACGTCGATGTGACATCGACGACGAACCCGGCGGGATACTGGCGGACCTCGGCGTCGAACGGGAACGGCGCGTAGACCAGATGCGGCACGCGGTACGGCGGCGCGCCGTCGAAGCGGTCGTCCCACTTGGTCAGCTGCGAGTAGAACCGCGCCGCCTCGACGAGGAGCTGGCCCTGGTAGTGGTCCGGCGAGGCGGCGGGCGTGCGGCCGGCCGGGCATATCACGATCGTCGGCATGAGGCGCCGGAACCACGTCGCCAGCACGAAGCGGTTTTCCGGCGAATCCATCAGCACGCGGTTGGGCAGGCCGACGCAGCGGCGGAACGGCACGCCCAGCACCTGCCGCGCCGCCTCCGCCTCGCGGGCGCGGATCTCCGGCGTGCCGCGCGGCGTCGGTTCGCCGGTCGTCAGGTCGAGCATCCCGACGCGATAGCCCTGCTTGACCAGCAGGGCCAGCGTGCCGCCGCAGGTGATTTCCAGGTCGTCGGGGTGCGGCGCCACCGCGACCACGTCCAGCCGATCCACTGCCGTCTCCGCCGGAGACATACTATCCTCCTCTCGCGCTTGGGGGCGAGATGATCTCACCGGAGTAGTATCGGCGGGAGGCGGGACGGATACAAGGCGGATGGGATCACCGGGCGCGGAGCATCTCCAGGGCGTAGATGCACCAGACCGTGAGGTTGACGACCACCAGCAGCACGACGAAGAACGTGGCCGGCTGGTCCGTGACGGCGGCGTAGGCCGCGCGCGTGAGCCGCTGTTTCCAGGTGGATTGGCGCAGGACGCGGACCTCCTGACGGAGGAAGTCGCGGTGCGCGGCGATCAGCTTGCGGCCGGCCGACCAGTCGCGGCTCAGGGCCTCGCGCTGGCCGGGGTCCAGGGCCTGGAGGCCGCGCGCGGGGTCGTCCTGGCGCGCCACCGTCGCCACCCAGTAGCCCGGCTGCCCCGCCGCGCCGATGAGGGCCGGGAACTGGCGCAAAAGCGATCGCATTTCTTGAAGGAGCCGGCTCAGTTCGGGGCCGTCCGCCGCGCGGCTCAGCCGTCGCTTCGCCGGCTCGACGTATTTGCCCAGCTGGTCCCAGACGTGCAGCAGCCTGCGCGTGGCGACGACGCGGTGGTACATAGCTCGTTTCGTGCCCAGCCCGCTGCGCGCTTGCCGCGACTGCTGGGCGGCGACAACGACGGGATCGACCGACTCTTCCACTTCGGGCGCGGCGGCGGGCGGGAGCGTTTCGGGCCGGGCCGCCGGCGGGTCGGGAAGGCGCGGCAACGGCGGCGGCGTGGCCGACAGCGATCGCGGGACGCCGGCCGGGCCGAACAGCCACGCCAGCGGATCGGGCCGTTCCGGCCGGGCGGCCGGCGCCTCGGCCACCGCCACCGGGGCGGCCGTGCCGAACAGGACCGCGTCGTAGGCCCGCTTGCTGGCCGGCTCCGTCAGACAGACGTAGGCTTGGGCCAGCCGGTTCATCGCTTCCGTCGCCTGCTCCGGGTGCGCCATCTGGTAATGGCGCACCGCGTCCAGGCGCTCGTGGATGCGCTGCTCGATCCGTTCCGCGTCGGATTCGCCCGGCTCCAGGCCGAGCAAACGGTAGTGGTCGGGGGGCCACGTTCCGGCGGGCAGCCCCAACCATTCGCAGATGAGTTCGTGGCTCATGGCAGCATCCGTCCCCAGGACCACGGGGCGGCAGACTCCTGGCAATCATATCGAACAATTTGGGGGAATGCAAAGAATCTCGCGTAAAGGCCGGGGAGGTGCGACCCACGTTGAAACGCGGGCCGGACGGCGCGCCCCATTCGAGGGGGGCGCGTCATTCTCCCCCCATTTTCCTGGATTCGCCGACCCCGGACGGATACGCTGAATCGATCGCCCCCGTCCCGGAGACCGCCCCATGACGGCTCGCCGCCGATGGCTCGCCGCCGCTTGCCTGCTGCTCGCGGCGCCGGGCGCCGCAACCGCCGACCCGCCGACCGATTGCTTCGGCGACCCTCTGCCGGACGGCGTCGCGGTGCGCATGGGCACGGTTCGCTGCCGCCACGCTGGCGACGTGGAGTTCGTCGGCTTCTTGCCGGATGGGAAAACCATTCTTTCCTTCGGCAAGGACGATACGATGCGGTGGTGGGACGCGGAATCCGGGAAGGAACTCCGTCACTGGACCGCCCCCGCCGCTCTGGGATGTGCGGCGCCGTCGCCGGATCGGAGGGTGCTGGCGGCCTGGGTCGGGGACGACGTCGTGCTGTGGGACGCGACATCGGGCAAGGAGCTGTGGCGGTTGGAGAAGCCCGACGCGCCCCGGAGCGGGATCGCCTTTTCGCCGGATCGCAAATGGGTGGCGACCTGCGGCCGGCGCATTCGCCTCTGGAACGCGATCAGCGGCGAACACGTGCGCGACATGGAAGGGCCGGAAGAGCTTTTCGCCGCCGCGGCCTTCCTCCGGGATGCGCGGACTCTGGCGGCGACCGGCCGCGACGGGGTGCTGCGGTGGTGGGATGTCGAAACCGGCAAGGTCGTTCACGAGTCGGAGGGGTCGAAGGGCGCCGGGACCGTCGTGGCCGTGTCCCCCGACGGCGCCCGGTTGGCGACGGCGGGCACGGACGGCGTTCTGCGGCTCTGGGATGCGGCGGCGAGGACCGAACTGCGCGTCCTGCTCACTTCCGCCGCGCACGATCCGGCCGGCTGCCTCGCCTTTTCCCGCGACGGCAAGCTCCTGGCCGCGGGCGGCGGAGACGGCGTGATTCGCCTGATCGACGCGGCCGGGGGCGATGAGGTGCGGCGCTGCGAGGGCCATCAGGATGCGGTTCGGTCCCTGGCCTTTTCCCCGAACGGGACGACGCTCGTCTCCGGCGGCGGCGACAGCGCCGTCCGCCAGTGGGACGTGTCAACTGGGAAGGAGATCCGCCCCTTCGCCGGGCCGCAGGGACAGGTCGCGGCGCTGGCCGTGTCGCCGGACGGCAAGACCGTGGCCTCGGCCGGGTGGGATCGCCGCGTCCACCTCTGGGACGCGGCAAGCGGCGCGGAGCGACGCTCCCTCGAAGTCTCCGGCTGCGAACGGGTCGCCCTCCTGGGGTTTTCGCCGGACGGGCGGCGTCTGACTGCTGTTGGCCGCGGCGGTGGGAATGCGGTCCTCGTCTGGGACGCGGCCGACGGCAAGCGGCGGGGCGCATTTTCTCTTTCCGAGAAGGATTACCCCAACGCCTTTGCCCTTTCGCCGGACGCCGCGCTGGTGGCGGCGTTCGGCGGGCCGGACGAGGACCGATTTGCCGTTTTCGACGCGGTGAAGGGGGAAATGCGATCCAAGCATCAGGAGGACGGCCCGCGGCGGCTGTTGCAGCCCGGCGCCTTTCTCGACGGCAAGACGCTGGCGGTGTTCCGCCACCCCGACGGCCTGGCCACGAAAACCGGCTCCCTGCTCCTCTGGGACGCGGCCGCCGGCGCCGGAGACGCCCGCGACCTGAAGACCGACCTTTGGTCCGTCTTCTGGGCCGCCGCCGCGCCCGACGGCAAGGTCGTCGCCGCCGCGGGGCCGGGCGGGACCGTGCGCCTCTGGAACGTCGCTGCCGGAGAAGCGATACGCGCGTTGGACGCCGGCCCGGATTTCGTCCTGGCCGCGGCCTATGCCGCGGACGGTCGAACGCTCGCCACGTCCGACCTCGACGGCTCGGTTTCGCTCTGGGAAACGGCCTCCGGCTTGCGGCGGGGCCGCTTCAAGGGCGGGCAGGGGTTCATCGACGCGCTGGCCTTTTCGCCCGACGGGCGGCGGCTGTACACCGGGGGCCACGACGGCACGGTCCTGGCCTGGGACCTGCCCGGCCGCGGCGGGGCGGCGTCCGACCTCGACGACAAGGCGCTGGCGCGACGGTGGGACGAGTTGGCCGGCGGCGATGCGGCCGAGGCGTACCGGGCGGTGTGGGCGCTGGCGGCGGCGCCGCGACGATCGATCCCGTTCCTGAAAGCGAAGCTGACGCATCCGCCGCTCACGCCGGAGCGGATCGCGGCATGGATCGCCGACCTGGACGCCGACGATTTTGAGGCGCGCGAGTGCGCCTCGGCCGAGCTGCGGTCGGTAGACGAGGCGGCGGAGACGGCCCTGCGCGTCGCCCGGATGGGGCAGCCGTCGCCGGAGGCGCGGCGACGGCTCGACGAGCTGCTGGAGTGGATCCACAAGGCGCGCACCGGCCTGCACCCCACCGACGTGCGGTTCGTCCGGGCGGTCGAGGCGCTGGAGGACGCGGCGACGCCGGAGGCCCGCGAGGCGCTGGCCGCCCTCGGCGAGGGGCCGCAAACCAGCCTCACGCGGGAGGCGAAAGCCGCGCTGGAGCGGTTGCGGCGGCGTCTGTGAGGGTTTGTCACGGCCGAAACGGCTGTGGCACACGCACCGGCCGCCGCATACATTTCTCGTTGTGACGTAACCCCGGAGTTCTACGATGCGCCGGCTCCCTCTCCCCCTGGCCCTCGCGCTGCTGGCGTCTCTCCCGGCGGCCGGCCGCGCCGACGACGATCTCGGCCTGCGCGTGCCGCCCGGCTTCCGCGTCAGCCTCTACGCCGATCAGGACCTCGCCAACGACATCTACGCCATGACGCTGGACGCGGACGGCCATGTCGTCGTCACCAGTCAGGGCTGGGTCAAGCGGCTTCTGGATGCCAAGGGATCGGGAAAGGCGGACAGGGCCGAGGTCATCGCCCCGACCGCGACCGGCGGCATGGGCATGTGCTTCGACGGCGGCGATCTCTATTTCTGCGGCGACGGCTGGTTCTCGCGCTACCGGGCCGGCAAGCAGAAGGGGACGCTGGAACCCAAGCCCGACAGGTTCGTCCCGCTGGTCTTCGCCGAACACGGCGGCCACGCCATGCGCAAGGGTCCGGACGGCTGGTGGTACGTCATCGGCGGCAACGACAGCGGCATCGACCAGCGGCACGTCACGCGCCCCGATTCGCCGGTCAAGAAGCCGCAGGCCGGCGCGATCCTGCGGCTGCCGCCCGACTGCAAGAGCTGCGAGGTGATCGCCCACGGCTTCCGCAACCCCTATGACTTCGACTTCAACGCCGACGGCGAAATCATCACCTACGACAGCGACGTGGAGGCGGACTATTTCCTCCCCTGGTACTCGCCGACGCGGCTGTACCACGTCGCCTACGCCGGCCACCACGGCTGGCGCGTGACCGGCTACATGCGCAGCTGGGGCAGACCGGATTACTATCTCGATACGGTCGATATCCTCTATCCGATCGGCCGCGGTTCGCCGACCGGCGTGGTCTGCTACCGCCACGACCAGTTCCCGGAGCATTACCGCGGCGGCGTCTTCGCCTGCGACTGGACGTTCGGCAAGATTTACTTCTGCCCGCTAACGCCGGATGGGGCGACGTACAAGACCAAGCCGGAAATCTTCGTGGAGGCCATCGGCTCAAGCGGCTTCGACCCGACGGACATCGTGGTGGCGCCGGACGGGTCGCTGTTCGTCTGCATGGGCGGCCGCAAGACGCGCGGGGCGGTGTACCGCATCGAATACGTCGGCGACGGCAAGACGCCGGTGCAGCGAGGGCCGGAGCCGAAAACGGACCTCGATAAGGTGTTGCAGGCGCGTCAGCCGCTGGACGCCTGGTCGCGGGCGCAATGGGAGCCGCTGGCGCGGGAGCTGGGAGCGAAAGCATTCCTCAATGCGGTGGTCGATGAGAAAAGAGATGAGGCGGATCGTGTTCGGGCGGTGGAAGTGCTGACGGAGCTGTTCGACGGCGTGCCGCCAGCGACGGCGGAGGCGGCGCGGCGCTGGTCGTCGCCGTTGACGCGGGCGCGGGTGGCGTGGTCGCTGGGGCGGAAGTACGTCGCGGAGGATCAGCCGGCGCTGCTGTCGCTGACGGGGGACAAAAGCCCACTGGTCCGTCTCAAGGCGCTGGAAGCGCTGGCGGACCACGTCGGCGAACTGAAGGAAAGCATCATCGGCCCGCTGGCGGCGAACCTGACGTCACCAGACAAGCGCGTCCGTCAGGCGGCGGCGCGGTGGGCGGCGTTGCTCCCCGACGAGGACTGGGCGCGCGACGTGGTGGATCGCTTCCCAGACAACCTGGAATATCAGCTGACGACGGCGCTGGCCGCCCACTGGCGTCACCCGGCCGACGAGTTCCCCGACGCCGAGGTGCGCTCCGCGGCGGCGATGGTGGTAGCCTGTCGGGACGTGAAGCCGGCGTTCCGCCTGGAAGCGTTGCGCCTGTTGATGCTGGCCTTGGGCGACTGGCGGCTCAAGGATCCGCCGGCCGAAGTCTACACCGGTTATTCCCTCCAAGGGTCTCTGCAGGAACACAAGAGAGACTTGGCCACCGCCACAAGCGTGATCCGCGACTGGTTCCCCTCCGGGGACGAACGTCTGGACACGGAGACGACCCGCTATCTGGCGATGGTGGAGTACACGGCCTCCTCGCTGCCGCCGCATGTGGCCGCGATGTGGACTCCGAATAGTTCCGCGACCTCCGACATGCACTATTTGATCGTCTACTCGCGGTTGGAGGGCGAGGCGGACTATAAAGCGGCCCATCAAGTCGCGGACGCATTATTCGGCCTTGACCGTAAGCTGGAGGGCCAGGCCCAGCGCAACAAGCAGAACTGGAACGCCCGACTGGTAGAAGTGTTCACGGAGTTGCTCAAGAAAGACAAGCGGCTGCTAGAAGTCGTTTTGAAGCATAAGGATTTCGTCAGCCCCGCCCACGTCGCTCTGACGGTTTGCTTCGACGAGGAACATCGCAAGCAGGCCGCCCGCCTGTTCCTGGACGCCGTGAAGAAGGACGATGAATTCGCCTGGTCCGGCCCGCTGATCGAACTGCTGAGCCTCCTTCCGCCGGAACAGGTGCGGCCGGTGTTCCGCGGCCAATGGGATAACTACGGTCTGCGCGACGCCCTGCTGCTTCAGCTGACGGACAAACCGGAGGAAGTGGACCGCGATAAGATCCTGACCGGGTTGGAATCCAGTCAGCAGCCGGTCGTGCTGGCCTGTCTGGATGCGCTGGCGGAATTGCCGCGCGACGAGGAGCCGCGCCGGCTGGTTCCGCTGGTGCGACTGCTGCGGCAGCTGACGCTGGAACCCAAAGAGAAGGATGCGCGGTCGCAGGTCTGCGCTCTGCTGGCCCGGCAGACCGGACAGCCGTTCGTCTTCAAGGAGGACGCCGACGACCCGGCCGCGCTCAAGCGCATTTACGATCCCGTTTTCGCCTGGTTCGAGAAGGAGCATCCGAAACTGGCCGCGGCGGCGCAGGGCGACGGCGAGGAAGACCCGGCCGCGTGGACGAAGCTTTTGCAAACCGTGCCGTGGGACAAGGGGGACGCCGGCCGTGGCGAGGCGCTGTTCCGCGCTCGCGGCTGCGTCACCTGCCACACCGGCACGACGCGGCTCGGCCCCGACCTGACCGGCGTGACGAGCCGTTTTTCGCGCGGCGACCTGTTCGACGCGATCATCTACCCCAGCCGCGACGTGGCACCGCCGTACCGCGTCACGCGCATCGAAACGCGCGCCGGCCAGACGTACTTCGGCATCGTCGCCTTCGAGTCGGCCGACGGCGTCATCCTGCAAACCGGCGCCGCAACGACGATGCGAGTCGCCACGCCCGACATCGCCTCGCGCAGCGCCAGCACGCGCTCGCTGATGCCCAACGGCCTGCTCAAGGGCCTCAAGCCGGACGACCTTGCGGACCTCTATCGCTATCTGCAAACACTCAAACCGTCGAAGTGAGCGACATGATCCCCGAAGACTTCCTCGACAAGCTGCGCTGTCCGCTAAGCCCGTCCGAAGTCCGCCTGGAGCAGGCGGACGACGGCCTGGTGTGCCAGCGCTGCCGACTGACGTTCCCCGTCAAGGACGGCCTGCCGTCGCTGCGGGTCGAGGAGGCCGCGCTGCCGCCCGGCTGCGCTCGCATCGAGGACCTGCCCTGCCAGCGCGAAAAGGAGACCCGGCCATGACGCCGCACCGCCTCTACGTCGGGACCATCGGCGAAGGCCTGTTCCGCAGCCTCGACGCCGGCCGCACCTTCCGCCGCGCCTGCGACGGCACGTTCGTCGAGTGCGACGTCCGCGCCGTCGCCGTCCACCCCGAACGCCCGGCCGTCCTGTACATGGGCACGGAACTGGGCCTTTTCCGGAGCGTCGATGGGGCCGACGAGTGGGTCCGCGTCGAAGGGCCGCTCGCCGACCAGCAGGTGTGGTCGATCCACATCCCGCGGCGGCGGCCCGACGTGATCCTGGTGGGGACGCGGCCATCGGCGTTCTACCGCTCCGACGACGGCGGCCAGACCTGGGCAGTGGCGGCGGCTACCGTGGAAACGGCCTGTCCGCGCATCTTGCACACGCGCGTCACCACGATCGTCACCGACCCGGATAATCCGGATCTCGCATGGGCCGGCGTGGAAATCGACGGCGTCCATGCCAGCCGCGACGGCGGCCGCACCTGGGCGCCGCTCGGAACCGGGCTGAGTTCACGCGACATCCATGCGATCGCGGTCGTCCCCCACCCCACCCCTCCCCCACCCGCGGGGGGAGGGCAGGGAGGGGGGCGCGGTCGGCGACTGCTGGCCGCGACCAACAACGACCTCAACATCAGCGACGACGATGGGATGACATGGCGTCCGGCCGGGATCGGCGGCGTGCTGCCGTGGCCGTACTGCCGGACGCTGGCCCAGCCGGTCGGCCGGCCGGAGGTGATCCTGCTCGGCGCCGGCGACGGGCCGCCCGGCGGCGTCGGCGCCGTGGCGCGCTCGGTGGATTCCGGCGGAACGTGGGCCGAGGCGACCCTGCCGCACCGGGCCAACAGCACCATCTGGGCCTTCGCCGTCCACCCCGCCGACCCGGCCCTGGTCTATGCGGCCAGCGTCAGCGGCGAACTCTACCGCTCGACTGACGGCGGGATAGTATGGGAAAAGCTGGACCGCGAATTCGGAGAAATCCGGGCGCTGGCGTGGGCGCCGGAGAAAGAGTGAGGCCGGCCGCGCCTCGTGAGGCGCGGCCGGCCCGTCGCATGGTTCGCGGATCGATCAGCCGTTCGGTCCTGGCACGGGCGGCGGAGGCGGAGGCGGCAGGTTCGGACCCGAGAAGTCCGCCGGCGGAGGCGGCGCCGCCTCGACCGGCGGCGCCGGGTCAGGGGGCGGCGCCGTGAGGACCGGCGCGGCGGGCGGCACGACCTGCGTGGCGTTGTCTACGGCCGGCTTCACCGGGGCCGGCGCGTCCGGCAGCATGGGCGCAATGCCGGGGCCGGTGAACGACGGCGGCGGCTGCAGCACGCGGGCCGAGGGGGCCGGAATGCTATGCACCGCGCCCGGCGGCGGCGGGAAATGCGATTCGTCGGTCGGCGCCTGGACGCTCATCCGCGCGGGCGGGGCGTCGTAGTCCGACGGCGGCGGCGAAGGCGGCGCGGGCGGCGCCGTCAGTCCGGTCGTCTGGACGCCGGGCGTCGTGCGGCCCGCATTCATGCCGGCGGGGTCCGTCGAGGCCCCAGCCGTCGTCGGCACGTGGGCCTGCGTCCCGCCCATCCATTCGCCGTTCCGGCCGGCCGTCGTCGGGCTGGTGTTCCAGCCCGCACTCGGGCTGGCCGTGTTCGTCGTCGGGTTTCCGGCGTTGGTCGAGAACGCGCCCTGCGGCTTGTAGAGGGGGCCCTTCGTGACTGGGCCGTCCGAGCGCGTGGCGGCGTCGCGGCACCCTGTCAGGGCGAGGCCGACGCACAACGCGCTCACCATTCCTAGCACGGGCTTCTTGCCCATTGGTTTCCCCTTCCCCGTTATTTGAGACTGCGGGCGCCGCGACCTCCCCCGCGACGCGCCCTTGCGCGACGGTTCTTCTTTCCCCGCCGCCAAAAGCGGGCGGACCTTAGCGACGGCCCGATCCGCGGTCAAGGGCAATGTCAGCAAGTCAGCAAGTGAGCGAGCGGCGCGGCGTCAGCCCGCCGGTGGTGACACGCACCGGCGGGCTGACGCCGCGCCGCTCGCCGAACTCCCGATGGGAGATGACAACGTCCTGTCAGCGGCCGCGATCACGGCCGGCCGGGGACGGGCGGCGGCAGCCCCTCGGCGCCCGCCGGCGGCGGCGCCTCCTCCGCCTGCTGATGCCCCAGCTCGCGCTGCAGCGGGTACTCCGGCGACGGCGCGATGTACTGCGGCGGGTGCTCCAGGTAGTGCCCCGACGGCAGCGTCATGCCGGCCACCCACGTCTGGCAGCCCGCGGACGCAACCAACAGACCCGCCGCCGCCAGCAGGCCCCATCTCATCCGCCGCGTTGCGTTCATGTTTCTGGTTCCCCTCGCACCGGCCGTGGGTTACAGTAATAGGCGCCTGCACGCGCCGTCTCGCAACGGCTGCGGGCGGCGACCACGGGACGGTACGTTCCTTACTATCGGAACGCGCCGCGGCGGAATTTACTGGATTTATCGGTTGCGACTTGCTCGCGGGCCGGGGTCCGTTACACTCTATCCGGCCCAACGCGCCGCAACAGGGTCGTTGCGGCGGGGAGCGCGACCTGTCAGGAGAACTGGCGTGGCCAAATCCGCGCGAACGGCCGGCAAGGCGCCGCCGCCCTTGATCCTCCGCTGGCACGAACCGGACAATCCGTTGCCGCTGCGAGCCATCCGGGCTGCCGGGCCGCCGCCGGCCCGCCTCCCCGAACCGGACGCGCCGCCGTGGCGCCGCACCGGGCCGGAGGGGCGGCCGTTCGACTTCGGCGCCCAAGTCCGGCGCCTCTGCGCCGACGTCGTCCGCCACAGCGACGCCTTGCGGCACATCGACGTTTCGCGCCTTCTCTTCGGCGTCCTTCAGGCGCGCTCCGCGCGGCGACACGGTCTCCAGGCGCGCGTCACGCCGCTGCGCTGCCGCGACGGCGCCCTGACGCGCCGCCGGCACGGCCAGTTGTATCAGGTGCAGCGCTTCTTCGTGAACGGCGTCGAGATGCTCTATCTGGTGACGTTCTGCCTGCCGCGCTTCCTCGACCAGGACTTCGACGACAAGTTCATCACGTTGTTCCACGAGCTGTACCACATCAGCCCCGCCTTCGACGGCGACCTGCGGCGCCATGCGGGCCGGTGCGACCTCCACTCGACCAGCAAGCGCCTCTACGACGCCCACATGGCCGATCTCGCTCGCGGCTACCTCTCCAACGGCGCCGACCACGGCCTGCACGATTTCCTCCGCCTCAACTTCGCCCAGCTGCGGCGTCGCCACGGCGCCGTCGTCGGCGTCTCCGTCCCGCGGCCGCGCCTGGTCGCCGTCCCGGAAGATTAGCCGCGCCTTTCGGAGCCGCGACCGTGAGGGAGCGGGGGAGAAGACCGCTCCCTCACGGTCGCGGCTCGGTTATTCGATTGACAGCCGAACCGCCGGCCATTAACGTGCGAGGAGGCGAAAGCGCGGACGAATGATCGGTGGGGCGAAACATGTTGGCGTTCATCGGTTGGCTGCTGTTGTGGATCTTCCTGGTTCTCCTTCTCGTGGTGCTGGCCGCGGCGGGGGTCTGCAATTTCGTTCTGCCCAGCGTGATCCTCCGGGCCAGCTGTTCCGTGGCCGACGTGAAGGAGCCGCGCTTCCTTCTCTCGTTCCCGATCGGTTACGCGGCCGTCGCGGTCTACGTCCTGCTCGGCCTGGCCTCGGTCCTCCTGCTGGGAAGGCTCGACGCGGAGCCGGACGGCCTGCTCGGCCCGATGCACCTTCTCGGCTACGTACTCGGGCTGGCGTTCGGATGGGTCGTGGCGTCGCTGGCGTACCGCCTTTTCCTGGCGCCGACCTTCCGCCAGGGGTTCCGGGTGGCCGGCCTCCAGCTGCTGCTGTACGCCCTCATCGCGGCCCTGGAATTGGGGATATTGCTGACCGCGTTTTCCGTCGGTCAGATGCTCGGCGTCGGGCTGCCCGGATGGGGCGCCCCACAAAAGGCCGCCGCGGCGCAGGTCGTCCCCGCCGCCGTCGATCGTTCATGATCCTCGAAGGCCTCGTCACCACCGTGGACCCGGCCGGCCGCGTCAACGTCGCGCCGATGGGCCCGCGCCTCCTCGGCGACCCCTACGCCGAACCGCGGCGGTTCGTCCTGCGCCCCTACCGCACGGCCCAAACCTGCATCAACCTGGTGGCCCACGGCGAGGGCGTGCTGCACGTCACCGACGACGTGCTGCTGCTGGCGAAGGCCGCCGTCGGCGAGCCGGACCCGCCGCCGCCGATGCGGCCGGCCGACCGGGTTCGCGGCTGGGTGCTGGCCGACGCCTGCCGCTGGTACGAGTTTCGCGTCACTTCCTGCGACGACCGAACCGAGCGCGTGCAGCTGGAGGCCGATGTGGTTCACGCCGGCCGCGGCCGCGATTTCTTCGGCCTCAACCGCGCCCTGTTCGCCGTGGTCGAGGCCGCCATCCTGGCGACGCGCACCTCGTTCCTGCCGCTGGACGAGATCCGAACCGAGTTCCGCAAGCTGGCCGTGCTGGTCGAGAAGACGGGCGGGCCGCGCGAGCGCGAGGCGTTCGCGTTTTTGGAGAGGATCGTGAGGAGTGAGGAGTGAGGAGTGAGGAGGGGAGCAAACACGGCGGCATCCCTTTTCTCCTCACTCCTCACTCCTCACTCCTCACTCTGGATGAGGACATTGCCGGCGATGATAAGCGTCTGGACCCCGACCCGTCTGCATTTCGGCCTGCTCAGCCTGGCCGGCGACGACGAGGCATGGCCCGACCGGCGCGGCGAGCGGGTGCTGTCGGCTCGGCGGTTCGGCGGCGTCGGCCTGATGATCGAGCGGCCTGGCGTCCGCGTCGCGGCGTCGCCGGCCGCGGCGTGGTCGGCGGACGGCCCCCTGGCCGACCGCGCTCTGGCCTTTGGTCTGTGCTTCGCCGAGAGCGTCCGCCGCGATCGGCCGGAAGCCGCGTTGGGGCGTGGTCTGGAGACCACGCCCCAACCGCAGGCGACCACGCCCCAACCGCATCGATTGACCGTCGAGGAGGCCCCGCCAGAACACGTCGGCCTGGGCGTCGGCACGCAGCTGGGGCTGGCCGTGGCCCGCGCCCTGGCCGAGGCGTGGGGCCTCGCCCTCGACGCGCCGGACCTGGCGCGGCGCGTCGGCCGCGGGCTGCGCTCGGCGCTCGGCGTCCACGGCTTCTCTCACGGCGGCTTTCTGGTAGAGTCCGGCAAGCGCGGCGGCGATGAGGGCCTGGCGCCGCTGGCGGCGCGGGCGCCGTTCCCGCCGCAATGGCGGCTGGTGCTGGCGACCCCGTCCGCGGCGCGGGGCCTGCACGGCCGCCAAGAACAGCAGGCGTTCGCCCGTCTCGCTGTTCGATCGAACACGGCGCGGCGGACGGATGCGCTCTGCCGGCTGGTGCTGCTCGGGATGCTGCCCGCGCTCGCCGAGGGGGATTTGGAGGCGTTCGGAGAAAGCCTGCATGACTTCAACGCCCGGGTCGGGGAGGCGTTCGCCGAGCTGCAAGGGGGCGTCTACGCTGACCCGCGGACGGCAGAATGCGTGGCGTACCTCCGCGGGGTGGGCGTGCGCGGCGTGGGACAGAGTTCGTGGGGACCGACGGTGTTTGCCATGGTGGGGGACGAGGACCGGGCCGCGGACCTGCGGCGGCAGCTGGCGGAGCGGTTCGGTCTGGGACCGGCGGAAGCCTGGACGACGGCGGGTTGCAACCACGGGGCGGAGGTCGAGGCGAGCGGCGCGGCGTAAGCCCGCCGGTGCAGCACATTGTCGGTGGCCGTGCGCAACACCGGCGGGCTTACGCCGCGCCGCTCGCCTCCACGAGGGAGGTTCAACCGGAATGGGTAGGGCGATCGGCCGGCGGCGGCGGCGGCGGCGGCGGGGTCGGTGGGTGACTATTCGGCCCTCCAGTGGGCGGGCTGGCCGAGTTGGGGTTCGTCGGCGCCTCTGGGTTGCAGCCGATCGCCATCGCTGACGCCAGCAGTCCCGCCGTCGCCAACCACGTCAAGAATCGCATTTCGCATCTCCCGCGAGTCCCACAGGCTCGCCAACGAAGAAGCGGCCCCCGGCGTGGGAATCCGGGGGCCGCGAAAATGGAGAACGACGGCGGCGTCAATTCAGCTGCGTCCAGTCCACCACGTAGCCGTCTTGATAGCCGGACGCATTCATGAACTGGTACCACTGGCTGCTGAACCACGGGGTGCTGTTCCCGATGGTGTGGAAGCCGCGCACAGAGCCGTCGCACATGGAGAACAGAACCGTCCCCGCGTCGTGCTTGCTGCCGAAGCTGTACCACTGGCAGGGCTGGATGAGGTCCCACGCGGTCGGCAGCGAACCGCCGCCCATCCACGCGACGTAGAAATCGCGCGGCCCCGGCGGGCCGGAACCGCCGAGCGTCTCGCCGAAGGCGATGGTCTGCGACGTGCCGTCCGAGATCTGAGAAATCGCAACTGCGGAATCCTGGTAGTACGGCCCGACCCACTGACCGTAGAACGTGTCCCCGCTGGTCGAGACATTGCCCAGGGAGCCGGCGTTGGCCAGGTAGTTCGTCGCCCCAATCTGGTAGCCCGAGCCCCCGAAATACCCGCCCGTCAGGGTGTAACCGCTTTCGGTCAGGTAGGCGAAGACGCCCTGGGTTTCGGTGTAGGGGTTGTCCGCGGGGCAAATGAACGACTTGATGTGGTTCTGGGCCGGGCCCCAGGCGTTGCCCCACCAGGCGCCGCCCGGGTCCCCGGTCGTGGTCCAGAAGTCCAAGGGGATCTGGTTGTAGATGTTGCCCGCTTCGATGTAGGGCAGCAGGTAGGGCAATGTGCCCATGTAGCTGTTGTTGGAGACGCTGATGCCGGGGGGCAGGTGACCGTTGGCGCTGTCGTAGTTGTGGGCCGCCAGGGCGATCTGCTTGAGGTTGTTGGCGCAGCTGATGCGTGCGGCGGCCTCGCGGACCTTCTGGACCGCGGGCAGCAGCAGCCCGATCAGGATGGCGATGATCGCGATCACCACCAGCAGCTCGATCAGCGTGAACGCTTTTCGACGCAGGGACATTAGCATTGGAAACCTCCCAGGATGCACAAAATGGATGAATGACAACGTTATGGCACAGCAGCCGGTTGGGAGAGGATTTCCTGACGCGATTGACCTCCTTCCAGACAGCGTCGCCTCCTCCCGCGACCCCGACTCCTCGCCGCCCGGCCGTCCCTCCCCATTCGTCTCCGCGGATTGCGGCCGGGCGAGGCCCAACTTGCGCGGAGGCCCGACTAAAGGAAAGACGACCTTTATGGGAGAGAAAGTCGATCCCGCCTGAGCGGCGACCGTGCAGGGGGGGTGGTGGGAGCCGGCCCACCCCTTGGCCGCTTCTCCGCACTCCCTGCGAGCGGGGTGCGGACGGCACAGGTAGGATTTGTGAAATGTATACGGACGGAAGCGCGGACGCAACAAGAAAATGGATATTTTTTTTCAATGACCCCCGGCCGGCGCCGGACGGGTCGGCTCGCCCCGATCGTCTTGCCGATCCGGCGCCGGATGTTTTTGGTTGCGTCGGCGCGTTCGGCGACACCGAGGAGGGCGCAATTCCACGGTGACGGACCCCAGCCGCGCCCCCGTTCTCGTCTTGACGCTGCCGCGCCCGTTCAGTACCCTCCCGCCCCAGCGCGGGAAGCGACTTCCCACGGGCGAGGTCATGGAATGACGCGGCGATCCTGGGTTCCGTCCCTGATCCTCGGGCTGACCGCCTGCGGCCTGTCGGGCTGCTTTCCAGGCTACGTCAACCCGCGCGACCCCGCGAAGGTCGGCAAGGACGGCGGCGATCCCGGCCCGGCCGATCCGTCGGCCTACCACCCCCACCCGCCGCTGAACGCCGGCCCCAAACCGAACGATCCGGTCCAGCCCGCGCACTTCCCCGACGACCCGCCGGCCGCCCGCTCCGCCCCGACGGCGAAACCCGACGACCCGCCCCCGCCCCCGCCGGTCCCCCTGCCGCCGCCCGACGCGCCGGTCGTGCAGGCCGACAAGGCGCCGCAGGACCCGCCGATCGTGACGGCCCTCCGCGATTTGCTCCAAAATCGCTCGCCGGACGCGCTGGAACAGCTGCGGGCCTACGACGGCGCCAGCCGGGAAGTGCTGCTGACCCTGCTGCCGCTGGCGGCGCAGGTCGGCGACGGCGGGCTGGACCGCGCCACTCCGCAGGAGGCCGCGGTGCTGCTCGATCAGGTGCGACAGGTGGAGGCGCTGCTGCGGCCGCGGGCGGCGCTGGCGCTCGACAAGGTCTGCTTCTGCCGCCAAATCAACGGCTTCGGCGACTGCGAGCCGTGGCCGCCGGACCACGTCTTCCAGCCGCAGAACGACGACCGCCGCGGCGAGCGGATTCAGGTCTACGCCGAGGTGCGCAACTTCACCTGCCGGCCGCGCGACGGCGTCTATGAAACGTCGCTGGCCGGCGTGGTGGAGATCCGCGATTTCGCCAACCACATCGCGTGCCGCATCGACTTCCCGGCCAGCGTGGAACGCAGCCAGACGCCGCGGCAGGACTACTTCATCAACTTCCCGTTCCACCTGCCGCGCCTGCCGGAGGGGCGCTACACGCTGCACGTGCGGGTCAAGGACGTGCTGGCCCCGGCCGGCGACGACGCCGCCCCGCGCCGCCGGCCGGTCGATCGACTTCGTCGTGGGCGGCGGCGGCGCCGTCCGGGTGGGGCGCGACTGATCCGAGCCGCTCTCTCACGGTCGCGGCTCGGATCAGTCGCGGCTCGGTTTCAGTCCGCCGGCCATTTCAGCTGCTTCTTCAGGAACGCGAACGTGCCGACGCCGTGGATCTCGTGCGGCCCGTCGAAGTATTCGATCTCCGTCCGCTCCGGCAGCTTGAGCCGGCTGTAGAGCCGGCCCACCTTGGCGTATTCATACGCCACCATCTCGTCGATCCCCACGCCGTCGTTGTGGCCGCGCTCCACCATGAACGGCCGCGGCGCGATCAGCGCCGCCATCTCCGCGTAGTTGAACGTGTGGCCCAGGTCCCACTCCGGCATCTCGTATTCGCCCGAGAACATATAACTGCCCTTGAAATCGACCGATGCGTTCTTGCTCACCCATTCGTTGAAGTCGCCGGAACAGATCGACAGGCAGTAGCGCGTCTCGACGGCCGGCACGCGCATGGCCGTCTTGCCGCCGTAGGAGAGGCCGTAGAAAGCGATGCGGTCGGGATCGACGTTCGGCAAGGTCGTCAGCCAGTCGAGGGTGGTGCGGTGCTGGCGGACGATGAACGAGAAGAGCGACAGCCCGAGGGGGTTGGCCTTGCGCTGGAGGACGCGGAACTTGTCGTGGCCGATGTACGGGTTCTGCGGGGCGTAGACGATGTAGCCCATCTCGGCCAGCCGCGAGCCGAAGGAATGGTAGTATTGGGAATCCTTATTGGGGCAGATCACGTCGGTCGGCCGCCCTTCCAGGCCGTGCTGGCAGACGACGACCGGCCGCTTCTCGCCGGGCTTGAGGTCCTTGGGCAAGGCCAGGATGCCGTAGGCGAAGACGTCGGGATAGATGTCTAATGTGACCTCATAAGCCCGGTACTTCGGTTCGTCGTAGAGAAGGCGCGTGCGCGGGTTCATCGGCACGGTCGGGTCGGGGAGCTTGCCGATCACGTCTTCGTCGAGCTGCTTGCGGAACGGCTTCGTGGACGCCTCGTATTTGTCCACGGAGGACGTGTCCAGCTTCGACCAGAACGATGCCTCGCGGCTGCGTTCGGAGTCGCGCAGCACCCTTTGCATGCAGGCGACGAGTTGATCGAACTGACGGTGTTCGCGGACGGCGGGGTCGAAATCCTTGCGGAGGTCGGTGGGCGGCGGGGGTAAGGCCTTGATCGTCGCGTCGCCATCCCGGCCGCCGACGAAATCGCCCAAGACGAACGTCGGGAAGAGAGCCAGCTTTTCGCCGAGCTTGAGGCTGGCGAAGTACGGCCCGCTGTATCCGGGCCGCTGGCCCAGCGAGTCGATTCGCCGGTGTTCGGCTTCCACGGCGGCGGGTTCCGGCTGCTCGATGGCGCCAGGCGCGGCCCCGGAGCGCCCGCTTGAGGCGCCGGCGGTCCCGAAACAGCGGGGCGTTGGCCGTCGCCGATGAAAAGATGACGCCGTGACGCCTGAGCGTCGATCCCCGGATCATCGACCAATTGGGCCAGCTCCGCATCGCCGAACTCGCGCAGCAAGCCGAATACGTTGCGGTAAATAGGCTCGCGCCACAGCGATTCCCGCGGGCCGAAATAGGCGAGAACGCCGGTATTCTGAATGCGCGGGTCCAGGGCGCCGGCGTAAAGGGCCAGCATTCCGCCCTCGCCGTAGCCGACCACGCCGACCTTCGGATGATCCTTGTCCCGGCAAAACCAGTCTACCGCCGCCAGCACCTTCTGTACTTCGCAACCGATGACGTGTCGGCCGACCTCGTAACCCATGCGGTAGAGGAATTCACGGTGGGGCTGGTTGGTCATCTTGCCCAGTGCTGGGTTGCCCGACCAATCGTCCTTGCGGTCGATGAGGACGGGCACGATCACGCGGCAGCCGTGTTCAGCCAGCCAGCGCGGGAATTGATGGAATTCCCCCACGCCCGGCGCCATCCCCACCGCCATTTCCGGGGTCCAGTCGGCGTCAGGAATCGCCACCACGTCGGCGACCAGCTTCTTCTTCGGCTCCAGCAGCAGCCCTTCGCCGTCCACGCCGGGCAGGACGGGCCAGCGCACGGCGAACACCTTGTAGTCGTCCGTCTCGGCGACCAGCGATGGCGTCTTCGGCCCGCCGACGTATTCCAGGTCCGTGAATGGTACGCGCTCCTCGACGACGCCGAGCATCTTCTTCAATCGGTCGCGGTTGGGCTGGACCGATTTCGTGAACGCTTCGGGAGAGGAATAGTCCGGCTTCCAGTATTGCTTGCGCTTCTCGACGGAGGCGGCTGTCTCGCGGTCCAGGTATTTGCCAATGCCCTCGACCATTTTGGCGGCGAGGTCGCCTTCGTCAGTGAGCGGTTTGGTGTCGGGCAGCGGCTCACCGGCCGCGGCGGGGAGCGTGAAGGCGAACAGCGCGGCGACGACGGCGAAATGACGGCTCATGGCGGGCCTCGTTAGGTGAGTTCGGCGAAGGTGAAAGGAAGTCTAAAGCGGCGGCGGGGGATTGTCCAGCGTCCGTCGCGGGCTATCTGATTAAGGGGTAAGTGCCACAACGTCCCGAACACCTGATTGCTCGCACGGTGACAGGTGCCAGTACGTCCCGAACAGCCTCGTTCAGTCCTGGAACCCGCGGTTGGGCAGCCGGTAGTCCACCTCCAGGACCTGCGGCTGAGTCTTCGGTTCCTTCCGTCGCAGGGTGAAGAACCGGATCTTGTCCGCCTCCAGGTCCACCTCGCAGCGGACCAGCCGGTTGGGCCACACCGCACTCACCACCCAGGTCCGTCCCAGCAGGGTCACCTCGCCCGCACCGTTGGTCCGTCGCAGGTAGACCAGCCGCCCCCGAGGCCGGGTCTTCAGGTTCAGACGCCAGTCCGCCGGGAAGGGGCGGCGGGCGGGGGCCGCCTCGATCCGGGCCGCCCGCTGCCGACGCAGGGCCTGCACATGCCTCTGCGAACGGTCTTGCAAGTGCTCCAGGTCGGGGTGCTGGAACCGTGCCCAGACCCGTGCCTGCCACCAGCCGTTGTAACTCTCGATCATCGCCTGGAAGCCGACTTCCCGCGGCGGCACGAACACCGGCGCCACCCCCAGGCTCAGGCACAGGCGGATGACCCGACCCAGGGCGTCGGGGTAGCGGTGCGTCCCCTGGAAGATCATGTCGTTGTCGAACTGGGCATACCCAGGGAGTCCGACCTCCCGCCAGTGTTCCGTCAACGATTCGACGGTCAGGACCGCGGTAACGGGGGCGGTCGTCGGCCAGGAGACGACCAGGCCGCCGTGCAAGGACACCCCGTTAAGCACCTCGACCTCGGGGCCCTCCTTGATGACCAGGCCCTCGACGATGTCGAAGCTATCCAGCTCGGCCCGGGCCGCGGCGACCTCGGGCAGATACCACCCCCGGGGCGGGGCCGGTCGGCGAGTCCTGACCCGTCCGTCGAGGGCGCCCCGGCGAGCCAGAATCCGGTTGATCGTCCGCAGCGATGGCGCCGCCGTGTCTCCCCGGTCGAGCAGGGCCTGCTGGATGGCCTGGGCGCCGACTGCCCCCAGGTCTCCGTGGGCCAGTTCCTTGCGGACGGTCAGGATCAGGTCCTCCGTGGAGGAGTCGATCCGCTGGGTCCTGTGCGGGACCGAGGACCGATCGGACCAGTCCACCCGATCGAGCCGCTGCCCACGGGCTCGCTCGACCCACAGAGTCACGGTAGCGACTCCGACTCCAAAGCGGCGGGCCACGGCTCGCAGAGACTGGCCACGGCGGACGGCGGCTACCATGGCCCGACGACGATCGGCTTGACGCTTTGCTTGCTCATCAGAAGACCTCCCAAGGGATCAGCTTTGGGGATATTGTAGCCCACGGTGTTCGGGACGTACTGGCACAAAACTGTTCGGGACGTACTGGCACCTACCCGATTAAGGGAAGGCGGGCCTTCACCTGGTGACGCATCATGCTCAAGCGCTTTCTCCTTCTTCTCGGCCTCATGTGCCTTGCCGGATCGGCGGCGCGGGCCGACGAGCCGCCGCGGCCCAACGTGCTGCTCATCATCTGCGACCAGCTCCGCGCCAGTCGCTCGGCTGCATGGGCGACCCCGACGTGAAGACCCCGGAGATCGACCGCTTGGCGTCCGAGGGGCTGCTCCTCCGCAACACCTTCGCCAACTCGCCGGTCTGCTGCCCCGCCCGCGCCGTGATGCTGACCGGCCAGTACGCCCACAAGAACGGCATGGTCGCCAACGACCTGCGGTTGCGCGAGTCGTCCGTGACGCTGGCGAAATTGCTGAGGGCGGAGGGATACCAGACGGGCCTGATCGGCAAATGGCACCTCGACGGCGGCCCGCGCGACCCCGGCTTCGTGCCGCCCGGCCCGCGCCGCCAGGGTTTCGACTTCTGGGCCGCCTACGAGTGCCGCCACGACGCCTTTCATCCCCTCTGGTTCCGCGACGACGCCGAGCCGATCCGCTCCCCTGCCTTCGAGCCGAAGGCGCTGACCGACGTGGCCGTCGATTTCCTCAAGGAGCGCAAGGCGGGGCCGTTCTTCCTGGTGCTGTCGATCGGGCCGCCGCACGACCCGTATGGCGCGCCGGAAAAGTACAGGAAGTTATACGATCCGCAAAAGCTGACGATGCGGCCCAACTGGAAGGAGGGCGTGCCGCACGCCGGCCGCGAACAGATCGCCGACTACTACGCCTCGATAACCGCCATCGACGACCAAATCGGCCGGCTGATGCGGACGCTGAAAGACCTCGACCTGGAGAAGAACACGATCGTTCTGTTCACGGCCGACCACGGCGACATGCTCGGCTCGCAGGGCGCCCGGCTGAAGCGCAAGCCGTGGGAGGAGTCGATCCGCGTGCCCGGCGTCCTGCGCTGGCCGGCCCGCGTCAAGGCCGGGCGGACGACGGACGCCCTGTTTTCGCACGTCGATTTCGCGCCGACGCTGCTCTCCCTGTGCGGCGCGAAGCCGCCGGTGGAGATGCAGGGCGCCGACCTGTCGCGGCTGGTGCTGGGCCAGACCGACGCGGGGCCGGAATCGGCGTTTTTCCAGATATTCGTCCCCTTCGACGGCGACGGCACGCCGTTCGGCTGGCGCGGCGTGCGGACGGCCGGGGCCATGTACGCCCGGAGCGAGAAGGCGCCGTGGGTCCTCTACGACCTGGAGAAGGACCCCGACGAGCTGCACAACCTAGCCGACGACCCGGCGGCGGAGTCGCTGCGCGGACATGGAAACGCGCCTGGCGAAGTGGATGAAGGACACGGGCGATTCGTGGACGTTCGATTCCGACGTGAAGGTGGACGACAAGGGCCGGCTCACGCGCTTCCAGGCGTTCTATACCATCGATGAGTATGTGAAATGGGCGGCGGAACACCCGGACCTGGCGCCGAAGGATTGAGGAAAGGGCACTTGGCAGGAACGAACTCGCATGGCTGGTCGAACATCGGTTCCAATCACTCACGCGGCGCGAGTTTGATGAGGTGGTCGCCGCGGACTATCACATCGGCAAGCGGTGCGGTAGATTATCCGTGTCGCTGTCCTACCGACGGAGGGGTCCGATCCATGCCAACAGTTAAATATGTTTATTGGGAGGAGGATGGGGCCTGGCTGGGCTACCTCCAAGACTTCCCGGACTACTGGACGCAGGGCGAGACGCTTGATGACCTGAAGGAGCATCTGCGTGACCTGTACGCTGACTTGATCGGCGGTCAACTGCCGGGGATTCGTAAGGTCGATGATCTGGTCATCTCATGAAGCGTGTGGACTTGATCCGTGCGATCGAAGGGCTTGGCTGCGAGTTCGTGCGGCACGGAGGGAGGCACGACTGGTATCGCAACCCGGCCACCGGAGTATCTCAGCCGGTGCCGCGGCATCGAGAAATCAAGGAGAGCTTGGCCCGCCGAATCATCAAAATGTTGGGCCATCCGCCGGCGCCCGGCGCCAGCGGACAGGAAGGTGAAGGGCTGGGCTGAACCAGCCTCTCTTCGAGCGGCCGAGCGCCGAACCGTCCGTTGCGGCAAGCAACCGGCCGCACGACAGGCGGTGGTGAGAGCGCATACGGTTTCTTCCGCGTGAGCCGGCGGCGGAGCTGCCTCGTTAGCCTTGTTCACGGGGCGTCGCCAATTGGAGTCGCCGTTGACGGCGGGCCGGACATTACGCCGCCTGGCGGATCGGCTCCAGCGCCGCCGCGGCGACGTCGGTCGCCTTCTTCCCCTCGCCGAGAAGGTGCAGCACGGCCGGCAGGAACACCAGCGCCGACAGCATCGAGCAGCCGACGCCCAGCGTCAGGATCAGGCCCAGCCCCGCCAGGCCGCGCTCGCTCGAAATCATCAGCGCGCCGAAACCGATCATCGACGTCAGCGCCTTGACCATTACGCCGCGGCCGATGGCGTGGCTGATCGTCGATCGGCCCTCCGCCCGCCGGATCAGGTAGTCGTGGAGGACGTGGACGCCGTTGTCCACGCCCACGCCCAGGATGAGCGGAAACGCGATCATGTTGGCCGGGTTCAGCGGCACGCCGAACAGGCCGAGGACGCCCAGCGTCAGCAGCACGCCCATGACCAGCGGCGCCAGCGCGATCAGCGTGTGCCGCAGACTGCGGAAGTCGCAGAACAGCACCGCCGCGATCACCAGGAAGGCGTACAACCCCGCCCGCTGCAAGCCGTCTTTCATCGCCTTGAGGCCCTCTACCGTGCCAAACGGCTTGCCGGTCGCCTCCGGGTCCACCTTCTGCACCTGCTCGGTGAAATGCTCCAGCGGGCCGAAGTCCCACAGGCAATCCTTGGCGAAGACGCGCAGCAGCCATTTGCCGTGCGGGCTGACGTAGCGCTCGCGCAGGTCGGCCGGCAGGTCGGAGAGAAGGATCGGCTTCGCCGTCGAGACCTCGCGCAGGCGGTGCAAATCCTCGGACAGGCTGGCCGTCAGCTTCTCTTCAAACCCCGCTAACCGCTGCAACGCCGCCGCGTCGTTGGAGGCCGGCAAGCGGTCGAGCAGTCCCGCCAGCGACCGCTTCAAATCGGCGAGAAGCTCCCGGTCGGCGTCCCCGCCGGCCGGCGCCTCCAGACGCCCGAGGAACGCCGCAAGTTCGGCCCGCAGCATCCAGCCGACCGGCGGGTCGTGCCCGATGGTCTTGCCGAGGTCGGGCAAGAGCCGAAGGTGATCTTGAATGTCCGCGAGAAGCGGAAGTTTTTGGTCCTGGTCGGGCGGGGCCAGCGTCGCCACCTCGACGACGCGGCTGACCTCCGGGAGCTTTTCGTACTGGGCTTTGAGTTCCAGGGCCTTTTCCGGGCTGTCGGCGATGCTTACGGCGTGCCAGCTGGCCCCGGCCGTCTCGCGGATCAGCGTCATCTCCCAGCGCACCGATTCCAGGTCCTGCGCCTGAAGGTGGAGCAGGTTGTGGTCGTAGCTGACTCCGGTCGCGCAGAAGCCGAGCGCGGCCAGCAGCGCCGCGCCGCCGGCCACGACCCACCCTGGCCGGCGCGACAACCACGGCAACCACGAGTCGTCCCCTGCCTGTTCAGCCGCGACCCGGCAGGGGAGCGCGACGGTCCCGCGCTCCCCTGCCGGGTCGCGGCTGAACGGGAGGGTCGCCGGCCCCGACAGCCGCCGGTGATCGAACAGCATCAGCAGCGACGGCAGCACGGTGAAGCAGGCGAAGGCGCACAGCAGCACGCCGCAGCCCGCGATCCAGCCCAGCTCCGCCACGGCCTGGAAGTCCGCCAGCACCGCCGCGTAAAACGCTAGCGCCAGCGTCATGGCCGCCGTCAGATTGCCGACCGCGACGTGCGTCGTGGTGTGCAGGAGGGCCGACCGCACGTCCGCCCCCTGCCGCCGGGCCTGCTCGTAGCGCATCACCCACAACACGCCGTAGTCGCCCATGCCGATCAGCATGACGGCGAACGTGGCCGACAAAATGTTGAGATGGCCGACCGTCCATGTCAGCCATCCCAGCGCCCAGGCCGTGCCGACGAGCAGGGTCAGCAGCGTCAGCGCGGGATAGGCGACGCCGCGGTAGACGACGAGGAACAGCAACGCCACGCCGGCGACGGCCAGCCACGACGCCCATTGCGTGTCGCGCTGGGCGGCCGCCATCTCGTCGGTTTCCAGCACCGGCATCCCGGTCAGGCCGAATTCCAGGCCGGGGAAGGAGGTCCGCGCCTCGGCCACGACGCCGCGCATCGCATCGACGCTCTTGAGGGCGGCGGTGAAAGAACCTTGCTCCTTCTTGGGTCGAACCAACAAAAAGGCGAGGCCGCCCGAGCCGCTGAAGAAGTACTGCGGCTCGGCGAGGAGGTCTTCCTGGCCGGCCGGCCGCGTGCTGATAAGGCTGCCCCAAGGGTTGCTGTAGCGATCGGGGTCGTCGAGGCAGGCGCCGGCCGCCCGCGTGACCGCCAGGAGCTGCGTGTAGAACTGCACCTCGTCGGCGGTGCATGGCCGGCCGACCGGCAGGGTGGACTCGCCCTTGAGCAGCAGATTCGACAGCGTCAGCCAACGCCACCCCGATTGCAGACCGTTGGGGTCGGCGCCGGTCAGCAGCGGCGCCATGTCGCCGCCGAGGTTGTGCTGGATTTTTTCGATCTCTTCTCGCGGCAGCATCAGCAGGGCGCGGTCGTGAAGTCCCCGGAGATCGGCCTTGTAGAAAAGGCGGTCGAACAGGGCCGGCTGCCGGCGGACGCGGTCGGCCACCTGCTCCAGGGCCGCGATCATCCGGCCGCGGTCGGCGCCGCGGACGACGGCCACGATGTCGTCGTCGTCGCCGAATTCCTGGATGTAGTTGCGCCAGCGCTGCTGGCACTCCTTGCGCGGGCTGATGAGGTCGCTGCGCTGGGTGTGGTATTCGAGATGGAAAAAGGCGGCATAGAGGGAAAGGGCGCAGGCGGCGGCGGACAGGGCGAGGACCGTGCGGGGGAAGCGGCAGACCGTGCCGACGAGCGCGATCAGGCCGCGACGAACGAGTCCCGCCTCATGCGGGGGCGCCGGTGCGGGATTCATGCGTTCCGCCTGCTTCTTGAGTTCCAGGCTCGGCGCCCTTCCGTGGGAACACGAACCGCGGCGGATTGTAGAGGCGCCGCGTTTTTCGTGCAAGGCGAAGGGCGCGCGCCGCTCGCCAAAACACTGCAGGCCGCTAGAATGGGGTTTTCCGCCCTCGTCGATCATCCGGGAGGTTCGTCATGGGATACAACCGCAGCGGCGTGCGGCGCACGGCCCGCCAGAAGCGCGCAAGAAGCACGAGGCCCGGCTGGCGAAGAAGGCGGCCGCCGCTCAAACCGCCCAGCCGGCGACGCAGAAGTGACCGCCGACCGGGTTCGTGTTGTATCGGGGCGCGGCGGCGCTGTATAAATCCCCTCGCACCCGGCTTTCGGGTCGGGCGCGGATGAACACCCGTTCGATCAAGGATGGGGCCGCGGCCTCTCCCCACGGCGCCACGGGCACGGAGGCCCGACCTATGCGTCTGCGACTAGGAATGGTCTGTTTGGCGGCGGTTGCCGTGGCCGGCTTCGCCGCTCTCTCCCTCCTCCGGGGCCAGGATCACGCGGCGTCCCCTCCTGTGATCGCGTCGCCCCCCGCGGCGCCGCCGGCCGCCGCCCCGCCGGCCCGCGACTTCTCCAAAGCCAACGATCTGCAAAAGGACATGCTCCTCAGCGCCCGGCGCGGCGCCGAGTGGCTGTTCCGCATGAACAATCCGAAGGGGCGCTTCGTCCACGGCCTGGAGCCGGCCCTGCCGGACGTCGTCCTTGAAGGCGACAACTACCTGCGCCAGGCCGGCGCCGCCTTTGCCCTGGCCCGCGCGGCCCGCGTCCTCGCCGACGACCGCTACACCGCCCGCTCCACCCAGGCCATCCTCGCCCTGCTCGACGAAACCGTTCTGGACGCCAAGGAGCAGGTCCGCTGCACGGCCCCGCCGTCGGCCATGGTCAACCGCCTCGGCGCGGCCGGGCTGCTCGTCCTCGCCATTAACGAGTTACCCGACCCGCAAAGCGACCTTCTCGCCGCGTCCGAGCAGCTGTGCAATTACATCCGCAAACAGGCCCGGCCGGATGGCTCGCTCGTTTGCACCGATCCCAGCCCCGACGGCAAGCCGACCGACGACGAGACGGCGATCAACGAGTACACGGGGATCGCCCTCTACGGCCTGATGCGTAGCCAGGCTCACCGCCCGGCCGCGTGGAAGACCGATCTGATGCGGAAGGCCGTCGCCTATTACCGGCCGTGGCAGCGAGCGCACCGGAGCATGGAGTTCGTGCCCTGGCACACGGCGGCCTGCTGGGAGGCGTATCAGCGGACGAAGGAGCAGCCGTTCGCCGACTTCGTGTTCGAGATGAACGACTGGCTCTGCGGCCTGCAATACAACCAGCTTGAACCGCAGCGACAGCTTTGGTTCGGCGGCTTCAAGGCGTGGTCGGACGGCAAGGCCGTCGATGCCCCACCCACCATCGGCGCCGCGTTCTATGCCGAGGGCCTGACCGACGCCTGTCGCACGGCCCGCCAGGCGGTGGACCTGGACCGCTACCGCCGCTATGCGGGGGCGCTCGCAGCTCGACCTGCAATTCGTCGAGCGGCTGCAATACACCGAGGCGGGAACCGGCCACTTTTCCGAGTGGTATCGTCCGCGCCTGGTCGGGGGCTTCCACGCCTCGCAGCAGGACGGCAACCTTCGCATCGACTACACGCAACACGCCGTCTCCGCGCTGGTGCAGTTCCTGGACGCCGACCTGCGCTGAGCGCGGCGTGGCCAAATCGCCCAGCCGCGGGTAGACTAATACGGGCGGCGTCCATCGCGGATTGGGGGCCGTTGCCCCCATCCGGCTGCGGACGTTTTGTTGTCTCCACGGTTTCACCGCCGTGGCCGAAATGAAGAAGCATGAGCGAAGAACGCACGCCATTGCCGCGCCCGCGCTGCCGCAGCCTGATGGGCGTCCGCATCCTGGGCACGGGGAGCTACGTCCCCGACGCCGTCGTCACCAACGAACACCTGCAACAGCGGTTCGGCTTCGATTCCGACTGGATCGTCAAGCGCACCGGCATCCTGGAACGGCGCCACGCCCTGCCGCACCAGGCCACCAGCGACCTGTGTCACGAAGCGGCGGTTCGCGCCATCGACAAGGCCGGCGTCAACCCGCGCGACATCGACCTCGTGGTGCTGGCCACGTTCACGCCGGACATGTCGTTCCCCTCGACGGCCTGCCTGGTGCAGGACCGGCTGAAGCTGAGCGCCGCGGCGATCGAGGTGGAGGCGGCCTGCGCCGGCTTCATGTACGCGCTGATTACCGGAGCGGCCTACGTCGTCTCCGGGGCGAGCGACGTGGCGCTGGTGATCGGCGGCGACTGCAACTCGCGCGTGCTGAACCCCAACGACGTCAAAACCTATCCGTTGTTCGGCGACGGGGCCGGGGCCGTGGTGCTGGCGCGCGGCCGGCCGGACCAGGGCTTGCTGAGCTTCAGCCTCGGCGCCGACGGCGGCGGCGGCGACTTGCTGAGCCGGCCGACGTGCGGCAGCCGTATGCCGCCGACCCCCGAAATGCTGGCCCAGGGCCTGCACTACATGCACATGGACGGCCGGGCGGTGTTCCGCTGGGCCGTCGCCATTCTCTGCGACACCATCCAGGACGTGCTGACGGCCGCCAACCTCAAGGCGGCCGACGTCGATCTCTACGTCCCCCACCAGGCCAACATTCGCATCATCAACGCGGCCATCGACGTGCTTCATATCCCGCGAAACAAGGTCTACAATAACCTCGATCGGTACGGCAACACGTCGGCCGGTTCGGTGCCGCTGGCGCTGGACGAGGCGACGACCGAGGGCCGCGTCAAGCCGGGCCAGCTGGCGGTGCTGAGCGGCTTCGGCGCCGGGCTGGCGTGGGGCACGGCGGTCGTGCGCTGGTGACCGATCGGGTCGGAAAGCGGCCGCTGGTCACGCCCGCCGCACTTCGCCTTGCACGGCCCTTCCAAACCCACTAAACTGCGGTCTTGGGGCCGAACAGCCCAGGGGTGGAACCCTCCTAACGGATTCACAGAGAATGAATTACGACCCCACCAACCCCCTCATCGTCCAGGGCGACCGCTCCGTCCTGGTCGAGGTGGACAATCCGCGCTACGCCGAGGCCCGCGACGCCCTGGCGCCCTTCGCCGAGCTGGAGAAAAGCCCCGAACACATCCACACCTACCGCCTCACGCCTCTGTCGCTGTGGAACGCCGCCGCCGCCGGCATGACCGCCGACGCCATGATCGACGTGCTCCGCAACTACAGCAAGTTCCCCGTGCCGTCCAACCTCGCCGCCGACCTGGCCGAGGTCGTCAGCCGCTATGGCCGCGTTCGCTTGGAGCGGATGCCCGAGACTTCATGTGCCACGGCCGTGTCAGCCGTGGTGGACGGCCCGAACACGACTGACACAGCCCTGGCGCACGGCGAGTCGCCCGCCATGCCGGGCTTGCGGCTGGTTTGCAAGGACGCGCCGCTGCTCGAAGAGCTGTCCCGGCAGCCGAAGGTTCGAGCGTTCCTCGGCGACCGGATCGACGCCACCAGTTTCCGCATCGAACCGGCCTTCCGCGGCGTCCTGAAGCAGGCCCTCATCGCCGTCGGCTATCCGGCCGAGGACGTGGCCGGCTACACCGAAGGCGCCGCCCTGCCGATCCACCTGCGCACGGTCGCGCGATCCGGCCTGCCGTTCCACGTCCGCGATTACCAGCGCGAGGCGGCCGACGTCTTCTACGCCGGCGGCGACGCCCGCGGCGGCAGCGGCGTCGTCGTGCTGCCGTGCGGCGCCGGCAAGACCATCGTCGGCATCGCCGCGATGGCCCTGATGCACCGCAACACCCTCGTCCTGACCACCGGCATCACGGCCGTCAAGCAATGGCGCCGCGAGATCCTCGACAAGACCGACCTCACTGAGGAGCAGGTCGGCGAGTACACCGGCGACACCAAGGAAATCGGGCCGGTGACGCTGGCGACTTATCAGATCCTCACCCACCGCAACGACAAGACGGAGGAGTTCCCGCATTTTCAACTCTTCGACAAGCGCGACTGGGGCCTGATCATTTACGACGAGGTGCATTTGCTGCCGGCCCCGGTCTTCCGCGTGACGGCCCACATCCAGGCGCGGCGCCGCCTGGGCCTGACGGCGACGCTGGTGCGCGAGGACGGCCGCGAGGCCGACGTGTTCAGCCTGATCGGCCCGAAGAAATACGACGTGCCGTGGCGCGAGCTGGAGACGCGCGGCTGGATCGCCGAGGCGACCTGCGCCGAGGTGCGCGTGGCCATGCCGGAAGCCCTGCGCATGGAATACGCCGTGGCCGAGTGGCGCGACAAGTACCGCATCGCCAGCGAGAACCCGGCCAAGGACGACGTGGTGGCCGCCCTGCTGGAGCGCTACACCGACAGCCGCGTCCTCATCATCGGCCAGTATCTCAAGCAGCTGCGGCGGCTGCGCAAGCGCTTCAACCTGCCGCTCATCACCGGCCAGACGCCGAACCCCGAGCGCGAGGATCTCTACAACAAGTTCCGTCATGGCGAGGTGCGTCAGCTGATCCTCTCGAAGGTCGGCAACTTCGCGCTGGACCTGCCGGACGCCAACGTGCTGATCCAGGTGTCCGGCACGTTCGGCTCGCGCCAGGAGGAGGCGCAGCGGCTGGGGCGGATCTTGCGGCCGAAGTCGGGCGGCGAGGTGGCCCACTTCTACACGCTGGTGACGCGCGACACGCGCGAACAGGACTTCGCCCACCACCGCCAGCTGTTCCTGACCGAGCAGGGATACAGCTACCGCATCGCCGACGGCACAGAGCTGACGGAACTGTTGCAGGCGGCCGGATGAACGCAGACAAGGAGATAGAGGAGACAAGGAGAACCGAATGTATTGCCGTCTCGATCAAACGGATAATCGTCTGGGGGCATCTCGTTCTTTGTCTCATCTCCTTGTCTCCTTGTCTATCCAAGCGGGGGGTAGAGCCGGATGTTGAACGAACCCCCGCGTCCCGCCGCCGGCGCCCGCATCCCGGTGAAGCTGCACCGGCGCGTCTGCCTGATCCAGACGGAAGACGCCGTGCTGGCCGAGGAACTGATGGCCCGCAAGAAGCTGGCGCAGGACGTCGTCGGCCGACTCACGGATCGCGTTCTCCTGGTCCGTCCCGGGCGCGTGGAGGCCGTGATCCAGGAATTGCAGCGGATGGGACATACACCGCAAGTCGTCGCCAAGGAGCCGGGTCGGCGCACGGGCTGACCGCCGACCATCATGCCGAACGCCGATCCCGCCCTCTGGTCCGACCTGCTGCGGCGCACCCTGTCCGCCTACGACGAACCCCTTCTGCGCCAGGTCGCCGCCCGCCTCATCCGACCGCGCAACCAGTGGCCGGTCGCGGAGCTGATCGACCGCTGCGTCGCCGCCGTCGAAAACCCGGCCGTTCTCGACCGCCGGCGGGCCGACCTGGAACCTGAGCCGCGCCGCCTGCTGGCCCTGATCGGCCACAGTCGTCAGCCGACCTGGGACCTCGGCAATCTCATCGAAATGCTGTTGGCCCTCGGCTGCCCCGACGGCTTGGCCCCCGTCTTCGCGCTCCTGCAAGCCGGCCTGCTTTTCCCGAGTCTGCCGGAGGCGGCCGGCGCGGTGCGGATCAAGACGTTCGAGCAATGGCTGGCCTTTCCCGGCGCCACGGGACTGGCCGTCTTCACACCGCCGCCGATCGCGTCGCGCGCCGTCGGCGAGGACTTGGGATTGCCGGACCTGTCATCAAAGGATGAAGGCGGAAGGATGAAGGATGAAGGAAAGCAAGAGGACGCTTCCGGTTCATCCTTCATCCTTCATCCTTCATCCTTTCAGGAGGCCGACGGCCTGGAATGGCTCCTCCGCATGGCCGTGCTGTGGCAGCAAACGGCGTCGGCGCCGTTGCGGCGGACGCAGCAGGGCGATTTCTTCAAACGCGATCTGGAAAGGCTGGGGCAGGATCCGCTGCTGAACGGCCCGCCGGCCGACCGGCTGGCCGACGTACCGGACATGGGGTTTCTCACGGCCGTGCTGGCGGAGCGCGTGGGCGTGCTGCGCGAGGCGGAGGGAGAGGTCCGGGTGGGGTCGCTGCCGGCGGAGTGGGAGGCCGGGCTGGCGCCGTCGCTGGAAGCGCTGTGGTCGCAGCTGCCGCGGCTGCGGGCCTGGAACCCGATCGACGGCTGGCGCGGCGGCGAGCAGCCGGCCGGCAACCCGTTCCCGTCGGCGTACCTGCTGGCGTTCTTGCTGCTGGCCCGTCTGCCGGCCGACGCCTGGGTCGGCCCCGACGCCGTGGAAGCGTGGCTTGACGAACATCATCCCTACTGGAAGGATGAATTTCTGCGGCCGTCGCGCCGCGGGCCGTGGATGGAGACGTTCCTGCTCGGCGTGGCGTATCCCCTGCGGCTGGTGCAGGCCGTGCGGGACGGCGAGGAATGGCGGGTGCGTTTGTCGCCGACCGGCCGCTGGCTGCTCGGCCTGGGCGAAGCCCCGTCTCTGGAGAGTCCGTACACGCAGACGCTGCTGGTGCAACCCAATCTCGAAATCATCGCCTACCGGCAGGGACTGAGTTCCGCCCTGGTCGCTCGGCTGACGCGCTTCGCGGCGTGGAAAAGCCTGAGCGCGGCCTGCACGCTGCAACTGGAGCCGGACACGGTGTACCGCGCCCTGGAGTCCGGCGAAACCTACGAGTCGATCCGTCAAGCGCTGGAGCAGCACAGCACCAAGGCGCTGCCCAACGCGGTGCTGGACCTGCTGCGCACCTGGTCGAACAAGCGCGATCGCATCACCATTTATCCGGCGGCGACGCTGCTGGAGTTCGCCACGGCGGAGGACCTTCAGGAAGCGCTGGCCCGCGGCGTGCCGGCCGTGCGCATCTCCGACCGCCTGGCGGTCGTGGCGACCGAGGACGGGATGGAGTTCCGCCACTTCCGCCTGAGCGGCACGCGCGACTACGCCCTGCCGCCGGAGCGGTGCGTCTCCGTCGAGCCGGACGGCGTGACGCTGACGGTGGACCTGGCGCGCTCCGACCTGCTGCTGGAAACCGAGCTGCCGCGCTTCGCGGAGCGGATCGACGGCTCGCCGTCGGCCGGCCTGCGTCCGTACGTCCTGACGCCGGCCTCGCTGGAGGCGGCCCGCTCGGCGGGGATGACGCTGGGCGCGCTGGAGGTTTGGTTTCAGCAGCGGACGGGCGAACCCTTGCCGCCGGCGGCGCGTCTGCTGATGGCGAACGGCGAGGCGCCTCCGGCCCGCTTCCAACGGCATCTGGTGCTGCACGTGGCGAACGAGGAAACGGCCGACGGCCTGATGCAGTGGCCGCCGACGCGCGAGCTGATCGCGGCGCGGCTGGGGCCGACGGCGCTGGCGGTGGAGGAGGAGCGGGCGGACGAGCTGCGGCGGCGGCTGGGGGCGGTAGGGGTGGCGCTGGCGGAGTGAATGGGGCGGCCGATGCACTCCAAGTACGCGATACGCTGGCGCATGGATGGCTCGCCGGGAGTCCGGTGGTACATCATGGGCATTTTGCCCGACGGCAAGTTCTACGGCGATATACTGGACGGGGCAGTGAATCGCGGCACGTCGGTCCAGGGAGTGGTGTCGAACTGGACCCGCGCCCAAGAGATCTTGCGGCTCATCGGCAGCGGCCCCGCGATCCAACCGCGGCCATGCTTCGCGCGGCTGGGGCGGTACACGACCAATGTCGGCCGCAGCGAAGTCGTCTTCGAGTATCAGCCGGGCGATGAACACGAGTCGTCGGCCGCCCAAGCGTTCATTGAACTGATCCAACTGTTGGAACCCGAGGTCTGCAAAGCGTATGCTCGCCTCTCTTGATAGGAAAGACCATTCCCTGCCCGCCGGGGTAGAGGCCGGGTCTGACTCGGTGGAACATGCTGCCCGCTTTCGACGACATCGGCCATTTGCCTCCGGGAATCCACCACTGCTCCGTGGCGGAACTGGCAGCACGCTTTGGGAGTGGTTCCGAGGAACGGGAGGCCGAGATGGGCGAGCTATTGCATTTCATTGAGGCCGCCAAGGAAGCTGGAGTCCGCCGGCTTATGGTGAATGGCAGCTTCGTGACGGGCAAATTGGCTCCCAACGACGTGGATGTGGTGTACTTGCCGGGCCCCGATTATCCTCGGCAAGGCCCAAAACTGGACGATGAAGAGCTAGTTTGGCCTTTCCTCCAAATCATCGTCGCGGCAGACGACGCGGATTTTGAAGCGTGGGCCGCCCGTCAGTTCGCCACGGATCGAAGACGCCGCCCCAAGGGAGTTGTGGAGGTGATGCTATGAGCGAGATTCTGACGGCCGAGGGATATGAACAGACCAAGGAGAAGCTGCGCGACCTGGAAACGCGATTGGCGGAAATGGAAAAACGCACGGACCTCGATCCGGAGCATCTGGCGAGCGTTCGCCGGTCTTACAAGATGATAATGCGCGAGTTCCTCCAAGACATCAAACTCTACGAAGCCAGGCGGCCCAAGCAGAATTCCGTGGCGCCGACCTGATGCGCGGACCAGGAGGTCCGTCCTGTTATTGGCTTCCGTTTGCGGCAACCAGAGGAATCCGCCATGCCCATTCACGACTGGACGCGCGTCCGCGCCAATCGATTCCACGACTTCCACCAAAGTTGGACGGTCGCGATCTGCAATGCGCTCAAAACGGGCGGATTGCCCCCCGGTTATTTCACCTTGATCGAGCGGAAGACTGTCGCCGCCAAGCCGGATGTCGTCACTCTCGAATTGATCCCTTCGGCCGGTTTGCCGTCTGGAGGATCGGCCGTCGATCTTCAGCCGCCCAAGGCCCGGTTCGTCACGCGCTCCGAGGCCACTGGATACGCCCGCAAAGCGAACCGCATCACGATTCGCCACCCCGACGGCGACGTGGTCGCCATCCTGGAGATCGTCTCGCCGGGGAACAAGGACAGCCGGCACGCGCTGCGCCTTCGTCCGCAAGGCGGTCGAGTTCCTGGAGGCCGGAGTGCATCTGCTGATCGTGGACCTGTTCCCGCCCGGTCCCCGCGACCCCCAGAGCATTCACAAGGCGATCTGGGACCGCCTTCACGACGAGCCGTTTGCCCTGCCGCCGGACAAGCCCCTGACCGTGGCGGCCTACGCCGTCGGGACCGAGACGGTCGCCTACGTCGAGCCGGTCGCAGTCGGCGACCCCTTGCCGGACATGCCCATCTTCCTGACGGCGGGTCGGTACGTGCCGTGCCCCCTGGAGGCGACCTACCAGACGGCCTGGGAGCAGGTTCCGGCGCCGTTGCGGCAACCTCTGGAGTGAGCGGAGCAAGCAGCGATGCCGCCAGCGACGCCCCTCGTCTACCTCAACGGCCGTTTCCTACCCCAGAGCGAAGCTCATCTCACCCTGCACGACGCCGGTTTCGTCTGGGGCGCTACGGTGACTGACCTCTGCCGCACCTTCGCCGGACGGCCCTTCCGCCTGGCCGATCATCTGAATCGGTTCCGCAAAAGCTGCGAGGCCGCCCGCGTACCGATGACGGCATCCAACGAGGAACTGACTGCGGTGGCCGAGCGACTGGTCGCGCACAACTACCCTCCGGTTGTTGACGCTCCCGGCTCGCCGGGCGGCGATCTCGCCATCGTCTTTTTCGCCACGCCCGGCCCGATCGGCTACTACCTCGGCGAACCCGGCGGCCCCGGCGACGGCCCGCCCACGCTCGGCGTCCACACCTTCCCGCTGCCCTTCGCCCGCTACCACCGCCTCATCCGTGACGGGGCCGTCCTCGTCGTTCCCTCCGTGCGGCATGTCCCCGCCGATTGCGTCGATCCGCGCATCAAGCAGCGCAGCCGTCTCTCCGGCTGGATCGCCGACCAGGAGGCCCGCCGCATCGAACCCGGCGCCTCCGCCCTGCTGCTCGACGCCGACGGCTTCGTCACCGAAACGGTCGCCGCCAACTTCCTCGTCGTCCGCGGCGGGACGGTCCTGTCGCCGCCGCGCGACTCCATTCTCAACGGCGTCAGCTTGCAGATCGTGGAGGAGCTGTGCCGCGATCTCGGCATTCCGTTTGCCGAGCGGCGGCTGACGGTCGAGGACTGCCGCGCGGCCGACGAGGCGATGCTGGCGGGAACGTCGTACTGCCTGGCCGGCGTCCGCCGCGTCGCGGGAATTGACCTCTCCTGGCCCGGACAGGTCCGACCGCGCCTGTTGTATGAGTGGGGCCGGCGCGTCGGCGTCGAGATCGAGCGGCAGATTTTATCCAATCGGTAGACTTCCGCGCGCGCCGGCCCTATCCTACCAATCTCTACGGGAGACTCATTCGGCCTTCACTCGGGGAGCAAACGGGCATGAAGACCCTCAAACCGATCCTCTGTTTCGCCGCCGTGTTGCTGTGTTTCCTGGCGTCCGCGGCCACCGCCCACGCCAGCGAAGCCAGCCTGGCCATTCCCGACCTCTGGAACCACGGCTCGTTCCAGAACCTCGGGCGCGTCCGGCCGGCCTGGCTCCTCCTTTGTGGCACCCTCGTGATCTGCGGCACCCTCGGCATCAGCCTTTACCAGCTCTTCCAGATCAAAAAGCAGCCGGCCCACCAGTCCATGCTGGCCGTGTCCGAGACCATCTTCCAGACCTGCAAGGCGTATCTCATCCAGCAGGGCAAGTTCCTGCTGATGTTGTTCGGCATCATCGCCATCGCGATCACCTACTACCTACTGGTGACCGGCGGTAGCGCGCTCACGGTGGTTCTCGTCCTCCTCTTTTCGATTGTCGGCATGGGCGGCTCCTACGCCGTGGCCTGGTACGGCATCCGCGTCAACACCTACGCCAACTCCCGCACGGCCTTCGCCTCCCTCCGCGGCAAGCCGTGGGACGTCGTCAACATCCCGCTGCGGGCCGGCATGTCGGTCGGCCTGTTCCTGATCTCGCTTGAACTGGTGATGATGGTCTTCATCCTGCTGGCCGTGCCGCGCGCGATCGTCGGCTACTGCTTCCTCGGCTTCGCCATCGGCGAATCGCTCGGCGCCTCGGCCCTCCGCATCGCCGGCGGCATCTTCACCAAGATCGCCGACATCGGCTCCGACCTGATGAAGATCGTCTTCAAGGTCAAGGAGGACGACCCGCGCAACCCCGGCGTCATCGCCGACTGCACCGGCGACAACGCCGGCGACTCGGTCGGACCCACCGCCGATGGCTTCGAGACCTACGGCGTGACCGGCGTCGCCCTCATCGTCTTTATCACCCTGGCCGTCCCCGACGTCGATATCCAGGCCCGGCTGATCGTCTGGATCTTCGCCATGCGCTTCCTGATGGACTTCCTGTCCGGCGTCTCCTACTTCATCAACCAGTGGATCTCCGAGAAGATGTACGCGGGGAAGAAGGAGTTCGACTTCGAGCAGCCGCTGACGCGCCTCATCTGGATCGCGGCCATCCTCTGCATCTCGACATCGTTCCTCATGAGCTGGCTGCTCCTCAGCGACCTGAAGACGGTGGGGGAGTTCGATGTCTCCCAACTCTGGTGGCAGCTGGCGACGATCATCGGCTGCGGCACCCTCGCGGCGGTGCTCATCCCTGAGTTCACCAAGATTTTCACCAGCTCCCATTCCAAGCACGTACATGAGATCGTCACCGCGTCCCGTGAAGGCGGCCCTTCGCTGACGATCCTGTCCGGCCTGGTGGCGGGGAATTTCAGCGCCTTCTGGATGGGCATACTCATCATGAGTCTGATGGCCGGCGCCTACGGCGTCAGCCTGCTCGGCCTTGACAACGTCATGGAGGTGCGGCTGGCGCAACCGCACTCGGACAAGTTGAACAGTCTCGAAACGGCCACGGCAGAGAAAATCAAGCAGGAACTCGGGGATATTAAGGGAGACGAGACGCCAGCGACCCTGGAAGAGCATTCAGCGACCTTGAAAGGTCTTGAGCCGACCACGCGGGCCGTCATCGAGTCTGAACTCGTGGTTAAACCCGTCGGCGTCGGTTCCATCTTCGCGTTCGGCCTGGTGGCGTTCGGCTTCTTGTGCATGGGCCCCGTCAACATCGCCGTGGACAGCTACGGACCTGTCACGGACAACGCCCAGTCGATCTTCGAGCTGGCCCAAACGGAGCAAATCCCCGGCGTCAAGGAGGAGATCCGCCGCGACTTCGGCTTCGAACCGAACTTCGAGGAGGGCAAACACTATTTGGAGGCGAACGACTCGGCCGGCAACACCTTCAAGGCGACGGCCAAGCCGGTGCTGATCGGCACGGCCGTCGTCGGCGCCACGACGATGATCTTCTCGATCATCCTGCTGCTGGGCAAGGCGGGCGTGCTGCGCGCTGAGCTTGACGGACGCCCCCGTGCTCCTCGGCTTCATGTGCGGCGGGGCCGTGGTCTTCTGGTTCTCGGGCGCGTCGATGCAGGCCGTGACGACTGGCGCCTACCGGGCCGTCGAGTTCATCAAGCAAAACATGGACCTCACCAAGAAAGAAGCGGATATCAACGATTCCAAAACGGTCGTCCAGATCTGCACCAAATACGCCCAGGAAGGCATGTGGAACATCTTCATCGCCCTGATGACGATCACGCTGGCCTTCGCGTTCTTCAACCCGAACTTCTTCGTGGCCTACCTGATTTCGATCGCGGTGTTCGGCCTGTTCCAGGCGATCTACATGGCCAACGCCGGCGGCGCCTGGGACAACGCCAAGAAGTTGGTCGAGGTCGATCTGAAGGAGAAGGGCACGCCGCTTCACGAGGCGACGGTCATCGGCGACACGGTCGGCGACCCGTTCAAGGACACGACGTCGGTTTCGCTGAACCCGATCATCAAGTTCTCGACGCTGTTCGGCCTGCTGGCGGTCGAGATCGCGCTTGGGATGCAGTACAGCGTGTGGTTACGCGTGGTGGGCGTCGTGGTGCTGGCGGTCGCCCTGTTCTGCGTGTGGCGGTCGTTCTACGCCATGCGAATCCCGCGCAAGGATCCCAGCGCTCAGAAGCTGCCCGAAAAGGACGCCGCGTCGGAAGTGGGCGCGACGCATTGAGCGGCGCCAAGATGCAAGAACCAACCAGCCCGAAGCGCGAGCGAGGAGTTCCCTCGCCCGTGCTTCGGGCTGGTCGTGTTTTTTCCGGTGAATTCTCTCTTGACCTGTCAGTCATTCTGTCTTAGACTGCACAAACATTCTGTCTGAGTAGGAGGCGTTCATGGCACGAACTCCGCGGGACGTGACCGAGCGGGAACTGGCGGTGTTGCAAGCGCTGTGGGACGGTGGGGCGGCGACCATCCGGCGTCTGACCGAGGCGCTCTACCCTGGGGGCGGGGCCGCCCAGTACGCCACGGTGCAGACGCTGCTGCACCGGCTGGAGGCCAAAGGCTGCGTGCGCCGCGAACGGGCGGGCGGGCTCCCCTCGCACCACAACAAGGCCCAAATCTATGAGGCCGCCATCGACCGCGACGAGCTGATCGGTCGTCGTCTGCGCGACATGGCGGAAAAGCTCTGCGGCGGGTCGCTCACGCCGTTGCTGACGCATCTGATGCGCACGCGCCGGCTGACCGCGGACGAGCGGCGCGAGCTGCGCTCGCTCATCGACGATCTCGAACAGAAGAAGGGCAAGGGCGATTCGCGCTGAGAGGACACGGCTCATGGAAACCCTGCTGCGCATTGGCCTGAGCAACGCCGTCGCCGCGCTGCTGCTGGCCCTGCTGGTCGTCACCGTGGCGTGCATCTGGCGGCGGCCGGCTGTGCTGCACGCCCTCTGGCTGCTGGTCCTCGTCAAACTGGTGACGCCGCCGCTCGTCTGGCTGCCGGAGCCGTGGGCCGAGTCGGCCGTTCCCGCCGCGGCGCCGAAGGCCGTCGTCTCGTTGCCGGAGGCGGCCGCGCCCTGGCGGCGGACGTTCCCGGCTCGCTGGCTGACGCCGACCCGCCGGCGGCCGACCCGCCGATGCTGGACGCCGTGTTCGTGTCGATCCCGGATGTGGAAGCCGCGCCGCCTCCGCCGGCCGCACCGCCTCCCGCCCCGGCGGCGGCGGCCGCCTCCGTGCCGGGCGCGTCGCCGACCGCGCCCTGGTGGGCGGCCGCGGCGTTCGGCCTGTGGCTGCTCGGTTCACTGGCCTGGTACGCGGTGGCACTGATCCGCCTGCGGCGCTTCCGCCGTCTGCTGCGGCACGCCGTCCCGGCGCCGGAGTCGCTGCGCCAGCGGACGCAGCGACTGGCCGAGAAACTGCGGCTGCGCCGCCGGCCGGCCGTGTGGCTCATCCCCGGCCGTGTCGCCCCGATGCTGTGGGCGGTGGGCGGGCCGCCGCGCATCCTCTTCCCGTCGGATCTGCTCGGCCAGACGACGACGGACCAGCAGAACGCCCTCCTCGTCCATGAACTCGCCCACCTGCGGCGCCGCGACCACTGGGTCCGCTGGCTGGAGTTCGCCGCGTCCGGCCTGTACTGGTGGAACCCGGTGCTGTGGTTCGCTCGCCGCGAGCTGCGCGAGGCCGAGGAACAGTGCTGCGACGCCTGGGTCACGTCCACGCTGCCCGGCGCCGGCAAGACCTACGCCGTCGCCCTCCTGGAAACGCTCGACTTCCTCTCCGACGCTCCGCTCGCCGCGCCGTTGCTGGCGAGCGGCGTCGGCCGTGTCGCCGATCTGAAAAGGAGATTGACCATGATTATGAGCGGAACGACGCCGCGCGCCTGAGTTGGCGCGGCCTGCTGGCCGTCCTCGGCCTGGGCGCGCTGTTACTGCCGCTGCTGCCTGCCTGGGGGCGGGCGCAGCCGCCGGCCAAGCCCGACGCAAAGGAGAAACCGGCCGACGCCGTGGCGGTCTTCAAATTCGCCGACGCGGCTGGCCCGTCGTCGCCGGAAGACATGGAGAAGGCCAAGGCGGAGTTGCAAGAGCTGGAAGCGCTGCTGGCGCAGAAGCAGGCCGAAACGGCCCAGATCGCCGCCAAGGTGGAGGCGCTGCGGGCGAGGCTGGCGACGGCCGACGGACAACCGAGGCGCATCATCGTGTCCGTGGACGGCCAGAATGCGACGTACGCGGACGTCTTCAAGCGGATCCAGACGGCGCAACCCGGCGGGGCGGCCGGGAAGGTGATCGTCGTCGATGGGGGGACCGGCAAAATCATCATGACGACGAATGGGCCGATCCCGGCGCCCCCTCCTCCGCCCGTCGCCATTAGCGCGGACAAGCAGTACATCCTGCGATGGATCGGGCAAGAGGGGAACTGGGTCGTCGTGCCCAAAAACGGCCCGATGATCGCTGTGCCGACTGGCGCCGTCGTGCCCGCGTCGCCGGCCGACGCAGACAAGCGCCTCGACGAGCTGGAGATTAAGCTGAAGCGTATTCTGGACGAGGTGGAGCAGCTGCGCAAGGAGCGGAAGCCGGACGCGCCGAAGAGCGAGTCCGGGCAGCACAGTTACGGCCCAGCCCCGCTGATTCAACTCCCCGTCGTCGGCAAGCTCTTCAGGACGGAGGCGTCGCAGACGGCCGAGGAACAGGCGAAGGCGCTAACCGCCGAGCGCGACGCTCTTCAAAAGATGCTGCAAGAACTGAGGGCGAAGGCCGAGACGGACAAGGCCCAGGGAGAGGCGGTGATCGAGCAAACCAGGGCGGCGCTGGCGGCCGCGGAGGCCACGCTCAAGCAGGCACAGGCTCGGGAGGAAGCCACGGTGAGATTGTCAAAGGCCGGCGCCGCGACGGACGCCGACCTGAAGCAAACCCAGGCCGACGTCGCGGTTCGGCAGGCGGAATTGGAGGTCGCCCGCGCCAATCTCCTCAAGGCGAACGAGGACAGCAAGGTGCGACAGGCGGAAATCGAGGCGAAGCTGAACGCCGCCGAGGCTGATCGGCAGGCCGCCGAAGCGAAAGTGAGACAGCTGGAGGAGGAACTCCGCAAGCTGAAGGATGCGACAAACGGCGACGCGCCGAAAAGGCCGTAAGCGCTCTGGTGCAAACGAAACCGGCCCGCAGCGCCAGCAAGGCGCCGCGGGCCGGTACGTTGCGCCGCCCGTTACTTCTTGTCGCCGCCCTTCTTCCCGGCGGCCTTCGCGGCCGGCTTCGTTTCGGCCGCGGCCGCCGGCGCGGCGGCGCCTTCGGCGGCCGCCCCTTCCTCTTCCTTGGCCTTCTTGGCCTTCTTGACCACGATCTTCAGCACGCGCACCTTCGGCAGGTTGTAGGGGCTGCGGCCGTCCGGCCAGCGCTCCTCGTCCTGCAACACTTTGATCCGTTCGCCCCGCGTCAGCACGTTCCGCGACCGCTCCAGCGAATTCTTGCGGCGCAGGCTCTTGTCGATGGACATGGCTCACCGATCCCTTTGCGAAGGCCCGAAATCTCGAACGGATATCATAGGGAGGTGCAGCAAGGCGGACAAGACATCGGCGAGCGGCGCGGCGTCAGCCCGCCGGTGAAGCAAGCACCGGCGGGCTGACGCCGCGCCGCTCGCCCCTGCCGGAACCACGTCTCAGCGCCGCTTGAAGGAGAGCGCGAAGTCGTCGAATTGCAGTTGCCGCTGGCCGTTGCCGGAGTCGGCAAAGAACTGCTCCAGCAGCTCGCGCATGAAGCCGTGCGCCAGGTGGTAGTAGTTGTGCTTGCCGTCGCGGCGGTAGCCGACCAGTCCGGTCAGGCGCATCAAGGTCAGGTGATGGCTGACGGCCGGCTGCGACTGTTCGAGCAGGTCGCACAGCGCGGAGACATGCAGCTCGCTGTCCTGGGCGAGGGCCAGCACGATGCGCAGGCGGTTCTCGTCGGCCAGCAGCTTGAACACCTTGGACAGCTGCTGAATGGTCAGCTCGGACACCTTGAGCGGCGCCGCGGACGGGGGGGCCGACCCCTTGGGGGCCCGCGATTTGATGCTGAGAGTCGAGTGGTTCGTCAAGGCTGAATCCTCCGCCGGACCCGAGCGGGGGGACGGCAGGTCCACCCGCGCCCGACGCCGGCCCTTCGTGGACCGCGCCCGGGTCAGGTCAACTGGAACTCGAAGTAATAGCGGCCTGGCGGACGCCAGATCGTTGCCACACCCAATCCGCAACGGCACGGAGCCCGCGCCGACAGCGCCGGGCGGTGCGAACCGAGCCTCGCACCACCCTTTCCCACGTTCTGGTTAACGAGTCAGATAGTAGAATATCAGCGAATGAGAGCGCGTCAATGAAATTCTGCGCAAATTCTTTCACACGGCGGCAGGGGGAATTGAAGCTGGAGGGGCTGGGGTCGGCGGGCAGCGACCGCCGTCGAAACGCTCGATACACGGCGTGGCGCGGCTAGGGAGCCGTGGCACGCCGGGTCGGTCATCCGAACATGAGCAGCACGGCGTAGCTCGGGGTTTTGTCGAATCGGCAGTTGAGCTTCCATTCGGCGCCGGCGGCCACGCAGGTGCGAACCTCGACCAGCACCGGCGGCGTGGTCCGCGGCGCCTCGGCCGGCCGCACCTTCCAGTACGAGCCGATCGGCACGGGCTGCGGCACCATCAGGCACAGGCCGCCCACGGATCGATCCACTACCCAACCCGATTGGGCCGACGCTTTCTCGTCCGGGTCGGCCAACTGCACCGTGACCGGGTGCCCGCCGCGCCGCGTCGAGGACCGGCGGTCGTTCGCGGGGCCGGTGAGGAACGGGTCGGCTCCCGGCGCCAGGGCCGCGCCGGGAGCGGTCGCCGTCGTGGCCCCGCGCCGCCGCAATGTCGTCCAGCCGACCATGAACGCCAAGCCCGCCGTCCCGAGGCCGATAAGCAGGACCGGCCAAGCCCCGCTCAGGAGATCCATCAGGTCCGTCAGGTGGAAGTTTCCCATTGCCGCTCGCCCCGCCAAGGCCCCGGGTCGGACGCCGTCGCGTCCCTCGGCGCCGAGCGCGCCGCGCGCAAGTCTAGTGCGCCGTCGGCGGCCGTGCAAATCGGCGGGCGGCGTCAGGCGTCGGGCGGCCCGGCCGGACTCTCGGGGAAAAAGAGAAGGGCCTCGTCGATCGCCGCGGCGGCCTCGGCGGCCGGCGGCGACTCGGCGGCGTCCGCGGGGACGCGGGCGTTCATCGCCGCGGCGGGGGCTGGGGCTGGGACCTTGCGCTTGGCGCCGGTTCGCCGCCGCCGGGACTTCTTCTTGGCCGGCCCCGCCTCCGATTCCTCGTCGGCGCCTACCTCCGAGCCGAACCGCGTCACCACGTAGGTCCGGCTGCGCTTGTCCGTCTCCAGGTCCAGCAGCCCTTCCTTTTTGGCGTCCTCCAGCAGCTCGCTGAAGCTGCGGTAGCCGTGGTACGATTCGTTGAACGACGGCTTCTTCCGCTTCATCGTGTCCTTGATCATCGACGACCACAGCACTTCCTTGTTCTCGCGGCGCAACGCCAGGAGCGATTCCATCAGGAGCGCGAACGCCTTGCGCTTCATCTCCGGCACCCGCGCGTCCACGGCCGGCGCCATGTCCGGCGTCTTTCCAAGATCCTCATAGTAGATGAATTCGTCGCAGTTGTCGCGCAGCAGGTCGGAGGTGGACTGCTGCATGCCCAGGCCGATGACGTGCTTGCCCAGCTCCTTGAGCTTCGACACCAGCGGCGAAAAGTCGCTGTCGCCGGACACCACGACGAAGGTGTCGATGTGGTCCTTGGAGTAGGCCAGGTCCATGGCGTCCACGCACAGACGGATGTCGGCCGAGTTCTTGCCGGTCTGGGCGCGGCGCGGGATCTCGATCAACTCGATGGCCGCTTCGTGCAGCGGGGCGGTGTAGGGGAGGAAGCGGCTCCAGTCGGCGTAGGCCTTCTTGGCGACGATCTTGCCCTTCTCGACCAGCCGTTCCAGGACGCGCACGATGTCGAAGCGGTCGCGGCGGCCCTGGAAGCCCAGCGCCAGGTTCTCGAAATCGACAAAGACGGCCAGGGAGCGTTCACCGTCGTTCACGGCAATAACCTCGAAAGGGTCGGCAAAAACTCAGTGTAACGCAGGGCGCAAACGCCGACCAGCCCGAAGCGCAAGCGAGGGAACCAATTCCTTCGCTTGCGCTTCGGGCTGGTTGAATGTCACCCGAACGTCGCTACTTGTCGTTGCCGCCCGGCCGCGGCGGTCGCCCGCCGAACGGACTGAACTCGAACTTGTCGCCGGTCAGGTCCTTCCACGTCTTCTTCTGGTCGTCGGTCAGGCCGTCCACGGCCCGGTCCACGGCGTCCTTCCGCAGGGCCATCACCTTCTTGATGGCGTCGGCCATTTTCTCACGGTCGCCCTGGGCGTCCTTGAGCATGTCCGTCGCGTCCTTCTCCAACTCGGTCTTGGCCTCGTCGATGTCCTTTTTCTGCTTGTCGCTCAGCTTCAGCGCGGTCTGCACGTCGTCGCGGCTGAAGGCCTCGAGGCCGCCGCGCTGGACCTCCAACTGCTTGAGGCGCTTGAGCTGGTCCGCCTGGAGAATGTCGGGGGCGGCCTTCTCGGCGTCGTCGCCAGCCTGCTTCATGAGTTCGCCGATCTTCTTGAAGTCCATGTCGGCCCGGGCCTTATCGAAGTCGTCCTTGTACTTCTCGCCGATCTTCTGGAATTTCTCCTTCTGCTCGTCGGTGAGCTTCAGCTCCGTTTGCACTTTCGGGTCGCGCAGGAGCATGGCCGCGTTGGGTTGCTGCATCATGCGGAAGAAGCCGCCGGCGGGCGGCTGGGCGGGGGCGGGGGAGGCCAGCAGCAGGGCCAGCCCGCCCGTCAGGACCGTGGCAAAGACGGTGCGCATCATCAGACTCCTCACATCGGGGAAGTGGTGGAATCCGCGAATCGGCGTCGATCCCGACCCGGCCGACGCCCGGAAAGGCTACTTACCCATTAGTCTATTCGCCGCGTCGCGGAAGGAATAGCGAAAAGGAAAAAAAGACGGCCCCCGCGAAACGGGGGCCGCCGTGCATCTGGGCGAGGGGGGGTTGGCTGGTTAGCCCTTGTTGGGCGGGGTGGCGCCGCGGTTGCCGCGGGCGCCGCCCGGCCGATTGCCGCGCATCGGCGCGGGGAAGTCGAACTTGTCGCCGGTCAGGTCCTTCCACGTCTTCTTCTGGTCGTCGGTGAGGCCGTTGACGACCTTGTCGAGGGCGTCCTTCCGCATGGTTTGGACCTTCGTCATGATCTCGGCCATCTTGGTGCGGTCGCCCTGGGCGCTCTGGAAGAGGTCCTGGGAGTCCTTCTGGAGATCGTCGGTGGCGTCCTTGATGCTCTTTTTCTGGTCGTCGGTCAGCTTCAGCGCGGTCGCCACGTCGTCCTTGGTGAAGGCGCCGAGGCCGGCCGCCTGGACTTCGAGCTGGTTGAGGCGCTTGACTTGATCGTCCTTGAAAATGGTGGGGATGGCCTTCACGACGTCGTCGTTCTCCTGCTTGCGCAGGTCGGCCATCTTCTGACGGTCCATGGCGGTCCGGGCGGCGGCGATGTCGTCCTTGTACTTGTCGGTGATCTTCGTGACGGCGGCCTTCTCGTCGTCGGTGGCCTTGATTTCGGTCAGCACCTCGGGCATCGCCAGCAGCTGGGCGGGGCCAGGCGGCGTGCGGGGACCGCGCTGGCGCTGGGCCAGGGCCGGCGAGGCGGCCAGGATCACCAGGCCGATGGTCATAATCTTCGTGTGGATGCCGCGCATAGGGGTAACTCCTCGTCCTCAGAAACGGGTGGGTGGATGCGAGTACGCAGATTCAAACACCGCAGCGGCGCGAACGTTTCGGGCGCGGGAGTATTTTTTTCTAGGATGGCAAACTTAACTTGAGAGGCCCCGAAAACGGCCTGTTCTTGAACTGGGCGGCCCAGGAAAACGCCAGAAATCGCTTGTCCGCCGAGGGTCTCAAGTTGAGTTTGCCGTCCTAGTTTTTTTGCGCCGGACGGAAAAACGGAGCCGCGACCGTGAGGGAGCGGGGACGGTACAGGAACCTTCCCCGCTCCCTCACGGTCGCGGCTCCGACAAGACTGAGCTTTGGCGACGACGGCCTGTCAACTGCCGTTGGGCCGGACGACGCGCGGCGGCGTCTCGGAATCTTTCGGCGCGGCGATCAGCTTCCAGTCCTTGGGCGGCGTGGGGGCGTCGAACTCGCGGCGGTCGATGCTCGTGTCGTTGTTCTTGATCTGGAGCACGTCCCAGGTGGTTTCCGTGTTGTTCGGCTCCTTGAACCAGAGCCGGCGCGGGAACAGCGTGTCCTTGAACAGGACGATCTGGGCCTGCTGGAAGTCCACCTTGTCGGCGGCGTAGCGCGGCAGGATCGTCACATAGATGTAGTTGGCGTCGGTGTGGTCGAGCTTGAGGTCGTATCGTGCCTTGGCGTCTTCCTTCTTCATGCCGAAAAGGAACGACAGGAAGTTGTCGTCGGAAACCTGGCCGCTCTTGGGTGTGGGGATCTCGTGGGCGACGATCTCCTTTTCGGAAGGGATGAACTGGTAGAGGAAGGCGCCGGAGCAGACGAAGCGCTCCGAGAAGTCCTTCTGGCCTTCCGGCGTCATTTGCAGCAGGGCAAGGTTCTGGGTCGTGCCGCCGGAGGCGATGCGCAGATACTTGGTGAAGCCGGTGGAGTGCTTTTCGGTGTCGGTGGTCTGGTCCTTGACGGTGCGCTTGAGCGTGGCGCTGAGGGCCTGGACGCCCTCCATGGTCTGCTGCCACTGGGTCAGGTAGCCGTCGAGAGCGTCGGCGGGCTGGGCGGCCGGCGCCGCCGGCGGGGCGGGCGGGGTCGCGGGGGGCGTCTTGGGCGGCTGGGCGGCCAGCGGGGCCGCGGCCAAAAGAAGGGCGCTCAGGGCCAGCCCTCGGGGTCGCATCGGTCACCTCCTGTCGTCGGTTCGGTTTCCGGCGGCCGCCGCCCTCTTGCGGGAGGGGCGAAGGTCCGCACTCTTCTCGTCCCATGCGCTATATAACAGGCGAACCGGCGGGCGGAAAGGCGGAAACGCCGTCCGTTCAGCCGCGACCCGAAGGGGAGCGCGTCGCCGCCCGCGCTCCCCTTCGGGTCGCGGCCAACCAGCCAAGCCGCCGCACTCACCCCAGGTTCACGTACACCGTCTTGACCTCGGTGTACAGTTGCAGGGCGTACTCGCCGAGTTCACGGCCGATCCCGCTCATCTTGAAGCCGCCGAACGGCGCCGCCGCGTCGAACACATCGTAGCAGTTGACCCACACCGTCCCGGCCCGCAACCCGTTGGCCAGCCGGTGCGCCTTGCCGATGTCGCGCGTCCATACGGCCGCCGCCAGGCCGTAAAACGTCTGGTTGCCGCGCTTCACCACCTCATCCACGTCCTTGAACTTCAGCACGTTCATCACCGGCCCGAAAATCTCCTCCTTGGCGATCTTCATTTCATCCTTCACGTCGGCGAAAACCGTCGGCTCGATGAAGTAGCCGCGGTCGCCGACGCGCTGGCCGCCGGTCAGCAGCTTCGCGCCTTCCTTCTTGCCGGCGTCGATGTAGCCCATGATGCGGTCGAACTGCTCCTGCGACACCTGCGGCCCTTGCGTCGTTTCCGGGTCGAACGGGTCGCCGACCTTCTGCGACTTCGCCTTTTTCAGCACCTTCTCGACGAACTGAGTCGTGGACCTTCTCCTCGACGAACAGCCGGCTGCCGGCGCAGCAGCACTGGCCCTGGTTGAAGAACAGTCCGAAGTAGGCGCCCTCGACGGCGGCGTCGAGATCGGCGTCGGCGAAGACGACGTTGGGGCTTTTGCCGCCCAGTTCCAGGCTGACGCGTTTGAGGTTGCTCTTCGCGGCCGCCTCCATGATGATTTGGCCGGTTCGGCCCTCGCCGGTGAAGGCGACCTTGTCGACGTCCATGTGTCCGCTGAGGGCGGCGCCGGCCGTGGGACCGTAGCCAGGAACGACGTTGACGACGCCGTCGGGGATGCCGGCCTCCTGGGCCAAGGCCGCCACGCGCAGGGCCGTCAGCGGCGTCTGCTCGGCCGGCTTGAGGACGACCGTGTTGCCGCACGCCAGGGCCGGGCCCCACTTCCACGCCTGCATCAAGAGCGGGAAGTTCCACGGGATGATCTGGCCGACGACGCCGACCGGTTCGTGGCGCGTGTAGCAGAAGTACGGCCCCTCGACGGGGATGGTCTTGCCGTGGTTCTTGTCGGCCCAGCCGGCGTAGTAGCGGTAGCACTTGACGGTCAGCGGCAGGTCGGCGCGAGCGCGTCGCGGTAGGGCTTGCCGTTGTCGAGCGATTCGAGGGCGGCCAGCTCCTCCTTGTGCTTCTCGATGAGGTCGGCGAGCTTGTTCAGCAGCCGGCCGCGCTCGGCGGCGCTCGATCTTCGACCAGGGGCCTTCCTCGAAGGCCTGGCGGGCGGCCTTGACGGCCAGATCGACGTCGGCCTTGTCGCCCTCGGCCACCTGGCAAATGGTTTCGCCGGTGGCGGGGTTGATGGTGGCGAAGGTCTTGCCGGAGACGCTGTCCAACCATTTGCCGCCGATGAACAGCGGTTGATCCTTGACCTTGGGCGGCTTGACGGTTCGACTCTTTTCACGGGTCGCGGTGGTCATGGGGATGCCTCCTGGAGAGGGCGAGACATGAACGGGTTGGTGTGCGGGATTGTCTCACCGGCGAGCGGGGGCGTCAAGCGGTTGGATTCGACGTTCATCCGCGCCGCCGTGCCGGAGCGGCGGTCAGGCACGGCGCCCCGTTGTCAAAAATCCCGGCACTCCGTATGCAAATTTCAGCGATTTACTTTGAAGGCGTTCAGGCACAGCACCCCCTGGTCCAAGGAGTGGCCCGTGTCGATGCCGAATTCCGCTCCGAATGCACCTGGTTCGATCACGGCCCTCCTCGCGCGCTTGAAGCAGGGCGACCATGACGCCGTCGCCTTGCTCTGGCAGCGCTACTACCCGCGCCTGGTCGGCCTGGCGCAAGAAACTGCAATCCACGTCGCGCCGGGTCGCCGACGAGGAGGACGCCGCCCTCAGCGCCTTCGACAGCTTCTGCCGTCGGGCCGAACAGGGACAATTCCCCGACCTGAAGGACCGCGACGGCCTGTGGGCGCTGCTGGTCATCCTCACGGCCCGCAAGGCGGCCGACCTCATCAAACACCACACACGCGACAAGCGCGGGGGCGGCGACGTTGGCGGGGACTCGGCCCTCAGCCCGGCTGGCGACGGCGGCGCGGCCGGCCTCGATGGTCTGGCGGGCGACGAGCCGACGCCGGAGGAGGCCGCCTTGCTGGCCGAGGAACTGGAAAGCCTGCTCGGCCGGCTGCGGGAACCCAAACTGCGCCAGGTGGCGGTGTGGAAACTGGAAGGCTTCAGCAACGCCGAGATCGCGCAGAAGCAGAGCTGCTCGACACCGACCATCGAACGCCGGTTGGCCATTATTCGGCGGCTGTTAAGCCCATGATGAGGGGTTGCAGCCCTGTTTGTCGATTACCTCATCAGGAGGTGGCGCATGGCCGAGTCGTCCGCGTTGCTGGCCGAGCTGTCCGAGGAAGCCGTGTGGCGGCTGGAGGAGACGTGCTGCCGTTTTGAACAGGCCTGGCAGTCGGGCCAGCAGCTGCGGCTGGAGGACTTCCTGGGCGGGACGGAAGGAGCGGAGCGGCTGGCTGTGTTGCGCGAGCTGCTCCGCCTGGACGTGCATTACCGCCGCCAGGCCGGCGAGGCGCCTTCCGCGCAGGACTACGCCACGCGCTTCCCCAATGCCGCCGCTCTGCTGAACGAGATGTTCCCCGGCTCCTCCGAGGGCGGCGGGTCGCCGCCGGCGCCGGGCCCCAATGACACAAGCCCCGACGCCGGGCGCACAGGCCCGTACCTTGAGGCCGTGAACTCGGGTAACGGGGAGGCGTCGGCGAAGGAGGCCGATCCGTCCGGCCTTGGCTCTTCCTCTGGCGCCCCGCCGGTGAGCCGCTTCCAGGTGCTGCGGTTCCACGCGGCCGGCGCCCTGGGCGAGGTGTTCGTGGCCCAGGACGGGGAGTTGCACCGCGAGGTGGCGCTCAAGGAGATCAAGCGGGGGCGCGCCGGCCATGAGGAGAGTCGGGCGCGGTTCGTCCTGGAGGCGGAGATCTCCGGCAACCTCGAGCACCCGGGGATCGTGCCGGTCTACGGAATGGGCTCCCACCCCGATGGGAGGCCTTATTATGCCATGCGCTTCATCCGGGGCGAAACCCTGGCGGCGGCGATTAAGAGCCTATCCCAAAACCCCTGCCGCCCTCCAGGTGATCCAGGCGCAGGCGAAGTGGAGGAAGGCTTTGTAATTGGGGACTTTTTTCTCCCAGCGGATCAACAGTCGTCGGAAGCGGTTCATCCAACTATGCGTCCGCTCCACCACCCAGCGCCGCGCCCGATACCCGGGGATCTTCTCCCTCGACTCCGCCTTGGCCCCCCCAGGAGGATTGCATAGTCACAACTTCTTTCGGGCTATGAGGTCAATCGCTTGCTCGACATCCCAGCCCAGGGCGTCGGCGCGTGCGCAGGGGCAGGTCGTCCTCCGGGTCGGCGGTCGCCCGCAGCACTGTCACGACCGCGTTGAGTAGCACGGCGAAGCCCAGCGCCACCCCCGCCTGGGTGCTATAGTGCCGGTCCTCGTCCCACCAGCGATCCTTGATGAAGTGCAAGCCGTTCTCCACCTGCCAGTGGCCGCGCACCGCCGCCAGCAGGCCGTCCGGCGTCACGCACCCCGGGTCCAGGGCGGTCGCGAAGTAGCGCGTCTCCGTTTTCGGATCGGCCTCGCCGCCCCGCGTCTCGCTATCGACCCGCAGCAGGATCCGCAGGCCCGGGAACGACAGCTTCTCCCGGGCGTAGTCGGCGGTCTCGACATCCAGCCACAGCCGCCGCGTCACCACCGCGCCCCCTTTTTTTCTCGCGTCCCCGCGTCGGCCGTCTCGGGGGTCGCGTCGGCGAACGCCGTTTGCGCGGCCTCGTGCAGATCGGGCTGGTTGTCCTTGATCGCGAACAGGTAGGCGCGGCCGGCCTCGACGATGAGCCGGGCCAGCGGCCGCTGGCAGAACAGGGCGTCGCCAGTCAACAGCCGCAGCGCCGGGTGGGCGGCGAACAGCTCGCCCAGGTGGGCCTTGAGGACCTCCGGCTCGGTCTCCTTGCCGTCGCCGACGGCCCACTGAGCCAGGCAGATATGGGCGTCGTGGGCGAAGACGTTGAGGACGTGGATGGGGTCGCCGTCGGCGTCGTGGCCCTGCTTGCTGGTCTTGCCGTCCACGGCTGCCGTCCGCACCGGCTCGCGGGCGAGCAGGCCGGCCAGCCAGCGGCACAGGGCGTCCTGGAACTCGGCCAAGGAGTAAGCGGCGGTGACGCGCGTCAGGGTGGTGGCGTGGGGGGCGTAGCGGCGGGTGAAGCCCAGGGCCGGGCGCAGGGCGTCCCAGTGGGCCTTGGCCCAGCGGGCGATGGTGGCGAAGTCCGTTTGCCGGCACAGCAGGCCGAGGAAGGTGAGGGCCAGGACGGCGGCGAAGGGGTGGCGGATGCCGCGGCGGCAGCGAGGATCGGTTAGCAGCTGCAAGGCGGCGAGAAGGGTCGTGGCGGGTGCGGCAGACATAGGAGTCCTTCCGGGTGCGGAATAGTCAAAGTGCGTCCAGTCAACAGGATAACGACCAAAATAGACTTTGCAATCGTCCTGTTGGCCCCCCGGCGCTTCTTGACCGGGATGTGGGCTGTGTAACCCCAGCGGGCCACCAGCTCCCGCACCGAGGGGTAGTCATACCCCTTGTCCCCCAGAAAGTGCTGCGGCTTCTCCGGCGTGGGCTCGGGTCGCTCGATCGGGATGCTGTCCAGGGTGGCTTCGACCAGTTTCATGTCGGCCCGGTTGGCCCCGGCCACCTCCAGGCCCAGCGGCACGCCTCGGCCGTCCGTCAGCAGCGAACGCTTCGTGCCCTTTTTGGCCCGATCGGTGGGGTTCTTGCCCGTCTTTTTTCCCCCCGAGCGGGGCCTTGGTCATGGTCCCGTCCAGGCTCTGCCATTCCCAGTCGATGCCGATCTTGTCGTCGTACTCGTGCAAGGCCTTTTGCCACAGCTGGCGGAACAGCCCCCGCTTTTGCCAGCGTTGGAAGTAGCGGTGCAGACTGCTGCCGGAGCCGAACTCGGGCGGGGCGGCCTTCCAGTGGCCGCCGGTACGCAGGACGTAGAAAATGCCGTCCAACACCTGGCGTTGGGGCAAGGGCGGCCGTCCCCCCTTGCGGGAGCGGCGCACCTTGGGCAACAGGGGTTCGATGCGTTCCCAGAGGGCGTCCGGGATACGGAAAGTATCGACAACCGTTTCACGAGAAGCGGCCATGACTCTGCTCCGGTTAGGTAGATAAGTGGCTACTTATATTATACCCTCCGACCGGGTTTTGGGATAGGCTCTAAGCGTTTCCATGACAACGCCCCGGTTCGGTTCGACTCCCTGGGGTTCCGGCAGTTGCTGGGCCGTTTGGTAGCGGTCTGTCAGGCGATCGCGTATGCCCATAGCCGGGGCGTGCTTCACCGGGACGTCAAGCCGGACAACATCATGCTGGGGAAGTTCGGCGAGACCCTCGTGGTGGACTGGGGCCTCGCCAAGGTCGTGGGCCGACCGGACGCCGGCGCGGCAGCCCCGGGCGAGGAAGGGCCGCTGAACCCGGCGGGGGGCGGGCGCGCACACGCGACGGTGGGCGTGGCAGGGACGCCGGCGTTCATGAGTCCGGAGCAGGCGGCGGGAAAAGTGGAGAAGCTTGGCCCGGCGACGGACGTGTACAGCCTGGGGGCGACGCTGTACGTGCTGCTGACGAACCGGCCGCCGTTCCACGGGAAGGTGGACGAGGTGTTGAAACAGGTGGAACGCGGCGAGTGGCTGCCGCCGCGGAAGGTGAACGGGTCGGCGCCGGCGGCGCTGGACGCCGTCTGTCGCAAGGCGATGGCGTTGCGTCCGGAGGATCGGTACACCTCGGCGCAGGCCCTGGCGGAAGACGTGGAAGAATGGCTGGCGGACGAACCGGTCAAGGCCCATGCGGAGCCGGCCGGAGCGCGGCTGCGGCGCTGGATGCGGAAACGCCCGCGGCGGGTGACGGCGGCGGTGGTGCTGCTTGCGACGGCGGTGATCGGCCTGACGGTCGGGAACGTGCTCCTGGAGAGGAGCAACCGCGAGACGCAGGCCAGTTTGGAAATGGTCGAAACGCAGTCGGAACACATCCTTGCGGCTGTGACGCAGGACCTGCTCCTGAACGAGTCGGCGTCGCAGCCGCTGCGGCAGGACCTGCTGCTCGAGATCATCGGGAACTATGAGCAGTTCCTGAAGGATCGGCCCGGGACTCCGCACATCCGGCACATGTATGCGGAGGCGAAGCGGCAGCTGGGGGAGTTGGACGCCGAGTTGGTGGGCCGGATGGGGGAGGCGGAGTCGCTGTTGGATCAGGCCGTGACGGAGCACGAGGAACTGGTTCGGCAGGACCCGACGAACCGGGACCTGCGGTTTGGCCTGGCCCACGCCTACCAGTCGCGAGCAAACTTCCTGGCCCAGTCAGACCGGCCCGAAGAGGCGAAGGCGGAGGTGGACTTGGCGATCGAGCTTCTGAAACCGCTGCGGGACGAGGAGCCGCTGAACATCCAATTCCTGGACCTGCTTGCACGGAGCTACGCCGTGCGCGCCACGGTGGATGGCGACCTGGGCGACACAAGCACGGGCCTCGACGACAACCAGCAGGCCCTGGAGGTCAGTGAAAAAGTGCTCAACATTTTGAACAATTCGGGGAACGATATGGAGGGGCAGCTTCCGCTCGACCCGACGCGGCACCCCCTGGGGAGAATTAGCCTCCTGGCGAATCCCGGACCGCTCAGCGTTTATCGTGCGCGCTACCTCCTTCCACTCGCGCGTGGTTATACCCGGCAGGGGGTCTTGCTGAACCGGGCCGGGCGGAACGCCGAAGCCGCCCAGGTGCTGCAGGAAGCGATCGCGGCCTATCGGGAGTTGCTGGAACAAAATCCACGGGCCGGCCCGTTTCGCCACGGGCTGGCCCTGGCTCTGCTCCATGCCGGCCGAATCCAGACGGAACTCGGTTGGCCGGCGCGCGCCGAGCCGGCTCTGCGGGAGGCCCTGGAGAGATTGCAGGAAGTGGTCCGAGACGAGCCGTTCGTTCCCGAATACAAAGCCACCCGGCTGTTGGCCGCCGGCTTCCTGGGGGAGACCCTGTACCGGTGCGGCCGGACGGGCGAGGCCGTCAATCTGCTTGGCGAGATCGACCGGGAGGGAGAGGACGTTCTCGGCGGCCCCCACACGAGCCGCCAGCTGCGGGCGCAGTACGTCCATTTGCTCCACGTGCTGGGTTGCCTGCAGCTCGAGACCGGAGACCTCGACGCGAGTCTGGCGACGTGCCAGAAAACCCGGGAAAAGTTGATGCAAGCCATCCAGGAGGCGCCGGGCGATCGCTCGCTCCGCCGCGACGCCCTGGGGAACCGGGAGGCCCTGGCCCGCGGCCGCTTCCTGAAACGGGACCTCAGCGGCGACGCCCGGATCGCCGAGCAGCAACAAATCCTGGCCGAGCGGAAGACTCTCGCGACGACGGATGTTCCGGCGCGAGCCTTCCAGGGGGACGCGGCCGGTTCGGCCGCCGTCCTGGCCGGCCTGCTGCTCCAGGCGGATCGCCCCACTGAGGCGCTGAAATGCGTGGAGGCGGTCCTGCCGGACCAGGAGCGGTTCGTGCGGGAGGAGCGGGACCGGGTCCTGACGCAGGCTTCGGCGAATCCCTTCGCGGCGACGCAGGACGAATCTGGCAAGGTTGACCTGCGGCAGTTCCGGGACGCCATCTTCTTCCGAAAACCCAGGCCCTTCGTCCCCGAGGCCGCGGAACCGCGCCGCCGGTGGGCCGACCTCCTCGCCCGGAAAGGCGCGGCGCTGGCCCGGTTGGGCCGGGACGACGCCGCACGCGAGGCCGTGCAACAGGCCGTCGCCTTGACCGAGGGCCTGCTCCGCGGGGACGGCGAGCCACAGTGCCCACCGACCTCCCCGGAATCGGTCTGGTCCTTCCTGGCAGGGGAACTCGCCCGGCAGGAGCCTAGCTGCCAGTACGGCCTGGCCTGCCGCCTCGCCCTGGCCTCGTCCCTGCCCGACCACGCCGGCCGCGACGACCCCGCCGGCCGGGCGGTGCAGGCCCTGCGCGGCCTCATCGTCTCCGGGTTCGACAACGCGTACCGGCTCCGCACCGACCCCGCCCTGGACCCCCTGCGGCGACGACCCGACTTCGGGAAGCTGGTCGGCGACCTGGAGGCACGAGTCGGGAAGAAGACCCCTTGAACGGAGGGGAGAACGTCCTCCCCTCCCGCGAAGAAGCGGCCATCAACCAAGGAGTTCCCCCATGTGGGTTCGACGACGAACGGCCTTCACCCTGCTTGAGCTGCTGGTGGTGATCGGCATCATCGGCGTCCTGCTCGGACTGCTCCTGCCCGCAGTCCAGAAGGTCCGCGAGTCCGCCAGCCGCATGACCTGCGAGAACAACCTCAAACAGATCGCCCTGGCCGCCCACACCTACGAGTCCGAACACGGGTACTTTCCCCCGGGGCTGAACGTCAGCCCGAACTCCGTCGATCCCAACCCGCAGTGGAACTGGCCCCAGCCCTGGAGCGGCCCGTACACGGGTTGCCTGGCCTACCTGCTGCCCTACGTCGAATAGGGCAACACCTACAACGCCCTTTACCAGTTCGATCCCGGCCTATTCCAGCTCAACACCACCAGCCCCGCCTGGGCTTACGGCTATGGGCCCTGGGACTTCCAGGATCCCGCTGTACCGGTGACGATGCACAACGGCACGGGCAAAGGCTACCCGAAGGCGGCCAACACAACGATCAAGACGTTCCTGTGTCCCTCCGACAACATGGGCGGCGACTCGAATCCTCAGCTGGGCGTCATCGATGGCACGTTGTTCAACACGACTCCCCCGGTCGGTTGGTACGTTTGCAATGAGGTGGTCCTCAACGTACCGAACTACGGACGGGAGCTTGGACGCAGCAACTACCTGGGCGTCGGAGGGGCCTTCGGACAGGTTCAGCCCGGAGACCCGACCCACGCCCAAGTGTGGCGCAGTACACCGGCATCTATTACGCCAATTCCAAGACCCGCGCCACCGACATCACCGACGGCCTCTCGAACACAATGGCCTTCGGTGAGTACCTCGCCGGCGTCCACACGAATGGCACGCGCGATGCGGAGTTGTCCTGGATGGGGGCCGGGTGGCTCGCTACCAAGTGGGGCCTCGCCCCCGTATACGGCCCGCAAGGCAACGATTACATCGACTTCTGGCAGTTCCAGAGCCGGCACGGCGGGATCGTCAATTTCGCCTTCGCCGACGGGTCGGTGCGCGGCATCAGCCAGACGGCGGACTTCAACGCCTTCATCGCGGCGTCGGGGATGAACGACGGCCAGCCGCAGCCGGACATCCCCTGACTACGGAGGCGGAGCCTGCCTGCGCGGGCCCAATTCCGTTGCGGCCGCCCACACCCACCAACTGCGAGGATTCGCCATGCGCTCCCTGCGACCACTCCTGCTCGCCGGCCTGCTGCTGCTCGCCGGACTCCTTGTGGGCTGCAACCAGGAGCCCCCGCGAATGAAGAACCAGCCGCCCAATACAGACCCGGGAACGGGTGGGTATACCACGCCGGCGGGAAAGTTCAAACAGGGAGGCCAATAGGGGGCGCACTTCTTGCCTGCATCCGCCCCCGGATGCGTCGGGGTGTTGGATTCACCCCGGCGGCCGCTGAAAGCCGATCTTGCCCTTCGCCGGTTCGGGCGGCTTCTCCATCATCTGGCGCAGCACCTCAACGATGGTCTTGATCTGGTCGCCGTGCAGCTGGACGGTTTCGCCGAGTTTGGTGATCTGCTCCACCAACTCGCCCGGCGTCGCCAGCAGCCGACGCAGCCGGATAAAAGCCCGCATGATCTCGATGTTCACCCGCACCGCCGTGGGGGAACGAAGGACGCTGGAGAGCATGGCGATGCCGTGTTCGGTGAAGACCCAGGGCAATTGGCGGCGCCCGCCGCGCCCCTCCTTTGATAGCACAGTTTGTGATATCAAAGCTGTAAACTCTTGCTGCGTAAGCCGAAACGCAAAATCACTGGGGAAGCGTTCGGCGTTGCGCTGCACGGCTTGATTGAGGGCCGCGGTCGTCACGCCGTAAAATCGAGCCAGGTCGGAATCGAGCAGAACGCGCTGGCCGCGCACGATCTGAATGGTGCGCTCGATCTGCTCCGCCCGGATCGTCGCGGGAGTTGCTTTTGCCATGCCAACAAAATAGCCGTTGGGGAGACAAAGACAATGGGGCGCCCGCTGCCGTTTGATATCACAATTTGTGATATCAAGTTGCTAAACCCTTGCAGCATCATCGCATAGGTAAATCCTCGCGCCCGCCTCCACAACAACTGTCAGCCGATCTCCCTGGAACGGCGCCTGGCAAGGCCGCGCCACCCCGCCTATAAATGAGAGAGCATCGCTCCGCGTCCCCGGTGAGGAGGCGTCATGGAACCGAACGGCAATGCAGACCAGCAGCGGCGCGGGTCGTGCCTGGCCGTCATGCTCACCGGCAGTTTCGTGGGCTTCCTCTTGGTCCTGCTGGTGCTGGCCACCGGCGGCTGGGCCGTCCACCTTCTCTGGATCGCCGCGGCCATCGCCCTGTTCGGCCTGACCCACTACCTCCTGTGGGGCCGCCTGATGCTCCGGCAGACGGCCGGCGAGCGCGAAGAGGAAGAGGTCCGCCGCCGGGCCGAAGCGCGCGATCACGACGAGGCGGCGCCCGGCGCCAACGGCTTCCGCCGCATCCCCTGAACCGGGAGGTCGGGATGTACCGTCGCGCCGCCGCCGCCGGGCCGTTTGCGCCCTTGATTTCTCCTTGACGCCGGCCGGCGCGAACTATACTGATGATTGGGTCAAACCCCTTGTCGCCCAAGGGCTTTCGCCGGTTTCTCGCGGCCCCGTCCCGGCGGCCGACCCATCACACCGCCCCACACGCCGACCCCCCCTTCTTGGTGGAGATTCACGACATGCCGAAAGGCGCTACAACGGAACTGATGGACAAATGGAAGGTCCAGGACGCCATCGAGATGTACGGCGTCCGCCTCTGGGGGAAGGGATATTTCGGAGTCAACAAGGCCGGCCACGTCACCGTCCATCCGAACAAGCGGGCCGACCCGTCGATCGATCTCAAGGAAGTGATCGACCAGTTGCAGGCCCGCGGCATCCAGCTGCCCATCCTCTTGCGCTTCACCGACATTCTGCGCCACCGCGTCGGCGAGATCCACGACGCCTTTCAGAAGGCGATCATGGAGTACGAGTACGGCGGCGGCTACTGCTGCGTCTACCCGATCAAGGTCAACCAGCAGCGGCACGTCGTCGAGGAGATCCTCGACTTCGGCAAGGCCTACCGCTTCGGCCTGGAGGCCGGCTCCAAGCCCGAGCTGCTGGCCGTGCTGGCCCTGACCAACGGCCTGGACACGCCGATCATCTGCAACGGCTTCAAGGACGACGAATTCATCCGCATGACCATGCTGGCCCGCAAGATCGGCAAGCCGATCATCCCCGTCGTCGAGAAGTTCACGGAGTTGGAGCTGATTCTGCGCCACGCCGAGGACCTGCGCATCCGGCCGGCCGTCGGCGTGCGCGTCAAGCTGGCGGCGCGCGGGGCCGGCCGCTGGCGCTCCAGCGCCGGCTACCGATCCAAGTTCGGCCTGACCCTGACCGAAGTTTTGGACGTCGTCGAGTACCTCAAGCAGCGCGACATGGCCGACTGTCTGGAGCTGGTCCACTTCCACCTCGGCAGCCAGATCACGAACATTCGCAGCATCAAAAGTGCGCTGACCGAGGCGACGCGCGTCTACGTCGAGCTGCACCGCGTCGGGGCCGGGGTCAAGTTCCTCGACGTGGGCGGCGGCCTCGGCATCGACTACGACGGATCGCAGACCGACTTCGAGTCGTCGATCAACTACACCTTGCAGGAGTACGCCAACGACGTGGTGTTCCGGGTCAAGAGCGTCTGCGACGAGGCCGGCGTGCCGCACCCGACGATCCTTTCCGAGTCGGGCCGGGCGGTGGTGGCCTACCACAGCCTGCTGGTCTTCGACGTGCTGGGCGTGTCCAACTTCGATCAGTTCGACGCCCCGCCGGAGGTCCCGGCCGACGCCCCGCAGCAAGTCGGCGAGCTGTTCGCGGTTCACCGCGACCTGAAAAAGAAGAACGTGATCGAGAGCTACCACGACGCCGTGCAGGCCGTGGACGAAGCGATCGACATGTTCAACCTCGGCTCGCTGAACATCGAGCATCGGGCGCTGGTGGAGCGGCTGTTCTGGGCGGTGTGCGGCAAGACGCTGCGGCTGGTGCGCGAAATGGACGACATTCCGGAGGACCTTCAGGGGTTGGAGGCGCTGCTGTCGGACACCTATTTCTGCAACTTCTCGGTGTTCCAGTCGATGCCGGACAGCTGGGCGATCAAGCAGCTATTTCCGATATTGCCGATCCACCGGTTGAACGAAGCGCCGACACGGCGGGCGGTGCTGGGCGACATCACCTGCGACTCGGACGGCAAGGTCGATCAGTTCATCGACCTGCGCGACGTGCGCAAGACGCTCCAGGTCCACCCCTTCAACGGCGAGCCGTACTACCTCGGCGCCTTCCTGCTGGGCGCCTATCAGGAAATCCTCGGCGACTTGCACAACCTGTTCGGCGACACCAACGCGGTACACGTCAGCATCGACGACGACGGCGAGGTCAGCTTCGACGACTTCATCAAGGGCGACACGGTGCGCGAGGTGCTGGCCTACGTGCAGTACAACGCGGAGAACCTCAAGGAGAGCCTGCGCAAGGACGTGGAGCGGGCGGTGCGGGCGGGCAAGATCAACCTGACGGAGTCCCGGCAGATGCTGCGGTTCTACGAGGCGGGGCTGGACGGGTATACTTACCTGGAAGAGCCGTGAGATCGCACTTCCAGTGCCTGGAGGATTCGACAGCCATATCGGCGTATTGCGTTCCGAACTACATCAAGCCTCTGGATGTCTTGACCGCGCTCGATCGCGCCGGCGTTCGAGCTGTGCTCGTCGGATCGCACGCGCTTGGGGGCTGGATGCAAGAACCGCGCGCTGCGCGGGAAACGGCGGTCCTTGTCGCTGCCAGAAACCACCGGAAGGCCGTCCGGACGCTGCTCGCCGCCTTTCCACATCTCCGACCGGAAATCCACGAAATTGGGATGAAGTTGTGCGACCCTGATCCACAGGGACCCGTTATCGACCTGCTGAAATCGGTTCAGCCCATTTTGCGAAGAGCATTGGTCCATACCGTCACCGTGAAGGCCCGGCGCCGGTCGTACCTCATTGCTACCGTGGAGACGGCGCTGGCCATGGTGTTCGGTCCCATGATCGGTCTTGAATGGAGCAACCCTGACAAGTACATGCACGCCCACGACTTCCTGCGCATCATCGAGTCAAATCCTGAGATGGATTTGAAAGCATTAGCGGCGTGCGGCGAACTACTGTATAAAGGCGGCGGCGCCGCGATCATCGAAAAGGTACAGCGGATCCGCGCCGGCGAGAAGCTGAACCTCTGAAGGAACCACGTACATGCTGCTCACAGGCCTGTCCGGCAACGAGATCTATTGCCTCGCCCACAAGGGCTGGTCGCCGGGCGAGCTGGTGCTGGGCAACAGCGTCCACTCGCTCGGGTTTGTGCGCGGGCTGGCCACCGGCTTTCAGACCATGACCGGCGGCGAGCTGGATTCCATCACGCACCTCATCTCCGACGGCCGCCACGCCGCCCTCAAGCGCATGGAAGACGAGGCGACGCGCACCAACGCCAACGGCATCACCGGCGTCGTCTCCGACCTGAAAAACCTCACCGGCATGGTCGAGTTCCTGGCCGTCGGCTCGTCCGTCAAAAACACGACCCACACCGGCCCGTTCTTCACGACCGCCTGCTCCGGTCAGGACCTCTACTGCCAGATCGACGCCGGCTACGAGCCGCGGCACTTCGTGATGGGCAACGTGGCCTACGCCCTGGGCCTCGGCCGCGGCATCATGGCGGCGCTGCGCGGCTTCAGCGGCGGCGAGGTCAAGGAAGTCTCGCAGATGATCAACCACACGCGCCACCTGGCGCTGGACGCGCCTCGAAGCCGAAGCCAAGGCGCGCGGCGCCAACGCCGTGGTGGACATTCTGACGCACATCCTGCCGTTCGGGCCAGGCGTCAAGGAAATGCTGATGGTCGGCACCGCCTCGCACAACCCCATCCTGGGCAACCCCGACCGGCCGATCACGTCGGAGCTGACGGGCGAGGAGCTGTGGAACCTCACCCACGTCGGCTACCAGCCGGTGCGGCTGATGCTGGGCACGTCGGTCTACGCCCTCGGCTTCGCCGGCGGCCTCAGCACCTTTTTCCGATCGTTCAAGCGCGGCGAGCTGGACGCCATGACGCGCCTGGTGTACGAGGCGCGCGAGAACGCCCTGGACCACATCCGGCGCGAAGCCGAGGGCTTGCAGGCGGACGGCGTGATCGGCGTCAAGCTGTTCATCAGCGAAGTCGGCACGAGCTTCGTGGAGGTGCTGGCCATCGGCACCGCCATCAAGCGCAACGCCTCGTGCAAGACGGTCAGCCCGCAGCTCGTGCCGCAGGCCATCATCCGCGACCGGGACACCTTCTTCGACCGCGACCTCCAGCCGGCGGCGCAGTCGCTGGAGAGGAAGTGAGGATTTTGGTTCCCTAGGACTTATAGGACTTATAAGTCCTATAACCCATGGGACCAATCAAGATTGAGGCGTCATGGCCGACCTTTCCGTCACCCTCGGCCGCCTTCGCCTGAGCAATCCCATCCTCGTGGCCTCGGGCACGTTCGGCTACGCACGGGAGATGGCCGGCCTCGTCGATTTCGCGCGGCTGGGCGGCGTCATCCCCAAAACCGTCACGCGCCAGCCGCGCATCGGCAACCCGCCGCCGCGCACCGTCGAGACGCCGTCGGGAATGCTCAACGCCATCGGCCTCGACAACGACGGCATCGAACATTTCATCCATCATCATCTGCCCTACCTCCGCACGCTGCCGACGGCGGTGATCGCCAACATCGCCGGCAAGAACGAGCAAGAATTCGTGGACATGGCGGAGATGATCGGGAGAGAAGAGGGGTTGGCGGCGCTGGAGCTGAACCTGTCGTGTCCCAACGTGGCCGGGGGCGTCGATTTCGCCGTGGACCCGGAGGTGACTCGGCGGCGTGGTGCGGCGGGTGCGCGAGGTCTGCCCGCTGCCGGTGATCGCCAAGCTCACGCCGAACGTCACGAACATCGTGAGCATCGCCCAGGCCGCGGCCGACGGCGGGGCGGACGCCGTATCGCTGGTGAACACGTTCGTCGGCATGGCGGTGGATTGGCGTCGGCGGCGGCCGGTGCTGGGCAACGTCACCGGCGGCCTGAGCGGCCCGGCGATCAAGCCGCTGGCGCTGCGGCTGGTATGGCAGACAGCGCGGAGCGTAAAAATCCCCATTATCGGCGTTGGCGGCATTGCGACGCTGGACGACGTGATGGAGTTCCTCGTCGCCGGGGCGACGGCGGTGCAGCTGGGCACGGTCAATTTCTACGACCCGACCGCGTCGGTGCGCGTGGTGGAGGGGCTGCCGGCGGCGCTGGCCCAGCTGGGGGCGGCGAGCGTGCCCGAGGTGGTCGGAACGCTCGGTTAGGACGCCCGAAAGAACAACTTGAGCAAGTTTTTCTGAGTTCGTAGTCTGTGAGGATGCACGATGCAACCATCCTCCAAGGACTGCGGACCAAGTATGGAACTCTTCAGCCGATCATGGACGAGCGTCTCCGTCGCCAGTGGGCTGCCACGGAAGCTCTCGCCCTGGGCTGGGGTGGCGTCTCGGCGGTTGCCAGCGCCACCGGGCTGTCGCGCAATACCATTGCCGCCGGCATTGCGGAGATCGGCGAGCGGTCGCGGCAGACCACGCCCGTTCCTCCCAGCCCGCGGGTGCGGCGACCGGGCGGCGGGCGCAAACCGCTGACCGAGACCGACCCCGGTCTGGCAGAGGCGCTGGAGGCCTTGGTCGAGCCGGTGACGCGGGGGCACCCCGAATCGCCCTTGCGCTGGACGTGCAAGAGCACAGCGAAGCTGGCCGAGGAGTTGCACCGGCAGGGGCACGCGGTCAGCGACCGAACCGTGGCCAAGCTGCTGTACGAGGCGGGCTACAGCCTCCAGTCCAACCGCAAGACCCGTGAGGGGTCGGCGCACCCGGATCGCAACGCCCAGTTCGAGTACATCAACGACCGGGTGCGGCTGTTCCAGTGCCAGGGGCAGCCGGTGGTGTCGGTGGACACCAAGAAGAAGGAATTGGTCGGGGATTTCAAGAACGGCGGCCGGGAGTGGCGGCCCAAAGGCCAGCCGCAAGAGGTCCGGGTCCACGACTTCCAAGATCCGGCTCTGGGCAAGGCGATTCCCTACGGGGTCTACGACCTGACCCACAACCAGGGTTGGGTGAGCGTGGGCATCGACCACGACACGGTGCGGTTCGCGGCCGAGACGCTGCGGCGCTGGTGGGCAGGGATGGGCGCCAAGAGGTTCCCACGTCGCCGGAAGTTGCTGATCACGGCGGACGGCGGGGGGAGCAACGGCAGTCGGTCGCGGCTGTGGAAGATGGCGTTGCAAGGGCTGGCCGACGCCGTCGGGCTGATTCGAGGAGATAGAAGAGGGAGAGAAGAGAGAGAAAAAGGTGGAGGAGGAGATGAGAGAAACGGCTGGTTGAAGATGTCCGACTCCGCTGAGCGTGAGCCACCTGGCCGCCGGGGACGAGCAAGTGGAACAAGATCGAACACCGGCTGTTCTGCCACATCACGCAGAACTGGCGGGGACGACCGCTGGTGAGCCATGAGGTGATCGTAAGCCTGATTGCCCATACCACCACCGAAGCGGGACTCTGAAGTTTCAGGCGGTGCTGGACACCAACTGCTATGAGACAGGAGCCAAGGTGAGTGACGAAGAGATGGCATCCCTTCAGATCACCAAGGCCGACTTCCAGCGGCGATTGGAACTACGGACCATTGCGCCCAACTGACACTTGCTCAAGTTATTGTTTCGGGCGTCCTTAGCAACATTTCTTGCAACAAATCGGCGATTCCAGCGCAGAATAGAGGCCGTCGTCACGCTTCATTCAGGAGAGCGGCAATGGCCGACCCGGACCTGGAACGGTTCCGCGCCTACCTGACCCTGCTGTCGTGCGCCCAGATCGACCCGCGTTTGCAAGGCAAGATCGACCTTTCGGGCGTCGTGCAGCAGACGTTGCTGGAAGCGCACCTGGCGCGGCAGCGCGTCGCCGACTGGAACGAGGCCCAGCAGGCGGCCTGGCTGCGCCGGTTGCTGGCCCATAACCTGACGGATGAGGTCCGTAAACTCCGTACCGAGGCCCGCGACGTCCACCGCGAACAGGCGCTCGATGCTTCGTCGGCGCGGCTGGAAGCGCTTTTGGCGGCCGAACAGTCGTCGCCGAGCGAGCAGGTCCAGCGCAAGGAGACGGCGTTGCAATTGGCCGACGCCCTGGAGCAGTTGCCGCCGGACGCCCGCGACGCCCTGGTGTTGCAGCACTGGCACGGCTGGACGCTGGCCCAGATCGCCGAGCGGCTGAACCGCACGCCCGGCGCCGTCGCCGGATTGATCCATCGCGGCTTGCAGCAGTTGAAGAAAACCCTCGCCTCCGTGAGTGACACCATGAGCGACACGCCATCGAATCCGTCCGACCGGGAACAACGCCTGCAAGAGGTGCTGGCCGCCTTCATCCAGGCAGTCGAAGCGGGACAGGCGCCCGACCGTCAGAAGCTGCTTGCGGAGCATCCGGACCTGGCCGACGAACTCGCTTCGTTCTTCGCCAACCGCGAGGAGTTCGCCCGGCTCGCCGTGCCGGTCGCGCCGCCCGCCTCCGAATCGGCGACCGTGGGCGCGGACGGCCCGACCGACGGCGTGCCGGCGCTCGGCGACAACGTGCGTTACTTCGGCGACTACGAGATCCTCGAGGAGATCGCCCGCGGCGGCATGGGCGTGGTCTTCAAGGCCCGGCAGGTGAGCCTCAACCGCGTCGTGGCGCTGAAGATGATCCTGGCCGGCCAGCTGGCGACGCCGCTGGACGTGCAGCGCTTCCAGCGCGAGGCGGAGGCGGCGGCCAACCTCGACCATCCGAACATCGTGCCCATCTACGAGGTGGGCGAACACGCCGGCAGCCACTACTTCTCGATGAAGCTGATCGAAGGGCGGCAGCCTGGCCGACCGCGTCGAGGAGCTGCGCAAGGACCGCAAGAAGGCGGTGCAGCTCATGGCGAAGGTGGCGCGGGCCGTCCATTACGCCCACCAGCGCGGCATCCTGCACCGCGACCTGAAGCCGGCCAACATCCTCTCGACAAGGACGGCCAGCCGCACGTCACCGACTTCGGCCTGGCGAAGAAGGTCGACGGGCGACAGCGGCATGACGCAGTCCGGGGCGATCGTGGGCACGCCGAGCTACATGGCGCCGGAGCAGGCCGCCGCCAAGAAGGACCTCACGACGGCGGCGGACGTCTACAGCCTGGGCGCGATCCTGTACGAGCTGCTGACCGGCCGACCGCCGTTCCGGGGGCCGACGCCGCTGGACACGCTGCTGCAGGTGATGGAGAAGGAGCCGGCCCGGCCGCGGACGCTCGACCGCACGATCGACCGGGACCTGGAAACCATCGTGCTGAAGTGCCTGGCGAAAGAGCCGGCCCAGCGCTACGCCTCGGCGGAGGCGCTGGCGGAGGACCTGGAGCGCTGGCTGCGGGGCGAACCGATCAAGGCCCGGCGCATCCGGTTGCCCGTGCGGCTGTGGCGCTGGTGCCGGCGCAACCCGGGCCTGGCACTGACTTCGACGGCGGTGCTGCTGGGTGCCGTGGTGGCGATTTGCCTTTTACTCCTGACGAGCCAGATGGCCGCAGCGGACGCCTCCCTGCGCACTGCGGATGCCTTTCGCCATAGCGGCGACCGATACAACGCGCTTACCGAGTTCAAGCTGGCGCTCGCCCAGGGCGCGGGCCGTTGGAGCAACGGTTTGGCCCAGCGCAAGCAGGCCATAGAAACGATCACGATGCCTGGCATCGAGCCAGTGGCCCAATACGTCTGCGATGCTTACCGGACCCCCCTGGCTTCTTCGGGAGGCCGCCATCTCTGCTAGCAGTTTCGCGCCTGACGACCCCCGCCTCCCGAGCGAAGAAACGGTCGCCGTGCCAAAGATTCCCTTGCCGGAGGGGCTGACTCTCCTCGGCGCCAGCCACGACGGCAAATGGGCGGTGGTCGCCTCGGCCCGGCCGGATGAGACCAACCGAGGGCTGTCACTGTGGGACGCCGCCGCCGGCAAGCCCGTCGAGGAGTGCAAAGGCGTCGCCTTGCCGCTGCCGGACTACGTGTCGGTGTCCGCCGACGGCCGGCGCATGGCCTACGTCGATACCGAGACCAGAGAGACCGTCAAGGTCTACGACTGGGAGCGCAAAGGCTACCTTTCCACCCTGCCGATAGGAACCAAGTACACCGGAAGTGATGGGCATTATTACTGGTATGTCTTGAAAAACCAGGCCTCCTTCAGCCCGGACGGAACGTTGCTCGCCTTCTGCGGCATGCATGACGGGTATCATGCGTTGTTGCTTTATGATTTGGACCTCGGCGATTCGGCGGGAATCCTATACTGCCGCCAGATCAGCTACTCGGCGTGGAGTGGGAACGGCCGTTGGATCATCACGGCAGGCGCGGAGCAAATGATCGGCCCGTCGTGGGAACCGGTGTCGTGGGAACCGGTATGGGGCGATATGTATGTGCAGTTCAGCGAGGTCATCCGCGCGCCCGGCTGCCAGACCGGCGCAGGCGGGAGATATTCGATCCGCTTTCTCCACGGTGGGACCCAGCTGACCACGGGCCCGACGTATCCAAACGCGATAGCGCGGCGCGATAAAACGCCAGTAACCAACGGCTACACGCTTTGGGACGTTACGCCTGGCGAGAAGTGCATCGCCTTGAAACCGAACGCCGCCGACCTGCCGAAGGGATCCTTGCTATTAGCGAGCGATACCGAAACCTGGGTCTTGCAGCCGAACAACCGGCACGAGGACAATGAAGTGTTTACCTTGCGGAAACTCGAACCCCCGCAGCGTTCGATCGTGTTCAAGCATCCCGGTTTCACGGACCGGCTGTTGCAACAGAAAGGGTCAGTGCCCCGTTTGCATAACGCGGCAATGAGTCGGGACGGCACGCGCTTGCTATGCCAGTTCGACCTGTATTATCCTCCCAAAATGTATTCGGAGGGTTGCTCCCTTGAGCTGTGGGACGCGAACCGGGCCGAGGCCTTGCCATCTGGGACGGGTCGAAACTGGACGGAGACGCAAACTACGGTCAGTACAGCACCACGATGCAGTTTACGCCAGATGGCCAGCATGCCTTGACCATGGGAGGAAGGGATTCGGTGCTGTGGAACGTCGCCGCCGGGAAGTTGGAATGGGGTGCCCGAGGCCGTGCCGCTTTTCCAGATTGTGAGACGCGAATCACTCTAGGGGCGGATGGCGCCCAATTCCTCTTGGTGTACCCGTTAGACCAAGGCGACATGGTCTTCACCCTCAATGAGACAGCCACGGGTAAGAAATTGCGCGGTTGGTCGGATTCCGAAGTATTCTCGAGCGCTATCGAGCAGCGGATCGGGGGTATGGTGGCGAGCGATCCAACGGTTTTGTCGCGGTGGAACACGAAGGTCACTTTCCATGGTGGATGCGTGGCGACGATCAATCCGGACGGCAGCCTGATCGCGGCATCCGACCACGGATTGATTATGCTGTTCAACGCGGCGACGGGCAAGAAAGTGGCCGAATGGCAGGTGGGCAAGACAGTGGCCGAAGGGGAGGTCTCTTACACCGACATACAGGCGCTGGCGTTCAGTCCCGACGGAGGCACGCTGGCTTCCGGGGACGCGGCGAGGTGAAGCTCTGGAACCTTGTCTGGATTCGCAAGGAGCTGGCCGCCCTCGATTCACGGCACCGGCGCCCCGCTTTGCAGCACGAAGAAGCGCACCGCCTCCTCGGCCAGGATTCGCACCGGCGCGATCTGCACGTTCGGGTTCCGCACCGTGCCGGTCACGCGCAGGTGAATGACGCGGTTGGACAGAAGGGCGCTGGCCTCCAGCAGCAGCGAAACCGGGATGGGGCCGACCGCCGGGATGCGCAGGCCGATCGCCTGCAAGAAGGCCGGGTTGACGCCGAGCGTGCCGATGCCGCCGGTCACGTCGAGGTCGAGCCGGCCGGCGGTGTTGACGGTCCCGACGACGGCCATCTGCACGATCGAGCTGCTCAGGGTCAGCCGTTGCAGCCGAAAAATGCCGCGCGACAGCCGGCCGCGCAGGTCGCCCTTCTGAAACGTCGTCGCCGACTGGCCGGGGGCCAGGTACGGCGCCAGGGCGCTCAGCACCGGGATTTCCAGCGCCTGCGAATCGGCCAGCGTGGCGTCCACCGTCGCGTCCAGGTCGTCCAGCGACCGCAGGCTGTCGGCGCCGAAATCGACGCGGCCGGTCAAGCGTCCCACGAGATAGGAACCCAGCGAGCCGCCCGGCTTGACCAGCGACCGCACCTCGGCGTTGTTGAAACGGGCCTCGCCCACCAGCCGCGGCGCCTCGCCGCCCGACCAGGCGAACTCGGCCTGGCCGGTCGCCCGGCCGCCGGCCAGCTGGGCGTTGGCGTCGCGGATCGTGATCCGCCCGCTCTGCCGCGCCGGCGAGAACTCGAACGTCGCCGGCAAATGCAGCTCGTCCACCACGGCGCCGAACAACCGGCCGCGCGTCAGGTCCACCTCGCCGCTGCCGTGCCACCTCCGGCCGAGGTTGCCGCGCAGCCGCAGATCGACCGGCCCCTGCACCTGAGCCGCCAGGTCGGGAAACGACGCCAGCAGCGCCGACGCATCGACCTGCTCCAAATGGAGGTTGAAATAGCTTCGATTCGGATCGTGCAGGTTGTAAACCATGACGCCGCGGAAGTTTCCCTGGCCGACGGCCGCGCTCAGGTTGCGGACCTGCACCGTCTGATTTATCAGCACCAGATCGGCCCTCAGGCTGTCCATCAGCAGCGCGTCGCCAAAGCGCAGGTTGTACACGATCAGCGTCCCGGCGCCGGTCAGGGCGTCGTCCGGCCCGACCTGGAACGGCAGATCGATTTCGGCCCGGCCGCGCAGCTGGCCGATGGCCGGGCCGAGACCCAGAGCTTGCGATAAACGGGCTAGCTGAATTCCCTCGAACCGGAAGCGGCCGCCGCCTTTCGGCTGGTCCTTGTCCGGCGGGGCGCCGTCGCCGCCGCCGGGCGTCGGCGGCTTTTGCGCCCCGGTGAACGGGACCTTGCCGTCCAGCGTGAAATGGCCGCCCAGGCTGTCGCCTTTGATGTGGTACTCCGCCACGCCGGCCTTGTAAGCGACGTCGGCGTGCAGGTTGTCCGTCGGGATGTTCTGCACAGTCAGCGCCTTGGCGCTGAGGTCGATCTTGCCGGTCGCCTGGCGCTGGCCGTCGGGGCCGGCGGCGGGAATCGTCGCCTGGATCGACCCGGAGGCGCGGCCCTGCAACCGCAGCGGCATCGACGGCAGGCTCTTGGCCAGCGCCTCCACGTCCACGGCATCGAGCTGGAAGTCCACGGCGCCGGCCGTCGCCGCTCGCGTCGGCACGTCGGCCGAACCCGAGACTTCGCCCTGATACAGCTTGGCCTTCACGTCCGTCAGCTTCACGCGGTCGCCGTCCATTCCCCACTTGAGCGACAGCGAATCGACCTTGAGCCGATTCAGCGCCAGGTCGGCGCCGCTCGCCGTCCCCGACGCGGACACGGAAAGGGGACTGAGCGCGCCGCGCAGGTCGGCCGTCGCGTCCGCGGCGCCGCCCACGTCGAACGGCGGCCGGAAGTCCGGCGCCAGGCGCTGCGCCGCCGTCAGGTCCAGCCCCTTGACCGAAAGCGCGCCGGTGTACGACCACGGCGAGGCCAAGGTCAACGAGGCGTCGCCGCTGAGGGTCGCCTTGTCCAGCGTCGCCTTCAGGCCGGAAACCTTGGCCGCGCCGCCCTCCACCGACACGTCGGTCGATACGCCTGTCAGCGCCAGGCCGTAGGCCGCGATGCGATCCGAACTGAGCTGGCCGGTTGCGTGCCAGGTCGTCGGGTCGATGAGGGTCTTGACGGCGGCGCGCATTTCGACGTGGCCGGAGAAGGCGCCTTCCGCCACGCCGCTCGCGCCCGGCAGCCGGCTCAGCAGCACATCCAGCGGAAACTTATCGACGTGCATATTGCCGGACAGATCGCCCAGCGGCGCCACTTCCATCCGCGCCGTCCCCTCGAACGCGCCGGCCGCGTCGGCTCCTCCCTGCCCTCCCCCCACGGGAGGGGGAGGGAGTGCATCTTTCTCCCTCCCCCCTTGCGGGGGAGGGTTGGGTTGGGGTGGCGGAAGCGCCTTTCCTTTCAGCTCCTGCAGCTCCAGAATGCCGTTTTCCAGGTGCAGCCGCGTCTGAACGTCGGCCATCTCCACGCCGGCGACGTTCAGGCGCGGCAGACTGGCCGTGCCGGTCAGCCGGTAGTTTTTCAGGTCCTCCGGCGTGTTGACCGGGAACTCCGCGTGAACCTTGAACGTCAGCCGGCCTTCGACCGTGAAGGAAAGCTGGAATTTCAGGCGTTGCAGCAGCTGGCCGAGGTCGATATTCTCCAGCGACAGGTCGAGGGTGAGATACTCCGGTTTCGGCTCGGGGGCGCCGGCCGGCCGCAGCCAGGCGCCGGCGATCTTCATGCCCTTGCCCAGCGCGCCGGCGCCGCGGTTCGTCATCCAGGCCGCCGTTTCCGTCACCCAGCGGAGCAGGTCCGTCGGCCTTGCCGAAGTCAGCTCGGGCGGCGGCTCCGCGGTGTCATGCTTTCGCGGCCCGTCCTGAATGGCGTGGCTCATCAGCGACTGCGACGGGCCGCGAAAGCATGGCGCACTCCCGGCGACCGTCGCGGCCAGCACCGGCGCCAGCAGGCCGGGCCTCGCATTCAACGTCACGTTGCCGAACTTGCCGTTCTTCGTGCCGAGCGTCACCTTGATCGGTTCGGGCTGCGGCGTGCCGTTGAGCGTTACGTCGTCGATTTCGCCCTGGCCGGTCCCGCCGAGCCGGACGTTGCCGTCTTCGAGGGCGATGCGGAGGTCGGTCGCGCGGCCCTTGAACACGCCGTCCGGCTTGTAGTCCTTCAGGAATTCGGGCAGCAGCGCATCGACCCACGACGGCGGCAGCTCGTGCCAGACGGCCTGATCCAGGGCCACGGTCGAGAACGTCAGCACCCACGCCGGCTTGCGAAAGTCGAGGTCGGCGTCCGTGATGATGGCGCCGCCGGCGAAACGGCCGTGGACGCCGCGGATCTGCACCAGATTGTCGTCCACCACGACCTGGCCGGCCGCGTGGTCGGCGTTCAGGTCGATCGAGTTCACTCGCACCACGGCGTCGTCAGGGCGCATTGCACCCGATAATGGATGGTCGGGTGGTCCCGGAGCTGGAGGCGGAGGTTGAAATTGCACGGAGTTTTCCCCTCCACCATCACCTCATCCCAGACGACCGGCGCCACGAACGGCAGGCCGGTCAGGCGGGCTTTGTCCACGGCCACGCCCTTGGCGTCCAGCGTCATATCGACCACGCCGGACTCGCCCGCCAGAGAGCCGCTGAGCGACCAGGCGCCCCAGAACGGGTCGTCGATCGAGCCGGCCGCCTTGAGATCGGCGCCGTCGGGCGTGAGGTCGCCCTGGACGCCCTGGACGATCATCGGCTTGCGGCCGTCCTGGTTGAGCGTGAGCCGGCCCTTGTCGATGTGGAGGCGCGGCATGGGGCCGCCGGTGGTCTTCGGGCGGGGCAGGCGGGTGAGCAGGTTGCCGTCGGCGTCAAAGTGCAGGGCGATCGACGCGCCGCTGAGCGTCACCTGGCCGGGCGAAACGCCGCGCAGCAGGTCCAGGGCGGAAACGTCGGCCGTGGCGCCGTCCATCACAACGAACGGCGCCTTCTTGTCCTCGTCGCCCGGCTCGAAGATGCGCAGGCCGTGCAGCGTGCTGGCGCCGGTCAAGCCCACGTCGGCGGAGTCCACCTCGACCGGGGCGCCGAGCATGGCTTGCAGCCGGGTCGAGACCTGTCGTGTGACGGCCTCGGAGGAGAGGTAAATGCGTGCGGCGATGTACAGTCCGACGCCGAGGAGAAGAAGCACCAGCACGGTGACGAGCGCTGCGCGGCGTAAGAGCTTCATGAGACGGCCTCCATGAACAGGCGTACCCCGGCAGAGGCCGGGTTCGCCCTCGACAGGAATCTTATCGTCGCTTGCGCCGTCCGGCGGTTCGCTCGGGCTGCGATTCCCGATGAAATCGGCGCGCAGGGGTTGATTGCAATGCTGGCGCCGGTGCGCCCGGAAATGTCGCGCCCACCGGCGCCGTCGGCAACCCTTGTACCGGGACACGCGCGCCGGTTTTCTTCGTTACGGCTGGCCGTCGCGCCCGCAGCGGGTAAGAAACCCTCAGCGTCGTGCCCGCGTCCTTCCGTCCGACAGGCCTGCTCCCATGAACGCGCCGCGCACCTGCCGCCTCGTCACGCTGGGTTGCAAGGTCAACCAGTATGAGACGCAGTACGTCAAGGAGATGCTGGAAGCCGCCGGCTACGTCGAGGCCGCCGAAGGGCGAGCCGCCGACCTCTGCGTCGTCAACACCTGCACCGTCACCCAGGAAGGCGATGCGAAAAGTCGCCAGGCGGTGCGCCGCCTCAACCGGGACAACCCGGGCGCGGCCGTCGTCGTCATGGGCTGCTACGCCACGCGCGACCCGGACGCCGTGGGCCGGCTGCCCGGCGTGACGCGCGTCGTCGTGGACAAGGGACGGCTGGCCGAGGAGTTCGCCGAGTTCGGCGTCGTCGCGGCGCCGGCCGGGGTGTCGCGCTTCGACGGCCACCAGCGCGCCTTCGTCAAGGTGCAGGACGGCTGCCTCCTCAATTGCAGCTACTGCATCATCCCGCACGTCCGGCCGACGGTGCGCAGCCGCCCGATGGAGGAGATCGCCGATGAAGTGAGTCGGTTGGTCGAGAACGGTTATCAGGAAATCGTGCTGACCGGCGTCCACCTCGGCCACTACGGCGTCGATCTGAGCCGGGGCCGGCCGCGATCGGAGTGGACGCGGCTGTGGCTGTTGCTGCGGCGGCTGGGCCGACTGCCGGGCGACTTCCGCATCCGCCTGAGCAGCCTGGAGGCGGCCGAGGCCCGCGACGACCTGGTGCGGGCCGTGGCGGAGGAAGCCCGCGTCTGCCCGCACCTGCACCTCTGTTTGCAGAGCGGCTCCGACGCCGTGCTGGCCCGCATGAAGCGCCGCTACCGCGTCGCCGGCTTCCTCGAACGCTGCCGCCGCATCCGCGCGGCGCTCGACCGACCGGCCCTCAGCACCGACGTCATCGTCGGCTTCCCCGGCGAGACCGACGCCGATTTCGACGCCACTTGCCGGGCGGTGCGCGAGGCCGGATTCATGCAGATCCACGTCTTTTCCTACAGCCCGCGCCGGGGGACCGCCGCCGCCGAGTTCGCCGACGCCGTCCCGCCGGCGATCGTGGCGGAGCGCCGCGAGCGCCTGCGCCGGCTGGAAGCGGAGCTGGCGGACGCCTATCTCCGCAGCCTCGTGGGACGCCGGCTCGACGTGCTGGTGGAGGGGGCCGAGGAGGGCCGGCCCGGCTTCGTCCGCGGCACGGCCTGCCGGTACGTTCCCGTGGTGTTCCGCGGCCACGCGCCGGCGCTGCTGCGGCGGCGCGTGGCGGTGCGGGCCACGTCGGTCGTCGATGGCGCCTTGCTGGGCGAACCGGAGGCGGACGGCCCGTGCGCCACGGCTGTTTCAGCCGTATTTGGACGGAGCCACCCGGCCGTCCCGTCCCGAAGAAGGCCCCTTCCCCTGCTCGCGTGATGCGGCCATAATTCCTATAACAGCAAGAGTGCTGTCACAGGGGGGTGACAGTCGCCCCGAGAGGACAACGCCCATGACGCCGCTTTACCCTCATCTCCTGATCGAAAAGCGCGGGGACGTGTACTGCGTCCGTCTGCGGTCGCACCACATCGAGGAGACGGACATCCACGACATGACGCGCGAGCTGATCGAGCTGGCCCGGTCGGGGCCGTGCCGCGGCGTGGCGCTGAGCCTGGGGCCGAAGTCGCCCGAGTGCCTGTACAGCGTCTTCCTGGCCAAGCTGTACTGGGTGCAGCGCAACCTGACCGAACTCGGCGCCGGCCTGGTGCTGTGCGACGTGGATCCAGCCGTCCACATGATTTTCGAGGCGGTCAAGCTGGACGACCGCTTCCGCTTCGCCGCCGACTTCGACGCGGCCGTCGCGGCGCTGACGGCGTGAGGCGACCATTTCAGAACCGCAATATCCACCACAGCGCGGCGACGAGGCAGAGGACGGCGCAGACGACGATCCACCACGGCCGCCGCGCCGGCGCGTCCTCGCGCGAAAGGTAATTGCCGCAATACGGACATTGCACCGCGTCATCATAGATGGAGCGGCGACAGTAGGGGCATTCGTCCGTGTCGTCGTCGCGGCGGGTCATCTCGGGCGGTCCTCCTGCGCCGCGCCGGAACGGCGGAAACGAGAGTTACTGGGATGGGTCTTCCGGCGCCTGGCCGTCCGCCAGGCGGTAGAACGTCGAGGAGCCGTCCTTCAAGCCCTGCATGAGGTCGTCGATCGCGTGGAACGCGGACTCGCCGATGCCCTTCTGGTAGATCGGCGGGTAAATGTCCTGGCGGCAGCCCATGAAGTGCTGCACCACGTTCGGGTCCCACTGGGCGCCGGCGTGCTTGAGCAGGATCGCGTCGATTTGGGGCGGCGACATGGCCCCGCGGTAGCGTCGGGCGGACATCATCGCGTCGCAGGAGTCGGCGACGGCGAGGACGCGGCCGAGCAGCGGGACGTTTTCGCCGGCGAGGCCGTCCGGGTAGCCCTGGCCGTCCCAGCGCTCGTGGTGGCTGCGGACGCCGGGCCGCAGCCGGGCGAACTGCTTGATCGTGGAGACGATCCGGTCGCCGATGAGGACGTGTTCGCGGATGCGCGCCTGCTCCTCGGCGGTCAGTTTGCCGGGTTTGAGCAGCACCTCGTCGGGCACGCCGATCTTGCCGACGTCGTGCATCAACCCGCTCAGGTGCAGGTCGCTGATGACCGGGCCGGAAAGGCCCATCTGCCGCCCGATCCGAACCGCGATCCGGCTGACGCGCTCGCTGTGGCCGGCGGTGCAGGCGTCCTTGGCGTCGATCACGGCGGCCAGGCAGTGGACCAGTCCGAGGAGCGACTCCTTGAGCGTTGCGTGGCCGCGGGAGTGTTGGCCCTGCTTGAGGAGCATGGCTCCCGCCAGGCCGATGAGGTTGAGGTCGTTCGCGTCGAAGCGCCGCCTCGCGCGGAAACTCAATGCAAAAATCCAGCCTGGCCGCGACGGCTGGAGGTGAACCGCGGCCGCGCTCTGCGGCGCGCTTTCCGAGCCTTCTGACCCTTCTGGCGCCGGGCGGGTGTTGCGCCAGAGCAGCGGCTTCTTGTCGTCCGGGTGCTTGGCCAGGAGGGCCTGGAGGACCGCCCGGCGCCGCTCCGGCGAGGGGGACGCCTCTGCGGCGGGAACACCCAGCGTCTCCCCGGTCCTTTCGTCGAACCAGCAAACGGCGTCGGCTCCGGTCGCCTGGCGGATCGCCTCCAAAGCGTCCGCGATCTGGTCGCGGGCCTTGGCGGCCGCATCCAATTGATGCAGCAGGCGGGTAAAGATGCCCCAGACGGAAGGGTCGTGCGCCGCGCCCGTCGTCGGGGAGGCCTCCCTTTGTTTGGCCATGGGCGTCTCTCCATTGAAACGGCAGGGTCCGGCGGCCGAACGGCGGCCCCCGAACCGAATGCTCACGTGGCGTCAACGCTTATTATAGTCTTGGAAACGGCCGGGTGGGGTCCGAAGAATCCAGGGGCGTTCCGCGGACCTGCCGACGCGGTGAGTTATTATATTCATACTTTGCGGTCAGGTATTGCAGACGGCTTGGAATGCGGGGCGGCCCCCGCGCTCGCGCGAACCGGATGAGGCTTGACGAGTCGCCGGCCCGCCCCTAGGTATAATGGGGAGCCGCTTCGGCCGACGCACCTCCCCGGACGGCAGGCACTTCCGAAGAATGCACCCGCGAGAAGCCGAACGATGGACGAGCACCAGATCACCGACCGTGTCGAAGGCGGCAGGCCCCAGCCCGGAATCACTATTCAGCCGGCCGAAACGGCGGGGATGAACCCCGCCGCTCGCCCTGCCGCCCTGCCGCCGCGCCGCAAGTGGCGCTGGTGGATGCCCGCCGCGATCCTGGTGCTGATGGGCGCGCTCATCGCCTTCATTCAGCTCGGGCCGTTCCCTGGTGACACGGCCATCCACAACCTCTCCACCGTCGCGGCCGGCGGACTGACCCTGATCCTCCTGCTCACGTGGCTCGTGTTCTTCAGCGGGCGGTCGTGGCGGCTCCGCCTGACCGTCGGCGGGCTGGCGGCGCTGTCCGCCGTCGCGTTCTTCGCGCTGTTCACGGTGGACGGCGCCTGGGGCGACATGGGGTTGCAATTCCGCCTGCGCTGGGCGAAGCCGGCCGACTATGGGCTACCGAAGCTGTCCGTGGGCGCGATCCCAACGGGGCGCGATGCGACGGCCGGGCCGGACGAGTTCCCCCAGTTCCTCGGGCCGGAGCGTAACGCGATCGTTCATGGCGTCTTTCTCGACCCCGACTGGGCGGCGCACCCGCCGGTTGAGAAGTGGCGGCAGAAGATCGGCGCCGGCTGGGGCGCCTTCGCCGTGGCCGGCGATCTGGCGATCACCCAGGAGCAGCGCGGCGACGACGAGCTGATCGTCGCGCGCGACCGCAAGACCGGCGAGCCGGTCTGGACGCACGCCAACACCGTCCGCTTCGTCGATTCGACCCGCATGGGCGGCGACGGGCCGCGGGCCACGCCGACCATCGCCAAGGGCAAGGTCTTCGCCCACGGCGCCACCGGCATTCTCGACTGCCTCGAAGCCGCCACCGGCGTCCTCCTCTGGTCGCACGACACGCTCAAGGACAGCGGCGAGGGCAACCTCCAGTGGGGCGTCAGCGCCTCGCCGCTCGTGATCGACGACCTCGGCCTGGTGGTCGTCAGCCTCGGCTCGGGCGGATCGGGCGGCAGCCTGGCTGCCTATGACGTGATCACCAGCGAGCGCAAATGGGTGGGCGGCACGGATCGGGCCAGCTACGCCTCGCCGCTGCTGGCGACGTTCGACGGCAAGCGTCAGATCGTCTCGGTCAACGACATAACCGTCACCGGCTGTGACCCTGCCGACGGCAAGGTGCTGTGGACGTACCAATGGCAGCAGACTCCGGCCAAGGCGTCGCAGCCGCCGGTCCTGACCGGCGACCGCCTTCTCATCACCGCCGGCTACGGGGCGCCCGGCGTGCTGCTCCACGTCATGCACGACGGCGAGAAATGGACGACCGAGGAGGTCTGGACGACGACTCACATGCGGACCAAGTTCACGACGCCCGTGGTCCGCGATCATTACGCCTACGGCCTGGACGACGGCGCCTTGACCTGCATCGACCTGGACGACGAGGGCAAGCCGGTGTGGCAGGCGGGCCGCGGCGACCGCTACGGCCACGGTCAGGTGCTGCTCGTCGAGGACCTGCTGATCGTGCAGGCGGAGAACGGCGAGGTCGCGCTGGTGAAGGCCGACCCGTCGGGGTATCACAAGCTCGGAACGCTGCCGGCCTTCAAGAGCAAGACGTGGAACAACCCTGCCCTGGCCGGCAACCGGCTCTTCCTGCGCAACGACCAGGAGGCGGCGTGTTACGAGCTGGCCACGCTGGAGAAATCGGACGGGAAGTAAGGCGAGCCGAGCGAGCCGCCGGGTTTATCCCGGCGGTTTGGGTCCAAACGGCGGGGATGAACCCCGCCGCTCGCCCCTCATGCGACCGTCAGTTCCGCCGGCGGCACGTTCATGCGCACCGCCCACCACGCTTCCCCATCCCGCACCAACTCGGTCACGCCGACGTTGTGGACCACCAGCCGCCGCCAGTCGGCCAGGCCGATTCCCGGCAGCAGCGTCACCAGCAGCACCTTGCACACCACGCCGTGCGCCACGATCACCTGCGTCTGGTCGGGCCGCTCCGCCGTCAGCCGGTCCCATACCGGCCTTACGCGGTCGCGGATGGCGTCAAAGCATTCGGCGCCGGGCGGAGCGTAGCCTGTGTCGCCGTCGATCCAGCGCCGCAGGGTGTCCGGCCAGACGCCGTCGGAGCCGTTGGTGGGGGTGCCGCTCAGAGCGCCGACGGCGCGCTCGTGCAAGGCCGCCTCGACGCGCAGCGCCAGGCCGCAGGCCCGCGCGATCGGCGCCGCCGTGTCGCGGGCGCGGAGCATGGCCGACGATGTTACCTGCGCCGGCGCGAACGGCGCCAGCGCGGCCGCTGCCGCCTCGGCCTGCCGTCGGCCGCGCTCGCTCAGGCCGACGTCCGACTCGGCGCCGTGGAACACCAGCGGCTCGGCGGTCTCGCCGTGGCGCAGCAAAAAGACGCGGGTTGACATGTCGGACGGTCCTCGGCGGATCGGGTTGGCCTTCTGCCGGTTCGCCGCTTCGCTTAGACTATGGAGTGGGAGGGCGTCCGCCCGCCGGCCCGGCGCCGGCCTTGACGCCCCGCGGCGGCGTCGCTATACCCCGCCCGCCTGTAAATTGCGATATCCGGTTCCGGCTCCAGCCAAGGACGGCGCATATGACCAAGACCGCTCTCATTACGGGGATCACCGGCCAGGACGGCAGCTACCTTGCGGAGCTGCTGCTCGCCCAGGGCTATCGCGTCTGCGGCGTCGTCCGCCGCTCCAGCACCGAGAACTTCTCAGCGCATCGAGCACCTGCGCGACCGGCTTGAGCTGTTCCAGGCCGACCTGCTCGACCAGACCTCGCTGGCCGCCGTCCTCCGCGAGGTCGTGCCCGACGAGGTGTACAACCTCGCCGCCATGTCGTTCGTGCCGACCAGCTGGCAGCAGCCGGTGCTGACGGCCGAGTTCACCGCCCTCGGCGTGACGCGGCTGCTCGACGCCCTCCGCCAGGAGTGCCCCAAGGCCCGCTTCTACCAGGCCTCCAGCAGCGAGATGTTCGGCAAAGTCCGCGAGACGCCGCAGCGCGAGGAGACGCCGTTCCACCCGCGCTCGCCCTACGGCGTGGCCAAGGTCTACGGCCACTACCTGACCGTCAACTACCGCGAGAGCTACAACCTGTTCGCCTGCTCCGGCATCCTGTTCAACCACGAGTCGCCGCGGCGCGGCCTGGAGTTCGTGACGCGCAAGATCACCGACGGGGCGGCCCGCATCAAGCTCGGCCTGGCGACCGAGCTGCGGCTGGGCAACCTGGAGGCCAAGCGCGACTGGGGCTTCGCCGGCGATTACGTCCGCGCCATGTGGCTCATGCTGCAGCAGGACGAGCCGGACGACTACGTCATCGGCACCGGCGAGACGCACTCGGTCGAGGAGTTCGTGTCGATCGCGTTCTGCCATCTCGGCCTCGACTGGCAGCGCTACGTGGTACAGGATCCGCGCTTCTACCGGCCGGCCGAGGTGGATCTGCTGCTGGCCGACCCGTCCAAGGCCCAATCGCGGCTGCGCTGGCAGCTGGAGGTGCCGTTCCAGCGGCTGGTCAAGATGATGGTGGACGCCGACGTGGCGGCGCTGTCGAGCGCCCGGCCGGCGCCGCTGCGCATCGTGGCTTGAGTTCCGTCCGAGCCGCGACCGTTTCCGAGCCGCGACCGTAAGGGAGCGGATTCAGCCCAAACCGCTCCCTTACGGTCGCGGCTCAGATTCAGCGGGGACCGCCATGCGGGTGCTGGTCAATGACCTGTGGGCGAGCGGGGCCAAGACCGGAATCGGTCATTACACCGCCCAGCTGATGCACGCCCTGCGCCGCCGGGCGGCGGGCGACCAGATTGATACCTTCCCCGGCCCGTGGCTGAAGCGGATGCACGGCCTCGGCCGGCGGATGCGGTCGGCGTTGGAACAGGAATCGAAGGGGACGGGCGGCGCCCGGCCCGGTTTGGCGCGCGGCTGGCGGGCGTGGTGCGTGTACCAGGCCCGGTCGCTGGCGCGCACCGTCCTCGCGTTGAACCTGCGCTTCCGGGCGCGGGCCGCGACCTGTACCATGAGCCGAACAACATTCCGCTGCCGACCGACCTGCCGACCGTGGTGACGGTCCACGACCTGTCCGCCCTGCTGCACCCGGAATGGCACCCCGCCCATCGCGCCGCGGAGTATCAGGCCCGGTTCCACCAGGGCGTCGCCCGGGCGCGCCACTTCCTCGCCATTTCCGATTTTACTCGTCATGAACTCATTCATATGATCGGTCTGCGTCCCGAACAGGTGACAAGGACGTACATGGGGGTGCGATCCGGTCTAGGCCCGATGCCGGAAACGGAGGTGCGGGAGACGCTCCGCCGACTCGGGCTGCCGCCGCGCTACCTCCTCTACCTCGGCACCATCGAGCCGCGCAAAAACGTGATGACGCTGCTGCGCGCCTACGTCCGATTGCCGGCCGCGGTGCGCGAGCGCTGTCCGCTGCTGCTGGCCGGCGGCTGGGGCTGGAACTCGGCCGACGTGGCCGCGTTTCTGGACGCCGAGGCTCGCTATCGCGGCGTGATCTATACCGGCTACCTGCCGGAAGAGAGTCTCCCCGCCGTGATGAACGGCGCCCGCGCCCTGGTCTATCCGAGCCTGTATGAGGGCTTTGGCCTGCCGCCGGTGGAGATGATGGCGTGCGGCGGGGCGGTGCTGTGTTCGACGGCGGGGGCGCTGGTGGAAACCGTCGGCGTCCGCGCCCATCTGGTCGCGCCGCTGGACGAGGACGGCTGGCGGGCGGCGCTGCACCGCGCTGCCGTGGACGACGATTGGCTGGGCGAGCTGCGCCGCGGCGCCGTGGATGTGGCCCGGCGCTTCACATGGGACTGCTGCGCCGAAGACACGCTGGCCGCCTACCGATTGGTCTGCGGCGGGCCACGGCGGGACCTGCGAATGGCGGGGTGACTAAAGATTTGCCGCTTAGCCGCGGTTCGCAGAACCGCGCGGTTCTGCGAACCGCGGCTAAACTTTACTCGGCGGAGAAGCCG
>CAWGKE010000011.1:0-174814 GCA_963823075.1 uncultured Planctomycetaceae bacterium
AGGGTCTGTGAATTAATCGCACTCCGGGTGCGTAGAATGGTAACAGCTGAGTTGCAGCTGTTACCATTCTTGTTCGTTGGGTTGGCTCGCCATGTCTACCGCCGCGCCGTTGCCGCGCATCCGCTCCATTGACCGTAATCGCTGCTCCAGCGTTTCGCTGGAGCAGCAACTACCCGCCGACCATCCCGTCCGCGCCATCTGGGCTTTCGTCCAGTTGTTCGACTGGACGCCCTGGTATGGCCGCATTCGCGCCGTCGAGGGCCGGCCCGGTGCTCCCGCCGTCGCCCCGGAATTGCTCTTCGCCCTCTGGCTGTTCGCCACCACCGAAGGCGTCGCTTCCTGCCGCGAGCTGAACGAACGCTGCGGCCGGGACCTGCCCTATCAATGGCTGTGCGGCGGCGAACCCGTCAATTACTGGACCCTCAACGATTTCTACACCGCCCACGCCGCCGACCTCGACCGGCTGTTCGTCGAGCACATCGCCGCCTTGCGGGGCCAGGGATTGATCGCGTTGCGGCGAGTGACCCAGGACGGCCGCAAGGTCGTGGCCGACGCCGGCAAGGACACGTTCCATCGCCAGGGGACGCTGGAGCGGCACTGGGCCGAGGCCGAGCAGCACGTGGCCGCCGTCCAGGCGAACGGGGCGCGACGGCGACGCGCAGCCGGTCGCAAGCGGCCCAGGAGCGGGCGGCGCACGAGCGGCTGCAACGCCTGCGGCGGGCGGCGGCCCAGGTGCGGCAACGGCAGGAGCAGCGTCGCGTCTCCAAGCGTTCGGACGCGGAAGCGGCCGAGGCACGGGCGTCGGAAAGCGATCCGGACGCGGCTCGGATGAAGATGCCTCACGGCGGCTTTCAGTTGGCCTACAACGTGCAGACGGTGACCGATACGGCCCACGGTCTGATCGTGGCGACGGCCGTCGTCCACCAGGGTTCGGACAATGGGCAATTGCGACCGATGATGGAGCAGGTGCATCGGGAGCAGGGGCAGCGGCCGCAGGCGGTGATCGCGGACGCCGGCTACAGCGACGCGGAGGACGTGGAGGTGCTGGAGACGGAGGGGGTGACGGTGTACATGCCGCCTCGCGACGAGCGTCGGGACCGGGCGGCGGGACGGGACCCGCATGCGCCGAAGCGACGGGACACGGCGGCGTTGGCGGCTTGGCGGTCCCGGATGGGGACGGAGGCGGCACGCTTGGTCTATCGCGACCGGGCGCCGGTGGCGGAGGGGGTTCATGCGCAGGCGGTGCAGCGGGGCTGGCGCCGGTGCCGCCTGCGCGGCTTGGCCAAGGTCGGCGGGGAGGCGCGTTGGCAGGCGTTGCGCACAACGTGAAGCGTCTATTGGCGCTGGGTTGGCTTACGGTGGGGGGGAGGGTGCGCGCGGCGGCGGTGTAACGGGGCGGGTGGGGCGACGGGTGCAGCCCGCTGCACCCGTCGCCCGGATCGCCGCCGACCAAGAACGAGCGTAGCCATCGCCCATCCAGAGCCTCAGCGGCAATTAATTCACAGACCCGTAAGGGAGCGGTCTTCGCTAAAACCGCTCCCTTACGGTCGCGGCTCGGACTTGGCGCCGAGCGCTCTGCCCAGCTCTTCCAGCAAGTCCCGCTGGACGGCCGCCCGGTCGGCGGCGGAGGTCCACGCCGTCGCCGTCAGCACGCAATGATCCGCGGCCCACTCCTCCACGACGACCTGCGGCGCCGGCTCGGCCAGGATGCGCGGGTCGGCGCAGCCGGGCCGCCAGCGCCTCCTTCGCCGCCGTCAGGTCGGCGCCGGCCGCGACCGGCAGCGTCCAGCGCACTCGCCGCGTCGGCAGGGCGGAGTCGTTGGCGACCGCGCCGCCGGTCAGCATCGTGTTCGGCACGGTGAAGACCCGATTCTCTTCGGAGACGAGGACGATGTGAAAAGGTTGCATCTCACGGACCTGGCCGCGGACGCCGCCGACCTCGATCCAGTCGCCGACGCGAACGGTGCGAAATGAGAGGATCAGCAAGCCGGAAGCGAAGTTGGCCAGCGACCCTTGCAGCGCCAGGCCGACCGCGAGGCCGGCCACGCCCAGCAGGGCGATCAGCGACGTGGTCTGGACGCCGAGCTGGTCCAGCGCAATCAGGACGACGGCGACGAGGAGGACGCCGCGGGCCGTGTTGGCGAGGAAGGACGCGGCCGACGGGTCGAGGCGGGTGCGGCCGATCATGCGCCGCAGCGGCCCGCCCACGAACCAGAGGACCAGCCCGCCGACGGCCAGCGCGGCGACGGCCCGCGCGGCCCGCACGGCGAGATCGAGCAGCAGGATTTTCCAGTCGTCCATGACGCCCCCGGCGATTGGATGGCATCCGTTGGTGCGGTTCGTTTAGCCGCGGTTCGGAGAACCGCGCGGGGCGACGCGGTTCTCCGAACCGCGGCTAAACGGCCGCTCGTCAATTCCCCGCCTTCGCCCAGATCGGCGACGCCCACGCCGACTGGCCGTCCTTCTGCAACATGCGGACGTAGTAGTAGCTCGCCTTCTCGCCGTTCTTCGGCTTGGGATCGTCCCAGTGGAAGCGGGCCTCCGCGGCGTCCTTCGCCGGCGCCTCGCTGTGGACCACCTCGCCGTCGCGGATCACGTCCACGCGGTCGATCGGCCCCGTCCCCAGCACCACCACGTCCAGGCCGGGCTTGTCCGTGCGCACCTCGTCGCCCATGATCCCAAGCGCCCCCATGCGCACGTCCATCACGATGTTGTCGGTGGCGGCGTAGGTGTGCCGCTTCTTGATCGCGTCGATCAGCCCCTTGCGGCTGAACTCCTCCGCCACGACGCAGGAATAGCTGACGTGCGTGGAAATGTGATCGCTCGACGCCTGGAAGCCGAGATGGTAGCCCTTGTCCAGGGCCGCCGACACGAAGCCGTCCGGCTTGTAAGGACCGTGAACGCGATCCGTTTTATCGTCCACCGTCCGCGGGGCGCCGGGCGCCTCGTAGGACGTGTGGTAGCCCTGGAAGATCTCGACGACCGGCTCCAGGGAATCGTCGTGATGCGCCCAGTCGGTGCCCTGGTCGGTGGCGGTGGTGTGCGGCGTGCAGATGCCGTCGGTCTGCTTGAGGTAGGCGTAGAGCTTTTCCGTGTCCTCGGCCATCGCCTTGGGCAGGGGGCGCGGGCCGGGCAGCGTGCGATGCCCGCGCTCCAGCCAGATGACGTTGCGGTGGCCGTCGGGGTACGGCACGCTCCGCTCGTAGCCATAAACGGATATGAATGCTCCGGTAATCGTGTAAAGATCGTTGGCCTTTTGTGTGCGCCACCACGGGTACTCGGCGTCGTTGCCCATGTTGTGGTCGGAGACGATGCAGAAGTCGAAGGCGACCGCGTCGAGTGCGTAGCGGTGCAGGTCCATCAGCGAGCCGTCGCCGACGCCGTCGCTGGAAATGTCGGTGTGGCGGTGCAGGTCGCCGCGGTAAATGTGATACGTCTTGCCGCCGGAGTCGATCTTGTAGGCGCGGTGCGCGCCACCTGCTCGGTTTCCTGCGGGTGGACGGGCGCGACCGCGGCGGGGGCCGGCGGCGGGGCGCGGAACTTCGCTTCGCCAGGACGCGGCAAGCCGCCGAAACGGCTGACGGCGACGCTCAGGTTGCGCGCCGTCATGACGGGCGGCGTCCAGCCGCGGTTGTCGCTGGCGTAGGCGAAGTAGACGCTTCCCGACGGGTCGCGCTGGGCGCTGACGCGCATGTCGTTGCGGCCGCCGGACTGCGGCAGCTCGACCGGCGCGGTCCAGTGGTCGCCCATCCAGGCGGTCGCAAATACGTCCCAACGGCCCTGGATCGACCAACCGTCGATGCGCGGATGGCGGCACGTCCGATGGCGGAAGGCCAGCCAGACGTGGCCGTCCACGTCCGCCTGCAATTGCGGCAGCTCCACGAATTCCTTCATGTCGTCGGGAAGGACGCTATAGAGGTCCGCTTCCGGCTCTTTCCATTTGCCGTCGATCAAGCAGCGGATGCGAACGGCCCGGCTGGCGTAGAGACGTTCGCCGCCGGCCTTGAAATAGAGGAAGCCGTAGTCCTTGCCCCAGTTGGGCCCCGCCTCGTCCCAGGCGACCCACAGCCGGCCCTCGCCGTCGCAGGCCAGGCTCGGATGCGCCTGGAACCGCGGCGCCTTCTCGGGCGTCATTACGTCGCCGAGCTTGGGCGCCGGGCCGCCGGACAGACTGCGCAGCTGGACGTTGAAGTCGCCTGTGTCGTAGGAGTCCCATGCCACCCATACGCGATCGTCCTTGGCGTCGGCAGCCACGACGGGGTTCCAGCAGTCGGCCTTCGAGTCGCTGACTTGGATGGACTTGCCCCAGCGGTCGCCTTCGGCGCAGCGGGCATAGATCGCGAACTTGCCGTCGCGCACGCCCTGCCAGACGAGCCAGGCCCGGCCGCGCTGGTCGGTGGTCATGCGGTGCCAGATATCCGGGCCGGGGTCGTCGGTCAGGCGCACTTCGTCGCCGAGTTTGCCGTCCTTGCAGGGCCGGCCGTAGAGGTCCCAGTTGTGGTCGCGCTGGCTCGACCAAACGACCCAGAGCGTGTCGTCGTGGGTGCCGGCCAGCTCGACGCGGAAGTGATCGCCCGGCCCATCCACCTCGATCGGCTGAGACCAGGCCCCGTCTGGCCCGTCGCGCTCCGCCAGCAGCACGCGGTCCTTTTCCTTTTGGTACGCGGTCCATGCCAGATACTGTTTGCCGGTTTTATAGCGGACCCAGAAGGCAGGGTAATCGTCCTGGACGGGGGCGGGATCCTTGGCGTCGGCGGCCGGCCGCAGCACGCTGGTCGCCGGCAGCCGTTCGACGCGGACCTGGCCGTCGAGGAAGGTTTTGGGCTGGCCGAGCGGCACGTCGCCGGCCGTGAACTTCACCTCGCCGGCGGGCAGGGTGAGCGTCACGGCCGGGTCGGCGCCGCGGACGGTGAGGACGACGCCGTTGGGCCACGGCTGTTCCGGCGGCGGAGGCGGTTTGCCGGCGGCGGGGTCGAGCGGATAGCTGTCGCCGGGCTTGATGTAATTGCGGGTCTTGCATGTCCACTTCGAGGCGTCCTCCACGGCGTCCATCGCCTCGAAGCGCCAGCCCTTGATCTCGACGGCCTCGCCGCCGGCGACGGCGACCTGTCCGCTCCAGTCGGTGGGCGCCGCGTCCTTGAGGCCGAGGACGACGCGGAAGGAGAGCGTCGGCTGTTCGGCCGGCCGGTAGGCGGCGACGACGACGGCGACGACGGCCGCGGCCACGACGGCGGCGGCGAGACGGCGTTTGCGCGGGGACATGATGCACCTCACGATCGGCGGAGAGTGGGCCGCGTCATTAGAACGCGGGCAGGACGAGGATGCAACGGGCAAAAAGGACGATGTTGCGCTGAGTTGAGCGGCGGCGGTCGCGTGCTATGGGGGCGGTTTCTGCGACGGCGGCTCCAGGGCCTTGATCTTGTCGAGGATCTGGAGCATTTGGCGGTCGGGGACGACGCCGCCGTAACCGCGAATGCTGGACGCCGGACGGGTAAAAACCCAGGTGCAAACCGCCACGGACGGCTTGTTCAGCCGCGTCGCTGTCCGCCCTTGCCGATGCCAGGGCAAGGCCACTTGAACGTCCGCCGGTGCGGCGTTCACGCTGCCGGTTATGGCGACGAGGACCAGATCGCCGCCCGGCCGGATCTCCGCCGTCGGCGTGAGGATAATCGCCGGCCGGCATTTCGGGTTGCGATTCTGGGGGTCAGGCACTTCCACACGGACGATCCGGCCGCGGCGCAAGTCGGACACGGGGGAGCCTCCTACTCCTGGAAGAGTTGCTCTTCTTCCCCTGCGTACCATTCGGGGGGGGGCGCGTGCGTCGCGGCGATCTGCTGGAGTTGCGATTGGGAGAGGGGGTAGTGCTCGACCGCCAGCTTCTCCAGGTCCTCCGTGGTTTGCCAGCGGTCAAACACGTCGGCTTTCAGCCGCTCCAAAGCTGCGATTTCCGGCAAGAGATGATCCGCGTCGGCCACCTGTTCCGTTCCCGGCCAATGGCGGAGCCGCTGGGCAAGGCCGTGGGCGCGCTTGAGCAAGTCGAGCCGCTCTTCGAGGGCCGCCAGCAATTGTGGGCGAACCACCTGCATCTCCGCCGTGCGTCCTGCGGCGACTTCCAGGATAATACGCCGCCAGATATTCAAAATGTTCTCAAATGGAGCGCCTGATGCCTGTGCGCGCCCCACGGCTGCATTCACCTGGCCGAAATAGACGTGCCACAGATGTTCGAGAGCAACGCCCTCGTTCTCCAGCCCCTCCAGGTCCACTGGGTTGCGTGATTTTGTTTTCAGTTCCAGCAGGAGGTCTTCGGACATCGGTTCCACCTTCAACGACATTTCGGGGTCGCTCACGGGCGTTTCTCCGATCTCTCCGGCGCGGGAGTCAGTAATGCATCCCGCTCTTGCGGACGTGGACCATCGGCTTGCCGTCGCCGTGCGTGCCGCCGGCCACGACGCGGCCGACGAACAGCTCGTGGTCGCCGACCGCGTGGCGGGCCACGACGCGGCATTCCAGATAGGCCAGCGCCTCGCGCAGCACCGGCGGGGCGCCGTCCGGCCGGTCCACCTCCAGCCCCTCGAAGGACGGCTCGTCCAGGCCGAAGCCGCGGCCGAAGTGGACGATCAGGTCGGTGCTGCCGTCGTCCTCCAAGACGTTGACGGTGAACGCCGCCTCGACTTCCAGCCAGGCGTTCATGTCCCGGCCGCGGCGCAGGCACATCGTCAGCTGCGGCGGCTCGAACGAGCATTGCTGGACCCAGCTCGCCAACATGCCGGTTTCCGCCTCACCTCGCCGCGCCGTCACGATGAACAGCCCGCTCGGGATGCGCCCAGCGCCGCCGCCACCCCCTTCAGCCGGTCGTCGCTCATCCGATGCTCACTTCTTCAAGAGTTCTTTCACCAGCGGCTCGATGTTTTCCTCGTACTTCACCTGCTTTTGCCCCTCGAATTTGTGGGCGATCCGGCCGTCGCGGTCGAAGACGAACGCGGCGGGCGGAAGGGCGATGTCCAATTGCTGTTGCCACTGCTCGGACGGCTCGTCCAGGCGCAGGTTCGTGAACGTCGCGCCCTTGGCTTTCAGGAAGTTGATGATCCGCTCCGGCGCGTCCTTGTCGTCGGGGTCGTCGAGGCTGACCGACACGGCGACAAGACCGTCCTTCGCGTACTTGCGTTGCATCTCGACCAGATGCGGGAACTCTGCCTTGCAGGGCGGTCAGTACTCGCCCCAGAAATCGACGACGATCACCTGGCCCTGATGCTCATGCACCGTGCGCACGAGGTCCGCGTAGTTCACGACCTTAATAGCCACAGCGTCGCCGGCCGGCGGGGCGGGGTCGGGCGCGGCGCTGAGGCCCGACGCCGCCAGAAGCAGGGCCGTCGCGGCCCGTGGGATGAAACGCATGAAGAATGATCCTCCGAAACGGGTGAATGATGGGCGCCCTTATCCCCCATGTTATACCACGTTCGGCGTCGTATCCACGTCGTCTCGCGGGATGACCGGCGCCGCCGCCAGGAAGACGCGGCAGGGAGCGTGCGTCAGGACGTACAGGGTCCGCTCGTCGATCGACCGCAGGGCGGCCCCCGGCGATGCGCCGCTCATCGGCAGGATCACCAGATCGTAGGCGTCGCTGCGCAGCCGTTCCACCACGGCGGGGCCGCCGGCGTCGTCCGCCTTCACGACGGTCAGCGGGCAGCCCAGTTGACGCGCCCTGTCCTCCTCGCGCTGTACCAGGCCGTCCGCGGTCGGAGGCTTGCCGTCCGGTCCCGGAACGGGCAGCAGGCCCAGCTTCACCTGCGGGTCGAGCAGCGTCAGCACGGCCTGGAGCAAGTCGCCGTGGGCGGGGCTGCCGTCGTACAGCAGCAGCACGCGGTTGACGCCCTGGCCGACCGCCCGCAGCTCCGCCGCCGAACGCGCCAGATGTTCGCCGATCTTGGGAACGCGGCCGCCGCCGCCCAGGTCGAGACGCACCTCGCGCTCCGGGCTGAGGATGCGCACCGTCAGCGGCGCCGGGACGCCGCCGTGCAGGTGGATCCAGGAAAACGTGATCCGCTCCAGCTGCTCGTTCACCGTGACCCGGTGCGAGGCGCCGACCATCAGCTCCCGCGCCCGACGTCCATCGCCGTCTTGAGGACCGCGTGCAGCGGGTTGTTGGTCGGCACGATCAGCGGCTGCACCTCCTTGCCCGCGTGTTCCGCCTTGTCCACCACCGCCGTCAGCAGCTCCCGGTCGTAAGTGGTCAGGTCGGCGGTCTCCGAAGCCCCCCCGAAGGGCGGAGTCACCCGGGCCATCATCACCACGAGGTTCGTCGTCGCCGGATCGGTTTCCGCCAGCGCCTTCTCCAGCATGAAGAGGTTCCGCATCGACCGGATCGCGACCAGCCGACGGTAGGGCTTGCCGAGGCCGAGGGTCTCCGGCGTGATTTCCGCCGCCGTCGTTTCGTTGAACTGCTCCAGGTGCGTGTGCGGCGCCCCGCGCTGGCGGCCCTCGTAGAAGCGTTCGGAGATCCAGAAGATCGTAAACAGCACGGCCGTGAAGGTCGCCCCGGCGATGGTGGCCGTCGCCTTGGTGAACAGGTTGGCGACCGCCGAAACCACCAGGATCGCCAGGATCAGCGTCAGCCCGATGGGCACCTCGTACTTGCCGACCTTGATGTTGAGCGGGACCTTGGCCTCGCGCGGCCGGGGGTCTTTGAAGCGCAGCACCACCATCGACAGCGCCTGGAAGACGAAGCTCCAGACGACGCCGAAGGCGTAAGCCTCGCCCAGCAGCAGCACGTCGCCGCCGCTGATGAGAATGGTCGTCAGTTGCAAGCCGACGATGAGGGTGAGGATGCGGTAGGTCGTGCCGTATTTCGGGTGCGGCTTGAGGAACCACTCCGGCAGGACGCCGTCCTCGGCCACGCGGTTGAGGACGCCGTTGGAGCCGATGACAGCGGTGTTGACCGCGCCGGCCAGGATGAGGCCGCCGACCACGACCACGACGCCGTTGAGGACCAGCCGGGCCGGAAGGGGGCCGACGACGTTCATCGCCAGGCCCCCCAGCAGGTTGTCGGAATATTTCGCCATGCGCACGTCGCCGGGGATCAGCAGCACGGCCAGGAAGCTGACGCCGGCGGTCAGGACGATGCTGTAGACGAAGACGATGAAGGCGGCCTTCTTGAAGTTGGGCAGCTTGGGCGCCTCCACTTCCCGGTAGACCTGCGCCAGCGTCTCCTCGCCGCTCATCGCCAGGACCGAGTGGCCGAACGCGATGAAGACGCCGACCACGCCGACCAGACTGAACCAGTCCCAGCCGCTCAGGGCGCGAATTTTCCCCGCGACCGGCGTGTTCTTGATGAAGCCGAGCGGGTCTTCCACCTCGCCGGTGTCGGGGTTGGTGCGGGGGACGATTTTCGGCTCGACGGGGACCGTGTTGACGGCGCCGTCCGCCGAGTGGGCCGGCCCCTTCACGGCCAGGGTGACGCCGCACCAGCCGATGAGGATCACGGCCATGATCGTGGTGACGGCCATGATCTTCATGGCCTTGTCGCTGGAAGCGTGGATGCCGCGCACGTTCTGGCGGAAGAAGTAGAGCGTGACGGCGCAGGCGACGACGACCGACCCCCACGCCATCCACGGCTTGAACGCCGTCTGGGCGGCCGCGACGGCCGCCTGGTTGGACTCGCTCCCGGCGCCGAACAGCAGGTACAGGTACGCATCGCGGACCAGGCCGAGGATATATTGGCCGGCCGAGACGCTGCTGATGGGGCCGGTGAGAACGTAGTCGAACATCAGGGCGGACACGGCGATCTTGGCCGCGAACTTGCCGAGGGCCTCGCGCACCACCTTGTAAACGCCGCCGCGGAGGAAGAGCGTGCAGCTCTCGATGTAGACGGAGCGCACGGCGTAGCTGAAGACCATGACGGCCAGGATGAACCACGGGGCGGCGGGGCCGATCGCCAGCTCGACGATGCCGCCGATGTAGTAGGCGGTGCTGGCGAGGTCGCAGAGGACGACGGCGGCGGTGCGCCAGCAGGAAATGAAGGTGAACATCACGCTGCTGACGACGATCACCCGGGCGGCGCGGCCGAGCCGTGAAGTCGAGGGGCCGGACGGGGCTGGCATGGGGAAACCCTCGACGGCGGTTGCTGCAATGGTCGGGGCCGCGACCGATGCAACTTTCAAGATGCTGGCAAGGGAGCGCTTCCGACGGCCAGGTCCGACGGACGGCGTCGCGCCTCAGTGAGTGAGGTCCCACAGCCGCGCGGACTGGTCCGCGCTGCCCGTCGCCAGGCGCGTCCCGTCGGGCGAGAACGCCAGGGATGTGACACTGTCCTTGTGGCCGGTCTCGAAGGCGCGCACCTTGCCCGTCTCCTCGTCCCACACCTTGACCTCTCCCGGCGGCGGCGCGGGGCCAAGGCGGGGGCCAGCGCCGAGGCCAGGGGCGCCGGCGGCCACGGCCACGCGCAGGCGGCCGTCGGACGCGGCGGCCACGGCGAACACCGCGCCGCCCGGGATCTTGAACGTGTCCCGCAGGGTGAAGCGACGCCGCTCGGGGTCCACGTCCCACACCCGCACGCTGGCCGTCGGCTCCTGCAAGCCGCTGAAGCCGTCGCCGGTGACGCGGACCAGGAGCTTGCCCCCGGCGGCGTAGGCGACGACCGCACGCACGTCCGAGTGGCTGAGCCACGTGCCCTTGTTGCCCTGCAACAGGATGGGATCGGCCTGGCCGCCCACCTCCCACACGCGCACGCCCTCGTCCATCTCGTGGCAGCCCGCGGCCACCGTCTTGCCGTCGGGGGAAAAAGCCACCCCGTAGAGGTAGCTGGGGAAGCTTTTTTGCCAGGCGAACAACGCCGGCTCGCCGCCCTTTTCCAGGTCCCACAGGCGCAGCGGGCCGCCGCCCGCCGCCAGGCGCTTGCCGTCAGGGGAGAAGGCCACGCCATGCACCTCTCCCTCGAACGGGCCGCCCGCCTGGTTTTTCGCGGGGAGCGTCCGCGGCGGGCCGGGGACGGCCAGGTTCCAGATCTTGACGGAGCCGTCGAAGCCGCTGCCGTAGCCCGCCGTGGCCAGCCGCCCGCCGTCGGGGCAGAAGGCCAGCGCCCGCACCGGGGCGCCGTGCGCCAGGGGCTTGCCCTGCTCCTCGCCCGTCCGGCCGTCCCAGAGTCGGGCCTGCTCGTCGTCGCCGCCCGAGGCCAACCGCAGGCCGTCGGCGGAGAAGGCGAGGCACTGGACCGTGCCGGTGTGGCCCTTGAGGTCTTTGATGAGCCGGGCCGCGCCTTGCCCAGCGCCGGCAGGTCCTTCAATTGTGCCGGCTTCCCGGCCTCGGGGGCGCCAGGCTTGTCGTCGGCCGGGCCGGGGGGCGCCGGGTCGGCGCCGGGCGGGACTCCAGCGCGCCCCGGCGGGACTGGCCGCGGCCCGGACGCCAGCCACATCAGGAGGACGAAAACGCCGAGCAGCGCGGGAAGGACGACGGCCAGACCGAGGATGAGGGCCGCGCGTTGGGGCATGGTCTCCAGACCATGCCCCAACGCGCAACTGCGCGGCGGCGCGGGGCTTGGCCCAGCGCGGGGCTTGACCGATTTCGTGGGCGTGTCGGAACCGCGTACGCTCTCGGCCCCCGGTGCGGCCGAACCTTCCGGCCGGGGGATGGGGTGCGCGACGGCGGGGGACGCGAACGGGGCCAGGGCGTCGGCGACCTCGCGGGGCGTCTGATAGCGGTCCTGCGGCCGCTTGGCCATCATGCGGCGGACCACTTGCGCCAGGCCGGGCGAAACCTCGGGGCGAAGCCGCTCGATCGCGTCGGGTTCCGCCTGCTGGTGCCGCAGCAGCTTCTCCGTGAGCGAGCCGCCGGGGAACGGGGGCCGCCCGGCGAGGAGGTGGTAGAGCGTGCAGCCCAGGCTGTACACGTCGGCGCGGATGTCGGCCGTGCGAGCGTCCGCGGCCTGCTCCGGCGCGATGTAGTCCGGCGTGCCCATCACCGAGCCTTCGCGCGTCAGGCCGGAGGCCGTCGTGTCCCGGTCCAGGTCCATGCGCAGGCGGGCCAGGCCGAGGTCCAGAACCTTGACCACGTTCCCCGCGGTCGCCAGGATCAAGTTGGACGGCTTGACGTCGCGGTGGACCAGGCCGCGCTCGTGGGCGTGCTGCAGGCCCAGCGCCGCCTGCCGGACGTAATCGCAGGCCTCCTGCGGGGGGAGCCGCCCGCGCTGCGCGAGCAACCGGGCCAGGTCGGCGCCCTCGACGTACTCCATGGCCAGGTAGCAATCGTCGCCGGCCAGCGCGGCGTCGTGGGCCAGCACGACGTTGGGGTGCGCGAGCTTGGCGGCGGCCTGCATCTCGCGGCGGAAGCGTGCCAGCAAGTCCTGCTGATTCTGGCGGTCGGCGCGGATTACCTTGAGGGCGACGAGGCGGTCCATGAGGGTGTGCCGGGCCTTGAAGACCTGGCCCATGCCGCCCTGCCCGACCCGCTCCAGCAGCAGGTAAGGCCCCAGCACCAGGCTTTGGGCGCGGCCTTGCAGGACTTGGTTGACCTGGAAGGGTGTTACCCAGCCGCGGCGCATCAGCTCGGCCGCCAATGAGCGGGCGTCCGACCCCGCGGCGCAGAGGCCGTGCGCGTCCTTGAGCTGGGAGGGAGTGAGGATCCCGTACTTCTTCAGCTCTTCCAGAAAGGCGGCGGTCGGCGCGGCAGCATTCATGGGGCGCCTCGGTGCGAGGGAGAGAACCGGCGCAATCTCCTCCGATGCTATCATGCCCCGGCCGGCCCCGCCAGCCACCCGGTCAGTTCGCGCGGCAAATCTTCGATGAACTTGCTCCGCGGCAGCACCGGCGCACAGCCCGCCGCCCGCGCTGCCCGCAGAGATTCGGGGTCCACGTGCGCCCCATAGGCGACGACGCGCGGCCCCCCGACCTCGCCCAGCCGGCGCATCAGTTCCGGCAGGTCGAGGCCGGGAAAAGCGAGATCGACGATCACACAACGCGCTCGCACCTGTCGCGCCAATTCGGGGAGCCGATCGGCCGTGCAGACCTGTCGCACCTCCAGCCCGAGGGTGCGGGCCGTGCCGGCGATGCGGCTGGCGAAGATCAGGTCGTCGGAGAGCAACAGGCCCGGCGGGGCCGATTCCGTCCGTTCAGACATGACCGCCTCCCTCACGCCAGCTTGCCCAGTTCTCGGTACATGTAGAGCGTCGTCCACGCCTTGGCGTCGATGCGCAGGCCTGGCGCGTCGCACATCCGGCGGACCTCGTCGTAATCCAGCAATAGAACCTCGATGATCTCCGAATCTTCCAGTTGCGCCTTGCCGTCGGGCGTGGCGGTGCAGTCCACGAAGACCATGGCGGCGGCCTCGTCGGACATGCCGCTGGTCGAGTAGAGCGGCGGCGTAACGCGGCGCACGGCCGTCACCTCGAAGCCCGTCTCCTCCCGCAGCTCCCGGCGAACCGTGTCCTCGATGCTCTCCCCCGGTTCGAGAAGCCCGGCTGGCAGACCGACGACGTAATCGCCGACGGGGACGCGGAACTCTTTTTCCAGCACCAACCGCGGCGGCCGGCCCGATTCGTGGAGGAGGGCGACGATCAGCACGGCGTCGCAGCGGTCGGCGACCTTGTGCGGGTCGTCGCCCGGCTTGCGCGAGGCGAACACCCAGCGGCCGATCCGTCCGTCATGTCGATACGTTGCGGCGAACAGGTTAAGCCACTTCTCGTTCGTCAGCTTTTCGACTTTGATTATGTCCATAGTTCTAAATCGCTTCCGGGCCGCGTTCTCCCGTGCGGATGCGGATGCAGTCTTCGAGCGGCAGGATGAAGATTTTGCCGTCGCCGATGCGGCCCTCGGGTCCGGTGCGTCCGGCCTCCATGATGGCGTTGACGGTCGGCTCCACGAAATCCTCGTTGACGGCGATTTGCAGCTGCACCTTGCGCAGCAGGTTGACGGTCAGCTCGTGGCCGCGGTAGACCTCGGAGCGGCCCTTTTGCCGGCCGAAGCCCTGCACGTCCACGATGGTGAGGCGGAAGACCTCGACCTTGTTGAGGGCTTCCTTCACGGCTTCCAGCTTCGACGGCTGGATGATGGCCAGGATGAGTTTCATGGATCTTCCTCCGCGCCTCGGCGTTCCATCTCGGGTCCAGCGTCCGGGAGAGGAAGGGCCTTGCTCGATCGACTATTATAGAGGAAAGCCATGATGAGTCGCGCCCTGCGAACCGGGATCACGTCTCCACCACTCCCCCTCGGGTTCAGGGGCGGCCAGCAACGCCACGGTCGTCCTCCTACACTGAAAGGAGAGTTCGCCCGCACGGCGAGAGCGGTGCGCCATGCTGACCGTCTACATCGACGCCGACGCCTGCCCGGTCAAGGACGAGATTTATCGGGTCGCCCGCCGCTACGCCCTCCCAGTCGCGGTCGTGGCCAACGCCCCGCTCCGCGTGCCGGCCGGCGACCGTATCGAGATGGTGGTGCGTCCGGGCTTCGGCGCCGCGGACGACTGGATCGCGGAGCAGGCGGGGCCGGGCGACGTCGTCGTCACGGCGGACATCCCGCTGGCCGCCCGATGCCTGGCGAAAGGGGCGCGGGCGCTCGATCCCAAGGGACGCGAGTTCACCGACCGGGACATCGGCGCCGTGCTGGCGACGCGCGACCTGATGGACGAACTCCGTCAGGGCGGCGCCGTGACGGGCGGGCCGGCGCCGATGACACCGAAAGACCGCTCCCGCTTCCTGTCGAAGCTGGACGAGGCGATCAACGCCGTCCGCCGCGCCCATCCGCCAGGGCGGTCGAAACCGGCGGGCTGACGCCGCGCCGCTCGCCAAAAAGCTACAGCGTGTAAGAGCCTATCCCAAAACCCGGTCGGAGGGTATAATATAAGTAGCCACTTATCTACCGAACTGGAGCAGAGTCATGGCCGCTTCTCGTGAAACGGTTGTCGATACTTTCCGTATCCCGGACGCCCTCTGGGAACGCATCGAACCCCTGTTGCCCAAGGTGCGCCGCTCCCGCAAGGGGGGACGGCCGCCCTTGCCCCAACGCCAGGTGTTGGACGGCATTTTCTACGTCCTGCGTACCGGCGGCCACTGGAAGGCCGCCCCGCCCGAGTTCGGCTCCGGCAGCAGTCTGCACCGCTACTTCCAACGCTGGCAAAAGCGGGGGCTGTTCCGCCAGCTGTGGCAAAAGGCCTTGCACGAGTACGACGACAAGATCGGCATCGACTGGGAATGGCAGAGCCTGGACGGGACCATGACCAAGGCCCCGCTCGGGGGGAAAAAAGACGGGCAAGAACCCCACCGATCGGGCCAAAAAGGGCACGAAGCGTTCGCTGCTGACGGACGGCCGCGGCGTGCCGCTGGGCCTGGAGGTGGCCGGGGCCAACCGGGCCGACATGAAACTGGTCGAAGCCACCCTGGACAGCATCCCGATCGAGCGACCCGAGCCCACGCCGGAGAAGCCGCAGCACTTTCTGGGGGACAAGGGGTATGACTACCCCTCGGTGCGGGAGCTGGTGGCCCGCTGGGGTTACACAGCCCACATCCCGGTCAAGAAGCGCCGGGGGGCCAAGGCGGAGTCGAGGGAGAAGATCCCCGGGTATCGGGCGCGGCGCTGGGTGGTGGAGCGGACGCATAGTTGGATGAACCGCTTCCGACGACTGTTGATCCGCTGGGAGAAAAAAGTCCCCAATTACAAAGCCTTCCTCCACTTCGCCTGCGCCTGGATCACCTGGAGGGCGGCAGGGGTTTTGGGATAGGCTCTAAGGAGAGGGATCATGACCATGGAATACCGGCAGCTGGGCGGATCGGGGTTCAAGGTTCCCGTGCTGAGCCTGGGCACCGGCACCTTTGGCGGCGGCAACGAGTTCTTCAAGGCGTGGGGCGCGAGCGACGTGGCCGAGGCGACGCGGCTCATCGACGTCTGCCTCGACGCCGGCCTCACGATGTTCGACTCGGCCGACATCTACTCGAACGGCATGGCCGAGGAGATCCTGGGCCAGGCGATCAAGGGCCGCCGCGACCGCGTTATCCTCTCCACCAAGGGCACGTTCCGCACCGGGCCAGGCCCCAACGACGTCGGCTCTTCCCGCCACTACCTGATTCGGGCGGTCGAGGCCAGTCTGCGAAGGCTCGGGACCGATTTCATCGACCTTTATCAGCTGCACGGCTTCGACGCCGTCACCCCCGTCGAGGAGGTGCTGGGCGCGCTCGACGATCTGGTGCGGGCCGGCAAAATCCGCTACCTCGGCTGCTCGAACTTCTCCGGCTGGCACCTGATGAAATCGCTGGCGGTTTCGGAGAAGTACGGCCTGTCCCGCTATGTCGCCCACCAGGCGTACTACTCCCTGATCGGGCGCGATTATGAATGGGAGCTGATGCCGCTGGCCCTCGATCAGAAAGTGAGCGCGGTGGTCTGGAGCCCGCTCGGCTGGGGGCGGCTCACCGGCAAGGTCCGCCGCGGGCAGCCGCTGCCGGAAACCAGCCGCCTGCGGAGCAAGGTCGTCACCGACATTGGGCCTCCGGTTTCGGATGAATACGTCTACCGGGTGGTGGACGCTCTGGATGAGGTCGCACGGGAGAGCGGCAAGACCGTGCCGCAGATCGCGCTCAACTGGCTGCTGCAACGGCCGTCCGTGGCCAGCGTCATCATCGGCGCCCGCAACGAGGAACAGCTGCGCCAGAACCTCGGCGCCGTCGGCTGGAACCTCACCCCAGCGCAGGCAGCCCGGCTGGACGCCGCCAGCGCCGCGACGCCGTCCTATCCCTGCTGGCATCAGAGGGGCTTCGCGGAGCGCAATCCGTCTCCGGTGTGAATAGAAGACCTCACGCAAAGACGCAAAGGCGCAAAGAGAAGCCTCTTTGCGCCTTTGCGTCTTTGCGTGAGATCCTAATTATTCTACTCGGCGGAGAAGCCGTTGAGGAAGTCCTCGAACTCCTTTTGCTGCTGATGCTCCACGTCCTGCAGTTTCTTGATGTCCGCCTGGAACTTCTCGATCTGCGTCTCCTGAGCGTCGAACTTGTCCAGGTAACGCTTGTAGGCGGCGGCGGTGGGCGGCATCTCCTTCAGGTTCGCCCGCAGCCGGACCTGATCGTCGGTGACGTCCTTGAGCTGCCGCTCCAGGTCCTGGCGATCCCGCTGCGTCTTGCCGAGTGCGAAACGCAGCTCCAGCGCCTGCTTGAGGCCGTCCTTCACCTTCGGGCTGCTGATCGTGCTGTTGAGGAAGAAGCGCATCTGGTCGTCGTTGCTGTTGGTCAGCTGGATCTGCTGGCTGACGACCTGCTCCTCGGTGACGACTTGCGTCGCCGTCTTGCCGGCCGGGACCTTCACCTCGAAGCGGTACACGTCGGAGGCCGTCTCGGCGGGCTTGCTCGTGTCGTCGGTGAGATGGAAGTCGTTGCGGACGGGATGCTCCACCAGCACCAGCCGTTCGGCGTCGTTGCGGTTGACGATGGTGTAGGTCTTCGTTTCGCGGATCTTGGTCGTGGACTGGAGGATGCCCTTGACGACCTTGACCTGGACGAGCCGGCCGTTGTCGCTGGACGGGACCGGGTTGACCTCGGTTCCGAGGTCCACGGCGTAGGAGAGCAGCCGCTCCTCGTTCGGCTCGACGTCCAGGATGCGGGCGTCGCCGGCGTAGTTGGAGCCTTCAAAGACCGTGATCGGTCCTTGCATGAGGTGCAGGCCGCTGGTGTTCTTGAACTTGAGTCCGAGCAGGGGGAACTTGGCCTGGGTGCGTTCGTTGTAGATGCTGACGCGCGTCCCCTCCACGTCCTTGTTGACGATGGGCAGCAGCGCCGACTTCTGGCGCGGCAGTGTCACCGGCTTGTCGATGGCGTACTGGAAGAAGTCGCCGAGCTTGGTCGCCGTCGCCATCGTCGAAACGCCCGCGCCCCCAAGGTCCATCCTCTTGTCCAGGTTTGCTCTCAGCCCGGCGGCGAATTGGTCATTCTTCGCGGCCCGATCCAGGGCGAATGCGCCATTGGCAGCCTGCGGCGCACCGAACCCGGCCGGGCCGGCGGGCGCCGGAGGCGGCGGGGCGGCGGTCGCCACGGCCGGCATTTTTTTGGTCAGGTCATCGTTGTAGGTGACGGGTCGGAGGGAGGCGAACAGCTCGGGCACCACCGTCGGACGCGGCACATACAGAGGCGTATACAGATCCATTTGGAAGCTGATGGGCCGGCCGCTGACCAACGCCATGCGCACGTCCTTCCAGTCCTCGTCCGTCGCGTTCTCGACCACGGCCCAGCCCTGCAAGAACGGCTTGTCTTCCTTCTCCTTGCCCAGCACCAGCCGGTAGCTCGTCTTCCAGATGGGATTCTCGATGACGTAGCCGACGCGCACGTTGCGCTTGCCCTCACCGACGAAGTTCAGGCTCACCGCCTTCTTCTGCGTGTCATGCGAGAGCGTCAGCGTCTCCAGCGCTCTGCGCACCTCGTTGTCCATGACCGGGTTCAGGAAGCGCACCCGTTGCAGCTCGGACAGCTTGACGCTCCTCATGCCGTCGGCGCACCACAGGTTCAATTGCTCGACGTTGACGACGGCCTTATCGACGCCTTCCTGTTTCTGCTCGACGCCCACGATGGAGCCGGTCATCGTGCCGGGCTGGGCGGCGTTGGCCTGCTGCAAGACGACTTCCACTTTCTCGCCGCGGGCCTGGTTGAGGATCTGGCCGAAGGTGGGGTTGGCCGATAGGTTCACTGCGAAGCTCTGCAAGGTCTTCTCGACGGGGGCGTTGCTGTCGTAGCTGACGGCGGAAATGTGGCCGCCGTCGAGGTCGCGCAGCACCATGCTCTTGATGAGGTCGTTGATGTCCGAGACGGGGAAGGAGAGATCGACGCGGGCGTCGCCTTCGATCTGGCCCTCGCGCTGGAAGTAGCCCACGCCGCTGCTGAAAAGCACCACCTGGCCGATCGGCAATTGCACCGACGTTTCGGACGGGACGGCGGCGGCCTGGACGGGCGCGGCGTGAACGACGGGGTCGGCGGCCCTGGGCGGGTCGGCGGGGGTCTTGGCGAGATAGGCGGTCAGGCCGACGACGGCGGCCAGGCCCGTCCCGGCCGCCAGCAGATAGGCGCGACGCATGACTGGTCCTTTCGTTCAGAAGTGTTCGCGAAGTCTTCGCATGGAAGGCTACACTATACAGACGAATTGGACCCGTCCGCGGTTTTCCCCCGGCGGACTTTAGTCGAGATCGATCGGACAGGCGGGGGCCGTTGCGTCGCGGCGTCCTCGGCGGTCCCCGCCTCCTGTCCGCGGGCGAACCGGAACCCGTCAAGCAATTCTTGCGGGGCGGCGCTCCTCGGGGACGGGTTCCGGTGCAGCCGGGAATCGCGCCACCCGCCCTTTCAACCCCGAAACTCGCGCCACTCGCCGTCCGCCCCGCGCAGCTGATTCGGGATGAATCGCGTCTTGTACTCCATCCCCGCGCTGCCCTCGACGTAGTAGCCGAGGTACGCATACGGCAGCCCGCGCCGCCGCGCCTCCTCGATCACGCACAGCACGTTGTAGGCGCCCAGCGACCGATGACGCTCTTCCGGATCGTAAAAGAAGTAAATCGCCGACAGGCCGCCCTCCGCCTCCGGCATCACATCGACGTAGCCGACGCCGACCAGCCGGCCGTCGAGATAGTAGCACCACTCCTCCACCGGAAACGGGTGGCGCACGAACGACTCGGCGTAGCTGGCGGAGTCCTTGGCGGGGTGCTGCGGCCAGCCCTTGTGGCCGGCCTGGAAGGCGTGGTAACGGTCGTACAGCGCCAGCTTGGCCTTGGTCGTCGCCGGCTTGCCGATCCGCAACTCGACGGCGCCGGCGTTGACCTTGCGAGCGCGCTTCTGGCTGCGGTCGGGGCGGAAGCGATCCACGGCCACCCGCAACGACTGGCAGGCCCGGCACGCGGGGCACGCCGGACGGAACAACATGCAGCCGAAGCGGCGCCAGCCCTGCAGCAGCCGCTGGAGATACTCGGCCGCCGTCATGGCGCCGACGTACTCGTACTCAAGGCTCCATTGCCGATCCGGCAAGTAGCCGCATGTGCTGGGCGCCGCAATATAACGAAAGAGAGATTCCATAAGACGCCATTCACTTCCGCATCGACCGGATCAGGAGGCGGTGCGTCAGCCAGTCGGCGGCCGACCGCGGCAGGTAGCGCAACAGACGCACCTGCCAGGCGTCCCCCGCGGGGAACGCGCAGAAGGCCCGGCGGCGGTGCAGGGCCGTCAGGATGCGCCGGGCGGCATCCTCCGCCGTCAGCATCCGCATTCCGGGCAGGTCCAGCGCCGCCGTCATCGGCGTGCGGACCCAGCCCGGACAGATGGTCGTGCAGACAATCCCTGACGCCCGCAGTTCGACGCGCAGGGCGTCCATCAGCGCATTGACGCCGGCCTTGCTGGCACAATAGGCGGCCATGCGCGGCAGGCCTCGGTACGACGCCAGGCTGGACAGCGCCGCGAGGCAGCCGCGGCGCCGCTCGCGCATCCCCGGCAGGACGGCCGCGATGCTGTTGGCCACGCCCGTCAGGTTGATCCGCACCGTTTCCGCGAAGACCTCCGCGTCGAAATCCGCCGCCGCTGTTTCCCGGCCGACGCCGGCGCCGGCGATCAGCAGATCCGTCGGGCCTAGCTGCGACTCCAGCCGGCCCACGGCGTCGCGCACGACCGCAGAATCCGTGACGTCGGCGACGGCGATTGCGCACCGGCCGCCGGCGCTTTTCAGCTCGCCCTCCAGGACGGCCAGTCCGTCGGCCGACCGATCGAGCGCGGCGATGCGGGCGCCTTCGGCAGCGAGGAGGCGGGCAAGCTCCCGGCCAATGCCCCCGGCGGCCCCGGTAATCAGCGCGACGCGATCGGCGAAGGAGTACATGTCGGCTCCGTGGCAGCGATGCGTGGTCTTCCTTCTCCTGATTATCAGGCGAACCGCTGGGATGCAAGTTCGGGGCCGGCGTGGGGCCGCTGCGGCCCAGGCTTCTGTTCAGTCCATTTGACATCTCGGCCGGTGCGACCTAGGTAAATAGTAGGCGCGGTCGTTCCCGTCTCCCGCGCCGAAGGTTCCCCGGTCAAGGCAACGACGCCTGATGCGTGTTCTCCCGAAACCCGGGCCAGGCGTCGCCGCGCACGCGCTCCCCGTCGCGGGGCGACCTCGGTCCTTTCGACAAGGATGTTCCTGGTGAATCCCATGCTTTCCACACTGCCCACCTTGCTGGTAACGACCCTCTACTATTTCTGGCAGGTCTACCACCGCGAATGGCATCGACGTCGCCATGTCCTCCGCCAGCGCGTCGCCTACATGCTCTGGGTCGTGGCCCAGCGCATGGGAAGCCCGGCCGCGTGATGATCCGCGCAACGCCGACTTTGGCGCGCGGCCGGCTTCCGCCGGCGCGCGCCGAATTGCGGCGTTTTTCTATTGCGTCCGCGCGGCCCGTCGTTCACACTACACATCGCCGGGAACGACGGCTTTACCCACCCGACGCCCGCTGCCCCTTGAACGACACCCCGCCTGCCTTGACGTATCCCGCCCCTGCTGCGACCATAAGAGAAGCCGTCCGCCGATCCCGTTTTCCAAACACGGCCCCGGATCGCGTGTCCGAAGGTGAGTTGTTTCCATGCCGAATCCCCGCTCCCGCCGCGGTCCCGTCGTCGCCTCGCTGCTGCGGCTGGCGCTTTGCGGCGTCGGGCTGCTGGCCCTGGCGGGCTGCCAGCAGGAATCCGTCCGCCACTACCAGGCCGACCGCGTCGCACAGCCCGAGCGGACGCGGCTCGTCGCCGTCCTCGTCCCGCGCAACGCGGAAACGTGGTTCTTCAAGCTCCAGGGACCGGAAGACGCCGTCGATAACCGCGTCGATGAGTTCAACGAGTTCCTCAAGAGCGTCCACTTCACCGACGCGGACCCACCCGTCGCGTGGAAGCTTCCCGACGGCTGGCAGGAGGAGCGCGGCGGGGCGGACTTGCGCTACGCCACCCTTCACTTCGGGTCGAAGGACGGCCCGCTGGAGGTGACGGTGACGAAGCTCGGCCGGGAGGCGGCCGACCTCGGGCCGAACGTCAATCGCTGGCGCCGTCAGCTCGGTCTGGGGCCGCTGGCCGAGACGGAGCTGCCAAGCGTCGCCCAGAGCGTCACGATCGACGGCGTCGAATCGCAGCTGGTCAGCCTCGTCGGACCAGGGACGGAGAAGCCTTCCGCCGGCCCCCGTCCGCCGGCCGCAGACGACGCCGGCCCCCCGCTCCGCTACGACACGCCGCCCGGCTGGCGCGAAGTTCCCGACGCCAATGCCATGCTGGCCTTCGAGATCGCCGACGGCGGCCAGACGGCCAAGGCGACGGTGACGCCCTTCGGCGGCAACGGCGGCGGCCTGCTGCTCAACGTGAACCGCTGGCGCGGCCAGGTGGGGTTGGAGCCGATCAACGAGGACGAGCTGAACAAGCTGCCCACCCTGGCCGTCGATGGGATCGCGGCGCCCTACGTCGATCTGGCCAGTCCGGGCGGCGGCGCCCGGCGGATGCTCGGGGCGATCGCGCCGCGCACCGGCGTCACCTGGTTTTTCAAACTGATGGGGCCGGGCGATCTGGTCGGCAAGCAGAAATCGGCCTTTGAGACGTTCGTGAAATCCGTCCGCTTCCAGGAAGACAAGGGGGCGCCCCATGAGTAAAGCGTCCGTGAAAACGTCCGCCGAACCGGCGGACGCCGGCCTTACGACCTCCGCCCCGCCGAAGGCCGGCCGCATCGTGAAAAAAAGCCCGATGATGCGGGCGCTGCTGATGGGGGCGCTCAAGGGGCTGGCGTCGCTCAAGCTGACCGTCGTGCTGCTGGCCCTGTCGGCCGTGCTCGTCTTCATCGGCACGCTGGCCCAGGTCCACCTCGGCATCTGGACCGTCGTTCACACCTATTTCCGATCGTTATTCGTCTGGGTGCCGCTGGCGGTCTTCTTCACGCCGACGCACAACATGAACCGCTGGCTCGGCTTCCCCTATCCCGGCGGCTGGCTGCTCGGCACGGTGCTGCTCGTCAACCTGCTCGCCGCCCACATGGTCCGATTCAAGATCTCGTGGAAGCGCACCGGCATTCTGCTCATCCACGCCGGCCTCATCATCCTGATGCTCGGCGAGTTGGTGACGGGCCTGTTCGCCGTGGAAGGCCAGATGCCCATCGAGATCGGCCGCGCCACGAACTTCGTGACGCACACCGAGCGGAAGGAGCTGGCCTTCGTCGTCCCCAACGCGGAACCGGGCAAGGACGACGTGGTGGTGATTCCCGGCTCACGGCTCCGCCAGGGCGACGGCTGGATCACGAGTCCCGACCTGCCCTGCGACGTGAAGGTGAATCACTACATGGTCAACTCGGCCCTGCTGCAAAAGCCGCCGCCGCCCGACGCGCCGATCCACGCGACGGCCGGCGCCGGGTTGCAGTACACACCGGACGAAAGAGCGGAAGGCGCCGGCGTCGATTCCGACGCGAAGGTGGACACCGCTTCGGCCTACGTCACGCTCAAGAAGAAGGGCGGCGACGAGACGTTGGGCGTTTATCTGGTGTCGGAGGGGCTGAACGATCAGCGCGTGGAGATCGACGGCAAAAAGTACCTGCTTTCTCTCCGCGGCGAGCGCGAGTACCCCGGTTACACGATCGAGCTGCTCGACTTCCGCCACAGCGTCTATGAGGGCACCGACATCCCCAAGGACTACTCCAGCCGGATCCGCCTGACCGACCCGGCCCGCGGCGAGGAGCGCGACGTGTGGATTCGGATGAACGAGCCGCTCCGTTACCGCGGCCTGACGTATTACCAGGCCGGGACGCTGCCCGCCGACGCCGGCACGGTGCTGGAGGTCGTCCGCAACCCCGGCTTTGCGATGCCGTACCTCGCCTGCGCGATGGTGGTGATTGGCATGTTGATCCATTTCGGCATGAGTCTGGTGGGCTTCCTCCGCAAGAGGGCTGTGTCATGAACGGCTTCGGACGTTACCTGCCCTTCGGCGTCGCCGGCGTGGCTGTGGTCTGCTTCCTCTGGGTCATGCAGCCGCCGAGCGACCCGCCGGGCGGCTTCCACCTGCACGACTTCGCCATGCTGCCCATCGAGGGAGAGGGACGCATCAAGCCGCTGGACTCGGAGGCCCGCAACGAACTCATGATCCTCAGCGAGGGTCACCAGACGTTCAGCGACGAGAAGGGCGACGAGCAGCCGGCCGTCCGCTGGATGCTCGACGTGCTGAGCGACCGTATGGTGCAGGACGGGCCGGCGGAGAAAGACAAGATTTTCCGGATCGACAATGACCAGATATTGAAGATGCTGGACCTGCCGGCCCGACCCGGTTCGTACCGCTACAGCCTGGAGGAGTTCGCGCCTCACCTGGGGGAATTCGGTTACGACCTGCCGGAAGGCTGGATTCAGCTTCCCGTCCCGGAGACGGGCATGGTTCGGCCGCTGGCGGTCTACGGCGTCAGCGACGGCGGCGCCCAGGTGGCGAAGGCGACGGTCAATATGTTCTCCGGCGACAGCGGCGGCGTCCTGGAGAACGTGAACCGCTGGCGCGGCCAGGTGGGGTTGGAGCCGATCAAACAGGATCAGCTGAACGATCTGCCCACCCTTTCCGTCGGCGGGACGCTCTCGCCCTACGTCGATATCGCCGGCACGACGAAGGACGGCCCGACGCGCCTGCTCGGCGTGATCGTGCCCCACGGCGGCGCGACGTGGTTCTTCAAGTTCGTGGGTCCGCCCGATCTTGTCGGCAAGGAGAAGGGGCGCTTCGACGGGTTCGTGACCTCGCACCAACCCGCCTTCGAGAAGGGCCGGATCGTCATTGCGCACGCCGACGAGGCCCGGCGCCGCGACCCCAAGGACCGCGACCTTTTCGACGAAAAGATGATCGAGCTGAGCGACCACCTCCACACGTACGTCGCGCTGCGGGCGTGGGACCTGCGGGTGGTCCCGCCGGAGACGCCGGGCGCCGGCTGGAAGACGCTTGCCAAGGAGTATGACGACTATCAGGACCGTGTGGAGGCGAAAGATCCGGCGGCCCAGCCCCACCCGATGCTGATGCTGGTCCGCTACTGGGCGAAGCACGACGCCGCGTCGTTCAACCAGACCCTGGACGCCTACCGGCAACAGCTCGACGCGAAAATGCCGGCCGTGACGCAGAAGGCCGCCTTCGAGACCGGCTTCAACGACTTCGCCCCGTTCTACTGGTGTGCGATCCTGTACGTCGTCGTTTTCGTGCTGACCTGCCTGTCGTGGGTGGCCTTCACCAAGCCGCTCAACTGGTCGGCGTTCGCGCTGGCGGCCGTGACGCTGGCGGTTCACACCGGGGCGCTGATCGCGCGCATGTACCTGATGGACCGGCCGCTGGTGTTCGTGACCAATCTGTATTCGACGGCCGTGTTCATCGGCTGGGTGTGCGTGACGGCAGGGCTGGTCTTCGAGGCCATCTATCGCAATGGCATCGGCAACTTCGTCGGCTCGGTGGCCGGCTTCAGCACGATGATTATCGCTCATTTCCTTTCGATCGGCGGCGACACGCTGGAAATGATGCGGGCCGTGCTGGACACCAATTTCTGGCTGGCGACGCACGTCACGGCGGTGAACACCGGCTACGCGGCGACCTTCGTGGCCGGGCTTCTGGGCACGCTGTTCGTGGTGCGCGGCGTGTTCACCCCGACGATGAACAAGGGCATGGTGAAGACGCTGGGCGACGCGATGTACGGCGCCGTCTGCTTCGCCACACTGTTCAGCTTCACCGGCACGGTGCTGGGCGGCATCTGGGCCGATCAGTCGTGGGGCCGCTTCTGGGGCTGGGACCCCAAGGAGAACGGCGCCCTGATTATCGTGGTGTGGAACGCGCTGATCCTGCACGCCCGCTGGGGCGGCATGGTCAAGCAGCGCGGTTTCGCGGTGCTGACGCTGGTGGGCAACATCGTGACGGCCTGGTCGTGGTTCGGCGTCAACCTGCTCGGCATCGGCCTGCACGCCTACGGCTTCCAGAGCGGCACGGCCTGGGGGCTGGCGGGGTACGCGGTGAGCCAGCTGGTGCTGATCGGCGTCGGGCTGCTGCCGCTGCGGCTGTGGCGGAGCTTCGCGGCGGACGCGCTCGGCGCCCCGCCGCCGCCTCCGCAGGCCGCCCCGAATGGCCAGCCGCAGCGCGGCAAAACTGGGACCGGCGTCATGCCCAACCCGGCGTGATTCCTGTTCAGCCGCGGTTCTGCGAACCGCGGCTGAACATGCCCTACTTCACCGGCCGCTGGCCCCAGGGCATCGGCATGGTCGGCGGTTTGGCGTGCCGGTCGCGGCGCACGTCCTTGGGCCGATCCGCAAACCAGTTCACGAAGCGCACCAGCTGCCTCACCGCCTCCTCGTAAGCCTGCCGTCCCTTTTCCGCCGTGGCCAGCTCCGCGTCGCCCAGCACGCCGGTCTCCGAATAGCTGCTTGTCCACGAGATCGCCGTCGCCGGCCCCGCCGCGAACAGGTCCACCCAGCTGAACGGGCTGTTGTCCTCGTTGAACGAAATCAGACCGCTCTTGATCTTGTCCTTGCGCACGTTGTCTCCGTCGAGGTAGAGGTAGAGCGACGTTTCCAGCTCGCAGGCATGGGCGCAGCCGCCGGGGAACTTGCTCTGCCGCCAGCGCGGCAGAAACTCCTTGTCCACCGTCAGCAGGTTCCACCACGCTGCCAGCACGCATTCGGCGTCGGTTTCGAGGTTCGTCCGCCGGGCGACCAGATCGAGGTTGGGCATGTTGGAGCCGTGGCCGTTGAGCAGCACGATCTTCTTGAAGCCGTGGTAGGCCAGCGACTTGGTGATGTCGAGCACGTGGTGCATGAAATGCTCGAAGTCGTTGTTGATGGTGCCGGGGAAGTCCATGACGTGTCCGGTGTAGCCGTAGGCCACGATCGGCAGGACGAGCATCTTGCCGGGGATTTCGCGGCCGGCGCCGCGGGCGATCTCCGTCGGGCAGACGAGGTCCACGTCGAGCGGCAGGTGCGGCCCGTGCTGCTCGACGGCCCCGCAGGGCACGACGCAGACCTTGCCCAGCTCGACGGCGTCGTTGATCTCCGGCCAGGTCAGCTTCTCGTAGCGGTACTCCGTCGCGGCGCGGCTGGTCATTCGGGGAACTCCTGTGGGTTTTTATGGGGAAACGATTGCAAATCCGTCGGCCGTCTTGCAGCGCGGGGGCGGCGGCCGTAAAATCCTTCCTCAACCCCCCGCTCGCCGGCTCGCATCCGGGCCTGTGAGCGAGTTTAACCATCAGGGACCGCCATGCCAATCGTCGTCACCTGCCCCAGCTGCGCCACGACCCTCAAGGCGCCGGACGCCGCCGCCGGGAAAAAAGTCAAATGCCCCAAATGCACCTCGACGATTGCGGTGCCTGCCGCGGCCGCTCCGCCGGAGGAGATCGTGGAGGAATTCATCGACGAGCCGCCGCCGGCCCCGGCCCGGCGCCGCGAGGCGGAGGTCGCCGCCCCGCGCGACTTCGCCCCGCCGCCCCCCGAATGGGTGAGCAACCGGCAGACAGTCGCCCTCGTCGCGCTCATCATCCCGATCGGGGCGCTGGGCATCCACAAGTTCATCCTCGGCAAAACCACGCCGGGCTTCATCATGCTCCTGGTGACGCTGTTCGGCTGCGGCATTGGGTACTTGGTGATGCTGGTGATCGCCATCATGGAAGGCATCAAGTACATGAAAATGTCCGACGCCGAGTTCTACGATACCTACGTCGTCGGCGACAAGGCGTGGATGTGAGGCCGTCGCCGGGGTCGGGTCAGGCGCCCTGGGGTCCGGCGTCGCGGAGCTTCTTGAGGGCTTCGAGTTCGAGCAGGTGGTTGCGGTCTTTCAGCCGACCGGCGGCCTTCTTGGCGGCGATGAGTCCGTCGATCGAAAGGATAGGAACTTTCAGGCCGAAAATGTCAACTTCGTCCGACCATGCGAGAGCCTGATTGTACGCACCGACGCCGCTGATTTGTCCGTGAAGATCAACGGCGCCTCGGTCGGTGTCGAGCGTGAAGTCAAGTCCGGCGGTGAGCGTCGGCACGTCGAGCCGAAAAAGTCGATCGGACGAGTCCCCTCGCAGTTTCGGGCGGAGAACGGCGAACGCGGCGGTGATCGCCTCAAGGTTGGGCGGGGTGCGACGGTAACAGAGGTCCAGATCGTCCGTGATGTACGCCGAGCCGTGTACGACCATCGCCAGCCCCCCAACGACTACATACTCCACCTGCCGCGTCGCCAGCCGCCTGAGTATCGGCTCAGCGTCAATCACGACCGCGCCCCAATTCGGCGGGGACAAAGGGCTTACTCGCCGTCCGCCCGCCTCCCACATCGCTCTTGCGAATCTCGCGGCCCGGGCGTTGTTCTCCAGCCGGTTCTCAATCACCAGTTCCAGGTTGCGCCGCAGCAGTGTCAAGTCGATCCCGTTCTCGTCGTACACCTGATAGCCGCCGTAGAACTCGATGCCGGCGGCGGGTTTGTCTTCGTCGTGGGATGGCATGGTCGTTCCCCCCTTTCACACGGACGCCCACAGCGGCAAGAAGCTCGCCGCGCCGCCGTCCTTACGACGGCCGCTTCAACAGCAGCTTCAGCAAGTCGGCCTTCTTGGGCCGAGGCGTTTGCCAGAGCCATTCGGGGCGGAGCCAAAAACCGGGCATGGCCTCACTGGTCAGCACCCCTTTTCGAGAGCGGATTTCACGGTAGTTGCGGTTGGCGGCCAGGCGCAGCAGCGTCACCTTCTCCTCGATTTCATCGACGATCCAGTATTCCGGCACTCCGGCCCGCTGATATTGTCGGCGCTTCTTTTCATAGTCCCGTTCCACGCTCTCCGGCGAGACGATCTCCACGGCGAGGTCGGGAGGACCGTCCGTGAAACCACGTTGCACCCGATGCAGTCGCGCCCGGCGGACGAATGCGATGTCCGGCTCCGGGCTGTTGCTGTCGTCGAGTCGGAATGCGGCCCGATTGACGAACATCTGTCCCAGGTCGTTCGTCTCCACGAACAAATCCATCAGGCCCAGCAGCCACACGCACAGCTTGTTGGCGTCCGTGTTGTCCGGCGAAGCCATCCAGATCACCCCGTCGATGAGGTCCGCCTTCTGCCCGTCCTTGACGAGCAGACAAAACTCCTCAAAGGTATAGCCCTTGACCCGCGTCTCCGTTCCCATGACCGCCTCCTCCCCGCGTTCATCGCACCGTCAAGAAGTCGTTGGGGTTGAACAACCGCTGCACCCGATTCTCGCGCCCCGCCGGGCCGGATTTCACTGCCGCCATCGTAATGCACGGCCGGCGCGGTCGCCATCTGTTTCGTTCCCCGGAAACGCCGCGGCTGCCGTGGCACCCTATTTGCATCGTAGCAATCCGAGATCACGGACTCCCCGACCTCTTCTGGGTGGGCGTCCTCGCCCACGGCCTCCACCCGAGGGATGTCATGCTGAAGGCCGCCTCCATTTCTGGAATTGTTCCATTAAAAATCCTTATTATAGAAGATAATGCGGATGGACGGGAGGCCCTTCGGCTCCTGCTGACGCTCCTGGGCTGTCGCGTTGAGACGGCGGCCGATGGCGCCGAGGGCGTTCGCATGGCCCTGGCCGGCCGTCCCCATGTCGCGTTCGTGGACATCGGCCTGCCCCTTCTGGACGGGTACGAAGTCGCCCGACGGGTTCGCGCCGCCCTGGGGCGACGGATCCTCCTGGTCGCCTGCACGGCCTACGACGAGGGATCGGAGGGCGTGAATGCGAAGGAGTCGCAATTCGACGCCTGGCTCGTCAAGCCGGTGGAGCTGCCGGACCTCCTGCACTGGCTCCGAGCGGCCGCCGCTCTCATTGGAAACGCGGCGCCAACACCGGGGCGCAGGACGTGAGGCGAAACCGGCCGACCCGGCGGCGATAAGGCCAGGAGTTGTCGAGCAGTCGCCGGGAACCTCGGTGGGGGGCGGCAACGCCAACCCGGGGGAAGATACATCATTTCGTCATGTCCGCGCCTTTCGCAGCGACGGAGGATTGGCGTCTTCCGCGTGGACGGCATATGATTGCTGCGTCGGCGCCCCGCGCGCCTCCTCTTCCGCTCCACGAGGCCGATTCATGACCCCCATCCGCCGCTTCGGTGTCGTCGATTTCGTGCTGTTCGTGTACGTCCTCGTCATGGCGGGCGGGGTTCGGGCCGGCTACCTCGTGCTCGCCGCCGACTGGGGCCGTTCCTCCGGGCCGCTCGTCGTCCAGGACCCCGCCGACCAGGCGGAGGCCCTGGCGCTCGCCCAGAGCTACCGGGACGGCGGTACGTTCGTCGTCCGCGCTCCGCTCGCCGACGCGCCCGAGAGCACGGCCCACGCCTCGCCCGGCTATCCGTGGCTGCTCGGCCTGCTGGGGCGCGTGGCGCCGGCCGACAAATTCGAGCTGATCGTCCGCTGGAGCCAGTGCGGCTTCGGCGCCCTGACGGCCGGCTTCTACTTCCTTTTCGCGCGGCGGGCCTTCCGCAGCCTGACGGCCGGCCTCCTGACCGGCCTGCTCTGCGCCCTCTACCCGTTCTGGGTCGTGAACACGGCCGCTCTCGACGATGGCGTCCTGGTGAGCTGCCTCGTCAGTCTCGTGATGTTTTCCGGCGCGGGCGGGCCAGACGGGCGGCCCGTTCTCCAGCCTGATCCACGGCCTGGCCCTGGCGGCGACGGCCCTGGTGCGGGCGGCGCTCTTGCCGTTCGCCTTCGTCGGCCTGGCCTGGTTCCTGCTGCGCAGCCGTCGGTTGCCGAGCGGCTGGCTGGCCGCCCTCCTCTCCTTCCTCGGCTTCGTCATCGGTGTGGCGCCGTGGACCGTCCGCAACTGGCAGGAGTTCAACGAGCCGACGCCGATCGTCGATTCCGCATACCTGCATCTGTGGATGGGCAACAACCCCCAGGCGGACGGCGGCCCAGTGGACCCGCGGGACGTGCTGCCGGCCGACGAGGTGCGGAAGCTGATCGACGACAAGAAGCAGCCGGAGCGCTACGCCCGGCTGGGTCCCATCGTCCTGGAGGACCTGCGCAACGACCCGCCGGCCGTGGCGCAGCACCGCTTCCAGGCCGGCCTGGCATTTCTGTTCGGTGCCCCGGAGCGGCAAACCACCGCCTCGACCGGGGCGCCCCGGATGCAGGTGGTGGACGCGGCGCGGCCGACGTCGGACGATCACAACGCCCTTTTGTCCTCCGAAACGCTCCTTTTCTGGACGCTGCTGGGGGTGCTGGGGCTGGCCTTCCTGGGCTGGCGCTGGTCCTACGGCTGGCAGGTGGAATCCATGCCGGCCGCCCTGGCGATGTTCTGGATCCCGCTGCCGTACATCCTCAGCCATGCCGAGGCGCTGTCGGGGCCGCGGCTGCCGCTGGACGGCGTGCTGCTGTGTTATGCGTCGTTCGCGCTGCTGTGCCTCGTGCCGGGCGTCCGCCGTTACTTCCTCGACGGGGCGAAGGCGGCGCGGCCGATTCCGCCGCGCTGAAGCCGGTCGTGTGCGCAGGCTGGATTGTGGGCGCCATGCTTTCGCGGCCCCTCAGCGGTCCCTTCCGTCGTTCCGAGACGTGCCGGGCCGCGAAAGCATGATGGCGTCCCCGACCGCATCATGCTTTCGCGGCCCGTGAAGTTCGTGCAGGCTCGTCGAATCGCGGACGACCGCGAAAGCATGGCACCCAACGGTTCCGACGGCCCCGGTTGTCCGGTCGCCGCGGCTGCGGTTGTTGAGACGGTAAGGCGCCGTATAATGTCCCGGTGTTTTCGGCGCCTGGAGGGACCGTCATGGACAACCCGATTCGCATCGGCGCCGTCAATTACCTCAACACCAAGCCGCTCATCTGCGACCTCGACTTGCTCGCCCCCGACGCCGAGTTGATCCTCGACGTGCCCAGCCGGCTCGCCGACCGCCTCGCGGCCGGCGAGCTGGACGTGGCCCTCATCCCGGCCATCGAATACTTCCGAGCCGGTTCCTATTCCATTGTGCCCGACGTGTCCATCGCCACGCGCGGCCCGGTGCTGAGCGTGACGCTGTTCAGCCGCGCGCCGTGGCCGGAAATCCGCCGCGTGGCCCTCGACGCCGGCTCGCGCACCAGCGCCGCCCTGACGCAAATCCTGCTGCGACGGCGCTACGGCGTCCCTCCCGAAGTGCTGCCGCTGCCGCTCGATTGCGACGCCGAGGACGTGGACGCCGACGCCGTGCTGCTGATCGGCGATCGGGCGATGCGGGCCTGCCTGCCGGGCTTCGCCCACGCCTACGACCTCGGCCAGGAGTGGTACGACTGGACCGGCTTGCCGTTCGTCTACGCCGTCTGGGCCGTGCGGCCGGGCGTCGATCTCAATGGCGTGGACGCCGCCCTGATCGAGGCGAGGCGGCGCGGCCTGGCCCGGGCCGGCGTCATCGCCCAGCGCGAGGCGCCGCGCCTCGGACTCGACGCCGGTTTTTGCCGAAGATACCTCGCCAATATCCTTCACTTTGACCTGGGGCCGCGCGAGCAGGCGGGGCTGCATCATTACTACGTGCTGGCCTGTGAACTCGGATTGGCCCCGCGGGGAGTGAGCCTTGACACCTACCGTCCAGCGCATCTTGCGGAAAGCCGTTGACGGGGAGCGCCTGAGCTACGACGAAGGCGTCGCCCTGATGGATTGCCGCGACCTGCCGGCCCTGGGCCGCGCCGCCGACGCCGTCTGCCGCCGACTGCACCCCGAGCCGTACCGCACCTACAACATCGACCGCAACATCAACTACACCAACATCTGTGCGGCCGTCTGCGACTTCTGCGCCTTCTACCGCAAGAGCAACGACGCCGACGCCTACGTCCTGCCGCGCGAGGCGATTTACCAGAAGATCGAGGAGACCATCGCGCTGGGCGGCGACCAGACGCTCATGCAGGGCGGGATGCACCCGAGCCTCAAGCTGGAATGGTACGAAGACCTCTTACGCGATCTCAAGTCGCGCTATCCGAAATTCAACCTGCACGCCTTCAGCCCGCCGGAGATCTGGCACTTCCACAAGATCAATAAGCTGCCGTTGCGCGAGGTGCTGGGTCGGCTGAAGGACGCCGGCCTCGGCAGCATCCCCGGCGGCGGCGGCGAGATCCTCGTGGACCGCGTCCGCAAGGCGATGACCGTCAACAAGTGCCTCACCGACGAATGGCTCGAAGTGCATCGCGTCTGGCACGAGCTGGGCGGCCGGTCCACCTGCACCATGATGTTCGGCCACATCGAGACCCCGGCCGAGCGGATCGAGACGCTGGAGCGATTGCGACAATTGCAGGATGAAACGGGCGGATTCACGGCGTTCATCTGCTGGACGTTCCAGCCGGAACACACGGCGATGTCCGACGTGCCCGCGGCCGGGGCGTTCGAGTATTTGCGGACGCAGGCGATCGCCCGGCTCTACCTCGACAACGTCCGCAACATCCAGTCGTCGTGGGTGACGCAGGGGCTGAAGACGGGCCAGGTGGCCCTGTTCTTCGGGGCCAACGACATGGGCAGCCTGATGATCGAGGAGAACGTGGTCGCCTCGGCGGGGACGGTCCATTACCTGACGCTGGAGCAGATCAAGGGCGCGATCCGCGAGGCGGGGTATATTCCCCGGCAGCGGAATGTGTTTTACGAGTATATTGATCTGGAACCGGGGTCGGCGCTTCCTGCCGGCGCTTCCGTGTCAATGGAGGTCGTGGCATGAAGGCCCTGCACTTCTGCCGCTCCTGTGAAAAACTCCTGGCCGTCGCCATCTTGCTCCGATTCCTGGCGCCGGCCGCGGCCGACGACGAATCGGCCGCCGCGAAGAAGGCGCGCGAAGCACTTCAGAAGGTCTACGCACTCGCCGAGGGGGAAGACCTGAAGCGCGTCCGCCCGCCGTTCCCGGTGGAGCGAAAACCCTACCTCCTGGCCGCCACCGACATGACGGAGGGGATAATCGACAAGCAACTGAAGATACAAACTTGGAAGTGGGGAGGGGGAAAGTTGCGGCTCGACTGGGCGGCGTTCCGCCCGGACGACGAGGGCGAGCCCCTTTCCGAGGTGCTGCCGCCGCTGATGGACGTTCGTCCCTGCGAGATCGAAGGCGAAGGCGTTGCGGACCTTCAAGGACTCAAGACCACCGCGGACTTCATCGTCCGCGCCGGCGTCCCCTAGGAGAAGATGATCGACGCGCTCGAAGGAGTCTTGCGCCGCGATTTCAAGGCCCGGGTGAAGCTCCGCATGCAGAAGGTGGAGCGTGAGGTGATTGTGGTGAGCGGAACGTGTCGCGCCGACGCGCCGCTGGGGGACGGCCAGAGGACGCCGTTGCAGCTGTACGGCAAGTTTCCCATCGGGGAGGGCAAAGGTGAGAAATTCTCGGGTGGATTCTCGGGCCTGTTCGACCGGATCGGCGTCCTCGCCGCACGGCAGGTCGTCAGCGAGGTAAAGGACCTGCCGCTGGGCGTGCCGGTCTGGTGAGAGTACGATCCGGTCTTTCGCCTGGACTCGAACGAAGACACCGACGCCCTGCTGAAGCACGTGACGGAGCAGACCGGCTTGACGTTCAAGCGCGAAAAGCGGAGCGTCAAAGTCCTATTTATTGATCGCACGGAGTAGGCGCGACGCCGACCCCGATCCCGGCACACCGTCCGCACCGTCGAGGTCCGCTGCTGACCCCGCACGCCTGCCATTACGTCTCGCAGATCGAGGCTTGCGAGGCGGTTCGTGGTTCGTCGAACCGTTGAGCTGCCGCTCGGAGGCCCGCTACGTCTTCGGTCCCGGCGACCGCAACGGCTTCTTCGGTTTCCGGGTCGTGTTGCGCGTTTGCCACCAGCAGTCCGTAACGATTGCGGACAGGGCGGGGTTGCCCCTCCCTTTGGACCGAGCGCGATAGAATGACGGCGGACCTCCCGAGGACCGTTCATGGAAACCATCCGCATCCGCACCAAGGTCGAGTCGGAAACTCTCCACCTGCTACAGCTCCAGCCGCTGATCGGCAAGGCGGTCGAGATCTTCGTCGTCGAACTCGCCCCGGCCAGCCGCGAAGAGGTGTTCGCGGAAGCGGTTCACGTCCCGGACACCGCCGAGCAGCGGGCGGCCCAGCAAGCGAGGTTTCGGGAGTGGCGCGCCGACCCGCGTTTCGAGCACCTGTGGCCGATGATCGAACGCCTCATCGAGGCGGACGAAGTCCCCGCCGTCAACGGCGCGGCAGCGCCGAGCGGGGCCGTCGCATCGTGATTTTGACCGACACCAGCGTCGTCGTCGTGTATGAGCGCGCGCCCACGCCGCGGCTCCGGCAAATCGCCGCAGACAACGATGCGGCGGGTTGAAGTACTCCCCCCACCCGCGACGTCGACGGTTGCTTGACTGACTGACAATCGCCAATGGTCGGGTGCGGCTGGTTTTCGGCGGCGGTTGTTGCTCGTGGGGAAGTGATTGCGGGTGCCATGCTTTCGCGGCCGTCCGGGGCTGGCCGGGCCGTTCTGGGGCTTGTGGGCCGCGAAAGCATGGTTCCTTCGGGGATGTCCGGCGGGTCCCAACATGCTTTCGCGGCAGGCATGGCCTGGGGCGAGGAAAGACGCCCTCGAAGGCCGCGAAAGCATGGCACCCCCAAATTCACAACCCCTCTCGGAATCCGCCACCGTTTGGCAGCCGCACCCCCAATGGCCCCACTTTGTTGTTGCCTCTCCCATCCGGCCGGGGTAATCTATCACTACTGCTACTTCGGCCGAGCGCCGCGCTCGCGCCTCCTCGCCCCCCACCGGCCGGTTCGCCCGACGAGGTCCATCGTGCATCCCGCCTCCAGAATCCTGGGTTGCGCCGCGGCCATGATGCTGTTCGCGTTGAGCGCCCGCGCCGATGGGCCGCCGTCCTTCGTCAACGACGTGGTTCCGGTTTTCACCCGCTACGGCTGCAATCAAGGCGCCTGCCACGGCAAGGGCGCCGGCCAAAACGGTTTTCGCCTCACCCTCCGCGGCTACGCCCCCGAGCTGGATTACCTGTATCTCACGCGCGAATTCAGCGCCCGCCGCATCTGCACCGATGTGCCGGACGAGAGCCTGCTGCTGCGGAAGCCGTCCGGCCTCGTCCCGCACGAGGGCGGCAAGGTCTTCGACGTGGACAGCCGGCCGTATCGGGTGCTGCTGAGTTGGATTCGCGCCGGAATGCCGGGGCCGATCAAGGATGAGCCGGTCGCCGCCCGGCTGGAAATCCAGCCGGGCGACCGCACGGCCAAGCCCGGTGATGCGTTGCAGCTGACCGTCCGCGCCACGTTCAGCGACGGCAGTTCGCGCGACGTGACCTGGCTGACGAAGTTCGCCTCCAACGACCCCGGCACGGCCGACGTGGACGCCGACGGCACGGTCCACGTTCTCCGCAACGGCGAGACCTCCATCCGCGCATCGTTTCAGACGCTCGTCGCCGTCGTGGACGTCGCCGTTCCCTTCGATCGGCCCGTCGATCCCGCCCGGCTGACCGCCCGGGCCAATTTCATCGACGACCACGTTTTCGCCAAGCTCGGCGCCCTGCGCATCGAGCCGTCCGATCTCTGCACCGACGCGGAGTTCCTCCGCCGGGCCTCCCTCGACACGATCGGCGTCCTGCCCACGCCGGACGAGGTGCGGGCGTTTCTGGCCGATACGCGGCCGGACAAACGGGCGCGACTCATCGACGGCCTGCTGGACCGGCCCGAATACGTCGATTACTGGACCGTTCAACTCGCCGATTTGCTCCAGAACCGCAAGGAGCGCGACCACGACGTGCGCGGCGTCAAGGGCGTGCGCTCCTTCCACGAATGGATTCGCGAGCAGGTCGCGGCCAATCGGCCGTGGGACGAATTGGCCCGCGACGTGCTGACCGCGAAGGGGTCGGTCACGGAGAACCCCGCCGTCGGCTATTACATCGTGAACGTCGGCGAAGAGCGCGAGGCCGCCCGATCCGAGGTCGTCGGTTCCGCGGCGCAGGCGTTTCTCGGCGTCCGCATCGGCTGCGCCAAGTGCCACAACCATCCGCTGGAGCGCTACACGCAGGACGATTATTACCACTTCGCCGGCTATTTCTCGCGCGTCCACCTCGACCGCAAAGACCCCGCCAAGGGCGCGACGGTCCTGAGCGTGGCGGGGCAGGATGGCAAGCCGAGCAAAGACCAGGCCGGCGTGGTGCAGCCGCGCACCGGCCAGTTCCTCAAGCCGCAGCCGCTCGACCGTTCGCCGACGACCATCGGCCCCGACGACGACCCGCGCGTCCAGCTGGCCGCGTGGATGACCGACCCGGCCAACGAGTATTTCAGCGGCGCCATGGTGAATCGGCTGTGGAAGCACTTCCTCGGCGTCGGCCTCGTCGAGCCGGTGGACGACCTCCGCGCCAGCAACCCGCCGTCCAACCCGGCGCTGTGGCAGGCGCTGAACCAGGAATTCACGTCGCATCATTTCGACATGAAACACGTGATGCGGCTGATCCTGAATTCGCGGACCTATCAGCTCTCTTCGGCGACGCGGCCGGGCAACGAGAAGGACGCCAAGTTCTATTCGCACTACTTCGCCCGGCGCCTGCCAGCCGAGGTGCTGATGGACGCCGTGGGCCAATCGACGGGCGTGCCGGACGAGTTCCCCGGCTACCCGATCGGCGTCCGGGCGCAGCAGCTGCCCGATCCGACGATGAAATCGTACTTCCTGACGATCTTCGGCCGGTCGGAGCGCGTGACGGCGTGCGCCTGCGAGCGGAACGGCGAAGTGACGCTGCCGCAGCTGCTCCACCTGGAAAACGGCGACGACGTGGTGCAGAAGATGCGTGCGGCCGACGGCCGGCTGGCGAAGCTGCTCCAGTCCGGCAAGCCGGAGGCCGATATCGTGGAAGAGCTGAGCCTGGCGACGCTGTCCAAACCGGCGACGGACGCGGTGAAGGCGGCGGTGCATCAGGCGCTGTCGGAGAAGGACGCCAAGCCGGAAGAGGTTTATCGGGATTTCTTCTGGGCGCTCTTGAACTCGAAGGAGTTCTCGTTCAACCATTGATCGTTTAGCCGCGGTTCGCAGAACCGCGCTTCGTCGAAGCGCGGTTCTGCGAACCGCGGCTAAACGGGGTACAGCGGGGGGCCTTGCCATGCTGGATGTCATCCTCGGTCGCGCTTCCCGCCGTTGCGACGGCGTGTCGCGCCGCGATTTCCTCCGCGTCGGGGCGCTGGGCGGCCTCGGCCTGACGCTGCCGGCCCTGCTGGCCAGCGAGGCCCGCGCCGGCGAGCGGCGCGGGCGCGGGCGAAGTCGGTGCTGCTCGTCTACCTCGGCGGCGGCATGTCGCACCACGACGGCTTTGACCCCAAGCCCGACGCGCCGGCCGAGGTCCGCGGCCAGTTCAAGCCCATCGACACCTGCCTGCCCGGCGTGCAGCTCAGCGAGAAGCTGCCGCTCATGGCCCAGTGCCTCAACCGCATCAGCCTCGTCCGCTCCGGCTCGCACAACAACGATCACCACGAAACCGCCACCAACTGGGTGCTGTGCGGCCGCTTCGGCTCCGCCTTCGGCGACTACCCGGCGATGGGCGCCGTGGCGGCCTACGAGCTGGGCTTCCGCGGCCAGCTGCCGCCCTACGTCTCCGTGCCGCGCAACCCGTCGTTCAGCTGGGAGCTGGGCAAAAGTGCCTATCTCGGAGGGCGTTACGAGTCGTTCAAGGCCGGCGACCCCAACGAGCCGAGCTACAAGGTGCAGGACGTCAGCCCCAACGAGGACGTGACGGAGAAGCGGGCGGATCGACGCCAGAACCTGCTCGCTGCCGTGGACGACCTGGCCAAGCAGGTCGAGGGCAACGACCAGATCGCAACCTACGACGAGTTCCACCAGCGGGCGGCGACGATGATCCTATCGAGCGAGGCCCGCAGCGCCTTCGCCATCGAGGCGGAGAGCGACCGGCTGCGCGAGCGCTACGGGCGGACGACCTTCGGCCAGAGCTGCCTCCTGGGCCGGCGGCTGATCGAGCGCGGCGTGCGTTTCGTGACGATCAACTACGGCGGCTGGGACCACCACGCGAAAATCTTCGACAGCCTCAACAAGAAGCTGCCGGAGTTCGACCAGGGCCTTTCCGCGCTCCTGGAGGACATGGACACGCGCGGCCTCCTGACCGACACGATGGTGCTGGCGTTCGGCGAGTTCGGCCGTTCGCCGAAGATCAACAAGGACACGGGCCGCGACCACTGGGGACCGGCGGCGTCGCTGGTGTTCGCCGGCGCCGGCGTGACGCGCGGCCAGGTGGTCGGCTCGACGGACAAGATGGGCGGCTTCGCCAACCGCCGTCCCGTGGCGCCGGCCGACGTGGCCTGCACGGTCTTCGAGGCGCTGGGGATCGATCCGCACAAGTTCCTGCCCGGCCCCGATGGGCGGCCGAACCTCATCCTCGACACGGGCGAGACAATCAAGGAGCTGTACGCCTGAGCGCGGCGGCCGTGCTTGCGAAATGCCACCCTACGGGATAGGCTGCTTGAATGAGCGGCCTGTCCCGTGTGCTTGTCGGAGGCGAACCGATGTCTGGAATCATGGCGCCTGTTTCGCCCGTTCTCGGCCCCGGTCCCGTTGTGCCCACGGAGACCGTGTGGCGATTGAGCGTGGAACGATACCATGAGATGATCCAGGCCGGCATTCTCACCGAAGACGATCCGGTGGAACTGCTGGAAGGCTGGTTGATTGAGAAGATGCCGAAGAACCCGCCGCATATCCTGGCGACGAGATTCACCCGGACGGCCCTGGAACGCCTCGCGCCCGCCGGCTGGTTTGTGAACACCCAGGAACCTGTCACAACGGCGGACAGCGAACCGGAACCCGACGTCTCCCTGGCGAAAGGAGATCCGCGGGACTATTCGACCCGCCACCCCGGCCCTCCGGAAACGGCCCTCATCGTCGAAGTTTCCGCCGCCTCGCTCCGGCGCGACCGGACGACGAAACTGCGAATCTACGCCCGCGCACGTTTTCCCGTTTACTGGATCGTCAACCTCATCGACAACCGCGTCGAGGTGTATACCGACCCAACCGGCCCGGCGGACCAGCCGACCTACCGGCAACACCGGGATTACGGGCCGGCCGACGACCTGCCTCTTGTCATCGACGGGAAGGAAATCGGCCGCATCGCCGTCCGGGATATTCTGCCTTGATGAGACCTCCATGCGACTAACCATTTCCCTCGCCGCCTTCGCCCTCCTCGCCGCCGAGCCGGCCAAGCCGGACGCCAAGGACGCGCCCAAGGTCGTCGTCGCCGCTCCGCTCGGCCTGCCGCCAGGCAAGCCGACGAAGCTGCTCCTCCGCGGCCTCAAGCTCGACGAAGCCACCGAGGTCCGCCTGCACGACCCCAAGGGCACGGCCAAGGTCCTCAGCAAGGGCAAGGCGCCGCTCGCCAACAAGGAGAAAGACGATCTGCCGCGCTACGGCGACACGCAGATCGAAATCGAGGTCACGCTCTCCGCCGACTACGCGGGGCCGACCGTCCCGCTCACCGTCGTCGCGCCGGCCGGCGAATCCGCGCCGCACGCGCTGATGGTGGACCACGAACCCATCCTCCCCGAAAAGGAGCCGAACAACGGCTTTCGCAACGCCCAGCCCGTCCAGGTCGGCCAGACCCTTGAGGGCGTCATCAACCCCAATTCGGACGTGGACGTGTTCCGCATCGACGGCAAGGAGGGACAGCAGCTCGTGCTGGAGATCTTCGCCGCCCGTTACGGCTCGCCGCTCGATTCGATGCTCACCCTCTACGACGCCGACGGCCGCATCGTCGCGGCCAACGACGACAGCGACGGCACGGCCGACTCGCGCGTCGAGGCGACGCTGCCGAGGACCGGGACGTACTTTATCAGCGTCGTGGATGCCAACGACGTCGGCAGCACGGCGAACGTCTATCGCCTGGCGATTCGGGCGAAGTAGGCGCCAGGAGGGGCGGATGCGCTACCGCCTGATCGTCTGGGATTTCGACGGGACGCTGGCCGACACGCTGGCCCTGTCCGTCGAAATCTTCAACGCCTTCGCAGCCCGCCACGGCTTCCGCCCCCTCGACGACCTCGCCGCCGCCCGCGGCCTGAACACGCGCACCTTCTTTTGGAAATACCGGATTCCTCTCTGGAAACTCCCCAAGCTCGGCGCGGACTACCGGGCCGCCGTCCGGGGCCGCATGGCGTCGATCCGCCTGTTCGCCGGCCTAGCCGACCTGATCCGCGACCTCCGCGGCGGCGGCTGTCGGCTGGGCGTGCTGTCCTCCAACGCGGCGGAAAACATTCGCGCCTGCCTGGACGCGAACGGGGCCGGCGAAGCGTTCGACTTCGTGGTCGGCTATCCCCGGCTGTTCGGCAAGGCGACGGCGATCCGCAAGCTGCTGCGGCGCGAGGGCGTCGGGCCGCGCGAGTTCCTGTACGTCGGCGACGAGGTGCGCGACGTGGAGGCGGCGCGGAAAGCCGGCGTGGACGTGGCCGCCGTGGCCTGGGGCTACAACACGGCGGAGCTTCTGGCCGGCGCGGCGCCAACGTATCTCTGGCCCAGCCCGGACGAGGCGCGGAAGTGGCTCGCCGGCGCCTCGGGCCGGGAGGAGTAGGCGCCCGGTCAGTTCCTGTGCAGCCAGCCGTCGATGGCGCCGCGCACCTGATGCAGCGTCATCATGAACCAGACGGTGAGACCGAGGCCGATCAGGAACACGACGCCGGTGCAGGTGACGCCGCCGATGAAGAGCGCCACGCCAGCGTCGGCGGCCCGGTTCACCGCGTTGGGAGCGCCGGGGCCGGAGGCGGCGGCCGCCGCGCCGAAGAACGCCCCGAACACTCCCAAAGCGGCGATGACCGGCAGCGCGAACACCAGCAGGGAGTAGAGCGGCGCCACGATCGTGTAAATGAGGAGGTTTTGCGCCAGGCCGTCCTTGCGGAGCGCGACGGCCACGCCGCGCAGGAACAGTAGAAAGCAAATGAACTCGGCCAGCACCAGCAGCCCACCCACGCCCCAGCCGCCGAACAGAAGGCACCCCCCTTCGGTCCGCAGCATGAGATAACTGCCGCCGCAAGAGGCCGTGGGCAGCAGCAGGTTGGCGAGGCCCAGGCAGAACACGGCGATCGCCAGGCCCTTGAGCATCTGCATCTTCCGCGTCGGAGCGATCCCCATGCAGAAGCCGTAGCCGGTGATCCGCAGCGCCTCGAAGGCCAGGAAAACCAGAATGAAGAGGCCCCAGATCAGAACAAAGAACAACCCCACCGCGCACGCCGTCCCCATCGCGTCGCTCGCCTGCGCCTGCGTAGGCCCCGTGTTGGCGTTGAAGCTGCCGAAGATCGACGCCATTGAAACCGCGCCGAACAGCAGCAGCATAAGGTAGCCCGTCAGCAGCGCCAACGCCCCGCCGACGCCGACCCACATGCCGATGAGGACAAGGTGGATGCCCGTGCGCACGCGCTCCCAGCCCTGGCGAACCTCGCCGCGACTCGGTTCGACGACGTCGCGGCGCCGGTCCGGGTAGTCCCGGTCGTCGTCGTCCTCGTCGCGTCGGCGGCGCGGCCGGGGCCGGTCGTCGTCGTAGTCGCGCGGCGACGGGACATCCTCGGAGCGCGGGGCGAAGCGCCGCGCTGCTCGGATCGGCCCTGGTCGTCGGCGAGGAACTTCCGGCCGCAGCCGGGGCACTTCACGTTTCGGCCGAGCAGGTGGTCCGGGACGCTCAGGTTCCGCCCGCAGTCGGGGCAGTTGACGATCCGGGGCATACGTCCTCGCGGGCTTCGTGGTCGGTGGTCGGACGGCTCGTGAGGCGAACCATCCCCAGGATACAGACGGGCCGGCGCGGCGTTCCGACCTCGCGGGCCGCTCTTCTTACCGAAACATGCGGCTCAGGGCCAGCAGGCCCCAGCCGGCGGCAAAAAACACGCTGAGCACCATGCCGATGACGGCGCTGGTGCGGGCGCCTTCAGTCGCGCCGCGCCCCTCCGGCTCCATCTCGCCGGTGCGCATCTTTTTCAGGTCGTTCGAGGCCATCATCCAGGTCGCTACGCCCAGCGGCAACGCAACCAGGAGCGGGACGCCGACCTGGCAGAGCGTGACGCCCCCAGCGGCAAGGGTGACGGTGCCCAGGCTGGACAGCAGCGGCCCGCGGTGCGGCTCGGCGTCCCGGCGCGGCGGGGCGGCCGACCGGCGAAAGCCGCCGCCGAATTCGAGCTGCTCGCCGCAAGCCCCACAGCGGAAGGCCTCCCACGCCACGGGCCGGCCGCAGCGCGGACAACACGGCCGGCCGGCGCCGGCTGGCGGCCGATGGTCCTCGTCGGGTTCGCCGGTCGGCCGGCGCTGCGGCGGTCCCCGATTCGGGACCGGCGGCGGTTCGATCGGCGGCAGCGGCTCCACGCGCCGCGTCTCGACCTCGCCCGGCGACGCCGCCGTGAAGCGGTGGTCGCAGTTGATGCAGCGCACCGGCCTTCCAATCAGGCTGTCGGCCATCTGCACGCGGCAGCCGCAGGCGGGGCAAGCGACGAACTCAGGCATGGCGTCCCGGATAACGCGGGCGGGGCGAGGCGGGCGGGGGGGGCGCCCCAAACCCGGTCCCGCTATTGTACAACGCGCCGCCGGGCGCGGCCGATCACAGCCGCCTGCCCAGCAGCCGGCGAAACTCGGCCTCGCCCACCGGCTCGAAGCGGACGCGGTCGCCGGTGCGCAGCGGAAAGTAGCCGTCGGCCACATCGACGAGCTGTAATGGCGTCCGTCCGATGATGTTCCAGCCGCCCGGCCGGGCCTCCGGGTAAACGCCGGTCTGTCGGCCGGTCATCCCGACCGACCCCGCCTCGACCCGCACGCGCGGCGTCTCCAGGCGGGGCACGCCACACAACGGATTTGGAAGATAACCGAGATAGGGAAAGCCCGGCGAGAACCCGACGGCGAAGACCGTGTATTCCGCCGCCGCATGGAGGCGAACCACCTCGGCCGGTGCCAGACCGACCTGTCGGGCGACGCGCTCCAGGTCCAGCTGCATTTCGTAGCAGCACGGCAGGACGTGCCGCCGACCCGAATCAGGATCGTCTCCCGCGTCCGGCGATGGTTCCAGGCGGCGCAGCTCGACCGCCACGTCGGTGAAGTGAACCCGATCGAGGTCGAAGTACACGGCCACCGTCGTGTAAGCCTGGACCACGTCGATCAGCCACGGCGGCGCGAGGCGGCGCACGGCCGCGTCCAGCCGCAGGGCGGCGCGTTCGTCGCGGCAGGACGCCAGCGCGGCCTGGTCGCCGAGCGGTTGCAACGAATCCATCTCTTCCTTTTTCCTTTCCGAGGGGCGCTTCCCCGGTGATAATAGCCTCAACGCCGTTTCACGTCTCGCGTTCGGAGGTCCATCCATGCGCCGCGCCGCAACCGCCCTGTTTCTTCTCGCCGCCGCGTCCCTCGCATTCGCCGCACCCAAGCCCGGCGACCCCGTACGGATCGCCGTCAGCCCGGCCGCGGCGCCGAAACCGTCGCTGAAGTACCGGCTCATCCCCGACCCCCGCGATCTGGCGCCCGGCAACGCCGCGACCCTGTACTACCGCGCCTTGGCGTCCTTCGTCGAGAACAGTGCGCTGCTGAAGGAGATCCGGCAAGAATACTGGGACGAATGGCTGGACACGCCGCCGAAGGACCTGCCGATGGAACAGGTGCGCGACAAGCTGCAGATGGCGCGACATCTGCTGCAAGAGGTCGAGCTGGCGGCCCGCTGCAAGGACTGCGACTGGCAAATCGAGGACCGCCCCGAGGGGATCGGCCTGCTCCTGCCCGAGGTGCAGGGCTTCCGCAACGTCGCCACGGTGCTGGCCGTGAAAGCCCGTTATGAGATCGCTCAAGGGAAATGGGACGAGGCGTGTCAGACGTTGCAGACCGGCTATGCAGCCGGCCGTCATCTCGGTGAAGGACCGACGCTCATCCACGTCCTGGTCGGCGGCGCCGTCACGCGGCTGATGAACGATCAGGTGGAGGCGATGATCCAGCAGCCGGGAGCGCCCAACCTGTACTGGGCGCTGACCGATTTGCCGCGGCCGTTCCTCGCCCCTGAATTGGCCGTCCGGCAGGAGAGCCGCATGATCGACCGCATGATCCCGTGGGTGAAGCGGCTCGACGGGCCGCCGATGTCGGAGTCCGAGGTCCGGACGGCGATGGACGACATGCGCAAGGGCCTCGACGCCTTCACCAGCGACTTCTCCCTCGTTCAGCCGACGGAGCTGGACAAGGTGGGCCAGGCGTTCTTCCTCCTCCAGGGCTACGGCGAGGCGAAGCGCGGCCTGCTGGCCCGCGACAAGTACACCGAAGAGCAAGTCGAAGCGATGCCGCAATTCCAGGTGGTCGGCTTATATACCTATCTGGAATATCGGGATTCCTTGGACGAGGTGCTGAAGTGGATCCACGCCCCGCACGGCTTGCGCCACCCCGGCTTCCAGAAAGCGTTGGAGCAGTACACCCAGGCGCTGACCCGGCTGGACCGGGTGTTCTTCCGCGGCCAGCTTAGCCCGCTCTTCGGCCTCGGCGACGCCATCGGCGCGTCCTTCCGCAAGGTGTACGGCGTGGCCGGCCGAACCGACCGGCGCGTCGCCGCGCTGGAGTACGCCGAGGCGCTGCGGCTGTACGCCGCCGCCAACGGCAAGTGGCCGGACAAGGCGGACGACGTGACCGACGTGCCGCTGCCGGACGACCCGATGACGGGCAAGCCGTTCGAGTACCGCGTGCAGGATACCAAGGCGACGATCGCCGCTCCGCCCATGACGGCGGGCAAGGCCGACGGGCCGGACAGCGTGGCGTATGAGGTATATCTGCGGAAGTGAGAGCGCGATGATGGACAATGGGTTAGCCGCGACGCACAGCGGAGCGCTTGGGGCGGAGCGCTCCGCTGTGCGTCGCGGCTAACCCTTCGCCCATCAAAACGCCACCAACAGCGTCTTCAGCCCCCGCAGGTTGAAGTTGTCGCGGTACTCCGGCTCCGCCCCCGCCAGGCGCAGGCCCGGCAGCCGTCGCCGCAGCGTTTGCAGGACAATGCGCCCCTCCAAACGCGCCAGCGGCGCCCCGAGGCAGAAATGCGGCCCCAGGCCGAACGCGACGTGCTTGTTGTCGGCCCGGCCCACGTCCAGCCGGTCGGGGTCCGCGAACTGGGCCGGGTCGCGGTTGGCCGCCCCCAGCAGCAGCAGCGCCAGCTGCCCCGCCTTCAGCGACTGGCCGCCGACCGTCATGTCCTCCTTGAGCAACCGGCTGGTGAACTGCACCGGGCTGTCGAAGCGCAGCAGCTCCTCGATCGCCGTCGCCGCCAGCCACGGGTCTTCGTGCAGCCGGCGCATTTGGTCCCGATGGCTCAGCAGCGCCCAAGTCCCATTTCCGATCAGGTTCGTCGTCGTCTCATGGCCGGCGTTGAGCAGCAGTACGGCGTTGGCAAAAAGCTCCGCCTCGTTGAGCCGGTCGCCCTGCTCCTCCGCCTGGGCCATCGCCGTCAGCAGGTCGCCGCGCGGCCGGGCGCGGCGGTCGGCCACGACCTTGCGGAAATACTCGGTCAGCTCGCGGGTGCTGTGGATCGACTGCCGGAACTGCTCCGGGCTGATGTTGGCCAGGATGTTACCCGCCGTGGCCGTGATGTCGTCGGACCACTTCTTGAACTGGTCGTTGTCCTCCGGCGCCACGCCGAGCATGTGGCCGATGACGGTGACGGGAAGAGGATAAGCAAGGTCGCTCATGATATCCATGCCGCCGCGGGCCAGCGCCGCATCCACCGCGTCGTCCACGACCTTTTGGATGAATGGAGCGAGCCGCTCCACGGCGGCGGGCGTGAAGGCCTTGCTGACCAGCAGGCGCAGGCGGGTGTGCTTGGGAGGGTCGGAATTGAGCATCGAGTTGCCGCGGAAGGCGGCCAGTTCTCGCGCCTCTTCCGGCGGCAGCGTCTGGATGACGCGCGCCCGCTCCGAGGAGACGTTGGGGCTGCGGAGAAGCGCGGCGACGTCGGCGTAGCGCGTCAGCACCCATCCGTTGGCCGCCTCGCTCCACAGGACGGGATTGGTCGAGCGGAGCATGTGATATATGGGGTACGGATTGGCCAGCATGTGGGGGCCGAACAGCCGGGGCGGGCTGGCCGGCGTTCCGATTTCCTGCGTCATGGCAAGGCTCCTGGGGGGAAGGAACACGGGCGCCGCAATTGTAGCGTCCTGGCCGGAGCATTGCCCGTCACACGAACGGATACAGGTTGTTTTTCGCTGGGTCGCACAGCCCCGCCGGGTTGCAGTCGGCGATGTCGCGGGCCGTTTGCCGCCGGAAATCCGCTTCGCCGCGCTTGTCTGGCTCCTGGCAAAGCCGCACCAATTCCGCGTGCGCCCGCCACAGGGCGGCCCGGAACGTCGGGTCGTGAGAGAACAGGAACTCGTCGCCCGGCCCCGCCTCGCCGCGCCGCCGCCGGCCCTCGGAATGGATCGCCCCCGCGAAGTAATACATCGTGTAGGCCGCCATCAGCCCGAACCGGCGGAACGCCGCATAGCTGCCGTGAATCAGTCGGTCCAGAAACGCCACTTCGCGGAATAGCATTCTCTCATATTCCGCCAGCGCCCTTTCCAGCGACGGCCGGCCCCAGTGTTCCCGGAAAATGCGGCCCAGCCGCTCGATTCCGAGCAGGGTGTGAGCGTTGCCGCCGCTGAAGAGCGGGTCGAGGAAATACGCCGCGTGCGGCAACAGCGCCCACCCCGGCCCGACGATCCGCCGCGCCCGCCGCTGCAGCCGTCCCGTTTGGACGAACGGCCGCACCGGCCGCGCCGATGCGAATTGCTCTCCAAGGGACGGATAAAGGCGCAATAACGCCGCCCATTCCGCCTCGGCGCTGACGGTCTCATCCGGCCGGCGCCGTGTACCGTCCCACACCGGCCCCGCGCTGACCAGGCCGTTGTTGAAGCGCAGCACGAACACCCAGCCGTCGGGCAGGACGTGGTGCAGCGCCGCATCGTCGCATGGGTATGGATGCGGTTCGGCGTCGCCGCCGGAGGCCCGATACAGCTCTTCAAACCTTCGGACATCGGCAAAGTGAGTGTAGACGGACCACGAATTCGTCAACAGATCGTTGGGGCTGGTGGGGATGCTGAACACCCGCGCCAGCGCCCCGCCCGGCCCCGTCGCGTCGATCAGGAACGCCGCGGCGACTTGCACCGGCTCCCGCTCGCGCCGCCCGGAGAGCGACCAGCTTCCCGGGCCGCCGCCAATCTCCATGATCTCCGTGCGGTCATGGCAGGACGCTCCGAGCGATTGCGTCTCCGTGAGGAGGAAATAATCGACGTGTTCGCGGAACCAGTGGGTGTCGGCCGCGTCGTCCGACGGGTTGGCGCCGACCAGCAGCTCGTTGGCGCGGTCGGAGCGCGGCGAAAACGACCGCCCCGGTTCATGCTGGAAGAAGGTGAAGCCGCGCTTCACTCCACAAACCAGATGCGGATAGGCGCGTTGCCAGGGGCCGTATTCCGCCAGCGGCGCCAGGCGCGGCAGGTCGTATTCGTGGGCCAATGATTCCAGCACGAGGTTGGCCAGCGGCGTCGAGGATTCGCCGACGGCGAAGCGCGGATGCGTGCCGCGCTCGACCAGCACCACCGTCCGGCCGAGGCGTCGCAGCACCATCGCCAGGATGCTGCCGGCGAAGCCCGCGCCGAGGATCGCCACGTCAGCCCGTTCGCGGATCATGCGGCGCCTCCGCAGTCGCAGACGACCGGCGGCGACGCGGCCTGCTCGCGGTTCATCGCGTCCAGTCGGCGGGCGCGGGCGGGGCCGCAGCGCGGACAGCGAAACAGCTTTTCAATGTCCCACAAGTCGGCGAAGACGCGGCCGCGCCGCAGGCCGACGCCGTATTCCAGCACCTCTTCCAGCGACTCCAGCCGCGGCGGCGCCCAAAGCCCCTCCGCTCGCAGCTGTTCCATCGCCCCGTTGCCGCCGCGCGTCGGGATCATCACGCAGCATTCCACGCCCACGTCGAAGGCGAAGCGCAGCGACCGCTTCGCCCATTCCACGCCTTCGGTCTCATCCAGGTACGGCGGCCGCAGCAGCAGGAACGCCCGCACGCCGACGCCGTTTCGCCGCAGGAAGCCGGCGGCACGCTCGAAATCGTCGAGCGTCATGCCCTTGTTGAGCCGGCGCAACACTTCGGGATGGGCCGTTTCCAACCCCATCGCCACGCGCAGCGCGGGCCGAAGCAGGTCGCGGAACTCCAGGCAGCGCGGGCCGACGAGCCGCGGATGGCATTCGATGATGGCGATCCGAAATGGCGTCAGAAGTTCCGCGATGCGCGGCACGTCGCCGGGCGGCACGGCCTGGGCGTCGAAGAAGTTGCCGGCGTTGTACAGCTTGATATGCGGAGCGGCGGGCAGCCGACCGAGAGCGTAATTGACCTGCGCCGTGATCGCCCCATCGGCCACGCGCCGGTCGGTGGTGTTCCGCCACAGATCGCACATCAGGCAGCGGAACGGGCACTCGCGGTTGACGAGAAACAGAGTGGCGACATCCTCTATAGCGCCGGACTCCGACCGCTCCGGCTCGATGAAGAAGGCGTGCGGCCGCCGCGGGTCCACCGGGTTTTTCGGCGGCCGCAGCGCGGCGACCCAGCGGCCGACGTCCGCGTCAGGAATCGTAGGTCGCATGATAGGCCCGCCGGTAGACGGACGGTTGAGAGGGGAAAAGGGCGGCGAATGTCTCGCGCCGCGGCGCCCCATGCTGGAACCGCCGCTTGGGGTAGATCGGCATGTCGATTCCCGTGATCGCCTTGACGCCGCGGCGAACGACCTCGCCCTTGAGGGCGTACAGCCGTTCGTGATCCCAGCCGGTCAACTCGATGAACGGGATCGCCTCCGCAGTTTCCATGACATTGGGGAGCGTGTACGGGCTGAATCCGTCGAAGCCGCAGGCGGCGGCGGGGGCGTAGGTGCGGGCGTAACCGCGGCTGAGTCCGCCGGAGTAGGTCAGCGAGTGCTTGATCGCGTCCACGCCCCAGCCTTCTTGGTACAACATCCGGTTGTTGAGGACGCTGCGGATCGTCAATTCGGTGTTTTCCTCGATGGGATAGTCCTTGAGGTTCTCGTCGCCGCCGTCGCCGTCGAGGAGGATGCGCCAGTCGGGGTAGCGGCGTCGGATCTCCCGGCACAGGGCCAGAGCCACCGCAGCGCACTGCACGTCCAGCGGCTTGTAGTCCTCGACGACGCGCACCGCCTCGCGCCAGTCCACGGCCGAGCGCGGCGCCTCGATCGGTTCGAGGAATAGGCCGAGGCCGACGGCGTCGAGAAAGCGATGGGCCTGGTCCACGTCTTCACCGCCGCCGTCCACGGACAGCGTGAACGCTTTGAGCCGCGACGGGTTCATGCCGAGTCGCAGCATGGCGTGGTAGGCGACGAGGAAGACCGAGCCGCTGTCGATGCCGCCGGAGAAACAGACGCCGATCGGGCCGTCGGTCGCGCGGCAGCGCAGCCACTTGGCGATTTCGTCGCTCAGAGATCCGATATAAGCGCGGCCGATGGCGTCGAGGTCGGCCGGCAGGGCGTTGCGGCGCGGGTCGAAGAAGCGGGTGTACGTCGGGTTCGGGTCGGGGCAGCCGACGAGGGCCACGTCGGTGACGTAGTGGGCGGGGACCATGCGGGTGTACGATGGGTGGAACTGGTCGGCCAGGCCTTCCACCTTGAGATGTCCGTAAATGGCGTCGATGCGGTCGGCGGCGATCAGAGCCGGCCCTTCGCGGCGCTTGGCGATGAAGTAGCGCAGCGGCCGGCCGATGGAGCGGGCCATGCGGACGTGGACGCCGTCGGTCGCCACCAGCGCGAAGTCGCCGTCGATGCGGCGCACGGCCGCGGCGTCGCCGGAGGCCACCAGCGCCCGCGCCTCGGCCACGGTCATGTTGTAGATCGCGTTGCGGGCGGGGTCGGTGAGATCGACGACCCGTTCGATCGCTTGCACTTGCCGCATGGAGATGCTCCAAGGATTCCCGCGAGCCGCCGGCCTTATGCCGGCGGGCTGGTCCCGACGGCGGGGATGAACCCCGCCGCTCGCCCCGGTTCTTTCTTCCGGGGCTTCGAGCAAAGCTCAATCAGGTTCGCCGCCGGCCCCACGAGGAACAGCGCGAGGTACGGGGCGTCGTACGACAGGTAATCCCATTGCTGCGGCAAGGCGAACAGCGTCGGCGACAGCCGCAGCGCCGTCTCCGCGACGGCCACCAGGCCGGCCGTCAGGCACTGGCTCCAGACCTTGTGCGTCGTCGTCTTGGGGTCCGTAATCATGAAGCACATGTAGAGCTGGTACATCGGCCCCGTCAGCGGCGCCACCTCCGTCAGCCAGGGGTTGCCGGTCAGCCCGCTGCGCAGCGGCGACAGCAGCAGGTACACCGCCGCGAACGTCAGTGGTATATGGAGTTTGCCGATCTTCCACAGAATCAGGGCGCCGAGCGTCCAGATGAGGATGTTGGCCCAGAGGACGTTGCCGTACTGCACGCTGAGGCTGGCCGTGTGCTGCGAGGCCAGGACCAGCATGACGGTGACGCCGAAGTTGGTGGGGTTCCACAGGTGCCGGCCGTTGATCCGCAGGGCGTACTTCGACGCGATGGAGATCATGGCGCAGAGCAGGAACGGCCACAATTCCGGCGATTTGATGAGGATGCCGGCGCTGATGCCGGTGACATAGGCGCTGGCGGGGTTGATCCATTTGCCATAGGCGAGGCGGCCGAGGACGAGTTCCGTTGCTATCGCGGCGGCGATGGTCAGGAACGTCGGCGAATAGACTGTGATCCAGCCGCCGGTCAGCGCGGCCAGCCAGCTGGGAGCGGTGAAGCTCTCCAGCACGCCGTAATAGAAATGGGCGCCCGCGAGGATGCAGGTGATGAAGATCGGAGCATGATAGCGCACGTCGATCTGGCGCAGCGTCCAGCGAAAGAAGACCACGGCAGCGGCGGCGAAAAGGAAGAAGTTGACCAGGACTTCCAGGACCAGCAGCGGAGAGACGTCCACCCCCCCCAGCGAGAACAACGGCCGGCCCAGCGACGCGATCGAGGAGAGCCACGGGATCGCCAATCGCTCGAAATAATACTGGCCGATCAGCAGCGCCGCCGCCCCGCCGCCGCCGAGGAAGAACGCCACGGGCCGAAACGGTGGGCGCGGCTTCTTGAACGGCGCGGCCGGCGGCCGCGGCGCGGGCGGGGCGGGGGTCACGTCGGTGACGCTCATGGCGCCTCCTGGATCATGTGAAGCGCGTCAGCCTCCGGGTGGTCGATCGTCTGCGTCTTTCCGGACGACCATTGAATGACGACTTTGTCGATCTCTTTCGACTTGCCCAGGCCGAAATGCAGCCGTCGCTGCCGCTGCGAGGCGTAGCCGTCGCCGCCGGACACCGCCTGCACCTGCTGCCTGCCGTCCCAGAAGACCGTCGCCTCAGCGCCGACGGCGGGGCGCTGCTTCTCCCCCGTCGTCAGCTCGAACTGGACCCAGTGATTGCCCGGCGCAACGGTGTTCTTGTAGATCAGCAGCGGCCCGTTCTGGTTGGCGACGATCACGTCCTGCACGCCGCGGTTCCACAGGTCGGCCGTCGCCACGGCCCGGCCGTCGTACTGGTCCAGGACGCCGACGCCGGCCGCCACCTCGACGAACGCGCCGCCCCGGTTGAGCCAGACGTGCTTGGGCTGGTAGCCGGACAGGCTGCGGTTGCGGATGGCCGGCCAGTTGGCGGCGTCGCTGATGATGAAGCCGTTGCCGCCCGCGATCTTGGAATAGTCGAACCAGTAGCTCTGCCCCTTGTCGGCCGAGATGTAGCCGTTGGTCAAGTACAGGTCGAGCAGACCGTCGTTATTGAGATCGACGAACTGGGCGCCCCAGCTCCAGCCGCCCAGCTGCACCTTCATCGGATTGGCCAGGTCCAGATACTTCAGCTTGTCGCCGCCGCACCCCTGTTTCGGCGTCCACAGGCAATTGCCCTGCACCAGCAGCCCCGGCTCGGAGATGTTGGAGACGTAGACGGAGAACCGGCCGGTGTTGTTGACGTCGCCGAACGAGGCGTTCATGCCGCTGCGTGGGTGGTCCTGCACGCCGACCTTCTCGCCGACCTCTTCAAACTTTTTGCCCTCTCGATTGGCGTAAATTTCGGAGACGCCGTAGTCGTTGGCCAGGAACAGGTCGGGGTAGCCGGACTCGCACAGCGGCCCCGCGGCGACGGCCAGCGTCCAGCGCTTGCTGGCGATGCCCATCTCCTTGGTGACGTCGGTGAACGTGCCGTCGCCGTTGTTGTGCAGCAGGTGTTTGCCGCCGCCGTTGGTCGCATACTCGAAGCTGTCGGGCATGACCTTGGAGTCGTGCAGATGCCACAGGTCGAGGTCGTCGCGCCAGTAGCCGGCGATGAACAGGTCGAGTTTGCCGTCACGGTCGTAGTCGAGCCAGACGGCGCTGTTGGCGTTCATCCAGTCGGGCAGGCCGCTCTTCTCCGGCGGGACTGGAGTGAAGTGCTTGCCCTTGTCGTTGTGGAACAGGACGGGTCGGCCCCACTTGTAGACCAGCACGTCCTCGTAGCCGTCGTTGTCGTAGTCGCCCCAGACGGCGCCCATGCAAACGCCGGTTCCCTCCTGATTGAGATCCGCAAGGCCGACTTCTTCGGCCACGTCCTTGAACGTGCCGTCGTGCTGATTGCGGTAGAGGGCGCACTTGCTCCCCTCCTGGCCGTTGGTCACGAAGATGTCCGGCCAGCCGTCCCGGTCGAAATCCACGATGGAAACCGACGCCCCCATCGCGGCGACGACGGGCTGGATGTGCCGCAGCTTCTCGTCCAGTTTGCTCGGGCCGTGGTGGACGAAATCGACGCCGGATTTCTTGGCCACGTCTTCGAGGTAAAAACCCTGGTTGCGGAGAGCGGCGTCCTTGTCGAAGGGCGCCGCCTGGTCGGAGTCCGCGCGGTCGAAGAAGATCGCCAGGCCGAGCATCGCCGCCAGGATCAGGATGAAAACGATCTGTTTCAGGATAGTTGCCACGGTCGTCTCCCGGTCGTCACGGTCTGTCGGGGAGCAGGGGATGCAGGCCGCGCTCGAACACGTACGGCGTGACGTAGCGCGTGTGGTACTTCTTCCAGTCGTCCGGGAACCGCTTATAAACGGGGTCGTCCTCCAGGCGGCCGGGCGGCGTCTCGTAGTCGGTCATGCCGTGATACGGCAGCGGCAGCACGGTTTTCGAGAAGCGTGTGTTGAAATCGCCGTCCTTCTCCCAGCCGTCCGACACCCACACGAAGTCGCGCTTCCACCCGGCCGGCGGGTCGGCCGGTGCGCCGAACGTCAGGGCGATCTCGTCGCCGGCGTTCATGATGACGTAACGATCGTCGATCTTTTCCAGCAGCTCGCGCACGTCGCCGTAACGGGTGTACCACCCAACAAGGTCGCGCCAGTACTGGCCTCTGGTCACCAGTTTATCATAGTCGGGCAGTTCCGGGGAACTCGCGTCGGCCCGGGTGACGCGGGAAATGCCCCTGTGACGCAGTTCCGCCGTTTCCGGTGCGAGGATGGTCTGCCGCGCCAGGCCGGCGTCGAGAAGCTCGGCGTATTCCAGCGCGTCCCAATAGATCTCCATGTTGGTGCGGAGGCGGAAGCGGCGGGCCACGCCTTCCTGTCCCGGAATGTCGTCGAGGCGGATCACAATCGTCTTGTTCTTGCCGGCCGGGAAGCCGAGGGAGGGCAGGCCGACCGCCCAGCCGCCCTTGCCGTCGGGCACTTCGAGGACGAGGCCGCGGGGCTTCTCGTTCTTGCCCTGCTCGATGGCGGCGTTGATGGAGCTGTTGGTCGGGTGGATAAAGCCGGTCGCCAGCAGGTAAACCGGCCCCGTTTTCGGGGCGTCGTCGCCGAGGTCCACTTCGACGTAGTGGTCCGCGGCTACGCCCTGATACTTGCCGAGGTCGAATGTGTTAAGGTAGCGGCCGTCGATGCACCGAACCAGATCGGTCACGTCCCGGCCGTGTTGATCCACGGCCCGCGCGATTGGCCGCGGCGGTTTGGTCAGATAGAGCTGCGGTTCCGTCGGCGTGAGGAAGAAGCGCTCATCGACGTACATCTCCGTGTCGGCGGGGTGATCGACGACCGTGAGGTGGACGTGGTCGAAGAAGTGCGTCTCCCAGAGGTCGGCGGTGATGCGTACGTCGTAGCGGCCGTCGCGCGGCCTCAGCTGGTCGCCGCGGACCTTCACCCAGTCGATTGTTTGCGCAATTCCGCCTCTGTCTTGGGCATTGATGTAAAGGCCGAGGGGCGAACTCCATATGCAGTCCGTTACGAATCGCATCTTGTCGCCGTCCCAGGTGAACAGGAACGGGCACGAACCGTGGAGCCGCTGCATGATCGTCACGCCGACGCACGGCTCCGGCTGGTTCAGGGCGAATTCGACCTGCGGGTCGCCGTTGGGCCAAACCAGGCGGAGGACCGTGATCGTGTCATGGTCGCCCAGGCCGAAGTGCAGACACGGCCCGACCATCTGCTGCTTCTGGACGAGCAGCCCGGTGCGGACCTCGGCCTCGCCGCCCACGCCGAAGGAGTTGACGCGGTTGTCGCCCCGCTGGACAATCTCCGCACTATTGGCGTAGGGCCGGATGTCGCGCCAATGATAGTTGCGGGCGCCGGCGTTGCGCAGCCGATCCGGCCGACGGTCGGCGGACAGGGCGAGAAGGTCGAGTCGGCCGGAGCCGTTGAGGTCGGCGGTCGCAAAGACGCGCTCGGAGACGGCCGCGGGCAACGGCTGGAACTTGTCCGGCCCGGCGCCCATCCAAATGAACGCGCCGCCCGGGCCGGACGCGATCAGGTCGAGGGCGCCGTTATTGTCCAGGTCTTGAACCAGCAAGCGAAAGTCGCCCGGCCCGGCAGTCCTCGGCGTGAAGCCCTCCCAGCGGGCCAGATCGGCGGCGGCCCAGGCCCCTTCGCCGTCGTTGGACAGCCGAAGCACCTGGCCGTCGCGGCCGAAGACCAGGAGGCCAAGGGCGCCGTCGGCGGCGTCGGATACGCCCAGGGCAAGGCCGTCGGCCGCAGCCGGCGCGGGCGGCTTGCTGGAAGTAAACTTGCCGCCTCTCTGATTGAGAAATACCGCCAGCGCCCCACGGGCGTCGAGGAACGCGGCGTCCGCCGTCCCGTCGCGGTTGAGGTCGGCCCAGGCGAAATCGCGCACGTCCGCGACTTCGGGAAAAACGCCCGTCAGCGCCTTAAACGTGCCGTCGCCGTTGTTCCGCAGCACGACCGGCGGGCCGGATCGGGGGGCGACGACGAAGTCAAGGTCGCCGTCCAGGTCCACGTCGGCGGCCCAGGCGCCGTAGTAGTCGCCGCCCAGCACCTCGGCCGCCAGTCCCGTCTTGTCGGTGACATCGGTGAAGCCGCCGTCTGCTTCTTGCCTCCAGAAACGGAGTCCGCCCGCGCCCGCCAGCAGAAAGCCCGTCCGGAAGTCGTTGTCGAAGTCCGCCGCCGCCACGCCGAACGGCGACGGCGGCGTCGCCTTGGGGCCGCTGGGGAAAGGAAGCGATTTCCCCATTCCGTCGGCCCGCCGCACTTGCTCGGCGTCGGCCACATAAACGGTCGCTTGACAATCTTTTCCCGTAAGCCAAACCGCCCACAGCGCGTCGGCGGCTGCAGGGGCCGCCGGCGTGAGCGGTTGCGGCGCAAACGTGAGGCTCAAATCGGGGGCGGCCACATCGACCGGCATGGGCGCCAGTCGCAGGAACCGGGCGACTGGTTCGCCGAGCAGGCCCGCCGGCGGGGAGGCCGCCGCCAAATCCCGCTGATAACCCCGCTGGGAGGCGATCACGTTGGCCAGCGTCTCGGACGGTTCCAGCGCGTCTCCCGGCAACGGCCCGCCTCTGCGGATCGCCTCGACAAACTCGCTGAACGTCGTGCGGCCCAGTTCGTCCCACTTGGGGGCGAACCGCGCGAGTCGCTCCGTCACGTCATTCACGGCCGCCCGGTCGCCCCGGGCGACGGCGGTCTTCATGCGCTCCCGCAAGAAAAAGAGATTGTCGGGGTTGATCTTCAACCCGTCCTCAATCAGGCGCTGGTACTCGGCCTCGGCGTCGGGTCCGCCCTGCCTTTGACGCGCCTCGGCCAGGGCGAAGAGGTAACGCAGGTCGCGAGGGCGGTCCTGCACGGCCTTCTGAAAATGGCCGACGGCGTCGGCGTACTTCCCCTCCTCCTCGGCCAGCCATCCGAGCAGGGCCTCGACCTCGGGGCTGTGCGGCGTCAGCTCATGGGCCTTCGCCAGGTCCGCCGCGGCTTGCGGCAGCTGGTGGCGCGCAGGTACATCAGGCCGCGGTCGGCCCAGGCCGCCGGCTCTTCGGGGATAAGAGCGACCGCTTTATCGAGGCTTGCCCCGCCGATCTCCTGGGCCTGTTCCGTATCCAGAGCGGCGAGGCCGACCTCGAAATCGTCTGCAAACTGCCGATAGACCGGCGAGTCGGGGCCGGGCAGCTTCGGCGCGAACCAGACGAAATACGCCCACGCCGCGAGAATCACGACCGGGACGCCGATCACGGCGACGATCAGCCACCAGCGGGATCGATGAAGAGAAGACATGCGTCACCTGCCCTGCGAAAGTCGCATCCTAAACGGGCGGCGGGAGAGTTGCAAGGCAGCCGGGACAGGCGGCCTGTGGTGTGATACGGCCCGGACGTGCGGACGGTTCGTGGATTTCCAAAGTCTTTAATTGATTTTCCGGCCTTTTTTTTTTTTGCTTGCTTTTCCCGCGCGGCCGCGATAGGGATTATACAAGCCTTTCCTTTTGCGCTTTCCGGGTGCTGGTCGGAATCCTATGACGCGGCAACGGCGACAAGGCTGGTGGATCGGGACGGTGCTGGCCGTGGCGGCCGGCCTGTCTCTGTCCGCGCCGCGGGCCTTCGCCGACGACTGCGCCACGCATCTGCCGTCGCTGGGCGGCGCGGCGCTGCCGTTCGCCTCCGGCCCCCGCTCCGACTCCCGACCGGCGCCTTGCCCCTGCCACGGATCGAACTGTCACAAGGTCCCCGCCGACCCGGCCCCGCCGCCTGCTGCGCCGACCTCCTCGCACGGCCACGACTCGGCGTGGCTGCCGTCGTCCCTCGCGCCGTCGTGCGCCGCCGGGGCCGCCTTGCCGGCCGGCGCTCCACTCCGGACGCCTTTCTTCTCGCCTGCCCCTCTCGAACGTCCCCCGCGCTGATCCCACGCATCCATCCCGATTGACGCCGAACCGACGCAGCCGAGTCCGCGCGACTGGTTTGCCGTCCGTCCGCATTCCACGGACGGGACGCAGCCTGACGCCGTGCGTTGCGTTGGAACGACCGTTTGCGGCGCCGCATGTTGCGGCGCCGCGCGGCGCTCGCCGTTGGGTGCGCGGCCCGTCAACCCGTCCCTTGTAAAGGAGTTTTTCGATGCCGCAAGACGAAGTTCTGCTCAACCAGCGCGAGATCCTGGCCAACCAGAAATCCATCCTGGACAACCAGGCCAAGCTGCGCAAAATGCTTGGCAACCAGGCCGCGATCATCGCCAACCAGGAATCGATCCTGGCCAATCAGTCCAAGCTCGACAAGGTCGCGGCCAACCAGGCGACCTTGCTCGCCAACCAGGACGCCATCCAGAATAATCAGCAGGAGATCCTGGCCAACCAGAGAGAGATCCTGGGGAACCAGAACAAGATCCTGACCAAGTGAACCGTTTCGGGAGGGCCGGCCGCCGCGTCGGGCCTCCCGGCGAGGAGATGCAAGAATGTCGATCCGACGATTTCAGAGGCCGTGGACCTGGCTGTCCGCCGTCCTGCTGCTGGCGGCCGGCTCCGTCGGCCTGCTCGCGTCCGGTTGTGGGCCGTCCCAGCCCAACAATCCGGGCGCGCCCATCAAGCTCAAGGTAGCCTACATCGGCCTGACCTGCGAGGCCCCCATCTTCGTGGCCCAAGAGAAGGGCTTCTTCAAGGACGAGGGCCTCGATGTCGAGCTGGTAAAGACGGATTGGGTGGGCTTGCAGCCGGGCCTCAGCACCGGCAAGTTCGACGCCAACCATACGCTGCTCATGTACCTGCTCCAGGGGGTCGAAAAGGACCTCCACGTGAAGATCACCGGCGGCGTTCATACGGGCTGCCTGCGCATCCAGGCCGGCGCCAAAACGGACATCAAAACGGTGGGAGACCTCAAGGGCAAGACCATCGGCGTCCCCGCGCCGTTCGGCAGTCCGCCGCACATGTTCGCCGCCCGCGTCCTCGCCGCCCACGGGATCAACCCCGCCAACGATTCCCCGGACGTCCACTGGAAGGCGATCCAGGGCGGGGCGCTGGAGCAGGCCCTGAAGAACGGCGACGTCCAGGCCGTGGCGGACGCCGAACCACTCGGCACGCGGTTCATCGGCGACGGCGTAGTCAAACCGGACGCGGTGGCCGATCAGGAGCGGGACAATCCGTACAAGGACGAATACTGCTGCGTGACGGTCGTCAGCGAGCGGCTGGCGCGGGAGGACCCGGCGGCCGCGGCCAAGGTGACGCGGGCCATGCTCAAGGGGGCCAAGTGGGTCAGCGAGAACCAGAAAGCGGCGTCCGAGCTTTCGGTCGATAAGGAGTACGTCCCGTCGTCGCCGAACATCAAGGAGATCAATACACAGGCCCTCCTGAAACTCGACTATACGCCCGGCGTGTCGAAATGCCGCAAGAGCCTGGACGAGGCGGCGGCGGACATGAAGCGGGCGGGGCTGCTCCAGGCGGAAACCGACCCCAAAGCCCTCGCCCAGAAGGCCTGGATCGACCTCGACGGCGTTACGGATGAGTGGCTGGACGGTCTGAAGGTGGAGAAGACGGCGGCCGGGCCGGCCGTCTTGCTCAACCCGGTGGAGTTCGCCGCCCTGTTCGGCGGCAGGTCGTGCTGCGGCCACTGCTGCTGCATCGGCGAATGACGGTCCCAAGGGGAGTGGTTGCTTTGTCCATGCACGTCGTCGCCGAACCTCCCGCCGCCGGGCCGGGGCCGAATGCGGGCGCCCGGCGCCGCCGCCCGCGGTCGTCCTCGACCGCCGCGGCGCGGCCACCGTCCTGTCGCCGGCCGTCGCGGCCGCGGTCGCGCTGACGGTGCATCTGCTCGCGCCGAACGGGCAGGCGCCGTCGGCCGGATGGACGGCCCGGCTGCCCATATGGCTGCATCCCTATCCGGTGGTGCTGGAGGCGCTGCTGGTCGGCCTGCCGCTGCTGGCCGCGCTGGAGTGGGTGTGGCGGCGCCTCCAACCGGCGGCCGTCCGGGGGGCTGGGCCGTTGCTGCACGGCGTATCGTCGGTCGCGCGTCGATGGCTGGGACTGTTCCCCGGTTGGGTTCGCGCGCCGCTGCGGCTGGCGGCTTCGGTCGTGGCGGCCGTGTGGGAAATGCTGGTGGACCTCCGGCCGTGGGACCGGCGCAACGCGCCGCTGACGGCCGGCGCCGTCCTGGCCTTTTGCGCCTGGGACCTCGTCACGCTCAAGCTGAACCTGATGACGCTGCCGTACTTCCCCGGACCCGACGCGGTGCTGGCGGCGCTCGTCGCGGATCGCAAGCTGCTCATCGAGAGCACCTGGCGCTCGCTGCTGCTGCTCCTGACCGGCTGCACGGCCGGCGTGATTGCGGGCGTCGTGAGCGGCGTGCTGATCGGTTGGTTCACGCGGGTGCGCTACTGGGGCATGCCGATCCTGCGCATCTTCGGCCCCGTGCCGGCCACCGCCCTGATCCCGCTGGCGATGACGCTGGCCTCCGATTCGTTCGTCTCGGGAGCGGCGCTGATCGGCTTCGCGGTCTGGTTTCCGGTGACCATGCTCACATCATCCGGGATCGCCAATGTCCGCATTGCCTACCTCGACGTGGCCCGCACGCTCGGGGCCGGACGGCTGTACCTGATCTTCCGCGTCGCCCTGCCGTCGGCCCTGCCGAACATCTTCCTCGGCTTGTTCATGGGTCTGGGCGCCGCGTTCCTGACGTTGATCGTCGCAGAAACCGTCGGCGTGCAGGCCGGCCTGGGCTGGTACCTCACCTGGCAGCAGGGCTACGTGGAGTTCGACAAGGTGTATGCCGCGATCCTGATTATGATCGTATTTTTCTCCACGTTGATGACGTTGCTGTTCCGGGTGCGCGACCGCGTGCTGAAATGGCAAAAGGGGGTGATCAAGTGGTGAGCGCCCCGACCTCCACGCGGCCGAAGGGTCGTCGCTGACCGTCCGCGACGTGAGCAAAACGTACCGGGCCTCCGACGGTTCGCCGGTGCCGGTGCTGGACCACCTGTCGCTGACCGTCGCGGCCGGGGAGATGGCGGCGCTGGTCGGGCCGAGCGGCTGCGGCAAATCCACGCTGCTGCGGCTGATCGCCGGGCTGGACGCGCCGACGGCCGGCGGATCGTGGATCGGGGCGGCGCCGATCACCGGCCCCGGCGCCGAGCGCGGGCTGGTCTTCCAGGATCCCAGCCTGTTCCCGTGGCTGACCGTGCGCGGCAACATCGAGGCCGGACTGGTGGCGCGCGGCTTGCTCCGGCGGCGCCGGCATGAGGTCGATGAATACATGACGCTGGTCGGCCTGGAAGGCTTCGCCGACGCCTACCCGCACCAGCTGTCCGGCGGTATGGCGCAGCGGGCGGCCCTGGCCCGCGCGCTCATCAATCACCCCAAAATCCTGCTGCTGGACGAGCCGCTCGGCTCGCTGGACGCCTTCACGCGGATGCGCATGCAGGATGAGGCGATGCGGCTGTGGCAGGCCCGCGGCACGACGATGCTGCTGGTGACGCACGACATCGACGAGGCCATTTACATGAGCGACCGCATCGTCCTGCTGTCGCCGCGCCCCTGCCGGGTCGAGCGCGTCCTCGACGTCGCCCTGGAGCGGCCGCGGGACCGCAACAGCCCCGGTTTCCTGCGCCTGCGCGGAGATCCTGGAGACGCTCCACTTCGCCGGCCACGCCCGGTTCGAGGGAAGAACCGACTCGGTTTACGAAGGGAAAACGAGACTTGGCCGGCCGCCGAACGGCGTATGAACGCGAGCGGTCGGCGCGATTATTTCCTCTCCTCTTGAAGGGACCCGACATGGACAACAGCATCGGCGCCTATGGCGCGCTCGTGAAAGTCCGCCTGTCCAACCCCCGACCGCGGCCGTTCCTCTTCGCCGAGGGCGTGCGGGCGCTTCCGGGGACGGTCGAGGTGGACGCCCTGGTCAGCACCGGGACGGCCATGACCAGCGTGCATCCCGAGCTGATCGGCTTTCCGCTCGGCCTGCCGCGCCTCCGCGAGTTGCCGCGGCGCCCGGCCGCGGGAAGCGGGACGGCCCGAACAACGACTTACGCGGTCGATTTAGAGGTAGGCGGCGTGCGCTTCGCCGCTCTGGAGGTGACGAACGGCGCGGGCGGCGGCGATTTCGCCCAGGCGCGATCCCTTTTGGAAGAGGACGAAGGCGGGGCGTTGCCCGTCTTCCACGTGATCCTCGGCCGGGACGTGCTGCGCCACGCGAAGCTCGTGTACGAGGGGTCGAGTGGCACGTTCGACCTCGTGCTTGCTTGAGGGAGGGGGGGCATGAGCCGTGGGCCGGGCAAGTGGCAGCTGGCCATCCTCCGAGCGTTACGGAGGCCGGGCCTGTTTCCCCTGCGCGGGCGAACCGCCGCCGAGACGGCCGCCCTGATGCGCGCCGCCCGAAAACTGGAGGCGGCCGGACAGTGCGTCGTCGTGAAAGGGCCGGGTCCGTCCGGCCGGGCCGTACCATACGCCGCCCCGCCCGGCGGAACAACCTCGTAAGGAGATCCCCATGAAGAGGAATGGTCCCCGCCTGGCCGCGCTGGCGGTCCTTGTGCTGGCCGCCTGCCCGGCGGCCGCGGAGACGCCGGCCAGCCCATCCCGCCTGTCGGACGTGGCCGACGCTCTGGGCCACATCGAAGCGGTGGAGATGTTCACCGCCATCCTGCGCGGCGAACCCGTCGGCCCCGGCGCCGGCTGGTTCCATCCCGCCCAGAGCCGCTATGACTGGAAATGGTTGGCCGATCGCATGGACGCCGACCACGACGGCGCCGTCACGCCCGACGAGTTCACCGGGCCGAAGGAACTCTTCGACCGCCTCGACCGCAACCGCGACGGCCGGCTTACCGCCGAGGATTTCGACTGGTCCGACGCCTCGCCCTACTGGCGGCAGACGGCGGCGGCCCGCATGTTGCTCCGCCGGGCCGACGCCGACGGCGACGGCAAGCTCTCCGCCGAGGAATGGCAGTCCCTCTTCCGCCAGGCTGCCAAGGGCAAGGACAAGCTGACGGCCGACGACCTCCGCGCGCTGCTGTTCCCGCCCCCCCTCCCCTCCCTCCCCCCGCGGGTGGGGGAGGGTAAGGGTGGGGGACCGCCGCCGGGAATGCCGTCGCGGCTCACGCTCCTGCGCGGCTTCCTCAAGAGTGAAATCGGCTCGCCATTCGAGGGGCCGGCGGTCGGCCGGCCCGCACCGGACTTCACGCTCCACACGCCCGACGGCAAGAAACTCTCTCTCCACGACTACCGGGCCGACCGGCCGATGGTGCTGGTCTTCGGCAGCTTTACCTGAGGGCCTTATCGGTCCCAGTTTGGGGCCATCGAAGAGCTGAAAAATCGCTACGGCGATCGCGTCGCCTTCCTCGACGTTTACGTCCGCGAGGCGCACCCGATGGACGGCTGGCGCATGGAGTCCAACGACAAGGCCGGCGTCTGCTTCCCGCAGCCGCGGACCTATGAGGACCGCTGCAAGATCGCGCGGGCGTGCCGCGACTCCCTCAAGATGAGCGTGCCGCTCGTGGTGGACGGCATGGACGACGATGTCGGCCATCTCTATAGTGGGATGCCGGATCGGCTGTACGTGATCGGCCGCGACGGCCGGGTGGTGTACAAGAGCGGCCGCGGGCCGTTCGGCTTCATGCCGGGGGAAATGGAGCAGGCGCTGGTGATGCACCTGATCGATGCGCCGGCGGCCGGCGGGCGGTGAGCGTGCGGGACGCCCAAGCGTCACCGAAAGGGAGAACAGGCTTTCCAGCCTGAAGCGAGCGATCCCAGGTCAGGCTGGAAAGTCACCCACCGAGCCTCTTGTGCAGCCGCCGCAGGCCGGCCGGGGCCGCCAGCAGGGCCGCCAGGGCCGCCAACAAAACCAGATACACCAAGTGGTCCATCTGCGGGACCGCCACGCCGTGGACCGCGTAGCCGCCCTTGCCGCCCTCGCTCAGGATGCGGCCGTTGCGACGCACCTCCACCTGGACCTGGCGCGCCGTGCCGTCGTCCGGGTGCCGGCTCGGGTAGATCACCGTGTACGTCGAGGCCAGGTCCTCCGACAGCTTCTCGCACACCACCGACAGGTTCGACACGTCGCGGCCGGGGTAGTAACGGCCGCCGGTCTGGTCCGCCAGCGCCTTGAGCGATTTCTCGTCGATGCCCTCATCGTGCAGCTCGATCGACAGCTTGTTGAAGATATCGAATAGCTTCTGCTGGTTGCCCGCGTGGAAGTAGGCGCCGCCCGTCTCGTCCGCCATCTCCTTCATGACCGGCTCGTTGATCTCGTCCGTCGGACCCAGGCCCAGCATGTACAGCTTCACGCCGGCCGCCTTCGCCGCCGCGATCACGTCCCGGTCGGTGCGCCGGCTGCCGGGCGACTCGTCCACGCCGTCGGTCAGCACCACCACCGCCTTCTTGCCGCCCAGCCGCGCCGCCGCCAGCGTCTCCACGCCGGTCCACGTCGCGTCGTACAGCAGCGTCCCCGTGGCCGGCTGCAACGCCTGAATCCGCGCCTGCAACTCCGCCTTGTTCCTGCTGAACGGCCGCGGCGTTTCGATGTCGCTGCTGAACGGCAGCAGCGTCGTCTGCGCCGTCGGCCCCATCAGCTCCACGAAGCGCGACGCCGCCTCGTGCAGCGCCTCAATCTTCGTCTTCCGGTCGCCTTCCTCCGCCTTGGCCGCCATGCTGCCGCTGTGGTCCAGCACCAGCACCGTCGTCACGTCGTTGGCGCCGGGATCGCCAATGCCGATCGTGTAAATCGGAATCTGGGAGGCCCGGGCCGTCTCGATCACCTGCTGCTGCGTCTGGACGCTGTTGAGGTCCACGCCGTCGGTCATCAGCACGACAGCCTTGCGGCCCGGAACGTCCTGGAGCATCCGCAGGGCCTTGGCCGTGTCGTCGAGGTAGGCGGTGCCGCCGGGCTGGGCCGCGTCGATCATGCGGCGCAGCCGCTCGCGATGGGCGGCGAACCGCGCCGGGTCGCGGCCGGGCGGCTCCGGCGGCTGGTCGAAGAGGATCAGGCCGGAGTCGGCCCCGGGGTCGAGCTTGTCGAAGAACGTGTTGGCCGCCTTGCGGGCCTGGACGATCTTGTCGCCGCCGGCCCCGCTGCCGCTGATGTCCATCGCCACCACGGTCGTCACCTGCGCCTTGGGCAAGAAGATCTCGGCGTCGGCCACCTCCTTGCCGTCCTCCAGCACCACGAGATCGTCCCGGACCACGTCCAGGGCGGCCGCGCCGTCGCCCGTGCGCGTCAGCTTGAAGTGGGCCGTGACGAAGGTGCCCTGTTTGCCGTTCCGCTCGTGGGATGTGACGATGTTGGGATCGACCTCGACGCGGTACTCGGCGGCGCCGGAGGCGTCGGCCGCCGGGGTCGGGGCCGCCAGCAGCAGGGCCGTCAGGCCGCCTAGGACCACAGCGCAGAAGAGGGAGGACGCGCGCATGGATGCACTTTCGCAGATCGGCGAGCCGCCGGGTTCATCCCGGCGGATTTGGCGCATACGGCGGGGATAAACCCCGCCGCTCGCCCCGGAGCGGTTCCTATTTCTTCCGCGCCTGCTCCAGAATGTCCGCCCACCAGTCGCGCAGGCGCTGGAACATCGACCCATCGCCGTCGGCCTTGCCGGCCGGCTGGGCGTCCTGCCGCCGTTTGCCGCGCCTGCCCTTGCCGGAAACCTCCACCGGCGCCGCCGAGCCGTTGGTCGGCTTGGGGCCGAGAATCCGCGACAGGACGCCGCCCGGCGGTTTTTCCTCCGCCTGCGGCGCCGCCCCCGTCTTCTTCTTCGGCAAGAATTGCCGCTCGGCAAAGCCCCAGATGCTGCTGGCGATGAAGTAAATGCACAGGCCGGACGCCACCTTGTAGAACATCAGGCCCATGAAAACCATCATGTACTTCATCATCTTCTGCTGCTGCGCCTGCTGGTCGTCCGTCGGCGGCGGCATCGTCCACTTCTGCTGCACCAGCATCAGCGACACCGCCACGATTGGCAGGATGTTCAGGTACGGCCCCAGGTACCAGAGATAGCCGTACCACGAGGGCTCGCTGATGAGGGGGATGGCATTGCTCCACCACAGCAGCATGTCGGGCGCCGATAGGTTCGGCATCCACCACGGCGCCAGGCCGGCCAGGCGGAAGTGGATGCTCTCCTGCAACGAATAATACAGACCCATGAAGATGGGCATTTGCAGCAGCAGCAGCCAGCAGGTGCCGAACGGGTTGACGCCGTGCTTGCGGTACAGCTCCATCTGGGCGGCCGCCAGCGCCTGCTTGTCGTCCTTGTGCTTCTCCGTCAGCTTCTTCATCTCCGGCCCGAGCTGCTGCATCTTGATGCTCGTCAGCGCCTGCTTGCGGCTGACCGGGAACATCACGCCGCGCACCATCAGCGTCAGGCAGATGATGCAGAGGATGTACGGCATGAACAGGTAGGCGTGCAAAAACCACAATACCGTATGCATGATGTTCGTGATCTGGATCAGCATCCAGCTGATGCCGGTCGGCCCGGTGATGTTGCCGATCCAGCTGGCCGACTGGTAATCGGTCAGCGTGTTCAGGTTGAGGTCGTCGCGGTAGCGAGCGACGAGCGCCGGGTCCACCTTCTGGGCCGCCGTCTCGGCCTGGTCGAGCAGCATCACCTTGACGGGGCCATTGTAAAGCAGGTAGTTGTGGACGACCGGCTCGCCCTTCTTCACATCGATGGAGACCGTGCTGACGCGCACCGTCACGTCGTCTTCCCACAGCGCCTGCGTCATGGCGTCGTTGCGCAGCTCGCGCGCGAACGACGGGGTGTGGTCGTCCGACGCCTTCAGGAAGCTGCCGCTGGAGTAGAGGACGGCCAGAGGCTTGCCCTTGAGCAGCGGCAGGGCGGTCAGGGGAATTCGGCCGCTTTCCTTGAACTTGGCCTCGCCCTCGTCCCGCATCTGCTGGTCGTCGGGGGAGAAATCCTGGTCGCGGATATAAAATGTCTGCGCCTGGTTGTCGGTCGCGCGGGTGAGGACGAAGCTCTTGCCGTCGTCGGCCACGCTCTGGACGACGCCCTTGACGAGGGTGGTTTCCAGCGTCGGCCGGGCGTGGTCGAGGAAGGACTGGTCTTTCTGGTCGGTCTTGCCGTCGGCCTGTTTGTTGTCCACCACGATGACCGAGGCGAAGTACTGCACGGCGACGCCGGCGTAGCGGATGAGGTAGCCCTGGTTGCGGTCCACCCGGTTGCCGCCGTCCCCGTTGGAGGTCTGGCGCAGGTCCTGGAAGTCGCGCGACACGCCGCGGGAGGCGTAGTCGGGCTTGTTCTCCTCCACCTGGCCGATCAGCGAGTTGCGGAAGACGCCGGTGTACCAGCGCCCCTCGATCGGCAGGCCGTGGGCGCCGGTCAGCTGGTAGCGGAATGACGCCTTGTCGTCGCCCTCGACCTTCACCTCCAGGCCGAGGTGGTAATCGCCCTGCGTCACCGAGAAGGTCTTCGTCACCCGAAGCCCTTGCAGCTCCTTGAGCGGCGGCGAAGTGAACGTCACCGACTGACGGGCGCGGCCGTCGGGCAGGGTTTCCGCTTTCGGCCCGTCCGCGGTCCAGTCAACCCGGCCCAGCGTGTCGAGCGGCCGGTCGGCGTCCTTGTTGTTGACTTCATAGGCCAGCAGCAGAAAGGATGGGTTGTCGGGGTCGTCGGGGATCAGCTCCATCGGTTTGGGCGAGCCGTCCGGCAGGGTCATGGGCCGGCCCATCGGGTCGGCCTGCTGAAACTTGTTCAGCACCAGGGTCCGAACGGCGGCGCCGTGCGGGTCCAGCACGGCGTAGAGGTGGAACTTCGAGGTGCGGTTGTTTTCGCCCAGCTTCGTCTTGAGGTCGCCGATCGGCGTCGGCGTGTACTTCTCGTCCGCCACGACCGGCGGCGGCGCCGGTTTCTCTTGTGGCTTCTCTTCCGGAAGCGTCGCCGGGCCGCCCGCCTGGGCCACGGCTGCCGCCTGCGCGAGACCCTGGCCGAGGCCGCCGTCGCTGGCGCCGAGGGCCGCGGCCGCCTGGAGCACCTCGGTCGGGACCGGCGGTGGCGGCAGCGGGGGGGCAAAGTAGTTCTTGACGAAGAGCCAGATGAAGAAGCACAGCACCATCAGGAGGACGAAGAGGACGGTGTTTTTCGTCTGCTTTTGCATGGAATCTCAGCCTGGCGTGGCGAGCGGCCGGCGTGTAGGGGCGGGGTCGCCCCGCCCTCGCTCGGAAGGGCGGGGCAACCCCGCCCCTACACGCCGGCCGCTCGCCTTGGTCCGTGCCGATTAACGGCCGTCGCGGAGACGGTCGCCCAGGAAGTTGTCCAGCTCCGGGACGGCGTACACCTTCTTTATAGTGGTTTCGATGTCGTATTCGACGCGCCGGTAGCGGATGACGTTGTCGTCCAGCATGACATAGCAGGCGCGCCAGTCGCCGTCGCGCGGTTGGCCGACCGAGCCGACGTTGCAGAGCGTTTTGCGGCCGTCCAGCCGGTGCTGGTAGTCGATCTCCTCGGGGCTGTGGAACTGGTACACGTCGTCGGCCACCTGTTCGGTGAAGATGCCGGGGACGTGGGTGTGGCCCTGGAAGCAGTATTTTTCGACCAGCGCGAAGATGCGTTCCATCTTGCGCTGGTTGTAGATGTCCTCGGGGAAGACGTACTCGTTGAGGGGATTGCGGGCGGAGCCGTGGACGAAGAGGAGGCCGTTCTCGCGGACGGTTCGCGGCCGTTCGGCGAGGAACTCCCAGCGCTTCTCCTTGGCTTGGCGGCTCTCGGGCGCCGATTCGAGCTGCTCGCGGGTCCAGAAAATGGCGCGTTCGGCGGGTCCGTTGAAGCCGTCCGGGTCGAACATGGCTCCCTGATCGTGGTTGCCTAGCAGCACGATCTTGCAGCGCATGACCAGATCGAGGCACTCACGGGGGTTGGGTCCGTAGCCCACCACGTCGCCGAGACAGTAGATCTCCGAAACGTTTTGCTGCTCGATGTCCTGGAGGACGGCTTGCAGCGCCTCGAAGTTACTGTGAATATCGCTGATGATTGCCTTCACGCCTGGCTCTCCCCGGGGCCGCACACGGCCGGTCGCCGACCTCCCCTGGCCGCGTCGGCATCGACACGGCCGGCACAACCCCGATGAACCGCAATTATGGAAGTGTACCCCTGCGCTTCAAAAGGTGTCAAGGGCCTCAGATAGTGGCGAGTGGCGAGTGGCGAGTGGCGAGCGAAGAAAGACGGGTTGTGGAGAGGCGGAACGCAGGCTTGTCTTTTCTCGCCACTCGCCACTCGCCACTCGCCACTTACTTCGGCCCATGCACCACGCCGCCCGGCTCGACGCCCATGCTGTCGCGCCAGCCGGCCGCCGTCGCCGCGCCCATGCCGCGCGCGGCCGCCGCCACACCGGCCGCGAACCCGGTCGCCACGCCCGTCCCCTGCGCCGCATCCTTGCCGTCCTCTACCTGATCGTACGCAAGCACGTCCGGTTTCGCCAGCAGCGCCGCACCGTATGGCGGCCCGCCGGCGCTGTAGGGCTGCGGCAGGCCGCGACGGTCGGCCGCGCCCACCGTGACGACGGCGCGCGAATCGGCCGGCGTTCCCAGCGTGCCGGCCTCCGTCACGAAGTCGTGCAGCAGCACTCGGCCCGGACCCTCCAGCGTCTCGACGAACAGGCGCGGCCGCAGCTCAAACGTCTTCCGCGCCGCCGGGACCGTCGGATCCTCGCGCGGTCGGGTGCTGGTCGGCGCCGTCCCCTCAATGCGCACGGCGTAGCGACCGGCCTTGGCGATCTGCAACAGCACCGTCTGCTCGTAGACCGCCGAGGAGGGCGTCGCTTGCAACCGCTGCGGCAGGCCGACCGACTGCACGATCACGTCCATGTCGTCGGCCGGCCGCATCGTCCCGGTCGGGTCCGGCTGATATAAAACGACGATATGCAGGTCGGCCAGCGGCTTCAGGTACGGATCCTCGCCGGGACGGCCGGCCTCGGGGTCGTGGGCCTCGCGCCATTGCAGCGACACCCGCATCCTGGCCCCGGCCGGCAGGTCGAGCGCCCCCACCCTGCCCTCCCCCCGCTGCGGGGGAGGGTTGGGGGAGGGGGGCGTCCGGCGCCCACGCCAGGAAGTCCAGCTGCCGCGCCCACAGACTGTCGTGCGGCGAGCCTTCCGCCGAGTCGAACTGCATCACGCCGTCGGCCGCCTCGTCGCGGAATGGGCCAGTCCACGCCTGGCCCCGCGCGTCGCCGGCCGCCTGGAACCACAGCGCCGAGCCGAACGGCTGATCGTCGAAATAGCGCGTCAGGGCGCTGTCGGCGTCCGCCGGGTGGCCGTCGTCCCAGACCAGCCCCGAGGCCGCCACGCGCACGCTCTTCAACCCGATCAGGTCCTTCTCCAGACGGAGGAAACGTTCCACCGCCTCATGATACTCCTCGTCGCGCCGGTTCCAGTCGGCCTGCCGCTTCTCGTAGTCCTCGTAATCCAGGATCTGCTTGAGCTGCTCCTCCTCGTCCGAAGTGATGACGCCCTTTTCCTTTCTCTTAAGAAGGATTTCCTTCTGGGTGGCGTCGGCGAACTGTTTGAGGAAATGCCGGCGTTCCTCCACAAGCACCTTCGCCTCCTGGTCGAGCTGGAAGCCGACGGCGTCGAAGCGCGTGCGGCGGTTGTCCATGCTCTCGGAAGCGAGGGATTCGCCGTTCATCGCCCGCGCCACTTCCTGGAGCATGTACGGGGCGGCCGGATCGATGCGGACCAGCACGATCTCCGCCTCCGGGGCGGCCCGCAGCACGGCCAGCGCCATGTGAACGCCGTGGCCGAGCGTCTTGCCGTTGCCGGGTTCGGGGTCCGGCTGCGCGTCGTCGTTGCGTTCGCGCGTCAGATCGACCATCCGCGCGTCGCCGGGCAGTTGTTTGCCGACCAGGCCGCGCCAGCCGCTGAAATCGGCGTCGATCACGGCCACGCGCGTGCCGCGGCCCTTGCGGTTCATGGCCCGCAATTTCGCCACGCCGCTGGCCAGGAGCGGGTCCCACCCCGCGACTGCCTCCGCCGTTTCCAGGCGCGACCGGGCGGCCCGCGGCAACCGAACGGCCGCCACGTCCGACAGGGCCGCGACCGCCTTCACCTGATTGAGGGCGGCGCGCACCGACACCAGCGGCCCCAGCCGCCCCTCGACCACCAGCCCCGGCGCGGCGCCCTTGAGCGCGACGAACCAGCCCCGATCGCCGTCGGCGGGCGTCCGGGTCAGGATCACTTCCAGACGCGCCGGATCGGTTTTATCCAGCGAGCCGCGCAGCTCCGGCCCGACCTTTTGCAGCTCGGCCGGCAGGGGCGGCGCCGGAGGACGCGACGACGGGATGGGCAGGTCCGGCCGCGCTTCCACGACAACCACGGGGGAGAGCGTGCGGAAGGAGACCGGCAGCGTCTTGGCGACGCCGGAGGACAGCAGGCGGTTCAGGAGCGGTTCCAGCAGCGCCGGCGCGTCCGGGCTGGCGACGACGGCGGCGAGGAGCTTGTCGAGCAGGTCGGCGGCGTCGGGGTGACGGGCGATGTGGCCGAGGAGCCGCTCATGCAAGAGGGTCAGGTCGGGCTTGTTGGTGCGCTCGTCGATCTTCGAGAACAGGATGGCCGGCTGCTGGCGCAGGAACGCCGCCCCGGCCGGCCGGCGCTGCCACTCGTCGAGCATGGACAGCAGCAGCTCCTTGCCCTTGGGCGTGTCGTACCACGCCAGCAGCAGGGCTTCGAGCTGGTCGGCGCCGCCCGGCTCGCGCCGCAGGTCGTTCAACGGCGACCCGGCGATGAGCGACCACGCGACCGAGTGGAGGCGGAGATCGCCGAGCAGGTCGCCCAGCTTTTCGACCGGGACCGAACCGAGCAGTCGGGTGTTGGCGCGGTCGTCGTATGCGACCGCTTCTTGGAAGCCGAGAGGCCGCAGCACGCGCCGCGTCTCCTCCGCCAATTGCCGCTGCCGCCCCGGCGGAAAGCCGGAGGCCAACTCCAGGTCCACGCGCACCGGCGCCCCTGCCGCGGCCGGCAGTTCCTTCCCCTTCGGCACAAGCTGCAGGACCCGCACGTGCCGCTCGCCCAGCAGCAGCCGCGCCTTGTCGGCCGGGATCGCGCCTCGCATCCGGTCGTACAGCGGGTTCTCCGCCTCATCGTCGGCCGGCACGTCGTCCTCGGCCCGCACGAAGCCGGCGTCCTTGAAATAGCGCGTCATTTCGATGTATTGCTTGATGCGCTCATTGCGAAAGGCGTTGATCTGGTAGCGAATCACCACGTTATAGGCGTCGGGCGGCGGCGGCGCCTTGGGGGCGTCGGCGCGCCCCGGCAGGGCGGCGGCCGCGATCAGCAACAGTCGGCTCAGCATGGGGTGTACCTTGATTGGGCGAGCGGCCGGCGTGAGCCGGCCGATTGGCTTCATCAGCCGGCTCACGCCGGCCGCTCGCCATTCCGCACGTGTCTCTTGATTTTCCCAGACGCGGGCCGCGAATGCCAGGGCGCGTTCCGTAAGATTATGCCACGCCGCCGGAAGGAATGCGGAAGTCGGAGTGCGGAATGCGGAATGAAAATGCGGGTGGGTCGTTGCGTTCTGCATTCCGCATTCGGACTTCCGCATTGCTCCGTCGGCGCCGGCCATGCGGATTGTCCTCACGGAACGGGGTGTGCGATGTCGTTCGGCGATCGGGCGGCGGTGGTGACGGGGGCGTCGAGCGGCATCGGCTGGGCGCTGGCGCGCCGGCTGGCCGCCGCGGGCTGCAAGGTCGGGCTGGTCGCTCGGCGTCGCGACCTGCTGGAGAAGCTGGCCGAGGAGATCGCGCAGTCCGGCGGCGCCGCGGCCTTCGCCGTCGCCGACGTGGCCGACCGCGAGCAAACGCTGCACGCGATCCATGAAGTCGCCGAAAAGCTGGGTCCAGTGGACCTGCTGATCGCCAACGCCGGCGTCGGCGCCCCGACAATCCTCGACCCGGTGAACATCGCCGACGTGGAGAGAATGTTCCGCGTCAACGTTTTCGGCGCGATCTACGCCATCGAGGCGGTGCTGCCGGAGATGCTCCGACGGCGGAGCGGTCATCTGGTCGCAGTGTCGAGCCTGGCGGCGTACAAGGGCCTGCCGGGCGAGTCGGCGTACTGCGCCAGCAAGGCGGCGGTCAGCACCTACATGGAGGGCCTGCGCATCCAGCTGCGCGGCAAGGGCGTGGCCGTGACGACGGTTTGCCCCGGCTTCGTGAAAACGCCCATGACGGAGATCAACGAGTTCAAAATGCTGTGGCTGCTGACGGCGGACGAGGCGGCGCGGCGGATCGTGCGCGCCCTGCGGCGGAGGCCGGCGGTCTTTAATTTCCCGTGGCCGACGACGCTCCTGATGAAGCTGACGCAATGGCTGCCGGACGGCATGGTGGCGCGAATCATGGGGCCGTACAACGAGAAGCCGCCGTTCCCCAAGGGGCCGCTGTGAGAGGGCGAGCGGCGGGCGCGGTTGAATCGGCCCCCCCCGACCGTATCATGACCGAGAGATCCCGTCTCCCGGGGTGTGGACCATGCTGGCGCGGAAGTACCTCTTTCCCCACGTCATTGAAATGAACTACCAGGCCGGCCGGCGCCTGGGCGTCAACGTCTACCTCATCGACGGCGGGACGGAGTTCGTCCTGATAGACATCGGCTTTGTGGAAACTGTGGACGAGATCGTCGAGTTGATCCGCCGCATGGACTTCAACCTGTCCACGTGCAAGATGCTCATCGCCACCCACGCCGACGCCGACCACGTCCAGGGGGCGGCCCACGCCCGCAAGGTGCTGCGGACCAAGGTGGCGGCCCACCCCAAAACCGTCGAGCCGCTGGAGACCGGCGACGAGATCCTGACCTTCGCCGCCATCAAGGCCCAGAACATCCACATGCCGATGCCGCGCTGCAAGGTGGACGTGAAGCTCCGGGACGGCGACGTGATCGCGGTCGGCGACCTGCGGCTGGAGGTGTGGCACACGCCCGGCCACACGGAGGGTCAGCTGAGTTTCAAACTCGGCAATCTCCTGTTTTGCGGCGACAACGTCTACAAGGACAGCTGCGTCGGCGTGATCGACGCCCACCACGGCTCCAACATTCCCGACTTTCTGGAGTCTCTGAAGCGCATTCAGGGCGACGACGCGGCGTTTTTGCTGCCCAGCCACGGCCCCGTCTTCCGCCGCGACCCGGCGATCCTGCAACGGGCGATCGACCGACTGACGCAGTACCAGTACATGGCCGACTTCGGGACGTGCGCCAAGAGCTGGCCGCTGCTGGACGAATGGGAGAAGGACGTGAGCGCGGGGCGGATGCCGGATTTCAGCAAGTAGGGCGAGCCGGGTCGCGCCAGCCCCCGGAGGCAAGGTCGGAGTGGGCCCACCTGGACTCGAACCAGGAACCAAGGGATTATGAGTCGCCCGGTGTGCGGTTTTATCTCCCGTCCTTGAATCAACTTCCGCCGCACACGTCCAGCGCCTTGCACCCGTCTTGCACCACTCTTCCGGCCTTCCCGTCCCCTGCCTTCCCTTCGTGGCGTTCCGACGCGCGCCGCCGGCCCCCGGCGTCCCTTCGTGGCATTCCGACGCCGCGCCGCCGGCCCCCGGCGTCCCTTCGTGGCATTCCGACGCCGCGCCGCCGGCCGGGCTTTTAATTGCACCGTTGACGTGGGTAGAATGTTCCCATCGGGCGTCCGAAGGTCCGGCCAGGTCGGAGGCCCGCAAGCAGGCCCTGCCGTCGTGACGGCCAGCTCCATCGGGTCAGGCGGCCGGGCGCCGGCCCGACCGATGGGGCAAAAAGCCATGCCTCGCTGAACACCCCCATGCGTCGGCCAACGGTTCAACTCGGCTGAAGGTCATTCGCCGACTCAACAAGCGCGACAGGCCGGCAACCGCCTGTGGCTATGCCAGTGCAAATGCGGGGGCGCGACGACCGCCCGGACCGCCGTGCGCCTCAGCGGCCACAAGAAGAGCTGCGGCTGCCTCGGCCGCCGGGCCTGGTGGGGCAAGGGCTTCACGGCCTCCAAGATGCGGGCCGCCCTCAACGCCGCCAGGCGTCATCGTGACGAGGAGGGATGTGGCTTTCGTTCCTGGAGAGTCCGAAGTAGCTGGAGGCCCGAAGGAAGCTCACCGTGAGGGGCTCGCCGCACAAAGGGCCTTGGCCCCTCCATGGCGCTGGCGAATAACCTGTTTCCGCCAGTTCCGCCGGCGCCTTCGGCCGCAAGGACGATTACAAGAACAGGCAAAGCCCTCGCAGTGGCCGGAGGCGCAGGCCAAGCTGATCGGCGATTCCCACAGGCGGGCCTGGTGCGTATCGACAAGGCCTGCAGCGCGATCGGCGTCACTCTCGTGACGCTCTACCGGCTGATCGAAAAGCACGGCGCGGAAATCGAATACCGGGCCGGCAAGTGCGGCCGCGGCCACGCCATCCAGCGGGCCTACGTGACCGACGCCTTCGTCGAGGCGGCCAAGGCCGGACTCGCCAGCAGCGCGGACAGGCTGATCCGCCGCTCGGAGTTCAAGTGCAAGGTGTTCGGGTGTTCCCCCTGGACGAATTGGCCTACCGCTCCCTCGCCTTGCAGCAGTGGCGTGGCCGACGCCCAGCTTCTCACGGTGCGCGACGTGATGAACGAACTGGGGGTCAGCCACACCGTCGCCAGACCTCGAAGCGAACGCGGCGAACTGCCGAAGCCCCGCCAAAATCGAAGCCCGGCCGGACGCGAGGCGGACGTCCGAGGCTCTGCAAGACGCACGGGGTCAACGAAGCACGCTCACCGAATGGTTGGCCAGTGGCAATCCGGCTCCCTGCAATAACACGGTCGGGCACTTTGCGAACGAACCTTGCCGCCGCAGGACGCGGAGATGGCACGACGCCGACAAGGTTTTCGGCCAAGTGATAACCGAACGGCGCCGAGGTGAGGCAACTCCCCGACGGACCAATCGCCGCCGGCGAACGGGACGACGGCCCCGACCAATGGCATGCGACTGTCCGAGGCCCGAAAAGCGGCCCCCCTCGACCGCGCGGCGGCGGCCCCCCGACGGCACGACCGATCCCGTCGCGGCCGCAAGGTGAACGGGAAGAGGTGGAGGCGTTTCGTAACGGGCTTCACCCAAGAATGACAGACCATGCAAGGGCGTTAGAGTGAGCCGCACCCACGCCAGCAAGACTCCGCGAGGCTGGAATCCCGCCGACTCACCGGCCCCAACCGTGGGAATAATTCTGTCTGGACCGCCCGAATTCATTCCCACGCTCGGGCGACGCCGGGACAACCCCGGCGGGCCTGATGCCGATTTTTCAGCTCTCAAACGACCCCCGGCGCCCCCGGCGGCCGGGGTTTTTGTTGCAGGGGGTGCATTAAGCGAATGCAGGGGGTCAAGCGATGCATTTTTCTCGCGTACACTGTTTTACGCATGATGGCTGCATGACCGTTTCGCCCGCGGCCCACGGTGATGCAAGGCCATGAACCGAACCGTCCAACATCCCAGCCGCCCCGCCGCGGCCGAACCCGAGAACGGCGCCGCCCCGCCCGGCCGCGCTGCCGACGCCGCCGCGCTCGACCCGCTGCTCGTAGACCTCGGCCGCGTCGCCGAGCTGCTCTCCGTCAGCCGCCGCACGGCGAAGCGGATGCACGCCGCCGGCGAGCTGCCGGGGTCCCGGCGCGTCCGCCGCCGCGTGCTGTTCGTCTTCGCGGAACTCAGGGACTGGGTGAGCCGCGGTTGCCCGGACCTGGCCCCGGCCGCCGGCCGGCGGCGGACCAAGGCCGGCCGGGGCGAGGGGGATGGGGCATGACTCACGCCGACGCAACGCCGGCCGTCCCGCCGTTGCCGGCCGCCGCCCACCGGGGCGCGGCGCAATCCGCCGTCCGCGCCGAGCTGGCCCGCATCGCCGGCCGGTTCGAGGACGCCGATCGCCGCGCCAGGGCCGCCCGCGCGGCCGCGGCGTGCGGCGGCCAGGTCCCACAATCCGCCGCAGCCGCCGAGGCCGAACGCGACGGGGCCGCCGCCGAATTCTGGGCCGCGGGCGAGGACCTGGCCCAGCTGCTCCTGCTGCTGCTGAGGTACGCCGCCAAACACCAGCCGCAGGCGTTGACCGCCGCGCTCGCCGAGGCGCTGAAACCGGAGCTGGACGGCCTCGCGGACGCGATCGTCAAAGTGGAGGCCCGCCGTTGACTAACCGAGTGGACAAGGCGCGGGAGGAATTGCGGAAGCGCCGCCGGCGCGAAGCCGCCGAGCGAAACGGCAAGGCTCCGAAGCCGCCCGCCCGGCAGTTCGCCAACTTCGAGGCGCGAGGCGAGGACAAGAAACCGGTCGGCCTGGCCGCCGAGGAGATCGCCAAACGCCTTCACGTCCTGGCCGGCGCGTGGCCGAAGCGTGTAGGTCAGCCGCCGCAGCTGTTCGTGCCCACCCCAGATTGTCAGCCCGAATGGCTGACGTCCGCCGACGAGCTCTTCGCATGGATCGGGAGGTTGGCGGCGGCCGGGCCTGACAACGCCGTCCGCTGGATGGACGGCGGCGCCGACAAGGTTTCCCGCTCTCAGTTCGCCGCCCACCTGCGCCAGACCGCCGACCATTTCGATTCCATCGAGCCGGCCCCCCACCACCCGTCCATGCCGGGCTGTTACTACCTGCACCCGGAAGTGCGAGGCGGCGACGGCCGCGCACTGGACGAACTGCTCGGCCGGTTCAGCCCGGCCAACGACAGCATCGATTACGACCTCATCAAGGCCATGTTCCTGACGCTCTTCTGGGGCGGCGCCCCGGCCAGCGGCCCGCCTTCCTAATCGAGTCCGACGACGAGGACCGCAAGGGCGGCCGCGGCGTGGGCAAGACGAAGCTGGCGATGGCCGCGGCCCACCTGGCGGGAGGCCACATTTCCGCCCGCCCCAACGAGCCGTTCGACAAACTGACGACGCGCCTACTGTCGCCGGCGGCCCTCGATCGCCGCGTCGTGCTGCTGGACAACGTGAAGGAACTGCGGTTTTCGTGGGCCGACCTGGAAGCGATCATCACCGAAAACGTCATCAGCGGTCACGGCCTCTACGTCGGCGAGGCCAGGCGGCCCAACAACCTCGTGTGGCTCATCACCATGAACGGCGCCAGCATGTCGCGGGACCTGGCGCAACGCAGTGTGCCGATCCGGCTGAGGAGGCCGCCGCACAACCCGAGCTGGGAGGCGGAGACTTGGGGCCTAATCAAGCGCCGCCGCTGGGAGATAATCGGCGACATCGTCGCCGAGCTGCGGCGCGAGGCCCCCCAGCTGAGCCGGTTCTCCCGCTGGTCCGCCTGGGAAGAGGCCGTCCTGTCCCGCGTCGCCGAGCCGGCGGAATGTCAAAAGGTCATCGAAGAGCGACAGGAAGCCGTGGACGACGAGCAGGCGGAGGCGGACCTCGTGCGGGGAGCATTCGTGGCGCGTCTGGAAAAGGCGGGCCACGCCCCCGCGTGCAGGGCTTCGGTATGGATCCCCGCGGCCGAAGCGGCCGCGATCGTCAACCTGGCGACCGGCGAGCGCTTCGCGGTAAACAAGGCGACGAAGTATCTCAACGCGCTGGCGATTGCACAGTTGCGGCGCAGCGCGAAGAACGGAAACCGCGGCTGGGCGTGGCGCGGCCTCGAAGCCGACCTGACGGCCGCGTTGCAAGAACTGCGGGAAGAAACAGGGACAGACGACGGCTACACGCCGTTTCCGGACCCGTGACGCCGGTGACGCTAGTGACGGTCCTACCCCTATGTCTCTCGAGGAAGAAAAAAGAAGGGTGAAAAAGGGGCAGGAAAGGGGCAGGGAGGCACAAAGGGAAAGTACCGTCACTGGCGTCACTAGCGAAACCGACCCCAACGGAGGGAATGACCATGACCAACGCCGACGTGATCCTCCAGCTCGACGCCCTGGCCGGCGAGGTGGACGCCCTGCGCCAGGACCTGAAGCGCTCGCCGGAGATGGAAGCCGTCCCGGCCGCCCACGCGCTGGTGAAGGCGGTGAAGGTCAAGGCCGACTTCGCCCGGCTGGCCAAGCAGGCCCGCAAGGACCTCGGCCCGCTGTTCGGCGCCGACGACCAGGGCGGCGACAAGCCGCGGCCTCGGCCGAGGAAGTGACGTGCCGCTCACGGAGGCCGAGTTCACCGCGCAGGTCCTGGAGCTGGCCCGGCTGGCCGGCTGGCGGTCGGCCCACTTCCGCCCGGCCCGCACGGCGGCCGGCTGGCGAACGGCAGTCCAGGGCGACGGCCGGGGGTTCCCCGACCTGGTCCTCTTGCGGGGGGCCGCGATCGTGGCGGTCGAGCTGAAGGTCGGCCGCGGTAAACTGCGGCCGGAACAGGCCGCGTGGCTGGCCGCCTTCGCCGAGGCCGGCGCGGCGGCGTTCGTGTGGCGGCCCGAGGACTGGCCCGAGATTGAGCGGGTGCTGTCGAGGGACGGCGGGCGGGCCACGTTCGGCCCGCCCCCGCAAACCCGCCGCGTCGGGCGGACAAGGACGAGGACCTGACTTGCCGAGGCCCCGCTAGCCGGACGGTCGGTGAGATTCTGCGCATTCGCCTCGACGGCGCCGAGTTCTGGGACGTGGTCGAGTACGTCCGAGAAAAGGAGAAAGAGGCGGGGTCGCCGTGGGAGGTCAAGCGCGGCGGTAAGCCGTTGGCGGATAGCACGATGTGGGATTACATCGCCCGCGCTGACGGGCTGATCGCCGAGAGCTGCCGAGGTTCTCGAAAAAAACTGATGCGTCGGCACCTGGCCCAGCGGCGGAACCTCTACGCCAAGGCCGTCTCGGCGGCCGACTACCGGACGGCGCAAGCTGCTCGAGAGCCTCGGGCGCTACCGCGGCCTCGACTGCATCGGCGTGCGGCAGCTGCCCGACGCGGACGCCGGCGGAGTGGCCGCGGAAGCCCCTGGCGTTGCGCAGGACCGCCCGGAAGCCGCCGAGGCGGCCCGCGGCCCGCCATGAGCCGCCCCGGCCCGGAACGCCGGCGGGGCAGGTGTGACACAACGCACGGGGCATAACGCCGCCGCGTGCGGGCGAGGCCGGGCCGGCGGGACCAGGCCCGCCGCCGGCCAAGGGCCTCGGCGGGCGGCGATAATGGGCGGCGTGAGGTAATGCCGTGGCCGCCAAGAAGAAGCCCGCGAATGGGCGAACAAAGCGAACACCAACGAAGCGCGACTGGGGGCCGCCGGGCCAACTCCACGCGCACCTTGGCCACGCGGGTAGAAATACGCCCCACGATGGTTTATCATCATCCGCCCCAGGTACATGAGCGCCAACATGCCGAACGTTACCTTCCCCCCGCTTGTCAAATGGCCGGCCGGCCCTGGCGTGGAGCTGGCCGGCCAGGTCGGGCCGCCGCCGACGGACCTGTCACGCGTGCCGTACCATTTCGAGCGCTGGGTGCGCGGCGGCCCGCCGCCCTTCGAGGAAGTCGAACCGCCCCGCGACGAATCGACGCAGACCGAACAGCGTGTGACGCGCACTTTCCAGTGCCCGTACAGCTTCTTCGAGAACCTGCGTCAATGGCTGCTGGGGTACAGCGATTCGCAGGCGGTCTCCGCGCAGGAGGCGGGGCCGCTGGACCGCCGAGTCGTCGCTGGTCCGCCAGCTGCCCGACCAGTACCCGCGCCGGCCGTACCTCTATTGTTCCAGCGTCTCGTTGATCGAGGCGCAGGGCAGCGTGGTGCAGGACACGAAGGCCAAGCCCATCGTCGTCAACGGAGACGCCCTGGGCGACGAGAACGGCGACCAGTTCTACACGCCGCTTGGCGGCGGCGGCGGAAGGCAACGCGACGCTGGCCGACGCCAGCGGCGTCAACTCGGGCTTCGCGGACGGCATGGCGCGAGTGCGGGCGGAATACTCGCCGCGGCCCTATGAAATCAGACAGGATTCGGATGCGCAGGCGTCCAAATTCGGCGAGCTGAGTCGGTTCGTGGAGCGCAAGGAAGAACCGGCGGTTCAGAGCCTGCCGCTGTACAACATCGTCACGGCGGCCCAGATCGCCTTCAACAATGCGACGGCCGACTGGGTGCGCATCGACGCGGCGATGACCAACGCGCTCTCTTTGCCCGGCGCCACGGCAGCGTTCATCGGCGCTGTGGCGGCGAACGCCGCGACAACCCCCGCAATGCAGGCGGCTGTCGCCGCGGCGATTGCCGCCTTTCCGCCTGGCGAAGATGCCAAACACGCCATAGTTGACATCAATACGGCTACCGCACAGGCCAAGCTGAAGCTCGCCACGAATATCACTCCGCAGAGTCTTATTTTCTCGGCCGGGCCGTTTCAGGGGCAGGCGATCCCCGAGGCCGGCGTTCTCCTGATGCCGACGAAAGAGGTCGTTTTCACCTGGCATGAGCTGCCAGACCGCAATATCGCGGTCTGGGACGGGGCGATGGGGACCGTCAACACCGACACGTTCGATGGGGCCGCGACCGGCTATCCTTCGCACGCCCCCGGCACGCTGCTGTTTCTGACCTATCGGGACGAACGCAGCACGAACGCAGCCGGGCGCGTGCAATGGCGCGTCGAGTTCCGCTTCGCCAAACGGCCGGGGGGCTGGAATTTCTATCCGGCGCCGGATGGGCATTTGTACCCGGCGACGTGGGGCGGCGCGGCGAACGGCCAGACGGTCTACCTGGGCAGCACGTTCCAAAACCTGTTCACGCTGCCGGCGCCGCCGCAAACCTACTGGCCGCTCACGGGTTGATTGTCAGCGTCGGCCGCCAGCGCCGCAGACGGCCGCGGCGAACAGCGCGATGACTGAGACGGCCAGGACCGGCCATGCGGCGCCGTAGACGGAAATGGGAGGCGGCCCGGAAAAAACGTCGCCGTCTTTCCAGCGGTTCAGCGTTCCCACCAGGGCGGCCGCCGCGGCGAGCAGCGACCCGGCGGCCGGAAAGAAGATCCAGGCACAGCGGTCGGCGACGGCGAGCGCTGCCGCCAGCGCTGCCATGAACAGGACGGCGCCGGCTTCCACGGACAGGACGCCTTTCACGGCGCTTTCTGAATCGACGGCGTTGAACGGGATCGCGCCGACGAGGGGCAACTGGAACGCTGGCAGGAACACGCCGGCGAACAAGCCGGCGGCGCCGACGAGGCCGAGCATCTGTGCGACGTTGACGCCGCGCGGGGCTTGGGGCGGGGTGTGCGACACGACGGGCCTCCGTAGTATTAGGCTGGCCCGATTGTCAGGCGCCCCCGGCGAGGGGTCAAGGAAAAAGGAGTGCGCGGCGTGGCTGACCTGCAGCAAGAACTTCTGAGAGAGCTGTCCGATTCGATGCCCCTGCAGGGCTTCCTCAAGATCGCGCGGGGCTACGCGCAGGCGGTTCGCGACAACAACGCGGTTGCGACGATGCAGGAAGGAAACCGGATGGCGGCCGTCGCCTACGGCCTGGCGCGGACCATGCGCGAATGGCCGGGCATGGACGGTTTGAAAGCGGGGCTGGAGTCGCTCGGCTACTCGGCGGCGGAAGCGGCGGCGCTGGAAGTCGTCGCGGGCTACCCCCTGGGTCCGGAAGCGGACGCGGCTTTTCTTGCGTGGATGGACCGCATGAAAAACGCGGCCCTCGCGCTGGCAGGCTGATTCCCGGACCGTCCCTTTCCTGCCCCCCAGCCCGCCGACAGCGGCGCATGACTCGCGGATGTTGGCAGTGTCCGACAAAGCGGCGAGGAAGCGCGGCCCCCAATCAGGGGCGGTCCTTTTTTTAGGTGTCCGGTTTGTCCGGCGCTTCGGCTTCGGCTTCGCAGGCTTCTTCTTCTTCGCGGCCATGACGCCCTCTCTGGCGCGCATTGTCGCAGCCCCGCCCGCCGCCGCGCGTTCCCTTCGCCGGGCCGCCCCCCCCCCCCGCACTTTCTCGGCTGACCGACGAACCCAGCTCGCGCATGAAAACGGCGGCGGGATCGCCGCCGCCCAAACGACGTCCCGCCGCTCAACACGTGCGGAGACAAGCATACCCGACGCCCCGCCGCCGATCAAATCCCCGCGGCAGCGAATAGCGCCCGTCCGGGCCGCCGGCCGCACGCCGGGGCCGCGGCGGGTCACGTCCGCCGGATCGCCAGGACGCGCCCGCCTTTCCTCCCGACCAGGCCCGACGCCGTCAGGCCGTGGAGCGTCGCCCGGAACGCGGCGTCGAATCCCGCCTCGACGCGTGCGGCGACTTGCTCCGGGAACAGGGCGCCCGCGGCCAGCGCGTCCACGATCGCCCGGCCCAGAGGGGACGCCGGCGAGGGCGGCGGCGCGGGCCGCGCCGTCGGCGCCTTGCACGCCTTCGACTTCGCGCGCGGCTCCGGCGGACCCTTGCGCGCCTTCGACCTCTTGCCGCCGGGCGGTCCTAACAGTTCGTCGAGCCGCGCCTCCGCGTCCCGCTGTCGGCGACGCCTGCGCTCCGCCTCGACCGGCGCTTCCACATCCCGGCCGTTCAGCCGGCGCAGGTAGGCCAGCCAGGCGACGCGCGGGACTCTCCAGCTGTTCTCGCCGACCTTGAACGCCCCCTCCACTCGCCCCAGACGCAGCACGCGCTGGAGGGCCGGCGGCGTCATCCGGTAGTCCCGGCAGATGTCGGCGGTCGTCAGCAGCTCGTCCGCCGGGGCGTCGTCTGCGGGGTTCGCGCCGAACATGGCTTCCTCGGTTGCGAGTGCGGCCAGGCCCTGGGCGCCGGCGTCGGGTCTCACGGCGCCTCGCCCGCCGGCCAGGGCGGCAGCCGGTACGTCGGCCGCCACATCGGGGATCGGCTGAACAGGTCGTGAAGCCTCATGCAATCCCGGCCTGCACGCGGAGAGACCGAGGCGTGCAGGCCGGGAAGAAGGAGGGGGCGTCCGTAGCCCCGCGCCGGCGTCAGGCCGAGGCCGCCGCGTCGCGCAGTTCGTCGAGGTAGGCCGCCACGTCGCGGCTGTGCCACCGCACCAGCTTTCTGCTGAACCGGATCGGTTGAGGGGCCTTCTTGTGCTCGACCAGGCGCCAGAGCGTGCGAACGCCGATGGCCAGCCGCCGGGCGAACTGGTTCACGGTCAAGAGGCAGTCGCCGGGCGGGGCGGCGATCGCGGCCTTGAGGGCGGGGGTGAGGACGGACACGGTGCGTCTCCTGTTCGGGCGAGCCACGGTGCGGCCGGGCGGACCTTCCGCCCGGAGCGATTTCAGCCGACGCCGAGCTGGCGGCTCTCGGCGTCCATCGGGGCGTCGTCGGGATGCCAGAGCGCCAGGCCGAGGCGGGCCCGTTCCTCCAGCACGGCGACCTTCTCGGGAGAGCCGGGGGCGGCCGACGTGGGCGCGTCGGGCAAGCGGTAGCCCCGGCATCCGGCGCCCACGCCGCGGCGAGCGTATTTGGACGACGAGGGGAACCGCAGCTTGACGGCGGCGTCGCGCGAGCAGCTGCGGCACAGGCCGCCCCGTTGCCTTTCCGCCCGCCGGCCGCAACCCGCGCGGCAGGGCGGGAGCGGTTCCGCCTCGGCCGCCAGACCGAGCAAGGCTTCCAGCTCGGCGACGCCGAGGACATCGGGAGTCGTGGTGAGCGGCTGCGTCATCGGTGCGTTCATGTCCTCTTTTTTCGGGGTCGCATTTCCGACCGCTTCGGGATGGCGCGTGCCCTCCGCCCCGCCGATCAGGGTCGTCTTTGGAATACCCAGTTGCCGAGCCGTGCGACCGACGTCGCCCCCGTTGGCGGCCAGCGCCGCCAGAGCTTCGGCTCGCTCGTCATCGGTCATGCGGGGCAGTCCTCGCCGGCGTGATCGGGGGTTGCGGGCGGAAGTCCCTCGCCGCGGACTGACACCGCCGGCGGGTCGTTCTCCGAGGGGCCGACCGTCGCCGCCGTCGTCGCGGGCCCGTGGTTCGCGTCGTCGGGCCGACGGGCCTGTGCGCCAGGTTCCCCGCGTCATGATTCGGGGCCGAGAGCGTCCCCGGTTGCGGCGGGGGAAACGTTCCCCCGGACCCGCACGCCCCCGGCCCTTGTTCTCAGGCGGCCGGCGGCTTGCGGCCCCGCCCGTTGCGAACCGGCGGGCGCTTGCGGCGCCGCGGCTCGACCAGCTGCACCAGCTCGATGCGCCGGGCGGCGGCGACGGCGGCGGGGACCTCTTGCCAGACGGCGACGGTCAGGCGATGACGGTCGGCGACGCGGCGGGCGCGGGCCAGGGCGGTTTCACGGTCGGCGGCGCGGCTGCCGATCAGGTCCGCGGCGATGACCGGCTCGACGATGAACGGCTTGCGGGCCTTCTTGCTCTTCACGGACGGGACTCCTGAAAGGGGCTTGTGGGCAGGTAGGCGGATCGGCGGCTGCGGCGGCCCGATGCGTGGGCCGCCGCAGCGTTGTCCAGGGCGGGGGCAGGTTTCCAGCCGCGACCCGCGGACGGCGAAGGCAACGCACCCCCGCCGCCCGCCCCGGCCCTTGGCTCAGTGGAAGGCCGCTGCGAGTGCGGGCAGTAAGACGACAAGCCCCACGGCGAGGGCGTAATGGATCGGATTGGTTCGCATGGCTCAGCCCTCCTCGTCGTCGATGCACATCCAGCCCAGCGCCGGACCCGCCCAGGAGGCAGAGCAGCCAGGACGAACCGAATCACGTTCGCGGCGATGTTCGCGGTGCGGTTCACGGTCAAGCCCTCCGAAGGGGAGGCGGGCGGGCGGACCCGCCTCCGGTCCCGGTTCACGCCGCCTCTTCGTCGCCGCACGCCGCGGAGTCCGGGGCGACGGCCAGCACGCCGGATTCCAGCAGCGCGAACGTGGTTTGGAGATGTTTGCACCCGCCGGTGTAGCAGAAGCCGGCGCAGGTGCAGCTGGAGTCCGTGCCGTTGGTCAGCACGTCGTAGCTCTCGCCGCCCGACTTGAACCAGCGGAACGCCGCGCCGCCGAGGTCAGTGGACAGCGGAATCAGCTCGTAGGCGTCGGCCTTGCGGCGTGAGGACAGCAGGACGCGGACGGCCCCGACTTCGTCCGTCCAGTAGGCCGCTTGCGGCGGCGCGATCAGCGGGCGGAAGGGTTGCCGTTCGGGATTGACGGGGCGAGCGTTCGCGGGGAAGGTGTTCATTGCGACCTCTCTCGTCAGGGGTTGCCGGGGCCGGGGCGAGGACAAGTCGCCGCCGGCCCGCTTTGTTCCCGTCGGGCGTTCATCGGCCCGACAAGGTAAGCATATCACGTTTGAAGTAGTATGTCAAACGAAATATCAGGATTCGTCTCAAGCCGATACCGCGTTTGACATACCGCTTCAAGCGTGATACCCTGTCGGGGTCGAAACGACGGAGGAATTCAATGGCCGAGAGACATGGGTTTGGCGAGCGGCTGAAGGCGCTGCGTGCGGCGGCCGGCCTGTCGCAGCCGGCCCTGGCCGATCGCGCGGGCGTGTCCGTGTCCGCCGTCCGGCAGTTCGAGTACGGCCTGCGCGAGCCGGCGTTCGGCACGCTGGTTAAGCTGGCCGAGGCCCTCGGCGTGAGTCTGGACGCATTCAAGGACGGCGCGGCGCCGCCGACTAAGGCGGCCGGGGGCCCGCCGATCGCCGAGGCCTCGGCGCCTGACGCCCCGGCGGTGAAGCCGAAGCGCGGCCGCGGGAAGCCGGGGGCGAAGGGCAGGGGGAAGGGCGGGGCCTGAGACGCGGGTGGGGGACTCAGACGAAGGAGTGACAACTCATGACCGACGAGAAACGCCCGTCCCTGCGCGCGGCCGCCCGCTGCGGCGCCGCGGCGATCCCGGCGGCGCCTGCCGCGGCTGCAGCCGCGTCTCCGCCTCCCGCCAAGGCCTCGCCGCCGCAGAAGCCGAAGCCGCCCGTCGTCGGCGTCGAGCAAGTGGCGGCGCGGTGCGGCCACGCCGTGCCGCTCGAGCTGTTCGAGCCGAAGAAGGACAAGTTCCGCGACGGCCGCCGCGCGAAGCTGGCCGGCCGCGACTGCCCCGAGTGCCGCAACAAGGCGAACGACGACAGAACGGCGGCGGAGATGGAGGCGGCCCGCCAGCGCCGCCAGGAGCGGCCGCCGGGGTCGCGGCGGGGCGGGCCGGGGCCCTCGGCGGCGGCCGGCCGCCTGCCCGACGGGTCGCGTTTCGACGTGGCGTACGACGCGGCCGCGGAACGCTGGGCGGGGACGCTCGCGGTCCCCGCCGCGGCCGCGGCCGAGCCGGCCGTGTTCTCGGCCTCGGCGTCGGGCGTCTTCCAGCTGCTGCGGGCGCTCGACCGGGCCTACCGGGATTCGCTGCCGGCGCAGGGCGGATCGCCCGGGGCGGGCCAGTCATGACGGGCGGGTCGATAGGCCGGGCCATGCTCAGGGCTTCGCGCCCGTGGGGACCTCTCCTCTGGCGGTACGAACTGCACATCCAGGGCAGGCCGCGGGTCGCCTGGGTGGGCCCGTATCGGAACAGCCCTTTGTGGCGCTGGTGGGCCTGTGATTGGCCCTCGGCCCCGTCGCCGGGCGGCGGTGAGGACGGCAAGGAGGACGCCGCCCATGCCGCCCTGGATTGGCTGTGGCAAAACGAGGGTTGGGGGCCAGCTGCGCCCGACGATTTCCACAATTGCGTTTGGGGGGCGATGCTTCTGGGCGAGCCGACGACCGGCCCTATGGAGTTGTGGGACTAGCAAGATCCCGCCGCGGCCGCCCGCCTGGCCCTCGCCGAGCGGCGACGCGATCGGCCCAACCGGCCGCCTCTTGCTTTCCCACCCCGAGCCTCCACAATGCCAGCACGGGACGGGCCGCCCGATCAGCGGCCCCGGCCCGCCCCCGCGTTCGGTGCGACTCCCGGCCGGCGCGGGGGCGGGCGAATCCCGTACCGGGAGTTCGCAACATGTCCCAACAGCCGCCGCGCAAGCCTAACGAGCCGGGCAAGCCGCTCACGGAGTCGGCCCCACCGCCGAAGCCGCACCGCCTGCCGAACCCTGTGCCTGTCCGCCCACCGAAGCCGCCGAAGCCGAAGTGACGGCCCCGTACTGCGCCAGTCGCTTCGCCGCCTCCGCCATGACATGACGCATCAGTGCGGACCCCCGGCCCCCATTCGCGCTGATTCTCGTCCTCTTGGCATTTCGCCAGCAGGGAGACGTCCGCGGCCAGTTCCATCGAGGTCAGCAGTTCCATTTTGCCAATCAGTTCGCCGAGGCGATCGACGTGGTGATCCTGCGGGGCGCCGTCGCAGGTCTTGTGTTCCTAAGGACCGCGTCTCTCGCAATTCCCTCCAGGCCCGGAACATCTCCGCGTGGTACTTCTGGCGCTCGACGACCGGGATGACGTTCAAGGCCACGGCCAGCACGGTGGACGCCCGGCCGCGGCGAACGCCCACCACAACAAGTCCAGCGGCGGAACGGCAAGGACCGCCGCGATGACGGCCAGAGCGGCGACGGAGACGCGGACGGCCCGGTCGGCCCATGCGTACCACGCTTCGCACTGTTGGTGGTACTGAGCGTTCACGCCCGCGACGTATCTTACCTCGTATAGCCTGTCGCAATAGTCGTCGTTTGTCATGGCGGCTCCGGGGGAATGCGAAACGGGGCAGAACCATTCTACCCCGCGGCTTTGCCCTCGCTTGTACTCTGGCCCCTACCCCGCGAACAATGAAGGCGTACCCCCGTCGCCGCCCCGGCCGCCTTTCGGCCTCCCCGCCGCAGGCCCGCCGGCGTATGATCTTCCCCGTCCTTTGCCGCGGCCGGCGTCCGGGTACTGATAGCCCCGGACGCCGGCCCGGCGCTATCAGAAGGGACGCCCCTCATGGCCACGCTTTACCGGCCCCGCGTCGTCGTCTACACCCTGCCCGGCGGGCGCCACCGCACCCCCGACAGCAAGCGCGTCACCAAACACACCCCCGGCGCCGTTCGCTCCGTCACGAAGTCGAAAACGTGGTGGGGCGCTACACCGACGGCGCCGGCCAGCGTCATCAAGTCCCGCTGTCGCAGAGCAAGGAGATCGCCCGGCGGATGCTGGCCAAGCTGGCGGGCGACTCCCAGCTCGCCGGCGTCGGCATCGCCGACCCCTTCGCCGAGCACCGGGACCGTCCCCTCTCCGGGCACGCCGAGGACTATGGGCGTTACCTCGCCGCCAAGGGCGACACGGCCGGGCACGTCAAGAAGGCCGTCGCCCGCTGCCGGGCCGTGCTGGATGGGATCGGGGCCGACGCCTTCGAGGACCTGCAGCCGTCCGCCGTCGTCGAGTTCCTGGCCTCCCTCCGCAGCAGCGCCGACGAACGGCCGCCCCTGCCTGACGGCCAGGAGTGGTTCACGAAGGCCGAGCTGGTCGCCCTGGTCGGCGTGAACCCGGCGAGCGTGGCCCGGCTCTTGCGAAAGGACGGCCTGGCGGCCCGCGGCCAGGGCAGGGCCCGCCGCTATCCCCGGGGCGTCGTCGAGGCCCTGCGCGAGCGCCTGACGCCGGGCGTCGGCGTCTCCACCACGAATCACTACCTCACGGCGATCAAGGGGTTCACGCGCTGGCTCGTGCGCGATCGGCGGGCCCGCTGGACTCGCTGGCCTGCCTGTCGCGGATGAACGCCGACGCCGACCTGCGCGTCCGCCGCCGCGCCCTCGAGCCGGACCAGTTCGCCGCCCTGGTTGAGGCGGCCCGCCGCGGCCGGCCCTTCCGCGGCCTGGACGGCGCCGACCGGGCCGTCCTCTACCCGCTCGCCGCCCGGGCCGGACTCCGCGCGTCGGAGCTGGCCTCCCTGTCGCCGGCGTCGTTCGATTTCGACGCGCCTTCGGTGACTGTGGAAGCCGCCTACAGCAAGCGGCGGCGGAAGGACGTGCAGCCGCTCCCGCCCGACGCGGCCGGGCTGCTGCGGGCCTACGTCAAGGGCAAGCCGGCCGACGCCCCGCTCTGGCCGGGGACCTGGCCCGACGTCGGCGCCGAGATGGTGCGCCTCGACCTGGCCGCCGCCGGGATTCCCTACATCGACTCCAGCGGGCTGGCCTACGACTTCCACGCCCTGCGCCACCAGTTCATCACCGACATGGTGAACGCCGGCGTCCACCCCAAGGACGCGCAGGCCCTGGCCCGCCACTCCACCATCACCCTGACCATGGACCGCTACGCCCACGTTCGGCCCGCCAACCTGCACGCGGCCCTCGACCGGCTGTCGCCGCTGGCGGCCCCGGCCGGCACGCCGGCTGCGGCGCGGAAGGCATGACGGCCAGATCGGTACATTCGAGCTGTGAGGAGTGCGCTATGGCATCGTCGCCGATCGACGGCGGTTCGTTGCGGCAAGCCCGGGCCACCGTCGAATGGATCCGGCTGCTACTCGACTTGGCACCCCCGGACGCTTGGCCGGGCCGTACTTTGTCGGAAGTGTGCAAGTGACCGCGTGCGGCTGTCGGACCGGCTGAAACAATGGCGTGCAACGACGCAAGGGCTCGGGGGCGAGAGCGAGGCGTGGGCTGGCGCCGAGGCTCTGCAGGCCGTTTGGGACGCCGGGCGCCGGCGTCCGTCGGCGCTCATTGGGCCGTGCAAGACTGCATAGCCATGAGTGTGGCTGACGCGTCTTCGGGGAGTGGCAATGACCGACTTGACGCCGCGCCTTGCACTCCGCCGGTGCAAGGCGCGGGCGGCGCAACCCCTACCGGACGCAAGAGGCCCTGGGTTTTGTGGACCGAAGCGGCCCGAACCCGCCCGGAGCGCCTTGCACTCGTCTTGCACTCCCTGGGGGAACCTGCTGGTCCCTCATGTCCAAAAGAACAGGCCGGGCGAGTTGCCCGGCCTGAGTCGTAAACCATTATCCCCGTGTCTCTTGGCCCTTCTTGGCCCCTCCCGACCCCTTGCGTCCAAAGTGGGCCTACCTGGACTCGAACCAGGAACCAAGGGATTATGAGTCCCCTGCTCTAACCATTGAGCTATAGGCCCGAATGCGAAAGACAGCAAGAGGTTGCGTCGATTCCTTCCCTTGTCAAAAAACCCTGTTTGTAGCCTAACTGTAGCCAATCTCAACTATTCGGCCTTCCGCGACTGCTGTGCGGCCCCCAGGATCGCCCCTATCACGTTCGCGGCCCGCTTCTGCATCGTGGGCAGGACGTGGGAGTAGGTGTCCAGAGTGAGCGTGATGGACGAATGCCCCAGACGCTCGCTTACCACCTTAGCGGGTTGGTCCGCCAGCAGCAACAGGGTCGCGCAGGTGTGCCGCAGGGTGTAGAGGCCGACGGACGGCAACTCGGCCCGCGCCAGGATCGGCTTGAAGCTGTTCTTGCACAGATTCGAGAGCCGGAGATACCCCCCGTCCGTGTCGTGGAACACCGGGGAGGCGATCCGGCCCGCCGCGAGCGCGGCCTTGCGTTGCTTCGCCAGCACGGCGATCGTGTCCGGCGATAGGTCGATGCGCCGCCGGCTCTTGGCCGTCTTCGTCGCCTTCACCCGCAAGACGCCGCTGATCTCCTCCAGCGACTTCGTGATGGAGATGAAGCCGCCGGCGAAGTCCACGTCCTCCCACTGGAGGGCGAACAACTCGCCGGGCCGGGCGCCGGAGTCCAGGGCAGTCAAGAAGTACGGGTAGAGACGGTCGGTTTTGGCCGCCGTCAACAGCCGGCCGACCTGTTCGGGGTCGAACACCTGGATTTCCGGCTTCGCCGCCTTCGGCTTCTTGACCTTCTCCGCCGCGTTGCCGGGGATCATGTTGAGGCGAACGGCCTCGTTCATGGCGATCGTCAACGTCGTGCCGACCTTGCGTTGCATCGCGGCCGACATACCCGCCGCGGCCAACGTGGCGTAAAGCCCCTGGACGTGGACGGCTGCCAGCTTGGCCATCTGCACGCCGCCCAGGTGCGGCGTCAGGTGCAGGCGGACGTGGCGCTCGTAGGGGCCGTAGGTGTTCGGCTCGACCGTCGGCTTGACGAGGCCGAGCCAGCGCGTCAGCCACTCCGCCAGCGTCAGCCGGGCCGCGGTAAGGTCCACGCCCGACGCGGCGTCGTTCTGGAGTTTGCGCAGTTGGTCTTGCGATCTTCTTCGTCGAGGCGTAGACGGCCCGGCGGATGCGCTTGCCCCCGGCGTCGTAGCCGAGGCTCACGTTGCCGACCCACAGGCCGTCGGCCCGCTGGTACACGCCGCCTTCCCCCCTTCCGCGTCGCTTTCTGGACATCTCATTTCTCCTTTTTCCTGGAACCCTTGATCCAGCCCTTGACCGTATTCGTGTCGGAACCCAGCGCTTCGGCGATCTCCTTGACCGTCTTGCCTTCCGCCTGCATCGAGGCCGCCTGCTTCTTGCGCCGCCGGTAGAGCAACGAACGGCACGAGTCGGAACAAGTCGTCTTGTCCGCCCGGTTGACGCCGGGGGCGTATTCGATTCGCTTGCCGCAGCGGATGCAGTACCCAATGTGGAAGCCGCGGTCACGGTCGGCGGCGGAGAGCGCGAATTGTAACGACAGCGCGTCAAGCAGGCCGGCCGGGGCGTTCAGCAATCGCGGCCACGCCGCGCCTCGGGGCCAGACGAGGCGCGGCGTGGTAAACGTGCCGCTCAGACGCGCGTCAAGATGCCGTTGCACGAACCGCAAGGCCGGGGCGATCAAGTCGCCCCGGCGCAAAGGCCGCTCGTCCGGGCCGTGATGGTCGATCGCACTCCATCGCTCGACGCCTTTCCCCGCTTCATTCGGCAGAACGTAATAGACCCGTATCGGCTCCCAGGAAAAAACAACCGCGTCGCCTGCCCAGCGGATGAACGCCTTCAGCGCGGACTGCTCGCCTGCCGTGGCGTACCCCCAAAGGTCCGTGAGGAATCGCATCCACTGGATTTCCTCGCGACAAATGACGTAAGGCTCAGACAAATTAGCCGCCGCGCTCTGGATATGTGAGGGGCGTCAAAGTTCCAAAGCTGGTCAGCGGTGCCTGCGTGACGATCCCCAGCGGGCCGTACCGGGACGCGAAGTCCAATACGGCCTCGGGAGTCTGCGGCAATTCGGCGAAGGCCAGGAACAGCCCGTCCACGTCCAACGGCTGGTATGAGCGGAACTTGACCGACGCCGGCTGAGCAAGGGTGAGCATCGAATCCGCAGTTCGCATGGAGGTAGAGCGCGACTCCACCCAGGAGTAACGGAACCCGTCCGGTCGCACCCACCCCAGGTCGTCAAAGTCCCCAGGCATTACATCGCCTCCCTTCTTTGGTGTTCACAGATAATACTACAGTTAGCCGTGTTGCATGTCAATGTGTGGCCTGGTAGGTTTGCTGATACGGATATGAACTCGCTCATGTGTGACCCCGGAGGGCGCAGATGCAGACGCTGGAATCACCGAACGACGTACTCGTGGCCGACGGATTCGCCGAGGTTGAGCAGGCGCAGGAGTACCTGCGACTCAGCCGCTCCACCATCTACGCGATGATGGAGGCGGGGGAGTTGGCCTATGCCCGGTTCGGCAGGCGGCGGCGCATCCCGTGGCACACGCTGCGGCAGTACGCCGCGGGGCAGATGGTAGCGGCCAGGTGACAGGGGAGCCGCCCTCGTTTCAGGGGCTGCCCCTGGGCCGCGACTGGGGACTGATGCCATGATTGCAGCCAAAAAACACCCCGAACGACAAGGACGCGCGCGGTTGGCCGACGACGCCTACCTGGCCGACCTGCGACGGGACACCGCGGACCTCGGGCAGCGCCTCCGCCGGATGACGCCGCCCGAGATAGCCGCGACGGTCGCGCTGAAGCGGCGGCCCGAGCCGGACGACGACCCCGCCCCCCAGCCGGCCGAGCCGGCGACGCCTGCCCACGACCCGGCCGTCTGCGGACTGGACGGACCCGGAATAACGCCGACATGCCCGGCGTGCGTCGCGGCCGACCGCGCGAAATCAGCCGTTGGCGAGGAGTTGAGTCGCATCTGCCGCCGGTTCGAGGCCGCCGACCAGAGAGCCAGGTCCGCGGACACGGCCCCCGATCGGGCGGCCGCCCTGACGGAGCGCGACGAGGCCGCCGGCGAGTTTTACGCGGCCGAGATGGGACTGGCGGACCTGCTGCTGACGATGTTCCGCGTCGCCGTCGGGCATCGGCCCGACGCGCTGCGGATGTACATGGCCGAGCTGCTGCGACCGGAGCTGGAGCCGGTCCTGGAGGCCGTCGCCCGGCTGGAGGCGCGCCGATGAGCATGAGCATGATGGACCAGGCCCGGGAGAAGGCGCGGCGCGAGCGGGCCGAGAAAAACGGCCAGCCTGCCGCGTCCCATCCGGCCGGACCCAAAGTCGGCACGCCCGCGCCGCCGCCGGCGTTCGACCGGCCGCCCGAGGCGATCACAACGGCCCTGCTGCCCGTCAAGGCGATGGACCCCGTAATGATCCCCGCGCCGTTCCGCGACTGGCAGAGCGACATCGCGCGCTGCGGGTGCTTCCCGCTGGAGTATTCGGCCGGGGCCGCCGTAGTCAGCCTGGCCGCGCTGGTCGGTCGCAAGCTCGGCATCCGACCCAAGCGCCATGACGATTGGCTGGTCGTGCCGAACCTCTGGGGCGCGGCCGTCGGACCGCCCAGCATCCAGAAGTCTCCGCCGGTCGAAGAAGCGCTGCGTCCCCTGCACCGACTGGCCAAGGAAGCGAAAGACGCTTTCGACGCCGCGCACAGCGACTTCGAGGCGCGCTCACTGATGGCCAAGGCGAAGGCGAAGGCCGCCAAGGACGCACTGGAGAAAGCGGCGAAGTCCTGCAAGACCACGCCGGAGGAGTTGAAGCGACTTGCCGAGATCGCTGCCGCGTCCGAGGACGCCGAGGAGCCGGTTCTCAAGCGCTACATCACGAATGACAGCACGATCGAAATGCTCGGCGTCCTTTTGGAGCTGAACCCCGACGGCATATTGCTCTTCAGAGACGAGCTGATTGCGTGGTTGAAGTCGCTGGACAAGCAGGGACGCGAATCCGACCGCGGTTTTTACCTGGAGGCATGGAACGGAACCGGGAACTTCGTCTATGACCGTATCGGGCGCGGCACCCTCTTCATCCCTTCCGTTTGCGTTTCTGTTTTCGGCACGATTCAGCCCGGCCCGCTGGCCCGGTACATCCGCGCCGCCGCCTCGGAGGGCAACGACGGCCTCATGCAGCGTTTCCAAATCCTTCTCTACCCGGAGCCGCCGGCCAAATGGGTGAACGTTGACCGTTACCCCGATACTGAGTCCAAGAATCGCGCCTATCAGGTCTTCCAAAAGCTGGACGCCATGAAGGCCGCGGCGGTCGGCGCGGAACAGGATGGCGAGCGGGGCATGTCGTTCCTGCGCTTCGCCGCAGACGCGCAAGACCTGTTCGACGGCTGGCGTTGCGACCTTGAGAACCGGCTGCGATCCGGCACGGACAACCCACTCGTTCAGAGCCATCTCGGCAAGTACCGATCGCTCATGCCATCGCTCGCCTTGCTCTTCCACCTGATCGAGGTTGTGGACGGCACGGCAGAGGGGCCGGTGACGTTGCGGTCGGCCGCCGGCGCCGCGGCATGGTGCGAACTGCTGGAGGCGCATTGTCGCCGAGTGTATCAGTCCGCGCTCGAGGGCGACCCGGAGCCGGCCTTGCGACTGGCCGAGCGCCTCAAAGGAAGTCTGCCCAACCCGTTCCGCGCCCGTCAGGTCTCACAGAAGGGCTGGTCAGGTCTTGACCAACCGGACGTGGTTGAGCGGGCGTTGGGAGTGCTGGAAGACCGTGGATGGGTCAAGAGCCAGGAGATCCCGGCCGGCCCAGGCGGAGGCAGGCCGACGACCGACTACTGGATTCACCCTGACATCCTGGCCGGTCAACAGCAACAAGCGCGTGGTTCTGATGGTTTTGAAGGTGGGCAGGGGTAGGTTTCCGAAAAGTTCCGTCGGACGGTTCCGACGGTTTTGAGGGTGACAAGGGGTAGGTATCTCAAAAGTTTCGGCCCGAGGAAGGGTAGATGAAGTACCTCAACGACTACCTCAAGATTTTGGCCACACAGGGGGAAGGCCACCCTCAAAACCTTCGGAACCCCCTCCCGGACCCCCAGGATTTTGATGAACCTATGGTCCCGCACCCTCAAAACCTTCGGAACCGTCCGGCAGAGGGCGACCAGGACGCCAACGGCTGGACCTTCAGCGCCGGCCGCTGGTACGCGCCCGGCTGCTTCGGGCTGACGACGCCGTTCGACCAGGAGACGCACTCATGAGCACCCCACCTGGCGCCTTTCACGGTTACTTTCGCCCCGCCGCTAAGCCGCCCCAGCGCTTCGGAGGCGACCAGGGCAAGACCACGGGCGACTGACGAGGACCGATTACCCAGCGGACGGCGGATTGACCACCGCCGAAAAAACGGAGAATCATCATGGCAAAAGGGTCAGTCTCCTTCAACTTCGGGGCAAACGCGCCGAAGCCCAAGAAGCCCAAGAAGCCCGGCGGCAAGAAGGGCAGTCAGTCCAACGCCTGGCGCACCTACACCAGCGGTGGGAAGAAGAGGTAAACCGTGGGGCGATTCACCGTCCGCAAGCTGCCATTCGGCCGCCGTCACGACGAGGACGGCGACGACGACGGCCAGGGGCTGCCGACGCCGCACCGCCTCAAGCTGGCGGCCCGCCGTACCGCCGGCATCGCCGAGGCGGCCGCCGTGCTGTTGCACCTGCCGGGGCCGTCGGAATCGACCCACCTGATTTTCACCGCCCGGCTCGACTTGACGGACATTCTGGCCGCTCTGCTGACGAGGCTGGGGCGGTGCGACCGGATGGCGGTCGCAACGTTGGGCTACAGCGCCAAAAATCTGCGGAGTCTGTTGGAATGGCTCGATTCCGGCGCGGTCGGTTCGCTGGCGTTGGTGGCCAGCCTGTTTTTCCGGTCGCACAAGGGCGCGTTGTGGGAAGAGACGCTCGCCGAGTTCCGCAAGCGGAAGCAGCGGGCCGCGTGCTGTCATTCACATGCCAAGGTTGTGGCCCTGGAGTTCGCCTCGGGAGAACGTCTGTGCGTGGAAGGATCGAGCAATTCATGCGGCTCGGGGTCGGGCCGCGAACAGGTCGCGCTGATTAACGACCCCGGCCTTGTGGCATGGCACCGAGACTGGATTACGGAGCTTCTGGACCGCCATGAACCCAAAGACGCCGGATGACGACAAGCCGAGCAAGCGGCAGGCGTCGGCCGCCGTAGTAGCGCGTCGCGTCGAGGAGTTGGTCCGCGTGCTTTTGGATGGCGCTGAAGAAAGCTGGGACGTGTGCGAATTCGTGCGAGACCAGGAGAAGGAGCCGGGCTCCGCCTGGGAGGTCAAGGACGGCGAAAAGCCCCTGAGTTACAGCCAGATACGGCGCTACGTCGTCAAGGCCGACAAGCTGATCGGCGAGAGCTGCCGCGCGTCAAGGAAAAAGCTGCTCCGCCGGCACCTGGCCAAGCGCCGCAACCTGTACGCCAAGGCCGTCAGCCAGGGCGACGTGCGGGCGGCGTTGGCCGTGCTGGACTCCGAGGCCAAGCTGCTGGACCTGTTCCCGACGAAGGACGCGCCGCCGCCGGCCGCCCCCGGCGTGGTCATCATCGGCGCGGTGGACGCCGACGCCGCCCTCGGAAGAAAACCGGCCGGGCCGCCGGCCGCATCGGGAACCGCGGATGCCGACGCCGAAAGCCAAGCCTGAGTCGCCCGTCCGCGGCCCTTACTACCTGTGCGGGGCCGCCCGCGAGCTGTTCGCCTGTCAGGCCCCCGAGGTGCTGGTGAGCGGCCCGGCCGGCACGGGGAAGTCTCTGGCGTGCCTGTTGAAGATCCACCTGCTGGCGTCCGAGGTGGCTGGGTTGCGGGCGCTGCTGCTGCGGAAGACCAGGGAGAGCATGACGGAAAGCGTCCTGGTGACGTTCGAGGAGCGGGTTCTCCCTCCCGGCCATCCCGTCCTTGCCACGGGAGGGCAACGGCGGATGCGGCAATCCTACCGCTACCCGAACGGGTCGGTTGTCGTCGTCGCGGGCCTGGACAAACCGGGGAAGATCATGTCCACCGAATTTGACGCTGTTTACGCGCAGGAGGCCGTCGAGCTGACGGAGGACGCCTGGGAGGCCGTCACCACGCGACTGCGCAACGGGAAACTGCCCTACCAGCAGCTCATGGCGGACACCAACCCCGACAAGCCGAGGCACTGGCTGAAGCAGCGGTGCGACGCCGGCCGCACGGTGTTTCTGGAGAGCCGCCACGAGGACAACCCGATGCTCTGGGGCGGCGCGGACTGGACGCCGGCCGGGCGGACGTACCTCGGCAAGCTGGACGCGCTGACCGGCCCGCGCAAGCAGAGGTTGCGTCACGGCCGGTGGGTCCAAGCCGAGGGGGTCGTCTACGAGGGGTGGGACGCCGCCGTTCACGTCATCGACCGCTTCCCGGTCCCCGCGGACTGGCCGAGGTACTGGTCCGTGGATTTCGGCTTCACCAACCCGCTGGTGATTCAGTGGTGGGCGCAGGACCCCGACGGCAGGCTGTACCTCTACCGCGAGTTCTACAAGACCCAAACGCTGGTCGAAGACGCGGCCCGCGAGGCGTTGCGCAGTTGTCGGCGCACTGCAGCCGGGGGAGATCCGGGACTGGTCGAGGGCGACGGAGCCGAAGCCGAAGCAGATCCTTTGCGACCACGACGCGGAGGACCGCGCCACGCTGGAGCGGCACTTGAGGATGCAGACCACGGCCGCCCACAAGGACGTTTCGCCAGGCATACAGGCCGTGGCCGCCCGGTTGCGGAAGGCCGGCGACGGCAGGCCGCGGCTGTTCATCCTGCGGGATTCACTGATGCACCGCCGCGACCCGGCGCTCGTGGAGGCGAAGAAGCCGACTTGCACCGCCGACGAACTCGACGGGTATTGCTGGGACACGGCGAACAACCGCAAACACGGCGAGGAGCCGTTGAAGCAGGATGACCACGGATGCGACGGAATGCGCTACGCCGTCGCCGCGCTGGACCTGAATCCGAAGCGCAAGCTTAACCTCCGGGTGTGACGCTGAAGGTTGTGAACAGGAGAATGCCATGAGCGAAAGAGACCTGGCAATCACGCAGAGCATGAGGAGAAAACAGTGACATCAACCCCCTGCCCCGAATGCGGCGCCGAGGTTCCCTGCCCTGCCCGCGACGGCGACTTCCCCTGCGGGGGGTGCGGCCTGCGCTTCACCCGCGAGGGGGGCGACGTGTTCATCTACGCCTGCACGGCGGCCGACGCCCGCGCGATACTGCGTTCCGACGCGGAGCCGCTGTTCCCCGACCTGATACATCGCTCGGGAAACTGACCATGCCGGCGTTGCGCCAGAAAGCGGCTTTGCCCGCTGGGTCCACGCCAAGCGGGCTTTGCCCGTTGAGTCCCCGCCAAGTACCGCTTGCCCGCCAAGCGGAGGCGCTGCCCGCCAAGTCCCAGACGCGGCGTCGGAGACGGGCGGGCCGGACTCGGGCAAAGAAAACCGCAAGTGAGGTTTGCTATGTCTGAGAATGAGCGGAAAGGGAAGTCGCCGGAAATCGCCCGTCCCCGTCGGGACGCCGTTTCGGCTAGGAAGCCTGTTGACGCCAGGCCTCGTTTAGAAGAAGATCCCCGGCGGTTCGTGCTGGACCACCTGCTGTACTTCTTCCGAGTCCCCTACGTCATGCTATCTGCTTACCTTGACGAGAGCGGCACCCACGACGCCTCACTGCCCATGTGCGTTGCCGGGATTCTTTACGACCGCGCGGCTGTTCGGCGTTTGGACCGCGCCTGGAAAAAGGAACTGGAACAGGCTGGCATTCGACGTTTCCACACGGTTGAGCAGGCGCACCTACAGGGTGAGTTCAAAGGCAAGGACAGAGGGTTCGCGGACTCGCTGTACATACGGCTGCTCGGACTCATCAGTAAATACTCATGCGGCAGTATGACGGTCTGTGCGATTCCAAGAGGGGAATTTGATCTTTTTCGGAAACAGGGCTGGGAGCATAGCCCGTACACGATTTGCGCCTACGTTTGTATGCAAAGCCTCGCCGTGCTGGCGCAGAGCCGTATGGAAGACGATCAGGTCGCTTTCTTCATTGAGAGTGGCCACAGTGACATGGGCGAACTGAACGCGCTGCTCCGTCAGCAACGTCACCACGGTCGGCAGGGCTTGTGGTCTTGCCAGTTCGTTGACAAAGCAGACCTTCGACCCGTCCAAACGGCGGATGTTCTGGCCTACGAGACGCGGAAGCGCCTCTGCGACTTGTTCAAGACGCCGGAACGGCCGCCAGACAGAAGACTGCGAAAATCCTTGAAGAGTATCATTGATGGCAACCGCAACCACAAGATAATGGTTGTGACGCGAGATGTCATCGGCAGGTTCTACCGGATCATTAAGCTGCCTGACAAGTAGCTTTAGGGCCCGGCGGCCTTCACCGCGTCGCGCTGGCCCGGTTAGAGGCAGGCCGCATCCCGGCGTGGGATACGGTCTTGGCGATTTGCTCCGCGCTCGGCGTCTCGTGCGAGGAGTTCCGCCAGGCCCCGGCCGACGCCCCGAAGAAGGGACCGGGCCGGCCGCACAAGGGCAAGGCCGCCGACGTAGCCGAGGGACCGCCGCCGGGGGAGAAGCCGAGGAAGCGGAAGCCGAAGGGGGACGGATGAACGACGCGGATAACAGGCGGTGGAACCGGAGTTGCAAGCAGTACGGTCAAGCGCTACCCAGGCGGCTGCACGGGCTTCTTCAGAGCCGCCTCGATCTTCCTGAGAGCCGCATCGCACGTCGTGATACAATTTCTATCTCCGTTGGAAGCGATAGCTTCGGTCAGTACTCGAACGACTCTTTGGTCGGTAATTGGTGCCTCCCCGGCCGCTGTAACCGACGAAATGAAGTAGATGTAGGCGTCATTGCTGCTGTTGATGTTGCCAGCAAGCACGTCTTTCCAGGATTTTTCTAATACTGTTATCACAAATTCGATGGCCTTCGCGTTTTTCATGTGGCCCAGCGCTTGAAGGGCCTGTATGCACGCGTCCGAGCATTCGCTGTAAGGCCGGAAGTCCTTGGCCGGCTCAAACGGTCCAAAGCGAAATGGACCCGCCCCTCCTTTGGCCGCCGATATCAGCAGATCCACAACATCGTCATTATCCGGTACGATGTATCCGATCTTGCAAACGATCTCGGCCCGGCACGCTACATCCGAGTGGTACATTTCCAGGAGTGCTGGGGCAGCCGTCCTTGCGGCTGGCCCGAGCGCCGCAAGCGCGTCGATGGCTGCTTCCCTTACTCGCCATTCGGGATCGTCAAGTGCCCTAATCACGTCTGGAACGGCCGCCTCGGCATCCATCCCCATTGCCCCCAAATTCAAAAGGGCCGTTCGTCGGACATCTGGGTTCTTGTTTGCAAGGTTGGCAACATAGGGCTTCGCTTTGACGGGAAGTGGCTTTGCGGGTGGGGTAGGGGCTGAGTCATCCGCAGTGGGTTTGGCGTCTTTCTTATTGTCGGGCGGTTCCACCTTGGGGGCAGCGCTCGCCGGATGCGTCGTCGAGTCCTTCGTCCCGCCCGTCGGGCCGGGGGCGCTTGCGACTTGTTGGGGAGCCGGAGCCGTGAGCCGACCCAAGAGGAAGCCGAGCGACCCGCTGACCAGGCACCCGATGGCAAGACAGACGCCGACAACGCCCGCCATTGTCGGGAACCGCCCGCTTGGCCGGGCGGGAGGCGCGGGCTCGGGCCGCACCGCGGCCGCCGCTCTGGCCGTCGCCGCGGCCGCCGGAACGGCGAGGGGCGAGGTTTGGCCGGTGGGATGTTGGCCGCGTCGATCCATGACGGCAACGGGGCGGACGCAGGAGCCGGAACAAGGAGCATTTGCCCGCACTTCGGGCACGCGACCTTTACGCCGGTTGTGGAATGCGAGCAGAGGGTCTTGCACTTCGGGCAGATGAAGTTGACCACGGGATGCCGCCTTTCGGTGGGGAACCGTTGCCGCCCGATTGTCCAACGCGGCGGGGGCGGCGTCAAGGAAAACCCGAGGGCGGGCAACGGGCCTCATGACGCCCCAAGCAGCAGAACTGTAGCCTAACTGTAGCCAACAGGCCGTACTTCGGTGGATTTCTGCGGACGTTGGCGGAATCTGGAATCGACGCAACCCCTTACGCAGCAAGCATCCGTGGACGTTGGCGGGCGATGGCGGACAATTGCCATCTGGGATTATGAGTCCCCTGCTCTAACCATTGAGCTATAGGCCCGAAGCAGCGTCCCATCAAGCGACATCGGCGAACGCCCCAGTCGGTCGCTTTCCACCTTAGCGGGTTGGTCCACCGGCAGCAACGGATGGGTACAGCGGCCCGCTCGCCGTCCTGTCAGTCACCCCACCGGCGCCGTCTTCATGCCGACCGCCTCGCGCACCAGCGCCATCGTCTTGCGCGCCTCGGCCCTCGCCTTTTCGGCCCCGCGCTTCAGCACCGCCTCGACGTGATCGGGGTTCGCGGCCAGCTCCTTGCGCTTCTGCCGGGCGGGGCCGAAGAAGGCGTTGATCTTCTCCAGCAGCATCTTCTTCACCTCGCCGTAGCCGAGGCCGCCGGCCCGGTAGCGCGCCGCCAGCGCCGCCTTCTCCTCCTCCGCGGCGAACAGGCTGTACAAGGTGAACAGGTTGCTCGTCTCCGGGTCTTTGGGCGCCTCGACCGGGGCGCTGTCTGTGACCATGCCCATCACCACCTTTTGCAGTGGTTTGCCCTCGGCGAAGATGTCGATGGTGTTGCCGTAGGACTTGCTCATCTTCTGGCCGTCCACGCCGGGCACCTTCGATTCCTTGTCGAGCCGGTAGGTCGGGATGGGGAATACGTCGCCGAAGCGGGCGTTGAATTTGCCGGCGATGTCGCGCGTCATCTCGATGTGCTGCACTTGATCCTTGCCCACCGGCACCACGTGGGAGCGGTAAAGGAGAATGTCGGCCGCCATCAGCACGGGGTAGGTGAACAGGCCGACGCTGGCCTCGATGCCCTTGTCCAGCTTCTCCTTATACGACACTGCCCGTTCCAGCAGGCCCATGTTGGTGACGGTGCTGAAAATCCAGGTAAGCTCGGCGACCTCGGGAACATCCGACTGGCGGAAGAAGACGGCTTTGTTTGGGTCGAGTCCGAGGGCCAGGTAATCCAGGGCGACGTCGAGGACGTTCTCGCGGAACGTGTCGGCGAAGTCGCGCGGCTTGAGCCGGTCGCTCGGCCGGTTGAGGGCCGTGAGCCGGCGCCGCGCCGCTTCCTCGATGGTGGTCAGGGCGTGGTAGTCGGCGATGAAATAAAAGCACTCGGCCTCGTTTTGCAGCTCGATGTGCTGCTTGATGGCGCCGAAATAGTTGCCGAGATGCAGCTTGCCCGAAGGCTGCACGCCACTGAGGATGCGTTTCGGTTTCGTCGCCGTGGTCATGGCCAAATCCAATCGGGTGCGGTTGCTCTATACCCAGACCGTTTTACCCGGTAGTGTGTTCGCCGCAAGGGCGGGCGACGCCGGACGAGGCGAAAGGTGCGGGCCGCGATGGATCGAAGCACGCAAATCCTGGTGGAGGCGCTGCAGCAGGCGCTGGCCCACGGCGAGGATCAGCGGCTGTACAAGAGCGGCAAGCTGGAGGGACTGTTTGCGGGCCGCACCGGCCCCGCCGGCGATGCCGCGGCCCAGGCCCTCCGCGACCGTCTGTTCGAGGTCGTGCGCATCGAGACGAGGGGCCGGACGACCATCGAATGGGTGCGGCTCACGCCGCGCGGCGTCGATTTCCTCCACGATCACCAGTCGCCGGCCGCCGCCCTGAACGAGCTGCGCCACGCGCTGCGCCTCAACCAGCAGGCGGTGCCCGTCTGGCTGGAGGAGATGCGCGCCAGCCTGCACGCGCTGGAGGAACGGCTGGCCGCCGACGCGCAGAAATGGCATCAGCGCCTGGAAGCCGTGACGCGCCGGGCCGAGGACACGCTGCGCCGCCTGGACGAGGCCGGGCCGCTCCTGCCGCGCGACCTGGCCGACGCCTACCCCTGGTCCATCGACGCGCTGAACTACATCGACCGCCGCAAGAACGGCGGGGCGCCGGACGATTGCCCCCTGCCGGAACTGTTCGCCGCGCTGACGCGGGGCCACCCGCACCTGTCGATCATCGACTTTCACGAGGGCTTGCGTCGGATGAACGAGCGGCGGGCCGTCCGCCTGCTGGCGGCGGAGGGGTTGGCGGATTTATCGCAGCCGGAATATGCGCTGTTCGACGGGGGAGCGGTGCTGTATTTCGCGGCGCGGTAGGCCGCTCGCGGAGAGATCGGCCCCGCCGAGCGCCAGAAGCAACACGCGAGCGCGATCATCCATTTTTCTTCTCCCTCCCCCGCACCGGGCCGTCGGTAAGGCCGTAAGGCCGACAGGGCGCGCGACGGGGGTCTGTCGGCCTTGCGCCACGGGACGCTCACCGGCCCCACCCGGCGCCCTGCGCGGATCGAACATGCCCACGGCTCGGCGGCTCGCGACGGACACGGGGGCGGCGTTGCGTGCGGCCTGGGGGCGCCTCGGCGTCGAGCGGCCACGGGACGCCGATCAGTGTACCACGCGAAGAGGTCGTCTAGGCAGGTCAGAAAAGGAGGGGAAATCTCTGTCGATGCGGGCCGGCGGGCACGGCCGAACGCCTTGGCGATGAAGCGGACGGGCTTCGCCCGCCGCTTCATCGCCTTGTTGGGCGGCGAGTATGCAAGCACGGCCTAGGTTCCCTCCGAACCGTTCCGAAAGCGGGGCTTCGCCGCCGCGTTCTCTTGATTTCGCCCGGCGCCGTCCTAACGTATCCCCGTCTCTTTCACATCCCGGCCAAGGCGGAGTGATGAAGCCCATGACCGCAAATCCCGTCCGATGGCTGCTGGCGACCGCCCTGTTGCTCGCGGCAGGCGACCTGCGCGGCGCCGAGCTGCACGTCAGCCCGGCCGGGGAGGACGGCAACCCGGGCACGAAGGAAGCGCCGCTGCGCAGCCTCGCCGCCGCGCGGAAGGCCGTGCGGTCGCTCCGGGCCGGCGGCGCCGGGCCTGTCACCGTCCTGCTCCACGGCGGGACCTACTACCTCCCCGAAACGCTCGCCTTTACGGCCGACGACTCGGGCGCGGACAAGGCGCCGGTCGTCTACGCGGCGGCGCCCGGCGAAGAGGTCGTGGTCAGCGGCGGGCAGAGGTTGAACCTGACCTGGGAGCCGTACCGCGACGGCGTCATGAAGGCGAAGGTCCCGCCGGGCTTCGCCACGGACCAGCTCTTCGTCAACGGCGAGCTTCAGGTCCTGGCGCGTTACCCTAATTACGATCCGAAAGCGCAGTATTTCAACGGCACGGCCGCCGACGCCGTCAGCAAGGAGCGGGCCGCCCGCTGGGCCGACCCCAGGGGCGGCTTCATCCACGCCATGCACAAGGCCCTCTGGGGCGACTTGCACTACGTCATCACCGGCAAGGACCGCGACGGCAACGTCACCTACGAGGGCGGCTGGCAGAACAACCGCCGCTCCGGTATGCACGACTCGATCCGCTTCGTCGAGAACATCTTCGAGGAACTGGACGCGCCGGGCGAGTGGTTCCTGGACGGCAAGGCGGGGCTGCTCTACTTCTACCCGCCGAAAGGCCTCGATCTGAGCAAGGCGGTGGTGGAGGGTGTGCGCCTGCGCGGCCTTGTCGAGTTCAAGGGGACGCGGGAGAAGCCGGTTCGCTTCGTCACGCTCAAGGGCCTGACGTTCCGCCAGGCGGCGCGGACGTTCATGGACACGAAGGAGCCGCTCCTGCGCAGCGACTGGACCATCTACCGCGGCGGCGCCGTCCTCCTCGCCGGCTGCGAGGATTGCGCCCTGGAGGATTGCACGCTGGAGGACCTGGGCGGCAACGCGGTCTTCGTCAGCGGCTACAACCGCCGCGTGGCGGTGCGCGGCTGCCACATCACGGAGGTCGGCGCCAACGGCGTCGCCTTCGTCGGCGACCCCAGGGCGGTGCGCAGCCCGCTGTTCGAGTACGGGCAGCGGCAAGAGCTGCGGGACGTCGATCGGACGCCGGGGCCGAAAACCGACGACTACCCCGCCGACTGCCTCGTGGAGGACTGCCTGATCCACCGCACCGGCCGCGTCGAGAAGCAGACGGCCCCCGTCGAGATTTCCATGGCGCAGGGAATTTCCGTGCGGTACTGCTCCATCTACGACGTACCCCGCGCCGGCATTAACATCGGCGACGGCTGCTGGGGCGGGCACCTCATCGAGTTCTGCGACGTCTTCGACACGGTGAAGGAGACCGGCGACCACGGTTCGTTCAACTCGTGGGGCCGCGACCGCTACTGGGGCCTCAAGGGCGTGGACCTCAACCGCATCGCCGACGACCCCGCCCTGCGCGACCTGCCGCTGCTGGACGCGGTCCAGCCGGTCGTCCTGCGCAACAACCGCTGGCGCTGCGACCACGGCTGGGACATCGACCTCGACGACGGTTCGACGAATTACCGGATCTGCAATAACCTGTCGCTGCACGGCGGCATCAAGCTGCGCGAGGGCTTCCGCCGCGTCTGCGAGAACAACGTCATGGTGGACAACTCCCTGCACCCGCACGTCTGGTTCGCGGACAGCGGGGATATCGTCCGCCGCAACATTGTGTTCACGCCGTACCGGCCGATCAACGTGCCGAAGCCGTGGGGCGAGGAGTGCGACTTCAACCTGCTGCACCACGCGGGGATGAAGGACCCGGCGCCGGCGGCGGCCCTGCAGAAGCAGAGCGGGCGGGACGCGCATTCCCTCGAAGCCGACGCGGGGTTCCTCGACGCGAAGCGCGGCGACTACCGCGTGGCGGAAGACTCGCCGGCGATCAAGCTCGGCTTCCATAATTTCCCGATGGACCCGTTCGGCGTGCGGAAGCCGGAGCTGAGGAAGATCGCGCGCACGCCGCCGCTGCCCGGCGGCGGCGACGCCCCGAAGGGCGGCGACTCGAAGCGAGACGGCCGGCCGGTGCAATGGCTGGGGGCGACGGTCAAGAACGTCGTCGGCCCGGACGAGGTCTCGGCCGCCGGCCTGCCCGGCGAGTCCGGCGTGCTGATCGTCGAGGCGCCGGCGGACAGCCCGGCCGCGAAGGCGGGGCTGCGGAAGATGGACGTGATCCTGCGGCTGGACGGCCGGGCCGTGGACGCGGTCGAGGACCTTCGCCGTCTGTACGAGGCAGTCGGGCCGGGCCGGGGTGCGAAACTGACCATCTACCGCGACCAGCGAGAGACGGCCGCGACCGTCGCCGGCGGCCTGTCGCGTTGACTGCTCCCACGCCGCCGGGGCGCCATGACGGAGCGCCCGCCGGCCCGGAATCACGCCACCTCCGCCGTCTCTTCCAGCCGCGGCGCCTCCACGTCGGCGAAGCCGCGCTCCCGCAGGGTTCGCGCCAGCGCCGCCGACTGTTCCGGCTCGCCATGGACCAGCCGCACCTGCCCCGTCTGACCGGCCGAGCCGCCCAGCAGCGCCAGGAAGTCGTTCTTGTCCGCGTGGCCGGAGAAGCCGTTGGCCTCCACCACCTCGGCCCACTTGTTCCAGTTCCGGCCGTGGAAGCGCACCGTCGGCCGCTTCTCCAACAGCTGCCGGCCCAGCGTGCCCGGCGCCTGGTAGCTCACCAGACAGATGGTCGTCCGCGGATCGTCGAGGTACTGCCGCAGATACGTCATGATCCGGCCGCCGTCGCACATGCCGCCGGAGGCCACGACGATGTACGGCTCCGTGTTGCGCGCACAGTTCCTTGCTGTCGTCCGCCGACCGAACGTAAGTGACGGGCGGCAGGCCGGCGCCGTCGGACGCCGCCAAATGATCGCCATAGCGATCGTACACCTCCGCAATGTCAGCGGCGGTCGGGCTGTCCACGTACAGCGGCGCCCACGGCAGGACGCCGTCGCGCATCCAGCGGCGCAGGTAGTGGACGACGATCTGGGTGCGCCCGAGGCTGAAGGCGGGAACCAGCACCTTGCCGCCGCGGGCCAGGGTGCGGCGGACCACGTCGCCCATGCGGGCCGCCAGGCCGTCCATGCCCTCGTGGACGCGGCCGCCGTAGGTGCTTTCGCAGATGAGCAGGTCGGCCGACGGTACGGCCGACGGCTCGCGCAGGAACGGCAGGCCGCGCCGACCGAGGTCGCCGGTGAAGGTGATGCGGCTGACGCGCGTCGGCCGGGCGATCGACAGCTCGGCCATCGCCGAGCCGAGGATGTGACCGGCGTCGAGGAAGCGCAGCCGGACGTCCGGGGCAATGTCGTGCGGCGTCTCGTAGGGGACGGCCACGCATTGCAAGACGACGCGGTGGGCGTCGGAGCGCGTGTAAGGCGCCGGGTCGGCCGCGGCGCCCCCACCCCAACCCTCCCCCAGCCGCGGAGGGAGGGCAGGCGGGTGGGCGACGACCGCTTCCTGTTCCCGGATGCGGGCCGAATCGCCGAGCATGACGGCGGTCAGCTCGCGGGTGGCCGGGGTGCAGTAGATGGGGCCGGAAAAGCCCTGATTGACCAGGCTGGGCAGGTTGCCGCAGTGGTCGATGTGGGCGTGGCTGAGGACGACGGCGTCGATGTCGGAAGGGGGGAAGGGAAAGCGGACGTTGCGTCGGCGAGCCTCGTCGCGTTTGCCGCGAACGAGGCCGCAATCGAGCAAGATGCGCTGACCGGCCGCCTCCACCAGATGCATCGATCCTGTCACCGACTGGGCCGCGCCCCAAAACGTGACGCGCGGACTGTCGGGGGATAGCGTGGAATACCTTTTCATAACAGCATTATAGCAGAGTGCGACAAGGGCGTGAACGCGAAGCGTTCGCTGGCAATTCGCGGAAGCGCCGGAAATGACACCTCGTAAGCATTGGAGGGCCTGCAAGCCCGGGATTCCGCACAGATCGCTCCCGTCTCACCAGTCCGGCACATTCGGCGCCGGCGCCGGCGCCTTCGACCGGCGGTGGGCCTTGAGGTCTTGCAGGATGCGTTGGGCCGCCAGATCGAGATGGCGCGCCGCGTCCTCCGCCGACAGCGGCGGCTGGTCGGCGCGATCCGGCACCGGCGGCAGATGCCCCTCTCCCGGCGGCGGGGCGACGTCCGTGTCCACCGGCTTGGCGCCGTCGTCCACTTTGGCCGGGGCGCCGCTGGGGTCCGGCTTCACCTTGACGGCGGAGGGGTCGGGGGCCGGGCGCTGCTGCGAACCGTGCCCTTTGTTCGGCGGGGGCGGCCCTTTGGGCGGGCCATCGCCGGACGGCGGCTCGTCCTGGGAATGGGCGGCGCTCGGCGGGACTTGCAGAAGCAGCAGCTGCGCCCGTTCCAGGTTATGGCGGGCGTCGTCGGCCAGTTGGGCGTCGAGGTTCGGCGCCGCCAGGCACTGGCGGTACGCGGCGACGGCGGCCTCCAGCGCATCGGCGTCGCGGCCGTCGGCCTTCAGCAGGAGAGCGTCGCCGAGTCCGTACAGCGCCCGCGGCCGCCGCGGGTCGCCCAATCCGGTGCAGCAGCGGTACGCCTGCTCCGCCTCCTGCGCCAGCCGGGTGCGGTCGGCATCCGACGCCTCGGCCAGGCGAATCTTCGCCGCGGCGACGTCCATCGCCGCGAGTCCGGGATCGGTGGCGCGGTCCTGCGCCTGTTCGTAGAGCGCGGCCGCCGCGGCGTAGTCGCCGCGACCGTAGGCGGCGTCGCCGTGCCGCAGCAGCGTCTGCCAGTCCGGCGGCGGGGCCGCGGCCAGGAGAGACAAGGAGACAAGGAGACAGGGAGACCAGGAGAGGGAATGAAGCGACGCCGGCTTCAGCCGCTCCTTGTCTCCCTGTCTTCCTGTCTCCTTGTCTCCTTGTCTCTCCTGGCGACGGCGGTCCCCGATCACGACGGCCAGCGCCAGGAACACGAACCCGGCCGCCAGGAACCAGACGTAATGCTGGTGGTAGACCGGCAGCGCGTCGTCGCTCTCCAGACGCTCCGCCTGGCCGGCGACGGCGCCGAGGTAGACCTGGCCCAGCGGAAGCGTGCGCGTGCAGGCGGCGATATACATGCCGTGGGTCGTCTCGGCGATGTCGCGCAGCGGCGCCTCTTCCAACCGCGTATCCACCTGCCGGCCGTCGTGCTTCACGACTTCGCCGCCAATGCGGATCGTAGAAGTCACGTCCGGGTCGCCCAGCCCGACGGCATAGACCGGCACGCCCTGTTCGCGGGCTTCGGCCTCCCCTTGCCGCCATTCGCCGTCGCGGGCCGGGTCGTCGCCGTCGGACAGCAGCAGGATGTCGCGGGCGCCGCGGAAGCGCTCGTCGTGGGCGAGCAGGGCCGTGTGCAGCGCGGCCCCGATGCGCGTGCCGGAAACGGCCCCGCGGCTCGGCTCGATTTCCGGGTCCGGCGCCTCCGTGTCCACGGCCTCGACCGAGTCGCGGAAGTGGTCGTAATCGTGGGTCAGCGGGCAGGCCAACCGGGCGCTCCCCGCGAAGACGACGAGGGCCACGCGATGGCCGCCGCGCTTCTTCATCGCATCACAGAGATCCAGCAAGGCGGTTTTGGCGCGCTCCAGCCGGCTGGGCGTCTCGGCGAACATGCTGCGGCTGCAATCGAGGACGACGACGAGATCGCGTCCCGGCGCCGCCGACTGGTCCCAGTCGCGGCCCCACTGCGGCCCGGCCGTTCCCAGCGTCAGGGCGATCAGGCCCAGCGCCACGCAGACGCCGCGCCGGAAGCGCCGGCGGCCGGACGACTCCACCAGCGCGTGCAGGCTGGCCGGATTGCCGAGCCGGGCGAGCGCCCGCCGCGTCCGCCAGCGATCCCACAACAGCAACGCTCCCAGCGCCGGCAGCAACGCCAGCAGATAGAGAGCGGCAGGTTGTGCGAACCAGTGGTGAAGCATGGAGGAACTCATGGCAGCCGTCGCCAGACCGTGAAATCCAGCGCGAGGGCTGCGGCGAACAGCAGCAGCGCCGCCCCCGCGAACCACGGATAGCTCTCGTGATAACGCCGGTACTGAAAGCTCTGGACGTCGCTCCGCTCCAGCCGGTCGATGGCCCGGCAAGCGTCCAGCAGCCCGGCCGTGTCGCCCGCCCGGTAGTATTGGCCGTGCGTTATCTTGGCCATGTCCTCCAGCGTCTCGACGGCGCGCTGGCGCGTCAACGCCGGGCTGTCGCCGGGGGCCGCTGCGACGCCCGGCTCGGCCGCGCCGGCGCCGCCGCCCGCGTCGATGGTGTAAATCGGCACGTCGAGGCTGGCGGCGATCTGCGCCGCCTGGCGCGGCGTCCAGCCGGAGCGCGGGTCGGGAACGTTGTGTTCTCCGTCGGTCAGCAGCACCAGCACCCGGCGCCGCGGCCCGGCGCTCTTGAGGCGATACAGACCGAGGGCCACGGCGTCGCTGATGTTCGTCTCCGACTCGCCGGGGATGCTCCGCGGCTGCTCGTCGTCGAGGAGACGCAGCAGCACGGAATGGCTGAGCGTCAGCGGGCAGGTCGTCTGCGGCCGGGTGGCGAAGACCACCAACCCGATCGAGTCGGTGGGTCGGCCCTGGAACGCGCGGGCGTCGCCGCCGTCGGGCGTGGCGTCCGGCCCGGCGCCGCCGGCCACGAACAGGCGGAAGACGCGCTTGACGGCGTCGAGCCGGCTGATCGGCTGGCCCTGCCAGTCGAAATCGTGGGTGGACATGCTGCCGCTGACGTCCGCCAGCATGACGACAGCGACGCCTTCGGCCTCGATGCGGGTGCGCAGGTCCGGCGTCCGCGGGCCGGCCAGGGCGACGGCCAGCAGCACGAAGGCCACGGTTCGCAAGGTCGCGCCGCCCCACTGGGCCATGCGCACCGCCCGGCCGGCAGCGCGGCCAGGAGCCGGCCGGCCGGATGGCGCAGCGCGGCGCGGCGGCCGCGGAGTTGCACCCACAGCAGCAGCGGGGCGGCCAGCGCCAGCAGCAGAAAGCCAGGGTTTGCGAACAGGATGGTCATTTCCGGCAGCGGGGATCGCAAGGGGACTTCTTCACCCTATCACGGCGACGCGCGGCCCACAAGCGCGGGCCGGCGAGGAAGGGCAAAGGCCGTGCCGTGTTGGGAAGGGCCGGGAAATGAGGGCCCGGAGCGGCGGCAAGGCGCGGTCGGCGTTCAATGTTTGTCCGCGCCCGGCGAAGGGTTCGCCAGCCGTCCCAAACCCGGCTGGGACGCCGCCGCCGTTTGGTCTATACTGCCGCGGGAAGGGATTCTGCAGAAGAGGTTCGTTCCAGGAGGGACCGCGTGTTCGACCTTGCGCTCGCGCCTGCTTACTCCACCGCCGCCGGCCAGTGCTACCACGGCGATTCGCTCGACGTGCTGCGGGAGCTGCCGGACGACTCCGTGGCACTCGTCATGACCTCGCCGCCGTTCGCCCTGCGCCGGCAAAAAGCCTACGGCAACGTCGCGGCCTCGGAATACGTCGAATGGTTCTGGCCCTTCGCCGTTGAGATCCATCGGGTGCTGCGGCCCGACGGCAGCTTCGTCCTCGACCTCGGCGGCGCCTGGAACCGCGGCAGCGGCACCCGTTCGCTCTATCAATACGAGCTAATTCTCAAAATGGCCCGGCTGTTCCACCTGGCCCAGGATTTCTACTGGTACAACCCGAGCAAGCTGCCGACGCCGGCCGAGTGGGTGACGATCCGCCGCACGCGCGTCAAGGACGCCGTGACGACGCTGTGGTGGCTGTCGAAGACGGAAACGCCGCGGGCCGACAACCGGCGCGTGCTGCGGCCCTACAGCCGGTCGATGAAGCGGCTCTTGCGCGACGGCTACGACACGGCTCGCCGGCCGTCGCAGCACGACATCGGCCCGCACTTCCGCCGCGACAACGGCGGCGCCATTCCGCCGAATCTTTTGCAGATCCCCAATACGCGCTCCAGCGACGAGTACTTTCGCCGCTGCCGCGAGGCCGGGCTGCCGATCCACCCGGCGCGGTTCCCCAACGGCGTGCCGGAGTTCTTCATCCGCTTCCTGACGGACCCCGACCAGCTCGTCGTGGACCCCTTCGCCGGAAGCAACGTGACCGGCTTCGAGGCCGAGAAGCTCGGCCGTCGCTGGTTGGCCATCGAACTCAACGCCGACTACATCGCCGGCTCGCGGCTGCGCTTCGAGGCGGAGGTCAGTTCCGCCCCGCTCGGTTCCGAAGCAGCGTGAGGTGCCGCGAGAAGCGGTCCTCCAGGTACAGATGCAGGTCGTTGAACAGGTTGGCGTCGTCGAAGCCGAAGGCCCGGCCGTCGCTCAGCACCGCCTGGCCCTTGCGAACCGTGCGCTCGATCTCGGCGAGGGCCGCGCGCACGGCCAGCAGCCGGGCGTCGAGGGCGGGACCGGCGAGGTTCTCCGTGATGCTCCAGAAGCGGCAGGCGTCGGCGAACGTCAGGTCTTGCTTGTGGCCTTCCTGGTACTTGCGCAGGGCCGAGGTGGCGTAGAGCGTCTGCAACAGCTTGTCGTGGTCGCGCGGCATGGCCACGGTTTCCGTGGGCGCCGGCGCCGCCGCCGGTTCTTCCTGGCGGAGTCGGCGAAGCATCTGCCGGCCCTCGCGCGTCAGGGCGTAGAGCTTCTGGCCGACCTTGTTGAGCCAGCCGCGGCGGGCCAATCCCTTCTCGCCCATGAGGCTCGTCAGGACCTTGTTGGAATCGGGGTATTGCTCGGCGTAGCCCTTCAGGCCGAAGGTGCGGGGGTTCTGCTGCCAGACCGCGACGATCAGCGCTTCGGCGCTGAACGGCGATTGGCCGGCTTCTTCCAGTTGGTGCGCGGCCAGGAGGATCTTCTCCGGCACGGTGAATTCAGCAATCGTTTCCACGGGTGGACCCATTCACTCAACGGAACCGGGGAAGTGCGCTGGGACGCTCGATTCTTGCGTCCGCCCGGCCGCCGCGCCTGGGAAGTTTGACCAAACTTGCGAAAAACCCATGGGTGGGGCGCGATGCGTTCCCTACAACCGGCGTCCGCGATTTACTCGCCTCCGTCGGCATCCAACCGATCGACCTTCATAACTTCGTGCAGCAGCATTGTAGCGTAGCTGCCTGCGGGCAGTGTGAAATTCAGACGAAGGCCATCCGGCTCGACAGCTGCCGTCAGGTCGTCGAGATAGATCAGGTTGTGCCGCCGCGTGCCGGACAACAGCTTGCCGAAGCCGTGGAACGCCTCCGTGGACAGGCCGGCGTCTTGCAACACCGCTGCCTCGCGCCGGCGGCCTCGCCGGCGGCGGCGAACACCTTGCGGCCGAACATCGGCCCGGCGGTGACGGTCTCTCGCGCGTCGAAGCGGGCCTGTTCACATGTCACGTCCTCGGCCGTGAACATGCCGCCGAACGGCCATTTCGCCATCACGTCGCCGGGCAGCACGCGTCGCAGCAGACCATCGGCCGTGCGCCGGGCCAGCGTGTGGTTGAACAGCGCCGCCTGCGCCGCCGACAGCGCCAGTTTCCGAAGGAACGGGTTGCGCAGGTTGATCCGGGCAAGCTCGGCGGGCGGCGGTTCGTGGCGCAGGAGGGCCATTCCGAGCAGAACGGTTTCGCCGTCGCGGCCGAAGCGCTGGGGTCCGTAGAAATTCGGCATCCCCTCCCGACGAAGCCGATCCAGTATGGGAGCGGCGGTCTCTGCGGCAGTCGATCCGGCGTCGCGCACCAGGATGCGGAAGCGGTTGCCGTGCAGGTGGCCGGGCTTGAGCTTGTTGCCGTGGCGGCTGACGCTGAGCAGCCGCACGCCGTCGCCGTCCAGCTGCGCCAGTCGGCTTTCCGCGCGCACGGGCGCCGACACCATCTGCCGCGTGACGGCGTGGCGGTCCTTGAGTCCGGCCGTGCCGACTTCGCCGATGGGGACGTCGAGCCGGCGCGCGACCTGGCGGATGAAGTATTCGGCGCCCATGTCGCGCTTCTCGATCCAGAGATAGAGGAAATCACCCTGACCCGACGGCGGGTAGGCGGGGATTTCCTCGACCTCGAAGTCCTCGGGGACGGCCTTGATACGGCCGCCGACGCCGGGCAGGTCGGCGGTGAGCAGCGGGGGCGGACGGAGGGGGTCGAAGGTCACGAATGCACTCCGAAAAGACCGGCGAGCGGCCGGCGTGAGCCAGCTGATGTAGAGCTTGGCCGTCGAGCTTCATGCTACACCAGCCGGCTCACGCCGGCCGCTCGCCTTTGTGTAAGATAACCGGCATGGAACTCACCACCCTCCCCGTCCTCGCCGAACAGATCGACCGCATCCGCGCAGCCCAGCCCCCCTGGGAGCGCCTGCCGGTGCGGCAGCGTCTGCGGCCGGTGCAGGCGCTGCGCCGGCTGGTCGCCGACGAATGCGACGTCCTGTGCGAGACGGCCCGGCGCGAACTCGGCAAGTCTCCCGAAGAAACGATCGGCGGCGACCTGCTGCCGCTGGCCGACGCCTGCTGCTTCCTGGAGCGCGAGGCCGATCACCTGCTGCGACCGCGGCGCGTGCCCGCGGCGCAGCGACCGCTCTGGCTTTGGGGACAGAGCGACCGCATTCGCCGCCGGGCACGCGGCGTCGTCGGCGTCATCGGGACGTGGAATTATCCGTATCTCCTCAACGGCGTACCGATCGTCCAGGCCCTCGCCGCCGGCAACGGCGTCCTCTGGAAGCCGTCCGAGGTCGCGCCGGATGCGCCGAGGCCCTGCACGGCCTGTTCCGCAAGGCCGGCTTTCCGGACGGCCTGCTCCAGCGCATGGAGGCGACGCGCGAGGCCGGACAGGCGCTGACCGAGGCCCCCGTCGATCACGTCGTCTTCACTGGCTCCGCCCCCGTCGGCCGGCGCATCGCGGCCCGGCTTGGCGAGCGCCTCATCAGCTGCACCCTGGAGCTGTCCGGCTGCGACGCCATGTTTGTCCTCGACGACGCCGATGTTGGAATGGCGGCGCGGGCGGCGTGGTTCGGCGCCACCATCAACCGCGGCCAGACTTGCATCGCTGTCCGACGGGCCTTCGTCCATCGATCCGTGTATCCGGCGTTTTGCGATCGCCTAAAGGAGATGGCGTCAGTCGCCGTTCCGATGAAGCTGGCGTTGGCGTCGCAGGCGCGGCTGGCGGAGCGGCTGGTGCGGGAGGCGTTGGCCGACGGCGGCCGACTGCTGGCGCCCCCCTCACCCCTACCCCTCTCCCCATCCGATGGGGAGAGGGGTAGGGGTGAGGGGAACGGCGATCCAGCGTCCTTCACGCCGACGGTAATCGTGGACGCCCGGCCGGACTCGACCCTCTGCCGCGAGGCGTCGTTCGCCCCGGTCATGGCGGCGATCCCCTTCGACTCACTGGATGAGGCGCTGGACATGCAAAGCCGTTGCCCTTACGGACTCGGCGCGTCCGTTTTCACGCGCGACATGCACAGGGCGGAGGCAGTGGCCGCGCTGCTGCCGGCCGGCATGGTGACGATCAACGACGTGATCGTGCCGACGACGCACCCGGCGACGCCGTTCGGCGGCGTCGGCGACAGCGGTTGGGGCGTCACCCAGGGGGCGGAGGGGTTGCTGGAAATGACGACCGCGCAGGTCGTCAGCGTGCGCGGCGGACGGTTTCGGCCGCATTACGATTTGGCGGCGGGCAAAAGTGCGGAGAATCAGGGCGAGCTGTTGCGCGGCCTGCTGGAGAGCGGTCACGCGCCGACGTTCGGCCGGCGCATGCGCGGCTGGCGGCGACTGCTGGCGGCGCTGTGGCGCGGCGTGTGAGGGAGGAACGTATGCCCGCAACGGTGTTCGAGCGGATCGAGGAACTGCTGCGGCAAGCCGGCGTGCCGTTCACGGTCCACCGCCACGCCCCGGTGTTCACCAGTCAGGAGGCGTCGGCGGTGCGCGGTACGCCGCTGGCCAGCGGGGCCAAGGCGCTGGTCGTCAAGGCCGGCGAATCGTTCGTACTGCTGGTCATGCCGGCTGACCGCAAACTCGACAGTCGCAAGGCCCGAATTGCCCTCGGGGCCAAGGCCATTCGCTTCGCCACGCCCGAGGAGGTCGAACGCCTCACCGGCCTCCGGCCCGGCAGCATCCCGCCGTTCGGCAGCCTCTTCGGCCTGCCCACCCACTGCGACCCGGCCCTCTCCAGCAACGCCTCCATCAACTTCAACGCCGGCGATCACGCCGTTTCGGTGGAAATGACCTGTGCGGATTACCTCGCCGTCGAAAAGCCCTCGCTGCGGGACCTCACCTGACCGCTTCCCTACTTGCCGGCCTTCTCGTTCGCAACATAGTCGGCCAATCCGTAGGGTTGGTAGTTGTGTTCGCCGGTGTAGGCCGTCTGCGCCTGGGTCAGCTTGGAAAAGGCCGCGTACTCCTGCCCCCCGACCACGGCCACCATGCCGTCTCGGTGCTGGTTGGCGTCGCTCCCCCAGACGAAGTTGCGCCGGTCGTCGATCGTCGGCGTGCCGTCGGCGGCGGTCGGCTCGTCGATCTTGTCCACGATCGCCTTCATCGGGCCGTCCAAAATGGCCTGTTCCGCACCCAGATAGTCCTTGTAAGCCTGCAAGAAATCCTTGGCGGAGCTGGACGACGGCGGCAGCAGCTGGCCGGCCATGTCGCCCTTCACCTCCGTGAGCGTCTTCTGCATGGCGTCGTAGGCCGAATGCACCTGCGTGCGGTCGGGCAGCTGGTTGCTGGTCAGCGGCACGATGGCCTTGCGGAAGTCCCGCGTCGAACGGGCGATCTTCCGGTTCTCCATCGACAGCTTCTCGATGAACTCGACGCGGCTCGGCGGCATGCAGCCGGCCGCCAACGCCGCCCCCGCGGCCAGCATCAAAACCGCCCAGCGCTTGATCCGTTGAGACACGTCGTTGCTCCGCTTACTCCGGCTTGTACTCGAACCCCTTGACCACCTTCGCGCTCAGCAGCGTCATCAGGCCCCACGCGCCCACGGCGACGCAGATCAGCTCCTCCAAGACCATCAGGCCGATCAGCGTGCCGGACACGGAGCTGGCGTCGTCGCTGAACATCTTCAGGAAGAACTGGACGAACAGCGCCGTCGCCGTCATGAAGCCGAACGAGTGGATGGGGATCATCATCATGATGTTCGATGCGACGCCCCAGCCGTAGCCCTCCATGTTCTGGATCCTCACCGCCCCATAGGTCACGAAGGCGCAATAGATCATGCCGAGGAAGATCGGCAGCAGGATCAGGATGAAAATGTACCACGCCAGCGCGCCGAACGAGGAGAAGTTGATGCCGAAAAGTTGGTACATGCTCTTCCGGGCGGGATCGACCTTCAGCTCCGGCGGTGGGTCCTTGTCGTCCTGCACGGCCCCCAGGCCGTGCTCCAACCCGATCACGGGCTTGGGCGGCTTCGTCTTGTCGCCCTCGTCGTTGTCGATCGGGAACAGCGTCGGGATGAGGATGAGGATGAGCAGCGCCACCCAGCCGAAGAAGCCCACGGCGCCGACCGCGATCATCGCGTTGGTCGGTCGGACCAGGGCCGATTGCGCCGGGCCGCGCAGGTCCTTGATCGACATGTCCGGCGCGTAATTGATCTCCGGCTTGTCCTCGCCTTGGGCCGCGTCCTCGAAGCGGTAGGTGCCGCCATCCTCGTCGTCGTCGTCCATCTTCTTCACGGCCGCCGGCTGCTTGTCGGCCGCGGGCTTCTTCGGCTTGCGCTCGCCGTCCGGGTCCGCCTTTTTCGGCTTCCTCAGCGGCGCCCCCGGCGCCTCCTCGGTCGCGGGGAAGCGGTTGCCGCACTCGGGGCATTTCACGGTCTTGCCGGGCGGCAACGGCTTGGCCGGCCGCAGCACGGTTTTGCATTCCGGACAGGTTATTTTGGTGACCGCCATGCGTTTTAGGTCCCCGTAGGGGCGGGGTCGCCCCGCCCTCCTGAGGGCGGGGCGACCCCGCCCCTACACGCCGGACGCCGGAAAGGATCGACTCCCGCCATCCTATCTCAATCGCCGCCCTTCCGCCAGACTCCAATCGTCGCCGCCTGCCCCAAAATGCGGACGGTCACGCGGCGGAGTGATTTCCAGGCCACGGCCTGGACCGCCGAGGCGCAGCTTTTCGGCGTCGCTGCTGAGCAGCACCGCTCGCCCGCCCGGCCGCAGCACGCGGTCGTATTCGCGGACCATGCCGCGGTAGAGCGGGCCGATCTCCTCCGGCTCACCCATCTGCTTGCCGAACGGCGGGTTGGACACGATGCGGTCCACCGACGCCGCGGCCAGCGGCAGCCGCGTCGCGTCCCACCGCGCCAGGTGGACGGCCCCCAGGCGGCGCAGGTTGGCCGAGGCCGCCCGAACCGCCCCGGCGTCGATGTCGCCGCCCAGCGCCGCCGGGATGGGGATGCGGATCGCTCGCATCGCCGTCAGATGCTCCGCCAGCAGCGTGCCGGCGCCGCACATCGGGTCGAGGACGACGTGCAGCGGCTTGATCTCGGCCAGCCGCACCATCGCCGCGGCCAGCGTCGGCCGCAACGAGGCGGGCCGATGTTCCAGCTTGTAGGTGCGGTGGCGCATGGTCCGATCGGACAGACGGAGGCCGCACACGGCCGTCGCTCCGTCGATGGTCAACCACACCTCGACGGCCGCGTTCTCCTCGGCCGGCTTCCAGCTTTCCGGCAGCTTGCCGGCCAGGCCGCGGGCCATCGCCTTGCCGGCGTCGCGGCGGAGGTAGCCGTGTTTGCCTTCCATCTGTGTAATGAGCCGGTAGGTGGGTCGGCCCTTGGGTTTGGGCCGAACGGCGTGATGCAGGCGCAGCAGCCGATCCCAGTCCGCCTCGCGGGCCGTCCAGGCGCTGGATCTTGTCGAGGTCCTCGGCCCGGTATGTGAGCTGATCCGTGCCCCAGGCCAGCAGAAAAACGTCCTCCGTGGTGCGCAATTGCAGGAGCGAATCGTCGATGTGCGGGACGCGGAAGACGACCAGGCCGCGGCCGGTGCGCTTGACCTCGCCGTCGAGTACGCGCTCGATCTCCTCGGACGCCACGGGTTCGAGGCCCGCGTGAACCTGGGCGTAACAGGGCGGCAACGGGGCCTCGCTGCGGGGGCGCGGCATGGGGGGGGTCTCTTGACTGGGGCGAGGCCGGCGTGAGCCGGCTGATTGCGGGTAGATCAGCCGGCTCACGCCAGCCGCTCGCCGGGCGGCCGCACTTGCACGATCCTCCGTCGTCGTTATACTAACCCATTCCAACCCCGAACAATGCACGGGTGCGCCCATCGTGCCGGAGACTGCCGCATGGTTGAGCCGATGATGATTGACTTGAAAGCCCTGCTGCTCGAGCGCGAGGACTGCGACGCCGGCACCGTCCAGCAGATCCGCAACGGTCTGGCCCAGGGAGGCGGCCAGTACCGAACGCTCCGCGAAGTCACCGAGGCCATCAAGAAGAAGCTGGAGGGCGCGTCCGGCGCCGCCGCCAAGCGCTGGCACCTCAAGCTCGGCGTCGCCTCGTTCTTCCTCGGCTACACCGCCCAGGCCGTCGAGCACCTCAAGCAGGCCGAAGGCTCCCTGGCCAACTACTACCTGGGCCGCGCCCTGGCCTCGCGCCAGGACTACGACGAAGCCCTCAAGGCCTTCGAGAAGGCCGAGAAGCTCGGCTACACCGCCAGCCAGGTGCAGCTCCAGCGCGCCGGCATCTATCGCCAGAAGGGCGACCTTGCCCAGGCCCGTTCCCTCCTGGCCAAGCTCGAACAGCAGAGCAGCCACAACGCCGAGTATCACTTCCAGCTCGCCAGCTGCTACCTCGCCGACGGCGAACGGGCCCAGGCCGTCACCCATCTGGAGAAGGCCGTCGAGCTGGACCCCGGCCACACCAGCGCCCTCTTCCAGCTCGCCCACGCCAACGACCTGGCCGGCAACGACGACGAGGCCATCCAGTTCTACGAGCGCTGCCTCAAGCACCCGCCGGTCCACGTCGGCACGCTCAAGAACCTCGGCGTCCTCTACGAGGACCACGAGAAATACGACAAGGCGGAGGAGTGCTATCGCCGGGTGCTGGCGGCCGACCCCACCGACGAGCAGGCCCGGCTGTTCCACAAGGACGCCCAGGCCTCGCGCAACATGTACTACAGCCCCGAGGAGGAGCACGCCTTCAGCCGCTTCAGCCAGGTGCTGGAGATCCCCGTCACCGACTTCGAGCTGTCGGTGCGCAGCCGCAACTGCCTGAAGAAGATGAACATCAAGACGCTGGGCGACCTGACGCGCGTCAGCGAACAGCAGCTCCTCAGCAGCAAGAATTTCGGCGAAACGTCGCTGAGCGAGATCAAGGAGATGCTGTCGTCGAAGGCCCTGCGGATCGGCCAGTCGCTGGAGGAGGGCGCCCAGAACGACATGCGTTTCCGGCCGCAAGCCGCACTGAGCGAGCAGGAGCAGGCGGTGCTGGGCAAGCCGGTGAGCGAGCTGAACCTGTCGGTGCGCGCCCGCAAGTGCATGAACCGGCTGGGCATCAACACGCTCGGCGACCTGATCCAGCGCACGGCCGACGAGCTGCTGGAGTCGAAGAATTTCGGCATGACCTCGCTGGCCGAGGTGCGCGAGAAGCTGCAGACGTATGGGCTGTCGCTCCGGGGGGACTGAGACGAAGCATTTCACCGCAGAGAACGCGGAGAGCGCAGAGAAGACAAAAACAAGCGCCAGAGGGACAGTACGCCTCGGAACTATTCTCTTTCTTCTCTCCGCGATCTCTGCGTTCTCTGCGGTGAACTTTTTTCCCATGTCCATCCGCTTCGACATCCTGTCCTCCGACGGCCCCGCTCGCCGCGGCCGCCTCCACACGCCGCACGGCGCCGTCGAGACGCCGGTCTTCATGCCGGTCGGCACCCAGGCGACCGTGAAAGGCCTGACGCCCGACCAGCTCGAAGCGGCCGGTGCCCGCATGATCCTCGGCAACACCTATCACCTCGCCCTCCGCCCCGGCGACGACCTTGTCGCCGAGATGGGCGGTCTGCACCGCTTCATGCACTGGGACGGCCCGATCCTCACCGACAGCGGCGGCTTCCAGGTCTACAGCCTCGCCGCCGTCCGCAAGATCACCGACCATGCCGCCGTTTTCCGATCCCACATCGACGGGGCGCTTCTCGAACTCACGCCGGAACGGGCCGTCGCCATCCAGGAAAACCTCGGCGCCGACGTGGCCATGTGCCTCGACGAGTGCCCGCCATTTGGGGCGTCGCCGGACGTGCTGCGCGAGGCAGTGCGCCGGACGATCCTCTGGGCCGAACGCTGTCGCGCCGCCCACCGCCGATCCGACCAGGCGCTCTTCGCCATCGTGCAGGGCGGGCCGGACCTCGACCTCCGCCGCCGCTGCGCCGAGGCGCTGGCGGCGCTGGACTTTCCCGGATACGCCCTCGGCGGCTTCAGCGTCGGCGAGACGCCCGCGCAGATGGTCGGCGTCCTCGGCCCCGCCGCCGCCCTCTTGCCAGCCGACCGGCCGCGCTACCTTATGGGCGTCGGCCGGCCGCAGGACATCCTCGCCGCCGTGGCGCGTGGCGTCGATATGTTCGACTGCGTGCTGCCGACGCGCAACGGCCGCAACGCCTCCGCCTTCACCGACGACGGCCCGCTCCGGCTCCGCAACGCCTGCCACAAGCGAGATCCGGCCCCGCTGGAGTCCGGTTGCCTGTGCTGCACGTGTCGCTGCTTCAGCCGGGCCTACCTGCACCACCTGTTCCTGGCGCGGGAGATGCTCGGCCCGACGCTGCTGTCGCTGCACAACGTCGCCTACTACTGCCGGCTGATGCGGCAAACGCGCGAGGCGATCGCCGAGGGACGGCTGGCCGAGTTCACGGCGGTCCGCCTTGCCCGTTGGGGCGAATCGTTTTAAGATGATCGTTTCAGTCGCAGGACGATCACCAACAAGACGCTTCCCGTGCGAGGGACGATCCGATGATTAACACCTTCATGCTCCTGCTGGCAGACGCTCAGCCAGCTCCCGCCGGTCAACAGCCGCAAGGCGGATTCGACACGACGATCTTCATCCTCATCATCCCCTTCATGCTGCTGGCCTACCTGTTCTTCATTCGGCCGGCGCGGCAGCAGGAAAAGGAAAAGCAGGCCCTGCTCGGCCAGATGAAGAAGAACGACAAGGTCATCACCCACGCGGGCATCTACGGCAAGATCGTCTCCGTCGCGGAAAAGGAAGACGAGATCACGGTGGAGATCGACGACAAGGTCCGCGTCAAAATGGTCAAGAACGCCATCCTCCGCAACCTGACCAACGAGGAGACGCTGAAGGAAGCCGAAGCCGCCAAGAAGGCCGCCAAGGACGCGGCCAAGGGCGGCAAGCCCGCGGAGCAGCCCGCCTCCACGGCCGTCACCGCCAAGAAGGACGATCCCCTGAAGTTCTAAGGCGAGCGGCGGCAGGAATGATACCCGTAGCCGCATTCGCCAGAATGCGGGTGAATGGCTGTCGGCCCGCATTCTGGCGAATGCGGCTACGGGTAAGGTATTTCCCGCCCCTCGCCTAATCCCGTGGCGAGCGGCGCGGCGGAAGAAGGAATGAACCCACGAAAGGCATGAAGTCCGACCATGAAACGGTATCTCGGCCGAATTCTCCTTTGCGTCATCCCCGCCGTCATCGCCATCATCGTCGTCGTGTGGGCGGGCGTCCGCTATGCCCACGGCGAAGGCGGCTTCCGCCTCGGCGTGGACCTGTCCGGCGGCACCATCCTCGTCTATGAGACGGACCCGTCCAAGATGACCGAACAGGCCCGGGCGGACCTGATCGCGCACCCCGAACAGCTCGCCGCATCGCTCAAGCGCCGCATCGACCCGGCCGATCTCTACAACGTCACCATCCGCCCCCTGCCGGGCGATCCGCCGCGCGTCGAGATCATCCTGCCGACCGGCGGCCGGGTCCAGGCCAACGCGGCGGAAGCGGCCTGGCAGGACGTGCTCGACAAGGTCAAGGCCGAGTACCCCAACCTGGCGATCTCCTATAACGACATCCCGGAAGGCGAGTTCGCCGACGTGATCCGCCGTATCACCGACGCCCACCCCAAGTACAAGGAAGGCGCGAAGGACAAGGACGGCCATGAAGTGGCCGGCAAGGACATTCCCGCTCCGGAGATCGCCGACTTCATTCACGGCCTCGAAAAAGTCAGCAACGAGCGGCGCACCTTCACGGGCGAGGACATCGAAAACATCAAGAACCTGATCCAGCAGCAGGGCCGGCTGGAGTTCCGCATCCTCGCCAACGAACGGGACGACAAGGCCGCCATCGACGCCGCCAAGGCGTACGTCGCGGCGCACCAAAACGAAATGGAAACCCTCAACGTCGAGGGCAAGCCGCCGCCGCCGCCGACCCAGAACGGCGCCGCCACCGGCGACCGCCTTTTCGCGGTGAGCCTGAACGGCGAGAACCTGCGCTACCAGTACAGCTGGGTGGAGGTCGGCAAGGAAGAACTCTACTCCTTGCAGCTCAACAGCGCCGCGGAACGGACCCCGGACGCCGAAAAGAATCGGGACGATGCGCGTAAGGGGATCTGGGCGGCCGTCCACGAAGCCGGCGGCAAACTGGCCTTCATCGACGCCCGCGCGCACATCCTGCTCTACCGCCGCAAGATCGAGGGCAGCGGCCCCACGCGCATCGCGCCGCGCGACCGCGAGATGGGCAAGGAATACGAGGTCTTCGTCCTGACGCGGGAGACGGAGCCGGGCAAGGAAGTGACCGGCGACTTCCTGACCAGCGCGACCGAGGGCGCGTCGGAAGGGAAGCGGGCCGTCAACTTCTCCTTCAACAGCGAGGGGGCCAACCGCTTCCTGGAGCTGACGACCCTGAACCGGCCGAGCGACGTGGACTCCGCCAACCCCAACAGCGGCTACTACCGCGACCTGGCGGTCGTGCTGGACGGCCAGGTGCGCTCGGCGCCGCGGCTCAACTCGGCCATCGGCGCCAGCGGCCAGATCACCGGCGATTTCACGCCCAAGGAGACCGAGGACCTGGTGCGCATCCTGCGCGCCGGCGCCCTGCCGGCCACGCTCAAGTCCCAGCCGGTCAGCGAGAACACAATGGGCGCCACGCTCGGCGAGGACACCGTCATCAAGGGCACGGCGTCGGTGCTGCTGGCCTTCGGCGCCGTGCTGATCTTCATGCTCATCTACTACCGCTTCGCCGGGATCGTGGCCTGCATCGCCCTGATGGCCAACCTGCTCCTGACGGTGGCCTTCATGGTGCTGGTCCAGGCCACCTTCACGCTGCCCGGCCTGGCCGGCCTGGTGCTGATGCTCGGCATGGCGGTGGACGCCAACGTGCTGATTTATGAGCGCCTCCGCGAGGAGCGCGAGCGCGGCGCCAGCCTCGCCCTGGCCGTGCGCAACGGCTACGACCGCGCCTTCCCGACCATCATCGACACCCACATGACGAGCATCTTCACGGCCATCGTCCTCTACGTGGTCGGCAACGATCAGCTCAAGGGCTTCGGCATCAGCCTCACCGTGGGCCTGATCATCAGCCTGTTCACGTCGCTGGTGATGACGCGGACCATGTTCGACGTTTGGCTGGGCAACAACTGGCTGCACAAGCTCTACTTCATGCAGCTGTTCAAGCGGCCCAACATCAACTTCATGAAGATCCGCCATCTGATGTTCGCGCTGACCGGCGGGCTGACGATCGCCGGGGCCGTGCTGTTCATCTTCCACCTGTTCCACGGCGGCCTGAACATCGACTTCGTGGGCGGCACCGCCTACGGCGGCCAACTCGTCCACCCCGTCACTCTGAGCGAGCTGCGCGAACGCCTGGAGCCGGACAAGCACCCCCTCACGGACGCAGCGAAAAAGGACCTGGGCGTCGCGGCCGACCTGCCCGATTATTCGATCGAGCAGGTGTTCGTCAACGACCCCACGCTGACCCAGGGCGACAAGAGCGCCCTGTTCACCGTCCGCAGCTCGGAGAAGGACGACGCCCTGGTCCAGAAGATCGTCAACTACAAGCTCGGCCCGGATTGGGGGAAAATCGTCGGCCCCAAGGACGACGCGGGCGACCTGCTCAAGCGCATCGTGATGCTGCCCGCGGTGATCGACGATCAGGGCGGCCTGGCGAAAACGGCCACGCTGGAGTTCGTCAAATCGACGGACGACTTCGCGCCGGAGCGGATCAACGGCGTGCTGGACAAGGTCCGCAAGGTACTAGAGAAGGACCTCGGCGTCTCCAACCTCAAACTCGACCCAGTCGAAGGGACGGCGGGCTACTTCACGCTGCACGTGGGGCTGGACGGGGCGGGCAAAAAGGTTTCCGATGTGAAAGCGGCGCTGCAAAAAGCCCGGGACGAACTCGGCGCCCAGGGGCTGGAGGCGGTGGACGTATCGCTTCCGGCGTCCGGGGCGAGCGCGCTGGGCGTGATGGGTTCGGCGGCGGGAGAGGGACCGCTGGTCGCCGCCGCCGACCTCGCCTCGGGAAGCAACCCCGACATCGAGGCCGACGGCGACGTGGCGCTGGCGGCGACGTTGCGCTTCCCGCGGCCGCAGCCGGACTACGCCTCGCCGGCCCAGGTCCGGCGGCTGCTGGGCCAGGAGCTGGAAAAGCTCGGCATCCACAACGACAATTTCCAGCTTGAGCCGGCCCCTGGGGCCGTCGGGCGCCAGGGCCGTTACTCGCAGATGATCCTGACGCTGGGGAAGGCGTCGGCCCGTGACTTCAAGGACGCGATCGACGTGGCGGAGTTCCGCACGACGCTCGATACGGTGCGGGAGGAGTTCAGCAGCACGCCGCAGCCGGAGCGGCTGGAGAACTTCGACAGCCAGCTGGCGGCGGACACGCAGCAGAAGGCCCTGTACGCCATCCTGGCGAGCTGGATCGCGATCCTCATGTACCTGTGGTTCCGCTTCGGCAGTTGGACGTTCGGGGCCGCGACGGTGGTGTGCCTGATCCACGACCTGTTCTTCACGCTGGGAGCCATCGCCCTGTGCCACTACATCTACGTGTGGGCGCCGGGGGTGGCCTACTATCTCGGCATTGAGGACTTCAAGATCGACCTGCCCTCCGTGGCGGCCCTCCTGACGCTGGTCGGCTACTCGGTGAGCGACACGATCGTGGTCTTCGACCGCATCCGCGAGGTGCGCGGCAAGAACCCGCTGCTGACGTATACGATGATCAACGACAGCGTCAATCAGACGCTGAGCCGGACCATCCTGTCGTCGCTGACGGTGTTCCTGGTGGTAGGCGTGCTGTACGTGTTCGGCGGCGAGGGCGTTCACCTGTTCGCCTTCGTGATGGTGGTCGGCGTGGTGGTCGGCACCTACAGCTCGATCTACATTGCCAGCCCGCTGCTGATCATGTTCGGCGAGGGCCTGCCGCGAACCGAGCGGGACAGGGCCGCCGCGGCGCAGGCGGCCGCCGCCCAAGCTTAACGATGAACGATGAAGGACGAATGATGAATCAAGACAGTCTTTGATTCATCGTTCGCCGTTCATCGTTCATCTTTCCGACAAGGGAGTGCCGCGGGCGACCGCGGCCGCTCCCTTTTTTTGTGGACTGCCATGCCGCTGTCATCGACCAGCCTCGACGCCCCCGTCCGCGACCATCTGCGCCGCGACTTCACGCGCCTGCGGCCGGAGTGGACGGTCGGCGAGGCGACGGCGTGGCTGCGCGAGAACCCGGCCGCGGGGAAGATCTCCTACTTCTACGTGGTGGATGAAGCGGATCGGCTGCGCGGCGTGGCGACCGCCCGGGCGCTCGTGACGAGTCCGGCCGACCGGCCGCTCGCCGAGGTCATGATCCGCGAAGTGGAGACGCTGCCGGCGACGGCCACGGTGCGCGAGGCGTGCGAACAGTTGCAGCGGCGCCGGCTGCTGGCGTTCCCCGTGGTGGACGCGGCCGGCGCCCTCCTCGGCGTGGTGGACGTGGAATTGTACACCGACGAGATCCGCCGACTCGACGACCCGGCCGCGCGCGACGACCTGTTCCAGCAGGTCGGCGTCCACACGGCCGACGCGAAGCCGCGCTCGCCGTGGCGGTCCTTCCGCAGGCGCTTCCCGTGGCTGGGCTGCAACCTGGCGGCGGGGCTGCTGGCGGCCTTTCTGTCGAGCGTCTTCGAGGACATGCTGCGGCGCGTGGTGGTCCTGGCGTTCTTCTTTCCGCTGGTGCTGAACCTGGCGGAGAGCGTGAGCAGCCAGTCGGTGAGCCTGGCGCTGCAACTCTTGCACGGCCGGCCGCCGACGTGGCGGTCGATGCTGAAGCGGCTGTACCGCGAGGCGGCGACAGGTTCGCTGCTCGGCCTGGGTGCGGGCGGGGTGGTGGCGCTGGCGGCCCTGGCGTGGCGGGGCAACGCCGGGGTGGCGCTGGCCCTGCTGGGCGGCATCGCCGGCGGCGTGGCCGTCTCGGCGGTGCTGGGGATGGCGCTGCCGATCCTGCTGCGGCTGCTGCGCCTCGATCCGCGCGTCGCGGCCGGGCCGATCGCCCTGGCCGCCGCCGACGTTATTACGATCTTGTGCTATCTGAGTTTGGCGCAGTGGTTGCTGGGGTGATCCGTCATTTGGCCGCGACTGCTTCCGCCCTCATCCATAACATAGGCGCGGGCCGATCATCCATCCACGGCGAGGATTCCTCATGAACGGGATTCCGACGACGGTCACGCGGGACAGCGACGCGCGGCAGCTGGAACGGCTCGGACTTACGGGGAACGGCGACGACTGGGCCGAGCGCTACTTCGTCTGCGAACATCTCGTGGACCCGAAAACGGCCCGGCCGCGGCAGCGCTTCGAGGCGGCGGCCCGCTCCATCCGCGACCTGCTCGCTCACCGCTGGGTCGAAACGAAGAAGGCGCGCGAGCGACACAACCCCAAACGGATCTACTACCTGTCGATGGAGTTCCTCATCGGCCGGACGCTCACCAACAACGTCGTCAACCTCCTGGTCGAGCCGGTCGTGCGGGACGCCCTGCGGCGCGAGGGGATGGACCTGCGCCAGCTGGCCGAGCTGGAACCGGACGCCGGCCTCGGCAATGGCGGCCTGGGCCGGCTGGCCGCCTGCTTCATCGACTCGTTGGCCTCGCTGCAATACTCCGCGGTCGGCTACGGCCTCCGCTACGAGTACGGCATCTTCAAGCAGAGCGTCCGCAACGGCTATCAGGTGGAGCAGCCGGACAACTGGCTGCGCCGCCCCGACCCGTGGGAAGTCGCCCGCCCCGGCAAGACGATCAAGGTGCCCCTCAACGCCACAATCCACATGCAGGGCGGCCGAGTGTCGCTGACCCCCAACCAGCCGAGCAACCTGCTCGGCGTCGCCTTCGACCGGCCGGTGGTCGGCTACGGCGGCAAGTGCGTCAATACGCTGCGCCTGTGGGCCGCCGCCGCCCCCGACACGTTCGACTTCGCCGAGTTCTCGGCCGGCGATTTCATCGGGGCCGTGCTGCACAACATCGAGGCGGAGTCGCTCACGCGCGTTCTCTACCCCGACGATTCCACCGAGGCCGGCCGGATGCTGCGCTTCCTCCAGGAGTATTTCCTCGTCTGCTGCTCACTGAATGACATCACTTCACGATTCCGAAAGTCCGGCAACGCCGACTGGCACGACCTGCCGGATCACGTCGCCGTCCAGATGAACGACACGCACCCGGCGATGGCCGTGGCCGAGCTGATGCGCATCCTCCTCGACCAGGCCGGCCTCGACTGGGACGACGCCTGGGACCTGACGGTGCGGACGCTGGCCTACACGAACCACACCCTCCTGCCCGAGGCGCTGGAGAAGTGGCCGGTCGAGTGGTTCGAGCAATTGCTGCCGCGGCACCTGCAAATCGTCTACGAGATCAACCGCCGCTTCCTCGACGACGTGCGCAAGGCCCACCCCGACGACCTCGGCCGCGTCGTCCGCATGAGCCTGATCGACGAGGGGCCGGTGCGCCGCGTCCGCATGGCCCACCTGGCCATCGTCGGCTCGCACAGCACCAACGGCGTGGCCGAGATCCACACCGCCCTCCTCAAGAAGACGGTGGTTCCCGACTTCGCGGAGATGTTTCCGGGCCGATTCAGCAACAAGACCAACGGCGTCACGCCGCGGCGCTGGCTGCTGCAATGCAACCCGCCGCTGGCCCGGCTCATCACCGAGGCGGTCGGCGACGGCTGGGTGACGGACCTGGGCCGGCTGCGCGGTCTCGCCCCGCTGGCCGAGGACGCGAGTTTCCGCGACAAGTTCCGCGCGGCCAAAGGGGAGGCGAAAACGCGCTTTCTCCAGTGGCTGAAGTCCGCAACGGGCCAGACGGCCGACCCGGCTTCGATCTTCGACAGTCAGATCAAGCGCATCCACGAGTACAAGCGGCAGCTGCTCAACATCCTGCACGTCATCGTCCTCTACAACCGCCTGCGCGAGAACCCGCACGCCGGCGGCCCGCCGCGCACCTTCTTCTTCGCCGGCAAGGCCGCCCCGGCGTACCGCCTGGCCAAGCTCATCATCAAGTTCATCAACAGCGTCGCGGCCACGATCGACGCGGAGCCGGCGGCGCGCGGCCTGCTGAAAGTTCTCTTCCTGCCGGACTACAATGTCTCCCTGGCGGAGCGGCTGATCCCCGCCAGCGACGTGTCGGAGCAGATTTCGACGGCCGGCTACGAGGCCAGCGGGACCAGCAACATGAAGTTCATGATGAACGGCGCCCTGACCGTCGGCACCCGCGACGGGGCGACCATCGAGATGGCCGAGGAGGCGGGGGAGGAGAACTTCTTCCTCTTCGGCCTGACCGCCGATCAGGTGATCCAAAGTCGAGGCTGGTACGACCCGCACTGGCACTACGAACACGACGCCGAGACGCGGCAGGCGCTGGACCTGATCGCCGCCGACCACTTCAGCCGCTCCGAGCCGGGCGTCTTCCGGCCGATCTGGGACACGCTCTTGACGAACGGCGACCACTACCTGCACCTGGCCGACCTGACGGCCTACGCCGAGACGCACGGCCGGGTCGCCGCCCTGTACGCCGACCCCCACGCCTGGGCGCGGAAGGCGATCCTGAATGTGGCCGGTTCCGGCAAGTTCTCCAGCGACCGCACGATCGCGCAATACGCGACGGAGATCTGGGGCGCGAAGCCGAGTCCGGTAGAGTAGAGGCTGACCATGAGCGAACCTCTGCCGTCCGTCTATCTCGCCCGCCACGGCGAAACCGAATGGACGGTGTCGAAGCAGCACACGGGCAAGACGGACTTGCCGCTCACGGAGCGCGGCGAGCGCAACGCCCGCGCCCTGGCCGGCCGGCTGAAAGGAATGACCTTCGGCCACGTACTCACCAGTCCGCTGCGGCGGGCCTCGCGCACCTGTGAGCTGGCCGGCTTCGGCAAAGTCGCGGTCGTCGATCCCGATCTGATCGAGTGGGACTACGGCGAGTACGAAGGATTGACGACGGCGGACATCCGTAAGCGGCGGCCGGACTGGCAGCTGTTCCGCGACGGCTGCCCCGGCGGCGAGAGCGTGGCGCAGATCGGCGCCCGCGCCGACCGCGCGATCGCCAAACTGCGGGCGCTGGAGGGCGACTTGCTTCTCTTTTCCAGCGGCCATTTCCTGCGCGTCCTGGCCGCCCGCTGGCTGGGCCTGGAGCCGGCCGCGGGACGCTACTTTTACCTCGGCACCGCGACGCTGAGCGCCCTGGGCTACGAGCGCGACCGGACGGAGCCGGTGATTCGTCTCTGGAACGACGCCCGCCATGTGGGCGATTGAGGAGGGCGAATGATGGCGATAAGTCCCCTCGCCGGCAAGCCGGCCCCGAAGGAAATGCTGATCGACGTGGGGCGGCTCACCAACGAGTATTACACGCGCAAGCCGGACATGAGCGACCCGAATCAGCGGGTTCAGTTCGGCACCAGCGGCCACCGCGGCACGTCGCGGAACGGGACGTTCACCGAGGCCCACATCCTGGCGATCGCGCAGGCCATCTGCGAGTACCGCCGCAGCCAGGGGACCGACGGCCCGCTGTACATGGGCAAGGACACCCACGCTTTGTCCGGCCCGGCCCAGCGCTCCGCCCTGGAGGTGCTGGCGGCCAACGGCGTGACCACGATCATCCAGCAGCACGACGGCGTCACGCCGACGCCGGTGATTTCGCACGCCATCCTCGTCTGCAATCGCGGCCGCAAGGACCACCTCGCCGACGGCGTCGTCATCACGCCGTCGCACAACCCGCCGGAGGACGGCGGCTTCAAGTACAACCCGACCAACGGCGGCCCCGCCGACGCCGATGCGACCGGCTGGATTCAGGACCGGGCCAACGTGCTGCTGTGCGAGGACAACGCCGGCGTGAAGCGCGTGGCCTACGCCGAGGCGATCCGCGCGGACGTCACGCGGCAGGAGGATTTCATCCTGCCCTACGTCAACGACCTGCGCAACGTCATCGACATGGACGCGATCCGGGCCGCCGGCCTCAAGCTGGGTGTGGACCCGCTCGGCGGCGCCGCGCTGCCCTACTGGGAACCCATCGCGGAAATGTACGGTCTGAATGTTACGGTGGTGAACCAGAAGCTCGACCCGCAGTTCGGCTTCATGACGGTGGACCACGACGGCAAGATCCGCATGGACTGCTCCAGCCCCTACGCGATGGCGGGGCTGGTGAAGCTGAAAGACCAGTTCCGCGTCGCGTTCGGCAACGACCCCGATTCCGACCGCCACGGTATCGTCACGCCGTCGGCGGGGCTGATGAACCCGAACCATTATCTCGCGGTGGCGATCCGCTATCTCCTGAATCATCGACCGCAGTGGGCGGCGACGGCGGCGGTCGGCAAGACGCTGGTGAGCAGCAGCATGATCGATCGTGTGGTGCAGGGCCTGGGGCGGAAGCTGTCGGAAACGCCGGTTGGGTTCAAGTGGTTCGCGCCGGGGCTGTTCGACGGGTCGATCTGCTTCGGCGGCGAGGAGAGCGCCGGCGCCAGCTTCCTGCGGCGCGACGGCACGGTCTGGACGACCGACAAGGACGGCCCAATCATGGACCTCCTGGCGGCGGAGATCACGGCCCGCACCGGCAAGGACCCGGGCGAGCATTACCAGGAATTGACGAAGGCGTTCGGCTCGCCGCTCTACACGCGCATCGACGCGCCGGCCACGCCGGAGCAGAAAGCGCGGCTGGCCAAGCTGTCGCCCGAGTCTGTGAAGGCGGCCGCGATGGCCGGCGAGCCGATCACGGCGAAGCTGACGCGGGCGCCGGGCAACAACGCCCCCATCGGAGGGCTGAAGGTGACGACGGCGAGCGGCTGGTTCGCGGCCCGGCCGTCCGGGACCGAGAATATCTATAAGATTTACGCCGAGAGCTTCAAAGATCAGGCGCACCTCGACGCGATCGTGCGGGAGGCGCAGGAGATTGTGCGTGCGGCGCTGGGCGCATCCTGACGGACCAGCCCGATGCCACAGGAGACGCCACGATGACCACCATGCCGCTGCGCCAGCGCCCCGCCTGGAAGGCGCTCGAAGCCCACCACCGCGAGATCAAGGCCCTGCACCTCCGCAAGCTGTTCGCGGACGACGCCCGCCGCGGCGAACGGCTCACCGCCGAGGCCGCCGGCATCTATCTCGACTACTCCAAGAACCGCGTCAGCGACGAGACGCTGCGGCTGCTGCTGCGCCTGGCCGGGGAGTGCGGCCTGCGCGAACGGATCGACGCCATGTTCCGCGGCGACAAGATCAACATCACCGAGAAACGCGCCGTCCTGCACACCGCCCTGCGCGCCCCAAGGGCGCGACCGTCCTCGAAGACGGCAAGAACGTCGTCCCCGAGGTCCACGCCGTGCTGGATAAAATGGCGGACTTCTCCGACCGGATACGCAGCGGATCGTGGAAGGGCCATACCGGCAAGCGCATCCGCGCCGTCGTCAACATCGGCATCGGCGGCTCCGACCTCGGCCCCGTCATGGCCTACGAGGCGCTCAAGCACTACAGCGACCGCAACCTGATTTTCCGCTTCGTCTCCAACGTGGACGGGACCGACTTCGCCGAGGCGGTGCGCGACCTCGACGCCGCCGAGACGCTGTTCATCGTCGCGTCCAAGACGTTCACCACGCTGGAGACGATGACCAACGCCCGCACCGCCCGCGACTGGTCGCTCAAGACGCTCGGCGACGAGAAGGCCGTCGCCAAGCATTTCGTGGCCCTCTCGACCAACGCCAAGGAGGTGGCGAAGTTCGGCATCGACACGGCCAACATGTTCGGCTTCTGGGACTGGGTCGGCGGCCGTTACTCGATGGACTCGGCCATCGGCCTCTCGACGATGCTGGCCGTCGGCCCCGGCTGCTTCCACGAGATGCTCGCCGGCTTCCGCGAGATGGACGACCACTTCCGCACCGCCCCGTTCGAGAAGAACCTGCCGGCCCTGATGGGCCTGTTGGCGGTCTGGTATGGGGATTTCTTCGGGGCGCAGACCGTGGGCGTGCTGCCCTACGACCAGTACCTGAAGCGCTTCCCCGCCTACCTCCAGCAGCTGACGATGGAGAGCAACGGCAAGCACGTCACGCTCGACGGGGCGCCGGTCGATTACCAGACGGGCGCCGTCTACTGGGGCGAGCCGGGCACCAACGGCCAGCACTCGTTCTACCAGCTCATCCACCAGGGCACGCTCCTCATCCCCTGCGACTTCATTGCCTTCGGCCGATCGCTCAACCCGCTCGGCCGGCACCACGACCTGCTCAACGCCAACGTCTTCGCCCAGACGGAGGCGCTGGCCTTCGGCAAGACGGCCGAGGAGGTCAAGGCCGAGGGCACGCCCGACTGGCTGGTCCCGCACCGCACCTTCGAGGGCAACCGGCCTTCCAACACGCTAATGCTGGAGCGGCTGACGCCGGCGGCGCTGGGCAAGCTGATCGCGCTCTACGAACATAGCGTTTTCACGCAGGGCGTCGTCTGGGACATCGACTCGTTCGACCAGTGGGGCGTCGAGCTGGGCAAGGTGCTGGCCCAGCGCATCATCCCCGAGCTGGAGAACAAGGACGAACCGCCGCTGAAACACGATAATTCGACCAACACGCTGATTCGCCGTTACCGGAAGCTCAAGGAGACCGCATCATGAGCGTGGGCTACGACCACCCCCTCTATATCCTGCCGTTCGACCACCGCGGCACGTTCCAGACGAAGATGTTCGGCTGGAAGGGGGACTTGACGGCCGAGCAGACGGCCGAGATCGCCGCGGCCAAACAGGTGATCTACGACGCCTTCAAGGCGGCCGTCGCCGGCGGCGTGCCCAAGGGCAAGGCCGGCATCCTGGTGGACGAGCAGTTCGGCGCCGCCATCCTCACCGACGCCGCCCGGCACGGATACTCGACCTCCTGCCCGGCGGAGAAGAGCGGTCAGGACGAGTTCGACTTCGAGTACGGCGAGGACTTCGCCAAGCACATCGAGGCGTTCCAGCCGTCCTTCTGCAAAGTGCTGGTCCGCTACAACCCGGAGGGCGAAAAGGCCCTGAATCAGCGGCAGTCGTCCCGCCTCAAGCGGCTGTCCGACTACCTGCACTCGAAAGGCCAGAGCAAGTTCATGTTCGAGCTGCTCGTGCCGGCGGAGAAGGCGCAGCTGGACAAGGTCAAGGGCGACAAGAAGGCCTACGACCTGCAACTGCGTCCCGGCCTGATGGTGCAGGCGATCCAGCAGTTGCAGGACGTGGGCGTCGAGGCGGACGTGTGGAAGATCGAGGGACTGGACAGCGCGGACGACTGCAAGAAGATGGTGGCGGCGGCGCGGCGCGGCGGCCGGGACAAGGTCGGCTGCATCATCCTGGGCCGCGGCGAGGACGACAAGAAGGTGCGCGAGTGGCTGACGACGGCCGCTCACGTGCCGGGCTTCATCGGCTTCGCCGTCGGCCGGACCACGTTTTGGGATCCGCTGGTCGATTATCGGGCGAAGAAGGTAACGCGCGAGGCGGCGGTGAAGGAAATCGGGCGACGCTACCGGGAGTGGGTGGACCTGTTCGAGAAGGCCCACGGCGGATAATGCATGCGCCGACCAAATCCCGCTCCTCGTCCCCAAAAAGAGGTCGGGCGCGCCGTCCGCGAAACGCCTGTTTCGCGGACGGCGCGCCCAATCCGTCGCCACATCCGTCAGCCCGGCAGGCTCGCGCCGTTGCGGGCGTCGGAGGGCGTCACCCCACTCGCCAGCCCGTGCCGCCGGGCCGGTCCTCCAGCGTGACGCCCAGGTCCGTCAGACGCTTGCGGATCTGGTCCGCCACGGCGAAGTTCTTGGCCTTCCGCGCCTCGGCCCGCAGGTCGAGGAGGAGCTGCATCAAACCGCCGACCAGATTGTCGTCGCCCCCCCTCGCCGCGACAACCGGCTCGTGGAACACGCCGAGCATCCAGCTCAACTCCTTCAGGACGCGCACGCCCTCCGTAAACTCCGCTTTCGCCTTCGCGTCGGCCGACGGCTCTTCCAGCTTCCGCTCGTCGGCGAAGCGGTTCAGCCGGTTCAGCAGCTCGTACAAGGCGCCGACCGCGCCGCCGGTGTTGAAGTCGTCGTCCATGCACTCCAGGAAGCGCCGCGCAGGCCGCCGACTTCCTGCAAGAACGGCCCCACGCCGCGAAACTCGCCGCGCCGCGTCGGGGCGTCGATCCGATGGAAACTCGCTCCCGTGACGCGCTCATATCGCTCAAAGAAGCGGTAAAAAGTCTTCAAACTTCTCTCGACTTCCTGGAGGCGCTCCTCGCTGTACTCGATCGGGCTGCGGTAGTGGGTGCTGAGCAGCAGGAAGCGCACCGTCTCCGGGTGGAATTTCTTCAGCAGATCGACGACGTTGACGACGTTGCCGACCGAACCGGCCATCTTGGCCGTGCCCATCTTCAGGAGGCCGTTGTGCATCCAGTGGCGGGCGAAGGTCTGGCCGGTGTACGACTCCGACTGGGCCAGCTCGTTTTCGTGGTGCGGGAACTGGAGGTCGAGGCCGCCGCCGTGAATGTCGAGCGTCTTGCCGAGGTACTTCATGCTCATGGCGGAGCATTCGATGTGCCAGCCCGGCCGGCCCTGGCCCCACGGACTGTCCCACGCCGGCTCGCCGGGCTTGGCGCCCTTCCACAGGGCGAAGTCGCCGGGGTTGCGCTTGCGGTCGCTCACCTCGATGCGGGCGCCGGCCTCCATCTGCTCCGGGTCGCGGCGGCACAGCTTGCCGTAATCGGCGTCCTTGCTCACGTCGAAATACACGTCGCCCTGAGACGCATAGGCGCAGCCCTTGTCGATCAGGCCGGCCATGATCTCGATCATCTCGGCGATGTGTTCCGTCGCCTTGGGCATCCGGTCGATGCCGATCACGCTGAGCTTCTTCAGGCAGTCGATGTAATCCGCCGTCATGCGCTCCGCCAACTCCTTGACCGTCGTTCCCAGCTCCCTGGCGCGGACGATCAGCTTGTCGTCCACGTCGGTGATGTTGACGACGAACGCGACCTGATAGCCAAGGTACGTCAGGTAGCGCTTGACCGTGTCGAAGATGACGGGGCCGACCATGTGGCCGATGTGGCTGGGCTTGTAGACCGTCGGCCCGCAGACGTACATGCCGACCTTGCCGGCCTCGACCGGGACGAACTCCGTCTTCTCCTTGGTCAGCGTGTTGTAGACGCGCAGGGCCATGTCGATTCCTTCACGGGTTGAGGTGGTCGATGAGCGCCACGGCCTGGCAGGCCATCGCCTCGGCGCGGCCGATGTGGCCGACGCGCTCGCCGGTCTTGGCTTTGACGTTGACGGCGCCGGCGGGCAGGCCGAGCAGCCGGGCGAGGCTGTCGCGCACCGCCGCCTTGACGGGGCCGAGCTTTGGCTCCTGAGCGAAGACGATCACGTCCACGTTGACCACGCGCCAGCCGGCGCGGTTCAGGCGCGTGAGGGTTTCGCGGAGGAAGAGGGCGGAGTCGGCGCCCTGCCAGCGGGGGTCGTCGTCGGGGTAGGCGTCGCCGATGTCGCCGAGACCGGCGGCGCCGAGCAAGGCGTCGGTGACGGCGTGCAGCACCACGTCGGCGTCGCTGTGGCCGGCCAGGCCGCGCGGATGCTCCACGCGGACGCCGCCCAAGAGCAGCGGCCGACCGGGTTCGAGCCGGTGGGTGTCGTGACCGATGCCGACGCGCATACGAAGGAGGCCCCCGATCCAGGGCGGGCCGGCCCCGGCGGATGGATTGTAACGGCCGACGCGGCGGACGAAAAGACGGGCTGCGCGACGCTGGTGGGTCGGGTCGGGGCGTACAATAGCGACATGGCGAAGAAACGGCCTAACACTACAGCGCAGCTGACGTTGCAGCTGCTGCAACTATGGTTCCCTCCCGACCTTGGGAGGGACATCCATGACGGCGGATCAGATCCAGGCCATCGGTTCGGAGTTCACGGCCTTCTTGCGGCCCCTGGAGCGGTTCTTTGACAACCCCCAAACCGTCCAGCACTTCCGCAACTATTCCCGCGGCCTGCTCACCGACTTGCCGCGCAAGACCGCCGAGCCGCTGGCCTACTTCGCCGGCGTGCCGCCCCGCTGTCTGCAACAGTTCCTCAAAGCCTGTCTGTGGGATCACCAGGGCCTCACCGACGGCGTGCAGGAAAGCCTGCTGGCCACGGTCGCCGACCTGCCGCCCGATCCCGCCGGCACGGTCGGCGTCCTCGACGAGACCAGCGCGGTCAAGAAGGGGACCAAGACGCCGGGCGTCCAACGCCCGTACCTCGGCTGCGTCGGCAAGGTGCAAAACGGCATCGTCACCGTGCATCGGGCCGTGGCCCGAGGCCGTTTCAAGGCCCTGCTCGACGGCGAGCTGTTCCTGCCCGAGTCGTGGGACGCCGACCGCGAGCGTTGTCGGCAGGCGGACATCCCGGATGAGGTCCGCTACCGGCCCAAGTGGCAAATCGGTCTGGAATTGCTCGACCACGCCGGGCGAAACGGCTGGCGCTTCGACTGGCTGACCTTCGACGAGGGCTACGGCGGCAAGCCGGGTTTTCTGGAAGAACTGGACCGGGTGGGCCAGACCTACGTCGGGGAAGCGCCCAAGACGTTCTCCTGCCGGCCGGGACGAAGGCGAACCGCGTTGAGCGCCGAGGCCGTGTTCTCCCAACCCGGGGTGAAGAAGCGGGCGGCGCGGTCGTTCCGCTTCGTGCAGCAAACCGGCCCGGCGGCCGTGTGGCAGGCGAAGGGGGTGGACGTGGCCCTGGGGAACGACCGTCGGCCCCGTCACCGCCTGATCCTGCGGTGATGGGGCCGGGCGGGATCGCCACACCGTAGCCGACCCCCGGCAGGAACGCGATGTCCGCCTTTGTCGCCGCCCGCAGGATGTCCGCGAACAGGGAATCCACCGGGGACTCCTCGTCCCGCTTGCGGGCCTCCTGCCCGGCCAACGTCTGGGCACGGACCAGCCACCCTTCGCCCTTGCCGATCCCTTCGTCCAGGGCCTCGCGGTGGGGTTTCAGAAGCTCCTGGACGAGTTTGCTCGTGTCAGGGTCCGAGGGAACGTTCTCGTGGTCCAAGGGGATCAGGCTTCGCTTATGGGCGGTGATCTTGCCGTCCTTTACGTTCAGGTCCAGCCGGCCCAGGTCCGAGCCGTGTGCCCCCGCCTGGACGATCAGCGTCCGGCCCACGCGAAGGGCTTCCGTCATGCGGTTGTGGCTGTGGCCCCCGACGATCACATCCAGGTCGGGGACGGACTCGGCCAGGTGCTTGTCGCCCCCCAGCCCCAGGTGCGAGAGTGCCAGGGCGATCTGGGCGCCGTCCCGCCGCATCTGCGGCAGAAAGCGTTTCGCCGCCGCCACCGGCTCGGTGAACTTTAGGTCTTCGACGTTCTTCGGGGCGGTCGTCCAGGCCGTCTTCGGGTAGGCCAGGCCGAGAATGCCGACCTGGACCCCGCCGACCGTGCGGATGAGATAGGGCTTCAGCAGGAGTTTGCCGTCCGGGGGTTCCTCAAGGTTGGCGGCGACGAACGGGAACTTCGCCTCGCCGGCCCGCTTCCGCAAAACCGCACTGCCGAAATCCGGCTCGTGGTTGCCGATGGTCATGGCGTCGTAGTTCAGGCGGTTCAGCATGGCGAGCAGGGCCTCGCCTTTGGTCAGGTCCGCGATCATCGTGTCGCCCAGCAGGTCGCCCGCGTCCAGCAGGAGGACTTCATCTGCGAGGTCCTTGCGGACCCGCCGGATCGCCCCCGCCAGGCGGTCCAGCCCGCCGATCTGGCGGTCCTTGAGGTCGCCCTCCCAGCCCTTCCAGCCGGTCAGGTGGCCGTGGATGTCGTTCGTGTGCAGGACGACGACCATCGCATCTCCCCCGCGAGCTACCGATCCGTGTCCGACGCCTTCTTGTGCTCCTCGGGCCGCTCTGCCGTGCAGCCCGCCGCTTTCCACGCCTTCCAACTGCCCGGCACATTCCGAACCTTCATGAACCCCTCCCGCTGGAAGAGGCTTGCCGCCAGGCTGGCCCGGTAGCCGCTGTCGCAGTAGACCGCGAGCGGCTTATCCTTGTCGAGCCGGTCGAGTTTCTTAGGGAGTTCCGGCAGAAAGAGGTAGCGGGCACCGGGGACGTGGCCCCCCTCCCACTCCTGGGGCGTACGAACGTCGAGCACCTGGAGGTCACGCGGCGGGAGGGCGTCCTTGAGGTCGTGGACGGGCATCTGCGGCAACGTGACCAGCGGCAGGCCGGCGTTGTCCCACTCCTCCATGCCCCCGAGGAGGTAGCCGGCGAATTTCGTGAAGCCGACTCGGATGAACTCTCCCAGCACTCCCGGCAGGTCGGAGTCGTTGGGCAACACGAGCAGGATCGGGCGTTCGGGGTCGAGCATCCATCCCGCCCAGATGGACAGTTCGGGACGGGGGCCGATGTTCAACGCCCCCGCGACGTGCCCACCGCCGAAGGCCAACATCTGGCGGTTGTCCACCAACTGAGCGTGGCCTTTCTGCACGGCCTCCTGGAACGCCTTGGGCGGCAGGCCGGGAACGGTCGGCAGCCGCCCCAGGACTTCCGGCCCCTGAGCGTTCTCCTTCTTCACGCGGGGGTAGTAGCGTGGCTCGGGCGGGGCGGTCGAGAGGACGTATTCCACGAAGCGGTCCACGTCCTCGATCTGCAAGGCCGGGTTGAAGCGGCGTTCGTAGCCGATGGTGGTGGTCAGGCGGTCGCTGATGTTGGCCCCGCACGGCGAGCCGGCTCCGTGAGCGGCGTGGATCTGAACCTCGTCGGGCAGCTTGAGGAAGACCTCGTGCAGCGAGCGGTACAGTTGTTTCGCCAGTCCGCCACTCTACTCCTCGCCCAGCAGGTCGGGCCGTCCCACGGAGTCCGCGAACAGGCAGTCGCCGCTGAACACGGCCCAGGGGTGGTCCGGGCGGTTGCCCTCGGCCACGACGTAAGCCAGGTGTTCCGGGGTGTGGCCGGGGGTGTGCCGGGCGGTGAGGACGATCCGCCCGAGGTCGATTTTGTCGCCGTCGTGCAGCTTCTCGTGCGGGTAGCCGTAGGTCGTGCCGCCCTCGGCGCTGAGGTAGACCTTGGCCGTCCCCGTCCGGTCGGCCAGTTCCCGGCAACCGGAAATGAAGTCGGCGTGATTGTGCGTTTCGAGGGCGTGGGTGATCCCCAACTTGTGCTTGCGGGCCAGGTCCAGGTACACGTCCACGTCGCGGCGGGGGTCGATGACGGCGGCTCTGCCGGTCGCCTTGTCCCCGATCAGGTAGGACAGGTGGGCGATGCCCTCGGTGAAGACCCGCTCGAACACGAGGCTCATCGTCGGCCTGCCTTTCTGGGCGTCCCCGGAGTTCTTCGTCTCCCGGCCTTCTGCGAAAAGGGGTTGCGTTCCCAAAGCGACCCCGCCCAGACTGGCGGCGAGGAACTCGCGTCGGCTGGTCTTCATCACAGCGTCCTCCCCGGTTACGAACTGCTACCGGCTACTGCACTTCGACCTCAACGGACAAGACATGGCTGATGAGAGCGTTCCTGCGGTCGGGGTCGTGTTCGGCGGGTTGGACGCGACCCCGAGCGTCCGTCGCCCGGCCCATCAGGGTGTACGGCCCGGCCTTCTCGGGCGCCTGCCACGGATACTCCCACAGCCGCCAGGCGTACCGCACGGACTTGTCAAGCAGCTTCCCTTCCGCCCAGGTCTTGCCGCCGTCCGTGCTGACCTCCACTATCGTTACCTCCGATTCCCCCGTCCAGGCAGCCCCATGCACGCGGTAGGCGGTCCCCGCCCGGACGACCTCCCCGCGTGCCGGGCGAGCGATCTCGGCCTTCACCTGTAGTTAAGTGTGCGCCAAACTCGCGCCGTCTGGCGCACGGGCGCCTGCCGGAGGGCGCCGATCCGGGTCGGACGGCGCCAACGCCGAAGCGCCGCACACAAGGGTCCGCCGGGTCGGACGGCGGCCTATGGCTTCCCCTTCATCGCCTTCTGCACGGTGACCCCAAGGTCGGCGGGGCTGTCGGCGACGGCGACGCCGGCCTCGCGCAGCGCCTTGATCTTGTCGGCCGCCGTGCCGCTGCCGCCGCTGATGATGGCGCCGGCGTGGCCCATGCGCTTGCCGGGCGGCGCCGTCTGACCGGCGATGAACGCGGCCACCGGCTTGGTGACGTGGCCCTTGATGTACTCCGCCGCCCGCTCCTCGGCCGTCCCGCCGATCTCACCCATCATCAAGACGGCCTCGGTGCCGGGGTCGTCCTGGAACAGCTTGAGCAGGTCGATCTGGTTGGTGCCGATGATCGGGTCGCCGCCGATGCCGACGCAGGTGGACTGGCCCAGGCCGAGGTTCGACAGCTGCCAGACGGCCTCGTAGGTGAGCGTGCCGCTGCGGCTGATGACGCCGATTGGTCCGGGCTTGTGGATGTAGCCGGGCATGATGCCGATCTTGCACTGGCCGGGTGTGATGATCCCCGGACAGTTGGGGCCGATGAGCCGGCTGGGCTTGCCCTGAAGGTAGCGCATGGCGCGGGCCATGTCGAGGACCGGAATGCCCTCCGTAATGGCGACGATGACGCGGACGCCGGCGTCGGCCGCCTCCATGATGGCGTCGGCGGCGGCGGGCGGCGGCACGAAGATCATCGTGGCGTTGGCGCCGGTGGCGAGGACGGCGTCCGCGACGGTGTTGAAGAGCGGAAAGCCCTCCTTGGTCGTGCCGCCCTTGCCGGGCACGACGCCGCCGACGACCTGCGTGCCATAGTCGCGGCACTGGATCGCGTGGAACGTACCGGCCTTGCCGAGGCCCTGGCAGAGGACGCGCGTGTTCTTGTCAACGAGGATGCTCATCGGGTTGAAACCTACTTTTCAGGTCGTGGAGTTCCGCAGCCAGGTACGCGATCGGCTCATTGCGTCCCATCAGGGCAGGTCCAGCGATTGGATCAACGCGCGGTCGATTTCCGCCATTCGGGCGCCGGACAAGGAACCGAGCAGCCTACGGAGCCGCCGCTTATCCACCGTGTAAAGGTGGCTGCAGTGGGCGACGCTGTCATGAGCTAAGCCGCCTTCTCCCGCTGGGATCAATACTCCGACGGGCAAGGCGGCGGCACGCAGGCTGCTCGTCACCGCAACGACGATGGTGACGCCGCTATGGCGGTTGCCGAGGTCGTTCTGGACGATGACGCATGGATGGATCCCGGTCATTTCATGGCCGGTCGCCGGCGCAAAATCCATCAGATACACCTCGCCCCGGCGCGGCGGCGATGGCGACGCCGGCGAGGTCACGACCGCTCCTCCGAGGCAGGCCACGTTTCTTTGACGGCAGGCAGCATGGCCTCCGCCAGACGCCGGTCTTCCTCGGCCAGTTCCTGATAGATCGCGGCGACGTCAGCGGGCCAGTCACGAGGCGGGGCGGTCAACCGGACGGTCAGCGTCACCCGTTGGGCCGGGGGCAGTGAAATTGGCAGCACCGGCCGAAAGACGCCGTTCTCAAAAACGGCCTCGACCGTAAGAGATGGAATGGACATGTCAGTTGTCTCCCATCAACACCGTTTGGGGCGACCCGGGCGAAGCGACAAGCCTCATTCTACCGCGCCGCCGCCACCACCTTCTTCGCCGCGTCCGTCAGGTCGTCCGCCGTCATGATTTTCAGTCCGCTGTCGGCCAGCATCTTCTTGCCCTGCGCCACGTTGGTCCCCTCCAGCCGCACCACCAGCGGCACGCGGAAGCCGACCTCCTTGAACGCGGCGATGATCGCCCCGGCGATGATGTCGCACTTCATGATGCCGCCGAAGATGTTCACCAGGACGGCCTTCACCCGCGAGTCCGACAGCAGAATCCGAAAGGCCTCCGTCACCTGCTTCTCGTTCGCGCCGCCGCCCACGTCCAGGAAGTTGGCCGGCGACCCGCCGTGATACTTGATAATGTCCATCGTGCTCATCGCCAATCCAGCTCCGTTCACCAGGCAGCCGATCGTGCCGGTCAGACTGATATAGCTCAGGCCGGCGCGGGCGGCCCGCAGCTCGGCCGGATCCTCTTCCGTGATGTCGCGCAGCTTTTCCAGTTCGGGGTGGCGGAACAGGGCGTTGTCGTCGAAGGTGATCTTGGCGTCCAGCACCTGCACGTCGCCGTCGCCCGTCGTCACCAGCGGGTTGATCTCGGCCAGGCTGCAATCCTTGTCGAGAAACACCTTCGCCAGGGCCGCGATGATCTTCTCGGCCTTCGGCGCCTGTTCGCCCGTGAAGCCCAGCTCGTAGGACAGCCGGCGGGCCTGGAAGGGGTGCAGCCCCGCGTCGGGGTCGAAAGGTCGTTTGAGGATCTTTTCCGGGTGTTGGGCCGCGACTTCCTCGATCTCGACGCCGCCCTCGGCGGACGCCATGAACACGGGCAGGTCGATGGAACGATCCAGCACGACGCCGACGTAGTATTCCTTGGCGATCTTGGCCGCGGCGTTCACGACCAGCACCTTCGACACCTTTTGCCCCTCCTCGCCGGTCTGCTTGGTGACGAGGGGGTGCTTGAACATGATCTCAGCGATCTGGCCGGCCTCGGCGCGGGTCTTGACGAATTTGACGCCGCCGTAGTCCTTGCCGCTGCCCTTGAACGTGCCCTTGCCGCGCCCGCCGGCGTGGACCTGGGCCTTGAGGACGACCGGACCGCCGAGCTGATCGAATGCCTGCTGCGCCTCGGCCGGCGTCGAGACAACGACGCCGGGCGGCACGGCGGCCCCGGCGGCCGCCAGCAGTTCCTTGGCCTGATATTCGTGGATCTTCATGGAACGTCCTCTTTCGGCGGCGAGTCGGGTCGCGTCGGCGCCCGGAGTGTAATCTTTGCTGTTATAGGGGGGCGCGGCGGCGATGGCAGGGCGGCGCCGACGCCGCGGATCGCCCAGACCGCCGGGGCGCATCGGCTTACGGAAGCGGGAGAAGCCCTGCGGCTTTACGCCACATCCGTGATCGGACCATTTCCGCGACGCGGCAATCCCTTCGGGAACAGGCGCGCCGCGGCTTTGCGAGGCTGGCGGCCCTGGTTTTGCGACAACCGGGGGACGCCTTCGCCTCCATTCGGCCGATGAATAGAGGGGCAGGATACAGCCGCCGACCCGCCCACCGGGCGGCGGCCCGACACGAAACCAAGGCCGGCCTCTCATGAAGCAGCTCATTCTTCAGTGTCAACCGTCCACGGAGGACGGCGGCTGTACCCTGTGCGGACGTCCGGCCGACGCGTCGGCCGGCCTTCGTCTGGCATGGGCGGACGGTTCCGGCCCGGTCTGCGGCGACTGCGCCCGCAAGACGTCGCCGTCGCTGGCGGCGCTGATGGTCCTGGCGGACGCCGCCGAGCGCGTTGGTCGAATCGGACAACACACCGTCGTTCCGCCGATGACCGCCCTGCTGGAGCTGGCGCGGGCCGCGGAGAACTACGTCCATGCGGCGCCGCCGCCCCGCCGTCGTGCGGGATGAGGGGGCGCCACTCGATTCCGGGCGTTCCCGGCGGCGAAATCCCCTTGGCGCGACGGTCGTCCGGCGCCAGAGTAACGTCTATTGGATGGGCGGCGGGGGGGTTATGAAGCAATCGGCCGGCACGCTGCTGTACCGCGAAGGGCCGGGCGGCCTGGAAGTTCTACTGGTCCACGCCTCCGGTTCGTACAACCGCCGCGCCCCCTGGGGCATCCCCAAGGGCGAGCCGGACGAGACGGAAACCGACCTGGAGAAGACGGCCCGCCGCGAGACGCGCGAGGAAACCGGCGTCGAGGCGGGCGATCTGGTCAGTCTTGGCGATATTGTCTACCGCAAAAGCCGCAAGCGCGTCCACTGCTACACCGGCCCCGCCCCGGCCGGCGCGGCCCCACGACCGATGTCTTGGGAGGTGGACCAGGCCTGTTTCCTGCCGATGGAGAAGGCCCGGCAAGTGATTCATCCCGATCAGGCCGTGTTCCTGGATCGGCTGCTGGCGCACCTGCGCGAGCGGAAGTCGTAAGGAATGGAGGGAACGGCGTCGTTCGTAGTTTTCGCGGTTGGGAGATCATCAAATGCGCGGGATCATCAACATCATCATCGGGCTGGTCTTCATCGTGGGCGGCCTGTCCGGCCGCCTGGCTCTGATCGGGACCCAGAGCGGCATCGCGCTGGCCGTCGTGGGCCTCCTCCTCGTCGGGCTGGGCATTTTCCGGATGGTCAGCAGCAGAAATCAATAGGCGGCAGGCGCCGTTCATCCTTCCTCGATCCGCAGCGCGTTCTCGCGCAGGAACGCCTCCAGCTCCTCCCCGGTGAACACGCTGGTCGTCGTGCCGATGGCGCGCACGCAGCTGGCGCCGACCGCGCTGGCCCGGCGCAGGCAGCCCTCCGCGTCCAGGCCGCGCAGCAAACCATCGATATAGCCGGCCGCGAAGGCGTCGCCGCCGCCGCTGCCGTCCACGAACGGCATCCGGAACGCCCCCGCTCGCAAGCGCTTCCCCTCCGTCGCCAGCACCGAGCCGCGCTCGCCCAGCGTCACGATCGCCGTCTTCGCCCCCAGGGCGTGGAACCGCTCGGCCTGCCTCATCGGGTCGCATTCGCCCGTTATCAGCTCCGCCTCATGGTTGTTGGGCAGGAACACGTCCACTTCCGGCAGGACCGGCGCCAGCCGCGACAGGTAGTCGGCCGGTCCCGGCGTCACCACGTCCAGCACCGTCTTGGCCCCGCCGCGCCGGGCGGCCGCGAACACCTCCCGCAGCTCCTCCGGGTGGACCTCGTTCATCAGCAGGTAGCCGCCCAGGTACAGCACCCGGCACCGGGCGGCCGGCATGTCCGAGGCCCGAAAAACGGCGTTGGCCCCGAAGGTGTGGATGAAGCGGCGGTCCTGGCCGGTCACATTGACGATCAGCGTCTGGCTCGTGTCCAGGCCGGGCGTCGTCCGCATGGCCGATACGTCCACGCCGCGCTCGCGCAGCATGTCGGCCACGACGCGGCCGAACACGTCGCCGCCCACCCGACCGACCACGGCGGCCGACGCGCCCAGCTTCACCAGATCCACGGCCACGTTGGCCGCGCAACCGCCGATCGTCAGCAGCAGCTGGTCGGCCAGCACCAGCTCGCCCGCCTCCGGCAGATGCGCGATCGGCGAACACACGTGGTCCGCCACGATGATCCCGGCGCACAGCACGTCGGTCGGCGTGGTCATGGTCCTCGCCTCATAAGATACTATAATGAGTGCTATTGTTCCCAGAGCTTCGGCGTCAGACAGCCGGCCCTTTTCAAGGCGTTTTTGCCGGCCTCGGCGAGGAAGCGGGCCTCGAAGTCCAGCCCCGCGCCGGAGGCCGCCCGCGCGTCGTCGCCCCAGACCGACAAGGCGTCGTGGAAGAACTGCTCCGCCTGCTTGACCTGGCCGGACTCCAGGGCCAGCGCGCCGCGGAGCGTCGTCACGTTCGCTTCCTCCACGAGGCCGGCGGCCATCTGCCGCGTTTTCACGAGGATCGCCGGGAAGAACATGCTGGTGCGGACCAAATACGCCTGGTTGCCGTCCTGCGGCTCCGATTCGAGCAGGGCCTGCATGACCGCCATGGTCAGCGTCACCCGCGTCGGGATGGCGTCCTTCTCTTGGCTGCCCGAACCGCGCACCACGTCGATCATCTTCGCCAGGTCGGCGTCGGCCTCGTCGTAGTTCCCGGACGCCGCATCCAGCTGCACCTGGATCGCCAGAAACGGCAGCGCCCCCAGGTAGTCCATCGCCACGTCCTTCTGCGGCCAGGTCCGCACCTCGTGCAAGCGGCCGGTGTGGAGGAACAGCTCCAGCTCCAGCGCCTCGCCCTCCCGGCCGAAATCCTCCACTCCGGAGGGCAAAAGAATGGAAAGCGCCTTGTCGGCCAGGCCGAACTTCTTCCGCGCCAGGTCGGCGCGGGCGTACACCGGCTGGCTGGCCGACTCCACCTCGAACTGGTCTTGCCGGTTCTTGACCTCCTTTTCCTTCGCCGCGACCAGGTCTTCCCAGTCGTGGATACGGCCGGTGTACAGTTTCGCGTCCTCCCCGGGCTGCGGGCCGGCCTCGCGGTTGCAGCGCAGGACTTCGCGGAACTCCTTGAGCACCATGTCCTGATAATTCAGGTCTTGATACAAGGTAAGGAGGCCGGTGTGGGCGTCCAGCAGGTTGGGGTTGAGCCGAAGGGCTTGGGTGTAGGCGGCGATCGCCTGGGTGGTGCGAACGCGGTAGGAGAGCGGGATTTCCTCGATCGGTTTGTTCCAGAAGGCCCGCGGCGGGTAGCCCACGCGCTCGGCGGTGCTGGAGAGCAGTCGCAGGTAGGCCTCGCCCAGGACGAGGTAGGCGCGGGCGTCGTCGGGGTCGGCGCGAACCGCCCGCCGCGCCGTCCGCAGCGCCAGGTAGAGGAAGCCGACGGGACCGTCGTCGTTTCGCCTCTGAAAGTCGGATCGGCACCAGAAAATGAACTCGTCGGCCGGCGTCGGCTTGGCGTCCTTTGGCAACCCGGGGGGGCCGGTGAGTACGTCCCACGGCAGGGCCATCGTGGACGGCGCGACGACCGATCCGCCGGCGCAGGACGCCGCCCCCACGACGGCGGCGGCCAGCGAGCGCTGCCAGGCCGAGACCGTGCGGTAGCCGTAAGGGCCGGCCGCCTCCTGGTCGAAGCGCCGCAGGTACAGTTCGGCTTCGTCCGCGAGGGCCGTCCGCGGCGCGCGCGAGCGCAGGAACGGGTCGGTCCAATCGACGGCGGCCGGCTCGCGGTTCGGGCCGGTGCGCGGCGCCTTCCCGTCGTCCGGCGGGTCGAAGGCCATCCGGTTCAGATCGAGCGGCGGCAGGCGGGGCAGGGGATCGGCGCCCGGCGCCTTGGGGTCGCGCCAGGCGAAAACGGCGGTGTGGCCGCCGAGGTAGACCAGGGGCCACTCGCCCGGATAGCGCTGCAGCCGCTGCACCCAGGAAAACGCCGTAGAACGGTCGTTATCGTAGACGATCAGATGGTCGGTCTGCCGCCGCCGCAGCACTGTGCGCACTGCTTCCATCGGCGCCCCACCGAAGCGGGCCGGATCGGCCCCGTCCTCCGGCGCCAGGGTTTCCGCGCCGATCCTCGCCTGGGCCTCCTCCAACGTCATCGGCTCGCCCGGGTCGGACATGTCCTTGCGCACCGCGACGAAGTCCGCGGCCGCCTCCGGCGAGAACAGCGTTTGCCGCGAATCGATGACGCCTTTCTCCTCCGGGCAGAACCAGGCGAAATAGTTGGCTGCGTCCGCCGAGAGGTTGAAGCCGACGTCGGCGGAACGGAGGGCGCCGTCCCGCCTCCACTTGGCCACCTGCTCGGCGGTCTGGCGGAGGCCAGGGTCGGCCAGGACCGCCCAGCGCGGCGGCTCATAGGGCGGCGCGTGCAGCCAGCCCGGCCAGCCGACGACGAGCAGGGCGAGGCCGGCCAGCAGCGTAACGGCCCGCCCGGCTGCGGCCCAGCGCCGCGCCTCGGGGCCGCGCATCCAGGCGCCGCTTTGGCGGGCCAGGAACTCCTGCACGTTGAGCGCAAGGACCGGCCCGGCAGCGATCGCGAAGAATGGCACGGCCCGCACCTGGAAGGAGCTGAGCAGGAACGTCCCCAGGCAGACGAGAAACCAGCGCCAGCGCCAGCGGGAGAAATTGAGCAGGAACGACAGGCCGCCGACCAGAACCAGTGGGAAATACGCCCACCCGGCCGCGTTCCAGCCGGCGCCGCCGGGACGCACGTACGCCGATTGGAACGGCGAAAGCAGCAGCCCTTTGAAATCGGGATCCTGCGCCAGGACGCGGGCGGCCGGCGACACGCCGAGCTGCGCCGGCGGCGTCACGAAGGCGAACACGTGATACGGATTGAGCAGGCACGCAGCCAGTCCCGCGCCTAGCGCGATCGCCAGCGCCTTCGCCTCCCCCGGCCGGACCATGCCGGCTTCGCCGCGGTCGGGACCGAACCGCGACTGGACCATTTGGCCGAGCAAGTACAGGGCGACGGTCAGCGGCCCGAGCAGGAACCAGGAATCGAGGTTGACCCAAAGGACAAACAGCGGCAAGAGGGGCCAGTACGCCCCGAAGGAGATCGGCCCCGTTCGCGCGGCGTCGGCCGGCCGGTGCGGGCGCTCCAGGAAATACAGCGTCAGACCCAGGAACAGGTACGAGACGATCATGGGGTGCGGCGTCAGCCACGGACTGAGCACCAGCACGGCCCAGGCCGCGCCGACGGCCGGCGCCCACAGCCCGCGCCCGCACCAACCCAGCCGGATCAGCACCGCCGCCAGACCCATCACCAGCAGCGCCTTGAATAGGACCAGCGCCACGCCGCCCCGGCCGTCCAGCCCGCCGGCGCCCTGGAACAGGAGGTAGGTGAACACGTCATAGAGCCAGTTGGTGTTGACCCAGTAAACGTGTTCGGTGCCCTGCGCGAACGGATCGAAGCCGAAAGGGGCTTTGCCGGCGAGCAGGTCGCGGCCGGTCGCCAGATGCAGCCACAGGTCGCTGTTGCGCCGGAGCGGAGGCGAGCAGGAAAGCGAAGCCGAGGACCACGGCGGCCAGGACGTAATCCAGCACGGACCATCGGCGCCGCGGCGGCGCGGGCGCGACAGCGGTGGGCGGCGGCAGGGGGATGCGTTCGGGGGCGGCCGGCTCGGCGGTCTGGACCGAGGAAGCATTGGGCGGCGTGGGAATCGGGGGTTCGCCGGCTGCTGGCATGGAGCGGTCCTGGTAGACGGTGCGTCAGGCAATACCTCACAACGGTAGGGGCGGCGTGCGCCGCGGTCAAGGGATGGTGGGGCGGCCGCGCCGCGTGTCGCCTCTCCCATCGGTACGCCCGCGCCGGCCCCTCGGTGCGCTCCGTCGCCCTGTTACGCTCCGAACGCTCCCTTACGGTCGCGGCTCCGATGGTTATGAAGCGGTTCTAGCAATCCGCGCCGCCGTGCCGACTGCGATGTTGACGCTGGTGGGCACGGTTTCCCGTCCTCTGCCGTCCCCGGCGCCAATCGTTGCGCCGGCCTGCTTCCCAGCCCCTCCAGCCTTCCGCGCCGCCGGTCGATACATTGCAGAGCCGGGCGCAATACTTCGCCCGGCGCCAGGATGCCGAGCGCCCCCCGCCAGGCCAGGCCCCGTCTTGGCATCCCGGCCGAATGTGACCTATGCTTTGCACGGTAGATTCGGTCCCCCACGCGCTGGAAGACTCCCCATGACCCGACCGCGCCGTCTGCGGAATGAATCGGTCCAGTCGCCGCTGGAGACGTACCTCCGCGAGATCAACGAAACGCCCCTGCTCAACGCCGACGAAGAGAAGCAGCTCGCCTACCGTATCGAGGACGGGGACAGCGAGGCCCGCGACCGCATGGTCCGCGCCAACCTCCGCCTGGTGGTCAACATCGCCCGCAGCTACACCGGCAAGGGGTTGGGCCTGCAAGACCTGATCGAGGAGGGCAACCTGGGATTGCTGCGGGCCGTGGAAGGGTTCGACCCGACCATGAACACGCGCTTCAGCACCTACGCCAGCTACTGGATCAAGCAATCCATCAAGCGCGCCCTGGTCAACACGGCCAAGACGATCCGCATTCCGGCGTACATGGTGGAGCTGCTGGCGAAATGGCGGCGGATGTCCGCCAAGTTGCAGGAGGAGCTGGGCCGGGCGCCGACGCAGGAGGAGATCGCCCGCGGCCTGGATCTGCCCAAGAAGAAGCTGGCCATCATCAAGAAAGCCATCCGCGTCTACAATTCCGCGCCGCAGACGGACCAGGCCGAAAGCGGCTGGTCGCTCGACGAAATGCTGATGGACGGCCACACCAAGACGCCGGACACGGAGATGGTGGAGGCTGACGATCTGCATCACGTCCTGGATCTTTTGGAAAAGATGGACAAGCGCGAGGCGGCCGTCTTGCGGATGCGTTTCGGCCTGGACGACGAGGAGCCGAAAACGCTCAAGGAGATCGGCGAACGCCTCGGCCTGACGCGCGAGCGCGTCCGCCAAATCGAGAGCGAAGCGCTCGGCAAGCTCAGCGAAAGCATGCAGGTCGAATAGATTGAGCCGTTTAGCCGCGGATCGGAGATCCGCGCGGATCTTCGATCCGCGGCTAAACGGTCGATGCACCTCAAGCGCGAATACTTTCTTTCATCCTTTCCCGCCGCACCGGGCGATAACGGTAGTGCATTCGTTGCCGTCCTCCCGTCCGTAACCTGCGGAGAAACCCTCCATGACGACGCATCTTCCCGGCGTCGGCGTGATCCTTTTGTGTCTGGCGACCGGTCCCATCGCCGCCGAGGAGCCGGCGGCCGCGTCGCCGGCTCAGCGCCTGTGGGAACAGGGGCAGGACGCTCTCCGCGACGGCCGCACCGACGAGGCCATGCAGCTGTACGAACGCAGCCTGGCCCTCGACCCGAACCTCGCCGACGACCACCTCAGCCTGGCCGCCGCCTACCTGGACAAGGGCGACGATGAACACGCCGGCGAGCAGCTGGCCCGCTATCTGGAGGCCCGACCCCGTCACTGCACGGTTCGCGCCCATTACGCCGAGCTGCTGCTCCGCTGCAACGAGGTCGCGGCCGCGCGCCTTCAGTGGGAGCGCTTCGACGCCGACGCCCAGGACCAGGACGAGCTGGCCCGGAACGAACTCGTCCACTGTCACAGCCGTCTGATGGAGATCGCCGAACGGGAGGACGACGATTACGCGGCCCACCTTCACCGCGGCATCGGCCTGTACTTGCTGGCTCGGCAACAGCAATCGCTGCCGCCGGACGCGGAGGGGTTTTCGCCGGAAAGCCTGCTGTGCAAGGCGGCGGGCGAGCTGATCCTGGCGCTGGGGCAGCGGCCCGACGAGGCCCGGCCGAGCTGGTACCTGTTCGAGGTGTGGTCGCAGCTGGCCCAGCGCCAGCCGGCCGCCCGCTGGCTGCGCGCGGCCGAGGACGCCGCCCCCTTCAGCTACCTCACGCCGGCCGAGCGCCGCGGCCTGGAGATCGCCGCCCACCGCCTCGACGCGGAGATGCGTCGAAAATAGCGCCAACGGCAGGCCGTTCGTCGGGGTTGTTTCTTTGACGCCGATCCGTTCGCGCCGGACCCGTTGACAGCGCCGGCGCCGGACTGCTAGGCTCTGTTTAGGCGAGGGTCGGGAAATACCTTACCCGTAGCCAGAATGCGGGTGAATGGCTGTCGGCCCGCATTCTGGCGAATGCGGCTGCGGGTAGCATTCCCGCTGCCGCTCGCCTTATGGCCTTTCCGCCGTTTTGCCGCGAATTCCCCTCGCTTGAGGCTGCGTCCATGATTCGACGTGCGTTTCGCTTCCCCCTCGTCCCCGCCGCATTCATCCTGGCGCTGGCCGTGTTCGGCCCCGGCCGCGCGGCCGCCCAGCAGGCCGACGAACTGCCCACCGACGGCCACAACGCCCTAAACGATGAATTCCAGGGGAAGTGGGCCACGGTATGGTCCAACCTGCTGACCGGACAAGACACGGCCGATCCGGCCAACACCCAGCACGCGCAGGCGATCGACGCCGCCGCCCGCTGGGCCACCTATCGCCTGACCTGGGGCCTGGAGAAGGAGCCGGGCGAGTTCAGCAAAGTCACCCACGACCTCACCGACAACCTCCAGCTGATCCGCGCCGGCAAGGATAAGACCCAAAAACTATCCGAGATGTACTCCAAGGCGCTGATCGTCCACGCGCAGGAAGTGCTGCAGACGCGCAAGCCGATCGCCCGCATCAACGCCGCCATGCTGCTGGCCCGCCTCGCGCATCGCTCGGCCGACGAGACGATGGACGACGTGCTGCATCGGCTGGCCGGGACCAACCAGGCCGACCTGGCCGACGCCTTCGCCGCGACGATCAAAGACCCCACCCAGCTCGACGCCGCCCGCATGTGGGCGTTCCACGGCCTGCAACAGCTGCTGGCCCTGCCGCAAGCCACGCCGCCCGCCCTGCCGCGGGACAAGGAAGAAGCCGCGCTCGGCGAAGTGCTGAAATTCCTCCAGGCCCGCAACCAGCCCGACCTTTTCCCGCCCGGCACGCCGGACGACGAGATCGACGGCTTCCGCTACGTTCGCCGCGAGGCCATCAAGGCGATGGCTCAGTGCCCCTTCCCGACGCTGTCCACGCTGCCCGACAAGCCGCACCTCGCCTGGGTGCTGCTGAAGATCGTCGCCCGCGACGGCGTCGCGCCGGAGCCGCGCCTGGACGAGCGCGTCGAGGCGGCCATCGGCGTCGCCCACGCCCAGCCCGACCTCGACAAGGACTACCAGCCGGATTACGCCGCCCATCAGCTCGGGCTGTTGGTGGTCGATTTCGTCCGCACCTATGAAGAGGAGAAGCGGACGCCCGACAAGCCGCCGACCCAGGCGTGGAAGGTCGAGGCCAGCCGGCTGATCGAGGCGCTGGAACTCATGAAGGCGCAGACCAAGAACGCCCATGTCGCCTTCGTCGTGGACGAAAGCCTGAAACTCCTGACCATGATCGAGAAGGCGCTGCCGGCCCCAAACGCGACCGACCTGGAGCAGAAGCTCAAGGGGGAGGCGGCGCCGAGCAAGTCGCTGTACCAAAGCATCCCCGGCTCGACGGTGACCTTCGGCGGCAAGCCCCCGGCGCCGCCGGACAAACCGGAGGAGAAAAAGGACAAATAACGACGGCGCCCCGGCTCGCCCTTCGGTTCACGCAAACGAGTACGTGAACTGCCCCGCCGGATCCAGGCCGATCGACACCTTTTGCACCGTTTCGCCCTGCGCCAGCTTGCCCAGGAACTCCTGCGAAATGGTCGGCAGCAGCGTGCCGGTGATGATGTGGTCCACGTTGCGGGCGCCGCTTTCCACTTCCTTGCACCGCGCCGCGATCGCCCCCACCACCGCATCGTCGTAGGAGAACGTCGCTTTGTGGCTGGCCGCCAGCCGGTCGCCGACCCGCTTCAGCTGCAGCCGGATGATGCCGCGGATCACCTCGTCGGCCAGCGGGAAGTACGGCGCCACGACCATCCGACCCAGGAGCGCCGGCTTGAACGATTTGAGCAGGTCGGGCCGCAGCGCCTCGGCCAGCCCCGCCGCGTTCGGCGTCGTGTCCGGGTCGGCGCACAGCCGCATGATCGTGTCGGTGCCGACGTTCGACGTGAGCAGGATGATCGTGTTCTTGAAGTCCACCTCGTTGCCGCGGTCGTCCTGCAGCGTGCCCTTGTCGAAGACCTGATAGAAGATTTCCTGGATCGACGGATTCGCTTTCTCCACCTCGTCGAGCAGCACGACGCTGTACGGCTTGCGGCGCACGGCCTCGGTGAGGACGCCGCCCTGGCCGAAGCCGACGTAGCCCGGCGCCGAGCCGGTCAGGCGCGAAATCTTGTGTTCCTCCTTGTATTCGGACATGTTCACGACGACGAGGTTGCGCGTGCCGCCGTAGAGGATCTCGGACAGGGCCAGGGCGGTTTCGGTCTTGCCGACGCCGCTGGGGCCGACCAGCAGGAAGACGCCGATCGGCCGGCGCGGGTCGATCAGGCCGGCGCGGGCCGTCTTGATGCGCTCGGCGACGGCGTCCAGCGCCTGCCGCTGGCCGATGACGCGCTCCTCCAGCCTCTCCCGCAGCGACAGCACCGTCTTGATCTCGTCCAGCACCATCTTGCCCACCGGGATGCCGGTCCAGCCGGACACCACATCGGCCACGGCCTGGCGGTCCACCACGGGATGGACCAGCGGCGTCTCACCCTGCAACTTCGCCAGCTGCTCCTGCAAGCGCAGCAGCTCCCGCACCGTGGCCGCCTCCGCCGCCGTCGCCGGGCGCTCGCCGTGCTTGCCGTCGCCCTTGCCCTCAGCGGCTTTGGGGTTCTGCAGCGCGAAGCGCAGCTTCGTCACCTGCACCGCCAGCTTGCGCTCCTCCTCCAGCTGCTTCTCCAGGTCCGCCTTGCGCGCCTCCGCCTTGTCCTTCGCCGCTGTCAGCTCCCCGAGGCGGACGTCGTGGGCGGAGCCGGCCGCTTCCTCGCGCCGCAGGGCGTTGATCTCGGTCTGGAGGTGGTCGATCTCGCGTCGGCAGTCTTCCACGGCGGGCGGCGTCGCCGACTGGCTCAGCGCCACGCGAGCGCAGGCCGTATCCAGCAGGCTCACCGCCTTGTCCGGCAATTGGCGATCCGCAATGTAGCGGTGCGACAGCTTGACGGCATCCTCGACGGCCTCGTCCAGCACCGCGACCTTGTGGTGCTTCTCCAGCGTCGGCGTGATGCCGCGCAGCATCCGCACGCCCTTTTCCACGTCCGGTTCATCCACTTTGACGACCTGGAAGCGGCGTTTCAGGGCGGCGTCTTCCTCGAAGTATTTCTTGTACTCGGCCCAGGTGGTGGCGGCGATGGTGCGCAGCTCGCCGCGGGCCAGGGCCGGCTTGAGGAGGTTGGCGGCGTCGCCCTGGCCGGCCGCCCCGCCGGCGCCGATGATGGTGTGGGCCTCGTCGATGAAGAGGATGATCGGCTGCGGCGACGCCTTGACCTCGGCCATGACCGACTTGAGCCGGTTCTCGAACTCGCCCTTGACGCCGGCCCCCGCCTGCAACAGGCCCAGGTCGAGCGTCCGCACCGCCACGTTTTTCAGCGCCTCCGGCACGTCCCCGGCGACGACGCGCAACGCGAACCCCTCGACCACGGCCGTCTTGCCGACGCCGGCCTCGCCGGTCAGGATCGGGTTGTTCTGCCGCCGCCGCGTCAGGATGTCGATGACTTGCCGGATCTCGAAATCGCGGCCGATGACCGGGTCGATGTCGCCCTTCTTGGCCCGGTCGGTGAGGTTGATGGTGAACTGGTCCAGCGAGGGGGTCTTCGAGCCGGCCGCGGGGCCGGGGCCGCCCGACGGTGCGGCGGTCGCCGCGGTCGCCTCGAACTGCGACTCCGGGGACGCTTCAATCACGGCGCCCAGGTCGCGCTCCAGGCGGTCGGCGGGAATCCGGGCGAGTTCCGGGATGGCGCCGCTCAGCCAGTGCTTGAGCTTTTCGTCCGTCAGCAGCGCCTGGAGCAGGAAGCCGGAGCGGATGACGTTGTTCCGGTACTTGAGCGAGGCCAGCACCCATGCGGCCTGCATCCAGTGAATCACGTCGGCGGCCAGAAAGGCGCCGCGATGGCCGCGCTTCATCTTTTCCACCGCGGTCGTCAGTTCGCGCTGGAGCCGTCCCGAGTTGACGTCGAAGTGCTTGAGGAGACGAGTGAGGTCGCTTTCGGCCGGCTCCAGCAGCTTGAGCAGCCAGTGCTCGATTTCCACTTCCTCGTTCGTTTGCGCGATGCACAGGCCGAGGGCGTTCTCGAGCGCCTTGCGGCACAGCGGATTGAGCTTGCCGGCCAGGTGTTTCCGCACGTCGGGGTCGTTCGATCCGAGCATGACAGCCACGGGTATCCTCCTTTTAGTCCATAGTCCATAGCAAAGACAAAACGGCTATGGGCTATGGACTATGGACTAAATACACTTCTTCGCCTTCAAAAACGGCGTCGTCGGCGTCCTGCTCGACGGTGTGCGTGCAGAGCCAGGTGTTCCATCCCAGGCGCGGGCCGGCGCCGGTCGCGCCCTTCATGCGGCAGGGCGGCACGTCCGCCGCGCGCAGCACCATCTGCACGTCGAAGTCCAGCTCCGGCCCCAAGTACAGCCGGGCCAGCTGCACCAGCAAAAAGAGCGATTTCCGCTCCGGTACGGGCGTCGATCCGGCAAGAAGGCGTCGAACCGGGCGCGCGGCAGCGGACCGACGCGCAGACGGACCTTGCTCTGCACGTCGTAGACGCGTTCGCCGGCCGTCAGGTCCTCGCCCAGGGCGGAGTTCGCCTCGCCCAGGCGCGAGCGGCCGGCGGGGTCGAATTCCATCCAGCGGCCGTGGAACTGCTGCACGCGCACCGGCAGGTCGAAATAGTCTTCGAGGATCGCCTGCAAGCCGACCGCGGAGCGCGGCCGCTGCGCCAGCAGTCCTCCATAATACAGAAGCGCCAGGTCGTCGATGCGGGCCAGCACCCGCTCGCGCGGCCGGCCGTCCGCCTCATCACGACAGGCCACCTGGAGCCGGCCGCGCAGCGACGGCAGGCCCAGGCCGACCAGGCTGAACAGGCCGGCCGTGAATGGGTCCGGCCCCGGCCGGGTGCAGGCGCCGCGCTCGTAGGCCAGGTAGAAGCGATATTTCTCCCACGCCCGGTAGAATAGCGAGATCAATCGGTGGTTGAACAGGTCCAGCCAGGCCCGGAAGGCGTGCTTCTCCGCCCCCTTGCCCTCGCGCTCCTGACGGATCAGGTGTTCCGTGTAGTGCCGCGGCAGGACGCCGCTCGGCCCCGTCAGGCCGAAAAACGTCACCGTCATCAGCGGCGCCGGCAGGTCGCGCGTGGGCGGAGCGATCTCGTCAATGGCGCTGGGTGGGAAGGACAGCGACAGGTGCGCGCGGAAGCGCACGACTTCGTCGCGCGGCGGCCCGGCCTGGCCGACCGGCCGGCGCGTGGGGTCCAGCCGCGCCAGCACGCGCACCGCCTGGAAGAAGTCGAACGCACAGCCTTCGGCGTACAGGCGCTCTGCGACGTTCATGGAAACGACTCACGTTTCCGTTTAGCCGCGACGCGCAGCGGAGCGCTCGGGGGAGAGCGCTCCGCTGCGCGTCGCGGCTAAACGAAGGGCGAACGGTTCACAATAATGGCTGCTCCCCCGCCCGCGGCGGCCGGTCCTTGAGCAACACCTGCCCCTGCCGCGTCACGGCCACCAGCTGACTGAACGAGTTGACCGACACATACAGTCCCAGGAACCGCTCCAGCACGCAAGCGAAAAGGTACAGCCCCGCCCCGACGTACTTCTGCTCGTCGAACTCAACCGTCACCTCCAGGCCGCGGGCGAAGCCGCTCGACGTGGCCGCCCCCGTCCGCCGCACCACCGGCCGGCTCGACACCGACAGCACGCCCTCGATCATCTGTTCGTTGACCGCCGCCAGCTGGCGGCCGCTTTGCGGGTCCGAAAAGTCGTACAAACGCAGGACCTCCTGCAGCGCCGCCCGACCGTCCACCGGGTCGGTCAGCGACAGATGGTTCAGGGATAAATGCGATATCAATTTCCAGTGGGCGCCGCGGCGCGACCGCGGCCGCAGCGTCGTCGTCGGCGACCGCAGGCAGCGCACGCCGGCGACCGGCCCGGCGAAGTCCCAGTCGAAGGCCAGGTCTTCGCCGGCCTTCTGCAATTTCAGCGGCAAATCGCGGTTCGTACACAGCGTCCGCACCACCAGCGCCTCCCTCGGCCGGCGCCTTCGGGTCGAAATCCAGATCGACAAGGTGCAGGTAGACGTCGGTCCCGTTGTCGCCCTCGCCGGTCGCGGGCCGCCGCTCCGCGTACCAGAAGGCGCGGCTCACGTCCCGGCCGCCGCCGTGCCGGAACGAGTAGAACGGCTGATACTCCGTCGTCGCTCCCTTCGTCGGATCGACGCTCGTCACCGACTCGACCGAGTACACCTCCATGCCCAGCGGGAAAGCCACGTCGGGCGTGACGAGGTACTCCGGCCGCGTCTGCGTCACCGGCTTCGGCTCCGCCGTCTGCTCGAACAGGTTGACGACCGGCGCGCAGCCGAGCCGGAACGTGGACGCCTCCACTGCCTGCTCCAGGTTCGGCTCCGTGCGGTCCAGGAAGATCACCGCTTCGAGCTTCTGCTGGAAGCCGGCGTCGTGGACCTTGTCGAATCCGCAAAGGTCGATGAACAGGAACTTGGCGCGGAAGGCGAAGAACTCCGTCAGCAGCCGGTAGCCGGGGAACGACTGCCGGCCGTAGGGCAGCAGCCCCTCGTCGGCCTCGAAGCCGACCGGCCGGAGCGCCTCGCGCGGCTCGCACACGACCGGCTGCAGCGACGTGGCCCGTTCCAGCGGTCGAAACACCACCTGCCGGGCGTGGTTGAACAGAAGCTCGTACAGGCCGCCGATCACGGCGTTGTCGCCGAAGAGGAAGAGGCGCAGCCGCGACAGGGTGAGGGCGGAAAACGGGATCTCGCTGACGCACTCGATTTGCAGCCGGAGGGCGGCGGCGGTGCGCGGCGGCGGCTTCCAGCCCGGCGGGAACGGCGGCGTCGCCAGGCGGGCCTCGGCGACGGCGACCGGCCACAGCGTCACCGGGTAGCCGGTGCGGTACTCGCAGCGCAGGCCGTCGATCACGTCGCGCGTCCTGAGCTTCGTGTGGGCCGGGATGGGGAAGCCCTCGGGCAGCTGGGCCTGCGCCGGGTTGAGCGCGAACTGCACGACGCTCATCGAAGGGATCGGGGCCAGGTAGTGCGGGTAGAGGACGCCGAGCAGAGCGTCGGTGAGTTCCGGGAACTCGTCGTCGAGCTTGTGGTGGACGCGGCCGGCCAGCAGGGCGAACGCCTCGATCATGCGCTCGACGTGCGGATCGACGCTGCGGTTCGGCTCCAGCAGCAGCCGGCCCGCCGCGGCCGGGAACTGGCGGGCGAACTCCTGGGCCAGCTGCCGGATAAAGACCAGCTCCCGCTCGTAATAGGGGTAGAGGGTTTCGCTCATGAGTCGGCGCGCCGCACGGCGGAGAGGCCGCTGGCCAGCTCCAGGACGGTTTCAAAGGCCACGTCGGGCGCCGGCTCCACGCGCAGCCGGGCGTCGATGCGAAAGCGCAGCGTGCGCATCTTGGCCGCGCCCCCCTCGACCAGCGTGGCCCGCACGTCGCGCAGCCGCGGCTCGAACTGCTCGACCACCTTCTCCAGCACCCGGCCGATCTCCTCGCGCTGCTGCGGAGAAATGGCGTCGAGACTGGTCAGGTCGGGCATCCCGAAGGCCACCAGGGAGCGCAGCACCTCGTCGAACCCCGCCGGGACGCTGTGACTGGACTGACGGGTGTTGAGCAGGTCTTCGAGGTCGCGGCGCACCACGTCGATGGTTTCGGCCACGCTGAAGCCGCGCGGCGGGGCCTCGTGCTGGAAGGCCGGGTCGATGAAACGGTCCAGCAGGGAAGGCGTCAGACTGGGTTGCGTTTCGCCGCGCGCGATGCCGGGCCTCGCGTGGAAAGGAGCCGCGCGTCCATGGAACCAACCCTAGGATACGGCGGAATGGGGCGGAGGGGAAGGAGGGAGACCCCCGCGCCGCCCAATCCCCGCGTCCTCCCTCGCCGCCCGTCAGTTCTTCCCAACCCGGACCTGATGGGAGATGTACCAGAAGAGACGATCCGTTTCCTTCATGCCGCCGCGATACCAATCTTCCACGATCATCGCCTGCTGCTCGACGTTGTAGTCGTCCCACGACTTGCCGTACTGGTACCTGTAGGCGTAGTCGCGGTCGCCGTGGGTGACGATGGCCCAGCCTTGGTGCAGCAGCGAGTTGACCATGAATCCCCAGGGGAACCACTCGTGATGCCCCTGCCACACGTGCGTCGATTCGTGGACGAAGGTTTCACGGAATGACTGCGACCAGAGAATGCCCTTGAACATGTCCGGGCCGAGGTGGAGCGTGTAATCGGTGATGTTCCGCGTCGTGTACGGGGCGTTGCCGGCGCCCGATCCGTCAGAAATGTACATGCGGCTGTACGGCAGCGTGTTGCCGAACACCTCCCGGAGAAAATTCTCTTCCGGTCCGGTCAGATGGCGAGACATGTTTGATCCTTTCCTGAACGCGTCGTGGTTGGCGGGGCGCCGTGTCCCCCGTTAACATATGCGGAAATCAGACTGGGATCGGCTGCGGATTCGACGGAATCCTGGCCACATCACTTGAACATCTGGCTCATTCGCGCGTCCCTGGCCTTGCAGACCATCCAATTGAACATCGGCTCCGGCATCGGCGGATAGAGGATCGAGCCGGCGTGGAAGGCGAACAGATCGACGCCGCCGGCCGGGGGCGTGTACCACGCGGGCCGCGTCGGCATGGCGTCCATGACCTTGCGGTTCATGTTGTACTCCTGGTAGGTCATCCAGTGATCGCCCAGCCACAGGAAGTTCGGGTCGGGCGCGTGAAGCGCCGCGGGAGGGCCGTGGTGCGGGCCGTTCCCGATGTATTTCTTGAGGTCGTCCGGCAGGTCCGTCAGGTCGTAGTCGTAGTCCTTGTCGTACACCGGGGCGCCGGCCCCGTCCGTCGTGGGGACGCCGGGGTTGAGCCTTCCCGTGGACGACAGGCCCGGCTTGAACGAGAACTTCTTCTTGGCGGGATCGTAGGAGATCGTCGCCGTGGGGTTGATGTTGCTGTTGTTCGGCCACTGGGGGCCGGTGACCTGGAGAGAGAACTTGCCGTCTTCGTATTGCAGAGTCATTTGACCCCGCATATCCGGCAAACCGTCGTCCGGCATGATCGCCTCCCGCGGCCGCGCCGGCCGCACCGCATGGGTCGTTGGTTCGATACCCGTCAGCCGACTTCCAGCTCGCGCCATTCCAGCCGGGTGAGGGGGTCGTCGCCCTTCCAGTCGATCGCGCGCCCGTGCTTGCCGGCGTCGCCGGCGGACTCGGGAGCGCCGCCACGACCGGGCGGGCGGCGCTCAAAAGATCGCCCCGGTGGCGAGCGTCAACGACGCGCCGGCGCTGCTCGTGGCAGAGGTGCCGGCGACCTTCGCCACCCCCTTGGAAAGGAGCAAACACGCCGGGAGCGCGGCGGATATTCCCAGGCCACTGGCCACGAGAAGGCTCGCCACTGTGGAAGAGGTATTGAGAAACACGATCGCCCCATTCCCGGCGAAGCCGACGCCCCCAGTGAGCGTCAGGGCCACGTACATGCCCTTGATATCGTTCAGGCCGAAACTGCCGAAAGAGCGAAGGGGGTTGAAAAAGACTCGGCCACTGCCAACCGATGGCATCCCAGGGACCGTCAGCGCGACCGCAACGGGTCCACCAGCGGATACAGCCAGACCGCCCCCGAACTCTGCCGCGGCGAACGGTAATGTCACGGGGCCGGCCGCGGAGTCTTCCTGGACAAAGAAGGCCCCGCCGGTACCGCCGGCGAAGAGGAGTTTGCTCAACCCCACCGTCAGCTCGCCGCCGCCCGAGTCGGTCAGTCGCCATGTCGTGGGCTTAAAGACTGGCATCGTCGACGCCTCCTAATACGAGATGGAAAGGACCTTGTAGGCGCCGCGGGCGCGGCCGGCGCGAAGGACGCGCTCCGAAAAAGGCGTCAGTCGATTTCCAGCTCGCGCCAGTCCAGCAGGGTGATGGGGTCGTCGCCGGCCAGAAAGGTCCGCAAGCCGACGCCCAGCACCGGCCCGGCCTCCCCGCCCTTCCAATCGGTCGCGCGTCCAAGCTTGACAGCGTCGTCGGCGTGTTCGTGAGTGCCGGGATAAAGGGCCGGCAGGAACACGTCTCCCTCGGGGCCGTCCCGCACGTCGAGATGAGCGGCGGCCCACAGCAGGTCGCGGGGAGAGCGCGGCGCGCTCATGGCCAGGGAAGCGACCTGTTCCAGGGGGACCCAGTAATAGGCCCCCTGCGACAGGACTTCGAGGACCGATCCGAACAGGTCGTCGGCGTCGCGCAGGTGCTCAAAGGGCTTGCCGTTGAGCCGCCCGCGCACGGCGGGGCTGGCCTCCGCCGCCTTCTCCAGAAGGGCCTGGGCGTCGGCCGGCTTGCCCTCGCGGAGACAATCGACCGCCGCCAGGCGCAGGCGGACATGTTCGGGCGCCTCAGCCAGGAAGCGCGGGGCCAGGCCGCCGGAGAACAGCTGCCGCCGCAGCTTTTCGGCTTCCAGCAGCTTGCGATAGGCGTCGGCCGCCTTTTCCAGTTCGGGGTCGTCGTAGCGCAGCGCGTCGATCTGCCGCCGAGCGCAGCTCCAGGTCGCCGGAGAAGGCCAGCAGCTCGAACAGGAAAAGGCGCTTGCCCTGATCGCCGGGATTGGCCTTGACGGCCTGCAATTGCGTCTCGACGGCGGCCGACAGCTGACCCGCCTTATAGAGTTCGGTCGCGTTCATGACTGGTTTCCGTTCATCGACAACGGTCGCCGCACCGCATGGGTTGGTTCTCGTGTCGTCCGTTTGAAGTCATCGGGCCGTCACGTCACCTGCAGGACCTGATAGTTGTAGACCCCGGCCGGCAGACCCTGGCCGTTGAACACGACGCCGTCGCCAGTCTGTCCCACGTCGAAGGGAAACAGGACCCAGAAGTGGCCGTCGAGGTTCAGCTGCGCGGCCGTGGCGTGCGCGACGACCGGGTCCATGTCGGGGTCGTTGGGGTCGCGGACATACCGGTCGCTTCTTAGAAGGATCGCGTTGCGATGCTTGTCGTGGACCCAGCGTTGGCCGTAGCCGCTGCCGAGGTTGGTTCCCAACCACCAGTTGGCATCCATCAGCCCGCCGCCCAGATCGACGAAGGAACTGAAGTCGTTGCCTCCCACGTTTCCGGTGAGCTTGATTCTTGCTGTGCTGCTCATGGACGACTCCTTAAAGGTCGCGGGCTGGGGAAACCGGGGCGGCCACGAGCCGCCCCGGTGTTCGCGCCCCGTCGGGCGGGCGCGGCGTTAGATCTTCGCGTTCGCCTTGCAGTCCCAGCCGGCCTTGACCGGGGAGCCGACCGTGCCCTTGGAGGTTTGGGTCTTGTACTCCTTGCTGATCGAGCCGACGTTGAGGCTGAACTCGTCCATGATCGGCAGGTCGCCCTTGCTGTGGCCGCCGAGGTTGTAAGACGAGATCAGCACGTCCTTGAACGTGATGATCAGATAGGGCTCCTGCTCGCCGCCGGCCTTGCGGCAGGTGAGGGTCGCCGTATCGAAGTGCGCGCCGGTGCAGCAGGACAGCCACAGCTGGACGGACGCCTTGTCGTAGTGTTTGGTGAAGTGCCAGTCGCTGATCTTGACCTTGCCGGCGCCGCCGCCGCCGCCGTGGTGCTGCGTGCCCGTCTGGGTGGCGCTGCATGAGAAGGAATCGACTTCGATCTTGCCCTTCATTTTCGAGTCCGTCGATTCCCCTTCGATCCCCTTCAGCTCCAAAAACGCGTCAAAGAGTGCCATGCGTCGATCTCCTGAACGGAACGGTGTGAAGCTGTCCGACGTCGTTTCACGGGTGATCCAGCCGGGGACAGCGCGACCGGCTGCCGGAGGCGGCCGGCGGGGGGCGTTCGTCGCCCGTTCTCCCGCGGCCCTGTTCCCTGTCCTCTGTAACCTTCATGTAATTCGACGGTCGAGACCGGACACTTTTCCCTTCGTTTCCCCGCCGGATGGGTGGATGTGTGCGGAGAAGACGGCGATCCGCGGCAAGAGCGCCGGTGCGGGCCGTCCCGCACCGGCGCTCCGTGGGCCGTCAGCTCGACTTCTTGGGCACCTCCGCCACCAGGCGCATGGAGGCCGTCAGGGTCTCCAGCTGGTAGTGCGGCCGCAGCCAGGCGACCGCCTCGTACCAACCCGGCTTGCCCTTGACCGCCCGCACCTCGATCTTGGCCTCGGACAGCGGCGACTTGGCCTTGGTTTCGTCGCCGGCCGTCTCCGGGTTGGCGACGACGTAGTTGTTGATCCAGCGGTTGAGCCACCGCTCGCAGTCCGACAGCTCCATGAAGCTGCCGATCTTGTCGCGGGCCATCACCTTGAGGTAGTGAGCGAAGCGCGACACGCACATGATGTAGTTGAACTTGGCCGAAAGCTGGGCGTTGGCGTTGGCGTCCTCCTCGAAGTAGGTCTTCGGCTTCTGGCACGACTGGGCGCCCATGAAGACGGCGAAGTCGTTGTTCTTGCTGTGCAACAGCGGCAGGAAGCCGAGGTTGGACAGCTCGAACTCGCGCCGGTCGGTGATGGCGATCTCCGTCGGGCACTTGACGGCCACGTCGCCGTCGTCGGTCGGGAAGGTGTGGACCGGCAGGTCCTCGACCTTGCCGCCGGCCTCGACGCCGCGGGTGCGGGCCATCCAGCCGTACTTGCAGAAGGCGTCGGAGACGTTGGCGGAGTAGGCCCAGGCGGCGCCCATCCACAGGTACTTGTCGTGGTCCTTGCCGTCCACGAACTCCTCGAAGTTGAATTCGTGGACGCGCTTGAACTCCTCGCCGTAGGGCAGCCGGCCCAGGACGCGCGGCATGGTCAGCGCGACGTAGCGCGAATCCTCCGAGTCGCGGAACGACTTCCAGGCCATGTACTCCACGCCCTGGAAGATTTTGGTCAGGTCGCGCGGGGCGGACAGCTCGGTGAAGCGGTCCATGTTGAACAGCTTGGCGCTGGCGTTGGCCACCAGCGGCGCGTGGGCGGCGGAGGCCACGCCCGAGAGCAGCTTGAGCATGTTGATGTCGTCGAGCGTGCGGCTGAACTCGTAGTCGCCGACCAGCATTCCATACGGCTCGCCGCCCAGCTGGCCGTACTCCTCCTCGTAGATCTTCTTGAACAGCGTGCTCTGGTCGAACTCGACGGCCTTCTCCAGATCCTTCAGCAGGTCCTTTTTGTTGACGTTGAGGACCTTAATCTTGAGGCCCTCGTCGCTCTCGGGCTTGTGGACGAGGTAGTGCAGGCCGCGCCAGCTGCCCTCCAGCTTCTGGAAGGCCGGGTCGTGCATGACCTCGTTGAGCTGCGAGGACAGCTTCTTGTCGATTTCGGCGATGCAATACTTGATGTTCTGCTCCACGTCCTTGGAGACGACTTGCTCCGGCTTGACGATGCTTCGGACGAACTCCTCAATGTATGTCTTCGCATTTTCCTTCTCTTTGTCCGACTGCGGCCGGGTCGCGGCAATCACTTGGTCGAGCAGGTCGGGCGCTTCCTGGGTGGAGGCGCCGGCCGCCGCGGCGGCTTGTTGGGGGGCGGTGCTCGATTTCGTCTCCTCGGGTTTGGCTTCGGTTTTCGGGGCTTCGCCGGCGGCGACGCCGAGTTTTTGGGCCAGCGACGCTTTCTGGTCGGCGTTGGTCAGGATTTGTTCGAGCAGCCGCTCGAGTTTCTCGTTGCCCTCCATTTTGCTGAGCAATTGCGCCAGGCGGAAGCGCATGTCGAGCAGGTCCTTGAGGGCCGGGATCTGCTCGGCGACGCGGGCCGGCTCGAAGTCGTCCAGCTCCTTGAACGTCAGCTCGGCGCCGAGCTTGGTGTTCTCGTCGGTGAGACGGTTCTGCACGCGCAGGGCCAGGCGCGGCTCCATCTTGGCCAGCACCTTGTCGAAGTTGTCGCGGTCGATCGGCACGAACTTGCGATCCTTGAGCGGCTTGAGCGCCTCTTTGGGCATGCCGGACAGGTCGCCCAGCACGCCGATCACGAACGGCAGCTCGACCTTGCGCATGGCGCCGTTGGTCTCCACGTCGTAGGTGATTTGCACCCGCGGCCGCCGCACGCGGTCCAGGGTGTGTTGCCTGCTGCTGGCTGCCATCGACGGTTTCCTCCAGAAAAAGGGGTCTTTCGGAGCCGCGACCATAAGGGAGCGGTCTTCTCTCCGCTCCCTTACGGTCGCGGCTCCGACGGATCGATCATGACTCGGTTGGTGCGGCCGGCGGCTCCTTGATGCCCAGTTCCCGCCTCAGCTGCGTAAGCACAACCGGCTCGCGCACCAGTTCCACCATCAACGTCGGGAATGGCATCTTGCCCAGCTCGACCGCCCGCAGCAGGAGATACGGAATCGGGCTGTGCGGTTCGAGGTCCCGCAGCGCCAGCGCCGCCTGCTCGAGCTGGCGGTAGATTTCCGCGCGGGAGGTCGCCGCGCCGGGGGCGGCCCCGGCGGGCGCGCCGTCCACCGCTCCTGTATCCGCTTTTGCCGCGGCGTCCGGCCGCTTCTGGAGGATTTGTTCCAAAAAAGTCCGGCACTCCTCCAGCACTTGCCGGACGGTGTTCAGGGTCGGCGCCGCCGCGCCGAGCTTGGCCGACAGCTCCGCCGTCAGCTTCTGCACCTCTTCCAGGGCGCCGCGCACCTCGGTCAGCACGGCAGTGAGGTTGGCGGGCGGGACGGTCGCGACGGCGCGATCCACCTCGACCCGCACCGTCTGGGCGGCCTCGTCCTTGGCCTGCGGCCGGCAGTCGTTGTAGCTGTACGTCTTGTCCGCGCCGATCAGCAACGGCGCCAGGCGCAGCGTGGTCGGGAAGCGCAGGCCGAAGTCGGGATCGTCGATCCAGTTGAAGGGCCCGGCCCGCACCTCCGCGTCTTCCGGGTCCGCCGGCGGGTTCAGCCGGTCCCAGCACTGCTCCACCAGCAGCCGCAGCAGTTTCAGGCCGTCATGCGCTCCGGCGAAGCCGTTGATTCGGACCTGCGCCTCCAGCAGATAGCAGGCAAGGCGCAGGTCTTTGGAGGTTTCCGCGAGGGCTTCCCTGGCCTTGCGCTCCACGCCGCGCCAGTCGGCGACCTTCGATTCCCCCTGGACCGGGCTGTCGCGGTCGGGCGTCACCTCGCGGCGCATCTCCTCGAATTGCGGCCGCAGCTCGTAAAAGGCCGATGCCGGCCCGGCTGGTTCGCCGCCCGGAATGGGGGCGAGAAGCTCGTCGAAATTGAACCTGCCTTCGGCCACGGTGGGCTCTCCGTGGATGAGCGGCCAGCAACGGCCCGGAGGCCGTGGCGACGCGACTGATCCGCATGTCTTCCCGTAACGTCTCCACACTTTACCGGACCAACCGCGCGGAAGGCAATCAAAAAGTGCATGAGATCGGAAGAATAATTCCGCGGCCTTTTTTCTCCTCGCCAGAGCGAACGGGAACGCGGATTCCCTTTTCGCACCCTCGTTTCTTTCCCTCTTTTCGCTTGCGTGCGGCGCCCGGCGCGTTACGCTGATACTCATCCCTTAGGTGGTGTGACCAGCCCCGGGTCTCTCCTGAGTTGGGGTCCGTCGCCCGCGATGCGGCTCCTCACACCTCCTTACCTTCCCATTCCGGCCGCCGGCCCGGCGAGGAACCGGCGGTCGCACCACACCCCCTCGCGGAGGACGACCCCAATGCAGCACAATCGCCGAGCCTTCCTGAAGGACGTGGGACGAGGCATGATCGTCGCCAGCGTCGGCCCGGCCCTGGTCGCCGACCTCTTCCCCGGCGGCTCTGCGCCGACGAGGCGCCCGAGCGGCTGACCTTCGGCAAGCTCGATTCGCTTGTCGCGCTGATGCAGGAGACGCCGCCCGACAAGCTCCAGCCGCTGCTGGCCGAGCGCCTGCGCAACGGCGCCGACCTGACGCAGCTCACGGCCGCCGCCGCCCTGGCCAACGCCCGCGCCTTCGGCGGCGAGGACTACACCGCCTTCCACACCATGATGGCCCTGGCCCCGGCCTTCCACATGGCGCAGGAGCTGCCCGAGGAGCGCCGGCCCTTGCCGGTCTTCAAAGTCCTCTATCGCAATGCGACCTGCCTCCAGGGCCACGGCGGCGCCAACGGGGCCGACACGCTCCGTCCCATCAAGCCGGCCGACCTGCCCACTGACAAATCCGGCGCCGACGCCCTGCGCGCCGCCGTCGATCACAAGGACATGGCCGCCGCCGACCAGACCTTCGCCGCCCTCTGCCGCGGCAAGCCCGACGACGCCTTCAATCAGCTTCTGCCCTCGGTGCAAGAGGAATTGGAGGTCCACCGCGTCGTCCTGCCGCACCGCGCCTGGATGCTGGCCGGCATCATCGGCATGGACTTCGCCCAGGTCCTGCTGCGCCAGTCGGTGCATTACTGCGTCCGAAATGCGTTTGGAGGCGGAGGCCACAAGGAGGGGACGCGCCCCGCCGCCCGCGACGTACTGCCGAAGCTGTTCGACCAGTACAAGCTCATGGGCAAACCCGCCGGCACGAAGGCGGCGGAGGATGCCTGGGTGGACAAGCTGAGCCAAACCATCTTCGGCTCGACGCCGGAGCAGGCCGCCGACGCCGTGGCCGCCGCCCTGGCCGAGGGGATCGCCCCCGACGCCATCGGCGAGGCCCTATCGCTGGCCGCCAACCAGCTGGTGCTGCGCGACAACGGCCGACCCAAGGCGGTCAACGACGCCAAGCCGGCCGGCAGCGTCCACGGCGACGGCATCGGCGTCCACGCCTGCGACTCGGCCAACGCCTGGCGGAACATGGCCCGCTATTCCGACGCGCGCAACGGCGTCGCCTGCCTCATCCTCGGCGCCTACCAGTGCGCCTTCGACCGCAGCGACCGGGGCGGCGACTTCCTGAAGTGGGACCCGTACCCGCGCCGAGGCCCGCGAAAAGATCAAGACCGGCGACGCCGCCGCGCTCCTGGCGGCGGCCGAGGACGCCGTCAAGCACAACGACCAGGCCGGCGCGTGCGCCGCCGTCCAGCGCTATGGCGATGAAGGCCATCCGCCTCGTCCTGTTCTCGATCTGCTGCTGCGCTTCGCCGTCAGCGAAGATGGAGCGCTGCACGCCGAGAAGTACTACCGCACCACGTCGGAGGAGTTCGCGTCGCTGCGTCCCGCGTTCCGGTGGCGGCAGCTCGTCGGCCTGGCCCGCGTCACCGCCAGCGAGTACGGCCGGCCGGCGCCCGGATACGCCGACGCCTGCAAGCTGTTGAACCTGTGAGTATGCGATCCGGTTAGCCGCGACGCGCAGCGGAGCGCTCCGCCCCCAGGCGCTCCGCTGGCGCGTCGCGGCTAACCCATTTGGGTGCATTCATGCTCGAAACCACCCGTCTGTTGCGCGATCTGGTGTCGCTGCCGAGCGTCAACCCCATGGGCCGCGACCTCCGCGGCCCCGACGTTTTCGAGCATCGCGTCACCGCCTACCTCGAAGACTTCTTCCGCAACCTCGGCGTCCGCTGGGAGCGGCAAGCCGTCGCGCCGCAGCGCGACAACATCCTCGCCTGGTATGAGCCGGCGGGCGCCCGCCGCACCCTCGTCCTGGAAGTGCATCAGGACACGGTGCCCACCGACGGCATGACCATCGACCCGTTCGCGGCCCGCGTCGAGGACGGCCGGCTCTACGGCCGCGGCGCCTGCGACGTGAAGGGCGGCATGGCGGCCATGCTCACGGCCTTCGCCCGCCTGGTCCGCGACAAGCCAGCCGGCGCGGCCCGCGTCGTCATGGCCTGCACCGTGGACGAGGAATTCACCTTTCTCGGCGTGCAAAAGTTGGCAAAGACCGATCTGCGCGGCGGGACGGCCGGGCCGGTGGAGGCCGTCGTCGCCGAGCCGACGTGCCTGGACGTCGTCCACGCCCACAAGGGGGCCGTCCGCTGGGACCTCGTCGCCCACGGCAAGTCGTGCCACAGTTCCCGGCCGGAACTCGGCGTCAACGCCATTTACCACATGGCCGCTCTCTTACCACACATCGAGCGGTTCGCCGAGGAGCTGCGGGCCACGCGCGTCGATCCGCTGCTGGGGCCGGCCACGCTCAGCGTCGGCCGCATCGAGGGCGGCGTCAGCGTCAACACGGTGCCCGACCGCTGCCGCGTCGAGATCGACCGCCGCCTCCTGCCCGGCGAGGACGCCGACGCCGCGGCCGGCCTGCTGTTCGCCCGTCTCCGCGAGCGCGTCGGCGACGCGGTTCACTTCACATGCGGCGACCCCTGGCTCAGCGCTCCGGCCCTCTCGCCCGAAGGCTCCGCCGATCTCGTCGCCCGCCTCCTCCGCGCCGCCGAGCCGGTCGCCGGCAAGCGGCGCGTCACGGCCGTGCCCTACGGGACGGACGCGGCCCCGCTCGCCCAGTCCGGCGTCCCCTGCGTGGTCTTCGGCCCCGGCGACATCGCCCGCGCCCATACCTGCGACGAGTGGGTCCCGCTGGAGGAAGTCGCGCAGGCGGCCGAAGTGCTGCACCGTCTGGCGTGCGGCGCGGCGTAAGCCCGCCGGTGAACCTCGCACCGGCGGGCTTACGCCGCGCCGCTCGCCGCGCCCGTCCCGCTGACCGCCGCCGCCCGCCGCATGGCCTGCCTGGCCGGGGTGCAGCAGTCGTTCGCCCAGGCCGAGACGTTGCTGACGGAGTTGGCCCGTTGGGAGTTGGACGACGAGACGATCCGCCGCCTCTGCCACCAGGAGGCGGCGCGGGCGACGGCCCGGCGCGAGGAACGGGCGACGGCGGAGGCGTTCGCGGCCGCCCCGGGCGACCGGGAGTTGCACATCGACGCCGGCAAGGTCAACACGCAGGAGGGCTGGCGCGACGTGAAGGTGGCCGTCTTCGCCTGCCGGGAGCGGGGCGAGCCGGCCGAGGCGTCGGCCTGGGACAAGCGGGCCCTGCCGGCCCCGTCGGTTCGCTCGGTGATCGCGGCGGTCGAGGAGGCGTCGGCGTTCGGCGAGCGTTGCGCGGCGGAGGCATGTCGGTTGGATCTGACGGACCCGACGCAGTTGAACGTGTCGGGGGACGGGGCGGAGTGGATCTGGAACCTGTCGGCGCGTCGGTTCGCCGCCGTTTCGGATCGGTCTTGCGTGCCACGGTCGCGTCGGCTATACCTCGCCGCCCCGGTAGTAAAAGGGACGACAGGCCGAAAGGCCGTTCACGGCAGAGGAGGCCGAGACATGGCGGGCAGCAGCAAGAAGGGCGCCGCGTGGAGCTGGCGCCGGCTGGCGTTGGGGGCGGTGTGCGTCGCCGGGCTGGGAGCGGCGGGCTACCTCGGTTGTCGGTTCTTGCCGCGCGCGACGGCGCAGCCGACCGCACCGGCCAAGCCCGCGGCCGTGGCGCCGCCGGCGTCGCCCACGGCGCCGCCGGCCGATTACTGTCAGCGGCCGGTCGCCTTCCTGCACGGCAACGAAACCATCACGCGCGAACAGCTCGGCGAGTACCTCATCGCCCGCTACGGCGCCGACAAGCTGCCGCTGCTCGTCAACAAGCTCATCATCGAGGAAGCCTGCCGGGCCAAGGGCATCGACGTGACGCCCGCCGAAGTGGAGGCCTCGTTCGCCCAGGACATCGGCAGCATGGGCGGCGGCATAACGGAGAAAATGTTCGTCGATAACATCCTCAAGCAGTATAAAAAGAGTCTCTTTGAGTGGAAAGAGGACGTGGTGCGTCCCAAGCTGCTGATGACCAAGCTGGTGCGCGATCGCGTGAAGGTCACGGAGGAAGACGTCCAGGCGGGCTACGAGGCCTACTACGGCGAGAAGGTGGACTGCAAAATCATCTACTGGCCCAAGAACGAGAAGGAACTTGCCATCAAGATCTGGGGCATCATTCACGACAGCAAGGATGTCGATGCGGAGTTCGACAACAAGGCGATGATGCAGGCCAACCCCCGACTGGCGGCCCGAGCGGGGGCGCTGGATCAGCCCATCGGTCGGCACACCACCGGAGATGATGCGCTGGAGCGCCTGGTGTTCAGCCTGCAACCGGGGCAGATGAGCGCCGTAACGGACACCCGGGACGGCGTCGTGGTGGTCAAGTGCCTCAAGCACATTCCGGCGGACACCACCGTCAGCCTGGAGGCGGCGCGGCCGAGGATCTACAAAGAGGTCTTCGACAAGAAAGTACAAATGGAGATCCCGAAAGTGTTCGCGGAGCTGCAGAAGGACGCGCACGCGGACCTGCTGCTCAAGGACCCCAGCAAGCCGCAAGACCTGACGGAGACGACGCGGCAGCTGCTCAGCGACGGCGCGTCCGGCAGCCCGGCCAAGGGCGTCGTCCCGGCGGCCGGGGCGCATTGACCGGCGTTGGGCGAGCGGCGCGGCGTCAGCCCGCCGGTGAAGTCACACCGGCGGGCTGACGCCGCGCCGCTCGCCGTATCGCGCTGTTCATGTGGTCGGGGACGGTATATCATGAGGGCCGCGCCAACCGTCGAGAGAGGCCCGCCAACCATGCCCGTCCGCATTCCCTGCCCCGCCTGCAAAGGCCCCTGCCTCGTCGCGGACCAATACCTCGGCACACGGGTCCACTGCCCCCACTGCCGGCAGCCGTTCGTCGCAACACCCGCCGAGCCGTCCGCCCCGCCGCCGCGCCTGGAAATCGGCGACGCCACTTCGGTCGGCCGCGTGCGCAAGCGCAACGAGGACAGTTTCCTCGTCCAGCACCTGATCTGGTCGGGCGCCGACGGGCTTCAGGAAATCGCCCTGCTGGTGCTGGCGGACGGCATGGGCGGCTACGAGGCGGGCCACCTGGCCAGCCGGCTCACGGTTCAGACGATCGCCGCGACGCTGGCCCCGATCCTGACCGGGGCGCCGACCGGGCAATTCAAGGAGTCCTCGCCGGAGGTGCTGGTGGAAAACATCGACTACGCCCTTCTGGAAGCCAACCGCGCCGTCCACCGCAAGGCCCAGGCCGACCCGGCGTGCAAGGGGATGGGGGCGACGGCGGAGGTCGTGCTGATCTGGGGCGGCCGGGCGCTGATCGGCCACGTCGGCGACTGCCGGGTCTACCACCAGCGCGGCGACCGGCTGACGCAGCGAACGAAGGACCAGACGCTGGTGGCGCGGATGGTCGAGTTGGGGACGCTGACGGCGAAGGAAGCCCGGTCGCACCCGTCGCGCAACGAGGTGTCGCAGGCGGTAGGCAAGCACCCCGATTTGTCACCTTCCCGATACGAAATTGCGCTGACGGCGGGCGACTGGCTGATCGCGGCCAGCGATGGGTTGCATGCCCACCTGGACGAGGCCGATCTTCAGGCGGAGTTCGCCCGACCGGCGCCGTCCGGGGCGGAGCAGGCGCGACGGCTGGCGGCGGCGGCCGATGAGCGCGGCGGCAGCGACAATTGCACCGTGCTGTGCGTGCGCTGCTGGTGAAACGGCGATTTTTTTCGCGTCGCCCCTTGTCAAAGGGAAAGCGGCGCTGCTACACTACTCTTATCCACACGGTTGGATACCCCGCAGGGCGCCGTGGCTCCGGCCCCTTCAATCCGTTCCTGCCTGAACGTCCTTTCCGGGAGCCGTGCGCATGTTCGCAAATCCTCCCCTCCGCCCTTTTTTCTCTGTGGACGACGGCGAACGGCTGTTATACTAACATCCGGTGCGGCCCTCGGGACTTCCATCGCCCCGGCGCCCCAGGATCTCACCATCGTCCTGTGCCCCCGTACGGAGAGGTTGAAGCCATGACTTCTGTATTTGGCATGTTCACGCTCAGCCCGTGGGAGATCATCATAATCCTGGGCGTGGGCGTCCTGCTGTTCGGCAAGAAACTGCCGGAGGTGGGGCGATACCTCGGCAAGGGGATCGTCGAGTTCAAGAAGGGCATGAAGGGCCTGGAGGACGAAATCGACACGGCGTCGTCGCGTCCAGAGCCGCCGGCCCTGGAGCAGCCGCGTCCGCCGCAGCGGGTGATGACGACGGCCCCCAAATTCGAGGACGCCCCGAACAACATCCAGACCCCGCCGAAGGTCTGAGTTGCGGCTTGCTCGGGAGCCGGGGGTCCGTTACACTCCCTTCCGGCGCACGGCGTGAACCCTTTTTCCGCCTCGTGCGTCTCATACGGAAGCCGTAACCGCGGCAGGTCGATGGGCGGCTAACTCAGCGGCTAGAGTGC